>NZ_CP080416.1:0-4513739 GCF_019457495.1 Shewanella aegiceratis
GTGGCGGTTTCACTTTGGCAGCAATGTATCGGACGACTACAGGACGAGCTTTCCGCTCAGCAATTCAGCATGTGGATCAGACCGTTACAAGCCGAAATGGATGGGGAAACTCTAGTGCTATATGCACCGAATCGATTCGTACTCGATTGGGTGAGAGACAAGTACCTCAATACCATCAATCAGTTCTTCACCGAACAGATGGGTAGCGATGCCCCCAAGCTGCGTTTCGACATCGGTAGTCGCCCTGCGAGCAAACCGGCGGCGCCGGCTGCCTCGACCAAGAGCCCAGTTGCACCCGCGGCCAGCAAATCCCCAAGCAAGCCGTCATTTAATAGCAACGAACCCGCGGCCACGGCGAATCATAGAAGCAATATGAACCCCACCTACCAGTTCGACAACTTCGTCGAGGGTAAGTCTAACCAGCTGGGTAAGGCAGCCGCCTTACAGGTGTCTGAAAATCCGGGTGGCGCCTATAACCCTTTGTTTCTCTATGGTGGCACTGGTCTGGGTAAGACCCACCTGCTGCATGCCGTGGGTAATGGCATCATCAAGAACAATCCGAATGCCAAGGTGGTCTACATGCATTCCGAGCGCTTCGTGCAGGATATGGTGAAGGCGCTGCAGAACAACGCGATCGAAGAGTTCAAACGTTACTACCGTAGCGTCGATGCGCTGTTTATCGATGATATTCAATTCTTTGCTAACAAAGACAGATCCCAGGAAGAGTTCTTCCATACCTTTAATGCCCTGTTAGAGGGTAATCATCAGGTGATCTTGACTTCAGATCGCTACCCCAAGGAGATCGACGGGGTGGAAGATCGCCTCAAGTCCCGCTTCGGCTGGGGTCTGACGGTGGCCATCGAGCCGCCCGAGCTTGAGACCCGCGTGGCGATCCTGATGCGTAAGGCCCAAGAGAGTGGCATCAACCTGCCCGATGAGGTGGCCTTCTTTATTGCCAAGCGTCTGCGATCTAACGTTCGTGAGCTAGAAGGCGCGCTGAATAGGGTGATCGCCAACGCCAACTTTACCGGACGTCCGATCACTATCGATTTTGTGCGTGAAGCCCTAAGAGATCTCTTGGCTCTGCAGGAAAAATTGGTCACTATAGACAACATTCAGAAAACCGTAGCTGAATACTATAAGATCAAGATGGCCGACATGCTGTCGAAGCGCCGCTCACGCAGCGTCGCCAGACCGAGACAGATGGCGATGGCATTGTCGAAAGAGTTAACTAACCAGAGTTTGCCCGAGATTGGCGATGCCTTTGGTGGCCGTGATCATACGACAGTGCTACACGCCTGTCGCAAAATTGCCCAGCTACGTGAAGAAAGTCATGACATTAAAGAAGATTATGCTAACTTAATCCGTACGCTATCTTCATAAACTCTGGGAAATTGAAACTGATGAAATTTTCAATTGATAGGGATGCCCTATTAAAGCCGCTTCAACTCGTGAGTGGGGCGGTGGAGAGACGACATAACTTACCTATTCTGGCAAACCTTTTAGTTGAAGTAAGTGGTCACTCACTTAAGTTGACCGGTACCGATTTAGAGGTCGAATTAGTTGGCCAGGCAGAGCTGCAGGGTGAGGTTCAAGAGGGCCGCACCACAGTACCGGCAAAGAAATTTCTCGATATCGTTAAGTCCCTTCCCGATCAAGTCGAACTCAAGATAGAGCAGCAGGACAACCGTCTGTTGCTGCGCTCGGGTCGTAGCCGTTTTACCCTGGCTACCCTGCCAGCCGAAGAGTATCCCAATGTGGATGCCTTCCAGGCCGACATCGAATTTACCCTCAAGCAGGGCACCCTGAAGTCACTGATCGATGCGACTCAGTTCTCCATGGCTAACCAGGATGTGCGTTACTACCTGAATGGTCTGTTGCTGGAAACCGAAGGTAATGTGCTGCGTGCCATCGCCACCGATGGTCACCGTCTGGCCTTGAGTCATCGCATGGTGCAAGATTCCCTGCCTGAGAAGCAGGTGATCGTGCCGCGCAAAGGCGTATTGGAGCTGCAGCGTCTGTTCGAAGGTGAAGATCTGGATGTGACCCTGTCAATCGGTGAAAACGCCATTCGTGCCACGACTCAGAGCGCCGTGTTTACCAGTAAGCTGGTGGATGGTCGCTTCCCTGACTATCGTCGCGTGCTGCCTAAGGGCGGTGACAAGATCGTTATCGCCAGCCGTAACCATCTCAAGCAGGCGCTGCTGCGTGCCTCGATTCTCTCGAACGAGAAGTTCCGCGGTGTGCGCGTACAGCTGGAGCAGAACCTGATTAAGATCACCGCCAACAACCCCGAGCAGGAAGAGGCGGAAGAGATCCTCGATATCGAATATGACAACGCACCGCTGGAGATCGGCTTTAACGTCAGCTATCTCCTTGATGTGCTCAACAACCTGCCATCGGATGACGTGCGCATCACGCTGATCGATGGTAACTCCAGCGCCCTGATCGAAAATCACGTCGAAGAAGATTCTATGTACGTCGTGATGCCGATGCGTCTCTAGTCTTAAGCTATGCGCGCCCGCAAGGGCGTGCATCTTCTAAGATGGCCCTAGCGCCATTGCCATGAGTATTAGATGAGTTTATCTCGCCTTCATATCGATTCCTTTCGTAATATCGCCAGTGCCCAGTTGCAGCTCGGTGACGGCCTGAATCTTATCTATGGTCAGAACGGCAGCGGCAAGACCAGTATTCTAGAGGCGATCTTCTTTTTGGGGATGGGACGCTCCTTTCGTAGCCACCTGTCTCAGCGAGTGATTCAGAACGATCAGGACAAGCTGACCCTGTTTGCCCAGCTAGAGCAGGGTGAGCAGGAGACCAAGATAGGGCTTAGACGTTATCGCTCGGGTGAAACCGAGGTCAAAATGAACGGCGAAAAGGTGAAACGTCTGTCCACCTTAGCCGAAACTTTGCCCATTCAGGTGATCACGCCGGAGAGTTTTTCACTGCTTTTTGAGGGGCCAAAATCCCGTCGCCAGTTTATCGACTGGGGCGCCTTCCATACCGACAAGAGTTTCTATACCGCCTGGACAAATGTAAGGCGAATTTTAAAGCATAGAAATCAGATGCTTAAAAGCGAAACCCCTTATCAGCAGATTCAGTTTTGGGATAAGGAATTGGTGCGCTATGCCGAAATCGTAACAGAGATACGAAAGCGATATGTAGGCTCGTTAAATGAACGACTTAAGGGTATAATCGAAGAGTTTTTACCTCAGGTTGATGTTAAGGTTTCCTTTACCCGAGGCTGGGATAGTAAAACTGATTATCAGACCCTGTTGCAGGCACAATATCCCAGAGATTTAGCGGCGGGACACACGGCCAGTGGTCCTCATAAGGCCGACCTGAGATTAAGGGTCGGGACTTTGCCGGTACAAGATGCCCTGTCCCGAGGGCAATTGAAGTTGCTTGTATGCGCACTGCGTATTGCACAGGGAAAGTTGCTCAAACAACAAATAGATAAAAACAGTATTTATCTGGTGGACGATCTGCCATCGGAATTGGATGCTAGGCACAGGCAACTCTTGCTGCAGCAGCTAAGCGATACGGGCGCACAAGTCTTTGTCACCGCCATCGAGCCTGCGGCAATAATGGATTCGTTAAACACGCCACCCGTTAAGGTGTTCCATGTGGAACAAGGGCGTGTAACGGTAATTGAATAACCGACGAGAGAATAATATGTCAGAGAATAGTTACGATTCTTCGAGTATTAAGGTACTAAAGGGCCTTGATGCGGTACGGAAGAGACCTGGGATGTATATTGGTGACACCGACGACGGTACGGGTCTGCATCACATGGTGTTCGAAGTGGTCGATAACTCTATCGATGAGGCGTTAGCGGGCTACTGTAATGACGTGATCATTACTATCCATGCCGACGGCTCGGTATCGGTAAAGGATGACGGACGTGGTATTCCTGTTGCTATCCACCCAGAAGAGGGGGTATCGGCGGCTCAGGTTATTATGACGGTACTGCACGCCGGCGGTAAGTTCGACGATAACTCTTATAAAGTATCTGGTGGTCTGCACGGCGTGGGTGTTTCTGTGGTGAACGCCCTGTCTGAGAAGCTTAAGCTGACCATTCGTCGTGACGGCAAGTTGTATGAACAGTTCTACACCATGGGTGAGCCAGATGCGCCGATCGAGGCGATAGGCGAAGCCACCAACACAGGTACTGAGATCCGTTTCTGGCCAAGCGCCGAGACCTTCTCGGACACTCTTTTCCATTTCGATATTCTGGCTAAGCGTGTTCGCGAGCTGTCATTCCTTAACTCGGGCGTAGGGATTCGCCTAATCGACGAGCGTGATAACAAGGATGAGTTCTTCAAGTATGAAGGCGGTATCAGTGCATTCGTCGATTACCTCAACCTGAACAAGACCCCGGTCAACAAAGAGATCTTCCACTTCGTGCAGGAGCGTGAAGACGGTATCACAGTAGAAGTGGCGATGCAGTGGAACGACGGCTTCCAGGAAAACATCTTCTGTTTCACCAACAACATTCCTCAGCGCGATGGTGGTACTCACCTTGCTGGTTTCCGTGCCGCCTTAACCCGTAACCTCAACAGTTACATGGACAAGGAAGGCTTTAACAAGAAAGGCAAGACCTCTGCCACCGGCGATGACGCCCGTGAAGGCCTGACCGCCGTGATCTCGGTGAAGGTGCCGGATCCTAAGTTCAGCTCTCAGACCAAAGACAAGCTGGTATCGAGCGAAGTGAAGTCGGCCGTTGAGCAGACCATGGGTGAGAAGTTGGGTGACTACCTACTGGAGAACCCTAACGAAGCCAAGCTTATCGTCGGTAAGATCATCGACGCGGCCCGTGCCCGTGAAGCGGCGCGTAAGGCCCGTGAGATGACCCGTCGTAAAGGCGCATTAGATTTAGGTGGTCTGCCAGGTAAGTTGGCGGATTGCCAGGAGAAAGACCCTGCGCTTTCTGAAATTTACATAGTGGAGGGTGATTCTGCGGGTGGTAGTGCCAAGCAGGGTCGTAACCGTAAGAACCAGGCGATTCTACCGCTTAAGGGTAAGATCCTTAACGTTGAGAAGGCCCGTTTCGACAAGATGCTCTCTTCTCAGGAAGTCGCGACCCTGATCACCGCCTTGGGCTGTGGTATTGGCCGTGACGAGTATGATCCCGATAAGACACGTTACCATAACATCGTTATCATGACAGATGCTGACGTCGACGGCTCGCACATTCGTACCTTGCTGTTGACCTTCTTCTTCCGTCAAATGCCAGAGCTTATCGAGCGTGGCTATGTATTTATCGCCCAGCCGCCACTGTACAAGGTGAAGAAGGGTAAGCAGGAACAGTACCTGAAAGATGATCCGGCACTGACCGAATACCTGACTAACCTAGCCTTGGACGGTGGTGAGATCCATCCGTCTCAAGACGCACCGGCCATGTCTGGCGCGCCACTAGAGAAGTTGGTGTATCAGTACCGCGAAGTGGAAGCGATTTTCGATCGTCTCGAGCAGCGTTTCCCAATTATGTTGACCGAGCGCATGCTTTATCAACCTGGCTTGAGCAACGATATCCTGGCCGACGAAGCCAAGGTGAAACAGTGGTGCGACAACTATGTGGCTGCCCTGACCGAAGCAGAATCGGGTGGCTTCATCTTCAGCGCCGAGGCCTTCCTCGACCCAGAGCGTCAGGTCTATCTGCCTAAGGTGACGGTACGTAAGCATGGTATCGATACCCACTACCTGTTCTCTTACGACTTCCTGCAGTCGAGCGACTACCAGCGTATGACGGCCCTGGCCGAGGCGCTTGAAGGTCTGATCGAAGAGGGCGGTTATGTGAAGCGTGGCGAGCGCATGAAGGAAATTTCTTCATTCGTCGACGCCCTGGATTGGCTGATGAACGACTCTAAGCGTGGCCTCTACATCCAGCGCTACAAAGGATTGGGTGAGATGAACCCAGAGCAGCTGTGGGAAACCACCATGGATCCTGAGTCGCGTCGTATGCTTAAGGTGACTATCGAAGATGCCATTGCCGCCGACCAGCTGTTTACCTGTCTGATGGGTGATCAGGTTGAGCCGCGTCGTGACTTCATCGAGTCTAACGCCCTTAACGTGGCCAACCTGGACGTATAACGGCTAGCGAGTTTTAAAAGCCCCGGTCTTCCGGGGCTTTTTTGTATCTGCGCTACAGAAAATAATCTTTAGCGAGTATTGGATGTTTTACTCTTGATGCTCTAGGCTGGCGCGAATTGCCCTGGCAAACTCCAATGCCTGCGGGGTGTCGCCATGAAGGCAGAGGCTGGTGGCCTGGCAGCTTACCGATTCACCCGTCACCGCCGTCACTTTCTGCTCTTCGACTATGGAGCTAACTTGTTCGAGTACCTTATGGGTATCTTCGATAAGTGCGCCAGGCCGTGAGCGGGGAGCGAGCCGACCATCGGCGAGGTAGCCTCGATCGGCGAAGGCCTCTTCGATAACCTCTAGGCCGGCGCGTCTCGCCTGAGTTACCAAGGGGCTACCCGCCAATATCATCAGCTTAAGCTTTGGATTGATCGCCTCTATGACCCGAATGAGAATACGGCCTAGGGCGGGGTCCTGAGCCGCATCATTGTACAGGGCACCGTGAGGCTTCACGTGGTGGAGATCGACCCCTAGCTCGTCGCATACGGCCTTTAAGGCGTTAATCTGTTGTAATAGCGAGTCAAAAAGCGGTTCAGCCTCTATGGCTATAGATAGGCGGCCGAAATTGGTCCTGTCGGGATAGCTGGGGTGAGCCCCAACCTTTACATGGTGCGCCTTGGCGAGTTTGACCGTCGCCAGCATGCTCTGGCGATCGCCGGCGTGACCGCCACAGGCGACATTGGCCGAGGTCACTAGTGTCAGCAGCGCCTCGTCCTGTGGGCCTCCCTCGCCTAGGTCGGCGTTGAGGTCAATTCTTAGCGGCTTAACTCCCATCCATTGCCCTCGCTAAGCGATAGAAATAGTGTTGCCATTCAAGGTTAGCATCTTCCACCTGATTGGGGCTGACATGCTGAAAGCGGATCGCTTGGCCTGCTCTGGCCTGGGCCAGTTTCCAGCGGTCGGCCTCGATCACCATGGCCATTCTCGGGTAGCCGCCGCTGGTCTGGGCATTGGCCTGTAGCACTATAGGTTGGCCACCAGGCGGCACCTGCACCACGCCCGGCAGCACGGCGTGGGAGCGCAGACTCAGATGTTTGGCCGAGTCCAGAGACTCGCCTGTCAACCGGGCGCCCATGCGATCATTCTGGGGCGAAACGGTCCAGTGGCCATGCCAGAAGGCCTTGCGATCTTGATCGTTGAACTGGCTCATCTCTGGCCCGGGTAGGGCGCGCAGTATGCCGTCGTTGGCCCTGTGCACTGCGCCAACCGGACGACTGAAGTTCGCTTCGGCATGGGGACTCAGGTTTAGTATGTCTCCAGAGGCGAGTTGTCGTCCCTGATAGCCACCGAATTGTCCAGGCTGGAAGGTGCCGTGACCGCCGAGAACCTCGGGGACCTCTATGCCGCCGAGTACAGCCAGGTAGCCCCACACGCCCTGTCTTGGCCCCTTAATCGTTAGATGTTCCCCTGGATTCACCCGGCCGCGCCAGCCGTGCCACAGGGGGCGGCCGTCTGCCTTTCCCTTTATCTCACTCTCTATTCTAGCCTCGAAGGTGGCGCCGCAAAGGGCGACCCAGCTCGGGGTCTCGAAGGTGAACTCATAGCTACCGCTGGCGAGCTCGATGGCGGGGGCGTTATCCTCATTGCCCAGCAGGCGGTTGGCCAGGATCAGCGAGAAGCTATCCATGGCGCCGCCGCTTGGTATACCTAGGTGCCCCTGTCCCTGCCTGCCGAGATCTTGAATGCTGGCCAGGCCGTTTACCCTATCTAGCCGTATCATAGCGCTATCTCCACAGGGGTGAACCGTACCCTGTCGCCCGGCTTGAGCAGGCATGGGGTATCGCTGGTGGGATCGAAAAGCGCTAGTTGAGTTTGGCCTATGATCTGCCAGCCACCCGGACTCGCCAGCGGGTAGATGCCCGTCTGCTCGCCGCCTATGCCAACGCTGCCTGCGGGAATGGTTAATCTGGGAGTCGCCAGCCTGGGGGTATGTAAGCGCTTGGACAGGCCTTCGAGGTAGGCAAATCCTGGTTGAAAGCCGATGAAGAACACCTGATAACTGGCCTGGCTGTGAAGCTTGACCACTTCTTCTGGGCTGAGGAGATGGAATTGGGCCACAGAGAGCAAATCCGGCCCCCCGTCGCCGCCATAACTTACCGGGATCTCTATGGTGCGGCTGTCGATCTCCTCAGTTGGCGCGCTGTGCCAAAGGGAGTCGAGTTTTGCCTGCATGGCTTTTAACTGCCTGGTCTCTCTTACGACTATGGTCAGGTTGTTCATGCCGGGGATAGCCTCTTCGACTATGGGTAACTGGCGCAGCTGCTCGGCTAGCCAGCATAGCTTAGACTGCACGGCCCAAGAGAGTGCGGCATCGGGCGTGGGATCGAGTACCAGGGCGCGCTCGCCCAGGGGATAGATATTGATTTGCAAAGAGGGGATAAACCTATGACTGTCTCTCATCATTTGAGTCTAACGAGCTTGAGGCGCAATAGCCATCAATAGCATGTCCGGACATAAAAAAAACGCACCCCTGAGGATGCGTTTTTTGTTTTTAAGCAGTAACTTATTGCAGCAGCGAGATATCGGCGGCGTGCAGGAACTGGGCTCTGAGCTTAGACAGCAGCGCCAGACGGTTCTGCTTGAGGGCCTCGTCGTCGGCCATTACCATCACATCTTCGAAGAAGGTGTCGACGCTTTCACGCAGGCTGGCCAGCAAGGCCAGTGCCTGTTGGTAGTCGGCGTTGGCAAACAGCGGCTCCAGTTGTGGCTGCAGCTCATTGAGCTTGCTGGCTAGCGCCTGTTCGGCGCTCTCTTGTAGCAGGTTGCTGTCGATATCGCTGGCGATCTCGCCCTCGACCTTGGCCAGAATGTTCGACACACGCTTGTTGGCTGCGGCCAATGCTGCGGCCTGCTCCAGGCTTCTGAAGTGGGTAACTGCCTTGATGCGGCTGTCAAAATCGGCCGGCGAGGTTGGACGACGTGCCAGTACCGCCAGGATCACATCGACGCTGATGCCTTGATCTTGGTACCAGGCGCGGAAGCGGCCCATCAGGAATTCCAGTACTTGCTCGGCGGTGTCGGCGTTGCTCAGGTTAGCACCGTGAAGCTCCTGTGCCTTGGCAACCAGATCGACCAGGTCGAGTGGCAAGTTGTTTTCTACACAGATACGCAGGATACCGATAGCCGCGCGGCGCAGGGCGAAAGGATCCGCCGCACCTTTTGGTGCCTGACCTATACCGAAGATACCCACTAGGGTATCGAGTTTCTCAGCCAGTGCCACAGAGATAGAGATAGGCTGAGTCGGCACGCTGTCGCCTGAGAACTTAGGCTTGTACTGCTCCTCAAGCGCCAGGGCAACCGCCTCGGTTTCACCGTCCAGGCGCGCATAGTGCATACCCATGGTGCCCTGTAGATCGGTAAATTCCATCACCATGTTGGTCATGAGATCTGACTTAGAGAGTAGACCCGCACGGCCTGCCTGCTCGCTGTCGGCACCGATACCTTGGGCGATGAAGGCGGCGAGGGCAGAGATGCGTTCGACTCTGTCTTTGATGGTGCCAAGCTGCTGCTGGAATACCACGGTTTCCAGGCTGGCGAGACGAGATTGCAGGCTATGCTTCTTGTCTGTCTCGAAGAAGAATTCGGCATCGGCAAGACGTGGACGAACCACCTTCTCGTTACCTGCGATGATCTGCGCCGGATCCTTAGATTCGATGTTCGATACGAAGATGAAATGCGGCAGCAGAGTGCCCGCCTTGTCGAATACCGGGAAGTATTTCTGATCGCCTTTCATGGTGTAGACCAGGGCTTCGGCCGGTACGTCGAGGAATTTTTCTTCGAAGTTGGCGGTGAGAACTACCGGCCACTCGACCAGAGAGGTCACCTCTTCCAGCAGATCTTCATCGATCTCGGCGATGCCGCCCATGGCGTCGGCTGCCGCCTGAGCGTCGGCCTTGATGATGGCCATACGCGCCTGATAGTCGGCCATCACCTTGCCCTGGGTTTCCAGCGCGGTGAGGTAGTTATCGGCATGATCCAGTTCCAGAGTATCGACACCCATGAAGCGGTGGCCGCGGATGGTGCGCGCCGATTCAATGCCCAGCAGTTCGCCAGGGATCAGCTCGTCGCCCATCAGCATGGTGACTGTGTGTACCGGACGGATAAATTGGGTCTTATTGCTGCCCCAACGCATAGGCTTAGGGATAGGCAGCTTGTCCAGGGCGCGCTGGGCCATCTCGGCGACCAGTGACTTGGTTTCTACACCGACGACCTTGGCCTTGTGAAGTAACCATTCGCCCTTGTCTGTGGTAAGACGCTCGGCCTGTTCGACCGTGATGCCGTTACCACGGGCCCAGCCCATGGCGGCCTTGGTTGGGTTGCCTTCGGCGTCGAAGGCCTGGGCAATTGCCGGGCCACGCTTCTCGACAACCTTGTCTGCCTGGGCGGTCACCAGGGCATTAACCTTTAGGGCCAGACGGCGAGGCGCCGCGTACCAGGTGGCCGACTCATAGCTCAGTTCGGCCTTCTGCAGCTCTTCTTCGAAGTTAGCCAGGAAAGATTCGGCTAAGGTGCGCAGTGATTTTGGCGGTAACTCTTCTGTGCCTACTTCAATGAGTAAGTTTTCAAATTTCATCTTAATATACCTCTACTTACACATTGGGAAGCCGAGTGCTTCACGGGCTTGGTAATAGGACTCAGCCACTGACTTGGCCATGGTGCGCACGCGCAGGATATAGCGCTGACGCTCGGTGACCGAAATAGCATGACGGGCATCGAGTAGGTTGAAGGCGTGGGAGGCTTTCATCACCTGCTCATAGGCAGGCAAGGGCAGTGGCGTCTCGAGTGCTAGCAGCTCGTTACAGGCTTTCTCACAATCGTCAAACTGCTTGAACAGTACTTCTACGTTGGCGTGTTCGAAGTTATAGGTAGATTGCTCAACCTCATTTTGATGGAACACATCGCCGTACATGATCTTGCCCATAGGACCGTCGGTCCACACCAGATCATAGACGCTGTCGACTTCCTGGATATACATGGCCAGACGCTCGAGACCATAGGTTATCTCACCTGTCACAGGGCTACACTCCAGGCCGCCTACCTGCTGGAAGTAGGTAAACTGAGACACTTCCATGCCGTTTAGCCAGACTTCCCAGCCCAGACCCCAGGCACCCAGGGTAGGTGATTCCCAGTTGTCTTCCACGAAGCGTACGTCATGGATATTCATGTCGACGCCCAAGGCCTCAAGAGAACCCAGGTAGAGTTCCTGGATATTACTTGGCGAAGGCTTAAGTACTACTTGGAACTGGTAGTAGTGCTGCAGACGGTTAGGGTTTTCACCGTAACGACCATCGGTAGGACGACGACATGGCTGAACATAGGCGCTGCTCATCGGCTCAGGGCCAAGAGAACGCAAGAAGGTCATAGGGTGGAAAGTGCCCGCGCCTACTTCCATGTCCAGCGGTTGAACGATAGCGCAACCTTGCTGCGCCCAGTATTCCTGCAGGGTTAAGATGAAACCCTGGAATGTTTTTACGTCATGTTTCGTCGTCATGTCTACTACTGTCAGCTTGTGATAGAAAATGGTTTCGATTATACCTTGTTGAAAAAGGCTTATGTAGGTTATTTTTTACCTTAACGGCGGAAAAATAGGAAAAAACACCATGGATGTAAAGCGTTGTGGCTGGGTCGGCGAGGATCCGCTATATAAGGCGTATCATGACGAGGTTTGGGGACGTCCCGTGTATGACAGTCAGGAGTTGTTTGCCAAGCTCTGTCTCGACGGGCAACAGGCGGGTCTATCCTGGATCACTATACTCAAGAAGCAGCAAAATTATGAGGCGGCCTTTGCCGATTTTGACCCCTATGTCATAGCCAAGTTCGACGAGGCAAAGGTAGAGGAATTACTACAAAATCCCGGCATCATACGTAACAGGCTCAAGGTCAATTCCATCATCAAGAATGCCAAGGGTTACATCGCCTTCGTGGAGCAGGGCAACGACTTCTCCGAGTTTCTCTGGAGTTTCGTCGACGGCCAGCCCAAGCTGAATCATTTTCAACGACTGGATCAGCTGCCGGCACAGACCCCCGAGTCGGAAGCCATGTCAAAGGCATTGAAAAAGCTTGGGTTTAATTTTGTCGGCCCGACTATCTGCTATGCCTTCATGCAGGCGGTAGGCATGGTCAACGACCACACCGCCGACTGTTTCTGTTACCAAGATAAGTCTAACTAAGGTGCTTAGTAACCTTTAAAGCGCATGGTGGAAGGGTCATCTGTCTGTAAGTAGATGGCCTGAAATTGTGTCTCACCCGTGTCGAGTTGGGTCTGCTTTATAAATGCGTAGTTTTTATCAAATTCACTCAGTTTATCAATACTTTGTTGGCTGATAGTGTCTGTTGTAAGGCTTAGGACGCAGATTCTGTCTCCGCAGGCATATTTTTCACTGTATATGGTCTCCGGCAAACGGGTGAGTCTGTCCGACAGAGCCGTCTGGCGCTGTTGGCTGGTGGCATCATAGTTGTCGAGGGACTCGATGAGATCGACATAGGCTTCCAGGTCTTGATCAAATAGTTTTTTTATCTGCTCACCATCAACGACCCCCTGCGCGTCAATGATTTGAGCCACAAGCTGCTTGGCCGAGGTCCGCTTGTCGTCCTCTATCTCATTCGATTCGGGTGTATCTGTATCGACCTTATTGCCGCCGCCGGTGTCACTCATAAGGCTTACTGTTTCTACCTTGCTGCTTGTTTGAGTCTGGGCGATGGGGATCTTTGGCTCATCTCTTGGCTGAGCATGGTTTGCCTCTAGCATCAAATAGGCTATGGCCGAGGCGGATAATAATATGAGTAGGGGAAGTTTTAGGGATTTCATTTCCAGCATCCTTTTGGTTGTGCTCTTCCAGATTGAGCTTTGGTCGATTAGCTTAGGCTAATTTACTGGCGAGTGTAAATGCAAGATATAAAAAAAGGATGTTCCACGTGAAACACCCTTTTTGCTTTTTTTGGTCATTTTCGATCTGTTTTTAAATTTTTCTGAAATTAAAATTTGTGGCTTATCTCTGCCAGATTTTAAAATTGAAAACGTTTAAATTTCGAAGAAAAACGGCTTACGTTTAGTCTTGTCACCATTGAGTTGATTCATCGACTCGGCATCGAACAACTTACCGTTGACCATGGTGTAACTCACCTTATCTGTGACACGGATATTCTCAAGGGGATTTCCGTCGATAACGATCAGGTCGGCAAGCTTACCTGTCTTGATCGAACCGAGTTGATGATCCATGCCGAAGGTTTCCGCCGGGTTGATGGTTGCCGTCTTCAGCACCTCCATGTTGCTCATGCCACCTTGGGCAAACATCCACATCTCCCAATGAGCGGCTAAGCCTTCACGTTGACCGTGGGCACCAATGTTGGGTTTTACACCCAGCTCGTTGAGTTCGTTGGCGACTCTGGCAACGTTGAAGTGGTTATAGTGAGCATCGGGCGCGGTAGGGCGACGCATAGAGCGGGCCTGCAGCAGATCGCTCGGCACATACTTAGACAGGCGAGGGTGCGCCCAGACATCCGTCTTATCGTACCAATAGTTCTCACCCGAGATACCACCATAGGCCACGACCAGTGTTGGCGTATAGTGAACCTCTGTCTGGCTCCAGAACTGTTTGATGTCGCTGTAGATGGCCGCGGCGGGCAGCGAATGCTCAACCGTAGTGTGGCCATCGGCGATCATGGTCAGGTTATGCTGCAGCAGGCTGCCGCCTTCCGGGACTACCATCATCTCGAGTTCTCTCGCCGCGGCAATCACCTGTTGACGCTGGTTGCGTCTTGGCTGGTTATAGCTCTTCACACTGAAGGCGCCCACCTTCTTGAGGCGCTCCAGATGGAACTTGGCGTCGTCCAGCGAGTCGATGTGCGAGGTATAGCCAGGCATGTTGGCACCATAGAGAATCGTTCCGGTAGAGAAGATTCTCGGCCCGACGATATTACCGGCCTTCTGCTGCTCTGATGCGGCGAAGATCTCTGTGGTGTCGTTTGAAGGGTCGTGAATACTGGTTACCCCAAGTGCCAGATTAGCGTAGAGCTCCCAGTTCTGCTGTGGAATGATCTCATTCTCGCCCTGAGCGCCGTGGGCGTGGGCATCGAACAGGCCTGGCATTATGCTCTTACCCTTGATGTCGATAACCTGTGCACCCTTTGGCACCTGAGTGTTGGCGTCGCCGACGGCGACGATTTTGTTATTCTCGACGATCACCACACCGTTTTCGATCACCTTGTCATCTTCCATGGTGATCACTCGGCCACCGACGAAGGCTATGGTTCCACGTGGAACATCAGCCTGCTTCTCGAAACCAATCTGAGTGATCTTAGGTTCGATGGCTACAGCCTTTTCATCACTCTGATAGTCGGCGTCGACATCCATCTGGTACAGCTCTGGGCCTAGGGTCCAGTAGAGCTGGTCGCTGTCGCCGTTCCAGCTGATGCTTTCACCGGCGCGCACGCTGAGCTGAGTCACTGGTAGATTATCGGCCTTAGGACCTATCTCTATGGTCTCGCCATGCTTGGCAAATGGGGTTACCCAGACCTTGAAACGCTCGGCGAAGGCCAGTTGCTTGCCGTCTGGAGAGACCCTGAATTCGGTGGCATGCTTGCTGGTGTAGTGCACTCGTTTCTGGAAGCCATGCAGGTTGATCGAGGCGAGTTGAGGCGTCTCGCCATGATCCATGAAGTAGACACGGTCACTCTCGGCACCAAACTGTGGCTGATAGCCATCTGGGGTGATCTTACGGTTTTCCTTACCCTTGATGTCAACCACATAGAGGCCGGGTTCCTGTGACCAGGTGCGTGGCGTGATATAGCCGCCCTTGATCTTACGATAAACCACGAGCTCGCCATCGGGCGAGAAGGTGGGTTCTACATATTTGCCCGGCTCCTGGGTCAGGGTCTTGCTGCGACCACCTCTGGCGTTGATGACACGAACACTACCTTGCTTGTCGTCGTCCCAGGTAGTGAAGACGATCTTCTTACCGTCGCGAGACCACTGAGGATAGAGTTCTCTGACCTGGTCGTCCAAGTCCGTCAGGCGGCTAACCTTACCCTCGGGTAGATGCTTAACCCAGAGTTTGCCCAGGGCTTCATATACCACCTTGTCGCCGTCCGGTGATACCTGCGCCATGCGCAGCATCTTTACGTCGAAGCTGTCTTGGTCGATATTCTGTTTGAAGCGCACCGATGGCTGTACCGCCAGTTCGGTTTTCACCTTGAAGGGGATCTCTTTGACAGACTTGCTCTCGACGTCCAGGCGATTGATCTTACCACCCGCCCAGAAGACTAACTCCTGGTTGTTGGCCGTCCAGCTCATGGTTGGGTAGACACCATGGATGGCCCAGGTTTCCTGCATGTCACGATCTAGCTTGTCGTAGAGCTTGGTCTTCTTGCCAGACTTTAGATCCAATAGGTAGAGGGTAGATTGGAAACCATCACGCTTGATGTAGGCGAGTTTAGTGCCATCCGGGCTCGGGGTTGGGCGAATTGCGCCGCCAGTGCCTTCGATCAATACCTCTATGTCACCGGTCTGGGTGTCATAGCGTTTGATCTTATAGATGCCTTTAACCGAGTCCTTGGAGTAATGGAAGGTCTTACCCGGGGTGGCATCTTGGCTGAAGTAGACGTAGCGGCCATCTGGTGAATAGGCAGGTTCCCCCAGGTCTTTCTGCTCGTTGGGGCGCTCTGTCAGCTTAACGCCTGTACCGCCGGCAACGTGATATAGCCAGACTTCGCCGGCTCCCAGGCTGCGGCTGCCGGTAAAGTGTTTACGGCCTATGAGATATTGTGAATCTGGACTCCAAGCCGGGCTGTTGAGCAGGCGGAAGGTTTCCTTAGTGACAGGGCGGGGATCTGTGCCGTCGGCGTTCATCACCCAAATATTGTCGCCGCCATCTTCATCTGAGGTGAAGGCGATGTACTTGCCATTGGGGCTATAGACGGGTTGCATCTGCCAGGCGATACCTTGGGCCAGTGGCTTAGCTTCGCCGCCTTCGATGGGCATCTGATAGATATCACCCAGCAGGTCGAACACTATCTGTTTGCCGTCTGGGCTGACGCTGACGTTCATCCAGGTGCCTTCGGTGACATCTATCTTCACCTGTTCCAGCGGTGCCTTGGCCGGTGCATTAACCTGCCAGGCCGGAGGCACATCTTTGTCTGCTGCCCAGCTGGGCAGGGCAAGTGTGAGGGCTATTGCCGTGCATAGGGGCGTTAATTTTTGTTTTAGCATAGGAGTTCCCAGTTTCATTATTATCCTTGGTTGGGCGCCTTATGGTGGCTAAGGAAAGCTAGTTGTATACAATCAGCACTAGTTATCGCATAAATTCGATAACAGTAAAACCTAAATTCTGTGACATTTGGTGAATGGTGGGGATAGCCTGGATGGCTTAAATTGGGCTTAAGTTATATAGGCCGAATGCCTTGATGAATATATCAAGGGATGGCTAAGTCGGTATTACCTAGCTGCTTAAGTTGTGTAATCGGGAGTGAAACCTAGTTGAAAGCATAAAGGCAGCCTAGATGGCTGCCTGTGGAGGAGATAAAGCTGGGTTAATCGGCTAACTGTACGCTATCGCCAATGCAGATCTCGGCATCGTTGAGTACGCGACAAGTGACGCCGCCGCGCCAGTCTGGTCGCAGGGCCGCCTCGAGTCCTGCATAGGCCATCTCCATCTTCTTGCAGGGATCGGTTTCACCTGTGATCTCCAGTTGTAAGGCGCCTATGTGAATCACCTTGCCGAGATCTTTTTCGCTGAAGCTGATGCCATCTATGAGTAAGTTGGCTCTGCGGGTGGTCCAGGGAAGTTCGGTATCGAGTGCCTCGCAGGCGGCGAGCCATTGCTGCGCCGACAGTAGGGTGACCTGACGTTTACCTGGCTTTCCAAATACATCTTGTGCAACCCCTGTGCTGGTGGTGACGAGCGCCGCCGAGGTTTCCAGCATGGGTCCACCTTTGACTACCTTGTAGCTAATGCCTTGTAAACTTGCCATTTCTATCAATCCTTTTGAATGCCGAATCTCAGTGTAAACCGTGACTCGAACCGCTGGCAAGGGGAATCGGCTGGGGGCCGGATGAGCTCGAAGGAGCTGGGGAAGGCGCGGGTCGATTAAGACAGAAGAGCATGAGCGACTGCCTTAATCGGTGGAGGTCTAGTTGAATTAGAGGCCCTTCTTGATCAGATATTGATAAGGCGTTGACTCGGTCTGGCTGGCGATCAGGGTGTGATCCATAAACTCGCAGAAGCTGGGAATGTCACGTGTGGTCGCTGGGTCGTCGGCGATGATTAGTAGGGTCTCTCCCTCGTTCATCTTGCGCACCGACTTTCTCACCATCATCACAGGCTCGGGACAACGTAGTCCCAGGGCGTCGAGTTGGTGTTGTGCTTGTGCAAAAGGGTCGCTCATATCGTAAACCTTAATTGAAGTGAGACCGGATAAGATCGAGGGGGCTAATATTACGCTAGCCGGGCTTTTAAGCCAAGTCGCTCCCCCTGGATTTGTGATCCTATAAAGGACGTTTCACGTGAAACACCCTGGATTATACCAGAGAGGCGAAACGCGCCTGAGTAACATCTTGCAGAGCCGTTGGGGTGAGTTCGATATCCAGGCCGCGGCGTCCACCACTGACATAGATCTGCGCTAGCTGCTGGGCGCTCTCGTCGATAAAGGTGGCAAGTCGTTTCTTCTGTCCAATAGGGCTAACGCCACCTAACACATATCCTGTGCTGCGCTGCACCTTTTCCGGCGCGGCCATGGCAGCCTTCTTGGCTTTCGCCGCCTTCGCCAATTGTTTCAGGTTGAGCTTCTTGTCTACGGGGATGATGGCGACCACCAGGGTGCCAGTATCGAGTTCGGCGACCAGGGTCTTAAAGACCCATTCCAGTGGAAGCTGAAGTTTCTCTGCCGCCTCTAGTCCATAGGCGCCGGCATTGACGTCGTGTTGATATTCATGGAGACGATAGGGGATCTTGGCCTTATCGAGCATCTTAGTTGCGGGTGTCATGATTCTCTCTTTCTAAGGATTTACGCATCACGCTGACCAATAGGTCTGAGTAGGGAAGTGTAGCGACAAGCTGCCAGCCTAGGCTGTGATAGAGGGCGAGGTTTTTGGCTTCCGTTTGCAGATAGAGGCCGTCTGCATCGAAGGCTAAGGCATATTGTTCGGCAACGGCGATTAACGCTTTAGCTATGCCCAGACCTCGATGAGAGGGGCTTACAAAGATGCCGCCGAGCCAGACGCTATCGGCAGGATATTGAGGGTTTTCCTGATACCTGAGCTGGATAGCGCCGACGGGAACATTGTTATGCAGGGCTAGCCAGAGTTGGGGAATGCCCGCCAATTGCAGATATTGGCTCAGGGTGTGGGTCAACTCGGCTTGGGTTCGATTCGGCCCCAGGTGACCCCATTCTCCATGATACCAGGTGGCCACTTGGCCTATGGCCTCTGGCTTGTCTATCAACCGAATAATGTCCATATGCCTCCATCTTAAATCAAGCGCCTGATGTTGATATTACAGCAGTGGTTAGGAAGTTAAAGCCAGAAACTATCTTATACCAATCGTAGTAAATAGCTGTTCATTCTAGCTTGTTAAAATGCGCGATAACGGCGTTAGTGTTTTTGATTGTAGAATAACTACTTATCTAAAAATCCTGCCTTGTTCTCACGCGTTTTCCCAGCGCTATTTCTGACCATCTACTTACTGTGATTGGTATTAGTCGCTTGAGGCGTATAAGGCCTGCTGAGGAAAGTGTGGTCTTGGTGTTTCACGTGAAACAAAAAAGGAGCGACTGGGTCGCTCCTTTACTTAGGCAAAACGGTAATGGACGCGTTAGGCGCGTTCGAATACGGTTGCTATGCCTTGGCCCAGACCGATACACATGGTCGCCAGACCTAGGGTCGCATCTTTGCTTTCCATCAGGTTGATCAGCGTGGTCGAGATACGCGCGCCCGAGCAGCCCAGTGGATGCCCCAGGGCGATAGCGCCACCGTTGAGGTTCACCTTCTCATCCACCAGATCCATTAGACCAAGATCTTTCACACATGGCAGTGACTGCGCGGCGAAGGCCTCGTTGAGTTCGATAAGGTCTATGTCGTTCATGGTGAGGCCGGCGCGTTGCAACGCCTTCTGGGTGGCCGGTACCGGACCATAGCCCATGATGGCGGCGTCACAACCAGCAACCGCCATAGAACGGATACGAGCGCGGATAGGCAGACCCAAGGCCTTGGCTTTCTCTTCTTCCATGACCAACATGGCCGAGGCGCCGTCAGACAATGCCGAAGAGGTACCCGCGGTGACAGTACCGTTGGCTGGGTCGAATACCGGACGCAGGGTCGCCAGCGATTCCAGAGAGGTCTCGGGACGAATCACCTCGTCATGCATTACCTTTATCAGTGCGCCGTTGGCATCATGACCCTCGATAGCATGGATCTCGTTGGCAAAGCGGCCTTCGACCGTTGCCGCGTGGGCACGTTGGTGTGAACGTACCGCAAACTCATCTTGCTGTTGGCGTGTGATGCCGTGCATCTTACCAAGCATCTCGGCGGTGAGGCCCATCATGCCCGAGGCCTTAGCGACATTGGTAGCCAGGCCTGGGTGGAAGTCGACCCCATGGTTCATCGGCACGTGGCCCATGTGTTCGACACCGCCGACGATAAAGGTATCGCCCATCCCTGTCATGATGGCGCGAGCGGCCTGATGAATGGCTTCCATGGAAGACCCACACAGACGGTTTACCGTCACCGCCCCGGCCTGTTTCGGAATGCCGGCTAGTAGCGCCGCGTTACGTGCGATGTTGAAGCCCTGTTCCAGCGTCTGCTGCACACAACCCCAGATTACGTCTTCAATAGTATTAGGATCGAGTTGAGGATTGCGAACCAAGAGGGCCTTCATCAGCTCGGCAGAGAGCGACTCGGCGCGCACGTTTCTGAATACCCCAGCCTTAGAGCGGCCCATGGGAGTACGGATGCAATCTACAATAACTGCTTGTTTCATTATTCTATTCCTTCCGGGTGATTAGGCTGGGTAGTAACTGCCGTTGGTGGCAGCCAGTTCACGCATCTTCTCGGTTACCTGATACAGGCCACCCAGGTGGGCGTACTGGTCGGCAAGGGCGACGAAGTTAGCGACACCTAAGGTGTCCAGGTAGCGGAACACACCTCCTCTGAATGGAGGGAAACCGAGTCCATAAACGAGTCCCATATCGGCTTCGGCCGGCGTGGCTATGATGCCTTCTTCCAGACAACGAACCGTCTCGATGATCATAGGGATCATGGTGCGGGCGATGATCTCGTCGCTGCTGAACTCCTTCTGCTCACCGAAGGCGTTGCCCAGTAACTCATAGCTGAGCGGGTCAACCTCTTTCTTCGGCTTGCCGCGACGATCCACCGAATATTGGTAGAAGCCTTTGCCATTCTTCTGACCGAAGCGATCGGCTTCGAACATGACGTCGATGGCGTCTTTGCCTTCTTTCGCCATTCTGTCAGGGAAGCCTTCGGCCATAACGGCCTGGGCGTGATGACCTGTGTCCAGACCAACTACGTCTAGTAGGTAGGCGGGGCCCATAGGCCAACCGAACTGCTTCTCCATCACCTTGTCGATGGCAGCAAAGTCGGCGCCATCTTCTAGCAGGCCGCTGAAACCGGCGAAGTAGGGGAAGAGTACACGGTTAACGAAGAAGCCCGGGCAGTCGTTGACCACGATAGGCGTCTTGCCCATCTTGGCGGCATAAGCCACGACAGAGGCAACTGTCTCTTCAGAGCTATGCTCGCCGCGAATGACCTCAACCAGTGGCATCTTGTGTACCGGGTTGAAGAAGTGCATGCCGCAGAAGCGCTCTGGTTTCTGCAGGCTCTTGGCCAGCAGATTGATTGAGATGGTCGAGGTGTTAGAGGTGATGATGGCATCTTCGCCCACGACCTGCTCGACTTCAGCCAGTACGGTCGCCTTCACCTTAGGATGTTCCACCACGGCTTCGACCACGACATCGGCTTGCTTAAGCGCGTTGTAGTCCAGGGTTGCCGTGATGTTGTTGAGTACGCCTGCCATCTTGGCCGGTGTCGAGCGACCACGATTGATCTGCGCCGTGAGCAGCTTGGCTGCCTCGTTGAGACCAAGATCCAGTGCCGCCTGATTGATATCTTTCATCACGATAGGCGTGCCCTTGCTGGCGCTCTGGTAGGCGATACCGCCACCCATGATGCCTGCGCCCAGCACGGCGGCGGAGTTAACCGCCTGTGCCTGTTTGGCTGCCTTCTTGGCCTTGCCTTTAACTAGTTGGTCGTTAAGGAAGATACCGATAAGTGCCTTGGCCACGTCTGTCTTGGCCAGCTTGATGAAGGCCTGATGTTCTACCTGTAGTGCCTCGGCGCGCTCGCAGGTAGCCGCCTTTTCGATAACATCCACAGCCGCCATAGGCGCAGGATAGTGTTTACCGGCAACCTTGAATACCATGCCCTTGGCGGTGGCAAATGACATCATGGCTTCCAACTTAGGCAGGGTCAGCGGCGACAGCTTGCGCTGACGACGGGCTTGCCAGTCAATCTTCTCGCTGATGGCATCTTGCAGCATCTGGCGCGCCGCCGTTTCCAGCAATTCTGGAGCAACTACGGCGTCGATGGCACCAACCTTGAGGGCAGCTTCCGGGCGCTGATCTTTACCTGTGGTGATCCACTCAAGTGCGTTGTCGGCACCTATCACGCGAGGTAGTCGCACGGTACCACCAAAGCCTGGAATGATGCCAAGCTTAGTCTCTGGCAGGCCGATACGCGCCGAGGTGTCGGCGATACGTAAGTCAGTGGCTAGGATGGTTTCGCAGCCGCCGCCCAGGGCGAAGCCCTTGATGGCTGAGATGGTTGGGAAGGGCAGATCTTCGAGCTTGTTAAACACCTTGTTGGCATCTTCCAGCCAGCCCTGCAGCACGCTGTCGTCTTGTGCAAAAAGTCCCAGAAATTCTGTGATATCGGCGCCTACGATAAAGGCATCTTTGCCCGAGGTGAGCATCAGGCCCTTAACCCCTTGGGTTTGTGCTAGGGCATCGAGTGCGTCGTTAAGGGAGTTGAGGGTCTCTCGATCAAACTTATTGACTGAGCCCTCGGCGTTAAAACAGAGCCGAGCGATATTGTCTTCAAGTAATTCCACTTGAATCGTAGGACTTTGGTAGATCATTGCTTGCTTCCTTATTGCTTAAAGAGCGCCACCCACTATTAGAATCTTATAGCGTAGGTAAAAATCTCTATCTTACAGCAGGCCATCATTTGACCAGTTGCTGCTCAGTGTGCGTCTAAATCAGATAAATTTCAACACCCAATTTAAACACTTGTTTAATTTTGTTCGATTAGGGGGATTTTTGCCCTTATGTTAGACTCACTAGATCATAGTCGCTGTGCTAAAAATAGGGCCTTGGAATCGCGCATTTCAGCCAAAAGAATGGGGTGCAACCTAGGGCCACAGAAGAATAACAGGAAGCTTATTATGGAAAACTTAGCCACCCTCTATCCCGCCCACATTATTGAACTGAACCGGCGCGTCGCCGAGATCACCGCAAGAGAGCAGTTGGCCGGCTTAGTGATTCATTCGGGTCAGCCCCATCGTCAGTTTCTCGATGATCTGGATTACCCCTTTAAGGTCAATCCGCACTTCAAGGCCTGGCTTCCGGTTATCGATAATCCCCACTGCTGGCTGATCGTCAACGGTCGGGATAAGCCGCAACTCATCTTCTATCGTCCTGTGGATTTTTGGCATAAGGTCGCCGATCTACCAGAGGATTTTTGGACGACCGAGATAGAGATCAAGGTGCTGACCAAGGCCGACAAGGTGGCGGATCTGCTGCCGGGTAATTTGCAGGAGTGGGCCTATATTGGCGAGCATCTGGATGTCGCCGACGTGCTGGGCTTTGGTAGCCGTAACCCTGAGGCGGTGATGAGCTACCTGCATTATCACAGAGCCAGCAAGACAGCCTATGAGTTGGCCTGCATGCGCCGGGCGAGTGAGATAGGCGTGCGTGGTCATGTGGCGGCCAAGAGCGCCTTCTATGCGGGCGCGAGCGAGTTTGAGATCCAGCAAGCCTACCTGGCCGCGACCGATATGGGCGAGAACGATGTGCCCTATGGCAACATCATCGCGTTGAATCAAAACGCCTCAATCTTGCACTACACGGCGCTGGAGCATGTGTCGCCCAAGCAGCGACTCTCCTTCCTTATCGATGCCGGTGGTAGCTTCCATGGCTATGCCTCGGACATCACCCGTACCTACGCCTTCGAAAAGAACCTGTTCGGCGACCTGATTGCCGCCATGGACAAGCTACAGCTGGCCATCATAGAGATGATGCGTCCGGGCGTGAAATATGTGGATCTGCATCTGGCAACACACCAGAAGCTGGCGCAGCTGCTGCTGGACTTCAAGCTGGTCCAAGGCGATCCACAGGGACTGATAGAGCAAGGGATCACCAGCGCCTTCTTCCCCCATGGTCTGGGGCATATGTTGGGCCTACAGGTACATGATATGGGCGGCTTCCTCCACGACGAGCGCGGCACCCACATTGCACCGCCGGAGGCGCATCCCTTCCTGCGCTGTACCCGCACCCTGGCCGCTAACCAGGTGCTGACCATAGAGCCTGGGCTTTACATCATCGACAGCCTGCTCAATGAGCTGAAACAGGATGGTCGCGCCGATTGGGTTAACTGGCAGATGGTGGATCAGGTGCGCCCCTTCGGTGGTATTCGTATCGAAGACAATGTGATCGTCCATAGCGATCATAACGAAAATATGACTCGCGATCTGGGTCTGCACGGTTAACAGGTAAGGCGTTTTTGAGCGAGAGTTATCCCATTCCGGCCAAGCCGATCACCATAGAAGAAGAGATAAAGCATAGCCGCTTTATCTCTTTTCTATTTCACTGCCCATCGGAAGATGCACTGAAGTGTGCGCTCACTAACATCAAGACGGAGTATCCGGGGGCGAATCACTATTGCTACGCCTTTATCGCCGGAGCACCGGATAATAATGTGGCCATGGGCAGTAGCGATGATGGTGAGCCGTCCGGCAGCGCCGGGCGTCCCATGCTGGCCAGCCTGCAAGGCGCCGAGATAGGCGAGATAGGTGCCGTCGTGGTGCGCTATTTTGGCGGCACCAAGTTAGGGGGTGGCGGCCTGGTGCGCGCCTATAGCTCTGGCATCAAACAGGGTCTGGCGCAGCTGGAGACCGAGATAAAGCAGATTCGTTATCCGGGGCGACTGGCGTGCGACTATCATCAGCTCAAAGATGTGGAGCACTTTCTCGAGCTCTGTGAGGGGCTGATCGTCGACAAGGTGTTTACCGACAGGGTGAGCCTGAGCTTCGAGATGCCCAAGGCGACTCAGAGCCGTTTCAATCAGGAGCTTGCGACCCTGAGTCAGGGACGCCTCAAGGCTGAGTTTTCTGACTGATGCCCAAGGGGAAGCGAGAGCGGGCTAACATGTTTGCAAAGGGCTTTTTGCCTTGGGTCACAAAGCGCCAATAAATTTTATACAACTGCCTGGATAAACTATGCGAGAATGCGCCAGTGCGTCTTCGCAAACGGAATAATAAAAACGCCCTAATGCAATATAGAACCATTATAAGAATTACAGGCCTACTCATGGGGCTGTTTTCTTTGTCGCTTCTGCCGCCAGCGCTGGTTGCCGTGATCTACAAAGATGGCGGGGGCACCGCCTTTCTGCAGGCCTTCTTCCTCAGCTTGTTACTCGGCTTCGTGCTCTGGTATCCCAACAGGCGCCACAAGAAGGACCTGCGCACCCGCGAGGGCTTCATGCTGGTGGTGCTCTTCTGGGGTGTGCTGGGCTCCATAGGTGCCGTGCCTTTTATTTTCTCCAGTCAGCCGGACCTCTCTCTCACCGACAGTTTCTTCGAGTCCTTCTCGGCGCTCACCACCACAGGGGCGACCGTGCTGGTGGGGCTCGATAGCCTGCCCAAGGCGATCCTCTTCTATCGCCACCTATTGCAGTGGCTCGGCGGTATGGGAATCATCGTCCTGGCTGTGGCCATCTTGCCTGTTCTCGGGATCGGGGGGATGCAGCTCTACCGGGCGGAGATCCCTGGGCCGGTGAAAGACAGTAAGATGACGCCGCGAATCGCCGAGACGGCCAAGGCGCTCTGGTATATCTATCTGGCGCTGACCATCGCCTGTGCCTTCGCCTACTGGGTTGCCGGCATGGATGTGTTCGACGCCATCTGTCACTCTTTCTCAACCATTGCCATCGGCGGCTTCTCCACCCACGACGCCAGCATGGGCTACTTCGATAGCACGGCGATCAACATGGTGTGTGTGGTGTTTTTGTTGATTGCGGCGCTGAACTTCAGCCTGCACTTTGCGGCCTTTACCCGCCGCGGCATCAACCTCAAGGTCTACCTGAGAGACGCCGAGTTTAAGGCGCTTATCGTGATCCAGCTGGCGCTGACGCTGATCTGTTTTGCGACCCTGTACCATACCGGCATCTATGACAGTGCCGAGGAGACCTTTGACTTCGCCCTGTTCCAGGCCGTGTCTATCTCTACCACGGCCGGTTTCGGTACCGAAAGCTTCCACATGTGGCCGCTGTTTTTGCCTATGCTGCTGATCTTCTCCAGCTTCATCGGTGGCTGCGGTGGCTCGACTGCGGGTGGCATCAAGGTGATGCGGATGATCTTGCTGTTGCTGCAGGGCTCCCGAGAACTCAAACGCCTGGTGCACCCAAGGGGCATGTTTTCCATCCGTATCAATGGCAAGGCACTGCCGGATCGCATCATAGATGCGGTATGGGGCTTCTTCTCTGCTTACGCCCTCGTTTTTGTGGTTTGCATGTTGATCCTGATGGCGCTGGGCATGGATAATATCACTGCCTTCAGCGCCACCGCGGCCTGTTTGAATAACCTGGGGCCTGGGCTAGGTGAGGTGGCCAGTAACTATGCCAGCATTGGCGATGGCGAGAAGTGGGTGTTGGTGGTGGCCATGCTATTCGGTCGATTGGAAGTGTTTACCTTATTGGTGTTGTTTACACCGACTTTTTGGAAGAATTAATGAGTCGTACCCTAATTATCTATTCGACCGTAGACGGTCAGACGAAAGCCATCTGTGATCAGATTGCCGAGCAGTGTAAGTCGGATACCCAACTGGTGACCATGGTCAGCCTGGAAGAGGCGCAGTCGGTCAATCTCTCCTATTTTGACAAGGTCATCATAGGGGCGAGCATTCGTTACGGCAAACACAGACCCGAGCTGTTCCAGTACGTGAATCGCCACAGAGCCGTATTAAACGGCAAGAAGAACGCCTTCTTTACCGTGAACGTGGTGGCGAGAAAGCCGGAGAAGAATACGCCCGAGACTAACCCTTACATGAAGAAGTTTCTGCAGCTGTCGCTGTGGCAGCCTCAGCAGCTGGGTGTCTTTGCGGGTAAGATCGATTATCCCAAGTATCGTTTCTTCGATAAGTTCATGATCCGTTTCATCATGTGGATCACTAAGGGCCCCACAGATACCTCGGGTACCTATGAATTTACCGATTGGGATAAGGTGCAGGAGTTTGCGAAAGCCTTTAGCGAGCGTTAAAGGCTTTCATCTTCGCAGGAATTATACGCAGTAACGCTTGTAGAGAATCGAGATCACCTCGGTGACCTGCTCGTTCTTCAATGTGTAGTAGACGATCTGTGAGCTCTTGCGGGTCGCCACCAGATCTTCGGCGCGCAGTACCGCCAGGTGTTGTGACAACGCAGACTGGCTCAGAGGCACGTTTTCATTCAGCTGTGTCACGCTCAGTTCATTGTCGAGTAGCTGGCACAAGATCATCAATCTATAGGGATTGGCTATTGCCTTAAGCCACTTGGCTGCGCTCTGGGCATTGGTGACCATTGCATCTACATCAATATCTTTTTGCATACGGCAACTCTCTTGTACTCTATTAATTAGATTATTCTAATTGAATGGGGAAGTGAAAGCAATGATACTCAGCCAGCCTGGATAACTCAATGGGAGCCGACCTGTGTCCTTTTAGGATTGCTCATGATTTTGTAGTTATTTTACCCCGAGTTAAATATCCAATTGGTGGTGTATTTCACAAAAACCTTAACTAAATTGTGATCCAATTTGGGGTTTCTCTGACACTTTGCTGCAACAATGTGGCTCTCTTTTCCGATACAGATGAGTCGCTTATGGCTTCAGTACTAATTGTTTACTATTCTCGCGGTGGCCATACGGCCAAGATTGCCCAAGCGATGGCGGCGCACTTGGACGCTCAAGGGCATAGTTGCGACGCCCTGCGTATTGGCGAGTTTGAGCATATCGATTGGGAAAAATACGACTATGTTGCCGTGGGCGCCTGCGTACTCTATGGCAGCTACCATAAGTCTGTGTTCGAATTTGTCACCCGCTACCAGGCCGAGCTGGCGGCCAAGCCTAACAGCTTCTTCAGCGTCAACGTGGTGGCCCGTAACCCCGAGAAACGGATCCCCGAGAACAACAAGTATCTGCAGAAGTTTATCGAGCTCTCTCCCTGGAAGCCGAATGACGTTAAGGTGATTGCCGGCAAGGTGGACTACCCCTCCTGGCGTTGGTATGACAGGTGGATGATCCAGCTAATCATGAAGATCACCGATGGCCCAACCGATCCTAAGGCGGTGATCGATTACACCGACTGGGAAGACGTTAAGCTATATGCCGAGCACTTGCTGACCCTCAAGGATTAGCCTCAACTCTCTATTCATCGCGCCCTGGCAACAGCCCTTGCCTCGGCGCGATCTTGCTTGTCACCTGGTCTGACCTCTGGTAGCCTTTGCCCTTCATTTAAGGGAGCCGGGTGAGATGAACCTCTATTTTCGTTTGTTTTGGTTGATGTTTTGGCGGGTACGCCATTGTCGTCGTATCGATTTTCTGGGCACGAGTACCATCAGCTATCGTGCCTTGCCGCTGGATTGCGACATTAACCTGCACCTGACTAACTCCCGCTATCCCGCCCTGATGGATCTGGCCCGTACCTACATGTTGGCCGAGATGGGGCTGCTGAAACGCTTCTTGAAACTCAAGTGGTTGCCTATCGTCAACGCCGCCGAGTTCACCTATATTCGCGACATCAAACCCCTGTGTAAATTCGACATTCAGAGTCGAGTGGTGGGTTGGGACGAGAAATACTTCTATGTCGAGCAGCGCTTCGTCAGCGGCGACACCCTTCACTGTATCGTGCATGTGCGCGGCGTGTTCGTGAATAACCGCAAGCAGGTACCGATTAAGGAGATGCTCAAGGAGGCGGGCTTCGAAGGCCCCGAACCTTGCCTACCGCCGGAAATCGAGAAGTGGAAAGCCTTCCTCACGCTGAAGAAAGAGCGCAACCTGCCAGCTTAACTCCTTTAGGGGGTAGGATTTAGGGGATGGGGCGAAATCCGGCCTGCACTGCGGCGCGGGTGAGTTCTATCTCCTCCTGTACCTGGATCCAGGCGCCTCGGGTGTTGGCCTGATTCAGGTATCTGTCGATGGGATCCAGCTGGTACAGCTTGAAGCGATTTCTGGCGTGGATCAGGCAAGGGATCAGGGCGCAATCCGCCATGGTAAAGGCATCGCTGCAGAGCCAGTGATGCCGCTGCAACTTGTCGTTCAACTCATTCAGTAGCAGCATGATCTCCTTCTCTAACTGTCTCACCCTAATCGGATTGTCCTCTTCGCGGGCATCCATCTGTTCCAGTAGATAGAGAGGATTGTTCAGGTCGTTGTCGATGAGACGATCGTATAGGCGCACCTGTAGGCGCTGAGAGTAATCCTGTGGCAGCAGCCGGGTGCCGGTGGCAAATTCATGGTCTATGTAGTCTATGATGATGCTGGATTCGGGCAAGAGGTCGCCGGTGCGCGTCTTGAGCAGGGGTAATTTTCCCAAGGGATACTGCTGCTTAAATTCGTTGCGGGAAAAGGGATCGCTCAGCTCTATCACCCTGGGATAGAAGTTGGCCTGTTTCTCGTAGAGGGCGATCAAGACTTTTTGGGAATATCGTGACAGGGGATGGTAGAAGAGTTCCATCAAATGCACCTCCCATTTGCCCAGAACCAATAAGCTAATATTAGTTCGAAATCCCGCATCTGGCCTGCTTTTTAGCCAGTCTTATGCTGTCGGTGTGAGTCGCTCGGTCAGCAGTTCGATAAGTGCCCTGACTCTTGGCGGGATCACCTCAAGATAGGGATGCACCAGGTAGAGGGCACCACGCCCCAGATGATAGTCGGGCAGCAGCTGTACCAGCTGTCCATTGGCAAGGTGCTGGCTTATCAAGGGGGAGGGCAGCGAGGCAACGCCCAGCCCCTGCATCACCAGGCTTAGGGTTCCCTGTAGGCTGTTGCAGTTGATAAAAGGGCTAAGCTGCAGGCGGACACGCTCGCCTTCGCTGTTTTCAAACTGCCAATGCCTGGGGAGCCTGTCGCCTGCCAGGCCTATCCAATGATGATGGCTGAGATTGTCCGGATGCACGGGCGCGCCATGGTGTGCAACATAATCAGGGCTCGCCACCAGATACTCATCGAAGCGGCCCAGTCTGGTCTCGTTGATACTTGGCTGACTGGCGGAACCTATCTGAATCGCCACATCTATCTGATGCTCGGTGAGGTCCAGCTGTCTGTCCTGGATCAGCAGGGAGAGATGCACCTTGGGATAATGCTGGTGAAACTCCTTGATGATGGGGGCTATCACTCCATCGCCTAGCGCCTGGGGGACGGCGAGGGTGATGCTGCCTTGCAGCTCGGCATCTGCTGGCTGCAGCGAGGTTTCCGCCTGCTTGGCGAGTTTGAGCAGCTCGGCGCAGTAGCGGTAAAAAGACTGACCCTCCTGGGTGAGCGACAGGCTGCGGGTGGTCCTGTTTAATAGACGCGACTGGCATCTATGCTCCAGTTTCTTTAGGTGTTGACTCACCATGGAGCGGCTAATGTTTAGCGACTCGGCGGCGCGGGTCAAGGAGCCATGCTCGACCACACTGGCAAAGACCAACATACGATAGAGTTGCGATGCGTCCATAATTAACCTCAAGGGCCTCTCACCGGTCTAGGTGCAAGCCAATTGCAATCATCTCTGGTTATTGTTTACTAATGTTGTAAAAATAACCCCATATATGGGTTATTTATTGTTCATGGTAACCAATATGTCAAAGTTGGCCGGGGTCGTCTCGTGTCGTTTGGTGGGTGATCGACATGGCTGCATGGCGCGTAATCTGTATTCAACAAGCATTTAAGGAGCTGCTTATATTATGGCGCGATTAGAATCGTTCGACAGTATTTACCAGCGCGCCTGTGAGCGCAAAGGCGGAGAAGCAGGCTTGGCCGCTCGCCTGCCTGAGGTGTTATCTCAGGATCAGATTGCCGAGTATACGGATGCCGAGTTGCTTTCTGAGCTGAGTAAGAAGGTATTTCAATCGGGATTTGTATGGCGCATCGTCGACAACAAGTGGCCGGCCTATGAGGCGGCCTTCTTCAACTTCGAGCCTCACAAGATCTTGATGCTATCGCCTGAGCAGATCCAGCAGCGTGCCAGCGACCCCGAGTTGATCCGCCACCTGAAGAAGACCATGGCGATATATGACAACGCTCTGATGGTGCATGATATTAAGCTCGCTTACGGCAGCTTTGCCAAGTTTATTGCTCAGTGGCCCAACGATAATATCGTGGGACTCTGGGCCGAGCTGAAACGCCTGGGCTGCCGCCTGGGTGGCAATACCGGCCCCTATTTTCTGCGCACCATAGGTAAAGATACCTTTCTGTTGACCGAAGATATCAAGGGATATTTTCAGGCTCACAAACTGATCGATGCCGGTTTTACCTCTAAACGTGGCTTGACCCAGGTGCAGGAGGTATTCAATGAATGGCAGGGGCAGTCTGGTCGCTCTTTGGCGGAGATCAGCCGTATCCTCGCCTGTGGCGTGGGTGATAACCGGATATAACCTAGCTCCGTCTAAACATTTGGGAAAAGTATTCTGACCCCCATGGATGGGGGAAATGCCAAAAAATGTCTGGAACATTTTTGGCCCTATACAAATCCCCTCTTTGTCCATCCATGGACATCGGGGATAAGCACATCCATGCGCAAAAAAGCCAGCCCGAGGGCTGGCAAAGACGTGCAGAGATTGGAAACTGCTGTGCTTAAAAACTCTTGCTGACGCCGATAACGACTCGGTCATCAAAAATCTTGGTTTGTGTACCGTAAACCTTGTGGCTCTCATCCACTGTGCTGCCGTGGTATCTGAGATCGAAACTCAGGCCGACAAAGGTTTTGCTGACACCCAGGTTCCAGTGGCCCCAGCCTTCGGCGCCGTTACCGTCTAGATCTTGATAGCCGACGCTGGCAGACAGGTTAATGCCATTGTCGAACTGGTAGCTTGGATGGACGGCGTAGTTCACGCCTTGCCAGCCATCGACACCAAACCAGTCATCGACGGTCGGGGTCACTTCCAGTTGTAGGTTAGTGCGGCCGAACTGCTTACCCACCTTGAGCCATAGCTCTGTGTAGTTAGAGTATGAGGCGCCCGGGTAGAGGTAGGAGAAGAGCATGACATCATAGGTGATACCGGAATCGCCGAAGGTGCCCGCCTTACCAATGTAGGGGGCGGTGACGATTTCAAGGTTTGGATCGGCAAACTTGATGTTGGAGGCATACACACCGCCGTACCAGCCTTGATCATTTCCCCACCCCAGCGTGCCTTGCACGACAGGGACGTCGCCATCCATGGTTTCTGACTCACCACGAAAGACATAATCTGAGGCAAAGGTCAGCTTGCCTGTGATATTGCCGCCTAAGACTTGGGTGTCTTGCGCTTCGGCCATGACGCCGCTTGCGGCTAACAGGCTGCCAAGGAATATCGAGCATTTTAACTGGGTTAAGGTCTTCATCATCATCTTCATCTCATCTAGCTGTTGTTTGGCTGATGAGGCGACTATAGGCGTAAGATGTGAATGGCCTTATCGGCACAGATGAACTGATCAAATAAAGATGTGAACAATTATGAATAGGTCTGAATTAACCCCATGTTTCATATGGTGTTAGTTTTCATCATGCCTGGATGACAGCGATCACATTTTAGACACAAAAAACGCTAAAACAGGGTGAAAACACGCAATTTTTAACTGTTTTTTAACAAGAAAACATGATTAAAAATAAAAATTTGCATTAACTTACAATATCTCTGCCCACATCTTCTTGTTGACCTTGGCTAGGTGTGAGATAAATAGTTTCTAAATCTTTTTTTAATTTTGCTTCCTCAAGATACCCCATAGCGCCTTACCCGTGCATGGGTGTTTTTTGTTGCGGCTTTGATTAGGAGTTCTCATGCGGCAAATAGTAAAAATTGCCTCGTTAGTTAGTGTGGCGTTATGGATAACAGGTTGTGGCCAGGACGAGAACCAAGGTCATTCGGCAGCAGCCCCAAGAAGCATGGAGGTTGGGGTGGTTCAGGTTGTCGAGCAGCCCCAGGCTATTCAGGTTGAGCTACCGGGTCGCAGCAAGGCATATCTTGAGGCCGAGGTGCGTCCTCAGGTGTCGGGTATCATCACCGAGCGCGGCTTCGTCGAGGGTGGTGAGGTAACCGAAGGCCAATCTCTCTATCAGATCGATTCGTCCACCTATAAGGCGGCGCTGGTCAGTGCCGAGGCCGATCTGGCCCGTGCCAATGCCAGCCTGGTATCTGCCAAGGCCAAGGCAGCCAGATATAAGGCCTTGATCAAGACTGATGCTATCAGCCAACAAGATTTCGACGAGGCGGATGCCCTCTACAAAGAGGCGCTGGCTAACGTGACTGTGGCCAAGGCGGCGATCAACACGGCTAAGATCAACCTGGAATACACTCAGGTGAAGGCGCCTATCTCGGGCCGTATCGGTAAGTCTTCCGTGACTGCCGGTGCCCTGGTGACAGCGAATCAGAGCGCCGCACTGGCGACGATTCAACAGCTGGATCCTATCAACGTCGATATCGCCCAATCCAGTGCTCAGCTGCTGCGTCTCAAGGCCAAGCTTAAGCAGGGACAACTGCAGGCGGCTGACAATGCCGATGTACGTCTGATCCTGGAAGATGGCACGGAATATGAGCACATGGGGTCTCTCAGATTCGCCGAGGTGAGTGTCGATGAGAACACGGGTTCGGTAACCCTAAGGGCAGAATTCCCTAACCCGGATGGCGTCTTGCTACCTGGCATGTATGTGCGCGCCGTATTGAACGCGGGTACAGATCCTAAGGCGATTCTGGTGCCGCAGAAGGCTGTTACCCGTAATACCAAGGGTCAGGCCGTTGCCATGGTGATTGGTGCCGAGAGCAAGGTTGAGCCAAGAGTCGTGACGACCGCCGAGGTGATCGATCATCAGTGGCGCATCACCAGCGGCTTGAAGGCTGGCGATCAGCTGATTGTCGAGGGGTTACAGAAGATACGTCCGGGCGCCCCTGTGGTGGGTAAACCACTCAGCGAGATGCAATCAGACAAGCAACCACAGAAGTAAGGTAAAGTTATGGCTCGTTTTTTCATCGATCGCCCTATCTTTGCCTGGGTGATTGCAATTATTGTTATGTTGGCCGGGGTGCTCTCTATCATGAAGCTTCCCGTGTCGCAGTACCCGAGTATTGCGCCGCCGACCGTGGTGATTAACGCCATCTATCCGGGTGCGTCGGCCAAGACCATGGAAGACACTGTGACCCAGGTAATCGAGCAGCGCATGACGGGTATCGACCATCTGCGTTACATCTCGTCCACCAGTGACAGCTTTGGTAATGCGCAGATCACCCTGACGTTTAACGCCGAGGCCGATCCCGATATCGCCCAGGTTCAGGTGCAGAACAAGCTGCAGCTGGCGATGCCTCTGCTACCGCAAGAGGTGCAGGCACAAGGGGTTAAGGTCAACAAATCCAGCTCGGGTTTCTTGATGGTATTAGGCTTCGTGTCCCAGGATGGCTCTCTGGAGAAGAATGATATCTCCGACTATGTGGGCTCTAACATCTTAGACCCCATGAGCCGCGTGCCCGGTGTGGGTGAGATCCAGCTGTTCGGTGCCCAGTACGCCATGCGTATATGGCTAGACCCGCTCAAGCTGACCCAATACAACCTCACCAGCCTGGACATTATGGCCTCGATTCGTGAGCAGAATGCTCAGGTATCTGCGGGTCAGTTGGGCGGCGCGCCCTCTATTGCGGGTCAGGAACTCAACGCCACGGTAACGGCCCAGAGCCGTCTACAGACGGCCGAAGAGTTTAAGAAGATCATCATCAAGTCAGATCCGTCGGGTGCCAAGGTTTATCTGGAAGATGTGGCCCGAGTCGAACTGGGCTCGGAAAGCTATTCGGTAGAGTCCTTCTATAACGGCCGTCCGGCTGCCGGTCTGGCGATCAAGCTGGCTACGGGGGCTAACGCCCTGGCGACCGCCGAGCGTGTGCGTGAGAAGGTCGATGAGATGAAGCCTTTCTTCCCGCAAGGGCTGGAAGTGGTTTATCCCTATGACACCACCCCCTTCGTTGAGAAATCGATCGAGGGCGTAGTGCATACCCTGCTGGAAGCCGTGGTACTGGTATTCGTGATCATGTACCTCTTCCTGCAGAACTTCCGCGCGACCCTGATCCCGACCATTGCGGTACCTGTGGTACTGCTGGGGACCTTCGCCATCCTGTCGGCTACCGGCTTCTCGATCAACACCCTGACCATGTTCGCCATGGTATTGGCCATCGGTCTGCTGGTGGATGACGCCATCGTGGTGGTAGAGAACGTCGAACGTGTGATGTCCGAAGACGGCTTGAGCCCGATAGAGGCCACCAAGAAGTCGATGGACCAGATCACCGGCGCCCTGGTGGGTATCGGTCTGACCCTGTCGGCGGTGTTCGTGCCTATGGCATTCATGTCGGGTTCGACCGGTGTGATCTATCGTCAGTTCTCAGTGACTATCGTATCGGCCATGGCGCTTTCTGTGCTGGTGGCGATCATCCTGACGCCGGCTCTGTGTGCCACCATGCTTAAGCCGATTGCCAAGGGCCACCATGCGGTCGAGACCGGCTTCTTCGGTTGGTTTAACCGTACCTTCGACAAGATGACCTCGCGTTACGAGGCTGGCGTGGCGGCGATGATTAAGCGCGCCGGTCGCGTCATGTTGATCTATCTGGCCCTGACGGTTGCCGTGGGTTGGATCTTCATGCGCATGCCGACCGCCTTCTTGCCGGACGAAGACCAGGGTATCTTGTTTACTCAGGCTATTCTGCCGACCAACTCGACCCAAGAGAGTACCAAGAAGGTGATGAGCAAGATCTCCGACTTCTATCTCAACGAGACGGGCGACAGCGTCAAGTCAGTATTTAGCGTATCTGGCTTCAGCTTCGCCGGTAGTGGTCAAAACATGGGTCTGGCCTTCGTGGGCATGAAAGACTGGTCTGAGCGTACCGGCCCGGGTCAAGACGTTAAATCGGTCGCCGGACGTGCCATGGGCATGTTCATGCAGATGAAGGAGGCCTTCGTGTTTGCCTTCGTACCGCCTGCGGTGATCGAGCTGGGTACGGCAAACGGTTTCGATTTCTATCTGCAAGACAGAAATGGCCAAGGCCATGAGAAGCTGCTCGAGGCCCGTAACATGCTGCTGGGCATGGCGTCGCAAAATCCTAACCTGGTGGGCGTGCGTCCAAACGGTCAGGAAGATGCGCCTATGTATCGCATCCATATCGATCACGCTAAGCTTCGCGCCCTGAGTATCGATATCGACGCGGTCAACAGCGTGCTCGGTACTGCCTGGGGTGGTAGCTATGTGAACGACTTCATCGACCGAGGTCGTGTGAAGAAGGTCTATGTACAGGGTGATGCCCAGTACCGTATGCAGCCGGAAGACCTCGATACCTGGTATGTGCGTAACAGCCAGGGTGAGATGGTACCTTTCTCGGCCTTTGCCACAGGTACCTGGGAATATGGTTCGCCGCGTCTAGAGCGCTTCAACGGTCTGCCTGCGATGAACATCCAGGGCGGTACGGCACAAGGTTATAGTACGGGTGCGGCCATGGCCGACATCGAAGCCATGGTGGCCAAGCTACCACCAGGATTCGGCGTCGAGTGGAACGGCCTGTCATACGAGGAACGTCTCTCGGGTAACCAGGCACCGGCGCTTTATGCCCTGTCTATCATGGTGGTCTTCCTGGTATTGGCGGCCCTGTATGAGAGCTGGTCTGTGCCGTTCGCGGTGATCTTGGTAGTGCCATTGGGGATTATTGGTGCCTTGCTGGCGATGAATGGTCGCGGCCTGCCTAACGACGTGTTCTTCCAGGTGGGTCTGTTGACTACCGTAGGTCTGGCGACCAAGAACGCCATCCTGATCGTCGAATTCGCCAAAGAGTTCTACGAGAAGGGCGCGGGTCTGGTGGAAGCGACCCTACACGCGGTGCGTGTGCGTCTGCGTCCTATCCTGATGACCTCGCTGGCCTTCGGTCTGGGTGTTGTGCCATTGGCCATCAGCTCGGGCGTAGGTTCGGGCAGCCAGAACGCTATCGGTACCGGCGTATTGGGCGGCATGATGAGTTCGACCTTCCTGGGGATCTTCTTTATCCCTATCTTCTTCGTGATCGTCGAGCGCATCTTCAGCAAGCGCGAGAAGAAGGGCGCCGCAACTCAGGTCGCCGACTCGACACCACAAGAATAGGCCTAGCCATTTCGTCAAAAAGCCCGGTATAAACCGGGCTTTTTATTGCTTTAGGGGCTGTTGACCGTTCAGGTTTGATTTTTGTTCAATCTAAACGCGTTTTGCTCAAGGCAGGTGTTGTGCCGCATAGTTATTCTGTGCAAATAAGTCCTTAACGTATTGCACTTGCTGGCTATTTATTGAAAGATAATCGGTTAATAATAAGCCGTTAGGTAACTTAAGATGTCCCTATATTCTCGCGCTACGCTCCTCTGTCTCGCCACCTTCGGCGCATCCGTCATGGCAGAGACCAGCGGCCCTCAACCGGCCCAAATCTCGTTAAATAAGACTTATATCAATGATGCCATCTTGCCGCCGAGCATCACCTGGCACGGCGCCAGCGAAGCCTTGCTGCGCGCGGCAGATGACCCTTGGGCGACCCCCTTCGAGCAGGGCGGTCTCAAGTCCAGTCCCAGCTATGATGACACCTTCGCCTGGCTGGATAAGCTGCTCGCCACCAGCGACAAGCTCCGCAAGGTTTCCTTGGGTAAGAGTCCTCAGGGGCGAGATATCTGGATGATAGTGGCGAGCCAGGAGGGCGCGGCGACTCCCGAGGCCCTGCTGGCCAATGGTAAGCCAACGCTCTTGGTACAGGCCGGGATCCACTCGGGCGAGATAGATGGCAAGGATGCGGGCATGATGTTGCTGCGTGACATGGTCATGGGAGACAAGCAGGCGCTGTTAACCGGTGCGAACCTCCTCTTTGTGCCTATTTTCAGCGCCGATGCCCACGAGCGCAGCGGCCAGTTTAACCGGGTCAACCAGAGGGGCCCGGTGGAGATGGGCTGGCGCACTACGGCCAACAATCTCAACCTTAATCGCGACTATGCCAAGGCCGATACCCTGGAGATGCAGCATATGTTGGCGGCGATTAATCGTTGGCAGCCGGATCTCTATATCGATGTGCATGTCACCGATGGCATAGATTATCAATATGATGTCACCTTCGGCTATAACCTGGCTCAGGGGCTGAGTCCCGCCAGCTATCGCTGGCTCAACGACAAGTATCGTCCCCAAATCGAGCAGGCGCTCAGCGCGCAGGGACATGTGCCCGGCCCTTTGGTCTTCGCCCTCGACAATCGTGATTTGAGCCAGGGCTTATCCTTGTGGAACGCCAGTCCACGCTACTCCAACGGTTATGGCGACGCCCGCCATCTGCCGACCATATTGATCGAGAACCATAGCCTTAAGCCCTTCAAACAGAGGGTGCTTGGCACCTATGTGATGCTGGCCTCGACCCTGGAGGTGCTGGGCGAGCAGGGCACGGCGCTGCGCAGCGCCATCAAGCAGGACAGCTACCGTTATAGCGATCGCATCACACTGACCTGGCAGTCAGAGACCCAGCCCAAGGGATGGGACTTCAAGGGGATAGACTATCGCCTGGAGCAGAGCCCTATCAGTGGCGAGACGGTCGTGCGCTGGACCGGAGAGCCTAAGCTGTACCAGAGCCTGCCCGTGATAGGTAAGACGCGCGCAGACATCAAGGTGAATCGTCCCAAGGCTTACTATATTCCGCCTCAGTGGCAGGAGGTGATCGAGCGTCTAAGCATTCATGGCATACGCATGACGCGTCTGGAGCAGCCTAAGACCCTGACCCTGACTCAATATCGATTCGGTGAGCCCGCGTTCGATGCCAAGGATTACGAGGGACGCCAGCGGGTCTCGGCCCAGGTGTCGAGCCATACGGCTAAGGTGGCGCTGCCGGCGGGCACTGTGAAGATCAGCACACAGCAACCCCTCGGCGACCTGGCTATCCTCTTGCTGGAGCCGCAGTCACCCGACTCGCTGCTGCAGTGGGGCTTCTTTAATCCTATCTTTACCCGCACCGAATATATCGAGCACTACGCGGTAGAGCCGCTGGCGGTCAAGATGCTCAAGGAGGATGCGTCCCTGGCGGCCGAGTTTGAGGCTGCGCTCAAGGATCCTGAATTTGCCAAGGATGCCGAGGCGAGGCTGCGCTGGTTCTACGAGCGTAGTCCCTATTTTGACAAGCAGTACAGGGTCTATCCCGTACTGAGAGACTAAACAAAAAGCAGGCCTGGCCTGCTTTTTTTATGTTGTTTATTTATCCCTAGTTGAAGGATTACTCAGGTTTGCGCGCCGACAGGCTGTAGACCATGGGAATAGGTTTACCCTGATACAGCTGATAATACCTGGGCCTATCACTTGAGAGCCCAATGCTCTCTCCCGTCACAAGATTATCGAAGGCATCATAGGGGCTGAAGGGATACTCCTGAATCGCATCGATCTTGAGTCCGGCGCCGATCAGCGCCCCTACCACATCGGCCAAGGAGTGGGGCCAGGTCACCATGGTGTGTTTGGTGTCGCTGGCGTTTTCTGTATAGGTGCCTTCCTCCTCGACATCCGGCTCTTGCTGGGCAAAGTAGCTGTACCCCTCCAGCATTGCCTGCACGGGATGAAACTCCACCATATAAAACTCACCACCGGGTAGTAGCGATTCATAAATCAACTCGGCCCAACGACCTAGATCCGGCAGCCAGCAGAGGGCGCCATAGGAGGTGTAGACCATATCGAACTGCTGCTGCAGTTGAGCGCCCGCCTGGTAGAGATCGCTGCAGATAAAGTCGGCCTTAAGGGCGCAGGCCTCGGTCAGTCGCTTGGCATGATGGATGGCGGTATCGGAGAGATCCACGCCAGTGACCTCGGCGCCGAGGCGAGCCAGGGAGAGGGTGTCCAGGCCGAAATGGCACTGTAGGTGCAGTAGGCTTTTTCCCTTTACCTTAAGGTCGGCTAGCTCTATCTCCTGCAGCGAGCTGTTGCCGGCGAGAAAGCCGCTTACATCGTAGAAGCTAGAGTCTAGATGTTCTAGGGTCCTGTGATTCCAGGCCGTTCGATTTAGGGTCAGATAATCCACTGCGCGCCTCATAAGTTGATGAAGTATTTCACTAAATAATAACTAATCCTACGAATCGGGTGGCGGCATCACCATCCAAAAATCGGTTAAGCAAGATAATAACATAGCAAAAACAATTAGATAACTTGTTGGCATGTTATCTGCTTAGTTGGGCTATCTAAGCCGCCCCATCGAGGCGGTTCAAATGACTTTAACAGAGATTAAGGAAGGTGTTTATGTTGGCTCGTGTAATGACTATGGCGACGGTACTGGTATTTGGCCTCACTGGATGCATAGTAAATGTGAACAGTGCGGGAAGGGATGATTTCGACTATCACAAACAGACGCAGCTGACGCTGGATGCTCAGTCGCTGGAGACACTGGTCGCCGATACCGGCGCCGGTAGCCTGAAGATAGTGGGCGACGCCTCGGTTGAGCAGATCACCCTGGATGCCGACATTTATGGTTTTGATGGCGCCGAGCCCGAACTGACGCTCACCCGCAGCGGCAACAAGGCCAAGCTGGTCGCCAACTTCGATGCCTTTCACCGCGCCAGCTTCTCAAACGGTAAGTCGCCCTACATAGATCTGTTGGTGAAGGTGCCGGCGGGAATCAAACTGGATATCCATGACGGCTCAGGCAGCATTGTCATTCGCGGCGTGCAGGCGGATATGGAGATCGAAGATGGCTCGGGTGCTATCGAGATAGATGGCGGCCATAAGCTCACCATAGATGATGGCTCGGGCAGCATTACCCTCACCAATGTGGCGGGTGATATCCAGGTTAAGGATGGCTCAGGCAGCCTGACCATAGCCTCGGTACAAGGAGATGTGGAGATAGACGACGGCTCGGGTGCCATAGAGGTTAGAGGCGTTCAGGGTAAAGTTACCATAGACGATGGCTCTGGTGGCATCCGTGTGGTGGACACTCAGGGGCTTCACATCATAGACGCGGGCTCAGGTAGCCTAAGCTTCGACAATATTCAGGGCCAGGTCAGCATAGACTAAGGCCAGGACTTCCCGGCGCAGAGGCTAATCTCGGGGTCGCACGAATCCGTGGATTAGCCGATGCCCACCCCATTAAGACTCTAAAAGGCTTAGGCTCTGACCCACTTACGCGGGACGAGCGGCTGGCGAGATAGTAGGTATTGGCGAAGCACCAGCACGCCGGCCAGCAGCAGGAGTCCCCAACGAAGGCCTATGATCTGCCAGGCCATCTGCGAAGAGGTCTCCTTGTACTGGCACACCACTAGCGTTAGCAGCAAGATGCCCACCAGGATTTTCCAGTGCCTTGGCGACAGACGCACCAGAGGAACATAGGAGGCGACATAGGCGCAGCTAAGCCCCAACAGCGCGCCCGCCAGCGTGTCTACCGGCCAATGAGCGCCGACCAGGATGCGTGACAGCGCCACCATGGCCGCCCCCATCAACAGGAACCACTTACTCTTCTTATCCTGCATCACCATCAGTAAGCTACCGGCGAACAGGAAGGCGCTGGTGCTATGGCCTGAGGGAAAGCTGTGATGCAGACGCGTCTCGCCGACGATATAGAGAAAATCCAGGGTTGCCGCCGGTCTGGGGGCATCGAAATACTGTTTTAGCAGCGGGACCAAGATCATCGACAGCAGGCTGGCGGTCAGTACCCGCGGCATCAGCTCGGGGCGACGCAGCAGACAGATGAGTACGATAGTGCCTAGGGTGCTGCCGTGGCCGAGATCGGTTATCCCCAGCTGTAGCCACTGGGGCAGGCTAGGTGAGAGGCCGTTGATGGCACGAAAGAGGCTCAGGTTGAGATCCTGATTCAGACAGAGCAGCGCCAGCATGCTGACCAGTAGGATCAGCGTGCCGTAGCGGCTGCGATCTGTGGTCATCGTCAGGGTGGTTTCTCTGGTGGTCTGAGCCTGGGTCAGTCTGAACATGGCGCACCTCTTCATCTTAGAAGCCTCCAGTGTAGGCACCTAAGTGTGAAGAAAGCGTGAATGTTGGTGAAAGTCTTACGCCTTTTGGGCTGTTAACCTTGAAACGCCAGCCAACGTCTTACCCTGTGCATGGCGCCATATTCACGCCAGATCAACAGGGCGGCCGTGGCAATTAGGCCCCATCTGAGCATGAGTATTGGCCAGATATGATCTTTGTCGAAACTCTTATCCAGCTCGCTCACCACCAACACACACCAGAGGAAGGCCAAGATGAGCGCCTTGTGGAACTGGGTGAGCTTGACCAGGGGGCAATGGGCCGCCGCATAGGCGCAGAAGAGGCCGACGAAGGCGCCCATGATCACGTCCTCTGGCCAGTGCGCGCCGACGACAATGCGAGACAGTCCCACCAGGCTGGCGAAAGTGATTGCCAGGCATTTTATCTGGGTCTGCCGATAGGCGAAGAAGAGGGTGCCGGCAAACAGGAAGGCGGTGGCGGTATGGCCCGAAGGAAAACTGTGTTTCAGGCGGATCTCACCGACGATATTCAGTGTCTCTAATATTACTGCCGGACGAGGCGCATCGAAGGTCTGCTTCAGCAGGGGCACCAAGATCAGCGACAGCACGCTGGCGATGACGACCCTGAGCAGAAGCTCTGGCCGTTTCACCAGACAGCAGAGAGTGATCACCCCGAGGGTGATGCCATCGCCTAAGTCTGTGATCAGCAGGAGGAGATCGGCTGGGGCGTAGGCCGCAATGCCGTTAAAGAATCGAAATAGGGATAGATTGACTGCCGAGTTCAACACCAAGAGGTGCAGACAGAGCAGAAACAAGAGTAACCCAATAAAGCCGCGTCCCTGGTACTTGTCTTGCGCAGGCATTCCCATTGCCTTTGCTTGTTGTTGTAAATTCATAGTCTTTCCACATAAACGCGCCCGCCTAAGATAGTGGTTTGTTATGGGTAAGTAAAGACGTTTAACCTGAGGTAAATCTGTGGTTTACATCTTGTTGAGCCAGGCTTGCCTGGTTTGTTCTGGCCTTAGCCTATGATTTACGGCTGCTTTCCCCTGTAATTTTTAGGGGCATTCACCATTTGCATCAAAGTGTATTAGCGCGACTTTTTGCGTTTTTGTGAGCCTTTTCACGGCGATCTCCCGCTTCAGGGCATCCGAGCGACTGCCAACCCGCTCGCGATAGACCAGGGTCAGTGGCCCCTTGCCCCTGAGGTATTTGGCGGTTTTGGGGCCATTGTCGCTATGTTCCTTGAAGCGGCGGTCGATATCTGTGGTGATCCCCGTATAGAGGTGGCCGTTGGCGCAGCGGATCATGTAGAGGCTCCAGATGGTGCTAGCTAACTTCTCCTGGGTCATCTTAGGCGAGTCCCAACAGGCCGAGGAAGAAGGCGTACTCTTCGGCCGTGTCCTCAAAGTGACGATAGCGGCCGCTCTTGCCGCCATGACCCGCCTCCATGTCGATATGAAACAGCAACAGGTGCTCGTCTTGCTTATACTCTCTGAGTTTCGCCACCCACTTGGCGGGCTCGAAATATTGCACCTGAGAGTCGTGCAGGCCTGTGGTGACCAGCAGGTGAGGGTAGGCCTGACGACTGACGTTGTCGTAGGGCGAATAGCTCAGCATGTAGTGGTAAGCCTCGGCCTGATTCGGGTTACCCCACTCATCATACTCGTTGGTGGTCAGGGGCAGCGACTCGTCGAGCATTGTGGTGACGATATCGACGAAGGGCACGTGGGCCGCCACGGCCAGATAATGTTGCGGCGCCTGATTGATCACCGCGCCCATCAGGAGGCCACCGGCGCTGCCGCCACTGGCAACCACCTTGTCCCGGGCACAGTAACCTAGCTCTACCAGGGCGAGGGTAACGTCGATAAAGTCGTTGAAGCTGTTTTGCTTGTGCATCAGGCGGCCGGCGTCGTACCAGGGGCGCCCCAACATCTCGCCGCCGCGCACGTGGGCGACCGCATAGACGACGCCGCGATCCAACAGGCTAAGGATCGCGCTGTCGAAGTCAGGTTCTATGGTGTAGCCGTAGGCGCCATAGCCATATTGATACAAGGGGTTACTGCCGTCCTGGCGGAACTTGTCCTTGCGATAGACCAGGGTCACGGGCACCTTGGTGCCGTCTCTGGCGTCGACGAAGAGCCGCTCAGTCTGGTAGTGTTGGCTATCGAAGCCGCCGAGTACTTGCTCCCGTTTCAGCAGGTGTCTCGGGCTGGCCTGGGTGAGATCCACCAAGAAGATGGACTCGGGCGTCGATGGGCTGGCGTAGTAGATGCGCAGATGATGGCTATCTTGAGTCGGGTTAACATCCAGACCCACCACGTAGGCTGCATCGTCGAAGTCGAGTTCATATTCCGGGTAGCCGTTGAGGGGCAGGATGCGGATCTGACTCAGTCCCTGCTGGCGATACTGCACCACAAGATAGTCTTTTAACACCAGCAGATCTTCCAGGCGGCGCGACTCATCTGCGGGGATGATCTCCTGCCAGCTGCGCTTATCGGCGAAGCTCGACTCTGTGGCCTTCATCAGACGGAAGTTCACCGCCTGCCAGTTGGTGAGTATGTAATATTCCTCACCGCGCTTAGCCACCGAATATTCGTGCCCAGTTTCCCTTGGAAGCAGCGGCTTAAAGCATGCCTCTGGTTGGTTGGCATCTAAGATGGACACCTCGCTGGTGAGCGTACTCTCGTGGGTGAGCAGGATGCGCGACTCATCCAGGCTCTTGCCGATCGACAGGTAGAAGCTGTCGTCCGCCTCCTGATACACCAGGCGGTCATTGGCCTGGGGATCACCCAAGCGGTGGCAATAGACGCGATTGCCCAGTAGGGTTTGAGGATCCTTGGCAATATAGAAGAGGCGCTGGTTATCTTTGGCCCAGACGATCTCGCCATCGGTGTCGCTTAGGCTGTCGCTGAGCCATTCACCCGTGTCCAGGCGCTTGATGCTGATGCGATACAGGCGCCGACTCAGGGTATCTTCGCTGATGGCCAGCAGCGTCTCGTCGGGGCTAACGCTCAGTCCGCCCATGCTATAAAATTCCTTACCCTGGGCGCGCTCGTTGGCATCGAGCAGTAATTGCTCCTCGCCTTCTAGCTTGCGTTTGCGGCCAAACAGCGGGTACTCCTGCTCTCCCTGATAGCGCTTGTAGTACCAATGATGGTGCCAGCGATAGGGGACGCTCGACTCATCCTTGTCGACGCGGCCGATAAGCTCCTGAAACAGCGTCTGCTGTAGTGGTTCGAAGGGGGCAAAACAGGCCTTGTGATAGGCATTTTCTGCCTCCAGATGAGCCAGTACCTCGGGGGATTGGCGCTCATCATCTCTCAGCCAATGATAGTCATCGATACGCTCATTGCTGTGATGCTTGAGCGGGTGGGCTTGTTTGCGTGCGACTGGGGGCGTTATCCCTGACATTGGATTGACCTTATTCTGAGCCGAAAGTGAGCGGGTACTGGAGCAAGAGCTTAGGTGATCTGGCTTATATTTGTCACCCCTAGCGCTTGTACTTTGATGGTTTTAGGCGCACCATAGCGGCGCTTTCCATCAAAGGAGAGTACATTCTCAGGGCGGGGTGAGACTCCCCACCGGCGGTAATCATCCTATGGGATGTCAGCCCGCGAGCGCCTATTTGCATCTAGAGATTAGTTTGCGGCTAGGGTCAGCAGATCTGGTGAAATGTGCAACAAGCCATCTATTCCAGAGCCGACGGTAATGAGCACCAAGTGCACTAAGTCCGGATGAAAGAGAATATAAGATAGCGTGACCGCGAGAAGATGAGGCTGGCCTCACGCTTTTCTCGTGCCTGCACACCTCTTATTCGGCGAGCCTGGATATCTTTTTCAAAGAGACCCCAAGGCGCGTCATTTTCTGCATGCCCTGATTCTGGAAAAACCATTTTATTAGTCTTACTAAGGATTTAACCATGAATCAGTCTCTACTTTCTCCCTTTGGCGATGCCATCACTCGCGTCGAAGCAGCCCTCACCGCGCTTAGAGCCGGTCAAGGCGTGCTGGTGGTCGACGATGAAGATCGCGAAAACGAAGGGGATCTTATCTATAGCGCAGAACACCTGACCCAAGAACAGATGGCGCTGCTGATCCGCGAATGCAGCGGTATCGTCTGTCTCTGCCTCGCCGACGAGCGGGTGAAGCAGCTGGAGCTACCGCCCATGGTGGCAGACAACTCCAGCCAATACGGCACTGCATTCACGGTGAGTATCGAAGCTAAGGTGGGGGTAACCACAGGTGTGTCGGCGGCCGATCGCGTGACCACCATCAAGGCCGCCATCGCCGATGATGCCAAGCCTAGCGACCTGGCCCGTCCCGGCCATGTTTATCCGCTACGGGCGCAGCCCGGTGGCGTGCTGACCCGTCGCGGCCATACCGAGGGCACCATAGATCTGATGAAGCTGGCGGGACTCAAGCCGGCTGGCGTGCTGTGTGAAGTGACCAATGTTGACGGCACCATGGCGCGTCTGCCAGAGATCATCGCCTTCGGCGAGCAGCATAAGATGCCTGTGCTGACCATCGAAGATATCGTCTGCTATCGCAAGTCATTGCTGGAAAAGGCAAGCTAACCCAAACGCGTTTGCGCAAATCAGTTAACTCATATGAGCAAACTAGTTTGTCATGTACAATTAAACAAACAGTCAATTATTGGTTATTTGTTTAGTTAAAATCGATAAAAAGGCCGATTTCATCGGCCTTTTTTTGTGTCAATCCCTGTGCCAGCCTCGCTCTGCTTGCGCCGAACGCCTTCCTGCAAAATCTTCTTGTCAATTTAAATGTTAATAAAAAATAAAGGCTTATCTAATAATTCACTATTGAAGCGTTAATTTCGTGACCTAGATTAGACTTTGGTGAAATAGGTATGACGGCGGGGGGTAGGCTATGTTACTACTCTCAGACCCTAAATTCCTCGCGTCTGCTTTTGTGATAATCGAGCAAGGAGCGCTTAAGATGTCATCTATGCTGAACCGGTATAGTCTGAGCCAGAAATTAATCTTGCTGGCGACTATCCCCATGTTGCTGCTGCTGATCTTCGGCAGCTTGCGCATGCTCGATCTGATCGAGCGTCAGCAGACGGCTCAGCGCAATGCCCTGGGGGTGATGATCACTGAGCAGACCCAGAAGCTCATCTTCGCCCTGCAGAACGAGCGCGGCCTGTCGGCCGGTTTTGTCGCCAGCCAGGGTAATCGATTCGAGCGGCGGCTACAGACCCAGCGGCGCCAGACAGACAAGGCATTGCAGGAGCTGTTGGATGCCCCCAATATCGCTAACCTGCATCTCTCCCTCAGCGACATAGACAGGCCCAGCGTCAACCTGCAACAGAGTGTCGATACCATTCATGCTCTGGGTGCTCGCCTCAAGCAGGTGCGCCGGGCGATAGATAGTCGCGGTGAGGGAAGCGGCTTTAACTTCTACAGCGAGTTCACTCAGCACCTCTTGGTGCTAATCTCCCAGATCCAGTCCCAGGTACAAAACACCCTGCTCGCCAAGGCCTACAATGACCTTATCCATATGCTCAAGTTACAGGAGTTGGCGGGTAAAGATCGCGACCTGCTCAATCGTCTGCTGGCCGCCGACAGCCTAGATCATCAGGCTTATCTCGCCCAATACTCGATGCAGGATGACCTGCTGGACGCCTTCCACGAAATGCTCTCGACCACTTCCCCGGCGGATCTTGCCCTGATCAAGGAGACCCTAGATAACGAGGCGACTCAGGAGCTGCTGCTGATGAAGGGGCGGGTGAAGGCTCAGGTGAACCTTATTATGCTGGCCAATCGCCTCAGGGAGAGGCTAGGGTATGGCGGCTTGATCGATCACTATCAGGATTACCTGCTCTCGGGCGAAGAGACCAACATCATACTGTTCGAAGAGGACTGCCTGGCCATACAGGGGCTTCTGCAACAGGCCCAGAAGCTGCCCCATGTGACCTCACCACAGCGCGAGGCGCTAGCCCAGATAGATAATACCGTGGAGCAGTATCGTCAGGCGGTGGACGCCCAGCGCCAGCAGAGGCTATCCGGTCATGCCGGCCCCCTGTCACTAGAGGAGCGATCCATCATAGCCGACCAAGCTATGTTGGCGGCTCTTTCTCAGCTGCAACACCAACACCCTGCGGTGGCCAGCGAGGCCTGGTGGGCGCTGGCCACTGAGGCCCTTGGCCAGATGAATCAGGCGAGCCTGACCCTGAGCAATAACATCGCTAACTTGGTACAACGTCAGGGGCGCGAGGCGCTCAGCTTCCTGGTGTTAGGCATCATGGCAGCCATGTGCAACTTTCTGTTTTTGATCGTCTTGGGTCGTCTCATAGTCAACAACCTGGTGACCCGTATTGGCACCATAGCCTCCCTGATGCAGCGCATGGCGCAGAATACTCAGCTGCAGCTGTCTGTGCCGGTGGATGGACGAGACGAGGTGGCCAAGATGGCGATGGCCCTCAACGCCATGTTAAGTGAGCGCCAGAAGGCCAACCGTGAACTCTCCCTGGCCTCTGCGGTGTTTGAATACTGCGCCGAAGGGATAGTGGTCACCGACAAGGACAACCTGATCGAGGCGGTAAACCCCGCCTTTACCCAGATCACCGGCTATACCCTGGAGGAGGTGAAGGGTCGCAGCCCGGCCGTCCTTAACTCTCACCAACAGCCCCATCACTTCTATGAACAGATGTGGCAGTCGCTCAAGCAATATGGCAAGTGGCAGGGGGAGATCTGGAATAAGCGTAAGAACGGCCAGATCTATCCCGAATACCTGGCCATTACCGTGGTGAAGGATGACAAGGGGCGGGTGGTGCAGCATATCGGCCTCTTCCTGGATATCAGTAACCGTAAGAAGTACGAGCAGGATATCTGGTACAAGTCCAACTACGACGCCCTGACCAACCTGCCTAATCGTCAGCTCTATACCTCGCGTCTGTCGCAGATGCTGCAACTGGCGGAGCAGCGTTGCTGCTCTGTGGCCGTGCTCTTCATCGATCTGGACAGGTTTAAATACATCAACGATATCTATGGCCATGCGGTGGGCGATGAGCTGCTGCAGGTGGCGGCCGCCAGGCTGGAAGCCCTGCTAGAACAGCATGACTTTGTCGCCCGTCTCAGTGGCGACGAGTTTGTGGTGGTCATGGGGCACACCAAGCATCAGGGGGAGATAGAGCAGCGGGCGCAGCATATATTGCAGCACCTGTCGTCGCCTTTTGGCATCAACCGCAACGAGCTGCTGATCTCCGCCAGTGTCGGCATCAGCTGTTACCCCAGCAACGGCACCAGTGTCGAGGTGCTGACCCGTAACGCCGAGACCGCCATGTATCAGGCGAAGCAGGATGGCCGCAACTGCTTCGGCTACTTCTCTCCCGACATGAACAACAACATGCTGGCACGTATCACCCTGGAGCAGTCGCTGCGCAGCGCCGTGCTGCAACACGAGTTCTGCCTGCATTATCAGCCGATTGTCGATACCAGCAGCGGCGAAGGGGTCGCCCTGGAGGCCTTGCTGCGTTGGCGTCATCCACAGCGAGGCCTGGTGCCTCCGGATGAGTTTATCCCCATCGCCGAGGAGACTGGGCTTATCGAGCCAATCGGCGAGTGGGTGATCCAGCAGGCGCTGCGTGATCTGCGCCAGTGCCATAGCCAGGGGATAATGATCAACATGGCGATTAACGTCTCTGGTCGTCAGCTGGCCCACGGCGATCCCAGCCATTTCGCCTGCATGCTCAACGGCTTGCTGCAGAAATATGATGTGGCGCCCCAATATGTCCACATCGAGATCACCGAATCGATTCTGATGGCCGATACCGAGCTGTCGCTTAAGGCGCTGACGGCGATTCGTCACCTCGGGGTGGAGATCTACCTGGACGATTTCGGCACAGGCTACTCCTCCCTCAGCTATCTGAAACAGTTCCCCATCTCGGTGATTAAGATAGACAAGAGTTTCGTCGATAACATGCTGGAAGATAGGGCAGATGCCAACCTGATCAAGGCGATCATCACCATGGGGCAGAGCCTGGATATGCGCCTGGTGGCCGAAGGGGTGGAGAGCGAGCCGCAGCGCAGCTTCCTGCAGGGGTTAGGCTGTGACTTCGTGCAGGGCTATCTAGTGGCCAAGCCCATGCCGCTCAAGGAGCTCGAGCCCTTGCTGCGTCGTATCGTCAGAGAGAAACCGACCTCCCTGCTTTGACTGCTCAACTCAATCGCTGCCGATAGCCAGATTGCTTAACAACGCTTGGGGAGAGGTGCTTGGGTATTGGGCTTGAGGCGAAGCTTGATAGGCGAGTGCCTTTGCAGAGTGTATTTACAGAAAGTCTAACGGGGGAAAGGCGGGGCACCATGCCCCGCATCTGGTTTATTCGCCGACTGTCATCACGCTGGCAGACTCCTGCTGAGCCATCTGCGCCAGATCTTTATCGACGAAGAAGAGCGCCTTGCCATCTTCGCCCACCAGACGGATCTTATCGACGATAGACTTGAACAGCTTCTCCTCCTCGTGCTGCTCAGACACATACCATTGCAAGAAGTTGAAGGTCGAGTAGTCCTGATTGGTAAAGGCTGTGTGGGCCAGGGCGTTGATCTTGCTGGTGATCATCTGCTCGTGTTCATAGGTGTATTCGAACAGGGCCAGCAGCGAATCGAACTGTGACTGCGGCGCCTCGATCGCCCCCAGCAACGGCATGCCGCCGGTTTCGCTCACATAGGTAAACAGACGATGCATGTGCTGCATCTCCTCTTCGGCGTGAGCACGCATAAATTTCGCGGCACCCTCAAAGCCCTTGTCTTCACACCAGGCGCTCATCTGTAGGTAGAGGTTAGAGGAGAAGAACTCCACATTAATTTGCGCGTTCAACTGATCTATCATCGTTTGTGCCAGCATAGTTACTTCCTTAAATTAAGTCATTTCTTGGTGCTAGGGCCTGTTCACCTTTCAGGTTTAATTTTTGTTCTATCTAAACGCGTTTTGCTCGAGGCGAGAGCAATGAAGCATAGTTGCACTATGTAAATTGCGAACAACATAGGGCTGGGCGCGTTTAGATGAACCCTTTGGGCAGTGTTTGTAGGCTATTTCTACTGCGTTATCGCCTGTTTGTGTAGAACCACTACACGACTCAGGCTCTGCCTTGTATCAATCACCTTCAAACTGCTGCAAAAACAAACAGGAAAGGTCAACAGGCCCTTCTCATTGTGTTTAACCCCTTAGTGAATTGCAACCATCTTTACTTAACTCAATGTTTTTAAATGCAAATAATTATCGTTAATAGCCTGTTGGGGCGCATTCATGTCTGCTTGTTACATTTGCTAACCAAATCAGGCGGATTTATTAACATTTTGTCTCTAGGCTTTAGGGTCAAGAAACTAAGCTCATAACCCCGGCCGGGTCGACGTGCCTGGGGTGGGACAACCGATGAACCTCACCAAATTAAGCACCAATAACCCTGCCGGCACCCTAGTGGCCCTATTGCTGATCGCCATATTCGGCGTGTTAGCCATAGGCAAGCTGCCGATCCAGCTGCTGCCGGATATTCAGCGGCCGCAGATCTCCGTCTTCAACAACTGGCGCTCGGCGGCGCCACAGGAGATGGAATCCAACATCATAGAGCCTCAGGAAAATGTGCTGCGCCAGGTACCCGGCGTGGTGGAGATGACCTCCAACATCTCTCAGGGCTTTGGCGGCATCACACTGACCTTCGAGGTGGGCAGCGACATGCAGGCGGGGATGATCAATGTGATCAACGCCCTCAACCAGACGCCGCCGCGGCCGCTGGACGCCAACGAGCCCTTCATCAATGTCGGCGGGGGCAACGGTGCGCCGAATCTGGCCTCTCTGCTGATCCGCATGGCGCCGGACAATCCGGCCACCGACTTCGCCCAATATCAGAAGCTGATCGATGATGTGGTGGAGCCCAGACTGAGGCTGATCTCAGGCGTAGGCTCGGTGCAACTGCAAAGCCGCCTGCCGAAAGAGTTACATATCGAGTTCGACCCCTACCGCGCCGCGGCGCTGGGGATCACTCTGGATCAACTGCGCAGCACACTGTCGCGGGCGGCGGATATCTCGGGCGGCACAGCTAACGTGGGTCGTCGCCAATATACGGTACGTTTTATCGGTCAGTACACGCCGGAAAACCTGGGGAATCTTATCGTCACCTACAACGAGGGGCGTCCCATCTACCTCAACGAGCTGGCGGATGTGGAAGTATCGAGCGCCGATGTGCAGGGTTTTACCAAGCGTAACGGTTACCCCGCCTATTATATGACGGTGGAGGGCACCTTCGATGCCAATACGGTGAAGGTGCTCGATGGGGTCAACGAGGCGATTGCCGAGCTCAATCAGGGGCCGCTCAAGGAGGCGGGGCTGGTGATGGATCTCTCCTTCGATGCCTCTGTGCATATCAAGCGGGCCATCTGGCTGGTGAAGGGTAACTTGGCGATAGGTGTGGTGCTGGCGCTGGTGATCCTCTATGCCTTCCTGCGCAGCTTCCGGGCGACCCTGATGATCGCCTCGACCATCCCCGTCGCCCTGCTGATCGCCTTCTTCTTCCTCGAGATGATGGGGCGTACCCTGAACGTGATCTCCTTGGCGGGCCTGGCCTTCGCCGTCGGCCTGGTGTTGGATGCGGCCATCATAGTGCAGGAAAATATCGTGCGCATCCTGCAGCAGGGAACGCCGATCCGCGAGGCCATCGCCAAGGGCACAGATCAGGTCAAGGGCGCCCTGTTGGCCTCCACCGCCACGACGGTCGCCATCTTCCTGCCGATCCTGTTTATGCCCGGGGTGGAGGGCCAGTTGTTTTCTGATCTGGCGCTCACCCTGTCGGTGGCCGTGGTCTCCTCTTTTATCAGTGCCATCACCCTGATCCCGGTATTTAGTCTGTTGTGGCTCAAGCTCTCGGCCCAGGATGATGGCCAGCAGAGCGGCCGCCTGTGGCGCTGGATATCGGCAACCGTGCAGCGCCTAACCGGCGACACCAAACGCGCCGTCTTCTGGTGTGTCACCCTGATCCTAGGAGCCGCCATGCTGACGGTGGTCCTGATGCCGAGACCCGACTTTCTGCCCCAGGCGCGCTCGGACGGCATATTTGCCTTCTTTGCCCTGCCACCGGGCGCAAACGTCAAGACGCTGGAGAAGGAGGTGGGCGATGTGATCATCGAGCGCCTCAAGCCATATTATGACAAGGAGAAGCAGCCCTATATCAAGGGATATAACTTCTCCATGTACAGCGCCTTCAACGTGCTGTTTATCTATCCCGAAGACCCGTCCCAGGCCGATGCCATGATAGAGCTGCTCAACAAGGAGATCTTGGTGGGACTGCCCGATACCCAGGCCTTTACCAACCGCGGCTCCCTGCTGCAGTTTGGCTTTAACGGCGGCAGAGCGATCAATATCGACCTCCAGGGGGCCGACATGGAGGCTCTGATGGAGACGGCAGGCAAGGGGATGGGGCTCATTCAAGAGGCGCTGCCCGGCGCCGTGGTTAGGCCGATTCCAGGCCTCTCCATGGCACAACCCGAGCTGCAGCTGATCCCCAACGAGCGTCGCTTGGCCCAGGCGGGCGTCGACCGGATTCAGATAGCTAACGCCATTCGCGCCTACACCTCTGGCTTGTTTGTGGGTGAGTATTTCGACGGCAACGAGCGCATGGATGTACTGCTCAAGGGGCCCAAGTGGCAGGTGCCCGAGCAGCTGTCGGCGACTCCTGTCTATACCCAGGCCGCAGGTATTCAAACCATAGGCGAGCTGGCGACCCTCAAGCGAACTGTGGGGCCGACCCAGCTGCAGCGAGTCAACGGCAAGCGCAGTGTCAGCCTGCTGATCTTCCCGCCGGCGGATATGTCCCTGGATGAGGCGCTGGAGAAACTCAATGAGTCGGCGGTGCCGACCCTGAGAGCCAGCCTGCCGGAAAACAGCTCACTAGGCTATCGTGGCAGCGCCGACAAGCTCGACAGTACCATCAAGGATATGGGCGCCAACTTCGCCCTGGCGGTGGTGATCCTCTTCCTCTTGATGGCCGCCATGTTTAAGTCGGCCAAGGATAGCCTGCTGGTCTTGCTCTCTATGCCGCTGGCGATCTGTGGCGGCGTGGTCAGCCTGCGGCTGCTAAACTTGTTTAGCTTTCAGAGCCTGGATCTGCTGACCATGATCGGTTTCATCATCTTGCTGGGGCTGGTGGTAAATAACGCCATCTTGCTGGTGGATCAGACCCGCCAGAGTTATCGCGAGACGCCGGATATCGATCTGGCTATCGCTCAGGCCGTGGCGACCCGCGCCCGCCCCGTGTATATGAGCACCCTGACCTCCATCTTCGGCATGCTGCCGCTGATGCTGGTGCCCGGTGTCGGCAGCGAGATCTATCGCGGCCTGGCGGCGGTTATCGTCGGCGGCATGACCTTTAGCGCCTTGTTTACCCTTATTTTGATGCCCAGCCTGTTGCGTCTGACCCATAGGCTGAGCCCAGTTACCAATAGGCAGGCCGACGAGCCCGCCCTCGCATCCACCACAGGAGTGAAGTCATGAGATCCTTAATTGCCGGCGTGCTGGCGCTCTCTCTAATCGGTCCCATGAGCTGGGCCCAGGGCGAGGCGCCAGAGCGTCTGGTGCAGGTGGTTCAGGTTGAGAACCGTGCCCTGTCGCCCAAGATCATGGTGATAGGATCTGTGCACTCCCGTAACTATGCCGAGCTGACCGCGGGCATCGAGGGCAAGCTCGAGTGGGTGATCGAGGCCGGCACCCTGGTGAAGGCGGGTGAAGTGGTCGCCCGCATAGAGAAGACTCGTCTCGAGCTGCAGAAGGCTCAGCAGGAGGCGCAGATAGAGTATGAGACTGTGGGGCTGTCTAGGCTGAACCGCGAGCTGAAGCGTCTGCAGAAGCTGATGGCCAACAAGAACGCCTCGGAGACCGAGCTGGACAAGGCGCGCTCGGATCGCGACCTGGCCGCCGCTAACCTCAAGCTGGCGCAGATTAAACTCGAGATGATCCTCGATGATATTGCCCGCACTCAGGTGAAGGCGCCCTTTGCCGGCATCATCACGGCGCGTCAGCGTCAGGCGGGCGAGGATATCAGCCGCGCCGAGTCTATCGTCGCCATCACAGACCCGGACAACCTGGAGATCCGCTTGCATGCACCGCTCAAGCACAGTCGCCGGGTGAAGGTGGGGGATGAACTTAGGGTCTATCATGGCCTGGGGGAGTTCTCTGCCAAGATCCGCAGCCTGATCCCTGTGTCTGATGTGCGCTCCCAGACCTTCGAGGCCCGCATCGACCTACCGCTGGAGCGGCAGGATATGCTCAACGTCGGCGAGCTGGTCTCCCTGGCCCTGCCAATTGCTCCTAAACAGCTGACCACCTTAGTGCCCCGCGACGCCGTGGTGCTGCGCTCCGCCGGTGCCTTCGTGTTCAAGATAGACGAGAGTAACAAGGCGGTGAAGGTGGCCGTGGAGCTGGGCGATGGTGAAGGGGAGTGGATCGCCGTCAAGGGTGAACTCAGCGACAGCGACCAGGTAGTGATCCGCGGCGCCGAGACGCTGCAAGATGGCCAGCAGGTGAAGGTGCAGGCCAATACCCTGGAGCTGAGCGCCGGTTAATCTATACCTTTGGAGATAGCCGAGCCGACATCCGCCCAGCCGCTGTCGGCTTTTTGGTTGAATCTCGGCGGATTGCGGCCAAAAACTGCCGTCGAGATCATAGTCTTCTGATCTCAGCGTGGCATAATGAGCGGCAATATTCGCTTTTACTCATATCCTACAGTTAACGCTAAGGTACTCTATGTCTATGCAAGCCGATCCCTGTGCAAAACCCAGCCTAATGCATCCCGATGAAGCCATCATCAAGCTTCTGGAACAAGTTCGTCCACTGGAAGAATCGGAAATGGTGCAGCTTCCCCATGCGCTGGGACGTGTGCTGGCCGAGGATCTGGCCTCTAGCATAGACCTGCCACCCTTCGACAACTCGGCGATGGACGGTTATGCCTTCCGCTTCGAGGATCTGGCCCAGGGCAATCGTTTCACCCTCATAGGTCACTCCTTTGCCGGGCATCCCTTCGAGGGCGAGGCCAGTGCCAATACCTGTGTACGCATCATGACGGGCGCGCCTGTACCGCCGGGTTATGACACAGTGCAGATGCAGGAAAAAGTCGAGGTCGACGGCGACAGCATAGTGATTGAGGCGCCAAAGGCATTAGGCGCCAACGTGCGCCGTCGCGGCGAAGAGGTGATGACGGGTGGCAAGGTGCTCTGCGCCGGCACCCAGATCGGCGCCGCCGAGATGGGCGTGCTGGCCACCATAGGTGCCAGCCAGGTACGGGTGACCCGCCTGGTCAAGGTGGCCTTCTTCTCTACCGGTGACGAGTTGCGCCCCGTGGGCACAGAGTTGGCGCCGGGTCAGATCTACGACTCCAACCGTTACAGCATTCAGGGCCTCTTGAGCCGCGCCAACGTCGAGTGGATAGACCTTGGGGTGATCGAAGACGACCCTGAGGCGATCCGCGCCGCGTTTCGTAATGCCGCGGCTAATGCCGATATGGTGATCACCTCGGGCGGCGTCTCGGTGGGCGATGCCGACTTTACCAAGCAGATCCTCGACGAGGAGGGTGAGATCACCTTCTGGAAACTGGCCATCAAGCCGGGTAAGCCCTTCGCCTTCGGTCGTATCGGCGAGGCGGTCTTCTGTGGTCTGCCGGGCAATCCCGTCTCCTCCATGGTGACCTTCTACAAATTGGTGTGGCCGCTGCTCAACAAGATGCAGGGGCTGCCTCAGGTCAAGCCGCTCCTGTTACAGGCCAAGCTCAAGGGCGACCTGCGTAAGTTCCCCGGCCGCGTCGAGTATCAACGTGGTGTGCTGAGTCAAAATGCCCAAGGTGAGGCCGAGGTGAGTGTCACCGGCGGCCAGGGCTCTGGCATGCTTACCTCAATGAGTCTGGCCAACTGTTTCATTATCCTGGCGCAGGAGCAGGGCGATACGCCGGACGGTAGCCTGGTGACTGTGGAACCCTTCAACTCAGTGCTGGCACTCTAGGGGCGGACAGATGGAGCCGAATACCCAAGAAGAGATCCTCTCCGATGCGGAGATCTTGCGCTATAGCCGCCATATCTCCATCAAGGCGATGGACTTCGAAGGCCAGGAGCGACTCAAGCAGTCCAAGGTGCTGGTGATAGGGGCCGGCGGCCTAGGCTGTGCCTCTACCCAATATCTGGCGGTCGCCGGAGTGGGTCAGCTAACCCTGGTGGATTTCGATACCGTCGAGCTGTCGAACCTGCAACGGCAGGTGCTGCACCACGACGCCACTATCGGCCAGCCCAAGGTGGAGTCGGCCAAGACCTCCTTGATGCAGCTCAATCCCCACCTCAGGGTCGAGACCATCAACGCCGTGCTCGATGACGAGCAGATCCTGGCGCTGGTGGCCGAGCATGATCTGGTGATGGACTGTACCGACAACATAGTGGTGCGCGAGCAGCTCAATCAGGCCTGTTTTCAACACAAGGTGCCTTTGGTGTCGGCCGCTGCCATCCGTATGGAGGGTACGGTTACCGTATTCGACTATGGTGAGCAGAGCCCCTGTTATCATTGTTACAGCAAGCTGTTTGGCGACCAACAGCTGACCTGCGTCGAGTCGGGCATTCTGGCGCCCGTGGTGGGTATGATAGGTTGCCTGCAGGCGGTGGAAGCGATTAAGGTGCTGGCCAAGATGGGTAAGACTCTAAGCGGGCGCATCCTGATGATAGATGCCATGACCATGGAGTTTCGCGAGATGAAGCTGCCTAAGCAGTCTCACTGTCAGGTATGTGGTGTGTGAGTATTTACTTACTTCTGGGTGGTTTGATCTAGGTAGTTGAATAAGAAGCGAGGCTAAGGCCTCGCTTTTTTGTGTCTCATCGTTAGTCTCTCGCTCGGCGGCGATATCAAGCGGCAGCCTATTTCAGCTGCCGGCCACCATCCAGTGCCAGGGAGCGCCCCGTCACATACTGGCTCTGCATCAGGTAGTCTATCGCATGCAACACCTCGGCTTCGCCGCCCTCTCTGGCTAATACCGACTTGGCCCTGGCCTTCTCGCGATAGGCGGCATCGTCATGCTCGTTGAAACAGATCAGCGCCGGGGCGATGGCGTTGACCTTCACCTTTGGGGCCAACTTGGCGGCGAAGGAGAGAGTCATGTTTTCCAGCGCGGCCTTGCTGGCGGCGTAGGCGATATGTTTCTTGCTGCCCTTTTGCGCCACATAGTCGGTGATATGGATGACGTCCGTCATGGTCTCGGGATTTTGTAGTAGCGGTGCCAGGGCGAGATTGAGCTGGTAGGGCGCATAGACATGGACCTGCATCATCTGGGCGATCACCTGGTCGACGCCCGCAGTGTCATCATCACTCAGCCAGAGCGAGGCGTTGTGGATCACCGCATCCAGCTGCCGATAGTTCTGCTTTAGCGTCTGGATAAGCTCTTCGAGCTGGCTTTGAACGGTGAAGTCACAGGGGTAAAGTTCGGCGCCCAGCTCGGTGAGGGCATCTATGCTGGGGTAGTGGCTGCGATAGGTGCCTATCACCTTGTGTCCGCGGGCGAGAAAGGCCTCGGCCAGATAGAGGCCGATACGCTTGCCTACGCCTGTGATGAGTATGTTTTTTTGCATCCTGATGCACTCTTTGATTCCCGATATTGCAGCCGATAGTAGCTTTCGCGGCTCGCCGGGTTCAAGTGCTTTTAGGGAATATGAGTCCTATCCTCGGCCTGAGCTATGTGAATAGTCATAAGTTTAATCTCGATCTATAATCACTTTTATTGTTTGTGTTCAAATTATGTTGTCGTTCATCCACATGCAGTATAAATCGGGTTTTTAGCGCTTAAATTGGATCTAAATGGTCGAAAATTGGCTGCAATTTGGAATAAAAGCGCTATGGCGTTACAATAGTGCCGAATATTTCTATTGTATTGCTATGAGTTCAAATCATTTTAATCAAATCTAAATGATGGCCTGGTGGCGATTCTTTGAGGTCTTAACGGAGAGAATCGATGACGAAAGGTATTGATAAATACAGCATTGAAAGCACCGACTATACGATCGGCCAGGACAATGTGCAGAAGTGGGGGTTCGATGTACACAACCCCGTGTTTGGGGTGAGTGCCGGGCTAATTGCCGCCTTCCTGCTGGCGACCCTGTTGACCGATGCCGAGACGGCCAAGTCTGTGCTCGATGGCATCAAGTGGAAGATTATCGGCGCCTTCGACTGGCTGTTTATCTGGTCGGGGAATATTTTCGTGATCTTCTGCCTGGGCCTGATCCTCTCGCCCTATGGCAAGATACGTCTCGGCGGTAACGAAGCCACCGCGGACTACTCCTTCCTCTCCTGGTTATCCATGTTATTTGCCGCCGGTATGGGGATAGGCCTGATGTTCTGGAGTGTGGCCGAGCCCGTGGCCTACTTTACCGGTTGGTATGAGACGCCGCTCGGGGTCGAGCCCAACACGCCGGAGGCGGCCAAGTTGGCGCTGGGGGCCACCATGTTCCACTGGGGCCTGCATCCCTGGGCCATCTATGGTGTGGTCGCCCTGTCGTTGGCTTTCTTCACCTATAACAAGGGGATGCCCCTCTCTATCCGCTCCATCTTCTACCCCCTGCTGGGTGACAGAGCCTGGGGCTGGGCGGGACATATTGTCGATATCTTGGCCGTGCTGGCCACCCTGTTTGGTTTGGCGACCTCGCTAGGCCTAGGTGCCCAACAGGCCGCCAGCGGTATCCACCATGTGTTTGGCATAGATGCCGGCCTTGGGCTGCAGATGATAGTTATCGTCGCCGTGACCCTGTTGGCCGTAGTCTCAGTGGTGCGCGGGATCGACGGCGGCGTTAAGGTGATCAGTAATATCAATATGATAGTCGCCTTTGCGCTGCTGATCCTGGTGGCCATGATCGGCTATGCCGTCAGCCTGGGCAGCATTCCTACCACCCTGATGGCCTATGTGGAGAACATTATTCCGCTTAGTAATCCACACGGGCGTACCGATGAGGCCTGGTTCCAGGGCTGGACAGTATTCTACTGGGCCTGGTGGATCTCTTGGTCGCCTTTCGTGGGCATGTTTATCGCCAGGGTCTCTAAGGGGCGTACCGTGCGTGAGTTCATCACCGCCGTGCTGCTGGTGCCGACCGGCGTGACGCTGATCTGGATGTCGGTATTTGGTGGCATGGCGATCGATCAGGTGGTCAACAAGGTGGGTGAGCTGGGGGCCAAGGGCCTGACCGACGTGCCGCTGGCCATGTTTGAGATGTTCGATGTGCTGCCGTTCGGCACTCTGCTCTCTATCATCGCCGTGATCTTGGTATTGGTGTTCTTTATCACCTCGTCGGACTCGGGTTCTCTGGTGATCGATAGCATCACCGCCGGCGGTAAGATAGACGCGCCTGTGCCACAGAGGGTGTTCTGGGCGCTGCTCGAGGGTGCAATTGCCATGGCGCTGCTGTGGATCGGTGGTACAGAGGCGATTCAGGCCCTGCAGGCCGGCGCCATCTCGACCGCGCTGCCCTTTACCGTGATACTGCTGCTGATGTGTGTCAGCCTGCTGAAGGGGATGCGCACCGAGCGCTTCTAACGCGGATTGAGTGAAAAAAAGGAGGCCGTTGGCCTCCTTTTTTATTGCCAGCGCCTATGACAGATCCAATGCGAGCGCTAACATCAGAACTTATACAAGCGCTAGCACCAGAACTCTTTGATGGGGCGCTTTGGGTCGAAGTGATGGGCTATCTGTGCCTGCAGCAGCTCGGCGGTGGCGATGGCGTCGGTCAGGGCGTTGTGGGGCGGATAGCTGGGCAGGCCGTATCTCGAGCGGCTCTGACCCAATCGCACCGAGCCCGGCTTGTCGCCCTTGAGGCGCTGTAGCAGGCCGCCATGCTGGCGCTTCTGTATCTCAGATTCCAGTGCCATAGTATCTATCAGGGGGAACTCTATCCCCTGATGGATGCGGCGGATCAGCGCCCGCTCCAGGAACAGCCTTTCAATCGCCTGATAGTGCACCACCATGATCTTGCCCGCCATCTGCTCCAGCACCTGTTCGAAGATGGCGGAGAGATCCGGCGCGTCCAGTATGTCGCTGTGGGTGATGCCGTGGATGATCACCGACTCCTCGGCCAGCTGTTCTCTGGGTCTGACAGTCCAGTGCTGGGCACGGTTGAGAAAGATGCGCCGAAGTGTAAAGGGCACAGTGCCTATGCTGACGATATCATCCTTATCGACGTTCAGGCCCGTGGTCTCGAAGTCCATCGCCAGCAGCTCGACCTCTGCTAGTGGCGTGTCGGGATCCGGCAGGCCGCCCAGATAATACTGGCGTAACCCCTGATGTTCCGTGGTCTTGAGCCGCTGCTCAAACTTACCCGGCCAGTCGATGCTAGGTGGTGATAATAGCTTCTTCAGCATCTTAGGCTCACTTAAACTGGTTGCTGGCGTTGTAACGGAACTTGAGGAAGTTCTGGGCGTTACTCAAGATCTGAAACGCATCTTTGAGGTTGCGGCGTTCGAAATCCGACAGGTGCTCTGGCTCTATGTTGTTGTCGGGATCGATTCCCTGCTCCACGTCTAAGGCCTGATGGCGGATGCGGACCATGGAGATGAACTCCATGGCGTCTCGCAGATCCTCGCCGCGCCCCTTGGGCAAGATGTTGGCGTCTATGATGTCGTCCAGGCGCTCGAAGGAGTTGCGGGCGCGTGAACCCACCGCCAGGGCGTGTACCCGGATGAGATCCGCCAGCGGCGCCGTGCCCCGGCGCTTGAGGTTGATGGAGTTGTTGTGGCGACCATCTTTCTCCATCACGAAATCTTTGAAGAAACCCAGCGGCGGGGTGCGATTCAAGGCGTTGCGGGCGAGGCAGGCCAGGAAGCGGTTGTTCTTGCGTGCCCGGCGCACGATGAAGCCGTTGAGCTGCTCGGCCCACTTGAGGCGGCCATAGACGCCGTCGAGATCGAAGAAGATGGAGGCATTCAGTAGCGCCTTAGGGTTTGGATCGTCTATCCAGTCGGCGAAACAGGCCTCCCACTCTTTTCGCGTCATGCGCCACATGGGGTTGGTGGCCATGATATCTCCGGTGCAGTAACTGTAACCGCAGCTATCTAGCCCGTCGCAGACGAAGTTGGCCAGCTGGCTGAAGTAGTCGTCGTGCTTCGCCTTGTCGAAGTCGTCGTCGAGTATGATGGCGTTGTCCTGATCGGTGACGATCAGCTGCTCGTCGCGACCCATGGAGCCCAGCGCCAGGAAGCAGTAGGGGATGGGCGGTGGACCGAGTTTCTCTTCGGCCAGCTCGAGTATCCGCTGTTTGAAGCTGCGGCCGATCACCGACATGGCGCTGCCCACCATGTGGGAGTTGGCGTCTTCGTTCACCAGTCGCACGAAGCTGTCTTTGACCTGGGTGGCGAGGGTGGCCAGCTCCTCCAGACTCTGTTGCTGGAAGATGCTGCTGACTAGTAGCAGGGAGTTTTGCGACTCGTATCTGACGATATCCGTAGCTTCGATGATGCCTATGGGTTTGCGTCCCTTGCACACAGGCAGATGATGCACGTTGTAGCGCAGCATGGTGAGCATGGCCTCATAGACATAGGCGTTATGATCTAGGGTGATCACCTCTGTGCTCACCACGCCGGCCAGCTCGGTGGCCGGGTCTATCCCCTCGGCCACGACTCGGGTGCAGAGATCCCTGTCTGTGATGATCCCCAGTAGCGGGCTGGTGTCGCCGTCCTCATCCTCCAGGGAATCTGGGTCGATCACCAGGAGGGCAGAGACATTCTCCTGGGCCATTATGATGGCGGCTTGCTGTATGCTTTCGCCCTTGTGGATCACAGGGGCATCGCGGGTGAGTAGGGTCTTCACCTTAGAGGTGGTCAGGTCGTTCTGTTCGCTGGTGTTAGATACTGTCTGGCGTAGGCGGGCGCTGTCCTCTACCTCGACGAAGTCGGCGAAGGTGTCGTATTGATCGTAGAGCTGCTGGAAGATCGCCTCTGGGATGCAATAGACCAGGGTATCCTCGATCGCCTTGACGGGGAAACGTACCTTGTTGTTGGTGAGCAGGCCCATCTGGCCGAAGAGATCGCCGCTGTCCAGGCGGTTATAGAGTTCGCCCTTGCGGCGGTACACCTCCACCACGCCGCTGCGCACCATGTAGAGGTCATGGATCTGATCGCCGAAGTGGATGATGGGGGTGTCTTGGCGGTAGTAGGCGATCTCAACATGGTGGCTCACCATGGCGACCACCTCGTCGGGCAGGGCGTTAAACGGGGGATATTGGCTTAAGAAGTTTTGGATCTCGTTTAACTCTGCTTCCATAGATCTGCCTGTGGCTGATTTTCTCCTGTCATGGCTAACATACTACCCCATAGACCAGGCTATGTGTGGCGCCTGGCCTAAAAAGATCCCTTAGCTTAGTGGGCCGTCCACAACATCTGGCCGCACTGGCTGAGATCATAACCGCCCAGCTGAGCCGCCAGTTGGCGGGTCTGGGTGCTGCCGAGCATCTCGAACAGGGCCTGGAGCTGACGACGGAAGTAGATCCCTTGGGGCATCACGAAATCGAAGGATTCGGTCACCAGAGGCACGAAGCTTAGGCCGCTCTCCAGCGCCACCGATTGACAGCCGAAGCCGATGTCGGCCTCGTTACGGGCGATGAAGCCCGCCAGTTCACGCTCGCTATAGGCGGTGATCTGCGGATTGAGCTGCTCTATGCTGGCACCTTGCTTGATCAGCCAGTGTTCCAGATGTTGCTGACTACCTGCGCCAGCTTGGCGGCCGACCCAGCGCCAGGGCAGGCCGATCACTTTCTCCTCTTCCTGGCATCTGTGGTGCATCTCGCTGCGCATCATTAGCCCCTGCTGACGGGTGTAGCCGTGCACCATCACCCACTGCTGGTGGTTGGGGTAGCCCTTGAGCAGGGCGGGGTGACGTATGTTGCGCTCCTCCACGTTGCCCCAGTGCAGGGTACAGACGTCGGCATAGCCGCGCGACAGGAGATCCAGCCCCATGCGGGAGCCGGTTGAGCTGTAGCTGATGAGATCGCTCTTGCCTATCTTAGACATGAGGCGGGCCACCAACATGGAGAGCAGGGGATCGTCGCTTCCCGTGATATGCATGCGATCCGACAGCATGCCGCTATGGCAGGAGTCCATGACCCAACGGTCGATCAAAATCTTGGGAAACAACCATTTACCCGTCACCTTGGTGGCGGGCAAAATGCGGTCATTGGCCATGGAGTAGACCTTCTTCTCGTTCAGGTCGAGATATTCGGCGACCTGTTTGGCGCTCATGTAGACGAGTTCGCTGGGTTCAGTCATGGATAATCCTTTAACCTTCGCCGTTAACCTAGGTTACGCTTCGGCGGTGTGGCATCAAATTCGATATTTTCCGCACCATGATAGATGAGGAAGTGGCGCCCCTTGGCGCGGGCGATCATGGTGATCCCTAGCTTCTGGGCCAGTTCCAGCCCCATCTGGGTGGCACCGCTGCGCGAAAGCAGGACGGGGATGCCCATCTTGGCCACCTTGATCACCATCTCCGAGGTGAGACGCCCTGTGGTGTAGAACAGCTTGTTGCCGCCGCCCTGTTGCTTGAGCCACATCTCGCCGGCGAGGGTGTCGACCGCGTTGTGACGGCCGACATCTTCGACGAAACCGATGATCTGATCGCCCTCGCACAGGCCACAGCCATGCACTGCACCGGCATTCTTATAGGTCTCGTTGTAGGCGCTGATGTTATTGAGCAGGCTGTAGAGCATGCTCTGTTTCAGCTGCGGCGTGGGCAGGCGAATATCCTCGACGCCATCCATGAAGCCGCCATAGACGGTGCCCTGGCCGCAACCTGTGGTGACTGTCTTCTCCGCCAGTTTCTCTTCCAGGTGCGCCGTCGACTCCTTGGTGATCACCGCCGCCGAGTTAACCTCCCAATCCACAATCACAGACTCGAGCTGATGGACGTCGCTGATGAAGCCCTGGTTCTTCAAATAGCCCAGTGCCAGCGCTTCGGGACGGGCACCCAGTGTCATCAGAGTCACTATGGGGCGCCAGTTCAGGTAGAGGGTGAGGGGGCGCTCGCAGGCGATATATTTGTCGACTACTTCGCCCTGCTCGTTGATGGCTTTCACCGCCATGGTGAGCGGGGCATCGGCTTGGGTCTTGACCAGTGTGGGGTGTTTGAAACTTGTCATTGCTCTCGTCTTGTTGCATTGGGGCGCATTGAGCATAGCAAGTATCGTTCCTACGCAAGGATTTCGAGTGTAAATGCGTGATCCAGGCGTCGACTTTGTGCGATGTCGCCCTTTTCTGTCCCGGCCAAAATGGCTTTTAGGACAAATTGTCCTACGCTTGTTAGGGATTTGATGATCCAGTTCAAACTATTCCCCTTCTAGCGATGGCATGTAAATTGCTTCGTTAGGTCTATCGCTAACCCAATGCCCGGCGAATCAGCAATACGCCGGCCTGCTAGGCAAAACGGAGACGCAATGCAACATACCGAAAGTCAATGGCCCATGTATGTCTCACTGAAAAAGGTGGAGAAACAGATGGGGCGCTGGACCGCTGAAAGTTGGGAATTAGATCAGATAGTTCCCGCCACCCAGCCCGCGCCTGCCGGGGCCCACATAGTGATGCTTGAACTCTACAAAGATGAGCGCGGCAGCTATCGCATTAACCTGGATATGGACAATGCCATGCTCTACGTGGTGTGCGACGAGCTGGAAGATGGCACCTGGGTGCCCGCCTATATCTCGGCCGACCAAAATGTCGCAGCCGGTTGCCTGGAGGGTGACACCCCAGTGCTGAACTTCCCCATGCCTAAGGCGATCGCCTGCTGGATAGAGGCCTTCATTACCCGTCACGGCGAGGTGGAGATCTGCGCCCATAGGCGTAAGCATGTCAATCGTCGTAAGAACGAGGGACCGAGCACCAATCCGGATAGGGGGCTAGTGTCCTGATGAGTGATAAGCCAAGCGGACTCTTCGCACGCTGGACCCAGCGTCGCCAACAGGTGCAGGCCGAGGAAGAGGCGGCGCGTCTGGCCGAACAGGCCCAGGAAACGCCGGTCGAGCCATCGGTTGAGGCCGAAGGCGCGGACGGTGTCGAAGCTAGCGACCAAGTCGCTCCCGAAGAGAAGAAGATACTGACCGCCGAGGACCTGCCGGATCCCGAGAAGATAGAGGTGGGCGGCAGCTTCGCCAGCTTCATGGCCGACAATGTCGATCCTGATGCCAAGACGGCGGCCCTGAGGGCGTTGTGGAAGCAGCCACACTATCACGAGATCGATGGCCTGCTGGAATATGCCCTGGACTATACAGATCAGCCCAAGCTGACCGCCGAGGTATCGGCCGAGTTAGCCAAGAAGGTCTTCAGGCATCTGACCAAGGATGACGAGGCGGTCGAGGCGGCTGCCGAGACTGCGGAAACCCAGCTGGCACAGCAGGAAAATGCTGCGGCGCAGGTCGAGGACAATTTGGACAGGGCATCCGGCGAGGTGTCCCAAAATGAACCAGAAATACAGGCCTCAACCAAGCCTCCTGTTGTTTAAGGTAAGTTTAGAGTGCTTTTAAATCCATAAATTTGGTACGTGAATTGCTGTATTAACGACAATTAACAACGAGTTAGATAATCGTTGAACTCAGGGTGAAGCTGGCGCAACAAGCGCATGCCGTTAGAGCACAACAGCCACCCGGCTGATACAGCAGCCAAATACTGCTTAGGAACGCAATGTGAGCATGCATTTAGAGACGAGCGACAATTTGGCCCACCTGAAACAGGTGCGCCAGCAAGTGTTGGGACAGACACAAATTCTGCAAAACCTGATCCCACCCACAGTGAGTTACACCACAGAGGGCAATGTGTTGATCATTGGCCCGGAAGACTTGGCACGCCTGGCGGCCGACAAGCTGGCCAACATGGGTCAGCGCGCCATTCTGGCCAACGAGTCGATCACCAGTCAGGATGAAGACCACCTGGAGAAGGTGATGAACGCCGCCGAAGATGTCGAGAGTTATTACAACAAGCTCATCGAAATCAAAGGCTTCCTGGGTCAATTCCAGGTCAAGGTTGAGCATGACAATGGCACTGCCGATCTCAGCCTGGTGGCCATTCGCAAGGCCCATTTCGATCTTATCCTCGACCTTAGCCAAGCGCCATGCATTAACCTCGAGATGCTGCCGCCGGGTTACTTCTACGTGGGGCAGGATGAGGCCAAGTTGATGGATGCCATCGCCCAGCTGCCCGAGCTGATCGGCGAGTTCGACAAGCCGCGCTACGTCAAGGTAAACAGCGATATCTGTGCCCACCACAGAAACGGCATCGATGGTTGTAACCGCTGCCTCAACTTCTGTCCCGCCGATGCCATCGCCAGCGTGAACCATAAGATAGAGATCGACCCTTACCTCTGCCACGGAGCGGGCAGCTGTACTAATGCCTGTCCGACCGGCGCCATCAGCTATGACCTGCCGACGCCACAGGCGCTGCACTCCTACCTGAACAAGTTGGTGACACGTTTTCGCAGTGCGGCGCAGACCGCGCCTGTGATCCTGTTCCACGATGCCAGCCTGGGTGCCACGCTGATCGGCGATGAGCTACCCGGTGCCATCTTGCCGGTGGAGCTGGAGGAGATCACGGTCGCCAGCATGGATCATTGGATGGCGGCCCTGGCCTGGGGCGCGCGTCAGATCTTGGTGCTCAACACAGAGGCCACGGCGCCAACCCTGACCCAGATGCTCAACGGCGAGCTCAAGCTGGCCAACGAGATCCTCGACGAGATGGGTCAGCCACAGCGCGTCAGCGTGATTGAGGCCAGTCAGATTGCCGACCTGGCCACATTGATCGAGCCGAGTGCCAGCTGGCCCATGATAGTGCCGGGCGAATTTGCCGCCACTACCAAGCGTGAGACCCTCTACGCGGCGATCGATCACCTCAACAGCCAGGCGGCCTCTACCGATGCCTGCCTGAGCAAGAGCAATATTCCTTACGGCAAGGTGAGTGTTAATACCGATAACTGCACCCTGTGTCTCTCCTGTGTGTCGACCTGTCCGACTCAGGCGCTGACCGACGGCGGCGAGAAGCCGGCGCTCTATTTTGTCGAGCAAGCCTGTGTGCAGTGCGGCCTGTGTGAGTCGGCCTGTCCGGAGAAGGTGATCAGCCTGACACCACAGATTAATTTCGATGCGACAGCTCGTCAGAGCCGTCAAACCCTGAATGAGGAGGCCCCGTTCGAATGTATTCGTTGTGGTACCCCATTCGCCACCCAATCCATGGTGCAACGGATGCTGGATGTAGTCGGCGGACACAGTGCCTTCAGTGCCAATACCGAGCGTCTGAAGATGTGTAGCGACTGCCGGGTAAAAGACATGTTTGAAGACATACTTCAAGATCCTGAAAAGCAACTGCGATAAGAGTTTAGCCATGACCGAATTAGTAAGAGAAGTTTCAGAAAACGATCAGTTGAGAGCCGATATCTACCAGCTTTTGGCGGCGCTTTTACGCAAGCAGCCAAGTGCTGAACTATTGCAGTTCCTTTCCACCCTGGAGATAGATGCCGACGATGACAGCGACATGACCAAGGCCTGGTTGGCGCTGAAATTGGCGGCGGAGCAGTTTACCCCTGAGCAGCTGGAAGATGAGTACTTCAACATCTTCCTCGGCGTGGGTAGCGGTGAGATCTTGCCCTATGGCAGCTGGTTCATGACGGGCTCGCTGATGGACAAGCCGCTGGCCCTGCTCAGACAGGATCTGGCTCAGCTGGGGTTTGAGCGCAGCGAAGAGGTGAAGGAGCCGGAAGATCATGTGGCCGCCCTGTGTGAGGTGATGGGCACCCTGATCCTCGAGGCGCCTGGCTTCCGCCAGTTGGCGTTTTACCAACGCCACATCGGCAGCTGGATCGAGCGCTTCTGTGACCACCTGGGACGGGCGCCGAGCGCGGCCTTCTATGCCACCGTGGCCCAGCTAGCCAAGGCGTTTTTCGTTATCGAAGCCAACGAATTTGAGCAACTTAAGTTAGATATTCCGGTGAACTGCCCTGGCAGCGAAGCGGAGAAGATTGAACCGACAGCCAGCGAACTCGCGTCCTAGGTTGTGGTTTAGCTTAGTGGTCGGCGCCAACGCGCCGACATATTGAAACCGAGGGGCAACCCTCACCAAGCGTCGGGTTCTGGTCTTAGTGTCGACTTGTCTGCAAAGCCTAATCGACCGAGATGATGAGACTAGAGCCTAAATTGAGTCAACATCAAGGAGACACTATGAAGAAGCAAGCTTCTGATATGGGTCGTCGTCAATTGCTAAAAGCATTAGCCCTGGGCAGTGCAGCGGGTGCCGTGGCAACCGTGAGTGGCCAGGCCGCGGCGGCAACGCCTGCACCTCAAAAAGATGCAGCGCACGGCGATGGTTACCACGAGACAGATCATATTCGTAGTTATTACGCGTCTTTACGTACCAAGTAAGCCTTGGACGAGTAATTACGCAGTAATTCAATAACATTAGGAGAGTGTGTGATGCGATTAACCCGCAAAACAGACCAGGCAGAAGTCGCTAAAAAGCCTGCCCTGGGTCTAAGTCGTCGTCAGTTCCTTCAGTCTGCAGGTCTTGCTACTGGTGGTATTGCCGCGGCCTCTATGCTTGGCGCTGGAATGATGCGCAAAGCCGAAGCGAAAGAAGTGCCACATGATGCGCCAACCGAAGTGAAGCGTACCATCTGTTCTCACTGTTCAGTGGGCTGTGGTATCTATGCCGAAGTGCAAAATGGTGTGTGGACAGGCCAAGAGCCAGCTTTCGACCATCCATTCAATGCCGGTGGCCACTGTGCCAAGGGTGCGTCTCTGCGTGAGCACGGCCATGGTGAGAAGCGTCTCAAGTACCCCATGAAGCTCGAAGGCGGTAAGTGGAAGCGTATCTCTTGGGATCAGGCTATCGAGGAAGTGGGCCAGAAGGCGCTGGATATCCGTAAGGAATCGGGCCCGGATTCAGTCTTCTTCATGGGTAGTGCTAAGTTCTCTAACGAGCAGGCTTACCTCTACCGTAAATTCGCTGCCATGTGGGGCACCAACAACGTCGACCACTCGGCACGTATTTGTCACTCTACCACTGTAGCCGGTGTTGCCAACACCTGGGGCTATGGTGCGCAAACCAACTCGTTCAACGATATCCGCAACGCCAAGGCGATGATGTTTATCGGTTCTAACCCTTCAGAAGCTCACCCGGTTGCCATGCAACACATTCTGGAAGGTAAAGAGCGCGGCGCGAAGATTATCGTTGTCGATCCTCGTTTCACCCGTACTGCGGCTAAGGCCGACGAGTACGTGCATATTCGCCCAGGTACCGATATTCCTTATATCTACGGTCTGCTGTGGCATATCTTCGAAAACAAGTGGGAAGACCAGACCTTCATCGATCAGCGTGTCTACGGCATGGAGCGTATCCGCGAAGCTGCCGCTAAATGGAACCCTGAAGAAGTTGAAAACGTGGTCGGTGTACCGAAAGAGCAGATGTACCGTGTGGCCAAGACACTGGCCGAGACTAAGCCTGGCACCATAGTCTGGTGTATGGGTGGTACTCAGCACCACATAGGTAATGCCAACACCCGTGCTTACTGTATCCTGCAGTTGGCCCTGGGTAACATGGGCGTCTCTGGTGGCGGTACTAACATCTTCCGTGGTCACGATAACGTACAGGGCGCAACCGACTTCGGTCTGCTGTTCGACACCCTGCCTGGTTACTATGGCCTGAAGACAGGTTCTTGGAAGCACTGGTGTAACGTATGGGATCTGGACTATGAGTGGGTGAAGGCTCGCTTCGACCAGGAACAGCGTCTGGGTCAGGATCCTATGACCTCTACCGGTATTCCTTGTTCTCGTTGGCACGACGGCGTGCTGGAAGACAAGTCTAAGATCGCTCAGAAAGACAACATCCGTATGTCATTCTTCTGGGGTCAGTCGGTTAACACAGAAACCCGTGGCCGTGAGGTGCGTGAAGCACTGAACAAGATGGACACAGTAGTGGTTGTGGATCCTTTCCCAACCATGGCGGGTGTGATGCATACCCGTAAAGATGGCGTCTATCTGCTGCCGGCGGCGACTCAGTTCGAAACCTATGGTTCGGTATCTGCCTCTAACCGCTCACTGCAGTGGCGTTCACAGGTGATCGAGCCGCTGTTCGAATCTAAGCCTGACCACGTCATCATGTACAAGTTGGCGAAGAAGTGGGGCATAGAGAAAGAACTGTGTAAGCATATCCAGGTGAATGGCGACGAGCCGTTGATCGAAGATATTGTCCGTGAATACAACAAGGGTATGTGGACCATAGGTTACACAGGTCAGAGCCCTGAGCGTCTCAAGATGCACCAGGAAAACTGGGGCACCTTCGACATCAAGAGCCTGGAAGCACCGGGTGGTCCAGCTAAAGGCGAAACCTATGGTCTGCCTTGGCCATGTTGGGGCACTCCTGAGATGAAACACCCTGGTACCCAGATCCTCTACCGTACCGACCGTGAAGTCCGCTTCGGTGGTGGTAACTTCCGTGCCCGTTATGGTGTTGAGCACGATGGTAACAACATCCTGGCCGAAGGCTCTTACTCTAAGGGCAGTGAGATCAAGGACGGTTATCCAGAGTTTACCGACAAGATGCTCAAGCAACTTGGCTGGTGGGACGACCTGACCGCAGAAGAGAAAGCCGCTGCCGAAGGTAAGAACTGGAAGACAGATATCTCTGGTGGTATCCAGCGTGTCGCCATCAAGCACGGTTGTATCCCATTTGGTAACGCTAAGGCCCGTTGTATCGTTTGGAACTTCCCAGATGATATTCCGGTTCACCGTGAGCCTCTGTATACGCCTCGTCGTGATCTTGTGTCTAAGTACCCAACTTACGATGACCGTATGGTTGCGCGTCTTCCTACCCTGTACAAGTCAATTCAGGATCAGGACTTCGCCAAAGAGTTCCCACTCGCCTTGACCTCTGGTCGTCTGGTTGAGTACGAGGGCGGTGGTGAAGAGACTCGTTCTAACCCTTGGTTGGCAGAGCTTCAGCAAGAGATGTTTATCGAAATCAACCCTGCTGATGCGGCGGATCGTGGTCTACGTGATGGCGATGTCGTATGGGTTCACAGCCCAGAAGGCGCCAAGATCAAGGTGCAGGCAATGGTGACACCGCGTGTGATTGAAGGTGAGTGTTTCATGCCGTACCACTTCGCGGGTATGTTCGAAGGCGAGAGCCTGGAGAAGAGCTACCCAGAAGGTACAGTGCCTTACATCATTGGTGAGTCGGCCAACACCGTATTGACCTATGGCTATGACGTGGTGACCCAGATGCAAGAGACTAAGTCTAGCTTGTGTCAGATCACTAAAGCCTAACGGAACTTGATGAGGAGATAAGCCATTATGGCAGTCATGAAATTTCTATGTGACACCAAACGCTGCATCGAGTGTAACGGTTGCGTCACAGCATGTAAGAACGAAAACGATTCCGCTCTCGAGTGGGGTATCCAACGCCGTCGCGTCGTGACCATCAACGATGGTCAACCTGGTGAAGCCTCGATCTCTGTGGCTTGTATGCACTGTACCGACGCCCCTTGTCAGGCCGTTTGCCCAGCAAACTGCTTCTACAAGACGGAAGATGGCCTAACACTACACAACAAAGATACCTGTATCGGTTGTGGTTACTGCCTATACGCCTGCCCATTCGGTGCGCCTCAGTTCCCTAAGAAGAGCACCTTTGGCAGCCGCGGCAAGATGGACAAGTGTACTTTCTGTGCCGGTGGCCCAGAAGAGACCTTCTCCGAAGCCGAGCGTAAGAAGTATGGCGCTAACCGTCTGGCCGAGGGTAAGTTACCTATGTGTGCCGAGCTTTGTTCAACCAAGGCACTGCTCGCCGGTGATGCGGAAGTGGTTTCCAACATCTACCGTGAGCGTATTGCGGCCCGTGGTAACCCTAATGCGATCTGGGGCTACACCCCTAAGACTGGCGTTTAAAGTGAATAGTACCGTAAGCCTTCGGGCTTACGGTCTGTAAAGGAGTGACTATGTTATTAAAATCACTGCGCAGCCTATTCACTGTGTTGTTATTGCCATTGGTCTTGGCAATGGGCTTGGGCTTGACGACGTCAGCCTATGCCGTTGACGAACAGACCAGTCAACAGATGGCAAATACCAGCGACGCTGAGCTATGGCGAGCCGTGAAGTCAGGAGACAAGGGATACACCACAGCCAAAGGCGCTGAGGGTGGGGTCATGATTAACGTGTCGGCAATCGAAGGCACTAACGTTAAGAACGACTATCTCACCCCAGTGATGGCGCTGGCCGTTTGCGGTGTGTTCGGTGCTTTCTTGATCTTCTACCTGGTGAATGGCCCTTCAAAGCTAAGTCATGGTTTCTCTGGCAAGATGGTATTGCGCTGGAGCAAGGCCGATCTTTGGATTCACTGGGTGATGGCGCTTTCCTGCCTGGCGTTGATCTTTACCGGTCTTAACATCATGTTGGGTAAGCATGTGCTACAACCCTATGTGGGCACAGGCATTTGGGGTTCGCTGATCTACGGCAGCAAGACGATCCACGATTACGCGGGTCCCTTGTTCATCGTGGCCTGGGCTATCTGTGTGGTTAAATGGATGCCGTTGCAGACATTTAAGCTGTATGACCTTAAGTGGTTCCTGGTGGTTGGTGGCTACATCAACTTCGGACCCTTCAAGGGCAAGCACCCAGACAGCGGCTTCGCCAACGCCGGTGAGAAGATGTGGTTCTGGACGCTAACCCTGTTCGGTCTGTTTATCGCGGTATCCGGTATCATGCTGGTGATGCCGGGCCTGGAACTGCCACGTGAAGCCTCTATGGCGGCACTGCTGGTTCACGGCCTCAGCGCCATAATCATCATCGCCTTTACCATCGTCCACATCTGGATGGCGACGGTACTGAGTGAAGGTGGTATGGAGTGCATGAAGTCGGGTTACTGTGATGAGAACTGGGCAGTACAGCATCACAACCTTTGGTACGATGAGATCAAAGATAATGGTACCCTGACTTACAGGGACTAGACCTACAGCGACTAGACTCAAAACGCAGACGCGTTATTGAATAAAAGCGCATTAATGAAGCACCCCACCTAGGTATTAGGCGGGGTGTTTTTTTATGGTTAAAGGTTGAGGATTTTAGCGGATCCAGATCACCTTTGGCTGTTTTTTGTACGCGCTTTTTATTTTCAATAACAACAACTTCATTACATCTACTGGATCCCGGTTTTAGCTATTTTTAGGGATTGCCAGCAAAGTGTATTGGCTAAAGTATGACTGGCTTAACATTTTGGCCATTTATTCATTTTTTCCGCTTATTGACCCCTGTTTAGATCAATATCTCTGCCTCGCTTCTTACCTATATTGCAACGGCAATTAATCGGATGTTTTTAAAAAACATAGCATTTTTACTAAACCGCCACCTGTGAATAACATTGCCTTAACCAAGGTGCCGATGGCGGTTTTGAATAAATCATCCCTACCAATCGAAACTTCCTAATCCACTAGGAGCAAGAATGAAGAAGCAACAGCCCGATCTGAATCGCAGATCTTTGCTGAAAGCACTCACTATAGGTGGTACGGCCGGTGTGGCCATCGCCGCGAGTGGTGTGAGTGTTGCCAATGCAACCGAAAGTAAATCTCAAGAAAAACATGCCGATGGCTACCATGAAACTGCACATATCCGCAGTTATTACAATAGCTTGCGTAGCTAATTAGGAGAATTTGAGCGATGAAGTTAACGCGCAAAACAAATGAGGCAGTCGCCGCGGCTAAGCCAAGCTTAGGCATCAGCCGTCGTCAATTCATGAAGCATGCGGGTATCACAACCGGTGGTATCGCAGCAGCCTCTCTTCTCGGTACCGGCATGATGCGCCGCGCCGAAGCGAAAGATATTCCACACGATGCCCCTATCGAGATCAAGCGTACCGTATGTAGCGCATGTGCCGTGGGTTGTGGTCTATATGCCGAAGTCCAAAACGGTGTCTGGACGGGTCAGGAACCAGCATTCGATCACCCATTCAATGCCGGTGGTCACTGTGCCAAAGGTGCTGCACTGCGTGAACATGGTCACGGCGAGAAGCGTCTTAAGTACCCAATGAAGCTGGTCGACGGTAAGTGGAAGAAGCTCTCTTGGGAGCAGGCCTTCAACGAAGTCGGCGACAAGATGCAGAGCATCCGTCAAGAGTCGGGCCCAGATTCACTCTACTTCATGGGTAGCGCCAAGTTCTCTAACGAAGGCTGCTACATGTACCGTAAATTTGCGGCCATGTGGGGTACCAACAACGTCGACCACTCGGCACGTATCTGTCACTCTACCACTGTAGCCGGTGTTGCTAACACCTGGGGTTATGGTGCGCAAACCAACTCTTTCAACGACATTCAGAATGCGAACGCGATCTTCTTCATCGGTTCAAACCCTGCCGAGGCACACCCTGTTGCCATGCAGCATATTCTGATCGCCAAAGAGAAGAACAACGCCAAGATCATCGTGGTTGACCCACGTTTCTCTCGCACCGCGGCTCACTCTGATCTGCACTGTGCACTGCGTCCTGGTACCGATATTCCGTTCATCTACGGTATGTTGTGGCACATCTTCGAAAATGGCTGGGAAGACAAGACTTTCATCCAGCAGCGCGTGTTCGAGATGGACACTATCCGCGAAGAGGTGAAGAAGTTCCCACCACAAGAAGTGGCCAACATCACAGGCGTGAGTGAAGAGCAGGTTTACCAAGCGGCTAAGCTGATGGCGGAAAACCGTCCTGGTACTGTGGTTTGGTGTATGGGTGGTACCCAGCACCACGTTGGTAACGCCAACACCCGTGCCTACTGTATCCTGCAGCTGGCTCTGGGCAACATGGGCGTATCTGGCGGCGGTACTAACATCTTCCGTGGTCACGATAACGTACAGGGCGCAACCGACTTAGGTCTGCTATTCGATACCCTGCCTGGCTACTATGGCCTCAAGACAGGTTCTTGGAAGCACTGGTCACACGTTTGGGACTTGGACTTCGACTGGGTTAAGGGTCGTTTCGATCAGAACGAATACCTGGGTCGCATCCCAATGAACACTCCTGGTATTCCATGTTCTCGTTGGCACGACGGCGTATTAGAGACGCCTGAGAAGCTGGCGCAGAAAGATCGCGTGCGCATGGCCTTCTTCTGGGGTCAATCTGTTAACACAGAAACCCGTCAGCGCGAGGTGCGTGACGCCCTGGATAAGATGGACACAGTAGTGGTTGTGGATCCATTCCCAACTATGGCGGGTGTCATGCACCGTCGTAAGAATGGTGTCTACCTACTACCTGCGGCGACTCAGTTCGAGACCGAAGGTTCGGTATCAAACTCTGGCCGTAGCCAGCAGTGGCGTGAGAAGGTGATCGAGCCACTATTCGAATCTAAGACAGATATCGAGATCATGTATCGCCTGTCGCAGAAACTCGGTTTCGACAAGGAATACACTAAGCGCATCGCTAAAGATGCCAAAGACATGCTAGTGATCGAAGACATCACCCGCGAGATCAACCGCGGTATGTGGACTATCGGTATGTCTGGCCAGAGCCCTGAGCGTCTGAAGCTGCACACCCAAAACTGGGGCACCTTCAGCAACAAGACGCTTGAAGCAGAAGGCGGTCCAGCCAAGGGCGAAACCTATGGTCTGCCATGGCCATGTTGGGGCACACCAGAGCAGAAGCACCCTGGTACCCAGATTCTCTACAACACAAGCAAGCACGTGCTGCAGGGCGGTGGTAACTTCCGTGCCCGTTATGGCGTCGAATACCAAGGCAAGAACCTGCTGGCCGAAGGCAGCTTCTCTAAGGGCAGCGAGATCCAAGACGGTTACCCAGAGTTCAGCGACAAGCTGCTCAAGCAACTGGGCTGGTGGGATGATCTGACCGCCGAAGAGAAGGCAGAAGCCGAAGGCAAGAACTGGAAGACCGACCTTTCTGGCGGTATCCAGCGTGTGGCCATGAAGCACGGCTGTATTCCATTTGGTAACGCTAAGGCGCGTTGTATCGTGTGGACCTTCCCGGATCAAGTGCCTGTGCACCGCGAGCCGCTGTACACACCACGTCGCGATCTCGTGTCTAAGTACCCAACCTACGACGACATGCAGGTACATCGTCTACCAACGCTGTACAAGTCTATCCAAGAGAAAGACACGGCAACTAAGTACCCACTGGGTCTGACTTCTGGTCGTCTGGTTGAGTACGAGGGTGGTGGTGAAGAATCTCGCTCTAACCCATGGCTGGCCGAGCTGCAACAAGAGATGTTTGTTGAGATCCACCCAGGCGATGCCGCCGATCGTGGTATCCGCAACGGCGATACCGTATGGCTAGAAGGCGCCGAGGGCGGCCGCATCAAGATCAAGGCTATGGTTACCCCTCGCGTTAAGCAAGGTGTTACCTGGATGCCATACCACTTCGCCGGTGTGATGCACGGTGAGAGCCTAGAGAATAACTATCCAGAAGGTACTGTGCCTTATGTGATTGGTGAGTCTGCGAACACGGCATTGACCTATGGTTATGACCCTGTCACGCAGATGCAAGAGACCAAAGCGTCGCTTTGTCAGATCACTAAAGCTTAAGTATCGGGAGATTTGCCAATATGGCTACAATGAAATTTTTATGTGATACCAAGCGCTGCATCGAATGTAACGGCTGTGTCACGGCATGTAAGAACGAAAACGACTCTGCGCTGGAGTGGGGTATTCAACGTCGCCGCGTGGTGACCATCAACGACGGTCAGCCAGGCGAAGCCTCTATCTCTGTGGCTTGTATGCACTGTACCGATGCCCCTTGTCAGGCGGTTTGTCCGGCTAACTGCTTCTACAAGACGGAAGATGGTCTGACGCTGCACAACAAAGACACCTGTATCGGTTGTGGCTACTGTCTGTACGCCTGTCCGTTTGGCGCGCCTCAGTTCCCTAAGAAGGGCGCCTTTGGCAGCCGCGGCAAGATGGACAAGTGTACCTTCTGTGCCGGTGGTCCTGAAGAGAATCACTCAGATGCAGAGCGTCAGAAGTACGGTTCTAACCGTATTGCCGAAGGCAAGCTGCCTATGTGTGCCGAGCTGTGTGCGACTAAGTCGCTACTTGCTGGTGATGCTGAGGTTATCTCAAACATCTTCCGCGAGCGTGTTGCATACCGTGGTTCGAAAAATGCGATTTGGGGTTAATCCCCAGCTTGTATAAGGCCACAACAATCCACACCTGGCTCGCCCGGTGTGGACGATAAGGATGTAATATGAACAAATGGTTCAAACAATTTAGCGTGATCTTAGCGCTAGTGATAGGTACCACCTTCAGTGCCCTGTCGTTCGCCCATGGCGATGCGACCGACCATACCCATGCTGCCACCGAGGGGCAGATTTGGTCTGAGATTCAGGCGGGTGCCACCGGATACACTACCTCTCACGGTCAGTTCCACAACCAGCCAATCAACAGCTATGATCTGCGGGTTCTCGAGCTTCGCAGCGACTGGCTGGCACCAGCCCTGATGGCGGCGCTGTTTGGCATGATCATCATCTTCGTGCTGTTCATCAAGGTGAACGGCATCTCCAAGTTGCATCATGGCTTCTCGGGCAAGATGGTGTATCGCTGGTCGAAATTTGATGTCTCTATCCACTGGCTGGGGGCGATCCCTTGTCTGCTACTGATCCTCACGGGTCTGACCCTGTTGGCGGGACGTTTCTTCTTCCAGCCATACCTGGGTGAAGGCTTCTGGGCCGGTCTGGTCTATGGCGCTAAGCAGATCCACGACTACATGGCTATCCCCTTCATGATTGGTTGGGCACTGATGACCACGCTGTGGGCTAAGAATCAGCTGCCTAAGATGTATGATGTTAAATGGTTCCTGGTGGTTGGTGGTTACATCAACTTCGGTCCCTTCAAGGGTAAGCACCCGGATGCAGGCTTTGCCAACGCCGGTGAGAAGATGTGGTTCTGGGCTTTTGCCCTGTTCGGCCTGATCATCTCGGCCTCTGGCATGTTGCTGCTGTTCCCGAACCTGTTCGAGCCTAGCCGCACCCTGAGCCTGATCGCCCTGGTACTTCACTCTGTCAGTGCCATCGTTATCTGCGCCTTCTCTATCGTTCACATCTTCATGGCGACCGTGATGTCAGAAGGTGGTATGGAGTGTATGGTGTCGGGCTACTGTGATGAAAACTGGGCGACCCAACATCACAACCTTTGGTATGACGAGATCAAGGCTAACGGCACGCTGAAGTACAAAGCGTAAGGCGTTCGCCGCGCGTATCAGCGTTTCCTGTTACCATGAAAAAACACCTCACCGGGTTGCCGGCGGGGTGTTTTTTTATGCCTGCTGTTTAATGCCTGCTGTTTAATGCCTGTCGTTTAATGTAAGTGGTTTAATGCCTGTCGTTTAATGCCTGTCGTTTAATGTAAGTGGTTTAATGCCTGTAGCTGTCAGTGATAGTAGCTGCTAGCTAGAGTAGCTTTTAGCAACATTAACCTGTAGAAATATTAGTCATTGAGAATGTTGACAATAACCGCAAAGCCACTAAGTTGTGAGGAAAGCAATTTCACCATAAAGGAGCTGAATATGATCAGAAGGATCTTGATGGCGCTCGCCCTGAGTCTGAGTGTTAGTTTGAGTTTAAGTGTGAGCTTTAGCAGCCTTGCCGATACCTTTCGAGTGACCTCGGAGGTCAGCCTGCAGGGCGAGGTGCTTGGCGCGCCGACGCTAATGATTGATAAGGCCGAGGCCGAGCGGGTGATGCTGGCGGATAAGTACCAGTTCAGCGTTAAGGTTACGCCACACGATGCAGCTCAGGTGTTGGTGGATTTTAGCCTGAGCGGCGAGGGCTATGAGACAGAATCACAGGCGATAGTCGACCTGGACAAGGCCGCCTTGCTCACCTTTGGCGACCAGACATTTAGCTTTCTCATCAACAGGGTAGGTGACTGACTTAACAGTCGTTGTCCATGATTTTGGTGGCCACGCTATCGGCAGTCGTGTCGACCCTCAGATAGCAGGCGAGGGCGCCGTCTGCCATGAGATCCCCCGGGGTCTTATACAGGCTGCGATCGCCGATGCGCAGCTCGATATCTTCCACCGTCCAGCGCCCGCCGTAGAACCATTCACTCATGGTGACCGTTAGCAGCTGAGTTACCGCATCGCCGCCCCATACCGGGTTGCCATATCTCACCTGGATTTTTTGGCTGTCGCCTGGGTTGAGGAAGAAGCTGGCCTTAGGCTGTTTCTCTAGCCCCAGGATGGCCGAGCGGGCATAGACAAGTTGATTCGCGGCCTGCACCGAGGCCTCGAGCTGCTTGAGCTGGGCGATCCTCGCCTCTCGCGTCAGGCTTATCCACCTGCTGGCGGCCGCTACGCTGAGAATGGCCAGTATGATGATCACCACCACCATCTCTATCAGGGTAAAGCCAGAGGCTCCTTTATGTCTCATGGTTACTCGCATCTACAGGTTAACGCTTAGCATTAAATAAAGTGGAGGCAGCCTAACTGCTTGGGAGACATTTGCAAGCGAAACAGCATCACTTCTTGCAATAACACATTGAATAATAATGGGTTGTTTGCTAGCTGTTGCGGCCAGGTTTGCGCCGTGTTGCCGGGTCGCGACCCGGCAGTATTTGACCTAAGATCAAGCTAGTCTCAATAAGCAGGAGAGAGAGATGGAGAGTAAAGCGGTAAGCGACAGCATGGGCGACCTCAATATTCCCGCCGATGCCCTCTACGGCGCGCAGACGGCGCGGGCGATCAAGAACTTTCCTGTGAGCGGTCGTCCCATGCCCCGCAGCTTCATCCGTGCCTTGTTGCTGGCTAAGCTCGCCGCCGCCGAGGCCAACGTGGCGCTTAGGCTGTTGCCGCCCAATATTGCCCCGGCGGTCGCCCAGGCGGTGCAGGAGCTGCTGGCGAATCCCCAGATGATGCGTCATTTCCCCATCGACATGTTTCAGACCGGCTCGGGCACCAGCAGCAACATGAACGCCAACGAGGTGCTCGCGACTCTGGTCTCGAAGAGCCTGGGCCAGGCGGTGCATCCCAACGATGTGATCAACCTGGGGCAGAGCAGCAACGACATCATTCCCAGCGCTATCCATATCAGCGCCTTGCTGGCGGTTGAACAGTCGCTGCTCCCCTCGCTAACCCTGCTGTCGCAGACCATCGCCACTAAGGCGCAGCAGCTGGCCGATGTCACCAAGACGGGGCGAACCCACCTGATGGATGCCATGCCGGTGCGTTTCGATCAGGTGTTGGGGGGCTGGGCGAGTCAGATCGATGATTGCCGCGAGCGGATCGCCAGCCAGGGCGACGCCCTGGCCCAGCTGCCCGTGGGCGGCACGGCGGTGGGAACTGGGGTCAACACCCACGAGGAGTTCTCCCGGCTGTTCTGCGAGAGACTCAGCGCCCTGACCCGCACCCAGTTTCGTCCGGCGGATAATCTGTTTAGCCGCATGGCGAGCCATGATACCGCCGTCGCTCTCTCGGGCCAGCTGAAGACGCTGGCGGTGGCCATCATGAAGATCAGCAACGACCTGCGCTGGATGAACTCCGGCCCACTGGCGGGTCTGGGTGAGATTAGCCTGCAACCTTTGCAGCCGGGATCTTCCATCATGCCGGGCAAGGTCAACCCAGTGATCCCCGAATCCGCCTGTATGGTGGCGGCCCAGGTGATGGGCAAGGATATGGCGATCACCATCGCCGGTCAGTCCGGTAACTTCGAGCTCAACGTGATGCAGCCGCTGATCGCGGTTAACCTGCTAGAGAGCATAGAGATCCTCAGCAATGTCTCGCGCCTGTTGGCGGACAAGGCGATTGCGAGTTTCGTGGTGAATCGAGGCAAGATAGCCGACTCCCTGCATCGCAATCCCATACTGGTTACCGCACTAAGCCCCAGGGTCGGCTATGTGCAGGCCGCTAAGATAGTCAAGCAGGCCTATCAGGAGCAGAGGCCCATACTCGAGGTCGCCATGGAGCTCACCGACCTTAGCGAGGAGGAGCTCAGGCGTCTGCTGGATCCCGAACGCCTGACCCATGGCGGCCTGGCGTAGAGGCCGATGCCGTCAAGCGATGGCAGCATAGCCCAGCGTGCCCGTCAGCGGATCTCTGTGGTGAGCCGATAGCGCGCCATCTCCTGTTGCGTCATCCAGTGTGCGCCTTCAGATGGCGCCGAGGTGAGGGTAAACAGATAGAAGGGGATCCCCTGTTTGCCCAACATGCGGCTGAAGTAGGTCGCCTGACTACGGTGGGCGGCGTCGCTGTAGGAGATCTCGGTGGCATCCCGGCCAAGCTCGCCGTCGCTCCAGCTGTGCACGCCAACCTGTTGGTTTCCAGCGACACTAAACTTGGTATCTTGCAGCTCCAGGGTGCGCCTTACCCCGGCGGCAAACAGATCCGTGGCGCCGGAGAAGACACGTCCCGCGCGGCTGACCTTGGTATCCAGCCCCTGCTCGCGGATCAGCAAGCCGGTATACATGTTGACCTCATCGTCGGCGGAGCCGCCGACAAAGTTATCGAACACCAGCACCTTCTTCCTCTTAGGGTAATGATCCACCAGGCGTTTAAGCGCCTGATAGCTGGTGACCCCCAGGGTCGAGCTAGCTGGGTTGTCGCAGTCCGCCGTGCACCACTGGTTGTTGATCAGCGGCTCGAAATAGTTGCTGGTGAGGATCTCAATACCCGTGTCATCTTCCCGAGGCGAGAAGAGGGTCGAGCCTATCGAGGAGGCGTACTCCAGCCAGTCGCTGACAAAGCTAAGGTGCAGGTATTGCTGCTTCTCGCGGGTGCGCAGCTCGAAGATGCTCTTGCCATCCTGTGTTAGTCGTTTGGCGTCAGAGCAGTCGAAGCTGTCGATGCGGTGGGGGCCGGAAAAGATCTGACAATCCAGCAGCTGCCACTCGTCAAACTTGATCCCTAAGGTGAGGCTATGACCCTTCTCGCTGCTGAGTGCCAGCAGCAGATATGGAACCTGTTTCTGGGTGTCGACGAAGATGTCGGCGTATTCCAGCCTATCGTAGTGGGTGTGTTGGTACTCGAGTTGAATCGATGAGAATATCGGTTCGCGTTCCTGGATCAGCGCCTCGAGTTTCGCCTCGCTAAAGGTGAAGTTAGCCAGTGGCGGCTCCACTCTGGGTTGGTCGGCGTTACAGCCCAGTAGACTGCTGAACACCAGCAGCAGGGGTAGGATAAAGCGTGGCATGGCGGTCTCCTGCGATAAAAATATCAGTGTAATAAGGGCCACTGGTGATTACTGTCAGCAGTTTGTATCGCTTTGTCAGTCGACCGGAATGGGAGAGGAATTGCTGGGAGGAGTTGCTGCTGGAGGCGGCATAAAAAAAAGGCATCCCTGAGGATGCCTTTATCGTGTGCTGTTTTGCGCCTTACCAGGCCAGCTGCAGGATCTCGCGGCTGATATCCAGGCCGAGATCGCTTGATTCTGACAGGGCGGTCATGCCGTGGGCTTCAAGCGCCGCGACTATGTCGTCAATCTGCTCCTGGGCGATATCATAGTCGCGCAGGCGGGTCTTGAGGCCAAGTTGTTGGAAGAACTGCTCCGTCTTGTCGATCGCCAAGTCGACGCGGCTGGCTTCGTCGCCCTCTGTGAGGTCCCACACGCGCTCGGCGTATTGCAGCAGCTTGGCGTGCTTCTGGGTCTTGCGTACGCGCCAGACAGACGGCAACACGGCGGCCAGGGTCTGGGCGTGGTCGATGCCAAACTGGGCTGTCAGCTCGTGACCAATCATATGGGTCGTCCAGTCAAACGGCACGCCGGCACCTATCATGCCGTTGAGGGCCGAGGTGGCACTCCACATCAGGTTGGCGCGGGCGTTGTAGTTTTCCGGCTCTTCCAGTGTGATGGGGCCAATCTCGATCAGGGTGCGCATTATGCCTTCGGCGGTTCTGTCCTGTACCCGGCCATCTACCGGATAGGTGGCATACTGCTCTAGCACGTGGACGAAGGCGTCGACCACACCGTTAGCCACCTGAATCTTTGGCAGGGTGAAGGTCAGGGTCGGATCCAGCAGCGAGAAGGTGGGGTAGATGCTGGGATGGTTAACCGGGAACTTGCCTCCGTTATAGCTGACTACGCCGAAGGCGTTCATCTCTGAGCCCGTGGCAGGCAGCGTGGCTATGGTGCCCAATGGCAAGACCTGATCCGCCTCTACCGGCACAGGGGCGAAACCGTGGAACAGCAGGCTGGCGCTGTCACCCTCGAAGCGTGTCGCCAGGGCGATGAACTTGGTGCCATCCATCACCGAGCCGCCACCGACCGCTAGCAAGAAGTCGATAGACTCCTCTCTTGCCAGTTTGGCCGCCTTGGCCAGGGTCTCATACTGTGGGTTGGCTTCGATGCCGCCGAATTCGACGACGGTGCGATCGCCCAGGGCGCTGAGTACCTTGTCCAGGGTGCCGAAGCGTTTCACGCTGCCGCCGCCATAGGTCACCATGACGCGGGCGCCGGCGGGGATCAGCTTGTCTAGCTCGGCCAGGCGGTCTTTACCGAAGACGATCTGTGTGGGATTGCGATAATCGAAGTTAAGCATGGGGATACCTTGTGTCACCTAATAATATGCTGCACATACTAGTCTCTTGGCGCGAGTTTTAAATACCTATTGCTGCACGACTCTTGCCTATTTCTGCTTTATTGAGTTTAAAAGGCATGAATTTGATAAATTTTGATGCCTTTTTCTGCTTGGGTGATATTATCGCCATCAGTTGAATCCTTATCCTGTCCCAAGAGGTGAAGTGTGAAGAGTATTGCCGAGTTGATGTCTGAGCTGGCCCCAGATGAGGGGATGAACGACAGCGTATTGCCAGGTATCAAGCTATTTCGCTGCTCCGCCTACGGTGCCCGCGGCCCCTTGTGTTACTCCCAGGGGATCATGATAGTGGGGCAGGGCAAGAAGCGTATCTATCTGGATAACAGGGTGTTCGACTATGATCCCCAGAACACCCTGGTGATGACAGTGCCCATGCCGGTGGAGTGTGAGACCTTCGCCAGCAAGGAGGAGCCAGTGCTGGTGATGATGATAGATATCGATCTGGCGCAGCTTAATCGTCTCATTCCTATCATGGACAACCATTACAGGGTGCCCCAGGCACTGAGCGAGTCGCGACTGCCCGGCTATTTCATCGCCCCGACCGGCGAGGCGATAGAGTGCAGCATTCATCGTCTGCTGCAGGCATTGCAATCGCCGCTGGAGGCCGAGGCGCTGGGTGAAGCCATGGTGCTGGAGATCCTATATCGCCTGCTGGCTTTGCCCAACGCGGCGCCTCTCTATGCCCTGGCGCTGAGTCATACTAGATTGTCGCGCATCGATAAGGCACTAAGCTACCTGCATAAACACTATGCCGCCAGTATTGAGGTGGATCAGCTTGCCGCCCTGGTGAACATGAGCCCCTCGGCGTTTCATCGCTGCTTCAAGGAGGTGACTGCCTCATCGCCGATCCAGTACCTGAAGAAGGTGCGCCTGAACAAGGCCAAGGAGCTGTTGCAGCGCCCCGGGGTGAAGGTGAAGCAGGCCGCCATCGAGGTGGGCTACGAGAGCCCGGCCCAGTTTAGCCGTGAGTTCAAACGTTACTTCAGCCACAGTCCGGGGGAATGTGCCAGGTAGAGTTCTATTGCTTGATGCACTGCAATAGCACGACGAAAGGCGGCATATTGTTGTGGGCGACGCTGTGGCCTTCGGGTTCGGTGCGACGCTTCTGATGTTGGCGCATGCCCACATCGTCCCCTTCGCCTGTCGCGTATTCCGGTTCGTCGCCCGAATCATAGTAGTACCAGTCGTCATAGACGTGGGTGTGCTTGGGTAGCTCGGCGAGTGTCAGTTTATGTTTCTCTTCGCCGCCTTTGTCATTGAGCTTGCGTACCGACAGCGCATTCTCCTGATGATTCACGGCTAAGGTAAAGCGACCACGCCCCTCGGTATAGGGCTGCCACCCCTCGGGGCAAGCGGCTAGATCGAAATAGGCCACCGTCTTGGCAGGTATGATGCTGCCGGTTTCGGCGATCTGTTTGCTCAGGGCGGAGAGTCCTTGGGTGTTGGCGAGGTTGTTGGCCGCGAGTTCTGTGTATTTCACATAGCCAAAGAGTGCCAGCGATGCGGTGAGCAGCACCGAAACCAATAGATTCCATTTCATTTTTAACGTCCTTGTGTCGAATTGTGCTCCACTGAAACAGCCGGAGTCTATATCATTATTTTTATTAACTATTTAACCTACGCTATTTAATTTCTCGCCGCAACAGGTCGATGCTTGCTAGCCACTCGTTGCGTCATCTCTTTGCCTCTATTGGGTCAAAATGGGCGATCACATTTATTCAACATTTCCTAAAACATGACATGCTTAACAATTCTTCGGCTAATCTAATGCTAGGTGTTGTAACTCCAAGCCAGTTCACGTTTTATATATTCCTTAAGTGATACTTTTGTGTTCCGCAAATGGATGTGTATCGCTTTAAGTCCTTATTTATTAAAAGGCTTTGTTCTCAAGGCCGGTTCAGCTAGGAATATCTATGTCTTCGTCTTCTATTATTCAAACGGCGCCAGGTGCATTGATTAAGCCGTACCAAGCTAACATTACCGTCCCTAACTGGATGCTGAGCTCGATGGAACGAGTGATGCAGTATTATGTCGACAAGAATCTGCGACTCGATACTCAGTCCGCCTCCATGATGCCGGCGCCCGTCGAAGGCAAGAAGTACATGCTCTATGCCCATGTGCCTTTCTGCCATACCCTGTGCTCCTTCTGCACCTTCCACCGTTTCCTGTTTAAGGAGGAGAAGGCGCGCGCCTATTTCGTCTCGCTGCGTAAGGAGATGGAGATGGTTAAGGCGCTGGGATATGACTTCGAGTCCATGTATATCGGCGGCGGCACCACAACCGTATTAGAAGATGAGCTGGCGCGCACGATTGAATTTGCCAAGAAGCTGTTCCCAAGCATCAAAGAGGTCTCCTGCGAGTCGGATCCTCAGCATCTGGACAGCCCTGGCTTTAAACAGCTGGAAGGCCTGGTGGATCGTATGTCTATCGGGGTGCAGAGCTTCAACGACGACATACTGGCGATGACAGATCGTCTGGAGAAGTTTGGCTCGGGTCAGCAGACCTTCGATAAGATCATGGCGGCCAAGGAGCTGTTTCCTATCATCAACGTGGATCTTATCTTCGGCTTCCGTGGCCAGACAGATGAGGTGATTCAGCACGACCTGGATATGGCCTCACGCTTGGATCCTCGTCAGATCACCACCTATCCCTTGATGATCACCCATCAGACCCGTAAGAGCGTCAAGGGCAAGCTGGCCGCGCCTCAGGGGGATATGGCGCGTCAATACCGCCAGATCCTCAACAGCCTTAACGGTCAGTACAACCAGCTGTCGGCCTGGGCATTTGGCAAGGCCAACAACGAAGGCTTCGACGAGTATGTGATCGATTATGACGAGTATCTTGGCGTAGGTTCTGGCTCCTTCAGCTTCCTCAACGACACCCTGTATGTGAACACCTTCTCCCTGCGCAAGTATCAGGAGAATATCGCCTCGGGTCGCATGGGCGTCGAGCAGCAGAAAAACTACAGCCAGAAGGATGTGATGCAGTATCGCTTCCTGCTGGGCATGTTCTCGGGTCGCCTGTCACGCAAATATTTCCGTGACACCTTCGGCGTCAACCTGGATTGGGCCCTGTTTAAAGAGATGACCTCGATGAAGGCGATCGGCGCCATCAAGAACGACCCGAACGATCCCGATAACCTGATCGTCACGGATAACGGCAAGATGATGGGCCTGTTGATGATGAAAGAGTTCTACTCAGGCATGGACAACGTGCGGGCGCAGCTGCGTAAACCGCTTAAGCCCTGCGACATGTAGCCGTGTGATATGTAGCCCTGCGAGATATAAGGGGCATTTGCTATCCGAGCGAAAGAGGCCGATCATAGATCGGCCTTTTTTATTGTCGGAGCTCTATCCATGCAGGCCTTTGAGACCCTGTTTGCCCAGTTTATCGCCGCCGAGTTACCCGCCGATGCCGCCCACGATCTCAATCATGTGAAGCGAGTGGTGAAGACGGCCAAGCGCCTGTGCGATCTCGAATCTGCCTGCGCCGAGGTGGTGGTGCCAGCCGCCTGGCTGCATGATTGTGTCACCCTGGCAAAAGACGATCCAAGACGCAGCCAGAGTTCGTTGCTGGCGGCCGATAAGGCGATCGCCTTCCTCGCCGAGGTGGATTATCCGCAGCAGTACTTGGCCGCCATTCACCATGCCATTCTCGCCCATAGTTTCAGCGCGGGTATCGCCCCCGAGACGCTGGAAGCCAAGATAGTACAGGATGCCGACAGGCTCGATGCGCTTGGGGCGATTGGTGTGGTGCGTTGCCTACAGGTGGGCACCGCCTTGGGGCGGCCCCTGTATGCTGCGGAAGATCCCTTCTGTCGGGAGCGGGAGGCGGATGATAGTCGCTACACCTTAGATCATTTCACGCAGAAGCTGTTTACCCTGGCGGATACCATGCAGACGGCGGCAGCGAGGGAAGAGGCGCGCCATCGCACCCGGGTGATGCAGGACTTTCTCGATCAGCTGGCGCAAGAGATCTAGGGGAGCTGCTTGGGCGCCTGTTTATGGTTAGCCTTGGCGCGGCGCGCCAACTTCTGCTCGAGCTGGCGAGCCTCCTGGCGTATCTGTTCGATAAAGAGATCTTGGTAGCCCAGCAGCTCAAATTCTCTCAGGCACTGGTGGTAGCGGCGCAGTTTTTCTTCCTTGCATAGGGGCTTATCCATCAGCTCTTCTAATGTCAGTATTGAGTCCATTCAATAACCTCACAACCTCTTTTGCTTGTTAGCCTAACGTCAAGTTGGCAGCTTGTAGAGGCTGATTTTTATCCTAGAACCTCATAAGCCGAAAGATTGACGAGTTTTTGTTAACTTTTTCAACTACTTATTTCATTACCAAGGTTGGCTCAGGTAATAGGGCGCATATCACCTAAGCTAATATGGGCGATCGCTTACGCACTCATTGGTCGAAAAGCTCATAAGAGACGTTTGTGGAGCACCCGGTAATAGGGTAGCTTGGTGAATTGTTCATTTTGTACAGGGAAATCAGATGATAGTACGTATTGGCGAATTTCAGGCCGCGCCGGGCCAGGCAGAGGCATTGAAGGCCTTCCTCCTCTCATTGAGCGATTATATTTGCAACTCACCGGGCTGTCTCAGCTATGAGGTATTGTGTCCGGTCGACGAGGCGGACCGCCTGATGGTAATCGAGCGTTGGGAATCTGCCGAGCAGCACAGGGCCTCGGTGCAGGCTTATCCAAAGGATAAGATGCAGGCCGCCATGTCACTGTTCGCCGCACCGCCGAGCGGCGGTTACTATTCGCTGGCTCAGGCTCAGGCTTAGGCTTACGGCAGGGCGCTAGTGATGATCTATTTCGAGACAGAGCGGCTTATCTGCCGCGCCTTCGAGCGGGCCGATCTTCAGGCCTTCACCGCCTACCGCGCCGATCCCGAGGTGGCCCGCTACCAGAGCTGGCAAGACTACCAGTATCAGGATGCCCTAGCGCTGTTCGAAAATTTGCAGCAGACACCCTTTGGAGCAAACGGCACCTGGATGCAGCTGGCCCTCGTGTGTCGTCAGACCCAGGCCTTGGTAGGGGATCTGGCGCTGCATTTCATCGATGCGCAGCAGGTCGAGATAGGCTTTACCCTGGCCAGCGAGCATCAGGGTAAGGGGCTCGCCCGTGAGGCGTTGCAAGGGTTGTTGGTGTATCTGTTTGAGCGCCTGGGTAAACACAGAGTCTCGGCCATCACAGATGTGCAAAATCACGCCGCTTGGGGGCTGCTTGAGCGGTTGGGCTTTCGCCGCGAGGCCCACTATCGCGATAACATCTTCTTCAAGGGCAGTTGGGGCAGCGAGTATGGCTATGGCCTGCTGGCGTGGGAGTGGCGCGACGCGCAAACGGGCGAGCCACTGCAAGAGTTTCGCCTGATCAAACGTGTGGCGCCTCTCAATGATTTCTTGCGTCTTCGGCAGATCAGTGGCCTGACTCCAAGGACTCGCGCCGCGGCAGAACTCGGCCTGCCTCTTAGCCTGTTTGGGGTGCATCTTTTGGCGGGTGACAGGGTGATCGCCATGGGCCGGGTAGTGGGCGACGGCGCCCTTAACTTCGAGCTGGTGGATATCGCCGTGGATCCCGAATATCAGGGGCGCGGCCTGGGCAGCGCTATCATGAGCGCCATCATGGCCTATCTCGACGAGACGGCGCCTAAGGGGGCCTACATCACCTTAATGGCTGATGTGCCTGCCCTTTATCTCAAATTTGGCTTCGAGTACTCGCGCCCGGCGAGCGAAGGCATGTATAAGTTACAGGCCTAATTGGTTGAGAAGCCCCGCGGGCCTTGATATAAAGGAGGCTCGGCGGGCCCCAAAGTATTAGGTTTCCGGGGCTAATTTTCTCAACCCGTTTAGGCGAGCTTCTTTTTCTCCTGATCCGCTGTTACTCGGAGCATGCATGGCCAAAATTCTGCTGGTAGCCAACCTCAATTGCGATCGTATTCTCAGACTCGATAAACCCTTGAAGATGGGGGGACGGTTTCATTATCAAGATGGTGGCCAGCGCCTGGGGGGCGGTGGTGCCAACACAGGCATAGGCCTGGTGTGGGCCGGGCACGAGGTAGCGCTGGTGAGTCAGGTGGGCCGCGACGAGATAGGCGACTGGCTGCTGGCCGAGACCAGCACCCTAGGTATAGATTGCCGCCTGATGCAGCGCTATCAGCAACATACCTGTGAGATGCTGCTGGTGATGACCCCGGATGGCGAGCGCACCATCATACGTCCCGAGCGCCCCAGATTCGAGCTGGCGGCGCCGCCTAACTGGCGCCAGTGGGATGCCCTCTATATCAACTCTTCCGCCGAAGGCGCGGTGAGCTGGGCCAAGACAGCCTTGCCCCACAGTCTGGTGGTGGCGCAGCTAGCCAAGGATAACCGTGAGCGTCCCTGCCATGTGCTGATCGCCTCGCGGGCCGACATGCAGGGGCGCAGTGAACTGTCGCCCTGGCAGTATGGCCTCTCCATTGCCGGAGACTGCCTGCAGGCCTTCATAGTGACAGATGGCGAGTCGGGCGCCATCCTCTATCAGGCAGATTCGCAGACTCATGTGGCGGCGGAGTCGGCCAGTGTGGTGGATACCACAGGGGCGGGAGACGCCTATGCGGCGGGCCTGATCCATGGGCTGGTGCGTGGGGATGAGTTTTGTCAGGCCATGGCCGAAGGTGCCCGTTGGGCCGCCTTTGCGGTGGCCACAGAGAGTTCGATACCGGGAGCAGAACTGAAAAACTATCTGGAAAATGAGCGAGCGAAAGAAGAGGCCTAGTGGGCATAAATTGTCATCATAATGTCATTAACTCGGCTTAGAGTATCGGCATTGGTCGCAAGCAGTTCCCTGACCTTGTTTTGTGTAGCTTCTTTTCTAACATAGTGTGTTTTTCTGTTCTCTCGCCCCATCTTCTGGGGCTTTTTTTTTGCCCGAAAAAAGCCCCGACCTTTTGGTCAGGGCTTAGGCCGAACGCTTGCTATTAGTTGTATTTAAATACCGGGATCATGCTGGTGCACTGGGTCTTGATCTTCTGATCCGGCGCCGCCAGGAAGGCCATGGTGATGCCGTCGATACAGTTGCGATAAGGGTTCTGTGAGGTCAACTGTACGTGGCCACCCTGAGGGTTGGTGAACAGCTGGGCATTAGGCATGTTCTTCACCACTAACTCGCCCCATGCCGGTGGCGTCTGATGATCGTTGCCGCCGTTGATCACCAAGATAGGTAGATTACTGGTGACGGCCTGGGTCTCTATGCTGTCGGCCGCGGCCACATCCCACGCCTTACAGCTGTCGATATCGAATCCCTCATGGAACATCTTGTTCACTGTCAGTGTGGTCGTGGTGGACCAGTTTTTGTCGTTGCGACCCTCTAGAGCCGTCTGGTTGAGGAAGGCATACTCCTCGGCGCAGACCACTGACAGTGCCATAGGGGCAAAGTAACCCTCGGCCTCTTCGTTGTCTTTCTCATTGATGATGATGTTCAGGTCCTTGTCGATCGCCAGGATCAGGGGGACGACCCTGGTATCACCCGCTAGACTGGCGATGTAGTTGACGAAACGGATGGCTGCCTGCTCCTCCCCCTGATTCTGTAGTCGCTCGATGATGGACTCGATCATCGGCTTGAGGATCTCTGATGCGCAATTAATCGAGGCATCGCAGTTGGCGACGATGCGATCCAGCGTGGCATAGGTGGCCCAGGGCGTGTCCGACAGGCCGTTGACCTCTATGGGGAATACACCGTCGAGGATGACGCTGCGAATCCCTTGGCTGTCTTCGCGTATGATGGTCTCAGCTAAGCGGGTGCCGTAGGAGGCGCCGTAGAGATTCCAGCTGTCGAGCTTGAGTGCCTTTCTCAGCATGATGAAGTCGTGGGCGCTCTGCACGCTCTGATAGGCGCTGAAGTCGACGCCCTTGGCCTTGAGGCGAGCCTTACAGGCCTTGACCTGCTCGATTGAGCCCTTGACCGTGTTAAATTCGGTGCACTTGTAGGCGGGCTTGGCGTGGCCTGTGCCGCGCTGATCCACCAGATAGAAGTCGCGGTCGTTCCAGAGGTATTTCGCCTTGCTCTGGGTGAAGTCTTCCAGGCTGTCGATGGCCGAGTAGCCTGGACCGCCCTGCAGGTAGACCACGGGATCGGCCTTGGCCTCAGTCTTGGTCGCCGGGATCTTCAGCACGGCGATCTCCATGGTTTTCTTGGAGGCACTCTGGCCCTTGATGGCGTGTTTTTCCGGGACCGTCAGATAGCCGCAGCTGGCGCCTTTGGGCAGATCCTTACTCTTGGTGAACGTACTGCAGTCGACGCTGGCGTAAGTGCCCACCTTGCTGGTGACCTCCTTCTTAGTGTCAGACTTGCTCGATTGGTTACAGCCGCCGAGGAGGGCGGTTGCCATGACGAGTGTGCCAAAGGCCAATAGATTGGGCTTGTGTGTCAGGCTCATATACAACTTCCTTATGGGTTACAGACGAAGGCAATGAACCTGGCGAGCCGTAGGACTCGACGCCTTTGGGTTCTGTGCCGTGATTATCTGTAGCGCATTATGGGGAGGCGGGACCCAGGGAAACAGAAGCACTCTGTATGGCTTTGTCTCGGCTTTGTATCGGAAGGCTTTGAATAGAAAAGCTTTGAGTGGGATAGCACTAATTGGCTAAGTGCTAAATCGGTAAGTTTAGGTCTCATCTGGGCGCCGAGCTCTTAACGGGCTCATTCTGCCTTGGGCAGGCGCAGGGTAAAGCAGGGGCCGCCCAGCTCGCTGTCGCCCAGGGTCAGCTCGCCCTGATGCTGACGCACTATCTGCTTGGCGATGGCCAGTCCAAGGCCGTGGCCGCCACTCTGCCTGTCTCTGGCCTTGTCCAGACGCACGAAGGGCTCGAAGATAGACTGCCAATAGTCCCGGGGAATGGGCGGTCCGTCGTTGGCGATCTCGATCAGCACGCTCGTCTCGTCGCTGCTAAGAGTCACGTTGACGCAACTTTGGGCGTACTTGTAGCCGTTGCGTATGATGTTGCTGGTGGCTCGCAGCAGCAGGTGGTTGGCGATGGGAGCAATCAGGCTGTCGTCACCGCTAAGCTGCAGGCGTTTGGGCGTCTCGAACTGCAGGTGTTCCAGCTGGCTGGCCAGCAGCGGGTAGAGCCTGGTTGGTGTCAGGCTGAGTTGGGCATCTGGCCTTTCCAGTTTGGCGAAGTGCAACAGCTCCTCGATCATGCCGCCCAGTTCGTTGAGATCTTCCTGAATCCCTTCAAGATATTGCATCTGCTCCGGGCGTACCCTCGAGTCGTCAAGCATGTCCAGGTTGCACTGGATGCGAAAGATGGGGGTGCGCGACTCGTGAGCGATGGCGTTGGTGAGGTTCTTATGGCTCTGGATCAGCTGTGAGATGCGATCGGCCATGATGTTGAACGACAGGTTAAGCTGACCCACGCTGTGAAGGCTGCTGGTGGAGGCGCGGGCGCTAAAATCGCCATAGGCGAAGGCGATACAGGTCTTCTCCAGTCGCGCCAGTCGCCGGGAGATCACAAACAGCACCATGATGCTGATGAGCGCCAGCGCCGCACATAGCTCGACGAAGACAAACCACTCTTTGCGGTTGAGGGTGTTGATAAAGGGGGAGTCCGGGTCGTTGATGATGCCAAAGACCACCTCTGGGTTGCTCGCTAGGCTGAAGTAGGCCTGATTCTCGTCCACATCTTCAATGTAGAGACCGTAATCTATAACCCCCAGTTTGATCGCCTCGCTCAGGGTGTCATCCTTGATGTCATAGCGGGTCAGCGCCAGGTGGATATCCTTGGCAAAGCCTTGCAGCGCCTGCTCCGCCGCCTGCGCTCCCTGAGCCTCGCCTATCTTGTCTACCAAGTTGCGGGTGGCGGTGATCTCGTTGGCCAGCGAGGTGGCGTCCAGTGAGTCGGTGGAGAAGAGCTCAAACTGGTCCATGGCGATCACCGCAATAAAGAAGATCGCCAGGGCTGTGCTATAGATGAGGATAAACAGACGCGTCACAGAAGATCACCAACGGTCGGGGACAAACAGATAGCCCCTGGCCCTGACCGTGATGATGCGCCGGGGTAGGGCGGGGTTGTCGCCCAGCTTCTTGCGCAGCACCACTATCTTGTTGTCTATGGTGCGGTCGATGCCGTCGTACTCTATGCCGCGGATCTGCTTGACCAGATATTCCCGGGTCAGGATCTCGTCAGCATGGGCGGCCAGTAGCCAGAGCAGGTCGAACTCGCTGGTGGTCAGGCTGACCTCTTCCCCCGCCAACAGACACTGCTTGCGCTGCTGATTGAGCTCAAGCTCGCCGAAGCTGAGATGATGCTGCTCCTGGGGAGCAGACACCTTGGCCCGGCGCATCAGCATGCGGATACGTGCCAGCAGGACCCTGGGCTGTATCGGCTTGATGATGAAGTCGTCGGCGCCCATCTCCAGTGCCGCTACCTGATCCATGTCGTCTTCGCTGGCGGTGAGAAACAGTATCTTGCCATCGAAGACGGGCTGCAGCTGACGGCAGATGCTGAAGCCGTCCAGATTGGGCAACATGAGATCTAAGATGACCAGATCCGGTTGCTCGGCCAGTATGGTGGTGACGGCGTCGGCGCCGTCATGGACACAGACAGTCTCTATCTGCTGCATGGTCAGATAGGAGGACAGCAGCTGGCTGATCTTTTCGTCATCTTCAACGAGTACAACTTTGATGCTCATGTCGAGTGAGTCGTCGTGGGAGTGTGTTGATAAATCTAACATTATTTATCTAGCTCCAACAGGGACGAGTTCACACTCTTTTTGAGGGACTGGCCTACCATGTGAGGTGATCGATCAGGTAAGCGGCGTCATACACCTTGGTCGTCGGCATCGATGCTTTATCCTGCAGGCCGGTAACTTCGACGATCACCGAGGTCTCATTTTCCACCTTACCCAGGCCATAGCCCCAGTCCTTGTGGCCAAAGCCCAGGGTGTCGTTGCCGACCGCGTCGCGGTGGTTCTGCTCTGTGGTGAGGGCAAAGTAGGGATAGCCATGGGCCTGGGCTATCTCGGCGGACTTGCGCAGAACATATTTGCGGGCCAGGGCGCGGTCTGTCATGTCGTTACCGACGAAGCTGATCTGCCAGCTATCGTCGGCTATCTGCACCACGTCGAAGCCTTCGCCGAAGCTCCAGAAGGATTTTTCTGTGTCGTAAGAGGTGGCGCAGCCGCTCAGCAGGAGTATGAAACTCAGTATGAAGGCGGCCAATGGAGTTGTTTTCATGATATCTTTCCCAAGGAGAACTAAGCCGCTATTGTGCAGGGGCGATCCCCGGGGCGACAGAGGGAGTTTGTATTGAATTGTCTCGCCTTTGTCAGCGGGCGAGACGAGTAGGCAGTAGTCAGGGGGAGAAGGATATGACACGTTTGGTAAATAAGATTTCGGGCCTGTATCGTGGTGACAAGGCCGAGGCGTTCGAGGGAATACCCAGCATGATCGACGCCAAGCAGGCGTGTACTCTTTTGGTGGTGGGTGAGCTGGGCGTCGAGGGTGACGGCCAGGCGGATCCCAAGCATCACGGCGGCGCCGACCGTGTGCTGCACCATTTTCCTCGTGAGCATTATGGTCAGTATCGTCGCTGGGACATGATGCAGGGATTCAAGGATGTGCCCGCCATGGGCGAGAACATCAGTACCGTTGGGCTGGACGAGACCCAGGTGAACATAGGCGACATCATCGCCATCGGCGAGGTGCGCCTGCAGGTGACTCAGCCTCGCTCCCCCTGTTTCAAGCTCAATCATCAGTTCGGTCATCCCGAGTTTGCCCTCGCCATGCAGACCAGCGGCCTGTGTGGCTGGTTCTATCGGGTGATCACGCCGGGTGAAATCAGCCTGGAGGACGATATCAGGCTTATCGAGCGCCGCACCGACATCAGCCTGCGCGAGGCGATGAGTATCTATTTCTCGCCCACCTTTGATGCCAGCGCCTATGATCGCCTGGCAAGTAGTGAGGGGCTGGCGAAGTCTTGGGTAAATAGCTTGCAGCGCCGCCTGGAAAGTCGCAAGATTGAGCCTTGGGAAATGCGTTTATTTGGGCCTAACCGCCTGTAGCAATACGTAACATTGATAATGAATCATCAAGGAGTGTAATTCGTGTCTGATATTGAACAACTGTCCCGTGACGATAGAAACATGGGCGTGGCGGTGCATCTGGCCAGCTTTTCCGGCTACCTGATCCCCTTCGGTTCTATCCTGGGGCCCCTGATTGTCTGGCTGATGAAGCGCGAGGAGATCGCCTTCGTCGACAGCTGTGGTCGCAACTGCCTGAACTTCAAGATAAGCGTGATGGTATACGCCATCATCAGCATGATCCTCATGTTTGTCGGTATCGGCTTTATCCTGCTGGGTGTGCTGGCGATCTTCGATATCGTGGTCACCATCATCGCCGCCATGAAGGCCAGCGAAGGCATTAGTTACCAGTATCCACTGACGATCAAGTTTCTTAAGTCTTGATACCAGTTATGCAATGTAAAAAAGCCCGCGATTGCGGGCTTTTTTGTGGCTGAAGCACTTTAAGCTTCGAACCGCCTAGACCTTGAAGCCAGCGACCAAGCTGTCTAGCCTGTGGGCCAGCTGGTTGAGCGACTGGCTGGCCTGGGCCACTGCCTGGGAGGTCTCGCTAGTACGCTGGGTGATCTCGCTGATCTCCGTGACGTTGCGGTTGATATCTTCCACCACGGTAGACTGCTCCTCGGTGGCCGCCGCGACCTGAATATTCATGTCAGTGATGGCACCGATCTGTTGGCTGATCTCCGTCAGGGTATGGCTGGCCTCATCGACCGCCTGTACCCCTTCCTGGCTGCGGCTCTTGCTCTGGGTCATCGCCTCGACGGCGCGGGCCGCCTCGCTCTGCAGGTTGTCGATCATCTTCTGCACCTCGTCGGTCGACGCGGCGGTGCGTGAGGCCAGGTTACGTACCTCCTCGGCGACCACGGCGAAGCCTCGTCCTGCCTCACCGGCGCGGGCGGCCTCGATGGCGGCGTTGAGGGCCAGCAGGTTGGTCTGATCCGATACGGCGCGGATCACATCCAGGATACTGCCGATGGAGGTGGTATGGGTGGCCAGGGATTCGATCACATTACCCACCTGTTCCACATCCTGAGACAGCTGATTGATGGTGTCGCGGGCGCGGGTCACCACTATCTGACCGTTGCTGGAGGCGTTGTCGGCGTCCTTGGCGTTGTCGGCGGCCTGGGCGGCGTTGCCGGCGATCTCGTGCACGGTCGCGCCCATCTCGTTGATAGCGGTGACCACCATCATGGTCTGATCTTTCTGCAGCTGGCTGTCGTCCTGAGTCTGCTGGGCCTGATTGGCCACATCCTTGGCGGCGTGACTCAGCTGCACGCTGGTGTCTGTCACCTCTATGATGGAGTGCTGGATCTTCTCGATGAAGCTGTTGAAGCCCTTGGCAAGTTGCGCCAACTCGTCGTTCCCCTCGACCGGCAGGCGTTGGCGCAGATCCCCTTCACCCTGACCTATGTCCTGCAGCATGTCGGCCACCTTGGCGATGGGCTGGCTCACCGAGGCGGAGACGAAGGTGGAGAGGCCGATAAAGGCGGCGGCGATCAGCACAGTCCAGATGAGGATCTGATAGGCCGACTCTTCGAGCAGGGCGAATACCTCGGCCCTGGGCACCTGGGCCACCAGATACCAGTCCATTGAGGGAATATAGCTGCTGGCGACCAGCAATGTCTCACCGTCTAGCTCTGTCTGTGTCAGGCCAAAGTCGCCCTTGTTGAGCAGCTCTCTGGTCACGTTACCGCCATAGAGTGAACTCAGACTGGCCTTGCCTATCTGGCTGGTGTCCGAGTGCAGCTTGACGTCACCCTTGGCATCGACCAGGTAGACGAAGCCTGTATCTTCGATCTTGAAGGATTTCAGCAGGCGCACCATGTCGTCCAGCGACTTGGCCAGTCCCACCAAGCCGCGGTCGTTGGGCTGTTGGTAGTTGATGAAGAGCTTCACCTCGCCATTGGCCTCGGTAAAGACGTTGAGCATGCGCTCTGTGCCGCTGTTTTTATAGTTGAAGAACCAGCCATCCTGATCCGGGGTAAGGATCCGCAAGAAGCCGTCCTGGGTGTAGTAGGCGGCGGTCTGTCTGTCGGCATAGGAGGCCTGCACCAGCTTATATTGCTGCTGCACATCCTTGAGCTGGGCGATCACCAGGGGCTCTGTCTCGGCAGGGCGGCCCTCGACCAGCCACTGCTTGAGCATCTTGCTGCTGGCCAGCTGCTCGGCGGCGTTCATCAGGGTGGCGATATCCATCTCTACCTTATTGCGGATCGCCTGCAAGGTGTTGGGCAGCTCGGAGGTGAGCATGCGCTGCTCGACGACTTCCTTGGCGCTACGTTGACTCAAGACACCCACGAGCACGGTCGACAGCAATACCGCGACGGTAACCGTGAGTAAGATCTTCTGCTTGATGGTGAGCATGTTTAGTTTCATCGTTTATGACTCGCATCTACTCTGTCCGAGCATGCCTCGGATGTGTGAATACTAGATTATTAAGGTTAGTCGCTGTTTTCTAAACACGCTAAACCATTGAACTTTTTTGAGGGCAGGAGGATCCTTTAGGATCACTTAATGCGTCTTGGTAACGCTTGTAGGTATGGCGCCATTATGGTGGCCTGGGATGTTAAGCGCAAGTAAAAACGCGCCCTAAGGCGCGTTTGAATCTGTCTGTTTGCCGAGCAACAAGGCCAGGCTTACATGTTCGGGTAGTTAGGTCCGCCGCCACCCTCTGGGGTGACCCAGGTGATGTTCTGGCTCGGATCTTTGATGTCACAGGTCTTACAGTGGATGCAGTTCTGACCGTTGATGACAAATTTCTTCTCGCCGGCTTCTTCCACCACCTCATACACACCCGCCGGGCAGTAACGCTGGGCCGGTTCGTCGAACTTGACCAGGTTCACCTCGATAGGGATACGCTCGTCTTTGAGACGCAGGTGACACAGCTGATCTTCCTCGTGGAAAGTGTTCGACAGGTAGACGGAGGAGAGCTTGTCGAAGCTGAGCTTACCGTCAGGCTTAGGATAATCTATCTTGCTGTAGGCGCTGACCTCGGCCATCTGGGCATAGTCGGCCTTCTCATCCCGCAGGGTGATAGGGAACTTGCCGCCAAACCAGTTCTGGTCGATATAGTTGAAGGCGCCGCCCAGGTAGGCTCCGAACTTGTGCATCGCCGGGCCGAAGTTGCGTGAGCAGTAGAGCTCATCCTGCAACCAGCTCTGTTCGAACTTCTCCTGGTAGCAGTCGAGATCTTTGCCGCCTTCTACGCCGGCATGCAGGGCGTGGCAGATGGTTTCGGCCGCGATCATGCCGCTCTTCATCGCCGTGTGGGTGCCCTTGATCTTGGCGAAGTTCAGGGTACCTGCGTCACAACCTATGATCAGGCCGCCAGGGAAGCTCATCTTAGGCAGCGAGTTGAGGCCACCCTTGGTGATGGCGCGGGCGCCATAGCAGAGTCGTTCACCGCCCTGTAGGTACTGGCTGATCACTGGATGTGTCTTGTAGCGCTGGAACTCATCGAAGGGGCTCAGGTGTGGGTTCTGATAGTTGAGATCTATGATGAGCCCCACGGCGATCTGGTTGTCTTCCATATGATAGAGGAAGCCGCCGCCCGAGGCGCCGTCTGTCAGTGGCCAGCCACCCGTGTGAACTACCTTGCCTTGCTGGTGTTGCTCCGCAGGCACCTTCCAGATCTCCTTGAAGCCCAGGCCGTAGTGTTGCGGCGTCTTGCCGTTGTCCAGGTGGAACTTCTCGATCAGCTGTTTGCCCAGGTGGCCACGGCAGCCTTCACTAAATACAGTGTACTTGGCGTGCAGTTCCATGCCAGGTTCATAGCTGTCTTTGGGCTCGCCATCGGCGCCGACGCCCATATCGCCTATGATGATCCCCTTGACGCTGCCGTCTTCGTTAAACAGCAGCTCGCTGGCGGGGAAGCCTGGGAAGATCTCGACGCCCAAGGCCTCGGCACGCTCGGCCAACCAACGGGCCAGGTTGCCGACGCTGATGATATAGTTGCCATCGTTGTGCATCGTCTTAGGGATAAAGGCATTGGGCATGGCGCGTGAGGCCGAGTCTGAGCTAAGCATAAACAGCTCGTCATGGGTCACCGCCGTGTGCAGCGGTGCACCTTGCTCTTTCCAGTCGCCAAATAGTTCTTCGAGCACCTTAGGTTCGAACACGGCACCCGAGAGAATGTGCGCGCCAACTTCCGAGCCTTTCTCGACCACACAGACTGTCAGCTCCTGGCCAGCGTCTTGTGAGATTTGCATTAGTCGACATGCGGTAGCAAGGCCAGCAGGGCCTGCGCCAACGATAACGACGTCGAACTCCATCGATTCGCGTTCCATCACTTCACCTCTTTTAGCTTTCCCCCGATTGAAACGGGTGTTTTATTCTTTGTCTCCACCTTACCCTAAAATGGCGAAATGGCACAGAGTTTAAGCAGTCAGGATAGACTAATTGATGGTATTTATCTTCGTGAGCAGTGTCACATTATGTTAACGCCCGATTGATCTTAAACAAAAAACGGGAAGTTTCTGCTATAAAACCCGGTCTATATCGGCCTATAATTGAGAAACGACGGTTCTCCGAGCTTTCTCTCCTACGTCCACAGATAGGGAGATTAAGCCGTGGCAATTGTGCCACCGGGGTGAGGAAAGAAATTGACTCACCTCCCCTTACTTGGAAAGGTGATCATGTCTCAACTACAAGACAATTTTGGTCGAAGATTTCACTATTTACGGATGTCGGTAACCGATGTCTGTAACTTCAAATGTACATACTGCCTCCCAGATGGTTATCGCCCCGACGGTAAGCCTAAGTTTTTAGATCTCAACGAGATCGAGAATCTAGTGGGCGCCTTTGCCGAGGTCGGCACCCAGAAGATCCGCATCACGGGCGGTGAGCCCACATTGCGTAAAGATTTTACCGATATCGTGCGTATCGTCGCCGACAACGACAAGATCAAGACACTGGCGACCACCACCAACGGCTATCGTCTGGAGAAGCATGCCAAGGAGTGGTTCGATGCCGGTCTGAGACGTATCAACGTTTCGGTAGACAGCCTGGACCCACGCATGTTTTATCAGATCACCGGCGAGAATAAGTTCGACGAGGTGATGCGTGGCGTCGATGCAGCTCTGGAGGCGGGCTTCGAGCGGGTAAAGATCAATGCCGTATTGCTCAAGGGCTTAAACGACAAAGACTTGCCGCGCTTCCTGCACTGGATCAAGCACACTCCAATCGACCTGCGTTTCATCGAGCTGATGGAAACCGGCCTGGGACGCGAGTACTTCAAGGCTCATCATCTGGCAGGCGCCGACATCAAGTCGCAGCTTGTTCAGGATGGCTGGCAGCTGGATCAGTCGGCGGTCGACGATGGCCCGGCGCAAAACTTCAGCCATGACGACTTCAAGGGGCGCATAGGGCTGATCATGCCCTACGAGAAGAACTTCTGCGCCAGCTGTAATCGCCTGCGTGTCTCCGCCAAGGGGAAACTGCATCTCTGCCTCTTCACCGAGCACGGTGTGGATCTAAGGGATCTGTTGCAGTCCCATGAGCAGCGCGCTGAGCTGATCGAACGGCTCCATGGCCAGCTGAGGGCGAAGAAGGAAACCCACTTCCTCCACGATGGCATCACTGGCGTAACGCAGCATCTGGCGTCTATCGGCGGCTAGAGGGCTTGCGCTAGCGCAAGAAGTTGCGTTCGTCGTGTGGGTATACTCTGCCCATATTCCTGTCGGCGCATCTGTTAATCGCAAACCACACCAAGAGTGAAGAGAGACGTTATGGGTCATTGCACGAGAACTCAATTTGAACCGCTCAATATCGCGGTATTAACCCTGTCTGACTCCCGGGATCTTAGCCAGGACACCTCGGGACAATTTTTACAAGACGCTGTGTTAGCGGCCGGGCACAAGCTGGCGGAGCGCCGCCTGATTAAAGATGACAAGTATCAGATACGTTCGGTATTGTCTCAGTGGATCGCATCGAATGATGTGCAGGTGATCATCACCACGGGCGGCACAGGTTTTACCGAGCGCGACAATACACCGCAGGCGGTCAGACCGCTATTTGATCGCGAGATTGAAGGCTTTGGCGAGCTGTTCCGTCATATCACCTATACCGAGCTGGGCACCTCGACGGTGCAGTCCCGCGCCCTGGGCGGCTTTGCCAACAAGACAGCCATCTTCTGTCTGCCGGGCTCAACCGGTGCCTGCAAGACGGGCTGGAACAAGATTTTAAGAGAACAACTGGATGCCACTCACAGACCCTGTAACTTTGTGATGCACGTGAAGAAGGTAGCAATTGATGAGTAGTGAATTTACCCATATTAATGCCGATGGCAATGCCCACATGGTGGATGTCACCGAGAAGGCGGTTACCGAGCGCGAGGCCCGCGCCGAAGCCTTCATCGAGATGGCGCCCGAGACGCTGGAGATGATCATGAGCGGCAGCCACCACAAGGGCGACGTGTTCGCCACGGCTCGCATCGCGGGGATCCAGGCGGCGAAGAAGACCTCAGATCTGATCCCGCTGTGCCACCCTCTCATGTTGACCAAGGTCGAGGTGGATCTCGAGGCGCAGCCTGCGCATAACCGAGTGCGTATCACCAGCCTGTGTAAGCTGTCGGGTAAGACAGGCGTCGAGATGGAGGCGCTTACCGCGGCCTCGGTAGCGGCGCTGACCATCTACGACATGTGCAAGGCGGTGCAGAAAGATATGGTGATCTCTCAGACACGCCTGCTGGAGAAGCGTGGCGGTAAGTCGGGACATTTTAAGGTTTAGGTCAAGGTTTAGTTCAAGGTTTAAGCGACAAGTATTTAGGGTAAAGATTATGATAAATGTGCTGTTTTTCGCCCAGGTGCGCGAACTATTAGGTGAGAGCACCCTGGAAGTCGAGGCAAGCGAGCAGACCACCACAGCCGAAGGCCTGCGTGCCTTGCTGGCGGCCAAAGATGACAAGTGGGGCAAAGTATTGGCTTCCGACAAGCTACTGGTGGCGGTCAATCAGACCATCAGCAGCTGGGATACCCAGGTCGAAGATGGCGACGAGGTAGCCTTCTTCCCGCCAGTCACCGGAGGTTAATATGAGCCAAGCGATCGACCGGGTATTGGTGCAGACCCAAGACTTTAGCGTTCCGGATGAATACGCCCGTATCGCGGCGGACGACAGCGATGGCGCCGTGGTCACCTTCGTGGGTAAGGTGCGCGACTTCAACGACGGCAGCGCAGTGACCGATCTGACCCTGGAACACTATCCAGGCATGACAGAGGCGGTGCTGAATCAGATTGCCTTGGAGGCAAGAGAGCGCTGGCCACTGACCCATGTGACCATTATTCACCGGGTCGGCACCATGGCTTTGGGCGAGCAGATCGTCTTTATCGGTGTCACCAGTGCCCATCGCAAGGCGGCGTTCGCGGCCTGTGAATTCCTGATCGATTTCCTCAAGACCAAGGCGCCATTCTGGAAGTTAGAGGCGGGCGATCAGGGCAAGAACTGGGTCGAGGCGAAAGATGCCGACGAACAGGCGGCCAAGATGTGGGAAAAGCAGTAAGCCGGGACGAGTGCCCGGTTGATGAGGGTTGAAATGGATTTACTCAGAGGTTTTGTTTTAGGCTGCCTGCTGCTGTTGGGAGTAACCCCAAGCTGGGCGGCCGAGGTGCCGGCCATCGCCGCCGCCTCCAACATCAAGTTTGCCCTGGATAAGATCGCCGCCGACTTTACCCTGGATACGGGCAAGCGGGTGCGCATCTCCTATGGCTCCTCGGGCAACTTCGTGGCGCAGCTGCGTCACGGCGCGCCGTTCGAGTTGTTCCTGTCGGCAGACGATAAATATATCTATCAATTACATAAGCTTGGTGTAACTCAGAGCGACGGTGAGATCTACGCCATAGGTCGTCTGGCGCTGGCGGCGCCTAAGCGTTCGCCTTTGAGCCTAGATGCCGAGCTTGTCGGCGTGAAGCGCTTGCTTGAGCAGGGTGAATTGAAGCGTTTTGCCATCGCCAACCCAGATCACGCCCCCTATGGCGAGCGCGCCCGGGAGGCGCTGCAACATCTGGGACTCTGGCAACCTCTGCAGCCTTATCTCATCTACGGCGAGAACGTGTCTCAGGCGGCGCAGTTTGCCCTGAGCGGTTCCACCGATGGCGGCATCGTCGCCCTGTCGCTGGCGATGGCGCCTCAGTTTCGCGCTGCCAGCCACTATGTGGCCCTGCCGAGCGAGTGGCATTCGCCCATGAATCAGCGCATGGTGCTTACGCCTAAGGCGGGGGAGACCGCCAAGGCCTTCTATGCCTACCTGTCGCAGGCGAAGGCGAGGGCGGTATTCCTCGAGTTTGGCTTCGGCCTGCCAGGTGACAGCCAGGGCGATGAAGTCGCTGATGCTGCTAACAAGTCGTCCGGAGACCACTGATGGATTGGCAGGCGCTGCTGCTTTCAATCAAGTTAAGTTGTGTCACTGTGCTGGTGTTGATCCCCTTTGCCATCTGGGCCGGCCGCTTCCTGGCGTACCGTCAGTTTAGGGGGAAGTCCTGGCTGGAGGCGCTGATCATGGTGCCTCTGGTATTGCCGCCGACGGTGATCGGCTACTACCTGCTGGTGGGGCTGGGCAGCCAATCCTGGCTGGGTCAGACGTTAGAAGCCCTGCTGGGGCAGCAGCTGGTATTCCATTTCTCGGGCCTGGTGGTGGCCTCAGTGCTGGTCAATATTCCCTTTGCCATACAGCCGATTCAGCGCGCCTTCGAGTCTGTGCCCGAAGAGGTGCGCGACGCTGGAGCCTGCTGCGGCATGAGCCCGGCCAAGGTGCTGTTTAAGATAGAGCTGCCCCTGGTGTGGCCCGGTGTGCTGACCGCGCTGGTGCTCTGTTTCTCCCATGTGTTGGGCGAGTTTGGTGTGGTGTTGATGATGGGTGGTAATATCGCCGGCGAGACCAAGACGATCGCCATCTCCATCTATGACAGCGTGCAGGCGTTCGATTTCGCCGCCGCGGGGCAGATGTCACTGCTGCTCCTGCTGTTTGCCATTACCGCGTTGGCGCTCACCACGAGTCTGTCCCGTCGATTAGGAGGCGTGAGTGTCTCAAGACGTCGCTGATCTCAGTTGTAAGATCTTCCAGCAAGAGGGCATCGCCCTGAACGCAGAGTTTGTCTGCAAGGCAGGCGAGGTGCTGGCGGTTGTCGGCCCCTCGGGCGGCGGTAAGTCGACCCTGATGCGGATGATCGCCGGCCTGACCAAGCCTGAATCGGGCGAGATTCGCTATGGTGACAGCATCTGGTTCAGCAGCGAGAGTGGCCGTTACCTGACGCCACAGCAACGCCACCTTGGCTATGTGCCGCAGCATTTTGGCCTGTTTCCCAACATGACGGCCCTGGCTAACGTGGTGGCGGCGCTGGATCATATTCCTAAGGCTGAGCGGGTCGCGCGGGCCAAAGACTGGCTCGAGCGGGTAAATCTTCACGGCCTGCCGGATCGCCTGCCAGCCAACTTGTCCGGTGGTCAGCGTCAGCGGGTGGCCCTGGCAAGGGCCCTGGCTCGAGAGCCCAGAGTCCTGCTGTTGGACGAGCCTTTCTCCGCCGTCGACAGGGAGACCCGCGAGCGTCTCTATCTCGAGCTGGCCCGGCTCAAGGAGCAGCTGGCGATCCCTGTGATCATGGTGACCCACGATCTCAACGAGGCGCTGCTGCTGGCGGATCGCATGATCCTCATCAGTCAGGGCACCCTACTGCAGCAAGGCAGTCCGCGGGAGGTGTTGAGCCGTCCTCGCAACGAGGCGGTTGCCAAACAGATGGGGCTGAGAAACCTGTTCGACGCCCATGTGGTGGCACAGGAGGCGGAGCGGCAGATCACCTGGCTCAGGTTTGGCGAGCATCTGATTGCCGGTAACTACTGCGAGCAGCTGGCTATAGGCGCCAAGGTGCGCTGGGTGATCCCCAATCAGGGGGTGAGGTTTAACTCCATCACCAAGGGGCGCCTGTGTCGCAGCTTCAACAAGCTCAGCATCACCATAGAGTCCTGTCTCAGCATGGGGGAGACCATGCGCATCCTCGCTAGCATCAAGGGGGTGAAACATCATCTCAATGCCGAGGTGCCGCTGCATTTTGCCCAGAAGATGGGCCTGGCGCCCGGCGTGGAGACAGAGGTGGCGCTCAAATCTGAGCTGATCCATATCTTGGAAAATGACTAAGCTGTTACGCCGCTGAATAGAATATGATCAATCCTTAATACGGCTTCCATCTCCCCGATAATTGCCGTCATCTATCCTTGGGTATTAAGACTCGAGGAGACACATGATGCAAAAGAAACTCACAGGCACCCTAATCCTTTCTTGCGTACTCACCCTACCTGCCTTCGCCGCCTACAACGGCCCCAAGGCGGGCGGCGTGATCCAGCAGGCTAGCGACGCCCACACGGCCAAAGATGACACACCAGTGGAGCTGACAGGCAAGCTGATCAAGAGCCTGGGCGATGAGAAATACCTGTTTCGCGACAGCAGCGGCGAAGTCGAGGTGGAGATAGACAACGCCCTGTGGCGCGACATAGAGGTCTCCAGTGACACCACTGTCACCCTGAGGGGGGAGGTGGACGACGAATGGCGCGGTATCGAGATAGAGATCGACAGCATAGAGTTGGTGGGTCAGGCGCATTAGGCCGAGACCAAAGCGCTGGCAGGGGTGAAATGGGCCAAATGAGTTTAAACTAAATTTAATCTTGAAAGCCCTAAGCCCCTCGTCTATCCCATTGGTACTGGGATTTTTTGCGTGTAAGATACCGATATTGAAGAATTTAATGGAGGAGCTATGGCTCGTTGGTTTATCAGTTTAATGCTGTTGTCTGGACTGGCGGGGGCGAATGCGGCCCAGGCTAATCCGGCAGTGCTTGAGTTGCTATCGGATAGCCAAAGCCTGACTCCACAGAAGATGATCCAGCAGGCGGAGAAGAGCTACCCTGGGGTGATATCCGAGTTTCAGATCGATGTGGAAAATGGTCAGTTGATCTATGAGATCAGCATGATCAATACCAAGGACGACACCATCAGCGAATTTGAGTTCTGGGCGAAAGATGGCCGACTTATTCGCCAGAAGGTGGAGGCCCTAGAGGCCGACGATAAGGATGAGCTCAAGGCGGTGCGCCTGCTCAAAGAGATGGAGCAGAGCTTCTCGCAACTGCTTAAGCTGGCCATGGGTGACAGCAACGCCCATATTCTCGAGGCGCAGCTGGATCACGACCTGGGCATCAGCTACTTGGAACTCAAGCTTATCGATGGCAACGGCAAACATAAGATAGCCTTCGATATCGAAAATCAGCGGCCTTTGCCCCTGTTGAAGTGGGATTAACAGATGAAAATATTACTGGTAGAAGATGATGCGACCACCACAGAGTATGTGGTCAAGGGATTTGCCGAACAGGGGCACAATATCGAAACCGCTAGCGACGGCCATCAGGGCTTGTTGCTGGCCACCAGTATGCAGTATGACCTGGTGATACTGGATCGCATGCTGCCGCAGCTCGACGGCCTCAAGCTATTGGCGGCGCTGCGCGCGACCGGCAACCAGACACCGGTACTCATACTGTCGGCGCTTAGCCATGTGGATGAGCGCGTCAAGGGCCTCAGGGCCGGTGGCGACGACTACATGACCAAGCCCTTTGCCTTCTCAGAACTCCTGGTGCGCGCCGAGAAGCTGATGCAGCGTGGTAACTCAGCGCCGGCGCAGACAGAGCTTAAGGTGGGCGAGCTGGTCATGGAATTGCTGACCCGCAAGGTGACCCTGGCGGGCAGCGAGATCTTGCTGCAACCCAAAGAGTTTCAACTGCTCAAGTACTTGATGGAACACCCGAATCAGGTGATCAGCCGCACCCTCTTGTTCGAGGCTGTGTGGGATTACCATTTCGATCCTCGCACCAATGTGATCGACGTGCATATCGCTAAGCTAAGACGTAAGTTTGAAGAGCTGGGCTTTGGCGAGCTGATCGAAACGGTTCGAGGGGCTGGCTATCGCCTCCGTCAAGGGCATTAGACCCTATCAGAGTAGTGCCTGGCGCATTACCATCATCTTCTCTGCCTTGGTGACCCTGATTATTGGCACCCTGTTGTTTGGCATGTATCGCCAATTGATCAATGAGCAGGAACTGCAGACTAATCAGCACTTGGCGGCAGAGAAGCTGCGTTATCAGCAGATGGCGCTCACCCTGGACAGACGCAGCTTTGCCACCCAGATCCGCACCGCCGACCCCAAGACGGCCTTGGTGGTGTGGCGTAGCTCGCTGGATTTGGTGGGGGCCTTGAGCCTGATGCCGGATGACATGCCGCTGCTGCCGGAGACGCGTGACTTTCCCATTCTCACCAGCGGGCCGGACAAGCTGCATATCTTAACCGGCGGTTTGGTGATCACCCGTTATGGTCCCGTACTGATCGCCACCCGTACCGATCAGCTGGCCACCCTGATTGAGCGCTTCGTCAACGCAGCCATCACGGCGCTGATGTTGACTATCGTGCTGACCCTGGCCCTGGGCTATTTGTTTTCCAAGGCGATTCTGCGCCGCTTGGTGCAGTACAACCGCCTGAGTCGCCGCATCGAGCGGGGCGAGTATTCCACCCGTCTGCCAGTGAGCTGGCGCCAGGATGAGTTCGATATGCTGGCGGGCAACTTTAACCAGGTGCTGGACACCCTGGAGGCTAACCTGCACGCGGTGCGCGGCGCCACCGACAATATCGCCCACGATCTCAGAACTCCGCTGTCTCACCTGAGGATAGGCCTGGAGCAGCTACCGCAGCGGCCCGCCGAGGAGCTGGACGAGGCCAGCGCCATCCTGATCGAGGAGCTGGATCACTGCCTGGCGACCTTCGATGCCATGCTATCTCTCACCCGTATCGAGGAGGGGCAGCAGGATCTCGAGCTACAACCCCTGAGCCTTAACGACTTGTGTCAGGACTTGTTTGAGATGGCCGAGGCGATGGCCGAATCCAACGGCCAGACCCTGAGCCTGTCGCTGGACCAAGACTATAGCGTGATGGGGGATAAATACCTGCTGTTCCAGGCGCTGTTTAACCTGGTGGACAACGCCATCAAGTATTCCGGCGAGGGCGCCAAAATAGAGATAATCCAGCAGGGCAATGAAATTCTGATCCGCGATAACGGGCCGGGGATCCCTGATGATGCCACCGAGAAGGTGTTCGATCGTCTGGTGCGTCTGGATCCGAGTCGTCACAACAAGGGCACGGGATTGGGGCTTTCGCTAGTCAAGGCGATCCTGCAACGTCATAATGCCCGCATCGAACTCTCCGATAACCAGCCTGGGCTGCAGGTGAGCATACGTTTTTCATAGGGCCGACAATCCATGTACAAGATCATTGCCGACGAGACCGACTTTTTGGTGATCGACAAGGTGCCGGGCGTTCATTTTCACAGCCAGGATGGCAGCGCTGGCGTGATGGCGCAGCTGGAGCGGGATCTCGATATCAAGCTCTATTCTGTGCATCGCCTGGATACCATGACATCTGGCCTGCTGCTGTTTGCCAAGTCGAGCGAGGCGGCGGCAGCTTTTACCCAGCGCTTTAGCGAGCACAAGGTGCAGAAGTACTATCTGGCGCTGGCCAAGGGCAAGCCGAAGAAGAAGCAGGGCAGTATAGTGGGTGACATGGCCAAGTCCCGTCGCAGCATGTACAAGCTGCTACGCAGCAAGGAGAATCCGGCGATCACCCAGTTTTTCTCTCAGTCGGTGGCCGAGGGGCTGCGTCTCTATCTGCTCAAGCCGCTGAGTGGCAAGACACATCAACTCAGGGTGGCGCTGGCCAGCCTGGGGGTGCCGATTCTCGGCGATCAACTCTATGGCGGCGAGGATGCCGACCGTGGCTACCTGCATGCCTACGCCTTAGGCTTTGAGTGGCAGGGGCAGGCGTATGCCTATCATCAGGCGCCGGAGCAGGGCGAGGCATTTAGCTTAGATGGGGTAAAAAACCAGTTGCAAACATGGAGTAAGCCTGAGAAGTTAGATTGGCCAAAACGAAATTGATTTAATTAAGGAAGCCCGTCTATGGATACCAATAAACTACTGCTGGTCATCATCGCCATCCTGTTGCCACCGGTTGCCGTCTTCTTAAAGAGTGGTGTCGGTAAGGATCTGCTGATCAACATCATTCTCTGCCTGCTGTTCTTTATCCCAGGCCTGTTGCACGCCCTATGGGTGGTGACTAAGTCTTAGGTGGGCTAAGTCTTAGCTTGTTTGAGATTAAATGATTGCGCGGCCTAGGCTGCGCTTTTTTATGGCTGATTGTTACCCTTATCCTGAACTATGAGTTCAGGTGTCCCCACTTTTTCTCTGCATCCTTAGCGGCCAGACTAACTTCTCTTAATATGAATGAGGGAGAGAAGATGAATAAGATCTGGAGTCCGGATACCCTGGCGGCCCCTGCGGCCAACTACCATCAATGTGCGCTGGTTTCACAGCCTTCACGCTGGCTGAATATTGCCGGGCAGCTGGGCATAGACCCGCAGGGCAGACTTGCGCCTGATACCGAGGGGCAGATAGTACAGGCGTGGGAAAATCTACGTGCCGTATTACAGGCTAACGAGATGGACCTGCAAGACTTGGTATCGGTGCGCCTCTATCTGGTCGACCGCGGCGATCTGCCTGCTTACCAAGCCGCCAAGGCGCGTTTAGGCTTCGATGTGGGCGGACTGCCGACCACCTTGCTCTTGGTTCAGGGGCTGTTCGACCCGCTGTGGCGGGTAGAGATAGAGGCGCAGGCGGCTAAGGCATTCGAGGGGGACTAGGCGGCTTTCGCTGTACACAAGCTGAACTGACTTGCGTTAAAATTGTACTGTTAACTTTCTGATAACCCAATGGGGCGGCGTTTTAGGCTATAATCGCTGCCATGAACAGAAAGAAGAAAATCAATCAAACACTTAAGGCCAAGGCGAAGAAGGCGAACGCTAAACTTCATCGCTCAGGTAAGCCTAAGTATATCGCCAAAGCCGAACGCGAACGACTCGCCGAGGCGGCAGAACCACCCGCTGAATTCGTCTCTTAGGTTAGAGACCTTCCTCAATCCATTTTCATTCGTCCCCTTGGGGCTTTTCGCAGACCACTTTCCCTCGTTAACCTTTGGACGGGCTACACTTTGGAGAAATGTCCGGCGTGAGCGACCCAAGACCGGGTAATGATTGGGCGGCTGAACAGCCCACCCAATGACAAGGCAAGATAGGCCGGCATGGCTATCGCCTAATAAGGAGAACCATGAATACTGTTTATACCGTTGGAGAGCTGGAGTCATTTCTAGTGGCGATCTTAGTGCTCTTTATTGGCCATTCGGTTAATCGTCACGTGGCATCGTTTCGCAAATATAATATTCCCGAACCCATAGTGGGTGGTCTGCTGGTGGCGGCAGTGATCACCATACTGCACTCCTACAATATCTCGCTTGAGTTTTCTCTTTCGATGCAAAACACCCTGATGCTGATGTTCTTCAGCAGCGTGGGGCTGGCGGCCAGCTACAAGCTATTGATGAAGGGGGGCAGTAAGGTATTCCTCTTCCTGGCGATCGCCTCGCTCTACATCATCATTCAGAATGCCGTCGGCGTCAGCATGGCGACCGCACTGGGGCTGGAGCCATTGATGGGACTGATCGCCGGGTCGATCACTCTGTCAGGCGGGCACGGCACGGGAGCGGCATGGGCACAGACCTTCTCGGATCAGTACGGCATTAACACCCTGGAGCTGGCAATGGCGGCGGCGACCTTCGGCCTGGTGATGGGCGGCATCATCGGCGGCCCGGTAGCTCAGCGTCTGATCAACAAGAATGGCCTGCTCTCCTCTTACGGTGTCGGGGGGAATCATCACAAGGACCATCCTGACTTGGTGACCTATGACCAGCTGGAAGAAGACAGGGTCACGGCCAAGAGTATCCTGGAGGTGCTCTTCATCCTGCTGCTGTGTGTCGCCGGTGCCAAGTGGTTTGGCTCTCTGATCGCCTACCTGGATATCGGCTGGTTGAAGATGCCTGACTTTGTCTATGCGCTCTTCTTCGGTGTGGTGATCACTAACATCACAGAGGTGTCCCGCGGCTTTAAGATCAACCGTGAGTGTGTCGACGTCCTGGGTACCGTCTCGCTGGCGCTCTTCCTTGCCATGGCACTGATGAACCTTAAGCTGTGGGAGATCTTCGACCTGGCGGTGCCGCTGCTTATCATACTCCTGGTGCAGACGGCCGTGTTGGCGGTATTTGCCTACTGGGTTACCTTCAAGCTGATGGGCGCCAACTATGACGCCGCCGTCATGGCCGGTGGTCACTGTGGTTTCGGCCTGGGTGCCACGCCGACGGCCGTGATGAACATGGGCGCCCTGGTGTCACGCACGGGTCCATCGCCGCAGGCCTTCATGGTGGTGCCTATCGTTGGTGCCTTCTTCATCGACATAGTCAATGCCATCATATTGCAGGGCTATCTCAGTTTCATCGGCTAGCGCCAGTATCTGAGCATCAAGCATTAAAAAAGCACCCTAGGGTGCTTTTTTTGTTATTGGTTTTGCGCCTGTGGATGATCTCGGCGATAGAGATCCCAGTGCTCGATCCGCTCACCACTTGGCAGGGTGCAGATGCCGCTGTCGAGGTCGAGCGCGCCATCCAGGGATTCGCAATAGACGGCCGCAGGGTTGGCCATGGATAGCGGTTTGGTTTCGCTCGTGTTCTGCATCTGGCTCTCTTGCTCCTGGCTCTGCATCTGGCAGGCGCTCAAGCCAAGGGTGAAAAATAGCGCCGCGATAGTCTTAGTCATGCTCTTGATCTTAGTCATCTTCATCTCGTTTTCCTGTTTGTCTGAACCAGTATTAACCCTTAGTAACGTTGGCGCGTCGAAAAAGGGTTAAGCGCGAAGATCAATGTAGGGCCGGAATGAAGTAGAGGCTGTTGGCGTACACCTTCTGCGAGCCGAGCCAGATATTGCGAAACAAGAGGTTATCGGCCAAGGCGACCAGGGCGCCCTTACCGTGGCGCTCCACCACAATGGCCGGGGTCTGACTCAGGCTGCGCTGATATTCCTCGGCCAGGAAACCATCCAGCAGGGGCTCGTCGGCATAGCTGGCGGCCGTGATGAAGGGGGCCTGGCTCTTACTCAGACCAAATACCTTGTTCTTCAGCACGGGCAGGCGATTAGTGCCCAGGCCGAAGGTGATCGGGTGGCTGGTGTCGAGATCCAGCGCCAATACGGCGCCGCCGATCGCCTGGCGGGCATCCAGCTTGGCCTTATCGCCAAAAGAGAGACCGTCGGTGGCAAACAGCTGGCTGAAGTAGCGCTTCTCTCTGATGTCGCTCTTGAGCAGGTTGCCCTTGGAGAGCCACTGCAGCGCGCCTTTCTGCGCGACGATCACCCCGCCTTCAATGGCGAACTGTCCAAGCTTGCGGGCATATTTCTCATCCAGATTGGCATAGCTTCCATCCATCAAAAACAGATGGGTGTAGGGTGTCAGCTCTATGTTCGGCAGGCGACTGACATCCACCTGAGTCAGGGGGGCGCCGATAAGATTGTCCATGAAATACCAGAGTTCACCCACCTCGGCCGATGAGGTGCCATAGCCGGTGACTACTAACGCCTTGATGGGGGCGATGTCATGAAAATCCGGGCTGCCGAGATCTATGCCTGAGCTGGCGAGTCCGCTATCGACTCCCTGTAGCTGTACCCGATACTGCTCGGCGAGCGATGCTAGCCTGTCGCTCAGCTCTCTCGGTGTCATGGCGGCCTGGGCCACTGGGATCTGCAGGGTGCCGGCCTCCATGTTCAGAGGCTGGCCATCGACCTTGAGGCTGAAGGGCTTGGCGGCAAATTTGACCCTAATGCCCTCGCTAAGCAGGGTCTGTAGCATGGGGGCGGCATTTTGCTGTCGCCAATCGATCAACACCGCGACGTTATTGCTGCTGAGCATGCCGGGCGTTTTGGCTTGCGGCTCGGTGAGCAGGTCGTCGACATTCAGGTTAACGTTACGGGCCATCTGCAGGTTATAGGAGAAGGCGAGGTTCCAGCTGGAGACGTCGTAGAAGGTGGCGTCTTCAAATTCGGTGCGCAGATCGAACATCGCCAGCAGCAGTGTCTTCTGCGGCTGATTGATGGGGACAAACAGGCTGTCGTCCTGGCTGTATTGGTGTCTGCCCTGCTGCATCTTGTCCTTGAGATAGAAGAAGGCGATTCCATGGCGGCTCAGTAGCTGGGCGAGATCGTCACGCCTGCCCGGATCCCCCGGTGCGCCGAGCAGGAAGCCGGCTTCTCGCCCAGATGGCGGGTGTTTGTCCTTGCGCTGATAGAAGCGGCTCTGATACTGCTTCAGCTCATCTGCCAGTGCCAGGGCCCCCTTGAGGCTGGAGAAGGAGGTGGCGATCTGGTTGTCTATGGCCTGGCTAAAACGCAGCAGGCCGTTTTCAGAATCCTGCTGCTGGCCGCGCACGCTGGCCTGTTCAAACAGTATGCCCACGGCGCCGTTGATATCTGGGTAGGTCGAGCCCTTGCCATAGTAGAAGTCATCAAACATCTGTTTGGTGAAGTAGCGCTGCTTGCTCTCATCCAGCGCCTTGGCGTGGAAACTGGCGAGCTTTGAGGTTATCGCCTGATTCTCTTTGGGGGTCAGCGGATGGGTACGTGTCGGTACGCCGGGCTGGAAGAAGAAGGTCTGGTTGTGGCCCATCTCGTGGAAGTCGCCCAGGTAGTGCGGCTGCCACTTATGGAACAGGGCGATGCGCCCTTGAGACTCTGGATGGCGCAGGAACAGCCAATCGCGGTTCAGGTCGGCAAAATAGTGGTTACGCCTGCCGGCAGGCCAGTTTTGTCTGTGCTCGTTGTGATTCTCATCGCTCACCTTCACCTTGCCTGTGTAGTTGTTGGTCCAGGTGGAGAAACGATCTAGGCCGTCGGGGTTTTGCGATGGGGTGATCAGCACCACGGCCTTGTCCAGCAGCTCCTGCACCCAGGGCTCCTGGCTCTGGCTGAGACGATAGCTGACCTCAAGCGCCGCATGGGCGCCGCTGGCCTCGTCGCCATGAATCGAATAGGCCAGCCAGATGATAAGCGGCCCGTCGGGTGCCTTACCCGCTTTCACTTGCTGACGTCCCTGGACTATCTCTGCCAGCCTGGCCTGATTGGCGGCCGAGGTGATCACCGCCGTAAGCTGCTGTCTGGCCTCGTGGCTCTGTCCCGTCGATTCCAGGCTGACTCTGGGGCTGTTTTGGGCGAGCTGCTTGAGGTAATAGTTGATCTGATCGTGGCGCAGATGCCACTGGCCGAGGGGATAACCGAGAAACTCGCTGGGCGACGCTAAGCTGCTGGTACTCTGGGTTGCAGACGCGACTGAGATCACGCTTTGGGCATTTGTCGCAAAGCCTACGAGCAGGGGGACGATAGAAAGCAGCAAAAGGCAGAGTCGCAGCATGGTAATGCTCTTTATTATTGTATATAAAGGCTAAATTAACAGTTAGGCCAATGAGTTTCCAGCTTCCGACCTGACTTTAGAGCATACTGCCAAGGCAAAAATCTCGCGACTATTAGACAAAGGGGCTACAAAGCTGATGATAGTCGGAGTATTATAGGCTTAATTCTTACTAAATCACTCGGGTTTATCCTGACGGAGCATGTCTTAATGATCACCATTTCCGATGCAGCTCAGGCGCATTTTGTTAAGCTACTCGCTGACCAGCCTGAAGGAACTCATATTCGCGTTTTTGTTATCAGTCCAGGTACCCCTTCGGCTGAGTGTGGCGTGTCTTACTGTCCGCCGGATGCCGTAGAGGCAGACGACATAGAACTCGAATTTAATGGTTTCCATGCCATGGTGGATGAGAAGAGTGCTCCTTTCCTCGAAGAGGCTTCGATCGATTTCGTCACCGACCAGCTGGGTTCGCAACTGACCCTGAAGGCGCCCAATGCCAAGATGCGTAAGGTCGATGCCGACGCGCCACTGAAAGAGCGTATCGAATATGTGATCCAGTCTGAGATCAACCCACAGCTGGCTAGCCACGGCGGCAACATCATGCTGGTGGATATCGACGAAGCCGGTATCGCTATCCTGCAATTCGGTGGTGGCTGTAACGGTTGTTCTATGGTCGACGTGACTCTGAAAGATGGTATCGAGAAGCAGCTACTAGATATGTTCCCTGGCGAGCTGACCGGGGTGCGCGATGTCACCGAACATCAACACGGTGAACACTCTTATCAATAAAGAGTAAGCAAGTAGACAGCGGGATGACTTAGGTCATCCCGTTTTCGTTGGAGTCAACATCTTGCTGAGGCGGTAGTGGTAATCCAGCGCCAGGCTGAGGCTGCGGGTTAGCATAAACAGACTCATGGCGGCCCACAGGGCATGGTTGCCATAATCCTGCAACAGTAACCATGTGGGGAAGAAGACCCCGAAGGTGGCGAGTATCATGGAGTTACGCATCGCCTTGCCTTGGGCGGCGCCGATATAGACGCCATCAAACAGGTAGGAGCCGAAGGCGAGTAGCGGCAGGGCGACCACCCAGCCCAAGTAGGCCTGAGCCTCCTGGCGCACCTCAGAGATGTTGGTCAGTAGCTTGATGATCTGCTCGCCCCACAGGGCAAAAAACAGGGTAAACAACAGGGCAAAGATGGCCGACCAGAGCCCGGCAAGGGTGACGCTCTGGGTCATGCGCTCATGGCTCTTTTCACCCACGGCCCGACCCACCTCGGCCTCACCATAATAGGCGATACCATCCAGGGCGTAGGAGATGAGCAGCAAAAGGTTGAGCAGCACGGCGTTGGCGGCCACAGTATTGTCGCCCAGGTTCGCTCCCTGAAAGGTCATGAAGGCGAAGGCAAGTTGCAGGCAGAGGCTACGGATAAAGATATCCAGGTTGAGGCGCACCAGGCGCTGGTAGCTATTGAGCGACAGGCTGCTAAGTAGGGTCAGGAATTCGAAACCTCCCTGTCGCTTGATGGTACGCACCACCATGCTGGCGGCCACGGCAAAGCCTGTCATGTCGGCCAGTACAGAGGCCAAAGCGGCTCCTTCGACGCCCCAGCCAAGTCCGATTACGAACAGCAGATCCAAAAGTATGTTAGTGAGGTTGGCGGCGATGAGCTGCCACATGGCGGCCTTAGGCTGCTGGCGGCCCAGCAGCCAACCCAGCAGGGCCAGGTTGACCAGGGCAAAGGGGGTCGACCAGATGCGGATGTTAAAATAGGCCTGGCTGTAATACTGCACCTGCTCACTGGCGTCGGAGAGCGCCATCGCCGTGGCGATTATGGGTTGCTGCAGGAGTAGCACCAGCAGGGAGAGCAGCAGTGCCAGGCTGGCTGACTGCATCAATAAACGGTATTGGGTGTTAAGCTCCTTGGCGCCGAAGGCCTGCGCTACCAAGCCCGTAGTCGACATGCGCAGGAAGCCCAGAATCCATAAAATCAGGGTGATCACCGTTGACCCGACGGCGACTCCCCCTAAATAATAGGCGTTACTCAGATGTCCCACGACGGCAGTATCGACCAGCCCCAGCAGGGGAACCGTAATGTTAGACAGAATCATAGGCACGGCGAGCGCGAACAACTGGCTGTTTTTCTGTTTATTTAACAATAAGTTTAGTGGCGACATAGACTCTCAGAGGTTACTCAATATGTTTAGAAGCGTGATTGCAGCGCTATTGGCCTGTCTCAGTTATTCGGCTCATGCTGTGGTGATTCTACAATATCATCATGTATCCGAGGATACCCCTAAGGTGACCAGTGTGACACCTGCTCAGTTCAGAGAGCAGATGAGCTATCTGAGGGAGAATGGCTTCAAGGTCAAGCCCTTGGGCCAAGTGGTCGAGGCGATAAAACAGGGACGAGAGCTGGCGGACAAGACGGTGGTCATCACCTTCGACGATGGCTATCAGAACATTGCCGATACCGCCCATCCTATCCTGAAGGAGTTCGGCTATCCCTACACCATCTTTATCTCCATCGACCCTATAGAGCGCAAGCATAAGAATGTGATGAGTTGGGCGACCCTGAAACGCCTGAGCGATGAGGGGGTGACGCTGGCCAACCACAGCTGGGGCCATGAGCATCTTATTCGCCGTCTACACGGTGAGGATGAGCAGACCTGGCTGAGTAGAATTACAGAAAATCTACTTGCTACCGAGGCCGAGATAGAGGCGAAAACCGGTCAGAGCGTGAAGATGTTAGCCTATCCCTATGGCGAATATAACACGGCCTTAGAGACGCTGGTGCAGAAGCTGGGCTTCGTGGGCTTCGGCCAGCAGTCTGGCGCCGCCGGCGGTTACTCGTCACTTACCGCCTTGCCGCGCTTCCCGGTGGCGGGAGCCTATGCGGATCTCACCTCGCTCAAGGCCAAGCTCTATAGCCTGAATATGCCTGTGTTGGCGATCACCCCGCGCAATACCCAACTGCCTCAGGGGCAGTGGCGGCCCGAGATGCAGGTGACCTTAGATATGACAGATATTATCGCCGGACAGGTGATGTGCTTTGTGCAGGGACAAGGCGCCATGAAGCCGAGCTGGGAAAGTGAAGATACCTTCAGTATACAGGCGGTGACAGACCTGCCGCCGGGACGTTCGCGCTATAACTGCACCGCCCCAAGCAAGGCGAGCGGACGCTATTATTGGTTTTCCCAGGCCTGGGTTCGGCCGAAAAACGACGGCACCTGGGTGAAGGAGTAGCCTAGGTAGATGAGTCGACCTAGGTTATTGACTAGATTAGCTAAATGAGTCGTAAGCCCTAGGAGATCTCCGCCGTCTTGCCGGTATTGAGTAGTTGCATCAGCCGGGCGGGGATCTTATCCAGATGCAGTATCTCCCTGTGGGCATTGAGCTCGGCGGCAGCGCCCGGCATGCCCCACACCACAGAGCTGGCCTCATCCTGTATTATGGTGTGACTGCCGGCAGCCTTGAGGCGTTCCAGCCCCAGGGCACCATCTTTTCCCATTCCTGTCAGCAGTATGCCTATGGTGTTGGCTCCAAAGCAGTCGGCGATACTGTTGAATAGCACATCCACCGCAGGTTTATGTCGATTGACAGGATCTGAGTCCAGCAGCTTGGTATAGAGCCTGGCGCCGTGTTTCTCGACCGTGAGATGAGCATCCCCAGGGGCCAGATAGGCGGTGCCTGATGCTATGAGCTCGCCGCCCTTGGCTTCGATCACCTTCATCGCCGAATGGCTGTCAAGTCGCTTGGCGAAGGAGAGGCTAAAGGCGGCGGGAATATGTTGGGTGATCACTATCGGCGGCGTATTTGCCGGCAGCGGGGTGATCACCCGCTGGATCGCCTCGGTCCCACCGGTCGAGGCACCGATGGCGATCAACTTGTCTCCGGTAAGGGAAAACTTATTGTTGGCAGCGACCTGAACAACCGGCCGGGTGAGCGGCTTAACATGACTGACGGCGGCGGTGCGCACTTTGTCGATCAGCTCATCGGTATAATCCAGCAATGTATTGGTGAGATCCGACTTGGGCTTAGAGATGAAATCCACCGCGCCTAGGGCCAACGCCTCCAGGGTGATCTCGGCGCCCTTGTGGGTCAGGGTCGAGACCATGACGACCGGCATGGGTCTGAGCTTCATCAGGTTGCGCAGAAAGGCGATGCCGTCCATCTTGGGCATCTCGATATCCAGTGTCAGCACATCTGGGTTGAACTGCTTGATCAGGCTCCTGGCCTCATAGGGATCTTCGGCGGTGGCGACTACCTTGATATCCGGCGCCTGTGAGAGCATATGGGTAAGCAGCTGCCTGACCAGAGGTGAGTCATCTATGATCAATACTTTTATCATATGGCGCCATCCTTTTGCGTCATCTGGTTCATGCGCCGACACCGAGTCGTTGCCGCACCAGGGCGGCGTGTTGAGGTTGATAAATGGTTTGGCCGATCAATTTGAAATCGCTCGAGATATTATGCAGCGTCTCCGAATGACCGATAAACAGGTGGCCATCGTCGGCGAGCAGTCGTCGAAACTGGCGGATGATCTTCACCTTGGTCTGGGCATCGAAGTAGATGAGCACGTTGCGACAGAAGATGAGATCGAAGGGGCCATGCATGGGCCACTCGCCTAGTAGATTTAGCTGCTTGAAGTGGATTAGCCGCTTGAGTGAGTCGCACAGCATGACCTCGCCGGGATGGGGCCCGGGTTCCACATATTGGTTCAGCAGCGCCTTGGGCAGGTTGGCCATCGCCTCCTGGCTGTAGATACCGGCCCTGGCCTTATCCAGCACGTTAGTGTCGAGATCCGTGGCGAGGATTTTGAGATCCCAGCTGGCGGGCGGAAAGTGTTTTGCCAGGGTCATGGCGATGCTGTAGGCCTCTTCGCCGGTGGAGCAGGCCGACGACCAGACGCGCAGGCGACGGTCGCGTCTCTGTTGCCATTGAGGCACTAGGTGCCGCTCCAAATAGTCGAAGTGGTGGGCCTCGCGAAAGAAGGAGGTGAGGTTAGTGGTCAGGGCGTTGATGAAGTTGATCAACTCGCCGCCGTCGTCCTCTAGTCTCTGGCAATACTGATGGAAGTTGTTCAACTTGAGTGCGCGCAGGCGTCTGCTGAGGCGCGAGTAGACCATGTGCTGCTTCCTGTCTGGCAACACTATGCCTGACTCGCGATAGGCAAGCTGTCGAATAAATTCGAAGTCTTGCTGCGCCATCGGAAATTCCTTTTCGTTGCTCTGTTCCAATTGCATCCCCTAGCCTGATATTGGCTGCTGGCTATCGAATCGACTCTATGGGGCGCCTTCCTCTGGCGCCCACAGATTCCTAAAACTCGTTCCACTCCTCGTTGCTGATGTTCAGGGGACCGTGGCTATCGCCGGCCACCAGGGAGAGCGGTGACGAGGTCATGCCCGAATGCACCGGAGCTTGAGACTGGAAGAAGCCGAGCTGAGACTTCATGTTGCGTGCCTGTTCGGCCATGGCATCGCCAGCGGCCGATACCTGTTCGACCAGGGCGGCATTTTGCTGGGTCATCTCATCCATCTGGGAGATCGCCTTGTTGACCTCCTGAATACCCGCCGATTGCTGATCCGAGGCGATGCTGATCTGGCTGATCATGTCGGCGACCTTAGTCACCGCCTGTACTATATCTTCCAGGGTCTCGCCAGATTGGTTCACCAGCTGGGTACCGTCGGTCACCTTGGTCACGCTGTCACGGATCAGCTCCTTGATCTCCTTGGCGGCGCCGGCGCTGCGCTGTGCCAGGTTACGCACCTCGCCAGCCACCACGGCAAAGCCGCGTCCCTGCTCGCCCGCTCTGGCGGCCTCGACGGCGGCATTGAGGGCCAGCAGATTGGTCTGGAAGGCGATTTCATCGATCACCCCTATGATGTCGGCGATACGCTTGCTCGATTCGTTGATTGCCTCCATGGCAGTCACGGCCTGCTCCACCACCTTGCCGCCGTGGGCGGCCTTAGTGTTGGCCTCCTGGGCCAGCTGATTGGCGACCGTGGCGTTTTGCGCGCTCTGGGTGACGGTTGCCGTCATCTCCTCCATGCTGGAGGCCGTCTCTTCGAGGGAGGCAGCCTGCTCCTCGGTGCGTTGACTCAGGTCGGCGTTACCCTGGGCGATCTCTTCGGCGCCCGAGGTCACTGTATTGGCAGATTGGTTGATGCCATCTAGCACCTCGGTCAGCTTGGCAGCGGTGGCATTGGCATCGGCCTGTAGCTTGCCGAACTGGCCCTGATACTCGCCCTGGATTTGACGATTGAGATCCCCCTTGGCCAGGCCGTCGAACATGTTCACCACATCGCCTATCACCTGGTCGGCGATGCCGACCAGACGGTTGAGGCCGTTGGAGAGGTTGAGGAAGAACCCCTCTTTATCCTGGGTGCCGACCCTCAGGGAGAGATCCCCCTTGCTGGCGGCGCCTATGATGGAGTCTATCTCATGCTCTATCGCCACCTCGGCGGTTCTGTCGGCCCACTCCACAACCGTACCTATGCTTTCACCGTTAGGATCGCGGATAGGGTTGGCGACTACCTGGAAGGTGCGTCCGCCAACCTTGAGCTGGCTGGTGTAGGTGGTGGTCAGCGTCTTGAGCAAGTTGCGCTGATGGCTGGGATTCTTGTGGAAGTTGTCTATGTTGACGCCCATGAGGTTGCTGGCGTCGAAGTTAGGCAGATCCTTGGCAATATCATTCTGCGCCTGCTTGAACATCTGGCTGACGGCCTTGTTCATGTAGATGATGTTCAGATCGGCGTCGGCCACCATGGTATTGGAGGATACATTGTCCAGCGCCTGCTTGATGCGCGCATTCTCGGCGGCCAGCTGACGCTCCTTCGCCTCCTTAGCCAGCTTCTCGGTGACATCCTGCCACTCGACCACAGTCCCCGTGCGCACGCCATTCTCAAATACCGGGGTGGCGATCAGGGTGAAGTCGAGTCCCGCGACCTGGATGCTGGTGTCGTAGCTGCCGGTGAGCCTGTCGAGCATTTTACGTTGATGGGCAGGGTTCTGATGGAAGAGATCGATATTGCTGCCGAGCAGGCTATCGGTATTGAATTTGGTCAGCGTCTGTTGCAGCGTCTGCTCATTATCCTTAAGCATCTGGGTGACAGAGTCGTTGAGGTAGATGATGTTGTAGTCGGCGTCTGCCACCATAACGTTGGCGCGGCAGACATCCAGCGCCTGCTTGATGCGGCTGTTTTCCTGGGCCAGCTTGTTCTCTGCGTCTGCCTTGGCAAGGGCTTCGGTCTTATCCTGCCATTCGACCACAGTCGCGATGCGCTGATGTTCGTCGTCAAACACCGGAGAGGCGATCAAGGAAAAGATGCGGCTACCCACCTTAATCTGCGCCGAGTGAGGGCGCTGCAGCTTAGCTATGATGTTCTGTTGATGGCTGGGCTGCTGGTGGAAGGTATCCATGTTGGTGCCGATAAGCGTGTTGACGCTGAAGCTGGCGATCGCCTGCTGTATGTCGGACTCGGCCTTTTCCAGGGTCTGGCGTAGCGACTGGTTGAGGAAGTTAATATTGCCTTGGGGGTCGGCCAACATCACGTTGGCCTGGCAGATCTCCAGTGCCCTGAGCTGTGCCTGATTGCCCTGGTTGGCATGCCATTGCTGGGTCAGGCTCTGGCTGATCTCAGGCCAATGGGGATAGTCGAAGGCGGAAAAGCTCGGCGGATTCTTGCCGTCGAGTGCCTGGCGGATCTCCTCGAAGGCTTGCCGCAGACTGTGTTGCATCTGCCCCTGTTGTTGAATACCCAAGGCGATGACGGCGATGGCAACCACCTGAGCTATGCCGACCCAGAGCGAGGGCTGCTGGGTAAAGGCCAATAGGGCTGCGACGCCAGCGATCAGCAGTCCAATGATCGGCAGATTGTTTGCGTTGCCAGTCTTGCTGTTCATTGCATCCATTCTCTGTTCCTCTCTTGCCGGGTTAGGCGCTGACAGCCTGTGTTGAAGCAGCGTCGATATTATTGATGATGTTTGACAGTTGGGCGGCCTCGGGCAGCACCTCACTGCTAAGTAGGGTGTCTATGTCTAGCAGGATCACCATCTTATCTGCCAGATTGGCGAGTCCCTTGATGAAGGTGAGATCTGTCTCTTCACCGAAGTCGGGGGCGTCGCGCAGATCCCTTTGGTGGACACTGAAGACATCTGAGACGGCATCGACCACTATGCCGATCACCTTGTGTTCGTCGCCGACACAGACCTTGATGACGATCACTACAGTCGTGGGGCCGTAGTCCAGGCTGGCGATACCGAATCGTTGCCGCAGATCTATGATGGGGACTATGGTGCCGCGCAGATTGATGACCCCTTTGACATGGCTGGGGGAGTTGGGAATAACCGTCGTGGGTTCCCAGCCGCGGATCTCCTGCACCGAGAGTATGTCGACGCCATACTCCTCATCGGCCATGATGAAAGTAAGATACTGGTCGCTGGCATCGTCTTTGGCGGTGAGTGTGATGCCTGCTTCATCTGCCTGTGTCATGGATGAATCTCCCTTCTCATTTGGTTTCCTAGGCGGCGTGCTCTTGGGTGCTGTTAATGCCCGCGAGGCTGACTAATCCGGCAATGTCTATGATCAAGGCAACGGTACCGTCGCCGAGTATGGTGGCGCCCGAAATACCGGCCACCTTGCTGTAGTTGTCTTCCAGACTCTTGATCACCACCTGCTGCTGGGATAGCAGCTCGTCGACCAGGAGTCCCACCTTGTCGTTGTTGGCATCGACTACCATCACCAGGCCATCTTTAATCTGTTTGGCATCTGCCTCATGATGGAAGGCCTCATAGACCTTGAGCACAGGCAGGTATTCGTCCCGTAGACGGATCACCTCATGTTCTTCACTCAGGCGATTGATATGGGCGGCGGGCACCTCGAGGGATTCGTGAATCGCCACTAGGGGCACCACATAGGTGTGCGTGCCAATGCGTACCAACTGACCGTCGAGAATCGCCAGGGTGAGCGGCAGGCGTATGGTAAAGCGACTGCCCTTGTCCTGGGTGGATTTCAGCTCTATGGTGCCGTTGAGTTCGTGAATGTTTCTCAGCACCACATCCATGCCAACGCCGCGGCCGGAGAGGTCTGAGACCGTCTCTGCCGTAGAGAAGCCGGGTTTGAAGATCAGCTGGTGAATGGCCTCTTCGCTCAGCTCTTCGTCGCTGCCGACCAGTCCCTTGGCGCGTGCCTTATTGAGGATCTTTTGGGTGTTGAGCCCGGCGCCGTCATCGATGATCTCTATGATGATGTTACCGCCCTGATGGAAGGCATTGAGGGTGAGGGTGCCGGTTTCGGGTTTGCCCTTCTGACGGCGCACCTCTGGGGTCTCCAGGCCATGGTCGAGGGAGTTTCTCACCAGGTGCACCATAGGATCGACTATCTTCTCCATCACAGTCTTATCCAGCTCGGTATCCTCCCCTTTGAGGACCAGCTCTACTTGTTTGCCCAGTTGCTGGCCTATGTCCCGTACCAGACGGGGGAAGCGGTTGAAGGCGAAGCTGATGGGCAGCATGCGGATCTGCATGACACTCTCCTGCAGATCCCGGGTGTGGCTGGCCAGCTGCTCCAGCCCCTGCTTCATGGTGATGAAAGACTCAGGCGTCATCTCCTCCTGCTGACCTATCTGGCCCAGCATGGCCTGGGTGATCACCAGCTCGCCCACCATGTTGATCAGCAGATCTATCTTCTCTATACTGACGCGGATGGAGCCTGCGTCCTGGGTCTTGCTGCTGACCACGCTGGGCCTAGTCTGGCTTGCGGGTTTTTCGGGTTGGACACTAGCTGGGGTAGTTTTTTGAGTACTGGCCTGAATATCGCTTTCTGCCGTCGCCTCTATCTCTTTCTCAGTCGTTATCTCACTGGCCTCGCTCGCCTTGGGCTGAGTCTGATAGTCAATGTCGCACTCATCCTCGACCCATTCGAAGGCTTCCTTAAGACGCGAAAGGGGTTGGTCTGTGGTGAGGGTGAGCGACCAGGCGAGGTGGCAGGCCTCGGGGTCATACTGGGTGAAGTCGGGGATCTCCTGCGGCAGCAGCTCGACACTGAGTTCTCCGCACTGACCCAGCTCGTTGAACATCAGCAGAGGGTCGTTACCGTACCTGAGGATGTCTGTGCCCGCCTTGAAGCTGATCTGCCAGGTCGTCTGTTCTGGCGTCTCGTGTTCGCGCTGGGTTTCATCTTCTTGTGACTCGCCCTGGGATAGCTCGGCGGCAAACTTTTGCTCCAGATCGCTGAGCATGGGATCGTCGAAGGTTTGCTGATGCATGACGGCGTCGAGCATGTTGCGCAGCAGGTCGACCGACAGCAGGAGAATGTCCTGATGATGGCTGGTCATCTCGCGGCGGCCGTCGCGGATCTCATCCAGCAGCGTCTCTAGCAGGTGGGTGTAGTTGGCGACCTGGTTAAAACCGAAGGTGCCGCTGCCCCCCTTGATGGAGTGTGCGGCGCGAAAGATGGTGTTGATCGCCTCGGGATCCGGCGCGGCGATATCTAGCTTCAGCAGCTCGGACTCCATGCTTTCCAAGCCCTCTAGGCTTTCTTCAAAGAAGACTTGGCTGAATTGACTCAGATCGATTTCCATATCCCACCATCCAGACGCTGATTAACGTAACACCTTGTTGACCGTGGCAAGCAGCTGGTCGGGGTTAAAGGGTTTGACTATCCAGCCGGTGGCACCGGCCGAGCGTCCCTCCTGCTTCTTGTCGCTGCCCGATTCTGTGGTGAGCATTAGCAGGGGGGTGAACTTATAGTTGGGCAGGCTGCGCAGATTACGGATCAGTGTAATGCCGTCCATCACTGGCATGTTGACGTCTGAGATCACCAGGTCATAGTCTTGGCTCTTCGCCTGGGTCAAGGCTTCGTCACCGTTGCAGGCTTCGGTCACGTCGAATCCCGCCGTCTTGAGGGTAAAGCCCACCATCTGACGCATGGAGGCTGAATCATCCACTGCGAGTATCTTCTTCATTCCTGAATTCTCTCCTGAGCAAGCGCAAAGATCTGTGTCGCGTCGAGCCCCAACTCGGCCAGGGTATGTCCGACCTCCTCCGCGGGCGGTGTCCATTCGATGGCATGGTGGTGCGTCTGGCAATAGTGATGCAAAAAGTAGAGCAGCTGCGCACCTGAGGTATCGACCCGGGTCAACTGGCTGGCATCGACGCACAAGGTGTCGGACGCTGTGAGTTGTTCGGCAATATCGTGGTGGACCTGCTGGATGTTGCGAATCGTCAGCTCGGACGCTAAGCGAATCGGACTCTGGGTCATCGGGGGGGCTCCTCTACAATCCCTGTCAATAAGACTCCACTAGGATCAAAAGATAGACGGTAAATAAGAGGCTTGCCTGAAAAATAACAGTTTTTTAACTAAATGGGCTCCCAAGAGGGGAACCCATTAGCGGTGATGAGAGCAATTTTGACCAGTGAGTCTCGCTATTCACCATAGTGAGTCGCCAGGGCGATCACATCATGAATGAGGTTCTTGTTGCGGATCTGCGGCAGCTGCCGTGGATCCAGGCTGGTGGGTTTAACCGTGGCTACCCGGGTGCCGTCGGGAGAGATGAGCACCATGGAGGCGCTGTGATCCACCTGATAGTTTTCGCCTTCGCCTACCATGGTATAGACGAATCCCAGCTCACGGGTCAGCGGCAGTAACTGGCTGTGGGGCGCCGTGACCGCAACGAAGTTGGGATTGAAGAAGTTGATGTAATCCTTGAGTTTTGCCTGGGTATCCCGCGCCGGATCGACCGACAGAAATACCACCTGTAGATCCACCACGCCTTCCAGCTGTTGATAGGCCGCCGCCAGCTTACCCAATGTGGTGGGGCAGACATCCGGGCAGGAGGTGTAGCCGACGAAGAACAGGCTCCACTTGTCTTTTAGCCGGGCGTTGGTGAAGGCCTTGCCGTTCTGATCCGTCAGCTCGAAGGGGGATAGCGGTCGCTGCTGGGGATAGCGATAGCTGGTGAGCAGCTCGGGCGGTGTCGCTTGACCCGTGAAGTTAACCGCCGCGATCGCCCCCAGGCCGCTGAAGATGAGTAAGGTTAGGACTATCCATAGCGGTTTCATCGCGTTAGCTCCACAGATAGTGGTCGACCAGAAGTAGCAAGAAGAGCAGCATCAGATGGTAGATAGAGAAGCGAAACACCTGCATCGGCAGGCCCGGTTTGTCTCGATACTTGAGCTGCCAGGCCTTATAGATGAAGCCGCAACTCAACAGGGTCGACCCCACCAGATAGAGGGGGCCGCACATGCCGACCAGCACAGGGTAGAGGCAGGCCAGCGCCAGCAACACCGTATAGAGCATGATGCAGGTCTTAGTAAACTCGACGCCGTGGGTGACGGGCAACATGGGTACATCGACCTTGGCATATTCGGCGCGCCTGTGGATCGCCAGCGCCCAGAAGTGGGGCGGGGTCCAGGCGAAGATGATGATCACCAGCAGCAAGGCGTGGCCGTGAAACTCGCCGGTGATCGCCGTCCAACCCAGTAGGGGCGGCATGGCGCCGGCCAGGCCGCCGACGACGATATTCTGCGGTGTCGCGCGCTTGAGATAGGCGGTATAGATCACCGCGTAGCCGATGAGGCTGGCGAAGGTGAGCCAGGCGGTGAGCGGATTGACGGCCCAGTAGAGCAGCGCAAAGCCGAGAATCGCCATGGCGGTGGCAAAGGTGAGCGCCTTGGTGATAGAGACCCGGCCTTTGGGGAGCGGACGGTTATAGGTGCGGGCCATCAGGCCGTCGATGCGGCGGTCGATCAGATGGTTATAGGCCGCAGCGGCCCCCGCCATCATGCCTATGCCCACCAGGCCGGCGATCAGTGGCTGAACCGGTACCGCGCCTGGCACCGCCAGACACATGCCGACCAACACAGTCAGCAGCATTAGGGCGACCACTCTAGGTTTAGTCATCTCGAGGTAGGCGCGCCAGGGTAGCGGGGTGGCGACAGGCTTAGTGATTGTCATAGGTTTGGCCATGGCGATGCCTCCTTATGCCTTACGCCACAGGGCGTAGTTGATGAAGACCAAGGTGAGTAACAGGAGTGCGGCGCCCGCGTTATGGGACACGGCGATCCCCAGGGGAAGGTGCAGCACTACGTTGCTGATCCCCAGGGCTATCTGCAGGCACAATAACCCCAGGAGTACCCAGGCGCTGCGTCTCAGCAGCTGAGAGTGTGAGAATTTGATCATGCGATACACCAGCCAGAGTAGTGCGGTCGCCGTGATGATGGCGCCGAACCTGTGAGCCACATGAATCGTCATGCGGGAGGAGTAATCCAGGATGCCGAACTCGTAGCTACCTTCCGTCTTATGCAGGGGATAGAAGGCATGCAGCGGGTCTAGGTTGCTTACCCAGTCTCCTTCGCAGATGGGCAGTGTGGTGCAGGCCAGCGCCGCATAGTTAGAGGAGGTCCAGCCGCCCAGAATGATCTGCAGCACGAGTAGGCTAAGGCAGAAGAGGGCGTAGGGTGCTAGTTTTCGAAGCCTTGGCTCGCCGCCGGGTAGTCGTAGCGGCTTGGTCCTGAGGTAGAGGAGCCACAATAAGGAGATCAGGGTAAAGCCGCCGATCAGGTGGGACATCACCACCACGGGCATGAGTTTCATGGTGACGGTCCACATCCCCAGCGCCGCCTGGAACAGGATCAGCAGGGCGATAAAGCTCGGCAGCTTCTTGGGAGCATCGGGCCGCCTGAAGCTGATAAAGAGGATGAAGGCGACCAGCAGGCCCAGGGTGCCGGCAATATATCTGTGGATCATCTCCAGCCAGGCCTTCTCAGGTTCTACCGTGTGTTCGGGAAAGCTGTCCTGTGCCTTGGCCAGCTCATGGCTCTGGGTAGGCACCTTGATCATGCCATAGCAGCCGGGCCAGTCGGGGCAGCCAAGCCCGGCGTCAGACAGTCGGGTGTAGGCGCCCATAAGTATCACGCACAGGGTAAAGACCAGGGTGAGTTTGAGTAGGGAAGTCATCTGCATTAGCCGACCCTCGACAGTTTAAGCATCTTTCTTAAGTCGGCGATCATCGCCTTGCCCAGCATCAGCTGGGCCTGCTCATCTTCGACCTGGGCATAGCGCATCACCAGGGAGCCCAGCGGATCCACTATGATGATCTCTTCCCGGGTTAGCATCTGGCTGAGTGCCTCGGTAGCCTGGGCTGTGGTGAAGCTGAACTCACTCTCCTGCAGCGCGGCGAGATCGCTGTCTGCCTGCAGCAGTATGATGGGGTTGACCCTGTGTTGGTCCCGTCCCAGGGCGATCTGGCTCTGATGCAGTATGTAGAGTCGGTTCATGCAGGCCTGATCGCATTGGCTCGGGAGCAGGTAGATCATCTGCCAGTGCTTGGGCATGGGGTTGGCCATCGCCAGGCGGGCGTAGTTGGTATCGGGCGGCAGGAGTTCGCCCTTGTTGGTGACGCCACCATGGTAGAGATTCAGACTCAGCACCAGCTTTGCCACCGCAACGGGTAAGACAAATACCAGTAGCAAGATCAGTAGGGGTTTTGCGCCTCGGCTCTTTGGGGATCTCATCTTAATCCTCTGTTGATTATTTTATGGGTTAGCGCGTGCCAGACACCGAAAAATATCAACTCCCCGAGACGGCTAGGAAGTGACCATTTACCTGGGTAAGCACCCTATTTATCAAGGTGCCTATTGATTAACCTACAGGGTCAGCTGACTTTGCGCAACAAGTTACGACACTCATTTTTCTTTACTGGATTATTTATTTTTCCTCTTAAATATCAGAAGGTAAGCCATAATCATCAGGAAGGCGGTTGCCATGGAGAACCACTGCAGGGCGTAACCCTGATGCTTCTGGGCACTCATGGGGAGCGGCTGCCAGGGATGGGGTAGCGCGCTGCCAGGTATCGCCTCGGGCTGGAGTATGGCGGGGGCGAGCGGCAGCTTAAGCGTTTGCGATAACTCAGGCAGGTTAAGGTTCTGGATCCGCATGGGGGAGCCTGTCTCGGCCAGCAGATGCTGACTCAGGGGGTTGCTGGCTCGCTGATAGACGCGGCCGCTTAGTGTCACCTCTTGGCTTAGCTTGGTTAGTTGGGGCAGTTTCTGTCTGTCCAGGCCGCTGTCGATAAAGCCGAGCTCGACCAGCAGCAAAGGGGCGTCGGCTTCGGCCCCTGCTTCGACCTCGGCTTCGACACGCATCACCTGGTAGGCCAGATAACCGACATGGCCTTCATACACCTGGTTGTCCAGCAATATGATGGGGGCGTCCACAGGTGTCGCCTTAACTGCCAGACGATAGCCGGTGAGGGACTCTCGCTCGGCTAAGACGAGCAGACCCTGATAATCCAGCGGTGCGGCGGCCTGCTTGAGGGTGAGCGCCTGTTGCAGCACCTGCTTCTCGGCGGCCCTGTCTAACTGCCACAGTCCCAGCTTGACCAGAATGGTGAATACCAGCAAAGTAACTAAAACGAGAAAAATCGTGCCACCGCGAACCGTGGGAGCCTTCATGAGCGAAATACTGCTATTTAAGATCGTCTTAGTACTGCTATTGGTCTTCATTATCTTTAATCTTGGCCGGGCCTTATTTGTCTTGGTGAAGGGAGAGGGCAAGGCGCCCATGAGTCAGTATCTGGGGCGGCGTGTGCTCTTCTCTGTGCTGGTGGTGATCCTGCTATTGATTGCCTTGGGACTGGGGATCATCACCCCCAATCCCAGACCCTATTAGTCTCTCGATTCGTCGCTAAAGCACATAGACGAATACGAACAGGCAGAGCCAGACCACATCCACAAAGTGCCAATACCAACTGCCTGCCTGGAAGGCGAAATGCTTATCCGGTGTGAAATGTCCCCTCAGTACCCGCAAGAAGAGGACGAACAGAAAGATGGTCCCTAATGTCACGTGCATGCCGTGAAATCCGGTGAGCAGGAAGAAGGTGTTGCCATAGACACCGGATGACAGGGTCAGCCCCATCTCCTGATAGGCGTGGGCATACTCTTTGGCTTGGAGGAAGAGGAAGGCCAGACCTAAGAGTATGGTGATGCCTAACCAGAGGGTGAGCGCGGTGCGTTTGCTCTTCTCCAGGCTCACATGGGCGAAATGCAGGGTGACCGATGAGGTCAGCAGTATGATGGTGTTGTACAGAGGCAGACCCGTCCAGCCCATGGCCTCAGTCTTGGTGCCATCGGGTGTGGTGACCAGAGGCCAGACCGCCTGGAAATTGGGCCAGAGTACCTCGTGGGTCATGGCATTGTTCGAGGCGCCGCCGAGCCAGGGCACGGCTATGGTGCGGGCGTAGAGCAGGGCGCCGAAGAAGGCGGCAAAGAACATCACCTCGGAGAAGATAAACCAGCTCATTCCCTGGCGGAAGGATCGATCCATCTGTTTGGAATAGAGGCCGGACATGGACTCGCCGATCACTGTCCTGAACCAGCCGAAGACCATGTAGAGGATGACGGCGATCCCGGCTGTAAGTATATAGCCGCCGCTGGTCTGCTCCGTCTGTAACTGCTGTACATAACTGCCGGCGCCATAGGCGATGAGGAAGAGGCCGAAGGCACCTATGATGGGCCAGGCACTCTGGGCGGGGACATAGTAGTGTTCATGTTTGCTTGTCATTTCGCAGCTCCTTGCTCAACATCATCTACGTACCCCTTGTCGGTGATGTTGTATAGCGTATAAGAGAGAGTCAGAGTCGAGATCTGCTCGGGCAGCTCGGTATCGACATAGAAGATCAAAGGTAATTGCGCATCGGCATTGGCATCGAGCTTCTGCTGGTTAAAGCAGAAGCACTCTGTCTTGTGGAAATAGGCCGCGCCCTGTCCCGGAGAGACAGAGGGAATAGCCTGTCCGACAATCTGCTGCGCCGAGAGATTTTTGGCATGAAACTGAGTACGAATTACCTCACCCGGATGCACCTGAATGCGTTTCATCTCGGGGGCGAAGACCCAGGGCATATCTTTCTGGGTCTGTGCCATGAATTCCACTGTTACCGTGCGGCTGGTGTCAATGGTCACCGCCTTATATTCGGCGGCGGTCGATTGCGTCTTACCATTGATGCCTAATTTTTCACATAGCACATCGTATAAGGGCACCAAGGCGAATCCGAAGCCGAACATGCCCACGCAACCTAACAGCAGTAGGCCGATCAGCTTACGGTCGGAGTACGCCTTAGTGTCCGTCATGCTATTTCACCTCGGGTGGTGTAGAGAATGAGTGGTAGGGGGCCGGACTCGGCAATGTCCACTCCAGTCCCTCAGCGCCATCCCAAGGCTTGCTGGGTGCTGGCTCGCCGCCGCGGATGCACTTTATCACCACCACCAGGAAGATCAGCTGCGACAGGCCGAAGGTGAAGCCGCCGATAGAGACTATCTGGTTAACGTCGGCAAACTGAATCGAGTAGTCCGGAATACGTCGCGGCATGCCCGCCAGCCCTAGGAAGTGCATGGGGAAGAAGAGCACGTTCACCGAGATCACCGAGCACCAGAAATGCAGTTTACCTAGCTTCTCGCTGTACATATGCCCGGTCCACTTAGGCAGCCAATAGTAGGCCGCCGCCATGATGGAGAAGATAGCCCCTGAGACCAGCACATAGTGGAAGTGGGCCACGACGAAGTAGGTGTCGTGGTACTGGAAATCCACCGGCGTGATGGCCAGCATCAGCCCGGAGAAGCCACCTATGGTGAAGAGTATGATAAAGGCCAGCGCAAACAGCATGGGCGTCTCGAAGGTGAGCGAGCCGCGCCAGAGGGTGGCGACCCAGTTAAATACCTTCACCCCGGTCGGCACGGCGATCAACATGGTGCAGTACATGAAGAAGAGCTCGGCGAACACAGGCATGCCAGTAGTAAACATGTGGTGTGCCCAGACCAGGAAGGAGAGGATCGCGATACTGGCGGTGGCGTACACCATGGAGGAGTAGCCGAACAGCTTCTTGCGGCTGAAGGCCGGTACTATGGCGGAGATGATGCCGAAGGACGGCAAGATCATGATGTAGACCTCGGGATGGCCGAAGAACCAGAAGATATGCTGGAACATCACAGGGTCACCACCACCGGCGGCGTCGAAGAAGCTGGTGCCGAAGAACTTGTCGGTCAGTACCATAGTCACTGTACCTGCGAGTACCGGCATCACGGCGATCAACAAGAAGGCGGTGATCAGCCAGGTCCAGACGAACAGTGGCAGCTTCATCCAGCTCATGCCCGGAGCGCGCATGTTGACTATGGTCACGATCACGTTGATGGCGCCCATGATGGAGCTGATACCCATGATGTGTACCGAGAAGACAAACAGCGCCGTGCTGTCCGGGCTATAGGCCGTCGACAGCGGGGCGTAGAAGGTCCAGCCAAAGTTAGGCCCGCCGCCCTCCATAAACAGCGAGCTGAGCAGGATCGCAAAGGCGAAGGGCAAGATCCAGAAGCTCCAGTTGTTCATCCGCGGCAGGGCCATATCCGGCGCGCCTATCATCATAGGGATCAGCCAGTTGGCTAGGCCGGTAAAGGCTGGCATCACGGCGCCAAACACCATGATGAGGCCATGAACCGTGGTCATCTGGTTGAAGAAGTTGGGCTCCACCAGTTGCAGACCCGGCTGGAACAGCTCGGCACGGATCACCATGGCCATGGCGCCGCCGGTCAAGAACATGATGAAACTGAACCAGAGATACAGGGTGCCTATGTCTTTATGGTTGGTGGTAAACAGCCAACGCTTTATGCCCGTCGGGTGCTCCTCATGGCGGGTCGAATGTTCGCCAATATGAGTGGCATCCATATCTGCTTCACGCGTTATTGCATTCATAATGCCTCCCTATTGACCCTGTTGATTGACGTCTGTTGCCTGAACCATGTCGCCTGTGTTGTTACCCCAGGCGTTACGCTCATAGGTGATCACCGAGGCGAGTTCCTGTGGCGTTAACTGGCTGGCGAAGGCCTGCATGGCGGTTCCAGGCTTACCGTGAAGCACTATGTCTAGGTGATTCTCAACTGGTCCTGTGGCGATGGCGCTGCCTTTTAGGGCGGGGAAGGCGCCGGGTAATCCCATGCCGGTGGCCTGATGACAGGCGGCGCAGTGGCCGAGATATACCTTTTCACCCTTGGCCATCAGCTCGTCCATGGTCAGATCGTCTAACACAGGTGCTTGAGATTCCTCGGCGGCGGAGCTTGCTGCCGCACTCGATTCGGCTGCCGGGGTAGGCACAGATTGAACCGCTTCGGCAGCTGTATCTGCTCCTGTATTAGCCCCGTTCGATGCGCCTGAGTTTGCCTGGTTGACATCGGCTGCCTGAACCGTATCGCCGGTGTCGTTACCCCAGGCGTTTCGCTCGAAGGTAACCACTGCGGCTATTTCTGTAGCGGTGAGCTGCTGGGCGAAGGCCTGCATCGCTGTGCCGGAGCGGCCATGTAGCACCACATCTAGGTGATCGGCGACAGGGCCCTTGATGATTGGGCTGCCTATGAGTGATGGGAAGACGCCAGGTAAACCGGCACCATTTGGCTGGTGGCAGGCGGCGCAGCGGGCCATATAGACCTGTTCGCCCTGGGTCATCAGCTCTTCTTTCGACAGGGTCTTCGACAGTGCAGCCTGCGCCTCGGCGGCGGCCGCGCTGGCCTGTGCTTCCTGCTCGACAATCCAGTTGTCGAAATCGGCCTCGGAAAGTACTTGCACCACTATCGGCATGAAGCCGTGATCCTTGCCGCAAAGCTCGGCGCACTGGCCGCGGTAGATGCCTGGCTTGTCGATGCGGGTCCAGGCCTCGTTGATAAAGCCTGGGTTAGCATCTTTCTTTACCGCGAAGGCCGGTACCCACCAGGAGTGGATCACATCCTCCGAGGTCATCAGGAAGCGGATTTTACGATTAACCGGCAATACCAGTGGCTTGTCGACCTCCAGCAGATAGTGTTCGCCTTTGGTCTCCTTACCTTCTATCTGTTCTCTGGGGGTCGCCAGCAGGCTGTAGTAGCTGATGTCTTGATCGAAGTAGCTGTAGTGCCATTTCCATTGGGAGCCAGTGATCTTGATGGTGAGATCGGCATTGCTGGGATCTTCCATGGCGATGAGGGTCTTGGTGGCCGGGATGGCCATGAGGATCAAGATGACAAAGGGAACGAGCGTCCAGGCGATCTCTACCTTAGTGCTCTCATGAAAGTTTGCCGCGACGGCACCCTTAGAGCGCCTATGGTTGATGATGGCGTAGATCATCACCCCAAAGACGACTAGGCCTATGGCACAACAGATATAGAGAATCGTCATATGAAGGCTAAACACCTTATTGCTGATCTCTGTGACCCCTGATGTCATGTTCAGGGGCATATCTGCTGCGAGTATGGTGGGCGTAAATAGCAACGCCAGCAAACAACACAACACTTGCTTCACTAGACTTCTCCTCTGTCAATTGCGAAGGCAACTACAAAGAAGAGCCACACAGTATGTCTCGGCTCTATGCAAACTCTTCAGTTCCCAAAAAAGCAACGATGACTTCAAAGTGCGTCGGTGGTGAATCTCTTGTTCTGCTGGTGGTGACCACGCTTGCACTTACGGCTGAATATATCAGACCAATTTCAGCTTCCGTGGGCGAGGTAATACAGGTTCATTTTCGCCGCTCAAGCCGACAACCAAATTGTGCGATATAACAAATAATCGTTGATATCTCTTACTAACTTAATGGCTGTTTAAATATTGATCAAGATCACTTTTATTTTATTTTGCTAGACAAAACAGACACAAAAACGCCCCTTGCGGGGCGTCTGTATGGAAAGGTAGAGCGCGGAATATCAGTGCAGCGAACTGAACAGACTCAAGGTCTGGCCGCCGAGATCCTCTTGGGGAAAAGGGTTGGCAGGTAAGTGACCGTTCGCATCTTCGATCACCACCCCCAGGGCGCGAGTATTCTTGGCAACTATCTGTAGGCGACGACTGTCACGGGCATCCAGGGTTTGCGCCCAGCAGATCACCGCACTGGATGTACCACTTGTAAGGGCTTTTTCCATCGCCCACAGGGTTTCGACCTCATCCTTGGTGTGTACCAAGAGGATGCGATCCATACGCACACCGCCGTCGGCCAGCATCTGTTTGTAGCCTATGTTAGGTGGGCTGATCAACACCACCCATTGCCCCTGCTGACTGAGTCTGGCTAGCTCTGGAGTGAGAGCCTGCAGCTCTTGCTTGCCCTGGGTCGAACTTGCCGTAGTCGAGATAGTGTTGCCATCGCCGCGCTTCAGTGAGCTGTCGAGATCGACCCACAGCCCTGGATGGCGTGGCGCCATGCCCATTAGGTTGTTCATTGCCAGTCTCCATTTCGAATAACGCCGACGGCCAGGCCTTCGATGCTCAGGCTCTGGGTGGTGAGGTCCACCACGATAGGGGAATACTCTTCATTTTCGGCATGCAGATAGACGGTGCTGCCACGCTTCTCGAAGCGTTTAACCGTTACATCATCTTCCACGCGCGCCACGACTATCTGGCCGTTTCTTGCCTGTTCGACCTTATGTACCGCCAGCAGATCGCCCTCGAGAATACCTATATCTTTCATACTGTCACCCCTGACGCGCAGCAGGAAGTCGGCGCTGGGGCGGAACATGCTAGGGTCAACCTGATAGTGTTGTTCCACATGCTCCTGGGCCAGGATGGGCTCACCGGCGGCCACCTGACCTATGAGGGGCAGGCCGAGATCTTCAGGCTCTTCCTCCTGGGTCAGCTTGATGCCACGTGATGTGCCGGGCATGATTTCTATGCAGCCTTTCTTTGCCAGGGCCTTGAGGTGTTCTTCGGCGGCGTTGGCGCTCTTAAAGCCTAATCGACGCGCAATCTCGGCACGGGTAGGCGGCATGCCCGTGTCGGCAATATTGCGTTTTATCAGATCTAAAATCTCGGCTTGTCTCGGGGTTAAGGGTCTCATGATTAATCCTGTCTTTCCATACAGTACCTGTCAGTATATACAGTATTTTATACAGTGCAAGTATTAACCAGATTTTCTCCCAATCCCATCAAGCGATTAGCGCCTACAGCGTGATTGATTAGCCGAGTTACGTCTGTTCAAGGGAGAGCAGCAGATGATGGTAATCGTCGATGGCCGGGAAGTCGGCAAACTGCTTGTGAGGCTTCTGGCTATCGGGATTCTTGATCCCCAGCTGGTAGCCGACGCCAGCCTGCTTGGCTGCCTGTAGTATGGGCTCGCTGTCGTCGATAAACAGGCAACGGCTGGGATCCAGGGAAAACTCATTAAACAGGTGACGCCAAAATTGTGGGTGTTCCTTGGGATAGCCGGTGGCGTGACTCGAGAGCATCTCGTCGAGCCCGTTAGCTAGATCTGTGTGCTCGAGTTTCAGCGCCAGGCTGTGGGGATGGGCGTTGGTGACCAAGATGCGCCGCTTGCTGTGTCTGGCCAGAGCGGTGAGAAAGGGCATGCTGTCCTGACGCAGCTGGATCCTGTCCACCAGAGTGTGGTGCAAAGCCAGGATGTCTAAACCCAGCTCCTGTTGCCAATATTCCAGGCAATACCACTCCAGGGTGCCGAACACCTTGGCGTAGGCATCCTCCACCAGTTGTTGGGCGTCGGCCTTTGAGATCTGCCTTTGTTCACACAAGGCCTGAGGCACCAGGCTAAGCCAGAAATGGTTGTCGAAATGCAGATCCAACAGGGTGCCGTCCATATCCAGCAGCACGGTATCTATCTTATTCCAGGGAAACATAAAGCGAGTAAAAAAATTCCTTGGTTTGAGTTGTGGATTAGGCCCATCATAGTAAGATTGAGTGGTTAAGCAAACGCCATTTTTATCAGGAAGTTTCATGCCGGACAAAAAGCCGCAGATCCTACATGCTGAAGTTGTTGCCCAGAGCCGTCTGTTTCAGATAGAGCAGGTGCATTTAAAATTTTCGAACCAGGTCGAGCGCCAGTATGAGCGCATGAAGGGCAATGCCCGTGGCGCCGTGATGGTGGTGCCTGTGCATGGTGAGGAGCTATTGCTGGGACGCGAATATGCGGCGGGTACCCACAGCTATGAGCTGGGTTTCCCCAAGGGCCTGGTGGATCCCGGGGAGACCCATGCGGAGGCGGCCAACCGAGAGCTGCAGGAAGAGATAGGTTTTGGTGCGCGTAAGCTGACCCATCTGATGGAGTTGAGCCTGGCGCCCGGCTACTTTGCCAGCAAGATGCAGATCTTCGTCGCCGAAGATCTGTATGAGAGTCGATTGCAGGGTGATGAGCCCGAACCCATAGAGGTGGTGCGCTGGCCATTGAGCCAGTGGTCTGAGCTGTTATTAGAAGATGATTTTTCCGAATCTCGAAGCGTTAGCGCCTTGTTTTTGGCACAGAAACATCTAAAACTAAAGTAGTTAATCCGAATTATCATATTAGGCATTGCCAGATGTAGGCTGTTGGAGTTGTGATGAAGCCAGAAGAGTATGTTGAGCAGGCGATTTCGATTGCCATCGAGGCGGGTGAGGCCATCAAAGGTATCTACCTCGAGGGCAGTTTTGACAAAGAGGTGAAATCCGACAATACCCCGGTGACCTCTGCCGATATCGCGGCCCACAAGATCATCTCTTCCCAGCTTAGTAGTCTCACGCCAGAGATCCCAGTTCTATCAGAAGAAGATGCCGATATTCCCTTCTCCGAGCGCGCCGATTGGCAGCGTTACTGGTTGGTAGACCCTCTAGATGGTACCGGTGAGTTTATCGCCGGTAGCGGCGACTTCTCGGTGATCATCGCCCTGGTCGAGCACAATCGTCCCATCATGGGGATCGTCTATGTGCCCATGACGGGTGTAGTTTACTATGCCGTGGCAGGCCTGGGTGCCTACAAGCGTAGCAGCAAGGGCGAGGTGCGTATCGCCAGCAAGCAGCTGACCAAAGACGATGAGCCCAGCCTGCGTCTGGCGGTGAGCCGCCGTCAGGATCCTCAATCTGTGTTGAAGCTCTTCAATCATCCTAAGCACTGTGAACTCGTGGTGCTTGGCGGTGCGGCGCTAAAGAGCTGCCTGGTGGCAGAGGGCCGCGCCGACTGCTATGTGCGCATTGGCCCAACCGGCGAGTGGGACACAGGTGCGGCGCAGATCATCATCGAAGAGGCTGGTGGCCAGGTGATGGATCTCGAGCTGCAGCCGTTGAGCTACAACGAGCGCGAATCACTAGAGAACCCCAACTTCATCGTCGTGGGCTCGACTCACCTGCCATGGGATGAGTTGTTAACCGGTGAATAATCCTAATCTTATCAGTGTCGAGGCGGCTTGTAAGACTCAGCTGTCGGCGATCTATCGTCTCGAGCAGGGGCTCTTTGGCGACCATGCCTACCCGGATTTTTTCTTTCGTCAGAGCTTCGATTGCTGGCCGAGCGGGCTGCTTGTCGCCTGCGATAACGCTGAACGCCTGCTCGGTTACATCTTGCTGGCTAGGAGTGAACAGGCCGACTGTGCCTGGATCCTCTCTGTGGCCGTCGATGATGCCGCTCAGGGGCAGGGCATAGGCAGGCGCCTGATCACCGAGTCTCTGAGTGCGCTGCCAGATGGTGTGGCCCAGGTGAAACTCACGGTGGCGCCGGAGAATCCCGCCAGACACCTCTACGCCAAGCTGGGCTTTGTCGAGCAGGGGCTGGAGGCCGATTATTTCGGCCCGGGCGAAGATAGGATCCTCATGATACTCCAGCGATAAAATCCTAATTTTCATCTACCCGGTGAAAAATAATCTTATTATGAACGTTGTTTTTTATTTTGCTTGCTGGTAACTTGAGCACAAATTAACAGCGGGATGGAGCCGAGATGGCAAGACGCAAAGAACATACTCATGATGAGATCCGGGCGATGGCGACCACTGCGGTGCTGCGCCACCTGGAGGTCGAGCCGCTCGATAGCCTGAGCCTGCGCAAGGTCGCGGCGGCCATAGGTTATGTGCCCAGCACCCTGGTGAATCTCTTCGGTAGCTATCAGGGCTTATTGCTGGCGGTTGCCGAGCAGACTCTGGACGAGCTGTATCGGCGCCTGGCCGCTAGCGCTCAAGCTGACCCGATTCAAAGCCAAGCGGCTGAGTCGAGTCAGCTTGAGGCAATGGCCGCGGCCTATCAGCAATTTGCCTTCGCGCAGCCAAGGGCGTTTCAGCTGATCTTCGAGCTTAAGGCGACGGAGGAGCAGGGGCTGAGCGAGCACCATGCCCAGCTAATCGCGCAGCTGTTCGGCCTTATTGAGGCTTGCCTGGCGCGTCTGCTGCCCGAGCTTTCAACTGAGCAACTATTACTGGCGAGCCGCGCCCTGTGGGGCGGCGTCCATGGCCTGGTGAGTCTGGCGCTGGACGATAAGCTCTTTGCCCTCGGGATCGGTATTGAGCAGGCTATTAGTCATCATCTCGCGGTACAACTTAAAGGATTGGGTTATCACAAGGAGGCGTTATGTTGTTAACCAAGCGGTTTTTCCCCTATTTTGCGACCCAGTGTCTGGGCGCGCTCAACGATAATATCTACAAGAATGTGCTGCTGCTGATGGTGACTTACAGCCAGATAGAGAGCCTGCCCATCAGCGTTAATCTGTTTGTTAACCTCGCCGCCGGCGTGTTTATCCTGCCTTTCTTCCTGTTTTCCGCCCACGCGGGTGTGGTGGCAGATAACATGGATAAAGCCAAATTGATCAGACGCTTAAAGCAGCTCGAGCTGGTAATCATGTCCTGCGCCGCCATGGCGATCTTGACTCAGAGTTACATGATGATGTTGTTGCTGCTCTTCTTGACCGGTAGCCAGTCTGCTTATTTTGGGCCGGTCAAATACTCGCTGTTGCCTCTAGCGCTTGCGGAAGATGAGCTGGTGACGGGCAATGCCTGGGTGGAGATGGGCACCTTCTTGTCGATCTTGATAGGCACACTCAGTGCCGGGCTTCTAGTGGCCAGCGACAAGGGCATTATAGCTACCGCGGCGACCGTGTTTGTGCTGGCCGTTGCCGGCTATCTGGCCAGCCGCGCGATCCCTGCCATGCCGCCACAGGGAAATGTCACTAAGATACGTTTCGCGCCTTTGTCTGGCACCTGGCGCAGCATCGCCAAGGTGAGGAAGACGCCGAGTATCTGGATGGCCATCTTAGCGATTAGCTGGTTCTGGTTCCTCGGGGCGACCTATCTGACCCAGTTCCCCAACTTTGCCAAGTTGCATCTGCACGCCGATGCCACCGTGGTCTCACTCTTGTTGGCGCTCTTCTCTATCGGGATTGCGGCAGGCTCTTTCCTGTGTGAGCGCTTCTCCTTCGGTCATGTGGAGCTGGGGCTCTTGCCCTTCGGCGTGGCTGGGCTAACTCTGTTTGGTGTGGATCTGCTGTGGTCGCTGCCCGAGCTGCCCGTACAAGCCGAGACCATCTATAGCTTTAGCAGCTTTATCGCCGAGTCACAGCACTATCGGGTTATGTTTGCCCTGTTTATGGTGGGGGTGAGCGGTGGCCTGTTTATCGTGCCCCTGTACGCCTTTATTCAGTCGCGCGCCGACCGGGGTGAGTGTGCCCAGGCGATTGCCGCGAACAATATCATGAATGCCCTGTTCATGGTGGTCTCGGCGGTCATGTCTATCTTGCTGCTAGAGGTGTTTGGCTGGCAGATCACAGAACTCTTCCTGTTGCTGGCGCTGCTCAATGCCGTCGTCGCCCTCTATGTCTATAGCCAAGTGCCCGAGTTTACCCAGAGATTTGTTAGTTACCTGCTGAGCCATATCCTGTATCGCGTCACGGTTACCGGCCGCGACAAGCTGCCCAGCGAAGGCGCCGGCATCATAGTGTGCAATCATGTGAGCTACGTGGATGCCTTGATCATCATGGGCGCCTCGACCCGCCCGATCCGTTTCGTGATGGATAAATCTATCAGCGAGATGCCGCTGCTCAAGTATCTGTTTCGCCATGCGGGGGTGATCCCCATCTGTTCGCCGCGTCAGAGTGAGGCGACCTATAACCAGGCGTTCGAGTCTATCCATCAGGCGCTGGCCGATGGCGAGCTGGTGTGTATCTTCCCCGAGGGGCGTCTGACGCCTAACGGTGAGCTGGGTGAGTTCCGTCCCGGTATCGACAAGATCCTCGCCCGCGACCCCGTACCTGTTATCCCTATGGCCCTCAACGGCCTCTGGGGTTCCTACTTCAGCCACAAGGATGGCCATGCTCTGAGTACCAGGCCAAAGCGCTTCTGGTCTAAGATCTCGGTTGATCTGGATGATGTGGTGTCGGGCACAGAGGCTAACCGCCATCTGCTGCGAGAGCGGGTCGAGGCCATGTTGCCCGCATCCTAGTCGGTTGCTGCTTGAGATTAAATAGTGAAAAGCCAGGCTGATGCCTGGCTTTTGTCTGCTAGCGAGTGGCGTATTCATCCAGCCATTGGTGCATGGCCTGATGGTCGCCCTGGAAGATCACCCTGTCGGCCTTCTTGCCAATCTGATACTGATACATTGGGTCGTAATACTTGCTCAGCAGCAGGGCGATCCATTCGAGGTGCCCCTGGGTATCGCCGCGCTGGGTCTGCACGGCTAATGCGTCTGTGATCATCTGTTGCAGCTCATCGTGCTGCTTGCCGCCCAGGCGTTTCTTGATGCCACTGATGCTGTTGGCCAGGTACTCGGCAAATGCCTCAAAACCTGCTTCTTCGCCCAGACGCTCGACGTAGCCTCGATGCATCTTGTGGACATACTCGTCCAGTAGACGTGTCAGCCTTGCCTCCAGCGGTTCCTCCAGGATGACCACGCTGGCGGCTTGCATCCCCATGTAGAAGGCCTTGGGCAGCGCCGAGCGTCCGATAAGGTAGCTCTCATCTTCTAGCAGCAGGATTCTTGCCGCGCTCTGTTGGTGTCTGAGCAGGGCGACGCCCAGACTGTTTTCGAAGTTGATCTGCGTCGGCTGTCCCTCGTGATAGCGGCCGAAGCTGGATCCCCTGTGATGGGCCAGTCCTTCGAGGTCCACCGCCTCTTGGCGCTGCAGCAGAAAGTCTGTCTTACCACTGCCGGTGATGCCGCTGAGGATCAGCATAGGTTTCGCCTCTGGCGCCCTGTCTATGGTGTCGATAAGGTACTGGCGCATCGCCTTGTAGCCGCCCTGGATATAGGGGACGTCTCTGCCGGCCTCGGCCAGCCATTGCTGGGTCAGTTGAGAGCGCAGGCCGCCGCGAAAGCAATAGAGGTAGGCGTCTGGATGGGCGTCGAGATAGGCAAGCCAGGCGTCTACGCGCTGCTGTTTGATCTCGCCACACACCAGTGAGTGGCCCAGGGCGATGGCGGCATCCTGGCCATGTTCCTTATAGCAGGTGCCCACCTTCTGCCGCTCATCGTCGCGCATCAGGGGATGGTTGCTGCTGGCTGGAAAGGCGCCTTTGGTGAACTCTATCGGCGCGCGCACATCCATGATGGGATGGCCGCTGGCCAGGATACGGCCATATTCGCTTGCTGGAATGACGTTAGCCAATTGATGATTACCCATTAGATCAGCTCTACCAGTGGCTGCGACGCGGTTTGCGGCGCCAAGTGGCCGATGCATTGGGTCGGCAGTCCCTCTTTTTCCAGCAGAGCCAGTAGCTCGGCCTCATGGCTGTTAGATACGGCGATCAGTAATCCGCCGCTGGTTTGTGGGTCGCACAGCAGGGCTTTCTGCTCGTCGTTCACCTCTGGCAGATGTTCACCATAGCTGTCGTAGTTTCTATGGGTGCCGCCGGGGATACAACCGAGTCTGAGGTAATCCATCGCCTTTGGCAGCATGGGCAGGGCATTCAGGTCTATCTTGGCCGCCAGCGTGGCGCCCTGGCACATCTCGATCAGGTGGCCGGCGAGGCCAAAGCCGGTGACATCCGTCATGGCGGTAACCCCGGAAATCTTGGCGATTGCCGCGCCAATCTTGTTGAGCTGGCACATGGCACCCGGCGCGATGTCGATATCCTCATCCGCCAGCTTCTTCTGTTTCTGCGCCGTGGTCAGAATGCCGATACCCAGCGGCTTGGTCAGGAACAGCCTGTCGCCCGCCTTGGCGGTATCGTTCTGCTTAAGCTCGTTTAACGGGATCTGTCCGGTCACCGCGAGACCGAAGATAGGCTCGGGCGCATCGATGCTGTGGCCGCCTGCCAACATGATGCCGGCATCCTTACAGGCCTGGCGTCCGCCATCGACCACCTGCTGGGCGATCTCGGCAGGTAAGACGTTGACCGGCCAGCCTAAAATGGCGATGGCCATCATAGGGGTGCCGCCCATGGCATAGATATCGCTGATGGCATTGGTGGCGGCAATACGCCCGAAGGTAAAGGGGTCATCCACGATCGGCATGAAGAAGTCAGTGGTGCTGATGATGCCGGTTTCATCGTTGAGTCGGTAAACGGCGGCATCGTCACGGGTCTGATTGCCTACCAGGATGTTGGGGTCGTCAAAGCTGGGTAGCTGAGAGGCGAGTATGGTGCCCAGTACCTTAGGTGAAATCTTGCAACCACAGCCAGCGCCATGGCTGTATTCGGTGAGTTTAATCTTTTCTGCTGACATAACCGCAAACTATCTCTGGATGAAGTGGAGAGCCGCTCATGATAGACCCATAGGTGCGCCACTTCAATCGCCTAACTTAGATATGAAGGGCGGGAGGCCGTTATCATTCCCGATTATGTTAGGGTGTAAAAAAGCCACCCCGGGGGTGGCTCTTTCGAGATCGAATTAGGCAAAGCCTGTGGTGAGGGACTTCCACTGCTTCTGGCGTGCCAGCAATTCCTGCTTCAGGTGCTCCACCTGCTGCATCAGCTGATGTGTGGTCAGTTGTTTGCGCTTGGCTTCCAGCAGCTCCTTATGGGCCTGATAGTAATCGGCAATATGGGTCTTGAGCAGCTCATATTCCGCATGGATCTTCTCGAGGATCTCTTCGTGGTTGGCCAGCTGTGTGACCTTATGCTGCGCCTTCTTCAGTTGCATCTGCAACTTGGCGCTCTCGATCCGCTCCTGTGGCGTGACCCTGAGGTTGTTGGCCAGCCCGGTCCAGGCCATAGCATTGATCAGCCATTTGGTAGGATCATAGTGCCACCAGAGGATGCCGTTGCGATAGTCGTTCTCGAAGATGTGGTGAAAGTTATGATAGCCCTCGCCATAGGTAAACAGTGCCAGCACGCCGTTGTCACGCGCCGTGTTTTTGTCTGTGTAGGGCTGACTGCCCCAGATGTGGGCCAGCGAGTTGATGAAGAAGGTGCAGTGGTGTACGACCACCAGACGCAGCAGACCTGCCATCAGTAACATGGCCCAGACATCGCCATTGAGCCAGCCCAGCAGCGCCGGCAGGCCTATGTTCATGATGATGAGAAGCGGCAGATAATATTTGTGCTGCCACATCACAATTTTCTCATTCTGCAGATCACGGACGTTCTTATAATCGTGATAACGCTGCGCCTGATACTCCCTCAGCATCCAGCCGATATGGCTGTACCAGAAACCCATGTTAGCCGAATAGGGGTCTTTGTCGTTGTCATCCACATGCTTATGATGGATGCGATGATCCGACGACCAGTGCAGGGCGCTGTTCTGCAGTGCCAGGGCGCCGCCCAAGGCAAACAGAAAACGTACCGACCAGTGTGCCTTGTAGGTGCGATGTGACCAGAGCCTATGGTATCCGGCAGTTATCGACAGGCCGCTGGCGAAGGCGAGCCCGACAAAGGCAACCCACTCTGCCATGCCATAGCCATAGGTGATGCCATACCAAGGCACCAGGATGACAGCACCTAAGAAGGTGATGGCAAAGAGTAAAATGTTGGTCCAGATGAGGGGAGGCTTTTTCATTATAATGTCCAGGTTCTCTTCGTTGAGCGTACAGCTGTAAGCCAATTCTACTGACTTAATGGAGCAGGTCAAGGCGGGCTGCGTTTTTGCCTCAAAGAAGGTATGATGGCCAGATTGAGTTTTATCTAGTGGATTCATCATGATGGGTATCAGAGCACAGCAAAAAGAAAAAACGCGTCGCGCCTTGGTCGATGCGGCATTTAATCAATTAAGTGCCGAACGCAGTTTTTCTAGCCTGAGTCTGCGGGAAGTGGCTCGTGAGGCCAACATAGCGCCAACCTCCTTCTATCGTCACTTTAAGGATATGAACGAGCTGGGGCTCACCATGGTGGATGAAGGCGGCCTGACCCTGAGGCAGATGATGCGCAAGGGACGTCAACGCGCCGAGGCCGGCGGCAGCGTGATTCGCATCTCAGTCGATACCTTTATGGAAGTCTTGGAGTCTAACCCCAACGTCTTTCGCATATTGCTGCATGAGCGTTCGGGCACCTCGGCGCCGTTTCGTGCGGCGGTGGCGAGAGAGATAGAACACTTCATCTCTGAGTTAGCGCACTACACCGAGGCGACCACCAAGCGCACCCCCGAACTGGCAAGAGCCCAGGCGGAGGCCCTAGTGACCTTAGTCTTCAATGCCGGCGCCGCGGCGCTGGATATGAAGCGGGTCGATCGCAAGATATTGGCGGATCGCCTGGTGATCCAGCTGCGCATGGTGGCTAAGGGCGCCGAGTCCCTGCAGCAGAAGATGGAACTCCGCTAGCCGGTAATAAATCGGACAAGCGAGCAACAAAAAAAGGGCCATCGGGCCCTTTTTTACTGTTTGACTTATAGCTAGCCGATTAACGACGTTCCAGCAGGACGCCAGATTCCATATGATCTGTATAGGGGAACTGGTCGAAGAGCGCGAAGCGGGTGATCTTATGGGTCTTGTCCAACACCTTGAGGTTGTCCAGCAGGGTATTGGGATTACAAGAGATATAGAGGATACGCTCGTAGCCCTGCACCATAGATAGTGTGTTGTCATCTAAGCCTGCTCTTGGCGGGTCGACGAAGATGGTGTTGCAGTCATAGCTGTCCAGATCCACACCTTCTAAGCGTCTGAAGCTGCGCTTCTTGGCCAGGGCATCGGTAAAGTCTTCCGCCGACATACGGATGATCTGCAGATTGTCTATCTGGTTGGCCTCTATGTTGTACTGGGCCGAGTCCACAGATGGCTTGGCCAGTTCGGTAGCGAGCACGCGGTTGAAGTTCTGTGCCAGGGCGATAGAGAAATTACCGTTACCGCAGTAGAGCTCCAACAGGTCACCACTGCTATTGCGGGTGATGTCGATGGCCCACTCGAGCATTTTGATCGCTACCTCGCCGTTTGGCTGGGTAAAGCTGTTTTCGACCTGCTTATAAGTAAGCTGCTTGCCGTTGACGGGTAGGGATTCGATAACGAAGTCGCGATCCATCACCAGCTTCTGCTTACGAGCGCGGCCTATGATGTCCACCTTAAATTTGCTCGACAGTGCCTGTTTCAGCGCCTGAGCCTCCTCTTGCCACTGAGCATCGAGCTGCTTGTGGTACAGGAGTGACACTAAGATCTCTCCGCTGAGAGTAGAGAGAAAATCAACCTGGAACAGCTTGTGTCTCAGGACCGGGTTAGGACGCAGCGCCGCCATCAGCTCTGGCATCATGTCGTTGATCAACTGACTTGCCGGTAAGAACTGCTCGCAGCGTATCTTCTGGTTCTGCGCCTTATCGAACATGTAATAGTAGAGATCCTCACCCTCATGCCAGACGCGGAACTCGGCGCGCATGCGGTAGTGGGCCTTCTGTGAGGCAAACACTTCCAGTTCGGGTGTCTCGAAGTCGACAAATAGCTGGGCTAGTTTCTGACGTTTCACATCGAGTTGTGCGTCATATTGCTGGGGATCCATTGCGTCTACATTCATTTCTTAACACCGTTACTGTCTCTGGGGGCGCAAATAGTATACTACTTGTCGTTGATGTCTAGGGGGGGGGGCTAACATTGTAGCGGACTTTCCCGGCGGATTAAGCTGCCATAAAAGCCAATTGTGAGGCCTATGGCTTTAGCTTTTATCGCGAATGTGAAAAAATCGCCCCTTTAGTGTGTCTGCGTTTCTATGATGGGAGAGCTAATTTGTCAGCAAATATACTCGTGTTCGATTCTGGGGTAGGCGGCCTGTCGATATTGGCGGCGGTGCGAGAGCAGCTTCCCAGTGCGAACTACTGTTATCTGTTTGACAATGCCAGGCTACCCTATGGCGAACTCGACGAGCAGGAGCTGATCCAAGGTTGCGTGAGCTTAATTAGTCAGGCGGTTATTCAGTGCCAGGCAGATATCGTGGTCGTGGCCTGTAACAGTGCCAGCACACTTATATTGCCAGCGTTAAGAGCCTGCCTGACGATTCCCGTGGTGGGCGTCGTTCCGGCTATTAAGCCCGCGGCGGTGTTATCAAAGAAGAAACACCTTGGGCTATTGGCAACGCCCGGTACTGTCAATCGCCAATACACCCAAGATCTTATCGATCAGTTTGCCAGCGATTGTCGCGTGGACAGATTTGGCTCCTCCGAGCTGGTCTATCTGGCCGAGGATAAGATGGCGCAGCGGCCTGTGGATAGCGAGGCTCTGCATCATATCCTCGCACCAATCAAAGCATCCGGGTTAGACACCCTGATCCTTGGCTGTACTCACTTTCCGATTCTAAGAGAGGAGCTGCAAAGCTACTTGGGTGAGGGCGTGCATCTATTAGATTCATCCAATGCGATTGCGGCCAGGGTGGTGAGCCTGCTCGAGCCGAGCATGAGTGGAGAGATAGGTAAGAGTCAGGCGCTCTACACGACAGATAGTATTTCCGAGGGATTAAGGAAGACCTTAGCTGCCTGGGGATTCAGATCGGCTACCGCCTTTCGCGATAGCCTGATGCCAACAGGCAGCTAGGTTATGACGCTGCTAAATATAAGCTGACTTTCTAATATCAATTAATATCAAAGTAAGCCGGGTTAAATTTAGCTGGCCTGTGCTGCTTCGTTTTTCTCTGCGTCTTGCGACTTAGCTTCACGAACTTTGAGGGTGCGTTCCTGGAACTCGAATTCGTTTAGTTTGGTCATCGCCTTCTTGGCGCCCGCCTCTGACATCTCGATAAAGCCGAAACCCTTACGACGTCCTGTCTTGCGATCGCGAACCAATCTGACCGAGCTAACAGGACCATACTTGCCAAATAACTCTTTCACTTCACCTTCATGCACACGGTAAGGCAGGTTGCCTACATAGAGTGTCATTGTGGGTCCTGTGTAAGTGTCGCCTCCGGTAGCGTTAGCGGGAGAGGGTTGAAGTGTAAAAATAACACTCGCAATAATAGCACCAGTAAAAAATGCGACCGCTGAATAAAGCTCTGGTGTGAACTGAGATATTGCCAATGCGCCCAGGATGGCGACAATCAAAACAATAAGAAATGGCTTTTGCATATAATAGGTTCTCTGAGGAATTGATAATTAACTGTTAACAGCTCGTATATGGTAATGAATTATTAGCAATTACACTAGCATATTGATGAAAAAACGAACTTTAGCGGCCTTTGATATTGCGAGATCTCGATCCATTCTGTGTGATTTCCCCTCATTTTGTTTCTTAATTCAACGAAGCGATTAAAAGATCGACTTGCGATCGCCGATCCTTGAAAAAGCCCTTGCGCCCAAATCAGAACTGCCTATAATGCGCATCCACTGACACGGCAAAGCAGACAACGCAGCGTCGAAACACTTGGTAGCTATGGCGATAAGGTGGTCAGACACTGAAAAGTGAAGCCTCAAAAAGTTTGCAAAAACTGCTTGACGCGAACAAGGGATTGCGTAGAATACGCAGCCCTAGCCACTCGGGAATCACCGGGATGTGCTAACGCTCTTTAACAATTTATCAAGTAATCTGTGTGGACACTCACAGGTATTGAGTTAATCGAAAACGATTTAAATCTCAATGCAACGATGAGAGTCCATAGCAATATGTACAAACATATAGATGATTCTTCCGAGTCATTTATATGAATCAGAATTCATTGAGTCGCTTCCTTTTGAATAAGAGTGAAGCACAAAAACTTTTAATTGAAGAGTTTGATCATGGCTCAGATTGAACGCTGGCGGCAGGCCTAACACATGCAAGTCGAGCGGTAACAGAAAGTAGCTTGCTACTTTGCTGACGAGCGGCGGACGGGTGAGTAATGCCTAGGGAACTGCCCAGTCGAGGGGGATAACAGTTGGAAACGACTGCTAATACCGCATACGCCCTACGGGGGAAAAGAGGGGATCTTCGGACCTTCTGCGATTGGATGTACCTAGGTGGGATTAGCTAGTAGGTGAGGTAATGGCTCACCTAGGCGACGATCCCTAGCTGTTCTGAGAGGATGATCAGCCACACTGGGACTGAGACACGGCCCAGACTCCTACGGGAGGCAGCAGTGGGGAATATTGCACAATGGGCGCAAGCCTGATGCAGCCATGCCGCGTGTGTGAAGAAGGCCTTCGGGTTGTAAAGCACTTTCAGCGAGGAGGAAAGGTTAACGGTTAATACCCGTTAGCTGTGACGTTACTCGCAGAAGAAGCACCGGCTAACTTCGTGCCAGCAGCCGCGGTAATACGAGGGGTGCAAGCGTTAATCGGAATTACTGGGCGTAAAGCGTACGCAGGCGGTTGATTAAGCGAGATGTGAAAGCCCCGGGCTTAACCTGGGAACTGCATTTCGAACTGGTCAACTAGAGTCTTGTAGAGGGGGGTAGAATTTCAGGTGTAGCGGTGAAATGCGTAGAGATCTGAAGGAATACCGGTGGCGAAGGCGGCCCCCTGGACAAAGACTGACGCTCAGGTACGAAAGCGTGGGGAGCAAACAGGATTAGATACCCTGGTAGTCCACGCCGTAAACGATGTCTACTCGGAATTTGGTGTCTTGAACACTGGGTTCTCAAGCTAACGCATTAAGTAGACCGCCTGGGGAGTACGGCCGCAAGGTTAAAACTCAAATGAATTGACGGGGGCCCGCACAAGCGGTGGAGCATGTGGTTTAATTCGATGCAACGCGAAGAACCTTACCTACTCTTGACATCCAGAGAACTTTCCAGAGATGGATTGGTGCCTTCGGGAACTCTGAGACAGGTGCTGCATGGCTGTCGTCAGCTCGTGTTGTGAAATGTTGGGTTAAGTCCCGCAACGAGCGCAACCCTTATCCTTACTTGCCAGCGGGTAATGCCGGGAACTTTAGGGAGACTGCCGGTGATAAACCGGAGGAAGGTGGGGACGACGTCAAGTCATCATGGCCCTTACGAGTAGGGCTACACACGTGCTACAATGGTCGGTACAGAGGGTTGCGAAGCCGCGAGGTGGAGCTAATCTCACAAAGCCGGTCGTAGTCCGGATTGGAGTCTGCAACTCGACTCCATGAAGTCGGAATCGCTAGTAATCGTGGATCAGAATGCCACGGTGAATACGTTCCCGGGCCTTGTACACACCGCCCGTCACACCATGGGAGTGGGCTGCACCAGAAGTAGATAGCTTAACCTTCGGGAGGGCGTTTACCACGGTGTGGTTCATGACTGGGGTGAAGTCGTAACAAGGTAGCCCTAGGGGAACCTGGGGCTGGATCACCTCCTTACCTATACGATTGACTGATATTTGTTGAGTGTTCACACAGATTACTTGATAGAAGATAGAGCAAAGATATACACGTCTATTTAGACGCTGTTAATTTGTTTCAGCGCTAGGCGTTTGAATTGCTAACGAAGGAATGTAGATAACTACATGACTGAGTGAGTAATGAAAAACAACAACGCGATGGAGCAAAGAAACAAGTATAAATGGGTCTGTAGCTCAGCTGGTTAGAGCGCACCCCTGATAAGGGTGAGGTCGGTGGTTCAAGTCCACTCTGACCCACCAATTCTTCGTTGATGCTGCGTTATGTATTTTGTCGTTTAGCAGGCTAAACGTCCTCAATACATGCCTTGTTTCAACTCGAATTGGCAATGGTATACTTTGTTCGCTGCATGTAATGGGGCTATAGCTCAGCTGGGAGAGCGCCTGCCTTGCACGCAGGAGGTCTGCGGTTCGATCCCGCATAGCTCCACCATTTGCTCTTAAAGAGAGCATGCAGTTATGGTTAGAGATGCCAAAGATAAATGCAGAATTTATCTTTGGCTTTTTTAAGCCCGCTCTTTAAAAATTTGGAAAGCTGATAGTAATAACCGAAAGGTTATTGCGAAAAATAATTGAGTTCTCAAAACACACTTTAATCAAGTGACTTGAGTATTCTTTTGGCGAAAGTAGAAACCGTTAGTTGCGATGCGACTCAGATGAAACTCATTTGGGTTGTATGGTTAAGTGACTAAGCGTATACGGTGGATGCCTTGGCAGTCAGAGGCGATGAAGGACGTAGTAACTTGCGAAAAGCGTTGGCGAGCTAGTAACAAGCATTTGAGCTAACGATGTCCGAATGGGGAAACCCGGCACCATAAGGTGTCATCACTAAGTGAATACATAGCTTAGTGAGGCGAACGAGGGGAACTGAAACATCTAAGTACCCTTAGGAAAAGAAATCAACCGAGATTCCCCTAGTAGCGGCGAGCGAACGGGGATTAGCCCTTAAGCCTAGAGGGTGTTAGTGGAATGTGTTGGAAAGCACAGCGATACAGGGTGATAGCCCCGTACATGAAAACTAACTTTAGGTGAAAACGAGTAGGACGGGACACGTGATATCTTGTTCGAATATGGGGGGACCATCCTCCAAGGCTAAATACTCCTGACTGACCGATAGTGAACCAGTACCGTGAGGGAAAGGCGAAAAGAACCCCTGTGAGGGGAGTGAAATAGAACCTGAAACCGTATACGTACAAGCAGTGGGAGCGGTTCTTGAGACCGTGACTGCGTACCTTTTGTATAATGGGTCAGCGACTTACATTTTGTAGCGAGGTTAAGCGAATAGCGGAGCCGTAGGGAAACCGAGTGTTAACTGCGCGTTTAGTTGCAAGGTGTAGACCCGAAACCCGGTGATCTAGCCATGGGCAGGTTGAAGGTTGAGTAACATCAACTGGAGGACCGAACACACGTATGTTGAAAAATGCGGTGATGACTTGTGGCTGGGGGTGAAAGGCCAATCAAACCGGGAGATATCTGGTTCTCCTCGAAAGCTATTTAGGTAGCGCCTCGAGCGAATACCATTGGGGGTAGAGCACTGTTAAGGCTAGGGGGTCATCCCGACTTACCAACCCTTTGCAAACTCCGAATACCAATGAGTACTACTCGGGAGACACACGGCGGGTGCTAACGTCCGTCGTGAAAAGGGAAACAACCCAGACCATCAGCTAAGGTCCCAAAGTTATTGCTAAGTGGGAAACGATGTGGGAAGGCTTAGACAGCTAGGATGTTGGCTTAGAAGCAGCCATCATTTAAAGAAAGCGTAATAGCTCACTAGTCGAGTCGGCCTGCGCGGAAGATATAACGGGGCTAAGCAATACACCGAAGCTATGGGTACTAGCGCTTGCGCTGGTGCGGTAGAGGAGCGTTCTGTAAGCCGTTGAAGGTGAAGGGGTAACCCACGCTGGAGGTATCAGAAGTGCGAATGCTGACATGAGTAACGATAAAGGGGGTGAAAAACCTCCTCGCCGAAAGACCAAGGGTTCCTGTCCAACGTTAATCGGGGCAGGGTGAGTCGACCCCTAAGGCGAGGCCGAAAGGCGTAGTCGATGGGAAACGGGTTAATATTCCCGTACTTCTGCTAACTGCGATGGAGAGACGGAGAAGGCTAGGCTAGCGCGGCGTTGGTTGTCCGCGTTTAAGGCTGTAGGTAGGGTACTTAGGCAAATCCGGGTACCTAATACTGAGAGTTGATGACGAGTCACTACGGTGATGAAGTAGTTGATGCCATGCTTCCAGGAAAATCTTCTAAGCTTCAGGTTAGCAGGAATCGTACCCCAAACCGACACAGGTGGTCGGGTAGAGAATACCAAGGCGCTTGAGAGAACTCGGCTGAAGGAACTAGGCAAAATGGTACCGTAACTTCGGGAGAAGGTACGCTCCTGTTGGTGATGAGACTTGCTCTCTAAGCTGACGGGAGTCGCAGATACCAGGTGGCTGCAACTGTTTATCAAAAACACAGCACTGTGCAAAATCGCAAGATGACGTATACGGTGTGACGCCTGCCCGGTGCCGGAAGGTTAATTGATTGGGTTATCTTCGGAGAAGCTCATGATCGAAGCCCCGGTAAACGGCGGCCGTAACTATAACGGTCCTAAGGTAGCGAAATTCCTTGTCGGGTAAGTTCCGACCTGCACGAATGGCGTAATGATGGCCACGCTGTCTCCAGCCGAGACTCAGTGAAGTTGAAATTGCGGTGAAGATGCCGTATACCCGCGGCTAGACGGAAAGACCCCGTGAACCTTTACTATAGCTTGGCACTGAACATTGACCCTACATGTGTAGGATAGGTGGGAGACTTTGAAGCGGGAACGCCAGTTCTCGTGGAGTCATCCTTGAAATACCACCCTTGTAGTGTTGATGTTCTAACTCTGGCCCCTGAATCGGGGTTGAGGACAGTGCCTGGTGGGTAGTTTGACTGGGGCGGTCTCCTCCCAAAGAGTAACGGAGGAGCACGAAGGTTGGCTAAGTACGGTCGGACATCGTACGGTTAGTGCAATGGCATAAGCCAGCTTAACTGCGAGACATACACGTCGAGCAGGTGCGAAAGCAGGTCATAGTGATCCGGTGGTTCTGAATGGAAGGGCCATCGCTCAACGGATAAAAGGTACTCCGGGGATAACAGGCTGATACCGCCCAAGAGTTCATATCGACGGCGGTGTTTGGCACCTCGATGTCGGCTCATCACATCCTGGGGCTGAAGTCGGTCCCAAGGGTATGGCTGTTCGCCATTTAAAGTGGTACGCGAGCTGGGTTCAGAACGTCGTGAGACAGTTCGGTCCCTATCTGCCGTGGGCGTTGGATGATTGAAGGGAGCTGCTCCTAGTACGAGAGGACCGGAGTGGACGAACCGCTGGTGTTCGGGTTGTCATGCCAATGGCATTGCCCGGTAGCTACGTTCGGAATCGATAACCGCTGAAAGCATCTAAGCGGGAAGCGAGCCCTAAGATGAGTCATCCCTAGACCTTTAAGGTCTCTAAAGAGCCGTCCGAGACTAGGACGTTGATAGGCAGGGTGTGTAAGCGTTGTGAGGCGTTGAGCTAACCTGTACTAATGACTCGTGAGGCTTAACCATACAACCCAAAAGGGTTTCGTAAGATGGTTTTACGTAATCAAAAGAATACAAAAGTACTTGATTGAAGTGCGAACTCAGATTGACTCTTAGATAAGAGTACAGCTTTCCGAATTTCCAATTTTGTCTGGAAACCATAGCATTGTGGTCCCACCTGATCCCATCCCGAACTCAGAAGTGAAACGCAATCGCGCCGATGGTAGTGTGGGGTCTCCCCATGTGAGAGTAGGTCATTTCCAGGCGCCTAATAAACGAGAAATCCCCAGCACCTAGTGTTGGGGATTTTTTCGTTTAACAGCCTTTGAAATGTCTACTCGAACATGGGAAATATAAAGAGCCGAACACAGTGAGGTACATTTCCATGTGAAGTAGGGTGAAGCTCTTGCGTTTATCAAACAAAGTTTGATGCAAGGGCTGAACGCGGAGAGCTCTGCTCGAAGCTGGCCATGACAGGCGCCTAATTAAGTGCAGAAGCCACCTGAATAAGGTGGCTTTTTTGCGTTTGGGGTTTATGAAATTATCGGGTACCTTCTCGAAACCACCTCAATTAAAGTCAGGTGGCTTATTCACTTATGTAGGCATGAATGCCTACTTCCGATATCGCTCTACCGCTAAGCGGGGTCTCCGGCTACGAAGCATAGCTTCTCCGCGTTCAAGTGAGGCTAAATACTGCGTATTTAAAGCGTCTCACTTTCACCCCCATGTGTTCGCTGTGCGAACCGAGTAGGTCATTTTCTGCTGCTACCGTTCTTTTGCTTTTGACAAAGTAACTGGAATGTTTATTCCCTGTGTTCAGTTCTAATCGTATGTCTTACGCCCCCATGTGAGATTGAACATCTATCAACGAGCGCGAAGAAAATGCTTTAAGTAGGTCGATACTCTTCGCAGCTCTGTTAGCAACTGTATGGGTACCCTTTTACAGGTGTCGATTGCCGACCGGTACGATCCTTCCTATTTTCAGTGTCTATTCATAAGTGAATCATGAGCTCCATCAAGATTAATCTTTGTTGGGATTTAGGTTGCCGGGGTTAGATACGTTACAATGGCTTTTTTGGCTGACAGACATAAATCACGCTTCCTCTATGGACTCCAAGAACACTGACTCTTTAACGCAATTTAATACCCTGGGCCTTAAGGCTGACTGCTTTCGATTGGTTAGGGCAAGGCAGGAGGCTGAGCTTATTGCCGTCTGTTTGCAGGCCTTTAGGCAGCAGGAGCCGCTATTGCTGATAGGTGGCGGTAGTAATATTGTGCTCACCGAGACCTTCCAAGGGACAGCCGTATTAGTGGAGACCAAGGGCATAGAGGTGAGTCAGGATGACCAATGCTATTACCTCAGTGTCGAGGCCGGCGAGGTGTGGCATGATCTGATCGAGTTCTGTCTCGATAATGAGATGCCAGGACTCGAGAACCTCGCGTTGATACCAGGTTCTGTTGGCGCCGCGCCCATTCAGAATATTGGTGCCTATGGCGCAGAGCTGGCGCAGTTCTGCAATTGGGTCGAGTATCTCGACCTCGCTAGCGGTGAAATAAAGCGGCTAAAAGGCGCTGAATGCGAGTTTGCCTACCGAGAGTCCATTTTTAAGAATGCCTTAAAGCATAGCGCCGTGATCTTGCGGGTGGGCTTTGTGCTACCCAAGGTATGGCAACCTAATCTGAGCTATGGCCCATTGCAGGCATTGAGTGAGCGTAGCCAAGGGGTGACGCCAAGAGAGGTGTTCGACTGCATCTGCGAGACACGCATGGCCAAACTGCCCGATCCTGCCGTATTAGGTAATGTCGGCAGTTTCTTTAAAAACCCTGTGGTGAGCCAGCAAACATTCGACGCGCTTAAGCAGCAATATGCCGACATAGTCGGTTATGCGCTCTCGGATTCACAGGTTAAGTTGGCTGCTGGCTGGTTGATCGACAAGGCAGGGCTCAAGGGGCAGTCCGTCGGCAATGCATCGGTTCATCTTAAACAGGCCTTAGTCATTGTCAACAGAGGGGGCTGTAGGGGTCAGGATGTATGTGACTTGGCGAAGTTGGTGATAGATAGGATATTCGAACAATTTGGCGTAAGGTTAGAGGTCGAACCTAGGATCATAGGCGCAACCGGACAGAAGGAATTAGCAGATGCATGATCAGTGGGCCCGTCGCCGGGATATTATTCGTTTGTTGAGTCAAGGACAGTTTGTGTCGGGCGAGGCGCTGGCCAGTGAGCTCGGTATTTCTCGGGCGGCAGTCAGCAAGCAGGTAGCCAACTTAGAAGAGTTTGGCGTCGACATCTATAGCGTTAAAGGTAAGGGCTATAAGCTAGCCACACCTATCTCGCTTATCGATGAGGCAAAGCTTAAGGCCGCTATCAAGAATCGCTGCTTCTATTTTAATGAGATCAACAGCACCAACGGATTCCTACTCGAGCATGTGAAGGATCTCAGCAGTGGCGATATCTGTGTGGCCGAGTATCAGTCTGCCGGGCGTGGACGTCGCGGGCGTCAATGGGTATCTCCCTATGGCTGCCACCTCTATACCTCCTTCTATTGGCAGTTTTCTCAGGGGATGGCCCAGGCGATGGGGCTTAGCCTGGTGGTTGGCTGCTCTTTGGTAACAGTGCTTCGTTCATTGGGGGTCGATGGCATAGGGGTTAAGTGGCCGAACGACATCTACCTCAACCATAAGAAGCTTGCGGGGATACTGATCGAGATGAGTGGTCAGGCAGACAGTGTCTGTGATCTGGTGATAGGTATCGGTATTAATCTTTCTATGTCGCCGGCGCAGGCGGATAAGATAGATCAGCCCTGGAGCGATCTGTCAGAGTTGGCGCAGTTACCGGACAAAACGGAGCTGATGATAGCGCTGCAGCAGCAGTTGGTGACAGATCTTGAGCTGTTTCAGCGTCAAGGTCTCAAGGCATTCCAGTCAAGATGGCGCGAGGCCGATCTGTTCGACGGTGAGCCTATCAAGCTGTTGATGGGCGAGAATAGCGTCGAGGGGATCTGCTGCGGTATCGACGAGCAGGGGGCAATATTGCTTAAGACGGAGGAGGGCACTAAGGCCTTCGTCGGCGGTGAGATCTCCATGCGTCCTGCATAACAAAACGGCCATCTTTTGATGGCCGTTTATCTATCTATAGGTGCTTGGCTATCTACTTTAAACCTATTTACGCATCAGCACCTGGTGCATCATATGATCTGTGCCCTTGCGCAGGATAAGATGCGCCCTGTCTCGGGTAGGCAGAATATTCAGATTCAGGTTAGGGCCGTTGATGCTGTCCCAGATGTTGGCGGCTATCTTGGTGGCCTCATCGTCAGTCAGTTCTGAATAGTGATGGAAGTATGAGTTAGGGTCGCTAAAGGCGCCGGTGCGGAATTTGAGGAAGCGGGAAATATACCACTCCTTGAGCAGCGGCTCTTCGGCATCCACATAGATAGAGAAGTCGACAAAGTCGGAGACGAAGGGCTGCTGTATGGCCACATGGGTATCTTGGCCCGTCTGCAGTACGTTGAGCCCTTCGATGATCAGGATATCAGGCTGTTCTATGGCCTGATGGGTATCGGCCACTCGGTCGTAACTGATATGAGAATAGATAGGGGCATGTACCAGACTCTCACCTGCCTTGATCTTGGAGATGAACTCGACCAGCAGCTTCATATCATAGCTTTCTGGAAATCCCTTACGCTGTAGCAGTCCGCGGCGTTTGAGTTCGGACAGGGGATAGAGGAAGCCATCTGTGGTGACCAGATCCACCTTGGGATGCTCGGGCCACTGACGCAACAGCGCCTGAAGGATACGTGCCGTAGTACTCTTGCCTACCGCGACACTGCCAGCGATGCTGATAATATAGGGGCGCTTAGGCGGCACACGACCGAGGAACTGATTCAGTACCAGTCCTCTCTGCTGCTTGGCGCCGACGATTAGGTTCAGCAGGCGGCTAAGGGGCAGATAGATGTCGGTGACTTCATCGAGGGAGATAGATTCGTTGATACCGCGCAGATCGTCGAGATCGGATTCGCTGAGTGTCAGAGGCACTGATTTTCGCAGCTCGGCCCACTGCTGGCGGGCAAATGCGAGATAGAGTGCATTGTGAATTTGGTTGTTGGCGCGCATGAATGAAATCTCCCCTTAGGCAAGGCACAGTACACCATAGACCTCGGTGGAACAACATCAAAAACACGATTCCATAATGGCTTATTAACCTGTCGGAGCTTAGTGGGTAAATAGTGCACTTTCTGAGGCTTGCGTGGCGGAAAAAACGACGTTTAGGCGATTTTTTTGCAGATTTTTAAAATTAGGTATTGCACTTGTGCTCGCGATTACCTAATATCCGCTACCGAAATGACACGCCGGCATAGCTCAGTTGGTAGAGCAACTGACTTGTAATCAGTAGGTCCCGAGTTCGACTCTTGGTGCCGGCACCATTTCTCTGGAGGGGTTCCCGAGTGGCCAAAGGGATCAGACTGTAAATCTGACGGCTCAGCCTTCGAAGGTTCGAATCCTTCTCCCTCCACCATTTTTCTAGGTAGTTAGGTAACCTTAGTTAGGTTGCGCGGATGTCGTATAATGGTATTACTCCAGCCTTCCAAGCTGATAACGCGGGTTCGATTCCCGCCATCCGCTCCAATTTTCGCTGATTGTGCCCGTATCTATGAGCCAGCCCAACAGGGTCCAGTTCACGATAAACTGCCTTCAGCCTTCCCAACTAAGCTTCCGTAATTATCTTAATTAAATCGATTCGATGACATAATAGGCATCGGATTTTTTGTTGTATGTAGATTTCATCACCAAGTATCTCTTAATTGGGGCAATACCATGGCTAAAGAAAAATTTGAACGTAGCAAACCTCACGTAAACGTGGGCACCATCGGTCACGTTGACCATGGTAAAACAACTCTTACAGCTGCTATCTCTCACGTACTGACTAAGACGTACGGTGGTGAAGCTAAAGATTTCGCACAGATCGATAACGCTCCAGAAGAGCGTGAGCGCGGTATTACCATCAATACCTCTCACATCGAGTACGATACTCCAACTCGTCACTACGCACACGTAGACTGCCCAGGCCACGCTGACTATGTTAAAAACATGATCACTGGTGCTGCACAGATGGACGGCGCTATCCTAGTAGTAGCTTCTACTGACGGTCCAATGCCACAGACTCGTGAGCACATCCTGCTTTCTCGTCAGGTAGGTGTACCTTTCATCATCGTATTCATGAACAAGTGTGACATGGTTGACGATGAAGAGCTGCTAGAACTAGTAGAGATGGAAGTTCGTGAACTGCTATCTGAATACGACTTCCCAGGTGATGACCTACCAGTTATCCAAGGTTCAGCTCTGAAAGCCCTAGAAGGCGAGCCAGAGTGGGAAGCTAAGATCCTAGAACTAGCTGAAGCACTAGACTCTTACATTCCAGAGCCAGAGCGTGCTATCGACGGTGCATTCATTCTGCCAATCGAAGACGTATTCTCAATCTCAGGCCGTGGTACTGTAGTAACTGGTCGTGTTGAGCGTGGTATCGTTAAAGTTGGTGACGAAGTAGAAATCGTAGGTATCAAAGAAACTACTAAGACTACTTGTACTGGTGTTGAAATGTTCCGTAAGCTGCTTGACGAAGGTCGTGCAGGTGAGAACTGTGGTGTACTACTACGTGGTACTAAGCGTGATGAAGTTGAGCGTGGTCAAGTACTGGCTCAGCCTGGTTCAATCACTCCACACACTCAGTTCGAATCAGAAGTATACGTACTGTCAAAAGAAGAAGGTGGTCGTCACACTCCATTCTTCAAGGGCTACCGTCCACAGTTCTACTTCCGTACAACTGACGTAACCGGTACTATCGAGCTGCCAGAAGGCGTTGAAATGGTAATGCCTGGTGACAACATCAAGATGGTTGTTACCCTGATCTGCCCAATCGCGATGGACGAAGGTCTACGTTTCGCTATCCGTGAAGGTGGCCGTACAGTTGGTGCTGGTGTTGTAGCTAAGATCATCGCTTAATAGCATTTGATTTTACAAACACACTGAAAAAGGCAGCTTAGGCTGCCTTTTTTGTTTTAGAACTCCCAGATATTGTGCTTATCCTTGTGCGGCTTAGCCTTGCTTACTGCGCGGAATAAGAATACAATCTATGGCCGATTTTTGACCCTCTGGGCTTACTGCTTGCTCTGGGAGTATGTTCGGAGAATGTTAGTGGTATGGACTGGGCAATCTCAGCACTTGCGAGTTTTTTATGCCCGGCCAGACTTAAGCTCAGGTCGTAGTGAGTAACGGAATTAACCGATGACAACAAATACTGAAAACCAGGGAAGCTCTCTGGATATCGTTAAATGGGGCATAGTAGTCGTACTGCTAGCGGCCGCCATTATTGCTAATCAGATGTATAGCGAAGCTAGTGTATTAGTTCGTGCTATCGGTGTCGTAGTGGCATTTGCTATAGCAGGTTTTATCGCGCTTCAAACCGAGAAGGGTAAACAAGCGCTGACTTTCGCTCGCGAGTCTCACATTGAAGTGCGTAAAGTGGTATGGCCGACGCGTCAAGAAGCCCTAAACACGACATTTATCGTACTACTGGCAACAGGCGTACTGGCATTGGTTCTGTGGGGAATGGATGCGGTACTGCTGAGAATTGTTAATTTTATTACGGGCGTATAGGCATTTCATATGACTGAAGCTAAAAAAAGATGGTATGTGGTTCAGGCCTTTTCGGGTTATGAAGGTCGTGTATGCAAATCATTGCTTGAACACATCAAAATGCACGGCATGGAGCATTACTTCGGCGAGGTACTAGTACCTACAGAGGAAGTGGTTGAGATGCGTGCAGGCCAGCGTCGTAAGAGCGAGCGTAAGTTCTTCCCTGGCTATGTGTTGGTACAGATGGAAATGAACGATGAAAGCTGGCACTTGGTGAAGAGCATCCCTCGTGTGATGGGCTTTATCGGTGGTACCTCTGATCGTCCAGCGCCTATCTCTGATCGCGAAGCTGAAGCGATTCTGCAGCGTCTACAAGAGACGACTGAGTCTCCGACTCATCGCGTGATGTTCGAGCCTGGTGAAGTGGTTCGCGTAACCGACGGTCCTTTTGCCGACTTTAACGGCACCGTTGAAGAGGTCGACTACGAGAAGAACCGCGTTAAGGTGTCTGTAATGATCTTCGGTCGTTCAACACCGGTAGAGCTAGATTTCAGCCAGATCGAAAAAAGCTGATTAAATAAAGCACAAAACGTATTGGAAATGGGTGCGGATTTTTGTATAATCCGCACCCATTATTTTCGGGGAGCTAATCGGCATGTCGCCGCTAGCGTTTGTACCCAAACTTGAGGAAAATGTCTCATGGCAAAGAAAGTTGATGGTTACATCAAACTACAAGTAGCAGCCGGTGCTGCAAACCCGTCGCCACCAGTTGGTCCTGCATTGGGTCAAAAAGGTGTCAACATCATGGAATTCTGTAAAGCATTCAACGCTCGTACTGAAAAGTTCGAGAAAGGTATGCCAATTCCTGTTGTGATCACTGTTTACACTGATCGCTCTTTCACTTTTGAAACTAAGACGCCACCTGCTTCATTCCTGCTGCTTAAAGCTGCTGGTCTTAAGTCTGGTTCAGGCCGTCCTAACACTGAAAAAGTGGGAACTATCAAGCGTAGCGCTGTCCAGGAAATCGCTGAGACTAAAGCCGCTGATATGACTGGTGCTGACATTGAAGCGATGACTCGCTCAATCGAAGGTACTGCGCGTTCAATGGGTTTGGTAGTAGAGGATTAATATCATGGCAAAGCTAACTAAACGCGCGCGTTTGATCCGCGAGAAAGTAGAAGCGACTAAGAGCTACGACATCAACGAAGCTGTTGCACTACTGAAAGAACTAGCTACTGCTAAGTTCGTTGAAAGTGTTGACGTTGCGGTTAACCTAGGTGTTGACCCACGTAAATCAGACCAAAACGTTCGTGGCGCGACTGTTCTGCCACACGGTACTGGTCGTGAAGTACGTGTTGCTGTGTTTACTCAAGGTGCTAACGCTGACGCCGCTAAAGAAGCCGGTGCTGAGCTAGTTGGTATGGACGAGCTTGCTGCACAAGTTAAAGCTGGTGAAATGAACTTCGACGTAGTTATCGCATCTCCAGATGCAATGCGCGTTGTTGGTCAGTTAGGTCAAATCCTGGGCCCACGTGGTCTGATGCCTAACCCTAAGACTGGCACTGTAACGCCAAACGTTGCTGAAGCTGTTAAGAACGCTAAAGCTGGTCAGGTTCGTTACCGCAACGACAAGAACGGTATCATCCACACTACCATCGGTAAAGTGGACTTCGAACCAGTTCAATTGAAAGAAAACCTAGACGCTCTGCTAGGCGCGCTTATCAAAGCTAAGCCAGCTGCAGCGAAAGGCGTTTTCGTTAAGAAAGTAAGCATCTCTACCACTATGGGTGCAGGTGTTGCGGTTGATCAGAGCACTCTGAACCCAACTTCTTAATTTCTTAGCTTGTTTTACAAGGTGCGGGGATTAGTCTATAATGCGCGCACCTTGTGGGTTGAGGACCATTTTCATTCGTGTAAATGGTTCACGTCCAAGACCGTAGGTGTTAACGAATAAACGTTAGCTTAATTCCCTACGTAGACGGTGTCGGACCCCAGATAGATTTATTCTGCCTGGATATTCGCGCCGTAAGTAACTGAGTATTTAATACTTAGTATGGTAATTGCTAGGGATATCCCTAGATTGAATCCAGGAGTAAAGCCAATGGCATTAAGACTCGAAGACAAAAAAGCGATTGTTGCTGAAGTCAACGAAGCTGCCAAAGGTGCTTTATCTGCAGTTGTTGCCGATTCTCGCGGTGTGACTGTAGGTGATATGACCGGTCTTCGTAAAACCGCTCGTGAATCTGGTGTTTACATTAAAGTTGTACGTAACACACTAGTTAAGCGCGCTGTTGAAGGTACTGATTTCGAGTGCCTAAGCGAAACGTTTACTGGTCCTACTTTGATTGCATTCTCTAACGAGCACCCAGGTGCCGCTGCGCGTCTTCTTAAAGATTTCGCGAAAGCTCAAGGGAACTTTGAAATCAAAGCAGCAGCCTTTGAAGGGGAATTAATCCCTGCAAGCGACATTGATCGTTTAGCAAAACTACCAACATACGAAGAAGCACTAGCACAGTTCATGATGACTATGAAAGAAGCATCTGCTGGCAAGTTCGTTCGTACATTGGCCGCTCTACGCGATCAGAAAGAAGCTGCTTAATTTTACAAGCCGCTTAAATAAATTGAATTCAGTACAATTAGGAATTTTTTGTTATGTCTATCACTAAAGACCAAATCTTAGAAGCCCTTGCAGCTATGTCTGTAATGGAAGTTGTTGAACTAATCGAAGCAATGGAAGAGAAGTTCGGCGTTTCTGCCGCTGCTGCTGTTGTTTCTGGTGGTGCTGATGCAGGCGCTGCTGCTGAAGAGAAGACAGAGTTTGACGTAGTTATGACTTCTCACGGCGACAACAAAGTTGCAGTAATTAAAGCTCTTCGTGGCGCTACAGGTCTAGGCCTGAAAGAAGCCAAGGGTATGGCTGAATCAGCTCCAGTAGCTGTTAAAGAAGGCATCTCTAAAGAAGAAGCTGAAGCACTGAAGAAAGAGCTTGAAGAAGCTGGTGCTCAAGTAGAGATCAAGTAAGTTATACTCTAACTTACAACCTCCCGAGTGATCGGGCGGAGGCTGGCGGTTTTTTAACCGTCGGCCTTTTTTGCGCTGTAAGCGTAGGCGATTTTTTATTCACCGTTTGTCGCCAGATTTCGCAGTCCCTAGCAGAGATTATTGGTTAGGTTCTTGCTTTCAACGGTGATGGGCAAACGTGCTGTTGCAACCCTGCGTTGTTTCAGTCTTGGTCACATCTCGCAATCAGAGGAAACCCATGGTTTACTCCTATTCTGAAAAGAAGCGTATTCGCAAAGACTTTGGTAAGCGTCCACAAGTGTTGGATATCCCTTACCTTCTGTCAATCCAGTTGGACTCGTTTAAGAAGTTCACCGATCAAGATCCTACAGGTGAGCGTGGTTTAGAAGCCGCTTTCCGTAGCGTTTTTCCCATCAAGAGCTTTTCTGGTAATTCAGAGCTGCAATATGTCAGCTATAAGCTAGGTGAGCCAGTTTTTGATGTGAAAGAGTGTCAAATTCGCGGTGTTACATACTCTGCTCCACTACGCGTTAAACTGCGTATGGTGCTGTATGATCGTGAAGCTGCGCCTGGCACAGTTAAAGACATTAAAGAACAAGAAGTCTACATGGGGGATATCCCTCTGATGACTGAAAACGGTACCTTTGTTATCAATGGTACTGAGCGTGTTATCGTTTCTCAGCTGCACCGTTCTCCTGGTGTATTCTTCGATCACGACCGTGGTAAGACCCACTCTTCAGGTAAGGTGCTTTATAACGCACGTATTATTCCTTACCGTGGCTCATGGTTGGACTTCGAGTTCGATCCTAAAGATGCACTGTTCGTACGTATCGACCGTCGTCGTAAGCTTGCGGCGTCTATCATACTGCGTGCACTTGACTACTCTACTCAAGATATTCTCGATCTGTTCTTCGAACGTGTTCAGTACAAGATCAAGAAAGATAGCCTAGTCATGGCACTGGTTGCCGATCGCCTACGTGGTGAGACAGCCAGCTACGACATCAAAGATGCTGAAGGTAACATCATAGTTGAGAAGGGCCGCCGTATTACTGCGCGCCACATTCGTCAACTTGAAAAGACAAACACCACAGAGCTTGAAGTACCTGTTGAGTACATTTCAGGCAAGATCGCTGCACAAGACTACATCGACCCAGATACGGGCGAAGTACTGGTTTCTGCTAACGCCGAAATCAGCCTGGAAGATCTTGCTAAGCTGTCTATGGCCGGCATCAAAGATATCGACACCCTATACGTCAACGAGCTTGACCACGGTGCCTATATCTCTGACACCCTACGTATCGATTCAACCACTAACCGCCTAGAGGCGCTGGTTGAGATCTATCGTATGATGCGTCCTGGCGAGCCGCCAACCAAGGATGCTGCCGAAGCGCTATTCCAAAACCTCTTCTTCAGTGAAGAGCGTTACGACCTGTCTAAAGTGGGTCGTATGAAGTTCAACCGTCGTCTCGGTATCGATGACGATGAAGGTACAGGTATCCTGACCAAAGAAGATATCGTTGCAGTAATGCAGAAGATCATCGAAATCCGTAACGGTAACGATGAAGTCGACGATATCGACCACCTGGGTAACCGTCGTATCCGTAGTGTTGGTGAAATGGCTGAGAACCAGTTCCGTGTTGGTCTCGTTCGTGTAGAACGTGCCGTACGTGAGCGTCTGTCTCTTGGCGATCTTAATGAGCTGATGCCACAAGATCTGATCAACGCTAAGCCGATTTCTGCGGCAGTGAAAGAGTTCTTCGGTTCTTCTCAGCTGTCTCAGTTCATGGACCAGAACAACCCGCTGTCAGAAGTGACACACAAGCGTCGTATTTCTGCGCTTGGCCCAGGCGGTCTGACCCGTGAGCGTGCAGGTTTCGAGGTTCGAGACGTTCACCCAACTCACTATGGTCGTCTATGTCCAATTGAGACCCCTGAAGGTCCAAACATCGGTCTGATCAACTCGTTGGCAAGCTTCGCGCGCACCAACTCTTACGGTTTCCTCGAAACACCATACCGCAAAGTGGTTGATGGTGTGATCACAGATCAGGTGGATTACCTGTCTGCTATCGAAGAAGGTCGTTACGTGATCGCACAGGCTAACATCGAAGTCGATGCCGATGGCCGTATGGTTGAAGAGCAGATCGCTTGTCGTCATAAGGGTGAATCTACCTTTATGCGTGCAGCAGACGTTCAGTACATGGACGTATCACCACAGCAGATCATCTCTGTGGCAGCCTCTCTGATTCCGTTCCTAGAACACGATGACGCGAACCGTGCATTGATGGGTGCGAACATGCAACGTCAGGCAGTACCGACACTTAGAGCTGACAAGCCGCTAGTAGGTACTGGTATTGAGCGTACATTGGCCGTTGACTCAGGCGTAGTTGTTGCCGCTAAGCGTGGTGGTTACGTTGACTATGTCGATGCGAGCCGCATCGTGGTTAAGGTTAACGAAGACGAGCTGACTCCTGGTGAAGCCGGTATCGACATCTACAACCTGACCAAGTACACGCGTTCTAACCAGAACACCTGTATCAACCAGCGTCCATGTTGTAGCGTTGGCGAGCCAGTGGTTCGTGGTGACGTATTGGCAGATGGTCCATCTACCGACCTGGGTGATCTTGCGCTTGGTCAGAACATGCGTATCGCATTCATGCCTTGGAACGGTTACAACTTCGAGGATTCGATCTTAATCTCTGAGCGCGTTGCGCAAGAGGATCGTTTCACCACTATCCACATTCAAGAGCTTTCTTGTATCGCTCGTGATACTAAGCTGGGTAGCGAAGAGATCACCGCCGATATTCCTAACGTGGGTGAGTCTGCGCTGTCTAAGCTGGATGAATCAGGTATCGTTTACATCGGTGCAGAAGTGAAGGGTGGCGACATCCTGGTTGGTAAGGTTACGCCTAAGGGCGAGACTCAACTGACCCCTGAAGAGAAGCTGCTACGCGCTATCTTCGGTGAGAAGGCTTCTGACGTTAAAGACAGCTCACTGCGTGTCCCTAACTCTGTTAAGGGTACCATCATCGACGTTCAGGTATTTACCCGTGACGGCGTTGAAAAAGACAAGCGTGCTGTAGAAATCGAAGAGATGCACATCGCTCAGGCTAAGAAAGACCTGACCGAAGAGTTCAAGATCCTTGAAGAAGGTGTCTTCGGCCGTGCGCGTAACCTTCTCATTGGAGCAGGTTTTGCACAGGCCGAGCTTGATGCTCTGCCACGTCCTCAACTACTGGTACAAACCATTGAAGACGAAACTAAGCAGACCGAACTCGAGCAACTTGCCGAGCAGCATGAAGAGCTGAAAGCCGATTTCGATAAGAAATTTGAAATCAAACGCCGCAAGATCACCCAAGGTGATGACTTGGCACCTGGCGTACTGAAGATCGTTAAGGTTTACCTGGCGGTTAAACGTACTATCCAGCCTGGTGACAAGATGGCGGGTCGTCACGGTAACAAGGGTGTGATCTCTAAGATCAACCCAATCGAAGATATGCCGTACGACGAAAACGGTAACCCAGTGGATATCGTACTGAACCCACTAGGTGTACCATCACGTATGAACATAGGTCAGGTTCTCGAAGTGCACTTAGGTGCCGCGGCCAAGGGCATTGGTGATCGCATCACCGCTATGCTCGAAGAGCAGCGTGAACTTGCAGAGCTTCGTGGCTACATCAAGAAGGTGTACGAACTGGGTGAAGACGTGCAGCAGCAGGTCGACATCGACTCGTTCACCGATGAAGAAGTTCTACGTCTTGCTAAGAACCTCAAAGGCGGTATTCCGACTGCGACTCCAGCATTCGACGGCGCGAAAGAGAAAGAGATTAAGGACATGCTTGAACTAGCAGGTCTGCCAACCTCTGGACAGCTGAAGTTGTTTGATGGTCGTACCGGTAACGAGTTTGAACGTCCAGTAACCGTAGGTTACATGTACATGCTTAAACTTAACCACTTGGTTGACGATAAGATGCACGCGCGTTCAACAGGTTCTTACAGTCTTGTTACTCAGCAGCCTCTGGGCGGTAAAGCTCAGTTTGGTGGTCAGCGTTTCGGTGAGATGGAAGTATGGGCACTTGAAGCATACGGTGCCGCTTACACGCTACAAGAAATGCTTACTGTTAAGTCTGATGACGTTAACGGTCGTACTCAGATGTATAAGAACATCGTCGACGGTAACCATCAGATGCAACCAGGTATGCCTGAGTCCTTCAACGTATTGCTGAAGGAGATCCGTTCGCTCGGTATTAACATCGAGTTGGATCAAGAGTAAGACTTGGCCATCGCCGAAGTTTGGCAATAAACGGTGCTCTGCGAGAGCAGGGCACCTGGTTTAACTCCTTCAGGAGAGAAACGTGAAAGACTTATTAAAGTTTCTGAAACAGCAAAGCAAGACTGAAGAATTTGAAGGCATCAAGATCGGCCTAGCGTCGCCTGATCTGATCCGCTCTTGGTCATTTGGTGAAGTTAAGAAGCCAGAAACCATCAACTACCGTACTTTCAAGCCTGAGCGTGAAGGTTTGTTCTGTGCGCGTATTTTTGGTCCAGTTAAAGACTACGAGTGTTTATGCGGTAAGTATAAGCGCCTTAAGCACCGTGGTGTGATTTGTGAGAAGTGTGGCGTTGAAGTAACCCAAACTAAAGTACGTCGTGAGCGTATGGGTCACATCGATCTAGCCAGCCCAGTAGCGCACATTTGGTTCTTGAAGTCTCTGCCGTCTCGTATCGGTTTGATGCTGGATATGACTCTGCGCGACATCGAACGTGTGCTTTACTTCGAATCTTTCGTCGTAATTGAGCCTGGCATGACCAGCCTCGAGCGCGGTCAGATGCTGACCGAGGAAAACTACCTCGACGCACTCGAAGAGTACGGTGATGAGTTTGAAGCCAAGATGGGTGCCGAGGCAGTACTTGAGCTGCTGCGCGCTATCGATCTTGAGAAAGAGATTGAAGAGATGCGCGAAGAGCTGCCATCGATCAACTCTGAGACTCGTCGTAAGAAGATTACTAAGCGTCTGAAGCTGATCGAGGCCTTCTACCAGTCTGGCAACAAGCCAGAGTGGATGATCCTCAAGGTGCTACCGGTTCTGCCACCTGATCTGCGTCCATTGGTTCCACTGGATGGCGGTCGTTTCGCGACTTCAGATCTGAACGATCTGTATCGCCGCGTGATCAACCGTAACAACCGTTTGAAGCGTCTGTTAGACCTGGCTGCACCGGACATCATCGTACGCAACGAAAAGCGTATGCTGCAAGAGTCTGTTGATGCGCTATTGGATAACGGTCGTCGCGGTCGTGCGATCACGGGTTCTAACAAGCGTCCTCTGAAATCTTTGGCCGATATGATCAAGGGTAAGCAGGGTCGTTTCCGTCAGAACCTACTGGGTAAGCGTGTTGACTACTCAGGCCGTTCGGTAATTACCGTAGGTCCTACTCTGCGTCTGCATCAGTGTGGTCTGCCTAAGAAGATGGCACTCGAGCTGTTCAAGCCATTCATCTACGGCAAGCTGGAAGGTCGTGGCCTGGCTACTACCATCAAAGCTGCTAAGAAGATGGTTGAGCGCGAAGTACCAGAGGTTTGGGACGTACTCGATGACGTGATCCGTGAGCATCCTGTGATGCTTAACCGTGCACCAACACTTCACCGTCTTGGTATCCAGGCGTTTGAGCCGGTACTGATTGAAGGTAAAGCGATTCAGCTGCACCCATTGGTGTGTGCGGCATACAACGCTGACTTCGACGGTGACCAGATGGCGGTTCACGTGCCACTGACGCTAGAAGCTCAGTTGGAAGCACGTTCACTCATGATGTCTACCAACAACATCCTGTCACCTGCGAACGGTGAGCCGGTGATCACACCGTCACAGGACGTTGTATTGGGTCTGTACTACACCAGCCGTGAGCGTATCAACGGCCGCGGTGAAGGCATGGCATTCGAATCTGTTGCCGAAGTAGAAAAGGCATACCGTACTGGCGTTGCCGAGCTGCATGCTCGCGTTAAGGTACGTATTACCGAGACGACTATCGCTGAAGACGGTGAGCGCACCGAGTCACGTCGTATCGTAGATACTACTGTGGGCCGTGCTTTATTGTCTCAGGTTCTGCCGAAAGGCCTTTCTTATGATCTGGTTAACCAGAACATGGGTAAGAAGCAGATCTCTAAGCTATTGAACACCTGTTACCGTCAGCTAGGTCTGAAAGATACTGTTATCTTCGCTGACCAACTGATGTATACCGGTTTCCACTTCGCGACCGTTTCTGGTGCGTCTGTGGGTATCAACGACATGGTGATTCCAGATGAGAAATACTCTCTGGTTGCCGATGCCGAAGCTGAAGTACTTGAGATTCAAGAGCAGTTCCAGTCGGGTCTTGTTACCGCCGGTGAGCGTTACAACAAGGTTATCGATATCTGGGCAAGTGCGAACGAAAAAGTTTCTAAGGCGATGATGGATAACCTGTCTACCGAGACAGTGATTAACCGTGACGGCGAAGAAGAAACTCAAGCTTCGTTCAACAGCATCTACATGATGGCCGACTCGGGCGCTCGTGGTAGTGCTGCACAGATTCGTCAGCTAGCGGGTATGCGTGGTCTGATGGCGAAGCCAGATGGCTCGATCATCGAAACCCCAATTACAGCGAACTTCCGTGAAGGTCTAAACGTACTCCAGTACTTTATCTCTACTCACGGTGCGCGTAAGGGTCTAGCGGATACCGCGCTTAAGACAGCGAACTCGGGTTACCTGACTCGTCGTCTGGTTGACGTTGCACAAGACTTAGTGGTTATCGAAGACGATTGTGGTACACACGAAGGTCTGACAATGAAGCCGCTGATCGAAGGTGGTGATGTTGTTGAGCCGCTACGTGAGCGTGTACTGGGTCGTGTGGTCGCTGAAGATGTTTACTACCCAGGTACCGAAGATGTACTTGCGCCGCGTAACACCCTGCTGGATGAAGCGTGGTGTGACAAGCTCGAAGAACACTCTATCGACGAAGTTAAGGTTCGTTCTGTAATCAGCTGTGACACAGACTTCGGTGTGTGTGCGGCGTGTTACGGCCGTGACCTTGCACGTGGTCACCTGATTAACCAAGGTGAAGCGATTGGTGTGGTAGCTGCTCAGTCAATCGGTGAGCCAGGTACACAGCTGACGATGCGTACCTTCCACATCGGTGGTGCGGCATCGAGAGCGTCTGCAGAAAACAACGTACAGGTGAAGAACGCCGGTACCGTTAAGCTGCACAACGCTAAGCACGTTGTTAACACCGAAGGCAAGCTGGTTATCGTATCGCGTTCATCTGAAATCGCGATTATCGATGAGCTGGGTCGTGAGAAAGAGCGTTACAAGGTGCCTTACGGTACTATCCTAGAGAAGCTAGAAGATGCAGCGGTTAACGCCGGTGAAGTCATCGCTAACTGGGATCCGCACACTCACCCAATCGTTTCTGAAGTAGCGGGTAGCATCAAGTTCGTCGACATGATCGAAGGTGTCACCATGACACGTCAGACCGATGAGCTCACAGGTCTATCTTCAATCGTGGTTATGGATGTGGGTCAACGTCCTACTGCGGGTAAAGAGATGCGTCCAGCGATCCGTCTGGTTGGTGCCGATGGCAATGACCTGATGATCCCTGGTACCGAAGTACCAGCGCAATACTTCTTGCCTGGTAAGGCGATCGTTAACCAAGACGATAACGCACAAATCGCCGTTGGTGATGCGCTTGCACGTATTCCGCAAGAATCCTCTAAGACTCGCGATATTACCGGTGGTCTGCCACGCGTTGCTGACTTGTTCGAAGCGCGTAAGCCGAAAGAGCCTGCCATCTTGGCTGAGTACTCAGGTACTATCTCGTTCGGTAAAGAGACCAAAGGTAAGCGTCGTCTGGTGATCACACCTGCCGATGGTGGTAAGCCATACGAGGAGATGATTCCTAAGTGGCGTAACCTGAACGTGTTCGAAGGTGAGAAGGTTGAGCGCGGCGAAGTTATCGCCGACGGTCCAGAAGCTGCACACGACATCCTGCGTCTACGTGGTATTCACAAGGTGGCTAACTACATCGTTAACGAAGTGCAAGACGTTTACCGTCTGCAAGGCGTGAAGATTAACGATAAGCACATCGAAGTGATCATCCGTCAGATGCTGCGTAAGTGTGAGATCACCGAAGCCGGTGACAGTGAGTTTCTACCGGGCGAACAGGTTGAAGTGTCTCGCGTCAAGATCGCTAACCGCGAACTTGAAGCGCAAGGCAAAGAACCTGCTAAGTTCGAGCGTGAACTACTGGGTATCACCAAGGCCTCGTTGGCGACCGAGTCATTTATCTCGGCCGCATCGTTCCAGGAAACCACTCGCGTATTGACCGAAGCTGCCGTAGGCGGTAAGAGCGATAAGCTACGTGGCCTGAAAGAGAACGTGATCGTGGGTCGTCTGATCCCGGCCGGTACAGGTTATGCGTACCACACCAGCCGTAACCAGGCTGCACAGAATGGCCCGGCAGAAGAAGTGCCGGCAATCAGTGCCAGTGAAGCAGAGCAAAACCTTGCCGATCTATTGAACCTGGCGGGCAGCCCTGAATAATCAGTGCTAGTCGGTAAATAGATTGTAAAAAAGGCACCTCAGGTGCCTTTTTTTTACTTAAATTGGGTAAAAAGTTGGCTATTTCTTGACAGCGACCCCTTACCTTTCTAAAATTTCGCGTCCCACACCTGTGGGATATAGATTTTTCACACCTTACTGTTGAGTTTAATCAACTGATTCGGAGCTATACATGGCAACTGTAAACCAGTTGGTACGTAAGCCTCGCTCGCCAAAAGTCATCAAGACTAACGTGCCTGCGTTGAATGCGTGTCCACAAAAGCGTGGTGTTTGTACTCGCGTGTACACAACCACACCTAAAAAACCTAACTCTGCACTACGTAAAGTAGCTCGTGTGCGTCTAACTAACGGTTTCGAAGTTACTTCGTACATCGGCGGTGAAGGCCACAACCTGCAGGAGCACAGCGTGATTCTAATCCGTGGTGGTCGTGTTAAAGACTTACCAGGTGTTCGTTATCACACTGTTCGTGGCGCATTAGACTGTGCTGGTGTTAGTGAGCGTCGTCAAGGACGTTCTAAGTACGGAGCTAAGCGTCCTAAGTCTTAACGTTTTCCGTTAAGTAAGGCCAAGCTAGAGATAAATGTGATTCCAGTTTTGGGGTCCCTGAAGCATACGGAGAAATTGTTATGCCAAGACGTCGCGTTGTAGGACAACGTAAAATCCTACCAGATCCAAAATTTAATAGTGAGTTGCTGGCTAAGTTCATCAACGTCATTATGCAGGACGGCAAAAAGTCGACTGCTGAAAAAATCATTTACAAGGCACTAGACGTTGTCGCTGAGAAAAAAGGCGAAGAGCACCTAGTGATCCTTGAAGCAGCCCTGGATAACGTACGCCCAACTGTCGAGGTTAAGTCTCGTCGTGTTGGTGGTTCTACTTACCAGGTACCATGTGAAGTTCGTCCAGTGCGTCGTAACGCACTAGCGATGCGCTGGTTAGTTGAAGCTGCACGTAAGCGTGGTGAAAAATCTATGGCTCTACGTCTAGCAGGTGAAATGCTAGATGCTGCCGAAAACAAAGGCACTGCTGTTAAGAAGCGCGAAGACGTGCATCGTATGGCAGAAGCAAACAAAGCGTTTGCTCATTACCGCTGGTAATCTTTTGGTGCAGGCGATTGCCTGCACCATGTTTTACATCACTAAGGTGCCTACCTTAGTAAAGAGGGTTTAATCGTGGCTCGTACAACTCCAATTGAGCGCTACCGTAATATCGGTATCTGTGCTCACGTTGACGCAGGAAAAACCACAACTACAGAACGTGTTCTCTTCTATACCGGTATGTCTCACAAGATCGGTGAGGTGCATGATGGCGCAGCCACCATGGACTGGATGGAACAGGAGCAGGAGCGTGGTATTACTATCACCTCGGCGGCAACGACCACGTTCTGGCGCGGTATGGATGCTCAATTTACCGAGCATCGTATCAACATCATCGACACCCCTGGCCACGTTGACTTCACTATTGAAGTTGAGCGTTCGCTACGTGTACTCGATGGCGCAGTAGTTGTGTTCTGTGGTTCATCTGGTGTTGAACCTCAGTCCGAAACTGTATGGCGACAAGCGGACAAGTACCACGTCCCGCGCTTAGTGTTTGTCAATAAGATGGACCGCGCTGGTGCTGACTTTGAACGCGTCGTTGGACAGATACGTAACCGTCTGGGAGCGACTTGTGTACCTATTCAATTGAACATAGGTGCAGAAGAAGAGTTTAAGGGTGTCATTGACCTGATCAAGATGAAGGCCATTAACTGGAACGAATCAGATCAAGGTATGACCTTCAATTATGAAGAAATTCCCGCAGAGTTGGCCGACAAGGCCGCTGAGATGCGTGAATACCTAGTTGAGAGTGCGGCCGAAGCCTCTGAAGAACTGATGGACAAGTACCTTGAAGAAGGTGAGCTATCGGAAGAAGAGATCAAGGCAGCATTACGTCAGCGAACTCTGGCTAACGAGATCGTGCTGGCTACCTGTGGTTCTGCATTTAAGAACAAGGGTGTGCAGGCGGTACTCGATGCTGTTATCGATTATTTGCCATCGCCAGTCGAAGTACCCGCCATTAAGGGTATTGACGAAAATGAGAATGAAGTCGAACGTCCAGCGGACGACAACGCGCCATTCTCTGCGTTAGCATTTAAGATTGCGACAGACCCATTCGTAGGAACACTGACCTTCGTGCGTGTTTATTCAGGCGTATTGGAAGCAGGTTCTGGCGTATATAACTCGGTCAAACAAAAGCGTGAGCGTATTGGTCGTATGGTGCAGATGCATGCAAACGACCGTAAAGAGATCAAAGAAGTCCGTGCTGGTGACATCGCGGCGGCTATTGGTCTGAAGGATGTTACCACTGGTGACACCCTATGCGATGCTGACCATAAAGTTATTCTCGAACGTATGGAGTTCCCTGAGCCCGTAATCACGATTGCCGTGGAGCCTAGATCTCAAGCCGACCAAGATAAGATGGGTATTGCGCTGCAGAAACTTGCTGCAGAAGATCCCTCTTTCCGCGTTGAGACCAACGAAGAATCGGGTCAAACCCTGATCTCTGGTATGGGCGAGTTGCACTTAGACATCATCGTCGACCGTATGCGTCGCGAATTCAGTGTCGAATGTAACGTAGGTAAGCCACAAGTAGCGTATCGTGAGACTATTCGCTCGAGTGTAGAAGTCGAAGGCAAGTTCGTTCGTCAATCTGGTGGCCGAGGTCAATTTGGTCACGTTTGGTTGAAGCTTGAACCTCAAGAAGAAGGTTTCGGCTATGAATTTGTCAACGAGATTGTTGGTGGTGTTGTTCCAAGAGAATACATCCCTGCAGTAGATAAAGGTATCCAGGAACAGATGAAGAATGGCGTACTCGCCGGTTTCCCTGTTCTGGACGTCAAAGTAACGCTGTTCGACGGCTCATACCATGATGTCGACTCGAACGAGATGGCGTTTAAGGTGGCCGCCTCCATGGGCTTCAAGAAGGGTGCTCTCGAAGCAGACCCTGTGTTACTCGAACCTTGTATGAAGGTTGAAGTAACCACTCCTGAAGATTACATGGGGGATGTAGTAGGCGACTTGAACCGACGTCGCGGCATGATCGAAGGTATGGACGACGGCATTGGCGGCGTCAAAATCGTTCGAGCTGTAGTACCTCTATCTGAAATGTTTGGTTACGCAACTGACTTGCGTAGTGCTACCCAAGGACGTGCCTCATACTCTATGGAGTTCCTGAAGTACTCGGATGCGCCGCAGAATGTTGCAAAATCAGTTATAGAAGCGCGCGGATAACCGCAAACTAGTCTATAACTCATAATTGAATGCTATTACTCAGCAAGGCTGAGTATTTCTGAAAAGAAAGGAATATATCGTGGCTAAAGAAAAATTTGAACGTAGTAAACCCCATGTTAACGTTGGTACCATCGGTCACGTTGACCATGGTAAAACAACTCTTACAGCTGCTATCTCTCACGTACTGACTAAGACGTACGGTGGTGAAGCTAAAGATTTCGCACAGATCGATAACGCTCCAGAAGAGCGTGAGCGCGGTATTACCATCAATACCTCTCACATCGAGTACGACACTCCAACTCGTCACTACGCACACGTAGACTGCCCAGGCCACGCTGACTATGTTAAAAACATGATCACTGGTGCTGCACAGATGGACGGCGCTATCCTAGTAGTAGCTTCTACTGACGGTCCAATGCCACAGACTCGTGAGCACATCCTGCTTTCTCGTCAGGTAGGTGTACCTTTCATCATCGTATTCATGAACAAGTGTGACATGGTTGACGATGAAGAGCTGCTAGAACTAGTAGAGATGGAAGTTCGTGAACTGCTATCTGAATACGACTTCCCAGGTGATGACCTACCAGTTATCCAAGGTTCAGCTCTGAAAGCCCTAGAAGGCGAGCCAGAGTGGGAAGCTAAGATCCTAGAACTAGCTGAAGCTCTAGATTCTTACATTCCAGAGCCAGAGCGTGCTATCGACGGTGCATTCATTCTGCCAATCGAAGACGTATTCTCAATCTCAGGCCGTGGTACTGTAGTAACTGGTCGTGTTGAGCGTGGTATCGTTAAAGTTGGTGACGAAGTAGAAATCGTAGGTATCAAAGAAACTACTAAGACTACTTGTACTGGTGTTGAAATGTTCCGTAAACTGCTTGACGAAGGTCGTGCAGGTGAGAACTGTGGTGTACTACTACGTGGTACTAAGCGTGATGAAGTTGAGCGTGGTCAAGTACTGGCTCAGCCTGGTTCAATCACTCCACACACTCAGTTCGAATCAGAAGTATATGTACTGTCAAAAGAAGAAGGTGGTCGTCACACTCCATTCTTCAAGGGCTACCGTCCACAGTTCTACTTCCGTACAACTGACGTAACCGGTACTATCGAGCTGCCAGAAGGCGTTGAAATGGTAATGCCTGGTGACAACATCAAGATGGTTGTTACTCTGATCTGCCCAATCGCGATGGACGAAGGTCTACGTTTCGCTATCCGTGAAGGTGGCCGTACAGTTGGTGCTGGTGTTGTAGCTAAGATCATCGCTTAATAGCATTTGATTTTACAAACACACTGAAAAAGGCAGCTTAGGCTGCCTTTTTTATTGCCGGCGATTTGTTGGAAGAGGGGGGGCTAGCTTTTCTGATCTGGATAAGTATAATACTCGCCACTTTGAGAGTTAACGCATAACTGCTGTTAATTCGTTCAACGGGCTTGATCTTAAACTTTAGATCAGTATAATGGCCCCTCGCCTTAACCATTAGGCGAAGTTTGTCGGTTCTCGAAACCGACGTAAAATAATACAGCGACTCCGATTTGGAGTCGAACGGTTAAATCATCTCGCTCTGCTTTTCCAGTAAGGAAGAAGCTAGAGGGTGATTTTTTATGTGTCCATTTTAGGAGCTCTGGTCAATGCAGAACCAAAGAATCCGTATCCGCCTCAAAGGATTTGATCATCGTCTGATCGATCAATCTACCGCGGAAATCGTTGAAACTGCTAAGCGCACAGGCGCCCAGGTACGTGGTCCAATCCCACTACCAACGCGTAAAGAGCGTTATACCGTTTTGATCTCTCCACACGTTAATAAAGATGCGCGTGATCAGTACGAACTTCGTACTCATAAGCGTCTTGTTGACATCGTAGAGCCGACTGAAAAGACTGTAGATGCACTTATGCGTCTAGATCTGGCGGCAGGTGTTGACGTTCAAATTAGCTTAGGTTAATTGAGATCCTTAGAAGAGGTTTGAGAGATGGCTATCGGTCTTATCGGTCGTAAAGTAGGTATGACTCGCATCTTCACTGAAGATGGTGCGTCAATACCTGTAACAGTAATTGAAATTGCAGCTAACCGCGTTGCTCAAGTGAAAACTTTAGAAACTGACGGTTACCGTGCACTTCAAATTACTACTGGTACCAAAAAAGCTAATCGCATCACTAAACCAGAAGCAGGTCACTTTGCTAAGGCTGGCGTTGAAGCTGGTCGTGGTTTGTGGGAAATGCGTCTGGCTGACGGTGAAGGCGAAGGCATCGAAGTAGGTGCTGAGCTTAATGTTGATATCTTCGCTGACGTAGCGAAAGTTGATGTTACTGGTCAATCAAAGGGTAAAGGTTTCCAAGGCGGTATCAAGCGTTGGAACTTCCGTACTCAAGATGCAACACACGGTAACTCATTGGCACATAGAGCTAACGGTTCTATCGGTCAAAACCAAACACCTGGTCGCGTTTTCAAAGGTAAGAAAATGTCTGGCCACATGGGTGCAGAGCGTGTTACTACCCAGAATCTAGACGTTGTACGTGTAGACGCTGAGCGTAACCTGCTATTGGTTAAGGGTGCAGTTCCAGGCGCTACTAATGGCGACCTGATCATCAAGCCTGCCGTTAAAGCTTAGGTCTGAGGAGATAGTAATGGAATTGGTATTGAAAGACGCACAGAGTGCTCTTGAAGTTTCCGAAACTACCTTCGGCCGTGACTTTAATGAAGCACTGGTTCATCAGGTAGTTGTAGCATACGCTGCAAACGCGCGTCAGGGTACTCGTGCTCAAAAGACTCGCGCAGAAGTAACTGGCTCTGGCAAAAAGCCATGGCGCCAAAAAGGTACTGGCCGTGCTCGTGCTGGTACTGTTAAAGGCCCAATCTGGCGTGGCGGTGGCGTTTCATTCGCTGCTAAAACCCAAGATCACAGCCAAAAAGTAAACAAGAAGATGTACCGCGGAGCGCTTAAGAGCATTCTGTCTGAATTAGTACGTCAAGATCGTCTTGTTGTTGTTGAGTCATTCGGTGTTGAAGCTCCTAAGACTAAAGAGTTGAAGGCTAAGCTGAAAGACATGAAGCTGGAAGACGTATTAATTGTTACTCCAGAGATTGACGAGAACTTGTTCTTAGCTGCACGCAACCTGTACAAAGTTGACGTTCGCGACGTTGCTGGTATCGATCCAGTAAGCCTAATCGCGTTCGAAAAAGTACTGGTTACTGCCGATGCTGTTAAGCAAATCGAGGAGATGCTGGGATGATAAGCGAAGAACGTTTGCTAAAAGTTATTCTAGCGCCACACATCTCTGAAAAGAGTACTGTTTGCGCTGAAAATAACAACACGGTCGTTTTCCGTGTAGCTATCGATGCGACTAAAGCTGAAGTTAAAGCTGCAGTAGCTAAGTTGTTCGAAGTTGAAGTAGATTCAGTTCGCACTTTGGTTAACAAAGGTAAGACTAAGCGTCACGGTGCCCGTACTGGCCGTCGTAGCGATTGGAAAAAAGCCTATGTGACTTTAGCTGCTGGTGCTGACATCGATTTCGTCGGCGCTGAGTAAGCAAAGGAGAATTATCATGGCAGTTATTAAGTGTAAGCCAACCTCTGCTGGTCGTCGCCACGTTGTTAAAGTGGTGAACAGCGATCTGCATAAGGGTAAACCCTTTGCTGGCCTGTTGGCGAAAAAAGCTAAGAGCGGTGGCCGTAACAACACCGGTCGTATTACTGTTCGTCACGTAGGTGGTGGACACAAGCAGCACTACCGTATTGTTGACTTCAAGCGCAACAAAGACGGTATCCCTGCTAAAGTAGAGCGTTTGGAATATGATCCAAACCGTACCGCTAACATCGCACTTGTTTTGTATGCTGATGGTGAGCGTCGTTATATCCTTGCTGCTAAAGGCATGCAAGCTGGTGATCAAATCCAGTCTGGTATCGATGCTGAAATCAAAGCGGGTAACGCTTTGCCACTACGCAACATCCCAGTAGGTAGCGTTGTTCACGCAGTTGAAATGAAGCCTGGTAAAGGTGCTCAGATAGCTCGTTCAGCAGGTACCTACGTACAAGTTGTAGCTCGTGATGGCGCATACGCCACTCTACGTCTTCGCTCTGGCGAAATGCGTAAAGTGCCAGTAGATTGCCGCGCGACATTAGGTGAAGTTGGTAATGCCGAGCATATGCTACGCCAGTTGGGTAAAGCAGGTGCTAAGCGCTGGAGAGGCGTACGCCCAACAGTTCGTGGTGTTGCAATGAACCCAGTAGACCATCCACATGGTGGTGGTGAAGGCCGTACATCTGGTGGCCGTCACCCAGTGACTCCATGGGGTGTCCCAACTAAGGGTTATAAGACCCGTAGTAACAAACGCACCGACAAGTACATCGTACGTCGTCGTAACAAAAAGTAAGAGGATTCGCCATGCCACGTTCTCTCAAGAAAGGTCCATTCATTGACCTACACTTGCTGAAGAAGGTAGAGAAAGCGATGGAAGCGGGTGACAAGAAGCCTATCAAGACTTGGTCTCGCCGCTCAATGATCATTCCTAACATGATTGGAATGACCATCGCTGTCCATAATGGTCGTCAGCACGTACCTGTGTTCGTAACTGACGAGATGATCGGCCACAAGCTTGGTGAATTTTCACCAACTCGCACTTATCGCGGCCATGCTGCTGATAAGAAAGCGAAGAAGCGTTAATACGGGAGACTCGAGATGGAAGTTTTAGCTAAACATCGTTTTGCCCGTACGTCGCCTCAAAAGTGTCGTTTGGTTGCAGATCAAATTCGTGGACTGCCTGTTGCTAAGGCTCTTGAAATTTTGACTTTCAGCCCTAAGAAAGCAGCTGTACTTGTTAAGAAAGTACTAGACTCTGCTATCGCTAATGCTGAGCACAACGAAGGTGCTGACATTGACGAGCTGAAAGTTGGAAAAGTCTTTGTAGACGAGGGTCCAACTATGAAGCGTATCATGCCACGTGCTAAAGGCCGTGCTGATCGTATTATCAAGCGTACCAGCCACATCACTGTGGTTGTGTCAGATCGCTAGGAGTTAGCAATGGGACAGAAAGTACATCCTAATGGTATCCGTCTGGGTATCACTAAGCCTTGGATCTCGACTTGGTACGCTGATAAATCAGATTATGCCAACAATCTAAGCAGCGACTGGGAAGTGCGTAAGTTTCTAGAAAAGAAACTTAAGCAAGCCTCAGTCTCTAAGATTGTTATCGAGCGTCCAGCTAAGAGTGTTCGCGTTACCATTCACACTGCCCGTCCAGGTGTTGTGATCGGTAAGAAAGGCGAAGATGTTGAAAAGCTGCGCAACGAAGTTGCTAAGTTGACTGGTATTCCAGCTCAAATCAACATCGCTGAAATCCGTAAGCCAGAGCTAGATGCGAAGCTGGTTGCCGAAGGCATCGCTTCTCAGCTAGAGCGTCGTGTAATGTTCCGTCGTGCTATGAAGCGTGCGGTACAGAACGCTATGCGTCTAGGTGCTAAGGGTATCAAAGTTGAAGTGAGCGGCCGTTTAGGCGGTGCTGAGATTGCGCGTTCAGAGTGGTATCGTGAAGGTCGTGTGCCTCTACATACACTGCGTGCTGATATCGATTATTCTACTGCAGAAAGTCACACTCAATACGGTGTGATCGGCGTTAAAGTTTGGGTCTTCAAAGGTGAAGTTCTAGACGGCGTTGTTCCTGCGCTAGAAGAGCCGAAACAGCAGCCGAAGCGTAAGCCTCGCGGTAAATAGGAGAGCTGGCAATGCTGCAACCAAAACGAATGAAGTTTCGTAAAATGTTCAAAGGCCGTAACCGCGGTCTGGCGAACGGCACTGAAGTAAGCTTCGGTGAGTTCGGTTTGAAAGCTGTTGGACGTGGCCGTCTGACTGCTCGTCAAATCGAATCTGCGCGTCGTGCTATGACACGTCACATTAAACGTCAAGGTCAAATTTGGATCCGCGTTTTCCCTGACAAGCCAATCACCTCTAAGCCTCTTGAAGTGCGTATGGGTAAAGGTAAGGGTAACGTTGAATACTGGGTTTGCCAGATTCAACCTGGTAAGGTTCTTTATGAGATGAATGGTGTATCAGAAGAGTTGGCTCGTGAAGCTTTCACTCTTGCTGCTGCCAAGCTTCCTATTAAGACTACCTTCGTAACTAAGACGGTGATGTAATGAAAGCGAGCGAACTAACTCAGAAGAGCGTTGAAGAACTGAACGCTGAACTGCTTGGTCTGCTGCGTGAGCAGTTTAATCTGCGTATGCAACACGCCACTGGTCAGTTGACTCAGACTCACCAGCTCAAAATCGTGCGTCGTAACATTGCGCGCGTTAAGACCATTATTACTTCTAAGGCGGGTGCATAATGACTGATAAAATCCGTACTTTGCAAGGTCGTGTACTTAGCAACAAGATGGACAAGTCTATCACTGTAGCTATTGAGCGTAAGGTTAAGCATCCTCTATACGGGAAGTTTATCAAGCGTACTACTAAGATCCATGCACATGACGAAACAAATCAGTGTAATGCTGGCGATATCGTGACTATTCGCGAATGCCGTCCGCTGTCTAAGACTAAGTCTTGGACTCTGGTTGAAGTAGTAACAAAAGCCTAATTTAATTAGGTGATTAGCGAAACGGCTCCTAGATTTGGGGCCGTTTTTATTTTTAATACTATCTATTCCTATTTTGCGGTGTTATACTTGCGCGCCATTTTAGACGTTATTTGGTCTAGAATGGTTTAAAAATGCCCCAAATATGGGATTAGTGAAGTAACGATAGCGGAGCACTTAAAATGATCCAAATGCAATCGACTCTAGAAGTCGCCTGTAACAGTGGCGCTCGTAGAGTTCAGTGTATTAAGGTCTTGGGTGGCTCTCATCGTCGTTATGCCGGTATCGGCGACGTCATCAAGGTTTCTGTAAAAGAAGCAATTCCTCGCGGTAAAGCGAAGAAAGGTGACGTGTATAACGCGGTGGTAGTCCGTACTAAGAAAGGCGTACGTCGTCCAGATGGTTCTGTCATTCGCTTCGATCGCAATGCAGCGGTATTGCTAAACGCAAACCTTGCACCGATTGGTACTCGTATCTTTGGACCAGTGACGCGTGAACTGCGTACAGAACAATTTATGAAAATTGTTTCTCTGGCACCAGAAGTACTGTAAGGAGCTTCAAAATGGCAGCTAAAATCCGTCGTGAAGACGAAGTAATTGTACTAGCAGGTAAAGACAAGGGTAAACGCGGTAAGGTTTCTCGAGTTTTACCAACTGGTAAATTAATTGTAGAAGGCATCAATCTGATCAAGAAGCACCAGAAGCCTAACCCACAAATGGGTGTGACTGGTGGTATCGTTGAGAAAGAAGCGCCAATACAAGCATCAAATGTAGCGATTTTCAACTCTGCCACTGGCAAAGCTGATCGCGTTGGTTTCCGATTTGAAGACGGCAAAAAAGTCCGTTTCTTTAAGTCGAACAGTGAACTCGTTAAGTAATTGGAGTAAACGATGGCGAAACTGCATGATAAATATAAAGAGACTGTTATCGCTGAGCTTTCTAAGAAGTTCGGTTATACCAGTGTCATGCAAGTCCCTCGGATTGAGAAAATCACCCTTAACATGGGTGTTGGCGAAGCTGTAGCAGATAAGAAAGTTATGGAGCACGCGCTTCGTGACATGACTGCTATCGCTGGTCAAAAGCCAGTTGTAACTGTTGCTCGTAAATCAGTTGCTGGTTTTAAAATCCGTGATGGCTACCCGATTGGCTGCAAGGTTACCCTGCGTGGTGAACGCATGTGGGAATTCCTTGAGCGTTTAGTTGATATCGCAATCCCGCGTATCCGCGACTTCCGTGGTCTGAGCGCTAAGTCGTTCGACGGACGTGGTAACTACGCAATGGGTGTACGTGAGCAAATCATCTTCCCGGAAATCGATTACGATAAAATCGATAAGATCCGCGGTATGGATATTGTTATCACTACTACTGCGAAGAATGACGAAGAAGGCCGTGCTTTACTAGACGCCTTTAACTTCCCATTCAAGAAATAAGGGTAGCGAAATGGCAAAAAGTTCAATGAAAGCACGTGAAGCAAAACGTGCCAAGCTCGTGGCTAAGTATGCTGAAAAGCGTCTAGCTCTTAAGGCTATCATTAGCAATCCAACTACTTCTGATGAAGATCGTTGGGATGCAGTTCTTAAGCTGCAAGGTCTACCACGTGACTCAAGTGCTGCGCGTCAGCGTAATCGTTGTAGTCAAACTGGTCGCCCACATGGTTTCCTACGCAAGTTCGGCCTAAGCCGTATCAAATTGCGTGAAGCTACCATGCGTGGTGAAGTTCCTGGTCTGCGTAAGGCCAGCTGGTAATACTTGTCACGGAGTAAGCTAATATGAGCATGCAAGATCCAATTGCGGATATGTTAACTCGCATTCGTAACGGCCAAGCTGCTAACAAAGTATCAGTATCTATGCCTTCTGCTAAGCTGAAAGTTGCTATCGCACAGACGCTTAAAGAAGAAGGTTACATCACTGACTACACCGTAGCAGGCGAAGCCAAGCCGGTTTTGGAAATCACTTTGAAGTATTTCCAAGGCCAACCAGTCGTTGAGACTATCCAGCGCGTAAGTCGTCCTGGTCTTCGTATTTACAAAGGTAAAAACGATCTACCAAAGGTGATGGGCGGTCTGGGTGTCGCAATCGTGTCCACTTCTAAAGGTTTGATGACTGATCGTGCCGCCCGCCAACAAGGCATGGGTGGAGAAGTTATCTGCTACGTAGCATAAGGAGCTAGCAATGTCTCGTGTCGCAAAAGCACCAGTCGCTATCCCTGCAGGCGTAGAAGTGACTTTAAACGAACAAACTATCACCGTAAAAGGTGCTAAAGGTAGTTTGACTCGAGTAATCAACGCTGACGTTTCTGTTGTTGTTGAAAACAACGAAATCAAGTGTTCACCAGCTGAAGGCGTAACTAGCGCTGCACAAGCTGGTACAGCTCGAGCACTAATCAACAACATGGTTGTTGGTGTTAACGAAGGTTTCGAAAGAAAGCTGACTCTAGTTGGTGTTGGTTACCGTGCAAAAATTGCTGGTAACGGTATCGACCTGACTCTAGGTTTCTCACACCCTCTAGTACACCAGCTTCCTGACGGCGTAACTGCTGAGTGTCCATCACAAACTGAAATCGTACTTAAGAGTACTGATAAGCAGCTTGTTGGTCAGGTTGCAGCAGAAATTCGTGGCTACCGTCCACCAGAGCCTTACAAAGGCAAGGGTGTTCGCTATGCTGATGAACAAGTACGCCGTAAAGAGGCTAAGAAGAAGTAGGTAACGCGATATGGATAAGAAAACATCTCGCTTACGCCGCGCGACTCGCGCCCGTAAGAAGATCCAAGAGCTGGGCGTTAACCGTCTGGTTGTACATCGTACACCACGTCACACATACGCACAGGTTATTGATGCCAACGCGCAAGTTGTGGCGGCAGCTTCTACTGCTGAAAAAGCGGTATCAGAGCAGCTTAAATACACAGGTAACGTAGAAGCGGCTAAAGCAGTAGGTAAGACTATTGCTGAGCGTGCTATCGAGAAAGGCGTAACTGTAGTTGCATTCGATCGTTCCGGCTTTAAGTATCACGGACGCGTAGCTGCCCTGGCAGACGCTGCTCGTGAAGCTGGCCTACAGTTCTAAGGAATGATTAAAAATGGCTAAATTTGAAGCTCCACAAAAAGACGATCTGCAAGAGAAGTTAGTTGCAGTAAATCGTGTTTCTAAAGTAGTTAAAGGCGGACGTATCTTTAGCTTCACTGCACTGACTGTAGTGGGTGACGGTAACGGTAAAGTCGGCTATGGCTATGGTAAAGCGCGTGAAGTACCTGCCGCTATCCAGAAAGCAATGGAAAAGGCTCGCCGTAACATTGTTTCTGTTGAACTTGTAAATGGTACTTTGCACCACCCTGTTAAGGGCCGTCACACTGGTTCGCGTGTTTACATGCAACCAGCTTCTGAAGGTACTGGTATTATTGCCGGTGGTGCGATGCGTGCCGTATTGGAAGTAGCAGGCGTTCATAACGTTCTGTCAAAAGCATACGGTTCTACTAACCCGATCAACATCGTTCGCGCAACTGTAGATGCGTTGGTGCACATGAAGTCACCAGCTCAAATCGCAGCTAAGCGTGGCCTGAATGTTGATGAAATTCGAGGTTAAGCACCATGGCTACTAAAACATTAAAAGTAACTCAGACTAAGAGTTCAATTGGCCGCCTGCCTAAGCACCGCGCCACATTGACTGGTCTAGGTCTACGCCGTATTAATCACACCGTTGAGCTGGAAGATACTCCTGCTGTTCGCGGTATGATTAACAAGGTTTACTACATGGTTAAGGTGGAGGATTAATCAATGAAATTGAATACTCTATCACCTGCTGCAGGTGCAAAATCAGCAGCTAAGCGTGTAGGTCGCGGTATCGGTTCTGGCCTAGGTAAGACTGCTGGTCGCGGTCACAAAGGTCAGAAGTCACGTTCTGGTGGCGGTGTTCGCGTCGGTTTCGAAGGTGGTCAAATGCCACTTAAGATCCGTTTGCCTAAGTTTGGTTTTACTTCGCGTAAAGCGATGGTAACTGCCGAAATTCGTGTAAGCGAACTGGCTAAAGTTAACGGTGATGTTGTCGACTTGAATGCACTGAAAGATGCGAATCTTGTTACTCGCAACATACAGTTTGCTAAAGTCGTTCTTTCAGGTACCATTGAACGCCCAGTGACCATTAAAGGTCTGAAGGTAACCAAAGGTGCACGTGCAGCTATCGAAGCTGCCGGCGGAAAGATCGAGGAATAATACGTCGATGGCAAAACCAGGACTTGATTTAAAAAGCGCGAAGGGCGGTTTATCAGAATTGAAATCCCGCCTACTGTTCGTGATTGGTGCGATTATCGTCTTTAGAGCCGGTTCGTTCGTGCCAATTCCTGGTATTGACGCAGCTGTATTAGCAGAGCTGTTTAATCAGCAGAAGGGTACCATCTTAGGCATGTTCAACATGTTCTCTGGTGGCGCCCTTGAACGTGCTTCTATCTTTGCTCTTGGTATCATGCCGTACATCTCGGCATCGATCATCATGCAGCTATTGACTGTGGTACATCCTGCTCTGGCCGAACTGAAAAAGGAAGGCGAGTCAGGACGTAAGAAGATCAGTCAGTATACTCGATATGGCACACTGGTCTTGGGTACATTCCAAGCGATCGGTATCGCAACGGGTCTGCCAAACCTGGTTCCTGGTTTAGTTGTAAACCTTGGATTTGGTTTCTACTTCGTTGCTGTAGTGAGTTTGGTCACAGGAACCATGTTCCTGATGTGGCTGGGCGAACAGATCACCGAACGAGGCATAGGTAACGGTATCTCGATTCTTATTTTCGCAGGTATTGTAGCCGGTCTACCTTCTGCTATCGGCCAAACGGCCGAGCAGGCGCGTCAAGGCGACTTGAACGTACTAGTATTATTGTTGATTGCAGTGATCGTATTTGCTGTGACCTATTTTGTTGTGTTTGTTGAGCGTGGACAGCGTCGTATCGTTGTTAACTATGCTAAGCGTCAGCAGGGCCGTAAGGTGTTTGCCGCGCAGAGCACTCACTTACCGCTTAAGGTCAACATGGCAGGTGTGATTCCACCAATCTTTGCGTCAAGCATCATTTTGTTCCCAGGCACACTGGCTCAGTGGTTTGGTCAGAATGAAGGCTTGTCTTGGTTAAGTGATTTTTCACTTGCAGTATCGCCAGGTCAGCCGCTTTACTCATTGTTGTATGCAACAGCGATTATCTTCTTCTGTTTCTTCTATACTGCGTTGGTATTTAACCCACGTGAAACAGCAGACAACTTGAAGAAGAGTGGTGCGTTTATTCCCGGGATCCGTCCTGGAGAACAGACTTCGCGATATATAGATAAAGTAATGACCCGCCTAACACTGGCCGGTGCATTGTATATTACCTTTATCTGTTTAATTCCGGAGTTCATGTTAATCGCGTGGAAAGTACAGTTCTATTTTGGCGGTACTTCACTACTAATTATGGTAGTCGTGATCATGGACTTCATGGCTCAGGTTCAGACCCATATGATGTCACATCAGTATGAGTCTGTGATGAAGAAAGCTAACCTAGTGAATAAAGCGAACTTAGATCGCTTTGGTCGCTAAGTAGCTTTACGGAGTGATGAAATGAAAGTTCGAGCTTCCGTGAAGAAGATCTGCCGTAACTGCAAGATCGTAAAGCGTAGCGGCGTTGTACGCGTTATCTGTGTTGAACCAAAACACAAACAGCGTCAAGGCTAAAAACTTTTTGACCAGCTCAGTTTCTGAGCTGGTCAAAATATTATTTGCAAAATCGTCATCTGTCGAGTATCCTACCGGGCTTTTCACAGATGGCCTTTAACTTATGAGGAGTGCATAGTGGCCCGTATCGCTGGCATTAACATTCCTGATCAGAAGCACACAGTCATTGCATTGACTGCTATCTACGGTATTGGACTAACTCGCGCACAACAAATCTGCGCGGCTACTTCAATTGCTGAAGATGCTAAGATCAAGGAATTGAGCGAAGCTCAAATAGACACACTACGCGAAGAAGTTGCTAAATACATTGTAGAAGGTGACTTGCGTCGTGAGATCTCTATGAACATCAAGCGTCTGATGGACCTTGGTTGTTATCGTGGTCTCCGCCACCGTCGTAGCCTGCCCCTTCGTGGGCAACGTACCAAGACCAATGCGCGTACTCGCAAAGGTCCACGTAAGCCAATTAGAAAGTAACGGGAAGGTAAACCAATATGGCTAAAGTTCCGTCACGTTCAACGCGCAAGCGCGTACGTAAACAGGTTGCTGATGGCATGGCTCATATCCATGCATCTTTCAACAACACCATTATCACCATTACAGATCGTCAAGGTAATGCACTTTCTTGGGCAACTTCTGGTGGTTCAGGTTTCCGTGGTTCACGTAAATCTACCCCATTTGCTGCACAGGTAGCTGCTGAGCGCGCAGGTGTTGCTGCTCAGGACTACGGTGTTAAAAACCTTGAAGTTTTCGTGAAGGGTCCAGGTCCAGGACGTGAGTCAGCTATTCGAGCGCTGAACGCGGTTGGTTACAAGATAACCAACATTACCGATGTGACGCCGATCCCTCATAATGGTTGTCGTCCTCCTAAGAAACGTCGCGTGTAATCGCCCCGTTTTTAATAGGATAGTTGGAGAAAGAACATGGCAAGATACTTGGGTCCAAAGCTCAAGCTCACTCGCCGAGAAGGTACTGACCTTTTCCTGAAAAGCGGTGTGAGAGCAATTGATTCGAAGTGTAAGCTTGAAGCTGCACCTGGACAACACGGCGCTCGTAAAGCTCGTTTGTCTGAGTACGGCGTTCAGCTGCGCGAAAAACAAAAAGTTCGTCGTACTTATGGTGTGCTTGAAAAGCAATTCCGTAACTACTACAAAGACGCTGCACGTCTAAAAGGTAACACTGGTGAAAACCTGCTTACTCTTTTGGAAACTCGTTTAGATAACGTTGTTTATCGTATGGGTTTTGGTGCTACCCGTGCTGAAGCACGTCAGCTAGTTAGCCATAAGTCAATTATGGTAAACGGCCGCGTTGTTAACATTCCATCATTCAAAGTGTCTGCGAATGATGTAATTAGCGTTCGTGAGAAGTCTCAAAAGCAAGCTCGTATCAAAGCTGCTCTAGAGGTTGCTTCTCAGCGCGAAAAGCCAACATGGGTTGAAGTAGATGCCGCTAAGATGGAAGGTGCTTTCAAGCGTCTGCCTGAGCGTAGCGATTTATCTGCGGATATTAACGAACAGCTGATCGTCGAGCTTTACTCTAAGTAAAGCTAATAAACAAGAGAGGACACAATGCAGGGTTCTGTTACAGAATTTCTTAAACCGCGTCTCGTTGATATCGAGCAGGTTAACCCAACACGTGCCAAGGTTACACTGGAGCCGCTTGAGCGTGGTTTTGGTCATACTTTAGGTAACGCGTTGCGTCGTATCCTATTGTCGTCTATGCCCGGCTGCGCGGTTACCGAAGTCGAGATTGATGGTGTACTGCACGAATACAGCAGCAAGGAAGGCGTACAAGAGGATATCCTAGAGATCCTACTAAACCTTAAAGGTTTAGCAGTGGTTATCGAGGGTAAAGACGAGGCTATGCTTACTTTAAGCAAGTCAGGCGCAGGCCCTGTTACCGCAGCAGATATCACGCACGATGGTGATGTTACTATTATGAATCCTGATCATGTTATCTGTCATCTGACTGGTAACAATGACATTAGCATGCGTATCCGCGTTGAGCGTGGTCGTGGTTATGTACCAGCTTCGGCTCGTGCACAAACTGAAGACGACGATCGCCCAATTGGCCGTCTGCTTGTGGATTCATCTTTCTCACCTGTCGCGCGTATTGCTTACAATGTTGAAGCAGCACGTGTTGAACAGCGTACTGACTTAGACAAACTCGTTATCGATATGACCACTAACGGCACTATCGATCCTGAGGAAGCGATTCGTCGTTCTGCAACCATCCTAGCTGAACAGCTGGATGCGTTTGTTGAGCTTCGTGATGTCACTGAGCCAGAACAGAAAGAAGAGAAACCAGAGTTCGACCCAATTCTGTTGCGTCCTGTCGACGATCTAGAGCTAACTGTACGTTCGGCTAACTGTTTGAAAGCCGAAGCGATTCATTACATCGGAGATCTGGTACAGCGTACTGAGGTTGAGCTACTTAAAACGCCTAACTTGGGTAAGAAGTCTCTTACCGAAATTAAGGATGTGTTGGCTTCTCGCGGACTTTCATTAGGTATGCGTCTAGAAAACTGGCCTCCAGCCAGTTTAGCAGACGACCTATAAGTCCTAGTTTGTACAGATTTAGGTAATAAGGATTAGGTCATGCGCCATCGTAAGAGTGGTCGTCAACTAAACCGTAACAGCAGTCATCGTCAAGCTATGTTCCGTAACATGGCAAGCTCTTTAGTCCGTCACGAAGTGATCAAGACTACTGTAGCTAAAGCGAAAGAATTGCGTCGCGTAGTTGAACCTCTAATAACACTTGCTAAGAGTGACAGTGTTGCAAACCGTCGTTTGGCATTTGCACGTACTCGCGACGCTGAAGTCGTAGGTAAGTTATTTAATGAATTGGGTCCACGCTACCAGGAACGTCCTGGTGGATACACCCGTATCCTTAAGTGCGGTCTTCGTACTGGTGATAAGGCGCCTATGGCGTATATCGAACTAGTAGGTCGTCCAGAAGCTGCTGAAGCTGTTGAAGAAGCTGCTGAGTAACACTTAAGTTCATTGTAAAAAGCCGGGCATTGCCCGGCTTTTTTATTGCTTCAAATCTATTCTACCCAATCTGCCTTCTCGGCGATCTCCTTAGGGATCGACAGATGCCATTTGGCCACGCCAGACAGGCTGAATCGAAACGCCCCCTTGCTGTCACTGATATACCCTAAACTGCTGGCCTGCTCGCCGGCTAACAGTCGATTAATCAATTTGGCGGCCAGTAGGCCATGTTCATAGCCGTTAAGCACATAACCGCCTGGGTTGGCATGTCTGCCAACGGTAAAGTCCCAGAAGCCGAAATGGGGTACTGGGGCGTGGTCTGCCGTCCAGGCGATCATCTCACTCGCGTCCATATAGTCGCCACTATCTTTGGTTAGTGTGTGGTAGAGCCCGGTAAATATCCCCTGGTAGCCTGCCTTCTTGGCGTCGATCACCGCCTGTTGCCACTCCTTGGCCGAATTAGTCAGGCTGAAGGCAATGGTTAGCTTGCCTATCTGTATGGGTTTAAAGTCGGCGCTGATAGGGCTGAAGGCCGCGCGGGAGGTCGCGCTATTGTCAGAAAGGATCAAAAGCTTCTTGGTCTCTTTCCCAGGCAGTAGGCAGTCGACCAAGAGTAGGGAACGCTTGAACAGCGGCCGCTCGAGTATGCCGGTAAACTGCCGATAGCCCTGCAGGCCATGATCTCTGGGGTTAGTATTGAGGCCGAGAAACACCACTGGGGTCTGGGTGGTCGCGATGCGCTCGCTCAGCAGTGAGATGGCGTTGTCGTCGGCGAGTATGATGATGTCTGGCTTGTCGCGTTTAATTGCTTCCCAGGCGTCGTCAGCGCGTTTGACATAGACATCACGGGGGAGACGCTTGGAGTCGAGATAGATCTCCGTCATCTTGGTCGGCTCGCTAATGTTTTCCAATATCGCCTGGCGATAGTCTTTCACCCAGGGGTAGCCCTCATGATAGCTGTGAATGAACATCAGCCTGGCGGCCGATGCGGGTAGGCTGGCCCAGAGGAGTAGGAGGCAGGCAAGTATTCGCATGGATGGATTTCCCTTAAAGCTTTCACCCCAAAGTCTTTTACATAGTTATAGTCGATCTTGCTCCTAAGTAGTGCACAGGCAATAAAAAAGGCCTCGATTGAGGCCTTTAGGTTTTCACGCTAAGAATATGCAGTCTAGTAACCGGATTTCTGTGTAGAGTCGTAGTCGAGTTTCTCGTGGGTCTGGCCCATGGCCTCGGCAACTTCTGGCGGCATGTAGTTTTCGTCATGCTTGGCCAATACTTCGGTCGCTTCCAGCTTACCACCTTCGATCAGTACGCCCTGGGCGACGATACCTTGGCCCTCACGGAAGAGGTCTGGCAATAGATCATCATAGGTCACCATGACTTCGCCACCTGCGGCGTCATGTACGGCAAACTCAACGTGTAGGCTCTCTGGATCGCGTACCAGTGAACCCACAGTGACCATGCCACCGACACGAATACGTTGACCGATTTCCGGCTTAACACCTGTGTCTTTTTTACCGTGAACGATCTCTGTTGGGGTATAGAAAAGGTTCAAGTTTGAATTGAGCGCATAAAGTAGCAAGGACGCGATGGCGGCTACGCCACCAATCAGGGCGGTTGCTAAGGCGAGTCTTTTCTTACGTCTGGCGTTCACTGTTCTTTACTCCGGTTGGCTTTGAGGCGTTCTTCGCGTTGCATCTTCTTGGATATCTCGGTAAGGATCTTGCGCTTCTGGCGCAGACTTACCACGATTAAGGTTCCTAGTGCGAAGGCGGTTATGCCGTAAGATAGCCACACATAAAAGGCGTAGCCACCCATGTTAAAAAAATCTGCTAATGAATCGAACTGCATTATTTGACTCCTTCAGCTTGCGCGAGTTCCCTGACCCAGGGACGCATACCGTTTCTGGCAAGTATCTCGGCTCTGAAACGAATAAGCGTGATAGCGCCTATCATCAGGCCGAAACCGAAGATGTTGATCAGCAGTGGATATAACATCTCAGGTGCCATAGATGACTTCTCTGTGATCTTGATGGTCGCAGGCTGGTGTAGTGAGTTCCACCACTCTACCGAGTACTTGATGATAGGAATGTTGATCACGCCCACGATGGCCAGAATACCGGCGGCACGAGCGGCGAGTACCTTATCTTCGAAAGAGGCGTACAGGGAGATCACACCCAGGTAGAGGAACAGCAACACAAGTTCTGATGTCAGGCGAGCGTCCCACACCCACCAGGTGCCCCACATAGGCTTGCCCCAGGCAGCACCTGTGATGAGGGCGATAAAGGTAACGACCGCACCGATAGGCGCAATGGCCGCTGCCGCCCAGTCGGCAGACTTAATTTGCCATACCAGGCCGATAAAGGCCGAGGTTGCCATCGCCATGTAGGCCGACATCGACATAGAAGCCGCGGGTACGTGGATGAAGATGATGCGGTAACTGTCACCCTGCTGGTAATCTACCGGCGCAAACAACAGACCCCAGATAGAACCCACACCAATAAACGCGATTGCAAGCGTCGCAAACCAAGGCAATAGCCTGCCGGAGAGGTTATAGGCTTTTTGAGGGTCTGCGTAAGAATGTAGCCATTTCCACATATTAGTTAGTACTCACTCTTAATGAGGCACCAATTGCAAAAGGTGCCAATATTAACGAACCGACCAGCATAGCGCCTATGATAGCGAGATGGCCGCTGTAGGGTAGATTTAGACCAGCGGCATCGATGGCGCTGGTTGCAAAAATTAGAACCGGTATGTAAAGCGGTAGGATCAACAGGCTCAGCAGCACGCCGCCTTTACGCAGGCCGACGGTAAGCGCGACACCAATTGCGCCCAACAGGCTGAGTACGGGCGTGCCCAGTGCTAGGGTGGCCATTAGTGCGCCATAGCTGTTGGCTTCAAGATGCAGCAGCACGGCCAGTAGCGGGGCAACCAATATCAGTGGCACGCCGGTCAATATCCAGTGGGCCAGCACTTTTGCCAATACCATGAGTGACAATGGCTGTGGGCTAAGCAGCATCTGCTCCAGGCTACCGTCGACGAAGTCCGCCTTAAACAGGCGCTCGAGCGACAGCATAGATGCCAGCAGGGCGGCTACCCATATTATCCCAGGTGCTACGCGAGTCAGTACCTGCGGCTCGGGGCCAATGCCCAGTGGGAAGAGGGTGACCACCAGGATAAAAAACAGTAAGGGATTGAAGATGTCACCCTTGTGACGAATCGCTATCTTAAGATCGCGTCTAAGCAGGGTGAAAAACGCTTGGGTGAAACTGATACCTTTATTCATTCACTGCACCTTTAAATAAAGCGGTAATCGAGGCGAATCTTACGGAGAATATCGTCACCGATAATGCTCATGTCCTGGTGGGTAGTCATGATGATACAGCCGCCGTTTTGAGCATGTTGTAAAAACAGGTGTTCCAATTCTTCGACGCCTTTCTTATCGATTGCAGTAAATGGTTCGTCCAGTAGCCAGACCTTACAGTTAGTATGCCAGAGTCGGGCTAGGGCGGTACGACGATGTTGACCCGCCGACAGGTGGCCGGCCAAAGCCTCTTCGAAGCCAGAGAGGTTTACCTTTGCAAGGATCTGGTTGGTCTCGAAATCATCATACCCGCTGATTCTTAAATTGAAGTTAAGATTCTCTTCGGCGGTTAACTCGCTTTTTACACCTGCAAGGTGGCCCAGATACAAAAGGTCGTCATTGTATTCGTCGCGGCAGCGGGTGATGTCAGTACCCTTGTACTTGGCTTCGCCCGCATAGGGACGTGACAGGCCGGCGAGGATCCTCAGTAGGCTGGTTTTACCCGCGCCATTAGGGCCTTCGATTTGAACGATCTCACCCGCTTGGATATCAAAGCTCAGCTCGTCGAAGAGAATTCGCTCTTCGCGGATACAAGTCAAGTTATCGGCTGATACCAGTGTTGTTGCTGTTTTTTCTTCTACCACTGAACCCTCTATCTCAAGCCTGATGTAAACATAAGCGATATTAACATAATCCCCTTGAGGGGTTTAGTCTTGCTATCTGATTAGTGTCAGCAATTTGATATGCTTCCAAAAAGTAAAACCTTTTCGTCATTGAGATTGAACTTTTTCAACAATTGCTAATGTATCAGGTAACTCGGGCACCTATAACATGTTGAACCATCAAATTCTGATATTAATCACAAAAAGGTGAGATTTGTTGAAGTTTGATGTATCCTAGGGCCGCTATAGAATAAGTCTGCCCCAGTTTAGGGTGGCATAGAGCTCTGTTAATATTTGCATTAGGAACATTGAACATGAAAAAACTGTTAGCATTGTCTGCAGTGGCTGCATTGACCTTGTCTGCAAACACTTTTGCACAAGAAGGTGAAGCTGTATATAACAAGGCATGCCATGTATGCCACAGTATGGGTGTCGCCGGTGCCCCTAAAGCTCATGATGCAGCTGCATGGGAGCCTCGTTTAGCGAAAGGCCTAGACGCACTACTAGGTAGTGTTAAGACTGGTCTGAACGCTATGCCACCAGGTGGTATGTGCACAGATTGTACCGACGAAGATTACAAGAACGCTATCGAGTTCATGTCTAAGTAATTTGACTTCGTTGAAAAAAGCCGACCTTATGGTCGGTTTTTTTATGCCTGCTTCTCGGTAGGTCGCATTATAAAGTGATGCTTGTAAGAAAGCAGGGGGGAGCAATAAAAAAGCCGGCTAATGCCGGCTTTTCTGTGCGATACGGAACCTGGTTTATTGAATCGGTAAAATTGGACCGAGATTACTGAACCAGAGTATCAATCACTAGCTTAGCGGTTGAGCCCACATCCATGGTTTCCAGACGGCCCTGTAGATCGCCAGGCTGCGCCTTAACCGAACCATGCTTAGAGAGCACGGCGATCACTTCAACCTGTTTGGCGTCGCTCAGCTTGATATCGCCGCCCATGCCGGTGCTGTCATCTAAGGTGATAGAGACAGGCAGAGATTTCGCCGATACCTTAGTCGCCGCTAGCGGCACCTTAGGGCCTTGGGTGTTGCGGGCAAAGATAAACAGCATATCGCTACCGCTGACATTCTCTAGCAGCTCGGGTGCGATTGACACATCTATGGTTACCGTCTTACCGGTAGTGGCCTTGGCCTGCTGATGAGTCGCGTCGTTAGGCATCTCGCCAGTTTCGGCTTGCATTCTCATCTTGGCGCTCTCGATGGCATTGATGATGGCGCTACGGTCCACATCGCTTCTGTCGCTATCGAGAATGATCTGCCAGGCATCGATCGCCTTCTTATATTGAGCACTGAAGAAGGCATCCATACCGACAAGCAGTAGGGTTGAAGGATCTTCAGGATCTAATGCCAATGATTGGTCGATAATGGCCTGTACCGCAGGGGTGATTCTTTGGTTGGCCTTGTAGTACATGGCTGTCGCCTTAGGACCAAGCAGCTCGGCGTGGGTACCCACTAGCTCCATCGCCTTGTCGAATGCTTTTACCGCATCATCATAACGGTTGGCGCTGATGTAGGCATGGCCAAGGCTAAACAGCAGCTGGCTGTTTTCCGGCTCGGCTTGCACCTGTGATTCCATCATCTGAATGCGCTGGGTCATGATCTGAGCGGCATCCATTCCTGCGTGTGGATTGTCGGGAACCGCCTTGTCTAGGTTGGCATACGCACCTAGGTTGGCATAGAAGTAGCCAGAAACACCTAATACCACCACAGACATCAATGTTGGCCAGAGTAGGCTCTTAGGCTTGATCTGACCGACCAGAGATTCATCTTCACCTTGCTTCATGTCCTGAAGCAGGCTGATCTCGAGTTCTTTCTTTAGCGCGTTAAACTCATCTTGATCCAGCAGCTCATCCTCAAGTTCCTTCTCTAGGGTCGCTAGGCGATTGTTAAAAAGTTCGAGGTTGGTGGCCTTACGCACACCGGCTTCTTCGGCCTGCAGCATCTTTTGCTGGCGGAAGTGTGGAAACCAAATCAGCACAAGGCTGACTAATACAAAAAGCGCAATAAAAATCCAGAGTGTGGTCATTATTTCTTTTTCACATTAGTTGCAGGAATGCGGGAGTGCCGCGCGATATAGGGATCAGATTATACGGAAAGATTATTCATTGAACAGTAATATAAGGGTTTCCAGCCGTTAAATACTGATACTTTTGCACTGGTTCACAGTTCGATTCTATTTTCAAAAATTGGCTGAAACTTAAGTTTCAAACAAGGGTCAGAGCATAAAATCTGCCAGTTTATAACAATTGTAACCCTGCGTTTCTGTTCGCAAGAATGAGACAGGTCACCCAGAATTGTGCGAAAGAGGCAGACAGATACAATAGCAAATACTAAAATGACTCAAATTTTGTACCTTGAGTAGTGTGAATTGCAAACTCTGGTGAATTAGGTGAAGCTAATGCTTCAACTGGTTCTCATATAGGACTGAGGAAACCCCATGATCCCTGAATTAGGACACTTTTCGTTGATAATAGGATTGGCATTCGCCTTTCTATTGGCCAGCGTCCCCTTAATCGGTGTTGCTCGCAAAGATCAATATCTGGTGCGTTATGCCTGGCCGTTGAGTTACGGCATGTTTTTCTTTATCGCTCTCTCTGTCATCGTCCTAGGTTATAGCTTTGCCGTTGACGATTTCTCTGTAGCCTATGTTGCACACCACTCAAATTCTCAGTTGCCGATCTTCTTCAAGATCGCCGCGGTATGGGGTGGTCATGAAGGTTCATTACTCTTCTGGGTGTTTGCCCTGTCTGTCTGGACGGCATCGGTTGCCTTCTTCAGTAAGGGGTTAGAAGAGGTCTTCACCGCTCGTGTACTCGCCATTTTGGCGATGATAGTAATAGGCTTCTGTCTCTTCATGCTACTGACATCTAGCCCATTTGAGCGTCTGTTCCCGATTCCTATGGAGGGGCGCGACCTTAACCCTATGCTGCAGGACGTGGGACTCATCTTCCACCCACCTATGCTGTACCTGGGTTATGTTGGTTTCTCGGTGAGCTTTGCCTTCGCCATCGCCGCGCTCATGGGCGGACGCCTCGATTCTGCCTGGGCACGTTGGAGCCGTCCTTGGACCCTGGCTGCGTGGATCTTCCTGACCGGCGGTATCTCACTCGGTTCTTGGTGGGCATATTACGAGCTAGGCTGGGGCGGCTGGTGGTTCTGGGATCCCGTCGAGAACGCCTCATTCATGCCTTGGCTGATCGGTACCGCACTGCTGCACTCAGTGATCGTGACCGAGAAGCGTGCAACTTTCCGTAACTGGACGGTACTGCTTTCTATCTTCGCATTCTCTTTGAGTCTGCTAGGCACCTTCATCGTGCGTTCTGGCGTACTGACCTCGGTGCACTCATTCGCGGCGGATCCTAGCCGTGGTATGTTCATCCTCTTGCTGCTGGGTCTCGCCATCGGCGGATCGCTGACGCTGTTTGCCTTCCGCGCAAGCGACATGAAGAGCCCTGCGCGTTTCGACCTGATGTCGAAAGAAACCATGCTGCTGGTGGGTAACATTCTGCTTACCGTAGCTTGTGGTACCGTGCTGCTGGGTACACTCTACCCATTGCTGATCGATGCCCTGAACATGGGTAAAATCTCTGTAGGCCCACCATACTTCAACGCGGTATTCGTGCCGATCGCACTCGTACTGTTTGCCTTCATGGGTATTGGCCCTAGCATCCGCTGGAAGCGCGCCAAGGCCGGTGAACTCAAGGCCAAGCTGCTGGTGCCTGCCATCGTCTCTGCGGTTATCGGTGTAGTGACGCCTTTCCTGGTGGACGGCAAGTTTAATGCTTGGGTGATGTTCGGTATCGGCCTGGCCGTTTGGGTGACAGTTGCGACACTGCGCGCCGCCTACGACATCATGCAGTCTAAAGATGGCCTTAGCCTGGCGCGTATGGGGCGCAGCCAGCTGGGTATGATCATCGCTCACTTAGGTATCGCCGTCTCTGTGGTCGGCGCGACTATGGTGTCTAACTATTCTATCGAGAAGAGTGTTCGCATGGGCCCTGGTATCACCCAGGAGCTGGCGGGCTATAGCTTCCACTACATCGAGACCAAGAATGTCGTCGGTCCTAACTATACCGCCCAGCAGGGTCAGGTCGAAGTGACCAAAGACGGTGAGTTCATCACTCTGCTCAAGCCAGATCGCCGTCAGTACAACGTACGTACCATGGACATGACAGAGGCGGGCATCGATTGGGGACTGTTCCGCGATCTCTATATCACCATGGGCGATCCGATCAGCCGCACCGAGTTTGCCGTGCGTCTGAACTACAAGCCATTCGTGCGCTGGTTATGGTTCGGTAGCATCTTCATGATGGTAGGTGGTCTGTTCGCCGCGTCTGATAAGCGTTACCGCAGAGCCAAGGCGACCGAAACCGTCGGCGAAAAAGCCAAACAAGCAAAATTAGCAACCGCATAACTTGAATTGGGGCAAGTATGAAGAAAAGGCTAGTATTATTTATTCCTTTGATTCTGTTTTTGGTGATGGGAGTGTTCCTCTATAAGGGACTCTTCCTGAATCCGCAGCAGCTGGACTCTGCATTAGAAGGAAAGCCGATACCGGCTTTCCAACTGCAAAAGCTTGAAGATGCCAACGAGATCATTACCAATGACAGCATCAAGGGTCAGGTCTCACTGCTGAACGTGTGGGCCACCTGGTGTCCTTCATGTAAGTATGAGCATCCCTATCTGATGCGTTTGGCAAGACAGAACATCTTGCCTATCTATGGCATCAACTATCGTGACGAGCGTGCCATGGCGATCCGTGAGCTGAGCCGCGAGGGCGATCCTTACACCAAGAATATCTTTGACCATGACGGACGTTTAGGTCTGGATCTTGGGGTGTACGGTGCGCCCGAGAGCTATCTGGTGGATCACAACGGTATCATCCGCTTCCGTTATGCCGGTCCTATCGATATGCGTGTCTGGAATGAGACACTCTATCCCATGATTCAAGAGTTACAGGCACAGGCTAAAGCTGAGGGAGCATCTTAATGAAGACCTTAGTCGGGTTTATTACCGCAATACTGTTATCTTTCTCGCTGGTGGGCGCCGCGATGGCGACCCCAGTGGATACCTATGAGTTTAAGTCGGTAGATAACCAGAAACGAGCCCTCGAACTGGCTCACTCGCTGCGTTGTCCTCAGTGTCAAAACCAGAACCTGATCGATTCCAATTCACCTGTGGCGCAAGATCTGCGACTCGAAGTCTATCAAATGGTCGATGCCGGTAAGGGCGACGAAGAGATTATCGAGTTCATGACTAGCCGTTACGGTGAGTTCGTCCTCTATAAGCCACGCATGGAAGCCAAGACTTACATCCTATGGCTAGGGCCAATCGCGCTATTGCTGGTGGGCTTAGTGATCGGCTTTATCTTCGTTAGACAGCAGCGTATCAGCAACGCCGTCGATCAGGAGATCAGCGCCGAGGAGCAAGCCGAGCTGGATAGACTGCTCAAGCGAGACGATAAATGAACTCTAAGTTAGCCACGGCGCTGCTGTCGGCGGCTCTCGCCTTAGGCGGATATGCCTCCAGCGTGCAAGCCTATCCCGGCATGCAGAAGAAGCAAGGCGGTGAGGTGCAGTCGAGTGTCGATCTGATCAACGTGTTGCCAAAAGCCTACCCGATAGATCCTGTGCCCTTTAAGGATGCCCAAGGAAAGGCTATCGACTTTAGCCAGTATCGCGGCCAGGTAGTGATGGTCAACATGTGGGCCACCTGGTGTCCCCCTTGTGTGCGTGAGCTGCCTGCCATAGATCGCTTTAAAGGCAAATTCGATCCTAAACAGTTTCGTGTACTGCCAATATCGATCGATATGAATGGCAAGGAGAAGGTCGAACCCTTCCTGGCCTCGTTGGGGATGGATAAGTTCGAGACTTATTATGATCCGCAGCAGCAGCTGGGTCAGGTCTTCCCCTTAGATACGATACCGGCGACCTTTATTCTCAATCAGCAGGGCGAATTGATCGCCTTCGTCAGAACATTTGTCGACTGGGATGATGAGAAAGCGGTGAAATTGATCGAGAGCTTTATCGCGTCAGAGACTCAAAAACAGTAAAACACGGCAATATTGGCCGTAAATCATACGAAAAAGATCGCAATTGCCTAAAAGATCGGCATGCGATCTTTTTTTTGTAAAAAGCCCTTGCGCAAAAGATTTGGCTCCCTATAATGCGCTCCCACTGACACGGCAAACGGCGCTACTTACCAAGTGAGTAAGTAACGAATGTCGAGTCAAGGTGATAAGCGGTTCGAGTTTTTAAGCCGGTAGTTACAACGCGAAAGCACAGTAATTAACCACTTAAAAATCTTTTGAAAAAAGCGCTTGACGCCGACAGGGAGAAGCGTAGAATACGCAGCCCTAGCCCGCTGGAGTCCAGTATGAGGCAAACGTTCTTTAACAAGATAAAACAAGAAATCTGTGTGGACACTCACAGGTATTGAGTTAATCGAAAACGATTTAAATCTCAATGCAACGATGAGTGTTCATAGCAATATGTACAAACATGTAGATGATTCTTCCGAGTCATTTATGTGAATCAGAATTCATTGAGTCGCTTCCTTTTGAATAAAGAGTGAAGCAAAAAAACTTTTAATTGAAGAGTTTGATCATGGCTCAGATTGAACGCTGGCGGCAGGCCTAACACATGCAAGTCGAGCGGTAACAGGAAGTAGCTTGCTACTTTGCTGACGAGCGGCGGACGGGTGAGTAATGCCTAGGGAACTGCCCAGTCGAGGGGGATAACAGTTGGAAACGACTGCTAATACCGCATACGCCCTACGGGGGAAAAGAGGGGATCTTCGGACCTTCTGCGATTGGATGTACCTAGGTGGGATTAGCTAGTAGGTGAGGTAATGGCTCACCTAGGCGACGATCCCTAGCTGTTCTGAGAGGATGATCAGCCACACTGGGACTGAGACACGGCCCAGACTCCTACGGGAGGCAGCAGTGGGGAATATTGCACAATGGGCGCAAGCCTGATGCAGCCATGCCGCGTGTGTGAAGAAGGCCTTCGGGTTGTAAAGCACTTTCAGCGAGGAGGAAAGGTTAACGGTTAATACCCGTTAGCTGTGACGTTACTCGCAGAAGAAGCACCGGCTAACTTCGTGCCAGCAGCCGCGGTAATACGAGGGGTGCAAGCGTTAATCGGAATTACTGGGCGTAAAGCGTACGCAGGCGGTTGATTAAGCGAGATGTGAAAGCCCCGGGCTTAACCTGGGAACTGCATTTCGAACTGGTCAACTAGAGTCTTGTAGAGGGGGGTAGAATTTCAGGTGTAGCGGTGAAATGCGTAGAGATCTGAAGGAATACCGGTGGCGAAGGCGGCCCCCTGGACAAAGACTGACGCTCAGGTACGAAAGCGTGGGGAGCAAACAGGATTAGATACCCTGGTAGTCCACGCCGTAAACGATGTCTACTCGGAATTTGGTGTCTTGAACACTGGGTTCTCAAGCTAACGCATTAAGTAGACCGCCTGGGGAGTACGGCCGCAAGGTTAAAACTCAAATGAATTGACGGGGGCCCGCACAAGCGGTGGAGCATGTGGTTTAATTCGATGCAACGCGAAGAACCTTACCTACTCTTGACATCCAGAGAACTTTCCAGAGATGGATTGGTGCCTTCGGGAACTCTGAGACAGGTGCTGCATGGCTGTCGTCAGCTCGTGTTGTGAAATGTTGGGTTAAGTCCCGCAACGAGCGCAACCCTTATCCTTACTTGCCAGCGGGTAATGCCGGGAACTTTAGGGAGACTGCCGGTGATAAACCGGAGGAAGGTGGGGACGACGTCAAGTCATCATGGCCCTTACGAGTAGGGCTACACACGTGCTACAATGGTCGGTACAGAGGGTTGCGAAGCCGCGAGGTGGAGCTAATCTCACAAAGCCGGTCGTAGTCCGGATTGGAGTCTGCAACTCGACTCCATGAAGTCGGAATCGCTAGTAATCGTGGATCAGAATGCCACGGTGAATACGTTCCCGGGCCTTGTACACACCGCCCGTCACACCATGGGAGTGGGCTGCACCAGAAGTAGATAGCTTAACCTTCGGGAGGGCGTTTACCACGGTGTGGTTCATGACTGGGGTGAAGTCGTAACAAGGTAGCCCTAGGGGAACCTGGGGCTGGATCACCTCCTTACCTATACGATTGACTGATATTTGTTGAGTGTTCACACAGATAACTTGTTCTTGTTAGAGCGAGTGGCACGTCCGAGCGGCGATGCTTGTTCTTTAAAAATTTGGAAAGCTGATAGTAATAACCGAAAGGTTATTGCGAAAAATAATTGAGTTCTCAAAACACACTTTAATCAAGTGACTTGAGTATTCTTTTGGCGAAAGTAGAAACCGTTAGTTGCGATGCGACTCAGATGAAACTCATTTGGGTTGTATGGTTAAGTGACTAAGCGTATACGGTGGATGCCTTGGCAGTCAGAGGCGATGAAGGACGTAGTAACTTGCGAAAAGCGTTGGCGAGCTAGTAACAAGCATTTGAGCTAACGATGTCCGAATGGGGAAACCCGGCACCATAAGGTGTCATCACTAAGTGAATACATAGCTTAGTGAGGCGAACGAGGGGAACTGAAACATCTAAGTACCCTTAGGAAAAGAAATCAACCGAGATTCCCCTAGTAGCGGCGAGCGAACGGGGATTAGCCCTTAAGCCTAGAGGGTGTTAGTGGAATGTGTTGGAAAGCACAGCGATACAGGGTGATAGCCCCGTACATGAAAACTAACTTTAGGTGAAAACGAGTAGGACGGGACACGTGATATCTTGTTCGAATATGGGGGGACCATCCTCCAAGGCTAAATACTCCTGACTGACCGATAGTGAACCAGTACCGTGAGGGAAAGGCGAAAAGAACCCCTGTGAGGGGAGTGAAATAGAACCTGAAACCGTATACGTACAAGCAGTGGGAGCGGTTCTTGAGACCGTGACTGCGTACCTTTTGTATAATGGGTCAGCGACTTACATTTTGTAGCGAGGTTAAGCGAATAGCGGAGCCGTAGGGAAACCGAGTGTTAACTGCGCGTTTAGTTGCAAGGTGTAGACCCGAAACCCGGTGATCTAGCCATGGGCAGGTTGAAGGTTGAGTAACATCAACTGGAGGACCGAACACACGTATGTTGAAAAATGCGGTGATGACTTGTGGCTGGGGGTGAAAGGCCAATCAAACCGGGAGATATCTGGTTCTCCTCGAAAGCTATTTAGGTAGCGCCTCGAGCGAATACCATTGGGGGTAGAGCACTGTTAAGGCTAGGGGGTCATCCCGACTTACCAACCCTTTGCAAACTCCGAATACCAATGAGTACTACTCGGGAGACACACGGCGGGTGCTAACGTCCGTCGTGAAAAGGGAAACAACCCAGACCATCAGCTAAGGTCCCAAAGTTATTGCTAAGTGGGAAACGATGTGGGAAGGCTTAGACAGCTAGGATGTTGGCTTAGAAGCAGCCATCATTTAAAGAAAGCGTAATAGCTCACTAGTCGAGTCGGCCTGCGCGGAAGATATAACGGGGCTAAGCAATACACCGAAGCTATGGGTACTAGCGCTTGCGCTGGTGCGGTAGAGGAGCGTTCTGTAAGCCGTTGAAGGTGAAGGGGTAACCCACGCTGGAGGTATCAGAAGTGCGAATGCTGACATGAGTAACGATAAAGGGGGTGAAAAACCTCCTCGCCGAAAGACCAAGGGTTCCTGTCCAACGTTAATCGGGGCAGGGTGAGTCGACCCCTAAGGCGAGGCCGAAAGGCGTAGTCGATGGGAAACGGGTTAATATTCCCGTACTTCTGCTAACTGCGATGGAGAGACGGAGAAGGCTAGGCTAGCGCGGCGTTGGTTGTCCGCGTTTAAGGCTGTAGGTAGGGTGCTTAGGCAAATCCGGGCACCTAATACTGAGAGTTGATGACGAGTCACTACGGTGATGAAGTAGTTGATGCCATGCTTCCAGGAAAATCTTCTAAGCTTCAGGTTAGCAGGAATCGTACCCCAAACCGACACAGGTGGTCGGGTAGAGAATACCAAGGCGCTTGAGAGAACTCGGCTGAAGGAACTAGGCAAAATGGTACCGTAACTTCGGGAGAAGGTACGCTCCTGTTGGTGATGAGACTTGCTCTCTAAGCTGACGGGAGTCGCAGATACCAGGTGGCTGCAACTGTTTATCAAAAACACAGCACTGTGCAAAATCGCAAGATGACGTATACGGTGTGACGCCTGCCCGGTGCCGGAAGGTTAATTGATTGGGTTATCTTCGGAGAAGCTCATGATCGAAGCCCCGGTAAACGGCGGCCGTAACTATAACGGTCCTAAGGTAGCGAAATTCCTTGTCGGGTAAGTTCCGACCTGCACGAATGGCGTAATGATGGCCACGCTGTCTCCAGCCGAGACTCAGTGAAGTTGAAATTGCGGTGAAGATGCCGTATACCCGCGGCTAGACGGAAAGACCCCGTGAACCTTTACTATAGCTTGGCACTGAACATTGACCCTACATGTGTAGGATAGGTGGGAGACTTTGAAGCGGGAACGCCAGTTCTCGTGGAGTCATCCTTGAAATACCACCCTTGTAGTGTTGATGTTCTAACTCTGGCCCCTGAATCGGGGTTGAGGACAGTGCCTGGTGGGTAGTTTGACTGGGGCGGTCTCCTCCCAAAGAGTAACGGAGGAGCACGAAGGTTGGCTAAGTACGGTCGGACATCGTACGGTTAGTGCAATGGCATAAGCCAGCTTAACTGCGAGACATACACGTCGAGCAGGTGCGAAAGCAGGTCATAGTGATCCGGTGGTTCTGAATGGAAGGGCCATCGCTCAACGGATAAAAGGTACTCCGGGGATAACAGGCTGATACCGCCCAAGAGTTCATATCGACGGCGGTGTTTGGCACCTCGATGTCGGCTCATCACATCCTGGGGCTGAAGTCGGTCCCAAGGGTATGGCTGTTCGCCATTTAAAGTGGTACGCGAGCTGGGTTCAGAACGTCGTGAGACAGTTCGGTCCCTATCTGCCGTGGGCGTTGGATGATTGAAGGGAGCTGCTCCTAGTACGAGAGGACCGGAGTGGACGAACCGCTGGTGTTCGGGTTGTCATGCCAATGGCATTGCCCGGTAGCTACGTTCGGAATCGATAACCGCTGAAAGCATCTAAGCGGGAAGCGAGCCCTAAGATGAGTCATCCCTAGACCTTTAAGGTCTCTAAAGAGCCGTCCGAGACTAGGACGTTGATAGGCAGGGTGTGTAAGCGTTGTGAGGCGTTGAGCTAACCTGTACTAATGACTCGTGAGGCTTAACCATACAACCCAAAAGGGTTTCGTACGATGGTTTTACGTAATCAAAAGAATACAAAAGTACTTGATTGAAGTGCGAATTCAAGCAGCTTTCTAAATTTACTATTTTGGTTAATTACGCAGGTAATTGTTTGGCTGACAAAGCCGTAACGAAGCGAAGCGCGGAGTGTACTAGAGTACATGAGCACTGTAGCAAGGAAACAATGCCGTCAGACGAAGAATTAACCAGTAAGAATTTGTCTGGAAACCATAGCATTGTGGTCCCACCTGATCCCATCCCGAACTCAGAAGTGAAACGCAATCGCGCCGATGGTAGTGTGGGGTCTCCCCATGTGAGAGTAGGTCATTTCCAGGCGCCTAATTTAGTATCCCGCGAAAGCGTGTTACTAAAGGAGCGGTAGTTCAGTTGGTTAGAATACCGGCCTGTCACGCCGGGGGTCGCGGGTTCGAGTCCCGTCCGCTCCGCCAACATTAAGATGAAAGCCTCTGCAGCAATGCAGAGGCTTTTTTCGTTGTGTGCAAAAAGCCTGTGGTCGAGAGCAGAATTCCAGATAATCTACAGCATTCACTCCTTCCATGGAGTTTTAGGTTCTGTCTCAATAGAAAGCAAGAGTGCGGGTTCGAGTCCCGTCCTCCCCAGCTCGTTCCACTTCGCGTGCATGAGCACATCGCTTTGCGATGTGCGCCCACCAACATTTAGACGAAAGCCTCTGCATGCTCTTGTACATAAGAGTGCAGAGGCTTTTTTTCGTTTCTGTCTTTTCAAAATGCTCATGCACTAAGCCATAGGAATACAGTATCTCATCGCCTATCTGCATTTCTCGCTTGTGATGGTGGCCGAGATCGCTGGTCCGCCGCTGCCATCTGCCTTTTGCGGAGTATATTGATATTTGAGCTCTTCAAAATTTAGGGTGATGTTCTCGGTGAGACGATCTTCGCCGCCAGAGCCGCCGGTAGACAGGCTAGAGACCCATACGTCGCGTAATTCGATCACTATATACTCCAGGGGCGTTCCACCCGCCTTGCGCACCGTCAGTGTCGCTCTAGGGTATTGCATGTGGCTCATCTGGTTCATGAGAAGCTGGGGTGAGGCGCTATCCACATACTTGGTCACACTGATATCTTGAATGCAGGTGCGTCGCATATCGCTGCTTGCTCCCCAAGACCAGGCGAGTACATCGATCTCGTTGCGGTGCTGCGCGTCCAGGCTCTCGCCATCGACGCCATCTATCTTGAGAAACATATCCGTAGCCGCGTTCAGCGTGAAGGAGCTGAGCGCTAATAGGCCCATGGCCGCGAGTTTATACATGATCATTCTACCTATTGCCGAGTTGGGTTAAGTGTTTATTGAGTCTAGTTTGCATTTAGAGATGAGTTCGTTTTTGCTTAGAACTAAAGAATCTGTAAACACCGCATAACGCCCAGTAGCATGAATATCGAGCGAGCCGCCAGTTTGTCTATTGCTATTCCATGCGGCCTTACCTACCTTATGCCCAAGTGAAATGGCTTAGTTTCAAGGGATGGATATGAAAATAGAAATGATCTGCACCGGTGAAGAGGTGTTATCCGGACAGATAGTCGATACCAATGCGGCATGGGCGGCAAATGCCTTGATGGACCATGGCATAGAGATGCAGCAGCGGATCACGGTAGGCGATAGATTGGACGATCTGGTCGAGGTGTTTCGTCAGCGTAGCGAGCACGCAGATGTCATCTTGGTCAATGGCGGGCTCGGCCCGACCAGCGATGATATGTCTTCCGAGGCGATGGCGATTGCCAAGGGCGAACCTCTAGTTGAGTGCACCCTGTGGCGGGAGCGTATTCAAGAGTGGTTCACCCGTAACGGTCGACACATGCCAGAGAGCAATCTGAAACAGGCGATGTTACCCGCATCGGCTATCATGGTCGACAATCCTGTGGGCACGGCCTGTGGCTTTCGTGTGCAGCTCAATCGCGCCTGGCTCTTCTTTACTCCCGGTGTACCTTTCGAATTTAAGAAGATGGTGACCGAGCAGTTCATTCCTTTTGTGGAGCAGATCGCCGATAGCCATGTCGAAGTCGAGGTGCAGAAGCTACTGACCATAGGTCAGGGGGAATCGGCACTGGCCGATAAGCTCGAGGGTATGCCTTTACCGGATGGCATGACCCTGGGCTATCGCTCCTTCATGCCCTATATCGAGATCAAGTTGTTTGCCCGAGGGGAAGCAGCCATTGGCGAATTAGACAGGGTGAAGGGCGAGGTGTTCGCTCGTCTAGGCGATGCGGTGGTCGGCCACAACGTTACCTCACTGGCACAGGTGATCCACAACGGCTTGCTGGCTTCGGGTAAGCGTTTGAGTATTGCCGAGTCCTGTACTGGTGGCATGATCGCCAACAACCTGGTGGCCTTTGCCGGCAGCTCCAATTACCTGGATCAGGGGCTGGTGACCTATAGCAATGAGTCTAAGGTGCGCGTATTGGGGGTTAAAGCTGCGACTCTGGATGACCACGGGGCGGTCTCTATTGCCACGGTTGAGGAGATGGCCAAGGGGGCAAGAAGCCTGCTGGACAGCGACTATGCGCTGGCGACCAGTGGCATTGCCGGGCCCGATGGCGGCAGCGAGGCAAAGCCGGTTGGCACTGTGGCGATCGCCCTGGCGACTCGGCAAGGCGTCTATAGCCAGATGCTTAAGTTCCCGGCGCGTTCCCGCGAGTTGGTGCGGCAGCTGAGCACGGCTGTTGCCTTGGATATGCTAAGGCGTGAGCTGCAGGAGTCGCCCGTTCTCGTGGACTATTCCTCTTATCCGCGATTTGCAAGATAGACTAGATAAGGCGCCAAGCATAATGGCGCCTTAAATAGAGTTGATTATGTGGTGAGGTTAATCTTTAAAGATAAGGTTAATCTTGCCCGGAACGACCTGGATACGTTTGGTCATCTCGGCGACAAGCGCCTGATTACCCTCTTGGGTATCGAGCACATACACGGGCTGGGTCTCGAGGAAGTGGGTCATGAATCCCATGATCTGAGGACTCACCTGGCCTATGGCCTGCTCGAGATCCTTAGGATCAGATCTCAGGCTGACTAGGGTAAGGTCCTTAAGATAGAGGCTGTGCTGGTCGGCATCATACCAAGGCTTGGCTTCAAACTCGGCCGTCATGGTGGCATTGAGCGGCATTAGCGGGTTGGCCACCTTGATCAGACTGCTCGCCGTGATCGCCATGGTGTCGGCCTTATGGCCAAGCTTAACCTTCACATCATTGATCTTCATCTCTATGCCAAAGAAGCGATTGCCCTCTTTGACCTCGAAATGCATCTCGTCGTTCAGGTAGTTGGTGAGCTGGCGCTCGCTGATGCTGTATTGACTGACACATGCAGTCAAACTCAGCATCAGCACGCCTATTAGGGCTAGGCTTCTCATTAACCCGTGTTTCTCATGCCCGCCGCCACACCGGCGATGGTGAGCATCAGTGCCAGCTCTACATTGCTTGATCCCGCCTGCTCCTTACGGGTACGCGCCAGGAGTTCGGCCTGGAGGAAGTTGAGCGGGTCGATATAGGGATTGCGCAGCTCTACCGACTCACGATTCCATGGGGTATGCGACATCAGGGCGTCGGACTGGGTCAGCTCCAAGACCACCTTGATCCCTGTTGCCATACGGCTACGTAGGGCTTCGCCGAGGTGATGTAGCTCTTTCGGCACCAGGCAGGTCTCATAGTACTTCGCCAGGTTAGGCTCGGCCTTGGCGTAGACCATCTCTAGCATGGAGATGCGTGTCTCGAAGAAGGGCCATTGCTGCTCCATTTCCCTTAACAGGGCGAGTTCGCCACGGTCGGCAGCCTGTTGCAGCGCCTCGCCGGCGCCCAGCCAAGCGGGGAGCATCAAGCGGTTTTGCGACCAGGCGAAGATCCAGGGGATCGCACGCAGGCTCTCAATACCGCCATCCACCCGACGCTTCGCGGGGCGACTACCTAGCGGTAGCTTGCCTAGCTCGACTTCAGGGGTGGCCGCGCGGAAGTAGGCGACAAAATCTGGCTCCTCACGCACTATGGCGCGGTATGCAGTAACCGAATCACTGGCGAGTCGCTCCATCGCCTCACGCCACTCTGGCTTAGGTTCTGGCGGCGGCAACAGGGTGGCCTCCATCACGGCCGAGGTATAGAGCGCTAGGCTCTGCACCGCCAGCTTAGGCAGGCCGAACTTGAAGCGGATCATCTCGCCTTGTTCCGTCACCCTGATGCGGCCATCTACCGAGCCGGGTGGCTGCGACAGAATTGCCTTGTGGGCTGGTCCGCCGCCACGGCCTATGGTGCCGCCACGACCGTGGAACAGGGTGAGTTTGATGTCTGCCTGGTTACAGACCTTAACCAGTTTTTCCTGCGCACTGTATTGTGCCCAGGCGGCCGCCATCACGCCGGCATCTTTAGCCGAGTCTGAGTAGCCTATCATCACCTCCTGGCTGCCCTTGCAGTAGCCGCGGTACCAGTCGATGGCAAACAGCGCCGAGATACAGCTGGCGGCGTTGTTGAGATCTTCTAAGGTCTCGAACAGTGGCACAACCCGCATCGGATGCTGACATCCCGCCTCTTTCAATAGCAGGAGCACAGTCAACACGTCCGACGGTTGACTGGCCATGGAGATAACATAGGAGCCCAGGGCCTTAGGCGACTGGCTGGCGATCAATCTGACGGTGCTGATCACCTCGGCGACCTCGGCACTCGGTTCCCAGTTATGGGGGATCAGCGGGCGTTTACCGCTCAGTTCCCGCAGCAGGAAGGCCTGCTTCTCATGCTCGTCCCAGTGGTCGAAGTCGCCAAGGCCCAGGTAACGGGTCAGCTCGGCGATGACATCGCTATGGCGCTGGGCATCCTGTCGGATATCCAGGCGCAGCATATGGATGCCGAAGCAGGCCAGACGACGCAGCATATCCAGCAGCAGACCATTGGCGATCAGGCTCATACCCGATTCGGTCAGGCTGCGATAGAGCAGGGTCAAGGGCTGTTTGAGGTCATCCTCGTGCCAGATAAGGCTATCGAGATCCACCTCGGGTGAATGCCCCTCGAGGCGGGCATTTAGGTAATCTATGGTGTCGCGTAGCTTCTGTCTTAGCTCCCGCAGCACCACGCGGTATGGTTCGTGGCTGTTGTCTGTGAGGGCCAGCAGTTCTTCGTTGGCCTCCTCCATCGACAGTTCGTTGACCAGCAAGACCACATCCTTGAGATAGAGGCGCGCCGCCGTGTGACGGTTGCGATCCAATACTTCCTGGGTAACCTTGGCGGTGACGAAGGGGTTGCCGTCGCGGTCGCCGCCCATCCAGCTGGAGAAGCGGATGGGGGCTATGTCGCTGGGTAGCTGCTTGCCGGTGCGCTCTTCGACCTGTTCGTTGAGCTGGCGCAGAAAGTCGGGAATGGCTTGCCAGAGTGAGGCCTCTATGGTGCTCAATCCCCAGCGGGCCTCGTCCACCGGTGTTGGACGCTCGTGGCGTATCTCGTTGGTGTGCCAGATCTGGGCGATAAGCTGTCTGAGTCTGAGGTGATTCTGTTTCTTCTCGCGCTCGGTGAGCTGTGGGTTTTCCATGGTGGCGAGACAATCGACCACAGCGGAGTATTTCTGGATCAGGGTGCGACGCGAGATCTCGGTCGGGTGCGCCGTAAGCACAAGGTCGATATCCAGTGTCTGCAGACACTCGAGCATCTTATCTTGGTCAATGCGCCCATTGAGCATGCGCCCCAGGAGTTGATCCACAGGATCGGGCACGCAGACCAGCTCGTCACAGTTGCGGCTGATGGTATGGAACTGCTCGGCGATATTGGCCAGGTTGAGAAACTGGTTGAAGGCCTTGGCAAATGGTACCAACTCTTCGTCGGGTAAGGCGGCCAGTAGGGTAAGCATCTGTTCCCTGGCGGTATCGTTGCCTTGGCGTGAGCTCTTGGCCAGGTGTCTGATCTGTTCAATCTTATCTAAAAAGGGCTCGTCCATGTGTGTGCGAATAGTATCGCCTAATATTTGGCCTAATGTGCCCACATTGGATCGCAGCGACGCGTACATATCTGTCATAAATGCTCCATACCCACGAGTTAATCAATCACCATACCTAGGCTATCAGGTTTAGGTCAATACGGCATATCTTCATATCGTATGCTTATGTGTTCTATATCACCTTGCATGAATTTTTTATGGCGCCTTTATGCAGGCGTGGTAAATCAGCTGTTTTAGCAAGTCGACGGTTTTGTTGATGTAGGCGGTGTCCAGGTACTCATCTGGCTGATGTGCCTGCTCTATGCTGCCAGGTCCCCAGACCAAGGTTTGACAGCCCAGCTGCTGAATATAGGGGGCCTCGGTGGCATAGTTGACCACCTCGGGAGCCTGATTCGACAGTTGTGCGACCAGCTGTGACCATTGAGCATCCGCCTGTCCCGCGAAGGGCTGAGAACCGGGATAGAGCTGGCTTATGCTGATGGCCCCTGGATAGCGCTGACTCAGTTCGGCCAGATATTGGGTCAGTAGTTGCTCCAAGACCTCTAACGGCAGGCCGGGCAGGGGGCGGATATCCAGGTGCAGATCGCAGCAGCCGCAGATGCGGTTGGCGGCGTCGCCACCGTGAATATGGCCAAAGTTCATGGTGGGGTAGGGCACGCTGAAGGCCTCTTCGCGGTAGTGCTCCGCCAGGTGTTGTTTCAGCTTGAGGAGCTGGCCGATCACCTGATGCATGATCTCTATGGCGTTGAGTCCCTTAGCCGGATCCGAAGAGTGACCGCTGCGCCCCGTGATGCGGATGCCCTGGGCCAGGTGTCCCTTATGCATGTAGACAGGCTTAAGGCCGGTGGGCTCGCCGATCAAAGCGTATTCGGGGGCGATGGCCTTAGACTTGGCGAAGGCTTTGGCGCCATTCATTGTGGTCTCTTCATCGGCGCTGGCGAGTATGTAGAGCGGCCGCACGAAGTCTTGGGTCGGCATCTGGCGCACCGCCTCTATAATCAGGGCGAAGAAGCCCTTCATATCGCAGCTGCCTAGCCCATACCAGCGATTATCCTTCTCGGTCAGGGTAAAGGGATCCTGACTCCAGCGTCCCTCGTCGAAAGGGACGGTATCCGTATGTCCCGCCAGCAGCAGTCCACCGCGCCCCAGACCTATCTTGGCCAGCAGGTTGTGTTTACCACGGGTGTCGGGGACGGCCTGCATCTGGCAGTCGAAGCCCAGATCGGTGAGCCACTGACTTAGCAGGGTCACCACGCCTTGGTTGCTCATGTCGAGTTCGGCTTCGAGGGCGCTGATGGACGGCGTGGCGATCAGCTCGCGGAAGGATTGCTTGATGTCGGGAAAGGTTTTCATCATTTGACTCAAATCACCAATTTTATTTAAAAATATCTATTCAATATTATTGCATAATTAGTTTGTTGTGTTAGTCTATCAAACAGCTAAAACGAGCGCCATTATTAAAGGCTTAACTTAGAGATAAAAAATGAACAATTTCTTCTTACTTTTTGCATATAAGGTTAGCTGTAATCACTTCCTGCGACGATAATCTTGTCATATTGGTATCTATACCAGGGCTTAAGCAGTGCCCCTCTCTTTTTTACCGTTAACACAATATAGAAGTCATAAAGTATGAAAAGCATAGCGATAATTGGCGCCAGTGGTTACACAGGTGCTCAGGTTACTTCACTGATCCAGGCCGATGATCAGCTTAAGATTCAAGGCCTCTATGTTTCTGAAAACAGTCTGGATAAAGGCAAAACTCTGGCTAGTTTGTATCCGGTTTACAGCCATATCGATCTTAGTCTGGCGCCACTGACCGAACAGGCTAAGCAGACTATAGTCGATGAGGCCGATGCCGTGGTGTTGGCGACGGACCATGGCGTGAGCCTGCACCTGGCGGCCTGGTTCTATCAGGCGGGTCTGGCGGTGTTCGACCTCTCCGGCGCCTACCGTTTTTCCGATAGCGAACAGTATCCCAAATGGTATGGTTTCGAGCATATCTACCCAGAGGTGTTGGCCGAGGCTGTCTATGGCCTGGCGGAGTGGAACACCGAGGCGATTGCCGCCAGCAAGATGATTGCCGTGCCTGGCTGTTATCCCACGGCTTCACTTACGGCGTTAAAACCCCTGAAAGATCTGATGACAGACAGCCTGCCGGTGATCAACGCCGTCAGTGGTGTGACCGGTGCAGGCAGAAAGGCGCAGCTGCACACCAGCTTCTGCGAGGTGAGCCTGACACCCTACGGTGTCCTGGGTCATAGACATCAACCTGAGATCGCGACTCAGCTGGGGCAGCAGGTGATCTTCACCCCTCACCTGGGCAACTTTAAGCGTGGCATCCTGGCTACCATTACCGTGCAGATGAAGCCCGGGGTGAGCGAAGCCGATATTGCCAAGGCCTATGAAGTGTATGAGTCGGCACCTCTGGTGAATGTGTACCATAATCAATTTCCTAAGGTTGACGACGTGGTGCATACCCCTAACTGCCTGCTGGGATGGAAGTACGATCCCCTCAATGGCTACCTGGTGGTGGCGAGCGCTATCGACAATCTGATGAAAGGTGCTGCCAGTCAGGCGCATCAATGCATAAAGATTCATTTCAATTATTAATATTGTCACCTGTGAGAGAGAAGTAGCTATGTCGGCGAATAAGAAAACCTTAGTGCTTAAAGTGGGTGGCGCCCTGATGCAGTGTGAGATGGGGCTGGCACGCCTGATGGCGAGCGCGGCCAACATCATTAAGTCGGGCCAATCTGTCATCTTGGTTCATGGTGGCGGTTGCCTGGTAGACGAGCAGCTCAAGGCCAATGGCATGGAGACGGTCAAGCTGGACGGTTTGCGTGTCACCCCCGAAGAGCAGGTGCCAATTGTGGTGGGCGCGCTGGCGGGTACCTCTAACAAGATCTTGCAGGCCAGTGCCATCAAGGCGGGTATCACGAGTGTGGGCATGAGCCTGTGTGATGGTGCCATTGTGAAAGGCAGCATCAAAGATGAGCAGCTCGGTTTCGTGGGTGAAGTGTCGCCCAATGACCCGACTTATCTGAACTTCCTGTTGGCCCAAGGTTGGATGCCGATTGTCAGTTCGATTGCCGTAGATGATGCGGGCAACTTGCTGAACGTCAACGCCGATCAGGCGGCGACCGTTATTGCTAAGCTGGTGGAAGGCCAGTTGGTGCTGTTGTCCGACGTGAGCGGTGTGCTCGACGGTAAGGGACAGCTGATCAAGACCCTGGATAAGGCCCACGCCGATGAACTAACCAAGTTAGGCGTCATCGAGAAGGGGATGAAGGTCAAGGTAGAGGCGGCACTAGAGGTTGCCCAGTGGATGGGACAACCGGTACAGGTCGCCTCATGGCGCGACGCCGAGCAGTTGAGCGCGCTGGAGAAGGGCGAGTCTATCGGCACACAGGTTATGCCACATTAATTAAACGGAACATGAGAAGAGTATTCATCTAGGAGTAGATATATGAATCACCTACTATCGATAAAAGAGCTTACCCAGCAGCAGCTGATCGACTTACTCGCCTTGGCGAAGACGATCAAGGCCAACCCAGAAGACTATCGCAAGGCACTCGACGGTAAGAGTGTGGTGATGTTATTCGAGAAGCCATCGCTGCGAACTCGCGTAAGCTTCGATATCGGTATCAATAAGTTAGGTGGTCATTGTCTCTACCTGGATCAGCAAAATGGTGCCCTAGGCAAGCGTGAGCCGGTATCTGACTTTGCCGCCAACATCTCTTGTTGGGCCGATGCCATCGTGGCGAGAACCTTTGCCCATTCGACCATAGAGCAGCTCGCCGAACATGGCACTGTGCCTGTGATCAACGCGCTGTCGGATATGTACCACCCCTGTCAGGGGCTGGCGGATTTTCTGACCCTGGCGGAGCAGTTCGATGATGTCAGCAAGGTAAAGCTGGCCTATGTTGGCGATGGTAACAACGTGACCCACTCGCTCATGTATGGCGCGGCGCTGTTGGGTGCCAAGATGACGGTGATCTGCCCGCAGGGCCACTTCCCCGACGGCAAAGTGGTGCTCGAGGCACAAGCCATTGCCGAGGCCCACGGTGGTGAGTTGGTATTGAGCTCAGATGTCGAGGCGATCGCCGGCCATGATGCCATCTATACTGATACTTGGATCTCCATGGGAGACAAGGCCAGTCTAGATGAGATCAAAGCCAAATTTGCGCCTTATCATGTAGATACCGACATGATGAACAAGGCGGGAGCCAAATTCTTTATGCACTGCCTACCCGCCTATCGTGGTGTTGAGGTGGCTGCAGAGGTGGTCGATGGGGCCGGCTCACTGATCTTGCAACAGGCAGAGAACCGCATGCATGCGCAAAATGCCGTGTTAGTGACCCTACTGAGTTAACGAATCTTCCCAATGGTGATTGGGCCAACGAATTGAGTATTTAGGAAAACGAAATGTCTATCGAAAACAACAAAGCATCGGTGAAAAAAGTGGTACTGGCCTACTCGGGTGGTCTGGATACATCGGCGATCATTCCTTGGCTGAAAGAGACCTATGATAACTGTGAGATAGTTGCCTTCTGCGCCGACGTGGGTCAGGGCGAGGCCGAGCTTGAAGGGCTGCATGAGAAGGCGATCGCCTCGGGTGCGTCTGAGTGCTATATCGTGGATCTGAAAGAGGAGCTGGTGGCCGATTATATCTATCCCACCATAGCCACAGGCGCCATCTACGAAGGCACCTACCTGCTGGGCACCTCTATGGCTAGACCTATCATCGCCAAGGCTCAGGTGGAAGTGGCACGTAAAGTGGGCGCCGACGCCGTATGTCACGGTTGTACCGGTAAGGGTAACGATCAGGTGCGTTTTGAGGGCTGTTTCGCCGCCCTGGCACCGGATCTGACCGTGATCGCCCCTTGGCGAGAGTGGAGCATGGTGAGCCGTGAAGATCTGCTGGACTATCTGGCAGAGCGCAACATCAAGACCACAGCATCGGCCACTAAGATCTATAGCCGTGACGCCAACGCCTGGCACATCTCCCACGAAGGTGGTGAGCTGGAAGATCCGTGGAACGAGCCAAGCAAAGAAGTATGGACCATGACGGTTGCGCCGGAAGACGCGCCCGATGAGCCTGAGTATGTGTCGGTAGAGATGGAAGCCGGTCGTATTACTAAGGTTAATGGCCAGTCATACACTCCTTATGGTGCCCTGATGGCCCTTAATGAGATTGCCGGCGCCCATGGCGTGGGTCGTATCGATATCACCGAAAACCGTCTGGTGGGCATGAAGTCTCGTGGTTGTTACGAAACTCCTGGCGGCACGGTAATGTTTGCCGCGCTCAGAGCGATCGAAGAGCTAGTACTGGACAAGACCAGCCGCGAATGGCGTGAGCAGGTAGGTGCCAAGATGGCGCATCTGGTGTATGACGGTCGTTGGTTTACCCCATTGTGTGAATCGCTGCTGGGCGCCTCTCAGCCACTGGCGAACCTGCTGAACGGTGAAGTGGTGCTGAAGCTCTATAAGGGCCAGGCACAGGCGGTGAAGAAACGTTCTCCTAATAGCCTGTACTCCGAGGAGTTTGCTACCTTTGGTGAAGACGAAGTCTATAACCAGAAAGATGCGGAAGGCTTCATTCGTCTCTATTCATTGGCGAGCCGTATCCGGGCGCTAAACGTTAAGTAGAGTCGACTAGCTAATAAAGGAGCGGCGAACGCTCCTTTATTTTAAGAGCAGATTTACGAGCTGAATTAAGAGCTGATTATAGAGGATAGTGAGATGGCGTTATGGGGCGGAAGATTTAGCCAAGAGAGCAGCGCACTGTTTAAACTTTTCAACGATTCCCTGCCGGTCGATTATCGGCTGGTGGAAGAAGATATTGTTGGTTCCATTGCCTGGGCCGATGCCATCACAGGTGTGGGCATTCTCACCCAGCAAGAGTGTCAGTCGCTCAAACAGGCATTGCAGGAACTGCTGGCCGAGGTGAAGGATAAGCCTGAGACCATCCTGGCCTCCGGCGCCGAAGATATTCATAGTTTCGTTGAGCAAGCCTTGATCGCCAAGGTCGGTGACCTGGGTAAGAAGTTGCATACAGGCCGTTCGCGTAACGACCAGGTGGCGACCGATCTTAAGCTCTGGTGCAAGAAGGAGGGTCAGGCCCTGCTCGAACTGCTAGCACAGTTAAAGGCAGCCTTGCTGTCACTTGCTGAGCGTGAGCTGGACGCCGTCATGCCGGGTTATACCCATCTGCAGCGGGCACAGCCTGTGGCCTTCGGTCACTGGTGCCTGGCCTATGTGGAGATGTTTGAGCGTGATATCAGCCGTCTGCAAGACTGTCTGCAGCGTCTCGATAGCTGTCCGCTGGGCACGGGCGCGCTGGCTGGTACCGCTTATCCCATGGACAGATACGCGCTGGCTAAGTCATTGGGGTTCGCCTCGCCAACTCTTAACAGCTTAGATTCTGTGTCTGACAGGGATCATGTTATCGAGTTATGTTCAGACGCTGCCATCAGCATGATGCACCTGAGCCGCATGGCCGAAGATTTGATCTTCTTCAACAGTGGTGAGGCGGGCTTTATCGAATTGGACGATCAGGTTACCTCGGGTTCATCGCTGATGCCGCAGAAGAAAAACCCGGATGCACTCGAGCTGATCCGTGGCAAGACGGGCCGTGTCTATGGCAGCCTGATGGGTATACTGACCACCATGAAGGCTCTGCCTCTGGCTTATAACAAGGATATGCAGGAAGACAAAGAAGGCCTGTTTGACGTGATGGACAGCTGGTCTATCTGTTTGGAGATGGCCGCTCTGGTGCTGTCTGGCTTAAAGGTCAACAGAGAGAATACCCTGTCGGCGGCCCAGCAGGGTTATGCCAATGCGACCGAGCTTGCTGATTACCTGGTAGCCAAAGGCATGCCGTTTAGAGAGGCGCATCATGTGGTGGGTGAGGTCGTGGTCGAGGCGATCGCCCAGAAGAAGCCTATCGAAGAGTTTGAGTTGGCTAGCCTGCAGGTGTTCGCCAGTGTCATCCAGGAAGATGTATATCAATGTCTGACAATAGACTCTTGCCTGGCTAAACGTGAGGCTCTGGGTGGTACCTCACTCAGTCAGGTGAAGGCTGCGTTGGCTGCCAAGGGCTAGTTTAGATAAATTCTGTCTAATCAATCGATTAAAAAACCTGCAGTCGCAGGTTTTTTTACATCTAAAGTTTTATTCGCACCAAAAAATTGGCGCTATGAATTCACTGAAAAATAGCGAAAGGCCAGTGGAATTGACTGGGCTGGTGGTGAGTGACACCAGCCCATCTGAAGGCTATTGGAACAGATCTTCGACCGAATCGTCGATAAAGATATCTTCCTGAGTCTGCGCCTCGGTGGCAAACTCCTTCGGCTCGGTACCCTGAATGAAATACTCGAACTTGGTGGTGTAGTCTGTCTTACGGCTTAACTTGCCTGTGGCCAGGTCGATACGGGCCGAGACTATCCCTTCCGGTGGAGGAGAAGGTAGCTCAGGCGTGCCTTGGAGGGCGTTTTTCATAAACTCGTTCCAGCCTGGGCCGGCGGTCTTGGCACCGGCCTCGGCGCCCGAGATCTGATCTTTCGCGCCGTTGGTGTTCCAGGCGGTGCGGCCCAATTCGATGCTGTGATCGTCGAAGCCGACCCATACGGTAGTTGCCAGCGTCGGTGTGAAGCCACTGAACCAGGTATCTTTCGATTCGTTGGTGGTACCTGTCTTACCCGCGATATCGTGGCGGTTCACCACACGGGCGGCGCGCCAGGCGGTGCCGTTCCAGCCGGTGCCCTTGCTCCAGTCGCCGCCGCCCCAGATAACGCTCTTCAAGGCTTCGGTGATCAGGAAGGCAGTCTGTTTGCTGATGATCTGCGGTGCGTGGCGAGCCGTGCTCGGACAGCTAGGATCTTCGGCGTTAGCCTCCTGGCTCGCGACTTCTAGGCCTTCTTCCTCTTGATTTGCCACTTCGTGCTTAGGCAGTTCCTGCGCCATCGCCGCGAAAGGATCGTCAGTTGGCAGCGTCTGTGGCTCGGCTAACTCAGGTGTGCAGGCTAGCGTAGGGCTAGCTTCTTCTACCGTCTGCTCGTAGGCATTGTCGATATGGTCGATAAAGTAAGGCTCGACGCGGTAGCCGCCATTTGCAAATACCGAGAAGGCGGTGACCACCTGCAGCGGCGTCACCGAAGGTGAGCCCAGCGCCAGGGACTCGTTTTGTGGCAGATCGTCGCGGTCGAAACCGAACTTGACTAGGGTGTCGATAGCACTTTCTAGCCCGGTATAGCGCATGGCGCGTACCGACATGACGTTAATAGACTGTGCTAGACCGACTCTCAGGCGTGTCGGCCCAGTATACTTGTCGGGCGAGTTCTTGGGTCGCCATGCTGTGCCCTGACGTATGTCGGCATTGTTGATCGGCGCGTTGTTGATCAGCGTCGCCAGGGTATAGCCTTTCTCCAGCGCACCTGTATAGATGAAGGGCTTGATGTTGGAGCCTAGCTGACGCTTGGCCTGGGTGACACGGTTGTATTGACTGGTGTGGAAGCTGTAGCCGCCCACTAGGGTCCTGATGGCACCGTCCTTAGGATCCAGCGAGACGATGGCGCTGGCCACCTCAGGAATTTGCGATAGCTGCCAGATGTTCCCGTTGTTGCGGATCCAGACCTGCTCGCCTGCCTTGAGGATCTCGCCAGCCGTCTTAGGCGCCTTGCCCTGACGCTTGTTGCTGATGAACTTGCGCGCCCACTTGAGTCCTTCCCACTCTAGGGTGAGGGTTTCGCCCTTCGCATTGATGACCTTGACGCTCTGCTCGGCAACCTCGATCACGGCGGCGGGCTCGAGCCCTTGGAAGCTTTGAGTCTGCTTTAGCTGCGTGACGATTTGGGCCTCATCTAGCTTGCTCGCGCCTTCTGCGTCCCATAACACCTTAGTCGCGCCGCGATAGCCGTGGCGCTCGTCATAGGCGTAGACGTTGTTGCGCAGTGCATCCTGGGCCAGCATCTGCAGGCGAGAGTCGACAGTGGTATAGACGTTGTAACCGCCGGTATAGGCTTCCTCTTCACCGAGTTTTTCGACCAGATAGTCGCGAGCCATTTCTGAGATATAAGGTGCATAGAGCTCTACCTCGGCACCATGGTACTTGGCGGTGATAGGCGCTCTTATCGCTTCCTGGTACTCGTCCTGGGTAATGTTCTCTTTCTCCAGCATACGGCTGAGTACCCAGTTGCGACGATTCATCGCGCGGGCCGGATTACGTATAGGGTTGGCGGCAGAAGGCGCCTGTGGCAGACCGGCAATCATGGCCATCTCTGGCAGGGTAAGCTCTTCGAGTTCCTTGCCATAGTAGACCTGTGCGGCGGCGCCGACACCGTAGGCGCGGTTACCCAGGAAAGAGCGGTTGAGATAGAGGGTTAAGATCTCTTTCTTACTCAGGGCCTGTTCGATTTTCAGGGCCAGAAAGATCTCTTTTATCTTACGAATGTAGGTCTTCTCTCTGGAGAGGAAGAAGCCGCGGGCAACCTGCTGGGTGATGGTACTCGCTCCCTGGCTCTTCTTACCTGTGGTAGCCAGAATCACTGCGGCACGTATGATGCCGATGGGGTCGATCCCCTTATGTTCGAAGAAGCGTGCGTCTTCTGTGTCGAGCACCGCATTAATCAATTGTTGCGGTACCTGCTCATATTCGACTGGAATGCGGCGTTTTTCGCCAAATTGTGAAATTAATTTGCCATCAGCGCTGTAAATTCGTAATGGAGTTTGCAATTTTACGGTTTTAAGAGTGGTAACATCGGGAAGGTCCGGCAGCACATAAAAATAGGCCGCAGCAATTGCACCTATTCCCAAAAGGGCTAGGCTAAATAGAGCGATGGTAATTCGTTTAAACCACTTCACCAGATAATTCCAATAAATTTAGCAGGCACAATAGTATATAAGGCGAGCAGCTATTGGTGAAGCAAAAATGGTTGTCAAAAAAATGGCAATTGTAAAAGTTACAAACATTTTGTACAAATATCTATAACGAGTTGATTTTGTGCTAATCTAATTCCTGAAACTATAACAAAAGTGACGATGGACTATGCTTTCAAATTTATGGAAGCGTCAGGCTCCGCAGATGGTCGGGATCGATATCGGTTCCCACGAGATAAAAGCAATACTGCTGAGTAAGACTGCTGATGGTTATAAAATTTTGAGTCACGCAGCGGTGCCCGTTAAAAAAGGCGCCGTTAATGATCATGAGATAAGAGATTCAGACGCAGTTTTGGAGTCCTTAAGATTGATCAAACGATCTTTGCCTAAGAGCGTAAAATATGCGGCGGCTGCGGTTTCGGGATCGGCTGTGATGACCAAGGTGATCTACATGGATGCTTCACTGAGTGAAGAGGAGATGGAGACCCAGATCGAGATCGAAGCCGACAACCTTATCCCCTATTCGCTTGATGAAGTCAGCATAGATTTTGAAACACTAAGTGTTAACAGCGCCGACCCCTCCAAGGTGGATGTGCTGCTGAGTGCCTGTCGCACCGAGAATATCGATGCTAGAGTCGATAGCCTAGACGATATCAATCTCGAAGCCAAAGTGATTGATGTTGAAGGGTATGCGCTGGGACGCTCCTTCGAGTTGGTCGCCGCTCAGTTGCCCGATGGCGCCGAAGATAAGGTGGTTGCGCTGGTTGATATCGGCGCGAACATGACTACCTTTGCCGTGGTGGAGAAGGGCGAGACGACCTTTATCCGCGAACAGGCCTTTGGTGGTGAGCAGTTTACCCAGTCCATCCTATCTTTCTACGGCATGTCGCACGAGCAGGCCGAGAAGGCCAAGCTCGAAGGCGATTTGCCACGCAACTATATGTTCGAGGTACTCTCGCCCTTCCAGACGCAACTGCTACAACAGATTAAGCGCACCTTGCAGATTTACTGTACTTCGAGTGGCAAGGATAAGGTGGATCATATTGTCTTGTGTGGTGGCACCTCAAAGCTGGAAGGCATGGCTAATCTGCTCACGAATGAACTCGGCGTTCATACCATCATTGCCGACCCTTTCTTGGGTTGCTTGCATGCGGACGAGCAAGTGAAGACACAACTACAGCCCAATATTAATAAATACATGGTCGCGTGTGGATTAGCGCTGAGGAGTTACTCTCAATGGCGAACATAAACTTATTGCCCTGGCGCGAAGAAGCAAGAGAAAAACAAAAACGCGATTATCTGGGCATATTAGCTGCTGTATTTATCGGCGCGGCATTAGTCGTTTATTTAGCCTTAACGGTTCTCGATATGATGACCGAGGAGCAGAGAGGAAGAAATGCCTATCTGCAGGGTGAAATTCAGCTGTTAGAAAAACAAATTGCCGAAATTAAAAAGATTCGCGAGCGCAAGAAAGATATCGAGCGTCGTACCGAGATCATATTAAACCTGCAACAGGCAAGAAACTTACCCACCCATGTATTGGATGAGTTGGTGCGTGTCGTACCGCCGGGAATATATCTTTCCAGCATCGAAAAGAAGGGCAGCTTGCTGTGGATTCAGGGGCGTAGTGAGTCTAACAACAACGTCGCCAACATGATGCGCAAGATCAAGGCCTCAATGTGGTTACACGATCCCAACATGCAGTCGATCGTCTCGCAGAATGATGAGATGCGTCAGCTACAGCGTTTCAGTTTAAGGGTCTCTATCGGTGAAGAAGATGCAGATAATGCCAAAGCGACACAAGGAGCGAGCAAATGAAACTCGATCTGAGTGAATTCAATGATATCGATTTTGAGAACATTGGCGGTTGGCCTACCCAGGTTAAGGTGGTATTCGCGTCTTTCCTGGCCATCATTATCTTCGTCGCAGGATATTTTCTTTTTGTCTCGGATGCCATCGATGTGCTTAAGCGTGAGCAAGACAAAGAGATCACCTTGCGGGATGATTTTAAAGCGAAATATCAGTTAGCGGCTAATCTTAAGTTGTATCGGGAGCAACTGGCAGTCATGGAAGTTCAGTTTGCCGAGCTGCTAAAAATGTTGCCGTCGCAGAATGAGATGCCTGGCCTGCTCGACGATTTAACCTTTGTCGCGACTGATTCGGGACTGGGGATTCAGAGCCTGGAGTGGCAAGAAGAGATACAGCGCGATTTCTATATTGAGTTTCCTATCAGCATGTCGGTAACGGGAAATTATCATGAGATGGGCCACCTGGTCAGTGGCGTGGCTAAATTGCCGCGTATCGTGAGCCTGCATGACTTCGTTATCAAGCGCAGTGATAGCGGTGAGCTCGCCATGGAGATCTTGGCCAAGACCTATCGTTTCAAAGAGGGAGCCCAGCTCCCGAAAGATAATGCGGCGAAGGGGGCGAAGAAATGAAGAAGCTACCTTTGCTATTCGTGGGCTTGATGCTAGCAGGTTGTATGGGGGATCGCAGCGATCTTGAGTTATTTGTGACAACCACTAAGGCTCAACATGTCGCGCGCGTGCCCCCCTTGAAGGAGCCCCCTAAGTTTGAACATTTTGCCTATCAGGCAGAGTTGATGCGCAGTCCCTTCGTACCGCCTTCGAGAGAACTCACCGAAGAGGTGGTCGATACGACCAAAGATTGTCTACAGCCAGATCTGCAACGCCGCAAGGGCCGTCTAGAAACCTATGCGCTGGACAATTTAAAGATGCGCGGTACCTTGAGCGAAGATAAGAATATTTGGGCCTTAATCGAGACTAATGATGGCAGCGTATATCGTCTAGGTGTGGGCGAATACGTAGGTTTGTATCACGGGCGAATTGCTAAAGTTACACAGCAAATGGTCGAAATAGTTGAATTAATTCCAGATGGGACAGGTTGCTGGGCTGAAAGAATGAGCAACATGGAACTGACTGGTGAATAACAAAGCGAAGGATGAGGGAATAATGGAATCTTCTGCCGCGAAAAGCGTTTTATTAAAAAAGTCGCCCCTGTTTAAAGTGGCCTTTGGCTTGGCTTTATTATTGGGTGTGGCGCCGTATTCTTCAGCTGCGAACCGTCTGATTGATGTCAAATACCACTCGATTGTCGATCATCAGTTAGAGTTACAACTGGTGTTTGAGGACGCCGTGAAGGAGCCTGAGATCAATCTCAATGCTTCACCGGCGCAGATCATCCTTGGATTCGACGATAGTTTATCTGGGCTGGAAAAAGATGTCCTACCGATCAATAACGTCGGTGTTAAGTCCATGTCCACGCTGCAGGAAAGCGAACAGCTTAAGGTGCTGGTGGATCTGGCTAAGGTAAAGGCCTATCAAGGCAAGGTGATGGGTAACACCTATCGCCTGACCATTAACGATGAGGTTGCCAGTCGCAGTGACGTCGCCGCAAATCCTTTTGTTAACGGTATCAAAAACATCGACTTCCACCGCACCGGCGATGGTGGTGGCGAGTTGTTGGTCAAACTTAATAACTCATCGGTGGCCGCCAATGTGGAACAGGTGGGTGCCAAGCTAGAACTTAAGCTTTACAACACAGATATAGGCACAGATCTTCTCTATGTCATGGATGTTCAAGACTTTGCGACGCCAGTAAAGAGCTTTGAGACCTTCAAGGATGAGTTGACGGCGCGCGTATTGGTGGATGTCTCGGGTCAATACGAGTACAACTACAAGCAGGAAGGCAACCTGTTCAGACTCAACGTGCGTAAGGCTGAGCGTGCTGCGGTTGTTAAAGAAGAGAAGAAGTATGAAGGCCGTTCGCTTTCTCTTAACTTCCAGAGCATCTCGGTACGTACAGTGCTGCAGATCATCGCCGATTATAACAATTTCAACCTGGTGACCAGCGATACAGTCGAAGGGGATATCACCCTGAGACTCGACGATGTACCATGGGACCAAGCCTTAGATCTGATTCTGCAGACTAAGGGACTGGATAAGCGTATCGAAGGCAACATCTTGATGGTGGCACCTGCCGAAGAGATCGCAATTCGCGAGAGCCAAGAGCTGAAGAACCAACAGGAAGTGAAAGAACTTGCTCCGCTCTATTCTGAGTATCTACAGATCAACTATGCCAAGGCGACAGATATTGCCGAGTTGCTTAAAGGCGACGATGCGTCTCTGTTATCGGCTCGAGGCACAGTTGCCGTAGACGACAGAACTAACACTCTATTGGTGAAGGATACCGAAGAGAGTCTGGAAAACATTCACCGCTTGGTGGAGGTGTTGGATATCCCGATTCGTCAGGTATTGATCGAATCTCGTATGGTGACCGTGAAGGACGACGTGTCTGAAGATCTCGGTATCAAGTGGGGGATCACAGATCAGCAGGGCAGTAAGGGAACTTCTGGTAGTCTGGAAGGCGCAAACGATATCGCCAATGGTGTCGTGCCAGATATCGGTGACAGATTGAATGTTAACCTGCCGGCCGCGGTAGCTAACCCAACCAGTATTGCCTTCCATGTGGCTAAGTTGGCCGACGGTACCTTGTTGGATCTAGAGCTGAGTGCACTGGAGCAAGAGAGCAAGGGTGAGATCATCGCTAGCCCACGTATTACCACTTCGAACCAGAAGGCGGCCTACATCGAGCAAGGTGTTGAGATCCCTTATGTTGAATCGGCTTCCAGTGGTGCGGCTACGGTGCAGTTTAAGAAGGCGGTATTGTCGCTGCGCGTGACGCCACAGATCACACCTGATAATCGCGTGATCTTAGATCTTGAGATCACCCAGGATTCTCAGGGTAAGACGGTCGACACACCACTTGGTCAGGCGGTTTCTATCGATACTCAGCGTATCGGTACTCAGGTGTTAGTCGATCACGGTGAGACGATTGTGCTCGGTGGCATCTACCAGCAACAATTGATCAATCGTGTCAGTAAGGTCCCTGTACTGGGGGATATTCCTTTCTTGGGTTACCTCTTTAGAAACACTACCGACAAGAATGAGCGCCAAGAGCTGTTGATCTTCGTGACACCTAAGATCATCTCCGAGCAACTCTAGTTCTAAGCACCTATCCGATAAAGCCAGCGTATGAACGCTGGCTTTTTTGTGCCTGAGTATAATTTCACAGAATTTACTCACCCTACTTGCCTTTGGGGGGAGATAGCTGAGATAATCCGTGGTCAAGTCTCATTAGAGCAAGGTAACATTTAAGGTCGGCCTGATTTTTTGGCTGGCGTAGGCAAACTTTCCATATAAGATTCAGACGTAAAGCAATGGCTGAAAAACGTAATATTTTCCTAGTAGGTCCTATGGGGGCTGGCAAAAGCACTATAGGCCGTCATCTGGCGCAGATGCTTCATTTAGAGTTCCACGATTCAGATCAAGAGATTGAAAACCGTACCGGTGCTGATATCGCGTGGGTATTTGACGTTGAGGGCGAAGAAGGTTTTCGTCGTCGCGAAACACAAGTTGTTGCCGATTTAACCGAAAAACAAGGCATTGTTTTAGCGACTGGCGGCGGCTCCATTCAGAGTAAAGATATTCGTAACAACTTGTCTGCCCGTGGCATCGTGGTCTATCTGGAAACCACTATCGATAAGCAGGTTGCGCGTACCCAGCGCGACAAGCGTCGTCCACTACTTCAGGTTGACGACCCAAGAGAAGTGTTAGAAAAGCTTGCTGAGATCCGTAATCCACTGTACGAAGAGATTGCCGATGTCATAGTCAAAACTGACGAGCAAAGCGCAAAAGTTGTTGCAAATCAAATTATTGACCAATTAGGCTTCTAAACATTAGGCGGTAGAATGGAACAGATTCAGGTTGAACTTGGCGTACGCAGTTACCCTATCTTTATTGGCCAGAATCTCCTCGAAAATAGCGAACACTTCTCAAGCTATCTTCAAGGCAAAAAAATTCTTATCGTGACTAATGACACAATAGCGCCTCTGTATCTCGCTAAGGTACAGGCGCTATTGGCTTCCTACCAATGTGCCGATCCTGTCATCCTACCCGATGGCGAACAATACAAGACACTGTCGCAGATGGATGCGATTTTTACCTCACTGCTGGCGCAGAACATGGGGCGTGATTCCGTATTGATTGCTCTGGGTGGTGGTGTTATCGGTGACATGACAGGCTTTGCCGCCGCCTGTTATCAACGCGGTGTAGATTTCATTCAGATCCCAACGACTCTGTTATCACAGGTCGATTCCTCCGTGGGGGGCAAGACTGCCGTCAACCATCCCATGGGTAAAAATATGATAGGTGCCTTCTATCAGCCTAAGATGGTGGCGATAGACACGGCATGCCTGCATACCTTACCGGCCCGAGAATTTGCCGCTGGCATGGCCGAGGTGATTAAGTATGGCATCATCTGGGATGGCTCATTTTTCAGTTGGTTAGAGCAGAACGTCGAGGCGCTGAAGTCGCTGGACGAGACAGCACTTACCTATGCCATCGCCAAATGCTGTCAAATCAAGGCTGACGTCGTGGCGCAAGATGAGACGGAGCAAGGCGTACGCGCCCTGTTGAATCTTGGGCATACCTTTGGCCATGCCATAGAGGCGGAGATGGGTTATGGCGTCTGGCTCCATGGCGAAGCCGTGGCGGCTGGCACAGTACTTGCTGCACAAACTGCATCTAAGATGGGGCTGGTTGATGAGTCAATTGTTTGTCGAATTGAAGCGATATTCGAGGCATTTGACCTACCAACGCAGGCTCCAGAGGCGATGAACTTCGAACAGTTCATCAAGCATATGCGGCGTGACAAGAAAGTGCTGAATGGAAAACTCAGACTGGTTCTGCCAAAGGCCATAGGCCAGGCAGAGGTGTATGGCGAGGTTTCCGAGTCCCTTCTGCAAGAGGTCATTAGCCGCGCCTAGTTTGTGTGGTGATTAAGTGACGTTTCAAACCGCTATTCTCTTACCCAGTCAGGAATCTCTGCTACATAGGCTGCAGCACGTGGTGCTCTATGGACAGCAGTTGACTGTGTTGACGGGCGACGCCGGTGCCGGCAAGACCACACTCACCACGGCGCTGGTGGACACCTTAGATGATGTCAGTTCGGCCTTGGTGGTGTGTCCTCAGCATGTCGATAGTGCGGAGATCCGCCGTAAGATACTGGTCCAGTTGTTGACCGAGCCGGTTTTCGACGACGAAGTCCCTCTGCCTGAAACCCTGCTGCGCCTCGGTGATACTTTACCCTCACACAGCCATATCGTGCTCGATGATGCCCAATACCTGCCCCTAGAGCTGTGGGCGGAATGTATCGTACTGAGTCAGTTGAGCTTAGCGGGCAGAAAGCTTTCGCTAACAATGACCGCCCCGGCAGACTACTTCAACCAGATCTTGGCCCAGCTGCCCGATACCCAGCGTCCGCTTTTATTGCCCGTTGCTATTTCGCCGTTAACCATGCCGGAACGTGAGGGGCTGTATTACACCCTGTTGCATCGCAGCGAGGAGACTCCTTTCACACCGCGGGAGATAGTCAAAGATCAACTTCAGCGTCAGCAGGGGGCACCGGCCGAAGTGGTGAATCTGCTCTATCTGGCATTGCATGGCGAGCCAACCACTCCTAATAAAAGGCCATGGCCTGTCTATTTGGCCATAGGAGCCTGCATGGCGTTTCTGCTCGCAGGTCTCTATTGGTTTTGGGGAGAGCCTGAAGATGTGGTGGCCAAACCTAAGGTGCAGACGGTTGCGGCGGTGCGGGCGGATGCTTTTAATCAAGGCTATGGGCAGATTCTGCTGAGTGGCTATTTTGAACAACGTGGGCGCTTGAGCAAGAGAGCTCAAGAGTCTGCAGATGTCGCCGTCGATTCAACCGAGTTGGCTACTCAGTCAAAGACTCAGCCAGAAGATGAGCTAGAAAGTGAGATAGAAAGTGAGATAGAAGGAGCGTCATCTCAAGATGAAGTGCTAGCCCATCAGGATGAGCACCAAGCCGAACAAGCGCTTTCATCACAGCAAGATACTCAAGCACAAACGCAGCAGGCGCAATGGAGTCAGGCACCAAGCGATGCCACGGCGCTTGATAAGCAAGTGGAAACCTTTGCCGTTGAGCCAGTGAGCGAGCCGAATGAATCTCGCAATCTGGGAGCATCGACTGCGTCAATGCCACATCCGACAGGCTATACGCTACAGCTGGCGACGGTGAAACGTCTGGAGTCCCTCGATGCCACCATTGCCAAGCTGCCCGATGCTAATCAGGTGCAGATCGCTCGCTATAAAAGCTACTGGGTGCTCCTCTATGGCCAATACACAGACAGGCAGGCGGGTAAGCAGGCAGCGCTCGATTTAGCCCAGACGGCTCAGTTACCGTCACCATGGTTGAGAGCCTGGGTAGATTTATCCGGTTATGAGCTGCAACAAGGGGCTGTGAGCCGTGAAATTCATTAATAAACAGAGTACAATCGACAACTTGTTTTCATTGTGCACTCAATCGATTTAGATGATTAAAAAACAGAGAGCCTTCTTAAAATGGGCCGGCGGAAAATTTAAACTGGTTGATGCGCTCACCCAGCACCTCCCCGAAGGCGACAGATTGGTGGAGCCCTTTGTCGGCGCAGGCTCGGTATTTCTTAATACCCAATACAAGCGCTATCTCTTGTGCGACATCAATCAGGATCTGATCAATCTCTATCAGATAGTGCAATCCACGCCGGAAAAATATATCACCGAGGCGAAGGCGATGTTTGTCGAAGCTAAGAATGATAAAGAAGCCTATTATCAGGTGCGCAGTGAATTCAATCAGACTCAAAATCCCTTCCTGCGCTCTGTCTATTTTCTCTATATGAACCGCCATGGGTTTAACGGTCTGTGTCGTTACAATTCCAAGGGCGGCTTCAACGTGCCCTTTGGTTCATACAAGAAGCCTTATTTTCCCGAAGAAGAGATCAAGGCCTTTGCCGACAAGGCGCAGGTGGCCGAGTTTAAATGCATAGGTTACGAAGAGGCCTTCGATCTGACTCAGCCAGGCGATGTGGTCTATTGCGACCCACCTTATGCACCACTGTCAACCACGGCCAGCTTTACCACCTATGTGGGCTCGGGCTTTAGCCTGGACGACCAAGCGTTGCTGGCTCGCAAGTCGCGTCATACGGCGATCGATAGAGGTATCCCTGTGCTCATCAGTAACCATGATATTCCCCTTACGCGGGAGCTGTATCATGGCGCCAGATTCGACACCATTCAGGTGCAGCGCAATATCAGCCAAAACGGCAGTAGTCGTAAGAAGGTCGATGAGCTGATGGCACTGTATGATGACAGTTATCATAGCGAAAACGATTAAGCTGAGGCTAAGGCATTAGTTAAGGCATTAGCTAAGGTATTAGTTAAGGCGGTTAATCGAGGCTAGGCCAGCACAAGTTTCACGATAAAGATGAGTGAAGCGACCAGTGCGATGGCCAATAGAATCCCCATCACTATAAAGGGCACCGGCGAGCGGGACTGAAAGTCGCGAACGCGGTTTTGCTCTGTCTGCACGCCAAAGAAGGCGGCCAGGGTGCTAAGAAAGAGTTGCAGCAAGAGAGGGCCTAGAGGCGTTGTTTGCTGGTGGGAGTCACATCGTCCATGGGGCTGTCTTGATGACCATGGAGCAGCTCGAGCAGATCGACAAAGTGCAATTGATTAGAGCGGCTTCGACCCGTTAACCAATTACTCCAACTGACATTATCTGCCTGCTGGGCGCAGCGGTTATTTGGGTGGCTGGCGGGAAGTGAGGAGTTGTAGCTGGCGTTGCTATCGCACACGCAGGCCAGATTGGCCTCATCTTCACTGAGACTCTGAACGCCAATGGCGGTAAAGCCAACAACAGCGGCGGTGACGGTCAATACCGTTGCCGATTTCATCTTGGCTGAAGCTTTGGCCTTATCTCTCATCTCTACATCCTGTGAACATGGAAACCCCTAATCAGAGCATTATAGCAAAGGCGTTTATATTTTGAACATAATTTTTCGGTGAGACGATTTGCCGCCAGTGAAATTTACTCAATTCTGAACCAGAACACGTTTAATCCAGCATCGCCTATAGAGGCTAGGCTTGGCTATAAGGTAGAATAGCGTAATTCTTATTCAGATTAGTGAGTTTATCATGCGTCCATTTCTAATTGCTCCCTCTATCTTATCTGCCGACTTTGCCCGTCTCGGGGAAGATGTCGAGGCCGTACTCAAGGCCGGTGCCGATGTGGTTCACTTCGACGTGATGGATAACCATTATGTGCCTAACCTGACCATAGGCCCTATGGTGTGTAAGGCGCTGCGCGACTATGGCGTGACCGCCGATATCGACGTGCACCTCATGGTGAAGCCTGTGGATCGCATCATTCCCGATTTCGTTGACGCCGGCGCCTCTATCATCACCTTCCACCCAGAGGCCTCTGAGCATATCGATCGCACCCTGCAGCTGATCAAGGAATCTGGCTGTAAGGCTGGCCTGGTATTTAACCCGGCGACCTCGCTGCACTATCTGGATCATGTGATGGACAAGCTGGACGTGATTCTGTTGATGTCGGTTAACCCAGGTTTCGGTGGCCAATCCTTTATCCCGTCGACACTGGATAAACTGCGTCAGGTACGTGAGCGTATCGATGCCAGCGGTTTCGATATTCGCTTAGAAGTCGATGGTGGCGTTAAGGTCGACAATATCGCCGAAATAGCGGCGGCGGGTGCCGACATGTTCGTGGCCGGTTCGGCGATTTTCAATAAGCCAGACTACAAGGCGGTGATCGACGAGATGCGCAGCGAGCTGGCTAAGGTCGATGCTTGAGTATGAAAGCCCAATCTATTAAGGCGATCGCCTTCGATCTCGACGGCACGCTTATCGACAGCGTGCCGGATCTGGCCGCCGCCACTCAAGGCATGCTCGCCGATCTGGCCTTGCCCTTGTGCGACGAGGATCAGGTGCGAAGCTGGGTGGGCAATGGCGCCGCCAAGCTGGTGGAGCGTGCGCTGACCTTTGCCCGAGGTGAGGCGGCAACACAGGACGAAATCGATGCCGCCATGCCGCTATTTAGCAAGCATTACGAGGCAAACCTGCAGCAGCACAGCCGCCTCTATGATGGCGTTAAGTCTGTACTCGAGCAGCTGGTGTCGCTGGGTTACCAACTGGCGATTGTCACCAATAAGCCCTACCGCTTCACCGTGCCTCTGCTGGAGGCCTTTGGCATAGCTCACCTGTTCAATCAGGTGTTGGGGGGCGATTCGCTGGAGAAGATGAAGCCGGATCCCTTGCCGCTGACTCACCTCAAACAGGCATGGCAGCTCGAAGATGAGCAGCTTTTGATGGTGGGCGACTCCCGAAACGATATTTTAGCGGCGAAAGCGGCGGGTATTTCCTCGATCGGCTTGACCTACGGGTACAACTACGGTGAAGATATTGGGCTCAGCGGCCCGACGGCCGTTTGTAACACATTTAGCGAAGTATTGGCGCAGATAACAGACAGCCAAATAGCATTGGAGCAATAAATTTTATGACTAAACCTATTGTGCTTAGCGGTGCCCAACCGTCAGGTGAATTGACCATTGGTAACTACATGGGTGCACTACGTCAGTGGGTTGCGATGCAAGATAGTCATGATTGCCTATATTGTGTGGTCGATCTGCATGCCATTACCGTACGCCAAGATCCGCAGAAGCTGCGTGATGCCTGCTTAGATACGCTGGCCCTATACCTGGCCTGTGGTGTCGATCCTAAGAAGAGTACCGTCTTCATCCAGTCGCAGGTACCTCAGCACACTCAGCTGGGTTGGGCGCTGAACTGCTACACCCAGATGGGAGAGCTGAGCCGCATGACCCAGTTTAAGGACAAGTCGCAGAAGCATGCCAACAACATCAACGTCGGCCTGTTCGGCTATCCGGTATTGATGGCGGCTGATATCCTGCTGTACCAGGCAAACGAGATCCCTGTGGGTCAAGATCAGAAGCAACATCTTGAACTCACTCGTGATATCGCGACACGCTTCAACAATGCCTACGGCGAGACCTTCACCATTCCCGAGCCTTTCATACCTGAGCTGGGTGCCAAGGTGATGTCGCTGCAGGATCCATTGAAGAAGATGTCTAAGTCTGACGACAACCGCAACAATGTGATCGGCCTGTTGGAAGATCCTAAGGCGGTCATGAAGAAGCTGAAGAAGGCGATGACAGACAGCGACGAGCCGCCAGTAGTGCGTTTCGATGTCGAGAACAAGCCAGGCGTCTCTAACCTGCTGAGCCTGATGTCGGGGGTTACCGGTCAGAGCATTGCGAGTTTGGAAGCTGAGTTCGAAGGTAAGATGTACGGTCATCTTAAAGTGGCTGCCGGTGAAGCGGTTGTCGGCATGCTTGAGCCGCTGCAGGAGCGCTTCAAGGAGTACAGAGCCGATCAGAGCTTCCTGAATCAGGTGATGCACGAAGGTGCCGAGAAGGCTCAGGCCCGCGCCGAGGTGACCCTGAAGAAGGTCTACGAAAAGATTGGTCTACTGCTCTAATCGAGCAAATAAAAACAGCCGGCATCAGCCGGCTTTTTTAATGGATAAATATTAAGGAGGACTCGCTAGTGCTGCTGGGTCAACCAGTGGACGAAGGCGGCGATGGCGGGCTCCTGCAGTCGGCGCTGCTTGCAGAGGAAGTTAAACTCGAAGCCGGTATCGATACCAGCAAAGGGCAGGGCCACCAGGCGCTGCTTGGCGATATCATCCAGCACCATGAAGTCTGAGGCCAAGGCCACCCCCTGACCGGCAATCGCTGCCTCGATCGCCATCAACACATGACTGAAGAGCTGTTGCTGGTGTTCCTTGGGGTCTGGTAGCTGGTTATGTTCACACCAGCGTTGCCAGTCCAGCCCCAGCGGTCCCTCATCTACGGTGAGCAGTTGCTGGGTGCTGAGCCAGTCTAGATCCAGCTTGTCGCCGCTGCTGATAAGCTCCGGGCTGCAGACGGGAATCAAGCGTTCGGCGTGCAGCAGCTGTTGCCAGTAGCCCTTCTGATCTTGCTGGCCCGTGATAAACATGTCGGCGCTGCTGTGGGACAGCACAGGGTCTTCGGTGATCATATCCAGGCGCACCTGAATGCCTGGATGTAGGCGGCGAAACCCGCTGAGCCTGGGGATCAACCATTTTACCGCGAAGGAGCTGTAAACCGCCAGGCGCAGGGCCTCTGGCTTCTCGCCCAGTAACCTGAGGTTTAGCTCTCCCAGCTCGTTGAAGATCCTCGCCGTCTCCTGAAACAGCTGCTCACCCTTGTCGGTGAGTCTTAGGCTGCGGCCCTCGCGCCTGAACAGGGGCAGGGCGAAGTGCTCCTCCAGCAGACGAACCTGATGAGACACCGCACTCTGGGTAATGCACAGCTCCTGCGCGGCCCGGGAGAAGTGCTGCAAACGGGCGGCGGCCTCGAACACCTGCAGCGCCCTGAGTGGGGGGATCTTTCTCATCTACCGTCTCCTATACCAGTCTCAATAGATGAATTTAATTCATCTATGATAAGAAATCATCATTTTAGCTACAGTATCTTGCTCGCTATCATGCAACCAGATGAATATTGATGATGGAGGTTGTGATGCAGCGCAATCTGATGTTAGGCCTCAGCCTCTTGCTGCTGGGGAATGTGTTTAGCGCCCTCTATGATGTATCGATCAAGTGGCTGCCAGCGCAGAGCGATGCCACCATGTTTCTGCTGCTACGTCAGGTGACGGCGATTGTGATGATGTTGCCGCTCTGGTTGTACGCTGGCAGGCCGAGAACCGCTTTCTTGAAGCTCCACATGATTCGGGCCAATAGCGGCGCGGTCGGTGGACTCTTGCTGATCCTCGGCTTGATCTCCTTGCCCCTGGCGACAGTTAGCTCGCTGTTCTATTCAGCGCCCTTGATGATCATCGTCATGGGCATGCTGTTCCTCAAGGAGCGACTCAGTGGTCAGCAGATCTTAGCGACAGTGCTCGGTTTCATCGGCATTCTCATCATACTCAGGCCAAGCGAGATGAACCTGGCGGCGCTGGCGGTATTAGTGTCGGCCATCGTCTTTGCGGCTAATCAGCTGATGCTGAGATGGCTGCCCAGCAGCGAGGCGGCGAGCGTCACGGTGATCTGCTACAACCTATTGAGCCTGCCCTTAGTGATAGGATTCGCCGCCTGGCAGGGATTCGCGGGCTTTAGTTGGCCGGTATTGGGTATCGCAGTGCTGAGCAACATTTTCCTGCTCGCCTACCAGCTCTTTAGCGTGCTGGCCTATCGTAAGGCCCAGGCGGGCGAGATCGCCGTTGCCGAATACAGCGGCTTGCTGTTCTGTGTGCTGTTTGGCTGGCTCTGGTTCGACGAGTGGCTGGATCCTTTAGGCTGGCTGGGCGCCGCCCTGATCGTGTTGCCGACCATACTCTTGCCAGTGCTGACGCGAAGATGGCGTAAGGTGAGGAAAGCCAGGCTCGCCTAGGCGCAGCAAGCGCCCGGCGTGCTAGCTGTTTGGCGTATCGAAGACCTTGATGACCTTGCGTACACCGGCCGTGTTACGGGCGATATCCACCGCCAGATCGGCCTGATCGCGACTCACGACACCCAGGAGGAAGACCTCGCCATTTTCGGTGATCACCTTGATGCGGGTGACATCCAGATCTTTGTCGTTGAGCATACGCGTCTTCACCTTGGTGGTGATCCAGGTGTCGTTGCTGCGGGTGGTAAAGGAGGTCGGGTTACCTATGCGGATCTGATTATGGATCTTGCCGCCCAGGTTAAGTTTTTGCACTGTGTTGATCGCCTTGTCACGCAGCATTGAGCTGGGTGCCTGGCCTATCATCAGCACGTTGCCGTTCATCGCCACACCTGTGATATTGGTTTGGTTCTTAATATCTTCGTGTGCCGCCAGGGCACTGGCGATCTGAAAGTCGGCGTTGGTGTCGTCCAGCTGGGTCGAGAAGCTGCGTTCATCGTTGGCCATCATGGCCCCACCCACTGCGCCGACCATCACGGCCCCGGCGCAGCCTTGTAACAGCAAGAGTACGGCTAGGATTGGGAGCAGAGCTCTCATGCCTGGTCATCCTGGGGGAAGAGGGTGCGGTCGATGTTGTCGCACAGGCAGTGGATCACTAACAGATGTACTTCTTGAATACGCGCGGTGACGTTTGAAGGCACGCGCACCTCTACGTCGTTTGTGCCCATCAGGCCGGCCATGGCGCCGCCATCCTTACCCGTGAGGGCCACGATTGTCATGTCACGGCTCAGCGCCGCTTCCATCGCCTTGATCACGTTACCCGAGTTACCACTGGTCGAGATGGCCAGCAAGATGTCGCCAGGTTGACCCAGTGCCAGGATCTGCTTAGAGAAGATCTCGTCATAGCTGTAGTCGTTACCAATCGCGGTGATGGTCGAGGTGTCGGTTGTCAGGGCGATGGCCGGTAGTGGCGGACGCTCGATCTCGTAGCGGTTCAGCAGCTCAGCAGAGAAATGCTGGGCATCGCCGGCGCTGCCACCGTTACCACAGGCTAAGATCTTGTTGCCGCCAAGCAGACACTGCACCATCATCTCGGCCGCTTTCTCAATAGACTCAGGGAGTGCCTCAGCCGCATCGATCTTGGTCTGGATAGAGTGGGTAAAACTGTCTTTAATACGTTCTAACATGGAATTATCCTTCAAAAATAAAACTGTTTAACAAGCCTTCACTTGCATAGTGGTGGCTGAGTGGAGCACTAAAAGGCGTTGGTGATCCACTGAATGTCATCGCCATCTATGGCCAGAAGATCGAAGCGACACTGCGCATCTATCTGATTGAGCTGCATATAATGGCTTGCCGCTCGATTAAGCCTTGCTATCTTGCCTCGGCTAACTGCCTGTATCGCACCGCCAAACTGTTTCGATTGGCGGTATTTTACCTCAATAAAAATCCATTTGTGACCTTGGCGCATTATGAGGTCAATTTCGCCAAATGGGTAGCGTACGTTTCGTTCGACCAGTTTGAGCCCCTGTTGTTCCAGATAGGCCAGCGCGCGATCTTCCGCCTGCTGACCCTTGGTGAGGTGCTCGGCATTCGTCATAGGGGTCTCAAATTGCCTCGCTGGTAACGTCCCCAGCTGAGCTGACGGTTAATCGTACCATCGGGCGACACGGAAAGCAGGCCGCTGCGACCCGAGTACTGGTAGCCGGGCAAAGCGCGCATCTGCGCCAGCTTACTCACCAGTTGCAGGGCATCGAATCCCATCACATACAGACGTTTCTGGCTGTTACCCCAGGTCGGCCAGAGACGGGCGACCTCGGCGGTTTCGGCGTTAGTCTCGATCAACCAGGGAATATCGCTGATGGTCAGGTTATTCAGCTCCTGGGCGGCGGTGCGTGATTGGCTCTCGATACGGCTGCGGCTGGTGGTGTATAGCGGCACAGGCTCGGCAAACACGCTGAAATTCACGTCGATAAAGGGTTTGAGCAGCGGCAGATCTTGGCTGCTGGCGATCATATAGATGGCGTCGATATCGCGGCGGGATCTAAAGTCGGCCTCGATCTTATTGCCCAGCAGCGTCTTGATGCGGGCGATACGCTCCTTACTGTCGATCACCCCTAGAGACTTCTGCACAGTGACCTTCATCTCGTCGCCGCGCTTGTAGTAGTGGATCTCGGCTTCTTCATGGGTGAGCTCCTGCCACTTACCGTTAAAGGCCTCGGCCATGCGGCGGCCTACGGCGTCGTCGCTGGCGAGTAGCAGCGGCTTCTCTATGCCGTCGTTATAGAGCTTCTGCGCGGCATCTACCGCCTCGTCGGTGGGTGAGAGCGCGAAGAAGAACTGGTCGTTCGATGGCGTGAAGCTGTCCACATGGTTGAGGAACAGCTGGGGCACCTTAGGCTGTACTTGAGCCTGAGCCTGAGCCTGAGAGCCAGGCTGTATTTGTCCATTGGCCTGCTGGCTGGCTTTCGCCTCCGCCTGCATCAGACTCTCCACCTCAGACTGTAGCAGTGGGCCTATGATGAAATCGGCTCCGGCGGCAATCGCCTGCTGCTGCGCAAGCTCGGCGCCTTGGGCCGTGTCGAAGAAGTTAACCGATACCGAGTCGTCCGGATTGGTCAGGTAGCTGGAGATGATCCCCTGCTTGACCGTGTCGGCGATGGCGGCTCTCGGGCCGGTGAGCGGCAGCAAGACGGCAATCTTCTTCGGCTTGTAAGGCTTGGTATTCAGCGCGCGCTCGAGATCCGTCGGCAGCTTCTTGGCGCCCGGATGGCCTGGGTTGTCCTGCTGCCAGTTACCCAGTTGCTGCACCAATTGCTGAGGGTCTATGGCATAATGCTTGGCGATATAGGCCAGCTGCAACCAGCCGGCAAAGATGGGGTTGCTGCTATCCTGACTGAATGCCAGCAGTGTCTGCTCGTGCAGGGGCTGCAATATGCCCCAGATCTCGTCGTTGACTTCACTCGCCTCGGTGCTCGGCAGATAAGTCGCAAGCAGGGTGAGTTCTTTTGCTTGCTCGATTGGCGATTTGCTCAGCTGAAACAGACGCGCCTTGAGTTGATGGTAGGAGACCATCTGCCAGTTGGCGAGTCGCCACTTGCTGGGATAATTGAGTTGAGCCAGGGCCTGATCATAGTTGGCCGTCTGCTCCAGCACTCTGGCGCTCAGGTATCTGTGCTCGGCCAGGATCTCTGGTTTGTTGACCAGGCTAGGTTTTACGGCCGCTAGCGTCTTGCTGGCATTGCCCGTGTCGCCTTGATTGATAAAGGCGTGGGCGGCGAGCAGCATCAGACGATTCTTCTGCTCGGCATCGGTAGCCTGCTTGGCATCCGCCAGGTACTCTGCAGGGCTTTGGGTGGCATTCACCAAAGAAACTTGGGTGCTGGTTTCTTTCACTGGGGTTGGCGCCGTGGCACAACCGAATAATACTGTGACCAACACAGCGGCGGAGATTAATTTAGTTGTATTCAGTCTTTTTAACACAGGACTTCACTCTGGTAAGATGCTGGCTGTAGTTTAACCTTCTCTTACGCCTGACGAAAGTCTTGTGACAATCATTACAGAGGTAGATATGGACCTGTCGGTCGCACTTTACATAGTTCCTACTCCAATCGGTAACCTTGGAGACATCAGCAGCCGCGCCCTGGAGGTATTGAATCAGGTCTCCCTTATCGCCTGTGAGGACACCCGCCATAGCGGTAAATTGCTGAGCCATTTCGGCATAGAGACCCGCAAGACGGCGCTGCATGATCACAACGAACGCGACCGGGCTCAGGGGATCATCCAGAAGCTGGCCAATGGTGAGTCTGTGGCGCTGATCTCCGATGCCGGTACGCCGCTGATCTCCGACCCAGGCTATCATCTGGTGTCACAGGTGCGTGAAGCCGGTTTCAAGGTGGTGCCCCTGCCGGGCCCCTGTGCGGCCATCACGGCGCTGAGCGCCTCTGGGCTGCCGTCGGATCGCTTCTCGTTCGAGGGCTTTCTGCCTGCCAAGGAGAAGGGACGTCTCGATAAGCTGACCGAGCTGAAAGAAGATCCTCGTACCCTGATCTTCTACGAGTCGCCACATCGCATCGTTCACAGCCTAACCTCTATCGTGGCGGCGCTTGGCGGCGATCGTCAGGTGGTGATGGCCCGTGAAATCACCAAGACCTTCGAGACCTTCCTCTCTGGCCCTGCCGCCGAAGTGCTGGAAAAAGTGAGTGAGGATCCCAACCAGCAGAAGGGTGAAATCGTGCTCATGTGCCACGGCCACCGCACAGATGAAGATGCCGGCGTGCCTGCCCAGGCGCTGGAGACGCTTAAGCTACTGAGTCAGGAATTGCCGCTGAAGAAGGCATCGGCGCTGGCGGCGCAGATCCATGGGCTGAAGAAGAACGCCCTCTATAAGCTGGGCCTAGAGCTGGATCTCTAGTCGAAAGGCACTACGCCAATATATGGTGGTGCGCCGCGTCGCATTAGGCTATAATCCGCGCCGAGTTGGCCAGACAGTTGCCGCGCTCAATAGAGCGGGGAGGAAAGTCCGGGCTTCATAGAGCAGGGTACCAGGTAACGCCTGGGCGGTGTGAACCGACGACAAGTGCAGCAGAGAGAAGACCGCCAATCTTCGGATTGGTAAGGGTGAAAGGGTGCGGTAAGAGCGCACCGTGCGGCTGGTAACAGTCCGTAGCAAGGTAAACTCTACCCGAAGCAAGACCAAATAGGGTTCCACTATTCTTAGGAATTAATGCGTGGCTCGCGTTGGAACCGGGTAGGTCGCTTGAGCCTGTGAGCGATTGCAGGCCTAGATGAATAACTGTCCACGACAGGACCCGGCTTATCGGCCAACTCAACACATTAGTAAGGCCCGTTTGTTTATGACAGACGGGCCTTTTCTTTTTTACGGCCCATTTCCCGTAGCCGCTCTCTCACAATATTAATAAGGCATGCTCTTGGGTGTAAAATCTGTTTGTGGCAAGCGGATCGGCTGCATCTGATATTTCTGGTAGATCTTATCCAGGCGTCCTTCCTGTAACAGCCTGAGAAACAGGTGGTTAAACTGGCGCACCGTCTCGCTGTCGGTGAAGGCCTTGTTGAAGGCGACACAGTACAGAATTGCCCTTTCGGCGCTGAGATAATGCAGCTGGCTCAAGCCAACCTGTCCGGCGTAGAAACGGCCCACATCCTTGTTGACATAGTAGGCGTCGAACCTGCGTTTCTGCAGCATGCGAACCGGCAAGGCATCGCCCTGGGGATAGATGTCGGTGAGCAGGGGCGGCAGCGACAGGCGTTTAAGTTTCTCTTGTTGGCGCATGAGCGAGGTGTAGGTGTTGGAGGGGCCATAGACGCCAATCACCTTACCTGCCAGCTGACTCAGGTCGGTGATCGGAAAGTCATTTAAGGTGTAGAAGCCGTATTCCGTCTGCACCAGCGGCAGGGAGAACCACATGGACTCGGCCCGCTCCCGGTTCCAGCCGAGAAAGATCCCCTTAGCCTCGCCGCTGGAAAACATGTGCATCGCCCTGCGGTAGGGACGAATCGAGATGTTGCAACGTCCAGGCCACTGCAGGCAGACCGCCTGGGTCAGTTCCACCAAGATACCCTGGGCCCGGCCTCGATTGTCCTCATAGCTAAAGGGAGCGAAGTCGTGATAGACGATATTGAGATCGCTTGCCACGGCCCATGACGAAAGCGGCAGCTGCAAAAGCATGATCAATAACAATATTCTGAGTTTTGGCGAGATCATGATGCGCGTTCTACCTTTATGGCCACGACATCTATCAGTTTAGTCGCTGGGCAGGGATCTGCGCTGGGGCTAAAAATGGGTCTTTACCTGGAAGCGCCATTCCCAGCTGTTCACCTCGGCGCCGCTGGTAAAGGGGAGGGTGAGATCTATGTGGGCTACGTTGCCATAGCTGGAGCGGGAGGAGTAGATGCGGGCACCTATGCCGACGCTGCCGATGGGGCCCGAGGTTTCATTGTCTTGATCCGGGCCGCCGCTGGCCTGGCCGACATCGGTAAAGACCGCCCAGCCGAGTTCGGCCAGTTGATATAGGTTGATGTTGGGGTAGTTTCTAATCTCGGCGCTCAGTAACCATTGGTTGTCACCATGCTGGTAGTCGTTGGGGTAGCCGCGCACGCCTGTGTTGTCACCCATGGCGAAGGGGGCGTCCAAGTAGTTGTTTTTCGAGGTGCTTAGGCGCACCTTGGAGTAGGCGGTCCACTTGGGATTGATCTGATAGAAGTACTCGGCGGTGGCGTTGACCTTGAAGTAGTCGGGCTGGCTGGTGGCGAATACCCCTTCGCCATCCATTCTGAGCAAGATCAGCTGATCGTCGCCCTTATAGCCACGGGAGGAGTACCAGTTGACGTGATAGCCCAGGGGGGGGCTGCCGGCCGTGTCCTGGGTTTCCAGGCCGAGTTTGACATAGTGTTGCCAGCCCAGGTTGAAGTCTTCGTTATAGTTGATCAGATAGACGTTGTTGAGCACCTTATAGTCGTCTTCGATAAACTGATAGGCGACCCAGGGGTAGAGGAAGTCCCTGTCCTGGGGTAGCTCGCTGGTGGGGAACTGCGGGATATTGGCGAAGCTATGCTTGTCCTGGGTTACCCCGACTATGATGCGCGAGCGCCAGTCGTCCACCTTGTTCAGACGCCAGCCATATTGGGCGTTGGCGTACTCTACCTTATGTTCAAACTCGTTCACGTCGAAGCCGTTCTGCCTGATGGTGTCGGTGCGCAGATCATCGATAAAGTGGCCCGAATACATGTCTTTGGTATCCAGACGATAGAAGGGCTTAGTGAAGTCTAAGATGGTGGCCTGACCGTCGCTGTTGTCGTAAAAGTTGGCGGTGAGGGTCGAGTGCTTCACCAGCCAGTCGGTGGGCACGCGAAAGGCCAGCTGGTAGCCGGTGCGATCTGCGGTCGACTTATATTTCAGGCGGGTACGTACCCCTAGCCCCAGCAGGTTATCCTCTTTGATGCCGACGGAAAACTTGCTCTCGCCGCCGCTGTGACCAGCGCTGAAGGTGGGTAGCAGCGACCAGTTGTCCCAGGTTTCCACCAATATGGTCTCGCCTTCGCCTGTCTCCTCTGCACCGGCATCTGGATCGCGCTGGGCAAAGTTGATCCTCGCATCGCGAATGTAGGGCTCATAACGCAGGATGCGCTGGGCCTCATCGAGATCCTTCTGCGACACCTTATCCTTATCGTTGAAGCTGAGTTTGTTGAGTATGGTCGACTCCCGCGTGTTGATATGCAGGTAGTTGGCCCAACGATGGATAAAGAAGGCGTCGGGATCCGATTCGTCGAAGATGGCGTTGCTGACCACCACTATCTTGTTGATCGACTTCTTCTGATTGAGCTGCGCCTCGTCGGCGGGGCTGCCGTTCGAGTTGAGCTGCTGAGTCGATGCATCTGCGGCTACCGCTTTATCTGATGCGCTTGCTTGCTGCGGCTCGGCCGCGCACAGGCCGCTCGCCAATAGGCAGCCAAACAGCAGAGAGTAGCGCGCACCAGTCAGCATAGCGATCATCCTTATCTTTGCTTTTATCGTTAAGGAGAACTCAGGGGGTTATAAGTTAGACACAATTTAATAACACACCCGCAACGCTAAATAGTCAAGCGGCGAAGATAAAATAAGCTGATGATTTTACTTGCGCAAATCCTGATGCAGGCGTCTAGGCCGCATCAGGACTTGGCTGGTCAATTAGAGGGTACGACGCGGCGGTACGGCGACGTTGGCAAAGATGAGTCCGGCGATGAGCGACATGAAGATCAGGAAGATCTGCGTGCCTATGTGGGACTGGTTGAGCATGGTCTCACCGAGGATAAGAGTGTTGAGGCCGATATAGGTCTTACTGCCGGGCACCAAGATCACTATCCCCTGTAGCAGGGCGATGGAGGCGGGCGACTTCATCCAGCGGGCATAGAGGTTAGAGTAGATCCCCACCGCCAGGGCGCCGAAGAAGATACCGATAGATTCCCCCAGATAGATCCCGGCCAGCATGGCGGAGAAGAAGGCGACGATACCGGCGAATATCCCCCAGGGAGAGTCTTTCAGCCTAGCCTTAAAGATGATCACCAGCGCGGCGGAGAGCAGCGGCACGGCAGACCAGATGGCCCAGCGCGGCAGAGGTTCTGGCTCGAAATAGATTGCCTCACCAAAGATGGCGTTGCCTATCACCATGCCGAAAATGGCGCCGAAATAGAGCTTAAACAGTAACATGGAGGCGTCCATGATACGCGCCGTGCCCGAGATCAGATCCCGCGCCGCCAGCTCGGCCAGTCCCAGTGTCAGTGCCAACCCGGGGATAAAGACTATGATGCCCGAGAGGATCACCACGGGGATATTGATATAAGGGTCGAAGTAGGCGATGCCGCAGGCGGCGATGGCGCACAAGATGGCGGCCAAGGGCTCAAGGGTCTCGGCCATGCGCTTGGAATGTTCGGCGCGGTAAACCAAGCCATAGACCATGAAGCCGAGCAGCGCCGACCAGAAGACGTCGTTCCAGCTGGTGCCCATCAACATGGCAAAAGCACCGGCAGAGGTGCCGAAGGCCAGCAGTGTCAATAGCGGACCATAGGGATTAGGCTTGTTGGCGATCTCTTCGAGTCGCTCTAGTGCCTCGGTCAGGGTGCGCTTGCCAGACAGAACCTCTTCCACCAACTCGTCGGTACGGGCCAGGGAGCCTAGATCCAGCTCGCCAGGCTTAACGCGCGCCATATGGTTGTATTCCTGATCCGTATCGTGTTGCAACACAAAGGTCATGGAGGTTGGCGAGATCAGAAAGTAACCCTCGATACCTAAGACTTTAGAGATCGATTGCAGATGGGCCTCTAGACGGTAGGCAGGGGTACCAAACTTGTGCAGGGCTTTACCTAATTTTATGATAAATCTGCGTTTTTCAAGAAACTCTGCGTTATCCAATTGTACAGTCCATGATGGTGAAATCTGGGGGTGGTGCTCAAGCGAGCGCATCTTAACCTATCTTGTACCAAAAAGGTTAATGGCTTGGGAATTTTTTTAAATTCGGGTTAAGTTAGCCAAGGGCAGGATTTCAAGGCACTTTTCGCTGGCCTGTCCAAGCTTTCAGCTAATAGAGCTAAAGGCTGTTATTTGCCAGGGGTGCAGCCTGGCGTGAATTAAATTGGTGTCATTAAGGATAGAGATATGTCGGTAAGCGTTTCGGGATTTTATATTGCTCTCACGGCCATCATGGCGGTGTTTTTTACCTATCGCGTGGTGCGCCTCAGGCGCGGACTCAAGATAGGCCTGGGCTCAGGTGGCAGCGAAGAGCTACGCCTCGCCAACCGGGTACATGCCAACCTTATCGAGAACGCCCCGATGGCGCTGCTATTGTTGCTACTCGCCGAGCTTAACGGCTTGGCACCCGTCTATCTGCATGCGGCAGGCACCGTTTGGCTGGTGGCGCGCATCTTACACGCCATAGGTCTGACCCAGGGACGTGGCGGCTATCACTTCGGCCGTTTCTGGGGCGTGCTGCTCAGCTGGCTGGTGATACTGGCCCTGGCGGTGGTGAATCTGTTTTATTTCATATTGGCATAGAAAATCGCCATTATTGCTGCTTTTTTGTTCACACTTAAGCAGGTTTCGCTGTTATACTCCGCCTCCTTTTAGTGGTCGCCGCTTGGCGACTACACTTACTCTTTGGTTTGAAAGTTAGGCAGTATCATACATGCAGGTCGAATCCACACTCTTTACCTATCCCAAGTATCTGGGCCGCAATGAAAAGCCGGCGCCCTTCTTGCCTATGTCGCGCAAGGAGATGGCCAAGCTGGGCTGGGATAGCTGTGACATCATCATAGTCACGGGTGACGCCTATGTAGATCATCCCAGCTTCGGGATGGCGGTGATCGGCCGTATGCTGGAGGCTCAGGGCTTCAGGGTCGGCATCATCTCTCAGCCAGATTGGTCGAGCAAAGAGGATTTCATGAAGTTGGGTAAGCCCAACCTCTACTTCGGTGTGACCGCGGGTAACATGGATTCGATGATCAACCGTTACACCGCCGAGCGCCGTCTGCGTCATGACGATGCCTACACGGCCGGTAACGTGGGTGGCAAGCGTCCGGATCGCGCCGTGACCGTCTATACCCAGCGCTGTAAAGAAGCCTACAAGCAGGTGCCCGTGGTGATCGGCGGCATCGAGGCCAGCCTGCGCCGCATCGCCCACTATGATTATTGGTCAGATAAGGTGCGCCGCTCGGTGATCTTAGACGCCAAGGCCGATATCTTGGTTTACGGTAATGCCGAGCGCCCGCTGGTGGAGCTGTCCCATCGTCTCGCCGCCGGTGAGAGCATCGGTGACATCCATGATGTGCGCGGCACCACAGTGATCCGTAAAGAGCCCCTGTATGGCTGGAAGGGGATGGACTCGCGTAAGCTGGATCAGCTGCACAAGATAGACCCTATTCCTAACCCTTATGGCGCCGACGACGTGGGCTGTCAGAATCTCTCCGGCCCAAGCGACGTCAAGGTGTTCGATAACGACGCGCCTAAGCCTATTTCGGTGCAGCCGCCACGACCTAAGCCTTGGGAGAAGACCTATGTCTTGCTGCCAAGCTATGAGAAGGTCGCCGGCGACAAGTATCTCTATGCCCACGCCTCGCGCATTTTGCACCAGGAGCAGAACCCGGGCTGTGCCCGCGCCCTGTTCCAGCCCCACGGCGAGCGTGCCATCTGGGTCAATCCACCGGCCTGGCCGCTGAATACCGACGAGATGGACGGTGTGTTCGACCTGGCCTACAAGCGTGTGCCGCATCCCGTTTATGGCAAGGAGAAGATCCCTGCCTATGACATGATCAAGACCTCGATCAACATCATGCGTGGCTGCTTCGGCGGTTGTTCCTTCTGCTCTATTACCGAGCATGAGGGCCGCATCATCCAGAGCCGCTCGCAGGATTCGATCATCAAAGAGATCAAGGACATTCAAGACAAGGTGCCAGGTTTCACCGGGGTGATCTCAGATCTCGGCGGCCCGACCGCCAACATGTATCGCCTGGGCTGTACCTCGGTGAAGGCCGAGAGTACCTGTCGTCGACTCTCCTGCGTGTTCCCCTCTATCTGCGGCCACCTGGATACCGACCATCAGGCGACAATCGATCTCTACCGCGCGGCCCGCGACGTGCCGGGTATCAAGAAGGTGCTTATCGCCTCAGGCGTGCGTTACGACCTGGCCACGGAAGACCCGCGCTATGTGAAGGAGCTGGCCAGTCACCATGTGGGTGGCTACCTGAAGATCGCCCCAGAGCATACCGAAGAGGGCCCGCTGAACAAGATGATGAAGCCGGGCATGGGCACCTATGATAAGTTCAAGGAGCTGTTCGACAAGTACTCTGCCGAGGCGGGCAAGAAGCAGTATCTGATCCCTTATTTCATCGCGGCCCACCCGGGCACCACGGATGAGGATATGGTGAATCTGGCGCTCTGGCTCAAGGGCGAGAAGTTTAAGCTGGATCAGGTACAGAACTTCTATCCATCACCCATGGCGAACGCCACGACGATTTATCATACCGAGCTGAATTCGCTTAAAAACGTCAAGCACAGCAGTGAGACTGTCGAGGTACCAAAGGGCGGGCGTCAGCGTAAGCTGCACAAGGCGCTGCTGCGTTATCACGACCCGGCCGGTTGGCCTATGATCCGCGAAGCCCTGATTAAGATGGGTAAGGAACATCTGATCGGCGGCGGGGTGAACTGTCTGGTGCCGGCGGAGACCCGCCAGGAACGTCAGGGCTATCGTGCCAAGACAGCTAACACACCTGTGGGTAAGAAGGCGGTGACCCGTTTCAGTGCTAACCAGTTCGATGAGCGTAAGGGCAATGGCCAAGGTAATGCTCAAGGTAAGAGCCAAGGCAAGGGCAAGTCTCAGGGACAGGCGGCAGGCAAGGCCGCTTCTGGTAAGGGAAGCGCGGGCAAAGCAAGTGCAGGCAAGGCTGGCTCAAGTGGTAAGCCTGGCAAGCGTCCGGTGAAGAACGCCTGGGGCACTACGCCTAAGCATCAACGCTAAAGCATCGCTGGTCAAAACGATGAAAAAAGGGGAGTATCTAACCACTTCCCTTTTTTATTGCACAGGAGCTTCCAATGAGTGACTCACATCGCGGCCAAAATGGTGAGGCTGGAGTCGAAGGCTACAGCGACGAGGGCTTTTGGCACAAGGTTAAGCAGTTTGCCAAGCAGGCTGGGCGCGAGGTGATCGACAATGCCCTGTGCCTCTACTATGCGGCGCAAAGGCCGGACACGCCCAAGTGGGCCAAGACGGTGATCTTCGGCGCCCTGGCTTATTTCATCACGCCGCTGGACGCCATACCGGATCTCACTCCCGTGGTGGGATTCTCCGACGATCTCGGCGCCCTGGCCGCGGCGCTGGCCATGGTCAGCATGTATATCGATGACAGCGTGAAGCGTCAGGCGGCCGAGAAGCGCTCGGCCTGGTTCGACTAACGCTTCGATTGTCAGCTAGATTGATTGTTAAATTGCATTAGCCCGCCAGCCGCGCCTGGATCAGCCAGTCATCTAGGCTGACCGCCTTGGCGCCACCAAAACTCAGGGAGATGAGATTCGCCGCCACCAGCTGCTCGCCGCTTAGATCCTGACTCTCCCAAGAGAGACTCGGGGCGGCAATGGCATCACTTATCACCTCGCACTCGAAGCCTGCCTTGACGGCGCTGCGACACAGAGTCTGCACACAGGCCTGGGCCATGGCGCCGACGACCACTAGTTTGTCTATGCCCATCTCGATCAATGTCTGAGAGAGGGCAGTGTCGATGAAGCTGTCCACATGGTGTTTGATGATGACGGGCTCATTGCCCTTGGGCGCGACCATGTCGGCGATCTCCACGCCCTGGGTGCCTGCCTTGAAGAAGCTCGCCTCGGGATCCTTGAAGATATGCTGCACATGGATCACCGGCAGTTGATTGGCACGAAAATGATGTAGCAGTTTGGCCGCGTTGGCTGCCGCCTGTTCGCAGTTATCCAGCGCGAAGCGGCCACCCTTAAAATAGTCGTTTTGCAGGTCCACCAGCACCAGGGCGCTGCGCATCTGTGGCGCCAGGGGCTCGCTCAGCTGGGTCAGCACGCTGAAATCATCCTCTTCCAGATACCAGTGGCCATCATCGGCCAGGGTCCATAACTCCTTGCTGATGAAACCGCTGGCGATATTCATGCGCCAGTTGGCCGACAGTATCGCCTGCCTGTCGCTGAGCACCTTGATCTCTACATTGCGGTAGACCAGCTCCCCTGGATTTTGCTGGGCGAAGCCGAGCCAGAACTGGCTGATCGCCTCAATGCCATCGAAACGGCCGAAGGGGGAGACCTGCATCTTCGCCTCTGGCAGATAGCGGGCGATGCAGTCGGCAAAGGCCTGACGGTTGAAATCGGCAATCCAGGCTTGGCTGGCTTGCATGACGGCTTGGCGGATAGATTGACTCATGTTGGCTCCTCATTAGCTACTCGAATTAGTCGTTGGAACTAGTTGTTAGGACTAGTCGCTTGAAACTGTTGAGGCGCCAGTCTATTGTTATTTTTTATTGTGATATTTAGGTCTCGGTTGATAAGAATGTTCAGAAAAAACGAACAAAAGCGGCTGGCATATCAGATGCTGGTCTTCGATGAGGTGGTCAATCAGGGCTCCTTCACCGCCGCGGCGGAGGCGCTCGGTCATACCAAGTCGGCGGTGAGCCAGTATGTGAGTCAGCTGGAGCAAGATCTCGGCATCAAGCTGCTGACCCGCAGTACCCGCCAGCTGCATCTCACTACTCAAGGGGAGGCGATGGCTCAGCGCAGTCGTCAGCTGTGGCGCCTGCTGACCGAAACTCTGGAGGCGGCCCATGATCAGCAGGCGGTGCCCGGTGGGCGCATGGCGATTACCGCGCCTCTGGCCTTCGAGGCGCCGCTGCTCACTCCCATCATTGCCGACCTCTGCCGCGAGTTTCCGCAGCTGCTGCCTGAGATGCACTATGACGATGCGAGGCTGGATATCTTGCAGCACAACCTAGACATGGCGATCTCCGTCGGGCCACAGAAAGACAGCGGCTATCATGCGATTCCTATCGGCCGACTCGACAGCGTCCTGGTGGCCGCCCCTGGCTATATCAACCGCAGCGCCGCCATCACGGCGGAGAGTCTGCAGGGCCACAGCCTGATCGTCTTGCCCTGGCAGCGGCCTCTGGTATTGCAAGGCCCTAGTGGTCTGGCCTTCGAGGCGGTTAAGGAGATCAAGGTCAACACCTCCATCAGCGCCATCAACAGCGCCATGGCAGGTGTCGGCATTGCCCTGGTGCCCTCTATCTTTATCGAGACTGAGCTTGCCCAGGGCAAGCTACAGCGGGTGCTACCCGAACACAGCGGCCCGTCGCGAGACGTGTTTGCCATTCATGCCTACCAGCAACAGTTGCCCCTTGCGTTGCATTTAGTAGTGGAGAGGTTGAAAGAGGCCTTCAGACAGAAGGCCCCGGTGAGTGGTTAATGCTTGAGACTTAGTCGAGTTTGAACTGTCCCACTATCTGTTCCAGCTGCTGATTGGCGGTGGCCAGGTTAACGGTTTCGTTGCGGCTCGACTCGCCGCTGCGAGCCAGTTCGTTGGCCATGTCGCAGATGGCGCTCATGTTGCGGGTGATCTCGGCCGAGACAGAGCTTTGCTCTTCGGCGGCGGTGGCGATCTGGGTGTTCAGATCGTTGATCTGATTAACCGAACTGCCGATGGCGTCGAGATCCGTGGCGACTCTCTCTGTGGTGCTGGCGGTTTCCAGACAAGTCTGCTTGGTGACCTCCATCGAGTGGATCGCGCTGTTAGAGGCGTCTCTGAGATTGCTTAGTGTCTCCTCAATTTCCGCCGTGCTGTCCTGGGTGCGCGCGGCAAGGGCCCGCACCTCGTCGGCCACCACGGCAAATCCCCGTCCCTGCTCGCCGGCTCGAGCGGCCTCGATGGCGGCGTTGAGGGCCAGTAGGTTGGTTTGGTCGGCGATGTCACCAATCACCTTGAGCACCTGGGTGATATTGATGGTGTCACGATCGATCTGACCTATCTTGTCGGCGGTGTGTTCCACCTCCCTAACCAGACGGTTAACCGTCTCTGTGGCCTGAGCCACTACCTGCTTCGATGCCAGCGCCTGTTCGTTGGTGAGTTGGGTAAAGGAGGCGGTCTCGCTGCCATTTTGGGCGACGTCGTTGGCGGTGGCGCTCATCTCTTCCACCGCGGCGACGATCTGCTCTGTCTCTTTGGTGTGAGCCGACAAGATATGGCGATTGGTCTCGGTTTCTCCATTGAGTCGCTCGACACTGCCAGAGATATGGGCCGAGGCCTGTAGCACCTCGCGCATCATGGCCTGCAGGTTGGCTATAAACTGATTGATCCCCATGGAGATCTGCCCCAGATCGTCCTCGCTATGTATCTCGAGTCGTTTGGTGAGATCGCCGTTGCCCTTAGACAGTTCGGTAACCATGGCCTTGAGCGACAAGATAGGGCGATAGAGGAGGTACAGGACCCCAAGCAAGATGCTGATGGCGCACAGCAACATGACGGCGGAAGAAACGAGGGCGCTGGTAAGGGCCTTATCTACCACGGCATAGGCGTTCGACTTATCCAGGCCAATGAAGAGGAACCACTGCTTGCCATTAACCAGGGGGATGGCTTTCGAGAAGCCCAGCTTATCGACGCCGTCGATGCGATATTCCTGCATCACCTCGTCGCTGCCGATGATCTTCTGCTGCACCTGAGGCAGACCGAAGTCGCTGAAGCGGCTGCCACTGACCAGGGTAGGGGACTCTGACGCCAATACCTTGCCGGTTTGATCTGTGATGAGAGCGACCGCCCCAGGATAATCTATGGCGCTGACAACATCATGAAGATAGGTGAGTTCTATGTCACCCAAGACCACGCCGTCGCCCAGATTCTTCAGGATGGAGATCACCTTGTGGCCCGTACCGTCGTCTATGTAGATGTCGGTGACGTCCAGCTGAGTTGTGGCCTTACCCTGCTGATACCAGGGGCGAGTTCTGGGATCGTACTTGCCGGGGATCGCCTTGCCGTTTAGCCACTTGTCGCCGGTTTCGGTGGAGTAGGCGCTGCCGTCATCGAAGCCGAAATAGATGCGGGCGACCCCGGAGAGATCTGTGGCGAGACGCGCGGTGTTGACATAGTTGTCCTGGTAACTCCCCAAACGGTAGTGGCGGGCCAGTTCATCCATTGCCTGGGCCTTGGCGCCAAACCAGGTGGCAACCTTGGCCGACTCGTTACGGGTGACGCCGGTGAGTTTGTCGTTAACCCTGGCGATGGTGGCCTCTTTAATCTGGACGTAGGAGAGCCAGTTCGAGATCAACAGGCAGAGGGCGACTAGGGTGACCATGGAGGCCACGAGTGATTTCTTGAATCCCATCAATTACTAACTCCATGAGGTGTGGAATAGAAGAGGCCAGAGATGGCCTCTTCTGGAGGGAGCCTGGTCGGGAGGTTAGCCTTTCCAGTTTAAGTTGAAGTCATAGCGGAAGCCGACGGTAACGGCGCGATCGTCGTTTAGGTTGTCGTAGTTCTTATCCAGGTACTCCAGGTGTACGCGCACGTTGGCCAGCGGGTTCCATTCCAGCGTGGTGTTGAAACCGTCATAGTCCATAGAGCTGATATCCTCGATACCGTCTTTAAACTGGAAGTAGCCCAGCTTGATCTTGTACTCGTTGCTCAGTGGATAGGCCAGGGCGGTATCTAAGGTGCTGCCGCTGCGATCGCCATGTTGCACCTGATTATCGAAGTTGTATTGCTTGTCCTGGTAGCTCGCCGCCAGGTAGAGGCCGTTATCGAAGGTATAGGCCACCACACCGCCCAGAGTCTGGTTGTCGCCGTTTACCTGGCCGTTCTCCAAACTGTCTTGGGTAACATAACCCAGGCCAAGATGCAGGGCTCCGACATCGTAACCTACGCCTATGTTGACCAGATCCGCGCCTGTGTCGCCCTTATCGCCGTCAAACTGGGCGCCGGCCATCCAGGTGAAGCCGCCAGTGACCAGCTTGTAGGTGACGAAGTTGTCGACGAAGAAGGGACTTTCATGGTCGTAGGCGTAAGGGCTGTTGCCGTGGTTGAAAATATCCACGTATTCGGCGATCAGGCTGTATTGGGCCGGACGTTGTTTACCTATGCCCAGCTGGCCGTAGGGGGATGCGATGGCAACATAGGCCTGTCTCGCCTTGCCGAAGTTGCCTGAGTTGGCGATATCGACGCTCCATTCCCCCTGAGCGATGGCGCGCCAGCCGTCGGCAAACTCAGTGCTGGCCTTGATGCCGACCCGAGAGAGAGCGTCTCTCACATCCCAGGTTTCATCTGTACTGTCGTCGAGGTAGCTGAGTGTCGGACGGATAGAGCCGTAGAGGCTGACTTCGCTATTCTTGAACTGTGATGGTGCGGCCTGAGCCTCTAGTTGGGCGATGCGCTGGTTGAGTGCCTCGACCTGTTCACTCAAGGGCTGCTCGGCGGCATAAGCCTGAGTAGAAGCGAGTGCCATTGCGGCGGCGATCATTGAGGTGCGAAAAATAATCTTATGGTTTTTCATGGCTTTCTGCCTTCAATTGGTTTTCTTAGGCATGCGAGTCTCCCTCCTGCCATCAGGTCGATGGAGGATAGGGGCGCCGCAGGCGTTTAAAAAAAGGGAGTTAATAGGCCCATGACATCTGCCATGGGCCGGGTTTTGGTTAAACCTTGCCTGCCTTCTTCAGGTCGGCGAACCAGAGGTTGTGATGCTGTTTTGCCCAGTTTTCGTCACAGTAGCCAGAGGTCATGTTTGACATGCCGCCTTCGGACATCACGGTCGCCATGAAGATATGCACCACAGAGAAGGCGCTGATGATGACGGTTGAGGCAATATGCAATACCAGCATCAGATTGGCCGTGTTCTTGGTGACGCCATAGGTCTCGGGGAACATCATCGCCAGGCCAGAGACCACCATGACACCACCGAACAGGGCGAATACCCAGAACCACAGCTTCTCACCCGCGTTGGCAAAGCCTGCATCGGGGTGCTGCTTCTTGCCGAAGTTGATGTAGCCGCCCAGTACGGCAAACCATTTCAGGTCATAGCTTGCGGGGAACTGCTTAGGCGCCCACATCAGTACCATCAGCACATAGCCGAGGATGAAGGGGAAGGCCATCAACTCATGTAGGCTGCTGGATAGGCCCACCAGGGCCGACCAGGAACCCGCGTTCATGCCAGGCTCGAAGTAGAAGCGGCCGCCGCCGAGCACCAGGCCGGTGAGGATCAGCAGGATGCAAGGGATGGCACCCAGCCAGTGCACACTGACGCTAAGGCCTGACCAACGCTTGATCAGCTTACCCGAGAAGCCATGGTCCAGTTTAGAGACGCCGTTCACCACCACGAATAGGATGAAGAGGGCGGTTACGCCAAACAAGCTGGCAAACAGGGCGAAGGCGATGGTATCGGTCGCGCCCAGGTAGCCCAGCAGCGACTCGTCGGCTTGCTGTGGAATCGACGCTGGCATCAGCAGCTCAGGCTGAGTCGGTAGGCCACGGATCTCAGGAATATCACCAGAGATGGCGTGCTCCTGAATGGTTTGCCACTGCTGCGGCTGCAGGGTGGCGGTCTCTTCGGCCAGTGCATAACTGGATGCAAACAGACCGAGCACAATAAGGCTTAACCATCTTATTGCTTTACTCATTGAAAACTCCTTGCGACATCGCTTGTCGCGTTGGAATCTGCCTGTCGCCAGGCAGACTCGTCGATCATTCGGCGCCGTCTAGGCTGGGCGCCGCTTGAAGTTGTTGATTGATAAACTGCAGTAGCTCGTGAGCCAACAGCGGCCAGAAAGGCTGTTTCGCATGTTTGGCAATGCCCTCACAGAATGGAGTGATCCAACGCCCGAGATGGGTTTGGATAAACTCCGCCGCGAGTTCATTGAGCGCCTCGACATGTTCGCTGTTTTCCAGCGCTTGTTGCTCGGCGGCCATGGCGTGCAGGCAGTAAAGGAACTCGAGTTCGTTACCGATAAAGTCGGCCGGCTCGTTGAAGCTATCGTCGATGACCAGACCAATTTGTTGGTAGAACTCGGCCACCCTGACGGTTTCCTCGGTGAAGATCTGATGATTGCCACTGAGGTAAACCGATTCATAGGGGGCGACTAACAGCTTGTATGGCCCGATACACATGCGATTAAAATCAAACTCCAATTCGGATGCGTCGTCACTGAACTTGCGTGCCTCTATGAGTAGCGGGCTGTCTGGCGACTCCTGCTCCAGGTAGGCGATTAAGCCTGCGAGAGCCTGAGTATCCGAGGGCGCGAACATCATAGATTTGAAGGCATGGTAAGCCATTGCCGTTGGGCCATATTCTGCTGTCATTATGCGCGTTCCTTAATGATCACTAGGTTAGGTTTGGTGATGCAATCGCCATAGCCTATGCCTTGTTTGCTTGCCGATGGACGCTTGAGCACCTCTTGCAGATTGCCGACATCCAGGCACTCTACCGGGCAGCCACTCACACACGCGGGTTTCATGCCGCGGTCCAGCAGTTCCACACACATGTTGCACTTGTCTGCCTTGCCGTCGTCCTCGCGGATACTGACAGCCGCGTAAGGACAGGCGCTGGCACACAGGCCACAACCCGTGCACTTCTCACGGTCCAGTACCACGATACCGTCATCGCGCACATGGTAGGCTTTCGCTGGACAGACCATGAGGCAGGCTGGGTTTTCGCAGTGCATGCAGGCGTGAGATAGCCAGACATCGATGGCGCCATCGTCACGCTTCACTTCATAGCGATCGACTTTACGGAATCTATGGTTCTCGGGCAGTTCATTGTGGATCTGGCAGGCAACGGTACAGGCACCGCAACCGACACAGTTTTCTTGTCTGAACACAAAGCCCACTTTCTTATTTAACGACATCGTTTACTCCTTAGGCTTTGGCAATCGCGACGCGAGTGGAATGATACGCAGAGCATCCACCCATATCGGTCAAGGTGTCGGTGGTGAGGTTGTTGGTACAGCTGTCTTTGCCCTGTGGGTCCATACGACGCCAGTTATTCTTCGGCGCCATGACAGTCCCTCTGACCACCTGGGTAGAGACCTGAGCGATAAAGTGGGCCTCACCACGTTGGTTGCTGAGCCTTACCCTGTCGTTGTTCTGAATGCCTAACTCTTTAGCATCTTCGGCGTTGATCTTGGCGAAGTAGGCCGGGAAATTACGAATGTACTTCACGTTGTAGAAAGAGCTGTTGGCACGCTGCGGAATGGCAGGAGACAGCAGACGGAACGGCAGTGTCTTCTCTTCCTGTACCATCTCATCTTCCGGCAGGCCGAAGTCGATAACCGGGTGGTAGCCGGCTTCTTTCATCATTTCTGAGTAGAATTCGATCTTGCCGCTTGGCGTCTTATATTTGCCGTCGCCGAAGTAAGGACGTTGGTCATAGACGGTGACAAACTTGTCGCGAATGATCTGCTCATAGGTGATGTTGTTATGTCTGAAGGCAGGCTCTTCCGTGTCGAGGAAGTCACGCAGGATCTGCTCATAGTCCACACGCATCTCAGGGAAGCGGTCTAGTCCCATGCGGGCGCCCAGCTCCTTGAAGAAGATCCAGTTGTCTTTAGACTCGCCGAGGGGCTCGATCACCTTCTCAGAGGTCTGCATGTGGTAGCAGTTGTAGTCGGTACCCATGTCTGGGAACTCGAACTGGGTCGCTGCCGGTACGATAATGTCTGCCAGCTCTGCGGTATCTGTCATCAAGAAGTCGTGAACCACCAGGAAGAGGTCATCACGCATCGCGCCGCGGCGACAGGCATTCGAGTCGGGAGCAACCGAGACGAAGTTACCGTTGTAGTTGATCACCGCCTTAATCGGTTTGATCGGCTTGCCATAGGCCATTGGATTCTCTGGGTCGAGCGCCTTGGCGATCTCCGTCATGTTGACGTGGCCAACTGTGTCTGGGTTCGGGTGGATATGATCCGCACGGCCCTTGCTGTAGTTCAGGCTGTCATCGGCCTGGGTGTTGTCATAGATGAAGCCGTTACCTATCTTGCCGTACTGGCCGGCAACCGCGTGCATCATGGCGATGGCACGAGACATACGGGCGCCGTTGTAGTTACGCTGCATACCGTAACCCAGGCGCAGTACAGAAAGCTCTGACTCGCCATAGACGCGGGCGAATTCGAACATTTTGGCCTTAGGCACGCCGGTGACACGCTCGATCTCTTCGTAGCTCATGGTGTTGAGGCGCTCGAGCAGCTGGTCGTAGCCAAGGGTGTTGGCCTTGATGAACTCGAGATCCGCTAGGTCATGCTCTATCAGGTACTTCATGATACCTGTCGCCAGGTGGGTGTCGGTACTCGGCTTAGGCTGCAACCAGATATCGGCCTGAGAGGCGATAGGGGTGCGCACAGGGTTAACCACCAACAGCTTGGCACCTCGGTCACGAGCCTGGTTGATGAACTTGATGCCGTGTACGTTGGTGGCCGTCTCGTTTTGGCCCCAAGAGATGTAGCAGTTGGTGTAGATGTTGTCGTATGGATCCGGGCCCTGGTAGGTACCAGTTACCGACTTCAAGCCTTCATAGGCGGCGAACACACACACCTTACGGTCGAGCTTGCGGGCACCTACGGCGTTGAAGAAGCGGCTAGGTCCGCCGTATTTACCGATAACCCCTTCGTGGCCCGAGTAGCTGTAGGGCAGGATAGAGTCGGCGCCGTGATCTTTGATGATCTGCTGCAGACGGCTGGCTATTTTGTCATAGGCCTCATCCCAGGAGATGCGGCGCCATTTGCCTTCGCCCTTCTTGCCCGCGCGCTCCATCGGGTGCAGGATACGGTCGGCGGCATAGGTGTATTGCACATAGGCATGGCCCTTCACGCAGGGAGAGGTGCCCATCTTCTTCAGTTCTGAAGCGCCTTCCACGTAGGTCATGCGGCCGTTTTGTACCGTGAACTTCAACAGACAGCGGTCGGCGCAGTTACGTTGGCAGGTGTGGTACTTAATTTCTCCTTGGCGTTTCAAGAGTTTGTCGGGCGCGCCGCCTTTTTCGCCTGCACTGGCTATGCCGGGCATAAGACCGGATAGCGAGCCGACGACGGAGCTGGCTCCGACACCTTGCAAGAAGGTGCGTCTGTTCATTTTCATAAGTGTTCCCCATCTTGATGCGTCTTAAGACGCTTTTTACAGACATTGCTCAAATGTTTGTGAGTCAAAGACTCGCTGCATACCTGTTTTGTTATCGTTTTTCGATTTAAAAAGATGGCAAGACCAGCTGCGAAAGGGGTATGCAAGAGTGCCTCAGGTAGCTTGTCGGTCTCGCCATCAAAATCCTTGTCAGCGTTCTGCCGCCCTGCGCCAGGCGCTTTCCAGGCCGCAGATGAGCTTTGACTTCACCCAGTTGAAGGCGGCCGACTGATTGACGTTGCCATATAAGAGGTAATTGCCTATCTCGCGGTTTTCCCGGCGACGAATGCGGCAACGCTTGGCCAGCTCTTCGGGCAGCTTGACCCACTGCACTGCGGGTAACATGTCGACGAACTGGCGGGTAAATTCGTTGCAAACTAAGGTGATGGCATCAGATTCGCTCAGTAGGCGCATGGCGGTGGCCACGCTGTCGGTATAGCCGTCGACCTCCATGCACAGCTCCTCTTCGCGGCAGAGGTTCACCAGCAGCGGGCAACTCAGGTCGTCATAGTTGTCTATCTCTAGGCAGGCATATTGGGTGATGTTGTCCAGGGTGAGTTCCTGCTTGAGGATCGGATGGCCGCTGCGCGCCAGGATGTAGAGATTATCGGTGGCGGAAAACATCTCGGCGTTGAGGTTCTTACCGTTGAAGCCTTCATAGACCACCACGAAATCGACATCGCCATTGGCGAGATCGCTGCTGCAGTCTTGGGTCAACACCCTGACATCAAACTTCATGTTGGGCGCCTCGGTGAGGATCTCGTTGCGGATCACCTGTTGTACTGGGTAGATGAACTCATCGTAGGCGTGAATAACATATTGGCCGCCCGATTCAGCCGGGGTAAATACCGAGTGTTGCATCTCGAGCTTTTGATAGTGGGCCACCAATTCTCTGGCCATAGGGATCAGCTGGTGGGTCTTCTCTGTCGCGACGAAACCGGAACAGCGACGAATAAAGAGCGAGTCTTTAAATATGTCTCTTAAGATCTTTAGGGTGCGGCTCACACCTGAAGGCGTAATACCCAGTTCATTGGCAGCCTGATGACTCTGCCCGTGTTCATAGACGGCGATGAACACTTTTAATTGATTGTAATTAAGTTGGTCAATCTTATTCATGGTTGTGAACTGGGTAAATATATTGAGTTATTATCATCTATATATATCTACACACGTTCAGTGTTGAAAGTCACACTTTTAATATGGCCATTATTTAAAGTTTGCATTACTTCTCATGTTTTAATATCTGCATTTTGCAAAATGCGATATTTAAAATTTGCAGGATTTATATATCTTTCAGGCTAACTGGTACGAACGAACAACTTGTAGGCGGGCTATAGGCTAGGCCTTGCTATCTCTAGGGCGCGCCTAAGCTACTGTTTGGGCGGGATAACTGTTCGATTTGTGAACTTTCGATTTTATTTCATCAAATTTAAATTTATTTTTAATATGAGATGTTCGTCTTTTTATCGCTTCTATTATACCCGCTCTCTATAAATAATTTCATTGGATTTATATTTTTATTTGAATCGTGATCTCTATTTAGTTTTCAGTTTATAGCTTTATTGTCTGTTGCAAGTTTTATTATTGCGTGTGTATTTTAAATAATAAGAAACCTTCCAGAAGTCATGTTTTTATTTTAGAAAAACATAGTTAAGGATCTCGTTATGTTAGATCGGCGCTCGATATTAAAAATGGCGGCAGGTGGAGCTCTGCTCTCACTGGTGCCCGCCAGCACGCTACAAGCGAAAACCCTTGGAAAACGCTATGCCATGGTGTTTGACGTCAGACGTTGTACCGGCTGTCTCTCTTGTACCGTTTCATGTTCCGTTGAAAATCAAACCGATGCGGGTCGATGCCGTACCCGCGTCAATCAGGCTAGCCTGAGCTTAGGTGAGCGCATCGCCACCCTTGCGGTGCCGAACCAATGTAACCAGTGTGATAATCCTGTCTGCACTCAGGTCTGTCCGGTGGAGGCGACCTACAAGCGTAAGGAAGATGGCATAGTGGTGATCGACCACGAAGAGTGCATTCACTGCCAGCTGTGTGTCGATGCCTGTCCTTATGGCGCACGCCGCAAAGATGAGAGCCTGGATAACCCGCCCGAGAAGTGTAATTTCTGTATTCACCGCGTCACTCAGGGGCTGTTGCCTGCCTGCGTCGAGACCTGTATCGGCGGCGCCCGTACCTTTGGCGACCTCAACGATCCCGACAGCCAGGTCTCTAAGCTGGTGCGGGACAACAAGGTCTACGCCATGCTGTCCGAGGCTGGCACCTCGCCCAACATCTTCTACATTGGCTTACCGACATCGACCGATGATCAAGCCATTTTGAATCTCAATTATCTCGATTGGCAGCGCTAGGAGTCAAAGATGGATAGACGTAAGTTTTTAACTCAAGCCGGTCTGGTATCTGCCGCGACCATCACAGGTGCCGCCTGCAGTCGAGTCGATGCCGAGTCTGAGCCTCAGAAGACCCAGGACATTTCACGCTTCGGTCATCCCGTAGCTGCCGAAGGGGGCTTCGATGGCGAGGGCAAATGGCAAAAGACTGAGGGGGTGCGCACCGTCTATTCCCGCTGCTTTAGTTGTTACAACATCTGCGGCCTCAGGGTGCGTGTGGATGAGAAGACAGACAGAGTCTTGAAGGTGGGGGGCAACCCCTATTGTGAGAACAACTCTGGCTCACCACTGCCGCTGAGCACAGAGGTGAAGCAGAGCTTTATCGCCTTGGCGGGTGAGGCGGGGCTGAAGAATCGCGCCACCACCTGTGCCAAGGGGGCCAGCTGCGTCGACTCGGTTGACGATGAGCGCCGGGTGACTCGGGTGCTGAAACGCGCGGGTAAGCGCGGCGGTGGTGAGTGGGTCACCATCAGCTATGAACAGGCACTTGCCGAGATCATCGAGGGGGGCGATCTCTTCGGCGAAGGCCATGTGGATGGGCTGCGCGCCATTCGCCAGCTGGATCAGGAGGTGAAGCCGGGCCATAGCGAATTTGGCAGCAAGGCGAATCAGCTATTTGCCACCTTCTGCGCAGAAGATTATTTGCGCGGAAGCTTCTATTCTCGCTTCATGATGCAGTCATGGGGCACGGTTAACCTGGGGACTAAACACGCCTACTGCGGCGCCGCCCAGGCAACGGGTTATAGCCTGGGGATGGCGGCCGGATTCGAAGAATGGCTCAACGATGTCGACTGGGAAAACGTCGAGTATGGCCTGTTTATGGGCACCAGCCCTGGTTCATCGGGTGTCAGCCTGAACCGCGTCGGTCGAGGTCTTGCCAGCAGCCGTGTGGACCGTGGCTTTAAATATGTGTGTGTCGACCCCCTGCTGCGTACCACGGTCGCCGCCGATACCAATGCCACCTGGCTACCGGTCAAACCCGGTCAGGATGCGGCATTCTCCTTTGGGGTGATCCGTACCATGCTCGAGGAGCAGTGGTTTAACAAGTCGCACCTGGAAAATCCGAGCCAGAAGGCGGCCGAGGCCGCGGGTGAGCTTAACTACACCAACGCCGGTCATCTGGTGGTGATGGATCCTAAGCATCCAGAGTATCGCAAGTTTGCCAAGGCAAAAGATTTCGGTTTGGGTGGTGACGAGGCACTGATCATCAAGGCGGGCACTCAGACCTTAGCGTCGGCGGAGTCAGGCGACAAGGCCGAGCTGTTTGTCAGCAAACGTGTCACCGACAGCCGTGGCCGTAAGGTGACGCTGATGTCTTCTCTCTATCTGCTACGGGCCGAGGCGCAACGTACCAGTATGGAGGAGTATGCCAAGCGCAGTGGCATTGCGATCAAAGAGATGCGTCAGGTAGCGAAAGACCTGGCGCACTATGGCCGCAAGGCCTGTGTGGCAGGCAACGGCGGCACCAACTCATCTGACGGTTTTGTGATGGGCTGGATCTGGGCGACGCTTAATACCCTGGCGGGTTCCCACGATGCTAAGGGCGGCGCCATCTATGGCAATGGCCCTATCGGCGGCATGGAAGGTCTGTATGATCTGGCCAACATAGAAGGTGGCGTGTCGCTGGATGGTATCGTCAACGCCTGTCGCGATGGTGCCTACGAGGCCTCGACCGAATATCGTCTTAAGGTGGAGCAGGGCAAGAACCCTTATCCCGCCAGTACCCCTTGGCACGAGGTGCTGCCCGCCATGAATGCGGCCGAGCAGTGGACCAGCCATGCCAACGGCGACCCCTACAGCGCTAAGGTGTTGTTCAACTGGCGCAACAACTTCCTCTACAGCGCGGCGTCGATCAGTCAGGAGGTGGTGGCCAGCATCGCCGATCCTAAGCGCTTGCCGCTGGTGGTGGGGATCGACTGTCACATGAACGAGACCAACCGCTACGCCGATTACCTGATCCCGGACCGTTCCATGCTTGAAGAATATGCGGCGGATCGCATGTGGGGCGCCCATAAACTGGGCGTGGTGGCGGCATCGCCTGTGGTGACTCCGAGAACCGAGAAAAATGAGGCGGGTGAGCATATTTGCATGGAGCAGTTGCTGATCGATATCGCCCTCAAACTCGATTTGCCTGGCTTCGGTAAGGGCGCCCTGGCGACCAGCGATGGCCGTAAGGTGGACCTGTTAACCTTCGAGGATTGGCACGCCAGATACCTGGCCAACGTGGCGGCGCAGTGTGAACAGCTACCTAAGGTGACCGAGGAAGATCGCCTGTGGGCCGGGCTGGATTATGCCATGAAGCCGCTCAAGCCAAGACTTACCGCCGACGAGGCCGCCAAGGTCGAGGCCCTGCTGTCACGCGGTGGCTACTATCAGGAGGATGACCGTTATGAAGGCGACTTCATCAAGGGCGCCGGGCCTAAATGTCTGCAGATCTATCATCAGGAGGTAGCGCAGCTGCGTCATGCCTACTCGGGTGAGTTTTACCCAGGCACGCCGACCCTGCAGGAACATAAGTTCTGGAACGGCGATACCTGGGAGAGCCATTGGCCCCAGAGCGAATATCCGCTGCTGTTCTCCAGCTACAAGGCGACGGTGCGCTCTAACTATGCGGTGGCCTTCAAGCGGATCGGTGAGATCAGTCCCACCAACTTCGTCTATATGCACACAGATACCGCCAAGGCCCAGGGGCTAAAGGATGGCGATAGCGTGCGCATAGTAACCGCCAATGGCAAGCCCTGCGTCGGCACCCTGCAGACGGATGTGGGGGTCGCCAAGGGGGCTGTCTGTGTCTCTCACGGCTTTGGTCATAGCGAGGGCTTCGGCGGTGACGATCGCATCATCAACGGCGAGAAGTTAGCGGGAATCGCCAATCGCGCCGGCGGCACGGCGGTTAACCAGATGATCCCGGCGGATCCGACCCGCAACGGCGCCGCCAGTATGCTCAACGATTACTGGACTGGAGCCAACTGCCGTCACGGTATTCCGGTGCGGGTGGAGAAAGCCTAATCCTTGAATCGAATCATTAACCAAGCATAGTTTTAACCATAGCTTTTCTAAACATAGTTATCCTGTAAACCTTTCCCCGTCGCCTCGGCTTCGGGGGCTTTTTTTATTCAGCTTCAATTTATCTGTTCGTGCTAGTGTGAAGGTTCAATTTGATGGAGCATAAAAACAAGATGACTAAATCCCTATCACTATCTCTTGGCGCCAAATCACTTGGTGTTAGCGCCGCCCTATTGTTAGCCGCCCCTGCAATGGCGACCACGACCGAGCAGAGTCAATTTTTCGATGCGATTGCCGCCCATTGCGGCCAGGCCTTCGAGGGCAAGGTGACGGCGGGCAACAGCGCCGACTCGGCCTTCAGTGGCAAGCGTCTGGTGATGCATGTGCGCGAGTGTAGCGACAGCGAGCTCAAGGTGCCGTTTCATGTGGGTGAGGATCACTCCCGTACCTGGGTGATCACCAAGACAGACACAGGGCTGCGCCTCAAGCATGACCACAGACATCAAGATGGCAGCGAAGACAAGGTCACCATGTATGGCGGCGACACCCAAGATGGCGGCAGGGCCGAGCTGCAATCCTTCCCGGTCGATGCCTACTCTATCGACAACTTCAAACAAAATGGACTGACCCAATCGGTCACCAATGTGTGGCACATGGGGATCACCGAAAGCCAGTTTATCTATCGCCTCACCCGGGAGAATCGTGACTTTAAGGTGACGTTTGATCTGACCAAGCCGGTTGCCTTGCCGCCTACTCCATGGGGCCACGAGTAGCCTTGCAATGAAGGCTGGGCATTTTGTTTGGAGCCTGGCCGAGTTGGTATTTGATCGGGTTTTGAAGGTCGAACCTTCTCAGATACTTAGCGCCTGCACCGGCGGGTGCTGTATATGGATGTGTGAATGTCGTGATCACAGGGATGTTGTTACTTGTGAAGGCAAATTGAAGCTCGTACCTTCACCTTCATCAATTGCCTGCGGCAGGCTTATGTGCAAGCACTCTTTTGGCACACCACGAGCACTTCCATGTGGGCTTCACGGCGGCGTCCATGCCGCCGAGAGCCAAAAGCGTGCTTACACCTGTATCTAAACGTCTCTTCGATTTGGCGGCGTTGAGGAGGTAAGGGAGTAAAGCGTTAACTTATTTCTGCCCCAAAATAAGTTACAAGCTGCATTAAAGAAGATTATTTACATAGAGCCAATTAAATCTGACACATTGATTGAATCTGACTTCTATTGGACTCCACCTGTATTAATGGACAGATGTGTACTAGATGTGATTAACAAACCCTAATTCACCTAACACATTCCTAACAGCCGCCATATCTTCTTTAGCGAGCAACTCGTGATCTAAAGCTAACACCAGCCTCTTTTTGGCACGAGTTAGAGCGACATAGATTTTTTTCCATTCTTTATTAAATTGATTTGCTTTGCTAATACCATTTTGAGTTAAGTATTTCAGGGTATTAGGGCTAAGTATGATTACACACACATCAGCATCCAATCCCTTGATAGATTCGATACTTTGGACTTTGAATTGAACATCATTTTTAGTGCATGAATTGCATAGCTCATGTAATTGGGCGAAGTGCTGTTTATTAAGAGCCAATGAATGCCGAGCAATGAGTTTACTTATGGCTTTCTTATTATCTTCATTGATCGCATCGTCCATAAAGTCAGAAAAAGCTGCTTTAACAAACAAAGCTTTGTCTTTCTTGTGGTTAGAATCACGAATCATTTCCTCGATCTCTCGTGGGAATGAGTGTTTGTGTTTAGATGAAGTTGTATAGCGACCATTCTTTTTGTCGATACAAACAAGTTGTTTTGTATCTAAGTAGTTCGTTAGTAGATCGTCATATCGCCCGTCCGTCGATTCAATGTACATGAGTTCACCAACCATTTCTGATAGTGACTCTTGTTGCTGATTTTCATAACAGAAGCTGTTTGAGACAGTTAGTATCTCTCTGGGGACTCGCCTAGTTTGATTGTTGATCGGTAGTATGGTCGCGTATTTTTTTTGAGCTAATTTTTGAACGAAAGCATCAAGATCTTGGGGAAACTTGATTGCTTGTTTTGGATCTCCGATCATGTATATGTCAATATCGTTGCTGCCTAGAACTTCGAAAAAGCGAAGTGCATCTTTATCTAAGTCTTGGACTTCGTCGATGAATATCTTGTCAAAACAGCTTCCTAGAATAGCCAAAAGTCTGCGGACTTTATCTTTCTTCGCTCTGTTGTTGTGCTTGCTGGTGGTTTCATCAACAATTTGTTTAGCGATGTTGTAGACGCTCTCGGCATGAATGATGTTTTTATCTTTTAATCGCTTTAAGTGCCAGTTTTTGAATCTAGCATCGCTCGGTAACATCATTATTGATGCGTCGTTATACACATCTCCGAGAGTGAATGACGAGAATGGGTAGATTATTTCGTTTAACAAGAAGCTATGTACGGTCTGTATACAGAGATTCGACGGAATAAAGCCATGTTGTTTGATTATCTCTTGCTCTATCTTCGCTGTTGCAGAGTTTGTGTACGTCAGTGCAAATGTCTTTTTGTGACTAGTACAAGCTTCGATGTGCTCTATCAAAGTCTTTGCTAAGCCATAAGTTTTTCCAGCACCTGCACCAGCAATCTGTACTTCTATCATGATACAGCCTCGATAACCTCAGCGATGTGAGCTGGTAACTTGATATCCAGTGGATTCTCTTCATCAACCATCGCATCACATACATCAAGCATTCTTGCTGTCTTACCATTAATCATGTGTTTGGATACTGCGTCGAGGTCGCCTTTCATTTCGAATAAACCATTTAGTAAAGCTAGGTTGTCTTCTGCTTCTACTAAATCAATTTCAAGTGTGTAGTTTGTTGTTGTTCTTACAGTGACATTCGCATGCGCTGTGTCATAGGCATCATGTTTGGCTTTAGCCGCATCTGAATTGTCATAATCACGTACAACACCAATTTTCTTGTTCTGGTTATCTTTGTTCAAGGCTAGCCATATATCTAAGAAAGTGGCGTAACCACGTTGACCAATTGGAATAATATCAATGTCGTTGAGGGCTGGTTGTTTAGACAGATAAGTGCTGATTAGCATTTCTTCAGTCGGACCCTCTACGAGAATGACTTTGTTTGCAAACAGCAGCTTTAAGATGTCGAAGTTAGGTCTCTTTCTTAGATAGTCAACTAGCTTAGTTGGAGTATCAGACAGACTAATTGCTTTCTCGCCAGTAAACGCCAACACATTAGAGATCTTTAGCTTGTTGATGATCGATGGGTTATGGGTCGAAATGATAGTTTGTACAAGCGAGCCACTGTTGCTTGAGCTTTTCTCAATGAAGTCTCTTACTAAACGAAGGTTGTTAACGCTCAAGTGTGCTTCTGGTTCTTCTATACAGCACAAGTTGAATGTATCACCACATGACTTGTAGTAAGCAAACAGGATGAGTATGTAGATAAGATTTCGTTGTCCTAAGCCTTTTTGGTACAGAAATTCATTCCCGTATTTCAAAGTGATATTCGATAAGATGTTCTTCAAGTTGGGCAGGTTAGGAGTGCACTCAAGCTGTTTGATAATACTGTCGTAATTCTCAAAATCGTCATTAGTTCCAATGACTTTGTCGAATGTTTCAGTCTTTTCAATAGCACTAAAAAACTCAGAGTAGGCGGTATTGATCTGACCTTTGTCGTCATCGTTGAGAGTGTTCATAAGCAATTTGGTGAAAATGCTATTGGACTTCATTGAACTGCTTTCTGAGAAGTCATCTCGCTCTGCATTGATGCTATGGAGACTGACGTGTTTTAAATCACTGTATGCGATAGGCTTTTCGTTGTTCACAGAGACGACTTGGTAGTCGTATAGCTCAACGGGTAGAGTAAACCAGTTAATATCATCTAAAGTCTTACCAGCGAGCGATTTCTTCACGACCTCAAGCAAATCTTTGTCGTCTTTAGGCTTAAAGTCGTATCTGATTTTGTAAGTTTCGTTATCTCCATCTGCAACAATCCACTTAGCTAACAGTGCTGTTTCATAAGCATCTTTCGGATCAGCGAACTCTACGGTTACTGATACTTTAGGGATCTTTTTAAGCTGATTCTCTTCGGTGTCATCATTGACAACGGACGTTAGAAAATCAATAACGGAATCTTTGTTGATATCAGAAACACTCAAACGCTTCTGGTTGAAGTCTATTAGGTTGCCGCTTAACGGTAACGAAAGTGCGGTGAAAAAGTTCGTCTTACCAGTATCGTTTTCACCAATGACAACTGTTAGCTGTTGAAGCTGTGCTTCGAAAAAGCGAAAGCTGCGATAGTTGTTGATCGTTACCTTTCTAATGTACATAAGAGTTCCCTTAAATAGCATACAAGTGCATATGCCATCAATGTACAACAAATCATGTCGTTACAGTATTGATCTAATAATTGTTGGTGCCCAACTGTGATAACTCGTAACTCAGAAATGTTCAAAAATGATTTTGCTTTTGACTTTCCTGTCAGGTTCAAAAGCGGCTAAATCGAAGAGACAGATAACTAGGTGTAAACACATTTGTGACCTTCCGAGGCATGGATGCCGAGGTAGAGCTCACATGGAGGTGCTCGTAGCGTGTCACAAATGTGTTTGCACATAAGCCTGCCGCAGGCAATTTATACACCATGAAGCCATGGTTCAATGTTAACCTTCCAAATATCAAAATGAGTTTGATGCTCAGTTAATAAGCTTTTCGATGAAATGCAGCTAGATAGTCTAGTGCTGCACCTGCCGCAGGCAATAAGTTCACCATGAAGCTATGGCTTCAAATCCCATTTATAAATCCCTAAGTAGGTCGAACATCCCCCCCTAGAGAACCGATCTGATCCACTATCAAGCCGACTATCGAAGATGTCCCAGAGGTTGGAAGAAAGGAGGGAGCCATCTGACTCCCCCACAGATGCCCCTTATTTGGGTTCAAAGGTAAAAGACTGTCCGGCCAGTGCGGCCTCATACATCAGGCCACCCTTGGCGGCGGTGAAAATTGCCATGCCGTTGATGTAGGCGGCGCTGGCGGCCTTGTTGGCACCCGAGTGGCCTGCGCCTGCGGAGTTACCTGTGGTGCCCACCTGGGCATTGGCGCCGACATTGATGGCGACTGCCGAGGCGGTAGCACCAAACTCGAAGCTGCCGCTGGTAAACTCTTGATAAGCTTTGGCATCTTTGAAGAAGATGATCTCGCTGTAGGCCTGTCCGCCGAGCTGGAAGCCTATGGACAGCTGGGTCAGGCTGGAGTCGCCGGTGTGGGCACCGCCCTTGTAGACACGGCCCTTACCGTAGGCGGCACCTATGCCTATGCCGCCCTTGCCGACGGTGGGAAAGATGGCGTAGCCATAGGCGGAGTTGAAAAACTTCTGGGTGTCTGGGGCTTTCTTGAAGTTGGCGATCGCTTCGCTGTAGCTGTCGGCGGCGAGCGTCATGGGGGACGTCAATAATCCCAATGCCACACAACAGCTTAGAATTAGGGTAGACAGATACTTATGCATGATGACCTCCATCGATTTGGATGGTTTTAGCATAGTTCGACTGATTAAGAATGAAAACGGCCATTGATGAAAAAAGCGCCAGAACTGGCGCTTTTTCGATTGATGTCAGCTCGGGTTCAGCTAACAAATAGGCTTTTACTTAGCTTCGTCCATCTGCTTACCCAGCACATAGTGCTCGAACCACTGCTTGTCCCAGTCCATCTTGGCCTGTCTGTGCTGGTACTTGCTCAGACCATGGCCCTCACCCGGATACACCACCAACTCGACCGGTACATTCAGGTAGTGCTTCAGGGCGCGGTAGAGACCCTGGGCATGACCCAGTGGTACGCGCTGATCATTTTCGCCTATGTGGATCAGGGTCGGTGTCTTGATCTTGTCGGCATGGGTCAGCGACGAGCCGTGGGTGTAGGCCTCTGGCTTCTCCCAGGGCAGGCCCTGCATGAAGTTGATCACATGGCCTGGGGTGTCCTCCAGCATCCACTGCAGACGCTGGTCGAATACGCCGGCCCCCGAGCTGGCGGCCTTGAAGCGGTTGGTGGTGCTGATGAGGGCGTTGGTGAGGTAGCCGCCGTTACTCCAGCCCATCACCGCCATCTTGTCACCGTCGGCTATGCCCTGTTTGATCAGATGATCGACACCGGCCATGATGTCGGCCACCTCGATCTCATGCTCCTGGCCCACCAGGTCCGTGAGGAACTTGTCGCCATAGCCGGTAGAGCCGCGGTAGTTAGGCGAGAGTAGCGCCCAGCCGTTGGCGGTGAAGGTGGCGCGGCCGTAGGATCTGTGTTGCAGCGCATAGGGGGTGGCCGAGGTCGGACCGCCGTGGATCTGCACGATCAGCGGCAGCGGGCCGTCACTCTTCTTATAACCTGCGGGCAGATCCAGGATCCCCTCCACCTGGCTGCCGTCCGGCGCGGTCCATTTCACTATCGAGATCTCTGGCAGGATCCAGCTGTCGACCTGAGGGTTGATGTTGGTCAGGCGCTTGTACTTGGCCTTCTTGCTGGCGGCATCGGCGATGAAGAGGTCGCTGAAATGATCCAGGCCGTTGTGGCTGAAGGCCAGTTTCTTGCCATTGTGGGTGAAGCTATAGCTGCCCATTACCAGATCGCCTGCCAGCACGGTACGGGTGTCCCCTTGCCCCTGGTTATCTACCTCGCTACAGAAGAGTTTGACCCTGGCGTGGTCGTAGCCGCGGTAACAGAGCTCGTCGCTGCCAGGTCGCCAGTGGATGTCGCCGGAGTTGAAGGTGACATCAGCCTCTGTCTTCACCTGAATTAGCTTGGCCTTGTCGTCCTGTGGCTTGGCCACAAACAACTTGCCCGGGTGGCCGTCGAAGTCGATACGAAACGCCAGGCGTTGGTTGTCTTCATGCCAGGCCAGGCCCAGTAGCCAGCCGTAAGGCGAGGGCGCCTGTTCGCGCCAGGCGCTGTCTTCCAGCACCTTGTTCTGCTGTGACTGGGTGTTGAATACCTCTATGTTTGACCAGCCTTCCAGGTTAACCAGTTCGTTGTCCTGAGTGGTGATACGGGCGATCTGGCTGGCGTCTTGGTTGACGCTGAAGTTCCACACCACCTTGTCATCGTCCAGCACCAGGCTCTGTTGGTAGTGGTCGAGATCTAGCTTGTAGAGGGGGTTGGTGGTGACCTTGCCGTGACCATACTTAGGCGCGCCGTGTTTGGCTCTTACCTTGGCCCAGATATCTTTGTCTGTAGTGCTCTTGTTGGCGAGGAAGTAGAGGCTCTTGCCATCTTGGCTGAGCTGGAACTGTTTTACTCCCTCGGCTTCCTTGGTGACAGGGACGGCTTCTGTGCTGCCCAGGTTGATTCTGAACACCTGAGCCTTGCCGTTGTAGGGGGCCTTGTTGTCTTCGCGGCTCTGCTTGACCAGATAGTAGATGGTGCTGCCGTCCGGGCTCCACTGAGGGCTGGACTCGCTCTCGTTGGTGAAGGTGAGGCGGTTGGTCTTGCGTGACTTGGTATCGATAAGCCAGAGATCTTTCTGCGCCTTGTCCAGCTCCTTGTCCCAGCGGGATTCTAGCCAGAGTGCATGTTTGCCATCTGGGCTGAGCTGAACATTGCCCATGTTGCCTATGGTGAAAAAGTCATCCGTGGTGATCTGGTGAGTGCGCTCGGCGGCCAATACGCCGCTGCTCAGTCCCATGGCGACCGCACAGATCGCCGCCAACGCGGTGAGTTGATATCCCCTTCCCATCTTGATCCCTTCTCTAGTGATTGCTTGCGTAATTCTTGTTAATTGAGGTGGTTAAGCCCGGATACATTAACGCAAAACCGCTTAGGTATAAATTGAGTTAATTATTTTTTGTCGGATTGCAGCAGTTGTTGCAGATAATTGAGCTCTTCGGCGTTCAGCAGCTGACGGCTGCTGTTTGGACGCGCCTGGGTTTGCAGGTCTGGGAAGAGGCGGCCCCTGAGATAGGCAGACATGGTGATCTGCTTGAGGCCGTAGAGGGCCAGCAGGTAAAGGCTGAGGAGCAGAAACAGTCGGGTGCTCGCCTGAGCCGCCAGGCTCACCTTATCCCCCAGCAGGTAGGGCAGTATGACTAATCCCATACGCACCAGCCAGTTGGTCAACATGGCCAGCGTCAGCGCCAGCAGCCATCTGAACTTGATATCCTTGAGACTGTCCTGATGGGCGCGGTGAGCGCGTCCCTTGAAGCGGCGCAGCAGGCGCCAGATGGCGTAGAAATAGAGACCGGTCTGCAGCACCAGCAGCAGGGGTAGCACAGTACCCAGCAGGGTGACATGGTTAAACTGGGTCACTCTGCTGGTCGAGACCAGCTGGCGCATCTCACCGCTCAGCAGCGCGCTGAGGCCTATCACCAGCACCAGGGCGATGGCGGGGATGAAGTGGCGTGACAGGCCGATAGAACCCTTGATGTCGTGCAGGCTGCGATAGCAATAGAGATACAGCATGGGCATCAGCAGGAAATAGGCCGGGATCAGTAGGATAAACAGCTGTTGCAGCGGCAGGGGTGAGTTGTCTCTGTTGAGCAGGCCGGTGAGGAAGTAGAGGGCCAGCAGGCTGAAGATGGCGCCTAGCAGTTTGTGGTTGTCGTTGCGGTCACGATACAGATATCTGAGGTAGAGTCCCAGGCCGATACAGTGCAGGCCACCCAGCAATGAGAGCCACCAGTATCCTTCGAATAACAAGCCGTGAGAGTGCGTATCCATAGTGCTCATTGTTGACGCAAAATGGCCGGCGAGGCAAGCGTGAGGTGGGATTTCGTCTCGAAATGCCATCAAGGGTTAAGGCGCTGATCTCAGCTTGGAAATAACGGGTTAACCCAAGGTGAATATTGGGCGTTATTGGCGCGGCTAAACGCCGGGCCGATTCAGCTGGAATCAACCCAGATCTAAGAGGAGGGTTTCTGCTCCTTGGCCAGACGCAGGTGACGGTTAGACGCCGCCGCGGGGGGCTTGCCCGGTACAGGGCCGCGTTCGGCCCACAGGTGACGTATCGCCATGATGGGGTGGGGCAGCAGCATGCGCGGGCCGGAATAGATCATTATCTCTCTTGCCTTGGCCTTCGGCTCAGGCTTGTAGCAATGCACAGGGCACTTGTTGCAGGTGGGTTTGTCCTGACCATAGGGGCAGCGGTCCAGCCTGGTGTGGGCATACTCGAGAAACTCGCTGCATTCTGGGCAGTTGGCCACATCGCCCTTGGCCTGGCAGTGGTCTTTGCAATAGATATGTACCATGGCGGCGATGGTCTTAAACTCTCGCAGCAGCTTACCACTTAGGATCTCTTGGCTCATGATATATCCGACTTCTTTACTGGGTTATAGCTAGCCTAGCCCGAGGCGAACGGGAACACAAAAGCAAGCGGCGAAATTATGAAGATGCGCACAAAATGGCACTTTTAGTCGGTGCCGTCCGCCGCTGAAAATCACGGCAGAAAAGGCCATTTTTACCCCCTAAGCATGATTTTCACGGCTGTTTTTGATACCCGAGCGAAAAAGAGGTATAAATATTTGATTTATAGCAAGAGAATCGACTAATAATATCGGTTAATATCTAGACATATTTGCGATATGAAAATGCCTGATACTGGGCGCGATTAATCAACGGTGGATGATAATGAAATATATAGCCATTATTTTGCTGGTAGCGGTGGGCGTTTACCTGTACAAACGAGCGCAGCGACTGGCACAGGAAGAGCAACAAGCAACCCAGAAACCGGTTGAGAAGGTGGTATCAGGCGAGGCCGTGAATGTGCCTAGCCAAGAAATGGACCAAGAAGCGGAAAAGGTGGTTTCGACCCCAGCCGATGAGGGCGTGACCTTCGAACCTGTCGAGCCCGTTGAGACAAAGGCTGTTGAGACAGCTGCCGTCGAAGAGACTGTCGTAGAAGTTGTCGAAGAGAAGAAACCGACCGAGGCAGTACTTGAGGTTGAACAAGCTCCCGAGCAGCTTGCTGAAGAGCCAGAGCCAGAGCCAGAGCCAGAGCCAGAGCCAGAGCCAGAGCCAGAGCCAGCCTTCAAGATGCTGGCGGTGACCGACGAGTCATGGGCGAATGACAAGCTGAGCGCGTCTTTAGCCCAATGTCGTGCCGAACCAGAGGCCGAAGGTAAGCATGTGGCGCTGCTACAGGCGATCGCCGAGTGTTACAAGCAGCGTAAGCAGGAAGAGTACCGCGAATATGGCGCAGCGCTGTCGCCATATTATCAATCGCTGTTTGCGGCACTGCCAGCCCCTACCAAGGAGAAGGGTGTCGGCTTCATGCACCTGGCCACCCTGCTTAACGACTGTGGTGACTTCGATGGTGCCATCGCAATCTGCCAGGCGGCTATAGGTTATGGCCTCTCAGACGGTACGGTTACCGGTTTCGAGGGACGTATCACTCGCATCGAGAAGGCCAAGGCGAAGGCGCAGGCCTGATCTTAGCCCCGGCAGTAATCTACTGCATCGCGGCGAATAGCCGTGTAAACTAGTCAAGCAATACTAAAGAGGCGATCTGAGTGTCGCCTTTTTTATGTCCGGAACATTTATGCCCTATCCGCAGGATGACTGGTAAGAGTCCCGGGGATGGAAAGAAAATGACGTTATGTCCGGAACATTTATGTCTCTGGTCGCAGGGCCATATTGGCCTTGGTTTAGGTTGGACAATCTGTGGTAACAGGAGATTAAAATGCGCAGCATGATGGCTTTCGCGGCGTTACTATTAACTATGACGGCTTGCACTCAGGTGCCACAATGGACCCTCTTCTATTATCCCGATGCGGCGCCGGGTGAATCCGCCGAGGTGCTGGCGAGTCAAGGTGAGCTGGATCAGCACATAAGCGGCTACTATCAGCAGCTGGATCAGTGCCTGGCAAAGGGCGCCGGTATGGTGAAGCTGAGTCAGACGGGTAGCGGCAGTTATCTGTGCGGTGAACTATGTCAGCGCAATGAGGCGGGCGCGCTTAAGTGTCAACGCCTGGAAACTCTGGCAAGCCAGTGAAGCATAAGGGTTAGCCAATGAAGTTTAAGCAAGATTATTTCGACCAGCTGAGCGGGTTTTATTCCCAGGTGACCCCTCAGGGGCTGCCGCGCCCTCAGTGGCTGGCATGGAGTGAAGATGCCGCCGCGCTAATTGGGCTTAAGCAGCCCGATGATGAGTTGCTGCAGGGGCTGGCGGGCAATCAGGCTATCCCGGGTGCCAGCTATTATGCCCAGGTCTATAGCGGCCATCAGTTTGGCGGCTACTCGCCTCAGCTTGGCGACGGCCGCTCCATCATTCTTGGTGAGGCCGAGGGCCCACAGGGCTACTGGGATGTGGCGCTAAAAGGAGCAGGCATGACTCCCTATTCCCGTCATGGCGACGGCCGCGCCGTATTGCGCAGCGCGGTGCGCGAGTTTCTGGTTTCCGAGGCGCTGCATCATCTCAATATCCCCACGACACGGGCCCTGGCGGTGATCGGATCCGACTTGCCCGTGTGGCGTGAGACTCAGGAGACGGCGGCCATTACCGTGCGTCTGGCCAAGAGCCATATCCGCTTCGGTCATTTCGAGTTCTTCTGCCACAGCGAGCAGGGCAGCAAGGATAAGCTCAAGCAGCTGCTCGACTTTACCCTGAGTCAGCACTATCCCGAGTTGAGCCGTGATCAGGCCGGTTACATCGCCTGGTTTAACCGTGTGGTGGCCGATACCGCCAAGTTGATCGCCCACTGGCAGGCCGTCGGCTTCGCCCATGGGGTGATGAACACAGACAACATGTCGATCCTCGGCGACAGCTTCGATTTCGGTCCCTTCGCCTTCCTCGATACCTTCGAGGAGGACTTTATCTGTAACCATTCGGATCCCAATGGTCGCTATGCCTTCGGTCAGCAGCCGGGCGTCGGCCTGTGGAACCTGCAGCGTCTGGCCCAGGCTTTAGTGCCGATTATCGCCTCGGACGATCTAATCGCCGCCCTCAATACCTACCAGCATCACCTGGTGCAGGCCTATCTGGTCTTGATGCGCGATAAGCTGGGCATCAAGTTGGTTGAGTCGGCAGGCAGTGAGCAAGATGAGGTGGACCTGCAGCTGATCGGCGGCTTTACCCAGCTGATGGAGGCTAACCGTCTGGATCACACCAACACCTGGCGCCGCTTTGCCCAGCTGGATCCGAATAGCCAACACTCCTCCCTCAGGGATGATTTTATCGATCTCGCCGGTTTCGATACCTGGTATCAGGCCTATCGCGAGCGCCTGGGGCAGGTGAGTGATGTGGCCGGCTGGCAGGCGGCGCGGGCACAGGTGAATCCAAAGTATGTGCTGCGCAACTATCTGGCCCAGGAGGCGATTATCGCCTGTGAAGAGGGTAATACCCAGCCACTGGCCGATCTGCACCAGTTGCTGACACGCCCCTACGACGAGCAGCCAGAGAAGGAAGCCTACGCCAAGCGCCCACCCGAGTGGGGACAGGGACTTATCATGTCCTGTAGCAGCTAGCCGGCCGAGATAACCGCGCGTGGGCCAAAAAGAATCAGTTTGAAGAGGCAGGGAAACCCCTGAGTAAGTTATGAATCAAGAGTTGAAGATCAGCGCCATTAAAGTCGAGCCCCAGGCCAAGAGCCTGTCGATTCTGGCCGATGTGGATTTTGACCGCTTCGATCCTTTTGCCGAGGCGCTCGTTAAGGCGCTGGATTGCCGGGTGATAGAGCGTCACTGGGGCGCGGACAGGCATCAGTGGCTGCTGGAGTTCGAGGGCAGCCTGTTGCAGCTAAATTATGAGTTTTATGGCGATGTCTGCTGGCTGTCGGTGGAGCGTGACGATGAGGTCGAGGTGCTCGTCTATCTGGCCAGCCTATTGGAGTCACAGTTATGACAACGTCGATGCAAGGGGCAGGGTTTCATTTTCAGGCGTTGACGCCTGATCTCATCCTGGATGCCATCGAATCTGTGGGTATCTACCCAGAGACAGGCCTGCTGGCGCTGAACAGCTATGAGAACCGCGTCTATCAGTTTCGCTGCGATCTGGGGCGACGCTATGTGGTGAAGTTTTATCGCCCCGAGCGTTGGAGTAATGAGCAGATCCAGGAGGAGCACGACTTCTGCGCCGAGCTGGTGGAGGAAGAGATCCCCGTGGCGGCGCCGGTGATCATCGAGGGACGCTCACTGCAGGAATATCAGGGCTATCGCTTCGCGCTGTTTCCCTCCATGGGTGGGCGCGCCTTCGAGGTGGATAACCTGGAGCAGCTCGAGGAGGTGGGGCACTTTATTGGCCGTATTCACCAGATGGCCAAGCGGCGCCCTTTTGTGCATCGTCAGACACTGACCCCTAAGCTGCTGGGCGATGAGTCTCTGGCGTGGCTCAAGGGCTCAGATCATGTGCCGCCCAGCCTTGAGACTGCCTATTTCACCATAGTGGAGCAGGTGCTGGAGAAGGCGAAAGCCATCTGGCATCAATATCCCACCGAGGCGATACGCCTGCATGGGGATCTGCACCCCAGTAACATCCTCTGGACCCCGGATGGTCCGGGCTTCGTGGACCTGGATGATGCCAAGATGGGGCCCGCGGTGCAGGATATCTGGATGATGCTCTCGGGCGAGCGCTCGCACCAGACCCTACAGCTTGAGGTGTTGCTCGAGGCCTACGAGGAGTTTTGCGATTTCGATAATCGCCAGCTGCATCTTATCGAGTCGCTGCGGGCGATGCGCATGCTGCATTACAACGCCTGGTTGAGCCGCCGCTGGCAGGACCCCGCCTTTCCGATGCATTTCCCTTGGTATGGCGAGGAGAAATATTGGGAGCAGCAGATCCTGGCCTTCAAGGAGCAGCTGGCCAAGTTAGATGAGCCGCCGATCACCCTGATCCCCTATTAGTCGGGGCTAATTTGGCTGTAATTTGTAACAGAAAAATGAACTTATCCGCTTGAGGTGGACTCCAAACCACTTTAAGGTATGGTCAATCTTTTTGTCATAGTGGTGCTGAGGCACTGTTAAGGAAGCATAATGAAGAAAGCGTTATTGGTAGCACTGGCACTCTTAGTTGCGCCTATGGCGGCACTGGCCGCCGACTACAAAGAGGGAGTTCATTACACAGTGATCAACGATGGCCCAGCTACGGCTAAGCCTGAGATCGCCGAGTTTTTCTCTTTCTACTGCCCACATTGCTACAACTTTGCCAAGACTCAGGTGCCTAAGATCAAGGCTAACCTGCCAGAAGGCGTGGTGTTTAAGCAGAACCATGTTGAATTTATCGGTCGTGAAATGGGCCCAGAGATGTCTCGTGCCTTCGCCGTAGCGAATCAGCTGAAGGTTGAAGACAAGATGGAACACGCGCTATTTGCCGCTATCCATGATAAGAAGCAACGTTTCGTTAGCCGTGACGATATCCGTCAGCTGTTCATCGCCAATGGCGTAGATGGCAAAGATTTCGATGCCGCCGCGAACTCTTTCATGGTGAGTGCGCAGATGGCGCAGATGAAGCGTGCCACTGAGAATGCCAAGCTGTCTGGCGTACCTGCCCTGGTCGTTAACGGCAAGTACCGTGTCGAGACTGGTGCGATTAAGTCTTACGACGAGCTGCTACAGATCGCATACTACCTGACTAGCTTGAAGTAATCGGCAGTCGGTTATCGAAAGGGGCTTAGGCCCCTTTTTTATTGTCCAGAATAAAAAAAACCGTATTTCCGGTCGCTGTGGAAATACGGTTATTGAGCTAAAAAGCTCTATTTACCCTGAGTAACTGCTCCAATCTACCAGTGTGTCAAAAATTTGGCAAGTGCCAATTTTTATTTCACCTAGTCTATTAGTCTGATAGACAAGGTAAATTTTTAGCACTATGGCGCGCGGGTCAAATTTCGCGAAAAAAATGCTCAGAAAATTGAAACTAACATGGTAAAAGACCTGTCGAATCTAAGTATAAAAATAAGAACGCAGAGTCTTGCTTGGAGGTCTCATGAGAGTTTTTCCTGTCTACGCGCCGAAATTGATTGTCAAACATGCCCGAATCTTTGTTTCTGGGGTGATCTGGGTGAAAGACCTGGGGCGATTAGAGTTCGAGAAAGGAAAATTTTTGCTGCCGCGTCAGAGCCTGCCTCAGGTAAAACGCGCCATCATGGAATTGAATGAAATGATTGAGCACCAACATAATGAGGCGAAGACGGCTTAGGTCTTCGCGCATCGAACGCGCTTATCAATAGAGCCTTAGGCTCCTTGTGTAAGCGCCTCTCTTCTGAAGTTATTCGCTAAGGTTATTCGCTAAGGTTATTCGCTAACTTCGTCGTTCAGCAGACCCACAAGCCCGGTGACTTTCTCGTTCCAAGAGGTGAGATCTTGGCTCAACTGTTGGTTCTGTTCGTTAAGGGTATGGTTCTTCTGCTTCTCTTCTTCAAGCTCCATTTTCAGTAGCTCAATGGTTTCGAGTGCCGCTTGGATTTTTGTCTCCAGCTTGGACAGTAGTTCAAGGCTCATGGGGAGGTCCTAATAGTTTCTGGATGGTGCTTCGATTCTATCAGTGCGGCTATCTGAGTGAATAGCTAATTCGTGCTAAATGTCTAAAAATCCATCTATATATGGATTAAACATTGTTTATTTCGTCGGCGCGGCGAGCATCCTACCTTAAAGGGCCTGTAGCCGACCCGTCGGCGAGCTCTGCCGTTAATCTACTTGTGACTTGTCTGCCGGTGCGATCACCACACGATCGAATGCCGCGCCCTGGGTTAAGGGGGTGATGGCCTGAATATGATCCAGGCGGATCGCCTGCTCGCCCGCCTCGTTTCTCACGGTCAGATACTCGCTCTTATCCGCCTGGGTGGTGAGTGTGATGGCGGTGGCCCTAATCTCCCCTGTCGAGGTCTCTATTAACAGCTGATAACCCCTGATGCAGGCCAGCTCCAGGTGGTCGTGAACATGACAGTCTATGATGCGGTAGGGTTGCATAGGATTTCCTTAGGTTAAAGCGCGCGTCCATGAACGTAAATGGCGCGGCGCCGGGTCTATTGAGTAGACCCATATCATCTTGGAGGAGAAGCCAGCTTGAGTAAAGTCGCCCTCTTGTTAATGCTGAGCCTGTTGGCTCATCCCACTTTTGCGACTCAGACACTGACGCAGTTTCATAAGCGCAGTGGTGAGCAGCAACCTCTGGTGGTCGAGCTGTTTACCTCCCAAGGCTGTAGCAGCTGTCCGCCCATGGAGCGATGGCTCTCGGGATTCAAACAAGAGACCGGCCTCTGGCACTATTATTTCCCGCTGGCGTTTCATGTGACCTACTGGAACTACCTCGGCTGGAAAGATCCCTTCGCTAAACGCGCCTTCAGTCAACGCCAGTATGATTACCTCAATCACAAGGGCATTTCCCAGGTCTATACCCCGCAGCTGGTGATCAATGGCCGCGAGTGGCGAGCAGGAAGGCAGGCGCTGCTGCCAGATGAGTCCGATAAGCGAGCGATAGTGGGCAGATTAAGCCTGACCATAACGGGGCAAGAGTTCACTGCCAGCTTCGACAGCCGGTTGCCCAGCAATCAAGGGCTCACCCTGCACCTTGCCCTGCTGGGCAGCGGGCTGACGACTCGAGTGGGTAGGGGAGAGAACCGCGGCAAACACCTGGTGGAAGACTTCGTGGTCTTGAGCCACAGGCGTTATTCGGCGTTAGCTTGCCAGCCCCTAAATGACCAGGCCTTGCTTGAACAGGCATCAGTTAAACAGGCATCAGTTGAACAGGGCTCGGCTGGACAGAGTTGGGACAAACAGACCGTCACCTTTAGCGGGCGCATTGAGCCGCTCGTTAAGGCAGATAATGCGCCTAAGCGTTTGGCCTGGGTGGCCTGGATCGAACAAGATCATATCCCCTTGCAGGCCGTGGGTGATTGGCTGCTGGTCGAGGAAGCGGATTGAGTGGCAGAAACAGATAAATATCACCCAATAAAAAAGCCCCTTGCGGGGCTTTCTCGTAAAGACTCGGCTTAGAAGCGGTAGTCTACAGACAGGTAAACCTGTTGACTGTCATCCAGTGAGAATGATGCCTTGTCGCCAGCGTCTGACGCGAAGCTTCTCTCATAGTCTTGCTTCAGGTAACGGTAGCCGATCTCTGTGCTCAGGCTGTCGTTGATCTTGTACATGAAGCCTGTTTGACCACCCCATACGAAGCGGTTCTTAGATTCCAGCATGTCTGCGTCTGGGCTCACATGGTTCACACCGGCTGTCGCACCGATAAACCAGTTGAACTTGTTGTTCGCATCCAGGCCGACCAGGTAGTCGTAAGACATCAAGAAGCTCTGCTGCTTAGCGAAGTCATCTGAGTTGTAAGAGTAAGTGCCGTATACGCGGTTGTTGTCATTGAGGTAAACACCGCCACGTAGTTCATAGATCATGTCGCTATCTGAATCTTTGAAGGTGCCCTTGCTGAAGCCAGGATCGACCGCTTCGGTGATCTCTGCCTTGTAGTTGTTCTCTTGTGAACCGATACCGCCACCGATGAACCAATCTGCTGCCATAGTTGGCGCTGACAATGCTGCGGTGATGACTGCGGCTACTGCTAATGTCTTCTTAGTCATAATATGCTCTCTTTTAAAAGGTGGTGTTGTTTTCGTTGAGGGCATAGTAAGTTAGCCTTGCTGAACCAAAACTGAATGAGATCTGCAAGTTAGTTTCTATTTGTCTTGCCGATAGGTGGATTGCTTGTGTGACGAAATGAGCGGGCTACTCCTGTGAGTGGGCCGTTTGATAAAGGAGTGAAACCATGAAATTGGTGTTTGTACATGGATGGAGTGTCACCACTACCCAGACCTATGGCGAGTTGCCCCAGGCGCTGCTTAAGCTGGCCCCCGAGGCCTTGGCCCTGGATATTCAGCACATCTATTTAGGGCGTTATATCAGCTTCAACGACGCGGTGACGCTTGAGGATCTCAGCATCGCCTTCGAGGCCGCCCGCCGCGCCGAGCTGGGCGATGAGCCCTTCTCTGTGATAACGCACTCTACCGGTGGCCCCCTGATGCGCCACTGGCTGTGTCGCTACTACAAAGAGGCTGAATCGGCGCCGCTGCAACACCTGATCATGCTGGCGCCTGCCAATCATGGCTCGGCATTGGCACAGCTGGGTAAATCCAGGGTGAGCCGGCTCAAAGCCTGGTTCGATGGTGTCGAGCCGGGTCAGCGCGTGCTGGATTGGTTGGAGCTGGGTAGCGACGGACAGCACGAACTCAACCTGAGCTGGCAGCAAAAGGATTGGCTAGGCGCCGGCGTCTATCCCTTCGTGCTCACCGGAGAAACCATAGATGGTGCGCTTTACGATTATATGAACAGTTACACTGGCGAGGTAGGCTCAGATGGTGTGGTACGGGTGTGCGCCGCCAACATGAACTTTGTCTACGCCAAGTTGGAGCAGCAAGCCGGGCTTCTGTGCGAGAGCTTCGATGGCGAGTGCCCTGAAACTCTGGCGCTAACGGAGCTCACCCAGGCCGTTGAGCCTTGCGTCTTAGGGATTGTGCCTAAGGCGAGTCATAGCAATCGCAAGATGGGGATCATGAACTCTGTGACCCAGCGAAATGCCGCCAATAAGCCCGTGGTTGGCGACATCCTGGACTGCCTGGCGGTTACTGATCGAGAGAGCTATCGCCGACTCAGAGAGCAGGTGGCAGAGGCGTCCGAGGCGAGCCGGAAGCCGCCGCGCTACTGCATGCTGGTGGTGCGGGTGTTCGATAATCTGGGTCACAGGGTGACCGACTTCGACTGCTATCTGCTCGCGGGTGATGAGTATCACGCCTCCAAGTTACCCCGCGCCATGGTGCTGGATAAGCAGCGCAACAGCGTCAACGGTAACGTGATCACCTTCTACCTGGATGCTAACAAGCTCTCCAAGATACGCGCTGGCAAGCTGGGGCTTAAGCTGATCCCAAGGCCAGGCGAGGGTTTTTGCCATTACAAGAGCGCCGAGTTTCGCTGTGAGCCCGAGCAGTTAACCCAGCTGTTTGGCGCCGACGAGACCCTGATGCTGGATATTCAGCTAGAGCGCTATATCGCCCCCAATACCTTTAGCTTTGCTAAGATTGGCGAGAAAGAGAGTTTTAAGGATATCGAGCCCTAGGGCTTTTCGAAAGCGACTCAGGTACCCGGTGACTTGTCTGCTCGACTTGCCTTTTGCTGTCTTAAAATCTGTACTCTGACTAGGATGAAGAATTTCGTGCCAGACCGCTTATGGCTTGACTTTAAAGCAGGGCGTCCATAGTCTGCTAGATCAGTATTCAAGGTGGTATGCAATGCAAATAAATTATAATTTAAAACCTGCGTCTGAACGCCGAACACAGCAGTTTAAGCCCGAGACCAATGTTGGCTTTGGCAATCTTAGAACTGACCATATGTTTTTGATGGATTACCGTGATGGGGAGTGGCGGGATCCTAGGGTAGTCCCTTACGGACCATTCGAGATGGCACCGGGTGCCATGGCACTGCACTATGGGCAATCCATCTTCGAGGGGGCTAAGGCCTTCATGCACGACGATGGTGAGATCTATACCTTCCGTTTAAACAAGAATGCCGAGCGTCTCAACCTGAGTGGCGAGGTGGTCTGTATTCCTCCTGTTCCCGAGGCGATGCAGCTGGCGGGTATCAATGCCCTGATCGACGTCGACAGGCTGTGGTTTCCGATGCAGGATGGGGCCTGTCTCTATATTCGTCCCTTCGTGTTTGCCACCGAAGACAGACTCTCGGTGAGCCCGAGCCAGCAGTACACCTTCTGTGTCATGTTGAGCCCGAGTGGCGCCTATTATGCCGATGGCTTCGATAAGGCGATTCGCCTGCTGATCACCGAGCGATTCCACCGCGCGGTATCGGGTGGTACGGGCGCCTCAAAGGCGGCGGGTAACTATGCTGCTTCGCTCAGGGCGGGTAAGGCTGCGGCGGAATATGGTGCGGCCCAGGTATTGTATCTCGATGCCAACAACAAGCAGATCGAAGAGGTGGGTGCAATGAACCACTTCCACGTGCTTAAAGATGGCACCATCATCATACCTAAATTTACCGACACCATTTTGAAGTCTATTACCTCGCAATCCATCATGGAGCTGGGAGAAGCGCTCGGCTGTGAGGTGCGCCAAGAGACGGTCATGCTGGACCAGTTTATTGCCGATATCGAGTCTGGTGAGATCGTCGAGGCCGGTGGCTTTGGTACCGCCGCCGTGGTGTCGCCTGTGGGCTCCTATATTTTCGAAGACCATAGAGTATTGACGGTCGGCGATGGTCAGGTGGGCGAGCATACCCGCCGCATCTATCAGGTGCTGACGGATATCCAGAAGGGTAAGTGTCAGGGCCCTGAAGGCTGGATGCAAAAGGTTGAGCGCGTTGCGCCTTAACTCTTGAATCTGATATGAAAAAGGCGCCTACCAGGCGCCTTTTTTAATTGAACATCACGGTGGCGGAGACCCGTACCGGCTGGGCAGACTTATTGTCGACCGTGGCGTTAAATCTCTGCTCGCTAAATTTAGCTAGCAGAGCTTCTTTTTGCTCGGGTGAGATGGATAGATCGTCGAGTTCGAGATCCACTAACTGCCCCGAAGGATTGATGCCAAAGCTGATATTGAGTTTCTGTTTTTGTTCGATCAATCCCTGCCAATTCAGGGTGTTGTTTTGGATAACCCAATACTTGCTTAGCTGCGCTGGAGTGACCTCTAGATAGTCTCTCTCTGGCTGAGCGATGAGATTGCTCTGACAGGCTGAGACAAATAGGGGTAAGGTTAATAGCGCAAGTAAGCGGAAAAGCGATGACGGTTTTTGTCTAGCGATAAAATGAACTGGATTCACAGCGACTACTCTCTGCCAATGCATATCTATGCATTTAGTTTGGTCATTCAGGCAGGCAAGTATATTAACATTTAGTTAAAATTTGTAGTCAATTTTATGACATTTACAATAATTTGGCGTGAAGAGTGAGTGACATCTGATTTTAAAGAGAAAAGGCCTTGCCGGAAGGGAGGGGCAAGGCCTTTTCAAGTCGATGCCAACGCGTGTTCGCTGGCATGAACCCGGTTAGCGCTACTCTGCCTGTAGCGCCTTAAGTCGTTTCTCTGTGTTGATTCGCCCCTGTTCGATATGACGGCGCATCAATAGGCTGGCCAATTCGCCATCGCCAGCGGCAATGGCTTCGACTATGCGTCTGTGTTCGGCGATCGCCCTGGTCGGCCGGCTCTCGCTGGTGCATTGATAACGATACATGCGCAGCAGGTGGTAGAGGTTACCAATCAGCGTTTCCTGCAGGTGGCGACTGCCGCTGGCGCGTATGATGCGGTAGTGGAAATCCACATCGCCATCTTGCTGAAAATAGGTGTCGCCCTTGGCCAGCGCCGCTTCCTGACTATCCATCAGGCGTTGCAGCTGCATCAGTGCCGTCGGCGTAATGTGTTTTGCGGCCAGCTCGCAGGCCATGCCTTCCAACACGCTGCGCAGACGGTAGAGGTCGTTGAGTTCATCTATCGACAGCTGTGCGACACGGGCGCCGACATGGGGGATTCTGACGATGAGGCGGCGACGCTCCAGGGTTAGCAGGGCTTCCCGGGTGGGACCGCGGCTGATGCCGTAGCGTTGGGCAAGCATCTGCTCGTTGATCTTACTGCCGGGGGCCAGCTCTCCCTTGATGATACTGGTCTGGATCGCCTGTAAGGCCTTATCCGCCAGGGTGAGTGCGGGCGTCTCTGTGTCTAATGTGGATAAGGCATCTAACGCCATTGGCTTGCTCATTAAGGGATTGGATGAGTCATGAAATTAGTGCGGCAAGCATAGATTGTCAACAATCCATGGCTAAAACTTAAGTCTAACGCAAGTTCTTAACCGTTATTTCTGTGAGTTACTGAAGCTTGGCAGGTTTGGTTAGTTGATTTTGTTGACAACTTGAGGAATTCGCCACCTGGGAGGGCGGCGAATGGGGCTAAGGCTAGCGGCTCTCGGCCAGGGAGCGGGTCTCTTCGCTAACCAGCTGATCTGAGTTGTAGCGGGTCAAGATCTGGTGGATCTGCTCATCTTTCTGCTGCCAGACGCCGTTGAGCCAACGCTGGAACTGGGCACGACACTCGGCGTCGTTGAAATATTGCTGATCGTCCACCTCAGGCACCGGCATAGATTCGATGCGCACCACGATACGTTTCACCTTGCCGTGCATCACCTCGGATAGGGTGTTGTCAGCCGAGTCGGGATAGACCAGGGTGACGTTAAGCAGGCTGGTAAACTGTTCGCCCATGGCCGAGATGGTAAAGGCGATACCGCCCGCCTTGGGGCGCAGCAGGTAGCGGTATGGAGAGCGCTGACGTGCTTTCTTCTCTGGGGTGAAGCGACTACCTTCCACATAGTTGATGATAGAGGTAGGGACAGTCTTAAACTTCTCGCAGGAGCGGCGGGTGGTCTCTAAGTCCTTGCCCTTGAGCTTCGGATTCTTACGCAGTTGCTTGGCGCTGGTGCGATTCATGAAAGGCATATCCAGTGCCCAGCAGCCGAGGCCGAGGAAAGGCACATAGAGCAGCTCTTTCTTCAGGAAGAACTTGAGCATGGGGATGTTGTTGCGCAGCACATAGGTGAGGGCTGCGATGTCGAATCCGCTGAGGTGGTTGCTGATCAACAGGTACCAGCCATCTTTCTTCAGTCCTTCCAGGCCTTCGATGTCCCACTCTATCTTGGCGATCAAGAACAATATGCCACCGTTGATGCAGGCCCAGCTCCACATGCAGCGATTCATCAGGTGCGAAAGGCCGGTTCTCAGAGGTGTGATCGGCAACAGCAGCTTAATCAAACCGCCGATGCAGATGATGCTGCTCCAGATGACGGTGTTGATGATCAATAGCGTCAGGCTGAGCACGAATAATAGCGGGCCGGGTAAAAAATTTAGCATCTTTCTAAAACACCTTCTCTGCGGTTATTGCTCAGCCATTTGGGTTAACATGGCATCCTTCTCTTGCCAGATGCGATTGAGTTGTTCCTGGAAACTGATCTTGTAGGCACGATCGTTAAGGTAGTCGCCGCGCATCTCGGGAGCGATATCGCTGACCTTGATGTGTACCCGGATCTGTTTGACCTGCCCCGAGATGAAGTCCCAGAAGCTAGGGGTCTTGTCCGGATAATAGATGGTGACATCGACTAGCTTGTGGATCTGATCGCCCATCGCCGACAGGGCGAAGGCCATGCCGCCGGCTTTCGGCTTGAGCAGATGGTTAAACTCTGAATTTTGCTTCTTGTGTTTTTCGGGTCTGAAGCGGGTGCCCTCGACAAAGTTCATCACGCTGACCGGCTTAGTCTTAAACTTGGCGCAGGCCTTACGGGTGATCTCGATATCTTTGCCCCTGAGTTTCGGATTCTTGCGTAGCTGGGCACTGCTGTAGCGGCGCATGAAGGGGAAGTCTAGCGCCCACCAGGCGAGGCCTAGCACAGGCACGTAGAGCAGCTCCTGCTTCAGGAAGAACTTCAGGAAAGGGATCTTATGATTGAAGATACGCTGCAGGACCAAGATATCGACCCAGGATTGATGGTTGGCGATCACCATGTACCACTCCTTGGGGGAGAGGTCGCTGTCGCCTTCAACCTGAACATCCACCCGATGGAACAGACGTTCGATTAAGGTGTTGACGCTGATCCAGGCGGTCGCGCAGTGATCCAACAGGTAGCTACACAGGGTACGTAGCGGCGTGATCGGGATAAGTTTTATTATACTTACCAATAAGATAGGTATTACCCAGAAAAGGGTGTTGATGACATAACAGCTAAATGCCAAGCTGCCTCTTATTAGTGATAGCGCCGCGCCCATTAAAGCCCCCATAAAAAATTCGGAGACCTATGTTACTCGCCTGAGCCCATTAGCTCAATCTTATCCTGTTCATCTTGCCGAGATAACCCTGTTTTAATTAAGGGTATAATTGGCCTCAGTAAGGCGTTTTCAGGCTATTGAGCAGACGATCCATGGCGCGATAGCCAAGCGCTTGGGCGATATGGTGGCGAGCGACATCTCTGCTTTGCTCAAGATCCGCTATGGTACGGGCGACCCTCTGCAGCCTGTGATAGCTACGCACCGAGAGCCCGAGCTGGTTGACACTCTGCTCGAGAAACTCGAGATCCTGCTGGCTGAAGCCCGCGGTTTGCGTGAGCTGTTTACCGCTCAGCTCGGCGTTGAGTACCCCGGCGCGGCTTAGCTGGCGCTCCCTGGCCTGATGCACCCGCTGGGCAACGTCTCGGCTGGTTTCCCCCTGCTTGCTGCTGGTGAGTGTGCCTTGGGGCAGGCGGGGCACCTCTATGGTGAGATCGAAGCGATCGATGAAGGGGCCCGAGAGTCTGGCGAGATAGCGCTGGATCTGATCCGGGGTGGCTCTGGCGTTGGCACTGTCGCCACAGGGGCTGGGGTTCATGGCGGCGATCAGCTGAAAGCGGCTGGCGAAGGTGAGCTTGGCGGCGGCGCGGGAGATCACTACCTCGCCTGTCTCCATCGGCTCTCGCAGGCAGTCGAGTACCTTGCGGGGAAACTCGGCCACCTCGTCGAGGAAGAGCACGCCCCGATGGGCCAGGGAGATCTCGCCCGGCTTGGGATGGCTGCCACCACCCACCAGTGAGATGGCCGAGCTGGTGTGGTGAGGGCTGCGAAAGGGGCGCCGATAAAAGGCCTGCATGGGAATGCTGAGCCCCGCTACCGAGTGAATGGCGGCGACCTCTAACGCCTCGTCATAGTCCAGTGGCGGCAGCAGCTGCATCATCCGGCTGGCCAGCATCGTCTTGCCCGTCCCAGGAGGGCCGAGAAACAACAGGTTATGATTGCCGGCGGCGGCGATCTCCAGTGCGCGTTTGGCCTGGTACTGGCCGATCACATCGCTGAGGCACTTGTGGTCGGTGTCAGCCTGAGTATCCAGCCACTGCAGATCTTGGGTCAGGCCGGGCAGCGAAGTCTGACCGTGCAGGTACTGGGCTAAGCCTTGCAGGTGGGCGGCGAAGAAGCACTTTCGATAACCGACCAGCTCGGCGTCGCCTCGATTCTCCAAGGGGAGGACTAAGGTCTTGTCCTGTTTACGGGCGTCGATAATCACCGGCAAGATGCCGCTGCAGGGTCTTATCTGCCCGGAGAGGGCCAACTCGCCGATGAACTCATGATCCGCCAAATGGGTATCGGGCACCTGCTTGGAGGCGGCCAGTATACCGATGGCGATGGGGAGATCGTAGCGGCCCCCCTGTTTGGGCAGATCCGCAGGAGCCAGATTGACGGTTATTCTGCGTTGAGGAAATTCAAACCCGGCATTGATCAGGGCGCTGCGCACCCGCTCCTTGGCTTCCTTGACCGAGGTTTCAGGGAGTCCCACCAGGCTGAAGGCGGGCAGGCCATTGCTGAGATGCACTTCGACCGTGACTTCGGGAGCTGCCACGCCCAGGCTGGCGCGCGTGGTGACGCAGGCGATGGCCATAAACAAATCCTTTTGTTTTTGTTATTAAACCTGAAAGAAAGTGTAGCAGGAATACGTTTTTTAGGCGTTCTGTACAAAATTTAGTTGCCTATTGGCCAATTTCTGATAAAAGGTGCTCCATATTCTCAGCCGTCTCTTATTGCGGCACTTTTCCCCCAATTCGGCATCTTGAGGTGGTATCTCAATCACGTCTTATGAAGGCGTAAGTCACTATAATTGTCGGCGTCTTCACACTGCATACATCATTTAGGGTTAATGTCTCTTAGTCCCCATCCCTGGGGAGCGCTTGGCCGTTGCAGGCCTGTCTGAGCTTTAGGTTAGGTTTAAAATGAGTCTACTAGATAACATGTTGATTATTTTGCTGTTAATCGGCACCAGTTGTTTTTTCTCCATGTCGGAGATCGCCCTGGCGGCGGCACGTAAGATCCGTCTGCGTCAGCTGGCCGACGAGGGAGATCCTCGCGCGGAAAGGGTGTTGCAGCTGCAGGCCCATCCCGGCAGCTTCTTTACCGTGGTGCAGATAGGGCTAAACGCGGTGGCGATCATGGGCGGTATCGTCGGTGAGTCGGCCTTTACCCCTTATATCAGGGCGGGGCTAGAGTCCTGGGTGGCCGATCCCTGGCTCAGCCAGCTCAGCTTCGTGTTGTCATTCATCATAGTGACCAGCCTGTTTATCCTGATCGCCGACCTGATGCCTAAGCGAGCGGCCATGGCGATGCCCGAGCGGGTGGCGCTGGTGCTGGTGGGGCCCATGACCTTCTGTATCCGCCTGTTGACGCCCCTGGTGTGGGTGTTCAACGGTCTGGCCAATGCCATCTTTCGTCTGCTGCAGATCCCCACGGCCCGTAACGACCAGGTGACCTCTGACGACATCTATGCTGTGATGGATGCCGGCGCCGAGGCGGGCGTGCTGGACAAGGATGAGCAGCAGATGATCGAGAACGTGTTCGAGATGCAGACGGTACCTGTCACGGCGGCCATGACGGCGCGGGAGAGCCTGGTCTACTTCCTGCTGCAGGACGATGAGGAGGTGATCAAACGTAAGATCGCCGAAGATCCCCATACCAAGTTTTTGGTGTGCGATGGTCAGCTGGACATCATCAAGGGGGTTGTCGACGCCAAAGAGTTGTTGATTCGGGTGATCAATGGCCAGAGCATCACCCTCAAGGACAGTACCCTGGTACACAACTGTCTGATCATCCCAGACAGCCTGAGCCTGTCGGAATCGATGGAATATTTTAAGAATCACAGGGCCGATTTTGCCGTGGTGATGAACGAATATGCCCTGGTGGTCGGCATAGTCACCACCAATGATCTACAGAGCGCCGTGATGGGCGCCTGGTCACTCCATGAGAGCGAGGAGCAGATCATCGCCCGGGATAAAGATTCCTGGCTGGTGGATGGTGTGACGCCCATTACCGATGTGATGCGCGCCTTCGGTATCGAGGCCTTCCCCCAGAGTCAGAACTACGAGACTATCGCCGGCTTCATGATGTTCATGCTGCGTAAGATCCCCAAGCGCACCGATTTTGTGAATTTCGGTGGCTACAAGTTTGAGGTGGTGGATATCGATGCCTATAAGGTGGACCAGCTGCTGGTGACGCGCATCCCCGCCGAGGCGACGCGCCCCTAGTGGCGGCAGTCGAGCAGTAATAAGCCGTGTGACAGCTGCTAGACAATCTCAGGGGCTGAACTGCCCCAGAGGCGCAGGTATGTCGCTTACCTGTGAGAAGGTCTCATAGTCACTGTTATTCTGTTTACTGCGATACATGGCGATGTCGGCATGCTTCATCAGGGTCTTCCTGTCATCGCCATCCTGGGGATAGAGGGCTATGCCTATGCTGATGCCGACGGCGAGCAGATGGCCCTCGCAGTGGATATCCTCTATCACCGCCTTTTGTATCTGCTTAGCCAGACGCTGCGCCTGGCCAAGCTCGCTCTTGGGCAAGAGCACCGCAAACTCATCGCCGCCCAATCGCACCGGTAGTGCCTGGGGCGGCATGATGCGCTCGATACGGTAGGCGATGATCTCCAGCACCTTGTCACCGGCATCGTGGCCCAGGTTATCGTTGATCATCTTGAAGTCGTTGAGATCCATCATGATGAAGCCGAAGGGAGAACCGTTTTCCTTGATCAGCCGCTCCATGGTTTCATACAGCATGTGGCGGTTGGGCAGATCGGTCAACGAATCGTGATAGGCCTGATAGTGTTTATCTTCCAGCGTGTCTTGCAGCTTGACTATGGTCTTCATGCTCATCTTGACCACCAACCAGACGAAGGCGCCGCCGGCGGAAAACACCAGAGACACCACGGTTTCCAGCGGGCCGGTTTCCCGATTGAGTAGCATCCACAGAAATCCCAGGTAGCCGAAAATAAACATGCCAATCATAAATAGCAGCAGGTGCCAGCCTTGGGTCTGTGGCGGTTTCAGCTGGCAGATCTGATAGGTAGGAATGAGTGATGCGAGCAGTCCCATCAAACCGATCAATACGATAAAAATGGCAAAGGCGGTCATGTCTCCCCCTTTCGGCGCATTGGCGTTGAGTGTGTCATTCCTTGGCATGGACGTGTCGACTTAGTTTTGGAGTAAAGGTCACGTCGGGTTCGCCAACTGCTTGAAAGTCTTGTGGCTGAGATGTCGGTATTAAGTATAGGCTAAGTTGGCTACAAGGTAGGTGGCCGCCCGGTTTATCTCATCGCCGAGGCAATAAATTTAGTGCTATAGGTTTGGCACTGTAGGCGTGACTCAAAAGGTTTGGCTCAATAGGTTTGACTCAGTAGCTGCAGGTGATGCTCAAGCAGGGGACGTAACTTGCCCTGTTTGTTGAGGCTGTCGACCTTGGCATCGAACAGCTGCTTGATGGTCTCTTTGTGCGGCGAGTTTTTAGAGATCAGCATATAGAAGGGTTCTGGCTTGGCGTTGGGGGCTGTGATGCCGGCAAGTCGGGTGTAGAAGTCTTCCATTTTGTTGATGGCCAAGGTGCCGCTGAGTGTCTCCTTACGGGCGAGGAAGAACTGGCAGCGCTTCTTGGTGAGCATCTCGGGCAGGTGAGCCAGACTGCGGATCTGAAACAGGTGAAAGTCGGGCTTGAGGCCGAAGTTTTCATAGTTGAAGTTCTTGATACCGCACACGCTGCCGTAGTGGTTGAGCTCTTCGAGGCGCTGCACTTCTACCCCCTTGGGAAAGTCTGACTTGAGGTAGTAGTAGCTGGGGGTCAGATAATAGTAGGGGGCGGAGATCAGATAGTCACGGCGACGCTCGCTGTTAAGCGACGCGCTCATGGCCGCATCGACCGTGCCCTGTTTGACCTCCTTGAGGCAACGATTCCAGGGCAGGGCGATCACCTTATGGCTCAGCACGCTCTGACCGAAGGTAAGGTTGAGTATGTCGATGTCGTAGCCAATGCTGCGGGGCTCCACGCTCTGGTTACGGTCGAAATAGTTGAAGGGAGGAAACTCGGTGTTTTCGACGCATATGGTGACAGAGGCCGTGGCCAGGGCGGGAAGGGCCGAGAATAACAAGGCGAAGCCACAGCATAAGCGAGTGGCCAAGCGTCCCCATGACACCATAGCTAACCTCTTGAAAATTCTTCGATGAAATCAGTATAGCAGAGGCCTGCTTTAAGCAAGTTTTTTGCTAGTTGACCGCATTGAGTTCTTTGACGAAGGCGGCGATCACCGGCTCATCTTCACGGCTTTTCTTGCTGCAACAGCCCAGCTCGAAGGGGGGAATGGCGACCGGCGAGCTAAGTTGCTGGATCCTGTCTTTCACCGGGCTGTTTTGAATCACCACCTCGGGGGTGATGCTCACCCCACAGCCCAGTGCCACCATGGAGGCGATCGCCTCCTGTCCCGAGACCTGGGCATAGACATTGGCACTGAGCCCCAGCTGCTTGAACCAGTTCTCGATTCTCAGTCGCCCAGGGCCATGTTCCGGCAGGATGAAGGGCAGGCGATCCCAGGGAATATAGGGCTCGGTCAGCAGCTCCTGCACGGCGCATTTGAAGGTGGGGGCGATGATCACCAGGGGCACATTATCTATCTTGATGAAATGCAAGGATTCCGGCAGGGACTCGGGCTTGGCGGCGATGCTGATGTCGGCGCGGTTCTGCCGCACCATCTCTACCGCATTGGCGGCATCTCCCGTGGTGAGGGCGATCTCCACCAGGGGATGTTCGTTACGAAAGCGATCCAGCAGCGCCGGCAGATGACTATAGGCGGCGGTGACCGAACAGTAGATGTTGAGGCGGCCGCGCAGTAGATCCTGTTTGGGATCCAGCCTGTGTTTCAGTTTGCTCCAGTTATCCAGAGTCTGCTCGGCAAAGTGGCGATACTCCACCCCGGCATTGGTGAGGGTCACACTGCGATTGTCGCGCTCGAACAGCTTGGCACCTACTTCTTCCTCCAGGCGCTGCATGGCGCGGCTCAGGGTAGAGGGGCTGACATGCATCTGCTGGGCGGTGCGGGCAAAGTGCAGACTGTTGCTCAGGTGCAGATAGAGTTTGATGGTACGAATATCCATGGCGTCGCCTTACTTTTTCAGCTTGATTCGAGAGTGAAACCGACCCTTGTTGTATTGCAAAAAGTGCAACGTGATGTTTCGAATATATCATTTTAAGCAATAAAAGACATGGGCTATAGTTGATCTCATTCACAGCTTGGCCAAGGCGGTTGAGCCCATTTTCAACGGTTTCGTTTAAAGGTAGGGAATCTGATGGCTAATTACTTTAACTCTCTGAATTTACGCCAACAATTAGAGCAGCTTGGCCAGTGTCGTTTTATGGACCGCAGCGAATTTAGTCAAGGCTGTGACTTTATCAAGGGCTGGAATATCGTCATCTTGGGCTGTGGCGCCCAAGGCCTTAACCAGGGCCTTAACATGCGCGATTCGGGCCTGAATATCTCCTTTGCCCTGCGCGAGCAGGCGATTGCCGAGCAGCGTCCTTCCTACCAGAAAGCCACTGGCAACGGTTTCCGTGTTGGCACCTTCGAAGAGCTGATCCCTGATGCGGATTTGGTGCTTAACCTGACCCCAGATAAGCAACACACGGATGCCGTAAACGCCGTGATGCCGCTGATGAAGCAGGGCGCGGTACTCTCTTACTCTCACGGTTTCAACATAGTGGAAGAGGGAATGCAGGTGCGTCCCGACATCACAGTCATCATGGTGGCACCTAAGTGCCCGGGTACGGAGGTGCGTGAGGAATACAAGCGTGGTTTCGGTGTACCTACCCTGATCGCCGTGCACCCTGAAAACGATCCTAAGGGCGATGGCCTGGAAGTGGCCAAGGCCTATGCCAGCGCTACCGGTGGCGATCGCGCCGGCGTGCTGCACTCCTCTTTCATCGCCGAGGTGAAGTCGGATCTGATGGGCGAGCAGACCATCTTGTGTGGCATGCTGCAAACCGGTGCCATTCTGGGCTATGAGAAGATGGTGGCCGACGGTATCGAGCCAGGCTACGCCGCCAAACTTATCCAGCAAGGTTGGGAGACCACTACCGAAGCGCTTAAGCATGGTGGTATCACTCACATGATGGATCGCCTCTCAAACCCTGCCAAGATCAAGGCATTCGAGATGGCTGAGGAGCTCAAAGCGATTCTGCAGCCACTGTTTGAGAAGCACATGGACGACATCATCAGCGGTGAGTTCTCTAAGACCATGATGGAAGACTGGGCCAACGACGATGCCAACTTGCTGAGATGGCGCGCCGAGACCAACGAGACCGGCTTCGAGAATGCCCCAGCATGCGATGAGGCGATCGACGAGCAGACCTACTTCGATAAGGGGATCTTCCTGGTCGCCATGATCAAGGCGGGTGTGGAGCTGGCCTTCGATACCATGGTTTCAGCCGGTATCGTCGAAGAGTCGGCCTACTATGAGTCGCTGCATGAGACACCGCTTATCGCCAACACCATCGCCCGTAAGCGTCTTTACGAGATGAACGTGGTGATCTCAGATACCGCCGAATATGGCTGTTACCTGTTTAACCACGCCGCCGTACCATTGCTGCGTGATTATGTGAATCAGATGTCTCCCGAGTACCTGGGCGGCGGCCTGAAAGAAAGCGGCAACGGCGTCGACAACCTGCGTCTGATCGAGGTGAACGATGCTATCCGTCACACTGCGGTTGAGTACATAGGCGCCGAGCTTCGCGGTTACATGACCGAGATGAAGCGCATCGTAGAAGAAGCTTAATTATCAATACATTAATCTACGGATTTGTAGTGGTTGGGCCGTGTTTTCTCAGTTTCGAATTGTCGGACCTGGGCCGGCCCAAGAGTCAAACCCAAGAGTCACATGAGTAGGGAAATATCTGGTCTTGATTGGCTTGCTAGCGCTGCCCAAGACGCCTGTGAACAGGCTTTTTACAGATAGTCGCAGGTTTTGGTTGTGTTATTCGTTGGCTTTGTGGTATTGATTAAAAGGTCGGCTAAATTGAGTCGACCGAGATACAGAATTTAAGCAAACAAAGATTAGGAAACAGAAAGACACCATGTTTAACCAAGCTGCCCTCCTCATTATTGAGATTATTACCGTAGTGATTATTAAATCACAGCGGGGGCATCGCATGGCGCGTCGACACACCTAATCAGGTCAAGATTGCAACAAGAACCCCCGCTCCGAAAGGACCGGGGGTTTTTTGTTTTTAGCACTCATGACTTGCTTAACCCAGAAAAACACTTAATTACGCAGGATAGGGCAGATGGAACAAGGGCAGAAGATCAGAGGCGCAGACGCCGTCATCAAGGCATTGGCCGCGCACGGCGTGACCACGGTATTTGGTTATCCAGGTGGCGCCATCATGCCCATCTACGATGCCCTGGTCGGTGCGCCGGTTGAACATCTGCTCAGTCGTCATGAACAGGGTGCCGCCTTCGCCGCCGTAGGATATGCCAGAGCCAGCGGTAAGACGGGTGTCTGCTTCGCGACCTCGGGCCCAGGAGCGACCAATCTGGTGACCGCCCTGGCCGATGCCCTTCTCGATTCCGTGCCCTTGGTAGCCATCACGGGCCAGGTCTCTACTGCGGTGATCGGTACCGATGCCTTTCAGGAGATCGACGTGCTGGGCATGTCGCTCTCCTGCACCAAACACAGCTTCATGGTGACAGATGTCGAGGAGCTAGTGCCTACCCTGTACCGCGCCTTCGAAATCGCCGCCTCTGGCCGCCCCGGCCCTGTGCTGGTGGACATACCCAAAGATATCCAGATCGCCCTGCTGGACTACAAGGCGCCGCTCCAAGCGATACAGCCCGAACCCCAAGTCGACCCTAGCCTGATCGAGTCTGCTAAGAATTTGATCGCCCAGGCCCAGCGCCCCATGCTCTACGTGGGCGGTGGTGTCGGCATGGCGGGCGCGGTCGAGCAGCTGCGCGACTTCATCAAACAGAGCGGCATGCCCTCGGTCGCGACCCTCAAGGGACTCGGCAGTATAGCCCATGACCACCCAGGTTATCTGGGCATGTTGGGCATGCACGGTGGTAAGGCGGCCAACCTGGCGGTGCAGGAGTGCGATCTGCTGCTGGTGGTCGGCGCCCGTTTCGACGACAGGGTCACCGGTCGTCTGGCTAGCTTTGCCGAGCATGCCAAGGTGGTGCACCTGGATATCGATATTGCCGAGCTGGGTAAGCTTAGACGCCCGGATGTGGCCATCGCAGGGGATCTGCGTGAGATCTTGCCAGCGTTGGCGCAGCCGCTGGATATAGCGCCTTGGCTGGCCGAGGTGGCCAGATTGAAAGCCCAGCATGCCTGGAGCTACGACAGACCCGGCGAGCTGATCTTCGCGCCTAAGCTGCTCAACCGTCTGGCGGCTAAATTGCCCGAGGATAGCGTGGTGGCCTGCGACGTCGGCCAGCATCAGATGTGGGTCGCCCAGCATATGTGGTTCAGACGCCCGGAAGATCACCTTTCAAGCGCAGGTCTGGGTACCATGGGGTTTGGTCTGCCGGCGGCGATCGGCGCCAAGGTCGCCAGACCCGACGCCTGTGTGGTGGCCGTCTCAGGCGATGGTTCTTTCATGATGAATGTGCAGGAGCTGACCACCATCAAGCGACGTCAAATCCCGCTCAAGATCCTGCTGATCGATAACCAGAAACTGGGGATGGTGAAGCAGTGGCAACAGCTATTTTTCGAAGAGCGTTTCAGCGAGACAGACCTTTCCGACAACCCGGACTTTGTCACCATGGCCTCGGCCTTCGATATCCCGGGACGCACCATTACCCAGGCGGGTGAGGTGGAGTCGGCGCTCGATGAGATGCTCGATGCAAAGGGGCCCTTCTTACTGCACGTAAGAATCGACGAAGCCCACAACGTTTGGCCTTTGGTGCCGCCCGGCGCCAGTAACCGCGACATGATGGATGAGATGGAGAAGCAGACATGATCTATAACCTAGCCTTAACCCTAGCCCAGCAACCCGAGGTGGTAGAACGTGTCCTGCGAGTCACTCGTCACCGTGGATTTAAGGTCACCGAGATGGCTATGCACCTGGGTGACAATGGTACCACCCGGCTCGGCATGGTGGTGGAGAGCGAGCGCGCGCTCGAGCTTCTGAGCCATCAGCTGAACAAACTGATCGATGTCACCGAGTGCGAGGTCCTTTCGGCCAAGCCCGCCGCGACAAGATACCCCCAACACGCAAGCGCCTAAGACGCGAAACAGACAGGTGAGAGAAGATGGCCGCAAAAACAGCAGAGTTGATTTGGTTTAATGGAGAGATCATGCCTTGGGGGGATGCCAAGGTACACGTGATGTCGCACGCCTTGCATTACGGCACCTCGGTGTTCGAGGGGATCCGCGTCTACGACACGCCACAGGGACCGGCGGGATTTCGCCTAACCGACCACGTGCAGCGCCTGTATGACTCGGCCAAGATCTATCGCATGCCAGTGCCCTATCGTTTCGATGAGACCATGCAGGCCTGCCGCGACATAGTAAAGAGCAACAAGCTAGACGCCGCCTACATTCGTCCCCTGGTGTTTTTTGGCGACGTAGGCATGGGGATCACTCCGCCTAAGGATGCGAAGTGCGATCTCATGGTGGCCGCCTTCTCTTGGGGTGCCTACCTGGGTGAGGGCAGCATGGAGCGCGGCGTCGATGTGGCCGTGACCTCCTGGAACCGTCTGGCGCCGAATACCATTCCTACCGGTGCCAAGGCGGGCGGTAACTATCTCTCCTCGTTACAGATCTCTACCGAGGCCAAGCGTAACGGCTTCGATGAGGGGATCGCCCTGGACGTCAACGGCCTGGTGAGCGAAGGCGCCGGTGCCAACCTGTTTGTGGTGAAGAAGAACAAGCTCTATACCCCGCCAGCCACGGCCGCCATCTTGCTGGGGATCACCCGAGACACCATCATTACTCTGGCGAGAGACCTGGGGTATGAGGTGGTCGAAGAGCCTATGTCGCGCGAGTTTCTCTACCTGGCAGACGAGATCTTTATGACGGGAACCGCCGCCGAGATAGTGCCGGTGCGCAGCGTCGATCGCATCGAGGTGGGCGCCGGTGGCCGCGGCCCAGTGACCCAGGCCTTGCAGGCGAGCTTCTTTGGCCTGTTTAATGGTGAGACTCGGGATAAGTGGGGTTGGTTAGAGCCGCTTTAAGGCGCAAACCACAGCAATTAAGATAAGATTAAAACCTCGGCGGTGGATTTGCCGTCGAGGCTCCAATTTAGCTCAGGTGGCCAGGCCGCCAACGCAACAGAAGGAAAGTGTCATGGCAAAACTACGTTCAGCTACCAGTACTCAAGGGCGCAACATGGCCGGAGCCCGTGCCCTCTGGCGGGCGACCGGGGTAAAAGACAGTGATTTTGGTAAGCCGATTGTCGCCATTGCCAACTCCTTTACCCAGTTTGTGCCGGGGCACGTGCACCTCAAGGACATGGGCTCGCTGGTGGCTGGTGCCATCGAAGAGGCGGGCGGTATCGCCAAAGAATTCAATACTATCGCCGTGGATGACGGCATCGCCATGGGCCACGGCGGTATGCTCTACTCTCTGCCATCGCGTGAGCTGATCGCCGACAGCGTCGAGTATATGGTCAATGCCCACTGCGCCGACGCCCTGGTGTGTATCTCCAACTGCGACAAGATCACCCCAGGCATGCTGATGGCGGCGCTCAGACTCAACATCCCCGTGGTGTTTGTCTCAGGCGGCCCCATGGAGGCGGGTAAGACTAAGCTGTCGGACAAGCTGATAAAACTGGATCTGGTGGATGCCATGGTGGCCGCGGCCGATGATCGCGTCTCGGACGAAGACAGCGAGAAGATAGAGCGTAGTGCCTGCCCGACCTGTGGTTCCTGCTCAGGTATGTTTACCGCCAACTCGATGAACTGCCTGACCGAGGCCTTAGGCTTGTCGCTGCCGGGCAATGGCTCGCTGCTGGCGACCCACAGCGATCGCCGCGAACTCTTCTTAGAGGCCGGTCGCCGGGTGATGGCGCTGGCCAACCGTTACTACCGCGATGATGACGAGTCGGTGCTGCCACGCAATATCGCCAGCTTCAAGGCGTTCGAGAATGCCATGGCACTGGATATCGCCATGGGCGGCTCGTCCAATACCGTGTTACACCTTTTGGCCGCGGCCCAAGAGGCCAAGGTGGACTTCACCATGGCCGATATCGACCGCCTGTCCCGCCAGGTGCCACATCTGTGTAAGGTGGCGCCGTCGACCCCTAAATATCATATGGAAGATGTGCACCGCGCCGGTGGCGTGATGGGCATCTTAGGTGAGCTGGACAGAGCAGGCCTGCTGCATACGGATGTCAGCCATGTGGCCGGCGAGAACCTCAAGGCGGTGCTGGCCCAGTATGACCTGGTCCAGACCCAGGATGAGGCGGTACAGCAGTTTTATGCCGCCGGCCCTGCCGGCATCCCCACAACTAAGGCCTTCAGCCAGAGCTGTCGCTGGCCGAGCCTGGATGTGGATCGCCAGGAGGGCTGTATCCGCACCCGTGAATTTGCCTTCAGCCAGGAGGGCGGCCTGGCGGTACTGTCCGGCAACATCGCGGCCGATGGCTGTATCGTGAAGACTGCCGGGGTCGATGAGGCTAACCATACCTTCGTCGGCCATGCCCGCGTGTATGAGAGCCAGGACGACGCCGTGGCTGGGATCTTAGGTGGCGAGGTGGTTGCCGGTGATGTGGTAGTGATCCGTTACGAAGGCCCTAAAGGCGGTCCCGGCATGCAGGAGATGCTCTATCCCACCAGTTACCTGAAATCTAAAGGGCTGGGCACCTCTTGTGCCCTGATCACCGATGGGCGCTTCTCAGGTGGTACCTCAGGTTTGTCCATCGGCCATGTATCGCCTGAGGCCGCGGCCGGAGGCACTATCGCATTGGTGGAAACCGGCGATCGTATCGAGATCGATATCCCTGCACGCTCTATCACCCTGGCGGTGAGCGACGAGGTGCTCGAGACTCGTCGCCAAGCCATGCAGGCCCGTGGCAAGCAGGCCTGGAAGCCGGTTAATCGTGAGCGCAGCGTGTCGCTGGCGCTGAAAGCCTATGCCATGCTCGCCACCAGTGCCGATAAGGGCGCGGTGCGCGACGTCAGTAAGCTGGAGGATTAGTATGTTGGCCCTTGCCTCTCAGTCTCAGCTGGATCTCGCTCACTATTATCTGCAGAAGATCTTGCTGTCGTCGGTTTATGATGTCGCCAAGGTGACGCCGCTTTCCAGCCTCAATAAGCTGTCGGCACGCCTCGGCTGTCAGGTATTTCTCAAGCGTGAAGATATGCAGCCGGTACACTCCTTTAAGCTGCGCGGCGCCTACAACCGTATCGCCGAGCTGAGTCAGGAGGAGTGTCAGCGGGGCGTGGTGTGCGCCTCGGCGGGAAACCATGCCCAGGGGGTCGCCATGTCGGCCTCGGCGCGCGGGGTGAGCGCGGTGATCGTCATGCCCCAGACTACGCCGGATATCAAGGTGGATGCGGTGCGTCGCCTCGGTGGCACTGTGGTGCTACATGGCCAGTCCTTCGACATGGCCAACGAGCATGCTCAGCAGCTTGCCCGCGATGAGGGACGTATCTATGTGGCACCGTTTGACGATGAGGCGGTGATTGCCGGACAAGGCACGGTCGCCCAGGAGATGCTGCAACAGCAGCGAGATCTCGAGATGGTGTTTGTGCCTGTGGGCGGTGGCGGCCTGATCGCCGGGATCGCGGCCTACTATAAGGCGGTGATGCCACAGGTGAAGATCATCGGCGTCGAGCCAGAAGACTCGGCCTGCCTCAAGGCGGCTCTGGAGGCTGACGAGCGGGTGGTGCTGTCTCAGGTGGGCTTGTTTGCCGACGGCGTGGCGGTAAAGCAGATCGGCGCCGAGCCCTTCAGGTTGGCCCGCGAGTATGTGGATCAGGTGGTGACCGTCACCTCAGATGAGATCTGCGCCGCGGTGAAGGATATCTTCGAGGACACCCGCGCCATTGCCGAACCGGCGGGGGCGTTGTCACTGGCGGGGCTAAAGAAATATATCGGCGACGAGGGCAAGGGGCAGAAGGTGGCGGCCATTCTTAGCGGCGCCAATGTCAACTTCCATAGCCTGCGTTATGTGTCCGAGCGTTGCGAATTGGGTGAACAGAAGGAGGCGATTCTGGCGGTGAAGGTGCCGGAGCGTCCGGGGATCTTCTTGCGCTTCTGTGAGCTGCTTGAAAAGCGCGCCATGACAGAGTTTAACTATCGCTTTTCCAGCCGCGAGAAGGCGGTGGTGTTTGCCGGTATTCGCCTGTCTCACGGTCAGGCGGAGCTTGATGAGATAGTGGCGCGGCTCGAGGGCGACGGCTTCGAGGTGCAGGATCTGTCTCACGACGAGACGGCCAAGCTGCACGTGCGCTACATGGTCGGCGGTCTGCCGCCCGAGCCGCTGCAGGAGCGTCTGTTTAGCTTCGAGTTTCCCGAGCATCCTGGCGCCCTGTTTAAGTTTCTCACTACCCTGCGCAGCAAGTGGAACATCAGCCTGTTTCACTACCGCAACCATGGCGCGGCCTACGGGCGGGTGTTGGCCGGTTTCGAGGTGCCCGAGAGCGATAGCGTCGCCTTCCAGCAGTTTCTTACCGAGCTGGGCTTCGTCTATCAAGAAGAGACCCAAAGCCCGGCCTATAAGCTGTTTCTGGATAATCGCGACTAATGTTTTTTGCTTTCGCGAGTGGAGACAAACTTTAACGTTAAAGGGGCGCGATGGCGCCTTTTTTTATGTTATCTTGCAACAGATTCAAAGCAATAAGATGCCAGTTATACCAATCACGGTAAGTAAGTGATCAGAAATAGCACAGGAAAAACGGTCGAGAACAAGGCAGAATTTTTCGATAAGTAGTTATTCTACAATCAAAAATAGTAACGCCGTTATCGGACGTTTTAACAAGCTAGCATGATCAGTTATTTACTACGATTGGTATTATGGCACGAAAGTAACTGTTCATCCGTAGGGTGATGATGGAGCGTAAAGCCTTCGTCATCAAAACAAAACGACAGTTAGCCTTAACCCTAACTTCTCAAGCTAAGGCTTGATAGAGGACATGAGATGTTAGCAGCACCCAAAGTTACTCCTTTTAATCCCCCACGCCGAGTCTTGATGGGCCCGGGCCCGTCGGATGTCTATCCCGAGGTTCTGGCGGCGCAGGCAAGGCCGACCATAGGCCACCTGGATCCCCTGTTTGTCGGCATGATGGATGAGCTTAAGTCGCTTATTCAATATGCGTTTCAGACCGAAAATGCCATGACGCTGGCGGTCTCGGCGCCTGGCAGTGCCGGCATGGAAACCTGTTTCGTTAACCTGGTGGAGCCGGGTGAGAAGGTGATCGTCTGCCGTAACGGCGTATTTGGCGAGCGCATGCGCCAGAATGTCGAGCGTGTTGGCGCGACTGCCGTGGTGGTGGACAACGAGTGGGGCACGCCGGTATCACTGAGCGATGTCGAGGCGGCGCTAAAGGCTCATCCCGATGCCAAGTTTCTCGCCTTCGTGCATGCCGAGACCTCAACCGGTGCGCTGTCGGACGCCAAGGGGCTGTGTCAGCTGGCCAAGGCCCATGACTGTCTGTCGATCGTCGATGCGGTGACTTCCCTCGGCGGCGTGGAGCTCAGGGTCGATGAGTGGGGCATAGATGCCATCTATTCGGGTAGCCAGAAGTGTCTCTCCTGTGTGCCGGGGCTGTCGCCTGTCTCTTTCTCGCCTGCGGCGGTAGAGAAGCTCAAGGCGCGTAAGACGCCGGTGCAGAGCTGGTTCCTGGATCAGAGCCTGGTCATGGGTTACTGGAGTGGCGATCAGGGGGCGGGCGGTAAGCGCAGCTATCACCATACGGCGCCGGTCAATGCCCTGTATGCCCTACATGAGTCGCTACGCCTGCTGGCCGAAGAGGGGCTTGAAAATGCCTGGGCCCGCCATCAGTCTATGCACGCATTACTGCGTGACGGACTGGAAAATCTGGGGCTTAAGTTTGTGGTTGCGGAGGGCTCGCGTCTGCCACAGCTCAACGCAGTTTATATTCCTGAGGGAGTAGACGATGGCGCCGTGCGTAAGCAATTGCTCGAAAACTATAACCTGGAGATAGGTGCCGGTCTGGGTGCTTTGGCAGGTAAGGCTTGGCGTATCGGCCTGATGGGCTTCGGTGCTCGGCGCGAGAATGTGGCCCTCTGCCTAAGAGCGTTAGAGGAAGTGCTGCGTTAAACCAACTGCAAATCTAAAAAAGGGGCTTAGGCCCCTTTTTTGTTGTTAGCGCCTCCCTGTTTAGAGGAAAAACCTTTGATTTAGTCTATCGTGGTGCCATAAGCGATGAGTGCCAGGGTGGCCAGAATGGCGACCGAGGAGAATATGGTGCCGAGTATGGCGAAGATCTTCTTGCGTTGTTTCTGCACCAGGCCGCCAATTCCCAGCCCTAGGGCTACCAAGGCCAGGCCGATGAAGGCAAAGATCAGCATGCCGACGACGATTGCCTCGGGCGATGTCTCATCTATGCCACCGGGTGTGGTGGCCTCCATGACGCCCGCCACTGTGACTATGCCAAAGATTAACAGGGTTGCGATGATACTCAGGGTAAAGGCGGCGATGCCCAGGCCCGAGTGTTTAAACTCTGGCTGGATAGCGGGTTGGGTGGGCTCCTGCGGGCTAGCTTGGGCAGGCGCCTGTGTTGTTGGTGTCGGCGCTGGCGCGCTGTCGATGGATGCAGTGTCCATGAACGATTCCTTTCGATAAATAGTGTCATTCAGAGCATACCTAAGTCTCTGCCCGCTGTCTTTAAAAATGTGGCCGACTCAGACATGGTTAAAACTGCTATAACCTCATAATAATATTGCCTTTGTTTTGCATTGAACTGAAGGCGTTTTTACATGGAAGCAAGGGCATATTTTGTGCCTGAACACTGCCAAGACAAGTGATTTTTCGCCTCGATTTGATCTGGATTAACCTAGCGCTAGATAGCCCCTTGCGGTCCGTAAAAAGCGGGACTAAGGGACTAAAATTAAAGTAAGGAGCCCGGAGGGCTTGCGCTTTGGGCTGTTCGTAAATCCTCTGAATCTTGCCTTATGGAGATTCAACCAACAAAGGAGCTTGTTATGCGATCTTTCTTCCCCTCAATCTTTCATAAAGATGATCCGCGAACCGCTCTGCATTCGCGGCTAGACAATGTATTCGATGATTTTGCTAAAGACTGGCTAACCACTTGGCCTAACACTCGCGCCGAGTTGGGCGTGATGCCTGCCATTGATGTCAAAGAATGTGCCGAATATGTCGAGATCAAGGCTGAATTGCCCGATATGGAAGAGAAGGACATCGACGTCGACATCCGCGGTAATTATCTCACCATCAGCGGTGAGAAGCGTCATGAGCAGGAGAAAGATGAGAAAGGCTATCACCTGAGAGAGCGCTCATTCGGCTCATTCCAGCGGCAGATCCCTTTAGGTTTCAACATTGACGCCGACCAGATCACCGCTAAGTACAAGAAGGGCGTGCTCGCCATTCATGTGCCAAAACCTGCCGAGTTGCAGCAAGATGCTAAGAAGGTGAAAGTCGACTTTCATGAGTAGCAAGTGAGGTGTGTTAACAGCTATAGCAAGTCAATCGAATGTGAATCAAAGGCGCCCAGTTGGGCGCCTTTTCTATTAGTTACTTTGCAGATTGAGAGCCAGAGCAGGCCACTCGGCGAGTTCCCGCCACCAGGCAACACTCTCTGGCGTGTTATGAATATCCAGTACCTGTCCCACGATTGGCGTGATGAGCTGTGTATTTGCATCGGCGGCCAGGGCGGCGATGCGTTCCAGTGGCTCGTACCAGCTGTGAAAGGCCAGGTCGAAGGTACCGTTGTGGATCGGCATCATCTGACGTCCGCCCAGATCCAGATGGGCCTGCAGGCTCTGCTCTGGTGTCATATGGATGCTGGGCCAGTCTTTGTCATAGGCGCCCGTCTCTATCATGGTGAGGTCGAAGGGACCGAACCGCTCGCCTATGGCCTTGAAGCCGTCGAAGTATCCCGAGTCGCCGCTGAAGTACAGCTTGCTCCTGTCAGATTGAATGACATAGCTGGCCCAGAGGGTCTGATTCTTGTCGAAAAGTCCCCGGCCGGAAAAGTGCTGTGTCGGCGTTGCCGTGATGCTGAGTTCGCCAAGCGTCAGGCTCTGCCACCAGTCCAGCGGTTGCACCTTATCTTTGGCGACGCCCCAACGAAGCAGATGTTGCTCCACACCCAGAGGGACGATGAAACGTTTCACCTTGTGGTGGAGTCGCTTGATGCTCTCTTCGTCCAGGTGATCGTAATGGTCGTGACTGATCAACACGCCATCGATCTCGGGAAGCTGCTCGAGGGTAATCGGTGGTTGATGGAAGCGTTTAGGGCCGATAAAGGTAAAGGGCGAGGCCCGGTCGCTAAAAACGGGATCGATCAACCAGGTTTGGCCCGCTATCTTGAGTAAGATGCTCGAGTGGCCCAGGCGGATCACGCTGTCTTGAGAGTCAGGCAGCGCGGCGATGCCATCGCGGGTCAGTGGCATCAAGGGGATTGCCTTCGAAGGACTGGCATCGACTCGCGTCTCTGTGAGGTAACGTATCAGGATGGCGCCCATGCCGCTGTTCTGAGTGAGATTGGCGGCGGTATTTTGAAAGCCGCCATCTGACCTGTGGTGTGCGGCAGACTCTCTGCTGGCAAGTTGATCACCTGAGGCCAGGGCTTGCGGCGCCGAAGAGGAGTTGATTAGGTTAGATGTCAGCATGCCGCCTCCGAGTATAATGCCAAGTGAGATGAGATATTTGCGTTTCATTGCAATCACCAAATGTAAACTAGTCAGTGTAGTTTAGATGATCTTAGTTTAAAAAGTAAACTAATAAGTGTAAAATAATTGCAATTCGCCAAGGTAAACCTAATAAGTTATTTAAAATGATAGAGAAAAAATTAACTCGCTCGGAGCTGAAACGTGCGGCCATCGTCGAGGCAGCCAGTGTGGAGTTTCAAAATAAGGGATTTAGCCTGGCGAGTATGGATGACATTGCCAAACGTGCCGATGTGTCCAAGCGCACCGTGTACAACCATTTCCCCAGCAAAGAGGCGTTGTTTAGTGCCATCATGCTCGAGATGATGGAGATGCTGTGTGCCTTCGAATCTTTACCCTTCAGCGCCGAGGAGAGCCTGGCCTCACAGTTGACCCAATTGGTACAGCACGAGATTAAGCTGTTAAGTGCTAAGGGGTTTATCGATACGGCCAGGGTGATTATCGCCGAGGCGATCCACAAGCCGGAGCTGATTCAAGACGCCATGTCGGAGTTCAGTAAGCAGGAGTCGCCACTGGCGAACTGGTTCAATCAGGCGATCGCCGCCGGTGCGTTGAAGGCGAAGGATAGCGAGATCCTAGTGGTTCAGTTTACCGCGGTGATCAAGGCCTACTGCTTCTGGCCTCAGTTGATCCAGGGTGAGCCTCTGCCTAGCCAGGCCAAGCTCGATGAGATCACCCAAACTGTGGTCGAGATGATCATCAAGCAATATACCTAGGGCTAGCCCCCAGCCATTGGTGTTTGCCCAAATAGAAAGCCTAGTCATATCCCAATGACTAGGCTTTTGTGTATCTGAGCTTTAGACCGACCTTTTATGCTCTCCTCAGGTCGACTTACTCGCTAAGCCTCAGGCGGTCAGCAGCTGCAATATGATGGCGAGGATCAGCACTGGGCAAACATATTTCACGTATACAGGCCAGATGCGCCAGAAGAGGCCGTCGAGCTTGGCGCCTTCCTGGGCGGCGATCGCCTTGAGCAGGCTGTTTCTATGCCATACCCAGCCAGTGTAAAGGGCGATACCTAAGGCGATAAAGGGCTGGGCACGCTCCGTGGTCAGGGTAATAACTAACCCGAATAGGGCATCGAAATTAAACACCATGATAGTCGCCAGCAGGGCGATGCCACCGCCCACCAGATAGGTGGCGCTGTGACGCTGAATCTCTGTCTTCTCTACCATATAGCTGGTGGGCACTTCCACGATCGAGATGGCCGATGTCAGCCCGGCTATGGTCATCAGGATGAAGAAGACGATGGCGATCAGCTGCCCAGCTAAGCCGTCCAAGCTATCGAACAGCGCCGGCAGTACGGTGAACACCAAGGTATCTGCATTGAGCAGGCTGCCATCGGCGGCGAAGATCTGAACGCCGTTATGCTGGGCTACATACATGGCGGGAATGATCATCAGGGCGGCGAGGAAGGCGACGCTGGTGTCGGTCAGGGTGACGTATGCAGTCAGCTTGGCCAGGTTTTCCTGCCGATTCAGGTAGGCGCCGTAGACCATCATGGCGCCTGTACCCACGGTGAGTGAGAAGAAGGTCTGGCCCAAGGCGCCGATAAGCACCTGAGGTTCCCAAATGCGGCTGAAATCCGGCACCAGCAGGGCGTTTAGCCCCTGGCTTGCACCGGGTTGAGTCAGAATATAGGCCACGCCCAGTATCAAGATTGCCAACAGCAGCGGCATCAGTCGCTTGGACCAAGCCTCGATCCCCTGCTGTACCCCCTGGCGGATCACTAAGACCACCATGAGGATAAAGATTAGGGTAAAGAGTAGGTTACGCTCCAGCGAGAAGCTGGTTAACCAGAGCGCAATCTCTTGCATTCCCGCTAGCCTGGCGATTGGAGCCAGGGTGAAGCTGACAAACCAGCCAGATAGGATGCTGTAGAAGGTGCAGATCAGGGTGGCGGTAATGATAGAGGCGAAACCTATGGTCTTGCCCAGGTTGCGACTCAGCTTGCTGCTGCCCAGCTTGGCCATGGCGTCGGCAGGGTTGGTCTGGCCGTGGCGGCCAATCATGAGTTCGGCGACCAGCATGGGATAACCCAGCAGGAAGATGAGCACCAGATACACCAAGAGGAAGGCGCCGCCACCATGGGTTGCCGCTTGAGTGGGAAATCCCCAGATGTTACCGACACCGACGGCCGAGCCAGCAGCCGCCATGATAAAGCCTATGCGTGAGCTGAAATGCCCTAAATCTTTTGCGCTCATCTATTCCTTACCTCAGTGTTAAAGAGGGCGCATCATAGTCCTTTATTATAGTCGGTCAAGGGTGGTAAATGGCGTGGATTAAGGTTAAGGCTTTGTTGTTATTGCAGCATGCTATTATTTATTGAAAACTAATTTCGCTTTCTGACTTTATTGGCGAAATTATTGCGATGGTCGCATTGAGACTGGCGTCGACGCGATAGGATTGCGCGGCTGAAAAAATGAGAATCTGTGTGATTTATCAAGCTTTATCGTCTTGAGTGCCGAGTTCAGGTAGGGGAATGGCGGTGCGGCTCTTGACCTGTTTGAGCACGAAGCTTGAGCGTATGCCAGCGATATGTAGATTGCTGGTGAGCTTCTCCAACAGGAAATGTTTGAAGGCATCCATGTCTCTGACCAAAACCTTGAGCTGGTAATCGGCGTCACTGCCTGTCAGCAGGGCGCATTCGAGTACCTCGTCATAGCCGTCGATGGCCTGCTCGAACGCATCGAGTATCGCTTGGGTGTGTTTTTCCAGCCGCACCTGCACGTAGGCGGTCAGGGTTAACTGAAAGTAGGGGGCATCCACTAGGGCGGCGTATCCGGCGATGATGCCCGCCTCCTCCATCGCCTTGACCCGGCGCGAGCAAGGGGAGGGCGACAGGCCGACGCTTGCGGCCAGATCTTGGTTGGCCATGCGTCCCTGGGCCTGCAGTAACTTGAGGATCTGAATGTCGGTCTTGTCGAGTTGTAGTCTTGTCATGTCAGTCGCCGGGTAAGAGTAAACCCTTGTGGAAGTATAATACTGTTTCAGTAAAACATTAGCTCAGTAAAACATTAGCTCAGTAAAACGTTAGCCCAGTTAGGCACTAGCCTTGGCCGATGGCGCGCCATTTCTCGGTGATCAGCAAGGCGAGCAGGGCGATAAGGCCGCCGAGTAAGGATGCCGCCAAGACATCTTGAGGCCAGTGCATGCCCAGTAACATGCGGCTAAACCCCATGGCCAGCGCCCATAAGCATAACAGAGCGGCGACTAAAAACCTTTGCGCCGCTAACAAAAAATAGCCGACGACTAGGGCGAGCGTCACCGCAAACAGAGTGTGACCCGAGGGAAACGAGTAGCCCACTTCATCTTGCCAGTGCTGGGCTATCTTGGGGGAGAGGGATAGCTTGGTTTCCTGTGATAGCTTGATCTCCAGAGATAGCTTGGCAATCTCCTGTGCCATCAAGGCGCGTCGCGTCGGCTGACTGGCCTGATAGAAACCGCTAAGCGAGAGCCCTTGGGTCTCTGCCAAGAATTGCACATTGGGTCTGGGGTGGCCGAAGTACGGCTTGAGAAAGTGATTTAGCCCTAGGCTGAGCCCCATGGCGAGGCAGACGCTAAACAGCAGTGGCGCAAGCTGTTTGCGTGGCAGCAACAGATAGCAGGCGAGCAGCAGGGCCAGCACGGTGAGCACACCATAGGGCGCCGTCCCCGAGCTGGTTAGGCCGTAGAGTATCTGCGCCTCGGCGGAGCTGAGCTCGAGCCAGGGAAACAGGCTTAGTTCGCCTAAGTAGATCGCGGCGGGGATCAGTGTCAGACCGCTCCAGAGTAACACCACGGAAAAATAGAGATTGGTGGGGGGATTCGATCTCATAGATGTGCTCTTAAACCTGCCAGTTTGAAAAATGAGTCTTTGAAAAACCGGGCTTTGAAAAATACGGTTATTGAAAAGCGCTAGGCTAACCCGCTTAGGCGGCGCTGGCTAGTCTGGCCAGCGCCTGAGGTGTTATTTACTCTTGCCGTGGGGTTGAAGGCGCTTCGAGCTGGTGGCGAGTCAGGTACATGAGGATCAGCAGCACCATCATCAGCAGGCCAGAGCCCATCAGCAGCGCATAGTCTTCCAGCTTCAGGATGGAGTAAAGCACGCTGTAGAGCGCCAGCAAGATGATTGCCATGAAGGCTCCGCGCCTGCGACTGGCGGTCACGCTGGCAATATAGGCCGAGACAGACAGTAGTGGCACAGATGCCGCCAGCAGGTAGGCATAACCGAAGCTGATATGCTCCGACAGGGAGAGGAGCAGCAGATAGAAGAGCGACATGGCGCTGGCGACCAGCAGATACTGAATCGAGCTTAAGACCTGTTGTTGCCCCAGCTCGAAGATCAGCAGCATGATGCTGGTGAGCATGATAAACAGCAGACCATATTTGACCGCGCGCTCTATCTTGCCGTAGTGGGTTACAGGCTCAAACAGGGTGGCCTGGGCTGCGATCTCCTGCAGATTGACCTCCTGGGTCTTGGTAAATACCTGAGGATAGTTGCGGGTCAGGTGGCTCACGTCCCATTGGGCGCTGAAGCCCTGGGCGGTGATCTGTCGCTCGGTCGGTAGCAGACCGTGAAAGCTTGGATGCGGCCAGTCTGCCGACAGGGTAACCTCAGTCTGCTGTCCTATGGGCAGCACTGAGATACCTTGAGAGCCCCGTAGGCTTATGTCGAAGTTGACCGTGAGTTGCTCACTGTCGGGACTCAGGGCGATCGGCTGATGAAAGCCGCGGTCGAGCCCCCTGAGCTGCTCAAGTCTGGTGCCGGGCATGAGTCTTTGCGGTGCGGCCGCTTGCTGGTCGGCCTTGGCTGTGAAGCGGTTGATCTTGTCGATGGCTTGGTTGGCGGAGATGCCAAACACCAGCCTGGCCTGGTCGGGATGCAGGCTGACCAGGTTGGGTAAGGTGTAAGCTTCGAGGCGAAACTGCGCCGAGCCGGTGACCTGAGACTGATAGACCAGAGAGCGGAAGATGCCGCGGGAGAGGAAGCTATGTTTGAGCGAGACGGCGAGGTTGAGCTGCTCCGGCAGCACAATGAGTTCGCTGTCGTAGGTGTGCCTCGCCTTGGTCATCTTGCCCGTGTCGCTGATGCTCTCCTGCACCACCTCGTAGGTGTAGGGGATCACCAGCGCAGGTCCGGCAATGGTCTGCTGCTCGCCCCAGGAGCGGCCTATCTCGTTGACCACGCCGTGATACAGATGCTGCCTGTCAGAGGTGAGGCTCTCGATGAGACCCAAGGGGATCATAGCCACTAGGGTAAGGATGGCGATGAAGATCAGTTTCTTGCTCAGTGGGCTGTTGGCCAGGGGTAACCGACTTAACATAAAAATCCCTCTCAATGACGGTCTTGGTGTATTGCGCCATTACATCACAAGTCGCGCCAAACAGGCGGGCATAGCGATGACCAATTGTGGCAAAACGGGGGCAATTGCCGATGTTGTATGAGGTGATAGGCGAGTGATAAGAAGAGAATAAAACAGCCAACAAAAAAGAGCGCCGGGCGCTCTTTTTCATGGATGGAGGTCGCTTACGCGGCTTAGTGCGATTTAAGCCTCGTCTTGCTGTCTGAGTTTGGCTTCCAGGGCATCGACCTGAGCCTGTAGGGCTTCGAGCTTCTCGCGGGTCTTCAACAGCACGTGCTGCTGCACATCGAACTCTTCGCGCGAGACAAGATCTAGCTTCATCAGCTGGTTTTGCAGAACCTGTTTGCTCTTCTCTTCAAACTCACCGGCAAACTGCTTAAGCCCGCTGGGGAGGTTATCGCTTAGCTGCTTAGCTACTTCTTCGATCTTTTTGGGGTTAATCATCTTTTCTGTCCGCCATTGGCCATTTAATGCTATGCCCGAATTGTACCTAAGCCTACTGGGATGACAACTAAAAACCGGTCGCCTGACACCAGGTTGAGGGCAGGCTCACGTCGGTAGCTTATCGGTCGCACGCGCTTAAGCTTAGATGACCACCTGGATATTTTTGTCTGAGCTATGGCGAAGATTCTGGTATGATCCCTGGCCGATCTCACGAATTCTCTAGTTGGTAGCCGTTAGTCAATGAAGCTCAATCCCGGTCAAAATGATGCTGTTCACTATGTCTCTGGTCCCTGTCTGGTGCTTGCCGGCGCGGGCAGTGGTAAGACGCGTGTGATCATCAATAAAATTGCCTATCTGGTACAGAAGTGTGGTTATCAGGCGCGCAACATCGCCGCTGTGACCTTTACCAATAAGGCGGCGCGGGAGATGAAGGAGCGTGTGGCCCAGTCGATGGGACGCAAAGAAGCCAGAGGGCTGTGGATCTCAACCTTCCACACCCTGGGGCTTGAGATCATCAAGCGCGAATATAAGGTGGTCGGCCTTAAGCCCGGCTTCTCCCTGTTTGACGACCAAGATACCCTGGCGCTGCTGAAAGAGCTGACCGAGAAGGAGTTTGACGGCGATAAAGATCTGCTGCGCATGCTGATGACGGCCATCTCCAACTGGAAGGGCGACCTGATGACGCCAGACGGCGCCATCAAAACCGCCAGAGACGAGCAGTCACAGTTATTTGCCTTGCTTTACCAGCGATATGCTCAGCATATGAAGGCCTATAACGCGCTGGATTTCGACGATCTTATCCTGCTGCCTACCTTGCTGCTGCGGCACAAGCAGGAGGTACGCGAGCGCTGGCAGAAACGCATTCAATACCTGCTGGTGGATGAGTATCAGGATACCAACACCAGCCAGTATGAGTTGGTTAAGCTGCTGGTGGGTGAGCGCGCCCGCTTTACCGTGGTAGGGGATGACGATCAATCTATCTACTCCTGGCGTGGGGCCAAGCCGCAGAACCTGGTGCTTTTGGGGAAGGACTTTCCCAATCTTAAGTTGATTAAACTCGAACAGAACTACCGCTCCAGTCAGCGTATTTTGCGGGCGGCTAACATATTGATCGCCAATAACCCCCACGTCTACGACAAGTCACTGTTCAGCGAGTTGGCCTATGGTGAGCCGCTGCGGGTGCTGATCGCCGCCAACGAGGAACAGGAGGCCGAGCGTGTGGTGGCCGAGATGATCCGCCACAAGTTTGTCGGCAAGACCCAGTTTGGCGATTATGCCATCCTCTATCGGGGCAACCATCAGTCGCGCCTGCTCGAGCGCGCCCTGATGACCAACCGCATCCCCTATAAGCTCAGCGGCGGCACCTCTTTCTTCGGCCGCGCCGAGATTAAAGACATCATGGCCTACCTGCGTCTGGTGGTGAATCCCGACGACGATAACGCCTTTCTGCGGGTAGTTAACCTGCCCAAACGCGGCATCGGTCCTGCAACCCTTGAGCGCTTGGGTAACTATGCCAACGAGCAGCATATCTCCATGTTCGAGGCGATATTCCAGAGCGAGCTTAATCACCATCTGCCGCCGGCGGCCATGTCGGCCCTGTATCAGTTTGGCAAGTTTATCGTCGATACCGGCGAGGCGGCGACCCGCGGCGAACCGGTTGAGGCGGTGAAACAGCTGATCCGCCACATCAACTACGAAGACTATCTGTACGAGACCAGTACCAGTGCCAAGGCCGCCGAGATGCGGATGAAGAACATCTCCGAGCTCTATCGCTGGGTGACCGAGATGCTCGAGGGCGATGAACTGGACGAAGGGATGACACTGCCGGAAGTGGTGACCCGTCTGACTCTGAGAGACATGATGGAGCGCAACAGCGAGGATGAGGCGGGGGATCAGGTGCAACTGATGACGCTGCACGCCTCTAAGGGCCTGGAGTTCCCCTATGTCTTCATGGTGGGAGTGGAGGAGCGCATCTTGCCGCACCAGACCAGCATAGATGAAGACAACGTCGAGGAGGAGCGCCGCCTGGCCTATGTGGGGATCACCCGGGCGCAGAGGGAGCTGTGGTTCATGATTTGCCGCGAGCGGCGTCAGTTTGGTGAGGTGATGCGCTGTGAACCCAGCCGTTTCCTGATGGAGCTGCCTCAGGACGATCTGATCTGGGAAAATCGCAAGCCGCCTCAGTCCGAGCAGCAAAGAGTGCAGTCGGGCCGGGCCAACATCGCCAACATTCGGGATATGCTGAAGAAGTAAATTGCTAAGGCGGCGCTCACCTATGGTGATTAGGCGGAGATGCAGCCGCTCGGCCGCTTTCTGGGCTCGGGCAGCTTGCTGGGATCGATAGACTCACCCAAGGCCTGGCCCTGACCCTGATCGAAGCCTAGGCTGACCAGCTGCTGCCTATGCAGATCTGTCTTAACCCCTTCCACAAATAGCGTCAGCTCGAGCGCCGAGGCGGTCAGCTGATGCGCCTTAAGCAGGCGTTTTTGCTGCGGATTATTCAGATGACTGATATAGCTAGGGTCTAGTTTCAGGCCGCTCAAGGGCAGGAAGCTGAGGCTGCTCAGTGCCGTGTGGGCGCTACCGTAGGCGCACAGGCCTAAGTTAATGGCCAGTTTAGCCAGGAGGTCGAACGCCTGAATATGGCTGTCGCTGTCGGCGACAAAGGCCTTCTCGTTGAAGAATACCCAGATATCGCCAGCTTTATAGTAGCTCTGCTTGATGCGATTTTTCAGCTTGCGCACCGCATGTTTATGTTTGAGGTGCTGACTGGCGAGTTTGATGTGCAGCTGCACCTTGCCGTCGACCTGCTGCATCACCTTGTCAAAGTCGCTGTTGAGCTGATCGAAGAGATAGAGATCCAGCTCCTTGGTCAGGTTGCAGTGCTCGGCGATATTGCTGAGCTGATCCTGTTTGATCTTGCCCAGCTGTTCATGCTGCCAGTAGAGCCTAGGTTCGAGGGCGAGAACCTCCTGGGTCGCCAAAGCCATCACGGGGAAATACTGCAGCGCCAACTCTTGTTTGGCGATCGCCTCTCTGAGCTCTATCTCCAGGGTGATGTCATGGCTCTGCTGATGGCTGGTGTTGTGATCGAAGATGACGAAGCAACCCTTGCCGTTGGACTTGGCCTGATACATGGCGGCATCGGCGTCCTTCAACAGCGACTCGCTGGTGTCGCCGCTGCTGTGGCCGCTGAAGGCGATGCCGATACTGGCGCCCGAGGTGAAGCTCTGATTCGATAGCTGATAAGGCTCGCTCAACTCGCCTAAGATACGCTCGGCCACCTCGATGGCGTCGCTATTGGTGTTGATGCTGTCTAGCAGGATCACAAACTCATCGCCGCCGATACGCCCTAAGGTGTCGTTACTCCTGATGCAGAGGTTGAGGCGACGGGCGGTTTCGATCAGGAAACGGTCACCCTGTAGATGGCCCAGGGTATCGTTGATCAGCTTAAAGCGGTCGAGGTCGATAAACAGCAGGGCAAACCTGTCTCTGGCGTGGCGCCTGACATGCTTCACCGCCTGGGCCAGGCGCTCCATGAACATGGCACGATTGGGCAGGCCTGTCAGTGTGTCGTGGCTGGCATCGTGCACCAGCTGCTGCTCGACCTTGCGGCGCTGGGCGATCTCCTTTTCGAGATCCTGGTTGAGCATCGCCAGGGCGCGGGTGCGTTGGGCGACTTTCTCTTCCAGCTGTTCATAGCTCTGTTTCAGGGACTCCGCCGATAGCTTACGCTCGATCGCCGCGGCGATATGCTGCGAGACGAAGGTAAGCAGATCCAGATCTTTCTCCTGGTAGGTCTGCGACGGGGTGAAGCTGTAGATGGTGAGCGCGCCTTTGACTATGCCCTGGATAAACAGGGGCACACCTATCCACTGATGTATGGTCTCGGCATAGTTGAGCTGCGGCGCCTTGGCGTAGAGCTGCCCCGCCTTGATCAGCGCCTTGATGTCGCTGCCATCGAGCAGCAAAGGGCGCTTATGTTTGAGAATAAACTCTGTCAGGCCATCGGCCAGAGGGCGCCTTTGCGGCGCGCCTACGTTGAGCTGAGAGACATAAAAGGGAAAATGCAGCTCACGGCCATTGTCTTCCAGCAGGGCGATATAACAGTTGTTGGCCGGTAGTAGGTGGCTGATCACCCTGTGTAGCTCGCGATAGAAGCTCTGGTGGTCTATGGTCGCATTGGATAGCTCGGCTATCTCAAACAGCGACTTCTGCAGGTTTTCCGCCCGTCGCCGCTCTGTGACCTCCTGCTTGAGCTTATCGTAGGCGACGCTCAGTTCCTTGGTTCTGTGCTCAATTGCGGCCTCGAGATTGTGTTGGTACTGTACCCGCTCGATAACGCCCGAGATATGTTGGCTGATGAAGGTCATCAGCTCGACCTCTATCTCGCCATAGGTGATATTGGCATCGTAGCTCTGCACCGCGATCACCCCTATGGTCTGATCGCTGCTGAAAATTGGGACCCCTAGCCACTGGTGGCAGCTGGATCCCCGACTGACTATCTCGCCGCTGGCGAGCAGCTGCTCAAACTTGTCGTCATCACACAGCAGGGGTTGCTGGCTGCGCAGCACATAGCCGGTGAGGCCGCTGTTGAGTGTGGTAGATAACTCTTCACTGGGGTATAGCTGGCTTGGGTGCTGGTCCTTCTCATCGACGAAGAAAGGCACGCCTAATTTGTTGGTTTCTCTGTTGAGGATGGCGATGAAGAAGTTGTCTGCGGGGAGCAGGCGATTGAGATTGGTTTGGATACCAGCATAGAAGTCTTCGGCGCGCTCGACTCGAGCGGCAAGATTGGAGATATCCAATAGCGTATTTTGGACGATCTCAGAACGCTTGTACTTCCGAGCCAGGCTCTTTAAGCGAGATATCCTTTTATATAAACGCCCAACTTCACGGGGTGAATGCTGGTCTGTTTTATCCCTAAACATGGTTCCGCCAATCACAAGTAGTTATATTTTTTCGCTAGGATTTGGGGTAATGGTTATTGATAGCATAAAAAAGCAGCACCACCAAGTCATTATTTTGACGTTGTCAGCTTAATATCACCTTAAATATGCTAAAACTTGAGCAAACGCGTAAAAAAATACGTGTTTGCTATAGACGCGCAGTAAAATAATCCATACTATATGCGGCGCTAACAAGGCAGGCACCCATAGCTCAGCTGGATAGAGCGCACCCCTCCGGAGGGTGAGGCCGAGGGTTCGAATCCTTCTGGGTGCACCAGTTGGATGAGGGTCAAGTTAGCGTTAAGAAGTCAATATCAGTGGTGATTGTAGCTCAGTTGGTAGAGCCCCGGATTGTGATTCCGGTTGTCGTGGGTTCAAGTCCCATCAGTCACCCCACTTCTTCTTGCAATAGACTTCACGAGTCATTCTTTTCCTTGATATAGTGAAGCGAGGCGGCACCTCGTAAAATATCCCTTGTTTCGGTGATTAGCGCAGTCCGGTAGCGCATCTGGTTTGGGACCAGAGGGTCAGAGGTTCGAATCCTCTATCACCGACCAGTTTCCAAGTGAGTGATGTATCAAGCATCGCTGGCTGATAAAAAAGATTTTCGGTGATTAGCGCAGTCCGGTAGCGCATCTGGTTTGGGACCAGAGGGTCAGAGGTTCGAATCCTCTATCACCGACCAATCCTAGATAAGCCCCTCGAGTCATCGAGGGGCTTTTTCTTTGCCCGTCTGTTATTTCCTAATGTTTGTCTTTACCGAATAAGACGCGCCATCAAGGTAAAAAAAAGCTGCCCCTGTGGGCAGCTTTGTCGTTTATAGCTCGACGCGGGTGGGTGGGTAGATATAACCCATGTAGGCGTTGGCCTTGAGAGGCTCGAAGCGTGCCAACTGCGGCTGCTCCTGAATGCCGGTGACGATGATCTGGATATCCAGGCCTCTGGCGACGTTCACCAGGGCGCGGCATAGCTCGCTGTTGTGCTCATTCTCGTCATAGTAGGCGAAGGACTGATCCAGCTTGACGTAGCTAGGTCTTAGATTTTGCAGGTAAGACATAGAGCCAAACTGACGGCCGAAGTGGTCGATACCGAAGTGAGCGCCATTGTCGCGAATGATGTTGCACAGCGCCTGGCAGGCATCGGGATCGCTATAGACGCCGGCTTCAGGGATGTCGAACACGATTCGCTGGGCGAGCGGCGTATTGCGCAGGAACTTGTTGAGCCACTGATGGAAGGTCGTATCGCTCAGACTGTTGAAGGTCAGGTTGATGGCGATAGGCTCATAGTTACGCTCAAGCAGGCCGTTATCCACTATGGTCTCGATCAGGCATCTGTCCAGCATAGAGCCCAGTGAGAGCAGCTCCACATAGGGCATAAACTGGCCTGCGTGGATCTCTTTATCGCCAATGGTGAGCTGACAGTAGAGCTCGCGCTGCACCACCTCATCCTTATTGGTGTGATAGACAGGCTGCCATTTGAACTGGAACTGCTTGCTGCTGATGGCGGCACTCAAATGCTCTCGCCACTGCTCACGGGTGTAGAGCTGCTTCTCGTTGCTCTCGAACCAGTGGAACACCTTGTTGTCGGCGATCGCCTTCTGCAATGCATTATCTGTCTGCGCCAGGATGTCCGATACCGTCATGTTGTCGGTGCGCTGGGCGATACCTATGGCAAACTGCTCGTTAGGCTTACAGCCCGCCTTAGAGATCTCCTGATTCACGGTTCTGATCAGGGTATGCAGATACTTGCTGCTCTGCTCCTGTTCGGCGCTGGTGATCAGGAAGGCAAATTCGTAGGCGGCGATACGGGCGATGACAGACGGAGCGATCTCGTCCAGTTGCTCCTGCATCTTCTCGGACAGCAGGCGTATGGTCTCATCACGTACCTGATAACCATACTTGCTGTGTACCTCTTCGAGCCAGTCGAACTTGGCCATCATCAGCGAGCCATTGTTGGGTTCGCTTAACCAGCTGTTGAGGCGGCCCATCATATACTGTCTATTCGGCAACTTAGAGACCTGATCCACCAGGTTCTTTTTGCGCAGCTCAGTCACCTCTTCGTCTAGTGAGCTGAAGATCTGCTTGAGCTGATGAGACATGCTGTTAAAGGCCTCGACCACTGACTTGAGCTCCGAGGTCTTAGGGATCGCCATGTCAGGGCCAAACTTGCGCTGGGCGATCTCGGCCGCGTGCTCGGCTATTTCATGCAGTGGTCTCAGGATCCAGGTTAGCCCGAAGCGTGCCAGCATGATGGCGAGTAAAAACAGGATAGAGATGACTATGATGGCGTTGGTTAGGGTGCGCCATAGCTCGTTGTAACCAAAGCCTGGGTGGGCGGTGATCTCTAGGTTGGCTAACTGGATCCAACCCGAGGTGATGGTACTTTCGCGTTTAATGGTTTCGAAGAATCCCAGGTCGATAAACCATTGGGGAACGCCCTCGATCTTAACGTCGTTTTCCCACACCTGTTGTTTGCCGTCGACCAGCCAGGTGAGCTTCACCTGTTGGTAATAGCCGCCTTCGAAGATGACGTTGATCAGCGTCTCGGCGCCGACAATGTCACCCGCTTCCAGATCGGGAACCAGCATGATCCCGAGGCTGTGGCTGGTGTTATTGAGATCGGACTCCATCTGCTTGGTCAGAAAGCTTTGGGTCTCGGTAAATTGGACATAAGCCAGGCTGATGACAACGACCAAGAACAGGCCAAAAAGCAGTGAGTATATCTGTCGAAACAGTGTCATTGTTTTCGCTACTCCAATCTTAACTTAGGCATTTTGAGTCGCTCAACACCTAATCTATTTTTGAGATCATTCCATTTTTCAAGGCGTTCCGATGAGCCTGCCAGCACACCGCGACCTTTTTCTTTGTTTAGCCACAACTGACGACCGTTAAAGCTGTATACGGGGATCAGATCTTGTCTCTGGGTGGCTGGTTTAATCTGTCTGTCCAGGTTATCCAATACCAAGGGGATGGAGCCGGGCGTGTCATAGTAGGCCAACACCATATGGTACTGATTGACGGAGGTGGCCTTAACCATAGTGATCCGCAGCTTGTCATCGGGCACCCCCAGCTGCAGCAGGGTGAAATATTTGGCGATGGAGAAATCTTCACAATCGCCACCATTTACCCCGATAAACTCCATCGGTGTGGCCCAGTAGTTACTGACGCCCCACAACTTGATGTCGTCGACAAACCTAAACAGATTAAAAAAGTTATTTACCTTGGTGATCTTCTCTTGTTCACTCAGGCCCTGCGATTCATCCAGTACCTTAAACCAGGCGGCGACGCGCATACCTGCGCGCTCACCGTATCGGGCTTCTAGGGTGGACTTAATGTAGTTGGCGTCGAGTGTTTGCGTCGGAGAAGCGTATAGGCAAGAAAACCCCAGGGCCGTTGCCACAACGCAAAGTTGGCAGACCCTTTGAAAGCGTTTTTGCCTGCCAATTTTGGCTTTCATCTTCTCCGACTATTTTTTATTTTACTTGTTCATCAACTGTGTAGATGGTCCACTTCATATCGGCCTTGGTATCTTCACCCGTAACCTCTGCGATCACGCGGCGGTTACGGGTGTGTGCCATCTTGGTATGAGTAGGATCTACCGGTCTGTCGTAGCTGTAGCCTATGGCGGTCAGACGATCGCTGGCGATACCGAATCGCTCTGACAACAGCGAGGTCACGGCGTCGGCGCGGTTTTGCGACAGCGTTAGGTTGTGCTCATAACTACCCGTCTTACTACAGTGACCTTCGATGGTCACCTTAGTGTTTGGGTACTGTCTCATGAAAGTCGCAACCACTTCTACCTGATCATAGTACTGAGGATCTATGTAGTAAGAATCGTTGGCAAACAATATCTTAAGTTCCTGACGCTCATTGATAGGCTTAATCTTACCACAGCCGTAGTTGTCTATGGTGGCACCTAGCACTGTGTCGTTACAGCGTTCACGGGCGACGATGACGCCATCTTTATCTTTGTCGTTAAGATCGAATACCTGATTGGTCGGGGTATCCATGGTTACTATGTCGCGTGAAGCGCAGCCGCCCAGTAAGGCGACGCTTAGAATAATCAGTAAGGCTTTCATTATTTAACTCCCCCTTCGTATTCGCGCTCACCCTTCCAAACCTCTGGGCGAGTCACACGAAGCGATTCCAGTAGTCTACCCGTAGCGTTAAGGATGCGATATTCGGAGATGATCTCGTCGTATTCGGCATCGAGGTAATCCTTACGCGCTTCAAACAGTTCGTTTTCGGTATCCAGCAAATCCAATAAGGTGCGCTGGCCCAAGTTAAACTGTTGGCTATAGGCGACTTGAGTATCCTTGGCGGCGATGACGTGATCGCGGATATACAGCTTCTGCGGCTCAAGCATCTCGTAGGCGTTCCAGGCCAGGTTGACCCCTTCGACGACCTGACGGTAGGCACGTTGACGAATCTCTTTCGCCTCGCCGATCTTGTAGGCTGCTTCCTTCTCGCGGGCTAAGTCTTTACCACCGGCGAACAGGTTGTACTTCACTCGTACCATAGCGATAAGGTCATTGTTATGACCGCCAACATTTTGTGAGGCGAAGGCCGAGTAGCCATCTTCACCATCCAGGTTATCGTTCCAGTTACCACCTAACTCTAGCGACAGCTTAGGATAGTAGTTGGACTGGGCAGATGAACGCTCGTTCTCTGCCGCCGAGATATCACTCGCGGCCGATTTCAGGATAGGATGGTTTTCCTGGGCAACCTTGAGACCGTCGGTGAGGTTGGTCGGCAGCATATCGTCATCGGGTACCGGGACGATTAGGTTTTCCGGCTCTTTCTCGACGATACGGATAAACTGCGCCTTGGCATCGAAGAAGTTATTCTTTGCCGCGATTACGTTGGCGTTGGCACGTGCCAGACGACCGGTGATCTGAGACAGGTCGGCGACTGAGCCTAGGCCTGAATCGGTACGCTGCTTAATCTGATCGTAGATGTCTTTGTGACTCTGCAGGTTTTTCTCTGCCAAAGTCAGAACCTGCTCACTGCGGATATAGTTAACGTAGACCTTGGCCACATCTAGCGCGATATCTTCGGCCGCGGCAAACAGGGCCCATTGGTCGGCGCTGGCTTCGAAGCTGAAGCGATCCACTTCGCTCGAGGTGTAGAAACCATCGAATAGCATCTGCTTGATGCTAAAACCGACTTCACCACGCATCAATTCGATGACGCCATCCTTGTCAACATCGCCCTGGCCTGCACGGCGTCGGGTAGATGGACTGTTTGTCTGTTCCCAGCCATAGCCACCACTGATATCAACAGTAGGCATGTAACCGGCGATAGCCTGATTGACCTGCTCTTCACGCGCCTTGAAGCGATTAAATGCGATGCGAATATCTGGATTGGTATCCAGCGTATGGGCCACAGCCTGTTCTAGCGTTTGGCTAGAGGCTGCGCCCGGTATCAACATCGCACTAATGGCGAGTGCCATGGCACTGCGCTTTAGTTGATGCATGGTTTGCTTACTCATTTGGTTAACCCCCCTGGTTATTGTTGTGAACTTAACGTTCACGCAGAGCAGTGTCTCTTGCTCTCAAAATTGGATTAAGTATGTACTCCAGAACGGATCTTTGCCCAGTGATGACATCTACCGTGGTTAACATGCCAGGTATGATGGGCATCAGGGTGCCGTCGTCTTTCGTCAAACTTGATAGTTCAGTTCTAACCCTTACAAGATAGAAACTGTTTCCCTCTTCGTCCTGTGTTGTATCGGCACTGATGTGCTCCACAACGCCATTGAGGCCACCGTAACGCGTGAAATCGTAGGCGGTAACTTTAACAACGGCGGGTAAGCCAGGATGTAAAAATGCGATATCTTTCGGAATGATCTTGGTTTCGATCAGCAGCTGATCTTCCGATGGCACTATCTCTATGATGTCGATGCCAGGTTGTACAACACCACCTAATGTGTTGATATGAACTGTCTTAATGGTGCCATTTACCGGCGACACTATCTCGGCCTTGCTCACCTTATCACGTGCGCCCACCTGGGCCTCGTTGATGCGCGACAGACGTGTCTGCATCTCATTGAGCTGGGTGCGGGCCTCGGCGGCGTAGACGAACACGGCCTCGCGGCGCTTCAGGATCGCTTCATCCTGTGATGCCTTGAGCTTAGGCCTGAGTAGCCTGAGAGAACTCAGCTCGCCGCGAATGTCGTTGACGTTACGTTCAAGCTTAAGTAGTTCAACTTCGGGCACAATCCCTTTGTCGGCCAGCGGGCGGGTTAGCTCGAGCTCGCGGGTTACCAGCTGGAAGCTGGTTGTCAGGGTGTTGATCTTAGAGGCCAGCTCTTCGGTTTCCTGTTGTTTCTGCTGGATCTGGCGTGCCAGGATCTCCAGCTGGTTGCTCAGGTTGTCAAGTCTGCCCGAGTACTCGTCGCGCTGACGCTCGATTAAGTCGTGTTCACTCTCGATCAGTTCTGGTGGGAACTGTAGCGGCTGCTTGGCGATCTTTACCTGCTCGCGCCAGTCGGCGGCGACATCTGAGATGGTGATGCTGTTAAGCTCGGCGCGCAGACGAATAACGTTGGCCTGCAGGCTGTAGACCTCCTGCTCCTGCTGAGCGAAGTCTGAGCGGAAACGGGTGTCATCTATGCGAACCAAGGGTTGGCCCTTGGTGACCGTCATGCCTTCGCGGACATAGAGCTCTTTCATAATGCCGCCATCCAGACTCTGAATCACCTGCACCTGAGACGAGGGGATCACCTTACCTGTGCCTGTGGTCACCCGGTCGAGCTCGGCAAAGTAGGCCCACACCAGGAAGCTGAAGGCGAGGGCGGCCAGGGCCCAGATGATCAGCCTGTGACTGGTGGGCGCATCTGTCATCATAGCGCCATAGACGTCATCGACCATCTCGAGGTCTTGAGTAGTTAAGTGCTTACTCACTCTTCGGCCCTCCCGATAACAGCCCTTTGGCGAGCTGGTTGAGCACCTGCTCCTTCGGACCGTCGGCCACCAGATGGCCACGATCTAATACCAGGATGCGGTCCACCAAGTTGAGCAGGTGCATCTTATGGGTGATCAGCAGCAGGGTTCGCTCCTTAGAGACATTTCTCATGGCGCGGATAAACTGCTTCTCGGCGCGGGCATCCAGGCTGGCGGTCGGCTCATCCATCAGGAGTACCGGTGGGTCATTCAAGGTGGCCCGCGCCAGCGCGATGGTTTGGCGTTGACCGCGGGAGAGGGATTGTCCACCCTCGCCGACCTGTTGATCTAAGCCTTCGGTCTCGATATCGGTAAACTGGTTGACGCCAGAGAGCTGCACCGCACGGATCAGCTGATGCTCGGTGACCTGACGGGTACCGAACAGTATGTTGTCGCGAATCGTGCCGTGGAACAGTGTGATGTCCTGTGGCAGGTAACCGAAGTTTCTACGCAGATCCGTCGGATGGATCTGTGCCGAATCCAATCCGTCATAGCGCAGGCTACCTTTGGTCGGTTGATATAGGCCTACCAGTAGCTTGGCCAGGGTACTCTTGCCCGAGCCGTTGCGTCCTATGATGGCGATGCGCTCACCCGGGGCGATCGACAGCGACATGGGGTGTAGCACGGGTCGCTCTGAGCCTGGATAATTAAAGCTGACATGATCGGCATTGATCTGCCCTTTAAGGCGATGTTTGCTGACTAGATGGCCTTTATTTTCAAACTCGTCCTCTTGGGTCATGATCTGATCAAGCTGTCTGAGGGCGCTGGCGGTATGGTTGCCTCGGGTCATTAGGCCTGCCAACTGCGCCATGGGTGAGATAGCCCTGCTCGACAGGATAACCGCGGCGATAATGCCGCCCATGGAGATATCGTTATCGGCGACACGATAGACCCCTAAGATCACCACGCAGACCACAGAAAGCTGCACGGTAAAATTGGCTACGTTAGTGACTGAGGTAGAGATCTTCTTTACCTTCAACTGCCAGTTGGCGGTATGACCTATCATCTGCTGCCAGCTCTTCTGCACTAAGCCTTCGGCGCCACTGGATTTAATCGACTCGATGGAGGCCAGGGATTCGATAAGATGGCCGTGTTTCAGGCTGGAGAACTTGTTGCTCTCTTCGATGGCCGCCTTAAGCCTGGGTTGCATCAATAGGGTATAGCCGATAATGATACAGCCGCCGATCACAGGAATGATGGCCAGGTCGCCGGCGACGATATAGATGATCAACATGAAAAATAGCGCGAACGGCAGATCGACCAAGGTGGTGATGGTTGCCGAGGTTAAGATCTCGCGTATGCTGTCGAACTCGCCTAGTTGCCGCGCCATGCCGCCTATGCTGGGGGAACGCTTCTCTAGCGGAATGCCGATAGCCTTAGCGAAAAGCCGCGATGACACTATGATATCGACTTTCTTGCCAGCGACGTCGATCAGGTAGGCCCTGAGTTGCCGCATGACTAAGTCGAAGATATAGGCGATGCCGGCGCCAATGGCGAGCACCCATAGGGACTCGAAGGCGAGGTTAGGCACCACCTTGTCATACACATTCATGATAAACAGCGGTGACACCAGGGCGAAAAGGTTGACCAGCACTGAGGCGATTAGGGCGTCGCGGTAGATGGGCGCCGAATCTTTCAGGGTCTGAATAAGCCAGTGAGTGCGACTGTCGTGTAGATGCAGATCTAAGCCCATGTCGCCACGGTATTGCTGCTTCACGAGGAACAGATAGCCGACATACATGGCCTCGAGCGCCTCTATGCTGAGCTCTTCCTCACCACCGGTTTCCGGTAGCTGAATGACGGCCCTGTCTTTGTCAATGTCGATCTCTCTTAATAGACAGGCATTCTTATCTTTGAGGAGCAAGATACAAGGCAGAAGAATAGGCGAGATCTGATCCAGTCCCTTACGGGTGAGCTTGGCTGCTAAACCGGCTCGACCGGCAGCCTGAGGCACAAGTTCTGGTGTCAAAATGCTCCCCGACAGCGGTAGGCCAGCGGCTAATGACTCGCTGGAGCAGGGGCTGCCGAAGTATTCTGTCAATAACACTAAACTGTCTAACAAGGGATCGACAGTCACTCTTTGGGAGGCTGAAACTGTCCATTGTTCAGTTTTGGGAGACGCTGAAGCTTGCACCTTAAAAGCTTATCCTTAAGATTTTATTATAAAATTATCGTAGAACAATTATAGAAGTAATACCAAAACATCACCAAAGTAAAAATGACACCAATTAGCCGAAACTAGTTGGTGCCATTTGTTACTGACCTTTATTAAGGTACTAGATGCTGGATCTGACCATCATCGTCTTGGGTTGTCGGTACTGCAAAGCTCGAAGCCGCCTGGTTCACGTTGGCATTATCTACGATTAATGCACCGTTCCCCTCTGAGCCCAATAAACCGTTGATGATTTGACCATCGGTTGTGCCAAGATGGCTCAGGTCGACGCCGTCGAGGACGATCGTCTGATCCACATGACCATCATTATTGGCATCAATCTCGATGGTGGTTGAACCATTATCAACGGTGAAGTGCAGGTAGTCTTCCAAGTTACCGCCATTCTCTCCCTGGAGCAGATCGCTCAGATCCAGTTTGTCCTGGTTGATATCGAAATCGGTAATGTGGTCGGTACCCGTATCACCTTGCTGCCAAACGAAGGTATCAGCTTCGCCATCGGCCTTACCTGTGCCACCGGTTAGAGTGTCATCGCCCAGGCCGCCGATGAGGATATCTTCGCCGGCGCCGCCGATCAGCATGTCGCTGCCGTGACCGCCAAGCAGCATATCATCGCCGCTACCGCCATGAAGCTCATCATCACCGCCTTGACCGAAGAGGATATCATCTCCTTGGTTGCCGGCAAGAATGTCGTCGCCGTCATGGTCGCGTGAGGTGTCGAATAGCGCAGGGTTGGCTGCTACGAACTCGTGAACATCTTGGATTGTAACGGTTGAAGCATCTTCACCCAGCTGCAATGCTACATATTTTTGCAGTGCTGCGTAGCCCTGACCGTCGATGCCATCAAACTGTACGAGATCGCCAAAGACGATGTCATTACCTTCACCAGCGTTAACAGTGTCATCACCCTGAAGTAGCATCTCCTTAGAACCTAAGATTATGCTCGCCAGGTCACTCACATTGATATTGGTGGCTACGTTACCATCTGAATCATAAGGGGTAAGCTTGTTTAGACTGATACCGCTGCCTATGCCAATAGCTTCCACGTTAGACAGCGTATTTAGCACTTGGAAGGCAGCCAATGCTTCAGACTCTGCCGTGACGTCTGTACCATTACCATTACTGTATCCAGAGGCGATCTTCGCGACATAGTAGTCGCCATTTTCGTCTACTCTGATAGAGCCAATTTGGCGACCATCCATATCGTATCTTGAATAGCCCGACCAATAGTTGATGTTGCCGTATTCGTCAATTATCACTTTTCCGCGATAAGTTAACTCTTTTCCTGGAATATAATCATTAAGAAGATCTGATAGGGTTCTATCGTCTCCGCTTCTGTAATTATCGGTATAATAAACCCACACATCTTCAGGATCGGCATCAACGTTGTAGTTGTTGGTTTCACCGTCTGTGATGAAGTAGGTGAGGTTTGTGCCTGTATTCGATGCGGCCGAGCCATGGCTAAACCAATCAATAACCGTCTCAAATGCCGCCTCATAGTTGGTTCTGCCATTGTCGCTGCTGATTTCCTTCAATACGCTCTCTAACTTAGAAATAGCATCTGAATCGGCTAGATTAACGGCCACATGTGCCTTAGTGCCGCTATTGAAGTCGACAAGTAATACGTTCACTGTACCGGAAGTCGCAGCGCCAACGCTGGCCTTCAGGGTATTGAAGACCTGCAGTAGTTGGTCTTTAGCCGACTCAATTCGGTTCGAGCCCATACTTCCTGACGAATCCAGGATAAACGCAACATTGTAGTTTTCGCCCTGTACTACCTGTATGCCAGTTGTGTCACTGACGATGACATCATTATCTTCGCCACCATTGATCACGTTGTCGCCATCGGTGCCGTTGTCATAGTGGTAGTTTCTCAGCGAAACATCCAGAGTAGTCTGGCTAGACGCGCTATCAGAGTTGCTTTGTTCAACTGAGCTCGCCTTAATGGCCAAGGTGAATTCCAGATCGCCATTGTAGCTATCGTCCGCCTTGATGCTGAGGTTGCCCAGTTGGTTAACTGCGACTGTCCAGCTGCCATCAGCGTTGAGTGTGCCGGCGGATAGCGAGACGCCACTTGGAACGCCTTGAATGGTTACGTCTGTCAGTGACTCACTACCATCTCTGTCGACGAGTGCCACGTTTATATCCAGGGCGACTTCGCCTTGGACTACGTCACCAGTACTTGCGCTCAGTATAGGTGCATCGGCGACGGCTACGACATTCAGATCGAGAATAGCCGTGTCACCCGTATTGGTGAGATATTCAATCTGTGGCAGCGTGCCACTCCAATGCAGGTTTGGTTCGAACGTAAAGCGACCATCTGCGTGGATACTCAGTTTGCCTTCAGCAAGGTTAATGGCGCTGCCATCTGCCTGATATGTATTTCCTGATAGCTTAAAGCTAACGATAGATAACTCGTCATCAGGATCGATATCATTGGTGAGCAGATTACCTGATAGGTCATGATCTTCTGTTCCGCGAACACTATCATTTACCGCTTCTGCATAGTCACTGACAGAGACGGTGATAGTGGAAACAGCCTTCTGCCCCAGAGCATCGACGCCGACAATGTTGATGCCGCTAATCACTAGATTCTCGGTCGACACATTATGTGGGAAGGAGGCCAAAAGTTCGGCAGTAACGCTAACGCTTCCCTCTTCACCACTTTCGATACGGTCACCATTTAAGGTGAGACGGATAGCCTCTTTACCCATGAAGGTGCCGATGAGCTGTCCTTCATCGTTAAATGACCAGCTAATCTTCGCATTGACGCCAGAAACATGAATGTTATCCGTATCGCCAAACTGGAATGCCGTAATCGACTCACTGCCAGACTTGAAGCGCAGCGACTGTGAGTCTGACTCGGTGCCATCTTTGTAAAGATCGGCTTCGCTCAGCATAGATACAGCATTTGAAGTCAGCGCCGTTGGAGCCGTAGTCGTGCTGCCTGGTGCATCAAGATCGACATGGATAGAACCTGTTGAGGTATCACCGTCGCTGTCGGTTACATCGACCACAAAGTCGAGATCTACATCCACGGTTGAGCTGACGATGTTTTCCGCCGAAGTACCAGTAAACTGGAAGTTGGAATGATTGTCCAACGAGCTGGTAGAGATCTCGATATAACTGATTTCACCAAGGTTTCCAATGGTCTGCCCGTTGGTTATATCGCCTTCACCAAGCAGATTGCCATCGGCATCATAGGCCTTGAAATGAATATAGGTGGCGCCGTCAAAGCTGACTGAAGCCGAAGCCACATCATTGGCATAGTCAATAATCAGATTTTCACCCTGATCGACGAAGGCATTCGCTACACCGAATCCGTTGGTGTTGCCGTTTACCGTACTGGAGATATTGCCAACAGTCGATGTGAGCGAGAACACCATAGCGTTATTTGGATCTACGTCATTGATGTCGTTGTCGATGATGTAGTTAGTACCGTCGAAAGTGACATACACAGCAGGCGTATTACCGCCCTTACCGCCACTCATGTTGGCAACGGTAACTGTGCTGAGTTCATCGATGGCATGTTTCAGGTCTAGCTGATAGGTACCGCCATTAGGATCGATAGATAGAGTAAAGATCACCGATTGTGCGCTATTGCCCGAATCATATGCCGAAGGAGTACCACTGGTATCCGAATAGGCAATGAGCATGCTTGGGTTGGCCGGATCTACATAGTAGAACACGGTTAATCCACCTGCCGTAATGCCTGAGTCAGAGAAGGTGCCTGCCCCCGAAATGTTGCCTGAGAGATCGGCGCTAAAGCCTTGATCTGCGCCGTCTACATTTATCACACCATCATAGATACCTGCGGCGTTATCGCCGGCAAGGTCTATTGGATTGACCGTGACGCCATCATCGATAACCTTCACTGATACTGTGCCTGTAGCTGTGTCATTGGCGGCATCAGTCGCAACGACTGTAATGCCGTTAATCACAAGTTCATCAACACTGGTTCCATGCGGTAAGTTGTCTAGCAGAGTCACTGAGACGGTAACAGTACCTGTTGCGCCTGCGCTGATGTTACTACCCGATAGGCTAAGTTGAAGTACCGCATTGCCATCGATTTTGCCGATCAGGTTACCCGAGCTATCTAGGCTCCAGCTAATGTTTGCATCAAGGCCGCTGACATTGATATCGCCAATGTTTCCAAAAGCAAAACCTGTTACATCATAAGCACCTGCAGTGAAGCTCAAACCTGCGCTGTCGCTGTCGGTTGCAGTGCCTTGGGTGTTGGCATCATCGACTATAAGGTCAACATTGCTGCCGCCGTCGACACCTGGGGTGACCGTGATAGTCAGGGTCGCCGTCTCACCGGTGTTGGTGGTGTAGGTGACAACCGGTACGCTGCCGTTCCAATCCTGGTTTGGTGTGAAGCTGTAGCTACCATTGCTGTTAACCACCAGTACGCCGCCCGCCAGGGTGACGCTGTCACCGGCAGTGAAGCTCTCTTGTGAGCCGTTGCCGTCGGTGTCGAGGGTGAAGCTGACCACGCTGGTGTTGCCGGCCTCATCGTTGCTCAGCACGTTGCCGCTGGCAACAGTGTCTTCTGCCACGGTGATCGCATCGTTGGCCACATCGGTGTTGTCTGGGGTGACCGTGATGGTCAGGGTCGCCGTCTCACCGGTGTTGGTGGTGTAGGTGACAACCGGTACGCTGCCGTTCCAATCCTGGTTTGGCGTGAAGCTGTAGCTACCATTGCTGTTAACCACCAGTACACCACCCGCCAGGGTGACGCTGTCACCGGCAGTGAAGCTCTCTTGTGAGCCGTTGCCGTCGGTATCGAGGGTGATGCTGACCACGCTGGTGTTACCGGCCTCATCGTTGCTCAGCACGTTGCCGCTGGCAACCGTGTCTTCTGCCACGGTGATCGCATCGTTGGCCACATCGGTGTTGTCTGGGGTGACCGTGATGGTCAGGGTCGCCGTCTCACCGGTGTTGGTGGTGTAGGTGACAACCGGTACGCTGCCGTTCCAATCTTGGTTTGGCGTGAAGCTGTAGCTACCATTGCTGTTAACCATCAGTACGCCGCCCGCCAGGGTGACGCTGTCACCGGCTGTGAAGCTCTCTTGTGAGCCGTTGCCGTCGGTGTCGAGGGTGAAGCTGACCACGCTGGTGTTACCGGCCTCATCGTTGCTCAGCACATTGCCGCTGGCAACAGTGTCTTCTGCCACGGTGATCGCATCGTTGGCCACATCGGTGTTGTCTGGGGTGACCGTGATGGTCAGGGTTGAGGTGTCGGTGCTTGAGCCGTCGGTGAGCACATAGGTGATCACTGGTACCGGACCGTTGTAGTTGGCGGCCGGGGTAAAGCTGTAGCTGCCGTCAGCGTTCAGGGTGAAGCTGCCGACGCCATTGATGTTAACCGCCTGACCCAGGGTGAATGGGCCGGTAACGCCATCGATGCTGAAGCTCTGCACGCTCAGCTCGCCATCGACGCTGGTGCCATCAATCACATTACCTGTGGTGGCGCCGCTGTCTTCATTGACGTTAATGACTTCGTTGTCATCGGTGAAGTCATCGTTGACCGGATCAACCGTGATGGTCAGGGTTGAGGTGTCGGTGCTTGAGCCGTCGGTGAGCACATAGGTGATCACTGGTACCGGACCGTTGTAGTTGGCGGCCGGGGTAAAGCTGTAGCTGCCGTCAGCGTTCAGGGTGAAGCTGCCGACGCCATTGATGTTAACCGCCTGACCCAGGGTGAATGGGCCGGTAACGCCGTCGATGCTGAAGCTCTGCACGCTCAGCTCGCCATCGACGCTGGTGCCATCAATCACATTACCTGTGGTGGCGCCGCTGTCTTCATTGACGTTAATGACTTCGTTGTCATCGGTGAAGTCATCGTTGACCGGATCAACCGTGATGGTCAGGGTTGAGGTGTCGGTGCTTGAGCCGTCGGTGAGCACATAGGTGATCACTGGTACCGGACCGTTGTAGTTGGCGGCCGGGGTAAAGCTGTAGCTGCCGTCAGCGTTCAGGGTGAAGCTGCCGACGCCATTGATGTTAACCGCCTGACCCAGGGTGAATGGGCCGGTAACGCCATCGATGCTGAAGCTCTGCACGCTCAGCTCGCCATCGACGCTGGTGCCATCAATCACATTACCTGTGGTGGCGCCGCTGTCTTCATTGACGTTAATGACTTCGTTGTCATCAGTGAAGTCATCGTTGACCGGATCAACCGTGATGGTCAGGGTTGAGGTGTCGGTGCTTGAGCCGTCGGTGAGCACATAGGTGATCACTGGTACCGGACCGTTGTAGTTGGCGGCCGGGGTAAAGCTGTAGCTGCCGTCAGCATTCAGAGTGAAGCTGCCGACACCATTGATGTTAACCGCCTGACCCAGGGTGAATGGGCCGGTAACGCCGTCGATGCTGAAGCTCTGCACGCTCAGCTCGCCATCGACGCTGGTGCCATCAATCACATTACCTGTGGTGGCACCGCTGTCTTCATTGACGTTAATGACTTCGTTGTCATCGGTGAAGTCATCGTTGACCGGATCAACCGTGATGGTCAGGGTTGAGGTGTCGGTGCTTGAGCCGTCGGTGAGCACATAGGTGATCACTGGTACCGGACCGTTGTAGTTGGCGGCCGGGGTAAAGCTGTAGCTGCCGTCAGCGTTCAAAGTGAAGCTGCCGACGCCATTGATGTTAACCGCCTGACCCAGGGTGAATGGGCCGGTAACGCCGTCGATGCTGAAGCTCTGCACGCTCAGCTCGCCATCGACGCTGGTGCCATCAATCACATTACCTGTGGTGGCACCGCTGTCTTCATTGACGTTAATGACTTCGTTGTCATCGGTGAAGTCATCGTTGACCGGATCAACCGTGATGGTCAGGGTTGAGGTGTCGGTGCTTGAGCCGTCGGTGAGCACATAGGTGATCACTGGTACCGGACCGTTGTAGTTGGCGGCCGGGGTAAAGCTGTAGCTGCCGTCAGCGTTCAGGGTGAAGCTGCCGACGCCATTGATGTTAACCGCCTGACCCAGGGTGAATGGGCCGGTAACGCCGTCGATGCTGAAGCTCTGCACGCTCAGCTCGCCATCGACGCTGGTGCCATCAATCACATTACCTGTGGTGGCGCCGCTGTCTTCATTGACGTTAATGACTTCGTTGTCATCGGTGAAGTCATCGTTGACCGGATCAACCGTGATGGTCAGGGTTGAGGTGTCGGTGCTTGAGCCGTCGGTGAGCACATAGGTGATCACTGGTACCGGACCGTTGTAGTTGGCGGCCGGGGTAAAGCTGTAGCTGCCGTCAGCGTTCAGGGTGAAGCTGCCGACGCCATTGATGTTAACCGCCTGACCCAGGGTGAATGGGCCGGTAACGCCGTCGATGCTGAAGCTCTGCACGCTCAGCTCGCCATCGACGCTGGTGCCATCAATCACATTACCTGTGGTGGCACCGCTGTCTTCATTGACGTTAATGACTTCGTTGTCATCGGTGAAGTCATCGTTGACCGGATCAACCGTGATGGTCAGGGTTGAGGTGTCGGTGCTTGAGCCGTCGGTGAGCACATAGGTGATCACTGGTACCGGACCGTTGTAGTTGGCGGCCGGGGTAAAGCTGTAGCTGCCGTCAGCGTTCAGGGTGAAGCTGCCGACGCCATTGATGTTAACCGCCTGACCCAGGGTGAATGGGCCGGTAACGCCGTCGATGCTGAAGCTCTGCACGCTCAGCTCGCCATCGACGCTGGTGCCATCAATCACATTACCTGTGGTGGCACCGCTGTCTTCATTGACGTTAATGACTTCGTTGTCATCGGTGAAGTCATCGTTGACCGGATCAACCGTGATGGTCAGGGTTGAGGTGTCGGTGCTTGAGCCGTCGGTGAGCACATAGGTGATCACTGGTACCGGACCGTTGTAGTTGGCGGCCGGGGTAAAGCTGTAGCTGCCGTCAGCGTTCAGGGTGAAGCTGCCGACGCCATTGATGTTAACCGCCTGACCCAGGGTGAATGGGCCGTCAACGCCGTCGATGCTGAAGCTCTGCACGCTCAGCTCGCCATCGACGCTGGTGCCATCAATCACATTACCTGTGGTGGCGCCGCTGTCTTCATTGACGTTAATGACTTCGTTGTCATCGGTGAAGTCATCGTTGACCGGATCAACCGTGATGGTCAGGGTTGAGGTGTCGGTGCTTGAGCCGTCGGTGAGCACATAGGTGATCACTGGTACCGGACCGTTGTAGTTGGCGGCCGGGGTAAAGCTGTAGCTGCCGTCAGCATTCAGAGTGAAGCTGCCGACGCCATTGATGTTAACCGCCTGACCCAGGGTGAATGGGCCGTCAACGCCGTCGATGCTGAAGCTCTGCACGCTCAGCTCGCCATCGACGCTGGTGCCATCAATCACATTACCTGTGGTGGCGCCGCTGTCTTCATTGACGTTAATGACTTCGTTGTCATCGGTGAAGTCATCGTTGACCGGATCAACCGTGATGGTCAGGGTTGAGGTGTCGGTGCTTGAGCCGTCGGTGAGCACATAGGTGATCACTGGTACCGGACCGTTGTAGTTGGCGGCCGGGGTAAAGCTGTAGCTGCCGTCAGCGTTCAGGGTGAAGCTGCCGACGCCATTGATGTTAACCGCCTGACCCAGGGTGAATGGGCCGGTAACGCCGTCGATGCTGAAGCTCTGCACGCTCAGCTCGCCATCGACGCTGGTGCCATCAATCACATTACCTGTGGTGGCGCCGCTGTCTTCATTGACGTTAATGACTTCGTTGTCATCGGTGAAGTCATCGTTGACCGGATCAACCGTGATGGTCAGGGTTGAGGTGTCGGTGCTTGAGCCGTCGGTGAGCACATAGGTGATCACTGGTACCGGACCGTTGTAGTTGGCGGCCGGGGTAAAGCTGTAGCTGCCGTCAGCGTTCAGGGTGAAGCTGCCGACGCCATTGATGTTAACCGCCTGACCCAGGGTGAATGGGCCGGTAACGCCGTCGATGCTGAAGCTCTGCACGCTCAGCTCGCCATCGACGCTGGTGCCATCAATCACATTACCTGTGGTGGCGCCGCTGTCTTCATTGACGTTAATGACTTCGTTGTCATCGGTGAAGTCATCGTTGACCGGATCAACCGTGATGGTCAGGGTTGAGGTGTCGGTGCTTGAGCCGTCGGTGAGCACATAGGTGATCACTGGTACCGGACCGTTGTAGTTGGCGGCCGGGGTAAAGCTGTAGCTGCCGTCAGCGTTCAGGGTGAAGCTGCCGACGCCATTGATGTTAACCGCCTGACCCAGGGTGAATGGGCCGTCAACGCCGTCGATGCTGAAGCTCTGCACGCTCAGCTCGCCATCGACGCTGGTGCCATCAATCACATTACCTGTGGTGGCGCCGCTGTCTTCATTGACGTTAATGACTTCGTTGTCATCGGTGAAGTCATCGTTGACCGGGGTGACATTAATGGTCAGAGTCGCACTATCACCAGTATTAGTGGTGTAGGTGACGACAGGTACGCTGCCGTTCCAGTTGTCGTTTGGCGTAAATGTGTAAGAGCCGTCGGCGTTTAGTACCAGGATACCACCTTCGAGCTCCACACTTTCACCAGCGTTGTAGACGGTGTCTTCACCGTCGACAGTGAAAGTGGCTACTGACAGTTCGTTGTCGATATCGCTGTCGTTATCTAGTACGTTGCCGCTAGCAACAGTGTCCTCGGCTATGGTGTTAAAGTCATTGACCGCGTTTGTGGCATCGTCCACTGGGGTAACGACGATGGTCAGAGTGGCGGTGGCACCTGTATTGGTAATATAGGTCACTACGGGCACGTTGCCGTTCCAGTTTTCGTTCGGAACGAAGCTGTACGAGCCGTCGGCGTTAAGGAAGAAAATACCGCCGTCGAGCGTGGCGACGTTGCCAGCGATATAGCTATTGCCATCGATTTCGAAGCTGACCACAGACAGCGTGTCATCCACATCACTGTCGTTGTCGAGAACGTTGCCGCTGGCAATCGTATCTTCGGCCACTGTGTTGAAGTCGTTGACGGCGTTGGTGGCATCGTCCACAGGGTCAACGTAGATAGTCAGGATAGCGGTGGCACCGGTGTTAGTAGTATAGGTCACCTCAGGTACGTAGCCATTCCAGTCGGCATTGGGAGTAAAGCTGTAAGAACCATCAGCATTAAGCACCAGAGTGCCACCGTCGAGTACGACGCTGCTACCTGCTGTATAGCTGTTTCCATTCACTTCGAAGCTGACCACGGACAGTTCGTCATCTACATCACTGTCGTTGTCAAGTACGTTACCGCTGGCCACGGTATCTTCAGGTACGTTGATGTAGTCATCCACGGCACTTGTGGCATCGTCCACTGGGGTAACGACGATGGTCAGAGTGGCGGTGGCACCTGTATTGGTAATATAGGTCACTACGGGCACGTTGCCGTTCCAGTTTTCGTTCGGAACGAAGCTGTACGAGCCGTCGGCGTTAAGGAAGAAAATACCGCCGTCGAGCGTGGCGACGTTGCCAGCGATATAGCTATTGCCATCGATTTCGAAGCTGACCACAGACAGCGTGTCATCCACATCACTGTCGTTGTCGAGAACGTTGCCGCTGGCAATCGTATCTTCGGCCACTGTGTTGAAGTCGTTGACGGCGTTGGTGGCATCGTCCACAGGGTCAACGTAGATAGTCAGGATAGCGGTGGCACCGGTGTTAGTAGTATAGGTCACCTCAGGTACGTAGCCATTCCAGTCGGCATTGGGAGTAAAGCTGTAAGAACCATCAGCATTAAGCACCAGAGTGCCACCGTCGAGTACGACGCTGCTACCTGCTGTATAGCTGTTTCCATTCACTTCGAAGCTGACCACGGACAGTTCGTCATCTACATCACTGTCGTTGTCAAGTACGTTACCGCTGGCCACGGTATCTTCAGGTACGTTGATGTAGTCATCCACGGCACTTGTGGCATCGTCCACTGGGGTAACGACGATGGTCAGAGTGGCGGTGGCACCTGTATTGGTAATATAGGTCACTACGGGCACGTTGCCGTTCCAGTTTTCGTTCGGAACGAAGCTGTACGAGCCGTCGGCGTTAAGGAAGAAAATACCGCCGTCGAGCGTGGCGACGTTGCCAGCGATATAGCTATTGCCATCGATTTCGAAGCTGACCACAGACAGCGTGTCATCCACATCACTGTCGTTGTCGAGAACGTTGCCGCTGGCAATCGTATCTTCGGCCACTGTGTTGAAGTCGTTGACGGCGTTGGTGGTATCATCTACCGGGGTGACGTTGATGGTCAGGGTTGCACTTTCACCAGTATTGGTGGTGTAGGTGATGACCGGTACGCTGCCGTTCCAGTTGTCGTTTGGCGTAAAGGTGTAAGAGCCATCGGCGTTGATCACCAGGCTGCCGCCTTCCACTTCAACTGTAGTGCCCGCGGTGACGGTTTGACCGTCGACGCTGAAGCTCACGACTGATAGTTCGCTGTCGATATCGCTATCGTTGTCGAGTACGTTGCCGGTAGCGATTGTGTCCTCAGCAACCGTGTTGCTGTCGTTGGCCAGTATCGATGGGTCATCTACCGGGGTGACGTTAATGGTCAGGGTCGCACTCTCACCGGTATTGGTGGTGTAGGTGATGACCGGTACGCTGCCGTTCCAATCTTGGTTTGGCGTAAAGGTGTAAGAGCCATCGGCGTTGATCACCAGGCTGCCGCCTTCCACTTCAACTGTAGTGCCCGCAGTGACGGTTTGACCGTCGACGCTGAAGCTCACAACTGATAGCTCGCTGTCGATATCGCTGTCGTTTTCTAATACGTTGCCGGTGGCGACGGTGTCCTCTGCAATCGTGTTGCTGTCGTTGGCCAGTATCGATGGGTCATCTACCGGGGTGACGTTGATGGTTAGCGTCGCACTTTCCCCAGTATTGGTGGTGTAGGTGATAACCGGTACGCTGCCGTTCCAGTTGTCGTTTGGCGTAAAGGTGTAAGAGCCATCGGCGTTGATCACCAGGCTGCCGCCTTCCACTTCGACTGTAGTGCCCGCAGTGACGGTTTGACCGTCGACAGTAAAGGTAACGACTGACAATTCGGTATCGAAATCAACATCATTGTCTAAAACGTTGCCAGTTGCCACGCCATCTTCTGCGATGGTATTTGTGTCATTAGCGGTAATGGTAGGGGCGTCATCACTGCTAACGGTAAACGCTTGGACGGTTGGCTGTTCGACAGAAAATCCAGATGTAGTATATCCGGCGCCAGCGAGTGTTTGGGCGCCAGTTCTGCTTACCGATATAAAGCCAGAGTCGCCTTCACTGGCGGCAGTGTTGCCGGCTGCGGTTTCTGGTAATTCAGCTGTTGGATCTTCTCCAGAGGCGATGAGCGCTTGAAGTTGTTCTATTTCATTTAATGCATCAGCTTCAGCGGCCGAAGTTTCATTGAGACTTTGGCTTGTAAATGAGGTGCCATCGGCAAACGCTAGTTCTAAATCAGCTTGTTCAGCAATGAGAATAGTGCTTCCTTCGGGAATCATTTCACCGATAGTTACTTCTTTTTGCTCGGTTTCTGTGACTAAAGAAACCTTTCCTTTCACATCTATTACTTGTCCATTTTTGGTTGTAACTAACGATTTCATACCTGCCCCCGCAGAATTAAATGACACAACTTGATTTTTGATGTTGCAACTGTTAGCGCGTTTTTTCGCCAAGTATCGAATGTTATCAATAGTCTGTACAGTGGTCAATTTTTTGACGCACAAATAATGCTAAAGCTAAGGCATACTCTCAGTTTGTAATGCTTAAGATTGACAAATAAAAAGGCCAAACCACTAATTGTTAGGGCTTGGCCTTACAGGGTGTCGCGATAATGTCAGCTGTTATGGAATTGTATCAATTACCAAATTTTCGTTACCGAGTAGGTTGTTGATGATCTGAGCATCACTTAAGGTGTTGTTATTGGTTAAGTCAACATTGTTCAATACTATAGTGAGATCCACCACTCCATCATGGTTGGCATCAACAGAGATCTCAGTGTTACCACCACTGAAATTGAACGCTAAGTATTGATCTAAAGCATATACACCACTCTCTTCATCAACCAATATGGCAGACAAATCTAGCTTATCCATACTGATATCGAAGTTGAGCACAGTATCTATGCTGTTGTCATCGGACCCAACATCCCAAACAAAGGTATCTATATCGCTATCTATACCTGCATTTATGGTGTCGCTGCCCGCACCACCAATGAGTATATCGGCGCCTATGCCGCCATCGATAGTGTCGTTTCCTAGGCCTCCTAAGATGATGTCATTACCACTTCCGCCTTCGATCAGATCGTCACCAGAGCCACCGATGAGTTGATCGTCGCCTTCCAATCCGAATATGGAGTCGTTACCTTCTCGACCATAAATTTCGTCATCAAGGTTTGCCCCAGTTAATGAGTCTCCTTCTGTAGTACCGAAAATGAGGTTATCTACATTATCAGTTCCTGTGACCGTAACTGCGGTATCAGGGAGCAATTCATGGGTAAAGGTTGCCTGAACAAAGCGTGCCTGATAAGAGCCGCCATCATTATCCAAGTAAGTAATGGTCCAAACATCACCTGGATCGACAGGATTGGCACCGAGATAATCGGCCAGGGTGATGCTATTGTCAGATTCCATTAGAATGTTTGTATAAGATATGTGAGCACTCATCAAACCGGAATTAGCGTCATAAAACCAATCCGTTACGCCATTTGCTGCCGCTATCACAATAAAGGTGATACCGTTAATGGTCAGCCTTACAGATACTTCTTCCTCCCTTTCAATGCCAGTCTGTCCACCAATCTCGCCGTTAGGAATTGGGATGTCGAAAGGTGATTTTTGGAAATCGGTAAATAGGTCTAAAGCACCGCTGCTTGGATCTAAGTTAATGGCGCTGGCAAATGCACTGCTGACAGTCAGATAAGCATCTTGGTCATTACCTGACGTCAATGGTGATGAGCCATCACCGATTAGTACGGTATTTCCGCCCAGGCTATTTGCTGGAACCGTATGTATGACAAAGTTGCCATCGACGCTGTCGGAACCTGAGTTGACCGTGAAGGTTAGATTGATATCCAGTTGATCTTCAATGCCTGCATTATCTCCTGGGACATACACCAGGCTACCTAGCTCTGAAGCAGAAAGCACGACTGGATTATCGAAGTCATACAGGGTTAATACGCCCGTATCGTCATCGACGTACCAGATCTCACCTATGTCGGCTGTTTCGTCGGGATCAACGAAGGATAGACTTAATCCAGTAATGGTAATGACATCGTTATAGTCCTGATCCGTTGGCACATCGATACCAAGCGGATAACCATCTAGATAAGGTATGGCTATTTCTGCAAGTGAGGCGGGTACCCAGATCTCTTTAGCAAACTCACCCTCAATCGGATCATTATTACCATTAATGGTGATAGTGACCGTTTGGGTATCGTAAGCCCCATGCTTGTCTGTCACTGTGACATCGAAGCTAAGAGTAATGGTTTCATTGGCTGCTAGGAACTGCACTAGTGAGTTGAGAATTGAGTAATCCCAATGATCTTGATAAACGCTAAATCCGTCGATGAGCGCTTGAATTTGATCGGCGCTCAGGACGTCTGTTATATCGCCTCCACTCCACATTAAGCTGTTAGCGACATAACTAGCAGACAGATCATGGCCTACATATTCTGGTAAATACTCATCGTCTACATCTGTAAAACTTAACGTTCCTGTATCGGTCAACATTGGGTCTGAGTCATCTTCGGTGACCAAGCCACTTGTCTTATCAATCGTAAGCACCGGAATATCGTTGGTACCGGTAACGGTGACCGTGACCAGCTGGGTGCTGTAGGCACCGTGCTCGTCGGTGACGGTGACCAGGAAGGTCTCCTCATGGGTTTCGCCTTGGGCGAGGGCATTGACCAGGGCGTTATCGGCCAGGGTGTAGCTCCACTCACCGGTGCTGGCGTTGATGCTGAAGGTACCGTAATCGCTGACCTGAGGCACACCGCTCCAGGTCCAGCTGGCGCCGTTGTCCACATCTGCTGCGGTTAAGGTGCCGCCGGTGACCAGGCTGCCAGGCTCAGGCACGTTACCACCATCCATGACGCCCGCTTCCAGTACGCTACCGGTGGCGGCTTCAATGTTCGAGGTGATGACCGGAATATCGTTGGTACCGGTAACGGTGACCGTGACCAGCTGGGTGCTGTAGGCACCGTGCTCGTCGGTGACGGTGACCAGGAAGGTCTCTTCATGGGTCTCGCCTTGGGCGAGGGCATTGACCAGGGCGTTATCGGCCAGGGTGTAGCTCCACTCCCCGGTGCTGGCGTTGATGCTGAAGGTACCGTAGTCGCTGACCTGAGGCACACCGCTCCAGGTCCAGCTGGCGCCGTTGTCCACATCTGCTGCGGTTAAGGTGCCGCCGGTGACCAGGCTGCCAGGCTCAGGCACGTTACCACCATCCATGACGCCCGCTTCCAGTACGCTACCGGTGGCGGCTTCAATGTTCGAGGTGATGACCGGAATATCGTTGGTACCGGTAACGGTGACCGTGACCAGCTGGGTGCTGTAGGCACCGTGCTCGTCGGTGACGGTGACCAGGAAGGTCTCCTCATGGGTTTCGCCTTGGGCGAGGGCATTGACCAGGGCGTTATCGGCCAGGGTGTAGCTCCACTCACCGGTGCTGGCGTTGATGCTGAAGGTACCGTAATCGCTGACCTGAGGCACACCGCTCCAGGTCCAGCTGGCGCCGTTGTCCACATCTGCTGCGGTTAAGGTGCCGCCGGTGACCAGGCTGCCAGGCTCAGGCACGTTACCACCATCCATGACGCCCGCTTCCAGTACGCTACCGGTGGCGGCTTCAATGTTCGAGGTGATGACCGGAATATCGTTGGTACCGGTAACGGTGACCGTGACCAGCTGGGTGCTGTAGGCACCGTGCTCGTCGGTGACGGTGACCAGGAAGGTCTCTTCATGGGTCTCGCCTTGGGCGAGGGCATTGACCAGGGCGTTATCGGCCAGGGTGTAGCTCCACTCCCCGGTGCTGGCGTTGATGCTGAAGGTACCGTAGTCGCTGACCTGAGGCACACCGCTCCAGGTCCAGCTGGCGCCGTTGTCCACATCTGCTGCGGTTAAGGTGCCGCCGGTGACCAGGCTGCCAGGCTCAGGCACGTTACCACCATCCATGACGCCCGCTTCCAGTACGCTACCGGTGGCGGCTTCAATGTTCGAGGTGATGACCGGAATATCGTTGGTACCGGTAACGGTGACCGTGACCAGCTGGGTGCTGTAGGCACCGTGCTCGTCGGTGACGGTGACCAGGAAGGTCTCCTCATGGGTTTCGCCTTGGGCGAGGGCATTGACCAGGGCGTTATCGGCCAGGGTGTAGCTCCACTCCCCGGTGCTGGCGTTGATGCTGAAGGTACCGTAGTCGCTGACCTGAGGCACACCGCTCCAGGTCCAGCTGGCGCCGTTGTCCACATCTGCTGCGGTTAAGGTGCCGCCGGTGACCAGGCTGCCAGGCTCAGGCACGTTACCACCATCCATGACGCCCGCTTCCAGTACGCTACCGGTGGCGGCTTCAATGTTCGAGGTGATGACCGGAATATCGTTGGTACCGGTAACGGTGACCGTGACCAGCTGGGTGCTGTAGGCACCGTGCTCGTCGGTGACGGTGACCAGGAAGGTCTCTTCATGGGTCTCGCCTTGGGCGAGGGCATTGACCAGGGCGTTATCGGCCAGGGTGTAGCTCCACTCCCCGGTGCTGGCGTTGATGCTGAAGGTACCGTAGTCGCTGACCTGAGGCACACCGCTCCAGGTCCAGCTGGCGCCGTTGTCCACATCTGCTGCGGTTAAGGTGCCGCCGGTGACCAGGCTGCCAGGCTCAGGCACGTTACCACCATCCATGACGCCGGCTTCCAGTACGCTACCGGTGGCGGCTTCAATGTTTGAGGTGATGACCGGAATATCGTTGGTACCGGTAACGGTGACCGTGACCAGCTGGGTGCTGTAGGCACCGTGCTCGTCGGTGACGGTGACCAGGAAGGTCTCCTCATGGGTCTCGCCTTGGGCGAGGGCATTGACCAGGGCGTTATCGGCCAGGGTGTAGCTCCACTCACCGGTGCTGGCGTTGATGCTGAAGGTACCGTAATCGCTGACCTGAGGCACACCGCTCCAGGTCCAGCTGGCGCCGTTGTCCACATCTGCTGCGGTTAAGGTGCCGCCGGTGACCAGGCTGCCAGGCTCAGGCACGTTACCACCATCCATGACGCCCGCTTCCAGTACGCTACCGGTGGCGGCTTCAATGTTCGAGGTGATGACCGGAATATCGTTGGTACCGGTAACGGTGACCGTGACCAGCTGGGTGCTGTAGGCACCGTGCTCGTCGGTGACGGTGACCAGGAAGGTCTCCTCATGGGTCTCGCCTTGGGCGAGGGCATCGACCAGGGCGTTATCGGCCAGGGTGTAGCTCCACTCACCGGTGCTGGCGTTGATGCTGAAGGTACCGTAGTCGCTGACCTGAGGCACACCGCTCCAGGTCCAGCTGGCGCCGTTGTCCACATCTGCTGCGGTTAAGGTGCCGCCGGTGACCAGGCTGCCAGGCTCAGGCACGTTACCACCATCCATGACGCCCGCTTCCAGTACGCTACCGGTGGCGGCTTCAATGTTCGAGGTGATGACCGGAATATCGTTGGTACCGGTAACGGTGACCGTGACCAGCTGGGTGCTGTAGGCACCGTGCTCGTCGGTGACGGTGACCAGGAAGGTCTCCTCATGGGTTTCGCCTTGGGCGAGGGCATTGACCAGGGCGTTATCGGCCAGGGTGTAGCTCCACTCACCGGTGCTGGCGTTGATGCTGAAGGTACCGTAATCGCTGACCTGAGGCACACCGCTCCAGGTCCAGCTGGCGCCGTTGTCCACATCTGCTGCGGTTAAGGTGCCGCCGGTGACCAGGCTGCCAGGCTCAGGCACGTTACCACCATCCATGACGCCCGCTTCCAGTACGCTACCGGTGGCGGCTTCAATGTTCGAGGTGATGACCGGAATATCGTTGGTACCGGTAACGGTGACCGTGACCAGCTGGGTGCTGTAGGCACCGTGCTCGTCGGTGACGGTGACCAGGAAGGTCTCCTCATGGGTCTCGCCTTGGGCGAGGGCATCGACCAGGGCGTTATCGGCCAGGGTGTAGCTCCACTCACCGGTGCTGGCGTTGATGCTGAAGGTACCGTAGTCGCTGACCTGAGGCACACCGCTCCAGGTCCAGCTGGCGCCGTTGTCCACATCTGCTGCGGTTAAGGTGCCGCCGGTGACCAGGCTGCCAGGCTCAGGCACGTTACCACCATCCATGACGCCCGCTTCCAGTACGCTACCGGTGGCGGCTTCAATGTTCGAGGTGATGACCGGAATATCGTTGGTACCGGTAACGGTGACCGTGACCAGCTGGGTGCTGTAGGCACCGTGCTCGTCGGTGACGGTGACCAGGAAGGTCTCTTCATGGGTCTCGCCTTGGGCGAGGGCATTGACCAGGGCGTTATCGGCCAGGGTGTAGCTCCACTCACCGGTGCTGGCGTTGATGCTGAAGGTACCGTAGTCGCTGACCTGAGGCACACCGCTCCAGGTCCAGCTGGCGCCGTTGTCCACATCTGCTGCGGTTAAGGTGCCGCCGGTGACCAGGCTGCCAGGCTCAGGCACGTTACCACCATCCATGACGCCCGCTTCCAGTACGCTACCGGTGGCGGCTTCAATGTTCGAGGTGATGACCGGAATATCGTTGGTACCGGTAACGGTGACCGTGACCAGCTGGGTGCTGTAGGCACCGTGCTCGTCGGTGACGGTGACCAGGAAGGTCTCTTCATGGGTCTCGCCTTGGGCGAGGGCATCGACCAGGGCGTTATCGGCCAGGGTGTAGCTCCACTCCCCGGTGCTGGCGTTGATGCTGAAGGTACCGTAGTCGCTGACCTGAGGCACACCGCTCCAGGTCCAGCTGGCGCCGTTGTCCACATCTGCTGCGGTTAAGGTGCCGCCGGTGACCAGGCTGCCAGGCTCAGGCACGTTACCACCATCCATGACGCCGGCTTCCAGTACGCTACCGGTGGCGGCTTCAATGTTCGAGGTGATGACCGGAATATCGTTGGTACCGGTAACGGTGACCGTGACCAGCTGGGTGCTGTAGGCACCGTGCTCGTCGGTGACGGTGACCAGGAAGGTCTCCTCATGGGTTTCGCCTTGGGCGAGGGCATTGACCAGGGCGTTATCGGCCAGGGTGTAGCTCCACTCACCGGTGCTGGCGTTGATGCTGAAGGTACCGTAATCGCTGACCTGAGGCACACCGCTCCAGGTCCAGCTGGCGCCGTTGTCCACATCTGCTGCGGTTAAGGTGCCGCCGGTGACCAGGCTGCCAGGCTCAGGCACGTTACCACCATCCATGACGCCCGCTTCCAGTACGCTACCGGTGGCGGCTTCAATGTTCGAGGTGATGACCGGAATATCGTTGGTACCGGTAACGGTGACCGTGACCAGCTGGGTGCTGTAGGCACCGTGCTCGTCGGTGACGGTGACCAGGAAGGTCTCCTCATGGGTCTCGCCTTGGGCGAGGGCATCGACCAGGGCGTTATCGGCCAGGGTGTAGCTCCACTCACCGGTGCTGGCGTTGATGCTGAAGGTACCGTAGTCGCTGACCTGAGGCACACCGCTCCAGGTCCAGCTGGCGCCGTTGTCCACATCTGCTGCGGTTAAGGTGCCGCCGGTGACCAGGCTGCCAGGCTCAGGCACGTTACCACCATCCATGACGCCCGCTTCCAGTACGCTACCGGTGGCGGCTTCAATGTTCGAGGTGATGACCGGAATATCGTTGGTACCGGTAACGGTGACCGTGACCAGCTGGGTGCTGTAGGCACCGTGCTCGTCGGTGACGGTGACCAGGAAGGTCTCTTCATGGGTCTCGCCTTGGGCGAGGGCATTGACCAGGGCGTTATCGGCCAGGGTGTAGCTCCACTCACCGGTGCTGGCGTTGATGCTGAAGGTACCGTAGTCGCTGACCTGAGGCACACCGCTCCAGGTCCAGCTGGCGCCGTTGTCCACATCTGCTGCGGTTAAGGTGCCGCCGGTGACCAGGCTGCCAGGCTCAGGCACGTTACCACCATCCATGACGCCCGCTTCCAGTACGCTACCGGTGGCGGCTTCAATGTTCGAGGTGATGACCGGAATATCGTTGGTACCGGTAACGGTGACCGTGACCAGCTGGGTGCTGTAGGCACCGTGCTCGTCGGTGACGGTGACCAGGAAGGTCTCTTCATGGGTCTCGCCTTGGGCGAGGGCATTGACCAGGGCGTTATCGGCCAGGGTGTAGCTCCACTCACCGGTGCTGGCGTTGATGCTGAAGGTACCGTAGTCGCTGACCTGAGGCACACCGCTCCAGGTCCAGCTGGCGCCGTTGTCCACATCTGCTGCGGTTAAGGTGCCGCCGGTGACCAGGCTGCCAGGCTCAGGCACGTTACCACCATCCATGACGCCCGCTTCCAGTACGCTACCGGTGGCGGCTTCAATGTTCGAGGTGATGACCGGAATATCGTTGGTACCGGTAACGGTGACCGTGACCAGCTGGGTGCTGTAGGCACCGTGCTCGTCGGTGACGGTGACCAGGAAGGTCTCCTCATGGGTTTCGCCTTGGGCGAGGGCATTGACCAGGGCGTTATCGGCCAGGGTGTAGCTCCACTCACCGGTGCTGGCGTTGATGCTGAAGGTACCGTAATCGCTGACCTGAGGCACACCGCTCCAGGTCCAGCTGGCGCCGTTGTCCACATCTGCTGCGGTTAAGGTGCCGCCGGTGACCAGGCTGCCAGGCTCAGGCACGTTACCACCATCCATGACGCCCGCTTCCAGTACGCTACCGGTGGCGGCTTCAATGTTCGAGGTGATGACCGGAATATCGTTGGTACCGGTAACGGTGACCGTGACCAGCTGGGTGCTGTAGGCACCGTGCTCGTCGGTGACGGTGACCAGGAAGGTCTCCTCATGGGTCTCGCCTTGGGCGAGGGCATCGACCAGGGCGTTATCGGCCAGGGTGTAGCTCCACTCACCGGTGCTGGCGTTGATGCTGAAGGTACCGTAGTCGCTGACCTGAGGCACACCGCTCCAGGTCCAGCTGGCGCCGTTGTCCACATCTGCTGCGGTTAAGGTGCCGCCGGTGACCAGGCTGCCAGGCTCAGGCACGTTACCACCATCCATGACGCCCGCTTCCAGTACGCTACCGGTGGCGGCTTCAATGTTCGAGGTGATGACCGGAATATCGTTGGTACCGGTAACGGTGACCGTGACCAGCTGGGTGCTGTAGGCACCGTGCTCGTCGGTGACGGTGACCAGGAAGGTCTCTTCATGGGTCTCGCCTTGGGCGAGGGCATTGACCAGGGCGTTATCGGCCAGGGTGTAGCTCCACTCACCGGTGCTGGCGTTGATGCTGAAGGTACCGTAGTCGCTGACCTGAGGCACACCGCTCCAGGTCCAGCTGGCGCCGTTGTCCACATCTGCTGCGGTTAAGGTGCCGCCGGTGACCAGGCTGCCAGGCTCAGGCACGTTACCACCATCCATGACGCCCGCTTCCAGTACGCTACCGGTGGCGGCTTCAATGTTCGAGGTGATGACCGGAATATCGTTGGTACCGGTAACGGTGACCGTGACCAGCTGGGTGCTGTAGGCACCGTGCTCGTCGGTGACGGTGACCAGGAAGGTCTCTTCATGGGTCTCGCCTTGGGCGAGGGCATTGACCAGGGCGTTATCGGCCAGGGTGTAGCTCCACTCACCGGTGCTGGCGTTGATGCTGAAGGTACCGTAGTCGCTGACCTGAGGCACACCGCTCCAGGTCCAGCTGGCGCCGTTGTCCACATCTGCTGCGGTTAAGGTGCCGCCGGTGACCAGGCTGCCAGGCTCAGGCACGTTACCACCATCCATGACGCCCGCTTCCAGTACGCTACCGGTGGCGGCTTCAATGTTCGAGGTGATGACCGGAATATCGTTGGTACCGGTAACGGTGACCGTGACCAGCTGGGTGCTGTAGGCACCGTGCTCGTCGGTGACGGTGACCAGGAAGGTCTCCTCATGGGTTTCGCCTTGGGCGAGGGCATTGACCAGGGCGTTATCGGCCAGGGTGTAGCTCCACTCCCCGGTGCTGGCGTTGATGCTGAAGGTACCGTAGTCGCTGACCTGAGGCACACCGCTCCAGGTCCAGCTGGCGCCGTTGTCCACATCTGCTGCGGTTAAGGTGCCGCCGGTGACCAGGCTGCCAGGCTCAGGCACGTTACCACCATCCATGACGCCGGCTTCCAGTACGCTACCGGTGGCGGCTTCAATGTTCGAGGTGATGATGGGAGTGTCATTAGTACCTGTAATGGTAATGGTTAGCGGGACGAGTACTGAGTCGCCATCGCTATCGGTTAGCAGGTAGTTAAAGGTTTCGGTTATCTGCTGGCCTAGTGCGAGTGATTGTACAGCGCTGGATCCATTGTTGAGTTGATAGTTATAGCTACCATCGGCAAACAGGGTGAGTACCCCGAACTGACCTTGGATGCTATTGGTTTCACCAAGGCTAATTGAGGTGCCTTGGCTGTTAGTGACAGCGGTAACCTCTGCTGAGTCTGCACCTTGTATGTCGTTGCCGAGTACGTTGCCTGTTGCCACTATAGCCGTATCTTCTGTGACGGCGTTGCTGTCGGCGAACCCTTCTGGCTGATCGTCGATAATATTGACGGTAATGGTACCTGTGGCGATATCGCCTTGGTTATCGACCAACTCTATATTGAACAGGAACTGCAGCTGATCGCCAGCGCTGTGATCGGCTGAGCTATTGAAAGCGTAGTCGTAGGTAAATTGTCCCGACGCGCTGTCAAAGCCGGTGATGGTGAGGACACCATTGGGCGTGTTGATTACTATGGGGCCAGCAAATTGGCCGCCACTAATGATATTGATGCCGTTAATGGTCAGGCTGCTAATACCTGCATCTGCAGCTGTTTGAATGCTGTTGGCAAAATTGGTGAGTAGTGCAGAAGGTGAACTACCCTGGGCCAGGTTGGCCTCAAATAGCGAGAAGGTCGCAGAGGAGACAGTGGGCGCACTGGGTTGAAGCTCGGGAATGATCACCTCTTCAACCGTGGTATCTGGCGTCAGTGGGAAGCCTGCTGTGTCCCAACCAGCATCGGCGAGTGTCTCATCACCGGTTCGGCCGACGGAGACGAAGTAAGCGTCCCCCTGGTTGGTCGGCGTGCCGGCTCCGGCAGCGGTTTCAGGCAGTCCTTGGGTAGGATCTTCACCGGCCAATATCTGCGCCTGCAGCGCGGCGATTTCAGGATCCAGGGCTACTGGCGTGTCGGTTTGCGGCGCGGCGTCGCTCTGTTGTCCCTGACTGGTGTCCTGGCTCACGGTTGTATCTTGATTAAGCGTGTCTTGCATCAAGTTGGCTTGGGTCGTTGATGAGCCATCTTCATATTCAAGATTAAACTTAGCATTGGGTGAAAATATAAGTTGCTCCCCGGCATGGATCAGGTCGCCTATTTTTACCTCTCTGATATTTCCTTGTTCATCTTTAACCTTGAGTTCGCCTACAAGGTTAACAACTACTGCATCCTGTGTTGTGATTGAAGCACCCATAATCATGTCTCGCTCTACTAAAGAGTAAAATCAAGAGCAAAAGAGTTCTGTTTTGCGCTTGCTATTGGTATATCCACGTGGTTTAGCTCTTTAAGTGTGGTTGGCATTGGATAGCTGTCAAATAGCGGTAATTAAGGGAAAAATAGGGTGAAATAGTGTGTTTTTATAAAAATACAACTAATTAATTGTTTTAATGCGGGTTATATGTAAGGAAGCTGGTTGGGGGCATTTTTATAAATAAAAAACCACCAGTAAAGGTGGTTTCTTAGTTGAAAACAGTATAAAAAAGCGTCAAAAAATTGCCGCTTTTCGGTAATTCTGCAGTGCCTGGTTCTGTTCACCCAAGTGTTCGCAGGCCTCGGCAAGCGCCAGCCAGCGCTGTTTGGTGGGGGATTGCTGGCAGACTTTAGCCCACCACTTTTGAGACTCTCTGAACTCCTTGCTTTGATCGTACAGCGCGGCGATACAGGCCTGGTATTCGGTTTGCTCGCCGAGTTTCTTTTCAAGTTCAAAAAGTTGCTTTCTCGCGTCGAGATCCGCTGGCGTCAGCACCTGGGGCAGGGCGTCGAAGATCGCCTGCGTGGGCTGCTGTTTCGCCTGTTTCATCAACAGCTTTATCGCCTCGTCTCTGCGCTCAAATTTGGCGAGGCCCAGGGCATATTGTGCAATAAACTCGGTTTGCTTACGTTCTGCGCGGGAAAGCCAGTGCCAGGCTTTTTCCAATGCCTGTTCGTTCTGCCCCGCAGCTTGCTTTAGCAGCTCCAGGTTAACCTCGGCGTTAAGTTCTTGATGCTCGGTTTCGTCTATGATGCCGCGCTTCTTAACGATGGGAAGCAGCAGTTTGAGGGCCGACCAATCTTGCTGGGTGCGATAGAGATCGAGTGCCAAGCCCAATACCGGTGGCTTGCTTTTGCTGGTCGGGTTGAGCTCGTCCAGCAGGGCGCGTGCCCGGGTGAGTTCGCCTTGTTGAAGCAGGTATCTTACTCGAGTCGTGAGTACCGCCTTGTAGGCCGCAGGATCTTTGGCCGCCTCGTTGAGGTAATGGTCACGGGCGTCATGATCGTTTCTGTGCTGGGCGGCGCGGGCGGCGGCCAGCAGGTTCAACGCCGGGATCTCGCCCTTATCGGCGCCGCGGGCCATCGCCTTTTCGGCGGTCGACCAATCTTCTTCGGCCAGGGCTAAGGCGCCTGTGAGAGTATGTTTTCTGGCTGCCTTACGACGCCACTTTTCCGGTAGCAGGCGGCTGTTTAGGACCAAGTTTATGGTCCAGACGACCAGCATCTCCAACAATACCAGCCCCACGTAGAACATGACGGCGGCAAAAATGGCAAATACCAGACTGGTTTCCAGTTCATAGTCGCCAATAGCGATATAGATATAGCCTTTTAGCCAGGAGAGATAGGGGCTGGCGATTAGGCCTATGATGACGATTACCAGGTAGATCAAGGCTCTTATCATAGCGATGTCTCCCGATCCTTAATCAGACTGCCGTTGGTCACCAGCTGCTGTAGCAGTGGCGTGGCGGCAAATTGCTCTATGGTGGGCGACTGAATTTCCAGGGTGGCCAGGGCATCCAGTGCGGCCAGGGTCTGCTCGGTCTTGTTATCGTCGAGATCGAAATACTGGAAGATCCATTTTCTGGCCAGCGTCACCGACTGACGGTAATTCACCTGATCCTGTCGGAACAGCGCCAGTTGTGCCTGCAGGAGCTTGTTGCGAATGTTTTCAACAAGATACCACTGTTGATCGGGCGCCAGTAGCGGCGCTGGGTCTGTGGTGCGTTTGCGTATGATGACAAACTCTTCGATGAGTGCCTGCCAAGACTTGGCCAGATTACTCTGCCAGTCGTCGATAGATTCGGTGACTTGCAGCGAGTCGTCTTTGGCGTTGATCTTGGACTCGCTACGATTGACCTTGAGTTTAGGCAGACGCTCTATGATGGTATCCAGGCTGAGTACAGTGCCGGCGACGTCGGTACTCTTGATGGCGGCGACATCGTTCATGTCTCGGGCCAAGGCCTTACGGATCGGTGTCAGCGACGGATCTTTCATGGTTTCGATGCGATCGTCCGCGGCCTCCAGCAGGCTAAGTGCCGTCTGGGGATCTTTCTCTAGCCACAGCTTATTGCCCGCCATTCTGACCAGGTATTTGGCTTCCTCGGCCATCCAATGGTTGGGGTTGCGCTGTGCCAACTTGTTAACCTGATCCTGCACCTCACCCTGCTTGCTTTGTAGCTGGGCAAGTTTTTGATCGAATTGATTTTCTGCTGTGCGTTGCTGCTGCTCTAGATGGGTAATGCGGGTGCGCGGATCGTCCAGCCCCTGTTGCAGCTGTTTAGCCAGCGCGGCCGTCTTTTCTTTCTGCTGGGTCAGCTCCTGATACAGGTAGAAGCCGCCGGTTGCCGTGGCAAACAGGAGTAATAGGATAAATACCAGATTAAAGAGAAATCCCCATGAAACCCCGCCGCCAGACTGAGCGGGCTTGGTCTCCTGGGATGCCGTCGATTTGGCCTGTGGCGTGTCGGTAAAGGTCGCATCGATAGACTCATCGTGCTCTGTGGTGGCGACCGCTTTACTCTCTTGGGTATTTTTGTCCATTTAGGCAGATCCTTGAAGACGAGGGCGACATCGGCGAGCAGCGGTGTAAGAAGGCTTAATCCTGTAAACCTAAGGCTGTGAGTACTGCGTCGCGGTTTGCTGCTTTTGCATTGGTGACCCGTGTAAAACCTGCCGCAATGGCTTGGTCATAGACACGTGCGCTGGGCACTATAATATGACATGCGTGCAGCCAAGCAAATAATTCTTTAGGTACAAGTGTAATTAGATTGGCCAGAATTTCACCACTGGTAATCACTATGGTGTCAATTGCTTGCTCTCGCCATTCATAGGGAATGTGGGGATCTAGCTGAGGGCAGGCGCGGCGATAGACCTCCCAGTAGTCGACTTTGGCGCCTCTATCTGCCAGTTCGCTGGCCAGAGTTTCCCGGCCGCCGACTCCCCGGACTATGGTGATCTGTTGTCCTGTGATGGCTTGTAGCTGAGCTAAAGTAAGCAGGCCTTCGGTTTGCTGGCAAGACTCGGGGGCCTCAAAGGCCACAATGCCTTTGTCCTTAAGGGCGCAATAGGTTGCCTGACCGACCGCAAAATATTGCTTATCCTTAGGCCAAGCTGACGCCAGGGCAATATCGGCATACTCTACCGCATTGGTGCTGATAAAGATGATGATATCAGACTGATAGAAAAGCTTTTTCTTGTGCTCATGGTCCGCGGCATCATTCGCGACCACCGCTAGCAGCGGCGCTATGGTGAAAGGCACGTCACGTTGTGACAGTGCCTCGGCCATAGACTGATTGCGCCCCTCAGGGCGCGTCAGGAGTAGCTTCATTTTTACTTGGCGTATACCGCATCTAAAATGGCTTTGGCGCCTTTAGATAGCAGCTCATCGGCCAGTGCAATACCTAGCTGCTCAGCATCTTGCTTAGCGCCACTTGTTGCGCCGCGGATCACCTGGCTACCGTCTGGGTTACCTACCAGGCCGCGCAGCGACAGGGTGTCGCCGTCGATTTCCGCATAGGCACCGATTGGCACCTGACAGCCACCTTCCAGGCGAGTGTTCATGGCGCGCTCGGCGATCACGCGGTAGCGGGTTTCGATATGCTCTAGCGGTGCAAGTAGCGCCTTGACGCGTTCATCGTCGGTGCGGCATTCGATACCCACGGCGCCTTGGCCGTTAGCGGGTAGCGAGTCTTCCGCCGAGATAAAGCTGGCGATACGGTCTTCGAGTTTGAGGCGTTTCAGGCCAGCGGCCGCCAGAATGATAGCGTCATAGTTGCCGGCATCTAGCTTGGCCAGGCGAGTGCCCACGTTGCCACGCAGATCGCGGATCTCAAGATCTGGGCGCGCCGCACGGATCTGGCATTGGCGTCTCAGGCTTGAGGTGCCGACAATGGCGCCCTGTGGTAACTCTTCGATGTTTTTATAGGTATTTGAGACGAAGGCATCGCGGGGATCTTCACGCTCGCAGATCACCTGCAGGCCCAGGCCTTCGGGGAAGTCGACCGGCACATCTTTCATCGAGTGCACGGCGATATCTGCCTTGCCTTCTAGCATGGCAACTTCCAACTCTTTAACGAACAAGCCTTTACCACCTACCTTTGCCAATGGCGTGTCCAGGATGACATCTCCCTTGGTGCTCATCGGCAGCAGTTCGACGACTAATCCCTCATGGGCTTTTTCTAGTTCGGCTTTAACAAATTCAGCTTGCCACATTGCCAGTGGACTTTTACGTGTAGCGATACGAATGACGTTTTGAGACATGCTCGATATTCCATCAGAGGCCATAGTTGCGCTAATGCTAACATTGCTAATTGCTAGATGTAAGAAATGGCTGTCGATTCTTTGAAGTTCACCCGCTTACGGTTTGTGCAGCTTGAGGATAAAGTGTGATCTAGCTCTCAAATACTTGCTGTTTCCGCCTAAGCTGTTAGCATGCTATAGGTGAGCTAAATGGACTAGGTTGCTTAAAATTGAAAGAGCAAGAGCATTTTATCGCAACGGCGGAGCGCTTAAACAAAGTGCGTTTAGCGCGTGCGCTTGCCATGTTGACGCCTCTGCAGCGTCATCTGATGCAGCTGATCCCTGTGCTATTTCACTATCATCGTAGTGACTTCCCCGGCTACAACGGCCCCATGACGCCAAGCGGCGTGTTCGAATATTTTCCCAGTGACGATGCCCTCGAGGCCTGCCGTACCTTAGGGCTCAGCGAGCCCCAAGTGATCCATCAGCAGCAGAGCGCCCTGTATGGCGTCTATACCATGGGCAGTACCGCCAGCTTTGGCCAAAACCCTAAGAGTGATATCGACGTCTGGTTGGTGTATGACCCAACCCTGGCCGACGATGAAATCGCTTCCTTACAGGATAAGTCGCAGCTACTGACGGCCTGGTTTGGGCAGCACGATCTCGAAGTGAACATCTATCTGGTTCATCCAAAACAGTTTATTTCCAGCAGTAGTGACGGCGTGGTTCAGACCGCCAGCCTGGGGTGCGAAAACAGCGGCAGCGTGCAGCACTGGTTGCTGCTGGAAGAATTTTACCGCAGCCAGATTTGTCTCGGCGGTAAGCGGGTCGCCTGGTGGCCAGGGGCCGAGGCGATCGAGAGCCATCTCTTTCTGGGGGACGTGAGTAACCTGCCCGCCAGCGAGTATTTCGGTGCATCTCTGTGGCAGCTCTACAAAGGCTTGGACAAGCCCCACAAGGCGCTGCTCAAGGTAATGCTGCTGGAGGCCTATGCCAGCGATTATCCCAATAGTAACCTGGTGACCACTCAGGTGTGGCAACGCACCCTGGCGGGGGATTTTTCGGCCTTCAACGATGCCTATTTTCTCCTGTATCAGTCGATCGAACATTATCTGGAATATAAGAACGATAAACGGCGCCTCGAGATCGTACGTCGCTGTTTCTATTTGAAATGTGGTATCAGACTGACGGTGGCGGAGCACCCTAAAGATTGGCGTTACTATAAGTTGCAATCCTTGGTGACGCGCTGGGGTTGGTCCGATAACCTGCTGCGCACCTTAGATCAATGCGCCAGTTGGCACTGTGGCCAATTGCAGTGGTTCAACGAACAGCTCAATGAGTTGATGCTGGGCTGTTATCAGACCCTCTTACAATTTGCCTCGGCCAACAAGCTGAGCGACAGCCTGAAGATCTCCGAGTTGGGGCTGTTGACCCGCAAGCTACACACCTATTTTAGCGAGGATGACAAGCAGATCATCAGCCTCAACCGGCTCTGGACCCGCTCGGTAGCCGAGGCGCACCTGACGGTGATCTACAGCCATAATACCAAGGAGTATTACCTCTACCGTTGCACCCCAGAATCGAAAAACTTCATGGGGAATCGCGCGGTATTTCACTCCCATAGCAAGGCTAAGTTATTGATTTGGGCCAGCCTGAATGGCGTATCCACCGCCCAGACTCAGTGGTATGCCTATGGCGAAGGCAAAGGCCAGGATAAGGCGCTCACTAAGGCGGCCAAGCGTCTGCCCACTATCATGGCGGAGCGTCGCTGGCGGGCATCTAAGCTGGATCTGTGTCAGCCGTGGCATTTTCGTCAGCTGCTGTTTCTCATCAATTTCAATCGCGATGAGACCCAGCTATGGCGGGGGCAGGAGATCATCTTCGACTACATGAACGCCAATATCTTCTCCATGGGGCGTCACCACAGGAATATGGTGCAGTCGCTGGATGTTATCTGCCAAAACAGCTGGGGAGAGTGGCACTGTCACCATTTCGAGGGTAACGAAGCCATCTTAGATGCCCTGGTGTATATCACCCCTGGCATGCAGCGGGCACCCCAGCAGGTGAAGGTGGATGTGGTGAGCTGTTCAAGCCGCCTCAGTACTCAGATAGAGCGCAGTATCAGCCAGCTGGTTCACCGAGCTAATCGCATGTGTACCAAGGCGAAAACCTCGTCGACCATGGTGCACCCCTTGCAGGTGGGCGGGATAAAATATGGCCTGTTCTTCAACTCCAAGGGCATGGTGTATCAGGACTTGAGTGAGTCCACGGCCTTCTATCAACGTCTCTCCAAGCAGCGAATGCTCGAGCTGCCGCGGCCGGATCTCGGCAACGAGCCTTTCAGCAAGATCCCCGAGGTGATCCAGGATTTTGCCGCCATAGGTGCGATTCAATACTTCTTGCGCCCGGGCAAGGAGGGGATAGACGTATTTGTGCTGGATGAAAAAAATGAACTGAATCATTATGTTCAGCCGGGGAACAACCTAGAGGAGCTGGTGAGTCAGGTGAGTCATCATCATGCCTTTGCCGACTCTTACCTGGATAACGAACGCTTTAATCTGCCGCAGTTTTTCCGTTTGGTCAGAGTCGATGGCCGCCTGCAGGCGCAGCCCTTTGGGGTCAACGTCGACGAGGCAGCCATCGAATTTTAACGCCGGCTTACAGGCTCAGCGCTATGCCGCCCTGACGCAGGATAGAGGCGAGCACGAAGGGCATAAATTCGCCCGCATCGCTGCGCTCATCCAGCCATTTACCCTCGACGTAAGAGAAGTGGTATCCACCAAACTGTGTCGCTACCCAGATCTGATGCAGGGGTTCTTGCTTATTGATGACTATCTTGGACTTGTCCTGGAACTCGAGTTGCAAAACATTGCCTGAGGCATCGATGTCGATATCGGCATCTTGTTCATCGATTGCGTTCTCTATGGCATCTTCAAGTGCGGTAAACATTTCGTCGGCGAGTTGGTGATACTCTGAATCTGTCATTGCCATCTGGGCATCCTTCAGTGGAGTGGGTTGTTGCAGAGCCCACATAGTAATACCAAATTTACCAAATATCTAACTTTGGCCGGGCCCTTGTGAGGTGAAGTTTGTCGCCAGCCGCCTGCATCTCTCTCTGCTTTGTAGAAACTAAGGAGGTCGCCTCGGCTTGCCAATGAATAAAAATATTCACATTCGGGGTTTTTAGTCTGGGTTAAGCTTGACGTTTTGGCCCTATCTCTGCAAACATCAGACAGACTCGATATTGGTTGTGCGCGGGCGAGTCAGGCGAAGGGTAAGGGCCCTGTTTGATGGCGATAAAGCGAGATTTTGCCGAGCAGGGAATTCGTTTGTCAGGTCGATGCCTGAGTTATGAAAAGTGGATTTTTATGGGTTTTAGCGGGGATTTATCCTGTTTGGGGTAAAAATCATCTTTTCTCCCCCGCGAGCCGAGATAGTGCGTACAATCATGAGAAACATGATGAAAAAGGTACGGAGCCCTTTGGCTACCGTGTGTGATCCCCTCGAAACTGGAATGTCTGATGTTGAATAAGATGAAACCGATTTTACTTATGGTGTTGGCGAGCGCGGTGCTGAGCGGCTGCGGACAGAAGGGTCCTCTGTATAAATCGCCAGCGCAAGAAGACAACCAGAAGCCGCAGGTGGAACAGCCCACACCAGCAACCGAGCAGAATAACGATAAGGATTAAGCCCTGTGGATCACTTTCTCTATCAACAAGATGAACTCTATTCCGAGCAATGTACCGTTGCCTCGCTCGCAGAAACCTATGGCACGCCGCTCTATGTCTATTCGCGCGCGACCCTAGAGCGCCACTGGCATGCCTTCGACAATGCGGTTGCCGACCATCCCCATATGATCTGCTATGCGGTGAAGGCTAACTCTAATCTGGCGGTGCTGAATGTGTTAGCGCGTCTGGGCAGTGGTTTCGATATCGTCTCCGGAGGCGAGTTGGCAAGAGTATTAGAAGCCGGTGGTGAGGCGAGTAAGGTGGTCTTCTCTGGCGTCGGCAAGACAGTTGCCGAGATGGAGATGGCCCTGGAGGCGGGGATCTACTGCTTCAATGTCGAGTCGGCCGCCGAGCTCGAGCAGCTAAATCTGGTTGCCCTGAGGCTGGGCAAAGTCGCGCCAGTATCACTGAGGGTTAACCCAGATGTGGACGCCGGCACACACCCTTATATCTCGACCGGCTTGAAAGAGAACAAGTTTGGTATCGCCATGGAAGAGGCCGAGGCGATCTTCCTGCGGGCAAATGAATTGCCGGGCCTGGCAGTGAAGGGCGCCGATTGCCATATCGGCTCGCAGCTCACCGAGTTACAGCCTTTCCTCGATGCCATGGATCGCATGTTGGCCCTCATCGACCGTCTGGCCGAGCAGGGGGTGAAGATTGCGCACCTGGATGTGGGCGGCGGTCTGGGGGTCACCTATGATGGCGAGCAGCCGCCGGAGCCGAGTGCCTACGCCAGTGCCCTGCTTGGTAAACTCGCGGGACGCGACCTTAAGCTCATCTTCGAGCCGGGACGTGCCATTGCCGCCAATGCCGGTATCTTCGTGACTCAGGTGCTCTACCTGAAAGAGAACGCCGAGAAGAATTTCGCCCTGGTCGACGGCGCCATGAACGACCTTATTCGTCCTTCGCTGTATAGTGCCTGGCAGAAGATCATCCCTGTGGTTCCACGCCCAGGCGAGACCCGCCAATATGACGTGGTAGGCCCAGTGTGTGAGACGGGGGACTTCTTAGGCAAAGACAGGTCGCTCAACATCGAGGCCAATGATCTGTTGGCGGTGCGCTCGTCGGGCGCCTATGGCTTTACCATGGCATCAAATTATAACTCTCGCCCCCGCGCCGCCGAGGTGATGGTGGATGGCGCTCGTCATTATTTGGTGAGAGAGAGAGAAAAAGTCGCGCAATTGTGGCAAGGTGAACAACTCCTCCCTTAAGCAGGGCAGGCCGGTTACTTTTTGAAGGAAAACACATTTGATCCATTTCACCAAGATGCACGGTTTAGGCAATGACTTTATGGTGGTCGATGGCGTGACGCAGAACGTCTATTTCTCGCCCGAGCAGATAAAGCGCTTAGCGGATCGCAACTTCGGCATCGGTTTCGATCAGCTCCTGTTGGTGGAGCCGCCCTATGATCCTGATCTGGATTTTCACTATCGCATCTTTAATGCCGATGGCAGCGAAGTCGAGCAGTGTGGCAATGGCGCCCGCTGTTTTGCGCGCTTCGTAAAGAGCAAGGGATTGATCAACAAGCAGAAAATAAAGGTCAGTACCTCTTCTGGCAAGATGACCTTGCGCCTTGAGCGTGACGGCAGCGTCACGGTCAACATGGGGATCCCTGTGCTGGAGCCGAGCCGCATCCCCTTCAATGCCAAGAAGGCGGAGAAGACCTACTTGCTGCAGGCCGATATGCCTGAGGGCATGCAGACCTTCCTCTGCGGTGCCGTGTCTATGGGTAATCCCCACTGCGTGCTCGAGGTCGACGACGTAGCCAACGCCGATGTCGAGCGGATAGGTTCACTGCTGACCAAGCATGAACGCTTCCCCAAGGGGGTGAACGTAGGTTTCATGCAGGTGGTCGATGCAAACCATATTAAACTTAGAGTGTATGAGCGCGGCGCGGCCGAAACCTTGGCCTGTGGCAGCGGCGCCTGTGCGGCCGTGGCCGTGGGCCAACTGCAAGGCAAGCTCGCCAGACGCGTGCGGGTCGATCTTCCCGGTGGTAGCTTAACCATTAACTGGGAAGGCGAGGGTAAGCCCCTATGGATGACGGGGCCTGCTGAACATGTATACGATGGACAGATACAGCAATGAATGATGCGATGAACAAAAAAGCCGAGTTGCCCTTCGATGAAGTCTTAATTCGCGAGTACCTGCTCGACAATCCCGACTTCTTCGCCCGCTATCCCGAGCTGTTGTTGGCGATGCGGATCCCCCATGAGCAGCGCGGCGCCGTCTCTCTGGTGGAGCGTCGTCAGGAGATGCTCAGATCCAGGGTGACTCAGCTAGAGGAGGAAATCACCTCCTTGCTGGCCATGGCCTCGCGTAACGAACAGATCTATATGTTCAATACCGCCTTGTCGCTCAAGCTGTTGCAGGCCGAAGATCTCGGCGACCTGAGACAGATACTGTCGAGCGAGTTGCAGAAGCAGTTTCAGTTTACCCATGTCCGTTTGATCACTGTCCATGATATCGACAGCGAACTGTCGAACATCTGGAGCGAACGCCTGAAGCAGGGTTACTACTTCGGCCGTCTCACCCAAAACGAGTCCAAGCGTCTGTTTGGCTGCGAGGTGGGCTCGGTGGCGCTGTCCCGCCTGTCACAGCAGTGTGGCCAGGTGATCTTTGCTATCGCCAGCCAAGACCCTATGCATTTCCATCCTGAAATGGATAACCTCTTGCTGGATCAGCTCAAACAGTTACTCGACCACCTGCTGCCTAAGTTGTGAGGCCGTGATGTCTGACGACTGGGTGCAGGAATTTGTCTCATATCTGGTCAGTGAGCGGCAGCTCTCTCCTCACACGGTTAGAAACTATCGCTTCGAGCTCGAGCGGGTCGGCGAACTCCTCCCCGAGGGTTTTATCTGGGCAGAGGTCAGCGACGAACAGCTGCAAGCCGTGCTCAATAAGCTGCACCGCAAGGGGCTGGGGCCTCGTTCTATCGCCCTAACGCTGTCGGCCCTCAAGCAGTTTTGTCACTATCTGTTGCAAGAGGGCTATATCAAAAAAGATCCCTGCCTGAACCTCAGCGCCCCCAAACAGCAAAAGCCCCTGCCTAAGAATATGGATCTCGATTCCGTGACCCATCTTCTGTCTATCGAGGGGGACGACCCGCTGGCGTTGCGGGATAAGGCGATCATGGAGCTGTTCTACTCTTCGGGCCTGCGTCTGGCCGAGCTGGCAGCTCTGGATACCCGAGATATCGCCAGTGGCGAGCATCAGGTCAAGGTCATGGGTAAGGGCAGCAAGGAGCGTATCGTGCCCATTGGCCGCATGGCACTGAGTGCCATCGACGACTGGCTCAAGGTGCGCTCACTTTTGCCCTGTGAAGACGACGCCCTGTTTGTCACCGCCAAGGGCAAACGCCTCGCCCACAGGAGCATACAGGCCAGGCTAAACAAGTGGGGTCAGCAGCAAGGGTTAAATGCCCGGGTACATCCCCATAAGCTGCGCCACTCCTTCGCAACCCATATGCTGGAATCCAGCGCCGATCTCAGGGCGGTGCAGGAACTGCTGGGTCACGCCAACCTGTCGACGACTCAGGTCTACACCAGCCTGGACTTTCAACATCTAGCCAAGGTCTACGACGGCGCCCATCCCAGGGCGAAGAAACGAGGTGGTAATGGTTAATGTGGCCATAGGTCTACGACCCTTTAAGGCGATCAGTTTCGATCTGGACGATACCTTGTATGACAACCGGCCCATCATCATGGCCGCCGAGCAGCGCCTGCTAAGCTTTCTGGCACAAAGGCATCCACTGACCCAAGATTGGGGCCTGGATGATTGGCAGGCATTGAAGCGCAGCCTGATAAGACAGTGCCCAAGCCTGGCCCATGACACGTCGGCGGCGCGCCTAGTGACCCTGGAGCAGGGGCTGATAACCTTAGGTTACGCTAAGACGCAGGCGGGAGAGGCGGCGCAGCAGGCCCTGGCCTACTTTGTCGAGCAGCGCTCCGACTTTACCGTCGCGCCCGAGGTCGTTGCTAAGCTCACTCGTCTGGCGCGGCACTATCCCTTGGTTGGCATCACCAACGGTAATGTCGATGCCCAGCGGATTGGGCTGGGTGAGGTGCTGGAGTTTGTCCTGCATCCCGGTAACGGCACCCGCATGAAGCCCTATCCCGACATGTTCTATCAGGCCTGCCAACGGCTGGATATCGGCTGTCATGAGCTCTTGCACCTTGGCGACAGCTTTAAGGCCGATGTTCAGGGGGCTCGCCGCGCCGGCTGTCAGGCCGCCTGGCTGAATCCGGCGGTTGGAAGGAAGCCTCAGCTAATTTCTGAGGGGCAACTACCCCATATCACCTGCAGCGATCTTGACGATCTGCTGGCCCTTATCGACTAGGCTTGTCAGTCACTTATTTGTACTTTTCGGCTAACCATCACAGTCAGTTAACCTTAATTCCTCTATTGTCGGTGCTCATATTTCAAGGATAGAGAGGATTTATGCGAACAAGGTTACTTCCCCTATTGCTGCTGGCGTGGACGACGCCCGTATTCGCCCACGGGATCACCCATGGTGCGGGCTTCATGACCGGCTTTAATCATCCGGTGCTCGGTTTCGATCACCTGCTGGCCATGCTGAGTGTGGGCCTGTTGAGCACCCAGTTGGGTGGGCGGGCGATCTGGACGGTACCGCTGGCCTTCATGGCCTTCATGTTGGTCGGTGGCATCCTTGGCCTCTATGGCGTGGCTTTGCCCTGGGTTGAGCTGGGGATCGCCCTGTCTGTGTTACTGCTTGGTCTGGCTATCGCCTTGGGTAGGCACATTCCGTTGCTGCTCGCCATGGGATTTGTGGGACTGTTTGCTATCTTTCACGGCCATGCCCACGGCGCCGAGATGCCGGCCTTAGCCAGCCCTGTGCTCTATGCGCTTGGCTTCCTCACGGGAACCGCGGTGATCCATCTGCTCGGGGTGGCGCTTGGCATCATAATGCAGCAGCTGAGCCGTAAGCTGCCGCTGCTGCGTCTCAGTGGCGGCGTGATCGCCTTGGTCGGTGGTTATCTGATTGTCGGCGTATAGGCCGTCGATTGGATAGGGGCGCTGGTTGCTGCGCCCCTTCTCCTACCAAGTTGTAAATAGCTATGTTTTAAATAGCGATGTTTTAGATGGCTGTGTTTTAAATAGCCAGGGTCTTAGGGAAGAGGATGTTGTTCTCGATGTGTATGTGCTGCTGCAGATCGGCGACAAACTCCTTCAGGGTAGCGTAGCAGATACGCCAAGTGGTGCAGGCATGGGCCGGCGGCGTGAAGTCGTTGGTGAGGGCTCTCAGGCGCTCGACAATCTCGCTGGCCTCATCGTGCTCATGCTCCATGGCGTTGATGGGGTTGCCTATGTGACCGAAACAGCCACTCACCTGTTCGCCCGCAGCCATGGCGCGGATGGCGGGGAAGAGGATCTGCTCCTCCTTCATCAGGTGCGGCATGAGATCTTCTATCAGGGCTCGCACCCAGCCGGCAAAGGGCTTTATCTCATCATAATGCTCACCGTGGGCGCGTACCATCTTCTGGCTATATTCGATAAGCAGTAGCGCCTTCTCACGCACATAGTCGTGGTGCGTCGCCTCAATGTAGTCGATCAGCTCGCCTAAGGGTAACTGATTCAGGCTATCCTCTTGCATCCCTTCCGCCTTCACGGCCAGCAGCGCCGCCTCTACCTCCACCAGGGCGATGCCCGCCCGATCACAGGCCTTTGCCAGGGTGCGCTTGCCGCCGCAGCAGAAATCAATACCAAATTGGCTGAAGACGTGGGCACGTCGAAAGTCGCCGGCCACTAGGCTGCCAACTGTCTCTTCGGCAAATTCTGAGGCCAACGGGGAGTGTGTAGATAAAGACATGGTGACTCCAATTTAAAAGCTGTATTTTATAAGTGTGTTTAGATGGTAGAGAGGTTGCCGAGTAAATTCAACGTAAACTTGAGTGTTTTACTCGGGATTGTTGGTTTAGTTGAGGCAGATCATAATTTGGTGAAGATGCTGGCTTCAGAGGATAAATTTGGATGGGAGTTGAGATACGGCTATATATTGAAACTTCATCTTTGAATATTGTGGATTAGACAGCAATTGGCTAAGAACCTGAGTTATAAAGAATTGTTCCGTAACAGTCAACGTATTGATTTAACCGCGTTTTGTTGGTTTTGGGGGAGTCGTATTTAGCTATTTTTGCTTAGCAAGTTTTGATTCTAGCTTGGCTATGCGTTTTTTATAGTCGTCATTCCATCCCTGTTTTAAGGCTTTTCGTGACAGTTCAAGAGCGCCTTTAAGATCACCTTCCTTTTCAAGAATAATAGCCAGTTGTTTGTAACCTATATGAGATGGCATTATTTGCGGAACATCATAACCTACAGGTTTATGACCTAAAATTTCCTCGAGCTTTTTTAGACTGATTCCCTTTGGTTTTAGTGGTTTGCTGAAAACTTTGGCCGCTTGTGTTGCGATGGAGATTTGTAACTGACAAAGCTCCTTAGCTTTGTTGTAATGCGAAGGGTTATCCCGGAGGCTGTAGTGATGTTTAATTAACCCAGTGAGTGCTAAATGTATGTCTTTGTAGTTCTTCCTTGGTCGATTAAGAGCTTCTTTTACAGCTTGCTCGGTTTTGTCCCATATGATGTCTTTGGCGTCATCTTTTGCCACACAGGCCAACACATTCAATAAACAGCATTTATCCGTTTCACCATACGTTTTGCCGATCAGGTTTGCGTAGAGATAACACTCGCTAGATGGATAGCCCATTGGTTGATAATCGCGTGATATTTGGTCACGGTGTGCAGCCGTTAAGGAAGTTAACCACCATTCTTTCAGTTCGTATTTATCAAGGATATCCATATCTAATTTAATCGTAGGCAACGAATAGGTAACTTTAAGGTATTTTATTGATGGTGTGCGTTTTTTCTTTCGTGGGCGGACTATTTATTACGTTGTTGTGTGGACGTGGATTCAGAAAGCAAAACGGGCTCACCATCGCTGGTGAGCCCGTTCAATACAGCTGACTAAGAAAGTCTTAGTTCATGCCATACTTCTTTAATTTCTTACGCAGAGTACCACGGTTGATGCCTAGCATGTTGGCCGCGCGAGTCTGGTTACCACGAGTGTGTTGCATGATGATATCTAGTAGAGGTGCTTCAACTTCACATAACACCATTTCATAAACTTCTTCGGCTTCCTGGCCGTCCATTTGAGCGAAAAAGTTAGTTACTGCGCGCTTCACTGCGTCACGAAGTAACTGAGGCTTGATAGTGCCGTTAGCGGTTTCGATTTTGCCTACGGTAAGCTGATGAGCTTCTGGTTGAGTTGTCTGATCAAACATTCGTATTCTGCTCTTTATTAATTCTTTACTAATTCATCAAAATAACGCTCCAACATGGAACGTTGTTCTTCAACAGTTTCCAGCCGATTGAAGTCGGCTCTGAAAGATCTCTGCGCTTCTTGGTCCAGATACCATCCAACATGCTTTCTGGCGATACGTAACCCTTTGTATTCGCCATATAATGCATATAAATTCTTGAGGTGTTCCAGCATCACTTGACGCTTTTCGTCCACTTCAATGGGCGCTAGCTTATTACCTGTTTCCAAGTAATGTTGGATCTCTCTGAATAGCCAAGGCCGTCCTTGAGCGCCTCTTCCTATCATCACGGCATCTGCGCCCGTGTAGTCCAGCACGTAATGTGCCTTCTCCGGGGTACAGATATCGCCATTTGCGACAACTGGAATAGAGACATTCTGTTTAATCGCACGAATCGTGTCGTACTCGGCGTCGCCTTTGTACATGCATTGTCGCGTACGGCCATGGACCGCGAGCGAGGCAATGCCACAATCTTGCGCAATTTGGGCTATGTGAACCCCATTTCGGTGTTCGGGTGCCCATCCGGTGCGAATCTTCAGGGTGACAGGTACATCCACAGCGGCAACGACAGCCTGTAAAATCGCTTTTACCAGCTCTGGTTGCTGCAGTAGTGCCGAACCTGCCAACTTCTTATTCACTTTTTTTGCAGGACACCCCATGTTGATATCGATGATCTGTGCGCCCTGTTGTACGTTGACAAGGGCGGCATGGGCCATCATATCGGGGTCGGCACCTGCAATTTGTACTGAGCGAATCCCATCTTCACCAGCGTGTGCCATGCGCTGTCGGCTCTTGTCCGTGTCCCAGACCTCGGGATTGGACGAAAGCATCTCAGATACAGCCAGGGCGGCGCCGTAGCGTAAACAGAGATTTCGGAAGGGTTGGTCGGTGACTCCTGCCATAGGAGCCACGATCAGCTGATTCTTCAGTTGATAGGGTCCAATCTGCATTAATCATCACACCTTGCGCTTCAAAGGGGCGCTATAGTACGCCTTTTTCAAGCCTGTGAAAAGGTCAATAAATGACCTGAGAGCAACTTTTTTGCTTGACTTTTGCGAGGTGAGAAGTCTGTGGCGGCCTTGCGGCCGCTGGCTTTTACCCCTATTTGCGTCTGCCTGTCAAGCGGCTCCAATCCTCTTTGTGAACTGGTGCGTCCATGTCAAACCACTGGGCATAATGCTGGCTGATCTCGTCGGCCTGTTCCTTTAATAAGCCAGAGAGTGCCAGCAGGCCACCGGGCTGAACTTTTTCGGCGATCAGCGGTGCCAGTTCGCGCAGCGGGCCGGCAAGGATGTTGGCCACCAGAACCTCTGCCTTAAGATCGGCAGGCTGGTCTTCTGGCAGATACAGGTCGAGCTTGTCTGCCACCTGGTTGCGCTCGGCGTTAGCCTTAGAGGCATCGATCGCCTGGTAGTCGATGTCGATACCTGTGACCTTGGCGGCGCCTAATTTAAGCGCGGCGACCGCGAGAATGCCTGAGCCGCAGCCAAAATCAATCGCTTCTTTACCTTGTAAATCCAGGCCATCTAACCATTCCAGGCACAGGGCGGTAGTAGGATGGGTGCCGGTGCCGAAGGCCAGGCCGGGATCCAGCATGACGTTGACCGCTTCTGGGTCGGGTACTTCGCGCCAGCTTGGGCAGATCCATAGGCGACGACCAAATTGGATAGGGTGGAAGTTGTCCATCCACTCTCTTTCCCAGTCCTTGTCTTCGACCTGCTCAATCTTATGGCTAAAGTCGGCACCTAAATAAGGTTGCAGCTTGAGCATCTCCACCACGGGCGCCAGATCATAGTCGGCCTCGAACAGGGCGGTGATCACTGTGTGGCTCCACAGCGGGGTCTCACCCAGGTTAGGCTCGTAGATTGGGGTGTCTTTACCATCTTCATAGGTGATCGACAGGGAACCCAGCTCCATCAGCATGTCGCTGAGCTGCTCGGCGTGTTGGTTATCTGTGTCTATCTTTAACTGGATCCAGGCCATGGGATCTTCTCTCTAAGGTCAATATAAGGTCAATAATGGCCCTATTGTAAACCAAGCCTAAGGCAAAGGCCGAGGAATCTGTGCCGAAACTGAGATTTGGGGGATTTAGCATCTAAATTCAATCGGTTATTTCGCCTCGGTTGTGATTGATTGTATTGTTTGAAATAAGCGTTTAAATTACTGATTACTATTGGTTAATTGGTTTTACCTTTGTTTCGTTGTGGGCAGATTGTTTGTGATCGACGTCAAATGTTCCACCTTAGCAGGGTGAGGTGTCTCACGCTTTTCAGCTGTCCGTATAGGCAGCCTAAAACTTGTTGGTATGGTGTAGATCCCGACACTAGGCGCAGAAAGATCATGAAGGTTAACAGCTTGCAGTACCAACACACACATTACGCTGCTTTGGGCAGTCCCTGGTCAGCCAAGGCTGACAGAATACAGAGTGCCACCGGCATCTTATTGGGATGTTTTTTGCTGGCGCATCTGCACTTCGAGTCGAGCATTCTCTTCGGTAAAGAGACCTTCTATCACGTGGTGCAGTTCCTTGAAGGCGGCATGTTTAGTGATGATGGTCACGGCATGCCGATCGTTACCAAGGTGTTCTCTATCTTCATCATGCTGGTTGTGATGCTGCATGCGGCGGTGGCGCTACGTCGCTTCCCGGCCCAGCTGGGGCAATGGCGCGCGCTGCGTAATCATATGCAGGGGATCAAGCATAAAGACAGCCACGCCTGGTTCTGGCAGTTGGTGACAGGCTTCATCCTGTTCTTCTTGGCGCCGGTACACATCTTTACCATGATAACCAATCCGGAGATCGGCCCCCATCTGTCGGCCGAGCGCGTCTATCACGCCAATGCCTGGTTGCTCTACGCCTTGTTGCTGCCCGCCGTGGTGGTGCACGCCATGATAGGACTCTACCGCGTCGCGGTGAAGTGGGGGCTTATCCGTCACCGTAAGGGGTTGAGAAAGGCGATCAAGGTGTTGATCATCTATCTGATGACCCTGGGCATCTTGAGCCTCATCTCTTACATCATGATAGGCCGATCACTCGTCTTGCCAATTACGCCATTTGTGCCATAACTGTGTAGGCGCGGGGTAGATTAGCAAATTATAAAATATCGGATTGTGTTTTGATCTATCTCACGGTTTCAGTTGGGTTTGTGAGCGACATTAAGGCTAGCTGTTTTTAAATCTGTTTGTCTCCCACTTTTCCCCACTTTTCACAGGAGTGCCTATGTCGCTGGCGAAGAAAAATAATAATGTAAGCGGTTGGCTCGATATGAGCCAGAGTGTCTCTGGCGTCATCTTGGCCTTGTTCCTCTGGACACATCTGGTGTTGGTCTCCTCCATCCTGTTGGGGGCCGATGCCATGACATTTGTGGCACGCACCATGGAGCTGAGCTTCCTCAGCGCCGATGGCCATGGTTATCCCTGGGTGGTGTCGGGCATCGCCATCATAGTGGCGCTACTGGCGCTGATCCATGTATTGGTTGCCGTGCATAAGATGCCGCTGAACCTGCAACAGCAGCGGGCGCTACGCCAGCAGATGAGCGTGATCCACCATGACGACACTAAGCTGTGGGTGTGGCAGGCGATCACAGGTGTGGGGATCTTCCTGCTACTGCCCGTGCATCTTTGGTTGATCGGCAGCGCGCCGGAAACCATAGGCCCTGTGGGTAGTGCAGACCGTATCTGGAACCAAGGGGTCTGGATGGTCTATCTGCCGCTGCTTCTGTGTGTCGAGTTACATGCCGCCATCGGCATCTATCGCGTGGCCATCAAGTGGGGCGCCAAGCGCGCCATCGACGCCCGCGCCCGAATTAAAAAAATAAAAACCATAGTAAGTGTGGTGTTTGTGGTGATAGGTCTGGCCTCTCTGCTTGCCTTCCTGCCCTACGCCAGCTAACCCATTAGACGCTAATTTGATCTCTTATCCCTCGTAAGGAGCAAGTGTGAAACTGATATATACCGATTCTTTAGTCGTGGGCGCCGGACTGGCGGGACTAAGGGTCGCCATCGCCTCGAAGGAACGCGGCCTGGATACCCTGGTGCTGTCATTGATCCCCGCCAAGCGTTCCCATTCGGCCGCGGCCCAGGGCGGCATGCAGGCCAGTTTGGGCAATACCGTCAAAGGCATGGGAGACGATGAAGACGTACATTTTCAAGATACGGTAAAGGGATCGGACTGGGGCTGTGATCAGGAAGTGGCGCGCATGTTTGCTCATTGTGCCCCCAAGGCTGTGCGTGAACTGGCGAACTGGGGCGTGCCCTGGACGCGGGTCACCAAGGGGCGGCGCCAGGTGGTGGTAAACGCCGAGAAGGTCACCATCGAAGAGGCCGAGGAGGCCCATGGCCTGATCAACGCCCGCGACTTTGGCGGCACCAAGAAGTGGCGCACCTGCTATACCGCTGATGGTACCGGTCACTCGCTACTCTACGCCGTAGATAACAAGGCGATCTCCCTGGATATTCCGGTACACGAAAGGGTCGAGGCGTTGGCGCTGATCCACGATGGCAAGCGTTGCCATGGAGTGGTGGCTAGGTGCCTGATCACCGGTGAGCTTCGCGCCTATGTGGCCAAGTCCACCACTATCGCCACCGGCGGCTATGGCCGTATCTATGAGGTCTCCACTAATGCGATCATCTGCGAGGGGATAGGCCAGGCGTTGGCGCTGGAAACCGGGGTGGCGACCCTGGGTAACATGGAGGCGGTGCAGTTCCACCCGACGGCCATCGTGCCTGTGGGGATTCTGACTACCGAAGGCTGCCGCGGTGATGGTGGCCTGCTCAGAGACAAAGATGGCCACCGTTTCATGCCCGACTATGAGCCGGAGAAGAAGGAGCTGGCCTCGCGCGATGTTGTATCTCGCCGCATGACGGAGCATATGCGTAAAGGTAAAGGGGTCGATAGCCCCTATGGTCCACACCTATGGCTCGATATCACCCTGCTTGGTCGCAAGCATGTGGAGACCAACCTGCGTGAGGTGAAGGAGATCTGCGAGAACTTCCTCGGCATAGATCCCGCCGAAGATTGGATCCCTGTGCGTCCGACCCAGCACTACTCCATGGGCGGTATACGTACCGATGCCAAGGGGCAGAGTCCACAGCTAAAGGGGCTGTTCAGTGTGGGTGAGGCGGCCTGTTGGGACATGCATGGCTTTAACCGCTTGGGGGGCAACTCGCTGGCAGAAACTGTGGTGGGCGGCATGATCATCGGCAAGTATGTGGCCGACTTCTGTGAAGAGAACACCCTGGAGATAGACACCTCGCTGGCCGAGCGCTTCGTGGCTCAGGTGCGAGATGAGATAGATGGCCTGGTCGAGGGGCAGGGCAGTGAGTCTGCCTATGAACTTAAGCGCGAGATGCAGCGCATCATGATGGACTATGTGGGCATCTTCCGTAATGGCCCTGAGCTGACCAAGGCGGTCGAGGAGTTAGAGGCTCTGCTGATCCGCTCGCGTAACTTGGGCCTCAAGTGCAAGAAGCGCCATGCCAACCCAGAGCTGGTCGAGGCGTTAAGAGTCAAGCGCATGCTCAAGGTGGCGTTAACCGTTGCCTGCGGCGCCGAGGCGCGCACCGAGAGCCGCGGTGCCCACGCCCGTGAAGATTATCCACAGCGTAACGATAAAGAGTGGCTCAACCGCACGCTCTCCTCCTGGCCGAGCAGTGACGCCACCCGTCCTCAGCTGGATTACGAACAGCTCGACGTGATGAAGATGGAGCTGCCACCCGGCTATCGTGGCTATGGTATCAACAACGCCATCGCCCATCCGGACACAGAGAAGCGAGAGAAACAGATAGTCGAGATCTTGAGTAACCTGGGCGAAGATGCCGATCGCCATGAGCGCCAGCACGCGCTGATGCCGTTCGAGGTGCCAGAATCCCTTAGAGAGAAGAATGAGCGTTTGCATGATAAGCCGCTCGGAAACAGACAGCAGCTTGGAGAAGAAAGCAAATGAGTCAGGGTCGTACACTAACCTTTAATATCTTCCGTTATGATCCTCAGATGCCGGACGATAAGCCCAAGATGGTCAAGTATCAGCTGGAAGAGGCGCCGGGCATGACAGTGTTTATCGCGCTGAACATGCTGCGTGAGCAGCAGGATCCGTCACTGCAGTTCGATTTCGTCTGCCGCGCCGGGATCTGCGGTAGCTGCGCCATGGTGATCAACGGTTATCCCACCTTGGCCTGTCGCACCCTGACCAGCAAGTATCCCAAGGGGGAGATCACCCTGATGCCGCTGCCGGGCTTCGAGCTGATCGGCGACCTGTCGGTCAACACGGGTAAGTTTATGCGCGAGCTGGCGGAGCGTCTCAAGCTTTGGCTGCATCCGAGAAACGACGAGGCGGACATTCACCGCATCGAGGCGCCCATGGATCCCGAGGAGGCGGCCAAGCTCTACGAGCTTGAGCGCTGCGTCGAATGTGGTGTGTGTGTCTCGGCTTGTGCTACCAAGCAGATGCGCGACACCTTCGTCGGCGCCGTGGGCATGATGAAGATCGCCCGCTTCGAGCTCGACAGTCGCGATGCCCGCAGCGTGGAAGACTTCTATCACGTGATAGGCAATCAGGATGGGGTATTCGGTTGCATGACCCTGTTGGGCTGTCAGGACAACTGTCCTAAAGACCTGCCACATATGCAGCAGATCGCCTATCTCAGACGTAAGATGGCGACCGCCTTGGTATAAGCCTATAACGTTCAGTCGATTGCCCCATCCTTCACAAGAAGCCTGCCCGAGCAGGCTTTTTTATTGGCACCAAATCCACCACTTGGCTTACTTTTATCAAAAATATTTTGATAAAAGTAAGGTTTTTAGCCAGTCTATGCTTAATAGAAATTCACTCAAAGAGAGTGCCGAACGCGGCGGGGAAACAGGCGATGCAGGTCAATGATCTATTGTTATTTGTGCGGGTCGCCGATTGCGGCAGCCTGAGCGGCGCGGCGGTGGAACTGGAGATCTCCGCGGCGGTGGCCAGCGCCAGCCTGAAGCGGCTGGAGAAGGAGCTGGATACCGTGCTCTTTATCCGCAGCACCCGTAGCCTGAGGCTGACCGACGCCGGCGAGCGTTACCTCAGCTATTGTCGTCGGGCGTTGGAGGACCTGCGTCTCGGCGAACAGGCGCTGGCCTGCGCCAAGTCGCAGATTGCCGGCAAGCTGAGTGTGGCCCTGCCGTCCGATGCCGGGCGCAATTATATTCTGCCCTGGCTGGATCATCTGATGGACGAATATCCTAGGTTACAGCTGAGATTGCATCTCGCCGACAGCTTGACCAACTTCTATCACGACAAGATAGATGTGGCCCTGCGGAGTGGCACCCCAAAGGATTCTAGCCTGGTAGCCTTTAAGATCTGCTCGGCTCAGCGCATCCTGTGTGCCTCGCCCGAGTATATTGCTGCCCATGGCCGCCCCGAGACCCTAAGCGAGCTGGAGAAGCATAACTGCCTGTTTTTCATGTTAGATGAGAAGACCCACGACCAATGGTGTTTCTATCGCGACGGTCAGAGTCACAGGGTGAGGGTGTCTGGCAATCGCACCTGTAACGACGCAGAAGTCGCTCGCAAGTGGGCGCTGGCGGGCAAGGGGATCGTCTACAAATCATCCCTAGATCTGGCGGATGACCTGGCCAGCGGCGCCCTGGTGCCGCTGCTTACCCAATACAGCGGCGAGAGCGCCGATCTCTATCTTGTGTGTCCTGGGCGGCAACATGTGACGCCTCTGGTGCTGACCCTGAGGGAGCATCTGCGCCAGCGCTGCCAACAGCGTGCCAAGAACCTAGCCCCAGCTTTTACTCAGCAGGCATAAAAAAAGCCGCATCGTTGCGGCTTTTTTATCGATAACATTTTAAGACTAATATTAGGACTTATATTAAGACTTATATTAAGACTTAGCGCGTTTCATCGCGGTGAAGAACTCTTCGTTAGTCTTGGTCATCGCCAGCTTGTCGATGAGGAACTCCATGCCGCTGACTTCGTCCATCGGATTGAGGATCTTACGCAGGATCCACATCTTCTGTAGCTCGTCCGGTGTGGTCAGCTTCTCTTCGCGACGGGTACCCGAGCGGTTGAAGTCGATAGCTGGGAAGACACGCTTCTCGGCGGCCTTACGAGACAGGTGAAGTTCCTGGTTACCCGTACCCTTAAATTCTTCGTAGATCACTTCGTCCATCTTAGAGCCGGTATCGACCAGCGCGGTGGCGATAATGGTCAGGCTGCCGCCATGTTCTATGTTACGGGCTGCGCCGAAGAAGCGCTTAGGACGGTGCAATGCGTTGGCGTCCACACCACCGGTAAGAACCTTACCTGATGAAGGGATCACTGTGTTGTAGGCGCGTGCCAGACGGGTAATAGAGTCGAGCAGGATCACTACGTCTTTCTTGTGTTCTACCAGACGCTTGGCCTTCTCGATAACCATCTCGGCTACCTGTACGTGACGGCTGGCTGGTTCGTCGAAGGTAGAGGCGACCACTTCCCCCTTCACCAGGCGTTGCATCTCGGTTACTTCTTCTGGACGTTCGTCGATCAGCAGTACCATGAGTACAACTTCTGGGTTGTTGTAAGTGATGCTCTGGGCAATGTTTTGCAGCAGCAGGGTCTTACCAGCCTTTGGCGGCGCCACGATCAGACCACGTTGGCCCTTACCGATTGGCGAGCAGAGGTCGAGAATACGGGCCGTAATATCTTCGGTTGAACCGTTACCACGTTCCATTCGGATACGTTCTTCTGCATGAAGTGGGGTTAAGTTTTCGAAGAGGATCTTGCTGCGGGAGTTTTCGGGTTTGTCGAAGTTGACTTCACTGACTTTCAGTAGCGCGAAATAACGTTCACCTTCTTTCGGGGGACGGATTTTACCAAAAATGGTATCACCGGTGCGCATGTTGAAGCGGCGAATTTGACTCGGTGAAACATAGATATCGTCTGGACCTGCCAGGTAAGAACCGTCTGCGCTACGAAGGAAACCAAAACCATCTTGCAGGATTTCTAGTACCCCGCCACCGAAAATATCTTCACCGCTTTTGGCGTGGGCTTTAAGGATTGCGAAAATAATGTCCTGTTTGCGGGCTCGGGCCATGTTCTCGATTTTCATATCCTGAGCCAGAATGACTAGGTCTGAAATCGACTTCTCTTTTAATTCTGATAAATTCATCGTGGTGGGTCTTGTATATTGCGAGACAAAGCTATTTTGGGACTAATAGCATAAAGTTGTTTGGATATTAATCGAAATAGCGAGGTGTGGTTAATGAGAAAGTTTCTGGTTATTAAAGTAGCACTATAGGAGCAGGGCGTCTAGAAATTTAGCGACCCTCGACACAATTACTTGACCAAGCTGTGTCGAGAATCACTTTCTATGACAAAAATGTCATAGGGATCGAAGCATTATAGTTGTGCGTCGATGAACTCTTTAAGTTGAGTCTTAGAAAGGGCGCCTACTTTAGTGTCGGCTAGCTCACCATTCTTGAATAGAAGCAGTGTTGGAATGCCACGTACGCCGTACTTAGCCGGAGAGGCGTTGTTTTGGTCTACGTTTAGCTTAGCGATAGTTACCTTACCGGCATATTCGTCTGCAACGTCATCCAGGATTGGGGCGATCATTTTACAAGGGCCGCACCATTCTGCCCAGAAATCAACGAGGACTGGCAGGTCTGATTTTAAAACGTCGTTTTCAAAGCTGTCGTCGCTTAGGGTAATAATTTTATCGCTCATGATGTTCTCCAGTTAGGGTGCCATTGCTGGTTTGTTAATGGCTTAACCTGTATATTGGGTCTGAAATTCGCTTTTCAAGAGTTATTCGCGGCTTTCAACGGTCTTTTTTTATTAGCCGTTATTTCAAACGATCGAGTTCCTTATTGCAACCCTAACTGGTATGCTTGCGCTATGAGCGAAACACATTTAACTAATCAAAAGTTTGCCGACTTTTCTCTGCATCCAGAGATACAACAGGCACTAGTCGAAAGCGGCTTTGAATATTGCACGCCTATCCAGGCATTATCATTACCGATTTTACTCGAACATAAAGATATCGCAGGCCAAGCGCAGACGGGTACAGGTAAAACCCTGGCTTTTCTGGTCGCCACCTTCAATCATCTGCTAACCACACCCATCCCCGACGGACGTCAACTCAATCAGCCCAGAGCCATAGTGATGGCACCGACCCGCGAACTGGCTATTCAGATCGCCAAGGACGGGGAGCTGCTGGCAAAACATACCGGCCTTAAGGTGGGTATTGTCTACGGCGGTGAGAGCTACGAAGTGCAGCGCAAGGTGTTGGATAAGGGCGTCGATATCCTGATCGGTACCACTGGTCGCATCATAGATTATGTGCGTCAGGGGGTGATCAACCTCAGCGCCATCCAGGCGGTGGTGTTGGACGAAGCCGACCGCATGTTCGATCTCGGTTTCATCAAAGATATCCGCTTCCTCTTCAGACGTATGCCAGACGCCAACGAGCGTTTGAACATGCTGTTCTCGGCGACTCTGTCGATGAAGGTGCAGGAGCTGGCCTACGATCACATGAATGATCCCGAGAAGGTCGAGATCGCGCCAAGCGAGAAGACATCTAAAAACATCACCGAAGAGATCTTCTATCCGTCGATGGAAGATAAGATGCGTCTGCTGCTAACTCTGATCGAAGAAGATTGGCCAGAGAAGGCGATCGTATTCTCTAACACTAAACACAGCTGTGAAAACCTCTGGGCACACCTGGAGGGTGACGGTCACCGTGTTGGCCTGCTCACCGGCGATGTACCGCAGAAGAAACGTATCCGCATTCTCGAGCAGTTCACCGAGGGTCAGCTGGATATCCTGGTCGCCACAGACGTTGCGGCGCGCGGTCTGCATATTTCAGACGTGTCTCATGTCTATAACTATGATCTGCCGGATGACTGTGAAGACTATGTACACCGTATCGGTCGTACCGGACGTGCGGGTCAGAAAGGGGTCTCTGTCAGTTTCGCTTGTGAAGAGTACGCCCTGAACCTGCCGGCTATCGAGCACTATATTCAACATAGTATTCCTGTGACTAACTACGACAGCGAAGCGCTGCTCGATGATATTCCGCCACCAGTGCGCATTCATCGTAAGCATTCGCCACGTCCTACAGGCCGTTCCGGTGGTGGTAAGCCACAGGGTGGTCGTCCAGGTGCACGTCCAAGACGCCACGATAGGACCCGTAGACACAGTTAATGAAGCACTCTGGCGTCAGTCCCTTGTATGCGGCCATTACCTTAGGCTCGAATAGTTTCAATATGCTGGTGGCGCAAACCCGCGCCGGCAAGCCGACGGTAGTGGCCAAGTATAAGCGCAAGGTACGCCTTGCCGAGGGGATAGGCGCTGATGGTGTGCTCTGCCCCGAGGTGTTCGACCGTGGCCTGGATTGTCTGCAGATGTTTTCGCAGATGCTGGACCGCGAGGGGGTGAGTCGTGACAATATCGCCGTCATCGCCACGGCGACGCTGCGCAGTATCAGCAACGCAGACGCCTTCTGCAAGGCAGCCTTACCTATCCTGGGACAACCCATAGAGATCATCTCCGGCCTGCGCGAGGCTGAGCTTATCTATCAGGGCATGGTCGCCACCACTGTGGGTGAGGGGCGACGCCTGGTGATCGATATCGGCGGCGCAAGTACCGAGTTCATCATAGGCGATGGCAATAAGGTGCTGCTTAAGACCAGCCTTCCCATGGGCTGTGTCACCTTCAAGGATAAGTTCTTCAACAGCTTCCCATTTCAACAACTGGATTTCGATGCGGCCCAGAGCCAGGTCGAGACCGCCCTGGGTGACTATCGCAGGCAGCTGACCGATTATGGCTGGCACTGCGTGGTCGGCGCCTCGGGTACGGTACAGTCTGTGGTGGAGCTACTCAACGATCGCGGCGTCTCCGCCACCATTACCCCGGCAGTGCTAGCCGATCTCAGGGGCGAGGTGCTGGCACAGACAGATGTGAGCCTGCGAGACATTCGCGGCCTCCATAGCGAGCGTGCGCCCACCTTTGCCGCTGGCTTAGCCATACTATCTGCCCTGTTTAATCTGCTCGACATTCAGTCCCTCAATCTCTCCGGCGGCGCCCTGAGAGAAGGCGTGCTGCATCAACTTGCCCAGCGAGTCTTGGCCGCCTAATTCTGCCTTTTATCGGCGATAGCCAGCATTTAGATGGCACCCTTAAAGTTCGTAATTTCTTCCCTCTTGCTAAGCAATATTTAAATTATCTAAATATTTTCAGATGTTTATCTAATTTCGCTAGCCATCTTCTTCTCAGCATCTCTACATGAAGATCTTTTGTATATTGAAGATTGTATAAAATATGTCTTTTGTGTTATGTTTTTGTTGCGTTCAGGGGCCGTACCCATAAAACACCACATTCATCGCCCTGAATGTCAGCAAAATAATAAAGAGAAGGGAGATAAAACTTATGTCAGGAAGTAACGCTACTAGGCGTTTTGTCCCGAGGAAAACCTTGGCGGCAATCGCAGTCGGCTCGGCGCTCATGTTGTCTGCGCCCGCCGCGATGGCGGCCGATGGTCTGGGCACAATTAAAGGGCACATCACGAGTTCTGTCGGCGCAGATGTTAATAACGCCAAGGTGATCATTCGCCACGAGAGCAAGGGTATAGTCAAAGAGACCACCACAGGTGCCAACGGCAGCTTTTCATTGAAGGGCCTGCCCATAGGTAACTACACTATCACTATCGTCAAAGATGGTTTCTACCAGGTACAAGAGCAGCATGTAGCCGTGACCGTGGGTAACGCCTTGACCTTCGATGTGGCGCTGGATGCCCAGAACAACGAAGTTGAGCGTATCGCGGTGACAGGCGCCCGCATCAGTCGTGTCGATACTTCGAGCACCACTAACTCTCAGGTGATCTCTATCGAGGAGCTTAATCAGCTGCCGGTAGAGTTAGACTCCACCTCAATCGCATTGTTGAGCCCTGGTGCGGTCGCCGGCGATAACGGTTTCGGCGGTGTTGCCATCGCAGGTTCTTCGGTGGCCGAGAACGGCTACTATCTAAATGGCCTGAACATTACCGATCTGCGTAAGGGGATGGGCGATATCGATTTGCCTTGGGAAGCGATCTCGCAGACAGAGGTACAGACTGGCGGCGTGTCGGCGGAATATGGCCGTTTCATCGGTGGTGTGGTCAACCTGGTGTCTAAGTCGGGTGACAACGAGTGGAAGTTCGGCGCCAAGGCCGAAGTAGCCCCGGATGCCTTGGCCGAACCTGTGCCGCGTATGAAAGATGACGGCAGCATAGAAACCGTATCCGATGCCTATTGGCAAGAAACCGAATATAACCTCTGGGCGTCTGGCGCCCTTATCGAAGATAAGCTCTTCTTCTACGGCCTGTGGAACCCCTATGGCGAAGAGTCGACCGCCTATGGCGAGACTACGCTGCGCGATAAAGAGTGGGATACCAACCGCTGGTTTACCAAGGTGGACTGGTTTATCCATGAGGATCACTCTCTCGGTGTGATGGCCTTCAGCAACGAAGGGGATTATGCCAGCACCCAGTATCGTCGCAATGACGACGGTAGTCGTGGCGACGCCATCGGCCTTACCGAAAGTACCTACGGCGGCATCGGCTGGAACGCCCAGTACACGGGTTATCTGACCGACGACATCACCCTGTCGGCCATGTATGGTGAGATCACTCAGTCGACCAAGGACAACTCGGGCACCCTAGATCAATCCACCTATGAAGATTACCGCTCAGGCAGCTATCAGCGTCTGGGTGACTGGGTCGGCTATGGTTCGTCTGAGACAGAAGATAAGCGTATCACCTACCGTATCGATCTGGACTGGGTGATTGGCGACCATACCCTGCGCGCCGGTTATGATTATGAGCGTCTCGAGATCGCCGACTTCTACACCCCGCACGGCGATGGCTGGTATGAGTATTACACCGCCGGTGCCGACAACGCCTATGGCCTGGCCGAAGGCACAGAATATGCGGATCTGCGTATCTGGGGTAAGGCGAGTGAGACAGAAAACGTGCACACCGCCCTGTATGTATCAGACACCTGGATGGTCACCGATACGGTAACTGTGAATGCCGGCGTGCGTTACAGCGAGTTCAGTAACACCACAGGCTCTGGCGACAAGTACGTCGACCTCGACGGTCAGTTTGCGCCGCGTCTGGGCGTGACCTGGGATGTGATTGGTGATGGTTCGAGCAAGGTTTACGCCTCTTATGGCCGTTACTTCCAGCCGGTATCGCCTAACACCAACCTGCGCATGGCTTCTGCCGCCTACGATTCGCATATCGTCAGCCATCTCAACGGTGTAAACGCCGATGGCTCGCCTATCCTGGGCGATGAGATCTCTCGCCGCGTGGTGGCCGACGGCACAGTGCCCGATGCCGACCAGTTGTTTAACAACAAGGCCGGTTCCATGTATTCGGACGAGTTTGCCCTGGGCTTCCAACAGCAGCTTAACGATGACTGGGCCGTGGGCATTCGCGGTGTCTATCGCGACCTGAAGCAGTCGATTGAAGACGTCTCCTTCAACTACGGGATGAACCAGTGGATCAAGGAAAACTATGATTCTTCCTGGTATGCCGGTAATGGCGAGACTAGCGCCGAAGACTACTTCGTCGGTGGCTGGTTCCCGACACTGACCAACCCAGGCATAGGCACAGAGATCAACTATGATGTCGACGGCGATGGCGTGAAAGAGACGGTTAACGTGACCGCAGATCAGATGGGCTTCCCTAAGGCGACTCGTACCTATAAGGCAGTTGAGCTGAGCTTTAGCGGTAACGTGACCGAAGACTTTACCCTGAACGGTTCATACACCTGGTCTAAGAGTGAAGGTAACACCGAAGGTCTGGTTCGCTCGGACAACGAGCAGGCCGATCCGGGTTGGACTACCTCGTTCGACTATCCAGAGCTGATGGATAACGGCGAGGGCTACCTGCCTAACGACAGACGCCACAACTTCAAGCTCTATGGTGTGTATCACATCACGGATGATTTGAGTGTCGGTTTCAACTCTTATCTGCAATCGGGCCGTCCGATCAATGCCTTCGGCTTGCATCCGGCGGATCAGGGTTACTGTGTGAAGGCGATCGCCATCGATGGTACCTGTTATGGTCGTGACTGGTACGGCGCTTCCTCTTTCTACGCCAATGGCGAGGCAGCACCGCGCGGCAGCATGGGACGTACAGACTGGGTCTACAACATAGATCTTAACCTGTCCTACACCATGGACTTCGACACGGCGGGACGCCTGAACTTCAAGTTGAACGTGTACAACCTGTTTAACTTCGACGGTATCACGGGTGTGGATGAGCAGTATGAGCTAGACAGTGGCGATAAGAACATCCGCTACGGCTATGCCGACAGCTTCCAGACACCAAGATATGTACGTGCGTCGGTACGCTACGACTTTTAATCTTTAGTCAGATCAAAAAAGGCCGCAATTGCGGCCTTTTTTATTACTGTTCGTTTAGTCGAGAATCTTCGCCAGATCCACCTCGAGAGAGGTTTCTGGACGCTCGACGATACGACCTATCTCCTTGCCATCCTGCTTCACGATGAAGGTTGGGATGCGGGTAAAATCATACTTGGCAGCTAGGCCTTCTGGGTCGAGTTTCTTACGATCCACCCCTATGTAGGTCACCTTGATGTTCGGGTTGTTGGCCGCTTCCATGATACGGATGAAGCGCGGCGTCTCACGGTGACAATCTGGGCACCAGGTACCTATGATGACGACAATCTCGGTTGGTGTCTGCAGCTTCTTGATTGGCGCTATGGCGGCCTCGTCGACCTGGTAGCTCTTATAGCCCTGGGTGAAATCATCAAGCTCTGTGACTAAGGTTTGGGCTTGTACTTCGCCGGTCAGTATCACTTCCTGTTTCTCCTCACTGCAAGTGGCGATAAAGCCTTCCTGCTTTTCATCGAATGCACAGCCATTATTTGCCAGTGCCTGAGTGCTAAAGAACAGCGCTGTGGTGGCAAGTAATGCTTTAATATTATTGGTCATAAATAGTACCTCAGGCCCGTAGACAAAAACCAGAATTGAGAATTCATTTCATTCTGATGCTATTCAATCATCTAAGTTGCACCGAGAGTAGCGCGAATGCGGCGAGCTGTTAACTGGATCACGCCATGGTCGATAGCTTAGCGCAGGGCTTCACACATTTGTCGCTAAATTGCAGAAATTTTCTGCGCTCGGCAACAAGGTGTTAACCCTGCGAGCCACCTACAGTAAGTTAGGCGGCGACCAGCTTGGCCAGATCGGCCGGACGATAGTAGACAGACTTGAGCACCTTGCCTTGACGTACCACCTTACCGGCCATCTCCACATCCTTGGCGCACTTGGCGATGATGAAATCGCCCTTGCGGCTGCCGACGATCTCAACGCCCTGCTTGGCATAGTGGGCTATGGTCTCTTCCAGTTCCTGCTCGTTGCGGCAGACCTTGCTCATGTTGCTCGAATGCACCTCGTCCCAGCAGCGGACGAAGTCGATGTTGCGGTTCTTGGCGACATGCAGCAGCAGATCGATCACATAGCTGATCTCCAAGCGGTCACTCATCTGCGTGGCGCCGAGATGCACCAGGCGGCCCATGAGTACATAGACAGAATCGACGATGGCGTCGGCCTGCTCGACGCGGCTATCGGCCTCGGCCAGCTCGGTCAACTCCTCGATGGCGAGCGAGGTGTGCAGGGTATCGGCCTGCTCATCCAGGCTGGACTCATCTTCGATAGGCAGATCGAAGGTGGAGCGGAACTGATGGATGTCGCGGTAGAGGTGGTCGTAAAGGGGCTGATCGAGTGCGGTCAGTTTCATCTGTATGCCTTATGGGTCTTGAATGTCTATATGCGTGGCGGCAATTTTAATTTAACCGGTCGCTAATTGAAAGTTAGCTCCCTTATACCGGCTGGGTTAGCGGCATACGACCGCGAGAGTAGGGGATTGGCTGCTGTCTGGGTGACTTTTTTCCTGCGGCGCAAGCCAGGGATATATGTGGATATCCTGCATAACCAGTCTCAAAAAGCCGCTCTTGGTGAATTTGTACGCTTTATGGGACATAAGCCCTTTGGTCTCATGGCGTCGATATGCCCGCCCGGTCTGGACTGGATTGTTAAAAATGTGTAACTATGTTTGACCCGTCTGGCGATGAAACGGCCGGTTCATAGTTCAAATGGCTGGTTTGATCGCCGGGGAGAAGAATAGGAAACCCCATAATTATAATAAGGATTACCCATGACCTCTCATCAGCAGTCGCCAGAACAGCCTGGCAGAGATTCGAGTCCCGCGTCGGCTAAACGCCACAAGCAGCCGACGCTACTAGATGCCCTGATCCCCATTATCGCCCTGGTCTGTATGTTAACGGCCTCTGTGTATCTCTTCTCGTCCGACAGCTCCTATGGCGCCAACCAGATCGCCCTGATCATGGCGGCCTGTATCACTCTGGTTATCGGGGTGAAGAACGGCTATAGCTGGAAGGAGATGGAGGCGGGTATCGTCAAGAGTGTCTCGTTGGCCACAGGCGCCTTGTTGATCCTGTTTTCGGTCGGCTCCCTGATTGGCACCTGGATCTTGGCCGGTACCGTGCCGACCATGATCTTCTATGGTATGAAGATCTTAAACCCAGACTATTTCTATGCCGCCTCCTGCCTACTGTGCGCCGTGGTGGCCCTGAGTATAGGTAGCTCCTGGACGGTCGCCGGCACCTTGGGCATCGCGCTTATCGGTGTTGCCGGAGCCATGGGGCTGAGCGTCGAGATCACCGCCGGCGCCATCATCAGCGGCGCCTACTTTGGTGACAAGATGTCGCCCATGTCAGACACTACCAACCTGGCGCCCGCGGTCGCCGGCAGCGAGCTGTTTGGCCATATTCGCCACATGGTGTGGACCACGACTCCGAGCATATTACTTGCCCTGATAGGCTTTTTGTTTATCGGCCTTAACAGCGACAGCAGCGGCGTGGCGACGGATCTGGCTGCGACCATGGCACGCATCGAGACCCAGTATCATCCCGGCCTTCATCTGCTGCTGCCCCTGCTGGTGGTGTTAGTGCTGGCCTACAAGAAGTTACCTGCCTTCCCGACCGTGATTCTGGGTACCTTGGCCGGCGCCATCTGCGCGGCACTGTTTCAGTTCGACGGCGTGATCAAGTTCGTCAACGACGACAGCCTGCCGACTATGGTCGCCCTGGTGAAGGGGATCTGGGTCGCCATGTTCGATGGCTACACAGCTAATACGGGTGATAAGACGCTCGACAGCCTACTGAGTCGCGGCGGCATGAGCAGCATGGTCAATACCGTCTGGTTGATCCTCTGCGCCATGGCCTTCGGCGGTGTGATGGAAAAGACTGGCCTGCTACAGCGTCTGCTGCAAGGGGTGCTGCGTCTAGTGAAATCCAGCGGCAGCCTGATCATCACCACCCTGGCGAGCTGCATCGGCGCCAACTTGATCACGGGCGATCAGTTTATTGCCATCTTGCTGCCGGGTCGTATGCTCAAGGTCGAGTATGAGAAGCACGGTCTGGCGCCGGTTAACCTGAGCCGCGCCCTGGAAGATTCGGCCACCATCACCAGCCCTTTGGTGCCCTGGAACACCTGCGGCGCCTACATGGCCAGCACCTTAGGCGTGGCGACCATCGCCTATCTGCCTTTCGCCTTCTTTAACCTCATCTGTCCTTTCGTCAGCGCGGCCTACGCCTACTATGACATCAAGATTGAGCGACTGGCAGAGAGTGAAGCTGTGGAGGCCGTGGCTTAGGCTTTTCGCCTGCGCCGCTTGGCTTGGTATTGGAAGCGTAAAAAAATCCGCCCGGCGAAATCACTGGCGTCGTGCCGGGCGGGAGCAATAAAGTGATGGTGGGTGGCGCCTAAGGGCGCCATTGCTTAATGAAGATTTTGTGCTTTGTTCGGCTTGGCATATTTGGCGGTGAGCCGTTCCAGATAGGGCTGTACCGCCTTATCGCCCCAGTCTAGATACCCCCTTAGAAATCCGATTAAATTCCCCTCGCCGTCGAAGGCGTAAGTGGCCGGTACTATGTTGGCGGGCAGCATCTTTTCCACCTGCCGCTGAGGGTCAATCAGCGTGGGATATCCCGCCAACTGGTGGCGAGCCAGAAAGGCACCCACCTCATCATGGGCCTCGTCGATGGACAGGGGCAGCACCACAAGATCTTTGGCGAGATTGTCCCGTCTTATCTTATCCATCATAGGGATCTCCTTGATGCAGGGGGCGCACCAGGTGGCCCACAGATTGATTAAGACCAGCTTGCCCCGGTAGTCGCTCAGCTTGACCTGGTCACCACTCAGACTCTCGAAGGTCGCCTCATCGACTTTCCGGGCACTGGTCATCTCTACGAAGCGCGACATGATCATCGGCTTAGGCAGGTTCTCTCCCGTGTCATATACCTTGGCGCTCGGCATCACGGCCAGGGCGTTGCCTGTCGGTGTCATTAAAGTTAGCGCGGACAGGGCGAGGCTTAGCAGGACAAGTCGTGGTTTTCTCATGATCTATCTTCCTGAGAGGGGTTAAAGGATGCGGCGCCAGCTGTCTGCCTGAAATACCAGAATATCGCTAGAGCCAGCAGGCACAGCGGCGCGAAGAACAGCAGGGCGGTGCCGGCACTTAGGCTGGGCATATAGCGGATACGCTCGCCGTAGCGGGCCACCATGAAGTCGACTATCTCATCGCTCGTCTTGCCCTGCTCCAGCTGCAGATAGATCTCCGCCTTGAGCTCGTTGGCGATCGGGCTCTGGGAGTCCTGCAGGCTCTGATTGGTGGACATGGGGCAGCGCAGGCCAGAGGCGATCGCTATCGCCTGATGCTTAAGTTGAGCGGGCGTGCGCCATTGAGGGCTTCCATGAGTTTCTGCTAGCGCCTGGGCTTGTGCTCGAGTCGATCCAAGGCTGCAGGCGAGTGCGAGCAAGAGTAATATCCAATATCCTTTCATCTTCAGGCTCCTTTCACCGCCAGTTGCGGCGAGGGCGCCCGAGACAGTTGGCGCACCTTGCGTGGCAGCAGCAGACTCAGGCCGGCAAGCATCATGATGAGGCCGCCTATCCAGATCCAACCGATCAGGGGTTTGTAGCTGATGCGGATCAGAAACTCCTCCTCGCTCAGTCTATTGCCCATGGAGATATAGAGATCGGCAAACAGGCTGCGATGGATCCCGGCGGCGGAGATCTGCATGGCGTTGCTGTTAAAGGTCTGGCGCTGGGGATAGAGGTAGGCCAGATGCTGCTCGCGTCTGCCTCTCACCTCTATCTTGGCTTGGAGCGCACTGTAGCTGGTGTGGGAAACGGTTTCGGTCGCCCGGTAGATAAAGGTATAGCCCGCCACCTCCTTGCCTTGGCCCGGCCCCATCCTGAGTAGCTCCTCCTGTTGAAAATAGCTGGAGCAGGTGGCCCCAAGTATGCTCAGGGCCACACCCAGGTGAGCAAAGCACATGGCGTAGTAGCGCCTGTTATTCCCAGGGCCTGTGAACGTCGCCAGGCGTTTATGCAGATAGAGCCCAGTACAGCCGAGTAGCCAGAGGCAGGCGAAGCTGCCAAGCAGGAAGTGGGCGGCAAACTCTTTCAGCAGCAGAGCATTAAGAGTAAGGCTGATAAACAGGCAGATAACTGCCAGCGCCGTTAACTGTCTTAGTATGCCTGGGTTTGATACTTGCCAGCGCATCAAAGGCGCGGCGCCCATGACCAGACAGATAAGCCAGATCAGCGGGATGAAGAGGCTATTAAAGTAGGGGGCGCCGACCGAGATGCTCTGACCGCTTGCTACTTCATATAGCAGCGGATAGCAGCTGCCCAGTAAGATGGAGATGGCGGCGACCAGCAATAAGAGGTTGCCCAGCTGCATCAGACTTTCCCGGCTCAGCATATTGCCATCTATCTGTCTGTGCAGCCTGGGGAGGCGGTGAAGCAGCAGGGTAAAGCCGCAGATAGAGACCAGGGCAAATAGGGTCAACATGGCGCCACCGCGCAGGGGATCGGCGGCGAAGGCGTGAACCGACTGCACCACGCCAGAGCGCACCAGGAAGGTGCCCAGCAGGCAGAGGCTGAAGCCTAAGATTGCCAGGAACAGGCTGGTGCCATGAAATCTGTCTCGACGTTCGCCCAAGATTAATGAGTGCATCAGCGCCGTGGCGACCAGCCAGGGAATAAAGGAGGCATTTTCCACCGGGTCCCAGAACCACCATCCGCCCCAGCCCAGCTCGTTGTAGGCCCACCAGGAGCCGAAGGCGTTGCCGCCGGTCAACATGGCCCAGGCCAGTATCGCCCATGGGCGCATCAAGCGGCAGTGCTGTTTCAGCGGCTGACTGTTATCCAGCAGGGCGGCGATGGCTGCGGCGAAACAGACCGCCAGCCCCACATAGCCGATAAAGAGTAGCGGCGGATGCAGAATTAAGCCTATGTCCTGCAGTATGGGATTGAGATCCCGCCCCTCCACCGGGATGCCGGGTAGAAGCCTGGCGAAGGGATTCGATCCTATGAGCAAGAAGGCGATTAGGCCGGCCTGAATGGCGCCCAGCACGGCGTGGAGGTAGTGAAAAAACCGGTCTTTGTGGTTGGGCTGGAGGCTGAGCACGCAGCTCCAGATCCCCATGGCGCCGATCCAGAACAGCATGGAGCCTTCGTGACCCCCCCAGACGGCGGCTAGCTTATAGAGGCTGGCCAGCTGGGTGTTGGAGTTGTTGGCCACATAGGCCACGGAAAAATCATTGCTGAGAAACAGATAGGCCAGGATAAACAGGCTAGCCATCTGCGCCAGGCTATTAAGGCGAATAAAGAGGGACTGGTAAGGCTTAAGCCTGAGTTTGACCCCGCAGGCAGGCATGACAGGGCTCATGGCCGTGAGTAAACATAGGGTCAAGGAGATAATAAGATGTAGTAAGCCAATTTCCGCTGTCATGGTCTTGCCTTCAGCCAAGGGGACCAAGCTACTCATCTATTCGCTGGTGATGGATAAGCCTGGTCTGTCTCTGTTTTGGCCTCACCTTAGGCGAACTCCCAAGCGTATTCTGTGAGCTATCGCAGGGTCTTTTTTAGCTGTTTTCCTGCTCAATATTTTTCATAACTCAAAAAGCCGCTTGAGCTTTTTTGAGATCTAAAAATGTCGCTTTTAAAACTAAAAAATCACACGCGAACACGTCTTAAGCCTCTGTTTAAATTGATTTTATATCTGTTCATAACTCACGAAAAATTCCGTGTGCGCCAGCTCAACTTTTTTCTTCTTTGTCTGTGAAAAATACTGAAATTGCTCAGTTGTATAAGTCGTTCGGTTAACGATTAGGTTTATTCCAATTAATTCCCGCCAGCGAAAAGGATGAGCTGATTTGGAATTAAACATAAACAGATAAAACTAAAAATATTTAGGAGTGAATGATGAGACGATGGAAACTCAAGGTAGCCTTAAGTGCGCTATTTTGTTTCGGTGCCATTGCCATTGCCAATGTGAATGCCGCTGGTGGTAAATACAACAGCGTGCCCGAGATGGGCAAGACCGCCAAAGAGGCGATAGCAAACTATCAGGGCACGGAACAGGTTAATGGTGTTAAAACCCTGCAAGACTATATTGTTCAAGAAGCCGAGCTGTTTGATTTCCTGTTTGAAAACCACCCTATGTTCAAATATCAGGAAGCGGGCAATCTGGTCGGCGACTATCACATCAGTGACCGGGGCGAGGAGTATCTGGACACCGGCCACAGCCCCGAATACAGCAAGAAGGCGGGTAAACCCAGAGCGGTACAGTACCGCCTTGGCGCCAAGTCGATTCTGGATTATCCCAACAACTTCGTCGGCCCAGAAAAGTGCGCCGAGTGTCACGCGACTCAATATGAGAAGTGGAGCCGTTCACGCCACGCCAAGACGATCCGTTTCCCCGGGGATCATCCCGAGGTGGATAACGATCTCAACAAGACAATGTACGGCACTAAGGACACCTCTATTCTACCCGACGGCATCACGCCGGATGTGATCTATGCGACCGTGGGTACGCCCAGAACCAAGTATGGCTTCATCGATGCCTGGTTGGTGCGTGGCTCTTACCATATCGAGGGTGGTTTACTGAAGGATGGCACGGGCAAGATGGTGGCTGGTGCCAACCAGTTCTCACGTGGCTGGGCCGAGTGGCTGACTCCCGAGATGGCCAAGAAGATCAATGCGGTGATCCCTGAGTTTCCAACGACCCTGGAAGCCTATGGCGGTTCAGGCTCTCACCAGTGGGGCATGAGCTCCTATGGCGCCAAGTATCGTAAGGAGATGCTGTTCCAACCCGCCAGCTCCTACTGTGAGGTATGCCATACCTTCAAGTTCGACTTTAAGACCAAGCAGGAGTACTTCGACGCCCTGGGCGATCCGAAGAAGCTGCAGGAACACACCATCAGTAAAGGGATCGCCTGTGAAGAGTGTCACGGCGCTGGCGGCCACTTAGATGGTGGTACCGGCGGCATGCAGTCTAACTGCGAACGCTGTCACCAACGCTTCCAGTACGACCCTGCTATGGCCGAAACCCCTGCTGCTCAGGAGAAGCCTGAGCTGGCCTTCGGCGTGAAGATGAAGTCGCTCTGTCCTTCTTGTGGTACCGAGGGCTCGCAGATGTATGGCTCGGCGCACTACGAGAAAGGGATGCGTTGTACCACCTGTCACGATCCTCACGAGGTTACAGACGGTACCTGGATGTCAGGCATCACTAAGCCTAAGTTGAAGACAGACTGTAAGGACTGCCACGAGGCGCAGACTGTGATTGCCAGCAACACAGACACCCACGCCAACCAGACCTGCCAGAGTTGTCACATGCCTAACATGGGCAGCTGTGAAAACTTCAAGGCGATGCAGTTCCCCGATCAGGCTGGCTTCGATGCGGTGCGTAAGTCGCACATGTGGAAGATCGATGTCGATCCTGAGCGTAAGACACTCAACCCGCCAGAAGGTCAGCCAAGGATCCAGGGACCTAAGGGTGCCAAGGGCTGGACAGTGGCCAAGAACGAAGAGGGTCGTACCTACCTGGATCTCATGTGGTCTTGTGCCCGCACCTCTATCTCAGATCACGACGTAGTGGAAAACAAGGGTTGTCATAGCCAGTTCCAGTCTGAACTCGAGACAGGCCTGCACTACAAGGATCAGCTGGAGATCTACGGTGAAGTGATGAAGTGGCAGAAGCCTATTAAAGAGGTCTTCGGTCAGGTTGAGCAGGCACTGGTGCGTATCGATCAGCTGCTTGAGGTCACCAAGTTGTCTACCGAAGACAAGACTCAGGTGCTGATGCTGGCCGAGAAGGCCCAGGCCACAGTGGATCTGATCAAGCAAGATGGCTCTTGGGGTGTCCATGGCTTCCGTTATAGCCAGAAACGTCTCGATGCAGCCCTCACCTATGTGACTCAGGCGCAGAAGATCTTAGACGGCAGCGGCTATTCGGCCAAGGCCCACTAAGTCTCTGACACTTAGAGATAGATATCTAGGTCAATCACTAACCACCCGGCGCCGTCCCAGCGCCGGGTATTAGAGGAGAGAGAAGATGAAATCCAAACTAGGGCTATCACTGGCTCTGCTGCTAGGGTTAACTCCACTTTGTAGCCTGGCGGGCGGTGGCGCCGAGATGGCACCGGCGCACAGATACGAGCATAGCCTGCATACCATCAGCTTGGCCGAGGCCGAGGCCCTGCTGGCTCAGAAAGATGTCTACTTCTTCGACGTCAACACCCTGGAGCTGTGGGCCGAGGGCTATATCCCTGGGGCCGTCTACTTCAATGTCGATAACTGGAAAACCCTGCTGCCTGAGGATAAGGCGGCGCGCATGGTGTTTTACTGTGCCAATCGCCTCTGCAATGCCAGCGAGATCGCGGCCCATCAGGTAATGAAGCTGGGCTACACCAATGTGATGCAGATGCACGATGGCATCTATGGCTGGCGCCTGTCGGGTAGAAGTATTGAAAAACCATAACAAACAGAATTTTGCCTAAGATTTTGAATATTAGGCATTTTGAATAATAGACCTTTTGAGCAATAGATGATTGAGAGTGTGAATATGAAAGCGAATCTACTGAAATCTTGTCGTGTCACCACCTTAGCCCTGGCCTGCACCTGGTCATTCTTTGCCACGGCAAGCGAGTCGCCCCAGGAGGTCGAAGATGCCTCCTATGCATTGGGGGCCTCTGTCGGTCATTACATCTCGGGCAAGATCTATAACCAGGTCGACCTTGGCGCCCAGGTCAAGGTCGATACCGTGATCCAGGGGGTGATAGACGCCCTCAAGGGTGAGGGCAAGATGTCCAACGAAGAGATACTAACTCACCTCAACGCCCGCGCCGAGTGGCTCAACAACGCCAAGGCCGCCAAACTCGAAGCCTTAGCCAGTAAGCATCAGGCCGAGGGCCAGGCCTACCTGGCGGCCAACCAGGCCAAACCTGGAGTCAAGGTGACCGAGTCGGGTCTGCAATATGAGGTGATCAAACAGGGCGACGGTCCTAAGCCGGTCGAGTCCGATGTGGTCACTGTTCATTATGTGGGTAAGCTGCTGGACGGCACCGAATTTGATAACTCTTATGAGCGCGACGAGCCCAACCGTTTCGCCCTGCTGTCGGTGATCGACGGCTGGAAAGAGGGGATCGCCCTGATGAATGTGGGCTCGACATATCGCCTGACCATTCCTGCCGAGCTGGCCTATGGCAAGGAGGTCGTCGGCGTGATCCCGCCTGGCTCGACCCTGATCTTCGATGTCGAGCTGCTCAAGATGGAGGCACCCGGCGAGAACGCCCACGGCATGGGCCTCAGCGGTATGGGCATGGGCGGCATGATGGGCATGGGCCACTAGTTTAGGTTATCGGCAGTAGGTGCTTGTTATGAATAGTTTAGTGTTCGCCATGGCGGTAACCCTGGTCTGTTTTATTGCGCCAATCTGGCGCCACTATTTCATCCAAGAGGCAAACGCCCTGGCTGGCGATGCGACCATCCCTGCTAGGAAGCAGACCCTGACACCTATTGTGGTGACAGGCATGCTACTGCTGATACCACTTACCCTCTATGGCCTGCTGGGCCGCTTCAACGACTGGCATACCGGCCAGATCGACGAGAACATCGATTACTTGATCGCCGCCGACATCAACAAGAATGCGCGCATCTTGGATGACACGCCCCTAGACAGGCTGGCCTTGCTCAACCTGGCCAATGCCTACACAGAAGGGGGACGCTACGGCGAGGCGGTAGAGACCTTAGACAAATTACTGGCAATAGCGCCCGACGCCGAGCTGTATGGCATGAAGGCGACGGCGCTCTATTACCGTGATAACCGCGCCATGAGCCTGGAGGTCTCCCTCGTGATATCCCAGGCGCTGGCGCTCGACCCCGAGGAAGTGCAGTCACTGCTGCTGATGGCGACCCACGCTTATCTGAATAGGGATTTTCAGCAAGCGATCGTCCATTGGCGGCAGTTACTGGACAGCGATAACCCCAACATAAACCGAGCATCGATTAACTGTGCGATTGTCAACGCTGAGCAGAAGATGGCTAACCGTACCGTGACTGCATCTGAGTAAAAGTCACCAAAATGAAAGATTCAATGAGGTCGGCATGCGTGCCGACGGATGGAGGATGCTGTGAGTGAAAATATAGAGAGACGGAGGTTCCTGAAGTGCTTAGGAGCCGGCTCTTTGATGTTGGCGCCCTTGGGGTGCAGCGTTAAGGAGCAGACAGCGCAAGACGCTGCACCGCACTATGTGATGGTGTTCGATCAAAACAAATGTGTGGGGTGTGGCGGCTGTAAGGAGGCCTGTAACAAGGCCAATAATCTGCCCGAGGGACGTTCGCGGGTGTTACTGGAGCAGCAGTCATCTGCCGTTGCCGGGCAGGCTTGTCCGCACTGCGGCAAGACAGACTGTGACTGTCAGCGTAAGTATGTGCGGGTCTCCTGTCAGCAATGTCAGAACGCCCCCTGTGTGTCTGTGTGTCCCACAGGTGCGGCCCATAGGGATCCCAAGACGGGCATAGTGACCATGGACGCCAGCAAATGCGCCGGCTGTAAATACTGTATCGCCGCCTGTCCCTACAATGCCCGCTATATCAACAGCGAGACCGATGTGGCCGACAACTGCGACTTCTGTCTGCAGAGCAAGTTAGCCAAGGGAGAGCTGCCCGCCTGCGTGCAGGAGTGTCGCTACAACGCCCTGGTCTTTGGCGACGCCAACGACCCCAACTCCTATGTGAGCCGCCTGCTGGCGGTGAAGGATTCGGTGCGGGTCAAGGCTCATCTTGGCACTGAGCCGAGCCTACGTTACATACCTATCGTTAAGTTGGGGGTATAGAGATGGACGGAACACTCGAATTTACCATGGGCCTCTCGGAAGGGGTCGCCTGGCCTTGGCCCATCGCCGTTTACCTGTTCTTCGCTGGTATCTCGGGCGGTGCGCTGTCTGTCGCCCTGTTTATCCGCTTCTATAAGCAGCAGAGTGCCAATACTCCCTTCCTCAAGGCATCGGCGCTGATCGCCTTCGTCACCATAGCCCTGGGCATGCTCTGCCTGGTGCTGGACCTGACCAATCCGCTGTTCTTCTGGCGCATCTTGGTCTACTACAACCTCAACTCAGTGATGTCGGTCGGGGTGATCGCCCTGTCAGCCTATATTCCGCTGGTGGCCTTGATCGCCCTGTTCGCGCTTGAGGAAGAGATACGTCGCCTGCCTATGCTGGCGCCGCTGCTACCCTTGATCGACAAGCTCAGACCCTGGCGTCGTAGCAGTGAGACTCTGGTGCTGGTGTTGGCGCTGGCGGTATGTGCCTACACGGGCTTCTTGATCTCGGCGCTCATCCGCTTCCCCATCATTAACACCTCTGTGTTGCCGGCCCTGTTCGTGGCCTCTGGCCTGTCGGCCGGCGCGGCGGCGGCCAAGATGCTGGCGGTGGGGCTGTTTAAGGAAGACAGACACAGCAGCGACATGCAGATTCTGCACGGCGCCGAGTGGCCCATCATGTTTGCCGAAGCCCTGTTCCTCTTCATGATCATCATGTCGCTGGTGACAGGTAACGCCGGGGCCCAGAGCGCCTTCGAGGCCTTCCACACAGGCAGCTGGTCCATGGTGTTCTGGCTGGGTGTCGTGGGGGTGGGATTCGGCGGCCCCTTGCTGCTGAACTTCGCCACTGGCGAGCGCTTTAGCCATTCCTCTCAGGCCTTCTACCTCTCTGGCCTGTGCGCCGTGAGCGGCATGATGTGCCTGCGGATGTTTATCCTCTATGCCGGTCAGAACTTTGCCATCTGACCATCTTGCTCAGCCTCTGTGTGACAGGGGCTGATTTCCAGTTATAGGAGTCATAATGAGAGCCTTTATCTTCATCTTTATCAGCGCCTTGTTTATCTCGGGTTGTGGCGCCGCCGAGAGCGATACCCACAACCACGACGGCTTAGTGATAGGCAACCACGAGCGCTGCCACATGTGCGGCATGATGGTGAAGCAATACCCAGGCCCTAAGGGCAGCCTGGATCTTAAGGGTAACGAGATGCAGCCCAAGTTCTGCTCCACCCGGGATATGTTTATGTTTGCCCTGCAACCCGAGAATCGCCGTCAGGTCGAGGCGCTCTGGGTGCACGATATGGCGGCGACCGATTGGCAGCATCCGGAGGATGAGCATTTTATCGATGCCACCAAAGCCTGGTATGTCTATGGCTCAAACCGCAAGGCGGTGATGGGCGTTGCCGTGGCGCCTTTCTCCACTTTGGCTGCGGCCGAGGCCTTCGCCCAGCAATATGGCGGTGCGGTATTCGAATATGACGAGATCACCCTTGAGCTGCTGTCGGCAAAATAGGCGAAGCCTGTCATTCAGGCCGTCGCTTCGTCTGTTACTCAGGTTATCGCACAACCTTTGGCGACGACAAGGGCAGTGCCTGGCGCTGGTCTTGAGTCTAGGCCTCTGCTTAGTGCCTCATTTGGCCCTGGCCGCCGATGAGCCTCAGATCATAGAGGTGGGCGATAGCGAGTCGCTGCGCATGGCGCTGGCATCTGCACCAAATGACGCCGAGATACGACTGCTGCCTGGGCGTTACCTTGGGCGTTTCGAGGTCGATCAGCCGCTGACGCTGCGAGGCGAGCCTGGCGCGGTCTTAGATGCCAAAGGAGCAGGCTCGGCGCTGGTCGTCAGCGCGACCGGCGTGACCCTTACCCGGCTGACGATACGCAACTGGGGGCGGGATCTCTATGAGAAAGATGCCGCCATTCGTCTGCTGCCTAGCGCCAACGAGGTGACCATTGTCGCCAATGAGCTCAGTGGTCCTGGCTTTGGTATCTACGCCAGCGAGGTGAGTGACCTTAAGCTAAAGGACAATCAGATTGAGGGGGAGGCCGAGGCCTTCTTGTTGGATCGTGGTGATGGGATTCATCTGCTGAAGGTGAACTATCCCCATGTCAGCGGCAATCGCATCAAAACGGTGCGCGATGGCATCTACCTGGAGTCTGGCGTCGGTAGCCGTGTCTATGGCAATCATCTCTCTGAGCTGCAGTACGGCCTGCACTATATGTATACCAAGCAGGATGAGGCCATGGATAACCTGGCCTGTCGGGTCAGTGGTGGCTATGCCCTGATGAACTCAGAGGGAATACGCTTGGTGTTTAATCGCGTGCGCGAGGCCAAAGAGTTTGGCGTGCTGCTTAACCTTACCCATGACGCCGAGATCCAGGCTAATCAGATCGAGGCCACCCAGATGCCCAATAGTGTCGCCGGGGATCTCTTTAGCGAGGGCAAGGGGCTGTTTGTCTATGGCGCCAAACGCAATCAGATCAGCGGTAACTATATCGCAGGTAATCAGATAGGTATCGCCATGGCGCTCGGCGGCGAGGACAACCTTGTCTATCAAAACCAGTTTCTGGCTAATGCCACCCAGGTGCGTTACGTGGGAGAGACGCGAGTGGAGTGGAGTCTACAGGGGCGGGGAAATTATTGGAGCGATTATCGGGGCTGGGACCTCGATGGCGATGGTATCGGTGATGGTCAACATCTGCCAAATGACAGTTTAGATCGCCTGTTTTGGCTGTACCCGGAGGCGAAGTTCTTGATGGAGAGTCCCCTAGTGAAATTATTGAAGTGGCTGGATAACCAGCTGCAAGGCGAACATTCGGTCGGCGTGGTCGACAGTCATCCCGTGATGGCGCCGCCACCTCTTCTTGGCCCCGCCGCCTGGGAGTCATTATGAGTCAGATGGCGGTGAGTTTTAAGCAGGTGAGCCACTATTTCGATGAGCTGCGCGCCTTGAACGATCTCAGCTTCTCTCTGCCGGGGGGCAAGTTGATGGCGCTGCTGGGTCATAACGGCGCGGGTAAATCGACACTTATCAAGATGATCTTAGGCCTGCTGCATCCCAGCCAGGGGGAGGTGAGTGTGCTGGGCCAGACCCAGAGTCAGACATCGAAGGTCGCCTCGACCGACATCGGCTACCTGCCGGAGAACATCAGTTTTTACGATAAGTTGACCGGCCATGAGGTGCTGAGTTACTTCGCCGCGCTTAAAGGGGTCTCTGCTCGGGCGGTCGCCCCTCTGCTGGAAGAGTTTGGCCTGGGTTATGCCCAGCACAAGGCGGTTAAGGGCTACTCCAAGGGGATGAAACAGCGCCTTGGGTTTGCCCAGGCAATACTGGCGCGGCCCAGGCTGCTCTTGCTGGATGAGCCGACCGTGGGGCTGGATCCCCAGGCGTCTCAGTTTATCTATCACAAGCTTAAGCAGCTGACCGCTCAGGGCTGCACGGCCATCGTCTGTACCCACGAGTTACAGCTGGTGGAACCGCAGCTGGACTTGGCCTTAGTGCTGGGGCGGGGCCGGAGGTTGGCCTTTGGCACCCTGGATGAGCTGGTGCTAAGTTGCGACCTGGGTGTGCGTATGGCCCATCCGGCTCTGGCTCGCCTGGTCGAGACCCATCCCCTATTACAATCTTTTTATCGAGATGGCGACCTGATTTGCCCCGTCTCACAACGCGAGGTGTTGATGAAATACCTGACCCTAGAATGCCAGCTGTTTGATGTGAAGGTGACACTTCCTGATCTGGCCCAGGTGTACTATGCCAAGATGGCGCAGATGCAGGTGATGAGCGAGCTGGGGCTCAGCCTTACCTCGGGAGAGCTATGATGTCGACCACAGTAAAACGGCCGAGTCTCCAGCTTATTCGGGTGATCGCCACCAAGGAGATGAAGGATAGCGTGCGCAATCGCTGGGTCATGGTGGTGTTTGCCATCTTCTGGCTGCTGGCCCTTTGTATGACCTTTGCCGGTAGCGCCGTGAGCGGCACACTGTCGCTGCCGAGCCTGAGCAGTGTGGTGGCCTCATTGACCACCATCTCGGTATTTATCATTCCGCTGGCGGCCATTTTGCTTAGCTACGATGCCTTCGTGGGGGAAGAGGAGGCGGGCACCCTGCAGCTGTTGCTCACCTATCCCGTGAGTAAGTCGCAGATCCTCGTCGGCAAGTTGTTGGCCCATGGCGGGGTGACCTTTACCGCCATCGCCAGTAGCTATGCTAGCAGCGCCGCCATGCTGATCTTGTTTGGCCGAGGAGAGCCCTGGGGCGAGATTCTATCGTCATTCGCGCTGCTGATCACCAGCAGCTGCCTGCTGGCGGTGATCTTCATCCTCATCAGCTATCTAGTCAGCCTGAAGTCGGCGGAGAAGGCCAGGGCCGTCGGCAGTCTGTTAGCCCTCTGGTTCGCCCTGGTGCTTATCTATGATCTATTGCTGTTGCTGCTCCTGGTGGCGGATCTTGGCTATGCCAGCCAGTGGTTGGTGAACCTGCTCATTTTATTGAATCCGACCGATCTCTACCGCGCCATCAATATGCTCGGCGCGAGTGCCCCGCTGGGCAGTTTAGGCCTGCTGGCCCAGTATGAATGGAGCCTGCCGCTGCTGCTAAGTGCCGGCGTTGCCTGGCTCTTGTCGCTGCTCTATTGGACGCGACGCGTGTTTATTCACAAGCTGGTATAGCCCTTGGCATTTTCTAGAGAGCCGGGATTTGGGCGCTAGTTCACACTCTGAGTCGCGGCCTGAAATCCTGGCCTGGGATTTGAGTGAGTAGTCACGGTAATTTTTGGCGAATGTTAATAAAATGCCAAAGATAACAATAAGATATTTCTAATTAACGGTTAGGAATTATTGAGGTGTCAGGTGTTAAAAATTACGCCATATCTTGAGTTCGATGATGAGGCGCACCAACTGCACGATCGTACCTGTGGCGCCACGATAGGGCTGAGCTTTTCCGAGTCGGCGGTGTTGGCTCACCTGCTTTCGCAGCCCGATGCCATCTGCGACAAGGAGGCCTTGATTGGAGTGGGTTGGCCCGATCGTGTGGTGGCGGCAACCTCGCTGACTCAATGCATCAGCACCCTGCGCAAGAAGCTGGAACCCTTTCCTGAGATACAGTTAAAGACCATAGCCCGGCGTGGTTATCAGCTCCATGTATCGCCTAAATCCCATGTGACCATGCTGGCGGTAAGCGATGCGGGCTCGATCAAAGATGCGCTCATCGATGTTTCTCTTATGGTCAAGGTCAGCGGCATTCTGATCCTGCTGGGGATAGTGGCGACCCTCTGGTATCAGAGTGATTATCACCAGGTGATGAAGCATGCGGCCAGATGGGCCTCGGATCATGAGATCAATCTCGACATTGGTGGCACCACCCGGCCCGTGACGCTAATTAATCCTAAGGGGGTCGATAGCCTGCACCCTTCCATGTGGCAGAAGCATATCGCACCTGAGAGCAATAGCATCCAAGGGTTTAACAATTTTGGCGGCTTTGCCTTCACCGATGGTAACCATTATTCGATGGCGCTCTGCGATCTGGATGAGCGCGGCGAGTGTCGCCGGGACAAGATAGTCAACCTGACGGCGATCGATCTCACCCCGGCGGGGCTCAACATGGTGGAATTTGTCGAGCTGAGTAAGCGGATGGAGGAGCGGATACGCTATAACCGCATCCTTATCCCGCCTGGTGAGGCTGGCGGTGACCTGGTGGAACACCACTACAATGGTGACGTCTATTTTCCCGTGGCCGACGAGTTGTTGGTGCGCGCCGACATAGGGATCTCTCTGGTGTATGAGCAGCCCCTCGGCGGCAAGTTCTACTCCCGTGCCTGTATCACGGACCAGGACTGTCTGACCACGCCGATAAAGTATCAGATCCGCGGCGAGTTCGAGCAGTATCGCCAGAAGCTGGGGCAACTGGATGTGGACGTGTTTCATGTAAAGGTGAGACAGAAAGATCTCATCATGCCCGACGTGGTGAGCGCTTCGGCGATGCATTTCTATCGCGAGATCCGCAAGCACAATATCCGCGACGAGGAGCTGTTTTACATGCGGGTTCATGCCGACAACGGCACGGCGGTGTGGGTGGTGCCTCTGCTGGGCAGCCTGGTGGCCTGGACCAAATATGAGAAGGTGGCGCTTTAGCCAAATAGCGATAGGGCTTGAATCAAGTTAGCCCCGGCCTCGCGGACCAGGGCTAAGCGCAGATGAGATTTACTTGATGAAGGCGAAGGCGTCGCCGTAGAGGTGTTCCTCTTCGACGCCTATCTCGCGGAAGACTTCGCGGGCGGCGCCGACCATGTCGAAACGACCGGCGATATAGATGTCGTAGCCGTTGAGGCTGACATAGTCCTGCTTGATCTGCGCCAACAGGTTGGCGGTCTTACCCTGCCAATCTGGCGTCGACTCTTCTACCACAGGCACGAAATGTAGCCAGGGGTGATCCTGATGCCACTGGCGTGCCAGCGACTCATAGTACATGGCGTCCTGATTACGACAGCCCCAGTAGAGGGTGGTTTCGACCTTCTGTTCCAGGGCAATCGCCTGCTCGACGATACTCTTGATGTAGGAGAAGCCAGTGCCGCCGGCGATCAGCAGGCGGGGTCTGTGGCTTTCGCTGCGCAGGAAGGCTTCGCCGCCCGGTGCCTCGATGTCGATATATTCGCTCAGCTGTAAACGTTCGACCACCTGCATGGGGTAGCTCTCGCTGACCGCCGCGCCAATGTGCAGCTCGATCTGCACGCTACCCGGCGCCGAGGCGATAGAGAAGGGACGTTTATCTTTTTCACCCATTACGACGCAAAGGTACTGCCCAGCCTTAAATTCGAAGCTGGTTTCTGGGGTTAATGCTACCTGATAGACGGCATCATTAAAGGCGGTAACATGTTCAACTTTACAGCGTATGGTGTTCATTCGTTTTCCTTTCAGACCCTCTCTGTGGAGGTTTAGCACCTCTGAATACCCGATTAAATTGTTCAGGTATTCAAAGGGTTAACTTCTTTGATTTATTTTTAAAATTCAGACGATTAGTTTACGCCTGATACTGATTATAGTGTCGGGGCATCGTCTATGCCCAGGTCATCCCAGATCGCATCGATTCTCTGTTTGACCGCTTCGTCCATGACGATAGGGGTGCCCCACTCGCGGTTGGTTTCTCCTTCCCACTTGTTGGTGGCATCCATACCCATCTTGGAGCCGAGTCCGGCCACAGGAGAGGCGAAATCCAGATAGTCGATAGGGGTGTTGTCTATCATGACGGTATCGCGCTTTGGATCCATCCGGGTGGTGATTGCCCAGATAACATCGTTCCAGTCGCGGCAGTTGACATCCTCATCCACTATGATGATGAACTTGGTGTACATAAACTGGCGCAGGAAGGACCAGGCGCCCATCATCACCCTCTTGGCGTGCCCTGGATATTGCTTGCGGATGGAGATCACCGCCATGCGATAGGAGCAGCCTTCGGGCGGCAGATAGAAGTCGACGATCTCAGGGTATTGCTTACGCAAGATAGGCACGAACACCTCGTTCAGTGCCACCCCAAGCATGGCGGGCTCATCGGGTGGCCTGCCGGTATAGGTGCTGTGGTAGATGGCGTCGCGTCTATGGCTGACATGGGTCACTGTGAACACGGGGAACTCGTCGGTTTCGTTGTAGTAACCCGTGTGATCCCCGTAGGGGCCCTCTTCGGCCATCTCGCCCGGTTCGATATAACCTTCGAGGATGATCTCGCTGGTGGCGGGCACCTCGAGATCGCAGCTCAGCGCCTTACATACTTCGGTGCGCTCGCCCCGCAGCAGGCCGGCAAAGGCGTATTCGCTCATGGCGTCGGGCACAGGCGTCACGGCGCCTAAGATGGTCACGGGGTCGGCGCCCAGCGCCACCACAACCGGGTAACGTTCGCCCGGATGCTGCTCTTTAAAGTCTTTGAAATCCAGCGCGCCGCCGCGATGATCCAGCCAGCGCATGATCAGCTTGTTCTTGCCCAGTAGCTGCTGGCGATAGATACCTAAGTTTTGTCGCTTCTGCCTCGGCCCCTTGGTGATGGTCAATCCCCAGGTCACCAGCGGAGCCACGTCGCCAGGCCAGCAGTGCTGAATAGGCAGCTTGGTGAGATCCACCTCATCGCCGCTGACCACCACCTCCTGGCAGGGGGCGTTGCGCACTGTCTTGGGTGGCATGTTCAGCGCCTGCTTGAACATAGGGATCTTGGAGATGGCATCTTTAAAGCCGCGTGGCGGCTCAGGTTCCTTGAGGAAGGCCAGCAGCTCGCCCACATCGCGCAGGGCGAGGGGATCTTCCTTGCCCAGTGCCATGGCAACGCGTTTTGGGGTGCCAAACAAGTTGGCCAGCACAGGCATTGTCTTGCCGACAGGATTTTCAAACAGCAGCGCCGGGCCCTTGGCTCTCAGCACACGATCGGCGATCTCCGTCATCTCCAGATGGGGATCGACAGGGTGGGCGATACGCTTAAGTTCGCCATTGGCTTCGAGGTGATCGATAAAACTGCGTAAATCCTTAAAACTCATTTGGAAATACTCGCGTTGAGAAAAATGTGATATGGCGCGCACTATACCATTTATGGGCGCTATTCCCAAATAGCTTGCGTCGGCTTTGCGAGCCCGGCATGGCAAGATTTTCAGGGGGTATAATTAAGGGTAAGATGCGGTAAACCCCTTGAGAGTGAGGTGACAAGATGAAGCCCGATTTGAAACCTTTATTGCTCCTGGCGGGCGTGCTTTGGCTCGGGGCCTTGCCGCCCATAGTGAATGACGCCTGGGCGCTCAAGATAGACGATGAGTTCGAGGTGGATCCTGATTTTGGCGTGGATCCAGATTGGGAATATCGCCCCGACTGGGACAGGGACTTCTATGATCCCTGGCGCTGGCGTATCGGCATAGGCACAGGTTTTCCCTACTGGCGCCATGGCAGCTATGACTATTGGCGTGATGGCTGGCGTTACCCCTACCGTTACCAGCCGCGCAAATACCGCAAGCCGAAACCGCTCGCCCCACCCCAGCAAGTCACCACAAGTTTCACCCAGAGCGATGCCATTAAGAGCCTACCCGCAAACGCCAGGGTGAGGGTGAAAGAGGGCAGAACTGTATATGAATGGCAAGGGGTGGAGTATATCTACGACTGGAATAGCGACAGCTACATCAAGCTTAAGTAGCTGTCATTCTGTTGCTTCTCTTTAGCGATTAGATGGGTAGCAGCCAGCGCTCGCTTCTAAACCAATAGTAGCGCTCGGGATCGTTGGAGAAGGCAACCCTGTAGGCCTTGCCGGTGATCTCTTCGCGCGGAACGAAGCCGATAACACGTGAGTCGGCGCTGGCGTCGCGATTATCCCCAAGCGCCAGGTAGTGCCCCTCGGGGACAGTTACCGGGCCAAAATTGGCCAGTCTCGAGGGTTGGTCATTCAGCCTGATGGCGTGGGATTTGCCAGGCAGGGCTTCTTGCCAAACGCTAAAGGCTGTTTGTCCATCGCTAAGGGCATCTTTCCCTTGGCTAAAGGCTTTTTCGGTATTCTCTGTAAGTGCCAGTGGCTCGGCGCGATAGTTGAGGGCCACGCCGTTGAGATAGAGGCGGTTGTTGCGCATCGCCAGAGTGTCGCCGGGCAGGCCTATGATGCGTTTGACCAGCTTCTTGTCGGCCTTGGCCGAGTCGAAGGTAATGATGTCGCCACGCTCCGGGTCGGCCAGCTTCATCAGGCTGACATGGGTGAAGGGCAGGCGCAGATCGTAGGCCATCTTGTTCACCAGTATGCGGTCGCCCTGCACTATGGTGGGCAGCATGGAGCCGCTGGGCACATGGTTCCAGTCGGCCACCGCGCTACGAAATATTAGGGCCTGTTGACCTTTCCTGTTTGTTTTTGCAGCAGTTTGCAGGTTGTTGATACAAGGCGGAGCCTGTACCGTGTAGTTATTCTACACAAACTGGCGACAACGCCGTAGAAATGGCCTGCAAGCGCTGCCCAAAGGGTTCATCTCAACGCGCCCTGCTCAGTGTTGTTCGCAATTGCCATAGTATAACTATGCTTCATTGCTTACGCCTTGAGCATAACGCGGTGAGATTGAACAAAAATTAAACCTGAAAGATCAACAGGCCCTCGCATCAGGCCGATAAACAGAATGAACTGGCGGTGGTGTTTCACTTGTCGCATCACTTTTTTTAGCATACCAACTCCTTGGAAAGTAAAGTGTCTTAGCATCAGACGCCGCATCGACCAAGTGGTTCCTGCTGTGTTATCCCAGAAGCGTAAGCAAATATTTTTGCTCTGCCGAGCTCGGCATTGATATAGTGCTGCCTGTTGTCCTAAGGCCATACCCATGGAGAGAGAATGAAGTACCAGTGGATATTATTTGACGCCGATGAAACCCTGTTTCATTTCGACGCCTTTAAAGGATTACAGTTGATGTTTTCGCGCTTCGGTGTGGATTTCACCCTAGCCGATTTCGAAGAGTATCAAACGGTTAATCTGCCATTGTGGGTGGATTATCAAGACGGCAAGATCAGCGCCCGTCACCTGCAGGTGACCCGTTTTGAGCGTTGGGCCGAGAAGCTTTCTGTGACCGCCGAGCACCTTAATTCGGCGTTTCTCACGGCCATGGCCGACATCTGCACCCTGCTGCCTGGCGCCGCCGAGCTGGTGGATGCCCTCTATGGCAAGGTGAAGATGGGGATCATCACCAATGGCTTTACCGACCTGCAGACGGTGCGTCTGGAGCGTACCGGCTTGCTGCATGCCTTCTCACCCGTGGTGATCTCAGAAGAGGTGGGGGTCGCTAAACCCGACGTGGCGATCTTCGAACACGCCCTGTCGCAGATGGCGCATCCGCCCAGAGAGCATGTGTTGATGGTGGGAGATAATCCCCATTCGGATATTCAAGGCGGGCTTAACGCCGGCTTCGATACCTGTTGGCTCAACCGCGCCAGTCAGCCAGTCCCCGAGGGGATCACGCCCCACTATCAGGTGGCATCACTCACCGAGCTGCAACACCTGCTGCTCAAGGGCTAATGCCAATAGGGTTAGCAGCCCGAATCCACAATCTCGAAACTTGGGCCCTGGGTAGTACTCAGGGCCTGTGTGTATTTGAGGTAGCAGTTCTGGCTACTGGACTTCTTGCTCGGGTGCATGAAGCGGATAAAGGGCTCGGCCTTGTTATTGTGAAAGTACCAGTCGGCCGGGTCGTCGGCGTTGAACACAGCATCGGCAAAGCTGGCCTCGAGCAAGAGATCCCAAGCGTGGGCTGAGTCGGCGGCCGGGTAGCCATAGGCGAGCTCTACCTGATCGCCGTTGAGGCTTATGTTTGTACTGGCCTGTGTCTGCAGGTTTTCCAGACTCGCCTTGGTAAACACCAGGGGCAGGGTGCCGCTCATCTCGCTCTTGAGTCCCTGTAGGGCGGCGATGCGGGCATCGGACTGGATATTGATGAAACGTGGCAAGGCAATGGTGGCCAGAATGCCGAGTATGATGACAGTGATGACAAGTTCAATCAGGGTAAATCCGTTACGTTTCATCTTGCTACCTGGGGTTGGCTTTGTGCCTATACTACACCCTGAGCAGGCATTTGATCCCTAAAATAGGTCCGAAAAGGTTGTTTTTAACGCATTTGTCATCGAAAAATGCCTTAATGGATTATTTGTTGCTCAGTTAGTGAAATTTAGGCTTTACATTTAAAGTCCATTTCCTTACTATTCTCGGCGTTCGGAGAGATGGCAGAGTGGTCGAATGCACCGGTCTTGAAAACCGGCACGGGTTTATAGCCCGTCTAGGGTTCAAATCCCTATCTCTCCGCCACATTAAGAAAAAAGGCTTCCAGAAATGGAAGCCTTTTTTCGTTCTAACCCTAGCTAAGTTCTACCTAAGCGACTAAGCAAACATAAGCACTTTGAACCCAGGGTTCTTAATATTTAGGTCTGGATTCCTATCTATTCCATTTTGCTAGCCCATCGGCATCTGTGCCTAGGGGTTAACCCTAGTTCTCCTTTCCTTGCTTTAATTCCGTCTAACCCAACCTCAGTTGCAAATACCATGCATAATTATTCGCCAATGTGAATAGGCAAGTGGTCGTTAATCGGGGAAGAGGGGGCCGGTTTTACTGGGAGTTTGCGAGTAGATAAGTAGGCGCTAATAGGCTTACGACTCACAAAATTGCCGGCTTTTGTGATCAGTTTTGGTGTTTTTAAGGTTTGAAAATTGTTAAATGTGGCGTTTTTATCGCTAATTTGAATAAATTTTAAACATCAGGCTGGATCCCCGCTTTCTTTTACCGAGCGCTTTTTGCTATGCTCCCGCAGCATAAAAATACAGTGTAAATGATTCGCATTTTTTCAATTGCTGTCGATCGCATTCCAATTTTGGACTGATCTATTGAAACCTACTCCTAGTCATTTTCTGGCCGACGCACAGCGTGACCTCGCCCGGCTGGCAATTAGTCATCAGAAACAGTTGGCCTATCTGTTAAGCCTGCTGTTGCTCTGCTATTGCCTCTCGGTGGTGATCTCCAGCTATTTAGATAGCCGTGAGCTGATGCAGCTGTTGTCAGACTGGCTGCTTTGGGAGTCCTTCGATCTCTCCATGATGGGGCCTGTGTTCATCAGCCCGCTATTCATCTATCCGTATCTCTGTCTCTGTTTCATCGCTTATCAGCTGTTTTGCCTCCTGGCTTCCCAAGGGCCAGGCTACCCACTGCTGACATGCGATCTTAAGAGCGTCGAACATGACGCTCACGGCTGTCGCGCCCCTCCAAGCCTAACACTCTGTTTATAAAATACTTTAAGTATCCTTAGCCGCTTAATTTTCGCAGCTTGAGCCCTATTTTGCGCTCTATGCTTGCCCCTTGCTGGCCCGGATACCCTTGCCAAGCCCATTTGGCAATCTCATAAACTAGGGTTAGAGGAATATTCCTTGTGTTAATTCGAAACTTTGCCAAAGCAAGTTGTGCCATGGCGGCGCTGATGTTGGCAGGCTGTGAAGGTGGCGTACTCGATCCAAAGGGACAGGTGGGGATCGATGAGAAGCAGTTGATCGTGATTGCCACCTTGTTGATGTTGATCGTGGTGATTCCTGTGATCGTCATGACCTTGTACTTCGCCTGGAAGTATCGCGACGGTCGCGATCATGAAATCTATGCACCTAAGTGGGCGCACTCTAAGACGATCGAATTGGTGGTCTGGTGCGTGCCTATCGTCATTGTCGGCATTCTGGGTGTGATCACCTGGCATTCGACTCATAAGCTGGACCCTTATCAACCGCTGGAGCATGAGGCCGAGCCGATCACCGTCGAGGTGGTGTCACTCAACTGGAAGTGGTTGTTTATCTATCCTGAGCAGGGCATCGCCTCGGTCAACGAGCTGGCGTTTCCTGCCAATGTGCCGGTGAACTTTAAGATAAGTTCCGACACGGCCATGAACTCCTTCTTCATTCCCCAGCTGGGTAGCCAGATCTACTCCATGGCGGGCATGACCACTAAGCTGCATCTGATCGCCAACGAGCCTGGTACCTACAAGGGGATCTCGGCCAACTACAGTGGTGCGGGCTTTACCGGCATGAAGTTTAATGCCATCGCCACACCAACCCGCGGCGATTTTAACGCCTGGGTTGCCAAGGTGAAGCGCGAAGGTGCGGCGCTCGGCCCAGAGAGTTATCGCGAGCTGGCGAAAGAGAGCAGCAATAATCCCGTGAGCTACTACGCCTCGGTCAGTGACGGCCTGTTTGAGCAGATCGTTATGCAGTACATGCATCACCACCAGATGCCAGCCCATGAGGGCATGGCGATGCCGGCCGCCACTTTACACGGGCAGTCACATGAGCAGGTGCATGCATCTGAGTCATCTAACACGACGGGAGGCGAACACTAATGTCGTCTTTTCTTGGAAAATTAACACTGGATGCGGTTCCCTTCCACGAACCCATCATCATGGTGACCCTGGCTGCGGTCGCCGTGATAGGCCTTGTTATCGCGGCCCTGATCACCAAGCATAAGAAATGGGGCCCTCTGTGTCGTGACTGGCTGACCTCAGTCGACCATAAACGCCTGGGGATCATGTATATCCTGCTGGCCTTCGTCATGCTGATCCGTGGCTTCTCCGATGCCATCATGATGCGTACTCAACAGGCCATGGCCACCAATGGCGCCGCCGGCTACCTGCCGCCCGAGCACTATGACCAGATCTTCACCGCCCATGGCGTCATCATGATCATCTTCATGGCGATGCCCTTTATGATTGGCCTGATGAACCTGGTGTTACCGCTGCAGATAGGCGCGCGCGACGTTGCCTTTCCGTTTCTGAATAACCTCAGCTTCTGGTTGACCGCCTCCGGCGCCGTGCTGATCAACATCTCTCTGGGGGTGGGTGAGTTTGCCAAAACAGGTTGGGTAGCCTATCCGCCGCTGTCTGAGCTAGCCTATAGTCCCGGAGTTGGGGTCGATTACTATATCTGGGCGCTGCAGATCTCCGGCATAGGGACGACCCTGACTGGGGTCAACTTCCTGGTGACTGTGCTTAAGATGCGCGCGCCGGGCATGAAGTTGATGCAGATGCCGATCTTCACCTGGACCTGTACCTGGGCCAACATACTGATCGTCGCCTCATTCCCGATTCTGACGGCCGTGCTGGCCATGCTGACCCTGGACAGATACATGGATTTCCACTTCTTCACCAACGAAGGCGGTGGTAATGCCATGATGTATATCAACCTGTTCTGGGCCTGGGGACACCCAGAGGTGTATATCCTGATCCTGCCGGCCTTCGGTATCTTCTCCGAGGTGATCTCAACCTTTACCGCCAAGCGTCTGTTTGGTTACAAGTCAATGGTTTGGGCCAGCGGCGCCATCTCGATTCTGGGCTTCATCGTCTGGCTGCATCACTTCTTTACCATGGGCTCGAGTGCCAACGTCAACGCCTTCTTCGGGGTGATGACCATGGTGATTGCCGTGCCGACCGGGGTGAAGCTGTTTAACTGGCTGTTTACCATTTACCGTGGACGCCTGAAGCTGACGGTGCCCGTGCTCTGGACCCTGGGCTTCATGGTGACCTTTACCATAGGCGGCATGACAGGCGTGTTACTGGCGGTGCCCGGCGCCGACTATGTGCTACACAACAGCCTGTTTTTGATTGCGCATTTCCATAACACCATCATAGGCGGCGCCGTGTTTGGCTACCTGGCAGGTTTTGCCTTCTGGTTCCCTAAGGCGACCGGTTTCCACCTCAACGAACGTCTGGGTAAGGCGGCATTCTGGTGCTGGCAGGTGGGCTTCTATGTCGCCTTCATGCCGCTGTATGTGCTGGGCTTCCTCGGCATGACACGTCGTCTCAATCAGACTGATAACCCGGACTGGAACTTCTGGATCTATCTGGCGGCGGTCGGTGCCTGCATCATCTTCGTCGGCATAGTGCTGCAGTTCGTTCAGCTGTACGTGAGCATCCGCGATCGTGAGCAGAACCGTGACACCACCGGCGACCCATGGAATGGTCACACCCTGGAGTGGTCGACTGCTTCGCCACCTCAGTTCTATAACTTTGCCCGTCTGCCTCAGGTCGTCGATATCGACGCCTTCACCCATGCCAAGGAGCAGGGCCAGGCCTATCAGATGCAGGAGAGCTACCAGCCGATCCACATGCCGAAAAATACCGGCCATGGGGTCTGGATGGCCCTTGGGATCACCGCCGCCGGCTTTGCCGCTATCTGGCACATCCTCTGGCTAGCCATCGCAGGTTTCCTGGGCGCCTTCATCGTCTTCCTGATGCGTGCCTACGACACAGACACCGACTACTACGTGCAGGGCGATGAGGTTAAGCGTATCGAAACCGCGCACCTGAACAACTTATCTAAGGGGCAGATATGAGTATTGCTATCCCAGCTGACCTGAGTGTTACCCAGATCGAGACCCTACATGAGGAGCACCATGATACCGGCGAGAACACCTTGCTGGGCTTCTGGATCTACCTGATGACCGACTGCATCCTGTTTGCCTCGGTTTTCGCCACCTATGCTGTGCTCTACATGAACACAGACGGCGGCGTGTCGGGCAAGGATATCTTCGAGTTGGACTTTGTCCTGATTGAAACCGCGGCGCTGCTGCTCAGTAGTATCACCTATGGTCTGGCGTTGATCTTTGCCAAGCGTCATCACAAGGGGGCGACCCTGGCCTGGTTGGCGGTGACCTTCGCTTTAGGCTGTGTGTTCATCGGCATGGAGGTGAACGAGTTTCATCACCTGATCCTCGAGGGCAATGGCCCGCAGCGTAGTGCCTTCCTCTCCGCCTTCTTCGCCCTGGTGGGCATGCATGGTCTGCACGTGAGTGCTGGCCTGGTGTGGATGGCGATCATGATGCTTGAGGTGGTTAAGCGCGGCACGGGCGGACGCACCCTGACTCGCCTGAACTGCCTCAGCCTGTTTTGGCATTTCCTGGACATCGTCTGGATCTGCGTGTTCACCGTGGTTTATTTGATGGGGGTCTTATTATGAGCCAAGCCACTACCCATGGTCAGGACGATCTGGCCGCCAGCATCAAGTCCTACCTTACCGGCTTCCTGCTCTCTGTGGTGTTGACCGGCATTCCCTTCTGGGCGGTGATGACTCACAGTCTGGAGACCTCGACCACCCTGGCCATAGTGCTGGTGTTGGCCGTGGTGCAGATCCTGGTGCATCTTAAGTATTTCTTGCACCTGGATTTTTCCAAGGAAGGTAAGGTGAATACCCTGTCGTTTATGTTTACCGCCCTGGTGATTGTCATGGTGGTTGGCCTGTCGGTGTGGATCATCTACGCCGCCAACGACCTCATGATGTAGGAGAGGCTGCATGATCAGGCATTCGACCTCAACTCAGGTGGCCGCGCCCTTGGGGGCTTATCTTCAGGTGACCAAACCCGGGATTATCATGGGAAACCTAATCGCCGTGGTGGGCGGGTTTCTCCTGGCCGCCAGGGGGGAGGTCGATGCCGTCTTGATGCTGGCGACGCTGGTGGGGCTCTCTCTGGTGGTGGCCTCAGGCTGCGCCATCAACAACTATATCGACCGGGATATCGACGCCAAGATGCAGCGCACCTGCCTTAGGGCGACGGTGACCGGCGCTATCCCACTAAAGCAGGTACTTGGCTTAGGCATAGCCCTGGGCGTACTCGGCTTTGGCCTGCTGGCCTGGTTTACCAACCTGGCGGCCTTGCTGTTTGCCGCCTTCGGCTACCTGGTTTACGTGGGGCTCTACAGCCTCTACATGAAGCGTAACTCCGTCTATGGCACCCTGGTCGGTAGCCTCTCGGGCGCCGTGCCGCCCGTGGTGGGTTACTGCGCCGTGACCGGCAGGATAGATGGCGCTGCGTTGATCCTGCTGGCCATGTTCAGCCTGTGGCAGATGCCGCACTCCTATGCCATCGCCATCTTTCGCTTTAAGGACTATGAGGCGGCTAATATACCTGTGCTGCCCGTGGCCCAAGGTGTAGAGAAGGCCAAGCTGCATATCGTCTTCTACATTGCCCTGTTCGCCCTGGTATCGACCCTGCTACCCCTGGCGGGTTATACCGGGGTGGGCTTTATGGCGGTGAGTTGCGTGACCAGTTTCTGGTGGCTACTGATGGCGCTGAAAGGCTATCGCAGTGATGTGAACCTGCTGCGTTGGTCGCGCCAGGTGTTCGGTTTCTCGATACTCACCATAGCTATTTTAAGTCTCACCATGGCGCTGGACTTTCAGGTGGCCGGCCAGGCGCCCCTGCTGGCCATGTTGGGCTAGAAGTTGCGCTAGAAGTTGCACTATCTGTAGCGTTAGTCGCGCTTTAAGAAGAAAGCAAAAGGCGACCCATCAGGGTCGCCTTTTTTATTGCCTGGCATCTTGTATGGCTCTGTTTCACCGACGGCTATTTCAGTGAAAAATAGATCTCTGTTACCAGCTCATGTTCCGCCACTTCGGGGAAGAAGTTGTGGTACTCGAAGTAGAGGGGAAAGTCCCTCAGCTCCTCGCCGCTCTGGGGCAGCCAGTCGCGGTAGAACTGATAGATCTTATCGTCCATCTGATCATGCGGCCCCTGGTGGCGGATCACGGCGCAGCGACCGCCGGGGATCGTCTTGGTGATCACCCCAAAGTCGTTGGCCTTAACCTCGGCCGTTACCGAGCCACAGATGTCGAAGCGAAACGCCTCTGGCGCTACCGTGTTAGGGTCGTTAAAGGGCACGCCCAGGGTCAGGCTGCTGGCCACAGGGGATTCGCCGCTCTGCTTACGCCAGTTGATAAATTGTTGAATCGAGTCGTTCAGTGCGGCCGGGCTGCCTTGGTGTTCCAGCACGGCGACCTTGATATCGTCTCTTTGCGTGAGTTTGATCTGCACAGTTTCTCTCCTTGTATAGTTCACCTTGGCATATTGTTGACTCCATTGCTCCCATTGAGGCGTTAACCTGAACTGGGTTGGCGTCTGGGCAAATACCTGCTTAAAGGCTCGCGAGAAGGATTCGCCGTTCTCAAACCCGGCATCGAGGGCGATGTCGGTGATCTTGAGTTCGGGATGAAACACCAATCGGTATGAGGCCCGCTTTAGCCTGAGCAGGCTGATGTATTTACCTAAGGTTATGCCGGTATACACTTGAAACTGGCGATGAAAATGATACTTGGAGAAGTGCGCCTTCTGGCTCAGTTGTTCCAGCGTCAGGGGCTGGTCCAGATGTTTCGCGATATAGTCACAAACCGTCTGGATTCGTTGACTGTAGGCCTGGTGCGCTGCTCGGTTCATATGCATCCCTTTTCAAGTGAGCGGCCATTGTGCGACGAGAGGGCTTGCTTTGCCTGACTCATATTGCTCAATGGCAATTGGCCGAGCATTTGTGCTTAAAAGCCCCTGCGTTTCCAAAAGTTGGCCACCTGACTCTCCTCATCGTTAAGATGCACATGAAAGGTCTTCTCGGCAACCACCTTGTTACCCAGGGATAGTGTCATGCGCCACCTGCCCACCTTGTCATGTTCGGGCGCCCAGATGGTGTCACCCAGATAGAACTTCCAGTCGTTGGACTCGACAAACAGCTCACCCTCGAAGGGCGGGCGAACATTGCCCTGCTGGTCTGGAATATGGGGATGATAGATACAGTAGCTAAGCCTTTGATTCTTTGCCTTACGGATACGGGCGATGAAGCCAAATTCTATGTCTATCTCTGCCGGCACATGGACCGTGGCCTTGAGAAACTTGGGCAGATCCGGGCTCTCTTCATCCCAGCGGCTGAAGAGTCCGGCTTGCAGTATGGTGACATCGGCTTTGAGCTTAGACAAAAGGGGGGCGTGATTTAGGCGTTAGGTGTGATACTTCACGGCCATGTCGATCAGCGGCTCGCGGCTGGCCTTGGCGGCGCGTAGTCTGGCCAGATAGTTCTCCCACAGATCTACCTGATTGGTGGCCAGATCATAGAGCACCTTCCAGGAGTAGAGGCCTGTGTCGTGGCCGTCGTCGAACACCAGCTTGACCGCATAGTTGCCTACAGGGGTGATGGCCTTGATATTGACGTTCTTCTTGTGGGTGACCAGCACGGGATTGCCGTGACCATGGACCTCGGCCGAGGGGGAGTAGACCCTTAGGAGTTCGCAGCTCAAGGTATATTGCTGACCGCTGTCGAAACTTATCTCCAGCTGGCGCGACTTGCGTTTGAGTTTGAGCCCTGTGACCTTGGGCGTATCGCTTTGGGGGGTCATATGCTTCGCCTATTCGTGGGAGGGTATCCCTGGTTAAAAAAGAGGGCCCGCAGGGGAACTGACGGGCCCTTTAAGTTTACAGGATGAAGCGGCTGAGATCTTCGTCCTGTACCAAGTTCTCCAGGTGAGCGTTGACATAGTCGGCATCGATCACAGTCGTGCTACCCGATTTGTCCGAGGCCTCGAAGGAGAGATCTTCCATCAGGCGCTCCATCACTGTATGCAGGCGGCGGGCACCGATATTTTCGGTGCGCTCGTTGACCTGCCAGGCAGCTTGAGCGATGCGCTCGATACCCGACTCGCTAAACTCTACTTTAACGCCTTCGGTGGCCATCAATGCCACATACTGCTCGGTGAGCGAGGCATGGGGCTCGGTGAGGATGCGTTTAAAGTCGTTGGCAGACAGGGCTTCCAGCTCGACGCGGATCGGCAGACGGCCCTGCAGCTCGGGGATGAGATCCGATGGTTTAGACATCTGGAACGCGCCCGAGGCGATAAACAGGATATGGTCTGTCTTGACCATGCCGTGCTTGGTGTTGACCGTGCAGCCTTCCACCAGAGGCAGCAGGTCGCGCTGAACCCCTTCGCGAGAGACGTCTGGGCCCGAGGTGTCGCCACGCTTACAGATCTTGTCGATCTCATCTAGGAAGACGATGCCGTGTTGCTCGACCAGTTCGATCGCCTGCTCTTTAAGATCGTCAGGGTTCACCAGCTTGGCGGCTTCCTCTTCGATCAACAGCTTATAGGCTTCCTTGATGGTCATCTTGCGACGCTTGCTGGCGCCAGGGCCCATGTTTTGGAACATGCTCTGGAGCTGGCTGGTCATCTCTTCCATGCCGGGTGGCGACATGATCTCTATGCCCACCTGAGGCGCGGCGATATCGATCTCGATCTCTTTGTCGTCCAGCTGGCCTTCGCGTAGCTTCTTGCGGAACACCTGACGGGTGCCTGTGTCATCTTTCTTCTCAGTGTCCCAGTCTTCCTTGGGTTTAGGTAGTAGGGCATCGAGAATACGCTCTTCGGCCGCTTCTTCGGCTCTGAACTTACACTTGGCCATCTGCTCTTCGCGGGTCAGCTTGACGGCGGCGTCGGTGAGGTCACGGATGATCTGCTCGACCTCCTTACCCACGTAACCGACTTCGGTAAACTTAGTGGCTTCGACCTTGATGAAAGGCGCCTTGGCCAGCTTGGCCAGACGGCGGGCGATCTCTGTCTTACCTACACCCGTGGGGCCTATCATCAGAATGTTTTTTGGGGTGACTTCTTGGCGCAGCGCGGCATCTAGCTGCATACGACGCCAGCGGTTACGCAGGGCGATAGCGACCGAACGCTTGGCGTTTTGCTGGCCTATGATGTGGCTGTCCAGCTCGTGAACAATCTCGCGTGGAGTCATCTCAGACATAAGTATCCCTTAATGCTTGGGTGCATACGTTTGGTAACAGTGAGCGGGCTCAGTGTTAGTAATTCAGTTCTTCTATCGTCTTGAATTGGTTGGTGAATACACAGATGTCACCGGCAATGGTCAAAGACTTTTCGGCGATCTCCTTGGCGCTGAGATCGGTATTTTCCAGCAGTGCCGTGGCCGCGGCCTGGGCAAAGTTGCCGCCTGAGCCTATGGCGATCAGGTCGTTTTCTGGCTGCACCACATCGCCGTTACCTGTGATGATCAGGCTGCACTCGGTATCGGCTACCGCTAAGAGGGCCTCAAGTTTGCGCAGCACCCTGTCTGAGCGCCAATCTTTGGCCATCTCGACCGCGGCGCGCATCAGATGGCCCTGATGCATCTCTAACTTAGATTCGAAGCGTTCGAATAGGGTGAAGGCATCGGCGGTGCCGCCGGCAAAGCCCGCGAGGACCTTGTTGTGATACAGGCGTCGAACCTTTCTGGCGTTTCCTTTCATCACTGTATTTCCCAGTGATACCTGGCCGTCTCCGGCAATGACAACCTGATTGTTGCGACGTACTGAAACGATTGTGGTCACGGTATTTCCTCTTCTCAAGCCGACGAGTAGGAAACTCATCGGTGGACAATAGCTTAGATATGGGGATGGCATTTTGTTTTTCAAGGGAGATCAACCATAGGTTTACCCATGCAATTCGCGAAAAGCCGAGTTTTGTGCCTCTGCGACCTAAAAGCCGTTTATTTTTATCGTCTTACTCATTCAAGTATTACGCCGTGGCTAATACTAAAGAGGGGGCCTGTCTGGGCAAAACTAGCCGCTTGGTGGTGGGCTTTCATACCTTAGCCGGATGAAGGGGAAGGGGCTTGTCCGCATACTTTTGCCTGCCAGCACAGGCTGGCGCTTGTTTCTAAGCCGCTTGTTTCAAACATGGGGATGAAAGGAAAACGGTTCGCGGTGTAGGGGTCGACAGGCCGGAGGTTGCACGGTGACGCTTGTCGGGATCTTCGCAGGATGCGCCAACATCGAGTGATGGGCGAAGAAGATTCGGCATCTGGTAATCGCAGTTTCATGTTACTGCTGAGACTTGCACAGGATTGCACCACCTAGGTGGTGTGCACAGGGGTTGCCTCAGGCGAGCGCCCCGACAGATAAATTTAGTAAAGGATATTACTCATGACAAAGCTACTTCCACTGGCCGCCGCCATTGCGATGACAATAGGTACCGCCCACGCTGCCGACAGCACGGCGACCACTTCACAAAATGGTTCGGGTAACATTGCCTCGACGGTGCAGACTGGTACTAATCATACAGCGACCATCAACACCGCCCTGGGTTTCGACAGCTCGGCGACTATCGACCAAGCCGGTGACGCGCAAACGGCCACCATCAACCAGATCGGCGGCGTCGCGAACTCTAGCGCCATGGTGACTCAGTCTGTGTCGTCAAATAACGCTACCGTTAACCAGGAGCACATGGACAACACCCATGCGACGGTTACCCAGGCCGGTGAGAGCAACAACGCCGATGTGAACCAGCTGCATGTTAACGACTCACAGGCGATCGTTGTGCAACAGGGTAACACCAACAACGCCAACATCAGACAGTATGGTTTCGGCATCCATAACCCAGCCGGTTCAACCATATTGCAGACTGGCAACAACAACAGCGCTAATACAGATCAAGATACCTCTACCGACGCCCTGTCGACCGTAGTACAGACCGGCGCCGAGAACATTGCCAACGTTAACCAGATGAACAACGCCGAACGTTCGGTTGTTGCGATTAATCAGATCACTAATAGCTCTGTGGCAACGGCGACTCAGGATGGCTCTGCCGACTCGAGCATCACCATCAACCAGATCAACGGCTCTATCGGCACCGCCGATGTGACCCAAAGCAACGGCAGCGAAAACCTGGCGAGCGTGACTCAGGATGATAACAGCCTGAATGCCACTGCGAGCGTGTCGCAAACTGGCAGCTTCAACCAGGTGAATACACTGCAACAGCATGCCATCAACACCAGCCTGAGCGTGATGCAAAACGGTGAGTCTAACATCGCCTCAGTTAATCAAGAGCATGTGAACGACAGCGTCGCGACCGTAAATGTGACCGGTGACACCAACACCACCACAGTGCGTCAGTATGGCTTCGGTTACCATGAACCAGCGTCGGCGACCGTAACGACTGTGGGTAACTTCAACAACGTGAACATCAATCAGGATACTTCGTTCATGGCTGAGGCCAGCGTAAACCAGGTGGGTAACGGTAACATCGCCCTGGTGAGCCAGCTTAACGAGTCTGATAATTCCAAGGTGTTCATCGACCAGATCGATGCCAGCGAAAACGGTAATGTTGTTGTGGCGCAGGATCAGGCTGCCGACTCTACTGCGACTGTGATGCAGTCTGGTGTTAATGGTTCGGCGGTATTTGTGGCCCAGGGTCCAGGTAGCCAGCTGAATGCCAACGTGAACCAAACTGCTAGCGTGGGCGGTATCGTAAACATCAATCAAGATGGCCTAGATCAAGGCGCCATGGTGAGCCAGAGCGGCACAGACAACATGGCCGACATCAACCAGACTGCCTCGCTAAACCGCGTGACTGTGGCTCAGATGGGTGATTTCGGTGCCGCCGATATCGACCAGACAGGCAACAACAACGAAGGTTGGCTTAACCAGACCGGTGGCGAATACAATGACGCCGTGCTGCTACAACAGGGCGATGACAACTACGCCATGATCGAGCAATCTGGCCTGGGTCTTGATGGCGCACACAACCTGGCGACCATCAACCAGCTGGGCATGAATGATAGCGCTTCTATCATGCAGGCCGGTGGTTTCGGTAACACGGCGACCATCACCCAGAACTAAGCGATTTACGCAGACAACAAAAAGCCAGCATCAAGCTGGCTTTTTTATTGCCTCAAACATAAAAAAAACGGGCCTAGGCCCGTTTTTTGGTCGATAGGATTAACCGCCTTCCCAGAACCAGATCTGACAGCCATTGAGGCCGCCACGTTGTAGTATGTGGCGATGTTTCTCGGCAAGGCGTTTACGCTCGTAGGGGCCGAGCACCACCTTGTACCAGGTGCCGTTGCTGCCGCTGACCTTACGCACCTGCGCCTCCAGGCCTTGGAAGGCGATCACCGCCTTCATCTCATTGGCCTGAGATTCCTGTCTAAATGAGCCACATTGCATCTGGTAGGGGCGGGTCGGCGCGGTGTTTTCCGGGATATCCACCTCGACCTGCTTATTCTCCAGCTCCTCCTGGTAGGTCCACTCCTCCTTGGGCTTAGGCGGTAGCGCATTGGGGTCCTTCTTGACCACCTTAGGCTTAACCGCTTGCACCTCGGGTTGAGTCTCTACCTTGTCGGCACTGTCGTTGATGCTCCAGAGGAAGTAGCCGAAACCGCCCACTAACCCCAGGGTCACCAGAGAGAGCACGAAGGGGAAGCGTCTCGGCGCTGGTGCCGGCTGACGTCGGCCACCCGTGCTCTTCTTACGTCCTTTCGAGGCTGGTCTTCTGTTGGCGTAATCGCGATTGCTCATCCTGGCGCCCTATACTACATGCGTTCTAAGGTTTCGATACCCAGTAGATCCAGACCCTGTTTCAGCGTCTTAGCGGTCAGCTGTGCCAGCAATAGACGGCTTTTCTTCTCATCTTCTGAGTCGGCCGCCAGCACTGGGCAGGCCTCGTAGAAGCTTGAGAAGGCGCCAGCCAGTTCAAACAGGTAGCCACACAGGGCGTGAGGCTGACCCTTGGCCACCATGCGGCCTAGCACCTCGGCAAACTGGGCCAGCTTGTTGCCCAGCTCTTTCTCTTTGTCGTGCTCCAGCTTGATGCTGGCACCGGTTAGGTCGATGTCGGCCGCACGCTTGAAGATGCCCGACACACGCGTGTAGGCGTAGAGCAGGTAAGGCGCCGTGTTGCCCTCGAAGCTCAGCATCTGCTCGAAGCTGAAGATGTAGTCGCTGGCGCGGTTCTTCGACAGGTCGGCATATTTCACCGAGGCGATACCCACCACCTTGGCGATCTTGGCCAGCTCCTCTTCATCCATATCTGGATTCTTGCTGCGAACCAGTTCCAGTGCACGGGTCTCGGCCTCGCTCAGCAGGTCGACCAGCTTCACCACGCCACCAGAGCGGGTCTTGAATGGGCGACCATCTTCGCCGTTCATGGTGCCAAAGCCCATGTGTTCCAGACTCATCTCTGGACGGACGAAGTTAGCGGTGCGGGCCAGGCTGAATACCTGCTGGAAGTGCAGGGCCTGACGCAGGTCGACGAAGTACAGGGCGCGGTCGGCCTTGAGTACGTTTGAGCGATAGCGCATCGCCGCCAGATCGCTGGTGGCATACAGGAAGCCGCCGTCGGCCTTCTGGATGATCACCGGCAGTGGTTCACCCTCTTTGGTTTGGAACTCATCCTGGAAGACCACCTTGGCGCCGTTACTTTCAGACAATAGGCCCTGGGCATCCAGATCCCGTACCACCTGCTCCAGGTCATCGTTGTAGGCGCTCTCGCCGCGCACGTCGGCGCGGGTCAGGCTCACGCCCAGACGCTCATAAACCTCGTGACAGTGGCTTAGGGAGATATCGTTGAATTCACGCCATAGCTTGTTGCAGTACTCGTCGCCCGATTGCAGCTCAACCACGAGCTGGCGCGCGCGGGTAGCAAACTCTTCCGACTCGTCGAAACGTACCTTGGCGGCGCGGTAGAAGCTCTCGAGATCCGCCAGTTCAACCTGGGCTTGCTCGCCTTGCTGAGCGCGTAGCTCTTCCATGTAGGCCAGCAGCATGCCGAACTGAGTACCCCAGTCGCCGACATGGTTCTGACGGATCACCTTGTGACCCTGGAACTCCAGCGCGCGTACCACGGCGTCACCGATAATGGTTGAACGTAGGTGACCTACGTGCATCTCTTTGGCCAGGTTTGGCGACGAGTAGTCAACCACCACAGTCTGCGGTGTTGGCAGAACCACGCCCAGGTGATCGTCATTCAGGGCGGCCATCAGCTGGTTGGTCAGTGCGTTCTCATCGATAAAGAAGTTGATGAAACCTGGGCCGGCGATCTCCACCTTAGCCACCTGGCTGTCTTGTGGCAGGCTATCGATTATCAGCTGTGCGACCTCACGAGGATTCTTGCGAGCCACCTTAGTCAGCATCATGGCTAGGTTGGTGGCAAAATCACCGTGGGTTTTGTCTTTGGTTCGGTCAACCTGAATACGAGCCTCAAAATCGGCAGGAATGATCGCCTGCTGTTTTAGGGTTTGAGTGGCTTGTTCGAGCAAAGATTGAATATGTGATTTCATTGGCGTTTAATCGACAGTTGCTAAATAAAAAGATTCAGGGATAACCGCGTATTTTAGCCGCTTGTGGTGGCCAATTGCTATCCTCTGGCGGGATTTTTATGAGCTATTTTTGCATTTTTTGATCACAGGAGATCCTGCGGGTCGCGATCTAGGCTCCAGCGGCATCGCTTGGCCAGGGGCAGGGCTTCGATCTGCGGCAATGCCTGCTCGAAGGCCTGCTGCAACAGCCCGCGGGTCTTGGTCTGGAACATCAGCTGACGGCGGAACTTGCCGGCCTTTCTGTCCATGGGCGCGGGCATGGGGCCTATGATCTCACACTGCTCGTCTTGCGGCAGTAACTGGGCAACCTGGGCCAGGAAGGCGTCGGCGTCCTCTGCCTTGTGGGCCTCGGCGCGCAGCAGCAACATGTGCCAGGCCGGCGGCAACAGGGCCTGTTTACGCTCCTCTAGCTGGCCGCGGGCGAACTCGCCATACCCCTTGTGCATCAACTCTCTCAGTATGGGGTTGTCACATTGGTGGGTCTGCAGCAGCACAGTGCCCGGCTTGCGCGCTCGTCCGGCGCGGCCCGATACCTGAGTATAGAGCTGGCCGAAACGCTCGGGGGCGCGAAAGTCGGCGCTGAACAGGGCGCCATCCACATCTAACAGGCCGACCAGGGTGACGTCGGGGAAATGGTGGCCCTTGGCGAGCATCTGGGTGCCGACCAAGATCTTATATTCCCCCTTATGGATGGCGTTAAGGTGGGTTTCCAGCGCCCCTTTGCGGCTGGTGGTGTCGCGGTCGATCCGCACCACAGGGTAGTTGGGAAACTCCTTAGCCAGAGCGTCGGCCAGCTGCTCTGTGCCCACCCCTTGGCCCATCAACATGGTGCTGCCGCACTGGTGGCACTGCCGGGGGATGGCGTACTGATTGCCGCAGTGGTGGCAACGGATCTCGCCGAGGGACTGATGCACTGTGAAGAAGGCGTCGCAGCGATCGCACTCGTGCAGGTGGCCGCACTCGTGACACAGCAGCGCCGGGGCGAAGCCGCGACGGTTGAGAAACAGCAGCACCTGATTGCCCGCATCCAGATGGATACGCATCTCGTTGAGCAGGCCGTGGGAGAGGCCATTCTTCAGCGGCTGATTGCGGATGTCGATGATCCCCTGTCGCACCTTCTCGGCGGCGCCGGCGCGGCTGCCCAGGCTCAGGTGTTGGTAGCGCCCGGAGAGGGCATTCTGCAGCGTCTCCAGGGAGGGGGTGGCGCTGCCAAGGAGCACGGGAATCGATTCCAGATGGCCGCGCATCACGGCTAGGTCCCGGGCGTGATAGCCGATCCCCTCCTGCTGCTTGAAGCTGGCGTCGTGCTCCTCATCCAATATGATGATGCCGGGATAGCGCATGGGGGTGAACAGCGCCGAGCGGGTACCGATGATGATGGCGGCTTCGCCGCTTCTGGCCAGGCGCCAGGCGCTCAGGCGTTGATTGTCGGTGAGCCCAGAGTGGATCACCGCTACTTGCACCTTGAAGCGACGCTTGAAGCGGCTGATGGTCTGGGGTGTCAGGCCAATCTCGGGCACCAAGATCAGCGCCTGTTTGCCCTGCTTAAGAACCGTTTCCAGCAGCGCCAGATAGACCTCTGTCTTGCCCGAACCTGTGATCCCCTCGAGTAGGGTACAGTGGTAGCCCTGCTGCTGGTTGAGGGTGGCAACCGCAATGGCCTGCTCGGGATTGAGCTGATGGGGCGTCTCATCGAGTTCGAGCCCGTCACGCCAGCTGAGATTTGATGCGATACGCCGCTCGATACACTCTATCCAGCCCCGTTCAACAAGAGCCTTCAGCGCCGTCTTGCTCAGCTCCAGGGCATTGAGTTCATCCTGGCTGAGCTCTGTCTCTAACAGGGCAAGCAGCAGCTTGCGCTGGGCGGGTGCACGCTTTAGCAGATCGATATCCGCTTCCTGTCCGGCAGCGGTCACGCGCCAGATCTGAAGCTGCTGCGCCTCTACCTCGGCCCCCTTACGCAGGGCGACCGGCAGGGCCTGAGACAACATCTGCCCCAGGCTGCAAAAATAGTAGCGGGCGGCCCATTGGGTCAGCTTGTACAGCGAGGGGGGCAATACCCCTTCATGGTCGAGGAAGGTGATAACCGACTTGATCTGGTTCGGCGCCAGGTCGCAGCTCTGGCTTAGGCCTGTCACCAACCCGATCAGTTGCTGCCTGCCAAAGGGGACTCTGACCCTGACGCCTACCTGAGCCTTGTCGAGATCGGCCTCTTTGACGCGATAGCTAAACGCCTGGCGCATGGGGACGGGGAGGGCGACTTCGACAAACAGGGACATAGATTCGGCTGGGACTCGGCTGGCAGCAATATATAGTAGAGCAAGTGTAACCAGACAGCCTGACGAGGGCTACCAGAATCTGTCACAAGTCGGTGGAAAGCTTAGGCTATTCAGATCTAAGACTTGTGACAAAATTGTTGAAACATCAAAGAGCTTGTTGCTTAATAGCTAAGTGAGACTCGGGGTTGTCGACCGGCCTGATGGCGGATGCGTGTGACCCTGAGGTGAGCGTCTGAGAGTCGAATCGATCCACCCAATCAGGGATAAGAAGGTTGCGATGAAGAGAGTGCAATATCTGGTCATGCTGTGCCTAGTGCTGCTAGGGCAAGCCGGGCTAATGAGTCTGCCCGCCTGGGCTAAGCTTACCCACGTCAGTATCAATCAAAGGCTGTCAGATCTGGGGCAGCGCCCGACGCTCAGGGTCAATATCGTTGCCCAATCGGTCAACCTGGATAAGGTGCAGTTTATCGTCGAGCAGCGCTCCGGCAGCGAGCGATTGATGGTCAAGCCGATGAACTCCTATATGTTGCTGCTCAGTGGCGTCGAAGAGGTGGAAGATGGCGAGGCGCAGCTGGTGGTCAAGGAGTATCTGGTCAACAACTGGCAGGAGGTGAAGCGCATGCCCCTGTTTGATGCCGCCACGGCTTATCAGCAGAGCAAGCCGGTTAAACCAAAGCCTGTCAAATCAAATACGCCGGTTAAAACAGCCAAGACCAACAAGCAGCCGTCGCAACCCCTTGCCGCTGCCCAGCAGTCACTAGCAAGTTTGCCGCCTGTCGATGTAGGCGATCGGGTGCAGCAGGGATGTCAGCTGGATTATGCCCCGCCTCAAACCCTGTGGCGCCTCGGCAGCACCTACGCCAAGCAGTGGCAGCTGAGCACCTATGGCGCCATGCTGGCCATCTTCGAGGCGAACCCCAATGCCTTTAATGGCGGCAAGATCAATGGCCTGCGGGCAGATGTGACCCTTAAGTGTCCGTCGGCGGCCCTCAAGCTGAGATACCAAAGCGCCGATGCGGCACGAGCAGCCTTCGAGGCGTTGGCGGCAGAATAAGCATGGCGGCCGATCGCCGCTGGAAGGAAAATCAGATAATGCAGGAGAATAGTTGCAGGCTATGCTTGTAACTATTGATGGTATCCTGTACTATCTCGCGCCTAAATATTCTATTAACTGCATGTGGTGTCCGACTTCGGGTTGGAAGTGCGACATGGCCTTAAACTTGAGGTAATCCCAATGAAACCAGGCATTCATCCTGAATATGCTGAAATCACTGCAACTTGTACTTGTGGTAACGTTATCAAAGTAAACTCAACTGCAGGTAAGCCACTGCACTTGGACGTATGTGGTGCATGTCACCCATTCTACACTGGTACTCAGAAAGTTATGGATACCGGTGGACGTATCGACAAGTTCAACAAGCGTTTCGGTATGCTTGGCAAGAAGTAATACTTCTGCAAAGAACCCTGAAAAAGGCGCCTATATGGCGCCTTTTTTGTTGGCCTGTTTTTGTTGCCCTGTGCCTATGGACTCAGCCTGCCACTTATCCCGTCACTGAGTTTGCAAGTGGGCCTGCAAGTGGGCTTTCTTGAACAGAGTTGGCGCTCGGTCTAACATACTTGTAAGGTGATGATATTACTGATGACTGAGCGTTTAATTTAGGGAAGCGATTCATTATGGACAAGATTCTGGCCCTCTCTCTTTCTCTCTGCTCCTTCCTGGCGACCGCCGCTGGCAGCCTGTGCGCGCCGACCCATTATGATGAGACTGTTACCTTCGCCTCGGTGATCGATGGCGATACCTTGATGCTGGAAGATGGTCGTCAGCTCAGGCTTATCGGCATCGATTCGCCCGAGATAGACAGGCACTACCCAGAGCTGTCTGAGCCCTTCGCCAATCGCGCGCGCAATTTCCTCGCCGAGCGCCTGCTGCCTGGGCAGAAACTCAAACTGGCCTTCGATCGTAAACGTCTGGATCCCCAAGGGAAAACCTTAGCCTATGCCTATACCCAGGAGGGAGAACACCTGCAGGAGATGATGCTGAGTCAGGGCTATGCCAAGGCGAGGGTCTATCAGAACGATTATTTCTGGCAGTGTTTGGCCAATATCGAGCGTCAGGCCCGCCAGGATCGACGTGGATTATGGAGCCATAAAAGCTATCAGGCCAAGTCGCCGGATGAGCTAAATCGTGACGATCGCAATCGCTGGCGAGAGGTCAGAGGAGTGGTGACGGGTTTTGAAAGAAAAGGTCAGCAATTGTGGCTGATTATCGATGAAATCTTTTATGTGGGTATACCTAGAGAAGAATCTGGTAAATTTAGCAATATTTTAACCCTAAACCTGCTTGAAAGTCCGGTAATTGTGCGTGGTGAGTTGTATTATTCCTACAAAAAATGGCAGATGATTGCCCATCATCCTTCGCAGATAAGTTTGCAAAATAAGCCTTAGACCGTTTGGCTTCATAATAAACTGAAATTTTCTAATATCTTGTTTAAAAATCGCCTAATTTCGAGTATCTTAGCGCTCTAATGACCTGCGTCGATTTTCGCCACATCTGGGGGAGCGAGGCGGGGCAAATAAGACCTTACTCTGAATACACTTGTCGCATTTTTTGCAGGATTACTAAAATGGCCGATTTCCGTCAGCAAGCCCTTGACTACCATGAGTTCCCCGTACCAGGCAAAACCGCCGTTAGCCTGACCAAGCCCGCAGAGACCAGCATGGATCTGGCGCTGGCCTATAGTCCGGGTGTGGCCGAGCCGGTGCGTGAAATTGCTGCCAATCCTGACGACGCATACCGTTACACCGCCAAGGGCAACACGGTTGCCGTGATCTCTAACGGTACCGCCATCTTAGGTCTGGGTAACCTGGGCCCACTGGCCTCTAAGCCTGTGATGGAAGGTAAGGCGCTGCTGTTCAAACATTTCGCCAATATCGATGCCACAGACATCGAGGTGAAGCACCGCACCGCCGAAGAGTTTATTAACACGGTCGAGGCGATTGCCGATACCTTCGGTGGCATCAACCTGGAAGATATCAAGGCGCCCGAGTGTTTCGAGATCGAGAAGGCGCTTATCGAGCGTTGTAACGTTCCTGTATTCCACGACGATCAGCACGGTACGGCTATCGTGACCGCGGCTGGCATGATCAACGCCCTGGAGATCCAGGGTAAGAAGCTGGAAGAGGCGGTCTTTGTCTGTATGGGCGCAGGTGCGGCGGCTATCGCCTGTATGACCATGCTAGTGAAGTGTGGCGTGCAGCGTGAGAATGTCTACATGCTGGATCGTAAGGGCGTTATCCACACCCGTCGTGAAGATATCAACGAATACAAGGCGCTGTTTGCCAACAACACAGACAAGCGCACCCTGCAGGATGTGATCAAGGGCGCCGACGCCTTCCTGGGTCTGTCTGGCCCAGACGTGCTGAGTGCTGAAGACGTTGCTCTGATGGCCGAGAAGCCGGTGATCTTCGCCTGTTCAAACCCAGATCCAGAGATCAAGCCTGAGCTGGCTCACGATGTACGCAAAGATCTGATCATGGGAACCGGCCGCAGCGATTACCCTAACCAGGTGAACAACGTGCTCTGCTTCCCCTTCATCTTCCGTGGTGCCCTGGATGTACGCGCCGCAAAGATCAACGACGAGATGAAGATTGCCGCGGTACACGCCATCGCTGCCCTGGCGAAAGAGCCTGTGCCAGCCGAGGTATTGGCTGCCTATCCAGACGTGACCGAGCTGAAGTTTGGCCCAGATTACGTGATCCCTAAGCCGATGGATCCACGCCTGCTGTCAAACGTGGCCAAGGCCGTTGCCCAAGCGGCTATCGACTCGGGTGTTGCGGCCTTGCCAACACTGCCTGAGCACTACATGGCCTAATCGGCGATGGTGATGATAAGAAAAGGGCCTCAGGGCCCTTTTTTATTGTGCCATTACCGCTTTATTTGTATGGTAAGTGGTGTTGCTCAGCCTAGGTGATAAAGCCTTTCGGGATCCTAGATGATAAAGCGGTCTCAGACGTAAAAAATAATAATAATCCTGCAGGAAGCGGAAATGAAATTGACACAACTCCTCACCAAGAAGTTAACCGGCTTTTGGCTGCTTTCCCTCGCTGCGGTCGCCTTCATCTTTCTGCTTACCGCTCTGGTCAGTTTCATTCAGCTCACCTATAAGTTTCAACAGCAACAGATGACAGAGCTGGAGGAGATGCTGCTGCAGCATCAGGTGAGGCACGAGCTTCAGCACCTGGATATCTGGCTGCCGCAGATCCTGGCCGCCTACGATGCACAAAAATTTACCCTGATCCGGGGTGACGAGACGCTGTACCGTTTCGACCGGGGTAACCATGATCAGAGTGTGGTCAACTACGACAGGGTACTCAACGAAACCTTAGACCTGCATTTTCATATCAGCCTGCCTCAGCCCTTCCTGCTGCATAACATCAGCTGGCACGGCGGTCTGGTGTTCTTGGTGGGATGCATCGCGGTAGGCCTGCTGGTCCGCCGTGGCTACCTCTGGCTGGCGCTACAGCTGCAGGGCATAGAAGATCTGGCTAAGCGCAGTCATCTGATCCTCTCGGGAGACTATGACAAGGCGCTGGCCGAGACGGGCCATGGCCGTCCAAGGCTTATCAACCGCGCCTTGACCCAGATGTTGCTTGAGCTCGATGATGCCCAGAAGCAGCGCGCCAGGTTCGATCAGTTTATTCGCTCCAACACCTTCCTCGACCCCGAGTCGGGCATAGGTAATCGCCTATTCCTCAAGAACCGCCTGGACGCCCTGAGCAACAAGGATGGCATGATGGCCCCCGGGGTACTGCTACTGCTGGAGATGGAAGATCTGGATCTCTTACAGCAGGAAGCAGACGAGTTCAGCATTCAGGAGCTGCTTACCCAGACCATAGGCGGCATCAGTCACCTGCTGGACAGCCAGGCCAACAGCATCTTCTCCCGTCGCTCCTACAATCAGTTTGCCATAGTCGTGCCGCAGATCTCCCTGGCCGATGCCGAGAAGCTGGCCGCCAGGCTGCTCAAGGTCTGCCTGAGTCAGCCCCTGGAAGGGGTGAACAATCGCGACGACTTCTTTCATATCGGCGTCGCCTACTTCAAGGTGGGCGAGAGCAAGGAGCAGCTGATCGAAGAGGCCGAGATGGCGCTGCGGGCGGCCCAGTTTCAAGGCAACAGCGGCTGGTTTATGTATGACAAGGGCGCGGTGGATGAGGAGTTTGCTCGAGGCTCGGTGCGTTGGCGCAGCTTTCTCGAGTATGCCCTGGTCAATAAGCGCGTGGTACCTTTCACCCAGGCGATACTCGACAGCGATGGCAAGGAGCACCACAGCGAGGTCTCCTGTCGTCTTCGCGACAGTAGCGACAATCTGGTGCGCGCCACCCTGTTCTTGCCCATGGCGATCAAGTGCGGCCTGATCCCCCAGATCGAGCGTCAGGTGATCGAGGCCGTGTTGTTCGATTTGTTACCTAAGTCACCCAAGGACCAGCGGAAATACAGTATTAATCTCTCTCTGGATACACTGACCAGCCGCGCCTTTATCCGTTGGCTACAGACGACCCTGCTGGAGTATCGTCACCTGACGCCGCGGCTGATCTTCGAGATCAACGAAGATATCCTGGTGAATAACCTGGCGAAACTGAAGGCGCCGCTGGATATGATCGCCAAGATGGGGGCCAGCCTGTGTGTCGACCGGGTAGGGCAGCAGGTGGTGAGTACCCAGTATCTTCAATCCTGTCGTGTGGATCTGATTAAGCTGCACAGATCTATCGTGCGGCAGATACATTTACGCCAAGAGAATCAATTGTTTGTCAGAAGCCTTATCGGTGGACTCTATCGCACCGAGGTGCAGGTCTTTGCCGAAGGGGTCGAGTCGCTGGAGGAGTGGCAGACGTTGAAGATTTTAGGGGTGAGTGCTGGGCAGGGCAGTTTCTTTAGCGATCCCCTAGAGGCCGCGTGATTTTGTTATCTCTCTGTTGGGCCTGATAAGGGCTTGTTAGGGCAGGGTTACTGTTCTATGTTTATCTGAGTGTATCTGATTGATGTTAGATTTTTTCTATAAAATTAGGCGATTAGTCGCTACAATAACGCTATTATTTTGACGCTTTCCTCGAGGCAATATCCATCCGGCATTTGAGGTAGAGCGATTTGGGACACTCATGGCGCGTGAGTATCAAATTGGTGGATATGCCTTAAATGGAAAATAGTCTTTTGAGTAAATTTGCCTTCTGGCAAACCAAGCACGATAGAGTCGATTTAGGCGTATACCTCAACGCCGCCGCAGTGACCTTCTTTAAGCGCGACAGCGACACCTCATTTTCACTGCCCCTGTCGGGCGATGACTGGTCTGGCGTATTCGAGTCGCTGACCGACAAGATCCCCGCTCCTCATCTGCAACTCGTGCTCAGCGAGGACTTCTACCAGCTGCTGGTCGTCGACAAGCCCATGGTGCAGCCAGAAGAGATGCATCAGGCGCTCGTCTGGTCGATCAAGGATATGGTGTCAGAGCCCGTCGAGTCCCTGCATCTGGATTATTTTGAGTCGCCAGAGTCCACCAACAACAAGGTGACTGTGGTCGCGGTTAATAAGGCCATGCTGCAGGCGCTGGTTAAGGCAGCGGATAAGCACCAGGTGACCATTGCCGGGATCAGCATCGAAGAGATGGCCATCAGCAACTATGGTGCCGAAGATAAGCTGGCGCACATGGTGCTTTGTCATAAGCCGGGGAGCGAGCTGCTACTGACCGTGGTGAAACAGGGGCAGCTCTATATGCAGCGCCGTATCCGTGGATTCAGTCAGTTAGATAGAGTCTCCAGCGAAGATCTGCAGCTTAACGTCGCCGATAACCTCAGCCTGGAGCTGCAGCGCTCTATGGACTATTTCGAGAGCCAGCTGCGCCAGGCGCCGGTAGCCTCTATTGCCCTGTTGATGGGCGGCGAGCGTCAGATGCTGGCTCAGCTGTTGAGTCGGAACTTCGATCAGGCCGTCGAGGTGATCGCCTGTGATCAGGTGCAGGATAAGTTAGCCCAATGGGCATTGGCCGAGCTTGAACGTCAAACGGAGGAGCCTGCCTAGATGAATTCAAAACTGCGGGTCAATCTCTTTACTGCCAGCCTGTTACCGCCCAGGTTGCGCCTCTCCTTTACGCGCCTGCTACAACTTGGCTTCGGCCTCTTTGTCTTGCTGCTGGTCGCCAACCTACTGGCCTATCTGCATCTGGGAAGCCTGGAGGCCGACAAGCATCAGCTACTCAGCGACAAGGCCGCCTTCGACCAACAGAAGGCGCAGCTCGAGCAGGCCATCGCCAAGCGCAGCGCCTCTCAGGCATTGGTGCAGCAGGTGGATCTCCTATCGCAGCAGGTGGAACTCAAGCGTCTGCTGCTCGGCGAACTTTCCCATGTGGAGACCCTCACCAGCAAGGGCTACTCGCCCCTGCTGACTGGCCTTGCGCGGGTGACCGACGATCAACTCTGGCTGAGTCGCATCCAAGTGCAGGAAGATCAGTTTGTCTTCGAGGGCTTTAGCGCAGCGCCGAATGCTGTCCCCCTCTGGCTGGCACGCCTGCAAGGGGTCGAGCCGCTCAAGGGCCAGGCTTTTAGCACGCTCACCATGAACCGGGGCGACAAGCAGCCGCTGGGATTTGTGCTGCGCAGCAAGCGTGATGAGGAGCAGGCGAAATGAAACAGCAGATAGCCCGTTGGGGCGAAGCCTTCGATCAGCTGAGTCAGCGCGAGCGGGTGATGATCGCCGTGGCGGTCGTGGTGGTGATCGGCATGTTGCTCTATCTGCCGCTCGAGTCTCTGCTGACCCAGAGCAGCCGCGTGCAGAGTAATATCAAGGCCTTAACGGCCGAGAACCGAATCTCAGAGCAACAGATTGACCTGTACCAGCAGACATTGGCGACCGACCCCGATCAGGAATATCGTCAGCGTCTGGCGGGGCTACAACAGCAAGCCAAAGATCTCGACCAGCAGCTGTCGTTTCAGATGGTCGACATGGTGCCCGCCGATAAGATGCCGACCATGCTAGGCGAGTTGCTGGGCCGGGTGAAAGGGATACGCCTGCAAAGTTTCGAGTCTCTGGCGCCTAAGCCACTGCTGGCATTAGGGGATGAGAACAAGCTCAATCTCTATAGCCACGGCATCAAGCTGGCGTTCGAGGGAGATTACTTTGCCACCCTCAAGTTTATCGAGGCGGTTGAGGCGATGCCCAATAAGCTCTATTGGCGCCAATTGGATTATGTGGTGGGCGATTATCCTAAGGCCGAGGTGACGTTAGAGGTCTACACACTCAGTATTAACAAGGACTTTATCAGTGTTGCGAATCAAGATTAGTGTTTGCCTGCTGGCGCTGCTTAGCCTTGGGCTGACTCAGGCCTCGGCGCAGACCCTGAGGGATCCGACCCGTCCAGGTGCTGGAGCCCCAGGCTCGGCGCAGCATCAAGGCGGAAGTAAGTTGGTGCTCAACAGCCTGATGATCACCGACCAATCGGCGACGGCCATTATCAATAACAAGACATTCACCACGGGTGACAGGGTACAAGGTGTGAGGATCACTCGCATCACGGCACAGGGAGTCTGGCTCGCCGATGGCCGCCAGCTCAAGCTCTACCCAGAAGTAACTGCGACAAAGGGACAATAAATGACTGCGATGAAAACCATAACACCTCTGCTCGTGCTGATGTTAGCCGCCTGTCAGACAACGGATCGTCCCCAGCCTGTCGAGTCGAAATCGGCGATCGATACATCGATTGCCGCGGCGCAGAACAAGCCACAAACGCCACCACCGGCGGCCGTGATGCCAGATTCGGTGCAGCGTGAGCTGCAGTCATCGAGCCTGCTAGGTTCCTTGACCCCAAGCCAGCCGAGCGAGCGACGTTTCGATGTGTCGGCCAAGGATGTCGATGCCAAGGTCTTCTTCCCTAGCCTGGTACAGGGCACGCCGCTGAGCGTCGCCGTGCACCCTAATGTGACAGGTACAGTCTCTCTGTCCCTCAAGGGGGTGACCCTGAGCGAGGCGCTGCAGGTGGTCGAAGATATCTATGGTTACGAGGTGAGCCGAGAAGGACGTATCCTGCGTGTCTTCCCTGCTGGCATGCGCACCGAGACCTTCCCGCTCAACTATCTCTACATGGAGCGTCAGGGCCTGTCGCTGACCTCGGTGAACTCAGGGCGGATCTCGGACAACAATAACAACCGAAATAACAACGGCAACAACAGCAATAATTACAACAACAATAACTCGAACAACAATGGTGGCGACGGCAATAGCAACAATAGCAACGAGACCACCAACGGCACCTTTATCCGCTCCAAGACCAAGACAGACTTCTGGGGTGAGCTGAAAGAGACACTGGAATCTATCATAGGCACCACGGGTGACGGCCGTCAGGTGGTGGTCAGCCCGCAGGCGGGCCTAGTGACCATCAGGGCTTATCCCAACGAGCTGCGTCAGGTGAAGACCTTCCTCAAGACCGCCGAGAGCCATCTGCAGCGTCAGGTGATCCTCGAGGCCAAGGTGCTCGAGGTGACCCTGTCTGACGGTTATCAGCAGGGGATCCATTGGGAAAGCGTGCTGGGCCAAAGCGGCAACAACAGCGTCGAATTTGGTACCTCGCAGGCGCCCGATGGTCTGGGGGATGTTATCACCTCGGCCATTGGTGGCATCACCTCCTTGCAGATCAAGGGCAAAGACTTCAGCACCATGATTAACCTGCTCGATACCCAGGGTGATGTGGATGTGCTATCGAGCCCAAGGGTGACGGCCTCGAACAACCAGAAGGCGGTGATCAAGGTGGGCCGTGACGAGTATTTCGTGACAGATGTGTCTTCGACCACGGTAGCGGGCACCACGCCTGTCACCACGCCGGAAGTGGAGCTGACGCCGTTTTTCTCTGGCATCGCACTGGACGTGACCCCGCAGATCGACGAAGAAGGCAATGTGCTGCTGCACATTCACCCATCGGTTATCGACATCAAGGAGCAGAACAAGTCGATCAAGGTATCAGACAGCACACTCGAGCTGCCACTGGCCCAGAGCGAGATCCGCGAGTCGGACACTGTCATCAAGGCCAATACCGGCGATGTGGTGGTGATCGGCGGCCTGATGAAGAGCGAAAATATCGAGCTGGTCTCTAAGGTGCCGCTGCTGGGGGATATTCCGTTTCTTGGCGAAGCCTTTACCAACCGTTCGAACTCGCTACGCAAGACTGAGCTGGTGATCCTGCTCAAGCCGACCGTGGTGGGCGCCGAGACCTGGCAGACCGAGCTGCAACGCTCCAAGGCCTTGTTGGATCGCTGGTACCCAGAAGAGAAACAGGAGTAGGCGCTTGTATCTGCAGCACTTTTATTTGGCGCAGCCTCCGTTTTCGCTGACGCCAAATACCGGCTTCTTCTTCGGCTTGGCGCCCCATGTCGAGGCGCTGCAAGTGCTGCAAACTGCCCTGCAGACGGGTGAAGGGTTTATCAAGGTCACCGGCGAGGTCGGGACGGGTAAAACTTTGATCTGTCGTAAGCTGCTTAACGATATTCCCGAGCGTTTTCATTGCGCCTATCTGCCCAATCCCTATCTGAGTCCCAGCGAGCTGCGTTGGGCACTAGCGCTGGAGCTGGGGCTAAAATACAGCGCCGATCTGGATCAGCAGCGCCTTACCAGCCTTATTCAGCAACAGCTTATTGCACTGAGCGCCCATGGACATTCCATCGTCCTGGTGCTGGACGAGGCTCAGGCATTGCCGGACGAGAGCCTGGAGGCACTGAGGCTGTTCACCAATCTGGAGACGGAGAGTCGCAAGCTGCTGCAGGTTGTCTTGTTTGGCCAGCCTGAGCTGGATACCCGACTACAACAGGCGCAGTTTCGTCAGCTCAGACAGCGGATCACCTTCAGCTATCAACTGCGGCCCATGACCGCCGACGAGACCCGAGCCTACCAGGCCCACAGACTCGAGGTGGCGGGGTATCGCGGCGAGGGGCTGTTTGGCGCCCGCGAGAGTAAACGAATCGCTCGCGCAGCAAGAGGAATTCCGAGACTCATCAATATCCTGTCTCATAAAGCGCTACTGCTCGCCTATGGTGAAGGAGCTGACAAGGTGAGCATGCGCCACGTGAAGGGGGCGATTATCGATACTCAGGATGCCTACAGCGGGCTGTTTCCCTCTTGGTGGCTGGGCACTTTTGGCGCCGTGTCGCTGTGCGCTGGCGCGCTATGGTTTTGGCTTACCCGGGGGCTGGCATGAGCGTCATCAATACCATGCTCAAAGATCTGGATAAGCGCCAGCAGTCCCTCGGGCTGGATGAGCTGCCCGTGCCGCCACTGCAATATCGTCAGGCGCCTCAGTCGCGTCTGCCCTGGTTGCTGCTCGCACTGCTTGCTCTGCTGCTGTTGGCCATGGGCTATATGGCGTGGGATCGCTACGCGGCTCTTGAGCGCACTAACCTGGCACTGCAACAGGATAATCAGAATCTGGCCCAGGAGATCGCCAGCGGCGACCTCAAACAGCCGAGCGTAGAGACAACCCTTTCGAATGAAACGGCACTGACAGCAGATGAAGCGCCTGCCGAGAAACCAAGGGCTGAGGCTTCACTGGCAGCAGATGCTCAGGTCACAGCTAAGGCCGAGTCTACTACCGATGCTAGTGCTGAGCTCATGACGACATCTAATACTGACCCGGTTGCTGAGCCTAAGGGCGAGAGCAAGCCAGCTGTTGAGAGCAAGCCTGTTCCTAAGCCTCAGAGGGTTCGGGTCGAGCAGGCATCAGACGCCAACACAGTAAAAACGACCGGCTCCATGGCGGTGACCGAGGTGAAGCTATCGCCCGAGGCGCTGGCCGAGAAACGTTTCAGTCAGGGCAAGTCGGCCCAGGAAGGCGGGCTGCTGTCTCAGGCAGTGGATGACTTTAGCGAGGCGATAAGACTCGATCCCGCCTTGCACGGCGCGCGTCAACATCTGGCGGCCCTCTATTACGGTCAGGGGCAGTTGGGTGAGGCTAAGACAGTGCTGCAACAGGGCCTCGCCCGCTATCCCCAGGAACTTGATTATGCCCTCATGCTGGCCAAAGTGTTGGAGGCGCAGGGGGATAGCCAAGGGGCCTTGGCGGCGCTTGGCACGATCCCAGATGGTCACCTGCTCGCCAAGCAGAAGTGGGTGCTGCAGAGTCATCTTGCCCAGCAGGCATCGCAATTTGCCTTGGCCGAAGAGAGTTATCGCCGTCTGGCCAGGGTCGAACCTAAGCAGGCCAAGTGGTGGATGGGGCTGGCCTACGCCTTAGATTCCCAGCAAAAATATACCAGCGCCAAGCAGGCCTACGCTCAGGCCCTAGGCTTATCCGGCTTGTCGCAGCAGGCCAGCGATTTTATTCAGCAGCGACTGGCCCAGTTAGGAGATATCGAGTGAAACCCAAGTTAAAGATGCGTCTCGGCGACTTATTGGTACAGGAAGCGATCATCAGCGAGGCGCAGCTGGGCCAAGCCCTGGCCGAGCAGAGAAATACCGGCAAGAAGCTGGGTCGCACCCTGATCGATCTCTCCTGCATAACAGAAGAGCAGCTGCTTAAGTTTCTGTCGCAGCAGCTCAATATTCCCTTTTTGGATATCAGCCGCCGGGCTATTCCGCCTCAGGTGGTGAATCTTCTGCCCGAGGTTCAGGCCCGTCGCTATCGGGCCCTGGCGGTGGAAGATAATGGCGACCATGTGCTGGTGGCCATGAGCGACCCTGCCGATTTGCAGGCGATGGACAATATCGAGGTCTTGCTGGCGCCCAAGGCGATTAAGATTGCCGTGGTCACAGAGACCCAGCTGCTGGAGGCCTTTGACAACCTGTATCGCCGCACCGGGGAGATCGCCCAGATCGCCGGTAAGCTGGAGGAGGAATATGCCGCCGACGATCAGTTCGATCTAGCCAGCCTGACCGATGCCGACAGCGATAACGAGACCACTGTGGTTAAGCTGCTGCAGTCGATCTTCGAAGATGCGGTGCAGATGCGCGCCTCAGATATTCATATCGAGCCCGGTGACAAGGTGCTGAGGATCCGCCAGCGTATCGACGGCCAGCTGCAAGAGAATACCCTGCAGGAGGTGAACATCGCCTCGGCACTGGTGCTGCGCCTCAAGTTGATGGCGGGGCTGGATATCTCAGAGAAGCGTCTGCCTCAAGATGGTCGTTTCCACATGGAGATCAAGGGACACAAGATAGACGTGCGTATGTCGACCATGCCCATCTATCACGGCGAGTCAGTGGTTATGCGTCTTCTGGACCAGTCCGCGGGCCTGCTGACCTTAGATGAGACCGGCATGCCGGCCGAGATGCTGGCGCGGGTACGCAGACAGATCAAGCGCCCCCACGGCATGCTGCTGGTGACCGGGCCTACGGGTAGCGGTAAGACCACGACGCTTTATGGCGTGTTGAGTGAGCTCAACACCGCCGATCGCAAGATCATCACGGTGGAAGATCCCGTGGAGTATCAGCTGCCGCGTATCAATCAGGTACAAGTTAACCATAAGATAGGCTTAGATTTTTCCAACGTACTGCGTACCACCTTGCGTCAGGACCCCGATATCATCATGGTGGGTGAGATGCGTGACCAGGAAACGGTGGAAATTGGCCTCAGGGGCGCGCTGACAGGTCACTTCGTGCTGTCGACCCTACATACCAACGATGCGGTTACCTCAGCCCTGCGTCTGCTGGACATGGGCGCCGCCAGCTATCTGGTGGCCAGTGCGCTTAGGGTGATCATTGCCCAGCGTCTGGTGCGCCGGGTTTGTCACAAGTGTGCCCAGCCCTATGATCCTAGCGCCGCCGATCATGCCTGGCTTAGCAGCATAAGTGGCCGCGACTTCAGCCAGGCTAAGTTTCGTATCGGCACCGGCTGCCAGAGCTGTAACGGTAGCGGCTATCGTGGCCGTATCGGTGTATTCGAGATCCTGGAGCTGGATGAGAAGATGATCGATGCGATGCGTAGTGGCAATCCCCAAGCGTTTGCCCAGGCGGCCTACCAGAGCCCGAACTTTACTCCGCTGGCCGAGTCGGCGCTCAACTACCTTGCTGAGGGGATGACCACTATGGAAGAGGTGGCCAAGCTTATCGAAGATGCCAGCGATGCCCAGGTACCCATCTCGCAGGAGATGATCCATCAACATGAGATTGAGGGCTAACTATGCCTGTCTATCAGTACAAGGGGCGTGATGCACAGGGCAATGCGGTCAGCGGGCGACTCGATGCGACCACCCAAAGCGCCGCCGCCGATCAGCTGCTGTCTCGCGCCGTGATCCCCCTTGAGCTGGTGGAGGCCAAAGTTGCGCGCGAGTTTCACCTGGGCAGCCTGTTCAAGAGCAAGGTCGGCCTGGATGAGCTGCAGATTTTTACCCGGCAGATGTATTCGCTCACTCGCTCGGGCATCCCTATTCTGCGGGCCATCGCCGGCCTGTCGGAGAGTTCGCACTCCAAACGCATGAAGGATGCCCTCAACGATATCTCAGAGCAGCTGATATCTGGTCGTCCGCTTTCATCGGCGATGAACCATCACCCGGATGTGTTCGATGCCCTGTTTGTCTCCATGATCCATGTGGGTGAGAACACGGGTAAGCTGGAGGATGCCTTTATTCAGCTCTCTGGTTATATCGAACGCGAGCAGGAGACCCGCAGACGCATCAAGGCGGCGATGCGTTATCCCATCTTCGTCTTGATGGCGGTGGCCCTGGCCATGGTAGTGCTCAATATCATGGTGATCCCTAAGTTTGCCGATCTGTTCGCCCGTTTCGGCGCGGATCTGCCCTGGGCCACCAAGCTGTTGATCGGCACCTCTAACTTCTTCGTCAACTACTGGTACCTGCTGCTCCTCGCCTTGGTGGGGGGCTTCGTGGGGATCCGCTACTGGCACAATACAGAGAAGGGCGAGCAGCAGTGGGACAGATGGAAGCTTAAGATCCCGGCGGTGGGCAGCATCATAGAGCGCTCGACCCTGTCGCGTTATTGCCGCAGTTTCTCCATGATGCTGAGCGCAGGTGTGCCCATGACACAGGCCCTGAGCCTGGTAGCCGATGCCGTGGATAATGCCTATATGCATGACCGCATAGTGGCCATGCGCCGGGGCATAGAGTCCGGCGAGTCCATGCTGCGGGTGTCGAACCAGAGTCAGCTCTTTACCCCGCTGGTGCTGCAGATGGTGGCCGTAGGTGAAGAGACAGGCCAGATAGATCAACTGCTTAACGACGCCGCCGACTTTTACGAGGGGGAGGTCGATTACGACCTCAAGAACCTGACCGCCAAGCTGGAGCCTATCTTGATCGGCATAGTCGCGGTGATCGTCCTCATCCTGGCGCTGGGCATCTACCTGCCGATGTGGGATATGCTCAATGTGGTCAAGGGGGGATAACTCATGGCAGTCATGAGCCGGGAGCATTGCTGATGGAGAACCAGACACGGGTCGACAGCGAGCTGATGCAGGCCTACGGCAAGATGATCGCCATAGTGGTGCTCTTGCTCATCTTGGGGGTACTGGGTTACGGTTATTTTGCCAAGGTGGATCAGGTCTCTTCTCAGGGGCTGAAGCTGGAGCACAGCCGCCTGCTGAATGTGCTGGCCATGGTGCGCTCTCAATGGTTGGTGCAGGGGCGCCCTGCCGAGATGCATCTCGACTGGTCCACGGCCATGGAACTCAGGGACGGCGAGCAACCCCTGATCAAGATGAGCGAACAGGGTTGGCCAACCTTAGCGCAAATCACAGAGGAGAACTGCAAGACCCTCTGGTGGCAGCTGTTGGGTGGCCGGGATGATTTAGCCAAAATTGTTACACAAGCGGACCAGGCTGGAGAGGTTTGTAGTTATATTGCTAATAACGGTGATCGATTGAGTTACCAACTCACTAGTGGACGCGTTATTTTTTTGACAGATCGCTGAATTTAGCGACTTCTAAGGTTTTATAATTTGCTGTAACTGCTAGAATTATCAGGATTATCTAAGGGAGTTTTTTATGAAAATGCGAGCCCAAAACATGCCAACCAAACAGAGCGGTTTCTCTCTGATCGAGCTGGTGATCGTGATTGTGATCCTGGGAATTTTGGCGGCCACTGCCATTCCCCGTTTTTTGAATGTGACCGACGATGCAGAAGATGCTAGCGTAGACGGCGTAGCGGGTGGTTTAGCCACTGCGGTAAGCTTCGTGCGCTCCCAATGGGAGGTGGATGGTCGTAATAATGCCAATGTGGTGCTCGATGGTACGCAGATCTCCCTGGATACCCGTTTCGGTTTTCCAACGGGCTTGACCTCGGGCAGTGGTATCGTGAGTGCGACCGGTATGACAGATGCCGCCTGTCAGGAGGTATTCCAGAATATTCTCCAGGGGGCGCCGCGTAACGTGCTCTTTAATCAGGATGCCCGTAATCAGCGCTTTACCGCGCGGGTACTGGATGGCGCCGGTGGTAATGGAGTTGCCATCGATGGCACTCAGGTGACCAACTTAGATCTCTGTGTCTACCATCAGGTGACCTCGCTGGCATTAAACCCAACCACGGGCGTGCCGACACCTACACCTGATCTGGCCACCGCCAACGCCAAAGGTATTCTCTACAACCCAGGTACTGGCCAGGTGTTGAGTTTTACCAATTAATCTTGCGCCTTGCCCTCGGCGAGGCCAACAGAATTTTATAAAAGTTGAATGTTAAAAGTTAGCAGAAGCGAAAATAACAAGGGTACGACATGAAGAAGCAAAACGGCTTTACACTGATCGAGCTAGTGGTTGTGATCATCATCTTAGGGATTCTGGCCGTGACCGCAGCGCCTAAGTTTATTAACTTACAGAGCGATGCGCGAGCATCGACGTTGGAAGGTTTGAAAGCCTCGTTGCAAGGCGCCAATACCTTAGTTTATTCCAAAGCTGCTATCCAAGGGCAAGAGTCGAAGTCGGCTGGCACCGTGATTTTAGATGATAAGGGTGATAGCGATACGAGTAACGATGTAACTATCAACTCAGTATATGGTTACTTAAAACAAGCATCGGCCGATTTAGTTTTAGCATTGGATATCGATACGACTTCATCTCAGCCTGAGTGGACGATAGTCGATTCTCCAAATGTAACCACGACTTTAACTGGAGCAATTATTATTCATCCAGGTGACAAAACACCATCTGATACGTCTAAATGTTGGGTGGAGTATAAACAATCTGCATCTAACGGTGCATTACCTCAATATAAAGTAGAAAAATCAGGTTGTTAATTTAGGGAATAGCAAAAATGAGTAATCAAAAAGGTTTTACATTAATCGAGTTAGTTGTGGTCATCATCATTTTAGGCATTTTAGCTGTGACCGCCGCACCTAAGTTTATTAACCTGCAGAGCGACGCCCGTAAATCGACAGTCTCTGGATTGGAAGCGACAATAAAAGGAGCGGATAGCTTAGTGCATTCTAAATCCTTGATTGCAGGCAACGAAACTCAAGCAAGTACCGCAACTCCTGCGCCGACAGTCACGGTAGATGCTGCGGGTACAACAGTGGCATTGAACTATGGTCATGCAAAGGCTATTTGGACCGGTAGCTTGGCCAATGCGTTAGACATTAATGCCGCGTCTTCAGGTACCACTGCCGAATGGTTGTATGTTGAAGATTCGGCAACAAACAGCATTTACTTTTATCCACAGGGCCAAACTAGCCCTAAAGCTGCCCAAGATGCAGGCACTTGTTATGTGCAATATGTAAATGGGTTAACTGCTTACGGCGCAATTACAGTCAATACGATCGTTACAGGTTGTTAAGCCTGTTTTGTTTCTAAAGGCCTGCAATGCAGGCCTTTTTTGTCTGTGGCGAGAGACTAATTACTGAAATCGATGGCAATATTTGCCATACTCTGTAGGTTATTAGAAAGTTTAACGCTATCAGCGTGTTGCGGCTGGGGTGTCGATGAATAAACAACAAGGTTTTACCCTTGTGGAGCTGGTCACTACCATCATCTTGATTGCCATTTTATCTGTGGTGGTCTTGCCGCGCTTCTTTACCGCCTCTAGCTACAGCGCCTATACCTTGAGAGACGAACTGATTAGCGAGCTCAGACGAGTCCAGCTGATGGCGCTGAATAATCTGGATCGCTGCTACAAGGTAAGTGTGACGGAGACAAGTTATCGTGCCGACATCTTTGGCGCCGACTGCAACAGCCTGACGGTCACTGGCAATGCCCAGTCGCTCCCCCGCCAGACCAGCCTGAGTTTAGGTGGCTTAAACAGCTTTACCCTTACCTTCGATCGTGATGGCAGGGTGACGGGCAGCTGCGCTACGGGCTGCACCATTAAGGTCGCCGCCGATGAAACCTTAGACCTCAGCATAGAGAGCCAGGGGTATATTCATGGACGCTAGCAGAGCCATCTTACCAAGGCGCGCCTCAGGCTTTACCCTGATCGAATTGGTCGTGGGCATGATAGTGCTTGGTATCGCCCTGGTTATGCTCACCAGCATGCTGTTTCCCCAGGCGGATCGCGCCGCCGAAACCCTTCACAGGGTGCGCTCTGCCGAGCTGGCCCATTCCCTGCTCAACGAGATCTGGGGCAAGCGTTACGATCAGAACAGCAATCCCAATGGCGGCGTGCCCGCCTGTGGCGCAGCGGCCAGGCCAGACCTTGGATTGCCAGCAGGGCTGCCCTGTACCGATGAGGCCAACTTTGGCGCGGGCGGACTCGATCGCAACGCCTATCGCGATGTGGATGACTATCATGGCCTGACTCAGACCAGCAAGATGCTCAACTCGGATCGCACCTATGCTCAGGAATATATTAACTACCTAATATCGGTCAGCGTGAGTTATCCCGGCAGCGACAAGAACAGCAAGCTGGTGGCGATCAATGTGACCACACCCAGTGGCGAGGTGATCACCTATCATGCGCTGCGGAGTAACTACTGATGCGGCTGCAAACTAACAAGGGCTTCACCCTGGTCGAGATGGTGACCGTCATCATCATACTCGGCATCCTGGTGGTCGGGGTGAGCAGCTTCGTGATCTTGGGCACCCGTATCTTCGTCGAATCCAGCTCTGTGGATCAGGTGCTGAGCCAGAGCCGTTTCGTGATTGAGCGTATGACGCGGGAGCTGCGTAATGCCCTGCCAAATAGCATCCGGGTGGCCGGCTCAAGCGATGCACAATGCATAGAGTTTATGCCTATCACAGCTAGCGCCAGCTATATCAGTTTGCCGATAGCGCCAGACAGCGCCGCAGACAGCGGCAGCGTGATGCTCCCGGCCCAGGGAATCAATCTGACCCACAAGATGGTGATCTATCCGCTTTCACCTGCTCAGCTCTATCAAGACAGTCCGTCGACCACACAGGGGCGTATCTTCGATGTTAAACAGCTGAGTGGCAATCAGATCGAGTTTAACAATGCGCTGCGTTTCGATGAGGCATCACCTCAGAAGCGCTATTTTATGGTCAATGGCGCCGTGAGTTACTGTTTCTTAAGCAGTGGCGATATCAGGCGTTACGACGGCTACGGGGTTCAGACCACCCAGCCGACACCGGCGCAGATGGGGACGGGGGCCTTGATGGGCCAGCATGTGGTCAATAACTTAGGCAGCGAGGCGCCGATTCACTACACGCCGGGTACACTGGTTAACAATGCCGTGGTGCAGCTGTCGCCCCGTTTCGAGGTGAATGGCCAGACCTTTCAATATCAACATCAGGTGCAGGTGATCAATGTTCCCTAATCGAGCCAGCCAGCGAGGCAGCGCCCTAGTGATAGGCATTTTCATCATTACCGTGATGTTTCTGATGGCGGCGGCGCTGATCAATATCGTCAGCGATGCCGACGAGGGGGTAAACCTGGAGGTGTTGGCAACCCGCGCCTTCGCCGCGGCGAACAGCGGCGCCGATGTCGCCCTGGCGCAGCTGTTTCCCCTAAGCGGTGCTGTGGTCGGTTGTTCTAGCGTCTCTGCTAGTTGGACGCCGCCGAATGTGGTGGGCTTTCATGGCTGTAGTGTGGTGTTAAGCTGCAATCAGACCACAGTGGCGACAGGGAGTGACAGCGTGACCCAATATCTTATCGGCAGTGAGGCGACCTGCGCCGTGGGCAACTGCGACGGTGATGCCTGTCTGCGCGTCAATCGTAAGGTGGAGGTCGAGGCCCGTGAATAGACTCTTGCTAACCTTGCTTGCTAGTTTGTTTTACCTAGTCTTCTCCACAGGGGTTTTCGCCGTGCCTCAGTGTGATGCGATCTTTACCGACCCGCCAACCGGAAACCATAATCCCGGCCTGGTGCCGCCCGATGATATTGGGCCTAGACTCGGCAACCTCACTTGTACTAAGTGGGGATGTTCTGGGCACAGTTCACGGTTCGCTCCCGGGGATTACGACTTTGCTACTGGTGATTTTCAAAATAAATCCTATATGAGCACCACGGGGAAAACGGCTCGACTCTACTTCGATAACCTGTCGATGAATAATGCCAGCATCAATGCATCTGGCAATGCCGAAAACCTGATCATCTATGTCAGGGGCGATCTCTCTGTCGCCGGGCAGAACTATATCAACGGCATCCTCTATGTTGCCGGCACTGTGACTTTTACCGGCAATGCTTGGATAGATGGCGCCATCGCATCAGGGGGGAGCCTGAGTTTTGGCGGCAATGGTGGAGCGGATGTCGACCTGGGAGCTGTGGATGATGCCGACTTCGGCGGCATGTGTGACAAGGGCGGTGTGAGTGTCGACCATTACCGGCTCGAATTTACCTCGGATGCGCTGAGCTGTGCCGCCAAAGATATCCTGCTGCGTGCCTGTGTCAACGATGACTGTTCGACCCAGGCGAGTGTCTCTTCGAGCGTCGAGTTAACCAAGAACGGCGTGAAATATGCCGATGTCGGCTTTACCGGCTCGGCTCAAACCCAGGTCTGGCACCCAGATGGCGGAAGCGTGCTCCTGGGGCTAGGTGCCACGGCACCATCCGCGCCCTATCGCTGTTATATCGACGGTGCTCTGGTGGCTAATGCCCAGTGCCTGCTCGACTTTGCCGATACGGGATTCTATTTCGATGTGCCCGACAGCACGGCCTGTAAGATGGGTAACAGCTTTAATTTGTTTGCTGTGACCAAAGATACTCAGACGCAGCAGTGTAAGCCCCTGTTTGCCAACCAGACCAAGACGATTAGCTTCGGCTTCGATTATCTGCGCCCGGCCGTGGTCAACAACCCGGCTAAGCTTACCCTGAATAGCCTGTTATCGCCGACTGACTCGATAGCGATCGCTGGTGGCGGCACTCAGACAATGCAGGTGCATTTTAACGGTGATGGAGTTGCCAGTCTGTCGGCCAACTACCCAGAGGCGGGCGTGGTGACGCTTAGCGCCGAACATAACCACACTGTTTCGCGTCCTGCCGGAGGCTCAGAGACGCTAGTGCTCACCCATAGCGATAGCTTTACCTCGGCGCCCGCCGGTTTTCATTTTGCCAATGTCAGTGCCAATGGGCGCTGTGATGCCAGTGATCCCTATGACGCTGACTGTAAGGTACTGGCCGCGGCGGGTGAACCCTTTAGCATGCAGGTGACTGCGGCCTGTTGGCAGAGCGATGACGATAAGGATTTCAGTGACAATAGCGCGCTGCAAAATTTCGAGCATGGCGGCCTGTCTGTGGTGTCACAGGTGGTGCAGCCCGATACCGGGGTAAACGGCGTGTTAGGCCATGATAGCCTGTCGTTCTCGCTATCATCTGGCGTTAGCGCCCAGATCATTAATGATCAAAGCTGGAGCGAGGTGGGCACCATGCAGGTGGCGCTTGGCGCGGACGTTAGTTACGAGGGAGTAGCCATTCCCGCCAGCCAGTCCAGCAGCGAGGTATTTGGCCGTTTCACGCCAGCCTACCTAAGCATTACAGGCAATACCCCTGAGGCGGCCCAGAGCTGCGGCGCATTTACCTATCTGGATCAGCCCTTCGGCTTTAAAACGGGCGCCGAGCCAAACATTCAGGTGGCGGGGTTAAATGCCCAAGATAAGGTTACCAGCAATTACCAGATCGGCGATTGGTGGCGTTACAAACACAGGGATGAGGCAGAGCGCAATCAGTGGGCTGAGCGCAGCTATCAAGACAGCACAGGGCTAGCTGTGATTGGCGACAGTCAGGCGCCGGCACTCTCAGGCCGGGTCAATTATCGCGGCTCACCCAATGTCGCTGAGTTGATCGGCGCCCAGCCGAGTTACCTGCGCACCAAGACGCCACTGGAACCCTTCGATGCCAAGTTTGATCTGGTTTTGTCGGCGCTGGATGTCAGCGATGAAGATGGCATCTGTTATCGCGACAGCGCCTCGGCCCCTTGCCACGGATTTACCTTCAGCGATATCGGCGACGGTAAGGCCTTCGAGCTGCGCTATGGCCGTCTGGTGCTGGAAAACGGCTATGGTCCTCAGTCGGAGAGCCTGCGTCTGCCAATGCATAGCGAATATGTTTCAAGCGTGACTGCTGGCGTGCCAACCTGGACATTAAATGGCGATGATAATTGCTCGATTTTTAATACCCAGACCTCCTTAGATGCCGGCGAGTCGGCAACCTCTGGCCTGTATCGCATCCTACCTTCGGGCTTCCCCGATCTGCAGGCCTATAGCGATAGTGGATTGTCGCTGCGCAGTGGCGCTCTGGTGAATGGCGTGGGCAATCTCTATTTCGCCATCCCCAATCAGGCGGGCGAGGTGCCCCTTAAGTTGCATGTTGAACCTTGGCTCAAGGGATATTGGAACTATCCGGGGAACGCTGCCGATAGCTTGTTTGACCCGAGGGCTAATGCCTATTTTGGCACCTATCGCGGACACGATAAGATCATCTATTGGCGGGAAGTGAAATAGCCTATCAACCAATTGCTGAGCGAGTGTTCACTTAGGCTGACACAAGCCCCAATGATGAACAGATATTTATCTAAGGATCAGCATAATATCCTTGTGGAATGCGGGGGGCATTGATAAAGTTACCTGATTTTTATTTTTCCGACTCCACTGAGACAGGCTGGTTACATGTTCAAGAAGCTGCGTGGCATTTTTTCTAACGATCTTTCGATCGATTTGGGTACGGCTAACACCTTAATTTACGTTCGCGAAGAGGGCATAGTGTTAAATGAGCCTTCGGTTGTTGCAATTCGAGGCGAACGCGGCAGCGGCGGCCAAAAATCGGTTGCCGCCGTGGGAACAGAAGCTAAGCAGATGCTGGGTCGTACGCCGGGCAACATTCAAGCCATTCGTCCAATGAAAGACGGTGTGATCGCCGACTTCTATGTGACCGAGAAGATGCTGCAGCACTTCATCAAACAGGTACACAACAACAGCGTATTCCGCCCAAGCCCACGCGTCTTGGTGTGTGTGCCAGTGGGAGCCACTCAGGTTGAGCGTCGTGCGATTCGTGAATCGGCCATGGGCGCAGGTGCTCGCGAAGTCTATCTGATCGAAGAGCCAATGGCGGCCGCTATCGGTGCCGGTCTGCCTGTGTCGGAAGCAACAGGTTCTATGGTGGTGGATATCGGTGGTGGTACTACCGAGGTGGCCATCATCTCACTAAACGGCGTGGTTTATTCTTCTTCTGTGCGTATCGGTGGCGACAAGTTTGACGATGCCATCATCAACTATGTGCGTCGCAACTATGGCAGCCTGATCGGTGAGGCCACGGCTGAGCGCATCAAGCACACCATAGGCACCGCCTATCCGGGTGACGAAGTGCTGGAGATCGAAGTGCGCGGTCGCAACTTGGCCGAAGGGGTACCACGTAGCTTTACCCTGAACAGCAACGAGATCTTAGAGGCACTGCAAGAGCCACTCTCTGGCATCGTTAGTGCCGTGATGGTTGCACTGGAACAGTCTCCACCAGAACTGGCCTCAGATATCTCTGAGCGCGGCATGGTACTGACTGGCGGTGGCGCGCTGCTGCGTGACCTCGACCGTCTGTTGATGCAAGAGACCGGCATCCCTGTGATGGTGGCCGACGATCCGCTGACCTGTGTGGCCCGTGGTGGTGGTAAGGCATTAGAGATGATCGACATGCATGGCGGTGATCTCTTCTCTGACGAAAACTAATTCGGCTCAAGAAAATAGGCAGCAAGACTCTGGTTACACCCCTGGCGAGGCATAGTAAATGATGGCTCGCCGCCCAGACACCACAAGGTGAATGGGTAAAAAGTGGGTACCGGGTTCGCTGCCTTAAGTGTTTTATGAAACCTATTTTTGCCCGCGGTATTTCGAATCAATTCAGGCTCACATTGGCAATCGTTTTGTCGGTGATCTTACTGGTGGCCAACGATAGGCTGGAACCGGTGCGCCAATCTATCTCCTCTGTGCTCAGCCCGCTTCAATACGTGGCTAACATCCCCGGTGCCATCCTGGATTGGTCCGCCGAGAGTATCGCCACCCGTAACATGCTGGCCAAGCAGAACAAGCAGCTGCTGCGGCAACAACTCCTGATGAGCGAGCGTCTGCAGCGCTTCGAGCACCTGAGACAGGAAAACGATCGTCTGCGCGCCCTGCTGGGCTCTCCGGTACACATGGACTCCAAGAAGATGGTGGCCGAGGTGATGGAAGTGGCCAGCGATCCCTTTCGTCACTATGTGGTGCTCAACCATGGTGCCCGCAGCGGCGTCTTCGTCGGTCAGCCCGTTGTGGACGCCCATGGCGTCGTCGGTCAGGTGGTGGAGATCAGCGAGCTGACCAGCCGGGTGCTGTTGATTTCAGACGTGACCCACGCCATCCCTGTGCGGGTGACCCGTAACGATGTGCGCCTGGTGGCCCAGGGAATTGGCGAGCTCGACGAGCTGGAGCTGCGTCACGTGGCCAAGAGTACAGATCTCAGGGTTGGCGATCTGCTGGTCTCCTCGGGTCTGGGTAAACGCTTTCCCGAAGGCTACCCCGTGGCGCGCATCATGACGGTCGAGCGCGACGATGGCCAGAGCTATGCCACCGTCACGGCCCAGCCTTTGGCGGCACTGGACCGTATCCGTTACCTGCTGTTGATCTGGCCTGACGGCAATCAGAGTGAGCAAGCCGAGCCGGTCGAAGCTGAAGCCGATGCCCAGCCGCAAGCGGAGGAGACGCCATGAGCATGCATATTCCCCACGGTCGTTGGGTGGTCTGGTTAAGCTTCCTCCTGGCCATGTTATTTCAGATCATGCCGCTGCCCGGCCTAGTCGAGGGCTGGCGCCCCGACTGGCTGTTGCTGGTGATGATCTACTGGGCGATGGCGCTGCCGCACCGCTACAACATCCTTTCAGCCTGGGTGCTGGGCGTCTTGCTGGATATCCTGCTGGGGGCCCACCTCGGCATACGTGCGCTCTCTATGTCGCTGGTGATCTATGTGGTGGTACTGCATTTCCAGCGCCTGCGTAACTTCCCCATGTGGCAACAGGCCCTGATGGTGGCCAGCCTGGTGTGCCTGCACCATCTGCTGGTGTTCTGGGTACAGTTTGTGGTGAACGTGGCGAGCTTCGATGTCAGCCTGTTCCTGCCGGCTCTGTCGAGCCTGATCATCTGGCCTTGGGTATTTTGGATGCTGAGACGCATTCGCCGTATTTATAAAGTGAGATAATGATGCAACTGGTATTAGCCTCTTCCTCTCCTCGTCGTCGCGAGCTGCTGGCTCAAGTGGCTCTTGGCGACCCCGAATTTGCTTTCGAGGCGCTATCCGCCGACATCGACGAGAGCCATAGGGCTGGGGAAAGTGCCGAGGCGTTCGCGGTACGTCTGGCGATCGAGAAGGCGCAAGCTGGTCTGGCGCTCTGGGGACAGGCGGGCGCCGTGGTGCTGGGCTCAGATACTATAGTGGTATTGGACGGTGACATCTTAGGTAAGCCTAAGGATGAGCAGGACGCCAGGCAGATGCTTAGCGCCCTGTCGGGCAAGCGTCATAGCGTGATGACCGCGGTGGCGGTTACCGACGGTGAGCGGACTCTGTCTCGATTAGTTGAAACTAAAGTGCAATTTTGCGGCCTAACAGAACAGGCTATCTTGGCCTATATCGCCACCGGCGAGCCCATGGATAAGGCCGGTGCCTATGGCATTCAGGGCTTAGGCGGCTGTTTCGTCGAGGCCATCGACGGCAGTTATTCGGCGGTGGTAGGACTGCCTCTGGTGGAAACCCGGGCCCTTCTGGTCGAGATGCAGCTGTTACCCGTTTAGCGTTTTACCCAATAGATTGAGCCATTTAGGTCTAAGTTGTTCTAAAATTAACGGTCCTTAGGCCGTTAATGCATTAATCATATTTGAGTGAGTAAACATGAGTCACATAGTCAAAAACAGAGTACAGAAGAAGATAGGTTCTGAGTTATTGATCAATGTGACGCCTACCGAGGCGCGGGTGGCGCTGGTGGAATATGGCATCTTGCAAGAGGTGCATATCGAGCGCCGCATGAAGCGTGGCTTGGTGGGCAACATCTACAAGGGTAAGGTCAGCCGGGTATTGCCTGGCATGCAGGCCGCCTTCGTGGATATCGGTCTGGACAAGGCCGCCTTCCTCCATGCCTCAGATATCGTGCCCCATACCGAGTGTGTCGCCGACGTCGAGAAGGGCAACTTCGTGGTACGTGATATCGCCGAGCTAGTGCGCCAGGGTCAGGACATCATGGTACAGGTGGTAAAAGATCCCCTGGGCACCAAGGGCGCGCGCCTCACCACAGATATCACCTTACCCTCGCGTTATCTGGTCTTCATGCCGGGCTCCAGCCACGTGGGCGTATCGCAGCGCATCGAATCCGAAGAGGTGCGTGCTCGTCTCAAGGGACTGACCGAGCCCTTCGTCGACGAAGATGGTGGCTTCATCATTCGTACCGCCGCCGAGAATGCCGGTGAGCAGGAGCTGATTCAAGACGCAGCCTTCCTGCGCCGGGTCTGGGCCAAGGTGTGCGAGCGTCGCAAGCGTCCGGGCGTCTCTCTGCTCTATCAAGATCTCGCCCTGCCTGTGCGTATCGTGCGCGACTTCGTCGGTACCGAGCTGGATCAGATCCAGGTGGATTCCGGCCAGACCTATGAGGAGCTGCTGCAGTTTACCCTGGAGTTTATGCCCGAGATCGCCGACAAGATAGAACACTATTCCGGCCGGGTGCCCATCTTCGATCTCTACGATGTGGAGAACGAGGTGCAGCGCGCCTTGGGACGTAAGGTGGAGCTCAAGTCAGGCGGTTATCTGATCATAGATCAGACCGAGGCCATGACGACTGTGGATATCAACACAGGGGCCTTCGTCGGCCATCGCAACCTGGAAGAGACTATATTCAACACCAACCTGGAGGCGACCCACGCCATCGCTCGCCAATTGCGCCTGCGCAATCTGGGGGGGATCATCATTATCGATTTCATCGACATGTTGAACGAAGACCATAAGAAGCGTGTACTCAGCACCCTGGAGGCGGCGCTGGCCAACGACAGGGTGAAGACCAATGTCAGCGGCTTCTCGGGGCTCGGCCTGGTGGAGATGACCCGTAAGCGTACCCGCGAGAGCCTAGAGCATGTGCTGTGCGGTGAGTGTCCGGCCTGTTTCGGCACAGGTAGCCTGAAGACGGTCGAGACAGTTTCTTACGAGATCTTCCGCGAAATTATCCGCCTCAATCGCGGCTATGATGCCGACGAGTTTCTGGTCTACTGTGCCCCGAGTGTCTACAACAGCCTCACCGGCGAGGAGAGCCATCTGGTGGCTGAACTCGGCGCCTATATCGGCAAGCATGTTCGCCTGCAAAACGAGCCCATGTATGCGCAAAACAAATTCGATGTGGTGATAATGTAGTGTCACGCCCATTCTGTCCCCGCACCTTCGGCCGGCTATGCTGGCAGATGATCGCCATCATAGTGGTGCTCTTTGCCTTGAGCGTCAGCCTGTTCAGAGGCCTGCTACCTAAGCTGGATCAGGTCCGTCAGGAGCTGGTGAGTTATATCTATGAGCAGTATCAGGTCAAGGTCGAGGTCAGCGAGCTCACCGCCGAGTGGCAGGCGTTCGGCCCTGCGGTGACCATCAAGAATCTGGTCTTGCCGGTGCAGGAAAACCTGCCGGTCACCTTCATCATAGACAATGTCCACCTCAAGCTGGATTTCTGGGATAGCCTGGTTTCGGCGTCACCCCAGATAGAGAATGTGATCTTCGAGGGGGTCAAGATTGCCCTGGATCTCGACCGTATCAGTCAAGCCGGTAACGGTCAGCAGAGCAGCGATACCCCAGTGGTGGAGCAGAATACCGATTGGCTCTATGCCCTGATGCTGGAGCAGTTCGATCGCTTCGCCATCACAGATGTGACCATGCAGCTGATCAGCCGCTCTCACAAATACCGACCTATCCATATCAGGGATCTGCGCTGGCGCAACCTGGCGGGTCGCCACAGAGCCGAGGGCGCGCTATTCCTCGACGAGCAGGCCTCTGAGGTTGAGCGTCTCTCTCTCTCCGTCGATATTCGTGGCGATGGCCATAACCCAGAGTCCTTGACCGGTCAGCTCTATCTGGCGGCCAACTCGCTGGATCTCGGTGAGTGGGCGTCGCGCCAGGAAAATCCTTATGCCTCGGGCAAGAAGCTGCCGCTCGAGGGAGTGGTGAACCTGCAGGCCTGGGCAGAGTTTTCTAACCGCGCCTTTACCGCGGCGACGGTCGCCTTCGAGCCGAGCTGGCTACAGTGGCAGCTTAAGGGCGAGCAGCAAAAATTTGAAATTAAGGCTGGCCAGCTTAACTGGCAGCCGCAGGTCTCGGGCTGGCAACTGACCAGCTCAGATCTGGCCTTCGTCACCAATGGTCAGGCTTGGCCGGCGCTGCATATCGGCGCGCGCAAGCGTGACGATATGTTGATGGCTAGTATCAATCAACTGGATGCCGAGGTCTTGTTGCCTCTGTTGCCCCTGGTGCCCGGCATGGATCTCGATGGCCTCTACCTGTGGCAGTCGATGGATCCCAAGGGCAGCATAGAGCAGCTCAAGCTGGGTTACGGCGCGCAGCAGGGCTTTGCCCTGTCGGCGCAGCTCAAGCAGTTTGCCTGGCAAGGCAGCGGTGCCATCCCTGGGGCTGAGCCGATCGACCTTATGCTCGGCATGCAGGGCAGCGACCTCTATCTGTCTGCGCCCGAGCAGCAGTATCACTTGGATTTTAACGGCGGTTTCGAGGAGGCATTGTCCCTCGCGGGTGACGCCTTCACGGTGAAATATGCCCTGGGCGAGGCGGCGCTGATCGCCCCTAAGCTGCATTTCTATAATGCCGACCTGGATCTCGATGCGGCCATGAAGCTGGGCTTTGCCGGTGAGGCCAGCCTCAACCTGCTGGCCGATGTGCAGGTGAAGAACGCCGCGAGGGCCAAGTACTATTTCCCTAAGCATGCCATGTCCGAATCTCTGGTCGATTACCTCAGCGGCGCCATCAAGGCGGGGCAGAGCCAGGACGCCAAGGTGGTGTGGAACGGCCCACTGAAGCATTTCCCCTACGATGACAACAGCGGTGTGTTCCAGGCCGGTTTTTCATTGAATCAGGCCCGCTACAGGTTCCAGCCCGATTGGCCCGAGGTGACCGACCTGAGCCTAAATGCCCTGTTTGAGAACGCGGCTATGGATATCTGGGTGAACAAGGGGATGTTGATGCAGGTGCCGGCCGACGGCGCCCATGTAGCCATCCCGCGCATGAGCCATCAGACGCTGCTGACGGTGAAGGCGGATCTGCGCACTCAGGGCGAGGCCGCGAAACAGGTGCTGCAACGCTCACCCCTGGCCGATACGGTCGGGGCCACGCTAGAGGTGGTGCAGGTGCAGGGTGAGGTTTCGGGCAAGCTGGATCTCAGCATCCCCCTCTATCATGGTGGCAAAGAGGCGATACTGGGACAGGTGAAGTTCGACAATACCCCTGTCTATATCAGCGAGCCGGGGGTACAGCTAGATGGGGTGACCGGCGAGGTCTACTTTGCCAACGAGGTGGTCACCGGCGAGAAGATACAGGCGCGTCTGTTCGAGCAACCCGTGAGTTTCACCTTCGACACAGGCAAGACCAACAAGCACTATGGCCTGAACTTAGATATGCAGGGGCAGTGGGCGCTGGCCTCGCTGCCGGCGATGTTGGACAACCCCCTCAAGGATTACTACAGCGGCGAGCTGGATTGGCAGGGCGCCATGACGCTGATCTTCGATGAACTGGGTTATCGTATTCAGGCTCAGGTGAAGAGTGACATGCAGGGCGTCGAACTGAGCCTGCCGGGCAAGTTTGCCAAGACGGCGGACAGCCAGCGAGCCCTCTCCTTCGAGCTGATCGGTGACAACAAGCAGGCCTCGTTAGGGGCCAAGCTTGGGGATCAGATGGAGTTCTGGGGTGGTTTCGACGAGGAGTCGGGCGACCATCTGGCGCACTTCGATCTGCTGCTGGGACGCCTGTTTAAGCCTGGCGACCAACTCAAGCGTCAGGCCGGTCATCTGCAGCTGGATATGCCTGCTACCGAATTCGCCCCCTGGCTGCCAATCATCAAGGGATTCATGGGCGATGCCGCGCTGGAATCCTCACTGGACCTGGCCATGCGGGAAGCCTTAGCTGAGCAGGCGCCTGAAGCCCCGCTGGTACAGGCAGAAGTCGAGCCTAAGAAGAGCAGCTTCTTCCCGCCGCTGATCGCGGTCGATGGTCAGGTACGCCAGTTGAACCTCTATGGGCAACCGCTGACCGAGCTGAATCTTGAGGCGCATCCCACAGAACATGGTTGGCGCTTCGAGGGCAACGCCAACGAATTTAGCGGCCGGGTGGACTTCTACCCAGACTGGTCGACCCAGGGCTTAAAGCTGGTGGCGAGCCGGTTTAACTTTGCGCCTGAGAGCAAGGAGGGCGAAGCGTCTGAGGTTGCAAGCGATGAGGTGCTCAGCATACTGCCGCCGCTAGCGGTGGATGTGGATCAGTTCAGCGTCTATGGCAAGCCGCTGGGCCACCTGGTGTTGCAGGCAACGCCCAAGAATGGCGACTATCAGATCCAGACTATCGCCATCACGACCCTGGGGATCTCCCTCAAGGGTAAGGGCGCCTGGTCCAACAGTGACGGGCAGAACCTGACCGAGTTTCAGGTGGATCTCAAGGCCAAGCAGTTCGATGAGGTCTCGGAGCGTCTGGGCATAGACCCAGGTCTCAAGGAGGCACCGCTGGATCTGCAGGCCGAGCTGTCCTGGCAGGGGGCGCCCTATGCCTTCTCGCTGGAGACCCTCAACGGCCAGATCAGTTACCAGCTGGGTAAGGGACACCTGTCTGAGGTGAGTGACAAGGGGGCGCGCATCTTCTCTTTGTTCAGCCTGGATTCCTTGCTGCGTAAGCTGTCGCTGGATTTCTCTGACGTCTTCGGCAAGGGACTCTACTTTAATGCCTTTACCGGCACCCTTAAGCTGGATAACGGCGTGGTCAAGACCACAGATTCCGAGATGGATGCGGTGGCCGGTAACATGAGGGTGCGGGGCTATACCGACCTCACCACCGAGAGCCTGAACTACGACATACGCTTCGTGCCGCAACTGGCCTCCAGCGTGCCCACCGTGGTGCTGCTCAGTACCGGCGGTTGGACCCTGGGTCTGGGCGCCTTCGCCCTGACCAAAGTATTGGAGCCGGTGATCGAGGTGATCTCCGAGATCCGCTTCAGGCTGACGGGCACCATGTCTGAGCCTAAGCTGGAGGAGCTGGAGCGTAAGAGCAAGGAGATAGAGATCCCCGAGTCTGTCTTGCCGCGTCAACAAGCGCCTGGCGCAGAAGCTAAGCCCGAAAATAAACAGTCCGAGAGCGATCTGCCAGAAAGCAAACAGCCTGCGAGCGAACAACCAGCGCAACTAAAACAAGAGCAGCAAGAACAGAATCCGGCGCAGTCTGGGGCAGACGCTCTGCCAGCAGCGGCGACGGGTGAGCAGGTGATGCCATCGGACGTGGAGATCCCTAAGCCGGCGGTCGTCGCCATGCCAGAATTTAAGGAGACGCCCACCGGGCAGCAGGCGCCAGTGGAGCAAAAAACTGAGACGCCGCAACAGCGAGAGTCACAGGAAAAGCCAGTGAACAAGGAGTCAAGCGATGCAGGTCAGCCTATTACAATGTCAGAGTGGTCGCGACGTCGAGGAGAACCTCAGCTTTATTCGCGAGCAGCTTGATCTCCTAGTCGGTGGCGAGCGCCCCCATCTGGTGGTGCTGCCCGAGTGCTGCCTGCTGTTTGGTGGCCATGAGCGTCAACAGCTGGCCTACGCCGGCAATGATGCCGACAGCGACCTCAAGCAGACCCTGGCCGCGCTGGCGAAACAATATGGTATCTATCTGGTGGCGGGCACCATTCCTATCCTGGCCGATGAGGGGCGGGTGTTTAGCCGCAGCTACCTGTTTAACGATAGCGGCGAGGCCCTAGGGCACTACGACAAGCTGCACTTGTTCGACGTGGATGTGGACGACGGCACTAAGTCTTACCGGGAGAGCGACACCTTTTGCCCCGGTGAGGGGGTAACCGTCGTCGATACGCCTTTCGGTAAGGTCGGGATGGCGATATGCTATGACCTTAGGTTTGCCGATCTATTTCGCGCCATGCGCCTGCAGGGGGCGGAGATCATCGTCCTGCCGGCGGCCTTTACCCGTGTGACCGGGCGGGCGCACTGGCTGCCCCTGCTACAGGCGAGGGCAATTGAGACCCAGTGTTTCCTGTTGGCGGCGGCCCAGTGGGGCGAGCACAACCAGGGTAAACGTGAAACCTGGGGACACACCTGTGTCATCTCTCCTTGGGGAGATGTGCAGGCGATTAAGCCGGAAGGCTGTGGCTGGTTGTCGGCAGAGATAGACCTTAAGGCCACAGAGGGGATACGCCGCAACATCCCTGTGGTCGCCCATAATCGTTTCGAGCCACCCAAATTAAAGAGATTATAAAATCGCGCCTTCCAAGCGCCATAGAGAGAAAATTAATGCCATTTTTAACCCAAGTAGAACAGAGCCTCTTGCAAGACGGATTGTCACTGGATCAGTTGCAAGGCTATATCAATAGCATTCATCAGCATCAGGTGGACTTTTCCGATCTCTATTTTCAGGGCAGTCGCCACGAGTCTTGGGTGTTAGAAGATGGCATAGTCAAAGAGGGCAGCTTCCATATCGAGCGCGGTGTGGGCGTGCGTGCCATCAGCGGCGAGAAGACGGGCTTCGCCTATGCCGACGAGATCACCCCTGCGGCGCTGAGCGCGGCGGTCGAGGCGGCTCGCGGCATCTCTGCGGTGGGCAATAGCGGCCACGTTCAGGCCTGGAAACAGCAGAAGGTGACGCCTCTGTATCAGAGCGCCGACCCTATCGCCGCCATGGAAGAGGTCAAGAAGATAGCGCTGCTCAAACAGGCCGACGCCTATGTGCGCAGCCTGGACCCGCGCATCATACAGGTGGTGATCAGCCTGTCGGGCGTGCATGAAGAGATCTTAGTCGCGGCCAGCGACGGCACCCTGGCGGCAGATATTCGTCCCCTGGTACGTTTCAACTGTAGCGTGGTGCTGGAGCAGGAAGGCAAGCGTGAGCGCGGCGCCAGCGGTGGCGGTGGACGCCACGATTATCAAGTGTTTTTCGAGTCGGGCGACGATGGTCTGCCTAGCTGTTTCGCCTTTGCCCGCGAAGCAGTGCGTCAGGCCTCGGTTAATTTGACCGCCATCGATGCGCCTGCCGGTGAGATGCCTGTGGTACTGGGCGCGGGTTGGCCCGGCGTCCTGCTGCATGAGGCCGTGGGTCATGGCCTGGAAGGCGACTTCAATCGTAAGGGTAGCAGCGCCTTTAGCGGCCTGGTGGGCCAACAGGTGGCTTCTAGCCTAGTGACTGTAGTGGACGATGGCACCCTGGAGAATCGACGCGGCTCGCTCAGCATAGACGATGAAGGGGTTCCGACCCAGAAGACTGTGCTTATTCAGGACGGCATCCTCAAGGGCTATATGCAAGACAAGCTCAACGGCCGTCTGATGGGCCAGGCCTCAACCGGTAACGGTCGCCGCGAGTCTTATGCCCATCTGCCGATGCCGCGTATGACCAACACCTATATGGAAGCCGGCGACAGCTCGCCTGAAGATATCATCAAGTCGGTGGACAAGGGGATCTATGCGCCTAACTTCGGTGGCGGTCAGGTCGATATCACCTCGGGCAAGTTTGTGTTCTCGGCGTCTGAAGCCTATCTCATCGAGAGGGGTGAGATCACCCAGGCGATCAAGGGCGCGACCCTGATAGGTAATGGTCCCGAGGCCATGGGGCAGATCTCCATGGTGGGGAACGATCTGGCGCTCGACAAGGGTGTCGGTGTCTGTGGCAAAGATGGTCAAAGTGTGCCCGTGGGTGTGGGCCAGCCTAGTCTGAAACTCGACCGCTTGACGGTAGGCGGCACGGCGTAATTCAGCCGTGGGCCTCGCCTCTGGCTGAGCCGCTAGAGGCAAGTACCGCCCTGCCGGAGTGGTTGCAGGGTGGTGCAAGAGAGAGTTTAGGAAAGGCTGTCGACAGCTTGTGAAGCGGCTTGCCAACAAGGCCAGCTTCTCAACGCCCCCATAGGGTGTTAACATTTGCCAAGGAAATAGAGTTTTAGCTCTAGAGGTGTCGATGAGATATTCACATATTGTTTGGCTGTCGCTGTTAGCCCTGGCGGGTAATGCCGCCCAGGCGAAGGAGCTCGGCTTCGGCGATGCCTGGCAGCAGCTGTTGCAGGTCAGCGACAAGTTACAGGCCAGCCAGCAGGAGGTTAACCGTGCCCAGGCCGAGCAGGCCGCCGGGGAAGACCTCAACCTGCCTTCGCTGTCGATCAACGGCAGCTACACACGTTTAGAGAAACCCCTGGAGCTTGATCTGAGGGATCTCAACCCCTTAGCCAGTCTCGACCCCGCCAGCTTGCCACCGGCACTCGGCGGTGCCCTGGGCGCCATTCCGGGGTCGCTGTTTGTCACCCCTTTTACCGAGCAAGATGTCTTCCGCTCCAGCCTGCAGGCGATGTGGCCCATCTATACCGGCGGCCGGATCAGCGCCGCCCAGGGGATCCATGAGGCCCAGGTGGCCGAGAAGGAGCAGCAGCATCAGCTGTCTACCCGGGATCTCTTCGTCCAGCTGGTGGACAGATACTATGGCGTGGCGGTGAGCCATGCCCTGATGGCGACCCGAGGTCAGCTGGTGGATGCCCTCACCGAGCATGCCGAGCATGCGGTCAAGCTTGAGCAGCAGGGACAGATCGCCAAGGTTGAGCGACTCAACGCCCAGGTGGCCCTGGAAAATGCCCGGGTGGATTATGCCAGCGCCAAGCGTCAGCTGGAGATGAGCCAGATCGCCCTTTCACGCATGCTGCATCAGAGTGATGTCGATACCGCCTCAAAGCTGTTCCTCCTCGATAACCCGCCCTCCCTCGGCCAACTCAGTCAGCTGACCCTGACTAGTCATCCGGCGCTCAAGCTGCTTGAGGCCAAGGAGACCCAGGCCAACGGCCTTATCGATGTGGAGAAGGGCAGTTATTATCCTACAGTCTTTCTCTACGGTAACTACACACTGTATGAAGACGACAGTCTGCTGGCCAAGATGGAGCCCGACTGGATGGTTGGCGTCGGGGTGAAGATCCCGCTTATCAGCCGCGATGGTCGTAGCGGCAAGGTCGAGGCCGCCCGCAGCGCCCTGTTGCAGGCGCGCTACACCAAGGCGCAGACCCAGCAGGATCTTAGCCTGCTGCTGGATCAGAGCTATCGCCAACTGCAGCAGGCCAGAGAGGAGACTGAGTCCCTCGACCTGTCGCTGTCGCTTGCCAAAGAAAACAAACGCCTAAGGGATCTCGCCTTCAGCCAGGGGCTGTCGACCTCTATCGAAAAGGTGGACGCCGAGCTTAAGCTGAGCGGCGTGCAGACCCAGCAGCTGGCGGCCCAGTACCGCTACGTACAGGCCTACGCCAGATTGATGGCCATCAGTGGCCAGTTAGATGAATTTATCGGTCGTTCACGCACCGCCCAGGAGAGAGCTGATGCGCACTAACAGAATCCTAGCTATTGTCGCCCTAATCGCCTTGGTGGCCATCCTGGCCTACGGCCTGATGCTGGCTCATACGCCCAAGGCCGAGCGACTGCAGGGGCAGATCGAGGCTAGAGAGTACAACATCTCCTCCAAGGTGCCTGGGCGTGTGGCGCAGGTCATGGTGCGTCGCGGCGACCAGGTGGCCGAAGGCGATCTCCTGTTTGCCATCGACAGCCCAGAGCTCAATGCCAAGCTGATGCAGGCCCAAGGGGGCCGCGACGCCGCCAAGGCGTTGCAACAGGAGGCGGATAACGGCGCCCGTAAGCAGCAGGTAGCGGCATCTAAGGAGCAATGGTTAAAGGCGAAGGCGGCGGAAACCCTGGCCGAGACCACCTACAAGCGGGTAGAAGCCCTGTTTAGCGAAGGTGTGTTGGCCCGTCAGAAACGCGACGAGGCATTTACCCAGTGGCAGGCGGCCAAGTACACCCAGCAGGCGGCCTATGCCATGTATCAGATGGCCGAAGAGGGCGCCCGTGAAGAGACCAAGGCCGCGGCTGAGGGTAATGCCCGCATGGCCGAGGGGGCGGTGAAAGAGGTCAGCGCCATTTTGGCCGACAGCCAGATGCGCTCGCCCAAGTCCGGCGAGGTCAGCGAGGTGCTGCTGCGCCCAGGTGAGCTGGCACCAAGCGGCTTCCCTGTGGTGAGCGTTATCGACATGCAGGATGCTTGGGCCGTGTTTCAGGTGCGTGAAGATCAGCTTAAGGGCTTTAAAGTGGGCGATACCCTGGAGGTGGAGATCCCGGCGCTCGGCGAGCGTTATCCTTTCAAGGTGGCGCACATCAGCGTCATGGGCCATTTCGCCACCTGGCGCTCCACCGAGAGTGGCCACGACTTCGATATGCGCACCTTCGAGATGGAGCTCAGACCCGTGTCGCCCATCGCCGACCTGAGGGTGGGCATGACCAGTTTGCTGGTACAGTAGGCCTTGGCGTCCATGGGGCACCTCATCACGCGGGAACTCAGGCGGCTGTGGCAGTCGCCCTGGCAGCTCGCCCTGGTCAGCTATCTGCCCTTGCTGGGTACGCTCGCCCTCTGGTGGCTGTTTAGTGCAGGGCTGCCTCGCGCCCTGCCTGTTGCCGTGGTGGATCAGGATCAGAGTCAACTGAGTCGCATGCTGGTGCGTCAGCTGAGTGCCAACTCGGTGATCAGCCCTGTGAGCTATCAGAATATCGGTCAGGCACAGGCCGCCATGGAGAGGGCCGAGGCCTATGCCATAGTGGTGCTCCCCTTCAAGCTGAATCAGGACCTGATGATAGGGCATCAGCCCAGTATCGATATTCGCTACAACGCCCAGTTTCTGCTGGTGGGCAAGCTGCTCTCCAGCCAGATCCAGCTCAGCCTGGCCGATGGCCTCAAACAGAAGGCGCGGCTGAAGCAGCTGGCATCTGGCGTGCCGCCGGTGCAGGCGGAGATTAACCTGAATCTGATAAAGACTCAGAGCAGTGCGCTCTATAACGCCAACAACAACTATGTGGCCTTCCTTGTGCCGCCGATATTGATCGCCCTGGTGCAGATAGTGGCCATGTTGGTGTTTGCCAATGCCCTTACCGAGGAGCTGAGGCGCGAGACCCTTGCCGAGTGGTTTAGCCTGGGGACCTACCGGGTGCTGCTGAGTAAGGTGTTGGTCTATACCCCACTGCTGATGTTGCAGCTGGGGCTTGTCTACGCCTGGCTCTATGGCTATCTGGGATTGCCGATGCGCGGCGGTCTGGGTCAGTTGCTCATCGCCCAGTTGGTGATGCTCCTGGCGGTGTGGTTGATCGTGCTGACCATCTTCGCCCTGCTGCAAGACTCGGCCCGGGTGATCAGCTTCTGCACCGCCTTGTTTGCGCCCTCATTCGCCTTCATGGGGGTGACCTTCCCCACCCACGAGATGCCGCTTCTGGCACAGTGGTGGCGACAGATCATGCCCTCGAGCCACTATGTCGATACCCATATCGGCGTCATCGCCTATGGTCAGGAGATTCAGGCATTATTCTCACAGCTGTCGAGCTATTGGGGCTTCCTGTTGTTGCTGCCTGTGATCGCCTTGATGCTGGCTAAGATGCGCCGGGAACAGATTGGCGAGCAGCTGGACCAGGCGCAGATAACGGAGGGGTAGGGATGAACTTTTTTGCCCTGATGTTTGAAGAGCTTAAGGCTATCGTTACCGACAAGGCGATCGCCATCACCCTGTTTGGCGGGGTGATCTTCTATTCGGTACTCTATCCTTTGCCTTACCTCAACGAGGTGCCGACCCGGCAGCAGATAGTGGTGGTCGATGGCGATCACTCCAGCCTGAGTCGCCTGGTGATCCGCCATGCCCAGGCCAGCCCTAAGCTGGAGGTAGTGGCTCAGGTGGCCGACCTGACCCAGGCCCAGGCCGCCGTTAACTCAGGGCAGGCCCATGGCTATCTGGTGATCCCCGAGGGGTTTCGCCGGGATCTGCTGCGCCAGCATGGCGTCACCCTGGCCTATGGCGGCGATGCCAACTATTTTCTGGTCTACTCAGCAATCCTCGAGGGGCTGGTGTCTGTGGGGATAGATGCGGGTAAATATATTCAGTTCCAGGGCCTGCTGGCCAGAGGCGAGGCGGCCAAGCAGGTTCAGCGCGAGCTCGATCCGATTCATCTCAACAGCGTGCCAGCCTTCAATCCCAGCCTGGGTTATACCTCCTACGTGGTGCCCGGTGTGCTCCTGTTAGTGCTGCATCAGACCCTGCTGATAGGCACCGGCATCCTGGGCGCCGGCCAGTGGCGGCGTCAGGGGTATTGGCGCAGCGTGGGACTCGGGCAGCTGCTGAGTGCCAGGGTAGCCACCTTCGGCCTTATCTATAGCCTGTTTACCGCCTACTACATAGGCTACTGCCACTACTGGTATCAGGTGGGCGTGCAGGGCAACCTGGGGCAGGTCTGTCTGTTTCTACTGCCCTTCTTGCTGGCCACTAGCCTGTCCGGTATCGCCTTTAGCAGCCTGTTTGTGCGCCGGGATCTACCGACCCAGGTGCTACTGCTGATCTCCATGCCTATCCTGTTTGTGTCGGGCTTCGTCTGGCCGGTGGAGCTGATCCCCGCGCCGCTGCAGGCCGTGTCTCAGCTGATCCCTGGTGTGGTGACCATCAAGGGGATGTTAAAGCTTAATCAGATGGGGGCGGACTGGCAGAGCGTCGCGCCGCTATGGTGGCAGCTGTGGGGCCTGGTGCTCTTCTATCTGCTGCTGGCCTATCTCGGGCTGCGACTCAGACTCGAGACAAGAAAAAGCCCGCACTAGTGGCGGGCTGTTTCATCTTTCGTTTCTGGCTGGTGGCTATTCGCCGGTCTCGGCGCGCAAGTACTTCACCAGCTCGGCGGCTGACTTAGAGGCCGTCTCAGGCTGTTTAGCCAGCTCCTTGTTGGCCTGTCTCACCAGCTGACGCAGCTTCTGGCGCTCAAGGCCGGGATGCTGCTCGAGCAGAGTCTGAATCGCCTCATCACCACCTGTCAGCAGATGATCTTTCTGCTTCTCGGCGACGTTCTGCTTAGAGCTTTCGTTGCGGTTCTGGTTAAGTACGTTCTTCAGGTTTTCCTGCAGCTCGTCGATATCGACGCTGCGCATCAGTTTACCCACATAGTGCAGCTGACGACGGTGGGCCTCGCTGTTGATACGGATAGTCTTGGCCTTCAAGATGTTGTCGTGTAGCAGCTCATCCAGCTCAAGCTTCTTCAGCTGACTCTTGCTGAGGGAGACCAGTTTCTTACCTAGCTCTTGGTAAATGGCAATTTCGCGCTTTATATCGGCTCTACTGACGTAATCATCGTCATGATCGAAGGGCTGTTTAAAGTGTTCTGAGTCGCCAACAATATTCATCATTAAAAAATCTCTGGGGTCCAAGCCATAACTCCCCTAATCATAACATTTCCGGCCAATATCGCCTACGAAACGACTCAGTTATTTAATGTGAAAGCCCGACGGGTTTGCTATGCTACGGCCACGATTGATAACAAAAGAGTAGATCTGTGGCTTCTCCAAGCATCGAAACCGAATTGAATTCATTGAAAGACGCCGTGTCTATGGCATTGGAATATGCCGCCAAGTTGGGCACCTCGGGGGCCGAAGTGGCCATCAGCAAGCAGCAGGGACTCTCTGTCTCGACGCGCTTGAAAGAGGTTGAGACAGTTGAGTTTAATAAAGATGGTGCGCTGGGGATCACCCTGTTTCGAGATGGCTGCAAGGGAAGCTCGTCGACCTCAGATCTGAGCCCTGAGGCGATTCGCCGCGCCGTGAAGGCCGCCGATGATATCGCCCGCTTCACCTCGGAAGACCCATTTAATGGCCTGGCCGATGCCGAGCTGATGGCTAAGCAGATCGAAGATCTTGAGCTCTACTATCCTCACGAGACCACGCCCGCCGAGCTCGAAGCCCTGGCGGCCCGCGCCGAAACTGCGGCCCTGGATGCCGATGCTCGCATTAAAAACTCCGACGGTGCCAGCGCCAACGCCCATACGGGTGCCAAGGTGTATGGTAACAGCCATGGCTTCCTCAACGGTTACGTCAGCTCACGCTACAGCCTGAGCTGTGTGGTGATCGGCGAGCAAGATGGTCATATGCAGCGTGACTACGACTATACGGTCGCCCGCCGACTCGATGACCTGTGGACGCCAGAGACCGTGGGCAAACAGGCAGCCAAGAAGACACTGAGTCGTCTGGGGGCTCGTAAGATTGCCACCACTAAGCTGCCGATTCTGTTCGCACCCGATGTGGCCACCGGCCTCATGGGGCACCTGGTAGGCGCCATCAGCGGCAGTAGCCTGTATCGCAAGTCGAGCTTTTTGCTCGACGCCATAGACACCCAGATCTTCCCCGAGTGGTTCACCATCGCCGAGCAGCCGCACCTCAAGGGCGCGCTGGCCAGTGCCTGGTATGACAGCGAAGGGGTGGCGACAATCGATCGCAACATCATCGACAGCGGCATACTCTCGACTTACCTGCTGACCAGTTATTCGGCGCGCAAGTTAGGGCTGACTAACACAGGCCATGCCGGTGGCATCTACAACTGGACGTTGTCCCATACTGGCCAGACCTTCGATGAGCTGGTGAAACAGATGGGCACAGGCCTTATCGTCACCGAGGTGATGGGTCAGGGCGTGAATGGCGTGACCGGCGACTATTCTCGCGGCGCCGCCGGATTCTATGTGGAGAATGGCGAGATCCTCTATCCAGTGGAAGAGATCACCATAGCCGGTAATCTCAAGGAGATGTACCGCAACATGGTTGCCGTGGGTAAGGAGCAGGACCTGCGCTCCTCTATCCGCACCGGCGCTATTCTGCTCGACGAGATGAAGATTGCCGGTAACTAATCCTCGGGCCTAATTAGCCTGATGTTTTTAGCGACCTTAAAGCGAGCCCGATGGCTCGCTTTTTTGTGCGTTAAACTAATCTGCCAAGGCTAAATGTGGTCATCACGACTTGTATATGTGGAAATCCATATATATGCTTAGCCATATGTTTGTTTGAGGAAGCACTAATGGCTGTCGCAATCTTTAAAGCCCTGTCTGATGAGACCCGTCTGCTGAGCCTGCTGCTGATCCAGGCCGAGGGCGAGCTGTGTGTGTGCGAATTGATGGTGGCGCTGGACGAGAGTCAGCCCAAGGTCTCGCGTCATCTGGCGCAGCTACGCAAGGCCGAGCTGCTGAGCGATCGCCGCCAGGGTCAGTGGGTATTCTACCGAATCAATCCTGAGCTGCCCGACTGGGCGGGCGAGGTGATCCAAAAGACGCTGGCAGGTAACCCTCGGCTGTTGAGTCAGGCCCAGGCCAGGTTGGCCGAGATGGGTCAGCGCCCCGAGCGGGTACAAGTCTGCTGTAAGGGATAAACCATGGGATTATTTGAGCGTTATCTGAGTGTCTGGGTGGGACTGGCCATAGTGGTCGGTGTCGGCCTGGGTTATCTGTTGCCGGAGCAGTTTGCCCTGATCGCCTCGTTTGAGTACGCCAGCGTCAATCTGCTGATCGCTGTGCTGATCTGGGTGATGATCTACCCCATGATGGTGCAGATCGATTTCTCGGCGGTAAAGGATGTGGGCAAGCGTCCCAAGGGGCTGCTGCTGACGTTGGTGGTGAACTGGCTGATCAAGCCCTTTACCATGGCGCTGCTAGGCTGGCTCTTCTTTCGTGTGCTGTTCGCCTCCTGGGTCGATCCCCAGACCGCCAGCGAGTATATCGCCGGCATGATCTTACTGGGCGTCGCGCCCTGTACCGCCATGGTGTTTGTCTGGAGTCAGCTCACCAAGGGCAACCCTAACTACACCCTGGTGCAGGTGTCGGTGAACGACATCATCATGGTGTTCGCCTTCGCCCCCATCTGCGCCTTTCTGCTTGGGGTGAGCGATATTCAGGTGCCCTGGCAGACCCTGCTGATCTCTGTGGTGCTCTATGTGGTGCTGCCCCTGGTAGCGGGCATAGCGACGCGCAAGGTATTGAATAAAAAGGGTCATACCTCGGGTGTCGAGGCCTTCGTCGCCCGCCTCAAGCCCTGGTCTATCCTGGGCCTGCTGGCGACCGTGGTGCTGCTGTTTGGCCTGCAGGCCAACACCATATTGGCTCAGCCGCAAAACATCTTGCTGATCGCCATCCCTTTGCTGCTGCAGACCTATGGCATCTTCTTCATTGCCTATCTGGCGGCCAAGCGGATGAGGCTAGAGCAGGATGTGGCGGCGCCCGCCTGCATGATAGCCACCTCTAATTTCTTCGAACTGGCGGTGGCCGTGGCCATCTCCCTGTTTGGTCTGCACTCAGGAGCTGCCCTGGCAACCGTGGTCGGGGTGCTGGTGGAGGTGCCTGTGATGCTCTCCCTGGTGGCCTTCGTCAATCGGGATAAAACCAATTACCTGCGCGGTCTGGGCAAGGCCTAGGCGATTAACGCGAATCTAACGAATAGGACGATAAGATGACAATCAAAGTGGGAATTAACGGCTTTGGCCGCATGGGACGCCTGGCGCTGCGCGCCGCCTGGGAGTGGGACGATATCGAGTTTGTGCAGATCAATGACCCGGCGGGCGATGCCGCCACCCTGGCGCATCTGCTGACCTTCGATTCCATCCACGGTCGATGGAGCCATGATGCCGTCGCCGAGGGCGAGCAGATTATCATAGGTGACAAGCGCATCAACACCAGCGCCAATCGCGCCATCGGCGACACCGACTGGTCGGGCTGCGACCTGGTGATCGAGGCCTCTGGGGTGATGAAGTCTAAGGCACTGCTGCAGGCTTATCTGGATCAAGGCGTGAAGCGCGTGGTGGTGACCGCGCCAGTGAAAGAGGAAGGCGTACTCAACATCGTCATGGGGGTTAACCATCAGCTGTATGACAAGGATAAACATCCTATCGTCACCGCGGCCTCCTGCACCACCAACTGCCTGGCGCCTGTGGTGAAAGTGCTGCATGAGCAGATAGGTATCAAGCATGGCTCCATGACCACTATTCATGACATCACTAACACCCAGACCATACTCGATGCGCCCCATAAGGATCTGCGCCGCGCCCGCGCCTGCGGCCAGTCGCTGATCCCCACCACCACGGGCTCGGCTACCGCCATCACCCACATCTTCCCCGAACTCAAGGGTAAGCTAAACGGCCACGCGGTGCGTGTGCCCCTGGCCAACGCCTCCATCACAGACTGTGTGTTCGAGATGCAGCGTGCGGTGACTGAGCAGGAGGTCAACGCCCTGTTTAAGGCGGCCGCCGAAGGTGAACTTAAAGATATTCTCGGCTACGAGGAGCGTCCGCTGGTGTCGGTGGATTACAAGACAGATCCCCGCTCCAGCATAGTCGATGCCCTGTCGACCATGGTGATCAACGGCACTCAACTCAAGCTCTATGTTTGGTACGACAACGAGTGGGGCTATGCCAACCGCACCGCCGAGTTGGCGCGCATGGTCGGCCGCATGGATAAGGCCTAAATGATGCTTGCCAGCCTGCGCGCCCTGCCGAGCGAGATGCGCCAGTATCTCTTGGTAACCGGCAACTACTGGGCCTTCACCCTTACCGACGGCGCCCTGCGCATGTTGGTGGTGCTGCATTTTCATCAGCTTGGCTACTCGCCGCTGTCCATCGCCATGCTGTTTCTCTTCTATGAGATCTTCGGTGTGGTCACTAACTTGGTGGGCGGCTATCTGGGGGCTCGCCTCGGGCTCAATCGCACCATGAATATCGGCCTCGGGCTGCAGGTGGCGGCCTTGGCCATGCTCTTGGTGCCCAGTAGCTGGCTTGTCGTGCCTTGGGTGATGGCGGCCCAGGCGCTATCTGGGATTGCTAAAGATCTCAATAAGATGAGCGCCAAGAGCAGCGTGAAGATGCTGGTAGCTAAGGGGGAAGAGGGTCGGCTGTATAAGTATATCGCCGTGCTGACCGGCTCTAAGAATGCCCTCAAGGGGGCGGGCTTCTTCCTCGGCGGCGCCCTGTTGGCGCTGCTGGGCTTCAGGGGGGCGATAGGTCTGATGGCGGCTTTGCTGACTATCGTCTGGCTGGTGAGCATCATCAAGCTCAAGCAAGATCTCGGCAAGGCCAAGAACAAGCCTAAGTTTACCGAGCTGTTTTCCAAGAGCCGGGCGATCAACATACTCTCGGCGGCTCGCATGTGCCTGTTTGCCGCCCGCGATGTCTGGTTTGTGGTGGCCCTGCCTGTCTATCTCGCCAGCCAGTTTGGCTGGGATCACTATCAGGTGGGCGGCTTCCTGGCGCTGTGGATCATCGGCTATGGCGCGGTGCAGAGTCTGGCGCCCAGAGTCACGGGCAAGGCCAGTGGCCAGGTGCCCGACGGGCGCAGCGCCATGTGGTGGGCTGGCGCTCTGACCCTGATCCCCGCGCTGATCGCCTATTTGATGAGTGGTGAGTTGGCGGCACTGGCGCCCGGGTTCAATCTCGGCGTGTTGCTGCTCGGCCTGATGCTGTTTGGCGCCGTGTTTGCGGTGAACTCCTCCCTGCACAGTTACCTGATTGTCAGCTATGCCAGCGACGATGGCGTCTCCCTGGATGTGGGCTTCTACTACATGGCTAATGCCATGGGGCGCCTGCTGGGCACTATCCTCTCTGGCTGGGTGTACCAGGCCTATGGGCTGGGGGCTTGCCTGTGGATCTCCACAGGGCTGCTCGGGCTGACGGCTGTAATAAGCGTAGGACTGCCTAGGCGCTAGCCTTGGAATGAAGACTGAATGCTTTGAGGTTGCTAAATATTCTAGCAACAGCGGGAGCTGCTTAAGAACTCATATACTACGACTTAGACTCTTGGTGTAACAAAATCAAGAGAATTTGGTTATAGTGACTCTAGGGTCAAGCGTGACCGCTTGTTAATAGTAATCTGAATTTAAAAGGAATTTTCATGACAGATTTAGAGAGTATTAAGATATTAACTCGGGGTGAAAGGGGCGTTGTTGCCGGAGTCTGTTCCGGGTTAGCCGACTATTTCGGTTGGCGAGTCAACGGATTGCGGGTTGCTTTTGTTCTTAGCAGCCTATTTTTCTTCCTACCGGTTTTAGTCTATCTGGTGTGCTGGTTAGTATTGCCCAAATATCCCACAACTCAGGCGATGCGCCGTCAGTTGCAGCGAAAGGCCAGCCAAGCTCGTTGATTGGCCGATCCTGCAATTATGCGTTTGTGTCTCTGTTCACTCCCTTCAAGTTATAGTCGTTCGTCTCAGTGAAAGAGTCGGAGGCCTAGGGCCGAGAGATAGAGGCCGAGCCCGAATATGCTATGGGTGAGCAGGCTGTGTAGTCGAGCCCGGCCAGGGTTGGGCAGACGTGAGGCGGCGATGCCTGCGCCCATGCCGGGTTGCATCAGCAAGAAGGGGGCGAGCACGGTGATTAGGCCCACCGCGAGGGCGGGGGTCAGGCTTGGGCTGGTGAGCCATTTTGAGCCGGTAATGAGCAGCAAGAGGGCGGCAAAGCTGACGCCGATAAGATAGTGGGCCAGCCAACCTATGAGGGTCTCTCCCGCGACAGGGGCGGCCTTTGCGATCGCCTGGTGACGAAATTGACCCTTGGGCATGTGGCCCAGCCAGCGCCCCACCAGATAATAGCTTGGCAGGGGCATACCCAACAGGGGATGACGTAGCAGGCCCCAGAGATCCATGATGAGGGTGGCGCCCAGGCCGATGAGGAGGCAGTCGATAAGGGGAGACATATTCAATCCTTTGTTGTGTGAAGCCATTGATATTGTTAGCTTACAACTTCAAGTCGACTTGAGGTCAAGGGAAGGATATGGATATTTCACAGGTCGCCAAGCGCTCGGGCGTGCCGGCGTCGACTCTGCGTTATTACGAAGAGCGGGGGTTGATCCGCTCGCTGGGACGTCATGGCATTCGTCGCCAATTTGGCGCCGAGGTGCTAGAGCGCTTGGCGTTGATCGCCCTTGGCCGCTCGGCGGGATTATCCCTCGATGAGATTGGCAGCATGCTAGCTACAGGTGGCGATCCCCTCATAGACAGGGAGCTGCTGCTGCGCCGGGCCGACGAGCTGGAGCGCACCATCTTGAGGATGCAGGCGATGCGTGACGGTTTGAGACACGCCGCCAACTGCACCGCGCCCAGTCACATGGAGTGCCCCAAGTTTCGCCGCCTGATGAAGGCCGCTGCCGCCGGTGCATTTGACCCGCAGGATAAACCGTCTCTGCCAAGGAGTTAGCGGCTCGCTTGCGTCTAACGCCCTGACACCCCTTGAGTCTTATTCTTCGGCGTTAGGCTCGCCGCTTTGGCTAACATCTCTCTTTGTTTCAATTTGTTAACAATCGCTGCTTTCATTTTGAACGCTTTTCGTTGTACTCTGGGATGCAATCAACAGAGCGTGGCGTAGATCACCAAAATAACGATAAAAACGACGAGGTTTGAATGGAAGGTATTACTGAATTTGTCAGTACGATCAACGGGTTCGTATGGGGTACTCCCATGCTCGTGATGATCTTAGGCGTGGGACTCTTTCTCTCCTTTGGCTTGCGGTTGATGCCGATCCTCAAGTTGGGTACCGGCTTTAAGCTGCTCTGGTCCGGACGCATTCCTGACAAGGATAAGCAGATGAAGGGGGAGATCAGCCCCTTCAATGCCCTGATGACCTCGCTGTCGGCCACCATAGGCACGGGTAACATCGCAGGGGTGGCGACCGCCATCTTTATCGGCGGTCCTGGCGCCCTGTTTTGGATGTGGTGTACCGCCCTGGTCGGTATGGCAACTAAGTTTTCCGAGGCTGTGCTGGCGGTGAAATACCGTGAAGTTGACGATAACGGCAACCATATCGGCGGCCCAATGTACTACATCAAGAATGGTCTGGGCAGCAAGTGGGCCTGGCTGGGTACCGCCTTCGCCCTGTTTGGATCCTTTGCCGGTTTCGGTATCGGCAACACGGTACAGGCCAACTCTGTGGCCGATGCCCTTAACAGTAACTTCGGCGTGCCAACCTGGGTGACGGGTCTGGTGCTCATGGTGCTGGTGGGCGCCGTGCTGATGGGAGGTATCAAGCGTATCGCCGATGTGGCGGGTAAGCTGGTGCCCTTGATGACGGTATTCTATATCGCCGCCGGTCTGTCGGTGATAGTGGTTAATGCCGCAGCTATCCCAGATGCTATCGCCCTTATCGTTCACAGCGCCTTCAATCCTGTGGCGGCCCAGGGCGGTTTTGCCGGGGCGGCAGTATGGGCGGCGGTGCGCTTCGGTGTGGCCCGCGGCGTCTTCTCTAACGAGGCGGGTCTAGGTAGTGCGCCTATTGCCCACGCGGCGGCGCAGACCAACAACCCTGTGGCTCAGGGCCTGGTGGCTATGCTGGGTACCTTCATCGATACCCTGGTGGTGTGTACCATTACCGGCCTGGCGATCGTCGTTTCCGGTGCCTGGACATCGGGTGAGAATGGCGCGGCGCTGACCTCCTACGCCTTCTCTCACGCCCTGCCTATGGGCAACTATATCGTGGCTATCGCCCTCTCTATCTTCGCCTTCACCACCATACTGGGTTGGAGCGTCTATAGCGAGAAGTGTGTGCAGTACCTGTTTGGTGTGCGCGCGGTAAAACCCTTCAGAGCCATCTGGGTCATTGTTGTTCCCCTAGGGGCCGTCAGTTCGCTCGACTTTATCTGGCTGCTGGCCGATACCCTGAACGCCATGATGGCGATACCAAACCTGATCGCCCTGTCGCTGCTTAGCCCAGTGGTCTTTGGATTGACCCGTGAATACTTCATCAAGAAGCGTCGGCAGGAAGCAGAAGCCAGCAGCTAAGCCAACAGCTAAAGCCTGTGTTTGTTGAATTGAAAAAGCGCCCTCGGGCGCTTTTTTGTACCTCAGTTCTGGAATCAATCGAGGCGCTTATTGAAGCGCAGCGAGGCGACCAAGATACCAACTAGGGTGAAGCCGATAAGCCAGAGGGCATCGAACTGCATGTCGCTCAGGGCGCCGCCCCGCAGGACGATGGCGCGTATGATACGCATGAAGTGGGTGGCGGGTAGCAGCTCGGCGATCCACTGGGCCGGCTTGGGCATGGCCTCGAAGGGAAACATGAAGCCCGACAACAAGATAGTGGGAAGTATGATGAAGATGGTCATCTGCATCGCCTGCAGCTGGGTCTTGGCGATGGTGGAGATGATAAGCCCCAGGGTAAGGCTGGCGGCGATGAAGAGCAGGGTGCCCATCAGCAGTTGGGCGATGGCGCCATTGATAGGCACATCGAAGATAAGATGCCCAAGGCCGAGGATGATGGTCATCTGCACCAGCCCCACCAGGATATAGGGGACTATCTTACCCAGCATCAACTCTAACGGCTTGATGGGGGTGGTGATCAGCAGCTCTAGGTTGCCACGTTCGCGCTCTCTTACTATGGCCGCCGAGGTAAAGAGGATCATTGTCATGGTGAGGATCACCGCGATCAGCCCTGGCACTATGTTGACCGCCGAGCGCTGCTCTGGGTTGTAGAAGAGGGCGACCTCGAAGGTGGGCAGTCGCTGGGTGTCTTGGCCCGTGATCTGATCCAGCGGCATGTTCCTCAGTTGGCTGATGGCCGAGGCCACCATAGTATCTGAACCGTCGACCACCCATTGGCCCAGTGTCTCGCCGTTGGCCAGTTTCTCGGTAAGGTTGGGGGGCAATATCAGCGCCGCGCGTACCTCGCCACGGGTGATGGCGGCCTCAGCTTCCTCGGCACTGGCGTAGTGCTTCTCTATGCTAACCACCTGCGTCACCTTGACGGCCTCGACGATCCAGCGCCCGGCGGCGGAGTGGCTCTGATCCACCACCACCACGGGCACGTTACGCACATCGGTATTGATGGCGTAGCCAAACAGCAACAGCTGGATCAGGGGGATCATCACCACCATGCCGAAAGTGATGCGATCCCGCTTGAGCTGGCGGATCTCCTTGGTGGTGATCGATTTTATCCGTCTCAGGCTAGCCAGTAACATCTTCAGCCTCCCGAGAGGTTTTGAGTCCCTTGCCTGTGACGGATACGAAGAGATCTTCCAGGTTGGGCGAGACCAGGCTTAATTGGCTTGGCTTTAGTTGGCTAGCGTTAAATTGATTTGGGCTCAGCGGTTCAGGTGTTGGTTGCCCTGCCATGGTGCGACTCTTTTCCAGCAGCCAAGGGATGGGATCTGCTATCTGCTTATCGACAAGAACCCGCAGACGGTCGCCGAGTTGGGCGGCGGAGGGGATCTCGCCGAACTGGCTCAGGTGTGACTTTAGCTGGCGCAGTCTGTGGCCGGCTATCTCTATGACATGCAGCGGCATCGCCTCGAGTAGGGCCTGAGGATTGCCCTTGGCACGAATGTGGCCGCTTTCCATGATCGCCAACTGGTGGCAGCGCTGCGCCTCGTCCATGTAGTGGGTGGTGACCAGTATGCTGGTGCCGCGGTCGGAGAGATCGAATAGCTGCTCCCAGAAGTCGCGCCGATTCTGGGGATCCACCGCCGAGGTGGGCTCATCGAGAAACAGCAACTCGGGCTCGTTGATACAGGCGCAGGCCAGCCCCAGGCGCTGCTTCTGCCCGCCGCTGAGGGTGCCCGCTAGCTGCTGGCGCTGGGCGTCGAGATGATAGGTATCGATCAGCTCATCTATCTTGCGTTTGCTTTCTCTGGCACCCAGACCATATATGTCGGCGATAAATTGCAGATTCTCCCTGACGCTCAGGTCTTCGTAGAGAGAGAACTTCTGGGTCATGTAGCCGATGCGCCGCCTGAGCGCCTCGGCCTGCTGGGGGATAGCCATGCCGAGCACGGAGATCTCGCCCCGGGTAGGGGTCAGAAGGCCGGTGAGCATACGTATTGTGGTGGACTTACCGCAGCCATTGGGACCAAGAAAGCCGTAGATGTGACCCTTCTGCACCTGCAGATCCAGCTCGGCCACCGCCAAGAGATCGCCAAACTGCTTATCGACGCCGCGGGCATCTATGGCCAGATCCGCATTTGGCTGCATCAGGGCAGCTCCACCTGGGCGGGGAGCCCCGTGGGCAGGCTCTGGGCCGAGTCGTCGAGATCGAACTCCGCCAAATAGACGAGGCGAGACCTGTCCTGCTGATTCAAGGCGTAATAGGGGGTGAAGGCCGGCTCCTTGCTGAGCCAGCGCAGTGTGCCGCTGAAGGGCCGCTCCTGACCGTCGACATGGACTTTTAGCTGCATTCCTATGGTGAGTTTGGCCATGGCGGGGGCGGGAATATAGACCCTGGCATAGGCGGCCTTGTCGGCCTGAATTGCCACCACCACGGCGTTGGCGGGCACCCGCTCCCCCAGGTTAAAGGGCAGGCTGTCGAGGCGTCCGCTGCGGGTCGCCGTGATGCTGAGGTCATCCAGCAATTGCCGCGCCAGATCCAGCTCGGCCGCGGCGGCATCGAGGGCGGCCTGGGCCTGCTGAATATCTTCCTGGCGCACGCCGACAATCAGCTTGCTCAGGGCCTCATTGGCAGCGTTGTGTTCGGCTATGGTTTGATCCCGGCTGGCAACGGCCTGATCCAGATCCTGCTGACTCACCAGATTCTGCCCCTTGAGCTTATCGATGCGCCTGTAGGTCTTCTCCGCCTGCACCATGGCGGCGGTGGCGCGCTCCAGATTAGCCTGGGCACTGGCGATATCTTCGGGGCGCTCGCCATTGGTGAGCCTAAGGAGATAGGCCTGGGCCTTCTGCCACTGAGCCTGGGCGTTGGCGACACGAGCGGTTTGCTTGCGGGTGTCGAACTGTAGCAGCAACTCGCCTTCGGTGACCTGGCTGCCCTCGCGTTTGGGCAGTGCCGTGATGATCTCTGAGGTGGTGGCGCGCAGCAGTACCCGGTCGCGTTCCAGTGTGCCCAGGGCCTGGGGAGGTTCGGCGCCCTGACAGCCGCTAAGCAGCAGGAGTAGCGGGGCGAGAAGGCGTAAGGATTTACTCAGCGTCATGGTGACCTCTTGCAGACAAACCGCTTGGAAGAATTATGACTATCAATAAGTTATGTGCTGAATTTAATCTTACACCAATTTAACCTGGGTAGAAGGGGAATCTTTGAGTCCTGAATTTGAGTGCTATATCCTTGATGTACTCAAGGCTTATGCTCAAGGTCGAGAGCAAACGTCTGCATGGAGCCTGGCCCCATGCAGTGGTCGCGCGAAGGAGGCAAAGGAGTCTGGGGTTAGTAGAAATCTCCCCCCATGGCGCGTTTGAGTGCCGCCTCTTCGAGTAACTCTTCCAGGCGACGTTTGACTTCGCGTCTGTGTTGCAGCTCACAGGCCGCCTTAGGGTTTTTGGGGGCTGTGATCGCTTCGATTTCAGCATCGTTCGGAATAACATCGAGTAACTGAGCCATAGTGAAATCCTCGTCAAATAAAGTGCTTGTGCACTCATTTGGTGCCGCTTAGCACTGAGCCGCTTTAACATAAAGTTAACTGAGTCAAAGCGTTAGCTAGTTTAGCGTCCTAAGGTGTGAGCACATTAGCGAGCGCTAATGAGAAAAATAGCAGGGGATTTTCGATTTTTGTTTGATCGAGTTAACACTATTGTATTTGTCGTTGATTTAGACAAAATGCGAGCGAATAGACGGGTGAAGTGTTTTTAATTGATTGTTTTTAATTGAAATATTTTTAGAGTAATAGTGAGTTGCCAGCTAATTTAGTGGCAACTCATTTAAATTTAGATCACAAATCGAAACTATAGCTGTAGCCAACGACCACTTTAGGATCGTCACCCTCGAGGTCGGTATCGCTGACCAGGAAGGAGATGGTACCGAAGTCGGTTTCCTTATCCAGAGACAAAGAGTAGTCGGCATAGTTGTCGGTATCGAACCAGGCGTTGACGACATCACCACTGGAGTAGCCATAGTGGGCCGAGATAGACAGTGTCTCCGACAGTGGGAAGCTGACGCCTGCGTTGATATAGCTGAGATCTTTCTCATCGAAAGGATCCGATGCCACGTCGCTGCCGGCATTGACCACCTTTGAATAGCCGATGCTGAACCACTTCCAGCTCAGGGCCAGGGTGACTTCACCGAAGTCTATGCTCGAATCGCTGTCTGGGTAGGCGTAGTAGAGGTAGCTGATGTCATAACCAAAGTCTTCCCCTATGCTGCCGGCATAGCCGCCGTAGAAGTCGATCTCGTAACTGGTGTCGTCGCCGAAATCCACATTAGACGCCCAGGTTCCGAGGTAGAGACCGCTGTCGTGTTCGAAGTCTATGCCGCCTTGAACCGCGGGCGCGTCTCCCGTCTGTGTGGCACCGCGCCACAAGTAGTTGGAGGTTGCGCCTATGTTGCCCGTGACGCTAGCGCTGGCCGGTAGGGCAACCATCAAGGTGCCCGCGAGTAGGCTTAGGGTTCGCAATGCTTGTTTCATACTCATTCCTTCTTATTGGTCTATGGGAGCGGCCCTGCCTGTTGTTATGAGTATTGTCAGGCCGCGTACAAGCTATAGCGAAGAGCGTGCCAAATATTTATCTGTTATTTTTCAAGTATTTATATTATTTGCATCAGAAGTAGGCAACGAATTGGTTAAAAATGAGGCAGAGGATGCACTAGGAGGGTGCATAAAAAAACCTCCATGGAGGAGGTTTTTTCGACGGATTAAATACCGATTTAGTTTACGCTGTCTTTTAGCGTCTTACCGGCTTTAAACTTAGGTACTACAGCCGCTGGGATCTGAATTTCTTTGCCCGTCTGTGGGTTGCGGCCTGTACGTGCTGCACGGCTAGTGGTTTCGAAAGAACCAAAACCTACAATAGAGATTTTTTCGCCGTTCTTCATCGCTTCCGCTACCGTTTCTTCGAAAGACTTTAAGGCGCGAGCAGCTTCAGCTTTAGTGAGTTCAGCGCTTTCCGCTATTTTTGCAACAAGTTCAGTTTTATTCATTTGGATAGTCTCTTCTTTCCGTAGATTTAGTAATACCAATTACATTAGATACTTGCAATTGCTGGACTTAACATGCCACAAGCATCCCTATAATGAAAGCGGTTTTATGCGCTCAAAGGGTGCTTTCAGTCAAATTCAGTAAAAATTTAACCCTGTGACAGAGGAAAGCGGCCTGGATTTGACTGAATTGGCACGAAGGCCTGTCAGATAAGGGCTGGGGAGGAGATGGGATGTAAACCTCCCCGATAGAGGGATTAAGCCTTGGTCTCGTCGCTGGTTTGAGCCGCCTGCGGCAGATACTGTTTTAGCCCCTTAGAGAAGGCCATATACCACTGGAAACTCAGCAGTGCGGTGACAACTAGGGCGATGGCCCAGATAGGCAGCTCCTGACCGCGCACCACCACCTTAACGTCCTCCGGGGTGATCTGATAGGCGATCACCGCCGTGGCACCCAGTGCCGTGAAGCCCAGGGTCTGTATGCCGATATAGATCTTCAGCACCAGGCTTGCCCAGCTGGTGCGGGCGATGAGGCCGATGAGCACAGGGATCACGCCCAGGGTAAAGAGATCTAGGGTCTGGCTGTCCAGGGCGCGCCAGCCAGCGAGGATGGCGATAACAATATAGAGGGCGATCAGTAGCAGTATGCTGGGACTTGGTCGGTTCATCTTGGCTCTTGGGTGAATGATTTGCCCCGCAGTGTAGAAAAATGGCGCGATTTAGTCCAACGCTTTGCTTATATGTCTAATGCTTTACCTAAATGTCTATTGCTTTGGCTAAATTGCAAATGCCATGCTGCCAGCCGGGCTGGCTTAGGGTAAGATGTGGCCTCTGTTTGGCCTGTCGTTTGGTACAAGTGAGTCAAGATACGCAGGGCAGGAGTAAATATGAAGGCAATCGTTAACCATAAACCACGTTTGGTATGAGAAGAGCATGAACGAGAATGAATTTTGGCAGTTAGTCACCCGCAGCAAGCCAGAGCAAGATCAGGAGAGCCTGGCGGTAGAGCTTAAGGGGAAGCTGAACGAACTCGACAACCAAGACTTGGCGGCCTTCGATAAGTTCTTCTCGCAGCAGATGCGCCGATCTTACCTCTGGTCGCTGTGGGGCGCCGCCTACATAGTGACCGGGTGTGACAGCGAATATGGCTTTGCCGAATTTCGCGCCTTTCTGATCTCCCTAGGGCAGGAGTGGTTCGAGCAAATACTGCTTAACCCGGATGCCTTGGCCGAGCTGCCGGCCTGGCCGGAGAAAGATGGCTATGCCTATCCCTTCGTGGAGGATTACGATCTGATCGCGGGGCAGATCTATGAAGATCGCACCGGCGAGGAGCTGCCCTTTGTGCCTTCTGGGCAGGCGACGCCTCAGGGCAAGAAGTTTTCGCCCAAGAAAAAACAGCTGAAGGCGACTTACCCTCAGCTGTTTCAGTTATTTCCTTTCTAGCGAGTCCTTACTAAGCCTGTTCTAGTAGCAGACCTGGCTATCGCTATCGAAGGTTAGTTCATGCTCGGCGCAGGCACCTTCCATAAACTCCTCTTCGGCCTGTTCCAGCTGACTGTCGAGATCGGCCTGGAAGCCGTCGAGCGTCTGGTTATCGCTCGCTTCTTGCTGCTGATCCAGAATCTGGAAGTGTTGTTCTACCGCGGCGCGTTCGCTGTCGCTAAGCTCACTGGCGTTGGCGCCTGAGATAAAGGCGAAACCAAGGATTAGCGAGGCCAATAGGGCGAATCTACCTGAGAATCTTTTGTGGGTTAGCTTGCTCATTGTCATAGCTCCTGTCGGTGTCTTAAATTCAATCTGTTGTCGGCATCTGGGGCTGTGTTTGCTGCGGCCCGAGTGCTGCTGCCGTTTCATTGATACCTATGTTAATGGCAATAGCTTGAACAGAAGCTGAATAAAAAACGAACAAGTAAAATTGGCTCGATGAGCGATGAAAGGCGGCTGACTCACTCCTGATTCTGCATGGTCTCGCACTGAAAGCCCTGACGGCTGTTATCGAAGCGACACCTGAGGCCACACTCCCATAAGACATCGCCAAGCTCCTTGGCCTGCTCGGTGGCGAAGGCCTTACAGCTTTGGTAATCCTCGAAGTCGTCGGTTTTCTTGTAGCGGCCCGAGTTGTAGCCATGGGCATAGACGAAGGCCGACCAGGTTTCTGGGGCCTGCTGGGTCTCCTCCTCTAAAGTGATCCAATAGAGGGCGCCGGCCAGCAACGAAAAGAGGATGACGACGAACAGCAGAGAAGATCGATTTTGCATGATTTACCTTAGTTGATTCCCTTGCCCTGTGAGTCTACCCCAGGCTCGAAGCAAATTGATACAAAGGCTGCCAAAAACTGTGGGCTGGGGAGAAAAGGGTTAATTGCGCTTGTCCAATAAGTAAATGATGGCGAAAAGATTCGCCAGGATTTTGCATTAAGCCTATATTCAGGTTAGCTTTTGTACACTCAATGCAGTCGCTAGACTCAGTAGGTGTCCCAAGCTTGGGCGATTAAGGAGGCATAATATGAAGTTTCAATCTCTACTCTTGGTGGGAGCACTGGTGTCACTTAACCTTGCCGCCGAAGAAGCCAAAGAGAATCCAGTCACAGAGGCCGGGGTGGTTAAGATCACCTGGCAGGATGTCGACAGCTACCGTGATGTGAAGGCGGTGAGCGACATTCAGTCTCGCTATGAGCTGCGTGTGTTCGACACTCTGACCAAGAACCTCAACAAGGCCGCCGAGAAGACGCTTAAGCCGAATCAGAAGCTGGAGCTGGTGGTGACAGATGTGGATCTGGCCGGTGATGTGCGCCCCACCTTTGGCGCGACCCCTAACGATATCCGTGTGATCAAAGATATCTATCCGCCGCAAATGACCTTTAGTTACCAGGTGCTCGACGGTGACCAAGTGGTGATCGCCGGTGACGAGAAGCTCAGAGACATGAGCTTCATGCACACCACAGGCGTGATGAACGACAAGCCCCTGAGACACGAGTCTAAGATGCTGAGCGATTGGCTGAAGAAGACGGTGCAGCCCAAACTCTAAGGCTGCTGGGCCTCTCAGGCGAACTTGAGCGGCCGATACATGGCAATTGCCGCGTCGTTGGGCGCGGGCGTAAACAGGCTAAAGCCATTCAATGCGGCTTTGGCCTGTTTTTTTGCCGCCGCGCTATAGGCCGATAGCCCCTGTTCGTCGCAAAAGCGCGTCACCTCGGGGGGCAGCAGGCCGACACACAAACTGATCAAGGGGTGAGCCACCCTCTGGCCCTGTCTGTCTTCGGCCATCACGCACTGGGCCAGCCAGTCGTCCGGGCTATAGAAGGCTTCTCTGTCTTGGTTAAAGCTGAGCAGTAGGCGGCGACACTCATCGACGATCGCCTGGCTTGTGCCTATCACCACAAAATCATCGCCGCCCACATGGCCGACAAAATGCTCGCTACTCAGTTGCTGCTGCAGGCGTAGCGCCAAAGATTGGATCACCTCATCGCCACGGCAGAAGCCATAGATGTCGTTGTAGGGCTTGAAGTGGCATAGGTCGAAGTAGGCCAGATAGAAGGCGCGGCCCTGTTGGCGCAGGCGCTGCAGCTCCTCCTGTATGGGGATGTTGCCAGGAAGACCGCTTAAGGGGTTGGCGTGACGAGCCATCTTGATGCGCTGCTCGGTGATCTGTTGCAGCAGATCTTTGGTGTGGCCTATTCCTAACAGTTGTTGCTCGCGCATCACCACGAAATGTTGTGCAACCGTGCCGTGCTCTGCGGTCAGGCACTGACTTACCTCGGAGATCGGCATGCAGGCCGGCACCTTCAGCACCTTGTCGTTCATTACCTCTAAAACAGGGCTGTTCTCGTGCAGTGCGCGGCCATAGGGGGTGCTGAACAGCTCCATCAACTGCGCCCTGTCGACGATTCCAAGTGGCTTCTGCTCGGCATCGACGATGGCGACTACCTGCAGGTGCGGCGAGCGCACGAAGCGGGCGCTCAGGGCCTTGAGCTTGGTCTCGGGTGTCACGCATATGGTGCGGGTCGACAGGCTTTCGGCCGATTCGGCGTAACGGGTCTGTCGCTGCTTGGTCTCCTGGGGCGCCAGTTCCGTTAGGGTCTGTGTCGGTTGCGTTTGGGGGCGGCCCAGTAGGTAGCCCTGACAATAGACTATGCCTAGCTGAGTCAGTAACGCCAGTTCAGCTGGTGTCTCGATCCCTTCCGCAATCACCTTACAGCTGAGGCTCTGGCAGAGATCTATGATGGAGCGGACAAACTCCTGCTTCACCGGCGATTGGTCGATTTGGTGGATGAAGTGGCGGTCTATCTTGACATAGTCTGGTGCCAGTTCGGACCAGAGCCTTAACCCTGAATAGCCGGTGCCGAGATCGTCGATGGCGGTCAGAAACCCCTGGCTGCGGTAGTGGTTGAGACACTCCTTCAGGAGATCGATATCGTCGGCGGGATATTGCTCCGACAGCTCTATTACTATCTGATCCGGCGACAGTCCCAGCTCCTGCACCAGGCTGAGGGTGAGTCCCTTGGCGTGGCTGGGTTCCAGCAGGGCCTTGGGGGAGATGTTGATAAACAGCTTGCCCGGCAACTCGCGGGCGTCGAATTGTCTGATGGAGTGACGACGGCAGATCTCTTCAAGCTCGGATAGGCGTCCCTCGTGGGCCGCGGTCTGAAACAGGGGCACGGGAGAGAAGAGGGCGCTATGCTCGGGCCCCCGGCTCAGGGCCTCGAAGCCATGTAGCCGCTGGCTATTGATGTTGAAGATGGGCTGAAACAGCACGTGGATCTTCTCATTCTCGATGATCTTATCCAGTTCACTGCTCAGGTCGATTGCTGTCATCTAGGTCCGCCTCGTACGAAAAGTAGGGCGATTCTATGGCCAGGCCATGACAGCAATATGACACTAAAGTATGAGCTTACCCGCTCATTCAGTTGCGTAGTTACTTTAGTTACTTAGGTGATTAGTTACTTGGCCTGGCTCTTAAATGCCTGCAGGGTCTGTAGCAGCACTCCTAGCTTACGCACGAAACTCTCCAGCGCCGGGGCCAGACCATCGCCTTGGCTTGGCAGCTTGGTCATCTCGTCGGCCAGCTCCTGTACATAGGGGCCGAAGCGGTTGCTGCGCGAAGTAAAGCCTTCATCTTGGGTGAAGATGGTGGTGAATTTACCGTGGCCGGCCTTCTTTAACTCATCCAGTTTGGCATCGGCATCGATGGCCTGACGATAGGCCAACTGCAGGTTCTCTTTCAGTTGCTCTATTAGGTGACTATGTGGCATAACAGCCTCGTGTTGAAAAATTTAGCCGAATTATAAGGGGCAAGCTAGATGGCAACAAGTCGACCGCGTTTATTAACCATAGGGATTTTACTACTGACAGGGATCATGTCACTCAGCGCGATGGCCGCCGGTGATGACAAGCCGCCCTTCTATAAGATCACTTACCAAGGCAAACAGACCTATCTATTGGGATCGATTCATATCGGCCAGGCCGATTTTTACCCCATTGCGGAGCAGATCGAAGCGGCCTTTGCCAAGGCGGGCGCCCTGGCGGTCGAGGCCGATACCAACAAGGCGGATATCATGGGGCTTATCCGTAAGTATGGTTTGGCCAAGGTGCCAGCCGATGCCAAGACCCAGGCGCGCCTTGAAGAATACTGCCGTACCCGCAGTGAGATCTGCACCCCCATGCAGCCTTACGCACCCTGGATGCAGGCGATGCAGTTTAGCGTGATGCGTTTCGCCTCCCTGGGCTATCAGGCCCAGTGGGGCGTGGATCAGATGCTGCTGAGCAAGAACGGCCAGCGCCCTGTGATCGAGCTTGAGAGCACAGAGTATCAGTTTAAGCTGATGGCCTCTTTCAGCCCGCAGATGCAGTGGGAGATGGTGCTCGAGGCGATTGATGCGCCGGACGAGGAGATGGTGCAGCTGATCAAGGCCTGGCGAAGTGGCGATGAGGCCGGGCTCGATGCCTTGATGCAAGGGCAGATGCTACACGATGGCGATAAGGAACTTATCGACAAGATGCTATGGCAGCGTAACGAGCAGATGACGGCCAAGATCAGATCCTTGATGATGCAACAAGATGGCCCGTCGCCACTGTTTGTGGTGGTTGGCGCAGGTCACGTGGTGGGGGATAAGGGGATACCCGCCAAGTTTGCAGATGTAGAAGGAGCCAAGGTGCAAAACTGTTGGCAGACGGCCTGTAACTAACCTTTCTCTGCTCTGCACCGGTTTCTCCCGTTTGGCTATACTGATAGGCAGGATAAACCTTGGAGAGATATCGATGGACGCCAAGTCCATCGATGCAGGGAGGCAAGATGCAGGCAGAGGCGACCCTTTTCCCCGTTCGGCCCGAATTTGAGGCGATTCCCCGCCATTGGGATAGCCGCCACGACGCCGTGGTGGCCCGGGTCGATCCCGGCAACTTCTATGTCACTGCCCACGATGAGCTGATCTTCACCCGCCTGGGGTCCTGCGTCGCTGCCTGCATCTGGGACCCCTTGTTGGGCATAGGCGGCCTCAACCATTTCCTGCTGCCCGAGCGGCAACTGCATGAAGACTGGCATCAGCTGACCAGCTATACCTGCCGCTATGGCAACTGGGCCATGGAGCAGCTGATCAACAGCATATTGGGCCTAGGGGGCATGCGTAATCGCCTCAAGGCCAAGGTCTTCGGCGGCGCGCAGATGACGGCCACCAGTGTGCTGAACGTCGGCGAGTCCAATATCAGCTTCGTGAAGAACTACCTCAAGACTGAGGGGATAGAGATAGTGAGCGAAGATCTTGGCGGGCCCTGGCCGCGTAAGGTGCTGTTTCATCCTAACAGCGGCAAGGTCAAGCTGATGCGCCTGTCACCTGAGCGGATTAGTAAGATGATGAGCGAAGAGCAGCGCTATCTGAAACAGATAGTCACCGCTCAGGGGGAGAGCCAGGTGGAGCTGTTCGATTAGTGAGCTAGCTATTTTTGCCAACGGGTGATGAAGTGAACGTAGCGCCCCAGGCCTATGTAGGCGGGGTGGGTCGAGTATTGCAGCTCCATCTCCAGTAGCTGGCTGAAATCTGAATTAGGGGGCTGGTGGGTCTTGAGATAGTCGTGGATCACCCGCACGCCAGAGGCCGTCACCAGCTCCATCTGCCAATCTGTCACCCAGGCGCGCACATCGTCGATATACAGGGGATAGCTTGGGGTCAGGCCGACCTTCTTCTTCACCTTGAAATCTGCCGCCACATAATCGAAGTTACCCGAGATCAGGCTGTGAAAGCGCATCGCCTCCTTGTTATAGAACATGAGGGAAAACAGCCCCTTGGGTTTTAACAGCTGGGTCAGACCGGCCAGGGTCTGCTTGGCATCGCTGAGCCACTCGGCCACCGCATGGCAGAGGATGAGGTCGAACTGACCAAGCTCTTCCCGGGTCAGGGATTGTATCGGTGCGTGCAGCAGTGTGATGTCCAGCTTCTCACCGCTATTGCTTTCATACTCAGTTATCTGCGCCTGACCCAGAGCCAGCATCTCGCTGGAGATATCGCACAGGGTGACGCTATGGCCAAGCTTGGCAAGCTTCTGGCTGAAGAAGCCGAAGCCGCCGCCGGCGTCCAGAATACGCAGTGGCCCCTCGGGCAGTTGTGTCATGGCCTGAGAGATGTCCCGCCACAGCACGGCGGCGCGGACCTCGCCCTTAGGCGTGCCGTAGATGTTCTTGGCAAATTTACCGGCTAATGCATCGAAGTTTTTGTCTTGCACTGAGTGACGCCCATGGGAAAAGCTGACTGAATTTAGGAGGGCTATTTTGCCATAGGCGGGGGCGACGCGCATTAAACAGACTTAAGGTTTAGGTAAAAAGCGTGATTTTGGGGTATACTCGCGGGCTTGCAATTTTTAGGCTGAGTAAAGTGTGAAGGGTTTGGATAGCGTGAATAAAGAAATTTGTGTTGAACTTAAGGCGATGCCGTCGCTGTTATCGCTTTATCGCAAGATCTTTTTTGGCCGAAAGCCAGGCTGGGACGAACAGCCTCTGCCCCATGTTAAGGTGACCTGTCCACAGGTGGCCGTGCGCGCCGATAAGGTCGCCCAATATGCCAAGGTGTGTGGCTTCGAGTTCGATGGCCAGCAGCTGCCGTTGACCTATCTCTATGTCATGGTGTTTCGCCTGCATGCCAGCATCTTTACCTTAGATGCGATCACCTTCCCCTTGCTGGGCATGATCCACCTGAAGAACAGTATTACCCGTTACCGCACCACGAGTGTCGATGAGCGCTATGATCTCGAGTGTGAGCTGACCAGCAGCCAAATGACAGACTCAGGGCTGGAGTTTGAGCTGGTGTCTCGCGCCTTCGTCGGCGGCGAGCTGGTGTGGGAGTCGCTGTCGACCTATCTCTACCGTATCGAGCAAAGCGGCAAGCGCGCGCGTCCGCCTAAGGCGAGCCCAATGAGCTGGTCGAATCCGGTTAGCTGGGAGCTGAGTGAAGATCTCGGCCGCCGTTATGCCAAGGCATCGGGCGACTACAACCTGATTCATCTGCATCCCGTGCTGTCTAAGCGTTTTGGTTTCGATCGCGTGTTGGCCCACGGCATGTGGTCTAAGGCACGAAGCGTAGCTCAGCTGATGCCAGAAATTGGCGACAAGCCCTGTACTGTGGAGGTGGCCTTCAAGCTGCCGCTACTCATGCCGGCCCAGGTGAGTTTCGATTTCGATACCGAGAGTGCCGAAGGACTGATGTTCGAACTGCGTGACGTCAAGGGGCGCAGGCCGCACCTGACGGGTCAGGTGAAGTTTCACGACTAAATCCTTGAAAGCTAAAATCTTAAAAGCTAACTCCTCAAAAGCTAGCTTAAATAGCTAAGCCTTAGTTTTTAGATGGATAGAGAAAAGCCAGCAGATTGCTGGCTTTTTCGTTTCTGATGCAGATTTTAGCGTCCTAAGGCACGCTGTGGCCGGTGGAGGCCTGCCAGATGCTAAACCACTCCTGCCTGTCGAGCGTTATCTCGCCGGCGGCGACGGCGGCGCTGATCCGCTCAGGATTACCGCTGCCGATGATAGGCCTTGGCTGGCTCGGTAGGGCCATCACCCAGGCATAGATGATCTGGCTGATATCGTCCGTGCCATGGTCGGCGGCTATCTTGGTTAACGTCTGGCGAAGTCGCTTGGCCTGCTCGCTCTGGCTGCTAAAGATCTCGCCGCCACCTAGGCAGGACCAGGCCATGGGCGGGCAACGATACTGCTGCGCCTGATCCAGGCTGCCATCGCTCAGGGTATGCATGGCCATGGGGGAGATCTCCAGCTGGTTGGTCACCAGGGGGCGATCCAGCCTGGACTGCAACAGGTCGAACTGAGCCGGGGTGAAGTTGGAGACGCCGAAGTGGCGCACCTTGCCGGTCTGATAGAGCTGTTCGAAGGCCTGGGCGACCTCGTCGGCATTCATCAGGGGATCTGGTCTGTGGATCAGCAGTAGATCTATCTCATCCACCTGCAGCGCCTTAAGCGAGTTATCGACGCTGGTGAGAATGTGCTGATAGCCTGTGTCATAGTGGTTGACGTAGCGCTCAGTTGTCGAGGCAAAGGCGGGCTTGATGCCGCACTTAGTGACTATCTGCATCTGCTGTCTCAGCTCGGGCTTGAGGGCCAGTGCGCGGCCAAACAGCGCCTCGCAGCTGTACTCGCCATAGATGTCCGCATGGTCCATACAGGTCACGCCCAGACTGAGATAATGCTCGATCAACGCCAGGGTCTGCTGCGGTGTCTGTTGCCAGCTATCCAGGCGCCAGAAGCCGGCGATAAAGGGGGAGAATGTAAAGCTTTGCTGACTCATGGGCCGCTCCGTTTGGATTAATTTTTTCCATTAATAATCATTTTATTGATTTAGATTCATAAATCCTTAATTAATACCTTCGCCGACAATGAATAGGTTTGTTGTGACCACTTTTTGCTCTATATTCGCACCAGCTCGCTTTTTTTCATGCTTATTTATTGTAGGAGCGCTATATGCTGACTGACATCGAAATTTCACGCCAAGCCAGCTTACAACCCATAGAAAGCATAGCTACTGCTTTCGGGATCTTGCCCCACGAATTAAGCCCTTACGGCAGAACCAAGGCCAAGGTCGATCTGGCTATCACCAACCGAATTAAAGATAACAAACATGGTAAGTTAGTGATAGTCACGGCGGTAACGCCGACTCCCTTCGGCGAAGGCAAGACAGTGACCAGTATCGGCCTGACTCAGGGCTTGCAGGCGATCGGCAAGAAGAGCTGCGCCTGTATCCGCCAGCCCAGCATGGGTCCGGTATTTGGTATCAAGGGGGGCGCCGCCGGTGGTGGCCTGGCCCAGGTGGTGCCTATGGAAGATCTCAACCTGCATCTGACCGGCGACATACACGCGGTGACCAGTGCTCATAACCTGGCGGCCGCGGCCATCGATGCCCGCCTCTATCACGAGCAACGCCTGGGCAATGATGCCTTTCGCGAACAATCCGGGCTAGCACCCTTAGATATCGATCCCGACAAGATCCTGTGGCGCCGGGTGGTGGATCAGAATGAGCGCAGCCTGCGCACCATCACTGTCGGCCTTGGCGAGGTCAATGGTCCAGTGCATCAGGGCGGCTTCGATATCAGCGCCGCCTCCGAGTTGATGGCGATTCTGGCGCTGAGCCGGGATCTTAAGGACCTGCGTGCCCGCATCGGTCGTATCGTGCTGGCGCAGAACAAACAGGGCGACTACATCAGCGCCGAAGATCTTGGCGTGGCCGGCGCCATGACGGCCATCATGAGTCAGGCCATCTCGCCGACCCTGATGCAGACCCTAAGTGGTGCCCCTTGTCTGATCCATGCCGGTCCCTTCGCCAACATCGCCCATGGTAACTCGTCGATCATCGCCGACGATATCGCCCTCAGGCTGGCAGATATCGTGGTGACCGAGGGGGGCTTCGGCTCCGATATGGGCTTCGAAAAATTCTGTAATATCAAGACCCGTCAGTCGGGCAATGCGCCGGATGCGGCGGTATTGGTGGTGACGGTCAAGGCGCTCAAGTCTCATAATCCTGACGCAGGTAGCGAGATGGATAAGCTCGCCGCCGGCTATGCCAACTTGCGCTGGCACATCAGCAATGTGGCCAAGTATGGCCTGCCGCTGGTGGTGGCCATCAACCGCTTCGCCGAGGATACCCAGGAGGAGCTAGAGTGGCTCAAGGCCCGCGTGCTGCAAGAGGGCGTATTTGCCTGCGAAGTCTGCGAAGCCTTTACTCAAGGCGCCGAGGGCGCGGTGGCACTGGCCAGGGCCGTGGTACGCGCCACCGAGCAGCCGAGTCAGTTCCGTTATCTTTACGAGACCAAGCAGTCTATCGAGGCCAAGCTGCTGACCATCGCCGAGGCAGGTTACGGTGCTAGCGGCATCAGTTTATCCGATACGGCCAAGGCTCAGCTGATTCAGCTGCAACGCCAGGGATTTGATAAGCTGGCGCTCTGCATCGCCAAGACGCCCATGTCGGTTAGCCATGATCCTAAGCTCAAGGGGGCGCCACAAGGGTTTGAGCTGCCCATCGCCGAGCTGAAACTCAATGCCGGTGCCGGCTTTATCACGGCGCTGGTGGGTAAGGTGATGACCATGCCAGGGCTGGGGATACGTCCCGGATATCTGAACATAGATATCGATGAGCGAGGCGAGATCACAGGGCTGGCCTAAGGCTGGCGGGGTATTCCTTGCTATAGAGAGATAAAAAAGCGCCTGCAGTTGCAGGCGCTTTTTTTGTGAAGGGCTTTGTTATAAAGAGCTGTCTTTGAGCCCTTACTTGCCAGTCTGGTAGATATGCACGTCGCGCTGTGGGAAAGGAATCGAGATATCTTCCTGGTCGAAGCGCATCTTCACCGCGCGGGTGATGTCCCAATACACATCCCAGTAATCTTCCGGCTTCACCCAAGGACGCACTACGAAGTCCACCGAAGACTCGCCCAGCAGGTGTAGCTTCACCGTCGGCTCAGGCTGCTTGAGCACCTTAGGATGTTCGTCGACTATACCGCGCAGCACCTGCTCGGCCTTCTCTATGTTGTCGCCGTAACCTATGCCGAAGGTCATGTCGACGCGGCGCTGATGTTCTACCGTGATGTTGTTGATGGTATCGCCCCAGATCTTGTTGTTGGGGATGATCAGGCGCTGGTTGTCCAAGGTCTTGATGGTGGTGGAGACCAGGCTCATCTGGCTCACCTTACCCGTTACGCCCGCGGCGTTGATCAGGTCGCCCACGTCGTAGGGACGATAGATGAGGATCATCATGCCCGAGGCGAAGTTAGACAGGGTATCTTGCAGGGCGAAACCTATGATCACACCCGCGACCCCGAAGCCGGCCAGCAGTGGACCAAGTTCGAAGCCCAGCTGTGACAGGGCGATCATCAGACCCAGAGCAAACACTGTCTTACCCGAGAGGGAGACGAAGAAGTCTTGCAGCAACTTGCTGAATTTAAGCTTTGAGTTGCTCACCATCTTCTTGACGATGCGCTGCACTGCCTTGCCGGCCAGATGGGCCAGGAAGAGGATCAGCAGGAAGACAAACAACTTGAACAGCAGGCCCGGGCCGTTGTCCAGCGCCTGATTCTTGGCCTGGTTCCACCACTGGTCCAGCAGGTTACTGGCCACATCGACGTTGAGCACGTCTTGGGTGATATCCCCTGAGATGCTAAACAGGGTCTGCTTGAGGACCGTGGTATCCTGGCTCATAGCATCCAGCAGCTCGATCGCCACCGACAGGCTGGCGCTGGTCAGGCTGAGTCGCTCGTTGAGGTTGGTGACCAGGGCGGTCTGCTCAGCAGTAACATCCTTACCCGCCTTGGCCGCCTCATCCACCGCCAGCTTGAGTTTGTCCTGGGTGAAATGCACCAGGCTGTTGAGCATGTCTGAGCGTTTCAGCAGTTGAGCCGTCAGCTGGGTCTTGATGGCTTGGGTATCTTCGCCCAAGGCGTCCAGCCAGGTGAGGGTCTCATATTTGGCGCTGAGGATCTCGTCGCGCTGGCGATCCCGCATGGCGAGCTTATACATGACGCCTGTGTCATTATCGCTGCCAAGCTGTTGTTTAAATTGGTCAATATCGGCGGCGTAGTAATCGGCTACCTTGTCGATGAAGGCCAGATGCTTCTGTAGCAGTGGTAGCAGGTTTGCCTTATCCAGCGGTTGCTGGTTCATCATCAGCTTGAACTTGTCGTGCAGTTGGTTGGCGTGCTCCTTGATACGGTACTCGATAAACTGCTTCATCTCGCCGTTGGCATTGCCTAGTTTAGCGATATCTGAATCTATGGTCTGTTGCAGTTGAGTCAGTTCGGTCAGGGGCTGGGGTGTCTGGAGGGCTTCATCGGCGGTGGTGGGAAGATGGGCTAGGGCCATCATAGTCACCAGCGCCAGGGCTAAGTTGCGTAACATATTATCCGTCCTGTGTTAGCTAATGGCTGGGATCATAATCTGTTCCAATTGCGCTGTAAATTCGCAACGCGTGGCGGCGCAATCTGATAGACTAGCACTCTTTGCCGTTATTTGAGAGTTTGTTGTGCTTTGTCCTCACTGTAGTCACCCCTTTCGCGCCCAACAGGTTGCTGCCCAGCGGGGCAAGGGGCTGGATGCTCAGATCCAATGTCCCCACTGCGAGGCCTGGCTGGGTCGAAGTGCCAACCTGATGCGATTGAAGATGTTGGGTTTCTATCTGGGGCTGGTGATGCTGGTCGTGGGCTATTTCCTACCAGAGTGGCGTAACTTGACCGCGCCGGTGGCGATATTTGCCGTGATGATTCTGCTGGTGACTCATATGATGGACCACCTCAAGGTGACCCAGGCGCCGCCGAGGCAAGAGGTGGACGACAGCGAGCACAGACAGAAGTATCGTTGAGGGGGCGGGCCGTGTGAGCCTGCTAGATGATGATGCGCTTGAGCTAGGCCTGGCGCCTAGCTCATCTGAAATATGATATTTGTGCCTTGTTCCTAAAAAGCAGACTCAGGCCAAATCGGTTATTCGACGACCTGAACCTGAGCCTCGAGCGCCGCTTCGACGTAATAGATCCCGCCGAGAATGGCGACAAAGAAGATGGCGGTCCAGAACAGCATTTTGAAATTTTCGCGAAAAAATTCCTTCATAGAGAGCATTTCCTTTAAACCTTGAATGGTGAGAGTCGGTAGCTCAGAGCCGCCGCTCAATTTAGCTGTCATCTTAGTGTCACTAACTTAAGTCAGACTTAATTTTAGCCAATCTGGCCGTGATGTGGGCCACGCTTTGGGTCGGCGCATAAGTAAAATTTTCGAATAACTTTTGTTACATTCCAGCCTGAGCCACCGCCAATTCTGGCTTGACTTCATCACTCGTATCCCTAAACTTGGTCGGAATTTGAATGTGTCCAGTAGATCCCATGGCAATAAAGGTAAAAGGAAAAGTTAGAGGAGTGGCGATATGGCTTAGTGCTATATTGTTCTGCTTGTCTGTGCTTGCGCCTGCCCATAGCCTGGAACATCTGGATGAGGGCGCCACCACACACTGCACCCTGTGTATTCAAAAACTGCAACTCAATAGCGTCTTGCCGGTCGGCGAGTTTAGCTTTAGCCTGCCCAGCCTCACGGTGGAAGTGCCGCTACGTGAGCCCACGGCCCTTGCCGCCGTCCACGTCGATTACTTTCAGAGCCGCGCCCCGCCCGCACAGTCGTAATACCTCAAAAACTCAAGATAATTAATACTCTGCGCCCCATTGGCGGCGGAGTCGTTTAGCTGTTTTTTGGAGAGATTATGATGAATTTCAATGCCCGCCTGTCGGCGGTTGCACTTGCCTGTGCCTGTTTGCCTAGCCTAATGCCAAGCCTAAGTTTCGCGGCGGATCCTAGCCTGACTAACCCTGCCATCAGTGCGGTGCTCGACGGTTACTATCAAAACGCCGAGCGCCCCATGTCTGAGCGTGTCGAGGGCTTTGGCCTGGGTCACACCGAGTTGGCGCTCAGCGCCAACATAGACGACATGTTCTATGGCAAGCTGACCTCGGTGATCGAGGTGCACGATGGCGAGACCGAGGTGGGACTCGAAGAGGCCTTCATCCAGACCCTGGCGATGCCCTATGGTCTGTCGATGCGCGGCGGTCGTTTCCTGTCGGATGTGGGTTACCTCAACAATCAGCATGTGCACAGCGATGCCTTCTCCGATCGTCCGGCGGCCTATCGTGCCTTCCTGGGCAGTCACTACTTCGATGACGGTGTGCGTCTGGACTATGTCGCACCGACCGATCTCTACTGGAGCATGGGCGTCGAGGCCTTCAAGGGCGATAGCATGCGCGCCGAAGATGAACACGGCGAGCGCGAATTTAAGAGCGTCGGCGTCTACACCGCCTACACTAAGTTGGGTGGAGATATCGGCGTCAGCAGCTCCTGGCAGCTGGGCCTGAGTTATCTGCGTAACGAAAACGGTCGTCTCACCGCCCATGAGGAGCATGAAGAAGCCGTGGTGGCCGAGGATGGCCATGATCATAGCCATGCCGCCAGATACACGGGTGAGAACACCTATATGGCGGACTTCGTCTACAAGTGGGCGCCCCAGGGCAACTACAAGTATCAGCATCTGACCCTGAGCGGCGAGTATTTCCGTGTGAGCGACTATGCGCCGCTGGACGACCATGACCACGAGGCGGTCGACGATCATGATACCGCTAAGCCGGATGCCCACACGGGTTGGTATCTAAGCTCTGTGTATCAGTTCTCGCCAAACTGGTCGGCAGGTCTGCGTTACGGTCAGGTCGATACGCACCTGATGCACGATGAGCACTTCGATGCCCAGAAGCTGAAAGAGACTGAGGTGAGCCTGGCCTGGCATCACAGCCACTTCTCCACCGTGCGCCTGCAATATACCAATCAGCAAGGCACTAACTTTGACGGCATCACAGATGATAACGTCATTACTCTTCAATATGTCATGACTCTGGGGGCTCACGGTGCGCATCAATTCTAACTACTTAAAAGCTGGCGTTGCGGCGCTGGCGCTGAGCTTTGCCTGTGGTGCACAGGCGAAATTGAATATCTTCGCCTGCGAGCCTGAATATGCTGCCTTGGCCAAGGAGCTGGCACCGGATGCTAAGATCTACGCCGCGACCACGGCGATGCAGGACCCCCATCAGGTGCAGGCCAGACCCAGCTTGATCGCCAAGATGCGCCAGGCAGATCTGGCGGTCTGCGCCGGTGCCGATCTCGAGGTGGGCTGGCTGCCCATGTTGCAGATGAAGTCGGCTAACGCCCAGGTGCGCTCGACCGACAAGGGGCTGTTCTATGCCGCCGAGCATACTCAGACCCTGGACAAGCTGGCTCAGGTGGATCGCAGCATGGGCGATGTCCATGCTCAGGGCAATCCACACCTGCACTTCGACCCAGAGCGTCTGCTGGAGGTGGCTAAGGCGCTGTCGGCCAAGATGGTGTCGCTGGATCCGGACAATCGCGCGGCCTACGAGTCGGCCCTGGCCGATTTCAGCCAGCGCTGGCAGGCGGCGATTGGCCGTTGGCAATCACAGGCGGCGCCGCTTAAGGGCAAGAAGGTGATCGCCTATCACACCAGCTTCCGCTACCTGTTTAACTGGTTGGGCATGGAGCAGGTGGGGGATCTTGAGCCTAAGCCTGGCCTGCCGCCAAGCACGGGGCACCTGGCCAGCCTGCAGGGGCGCGCCGGGCAGGGCGATGTGATGGCGATTATTGTCGCCTCCTATCAGGATGAGCGCGGCGCCAACTGGCTCGGTGAGCGCACCGACCTGCCGGTGGTGAATCTGCCTATGTCGGTCGGTGGCAACGATGACGCCCAGGACCTCTTTGGCCTGTACGACAGCGTTATCCACTTGTTGCTGGGCGTGAATCGCTAGCCTGGTTTAGATCCGGCGCCCTCTTTGGGGGCGCCGTTGTTCGCTTTTGGGTACTCAATCATGTTTGATCTCGATCTCTTATCAATTCTACTCCCTGCCTTCGCCGCGGGTATTCTGGTGCTCTCGACCCATGTCTTGCTCGGGAGTCAGGTGCTCAAGCGGGGCATCATCTTCATCGACCTGGCGATCGCCCAGGTGGCGGCGCTGGGGGCGATTATTGCCCACACCAACCATGAGCTGGAGCATCTGCCTTATTCCACGGTCTGGATGCCGGCCCTGTTTGCGTTGCTGGGGGCAGGGTTTATCGCCTGGCTGGCCAAGCGGATGGCCGATGAGCTGGAGGCGATCATCGGCTGCTTCTATGTGTTGTCGGCGGTGGCGGCCATGCTCTTGCTGTCAAACGATCCCCATGGCGCAGAGATGCTTAAGCAGTTGATGTCTGGGCAGATCCTCTGGGTGAACTGGTCACAGTTGATCCTACCGGCTGTGGTGTCGAGCCTGGTGCTGGCGATCATCGCCCTGCGCCCCGCCATACTCAACGGTGCCGGTTTCTACCTGCTGTTTGCCTTAGTGATCACCCTGTCGGTGGAGCTGGTGGGCGTCTACCTGGTGTTCAGCTCGCTGATCCTGCCGGCGCTGGCGGTCAACAAGCTGCGTGGCAAGGGTAAGTGGCCGCTGGCCTATCTGGTGGGCCTGCTGGGCTATGGCATAGGTCTGTTGCTATCGGCCAGCTTCGATCTGCCTAGCGGCGCGGCGATTGTGGCGACCCTGGCGGTCAGCACGATAGCGTTTCGTCTGCTGCTGCCCAGACTACTTAGAGAAAGTTCGATTACAAAGGTCGAGACTAACTAGAAAAGTCGATAAAAACGACGCACTTGTGAGTTGAGCGGGTAGGGGGCAGCAGGCTCTCGCCCGCTTTTTTCTTAGCTGCATTTGATTGCGGTGATGTTTTTCTACTGTTAATTCCATGACTTATATCGTTAACACTTGCCCTGTATCCTGTAAAGCTGCTAGGGGCCTAAGACGACAGGTGTAAGTCAAAAGGCCTGCTGCTATAATGTCGCCACTGAAATCACAGGAGTAAGTTGTGCTGTTAATCTTCAGATCTCTGATCTTAGCCATCATGTTGTTGTTGGCCTTTGTCTTCGGCGGCCTCTATTGTCTGCTGCGCCCCCGTCATAGAGACAATGTCCATCTGTTTGCTAAGATTTTTTCCTGGGCCGCGCCAGTATTGGGGGTCAAGGTGGTGGTGCGCAAACCCAAGGTCGAGCGCAGCGAGCCCTGTATCTTCCTGGCCAACCATCAGAACAATTTCGACATGTTCACCCATACGGCCGCCGTGCCAAAGGGCACAGTTAGCCTGGGCAAGAAGAGCCTGGCCTGGATCCCTTTCTTCGGCCAGATCTACTGGCTGTCGGGGAACATACTGATCGACCGTAAAAACCGTAACCGCGCCTTCGAGACCATGGCGCAGACGGCGAAGAAGATTAAAGATAAGTGCCTCTCTATCTGGATCTTCCCTGAGGGTACACGCTCACGGGGCAAGGGGCTGCTACCCTTCAAGGCGGGCGCCTTTCATACCGCCATCGAGGCGGGTGTCGCCATGGTGCCTGTGCTGGCCTCGAATCAGGAACATATTAAGCTCAACCGCTGGAACAACGGCGTGGTGATCATCGAGGTGATGGATCCCATAGAGACCAAAGGTCTGGCTAAGTCTCAGGTAAAAGAGCTTTCTACCCGGATTCATGCCATGATGGCGGAAAAGCTGGCTCAGCTTAATCAGGAAGCCAGTGCCCTGATGGCCAAGAAAGCAATTAATTAAGAACATTTTTATTCGGAGAGATCCATGTCTACAGAACGTCAGCTGCAGGAACAGAAACAGGAAAACCAGGAGATCGTGGATGCGATTCTTGCCGATGGTTCTGAGCCAGATGCCGAATACACCATAGAACACCACTTCTCGGCCTCTAACTTCGACCGTCTGGAGAAGGCGGCGGTGGAAGCCTTTAAGATGGGCTTTGAGGTGAACGATGCCGAAGAGATGGAGCTGGAAGACGGCTCAGTGCTCTTCTGTTTCGACGCCATCGCCTACCACAAACTCGACGTGGCTTTGCTGGACAAGGCCTGTGAAGATCTGATCCAACTGGCGGCTAAGCTCAAGGTGGATTACGACGGTTGGGGTACCTATTTCATAGGCGATGAGATGGAAGATGATGACGAGGAGTACGAAGAGGAAGACTCTCGTTTCCATTAATCTTCGCGTATCTCGCACCTAACAAAAAGCCCATCATAGATGGGCTTTTTCGTATCTGTCACGGCTTGGGTTTGACCCTATTCGGCTTCATCGGGATTGAAGATGACGCAGCAGTTACGCCCCTTCTGCTTGGCCTGATAGAGGGCGCTGTCGGCTTGGCCTAGCCATTGGGCGCTGTTGCTCAGGTGCTCGTCTATGCCGCAGATGCCGATACTCACCGTCACCTTGAGGATGGCGCTCTCAAACCTCAGCTCTGAGGCCTCGATCTTCTCCCGCAGGCGATCGGCAAAATGCAGTGCGGCCTCGGCATTGGTGTTCGACAGCACTACGGAGAACTCCTCACCGCCGTAGCGGCCGGCGCAATCTGTGTCCCGTAGTGACTGACGCAGGATATGGGAGACATGCTGGATCACCCTGTCGCCGGCGATATGGCCATAGGTGTCGTTGATCCGTTTGAAATGGTCTATGTCGAACATCACCAGTGTGGTGGGCTCGCCGTAGCGGGCATGGCGGTCGAACTCCTTCTGCATGCACAGCTGCCAGTGACGGCGGTTATGCAGCTGGGTCAGGCCATCTGTCTGGCTCAGATGCTCCAGGCGCTCGTTGGCGGCCTTGAGCTGTAGCTTGTTGATCGCCACATCGGTAACGTCATAGATGATCATGCTGATATGGGTGATCTGGCCCGTGAGGGAGGAGAGGGGCAGCAGGGTCACATTCTGGTACATGAAGTCGGCGCGGCCCGTGATGGGGCGATAGTTGCCAAACTTAAACACATAGGGACGTTGCTCCCAGCTGATGAAGGCGCGGTTCTTCAGCAGAAACACAGACTCCATCTTCTGCTTCAGCCAGTTGGCTGGCAGGTAGTCGAACTGATCGAATAGATTCTTGCCCTTGATGGAGTTGGGTGAGATGCCGCTATGGTTCTCCATGAAGCCGTTCCACAGCTGGATGTTGTAGTCGCGATCCAGCACGACCAGGCCCACCTCTATGGTCTGCACCATATCGATTAGCCAGTGGAGTTCGTTCATCGCGCTTTGGTCATATGGCATATCTTGGTCCAACTTAATCCAGCAGGTAGCCCAGCTTATAGTTAAGCGTCGGCAATGAGTCTTCGGTAAACAGCAGCAGGAGATCGCATTGAATATCATGGCCTTCGATGCGGTAGTTGATCTCCATCGCCAGGGTGCGGGACCATTTCTCCGAGTTGTCGTGGATAAGGTCGTTTACCGTACAGTGACGCCCCAGTACCACGGGATGGCTCTGGCTGAACTTCATGTGCAGCTGCTCCGAGATACCACTGAGGAAGGCGCCGATAAGCACGTTGCCCGTGTCTATCATCACCTCTATCTCTGTGTTGGCATCCTCGGGATTTGCCAGCCCCATCAGCTTGGCCATGTCCTGAAAGGAGGAGTCGTGAAACAGCAAAAGCGCCTCGCCGGCCACGCCCGCGCCGATAAAGCCCTGGCACAGGGCCGATACCGTGCTGTAACGCTCGGTGGCCTTAAGGGTCATGGTGAGCTCGCTGACTTCCAGCACGTTGACGTTAGGGATTGGCAGCAGTACGAAGACATCCAGCAGCTTGGCCAGCAGATCGGCGGCGCGGCCCATGGCCACGTTGGCGACCTCCTGGCAGGCGTCGCGCAGATCCACCTCTATCATGGGGTTGTCGTTGTCTTGCTCGCCCAGGGCTATGGTGAGTATGCCGTACTCCTGGAGTATGTTGCTGATGGCATCGGCGCTCACCGGCTTCTGAATAAAGTCCAGCGCACCCAATGCCTTCACCTTCTCGTGGGCCTTGATCTGAATGTCGCCGGAGACCACGATCACCAGGGCGGGAAGATCTTCCTTCTGAATCGTCTCCAGTACCTCGTAACCATCCATGACTGGCATGTTGAGATCGAGAAACACCACTTCGCCCTTGCCGGCCCTGATCGCCTCGATACCTTCGGCACCATTGTTGGCAAAGGTGATCTCGACATCCCACTCCTTGGGCAGGGTCCTGGCCATCTGCTTGCGAGCGAGTGCGGAGTCATCGCATATGAGTACGGGAATCGACATCTAGTTATAACATCCTAATCTGCCTTCATTATTAGAAGATAACACCAAATCACTTGCTTGGTGGCTAAAAGCTTCGTCCTGAGGCAGTTTTCATCGGTTTTGTCTGTGGTAACGACAGGGTTTAATGGGACTTGCAGTTGGTCTCTTTGCCGGGGCATCTACCCCAATCCCAGGCATCCAGGCCGGGTCGCCGGGTATGTCGGTGCAGGTAAATGACAAGCTTTGCCCAAAGGTTATTATCTATCAGCTTGATTAACAACCGTAAACTCTTAAGTGGCAATATTTTGACGCCAGTCAAAAAACGGACTTATGTTATATCTTTTAGGGATATTTGCCAAATGTGTTACATTCCTTCTGGACTGACCAGTAGCAGAGTTTAACTGCAGCGATTGAGGAGTAAAGGAATGCAACATCCCCACGTCACCCTGACCATAGCCGAAGGCATCGCCTGGGTAGAACTGTCACGGCCGGAAAAGTACAACGCCCTCAACTATGCGCTGTTCGACTCTATCGTGAAGGTGCAGAAGGTTATCGCCGGGCGCAGAGACGTGCGGGCGGTGATCCTCAGTGGCAGTGGCGGCAACTTCTGCTCCGGGCTGGATGTGGCCAGCGTGATGAAGTCACCCATGCAGGCGTTTAAGTTGCTGTTTAAATGGCTGCCGGGCAATGCCAACCTGGCGCAGCGGGTCTCCATCGGCTGGCGCCGCCTGCCCGTGCCAGTGATCTGCGTGCTCGAGGGGATCTGCTATGGCGGCGGCACTCAGATAGCCTTGGGGGCCGACATGCGTATCGCCGCGCCAGACTGCCGCCTCTCTATCATGGAGGCCAAGTGGGGCCTGGTGCCAGATATGGCTGGCCTGGTCGGCCTGCGGGAGCTGGTAGGTAAGGATGTGGCCATGCAGCTCAGCATGACCGCCGAGGTGATCGATGCCGAGCAGGCCAAGGCCTATGGTTTGGTGACCCAGGTGAGTGAGGCGCCGCGCGAGGCCGCCGAGGCGCTGGCCTTACGGCTGGCGAATACCTCCCCCGATGCTAACGCCGCGATCAAGTTCAGCATTAACAAGAGTTGGCGCGCCGGTGAGCGCAGCCTGCTGGCCCGGGAATCCCTGAGCCAGGTACGCCTGCTGCTGGGTAAGAACCGGGTGATTGCCGCCCTGCGTCAGACCAAAGATCCCGAGCGGTGCTACCGGCCGCGTCAGCCCTGGTGGCGCTAACCAGAACCCTTATCGCTAAGGTCGGCGACATAGAGATGTCGCCGCTAAGCGAATGAGTCATAAGTAAATTTCAATGTGATCTGCTTCACACTCCGCCTCCCTAGGCGCGACTAAGCCCCCGAGGCCCGCTAGTATCCCGCTGCCAAATTTTTGATTAAGGAAAGCATGATAATGCGACAAGGGTTCGAACGATTTCTCTGGAGTAGCCGCCTCTCTGTGATGATTGGGGTGTTTGCCTGTGTGCTGGCGGCCTTTGTGGTGTTTATCATGGGGATGAAGGACGTGGTCCACATGGTCGCCCTGCTGTGGGACTATGTGCTGACCGGCAGCTACGAGGTGCGTAACGATCTTGTGATGGTGGTGGTCGAGATCTTAGATACCTTCCTGCTGGGATCTGTACTGCTCATCTTCGCCTTCGGTCTGTATGAGCTGTTTATCAGTAACCTGCAGGCGGCGGAAGACAGTGTCGCCGGCGGTAAGATATTGGTGATCAGCAGCATAGACTCGCTCAAGAGCAAGCTGGGTAAAGTGATCCTCATGATGTTGATCATCAAGGTGTTCTCTTACTTTACCGAGATGAAGCCCACCTCAATGCTCGAGCTGCTCTACATGGGCGTCATCGTCGTGCTGATCGCCCTGGCCCTGATGCTGAGTAAAGACAAGAAGTAAACCTCTAAGCCTTAGGGATAGGCCCGCAGGATGCGCTGAGCGAAGCCCTGCACCAGGGTTAGCACATCCTGCCAGGCGCTGGGCTGATCCAAGTTTAACGCCAATTGCTGCTGCTCATACCGCAGCGGCTCCCCCATGGGGGAGAGGGCCTTGCGGGCCTTCTGGGTCGCCAGCGAGGCGGGCAGTCCGTCCGGCGATTGAATATCCAGCACCGGCAGCGCCAGCTTGGCCAGCTTGCCCGGCAGATCGCGATTCTCCTCATCCTGTTCAAGATAAGGGTTGATCACCACCAGTAGATCTGGGCTCGGCAGCGCCGAGGCCGTCAGCATCTCGATAATCAGGCCGGCGCTCTGGCCGGTAACGATCAGTATGCGTTTACCTGGATAGCTCTTGCCGAGAGAGTCGAGCTGAGCCAGGGTCTGACTCATCACCGTCTTCTGTTGCTCCCGCAGCGCCGCCCACTCTTCCTGGCTGTATTTAGGCAGACTCTGATTACTCTTCTGGCTAAGCTGCTGCTCACCCGGCTTAGGGATCTCACCGGCGTCGGTAATATGGTTAGGCTGCGCCGCGCCCTGAGGCGCGCCTATGCTGAGGGTCGCCCAGCCCTTGGGTGTTAGCTCGCGCCTGAGAAACGCCAGCAGTCCCTCTGGGTCGGCGTCCTCGCCTAAATCTCCTAACAAGACTGCCGCACCATATTGATTTCGCCCCTGCCAGGGACGCACCAATACCGCTTGTTCAGCATCGCCCAGGGTGATCTTTGCCACCTCTGCAGGCGGCAGGTAATCATATTCTGGCGTGGTACTGCGCTGGGCTATGGCAATAGCGGGAATTAGGGCCAGGCTCATCAGAGCGAGTAGAGCAAGGCTAAGCTGTGTGGAGCGTAGAGTCATCGGCATCTAAGTCATTGGGCGTTTACTTCGGCTATGGCGTCAGTATAAGCCTAAGTGCTTGCCATTGGCGACAAAATGCAGAAGAAGCTGGCACCGACTAGAGGTCGGTGCCAGTGGAAGAGGTGTAGCGCTAAGGGCAGATTAGGCGTGGCTGACTAGCACCAGACGCACGGCGTCCAGTTGTAGCTGACAGGCATCTAAGTAGTTGCCCAGCTCGACCATCTGATTTCTCAGGTGTTCCAGCTCCTCGTCACGAATGTTGGGATTGACCGCCTTGAGGGCCTCCAGACGTTCCAGCTCTGCGGTGAGCTGCTGGGTCATCTTGTTGCTGGCCTCTTCGGTCAGCTGTTTCATCGCCGCCTGGGCAAACTCTTCCCCCTTGGCAAACAGTGGATGCAGCAGGGTTTGCGAGGCGTTCACCAGCTTGCTGGCAATATGGCGGTTGACCGCGCTCAGCTGCTTGTCGAAGCTCTCGTAGCTGACGTTCTGCGACAGGTTGTTACCATTTTTGTCCAGCAACACACGTACTGGCGTCGGTGGCATGTAGCGGTAGAGCTGGCTCGAGCGCGGCGCCGAGGCATCGGCCATATAGATCAGCTCCAAGAAGATGGTGCCCGCAGGTAGTGCCTTGTTTTTGAGCACGGCGACGCTGGTGGTGCCTGTCTCGGAAGAGGTGATCAGATCCAGCCCCGTCTGCACCAGCGGGTGCTCCTGGGTGATCAGGGCGATATCGTCGCGTGACAGCGCCATCTCGCGGTCGAAGGTGACGGTAATGCCATCTTCCGGCAGACCCGGGTAGGTCGGGAACATCATGTGCTCGCTCGGGTGCAACACTATGGCATTCTCGCCGCTGTCTTCCTGCTCGACGCCTATGATATCCCACAGGCGGATCACAGAGCCGATCAGCTGGGTGTCCTGATCGCGGGCCGCCAGACTCTCCACCAACTTCTGCGCCTTGTCGCCGCCATGGGAGTTGATCTCCAGCAGCTTGTCGCGGCCCTGTTCCATCGCCTTCTTCAGCGCCTTGTAGCGGCTCTGGGTGTGGTTGAGCAGCTGGGTGAACTTGTCTTCGTCGCGGTAGACCAGCTGGGTCAGCAGCTCCTCGGAAAACTCGTTAAACAGAATATGGCCGGTAGGGCAGGTCTGCTCGAAGGCGTTCAGTCCCTTGTGGTACCAGTTCATCAGGTTTTCCTGGGCCGTGTTGGCCAGGTAAGGCAGATGGATCTCGACATCGTTGGCCTGACCGATACGGTCCAGACGGCCGATGCGCTGCTCCAGCAGATCCGGATTCAGCGGCAGGTCGAACAGCACCAGGTGGCTGGCAAACTGGAAGTTACGACCTTCCGAGCCGATCTCACTACAGATCAGCGCCTGGGCGCCGCCGCTTTCCTGGGCGAAGTAGGCGCCGGCCTTGTCGCGCTCTATGATAGACATGCCTTCGTGGAAGACGGTGGCCTGAATACCTTCACGGGTACGCAGCGCTTCTTCCAGGCTCAGGGCGGTCTCTGCCTGGCTGGCGATGATCAGCACCTTCTTGCTGCGATGGTTTTTGAGGAAATCGATCAACCAGTCGACCCTAGGATCGAACTTCCACCAACTGGCGCTATCGCTCTCGAAGGCCTGATACAGCTTCTCTGGGCTCAGGGCCTGTTTCACCTTGGCGGTCAGATCTGTCTGGCCACCCATCATGTCTGACACCCTGGCGGCGGTCTCATACTGAGCCGGCATAGTCTGTGGGTGTGCGTTGAAGATACGGGTCGGGAAGCCTTTCACCGAGGCGCGGCTGTTGCGATAGAGCACACGGCCGGTGCCGTGTCTGTCTAACAGCTCCTGCAGCAGCTCGCTGCGGGCCTGGTCGCGTTGTTCGTTATCGACGCTCTCATCTTCAATCAGACGCAGCGCCGGGGTGATATCTTTCTCGTTGAGCAGCTCGGTTAGGCTGGCAACGGCCTCGTCGGGCAGACGCTTACCGCTGGCCAGGGCATCGGCGGCGCTGGCTACCTCTTTATAGCTCTCCTCCTCTTTGAGGAAGGCCTGATAGTCGTAGAAACGGTCTGGATCCAGCAGGCGCAGACGGGCGAAGTGGCTCTGGTGGCCCAGCTGATCCGGGGTAGCCGTCAGTAGCAGCACGCCGGGCACCACTTCACTCAGGGCCTCTACCACGCGATAGGCGCGGCTCGGTTCCTCTTCGGTCCACTCCAAGTGGTGGGCCTCGTCGACTACCATGAGATCCCAGTCGGCATCCAGGGCCTGGTCCAGGCGCTTCTTCTTACGCAGCAGCTCGAGTGAACAGATCACCAGCTGCTCTGTGTAGAAGGGGTTGTCGTGATCGGCGTAGGCCTCGACGCATCTGTCTTCATCGAACACCGAGAAGCGCAGGTTGAAACGGCGCAGCATCTCCACCAACCACTGATGGCGTAGGGTGTCTGGCACTATGATCAGGATACGCTCGGCGCGGCCGGTCAGCAGCTGCTGGTGGATGATCAGGCCGGCTTCGATGGTCTTACCCAGGCCCACCTCGTCCGCTAACAGGACGCGCGGTGCGAAGCGTTGGCCCACTTCATGGGCGATCCACTGCTGATGGGGGATCAGGCCGACGCGGGGACCCTGTAGGCCCAGCAGATCTGAGGTGGCCAGCTTATGACGCAGCAGCTGGCTCTGATAGCGCACGCCGAATCTGTCCAGACGATCGATCTGGCCGGCAAACAGCCTGTCTTGGGGCTTGTTGAAACGAATATTGTGGTTAAGCAGCGTCTCTCTGAGGCTGACCTCTTCGCCGGTCTCGGTGTGGATACCGTGGTAGATCACCAGCTGGTTCTTCTCTTCGATCTCGCTGACCTTGAGACTCCATCCTTCGTGACTCTCAATGATATCGCCGGGGTTATAGATCACTCGGGTTAGCGGGGCATCGTCGCGGGCAAACATGCGGTTTTCGTCAGTGGCGGGGAACATCAGGGTGACCATACGGCCTTCGAGTCCAATGACAGTACCTAAACCGAGTTCCGATTCGGTATCACTAATCCAACGTTGACCTAAGGAAAAGGGCATTTACAAATTCTCATCTACAGGGTGAATCACGAAAGGGCGCGTATGTTATCCAATCGAGACTATGATGTCGAACATATCTGACCCGTAATTGCCTCGTTAAAAATACTAATTAGATTACAAATTATCCAATCAGATCGGCCGCCGCCCGCCTTGTCATCTTAATGTCATTTTAGGCCACCAGTCTCGAATTGGGTCGGGCGATTTTCTGGACAAGTTTCCGTTGAAGCCGTGAGATTTTGGTGTCAGTATGGATTTAATCCCTAAGTGCTTTGTTGCGCGTCACTATACTGACAGAGAAGGAGGCTAATTACCCGCTCAGCTCGCTTGACTACAAATATAACACCCTACGCACAAGTGGAGGCGCCATGGAACAAGACGACAAGAAGTTGTTTGTACTGGATACCAATGTGTTACTGCATGAACCCTTAGCCATCTATTCGTTTAAGGAGCATGATGTCGTAGTCCCCATGACTGTCCTTGAAGAGTTGGACCAGATCAAAGACAGGAAACGAGATGTTAGCCGAGATGCCCGAGTCGCCATTCGCGCATTGGAAGACATACTCGGCGGGCAGACCACCCCAGAAGAGATTGTCAGCGGGGTGCCCTTGCCCAAACGCGAAGGACACGGTGACGCAGTAGGTTCCCTCTCTATCTTCCCCGACCATCAACTCGAATTTACCCAGGCATCCCTGCCCGGCGACAACAACGACAACCGCATCATCAACACCGCCCTGCATCTGCAGAATCAGTTTGCCCCACGCCATGTGGTGCTGGTGACCAAAGATATCAACATGCGTCTCAAGGCCAAGGGCGCCGGTATCAATCTGGTCGAAGACTATCGCACCGACCAGCTGATCGACGACATTCGCTTCCTCACCAAAGGCTTCCACCAGTTTGAGGGCGATTTCTGGGCGCGCAAGGAACATGTCAATACCGAGACCCAGGGGCGTCATACGGTACACAGAGTGCCAGTTAAGGAGGTGGGTGAAGAGAACTTCTATACCAACCAATACCTTATCGACGAAGACTCCAACTTCTGCGGCCGGGTACTGAGCAACAACGACGAAGAGCTGGAGATATTGGATCTCGGCCGCGACCGTCTGCTTAACCTCGATGCCTGGGGCATCAAGCCCAAGAATGTCTACCAGGGGATGGCGATGCAGGCGCTGCTGGATCCCGATATCGATCTGGTGATCCTCACCGGCCCCGCCGGCTGTGGTAAGACGCTACTGGCTATGGCGGCGGCCCTGGAGATGGTGGTGGAGCGCGGCCTCTACGATAAAGTTATCGTGACCCGTAACACGCCGGAGATCGCCGAGTCTATCGGCTTCCTACCTGGCACAGAGGAGGAGAAGATGGCGCCCTGGCTGGCGGCCATTACCGATACCCTGGAGGTGCTGCACAAGCACGATGTTAACCCCAGCGGCAGCATGAACTACATCATGGACAAGGCCAACATTCAGTTTAAGTCGATCAACTTCATGCGTGGACGTTCGATACAGAACTCTGTGGTGTTGCTGGATGAGTGTCAAAACCTGACCGCCTCGCAGATCAAGACGATGATCACCCGTATGGGTGAGGGGACTAAGCTGATCTGTAGCGGCAACCTGGCGCAGATCGATTCTAACTATCTGACAGCGGTGACCTCGGGACTCACCTATATCGTCGAGCGCTTTAAAAACTTCGATGGCAGTGCCAATGTCTACCTCAACGGCGTGGTGCGCTCTCGCCTGGCAGAGTTTGCCGAGGAAAACCTCTAACCGCTTAGGCGGCCACCGACGGCAAAAGACTCCCTGGCGGAGTCTTTTGTCTAAAGTAAGGGCGATCTTGTGGGTCTGCGCCAATGCGCCGGCCCGGTGCCAGCCTGACGACTGAGATCATTCTGGCAAAAGCGACTCCCCTTTGTATTCCATTGGGCTGGCTTCCTGATACTATATGCAGAATATGATGCGCCGCCCCGGGTTAGTCCAAGGGCAGATGCTTGTTTTCAAAGGTAATCAATGAAGTCGACAGAGCCGGACTTACAGCTTAAGTCTCCGATTCAAAAAAACTACAATCGCGCGGTTTTCTATACCTATATCGGCGTGATCATCATGGCGTTGCTGACGGCCTGGATCTTCTTCGAGCGTCAAAAGACCCAGATGATGGATCAGCGCGAAGAGCTGGTCGAGCGTCACGTGTTGCAGATCGACCTCCTGTTGGAATCCAGTATCCGCGCGGTGAAGAGCCTGCGCAACGTGGCGGTGGATCACCTGCGTCTGGGCGAGCTGGTGCGTACCGACCGTCTGCCCCAGTATGAGAAGTTTAACGAGAGCGGCCAGTTCTTTACTCTTGAGCCCAGCTATGCCCAGAGCGGCAAGCCCTTCACCAACATGGGACGGATCACGGGTGCGGGCTCGCTCAATGGCCGCAGCGACAAGTTTTATCAGGAGCTGGAGATGCTGTTCGAGCTCTCCCTCTCCTTCCCGGTCGCCAGACAGGCGGCGCCCAAGGCCTCCTCTATCTACTACATTTCCAAACATCGGATGATGTCTTACTACCCCTGGCCCTCGGACGAACAGCGTTTTCGCGACGAGCTGCTGAAGAAGCAGCAGTTCCAGCTGGTCACCCCGGCGATGAACCCACAGCGCAGCGTGGCCTGGAGCCCGGCCTATGTGGAGCCCAATGGCAAGGGGCTGTTGACCACTGTGGGTGTGCCCATTTATCTGGAAGATGAGTTTATCGGCTCCATCAACCTGGACATGACCCTCTCCTCACTGGATAAGCAGATCCGCCTCTACTTCAAGATGCCGGGCACGGTAATCCTGCTGGATCAGCAGAACAACATTCTCTCTCACAGCGATATTGACGCCGCCGACATCAACCGCGTCTTCCACATCAGCCAGAAGATCCCCTCGGCGCTGCACTCGGTGCCCGAGTCTGAGCTGTTCGATGCCCACGAGGGGATCATGCGCAACGGCTACTATATCCACTCGGTGGCGCTGCAAAACGCCCCCTGGCGCCTGCTCTATCTGCAGGATGAGAACGAGCTGTTTAAGGATTCCTGGGAGAAGCTTGAGCTGACCTTCCTGTTGGTGGTGATCGCCCTGTCTGTGTTGGTGACCATAGTGCACTGGCAGACCCGCCGCTCCTTCGTTAACCCGGCGTCGCGTCTGCTATCGCACCTGGAGGGTTGCTCTCAGGAGCCGCGCAAGCCACCGGCCAAGATCACCCAGGGCTGGGAGCCCTGGTTCCAGCTGGTGAGTCGCATCTTCGAAGAGAACCAGCAATATACCCGTCACCTAGCGGAGCAGAACCGTCGCCTGGATAACCTGGTGGCTCGGCGTACCGAGCGTCTCAAGGAGACCACGGAGCGGCGCGAGCGGGAATACGCCCTGTTGCGATCCCTGTTGGATTCCATCCCAGAGGCGATCATCTTCAAGGATAAAGAGGGTAAATACCTGGGCTGTAACAAGTCAGCCGAGCGCATGCTGGGTTATACCGAGAGCGAGATGATAGGCCAGGATTCCCAGACCATGACCAGCAACGAGCAGTCGATGCGGATCCGCGCCGAGGATGAGCGGGTGCTGTCCGAGCGGACGCCGCTGCGCTATCAGGAGAAGGTGGAGCTTGCGGGCAAGCCTGTGCTGCTCGATACCCTCAAGCTGCCTTTCTATAACCGCCGCGGCGAGCTGCTGGGCCTGATTGCCGTGTGGCGTGACGTGACCAGAGAGTATGAATCTGCCGAGCAGCTCAGGCTGTCGGAGGAGCGTTATCACCTAGCGATGGACGCGGTAGAAGATGGCCTGTGGGACTGGTATCTGGACTCGGAGCAGATCATCTGTAACCCGGCCTACTACTCTATGCTCGGCTATAAGAGCAACGAATTCCCGGCCCTGGTCTCTACCATAGACGAGTTGGTGCATCCGGACGATCGTATCCGGGTACAGGAGTATCGCGAGCAATACCTGGCGGATCCTATCGGCGCCTACGACGTCGAATTTCGTATGCGTGGCAAGAGCGGCATGTACCACTGGGTGCTCAGCCGTGGCCGTGTGGTGGAGTTCACCTCGGACAATCAGCCTAAGCGTATGGTGGGTACCCACAAGGATATTACCCGCCATAAGAGCAACGAGGTGGCGCTGCTGGAAGCCAAGCAGGACGCCGAATCGGCCAACCTCTATAAGAGTGAGTTCCTGGCCAACATGAGTCACGAGATCCGCACGCCGATGAACGCCATTATCGGTATGTTGCAGCTGGCCAGCCGGACTCAGTTGACGCCGCAGCAGGCGGATTACCTCGACAAGGCGGGCTTCTCGGCCCAGTCACTGCTGCGCATCATCAACGATATCCTCGACTTCTCCAAGATCGAGGCCGGTAAGCTTGAGCTGGAACGGGTTGCCTTCCCGCTGGATAAGGTGCTGGATCACGCCCTGGATCTCAACGCCCTCAAGGCGCAGGAGAAGGGGGTCGAGCTGCTGCTGTACGCGCCGGTCACCGCCGGGCTTATCCTCGAAGGAGATCCCCTGCGTCTGGGTCAGGTGCTGATCAACATGCTCAGCAACGCAGTGAAGTTTACCCAGAGCGGCGAGATCGAGCTGGGCTGTGAAGACGTGGGCGAGCGGGATCATCGCATCACCCTCAAGTTCTGGGTGCGCGACACCGGCATAGGGATCAGCAAGGAGCAGCAGGAGAGCCTGTTCGACGCCTTCGCCCAGGCCGACGGTTCGACCACCCGCAAGTATGGCGGTACGGGTCTGGGTCTCTCTATCAGTAAACATCTGGTCTCCATGATGGGTGGCACCATGCAGGTACAGAGTGAACTGGGGGTCGGCAGTACCTTTAGCTTCACCATCAGCTTCGAGATCGCCGAAGAGGCCGAGGTGAAGCCGCTTATCGTGCCCGAGGTGATCGGCAACCTGAAGACGCTGGTGGTGGACGACAACCCCACGGCGCTGCAGATCTATTCTACCGCCATGCGCGACTTCCACTTCGACGTGGACACCGCATCCAACGGCGCCGAGGCGCTATACAAGCTGGAACACAGGCCGGTGGATCTCCTGCTGCTGGACTGGATGATGCCAGAGATGGATGGGGTCGAGGTGATCAAGGCGCTGGACGCCATGGTGGCCGACGGCCGCCTGGAGAAGCGCCCGGTGATCATCATGATGACCGCCTACGCCTCGGAGCCGCTCAAGGAAGATCTGGACGATCTCGACATCTACGCCATGTTGCAGAAGCCGTTCAAGGCCTCGGCCCTGTTCGACGAGATCATCGCCGCCTTCATCGACAAGCCTAAGATCAATCCGGCGGCCGCGCTGCCGGTGGAAGGCAACGCCACGGGCACAGGGCAGATCCTGCTGGTGGAAGACAACTTCATCAACCAGCAGGTGGCGACCGAGCTGCTCAAGAGTGCAGGTTACGAGGTGGACGTGGCCGAGAATGGTCAGGTGGCCCTGGATATGGTGGACGCCAAGCAGTACGACGCCGTGCTGATGGATATTCAGATGCCAGTGATGGACGGTCTGACGGCCACCAAGGAGCTGCGTAAGCGCTACACCAAGGAGGAGCTGCCGGTGATCGCCATGACGGCCCACGCCATGTCGGGGGATCGCGAGAAGAGTCTGGCGGCGGGCATGAACGCCCACATCACTAAGCCTATCGTGCTCAACGAGCTGTTCGACACCCTGGCCCAGTGGATAGTGCGTCACTAATCAGACAATGCGCATGTGAGAGAACAGAAGGGGCCCAGGCCCCTTTTTTGTGCCTATCGCTCCGCTGGCTAACAAGGCGGAGAGGCTAATGATACGGCGTGAATTATTTGCACTTGAGCCTGAATTGAGACCTGTTAAGCTAAGTGACTGATATTCACGAGACGCATAATATTTGAACAACTCAGTCTCCCATTAAAAGTCTCAGCAAGGAGATAACATGAGACCCTCTACACTCGCGCTGGCCCTTGCCCTCATTCTGGTCCCGACTGGCCCCCTGCTCGCCGTCGAAAATAGCGCTAAGGTGATCAAGAGCAGCCAGGCCGCTAAAGGCTTTATCAACCTCTTCTATCAGCAAGGCTCGGGCGATCTCTACCTGGAGGCGACCTGCCTCAATCAGCCTTTCTTGCTGGTCACCAGCCTACCCCATGGCGTGGGCTCTAACGATATCGGCCTGGATCGCGGCCAGCTGGGGATGACCCGCCTGGTGCAGTTTGAGCGCCACGGCCCCTATCTCATTTTGAAACAGCTTAACACCCGCTACCGGGCGACCACAGATAACGGCGCCGAGCAGCGGGCAGTCAAAGAGGCCTTCGCCGAATCTGTGCTTTGGCGCGGCAAGGTGCTGGAGGGCAAGCAGGCGCTGGTATCGATCAACGACCTGGTACTGCGCGACCTGCACGGCATAGCCGACACCCTAGAGCAGACCAAACAAGGCCATTATCAGCTGGATAAAGAGACCTCGCTCATCCTGCCTCAGGGAGTGAAATCCTTCGAGCGTAACAGCGATGTCGACGTGCTGCTTACCTTCAAGGGCGCCAAGGCTGGGCCTCAGGTGGCCGAGGTCACCCCAGACGGCAAACAGATGTCGCTGCGGATGCGCTACTCTTTCGTCGAGCTGCCGGACGACAACTACCAGCCACGGGCCTATCACCCCAACAGTGGTTACCTGTCTGACGAGTATCTGGATTACGGCGCGCCAATCGACAAAGACATAGTGCAGCGTCATCTGCTGCGTCACCGCCTGCAGAAGGTCGTCCCGGGCGATGCACCCAGTGAGGTGGTGGAACCTATCATCTACTATCTGGATCCCGGTGTGCCCGAGCCTATTCGTAGCGCCCTGCTAGAGGGCGCTCGCTGGTGGGAGACCGCCTTCAACGAGGCGGGCTTCATCAACGGCTTCAAGGTAGAGCTGCTGCCGGAAGATGCCGACCCTCAGGACATTCGCTACAACGTGATCCAGTGGGTACACAGGGCGACTCGCGGCTGGTCTTACGGTAGCGCCATCGCCGATCCCCGCACAGGTGAGATCATCAAGGGCCATGTGACCCTGGGCAGTCAGCGCGTCAGGCAAGATCACCTCATCGCCCGCGGCCTCACCGCAGGCTGGCAAGACAGGGAGGCGGCCGCCCAGGCGGTGACGGAGCTCTCCCTGGCGCGTATTCGCCAGCTGTCGGCCCATGAGGTGGGCCACACCTTAGGCCTGGATCATAACTTTGCGGCGTCGAGTAACGATAACGCCTCTGTGATGGATTACCCGCATCCAAAGGCGACCCTCAAGGGCGACAAGATAGATATCTCCGCCCCCTATGATGAAGGTGTCGGCGCCTGGGACAAGTTTACCGTAGCCTATGGCTATGGTCAGTTTAGCCCGGAAGATCAACAGGCTAAGCTGACTGAGCTGATGCAGGCGGTGGAGCGTCAGGGGCTGAGATATATCGGCGAGGCAGATTCGCGCCGCGCCGGTGCCAGCCATGCCTACGCCAGTCTTTGGGACAATGGCCAGGATCCTGTGGCCGAGCTGAGCCGCCTGGCCAAGGTGCGTGAGGCGGCCATCGACGGCTTTAGCGATGCCGCCTTGCTGAAAGGCCAGCCCTATGGCGAGCTGCGCGACGCCTTCGTCCCCATCTATCTGCTAACCCGCTATCAGATAGAAGCCGCGGCCAAGTTTATCGGCGGCACCGACTATACCTATTCCACCCAGGAGGGCGGGCGTAGCTGGCATTATATGGCGCCTGAGCTGCAAAAGAATGCCCTGGAGAGCCTGCTGCAGGGCCTGAGCGTGGATGCCCTGGCGCTGCCAACCAAGGTGACCGATGCCCTGGTGCCTAAGTCGGGCAACTATGGCGCCACCCGCGAAAGCTTCGATAGCGCCACCGGCGTGGTGATCGACCCTATCGGCATGGCCGAGGTGCTGAGTCGTCACACCTGTGGGCAGCTGCTGCAGCCGATGCGACTAAATCGCGTCAATCAGGGCTACTTTGCCGACAAGGAGCAGCTCTCCGTCGTCACTCTGGTAAACAAGCTGCTGGCCAAAACAGTGTTTGCCGATGCCCCTAACGGCCCAAGCCAGGGGGTATGGATGCGGGTCAACGCCGTGGTGCTCGACGCCCTGTTGGCTAGCTACCACGACGGGGCGAGTTCGCCCGAGGTGAAGGCGCAGCTGGCGGGCCGTCTGGCTTTTGCTCAGAAGCAGCTCAGCCGACTGGTGAAGCGCAGCAGCGACTATGAGGCGGCCCACTATCAGTGGCTGCTCGATGGCCTGGAGAAGGGGCTGAAGGACAGCAAGTACAAGCTGATCCACAAGCCGTTGGCCATGCCGCCGGGTTCGCCGATTTAAGCTCTGTTACATTAGCTAAAAGCCCCGCATCGCGGGGCTTTTTTATGGTCTAAATTTGCCCGAGCCGGCGGGCTAGAGACGCTGCACCGAATCGAGGAAGTTGCGGGCGGTCTGCTCTTCACGGCTGGACTGATAGCTGGCCATCAACAGCAGTAGGTGGTCGTCGATGATATAGATGTGTTGCAGCATGCGGGTATCGTCCTTGGGAAGACGCATCTCAACTTCGTAGCCGCGCATGCCATTGGTGTTGATATAGCCCTTGCTGAGGATCAACTCCTCGAGAATGGCGGCCACTTCAGGCCCCGCCATGCTGGTGTATTTGTCCATCTAAAGGGTCTGTTGACCTTTCCTGTTTATTTCTGCAGCAGTGTGTAGGCGGTTTATACAAGGCAGAGCCTGTGAGGTGTAGTTACTCTACATAAACAGGCAATAACGCAGTAAAAATCGCCTACAAACGCTGCCCCTAGGGTTCATCTAAACACATCTTGTACTTTGTTGTTCGCCACTCGCATAGCACCACTATGCTACATGGCTCTCGCCGTGTACAAAACGCGTTTAGATTGAACAGAAATTAAACCTGAAAGATAAACAGACCCTTGGGTAAGAACTCCAAGTCTTCTGGCTCGAAGCGTTCCATCGACGACTTGAAGGTCATCACGAACATGGTGAGCTTGTCATCGGCTTTTTTCTGGGTATTGAGGGACTCGAATTCCACCTGGGTGTTTTGCTTGTGCAGCACCTTAGGATCCGGCAACAGCTTGAGGCTCACGGGCACAGAGGTGAGGCGATAGGTTTGTAGCGGGTAGGGGGCAAACCAGTGTTGGTAGCCAAAGTAGAGCGCAGCCACCAGGGCCGCCAGTTTGATCAGGTGCGACATGTTTGTTTCCTTGTCTGCTTAGCCTGGGGCTAAGGGTTATCCGTAACGCGTCATTGGGTCTTGCTAGCCATATCTGCCCGACTTGCCATATTTGCTGTGCATTGCGCACTTGCCATGCAAATAGACTTGGGGGCCGCTGCAACCAAGTCAGTTTACCCAGCAAATCACCCAAATAGCAAATTTGCTGCTGGGTGGCTTGCCACGCAAAAAGTGTAACAATTTGCAAGCCTTACTGTGATCTTGTTCAAAAAATGTGGGGTTTAGGTTAGTATCTTTGTTAGCTAATTGTGGTCAATAAGATTGGAGTACATGATGAAGTTGTTAGCCAGCACGACCTTAGCTTTAGCCTCTCTACTACTTACTACCCAGGCGTTTGCCGAGAGACCGGATTTCTCAAAGACCGCCGCGGCAAGAGCCGATTATCTCTTTGCCAACAACCCAAGTGCGCAGCTGGATCAGGTGCAGCGTTCAAGCAGTCGTCATGATTTTTCCAAGACGACCGCCGCCAACAGTGAGTATCGCTTCGCTGACAATCCTCCCGCCGATGAAACTGAGCTTGAGCCGAGAACGACTCAGCACGATTTCTCGCGCACGGAAGCGGCCAGGAAACAGAGCTAAAGCATTTTTGATCTTGTGAAGGAGCCGCTTAGGCTCCTTTTTTTATGGCTGTTTTTGCGGTTGTTTTGCAGAGTTAGCTAAGGATTTGAGTCGGTCATTTGAGCCAGTCTCTTGAACCTTAGCGGTTAGCCTCGGCGTGCGTTTCGTCTTGCAGCGCCTCCTGGCGCATCAACTTTCTACCCTGGCGATAGGCGTCTATGATGCCGATGAGCCAGCCGAGGATGAAGGCCCAGGTGGCGGCCTCGATCCAGAAGGCCTCGCCGCCCTGTGGCGCCTGGCTGATGGCGGCATAGATGGCGCCATAGTCCAGCGGCAGCTCTCCCGACAGTATCTGGTCCGATACCGTCACGGCGCGGTTGACCGCCTGATATAGCAGGTAGGCAAGGCCGCTCAGGCTGATGCAGGAGATCAGTGTCCCGGCGTTATAGCGCTTGAGGTAGAAGTGGCCCGACCCCGGGCAGACGAAGGCCGAAAGCAGGGTGGCTATGATGGCTTTATTCATAATGTTCGCTTCTGAGTTGTTTGGTTTCAGCCTCTACACATTAGCGGCTGAATTATTCCAGGTCGATGCGCCTGATGGCGGCCCTGAGGTGTTCGGCCTTGGCCCGCATTGTCTCGGGCGCCCTGTCGCCATGGGCGGCGAGCTGACTCTCTATGCCACTCAGCTCCTGCGCCAGCCAGCCACGCACCATCACATAGTAGCGCGAATCCGTGCCGTAGCGGGCGATCACCTCTAGCTGCTCGGGCGATGGGCTGGCGATCGCCTGCTGCAGCGCCTGCACCATGGCCCCTAACTCTTGCTGCTGTGCCTGGAGACGAGATTGAGCCAGAGCCAGAGCCTGAGACTGGGACGGATCTTGGGCCTGGCCGTGATGATTGGCGCAGCCGGACAGTATTCCGGTGATGAGCAGGCTGGCTGCAAATAGGGTGAGCAAAAACAGACGAGCCATGGGCGTGTCCAACATAAGTGGCCTATAAGTGAGTCTGATAATAACAGCTCTTTTGGGCCTGTTTAGCCTTATGGATTAATTTTTATGCAAGCTACACCCGCGCTGTTTATTTGTGAAGCAGAAAAAAACCACCGCCTCGGGGCGGTGGTCAGCAGGTGGAATCTTAGTTCTGTTTCGCGCCTTCATCTATCCAACGCTTGATGAGGGCGATCTGCTCGCTGCTGAGGGGCTTTCCTTCGCCTTGCGCAAATTTATCACTGTGGTGGGGCGGCATCTGGATCTTGCTGTCGACCTTATGATCGATCGCCAGATAGAGGGTGCTGGAGGCGGCGCTGCCGGGGACCACGACGGGGCCAAGCTGGGTACCGCGCATCACGCCCTGATAGCTATCCAGTGCCAGATGGGTTTTTGCCATGCCTTCGCCTGCACCCGAATGACAGCTGATGCAGGAGGCGTTGAGTATGGGCTGTACTTCGGATGAGAAGCTCACCGGCCGCTCACAGCCCAGTAGCGCCGTGGCGGCCAATGCTGCCACCAGTAACAGGCGCCTGTCGATGGAGTGATGAGCATACATAGTATCCTCCCAATAACCTTGTAATATGTACGGTTTAAGTATAGTCCCGCCGCGCCTAATCCTCCTGTGTGGTGAGTGAGACAAGGCGGCTGTGGTGAGCGGGTGTAAATCCAGCTTGCCGCTAATCCGAGATGAACCAAAGAAAAAGCCCGACTCTCTCGAGCCGGGCACGCCGGGAAGCGAAATGGAAAGGGGTTATTGCGCCTTAGGCACCTTGATGCCGAAGACTAGGGTGTAGGCTACCGGCAACACCACCAGGGTGAGCACAGAGGCAAAGCCCAGGCCGAAGATGATGGTGATCGCCATGGAGCCGAAGAAGGCATCCGGCAGCAGGGGGATCATCCCCAGCATGGTGGTGATCGCCGCCATCAACACCGGACGCACACGGCTCACCGAGGAGTCGAATACCGCGCGGTAGGCGTCCTTATCCTGGCTCAGCTCGAGGTTGATCTGATCCACCAGGACGATACCGTTCTTGATGATCATCCCGGTCAGACTCAGCAGGCCCAGCAGCGCCATGAAGCTGAAGGGGGCATCGAACAGCAGCAGGCCAGAGACCACGCCGATCAGCGCCAGCGGCACGGTAAACCAGATCACCAGTGGCTGCCTGACCGAGTTAAACAGCAGCACGGTTATCAGGAACATCGCCAGGTAGCCAAGTGGGATCGAGCTAAATACCGACTGCTGCGCCTCGCTGGAGGTTTCATATTCGCCGCCCCATTCCAGCTCATAGCCGGCAGGCAGGCTGATGGCCTCGATCTTAGGTCGCAGCTTTCTAAATACCGAGTCTGCGGTCTCGTTGCCGCCGTTCACCGGGTCGGCGAGCACAGAGATCACCCGCTTACGGTCGCGGCGCATGATCAGCGGATCTTCCCACTCTGTGGTGAAGTCACTGACCACCTGAGAGATGGGCACGAAGACGTTGTTTTCCGTGCTCCACACCTGCAGCGCCGAGATGCTGTCGGCATTGAGACGCTCATCGGCCGGCGCGCGGGCGATAATCGGCAGCAGATGGCTGTTCTCGCGATACAGGCCGACATGCTTGCCGCTGAAGTTGGTCAGCAGGGCATTATCCAGATCTTGCTTGCTGATGCCGGTTTCCCGGGCCTGAGCCAGTGCCAGCTGTGGACGCACCAGGGTCACCTGGTTACGCCAGTTGTGGCGCACGCTGGTGGCGCTCGGCTCGGCGAGGAAGATCTCGCTTGCCTGCTGGGCCAGCTGTCTCAGCATCTCTGGGTCTTCACCGTAGAAGCGCGCCTCGATCTTGGCCGCCGGGCTGGGGCCATTCTCCATATACTTGAAGCGATATTCCGCCTCTGGATAGTGCTGTACCAGATCCTGCTCCAGCTTACGCATATAGGCGTTGAGGGTCTCGAGATTGGTCATCTCGATCAGCAGCTGACCGTAGGCGGCGTAGCCCTTCTCCGGCACATAGGGCAGCACGAAGCGTTGGGCACCCTGGCCGACCACGCTGGTGATGTTTACCAGGCCGAGATCCTGTTTCTCCTGCTCCGCCATCAGATCCTGCTCGATACGACCCAACAGTGCCTCGGTGGCCTTGATGTCGCTGCCTTCCGGCATCCACACATCCACGAAGAAGATAGGGGTGTTTGAGGCCGGGAAGAAGACATTTTTCACCTGACTAAAGCCCATCACCGAGCCCACCAGGGCCAGCAGCACGACCAGCAGGGTTAGGCCGCGAAAACGCATCGCCAGGCTCAGGCTGCCGCGATAGAGCTGGAATAGCCAACCCTTGTAGGGGTCGCTATCCGCCTCATCGGGGATCTCGCCATCCTTAAACAGCAGATCGCAGAAGAAGGGGGTCAGTGTCATGGCGGTGATCCAGCTGATAAACAGGGAGATCAGCAGCACCAGGAACAGAGAGATACAAAACTCGCCAGTGGCGTTATCCGACAGACCGATAGGCGCGAAGGCGATGATGGCAATAACCGTCGCCCCCAGCAGTGGCCACTGGGTCTGAGTGATCACCTGCTTGGCGGTCTCCAGACGCGACTGGCCGCGCTTGAGGCCAATGATGATCCCTTCGGTTACCACGATGGCGTTATCCACCAACATCCCCAGGGCGATGATCAATGCCCCCAGCGAGATGATCTGCAGCTCGATATTGAGCACCTTCATCATGATGAAGGTACCGAGAATGGTCAGCAGCAGCACCAGTCCCATCAGCAGGCCAGATCTCAGCCCCATGAAGATCAGCAGCACGCCGATGACGATGGCGATCGATTCCGCCAGGTTCACCAAAAAGCCGTTGATGGTCTGATCCACCATCTTGCTCTGGTCGTAGACTGTGGTCAGCATCATGCCCACCGGCAGCTCGTCGCTCAGTGCCATCATCTTCTGGTTGACGGCTTCGCCCACCTTGACCACGTTGACGCCGCTGGAGAAGGCGATACCCACAGACAGCGCCATATCGCCGCCGCTGTGATACAGGTTGCTTGGGGTCTCGTCCATCGCCTTGTAGATGTTGGCGATATCCCCCAGGTAGATCAGCTTGGCGCTACCGGGCGCACTCACCACAAGGCGTGATAGCGCCTCGACGCTGTCGAACTCGCCCGTGGGGTGGATGCGGATGCGATTGTCACCCACGCGAATGCTCCCCGCGTTAGAGACCACGTTCTGGCTGTTGATCAGGCCATAGATATAGTCCTGATTAAGGCCTAAGGCGTTGATCTTCTGAGTGGAGATCTCCACCACCACCTGTTGGTCGACGATACCCGCGATGTTGACGCGCTTGATCCCATCGACCAGCACCAGCTCGCGGCGCAGAAAGTCGGCGTAGTTCTCCAGCTCGCGTTCGCTGTAGCCGTCGCCGCTGAGGTTGAGCAGAATGCCATAGACGTCGCCGAAGTCGTCGATCACCTGAGGCGTCATGGCGCCGCTGGGCAGACTCCCCTGGGTATCGTTTACCTTGCGGCGCACCAGATCCCAGATCTGCGGCAGCTTCTCGGCGTCGTACTTGTCCTCCATCTCAATCTGGATCTGCGACAGGCCGGCGCTGTTGATCGAGGTGATATGTTTCACCCCATCGAGCTGTTGCAGTGCATCTTCCAGGGGCAGGGTAACCTCTTCCTCCACCTGCTCCGGCGAGGCGCCAGGGTAGGCGGTGACGACCAGTGCCTCTTTAATGGTAAATTCGGGAAATTCTAGCTGCCCCAGGCTCATGAACGACAGGCTGCCACCTATGAGGAGCAGCAGGGCAAACATCCAACTGACCACCTTGTGGGTGATCGAATACTCGGCAAAATTCATCTGTTAAACACCTCGTTGCCAGCGCAGAGGCTTGACCTGCTGATTCTCGTGCAGCTGGGCCACACCGGCAACCACCACACGGTCACCTACCGCTAGGCCCTGGGTGATCTCTATCCCCTGACTGGTCACCTTACCTAGGCTCACCTTGCGGGCGCTCACCTGGCCCGTGCCTAGATCATAGGTCCAGACGATAGGCGTGCCGTCTTGATCTCGCTTGAGCACGGCGCTCGGCGGCACTATGGCGCTCTTCTTTTTGGCATCGGGACCGGCGATATCCAAGATCAGCTGGGCACTCATGCCCGGCAGCACGCTAAATTCGGTCGGGGTCGGCAGGGTAAACACCACCTCGTAGCTCTGGGTGCCCGGCGTCACCTGAGTGGCGAACTCTTTCAGACGCGCGGCATACTGCTGCTCCGGGTGATTGCTAAAGGTCACCATGGGCAGCGAAGGCGAGTGTGGGTTAAAGGAGGTCACACGGCTGGCCAGCGACTCGGGCACCTGGATCACCACGTCGATGAAGCGATCTTTCTGCAGCACCAGAACCGGCTGGTTGGCCTGTACTATCTGGAAATTCTCTATCTTGGTCTTGGCGACCGTGCCACTGAAGGGCGCCTTGATCACCGTATAGCTCAGCTGATCCTGGGCGCTGGCCAGGTTGGCGGCGCTGGATTTCAGCTGGGCCTTGGCCAGGTCATATTCCGCCTGAGAGATCAGCGCCTGACGCAGCAGCTCACCCTTACGGTTAAAGTCGGCCTGGGCCAGTTCATGATCTGCCTCGCGGTTGAGCAGCTGGTTGCGTGCGTCTCTGTCGTCGAGACGCGCCAGCACCTCGCCCTTGGTGACGCGCTGGCCATCCACCAGGGAAAACTCGACCAGCTGGCCCGATAATCTGAACGACAGTTCCGCCTGCTTGGTGGCGGCGACCTTGGCTGGGAAGCTTCTCAGGGTGCCGCTTCCCAACTCGGTGATCTCCAGCAGCTTAACGGGACGAACACTCTCGGGAGCGATCTCGGCAGATTCTGTGCTGCAGCCGGCAAGTACTAGAGTTAATACGAGTAGTGAAAGTGACGTTGTAAGGGGTTTCATATCGTAAACTCCATCATTTGTGACAAGGTGTATCTCATGGCGGCTAAGATAGCAGCGCGATACATCTATTAAAATGGAATTATGTGGAACCGTGAGTTCCAAAAATTGAAACTGTATTAACTTGATTTACCCTGGTGACTGTGTGCAAAGTAATAACAGAATCGGGTCTGCCGCCTGTTATTGAAGTGAGACTGTGATGAAAACCGAAGATATTGCCCTGTTCCACCGCATCGTCGAGACAGGCAGCCTGGTCGAGGCTGCCGATATTCTCAACGTGCCCAAATCGACCCTGAGTCGGCGCCTGCAGACGCTGGAAGATGAGCTCAATGTTAAGCTGTTTCATCGCCAGAGTCGCGCCATGACTCTCACCGCCTCGGGCAGCCATTTCTACAATAAAACCACGCCCTTGCTGGCGACTCTGGAGCAGACCTTCTCCGAGCTGTCGGGGAAGGAAGCGGCGGTTACCGGCCATCTACGCATACTGATCTTTCCGATCCCTGAGCTCTTGTATATCACCCAAGCGATATTCGAGTTTATGGATCTTAATCCGGCGCTAACGGTGGAGATCATCGTCAGCTCAGAGCCCAAGGATATGATCCGCAACAATATCGACTTGGCCTTCATGCTCGAAGATGCGTTTAACGAGAATGAGATGGTGGCGCGGCACATCATCAGCGAATTCGTGCATTTCTTTGCCAGCCCGGAATACCTGGAGAGGGCGGGTAAACCCACCAAGCCGGAGGAGTTGCCCGAGCATAACTCCATTTTGTTTCGCTATCCCAACGGTAGGATCTTCAACGAGGTGCCCTTCGGCAAAGACAGGATACTGTCGGTAACGGGTAACCTGTGTGTCAACAGCCTGAGTACCTGTCTAGAGGCCGCCTTGATGGGGCGTGGCATCGCCATGATGCCGCTGCCGATCGCCCGGGAATATGTGGAAAATGGCAAGCTGGTGATGCTATTTGAAGATATCGAGCCCTATGAGGGTAAGTGCTTCCTCGTCTATCCGTCGCGGCGTTTCATTAGCCTCGCCAGTCAACGCTTTATCGACCATGTGTTGAAGGCGTTGGATGAGTGTCTTCAAAATGGTGCCTGCGATCGTGAAGCCAGGACCAAGGGGGCGATTAAGCCGTTAATTTAACGCTATTCGCCGCAGACGATTAAGCCAAAGGGCGCCAGCAGCTGACTCTGTTGCCAGGCGTCTATCATCACCCCTTCCAGCGCCACCTCGCGGGGATCCAGCCCCTCGAGATCCACCCTCGTCAGGTTGGCGCCCCTGAGATCGAACTCGCCCCACAGCTCAGGGCTAAACTCGCCGCCGCTGAGGTCACTGCCCTTAAGCGATGCGCCGGTCAGGTTGGCGCCGCGCCAGCGGTTGTCGGTCAGTTCGCACTCTTCCAGTATCACCTGAGACAGGTTGCCATAGGCGAGGTTACAGCCAGTGAATACGGCGCTGCAGAAGTAGTGATTGATGCCTATCTGATTGGCGAAACTGGCGCGGTAGAAGTCGGCGCCCTGCAGGTTAGATGCTCGAAACTCGGCGCCGAAACAGCGGGCACCGGTGAAGCGCGCCAGGTTGAGGCGACAGTCACTGAACTTGGCGTTGATCAGCGTGGCGTAGCTAAAATCACACCCCAGCAGATCGCCGGGCTCGACAAACTGACACTGCTCGAAGTGGCAGTCGGTCAGGTCCGCGCGGTTAAAGCTGCAGCGCACGAAGCGGCAGCGACGAAACTTCAGCCCCTGCAGATCCTCACCGCTAAAGTCATGCTCAAAGTAATCCTGTTCAAGCGTCTCGTGTTGTAAATCATCCATGGCGGCTAGCTCTCTGTTAACGCTTGTAGATCTCGACATGCTTGGGCGTGGTGTCTGGCTCTGTGATGCGACTGGCCAGGATATAACAGGCGATCCCCATCACGGCGTTGGTGATAGGTAGCGCCAGCAGCAGCCCTTTCACGCCGCCCAGATAGGAACCCAGCGCCGCCAGCGGCAGCAGGAGCAGAAACAGGCGGCAGACATTAAGCACCAAGGAGCTCATCGGCCTGTGATAGGCGTTAAGCGAGGTGGCGGTAAGGATCACCATCCCCAGCGGGCCATAGGCGGCGGGCAGGGCGATGATGTAAAAAGCGAGCCACTCGATCACCTGGGGATCTTTACTGAACAGCTGGGCGATTGGGGTTGCCATGAGTGCCAGCGGCAGATAGATGAGGGTCTGGAACACCAGCACGAAACGCAGCGACAGCATCAGGGCGTCGCGGGCACGCTCCGTCTGTCCCGCCCCCAAATTTTGGGCGATAAAGGGCACCAAACTGGAGGAGAGCGCCATCACGGCGATCAGCAAAACGGACTCAAGGCGGGTACCGGCGCCGAAGGCTGCCACCGCGCTGTGGTCGATGCGGGCCAGCATGGCCATTATGATGGCATTGGCCACAGGGTTGAGCAGGTTCATCAGCGCTGCAGGCTGGGCGATATGGGCCAGCTGGCGCCAGTTGCAGTGAATGCGCTCAAGGTTAAACTCGGCAAAGTCCACCAGGTTGCGCTTGATGATCAAAAGGTATCCAGACAGAGACAGCGCCACCACCCAGGAGATCAGGGTGGCAATGGCCGCGCCCTGAATTTCTAAGCGGGGAAAGGGCCCGAGGCCGAAGATGAGCAGCGGGTCCAGCACCAGGTTGATCACCGCCGCCAGGGCCATGATCTTGGCCGGCGACTTGGTATCGCCGGTGGCGCGCAGCCCCTGGTTGCCCACCATCAAGAGCACCAGTAGCGGCGCCCCCAGATACCAGAGAAACATATAGTCGCGGATCAGCGGCAGGCTGTCGTCGTTGGCACCCAGCAGGGTAAACAGCGGGCCGATAAACAGGCTGCCCAGCAGTGACAGGGCGGCGATCAGCCAGAAGGTGATCAGCAGGGCGTCGTGCAGAAACACCTTGGCCTTGGGGCTGTTGCCACTGCCGATTAGGCGGCCGAGATTAGTCGATACCCCGGCACCTATGCCGATGGCGATGCTGGAGACGATCAGGGTGACCGGAAAGGTAAAGCTGATAGCCGCCAGGGCTTCTGTCCCCAACTGGCTGATAAAAAAGGTGTCTACAAGGCTGAACCCAAGAATGGTGAGAATACCAATCAGGTTCGGGAGGCTCATATTTAGCAGTACACGACCGATTGGCTGACTGAGCAGCCCGTGTCTGTCTCTCATGTATGTGGAATGCCTAGGTAACAGAAGGAGGGCAATTCTATCAGGAAAGGCTGATCTTTTATAAAACCCAGTTAAAAAAAATCAGATTTTTTTTGTAAAGCCCTTGGATCTGCTAAACCTTATCCCCATATATCGAACATCCCGCGGCGAAAGCGATCTCGCCGCACTTTTAATTTGATAAACCGCCAACGTTTGTTGGGCAAAAAAATCATTAGGAGAGTCCGTAGATGAATATTCGTCCATTACATGACCGCGTCATTGTTAAGCGTTCTGAAGTTGAATCAAAATCAGCCGGTGGCATCGTACTAACAGGTAGTGCAGCCGAGCAGTCAACTCGCGGTGAAGTTCTTGCAGTAGGCAATGGCCGAATTCTTGAAAATGGCACTGTGCAGCCACTGGACGTGAAAGTGGGTGACATAGTGATCTTCAACGAAGGTTATGGCGTGAAGAAAGAGAAGATCGATGGCCAAGAGGTCTTGATCCTTTCTGAATCAGATTTAATGGCTGTAGTGGAATAATCCACTAAGTTACTCAATATCCCGTTTAACCAGAATTTTATTAAAGGATACAGAACATGGCAGCTAAAGAAGTTTTATTTGGCAATGACGCTCGCGTAAAAATGCTTGCGGGCGTAAACGTACTGGCTAACGCAGTTAAAGTTACCCTGGGCCCTAAAGGCCGTAACGTAGTTCTAGACAAGAGCTTCGGCGCGCCGCTGATCACCAAAGACGGTGTATCGGTAGCTAAAGAGATCGAACTGGAAGACAAGTTCGAAAACATGGGCGCGCAGATGGTGAAAGAAGTTGCTTCTAAAGCCAACGACGCCGCCGGTGACGGTACCACTACTGCAACTGTACTGGCACAAGCCATCGTAACCGAAGGCCTGAAAGCCGTTGCCGCTGGCATGAACCCAATGGATCTTAAGCGCGGTATCGACAAGGCGGTTGTGGCTGCTGTTGCCGAGCTGAAAACCCTGTCTCAAGAGTGTAGCGACACTAAGGCTATCGCTCAGGTAGGTACCATCTCTGCTAACTCTGACGAGTCAATCGGCGAAATCATCGCAACTGCGATGGAAAAAGTCGGTAAAGAAGGCGTGATCACAGTTGAAGAAGGTCAGGCGCTGGAGAACGAGCTGGACGTGGTTGAAGGTATGCAGTTCGACCGTGGTTACCTGTCTCCATACTTCATCAACAAGCCAGAAACCGGCAGCGTTGAACTTGAAAACCCTTACATCCTATTGGTTGACAAGAAGATCTCTAACATCCGTGAGCTACTGCCAATCCTTGAAGGTCTGGCGAAAACCGGTAAGCCACTGATGATCATCGCAGAAGACGTTGAAGGCGAAGCCCTAGCGACTCTGGTTGTGAACAACATGCGCGGCATCGTTAAAGTAGCTGCGGTTAAGGCACCTGGTTTCGGTGACCGTCGTAAGGCGATGCTACAAGATATCGCTATCCTGACTGGCGGTACTGTAATTGCAGAAGAGATCGGCCTAGAGCTTGAAAAAGCGACTCTGGAAGACCTAGGTACTGCTAAGCGCGTGGTTATCACCAAAGATGACACTACCATCATCGACGGTACCGGCGAGCAAGAGCAGATCTCTGCCCGCGTTGCCCAGATCAAGATCCAGGCTGAAGAGTCTACTTCAGACTACGACAGAGAGAAGCTACAAGAGCGTATGGCTAAGCTGGCCGGCGGTGTTGCAGTGATCAAAGTTGGTGCCGCTACCGAAGTTGAAATGAAAGAGAAGAAGGCTCGCGTAGAAGATGCGCTGCACGCGACTCGCGCCGCCGTTGAAGAAGGTGTGGTTGCCGGTGGTGGTGTTGCTCTGATCCGTGTTGCCTCTAAGATTGGCGAGCTGGACGTGGCTAACGAAGACCAGAAGCACGGTGTGACTATCGCACTGCGCGCCATGGAAGCGCCACTGCGTCAAATCGCAACCAACGCAGGTGAAGAAGCCTCAGTTGTAGCGAACAACGTTAAGAACGGCTCTGGTAACTATGGTTACAACGCCGGTAGCGACGTATACGGTGACATGCTAGAGATGGGTATCCTTGACCCAACTAAGGTGACTCGTAGCGCACTACAGTTCGCTTCATCTATCGCAGGTCTGATGATCACCACCGAAGCTATGGTGGGTGAAGTTCCACAAGAAGCTGGTGCTGGCGATATGGGCGGCATGGGTGGTATGGGTGGTATGGGCGGAATGGGCGGCATGATGTAAATTTTACGGGCCTAAATCTGTGATAGCTGCGTTGCTTCACCACTCGTTTAGTACACTAAACGTCGCGGTAAAGCGCCTTGCTCTAACAAGATTTATCCCACGTAAAATACTCTGCTGGTCTTAAGCTTAACAGCCTGAAACCAAGTTAATTTAATAGTAAAGCCCCGATACCTAACGGTATCGGGGCTTTTTATTTGTGGTGAGAGAGTAAGCGGCTTTGTGTTGCCACATGCTTGTAAGGTGTTAGCAGACAGCTAAACGTCGCGGTAAAGCGCCTGGCTTTGACAAGATTTATCCCTCGTAAAATACTCTGCAGGTATTAAGTTTAACAGCCTGAAATCAAGTTAGTTAAATAGTAAAGCCCCGATAATTAGCGGAATCAGGGCTTTCATTGTGGCTAAAGTTTTATGGGCAGGAGTTATGAGTGACTAGGGGGCTCACATGAATTGAGTAAGATTGATTATGCTTTTAACGCTATCTCAATTTCTTCATCTTCTATGTCTAATTTATCAGCTTCTAAGTCTGTTTCTTCAATTATAAAATCACTTAACTCTTTTATGTCGAAGTGCTCTTCAATATTTTTTAACGCCTGGCTAAAATCTGACGTATATTTTCCCCAGTCGATAGAGTTTAAAATAGGCTTTTGCTCACAGAACCAGTCAACCATTATTTGAGATTTAAGGTTCTCTATTAGATGAATGACTATTTCTATTGATGCATTACTTTTGAAGTTTGGTAAGTGTATGTGGTCTCCAAAGTTTCCGATTAAGTTTAGTTTGTGTTCGAGTGATGTCTGTTCACTAATAAGTCTTTTTGATGCCTCTCTTTCAATTTTTCCAGATGTTCGTTTTGGTAATATTTTTACTATCTGTTTGACTATGCTAGAAGAGTTTTTGTCAGATATAAGACTGTCTAATGTTTCTAGTAAAACAGATGTGAGTTTAGATGTGTTCTTTATTTTTTTTCTTCTTAATATATACCATTCGATAATTGCTTCAAGTTGAGATGTTCCCTGTGATATCGCATGCTCCCAAAATTCTTCAGTATTTTCCCCCGAATCAAACCAGGTTGTTATTAATTCTCGCCACTCCCGGCTATAATTCAATGTATCCGTTATGAACTCTGGTTGCCATTGAAAAATATCATTGTCTTTAAAGTTAACGAATCGTTTCCATCTGATAAGCTGGTTTACTGTTTTATCTATCATTTCATTATCAATGTGTTTAAGGATTTTTGTGTAGTAGTTATTTGAAATGACTTTGATATTTAGAGCGTTAACCCTACCCATTCCGATGTAACTGTAGACTAATTTCTTAATTTCAATAGGTAGTTCGTTTTCTGTTGATTTTAGTAAGTTTTCAAAGCTTCTGGAGAATGCTAAAAAGTTTTCAATAAGAGGTAAAACATGATTACTGTCATAAAAGTTATCCAATAAATAATCTAAATATGTTGAATTATTATGAGTAACCATAAGACTATTTGATGCTAGGCATGAAGTGAATGTTAATGCTGCCCATTCCTGAATGTATTCAGACTCTTTGTTTTCTTCTATATACTTAATTAACTCATTCGATGTGGAACTGTCTGAAAAATCTGATGCTAAAAGAACTTGTGGATAATCACAATCATCATAGTCAAAATCTTCAAAATTTCTTTTAGGTAATGGTAATGATGAAGGTTTAGAGTAAGAAATATCTCCTAGTCTTATGTACTCGGAAATCCTTAATATTAAACTGTTAGTTGATTCAAAATCCATTTTTGAGAGTTCGGTTATAAGTTTTTCTACGGACAATATTTCAGGTTTTTCTTCAATCATCCATTTAGGAAATGACTCTCTTAATTCCCACAGTTCATTCACAAGATAACTTTCGCTTGGTGTTGATATAAATTTTGGAGTGTGTTCATATCCAATTATACTTTCAATGTCATACAGGTTGTGCAATAGGTTGACATGAGATTTCTCTATAGCCATGTGAGATTTTGCTGTTTTTGCAATTTCTGTGTGTTCAGTGATTAAGCGGCTACTAGATAATTCATATCCTACCGATTTCAATTTTTTATAAGAGTTTAGTAACTCTTGGTTGTAGCCTTGAGGGTTGTTTTTTTCTTGTTCAAGGTATAAGTTTATTTGACTAACCCATTTGTCTAGCCAGTCAAAATGGCTTTCTATGTCCTCGTCATAATTAGCTGCTAGTATAACCATTGAGTATGGATCTGTGTTTCCAAGAAGCCTTTGGAAGGAAATTTCAAAACCAAATAGATGAGAAAGTTCTACTACATCATCAAAATCATTTCTATTAACTGCACTTTTTAATGGTGTCTCTAATAATTCACTTTTTGCAATTTCAATATTGGTTTGATAATGAATTGACATAATCTCTGAGGACCATTCTTCATCTGAAAGATTCTTTCTTAAAATTTTTCGAGTTAGTGAAATTGTATTTTGTTTTTCATCATCTTTATTTTCACTTGATATTAAGTCTTTAAAGTTAAACTCAAAGGAGCGCTGAGAAAGAAGATAAGCTGAACAAGATACAGTAGATATTTTTTCTGGAGTGGAGTTTAACGCGACAGCTATTTCGTTTATATGTGTTTTTAAGAATCGAGGTGTAATATGTTTTTTCGGCGCGATCCAGATGTCAATTAGTTCTGCACATAGTTCAAACCCATGGTTTCCAACCAGAGTTTCATTCCAATAGTATTCAAATGGCTTTCTCCATCCAGCTGATACAACTGGCGGTGTTCTGAATTTAACGGGTAATCTTTTTAAGATGAACTCAGTCCCATCATTTTGATCACTTTCTGATAGAGCAATTGATACATGTTTTTCTGAGAAAGGAACAATCACTCTTAAATTATCACCTCCAAAAGAAGTGAATATTTCCAAATCACTCCATACCTCTCTTACTTTTGCTTTATCTACACGGTCAAGATTATCAATTACTAGTATTACACATTGGTTTTTTGGAATGGCAGATACTATTTGTTGAAAGGCTTTTTTAAGTTCGCTAGCGCCGACCTCTCGCGTAACCTGTAGTTTCTCTGTAATTTTATCTTCTGAATTTCGCTTGAAAATGTCACCTATATTAGGCACGTTTCTATCTTCTAGAGGGGCATTAGCTTCTTTCCTCTTTTGATATAACATTACTAAGGCTACTATAAACGGTGATAAACCTAGGAAAGTGGTGATTGTTTCGCTTGAACTAAAGTTATATGAATTATATCCTGGCCATATTGTTCCAGCGGTATAAAAAATATTCTCCAATGATTCTTTTGCATATTTTACGGATAACATCAACGAGATAGCAAAAGAGACGGTGTACCAACTTATATTACTTTTTACTTTTTTTGTATATGTTAGCTCATTTCCTAGTGCCCTATCTGCTGCGCTAATGACACTGTTTCTAATTTTTTCAGAGTTGTGCGAGTCATCACTTCCAAATAATTCAATGACAGAATCTCTTAAATGTTTGACAAACGCAGCTTTGGTAGATGAATGGTGATATTGTTCAACATCGAATGTAATAAATTTATACTTATCATTAGGTAGTCTCTTCTCTAGCAGTTTAAGAACGGTACTTTTACCTGAACCTAACTCTCCTTCAAGACCAATTGAATGAATACAACTTTGTTCTAGTATTACTTTCTCGATAGCTTTAGCTGCATTGCTATGGCCGCTACTTTCAAAGAGGTCTTCATCCGATGGGCATTCAATTTGATATTTCATTCTTCACCTTTGTAGCGTTAATCTACGGTTTGATATAGATAATCACCGAGGGTTATTAAGTGTTTCATTTCCCACTTTTCTTGGCTCGTTTGCTTTCTCTGATCCACATGACTGAGCCGTTGGTTTTTCGCATCTCGAATAGGTCGATGGCGGCGAAGAGATCGCTGAGTTTCTTGAAGCCATAGTTTCTTTGGTCGAATGAACTGTGGTTCGAAATGTGAGAGCCAATTGGGCCGAGGCGTGACCAGCCGTCATCTTCTTCTGTTGCCTCAATTGCTTGTCGCAGTAGGTGAATTAACTTGGTGTCACCTTTAAGGTTTTGTTTTCGGGGGGTACTGGCTTTTGTGGTTGTCGTGGCTGCTTTGTGTTCTTTCTCTGTTGCTGACTCAGTAACTTTCTCTATAGGCACTTCTGCTTCGGTTTCGACCTCGGGTTCTGCATCTAAGTAGAGGAAGCGGGAGCAGCTGTTAACGAATGCGGTGGGGGCTTTACGTTCGCCAAAGCCGAATACCTTTTTGCCGTCTGAGAGCACTCTGGTGACCAAGGGGGTGAAGTCGCAGTCTGAGGAGATGAGGCACATAATATCTATGTCTTTGGTGTATAAGATGTCCATCGCATCGATCACCAAAGCGATATCGGTGGCGTTCTTTCCTTTGGTCAGGTCGAACTGCTGAATCGGTTGAATGGCATATTCGTGCAGTATTTCTTCCCAATGCTTCAGGCCTGGGCTTTTCCAGTTGCCGTAGGCTTTGCGAATACTCACCACACCATGTTTGGCAAGCTCAGCCAAGATCACATCAAACTTTCTTGCCGGTGCGTTATCTGCGTCGATAAACACCGCTATTTTCGCTACGTCTTGCATCCGTTAGCCCCAAATTAGTCTTTATTAGAATTAGCTTTGACTCTTAATGGCAGAGAAGTAAAAGCCACAGATAGAACCTATGATGGCGCTCGAAAATGCAAGAATTTCAGAGAAGTACTTGTTTTCAAAAACTGCTGCCGTCGCAATGATGACTAATAGGCTTGCGACGATAGCCATCGCTAGCAAAGGAGCGATTCGTTTGTTCATTCTCTCGGTTAGGGGCTCAGCTTTACCTATGCCGCCACATGAGCCACACATCAGTCCATGCTGATTTTGTCTACGCCAGAAAGGGAGTTCGTTCTTCTTGGCACAGGCTTCACATGAACAATTATCTTTGCCGTTGGTGCAGGTACCTGTACCCAAGCAGTGTTGACAGTCATACAGGTTTACTTTGACTTCTTGCATCAAACTCATTCCTTTGACAATGCATCTCTAAGACTTGTTGATTAGATGCAGGTAGCCTTACATGAAGGGTACGGGATTCAGATTGCCCAATTCCCGCTCGAAGCGGCTAGCAGGGGGATTGATAAGGGCGATTGCTCGTAGAGCGCTCATGAGCGCGAACCATGGATGGTGAGCTGGCACTTTTGCATGGACGCAATTGCCTGTCGAAACGGTCCCCTTTCCCCCGGTGTGGTGTGGAACACCACGACTTTCGCCAAGCGCAGCTTGGCATCAGGTATCAAAACAGCATCTGGGCTGTCATCCCTATCATTGGCGATAGCTACCGCCCGAAATTCTAGCTATTCCAGAGCGCATTAAATCCAATTAAAGCTAATAAAAACAAGATTAAAGCTATCAAGCTGCTGCGGATAAAACCTTATCCAAGGTCACAAACTGCACAGTTTACTTATCTGCTTTGCTATCGCGCTAAAGTTGGCTGAGCCAGAGCCAGAGCCAGAGCCAGAGCCTGCGAGCCTGAGAGCCTGAGAGGGGGAGTTTGAGGTGAGGATTGAAAAAGCTATCCTTGCCTTATGCCGACTCTCTATGAGAGCGACGCCATCCCTGACATTCGTTCGCGTACTTTAGCTAACGCCTATTTACATACTTTAGTGAGTGCTTAAGTGTTGTTTTAACAACAAAATATTAACTTATCCTACAGTATCGCCGCCGAGCAAGGCAATAGTGAATAAGGTATCGCTTGGGGATAACTGGGGGCTGAGAGGCGTGTATGGCCAGTGTTCGAGCCTGCATTTCAGCTAGTCGCAATCTTTCCCTGTCTATTGACCCATTTTTAAGATTTGCCTCAGCTTGCCTAGGTAACATGGTGACTGTTGTGTATCTGGAATGGTTATCAAGGGAGCTAGCATCATGGGAGAGCGGCATTTAAACGGGACTAAGCGGGGGCCTTGGATGGCTATCGGGGTCAGCCTAGGCGTGTTGGGCCTGATTGCGCTGCTGCTTATGATGATGCCTAAGGGCTTTAAGGCGACCCATGAGGAGATAGGTAAAGGCACGCCTGCCCTAGTGTTTGTCTACGACCCTAACCTGGCGGTGAGCCATAGCCAGACAGAGCAGATGAACGAGGCGCGTGGTCATCTGGGCGATAACTTGGTGTTCTTATTGGCCAGAGTCGGCACCCCAGAGGGGGATAAGCTTATCGCCAAATACCGGGCGGGCGCCGCCGAACTCCTGCTGTTCGATGGCTCGGGCAAGCTGATTAAGCGTCAGTTTGCGGTGCAAGACGCCAATCAGCTAATGCGCTGGGTACGCTAATGAACCCTCCGCTCCCGTAAATAGTTATCGGGAGCTATGGCTTGGCTCGCGTAATATGGGTATCGCTTATGAGTATAAGGTTATCCCTATCGCGGTTAGTCTGGCATCACGACTATGCCTAGCGGTTCCAGTAATTGTTCCGTCTGCCAGGCACAGATCTTCACGCCTTCCAAGTTGACGTTTCTGATGTCGAGTCCCTCTAGCTCGGCATGGGTGAGGTCACACCCGCGTATGTTCAAGTTCTGCCAGCAATCTCTAGAAAAGGTGCCGCGATTAAGATCGGATCCCATTAGCGATGCACCGATGAGATTGGCGTTGCGCCAGTTGTTTTCAAATAGTTCGCATTTCTCCAGGCATTGGTCGCTCAAGTTGGCATAGGAGAGGTTACAGCCAGAGATATAAGCGGAGCAGAAATACATTTTATGACTGATCTGGTTGTAAAACCGGGCGCGTGAAAAGTTTGTTCCCTTGAGATCACACTCTCTAAATTCGATGCCAAAACAGTTGGCGCCTGCAAAGTTGGACAGAGAGAGTCGGCACGCCTTAAAGCTCGCATCGCGCAGATCGGCGTAGTTAAAGTGGCAGCCTTCTATGGCGCCGGGTTCGATGAAATAACACTCTTCGAAGCTGGCATCGCGCAGCTTGGTGTGGCGAAAATCACACTGGTAAAAGTGGCAACGTCGAAAACGTCTGTCGCTCAAGTCTTGGTGCGAAAAGTCCTGTTGTGTAAAAACTTTGTCAATAAGATCCATGCTTACTCCTCAAATAAATCGCCTGCACCTTAGCATCCAAGACCTTGATTTTCATTAAAATTAACTCCTTGAAAATCAGCGGTTTAAACTATGCCTAAATCGCGATTTTAAGGGGGGTAAATGGCGCTGTAAGCCACTTTCGTCATCGAATCGGTATGAACAGATGATGAAAAAAGTTTTTAGCCCCAGAGAGTTTGTTTAAATTTGGACCGATCACAGGGGCCAGTTGCATCTTCGCGGCACTTTTAATTGAGCCATTGGGGCTATTTTTGAACATTTGTTAATCGAAAAGTCGTTGTTGAAACCCGCTGGGGTGTTAAAATGCCGCTCGGCTTGCGGTCGCCGCAGTTGTTTGAATCCTTGCTAGAGTCGTTTTGCTGATAGCGAGAGCTGCAAATACGCTTGCCTTTGACTCCTAACATCCTATTTTTCCTGACTAATCATTAGAGTGTTTATGAAACGGATTTTATGCTTGTCCCTGCTGGCCTTTTCTCAAATGGCCTTTGCGGTCGACCCCCTGATTGAAACGCCAAAAGATATGCAGCCTACCTGGGTCGATGAGATCCTGGACGTCTTCGGTGCCGACGGTGAGTTTGACGACAGCAAGACCATAGACATGAGCTATCTGCCGACCGCCTATTACACGCCGGAGAAGAAGTTTGGCGTGGGCCTGCTGATGGTCGGCCTATACAAGGCAGATGGCGCCGCGCCCGAGGAGCAACCCTCTTCCCTGGTGCTTAACTCCTTCGTGTCGATGAACAACTCCTACGGCGTCGAAGTGGAAAACATGACCTTCTTCAACGGCGGCAAGCAACGCCTGCTGCTGGGCCTGGAGCTGCATAACGAGGCGTCTGTCTATTACGGCCGCGGCATAGCGGACGGCAACATCGACAGCAATCACCATGAGTTCGACGAGCAGCTCTACAGCTTCACGCCGCGTTGGATGACCCATGTGGCCGACAACTATTTTGTTGGTGTGGGCGCCGACTTTACCTACGCCAAAGCCGACAAGTTTACTCGGGTAGAGGGCGACATCCCCTTGCCATCCGACGGCATCTTGCCGGACAACTTCAGTTCTGGCCTGGTGGTCACCAGCATCTATGATTCCCGTGACTATCGCCTCAACGCCACCAAGGGCTGGTTGTTGCAGCTGGACGCGGGCCTGTATCAAAACAGCGAATACGACAGCTTCGCCAAGTATGACCTAGAGCTGGCCAACTATATCGATCTCAGCACCACCTCTTTACTGAGCGGCATGCCTGGCCTTATCGCCTGGCAGGTGCAGGGTCACTTTACCAGTGGCGATGTGCCTTGGAACATGCTGCCGGACCTCGGCGGCTCAAGTGCCATGCGCGGCTACATCAAGGGCCGCTACCGTGACAAGCAGATGATGATGGGACAGGTCGAGTACCGTCTGCCTATCTTCCAGCGTTATGGCATGGTGTTCTGGGGTGGTGTGGGCAGCGTGGCCGACAAGGTGAGCGAGCTTAACGAGGAACTGCTGACCACCTATGGCACAGGCTTCCGCTTCAAGCTCAAAGATAAGATTAACCTGCGTCTGGATATTGGTGTCGGCGAGAACGAGACCAACTTCTACCTCAACGTCAACGAAGTCTTCTAGTGATGCAACAGCCGCTCGCTCTGCCTGCCCGATTGCGTCTCAGCGCCAAGTTTGTGCTGGGCGCCTCGGTTGTTATCTCCGCCCTGGCGACGAGCCAGCCTGTGCAGGCGGGCGAGACTCAGATCCGTGATGCACAAGATAAAAAGGCCCAGTGCACTCGCCGCTCGGATTACGACATCTATCTCAGCGGCATACACACGGGCACCATGAGCCGCACCGAACAGTGGCAGGGCAAAAGCGCCGTGGTGACATCAGACAGCGAGGCCAGCATCTTAGGCATAGGCACCCGCTATCGGCAGCGGGCCGAACTAAGCTGGTCGGAGGATACACAGGAGTGGATCACCCAGGCGTTTCATCAACAGGTGAGCGGCTTTCGCGCCCGCGACATGCAGGTACAGTTTAGCGACAATGGCCGCGCCGCGCGGGTGGTTCTGGATGGTGAGGTGACCGACTATCGCTCTAAAGACAAGGCCCTGCGGGATGTGGACACACTGGCTATAGAGATGCGCCGCTTGCTGCTAAAGGGGCGACATCAGTTTGCCCTGGTTCGTCAGGCCTCGGATGCCATGGAGCCTTATCAATTCTACGTCAAATCCCCTCAGCCGTCGCAGCAGACCCCTTGGGGTAAGCTGACTTTAGTGCCGGTGGAGCAGACAGGCGCCGAAGAGGTGACCTACTACTTCGCCCCCGAGCTGGATTATCAGCTCATCAAGGCGCGCTATCACGGCATCTTGCTGCAGGGGCTTATCGAGCTGAATCACTACAGCTCGAGTTGCGACTCGGCCTCATAGGGCTGAGCCGCAACTATCCTCACTTTGGTAAGGCTTTTAGGGTCAAGACGCTTAGCCCTGCTTTAACCCTGATTTAGCCCTGGTTATAGTGGCTAATGGGCAGCTGGCTGACACTGTCGAGTCGCCAGGCGCCTTTCTCGTAGACGAAGCTGACGCTGTGCAGTGCATCCTTAAACTCGTAGCGTTTGTTCGAAGCTGGCAGGGCATGGTTAAACTCGACCTGAATGTGTTGATAGCCATCGTTTAGTGACATCTTACCCAGATGTTGTGGCAGGTCGATAAGGCGGCTCAGCGCCTTGTCTAATTCGCGATCCCGTATCGGTAGTTGTTGCTTAAAGTGCTCGCTGAATAGCGCCGAGAAGGCCTGCTTGTCCTTGGTGTGGGTATAGGCGGCAATGGTCCAGTCGGCCAACAAGAGGTCGAACGTCTTATCGGCCTGGGTCAGGGTTGCGACGGGCGTCTTATTGTCGTTGCTAAGGTAGTTGTTAAGTGTCTCCTCGGCCGTTTTTATGCCGTCTTCCAGTAGTTGTGCCACCTGTGCTGCCGCCGGATCTTGGGTGGCTTTTAGCTCGCCGCTGACCCTGTCGACTGCCTCTACACGTTCTTGCCAGCTGTCGAAGCCTTTCATAAGTCCTTGTAGCGAGGCCTTATGTTGCTTCATCATCTCGGCGACGGCCTTATCCTGTTTGCGGGCCTCCCTGGCCTTGGTGCCCACAGTATCTCTAAAGGTGCTGTTGAGCAGGTTATCGGGCGAATCGAAGTAGAGTCCGGCACCGCTGTAGGGATCGACCCAGATATCGCCGGTATCGATAGGCGCCATGGATTTGGGCTGCATATCGCCATAGTAGAGCTGGGCTAACTCTGTCTTATGCTGGCTAACGAAGGCGCCAATCGCCTTGCCATCTGTGGCGGCTAGTTGTTGGTACTGGCTTGCCAGTTGCTGCAATTTGTCTGAGTGCTGCACTCTTTGGCTGGCATAGTAGCCACAGCGCAGGTTACAGGCTTGCTTAGTCAGGCTGGAGGCAGGGCCTAAGGTGATCGCCTTGCTCTGCACAAACACCTCGGCGGTATATATGCCCCTGGGGATGGCGCCACTCTTGTCCATCAGGTAGATGGTGTTGTTGGGACTATGGCGGCCGACGACCTCAAGATCTTGCTTACTGGCACACAGGGAATAGTCCCGGCTGGTGACAGGCAGCTCCTTGTTGTAGGTGGAGACGACCAGCTTATCCAGGCTAATCCCTTCGGGTACAGTACCGGTAATGGTGAGATCGCACTGCTGAGCGTTGACGTTGAGGGCTAGGCCGCCCAGGGTCAGACCGAGAAATACCAATCCTTGTTTCATGAAGCTTCCTTGTAGTTGTTGATTTAAATGTGTTTTATGTTTTATCCCAGCGGCACCACTGTCGCTCACAGGGTACGCCGTCGCCGTCACCGTCCATCTCTGTGCCTGGGCAATGACGTATGTAGTAGGTTGCCTCCTCACAGGAGCGCATATGGCTGCAATGTGTCTTGCCTGTCTCACAGCGAAACTTGGGGGTAGCCGGTTGCCACTCTTGGGGCTCGACTGCGGGGAGTTCCTCGTAGGTGATCATCGGAGTGGCATTGAGTGCCTGATACTGCTTGACGGCAAAGCTGCCGATACTCACGAGTATGACAATGAAGATCATCCGCTGCAGGCGAGAGCCGGAGCGGCGGTGAGAATAGTGGGACGTGGACGAATGGTTTTTATATTGGGAGCGAGTCGATTTATTCGCAAGGCCAGAAGCCCTCCCCGAAGCTATGCCTGAAATCACGGCGACGCCTTCAATGCTGGCCTTGACAGCCTTTATCTTGCCGTCACTCTGCTGCTGGCTTTGGTAGATGATCTCGTCGCCCACGACAGGCTTTCTGGCCATCTGCTTCAGGGCTGAGATATGGATAAACACATCTTGGGCATTAGGCGTGTTGGGCTTGATAAAGCCAAAGCCTTTGTCATGGTTCCAGCGAACCAGTGTGCCTCTTTCCATGGCTAAGATTATCCTTTTATGAATTATTTGCCTGTTGATTCAGCGGCTAAGCAATATTATTCGCCTATGCTATCGCGAATTCTCATCCTTTGTCACCCGCTAATGGTGACCAGGTTCAGCACCCAGCCCATCAGGGTGAAGGCGACCAGTAGCAGGGCAAACAGCAGAGCCAGTAGGCGCCACTGCATCACCTGTTTGAGCATGACAAATTCGGGAAAGCTGGCGGCGACCGTGCTCATGCAGAAGGCCAGTGTGGTGCCCAGGGGCACGCCTTGGATCAACAGGCTCTCCAGCACCGGGATCACCCCGGTGGCATTGGCATACAGGGGGATGCCCATCAGTACGGCGATGGGCACTGACCACCACTGGCCGTCGCCCAGGTTGGCTTCAAGATAACCTGCGGGCACGAAGCCGTGTAGCGCCGCACCGATACCTACCCCAATAATCACCCATTTCCACACCCGGCCGAAGATGGTGAGCGTCTCCTCCTTGGCGAACTGGTGACGTTGGCGCCAGCTCATGCCGGGCGTGCTCTCGTTAGGCGTGTAAGTGTCAGACACAGAAGTTTTGGCTTGCGTCTGGGTGGCGCCGTGTCGATAGGCGTTGGCGGCGAGGGGCTGTAGCCAGCGCTCGGCATGCAATAGGTCGAGCAGGGCGCCGCCAAGCATGCCAATGGTGATGCCGGTGAGGGCGTAGAGCAGGGTGATCTTGGCCCCCAGCAGGCTAAACAGCAGCAAGATGGCCACCTCGTTGATTAGCGGTGAGGTCAGCAGGAACGCCATGGTGATCCCCACGGGGATCCCCGCCGTGGTAAAGCCGAGGAACACGGGAATGCTGGAACAGGAGCAGAAGGGGGTGATGGCGCCAAAGCCGGCCCCCAAGCCATAACCCAGCAGCTTAGGCTTGCCCGCTAGATAGTCGCGCACCCGCTCGACATTGAGCGCTGCCCGCAGCCAGCCGATCAGGTAGATCATCACCAACAGGAGGGCAAAGATCTTGCTGGTGTCTTCGACGAAGAAGTGCAGCGCCTGTCCGGCGGCGCTCTGGCTGGAGAGGCCGAGCAGATCGTAGACCAGGAGATCGGCGAGTTGGGTAAACCAGGCTAGCATGGGGTCTCCCTAGAGGTGACTGAGGCGCTATTGCACCTTGTTAATCTTGCTTAGCAGCTGGGCGAGCTCTTCCTCGCTGGGCAGACGACCGGCGGCCAGCACCTCGCCGTCGATCACTATGGCCGGGGTCGACATCACGCCATAGGCGGCGATCTGCGTCATGTCGGTCACCTTGGTCAGCTCTATGTTTAGGCTGAGTTCATCGGCGATCCTGGCGATGTCGCTGGCGAGGTTAGTGCAGCGTTTACAGCCGCTGCCGAGTACTTCTATCTTCATCTGTTTCCCCTTATCTAACGGATTGAATAGGTTTGGCTTTATCTGTTTTGGCTGCTAATGGCTTGGCGCAGCAGCCGGGTGTTTGTGCAAGAGCGGTCTCGATACAGCTCAGCATGCCGAGCAGGCAAGGCGTCTCCAGCCGGTAGTAGATCTGCTTGCCCTCGCGGCGGCTGGCGACTATGCCCGCCTGCCGCAGTAGCGCCAGATGTTTGGAGACGGTGGAGATGTCGGCGTCGACGCCATCGGTCAGCTCGCAGACGCAGCGCTCCTGATGTTCCAGCTGTTCAACCAGCCAGAGCCGGGTCGGGTGGGCCAGCGCCTTGAGCAGGGCGGCGCGGTTGTTGAGTCGCTGCTGGGCCTGAGCTTGAGTCTGGATCTGTGCCGTCGTTGATTTCATGGTGCGCCTCAAAAAGTGGAGCCTTCATTTGGCATAATAGCCAAATGTTCTGGAGTGAGTCAGCTTTATATCAAGGGTTTAGCTCGGGTTTGTGATGGGCCTGTCAACTGCAGAAGGCTTTGTGAGCCTTGGCTGATTTGCAATCTGAGTGAAGTAGATTTGCAGTTTGTGCAACTCTGCCTGGCCCACTGTGTGAGTGCGTTTGATGATGTGGCGAAAATTTGTACTTCGGCCACTTGGTGATAGAGTGAACAGATGCTGATCACAAGGAATTAAGATGAAGGCACTCAAATTATCCCAGAGGCTGGCATTGATGCCTGCTCTGTTAATAGGGCTTGGCCTGTTTAGCGCCCAGGCGTCGGCCAGCAATGGTTTTAACAGTGAGGCGAGTCACGCCGCCGGAGGCGCCGCCATGGCCGGGGCGCTGGTGTGGGCATCGGATGCCTGGACACCTCAGTATGACAGGGCCTGGGTGGGCTTCTCCGTCAGCGCCGCCATCGGCATCTTGGTGCAATATCATGAGTACGACAAGGGCACCAACACCGCCAGCGAAGCCCTGCTGGACGCCGCCTCTCACACCCTGGGGGCTGCCATCGGCGCCTATGTGACCGACGGCTATCTGCTTAGCCCCGTGGTCAAGCCCGAGCCGGGCGGCAGTTATGTGGGCGTGGATCTCTCCTTTCGTTTCTAGCGCCGTCCCTCTTTGGTGACTGACGCCTGGATGGCGTTTGACAGATTAAGCTTGGTTTAAGTGTTAGGGCCGATCATGTTGGCCAAATCACAATAAAAACAACTTGAAGGAGAGGACGCGTGAAGAAGATAGCCATTTTGTTGCTGTGCATCTTGATGCCGGTGACGACGGTTTTTGCCCAGACGGGCAAGCCCCTGTCGGTGGAGGTGCTGTGGCAGCTCAGCCGAATAGGTAACCCCAGCATTTCCCCCAACGGCGATTACATCATCGCCCCAGTCACCGAGTACGATGTGCCCGAAGATAAGGGCAATACCCAGTTGTGGCTGTTTAGCCAGGACGGCAAGCAGCAGCGGGCCCTGACCGCCAAGGGGATGCGGGTGAGTGAGCCGGTATTCTCGCCAGACAGCAAGACCCTGGCCTTTATCAGCAAGCGCGATAAGGATGAGGCGGGGCAGATCTATCTCTTGCCTATGGATGGACCGGGCGAGGCCCAGCGCCTGACCGATGTGCCGAGCGGCGTCTATGGCCTCAAGTGGGTGGGCGAGCACCTCTACTTTATCAGCTCTGTCTATCCGGGTAAGAACTGGAAAGAGATCGGCGAGCAGCTCAAGGCCGATAAGGACAACAAGGTGTCGGCCCATCAGTGGAACGCGCTGCCCTATTCGAGCTTCGATCACTGGATAGACGAAGGCCGTCAGGCCCATGTGTTCCGTATTGCCGCTAAGGGCGGCGAGGTGGAGGCGATCACTCAACCCCTGAATATCGAGCTGCCACGCTCGTCTCAAGGTGCGGGCAGCTATGACATCAGCCCGGATGAAGCCTGGATCGCCTTCAACGCCAACGGCAGCGACAATCAGGTGAATCCTAAGCTAGATCTCTTCCTCGCGGCCATCGGCAGCGGTAAGGCTGAGAACATCACCCCAGACAACCTGGCGCCGGACGCCAGCCCGCAGTTCAGCCCCAACGGTAAGACGTTGGCCTTCACCCGCCAGCACATTCAGGGCTTCTATGCCGACACCGCCAAGCTGATGCTGTTCGATCTGAAGAAGCGCAGCACTAAGATGCTTGCCAAGGAGTGGGATCGCTCTGTGGCCCGCTTCGTGTGGACCCCAGACAGCAAGGGCTTCTATGCCGCCATCGACGATGCGGCCACCAGGCGCCTGTTCCATATCGATGCCAAGAGTGGCAAGGTGAAGGCGATCACCAAGGCGACCAATTTCGGTCAGCCGGCCATCGCCAACAATGGCACACTAGTGGCGACTAACGACAGCTTCCTCTACCCGGCGCGCCTGGTGAAGGTGAATGGCAAGAACGGCAAGACCAGCCGTCTGGACAGCTTTAACGACGAGATCCTCGCGGATGTCGATCTGGGCAGCTATGAGTCGGTGACCTACAAGGGTTATAACGACCAAGAGATCCAGATGTGGGTGCACTACCCACCAGGGTTTGATCACAGCAAGAAATATCCGCTGATGATGCTGGTTCATGGCGGGCCGCACAACGCCATATCGGACGGTTTCCATTACCGCTGGAACGCCCAGACCTTTGCCTCTTGGGGTTATGTCACCGCCTGGCCAAACTTCCACGGCTCCAACAGCTTCGGTCAGGCGTTTGCCGACAGCATCAATCCGGACTGGAAGAACAAGTCACTGGAAGATGTGCTCAAGGCAGCCGACTGGTTTAAGCAGCAGTCCTGGATCGACGACAAGCGCATGGTGGCCGGTGGTGCCAGCTATGGCGGGTACCTGACCTCTATCATCCTGGGGCAGAAGCATCCCTTCAACGCCCTGCTGATCCACGCCGCCGTATACAACATGTACTCGCAGATGGCGGCGGATTTCTCGGTGCACAGCCCACGCTTTGGCAACTACTGGGATAACCCAGAGATCTACCAGTCGATCTCGCCTCACTACGGCGCGGGCAATTTCAACACCCCGACCCTAGTGATCCATGGTCAGCTGGATTATCGCGTGCCTGTGGGCCAGGGCTTCGAGCTGTTCAGAACCCTGCAGACCCGCGGCGTGGAGTCGCGCATGATCTACTTCCCCGACGAGAACCATTGGATCATGAAGCCCAACAACTCCATTTACTGGTATCACCAGGTGAAAGACTGGATGACCCGCTTCGCCGAGCCGGGTGGCAAGTAGGCGATTAATCTGGCCGTTAAGTCAGCAATAAAAAAGGCTGCCCCATTTACTGAGGGCAGCCTTTTTTGATGAGATGAAAAGCTTAAGACTTCTGAAGTTGGGCCTTGGCCGCCTCGACCTTGGCGAAATCCAGGCCTAGCTCGCTCACCGCCTCTTTGATCAGGGCGGGATTTTGCATCACCAGCGCCATCAGCTGTTGTAGCTTTTCCGGGGCGATCCCTAGCTGACCAATGGTGCCCATGGCCATCAGAGGGTTTTCGGTCAGGGCCTGAAACAGCTCCTGGATCTGCGCGTCGCTGACGTTGTGTTCTTTTAAGATCGCAATAATCGGATTCATTGCACTACCTTATCTCGGTTGAAAGTAAAACAGGCCGCAAGTGTAGCATCCTCCACGACCAGCTCAAGCGATAGCTTCTAATGCCAAAGCTTCTAGCGCATGCCACAGTTTCTAGTTCATGCCATTGCGCTTGAAGCAGTCCACATAGGCCTTGTCCTCCTTCTGGATGTGCTGGCTGAGCCAGCTCTTAAGAAATGCCATCAACTCAGCGCCAATATCTTCGCCCTGTTCGACCCGGCGCTGAAACGCCTGCACCTTGCCCACCAGCTGGTGGTGAGAGTCGGTATGCTGCTTATCCTGGGGGTAGCCAAACTGCTCGAACAGCGTCTCTTCATACTTGAAGTGATTGGCCGTGTAGTCGATCAGCCCCTGTACCACCCGCTTGATGGAGGCCAGGCCATAGTTGTTATTGAGCAGATAGTAGAGCTCGTTGATCAGGTGTACCAGGGTCTGGTGCTGACGGTTGATCTCGGCGAGGTTGAGATCCAGGGCGTCGCTCCATTCGATCAGCTTGTCGCGGCGTTTATCCTCACGGCCGATCTGCTCGCTGTCGGTGGCAAAGCGGTGCAGCAGGGAATCGATCTCACCCGCTAAATTACGCACCGTGATGCTGGCCAGCAGTGTCTCCTGGGTAGCCTTGACGTTTTCATCGGATACCTTGTCGACCTCCACCAGACAGGTTTCCAGCACCTGAGTCTGCTCTACCTGATGTTGGGAAGCGACGGCGATCTCTTGGCCCAGGGCATCGATGGCGTCTATCTGGCTCACCAACTTTTCGAAATGGGATTCAGCCTCGTTGGCCACGCTCTGGGAGTGTTGCACGCTCTGGCGGTTTTTCTGCATCGCCGCGATGGCACCATTTATCTGGGTTTGCAGGTTAACTATCTTGTTGTTGATATCTTCGGTGGCCACCTGAGTGCGTAGCGCCAGGGAGCGAACCTCGTCGGCGACCACGGCAAAGCCCCGGCCCAGCTCGCCGGCGCGGGCACTCTCGATGGCGGCGTTGAGCGCCAGTAGGTTGGTCTGCTCGGCAATCCCCTTAATGGTTTCTACCACCTGACCTATCTGCAGGCTCTCCTGCTTGAGCTGCTCGAAGTTCTGGTCCGAGGCGGCAAACTGTTCGCCAACTTCTTCCAGTGCCGTCTCGAGGGAGCGCATCTCCTGCTTACCACGATCCGCCTGACGCTTGGACTCGCTGGCCAGCTGTGAGGTGGACTCACAGAAGGAGGATACTTCGGCGGTGGTCTCAAACAGCTTGGAGACTATCTGTTTGGCCTCTTCGACATCGCCCTTCTGTCTGAGGGCGCCGGTTTTGGAGACTTGGGAGTCGGCCTGCACGGTATCGGCCACTCTGACCAGCTGCTGGGCAGACTTGCTCAGGGAGAAGACGGTGCGCGACACATCCTCGCCTATCTGATTGAAGGCCTTAAACAATGGGCCGCCGAGGGCCTCCTGGGTGTCGAGCCTTACCCTGAGATCGCCCTCGGAGAGATGGATGGCGGCGCTGCGCAGCCTGCCGAACATGCTATTCAGGGCTAGTAGCACAGAGAGGATAAACAGGTAATCGATAACTAACAGGGCCAGCCAGCCCCAAGCGCCTTGGCGTATCAAGAGGTAGGCTATCGGCACCAGTGGCAGGCCGGTCAGCAGACTCCACTGCAGGGCGCTCAGCGAAGCGATCCTTTTCGCAATTTTATCAATCATTCCCAAACCTTATGTTGAGTGTGACTCTATAAAATTTAGTCCAAATTCACTAAATAGGTTATCTGTATCCGCTAATTAAAACCGCTCGGCCCGGCGCTGATTTAGCCGGGCCGAATGTTGGTCGAATGCGGGCTGAATGTGGGGGTAGGGAAGGTGAGCGCCTAGAGGCGGGGATCGCCGGACTTGCTGTCGACCTTGCCGATCACCTCGATATCGCTCAGCTTAGAGAGTATGCCCCACTGTTGTATGGTCATCATATCCTTCACCTCCTGGGCCTTGAAACTCAGGCGCAGGCCATCCTTGCGATACTCCTGGGGGAGATTTTGCGGCAGTATGTGGCGGCCATCGTCGGCAACTATGCCCCAGAAACCACCCTCGAGATTGAAATACCTAACCGTGCCTTGTGTCATGGTGATCGCCTTCTGCAGTGAGTCGCTGGTCTCCTTAGATAAACCATCGGCGACGATTTTAAGATCCTCGGCCTTGGGCTGAGCCTTGCTCGTTTCGGCTTGAGGCGTCTCGGCCTCATCGGCCTTCATTGCGACTGTCTCTTCAGCGCTTTGCTTTGCCGCAGGTGGCTGCGCGGGGGCTGATTGCTCTTCCTGGTTACAGGCCGAGAGCGCCAGGGCGGCGAGTAGGGGGAGTGACAGCTTGGTGATTACACCCATAGGTAAGTTCCTCATGCACTTTATGTTTATCTTAATTACTCTAACAGAATCCCCAGGAATGCCTAGCCCAAGGAGTGGGGCAATGCTTGCGACAAGCGAGCTCGTACCATAGCCGCCTCATAGCAGGCTAGCGCTAGCACGCCAGTATCTATTGGTTTTTCGCATATTAACTGCCAAGGCGGATCGTCCCTGCGGGGATAAGATGGCGCCCCATTACCTCTGTGATAACCAATAAGAGAAGGCCCATGAAAAAATTACTCCTTGTTCCGGCGTTGATCTCTGGCGCCCTAGTCGCCGTTACGCCGGCATCGGCGGCGACCATCATAGGTGGCCTAGGCTTCGAGTCGGCGCGCACAGTGCAGCCCACGGAGAAGAAGGAGAAACAGCAGGTCGAAGCCATCTTACAGGCGGTGAATGTGGAGTTTCTCGGACTTAACTGGAGCAACACCACGGCCGCCAAGATAAACCGTAACGGCGACATGACGGTGGCGCGCAACTGGGCCTACGGCTTCTGGAACGATAATTTCGGTGTTTCAGTGGATCTTATCAAGGGGGACTGGCTCGGCGCTGGCCCCAATATCGCCGCGGTGGGTCTCGCCTATCAGGATTGTTGGGACAATTTCTGCCTGCGGGTTAACCCGACCCTGGCGGCGATCGACATGAAGGGCGCCGATGGTCAGGTGTTTAAAGATAATGGTGCCCAGCTCAACCTCAAGGCTGATTATCAGTTTAACGATACCTTCAGCGCCACCTTTCATCCCCAGTATGCCAGCTGGAACGACGACGAGCTGGGGCAGACCCTTAAGCTGGAGTTCAACCTGACCGCTAACCTGACGGACGATAAGCGTCATAAGCTGATGCTGGTGAACGAACATTTTCTGGTCAATAACGCCTCTACCGACCACCGGACCCGTTACATAGGCGAGAACTCTCCCTTCGGCGGTTATGTGGTGGGTACCGAGTCGACCCTGAAGCTGCGTTATTTTTACGTGTTTTAAATCAAACTTTTGCCTACAAATTTGCCGACACTACCCTCTCTCCTGGTGTCGGCGATCTCCGCCTGGGCCCACCCTTAGGGTGTGGCCCAGGTTTTCTTCTTCCCCTTAGCCAAGTACCATAGCCTGCAACAGACTGATTTATAGCGCCGCGAACCAACCCAGTTCGGCGGCCAAAGGAAGGCGTGATGCTTGCTAACAAATTGCTTGCCAGAAAAAGAGGCCCCATGACCGCGATGCGCCGTCAGCGAGGCTTTAGTGGAATGCAGATCTTCTTGATCGTGCTCCTGACAATGGTGCTGACCGCGCTGGCCAGCTTCTTTATCATCAAGACCTATATCTTTCCCTCGCCCTTTACCCCAGTGACCCTCAATGCGAAGGAGGAGCAGCGGCTGGATAACAAGCTGTCCCAGCTGGGCTGGCAGGTGGAGCGCAAGGATGATCGTCACGGCGGCGCAGGTAAACTCGAGCCAGAACCCTATCGTGAGCGCGACGCCGACCGCCGGGTGACCTTCAGCGAGAAGGAGGTCAACGCCATGATTGGCCGTAACCCTGATTTTGCAGAGCGCGTGGCGATAGACTTCTCCGACAATCTGGCCAGCGCCAAGATCTTGATTCCCATTCCCCAGGACTTTCCCATCATGGCCGGTGAGATCCTGCGGGTGAACGCCGGGCTGGATATCCATCTGGATGCCCGCCGTCGCCCAGTGGTTGCCCTGGTTGGCGTGAGCCTGATGGGCGTGCCTATCCCCAATGCCTGGTTGGGTAACATGAAGAACGTCAATCTGGTCGGGGAGTTTGGCGATCGCGGCTTCTGGACCGCCTTCGCCGACGGGGTCGAAGATCTGCAGATCCGCGATGGCGAACTCTATCTTAAATTACGCCGCTAGAATCGCCCGGCCTCAGCTGCATTGGAGGCAAAATAAAAGCCGGTGATGAGGGCCGGCTTTCGATGCAGTGGTGTAGGGAGATGGTGAGATGGCGCCTAGTCCTTGCTCTGCTGGGTGTCGGCCTCCTGCTCTGCTGCCTTCTCTTGTTTGCTCTCTTCCTGTTTAGGTTTCTCGGCCTGTCCGCCGCATCCGCCACAACAACTCATAACAACTCCTGTTGGTTCGATTAACTGGTCACAGAGTACTTGATTAAATTACTCGGGTATTTGATCTCGATCAGCTTTTTTCGACTTGTTGTGATCGCCGCCGCGCTCGGCAGTGATCCTTTTAGCGTTCTGGTGAGCATTTAAGATCTCAGGCGGTCAGCTCCTGCTGCGCGCCCTGGCTATCCCGGGCGGCGAAATAGCTCAGGGTATCGGCTATGATCACCTTGCGCAGGCCGATGAGGGCGATCAGGTTGGGGATCGCCATCAGGCCGTTGACGGTATCGGCCAGCAGCCAGATGAGATCCAGCTGGATGAAGGCACCCACGGCGATCAGGCTGAGGAAGATAAACTGGTAGATCTTAATGCCTCGCTCACCTAACTTGTGGCCGGTGAGATAGTACCAGCAGCGCTCGCCGTAGTAGTGCCAGCCCAGTATGGTGGTGAAAGCGAAGCAGACCAGGGCTATGGTCACCAGATATTGGCCGATGACGGCCGAACCGCCGGTGGCGAAGGCGGCGCTGGTCATGGCGGCACCTGCGGCATCGCCGCTCCAGACGCCAGTGATGATCAGCACCAGTCCCGTCATGGTGCAGATAAGCAGGGTGTCGAAGAAGGTGCCCGTCATGCTCACCAGCCCCTGTTCTACCGGCTCCTTGGTCTTGGCGGCGGCCGCTGCGATGGGCGCGCTACCCAGACCCGACTCGTTGGAGAAGACCCCACGGGCGATCCCTATCTGAATCGCTTGGGCGACCGTGGCACCCAGGAAGCCGCCGGCGGCGGAGATGGGGCTGAAGGCCGAGTGGATCACCAGCTGCAGCGCCGGGATGATCTGCTCGCTAAAGGTCACCAAAATCCACAGGCAGGCCAGCACGTACCCCAGCGCCATGCTGGGCACCAGCTTCTGTGCCACCTTGGCGATCCGCTTGACGCCCCCAAGGGTAACAGCGGCTACCAGCAGGGTGAGCACCAGGGCCGTGACCCAGGCGGGCACGTGGAAGGCGATGGTTATGGCATCGCTGATGGCGTTGACCTGGGCAAAGGTGCCTATGCCGAAGAAGGCGACGCCGACGCCGAACAGGGCGAACAGCTTGGCCAGCCAGCTCAGACCCAGGCCGCGCTCTATGTAATACATGGGGCCGCCGGCGATATTGCCGCGTGCATCTGTGGTGCGATACTTGAGCGCCAGCATACACTCGCCATACTTGGTGGCCATGCCGAAGAAGGCCGCCAGCCACATCCAGAAGAGGGCGCCCGGGCCGCCTACCTTGATGGCGGTGGCCACGCCGACGATATTGCCCGTGCCTATGGTGGCCGACAGCGCGGTGCACAGGGCGGCGAAGGAGGAGAGATCCCCCTGGCCGCTGGCGGGTTTGAACAGCAGCCTAAGCGCCAGGGGCAGTTTGAATACCTGGATCAGCCTGAGGCGCAGGGTGAGATAGAGGCCGGTACCGACCAGTAGGCACAGGGTGATAGGGCCCCAGACGATGGCGTTGATCTCGCTTAGTAACGCGTGAAAATTCATGATGTTCCTCGAATATTAAACTCAAGGGTCTGTTGGCCTTTATGGTTTGATTTTTGTTCAATCTAAACGCGTTCTGATCAAGGCGTAAGCAATGCGACATAGTGAGCTATGTAATTTGCGTACAACAATGAGCAGGGTGCGTTTAGATGAACCCTTCGGGCAGCGTTTGTAGGCTATTTCAACTGCGTTATCGCCAGTTTGTGTAGAGTTACTACACCGCACCGGCTCTGCCTTGTATAAATCACCTACAAACTGCTGCAAAAAACAAACAGAAAAGGTCAGCAGACCCTAAATATGGAGGAGGAAAAGAAATGTCTGTGTGGAGACCGGCGTTTGTGGCTATTAGCTGTGACAAGCATTTACATTGGTGGATACCAACTGGGCAAAAGCACAAACGACAGTGACTGAATATAGCCGGGGCTATAACCGCTACAGTCATCCTCTCCTCTGTCCTTTTGCCTGAGCGTTTCGCGCAGCCATTGGGGCTGCACTTTCGCCTTCGGCGCCGTGATACCTAGGGGTTATCCTGGGCTCACAGTCTCTCCAGAGGCTCGTCCAGTAACAGTCCACGCCACAATATGGCACCTGAAAGAGTGGTTTCTCGCCGATAACGCCTGGCGACAAACTTGCCTCGTCGGTGTGGGGTTGACTCCCCACTCTCCTGCTACCTTCATCCGAACGGAATCCGGGGGCGGCAGCCCCCGGGGCCGTATAGCATGCGCCAAACGCCGCGCCAGCTCAAGGGGGTGAGTCACACTTTTGGTTGAGAGAGTGGCAAGGATGGTCGCCAAGAGAGAGGAGGGGGATGAATGCCAGGCTTAGACCAAAGGCGTACGATTTTTTTCGCCCAGCCCCTTACCTTGGCGCCCGCCCAGGGTTTAGAATAAAAGCTCATAATCACGTTGTGGTTATACTGGCATTCATTGCTTAGCAGTCCAGCCTCTACGCTCACAGAAACTTCAGGTGTATCGTCACCTCACGACTTGCCATTTTTTGCCAAGTGCAGACAAGCCTTGATCTCGACTCGTTACACTCAGATGTTCGCAACTGTGTTGCGGCCGCAAGCATTATTTCATCGGGATCAACATGTTTTCAGCAGTCAAAAAAAGCATCAGCGCTAAACCCTCTTTTCAGGAGATACAGACCAACATCTTGGCGGGATTGACCGTGGGGGTGATTGCCCTGCCACTCTCTATGGCACTGGCGATCGCCAGCGGTGTGCCGCCTCAGCACGGCCTCTACACGGCGATGATCGCTGGCATAGTGATCGCCCTGTGTGGCGGCTCTAAGGTCAACATCTCTGGGCCGACGGCGGCCTTCGTGGTGATTCTGCTGCCCATAGTGCAGCAGTTTGGCCTGGGGGGCCTCCTGCTGAGCGGCCTGATGGCCGGGGTGATACTGCTGCTGATGGGACTGGGTAAGCTGGGCAAGTTGATCGAAATAGTCCCTTATCCCGTGACCGTGGGATTCACCGCCGGGATAGGAGTGGTGATAGCCACCTTTCAGATAAAAGACTTCTTCGGTCTCGAGGTGGCCGCTGGTGGCGAGCATTACCTGGAGAAGCTCTCCTACATCCTTCAGGCACTGACCAGCATCAGTTGGCAGGAGACGCTGATCGGCGCCCTGACCCTGGCCGTGTTGCTGGCCTGGCCTAAGCTCAAGTCTAAGGTGCCGGCGCATCTGGCGGCGCTCTTGGTGGGCGCACTCATTGCCTGGGTCATGACCCTGATGATCGGCGGTTTCTCGGTGGCGACCATAGGCAGCCGCTTTCACTATGAGCTCGATGGCCTGCTGGGCAGCGGTATTCCGCCCATCATGCCTAGCTTCGAGTGGCCCTGGAATCTGCCGGGCGCCGATGGTCAGCCCATAGGCATGAGTTTCGAGCTGGTGCGCGAGCTGCTGCCCTCGGCCATTACCATCGCCATCCTGGGCGCGCTGGAATCCTTGCTGTGCGCCGTGGTGGCCGACGGCATGTCGGGCAAGAAACACAACCCCAATGATGAGCTGTTCGGCCAGGGGCTGGGTAACATCTTGGTGCCTCTGTTCGGTGGTATTCCGGCGACGGCGGCCATCGCCCGCACTGCGGCCAACGTCAAGGCCGGGGGGAGCATGCCGCTGGCCTCAGTGATCCATGGCCTGTTTATTCTGGCGGGGATCCTCCTGCTGGCGCCGCTGCTGTCATACATTCCCATGGCGTCCATGGCGGCGCTGCTGCTGGTGGTGGCCTGGAACATGAGCGAGGCCAAACACTTTGCCCGCACCCTCAAGGTGGCGCCGAGGGACGATGTGTTGATCTTGGTGCTCTGTTTCGCTCTTACCGTGCTGTTCGACATGACGATTGCCGTGGCGGTGGGCATGGGGCTGGCGGCCATGTTGTTTATTCGCCGCAGCATCAGCCTGACCGATGCCAGGGCGGTGGAGACTAACCATCAGGCCTATGAGGTGCCTGAGAGTGTGGTGGTGTACGACATTAATGGGCCGCTGTTTTTCGGCTCTGCTCACAAGGCGCTCAAGACCATCGCCCTGGTGCGTCCCGACGTGCGGGTGGTGATCCTGGATATGTCGGAGGTGACTCTGCTGGATATGAGCGCGATCGTCGCCATGGAATCTATCGCCCAAGATCTCTCGGGCAAGCAGGTGGCGCTGATCATCAACAACCTGCAGCCGCGCATGTTGCTCAAGCTCAGACGGGCGGGGATCCGCAAGCGCCGTGGTCAGGTGGAGTACGCCCGCACTATGGACGACAGCTTCGCGTTGGCCCAGCGGATGACGGCGCAGGCATAAAGCGATTAGGGTACTTGGGGCCGCTGCATGTCGAAGCGCAGCGCCTCAGAGATGCCATAGTAGGCAGAGGGGCCGCCGGCCCTGAGGATAGGCTCGGCCTTGGCGGTCTGGTAGCTGCCATCTTCTATCAGGCTGGGGTCGATATGCACGGCGACCACTTCGCCCAGCACCAGCCAGGTCTCAATTTTCTCGCCTGCGGCCGATTGCAGCTGCAGCGACTGGGTCAGCCTGCACTCGAAGTTGACCGGGCTCTCGGCCACTCGGTCGACCCCCACAATGCTACCCGGCGCAGGCGTGAGCCCGGCAAAATCAAACTCGTCGCTGCCCGCTGGCAGGGCCGCCGAGGTGAGATTCATCTTCTCGGCTAGCGGCCGGGTGGCCAGGTTCCAGACAAATTCGCCGGTAGCCAATATGTTGGCCAGGCTGTCCTTATAGCCGACACTGGCGAAGCCTATGATAGGTGGATGGTAGTTGAAGCAGTTGAAGAAACTGTAGGGAGCCAGATTTCTATGGCCCTCGGGGCTGCGCGAGGCGATCCAGCCGATCGGTCTGGGCCCGACGATGGCATTGAGCGGATCGTGCGCCAGCCCATGGCCCTTGCTTGGTTCATAGTAATAACGCGCCTGTGTGTTCATCTCATCACCCTCTGCCAAGACTGCCGTCGATTAGGTTAGTCGATAAGGTTATTTAACGCCGCTTAAGCTAGAAAAACAACTCTCTGGTCTTGGGCTGAGTTTTTGATTAGTCTAAAAAATCCCCTACCTAACAGTGAGAGCTCGAATGCTTGCCAATAAGAATAATAATTTAAGCCTCTTTGCGATTGTTATCTCGCTCGTCTGCCTACTGGCACCTCAGCTTGGTCAGGCGGCCGCTACCGACGAGATACTGCCGCTGCGCGAGCGTGCGGCGATGATCGACAGCCTGACTCAAAAGCGTGTGCAGCAATTGCTGCCCGACTTGATGCGCGAGACCAATATCGATATGTGGCTGCTGATCAGCCGTGAATATAACGAAGATCCTGTGCTGAAAACCCTGCTCCCTGCCACCTGGTTGTCGGCGCGGCGCACCACCATACTGGTATTTGCCCGCGATAAAGCGGGCGAGGTGAACGCCTATGCAATAGCGCCTTACAGTGTGGGGAATCTGTTTACCAAGGCCTGGGATAAGGAGGCGCATCCCAGTCAGTGGCAGGCGCTGAACGCCTTAGTGGAGCGCTATCAACCCAAGCGTATCGGGGTGAACCGCTCCGGCAGCTGGGCCCACGCCGATGGCCTGGTAGCGGGAGACGAGCAGCGGCTCTTGAGTCATCTGCCCGAGCGTTATCGACAGGCGCTGGTGTCTGCCGAGCCGCTAGCGGTGGGCTGGCTTGAGCGCCGCATCCCAGAGGAGGTTGAGCTCTACCCCAGCCTGGTCAAGATGGCCCATGAGATCATCGCCCAGGGCTTTTCCAATCGGGTGATTAAGGTGGGGCAGACGACCAGCGAGGATCTGGTGTGGTGGTTTAGGGAGCGGGTACGTGAGTTGAAGCTCGACACCTGGTTTCAACCCAGCGTCACCATTCAGAGGGCTAAGCAGCAAGACCTGTCCGGCGATAGCGTCATTCTGCCGGGTGATCTCCTGCATGTGGACTTTGGTATCACCTACCTGAGATTGAATACCGATACTCAGCAACTCGCCTATGTACTGCGCGATGGCGAGACCCAGGCGCCCGACTATCTGGTAAGGGCGTTTAACTCTGGCAACCAACTGCAAGACTTACTCACGGCTCAGTTTGCCGTGGGCAGGACGGGCAATGAGGTGCTCAAGGCGGCGCGTGAACAGGCCATCGCCGCTGGGCTGAAACCCACCATCTATTCTCATCCCATCGGCTATCACGGTCATGGCGCCGGCACTAGCTTAGGGATGTGGGATGCCCAGCAAGGGATCGCGGGATCCGGGGATCACCCCCTGCATCTCAACACCGCCTATTCCATCGAGCTCAATAACGCCGTGTTTATCCCCGAATGGGAGCGCGAGATCCGTATCATGCTGGAGGAAGATGCCATGTTTGACGCCAGCGGCGTCTGGTATCTGGATGGCCGCCAAACGGCACTGATCTTAATCGAACCGGAATTAAGTATGGGAGGTAAGTGAGCGGACTAATACATTTGTTGTATTTTTGTTGACACTCGGTTGGCCTGGCAGTAGCTTCTAGTTTCTTTTTTTTGAGGGAACAAAAATCGTGACTAACTACAAGATACAAAAACATTTTTCGTTAATTTTAGGGGTTGTTTTATTAGGCCTGACCACAGGTTGTGCCACCTCTTATAAGGTGAACCCTGAGCTGGTGAGCCAGTTTAAACCTGAGGCGACGCCGACTCAGGAGCAAACCTTCGTCTATGTGATCCGCGGTGCTAACTTTCAGGGGGGCGCCCGCGGTGCCTGGGTAGCGGCTAACAAAGATGTGGTTGCCGATCTCTCTAACGGCAGTCATACCCTGTTAAAGCTGGCAACCGGGCTTAACTCTGTGCATCTGGTGCAGGGGCTGGTGGGCTTCGGTTATAGCCGGGTAGATAATCGTCCCGGTGAGACGGTATACCTGACCATAGACTACACCACGGGCAAGATGAAGGAGGTCGAGCGTGACCTTGGTGTCTCCATGATCATGCAGACCAAGAAGGCCAAAGATATCGGCGCGCCGAGAAAGAACGATGCCTACGATAACCTGTTGGCCAATCCCGCCTTGCTGGGTTTTCCCGTGATGAAGACTGGTGTCGAGCCGATTAAACCCGATGAGCACTCGGCGGTGATCAACTTCTATCGCATGGAGACGCTGATCGGCGAGGTGCCTTTCGATGTCTGGTCTGAAACCGGTTATGTGGGCAGTACCAAGGCGGGCACCTATTTTCAGGTAAGAGTCACTCCGGGCAAGCACACCTTCGTATCACTCTCTGAGCGTTATTCTGTGCTCGAAGCCGAGGTCGAGGCTGGCAAGGAGTATGTGGTCGAGTACGATGTCGACATGGGATGGAACCAGGCCCATGTGCAGATTTTGCCGATCGATCCCGTCAAGTCGGCTAAGACCATCAAGAAGTGGCAGGAGAAAGCCAGGCTGATGGTGCTGGATGAGACTGTGTTGCAGCAGCCCGAGTTTGCCCAGCGTGTTCAGATGGCGAAGGAATACCTGACGCCAAAATTTAAGAGCATAGATGCTGGTGAGATGAGCACTCGTGCCTTGACTAAGCAGCACGCGCTCTAGTCTCTAGGCTCTAGTCTTTAGGGACTAGGCCTTGCCTCTCATAAGCGAATCACTCTTAGGTGGTTCGCTTTTTGTTTTTTAGCCACCGCGAATATAAGCCAGTGTGAGCCAGCCCTCAGTTTCATTTCATAAGATCTCCCACAATTCAGTTATTGGCGTGCGCCAATAACTCATCAACATTTAATCGATAAAGGGAATGGCCATGCCAAGACCCAAAAAATGTCGCCGTCTGCAGTGCCGTCCGCCCTGCAGCCTGTTTAAGCCTAATGGGATCCCAAGCGTGGAGCTGGAGAAGATCCAGTTGGAGGCCGACGAGTTTGAGGCTTTGGCGCTGGGAGATGTGCAGCGTCTGAGTCAGCTGGAGGCGGCCGCGTCCATGGGGATCTCCCGCCAGACCTTCGGCAATCTACTGGCCAGTGCCCGCCAAAAGGTGGCGACGGCCATCACTCAGGGGCAGGCCATAGTGCTGCCGATATCGAACCAATAAGGAATCATCATGATAATTGCTATGCCCATGAGCAGGGGCCGTCTGGCGGCGCATTTTACCAAGGCGCAGCGCATCGGCTTCTTCAACGAATATCACCAGCTGATCACTAGCTTCGATAACCCGGCCATAGGTGGCGGTGGTTGTCGCGCCAAGAGTGAGCTGCTCAGCCTGATCAAGGCGCAGAAGACAGACATAGTGATAGTGCAGCATATCGGCGAGCGCATGCTGGGTAAGTTGCTGGCGGCGGGGATCAGTGTCAGCCAGGGTGACAACGCTGAGAGTATCGAGGTGCTGCTCAGTCAGACTCAGCTGCTGGAGCGTCGTCTGCTGGACGCTTCACAGGGACGGGCTTCCCTCAATCACGCCAAGAAGGGCGGCTGCTGTGCCAGCGGGGGAGACTGTGGTTCGGCCGAGGGCGGATGTGGCTGCGGCGGTCATAAGCCTATGTCTGAGGTATCGAGTTTGCTACAAAAGCCTGAGTCAGCCCAGGGTGAACAGGCGTCAGTCTCCTATAGCGGCTTTCGACCCCTGAGTTAGGCCCATCAGTCCAGCAATTGATAGGGGCGAGCGATCGCCTCTCTCACCTCGGCCATGGCAAACACCTTCATGAAGCGAGCGAACGCCTGACCCTGAAAGTAGAGCTCGACGACGGGGAGGCTGAACACCCTGTGGGCGGCGGCAATATCGCCCTGCTGCTCACAGTCGATATAGCAGAGGCGCATCTTGGGAAATTCCTCGGCCAGCATCTTTAGCAGCCTGGGCTTGATGCTCTGACAGACGCCGCAGTGGGCGCTGCCAAAGAGCAGGAGCACGGCCTCATGGGTGGCTAAGTAGTAGTCCAAGGCGTCATTAGACTCTATGTTATCTGCAATTAACTGTGCCATCTGCATTACCCTTGTCTTTCATGCTCTCTTTCGCTTCGATGCTCTTGAGAGGCTTCGCAAGCGTTACGCCAGATAGAGATTATGCCTCTAAAGAGGTATTTAAATTCAATATCATAGCCTAATTTACCTACCTGGTTCACACTTCTTTTGTTCGGCTCGAATATCCGTTGTCCGCTATCTCTGCTCTGAGTAGACTGGCGGCAATAAAGCTATATTCAAGATGTTTGTTTAATCCCTTATTCAGACTGAGGCGCAGCAGATGTTAAATATCGATGATCCTAGCGTGGTCGACAAGACACCGGCGATTTGGCGTCTGGGGTTTAGGCCCTTCTTTCTGGGTGGCGCCCTGCTGGCGACCCTGTATGTGCCCCTGTGGTTGATCACCTGGTATCTGCCTGAGTTGAGCCTGCTGAGATCTCAGTTCTGGGTCAAGGTGGTGCCGCTCTGGTGGCATCCTCATGAGTTGTTGTTCGGTTTTGCCATGGCGATCGTCTCTGGCTTCCTGCTCACCTCGGTGCAGACCTGGACCAATCAGCCTAGCCTCAAGGGCTGGTCCCTGGCCTTGGTGTTTGTCTGCTGGTTACTGGCGCGGGTGCTGCTATTGTCGCCGTTTGAGCTGCCGGTGTGGCTGCCCGGGCTGTTTGACAGCCTCTTCTTGCTGCTGACGGCGGCCAAGCTCTGGTCTTGCATCTACCGGGTCAAGCAGTGGCGCAACATAGGTTTTCCCATCATGTTGCTGGTGGCCACGGGGATCAACCTGCTGAGTTACTACGCCCTGAGCCAGCGCGACTTCGTGCTGAGCCACCATATCTGGCAGGGCATGCTCTGGTGGCTGGGACTGCTGATCACCATAGTGGGCGGCCGGGTGATCCCCTTCTTTACCGCTGTGCGTATCAAACAGGCCAAACCCGAGCCGATTAAGGCGTTGGATCTCAGCCTGATTGCCTTGATGATCTTGTTGATTGCCCAGGGGATCACTAAATACCTCGCGCCCGGGGGCGAGCAGGCATTATTGGCGGTGACGGCGCTGGCACACCTGCTGCGCTGGAGTCGCTGGCTGCCCCACAAGACGCTCGGCGAGCCCATGCTCTGGTCCTTGCAGCTGGCCTATCTCTGTTTGCCCCTGACCCTGGCGGCGCTCGCTTGGAACATAGATGATGAAAATGCCTATCGCCATCTGCTGCATCTGTTTGCCATAGGCACCATGGCGGGGCTCTGCCTGTCGATGATCTCCCGGGTCTCCTTGGGCCATACCAGCCGTAATATCTATCAGGGCCCCAAGATGTCACTGGCCTTTATGGGCATCACGCTGGCGGCGCTGTGCCGGGCCGTGATGCCGCTGTGGTTTCCCGAATATAGCGAGCTATGGCTGTGGATTGCCGGCAGCTGTTGGAGCCTGGCCTTCGGTTGGTTTGTCTGGTGCTACGCGCCCATATTAACCCGGCCCAGAGTCGACGGACGTCCGGGCTAGCCCAGAGACAATTTATCCCAGACACAAGTAGTCATTTAAATGAGTGTGGAAGTGTAATGAAGAAACTAACTGCCATCGCATTGAGCCTGCTAGGCTGGTGCACCATGAGTCAGGCGCTCGCCGCAGATATTAGCCCCGAGGCCATGGATAGTATGAGAACCATGAAGGCCAAATATCCTAATCAGTATGCCAGCTGGCAGGCGACCTCGACCCAGGCGGCGCGCAGCGACATGCTGGCCAGCTATCCCGCCGCCATTATCCTCTGGGCGGGCTCGGCCTATGCCAAGGAGTACCATAGCCCTCGGGGGCATCAGTTCGCGGTGGCCGACGTGACCCATACCCTGCGCACAGGTGTACCGCCAGGAGAGGGCAAGAAGGGGCTGTCGGCGAGCTGCTGGACCTGTAAGTCCCCCGACGTGCCGAGGCTTATCGATGAGCTGGGGGTCGAAGGCTTCTCGGCGAAGAACTTCACCGATCTCGGCACCGAGATGAACAGTGTGGTCTACTGCAGTGACTGTCATGAGCAGGGCAAGGCGGAGTTGAGCCTGCCGCGTCCTCACGCCCGCGACGCCATGGCCAAGGTCCATCTGCCCTTCGACAAGCAAGATGAGGCGATGCAGGGGGCGCAGGTGTGTGGCCAGTGCCATGTGACCTACTACTTTCAGCCGGAGCGCAGCAACAAGGTTAACATTCCCTGGATCTTCGGCAGCAGCGCGGATCTTATTGAAAAATATTACGACACCCGCCGCTTCTACGAGTGGATCCATCCTATCTCTAAGACGCCCATCCTCAAGGCGCGTCATCCTGAGTTTGAGCATTGGAGCCGCAGCGAACACGCCAAGGTGGGCGTCACCTGTGTGACCTGCCACATGCCGGCGGCGACCGATGGCGAGGGCAAGGCATACACCAATCATCAGGTGGGAAAGGCGCTGCCAAACTATGACGCCGTGTGCAAGGGCTGTCATGAGAATAAACAGGCCTTGATGAAACAGCTCAACTCGGCCAAGTCGCAGATTGCCGAGAAGGCGAGACGCGTGGAGCAGCTGCTGGTCAAGGCTCACTATGAGGCGGGAGCCGCTTGGGATGCGGGCGCGAGCTGGGCAATCATGAACGATGCCATCATGGCGATCCGCCATGCCCAGTGGCGCTGGGATTTCGCCATGTCATCCCACGGCAGCTATGCCCATAATCCCCAGGAGGCTAACGCCCTGCTGGACACGGCGATCCTTCAGGCCGAACATGCCCGCCGCGCGCTTAGCGAAATCCTCAGTATGTTGTCTGTTACCCAGGTGAACTACCCGGACATTTCCACCAAGGAGGCGGCGCAGCAGGCGGTGGGGATCGAGCTGGATAAGCTGACCGAGGCTAAGCAGGCCTTTATCAAGCAAGAGGTGGATAAACACTGGCCCGCGGTGAGCCGAACTGGTTACTAATCTACTGGCTTTCAAGTTTACGTAATTAAAAGCGCCGGCCTGGATACCGGGTCGGCGTTTTTTGTTGCTAGCGCCTGAGCAGCGGATATTGGCTGTCGAAGGCGTGGCATTTCTCTTTAAGAAACTCGATACAGGTGCGGACCTTGTGGCTTGGATACTCCGTCTGCAGATAGGTGAGCTGCAGAGGGATGGGGTCGGCCAGATAGTCGGTCAGCACCAGCTCGAGCCTGCCCTCTGTGACCTCCTGGGACACATCGAACCAGCTCTTGTAGGCGATCCCTTCCCCCGCCAGGGCCCACTCTTTTATCACGGCGCCGTCGTTGCAACTCTTGCTGCCCGTCAGCTCGACCTCGAGGGGCTGTTGTTTGTCGGCGAAACGCCACTTGTGCCATGGGGTGTTACCGCGATTGAGCAATAAGATTTTATGTTGGCTTAGCTGCTGGGGATGGCTCGGGCGGCCATGGCGCGCTAAGTAGCCTGGCGAGGCCACCGCCACCCTGTGCATGCGCGCCAGCTGCCTGCGCATCAGGGAGGAGTCCTGTAGCTCACCGTATCTCAGCGCCAGATGGACATTCTGTGCGATGAGGTCGTCCAGCTGATCGCCGAAATAGAGCCTCAGGGTCAGCTCGGGGGCCTGGGCCGCTAGCTCATCCAGCCAGGCTCTTACCCGGTTGCGGCCAAGATCTGAGGGGAGGGCGATGCGCAGCTCGCCCCTGAGTTCGCCTCGCTTGTCGGCGAGGGCGTCGCTGGCACCTTGCAGCAGGCTGAGGGCCTGACGCCCGGTGTCGATGAAGGCCTGGCCCTCCTCGGTCAGCTGCATGTTGCGGGTCGAGCGGGCGAACAGCTGGCAGTTAAGCTTATGTTCCAGACGCTGCAGGGCGGCGCTGGCGGAGGCAGGTGTCATGCCCAGTTCGCGGGCGGCGGCCGATACGCTGTGCAGGTCGGCGATGCGGATCGCCAGTTGCAGATCTTTGAGATGATACATATCAAAAATTTTTTGAAAATGATTTCAATACTAGCCTAATTATCAAATTATGTAACGGGTAATAGACTCTGTTTCATCGAACAACTTGAACTACATCTGCCGCGACCTGTCGGCATAAGGAAACCCGATGAAACTTTTTAACTCCTACCAGATGGGCCAGCATACCTTGGCCAACCGTATCGTGATGGCGCCCATGACCCGCTCACGCACCAGCCAGCCAGGCAATCTGCCCAACCAGATGATGGCCACCTACTATGCCCAGCGCGCCTCGGCGGGGCTGATTGTGACCGAGGCGACCCAGATCTCAGGTGATAGCCAGGGATATTCCTTTACCCCTGGCATCTATACCCAGGCGCAGATCGACGGCTGGCGTCAGGTGACTGATGCGGTGCACAGTGCGGGCGGCAAGATCTTCAATCAGCTCTGGCATGTGGGCCGGGTGTCTCATTCTGTCTTTCAGGGCGGCGAGGCGCCCATGGCACCCTCGGCCATCAAGCCAGAAGGAACCCAGGTATGGGTGGTCGATGCTGCGCACCCCGAGGGGCAGATGCTGGATTGCCCGACGCCCAGAGAGATGACCCAGGCGGATATCGATCGTGTGGTCAAGGACTTTGCCGATGCGGCGAGCAATGCGGTGGCCGCTGGCTTCGATGGAGTCGAGCTCCATGGCGGTAACGGTTACCTCATCGATCAGTTCCTGCGCACCAACTCTAACAAGCGCCGCGATGCCTACGGCGGCAGCGGTGAGAAACGTATTAGCTTCCTGCTTGAGGTGGTGGCGGCAGTGAGCGAAAGAATAGGCGCCGGGCGGGTCGGCGTGCGCCTTGCTCCCTTCGTGACCTTCAAGGACATGAACTGCCCCGAGATTGTCGATACCATCTTGCTGGCAGCCGACACGCTGTCAAAGATGGGGATCGCCTATATCCACCTGTCAGAGGCGGATTGGGATGATGCGCCGCAGATCCCCGAGTCCTTCAGGGTGCAGCTACGTAACCTGTTCGACGCCACTATTATCGTGGCAGGACGCTACGATCTTGCCAGGGCCAGCGAAGTGCTGAGCAAGGGCTATGCGGATCTGGTGGCCTTCGGTCGTCCCTTTATCGCCAACCCTGACCTGCCCCACAGGTTGCAGCACAAGTTGCCGCTGGCAAGCTTCGACAAGGGCCCATTGTTTGGCGGTGGTGCGGCGGGATATACGGACTATCCCGCCGCGCGTTAGGCATAATAAAAATCTGATGGCAGGTATTCCCTTAGCCCCAAGGATTAGTACAAGGGCTAGGGGATTAATCGACTCAGTGCCTGAGATCAGAGATCAGGTGCCACTGCCTGCGGCCCATCTCCAATATCACCCCAACGGCGAGTCCTGCGGCGGTATTGATGGTCAGGCAGACGGCGGCCGTGGATAAGATCACAAAGATGCAGAAGGGTTTGCCATCGAGAAAGCGTTTCGACCAAGCCAGTTGCAGGCCGGCGATCGCCAGCAGGCTCCCCAGAATCGCCAAGGGGATCAGAGATAGCACCTGGGCTATGGTATCGCCCCAGCATAGGGCGACCAGCAGGCAGCAGATACCGAACAGGGCCGGGGCGCGCCAGCTGCGGGCACCAAAGTGATATTGCACCGCTAGGCCGCCCGCGCCATGGCACATGGGTGTTGCGCCAAGTGGTGCTAGCAGCAGGTTTGCCCAGCCCGAGCTGGTGGCCAGGCGCCGCGGTGCGAAACGTTTGTCATCGATTAGCCTATCTTGGGGAAACTTCTCTCCGGCCATGGCCGAAGTGGCGATCACCGCATTGGTGAGTGTGAGTGCCAGTTGCGGTAGCACTAACAGCAGGGCGGCAGATTGCCACTCGTCGATATTGGGCCAGCCCAGTTGCCAGTCAGTGGTGGCCGACAGGGTGAAGCTGGGGGCCGAGCCCTGGTTTGCCTGCCACAGCACGCCTAGCACCAATACCAGGGGCATGGCCAAGTAGGGAAGCGGCATGAAACGGCTCATAAACAGGGCGCTGAAGGCCAGTATGCCGATGAGCCAGGTGCCGCTCATCATCTGCCCGCCCATCCAGATGAGTTGCAGGCCGATAGCCAGTTGTATACCTATGCTCACGGCGGGGGACAGTTGTTTGGCCATCCAGCCGATGGCGCCGCTATAGGCCAGCAGCAAGAGTATGAGTCCCATCAGGATACCGCTGGCCTGCAGCATGCCGGGCGTGAGTCCCTGGGCGATCACCAGCGCCGCGATCACCTTCATCGGCTGCACAGGAATGGGCCGTCGATAGAAGTAGGCGGTAAAGAGGGCGAACAGGCCGAAGCCGAGAAAGATCCCCTGAGGGGAGAAATGGTTGATGGCGATCAGGCCGAGCACCAGTGGCAGAAAGGTGCCGAGATCGGCGAAGGCACCGCTGAATTCTCCTATGTGTTTGTTTAGCTGGTTAACGTCTTGGGTGTTACATCTCATATTACTTGCCGTGGGAAATCATCACTCATTTCATGGCAAATTTAATGCCATGTTTTTTGTATGCTTTTATCGGTAAAACCGAGGCAAAATGGGCCATTTGGCTAAAGTGGGTGAGACAAGTTGTCACACTCTCGGTCGCCACTGGGTCAAGAGATCTCAACATTAATTATTGCTAATCATTCAAAAAGTGTGCGATTGCTGAGGATTTCTGGTCGGACGTGTGTGTTAGTGTTTCGCTTCTGTCAAATGAAAAAGGGGTCAAGTGATGGAAGAGAAGCGGTTAATCAAATTGGGGATTGTGCCTTTGCTGGTGGCGACGACATTCTTGCTGTCGGCCTGTGCCAGCCAGAGAGACATCATGATAGACCAAGGATATCCGGTCGCCTATGCCGATGGTTACGACGATGGATGCCATAGTGGCAATAAGGCGGGCGGCAGCCTTTTCGATCAGTTCAAGAAGGATGTCGCCAAGTTCGACGCCGATAAGCAGTATGCTCAGGGATGGTCCGACGGCTTCAAGCAATGCGAGTCTGAGCAGGAAGCGATTCAGCGTCAGGTGAAGCTGAATCTGGAGCAGCAGAAACTCGACGAGCAGAAGAAACATAATGCCTGGGAAGAGAAGAAGGCGATGGAGCGCGAGGCGCTAAAGGGGATAGACACCAGCGGCCTGAAGAGCCTGTCTCAATCTTAGCGGCTAAGCTTAGGTTAAATGCAAAGGCCCGCGAGCGGGCCTTTCTTATGCCTTAAAACTGGTTGTGCATATCGTTTAAGGCGTTGTGTAGCAGCTCGTCGTCATGGGCACTGGCATGCTGATCGTCTCTGGGATCGTCGATATCCACAAGCGATGGATGAGGCTTCTCTTTCTCATGCTCCTCCAGCAGCGGGTTGTCGAACTGATCTGCCGGGGTCAGGGTGAGATCGTCGGCGTCGAAGTGCTCCGTGGCCATCAGGGGCGTCTCCAGATCAGGCTGAGGCTTAGTGTGACTCTCGACTTGCGCCAGATCCTGCTGACTCAGCCCCACCATCTGCAGGTAGTGGTCCACGGGGGCGAGCGCCGCAGCCGCCAGTGGGCGGGCGTCCGCCTCTGTATGAGAGGGTTCGGCGCCACTCGCCGCCAACTCATGGGGATGATTTACAGGCTTCTCATCTTGATCTGCCGGGTGCCGAGCATGTCTATCCTCTGCCTCGCCTTCGCTTGCCTGAATGACGATGACCTGGGCGTCATCACTGGCCTCCTGGTTGTCATCCCATTGGGGAGTATCGTGCAGCTCAGGCGGCGGTGGCGGCGGGGCAGGGCTAGTGGTGACAGGGGTGACCGTCATATCTACCAACTGGGTCGATAGTTGGTTGTGACCACTGTGGCCGTGAACATAGGTGATATCCAAATTTACTTCCACATCCACATTGGAGGAGTGGCTGTCGTGATAGAGGATATGAAAGATATCGTGATGGGTTTCCGAGGTGGTTTCCCCCGCCCAGTGGGTGCCGCCGGCAGCCTTATCGCCAGGTGTCGGTGCCTGGTTATAGACATAATCCACATGGCCGGTATCTGGATCTATGGTGAGTGTGCCGTATTGACCTCTGAGGCTCAGGGTGGGGTGACCATGACCGTCATCGATCGCCCAGGCGCCAGTGGTAGGGGCGTTGGGGGTAAGCTGTTGCAGTAGCGGCGGCGCAATCAGATCGCCCGAGATGTGGGAGCCTATGGCGCCAGTCCCCGTCGGCGTAGGCGGCGTGAGAAAACTCATGCTGGGGATAGGGTTGGCGTGGTCGACCACATACAGGGGGCTGCTCATCTGTGCCTGGTTACCCGCCAGATCGCTGACCATGGCCTTGATTTCCAGGCTGCCGCCCGGCAAGGCATCGACCTCGGCGGCGCTTAGCTGAGTGCTCCAGCAACCGTTGTGCACGTTGGCATGGTATTGCTGCCCACCGATGGAGACGGTCACCCTCTGCCCCTCTTCGACATTAGTGACCGTGCCGCTGATGGTGAGGGCTTGATGCTGCTCGCCGGCCTGTAGCATGTTGTCGCCGGCGATGGGGTTCATGTCTATGCTGGCCTGGGTATCGACCTGATATTGATGGTTCTCCGTAGCGCTTCCCTGGTTACCGGCAAGATCTGTGGTGGTCAGGGAGGCATTTATCTCATGGGCGCCGGCCAGCTCGCTACCGGGCACCTGCACGCTGAAATGCCCTTGGTTGTCCACCTGTCCCTGATAGGTCTGTTGCCCTATGGCCAGGGTGATTGGCGTACCTCCGGGCACTTCGCTGTTGACGCTGCCCGTAACAGCTATGCTTCTGCCCGCCTCGACGGCATTGACCAGATTGTCTGGTGTGATGGCGTCGAGTCGTATCTGGGGGAGCGGCGCCTGATTATCCAGCTCAAAGTCGAGTTGGGCGTGGGGCGATGCGTGGCCGAAGGCGTCGGTCTGGCGCACCCAAAGCTGGTTGTGGCCCTGCACCGGAGTGAATTGCGACTGCCAATGCTGACCGCCGTCGATCGAATATTCCACCCGCATGCCGGCGAGCTGGCCACCTATGGTCAGGCTGGCGTCTGTGGTGATGCCATCGCTGCTGGACTTGCCGGTATCATGGGTCAGCGCCAGGGTGAGGGGCGGTATATTGGTGTTGAGGCTGAGCGGTAAGCCGTTAAATTGGCTACTGCTGGCTGATGCCTGATTGCCCGCTACATCTTGCCCGCGCACGCTGATGGTGAGTTCGCCATCGGGCAGCGATGAGAGGTCGATATGCTCGAAATTAATATACTGATGATCGGGATGACTCACGCTGCCACCAATGGCATCGTGGTGTTGAGGGTCGATCACCAGGGGCTGACCGCCGCCACTGCTGCTGATCACCAGCTGAGTCAGCTCGCTATCCTTGGGCAGGTAGACCTGCACCACCAACTCGCCATGACCATTCAGAGAGGCGCTATGCACGGCTATATCTGTCTGGGTGTCGAGTGTGAGCGCCAGCGGTGTGGCCTGCACCGTTTGTTGACTGCCGGGGGCCTGGGCACTGGCGCTGATCTGATGGGCGCCCTCGCTAAGGCCACTGAGTGCGACGCTGTAGTGCCCCTGAGCATCACTTAACAGGCTGGTGAGCTTGTTGCCCTGCTCATATAGGGTGACCAGGGAGAAGGGGATGTCCGTCTGCCCCTCGACCACAGGGTGGGAGTCATGGGTGATACCGTCGCTGTCGGAGGCGCCGGTATCGCTGGCATGACTCAGTGCGAGAGTAATGGCGTTGCCTATGGTCTGTGTTGGTGGCAGCTGTGGCTTAGTGTCCACCAGCTGCGATGAGCTGGTGACTGTGGCATGCAATTGGGGTTGTAGGCCTGTGCCGGTTGGCATGGTGAGGCTAACCCTGGCATCGAAGCTGATAAATTTGGTCTCGCTGCCGCCATGGTTGTCACTGACCCGCACCTCGAAGGTGTCTGTGCCTTGGTACTGACCGCTGGCCTTGTCGTAATGCATGCCGGCCACGCTCTGATTGAGGTGGTAGCTGTAGGCGCCTGTGTCTGGGTCGACAACCAGGGTGCCAAATTGTCCCGTTTGCTGGGCAACCGAGAAGCTGTGGCTGTCTTGGTTGTCGGGGTCTTGTACCGTGAGATGCCCAGTGGTGCTTGAGAGCTGCGCCACGCCTAGCTTGGGAGCATCGTTGGTGCCGGTTATCTTGATGACGATATCCTGCGCCGTGCCGTCTAAGGTATAGACTCTGTGGGTAACCAAGACCTCCTGATGTTCGCTCAGCTGTTGTAGCCTGGCGTTGTCGACGTCGTAGGTCCAGCTGCCGTCGGCGCCGATATGCAGACTGCCGCCGAAGGGGTCGTCCACTTGTGTCGCCGTGCCCGCTTGGAAGCCCGCCTGTCCCGCGTCGGGATCCTGCACATTGAGCTGGCCCGAGATGGCTATCTGGTTGTGGGCGTCCGGGTGTTGATCTTCGACTAGCTCGCCGTGGGTATCACCTGAGACCTGGGCCTGGTCACTCATCGCCGCGAGCGTGGTACTGGCCTGTGCGTGGGCGATACCACCGTGTGCGTCTTTGACGTCATAGGTAAAGTGTACCGCGCCGTTGTAGTCCTTCTCAGGGGTGAAGGTGAAGCTGCCGTCGGGGTTGGTGGTGATAGTCCCATGATCGGCCTGGAGATTGGCGACCGTGAGTTGGCCGGCGTCGTTGTCGTCGATATCTTTGGCGTGGGCTAGCAGCTGCGCCGGGGTGAGCCGCATCTGGGTATCTTCCTGGCCGGCTGGAAGTATCTTGGTGGCGCTAACCACGGGGGCATCGTTGGTGCCCTCTAGGGTGATCGTGATATCTTTGCTTGTGCCATCGGCGCTGTAGACGCGATAGACGACCTGCTCAAACTGTCCCTTACCCAGGTGTTGGAGGGCGTTATTTGAGACCACGTACTGCCACACTCCGTGCTTCTCGATATCCAGGCTGCCACCGAAGGGATCCGAGATTGCCTGAGCGTCGTGAGTCGCTCGAAAATAGCTCTCCCCCTTATCTGGATCATGGACGTCTAGGGACCCCGTGTAGTGCAGGGTATTGTGCGCATCGCCGGCAGGATAATAATCTTCCTTAAGGTTGCCCTTGTCTTCTCCCGTGATGACGGCAGCGTCGTCTTGTCCTGAGATCTTGATGGTGATCGTCTGCTCTGTGCCATCGAGGCTATGCACCATCAGGGTTTCGCTGAGGTACTTGCCTGACTTGAGACCTTGTATCGCGGGCTGGGCGTTATCCGCTGTGTAGGTCCAGTGACCGAGATCGTTAATAGTCAGGGTGCCATATTGGCCCTGCAGGCTGGTGGCAATGAATTGGTTTTGCCCGCTGTCGGCATCGGTGACCGTCAGCGCACCGTCCACTCTCAGCTGTCCTTGGTACAGGTCTCTATCTTCGGTTACGGCTCCCGTTGCCGCGCCGCCAATTACCGCCCTATCGTCTGTGCCATTGATGGTGACGGTCACCTTCTGCTCACTGCCATCGACGCTGTGAACAAACAGAGTTTCGGTGAGTGAATCGCCGGACTTTAGCCCCTGAATCGCGGCTTGGGCGTTGTCGGCTGTGTAAGTCCAGTGGCCGAGATCGTTGATGATCAGTGTGCCGTATTGGCCCTGTAGACTGGAGGCAACAAACTGGTTCTGTCTGCTGTCGGGATCGGTGACGGTGAGTGCACCATCGACCCTGAGTTGTCCGTGGTAGAGATCTTTGTCCTCAGTTACAGTTCCCGTGGCCGTACCGCCTATTACCGCTTTATCGTCGCTGCCATTGATGCTGACAGTTACCTTCTGCTCGCTGCCGTCAATGCTGTGAACAAACAGGGTCTCAGTCAGTGACTCGCCGGATTTGAGCCCCTGAATGGCGGTTTGAGCGTTGTCGGCTGTGTAAGTCCAGTGGCCGAGATCGTTAATAGTCAGAGTGCCGTATTGGCCTTGCAGGCTGGTGGCAATGAACTGGTTTTGGGCGCTGTCGGCATCTGTCACCGTCAGTGTACCGTCCACTCTCAGTTGTCCTTGATAGAGGTCTCTGTCCTCATTAACAATCCCCGTTGCAGTACCGCCAATCACCGCCTTGTCGTCCGTGCCATTGATGGTGACCGTGATTGTCTGCGCTGTGCCTTCGACCGAGTGAACAAACAGAGTCTCAGTAAGGGATTCGCCGGATTTGAGCCCCTGAATGGAGGCCTGGGAGTTGTCTGCCGTGTAGGTCCAATGACCGAGATCGTTGATTGTCAGGGTGCCATACTGGCCCCGTAGGCTGGTGGCGACAAATTGCGCCTCGCCGTGGTCGGCATCTGTGACCATCAGCGCACCGTCCACTCTCAGCTGTCCCTGATAGAGGTCTTTGTCCTCATTAACAATCCCCGTTGCAGTACCGCCAATCACCGCCTTGTCGTCTGTGCCATTGATGCTGACCGTCACCTTCTGCTCTGTGCCATCGACGCTGTGGACATATAGCGTCTCGGTGAGTGATTCGCCGGACTTGAGCCCTTGTATCGCCACCTGTGAGTTGTCGGCGGTGTAGGTCCAGTGGCCGAGATCGTTGATGGTCAGGGTGCCGTATTGGCCTTGCAGGCTGGTGGCAACAAATTGCGCCTCGCCATGATCGGCATCGGTAACTGTCAGGGCGCCATCGACCCTGAGTAGGCCTTGATTGAGGTCTCTATCTTCGGTTACGGCTCCCGTGGCCGCGCCGCCAATCACAGCTTTATCGTCAGTGCCATTGATGGTGACAATTACCTTCTGCTCTGTGCCATCAATGCTGTGAACAAACAGAGTCTCTGTGAGTGACTCGCCGGACTTGAGCCCCTGAATGGTGGTTTGAGCGTTGTCGGCAGTGTAGGTCCAGTGGCCGAGGCTGTTGATGGTCAGGGTGCCGAATTGGCCCTGTAGGCTGGTGGCGATGAACTGCGCTTCGCCATGATCTGCATCGGTTACCCTCAGCGCGCCGTCCACCCTGAGCTGACCCTGGTAGAGATCTTTGTCTTCGGTAACCGTCCCCATTGAAGCGCCGCCAATGACCGCCTTGTCGTCTGTGCCATTGATGCTGACGGTCACCTTCTGCTCTGTGCCATCAATTGAGTGAACAAACAGGGTCTCGGTGAGTGACTCACCGGATTTGAGCCCTTGTATTGCCGCCTGTGAGTTATCTGCTGTGTAGGTCCAGTGGCCGAGGTTGTTGATGGTCAGAGTGCCATATTGGCCTTGCAGGCTGGTGGCGACAAATTGCGACTCGCCATGATCGGCATCGGTTACGCTCAGGGCACCGTCCACCCTGAGCTGACCCTGATAGAGATCTTTGTCTTCAGTAACCGCCCCCATTGAAGCGCCACCAATGACCGCCTTATCGTCCGTGCCATTGATGGTCACGGTGACCTTCTGTTCGGTGCCATCGATGCTGTGAACAAACAGAGTCTCGGTAAGGGATTCACCGGATTTGAGCCCCTGTATCGGGGCCTGTGAGTTGTCCGCAATGTAGGTCCAGTGGCCGAGATCGTTAATAGTCAGAGTGCCGTACTGACCTTGGAGGCTAGTGGCGACAAATTGCGCCTCGCCGTGGTCGGCATCTATGACCGTCAGCGCGCCATCGACGCGGAGTTGTCCCTGATACAGGTCTTTGTCTTCGGTCACTGTGCCCGTGGCCGTGCCGCCAATCACAGCCCTGTCGTCTGTGCCATTGATGGTGACGATCACCTTCTGCTCTGTACCGTCGACCGAGTGAACAAACAGGGTCTCGGTGAGTGACTCGCCGGACTTGAGTCCTTGAATCGCGGCCTGTGAGTTATCTGCTGTGTAGGTCCAGTGGCCTAAGTTATTGATTGTCAGAGTGCCGTATTGGCCTTGGAGACTGGTGGCGACAAACTGCTCCTCGCCATGATCGGCATCGGTCACCGTCAGCGCGCCATCGACTCTCAGTAGGCCCTGATAGAGGTCTTTGTCTTCGGTCACGGCTCCCGTGGTGGCGCCAATCACCGCCCTGTCGTCTGTACCATTGATGGTGACCGTGACCTTCTGATCGCTGCCATCAATTGAGTGAACAAACAAGGTCTCGGTGAGGGACTCGCCAGACTTGAGCCCTTGTATCGCGGACTGAGAGTTGTCGGCGGTGTAGGTCCAGTGGCCGAGATCGTTAATAGTCAGAGTGCCGTATTGCCCTTGGAGTGTGGTGGCAATGAAGTGAGCATCGCCGTCATCGGGATCGATCACCGTCAGTTGCCCCGATGTCTGTAGCTGCCCGGCGACCAGGTCTCTGTCTTCTGTCACCGAGCCGCTGGCCATGCCATGGATGATGGCTCGCTGATCTGCGCCGTGAACTTCTATTGTCACTATCTGGCTGACGGGTTGTCCCGAGCTGTCGGTTGCCGTGACTCTGAAGGTTTCCGTGGCCACCTGGCCTGCATGTAGGGCCAGGGTGTTGGGCGAGCTATTATCGATCCGATACTGCCAGACACCTGTATCTGGGTCGATCACTAGCTCGCCATAGACGCCTGATGAATGGGGCACAGCCCAATGGACGCCGTCTCCCGTGTCAGGATCCGTGGCGATCAATTGGCCCGATACCCGATCAACCGAGCCCAGCTCGTTGAGGCTGGCATGATGGACGCCGGAGATCACCGGCAGATCGTTACTGCCCTCGACGGCGACGCATATGACGCTGCTGACTCTGTTGCCCAAATTGTCTGTGGCCGTAATGGTAAAGGTTTCATTGTGGTGCTCGCCTTCGAACAGGGCATTGGTCTTGGCATCGAAGTTGTTGAGATGATAGTGCCACTCACCCGTGCTTGGATTCAGCACAAGATCGCCATATTGCCCCTTGCTGGTCTCCATCGTCCAGGTGACGGTATCTTTGGTGTCGCCGCTGGCCGCGAGTTTGCCCGATACCGTATCGATAACACTATTTTCTTTAATCGTTTGAAAATCTTGTTGACTATCAATATGTAACGGATTTTCATGCGTGCCAGTGCCAGTGCCAGTGCCAGTGCCAGTGCCAGTGCCAGTGCCAGTGCCAGTGCCAGTGCCAGTGCCAGTGCCAGTGCCAGTGCCAGTGCCAGTGCCAGTGCCAGTGCCAGTGCCAGTGCCAGTGCCAGTGCCAGTGCCAGTGCCAGTGCCAGTGCCAGTGCCAGTGCCAGTGCCAGTGCCAGTGCCAGTGCCAGTGCCAGTGCCAGTGCCAGTGCCAGTGCCAGTGCCAGTGCCAGTGCCAGTGCCAGTGCCAGTGCCAGTGCCAGTGCCAGTGCCAGTGCCAGTGCCAGTGCCAGTGCCAGTGCCAGTGCCAGTGCCAGTGCCAGTGCCAGTGCCAGTGCCAGTGCCAGTGCCAGTGCCAGTGCCAGTGCCAGTGCCAGTGCCAGTGCCAGTGCCAGTGCCGTGCCAGTGCCAGTGCCAGTGCCAGTGCCAGTGCCAGTGCCAGTGCCAGTGCCAGTGCCAGTGCCAGTGCCAGTGCCAGTGCCAGTGCCAGTGCCAGTGCCAGTGCCAGTGCCAGTGCAGTGCCAGTGTGCCAGTGCCAGTGTGCTAGTGCCAGTGCCAGTGCCAGTGCCAGTGCCAGTGCCAGTGCCAGTGCCAGTGCCAGTGCCAGTGCCAGTGCCAGTGCCAGTGCCAGTGCCAGTGCCAGTGCCAGTGCCAGTGCCAGTGCCAGTGCCAGTGCCAGTGCCAGTGCCAGTGCCAGTGCCAGTGCCAGTGCCAGTGCCAGTGCCAGTGCCAGTGCCAGTGCCAGTGCCAGTGCCAGTGCCAGTGCCAGTGCCAGTGCCAGTGCCAGTGCCAGTGCCAGTGCCAGTGCCAGTGCCAGTGCCAGTGCCAGTGCCAGTGCCAGTGCCAGTGCCAGTGCCAGTGCCAGTGCCAGTGCCAGTGCCAGTGCCAGTGCCAGTACTCGTTCCTGTCAGCGAGACCTGAGGGTCGGTAGTGGGGCGGTCAGTTGTTGGGTGCTGAGTGCCTGTTTGCTGAGTGCCTGGCTGCTGTGTCGAGCCGGTGCTCGGCTGTGGTGGCTTATGAGCTTGTGTCTCGCTACTCGTCAGGGTCACCTGAAAGGCGGGCGGCGTGCCGCCTGAGGTGAGGGCGTGAGCAAGAGGCGTCAGGCTTGGGGTCTGGGCTGTGCCTTTTTCGAAGCCGCTAAATTCCTCTATTCCCGTTGTCTGCGCTGCGCGGTGGGCCAGCTTATTATGCGGCTGCGCCGCATTTGCTTGTGCTTCTGGCGTTTGAGCTTCCTGTGTCTGGGCTTCTTGTGGCTGAACCTCTTGAGACTGACTTTGCTGTGACTGAGCCGCTGACGCTATCTTTTCGTCTAATTCTGTTGAGCTTGGTGTCTGATCTCCCTGAGCCATTGGGTCCTGATCTGCACTATTTGCCAGATCTGCGTCTAGTTGCTCTGGCTCTGCGCCTGCGCCGGCGGCCGTGTGCCAAGGCTTATCTGCCACCAGATCTTGATTGAAGCGGCTTGCCGTCTTGCCATCGCGATACTCTTCGGCCTTGAGCTTTTGGACCGCCTTATCCTGCGCCCTGGCGACACGTTTCGCCTCGCGCTCACGTCGCTGAGCCTCTGTTAACGGCTCCGGCTCGCTCGCCGGCTGCGAATTGGTTTGCGGCTTAGCCTGATTAGTAGCCTGATTAGACTCGTCCTGAGGTGGCGTGTTGGGGCGCTTATCTTGGCTCATGGCGTTCTCCTAACGTTCACCAAAGGCTTCGGTCACATTGGTAAAAACGGGCTTCCACAGGTATTGGAAGACTGTCTTGTCGCCTGTCACTATGTCGGCTTCTCCCGTCATGCCGGGGATCAACGCCAGCTTGTCGGGTTGGTCGCCGAAGTAGGGTTTGTCGATGGCTATCTGTACCTTGTAGAAGACGCCGCCTTTCTCGTCAGCATCCGTGCTGGGGGAGATCTTCTTCACCAGCCCATCGATGGCGCCGTAGCGGCTGTAGTCGAAGGCATCTATCTTGATGCGGGCCTTCTGTCCGACGGTGACGAAGCCTATGTCTCTTGGGGACAGCTTGGCCTCTAGCAGCGCGGTGGGCGTGGTAGGGACGATCACCGCCACCGTGCCGCCTGGCTGGATCACGCTACCCGCGGAGTTGTTGGGGATAGATTGAATGATGCCATCCACCGGCGAGGTAACCCGGTTCTGCTGCACCAGGGAGTCAGAGGATTTGAGCCGGGCAACTATGCCCAGCAGTTCGGCCTGGGCGTCGGTGCGTTTTTCACCCACCTCGTTGAAGAGGCTCGCCTGCTTCTGGGCCAGCTGTTTCTCTTGATTGTCTATGTTGCGTTGCAGCACTCTGAGACGCCCCTCCAGCACCTTGAGCTCACGGATATAGGCGTCGAGCTTCTGTTGTGACTCCAACATTCTAAGCTTAGAAACTGCCTGCTGCTCCTTAACTGAGTTCATCATCTTGAGGGTCTGTTCTACCGAGCGGATCTGATCCTTGAGCGGGGTAATCTCCTGCTCGACACTGGCCAGCTCAGCCTCAGACTTTGCCACGTCAGATTCGGACAGGGCGATGATCGCCTGCTTCTCCTGATTCATACGTGCCAAGGCGTTGATGTGCTGAGCCACCAAGGCGGGGAAGCCGAGCTGATAGGCATTAAAATCAGGCTCGCGCTCCTCGAGGAAGGCGGTGTATCTCTCTATCTTCAGCTCCAGGTTGGCCTGCTTGCTTTGTAGCTCCTCCTTCAGCGCCTGGCTGTCGGTGGCGACAAAGTTAGCGATCAGGTCGCCCTTCTGGACCAGATCTCCCTCGGCGACGGCGATCGATGCCAGGGTGCCGCCGGTCTGGCTCTGGATCACTTGCCTGTGCCCCAGAGGCACCACCTGGCCCTTGGCCTTGGCGATCTCCTCAATGTTGGTGAAGATAGACCAGATCAGTAGAATGAAGACGGCCGTGGCGATAAAGAAGGTGATGCGGCGAATGGCGCGCTTCTCGGCGGGCGCCTCGACGGCCTCGGTAAATTCGTGTTCAGGCCATGAACGCTGAGTGAGTTGGCTGTCATTCATTTTGTGAGGCCTCCATGCTGGGGGTTGAGTCCTGGTTGGTTGCACCTTGTGTCGTCACACTGTCTTGGTTAGGCAGAGGCCCTGCGTAGACCACTGTGCCTTTGTCGAGGATCACCACCTTGTCGGCCTGTTGGATCAGTGCCTGATCGTGAGTGGTGAATAGGATGGTGGTCTTGCCCTTGAGGCGCCTGAGGGTTTGGATAAAGGCCTGTCTGGCAAAGGGATTGCGATTGGCTATCGGCTCATCCATCACCAGCAGGGGGGAGCCTTTCAACAGGGCCCTTGCCAGGCTGATATAGCTGCTTTCCACTGCCGAGAACATGCTGGTACCGCGGGAGAAGAGGTTGGCATCTATGTCTTGTTTCAGCGCCTGCAGCAGCGAGGCGCCGCCGGCATCTTTGAGGGCCTGCTTGAGCTCTTCGTCGCTGGCCTCTGGCTTGGCCAGGCGCAGATTGTCCGCCAGAGTGCCGGGTAAGATCTCGCTGTTGGTGGGGCTGTAGACGGCCCACTGACGGAAGATCTCTGGGTCGAACTGTTTTAGGTTCTTGCTATTGACGGTGACGAAGCCGGCTTGGGGCTCGATAACCCCTATGGCGGTGAGCAGCAGCGAGGTCTTGCCGCTGCCGTTGGGACCTATGATGGCCACCGTCTCGCCGGCTTCGATGTCGAGGGTGACACCGGAGAGGGCGGGCTCGCTGTCGGCGCTGTATCTCAGGGTCACATGCTTAAAAGAGAGCGCCGGTGTCTGGTTGAGATTTGGCGAGTCGAGCCTGAGCTCATTGAACTCTGTGGTTACGCCCATGAAACGATCGAACTGATCGACGGCGCCCTTGAGCAGGGTAAACTTCTGCCGCGAGGCGAAGGCCAGCTGCGCCGGGCCTGTGATCCGCCAGATCAACATGACGCAGGCGATCAGCGCCCCCGGGGTGATGCTCTGGTTGAGCACCAGGAAGATGCCGGTAAACACTGTAGCGAGGGCGGTAAACAGCCCCATGGCATGGGCCACCGCCGCGTTGAGTCCCGCACGTTTGCTGTAGAGAAAGTTCTGCCGGCAATGTTCCCGGGCGCGGCGCATAAATTGCTCGTACCAGGCGCCACTCTCGCCGGCGCTCTTAAGCGGTAGCAGGTGAGTCGAGAGCTCGTTGAGGCTGTTCTGATACTCGCCGCTGATGGTGGGCGCGGCGGCCTGGGTAAATTTGTCCAGCGCTTTCATCACCAGATAGAAGAGCAGCAACATGGCCAGCGGCACCAGCACCAAAACACCACTCAACAGGGTAATGGCGACCAGAGCGATGAGGGTAAAGGGCAGATCGATGAGACCGGCTCCGCCAGGGCCGGCCACCAGGCTGCGCACCTTCTCGGCGTTGCGCATTCTGGCGATATGGCTGGAGAGACCGACCCGTGAGAGCAGGCTAAGGGGCATGCTCAGCAGGCGGTTGAAGGTGATGCCGGAAAGATCCCTAGCGAAGCGGTTGCTGACATTGGCCAAAGCCTGTGCCCTAAGCAGCCGACTGGCGACATATATCCCTAGGGCCAGGGCCGCCCCCAGGGCTATGCTGGGCAGGATCTGCGGCGCCTGTCCGCCGATGACCCTGTCGTACACCGCCATGGTAAAGAGGGGAATGGCGAGGCCACTCAGGCTGGATAACAGACTCAGCCAGAAGATGGGGCGGTACCAGGGCCTGAGCTTGGCGAGATGGGAGGCGAACACGCTGCTGCTTCGGCTCTGGGCCGGCAGGCTCTCCACCAGAAACACGTGGCCGGCGCTCGGCAGCTTGTCGAGTGTGAGCCATTGATTATCTTGGCTTAAGTATTGAAAACTGTGGTTGCTGCGCCGCGCCACCATAGGCTCGCCATCCTGAGGCAGCAAGATGAAGGGGTAGACGCTGTGGACCAGGAGGTTAGCATCCAGTGCCTGTACCTTGATGCCTACATGATGCTTCTTCAGCAGAATATAGGCTTCGAGATGGGTGAGCCTGTCGTGGAGATCGCTCTTGTCTATGTTGCTGGCCTGCACGCTAAGGCCCAGCTGATGGAACAGGGCGATCAGCAGCGACTTGGATAGATGTATCGGATCTAGGTGCTGACTCATGGGCGCGCTCCTCCTTGGCCTTGGCCTTGACCTTGCCCGGCCAGCTCGCCGTGCTCGCCGAGTGCGATCTGCATGTCGCTCAACGTCGCGACCTCATCGAAATAGGAGGCGATGACAACCGTCATCTGCCCGCGCCGTTCCATTAACACCTGCAGCAGGCGGGCCTGGGAGTCGGCATCCAGTGAGACCATGGGCTCATCCAGCAGCAGGATGGAGGGGGACTGTGCCAGGGCCCGTACCAGGGCGATCAGCTTGATTGCCCCCTTGTTGAGCACCTGATTCTCATTGCTGCCTACCTGGGTCTGATAACCCGCCGGCAGCTGCGCCAGGGTGGCCGATAGGCCGAGTTGGTCGGCGATCAGCATGGCGCTGGCCTCGCGCTCGCGGCGAAACAGCGTCATGTTCTCCAAGATGGAGCCGCTGAAGAGGCTGGCCCAGGGGGGAACATAGCAGATGGATTGACGGTACTCGAAGCCGTCGTGATCCTGCTGCGGCACACCCGCGATGGCGATCTGCCCACTATCTAGCTGGTGATAGGCGCCTATGGTGCTCAGTAGCAGGCTGGCATGGGTCATGGGGTTGGAGGTAACGGTAACTATGCAGCCCGCAGGGATGGTGAGGCTGATGTTGTCGAGCCGGGCGCTGGTCTTCTCGGCGCTGACACCCTCGAAGCGAATGGGGCCGAGGGGCAGTTTTTGTTGATAGCGGGTCTGGCCGTTAAAGGTCTCCTGGGGCGTCGCGATCAAAACGTTGACCTGATCCATCGCCTCCTTGGCACTGACATATTTGGCCCTCAGGCTGCCGATGGCGCTTAAGGGGGCGACGGCGCGACCGGCCAGGATGGAGCAGGCCGCCAAGCCACCCGTGGTGAGGTTACCGTTGAGCACCTCGAAACAGCCTATCATCACCAGGCACAGGGTGGTGGCCTGGGCGGTGCCTTGTATCAGCTCCTGTAGTTTCGCCGACAGCCAGTCGACCTCTTCCTGCTGGGCGAGACGCTGATGATTGATCTTCTTGTAGGCGTAGGTCATGCGGGACTCGAGGGCCATCGCCTTGGTGGTAGTGAGCCCTGAGAGCACCAGCATCAAGAGGCGGGTACGTTCATCCTGGCTCAGGCTCAGCTCCTTAGTGGCGAGAGAGAGTTTCTGCCCCAGCTGCCATACCCTCACGCCGGCGATCAGCCAGACGATCAGGGGGATAAACACCAGCGGCCCGCCTATGTAGGCCACCAGGGCGAGGAAGATGATCACGAAGGGGAAATCCATCAGTGCCACGGCGGCCTGGCCAGAGTAGATGTCGCGCATGGCCGCTATGCTGTGGATGCCGTGGGAGATCTTGCCCGCGCCGAGATTCTCTATGTGGTGGTAATCGGCATTGAGCAGACGCTTCACCACCCGGGTGATGGTGTGCAGCTCATAGTTGGCCGCCGAAGCGCCCAGCAGCCAGCTACGGGCGTACCTGAGTATTAGCTCCAACAGGATGGCGATAGCGACTCCAATCACTAGAACTGTTGCCGTCCCGTGTGCCTCGTTGGGCAAGATACGATCGTAGATCTGTAACATGGTGAAAGGCAGGGCGAGTGAAAGCAGATTGATAAACACAGAGGTGAGGAGCAGTTCGTTGAACGACTGATTCTGTGCGAGCAAACGAAAGGTTTTAACCATCTATGCCGTCCCTTGGAATAATTGGTGATTAAACAAGAGTGTAGTTCAATGTTGCTAGGACTAAAGCTAGCAGCTAAGACAAGGGTTAGATATAAGACAAATTTCTATACTTTTGATTTAGCTGCAAAGCTTGCCTCGTCATCCTATCGTGCGGATTGGCAGACTAAATGGGTGAGTTCGATGGGCAAAAAAAAAGAGGCCTGGTGGACTAGACCTCTTTGCTGCAGGGAGATGACGAAAGGGGATTACAATTTACTTGGCGTGTTTAGCGCCTTTCTTGTTCTTCATTGGGTCGCCTTCGTAACCTAAGGCTTGCCAATCTAAACGTGTGCCCTTGTTGTGGCAGTCGTTACACTTGAGCGCCTGATCTTTTGGCGAAACCATGTGGTTGATGCGCCACCACATCTCGGTTTCGGCAAAGCCATGCTCACCACTGTACTTGATGCCTTGCTGGGCCAGTGCCTGGTTAGCCTCCATGCCGAGCTTGGCGGCCTTATCCCAGTCGAACTCTTTCCAGTAACCGCCCTTGCCATAGACTTTGGCGGTAACGAAGATGTTCTGCTTCTTGTCGTAGATCTGCTTGCCGCGATGCACCTTGAATGGGTAGATCTTGGCGGTCTTGTCTGTGATATCACCCAGTGGTGCAGTCAACTTAGTGACCTTGGATGGATCCATCTTGTCACCCACCATGTAGGCGTCGGCCTTGCCGTTGTACCAGGCATATTCAGGCTTGACCATCTTGCCCCAGACGAAGCTGCCTTTCTTCTTCATGAAGGTGTGTTTGCCATACTCGTCTACGGTTTCCTCTTGATCGCTACCCGCGGTCGACCAGTCCCAGCTCATTTTGGTGGGTTCGTTACGGGCGAAGAAAGGAATATGGCAGGTCTGACAGGCGACGCTGGCCGTATGGGTGTTGAGGCGCTTGTTGGCGTGTGGCGCGCTATCGTGGCAGTTTTCACAGCCGATATCGTTCTCACCGCCTGGCGATACGCCCATGGCATTACCTGTGATCTGGTGCTGCTGTGTGGTGTGACAGGTCTGGCACTGGAAGTCATTGCCATCGCTGTCCATGTGTACGTCGGTGGCTTTGTCGGGATAGGCCATGGAGGAGTCGAGATCTCCATGCTTCACCGCGTCGCCGCCGCCACCGTAGAAGTGGCAAGAGCCACAGTTGTCACGTACTGGCATGCCGACATTTTGTGCCACACGTTCCAGATTGACCTTAGCCAGGGCCTCACCGGCTCCGGCAGGGTCTTTAACATAGGTACCTGTGGTGTCGTGGCACACCAGGCAGTCGACCTTGGTCATGTCACTAAAGTCGAAGTTGTTGTCTTTCCAGCCATAGCCGGCGTGACAGCTGGTACATCTGGGCTCGTTGCCGGCGATAGAAGTACAGAAGTTGTTGATGGCGTTCTTCTTACCCCGTTTAACTGTGCGTCCGGGCAGCTTCTGCTCCAGTTCCCAGGTCCAGTGAGAAGACTTCATAAAGTCTTTGGCGTGATCTTCGTGACACTCGATGCACTGTGCGGTCACCTGAGAGCCCTGGGTAAAGGGCCCCTGAATGGCTTCCTTATGCGGGTTTTCGGCGATGGCATTGAGGCTGGCCAAGCCGAAGATCCCTGCAGCAAACATCGCCGTGAGAGAATGTGTGTGTTTCATTGTCTGTTCCCTACCCCCGGCCTAGGCCGGGGGAGATAGCTTAGTTAGAAGTTGACGACGAGTGAGGCATTGATGTCATAGGCGGTATCGACTACTGGCAACATAGAGAAGGCAGAGCCAGCGATCACATCATCCACTTTTTGTGGGGCGCCCACCGGAGTGCCGCTGCCGGTATATTCGTAGTCGTAGTAGAGACCAGCCAGTTTGATAAACATTCTTGGGTTGATATCAAACATATAGTAGGCCTCGGCCACATGACCACGGGTAGCCAGCTTGCTGCCGATAGGATCGTCTTGTGCCTGGGTGAACGGTGTCCAGTACTTGGAACCATAGTTATACTCGAGGCCGAACTTGCCGTATGGCGCCGGGATCTGAATACCCACATAGATGCCATAGCCATCTTTAGTGTCATTGTCGTCGGCGGCGCTTGGCATCATGATGATCTCGCTACCGTCGGCATTGAGCTGGGCTTCAAATACTGCGTCGCTGAGCATGCCACCAAACATACCGGCATTACCGTTGCCTTCGGCGCGAGTCCAACCGAAAGAGGCGAAGGCTTTGAAGTCTTCATCGCTCTCATAGGCGTAGCCAATGCCGCCCAGGTACATGTCGCCGATCACGCCACTAGGCTGTACTCGGGTCTGGAAGTTGAAGTTGCTGAACTTCTGCATGTCCTGGTACATGGTCGGGGCAAAGATGCCGGCCAGCTGTGTTGGGAAGGCCATGGTGCCCTTGAAGCCATCGTTGATATCTTTGGCGCCAAACAGGGTGAATTGCAGGAAGTGGTTACCGTCGTTGATGGCATCTATGTTAAAGCCGCCCAGGTGGGTGTCTTTGGTGACGATATCGCCAAACATCTCACCATTGCCCCACTGTGACTCGAAGCCCTGGCCATAACAGAAACGCACCACCTGACCTTCGATGCCGGTGAGCTCACCCAGCTTGTAACCCAGGGTTAGACCATCGAAGTTGAAGTTAACCAGGTGACCCGATGGTGTACCGCCGCGTTTCTCGTTTTCACGATATTGGGTTGGTGGGCCATAGGTAGATGGACGACGACCGATAGAGAGGTAGGTGTTGCTGCCACCTATGTTTTTCCAGTCGAAGTAGGCGCGTTCGACCCTGAGCCAGTCGCCGCTGGTGTTACCACTGTTGGTGCCATCCATAGTGAATGAACGCCATGAATCGAAGACTTGAACACCCGTGGAGTCACCCCAGTTTTTGTACATGCTGAGACGGCCGGCGAAGCTGACATTATCCCAAACCTTGGCCTTGAGGTTGAGTCGCAGACGCGTGGTGTAGAAGATGTCGTTGTTGATATCTTGGGTGGTCTTGGGGGCCAGCACGTAAGGCATCACGCCTTGTAGCATGCCGCTCTGGAAGGCGGCGGCAAGATCCGGGTTGGCCGTCATCATCTGTCCCAGGGGGGAGTTGGGATCGTTAGGCATACCAAAGGCACCAGACATGGCTTTAGCCCCAAAATCGTTGAAGTCCACCTTGATTGCAGGGTTCCAGGTGACATTTTGGTAATGCAATGAATGGGCCTTGGTACGGAAATCGCCGGTGATCTCTAATCGGTCGAGAGCGGTGTGGCGCTCGTTCTTATCGACGCGGCTGTTGATATTGTCAATCTCTTCGGTGAGATCGGCAAGTTGTTGTTTAAGTTCGGCTATTTTTTGCGCATCGCTATCGGCGGCATAGACTGAGCCTGACATAGCCAGGGCGTTAGCGATCAATATAGACAGTAGAGTACGCATGTGAATCTCTCCTTAGGCGCTCATCGGGAGCGGTGAATGAGCGCTTCGATTACGAAAGCTGTGGTTAACCGCAAGTCTGTGGCTGATCTGAGTCGGCCGCGTGGTCGTATAAGAACTGCTGGATATCCAGGCGTTCTTTATCGGAGAGCTTTTTAAATACGTCTGGTTGGGCGCTGTGCATGTCGCGCTTGAAGAAGCGATCCCACTGGCTCATGGTCTTGCTCATGGGCGTGAGTTCACCGGCGGCATCGCCCTTGCTGTGGCAGGCTTTGCACTCTTTTTTATAAAGGTGTTTCCCTTTCTTAGGGTTACCACCGTCGACGGCGTAGACTTGTCCGCCTACGGTGAAGGCGAGGAGTAAGCATGTAGCTATTTTGGCAACGTTTTTCATCATCATTTTCCTTAATCGCTACTCTGAGCGATTTATTAACCTGAAACAAAATGCTTGTTTCTTGTTGGAAAATTTACCAAAAGGGGGTAGTTGTAAATTTGATGTTGATCACCTTCATGAAAAAAATCTAATTGATAAAAATATCATGGATAAAAATCTAATGAATGGAGTGTAATGCAATGAAATTTAATGGTTTTTATTTTTAAGGTTTTGCTATCTTGTGATCTTGCTCTCGGGGAGAAACCACCTAGTTAGATCACACTTTATTATTTCAGCTCTCTCTAAATAGGTATTTTTGCTTGTTTTTGTATTGCAAATGGGCCTGTTTTAACGGGTAGGGCGGTTAACTGAATCGGCAGGTTTCTCTGGCAATGGGAAGGGGCAGCAAAATGATTTAAAAAAAAGTGTCTGATCGAGCTGTTTTGAGAGCACTTTTTAGCCGTCTTAGTCTATCTTTAAAGACGACTCGGGTAGATTCTCGAGCGAGAACAAAAATAATGAACGGGGTGAATGAGATGAAATACCTTAGCTTGGTCATCGCAGTGTTATTGTCTGGTAGTGCCTCACAGGCATCTGCCGCCTCCCTCTACATCGAGGCCCGTAGTGATGCCATGGGCGGAACCGGGGTCGCGGCCTCTAACCGCGAAGGTGCCGCCTTTATCAACCCCGCCCTGTTAGCCATTCATGCCCCCAAGTATTCCGGCGGCGCCGTGATGTTGCCCGTGCTGGGTGCCGAGGCTGCCAATATCGATAATCTGACCGACAAATTCGACGCCCTGCAGGCCTCCTATGACGGTCTGGAGGCGGCCATCAATGCCAGCGACGTCACTGGGATCACCAATTACCGCGACATGCTGGTCGCCGATCTCAAGTCCCTTGATGGTGAGAATGCCTATGGCAGCGTGGGGCTAGGTTTCTCCGTGGTTTTACCGACCAAGCGCATGCCTATGTCGATCTTTTACAAGACCTATATCGATGCGGTGAGCGTGGCGGTGATCGAGGACAGCGACATAGACGCCCTGACTAATCTCGATCCTAACAATCCGCCTGCCGTCTCCGATCTGGATTCGCAGGGGGCCGTGGTGGCCGGTGCCATATCAGATCTTGGTGTGGCCCTCAGCTTCCCGCTGTCGATCGTCAACATGCCGGTCGCCGTCGGTATCTCGCCCAAGCTGCAGCGCATCGACACCTATAACTATGTGGTCAGCGCCAACAACTTTGACGCCGATGATTTCGACGACAACAAGTACCGCAACGATGATACCGTGGCAAACCTGGATATTGGCGTGGCCATTCAGCCACTCGAACGCATGACCATAGGCCTGTCGGGACGTAACCTGGTGAGCCAGAAACTGGACACCGTCGAGGCGATGGGACGCAAGTTTACCTACCGTGTCGAGGCCCTCTATACCTTAGGTGTGGCCTATGATTGGGATAACTTCAGCCTGACGACAGATGTGGATCTTAATGGTCATAAGCGATTCGATGAGATAGGCGAGACCCAGTATTGGCGCCTGGGCGGCGAGATGAGGGCGACCGATTGGCTGGCCCTGCGTGTCGGCTATCGCCACGACATGAAAGATACCAGCAGTAATCTCTATACCCTGGGCACAGGCATTACCATAGGCCGCTCCTTTAATCTGGATCTCACCGGTCTGGTGGGCACAGATGACGCCGTGGGCGGGGTGATTCAGACCTCCTATCATTTCTAGGATAGGTTTTTTAGAAACAAGAAGGCCGGCTATGATGCCGGCCTTCTTTTGAGCCTAGGTGTTAGAGCAGGGCACTTAAGGACTTGGCGGCCAGCAAGATGGCGCTCAGGCTACAGAGCACCAGCGTCATGATGCGGGTCTTATTCTTGTCTATGCGTCCCACCAGGCGATTGGCCATCAGGTAACCCAGCAGCACAGAGGGGAGTAGCAGCGCCGAGCAGTAGAAGTGATGCAGGGTCAGCAGACCGGTAAGCCCTAAGATCACTATGGCGATAGTGGAGCTGAAGATGAAGAAGGCCGACAGGGCCGCGCGAAACTGCTTGGCATCTTTACCCGAGAGCAGTATGGCCAGCGGTGGTCCGCCTATGGCGGCGATGTTGCCGAAGATCCCCGAGATCACCCCGGCGATAAACAGGCTGCGTCGGTTGACCACTAGGTTGAGCCGCATCAGGCTTAGCAGTACGGCGATGGCAACGATGATGGCGATGGTCATGCCGAGCACGTCCTGGGGGGCGACCATGAGCAGGCCAGCGCCGATCAGTCCGCCGGGGATGCGTCCCAGCAAGGCATATTGCAGGCCGTTGAATTCCAGGGCGCCACGCTCGCGGATCAGAGTCAGCAGGGCGATAGAGAATCCCATCAGGATCACGGGCGCAGGCACAAGTGACGGTTCGATAAGGTAGAGCAGGGGCGCGGCGACGACCGCCATGCCGAAACCGATTAGGCTCTGGGTGAGGGCGCCGACGAAGACGATAAGCGAGGCTAGCGCCAGAATATGGGGATCGAGCGGAAGTGCAGGCACTGCAATGTTCCAGGCTAAGGTTGAAAACTAAAAGAGGGACCGCCTAGCGATCCCTCTATCGATTCGTGTGTGAGTGGATCACTCCATCTCTTCCCACTCTATGCCCATCTCGGTCATCAGACGTTTGACTTCGGCTGGGATGCTATCTGGCTTGTCTTTAGACAGGTCATCGTCTTGGGGGAGTGGTTGACCGGTGTAGGCGTGCAGGAAGGCCTCGCACAGCAGCTCGCTGTTAGTGGCGTGACGCAAGTTGTTGACCTGGCGCCGGGTGCGTTCGTCGGTTAACACCTTAAGCACCTTAAGAGGAATAGAGACAGTGATCTTCTTTACCTGCTCATTCTTCTTACCATGTTCAGCATAGGGGCTGATATAATCGCCATTCCACTCAGTCATTGACTCACCTGTAAATTCTAAAATTCGGTGCAGATTTTAAACCCTTACAAATTACAGTCAAATTATTGCCTCGAATTTTTGGCAAATGCAAATAGATTTCTAAATGTTTGGACGTCTAAACGTCCAAAAGTTGTTGACGCTCACTACCGGCTTAGGTACATTTAGACGTCCAGACATCTCTTTTATCCGAGGTGCCTGCCCAGATCCATATTGAGGAGTTGAAGATGACAGCGCGTAAACTAGCCACCGCCGCCGTACGACGAGGCATAGAGTCAGACACTCAGCACGGTGCCGTGGTGCCACCTATCTATCTGTCGACAAACTACTCGTTTGAAGGGCATCAACAGCCGCGGGCATTCGATTACAGCCGTTCCGGCAATCCGACCCGCTCTATTCTCGGTGATGCGATTGCCGAACTGGAACAAGGGGCGACCGGTGTGGTGACCTGTACCGGCATGGCGGCCATCACCCTGGTGACCAGCCTGTTAGGCCCAGAGGATCTGCTGGTGGTGCCCCACGATTGCTATGGCGGCAGCTATCGCCTCTTCACCAACCTGGCCAAGAAGGGCGCCTTTAAGCTATTGGCGGTGGATCAAACCGACGAGCGTGCGCTTGAGCAGGCGCTGACCCAGTCACCCAAGATGGTTTGGCTGGAGACCCCCTCTAACCCGCTGCTGCGAGTAGTCGATATCGAGGCCATCGCCCAGGCGAGCCATAAGGTGGGCGCTCAGGTGGTGGTGGACAACACCTTCCTTTCTCCCGTGTTACAACAGCCACTGCTGCTGGGGGCCGATATCGTGGTGCACTCCACCACTAAATATATCAATGGTCACAGCGATGTGGTAGGCGGCGCCGTGGTGGCCAAAGACCCTGAGGTGGGCGAGCTGCTGCACTGGTGGTCGAACACCCTTGGTCTGACCGGGTCGGCCTTCGACAGCTACCTGACCCTGAGGGGGCTGAGAACCCTGGCGGTGCGCATTCGTGAACACCAAGCCAACGCTCAGAAGGTATTGGCATTGCTTTGTGACCACAATGCGGTGGAAAAAGTGTATTATCCGGGACTTGCCGAGCATCCTGGCCATGAAATTGCGGCCAGACAGCAGAAGGGCTTCGGCGCTATGCTGAGTTTTGAATTAAAAGGTGGCGAATCGGCACTCGTTGCCTTTTTAGATGCGTTACAATACTTCTCGGTAGCCGAGAGTCTGGGAGGCGTAGAGAGTCTGGTGGCGGTCCCCGCGACCATGACCCACAGAGCCATGGACCCGGAGGCGCGCCGTGAGGCGGGTGTGAAAGATACCCTGATCCGTTTGTCAGTGGGCATAGAAGATGGCGAGGATCTGGTGGCAGATATTCTTGCGGGTTTAGAAGCGGCTATCGCGGTAAGTAGTTAAAGGGTTTGAGGAGCAGATAATGACACGATGTCATTTGCATAAGTTTGGTGGTTCTAGTTTAGCGGATGCAGATTGTTACCGCCGCGTCGCCCACATTTTACTGACCCATGGCCACAGCGATGATCTTATCGTGGTGTCGGCCGCGGGCAAGAGTACCAATTTCCTATATCGCCTGCTGGAGCTGTGCGACACAGATCAGCTGTGGCAGGAAGAGTTACAGGTGCTGGTGAGTTACCAGCAGAATCTAATCGAGCAGCTGCTCTCCAACGAGCAGGCCCGTAGCCTGAGAGAGCGACTGGCCACCGACAAGTCGCAGCTGACCAGCCTGTTGTCGCTCGATGAGCTCAACGATTATCAACGCAACCAGGTAGTAAGTTTCGGCGAGCGCTGGTCTTCCCGTCTGCTGGCAGCGCTGCTGCGCGAGTCTGGCGTGGCGGCGACCGATGTCGATGCCCGCACCCTCTTGGTCGCCGATGAAGGCGCTGTACCGCAGATCCGCCTTGGCGAGTCGCGCCAGAAGGTGCAGGCGCTGCTAGAGGCCCATCCTCAAGAGCGTCTGGTGATCACTGGCTTTATCTGCGCCAATGAGCAGGGCGACACCCTGCTGTTGGGCCGTAACGGCTCAGATTTTAGCGCCACATTGCTGGCCAGCTTGGCGGATATCGAACGTGTCACCATCTGGACAGATGTGGAAGGGGTGTTCAACGCCGATCCTAACCGAATTAACGATGCCAAGTTGCTTAAGAGCATGTCGCTCACCGAGGCGAACCGCCTGGCGCACCTTGGCTCTCCAGTGCTGCATAACCGTACACTGCAGCCACTGTTCGACACCGAAGTTAGCCTGGCGGTGCGTTCAAGCTACGCACCCCATACAGACTTTACCCTGATCGCCCCTAAGAGCTCGTCGGCCAGTGCCCCTGTGGTGACCAGCCTCTCCAGCGTCAGCCTGTTTAGCCTAACCATAGGGGTCGAGCTGCCGCAGCTGCTGGCCTGTTTTGCCCAGTCAGGCCTGACGCCACTGGCCTATTGGTCGCTGGCCCACGGTCGCGCCGAACTGGCCTTTACCCATGAGAATCAGAAGCAGGCCCAGGCGATCTTCGAGGCCAAGCGCAGCGAACTGGGAATCGATGAGTTACAGCTGCGTGACGATCTCGGCCTGGTGGCCCTGGTAAGCGCCGATGCCAGCCTCTATCGCCGCGGCTTCTCGCGTCTGTTGAGCCGTGAGGCCCATCCTCTGTGTAATGATGGCCTTAGCCTGGTGACTCTGGTGCCTAAGGCGCAGGTGAACCTGTTGACCCAGAAGGTGCACAGACGCTGCGCCGGTCCGCGCAAGCGTATCGGTGTCCTGCTGCTGGGCATAGGCAACATAGGCGAAGCCTGGATCGATCTCTTCAAGCGGGCTCGCCCAGTGCTCAATAAGGAGCTTGAGGTCAGCGTCGAGCTGGTGGGACTCTTGAGTTCCAAGAAGGCGCTGCTGAGCGAGACAGATATTGATTTAAGCAGCTGGCAGCAGGCCTTCGAGGAGCGCGGTACCGGTTGGCAGTACACCCATCTGTTTGAGCAGTTGCAGGCACTAAATTGCGATGAGTTGATCGCCCTGGACATCAGCGCCAGCGCCGATCTCACCCTGCAATACCCCGAATTTTTTGCCCGCGGCATCCATATCGTCAGCGCCAACAAGCTGGCGGGTTCTGGGCCGCTGGCCTTCTATCAAGAGCTGAAACAGCAGCTGGGCAATCGTCGTCTGTTTTGGCGTTATAACGCCAGCTGTGGTGCGGGCCTGCCGGTGCAACATGCGCTGAACGATCTGCATAACAGCGGTGACAGCATAGAGGCGGTCGGCGGCATCTTCTCTGGCACCCTGTGCTGGCTGTTCGAGCACTATGACGCTAAGAAACCCTTCTCCGAGCTGGTGCTGGAGGCTAAGGGGCTGGGCATTACCGAGCCGGATCCCCGCGACGACCTCTCCGGCCGGGACATGCAGCGCAAGTTGCTGATCTTGGCCCGTGAGATAGGTTACGACATAGAGCTGGACGATATTGAGCTGGAGTCTCTGGTGCCGACTAAGCTGGCCGAGATCCCGCTGGATGATTTCATCAAGCGTATGGCGGAGCTCGATGGCGAGATGTTGCAGCAATATCAGGCGGCGGCCGAGCAGAACAAGGTGCTCAGGTATGTGGCGTCATTGGATTCAGACCTGGGTCAGCTCAAGGCCAAGGTGGGGATCCAGTGGGTCGATAGGAGCCACCCGTATGCCAATCTGACGCCGGGCGATAATGTCTTCGTCATTCGCAGTGATTTCTATCAGGACAATCCGCTGATCATACGTGGTCCGGGTGCCGGGCGCGAGGTGACGGCTGCCGCGGTGCAGTCGGATCTGGCGCAGATCTGCCGGGATCTCCTGCAAGAGTGATTCAAAGGGTCGATGCGTGCATCGGCCTTTTTTATAGCTTTTTCTCTTCTTCTTTATATCTCTCTTTCAGTGTATTTCGCCGGATGAATTGGTGAGATAGGCCTGCCTGTGCCTGCCGTTTCACTTTCGGACTATCTTATAAACAGATTGTTTTTCATTGAGTCAATTTTTGGGCTTGACATCACTCTGAGTTTCTCTAGTATATGGACATATAGACGTCCAAACGTCTAAAATATTTTTTGCTCTAGGTCTGAGGGAATTAAGATGGCTTTTCATCACGCACAACACGCCAATTCATTGAATCAAAGCTTGTCTGAGCTTAATGGTGATATCAATGTGTCATTCGAGTTTTTCCCGCCGGCCACTCCCGAGATGGAAACCATTCTGTGGAACTCCATCAGACGCCTGGAGCCGCTCAAGCCTAAGTTTGTCTCGGTAACCTATGGTGCTAACTCTGGCGTGCGCGATCGTACCCACGGGGTGATCGAGCGTATTCAGAAGGAGACAGATCTGGTGGCGGCGCCCCATCTGACCCTGGTCGATGCCAGTGACGAAGAGCTGGTCGAGCTGGCGAAGCACTACTGGAACTCGGGCATACGTGACATAGTTGCGCTACGAGGCGATCTACCCGCGGGCAGTCCTAAGCCGACCCGTTTTGCCAACGACCTGGTGCGCCTGCTTAAGTCTGTGGCCGACTTCGATATCTCGGTGGCGGCCTATCCTGAGGTGCACCCGGATGCGCCCAATGCCCAGGCGGATTTGATCAACCTCAAGAAGAAGATAGATGCGGGGGCCAACCGCGCCATCACCCAGTTCTTCTTCGATGTGGAGTCTTACCTGAGATTCAGAGACCGCTGCGTGGCCGCCGGTATCGACGTGGAGATAGTGCCGGGCATTCTGCCTGTGACCAACTTTACTCAGCTGAAACGCTTCGCCGGCATGACCAATGTGTCTATCCCAAGCTGGCTGCATAAGCAGTTTGAAGGGCTCGACGATGACCCATCGACCCGCCAGATGGTAGGGGCCAACGTGGCCATCGACATGGTCAAGGTGCTGTCTCGTGAAGGGGTGAAAGACTTCCACTTCTATACCCTGAATCGCGCCGAATTAACCTATGCCATCTGCCATACCCTTGGTGTAAGACCCGGTAAGTAGCGCTTCGTTAGCTAGAATAGATGCTCAGCCCCGCCTCGATAGGTGGGGCTTTTTTATTCCTATTATCAATAGTCCTAGTGTGGTTTTTCTTCTATGATTGACCACAGCCAATAAGGAGGTTGATATGTATAGAATGCTTATCGGAGTAACAGCGCTTTTCCTGAGTAGTCAGGCGATGGCCGCCAACGAGATGCCACCGGCCGCCGCCCTGTGTGGTAGTTGTCATGGCCCGACCGGGATGGGCATAGAGCCTATCGCGCCGCGTATCGCCGGACTCTCTTCCGAATATATTGCCAAGCAGATCCACCTGTTTCAGCAAGGCGACAGACAAAACCCCAGCATGACGCCCATGGCGATGACGGTGCAGGGAGAGGCCATCAATCAGGTGGCGGATTACTTTGCCGCTCAGCCACTGCCAGCCTTTATCCCCGTGGTGCGTGGCAGCCAGACTAGCTACCAGAGCGCGGCGGAAACCTTGGTCTATCAAGGGGACTGGCAGCGCACCCTGCCGGCCTGTGTCTCTTGCCATGGCCCCTCGGGGATAGGCGGAGGCCAGTTCCCGCGTCTGGCGGGGCAGCAGGCCAGCTATCTTAAGACACAGCTGATGGCCTGGCAGTCGGGCACGCGTAAGGGCGATATCGATAACATGATGGGCAATATCGCCAGCAAGTTGAGCCAAGATGAGATAGCGGCCCTGGCCGACTATTTTGCCAAGTTGAAGTAGGGAGGCGGATATGAACAGGAATCTAATGACACTCAGCGGCCTACTCTTGTGTGCCCTTGGCAATAACGTACAGGCGGGTGACTTACCCGATAAGCAGGCGGAGCTGAAACTGGCGGAGCCAGCGCAGGATGCGGATTATCTTAAGATGCGCTCCCTTGCCAGCATCCCCGAAGGTGCCTTCGGGGACAAGGTACGCCTGGGCTATCAACTATTCGTTAATACCCAACAGCTTAGGGGCCAATATGTGGGCAACGAGCTGAACTGCGTCAACTGCCACATGGATGCAGGGCGCAGGGCCAATGCCTCTCCCCTGTGGGCCGCCTATCTGGCCTATCCTGCCTATCGCAAGAAGAACGATAAAGTTAACAGCTATCAGGAACGGATCCAGGGCTGTTTCACCTATTCGATGAATGGCAAGGCGCCCGAGTCGGGCAGCGAACCCCTGGTGGCGCTGTCGGCCTACTCCTACTGGTTAGCCATGGGGGGCCTGATGGATAAGTATGGCGTGACAGGCGCCGTGCCCGAGCTGAGCGATGCCGAGCTGCTCAAAGGCGGCAAGCGAGAGGATTTTGTCTTGCCCGAGGCGATCGCCAAGGCCACGACACTCGATGAGCGTGCCAAGCTGCCGGGCAGAGGCTTCCCCGCTATCCCTAAGCCCGAGCAGGCTTATTCGCCTGCACGCGGCGAGCAGGTCTATCGGGCTCATTGCCAGTCCTGCCACGGTGAAAATGGTGAAGGGCTAGCCATGGGTGGTGTCTATAGCCTGCCACCGTTGTGGGGGCCGAACAGCTTTAACTGGGGAGCGGGCATGCATAGGGTCAACACGGCGGCCAATTTCATCTATGAGAATATGCCTCTGGGTAAGAGTGTGCAGCTATCGCATCAGGAGGCCTGGGACGTGGCAGCCTTTGTGGTCTCCCATGAGCGACCACAGGACCCACGACTGGAAGGCGATAAGGTGATGGAGTTGAGCAAGCGCTATCACCAGCATCAAGGCTATTACGGCAAGAGTGTTGATGAGGGGGCCGTTCTCGGCACTCAATCCTATCCTATCAATCCGGCTAAGCAGTAAGCCTAAGCAATAAGCCTTAAGCTTGTTCCACCCGAGACTGAGTGTTAACGTTAACGGCTAACACTCAGTCTCTATGGATTCTATGCGCACCAATGCCAGTCAGTGCCCCCTGTGTCACCAGCCCAATAAATGCGCCGTAGTGGCGGGGCGTGAGAGTGATACCTGTTGGTGTCATCATCAGACGTTTGTGCCCAAGGCGCAGTTGTCCCAAGCCATAGCCCCAGATGTTTGTATCTGCCAGGCCTGCGCCGAGGCGCTCAGGCTGGAGGCTGAGTTGGGGGTTAAGCGAGTCGATTAATGGTCAATCAATTATTTAAGGATGAATATTTATGAAAAATAGCGCCATCATGCTCTTAGGCCTGCTTGTTCTCGCGGGATGTAGCAATTTAACGCTGACGACCAATATCTCACCCGAAGAAGCGTTAAAGACCTCCAAGGTGGAGGAGTATAGTATGGCCGAAATTGGCCGTTATAAGGCGGACTCTCTGGGAAAAGTGTCAACCTCTATGTGCCGTACCCGCTCTACTCAGCCGAAACCGACCGAGTCATTATTGGTTGGCAACCTTAAATATAAGGCGCAGAAATTGGGGGCAAACGGCATAGTCGTCATGGAGTGTGTCGATCATAAAATCAATAACGATTGTCCTGAGTACCTGCGTTGTGATGCGCTGGCCTATCGCGTTGACTTCGACGCCCTGTAAAATAAAAAAGAGGCGAATTCGCCTCTTTTTTCATCTTATGCGCTAACGGGAGCTTGGGTAGTAGTTAGGGCCTTCGATTCTAAATGGAATGGTCTCTCTTCCCCAGTCAGACAGCAATACATCTCTAACACGCTCACTGTCACCCTCTGTGCTACATCCCCACATCTCGGCACAGGTGCGTCCGGCGATGTTGGAGCCGGTACCCGACTCTGTATCTGGGCGGCTGTTATTGAGGCGAGCAATTTCGTCGTCGAAATAGCGGTTATAGTCGGGTGCCGTAACTGTGATGGTTTCCATTTCACCCACTGGGGCATTGCTGCCCGGTTTGGCGTCCTTGTCCGCGTCGACCATGGCATATAGCTTAGGTAGCGGCAGAGTCTTGGCCAGTTCTGATTTTTTCAGGTTAGCGGCAAAAACTTTAGCCGAGGCATTATTCAACTCATAGGCGCGAGATAGCCACTTGTCGGCTTCGGTAAGGTCTTGCTTGACCAGAGTATCGTTGAGGTAAACCTTACCTAACACTAAGGCACTTGGAGAGAAGTTGACCTTCATGCTGCGCTCCAACAGCGAGATCGCCTTATCGACATCTTGATAGTCGGTCTCTTGCAGGTACATGACTGCTGCCTTGTATTGTGCCGTCGTATTGCCAAACTTGGCGGCGCGTCTAAACCATTTTAGCGCCTTCTCTGGGTTTTTCTTGGTGCCGTAACCTGCATAGTAGAGTTCTCCCAGGGTTGCCATGGCGTCTGAGTGACCTCGCTTGGTCAAGATGGTATAGGCCTTAAAGTATTCCTTACATTCTGCCGAGTCACACTCAGGCAATCCCGAAGCGTAACTCGTTGAAGTAATAGCCCAAAAGGTCAAGCCGATTGAGAGTGTTTTGATTATCCTTTTCATTATATTGTCCTATTTTGGTGGTTGATGTGCTTCAACCCTCTATGCCTCAATCGGCTCAGAGTACATCTTGTTGAGGCTGATATTATCGAAAACATTATCGAAAACTAAGAGCTATCCTTCCCCAGTCAGACAGCAGGAAGTCGCGAATACGCTCACTGTCTCCCTCCGTACTACATGCCCACAATTCGGCACAGGTTCTGCCAGCGATATTGGATCCTGTGCCTTTTTCCGTATCTGGGCGACTGTTGTTGAGACGGGCGATTTCGTCGTTGAAAAACTGGGTATAGTCAGGCGCAGTGACAGTGATGGTTTCCATCTCACCGACAGGTGCATTACTGCCAGGTTTATTGCTGGCTTGCGCATCCAGCAGGGCATAAAGCGTTGGCAGGGCGAGTGTTTGGCCTTGTTCGGACGCTTTAAGTTGCTTGGCAAATTTTTGCGCCTCTTGGTTGTTGAGCTCATAGGCCTTGGCTAGCCAGTGATCGGCTTCGGCAAGGTCTTGTTTAACGAGTTCGTTGCCAAGATAAATTTTACCTAATACGAAGGCGCTGGGAGAGAAACCGACTTTACTGCTGCGTTTGAGCAGTGTGATGCCTTTGTCGATATCTCTATCTTTTGAATCTTGAAGATACATGATCCCGGCCTTGTACTGGGCCGTGGTATTGCCAAACTTGGCGGCACGTCTAAACCACTTGAAAGCTTGCTCCATATCTTTCTCTGTGCCATAGCCGGCATAGTAGAGTTCGCCCAGGGTCGCCATGGCGTCCGAATGCCCTCGCTTGGTCAAGATGGTATAGGCCTTGAAATACTCCTGGCATTCAGCCGTGTCGCATTCGGGAAGCCCGGCAGCAAAGCCTTGGGAGGTAACCGCCAACAGGCTTAGTCCAACTGAGAGTGCTTTGAGTCTCTTCTTCATCATCTCGTCCTTTGATAGCGCTGACAAAACTCCAACTCTTTAAGCCTGAAAGAGGCTTTAAGTACCACTCGTTGAAATGGATTTACCTAACATTTAAGGCCAATGCGATATTGCCCCAATCCGATAACTGTAGATCTCTAATGCGTTCGCTGTCGCCCTCACTGCTGCATGCCCAGATATCTGAACAGGTTCGTCCGGCGATGCTGGACCCGGTTCCCTTTGCCGTGTCGGGACGACTCTGATTAAGCTGTGCTATCTCCTCATCGAAATAGGCGGCATAGTCAGGGGCCTCAACCAGTATTATCTCCATCTCTTCCAATGATGATTTACTGTCGGCCGCGACGGGCTTTTCGGCATCGACAAGTGCAAACAGTTTAGGCAGCGGAAGCTTGGCTGTATCGGGCGATTCTCTAAGGGTTTTGGCAAATTTCATTGCCTCTAAGTTGTTGAGCTTGTAAGCGAACGTCAGCCACCTGTCCGTTGCGGCTAAATCCCTTGGGATCAGTTTGTCTTGCAGGTAGATTTTGCCTAAGGCTAGCGCGCTTGGTGAAAACGTCGCCTTGGCGCTACGTTTTAGCAAAGCGATCCCTTTGTCGATATCTTGGTATGCAGAGGTTTGCAAGTACATGATCCCGGCTTTATATTGCGCCGTGGTGTGGCCAAATTTGGCGGCGCGTCTAAACCACTTAAAGGCCTTATCGAGATCTTTTTCCGTGCCATAGCCCGAGTAGTAGAGCTCACCAAGCGTCGCCATTGCGCTCGAATGACCCCGTTTGGTCAAGATAGTATAGGCGTCAAAATAGGCCTCGCATTCTGCCGTTTTACAAGGGGCTAACTGAGTTGCATTGCAAAGAGGGGCTATCGCGACCAAAGCTGCTACTAACAAAAGCTTATTCACGATTCGCTGCATGCCGATATCCTTTAGTAAAATGTTAATAACTATTACTATCAGTAACTAATGGAGAGTGCCATAGTACTAAAGTGCTAATGTTTGGTGATCTCTTAGTCCTCTCCCGGCATGGCTAAGAGCGGGCTCGATTTAGGAGTTTTTAATCTATTCAGAACAAGGTCAGATATTTAGCTTGTTGGAATTAAGGGGCTCAAGTTGTCTGGTAGGAAGGACAGGATTGGCAAGGGGGAGTGATGGACAAGCTTGATGCGATCGTTATCGGTGCCGGTGTGGTTGGGCTCGCGGTGGCGGCTAGCTTGAGTCGGCGTTTTGGTAATGTGTTGATCATTGATCGCGCCGAGACCATAGGCACAGGCATCAGCAGTCGCAACAGTGAGGTGATCCATGCGGGGATCTACTACCCGACGGGGAGCCTCAAGGCGCAGTTTTGCGTTGAGGGTAAACAGCAGCTGTATGCCTATTGTCGTCGCCGGGGTGTCGCCGTGAATCCCTTGGGTAAGCTGATAGTGGCGACTCAGGTCGAGCAGGAGGAGCAGCTCGACGCCTTGCTCGCCCAAGCTCGGGCCAATGGGGTCGACGATCTTAACCCCCTTGGTCGCCGGCAACTGCAGGCACTCGAGCCGGCGCTCAAGGCATCTGCCGGGTTACTCTCTCCCTCTACCGGTATTGTCGACAGTCATGGCTTGATGCTGAGTCTGCTGGCCGAGGCGGAGGAGTATGGCGCGATATTCTGCCCTCATACCGAGTTTATCACCGCCCAGGCCGATGCGAATGGCTTTAGGGTGGAGCTGATGCAGCAGGGTGAGCGGGTGAGTCTGGAGACCAGCTATCTGATCAACTGCGCAGGTTTATTTGCCACAGAGGTGGCGACGCGTATTGAGGGGCTGGCAGAGTCGCTCGTTCCACAGCTTTATTGGTGCAAGGGGCATTACTTTGCCTATCAGGGCAAGAGCCCATTTTCGCATCTCATCTATCCCGTGCCCGAGCCAGGGCTGAAAGGCTTAGGGATCCACGCCACCTTAGATCTCGGCGGCCAGCTTAAGTTTGGCCCGGATACCCAGTATCTGACGCCCGACTCCCAGGAAGACTATCGGGTGCCCGCAGCGCTGCGCCAGCGTTTTTATCAGGCGATCGCGAGCTATTATCCAGGCATAGCAATTGAGCGGCTACAGACTGCCTACGCCGGGATTCGCCCTAAGCTGCAAGGGCCCGATGACACCGAGGTGGCTGATTTTATAATTCAGGGGGAGGCGCAGCATGGCATACCAGGCTTGGTGAATCTGCTGGGAATCGAATCCCCCGGATTAACGGCGAGTCTGGCCATTGCCGAGCAGGTCTCCAAGCAGTTAGGCATGCCATGAAGCCATAAAAAAGGAGCCGATAGGCTCCTTTTTTAAGTTCACGCGCTTTAATCGCGCAAGGGACGGGCGTTAGCCGTTGTCTCTGTTGCCCTTGCGGTGTGACTTGCGCTCACCCACAGGCTTGCGACGACGCGGTGCACGGTTGTCATCGCTGGCGTTAACGATTTCGCTGCCCGCTTCGCGGATGTTTAGCGGCTTGCCACATACGCGCACCTTCTTCAGGTGTTGCAGGACATCCTTTGGCATGCCTTCTGGCAGATCGATCGAGGTGATCTGGTCGAACAGTTGGATTTGACCTATGTAACGGCTGTCGATGTTGGCTTCGTTGGCGACGGCGCCGACGATGTTGCCTACACCCACACCATGGTCACGACCCACGTCTAGCACGTAACGGCACATCTTGACGTCTGGATGATCTTTCAGGGTATCTGCCTGGCCCAGGTTTGCCGGGGTCGGACGCGATTCGCGGCGGCCACGAGGAGCACGATCTGAGCGGTCGCCACGGTCGCGCGAGTTGCGCTCATCACGGTTATCGCGCTGACGCTCCTGAATAGGAGGCAGCTGCAGAGGGCGCTCCTGCTGCACCATGTTGAGCAGTGCGGCGGCAAGTACTTCTGTGTCCACTTCCAGTTGCTGACACAGCTGGGCGACGGCGCCATGCATGAAGTCCAACGACTCGTTGTCTATGGTGTTCGAAACCTGCTCTCCCAGACGCGACAGACGACGCTCGGCCACTGTCTCAGGGCTTGGCACGTTCATCGGCGAGATACGGCTCTTGGTCGCACGCTCGATGGTGCGCAGCATGCGCATCTCTCTGTGGGTGACGAACAGAATCGCCATACCGGTACGACCGGCGCGGCCAGTACGACCGATGCGGTGTACGTAGGCTTCGGTGTCGTAGGGGATATCATAGTTGATCACGTGACCGATACGCTCAACGTCCAGACCACGGGCTGCCACGTCGGTGGCGATCAGGATATCTAGCTTGCCACGCTTAAGCTGATCGACGGCGCGCTCACGAGCCTGTTGGTTCATGTCGCCATGCAGTGGCGAAGAGGCATAGCCACGGGCTTCCAGCTTCTCGGCCAGTTCGACACAAGAGTTACGGGTACGCACGAAGATGATGATACCTTCGGTATTTTCAACTTCCAGTACGCGCACCAGGGCCTCGAGTTTGTTGTGCTGAGACACCTGCACGAAGCGCTGCTCGATAGACTCAACCGTGGTGTGGCTGGCGGCGATGCTGATGTGTACCGGCGTTTGCAGGTACTTGTTGGCGACGCGCTTGATCTGCTCTGGCATGGTGGCCGAGAACAGCGCAAGTTGGCGCTCCTGTGGCGTGTGCTCCAGGATCCACTCGATGTCGTCGATAAAGCCCATCTTGAGCATTTCATCGGCCTCATCGAGTACCAAGGCGTTGAGTGTCTCTAGCTTCAGGGTGCCACGACGCATGTGGTCCATGACACGACCCGGTGTACCCACGACAATCTGAGGGCCACGACGCAGGGCGTTAAGCTGTTGATGCATGCTCTGACCGCCGTAGATTGGCAGTACGTGCAGGCCTTTCATGAATTTAGAGTAGCTACCGAAGGCTTCGGCAACCTGTACCGCCAGTTCGCGGGTCGGCGCCAGTACCAGAATTTGTGGTACGTTGCGGTTAGGATCGATAGCGTTGAGTAGGGGCAGGGCAAAGGCACCGGTTTTACCCGTACCGGTTTGCGCCTGGCCTAGAATATCTTTACCCGCCATGAGGGGGTCGATACTGGCGGCCTGGATCGGGGTAGGTTTTTCATAACCTAGCTCGTCGAGAGCACGCAACAAAGGCTCGGACAGGCCGAGTTCGCGGAAAGTTTTTTCACTGGATGACATGGGTTGTAGCCTTGTGGTGTAACTAAAGTGCAGAGACTGCACCAAAAGATGTAAAAGACAGAAAATCAACCCCGTGTCGACTTCCCGCACCGAAAACGAATCAGTAAGCCGGTTATTATAACAGTAAGCCAGAGATCTTTCCACCGCCTGGCATAATTTTCGCAGTAAACTCAGGTGTCGTTAATTTAACCATTTAGTTAACAGTGAGTTACATTTTTCAAAAATACAAAAATCCCTGTGTTTTGTATTAGTTATTCAAGAGATAAGTGTCAATTATTAACAGTTTATAGGCGGTTTCCGTAACAGCGGCCAGAAAATTAACATCTATCTTACTCGCCTCGTCACTGGGTTGGTGGTAATCCTTGTGGGGCGGCACGCCGAAGTAGAGCCAGGGGATGCCCGCCTGATGAAAAGGATAATGATCTGAGGCTCTTAACCAATCGACCTTCTGTATCGTCTTGCCCGCTTCCGGGGGATGATTGGCGCGAATACAAAGATTGACCGTCTGCTCCAGCCGGGCCTTGATCTGCTCGAACTGGCTAAAACCGCGGCGTCCCTCCAGGTAAATACGGCTGTTGCGTGCGGGGCGGCCTATCATGTCCAGGTTGACCATCAGCTGGATCTGACTCGGTTTGAGCTTGGCATCCGGCGCCATCAGACCGTCGACAAAGGCCTTGGAACCGTAGAGACCCGGCTCTTCGGCGTCGGTGGCGATAAACATCAGGTTTGCGTCTCTTGGCAGGCGTGCGCTGTGGGTAGCGATCTCTAGCAGACCGGCGACCCCTGAGGCATTGTCGTCGGCGCCGTGATAGAGCTTATAGCCCTGTTTGCCCAAGTGATCATAGTGGGCGACCACCAGACGCCAACTGTCGCTGGGCTCGCTTGCCGGCAATATGCCTATGATGTTGGTGCCAAGGCGGGTGCCGAACTGATAGTCGTACTCAAAGTCGTGATCGAAACGGCCCTGCCAGGGGGTGAGGCCGGCCAGCTGCATCTGATCGATTATGTAGTCTCTGGCCAGGGCGGCGCCGTCTGTGCCTGTCTTGCGCCCGGCGAATTGATCGCTACTGAGGGTCTCGACGTGGGTGAGGAGCCGTGCTTGATCGCTCCAGGCGAGCCGATACTCGTCGCCGCAGCGCCTATCGTTCGGGCTCTCGGCGCAGCCTGCCAGGCCTAACGTGAGCAGGCTTAGTGCGAGCATGCTCTGCGTTAACAGCCGCAGCAGTGGTGGGAGTCGCAAGTTGCGTTTATTGACAGGGGCGTAGCGGCTTCTCAATGACGACAATCCTCGGGTGTGAATACTCCTAAGCTACCCCTGTTTGCCGGGGAAGGAAACAAAAAAGCCAGCCTGTCGAGGCTGGCTTCTTAAGGCCGTCAGCTTGAGCTAGCCCTTTAACAGCGGCTTGAGGAAGCGCGCCGTGTGGGAGCTTGGATGCTCGGCGACCTGCTCAGGTGTGCCGCTGACCAGTATGGTGCCGCCACCGGAGCCGCCCTCTGGGCCGAGGTCGACGATCCAGTCCGCCGTCTTGATCACATCCAGGTTATGCTCGATGACCACTATGGTGTTGCCATGGGCCTTGAGGCGATGCAGCACATCCAGTAGCAGCTGAATATCGGCAAAATGCAGACCCGTGGTTGGCTCATCCAGAATGTAGAGGGTCTTGCCGGTATCGCGTTTCGACAGCTCCTTGGCCAGCTTGACCCGCTGGGCCTCACCGCCAGAGAGGGTGGTGGCACTTTGACCCAGGCCGATGTAGGAGAGACCGACCTCCATCAGGGTCTGCAGCTTGCGGGCGATGGCCGGTACGGCGTCGAAGAACTCGCGCGCCTCCTCGACTGTCATCTCCAGCACCTCGTGGATGTTCTTGCCCTTGTAGCGTACCTCTAAGGTCTCGCGGTTGTAGCGCTTGCTCTTACAGCTGTCACAGGGCACATACACATCCGGCAGGAAGTGCATCTCAACTTTGATCAGGCCGTCACCCTGGCAGGCCTCGCAGCGTCCGCCCTTGACGTTGAAGGAGAAACGCCCCGGCTTGTAGCCACGGGTCCTAGCCTCTTGGGTGGCGGCAAACAGCTCGCGGATCGGGGTAAAGATCCCCGTGTAGGTTGCCGGGTTAGAGCGCGGCGTGCGGCCGATGGGGCTCTGATCGATATCCACCACCTTGTCGCAGTGATCCATGCCTGAGACTTTCTGATAAGGCGCGGGTTCATCGACAGTGGCGCCGTTGAGCTGGCGATGAGCGATCTTGTAGAAGGTGTCGTTGATCAGGGTCGACTTGCCCGAGCCCGATACCCCGGTGACACAGGTAAATAGGCCGACTGGAATGGTGAGGTCGACCTGCTTGAGGTTGTTGCCCGAGGCGCCGAAGAGTTCGATCACCTTGCTGGCATCGTACTGGGCGCGTTTCTCGCTGATATGGATCTGCTTCTTACCCGAGATATATTGGCCAGTTACCGACTCGTCGCAGGCGACAATCTCCTTAAGTGGACCGTCGCAGATCACCTGACCGCCATGCACCCCGGCGCCCGGGCCGATATCGATAATATGATCCGCCATGCGGATGGCGTCTTCGTCGTGTTCGACCACGATTACCGTGTTGCCGAGATCCCTAAGGTGGATTAAGGTGTTGAGCAGGCGCTCGTTGTCTCTCTGGTGCAGGCCGATGGAGGGTTCATCCAGCACATACATGACGCCGACTAGGCCGGCGCCGATTTGGCTGGCCAGACGGATACGCTGGGCCTCGCCGCCGGAGAGGGTGTCGGCCGAGCGTGACAGGCTCAGATAGTTGAGGCCGACGTTGACTAGGAAGCCGAGGCGATCGCGCACCTCCTTGAGGATCTTCTCGGCGATCTGTGCCCGCTGGCCGGTCAGACTCAGCTGCTCGAAATATTCCATCGCCTCGCCGATAGACCACTCAGTGAGTCTCGGCAGGTTAAGGTCTTCGATAAACACATGGCGAGCCTCTTCACGCAGACGCGAGCCGCCACAGCTGCTACAGGCCTGGGTGTTGATATACTTGGCCAGCTCTTCGCGCACCGCGTTTGATTCCGTCTCGCGGTAGCGCCTGTCCATGTTGTTGAGGATCCCTTCGAAGGGGTGGTTGCGCACCACCACGTCGCCGCGATCGTTAATGTATTTGAACGCTATGCTCTCCTTGCCCGAGCCGTGCAGCACTATGTTGCGTATCTTGGCGCTCAGCTTCTCAAACGGCGCCTCGACATCGAACTTATAGTGCTCCGCCAGCGAGGTGAGCATCTGGAAATAGTAGAAGTTGCGTCTGTCCCAACCGCGGATGGCACCGCCGGCCAGCGAGAGCTCGGTGTTGGTGATCACCCTGTCGGCATCGAAAAATTGCTGCACGCCCAGGCCATCACAGGTGGGGCAGGCGCCGGCCGGATTGTTGAAGGAGAAGATGCGCGGTTCAAGCTCCGCCATGGAGTAACCACAGTGGGTACAGGCAAAGTTGGCCGAGAACAGCAGTTCTTCGCTGTCGCCGTCCATGGAGGCGACGGTGGCGATACCGCCAGAAAGTTCCAGCGCTGTCTCGAAGGATTCCGCCAGACGCTGCTGCAGATCGTCACGCACCTTGAAGCGATCCACCACCACCTCGATGGTGTGCTTTACATGCAGCTCAAGGGCTGGAGGATCGGACAGGTCGCACACCTCGCCGTCGATACGGGCGCGGATAAAGCCCTGGGCCGCCAGGCTGTCCAGTAGCTTGACGTGCTCGCCCTTGCGGTCGTTGATCACCGGGGCCAGCAGCATCTGCCGGCTGCCTTCTGGCAGGGTGAGCACCTTGTCGACCATCTGGCTGACGGTCTGCGCCGCCAGTGGTTGGTTGTGAGTCGGACATCTCGGCTCGCCGACACGGGCAAACAGCAGACGCAGGTAGTCGTAGATCTCTGTGATGGTGCCCACGGTGGAGCGCGGGTTATGGGAGGTCGATTTCTGTTCGATTGAGATCGCCGGACTCAGGCCCTCGATATGATCCACATCTGGCTTCTCCATCAGGCTGAGGAACTGGCGCGCATAAGCCGACAAGGATTCGACATAACGACGCTGACCCTCGGCGTAGAGGGTGTCGAAGGCGAGTGAGGATTTTCCTGAACCCGACAGGCCAGTGATCACGATAAGCTTATCTCTGGGGATCGTCAGGTTGATGTTTTTGAGATTGTGGGTGCGGGCGCCACGAACTTCAATCTTGTCCATCTGTCTCTCTGAATGTGCCGAAAAAGAGACTGATTATCGCATAAAAATTGAGTTAGGTCATAGAAAAGCCCAGCCTGTGATCTGGCCATAGGGGGAGGGCAATTGCGCATTTTGCTCGCATCTTCAACTTTTCTTTTTGAGCTATTTCTCCGCTTCGTGATAAACTGCGCGACTTATTTATGAATACAGATCAGGGCGAATAATGGCCAATAATGGACTGTCTAAGACTGAGAAAAGAGTCGCGTTTTCACTAGCCAGTGTATTTGGGCTACGCATGATGGGCTTGTTTATGATCATGCCTGTCTTTGCGTTGTACGGACAACACCTTGAGGGATTCTCTCCCCTGTGGGTGGGGATAGCCATCGGGGCCTATGGCCTAACCCAGGCCATCTTGCAGATCCCCATGGGGATCCTATCGGACAGATATGGCCGCAAGCCTATCATTCTTATCGGCCTGGCCCTGTTTGCGCTGGGCAGCCTGCTGGCCGCCTCGGCCGATTCTATCTATGGCGTCGTTGCCGGACGAGCCCTGCAGGGGATGGGGGCAATTGCCGCCGCCGTGTTGGCGCTGGCCGCCGACCTGACCCGGGACGAGCAACGCACTAAGGTGATGGCCATCATAGGCATGTGCATCGGCTTCTCCTTTGCGCTTTCTCTGCTGGTGGGCCCTATCGTGGCCGAGCATCTTGGCCTGTCGGGCCTGTTTGCCATGACGGCCGGTCTCGCCTTGCTGGGGATGGTGATAGTGCAGCTGCTGGTGCCTAACCCCATAGGTCAGGCGCCCAAAGGCGATACTGTGGCCGCGCCGGCCAAGCTCAAGGCGATGCTCACCGATCCGCAGCTGTTCCGATTGGATGCGGGGATCTTCATTCTGCATCTGGTGCTGACCGCCGTATTTGTAGCGCTGCCGCTGGATCTGGTGGATGCCGGCCTGGTGAAAGAGAAGCACTGGATGCTCTATTTCCCCGCCTTCGTGGGGGCCTTCTTCCTCATGGTGCCGCTGATCATCATAGGGGTGAAGAAGAAAAACACTAAGGCGACCTTCCAGATTGCCCTGCTTATCATGATCGCCGCCCTGGCTGCCATGGCGCTGTTTGCCAACAGCCTGGTGGTGCTGAGCGTCGCCGTGGTGCTCTTCTTTACCGGTTTCAACTATCTCGAAGCATCCCTGCCAAGCCTGATCGCCAAGTTCTGCCCCGTGGGCGACAAGGGATCGGCCATGGGGGTCTACTCTACCAGTCAGTTCCTCGGCGCCTTCTGTGGAGGCCTGCTGGGCGGTGGCGCCTATCAGCTGCTGGGAGCGGCCGGTGTGTTCGCCGTGGCACTGGGCCTGATGTGCCTGTGGCTGTTGCTGACACTGGGGATGCAAAACCCCGTGCTGTTAAAGAGTTATACCTTGGAAGCCGAGGTGGAAGGTAAGGAGCAGGCCCGCGCCATGGCGACCGAGTTGTCGCAACTGCCCGGCGTGGCCGAGGCCATTGTGGTGCTTGAGGAGAAGGTTGCTTATTTGAAAGTTGATGAGCATTTCGATTTGAGACAGGCGCGAGCTGTGTTAGGCTCTTCCAATTAACAGATTCGCGGTCGAGTACGGCCGTGCATCTGTACCTAATTTAGATTTATAAGATTATCGCAGGAGATTTCAATGGCCAGTCGTGGTGTCAATAAGGTAATTTTGGTCGGTAACCTAGGGAAAGATCCTGAGGTTCGTTACATGCCAAACGGCAACGCCGTAGCCAACTTTACAGTGGCGACCAGTGAGTCTTGGAAAGACCAGCAAGGTCAGATGCAAGAACGTACAGAATGGCACAACATTGTAATGTACCGTCGTCTTGCGGAGATCGCCGGTGAGTACCTGAAGAAGGGCTCGAAAGTGTATCTGGAAGGTAAACTGCAGACCAGCAAGTGGCAGGATCAGCAGACCGGACAAGATCGCTACAAGACAGAGATCAACGTTAACGAGATGCAGATGCTGGATAGCCGTGGCCAAGGCCAAGGCGGTCAGGGTGGCCAGCAAGGTTACGGTGCGCCGCAACAGCAAAACCAGTACGCGCCACAGCAGTCGGCGCCGGCTGCGCGTCCACAGCAGCCACAGCACTCGGCTCCTCAAGGTGGGTACGGTGCCCAGCAACAGGCTGCACCACAGCAGCAAGGTTATGGCGCTCAGTCACAGCAGGCCCCTGCCTATGCACCTAAGCCGCAGGCGGCTCCACAACAGCAAGCGCCGCAGCAGCGTCCAGCACCTCAGCCACAGCAGAACTTCACGCCGGATCTGGATGACGGTTGGGACGACGATATCCCGTTCTAGGATTAGGTCGACAAATGTTTGCTTAAAACCCTGCCTTGGCAGGGTTTTTCTTTTCTTAGACTCTGCCGCGCTATGCTCTTCTTAGCATGCGTCGGTCGGCGTCACCCTGCGGGAGTGTTCATTTATCGCCATGCGGTGTAAAATGCGCGCCCAGCCCGTAAAAGGGCGACTGCTAAACTTGGGTTACCCTTATTTATGTCATCTGCCACTATGCCAACTGCTATTAATCGTACCTTCTCCATTGCGCCCATGTTGGACTGGACCGACAGGCACTACCGCTATTTCGCGCGCCTGATGTCTTCCGAGTTGCTGCTCTATACCGAGATGGTGACGACTGGGGCGATCATTCATGGCAAGGGCGATTATCTGGCCTATAACCAGGAGGAGCATCCGCTGGCGCTGCAGCTGGGGGGATCTAATCCTGAAGACTTAGCTAAGTGTGCCAAGCTGGCGGCGGAGCGCGGCTATGATGAGGTCAATCTCAATGTGGGCTGCCCGTCGGACCGCGTGCAGAATGGCCGTTTCGGCGCCTGCCTGATGGCCGAGCCTGCTCTGGTGGCTCAGTGCGTGGCGGCGATGAATGAGGTAGTGGATATTCCGGTAACGGTGAAGACCCGCATCGGCATCGACGAGCAGGACAGCTATGAGTTTCTTACCGAGTTCGTCGACAAGGTGAGCGCGGCTGGCTGTGACACCTTTATTATTCATGCCCGTAAGGCCTGGTTGCAGGGGCTGAGTCCCAAGGAGAACCGCGAGATCCCAGAGCTCGACTATGACAGGGTGTATCGTCTCAAGCAGGATTACCCTCAGCTGAGCATCTCCATCAATGGTGGGGTCAAGACATTAGAAGAGTGCGGCGAGCACCTTAAACAGCTAGATGGCGTCATGGTGGGCCGCGAAGCCTATCAAAATCCTTATCTGCTTGCTCAGGTGGATCAGCAGCTGTGCGGCCAGGACAAGCCAGTACTGAGCAGAGATGCCGTTTTGGAGAATATGATTCCCTATATAGAGAAACATCTAGTGTCCGGTGGCCGCCTGAATCATATTACCCGTCACATGACAGGTTTGTACCAGGGCGAGGCGGGTTCGCGGGCCTGGCGTCGTTATCTGAGCGAGAATGCTCATAAGCCTGGTGCCGGTATCGCCGTGGTGCATGAGGCCAGAGCCAGCATGGAACTCAAATAAAAGCACAATATAAACAATGTATTGATTAAGATTATTGCACAAAGCCGCTGATACCACAGCGGCTTTTTTTGTCTAATTTTTAAACTTCTCACCAAAGGTGGCGAAAATTACCAGCCGGTAGTGAAACTCACTATCTTCTTATCCAGCTGCCTCAGTTCTAATGAATGCCTCAGCGGTATTAAATTTTATAAATTCATATTTATCATGTATTTATATTGTTCTTATAAAGTTGGCACACCCCTTGTATTGTCAAAGATGTCATAAACGAAATGGAAAGGAAGACATCATGAACAAGCTAACTAAAGTATCGCTAATTGCCTCTCTACTTATAGGTGCTAGCTTCTCTGCCTCGGCAGATGACTTTATCCCAACAGATATCACCGCCAAGCTGGAGCGTCATTTGGCGACTCAGATGCAGGAGATGATGGTGACTGCTCAGCAAGAACTGACACTTTCACTGCAGGCGCAGCTGTCAGAGTCGCTATTCGACACTAACCTTAAGCTGGCAGAAACGGCGACCAAGAGTGAAGAAGCACCGATGAAGAGTGCGATGGTTAAGGAATAACTCTGGTAAAGGAATACCATAGTTTGGGGAATTGTTATGACTTATCTGTTTGAGTTGGCAGCACTGTTACTGCTCCCAGTATTGAGCTTCGCGCTCTGCGCAACCTTAGTCTGTACCTTGAAATGGCATAAGGTGTTATAGCCGGGGCTCATCAATTTGTTGATAGTAAGGACAAGTATTATGAATATCGATGATCTGGTAAGAAGGCTAAAAAATCCCCGCAGCATGGTGTGTGGTGTGGCGGCGATGACGGCAGACAAATTTGCCTGGTCTTGCCTATGGACTCGCGTCGTGTGGGCCGTGGCAGCCTTTATGAATCCGGCCTTCGTCTTGTTAGTGTATTTTGTATTGGCACTCGTTCTGCCGAAATGGAAACCAGGCTACTAGCCGTTAGGAATTAAGAGCGTGAAGGGACGTACGAATTTACAAAAAGCGCTGGATATCTTGCTGGCCCTGGGGGTTATCCTCATAGTGGCTGCGGCGCTGATGATGCTGGGACATTACTTTGAAGCGCGTTGGTTTTATATCAGCCTGGAGTCGCCCCAGTGGATCGACATAGGCTTGTGGAGTACGGCGCTGGTCAGTGCCCTGTTATTGATTCTGCTACTCTGGCTCACCCTGGCCTTTAGTTTTATCGCCCTGGTTTCTTCTGTTTGCGTGCTAAGCGCCATCGCAATGCTGTTTGCCGGCTTTTCGCTGTTTTGGCCGATTCTCCTGTTACTGCTGGCGGCCTGGGGTGTAGGCCAGGCTAGCCGGGTCGACTAGCCGGGCCCAATTTCTTTACCTGCTCAGGAAGGCGTTAAACTGCGCCTTGGCCTCATCGCTTTGCAGGCGAACGGCAAACTCTTCCAACTCCTTTTGCATCTGCTCTCTGATGAGTTTGCTGTCACCGCGTATCAAGCGGCGACTGGCTCTGAGTGCCTGAGGTGGCTTCTTCGCCAGCTTGATGCTTTGGCTCAGGGCATGACTCATCAACTCATCGCTTGGCAGCAGATCGTTGATGAGCCCCATCGACAGGGCGCTGTGGGCATCGAAGGCCTCACCGAGCAGCAGCAATTCGCTGGCTTTGGTCTGGCCGATTAGGCGGGGCAGTAGAAGGCTGGCACCGGCCTCGGGCACCAGCGCCAGATTGACGAAGGGCAGCTGGAACTTGGCGGTGTTGTCGGCATATATCAGGTCGCAATGCAGCAGCAGGGTCGTGCCTATGCCGACCGCGGGACCGGCCACGGCGGCGACCAGAGGTTTCGTGAGATCCAGCAGGGTGAACAGGAACCTGACGGTAGGATGATTCGGTCCTAAGTCACTATTTTTTAAAAAGTCGGCAACATCGTTACCCGAGGTGAAACAATCACCTTCGCCTTTGAGGAGAAAGGCGTTAATTCCGTTGTCTGACTCCCCTTGGATAAGGTATTCTGTGAGCCGAGCATACATCTCAAGGTTAAGCGCGTTGCGTTTGTCGGGGCGATTAATCGTGATGATGCGTACGCCCTGCTCATCCTGAAATTGAATGTTACTCATGGGTCAATAATCCTTATTTGGCAGATGGGTTAAAAAGGAGTTTAAGGCATTGAAACAGATTTTCAAACACGCGTTTAATTTTGTCCTGCTATCATGCACTTCATTTTCCGTATTGGCAAACGTCATGTTTGTCGATGGCTATGTCAGGGCTATGCCGCCGAGCGTGCCCAATACCGCCGTCTATTTCACCTTGATGAACCATGGGCCAGAGGTCGATCTAGTAGGCGTCGACACCGATGTTGCCGCCGAGGCGCAGCTACACACCCTGGTGGAAGAAGAAGGCGTAGTGAAGATGCGCCAACTCCCCAAAATTACCCTGGCCAGCCACGCTAACCTGGAGCTTATGCCCTCGGGTAAGCACGTGATGCTGTTGGGATTAAAAAAACCGCTGACGGAAGGACAGGAAGTGGTGTTAAGGCTAAAGTTTAGCGATGGCAGCGAGCAGCAGCTAACGCTGCCGGTGAGCAAGCAAGCGATAGCGACACAAGATGATGGCGAGCACCATCATCACCATTAATGGAGTAAGAGTATGCAGGTAACATGGAAACGGGTCAGCCTGGCGGCCGCCGTCTTATTTTTGATCGGCTACATCATCAGCGTATGGTGGAGCGTAGAGCCAGACAGCATAGAGCCCCATCAGCTCAATAATGAGACGGGCCATAAGATAGTGGGCTACGCGACCACTACTTCTTTGATTTTAACCATGGAAACCCTCCTCGATAAGAACGGTGGCTGGTTGTCTAACGATGTGGTGCCTCCCTCGCTGTTTATGGATAACATGCCCGCCTTCGAGTTTGGCGCCATCGAGCAGGCGCGGGATCTGGCGCTGATCATGCGCAAGGAATTTAGCCGTTCCCAATCGCAGTCGACCGCCGACAAAGATCTGCTGGCGGCCCACTCTAAGCTGAATATCGAACACACCAGCTGGTTGGTGCCGAGCGCCGAGGGCGAGTATCGTGATGCCATCAAGCTGCTCAAGCTCTATCGCGCCCGCATCGCCGACACCAATAATCCCGATGCTCAGTTCTACGCCCGCGCCGATAACCTCAACGAGTGGCTCAAAGAGGTGCAGAAGCGCCTGGGCAGCATGTCGCAACGCCTGTCTGCCAGTGTCGGCCAGGAGCGGATCAACACCGATCTCGCCGGTGACACTGAGGCCAGCCAGTCGACGCCTAATCTGGCCAGCCAGGAGATCAAGACCGGCTGGTGGCAGATAGACGATGTCTTCTATGAAACCCGCGGCGCCACCTGGGCACTGCTGAACTTTATGAAGGCTATTGAGGTAGATTTTGCCGACGTATTGAAGAAGAAAAATGCTGAGGTCAGCTTGCAGCAGATCATTCGTGAGCTGGAAGAGACACAGCAGCCTGTGTGGAGCCCGATCGTGTTGAACGGTTCTGGGTTTGGCATAGTGGCCAACCACTCGTTGGTGATGGCCAATTATATTTCCCGCGCCAATGCCGCGGTGATCGATTTAACTAACTTATTGACTCAAGGCTAATTAGATGAAAAAAACACTACTTGCATGTGCTCTGCTCGGGTCTTTGGCAGCGACGTCTGCACAGGCGGCTACTGTAGTTGGCTTCAAGGTTGGCGGCGACTACTGGAATGCCGACACCGAGGGTACCTTTGCTCAGAAGGGCCAGGCTCAACAGGAGTTTGATTACAGCTCTTCATCTCAGGGTAGTATCTGGGTCGCCATCGAGCATCCTATTCCTTTAGTGCCTAACCTGAAGATCCGCGAAAACCGTCTGGATGCCGACGGCAAGGCGACTTTGACCGGCGACTGGTCATTCGGCGATCGCGTATTTAATGATGACGTTACCACGGCAAGCAACCTGAGCAATACCGATTTTGTGCTCTACTATGAGCTGCTGGATAACGACATAGTGGCACTGGATCTCGGCGCCGCCTATAAGAAGATGCACGGCTCTTTCCGCGTACATCAGGTCTCTCCATCTGGTGTGGTAGGGGCTTACGCGCAGAAAGATCTTAGTGACGGTATCGTTATGGCCTATGCCAATGCCGAGGTGGGCATTCCTGGCCTGGGTCTGTATGGTTTTGCCGACGTGATGCAGGGCATCGACGAGAGCAGCGTCTACGACTATCAAGTGGGTCTGGGTTGGCAGTTTGACGGCGTGGCGCTAGATACCAAGGTGCGTGTCGGTTACCGCGACTTTAACTTCGATGTGAACAACTTCGACGGTGTGACCGCCAACATGCAGTTTAAAGGCTATTTCGCCGGGGTTGAGCTAGTCTTCTAATCGCTAGTTTGTAGCCATAAAAAAACCGCCATGATGGCGGTTTTTTTGTATCTAAAGCCTGATCTTTTACTGACTGACTTCAGGGGCCTTCAGGCCATTGTTGATGGCGATGACATCGTCTTCGCTCAGGGTGCCAGTCGCTTGTTTCAACGCCAGGATAGAGTTGATATAGCCATAACGGGCATTAGAGAGCTGACGCTTAGAGTCATACAGGTCACGGGTACGGTTGAGTACGTCAACGATAGTACGGGTACCCACCTCGAAACCTGCCTGGGTCGCTTTCAGTGCGCTCTCAGAAGAGATCACCGATTGCTCATAGGCGCGGATAGAGCTGATAGAGGCACCAACGTTGTTGAAGTTGTTACGCACATCTTTCACTACCTTGCGGTAGGTCTGTTCCATCTTCTCGCTGGCTTCTACGTATTGGTACTGCGCCTGGTTGACCTTAGAGCTCACCTTAAAGCCTTCGAAGATAGGCACGCTCAGGGTCAGACCCACGTTGGCGTTGTCGTAATCGCTCAGATCACCTGCCTGATTTTTCTGATTTAGGTTGGTGGTGTAACCGGCATTCAGGCTCAGAGACGGCATGTGGCCCGCCTTGTAGAGCGAGATGGTCTGCTGGGCGATATCTTTACCGATACGCGTGGTTAACAGATCCACACTGCTGGTCTCGGCCATCTTCAACCAATCGTTTGGCATGGCTGGGGTTGGCGGTACCGCGGTGAAACGTGTGGTATCCAGAATATCGATAGACTTGTGGTCTATGCCGGTGATCTCTCGAAGGGCTTCGTAGCTGTTGATCAGCTGGTTTTCCGCCAAGATTTCCGATGCACGGGCCAAGTCATACTGGGCCTGAGCCTCGTGTACGTCGGTGATCGCGGTGAGACCCACGGCAAAACGTTGCTTGGTCTGCTCGAGCTGACGCTCGATGGCACGCTTCTCGGCGCCCTTGAATTCATAGTTATCTTTCGCGGCTAAGACGTCGAAGTAGGCGCCTGTAACACGAATGATGAGTGACTGAAGTGTCGAAGCGTAGGCGGCATCGGCCTGTGATGCCGCAAGCTCCGCGAGGTCGAGTCCGACCCAGGCGCTGTGATCATAGATCACCTGCTTGAGTGACACTCCTGCATCGAGTCCGCTGTTGTACTTGTCATCATCAACATTGGTCCAGCTCTTTCCATAGCCTACGCTGGCGCTGATGGTAGGTAGCAAGGGTGCGCGGTTCTCTTCGATCTGCTCGTAGAGACGGTCGCGCTGCGCTTGTGCCTGGAGCGCAATAGGATCATTGGTAAGGGCCTGCTGATATATCTGCAGTAGATCGTCGGCATGCACGGCAGAAGTCGTTGCCGCGAGAGTCAACGCTGCACATAAGGTGCGGATCTTAAATTTCATTAGCTGTCCTTTTTTAGACATAAATACTCCGAGGCGGAGCCATTTACTTAATAAAGTTAAGTGATGCTTCAGCGCAAATCATTTGCGCGAAGCGGTTTGCGCTTCCCGACGCTTCCCGATACATCTAAACTTATTAAGGTTAAGATATTAAGAAATTAACCATTTTTAAGTCAACTAGGAAGTGTAACAGTTTTTAACGGTAAGTCTGCATTTTTTAGTGGTCTACATGGTATATTGAGAGCCCTTGGGGATAAGCATTTACTAACTGAGTCGCGGGACGGGTAATGAGTCAGAAATTCACCAATGAAGATGTACAGATGCTGGGAAAACGAACCCTTTTTCAGGGGTTCTTTCGTATGGAAGAGTACAGATTCAAACATAGGCTGTTTGCCGGTGGCTGGAGCCCGGAAGTGGTGCGTGAAGTGTTCGAGCGCGGCCATGCCGTGGTCGTGCTGCCCTATGACCCCGGGAGCGACAAGGTGGTGCTGATTGAGCAGATACGCATTCCCGTGGTGAATGCCGCAACCACCCCTTGGCTGCTGGAGTTTGTTGCCGGCATGATAGAGGAGGGTGAGAGTGCCGAGCAGGTGGCTCACCGTGAACTGCTCGAAGAGTCTGGCCTGGTGGCCAGCGAGATGCACTATATCAGCCAATATTTTTCCAGTCCCGGCGGCACCAGCGAGCGATTCGACTTCTACTGGGCCAGGGTCGACGCCAGTCAGGCCGATGGCCTGCATGGTCTGGATGATGAGCATGAAGACATTAAGGTGCACGTGATGCCCCGAGAGGCAGCCTTTCAACTGCTGCAGGATGGCACCATCAACAATGCCTCGACGGTGATCGGCCTACAGTGGCTGCAGCTCAACTACCAAAGCCTAAGGGCCGCCAAGTGAGCCTATCGTTAAATAAGCGCAAGCCGGACTATCAGGCAAACGTGAGTCGTTTTCTCGCCTTGTGTAGTCGTAACTACTTCAATATATTACGCTGGCTGCCCGCGGGCTATGAGCAGGGGCAGTCCTGGCAGGTCGAGGGAGACTTCGGTTGCCTCGAGGTTAAGCTGCTGGAAAACACCCAATATACCCAATTAATTGAGATCTCCCGTCCGCTGAAAATCGCGCAATACGTTGATACGCCTAAAGTTGTAGTGCGTGTTTACCATGACGCTAAATTAGCAGAAGTGTTAACTAGTCGACAGATTTATCGATTAAGACCAGTATATGATTATCCAAATATACGTATGTACCATAGAGACGAAAAGTATCAGGTAAATGCTTTTCTTGAAGAGTTACTCAAGATTGACAACCATGCCCGCATCATTTGTCAGTCCGAATCTTAGGGTTTTAATGTGCTAAAAGAGGCTATCTCTTATTCCATCGATCACGATGAGAGCGTAAAGCTGGTCCAGGTGACGGACCCTCATCTTTTTGCTGATCCCGAGGCGCAACTGCTGGGTGTGAATACCGCACATAGCTTGGATGCTGTGTTGAACACCATTAAGGCCGTCGATTATCCGGCACATCTCTTATTGGCCACCGGCGACATTAGCCAAGATTATTCCAATCAGTCTTACCATAACTTCGTCGCCGCCATTGAAAAATTAAACCTTCCTTGTCACTACCTGCCGGGCAATCACGATGATCCGCGCATCATGCATCTGCATATGCAGGGCCCCAGAGTCTACGGCGATAGGCGGATCCTGGTGGGAAAGTGGCAAATCATCATGCTGGACTCCACCGTTAGGGGGAAGCCTGGCGGGCATATGGCCGACAGCGAGATGGAGCTAATCGAGGCGGCGGTGGCGGCCCATCCCGAGCTGCATACCCTGTTGGTGATGCATCACAATCCGATCTTGGTGGATTGTAAATGGCTGGATCAACACTGCATGGACAATGGCGAGGCGTTTCTCGACAGAGTGACGGCCATGCCTCAGGTTAAGGGCCTGCTGTGGGGCCATGTACATCAGAGCCTGGATCAGTTCTACCAGGGCAAGAGTGGCCCGGTGAAGTTGATGGCAACGCCTTCTACCTGCATCCAGTTTAAGCCCAAGTCTCCCTATTTCGCCCTCGATGCCCAGCAGCCAGGTTATCGCCTGCTTGAGTTAAAGCCAGACGGCAGCATCTTGGCCAACGTCTACCGGGTGCCCGGCAACAAGTTTTCACCGGACCACGACTCCAGCGGTTACTAGCTGCTCACTCTGGCAAGCAGATAGCGAGCAGTTTGCTTGGCATTGGCGGGGTTAATATTTGGTTAATCGCCGCGCCGGTGTTAGCATCTGGATGCCCGATACTTGGCTGCAGATGTTAGGCGCAGAGCCAATCTGCCCGCTAAGCCGTCGTGTAGGGAACACATTGCCGTTTTATCATTCGCTGCCGAGGAAATATGCTGCTCTATATTCATGGATTCAATAGTTCACCGCACTCAGACAAAGGTGTGGTCACTGCCCAGTATATTGCCAAGCATTTTCCCGATATCAATTTCGTACAACCCCAACTCCCAGCCACACCCAAGGCGGCCATGGCGCTGCTGACAGATTTGGTCGAGCAGGCACTGGAGAGGGGAGAAAGCCTGAGTTTCATTGGTTCATCCCTCGGTGGCTATTTTGCCAGTTATCTGGCGGAGCGTTATGGCGGGCGCGCCGTGCTGGTTAACCCGGCGGTGAAACCTTTCGAGCTGTTTGATGAGTTCCTCGGTCCCCAGTACAATCCCTACACAGAAGAAGATTATCAGATTCTACCCGAGCACAAGTTAGAGGTGGCTAAGTACGATACCCCGGCCATTTCGCATCCAGATCGTTTCTTGGTGCTGCTGCAGTCCGGGGATGAGGTGCTTGATTATCGGCAAGCCGTGAATAAATACCAATGTTGTCAGATGCTCATCGAGGCGGGTGGCGATCACAGCTTCGTCGGCTACCAGCAGCAGATGCCGGGGATCTGTGATTTCCTGTTTCTTGACAAATAGACATGTAGGGCCGCAACATGGCCTGAATAACAATATATTGTGTGCGCTATGACTAACCAATACACTTCAGATGCAATTGAAGTCCTCAATGGACTCGACCCGGTAAAACGTCGCCCAGGTATGTATACCGACACCACACGTCCAAACCATTTGGGCCAAGAGGTGATCGATAACAGCGTCGATGAGGCCCTCGCGGGACACGCGACCAGGATCGACGTGATACTGCACAAGGACAATTCGCTGGAGGTGATCGACGATGGCCGCGGCATGCCGGTGGATATCCATCCCGAAGAGGGGATCCCCGGGGTAGAGCTGATCCTTACCAAGCTGCACGCAGGTGGTAAGTTCTCCAATAACAACTATCAGTTTTCAGGTGGTCTGCACGGCGTAGGTATCTCGGTCGTAAACGCGCTGTCGAATCGCGTCGAGATCACGGTGAGGCGCAGCGGTCAGGTCTATGAGATGGCCTTCGAGCATGGCGACAAGGTGGAAGAGCTGACGGTAACGGGTACCTGCGGTCGACGCAACACGGGCACCCGTGTCCATTTCTGGCCAACCGCCAGCTATTTCGACTCGGTTAACTTCTCGATTCCCAAGCTTATCTATCTGCTAAGGGCCAAGGCGGTCCTCTGCCCGGGGCTGCGTATCAAGTTTACCAACAAGCAGACCGGCGATGTCGAAGAGTGGTGCTACGAGAGTGGCCTCACCGACTACCTCAAGTCGTCGACACAGGGGGCATTGACTCTGCCTGAAGAGCCTTTTATCGGAAGCATGGCTGGCAATACCGAGGCGGTCGACTGGGCCATCACCTGGTTACCCGAAGGGGGCGACTCCCTCAACGAGAGCTACGTCAACCTGATCCCCACGCCGCTGGGCGGCACCCATGTGAACGGTTTCCGTCAGGGCCTGCTGGAGGCGATGAGAGAGTTTTGTGAGTTTCGTAACCTGATCCCCAGAGGGATCAAGCTCTCCCCCGAGGATATCTGGGATCGCAGCAGCTTCATTTTGTCGATCAAGATGCAAGATCCTCAGTTTGCCGGCCAGACCAAAGAGAAACTCTCCAGCCGTCAGAGTGCGGCCTTCGTCTCGGGCATCGTCAGAGACGCCTTCAGTCTCTGGCTCAATACCCATACGGATCAGGCCGAGGCCCTGGCCGAGATGTGTATCAGCAACGCCCAGAAACGTCTGAAGGCGGCCAAGAAGGTGGCGCGTAAGAAGGTGACTTCGGGCCCTGCGCTGCCGGGTAAGCTGACCGATTGTAGCGGCCAGGACCCTATGCGCGGCGAGCTCTTCCTAGTGGAGGGTGACTCGGCGGGCGGTAGTGCCAAGCAGGCGAGGGATCGTGAGTTCCAGGCGATCATGCCGCTGCGGGGTAAGATCCTTAATACTTGGGAGGTAGAGGCCTCGCAGGTGCTGGCTTCTCAGGAGGTGCACGACATCTCAGTCGCCATCGGCTGTGACCCGGACAGTAACGATATCTCAGAGCTCAGATACGGTAAGATCTGTATCCTGGCGGATGCGGACTCGGATGGTCTGCATATCGCGACCCTGCTGTGCGCCCTGTTCATGAAGCACTACAAGGTGCTGGTGGAGAAGGGACACATCTATGTGGCCATGCCGCCGCTGTTTAGGGTCGATGTGGGTAAAGAGGTATACTACGCGCTGGATGAAGCCGAGAAGCAGGGGATCTTAGATCGTATCAGCGCCGAGAAGAAGAAGGGTAAGGTGCAGGTGACCCGATTCAAGGGATTGGGTGAGATGAATCCATTGCAGCTGAGGGAGACCACCATGGATCCCAACACCCGAAGACTGGTACAGTTAACCATAGATGATGCCGAGGATACCCTAGCCATCATGGATATGTTGCTGGCCAAGAAGCGTTCTGGCGATCGTAAGACCTGGCTTGAAACCAAAGGCGACTTAGCCCAGCTATAGCTATGTCATTAAAATAAAAAGACAAATCGTTAGACAAGCTTAATATAATGCATAATAAAAGAGTTAGTTGTTATTTTCTGTGTGCGATGTTTGCCATGATGGCATCGGGCGTGCCCCTGACGGCGCGCGCCGAGCAGCCCATCATGATCACAGTCACCAAGGGATTTGGACTCTCCTTATATGCCTCAGATCTCGGTGATGCCAAACAGATGGCACTGGGTGACGAAGGCACCCTGTTTGTGGGCTCTTATAAGTCCGGCACCATACAGGCCCTGGTAGACAGCAACGCCGACGGTCGTGTAGACAAGCGCTACGTGGTTGCCAAGGGGCTCGAGTACCCAGAGGCGATCGCCTTTCATAAGGGGGATCTCTATGTTGCCGAAGAGGAGCGCATCCTACGCTTCGTGGATATCGAGAATCGCCTGAAACGTCCCGGCCGTGGCAAAGAGGTTTACGACCGTCTGCCGGGCAAGACCAACAAGAGCCGCCGCGCCATGCGTTTCGGCCCAGATGGTCGCCTCTATGTTGCCATCGGCGCCCCCTGTAACGTCTGTGAGGCCCATGCCCCCTTTGGCAGTATCATCGCCATCGACCTCGACAGCGGTAGCAGCGAGCAGATCGCCACCGGCATACGCAACGTCACCGGCTTCGACTGGGACCCTAAAGACAGCAAGCTGTGGTTTGCGGATTTGGGCCGTGACTGGATGGGCGACAGGCTGCCACCGGATGAGATCAACCGTGTCGATATCGTCGGCGCCCACTATGGTTTTCCCTATATTCACGCCAGCAGCGTGCTGGAACCCGCCTACGAGAAGCCCAAGGGGCTCAAGGTCACCACGCCCGTCTTCGAATTGCCGGCCCACGTGGCGCCCATGGGGCTCGAGTTTTACCGTGGCGAGCAGTTCCCCGAGAAGTATCGTGACCAGCTATTCGTGGCCGAGAATGGCTCCTGGAACCGCTCCAGTAAGATCGGTTATCAGGTCACCATGTTGACCCTGGAAGATGACAATATCAGCAAGCGCCAGACGGTGGTGAGCTTCCTCGATGGAGAGTTCCCCGTCGCCCGGCCCTATGACTTAATCATGGCGCCCGATGGAGCCATGTATATCTCAGACGATCTGAAAGGCAATGTGTACCGTCTGTTTTATAAAGAGAACGCGAGCGAAGAGATTGAATCGAGTGAAGCGAGTGAACAACAGGATCCTAATCAATGAGTGATGCGATAGATTTAAGCCTCGATGGCGTCGAACAGATGCCCTTGAGACGTTTCACCGAAGAGGCGTATCTGAACTATTCCATGTACGTCATCATGGATCGCGCCCTGCCGCATATCGGCGACGGCCTAAAGCCGGTGCAGCGTCGCATCGTCTATGCCATGAGCGAACTTGGCCTGTCGGCGCAATCTAAGCACAAGAAGTCGGCGAGAACCGTGGGTGACGTACTGGGTAAGTATCACCCCCACGGCGACAGTGCCTGTTACGAGGCCATGGTGTTGATGGCGCAGCCTTTCTCCTACCGCTACCCGCTGGTAGATGGTCAGGGTAACTGGGGCGCGCCGGACGATCCTAAGTCGTTCGCCGCCATGCGTTATACCGAGGCGCGCCTGTCTAAATTCTCCGAGGTGCTGCTGACTGAGCTGGGTCAGGGCACGGTCGATTGGGGCGTCAACTTCGACGGCACGCTCAAAGAGCCCATGGTGTTGCCGGCTCGTCTGCCACATATCCTGCTCAACGGCATCACAGGGATCGCGGTGGGGATGGCGACCGATGTGCCGCCCCATAATGCCCGCGAGCTGGTGGATGCCTGTGTGGAGCTGATTGACAACCCCAAGGCGGATCTAGAACGTCTGATGGAGCTGGTACCCGGCCCTGACTATCCCACCGAGGCGGAGATCATCAGCCCGAGAACCGAGATCGCCAAGATCTACGAGACGGGCCGCGGCTCCATCAAGGCCCGAGCCGTCTATACGGTGGAGTCGGGCGAGATAGTGATCACCGCGCTGCCGCATCAGGCCAGTGGCGGTAAGATTTTAGAGCAGATCGCTGCCCAGATGCAGGCCAAGAAGCTGCCCATGGTGGCCGACCTGCGCGACGAGTCAGATCACGAAAGCCCGGTGCGTATCGTTATCGTGCCTCGCTCAAATCGTGTCGATTGCGATCAGCTGATGGCGCACCTGTTTGCCACCACAGATCTCGAGAAGAATTTCCGCGTCAACCTCAACGTGCTGGGGCTCAATGGCCGTCCTCAGGTGAAGGGGCTGAAACAGCTGCTGACCGAGTGGCTGGAGTTTAGATTGACCACGGTCAGACGCCGTTTAGAGCACAGATTAGACAAGGTTTTGGCAAGGCTGCATATTCTGGAAGCCTTGATGATCGCCTTCCTCAATATCGATGAGGTGATCGAGATCATTCGTTACCACGATGATCCTAAGGCCGAGTTGATGGCGCGCTTTAACCTGACCGACGATCAGGCCAACGCCATCTTAGATCTTAAACTGCGTCATTTGGCGAAGCTGGAAGAGTTTAAGATCAAGACAGAGCAGAGCGAACTCGAGGCCGAGCGTGAGAAGCTTGAGCAGCTGCTCAGCTCAGATCGCCGCATGAAGACGCTGATCAAGAAAGAACTTAAGCAAGACGCCGAGACCTATGGCGACGAGCGCCGCTCACCGCTGGTCGAGCGCAGCGAATCTCGCGCCCTGTCGGAGCAGGAGCTGGTGCCGGCCGAGGCGGTAACCGTAGTGCTGTCGGAGAAGGGCTGGGTGCGCTGCGCCAAGGGCCATGATATCGACCCAACGGCGCTCTCCTACAAGGCGGGTGATGGTTTCCTCTGCGCCGCGTCTGGCAGGAGTAATCATGCCACCGTCTTTATCGGCTCGACGGGCCGCGCGTTTGCCACCGATACCCATACCCTGCCATCGGCCAGGAGTCAGGGTGAGCCTGTGACTACCCGCTTCCAACTGTCGCCGGGCGAGTCTATGGCCCATGCGCTGCTAGGGGAGGATGGACAATGCTTCCTGCTGGCCTCAGATGCGGGCTACGGCTTTATCGGCGATTACAAGGATATGGTGTCTCGCAACAAGGCGGGTAAGGCGCTGTTGAGCCTGCCGGCCAATGCTCAGGTGCTGCCGCCTAAACGCGTGGACAAGAGTCGCAGCGAGTCTATCTTAGCGATCACCAACGAGGGGCGCATGCTGCTCTTCTCCGTCGATGCTTTGCCGCAACTGGCCAAGGGCAAGGGCAACAAGATCATCGGCATCGCCAGCGACAGGGCCAAGAGCCGTGAAGAGCTGTTGGTGCATCTGCATGTGGTGCCGCAGGATACCTCAGTTACCCTGTGGGCGGGTAAGCGCAAGCTTACTCTCAAGCCGAGCGATCTCGAGCACTATCGAGGCGAGCGTGGTCGTCGTGGTGCCAAGCTGCCTCGTGGCCTGCAACGTGTGGACAAGGTGGAGCTTGGCGAGGACGAGACCAGTCTTTAGCCGACTGTCAGACATAAAATCCGGATACAAAAAAGCTGCCTTAGGCAGCTTTTTTATGTCTGATGTAAGCAGGCCCTAAGCCACTTCGTAGAAGTTGGGGGTTACATCGAGGCGAGCCTGGATGATCTCGGTGGCCATCTTGCTACATTTACCACATTGATTGCCAACACCCAGACGACGCTTAACGTCGGCAAGAGACATATCTCCTTGATCGACAGCTTCTTTTATTTGCTTGTCGGTAATGGCGTGGCAAAGGCAAACATACATACAGGTGACTCCCCTACTTCAGATGCATGCAAGTATAAATGAAAACGATTCTCACTGCTAATAACTCCTGGTTATAGATCGTGCATTATGGCGCCTAAGCGGGGAATTAAAAATTGTGAGCTAGCCCACTAAATACGGGGCCTCTAGCCTATTGGTGGCGCGTATTTTACTTCGTTTTGTCTGGCCGTAGGCTAGGGCGGTAATGAGCGCAAGCGCGCATGAAAGATTCACTTACCCCAAGTTAAGATGGTTTATTTGCTGGCTTATGATGGGTTGGGGGAGGCATTTACTGCTTAGATGAGGCGCTATCTTTGGCCGATAGCGCCTGGGAGGATTAAGGTTAATAGCCGCGCTCGAAGTTGACCTTGTGGCTCAGGGGTTCTCCCTTGATGAACTTGTGGTAGTTATTGGCGAAGATCTCCACCACCTGCTCTGGGAAACTCGGGGCGGCGATATGGGGGGTGATGATGACATTCTCCAGCGACCAGATGGGATGCTCCTGGGGCAGGGGCTCCTGATTGAAGACATCCAGGATAGCGTTCTGCTGGGGATGACTCAGCAGCTGGGTGTAGAGGGCGTCGAGATCCAACACGTCGCCGCGGCCCAGATTGAATAGAATCGCCTCCGGCTTCATCATGGCCAGCAGCTCCTGGTTGAGCGCCCCCTGGGTTTGCGGCGTGCTGGGCAGTATGGCGGCGATGGCGTCAGCCTTACCTATGTGGTGGGCCAGATTGGCCAGGGTGTCGACGCTGTCGAAGCCTATGGTTGGCTTAGCGCCGCGATTGATGCCGGTCACCCGCATGCCGAAATGTTTGGCGGTCTGTGCCAGGTGTTTAGCGATATTGCCTGTGCCTAACAGCAGCAGTTCCTGTCCCTGCAAGGTGCGAAAGTTGCCCGGGCGCCAGATCTTCTCTGCCTGCTGGGACTGATATTGCTTGTGCTGGCGCTGATGGGCCAGCAGGTAGCCGAACAGGTACTCGCTCATCAGCGGGCCGAAGATCCCCCTCACATTGGTGAGCTGGTAGTCGCGGCGTAGTCTGGGTTTGACCAGGAGATCGACGCCGGCATAGGTCGATTGCATCCACTTGATCTGTTTGGCATGGCCTACCAAGGGGGCGGCCAATGGCGGTTCGGCGAGCCAGATGTCGGCATCGAGAATACTCTGGGGATCGTCGCCTAGCAGTGTCAGGTGCGGCAGGTGACAGGAGCCGAGCAGGCTGCGGTATCTATCGTTATCGCTGGTCAGCAGCAGTAGCTTGTGTTCCATAGCGAGTCCTTTTGACTGTTATTATTTTTGTATGAGACCCAGAAAATGGCTGGTTTATTTTGGTGGCGAACTTTTTTCATTCGCACCTTGTCATTATAGATGCTCCCGCCTGGCTTAGTACTTAAGTGGGGTAGGGCCTGTTGACCTTTTGAGAACAAATTTTGTTCTAATTGAGCACGTTCAAATCGCGGCATGAGGCTTGTAGTATAGTTATTCTATATAAAAGCCGAGTAACAAAGAGTTGAACGTGCTCAAGACGAACCCTGCGGGCAGCGTCTGTATCATTTTTCTACTGCGTTATCGCTCATTGATCTAGCACACTAGATTACAATCACTCTGCCTTGTATAAAATCGATACAGAATGCTGCAAAAATGAACGCGAAAGATAAACAGGCCCTAGTTCTACAATGACAAAAAATGGCAGAGGTGTCCACCGCTAGGGGGAACTTTGCCTATTTGTTGGGCAGTTTAGAGTGAGTAGGCACTCGCTGACCCTAGCGGGTCAGCAGCAGTTGATGGACGCAGTCGGCGCTGACATCGGGGAAATTACTGAAGATGCCATCGACGCCCATCTGCGACAGATGGTGGATATCGTCGCGATTATCCACGGTATAGACAAACACCTTGGCGCCGCGGGCGTGGGCATCCTCCACTAACTCCCGGGTGACGAAGTTGACGCTCAGGTGCAATGAGAAGGCCTCTAGCCGAGTGACTATGGCGGCCAGGTCTTCTGGCACCCCCTCGATAAGCGGCGCCAGTACGGCATCGGGAAAGGCCTGTCTCAGGGTGAACAGAAAGCCGTGATGGAAGGATGAGATCAGCAGCTGATCGGGGCGGTAGTTGAGCTTCTCCAGGATCTCAGGGTAGAGGGCCATGAAGGGGCCGAGGGAGTTGAGCCCTTTGAGCTCTATGTTGATCAGGGCATCGAAGGGTTGCAGGTACTCCAGCAGTTCCCAGAGTTTAGGGATGGGCTCGCCATCAACGGTAACGCCGTCCAGATAATCCTTCGTCACCGCCTCGATAAGACCTGTGCCACTGCTTTTGCCGTCGAGACGCCTGTCGTGAAACACATAGAGTTCGCCTTCGACGCAGTGGACGTCGATCTCCACGGCGTTACAGCCCAAGGCGACCGATTTCTTGATGGCGGCCAGAGTATTTTCGGCGCCATAGCCGCTGGCGCCACGGTGAGCATAGACACGCATTAGCTTCTAATTATCCCCTGAGTCTCTTTACTTTGACCACTAATATGCACCTCGAGCTGCGGATAGGCGAGCTCCAGATGATTCTCTCTGAGCTTCTTGCTGACCTGCTTGTGCAGCTTGTGTCGTAGCGGCCAGCGGGTGTTCATATCCTTGGCATAGGCGCGGATCTCATAATCCTGAGTATGCTGACCAAATCCGGCAAACCAGACCTCGGGCTCCGGCGTGGTCAGGGCATCGTCACACTCCTTAACCGCCTGATAGAGCGCCGCCTCGACTCGCGCGGGATCCGAGTCCCTGGCGACCGAGACATAGACGATCACCCTAGTGATCGGGTCTGACAGCGACCAGTTGATCAGCTGCTCGGTAATGAAGGCCTTGTTGGGGACGATTATCTCTTTTCTGTCCCAGTCGACGATGGTGGTGGCGCGGATCTGGATCTTACTTACTGTACCTGTCAGCTCGCGTATGGTGACGGTATCGCCGATACGCACCGGCTTCTCGAACAAGATGATCAGGCCCGAGATGAAGTTGGCAAAGATCTCCTGCAGACCGAAACCTAAGCCCACCGAGAGCGCCGCGACCAGCCATTGCAGCTTAGACCACTCCATCCCCAGGGTCGAAAAGCCGCTGAGCATACCGAAGAAGACCACCAGATAGCGACTCACAGTGGTGATGGCAAAGCCCGTGCCCTGGGTGAGATCCAATCGTTGCAGAATCATCAGCTCCAGCAGACCCGGCAGGTTGGTGGCTATCATCAGCGAGAAGCCGACTATGATAAGGCCAAGCAGCAGGGACTTGAGAGTGATAGGGATCTGCTGGGCGATACCGTCGACCGTGCTCGAGCTGGTCCACAGAGTAATGCCGTCCAAAAACGAGAAGATGGCGCTATGGGTCTGAGTCCAGAGGCCGATCAGGCTGATCAGGAAGGCCAGCGTCAGCAGTGAACGCACCAGCCCCAGCGACTGGCTGGAGATGGTCTCGAGATCCACCACAGGCTCCTCATAGGTGTCCGGCGGCTCGTTACTGTTGGGGTCATCTTCTTTCTCCCGCTGGGCCAAGATCTCGGCGCGCTTGGCCTTGGCGCGGTTAAAGGCGATGCGGCGTCGCTCGATCAACATCCAGCGCTTAATCAGCTGATACAGCAGCATGAAGCTTAGGGATAAGATCAGCGACAGCTGTAGCTGCAGCAGCATCTGATAGGCGGTGAAGTAGTAGCCCCTGAAGGCCAGCACGGCGCAGGCCGGAGGCAGCAGGATGAGTATCGACCAGAGCAGCTTCTGCAACAGGCGCTTGTTCTTATCGTCCTGGTGATAGTGATGTTCCTGCTTCGACAGGCTCAGCATGTCGCGGTAGAACCAGAACAGCATGAGGGCCAGCAGTATGAAGGCGCCGCGTCCCAGGCTGTTGCGCACCAGCGAAGTTTCTAGCACCTCGGTGAAGCCGATCACGCCGACAATCGGCATCGCCAGTACGGTCAGGGCGCGCAGGCGTTGCTGACCGGCGCGTATGATCGTCTTGTCGCCCTTGAAGTGGCCGATCAACAGGCCCTTGTCCAGCGCCAGCAGATAGGTGAGGCGATAGAGCTGGTACAACATGCCTATGGCCAGTATGCCCATGCCCACCGAGGAGACCAGGTTATGATTGCTGAAGTAGAAGATCAGACCGCCGCTGATCAGCGGCAGTGGCTTGATGCAGCTATAGAGCAGTGAGCCAATCAAGGTATTGAAACTATAGATAAACTTATCTTGCGTGACGTTACCCACATAGGTGACGTTCTTAGCCATCAGCTGAGTAAATTTAGGTGTGACCAGGTCCTGCATCACCAGGCAGAGCACCATCAAGATCACCCACCAGGACCAGAGTGTGCTCTGTTCGCTCAGGGAGTCGTGTACCTGATGCCAAGGTGCCTGGGTCAGCAGCCATTGAGTGCTCTGATACAGGTCGCCCAGCCAGTAGCCGTCTATGCTGTTGGCATTGGCTACCCAAAACAGGTGCTCGTTAAGCGTGGTCTTAAGGGTCTGATACTGCTGGCTCAGCTGTTCATACAGCACCCTTAACTCGGCCAGTTCGCCAAGGTAGAGATCATAGTTTTCCAGCAGCTGACGCTGCAGCTCTTTCTGGGCACCGACCAGCTTGCTTTGCAGCGGCGTGAGCTGCTCGATGGCGCCGAGTAGCGGATGCAGTGTCTGGTCTTGCTCTATCTGGTAGCGGGCCAGACGGGCATTGGCGATCTCATTGCTGATCTTGTCCTGGCTTGGCGGCTTGGGCAGTGAGTAGAGGATACGCAGGAAGCGCTCGCCGAAGGCCGAGTTAAGCTTCACCAAGGCGATCTGCTGCTGAATATTAGTGATCTGCTTGGCCTGGAACTGGTATTGGGTCTCGGCCTGCTCCTGCAGTGTCATCACATTGGTGACCTCATGGGTCAGCTGTTTCAGTTGCTCGCCGTAGGCCTGGTTCTGCGCGTTCAGCTTGATGGCGATGGCATCGTCTGTGATGGAGGTTTCTATCTGACTGGCAGCTATGGTGGCCGCAGTGGCCTTGTGACGCTGCTCGGCGATGGCGCCGTTGAGGCGTTCGATCAGAGCTTCTTGCTGTACTAGCTGGCTGCGCACCAGCGCCAACTGCTGCTGGGTCAGGGCGATCTGTTTCTGGCTGCTGGCCAGCTCAGATTCCAGGGTCGATAGGCTCTGAACATAGACCCGGCGTTGCATCTCGCTCAGGGGCTGATTGTCGTCGCTGGTCGCCTGTTTGTGCTTGGCCAGGGTCAGATTGGCTTGGCTTATCAGGCTAGGTAGCTGCTGCTGGCGTTTGATCAACTCGTTGACCTGAGTGGCCAGGTTAGCCTCTGTCTCTTTGAGCTCAGATAGTCTCAGGTAGGAGAGTGACGCCTGCTGACTAAGATCTTGATTGGGGTTGTATTCCAGCGGCGTGGCGGCTTCTTTAAGCTGCTGTGTCAGGGCCTGTTTCTGGCTCTGATACTGGTGAATGATGGCGTCGAAGCTGGACTGTAGGGCCTGTTGCTCGGTGAGCTGCTCCTCCAGCAGACTCAACTGCTCGGCGGTGCTCTTGCTGGCGACCTGAGGCTCCTGTCCTAGTCCCAGGCGTTTATTGAGATTCAGGGGCGAATTTGCGGCGCCTGAGAATGAGATTAGACAGAGAATAATCAGTAATATACGAGACATAAGCCGCTTTGTTCACACCAGCATCAATGGACGCTTATATATTACCAAGTTAGTTCAAAAATGATATCTATGAATCGGTTAATTTGACCCGTGTGGCGTTTCCTTTACCAATGACGAAAATGCCTTAGGATTTCGCCTTTTGGGCGCGGTTGGCCTTATGGCTCTTCTGGGTCTCATAGACGGCGGTGAAGACCACCAAGGCGCCGCCAATCAGCGTCTTCATGGCGAGTCCCTCGCCCAGGATCAACAGGGCTAACAGGGCACCATAAAGGGGTTGCAAGCAGGAGACCAGGCTGACCGTCTTAGCGCTCAGCTGACGCAGCGCCGAGGTAAACAGGGCGTGGGGCGCGGCGGTAAAGACGATACCTAAGAGGATCACCAACCACCAGACGTTGGCTTGGATGGCGCTTGGGTCGACCTCGAGCCAAGGCAGCAGGAACAGGGCGCTGACCCCTGTCTGGTAGTACATGGCTTGGGCGCCGCTGTAGCTGGCGAAGTAGCGCTTGTGCAGCAGGTTTCTGGCGGTGAACAGGGCAGCCGACAGAACGCCTATGATGATCCCCAGAGTGACATCGTTACCCAAGTTGGCTTCTGGGATCAGCAGGCTGACGCCGAGCAGGACACAGATGCCGCTGATGATGTCGGCCAGTTCAAGGCGTTTGCCGGTAAAGAAAGGCTCAACCAAGACCGTCATCACGGGATAGGTAAAGAAGGCGATCATGCCGATGGCCACCGATGAGAGCTGCATGGCGGCAAAGTAGGTGACCCAGTGCAGGCTGACGATAATGCCGAGCCCCAGGGCGATGCCGTAGTCTTTACCGCGATTGAGCCTGAGGTGCTTGCCGCTGACCTTGACCAGGAGGGCGAGGGCAAGAGCGGCGATGCAGCAGCGAAGTGCCGTGATATCCAGGGCACTGAGGGGAATCAGCTTGGAGAAAAGGGCCGTACCACCAAACAGGAGGACGGCCAGATGCAGTTCGATTAAGCCAGAGCGTTCGCTGCTACTTGTGTTCAAGGTTTCCTCTAATCGATTTTGGCGAAGGCCTGACCCATGCGGGTAACGGCCTTAGGCTCGACGCCATCGGCAAAGTGTTCCAGCGCGTCTTTGGCAAATAGCATGACTACAGTGCTGCCAAGCTTGAAGCGGCCCATCTCCTCGCCCTTGTCCAGGGTGATCGCCTCTGGGCCCTCGGTTGGGTAGTCCCAAGTGAAGACTTTCTTGCCTGTCGGCGGCGTGACTGTACCTGCCCAGACGGTTTCTATGCTGGCCACGATTGTGGCGCCAACCAAGACCATGGCCATGGGGCCGATTTCGGTTTCGAAAATGGCCACCACACGCTCGTTACGGGCAAACAGGCCGGGCACATTCTCGGCCGTCAGCGGGTTAACCGAAAACAGCTCGCCAGGCACATAGGTCATCTTAGACAGTGTGCCCTTAATCGGCATGTGAATTCTATGGTAATCCTTAGGTGCCAGATAGATGGTGGCGAAGTCGCCGCCTTCGAAGCGCTTGGCATCATCGGCTTGATCGCCTAAAAGGGCAAGTGACGAATATTCATGTCCCTTGGCTTGAAAGATACGGCCTTCTTCGATCGGCCCGCATTGGCTGACGGCGCCATCTACCGGATGAACGATATAGTCGTCATCGTCACACAGGGGGCGGATGCCAGGTTTCAGCGCGCGGGTGAAGAACTGGTTGAAGCTGGCGTAGGCTTCAGGTGCACTCTGTGCGGCCTCGCTCATGTCTATCTTATACTGCTTGATAAACCATTTAATTACGCTTGTCGTTACTGCGCCGAGTTCGGCGGCTGCCAGTTTACCCACGAGTCGCGAGAGCAGGTGTTTTGGCATTATGTATTGCAAGGCAATCTTCAATTTGTCCACTGTCTGTTTTCCTTCAAATCCAGTTTGGCTGTTCTTAATTTAGTTAGTCGTTATTGTTTTTGAAATGACGGGCGTGGCGCTGCTCGTCCAGGCTGTCGATAATTCTGTGGTAGTTCTGGTACCTGTCTTGGGCGATCTTGCCTTCCTCGAAGGCCTGGGTGATGGCGCAGCCAGGATCATTCTTGTGTTTGCAGTCTCTAAATTTACAGGTGCCCAGGTAATCCCTGAATTCGACGAAGCACCAGCCGACACGCTCGGCGGGGAGATGCCACAGGGCGAATTCACGCACACCGGGAGAGTCCACCAGATCGCCGCCACTTGGGAAGTGTAGCAACTTGGCCGTGGTGGTGGTGTGCTGGCCCAGGCCCGAGGTCTCGGACACGTCGCCTGTGATGAGCTCAGCTTCTGGCAGTAGGGCATTGATTAGCGATGACTTACCCACGCCTGACTGACCGACAAACACGCTGACCTTATCTTTTAACAGGGTCTTGATCGCCTCGACCCCTTCGCCAGACTTGCTGCTGACCCTATATACATGATAACCGATGGCCTGGTAGCGCTCCAGCGCGGCCTCGACGGCAGGTGCCTCTTCGTCGCTGAGTAGATCTATCTTGTTGAGTATGATGACGGGGGCTATGCCTGTGTCTTCTGCGGCCACCAGATAGCGGTCGATGATCTGGGTGGTAAAGCTAGGTACCACGGAAGAGACGATAAGTATCTGATCGATATTGGCGGCGATGATCTTGATGCCGTCGTAGAGATCTGGCCGTGACAGTGAGGAGTGTCTCGGATGAACGGCCTCGACCACGCCGGCTATGGTGGCTGTGGTTTCACTGGCCTGGCGCATGATCACCTTATCGCCGGTGACCAGGCTTTGAATATTTCGGCGAATGTTACAGCGAACCAGTTCACCGTTTTCCGTTTCGACATCAGCGTGTTGGCCGAATCGAGAGATGACGGTGCCCAGCTGTTCTGGCCCCAGTGAGCTATCCTGTAACTCAATGGTTGTTTCTTTTGCGTCTTTGCGCTGCAGCCGTTTCTCATGATTGGCGCGCATGCGGCGGCGTTGGCCTTGGCTTAGGGGTTTCTTTTTACTCACAGTGTCGTCATCGTCAAAATAAGGTTATTTTGTGTCTTCTAAAAAAGCAGTATGATACACGGTCTTAAATAAAAAAGCCTGAATTTAGGCAAACACGCATTGATAAGGCAGATATATGGCTGCAGATGAAACAAATCTGATCTGGGTAGATCTGGAGATGACGGGACTAGAGCCCGAGGTCGACAGAATCATTGAGATAGCAACGATTGTGACCGACAAGGAATTGAACATCTTGGCGGAAGGGCCTGTGATTGCCATCCATCAGAGTGAAGATGTGCTTGCGGCGATGGATGACTGGAACCAGAAGCATCACGGCGAGTCGGGTCTGATCGACAGAGTCAGGGCGAGTGACTTCAACGAGCAAGATGCCATCGAACAGACGATTGCCTTCTTATCTGAGCATGTACCTGCCGGTGTATCGCCAATGTGCGGCAACAGCATAGGTCAGGACAGACGTTTTTTGAATCGTTACATGCCGACTTTGGAAGATTATTTCCACTACCGCAACATAGATGTCAGCTCTGTCAAAGAGTTAGTGCGTCGCTGGAAGCCTGAGGTGATGGACGGTTTTAAGAAGCAGGGCACACATCAGGCACTGGTTGATATCCAGGAATCGATCGCCGAACTCCAATATTATCGTGAGAAAGTATTTAAAATTTGACCAAACGGTAGAAAATTTTAAATTAGGGGGTTGCAGAGGGGCGAAATTCTCCTATAATGCGGCCTCAACTTTTTACTGGCGTGTGCGCTGGTAAAGATTGAAATGCGACATTAACTCAGTTGATAAAAGGTGAAAGACGATACCTTTTGTTGATAATGACAGTTAATTTAGCTCGAAAAAATTTATGCGACATTAGCTCAGTTGGTAGAGCGATACCTTGCCAAGGTATAGGTCATCGGTTCGAACCCGATATGTCGCTCCAAATTACAAAAGTTTGGCTACACCAATATCCAGACTCACAGATTTTGCGACATTAGCTCAGTTGGTAGAGCGATACCTTGCCAAGGTATAGGTCATCGGTTCGAACCCGATATGTCGCTCCAAAATTTATGCGACATTAGCTCAGTTGGTAGAGCGATACCTTGCCAAGGTATAGGTCATCGGTTCGAACCCGATATGTCGCTCCAAATTACAAAAGTTTGGTTACACCAATACCAGACTCACAGATTTTGCGACATTAGCTCAGTTGGTAGAGCGATACCTTGCCAAGGTATAGGTCATCGGTTCGAACCCGATATGTCGCTCCAAATTTTCTCCCGCTAGTACCAATCATCTAATTCGACATTGCGACATTAGCTCAGTTGACTCTCTGTATAGAGCAAAAGGGCGATACCTTGCCAAGGTATAGGTCGAGTTTTTAGATTTACCGATTCGAACCCGATATGTCGCTCCAAATTTTCTCCCGCTAGCACCAATCATCTAATTCGGCCTTGTAACATTAGCTCTGTTGACTCTCTGTATAGAGCAAAAGGGCGATACCTTGCCAAGGTATAGGTCATCGGTTCGAACCCGATATGTCGCTCCAAATTTTCCCTCAGTAGTTTCTATTTTCAGTATCAGTTATTTCTTATTACTGCTGATTGAATGTACCGCAGCCTTGCGACATTAGCTCAGTTGATTCTTTGTATAGAGCAAAAGGGCGATACCTTGCCAAGGTATAGGCCATCGGTTGTTTGTTTCGAACCCGATATGTCGTGCCAAATTTCCCCCGCTTGTTTCAGCTTCCAGTACCCCTTGGTTTGTATCCTGAGAGTCATCTAGTCATCTAGTCATCTAGTCGTCTGTTTTTTGCTGTAATCGATTCGGCGTCATGGTTTTTACTTTGATGAATTTTTATTCATTTTCGGACGATTATTTTAGTGAGTCGTTCATGGTCTGTTTTGCCCATAAAGCCCTTAAGCTAGCGATTATTGGCCCTTTATCGGCGTGAAGATCACAAAAATGCCATTTGCGTGATGTGAGATAAAATTCTTTAAGCTTGTCTAATGTAGCGACTTCAGAAGTGCGCAAACTATGACATTGTTCAAAAAAAACTGTGCTAATTACTCCCATAATGAAATCAAATCAGTATTAACGCCTAAAACTTGGCATCGATTGGAGAAGGAAAGATGAGATTTCAACAACTTAATGAACAGTTGGCATATGTCTCTAAGTGTCGCTTGGAAATGGCCCGTTTATATGCGCGTTTGCACAGTGCGGTAGACTCGTCTCGCGTGAAATTGATGCTGGAGTATTTGCAACAACATGAGAAAGAGGTTTCTCAGAAGATCGATGACTACATCGAAGAGGCGCCACGCCGTCTGCTGGAACTCTGGTACAACGATATCGTGTTTGAAGATTTCATCAAACGCTGCCAAGACGTGATCCCTGCGGCCAACATGAACGAAGATGATCTGTTGGAGCTGCACCTGGATCTCGACAACCGTCTGATCGGCTTGTTTGAGAAGACGGCGGAATCCTCTGTACCGGGTGATGTGAAGAACGCCCTCAACGATCTGGTGCGTGTCGAGAAGATCCAGCAGCAACGTCTGGTGCACAGCAGCCTGAGAATGGAAGATATATAATCTGAGCTCATTTAAGTTGAGCTTTCTGGCCGGTTGCTAGTGAGAAACGTAATAAAAAGGCGCCTTGGGCGCCTTTTTTTGTTTATGCCAGGACAATTGCAGTTAGGTATTTATAGCTAACTCTTTTTTATCGCTTTTTTCTTCTTACGTTAGAGCGAAATTATCACTTTCTTGCATCTATATCGCGATTTCTGGCTCATCTAGCTTAGTAATTTGACTGACTGGTTAGCGAGTTCGATTCAGTTTGATGAAATGTTTTGTTATCGCCTCGTTGGCCTTTTTGTCGCTGAGTCGGCGAATTTATTGTGCCAGATCAAACTTCTTACATTCTCTGGCGTTTAAGCGGAATCTATTGGCGATTAAAAACTCAAATATCGAATATGCTTAGGCTTAGGGTAACCCGCCCGGTGATGAGTCTTGTTAAGGAGAATCCAGATGTTGTTTAGTGACGGGCAGCTGCCATCGGCCTTATATACGGCGCAGATGATACGTGATGCCGAAGCGCGCTTGATCGCGTCCGGTGAGGCTAACTTGTGCCAATTGATCGACAGCGCCGGACAGTCGGCCTTCGAGTTGCTACAACGAGAGGGCAAGCTCAATAATAAAATTCTGGTGTTGGCGGGTTATGGTAACAATGGCGCCGATGCCTATATCTGCGCCACCCTGCTGCTCGAATCTGGCTGTGATGTCGCCCTCTATGCGGTGGAGCGTCCTGAGCCGGGCGAGGGGATCAGCTACGCCAAGGCGGCCTTTCTCGCTGCGGGCGGGCATCAGCTATCTGATTATGAAGAGGCGCTCAAGGAGGCCGAGGTCGTCGTCGATGGCCTGCTAGGCACGGGTGTCAAGGGTGAGCTACGTGCCCCCTTTGCCGAGATGATAGTGGCGATCAATCGTTATTCGCCCTGGATCTTATCCTTAGATGTGCCATCGGGTATCGATGTGGATACCGGCGCCGGTCAGGTAGCGGTAAAGGCCGATGTGACCCTGACCTTTGGCGCGCCGAAACAGGGACTGATCACGGGTAAGGCCAGGGACTGTGTTGGCAGGCTCTGGTTTGCCGATATCGGTCTGCAGGAGTATCTGCCTGAGTCCAAGGTGCTTAACATTGCCCATAGGCTGACCGATCTTGGATTGCCTGCCAGGGCGCAGAACAGCCATAAGGGGGCCTGCGGTAAGGTGACCGTTATTGGTGGCGATATCGGTATGGCCGGGGCGCCGCGTCTGGCCGCCGAGAGTTGTCTGCGGGCGGGCGCCGGACTGGTGGCGGTGATCTCAAGACCCGAGCATTTGACCGTGGTGAACTCGGGACGACCGGAAATCATGTTCTGGGGCTGCGAGCTGGTGGATATGGAGGTTTACCAACGTTTAGGCTGGGCCGATATTCTGCTGATTGGTCCCGGACTGGGTAAACACGACTGGGGCTACAACCTACTTAAGGCGACAGGCCTGAGCGACAAGCCCTGTGTGATGGACGCCGATGCGCTTAATCTGCTGGCGCTCGAGCCTTCACGCCAAAGCAATTGGGTGTTGACCCCTCATAGCGGTGAGGCCGCCAGGTTGTTGGGGATTAGCATCGCCGAGGTGGAGGCGGATCGCTTCGCAGCCGTCTATGCCTTGCAGGCTAAATATGGCGGCGTGGTGGTGCTCAAAGGCGCTGGCACTCTTATCTATGATGGTAAGGTGTGTCATGTGGCACCTGTGGGAAATCCTGGGCTCGCCAGCGGCGGCAGCGGTGATGTGCTGGGCGGCATCATAGCGGCCTTGATGGCCCAGGGGATGCCTAAGATGGAGGCGGCAAGCGCCGGAGTGGTGGTGCATGGGGCCGCAGCGGATCTGGCTGCGAAAGATGGCGAGCGAGGCATGTTGGCCTGCGATCTGTTTGCTCACATACGCGCCCTGGTCGATAAGATTTAGCCTCAGCATTAAAATACAGTAATGTCTGTTTAGATAAACGCCGGTTTAGGTTAAAGTATCTGGCTCAAAAAAGGATTGTCCTTAATTAGCGATAGATACGATGACACCAGTAAAAGTTTATCTTGAAAATGAAGCAGAAACCGTTAGCTTAGGTCAAAGGCTGGCCAGTGCGATCAAGCCGCCATTGACCCTCTATTTGAGTGGTGAACTGGGGGCGGGAAAAACAACCTTTAGTCGTGGCCTCATTCAGAGCCTGGGACATAAGGGGGCGGTGAAGAGTCCGACCTACACGCTGGTTGAGCCCTATGAGCTAGGTGATATTGATGTGTATCATTTTGATCTATATAGACTAAGTGATCCAGAAGAGCTCGAATTTATGGGGATTCGAGACTACTTTACCGAGTCGAGCCTGTGTATCGTCGAGTGGCCCGATAAGGGCGTCGGCCTGCTGCCCGAGGCGGATCTGGCGATCCATATTCAGTATCATCAACAGGGCCGAGAGGTCATGCTGACGGCGCACTCGCGCGCCGGAGAGATTTTGTTAGATAGTTTACATAATAATGATAAGAACTGAGTCACTAATAAAACGCCTATTATTGATAGTCTTGCTATGCATTCCTTCCCTTGCCTACAGCGCAAATAAATTGGAAGGTGTGCGTATCTGGGCGGCACCAGAATCGACGCGGGTGGTGTTTGATCTGCGCGAGCCGCCAAAATATTCCCACTTCACCCTCACCAGTCCCTACCGTTTGGTGGTGGATCTGACGACCACGGCTACCGGGCTGGATCTCAATAAGATCGAGAACAACAGTAAGCTGGTTAAGCGAGTGCGTATCAGCAAGCCGCCCAAGAAGGGCACCCTGAGACTGGTGATCGATCTGGTTAAGCCTGCCAAGGCTAACCTCTTTGCCCTGTCGCCCACGGCGCCTTACGGCAATCGTCTGGTGGTGGATCTCGAAGGGGGCAACCAGAGTCCTAAGACGGTAAAAGTCGAGCCTGAGCAGAAGCTTAGGGACATCATAGTGGCCATCGATGCCGGCCATGGCGGCGACGATCCCGGCTCCATCGGCCCCTCTGGCATCTATGAGAAGAAGGTGGCGCTGCAGATAGCCAAGAAAGTGGAGGCCAAGATTAACGCCACGCCGGGCATGCGCGCCATCATGACACGTTCCGGTGACTACTTTGTCAATCTGAACAAACGCTCGGAGATCGCCCGTAACAGTAAGGCCGACCTGCTGGTGTCGATTCACGCCGACGCCTTTACCTCACCGCAACCACAAGGAGCCTCTGTGTGGGTGCTGTCGATGCGCCGTGCCAACAGTGAGATCGGTCGTTGGTTAGAGCAGAAAGAGAAGCATTCTGAGCTGCTGGGTGGTGCCGGTGAGATTATCCAGAACGCGGATAACGAACAGTATCTGGCCATGACGCTGCTGGATATGTCGATGGACAGATCCATGGCGATCAGTCATAACATCGCCGGAGATGTGTTGGCTAATCTGGGCAAGGTGACTCGCCTGCACAAGCATAAGCCTGAGGCGGCCAGCCTGGCGGTACTTAAGTCGCCGGATATTCCCTCTATTTTGGTGGAGACTGGCTTTATCTCGAACCACAAAGAGGAGCGCCTGTTGACCCAGAGGGATCACCAGAACAATATCGCCAACGCCGTCCACAAAGGCGTGGTGCGCTATTTCGAGAATAATCCTCCCGCCAATACCATGATGGCTAATAAGAGCGGCATCAAACATAAGGTGACCGCAGGTGAATCATTATCTGTGATCGCCCACCGTTACCAGGTGTCGGTCGATAGCATCAAGAAGGCCAACAAGCTCAAGTCCAACACCCTCTACATCGGTCAGAAGCTGATCATTCCCCGGGCCTAAGGAGCCAAGATGACCATACGTATTTTGCCTCCTCAACTGGCTAACCAGATTGCCGCCGGGGAGGTGGTAGAGCGTCCTGCCTCGGTGATCAAGGAGCTGGTCGAGAACAGCTTGGATGCCGGTGCGACCCGGGTCGATATCGAGATCGACAAGGGGGGCAGCAAGCTGATTAAGATCACTGACAACGGCTCTGGCATCCCTAAGGAGGAGCTGAGCCTGGCGCTGTCTCGTCATGCCACCTCTAAGCTGGCCTCGTTAGACGACCTCGATGCCATCTTAAGCTTTGGCTTTCGTGGTGAGGCGCTGGCCAGTATCAGTTCGGTATCCCGCCTGACGTTGACCTCCCGCACCCAGGAGCAGAGCGAGGCCTGGCAGGCCTATGCCGAGGGCTCCGAGATGGCGGTTCGGGTGATCCCGGCGGCGCACCCTGTCGGTTCGACGGTGGAGGCGGCGGATCTCTTCTTCAATACCCCGGCCAGACGTCGATTCTTAAAGAGCGATAAGACAGAATTTACCCATATCGATGAGTGGCTTAAACGTATCGCTCTGGTGCGCAGCGAGATCCATTTTACCCTTAAGCACAACGGCAAGCAGGTGCGTAATTACCGCCCGGCCAAGACAGAGGCGCAGTATCTGCAGCGCCTGGCACAGGTCAGCGGCAAGGCCTTCGCCGACAATGCCCTCAGGGTAGATTGTAACCATAATGGTCTTAGCCTCAGCGGCTACATTCAGTCGCCATTTAGCGAGATGGCGGTTGGTGATACCCAATATTTCTATGTCAATGGCCGCCTGGTGCGTGACCGACTGGTCAATCATGCGGTGCGTCAGGCCTTTGCCCAGCAGTTGCAGGGAGAGCAGGTCGCCTTCGTGCTCATGCTAAACCTGGATCCCCATCAGGTGGATGTTAACGTGCATCCCGCCAAGCATGAGGTGCGCTTCCACGAGAGCCGCTATGTGCATGACTTTATCCTGCAGGCGCTGGAATCAGCGCTGCGTCAGTCGAGCGAGTTAGCCTTCGAGACCGCTCAGAAAAGTCAGGTCACTGACCAGGATAGATCCGCCTCCTATATTCGTCCGCTACAGACTCAGCAAAGTGACACAGGCTCCAATCAGCTTGCCCATGGCGAGACTGAAGAAAACGCGGTAGGGCTTGCGAATGAACGCCCAGCCTATGGCGAGCGCGAAGCCAGTCGCCAAGCTGGTGGTCAGCGAGTGCAAGAGGCCCAGGTGAGCAGCTATGGTGGCGGCCAGTCTGGCGGGCGAGGGCGCAGTTATGCAAGTACCGAGCTTCCTAGCCAGGCAGCAGTCGATAGTTATGCCCAGCTGATGACCACGCCAGGCGTGTCGAGTCAGATGAGCCAGCTGCGTGACAGCCATCTTCCGCCCATGCCTCAGGTGCTCGACGGTCAATATTGGCTCTTAGTCAGGGGAAGTGAGCTGGCGCTATTGAGCCTTAGCTGTGCGGCGCGCGAAGTGACCCGCCGCGAGATTGAAGCCAAGCTGGATGCGGGGCTGATTGGTCAGCCGCTGTTGATGCCTGTGTCGGTCAAGGTGGATGAAGATTGGCAGCAAACCTTGGTCGAAAGAGAGCTTTTGGTTAGAAAATTGGGTTTAGAGCTAACTATTCGCCTCGGCCAGTTGATAATTAAAAAAGTGCCCCCATATCTAAGGCAGAGTCAGCTGGCGAGCGTGATCCCTGAGTTTCTGCAGTGGATTCGCTTCGAAGAGCCGACAACTGAAGCCCTGGTTAACTGGTTGGTGAATCAGTCGGGTGAACAGTTTAATTCGGCGAGTCGACTCTGGGCCGACCTCATGGGGTTACCCGAGTCGCAGCAGCAAGAAATTTTATCTTTGGCCAAGGTAATGCCTTGGCAAACATGGTTAGGTGAGCAAACGAGTGAATAGCGAGAGTCAGCCGACAATTATCACCCTGATGGGGCCGACGGCGTCGGGTAAGACAGCGCTCGCGATGGCATTGGCCGAGCAGCATAACTGCGAGATCATCTCGGTCGACTCGGCGCTCATCTATCGGGACATGGATATTGGTAGCGCCAAGCCGACCCAGGAAGAGCTTAGCCGGGCGCCCCATCGCTTGATCGATATTCGCGACCCGAGCGAGAGTTATTCAGCGGCGGATTTTCGTAGCGACGCCATCGCCAACATCGAAGCGATCCTAGCCGCGGGCAAGACGCCCCTGCTGGTGGGTGGCACCATGCTCTATTTCAAGGCGCTATTGGAAGGCTTGTCGCCTTTGCCATCGGCAGATGAGGCGATTCGGGCCGAGATAGCCAAAGAGGTCGAAGCCAAGGGCTGGCAGGCGCTACATGACGAGCTGCGTCAGATTGACCCGGTATCGGCAGAGCGGATCCACCCTAACGATCCACAGCGTCTGTCGCGGGCGATCGAGGTATACCGAATTAGCGGCAAGAGTCTGACCGAGTTGACACAGGTTAAGGCCGATGCCTTGCCCTACAAGGTGGTGCAATTTGGCATAGCGCCGAAAGATCGCAAAGTGCTACACCTTGCTATAGCAGAAAGATTCAAATTGATGTTAAATCAAGGTTTCGTCGAAGAGGTGCAGCGGCTCAAGGCGCGAGCGGATCTGCATCTAGACCTACCTTCGATGAGATGTGTCGGATATCGCCAAGTGTGGCAGTATCTCGATGGGGAATATGACTATGATACTATGGTCGAAAAATCCATAGTTGCGACTAGGCAATTGGCCAAGCGTCAATTAACATGGTTGCGAGGATGGGCTGATCTAAATTGGCTGGAGAGTGGGGATGAATCTAATCTGGCGCGACTATTAGAGCATTGTCGCTAGCTAATTCATTCACTCTATATAATACTAAAACCAAACCAGAAATTGATGCTGTATTAGGTTTTAATTAATTTTAATAAAAAGGAAATTACATAATGGCAAAGGGGCAATCTTTACAAGACCCATTTTTGAACGCATTACGACGTGAACGCGTTCCGGTATCTATCTACCTAGTTAACGGTATCAAGCTTCAGGGACAAGTTGAGTCATTCGATCAGTTTGTTATTTTATTGAAGAACACTGTCAGCCAGATGGTTTATAAGCACGCTATCTCTACAGTGGTGCCTGCGCGTCCATTTAACGTGAGCAGCCATCACAACACGCCTAACCAGGCGGCGGGTTACAATGCATCACATGACGATAGCGCTGAGTAATTTCCTGAGGAGTTCGATTTTTGTTTGAACGCTATGAGGCGGGAGAAGCTGCAGTACTTGTCCATATCGACTTTTCAGATGAAGACAGTAGGGAAGATATTACCGAACTTCGTTTATTGGTCGAATCGGCAGGCGCTGAAACCGTTGGCGTGATCACGGGAAGTCGTCGTTCTCCAGATAGAAAGTATTTTGTTGGTACAGGTAAAGCGGAAGAGTTGGCAGCCATGGTTGCCGCCACTGACGCCAATGTGGTGATTTTTAACCACGCCTTGAGTCCTGCACAAGAGCGTAATCTTGAGCTGATCTGTCAGTGTCGGGTCTTAGACCGTACGACGCTGATTTTGGATATTTTTGCTCAGCGCGCCAGGACCTATGAGGGTAAGTTGCAGGTGGAGCTAGCGCAATTGCGCCACATGTCGACGCGCCTGATTCGTGGTTGGACTCACCTTGAACGGCAAAAAGGTGGTATCGGCCTACGGGGACCGGGTGAAACCCAGCTGGAAACCGACAGACGTCTGCTGCGTGGTCGTATCAAGACCATCAACAAGCGGCTGGAAAAGGTCGATAAACAGCGTGAACAGAGTCGCCGGGCGAGGCAGCGAAGCGAGCTCGCCACCGTGTCTTTGGTGGGTTACACCAACGCCGGTAAGTCGACCCTATTTAACGCCTTGACCGTCTCCGAGGTCTATGCCGCCGACCAGCTGTTTGCGACACTCGATCCGACCCTGCGTAAGTTAGACTTACAAGACGGTTCGGTCATTTTGGCCGATACGGTCGGTTTCATCAGACACCTTCCCCATGATCTCGTGGCGGCGTTTAAGGCCACCCTGCAGGAAACCCGCGAAGCGGATCTTCTGCTGCATGTGGTTGACAGTGCTGATGAAAACATGGGCGACAATTTTGAACAGGTACAACTCGTACTCAAAGAGATTGGCGCCGAAGAGATTCCACAGTTGATCGTCTGTAACAAGATAGATCTCTTGGAAGATGTGGGACCTAAGATCGACTATGACGGCGATGGGGTCCCTATACGTGTTTGGGTTTCGGCCCAGCAGAGTCTAGGCTTGGATTTGCTCGAAAAGGCCATCAACCAGTTGGTTGGACGGGCCATATTGGAGCTTACCTTGCGAATTCCGGCGACGGCCGGGCATTATCTTGGTCAGTTTTATCGACTGGATGTGATACAGCAGAAAGAGTATGACGATCTGGGGAACTGTATCTTGTCTGTTCGTTTGTTGGAGGCCGACTGGCACCGATTAGCGAAGCAGAGCCAAGGGGAGTTGGAAACCTTTATTGTTGAAACCGCAGCAATAGAGTAGTTTTTAGTAATCTCGTTTATTTCATACACCTATGGAGTGCTAAATGGCTTGGAACGAGCCCGGTAACAAGGGTCAAGACCCTTGGGGAAACAAGAACGGCAATGACAAGGGGCCGCCAGATCTTGACGAAGTATTTAAGAATATTTCGAAGCGTTTTGGGGGTAAAGGAAATGGCGCTGGCGGTGGATTCAGCGCGCTAGGTTTTATCATTGTATTAGGCATCGCCGTTGTCGTATGGGGCCTGTCAGGTTTCTATACGGTGAAAGAAGCCGAAAAGGGTGTGGCGCTACGCTTTGGCAAGTATATTGGCCAAGTGGAGCCGGGCCTACAGTGGAAGGCGACCTTCATCGATGAAGTCTTCCCGGTGAACGTGAGCAACGTTCGCTCAATTCCAGCCTCGGGCAGCATGCTCACCGCCGACGAGAACGTCGTCCTGGTGGAGCTGGATGTACAGTATATTGTGGTCGATGCCTATCGTTACCTGTTTAGCGCGGTCGATGCCAATTCGAGCCTGCGTGAGGCTACCGATAGCGCGCTGCGTTATGTGGTGGGCCACAACAAGATGGACGATATCCTGACCACTGGTCGTGATCAGATCCGTCGTGACACCTGGGAAGAGGTCGAGCGCATCATCAAGCCTTATAACCTGGGCATAGAGATCCGCGACGTAAACTTCTTGCCGGCTCGTCCGCCGGAAGAGGTGAAAGACGCCTTCGATGACGCTATCGCCGCACAGGAAGATGAGCAGCGTTTCATTCGTGAAGCCGAAGCCTATTCACGTGAAGTCGAGCCTAAGGCTCGCGGTACGGTACAGCGCATGGAGCAGCAGGCGAACGCCTATAAAGAACGTGAGATCCTAGAGGCTCGCGGTAAGGTGGCTCGCTTCGAGAAGCTGTTGCCTGAATATAAGGCGGCGCCAGAAGTGACGCGTGATCGTCTTTACATAGATGCTATGTCTAATGTCCTCTCGGGTACCAACAAGGTGCTGGTGGATTCGAAGGCGGGCAACAACATGATGTATCTGCCACTGGATAAGTTAATGGAGCAGCGTCCACAGACTAAGACCAGCAAGCCTGTCGAGGTGGACTCGGTCAATGACTCAGTTAACAGCATAGTAAATAGTGTTGGCATGCCGTTAGATGGAAGGCCTTCTCGTAGCGACCGCACTCGCCAGGGGAGAAACTAATCATGGGTAGATTATCTGTTATTATTGCGGCCATCTTAGTCGCTATGGGTCTATCGTCCCTGATGGTGGTCAACGAGGGTGAACGCGCTATCGTGTCGCGCTTTGGTAAGATCATCAAAGATGAGGGCGTAACCCGCATCTATAAGCCGGGTCTGCATATTAAGCTGCCGGTGATAGATAAGATCAAGTATCTCGACTCTCGCATCCAGACCATGGATGGCGCGGCGGATCGTTTCGTCACCTCAGAGAAGAAAGACTTGATGGTTGACTCTTACGTGAAGTGGCGCATCAAAGATCACGAGAAGTACTATCTCGCGACCAATGGTGGTAACAAGGTTCAGGCGGAATCTCTGCTCCAGCGTAAGATCAACAACGACCTGCGTACCGAGTTTGGTCGTCGCACTATCAAGGATATCGTCTCTGGTAGCCGTGATGAGCTACAGCAAGATGCGCTGCGAAACGCCTCTGACAGTGCTCAGGACCTGGGTATCGAGGTGGTCGACGTGCGTGTTAAGCAGATCAACCTGCCTGCCAACGTGAGCTCTAGCATCTACCAGCGTATGCGCGCCGAGCGTACCGCTGTGGCGAAAGAGCACCGCGCTCAGGGTAAGGAGCAGTCTGAGATCATTCGCGCCAAGACAGACGCCAGCGTGACCATTCAGATCGCCGAAGCCGAACGTAAGGCGCTGCAAGTGCGTGGTGAGGGTGATGCCATCGCCGCTAAGATCTACGCCGATGCCTATAAGAAGGACCCTGAGTTCTTCTCTTTCCTGCGTAGTCTTGAGGCTTATCAGGCGAGTTTCGGTAACGGTTCTAACGTTATGGTGCTCGAGCCAGAAGGTGATTTCTTCAAGTATATGAAGAGCGCCGACGCGAAATAGTTCTCATTGAGGATTATTGAGATTAAAGCCCGACGAGTTCGGGCTTTTTTATCGCTTATTTCTGCAAGTTACTAATTTAGTTTTGATTGTTATTCTCGTTTACCATTTTATCAGGTAAAATCCTGACAGTTTTATCCCGCTCTTGCTGCACATTTTCTTCTAGAATGAGCAATTTCCTAACATAGTTAACTTTGTGCTTTGTTTTACTATGATCTGCTTCTAATTTTTGGCTATAATGAGCCCCGCCTCAAATTTGATTTTTGCGCTTTGGGGTAAAACCCCAATTTCAAAAATTTTTAAAACAAAAATTCCAACACTCTCTGGAGATAAGTGGATGAGCAATGCGCCAGTCGATACCGGACGTCGCAGATTCCTGACCGCAGCAACCGCCGTAGTGGGTGGTGCTGGTGCCGTCGCTGTAGCGGTTCCTTTTATAAAGTCGTGGAATCCGAGTGCCAAAGCGAAAGCTGCAGGTGCGCCGGTAGAAGTAAATATTAGTAAGTTAGAGCCGGGTCAGCTGATCCGTGTTGAATGGCGTGGAAAGCCTGTATGGGTTGTCCGCCGCACTGAAGAGATCTTAAAGGGTCTTGCTACTCACGATGATAAGTTGCGCGATCCAGCGTCTAACGAAGAGCAACAACCTGCCTACGCGCAGAACGCCGTTCGCTCAATCAAGCCTGAGTACTTTATTGCCGTTGGTCTGTGTACGCACTTAGGTTGTTCTCCAACGTATCTGCCTGATACATTCGGTGAACAGGTTGAAGGCGTCGCTTCTGGTTTCTTCTGCCCATGTCATGGCTCTAAGTTTGATATGGCTGGTCGTGTATTCCAGGGTGTTCCAGCGCCGTTGAACCTAGTTGTTCCACCTCATCAATACATTGATGACGGCAACGTGATCATCGGTGTCGACCAGGGGGCTGCATAATGGTTAAGAATATTATCGATTGGATTGATGCGCGCATCCCTATGACGGCGACCTACAACCGTCACGTAGGTCAATATGCGACGCCGACCAACTTCAACTTCTGGTACTTCTTTGGCTCGCTAGCCATGCTAGTACTGGTTAACCAGCTGCTGACTGGTATCTGGTTGACCATGAACTATGTACCAACCGCAGAAGGTGCCTTCGCCTCTATCGAATACATCATGCGTGATGTCGAGTACGGCTGGTTGCTGCGTTACATGCACTCTACCGGTGCATCGGCCTTCTTCGTGGTGGTTTATCTGCACATGTTCCGTGGTCTGATCTACGGTTCTTATCAGAAGCCTCGTGAGCTGCTGTGGCTGTTCGGTATGTTGATCTTCCTCGTACTGATGGCTGAAGCTTTCATGGGTTACCTACTTCCTTGGGGACAGATGTCTTACTGGGGCGCACAGGTAATTATCTCTCTGTTTGGTGCTATCCCTGTTATCGGTGACGACCTGACACTATGGATTCGTGGTGACTTCGTTGTTTCTGGTGCGACACTGAACCGCTTCTTCGCGCTACACGTTATCGCGCTGCCTTTGGTGCTTGTGGTTCTGGTGTTCCTACACCTGATCGCTCTGCACGAAGTGGGTTCTAACAACCCAGACGGTATCGAGATCAAGAAGAACAAAGATGAGAATGGCTGGCCGAAAGACGGTATCCCATTCCACCCTTACTACACAGTAAAAGATATCATGGGCGTCGCTGGCTTCCTGATCGTCTTCTGCTACGTATTGTTCTTCATGCCTGAAGGCGGTGGATACTTCCTCGAGAAGCCAAACTTTGAAGCGGCTAACCCGATGAAGACACCTGAGCACATTGCGCCAGTTTGGTACTTCACACCATTCTACGCCATTCTACGTGCGATTCCTGACAAGCTGTTAGGGGTTGTGGGTATGGGTCTAGCGATTGCCGTACTCTTCGTTCTACCTTGGTTAGATCGTTGTAAGGTTAAGTCAATCCGCTACCGTAGCATGATTCATAAGCTGAACATTGGTCAGTTTGCCGTATCTTTCGTTATCTTAGGCTACCTGGGTGCCGTACCTGCGACGCCAACGCTGACAATCGCTGCGCGCGTCTTCACTCTGACATACTTCGGTTTCTTCTTAGCGCTGTGGTTATACAGTAAGAATGAGAAAACTAAGCCTGTACCAGAGAGGTTGACCCACTAATGAAAAAATTACTGATTGCATTAGTTACATTAGTACCATCTCTTGCGTTTGCTGCAGGTGGTGCCCATGTTCATCTAGAAAGTGCTAACGTCGACCTGAAAGACAAAGAGTCACTGCAACGTGGTCTGGATACTTTCCAGCACTACTGTTCAGGCTGTCACAGCACTCAGTACCAGCGTTACAACCGTGTAGCCGAAGACCTGGGTATCTCAGTTGACGATATGCGTAACAAGTATATGCTCAACGCCGATGCCAAAGTGGGCGACCTGATGGAAAATGCTATTCCTGAAGTCGACGCGGCGAAATGGTTCGGTGCAGCGCCACCGGATCTGACTCTGGTTGCACGTGTACGTGGCGAAGACTGGATCTACACCTACCTGAAGAGTTTCTACAAAGATGAGACTCGTCCATTTGGTGTAAACAACACTGTCTTCCCGTCAGTGGCTATGCCGCACGTACTGCAAGAGCTGCAAGGTCTGCAGGTTAAGCAAGAAGACGGTAGCTTCGTTGCTACTGGTGGAAAGCTGACTGCCGAAGAATATGATCAAGTCGTTCGTGACATCACAGGTTTCCTGGTTTACTCAGGCGAGCCGGTAAAACTTGAGCGTGAAAGCTTAGGTTGGTGGGTAATGGGCTTCCTGTTTATTTTCTTTATTGTGGCCTACCTCTTGAAGAAAGAGTACTGGAAAGATGTACACTAACCCCCAATAGAGGTTAGAATATATTATCCGCATATTATAAACGGGGGGCTTTGCCCCTCGTTTGTTTTTGCTTTTTTAGCTTTCATATTTAAATCTTGGAGGGTATCAATGGCTGTTGCTGCCAATAAACGCTCAATCATGACCCTGTTTTCAGGCGCCGACGATCTCTATAGCCATCAAGTCCGTATCGTCTTGGCGGAAAAGGGAGTGACTGTCGATGTTCTGCAGGTGGATCCTAGCGATATGCCTGAAGATCTTATTGAGCTAAACCCATACAACACAGTGCCAACTTTGGTTGACCGTGAGTTGGTGCTTTATAACTCACGCATCATCATGGAATACCTGGATGAGCGTTTCCCGCATCCACCTCTGATGCCTGTCTACCCGGTTTCCCGTGGCCAGACGCGTCTGATGATGCACCGTATCGAAAACGACTGGTATAGCTTGGTCGATCGCATCCGTAAGGGTGATCGTGCCGATGAGGCCCGTAAAGAGCTTCAGGAGAGCCTGACCTCTATCGCCCCTATCTTCAACGAGATGCCTTACTTCATGGCCGAAGAGTTTGGTCTGGCCGACTGTTATCTGGGCCCACTATTGTGGCGTCTGCCAGTACTGGGCATCGAGCTGGACAGCCGTACCGCCAAGGAAGTTAAAGCCTACATGACACGTCTATTTGACCGTGACTCATTCAAGGCGTCTTTGACCGAGGCTGAGCGCGAAATGCGCATGGGTATCTAAGATGAAACCTATGACCCCTAACCGTCCTTACCTGTTACAGGCCTATTACGACTGGCTCATGGATAACGAGCTGACCCCTCATGTGGTGGTCGACGCTTATGTGCCCGGTACCCAAGTACCGCAGCAGTATGTGAAAGATGGACAGATAGTGCTTAATATTACCGCCAGTGCCGTGGGTAATTTGCAGATAGGTCATGACTTCATCGAGTTTAATGCCCGCTTCGGCGGCGTACCGCAACAGGTGGTACTGCCTATGGCCTCGATTGTCGCCATCTACGCCAGAGAAAATGGCGCAGGAACCGTGTTCGATCAGGAAGAAGCCTATCAGCTCGAGGCCGATGCCCGCGACTTGGGCCTCTCAGTGGTCGATGAGCCCAAGACAGAAGAGCCGGCTGTGGCCGAGGCTTCTGCCGAGAATGATAAGCCGAAACGTCGCGGTCATCTCACCCTGGTGAAATAACCGGCGCGAACGAGAAAAAACCAGCTTAGGCTGGTTTTTTTGTGCCCGAGAAAAGGCTGGCATGGGTGAGGGCATAGCAGGAGGTAAGCGCTAGGCGTCAGTAGAATGGATGATCCCGCCTGGACTCTGTGTTAGCATCTGCGCCAGAAAAATGCGGCGCAACTCACACCCGCAACTCACACCCAATATACACGAGCACTCTATTCATGATCCTGATGATCGACAATTACGACTCCTTTACCTTCAACCTGGTGCAGTATTTTCAGCAGCTGGGGGAGGAGATTGTCGTCAGGCGCAACGATGAGCTTAGCCTCGCCGACATCCAGGCTTTAGCGCCAAGTAGGCTGGTGATCTCACCCGGTCCCTGCTCGCCTAATGAGGCCGGTATCTCCCTTGAGGCCATTAAGGCCTTCGCCGGTAAGCTGCCCATATTGGGGGTCTGTCTCGGCCACCAGGCGATCGCCCAGGCCTTCGGGGCTCAGGTGGTACGCGCCAAGCGGGTAATGCATGGCAAGACCAGCGCCATCGCTCATACAGGCAAAGGCTTGTTTACCGGGCTGAATCAACCGCTCACCGTCACCCGTTATCACTCCCTCCTGGTCGAGCAGCTGCCCGAGGACTTTACCCTGGATGCCTGGTTCGATGACCCGGTTCACGGCAGGGAGATCATGGCCATGAGCCGGCCCGAGCTTGGCCTGTTCGGCGTGCAGTTTCATCCCGAATCTATCCTCACCGAGCAGGGACTCGAACTGCTGGCAAATTTCGTCAAGCAGAGCATTCCTTCCTGTAACTAAAAGGGTGCTTGAGACCAGCGCCGTGAGTGACTATGGTTAATTGTTAGCTCAATTCTTTTTCAAACTGTTACAAGTTTTATCCCGCCCACATCCTCGTCCCACTCCCATTTTGTGATATAAAAGGCAGCAAAATAACAAGGCTGGGGCCTTAGCCTCGGCGACATAAATAATAAGGAAGGACGATGACGGGCGCGTTTCGTGGATTTGGTCTCAGCATTTTGACCCTCACCATCTTGGGGGGCTGTGCAGCCACCCCTTCAAGCGATACTCAACAGACTCAGGTAACGACTCAGGCAAGCACTCAGGTGGCGTTGGCCACGCCGCCAAGCGTGGATCAGCCGCTGACCCTCAAACAGATCATGGCCAATCCAGATTGGATGGGTATCCTGGCTAAGGGCGAATATTGGAGTGACGACAGCCAGTCGGTTTACTTTGCCCGTCAGGCCCATCAATCGCCGCTACTGGACTACTATCAACAGCCACTCGTCTCGGGCGAGGCCGCCAAGCTAGCGCTCGATGCCCTGCATAAGGCGGATCAGCAGTATGGCGTGATGGATGAGGCCCGCAGCCGCAAGGCCTATATTTATCAGGGCAACCTGTTCGTTAAAGATCTGCTTAGCGGCAAGGTGTCGCAGCTGACCCGTCAAAACACTAAGGTGGACGGGGTGCGTTTCCTCACCAATGGCGATATTGCCTACTGGCAGGGCGAGCAGGTGTTCCGCATTCACGGCGACACTGGCCTGTATGAACAGATCGCCAACATCAAGATGGCCAAGCAGCCCAAAGGGGTCGAGGCGCCTAGCAGCTATATCGCCAAGCAGCAGCATAGACTGATTGAATATGTCGCCCTTAAGCAGAACCAGGCGAAAGAGAAAGAGCAGTATCAGGCGGAGCTTGCCAAGCAAGATCCTACCATGACGGCCAAGACCTGGTATCTGGGCGAGGAGGAGACAGTTTCACAGATGAGCCTGTCACCGGACGGTCGCTACCTGCTACTGTCATTGGTGGACAAGAACTACAGCTGGCGCGCCGAGCATGACATCATGCCTAACTATCTGGGCAGCCAGGGTTATGTGGATGCCGTACCTGCAAGGGCGCGTGTGGCCGAAGATAAGTATCCCGGCGAGCGTCTGGTGCTCTTGGATCTCGAGCAGCATGAGAAGCGTGACATCACCATCGAAGGCCTGACAGGCTTCGATGAAGACGTGCTGGCCGCGGTGAAGGCTGAAAATGCCAAAGCCAATGGCGAGACCTATAAGAGCGAGAAGGCACCGCGTAAGGTGCAGCTGATGCAGGACTGGGGCTGGACTCAGAGCGCCATGCAGTGGCAGGCCAAAGATAATAAGGTCGCCATCATGCTCGAAGCGGTGGACAACAAAGACAGATGGATTGCCACCCTAAACCTCAAGTCGGGCTCATTGAAGACAGAGCACAGACTGCATGACGATGCCTGGGTTAACTACAACTTCAACCAGTTCGGCTGGTTGCCACAAAGCGATACCCTCTATTACCTCTCGGAAGAGACCGGCTATTCCCACCTCTACCTCAAGGCGAGCGGCGCTAAGCCAAAGGCCTTGACCCAGGGTAAGTATGTGGTCAGCGATATCACCCTAGGCCCCAAGGCCGAGTATATCTACTACAAGGCCAACAAAGACCATCCAGGTATCGACAACGTCTATCGCGTCAACCTTGCCGATGGCCAGAGCGAGCAGCTCACCCAGTGGGATGGCCAGCTGGATTACAGCCTGAGCCCAGATGGCAGCAAGCTGCTGCTCAAGGCCTCTCGACGTACTCAGCCGAGCGAACTCTACGTGCAGGCGATTGGCGGTGAACTTAAGCAGCTGACCCACTACACCTCGGATGCCTTCAAGCAATATGCTTGGCAGGCCCCAGAGGTGGTTAAGGTGCCGTCTACCCATGGCGCCGGTGATGTCTATGCCAGAGTCTACCTGCCACAGGGCTTCGATAAGTCACGCAGCGATAAGTACCCTGCGGTGATCTTCAACCATGGCGCCGGTTATCTGCAAAATGCCCACTATGGTTTCTCCGGCTACTTCCGCGAGTTCATGTTCCACAATTTGCTGACTCAGCAGGGTTATGTGGTCATGGACATGGACTATCGTGGCTCTAAAGGCTATGGCCGCGACTGGCGCACGGCGATCTATCGCAACATGGGCCATCCCGAGGTGGAAGATCTGAAGGACGGCGTTAACTGGATGGTGGCCAATACCCATGTGGATCTTAAGCGCGTCGGCACCTACGGCGGCTCTTACGGTGGCTTCCTCACCTTCATGGCGTTGTTTACCGAGCCCGAGCTGTTCCAGGCCGGTGCGGCGCTACGTCCCGTGAGCGACTGGGCGCACTACAACGCGCCATACACCTCTAACATTCTCAACACGCCAGATGTGGATGCTATCGCCTATGAGCGCAGCTCGCCTATCGAGCACGCACAGGGACTGCAGAAGCCGCTGTTGGTGATGAGTGGTGTGCTGGACGATAACGTCTTCTTCCAAGACAGCGTGCGTTTGGTGCAGCGACTGATCGAGCTGGAGAAGCCTATGTTCGAGACCGCCATCTATCCGGTCGAGCCCCACGGCTTCCGTCAGCCTTCGAGCTGGTTAGATGAGTACCGCCGCATCTTCAAGTTGTTCGAGCAAGAGCTTAAATAACCGACCAGGGCCTCATTCGAGGCCCTTTTTATTGCTTGGGGATCTGCCAAGTGCGTGATTTGGTGTAATATAAGCCTAATGCGCTCAATTAGCTGAGGAGAACGGCTTAGGTGGCAAAGTCCATTGCCGGTGGTGTCCGTCCGGGCATCATCATAGATATCGAACACAGGCTTCTGAAACAGATCATCGTGGGTAAGCAGAAGGCCGCGGCCTCCATGTTTGATGACTTAGACCGTGAACTGGAAAACGATGCCAATAAGCTCGCCATCGAGCGCGACGCCGTGTTCGAGCGCCTCTCCAAGCAGATCCAGGCACGGCAAGTGTACGAGGCGGTCTCTAAGCAGCTGATCACTACGGTCAATAGCACCTTGGACAATCAACTGGCCTCGCCAGAGCTGCTGATACTGCACTCGGGCATCAACGCCAGTCAGATGTTGATGCTGGAGCTGCTGCAGCAGAAGAACCTGGATCTGAGCCGGTTGCGCCTGCTTATAGCCGATCTGCCCTGGCTGGCACGGGATCTCACCAACATGGTCAACAGTCCTTCGTTTCGTCATAAGCGACAGCAGCGCTCGGATGTGAAGGTTACCGAGATAAAGCTGGTGCTCAACTTCATCGGTGTCGAAAACCTCAGGCTGCTGATCCCCTATTACTGCTTGCGCAACTGGCTGCCAACCGGGCATGCCAATCTCTTGTGGACCACACGTAAGCTGTGGCGTTACGCCATGGTTACCGGCATCGCCGCCAAGGCACTGGCGCAGCTCAATGAGCAGGACATAGCCACCGCCTACACGAGTAGCCTGCTCTATCAGCTAGGGGTCTCAGTGGTGCTGAAAAATGGCGCCAAGGTCTACGAGAGCATCTGGGGTAACTGGCTCAGAGAGGCCAGTGCCAGCCGTGACAAGGAGCTGCATGACGCCGTGCTGGCCACCGAGTTTCCCGCCGAGGATATCTACCAGCAGGTGCTGCAACATGCCCATACTCTTAACTGGCGCCTGCCTGAGCTGCTGGACTTCTCCGCCAGCGGACTGACTCAGACCCAGAGGGAGCTGGACACCTGTCTTAGCTATAGCGAGTTGTCAACTGAGGCGGCTCTGGTCGCCCGGGCCAGCTGTTATGCCAAGGTGTTGATGCTAGATGAGATGCGGCTGATCTCGCCTAAAGAGAAGCTGATGATGTTCGACTATTATCAGCTCTCGGAGCAGGAGCAGATCCGCCTCAAGGGGCAGAACTACCGCAAGCTAGACCTTTATTAGAGTTCTAGCGCTTCGCGTTAGCCCTCAGCCCGTAAAGCGCGGCTTCTCCCAGGCGTCCAAAACTCAGCTTAACAGTGGCGCCTTCTTCTTACCCTTCGCTACGCATCCCATTGATAGTGATGACATCATTCACCTTGCTGGCTGAGTCTCTCAGCTCACTCGCATCCAACTAATGAAGAGTGGAAACGGCGGTGTACAACAGGGCAGTGAGAATGAACTGTTTTACTGATGCTTTTTAGTGTTATTTGCTGTGGAAATGTTTTACTATCCACGCCACGTCGAAATGTGACTATATATTCATAAAAATTACATTATTAGTTGAATTTTGGGTCGATAAACTTTTTTCTGACTATTTATGCTCAAGCCTAGGTTATAAACGCTTGTATAACCTTTAAGCTCAAATCTTTATGCATTTGTTATGCACATGCTAAGAAGGCTCGACTGGAGGAACTGGTATTTTGATCACGTTTTCGCTATTAATGTCCCCCTAGATAACAAAATAACCGTCACCGATAGGCGTCGCTTTTCGGAAAAAGACGGGTACGACAGGCGATTGAAGCCTTCGGCAACATTGAAAGGATGAGTAGAATGAGCGTGAACCATAAGCTAACCCGAGCCCAGTTTGATGAAGTAATGGTGCCTAATTATGCACCTTCGGCTGTGATCCCTGTCCGTGGTGAGGGTAGCCGTGTTTGGGACCAGGAAGGCAACGAGTTTGTCGACTTCGCCGGCGGTATCGCGGTGAACTGTCTTGGTCATTGTCATCCTGCGCTAGTGGGCGCACTGAAAGAGCAGGGCGAGAAGATCTGGCACCTGGCCAACGTGATGACCAACGAGCCTGCACTGGCACTGGCTACCAAGCTGGTTGAAGCCACCTTCGCCGAGAAGGTTTATTTCGCGAACTCAGGTGCAGAAGCCAACGAAGCGGCCCTTAAGCTGGCCCGCCGTTATGCCCTGGACAAGTTTGGCGCCGAGAAAGATCAGATCATCGCCTTCGATAAGGCCTTCCACGGTCGTACCTTCTTCACCGTGAGCGTGGGTGGCCAGGCGGCCTACTCAGACGGTTTCGGTCCTAAGCCACAGTCTATTACTCACCTACCATTTAACGACATCGCGGCGCTGGAAGCCGAAGTGTCTGACAAGACCTGTGCCATCATGCTCGAGCCACTACAGGGTGAAGGCGGTATCATAGACGCCGATCCTGAGTTCCTGCGCGCCGTGCGTGCCCTGGCCGACAAGCACAACGCCCTGGTGATCTTCGATGAAGTTCAGACAGGTGTGGGCCGTCTTGGTGAGCTTTATGCCTACATGCGCACCGAAGTGACGCCGGACATCCTCACCACAGCCAAGGCGCTGGGTGGTGGTTTCCCTATCGCGGCCATGCTGACGACTACAGAGATCGCCTCTCACCTTAAGATTGGTACCCATGGTTCAACCTACGGCGGTAACCCATTGGCCTGTGCAATCGGTAACGCGGTACTGGACGTAGTGAACACGCCTGAGGTACTCGATGGTGTTAAACGTCGCGAGCAGCTGTTACGTGATGGTCTGAACCAGATCAACGAAAAGTACCATGTGTTCACCGAGGTTCGCGGTCAAGGCCTGCTGCTGGGCGCCGTGCTCAACGAGCAGTACCAGGGTCGTTCGAAAGATTTCTTGGTTGCCGGTACCAGCGAAGGCCTGATGTGCCTGATAGCCGGTCCAAATGTGATCCGCTTTACTCCTTCTCTTGTTATCCCTGAGGCCGATATCGCCGAGGGTCTTGCTCGTTTCGAACGTGCAGTAGCCAAGGTTGTAGCTGGCTAAGCGACAGCATAAGCGCGGCATAACAACCGCGCTTTTTTGTCTGAGAGAAAACCTTGAACCTCAAGCGTGGCATATAGGTCTTAATTGTTAAGGCTGTCTGCGTTTGAACGACAAGGACAAGTGAGGAGACCCGAAGATGTTAATTATCCGCCCCATACGATCGAGCGATTTCGATGCCTTGTATCAGATCGCCATCGAGTCAGGTCATGGATTCACGTCTTTACCCGTCAATGAAGAACTATTAAGAAATAAGATTGCCCGCGTCGAGGCCTCGTTCGTTAAAGAGATCGAGAAGCCGTTCGACGAAGGCTATCTTATGGTGCTGGAAGACACAGAGACTGGCGAAGTGGTCGGTACCTGCGGACTCGAGGCCGCGGTCGGCATGGTCGATGCGTTTTACCACTACCGTCTGGGCACTGAGGTCTACTACTCAGAGCAGATCGACGTGCGCAACGAGGTGGAAACCCTGACCCTGTGTCACGACTACACGGGCGCCGCCGAGCTATGTACCCTGTTCCTGCGTGACACCTACCGTAAGAACAACAACGGGCGCATGCTGTCTCGCAGCCGTTTCCTGTTCCTGGCACAGCACGCCGAACGCTTTGGCGACACAGTGATCGCCGAGATGCGCGGTGAGAGCGACGCCGAGGGCAACTCGCCTTTCTACGGCTGGCTGCAGAAGAACTTCCTCGGCATCGACTTCGTGCAGGCCGACTACCTGTCGGGCTTGGGCCAGAAGGCCTTCATGGCCGAGATGATGCCGAAAAACAGCGTCTATGTCTGTCTGCTGCCCGAAGAGGCGCAGAAGGTGATCGGCGAGGTGCACACCAACACTCGTCCCGCACTCAACCTGCTGCAGGCAGAGGGCTTTAGATGCCGTGGCTATGTGGATATCTTCGACGGCGGTCCAACGGTCGAGTGTAATCTTAACGACATTCGTTCGGTGAGAGAGAGCCGTCTGTTGACGGTCAAGGTGGGCGAAATGCCTGTCTCGAGCAGCAGTTTTATTATCTCAAATACTTTGTTAGCGGGTTACCGCGCCACCTCGGCCAACTTGATGGTCAGCGATGAAACCGATGAGGTGATCCTGTCGCCCGAGCTCGCCGGTGCGCTGCTGGTGGCAGAAGGTGAACAGATCCGTGTCTTGGCAATGTAGGAATATATGATGAGTCAATTTATTAACGGCCAGTGGGTTGCCGGTCTGGGACACGACGTGGTCTCGAAGAACCCAGCAAATCAAGAAGTGATCTGGGAAAGCAAGACGGCGACCCCAGAGCAGGTTAACGCAGCGGTTGAGGCGGCGCGTGCCGCTCAGTTCGATTGGTTCATGCTGGGCTTCGATGCCCGCCTGGCGATTGTCGAAGCCTATCGTGATCAGCTCGAGGCTCACAAGGGTGATATCGCTGAGGTGATCGCTCAGGAAACCGGTAAGCCACAGTGGGAAACTGCGACCGAAGCAGGGGCCATGATCGGCAAGATCGGCCTGTCGGTAGCTGCCTACCACAAGCGTACCGGCACCTCTGAAAATGACACCCCAGCCGGCCGCGCCGTGCTGCGTCACAAGCCACACGGCGTGGTGGCGGTATTTGGTCCCTATAACTTCCCGGGCCACCTGCCTAACGGCCATATAGTGCCTGCACTGCTTGCGGGTAACACAGTTGTGTTCAAGCCATCCGAACTCACCCCTAAGACGGCCGAGCTGATGCTCAAACTGTGGGAGAAGGCGGGTCTGCCGGCTGGCGTGATCAACCTGGTTCAAGGCGAAGTGGAAGCCGGCAAGGCGCTGGCGTCACATCCTCAGATTGACGGCCTCTTCTTTACCGGTAGCTCTCGCACCGGCCACATCCTGCACCAGCAATACGCGGGTCATCCGGGTAAGATCCTGGCGCTGGAGATGGGCGGCAACAACCCGCTGATCATCAAGGGCGTCAAAGACACCCTGGCGGCGGTTCACGACATCATTCAGTCGGCCTATATCTCATCGGGTCAGCGCTGCACCTGTGCCCGTCGTCTCTATGTGGAGAAGGGCGCCGAGGGCGATGCCCTGCTGGCTAAGCTGGCCGAGGCGGTTAAGCAGATCAAGGTGGGTCCTTGGAACGCGCAGCCACAGCCATTTATGGGTTCTATGATCTCTGAGACAGCGGCCAAAGGCATGGTGGAGGCTCAGCGTAACCTGATCAACCTGGGCGGCACGCCGCTGGTTGAGCTTAAGCATCTGGAAGCCGGTACCGGCCTGGTATCTCCGGGTCTTATCGATGTGACTCAGGTGATCGAGCTGCCCGACGAAGAGTACTTCGGTCCACTGCTACAGGTGGTTCGTTACACAGACTTCGATGAGGCGATCAAGCTGGCGAACGACACACGCTATGGTCTCTCTGCCGGTATCCTGGCGGATAGCCGCGAAGACTACGACTACTTCCTGGCGCGTATCCGTGCGGGTATCGTCAACTGGAACAAGCAGATCACCGGCGCATCAGGTTCGGCACCTTTTGGTGGTGTTGGCGCCTCGGGTAACCACAGGGCGAGCGCCTTCTATGCCGCCGACTACTGTGCCTATCCGGTCGCTTCGGTCGAGGCCGATGCCCTGGCCATGCCAGCCAGCCTGAGTCCGGGTCTGACCCTTTAGTAAACAAGCATGGGAGTGGGCGTCTTGCCTGCTCCCATTTTTATAGGCGTACACGAAAATTCTCGTTGTACTTATATCGTGAAAACAAACAAACCGGCGCGATAACGACCGGTAACACGATGATGTTAAGGAAGAAATTGATGCATACCGATGTAAACCAGCTATTTGCCGCCCTATGGGACGACTATGTTGAAATGACCCCCTCAGCCGCCAAGGTACACCAGCTATTGGCCAAGGGTGAGACCATCATCAACGATCATATCGCCCTACGTACCTTTAACATTGCCAAGGTGAACCTGAGCGTTCTGGCGAAGCATTTCGAGTCTCTGGGCTATGTGGCCTGTGGCGACTACGACTTCGAAGCCAAGAAGCTAAAGGCCAAGCACTTCGAGCATCCGGATCCAACTCAGCCTAAGGTGTTTATCTCTGAGCTGATGGTCGAAGCCTTCAGCCCTGAGCTGCAAGCCATAGTTCATGGTCTGGTAGAGCAGGTGGATGAAGCCGCAACCACTGCGGATAACTTCCTCTACTCAGGCCGTCACTGGGAACTGGATTACGCAACCTACGAGCAGCTACTGGCCGAGAGCGAGTACGCGGCATGGGTGGCGGCGTTTGGATACCGCGCGAACCACTTTACCGTATCCATCAACCACCTGCCAGGATATAACACTATCCTTGAGGTGAACGACACCCTGAAGCAGGGCGATTTCGTGCTCAACAGCGTCGGCGGTGAGGTGAAAGGGTCGGCCGATGTGCTGCTCGAGCAGTCATCGACCATGGCCGACAAGGTTAATGTTGCCTTTAAAGACGTCCAGAAGACAATTCCAAGCTGTTTCTACGAGTTTGCCTTGCGCTACCCTAAGGCAGACGGCGAGCTTTACACAGGCTTCGTGGCGGCCTCTGCGGATAAGATCTTCGAGAGCACCAACAACGCAGGTTAATCCTGGGGTGAGTCTCTGACAGCAAAAAGCCGATGCATTGCATCGGCTTTTTTGTGGGCGAATGGGTTGTTTTAACTGGGTCTCGAACGTTATCCCTTAAAGCCTATCCCTTAAAGCCTATCCCTTAAAGCCAAGGGTGATCTTCAGTCCGCCCAGCTGCTGGCTATGCTCGAAGGCTAGGCTTATCTCATACTGCTCGGCAATATCCTTGACGATGGAGAGCCCAAGGCCATGGCCCATGATCGCCTCATCCAGGCGCTTACCTCGTTGGGTCAGCTGACTGAGGGCCTCGTCGGCGACGCCCGGGCCATCATCTTCTATGGTCAGCAATATCCGCTCGTCCGTTTGCGTCGTAGACACCGCCACCCGGCTGTCAGCCCACTTGAAGGCGTTGTCCAATAGGTTGCCGATAAGCTCCATGCCATCTTCGCGGTGAATAGGCAGGCGGCTTAAGCGCTCGTCCAGGCTAAATTCGCAGGCGATCGCCTTGTGGCCGTGCACCTTGGTGAGGGTCTGGGCCAGATCTTGTAGATCTTTGGGTAGCTGCATCTGCGCCGCGGGCAGCATGTCGCCGGTAATCCGCGCCGCCGCCAGCTTGCGCTCTATCATCTTGTGGATCTGATCCAGCTGGCTCTGCATGGCGTTGGCGGCCTCGGGATCTTTCAGTCCCAGCACCTCTACCTGCTGCTGCATCACCGCCAGCGGTGTCTTGAGGCCATGGCTGAGGTTGCCCAGGTTGTTGCGGCTGCGCTCCATCTGCTTGCTCGAGTATTGCAGAAGCTCGTTGTAGGTCTGTGCCAAGGGCGCCAGCTCTGGTGGGATCTTGCTGGTGTCCAGCGCGGTGATCTCCCCCTCTCTGAGCTTCATCAGTGCCCGCTGCATGTCGTTGATCGGCTTGAAGGATTGCCGTAGCAGAATGAAGATCCCCGCAACCATGGTAAGCAGCATGGCCAGGTTGACCGACAGCTTAGTGCCATAGACCTGGGAGAATACTTGGCGGCCGATACTGAGATCCTGGGCGACCGTGAGCGTCGCCTGCACCTTGGCATCGGCGCTGCTCAGCCCCAGAGACAGCAGCTGAATATCGTGATTCTGCGGCCCCTTGGTTTGCCACACCCGGGTCTGGCCCTTGGAGAGGGGCTCTATCTCCAGGCGTTGATCCCAAAGGGAGCGGGATCTCAGCTCAATATCTTTGAGGTTGAGTTGGTAGTAGCGCCCGGAATAGACGGGCTTGTAGAAGTTAGAGACCTGGTTGGGGTCTATGCTGATGTCGCCGTTGTCGAACTGAATCGCCAGTAACACCTGCTCTAAATCCTCTTCGAGGCGGTCGATAATCGAGTCGTGAAACGCCTGACGCAGCATGGACTCGAAGATGACGATCGCCACGAAGGTGGAGATGATGACTAAGGCCGACAGCCAGAGGCTGAGCTTAGTGCGGATCGATATCATGGCTTGAGGCCGTGGAAGATGTAGCCCTGTCCCCTGCGGGTCTCGATGGCCGTCTTACCCAGCTTCTTACGCAGGTGGGTTACATAGACCTCCACCACGTTACTCTCCTTCTCGTCGTCAAACTGATACAGCTTGTCTGTCAGCTGCGCCTTGGAGAGCAGTTTCTTGGGCGACATGAGGAAGATCTTCAGCAGGCGAAACTCCATGGCGGTGAGTTCGAACTGCTGCTCGCCAACGGTGACGCTCTGCTGGCTCTCATCCAGGGTGACCCCCTCGAAGCTCAGCTCCTTGGTGGGGCTGTTGGTCTTGCCGTGGGCGCGATTGATCAGGGCGTGAATACGTGCCAGCAGCTCCTGGCTGTGGAAGGGTTTACCCAGGTAATCGTCGGCACCGGCGTTGAAGCCTTCTACCTTCTCGTGCCACTGGCTGCGGGCGGTGAGCATGATCACCGGGGTGTCTATGCCCTGGTTGCGCCAGGTCTCCAGCAGCTGCAGACCGTTGCCGTCGGGCAGGCCGATATCCAGGATGACACAATCATAATGGGTTTCTTTGATCAGGTAGTCGGCCTCGGCGGCTCTGTCGGTGACATCTGTGACATAGCCGGCCTGTTTCAGCTGTTTGGCAAGCTCATCGACCAGTAGGGTGTTGTCTTCAACCAGCAGCAATTTCATCGTTTTTCTCTACCTTAGCGCGGCAGGCGCTTCTGTCTACATGGAGGCGGCCGAGTCGCATCGACCTGAATTGATAATACACTTTTTCACCCTAAGCGGATATTTCGGCGCTAGTTTTTGTGCGGTACGCAGGCCTGGGGCAGGGGTTTGTTGGCGCTGTGACGGCCGGTGGTGGCATCGATATCCAGGGAGATCAGCTCGCCATTGGCCGATTTGATCTGCAGATCGTAGCGCCAGTGGCCCTGGGCATGGAACAGGTGGGCGTCCACCAGTTTGCCATCGCAGTAGGCCTGTACCTGGCTGAGGGTGAGATCGAGAGAGAGGATTTTGCCTTCGCTGACCAGCTCTTGGGCCTGGTTGTGCTCCAGTTCGATAACGGCGGTCGCGGCAGGACTGAGCAGTGAGCAGACACTAAGCAGTAAGGTGCTGATAACGGCGGTCGGTTTCACTGAGGCTGTCCTAAAAAAAATGGCCTGACTAAGGAGTCAGGCCACTTTAACTAAGATCTATTAAATCTAACTTAATGTTAGCTTAGCGGGTACCGTAAACCACGATAGTTTTGCCGTGTGCTTGGATCAGATTCTGCTCTTCAAGCATCTTGAGGATACGGCCCACGGTTTCGCGAGAACAGCCCACGATCTGACCAATCTCTTGGCGAGTGATCTTGATCTGCATGCCGTCTGGGTGGGTCATGGCATCTGGTTGCTTAGCCAGGTGCAGCAGCGTCTGTGCGATACGACCGGCAACGTCCAGGAAGGCAAGGTCGCCCACTTTCTGGCTGGTGCTTTGCAGACGGTAAGCCATCTGAGAAGAGAGCTTCATCAGGATCTCAGGGTTAACCTGGATTAGCTGCTTAAATTTCTTGTAAGAGATCTCTGCGATTTCACAGGCTTGCTTGGCACGAACCCAAGCGGTACGCTCGGCTTGCTCTTCAAACAGACCCAATTCACCGATGAAGTCACCTTGGTTCAGGTAAGAGAGGATCATCTCTTTGCCTTCTTCATCTTTAATCAAGACGGCAACAGAACCCTTCACTATGTAGTACAGCGTGTCAGAGTCTTCACCCGCATGGATCAGAGTGCTTTTGGCTGGGTACTTATGAATGTGACAGTGTGATAAAAACCATTCCAACGTTGGATCAGGTTTAGGCTTACCAATCAGAGCCATGCCTATGTTCCTCGACTGATTAATGTAAATACAAGAATATGCTAAATAAGCAGATTACGTCAATTAAGGCCAAAAAACCTCGTCAGAGATCAAATTATTGCAATAAGTATGCAGCCGGTAACGTAATTTACTTTGCTGTCAATAGTGGGAGTTCATTTTGATACATTAGTAATATATGTCAACTAATACCGTAATCGGGCCAGTTTATTTGGCCGACAATGTTGCCCATATCACATCTGCCTAGGTGCTTGTTGTCCGCCCAGGAGATAACACCTGTGATTTTCATGCAGTAAAACACGGTTTTTACTCGACTTGACAGGGGGATTATTGATAGTGTTAGTCTCTGCGCCGCCGAATTTTGTTCGGGCCTGGGCAGCTCAAAGTTGTGGCTATTTCGTGTCGTCTTCCTAGATAACACGAACTGGTGAAGGAGAGTTCTGAATCGTGACAAAGCATGTTTGGAAATTGGCCGCAGGCCTACTGGTCCTGTTTGCCGTGCAGCAGCAAGCCCTGGCGTTTTCTGTGCCCGCCACCGAAGCGGCGGCGCCTGCCAGCAAGTTGGCCCATATTCAGCTAAAAGCCAGCCAAGGCGAGTCTGAGGCGCAATTTCTTCTCGGTTTGATGTATCTCTCCGGCCGTTTCGTTAGCCCGGATCCTCAACTGGGTGCCAACTGGGTCGAACGCGCCGCCGAGACCGGCCACAAGAAGGCGGCCCAGACCATAGCGGATCTGGCCTTCGACGGTAAGATCATTCCTCGTGACTTGGCCCTGGCCGAACGTTGGTATCTGAGCCTGGCAAGTGAGCAGGACAAATGGGCCCAGTTTCGTTTAGGCTTCATCTATGCCGCCGGCGGTAATGGCGTGGCGCGCAACTGTGGTAAGGCGGTCGATAACTTCATGGCGGTGGGCGATGAGATCTCCCTGGGCAACGTGGTGTGGATCCTCTCTACTTGTCCCGAGGCCAAGTATCGTGACGGCGGTAAGGCCCTGGCCATAGGCAAGGGGCTGGTCGAGGCCAACAAGCAAGACCCGACTAACCTGGATAACCTGGCGGCGGCTTATGCCGAGATTGGCGATTATAGCTCGGCGGTGGATCTGCAGAAGCAGGCGATCAAAGCGCTCAAACAGACGGCCGAGTTCGACAAGTCAGATGAATTTGAATTAAGGCTGGAAAACTATCGCCAGCAGAAGCCATACCGTGAAGTGGTACCGCTGTCACAGTAGCTCTTACGTCAGTAAATACCGGTATCCTAAAGATTAAGACGTCGACTCGGGTCGGCGTTTTTTTATGCCTGAACGCTTTATGTTTGAAGTATTCGGCCTGAAATAGTTAGGACGGTAACGCAGGGAAATTAATGCAGAGTGGCGTGCAAGAGGAGGTGTCGGGACGCTAGCATACTCGAGGAAGCAAACAGATCAAGATGGGGGAATTCACTCCCAAGAGTATACTAACTATCAGTCTTTCGCCTGAAATCCCGATGGCCAGCATTGTATGTGAGCAGACTTAAATAAAGCTTAAGCGAATCTATCTCTGACTGAAGCGGGTGCGAGCGGTGATAATTTATTCGCTATCCAGATCCAACAGGTGCTGACGCTTCTCCAGCAGATCCCTAATCAGCGGCGTGAGGATCAGCTCCATCGCCAGCGACATCTTGCCGCCGGGCACCACCAGGGTGTTGATGCGCGACATGAAGGAGCCGTCGATCATCTTCAGATAATAGGGGAAATCGACATTCTTGATGCCGCGAAAACGGATCACCACGAAGCTCTCATCCAGGCTGGGGATGGTCTTGGCGCTGAAGGGGTTTGAGGTGTCTACCGTAGGAACCCGCTGGAAGTTGATATGGGTGCGGGAGAACTGCGGCGTCATATGGTTGATATAGTCTTCCATGCTGCGCACGATAGAGCCCATCACCTTCTCGCGGCTGTGGCCTCTGTCTGAGGTATCGCGGATGATCTTCTGGATCCACTCCAGGTTAACTATGGGCACCATGCCGATCAGCAAGTCCACGTGCTGGGCCACGTCGCAGTCGTCAGTCACTACGCCGCCATGCAAGCCTTCGTAATAGAGCATGTCGGTGTTTTCCGGCAGCGGTCGCCACTGGGTGAAGGTGCCGGGCATCTGATTGAAGGGCACGGCCTCGTCGAAGGTGTGCAGGTAGGAGCGGGTCTCGCCCTGACCTGTGGCGCTATAGTCGCTAAAGCACTGCTCCAGCTTGCCAAAATCGTTGGCCTCTGGGCCGAAATAGCTGATGTTGCGGTTCTCGTTCTGGGCCTGACGGATCTTCAGTTCCATCTCGGGACGCGTGTAGTGGTGAAAGCTGTCGCCCTCGATCATCGCGGCATTGATCCCCAACTGACGGAAGATATGGCTAAATGCTGTCGTGGTCGTCGTGGTGCCCGCTCCAGAGGAGCCGGTTACGGCAATAATGGGGTGTTTAGCAGACATTCTTTTACCTAAATAGCGCTAAGCTGATGCCCGATAACGGGCAATTGTGAACCAATAGTTATACGGCACGGATAACCTAAAGGTCAACAGGGCCCGTCATCTTGGCTCTGTTGTGTCAGGGTATCTTGCCGGTGGCGTATGGCGATAGATTCCTCTTCTTCGCTGTATTCGACCACAAGTTCGCTGCGGGCCAACGCCTGGCGGCACTGCTTGATGGCGCGGGCCAAGGCCTCGCCATCCAGGCTGGCGAAGCTGCCATCCTCGGTCAGGGTGAAGAGAAACTCCTTGATCAGATTATCCAGGGTCTCGGCCGGCAGTTGCAGCAGGGATTGATAGGGGACCAGCATGGTTAAGCCTCCAACAGAAAATGGACGATGCGCTGTTCCAGATAATATCTGGGCTTTAAGGGATGGCCGCCGTCGATAAAGCCGACGTGACCGCCCTGTGGGTGCAGCTCATAGGTGACCTGGGGCGAGAGCGCCTCCTGAGTCGGGATCACCTCATCTGTCATGAAGGGATCGTCCTTGGCGTGGATCACCAGGGTCGGCTTAGCCACCTGGCTCAGGTAGGGCAGACCACTGGCGCGCCGGTAATAGTCTTCGACGCCATCGAAGCCGTGCAGCGGCGCGGTGACCCTGTCGTCGAACAGATGAAAGGTGGTCAGGCTCTCCACCTCGGCCTGGGTCACCGGCATCTGGGCGCTCAGCTCTGGCATGGCCAGCTTGTCGCGCACCTTCTGTTGTAGCTGCTTGATGAGATAACTTTGGTAGACCTTGGAGAAGCCGTGTCTGAGGCGCTTGGCGCAGGCGCCCAGCTGCAGCGGCGCCGAGATCACCACGGCGCGATCCACCAGGCTGTCACTGCCATGCTCGCCCATATATTTGGTCAGCACATTACCGCCCAGGCTATAACCCACCGCCAGCAGCGGCGAGTCGGGATAGTCCCTTCGCAGCAGGCTGAGAGTGGTGTGCAGATCTTGGGTATCGCCGCTGTGATAGCTGCGGGCGAGGCGATTGGTCACGCCAGAGCAGCTGCGATGATGATGCACCAGGGCGGCGATTCTGTGCTCGTCCAGCAGAGTCAGCAGACGCCTGGCATAGTGAGAGTCAGCACTGCCTTCCAGCCCATGCACCAGCACGACTATGGGCTCAATTTGTGTGGACTCAGCCTGTGTGGGTTCCGTCTGTGTGGGTTTAGCCAGCCAGTCGAGATCGATAAAGTCGCCGTCATCCAGCTCCAGGCGTTGGCGGGTGAGGGCGGGCTTGTTCACCTTGGTCAGCACAGGCAGGATAGTTTGCACATGGGGATTTCTTGCCCACCAGGGGGGCGTGAAGGTACGCTGGGTCATAAATCGCTGTTGCCGAAAATTAAAACATGTGTTTAATTGTTAGTTATCTAGCTAGTGTAACATAGATTCGAGTCGCTCCTTGTTTTCGAAGGGAGCTCATGGAATATCGCTAATCACAGAGCACAGGGAATAAGATGAATCGACGCACCTTTTTGACCACGGCCCTGGTGGGGACCGGCGCCCTGGCACTGGGGGTAAACCTGTATCACCCGCCGCAGGTGAGGGTGAGTGCATCTCTGGATCAGTCCCATCGCCTGCTGTTTAGCCTGCTGGTGCCCGTGTTTCTCGACGGCGCCTTGCCCCACACCCAGTCGCTGCGCGTGGCGGCGCAAAACCGCACCTTAGATGCCATAGTGGCGACCATGGATCTGCTACCCGAGGAGTCCCGCGACGAGCTCGAGCAACTGCTGGAGCTGCTTGAGTCGCGCCTGGGGCTGTTACTGCTTACCGGCAACATGACCCCCCTGTTGATGCGTCAACCCCAGGAGCTGGTGGCCATGCTGGAGGCCTGGCGGACAAGTTTTCTCGACCTTATGGTCACCGCCTATCAGGGGCTGCGAGAGCTGGTGCTGGCAAGCTATTACAGCTGCCCCGAGCATTGGACGCGACTAAATTACGAGAAGCCACGGCTGTTTAATTGAGAGCTTAAGCCATTGAGATCTGAAGTCATTAAGAACTTTAGCCGCAGATAAGCCGAGCGACTAGCCTCGGATAGATAATCACAGACCCCGATAACGGGGCAAAGGAGCGCCATTGGCCATCGAAGATCCCATAGTGACCGGCCTTGCAAACGGCTGGAAACACATAGATGCCAGTCAACTGACCCAAGACCAAACCCTTGAGGCCGATGTGGTGATCGTCGGCAGCGGCGCCGGTGGTGGCGTGGCGGCCGAGATCATGACCGAGGCGGGGCTGTCTGTGATTATCGTCGAAGGTGGGCCACTGAAATCGTCCGAGAGCTTCAACATGGAGGAAAGGCGCGCCTACCCCAACCTCTATCAGCAGGCCGCCTCGATGAAGACCAAGGACAAGGCGATCGGCATCTTTCAGGGACGCGCGGTTGGCGGCTCCACCACCATCAACTGGACTACCTCTATCCGCACCCCGGAAAATGCCCTGGCGTTCTGGGCCGAACACAAGTCGGTCGAAGGCCTCTCCAGGGAGGCGCTAACGCCCTGGTTCGAGAAGATGGAGCTGCGGCTGAGCATCACAAAGTGGCCCTTCGAGCCTAACCGCAACAACATGGCGCTCAAGCAGGGCTGCGAGGCATTGGGCTGGGACTACACCGTCATCAAGCGCAACGTGGCCGGCTGCTGGAACACTGGCTACTGCGGCATGGGCTGCCCGGTCAACGCCAAGCAGTCTATGCTGGTCACCACCATTCCGGCGGCGCTGGATCGCGGCGCGACCCTGGTGAGCCGCGCCAAGGTGAGCAAGATAGAACACCATAACGACAAGGTGTACGCCCTCGAGGCTCAGGCGTTAACCGAGTCGCTGCGCCCCAGCGGTGTACAGCTGATGTTTAAGGCCAAGCACTATATCCTCAGCGCCGGCGCCATCCATACGCCGGCCCTGATGATGCGCTCCCGCCTGCCGGATCCGCAAAAGTTGCTGGGTAAGCGCACTTTCCTGCACCCAACCGTACTCAGTGGCGCCCTGTTTAACGACGCCATCAATGGCCATAGTGGTGCGCCGCAATCCATCTATTCGGATCAGTTTGTCTGGCAAGATGGCGCCGACGGCGAGCTGGGCTATAAGCTGGAGGTGCCGCCCATTCATCCGGTGTTAATTGCCTCGAAATCTCTGGGATATGGTCAGAGTCACGCCGAGCTGATGGCCCAGTTTAATCAGCTGCAGGTGACCATAGCCCTGATGCGGGATGGCTATCATGCCGACAGCCCGGGTGGTCAGGTGCAGCTGACAGACAAGGGCTATACCCTGGATTACCCGCTGACCGACGCCTTCTGGCGTGCCGCACGGCGCGCCTTTGCCAGCATGGCCGAGCTACAGTTTGCCGCCGGGGCGCAGAAGGTGTTGCCCATGAGCGAGGGGATGCCTTATCTGCCGAGCTGGCAGGCGGCCAAGGAGGCTATCGCCGATATGACCCTGGCACCCTTTAAGACAGTGGTGGCCTCGGCCCATGTGATGGGCGGCTGCCCGCTGGGCGAAGATAAGCAGATGGCCATGGTAGATAGCCGGGGGCGCAGTCACTATCTGGAGAATCTGTCTGTGATGGATGGCTCGCTGTTTCCCACCAGTCTCGGGGCTAATCCTCAACTCTCCATCTATGGCATCACAGCACGCAATGCCAGCCTGTTGGCCGAAGAGCTAGGCGGCGCTTAAATAGCTGGGCTTGGGTTTGGGCTTTGGTTCTTAAGCCTTAGCGGATCAGCGTCTGTGCCAGCTGGTGGTATTGGTCTATCTCTATCTGAAACAGACCGAGATAGCGCGGTAGATTCGCCTGGCCCTGTTCATTGGGAAGCTGTCTGAGTTGGCGCAGTATCATCCCTTGGGACTTGCGCTCCAGCATGAGTTCTACCTCTAGCATCTGGCGATATTCGGCCTCGGCCAGGTTGTGTTTGCTCAGCTTTCTCAGCCTGCGGTAGGGCTTGAGCACCTTCTGCTCCCAGGCCTCGACCTGCTCGCTGAGCTGGCGCCAATCCTGGTCGCTCAGGTAGTAGTGCTGCTCGTCGAGCCACTGGGCCAGCAGCAGGAGATTGACGTTGAGCCCGTAGTCATCTTGCAGCTTGAGGTAGAGCAACTGCCCCTTCTCGTAGAGGCTGTCGCAGGTCTGCCACAGGTTGGCGTCAAAATGATTTACATGGCTCATACTTCATCCTTGTATCGCTTAGGTTTTTCCTTAGGTAATGGTCGAGCTAGAGGCTTAGCCAAGATAGTTAGCTTTGCAGCTTGGCCTCTTGCTCTATGGTCTCTATGTTCTCTTGCAGCTCGAGCCACTCCATCTCGCTCTCTTCAAGCTGTTGAGTATGCTGGGTCCGCTCGGCTAGGATCTGAGTGAGCTTGGCCTTGTTGTCGGCCTCATACAGGCTGGTGTCGGCGAGCAGGTTTTCCAGCTCGGCCAGCTTGTCGCTGCAATCTTGTTGGATCTTCTCAAGCTTTGCCTGAGCCTTCTTCAGCGGTGACAGCTTCTGTCTCAGCTCCGCCTCCAGTCGTTTCTGCAGCTTCTTGTCCTGGGCCGGTGTCGCATCATCCTGGGCGGCCGGTTTGTTGGCCTCCTTGGCGGCGTCCAGCAACCACTGATGATAGTCGTCCAGGTCGCCGTCGAAGCTCTTCACCTCGCCGCCATCCACCAGGTAGTAGTCGCTACAGCTCAGGCGCAGCAAGTGTCTATCGTGGGATACGATGATCATGGCACCTTCGAAGTCCTGCAGCGCCATGGTCAGGGCGTGACGCATCTCGAGATCCAGGTGGTTGGTGGGCTCATCGAGCAGCAACAGGTTAGGGCGTTGCCACACCAGCAGCGCCAGCACCAGACGGGCCTTCTCGCCGCCGGAGAAGGGGCGAACCGGAGACAGGGCCATGTCGCCGTTAAAGCCGTAGCCGCCGAGGAAGTCCCTCAGCTCCTGCTCCCTGTTGTTTGGCGCGAGTCGCGTCAGGTGCTGTAGCGGCGACTCATCCAGGCGCAGAAACTCCAGCTGATGCTGGGCGAAGTAACCTATGTTGAGGCCGGGATTTGGCTCATACAGGCCGCTCATGGGCTTGAGTTGTTCGGCCAGCAGCTTGATAAGCGTCGACTTACCCGCGCCGTTACGACCGAGCAGGCCGATGCGGGCACCTGGCACCAGGTTCAGGTGCACATGGTTGAGGATCGACTTGTCGCCATAGCCGACGGAGACTTGCTCCATCTTCACCAACGGGTTGGGCAGGGCCTCGGGGGCGCGAAACGCCATGTAGAAGGGGCTGTCGGCCTTGGAGGGCAGCAGCTCAGTCATCCGCTCCAGCGCCTTGAGACGGCTCTGGGCCTGCTTGGCCTTGCTGGCCTTGTAGCGGAAGCGGTCGACGAAAGATTGCATATGGGCGCGCTCTTTCTGTTGGCGCTCATAGGCCACCTGTTGCTGGGCCATGCGTTCGGCGCGGATGCGTTCGAAGGCGGTGTAGTTGCCCTTGTAGTAGTTGAGCTTATGATGCTCAACATGCACTATCTCGTCGACGATGGCGTCGATAAAGTCCCTGTCGTGGCTGATGAGGATCAGCGTGCCCTGATAGGCCTTGATCCAGCTCTCTAGCCAGTACATGGTGTCCAAGTCGAGGTGGTTGGTGGGTTCGTCCAGCAGCAGGAGTTCGGAGCGGCACAGCAGCGCCTGGGCCAGGTTGAGACGCATGCGCCATCCCCCCGAGAAGCTTTTCACCGGATTTTGCTGCTCGGCCTCACTAAAGCCCAGACCTGCCAACAGGCTGGCGGCGCGGGCGCGGATGCTGTAGCCGCCGATGGCGTCTATCTTGCCGTGCAGCAGGGCGATCTGATGGCCGTTATCCTCCAGCTGTGCCTTGTGTAGCGCTTCTTCCAGCTCGCGATATTCGCGGTCGCCGTCGATCACATATTCCAGCGCGCTCACCTCAAGCGCCGGCGTCTCCTGGGCAACTGTGGCGATCTGCCAGCCCGTGGGCACACTGATCTCGCCCTTATCCAGGCTGAGGTGTCCCATGATCAACGCAAACAGAGATGACTTGCCCGTGCCGTTGGCACCCACCAGGCCGACCTTGTGGCCGGGGTAGACAGTCAGAGAGGCTTCATCCAATAGGGTCTTGGAGCCGCGAATAAGTTGCGCTTGGGTAATGGTGATCATTGAGGTCGACTTGATGCATAGCTAAGGATTAATAGGCTTGGGATGATAGCCCAGTTGGGGTATGGCTTGCCACTCTTTAGCCGGGACATTTTGAATCCGATAGGGTGTTTTGCCGCACCTTGTGGCAAAATGGCCCCATCGACAGAGTTTTTATCCCAACAGGTTGAGTCAAGCGTGAGTAGAGTCAGAGTCAAGAAGCGTTTCGTTGCCGGAGCCAAGTGCCCCAAGTGTCATGCCCAGGACAGCATAGTGTTGTTTAAGGAGCAGGGAGTTGAGACGGTCGAGTGCGTCGAGTGCGATTACCGAGAGCAGCAGGCCGAGGCCGAGGTGGCCAAGCAGGCCACAGGCGCAGTTATCGGGGTGTTTAAGCCCTAACGCTATTTAGGCGTGAAAAGCCTAGTCGTGAAAAACTTAGTCGTGAAAAAGTTAGTCGTGAAAACCCTGTTGTAGAAACAGGTGGCGGGTCTGATTGAAGCGCGCCTCATCGGCGAGGATGAAGTCGATCGCCAGCTGGGCATTTTCCTGTCTGAACTTCTCCGTCTTGGCGATCTCATATTCGTTCATCACTATGTTCATCGCCTCCACAGTCCATTCGCATTCCCCCTGGCCTATGCAGACCTCGTCGGGATCATAATGGGTCACCATCCAGTCCTGTAACTCTTCGTTATCTATCTTGCCCTGCTGCCAGGCGGTGAGCTGGTCGATGAGTTGCTGTTTGCTGATGTTGGCTTGGCTCATTTTCTGTGTGTCTATTGTTTGGGGGATAAGTGGCACACATGATAGCGATAAAATCGCTTTTATACGACGGCGCCGAGATTATTGCCCGGCGCCTTCGAGATTAAAACTTAAAGCGAGACACCAGTTCGTTGAGTTGTACCGCCATCTCTCTCAGATCGCTACAATCGAGTGAAGTCTGGCGAACCACGTCACTGCTGCTGCGTGAGATATCGGCAATAGCTGTGACATGGGGATTGATTTCACCAACAACGTTGGACTGCTCTTCCGTCGCCGTGGCGATCTGCATACTCATCTCGCTCATGGCCTGAATGTTTTCGGCGATACTGTGCAGGTGTTCGCCTGAGAGGCTGGCTTCCTGTTGGCTCTGTTGACTCTGGTTTGTACTCTGGCCGATGGCGTTGACCACCTCGGTCGTTTTCGCCTGTAGCTTCTCTATGATGTGACGAATATCTTCGGTAGAGGCATGGCTGCGAGAAGCCAGTGTGCGGACTTCATCAGCCACTACCGCAAAGCCGCGGCCCTGTTCGCCTGCTCGTGCAGCCTCGATTGCTGCGTTCAGTGCCAGCAAGTTAGTCTGTTCCGACACGCCGCGGATCACCTCAAGCACAGTGTCGATGGAGCTGGCATCTTCTGCAAGTTGAGATACCGTCTCGCTGGTGGTCAGTAGCTGCTCACTCATGCTTGCTACTGAGGCTATGGTATTTTGTACCGACTGATTGCCCTGATTAACCGATTGGTCGGCGACCTGGGCATTCTCGGCGGCATTGTTGGCGCTGCTGGCGATCTCTTGGGCTGTCATGCCCATCTCGTGAATGGCGGTTGCCACTTGCTCTATCTTGCTGACCTGATCGTTGATCTCATGCTCCATATGTTTAGCTTGATTGTCGATCCGCTCGACCGCCTGAAACAGATCGTTGGCTGTTGCCGATACGCTTTGCAGTGTCTTACTGAGATAGGTGACAAACTGGTTATAGCTGGCAGCCATGCTGCCGGTCTCATCCTGACGACTGTCGTCCAGTCGCAGCGAGAGGTCGCCCTCTCCCTCACCAATGCTTTTCAGCATGTCTGCAAGCTCGCCAAAGGGAGAGATAAGGCGGTTGATCAGCCTGGCGCTGGTGAACATGATAATGGCGGCCAGTACCAGCCCCATCAGTGCCAGTTGCCAACTGGCTTGATTGATGGTGCCAAATAGCTCGTCTTGTGGGACCTCGGCAATAAGATACCAGCCGATTGAGGGAATGTAGCGACTGGCGACTAGGGTGTCGACACCATTGTTATCATATTCCGAGGTGGCAAAGGTCTGCTGAGACAGCAATGCTTGCGGATCTTTGATGCCCAAGGCACTCAGTTGCTTGCCGGCAAACTGGCTTTGGCCGTGGATCTTTATCTGGCCATTGCCGTCGGTAAGATAGACGCGTCCCTGTTCACCTATCTTATATTGTTTGATGTTGTCGGCCAGACTGTTGAGTGACAGCCCTACGCCCGCTACACCGCTCGGCTTTCCCTCTATCTGTACTAGATAGTTGATAAACAGGGTGGGTGTTTGGTTGAGATCGTCGACATCGATACTCAAATCGTAATCTTTACCGCTACCTAAGAAGCGATAAAACCAGGCATCTCTATCGTCACTTGGAGAGACAGTTTTAAAGAGTCCTTCATGGGTGAAGTAGCGTCCCGTGGTATTAGAGACCAGAAAGGCGGTAATGGCGCCAAATCGCTGCCGAATATTGGCGAGGGAAGCGATAAGTGTTGCCTGGCTCGCTTCGGGTTCACCTTGACGTATCATGGCCTGATATTCGAGGTTATTGGCCATCACTTTGGAAACTGTAATCGGCATCAATAACTGGGCGTCAATATCGTTGGCGACCTCACCTAAAACCGCTGGTAATTCTCGGTTTAGGGTGCTGTCGAGAATGATCTCCCGACTATTGGACATTGCATAGAGGCTGATCAAAAAGATGGATAACACGACAGAGGCCAGGGTGGCGAGTACGACTTTACGACGGATGTTGAGTTTTAACATTAGCATCTCTCCTAATCTGACCTAAGTATAGGAGACTATGATGAATCTGCAGGTGAGAAATACATTTAGAAGTTGCTGATATTTAATGGCTAATCGATAGATTTCAGTATGGAGAACTAGGCTCGTCCTGTAGAGGAGTGCATTTAGTTGTTACGGTCTTTCAGTGAGTTTGTCGCCCACTTTTGCCAAAAATTGATCCCCATCATGACGCTAAGGTTGCGTCTGGGCGCGGCTCGGGGTAGTTTGAGGTGTTTTTTTGCCTGGAAGACTAAAAATGAATAATAACTCTAAGTCCACAGAGGCGCCGCGCTTCCCCAGAATCTTCTGGATCGCCAACGGCGTCGAGCTGCTCGAACGAGCGGCCTATTACGGTGTGTTCATCGTTATCACCCTCTACCTGTCACGTATTCTCGGTTTTAGCGACGTCGAAGCCGCCTGGCTGGCGGGCTCTTTCTCGGCCGGCCTCTATTTTCTGCCCACCTTCAGCGGCGCTTTGGCCGACAAGATAGGCTTTCGCGGCGCCCTGTTGCTGGCGTTTGGCCTGTTAACCATAGGCTATGCTTCCTTGGCGATATTCCCTGCGCTTATTGAATCTCAGGGGCTGGTGGAATATGGCAAGGAGACCATATATCACGGCCTTAAGGAGGCGGATATTCGCTGGGCGATCGTGCCTATTCTGGTCGTCATCATGATAGGTGGCTCCTTCATCAAGGCGGTGATCACAGGCACTGTGGCGCTATCGACCACGGCCGAGACCCGCGCCAAGGGCTTCTCTATCTTCTACATGATGGTCAACATTGGCGCCTTCTCGGGTAAGACAGTGGTGAAGCCGCTGCGTGAATCCATGGGCGACCTGGGTCTGATTAACCTAAACTACTTCGCCGCCACCATGACGCTGATCGCTTTCTTTAGCATCATGCTCTTCTTCAAGAGCACGGAGGAGAACCGCTCCGGCAAGAGCCTGGGTGAGATCTGGCAGGCGCTGCTCAAGGTGCTGTCTAATGGTCGATTGATAGCCCTGATTCTAATCATCACAGGCTTCTGGATGGTGCAGCATCAGCTCTACGCCACCATGCCAAAATATGTGCTGCGTATGGCCGGTGAGGGCTCATCACCGTCTTGGTACGCCAACGTCAACCCTCTGGTGGTCTTCCTCTGCGTCAGCTTCGTCACGGGTATGATGGCCAAGCGCAGCGCGCTGACCTCTATGACGGTGGGGATGTTTATCATGCCGGTATCGGCGCTGCTGATGGCCTCGGGCAACATGTTTGCCGGCAGTGAGACCATCTTGGGCATGCACCCCATCGCCGCCATGATGATCATAGGCATAGTATTCCAGGGCCTGGCCGAGTGTTTCATCTCGCCGCGTTTCCTGGAGTATTTCTCGCTACAGGCGCCTAAGGGCGAAGAGGGTCTCTACCTGGGCTTCTCGCACCTGCACTCTTTCATCAGTTCATTGCTGGGCTTTGGTCTGTCGGGTTACCTGTTGGAGGCCTACTGCCCAGATCCACGTAACTTTAGCGACCACGCCGCCTGGGTAGAGGCTTCGGCACATGCTCACTACATCTGGTATGTATTTGCCGCTATCGCCAGCGTGTCGGCGGTGTCACTCATCATCTACGGCGCCGTGATCAAGCGTATCGATGCCAAGAATGATACCGATGCCGAGATGGCTACCGCCTAGCTGATTAGCTAAAGTTTGGTTGGTTTAACCCTGAATGCCGTCGCGATCCTTCGCGGCGGCTTTTATTTTATTCCCCGTCTAATTGGCGCATTGCCGCCCGATTGCTGCTATAATCGCCGCCATATCCACGCACGCCCTTGAAGATTCATCGGCTGCTGCCATCACATAGCTTTATTTGTGCCTGATCTAACTCAGTTTTTCTCGGCACAGCATTAGGAAATTACCGTGAGTCAATCTGACGCTACTACGCCAAGCGGGGCTTTTGACAGTCTGCCGCTTAACCCCGCTTTGCTCGATACCCTGAAATCTATCGGCTTTCACCAGATGACGCCTATTCAGGCCCAGAGTCTGCCGGCGATCCTCAATGGGCAGGACGTCATAGGTCAGGGCAAGACGGGCTCGGGCAAGACGGCCGCCTTCGGTTTAGGCCTGCTCAACAAGCTGGATGTGAAGCGTTTTCGTATCCAGACGTTAGTGCTTTGTCCTACCCGTGAGCTGGCGGATCAGGTGGCGGCGGAGCTGCGCACCCTGGCGCGCGGTATCCATAACATTAAGATCCTCACCCTATGTGGCGGCGTGCCCATGGGGCCGCAGATAGGCTCGTTGGAACACGGCGCCCACATTATCGTCGGCACGCCGGGTCGTATCATAGATCACCTGGACAGAGGCCGCTTGGATCTCGACAACGTCGATACGTTGGTGCTGGATGAGGCGGATCGCATGCTCGAGATGGGCTTTCAGCGTGAGCTGGACGCCATCATGCAAGAGGTGCCCCGCGAGCGTCAGACCCTGCTGTTTAGCGCGACTTTCCCCGAGCAGATCCAGAGCCTCAGCGAGCAGTTTATGATCGATCCCCTCATGGTGAAGGTCGAGGTACAGCACGGCGGAGAGAGTATCGAGCAGCACTTCTACGAGTGCGGTAACAATAACGATCGCATGAAGGCGCTGCAGCTCCTGCTGCTCAAGCATCAGCCCGAGAGCGCCGTGGTTTTCTGTAACACCAAGCGTGAAACCAAGGACGTGGCGGCCAAGCTGACCAATGCTGGCTTCAGCGTGGTAGCCCTGCATGGGGATCTGGAGCAGCGGGATCGCGACCAGATGCTGCTAAAGTTTGCCAACAAGAGCGCCAGCGTCATGGTGGCAACCGATGTGGCGGCCCGCGGCCTGGATATCGACGCCTTAGACATGGTGGTCAACTACCATATGGCCTATGACACTGAGGTGCATATCCACCGTATCGGTCGTACCGGCCGCGCCGGCAGCAAGGGCGCCGCCCATACCCTCTTCAACCATGAAGATGGCTACAAATTATCCCTGCTGGCAGATGCACTTGGCCGCGAGATAGACGGTGAGGCGCTGCCAGGTGAAGCCCTGCTGGACACCATGCCGGCGCAACCCAGAATGGTCACCATTCAGATAGATGGCGGTAAGAAGCAGAAGGTGCGCCCTGGCGACATCCTCGGCTGTCTTACCGGTGACAACGGCATCGAGGGCAGTGAAGTCGGCAAGATCAAGATCACCGAGTTCCGCTCCTACGTGGCGGTGGATCGCAAGGTGCTGCGCAAGGCGCTCAACAAGATTGTGAAAGGCAAGCTCAAGGGTAAGAGTTATCGGGCGTGGGAGTTAAAGTAATTAATCGCGTAATCTAGCGCGGTGATTGGAAAAGGAGCTGACTGAGGTTGGCTCCTTTTTTGTTGTCTGGGGTTTGGCTGGGGATTGGTATTGGGTTAGTTTGTTTGAAGGTTCTACCTTCGTGGAAACTGATTGCCTGCCCGGCGGGTCCTGTTTATCGCGATATTCTATCTCTTTGTTTGATTAGCGTTTGGCAGCATGTTTAGTTGTTGAGAGAGTTTGAAGGTCGACCCTTCATTGTAATCTAGCGCCTGCCCGGCGGAGGAATGTGCAAGCACTCTTTTGGCACGCTGTGAATATATCCCTATACGCTTCACGGCGGCGTCCATGCCGCCGAGAGCCAAAAGCGTGCTTACACCCGTATCTAAACGTCTCTTCGAATTGGCGGTATTGGTGTGTCTAAAGCGTGAAAACTAACTGATTTTTGCCCCAAAAAGAGTTAACAAGTTGTCGGAGGGTCAGTAACGAGCAGACTTTCTGGCCTAGAAATTTTTATCGCTACACCCGCGTGATGTAATTCACTACTCCCCAACCAAAAAACTGGATAACTATACAGTCATATTCAAATCACAAGAGTTTTGAACGATTTTTATCCTGTATTTGTGCGCGTTTTCTCATTTCGGTATAAATAAATGGCTTTAAAATTATATGCTTACAATATTTGTTAAGTAGATAATAGGTTTGGAAAACACGCATGCGCACTAATAAAATGTTAGAGCTATTAAGGCTATATAAACGCAAACAATCTGTTATAATTTTCGAAGTCATATATCACCTATTGTTTATAAAATTATAAGGAAACACCTTTGTTAGGAACTATATTAAATATAATTAATATTAATAAAGAAATACCCAATGCCGTTGGCTACCATCTTTTTGGACCGATAGTTTACAACCCACCAAAAGAGCTTTTGGAAAAGTTAAATAACGAAGATAGAGAACTTCTGACTGATATAAGAACATCGTATATCACTGTGGATAATTTCTCAACGAACGCACAAAAAAATATTCGTATTTTATATTCAGGGGAACTTGAGTTAAAACCAGAGGTAGAATCCCAAAATCGAGATATAACTGTAAATTGTAATGTTAATAAAGATGCAAAAGAAATTACAATAGAAGAAATTCTTCCCGAAGACAGTATAGTTGTTTCAATTCACAACCCTAGTGAAAACTTTGAGTTAAATAATATTTTAATTGGTGACAAAATGATCACCACTACAATGCAAAGATTAGCAAGTGCAAAAAGACGACCATCAATGCTTTGGGTATATTTATTAATGGCAATATCATTTGGGGTAGCTGCATATTCATTTGTTTCAACAAATAATGTGCTAGATGAAAGAAATAAAATAGAAGCACATATGAATAAATTCTATGATCAACTAGGCTATGGTTCTTGTAAACCGTCGATTTTTTATAACCCAGTAGGTAAGGAAAAAGAGCTGGAAAGAGCTTTCAATAAGCTAAGTGTAACAGACCAAAAAAACACCTTGAAACTCAATAATGTTCAATCTTATGAGCAATTAAAATTTAAAGACGAAATAATCTTTTGTGAGTTTATAAAATAGCTCTAACAAAGCATTTAAGAGTGATTCGCAACGCTTGGCGGTTTCGCTTCGCTCAAGTATAGCCAAGCGTCGCTCACACCTTAATGCGGCGTTACTGATCAAATACTCTAACGCGTTTCTGTCCAAAAATAAGTTAGATTGTGCTAGCCACACAATTAACGTTCAATCGAAGAGACGATAGATACTGGTGTAAACACGTTTTTGGTCTTCGAAATCAGGGATGATTTCGTAGAGCCCACAGGGAAGTGCTAGTGGCGTGCCAAAAACGTGTTTGCACATAAGCCTGCCGCAGGCAATTCAAAACCATGAAGGTCAACGCTGCCATCAGCGAAGTAAAAACCTATGCAGCTAAAGGTTACAAGCTAAAAAACCAAAACCTTCATTCGAAGGTCTAAATTCTTTTGTCCAAAAATAAGTCAGCTTGTACGAGTTACACAATCAACCCTAAATCGAAGAGACGATAGAGCCCCAGTGTAGATACGCTAGTGAACTGTCCGTGACAGGGTCGCGTTATGACATCCATGTCATTGCAGCATTCGTGAATCCATTCACATCAGATGTCACGGCATAGTCTATAGGGAACGTACTTGCGGCGTCTCACAAGCGTATCTGCACATGAGCCCCCCGCAGGTGATAAGTACACCATGACACCATGACACCATGACACCATGACGCCATGACTCGACATCCCCAGCTGTATTCGCCCTACCGGGTTAAGAAAGCGTGTGAAACTAGATGAGCTAGGCAGCCGTCAGGGTTAACCTTAGTAAGGTCATTTTGCGTAAGGTAATTTTGCCTTGCTGGGCGTTTTAGTATAGATTCCGCCCTCGTTAATTTATTGGTATGTAAGAAAAAATGAATAAAGATGCCGTTGTCGCGGGTCAGGCGATCTACTCTAAGAGTGTGCTCGCCATCTATGATCTCTGGGTGCTGGGATTTTCCAATCACTATCTGTGGAAGTGTCCTACAAAGCTGATCGCCGAACAGTTTGCCGCCCTGACCTCAGCCAATCACCTGGATGTCGGCGTCGGCACTGGTTACTACCTCAAGCATCATCTGCCCGCGCATACCCGGCGCATCGCCTTGATGGATCTCAATGAGAACAGCTTGGCATCGGCCTCGGCCGTGGTGCGTCATCTCTCCCCCGAGATCTATTGCCGCAACGTCCTGGCGCCGCTTGAGCTGACATGCGATGGCTTCGATTCGGTCAGCGTGAACTATCTGCTGCACTGCCTGCCGGGCATCATGGCAGAGAAATGCGTGCTCTTCACCCATCTCGAATCTGTGATGAAGCCGGGTGCTGTGCTGTTTGGCAGCACAATTCTGGGCACTGGTATCACGCCCAATGCCTTCGCGGCCAGGCTGATGGCTATCTATAACAAGAAGGGGATCTTCTGTAATCAGGCTGACGATATCGACACCCTGACCCAGGCGCTAAGCGCCAGGTTTGATCGGGTCAGCATCAAGCAGGTGGGCTGCGTCGCCCTGTTTAGCGCCGTGAAGCGCTAGAGGTCGTTTCTTTCTAAACCCGCCTCAGCCTTCACTGCGGCTCTGGCGGTATTTGGGGATGTCGTCGTCAATCTTCAGCCAGTCGGGTTGATTGTCCGTGTAGATATGATATCTGGGGGCGATGGCGTTGGCATCGTCCAGGCTGGCGATGCTCAGGGTGTAGTAATCTGGGTAGTCGGTACTGCGATAGCTGATGCTGGTGCCGCACTGCTGGCAAAAGCCACGGCGTATGGTGTCTGAGGAGGCATATTCCTTGGGCGCCCCCTGTAACCAAGTGACCTGATCTGCCTTAAAATCCATCCAGCAGGCGGCCATGGCGCCTGTGCTCTTCTGGCACTGGTTGCAGTGGCAGTAATCGCTATCAAACGGCTGCGCCGACACCTTGTAACGCAGCGCGCCGCACAGGCAGCCGCCTTGTAAATACTGATCGTTCTGTGTCGTCATGCCCGGCTCCTTGTTCGCTAAAGGCTCCCTGTTCGCTAAAGGCCCCTTGCTGTTTAAGGGCTACTGTCGGTAAATCGTCCCGATAAGTCAATGCCGTGGTCATCCGATCGCAACGAAATGCTTAAGTGGGGATATGAAAAAGCCTGTCGGATGACAGGCTTTTAGGCGTTCCTTGTTAAGTGCTAGCTCGACTAATTAGTGGCCGGTTTAGGCGTGCCCTGGCTAGGGCGACGACGTCTGCGACGGCGTGCTGGAGCGTTACCGTCCCTGTGCTCCTGTTTGCCTTGGTTTTGCGCTTGTTGACCTTCGCTCGCAGGCTTGCTTGTACCAGTACTTGCGCCTGTTCGGCGACGGCCCTGATCCCCTTTGTTGCCCTGAGCTTTATCGTCGCGGCGAGGCTGGCCTGCCTTGTCTGAACCCTGGCCGTTGCTTGAACGATTGCTGCTGCGTTGGCCATTGCGTTGGCTGTTGCTTTTAGGCTTAGGGTTACGCGGTCCCTTGTGTTGACCATGGCGCTTAGGCGTCAGATTGGTCTCGGGCAGGGTGTGTGTCGGCTCGAACCCCTCTACTTCAGCACGCGGCAGCAGCTTGCCGATCAGGCGCTCGATATCCGCCAGCAGCTTGGCTTCTTCATCGCTCACCAGGGAGACCGCTTTGCCGTCGGCGCCCGCGCGGCCGGTACGGCCGATGCGATGCACATAATCTTCGGGCACGTTAGGCAGGTCGAAGTTGACGACTTGAGGCAGCTGGTCGATATCCAGACCACGGGCGGCGATGTCGGTGGCTACGAGAACGCGGATGTCGCCCGACTTAAAGTTAGCCAGCGCCTTGGTGCGGGCACCCTGGCTCTTGTTACCATGGATGGCTGCGGCGGTGATCCCTTTGGCCTCGAGATGCTTAGCCAGACGGTTGGCGCCATGCTTGGTACGGCTAAATACCAAGACCTGTTGCCAGTCACCTTGCTGGATAAGCTTGACCAAGGCTGCGGATTTCTTGTTTTTGTCTACCGGGCAGATCAGCTGCTGTACCGTGTTGGCTGTGCTGTTGCGCGGGGTGACCGAGATCTCCACCGGATTGTTCACCAGCCCCTTGGCCAGGGTGCGGATCTCATCGGAGAAGGTGGCGGAAAACATCAGGTTCTGCCGCTTGGGCGGTAAGATGGCGAGTATCTTCTTGATGTCGTGAATAAAGCCCATGTCCAGCATGCGGTCGGCCTCATCCAGCACCAGTGTCTCCAGCTGAGAGAAGCTCACGGCATCTTGCTGATAGAGATCCAACAGACGGCCCGGTGTGGCCACCAGGATATCGACGCCGCGCTTAAGTTGACTGATCTGTGGGCTGATGCCGACACCGCCGAACACTACGGCGCTGCGAAGCGGCAGATGCTGACCATAGGTGGTGACGCTTTCGGCGATCTGGGCCGCCAGTTCGCGGGTTGGCGTCAAGACCAGAGCGCGCACCTGTTTGCTGCGGGCGCGGGGGCCCTGACTGAGTAGTTCCAGTAGCGGCAGGGTAAAGCCGGCTGTCTTGCCCGTCCCTGTCTGCGCCGCCGCCATCACATCTTTACCCGACAATACTGCTGGGATAGCCTGGGCCTGAATGGGCGAGGGGGTTTGATAACCTTTGTCGGCTACAGCTTTGAGTATGGGGGCGGATAACCCCAGGGAGGTAAAACTCATAGATGGATCTCTTGGGCGACGGGGCCGGATAATTGGGAGCCAGCGTGCTGGCGGGCGTGCAGCTTACATTAAGCGATAGCAAAGTGCTATCGAATTCGCCAGTTCTGCTTAGCTGAAAGGGCTAACTTTTTCGTAATTTGTGCGCGCTAATGATTGAGTTTTATCCAGAGGAGACTACAATAGCCGCCTTTCTGACGACAGTGGTATATTAGACCGCTGTTTCCCTCAATGAGCGGCACGTTTGCACTCGAAGATCGAATTAGGAAATTAACATGACACAAAACAAGAAATACGGTCTTCGCGTGAGCGAAGCCGAAGGTAGCTGGACCGCCGAAGTCACCCGTCGTATGACGGCGCGCAAGACAGTGGTGACTAAGGCGCAAACTGGCTTTGCCAGCGAAGCCGAGGCCACCGCCTGGGGCGAAGAGACCCTCAAGGGCATAGTCGATAACCTGATGCTGCGTAACGAGCGCCGTGCCAAGCAGCGCGTCGAGCGTAACGAGGCCGCTGCCGCCAAAGAAGCGGCCGCCGAGAAATGGCGCGCCGAGCGTGACGCCGCCGGCGACAGCGATCTGGATGACGACTTCTTCGACGAAGACGACGAGTAGTCGCCAGTTAAGATAAAAAAAGCCCAGCATCAGCTGGGCTTTTTGCGTTTGTGGAGATGAGATTAGCTGATGTAGCTCTGACCTGCGTAGATCACAAAGTGTCTCAGGGCCAGTACGCCGGTGAGGCTGCAGCAGGCCACGGCTATCATCACGCCCTTGCTGTGACGTGTCTGCGACGGCATCAGCATGGTGAGCAGCGGGATGGCAAAGCCGATACCGACCACGCCGACCCAGAACACGCTGGCCCAGACACCTGTGGTGAGTGACGCCAGCGCCGCCGCGGCCGCACCGCCCTTGAAGTAGAGGGCGCAGAACAGCATGAAGAGGAACATGATCTCGCTCAGCATCACGGGCAGTTCCAGGCCATGCATTTTGTTCAGGTTGGCATCATGGCTGTGGGTGTTAAACATCAGCAGTGCGCCGATAGCATTAGCCGCCGCGCCGGCTGATAGGCCTGACACCAGGAAGAGCGCCGGTAGCACAGCCGTGTTCAGCATAGGGTAGGCGTTCATCGCCGAGATGAGGAAGCCGGTATAGGCGCCCACACCTATGGCTAGCACAAACAGCACAACTTCAATCGCCTTGCGCATCGGCATGATGGCGTTTGCCACAGGAACCAGGAAGCCCAGCTTCCACTTGGCCAGCTCGTCTCTTAGCACGATCAGTGAGTAGGCGATGCCGATCGGCGAGTAGAGCAGCAGCGCCAGCACACCGATAGACATGACAGAGCTGAAGTTGTAGTTGACCAAGATCAGCCAGAACTCAAACGGCTTGGTCAAGTCAAACACCAGACAGGCCAGGCCCAAGGTGATGGCCAGCGGACTGATGATGGCCGCCGCTTTTAAAATCGCGCTCTCCACCGCCTTCTCTTTGCTGTACCAGCGCAGGCCGATACCTATCAGGATAGAGCCCGCCGAGAGACCCGCCATAAACAGGTAGACTGCGATAACCCAGTTCCAGGTGACTGGATCATATTGCGCCATATCGCCCCAGGTATTGTTCATGACTGTATCCCCCCACGTTTCGTTGGAATGCGATAGACCCTAGGCTTGGTCCCCAGATGGGTCTTCTCCTGATAGGTCGCTTTGGTGTTGATGAGTTTGGCTACCTCGCTGCTCGGATCGTTGGCATCGCCAAAGGTCAGTGCATCTGTGGGACACACAGTCACACAGGCGGGCAGCTCGCCGCGGGCCAGGCGGGTGTCCTTACAGAAGTTACACTTGTCGGCCGCCTTGGTTTCAGGGTTGATGAAACGCACCTTGTAGGGGCAGGCCGCCACACAGTACATGCAGCCGACGCACTTATCTTCCTTGATGGAGACCAGGCCATCGTCGCCCACATAGGCCGCACCAGTCGGGCAGACGGTGACGCAGGGGGCGTTCTCACACTGCTGGCAGGAGACGCGGTTATATTTAAAGTGCAGGTGCGGCGCGTCGCCGAAGGGGCCTTCTACGCGCACTTGCAAGCGGGTGACTCCCTCGGGGACGCCATTTTCGCTGCGACAGGCGACGCTACAGGCCTGACAGCCGATGCAGCGATTCTCGTCGTGCACCATTACATATCTTTTACTCATACTGGACTCCTATTAGATCTTGGCTAGCGTGATGCCAGTAGTGTGGATATTCATGCCGCACACGGCCGCGGTTTTGTTGGGTAGCAGGTTACCGCAGTGAACCCCCTTGCAGGTCGCCCTGGCGAGCTCTTTGTTTTTAGATCCAAAGCCCATGTAAGCGAACACGGTATCCTGACGAATACCCGGGGTGACCAGGGCCGTACCCTCTTCGCTGCCGACGCTGCTGGTGAGGCGGATTCGATCGCCGCTGGAAATGCCTAAGCGTCCTGCCGTGATAGGGTGGATCCACACGCCGTTGTCAGACATCAGGTTGGCCAGCATGGGCACGTTGTGGGTGGCACCATTGGTGTGCACCGCCACCTTGCCTTGGATGAAATAGAGCTCGTTGTCCTGTTTGAGTTTGACCTCGCGGTACTTGATCACCCCGCGACCGGCGGCCATCTTCTCCACCTCGTCTGAGCTGAGTTCAATCTTGCCGCTCGGGGTCTTGAAGCTCATGGCGCTGGCATAGGTGCCGTCATCATCTGTAGGCTTGGCATTGGGGTATTGCTTAACGAATGCAGCTACCATGGCGGGTTCGCGCAGCATCAGCGGCTTGCCGTAGCTGACATAACCCTTTTGCTTGATCTCGTTGAAGCGGGCCATGTCGCGATCGACTTGCAGTAGTTGCAGGCTCTCCATGTTCTCCCAGGGGAAGTATTGCCCCAGACCCATCTCGTGGCCTAATTCTTTAAAGATCTGCCAACTTGGCTTAGTGTCGCCTATGGTCTCGACCACACGTTGGCGCACATAGTAGGCCGGGCTCTTGCCCGACTTGTCGGCGATCTCTTCGTCCCGCTCCAGATAGGTGGACTCGGGCAAGATGATATCGGCGTAGGCGGCGGTTTCGCTGATGTAGACGTCGCAGCTGACCACAAACTCCAGCTTCTTCAGGGTCTCGACCACCAGGGCCCTGTCTGTCATGGTCTGCATAGGGTTGGTGCGGCTCATCACCCAGGCCCTGAGCTGATAGGGCTGGGCCTTTAGGGTGGCATCGAGAATGGTTTGATAGATACCGCCGGAAGACCACATCATGGCGTACTGCTCATCCACTTGGTCGATACGCTTGGCCGCAGGCTTAGGCATGCCCTCGACGCCTGGCTTACCCAGGCCGGGGGCGACCTTGTCGCCGGCAAACTTGTTATAGGTCTTGGCCTTCTTACCCAGGTAGAGGCCGCCCTTACGCTCAATGTTGCCGATCAACACGTTGGCGGCAAACAGGGCGCGGCGCATCTCGAACTCTTCTGGGGTGAAGGTGGCGCGGTGACCGAAGTCCACCACGGCGTGAGGCGCCTTGGCGGCAAACTCGTGGGCGATGCGGCGGATGTCCTTGGCGGGTACGTCGCTGATCCCCTCGGCCCACTCAGGGGTATAGGCTTTAACTTCCTTGGCGAAGGCATCGAAACCTTCGACATGGCGCTCGATGAAGGCCTGGTCGTAGAGGTTGTCGTAGATCAGCACATGGCAAAGGGCCAGGGCGACGGTGACATCTGTACCCGGACGTATGGCAAACCACTCGTCGGCCTTGTCGGCCACAATTGAGAAGCGCGGCTCGAATACCACCAACTTGGCGCCCTTGCTCATCTGCGCCTTCATCAGGCCGCGGGTCTCGGACATGTTGATCCCTTCATAGAGATTGTGACCGAAGTTGATGATGTACTTGGAGTTACTTAAATCGCGCTTCACCTTAGTGCCAAACATCGCCTTGGCGGCGATCACATAGCCACCGGGACAGGTGGAGGCGTGGGTGAAGGTGTTGGGTGAGCCGAAGGCCTTGCCCAGGTGGAACAGGTGTCCCGACAATGAGCCGGACTTGGAGGAGAAGGCCACGGCCTCTGGGCCATGTTGCTGCTTTATGTCGTTGAGCTTGTGGGCGATCGTCTTATAGGCCTCTTGCCAGCTGATCTCTTCCCATTTGCCTTCGCCGCGCTCGCCCACCCGGCGTAGCGGTTTAACGATACGCTGTGGATCGTACAGCAGGCTGTGACCGGCACCGCCACGGGCGCACACCTTGCCGCCGAAGGATTTAGCGGCGCTATTGCCCTGGATAAACACATTCTTGCCATCGACGACCCGCGCCGAGATGGGGCAACGTGTCGAGCACATCTCACAGATGCTGGCGACTTCCTTGCCCATACCCTGTAGGGGTTTCTGTTCCAGCGCTGCCAGCGAACCGGGTAATAATGTTGCCAGCGCACAGCTTGCCCCCCCTGCACCGGCACCCTTAATAAACGTTCGTCTATCAAGCTCTATCATGGTTTCCTCCTTCATCTGCCTGGGCAGATGAAATCACACACTGTTATTGGTTTTTGTTCCCTCCCGCAGGAGGTCTGAGACCATTGTTATCCCGCACAAAAATAAGGGGTATTGTGGTAAACCACATAGGCGGGGCGCGCGTGATCTGGCGCAGCGATTTTTAGCCAGAATGTGAAAAAAGTGTGACCTTTATTCACACAGGGTGGTAGGAATCGAGCGTAATAAGAAAGGCTTACGACTGGGGCTTACGACTGGGGATAAGGAAAGAGGGGGAATAGAAAACCAGGTTGCTACTTATGCGTTTCAGATCTGGCTGTACTTGGCTAGTTCGGCCAGGTTGTGCACCTTGAGCTTCTTCATCACGTTGGATCTGTGTACCTCTATGGTGCGCAGCGACAAGAACAGCGCCTCGGAGAGCTGCTTGTTGGTCTTGCCCTGGATCAGCAGCTCAAGCACCTGATGCTCGCGATCGCTCAGGGTGGCCAGGTTGTGACTCAGCTGCAGTGCCTCGAAGGCCTTTTGGCTGTGGAGCATGCTCTTGTCGATGGCGGCCGCCAGGGCCTGACCCGATACCGGCTTCTGAAAGAAGTCGCAGGCGCCCTGACGAAAGGCATTGACCGCCATGGGCAGGTCGCCATGGCCGGTGAGGAAGATGATCCCCAGAGGGCTCTGCTTAGCTAACAATTCTTGCTGCAGCGCCTGACCGCTGATGGCCGGCATGCGGCTGTCGAGGATGACGCAGCCTGGCTGACTCAGATCTACCTCTTCCAGGAAGCGCAGGCCAGAGACGAAGGTGGTCATCTCATAGCCGAACTGGCGCAGCATGAAGCTGAGGGAGTCGAGGACGGCTTCGTCATCGTCCACCAGATAGAGGGGCATAGGTTGCGGTGTGGCTTGCGGCATAGCTTTAGTGGGTCGTTAGCCTTGGGTTACACCTAGCCTAGCGCCTCTATTTGAGGCTGGCAAAAGGGGCATTTGGGCCTTTGAGACAGATCACTAAATGATAATTTTCTGATGGAGACACAAGGGGATGTTTGCACCGCCTCACATCAAATCGCCGCTTTCTTGCCTAGAGTAGTAGGCTTAACTCAGTGATTGGGCGAGCGATGAAAGGGCGATTGGGATTTGCACTCATAAGGTGTTGGAAGGGGGGCTTAGAGCGGCTCAAGGGCGCGCTGATCTGCCTCTTATTGCCTTTCTGTCTGCTGCAGGTCGGCAACGTCTTGGCTAGTGAGAGCGCCAATGAGATAGGCGATGCGATGGTCGATGCCTCGATTAGCGACAAGGCGAACCTAGTGCACCTCAGGGTCGGGGTGCTGGCCAATCACGGAGTGCAGAAGGGAATAGAGCGCTGGCAGCCCATGATGGACTATCTGTCGCAGGAGGTGCCTGGCACACATTTCGAGGTGGTGCCGGTGGATTTCGACGAGATGAGCCGGCAGCTGCTGGAGCATGAGCTGCAGTTTATCGTCACCAACCCGGGGCAATACTTTAACCTCAGCAGCAACTTTCCCCTCTCTTGGCTGGCGACCATGAAGAGCCATATGCATGGCGGCGCCACCTTTGCCATCGGCTCCACCATCATAGTGCGCGCCGACAGCCAGATCTACACCCTTAAGGATCTCGAAGGCAAACACCTGGTGGCCAGCGATCCCCAGGCCTTGGGGGGCTATCAGGCCGCCATCGGCCTGCTACATAAGATGGGTTACAACCCGGAGAACTATTTCGGCTCGCTGCGCTTCCTGGGCTTTCCCCTGGAGCCTATCGTCTATCAGGTGCGTGACGGCACGGTCGATGCGGCCATCACCCCCTTTTGTACCCTGGAGGAGATGATTCAGGACGGTCTGGTGAAGAAGGAGGATTTCAGGGTGATCCATCCCACCATGCCGGCGGGCTACGAGTGTCTGGTGAGTACTCAGCTCTATCCCAACTGGTCCTTTGCCGCCGCCGATACCGTGCCGCCGGCCATCACCCAGAAGATCACCCAGGCCCTCTATGCTTTGGGGCCAGATCATCCCGCCGCCATTCAGGCCAAGACCCTGGGCTGGACGGCGCCCATCAGTCAGCTCAAGGTGATTAAGTTGTTTAAGGAGCTGCAACTCAAGGCGCCACCGCCGCCGCTGCACTACACGGTGTTGAAGTGGATGGAGAAGAACAAGGAGTGGGGCCTGGCACTGCTGTTGCTGTTTCTGGTCTCCACCGTCTATCACCTCTGGCTTGAGTATAAGTTTCGGCAGAAGAGCGACTTTCTGATCGAGACTGAGCGTCAGCTCAAGGATAAGGCGCTACAGGTGGAGCGGATGAAGAGTGCGGCGATCCTCGGCGAGATAGGCTCGGGCCTGGCCCATGAGCTGAATCAGCCCATCGCCGCCATCACCCAATACAGCGAGGGGGGCATGATGCAGCTCAACAGCCGCGGTGATGCCGACTCAGATCTGTATGAGCTGCTGGCCAAGATTAATGCCCAGTCTGCCAGGGCCGGCGCCGTGGTGCACCGCATCCGAGGCTTGCTCAAGCGGCGCAAGTCCCAATATGAAGCCCTCTCCTTAGACGAGGTGGTCACCAACACACTGGCGCTGTTTCGCCGCGAGTTTCAGCAGCAGGGCATCGTCCTCACCCAGGAGGTGCGGGGCGAGCCCTACAGCCTGTTTGGCGACGCAGTCGGCCTGAGTCAGGTGCTGGTGAATCTTATCAAGAACAGCCTGGATGCCATGGCCGAGATGAAACCCGACAGGGAGAAGCGACTGCTGCTGACCCTTGAATATGGCGCCCAGCAGGCGACCCTCAAGCTGGTGGACAATGGCCCCGGCCTCAAGGGCAAGGCGCAGGATCTCATGGCCTCCTTCTACTCCACCAAGGACGACGGGCTGGGACTCGGTCTCGCCATCTGCTGCGACGTGATGCGCCAGCACAAGGGACAGTTCACCATAGATAACTGCGCCGATCACGCCGATCTTCCCTGGCGGGAGGGATGTGTGGTGAGTTTGAGTTTGCCAAGAAACTCGGGGACTTGTGAGAGGGGGAAGTTAGCCGGTTTGGGCTAATCGGCAACTTAGCCTTGTTGTTGTCGCGAGAATGTTTACCTGTTGAGTAGATTTGAAGGTCGTACCTTCGCTGTTACCTAACGCCTGCCCGGCGGGGGATGTGCAGATACACCTGTGAGACGCCGCAAGTACGTTCCCTGTAGGCTCTGCCGTGACATCCCTGTCACGGAAGCTCACCGGCGTATCTACACTGGGTATCTAACGTCTCTTCGATTTGACTTTATCTGTTGGTCTTGAAATGAAAGTTGGTCATTGCTATAAGTTTCAGCTGGTTACAAAAGCATGCCGCAATGTATATTCGGTGGTGAATCATATAGGTGCATTATCGCTAATAGGCGTTAGCTTTCTTTCGAGTATGGAGAACGATGGTAGGATACAGATGGACATGTCAGGCCTGTGAGGCAGGCAATGAGCCAAACTTGGATAAGTGTGAATTTTGCGGCTGTCCTGCAAATGCAGGGAGTGAAGACATTGAAAAACACACAAGTCCTGACGGCTTTAAGAAAAGGAAAGCAAAAGAGCAATACTCGAATTCATTGTTTATTTACTTTTTTATCCCTTTTTTTGCCGCTATCCATGCTGTAAATGGAAGGTATGAAACCTTACTTCTTCTTTTGGGTATAACGGTAGCTTTTAGTTATAAAAACATTAAGTTACTTACTCATATCTGGAATGATGATTGGGCTAGAACTAGTCTAATCACGATATCGAGTTTATTCTTGGCATCCATACTGATTAGGATCTTTCTCATACCAGATAATAGTGATTTAGTGTGGTGGTCGGCATTGTTTCATTTTCTATTGACATCGATTTCATTTTATTACTTTTTTAACAGCAAGAATGGCAAAAGAGTTTTCAGTGAATATTATTCGAAAACTAACAAGTCACTAAAGCGGGACTTGTAATAGTGAGCATTAGTTGTTCAGGTGAGAAACATGGATATTCGAAACTCTGAAACAATATCAACGCATCCGTGCAGGTATTCCTTGGTCTTGCAAGATGCTTCTATCTTTGTCGACTTTGATGTAAACCCAAATGGCTGCCTTTACTTAGTAAGAATATCTTTTGATGGCTATGGTTGTTGCGAACCAAAGGCAGAAGTTAAAGAAATGGACACTGTAAGTTCAGAGATTTTAAAAGCCCAAATTGAAAACAATAGTTTTCAGTCGCCTGAAATCAGAGACGTACTTAGTAATTATTTTTGTGAGAATAAGTCAGTTTTGTGGGAAGAGGCTTTATTAGAATATGAGCTTATATAAAGGCATAGGTAAGGCAACATGAGAACTTTTTTAAACATTCCTAACGCCGAGAATAAGCAACTATCTGAGAAATTCTCGTTTTTGTTGAAGTGCAACGATGATTGTACAGCGGATGATTTTGGTTGGGTTGCTATAACCGTGTTTGATCATTGGTTATACGAAACTGGTTCCGTCAATGTTATTGAGGAAGCTTCTAATGCTCAAAAGCAAGTTTGGGATCAAACTATAGAGCGATTCTTGCGACAACTAGTTGATTTAGAGCAACCGCTTAAATACAGGTACGTTGGGCGTAATTCGAATCAGAAGCTTAGGTTTTCGCGTTTCGTTAAAGATGGCAACATGGGGGAGTATGTCTCGAGTTTATTTAATGATGTTTATTGGCCAAATCTGGTGTTTAATAGATTAGGTTTAAACCTATGGTTTGAAGACAATTGGACAATTCACTTAAAATATATCAAACAAGAGGACTGTCTAGATATGTTTAAATTGGCTTCTAAATTAGGACTCTTTGTTTTGCCAGTTTATTCTGCCGATCACCTAGATAATTACGCGGCTTTGTCGGAGTACTTGAGTCAGCAAGGCCTCAACCAGTCACTTCATCGGACTGTTAATCTAGTTGCTGAGTGAAGCGTTAACTCTACAAGTATTAATCTGATTAGCTAAAGCCAAAATACAACTCAGCTTTGTTCAGCAATGTTGAGCACCTAATCAATCCAGTAACGTCAAACCGAAGAGACGATTGATACAGGTGTAAACACGTTTTTGGCCCTCGGCGACAGGACGTCGCCGTGGAGCGTATAGGGATATATTCATAGCGTGCCAAAAATGTGTTTGCACATGAGGTAACTCCATCACATCCATGTGATCGTGACATTGGTACATCCATGTACAGCACCCGCCGGGCAGGCGTTAGATCGCCATGAAGGTGCGACCTTCAAATCGTTAGCAAACACAAACCCCGGTAGTGGCTACACTCATTAACCTAGTCACATGAAGACAGCATTAAATCCATCAAAACCCAACAAACCTGAGACCTTAAAAACCAAACTCGATAAAAACTGAGTTTCCAGTTTTTTTGATCTAGCTCAATTTTTGTGAGCCTACTAACAATTCCCCATCCGCTGGTTTATTCCTGTGCGCGAGCCTGCGATACTCTTGCCATCGAACTTAGTGTCCCTGCCTGATAACGCGCGGAGCTCAATGGATAAGACCCTCGAAAAAGTCCTCGGCCGCTGGCTTAAGCAGCAAAAATCGGCCTGTGGCGCCTACCTCAATCTGACCGTGTTGTTTGGTGTGCTTACCGGCTTCGCCCTTGTGGCCCAGGCCTATCTGCTGGCGACCATGCTCCACGGTTTGATCATCGAAAACTTGCCCCGTGAGGCCTTTACCAGTGAGTTTATCGCCCTGATAGCCGTGATAGTGCTGCGCGCGGCGCTAGCCTATGGCCGCGAGCGCATCAGCTTCAAGGCGGGCATGTTGCTGCGAAGTCAAATTCGTCAGAGTGTGCTGGACAAGCTGGTGGAGCTGGGGCCTGTGTTTATCAAGGGGCGTCCGGCGGGCAGCTGGGCCAGCATAGTGCTGGAGCAGGTGGAAGACCTTCACGATTTCTATGCTAAATACCTGCCGCAGATGATGCTGGCGGGCTTCATTCCCCTGACCATATTGGCGGTGGTGTTTCCCATCAACTGGGCGGCGGGGATCATCCTCTTGGCAACTGCGCCGCTGATCCCCCTGTTTATGATCTTGGTGGGCATGGGCGCCGCCGATGCTAACCGCAAAAACTTCGGCGCCCTGTCGCGTCTGAGCGGCCACTTCATGGATAGGCTGAGAGGGCTTGGCACCCTGCGTCTGTTCCACGCGGGTGAGCGGGAGCAGCAGGCGATCGAGAGCGCCTCGGAGGAGTTTCGCAGCCGCACCATGGCGGTGCTGCGCATGGCGTTTCTTAGCTCGGCGGTGCTGGAGTTCTTCGCCGCCGTCTCCATCGCCGTGCTGGCCGTCTATTTCGGTTTTAGCTTTTTAGATCATCTCGACTTTGGTCACTACGGCGCCGGTATGACATTGTTTATCGGCCTGTTTGTGCTGATTCTGGCGCCTGAGTTTTATCAGCCCCTGCGGGATATGGGCACTCACTATCATGCCAAGGCCCAGGCCATAGGCGCTGCCGAGGCTCTGATGGAGCTGCTGAATCATCAAGGGGATGAGGCTGTTGATGCGCCGCGCGTGCCTTTTACAAGCGAGACGCCTTTAAGCATTAAGCTGCAAGGGGCAGAGGTATTAAGCCCGGACGGTCAGGTGCTGCTGGGGCCGATAACGGCTGAGATCACCAGCGGCGAGCAGCTTGCCATCGTCGGGCCGAGCGGGGCGGGTAAGACCAGCCTGCTCAACATGCTACTGGGCTTCTTATGCTATCGCGGCAGTGTCCTGGTCAATGGCATGGAGCTGAGCAGCTTAGACAGGGAGAGCTATCGTCATCACCTCGCCTGGCTGGGGCAGGAGCCGCAACTGTTTCACGGCACCATTGGCGACAACGTCGCCATGGGTAAGACGATGACGGAAGAGGCTATCTATACATTGCTGGACGACGCTCGTATCGGCGATTTTGTGCGGGCACAGTCTCTTGGGCTCGCTCATCCCATAGGGGAGCAGAGCGCCGGGGTGTCCGTGGGGCAGGCCCAGCGCCTCTGTCTGGCGAGGGCCCTAGGTCAGTCGGCCAAGCTGTTTGTGCTCGATGAGCCGACTGCTAGCCTGGATAGCCACAGCGAGGCAGCGGTGATGCAGGCGCTTATTGATGCGCGCCAGGGCGCCACCAGTCTGTTGGTCACCCACCGCCTGGATGCCCTCATCGATATGGATAAGATCTGGGTGCTGGATGGCGGCAAGCTGGTGCAGCAGGGGGATTATCACACCCTGATGGCCGAGCCCGGGCTGTTTAATGACCTGTGCCATCGACAGGAGGAGGCGTAATGAAACACCTGCTGCCTTTTATCAAGCTGTTTAAGCGCCAGTGGCTGATGATGCTGGTGGGCCTGCTGCTGAGCCTGACTACACTAATGGCGGGTATTGGCCTACTGTCGCTGTCGGGCTGGTTCCTGTCGGCTACTGCGCTAGCCGGACTGAGTGTCGTGACCGCCCAGGCCTTTAACTATTTCACGCCGGCCGGCGGGGTGCGTTTCCTCTCCATCGCCCGCACCGCTAGCCGCTATGGCGAGCGTCTGGCGACCCACGAGGCCACCTTCCGCCTGCTGACTGAGCTGCGCACCTGGGCCTGGGGCAAGCTGATGCCACTGAGCGCCAAAGATCTCAGCCATCTGCGCGGTGGCGATCTGCTCAACCGTTTGGTGGCGGACATAGATACACTGGATCATCTCTATCTTCGGCTGATAACGCCGCTGCTGGCCTCGCTCTTGATGATCGCCGCCCTGTATGGTTTTCTTTCCTGGTTCGATAGTGAGCTGGCGCTGACCCTGTGCGGCGTGCTGCTGATTCTGTGGTTCCTGCTGCCTCTGGTTTTCTATCGTTTGGGCCACAGGCCGGGCATCGCCCAGGTGGAGAGCCGCCGCCAATACCGGGTGCTGCTGCTGGAATACCTGCAAGGTCAGGCAGAGCTGACCCTGTTTGGTGCCGAAAAGCGCTTCAGGGCCGAGCTGGATAGTGCCCAGGCGAAATTGTTTGCCAGCCAGTCCACCATGACGGCGGTGACCGCCCTGAGTCAGGCGCTGCTGATCCTAAGCCATGGCCTGGCGCTGGTGTTGCTCTGTTATCTCGCCGCCGATGGGGTGGGGGATAAGGTGCCGCCGGGGCCGCTGCTGGCGCTGGTGGTGTTTATGACTCTGGCCAGTATCGAGATGTTGATGCCGCTGGCTGGCGCCTTTCAGCATCTGTCGGCCTGCGTGCAGGCGGCCGAGCGTGTGAGTGAGATCATCGAGCGTCGCCCCAGCATCGGCTATGGCGAAGAGGCTAGCCTGACGGTGAGTCGCGGCGCCCTATCTATCTCGGGTGTCAGCTTCGGCTATCAGCAGGGCCAGCGGGTATTGGACGATTTGAGCCTGGAGGTGAAGCCGGGCGAGAAGCTAACCCTGCTGGGGCAAACTGGCTGCGGCAAGTCGAGCCTGCTGTCGCTCATTACCCGGGAGTGGACGCCCGAGTCGGGCACTATCTTGCTCGATGGCCGCCCGATCGAGGCCTATAGCGAGCAGGCGCTGCGCCGCGCCATGACGGTAGTGAGTCAGCGTATCTATCTGTTTGCCGGCACCCTGCGCGACAACCTGACCCTGGCGCAGTTTGAGCAGGCGCCCGAGGGCAGCCGCGCCGAGCGCAAGGCCTGGCGTGAGGCCAACGATGCCAAGTTAATTGAGGTGTTAGTGCGTGTCGGCCTGGGGACATTAACCCAAGGCGACAAGCCGCTGGATAACTGGATAGGCGAGGGCGGTAGACAGCTCTCAGGCGGTGAGCGCCGTCGTATCGGCGTGGCCAGGGCGCTGCTGCGTGACGCGCCATTATTGCTGCTGGACGAGCCAACCGAGGGGCTGGATCAACGCACCGAGCGAGAGATCATGGCGCTGTTGCTCGATTTTGCTAAGGATAAGACCATGGTGATGATAAGCCACAGACTGACGGCCATGGACAAGATGGATAGCATCCACCTGATGGAGGCGGGCAAGATCCGCATCAGCGGTGCTCACCAAAGTCTGCTGGCACAGGATGCCCACTACGCGAGCCTGAACCGCGTGCTAAGTTAAGGCGTTTTCTTCGCCTAGAGTGCTTAGTCCTTAGCTCTTAGTCCTTTTAGCCCTAGTGACGGGTAATAAAAAAGCCAGTGGCAATCCACTGGCTTTTTTGTTTGTCGCTTAACGAGAGCGCTTAGCGAGATTATTCTTCGCTGTCACCCAGAGAAAGCAGGGTGGCGTTACCACCGATGGCGGTGATGTTGTTGGTGCGCGTCTTCTCGGTGACGAAACGGGTCAGGTAGTGTGGACCACCCGCCTTAGGACCCGTGCCCGACAGGCCTTGGCCGCCGAACGGCTGCACGCCAACTACGGCGCCGATCTGGTTACGGTTGATGTAGACGTTACCCACGTTGACCTTGTCGGCCACTTCCAGGGCATGGCCCTCGTTGCGGCTGTGGATGCCCAGGGTCAGACCGAAACCGGTTGAGTTGATGTCGTCGATCACCTTAGGCAGGTCGGCTGCCTTGTAGCGGATGACGTGCAGGATAGGACCGAAGTGTTCCTTCTCCAGCACCTTGATAGAGTCGATCTCTACCGCAGTCGGCGCCACGAAGTGACCATTCTCGGTGCCTGCTGGCAGCTCCAGCTGGTTGATCAGACGACCTACCTGCTTGATATGGTCTATGTGGGCGTTGAGGTTCGCCTTGGCGGTCGCGTCGATTACAGGGCCAACATCTGTCTTCACCGAACCTGGGTTGCCTATGGTCAGCTCGTCCATGGCGCCCTTCATCACGTCGATCACGCGATCGGCGATATCTTCCTGTAGATAGAGCACGCGCAGGGCCGAACAACGCTGACCGGCGCTGGTGAACGAAGAGGAAACCACGTCGTTAACCACCTGCTCTGGCTGTGAAGTCGAGTCCACCACCATGGCGTTTTGACCACCCGTTTCGGCGATTAGCGGGATGATGGCGCCGTCACGCTGGGCCAGTGTTAAGTTGATGCGCTTAGCGGTCACGGTAGAGCCGGTAAAGCAGACGCCGCCGATACGCTCATCGGCCGTGATGGCCGCGCCGACGGTAGCACCCGTGCCAGGCAGGAACTGCAGGGCTTCCTTAGGGATTCCGGCTTCATGGGCCAGCTGCACCGCGCGGTAACCCACGATTGAGGTCTGTTCGGCAGGCTTGGCAACTACAGTGTTACCCGCCGCAAGGGCTGCGGTGACCTGACCTAGGAAGATCGCGAGTGGGAAGTTCCATGGGCTGATACAGACGAATACGCCACGGCCTTGCAGGAACAGCTCGTTCAGCTCACCCGTTGGGCCAGGCAGCAGCTCAGGCTTGCCCATCATCTTCTTGGCTTGTACCGCGTAGTAGCGACAGAAGTCGACCGCCTCGCGCACCTCGTCGATGCCATCTTGAATGCTCTTACCCGCTTCACGGGTACAGAGGGCGATCAGCTCTTCGCGATTCTCTTCAAGCAGATCCGCCAGCTTCTGTAGCGCGTTGGCACGTACTTCAACTGGGGTTGAGCACCAGCTGCCGAAGGCGTTGTGAGCGCTGGCCAGAGCCTGCTCGATCGCCTGATTGTTGGCGAAGGCAACCTTGCCGACGATCTGTGTGGTGTCGTACGGGCTCTTCACCTCAATGGTGTCACCGCTGAGGGTTTCGCCATTGACGATAGGGCCGGCAGACCACTGCTGGTCTTTGAACTTGTCCAGCGCGGCGAAGAAAGGCTCAGATTCTGAGATGATGTTCATGTTGATTCCCTTGGAGTTTTTACGCTCGGCGCCGAAGATGTCGATCGGCTGAACGATTTTATTGTTGGCTAGGGTTTTATAGCTTTGCAGGGTCGTCAATGGGTGGACAACCAAAGATTCGATCGGTGTCTTAGGGTCGACCAGCTTATGTACGAACGAGGTGTTGGCGCCGTTTTCCAGCAGGCGACGCACCAGGTAAGGTAGCAGATCTTTGTGGGCACCCACAGGGGCGTAGATACGAACCGTGCTGACGCCGCTCTCGGCCAGTAGGGTGTCGTACAGCTCTTCGCCCATGCCGTGTAGACGCTGGAACTCATACAGACGGTCGCCGGCCATGTCGGTGATGGCGGCCACTGTCTGGGCGTTGTGGCTGGCAAACTGCGGATAGATGGCTCCGCGGGTGGCGTCAGACAGCAGGTAGCGTGCACAGGCCAGGTAAGACACGTCGGTACCCGCCTTGCGGGTAAATAGCGGGTATCCGCCTTCGCCGGCAACCTGAGCCCACTTCAGCTCGCTGTCCCAGTAGGCGCCTTTCACCAGGCGTACAGGGATCTCATCGCCTTGATCTTTGGCCAGACGGGTGATCCAGCAAAGCACGGGGAGGGCGCGCTTAGAGTAGGCCTGAACCACGAGACCCAGCAGGCCCCAGCCCTTGGCGGCGTCAGAGTTATACAGCTTCTGGAACAGCTTGAGAGACAGCTCGAGACGGTCAACCTCTTCGGCATCGATAGAGACGCCCACGTTGAGGCTACGGGCCTGAGAGACCAGCTTGACTAGGGTGTCATACAGCTCGGTCATGGTTCTGTCTTCGTTGGCCACCTCATAGCGAGGGTGTAGCGCAGACAGCTTGATAGAGATGGTCGGGCGTGGCGCCTCGCTCTCATCGTACTGCTGAGCGCCCAGTGCCGCGATGGCGTTGGAGTAATCTTGGTAGTACTTCTGCGCGTCTTTCATGGTCAGGGCGGCTTCGCCCAGCATGTCGTAGCTGTGGGTGTAGCCCAGCTTGCGCTTGTCGGTGCTGTTCTTCAGTGCCTCTTGCACAGTGCGGCCAAGGACGAACTGCTTACCCATGATCTTCATCGCGGCTAGCATGGCCTGGCGGATCACTGGCTCACCCAGGCGGTTGACCAGACGGTTTAGCAGGCTGCTTGGCTTGCCGTCTATGCTCTTGTCCAGGGAGATGATCTTACCCGTGAGCATCAGGCCCCAGGTTGAGGCGTTAACCAAGGTAGAGTCACTCTTGCTGAGGTGCTCGTCCCACTTGGCGCCCGAGAGTTTGTCGTCGATCAGGGCGTCGGCGGTGGCCGCATCAGGAATACGCAGCAGGGCCTCGGCCAGACACATGAGGATGATCCCCTCTTGGGTCTCCAGGCTGTACTGTTGTAGGAAGGCATCGATACCGACCATGAGTCCTTTCTTGTCGTATTGACGCACCTTGTGCACCAGGTCGTGGGCACGCTTGGTAATACGTTGAATCTCGTCGTCGCTCGAGGGAACAAGCTTAATCAGTTCAGAGAGGTACTGCTCTTCGTCGACAATATAGTTGTTGGTGATCGCTGTAAATAGCTCATCTAGGGTAGCTGAGTCGTAACGACCAGTCAGAACTTCACTTGCTTTGAACATAGTAATCACTTCCACCTGGACCTAAATAGGGACAGTTTTGGCTTGAACAAAAGGTAAGTTTTCAGGCGTTTAGTATTATTTTTGTATACAATCTGGCGCCATTTGCGCGCCGATTATACCTCCAAAATGTGACGAGGGACACTCTTGTGTAGGTGAATGTGACCTTTGTTTGATCTCGTCCGGCCAGAAGGCGGCTAAGGCCACTGTTTATGGGGGTTGTGGCGGCGCGCTATGAATAAAATTCAGGGTGTTTTATCGCTATATTTAGCCATAAAAAAAGCCAGGGACTCAGCCCTGGCTCATTATGCTCGCTCGCGGTAATGCCTAGATGATTACCAGCGGTTCTTCTGGCGACGACGTGGACGCGGAAGATAGACCAGAATTACACCGATCAACACGCCGATACCGGCAATCATGCCGCCTTGCTTCATCAGCTCGAAGCGCTCGTCGTTTTTCAGCTTGGTCAGCTCGCGGGTGGCGCTGTCGCGCTCGCTCGAGGCCTTGGCCAGGGCTTCTTCGGCGTTAGCCAGTTGCGAACGTAGCTGGCGGATCACCTGAGTGCTGCTGTCGCTCTCGTTGGTGATGTTCTCAAGTTCAGCCTTGACTCTGTCGAGTTCGGCCTGAACCTCTGGCAGCTGCACACGGAAGCTCTTGCCAGAGTCCAACATCTTGCTGTCGACCCAGCCTTCGCGGCCCTTGTGGTCGACGACCTTGGCGTAGTCGTTTTGCATCTCACCCAGGTAGGTGACCGGTTGACCGGCTTCGACGCTGCCCAGAATACGGTATTGGGTGCCAGGACCACCGTGAATGAAGGTGTAGACGTTATCTGAGATATAACGGGTCTGCTCAGCCGCCATCAGGGTCGATGATATTAGCATCATGGCGAGAATAGATAGGAGTCTTAACACTTTGAGTTCTCTTCAGCGAAATATTGGCACATGCTAGGGATTTAGCCACCTATTTGCAAGTGCAACATGGGAAGTGTTACCAGGAATTAATCTTTGTAGCTGCCCAGTTTGGCAGACAAGTTGCACAGAAAAGATAAGCCCAAACGGAATGGCTAAAAGTCAGGATAAATGGAAATAAAAAAGGAAGCCTTGAGGCTTCCTTTTTATTCTCTTATGAATAGGACTTAGCTTAGCTAAAGATCCCCTTGATCATGAAGAAGAAGATGATCGACAGGCCCGCGCCCGCAGGTAGTGTGACTACCCAAGAGACCACGATGTTACGTACCACGCCGATGTTGATGGCGGCGATACCACGCGCCATACCCACACCCAACACGGCACCAACCAGTGTCTGAGTGGTCGAGATAGGCAGACCCGTACCCGAGGCGATAACCACGGTAGAGGCGGCAGCCAGCTCGGCGGCAAAACCACGGCTAGGTGTCAGGTGAGTGATGTTCTTACCGATAGTCTGCATCACACGCTTACCGAAGATAGCCAGACCCATGACAATACCGAAGGCACCTAGTGGTAGGATCCACCAGACTAATTCAGCCTTGCTGGCGATCTCGCCACCGCTATTTACCACGGATACCACGGCGGCCAGAGGGCCAATAGCGTTGGCGACATCGTTAGAACCGTGGGCGAACGCCATACAACAAGCGGTCACAACCATCAGAATAGCGAATACCTTCTCCACGTTACCAAACTGCGTCTGACGATCGGCGCTCTGGCTCATCTTTAGACGTCTGATGGCAATCATACCGCCAATGCCCACCAGGATCGCAATAAAGACCGCCAGTGAGTAGGCTTCGACGTTGGTGAAGTGCAGACCTACGTGCTTCAGACCCTTCTTGATGGTCACCAGCGACATGACGAAACCGGCCAGTGCCATATAGAAAGGCACGTAACGCTTGGCGTTTTCCAGCGGGTTGTCAGTGTTGAAGATCAGCTTCTGTACGCTTTGGAAGATGGTAAAGGCGATAAAGCCAGAGATCGCCGGTGTGATGATCCATGACCCCACGATACCCAATACCTTGCTCCAGGCAACAGAATCGGCGCTCACACCCACGGCGGCAAAACCTACGATAGCGCCGACGATAGAGTGAGTGGTCGATACCGGCCAGCCCAGGGCTGACGCGACAACCAACCAGATACCGGCAGCCAGTAGCGCCGAGATCATGCCGTACACCAGCAGCTCAGGTGAGTCGACAAAATAGGCCGAATCTATGATCCCTTTACGGATCGTGCTGGTTACTTCACCGCCTGCGAGGTACGCGCCGGCAAATTCGAAGATCATCGCGATGATGATCGCTTGTTTAATGGTGATCGCGTTTGAACCTACTGAGGTTCCCATAGCATTAGCGACATCGTTTGCGCCAATACCCCACGCCATTAAAAATCCAAATGCAGCCGCAATGGCAATTAGCCACGGGCCATTGGTGATTAATACATCAACCATGTTGATACCTTGATAACTTTGTTTTTAGACGCGAGCTAACATTAGCTCTAGGCGGGAACCGACACGCTCGGCAAGGTCTGCCAAGTCTCCAACCCACTCAATTATCTTATAGAGGAACATCACATCCACAGGGTTTAGCTGATTCTCGATGCTAAACAACTGACGACGGATTTTGATTTGTAGATCGTCGGTGTCCTCTTCAATTTTGTCGAGTTCCACGATCATTTTAGCGACAAGATCGACCTCACGGCCTCTGAAACCTGTTTCTAGCAGGTCATCGAGCTCGTTAATGGCTTGCTTAGCCTGAGCCACTGCATCGAGACAGCGTGCCAGGTAGGCATTAAAGGTATCTTGAATTGCTTCTGGGACAAGTAGCTGACGGCCGATAACGCGACCTGAAATGTCTTTCGCCTTGTTGGCGATTTTATCTTGCTGGGTAAGTAGCTCCAGTAAGTCAGTTCTTTCAACTGGCATAAACAGGCCGCCGGGAAGCGTTAAGCGGATCTCACGCTTGAGTTCGTCTGCTTCACGTTCTGATTGGCTGATTTGTTTACGGAGTTGAACCGCTTTGTCCCAGTCACCTGCGACAGTAGCGTCAAAAAATGGTACAAGGATCGAGGCACAGTCGTGCACCTTGTCGATATGATCTTGTAATGGTTTAATTGGCGATTTTGCAAACACGCCCAAAATAGAGTTTACTGGCATTGCCGTGTACCTATTTAGGTTATTCCACTGTTGGAAAATGCGGGCGCATGTTAACCCAAGCGTCCGCGTATTGAAACTGTGTTTTTATATAAAAACCCACAGTTTTTATTCTAACGAGTTATATATAAACTGCAATGCGAGATACTAATGGCCGATTATGACATTAATATGACATTGTGAAATTTTCATTAAAGTATAATGACACATTCATTACAGTTCCGAGTCCTAGATTAAAAAAGTGAGCAGCTGGCGAATGGAAGCCGAGATAGAGCTAAAACTATTTTTCCCCGAAAACAAACGCGAAGCCTTGGTATCACTGCTTAACAGTCTACCCCATAGCGATGCAAAAGGCGCGATTCATCTGACCAACAGTTACTACGATACCCCAGATCTTCAGCTCAGACGCTGGGACATGGGACTGCGTATTCGTGGCCGAGACGGTCAATTTGAGCAGACGATCAAGACCGCCGGCACCGTGGTAGGTGGGGTGCACTCCCGACCCGAGTACAATATTGATATCGATCAAGCAAAGGTCAATTTGTCGCTTTTCCCCACTGAGATCTGGCCAGAGGGCGCCGAAATCGGCCCGGTGCAGGATGCGCTGGTCTCGCTGTTCGACACAGACTTTACCCGCATGAGCTGGCATATCTATCTCGATGAGAGCCTGGTGGAGGTGGCGCTGGATATCGGCAGCATCAGCGCCAATGGCCAGTGCGAGCCTATCTGTGAACTGGAATTTGAGCTACTGGCTGGCGATGCCCAGGCGCTATTGGCGCTGGCCGAGCGGGTGACAGAGCAGATCCCGGCGAGACTTGGGCGCGCCAGCAAGGCCCAGCGGGGTTATCGCCTCGCGGCCATGGCCAGCCCCTTACAGCTCGACACCCTGGCCTTTATTGCCTTGCCAAAGAAGGGCACTCCGAAACAGGCCTTGGTGACCCTGCTGGAAACCGGTCTTGATCGCTGGCAGTTGCTGGAAGAGATGCTGCTGGAATCCCGTCAGGCGGCACGCCAACTGCCGTTGCTTGGCTATCGTCTGCGCGCCTGCATTCGCCTGCTGCGTTGCACCCTGGCGCAGTTTTCTCTGCTGGACGACAAATTGCTGCAGGCCTTCGACGCCATAGAGTCGCAGCTGAGCTTTGTCGACAAGGGGCTGAGTCTGTGTGAGCTGCTGGATGGTGACGGTGCCCTGTTGAGTAATCTGAGTGAGCCCGAAGGCTTGCTGGATGCGGTGCGCCATGAGCTGGCAACCCTGGAGATGCCGCAAAAGATAGATGCCATGCTTAACCATGTGACCTATGGTCAGTTGCAGGTACGTCTCGTGAGCCTCTTGATGGCGGTGAATGCCGGGCAGGTATATATCAGCGAGCAGCAGAGCCTGCAAGCCTTTGCCGATCGGCTACAGGAAGCTTCCTGGCAACAGATTGTCGATTTAATGCCCTCCAATGCCGAGCTGAGTAGCGAAGATTATCAATCTTTTGCCAAGGCGCTGGATGAGAGCATCCTGGTCGGGGTTGCCTACGGTGAGCTGTATAAGCATAAGTCGCGGGATCAGTTCCGCGCCCCCTGGCAGGATCTGGTATTAGGCATACGCACCCTGGGTGCCTATCACAGTCTGAGGCAAACCGCCGCCACGCAGGGGCGGGATATCGGTGACTGGCTGGATAGCAAGGAGCAGAGCCTGCTGTTTGCCATGGAGCATTCGCGCCGCTCGGCCCTCAAGGTGCAGCCTTATTGGCGTTAAGGCTTTTAGGGGTTAGTGGGCAGGGTAGCTAAGGTGTTAGTGCGCTCGGCTTATGCGCTAATACTTACACACTCCCACTCAACCTCACATTCGCACCCTGACTCGACGCCTAGGCGCCGAGTTAGTCTTTAGCCTCTTTCTTCTCATTCAGCTGGTGCTTGAGGGTTGCTATCTCCGCCAGCAGGGTCTCCTGATTCTTCTCCATTCGCTGCAGGACCATCTCTAACTCATCACGCATCTGTTGGCTCTGGGCCTCCTGTCGCTGCTTGCTGTCTGGCGCGATGAAGATAGAGGCCATGTAACCCGAGATCACCCCGAAGAAGCTCACCCCACAGACGATCACTAGGCCGCCGATGAAGTGACCCACTGTGGTGACAGGATAATAGTCGCCATAGCCCACGGTAGAGATGGTCACCAGCGCCCACCAGATGGCGTTTTCTGCTGTGTTGATATTGGCATTGGGGTCGCCACTCTCCACCAATAGAATCATTACCGAGGCGAGGGTGAGTATGGTCACCATGGCTACCAACAGGCTGGCGAGGGTGGTCTCCTGACGCTGGCGCATCAGGGGGATCAGGATAGAGCGGGTCATGCGGATCAGACGGATCACCCGCAAAATCTGGAAGAAACGGGCCAGCCTCAAGGCTTCGATGGCGGGGATACTGGCCACCAGATCGATCCAGTGGTGCCTGAAGTAGTCACGCTTATCTTCGGCGCGAAACAGGTTGATAAAGAAGTAGCTGATGAAGATGACGCAGATGCTGGTGTCGATGAAGAAGAGCAAGCGGCGGGTCTCGCCATCCAGTTTGGCGAAGGTCAACATGAGCACCACGATGACAGAGATCAGGGAGAGCAGCATCATCGCCAGCTCGAAGGGAGTGGGGTTCTGGTTGATGGGCAGAAGCCAGCGCTTTCTATCGATCATGATATCGATTCCTTTTTGGCGGCGGCGCTCAAGCCGAATTTCCCTGTGAGTCGCCCTTGATTTGTGATCAGCCCATGATCTTATTCGTTTTTGTCGACAAAATGAACCAGGTCATCCAATACGCGGCGTTTTATTTCTAGCTGCTCATCGGCGGCCAGGCCATATTTCTCCGCCAGCAGTTGATAATCTTCCGGGCTGAGGGAAACGGTGAGACGCGGACGCTTGGGCCGCTTGGTGGTGGCCAGCCCTAGTATGCTGCGGATCTGATCCGAGGGACTGACACCTGCATCCAACGCGGCCTTGCGGATAGAGTATTGAAACTTCTCGTCCAGATCGAATGCGACCTGGGTGGCCTTGGCGGCTTTCTGATTCTGCTGCCACTGTTCGGGAAGCAGCTTCTTATTCTTGGTCATTAGCTTGCCTTAAGGTGCTGTGAATCTTGCAAAGTGGGCGGCATGACCGCCCTGTGTTGTTTATAGCTGTCCCGGCCAATATTGGCGAATATCGCTCAATGGACGGTAAATAGTGAGGCTGACATCTGTGTCGCCCCCTTCATATACCTCGACCTCGACGGCGCGGTTTTCCTCTTCGTCCAGCAGCAGATAGCTCTCGAACGGCTCGCCCGAGCTCATCCCCTCGTCTTGGGGCGGACGCATGCCGCGGTAATCGACGCGGTGGAAATAGCCAAACTGGGCGAAGTTTACCTGATGATAGCGCTCACCCAGCCATCCCATGAGGGCGGCAGGGGTCTCTTTGACCTCAAGCTCGGCGTGCGAGTCTTCTTCGAAGATCTCGCTGAAGGCGTCGAGATCGAACAGCTGCTCCACCTGACTGCGGGGGATCTTGATGGAGAAGGCCAGGTAGGTTTCGTCGTCTTCATCCAGAGAGAGGCAGAGGCTGTCGTTGCCGTGGCCCTTGAGCACCCATTCGCAGAGCTGTTTGCGCTGGTATTCGTAGGTGTTGATCCCTTCGACTCTCAGCTGTTGGCCGCGCAGTTGCTCGGGCAGTGCGAAGCTGTCATCCAGGCTGATGATGTCGCCTTTTTGCAAATGATTAGGATGGTTGAGTTGGCGTTTGGGCGCCTCTTTCTTACCAAACAATCCTTTTAAGAATCTCATGAACTACCCTCGAGAAGAATAATGGTTGATACCAATCCTAGTAAATCGCTGCTCATGCTGGCTTGTTAAAACCTTCGATAACTGCTTATCGAAAAATCCTGCCTTGTTAGCAAGCGTTTTCCTGCGCCATTGCAGAACGCTTACCGTGATTGGCACAAAAGCACCTTGGGCAGAGCCGCAAGGTGCTATTGGTTGATTTAGCAGGTGTTATTTACGTGCTTTGAGGCGATCCAGTACCGCGTTGGCATTGGACTTCTGCTCGCCGATACCTGCCTCGGCCAGCTTGGCCTGTAGCGACTTGTCGCTGTTCTCGTCGGCCAGGGTTTCGGCGGCCTTGAGGCGGTCGTCGAACTGTTGCTGACGTGCCTTGATGCGTTCCAAAGAGTCCTTGGCGTTCAGCAGTTTAGAGTTGCTGCTGGCGAAGGAATCGGTAATGGTCGCCGTGGCCTTCTGCACGCTTTCCGTGGTCTTGACCATGCTGAGCTGACGTTGGTAGTCGGCCAGCTGGCGCTCTGTCTTGCGCACTAGATCTTTCAGACGGGCGGCGTGGGCGCTGAAGCTGTCGTTGGCGCTCTGGTGTTCAGAAAGCTCTTGCTCAAGCTGAGCGATCTTCTCGGCCACTTCCAGGGCCAAGGCTTCGTTTTCCTTCTCCAGCGCCTGAGTCGCATAGCCTTCGTGCTCGGCGATGGCGCGCTTTAGGCGATCCACTTCGCGGCTGGCTTGCATCTCTTTGGCCATGACGTCGGTCAGCTCGCGCTTGGCCTTGGTCAGGTGTTTCTCTGCATCACGGATCTCTTGTTCGAAGATGCGTGTCGAGTTGGCGTCGACGATACTCTGGCCAACTTCGGTGGCGCCACCGCGAAATGCGGTGAGGATCTTGTTCAGTATGCCCATAATATGACTCCTCTTGGGGTAATGGCGTCGCCTTATGCGTAAACCATCACATGACTAAATTGGTTAGCGGTTACTTTAAGAAATCGGCCAGCTCGTCGATCACTTCCAGACAGTTGTCGGACAGGACTGACAGCTCTTGCTCTATCTCTAACATGCTCGATTGCACAGACAGGGCTCCATAGACCACATACTTGTCGTCGACCTTAGCGAAGGAGGACAGTGGCATAGGGATGTTGAGTTCGAGCATGGTTTCAAACATCTCGCTGCGACGTTCTTGCTTAACTTCGTCTTCGCCCCATAGGTAGCTGATGCACAGGATTTGGTTGTCCGTTACCGATACAAACACAGGGATCTCTTCGCGTCCCACAACGTTGACTTGCAGTACTTCGACGTCGCCATCTATGGGATAACAGTCGAATTGAAAGCCGGTGTGGCTGTTGTCGCCAAGTGCATTGAGGTGGTTGGCAATGTTGTGAATGTTCATATTTATCCTCTTTGACATATTATGTCTGCGATTAAAGATAGCACTGTGACATAATATGTCAAGCGCTATTTTTGTGTTCCATTTTACCGTCAGTCGAGCGTCAGGTTTTCATCCTCTGACCAGGCGCGCTGATGGTAGCGATACAGATGCATTGAGCCTATATCGTTGACCTTCACCTGGTCTGCATGTTCATAATAATTTTTAGGAAATTCAAAAGCCGCCCTGATAAGCCCAGGCGTGAGCCAGGGGTCATCGATAGGCAACTCTGTCATTGTTGACAGTCGCTGTTTGGCATCCTGTCCCCTTAGGGTGCCTATGCTCCAGCCCCATTCGCCGAAACTGGGCACATTGTGGTGATACTGCTCTACTTGAAAGCCTGCGGCTTGCAGCGTCTTACCGACCGAGATGAAGGCCTTAGCGGCGTGATAGGGGGAGGTCGACTGCACAGAGATCGCCCCGTCGCTGCTCAGCAGCTCCTTAAGCTTGCGATAGAAGAGATCCGAATAGAGCTTGTTGAGATCCGGATGGCTGGGGTCTGGCAGATCCACGATAATGGCGTCAAACTTCTCGCCGCGCCTTATAAGCTTATCGGCGCCGTTAAAGGCATCGTCTATCAGCAGCTCGACCCGCTTATCGTTAAAGGCGTCGCCATTAAGCTTTAGCAGCGCGTTTGATAGTCGTGGCGGCATCTCTGGGTCGCCCTCCTTGAACAGCCTCACCAGATCCGCGTCGAGATCCATCAGGGTGACCTGCTTGGGTTGCCACTTGAGCACCTGCCTCAGGCCCAGACCGTCGCCGCCCCCTATGATCAACACCTTATCGTGACGGGCACTGGCGGCCAGCGTCGGGTGTACCAAAAAGGCGTGGTAGATATGCTCATCCTGGCTGGAGAACTGCAGGCGGCCATTGATATACAGAGAGTAGACAGGCGCCAGGTGATTGCCCCGCAGACGCTCGGTAAAAGTGAGCTGTTGAAAACGGGTCGCCTTGGCGTAGACCACCTTGTCTTTGTAGAGCAAGTTGTTGAAGGCCTGATCCCACTTGGGGCCATGAATAGCCAGTACCAGTAATATCCCTGTGGCGAGCAGATGGCCTGCCAATAACAGTCGGTTAAAGCGGATCTTGGACCAGAAACGCCAGATAAACAGGAAGCCGGCCAGCAGGTTGAAGCTGGCGGTCAGCGCAGCGGCCAGCTGGATATCCAGCGCCAGCATGAAGATCACCCAGATGGCGGCGCCGACGCCGGCACCTATATAGTCGGCGCCATAGATGGTGCCAGCGTTATGCATTAGGTGCTCGTCACACAGGGACTGACGCACCCTGGCGATCAGGGGAATTTCCATGCCTATCATCAGGCCAAGCAATACGCCCCAGGCGTAGGGCAGGTATTCACTCAGCTTCTGCAGCGTGCCGATAAAACCGCCCTGGGGCAGCTGATCCGGCGGCAGGCCTATGGTACTGGCGATGATGATGGGCAGCTGCTGGCCGAAGCCGATCACGGCGGCGGTGATCAGAATCGCCAGGGCGCCACAGAGGGCGACGCACAGCTCCAGCATGGCGAAGCCGGTGAAGGCGCAGCGGATCTTGCGCGCGGCGAAGGCGCCGACGCCCATGGAGACGATCATCAGGCCAATCATAGTGTAGATGGCGGCTTCCAGGGCCCCCAGGATCCGCCCCGCATAGTGGGACAGCAAGTATTCGTAGATGAGGCCACAGGCGGCCAGTACCGCCATGATCCCCAGCAGCAGGAGATCGTCGAGCCAGCTTAATGATTTAACGCCTGCAGGAGCAGGCGTTGTGGTGTGTGTCGATTGCATTCAGGGTAGCGTCTTAGGCCATCAGGCTGGTGAGGATCAGGGCGATGGCCACGCTGATGGCCAGCTCGACGGTGGCGATACCTATGTTGTGCTGCTCTTCGACCTCTGCTTTCAGGTTGATATTGGCCAGTACCAGTTTCTTCACCAGGGCCAGTAGCAGTGAGAGGGCGAGTAGCATGATCACCGAGAAGATCAGCCAGCCGAGTATGTTGGTGACATAGGCGGTCGGCATGAAGACGATGAAGTGGCTGGCGGCGTTGAAGCTCAGTGCCATGGCGAGCATATAGCCGCTGTGACGAATCGCCACCGCGATATGCCCCTTGGCCAGCGCCTCTTGCATCGAGCTGTCGTTGTGGCGCTTGGCATAGCTGCGCTCGCGCAGGCGTGTCAGTAACACCAACATCAGCTGTGAGATGGCAAAGGCGCTGAAGATGGCGATAAAGGTGTCTAGGGTCAGATCTTCGGCCCACAGCAGTACGGAACGTATGATGATGGCGGTGGCGATGGCAGCTGTGGCATCTACTATGGCAACAGAGATATTGCCCTTTAGGATCATGGCGTTCTTATCTATCTCGTTCAGCGCCACCTTGTCGTGCAGGAAGCGACCGAGTTTGATCAGAATCAGGCCGAAGATGCCGTAGGCGCTCATGCCGATGGCCTCGATAAGATAAGACTGGGCCGCCTCGCCCGTGATGGCGCCAGTAAGTACGATACCCAGACCTGCCACGGCACCGGCGGTGCTGATGCCGAAGGCGAAGTTATCCCGCTCGGACAACTCATGGGTGCTGTTGACCTTAACGGTCCAGCCCTGCAGGTAACGCATAGCCGTGAGCAAGACGATGGCGATAGTCAGATCTATGGCCAAGATGATCGCCAGTTCCTGGGTCAGACCGTAGTGTTGAAAAAATGTCATCTTAATATCCTTTATTTGCCCCGACGAACACTGCGCGTCGTACGACTGCTAGAGTTTCTGAAGTTACTGTTCTTAGAGTAGTTTGAGCGGAACTTGCTGCCGCCACTTGCCCGTCCTGTGGTGCTGGCCTTAGGCGTCGAGGCGCTTTGACGAGACAGGCTGGTGGAGCCAGAGCGAGACTTGGCGTAGGGGCTGTCGAATTGCTTACCCTGACGGTTGAACTGCTTCTTGGTGCGCTCGAAGGTCTGGTTCTGGGCGCGGGCCTGTTTGGGCGAGGTGTAGCGATAGCGGCCCACGTCGTTGTAGTAGCTGTAGTTGCGGCGGCTCGACCATCTGTCGTAGTAGATGGGGCCGCGTACCAGGTTGGAGAACATGGAATACATGCCATACCAGGCCCAGAAAGACATGCCGTTGCTGCCGGCCTGCCAACTGCCGTAGGCCGGGTTGCCCACAAGTTGGCTGCCTGCGCCAAAGTCTTCGCCGCCATTGGCGAGAATATCAGCCTCGCGGCTGATGGCATTTACCCTGGCGAACGCGCCACCTGACATGTCGGCGACCACGTTCACCGGGTCCGACAGCATGTCGTTATACAGGCTGGGATCGGCCGCCTGGTAGAGGTTTTCCGCCTCGTCGAGCTGCTGGTCTAGATCGACGAAATTGCTCTCGTTGCCCAGCTCCTGTAGACGCCGCTTGAGCGAAGCATACATGGGGCCCTGGCTACTGGCGTCTTTAGACAGCTCCTGCAACAGGGGGGCGACGTCTGGCTTGGTTGATGCGAGGATGTCGGCATATTGCTTGAGTAGGTTGGCGTTGCGCACCTCACCGTTATCCAGCATCTGGCCTAGGGTGTCGACCCTGGCCTGGGCCAGCTGTTGAAACTTGGCGATCTTCTCTGGCCTGTCGTCGCCGCATCCCGCCAGGGCGAAGACCAGGGTCAGCGCGAGAACACGCATTAGCATCACTGCCATGTTTTCTCCATAAATTTAGTTGAGATTGAGACCGATAAATGAGTGATCAGTCTGCGACTTCTTTGCATAATATAGCGATAAGCTGGGTTATAGTAACCTGTAGTGCAGGATAAAAAGCCATCTTTACTCCCCCTGATAAACTGGATGAGTAATTTGGGTGACAATTTTATGCCAAGATGATTACCGCTTGGTTGCATTAACAGCTTATCTATAGCATTGATGACATAATATGTCGACCGTTTAAGGCTGAAGGATTTTTCTGGCGATGGAAAACATGAGCGAGCAAGCGTTACCCCATGAAGTCAATCAGGTTGCCGAGCAGCATTGGCAACGCCTCGCCGAGGCCTGGCCGGATATCTCCGAACAGCTCACCCCGGAGCAGACCAAAGAGCTGAAAACCATCTTCGGCCTCAGCGACTTTGTCGCCGAGCAGCTGTGTCGCCACCCCAACTGGATAGTCTCTCTGTTCGAGGGGCAACTGAGTATGCTGGCCCGCGACAGTTTCAGTAGTGAGCTGCACTCCATTCTGGCAGGCGCCAACGACGAGGAGCAGGTCAAGGCGATACTGCGCCGCTACCGTAACCGTCAGATGGTGCGTCTCGCCTGGCGGGACTTCTTAGGTTATGCCGAGCTGAACGACTCCTTGCTGGATCTCTCCGCTCTGGCCGAGGCGCTGATCATCGCCGCCCGCGACTGGCTCTATGGCCAGATGTGCCAGCAGTATGGCACCCCCTGCGACAGCGAGGGCAATCCCCAACCCTTGATGATCTTAGGTATGGGCAAGCTGGGTGGCCGCGAGCTCAACTTCTCTTCCGATATCGACCTTATCTTCACCTTCCCCGAACACGGCGAGACCCAAGGCGGTCGTCGCAGCCAGGACAACCAGCAGTTCTTTATTCGCATGGGACAGCGCCTGGTTAACCTGCTCAATCAGGTGACGGTCGATGGCTTCGTCTACCGGGTCGACATGCGCCTGCGCCCCTATGGCGAGAGTGGCCCGCTGGTGGTCAGCTTCAGCGGCCTTGAAGACTATTATCAGGAACAGGGCAGGGACTGGGAGCGCTACGCCATGGTCAAGGCTCGCGCCCTGGGCCCCTGGAGCGCCTACAGCGATGAGCTGCATGACATGCTGCGCCCCTTCGTCTATCGCCGCTATATCGATTTCTCGGCCATCGAATCCCTGCGCAAGATGAAGCAGTTGATCACCCAGGAGGTGAGGCGCCGCCGCCTGACCGACAACATCAAGCTGGGGGCCGGTGGCATCCGCGAGGTCGAGTTCGTGGTGCAGAGCTTTCAGCTGATCCGTGGCGGACGTGAGCCGGCGCTGCGTCAGCAGAGCCTGTTTGGCGCCATCGACACCCTCTATAAGCTGGGGCAATTGGAATACCTGGCGGTGGATGAGCTCAAGCAGAGCTATCTCATGCTGCGCCGGGTGGAAAATTTGCTGCAGGCCATAGGTGATCAGCAGACCCAGACTCTGCCGCAACACCTGCTGGACTGGCAGCGTCTCTGTTTCGCCTTGGGCATGGCGGGGGAGGCCGAGCTGCGGACCCATATCGAATCGGCGATGTCCAAGATCCATCGCTACTTTAAGGAGACGGTGGGCGGTCAGGAGAGCGACGAGGTGGCCGAGCAGTGGACCGCCCAGCTGTGGAGCCTGGTTGAGGATGAAGACGCCGAGGCCCTGCTCAGGGAGCATGGCGTCGAGGAGAGTGAACTCTGGCCTGCCCTGAAGAGCTGGCGTGGCACAGTAGCCAAACGCACCATAGGCCCACGTGGTAGAGAAACACTCGATAAATTAATGCCTTGGCTGCTGCAGGAGTTTATTCAGCTGCCGACGCCCACCAAGGCCTTTCTGCCGGTGAGTAAGGTGCTGGATCAGATCCTCACCCGTACCACTTACCTCGAGCTGCTATTTGAGAATCCAGGTGCCCGCCAGCAGCTGGTGAGCCTGTGCATGGCCAGTCCCTGGATCGGCGAGCAGCTGGCTAAGTTCCCCATGCTGCTGGACGAGTTGATCGACCCGGCCCAGCTCTATGACACCACATCCTTGGATGACTATCCCAGCGAGCTGCGCCAATACCTGCTGCGGGTGCCCGAGGAGGATATGGAGCAGCAGATGGAGGCCCTGCGTCAGTTTAAGTTGTCGCAGCAGCTGAAGATCGCCGCCGCCGACGTGACCGGCGTGCTGCCTGTGATGCAGGTGAGTGACCATTTGACCTTCCTCGCAGAGGCGATCATAGAGCAGGTGGTGTTGCAGGCCTGGCAACAGGTGAGCAAACGCCACGGAACGCCGCCTTATTTGGCACCTGAAGAGATGGGCTTTGCGGTGATAGGCTACGGCAAGGCGGGTGGGCTGGAGCTGGGTTACGGCTCAGATCTGGACCTGGTTTTTCTGCACAACTATACCCGCGACAAGTATCCTGAGGCGCAGCAGACCAACGGCGATCGCCCCATCGACATTGGCCACTTCTATCTCAAGCTGGCCCAGCGGATCTTGCACCTCTTCTCCACCCGCACCACCTCGGGGGAACTCTACGAGGTGGATATGCGCCTGCGCCCATCCGGCGCCTCTGGCCTCTTGGTGAGTGAGATCGAATACTTCGGTAGCTATCAGCGCGAAGAAGCCTGGACCTGGGAGCATCAGGCCTTGGTGCGGGCCCGCTTCCTGTTTGGCGATAATCGCCTGGCCGCTCGCTTCAGCGAACTGAGGGCCGACGTGCTCGCCATGGAGCGGGACAAGGCTGAGCTGGCCAAGGAGGTGCGTGAGATGCGCCAGAAGATGCGCACTCATCTGCTCAAGGTCGATGAGGGCTGCTTCGATCTCAAACAGAGCCCGGGCGGGATCGCCGACATCGAATTTATTGCCCAGTATCTGGTGCTGGCCAACACCCATGACCATCCCGAGCTGGCGATCTGGTCAGATAATGTGCGCATATTCGAGGTGCTGTCTGAGCTGGAGCTGCTGCCCCACCTGAGCGCCCAACACCTGACCCAGGCCTATTGCTACCTGCGTGACGAGAGCCACCGCCTGACGCTACAACAGGCGCCGGGACAGCTGCCTCAGGAAAGTGTGGATCTGTATGTACAGCGGGTGCTGGCCATCTACGAACAGGTGCTCAATAGCGGCCAATAGCCTTTCTGCTACACTCAAATTAGGTCGGTGACTGATGGGGTGGGCATGTGGCTATATGTCGGGCGTTGATCCTCGCTGTTGTGGCATTTTTTAGCTGCAATGGCGAGCTATTGGCCCTGAACAAGCTGTCGCAGCTCAGCTATTACACCGAATCCTACCCGCCCTATAATTACCGTGAATCCCATCAGTTAAAGGGGATCGCCGTAGATCTGTTGGCCGCGGCGGCCCGCAGGGTCGACGGGCGCTTCGACATCCACAGCATACAGCTGGTGCCCTGGGCCAGGGGCTATAAGCTGACCCGCACCGGCAAGAATACCGTGCTCTTCTCCACCACCCGCACTCCCTATCGCGAGCCGTTGTTCGACTGGGTCGGCCCCATCTCGGCGACCCGTATCGTGATCTTTGCCCGCGCCGATCGCGTCATTCATATCACGGATGTGGAGCAGCTCAATCAATACAGCATAGGGGTGATCGCCCAGGATATCGGCGAGCAGGCATTGCTGGCGGCTGGCATCGCCCGTGAGCAGTTGCGCCGCGCCCATGAGGCCACCTCTTTGGTGCATATGCTCAGGCGTGAACGGGTCGATCTCTGGGCCTATGAGGAGGTGGTGGGTCGCTACCTGATGAAACAGGAGGGGGTCGACACCGACGAGTTTGAGGTGGTCTTTACCCTCAAGGTGAGCGAGCTTTATTACGCCTTCAGCCGGGATAGCGATCCCGAGCTGCGTCGTCGCTTGCAGCAGGGGATAGATAAGGTGAAGGCCACCATAGAGGCCAACGGCAAGACCCAATACGAGAACATTCTGGCCAAGTATCGTTAGTGCTAGTTTTTGATTGATTCGACGCGTTTTATCAGCAGCTTACCGCTGTGATTCAGGCATCGGCGTGCCGCCAGACAGAGGGCGCTGGCGACGCTCATACTCAGCATCACCAAGATGGCTAGCATGATCACCACCTGATATTTCACCGCGACTAAGGGGTCGCTGCCGCCGAGGATCTGTCCCGTCATCATGCCGGGCAGGGTCACCAGTCCCATGGTGCTCATGGCGGCGATACTGGGGGCGAGGGCCTGTTGCAGCGCGCCTTGTATGAAGGGAAAGGCCGCCTGCCAGGGTGTTGCGCCCAGGGCGAGTCGCCCCTGATAGTCCTCCTGTTTCTCCTCGAAGGCGTTAAACAGACGCTGTAGCGCCAGAATATTCCCCGAGAGGCTGTTACCCAGTAGCATGCCCGCCAGAGGGATCATGTACTGAGCCTGATAGACTGGTGAGGGTTGCAGCATCGCTAGTAACAGCAGTGCCAGCAGGGGCAGCAGGCTGAGGCTTAGGCTAAAGAGCAATGGCAACATTAACCTGGCCTTAGGTAGTCGGGCACCGCCCAGGATGGCGCTGGCGCCTACTAGCAGCATGACACTCAGCCAGAGCAGATTGACCCAGAGACTCTCCAGGCTAAAGAGAAACTTGAGGTAAAAGCCGACTAACAATAGCTGCGCCGTCATCCGCGCGGCGGCCAGCAGCATCTCGCCACCCAGTTTTAGATTAAACAGCCTGCCTATTCCCAGGGGCACAAGCAGCACCAGCATGAAGAGCGCAAGCGCTAGCCAGCCGATATCCAGACTCGCCTGCATCTGGTTTGCCATGGTTTAGGCCTCGCCCGCGGCGCGGGTTGCGTTCAGGTATTGGCGCGACTGCATCTCAATGAGGCGACTCATGGTGCGTCTGAACTCGAAGGCCAGGGCGCCCGGGGTGTAGAGCTGCTCCAGCGGCAGACTGGCCTCTAGGTAAAGTTTGACCCCTTGATCGTAGAGCTCGTCCACCAGGGCGATGAAGCGCCGGGCCGGATCATCGTTGGGCGCGTAGTTGAGCTGGCGGTCCCCGGCGGCCACAGCGGCTGCGCCATCTTCTGTGCCCCTAGCGCGGATCCAGCTGCGCGGCGTGCCCCCAAGGGGCGGTACCTGGCTCAGGAGCAGGGTATCGAACTGGCTGGCGATGGCGATATAGTCGAGCTGTGAGCGTGGGCCACCGCACAGGGCGTCGAAGTCGAGCCAGAGGGTCGAGGTGCCGCGGCGAATAACGCTAATTTCCCTGCCTAAGATGGTCAGCGGTGTGTCGCTGCCACCACCAGGTTCCAGGGCATCGAAACGCCTGGCAAACTCCCCCTCATCTTGCTGGAAATAGGTCTGAACCTTGTCGAGGTGGCGCAGGCGATGGTCCATGCCGCCATCCAGGTGCAGGGCATCCGTGTGGGCTTCTAACAGGGCGATGCAGGGCAGAAACCTGTCTCTTGCCAGCCCATTCTCATAGAGGCGCTCTATGGGGGTATTGGAGGTGGCGACCAGAGTGATTCCCTCTGCAAACAGGGCCTCGAACAGGCCCGACAGTATCATGGCATCGCCTATGTCGCTGACGAAAAACTCATCGAAGCAGATCACCCGATAACTCTGAGCGAGTCTGCCGGCGATGCGCCTTAGGGGATCGCGCTTGCCGCTCTCGGCCTTGAGCTCCTTATGAACCCGCTCCATGAAGCGATGAAAATGCAGCCTGAGAGCCATCCCTTCGGGCAGGCTCTGACAGAAGAGATCCATCAGCATTGTCTTGCCGCGACCGACGTCGCCCCATAAATAGAGCCCCTTAGTCGGCGCCTGATTACTTGGATGTAGTGTACCGGGCTTATGAGCGCCAGAAGGCGTTGCTTGCAAGGCCTGATAGAGGGCTTCCAGGCGCAATATGGCCTGCTGCTGAGCCGGGTCGTCGACAAAGTTTTCCTGGGTGAGTTGATGTTGAAAACCTTGGAGGGGAGAGCGCGACATGAGATGACCCAGGTAGTGAGCGGACGGTCATTATATCAAGATGTTATGAATTAAACAGCGCCCACAGGGGGCGCCGTTTTGATGGACTATTGCATGTCTGAGCGCAGTACCAGCTCGACACGGCGATTACGCTGTCTGCCCGCCTCATCCAGGTTGTTGGCTACAGGCACATATTCGCCCACGCCCATGGGGCTGAGCTGAGCCTTGTTGATGCCATGAGATTGGGTGAGGGTGGCGACCACCGCCTTGGCCCGCTGCTCCGACAGCCCCTTGTTGTAGCCCTGTTTGCCCTGGTCGTCCGTGTGACCCACCACATAGAAGTGCTGCTTAGGATGGCTCTTGAGGTAGGTGGCTAGGGTGGTGATCACTTCGTCTGCCTCGGGCAGCATCTGATCGCTGTCGAACTTGAACAGTAGACCATCCAGCGCCACGTGGCCTTGTTGGGCTATCTTATCCTTAAGCCCCTCGAGATCTATGACCACTCTGTCATCGACGAGTTTGGTCTCCTCCACCACCTTTATCTCGCTCCACAGGCCGCCATGATAACCTGTGATAAAGACCATGGCGTGCACAGCGCCCTCGGGGCGATCGAGTCGATATAGGCTGTAATATTGGTTTTCATCGAAACCTATGCTGATCAGGGTCTTGATGCGACGTTCGATGAGATCTGTCTTACCACAGGCTAAGCCCTGGCAGTGAAAGCCCCGGACAAACCCCAGCTTTTCCAGCGCCGCCTTATAGTTAGCGTCGACCTCATACTCCGAGTAGCCCCTTGGGAGTTTATAGCCGATGTCGGTGACCTTACCCTCTAATGTCTTAATCTTGTGCTGGCCCTGTTCGACACCGTCAAATACCAAGGTCTGGGCATAGCCCTGCTGCTGATATTTTTGGATGAAGGCGCCGGGCAGCCTGGCGATCATAGGGTGGTCCTTCGAGCCTTGGGTATCCTTGTTGCCTCTGTCCTTAAATTCGCTCTGGCTGACCTCGCTTGTTAAGTAGGCCTGGTTGGTGGCAAGCAGATCAAGGGGCTCGTCAATCACCTCAACGATATCCAGCTGCAGGCCTGCACCGTTGTGCCAATTAGCGCCATAGACGGAAAGGTAGAGCTGTTTCTTGGCAAGCGTGAGCTTGGTGGTTAGTAGTGCGGGTGTCTTCTTGGGGATGTCGCTGAGCGGCGCTATCTGTCTTGAGAGTTTGAGATCATCGCCGCAGGCCTTCTCCTGACACTCGAACAGTATTGTGCCGCCGAGTTTTTCGATCTGTGCCTTATAGTTGTTGACGGCGTGGGAGGCCAGATAGCTGCTTGGCAACTTGTAATAGACCCGTTTCAGCTGACCGGCAACCGTCTGTGTCTGGTAAGTGTTCTTGTCGACGCCAATCACCAGGTCGAAGGGAGTGTAGTGGCGATCTTCTTGCTTATAAAGTTTACCTTCTGGCAGGGGCTGAAAGGGGAGGTCATTGGCCAGTGCCAGGCCGCTAAGGCCTACGCCGCCACATAAGGCGAGTGTGCAGGCGAGAGTTTGGGGTTTCATCTTAATTCCCTTTAAGTTTCTGAAAGTCGTTTTATCAATATCTGCTTGGTCATATTGCGTGCTCAGCTAAGGCGCGGGGCAATCGGTCATTATGGTAGGCCCCTGCATAGATGCCTGGCGTTGCATCAGGTCGGCCATGGCCTGTGGCGATAGGCCTTTGTAGAGCAAGGCAACATTAGGCTGATTTGCTAATGGTTTTAAGGCGTCGCAGCGCGTCGGCGACATGATGGCGATCGACTCGGCCTGAGCGTTTGCCAGTGCCTGCCAGTCTTGGCTATCGATCTGGTTGAAGCTAAGGTTGCCCTTAAGCGCCTTGAGGTCACCAAAGGTGATTATTTGACTCTGCTCTATGTTCAGCAGGTTGAGATGGCTAAGGCCAGCCAGCGCCGACAGGTCAGCCAGCACGCCGCCCTGTAGGCTCAGCATCTCCAGGTTAGACAGTTGGCTAAGGGCTTTTAGGCTGACCGAGTCGCTGGATAGGCGGCAGCTTAATACTGTAAGCGCCTGTGCCGAGGTCAGCCCCAGTTGCGAGACCTGCTGCTCGATACAGGCATCGAGCGTGTTACCTTGCAGGCCGGGCTGTTTTGGTGACGTATTCTCTTCTCGTTGGTTAAATGCTTCACTGTCTACAGGACTTGAGCCATTAGTATTTGAATCAGCAAGGAGTGTACCTGTTGCATTGGCGTCTAAACGGCTTGCATCAGTGCTTTTAGGTTCGGACCCTTTTAGCTCTGGTTGGTTAAGACTAGGTTCGTTAAGGCTTGGCCCTTCAGGCTCGAATGCCGACAGATTGGCCGCCTCTACTATTTCGGGGAGCCGTTCGGCCATCAGCCCTTCGAGCAATAAGATATCCTGGGCAACCGCTGGCATGGCCTGGGTAACATAGCAAAGCTTGCTGGTCTCCAGCAGGTTGACCAGCACGGCCGCGCGGCTCTGGCCGATATTTATCGCCATCAGCGCCGCGTAAGCCTCCCCCTGCTCCTGGGTTTGAGTCAGGCTTTGCAGCTGGTTGAGATAGTCTTGTACCTCGTCTCTGGTCTGCTGAAATTGTTCGAGTCGCTTGGGCTGATAACAGCTGGAGTTTTTGTCGATTCGGGTGAGGAAGGCGCGATAGCGAGGCAGATACTCATTGGTCAGGGTTAACATCTTGTTCGCGGTGAGCGCCATCTTACCGATTAAGGCATCTTGCAGTAGTGGCCTGGCATCTTGGTATTGGTCAAGCTTGTTAGAGAAAGTCTCCATCTGCTCTTTGTGTCTGCGACTCAGCTGACGGGCACGCTCGGTCAGTGGCGTCGTTTCGAGTTGAAACTGTTTGATGGCTTCTTTGTCGGTATCTTTGTCGGTTCCTGTGCCGGTATCGGCAGAGGCCAGGCCGCTAATTGAAACTAAGCTCAGCGCCGAGGCCAGCGCCAGTGCGCGCAGCACCTTGCTGCTGAAATTGGAGATGCTTTGGGGGATCCTAAGGTCTTGATCAAATAACACGACTTAGCCTTATCTGATGGCGAGCGTTGAGGGGGCGTTAATCTTGCGATTGAGCCGCCATGGCATAGAGGCTCGTGCCTATGCCATGGCGATTAATTTAGAAGTAGAGGTTGTCTACTAGCTTTTCGTTGACATAGAGCTCGCACTTATCTGCGGTGCTGCTCTTAGAGGATTGCACTATACCCGCGATGGCGCCGAAGGCACCGCCTTGCTTACCCAGCACAGACCCGAAGTAGCAGTGGCTTTTAACGGCAAAGTCTTTGTAGTTAGCCTTAAGATTTTGGGTTGGGGTGTAAGGGGGGAATCGGCCCTGCATGATAGGATCGCCGTTGACGCTAAGGATCAAGATGTTCTTCTTGTCGTGGTAGCTGCCGTTAAATTTAAGCACTGTGCCATCGACTTCGACCGTCTTTTCCAGTGCCATGCGTGGGCCGGGATCTGAGGCGCAGGCGGTCAATAACAGGGCTAGGGTCAGGGCAGAGAGTGAAGCAATTTTCATTGATATAGTCCTTTATATGGGAAGAAATAGTCCTGAGTGGTTGAATGGTTTTGAGGATGAAATGCCTCTCAATATGCTTTATTCACAACCACTTAAAATAAGCCTTTAGGTTTATTCGTAGCGATCCTATCGCAAAATATCGGCCGGAAACATTATTCTTTCGGGTGTATTTTGGCGGTTTAATCGGCAAAAAAATCATCGTTATGCACCGCCTAAGCGCTTTCAGCGTCAAGTTAAGGGCTGATGAAAATCATCCATAGATTTAGCAGCAAGACGCTTGCCCCCAGGACGAGGAGAAAGCTACCCAGTCGCTCCTTGGGTGGCGTGCTTTCCTCCATGACGATAGGGTAATCGAAGAAGATGGCCAGATAGAGCAGGCTTCTGAGGGGATAGGCCATGCTGGATAAGCTATAGCTTTGCCCCCGTTTCAGCTTGATGACGAGCCTGTGGGCGCGCTTACACTCTATCTGGTTGCTGTTTTGGTAGCTGTGCCAGTCGAACTGCAACTGGGCTATCTCTTCTCGGCCTATGCTTTGCGACGACCCAGAGTTGTTGGTGAGAAAGCGGGGCAAGGTGATGCCTGATTGGCTAATGATGATCTGCTGATTTGTCTGGCTATCGGCCTCTATCCCCAGGTGTGTTTTAACCTGGCGTTTACGGATAATGGCGTAAACCAGCAGGCCTATTACGGTCAATATTGGGAAGCGCAAAAAATCGAACCTGGGGTCAACAGAAGGAATGAACAGTGCCAATAGGATGAAGGGGAGCAGACTTGTGGCGAGCAGGAACTCTTTCTTAAGCGGCAGGGCAAAGAAGTTAAATGAGATGGGGAGCTTTTTCGTACTCTGCTTGTCGAGACCTAGGTATTGGCTCAAGAAGACGGTATCGAACCATTGCAGATTTTCCAGTAGGTGATTGAGTGAGTTCATCTCGATGAAAAGTCCCTTTTTCTTAGCATTTGTGTCGAGCATCAATGCTCTGATTGCCGCGTAATAGATCAAAAAGGGCAATCAAGTTGCCCTGATTCGTGCTAAGAATGTCTCAGATAATCGCTGTTGACTCAAGGCTATAGCCGTAACGAGCGGAAATACCAGCTGTCACCTATGCGTAGGTATTTGCAAGCCGTCGAGCTACTGTTGCCTTTGTTACTGGCGATATAAAGGTCGATCTCCTTGGCCTCTAGCGCACCTAACTTCTCTTGCTCGATTTTGGCAACCTTGGCAGGCGTTATTGCCTTGATTTTTATGGTATCAGGCTTAGCCTGGTAGTCTTTAACATATTTACCATGGCGATCGGCGAGCTGTTTCTTCAAGGTTTTTTCACCGAAGATGCCTAGCCAGGGCTCGGGAAATTCTGCCACATAGGCGTCGAAGTCCTCTGCGGCGTAGATATCCAGCATCTTGATGCAGCGCTGAGCCAAGGGGTCATCACTGAAATTTTGCTCGGTCGATGCCTGGAGGTTGGTTGATATTAGCGTTCCCGCTAATGTTCCCATTAATGCTAATGCCATCCATGGTTTGTTCATCTGGTTAAATCCTCTTTAAATCATACTGCAATGGAGTTGTGGGGAACTGTGACAGTTGCCGAGCCCTTTTGCCTGTTGAAGTTTGGTAATCCTTCAATATTACCCGATTTACTATTTTCGCTATTATTATCCATAGTTAAGGTTTCAGGTAGGGTGCTAACCAGCTGTGAATGGCATAGCTGTACTTGGAGGATATTTTATAGGCTAATGATTCTGTGCCTTGACGAGTGATCAAATAAGTAATTTTAGCGATATTGGTAACACCAATAACGTCAGATAATGGGTAAGATTTTGTCTTAAAAAAGCGTTTTTTGACAATCAAACTACCATGGTCAATCTTCAGTTGAGTCGGGATACTACGGTTTATCATCGAAAAACTGACAATACTCACAAAGGCGATTGCTAGAAAATACTGTAAAGGTGCTGGGATAAGGTCGAAATTTTCTAGCGCAGATGAATATAGCAAAAATGACACTGTGGCTGTACTCCACAGGATACAGCTAATAGAAGCTGTCCATAGTTTGAATTTCCCCATTCTGCCTGTTCCTATGGTTAGTTGTTGAAACGCAGTTTCTTTTAGTACTCCATCTTCGGGCAAGGGAGTGGATTGATGGTTTCTCAATAGTCCTTTAGAACTAAATTTCTGTCGTTGGTTTTTTACAGCTATGGCCAAATCAGTATCGAAGTGTTTTTCAAAAAATAGTGCAATATTAATCAAGGTTGAAATGTCCCGAATCACTAGGTTCCACTCAGGGTGACTATAAAATTTTATGCTGTAGTGATGATTAGCTCTTTTTAAGGTGTCAAAAAATGCTGAGAATTCACCAGTAGTAAATCCAGACATTTCCAGTAGAGATAAGTTGTTATTAGTCACAATCTCTTTTTCAGCAGTAATACCGAACCAAGATTTTGTTTTTACAACCTCTTTACGGATCGCATCAATCGTTAACCGGTTACGCTTAAACACAGGGAAGAATAAACAACTACCGACTAGGGCAACGATGAGTGGCATGAATATTTCGCCCGTATCTTGGTAGCCAAACCAACCTAAATAGATGATACCAGCACCTATGGCGGCTAAAACAGCACCAAAAACAAAGTCTATAACGCCACCTGTGTCCTGCAGTACGATCTGTTCATCGGTCTGCTTGTAAATTTTATAGCTCATAAATCCCTTTAGTAAGCTTTAGATATAAAAAACAGAACCCTGTTAATAACAGGGGTGCTGGTTAAGGTTTTTGAGCAAAGTACCAGCGCTTATCTTCGAACTGTTCGAAAGAGCAGGAGCTACCTTTATAACGTTTCATTATCCCCGCTTTGTATTTAATGCTTATGCTTTTGATTGCATGACCTTTATAGAATGAATCTCGAAATTCATCTTCCATTTCGAAAATATCGTATTTACTCAAAGGTTCACTGCCAAATCGTTTTAAATGACCTTCATACCACTTTTTTTCCAGTCTTTCAGCGCGGCTTACCATTGATTTAGGCAATAAATGGAAAAAAAGCTCAGGATCATTTTTTAAATAACTGTTGACCATATAATCCTTACAAACCGCCTTTAGGTTGGCATCGGAACCATCTTCAATGCCGGCGAAGCGCTCTAAAGCATGTACTGAAGCACACACTAGCATGATGCTAGATATTGTTATAAGGCTCGCTGCTAATCTCATATTAATCTCCTTTTAATACCTTGATGCCTGGATTTTCGGGGCGACTATGGTTCCTGCAAATGTTCCCATTAATCTAATTACCATCCATGGTTTGTTCATTGGTTAAGTTCCTTTTTAAGCAGATGGGCTTACAGAAAATACTCTTTAAACAGCAAGCCAGTTACCGCCACAAGCGCAACGATAGGAAAGGCGACAAACAGGCTACGAGCGACGATGGTCAAAGAGTGTCGACGTTTTTGCGTTGCGATGGGGTAGTCGAAATAGACCAGCAGGTAGAGTAGCGGCTTAATCGGGAAGTAGAGGCTCTTCAAACAGATTGATTTACCCGATTGCACCGTGATGATGAGTTCGCTGACATCGTAGGTGGTGCGCAGGTCGCGCGTGCTGGGCCAATAACGCACGCCTATCTCCTTTATGTCTCGTCGCTGCATTTCCAAAGGGCCCGCTTTGATATCGATAAGGGGACTGCCGGGAATACAGACCCTTTCAGCGTTAATCTGGCAAACATGGGCTTTCGCCCGACCATAAATACTATTGATAAACAGTTTCTTGAGAAGCAGATAACTTATGATGGCGCCGATATTTAGCATCAGCCAGGCCTCTGGAAGCATAAGGCTAGGATTGATAAAGGGCAGAATGGCCAATGTCAGTGGGCCAATGAAAAAGAGTATTTCTAACGGCAAGGGCAGCGGGTAGAGCAACCTGGATGACTTGAGGCGAACGTCGCTGTCGCTAGTTAGTTGGTTCTTTCCCTTGAAGTCTGTGGTACCAAACCAGGGAGTGTCGTCAAGGGTTAGCTTTTCCATGCCAGTAGAGTCCTTTCAAGCCGGTTGGGTTTGTGATTACCAGCTAAGATGTCAAAAAGGGCAAACAAGTTGCCCTGATTCGTGCTAAGAATGTCTCAGCTAATCGCTGTTAACTCAAGGCTATAGCCGTAACGAGCGGAAATACCAGCTGTCACCTATGCGTAGGTATTTGCAAGCCGTCGCGCTACTGTTGCCTTTGTCACTGGCGATATAAAGGTCGATCTCCTTGGCCTCTAGCGCACCTAACTTCTCTTGCTCGATTTTGGCAACCTTGGCAGGCGTTATTGCCTTGATTTTTATGGTATCAGGCTTAGCTTGGTATTCTTTAACATATTTACCATGGCGATCGGCGAGCTGTTTCCTCAAGGTTTTTTCACCGAAGATGCCTAGCCAGGGCTCGGGAAATTCTGCCACATAGGCGTCGAAGTCCTCTGTGGCGTAGATATCCAGCATCTTGATGCAGCGCTGAGCCAAGGGGTCATCACTGAAATTTTGTTCGGTCGATGCTTGGAGGTTGGTTGATATTAGCGTTCCCGCTAATGTTCCCATTAATATTAATGCCATCCATGGTTTGTTCATCTGGTTAAATCCTTGTTGAGTTGGTGGGCATTGCCTAGAAAGGGCTTGATTCTAGCCTTTAGACAATATTAAGGACGATGCTTTTGCTCCAAATTGTTGCGAAGAATATCCCAGATAAGAGGCTGGAATTCAAGGTTATAGACGATGCTAACTGAAATAGCGACTGCCAATAACCCGTCAGCACTTACTCGGTTTGATCGAACTTAGCGGCACTTGAAATTGGCCCGTTATGGTTGTGAAGATTAAAACCAACCGTTGCTATATTTTAATTAATGACCACTCACGCGAGGAAAATTGAATGTCGTACCAACAATTGACATTGTGATTTTAGTGAGTTCGGTCGCACCAAATGCTTCCTGCTTATCAACACTAGCGTCGATATCGGGGACACCTTAACGAGTAAGCTTTCATGTCGAGCATAAAGGCAGCTTTCGCTGCCTTTATGCTCATTTTTATTGTGACTTTACGTTTTCCATAGATTGGGAGTGGTAATAGGAGCCTTTATTTTTCATATTAAGGTCAATGTTACCAAAAGCTGTGTCACCCATGATCTATTCTTCTTGTAAAATCCTTACCTTGTTGGTTGCCGAGTTGATATAGGCACAGTTAGAGATCTTCGGATTGGTGCTCTTAGCTACCTTGATCTTAAAGGACTTGGTTGCATCTCGAACTAAGTCTCGACCAGACAAGGCATGGCTACCTGCTTCGATGGTGACATTGTCAGAGAAACAGATGTAGTAGGTACCAACATCGTCAGGAGCCTCGATACCTTTGAGTTCGGCCGTATAGTTGCCAGGTTGAAGTTGTGAGCTAATGTCGACCATTCTTGCCCCTGTGGTCATTAGGCCTGCCTGCTTATTGTCTAGCCAGAGTGCGTATTTGTCGTCGGCCAGGTTACCGTTGTCGCCAAAGCGCACCAGCATCCTGTTTTCGAGCAGAGTGAAGGGGGTATACAGAGTTTCTGACTCCCTCTTGACCGAGACGCTGCCAGTGAGGGCGTGTTCGGGCACTATGATTTTAAGCTCATTGTCTTTAACTTGAGTGATGACGGCTTTTTCCTGTCCGCTGCTGGCGGTAAACCAAACTTCGACTTTGTCGTCAAAGCCGATTCCCTTGAGTGTCAGCACATCTTGAGGATAGCCTTCATCGGGATAGAGTTTATCGAGGGCGAAGCCAGTGCCAATTTTTATGGTCTTAGGGTCGCTGTAATCGGTCGATTTAGTGATCTGCTCTCTATGTTCGACTTCGACTCGTAGATCGCCCTTGGCGTCTTTGAGGTACTCTCCTGGAATGGTGACGATAAGTTCAGTGCCTGAGTCATTGACCTGGTATTTTGATATTTCGGTTTTGTGATCATTGTTGCCTTGATCATAGATAACCACCAGCGGATGCTCGTCTGGCCAAGGCCACCAGTTGTCAATCGGCTTGAAACCGGCACCACGTATGGTCAGTTCGACGCCCTTGTCTTCGGCGCTCACGATACCAGGGTTTAAGGTGATTATCTTCATTCCCCAGTTGACGTAGAAATCATATTGCGCGCCGACTTTATTTAAATCCCACCAAAACTTCGCAATATCGGCGCCGGAATCGACCCCTTTTAAGATATCCCATACGATGGCGACTTCACCTATGACGGGAATAACCCTCACGGCGATTTTCTTAAGTACCGCTTCGCCAATGTTGATCGGGCTTATCGACATCTCTTCAAGCAATGCGGTGAGGATTGGGCCAGATTTACCATTGGCCAAGGCATCCTTTTCCGTATCCAACATGAGCTTGATACGTCCCCAGATAAGCGCCTCGACGGCCTGGCTCCATTGACCATCCTCTTGAGCTTTTTCTATGGTATCTCTAATAAAATCAATATCATTGAATCCATGGGAAAGAATGATTTCGATGATATTCTTACCTCTTTTAAGCTTGGTCATTGGCCCTTGGGGAACCTTACCTGAAAGCCCGGCTACGTCTAGCATCAACTTGATCGATGGCCATATGCCGCGTTCGACCAGAGATCTCAGGTAGAGCTGAGATCGAATCCTGACTTGATCGTTTTCCGTGGCAAAAGGTTGTGAATAACCGGGACTCAATACCGTGTAGACACAGTCGGTATAAGGGCACGCCTTAGAGGTCACATCCTGGGACCAGAGATCGACACCAAATAGCTGCAGATACTGGGCACCTATGATGTCGCGGTCAAACATGTCTTGGATATGCTCATGAGTCTTACCGGTTTTATCCGTGACATAGCCTTCCCCCTTCTCAAGATCTTTGTTCATGGGATGAACCCCAAGGCTGAGCAGGAGCTGAGAACGGTTCTGTACCTCCATGAAACCATCGTATTCCAGCGCCTTGTACCATTCCTCTTGAAAGGCTTTTCTGGTTGGGCTGATGGATATCTCATCCCAATAGGAGGCGCCGGGCGTGACTGTTGGTTTAATAGAGCCGTTGCTGGCTGCTTTTTGTGCCTTGCTCTTCTGATTGATGTACTGGTCTTGAGTCTCATAGCCGTTCATTAGGTCTATGGCTATGGCGGTTGAGGCTTTTGCCAAGCCACTCATATTTGGAATTTTATTGAGATTCGGGTCTTGTTTTAGCTGTTCTAGGAACCCTTTGTCGTGGGCGGCAATACGATTAACAGAGGGCATTAGCAGTATGTTGGAAAGCGCCAACCTGCCAGTATTGACCTCAACGGTTTGTTCGTCACTCATAACGGCCAAAGAGGTATAGGGAGTGAAACCTCCATTGATATGCTGATAGAGCTCAATAAAGCCGATAGCCTCGCGGATAAGTACTACCTGCACTCCCTTATCGCTAAGTGCCGTAAACTCGTTAGTATAAGCGTCTTTGGCATAGAGGGCGGGCAGATCTGTGGCCGTTGCCTGGCTATTTAGCGTGACGGTTACGCTGGCCTCGAGGTTTAGGTAGACCTTATTGCTCAGCAGCTGCAAGGATTCCACATAGATGAATCCCGAAGTTGTTTCAGCCGGCAGGGTGATGATTGCCTGGTTATCGACCACAGAATCAGGACTCACGGTCAGGGTGCCGATATGAACCGACATGCTTGGTTGCAGGTTGCGCCCTCTGATAGTGATTTTATCTCCTGCCTGATATTGTCCCGCGCTTAACTCTTCAATGATAGGTGTTAGTGGTGAGGAAACTCTGAAGTATTTAGAGAGGCTTCTTTGATTGCCATCTGTCAGGTAATATTCGAAATCTTGCTCATCTGAGATGGATTCGGGCAGATAGAAGTAAAAGCCGTCATTCTCGAAGTCGGTCAGTTTGATGTTATAGATTTCACTGCCGTTAATTAGTACCAGAGTGGCATCGGCGACAGGGATATCTTGTCCTTGGACGAAGACTCTTTCTCCTGGAAAGCTTCTATCGGTCAAGCTAATGCCTAGGCTGTCTTGGTATCTGACAGCAAACACCTGAAATGCCTCGGTGAGGGCGATCTTAGTTAGTCTGTCATTGTCATTGATATCAAACAGACCGTCAGAATCATCATCTCTGTCTAAGAAGTCATAGACACCGTCATGATCGGTATCGAGCGGCTTATCGAGCTCCACGGCTTCGACATTGTCGGCAATGGTATTGCCGTCTGAATCTGTATCGACAAATGCACCCATGCCATCACCATCGACATCGGCGAGTAGCTCTAGGCTGTCAGGTAGGCCATCGTTGTCGGCATCCGTATCCAGCCAGTTGGGGATACCATCATTATCTACGTCCAGTTGTAGACTGCCAAAGGCTTTGACATAGACTTCATTGGCGTCGTATACCCCATCACCATCGGTATCAGGATTGGCATCATTGATTTCCAGGGCTCTCTCTACATCTTGGGGGAGGCCATCGTAATCAGTATCGACAAATGCCTTCAGGGTATAGTTGGCGTTAGTATCACCAGCCAGATCCTGTTCGGCGATCGCTACGTAATAGGTTCCAGCGGTTTGGAACTTCACGCTGGCGAGTGTGCCTATCATGCCGATTGGTTCGGCATTGTTTTTAATTTCAAAAATTGCCCTACCGGTTTCGTCCAGAATACTTATCGTCGGCTTGTAGGAGAAGTCATCCATGAGTAACAGGAAGGTAATGGGATTGTCCGCGTCGATGACTGCCTGGTCGACCTTGATGCGGTAGACATCACCGTCACCGCGCTCTTCAAAGGCGCCCTTTAAGGTAAAAGGGAAACTACCTGGTACTAAGGTCGCTACCGCTGGATTGTCATTGAAGCTGGACTCAGTCGTTGTCGGATAGCTTTGTTTGCTGGCATCAAACGGATAGTCATCCAATTCATCTACCACGCCGTCGCCATCTTCATCCCTGTTTTCCCAGGTGCCCACCTGAGGTGGCTCTGTGGGATCGGTAGGATCCGTAGGTTCGGTCGGCTCAGTTGGATTGGTGGGATCTACAGGGTCCACAGGATCTGTCGGCACCTGAGAGTTAGGGCCTTCTCCCTCTTTGAGTTCGCCGTTACAGCCCGTTATTGCCAGGGTCGAGGTCAGCATGAGTGCCAGCCAATGTTGCTTGGTCAGGCGAGACGTGTGTTTCATTTTATATATCCCTATGATTTTACAAGGTCCAGAATTCTTGTTTGGTATTGAATATTCGGTTTAGCTGTTTCGCTGAGCTTACATTCGAAATGGTGTCTGCATACGCATCAGTCCCTGAGCCGTGATTGCCAAATACGTATCACCCGTTGCCAATCCCAGCACGTTGCAGGCCAGCTGTTCCCGGCTTGGGTTATAGAGGGGGGAGGTGACTATCTCCTTAATGATGTAGTTGGCAAAGGGGACGATCAGCTTTTGGCACCAGCGCACCTCTATCTGCAGCAGGTTGGCGTCCTGCACATTCAGTTGTCGGTTATTGCCCACGTTCTTGGGGGCTGGGTCACGAAACATCAGGTTGTTGTTGGGGATCTCATAGCGAGAGCCTGTGTCATATCGACTTCGTACCTTGAAGCGGTCGAAGGTTTCCCTGTCAGGGCTGAGTATGGTTATTTGACTTTGTACCAAGGTGGCGAGTCTTGCCTTGGCGAAGGCCTGAACCGTGTCACTCGTGCCCGTGCCGTGGGCAAATAGCGGCATCATCCCCTGGGCCAGCCCCTTGCGCATCTCGTCAATATTGCCATGGTGTAGGGTGCCGGCCCGGACGGCGGCAACCGTGGCCGCATCCAGGGTGCTCTTGCTGGTGTAGATAAAGGCCCACTGCACGATCAACATCATGGCAACCAGAATGATGGGAATAAGAAACGGCAGGGCAAGGCTGAACTCAAACATACTCTGCCCTCGCTGTTTCGAGCGTGCCGCTATCATAGCCCCGCCTGCGCCGTCGTTTGTGGCTGGCTCTGCAGCTGATTGAGGGCGTCGAGCAGCGCCTTGATTTGACGGCCCACGGCAGAGTCGGCATCGCCCTGGTTGCTGGCGGTATTGAGCGCATTGGTGGACTGCTTGATACGCACCAATCCCATGTTGTACCAGGCCTTCTGGTTGTTTGGCTCTAGCTCGATGCAACGTCGATAGGCGGCGATGGCTGCTTCATGACGGTTGGTACGGGTATAGATGTTACCTAGGCGAAACCAGGCGGGCGCATAGTTAGGCACGCTCTTTAGCACCTCGAGATAGAGGCTCTCCGCCTGATCCAACATGGCCAGTTTGTAGGCATGCTCCGCCTGAGACTGAATCGCCATGATCTGCTCATTGCCCTTGTGCTCAGGCTTCTGAGGCGTAGTCGAACAGGCGCCGAGTAAAGCAGTAACGGCGACGAATAGCGAGAGGCGTATTAGTTTGCCCATGTCAAAATATCTCCGGGTTTTATCTGTTTGTGGGTGGAGTTGCCTGCCGCCAGCTCCAAAACCTGGGTGGCACCTCGACAAGCACTGCTGCGCCAGGGCTTAAGATTTCGGGTGATCTTAAGCACCTTGTTGTTTTTATTGAGGTAGACGATATCCAGCGCATAGCGCATCCCCAGGGTATGCACCGAGCTGCAGGGAGCGATAAGCATCCCTTGCTCGTGAGAGAGGGGGCGACGACCTAACAGTCCTCTGAGTCTGAGCCAGGGAGTATCGGCCACGAAGACTTCGGTGATCGCCTGTCCGTTTGGGGTTTTCAGTGTGGTTTTCTTCATGTTAGAGCTCGTACATAAACTTCATGGCAATCGGGAAGGCCAAGATCATAAAGGTCACGGGAAAGATGAAGACGATCAGCGGGAAGACCAGCTTGACCGGTGCCTCCAGAGCCTTCTTCTCGGCGCGCTGAAAACGCTCTATTCGGCGTTGATCCGACTGGATCCTCAGTGTCTGGCCCAGGCTGGCACCGGTTCTTTCTGCCTGTGCCAGGGCGCTGACGAGGCTGTTGACCTCGGTCACCTGTACACGATCGGCCATGTTACGAAACGCCTGGGCACGTGACATACCGGCGCGCATGTCGCGAATTACCTTCTCAAACTCGATGCGCAGTGGTCCGGCTGGACCGCGCTCGACCGCCTGGCTGAGGGCGCCCGTCATGTTGAGGCCCGCCTCGATCGACATGGTGAGGTAGTCCAGATACACGGGTAGGCTCTTGACGATCAGCCCCTGGCGTTTCTTACGCAGATCGTTGAGGGTCATCACAGGCAGAAAGTAACCGAATACGGCGGCCAGCAGCAGATATTGAGGCACATAGGCGTCAAGCATGGCGCTACATATGAGCGTCAGTCCCAGGCTAAACAGGGTGCTCAGGATGCGGATGGCAAAGTATTGCTCGGCGGTCATTATGTAAGATAACCCTGAGACCTGGAGCTTCTTGGAAACCCGCTCCAGATAATCGACGCTGAGGTTCTCACTGACATAGAAGGCCAACAGGCGCACCAGGGGCCAGATAAGCTTAAGACCCGGCGATAGCGGGTCCATAAATTCACGGTTTTCCTTCGGTACTCTGTGGTAGATGCGAGCGCAGCTTACGGTCAGGAAAACGAAGGAGATCACGAAGCAGGCGACAATAAGATTGACCATGATTTTCCCTATACGTCTATCGCGACGATCTTACGGATCGACAGGTAGCCACTGGTGAGCATGATGATGACCAGGGCAATCAGGGCCCACCCCATAGGCTCGGTGAGAATACGGCCCATGGCGGAGGGTTCCATGTGATAGAGCACTACGCCGATAAAGACGGGCAGCAGGGTCATCACTATGCCCTGCATCTTGCCTTGGGAGGTTAGGGCATCTATCTTGCCTTCCATCTCTATCTTGCGTCGCAAGGTGGCGGAGAGGCGTTGTAGCACCTCGGCTAGGTTGCCCCCGACCTCACGGGAGATCTGCATGCCGGCGGTTACCAGCTGAAACTCCTCTTCGGGGATACGCTTAAACATGTTGTCCAGCGCCGTGTTGAACTCCACCCCCAGGCGCTGCTCGCGCAGGAAGAGCTGAAACTCCTGTTTGATCGGCGCCTCCATCTCTTCGGCCATAAATTCGATGGCGTTGCTGACGTTGGCCCCCGACTGCATCGAAGATGCGATCATATTGAGTGCATCGGGCAGCTGGTGGACAAACTTGCGGCGACGGCGCTTATGCAGGAACTGATAGGCGAAGCGTGGCAGCAGCGCCAGCGCGATACTCAGTAATATCCCCAGCACCCAGGAGCCGAAGAAGAGCCGCACCAAAAAAGGCACCGCCAACAGGGTCAGCATGTTGATGACAAACAGCTGCCTAGGTTCGATAAACAGGAACATATCGAACAGGTTGGTGCGGGCCGAGCTGGTAAAGGTTTCCTGATAGCGTTTGGCGAAGCGTGTCGACAGGTGCTTAAGCGCCCACACCAGCATGGTGACCGAGGCGAACGCCAGTATGGCGGCGATTAACGGACTACTCATAGCGGCTATCCTTGTCGAAGATATCCAAACGTACGGCGATCCCTTGTTTTCTTAGCTGTTCGTAAAACTCGGGCAGAGTGCCGGTTGCGGTGTAATAGCCCTGTACCTTGCCCTGCTCGTCGAAGCCGGTCTGCTGGAATTTGAAGATCTCCGACAGTTGCACCACAGTGCCTTCGATGCCAGTAACTTCACAGATGCTGGTGACTCGGCGCGAGCCGTCACAGAAGCGTGACTGCTGCACTATGATGTTGACCGCCGAGGTGATCTGCTCGCGGATCGCCGTGACAGGTAGATCCATTCCCGCCATCATCACCATCACCTCGAGACGTGAGATACAGTCTCTTGGCGAGTTGGAGTGGGCCGTGGTGAGCGAGCCGTCGTGACCCGTGTTCATTGCCTGCAGCATGTCGAGCGCCTCACCGCCACGACACTCACCGATCACCACGCGATCGGGACGCATCCGTAGGCAGTTCTTCACCAGATCGCGGATCTCGATGGCACCTTTGCCCTCCTGGTTAGGGGGACGGGCCTCAAGGGAGACCAGGTTAGGCTGATAGAGCTGAAGTTCGGCGGCATCTTCCACCGTAACGATACGTTCATTGTCTGGAATGAAGTTAGACAGTACGTTCAGCAGGGTAGTCTTACCCGAGCCAGTCCCCCCGGAGATGACGACGTTGCGCTTCTGCTTCACGGCGATCTCAAGAAACTCCGCCATGGCCTGGCTCATGGAGCCAAAGGCCACCAGATCGTTGCAGCTCAGGCGTCGCTGCATGAATTTACGTATGGTGATGCAGGGCCCCTTGAGTGCCAGCGGGGGGATCACCGCATTCACGCGGGAACCATCCTTGAGGCGGGCATCCACCATGGGGGAGCTCTCATCGATACGTCGGCCTATGGGGGTCACGATTCGTTCGATGGCGCCGAGTACTGCCTGATCGTCGGAGAAGGCGATATCCGACAGGTAGAGGTTACCCGCCTTCTCATAGAAGATCTGATCATGGCTGTTGACCATGATCTCAGTGACATCCGGGTCGGCAATCAGCCCCTCGAGCGGCCCTAGGCCTATGGTCTCGTCCAATACCTCTTTGGTCAGCGCCGAGATCTCGATATCGTCGGGTAACTTAAAGTTGTCGATGATCTGCTTGAGCAGCACCTCACTCTGTGCGCGCAGCTCGGTATCACTCATCTCGTTAACGTTAACCCGGCGTAGATCCATCTGCTTGAGTAGCTCGGTATGCACCTTGCGGCGCCACTCGTTGCGTCTCTGAATCTGGGCGCTCTGCTCCGTCACTATTGGAGGCTGCGCCTCGGCAGAGGTTACGGCTGCAGCGGCCACGGGAGCGGCTGATGCCACGACGGGCGCTGCAGGTGGCGGTGGCGTCTCGGCGGGGGCACTTGCCTGAAATTGCGGATCGCTGCTCTGTACCCTGAGTTGATAATCGCCCACCTGAATCTTGTCGTTGAGGGTGAGGGGACCGAACTCCTGATGTTTCTCGTCGTTCACGCGTACGCCGGTACGGCTCTTGTTGTCGACGATGAAGATCCCCTCCTCATTTTGCCGCAGGGTGGCGTGATGCTTGGAGATCTTAAAGCCCCGAAGGACGATCAGCTGATCGGGATCTTTACCCACATGGCATTCGCGGTGGATACATTGAAACTCGCCGACCTTGGTGCCCTTGGTGGTGCTGACTAAGATGTTAAACATGAGCTGCTCCTAGTCCAAGATGTAGAAAGCTTCGAGCTTGGTGGCTTCTTCCGCCATCTCCAGGCCGCGATTGAGTTGAGTGTCATGCTCCTCCTGCCCGGGATAGACCACCACTGGGGTGACGAAGATGACCAACTCTGTCTTGTCGTCTTTAAAGTCGCGGGACTTGAAGAGTTCACCCAGGATGGGGATATCGCCAAGCAGAGGGAACTTGTTGACTATCTTGGACATTTCACTGTTGACCAGGCCTGAGATCACTATGGTCTCGTTGTTCTTCACGTTGATCACAGACTCGGTGCGGCGGGTCAGCATGCCTGGCACACCATCGACAGCCACAGAAGGATCGATTGAGCTGACCTCGGCCATGACCCGGCTGACGATGTTTTGTTGCTCGTCTACCACGGGCTCGATATCCAGCTTGATACCGTACTCTTTATATTCGACATCCACGGCGCCGAGGCCGCTGACGCTGCGGATAGGGAACTCGCCACCGGCCAGGAAGCTGGCCGACTCGCCGCTGCGGGTGGTCAGATTAGGCTGCGCCAGCAGGCGGGCATCGCCCTTTTCAGATAGCAATTGGATCTGGCTGCCGATACCCGAGACGATACCCAGCGAGCTCCAGCCACGGGTATCTAAGACGCCTATGTTCTCGGTAATGGATTTGGTGATCGCCTCTGTGTATTGGCCGGGTGAGGCGACGTTGAAGATAGGGTTGGCGGTAAAGCCCTTGGCCACGCCATATGCCGGACCAGCCATGGAGGTTTCCCACTTGATGCCGACGTTGTTGAGGGTCGACTTGTTGAACTCGACTATCTTGACCTGCATCTTCACCATGGGTGACATTGTCTTGGCAAACTTGAGGTATTTCACCAGGGAGACGACGTTGGGATCGCCTTCGAGGATCTTCTCCAGCTGCTCCTTCTGGGCAAGGTCGGCTTCGCCCTGAACTATGATCAGGCCATCGCTCTCCGAAACGGTGAGCGACGGGAAGGCGGCGAGCATCTTCTTGACCATGGTGGTGGTGCGCAGGCTGTTGTCTGGGGTGACGGTGAGGCTGAGCTTGATCAGCTTGCCATCTTTCTGCCATAGCTGCAGGTCGGTATTGCCCGGAGCCTCGCCGATCAGCAAGACGCCCTTGTTATCGACGACCTTGGCGCTGAGCACCTTGCCGTTACCCACGACGATACGCTCGACGTTGGCGGCCTTATAGAGTTCGACTGCGCCGACATAGAGCTTCATGGGGCGGTTGTTGTGCGCCATGCTGGACGCGGGCAGCAGTAGACATATCCAAAAAAATGCGACAATTTTCAATGTTTTCATAGTACGGCTTTATCTTTTTGTTGGCTGAGTTGCTCTAGCATCTCTTTGGGAAGCGGGTAGGTTTGGGTACTGGTTTTGATGCCACTGCCACCGGTGATCACCTCAACGGCAAGCTCGTGGTTTTCCTCATCGCGATTAAACAGTTGGCCTTCATGCATAGAGATAAACTCCAGCGCGCTAGACTCCTTCTGATTTCTCAGCAGGGTGACAAAATCGCCTTTCTGTTTTGCCAGTGAGACGCGTGCCGCGTCGTTGACCGATAGCGCTAGAGTGACTGTGTTATAGGCGTTCGGGTTGTCGTATAGGGTGTCGACCAACTCGGGATTGACATCTATGCTGCGTCTGCCTGTGGCCAGCACAGTGACATCCTCCAGTAGCAGCTGGAGTCGTTTTCGCTCGCCATCGCGCCCCTCTTCTTTGAAGGAGAGCAGCAGATCGATATGATCCGAGGGCACCAGCATGCCGGCACTCGAGTTAATCTCATCGATATCTATGGTGACGGCACGTTGGCCCTCTTTAAGAATGTCGGAGAACTGCGCCACGCGCATGCCGGGCAGATAGGTTTCGATCAGCGGGCGACCCGGTGCCATGGGTTGTAGCAACATCTGACCTGAGACCTCGCCGAAGCGGCTGGGGTGTATGGCGTCCAGGGGCAGGGTATCGGCGCGGATTTGACGCACAGACATGTTGGCCTGGGAGATGATGTCGCCCTTTTTCAGTGGCTGGGTGGCGACGATCACGTCGGCCATCGCAATGTTGTCCTTGGTTAACTCATCTCTGAGTTCCTGCTCTTTGGCTATGAAGTAGTTCTTGGTCGCCCAGGCCGAAATACCACCTAAGATCAAGGCAATAACTAGCAGCACCCAATTGAAGTCAATTGATTTTAATTTCATCGTTAAACCTGAAGTTAGTTGGGGAGTATCGAGAGCGATTTCGTATAGGCAAACGCCGTATACCACTCGGTGAGGGCATCGGCGCAGAGGTCTAGCACATTGTCATCATTGCTGACGGGGGTGAGCAGGGCGGCGACTAAGGCGCCGCATACCACCAGGTATTCGACGCTGGCCTGGCCCCGACAGCGGGTGTTGCTTAACTGCATGGGTTCATCATCCTTGTTTCACTTGATTGGCAACTATGTAAACTTGCGAATTTCGGGTGTCGAAACTGATATCGACGCTATTGGTTCCCTGGCTCATCTGAAGGGCGGCCTTGCCCGATTGGGTATCGAGTATGGCGGTCTCTTCCACCCAGCCTCGCTGCTGATAGTGGCGGCGGTAGTAGTGATAGTTACTGGCCAGGCTACGAGTGCTGCTCAGCACGATAGTGCGCCCCTGCTTGTAGAGGTCGGTCGAGGCTATATCTGACAGCACGGTCGCGCCGCTGGGCTGGGGGAAGGTGTTGCGTCTAACCTTAGCCAGTTCATTTTCTTCCATGTTCTTAGTGATGCCGACAAAGGCGGTGACGCCATCTAACTGCTGGCTGATGCGGGCGGTCAGCAGATAAGGGGGTTGCAGACTGTTGATCACTAAGTCGCCGTTAAAGGGGCGGGAGTCGAAGCGTTCGCTATCTTTCTGCCAGGCCTTAGTAAAGAAGGCCGCCAGCTGGGCCTGGGTCTGAGTGTCTTTGACCACCCAGGTCTTCATGGGGTAGCCGTTGTAGCGCATCTCATCGGCGACTATCTCTACCTTGGCGGTGTCGGGAAAATTTACTTCAGGCCAGTCGCTTGCCTGTGTATGGCCGGTGAATAGGATGAGAATAAGGGGGAAAAGCGATTTCATGGGGTCAGCCTCCACAGTTCTTGGTGCCATAGGTACATAGGCGGTCGGCGGGCAGCACATCGGGTTCGACGAAACCTAGCTTCAGCGAGTTGGACTTGATCTCCTTGCCGAAGGGGATAATGCCAATGAGGTTCTGGGCGGTGCGGATCACGCCAACGTCCATATAGTTGGTCAGCACCAATCGTCTTACCCGGTTCTTCACATGGTAGGGGCCGGCGGCGTTCCAGCCTGAGGCGAGCAGGGCGCTTTGACCCTCGACGCTTAGGTTTAGTTGGTCGAATGGACTCATTTCGAGGTTTTCCAGATCTGTCTTGACCTGGGTGCGATAGAACTGATCTCTGGGCAGTTTAAAGCCGGTAAAAGAGAGCATGCCGACGGCTCGCTCGACACTTGCGCCGTAGGTCCCAGGTGTTCCAGAACCTTGCTGGCTACCGCTAATTCTGGCCAGCTCCTGTTCATCCTTGGCCGACTCCTGCAGGTTCTTTAACAGCAGACTATTTGTGCCGTCGCGCTTGAGGGGATACTTGAGGAGCGGGTGGACATTATTGTCCCAGCTCCATTGATCCTTTTGGCGGGTCGCTATCTTGCGGCCATCTTGCTGGTAGAAGCGCCAGGGCAGGTATTGCATCTGCTCTTCATCTGAGCGAATGGCCACATAGAGGCCGCTGCGGCTTGGCATTCTGTCGGGGCGTCCCTCTTTCCAAACGGTGCGTTCCCAGGCGTTATAGTGCGCGGCCTGATCTGCCCTGTGCTGGGCGCTAGAGACCTTAGCCAGTAAGGGGAAGATGATCAGCAGGGGGACAATCACAAAGCTGAGCCCTACGACACTCTCGACCAACGCTTGGCCCTTTTGTCTGTTGGCCATTAGAGCATCCTCGTTAAGGCCAGCACTGTGCTGCGCTCGCCGTTGGTGGAGTCGGTCAGACGGGTCTGCCAGAAAGGGTTATAGAGGTTGCCATATTCGTGGCGGCCATCTCGTCTAGCCCAGGAGGAGGTGATTTGCATCAGATCTCTTGGGCGTGAGTAGTAGGCCTGCGCTGTCGCCAGGGCCGACATGCGATTGCCGAGCATCTCTTCGTCTTTTGCCGGGTTAAGGCCATCGCCCACCAGTTGCACACTGCTTGAGGTGCCGACATTGTTGCGTTTTTTAGAGACTACAATGGCGATGTTATCCGTCTGACTCTTCTTGTTGGCGCTGCTTGAGAGACCGAAGAAGGGGCGGACACCATTGTAATCGCCGCGGGTTTGCTGGGCGTAACCCGCGTATTGGGATGCAGTACGGTTGATGCGGCGACTGCTGCCCCAGGTTTGGCGATCACCTTCGCGGGGAATATCGGCGCGATCATCCGAGCTGGTTGAGCCCCAGCCGAGCGGGATCTCTCTGTATCCGCGCCAACGGCAACCGGACCAACTACAGCGAAACTTGGAGAGGTGGAAGCTGATGGTATCCATAGAGGTCCAGGATTCAGCCTGCCTATCGTCGTAGGCTATCAGATCGCTACCACCGGTTTTCTGGGTCTTCCAACGTATAGGGAAGACGGTCATCGACCAGATCCCCCCAAGTTTATAGGTTCTGTTTTTACTGAAGGGATCGCGTGACGCCAGAGTCACACCGATGAAATCTTTAAACTGGGTCTCTTTGCTATTGGGGTTGCGGCTATGGCGCTTCTGGAACGATATCCAGGTATCTTTCACATCGACAAACAGTAGTGGATTTTGCGCCAGATCCAGCCTGGCATCGCTATCATTGGCTTTGACCACCTTGCCGGCTGATTCGATGCTAGAGGCCATGCCAGCGTAGTGGATAACCTGTTGTGAGCTGCTCAAGGTCCACAGGATGGCATCTTCGGCGTAGATCAAGCCTTCAAATACGGGTTGCGCCACCTGGTTGATGGTGCCGACCGCCTTCTCGATGCCTGCGAGCACCTGGCCAAGATAAGGTACCCAGCAGAGGGTTGTGCAGGCATTTTGTGCGAATTGGTCTGTCATGTTGAACCAGGAGGAGAGCCCGACCATCTGGGCGATGGCGACTTGATTCGCGACAGATGCACGGTTGGTATAGGCCTTGAAGTTGAAATCTCGGGCGGCAAAGGTCGCGACGCTGTAGGCCGTGTTGTCGGCAGTATTCTGCAGCTTGGTCGCGTTGAGATTGACCTTGGTTGTATTAAAACTGTAGAGCACAGACATGAGTGCGAGCGACATCAGCATTAAAGACAATGCCATGGCCTGCCCTCGCTGTTTGGAGCGCATGGTATTTGGTTTCATAGGAGTCTCTTGGCTAGTCGAAAGGCTGGGGTTAATCTACGCCGCTACCTGAGCCACTACCTGAGCCGGTACCTGAGCCGGTACCACCACTGGAACTATTCGCCCCTTGGTCATAGTTACCTAGGTTGTAATCCTGGTTGGCCACACCATTTGCTGCGGTGGCTGCGCCTTGTGCTTGACCTATTTGACCGTTAGCGCTCTGCCCTGAGACCTCGGCGGAAAGGCCGGCGACTTGATTACGCACCGTCTTGCCGAAGAAGCTGTAGACGCCAATTGCCGAGACGGCGATTAAGGCGACTATGATGATATATTCGGTCATGCCCTGACCTTGTATGTGTATCTTTTTCACCATAAGTTCCTTTTATGATTTATGGAAAGGCAAGTGCCTTAGCACTTGCCTTCGTCTTGACCCCAAAACAGTCTTGACCCCAAAACAGTCTTGACCCCAAAACAGTCTTGACCCCAAAACAGGTTTAACGCTTATTGGGTTAGTTGGTACCACCAGCGCTGCTGTTTGCAGCTTGGTCGTATGTGCCTAGGTTGTAATCCTGGTTGGCAACACCATTTGCTGCGGTGGCAGCGCCTTGTGCTTGACCAATTTGACCGTCGGCGCTTTGACCTGACATTTCGGCAGACAGACCGGCGACCTGGTTACGGATCGTCTTACCGAAGAAGCTGTATACCCCGATGGCAGACACGGCAATCAGTGCGACAATGATGATATATTCGGTCATACCTTGACCACGTTGCTTTTTCTTTAACATCTCTTTTCTCCTTGAGAATATATAATTAAGACTCGGTTATTTTATCGTCATACCTTAGTGTCTCAATTATCCCTAGGAATAATATTGCCTCGCTGAACCTACCCGTTGTTATTATTTTCCTGCCTATAACTGATTATATTTAACCAGGAGTTGTCCTCGGCTCTTACAATCGGTTTTTTTGTAAATGTTTTGTAAATGCATCTTGATGGTATTTATTGAAACGTTCATTTTATTTGCGGCTTCTGAGTTACTCAGGCCTTTACAGATAAAAGACAGCACCTCTTTCTCTTTCTTGGTGATCCCTTGAAACAGTGCATGTTGCTCTGAGGCTTTAGCGGGTTTTTGCTGTGTCTGAATATAGTGCGACAGGGCGCTCAGGCTAAAAAACAGGTTGCCCTCGAGCACATTGTCGAGCATCTGCATGATGGCGTGTGCCGGGCTGCACGCCTTGGTTGCACCACTAAATCCATGTTTTATTAGGGTTAACTCATCATCCATCGAGAGGTTTTCGCAGATGGCGATATGTTTGCCTGCCGACAGAAGCTCAGGATCTATCTGACCGAGTTCGCCGTGAACGTCTTTGAGGAAATGAAACAGAATCTTGGGGGCTTTCTGTGGGTTGTGCCAGGCCGCTAGCGGCGTAATGCTGGCATTAACCTTTAAATTGAGTAGCCCAGAAATATTCTTTAACAGCTGAATATTTTTCGGCGACCGGCTTAGGGTAAATAATTCACCATTATACATTTCATGTCCTTATGAGATTTATAATGTACTACTTTGTTACTAATAGGGTTTGTTTATTTTTTCGAGCGTAAGACTTTATTATGACTAAATTATTAAACGCTCGTTTATTTGTTCATATTCTATATAAGAAGGAATTAATATCAAGAGGCGATAACTTATGACTTATATCCTTTCGGGCAGGGATCAGACCCCTTACTCGTGATCAGGCATAGCGTGTCCTGTGCCTTTGCGTCAGACGGCAGCTGATGTGGGATGAAGATGTGGGGAGAAGATGTTGGTAGAAGATGAGCAGCACAGAGGCGACAGCTTGTCGCCTCATTTTAGCGCCCTCTCTGTAACGCCTAATCTTTAGCGCCCTCTCTGTAACGCCTAATCTTTAGCGCCCTCTCTTTAGCGCCTAATTATTGGAATGAGGTTAGTCTACCGAGGTGACCTTGAGCTGCCACTCGGGTAGCTTCTCTTCGAGATCCGGCCTGATACGTGCTAGATCGCCGCGGATAACAATTACGGGCTCTTGGCCAAAGTGCGCTTGTGCCAAGGCTTGCAGCGCCTCTGGGGTTAACGTTTGCCAGCGTTTGAGTCGCGCTGCCATAGCGTCGCTGCCTGCTTGGCGTGCAATGGCCTGGCTGTAATCTTCTATGCGATGGCCAGGATCGTCCTGGCGCAGAGCTATCTGGCTAAACTGCGAGGTCTTCAGCGCGGCGAGCTCGGCCGCTGAAGGCGGGGCTTCGGCCGCCAGTGCCAAGTGATCTATGATGCCACGAATAAAGGCGCCCGTATGCTGCTGTTGGGTGGCGCCGTAATATTTTAGGATGCGCGCCATAGGATTGTTAAAGCAGCGGCCATAGATGCCATAGGTAAGCCCCCTCTGCTCCCTGAGATCGAAGTAGAGGCGGCCGGAGAAGCTACGGCCGAGCCAGCGACTCAGGGCTTCGCAGGCAAACACCGAATCCTCTTGGTCAGCTAGTCCCATAGGCAGGTGATAGCCGATCCGCACCTGAGTCTGTACCGTGCCCGGCGCATCGATAACAAACAGCTGCTTGCCATAGGGACTAAAGGTATCGACGAAGCGCTCTTCCTGCCTCTGCGCGGCACCTAGCTGGCTCAGGCTTGCGGTAAGCTGCTCCCTTAAGCTGTTTTCCACCTGAGGAACGCCCTCCAGTAGTAGATGCCATTGGCTCTGGGCCTTGGTTTGTTCGAGTAAGGCCAGCAGCTGAGGCTTATCCAGGCTTTGCTGTAGCTCCCTGTTATTCAGGGCCTTATTGTAGGGATGAGCGCTGCCGAGGATCTTGTCGGCCCAGACCTCTTCTATCTCGCTGCCATTAAAGGCTCTGATATGTTTATCCAGGGCCAGCTGGCGTTTGAGTCTCGGCAGATCAAGCTGGCCGTAGGAGTCTGACGACCAGCTCTGGGCCAAGACATCGACCGCCTGCGCCAATTCTGATGCCGGGCATTTGAGGCTGAGCCTGAGACCATGGATGCTGGGGTGTATGGTCAGTCCTTCGATACAGGGCAGGTCGTGCTGGTTGGCCAGTTTGACGCTAAGCTGCTGCAGCGCCGTATGCATAATATCGAGATTTTCATAGGGGGCATCCGGGCTCACGGCTAGCAGGTGTATGCCTACCAACTGGGAGGGCGTGCCGGGGAGTAGATGCAGGCTTAGCTCGTCTGACAGCGAGATAACCTCAGGCGGCGCCAAAGGCGTAAACTCTTTTTTCGCCAGCGTCGGCGCATTGGTCGGCGCGGTAAAACTCGGTACCTTAGGCGCTTCAACCTGGGTGAAGCTTAAGCGGGTCTGCTGGCAGCCACCACTCCAGAGGCAGCCAATGAGGATGAGGAGTACGCTTATGGGTCTCATAGCACCTTCTCCTCCAGTGAATCGGACAGGCCTTCGGGCAGCCACTCTAATATCGCCTTGCCCCAACGAATATACCAGGGGGGCAGCAGCTCGAGGCGAACATACCCGGGGCTTAGATAGTACTGGGTGACCCGTTTGATATCCTCTTGAGTTACCGCCGCAATGCGCTCCCATGGGGCGGTGAGGGGATGTTCTCTATCCCTTTGTTGGCTGGCGCTGAGCAGATTGGCCAGGCTGACATCATTGTCTAGCTTGCTCAGCTGGGTGAGTAGCCAACGGCGTTTGAGTTGATCGAGCTCGAGCGGCGTTACCCCCTGGCTTGCCAGAGTATCCACCATGCCAGTGATGCGCTGGCTGAGATCGTCGAGGGAGATCTTGGCTCTGGGCACCAGGATCAGGTTCATCACGCCAAGGTGCTCCATGGAGAGGGGGACAGAGTAATGCAGCAGGGTGTCGGGCGCCTTGAGGTTCATCTGCTCCAGCATGCTGGTGCGGTTCTGCAGCAGATAATCTTCGACCAGGGTGATGGCGGCGGCATCGGGATGTAAGGCGCCTACCGTGTGCCAGGCCAACATCAGCCCAGGCCAGGGGCCGCGGCTATCGACTATCTCGCCTCGCACCGGCTGGCGCTCGACGGCCAGCGGTGAGAAGTGCGCCAGGGGACGCTTGGGTTTCTGCCAACTGCCGAAGTACTTATCTACCCAAGATAAGGCTTGCGGCGGCAAGTCGCCGACGATGGCCAGTTGCATGGCATCGGGGCGGTAGAAGTCATGGTGGAACCGATTCAGGCTGGCGGGCGTGGCCGCCGACACATCGTCAACTGAGCCGATCACCGCATGGCCATAGGGGCTGCCTTTAACCTGATTGAGTAGAAAGGTCATGGCTGGGCGGATATAGGGCTGGTTGTCTATGGTGGTGGCCATCTCCTCGAGTACCGTCTGCTGTTGATTACGCACCGTTTCGTCGCTGAGCTGGGGGCGGATGAAGCGGTCCGACTCGAGCCAGAGTGCCAGCTCTAACGCCTGACTGGGGAGGTTGACATAGTAGTTGGTGGCATCGAAGAAGGTGCTGGCGTTGAAATAGCCGCTGTTGGCGCTCATGGTCTGGCCATAGCTGTCGCCCGGGGCATTTTCGCTGCCCTTGAACAGCATATGCTCGAACAGGTGGGCGTAGCCCGACTCCCCCTCGAGTTCGTTGCGTGAGCCTACCGCAAACTGGCTGGAGAGGGCGACGCTTTGCTTGTTGGGTAGCACCAGCAGATAGAGGCTAAGGCCGTTATCCAGTTCGTGCCGGCTCAGTTGCTGCTCCAGCTGATAGAGGGGCGCGGCCAGCGTCTCCAGGCTGGGCTCGCTGGCCATGGCACTCACGCTCACGCCTATGAGGCTGAGCAGGGAGGCGAGCAGGGAATAGCGTGTCGGGCTTGGCATCTTATTGTATTTTCTGAAATTGACTTACTTTAACCCTATCCGTTTTGCTAGGCGGTGTAAATTACCCGAATCGACCTCGAGATCCCTGGCGGTGGCGGCCCAGTTATTATCGTGCTGACTCAGGGTTTGGCGTATGTAGTCGGCCTGAAAGGCTTCGGTCGCCTGCTTGAGGCTGCCGCTAAATTGCGGCGCCAAGGTTTTACCGCTGCTTTGGACGGCGCGCGGTGCCTGGTTGGCGAACTCGAAATGCTCGGGATTGATGACGCCGTTATTACTGGACGACTGGGCCCTCGCCAGAATGGCCGCTCGGTAGATGCTGTGCTCCAGTTCCCTGACGTTGCCGGGCCATTGGTAGCACTCCAGCATGGCAAGACTGGTCGGGCTGAGCCTCAGGGTCTGTAGCCCAAGTTGCTGACGGCAGCGCTCGACGAAGAAGCCGCTCAGCAGGGTAATGTCCTGCTCACGCTCTCTCAGTGGCGGCGCGATCAGCGGGAAGACGCTGAGTCTGTGATAGAGGTCGGCGCGAAAGCGTCCCGCCAGCACCTCGTTCTTCAGATTCTTGTTGGTGGCGGCGATGATCCTCACATCCACCTTGAGGCTGCGATCGTCGCCGACTCTTTGCAGATCGCCATATTGCAGCACCCTTAGCAGCTTGGCCTGTAGGGTTAGCGGTAGCTCGCCTATCTCATCGAGAAACAGCGAGCCCTTATCGGCCATCTCGAACTTACCGCTGCGATTGCTGACGGCGCCAGTAAAGGCCCCTTTGACATGACCGAATAGCTCACTCTCGGCCACAGATTCGGGCAGGGCGGCGCAGTTGAGGTAGACTAGCGGCTGGCCGGCGCGCATGGATCCCTGGTGGATCTCATGGGCGATCAACTCCTTACCTGTGCCTGTCTCGCCCATGATGAGCACGTTGAGATCCGTCGGCGCCACCACGGCGATCTCCTGCTTGAGATTGTTCATCACTTGTGACTGGCCGATGATCTCCTTGGTGCCTTCCTTACTCTGGCTAGTGCTGTCGCCCTTGTCCCATTGGGCCTGCAGCGCCTGCTTCTCCAGCTTATCGATCAGCAGGGCGTTGTTGAGCGACGCCGAGGCGATGGCGCTGATCCCCCGCAGCTGCTCGTTGGTGAAAGACTTAAACTGATCCGGATCGAAGCCATCAATGGTGACGGCGCCTATCAGGCTGCCATCGGCCAGCAGCGGCAGGCCGATACAGGCGTGTACCGTGAGGTTATCGCCCTGGTTGGGGATCAGGCCGTCGTAGGGATCGGGCAGATCGCTGTCGGCGGGAAAACGTACCACGTCACCGGCGCGGGCAATCGCCTCAAGCCTTGGGTGTTCATGGAGCACGAAGCGGCGGCCCAGTACATCTGGACTCAGGCCGTTGATGGCCAATGGGGTAAACTGCTGACCCTTAAACTCCAGCAGCGCGGCGGCGTCGCACTGCATGCTTTCCCTGATGGTGTCGAGCAGGCGTGAGAACCTGTCATGATTGGACAATCCCGAGGTGATATCTAACGCCATCCGCGTTAATTGGGTTTGACTTAATGCCATGGGGTCTCCGAAATATCGCGCCAGTGCCAAGGGACATCCTTCTTCATCGGCAGGCTGCGGCTGTACTAGGAATTAGTATATGTCAATTTAACAGTAATGTTTATTGTCATTTTTACACTTGCATTGAGGGTAAAAAGGGGTCGATATGACCCCTTTGTCGAGTGATGTTAGGCGTTATGCGTTGGCCGACAGCGGCGCATCGGCAATGGCTTGAGTGCCTTTGGCGCCGATGGCTTTTCTGATGATGTCGAACAGGAAGGCGCCGAGGAACAGGCCGCCTGCACCGAAGATGACGTCACCAGGGACACGCATCCATACCAAGGTTTCAACCAGTGGGCTGTGGATCACCTCTGGTGAGCGGGCGAACCAGTAGCCGTTTTCGATGACGGCGAAGAACTGAGTCAGGCCCACAGGCAGCAGTGACATGAAGACCATGGCCGCCAGACCGATATTCAGGCTCCAGAAGGCACCCTTAAGCAGCTTGTCGCTCCACTGGATCTGGCCTGTGAGACCGCGCAGACAGAAGAGCATCAGGCCTACACCCAGCATGCCGTACACACCCATGAAGGCGGCGTGGCCGTGGGTCGCAGTGGTGTTCAGACCCTGGATGAAGTAGAGCGAGATAGGTGGGTTGATCAGGAAGCCCAGTACGCCCGCACCCACTAAGTTCCAGAAAGCGGTAGCCACGAAGAACATGATGGCCCACTTGTAGCGGATCATCCAAGGGCTGGCGTTACGCATACGGTAACTCTCGATGGCTTCGAAGCCGATGAGGGCTAGCGGAACCACTTCCAGTGCCGAGAAGATGGCGCCCCAGGCGATCACACCCGTTGGTGTACCTGTGAAGTAGAGGTGGTGCAGGGTACCGATAAGACCACCTGTGAGGAAGATAACCGTGGCGAACAGTACGGCGCCGTTGGCGCTGCGGGCACGGATGAGTCCCAGACGAACCAGCATCAGGGCGATCACCGAGGTCGCAAAGGTCTCGAAGAAGCCTTCAACCCATAGGTGAACGACCCACCAGCGCCAGTATTCGGCGATGGCCAGGTTGGTGTGTTTGCCCATGAATAGGCCGGCACCGTAGAAGAGGCCGATGGCGACACACGAGGCGTACAGTACCCAGATCACAGGGCGCATCTCGCCTTGAATCTTAAGGGCTGGGCGCATGGCGGCGGTGACCAGGGTTAGCCAGATCAACAGGCCAGCCAGTAGCAGTACCTGCCAGACACGGCCGAGGTCGATATATTCATAGCCTTGGTGGCCGAAGAGGAAGTTGGTATCCAGGTCGAAGTACTGCTGCACGCCGATCCATTCACCGGCCATAGAGCCCAGTACCACAACAACCAAGGCTACCCAGAGGACATTGACGCCCAGGCGTTGGAACTTAGGCTCATATCCAGATAGCGCAGGCGCTATGTAGAGGCCTGTGCCGAGCCAGGCGGTGGCGATCCAGAATACCGCTAGCTGGGTATGCCAGGTACGGGTGACCGAGTAGGGCAGTATCTCTGCCAGTGGGATGCCGTAGAAGTTTTGCCCTTCTACCGCGTAGTGCGCCGTCACGCCCCCTAAGAGGATCTGCAGCAGGAAGAGGCCGACCGCGGTGACGAAGTATTTACCCACGGCCTTTTGTGAGGCGGTAGGCTTCTTGAGGAACAGAGGATCTTGCTCGGCTGGCTTAGGCAGCTCTTCATGCTTGCCTGAGGCGTGGTGCCATACCAGGGCGCCAATACCGGCGATAAGGGTGACGATACTCAGGATAGACCAGACGATGTTGTCTGAGGTTGGGGTGTTACCCAGCTGAGGATCGAAAGGCCAGTTGTTGGTGTAGGTATACTCTTGTCCTTCACGCTCTGTAATGGCGGCCCAGGCGCCCCAGAAGAGGAAGGCGTTGAGCTGTTGGCGACGTTCAAGGTCAGGCACTGTGCCTTCCTTCATCGCATACTGTTCGCGTAGAGTAGAGAGCTTAGGATCGTCGCCAAACAGAGACAGATAGTGGTCTGAGACCTGGCCGATGGCCTGAATACGGGTTTCAGAGAGGCTGATGCGTATCTCGCCATTGGCCGAGGTAGTCAGGGTGTTACGACGTAGGTCGTCACGCAGAGACTGCTCAAGACCGGCCTGTTTGATCGAGTCCAGCTCGTTGAAGCTTCTGCCATACTGCGCCTTGGCGGTGATATCTAACCAGGCCTGCGCCTCACGGTGTAGCCAGTCGGCGGTCCAGTCTGGGGCGACGTAGGAGCCGTGACCCCAGATAGAGCCTAGCTGGTGTCCGCCCATAGAGCGCCAAACCAGTTGGCCGCGCTCTATATCGTTTTGAGTGAACAGGGGTTGACCCTGCACATCGGTAAAGGCGGTGGGGATAGGGGGTTTTTCGCGATAAATCTGACTGCCTATGCTCAGCAGTACAGAGAAGGAAGCGATAAGTACTATCAAGAGTGCTATCGCCGTTAGCCGTTGTTTATTCATAGAGCCTCTCAGCGCAATATATTGTAGGTGTGGAGTACCCTGCTGTAGCAGCTAATGTGCCATACTTTTAAGTTGTTGATTGTTATAGAATAAGAATATATTAGTGTCTTATTAAATTGTCATAATGACAATCAAGTTAAAGTGTAAAAATGACACCATGTGTCAAAAGGACAGTGTGTGTTTTATCTGTGTCGATTTGATACTTGTTGGGTTGTGCAAAGATGTGCGGCAAATAAAAAAGCCAGCCTAAATGGCTGGCTGTTACCGAGCGACTAACCCCTTGGCAGTCGGGCTAGCGATAGAGCGACGGGTCATCCTTATTGGGACGGGTCTTGAAGCGTCTATGCAGCCACATGTATTGGGCTGGGCTGCGTTCGATGATCTCTTCTATGATGCGGTTACCCCGATTGGCATCTTCCAGCTCGTTCTCGCCGGGGAAGTCTTCCAGCGGCGTTTGTATCTCTATGGTGTAACCCTTGTCATCTTCGTTTCGCACCACAATGAAAGGCAGCACCTTGGCCTTGCCGAGTTTGGCGAGGGTGGTGGCACCCGTGATAGTCGCTGCCTCAGGCACGGCGAAGAAGGGGATAAATACGGCGCTTGAACGGCCGAAATCTTGATCCGCCGTATACCAGATCACATCGGGATTGCGCAGGCTGCGCACCATCTGTCTGAGATCCCGCTTAGGCACCAGTCCCTTGTTGGAGCGCAGACGTCCCTTAACCTGAAGGTATTCCATCAGCGGATTATTGTGGGGGCGGTAGACGCCTATGCCCGGCTGAAACTGGCCGAAGATGCGTGCTCCCATCTCCAGCGGCAGACAGTGTACGGCGAAGAGGATCACGCCCTGTCCGGCGGCCAGGGTCTGCTCAACATGCTCGCGGCCTTTAATGGTCATGTGGCGCTGAATGCGCTCGTCACTCCACCACCAGGCGTTGGCGATGTCGAAGATCGCCTTGCCCGTCTCTTCGAAGTTGCGGGTCAAGAGTTGCTGCTGGTCTGCCTGGCTCATTTCGGGGAAACAGAGTGCTATGTTGCGCTTGGCGGTATTGACGCGACTGCCGGCGATTGCCATGGCCAGGCGGCCTATGCCTAGTCCCAATTTCATCTGGGCCCGCAGGGGCAGCAGCTGGGTCAGACGCATAAAGCCGACACCTAACCAGATGAGCCAATACTTGGGATGGAAAAATTGAGCGGAGAATTGAGCGTTTTCGACCACGGTTGACCCTATGGGGTTTACAAAAATTACTGCTTATTCTAACTCAATTTGTTGGGAAAATTAGGTATAATCAGGGATTAATTTTCGCAAAAAGATAAGTGCCATATGAAGATTTCTCTGCCAGCTTTCGAAAAAGCAAACGTTCTGGTCGTCGGTGATGTGATGTTAGACAGATACTGGAGCGGTCCTACGGGGCGCATTTCGCCCGAGGCGCCTGTGCCCGTGGTACGAGTGAATCAAATTGAAGACAGACCCGGCGGGGCAGCCAACGTTGCCTTGAATATCGCCACCCTGGGCGGTCAAGTGAGCTTGGCGGGCATAGTGGGTGAAGATGAAACCGCTGCGGCCCTGACCCAGGGCATAGAGGCGCTTGGCGTCGTGCCTAAGTGGCACACGGTTGCTGAGCTTCCCACCATCACTAAGCTCAGGGTGATGTCGCGTAATCAGCAACTGATTCGCCTCGATTTCGAGGAGGCCTATCCGGCCGAGCAGAGCCTGGCACTGCTGGCGAGCGCAGAGAAAGAGCTGGATAAGGTGGCCGTGGTAGTGCTGTCCGATTACGCCAAGGGCGCCATCGACAAGCCCGAGGCTTTCATCGCCAAGGCCAAGGCCAAAGGGGTCAAGGTGCTGGTGGATCCTAAGGGCAGTGACTTTTCCCGTTATCGCGGCGCGACCTTGCTGACGCCTAATATGAGCGAGTTCGAACAGGTGGTCGGTAAGGTTGCCGACGAGGCGGATCTGGTGGCTAAAGCCAAGGAGCTCCTCAAAGAGTTCGACTTCGAGGCTCTGTTGGTGACGCGCTCCGAGAAGGGGATGACGCTGATCACCGCCGATGCCCCCGAGCTGCATATTCCAACCGTTGCCCACGAAGTCTATGACGTGACCGGCGCCGGTGACACGGTGATCTCGGCCCTGGCCACCTCGCTGGCGGTAGGTTGTGAGCTGCCAGTGGCCTGCGCCCTGGCCAACACGGCCGCGGGCATAGTCGTCGGCAAGCTGGGCACCTCTACCGTGAGCCGTATCGAGCTGATTGCAGCGCTTAATCTAAGTCATGGCGAGAGCGGCTACGGGGTGGTGAGCGAAGATCAACTGGCCTACGCCCTGGAGCAGGCCAAGCTGAAGGGCGAGCGCGTGGTGATGACTAACGGCTGTTTCGACATTCTCCATGCCGGCCATGTGAGTTACCTACAGCAGGCGAGGGCGCTGGGTGACAGGCTTATCGTGGCGGTTAACGATGACGACTCGGTGAAGCGCCTCAAGGGCGATGGCCGTCCGGTCAACAAGCTGGAGCGCCGTATGGCCGTGCTGGCGGGGCTGGCCTCGGTCGACTGGGTGGTGCCATTTAGCGAAGACACGCCGCAGCGCATCATCTCCAGACTGCTACCTAATAAGCTGGTGAAGGGCGGCGACTATAATGTCGAGGATATCGCCGGTGGCAAAGAGGTGATCGCGGCTGGTGGCAGCGTCGAGGTGCTGGGCTTTGAAGATGGCGTCTCTACCACGGCCATCATAGAAAACATCATGGCCAAGCAGTGATCCCAGAGACGTTATTGATCGCCAGTGCCTGGTTCTGGGCGCCTATGCCCCAAGGCCAGGCCCTGGTGTGTCAAACGTCTCACATTCAAGAGTGCCTTGGGCAGTTACCGCGTAATGCCAGGGCACAATTACCCCTCAATCCTCAGACGCTTTTGAGTCAGATGGGGCGGCGCGGCGCCATGGTCAGGCCGTTGACCGATGCTGATATTACCGGTCTTGTGCTGCTGCATGATGAGCGGATCCCCAAGGCATATTCCGCGCTGTGGAATGGCCAGGTCTATGCCCTGCCGATAGATAAGGCCTATCAGATGACCCTGGCCCATGAGCTGGGGCACCTTGCGGTGAGCCGCTCGAACTCCATCTACCTAAGAGCCGACAAGCTATCCCCCTATCAACACGAGTGGCTGGCGGATTTCTATCTGCTCTGGTCCCTGGCCAGAGAAGGGCAGGCCGAGACACTGGCCTGGCAGCAGTATCACAGGCGTAACCTTGAGGTGTTTGAGAGCGTGACGGCCATCTCTCACTGGTCGACCCCCATGCTCGCACAGCTTCTGGACAGGTACAGCTGGCAGGCGCTTGGGGCATTTGAAAATTTCGATTCGCTTATCGACGCCATCTACCCAGAGCTGGTCCAGTATGATCAGGAGACGCTCGATGAGTTTGCCAGCCTGCTCCACTGGCTGTTCGGCGCCGCAAATCAGGCTAAATTACCCCAGTATATGTTTTGGCGGAGATCTGAGATGGGGGCGTTTATCCGCCCGACCCTGAGGCAGTTGATGGGTGAGCAGGCCGCCGAGAACTGGATGACGGAGCAGGCGATGCTGGGGGAGTAGTCGCTTGGTTTTAGAAATCGTTTGCGAGTCAGATAGAAAATAAAAAGGAGCCAGAGGCTCCTTTTTTTGCTTATTGCTTTCGAGGTGGACGGCGTTCGCGCAGGACGACATCTGGATGAAAGTCGATATCACCTTCGTCGTCAATGGTAGCGAGTTGATCTTCCTGTTTGGCGATCGCGGTACTCGTTGTTGGGGTTTGCCTCACAAAGAGCAGCTGATAACCAAGTTTCGCTAAGGTGTAGAAGGCGAATCGCTGCGCCGTCGTCAACCTGTCCCAATGTTCGTTAGCGTGAGCCTGAGAAACGCGCCTATCCTCGAAAGATAGCAGTCCATTATTTAGCACTTGAGTTTGCATTTTCAAAGCCTCTTTAGGAAACGCTAACATTGTTACATGATGATTATATAATCAGATGTTAATCCAATATGCAAGCGATTCACCCGGCCAAAGCGCGGCCTCTCAGGCTAAGTATAGCCGAAATGTTTAGATAACTTTCCACCAAAAAGCAAGGCGGTGGCGGGTAAAAAATAAACTGCAAACTAATCAATAAGATTTATCTAATTTTATTTTCAACAGGCAATAAAAAAGGCCGTTAAACGGCCTTTTTTCGGTTTTGTGCGCTTAGTCCGCTTCTTTGAGGGACTGGGTCAGATCGACAATCGCCTTCTTACCATCGCCAAACAACATCAGGGCGTTGTCCTTGGCAAACAGCGGATTGGGCAGGCCGGCGAAGCCCGGGCTCAGTGAGCGCTTGACCACCACCACAGTACGGGCCTTGTCGACGTTGAGAATTGGCATGCCGTAGATAGGGCTGCCCTTGTCTTCACGCGCCATAGGGTTAGTCACGTCGTTGGCACCGATGACGATGGCTACGTCTGTCTGCTCGAACTGAGGGTTGATCTCATCCATCTCGATCAGCTGCTCATAGGGCACTTCGGCTTCGGCCAGTAGCACGTTCATGTGGCCAGGCATACGACCGGCAACCGGGTGGATGGCGTACAGCACCTGGGCGCCGCGTGCCTCCAGTACCGAGGCCAACTCGCGCACCGCATGTTGCGCCTGGGCCATCGCCAGACCATAACCTGGGACGATCACCACGCGCTCTGCGGTTTCCAGCAGCATGGCCACCTCTTCCGGCGAGGAGGAGGTCACCTTACCGGCATAGACTTCATCGGCATCTACCGTCTCACCGCCCTCGGCCATGACGCCAAAGAGCACGTTAAACAGCGAGCGGTTCATCGCCTTACACATGATCTGGGTCAGGATGATGCCCGAGGCGCCAACCAGAGAACCCGAGACGATTAGTACAGTGTTGCCGGTGATAAAACCTGTGGTCGCCGCCGCGATCCCCGAGTAGGAGTTCAGTAGAGCGATAACCACTGGCATGTCGGCGCCGCCGATAGGCACTACCAGGAAGAGACCCAGTAATAGCGATACGGCTACCAGGGCATAGATGAAGGTCGGATTGCTTGGTGTGGTGACCACGGCAACCGTCAGCACCAGGGCGGCGATCAGCAGGCTGGCGTTGATAAACTTGTTGCCCGGCACCCGGATTGGATTGCCCGAGATCAGCTCCTGCAGCTTAGCAAATGCCACGAAGGAGCCAGACAGGGTCACCGAGCCGATGAGCACGGTCAGACCGATAGAGATCAATGCCACCACATGGGTCGCCGAATCGGGATCCAGGAAGCTCGCCAGGGCGATAAACAGCGAGGCGCCGCCACCGAAACCGTTAAGCAGAGCCACCATCTGCGGCATGGCGGTCACCTGGATCTTGGTGGCCATCACGGCGCCTATGGCACCACCCAGCAAGATACCTGCGATGATCCACTCATAGCTTAAGATGCTCTTATCCAGCAGAGTCACCACCACGGCGATAAACATACCTAGGGCCGACAACTGGTTACCACGCACAGCGGTACGCGGCTTGGTCAGCCCCTTGATCCCTAAAATAAACAGACTCGCAGCCACAAGGTAGGCGAGATAGATAATCGTCATACTCATGTTGGCTTATTTCCTCTTAAACATGGCAAGCATACGGTTGGTGACCATGTAGCCACCCACAACGTTGATGGTGGCTAGTACCACGGCGATAAAGCCCAGCACATTGACCCAGACACCCGCACCTGAACCTGCGGCGAGCAGGGCGCCGACCAGGGAGATCCCCGAGATGGCGTTTGAGCCCGACATCAGCGGGGTGTGCAGGGTCGGCGGCACCTTAGTGATCAGCTCAACCCCAAGGAATACTGCCACCACGAACAGGGTCAGTAGTAATAAAATTTCCATTATTGAGCCTCCTCTGTTGCCGCCAGTGGCGGCAGTGATAACAGATCACGTAATCTGGCGTTAGCCACCTCACCCTGATGGGCCACGACTGTGTCGCGGACAATCTCGTCGTCGAAATCCAGGTTTAACTGGCCTTCATTGTCAACGATCAGTTTGAGCAGGTTCTCTATGTTGGTGCCATACATCTGGCTGGCGTGGGTCGCGGCGCTGCCCGGCACGTTTGAGGGGCCGAGTATGGTAACGCCGTTATGGATAACGGTCTGGTCCAGCTCAGTCAGCTCGCAGTTACCGCCGGTTTCGGCGGCAAGGTCGACAATCACCGTGCCAGGCTTCATGGCATCCACCATCTCCTTGGTGATCAACACGGGCGCCTTGCGGCCTGGGATAGCGGCCGTGGTGATAACGATATCCTGTTGGGCCAGCACATTGGCCATCGCCTGCTGCTGACGCTTGATAAAGTCGTCGCTCTGCTCGGCGGCGTAGCCACCCTTGGTCTCTGTGTTCTCGGTTTCAAGATCCAGCTCAACCGGTTTGGCACCTACCGAGAGGATCTGCTCCCGGGCGGCCGGGCGAATATCATAGGCTTCCACCACGGCGCCAAGGCGCTTGGCGGTGGCACAGGCCTGTAGGCCGGCGACGCCGACACCCATGATGAAGGCGCGGGCGGGTTTGAGCGTGCCGGCGGCCGTCATCATCATAGGGAACATGCGCGGCGCCTCATGGGCGGCCAGCAACACGGCCTTGTAACCGGCGATAGTGGCCATGGAGGAGAGAATATCCATGCTCTGGGCACGGGTGATCCTTGGTACCAGCTCAAGTGCCAAGGCGCTGGTGCCTGTTTCGGCCAGGGCGGCGGCATTTTCCGGTTGTGCCAGGGGATCCATCATGCCGATAAACAGCTGCTGGGGCTTCGCCTTGGCCTTGATCTCCTCGAACTGCTCACCCTTAAGGTTGACCAGGGTGATGATATCGGCGCCGAGTACCTCGTCTCTGTTGGCAATAACGGCTCCTGCTTCCTGATAGGCTTGATCACTAAAGCCCGCAGCGAGACCCGCTCCGCTCTCCACGAGAATTTGGAGGTTTTTTTTGATTAACCGAGTCACATTGGCCGGGATCAACGCAACGCGTTTTTCGCCGGCATGGCTCTCTTTAGGTAGACCTAGTTTCACTGAGAAACCTCTTAGTTGGGGACAGACGTCGTTTGAATTGTTGGCTCGCTATTGTGGCGAGTCTGGACTTAGACACAAGCGCGAATTTTTCATAATCAGCGCTGGTGCACTGGTCGGAGCAAAAAGTTTGCGCCAGTCCACAAAATTTCATTTCAAATTCTGTGGTTAAGGGCACAGCTTAAGCAAATATCGCTCACCACTCTCACTTTTGTAGCTCAAATTATGACCTTTGCATATTCCAAAAATGAATTAAAAATTAGATTTTATTCTTTTTTGCTTTTCTCTTAAGCCACTAAGCTAGGCTAATTACACTGTTATAGGGCCGTCTTCCATGCTGTTAAAAGAGCTTTCATCACTGGCTTCTCCTCTGTCTGCGACGCAGGTGGATAAGCTTAAGCAACTCACCTCCGAACTCAACGCCGTGCAACTCGCCTGGGTAGGTGGTTATCTGTCGGCCACGGCCGAACTGAGCGGCGTAGCCGGCGAGGTGCAGCAAGCGCCCCAGCAGACCATCACCATTCTCTACGGCAGCCAGACAGGCAACGGCCGTGGTATCGCCACCGAGCTGGCCGAGAAGGCGCAGGCCCAGGGCTATAGCGTCAACCTGGTCTCTATGGCCGACTACAAGACGCGCCAGCTCAAGCAGGAGACACTGTTGCTTGCCGTGGTGAGCACCCATGGTGAGGGCGAGGCGCCGGACGACGCCATCGAGCTGCACAAGTTCTTGGCCTCTAAGCGCGCCCCTCAGCTAGACACCCTCAACTACGCCGTATTGGCGCTGGGAGACTCTAGCTATGAGTTCTTCTGCCAGACGGGTAAAGATTTCGAAGCGCGCCTGAGCGCACTGGGCGCCAAGGCGATCGTGCCGCTCACCGAGTGTGACGTGGACTACGAGAGCGCGGCCAGTCAGTGGCAAGAAGCCGTGCTGGGCGCGGTCAAGCCATTGGTGGGCACCGGCGCCAGCGTGGTCTCCATCGGCAGCGCAAGCAGCACAGTCAGTAGCTCAGCCTTCAGCAAGCAGAAGCCCTACAGCGCCGAGCTACTGGTGAGTCAGAAGCTCACCGGCCGCGATTCGGACCGCGACGTGCGCCATGTGGAGATAGACCTTGGCGAGTCTGGCCTGAGCTATCAGGTGGGTGATGCCCTGGGCGTCTGGTTCAGTAACAGCGACGCCCTGGTGGAAGAGATCATCAATGGCCTGTCTCTGGATGGCGAGGCTGAGGTGACCTTGGGTGATGTCACCCTAACTTTGGCCCAAGCACTCAAAGAGAAACGTGAGCTGACCCAGCTCTATCCTGGCCTGGTGCAAAACTGGGCGCAGCTGAGCGGCAACGAAGAGTTGCAGGCGATCAGCGAAGACAGAGAGCAGACCCGCCAGTTTATCCTCAAGCATCAGCTTGCCGACCTGGTGGCCAAGTATCCTGTGGATATAGGTGCCTTCCAGTTGGTGGAACTGCTGCGTCCAATCACCCCAAGACTCTACTCTATCGCCTCGAGCCAATCTGAGGTGGAGAGCGAGGTACATCTGACCGTGGCCCTGGTGGCAGATGAGCGCGACTCGGGCACCCGCTTTGGCGGCGCGTCTCACTTCCTGGCAAGCGCCGAGGAAGGCGCAGAGGTCAAGGTCTATGTGGAGCCGAACAATCACTTCCGTCTGCCAGAAAACCCAGACACGCCTGTGGTCATGATTGGCCCTGGTACGGGTGTGGCGCCGTTTCGTGCCTTCATGCAGGAGCGCGCGGCCCAAGGTGCCCAAGGCGATAGCTGGCTCTTCTTCGGTAACCCGCACTTCGAGCAGGATTTCCTCTATCAGACCGAGTGGCAGCAGTATCTCAAAGACGGCGTGCTGACCCGCTTAGATTCAGCCTTCTCGCGGGATCAGGCCCATAAGATCTATGTGCAGCATCGCATCCTGGAGCGGGGCGAGACCCTATGGCAGTGGATCGAGCGCGGCGCGCATCTCTATATCTGCGGCGACGCCGAGCGCATGGCGAAAGATGTGCATCAGGCATTGATCGAGGTGATCAAACAGCATGGCGGCAAGAGTGAAGAGCAGGCCGAGGCCCTGCTGGAAAGCCTGCGCAGCGACAAGCGTTACCAGAAAGATGTTTATTAATTGAGACAGGCGCCAGTCGCCGACAGATTAACTTGCATGGGCAGAGCCGGTGCAAAAGAGACAATAGGGCAGCAGCCATGAGCGACCAGAAATTATCAGTAAACGAGTACCTAAAGACCGACAGTAACTACCTGCGCGGCACTATCGAAGAGGGGTTAGACACCTCGCTGACCGGTGCCTTCAACGATGCGGATCAGCAGTTGATCAAGTTCCATGGTTTCTACCAGCAGGACGACCGCGATCTGCGCAACGAGCGTAAGGAGCAGAAGCTAGAGCCCCTCTACAGCTTCATGCTGCGCGCCCGTGTGGCCGGTGGCGTCTGTACCCCCAAGCAGTGGCTGGGAGTGGATAAGATTGCCTCGACCCTGACCAGCTCCAACAGCATTCGTCTGACGACCCGCCAGACCTTTCAGTATCACGGCATCCCTAAGCGTAACCTCAAGACGCTGATCCAGGATCTGGATAGAGAGGCGCTGGACTCTATCGCCGCCTGTGGCGACGTGAACCGTAACGTCATGTGTAACCCTAACCCGGTAGAATCCAAGCTGCATCAGCAGGCCTACTACTGGGCCAAGAAGCTGTCGGACAACTACCTGCCACGCACCAAGGCCTACGCCGAGATCTGGCTGGGTGACGATAAGGTGGCGGTGAGCGAGAGCGAAGAGGTGGAGCCTGTCTATGGTAAGACCTATCTGCCCCGTAAGTTTAAGATGGCCGTGGCCGTGCCGCCGGATAACGATGTAGATGTCTACACCAATGACCTTGGCTTCATCGCCGTGGCCGAAGACGGCGAGCTGGTAGGCTTTAACATGGTGGCCGGTGGCGGCATGGGCTCGACCCATGGCGAGGTCGCGACCTTCCCACGTTTGGGTGATGACTTTGGTTTCATCAAGGCCGAAGACTGCCTGAAGTTTGCCGAGGCCGTGCTCAAGGTGCAGCGTGACTGGGGTAACCGCTCAGATCGTAAGCAGTCGCGCCTCAAGTACACCATAGTCAAGCATGGTTTTGAGGCCTTCAAGGCAGAAGTGGAGCAGCGCGCCGGGGTAAAATTTGAGCCTAAGCGTGAGGTGGTGATTGGCGATCGCGGCGATCGTTACGGCTGGATCAAGGGCGTGGATAACCACTGGCACCTGACCCTGTTTATCGAGGGTGGCCGTATAAAAGATCTGCCGGGACAACCGCTGCAGACCGGCCTGCGTGAAATAGCTCTGGTACACAAGGGTGATTTTCGCATGACTGCCAACCAGAACATCATCATCGCCGGTGTGGCCGAAGAAGATAAGGCGCAGATCGAGGCTCTTGCCCGCAGTCATGGCCTGATGGGCAAGCTGATCAGCCCGACCCGTGGCCACTCTATCGCCTGTGTGGCGCTGCCGACCTGTGCCCTGGCGATGGCTGAGGCCGAGCGTTACTTCCCGGACTTCATGACCAAGGTGGAGGCACTGCAGGAGAAGCATGGCTTCCTGGAGCAACCGATAGTGATCCGCATGACGGGCTGCCCTAACGGCTGTGCCCGTCCATTTGCCGCCGAGATCGGTCTGGTGGGTAAGGCGCCTGGACGCTACAACCTCTATCTGGGGGCGAGTTTCGAGGGGACGCGCCTCAATAAACTCTACCGCGAGAACATTCAGGAAGCCGAGATTCTGGCGGCCCTGGACGAACTGTTTGCCCGCTACGTCAAAGAGCGTGAAGCTGGCGAAACCTTTGGTAACTTCACCGTGCGTGTCGGCGTGGTGAAGGCGGTTATCGATGCCGCTAAGGATTTCCATGGATAATTCAGTGATCTCTGCCCAGGCGCTGCAAGCATTGCTTAGCGCGCCCAAGGCGGAGCAAGACGCCGAGCTGGCTCGAGTCAACGCCTTCCTGGCGGGACTCACGCCCGCCGAGCGGGTGATCTGGGGCCTGGCTTACCTGCCGGGCACCCATGCGCTGTCGTCGAGCTTCGGTATTCAGGGGGCCGTAATGCTGCATCTGGTCACCCAGGTACAGCAGGATATCCCGGTGATCCTCACGGACACTGGCTATCTGTTTCCGGAGACCTATCAGTTTATCGATGAGCTGACCGAGCGACTCAAGCTCAATCTTAAGGTGTACCGCGCGCCTATGACCAGCGCCTGGCAGGAAGCCCGTTTCGGTCGCCTGTGGGAGCAGGGGCTGGATGGCCTGGAGCAATACAATCGCCTCAACAAGGTGACTCCTATGCAGACGGCGCTCAAGGAGCTGGAAGTAGGCACCTGGTTCGCGGGCCTGCGCCGGAGCCAGTCCAGCACCCGTGAGGATCTGCCGATTCTGGCGATCCACGGCGATCGCTACAAGTTGCTGCCGATCCTGGAGTGGAGTAACAAGGATGTGCATGAGTATCTCACCAAGCATGACCTGCCATACCACCCGCTGTGGGAGCAGGGCTATGTGTCGGTTGGCGATACCCATTCGAGTCGCCCGCTGGAGCTGGGGATGACCGAAGAGGAGACCCGCTTCAACGGCCTCAAGCGCGAGTGTGGCCTGCACTATGAGATCTAATGCTGCAGCGAAATTCGCTGCACTAGCGGTTTGATTCATTAGTACTTTTTTCTGATTTGTGCACTTTTTTTACACAGGGTTATGCACAGATCGGAAATTTGAACTATAGTGGTAAGTTCCCGTAGATGGTTTTGGATTGTTGTCTGTATCGGATCTCACTTGGATCCAGTCGCTTTCTCTTCCTCTTTGATGCGACAGGCAGAGCCGCCGACAAGATCGAAACCCAACTCGCTTGGCGAGAGCTAGATGTTTGATTGGTCTGCTGGCGCATGCTAATTAATAGCCATAGGCCCTGGATAGTCCGCTGCGGCTATCCAGGGATATCCCCGCTAATCTTATTTCCCTTTTTATTCATCTATATAGTAATATCGACCCCATTCTTTTCTTATACCAATCAAAGTAAGTCATTGATGGGTATTACGTGCTTGCCAGCTTGGGATAGGCCCGACTGCCGCGCGAATTAACAGGGAGTTTAGTGAATGAAGAAGGCATTAGTGGCGGCGGCGATCCTTGCCATAGGCGCGGGAGGCTACTGGGCGATGCAACAGACGCCTAAGTCGGTGGATAATCAGGTATTGGCCTATGTACCTGCCGATACACCGCTATTTTCCGCACAGTTTGAGCCTTTTCCCATAAAGGACTATATCGACGCGCTTCCAGAGGCGCAGAAGCAATATCCCGTAGAGATGAAGACCCTGCTGTCTGAGGATGATGATCCCAGAGCCCAGTTTATCTTCAGAGTGTTGGAGCGTTACTTCGACGCCTCGAAAGATGGCCAGCAGCTGATCGATACCTTCGGCCTGCCCGAGAAGATCACCAGTTATTTCTATACCCTAGGCGTATTGCCCGTGATCAAGCTGGATATCGCCAATCCAGATCATCTCTGGGCGGTGCTGGATAAGGCCGAGGTTGAAAGCGGCCTGACCCACACGGCGAAGCAGCTTGGCGAGGTCAAGTACCGTGCCTATAGTCTTACCGACGAGGGCGAGAACGAACGCGTTGATCTAGTGTTTGCCATCGACAAGGGCATGCTGACCCTGACGCTGGAAACCAGCTTCCTCGAGCCTGAGCTGCTTGAAACCGCACTGGGGCTTAAGCCGGTACAAGACTCGCTGGCCAAGGCTGGCACGGTCGATGAGATCATCAAGAAACACGGCTTTAAAAAGGACAGCGTCAGCTATATCAATCATCAGGAATTAGTTAAGGCGATCACCACACTGGATGCTAACCAGATGGCGCGTCAGCTGACCAAGATATTTAAGTTGATTCATGATGATCCCTTCGTTGAACTACGCTCCCAGGCCTGTCAAAGCGAGCTGGCCGGCATCGCCGCCAACTGGCCACGCACAGTGATCGGCTATACGGATTTCGAGGTGAAGAACAAGCGGGCCAAGATAGGCTTTAGCACTGTTATCGAGAGCAATAACCAGGTGATCCTCGGCGCCCTGAGTCAGATGCGCGGCTTTATTCCGGCTCATACCAAGCGCATAGACGCTGGGGTGTTCTCCATGGCCCTTGGTTTGGATGTGAATCAGTTTGTGCCTAGCATCTCTAAGATTTGGGATGATCTGCTTACCCCAAGCTATCAGTGTGAGCCGCTGGCGCAGCTACAGGGTGAAATGGAAGGGCAGAGCCCGGCCATGCTCGGCATGTTTACCGGTATGGCCAACGGCGTGAAAGGGGTCTCCTTCTCGCTGCTGGATTACGCCCTGGAGCAAGATACCCAAGAGATCTCCCTTAAGGATCTCGACGCCATCGCTACCCTAACGGCGGACGACCCGGCGACTCTGTTTAACATGGTGAAGCCGTTTGCCCCCGAGCTGGCCAATGTCAATCTGCCTAGCGACGGTAGCACGGTCGATCTCGGCGCAGCGCTGCAACTACCGCCATCCCTCGGGGTGCGGGCACAGATGGCGCTTAAGGGTCAACACCTGACCATCTACACGGGCGACAAGAGCCAGGCGATCGCCGACAAGCTTGCCGATGAGAAGCCAACGGCGAATGGCCTGTTTTCTATGACAGCCGATTACGCCAAGCTGTTCACCCCAGCCATGAACCTGATGGCCATGAGCGGCGAGCCTATTCCTGAGGAGCTGGAGGCGCTGAAAGATTATCGCACCCAGCTGAAGGTGGGGATGGATATCAATGCCAAGGGGATCGTCATCGACAGCCTGGTGGAGACCCGCAACGACTAAGCGTATTCATCGTTGCAAATACGTCATTGCACATAAGTCATAGCAAATAAAAAGCCCTGGGGCCTGAGCGCCCGGGGCTTTTTTTATTGCTAATTTTAACTTACTCGGCCTTGGCGATGCCTAAGGCAGCCAGGTTGGCGGCGATATCTTCGGCGGCCGTCTTAGGATGAATGTCTTCATCGATTTTCAATATGGTGCCGTCCTCGCCTATGTAGAAGGTGACTCGGCTGGCGACGCGCACCAGGTTGAGCACGTCATAGGCCTTGGCGGTCTCTTTTGTGGGGTCACTGAGCATAGGGAAATCGGCCTTCTGCTCCTTGGCAAACTTCTGATTGTCTTCGAGATCATCGACGCTGGCCATCATGTATACGGCCTTGTACTGACGGATAAGATCGCCTTTCTCCACCAGAGATTTGCACTCAAGCGTACAGCCTCGGGTATTGGCCATAGGGTACCAGGCCAGTACCAGGGTCTGTTTGCCCAGGTAGTCGCTGAGCTGATAATAGTGGCCGTCGGTGGCCTGTAGGCGGAAATCTGGCGCCTTATCGCCCACCTTGAGGTCGGTGGCGTTGGCCTGTGCGGCGAGAAGTAGGCTCAGGCCGAGCAAGAGTCTGGTGACTAACTTATTCATGTGTGGTCCTTTTTAGTGAGTTGGCTGTGTTCGTTGTAGGCTTAGTTATATTAGCTGCTTGTATTAGGCACTTGTATTAATTACTTGTATTAGTTGAAGTCGGCGCCTGGGTGTCTGTATCCGGCGTAAACAGGGCGATCAGGTTTTCCCAGTAGATGGCATCATCCAGCGACTGCTCGATATCCGGCTGAGTCGGCACACCCGACAGCGCCTTGCCCGTGGCGTCATATACCTGGGTGGCGTTGAAACTTATCTTAAAGCCACTGTTTGGAAGGGTGAGCTGTTGCTGTCTGCCATATTCCCCCCGCGTCGCCTCACCCACCACTAAGGTGTCTGGCCAGGTCTTGGCGAAGTGGGCTACCCACTGGCACTGCTGACGACAATCTGGGCCAATCAGCAACATCAACTTACCTCGTTTAGGGCGGGGAAGATACGACCAGGGTAGGCTGGCCAGGTGCCAAAACTTGGCCTGCCAGGGGCTAAAACCGGGTTCCTCTTCGGGCAGGTGTGGGCGGAGCAACTCCAGCTGTAACTGCTCCGCCTGACTCAGGCTAGCGGGCGGCAGGAAGCCTAAGGGCTTGAGGTAGTCGCTGCGCAGATTAGGCCCCTTCTTGTAGCGCGCCACCGCCTGGAGGGAGTCTGGCCAGCCCGCCAGTAGCGGCGGTCTGATGTCCGGGCTGAATGTCTGGGCCAGCATTTTCAGCAGTTCATCGCCCGCGCCATGAGCCTGGCGCAGATCCAATATGGTGACAGGGCTGGTCAGCGAGCGCTTGAGACGCTGCCCTAGGGGGCTGCCTGGATTGAAGCTCGACAGGTCATGGAGGCTAAACACCCCTTGCAGGTCGACACTGACCTGCTCATTGTCATTGCTACTGAGCGCCTGAGGCGGTTTGCTGGTCAGCGCCAGGCTAACTTGGTGGCCGTTGCCCTGCTCATCGCTCAGGGTGAGGCGACAGTGCTCGCTGGGCGCCAGGCCTATCTCGCGCCTGAGCATGGCAATCATCCCAAGATAGCTTGCCTGTTCGCTTACCGTGTCGGCCAGGCTGGGGGGCAGAAAGCCCTGGGTGGCTGCTACCCAGAGGGCGATGGGTAGGCCATCGATATGGGTGATAAAGGGCGCTTCACTGTCCAGCGGGCGATTGTCCTGGGTCAGCGCCAGCCACTTATCGTCCAGCTTGCGCAGCTTGATCGGCAGATAGGCCTGGGCGGTAACACCCTCGAGCCGGGCGCTGGGATCGTCTATGGCCGTCAGTATCTTAAGCAGTTGCTGAGCAAACAGCTGACGCTCACCGCCCAAGGGCAGCTGGCCCTGGGCCTTGTTGATCTGGGTTTCCAGGCTCACTAAGCGCTGGGGGGAAGCGGCCGCGCTGGCGGAGTATTGGCTGAGATGCTGTTGCAGATAGTTAAGATCCGACAGCATCTCCCGGGCGGAGAGCTGCGGCTTGGGCGGCTCCTCGCGCAGGGCGATCACCGTCAGCTGAATACAGCTCAACAGCATGATGAGGCCGAAGCCGTTGATGATGCTCTGGTGTCCGAATTTCATTCTGCTTCCTAATGCGAGCGGCGAGCATAGCGCGCCGCCTATGGTTAGAGAATGTCGTTGATCGCGAAGCCGATGCCGATCCTCTGGGTATGGGCGTTGTAGTCGATGAGACTCTCGCCATAGCCATTAAAATATTGCGTATAGAGACGCAGATTGCCAATGATGGGATAGCTCCAGGTAAACTCCACCGCGCCGCGATTAGGGCTCTCTAGGTTGTTGCGTAGCATCAGCGAGAACCTGTGTTTGTCTACACCATAGACGCCCATGAGCTCGAAGTTGCCCATGTAATCCAGGATATCCGGGTTATCGTCTCCCTTGGGTGAATCGGGTGTCTCTTTCTCATCTTCGGGAATCCGCCACCACACCTTGGCGGCGAGGGCAAAGGGGCCGCTATCGAACACCATGGTGCCATAGATACGGTTCCAGCTGCGGGACAGGGAGCCTGAATTGCCGTTGGACTGATGCACGGCGCCGACGCCCCAGAAGGAGTTGGTCAGCGGGCCTATCTGCCAGTCGTTGTTGAACAGCATGAAGATCTCAGGCTCATGGTTGGTTTCGCGGAACGGCGAGGAGATATCCTTGTTATACACCTGCCAGTAAGACTGGTTGGTGTAGGCGAAAAACAGGTGGCCGTTGTCGCCGAACACGTTATACATCAAGGGAAACTTAAAGCTAATCTGAAACTTGGCTTCCAGGTTGTCGATTTCCGAGTTGTTCTTGGACAGTTTCTCATCAAAGGGATCTCTATTGGGGGAGCTGTTATAGGTCACGGGCAAGATGTAGTTGACCTTGTGCGGCGTGATCACGAAGGGCTTCTCCGAGGTTGCCAGTTCATCTTCGACGCGCTGGTCCAGCAACGAGCTACCCTCTGTGGTTTTCTTCTCTTCTGTGGGCTCGGCGCCCAGGCAGGTTGCAGGCAGTGAACATAGGGTGATTAGGGGAAGCCATTTAAGGTATTGGGTGGTTTGCATCCTTGTTTCCTCTCGTGTCGCAAGCTTAGCGCGTCGTCTCCAATCTAGGCTATGTTGTAACATTTGAGCCCGCCGCGCGCACCTATTTTAATTCTGTCTACTTGATTTATTTCATGAAAATTTCGTCAAACGCCACTAATAACTAAAAAGAATAAAACCTAATAAACTTCTATTTTTTATGGAATAAGAATGACGCTATATTAACCTCATCACTATTGTACGAGATGCGGATATGGAACTATTTACTCTACCCGGGCAGCAGGCACAGGGCAAAGTCTGGCTTGTGGGCGCCGGTCCTGGCGACATTGAGCTATTAACGCTCAAGGCCTACCGCATCCTGAAGAAGGCCGATGTGGTCTTGTTCGACGCCCTGGTGAGCGACGAGATTTTGGCTTTAGCGCCGAAAGAGGCGGAGCTGATCGCCGTGGGCAAGCGCGCTGGTAAACACAGCGCTGCCCAGGAGGAGATCAACCAGCTGTTGGTGACCAAGGCTTATACCCGCAAGAATGTGGTGCGTCTCAAGGGGGGCGATCCCTTCATCTTCGGCCGTGGTGGCGAAGAGCTGGAGACCCTGGTAGAGGCGGGGGTTGAGTTCGAAGTGGTGCCAGGCATCACGGCGGCCAGCGGCACCTCTGCCTACGCAGGTATTCCCCTGACCCACAGGGACCATGCCCAGGGAGTCACCTTTATTACGGGTCACTGCAAGTTGGAGAGTCGTCCCATGGACTGGCAGTCCTATGCCAACAGCGCCAATACGCTAGTGGTCTATATGGGGATCCTCAACGCCGCCAGCATTCAACATGGACTTATCTCGGCTGGGCGCTCGCCCAAGACGCCGGTGGCTATCGTCTCTAAGGCGACTACGGCGGCGCAGCAGCGATTTATCGGCACCCTAGGTGAACTGGCGGAACTGGCGGCGGATCCGGCACTGGAGATGCCGGCGCTGATGATCATAGGTGAGGTGGTTGGCCTGGCCGATAGCCTGCACTGGTTCAACCCAGAGACCAGCCCTAAGACCCTGGATGCTGCTGTGAAGCAGTCGCTGGGCCAATAATCTACTTTTCAGTAATCTACTTTTCAGTAATCTACGTTTCAGTAATCTGCTTTTCAGTAGTCTACTTTAAAGTCTTTCTTGAACAGTGCCTGCAGCGCGCGGGCATACTCTTCATCTGCCTTGGGGCGCACCAGCTGCGCCAACTCGTCGCCGGTCGGCGTCAGTCGATAGTAGCTAAATACTAAGTGCCCGTGCTTGGGTGTGAGCGTCATGCGCTTGCCTGACAGGGTAAAGCTAATGGGGTTCTTGGCGTTGAGCTGCCCCGTTTCAAACTCGCTCCTGTGCAGCAGGCCCGCATCCACCAGGGTGAGCACTGAGGAGTAGGGCAGGCCAAACTGCGACAGGGCGATCTGGGTGGTATCCGTCTTGCGAAACAGCTGGCCTATGCCGCCGGCGTGGCGAAAGCCGATCACCAACTTGAGCTTAGATTCGTTGTTGAAGGTCACTGCCATTCCCAGAGCCTTCTCGAACATCTGCGCCTCTTTGTGGGTCAATTGCTTCAGGGTCGCCAGACTCCTGAGACTAAAGCTGCCTGGGCTGGTGATCTCATTGGCCAGGATCCGTCCCCAGAGCGCCTGCATGTTGCGGTTGTGGATCTGCTCTGCTAGCTGAAAAAACTGGTGGATCCAATCGGGGTCGAGATCCGCGCCGGTCACATCCGACGGCGTGTGGGAGAGGGCGATGGCGTAGATGTTTTCCAGGTTAGCCTGATACTGGCTGGCGAGCTTGCGCAGACGATGGTCCGAGCGCTCGGCCAACGAGGCCTGAGAGGGACGGTAATCCTCATCGCTGCCCAGACCGATAAGGCGCCCAAGCAGCAGGGCCTTGCGGCGGGCAGATACATCGGGTTGATTGGACCCTGAATTGGATAGCTTAACGATCTCGGCCATAATCTTTTCTTGTGAATAATCTTATCTAGTGATGCTATTGTCCGATTCTATCTGAAATTCACTACAGACCCTAGTTTCACGCGCTGGCCGGCCAGTTGACATGCTTGTCCTGGGCCGGATGACGCGGAATGTTGAAGGCCAGCACCAGTGAGCAGACGGCGAAGCCTGCCCCGATAAAGAACACCCACTTGTTGGAGTAGAGCCAGAGCATCCCCAGCAGCGCCGGGATCACCACGGCCGCGATATGATTGATGGTGAAGCTGACCGACATGGTGGCGGCGATATCCTTGGGCTCGGCGATCTTCTGGAAATAGGTCTTGATAGCGATGGCCATGGCAAACAGCAGATGATCCAGCACATAGAGCACGGCCGCCATCTCCGCCTGCTGCACGAAGGCGTAGCTGGTGAAGATCACTATCAGGCCCACATACTCTATCATCAGGGCGTTGCGCTCGCCGATGCGGCCGATAAAGCGGCCAATGGCGGGGGCGAACAGCAGGTTGACCACATAGTTGATCAGAAACAGCGCGGTGATCTGGCTGACGCTATAGCCAAACTTCTCCACCATCATGAAGCCGGCAAACACCATGAAGATCTGTCGCCGCGCGCCGGAGAAGAAGGTCAGCAGGTAGTAGAGCCAGTAGCGTCGTCTGAGGATCACCTTCTTGTGCTGCACCTCGCCCTGGGGAAACTGCGGGAAGTAGAGAGTCAGGGCGATCACCATCAGCAGCCCCAGGCCCCCTATGATGGCGTACATCCACTGATAATCCAGTTGCAGATAGGTCATCACCACCCAGATGCTACCATAGCCTGTGAGGGCCGCCGCCGAGCGCCAGGCCAGCGCCTTGCCCATGAAGCCAGCGGTGTCTGCTTTGTCGACCCACTGCAGGGTGAGGGACTGATTGATGGTCTCGTAGTAGTGAAAGCCCACCGACATGAGTATGGTGGTCAGGTAGAGGCCCAGCACCTGAGGGAAGAAGCCTGTGATGCCGACCCCTATGGTCAGCAGGGCGAGGGAGACTAGGGCGAAGGTCTGTTCCCTGAGCAGCAGTAAGATGAAGATGGCGGTAAAGGCCAGAAATCCGGGCACCTCCCGCAGACTCTGTAATATGCCTATCTCGGCGCCGGTAAAGCTGGCCCGCTCGATGACGAAGTTGTTCAGCAGCACCTGCCACACAGAAAACACCAAGGACATCACGAAGGTCATCAGCAGTAAGAGGGTTTGTGGGTTCTTCTTTAACATTCCATTGGCTTCCAGTCTTTCCCGGGGCGATCAGTCTACCCCATAGCTTGGGCGGCACAAACTGGTTTCAATCATTACGCCCTAGCATGCTTTGTCATCAATTTGTTATTAACAAATGTAAATTGTAATGCAAATTATTCTCATTTGAAATATTGTGCCCGCAATTTAATGGGGGATGCTGTTTATTCAGCATGGAGAGAAGATGACACTGAAATTAACCACCTTAGGGATGGCAATCGCCGGCTTGCTGGCGGGCAATGCCTATGCCGACACACAACTAAATAACACAACCAATACCGCGACCAATACCGCCACCTTAGCCGAGTCGATCGCCAGGCAGGAACAGGCGCTTATTCAGCTGAAACAGGAGCTGGCCCAGCTTAAGGCGCAGCAGGCAGAGAAACAGGCAGAGAAACAGGCCGAGCAACAGATTGACCGACAGGCGCTGACCAAGGCGGTACAGGAACAGGTTGCTCTGGAGGCCGCTAACAGCCCCTGGAGCCGCTTCAAGTTTGAATCCTACGGCAGCATGAATTACACCAGCGACGAGTATTTCGATAACGTGCAGGACACCTCGCCCGAGCGTCGCGGCCGCCTGGATCTGGAGCGGATCGTCACCGAATTTGGCTACCAGTTCAACGACGAGTGGGACATGGAGGTGGAGATCGAATATGAACATGGCGGCACGGGCAGCGCCCTGGAATATGACGGTTTCGACGAGTTCGGCGAGTTCGAGTCGGAGGTCGAAGCCGGCGGTGAGGTGATGATCGAGAAGGCCCAGCTCAGGTATCGCCCGAGTAAAGCCTTCGGCGTCAAGTTCGGTAACATACATCTGCCTGTGGGGCTTTCCAGCGTGCTGCACAAGCCTAACCAATACCTGACCGTGCTGCGTCACCGCAGCGAGGCGGCCATGTTGCCCGCGGTGTGGAACGAGACGGGTATCGGCATCTTCGGCGACCTGGGGGATTTTCACTATCAGGCTCAGGTGGTCAGCGGCCTCAACTCTGAGTATTTCCGCACCTACGACTGGATAGCTTCCGGTCATCAGAAGCGCTTCGAGCACATCAACGCCGACGAGCTGGCCTATGTGCTGCGCCTGGATTACGGCAGCTTCAAACAGCCAGGTTTGGCCCTGGGCGCCGCCTACTACTATGGCAACACCAGCGGTAATCGCCACAAGAGCAACAAGCTGGCCGGTGATGGCAGCGTGAGCCTGCTGGCGCTGTCCGGTGCCTATGTGGACGGCCCCTGGATACTGCGCGGGCAGTATCTGCAGGGCACCCTGGATGATGCCGATGCGATCACTCAGGCCAACAAGACCACCCCGGGTCTCAAGCCGGGTAACTTCGCCCAGCTGGGCAGCAAGGCAGAGTCCTTCTTCGTCGAGGCGGGGCTGGATCTCAACCACTTCTTCTCTGTGCCGCTGACTGTGTTTGCCAACCTGGATTACGCCAACCCGCTGAGCGAGGTGGAAACCGGTACGGCCACCAAGCGCTATGAGAACACCTGGACCAGCGTCGGCATCAATTACTCGCCGATCCCCGAGATAGTGATCAAGGCCGAGGGCGGCCTGCATCAGGTGGCGGTAGCTGCCATCCCGGACACCCATTTCTTTGCCCTGGGCGTGGGCTATCAATTCTCGCTCTAACGGCCGACAACTTTGATTTTTATGGAGAGACAGATGAAACAATTTAAATATGGCGCGATCGCATTGGCACTCATTTCGGCCCTGGCGGCCTGCGGTGGTTCGGGCAGCGATGAGCCCGAGGTGGTGGTGCCCGAAACTGGTTTTAGTTTCGATGCCGACGCCCTGATCGTCAACCTGAGCGACGAGGTGATCGTCAAGGGTTACAGCACACTGGCAGATCGCGGCGAGGCTTTGCTACAGGCCACCCAGACCCTGGTTGCCACTCCGACCCAGGCCAACCTTGAGGCGGCGCAGTCGGCCTGGAAGGCGGCCCGTCAGCCCTGGGAGCAGGGCGAGTCACACATCTTCGGCCCGGTGGACTCGCTGGGGATCGACCCACACCTGGATAGCTGGCCGCTGAACACCACAGATCTTAAGACGGTATTAGTCAACAGCAGCGGCTTCGATGCCGAGACCATCAAGGGCTGGAACGATGACGTGCAGGGTTTCCACACCATGGAGTTTCTGCTGTTCGGTGACGGCATAGACGACAACGTCAAGCAGATCGACGAGCTGACCGCCAATGAGCGAGACTACCTTATGGGGCTGGCCGAGGTGTTTCGCGACTACACCAAACAGCTGGCCGATGCCTGGCTGGTCAGCCATGACGGTCAGAGCGGCAAGGCCTATGGCGAGTTGCTGAAATCGCCGGGCGTCGATGGCAATACCTTCTACAGCTCGCAGGTGGGCGTGTTGGAGGAGCTGATCAAGGGGATGATCGGCATAGTCGATGAGGTGGGCAACGGTAAGATCGCCGATCCCTTTGGCGGCTCGCTGGCCAGCGCCGACACATCTAAGGTGGAATCGCAGTACTCCTGGAACTCGCTGACCGACTTTAGCGACAACATCATAGGGGTACGCAACGTATATCAGGGCGAGTTCACCGGCGAGGCCGACAAGCAGGGGATCATCGACTTCGTGCGCGCCGCCGACAGCGAGCTGGCTAGCCGGGTCGCCGCCGAAATAGACGCCGCCATCTTGCAGATCCGCGCCATCGAAGGCACTGACAAGATGCCGTTCCGTCAAGCGATAAAAGATGAGGCGGGCCGCGCGCGCATCCAGAAGGCGGTCGATGCCCTGGCTACCCTGCAGGCGAGTCTGGAAAACCAGGTGCTGCCGCTACTCAAAGAGTGGAAGGTATAAGGCCAGTTAAGAAGAGAGCCCAGGCTCTCTTTTTCTTGCCTATATAACCTCATAAAAACAAAGGCTAAATGGCAAAAGCCCCATTTGGCCCGACTGCAATAAAGTGTGATAAAGATGATGAATTGCTTAACCAAACCCTCCGCCCTGTTGGCGGCCCTGACCCTGGCACATACGTTGGCGTTGACCGGCTGTGGTGGCTCGGGTGATGAGATAGAGGTGCCAGAGCCCGAGAAGCTGTATCCCGACTATACCCAGGTGACGGCATTGGGCGGTGACACCACCACCTTCGATGCCTCGAGTTCGGGTCACGGCTACTCGACGCCGGCGTTGAATCTCAACCAGACGCAGCTCGCCCAGCACCTTAGTGGTGACCTGAATTTTGAGACCGCCTTTACCACGGCGCCCAACGAGGAGCATCCCGAACTCGACGGCCTGGGGCCAGTGTTCAACAACGCCGACTGTAACTCCTGCCATCAGCGCGACGGTCGTAACTCGACGCCCATAGTGCCTGCGGGGCAAGCGCGCATCAAGCTCGGCTCCGAGGCGGGGATCTTCCTGCGTATCAGCAAGGCGCCGGACCAGCCCTGCCTGCAAGGGACGGCAGCGAACAACTACTGCGCGCCTATCCCTGTGCCCAACTTCGGCACTCAGCTGTTTCACCGCGGCGTGCTTAAGGCCAGGGAAGACTGGCAGCAGAACCTGTTCGGCGGTCAGGCGGATGTCTACCTCTCCTACGAGCTAAAGACGGTTACTTATCCCGACGGCACCGAAGTGACGCTGAAAAGACCACTGTTTGCGGTGGAAAACCCCTTCGATGCACCGGGTGAGCGCCTTAACAGCAGCAATGTGACCTCTGAGCTTTTGCAGAGCGATGTCTTGATGGGCTGGCGTAACGGCATGCCTGTGTTTGGTCTTGGGCTGCTGGAGGCGATTCCCGAGGCGAGTATTCTGGCGCTGGTGGATGAAAACGATGCCGATGGCGATGGCATTTCAGGACGGGCAAACTATGTGTTCGACGCCGTCAAGGCGCAGCGCGGCGAGAGCCATCCCGTCTCTTTGGGGCGTTTCGGCTGGAAGGCCAACACCCCCAGCGTGCGGGTACAGTCATTGGGCGCGCTACGCGGCGATATAGGGATCACCAATCCTCTGTTTCCCGAGGAGAGCATCCAGGGCACCAGCATGCACGACAGCTACCTAACCCGCACTGGGTTTGTCGATACCGGCAGCGGCGTCGACGGTGAGCCGGAGGCGAGCGCCGAGTTCAGCGACGACGTGGTCTTCTACGCCGAGACCCTGGCGGTGCCGGCGAGGCGCCAGGTGGATGATGTTAAGGTGAGGGAAGGGGCGCGCCTGTTCGAGCAGGTCAACTGCAGCGGCTGTCACCAGCCCAAGTTTGTCACCAAGAGCAGTGGCGAGATCGGCGGCCTGCCCATGATAGAGGCCCTCAAGGGGCAGACCATCTATCCCTTCAGCGACATGTTGCTCCATGACATGGGCGAAGAGCTGAGCGACGGTCGCCCGGACTTTCTGGCCAGCGGTAGCGAGTGGCGCACCCGGCCACTGTGGGGGATAGGCCTGGCCCAGACGGTTAATCCTCAGGCGGGCTTTTTGCACGATGGCCGCGCGGCGAGTGTCGAGGAGGCGATCCTCTGGCATGGCGGTGAGGCTCAGGCCAGCACCGATAAGTTTATGGCCCTGACTCAAGAGGAGCGCTCGCAACTGCTGGCCTTCGTGATGTCCCTCTAAGGCTAAGAAAGACGATGAGGAGCGCGGTCTAGGCCGCGCTTTTTTATGACAAAATGTATCCAGGAGGCAATTTGTGACCTCGGTAAACTTAAGCCGGATTTTGCCCTTAGTCCTCGTGATCTGTTTCAATTAAATATTGCCCGATTTCCCCTATCATGGTGCTATAGCAAGAGTTAAGTCGACTTAGGGGCCTTCGTGAGCAAAATATTAATCATCTATTCCAGTGTGCATGGGCAGACCCGTAAGCTGTGCGATTTTATGCAGCGCGAGCTCGAGGCGCTGGAACATAGCGTCACCTGCGCCAGCATAGACAACCCGCCCGCCCTGGAAGGGTTCGATAAGATAGTCCTGGGCGCCAGCATTCGTCACGGCAAGCATAATCCCAGGGTGTATGACTTCATTCGCGAGAACATCAAGGTGCTGCAGGAGAAGGCCAGCAGTTTCTTTTCGGTGAGCCTGGTGGCACGAAAGCCCGCCAAGAATACCCCGGAGACCAACCCGTACATGCAGGCGTTTCTGGCCAAATCGCCCTGGCAGCCTAAGCTGCTGGCGGTGTTTGGCGGTAACCTGGATTATCAGGGCTATAACGCCCTGGATCGCAACATCATACGCTTCATCATGTGGATCACTAAGGGGCCGACGGCGCCGGATACCAAGGTCGAGTACACCGACTGGGACAAGGTGAAACACTATGCGCAGCAGGTCGATGCGCTCTAATATTGCGCGCTTTCGTGAAGTCCAAGCGTCAACATAGCGCGAGTCATATCAAGGGGAGAGCAAGATGAAGACACTGACCAAGCTGCGCGAGGTGCTGGAGACCTATCAGCATCTGTTTGTCATCCTGCTGACCCTGTTTCTGGTGAGCACCAGCGGCTGGCTCATGATGGGACGGGCGCTGCGGGCCAACGCCTCGGTCTGGGACATCCTGCATGTCTACCTTGGGCTGCTGGCGGGGATCTTCTCGGTCACCATGTTGGCGATCAACCTGATGCGCGGTCAGTGGCGACAATATTTTCCCTATCTGGTGGGCGATTTTACCCAGCTGAGTAACGACGTGTGTGGCCTGAAGCGTGGCAAGTTGCCCCTGGCCGGTGGCCGCGGCCTGTTTAGCGTGGTCGAGGGGATAGGTATGCTGCTGTTTGTGGCGGTATCCGTTACCGGCCTGATGTGGTTTCTCACCCAGGGCAGCAGCGAGGCCCTCAACTGGCGCAGCTATCATCACAGCCTGGCCCATGGTTTCATCGTCTTCATGGTGATCCACGCCCTGTTTGCCCTGTCGCACCTGCTGGACTTTATTCGCCGCTAGGCCAGTGCTAGGCCAGTGCTAGGTCAGAGTTAGGCCAGAGCTAGCGTCCGCGAGAGTTTAAGCGCCGCAAGACAAGGCTAGAATTGCTCACTCCTCATCGACCAACTGCTCGATAAACCAGTTGCCCGCCTGGCCCAGTCCCTCCTGCCAGATGAGATCTATGGGCCAGTGATTGCCCTGCTTACCATAATCGAAGTTCAGATCCTTAAGCTTGCCCTCCTCGATAAGCGGCCTAGCGAGCGCCTCTGGATACATGGCAAAACCACAGCCCGCTAGCAGTAGCTCCCGCAGTTGGTAGAAGCGCTCGACGGTCACCAGCTTGCTGGAGTAGCGCATCACCTCGAGGTAATGGGGCAGTATGATGTTGCCCGCAGGCGGCATGAGTTGGTGATGGTGATCGAAGTCTTCCAGCTCGGGGGCACTCCTTAGCTGTGCCAGTGGATGCTGGGGGGCGCTCACCAGCAGCCATTTAATACGGCTGATGGTTTGTATGTTGACCCCCCTGAGGTTTGCCAGGCGATTGGGCGCGATGATGATATCGCACTGAAGATTCTGCCAGTCCAGGGTCTCCGCCTCGACTATGTTGATTTCCAGATCTGGGTAGCGCGCCGCTAGCTCGCCGATGAGCCGGGTGTATTCGGGGTAACAGGTATAGGGATGCAGGCAGATGGAGAGCTGGCTCTCTATTCCTTCGCTCATCATCTGTGCCTGGCGCTCCATGGCGATAAGCTTGGGCAGAATCTCCAGCGCCTTCACATAGAGGCGTTTGCCCTCCTGGGTGAGCTGTGGTTTCTTACCTCCATGGCGCTCGAAAAGGGTCAGTTCCAGATCAAACTCCAGATGTTGTATCGCCTTGTTGACCGCAGCGACGCTGACCCCCAGCTCCTTGGCGGCGCCGGAAAAGCTGCCATGCTGGGCTACGGACACAATGTATTGCAATCTCTCTGTGGTGATGATCATCGGCGAACCTTTAACTTTAGGTTGATAGTTCTTAGCGTAGCACTTTTTTCGCCTTTGGTACGATTAACCCGTCAACGAATCAACATCCTTAGTTACGGAGATTGTTACCATGAAAAAAGTACTACTAAGCACCACTATCGCAGCCCTATTTGCCACTATTATGGGCGCCGCCATAAACGCCGAAGCCTGTTCTCGTCTGGTGACAGAGACCCAATACGGCACTATGTTAATGCGCACCGCAGACTGGGTGAGCACAGCCCCCTTCGACGGTCACATGTCTGTCTTCCCTGTCGGCACCGAGCGCACCATGCGCGGTCAGGTTGCCGAGTACCAGCAGGCCATGACTAAGTGGCAGACTAAGTACCACACCCTCTCTATCGAAGAGCATGGCGCCTTCGGCGGCCTGTCGGGTCAGACTTCTAACGAGAAGGGACTCAGCGTGATGGCACTATCTCAGCATGACAGCGAGCCTTATCTGAGCCAGCACAAAGATAATGGCGCGCCAGCGGTCAATACCGCCGACGTAGTGAGCTTTATCACCGAGCGTTATGCCACCACCGCCGAGGTGAAAGCGGCCCTGGATAATGGTGAGTTCCAAATCGCCTGGGCCTCTGCGCCAAATGGTATGGAGCACGCTGCGCCACTGCACTACTCTGTGGTTGATGCCGACGGTAACATCATGCTCATCCAACTGGTGAAGGGCGGTGAGCAGAAGATCTATCTGGGTGATGCCGAATCGGATCTGCGCGTCAAGACTAACGACCCGCTGCAGGAGAAGCACAGAGAGTATATGCAGCAGTTCGACCTTAAGGATCCTAGCGTCGCCACTAAGATGCCTTGGAGCATCGGCGGCCTGGAGCGTAACTCACGCCTGCTGGCCATGTCGACTCACATGGACTTAGAAGGGCTGAGCTACACAGAGACAGTTGCTCGTCAGAAGGGCACCTTCGATGCGGCGGCGCTGGTGCCATTCGGTGTGCAGGACCCTAAGACGGGCAAAGACTACCCAAGCTTCTTCAGCATGCAGTACAACCTGGATAACGGTGATATCTGGTTCCGCAGCCTGATGAGCGGCAAGGAGATCAAGTTTAACCTGGAAGACACTAAGCAGTTCAAGACGCCAATGCATGCCGATATCATGGCTCAGGTAGATAAAGGCGCTCAGACCATCACCTGGTCTAATATGTAAGCTAGGCGAATGCCTTAACAAAATGGGTTTAAAAAAGCGCGGCTTAGGCCGCGCTTTTTCTTATCAGCCCCTATGGCTAGTTGCCAGCTTGTGCCGCCTCAGGTTCCTTTGCGGGAGCATTGCTAGGCGCCTCCTCTGAGCCCTTTTCATCATCCGCGCCCGTCTCATCAGTCAATTCCGTTTCATCAGTTGACACCGTCTCATGGTGCAGCAGGCTGAGCAGCAGGCCACCAATAATGATGGCGATACTGATAGAGATAAGGCGCACCAGCTGGGCATAGAGGGCATCGGATCCTATGTGAGTGATGATCTGATACACAAGCACCACAAAGTTGGTAAACAGCAGCTGATAGATGGCGAGGGGAGTGGCTCGCCTGACGGCAAAGCCCGCCAGTTGCAAGCCGCAGAAGATGGCCATTCCCAACACCACCCAGGTCGGCAGACCGAAGGCGAAGGTCAACATCACGGGGAAGGTGAACAGGATACCTATGGCCGTGGTGATCAGACGATTCTGCTTGAAGCTCTTGTGCTCCTTGGGATCCGCCAGCTTGATCATGCTGCCTATGGTGATGGCGATCAGCATGCTCTGTGAGCTGCCTATGCCGATCAGCGCCGCCAACACGATTGTCATGGCGGTGGTCTTAAATAAGATGGTGCCCATATGGGTGCTGCTGCCATCGGCTTGGGTCTCATCGGCCAGTATGTCTTGCTCGTCGCCGGGAAACAGCAGGAAACTCAGATAGGTGAGGATCAGTGCCAGCACCGCCGATTTCATCAGCAACCAGGGCAGCACCTCGATGGGCGCCTGCATCTGCTTACTCATGATGGTCATGATGATCACCACGATCAACATCAGAGTGGCGAGCAGATCTTTGCCGTCGTTGTGGCTGCGATAGAAACTCCAAAACAGCAGCGACCAGCAAAACAGCAGGTAACCGCTGGGAGAGTCCAGCAAGAGTCCGCCGATAAACACCAGCCCCAGGCTGACAAACAGGACGATCAGCAGCAGCTTGAGCATCAGGCTTAGGGGCGGACGCGAGGGCATCAGGGTGAGAAAGATCACCATGAACATGGGCGCCAATATGGCTAGCGGCGCCGCCTGGGACCAGAGGTAAAACAGCAGCGCCAGCGGGCCGAATACCAGGCGTATGATAGGGTTGGCTGGGCTATGAAACATAGGTCCAGATACTCACTATCTGCATCCAGATGCCGGCCAGGAACTCGCCTATGCTGCTCTGCTCTGTGTAGAAGGCCACTGTGGCCTGAGAGCCGTAGCGAATATTGCCTGGCGGCTTAGTGCCGGTGAAGACTATGTTGACCGGGTAGCGCTGGGCCTTGATGCCATTGCTGTCTGCGGTGAGAAACCCTGTATTCTGGTCGATATTGTTGCTGCCGCCCGTGCCCCAGCCTATGCTGTCGACCTTGCCTTCTAGCACTCGTCCCGGGAGGGCGTCGAGGACTATCTCCACCTTGTTGCCCACCTTGATATGCTCCAGCGAGTTTTCTCTGACCAAGGCCGAGATCCACACGCCCCTTGGATCGATAAAGGTCAACATGGGCGAGCCGACGTTGGCGCGCTGTCCTAGGGTGAGCTGAAGGTTGGTGACCACGCCCTTAGAAGGGGCCTTGACCTGAGTCTTTTGCAGATCCAGCTGAGCCTTCTCCAGGTTTGCCATGGCCGCGAGGATCTGCGGATTGTCCTGACCTGCCGGGCCCAGGGCCTGTCTGGCCTGCACTAGCGAGGCCTCGGCCGCTTCGAGATTCGCCTGGGTTCTGTCTCTGGCCTCGATGGCGTTATCCAGCTCTGCCTGGCTGAGTACCCCCTGTCCGGCCAGCTCGCTGACGCGCGCGGCCTGCTCCTTAGCGTTGTTACGCGCGGCGATGGCATCTACCACCTTGGCCTGTGCTACCTCTACCGCCGCCGTGCTGGCACCGATATTCTGCCCCGCCAACGATAGATTGGCCTGAGCCGATTGCATGGCGAGACGATAGTTGCGCGGATCGATCTGAAACAGGGGCTCGCCGGCCTCGACGATCTGGTTATCTCTGACGCTCACCTCTGTGATGTTACCGGCGACCTCTGAGGCCACCCGCACCAGATAGGCATGCACCCTGGCATCGCTCGTCATGGGCGTTACCCTGTCGGCCCACAGGCTATAGAGCCAGACCGCTAAGATTAAGCCTATGATGTAAAAACTCATTTTCCGTGATGATTGTTCCGCAGCAGACATGCCTTCGCCTCGATGAATAGAGATTGTTTCATGGTAAACCTCGATCCTGTTACCAGCAAGTAACAAGTCTCGTTTTAGTGGTGTTTATATGACCTAGGTATCTAAAAAGGCGGGGAAAGAGAGTTAGCCTGATTTAGCCTAGGTCTTGGCAAGCTTATTGTGAAGGGCTAAGAGCAGAGCTAGGCATAGCCTGCTTTGCAGAGCATTGCGAGTATGTTAGCTTGGGAGCGTATCGCCATGGCGAGCGGATAAACGTCTTCGTCGGTGCGTGCAGGGAATGGGTCAATTCATGGAAGGCATCTGGGATCTCTCCTGGCAAATACACTCCTTCAGCAGTCTAGATTTACCGACATTGCCTAATGTTTTTCGCTAAAAAAATTAAAGGATTAATTAGATATGCCTAGATTGAGCAAGGTGAATTTGCTGTTTCTAATCGGCCTTGGCGGCTGCCAGGTCTCCCTTAACGGTATCCCTCCTATGCCCGAGGTGATCGAGCTAGCCGATGGAACCTATAAGGTGTTTGTTGCCCACCCCAGTAAGACACAGGTGGTGAAAACCTCTAAAGGATTCATGAATAAGATATGTAGTGATAAGGGACTGAGTTACGACATCATCTCTGAAAATATCGAGATGACGGGTGAAGCCATCGACCAAACCAAGAAATCTTCCTCTGTATCAGTCTTGGGCGTGAGCCGCACCGAATCAGAATATGAAACTAAACATATGCAGGAAGGGGAGGTGCATTTCAAGTGTGTCCCTGAGGATGAAGCGGCCTCAAGCCTGGTGCATCGCACGACGCCTTGAGCTGGTGCCTTACAATTAGCGCTTTAGTAAACGGATAATGCCAGAAATAATAATAGGAAAATCAAAATGTCAGGGAATATCTTTAAATTTAAAGACGCAAGACTATTAACTCAATGGGTGCGTTATCTGCTTTATGCCCAAGTCTTTGTTGCATTGCTCGCGATTAGCTCCAATTACATGGAATATCAGTTGCTGATGGATTATCAGTCTGGGGCTTATTCTTCAGAGGAGCAGGCGATTGCCGATGGTGACGAAAATGATCGACGCCAGCTGGGGGTGGCAGGTCTCTATTTTGTTGTCTTTATCGTTTCGGGGATCATGATCCTCAAGTGGATATACAGGGCGAACTTCAACGCGCGTCAGCTGGGCGCCACTGATATGAGCTTCACTCCTGGCTGGTCCATCGGTTACTTCTTCATTCCCATCTTCTGCATCTGGAAACCCTATCAGGCGATGAATGAGATCTGGCAGGCGAGCCATGATCCCGAGAACTGGAGTTTGAGCGGCTTCAACTCCAGCATCAGCCTGTGGTGGTTACTATGGATCGTCAGTAATGCCCTGGGTCAGGTGGTATATCGATTAACCGATAGGGCAGAGGAGTTACAAGATTTCATTAATCTCAACATGCTAGCTCAAGTATCAGAGGTTTCCACTATCTTATTGGCCTTCGCTACCCTAAGTGTGATTAACACTATTTACCGGGCACAGACCGAGGCGTTGGCGCGGGGGGAGCAACAGACCTATCAGGGGGCGCAGCAGGTGGTTGTCGGCTAACGCCACAAGGTTAAAGCCAATGCGATTAATAACAACGAGAAACGAAAAAGGCGCCGTAGGGCGCCTTTTTTATGTCATTTTGCCGAGCCTATTTGTGCTCGACGGCTAGGTAGTTGATCAGATCGATCAGCTCACCCAGGGTGCGGATCTGGCTTAGGTTGACCGCATATTTATCGTTAACGATAAAGGTGGGCACACTCTGAATGCGGAACTCACGCTGCTGGGCGCGCCATAGGTCTAGCTTACTGCTGACCGTCTTACCATCGGCGATCTCGTCATACTTGCTGATATCGATCCCCTGATCGGCGAACACCTTCTTGATGTCGTCGCGGGTATTAATAGCAGGTTTCTCATGGGCGCTATGGTCATGATCATGGCTGTGTCCGTGGCCGCCTTGCTCGCCCTGAATGGCGCTAAACATGGCGTGGACCATCTTGTCTTCGACGCCCAGCTCCTGGATCACCCCAAGTGAGCGCATTACCTCTGTGCCTATGTCTGAGTTCATGAAGTCCACATGCTTGCTGTCGAAGCTCACTCGCTTGTCCAGGTTAGCCTTGATGTCTCCCAGGAACTGAGTCTCCATGTTGAAGCAGTTGTGGCAGTAGAAGGAGTAGAACTCGGTCAGCTTAGGGCTGGCACTGGGGGCCTTGTCAGACACCGTCATGAAGTGTTGCCCCTCGACAAACTGGGCGGCAAAACTGGTGAGCGGCGCCACGGCTAGGGTCAGGGCGAGTGCGATATGTTTAATCATGATGATCCTTAAATTGATAGCGTCGTTGTGCAATCAATGGCTAACGTCAATCGACAATAGGGTTAGCCTAAATGCCAAAGCTTAATTATGACTGAAGGCGCAGTGAGAAACAGTGGCCAGAGTGTGACCTGAGCTGAAGTTCTGCGTTTTGTCTGTCGGTAGAAAGGGCGGATCTGTGACGGGGCTAGCGCGACTCTCTCAGTGTCTGCCAGGCCTCGCAGACCCGCTTAAACTGAGTGGCGTCGCCGCCGTCACGGTCGGGGTGCCATTGCAGGGCCAATTTTCGCCACTGCTTGCGTATCTCTCTGTCGCTGGCGTCTTGGGGCAGCTCGAACACCTCCAGCGCCTGACGCTTGGGCAGGGCGTTGTGGCGGGTGCCGATATAGTCCTCATAGCGCTGCCAGAAGGATTCCAGCATCTCCTGAATGATATCCGGGCAGGTGTCGTAGTGTTGCCAGTCCTGATAGTAGCTTCTCAGGGCATCGTCCTGACTCAGCTGGCTATCTAAATTGCTGGGAGGGATGCGAAAAATCTGTATCTCCATCGCCCTGACCTGCAGGTAACTGCCGGGCAGTAGCATGGCCTGTAACTCGAACAGGGCATTCATCAGCAGGAAGTTCTGCTTAAACAGGGCCTTCTGTGGGTCTGTATCCAGCGCGCGCATCAGGCCTTTCTCTTGTAGGGCGGCGGCCAGGTGATGCACTTTCCAGCTACGATTGCTCCGCTGCAGCAGGGTGAGGAGCGGCCAGATGAGCGGGTTATCGCCTTTGATGGCGAAGCATTGGCTGGACGATGAGGCGTCTTGCAGCCTGGCGGCTGTCGGGGTCGATTTGGCAAGAAGCATACAGAGAGTCTCATCCGTGACTGGCGATAATTTCTACTATGACAATGGAGAAAATAGAACGCAAGTCTTATTGGTTAAGCCTGGGCTAGCCGGGCCAGAAACCAATGAAAAGGCGATGCATGGCATATGCATCGCCCTATGGCAGATCATGAGTTGAGACGCTTAGATCTCGGTGAAGAGCGTCTCGATAGGCAGGCGCGACTTAGGCAGCTTGGCATTAAAGTCATCCTCGCTGTGATAACCCAGGGCCACCACCACAGAGGCGGCGTAGCCTTTGGCCGGCAGCTCCAACACCTGGTTGAGCTTAGTGGCGTTGAAGCCTTCGATTGGTGTAGCGTCGATGTCCAGCAGGCTGGCGCCCAGCAGCAGGGTGCCCAGCGCCAAGTAGACCTGCTTCTCCATCCAGTGCTGGCTGTCTTTCAGCTCGATTCTGTGCATGTTGGCGAAGAAGGAACGTCCGTTGTGCTGGCCCTGTTTGGCGGCTTCGTCGGCGAAACGGCCATCCGCATCTTCCTGCTCGAGTACCTTTAATAGGTGGGCCTCATCCATGTTTGTCTTAGTGCAGAGCACCAGCACGTGGGAGGCGTTGAGGATCTTGGCGGTGTTGAAGGCGAAGTCGCTGGTGGCCTCGGCGATCTGCGCCTTACCTTCCTCGGTCGAGGCGAGCACGAAGTGCCAAGGCTGTGAGTTGGTCGACGATGGGCTCATGCGAAGCAGCTGCTTGATCTCCTCGACCTTGTCGTCGGCGATCTTGCGGCTAGGGTCGAATGCCTTAGTGGTGTAGCGCTTATTGGTGTAGAAACTGAGTTGTTGCATGACAAGCATCCTGTGATTGAGTCGATTCTTTATGTCGAGAGTGAGGCTGATTCTACGTGACTCTTTCACCGATAAAAACAGAGGAAAGTCACATATACTTTCAAAAAAATATTGATAATAGGCGGTCACCAGTCTGCAGAGGCCATTATGATCGTCTAGGCATAACCCTTAGCGATTGCTCAACGGATAGCAGTCGCATAAGTGAAGCTAATTACCTGACAAAAAAGATGATTTATGCTTAACTTTCAGAGCTGTCATCTTGAGTCGAGCGCTCCGCCCGACTCGCCTACGCCGGAGAAGAAAACATGGCTTTTCGAATCGATTCATCCATCATCGCCTGGCCCCTGATGGGGGCATTGTTGAGTGCGCCCGCCATGGCCCTGGACTGGCGCCTGGGCATAGGCGGACACGACTACTATGTGGATGAGGCCGACTCCCACACCTTAGGCGCTGGGGTGAGTATTGCCCTGACCCATCTTACCGAGAGTGAGATCAAGCTTACCGGCGAGCTGAATATCTTCGTGGATCATGATGTGGACGAGCTCGACCCCGACCATATTCCCGTCTGGTTTAGCTCTTACTACAGTGCCAGTGGCGACCTCTTCTCGCTATCCCAGTACTCTCGTCTCTTTTGGGACATAAGCCTGGGGGGCAAGCGTAATACCGTCAGCTCGGTGGAGAAACAGGTTAGGCTGTTTCCGGCCCTGGGTTATGGCTACCAGAGAGAGGGGTTTCAGGCCGATATTAAGCTGGGAGGCGGTTACTACTTCCTTGAGATCGACGACGATGTGCCGCGCATGCGTGGCTATGACAGGGAAGATTTCCAGAATAAGACCGGCGCCTACACGCTGGCCGCGGCGACCCTGTTTGCCTTGGGCAAAGATTTCGATCTGAGCCTGGCGGCGCAGCAGTGGCACGATGGTAGCGACTGGCTGGAGAACCAGTTGGAGGCGCGTCTCAGCTATGATGCCGACCATTGGTCATCTAAGAGTCAGCTCGTCTTCAGCGTGAAATATAACGAGTATAATCTGGACCCCTATGCCAGGGTGCCCGTGGACTCGCCGGACTTTCTGCCGATCTTGCCTTGGAACAAAGATCTCTTCGTCAGAGTCTATTTCGACATGCCCTGGGGTTAAGCCTGGCTGCGCGTGAGACAGGAGAGATGCTAGCGGCAGGGCTTGTCTACTCATGATGGCTTTGCCGCGAGTAAGGGCCTTGCCGTTAGTATAGGTTTGGCCGTTAGTATAGGTTTGGTCGCTAGTATAGATTTGGCAGTTAGTAGAGGCGTAGAGGAGGGGACGTGACCCAAACGTCAGCAGCGGCGGGCCAAATACGGATCGCCAGTTTCAATCTGTACAACTTCATCGCGCCGCCTGACGCCTACTACGATTTTAACAACATCTACACTCAGGCCCAGTGGCAGCAGAAATGTGACTGGATAAGGCGCTATCTGGCGAGCCATGACCCCTGCGTCATCGGCTTTCAGGAGGTGTTTTCGATAGAAGCATTGCAAGCCCTGCTGGCCGAGGCGGGTTATCCCTATTTTGTTACCGTCGACACGCCCGAGGTCAGCGACGACTTCATCTATCGCCACCCAGTGCTGGCCCTGGCCAGCAAGTACCCCATCCTTAGTTATGAGCCATGCGACATAGATCAGACGGTCGCCAGCCTCATGGGTATTGCCCCCGGCTTTCAATACAGCCGCCTGCCCTTGAGGGCGACCATAGCGCTGCCGCATCTTGGCCCCTGCGACTGTTATCTGGTGCATTTTAAGTCCAAGCGGGCTCAGTTTGAGCCCGAGCAGGCAATGACCCCAGACTCCGGGAGCGAACCTGCCGCAACGGGGGCTCAGAGCGATAGCCTGACCATTGAGAAGAGTGAAGCCCTGTTTGCCATCGAGGCGGCGGCCAAGTGGGCTTCTTCGCTGATACGCGGCAGTGAGGCGAGCCTGCTGCGAGTCGCCATCGCCAGGCGCCGTATCGATACCCGCTACCCAGTGATCCTGATGGGCGACTTTAACGATAGCCTGGCCGGTGGCGTGCTGTCGGCCCTGGTGAGTGAGGATAGTCGCCTGCTTGGGGTCTTGGGTGAGGAGGCGTTTCAGGACTATCGCCTGCAGGATGCCTACCTGCTTCATGAGCGCTCCGAGTACAGCCCTACCTCGGTGGCGCGGGCCCCGACCCACTATCATCTTAATCGCGGCGAGGTGATCGACTATATCCTGCTCTCCAACGAGTTCGATCCTCATAATCATCAGTGTCTGGCACAGGTGAGTCAGTATCACACCTATGATAGCCACCTGATCAATCCGCAATATGATCGCGACAGCCACAGCACAGATCACGCCCCCGTGATGGTCAGCCTCAAGATCAGGGAATAGGGCGAGGTCCAAAGAGGCAAAATGTGGGCTATATTCTTGTTTTACTTGTGGGATTAATTAACACTATCGGCTATATTTTGCTCAGACTAGGTGGTGAGGCCTAAAGCAAAGATTCTAGTTTAGCGTTTAACGCTTTGGGCCTTAGTCGGGTTATCGGTACGCACTTACACACGCTGGGAAGGGAAAGTTATGGACAATGAAGCCAAGGCGCAGCAGCGCAAAGAGTTTATCGGTAATATGACGGAGTCGGCGATTCGCATCGGCCTACTCGCCATCTTAGTGATCTGGACCTACGACATAGTGCGGCCCTTTATCGTACCGGCCCTGTGGGGCGCCATCATCGCAGTTGCCCTAATGCCGTTAACCCACAGGCTGGAGCGCATGTTAAAGGGTCGTCGTGGCCTGGCTGCGACCCTTATCGCTCTGGTGGGGATCGCCCTATTGGTGACCCCTTTCGTGGTAGTCTCGGGCTCCATCTTTGAGGGGATCTCCAACACCCTTAAGGTGCTGCAGAGCGGCGAGATCCACCTGCCAGAGCCGACCCAGCGGGTGGCGGAAATTCCCATCATAGGCGAGCGCCTGTTTGAGGTGTGGCATAACATCGCCAGCAACCTGGAGAAGGCGATATTGCACTTCCTGCCGGAGATCAAGGCGGGCTTCTCGGCCTTGGCCGGGGTGATAGGCAGTAGCCTGGCCACCCTGGTGATGTTTATCATCTCGCTGCTGATCGCCGCCGGCTTCATGGCGAACTCAGAGCAGTGCGCCGCAGCCATGAGTAAAGTGGCGGTGCGGGCGGTAGGTCCCAATGCCCACGCCTGGACCAGTTTGACAGCCGCCACCATCCGCAGTGTGCTCCTCGGGGTGGTCGGTGTCGCCTTCATCCAGGCCATGCTGATCGGCTCTGCTTTGTTTGTCTTCGGCCTGCCCGCCGCCGGACTGCTCACCCTGGTGGCCCTGTTCCTGGGGATCGCCCAGCTGCCGGCGCTGATCATAGTGTTGCCCCTGATTGGCTATGCCTACTCCTCCATGGAGGGTACCTCGGCAACCATCTTCAGCGTGTGGATCTTCCTCGGCGGTATCTCGGACAATATCCTCAAGCCTATGTTGATGGGCCGGGGCGTGGATGTGCCCATGCCAGTGATACTGATAGGTGCCATCGGCGGCATGCTGTTTGCCGGGATCATCGGCCTCTTCCTGGGCGCCGTGGTGCTGGCCATCTGGTATGAACTCTTCATCGCCTGGCTAAATGGCGGTGAGCCCGAGGCGGTGTTGGCTCAGGCGGAAGCGCCTGAGTCACTGCGCGACGCCGAGACGGCGGAGTAGGTCTATGCTGGATGCCGTCTGCCGGGTCGAGGGCCAGGCCGAGAAAACCTATTCGGTATTTACTTTTCAGCGCCTCAGCGAGCAAGAGATAGAGGCGCTGCGCCAGCAGCTCTATTGCCCCGTGTGTGACGGCAAGGCCTATTTTCGCAAGGCCTCGCGGGACGGCAAGGCCGCCTGTTTCGGCTCTCGCTATCATCAGGTGGACTGCAGCGAGTTTAATCCCTCGGCCAGTCGCAAACAGGAGGAGCAAGATGCCCTGGAGGTGAATCAGCAGCTGCTGGAGAGTGACGCCCTGAAGATAGACTTCAGCATGCCGCTCAGGCGTAAGAGTCAACCAGCGCAGCAGGCTCAGACCAGACAAGCTCAGGCCGAACAAGCTCAGGCGGAAGGCGTGCAGAGCCCCAAGGGGAGTTATCTCGCTAACGCCGAGTCTAAAGCCGAAACTAAAACCGAATCTGAGTCCCAGCCGAAGGGCTCGCCAGAACCTAAGGTAGCCACCCAGGGGCTACAGAAACTTCTCCACAGTCTGTTGCGGGGCAGCGATCTGGCCAGCTCAGATCTCTGGGTCTATACCGACGACAAATATCGCTGGCGAGCCAAGAACCTGTTCGTCAACTTTGCCGATGCCGAGCCCAACGAGCGTCACGCCCCGCGCATGTATTGGGGCACCATCTCCCACGCCGACAAGGCGCTGCTCTGGCTCAATCCCGCCGACTGTAAGGATGTGGGCATCCCCATCGAGGAGGTGAAGGATGAGCTGTGTAAGAAATACGATATCCAGCAGCGGGAGGATCTCGAAGGGGCAGGCATCATTCTCTTCGGCAAATGCTTCTGGAACAAAGACAAGACCCGCAAGATCATCCAGCTGTGGAACAAGGACCTTAGTCGGCTGCATCTGGTGAAGGCCGAAGATTAGGAGGCGTTTTGCATTGCAAAGCGCATTTTCTTGACGCCGCCTGAGCTTCCCCCTCTGCTAAGCATCGTCAAATCATATTAACAACCCCTGCCGATTGAACCACTTGAGTGGCTTTCTCATGGATTGGTACGCCTTATGCTCAGCTAGGTTATCGAACCAGATACCTCAAGCATGAGGGTAAGGAGTCGGCGATGAGGTTATGCAATCAAGCTCCCCTGTTGGGATTTGTGGTCAACCGGACCCTGTATGCCAGCAGCGAGGCCTACCGGCAACGTATCGATTATATCTGCAAGTTAATGCGCCTGGCGGGCGCGGACAGGCGCCAGTCTGACAGGGGCCAGGCAGAAAAGGGCCACACCCGACGCGAGCGCCAGGCCTGCCTGATAAAGCGTTAGAGCTGTGAGGAGACCCTGGCCCGCCGCCGAGCCAGCAGGGTATCGCCCCACTGAAACAGGCCGAGCCCCGCCAGCACCAGGCCGGCACCTATCATCAGGGTCTGGGAGATCTGCTCATGATTCACCATTGCGCCCAGGGCCATGGCAAATACCGGGGTGATCAGTGTGACCAGGGCGACCGTGCTGGCATTGAGGTGCTGCAGAATATAGAAGTAGCCGATGAAGCCTATCAAGGAGCCGAAGATCCCCAGGTAGAAGATGGCGGCGATGGAGCGCGTCGACCAGGTCTCCACTGGCAGGCTGGCATCGAATATCAACCAGGCCAGGGCAAACAGGGGGGTCGAAAACAGCAAGGCGCCGACCGTGCTGGCGATGGGGTGAATCGCCAGTTCCACCGTCTTGATCAGCACGCCGCTGAGACTGAAGAGAAACACGGCAAAGAGGATCAACACCAGGCCAATCCAGGTATCGCTGCCCAGGGCGAGCTTGGCCGAACAGACCACGCCCAGGCCACAGAATGCCAGAATGAGCGCCATGATCCGCATGGGGCTGAATTTAGGTTCGTTTAGCAGCCGCTGTGCTAACAGGCCTGACACCAGCGGGGAGAGGCCGAACAGCAGCGACATGGTGCCCGAGGCCAGATAACGGGCGGCAAAATAGCTCAGCAACATGCCGCCCACTATGCCTATGGCCGAATAGGCGTAGAGCTTAAAGGCGGTGCGATGCCAGGGCAGGCGTATGCTGCTAAGGAGGATGATCAGGCTGCCAATGATTAGGGCGATCACCATGCGCGAGAGTACCGCCATGGTGGGATGTACCGTCTCGCTGCTCCAGACGATCCCCAGCGGAGTCGTCGACCAGATGAGCACCACGGCCAGAAACGAAACAGGCACCAGACGCGGCAGTTGAGCGGCGTCGGCTTGAGTAGGGGAAGACATGCTAGCGGGGCCCTGGTACAAAAATAAGCAAAGAGTGATAGAGGCGATTTTGACCCAGTTCGCACCGGAAAGCTATGGTCAAGTGTGGCCTTGAGAAAAATTTATGATGAATGGTTTATGGTAAAAGGCTAAAGGGGGATGACGGCCGAGTCGGATCTTTGGTATCGACTCATTTCTTGGTGTCAAACGCAGGGGCTTAATAAGTCAAAAGGGGCATTGCCCTTTAGCATATGCCCCTTTTGTTGTTGGCGTTTGTATGACCCTTTGCCTTTCTTGGGTTTCTCGACGCGCATCTTAAACAGTTCGCTGGTGACTATCGCCTTTAAGGCGTTGTCCTTGATGACGCCACGGCCGCTCTCGTGGGGAGCGTGCGCGTTACGGCGCGATTGTTTGCTCATGGTTTTTCCTCTTACTATCAGTATTAAACTATCTGTATTGTCGTGCCTGACTCTGTCAGGCGGCGCAAGATTACTTCTTGATTGCTTAAAAAGCAAACAGTATTTTATCACAGATTAGCAAATAATGTTTTAGTTTTTAATTCAGTAACTTATGCCTAACTGTATTGGGTGAAATAAGGTTGATCCCTGCCTCAAAGAAGAGGTCAAGGGTCAACCCCAAAGCTTGCTAGATATCCGCCAGTTCGTGGCGATAGGGGATAGCGCGCTGGGCACCGGCGCGGGTCACCGAGATGGCGGCGGCGCGGTGGGCAAAGGCGACCGCCTCCTCGACAGACTTGCCCTCGCCAAGAGCTACCATGAGGGCACCGTTGAAGGTATCGCCGGCGGCGACCGTGTCTACGGCTTTCACCTGAACGCCAGGGATCAGGGCGCAATAGTCCTTGGTGCTGAGCAGGGCGCCTTGCTTGCCCAGGGTAATGATCACCGTCTGCGGCCCGAATTGATGCAGCATCTGCGCCGCCATTCTGGCGCTCTGCTCATCGGTCACCTCTATGCCAGTGATGGCTTCGGCCTCTGTCTCGTTGGGGGTGATCACATCCACCAGGCGGAACAGATCTTTGCCGATCACCATGGCCGGTGCCGGGTTGAGTATGGTGGTCACACCGTTGGCCTTGGCGTGCTTTAAGGCATCCAGCACAGTCACCGCCGGGGTCTCTAGCTGCACCAACAGATAATCGGCCTTTTCGATCAGCTCAAGATGGGCCTTGAGCGCCTCGGGGGTCAGGGTCGCGTTGGCGCCGGCCGAAACGCCTATGATGTTCTCGCCTTTATCGGCGACGAAGATCATCGCTGTGCCCGTGGGTTGCTCGTCCGTGTAGGTGATGCCATCGGGCGCGATGCCATCTTGCTGCCAGGCCTGGGCCATTGCCTGACCTATGGCGTCCCGGCCCAGATGACAGATGAAGTCGACCCGGGTCTCGCCCTGGCTAAGGCGTGCGGCGGCCACCGCCTGATTAGCCCCCTTGCCGCCGTGTTCCAGCCTATAGCCGCGACTCATCAGCGTCTGTCCTGCGCTGGGCAGGTGTTCCAGGTTCATCACATGATCGGCATTGGCACTGCCGAGGATTAACAGTCTGGTCATAGTGTCCTCTCGCCTGAGGGGAGGGCGAACCCTCCCTGGGCTATTAATTATAGGCGCTGAGACAGTCGACAATCAGGTCGACGAAGCCTTGGCGATCTAAGTCGAACAGCACAGTGGCGTTAGCCGTCTTGCCGGTTAGCTGATAGCGATCCACTACAGTCATCCCTTGGGTATATTCCCCCTTGGTCTCGACGCCGACCCAGCATTCCTGGGCGGTGAACAGCTCAGGTTTTAGCAGCCAGGCGATGGTGCAGGGATCGTGCAGCGGCGCGCCGGTGAAGCCCCACTTAGGATCTCTGTGGTAGATCATGAAGAAGTCCAGCAGCTCGGCGACACACTGGGCCACTGGGTTGGGGATGGCGCGGATCCGCTCGATATCCTCATCCATGATCTGCGCCTCGTGGGTTACATCCAGGCCGCACATGGTGATAGGAATGCCCGATTTGAACACCATATCGGCAGCCTCTGGGTCGACGAAGATGTTGAACTCGGCGGCTGGGGTCCAGTTGCCAACCCCCGCGGCGCCGCCCATCAGCACGATACGCTCAACCTTGCTGTGCAGCTCGGGATAGTTGGCGATAAACAGGGCGATATTGGTGAGCGGCCCGGAGGGCACTAAGGTCACGGGCACTGCGCTCTGACGCACCTTCTCGGCCATCAGCTCAATGGCGTTTTGCGTTAGGGGATCAAAGCTGGGATCCGGCAGCTTAGGGCCGTCGAGGCCGCTCTCGCCGTGAACGTTGTCCGCGATAATCAGCTCTCTGGCCAGGGGCTTCACCGCGCCGCCGGCCACCGGCATGTCGGCGCGGTTGAGCAGGGTCAGGATGCGCAGGGCGTTGTTGAGCGTCTTGTCCGGCGTCTGGTTACCCGCGCTGGTGGTGACCGCCAACGGATTGAGGCGCTCGCTGCTCAGCGCCAGGATCAGGGAGATCGCATCGTCATGGCCTGGGTCGCAGTCGAGAATAATCGGGGTCGCCGAGGCGAGCGGGCGGATGGCTTTTGGAGAAGCGTTTGCTGCGTGAGAATGTGGGGCAGCGTTTGATTGGGTCATGGTCATGCTCCTTTGATTGACACCTGTGGCAGAGTAACACGCTTTAGGTGCGTGTCATCTTTGAGATGAAAATTTGTGATTAAGCAGACAAAGCATGTCTCTGGCCGCATGGATAAACTGAAACGGGCTCAGTGGCTTATCTATCTGCGGCTTATCGACATGCCAGCTTACCGAGTTGCTGACGATGGCATTAGCCGCTTATCGAGTTGCTGGCGAATGGGGTTAGCGGTTGATCGACCTTTTTGAGGGGCAATCCCGCCTTCGAAGATTAATTGAGCATGGCCTTATTAATTAAGCGCTTTCACTGCATAAGCTTAATTTTGAAGGTGTGCGAAATTAGCGCATTCTATTTTACTTATATTGTTGTTTATCAACGACTTGCGCTAATTGCGTTTGAGGCCGAAAAATTATTTATTGCCGGATAACTATTTCTGATTGACTCAGTCTCCAATGCAGATTATTTTGCGCCCGATGTTTTAGCTGGGGTACAAAAATAAAGGCATGGTTCGCTAAGGGCGAACGTCGTTATGTCCATAATAAAGCAGCAATTAAGCGTATAAACTTTGGGGTTTTACGCCGAGTAAAATGAGTTTGCCGTATCGGCTCAATTTTAGAAGGACCTTAAGCCATGTCTGACGCGACAGCCTTAAGTCTTATCCCACCTGTGGTGGTCTTGGTGTTAGCGGTTTGGCTACGCCGTCCAATCCTTTCGTTAATCATAGGTGCCTTAGTGGGTCTGGTCTTGTATCAACCCGATCAGGTGCTGAATAACTTCTCTGATATCTCGCTCTCTGTCATGGCCGATGAAACCATAGGTTGGTTGATTCTGGTGTGTGGCGGTTTTGGCGCCCTGATCGCCCTCTTGGTTAAGACGGGGGGCTCCATGGCCTTCGGTCGCCATGCGCTCAAGTATGCCAAGGGGCCTAAGTCATCTCTGCTGATGACCTTTATCCTGGGCGTGGTGATCTTTATCGACGACTACCTCAATGCCTTGACCGTGGGTTCAACCATGAAGTCGGTGACCGACAAGTTTAAGGTGTCGCGGGAGATGCTGGCCTATGTGGTGGACTCTACCGCCGCGCCCATCTGTGTGCTGGTGCCGCTATCGACCTGGGCCGTCTTCTTCGGCGGTTTGTTGGTGGACAACGGCGTGGCGGGCGAGGGCCAAGGGATCAGCGTCTATATGTCGGCCATTCCCTACATGCTCTACGCCTGGTTGGCGGTGGCCATGGTGCTGCTGGTGATCCTGGGTATAGTGCCTGCTTTCGGTCCGATGAAGAAGGCGCAGCTGGCGGCTTTGGCGGGTAAACCGGCCAAGGCGGTCGATGCCATTGACGAGGTGCAGACCTCGGATGATTACAGCGTCAAGGCGATCGAAGAGGAGTTTAAGCATGCCGATAACCTGGGCAAGCTGCATAACTTCATGGTGCCAATAATCTTGCTGGTGGGCTTTACCGTCTACTTCGATATCGACGTGCTCAAGGGGCTGATCGCAACGTTGGCGGTGACCCTGCCTTACTATGGCGTGCAGCGTCTGATGCCTCTGTCAGAGATGATGGAGCAGATGCTAGACGGCTTTAAGTCTATGCTGCCGGCCATAGGCACGGTTATCGCCGCCTTCGTGTTTAAGGATGTTTGCGACAAGCTGATGCTGCCGCAATATGTGATTGGTAACCTGAGCCCCTTCATGACCTCTCAGTGGCTGCCGGCCGTGGTCTTCCTGACCATGTCGATTCTGGCCTTCGCCACAGGATCTAGCTGGGGGATCTTCGCGGTGTCTATCCCTATCGTGATGCCACTGGCCCAGGCGGTGAACGCCGATATTCCTCTGGTGATCGGCGCCTTGCTGTCGGCCTCATCCTTCGGTAGTCAGGCCTGTTTCTATTCTGACTCTACCGTGCTGGCGGCCCAGGGCTCAGACTGTAACCTTGTGAGCCATGCGGTGACCCAGCTCCCCTACGCCCTGCTGGCGGCGGGACTGACCTTTATCGGTTTCCTTATCTTGGCTTAAGTCAGCAAGAGAGATGCAAGAGAAAGGGGCGTTGACTAGTCTAGTCAACGCCCCTTTTGATTAACCCATAGGGTGACTACAGGTAATCTAACTTTTTATTCCTTCACGCTACACGCTACATACGACACTCGGACTTAGAACAGCGAGCTGTTGAGCCAGAGATGCACCAAGATACTGGCGACATAGCCCAGGGCGATCACGGGTGTCCACTTGAGGTGGCTGGCGAAGGTGTAGATGCCGCGAGCCTGTCCCATCAGGGCCACACCGGCGGCGCTGCCGATAGAGAGCAGGCTACCGCCCACCCCTGCGGTCAGGGTCACCAACAGCCACTGGCCAAGAGCCATCTCTGGGTTCATGGTCAGCACGGCAAACATCACAGGGATGTTATCCACGATTGAGGAGAGTACACCCACGGCGATGTTGGCATAGGTGACGTCCCAATGGGTATACATGGCCTCGGACACTAGGCTGAGGTAACCCATGAAGCCCAGACCGCCTACGCAGAGTACCACGCCATAGAAGAAGAGCAGGGTATCCCACTCGGCGCGGGCGATGCGGCTGAACACATCGAAGGGCACCACGTTACCCAGCTGCTCCAGGCGCTTGAGGTTGTTGTCGCGCTCCGCCTGCTCTTTGGCCTTGAGCACCGCCTTGGGGAAGCTCTTACGCAGGTAGAAACCGAAGAACTGCAGGAAGCCGAGGCCCGTCATCATGCCTAGCACGGGTGGCAGACCCAGCACGCTGTGGGTGCAGACGGCGGTGGCTATGGTAAGCAGGAACAGGCCGACTATGCGTCTGGCGCCGCGTTTCATCATCACCTTCTCCTCTTCCGCTTCTTGCACCTGATTGACGATGAAGGCGCTCATAATCGCCGCCGGCACCAGGAAGTTAACCAAGGATGGGATGAAGAGGTCGACGAATTGCTCGAAATGCACCACGCCTTTTTGCCATACCATCAGGGTGGTGATATCGCCGAAGGGGCTGAAGGCACCGCCGGCGTTGGCTGCTACCACTATGTTGATACAGGCCAGGGCGATGAACTTCTTGTTGTCGCCGCCCACCTTCATCACCACGGCGCACATCAACAGGGCCGTGGTCAGGTTATCGGCGATGGGGGAGATGAAGAAGGCCATGAAGCCGGTGAGCCAGAAGACGGTGCGCTGACTAAAGCCCTTGCCCACCATCCAGGCCCGCAGGGCGTCAAACAGATTGCGCTCCTCCATGGCGTTAATATAGGTCATGGCAACCAGCAGGAAGAGCAGCAGCTCGGCATACTCTAGCAGGTTGTGCTTGAAGGCGGTCTCGGAGATTTCCGACATGCCATGCTGCACATAGATGTAACCTATGATGCCCCAGATCAAACCGGCGGCGACCAGCACTGGCTTGGATTTGCGCAGATGCAGCACCTCTTCACCCATCACCAGCAGATAGGCCAGGACGAAGATCACCACGGCGACATAGCCGGCGCCGGTGGCGGTGAGATCTAACAGCTGCCCATGGGCCTCGCCACTGCTGGCAAAGACAGCCGGGCTAAACAGTGCGGCCAAACATATAACTAAGCTTGCTAAGGTACTGGCAAGGTTGCCAAAGTGGGGCTTAAGGTTTCTCATTAAGTATTCTCTGTGTTAGGAATAGCTTAAAAATTACCACAGCTTTCCTGCTGTAAATTTTGATGCGCCTCAAGTTTATGTGTATTAGTTACGGCTAAGTCACATAAAATTGACAAAATTATGTATGAAAAATAAATATTTACCTACAAAGTGGTAATAAACCTATCATCAGAATTGTGACGATTGCGCGTTTTGCGTTGTTAGAAACTTAGCACAGGATCACGCTTTTGGCGCCTGCGGATGCTGCTGAATTTACATAAAAAAAGAGGACCCTAGGTCCTCTTTTTGTGTGATTTATCTCAGGCATCAGGCCTTGATGCTGCCGAATCGTCCCGCCTGATAGTCGGCGATTGCCTGCTGGATCTCCTGTTCGGTATTCATCACGAAGGGGCCCATGTGTACTATCTTCTCGCGAATGGGTTGACCGGCAAACAGCAGGGCACCGGCGCCTTGCTCGCCCGCCTTAAGCGCGATGAGCTGCTGGCTATCGACAACCAGGTATTGCCCCGCGCTATAGACCTTCTCCGGCGCCGTCTGGCTGACCATCTCTCCCTGATAGAGATAGAGGCCGACATATTCACGTTCATGCAGATCCAGCTGGGCCGAGCCATTTGACGCGAGCATGAGATCGGCAATCTTACCTTGACCAGCTAGCTGTTGAATCGGCGCCTCGATGGGATCGGTCCCCGTTAGCTGCCAGCTGCCGGCCAGGGCGCGCAGCTTGGCGCCGCTGTCGTTTTCGGTTTCGGGTAGTGGCTCATCTGTGCTGTCGCGATAGATGGCGGGACGCATCTTCTCCTTGGCGGGCATGTTGAGCCAGATCTGGAAGCCGTGCAGGCCATCCTGGGCGTCGGCCAGGGGCATCTCAGAGTGCACCACGCCGCTGCCGGTGCTCATCCACTGCACATCGCCTGCCTTGATCGCCTTGACGTTCCCCAGCTGATCCCTGTGCTCGAAGCCGCCCTTGCGGATATAGGTAAAGGTCTCTATGCCGCGGTGAGGGTGGGGCGGGAAGCCACCAATATAGTCGTTGGCGTCGTCTGACTTGATCTCGTCCAGCATCAGGAAGGGATCGAAGCGGGTATTCATAAAATCGGCCACACGGCGGATGTTGACGCCGTCGCCATCCATAGCCGGGCGGGCGGTAAATTGGCTGATCACTTTCATCTTTAGTACCTCTTGATTAGGAACCGCCTGGTGCTGCTTCAGTACTGCATTAGCGCTGCTTAAGTGTAGCTGGCGGGAATGGGATCAGCCTATCACTGGATTAATCGAACGAATATCGCTAAATACCGCATATTAGATTCTAAAAAATAGGATGATTAGCCGAGTTGTTGCTAGGCAATTGGCTAAGGCCGAGTGAGGGTTTTATCAAGAATAAGATTGGTAATCCTTGTTTTTGTTATCAAAATTTAATCTCTCTGTACAAAATCATCATTGGCCTGTGTTAGTATCCGCGCTTGCCTAGCTTCCCCCATTATTGTCTTGTGGTGGCGAGCCTGTTATTTGTTACCGGAGCCTGGATATGGATGTTAATGACAAAGCCGCCTTTGATGAGGGCAAGCGTTTTCCCCGTTTAGACAATAGGGAGCTGGTAAAGACCAGTTTCTGGATCAGCCAGATCTTCATGATCATCGCCACGGTTGCCGGCGTCTATCTGGCGGCTCAGGAGGGGTTGTCTCAGGCGATCACCTTCGATAATCTGACCAACAAACAGAACAACTATTACCTGCGTCATGCCCTGTACGATGAGGTGCAGGATAATGTCGGCATCATCAACGAGTACGCCGACTTCATCGCGGGTAAGGCGCCTTTTGACATCAAGAATCACAGGCCTGCGCTGGCCACCTTCGTGTGGGAGAATATGCGCTACTCGCCCTATACCCTGGAGACGCCGCCTCAGCTGCTGTCGCAGACGCGGCGCTTCTACCTGCAGGTGAACGATATCATCGGTAAGATTGAGGGGCGTGTCTATGGCACCAAGTACGGCGGCGACCTGCTCAAGGCCCAGACCAAAGCGATGAGCGACGACACCCTGCCTGCATTGAAGGCGAACTACACTGCGCTGGCCGATGAGCTGAGACGCAACGACATCACAGTAGATTAGGAAAGGAACTCCCCATGACCAATATCTGTCCGGGTTGCCACGATGGGCGACTGAGAGTGTTTAAATTTCACGGCGAAGAGGTAGATTGCTGCCGCCAGTGCGGCGGCCTCTGGTTCGAGAATGGTGAGCTGAACGCCGCCCTGTCTAAGGCGGATAACGGCGACGATAACGTGCGCATCGAAGAGACCCTGGGCGATCAACTGGGGATCTCCAGTCGCTGCTGCCATCGTTGCGACCTTGCCATGCAGCGCTACCATCTAATGGCTGGCTATGAGATTGAGGTGGATCTGTGCCACGGCTGTAGCGGCATCTGGATAGACGAACATGAGCGCACCAAGGTGGTACAGTCGCCCAAGGTGCGCCAACTGCTGGAGGAGTTGAATGGCAGCATCAGCGTCAAGACCTGGCTGTTCCAGTTCCTCTCTAAGATGCCGGTGGAGTTTAACCTCAAGCCTAAGGCGACGCCCCTGGTAACCTATCTGCTGCTGGCGCTCAATATCCTGATCTTCTTCGCCTATGGCTTTAACCTGAGCACCACAGATATGGTGTTTGAGAACTTCGCCATGCGTTCCAACGATCTGCTGGCGGGTCATCATCCCTGGACCCTGTTGAGTCACATGTTCCTCCACGGCGACATCATGCACCTGGCAGGCAACATGTATTTCCTCTATGTGGTGGGGGATAACTTGGAAGATGTGCTGGGCCGCGCCAAGTTTTTCGCGCTCTATCTCCTGTGTGGCCTGGCGGCAGCGGCGGCGCAGATCGCCGCCGATCCTGGCTCCGGCATCTATATGGTAGGCGCCAGCGGCGCCATCGCTGGCCTGTTCGGCATGTATCTCATGTGGTTCCGCCACGCCAGCCTGACCTTCATGTTTGTGGTGTTTCAGAAGAAGCTCAGTCCTATGGCCTTCTTCGCCATCTGGCTGGGTTTCAACATCTTCGGTCTGGTGATGGCCGGTCAGGGCGTGGCCTACTGGGCCCACATAGGTGGCTTCGTGATGGGGCTTATCCTGGGCGTGACCCTAAAGACTCGGGTGATGAATAATAACCCTATGCTGGCGCTGCTCAACGAGCCAGAGGTGAAGATCGCCCGCTAGCTATCTTATGGTGATTTAAGGCCCCGTCTTTGGATGGGGCTTTTTTATGGGCGCGTTTTTTGTGGCTGAAACTTAAGCGAAAAAGGCGGGTCTAAGCTGTAGGCTTAACGAGTCGTGGCAGGCTGGTATTCCGGCCAGACTTGGATACAATGTAATCAATTTAACAGCGAGAGCGAGAGATAAATGTCCAGAGCGAAAATCTTGATCATAGATGACGATCCCGTCTGCACCGGGATATTACTCGCCATGCTGGGGGACGACTATGACGTGACCTCGGTGAACTCGGGGAGCGGCGGCATAGAGGTGCTGAAATCCCTGACGCCGGATCTCATCCTGCTGGATATCACCATGCCACATGTCAACGGCTATCAGGTGATCCAGCATCTTAAGGGCAGCGAAGAGACCGCTAAGATCCCCCTGGTGGTGATAAGCTCGCTGGCGGAGCAGTCGGACAAAGACTTTGCCCTCAAGCTGGGGGTGGATGACTATATCACCAAACCTGTGATGCCAGATGCAATTCAGGAGATGATAGAGGCCTATCTCTAACCCATATTCAGGCCTCTGTCTCGATTAGATCTGCATGCCTGAGCCTTTTATCTATCGACTTTTTTCTCACTAGACAGGCCAGACTGGGCTGAGCTATCTTATGGCGGCAACAAGGATGTCACCGCCTGGTCGACCGACCATCACCGGCTCTTAACATCACCGATTTTTCACATCAATAAGGGATTAATGATGAAAGCAACACTCATACTACCACTGTTTTTTATCCTCACCAGCGCCCAAGGCACCGAGCTGCCCGACAACGCCCCCTATGACTTGGCTAGCATGGAGGTGGACGTCGATAAATTTATCGAGATGAATGTCTCGCATATGAAAGCCGGCGGCGACTTTACCGCCATGGAGCAGGTATCTGGGATCGACAGCGGCAAGCTGGAGCGTGGTTACCGCAGCGCCATGAAGTTTTGTTTCGATAAGTATGAGCAGATGATAGAAGAGAACGCCGATGCCTTGTCCAACTGTTTCATCGACCAGACCGCCACAGAGGTGGGCGTGACTAATCAGCAGTTTTACGCCTGGCTGGATGAGCTCGACCGTCAAGACGCCGCCAATCCCGACTCCTTGGATGCCATCTTCGACGAGATGGATAGGGTTAGCGAAGCCATCTATGCCCTGCAGGATAAGCCCGAGCGCAGCGCGGCGGATGAGGCGCAGCTCGAGGCGTTAGAGCGTCAGCTTATCGAACTGACCGAGAAGCGTGACCGGGTACAGGCCGAGGAGACAGAGGCGGTAGCCGCTGAGATGGAAGCCATCTTCAAGCGCAAGTAATACAAGGTTAATCGCACGGCTAACTGTGTGAGCAGCCTAATTAAAAAAGGCTCGGTACTGAATTTGCCTTCAGGCCGAGCCTTTCTCTTTATGGATAGGGTTAGCAGTATCTCGAATGCCAATTCGAGTGCAAGTTCTAGTGCTAGCTTTAGTGTCTGCTTTTGTTTAAGTCTCGCTGATTCTTGCAGCCGCCTTGCCTGGCTATTTTCCAAGAGTATGCTTGGCATAATCGGGAAGTATTACAGCGCAGATTTTCTAGTATGGATTTGTTACGGATGACAAACTCAAATCAAGGAGATTGCGATGAAAAAAACAATTGCACGCTGCCTATGCTTAACCGCCCTCTATTGCGTAAACCTCCAGGCGACTCAGCTATATGTTTGTGATAATTGTACTCAGACGAAACTTAACGCCCTGATAGAGATACATGTGGAAGCGACTCATTCCCTAGAGACGAGTGGCTCTGAAATAAGTGGCGCTGAAAAAAATGCTTATGAGAGTCTGGTTGTCCTGGACAGAGAGAAGGCGACGGCGACCGAGTTCAGGCTGCGCTACGCAGAAGATAGTCCGGCGACCGCTTCGGCCCCCTATGTTGTCGAGATTAATAGCGACAAGCCACATCTGCTCGAAGCCGCTAGCGCATTGGCCGAACTCAAGGCCATCAATTTGCAGCTAGCCAAACAGGCAAAGCAGGGCATTAAATTGCCGCCAGATACGGGGTTTATCACGGTTGCCGACGCCTTAAGGGAGACCGCCGATTTTGAGGGCGTTCTAGCGACCGACTTAAGTAGCGCAGATCTCTCAAGACTCAATGAACGGGTCACCCGGTTGAGTCATCAGGTGCAACGACTCGGTAATGCGCTCGGTTTTAGCTACCGAAATGTTGCGACCATCTTGGGGCTTTTGACGCAAGAGCGTTCCTGGGTCGTCAGTTTATCAGACTCCTCCCAAATCCTGGTCGATATCCGTCTAAAGGCATTCGATGATCAATTGCGATTAGCCTTCAAAGCCATTCCCGAACTGGCAAGAGACAACCTAGGTAAACGAGTGCCGCTTTCTGAGATAGCCAGTGACGGTTATGGTTTCGGTGGAAGTCTGGCTCAGGCACAGAGTTACGCCGAGCTGATGCGAGGCATGGGGATCGAAGGTTCGGTTCCTAACAAGCACGGCAAGATCTACTGTACAGTCACCAAGCAGGCAGGAGCCCGGCCGGATAAGACCAGCTATGGCTTCGCCTGTAACTAGGGGGTAACAAAGGCTCGGTACTGAATTTGCCTTCAGTCCGAGCCTTTGTTGTTCTTCTGCTGTTAGTCTAACTTAGCGCTAGCCCAGCCTAACCTCTTGCGATGGTGATATCGGCTATATGGCCATGGGCGGTGGCCTTCAGGGCGCCCTGTAGCATCTCGGCGGCTTCGTCTGCGCTCATGAAGCTGGAGGTATCGAGAGACTTACCGCTGCTAGGCCAGAAGCCTGTGTCCATGCCGCCGGGATAGACGGCGATGATCTTCATCGGCTTGCCCTTGAGTTCCAGACGCACCGACTCGATAAAGCCGCGTACGGCCCATTTCGCCGCGCAGTAGGTCGACTCCCCCGCCTTGGGCTGCTGGGCCGCCGTCGACATCACCACCACCAGATGCAGCGGCGTGTCCTGATAGCGTTTCACCAGTTCGCGTACCAGCAAGATGCTGGAGGTGACGTTGTTCTGCATCAGCTTGTGGATCTCATCGGCCTGCTGCTCGGCGATGGGGCCGAAGTAGCCGCTGCCGGCGCAGTGAATCACGGTGCCGAGTGGTGAGGCGCCGCTCATGGCGTCGACCCCATCTAACAGGGTCGCTACGCTCTGTTCGTTGCATAGGTCGGCACTCAGAGGATGAAGGCCGCAACTGCTCTGCGCCACGCTGGCAAGCCTGGCTTGATCGCGCCCCGAGATCACCACCTGCTCCCCCATGTTGGCATAACGCCTAGCGAGGGCTGCCCCCAGGCCGCTGCTGGCACCGGTAATTAATATCATGATTCATTCACTTAAAAGCTGTGTTAGGTCGACCTATTATGCCGCAACTGGCCCTCGTTGCCAGTGGATAGGTTACCTAAGTGCCTTGAGCGTGAGCCTGTGCAGAAAAAAGGGAAGCCGCGGCTTCCCCGATAAGCGGGTGCTAGTGGATGCTCTGATAGCTGAATCTCAGGTGTTTCGCGTCTTTGATCAGCTTGATGAAATCTTCCCGGCTGAGCCTGACCAGGCTGGTGTGATCGCCGGCCTCGAGGTAGAGCTCCTTGGCCTCGATCAGCAGGTCGTCGTAGATGGTCTCGATATTGTAGGCCGCGCCGAGGGAGGGGATGGCGCCATGCTCGCAATCGTCAAACATTTGGTAGACGGTTTGCTCCTTCACCAGATGCAGATCGCGGTTGAGCTTGTCGCCCAGCGCCTTGAGGTTGATCTTATGATTGGTGGGTAGCACAGCCATGACCCTGCGTCCCTGATGATCCTCCAGAATCACCCCCTTGGCGACTTGGGCGGGGGCCAGCTGGGCGGCAATGGCCGAACTGATAGAGTTGTGGCTGTGGCGGTGCAGCACTATCTCATAGTTCACTTCATGTTCCGCCAGGTAGTGATTTAAGCGGTTTGAAATACTCATATACTTGCCTCGTTAACGTTGTGAAACGTTATCGCTAAGTATAGTTCAGCCAGGCCCCAATGCTGGCTGAGTGCACTTTTCACCGCTGACTTAAAGCCGTTTTTTCTGCTGACTGAGTAGCGCTTTTCATCGATTAAGTCACCCGCCGAGCCTGGCTTGCCGATCAGCTAAACCAGGTCTTGAATTTGCTCAGCAGCGAAGGGCGATAGAAGGGCTCAAGCTTCTTCAGGCAGAAGTCGCTTATCTCATCATGTTTGTCACTTCTTAACAGGTAGGGGCGTATCTCCCAGCCATGAAGCTCTATCTCTCTATGTAGGTTGCGGCAATCGCTGCGAATGCGGCTGAAATCATCGCTAATCCTGTCTCCCTCCAGGGTGAGCGCCAGGGTGAAGGCGCTGTCTGTGCCGCCGCGGCGGATATCCAGCTCGCATGTTTCGATGAAATAGCCCGCCTTGACGCTGGGGTAGTTAGCCAATATTTGGCGCACCGCGCCAAACATGGGCAGCCCATCATCAAGAACCTTGCCCAGCAGCAGGAGCTGATTGCCCTGGGGAAGTAGCGCCATGTCGGGCAGCAACATATAGCGGATCTCATCGCTGCTGACGACTTTCGATAGATTACTATTGGGGTTAAGCGCCATATCCATCTGGTTGCTCAGCAGCAGCTGAAATGCCTGAGGCGCATCTATCTCTATCTGACCGTGAAATTCACTGCCCTCGCTCTCCATGATGGCCTTGGCCTGATCGACCGCCTCCTGGGAGGTAAACAGCGGGACGAAGTAGTGCACCTGAACATCGCTGACGGGGATGTGCCATTGCATGATGGAGAGCTCTGTGGTGCCATCGGACTGAGGCGTTTCTTGGCCATCGCTCAGCAGGTAGAGCCTGGCCTTAATTAGCTGTTCATAGAGGGTTTTGGCCTGGGTGTGATCGGCAAGTGCCGCCTGCAGGGCAGTTTCGAGTGCATTGCTCGGGGTGAGTGTGACTTCCATTTTCTTAAATCCTTGTTGCCAGCTGGTAGAGACCAGACATCCTGGTGAGTGGGCATAGTAGATCAAGGTGTTAGCTGGGTCTAGGGGGAGTGGGGGCAAACCTCGTTTGAGATTCTATTCCTCACACGTGGGGGAGTTGATCTGGCGGCTGAAGAAAGTCGTGGGTTTTCATCCCATATCTTGGAATGTGCGGCCTGACGGCCGAGGTAAGTCGTGGAACTCCGTTCCACACCAGGGCAAGAGGGGGATTTCCAGCAATCCCCAAATATATCCCTATATAAAAGCCAGTTCGGCATCCCTGCCTCTCGTTCGTAAGCACAATCATCAAAGATGATTATTCACCTTGCATCTCCCCGTGCCGTCCCAGACGAAGTTAACTGCATTGGTTAGGAGCCTCATACTCCAATGAAAATCGCCTAACGACTCGGATGGGACTCCTGTCCCCCGAGCCTTAGCCATCCTCCATGATGGCTATACGGCATTTTCATCTACGCATTTTGGCTCTGGCATCCGGCTTCGCTCTACCTTCTGCATCCATGCAGTCGTCGGCAACTTCGATGGGGATTTGTTGTAGCCACGACCTGTATTGTTGTTGCTAGTACCTTCGTTGAAATGGTTGTGCCGATCTTTTTGAGACGGGGATCGGCAGAGGTTTGTCGGGCTATGGTCAGAACTGTGGTTTTCGCCACTAAAAAGGTCTAATTATTTTCGATTAAGATAATCGTTTTTATTCGATATATGCTTTTAGCATCTTGCTTCTAATATATTCCTGATGACTAAATAATGCCCTGGAAATTTAGCCTTGCCGCTTGCTGTCTCTTTTTTGTTTTTTGTGGCTTGGCGAAATCCACTCTGGGCTGACAACAGGCTTCGCCTCGGCGAAGCGCAATTAACCTGAAGGAAGCTAACCATGAAAGGAAAAACAGTAAACAAGCAAACGCTCGCGGCGTTAGTGAGTGCCTTGTTGGTGTTTAACCCTGCCGTCGCCGATGAGCAAGAATCCGCACAGATGACTAAGCCCAAAGGGGCTGCTGCCACTGGCACCGCCAAAGCGTTTCAACCCAAGAGCAAACAGTTTTGGTGGCCCGATCAATTGGATCTTTCCCCGCTGCGGGATCACGACTCCCGCTCCAATCCCTACGGCGAGAGTTTCGACTACGCCAAGGCCTTCAACTCGCTGGATCTCGACCAGGTAAAAACCGATATCGACCAGCTACTCACCCAATCGCAGGATTGGTGGCCAGCCGACTACGGCAACTATGGTCCTTTCTTCATCCGCATGACCTGGCACAGCGCAGGTACCTATCGCACCTTGGATGGCCGTGGTGGTGCCGGTGGCGGACAGCAGCGATTCGAGCCGTTAAACAGCTGGCCCGATAACGCCAGCCTGGACAAGGCGCGCCGCCTGCTCTGGCCGGTGAAACAGAAATATGGCGAGGCGCTCTCTTGGTCTGATCTCATTGTGCTCGCGGGCAACGTCGCCCTGGAAAACATGGGCTTCAAGACTTTCGGTTTTGCCGGTGGTCGTAACGACGACTGGGAGCCAGACATGGTGTACTGGGGACCGGAGGTCGAGATGCTCGCCAGCGATCGTGAAGACAGAGATGGCAAGCTGCAAAGGCCCTTAGGCGCCACCCACATGGGGCTTATCTATGTCAATCCGGAAGGCCCGAAAGGGGTGCCAGATCCGCTTGGTTCGGCCAAGAATATCCGCACCGCCTTCTCCCGCATGGCGATGAATGATGAGGAAACCCTGGCGCTTATCGCCGGCGGCCATACCTTCGGTAAGATGCACGGCGCACACAAGCCGAAAGATTGTCTGGGGGCAGAACCTGCCGCGGCAGGCATCGAAGCCCAGGGGCTGGGCTGGCACAACAAGTGTGGCAAGGGCCACTCAGAAGATACCATCACCAGTGGTTTAGAAGGGGCCTGGACTCAGGCACCGACCAAGTGGACCTCGCTCTATCTGAGTAACCTGCTGACCTACGACTGGCAACAGACCCGCAGTCCTGCCGGTGCGATCCAGTGGATCCCAACCGACGAGTCGGTGCACAAGGCCGTGCCCGATGCTCATGTCAAAGGTAAGTTTCATGCGCCTGTGATGACCACGGCGGATCTCGCGCTCAAGTATGACCCAGAGTATCGAAAGATCGCCGAGCGCTTCCTGGCCGACCCGGAAGAGTATCGCTTGGCCTTTGCCAAGGCCTGGTACAAGTTGACCCACAGAGACATGGGGCCTGCCCGTAACTTCCTCGGTAAAGAGGTGCCTCAGGGGAGCTTCATCTGGCAAGACCCAATCGATGATAAGACCCAATCGCGTCTCAGCGCCGGCGATATCAAGCAGCTTAAAAAAGCCATCAGCAAGTCTGGGCTGAGCGTTGCCGAGCGTGTGCGCCTGGCCTGGGCGTCGGCGGCCAGCTATCGTCAATCAGATATGCGTGGCGGCGCCAATGGTGCTCGTATCGCGCTGGCTCCGCAGAAGGATTGGGCGGTGAACAACCCAGCCGAAACTGCCAAGGTGCTTAAGACGCTGGAGGCGATTCGCGCCGACTTTAATAAGGGCGCCGGCAAGCGTCAGGTTTCCTTGGCCGACCTTATCGTACTCGCGGGGGCTAGCGCCGTAGAGCAGGCCGCCAAGCAGGCGGGCTTTGAGGTCGCCGTGCCTTTCACCTCAGGACGAGGTGATGCCACACAGGCGCAGACGGACGAAAACTCCTTTAGCCTGCTGGAGCTGCATGCCGACGGCTTTAGAAACTACTTCGACGTAAACCACAGCTATAAGTCGCCCACCGAGATGCTGGTGGATAAGGCCGACCAGCTGGATCTGACGGTGCCCGAGATGACTGTGTTAGTCGGTGGCCTGCGTGCTCTCGATGCCAACTATCAAGGGGCTAAGCACGGGGTGTTGACCCAGCGTCCCGGCACACTTAACAATGACTTCTTCGTCAACCTGTTAGACATGTCGACCCTGTGGCAGAAGTCAGATGTCGATGGCATCTATCAGGGGCTGGATCGCAGCAGCGGCAAACCTAAGTGGACCGCTACCTCGGTGGATCTCATCTTCGGCTCTAACTCTGAACTGCGCGCGGTTGCCGAGGTTTATGCCTTCGATACCTCTAAGCAGAAGTTTGTCGATGATTTCGTCGCCGCCTGGGTCAAGGTGATGAATTTAGATAGATAACAGGGGAGTGTCGGTCTGATGACCGTTGTAAGTCGTGGAACTCCGTTCCACACCAGGGAATGTGCGGCCTGACGGCTGAGATAAGTCGTGGGGTTATTTCTTTCCCTTTGGGAGGTGATGCCTCACGGCTTTCTTATGTATTGGTTCAAACTTTGTTTGGATATTAATTTAACATCGTGGGATTCCATCCCATTGTTATGAGGTGAGTCGGTCTAGTGACCGAAGAAAGTCGTGGGATTCCATCCCACACCCGGGCAAGAGGGGGATCTCCAGCAATCCCCCTCTTGCATCTTCCCGTGCCGCCCCGGCGAAGTTGTACTCCTTCGTGTCTTTTTGAAAATCCCTATCGCCTCATATTCGCCATCCATGGCTCACCTGAGGCTATTTCGGCATCCCTGCCTCAATCACGTGATTTTCTGCAAGCCACTGCGGCAACTTCCAACGGGGTCTTTTAAACCACAACCGGCATCTGTTATAAGTCGCCTTAGATGTGACTTAACCGTCTGTAATGTAAGGTGTTTAAAGGTTTTTGGCTGTGTGCGAATGAGGTTGGATGCTACAATAAGTCCCCATCGAAGTTGCCGAAATACGCAGATGAAAATGCCGTGTGGCCATCATGGATGATGGGCAAGGCTCGGGGGGACAGGAGTCCCATCCGAGTCGTTAGGCGATTTTCATTGGAGTATGAGGAAAAACAACTTCGTCTGGGGCGCCGAGGGATTTCCAAAAGGGGAACAGGCGCTTTTCCCCTTTTGGTCGGGTGTGGGTTGAAGACCCACGACTTACCCCGGCCGTAAGGCCGTATGAGTTAGTTAGGCGAAGCCTCTGAACTAACGTTCAAACGAAGTTTGCGTAATCAAAGGAGTCAAGGTGATGACTCCAGATCACTTCCCGTTAAACATCATAATCGAGTACCGGTGCCAACCAGCGCTCTGTCTCCTCGACACTCATTCCTTTGCGCTTGGCGTAGTCCTCTACCTGATCCCGGCCGATATTGGTCACGCCGAAGTAGCGTGACTGCGGGTGGGCGAAGTACCAGCCTGAGACGGCGGCGGTCGGAAACATGGCGTAGCTCTCGGTGATCTTGAGATCTATGGTCTCGTCGGGCTTTAGTAGCTCCCACAGCAGGCCTTTCTCTGTGTGATCCGGGCAGGCGGGGTAGCCTGGGGCCGGACGTATGCCCTTGTATTTCTCTCGAATTAGCGCCTCGTTATCCAGGTTCTCATCGGCGGCATAGCCCCAGAACTCCTTACGCACCCGTTCGTGCATCCGCTCGGCGAAGGCCTCGGCCAGTCGGTCGGCCAGACACTTAAGCATGATGGCGCTGTAGTCGTCATGGTTGGCCTCGAAGCGGGCCACATGCTCGTCGATGCCGTGTCCTGCGGTGACGGCGAAGCCACCCATGTAATCGGCAACCCCTGAGTCTTTCGGTGCGACAAAGTCGGCGAGACAGAAGTTGTCGTTGCCCACACGTTCTATCTGCATCCGCAGATGATGGGTGATCATCTCGACCTGGCTGCGGCTCTCGTCTGTGTAGATCTCGATATCATCATGATTGACCGTGTTGGCCGGGAAGAGGCCGATGACCGCCTTGGCCGTCAGCCACTTCTCATCGATTATGGTCTTGAGCATCGCCTTGGCATCTTGATAGAGCTTGCGCGCCTCTTCGCCCACCACCTCGTCGTCGAGGATCTTGGGGAAGTGGCCGTGTAGCTCCCAGCTGCGGAAAAATGGCGTCCAGTCGATGCGATCGACCAGGTCTTCCAGCGGATAGTCGTCAAACACCTGTCTGCCCAGTTGATTCGGAACGAAAGGCGTATGGGCGTTCCAGTCTTGCTGGCAGCGATTTTCCCGTGCGGCCTCCAGGGAGACGATCTGCTTGCGCTTGGCCTGTGAGTTGCGTTTGTCGCGCATCACCCGATATTCCTCGTAGGCGGCATCTATGGTCGCCTGACGGGTCTCCTTGTTGATCAGCTTGGCCACCATGGGCACGGCGCGCGAGGCGTCGGCAATATAGATGGCGCCTTCGGGGGCGTGGGGGGCGATTTTCACCGCGGTATGGATCTTGGAGCAGGTGGCGCCGCCTATGATGGAGGGAATATTCAGCCCCGCCTTGTGGAAGGCTTTGACATTGTGCACCATCTCATCCAAGCTCGGGGTGATAAGCCCCGACATGCCTATGATATCGACATTTTCCGCCTTGGCGACCTCTATGATCTTCTCGACCGGCACCATGACGCCGAGATCCACCACCTCGTAGCCGTTACAGGCCAGCACCACGCCGACGATGTTCTTGCCTATGTCGTGCACGTCGCCTTTTACCGTCACCATGAGGATCTTGCCGTTGGACTCTCCCTCGACTTTTTCTGCCTCTATGTAGGGGTTGAGGTAGGCTACCGCCTTCTTCATCACCCGCGCCGATTTTACCACCTGGGGCAGGAACATCTTGCCCGAACCAAACAGATCGCCGACCACGTTCATGCCATCCATCAGTGGGCCTTCGATCACATCCAGCGGACGGCTGGCCAGCTGGCGGGCTTCTTCGGTGTCCTGGTCGATAAACTCTGTGATCCCCTTGACCAGGGCGTGTTCCAGACGCTTGTTGACCGGCCAGCTGCGCCACTCGAGATCTTCCTTCTTGGCGCCCGTAGCACCGTCGCCACGGTACTGCTCGGCGATCTCCAGTAGCTGTTCTGTATTGTTCGATCCTTCCACCGGGCAGGGCAGGTTCTGTACCACGGCCTCTACCCTGGCCTTAAGCTCAGGGTCAATGTCGTCATAGATCGCCAGCTGACCGGCGTTGACTATGCCCATGTCCATCCCCGCCTGAATGGCGTGATAGAGGAACACGGCGTGGATCGCCTCGCGCACCGGGTTGTTACCGCGGAAGGAGAAGGAGACGTTGGACACGCCGCCGGAGATCATCGCATGGGGCAGGGTACGCTTGATCTCGCGCGTCGCCTCGATGAAGTCCACCGCATAGTTGTCATGCTCGTCGATGCCGGTGGCGATGGCGAAGATGTTGGGGTCGAAGATAATATCTTCCGGCGGGAAGCCCACCTTATCCACCAATACCCGGTAGGCGCGGGTACAGATCTCTATCTTGCGTGCCATGGTGTCGGCCTGACCCACCTCGTCGAAGGCCATGATGATGGCCGCCGCGCCGTAGCGCTTCACTAGGGTGGCCTGCTCGATAAACTTGGCCTCGCCCTCCTTGAGGGAGATGGAGTTCACCACACCCTTACCTTGAATGCACTTGAGCCCGGCCTCGATCACCTCCCACTTGGAGGAGTCGATCATGATGGGCACCCGGCTGATGTCGGGCTCGGAGGCGATAAGGTTGAGGAACTTCTGCATCACCTCGACGCCGTCCAGCATCCCCTCGTCCATGTTGATATCGATGATCTGGGCGCCGTTCTCCACCTGATCCCTGGCGACCGACAGCGCCTCTTCATATTCGCCCGTCTTGATCAGGCGTAGAAACTTGGCCGAGCCGGTCACGTTGGTGCGCTCGCCCACGTTAACAAACAGCGAGTCGGCATCTATGGTCAGCGGCTCCAGGCCTGAGAGGCGACAGGCCACCGGCAGATCGGGCAATTTACGGGCGCTATGCTTGATGACGGCGGCGCGGATCGCCTTGATATGGTCTGGGGTGGTACCGCAGCAGCCACCTATGATGTTGAGCAGGCCTTCCTCGGCCCAGGGACCGATCACCTCGGCCATCTGCTCTGGGGTCTCATCGTAGCCGCCAAACTCGTTGGGCAGGCCGGCGTTGGGGTGCGCCGACACATAACACTCGGCGATCTTCGATAGCTCCTCCACATAGGGGCGCAGCTCCTGTGGCCCCAGGGCGCAGTTGAGACCGATGGAGAGCGGTTTCACGTGGCGTAGCGAGTTGTAGAAGGCTTCTGTAGTTTGACCCGTGAGTGTGCGGCCCGAGGCATCGGTAATGGTGCCCGAGATCATCACGGGCAGACGCTGGCCCAGCTGGTCGAACAATGTCTCGATGGCAAACAGCGCCGCCTTGGCGTTGAGGGTATCGAAGATGGTCTCGACCATGATGATGTCGGCGCCGCCCTCGATAAGGGCCTGAGTCGACTCGATATAGGCCTCTACCAGATCGTCGAAATGGATATTACGATAGCCAGGGTCGTTCACATCCGGGCTGATAGAGCAGGTACGGTTGGTGGGGCCGAGAACCCCGGCCACATAGCATGGACGGCCGGTTTCTGCTGCTATCTCGTCACAGGCGGCGCGGGCCAAGCGAGCGCCCTCTAAGTTGATCTCCCGTGACAGCTCCTGCATCTCATAGTCGGCCATGGCCACCTGGGTGGCGTTGAAGGTGTTGGTCTCTATGATGTCGGCGCCCGCCAGTAGGTAATCCTTGTGGATCTGCTTGATAAGCTCGGGCTGGGTCAGCACCAACAGGTCGTTGTTACCCTTGAGATCGCAGGGCCACTCCTTAAAGCGCTCGCCGCGAAAGTCGGCCTCCTCCAGCTTGTGGTTCTGGATCATGGTGCCCATGGCGCCGTCGAGGATCAAAATTTCCTTATTGAGCCGCGCGCGGATCGCGTCGTTAATCTGCCTTACGTTTCGAACAGGGGATTGGGTCGCCATAACTTTCACCTACTTCAACTGACCTATTGCCTAAACTGCCTCGTCTATCGATTTGACGTGCTATTTTTATTTTGGATGTATAAACGTATAGACGTCTATACTAATCGACTTATAATACCCAGGGCAAGTCAAATGAGTATAAGCTTAAATCTGGTTTGGCTTCGAGGAAGAATGCTGGTTTAGCCGCGTTCCCATGGCAAAAGGCTCTCCCCTTGATAGTGGGTGAATCTGAAAGTTTTTCAAGGTCTTATTTATCTTTCATTGCCACGGGATACTTCCAGAGAGTATCCTGCTAACCATCTAGATTTTAAAGGTTTAATGCTGCAGTTATGACGCAAACGACACTCTATTTGATGCGCCACGGCGAATGTGAAGGCGGCAACTTGCTGCGCGGACATAGCGATCAACCTCTCACCGAGATAGGCTTCGCCCAGATGCAGCTGGCCTATGCCAAGCTGCCCCAGGCGGTGGACAGGGTGATCAGCTCGCCGCTCAAGCGTTGCCGTGTATTTGCCGAGCACCTCACCGCTAAGAATCAGGTGAAGGTGGCCCTGGATGCCGGGCTCAAGGAGATCTACTTCGGCCGTTGGGATGGCCAGCCTATCCCTGAGCTGCATGCCGATCACGGTGAGGAGCTGAGTGCCTATTGGCGGGACCCTTGGGCCAATTCGCTGCCCGAGGGGGAGCCCATGGCTGAGTTCGAGCGGCGTGTCGACGAGGTGGTCGAGCAGTTGGTGCATCAGCATTGCGGCGAGGCCTTGTTACTGCTCACTCACGGCGGCGTGATACGTCACCTGATGGCCAAGGCCCTGGGGGTAGAGCGCGCCGTAGGCTTCTATACCCGGCTGAGCCTGGACTACGGCAGCGTGGTCAAGATAAGACATTACCGCGACAAGGCGGGAGAGGGCTACTGGCGCCTGCACTGGCACGACGCCGAGTAATAGATTTGCTCTGAAGTGATAGCCCAATTCGCAGCCCGCTTGCCAGGGGCGCGAAATTTAGCATAATAACCGTGCGCAGGGACCGCCTGCGCCGGGAGTATGGTGTCGAGATCGCCAAGGCGATAACTCGGACTTAATAGGGAATTGGGGAAGGCCCAGCGCCGCTAGCCCAAACTGTGCCCGCAACTGTGAGTGTGCCGCTAGGTCTAAGTCGACCGGTTGGCCACGAGTCAGGATACCTGCCTACTCTCTAACCACTATCTCAAGCGGGTGACTTGAGGGAGCCAATAGATGAAGAATACCTCGGGGCCGAGTCTGGCCCAAGGGAGAGGGCGCCTCGGCGCTGCTTCCCGGAGGGCGCGACCTTGAGCGCCCCTAGTCAGCCATCACAAACAGAATCACTCCTGTCTCACGGCGCCAGTGACGATGCAATTTTAGGTACAGACACAGGTGCTGGTGCAGCCATCGGCGATGGCGCCTGCGCGCGCCCAGCGCTGTCGGTACGGGATCTCAGCTGGCGCTGCGGCGAGCGCACCATCCTCTCTGGGGTCAAGTTGGATCTGCCAGAAGGCAAGATGCTGGGGATCATAGGCCCCAACGGCGCCGGCAAGTCCAGCCTGCTGCGCTGTCTCTATCGTTTCCTCACCCCAAGCAGCGGCGAGATCCAACTGTTTGGCCAGCCCATCGCCAGCCTGAGCGCCAGGGCCTTTGCCCGCGAGGTGGCCGTGGTGCTGCAAGACACGCCCCAGCATTTCGACATGACCACGGCCCAGCTGGTGGCATTGGGGCTCACCCCACACAAGTCCGCCTTCTCCATGACCACTAAAGCTGACCGCCTGGCGGTGAGTCAGGCCCTGGAAACCGTGGGGCTCAAGGATCGCGCCGGACAGACCTACGCCTCCCTGTCCGGGGGCGAGAAGCAGCGGGCGCTGATCGCCCGCGCCATAGTGCAACAGCCCAAGCTGTTGATCCTCGATGAGCCTACCAATCACCTGGATATCCGCTATCAGATCCAGATCCTCGAGCTGCTCAAGGCCCTCGGGGTGACTGTGGTGATCTCGATTCACGACCTTAATCTCGCCAGCGCTCTGTGCGATCAGCTTTTGCTGCTGGATCAGGGGAAGGCCGTGGCTCAAGGTTCGCCCAAACAGGTGCTGAGCGAGGCGCAGATCGCCAGAGTGTTCGGCGTCTGCTGTCAGGTATCGCCCCATCCACAGCACGGCAACCCGCAGATTAACTATTTCTATGGCTATCACCTTCACAATGCTGACCAGCCCTTTGAGGCGAAGGAGGCTAACCATGATGAGCGCTAGCCTGAGTCAGGGAAGAGGCTATAGCCCGCTGCAACACCTGGCCTTCGTCTGCCTGGGGCTGCTGACACTGGCGACTCCTGTGCTGGCGGTGAGCTTCGGCGCGGCGCAGATAGGCGTGGCCGAGGTGCTTGAGGTGCTACTGGCCAAGCTAAGCGGCACCGATCCCGGCGGTGTGACTGCAAGAATATTGATTGAACTGCGCCTGCCGCGCATCCTGCTGGCCTTCATCGCCGGCTTCGGCCTGGCCCTGGCGGGCGCCGTGTTACAGACGGTGACTCGTAATCCCCTGGCCGACCCTTATCTGTTTGGCATCTCATCGGGCGCCAGTCTGGGGGCTGTTGTGGTGATCACTCTGCTGGGCGGTGTCGGCGGCGCTCTGGCAAGTATCGGCCTGCCGCTTGGCGCCTTTATCGGCGCCAGCCTGGCCGTGCTCATGGTGCTGGCCCTGTGCGGTCGGGATCTGAACACCCAGATAGAGCGCATGTTGCTCTCCGGGGTGGCGATCTCCTTCCTGTTTGGCGCGCTGGCCAGCCTGATGCTCTATTTCTCCGGGCCGCAATCGGCCGCCTCTGTGCTCTTCTGGAGCCTGGGCAGCTTTGCCAAGGCGAGCTGGCAGATGCTTTGGCTGCCCTGGCTGCTGGTGTTGGCGGCGAGCGCCATCTTGTTACTGCTTAAGCGGCAGATCCTCGCTATTCAGGCGGGGGATGAGACCGCCCACACCCTGGGCATTCGGGTACAGCGCCTACGCCTCGTCAGCCTACTGCTCTGCTCGTTGATCACCGCCGTCCTGGTGGCCAACTGTGGCGGAATCGGCTTCGTCGGTCTGATGGTGCCCCACATGGTGCGGCTATTGCTGCCGGGGCGTTTCGCCCTGTTGCTGACGGCCCTGGTGGGCGGCCTGTTTATGATCTGGGTGGATGTACTGGCGCGCTGCCTGCTCAGCTATCAGGAGCTGCCGGTGGGGATCATTACGGCTGTGATAGGCAGCCTCTTCTTCCTGTTCATCCTGGGCGGCAAGCGTAGCAACTAGCCCAGGATCGAAGGAAAGGTGTATGGAAGGAGAAGAGTCAGGATGGAGAAGAGTATTGAACTATGCCAGCAAAGAAGGTGTGGATTGCAATGAATCGAGAACGAGGGCGAGCGATATGAGGTACCAGTATGTTTGAAGTCACTGTGGTAAGTAGCGAGTTCGATGCCAAGATCCAGCAGAAGATAGACACTAAGACCAAGCCACTGGGCGCCCTCGGCGCGCTCGAGACCCTGGCGATGACTATCGCCCGGGTGCTGGGGCCCGACAAGCCGCAAATAACCAAACCAACCCTGCTGGTGTTTGCCGGCGATCATGGCATCGCCGCCTCGGGGGTCTCTATCGCCCCCAGCGAGGTGACCACTCAGATGGTGATGAATTTCCTCAAGGGCGGCGCGGCAATTAATCTCTTCTGTGCTCAGGCTGGAGTCACCATGGAGGTGATCGACTGCGGCATCGCCCTTGAGATCACAGATCAACCCAAGCTCATCAATCACAGGCTGGGGGCGGGCACAGGTGCGATTCATCGCGAACCCGCCATGACTCTGGGCGCGGTCAAGCAGGGCTTTGCCATGGCCAGGGAGCGGGTCGCGCTGCATCACGGCCGCGGCTGTAACCTAATCGCCTTCGGTGAGATGGGCATAGGCAACACCAGCTCGGCGGCAGCCATTATGGCGGCGCTGATGGGGCGCGAGGCGGCCGAGTGTGTCGGCCGGGGCACAGGCATAGATGCTGCCACCCTGGCGCGCAAGCAGATGCTGGTGGAGCAGGCGCTGTTTCTGCACCGGGAGCAACTGGGCGATCCCTATGGGGTATTGGCCTGTCTGGGCGGGTTCGAGATAGTGCAGATGACAGGCGCCATCCTAGCAGCGGCGGAGCTGAAGATGCTGGTGCTGATCGACGGTTTTATTGCCACGGCGGCGGCCCTGGCGGCGGTGACGATAGCGCCTCAGGCGCGGGACTATATGATCTTCGCCCACGAGTCCGGCGAGCGCGGCCACAAACTGATGCTGGAGCATCTCAATGCCCAGCCGCTCTTGTCCCTCGGACTGCGTCTCGGTGAGGGGACCGGGGCGGCGCTGGCGGTGCCCCTGGTGCAGGCGGCGGCCAAGTTTTACAACGAGATGGCCTCCCTCGAAGAGATGGGTATTTCGATTTAGCGGCAATAGCAATCTAAGGAACCAAAAGGGAAAGCGCGAAGATGTTTGCCAGAGAGTTAAACCTGTTTTTTATCGCCATGGGCTTCTTTACCCGGATCCCCATGCCGGCCTGGGTGAAGGTCGATAATGAGCGGCTCAATCAGGCCAGCCGTTACTTCGCCCTGGTCGGCGTGCTTGTCGGTGGCCTCTGCGCCCTGGTCTATAGCCTGGCGACTCAGGTATTGCCCATTAGCGTCGCCATCCTGCTCGCCATGGTGGCCGGGCTGCTGCTCACCGGCGGCTTTCACGAGGATGGCCTGGCGGATACCGCCGACGGATTCGGTGGCGGCTGGCAGGTGCAGGATAAGCTCACCATAATGAAAGACTCGCGCGTCGGCACCTATGGCGTGCTGGCCCTGATGATGAGCCTGCTGTTCAAGTTTGTGCTGCTCAGTGAGATCGCTCTATTCGATGGCGATCTCGTGATGGCAGCCTTGGTGGTGGGCCACTGCCTGAGCCGTATGGTAGCGGCCTCCTTAATCTTCACCGAGACCTATGTGCGTGATGACGACAGCAGCAAGAGCAAACCTCTGGCCCAGTCGCAGACCCCAAATGAGCTCGGAATTTTGCTGCTGACGGGCGTCCTCACCCTGTGGCTCAGCGGTATCGCCTCGGCGCTCTCGCTCTGTCTGGTGTTGCTGGCGTCGCGCCAGCTGCTGGTGCGCAGTTATCGCCGTCAGATCGGCGGCTATACAGGCGACGTGCTGGGGGCGACCCAGCAGGTGATCGAGCTGCTCTGTTACCTGTTTATCCTGGTGATCAGCCTATGATGCACCTGGTTCTAGGCGGCGCCCGCAGTGGCAAGTCTCGCCATGGCCTTTCTCTGGTGGCCGATTATGTGGCCAAGGGGTATGAGTGCCTGTTCGTGGCCACCGCCCAAGGGCTGGATGAGGAGATGCGCGCGCGTATCGCCCGCCACCAGGATGAGCGCCAAGAGGATGGTTTGCCCTGGCAGACCCTGGAGTGTCCGCTACACTTGAGTGCCTGTATCGAAACTCACGCCAGGGAGAAACGGGTGATCTTAGTCGATTGCCTCACCCTCTGGCTCACCAATCAGCTACTCGAGGGCGATGACTGGCCGGTCGCCAAGGCGGCGCTGCTGCAAGCCTTGGAAACTGCGCCAGGAGCTGTCGTGCTGATCAGCAATGAGGTGGGCTGCGGCGTGGTACCGGCCGACCCCTTGAGTCGCCGCTTCGTCGACGAGGCGGGTTGGCTGCATCAGGCGATAGCTCAGCGAGCCCAGCAGGTGGTCTTGGTCACCGCCGGTCTGCCGCTGATCCTCAAGGATGAGACGAGCCAGGGCGCCAAGGAATAGGAAGAGAAGCCAATGACACCAGATGACTTAAGTAATCAGCGCAATCCGAGTAAACAGAGCAAGCAGGGCAAGCAGGGCAAGCAGGGCAATAGCAATCAAGAGACGAGTGGCAATATCTTGATGGTACAGGGCACTACCTCGGATGCGGGCAAGAGCACCCTGGTGGCGGGCCTGTGCCGCTACTTCGCCCGTCAGGGGCGCAGAGTGGCGCCTTTCAAGCCGCAAAACATGGCGCTCAACAGCGCGGTGACCCTTGACGGCGGTGAGATAGGCCGCGCCCAGGCGCTGCAGGCCGAGGCCTGTTACCTCGCCCCCCACACAGACTTTAATCCCATATTGCTCAAACCTAACTCGGACACCAGCTCCCAGGTGATAGTGCAGGGCAAGGCCCTGTCCCACATGGAGGCCCAGACCTATTTTGGCAAAGACAGCCAGGGCTATCGCACCAAGGCGATGGCGGCTGTGCTGGACTCGCTGTCACGCCTGGAGCGGCAGTATGAGCTGATCTTGGTGGAAGGGGCGGGCAGTCCGGCGGAGATCAACCTGCGTGAGGGGGATATCGCCAATATGGGCTTCGCCGAGGCGGTGGACTGCCCGGTGATCCTGATCGCCGACATCGACAAGGGCGGGGTGTTCGCCCATATCGTCGGCACCCTGGCGCTGCTGTCTGCATCGGAGCAGGCCAGAGTCAGAGGTGTGGTGATCAATCGTTTTCGCGGTGACATCTCCCTGCTTAAGCCCGGCCTGGATTGGTTAGAAGCCAGGATAGACAAGCCCGTGCTGGGCGTCTTGCCCTATCTTAATGATCTGCACCTGGAGGCCGAGGATGCCCTGGATGCCCGTCAGGTGAGCAGTGGCAACACCCGCTTTCGGGTGTTGGTGCTGGTCTTTCCCCGCATCAGTAATCACACAGATTTCGATCCTCTCAGGCTGCATCCGGATATCGACTTTCGCTATCAACAGGTAAACGAGGCCTACGACGGTCAGGCAATTGATGTCGATCTCATCATACTGCCCGGTAGCAAGAGCGTGCGGCAGGACTTAGCCATTATGGTCGAACAGGGCTGGGATCGCGCCCTTAAGCGCCACCTGAGATATGGCGGCAAGGTGATCGGCATCTGTGGCGGTTATCAGATGTTGGGGCTGGCCATCGAAGATCCCCAAGGGGTCGAGGGCGAGGCTGGCGACAGCGATGGCCTGGGGCTACTGCCCATAGTCACAGAGCTGACCCCAAACAAACATCTGGCTCAGGTTAAAGGCACGATAAATCTGGCGGGTGAGCGCGCAAGCATAGCAGGCTATGAGATCCACTGTGGCCGCTCCACGCTGTTATCTAAGGCGACCAAGCCCCTTGTCCTAGAGAGTGACGAGGGTAATCAGTTTAACGAGGGCTGCCTGTCTCAGGATGACCAGATCCTGGGCAGCTATCTGCATGGTCTGTTCGACAGCCCAGAGGCCTGTGCGCTGCTCCTTGGCTGGGCTGGGCTCAGCAGTGCGGCCGCCGTCGATCCCGAGGCGATCAAACAGGCACAGTTAGATCGCCTGGCCGATACCCTGGCCGAGCATCTGGACATGGCGAGGCTGAGCGCCATCCTCGCCGAGACGCCACTAAGGCGACCAAACAAGAATAATTAATGAGAGGAGAGAAGATGAGCGCGGATAAGCAGGCGGAAAATCAGGCGGAAAATCAGGCGGAAAATCATAAGGCCGAGCGTCATAAGGCGCGCCAGCAGAAGGTGAAGGAGGCGGTGGACGCCAAGATCGCCAAGGCCCAGACAGAGAAGGGCGTGCTGCTGGTGATGACGGGCAATGGCAAGGGCAAGACCACAGCAGGTTTCGGTAACATCACCCGTGCCGTCGGTCATGGCAAGAAGGCCGCCGTAGTGCAATTTATCAAGGGCAACTGGCCTTGCGGTGAGCGCGCCGTGCTGGAGAAGGTGGGGGTCGAGTTTCATGTGATGGCCACCGGCTTTACCTGGGAGACCCAGGACAGAGAGAAGGATACCCTGGCGGCGCTGAGTGCCTGGGAGGCGGCCGAGACCCTACTGAGCGACGACACCATAGACATAGTGCTGCTGGACGAACTCACCTACATGGTGAGCTATCACTATCTTGATCTGGACAGGGTGCTGACGGCGCTCAAGAACCGTCCGCCCATGCAGCATGTGATCATCACGGGGCGCGCCTGTCACAGGGCGATTTTGGAGCTTGCGGATACCGTGAGTGAGGTGCAGCCCATAAAGCATGCATTCGATCACGGCGTTAAAGCCCAACTCGGCTTTGACTACTAAAAATTGCTATTGCAGTGCTCAATTGCGGCGTTGCGTCCTCATTCACGGCTCGCCTACCGGTAGGTATGTCTTCGCCGTTCATTGCGGGGCGCCTTGCACTGAAGCACTTCATGACGCAATTTGGCTTTCTGCCTGTTTGCTCCTGTGGCGGTATTGTCTGCGCGGGCTTAGCCACAGAAGCAAACAGATTGAAATTCTCCTGCGGTGATCGGCTGGATAGATATTAATAAAGGGAAAATGAATAGATGAAGATGAGGGTTAAGCTGTGGCTGATGTTGGCCTTGTTGCTGTGTGTGCCTGGGCTTAAGGCGGCGCCTGCGAAGCGGATCATCGCCCTGTCGCCCCATGGGGTGGAGATGCTGTTTAGCATAGGAGCGGGGGACAGTGTAGTCGCGACCACAGATCATGCCGATTTTCCCGATGCGGCCAAGGCTATCCCGCGGATCGGTGGCTACTACGGCATACAGATAGAGAAAGTTATCGAGCTCGACCCGGATCTGATTGTCATCTGGGGCGGTGGCAACAAGCGCGAGGATATCGAGCGCCTGACCCAGCTGGGTTATCCCATCTATAACAGCGACCCTAAGACGTTGGAGGCGGTGGCAGACGATCTGCTGGCGCTGGGCAAGCTGACCGGCAAGGAGGTTGAGGCGCAGCGGGTGGCCGAGCAGTACCTTATCGGCCTCAAGGCACTCAGTAAGGAGAACCGGGCCAAGGCGCCGGTGCGGGTCTTCTATCAGCTCTGGTCAGTGCCCCTGATGACGGTGGCCGAGGGCAGCTGGATAGAGCAGATCATCCAGGTCTGCCACGGCGAGAATGTGTTTAGCGACGCGGGCAACGAGTATCCCCAGGTGAGCCTGGAGGCTGTGCTGCTCAAGCAACCTCAGGTGATATTGCAGAGTCAGGACGAGGGTAATGTGCGCGGCATCGACTGGTCTGCCTGGCAGGAGATCCCGGCGGTGAAGCAGCGCCACATCTATCAACTGGATGCCGACCTCTTGCATCGGGCGACTCCAAGGGCCATCTTAGGGATTGAATCTTTGTGCAAGGCCCTGGACAAGGCGAGATAAACACAAACTAAAATTAAAACTAAAGCTAAAACAATGCGCTAAACAATAAGGAGATAAATGATGACTATGCTACTGGCCTGCCTACTCTTTGCCATGTTGCTTCCCTACCTGGCCAAGGTGCCCGTGGCCATGGCGATGGCAAAGCAGGGTGGCTATGACAATGCCTATCCCAGAACTCAGCAGGCTCAGCTGACCGGCTTCGGCGCCCGCGCCTTGGCAGCCCATCAGAACGCCTTCGAGTCCCTGCTGATCTTCGCCGTGGCGGCGCTGACCGTGATTGCACGGGACAAGGTCGACGACACTGTCGGTCTGTTAGCCCTGGTGCATGCGCTGGCAAGATGTGCCTATCATCTCCTCTACCTGCTGGATAAGAGCACCCTGCGTTCCCTTTCCTGGTTCGTGGCCATTATCGCCGCCTTTGCCATCTTCGCCCGGGCGTTTTAACTCCTTCCTCAATGCCCACTCAGTGGGTTCGCCATGAGCGCAGCCCTGTACTTTTAGAGAGAGGGGCTGCCGCTTACTAGCTCGCTAATCTTCTAAGTGTTTTAACGCTCTACCCGGCTTTCTCCTATGTCCGTACTTTCTCATCTGTCCGGCTTTCCTCATATGCGGACACTCGGGGAAAATGACCGGACACTTTTGCGGGTGTCCGCGGACACTTTCATGGGAGGTCTAGCGGACATCTTCATCTAAATCATTGAAAATTAGTGAATATAAAAGTTGGCACGGCAATTGTAAACCTAATGGGCAGAAATCGACTCGGTCGAGTAACGGACACTGTTAGGGATAAACAATGATTAAAGATACCAGCGCACAAGATAAGCAAGTTGCCCCCAGCCTGGGACGTCGCATCAAATGGCCTGTCACTATCGGCGCAGGCGTTCTCCTGGTTTCTGGTCTGGTGTGGGCCAGCGTCAGCGGCAGCAGCGTGAGCGAGTCTATCGACCGTAGCGAGCTGCGTTTTGCCACTCTGGAGCGCGGCACCTTAGTGCGTGATATCGCCTCTACCGGCAAGATAGTCGCCGCCAACGCCCCTATCCTCTACGCCCCAGAGAAGGGCACAGTAACCCTAATCGCCAACCCGGGTGACAAGGTGGAGCAGGGCCAAGTGGTCGCCACCATAGAGAGCCACAGCCTGACCAACAACCTCAAGCAGCAGCAGGCGCTGCTGGAAGGGATGCAGAGCAGCCTGGAGCGTGCCCGTCTCGACGCCCGCCGCGATCAGCTCAAGGCGATACAGACCCTGGATATGGCCAAGGTAGATCTCGAGGCGGCGGATCGCGAGAGTCGCCGTGGCGACCAGCTGATCGAGTCTAGCCTGATCTCCAAGATAGATTATGAAAAGAGCAAGGATGAGCTGCACAAGGCCAAGCTGCTCTACGCTCACGCCCAGCAGGAAGCCGAGCTGATGAAAGATACCTTGAGTTTTGAGCTGAAGAACAAGGCCTCAGAGGTGGATCGTCAGGCCCTGGTGGTCGCCGAGCTTGAACGTCAGGTGGCGGCGCTGAACATCACGGCCCCCGTCGGCGGCATCATAGGTAACTGGCTGACGGAACAGAAGGCCCGTATCAGCCAGAGCCAGCCCATATTGACAGTAGTGGATCTGAGTGCCTTCGAGGCCGAGCTGGCGGTGCCAGAGTCCTACGCCGATGAGCTGGGGATTGGCATGGATGTGGAGCTTAACTTCGGTGGCCAACTGGTGATGGGTAAGCTGTCGGCCATCTCTCCCGAGGTACGTAACCGTGAGGTGACAACCCGAGTGCGCTTCGAACAGCAAGCTGCCCTGCACCTGCGTCAGAACCAGCGTCTGTCGGCCCGCGTCCTATTGGAAAACCGTCCCGACGTGCTCATGGTCAAGCGTGGTCCCTTCGTCAACAGTGGCGGCGGCACCCTGGTCTATGCCGTCAAGAACGACCTGGCCGAGCGCACCGAGATCCAACTGGGTGCCCGCAGCATGAGCCACATAGAGGTGGTCTCGGGCGGCGAGGTTGGCGATCAGTGGATCATCTCATCCACCGACGCCTTTAAGAACGCCGAACAAGTATTGATCCGCTAAGGAGCTAAGCGATGAAGACCCTGATGATAAAGCTACATCCAGAACGAGTGGTCGCAGGACTGGCCTTACTGCTCCTGCTGGTGGCGACTCAGGTCTATACCCAGGATGCCTCAGATTGGTTTCTGCTCGGGCTCAACATATTAGAAGCGACCGGCATGCACGGGCAGCCGGTCGATAGTAACCAACTTCCCGACGTCGCCAGAGTTGGCGGTGATTTAACTCAATGGTTATTGGCCCGATTGTCCTAGTTCGTCCGGGCATAGGCGCAATAACAAACTGAATAACGCGATACAAAAACAAAGGATACAACCCATGTTAACGATGAAAAATATCAACAAGGTGTTTAAAACGGATTTGGTGGAAACCCATGCGTTACGGGATTTCAATCTCGAGGTTAAGGAAGGTGAGTTTGTCGCCGTCACCGGGCCGTCTGGCTCGGGTAAGACGACCTTTCTCAACATCGCCGGCCTGCTAGAAGGCTTTACCAACGGCGAATATCATCTGGACGATGTCAACATCTCTAACCTGAGCGATAACAAGGCGGCCGCCATTCGCAACGAGAAGATAGGCTTTATCTTTCAGGGCTTTAACCTGATCCCAGACCTTAACCTGGCGGAGAATGTCGAGGTGCCGCTGCGCTATCGCGGCTTCAACGCCAAGGAGCGTCAGCGCCGCGTGAAGGCCGCGCTGGAGCAAGTGGGTCTGGGGGCACGTATGAAGCATCTGCCATCACAACTTTCCGGTGGTCAGCAGCAGCGTGTGGCGATTGCCCGCGCCTTGGCTGGCGAACCAAGATTTCTCCTCGCCGACGAGCCAACAGGTAACTTGGACAGCCTGATGGCTCGTCAGGTGATGGAGCTTTTAGAAGAGATCAACAAGGCGGGCACCACCATCATCATGGTGACTCACGATCCCGAGTTGGCACGTCGCGCCCAGCGCAACATTCAGATCGTCGACGGCCAGGTGTGTGACTTCACCCTGTACCAGGGCGGTCAGTCGCACCTGGTCGATACGGCCGAAAAAGTGGCCAGCTAAGGAGAGCAAGCATGTTTCTATATTACGTCGATCTGGCCTGGCGCAGCATACGCAAGACGCCGATTCTGTCGCTGCTCATGGTGCTGGCCATCTCTGTGGGGATAGGCATTACCATCACCACGCTTAACGTCTACAGCATGATGGCCTATAACCCGGCCGGCGAGCGCTCTGAGCAGCTTTACGCGATTCAACTCTGGTCACAGGGCCCGGATTCCTGGGACGACTTTCATCGCCTGGTCACCTATCAGGATGCGATGAACCTGCGTAAGGGCAATGTGGCCCCGGCCCAGGCGGCCATGTTCCGTAGTGGCATGGCGGTGCAGACAGACGATCCTGAGGTGTTGCCAAGATTGCAGGGCATCAGGGTGACCGATGGCGACTTCTTCAAGATGTTTGAGGTGCCCTTTGTCTTTGGTAATCGCTGGGACAAGGCGGTGGATCTCGACCCTGCCTATCAGGCGGTGATCGGCGAGAAACTTAACCAGAAGCTGTTTGGCGGCGAGAATAGTGTGGGCAAGACCATCTACCTCAACCGTAAGCCCTATCAGGTGGTGGGTGTGATTGGCGACTGGAATCCTCAGCCTAAGTATTACGATCCGACCAGTGGCGCCTTCGCCAAATCGGAGCAGATCTATATTCCATTTTCGCTGGCGGCAAACGAAGAGTTTAGCGTCTGGGGCAACTCGTCGGGTTGGAAACATGAGCCGATGAACAACTATCAGGACAGGTTGAATTCGGAGAAGGTGTGGTTGGAGTACTGGACCTATCTGCCAACGAGTGAAGATCGCGCCGCCTACAAGAGCTATCTGGCCAACTATGTGGAGCAGCAGAAGGAGTTGGGCCGTTTCACCGATAACAAGTCACCTGTGGATTCAGTGCTCATGTCTGATGTCGCCGGCTGGTTGGAGCGCAGCCATGTGGTGCCTGAAGATAACAAGATTCTGGTGGGACTGAGCGCCTTGTTCCTCAGCGTCTGCCTGATCAATATTCTCGGCCTGATGCTGACCAAGTTTCTCAAGCGTGCGCCCGAGGTGGGTGTCAGACGTGCCATCGGGGCCAGCCGGGCACAGATCTTCTCTCAGTACATGGTGGAAGTGGGGGTCATCGGCCTGTTTGGTGGCCTGGTGGGACTGCTATGGGCCTGGGGCGCCCTCTACGCCCTGTCGGCACGCTTCGGCGTCTCCGAGGGACTGACCCATCTCTCCATGAGCATGTGGTTGATCACCCCAACCATCGCCGTGGGCACCGCACTGCTGGCCGGACTCTATCCTGCCTGGGTGGTGTGTCGCACTAAACCAAGTGTCTACTTGAAGAGCCAATAAGGGATTGAAAATGCTTAACATTAAACCAATTTTTAGCAGCTTGCTCCGCAGTAAGAGTGGCCCGGTATTGCTACTGGTGCAGATTATCCTGTCGGTGGCCATAGTCGCCAACGCCAGTTTCATCATCCATGAGCGTCTCGAGCTGATGCAGCGTGACTCAGGGATTAATGAAGAGGAGGTGTTGACCTTTAGTGTGTTTAACTTCGATCCCAGCATAGATATCGAGCAGCAGAACAAGATAGATCAGCAGATCCTGCGCGGTTTGCCTAACGTGCAGGCGGCCACCTCTACCAACATGTTGCCCCTGAGCGGCAGTGGTTGGTCGAGTACCCTCAACCTGGGACCAGATCCAGAGACGGCCAAGTCAACACCACAGTTTGCCATGTACCTGGGCACAGAGCATACGGTTAAGACGCTTGGGCTCAAGCTCATCGAGGGACGCAACTTCTACGCCGATGAGATCAATAAGAGCGTCAACGATCCCGGTAAGCTGGCGATCATCTCCAAGGCGTTTGGTGAGGCGGTATGGCCGGGTGAGTCGGCCATCGGCAAGTTGCTCTATGTAGATGATGAGCAGCTAGAGGTGATAGGCGTGGTGGAGAAGTTTCAGGGCGCCTGGGTCGACAGCGATGAGCTTGAATACAGTGTGATCCACAACGTCGATTTTGCGGGTTATAGCTATATGGTGCGTGCGGAGCCCGGCCAGCATGAGGCGTTGCAAGATGCCATCACCAAGGCCTTGATGAAGGAGAATCCTAATCGGGTGATCGATGACTTCCAGTCTGTCGCCGAGGTGAAGAAGCGCTCCTACCGAGATCACGAGCTGATGATAACCGTGCTCTCCATGATGGTGGTCCTGCTGCTGTTGATCACTAGCCTAGGCCTGACCGGTATGGTGATGTTCAATATCCAGCGCCGCACCAAGCAGATAGGTACTCGCCGCGCCTTGGGAGCGACCAAGGGGGATATCCTCAGCCTCTTCCTGGTGGAGAACTACCTCATCTGTCTCTCGGGTGGGATATTAGGGGCCAGCCTGGCGGTGCTGCTGGGGCAGCAGCTGATGAAGTACTATGATCTGCCGCAGCTCAACCTGCTCTACCCGCTCATGACGGTAGTCGGCATGATGCTGGTGACCACAGTGGCCGTGGTACTGCCGGCGCGCAAGGCGGCGAACATCTCGCCGGCCATGGCGACCCGCAGCGTCTAAGCCTAGTCTTTAACTCACGGCGCTAAACAAAAGACACCGAAAGCGTTTGCCCTTTTCATCGGCGGCGCTTTCGGTTAGTTTGTTGCTCTGCAAGTAAAAAGTTAATAAGAATATATGGATACGATTCTCATCGTCGACGACAATCAGGCAGTATGCAGTGCGCTCTCCCTGATGCTCGAACTCAATGGATTTAAGACCCTAACTTGTTTCTCCCCGGAGGAGGCGCTGGGCCTGGTGGCCGAGCAGGAGATCGCCCTGGTGATCCAGGATATGAACTTCACCCAGGACACCACCTCGGGCGAGGAGGGCAAGCGCCTGTTCTACGATATCCGTGCCTGCCAGCCGCAGCTGCCCATCATACTCCTGACCGCCTGGACCCAGCTGGAGCTGGCGGTGGAGCTGGTGAAGGAGGGCGCCGCCGATTACATGGGCAAGCCCTGGGACGACGATAAGCTGCTCAACAGCGTCAACAACCTGATATCCCTCCACGCCCTGTCGCGGCAGAATTCGCAGCTGGCCCGCTCCGAGCATCAGCGGATGTCGGCGATCAAGGATGCCGATCTCTGTGGCATCGTCTTCGGCAGCGGCGCCATGCAGCGCTGTATCGATCTGGCGCTGCAGATAGCCAAGTCCGACGTATCCGTGTTGATCACCGGCCCCAACGGCGCCGGTAAGGACAAGCTGGCGGACATACTGCACGCCAACTCCCCCCTCAAACATAAGCCCTTCATTAAGGTGAATATCGGCGCACTGCCGATGGAGCTGCTGGAGGCAGAGCTGTTTGGCGCCGAGGCGGGCGCCTTTACCGGGGCCAACAAGGCGCGCATCGGCCGCTTCGAGGCAGCCGACGGTGGCACCCTGTTTCTCGACGAGATAGGCAACCTGCCGCTGTCGGGTCAGGTGAAGCTGCTGCGGGTGTTGCAGACCGGCGAGTTCGAGCGTCTGGGCAGCCATCAGACCCGTAAGGTCAAGGTGCGGGTGATCAGCGCCACCAATGCGGATCTTGCCGAGGATATCGCCAGCGGTCGTTTCCGCGAGGATCTCTTCTATCGCCTCAATGTGATCGAGCTGGCCTTGCCGCCTCTCAATCAGCGCCAGGACGATATCCTGCCCCTGGTGAATCACTTCATCGGTCAGGACTTTAGCCTGAGTAAGCCCACCCAGCAGGCGCTGGTGAGCTACCCTTGGCCGGGCAATGTGCGCGAGCTGGAGAACGCCTGTAAGCGGGCGGTGATCCTGGCCGCCAGCCCCATGCTGACCATGGCCGACTTTGGCTTGAAGCCTGTGAATGGTTTAAATCCTGTGAGCGGCGCGCTGCCTGTTAGTGCATCTAACGGGTCGCAACAGACTCAGAGTGATTTTCAGACCGAGGTTAGAGTAGCTTCAGAGCTTGAATCAGACAGAGCACCCACGGTTGATTCAGCTAGCCGCGGTGAGCCTACGGGGGCCGATATCGAGCTGGCCCTGGCGGAGCATAATGGGGTGATCGCCCGGGTGGCCAAGTCCCTGGGACTGAGTCGTCAGGCGCTCTATCGCCGCATGGAAAAATTTGGGATTGAGAAATAATGCCGACGCTGCGCACTAAGCTCATCTGGGGCAATGTGATTGTCAGTCAGCTGGCCCTTGCCCTGTTCATCCTGCTGCTCAAGATACTGGCGCCCGAGCTGTATCAGGCGGTGGCGCCTGAGCTGATAGTCGCCTGCCTATTGCTGTCCGGCGGCTTTGCCTGGCTGCTCAGCCGCTGGCTGACCCGAGGGCTGTCGACCAGCCTCAAGGCGCTGGAGGTGGGGCTGCTCAACATCAAAGACAATGATTTCAGCGTCAACATTCCTGTGACGGGCGACAGCCAGCTCAAGGCGCTGGCCAGCCTGTTTAACGAGTCGGCGGCCGTGCTGCGCCGCGAGCGTCAGTATATCTATCAGCGTGAGCTGCTGCTGGATAAGGTGATCCAAAGCTCGCCTAACGTCATGGTGCTGCTGGACGATCGCCAGCGCATCATCTACGCCAATGACGCCGCCCGCCACCTGTTTGCCCAGGGGGCGCGCATCGAGGGCAGCATGTTAGATGAGTTGCTGAACGGCGTCAGCGAGGAGCTGGCCGGCGCGGTCAACAATCCCAAGGGCGGCCTGTTTACCCTGGCGAGTGTGGAGGAGGGCGGCGAAGATGAGACCTGGCATCTCTCCCGTGGACGCTTCCTGCTCAACGGTCAGTATCACCACCTGATTCTGCTCAAGCAGATGACCCGTGAGCTGAACCGTCAGGAGGTGGCGGTATGGAAGAAGGTGATCCGCATCATCAGCCACGAGCTTAACAACTCGGTGGCGCCCATCGCTTCTATGGTCAATTCGGGCCGCAAGCTCACCGAGCCGCTGGATGACCCTAAGCTTAAGCTTATCTTCGATACCATAGAGGACAGGACCAGCCACCTGAGCCAGTTTATCTTCAACTATGCCCGCTTCGCCAAGCTGCCCCTGCCCAAGAAGAGCGAGGTGGATTGGCACAAGTTGGTGACTCAACTGGCCGAGCATTTCCGTTTCAGTCTGGTGGGCGAGCTGCCACTACGCAGCGGCTATTTCGACCTGATTCAGCTGGAGCAGGTGCTGCTGAATCTACTCAAGAACGCCCATGAGTCCGGCTCGCCCGAGGAGTCGGTAAGCCTAAGCGTCAGGGAGCAAGGCCTGGCCGATGGCAGCGACGGGGTGACTATCGAGATAACCGATGAGGGCAGCGGCATGTCGCCGGAGGTATTGACTCAGGCGCTGCTGCCTTTCTATTCAACCAAACAGTCGGGTACCGGCCTTGGCCTGCCCTTGTGTAGGGAGATCATCGAAGCACACGATGGCCGCATCAGCCTGCACAACCGCGAGCACAAGGGACTGCTGGTACGGATCTGGCTGCCCTATGATCAGGCTCAGCAGCTCGGGCAGGTAAGCGCCTAGACAAGCTGCTTAAACAAGAATTTTAGAGACAAAAACACCGCCAATTGGCGGTGTTTTTTATCTGGCAAAGCAGTGTATTAACGCTGTTAGTCTTCCACCTGCCAGTCGATGGTTTCACCGGCGCGGATAGGTACCACACCTGTGTCACCCAGCGGATAGGTGGCGGGCACCTCCCAGCTGCGTTTCACTAGTGTGATGCTGTCTGTGTTGCGCGGCAGACCGTAGAAGTCTGGGCCGTTGAAGCTGGCGAAGGCCTCTAACTTATCTAGGGCGCCCACCGATTCGAACGCCTCGGCGTAGAGCTCGATGGCGGCGTGAGCCGTGTAAGAACCGGCGCAGCCACAGGCGGCCTCTTTACGGTCCTTGGCGTGGGGCGCCGAATCTGTGCCCAGGAAGAACTTCTTGCTGCCACTGGCGGCCGCCGCCAGCAGGGCCTGCTGATGGGTGTTGCGCTTCAGGATAGGCAGACAGTAGAAGTGCGGACGAATACCACCGGCCAGCATATGGTTACGGTTGTAGAGCAGGTGATGGGCCGTGATGGTGGCGGCCACGTTGTCGGAGGCGCCCATGATGAAATCCACCGCATCTTTGGTGGTGATATGTTCCAGCACTATCTTGAGTGACGGGAAGTCGGCAACTACCTGCTTAAGGGTGTTGTTGATGAAGGTGGCCTCGCGATCGAAGATGTCGATGCTCGAATCTGTCACTTCGCCGTGTACCAGGAAGAGCATGCCCACTTCCTGCATCGCTTCCAGCACAGGGTAGATGTTCTTCACATCAGTGACGCCCGAGTCTGAGTTAGTGGTCGCGCCCGCAGGGTATAGCTTGGCGGCAACCACCTTGCCCGACGCCTTGGCGGCGCGGATATCTTCGGCCGTGGTGTTGTCGGTGAGGTAGAGCACCATCAGCGGCTCGAAGTTAGTGGTGCAGACCGCCTTGATGCGCTCATAGTAGGCCAGTGCCGAGTCGACATTGGTGGCCGGTGGCACCAGGTTAGGCATGATGATGGCGCGGCCCATGTAGCGGCCAGTGTCTCTTACGGTATCGGTCAGCACGTCACCATCGCGTAGGTGAACATGCCAGTCGTCGGGTCGGGTAATGGTTAATTTGGTCATCGAGGACTCTTTCTTTTGCGTGGACTGGCTGGATCTTATGTGGCTGGCCAGGGCCTGTAAAGGGCAAACTGAGTTTTATCCTCGGGATAAAGGTGGACAATATTTAATAAAGTCTTGCTCACTTTGCCATTGAGATCACTGTTTTCATCTTTCGCTTAGATTTTTCTAATAAAAGGAATTTGCATGTAATGGCGAATGTAATACACTTTCGGCCAAGGTCTGTTTAGTGCAGTAGGAGAAGCATTGAGATGAAGAAGATACTGATCATTGGTGGCGTCGCGGGCGGCGCATCGGCGGCGGCAAGGGCGCGTAGACTCAGCGAAACTGCTGAAATCATTATGTTTGAGCGCGGCGAGTATGTCTCCTTTGCCAACTGCGGCCTGCCTTATCATATCAGTGGTGAGATCGCTCAGCGCAGCGCCTTAGTACTGCAGACGCCAGAGAGCTTCAAGGCCAGATTCAATGTCGAGGTGCGGGTTAAGCATGAGGTGGTCGCCATAGATCGCGCCGCCAAGTTGGTGACCGTCAGACGACTGCTCGATGGCAGCGAATACCAGGAAAGTTATGACACCCTGCTGCTCAGCCCTGGCGCGGCGCCAATCGTGCCGCCGATCCCGGGTGTGGATAATCCGCTCACCCACTCCCTGCGCAACATTCCCGACATGGATAGGATCTTGCAGACGATTCAGATGAACAATGTCGAGCATGCCACTGTGGTTGGCGGTGGCTTTATCGGTCTGGAGATGATGGAGTCACTGCATCATCTGGGGATCAAGACCACTTTGCTTGAGCTTGCCGATCAGGTGATGACACCTGTGGATCGCGAGATGGCGGGCTTTGCTCATCAGGCAATCCGTGACCAGGGCGTAGATCTGCGTCTGGGTACGGCCCTGTCAGAGGTGAGCTACCAGGTGCAGACCCATGTGGCCAGTGACGCCGCCGGTGAAGACACGGCCCATCAGCACATCAAGGGGCACTTAAGTCTGACCCTGAGCAACGGCGAGCTGCTGGAGACAGATCTATTAATCATGGCCATTGGCGTGCGTCCCGAGACTCAGCTGGCCCGCGATGCCGGGTTAGCGATTGGCGAGCTTGGTGGCATCAAGGTCAACGCCATGATGCAGACCAGCGATCCCGCCATCTACGCCGTGGGTGACGCCGTCGAAGAGCAAGACTTTGTGACCGGCCAGGCCTGTCTGGTGCCGCTGGCGGGCCCGGCGAACCGTCAGGGCCGTATGGCGGCCGACAACATGTTTGGCCGTGAGGAGCAGTATCAGGGCACCCAGGGTACGGCGATCTGTAAGGTGTTCGATCTTGCGGTGGGTGCTACGGGCAAGAACGAGAAGCAGCTCAAGCAATCGGGTATCGCCTTCGAGAAGGTGTATGTGCATACCGCCAGCCACGCCAGCTACTATCCTGGCGCCGAGGTGGTCTCCTTCAAGCTGCTGTTCGACCCGGTTAAGGGCACCATCTTAGGCGCACAGGCCGTGGGTAAGGATGGTATCGACAAGCGTATCGATGTGATGGCGGTGGCCCAGCGCGCCGGCATGACGGTTGAGCAGCTGCAGCACCTGGAGCTTAGCTACGCGCCGCCCTATGGCAGTGCCAAAGATGTGATCAATCAGGCGGCCTTCGTGGCCAGCAACATCATCAAGGGCGATGCGACGCCGATCCATTTCGACCAGATAGACAATCTCAGTGAAGATCAGCTGCTGCTGGATGTGCGTAACCCTGGCGAGCTGCAGAATGGCGGCCTGGAAGGCGCGGTTAATATTCCCGTGGATGAGCTGCGCGATCGCATGCATGAGCTGCCAAAAGATAAGGAGATCATCATCTTCTGTCAGGTGGGTCTGCGGGGCAACGTGGCCTATCGTCAGCTGGTCAACAATGGCTACCGTGCCCGCAACCTGATTGGCGGCTACCGCACCTACAAGTTCGCCAGCGTGTAAACGCCTTATTGATAAATGATTTAACAATACTTAAGGCGGGGCATCCTGTCCCGTCTCATTCCCTTTGCGACAGATGAAAGAGGTACTCGATGTTTTCATCACTCGCTATCGCCCTGTGCGGTGGTCTCTTGATTGGCTTGGCGGCAAGCCTGCTCCTGGTGGTTAACGGCCGCATCGCCGGTATCAGCGGTATTATCTCTGGCGCCCTGTGGCGCCGCGGCTCGGGCCTGTTTGGCTGGCAGTTCTATTTTCTCGCGGGTCTGGTGCTCAGTGGCCTGCTGCTGGCCGAGCCTTTCAAGGCTTGGCTGGCTATCGAACCTGTGGTGCTGAGTGAGCGTGGGATAGCCGCGCCAACCCTGCTGCTGTCGGCGCTACTGGTTGGACTCGGCTGCAGCCTAGGTAACGGCTGTACCAGTGGCCATGGCATCTGCGGCATAGGCCGTCTGTCGCCGCGCTCCATCGCCGCGACCCTGGTCTTTATGCTGGTGGGCGTCATCGCCGCCGTGCTGCTGAACTAGGAGGGGCTATGCGCAACTTATTTGCCTTACTCTCGGGCCTGTTGTTTGGTGCCGGTCTGCTGCTCTCCGGCCTCGCGGATCCCGCCAAGGTGCTTGCCTTCTTAGATATCAGTGGCGTGGTCAACGGCCATTGGGATCCTAGCCTGATGCTGGTGATGGGCGGCGCCCTTGGGGTCTATCTGCCCGTCTATCTGCTGTGGGTAAAACCCAGGATGGCGCGCTATCAAGGCCCTGTGCTGGACAGCCAATACCATCTGCCCAGCAAGACCCGCATCGATGGGCCGCTGATCGTTGGCGCCGCCCTGTTCGGCCTTGGCTGGGGGATGCTCGGCATCTGCCCTGGGCCTGCCGTGGTCAATCTGGCGAGCCTGGATCCCATGGCGCTAGCGTTTATGGCGACCATGGTCTTGGGGGCCTACCTGGGACGTCTGATTAACAAGATGATCGCCCGCAGGTTGCCAGGGCCGGTTGAGGCCTAAGCGGCTTATTTTTATGTAAAAGTGCTTGGCAGCATCACGCTTTGATGCTTAGCTAGTAGGCAGAAGTTAGGCTGGATCTATAAGGCTATTGCTTTAATTCCTGACACGAGTGATGACAGGAGTGACGGCATGAGTATTAGCATGAGTTCTGGCCAGCTACCCTGGTGGAGGCTGCTATGCACTCGTTTCTGTTTCGACAACCCATTGCTACGCTGGCGGCGAGCCGGTTTGCTTTTGCATTAGCGATTCCGTTATTTATTTCGTCAGCGGCTTTAATTCAGTCAGGCCTGCGCCATGGCTGAGATGTCGCTTTCGCTTCTTTTCATTATATTCCTGGCTATCGGCCTGATAGCCGTTGCGACATACATGCTTGCTCTGCGCTATATGCGCAGGCGCCCCGGCGTCGACTTTTCTACCTTGGAAAACTCTATCGAGGATGGTCTGATCCTTATTGACGAACAGGCGAAGATCTCGGCTCATAACACCCAGGCCGCGGCCTTGATGAAGGCCGAGGGGAGTGACCTCTCTGGGCTGCCCCTCAGCCTCTGGCTCAAGGATTCCAGCGGTGAGCAGCTGCTGGTGTTTGCCGATCGTCAGCTTGGCACCAGCCTGAACCTAGGCCATGAGATCTTAAGCTTTACCCGCTTGGCCCGTGAGCCCAGGGGACTGCTGCTCTTGGTGCGTCATCACAACCTGGCACAGGACATTCGTCAGGATATTGCCCGTTATCACCACAGCCAGTATTTCGCTAAGATAGGCACCTGGGACTGGCAGGTGGGCACTGACACCCTCTATTGGTCCGATGCCATCTTCGGCATCTTCGGTTACAAGCTGGGGGAGGTCACCCCTAGCTATGAGTTCTTCTACTCCAGGGTGCACCCCGAGGATCGTGACAAGGTGAAGGCGGGAGAGGCGCGCTGCATCGCCACCGGCGAGAACCATGACGAGGAGTATCGCATCCTCTGGCCCGATAGCTCTGTGCACTGGGTGCGCGAGACGGGCAACCTGGTGAAGGATAGCGATGGCCAGCTGCTGAAGATGGTGGGCGTGGTGCGCGATATTACCCAAGAGAAGGCGCTGCACCATAAGCTCGAAAAGATGGCCCACCAGGACCCCCTAACCGGACTGCCCAACCGGCTGCAACTCGAGCTACGCCTGAGTGAGGCGATTCGCGCGGCGTCGCAGTGTGGTGGTCGCCTGGGACTTATCTTCATCGATCTCAATCAGTTTAAGGCGATCAACGATAGCCTGGGGCATCAGGTGGGGGATCGCGTCTTGATGACGGCGGCTACCAGGCTGCATAGCCTCAAGGGGCCAGGGGATCTGGTGGCCCGCATCGGCGGTGATGAGTTTGTGATGCTATTGCCCCAGTGGCCGGCGGATAAGCCGTTAGATGAGGAGGCGGCGCGTCTGGCCGAGGCGCTGTTTGAGCGATTCGCTGAGCCTGTTATTCAGACCGGCAGGGGAATAGCGGCCAGCATAGGTTTCGCCATCTATCCGGACCATGCCGGCCACATGGATGCGCTGCTGCATGTGGCCGATCAGGCCATGTATATCGCCAAGGGGCGCGGGGATAACCAATATCATCTGGGGCCGGATCATCGCATGGATCTCGGCCACCGTCTGGCCCGTTAAGGGGGATTACCCCCTATCCTGTTAGCCTTGAGCGGTTTCCAGTGCCGGGCTAACAGAGGGCTCAGGCTGGCGACGCAGGAAGAGGGCGTAATACCAGGTCAGCGCCGAGAACCAGGAGATGGTGAGGGTCCAGACATCGTGGGAGATGAAGTGGGCGCCCCTGAGCTGCTGGGCGATGCCGAAGGTGAGCCCAAGCAGCAGACCGAAACCAAGGCCGAACCAACGATAGCGCGGCGCGTAGGCCAGGGCGAAGAAATAGAGCGCCACCCAGGCATAGCCGCCGCTGGAGTGACCGGCAGGGAAACACTGACCCGGCGAATTGGCATCAAACTGACCCGAGAACAGCGAGAAATAATCCGCGCGGCCACCGAAGATCTTCAGATGCCAGGGGCAGTCCAGGTGTACGAACGACTTGCCCAGCCTCACCAGCAGTACGCTGCTCAGCACACTCATGAAGAGAAACACCAGGCCTCTGCGATAGCTGGCCAGGGCAGGTTTCTTATAGCTCAGTCCCAGCAGGGTGAGGACGGTGACGCCAAGTAAGATCACTAAGTTACGACCGCCGACATGGATCAGATTCTCTGTGACCCAGGCGTTGCGTAGCGGCCAGCCATCGACGCCGCCCTCGAGACGAAATAGCCACTGACCCAGGGCGATATCCAGATGAAATAGCTCTATCAGGCTGACGGCCAGCAGGAAGCAGACGGCGGGCAGCATGAGATGATAGCGCCAGAAGGCGGGTGAGCTAGCAGTGTCTAATGACTTAGCAATCGACATAGAAAAGTGTCCTATCGGCACCTAAAATCTGGTGCAAAGATAAAAAAATTCAGGCTAGGACAAGAGTCTAGGGGGAGGGGCGTGAATTATATGTGAATTACCAGGCCCCATGGGGGGCTGGGGCCTAGGGGCGGGATTTAGCTGTGGCGCTTAATCTGTAACTTGGTTGGCTCGAAAGCCGTATTTGCTTGCCAGTCGAATTAGCCAGCTAGCTGGGCTGAATAACGGCGGCTTTGATCGCCTCTCCCAGCGCCAGCACGCCGTTGGTGCGCGATGGGCTCAGCTGACCGCTCAGCCCCAGTCGGTCGAAGTAATCGTGCAAATCTAAGGCGGCTATGGTTTTCTTATCCTGCCCCTGCACCGCGGTGAGCAGCAGGGCGATCAGTCCCTTGACGATGCGGGCATCGCTGTCGGCCAGGTAGTAGTGTCTGCCGTCTATCTCCTTGTGATAGAGCCAGGCGTTGCTCTCGCAGCCTCTGACCTGGGCCGACTCTTGTCGAAGTTTCTCATCCAGCGGCGTCAGTCGTTTACCCAATAGCATGAGGGCGCGGTAGCGCTCCTGCCAGTTGGCGGCCTGGGTGAAGCTTGGCAGTATCTCCTGGGGATCCAGGATTAGGCCGGTAAAGGCCTCTGTGGATGGGCTTGGCTTGTTATCATTCATTTGGACATTGTCTCATACATTTAAAGCAGCAGCTCTTTTACCGATTTTAGCGCCTGGATGAAGCGATCGACATCTTCATCATTGCTATAGACGCCGAGGGAGGCGCGGCAGCAGCCTGACAGCCCTAGGGTCTGCATCAGGGGCATGGCGCAGTGATGGCCGCAGCGCACGGCGATCCCCTGCTGATCCAGCAAGATCCCTACATCCTGGTGATGCTCGCCGGTAAGGTTAAAGGCCACGGCGCCGACATTGTCGCCGTGGGCGCCATAGAGGCTGATGCCGCCCAATGCCCTGAGCTCATTCTGAAGACGGTTCAGCAGAGCCTGTTCATGGGTCCTGAGTTCGGCGCGGGGCAGGGACTGGATAAAGTCGATGGCGGCGCCCAGACCTATCACCTCGGCGATGGGCGGCGTACCCGCCTCCAGACGGTTGGGCAGGATATTAAATGTGGTGCCTTCGAAGCTCACCTGCTTGATCATCTCGCCGCCGGTGAGCAGGGGATCTAGCTTGTCGAGCGCTGTATAGCGGCCATACAAGATGCCTATACCCGTCGGGCCATACATCTTGTGGCCTGAGAAGAGGTAGAAGTCGCAATCCAGGGCCTGCACATCCACCTCGAGATGGGCGATCGCCTGGGCGCCGTCGATAAGCGTCAGTGCGCCTACCGCCTTGGCTTGAGCGATCATCTCTTTCACCGGATTGACCGTGCCGAGCACGTTGGAGACATGACTGAGGGCGACGACCCGTGGGCCACGTTGCAGTAGCGCTTGATAGGCCGCCTGATCCAGGCGCGCCTCAGGGGTCAGCGGAATAGGCTGTATCTCGGCGCCGGTTTGCTTGGCCAGCATCTGCCAGGGCACTATGTTGGCGTGGTGGGCGGCGCCGTCTAACAGAATCAGATCCCCAGCCTTTAGCTGGCTGGCCAGCCCCAGGGCCACCAGGTTGATCCCCTCTGTGGTGCCATGGGTAAAGATGATCTCTTCGCGGCGGTCTGCCTTAATGAAAGTCTTCACCTTGTCGCGCACCGCCTCATATTGGCTGGTGGCGCGGGCAGACAGCTGATGGGCGGCGCGGTGCACGTTGGCATTATCCGCCTGATAGTAGCGGCCCATGGCGTCGATCACCCCTTGGGGTTTCTGACTGGTCGCGGCCGTATCCAGATACACCAGCGGATAGTCGCCGAGTGACTGGGTGAGGGCGGGAAACTGGCTGCGCAGCTGGCTAAATTCCATCGATTGGGTCCGTCGCGTGGTTCAAACAAAAAAGGCGCTCAGATCTTGGGAGATCTCAGCGCCTAATGCAAGTTCAATTAGCCTTTTAGGGCATCTCTACGGATTTAGGGGCAGGGAATGCGGTAGATGGCCGCCAACTCGTCGATTCTGCCCATCAACTCGTCACTCAGGCTGACCGAGGCGCTGTCGATATTCTCTTTCAGCTGCTCTAGGTTGGTCGCGCCTATGATGTTACTGCCGACGAAGCGGCGGCCGTTGACGAAGGCCAGCGCCATCTGCGCCGGGCTGAGGTTAAACTCCCGCGCCAGCTCCACATAGGCCTGGGTGGCATCCAGGGCCATCTGCGAACCTGTGTAGCGGGCGAAGCGCTTAAACAGTGTGAGTCTCGCCCCCTCTGGCCATTGACCACCCATGTATTTGCCGCTCAGGGCGCCAAATGCCAGTGGCGAATAGGCAAGCAGTGGCAGCTCTTCCCTGTGGGCGATCTCGGCCATGCCCACCTCGAAGCTGCGATTAAGCAGGTTATAGGGATTCTGTACGCTGATGATGCGCGGCAGGCCATGCTTCTCGGCCAGCTGCAGATACTTCATCAATCCCCAGGGGGTCTCGTTGGAGACGCCTATGTAACGGATCTTACCGGCCTTGATCAGATCGGCCAGGGCTTCCAGGGTCTCGACTATGGGGGTGAGCTTCTCATCATCCTGCTGTTCATAGAAGAGCTCGCCGAAGAAGTTGGTGTTGCGATCCGGCCAGTGCAGTTGATAGAGATCTATGGTCTCTATCTGCAAGCGCTCCAGGGAGTCGTTGACCGCCTGGTGGATGTTGCGCCAGTCCAGCGCCATGTTCTGGCGGATATAGTCGCTCTTGCCGCCGGGGGCCGCCACCTTGGTAGCGATAATGAGATCGTCACGCTTGCCCCTGGCCTTGAGGTAGTTACCCAGGATACGTTCTGTCTCGCCCTGAGTCTCGGCCTTGGGCGGCACGGGATACATCTCGGCGGTATCGATAAAGTTGATGCCTTGTCCGATGGCGTAATCAAGCTGCTCGAAGGCCTCGGCCTGAGTATTTTGTTCACCCCAGGTCATGGTGCCCAGGCAAATTTTACTGACGTCTAAGCTGGAATGGGGAAGTCTTGTATAGTCCATTCAAATCTCCAGAATGCGCAAGGATTACTTCTGAGGCTAGCAAGCTTTCTTAGGAAACACTAGATAAATTGCTTCATGGTGAAGTAACAAAATATCTCAATGATTTTCTTGAATTTTTAATGGCTAAAGTTTAATCAGCATGGGCATTTCACAGGCATCGTGACCCGTGTTGCCAAGGGGGGCATCCAGGTGCTCGAAGCCGAGTTTCTCATAGAGGCTGACAGCCTCACTCAGGCAGGCGGTGGTTTCCAGATAACACTCGCTGAATTCCTGACTACGGGCAAACTCGAACGCCTGCAATGCCATGCGCTTGGCAAAGCCCTTGCCTCTGAGTTTTGGGTCGAAATACATCTTCTGTAGCTCACAGACCTCATCGTGGCCCGGTAGGGGAGCGATCCCCACGCCGCCCAGCACCAGTCCCTTGTAGTCGACCACCCAGTAGTGGGCCTTGTCGGCCTGGTAGACGCTGTAGAGATCGTCCAGGGTCGGGTCGGCGACGCTGTAGCCCTTATCCGGTGTCAGGCCATACTCGGCGGAGACGTTACGGATCACCCGGGCGATGTGGGGGTTATCCTCCTGGGTGAGGCTGCGGATAGTGTAGCCCTGCTGGGCGCTGGCCAGATCCATGGCGCGGGTATATTGGCGCAGGCTGGCTTCCAGCTGGGCGATCTGCTCAGGTGAGAGCTGGGCCAAGATCTCCTGGTACATCTTGTTTTGTTGCTCGTTCAGGCTGTTGAGTTGGCGTTTGCCCTGAGCCGTGAGTTGGCACAACGAGCTGCGACTGTCTCTGGGGTTGTTGCGACTCTTGGCAAAGCCCTTGTCACACAGCTGGCTCACGGCGCGGCTGGCATTGGACTTATCGATATTCAGGGCCAGGGCCAGCTGCTTTATCGACAGCTCCTGGGTGCTGAGTTCGATCAAGGCGTGGGCCTGCACCGGCGACAGCGGCTGATCGCCGCAGGCGGAGTTGAGCATGCCCAGTTGCCTCACCAGTTGCCTCGACAGGCTGCGCAGCGACGAGCAGGTCTGGGGCAACTCGACGGCCTGAGCGAGACTGGCATCATCGAGCATCGAAGGACAAGATTGTGACATGGTTAAGATCCGAGTGAGCTATATAGTTGCGATATACATCTAACTTAGATCCCTAAAAAGAGAAATGCAAGTTTTTGCTAATGTAGATAAATTCGGCAGGCTCATCTGGGTTGGCCTGCCTTCTCCTGGCGCCGAATTAGCCAAAGATCTCCGGGTTGAGCAGCGGTGCCATCGCCAGCACGATTGCCTGGGTGTAGACGCTCTCGCGACTGGCCTTGCCCTGGGTAAAGAGGCCGATGGCACCTCCCTTCTGCTTGATGTTGACCGTGTTAAATAGTCTGTCCATCACATCGCCAAGCTCCTCACCGGCCACCAGGGCGTCATACACCGGGGCGGGCAGGGGCATCTGCGCGCTGCGACCTATGCTAAGGCTGCCTCGATGGACGATGGCCATGTAGGCGTAGGTGGCCGCGCCGTGGTCGAACAGGTCGACGCCGCCCTCCATGGCGATATAGAGATCTGCCGTAAGGCTCTCATCGCTCTTGCCTTGCTGCTCGCAGTAGCGGGCGCGGTTGATGGCACCTTCGCGGGTCTCTGAGTCCGTCATCGGTTGGGCCGCGACTCCAGAGGGGGCGTGCATGCCCTGGCAGAGGATCTCGGCGTCTGGAAACAGCAGGGAGAGGGCGTTGCGGGCCGCGCCTATCTTGACCGGATTGGTCGAACCGACCGTGATACGAATGATGGCTTGTTGGCTAAGAGCGCTGGGCATGGGTATTCCAAAAGTGAATGAATCGACAGGGCACCATTTTGCCATAAAGCGCCTCGGGATGCATGGGCGGGCAAGCACAAGGCGCGGCGCGACATTTAACCTAGCGGATGTTCGCAAATGGCATCTTACTGCGGCGAAACAGGGCTAAGCGGCAGAGAGGCCTCCATAGCGCCGGGTTAACAGATGTAAAAAAGGGTAACGCGCTTGTGATGTTCTGGTTCGCTTTGGTTAGCGTGAGATTGCCGTTATGAAAATTTACAACACAATAAGTTAGATTCGGCTCACAAAGCCGATTCATTCTGAAAATTCATTACAAAAAGAGGTGTCAGATCAATTTCTCGTGTCCTGCCTGCTATATGCTACGCCCGAATTTTAGTCGTGCTCGTCAGGCGGAAAAACGCCGCGGGGCGGGGCGTCGAAACACTCAGATGCTAGGGCATCGATAAGGTTATTTTATGCAAAACGAAGCGACAATCTCTGATGTAAACCTCGCGCAGCGCCAAGGTTGGACTCGCAGCGACACGACCTGGATGTTGAGCCTGTTCGGCACCGCCGTCGGCGCCGGTATCCTGTTTCTACCCATCAATGCCGGCATGGGCGGTTTCTGGCCCCTGGTGCTGATGGCCGTGATTATCGGTCCCATGACCTACCTGGCCCACAGAGGCCTGTCTCGTTTCGTCTGCTCCTCTCAGCGTCAGGGTAGCGACATCACCCATGTGGTGGAGGAGTATTTTGGTGTCGGCGCCGGTAAGGCGATCACCTTGCTCTACTTCTTCGCCATCTACCCCATAGTGCTCATCTATGGTGTGGGCATCACCAATACGGTCGATAGCTTCATCGTCAACCAGCTGGGCATGGCCTCGCCACCACGCTTCCTACTGTCCGGCATCTTAGTGCTGGGCATGATGTCTGTGATGGTGTCTGGCGAGAAGTTTATGCTCAAGGTGACTCAGCTGCTGGTGTATCCGCTGGTGGGGATCCTGGCCTTCATGTCGCTCTATCTGATCCCAAGCTGGAAGATGGACGCCCTGATGGAAGTGCCTGCCGCCGGTGAGTTTCTCGGTACCGTCTGGCTGACTATCCCAGTGCTGGTATTTGCCTTCAACCATTCACCGGCCATCTCACAGTTCTCGGTATCGCTGAAGAAGCAGTACGGTAGTAACGCGGCCAGAAAGGCCGATGTGATCCTGCGTAACACCAGCATGATGTTGGTGGGCTTCGTGATGCTGTTTGTCTTCTCCTGCGTGCTGTCGCTGAGTCCGGCACAGCTGGCCGAGGCCAAGGCGCAGAACCTGCCGATTCTCTCTTACCTGGCCAACGTACATGCCAGCGGCTTCGTTAGCTATTTCGGCCCCATCATCGCGGTGATCGCCATCGTCTCCTCATTCTTCGGTCACTACCTGGGCGCCACCGAAGGCCTCAAGGGGATCATCACCAAGCAGCTGCGTAGCAGCAATAAGGAAGTGTCGGACGCCAAGATCGACAAGTTTATTCTCGGCTTCATGTTCCTGACCATCTGGGGCGTTGCCGTGATCAACCCGAGCATCCTGGGGATGATCGAGGCCCTAGGCGGCCCAATCATCGCCGCGATCCTCTACCTCATGCCTATGTATGCCGTCTACAAGGTGCCTGCGCTCAAGGCCTACCGTGGTCGCATCAGCAACATCTTCGTGATCCTGGCAGGCTTGCTGGCGATGACGGCCATACTGTTTGGCATGCTCTCTTAATCGACTCATGTTACGCCCGGCGACTCTCCGCCGGGCGAATCTAAGTGGAAGCATTTATGGTTAGCGCATTTGATATTTTTAAGATAGGTGTGGGTCCCTCCAGCTCACACACTGTCGGGCCGATGAAGGCCGCCAAAGGTTTTGTTGACGATCTGCGTCAGCGTGGAGAACTGCTGAGCATCACCAGCGTCAAAGTGGATATCTATGGCTCCCTGTCGCTCACCGGCAAGGGCCACCATACAGATAGCGCCATCATCATGGGGCTGGCGGGCAACAGCCCTGAGACGGTAGATATCGACCTGACCCCTGAGTTTATCCGTCAGGTGGCCATGACCTCCTGTCTGCCACTGGGTACAGAAGGGCATGGGGTCGACTTTCCGCCCGAGGCCGTGGTGTTTCACCCCGAGGCCCTGGCGCTGCATGAAAACGGCATGACGTTGAGCGCCTATGTCGGTCAGCAGTGTGTCTATCTCAAGACCTATTACTCCATCGGCGGCGGCTTCATCGTCGACGAGGAACATTTCGGCATGACGGCCGCCAACGAGGTGGTCTTGCCCTATCCCTTCGCCAATGCCGAGGAGCTGCTGGATCTATGCCAGGAGACAGGCATGAGCATCAGCGCCATCATGATGGCCAACGAGCGTGCGCTTCACAGTGAGGCCCATATAGCCGAGGGTTTCGAGGCGGTATGGCATACCATGAAAGAGGCGATCGAGCGCGGTTGTCACACCGAAGGTGTGTTGGCTGGGCCACTACGTGTGCCGCGCCGAGCACCGGCGCTGTTCCGTCAGCTGGCTACCGGTGAGCGCCTGTCGGCGGATCCCATGATGATCGTCGACTGGGTCAACATGTTCGCCCTGGCGGTGAGCGAAGAGAATGCCGCCGGAGGCCGGGTGGTGACTTCGCCCACCAATGGCGCGGCGGGGATCATCCCGGCCGTGTTGGCCTATTTTGACAAGTTCATTCAGCCGGTGGGCCCTAAGGAGTACAGCCGCTACTTCCTCGCCGCCGCGGCTATCGGTGGCCTGTATAAGCGCAACGCTTCTATTTCTGGCGCTGAAGTGGGCTGTCAGGGTGAGGTGGGGGTTGCCTGCTCCATGGCGGCCGCCGGGCTGGCTGAGCTGATGGGGGGCAATCCGGCTCAGGTCTGCATCGCCGCCGAGATCGGCATGGAGCACAACCTGGGACTGACCTGTGATCCTGTCGCCGGTCAGGTGCAGGTGCCCTGTATCGAGCGCAACGCCATCGCCTCGGTGAAGGCGATCAACTCGGCGCGCATGGCGCTGCGGCGCAACAGCGAGCCCAGAGTCAGCCTGGATAAGGTGATCGCCACCATGTATGAGACAGGCAAGGATATGCATGTGAAGTATCGCGAGACCAGTCAGGGCGGCCTGGCGATCAAGGTTACCAGCATCTGTGCCTAAGCTTTTGTCTGAGCAGTTAGCTTAAGCTATGCGCCGGAGCCATAAAAAAAACGCCCATCTGGGCGTTTTTTTATGCTTGGCTATCGGCTACTTTTCTTCATACATCAGGTAGTAGCTCTGCTTCATGCCGAGGGCCTCGTAGGTCTGTTGCGCCTTATGGTTCTCCTGCTCCACATAGAGTCTGAAGCTGGCGGCGCCGCCATTGTCCTCGGCTATCTGTTTCACCGCCTCATACAGCTTGCCATAGATCCCCTGACGGCGATTCTGCGGGCGAATATAGACACTCTGGATCCAGTAGTAGTCCTTGGCGCGCCAGTCGCTCCATTCGAAAGTGACCATGAGGGAGCCCAAGATTTCGCCTGCTTCCTCGGCGACCAGGTAGAAGCCGCGGGCGGGGTTTTCCAGTAGCGTCTGTACGCCTAGGGTGAGGGTCTGTTGATCTAGGCTGAGCCCCTCGGTTTCGTTGGCCATGGCCTGATTAAACTGCACCAGTGCGGTGAGATCCGATTGTTGGCCTTTTCTTATTTGCATTATCGCCTCCTTAAATTTGGCCATACTCTAGCACGCTTCATGGCCAAGCCAAGGCAGAATTTTTTCGATTGACTCTTAGACTAAAGTCTAACTCTGCTATGCTTTGAAGAAGGGAGTGCTAAGTGTCTATGGGGTGAGGCGATGAGTGATTCTGACCAGAATGATCTTACTAAACTCAATCAAAATCAGCGTGATAGCTTGGCGCTTGGTCGGGAGCAGGAGGCGGTAAACCATCTGCTGCATTTCCTGCTGACCCTGGTTACCCTAGGCCTCTGGGGCCTAGTCTGGTGGCACCTTATCCTAAAGTCCCAGGGCAAGGCGGAGCGGCTGTTTCATGGCTTCGACGACGCCTACTGGAGCCATCTCATCGAGCGCGAACAGCCCCCTGCGGCCCTGCATACCTTCAGGGTCGATGCTAAACAGGAATCTGCCTACTTCGAGGCCTGATGGGCCTCTCTTGATATGAATCACAGCTTACTCCAGGTTTATCTGATATTATCCCCGTCCCATTTGCGTCTGCCGTCTGCTGCGTTGCTACTTGCTCCGTTGCGACAGGCTCCTCTGTCATAGGGCGGCAGGACGAAACCACTCTCGCGATTCAAGGTTATTAATGATGCGTCAACAAACCTCTTCTTGGCTGGGCCGTGCCTGGTCTGGCTGGATGTCTGTGCCCCTGTGGCTACAAATCCTTATCGGTATGCTGCTGGGTATCTGCGCCGGCCTGGGCCTGGGCGAACAGGCGGTGCTACTCAAGCCAATAGGTACGCTTTTTGTCAACACCATCAAGATGTTGATTGTCCCCTTGGTGTTCTGCTCCCTGATTGTGGGGGTGACCTCTATGCAGGATACCGCCAAGATGGGCCGCATCGGTTTTAAATCTTTCGCCTTCTATCTGGGCACTACCTCAATCGCCATCACGCTCGGTCTGGCCGTGGGTCATATCATGCAACCCGGCGCCGGACTGGCGATGACCTCGGCTGAGAGTCACAACGCGGTGAAAGAGGTGCCTTCTATCATGGAGACACTGATCAACATAGTGCCGACCAATCCTATCGCGGCGCTGGCCAGCGGGCAGATCCTGCAGGTGATCGTGTTCGCGGTGGCCCTGGGTATTGCTTTGGTGTTGATCGGCGACCATGGTAAGCCGGCCATCAAGGTGTTCGAGAGCCTGGCCGAGGCCATGTATAAGCTGACCGACATGGTGATGAAGCTGGCGCCATATGGTGTGTTTGGCCTGATGGCCTGGGTGGCCGGTGAATACGGCATGGATATGTTGATGCCGCTGATCAAGGTGATTCTGGCGGTTTATATCGGCTGCGCCCTGCATATCATAGGTTTCTACAGCCTGGTGCTGATCTTTGTGGCCAAGCTTAACCCCATGCAGTTCTTCAAGGGGATCAGCAACGCACTGGCGGTGGCCTATACCACCTCGAGCAGCGCCGGCACCCTGCCTGCCAGCATGAAGTGCGCCAGCGAATCCTTAGGGATCAACAAGAAGATCTCAAGCTTCGTGCTGCCCCTGGGTACCACCATCAACATGGATGGCACCGCCCTGTATCAGGGGGTCACGGCGCTGTTTGTTGCCCAGGCTTTCGGGATCGACCTCACCTGGGTCGACTATATCACCATCATTCTCACCGCGACCCTGGCCTCAATCGGCACCGCCGGGGTGCCGGGTGCCGGTCTGGTGATGCTGACCCTAGTGCTGACCACTGTTGGCCTGCCGCTGGAAGGGGTGGCGATCATCGCGGGTATCGACCGTATCCTGGATATGGCGCGTACCGTAGTGAATGTGTCCGGGGATCTTGTGGCGACCACAGTGATCGCCAAGTCTGAAGATGAGCTGGATCTTGAGCACTACAACGCCGACGCCGAGCAGAGCCAGATACTGGCAGAGCGTCTGGATAGCTAGTGTTAAATAGCTAGTGTTAAATAGCTAAGCCTAGTTTTCGACATAAAAAAACCGCCAATCAGGCGGTTTTTTTATGTCGGCAATAGCGCTTACTGCTTGCTGAGGACCAGCTGGGTTTCGCCGTCAGCGTCGCTGAGCAGCAACTTGCCTTTGACCAGTTTGGCCTGGGTGACCTGAGACATGGCCTGCATGACATTACGCTCTTGCTGCATCAAGGCGTCGACACAGGCTTTCATCGTGCTACCGGCGGGGGAGAGGGTTAGGGCCTGACCGTCTAACTGATACTGGCCGAAGAACTGGTTACAGCTGTTGTTGCCGCTCAATGCGCCATCTTCGGCAAACACCAGTTGGGCCGGGCTGTAGTCGATGACGGCCTTACCCTGGGCCGCCTCGATATGCCAGCTACCTAAAATATCCAGATCCTCGCCGCCTGTGAGGGATGCGCTTTGACAGGCAGATAAGCCGAGCAAGGTACCAGCGATAAACATAAACTTCTTAAACATGGGGAAACTTCCAATTCTGTGAGACAGATATTTTGACAAGCTTACGCCTAATTAAAAAGCCTTATTCGGGGTTTTTCCATGATATTTTGTTCATGGTAAGCTGTTTCCACTGTTGGCTCAGCTGCTTCGACGACAAACTAGGCTGACGACAAACTGTACCGACGACAAGCTCTGCTGAAAGGGGAAAGGCGAAACTATGATGACAGGATTAAAACTGGCCCACTGGTTGGGGCTCGCCATGGTGCTCGCTGGCCTTGGGATCTATGGCCTGACCTCCTGGACCGAGCAGATCCAGGGGATACTCTTGGTCTCAAGCCTGATCGGCCTGGGGCTGGTGATGATGTCGCCTTTTCCCATAGTGCTCTTTTTTCAATGGGCAAAGGCGCAGGATCAGAGCCAAGACGCACCTGAGTGCAAGAGCCAGCGCGAGAGCTAGCGCAAAACTTAAGGCTTAACTCGCCCTAGGCCTTTACGCCGCCTTGCTGTTTCAGCTCTCGGTTAGCATGTAGATTTTGTCTCGCCGCCTCCACCATGGGCTCGATGGCAAGATGTGTTGTGGGGGTGAAGAAGCTCACGCCTATGGCGATCTCCGCTTTAATCTCCTCCTTGGCGATCTGCTTGAGCAATCGCTTGGTGAGGGATTCGAGATTGGCCTGACTGTCGACGAAGGCCAGTATGGCAAACAGCCCATCTTCGATGCGGGCCGATACATCGGCGTCGCGCATATTATGGTGTATCACCCGGGCTAACTGCCTCAGTCCCTGACTCTGTTCCATTACTCCCTTATAGGAGGTCATGTCCTGCAGCAGGACGATACCTGCATGGGAGCCGAAGCGGCGACTCAGGCTCAGCTGCCTTGGCGCCATCAGGTTGAAGCCATAGGGGTTGAGCATACAGGTGAGATCGTCCTGTACCGACATCATCTGAATCTGCTGCATCAAAAACAGGTGCTTGAGCTCCGCCTGGATCAGCGCCTTGGCATTTTCCATCAGAGGCAGGAGTCGCTGGAAGTGTTTACTGCGCTGGCTGTCGCAGATCAGCATGACGCCGAAGGGTTGTCCGTCTGACCAGTAGAGGGGCAGGGCCAACAGGCTGTTAAAGCGTGCCAGGTGACTCTTGGGATCTTGGCTCTTGGTCAGATCCAGCAGGCCGTAGGCGGTGTGGTTCTTGAGGGCCTGGGTGAGGCAGGCATCATGAAACTGAGTGCCGGCATAGAGATTGAGATCCGTGTGCTGACGACTACAGACCACCTGATACTCGCCGTCGATAAACTGCAGCACCAGGCTGGCCTGTGCCTGATAAAATTCATTAAGTAGATCAACTTGTTGCTGCCAACGCGGCAGGGTAATGGCGGGATGGTCGGCTTCCCTGAGCCAAAGGCTGGTATCGGCGCATTCTAATAGCATAGTAGTGCTCGCTTATTGTTATTATTAATTTGCATAACTCGCTAGTTGCTGTGGGGTCAGCCGAAAGACTGACGACACAAAGTGTTTACATCATACTCAAAAATCATATGTTGTGAGAATGTAAATTTTCAATTTTGCGAGCAAAATCTGTTTTTTCGATTTCCTAACCGAATTTCTAACGCTTGTTTCTAACGCTTGTCTTTAATGCTTGTATTTAGCGCCAGTCTCTAACACTAGGCCTCAGTCTCAATTTCATCATCTTTCTGCTGAGACTTGAGTTGCTGCTTGGCCTTCTCCAGCATGGGCGCCAGCTTGGCCGAGGAGTCGGGGGCGAAGAAGGAGTGGCCCGAATCCAACTTGAGGCGATCGTTTTGTTGTAGCAGCAGTTTCTCGACCCTGTGGCTGATGTGGTTGAGATCCCGCTCGGTATCCACAAACACCAGTACCACGAACTGGCTGTGGCTGTAGTGGGCGGCGATGTCGGCGGTGCGTATGGTGTCCTGAATGATGTTGCCCAGCAGGCGGATATGCTTGTCCTCGATCTCGTCAATCAGCGGCGGATTGGGGTAGAGCTCGAAGAAGAGGATGCCGGCATGGGCACCGAAGCGACGGCCGAGGTTGAGCTGTCGCGGCGCCATCATGATGAAGCCATAGTGATTGAGCATGCCCGTGTCACGATCCCGCATCGACAGTGACTCGATGCGCTGGCTCTGACACAGGAGTGCTAGGTCCTGTTGCAGCAAGATCTGGAAGGGCTCCAGCATGAAGGCGTTGGTGCTGGCGGTCTCCTTGCTAGCCGGATTGATCACACACAGACAGCCGAACACTGTGCCGTCGGGCCAGAGGATCGGCCTGGATAGCATACTGCTGGCGGTGGCGAGATCTTTGGGGAGTTCGGCGTTGGATTCCCGGCTCAGATCCAGGTTGACCCCTTCGGGCTGACTGTTGGACAGGCGAGTGAAGAGCTCGTATTTCTCGTTATACAGGGTGCCGGAAAGAAACCTGCGGGTATCGTTGATGGAGCTGACGATGATCTCAAAACCCAGGTCCGTCTGCTGGGCGACAAAGGCGACATCCGCTTCGAAATAGCGTTTCATCAGCTCGCACTGATGCATCCACCTGACTAAGTTGATTTGCGCGTTATCGTTTTCAAGTATACTCACACCCGTGTGAATGTTTTCCGGCAGCATGATCGGCTCTAACCTATTGGTGTTTCAGGTGTGTTAAGTGTGGTAGTCGATTAGCTATTTTGCAAATAACCCGAAGATTTAAGGGGATATTCTTGTTTCTTCACAGCATAGTGAGTCCGTCATGGTGATCCGTCTGGCAACCCGCGCCGACCTAGATGCCATCGCCGCCCTGGAAGCGAACCAGTGGGAGGCCGAGCTTGCCCCAGATCAGCGCGGCGGCATGATGACGGGCCAGAGTTTTAGTCGCCAGCAGCTAGATGAGCTGATCCAGAATCATTGGTTGCTGCTGGCCGAGGTTGGCGGTGAGATCGCCGGCTATGTGATCGCCGGTCGCTGGCCTTTCTTCGGTGACTGGCCCATCTACCGTTATCTCTTGAAACGACTCGAGGCAGGCCGTTTCGAGATAGACCGCTTCGAGACTGGCTTGGGTATAATCAATAAAGCCAACAGCTGTCAGTATGGTCCCATCTGGATAGCGCCGTCCCAGAGAGGTTCTGGCTTGTTCTTTGAGTTAGTGTCTGAGCTCAAGAAAGAGGTGGCACCTCAATATTCCTACATGGTTACCTTTATCGCCGAAGAGAACGAACGCTCATTCGCTGCCCACACCCAGAAGGGGGGCATGCAGGTGCTGGACTTCTTCGAATTCGATGGCCGCGGTTATTATCTGCTGGCGGTCGATACCGCAGGCGCTATCTAGGGGAGGGCGACCTTATGACGAGCAATAATACCGAGAGTGGCATGAATGAGAGCAAGATGGCTGAGAGCAAGATGCAAGGCTTCCCACCGCGTCTCGCTGAGCTGCTTGAGCCCTATGCTGGCGTCAGCCTTAGCGCCCTGGATAACCTCAAGCTGCTCAAAGCCTTGGCGGACCAAGCGGCGCTTAACTGTGAGTGTCTGGAGCTCAGCGGTGAGCCCCGCGCGGTTTACGTCGCTAAGTGGGACCATGGCTGGTTCGATTGCGGCTTTAGCAACGCCTATAGCGCCGAGATACGGCCCATGACGCCGCCATTAGAGGCGCAGTTGGCGACGGCTAACATGGTTGAGGTGCCACTGTTAAATGCGCAGCAGCTGAGTTTCATGTGCATGCAGTATGCCCACTTCGATCACTGCTAGCCGGGATTGAAGAAGGTGATACAGAGAAGTGGAATGAAGATATCAAGGATGAGTCGTTTGTGATGGTGAGAACTTTTGCCCTGCTGGGCGTGTTATTCAGTGGTTTCTTAGTCTGGCTGATCGTCAGCGCAGATGCCGGGCGCACTAACCCCTTGTTTGAGCTGGCCTATGCGTTGCCCTATGGCGACAAGCTGGGGCATATGCTGCTGTTTGGCACCCTGACCCTGTTTGCCAATGTTGGCTGCAACTTCAGGCGCGTATCTTTCGGGCGGCTTTCTTTAGGACGATTTCCATTTTGGGGAATGAGACCCTATCTGGGGGCTGTGGTGGTGGCGATTGTGGTGATTATCGAGGAGTGCAGTCAGCAGTATTTTCCCAGTCGCACCTTCGATGGCTATGACTTACTGGCCGATGGGGTCGGTATCTTGCTCTTTAGCCTGGTGAGCCTGTATCTTGAGAAGCGAATCTCTACTGGCAATGGGATCACTAGTCGCAATTAATATATCTCATTGACCAAGATGCAAAAAAGCCGCCAAAGGGCGGCTTTTTGCTGACTGGCAAAACCAAGCTTATAGCTTAGCGTCTGCGCGCAGGGCTTCAGCCTTATCGGTGCGCTCCCAAGGGAACTCGTTACGACCGAAGTGACCGTAAGCCGCAGTTGCCTTGTAGATAGGACGCGCTAGGTCGAGCATTTCGGTCAGGCCGTAAGGGCGCAGATCGAAGTGTTGACGAACCAGGCCGATAAGCACTTCTTCAGAGACCTTGCCTGTGCCGAAGGTTTCGACGCTGATAGAGGTTGGCTCGGCCACACCAATAGCGTAAGAAACTTGGATTTCACAGCGATCCGCCAGACCGGCAGCCACTATGTTCTTCGCCACATAACGGGCCGCATAGGCCGCGCTGCGGTCAACTTTCGATGGGTCTTTACCCGAGAATGCGCCGCCGCCGTGACGAGCCATGCCGCCGTAGGTGTCGACGATGATCTTACGACCCGTTAGACCACAGTCACCCATAGGGCCACCGATAACGAAACGGCCGGTTGGGTTGATGAAGAACTTGGTGTCCTTGTTCAGCCACTGTGCCGGTAGCACAGGCTTGATGATGGTTTCCATCACGCCTTCGATCAGATCAGACTGGCTGACGCTGTCGCAGTGCTGGGTAGAGAGCACCACGGCATCGATGCCGACGATCTTGTTGTCTTCGTAGGCGAAGGTCACCTGGCTCTTGGCATCTGGGCGTAACCAAGGCAGGGTGTTGTCTTTACGCACTTCTGACTGACGCTTCACCAATGCGTGAGCATAGGTGATAGGGGCTGGCATGAGTACGTCAGTTTCGTTGCTGGCGTAACCGAACATCAGGCCCTGGTCGCCGGCGCCTTGCTCTTTAGGATCGGCGCGATCGACACCCTGGTTGATGTCTGGAGACTGCTTACCAATGGCGTTGAGTACCGCACAAGAGTCGGCATCGAAGCCCATGTCTGAGTGGGTGTAGCCGATCTCGCGAACCGTCTTACGGGTTAGCTCTTCAATATCGACCCATGCAGAAGTGGTCACCTCACCACCTACCATCACCATGCCGGTTTTGACGTATGTTTCACACGCCACACGTGCCTTAGGATCTTGCTCTAAGATCGCGTCGAGTACCGCATCAGAAATTTGATCGGCGATTTTATCTGGATGACCTTCTGAGACCGACTCAGAGGTAAACAAGTGCTTTGCCATAATGGAAAAATCTCGTCTTTAAACAATTTGAATGTGTAGAAGTATCTACATCTAGACGGCCATTTTAGTGGAAATCAGATCGGATAACACCCTTTTCGATGAAAATTGTGGAGTAAAACCGGGTAAATATTCTAATGCTTCGGATGAGTTTAAATAAAAGTGCAGCTTAAAATATTGTTAATGTTGGATTTTTATTGTCGTTATAAGGCCGCGATTTTTTATTGCCAAAGGATCGCTCAGGCCAGTCTGATGAAGATCGCGGCGAGTCGGGTCTGCCTGCTCAGTCTTATGTTCGCAAATTCGGGTGAGGGCGCCGGAGAAGTTTGAGCGGCGAGGCGAGGTTTTGCCTGGGGTCATCTTGAGTGTCACTGAGGTGCACTTTTTCGTGTCTAGATGGATTTAATCTAAGCTAAAGGGCGAATTTTATTTGCGTCCCATCCACGAGTAGGGGAAAATATGCCCCCATTGTTGCCCGCAAAATCGGCCCGCAAAATCCCCAACATTCAAATCAGCAGGAGAGAGCATGTCATCTCGTAAAGAACTCGCAAACGCTATCCGTGTGTTAAGTATGGATGCCGTTCAGAAAGCCAACTCTGGTCACCCAGGTGCGCCATTGGGAATGGCCGATATCGCCGAAGTGTTGTGGAATGATTTCCTGAAGCACAACCCGAACAACCCAGAGTGGGTCGACCGCGACCGTTTCATCCTTTCAAACGGCCACGGCTCTATGCTGATTTACTCTCTGCTTCACCTGACGGGTTATGCATTGCCGATGGATGAGCTGAAGAACTTCCGTCAGCTGCACTCTAAGACGCCGGGTCACCCTGAATATGGTTACACCCCAGGTGTTGAAACCACTACAGGTCCATTGGGCGCGGGTATCAGCAACGCCGTAGGTATGGCGATTGCCGAGAAGACTCTGGCGGCGCAATTTAACCGTCCTGGCCACGATATCGTTGACCACTACACCTACTGCTTCCTGGGCGATGGCTGTCTGATGGAAGGTATCTCTCACGAGGCCTGTTCACTGGCGGGTACCTTAGGTCTTGGCAAGCTGATTGCGTTCTGGGATGACAACGGCATCTCTATCGACGGTCACGTCGAAGGCTGGTTTACCGACGATACCGCCAAGCGTTTCGAATCTTATGGCTGGCATGTGATTGCCGGTGTCGATGGCCACGACAGCGATGCTATCCGCAAAGCAATCGAAGAAGCCAAGTCAGTTACCGACAAACCAACCATGATCTGCTGCAAGACCATTATCGGTTTCGGTTCACCAAACAAGTCTGGCAGCCACGACTGTCACGGCGCGCCACTGGGCGATGCTGAAATTGCTGCGGCTCGTGAGTTCCTAGGTTGGGAGCACGGTCCATTCGAGATCCCTGCAGACGTTTACGCGGGTTGGGATGCCAAAGAAGTGGGCGCGGCCAACGAATCTAGCTGGAACGAGAAGCTTGCTGCCTATGAAGCCGCTTACCCAGAGCTGGCGGCGGAATATAAGCGCCGCGTGATCACTGGCGAACTGCCAGCCGACTTCGAAGAGAAGGCGCAGGCCTTCATCAAAGAGTGTCAAGAGAAGGGCGAAAACATCGCCAGCCGTAAGGCATCACAAAACGCTATCGCGGCCTTCGGTGCTATCCTGCCTGAACTGCTCGGCGGCTCGGCTGACCTGGCCGGTTCTAACCTGACCCTATGGTCTGGTTCTAAGGGCATCCAGGAAGATCCAGCCGGTAACTACATCTACTACGGTGTGCGTGAGTTCGGTATGAGCGGCATCATGAACGGTGTGTCGCTGCACGGTGGTTTCATCAACTACGGCGCGACCTTCATGATGTTCATGGAATACGCGCGTAACGCGGTACGTATGTCTGCGCTGATGGGTATTCAAAACATCTTCGTTTACACCCACGATTCTATCGGTCAGGGTGAAGATGGCCCGACTCACCAACCGGTTGAGCAGCTGGCTAACCTGCGCATGACACCAAACATGATGGTATGGCGTCCATGTGATGCGGCGGAAACTGCCGTAGCTTGGAAGATGGCTATCGAGCGTCGTAACGCGCCGACTTCACTGGTATTCAGCCGTCAGGGTCTGCCTGCACAGCCACGTAGCGAAGAGCAACTGGCTAACATCGCCAAAGGTGCTTATGTGTTGCAAGACTGCGCCGGTACACCAGATCTAATCCTGATCGCAACCGGTAGTGAGGTGCAGCTGGCACTGGATTCGGCTAAGGCGCTGAGCGAGCAAGGTAAGGCGGTACGCGTGGTATCTATGCCATCTACCGATGTGTTTGACGCGCAAGACGCCGACTACAAAGAGTCTGTACTGCCTAAGTCAGTCACCAAGCGTATGGCCATCGAAGCGGCTCACGTCGATTACTGGCACAAGTATGTCGGTTTCGATGGCGCCATCGTTGGCATGACTACCTTCGGTGAGTCTGCTCCAGGCGGCGCGCTGATGAAGCACTTCGGCTTCACCGTTGAGAATGTGGTTGCTAAGGCAAGCGCTATTCTCTAAGGCCTAGTGCCTGCAAAAGGGCATAGGGCAAGCAGTTGCTCTATGCCATGATGACTCGGCTTATCGATAACGATAGGCCGTTGTCGCATCAAGAAAGCCTATCTCAGGACGGTGTTAGGAGTAGAAGCACTTAATGATTAAAGTTGCTATTAATGGTTATGGCCGAATCGGTCGCTCGATTCTTCGTGCTCTCTATGAGTCAGGCAAGCGGGATCAGATTCAGATTGTCGCCATTAATGAACTCGCCAACCCCGAAGCCATGCTTCATCTGACCCAATACGATACCACCCATGGTCGTTTTCAGTCTCCCGCGTCACTCGACGCCAATGTGATGACCATAGGGGATGATCGTATCCAATTGCTCCATGAGGCCGATGCCGAGAAGCTACCCTGGCAATCCCTGGATATCGATATCGTGTTCGAGGCCACGGGTGCTCTCATCGACCGCCAGGCCTGTGAGGCCCACATTAGGGCGGGCGCCAAAAAGGTGCTGATCAGCCATCCCTCATCCGGCGATGTGGACGCCACAATCGTCTATGGCGTGAACCATCAAGATCTCAAGGCCGAGCATAAGGTGGTCTCTAACGCCTCCTGCACCACCAACTGCCTGGTGCCCATTATCCAGGTGCTGGACCGCGCCTTTAAGGTGCGCAGCGGCGCCATCACCACCATCCACTCGGCGATGAACGATCAGCAGGTGATCGATGCCTATCATGACGACCTAAGACGCACCCGCGCGGCGGGGCAGTCGATCATTCCGGTAGATACCAAGCTGGCCAGAGGGATCGAGCGGATCTTGCCCGAGATGAAGGATAAGTTCGAGGCGATATCTGTGCGCGTGCCGACAATTAATGTGACTGCAATTGACTTATCGGTCACCTTAGATAAACGTGTCGATATCGATACAGTGAACCAGGTATTATCTCAGGCGGCAAATGGCTCATATCAAGGGGTTGTGGGCTATACTAATGCGCCATTGGTATCGTGCGATTTTAACCATGATCCCAGATCCAGTATCGTCGATGGCACCCAGACCCGGGTGAGCGACGGCCATCTGGTGAAATTGCTGTTGTGGTGTGACAACGAGTGGGGCTTTGCCAACCGTATGTTGGACACCAGTTTAGAGATGATAAAGGCCGTTAGAGCCTGATTTTAAAGATTTTAACCTATGGCCGGTGAAGCGTCCCGGCGGTGGGTAGCCCAGTTTTGCTTTAACTTTTATTTTTAACTTTAAACTTAAGGAAACGTGAAATGGCGATTATCAATATGTCAGCGTTAGATCTTCAGGGCAAGCGTGTGCTTATCCGTGAAGACCTCAATGTCCCGGTCAGCAATGGTGTGGTCACCAGCGATGCGCGTCTGCGTGCCTCTCTGCCAACCATCAAGCTGGCGCTGGAGAAAGGCGCCGCCGTGATGGTGATGTCTCACCTGGGTCGTCCGACCGAAGGCGAGTACAACAGCGAGTTCTCTATGCAGCCTGTTGTGGATTACCTAGAGAAGGCGCTGGATTGCCCGGTACGTCTGGCTAAAGACTACCTGGACGGCGTAGAAGCCAATGTCGGTGAAGTCGTGGTGTTCGAGAACGTGCGCTTTAACGTGGGCGAGAAGAAGAACGACGAGGCGCTGGCCAAGAAGCTAGCTGCCCTGTGTGACGTGTATGTGATGGACGCCTTCGGCACTGCACACCGCGCCCAGGCATCGACTCACGGTGTCGGCCTGTACGCCCCTGTGGCCTGTGCCGGTCCACTTCTAGCCGGTGAGCTGGAAGCTTTGGGTAAGGCGATGGACAACCCGGCGCGTCCGCTGGTGGCCATCGTAGGTGGCTCTAAGGTGTCGACCAAGCTGACCGTACTCGAGAGCCTCTCTGGCATTGTCGACCAGCTCGTCGTAGGTGGCGGTATCGCCAACACCTTCATCGCCGCAGCCGGTCATAACGTGGGTAAATCCCTCTATGAAGCGGACCTAATCGATGAAGCCAAGCGTCTGGTAGCCAACGCCCAGAGCCGTGGCGGCGACATCCCAGTACCGACCGACGTCGTCGTGGCGAGCGAATTCAGCCCAACGGCGAGCGCGACCCTCAAGGCGGTCGATCAGGTGGCGGATGAAGATATGATCTTCGACATAGGCCCTGACAGCGCCGAGGCCCTGGCCGAGATCCTCAAGAACGCAGGCACCATAGTCTGGAACGGCCCGGTAGGCGTGTTCGAGTTCGATCAGTTCGGTGAAGGCACCAAGCGTATCGCCCAGGCGATCGCCGACTCTTCTGCCTTCTCAATCGCGGGCGGTGGTGACACCCTGGCGGCGGTCGACAAGTACGACATCGCCGACAAGGTCTCTTACATCTCTACCGGTGGTGGCGCCTTCCTGGAATTCCTGGAAGGTAAGGAACTGCCTGCTGTGGCTATGCTGGAAAGCCGCGGCGAATAAGTAAAAAAATAATTAGTATTATAAGAAACCGCCGATAGTCGGGTCGCAAGGAGTTCGCGCCCCGGTTGTCGGTATCAAAATCTGTCCAAACGATAGTGACCTCGGTGGCTAAACGGGCCCAGCCCGATAGTCACCCTATTATTGGAGTTAAAAATGGCCTTAATTTCCCTACGTCAACTGCTAGACCATGCCGCAGAGCACGGATACGGCGTTCCCGCGTTCAACGTTAACAACCTGGAGCAGATGCGCGCCATCATGCAGGCGGCAGAAGCTACAGACAGCCCGGTTATCGTTCAGGCGTCAGCCGGTGCGCGTAAGTATGCTCGTCCTCAGTTCCTTAAGTATCTGATGGCGGCGGCGCTCGAGCAGTACCCAGATATCCCTGTGTGTATCCACCAGGATCACGGTACTCACCCTGACGTGTGTCAGCGTTCTATCCAGCTGGGTATGTCTTCAGTCATGATGGACGGCTCACTGATGTCAGACGGTAAGACACCGGCGTCATACGAGTACAACGTCGACGTGACCCGTAAGACGGTTGCCTTCGCCCACGCCTGTGGTGTGTCGGTAGAGGGTGAGATCGGTTGTCTGGGTAGCCTGGAAACTGGCCAAGCCGGTGAAGAAGATGGTGTTGGCGCCGAAGGCATCCTGAGCGAAGATCAGCTGCTGACCACGCCGGAAGAAGCGGCGCGTTTCGTGGCCGACACTCACGTAGATGCCCTGGCTATCGCTATCGGTACCAGCCATGGTGCCTATAAGTTTAGCCGTAAGCCTACCGGCGACGTGCTGCGTATCGACCGTATCAAGGAGATCCACGCACGTATCCCTAACACCCACTTGGTCATGCACGGTTCTTCTTCTGTGCCGCAAGAGTGGCTGGAAGTGATCAACCAGTATGGCGGCGCCATCCCTGAAACTTATGGTGTGCCACTGGAAGAGATCGTCGAAGGTATCAAGCACGGCGTACGTAAGGTTAACATCGACACCGACCTGCGTCTGGCCTCTACCGGTGCGGTACGTAAGTTCCTGGCGGAGAACCCAAGCGAGTTCGACCCACGTAAATTCCTGAAAGCCTCTATGGAAGCGATGGCAGACATCTGTACCGTTCGCTACGAAGCCTTCGGCGCGGCGGGCATGGGTTCTAAGATCAAGCCTAAGTCACTGCAGGCCATGTATAAGGCATACCAGTCTGGCGAGTTAGATCCACAGGTGAACTAATTCGGTCTGACGGCCCAATATGAAAGCTTGATATAAAAGGCCCGCCAATTTGGCGGGCTTTTTTTATGGTAAAAACGCCACAAAGAGTGAGGACTAACTCTCGCCCTTAGTCGAGCTGTTAGTTCAAAATGCTGGAAAGGCAAGTGCAATTTTCATTTCTGTGCGCTGGATGATACTATTGCGCCAATTTTTAAGGGACTTAGATAAATAGGTAAACAGATAATGAAAAAATTGCTGACGGCTACGGCCATCCTGATGGCGGCCCCTTTTGCAGCGCATGCGGGCGCCGATTTCGTTAAGGGTGACAGAACCTTCGCCGCCGACGCCGAACTGGGTGCGACGGTGACTACGGGTAACACAGAGACGACTTCTCTCAAGGGCCGTCTGGACATGAAGCACGAGCTGGGTAACTGGGAAAACCAATACCTGCTGGAAGCCCTCTACAAAGAGGACAGCGGCGAAGAGACGGGTAAGCGCTACTACGGCCTGGTACAGGGTAACTACAAGTTCAGCGACGTGAACTATATGTTTGCCAACGCCAACCATGAGATCGATCCCTTTACCGGTTTCGATTCTAAGTCGACGATTTCTGCCGGTTATGGTCACAAGTTTGTCGATACCGAGAAGACAACCTTCGCCGTCGAAGTGGGTCCGGGTTTCCAGTACAAGCGTCTGGACGATGAGAGCGCCGCCGAAGCGGGTTACGACACCGAAGAGAGCTGGGTGGCTCACGGCGTGATGAACTTCGAAACCGAGATCACCGACAACTCTAAGTTCAAGCAGCTGTTTGTGGCCGATTACGGCGAGAGCCTGGAAGGCCGCTCTGAAACCTCTATCACGGCTAATATCGTTGGCGCCCTGGCGATGAAGTTTGCCGTTATCGTGCGTTACAACAGCGAGCCGCTGGATAACAAGAAGAGCACAGATACCGAAACCAACATGACGCTATTGTACTCTTTCTAATAGGGTTTTTATTGGACTTAAGAGACGCCTTTCGGGGCGTCTTTTTTTTTGTCTGAAATCAGCCTGAAATTAAGCCTAAACGGGCTTAAATCTGTATCCGGATGTATCATAATTATTCAGATAATTTAATGGGTTATGTGCTGATTGTCACGAAAGTTGCCCGGGTAAAATGTCACACTAACAACTAGACGCTAGCCTTAACAGGCGTCGCGATATTTGTGTAATTCCCCCATAAGTGTGAGACCCGGATGCAGATAGGTTGCTGTTGGTTTGAGCCGTCCCAGTCGACGCTGTCGAATCAGGACAATGACACCAGCTGGCTTATGCCAGGTGCGGAGTTTGCCGTGCTTAAACTATTGACCGAGCATCGGGGTCAGGTGATGTCCAACGCCGACCTCTTGGCCTGCCTACCCGAAGATGACGCCAACATGGCGCGTCTGGTGCAGGCGGTGGACCGCATTCGCTTCTTTCTCGGCAGTCCGTCGGGCAAGCTGCTGGAGTCGGTGGACGATCAGGGTTACATACTGCACAGCAAACTCTCGCCTCACCGCGAGCTGCTCGGCAACGGGCCTATCCGTCGCATGACCAAGCAGCAATACATACTGCTGATCTCTCAGCTGCTGCTTCTATTTCTGCTCATCTATTCAGTGTTTGAGCCCTTCAACTATCTGCCCTCGTTAGCCGAGATCATCGGCGAGCAATAGCCCCTTCTTCTATCTATGGCCGTGTCCCGCTTGCTGGGCTGGTATAGCGCTGGTTTAGCTTTGATTTAGACTCAGGCTTTATTTAGCTGACAGCTCTCTGCTGTTGCCGAAAGAGTGGCAAGAGCGGGCATAAAAAAAGGGCCACACGCTAGGTGATGGCCCTCAAAGTGGTGCAGTGGGTTAAGTGGAGGGGAGCAGAACCAGTTCGTTGGTCGCCTTGGCACCTTTGATCTCGATACCAACCTTGTATTCCTTCACCGAGCCAGGCGCCGTGTTGGCGTCCCAGTCCAGATCCGTGGCATCGAAGCTGTATTGACCCTTGTCTGTCTCTTGCAGCACGCCCTGGCAATCGCCGGCGGCGCTGTCACATGAGTAGCTCTGGGTCACGTGCCAGTGCTTCCACGCCTTGGCGTTACGTGAGGTGGTCGAGCTGTCAGGGAAACCGAAGTAGACGATACGGTAATCCGTGGCATTGGTGATGGCCAGGCCGGCGTCATCCTTCAGGGCAAAGTTGAGTGTGCCCGTCTCGCCGTCAAACTCGGCCAGGGTCAGGTTGATGGTCAATGCCTCACCGGCATCTATGGTGTCGGCAACCGGTGGCGGAGTGATCTCGCCGCCGTCGTTGTCATCATTGTCGTCACTACCGCAGCCGCCGCAGATAAGCGCCGTTGCCAGTAGGGCTGTTAATAACTTCTCATTCATGACCTGCTCCTTTAGTTAAAGTGGCCGGTATGGCAAGTCGTACATTCCATGTCAGACTTCACGCTGGCGGCGCTGCCCATGGTGCTCTCTACGCCGTGACAGCTTTGGCAAGCTTGTGCCTCGCTCGAAGGCTTTGATTCAGGCAGGGCAGAGATATCTTCGCCTTTGTAGGCACGGTTAAGCAGCTCGACCACATGGTAGGCCACAGAGGCCGACAGACGCTTACAACGCTCACCCTTCTGGCTGAAGGTAAAGCCTGAGGCCTTAGACCAGTTACTGATAGAGGAGTGACACAGTATGCTGTTGGCAACAGATGACTTACCCACAAGTGCCGTCTTCTCGGCGGTAGAACCGATACCGGCCACGAACTCGTCGCTGGAGAAAGGCAGCTCGGTCACTTCGTAGTAGCGGAAAGAGGCGCCGATCACCGCGGCGTTCTGGCCATTGATGTCGTCGAGAATGTTTACCAGCATACCTGTGGCGTTGTTGTTACCACACACAGTGCCCTGACCCACGATACCCGCCCAGCCATAGCCGGCCAGTGCGGTAGGAATCGTTGCAAACTTGGCGGCGTCGGCGCTTTCAGAGTTGGCCAACATGGTGACTAGCGCGTGAAACACCTGGTGCATACAGCCACCGCCTGTCTCATAAGCGAGCTTGGCCGTTGCCATAGGATCCAGGGGGACATACTTGAGTTTCTCACCCAGTTCCAGTTTGTAGTTACCTTGATCGTCGGTGGCGGCGAAGGCCGATGTGCCTATTAGGGTTGCGCCCGCCGCGGCGGTGCTGATGCCGATGATTTGGCTAAGTGCTTGGCGTCTATTGATGGTCATGACAATGTCCTCACTTGGATAGATGTTATTTTTGTTGTTGGCGTGGTTAAAGGGATACGCCGGTTTGAACTTGAGGCCAGTGTGGTCTGGGTAGATTGCAAATAGTGTGACCTGGGCTGGATGAAGCTTGGAGCTGGGCGCGCATCTGCCTGCGCCGATTTTTTCGGCGCCTTGTATCGATTTAATTAATCGATACCCTAATGAGTCATCGCTGAAGGGGGTTGCAGTGTGAGTCGTGTCACTCTATTTGTAGCATTCATGTTAATTCACGAGGTTTCAGCCAGGGATAAATATTGGGGCTTAGTGGATGAAGAAGGGGGCAGGGATCACAGTGCGCATAACTCCCTAGATATTGTAAGGGTATTTTCTAGGTGACTTTCGAGGAGATAGAGGGGATCACAGATTTTTTTGCTGGGTTTGCATAAGCTTATGCACAGCGAAATGAAAGAGTAACCAAGATGCAACTGGGTGATTGCCGATTCGATAGACATACAGGCGTGCTCACCAACGAGTTAACGGGTGAAGAGTGGCATCTACCGCGCGCCGAGCTGCAGGTGTTGCTGCTCCTGCTGGCCAATAGCGACAAGGTGGTGGCTAAGCGCGTCTTAGGGGCGGGGGATGACGAGCATCCGCCATTAAGCGATTCGTCGGTGGCGCGGGCGGTATTTATGCTGCGATCCTTCCTCGGTCCGCTGCATGAACACATGATAGAAACCGTCAAGGGCAAGGGCTATCGCCTGCGCCTGGATAGCGGCGTCCCCTCGTCTGCGCATCATACCGATAACGCCTCGGCAAGCGGCGAGCCCCATGGCCTGGGCGAGCGCATAGAGGCTGTGCTGGCCTGGCTGTTTGGCAAGCGAAATCGCTGGGTCAAGCTCTGGATTGGGCTTATCGTCCTGCTGCTGGGGGCGCTGGTCTCCTTGCAGCTCTTCTCCTCGGTCAACTTCGAGGCGCAACATACCGAGCCCTATCTGCGCCATGGCATCACCTTAGAGTCGGGGCAGAAGGTGATGTTTATCAGCTACGCCAAGTCCAAGACCAACAACACCTCGCTGCTGCGCCTGTCGGAGAAGATGTCTCAGGCGTTCGAGCGCTGCGAGTCGTCGCCCTGGAAAGAGGTCTATATGTCGCTCTCCCACGATAAGCAGGTGTTTAACATCACCATGCGCGGCGAGCGGATGGGGCAATCTCTGGTGCGCAACCTTAAGTTAACCGATTACAGGCAGCAGAAGGTGTTTATCTCAGAGGCCTGGTTTAAAGAGGTATCTTTGTGTGAATAGAAAGGTGCTGTGGGCGATCAACATTATCGTACTGGGGCTGCTGGCGATTAGCATCACCATCAGCTATCGCTACCTCAATCCCAGCGAAACCCTGATGCTTAGCTGTAGCTCTGAGCTGTTCGACCGCCGCGACGACGCCCAGGCGGAGGGACGCCACTATCTCCTGGTGGATATCATGGCCAAGAAGCAGCAGGCGCAGATCAACTATCGCTACTTCAACCTCGACGGCACCTTGGCGGGGATCATACGCATGCAGGGCAAGTATCTCGAGTTCGATGAGGCTAACGGCCGCTATAACTTCTCGGTTGAGACCAAGGAGGAGAGCGGCGCCGAGTCGACCGAGGCCATGCCGAGACACATGCAGTACCTCTCCTATATCAGCTCCTTTAACTTAGACAGCAAGGGGATGCACAACCTCTCTATCGAGCCGCTGGAATTAGATCCCCACAGGGACTATGCCGTGGTATTGTTCCAGCCGAGTAATACCGTCTGTGGCTGTCGTATAGTGCAATAGCCGCACTTGGGCTATACTCAGGATGTGCATTTCTAAATTACTGAAATAATTCTATTATTCTGAGGTTTTGTGTCTAAGGTTAATATCAAGCAGGAAGAGTCACTGTCGATCAAGTTTACCCATCAGATGAAGGTGGGCGACCATAGACGGCTCGACCTCTATTTCTTTTTGCCCAAAGAGATGGGGATCAATCCCCAGAGCCTCGACGAAGAAGAATATTATCACGCGGCCATCGCCGGCCGGCGCTCCTATTACTCCTCCGGACTGCACCTGCCCCTGGTGCAGGGGCGTTTCATCAGTCAGAAGAAGCGTACCGTCGAGGAGTTCAGGCTCTACCTCAACCTGTTTGCTTACCAGTTTGCCGTGGCCATCGAGACCGACAGCAAGGAGCTGGCGCAGGTGGAGGATGTGGAGCAGTTCTACGCCTCCCTCAAAGATCTGAGCGAAATCGTCACCCAGCTGCTGAAGAAGTTTCGCCGTAACGAGCCCAGCGATCCTAAGTGGAAGCACTACTTCGAGAATGCCGACAACTACCTCTCCTGGTTCTGCGAGCAGCGCCTGCTGAAACTCATGTCCCACGCCCCCCGCAGCAGCGACTACAGCGAGGTGGTGGAGGAGGTGATCAACCTGTGTCGCAGCGAGAACAGCTACCGCGACAGCAAGAACTACAACTCCTCCCAGACCCAGAGCGACCCGAACCGCATCTCCAACAAGATGTTGCTGCTGCGCCGCCTGATCCAGCAAGGGGTTGTGTTAAAAGAGGAGCAGAAGCGTCTCGGCGTGGGCCTGAAGAAGATGACCACGGGCATCGCCACCGCCTTCGTGATGCTGGTGGTCTCGTCGCTCATCATCAAGGCCCAGGGGATCTTTAGTGGCCTCACCATGGCCTTGGTGTTCACCCTGGCGGTGATCTATGGCTTTCGTGAGATCTTTAAGGAAGATATTCGTAACGCCCTGTGGCGGGTGATCCAGAAGGGCCGTCCCCGTTGGAGCCGCATCCTGCGTGATACTACCAGCCAGGCGATGATTGCCAAGCAGCACGTGTGGATCGATTTCGTTAAGTCTAAGGATCTCCCCGAGGAGATAGATGAGATATTGAAGCGCCGCCACAGCCAGAACAAGCTCGATGCCGACATACTCCACTACGGCATCAATTCGCGCATCGCCAGTAAAGATTTTCTCGCTGGTTACTCCACCATACAGGAGCAGGTGAACTTTAGCCTGGCCCCCTTCGCCCGCTACCTGGAGCGCGGCAAGGCCAAGATCTACAAGGAGGCCGACGGCAAGATCAGCAGCGAGTCGGTAGAGCGCCGCTACCAGATCAACCTGGTACTCTCCCTACAAGAGGGCCGCAAGCCCCCCCAGTTTGCCCGCTACAAGATCACCATGAACCGCTCCACCATAGTGGATATCAGTCAGAGTGAGATGCCAGATGGCATCGAGGCCATCGGGTTTGAACATGATGAGGAAGGCGCAAGTCCAAGCGCCTAGATTTGGGCTGGGGCCTAGTCTGGCTGATTTTGATTTGAATTTAGCTAGTCGTAGCCTTGACCTTCATTTTTTTGAATTGCCTGCGGCAGGCCATACGTGCAGATACGCCTGTGAGACGCCGCAAGTACGTTCCCTGTAGGCTCTGCCGAAACATCCCTGTTTCGGAAGCTCACCGGCGTATCTACACCTAGTTATTTATCTCTTCGATTTAGCCACATTTGGTATCCATTAGCTTGATTAAGCGCATATTTTGGGGATGAGGGAGTGTTAGATTTTCGGCTTTAGTCGTCATCAGATATGGAATAATCCTTGTGTGAATAACGCCTGTCTTAGAGGTGAAAGGTACTGGGCTGAAACTAGGGGAAATGAGTACAAGCCAAGTGTATTGTGTTAGTTTTTAAGGTGTTTGTTATAGATTCCTTCCACTAACTTCATTCCAAATTGCGTCTCTCGCTTCTGGAACAGTAATCAAGATCCAGGCAAGACCTAGGAGAATACAGCAAACGCAGATCGATATTAATCCAGCAACAACTCTTCTGCGCGTTTCATTTGCTAGATAGTATTTAGGAAAAAAGACAGAGATTCCCGAGTACTTAAGCAGGAAGGGGACTTCTTTTCCACATTTGTGCAAAGTGGAAAGACCAATGGCTGCAGCTAGCCCTGTAATAAATCCAACTAACCAAATTCCGACAAAAATGTTCGCAATGAAATCCATGCTCATAAGATATATAAGGCTCCACTAAGGAGCGAGTAATAGTTGGCTAAAATGTGTAGTGGAGCAAAACCGAGCCAATTGTTAGGAGTCCTGCTTCAGTGGCTTGTGATTCCACGTTTGCTCTGAACAATTAAATTCGGGAATGCTGAGAGCTTTTAATTCTATTTGCTTTTTAGTCAACCCATTGAGGTTGTTGCCTAAACACTCGTAATCGAAACGGTCAAACTCGGATTTTACACAAAGCTTTAAATATGGGTTTCCGCATTTGAAAGCGTCGACTTTAGTAAGCAAGGTGTAGTTTGGGATGTGAGAAACACCATTTTCACCAACAGAGAATTCAGAAATACTTTGGAGCGTAGAAGTCTTATCTGAGCCCTTAAAGGTCCACTCATTTAAAGTTGCACATCCACTAATGATTAGTGCTACAAGTAGTAATGTCATTCTCATATTCATAAAGTGATATAACGCTTCAAGCAGGGGCGCAGCTTTGCTGCGTCCGACACCGCAGGCGTGAAGTTAATTGACTTGTTAAGCGCTTTACCAATAAGGCTAAAAAATAGAACGCAAAAAGATGAATGATCATTTCGTATAGTGTTAAATCATATGAGCTTTCACCATATGACCAATTGAACCAATGTAAAAATGGAACCGGCCCAATAAAGCCTTGATACATCCACAAGCGCCACCACATTACTGATGCTGCTATACATGCAATTGTGACAATGGCGTAAATTAGTATTTTTTTCAATTCCTACACCACTTCTGCTTCTGGTGCTTAACGCCGCAATATGGGGCGTATAAATGCTTGGCTAAAATTAGTGAAGAACGAACGCCAGCCAAGCTTTAGACGTCCCATTCATAATTGCCTTGTTATATTTACTTTATTTGTACACTAGTTGGTTCTTCATTTCTCAGTTCTGACAAATTTTTATCGAAGTCTTTTGATACTTTAGAATACCAATACTCGAGTAATCTAGAATTACAATTGTTATCAAGGAGCGGTTGAATTGATTCTTCAGCCATTTCTCGCGTAAGTTCGGGATCGCCAACAATTAAATTGAATTTTTTATATGATACCCGTGTTTTTTCTAAAGTTAATTTATCAATTTCTTCAACTTGCTTTTTCGTCAATGAATAGGATGTACTGCATTTAGAGTCTACCAACGCAAAAGTAACGTCATACATGTTTAGGTTGCCAATATATTTGGCTAAACGAAGAGCTTGCTGATCTGCATGAGCACTCAATGTGATCATAAGAGGAAATATAAATAGACTAAACTTCAACGGCTGAACTCCATGTAAATATAACGCTTATTGGCGAGAATGCCGCCTATGTAAATCACTTCCTACTAATGTACATCGCGGCAAACTTTTTAAATATCTGAAATTTATATCAATAACAGCATTACATAACAAGGAGAAAATAAGCAGCCCGAAAACAAAGCGAGACTTCATTTAACGAGACCTCCACCACTCCCTATTAAATGGGTGATGCTCAGTTTTTTACTAAATTTAATCAATTAGTTACGAATTTTCAAAAAACAAAGCGAGAACCGCAAGATTACATAGTAGGAAGCGAAAGGGGCGCTTTTTTGCAAAATCCCATTATACCTGTATAGATGCGCAGTCTAGCGAGTAGAGTTTGGCAACCTGCCGAACACTCATCTAGCCCCCTACTCACATCAAATGAAGCGAAATCGAAGAGACGTTGAATACCCAGTGTAAACACTATTTTGGCCTTCGAAATCTGGGCCAAAAATGTTCCCAACATTTTTTGGCATTCCCTCCATCCGTGGAGGTCAGATGATTTCGCAGAGCCCACAGGGATGTGCTCGTGGCGTGCCAAAATCGTGTTTGCACGATCCCCGCCGGATAGGCGCTAGGTTGCTATGAAGGTACAACCTTCAATTATCCTCCAAATAACAGAACCGCTAGCCGTTACTACAGCGAAAATAAGGGATAATTCGCCCGCCGGACAGGCGTTAGATTGCCATGAAGGTACGACCTTCAATCCCCTAGTCAATTCAAGTAAGGGTAAAGCCAGAAACCATTGAAGCAAATAATGACGTTAAATCGAAGAGACGTTGGATACCCAGTGTAAACACGATTTTGGCCCTCGGCGGCAGGGAAGCCGCCGTGGAGCGTATAGGGACATATTCACAGCGTGCCAAAATAGTGTTTGCACGATCCCCGCCGGACAGGCGTTAGGTTGCCATGAAGGTTCGACCTTCAATGCCCCCAACCAAGTAACCACTCAGCCAGCGGCTCCAGCCACCAAAAGGTAAACGGCAAAAACCTAATTTTGCCTTGTAAACGCCTGGCAAATATTCTGCTCGCCTATCTGCTTGGCGCGCTTGAGCGCCACCTCGGCGTTACTCAGGTATTGCTCCAGGTTCTGGCCTGTCTGGTAGCTGGCGATCCCCATGCAGATCCCTGTACCTAAGCCTATCTCGTTGAGGCCGTTCAGGGACTTGACCGCGAAGTGGTGGGCGTCGTCCGAGCTGGTGTCCGGCAGTATCACGATCAGCTTGCCCAGCTGCCAGTGAGACATCTGGTAGTTGACCGGCAGTGTCCTGAGGATATGGATCTCCACCTCCCGCTGACGATTCTCCAGCTGGCCGATATCACTCATGTGGCTCAGCATGCTCTCGGCGGTGATGTCGATCAGCAGCAGGCTGGAGTGCTCGCGGCTGACGGGGCTGAGTGACTTAAAGTAGTCGTCCAGATCCCTTAGGTTCACTAAGATGGCGCTGCGGTGGGGGATGAAGTCGCCGGTGTCTTGCAGCAGGGCGCGCTTCTGCGCCTGCTCCAGGGTGCAGACGATATGTTCTATCTCACCGGCGGCGTCCAGGTGGCCCTTGAGGGTCGCCTGCAGGCAGGTGTTCTCCTTGCTGTTGGGGTCACAGAGGATCTGTCCCTTCCAGCTGCCCTGCAACAAGATCTGTTGGGTGATCCTCGGCCACTGGGAGCTGAGGTCGTTGTTGAGCAGATCGGTGAGGTTCTTGCCCTGAATATCATGGATGGAGACCAGCTGCATGAAGGCCTGGTTGGCCAGCTCCAGTATGCCGTTAGCCTGCACCAGGGCGCAGGGGATGGCGTTGTCGTTCAGTAGCTCGTTGAGCTTGGCCTGATGTTGGACCTTTCTCAGCTGAGACACATCTTCGAAGGTGACCAGATAATATTTTTCCTGACGGCTGCGGCGCGGTGAGCTGGTGACAGTGATCGCCAGATGGCTACCGCCGGGCGAGTCGAAATCGATGACGCCTTGCCACTTATTATTGGCCTCAAGCTGGGCGGCGACCTCGGCGTACTGCTCATTCTCGAACTGCAGGATCCGCTGCAGGTTACGATCTTGCAGTTCGTCCAGGGGCAGGCACAGCAGCTCGGCGGCCTTCTCGTTGGCTGTCATCACCCGGTTCTTGTCGTTGATGATCACGCAGCCGATATCCTGGTGAAACAGGCGGTGCGCCAGCTCGATACTGTATTCCCGCGAGCGCTGGCCGATGCGGTAGGAGTGGCTCAGCAGGATCAGCGCCAGTGCCAGCAGGGTGAGCACCACGGCGCCGACGATCAGTATGTTGCGCCACTCGGAGAACAGCTCGGCGATGGCGTCGTTGCGCACATAGGAGACCAGGTAATATTCCCGGCGCGTCTCATACTGGGTGGTCAGCTCTATCTTGAGGTAGACGAAGGTGGCGTCGTCGCCGTGGAACTGGCCGAAGTTGCTCATGGCCATCTTGCGCCACAGCGCCGGATAGGTCTGGCGCAGGCTGCCGCCCATGGTATCCGGGATGCGGTTGATGGTCGGCTTGCTCTCGGCGCCTGCGTACAGTAGCCCCTGGGTGTCGAGCATCATGAGCGGCGACTCGGCGCTGGAGTAGGCGGGCTTGATGCTTTTCAGCATACGGCTCATCGACTGATAGGTCAGCAGGTAGCCGCGCACGCTCTGATCGGGGTTCTCCAGCCAGGCCAGCTGATACAGGTAAGGCTCCAGCTTGCCCTTGATGGGGGTAAACTCCAGCGGCGAGGTGTAGACCTCGTTGCCGCCCATGTTGCGCGCGCCGCCCAGCAAGGATGGCGGTAGCGGATCGCGGCTAAAGTCGTTGGTGGTGGAAAACTTATACTTGCCCTGGGGATCGAACAGGGCGATATCCAGCAGCTCGGGGATGTTGCGTATCATCACCTCCCAACTCTGTTGTAGCTTAAGCTGACGCACCTCGCTGGGGATGGTCAGATAGCGCTTGAGCAGCTCGTCGTTGGCAAACATCTGGGTGCGGAACTGCTGGAAGGAGACCTTGTCGGCGATTAGGGTGCCGACAGATTGCAATTCGCTGTATCTCTGGGTGGCCCAATCCTCCTGCAGGCGACGCTCGCCAAGGGTGATGATGACGTTGGTGAGGAGCAAGACGCTGATCAGCAAGATGATGATCTGGGTGACCACCGAGAAGATGCGTTGCGCAGACCAGTGCAGCCCCTGTCCGGCGATCAGTTGTGGTTGTTTCTGCGTCAGCATTGCAAGCGGTGTTTCCCCAGTGATTTTGCGGCTATGTTAGCATGATTTTCGCCGCAGAACACAGTCGGTTACAAACCGGCAACGCCCCGGTAAATCATCGGATGACGCCCCGCTATTTCAACCTGCGGCGCCCAGATAGCTTAACCGACGACGCCGAGCTTTCTGTGTTTAAACTGCGCCTTGGCATCGAGCACCAGGGCGCGGCATCTGTCGATATCCACCCCTTCTAAGCCTTCGATGGCAGATACCTGCACCTGGTCGATATAGTCGGGTGCCATACGGATAAAGTCCCACAGCGCTTGATAAGAACCTTTAAGCTTGGGCTGGCAATGTTTGAGGTAGGCGGCCTCGGTATCGGCGTTGAGCGAGATGGAGAGGGCGTCGACCACCTCGGCCAGCTCAGGCAGTATGTTGCGCCGGTGAAACAGGTTGCCCAGACCGTCGGTATTGACCCGCACCCTGCCGCCGCGGCGCTTGATCTCTCTTGCCACGCTAAGCAGAGTATTGAGGTTGAGGGTGGGCTCGCCGTAGCCGCAGAACACATATTCGTCGAACTGGCTCACCTCGCCCAGTAGGGGGATGAGCTCATCGGCTTTTGGTTGATGGTCGAGATCCAGCTGATACTCATGTACCTGCTTGCTGCCGTTATGCTTAGGGCAGAACTGGCATCTCAGGGTGCAACGTCCCGTGATGTTGAGGTAGCGGCTGTTGCGAATGTCGTAGACTAAGGTGGACTGGCTCATGGTACTCGACGCTGTGATTGACTGGCCCTTGGAAAAATGAATTGCAAGGGGAATGGCAGGAGTCTAGCGCGTTTGGCGCGGCGAAAACCTCTGCTGGATCAAAAAGGGAGGCTAAGCCTCCCTTTGAATCTAGATTGATTAGGACTGCTCGCCCTCGACATGATGGCTGCGGGGCTGCCACCACCAACGGAACATGCGGCCGGTGAGCTGCCTGATATCGTTGAGTATGATGTAGAGCACGGGCACCAGCACCAGGGTCACCACGGTGGAGAAGAGGATACCGAAGGCCAGCGAGGTGGCCATGGGGATCACAATCTGCGCCTGTAGGCTGCGCTCGAGGATGATGGGCACCAGACCGACGAAGGTGGTCATAGAGGTAAGGATGATCGCCCTAAAACGATAACAGCCCGCGTCTATAGCGGCATCTTTAAGCGGCAGGCCCTGAGCGCGGGCGCGGTTGACAAAATCCACCAGGATCAGCGAGTCGTTTACCACCACCCCGGCCAATGCCACGATACCACACAGGCTGAGTACGCTCATGGAGAGCCCCAGGATGAAGTGGCCGAATAGGGCGCCGATGATACCGAAGGGGATCACCGACATGATGATCAGCGGCTGGCTGTAGGACTTGAGCGGAATAGCCATCAGCGCATAGATGGTGAACATGGCGAAGAAGAAGCCCTGGATCAGGCCTATCATGGCGCTCTGCTCATCGGCGCTGCCACCATCGAGTGTGGTGGAGATGTGGCGATACTTGCTCTCAAGATAGGGCAGGAAATCCTTCTGGATCTCGCCCACTACCTTGGAAGGCTCGACCACATTCTTGTTGGCGTTGGCGATCACCGTGATGGCGCGGCGGCCGTCGACACGGGTGATCGACGAGTAGGAATCACCCAGCTCTATGTCGGCCACGCTGGAGAAGGGCACAGAGGTGCCTTGGGGCGTGCGGATCATCATGTTTTCCAGATGCCCCAGGGTGCGGCGCTGTTCCAGCGGGTAGCGCACCATCACCTTGACCTCCTCCTTGTTGCGCAGAATACGCTGGGCCTCATAGCCGTAGAAGCCGTAACGCACCTGGCTGGCCAGATCCGACAGGGTCAGCCCCAGGGCCTCGGCCTCGGGCTTGATCGCCAGGCGGATCTCGTGGCTGCCGGAGGAGTAGTTATCCGAGATGTCATACACCCCTTCGTAGGTGCGCAGTTTCTGTTTCAGCTCGTCGGCGGCCTGGGAGAGCTGCTCGAGATCGCTGGAGGTGAGCCTGAAGGAGATATCGCCGCCGGCGTCGTTGGTGCTGGCATTGATGTTGAGCTTCTTCACCGAGATCAGCTCAGGCAGCGCCTTGCGCCAGGCATCGGCGATGGTGACACCGTCCACGTCTCTGTCTTCACCCTTGGTCAGTTCGGCGAAGATGAAGGCCGAGGTGCGCGAGCCCATGTTGATGAAGCTGTGCTTCACAACCGGATAGCCGTACTCGTCTTCCATCTGATCGTTCATCACATAGAGGGCGTTCTCGATCTCCTTGACCACCTTGAGGGTGTTGGCCTCTGAGCTGCCTACATCCATCTCCAGCCGCACCTGAATGAAGTCAGACGGAATATCGGGGAAGAAGACCCAGCGCACCTTACCGCTGGCAACCAGTGCCACCGAGAGGATAAGCACGCCCACGAAGGTGGCGACCACATTGTATCTGTGCTCGATACAGCGACCGATAAAGCTGCGGTAGCTGTGGTGGATGAAGTGTTGCACCTTGTTGTTAAGCGCCGTCTTGAAGCGCACAAACAGGTTAGGGTTAGGGCTCGGGCGACGCGGCTTTAAGTGAGCCAGGTGCGCCGGCAGAATAAGCTTAGACTCCACCAGTGAGAAGGCGAGACAGAGGATCACCACCAGGCCGATGGATTTCCAGATGATCGCCATGGGCCCGGATACCATCAACATGGGGATGAAGGCGGCTATGGTGGTCAACACGCCGAAGGTGGCGGGCATGGCGACCTTATGGGCGCCCTTGATCACATTGTCCAGCGAGTGGCCGTGGCGCTCGATCTCCGTATAGGCACTCTCGCCGATGACGATGGCATCATCCACGACGATACCCAGCACCAGAATGAAGGCGAACAGGGTCAGCATGTTGATCGACAGCGAGAAGGGCTCCAGCGGCATCAGCAACATGGCGCCGAGGAAACAGACCGGCAGGCCCATCATCACCCAGAAGGCCAGACGCAAGTCGAGGAACAGCGCCAGAATGATAAATACCAAGAGGGCGCCGTAGAACATGTTCGACAGCATCATGTTGAGACGACCCTTGAGGTAGTGGGTCAGGTCGCCCCAGGTATCTAGCTGGGCGCTGGCGGGCAGGGTGGCGCGCCGCTCCTCTACATAGGCTTTGACCTGAGAGGAGATATCCAGCGCGTTCTGATCGTCGACGCTCAGCACCTCGATAATGGCCGCCGGTTTACCGTTGAAGCGGGTATATTCCAGACGCTCCTCGAAGTCGTCGCGAATGTTGGCCACCTCGGGCAGCATGATGCGGCTGCCATCCTTGCGGGTCTTGACCACTATCTTGGCAAAATCATCCCCCGTGTAGGCCTGGCCTTTGGTACGCAGCAAGATGTCGCCATCCTCGGCGCGGATCGAGCCGCCGGGCAGGTCGATGGAGGAGTTACGCACCGCCATCGCCACGTCGGCGAAGCTGAGACCATATTCACGCAGCTTGTCTTCGGACACCTCAATGCCTATCTCATAGTCACGCACGCCGGTGACTTGTGCGCGGGTGACGGCGGGCAGGGCGGTGATCTCCTCACGTATGCTCTTGGCCAGCTCCTTCATCTCGTGCAGGTTCATGTCGCCATACACTGAAACCCAGATAACGTTGTTTTCCGGCTTGATGCGGAATATGTTGGGCTTCTCGATATTGTCGGGGAAGGTGGCGATGGCGTCGATGCGCAGCTTGGCCTCGTCCAGGATATCCTGGGCATCGAAGCCGTCCTCCACCTCAATGGTGACGCTGCCAGAGCCTTCGCTGGCGACTGAGGTCACTTTCTTGATGCCGCTGATATCCTGGATCGCCTCTTCGATCTTGATGTTGATCCCCTCTTCGATCTCCTGAGGGGCGGCGCCGGGGTAGGCGACGGTGATCTGCAGATAGTTCAGCTCGAAGGAGGGAAAGACCTCCTTATTGATCAGCACTGTGCTGAACAGGCCGCCGATCAGCAGCGCAAACATCAAGAGGTTGGCCGCCACGCTGTTGCGGGCGAACCAGGCAATGATACCCTTATTGGTATTGGTCTCCATTACTGATCACCTGCTGCCACTAGGGTCTGCTGGCTCTCATCCTCGTTGTCCTGGCTCTGAGACTTGTCCTCTTCGCCGATCACCTTCACCAGCTGGCCGGTGGCCATGTTGTTGATGGTGGTCAGAGAGATGCGCTCGCCATCTTTGAGGCTGTCCTTGATATAGACCTTGTCGATATCGCTGCGCACCACGTTGACCTCACGCATCTCTAGCGTGTTGTCGTCGCGTACCACGGCGACCTGGTGATCCCTGACGATATAGCGGGGCAGCTTGACGATCCCCTCGACGGTGCGGCCCTTGATGATGGCGTTGACGAAACTGCCGTATTTCAGCGGCAGCTGGCCTTCAGTCTTGTTTTGTCTTAAGTAAGGGTCTTTCACCTCGGCCACCAGATAGACCATGCGGTTGTCGGCGTCGATCACCCCTTCGCTACGCACTATCTTGCCTGTCCAGTTCACCGTGCGACCCGCCAGCTCGGCGCTCAGGGTCACCTGGGTATCGGGATTGTCGATAGATTCCAGGTAGGCCAGCTCGTGGTTGGCCAGCGGCAGACGGATCTCGGCGATGCGGGTGTCGTACAGCTCGCCCAGATTCGTGCCCAGGGTGACATACTGGCCCAGATCCACGTTACGGGACTTGATGATGCCATCGAACGGCGCGCGTATTGTGGTGCGCTCCAGGTTACGCTGGGCGCGGGCCAGGGCGGCCTCGGCAAACTTGACGTTAGCCTGCTCCTTCTTGAGCTGTGGCACACGCAGGCCAAGCTCTGGCGGCACGCCGCCGTCGTAACCCTTCCAGTCCTCTTTGGCCACTTCGCCGCGGGCGATCTCTTCATCCAGCGCCGCCTTGGCCTGGGCCAGGGTGGCCTGAGCCTGCATCAGATCCGCCTCGTAATCCGAGGGTTCGATCTGCGCCAGCATATCGCCGCGCTTGACTATGCCACCGGCGACAAACTTGTCCGAGATGGTCAGCATGCGTCCTTGCACCTCTGTGACCAGCTGGGTCTTGTTCTTGGGGAGTACCACGCCGTAGGAGGGCAGGTTTAATGAAACGGTTTCACTTCGTACCGGCATCACGTCCACTATGGGGACCGGCATCTCTTCCTCTTTCTGCTCTGGGGCTTCCTGAGTACTCATCAAGAGGGCGGCAAACAGGCCGAAGACGATCAGGATAAGAAAAGGGGGGAAAACTCTTCGTAGGATAATTTTTATCATTGACTTCATGCTATTCCGTGCTGAGCTGAATGCCCTATAAATTACCAGAGTCTCCGCTGTGCGCAAAAGTCTTTTTGTAAATAAAATGTGTCAAATTTACTCTGTTAAACCAATTTAACATATTGAAAATCAAGTGAAGCTGGTGACACTTGCTACCAATTTGTTAAATCGCCATAAAAAAAGCGCCCCCAAAGGGACGCTTAATTGCCGAGACGGCGGGCGTTTGGTGAGCCTAACGCTAGCGCTTCTTCTTGGCTTTCTTCGGGCTCTTCTTGTCGCTGCTCTTCACCTTCTTCTTGGTGGGCACCTTAGCTTCCTTGTGCTTAGGGCGCAGCGAGTCGATCACCCGGCGTTTCAGCGGCTGTTCGATATAGCGCTCGATCTTGGCGACGACGCGCATGTCGTGGGCCTCGACCAGAGAGATGGCCGTGCCCTTGTTACCGGCGCGGCCGGTACGGCCGATGCGGTGCACATAGGTGTCTGCCGAGCGCGGCATATCGAAGTTGATCACATGGGTGATGCCATCGATGTCGATACCACGGGCCGCCACGTCTGTGGCCAGCAGCACGTTAACCTCGCCCTTGGTGAAGCGACCCAGTGCCTGAAAGCGCGCCTTCTGCTCCATGTCGCCGCGCATGAAAGCGCAGTGGATACCGGCCTGTTGCAGCTGACCTTCCAGGCTGGCTACGACCTCGCGGGTCTTGACGAAGACGATGGCGCGGCTGACCTCTTCACGCTTGAGGATGTCGCACAGCAGGGCAAACTTATGCTCTTTGTCGTCGGCCAGGTGCATCCATTGATGGATTTTGGCCTTCTCGCTGCGGGGCGGCTTGGTTTCTATGGTCACAGGATTGGTTAGCAGCATCTCGGCGAAGCGGCTCACGCCGCCGCCTTCCAGGGTCGCAGAGAACAGCATATTGTGCTTACGCTGCTGCGCCTCGATGGCGATAGACTGCACCGCCGAGGAGAAACCCATGTCCAGCATGCGGTCGGCCTCGTCGAGTACCAAGATCTCCACCGATTGGGCGTCGAAGAGTTCCTTGTCCAGGTACTCCATCAGACGGCCGGGAGTGGCCACCAGAATGTCGATATTTTTCTTGAGCGCCTGCTCCTGCGGAGCGTAAGGCACGCCGCCTGTGATGATGGCGATATCCAGTCCCAGGCCGGTAGCCAGGTGGCTGGCGTATCTGTGTACCTGGCTGGCCAGCTCACGGGTTGGAGCGAGGATCAGCACGCGCGCTTGGCCCGAGTAGCGGCGGGGAAAGTCCAGCAGATGCTGCAGCGCCGGTAGCAGGAAGCTGGCGGTCTTGCCTGTGCCTGTCGGTGCCCTTGCCAGGATATCTTTGTGTTCCAGGGCTAGGGGGATCGTCTGTTGCTGGATGGTGGTCGGGGCAAGATGGCCCATCGCCTTGAGCGACTCGAGCAGGGTGTCGTCAAGGTGGAAATCTTCAAATTGCATGCGCTGCGTCTCTCTAAATAATAGCGGCGCATTATACACCCAAACCTGAGTAAAGTGCGAGGCCGCTCGCCTCGACGATTAACCTTGTTTTAGAGCTTGAGGTAGAAGGCCTGAGTCAGGGCAGCCATAGCCTGGCTGTAGGCCCCAGAGGCATCTCGAATGCTGAGGTGCTCAGCCTCTATCGCTTCGCTAAACTCGGCGCTCGAGACGCCGTGGCTCAGGCAGAGCAGATGCCTTTGAGGCGCCTTAGTGGGCGCTGTGGTGATGTCGACCCAGGCATTTAGCTTGAGCTCAAAATCGGCTAGCAGGGGCAGAAATCGTCCCAGGCTGGCATTTGGCAAAATCAGGCTGGCCTTGCCCTGGGGGGCCAGCAGCTGCTTGATGGCTGACAATAGCTGGTCAAACGCCAGGCTGTCTGTGTGTCTGGCCTGGGCGCGCTTGCTGCACTGAGACTGAGGCCCGTTGTCGAAATAGGGTGGATTGCAGAGGATATGGTCGAACTTCGTTTGTACGCCGGGATACCACGCCAGCAGATCCGCCTGGATCAATTTGATGCGATCGCCCCAGGGACTCTGGTCGATGTTGTGTTGGCAGTCCTGCGCCGCCAGGGGGTCTATCTCCAACGCTTGTATCGCCGCCTCGCTGCGCTGGGCTGCCATCAGGCTCAGCAGACCACTGCCGGCGCCGATATCCAGTATGGTTTTGGCCTGGGTGAGTGGTGCCCAGGCGCCCAGCAGGACGCCATCTGTGCTGACGGGCATACCGCAGTGGCTGTCATCGACGTGAAATTGCTTGAAGGTAAAGGGCATGGCCTAACGTTGGAGATTAAAGATGCGTGGGGCGCATTGTACGTGATCCCGCCCAATGCAGAAACCCGCCAACGCCTGAAACTCGCTTGAGCCAGAAATTCGCTTGGCGCTGAAAGTCAACTGTTACAGGGGCGCAAAACAGTGAATCTTGCTAGGGCCAAATGTTGCCTGGTGTGAAGGGTGAAAACAGCCTGTGGCGAGTTTGTTAAAATTAGGCTCTCATTTGCATCGATCTGGCGCCGCAATCTTGTGTCTCGGCGGCCTTTTTGCTAATAGTAGGTCCTCCTATCGGGGCTGAAAGCCTTGATTTGAGCCAGGTAAGCCAGTTTGAATGCATTTTTAGCGTTAGTTAATCCTGCTGTCGTTCAAGAAGTAGCCAAGAATGGGCTAGATTTACCACGGAGACGTGTAATAAGAAGTTTACACGCAATGAAGGTCGCGGTCATTAGCCAATAATTTCCACTAAGCGATTAAGATCATTATACAAAGCAGATTAACGGGGCGTTGTGTGCAGAACAATAAATTGAGTATGACGGATACATTGGGCTTAGGTTTCATGACCTTTGCCTTCTTCTTAGGCGCGGGGAACCTGATCTTCCCGCCGCTGGCCGGATTCCTTGCCGGTGAGAACATGTCTTGGGCCATGATCGGCTTCCTGCTGACCGCGGTGACTCTGCCGCTGGTGACCCTGATTGCCGTGGCAAAGGCCAACGGCAAGGTGATGGGGCTACTGCCACCTCTGGCCGCGACCATGCTGGCGATCGCCATCTACATCATCATAGGCCCAGCCTTTGCCGCGCCTCGTGCAGGCCTGGTGGCCTATGAGATGGGCTACAAGCCTTTTATCCAAGATGCTCAGGCGAGTTTTGAAGTCGCCGGTGTCGTCTTCACCAGCTCACAGCTTCTCTATACCAGCATCTTCTTCGGCATCGCCATGTTGCTGTCGCTGTTCCCCGGTAAGCTACTGGACAGCGTAGGTAAGGTGCTTACTCCTATCATGATCATCCTGCTGGTGGGTCTGGCGGTCTCTGTGGTTGTGCTACCAGGCTCAGACGTGGCCGCTGCCGTGGGCGACTATCAGACGAACCCGCTAACCAAGGGGATCATCGAAGGCTATAACACCATGGACACCTTGGCATCGCTGATCTTCGGCATGCTGATCATCGACCTGCTGCGTAAGAAGGGCGTGGATTCGCCAAGAGAGCAGACCAAGTATCTGGTGCGCGCGGCCTTTATCGCCGCTGGTGGCCTGGCGTTCGTCTACGTATCACTCTTCTACCTGGGCGCGACCGCCGGTGACCTGGCCGTGGGCGCCGATAACGGCGGGGTGATCCTGACTAACTATGTGAACCATCAGTTTGGCGCCTCGGGTCAGCTGCTGCTGGCGGCCGTGGTGACCCTGGCCTGTCTGACGACGGTTGTCGGCCTGGTGTCTGCCTGCGCCGAGTACTTCAACGAGCTGATGCCTAGCCTCTCATACAAGCTATTGGTGGTGGTGATGAGCGTCACCTGCGCCGTGGTGGCTAACGTGGGTCTGGCGCAGCTGATCAACATCAGCATTCCTGTGTTGGTGACCATTTACCCAGTGGCGATCGCCCTGGTGGCGGTGACCTACTTGACCGAGCGTTTCGCCCAGCCTGCCTTTGCCCACCGCATGGTGTTGAGTGTGGCCCTGGTGTTCGGCATCATCGACGGCCTCAAGGCTGCGGGTGTCAACATGAGCATGTTCGACGTGATGCCGCTGTCGGCTCAGGGCATGGCATGGTTAATTCCGACGGCAATTACCATCTTTGCCTGTTTGATGGTCAAACGCCCACGAGGTGAAGCGGTATTAAATTGATGCCAGCCTAAGCCATAGCGTAAGATAGCGGTGTTAACTCTAAGAGTTAGCACCGTTTTTGTATCTAAAGGATTTCATGTGCTAGCTGAGAGCAACGAATATCAGACCGATCCCCTCATCGAGCCGTTTCTCGATGATCTCTGGGCCGCTAAGGGACTGAGCGATCACACGCTGCAGGCCTATCGCAGCGATCTCAGCCACTTCGATCGTTACCTAAATAAACAGGGCTCCAGCCTGCTATCGACCAGTCAGGCTGAGGTGCGTGACTATCTCGCGCTACGGGTCGAGCATGGCTTTGCCAAGACCAGCAGTGCCAGGCTACTCAGTAGCCTGCGGCGCTTCTATAAATACCTGCTGGCCAAGAAGCTGATAGAAGTTGACCCCATGGCGATGATCAAGCCGCCCAAGCTGGCGAGAAAGTTACCCGATGCCCTGAGCGAGGCGGACGTGGATCGTCTGCTTAGCGAGCCCAACCGGGAAGATCCCGTCGAGGCCAGGGATCGCGCCATGCTGGAGCTGCTCTATGCCAGTGGACTGAGGGTGTCTGAGCTGGTGGGGCTGACGCTGGATCAGATGAGTCTGAGGCAAGGTGTGGTACGCATAGTGGGTAAGGGCAGCAAGGAGCGCCTGGTGCCCTTTGGCGAGCAGGCGGGCGCAGAAATTGAGGACTACCTCAAGGCGGCCAGGTTCGAGCTGTTAAAAGGCAAGGCCAGCGACGTGGTGTTTCCCTCCAAGCGCGGCAATATGATGACCCGCCAGACCTTCTGGCACAGGATCAAGCTCTACGCCCAGCGTGCCGGGATTGCGGTGCATCTGTCGCCTCACACCCTGAGACACGCCTTCGCCACCCATCTGCTCAATCATGGCGCGGATCTGCGGGTGGTGCAGCTACTGCTGGGCCACAGCGATCTCTCCACGACCCAGATCTACACCCATGTGGCCAAGGCCAGATTGGCCCAGCTGCATCAAGCCCATCACCCCAGAGGTTGATGCGAAAGCCACAAAATTGCACTGCGAAGGCCTAAGTTAAGGCCTCCATTGCGATTATTCGTTTGCTTTAACGGCCTCGAGCATGTAACTTTTCTGCCTCTAGGCCGGTCTATAACAATGACATCTTGGTCATAGCAAGTTTTAGTAACAATTTAGGTTGGAAAACCGGCAGCCTATTTTGCTTTAATGCTATTAGCCCTAACACCCTATAGGAATTCTAATGAAGTTTACCCGAGCGCTCACCTTAGTTGTTGCCATGGTGGCCACGCCTCTAATGGCGGCATCAAACAACGTGGTCGACAATGGCGACCAGTTGAAGCAGAAATTATCAGATACCCTAGGCGTCGAGGTGCAAAACCTTAGCCAGTCGCCAATCCCAGGCCTGTATGAGGCGATCACCAACCGTGGCGTGCTCTACATCAGCAAAGACGGCACTAAGCTGTTTCACGGTAACCTGTACGATCTCGACAATGGCATGAAGAACCTCACCGAGGCCGCTCTGGCTGGCCCACGTATGGAGGCGATCAAGCCGTTTGAGCCAAACATGCTGGTCTACAAGGCCAAGGATGAGAAGCATGTGGTGACTGTATTTACCGACATCACCTGTGGCTACTGCCGCAAGCTGCACAACCAGATAGACAAGTACAACGACCTTGGCATCACGGTTCGTTACCTGGCCTTCCCTCGTCAGGGCGTGCCATCGAAGAATGCCAGCGATATGGAAGCCGTATGGTGCTCGGCCGACCCACTCAAGGCGCTAACCGATGCCAAGGCGGGCAAGCAGATCGGCGGCGCCAAGTGTGACGCTAAGATCGCCCAGCAATACAACCTGGGTCAGAGCCTGGGTGTTAACGGCACGCCGGCCATCATCTTGGAAGACGGTACCATGATCCCGGGTTATCAGCCGCCTGAGCAGCTGATCCAGGTGCTGGACCGCATCCAATAAGCCGCTAACGCGCGAAACAAGGTGAGCCTGGGCTCACCTTTTTTTTGGCCATCTTTTGCTGTGTGTTCCGAGCTGGCTTTGTTATGCTAGCGGCAAGATTTTTAGAGGTTGTTTGAGTCGTGATCCATAAGATAGTGCGCCGCCCCAAGGTAGATGACAGCCATCTGCCGAGTCATCTTTCTCCCATCCTAAAGCAAGTCTACGCCAGCCGAGGCTGCACAGTGGATGACTGCGAGTTGGCGCTGGCTAACCTGCTGCGCCCCGACACACTCAAGGATGTGGACAGGGCCGCGGCCATCATCGCCGATGCCATGGCCAAGCAGCAGTCGATTCTGATCGTCGGCGACTTTGACGCCGATGGTGCCACCTCCACCAGTGTCTGCCTGCTTGCCCTGCGAATGATGGGCGCGACGAATGTGGATTACCTCATTCCCAACCGCTTCGATTACGGCTATGGCCTCAGTCCTGAAATCGTTCAGGTGGCCCAGCAGAAGGGGGCTGAGCTGCTGATCACCGTCGACAACGGCATCTCCTCCATCGAAGGGGTCGCAGTGGCCAAGGCGCTGGGAATGCAGGTGGTGATCACCGACCATCACCTGCCGGGCAATAGCGTGCCCCAGGCCGATGCGATAGTGAACCCTAACCAGCTAGGCTGTGGCTTCGCCAGCAAGGCGATCGCCGGGGTTGGGGTCGCCTTCTATCTGATGTCGGCCCTGCGCGCCGAGCTGCGTAGCCGTGGCTGGTATCAGGCACAGGGCATACAGGAACCCAATCTCGCCACCCTGCTGGATATCGTCGCCCTGGGCACAGTAGCGGACGTGGTGTCGCTCGATACCAACAACCGCATCTTGGTCGACGCAGGCCTCAAGCGGGTGCGCGCCGGACGCTGCCGCCCGGGAATTACCGCGCTCTTGGAAGTGGCCAAGCGTAACACCTCCCGCATCGTCGCCTCCGATTTTGGCTTCGCGGTCGGCCCCAGACTGAACGCCGCCGGGCGCCTGGACGAGATGGCCTTGGGGGTCGAGACCTTACTGTGCGACGACATGATGCGCGCGCGCCGCATGGCCTGCGAGCTGGACGGACTCAACGCCGAGCGGCGTGAGCTGGAAACCGGCATGCAGCAGGAGGCGCTAAAGAGCCTAGAGAGTCTGTCGCTTAATGAGGCCGAACTGCCCTGGGGGATCGCCCTCTACCAGCAAGACTGGCATCAGGGGGTGATCGGCATCCTGGCGTCGCGAATCAAAGACAAATATCACAGGCCGGTGATCGCCTTCGCCGAGGCGGGCGAGGGGGAGATCAAGGGCTCGGCGCGCTCCATCAAGGGGCTGCATATGCGCGACCTGCTTGAGCTTATCAATGCCCGCCATCCCGGAATGATCATCAAGTTCGGTGGTCACGCCATGGCCGCGGGCCTGTCCCTGCGCGCCGGTGAGTTCGAGCGTTTCGCCAAGGCCTATGATGAGGCGGTGCGTGAACTGCTTGCACCCGAGCAGCTGACCGGCGAGATCGTCAGCGACGGCGAGCTAAGCCCGGCTCAACTCAACATGGCACTGGCCAGGGAACTGCGCAGTGCAGGCCCCTGGGGGCAGAACTTCCCCGAGCCGATATTCGACGGTGTGTTTCGTATCCAGCAGCAGCGGATCGTCGGCGAGCGTCACCTCAAACTCGTGCTCGAGAGTGAATGCGGCCAGACCATGGTAGATGCCATCGCCTTCAACGTGGACCTCACCACCTGGCCCGATGCCACCATCCAATACGCGGAGATCGCCTACAAGTTGGATATCAATGAGTTTCGTGGCAACGAGAGTCTACAGCTAATGGTTGAGCAGATCGAACCTAAGTAGCTTCGGTAATATTACTGCCGGCGCCACTTAGGGAACTGCTGGAATCAAAGTCGTGAATTGGCTTTTAATATGCTTGCCATGAGGCAATAAAAAAGTCGCCTGTTGGCGACTTTTTACTTTTTAAAGAAGCAGACTAGCTTACAGGCTTGGCTCTTCGCTGTAGTCCTGACCATGGTATTCGAGGCAGGCATCGACTTCGTTGGCCGAGCCTAAGATCACAGCGACGCGCTGGTGGATCTCGCTTGGCTGAATGTCCATGATGGTTTCATAGCCGGTAGAGGCCTTGCCGCCCGCCTGCTCAACCAGGAAAGACATAGGGTTTGCCTCGTACATCAGGCGTAGCTTGTATGGCTTTTCTGGGTTCTTGTTGTCGGTTGGGTAGGTGAACAGGCCGCCGCGTGACAGTACGCGGTGTACGTCGCCAACCATGGCGGCGATCCAGCGCATGTTGAATGACTTTTCGCGCGGCCCTATCTTGCCAAGCAGCAGGTCGGCGATATAGGTCTGCATCGGCGCTTCCCAGAAACGCTGGTTAGACATGTTGATGGCGAATTCGCTGGTGTCCTTGCTGATGGACATGGCTTCGTTGGTCAGCAGGTACTCGTTGGTCTCTGGGTTGAGGGTAAACAGCTGCACCCCTTGGCCTGTGGTGAGGGCCAACATGGTCGAGGGACCATATAGCACGTAACCTGCGGCCACTTGCTGACGGCCTGGCTGTAGGAAGCTCTGCTCGCTCAGCTCACCGCTTGGAGCCGGCAGTACCGAGAAGATGGTGCCTACCAGTGAGTTGATGTCGATGTTAGATGAGCCATCCAGTGGGTCGAAACAGACCAGGAAGTCACCGCTCTGACCTACCTCGACGATATGATCTTCCTCTTCTGAGGCCAGGCCTCGTACCGTGCTGTCGGCCGTGAGTGCCTCTTTAAGCATGTCATTGGTGATCACGTCGAGCTTCTTCTGGGTTTCGCCCTGAACGTTTTCCTGTTCGGTGGCGCCCAGTACGCCGGCGAGGGCGCCGTGGCGAACTGCGTGACTGATGGCTTTAGAGGTATCGGCCAGCGTGGTTAACAGCTGGGCCAGCGGGGCTTGAATTCCTTGAGAACTAAGGTGTTGTGCCAGAGTTTGCATGTTATTTCCTATGACAAATGGGAGCTAGGCTCGCACTGGAGGTCAGATCTTGTTTATCTTGTTATGCGGGCGATTCTACCCCAGATGAATCATTTTTTCAGCGGCAATTTAGCCCGTCTGGATCGCGGTTTTCGTTTTGTGTCACTTTAGGGCACAATGCTAGCCTGCAATTTGACCTATACCTGTTTTCTATCCAGGACATAATAATGACTAAAAAATGGATAAGTTCAGCCTTGATGGCGGTGCCTATGTTTTTATCTCACGCGGTAAGTGCGTCACAACCCCAACTTGCGCAGCCTGTTGGCGGCAATGAACCCCTCACCATAGAGAGGCTCTATGCCTCTCCCGCACTGGCGGGCAGCAGTCCCAGGGGCTTAAAGCTGTCGCCCGATGGTAAGCGTGTGACCTATCTGGCTGGCCGGGTAGAGGATCAACACTTCTACGATCTCTGGCAGATGGAGGTGGCAACGGGTAAACAGAGCCTGCTGCTGGATGCCGACAAGTTGAAGAGCGGCGAGCTGTCCGATGAGGAGAAGGCGCGGCGCGAGCGTCAACGCATCTATGGTCAGGGGATCATGGAATATTTCTGGGCGGATGACAGCCAGGCGCTGCTGATCCCGGCATCTGGCGCCCTCTATTACTATTCGCTGAGCGATAACAAAGTGACGCCGCTGCCGGTAGGGGAGGGCTTTACTACAGATGCCAAGCTGTCGCCTAAAGGCCATTATGTCTCTTTCGTGCGGGATCAGAACCTCTATGTCTTCGATCTGCGCAGCCAGAAGCTGACCGCCATGACTACAGACGGTGGCGGCGCTATTAAGAACGGCATGGCCGAGTTTGTCGCCCAGGAGGAGATGGACAGAATGACGGGCTATTGGTGGGCGCCGGATGAGTCGGCCATCGCCTTTACCCGTATCGACGAGTCGGGTGTCGAGCTGGTGACTCGCAACGAGATCTATGCCGATGGCATCAAGCTGACCGAGCAGCGCTACCCCTATGCCGGCAAGAATAACGTGGCCATCACCCTAGGTGTGGTAAAGCTTGCTGATAAACAGGTACGCTGGGTCGATCTGGGTGAGGAGAAGGATATCTATCTGCCGAGAGTGAAGTGGTTGCCTGATAGCCTGCAGCTGTCGTTTCAGTGGCAGAGCCGAGATCAGCACAGACTGGATCTGCGGATCTTAGATCTTCGCAGTCAAGATGCGCCCATGACCATGATCCGCGAGGAGAGTGACGCCTGGGTGAACCTGAATAACGACCTGCATTTCCTCAAGAAGTCGCCGCAGATGCTGTGGGCGTCAGAGCGTGACGGCTTTAATCACCTCTATTTGTTCGACCAGCAAGGGCGACAGCTCAGGCAGCTGACCAAAGGTGACTGGGCGGTGGACGAGCTGGTGCATGTGGATGAGCAGGCGGGTTGGGTCTACTTCACCGGCCGCAAGGCGAGCGTGGTCGAGCAGCATCTGTTTCGCGTACCGCTTAAGGGCGGCAAGATAGAGCAGCTGAGCAAGCGTAGCGGCATGCACACGCCGGTATTTGCCGACAATCAGGCGATCTACCTGGATTACTTCAACAGTCTGGCGCAGCCGCCGCAGATAAGCCTTCATGACGAGCAGGGCAAACGTCTGGCCTGGGTCGAGCAGAACAAGGTGGATAAGGCGCACCCTCTCTATCCTTACTTTGGTCAGTGGCAATTGCCCGAGTTTGGCCAGATAAAGGCAGAAGATGGTCAGGCGCTGCAATACCGTCTGTTTAAGCCGACGCAGTTTGACGCCACTAAGCAGTACCCTGTGGTGGTGCGTGTCTACGGTGGTCCCCATGCTCAGCTGGTGGTTAACAGCTGGAGCGAGCACGACTACTTTACCCAGTATCTGCTGCAGCAGGGCTTTATCGTGTTCCAGCTGGATAACCGCGGGTCGGCCCATCGTGGTACTAAGTTTGAGCAGGTGATCTACAAGCATCTGGGCGAGGCCGAGGTGAATGACCAGAAGGCTGGTGTCGACTACCTGCGTAGCCTCAGCTATGTCGATGGCAAGAATATCGCTATCTATGGCCATAGCTATGGCGGCTACATGGCTCTGATGAGCCTGTTTAAGGCGCCGGACTACTTCAAGGCGGCTATTTCGGGCGCACCCGTGACCGACTGGTCTCTGTATGACAGCCACTACACAGAGCGTTACCTGTCACACCCGGCGACCAATGCCGAAGGCTATGAGGCCTCTAGCGTACTGCCGTACGTCAAAGGCTATCAGTCTGGCCTGCTTATGTACCACGGTATGGCCGACGACAACGTGTTGTTTGAGAACAGCACCCGTGTCTATAAGGCGCTACAGGACGAGGGCAAGCTGTTCCAGATGATAGATTACCCCGGCTCTAAGCACTCGATGCGCGGTGAGAAGGTGCGTACTCACCTCTATCGCTCACTGGCCGACTTCCTCGACAGGCAGCTGAAACACTAAGCTATCGGCACTAGGCCTTAGTATAAAATCAAAGCCCTGTTGCTTATCGAAAGCAGCAGGGCTTTTTGTTGTGAGAGTCGTAAATTTCGATGGGGAAGCAAGAATGCCTTACTAGTTGAATATGAGTTTTCAGAAGAAACTTTTAAGTCAGGTTTCTAATGATTTACAAATCAGAGTCAAAGGCCCATCCATCATTTGGGGTTTAATTAACTCTGCATCATGGCAACAACTGGCTGATAACGCGAAGCCATGTAAGTAGTCAGCGAGTAAATCTAGACTATCTTTTTCTGTTTTCTCGTCTAGTGCTAAAGGGGCGATAATACTTCTATAACGCTCGGTAAATATTTGGGCGGGACCCAGGGATGTCATACTTAGCATGATTTGTAGTAGCCCGTTGTATTGCTGCAACAATTCAATATAGCTGACACATAAACGCCTTAATTCGCCTTGCCAATCAGGGTCTGCTTGAGGTTGATAGACTTCGGATACGAGCGAAGAGGTAAGGGCTTCTAACAATGCATTCTTGTTTTTAAAATAGTGATAGATTGCCATTGGATCCACGTTTAATTCTGTTGCCAATGAGCGGATACTCGGTGTTTTACTATCTCTTTTCATCAAAGACTTAGCTGCTTCTAGTATGCTTTGCGCACTTAACTGCGACTGTTTTCCATTAGGGCGTCCACGTTTCTTTTCATTGACACTCATTTGAGCTCCCGATAAACTTATCATTAATTCTACGGTGTAGAAATTATTTTAAACCATATTTTAGCTTGGCTCAATCACCATAAACTTGACGAGGTGCTCATGGCAAACATCGTATTTATTGCAACCAGTTTAGATGGATATATCGCAGATAAGCGAGGCAAACTCGACTGGCTACATTCAGTACCTAATCCAAACAATGTTGATACGGGATTTGTCGCTTTGATGGAGAGAGTTGACGGCTTAGTAATGGGGCGGAATACCTTAGATATGGTGCTGAGTTTTGATTGTGACTGGCCTTATAGTAAGCCGGTGTTTGTGTTGAGTAACACTATGACCGAAGTTCCTCAAGGTTATGAAGATAAAGTTTTTTTAGTTAAAGGGAAGCTAGTTGATATTATCGCTGACTTGAATGCGAAGGAATTCAATGAGCTATACATTGACGGTGGAGTGACGATTCAAAACTTCCTTAAAGAAGATCTGATCGATGAAATGGTGATTACTTGTTTTCCTATTTTACTTGGTGGTGGAGTCCCCCTATTTGGTGAACTTGAAACCCCACTAAGTTTTAACGTGATTAAGAGTGAAGTGGTATTAGATTCTTTGACCCAAACCACTTATCACCGAAAGAGAGCATAGAGACTTTCTTGTCGGAGAGTCGTGAATGTTCGAAAGGCCGACTCGATACTCAGCTATCGTTTTGGTTAGGTCTAAATCCTTCCCTGGGATTTTAGACATTCCCCACTTCCCTGTGGGTCAGGGAGGAAATGCCTTGAAATGTCTGGAACATTTCAGGCCCTGGCCACCGGGGATAACTCTCTATAAACAGAGAAAATCCATGTACAAATACCAAAGCTATCCATCCTTGGGCTTTGGCATAAGTGTTCCAGACACAAATCCCCTCTTTGGCCTTCTGACCTCCATGGAAGGAGGAAATGCCTTGAAATGTCTGGAACATTTCAGGCCCTGGCCACCGGGAATAAGTACAATCCATATACAAAAAAGCCAGTCGTTAGACTGGCTTTTTAATCGAATCACATTTGCGCTAGCTGGATGTGATTTATGCTTCTTCTAAGTTACCGCAGAAACGATAGCCTTCGCCGTGGATGGTGGCGATGATCTCAGGCGTATCTGGCAAGCTTTCGAAGTGCTTACGGATGCGACGAATGGTCACGTCCACGGTACGGTCGTGTGGCTTAAGCTCACGGCCTGTCATCTTCATCAGCAGGTCGGCACGGGTCAGGATCTTGCCTGGGTTCTCAACGAAGTGCAGCATGGCGCGGAACTCACTGCGCGGCAGCTTGTACGACTCGCCTTGTGGGCTCACCAGTGAACGGCTGTTGATCTCTAGGCTCCAACCGTTGAAGCGGTAGAATTCTACGGCACTCTTTTCTTCGGTTTCGCCGCCGGTGCTGTTGACGCGAGTCAGCAGGTTACGTGCACGGATAGTCAGTTCGCGTGGGTTAAATGGCTTGGTGATATAGTCATCGGCACCAATTTCCAGACCCAAGATCTTGTCAACTTCGTTGTCACGGCCGGTAAGGAAGATAAGGCCGATGTTATTGATTTCACGAAGTTCACGCGCAAGCAGCAGACCATTCTTACCTGGTAGGTTGATATCCATTACCACAAGATTGATCTTGTTTTCCTGCATGGCTTTATGCATCTCTGCGCCGTCATTGGCTTCAGTTACCACATATCCTTCAGCCTCGAAAATACTTCTTAGCGTGTTCCGGGTAACGGCTTCATCTTCAACGATCAGAATGTGCGGGTTTTGCATATTTATTTACCTAATATTTGTTTAAAACTGTTCTAACCATGAGCGCTAGTTGGTGCTGCTGCGCCCTATCTGTCTTCGCGACAATTACCGAACTCACGTAGTGCTTTTATCAAACCCAATTGGTACAGCAACACACTTCATGATTAGTAAAGTATACGTATCTCTTTCAAAAGACACGCGAACTGTTACTCACTTCGATTAACAATAGTTGGGAATAGTTCCGTTAACTATGTAATATTTTCAAGTTTAAATGCTAAATCAGCCTAAGCTCACATTTTATACAGGAAATTGACTAACTTTTGATGACCTTGTCGTCGACAAGATGTAACAAAAAGTATTTCATCGTGAGATGAGTGGAAGTGAATCAACGAACTTATTGTACTCGTTTTAGTCATTTGTTAACAAATGAAATGTTAACAAAATTCCTTTGAGATTTGATGTAAATCACATTTATGTGTGTAAGTGTATGATTTTGATGGTATTAATAAAATTTAATAAAGTGACCTGTCTCACACCTCTAGGAAGGCGGAGGAATTTTGCTATAATCGACGGAATCTAATTTAGGAATATTTTAGTGATGAGCACAGCAAGCGAACATCTTTGGCAATGCTATCAGCAAACGCAGTTTTTACTTACGCAACCTTTTTCCCCTTCGTTATCATTTGCAATCATTACCGCTCATAATCCTAAAGGCCAACACCTTTCTCCCTCGCAAAACCGTCTCCTCGACAAACAGCTTCAACGTCATATTCAACGTCTTCAATATCCTTATCGTGCCCTGATCGGCGCCTCCAGTGACAGAGGCCATATGGAGAAGAGCTGGGCCGTGTCTATCGATAAGGCCGCAGCCGTGGATCTTGGCAAGGTGTTTAATCAAAACGCCATCTATTTTGTCGATGAGGACGAGCTGCAACTGGTGCCTTGTCTGGTGGAGTATGACGAGCTCACCCTGGGCAAGTTTTCCGCCCGGGTCTGTCTGGTTAGCGAGCTGCCCGACATCAGCCGATAGCAGGCGGGGGAACTTGAGAGGCTTTCATCAAGACAAGCTAAAATATCGTTGACTTTTTATTCGGTTATTTGATAGTTTTCTTGCATCCTGACCTTAAGGTTAGTGATACAGAAGAGGAGCGTTAACTAGGTAGTAAGCCCGAGGAGTCCAAACTCCGTTGACGGTTTATGAGGGAGATTAACGCCGAGGTAAAGAGATGTTTGGTTTCATCTATTTATCGGTCGACTGGGCTGAATCCCACCGATTGTCACCTGTTTTTTGGTGGAGAGCTTCTGGTGGCAATCGCTGTTTCCCGTCTTGGGGTGCGTCATCTTTGCACCAGGCTCTTCGAACGAAGTAAGTTCGGAGCGTATTCAATGTTATCTATTTCTTTTGTGTCATCGTCAGCTACTTGGGTTGAGGTGCGCTAATGTCTATTGTTGTTGCTAAGTTTGGTGGTACCTCGGTTGCCGATTATGAGGCGATGAACCGCTGCGCCGATATCGTATTGGCCAATCCTGAAACCCGCGTGGTGGTCGTCAGCGCCTCGAGCGGCGTGACCAATCTGCTGGTGGAGCTAACTCAGGAGCATGTGGACTTTGAGCGTCGTAAGCAGCTGCTCAAGGCGATCGCCTCGATTCAATATAAGATCCTCGACGAGTTGGGTCAGCCCCATGATGTGGCCGCCCGCCTCGATGCCATCTTAAGTAAGATTGCCAGCCTGAGCGAGTCGCTCTCCCAAAACCGCAATAAGGCGACCACAGACGAACTGCTTGCCCAGGGTGAGCAGTGTTCATCTGTCTTGTTTGCTGCCGTGCTGAGAGAGAAGGGCGAGCGGGCGAGTGCCTTCGATGTGCGTCAGGTGATGCGCACCGACAGCCATTTTGGCCGCGCGGAGCCGCAGATCGAGGCGGTGAAGCAGCTTTGCACTGAGCATCTGCTACCACTGCTTAGTGAGCAGCGCATCGTGACCCAAGGTTTTATCGGCGCCGATGAACAGGGAGCCACCACCACGTTAGGCCGTGGGGGCAGCGACTACTCTGCGGCCCTACTTGCCGAAGCGCTGGATGCGTCTGCGGTTGAGATCTGGACGGATGTGCCGGGGATCTTCACCACAGATCCACGCCTCGCGCCGAATGCGCGTCCTATCCCTGAGATAAGTTTCAACGAGGCGGCCGAGATGGCCACCTTCGGTGCCAAGGTGCTGCACCCGGCAACCATTTTGCCTGCGGTCAGACACAAGATTCAGGTGTTTGTCGGCTCTAGCAAGGCTCCTGAACTTGGCGGCACTTGGATACGTCATCAGGTGAACGACGAGCCTATCTATCGCGCCGTGGCGGTGCGACGCGACCAGACGCTACTCAATTTGCATAGCCTGCAGATGCTTCACGCTCAAGGCTTCCTGGCCGAGACCTTCGCCACCTTGGCGCGCCACAAGATCAGTGTGGACTTAATCACCACCTCAGAGGTAAACGTCTCTTTGACGTTAGATAAGACGGGTTCAGATTCTGCCGGAAACAGCCTGCTGAGCGAGGCCTTACTGCAGGAGCTGTCGCAGCATTGCCGCGTGCGGGTCGAAGATGGCCTGGCGCTGGTGGCGATAGTGGGCAATAAGATTGCCACCACGTCGGGTGTATGTCGCCGCGTGTTCGAGGTGTTAGAGCCCCACAATGTGCGCATGATCTGTCAGGGCGCCAGCCCACATAACTTATGTGTCCTGGTGGCCGAGTCTGAGGCGGCTCAGGTCGTCAGCGCCCTGCATCAAAACTTGTTTGAAGGGTCACTATGAAGCCGGGTCGTTCTACGCTAAAGATTGGCGAGCTCGCCACGGGTCAAGATCTCGAGCTGAATCTGTTTGAGTTTGCCCCTGAGGTGCTGACCGGGCCTAGCGTCTATATTCAGGCTAACGTCCACGGCGCCGAGGTGCAGGGCAATGCGGTGATCTATCAGCTGATGCAGGCCCTAGAAGGCTGTGAGCTGCGCGGCAAGATCACCTTGGTGCCCCTGGCCAATCCTCTGGGAATTAATCAGAAGAGTGGCGAGTTTACCCTGGGCCGGTTCGACCCCATAACAGGGGTAAACTGGAACCGCGAATATCTCGACCATAAGCTGGATATTGCTAGCTGGTATCAGGGCCATAAACACCTGAACGATGCCGAGCTGATCGCCCATTTCAGGGCCTTGCTGGTCGAGCGTTGCTATAGCCGTCTGCATGAGCCATGGGGGATCACTACGGGCCATCGTCTGGCGGTGAGCCTGCAGCAGATGGGCCATGAGGCGGATATCGTGCTGGATCTGCATACCGGCCCTAAGTCGTGCAAGCACCTTTATTGCCCCGAGTATGACCAAGATGCTGCCAAGTATTTCTCTATTCCCTATACCCTGCTGATCCCCAATGAGTTTGGCGGGGCCATGGATGAGTCTATCTTCTGCCCTTGGTGGCAGCTGAGCGAATACATGGCCACTCAGGGGCGCGAGATTGAGGTGCCCGTATCGGCCTTTACCCTGGAGCTTGGTAGTCAGGAGAATGTCGACCTGGCAGATGCCCTGGTGGATGTCGAAGGGATCATGGCCTATCTGAGCAAGCGCGGCGTGATAAGTGAACGGGTTGAGCCAGCAGAGATGCCACGCTACGCCTGTTACCTGAAAGACTATAAGAAGTATCATGCGCCGCAAGGCGGCTTGGTGGAGTACAAGGCTAAGGTGGGGCAGCCGCTCATGGCCGGTGAACCGCTCGCTAACATCTTGCGTGTCGACAGATATGGTGAGGAGGACGCGATAGTGCCTCTGAGTTTGCCGGTGGACTGCGTGCCCGTACTACATTTTGCCTCGGCGTCAGTATATCAAGGTACAGAGCTCTATAAGGTGATGACTAAGGTATTTGCGCTTTAGGTTTGGCTTTTAGCCTGGTGGATTTGTACTTCATCGTTCAGTGCTTGGTTTAGTCGCCTTTCGCGTTATCAATAAAAAAGGGAGCCAAGTGGCTCCCTTTTTCTGTTCAAGCTATCTGCTTACTTGCGACGACGTAGCGCGGCAAATGGTAGCATCAGCAGAGCGAACCAACCCAGTGAACCACCACCTGAAGATTTCTCTTCCTTGGCGTTAACTGTGATAGTCGCCGTACCCGCTTCACTCTCTAGCTCACCATCGCTGGCAACGACAGAGAAGGTCAGGGTGTTGTTACCTGCTGGAGCAGTAAACTTAATTTCTGCGCCACCGTTGTTGAAGGTAACAGGTGTACCTGCAGTCTGTGTCCAAGTGTAGGTCAGGCTGTCACCATCAACGTCTTTGCCATTGGCCTTAGCGGTTACCACGAAGCCTTCGGTACTTGTCATACCTGTAGGAGCCACGGTAGGTGCATCGTTGATGTTGTTAACCATAACATTAACAGTGGTCGCTGCGTTCAGGTTGCCTTCGGCATCCTTAGAGGTGTAAGTGAATGAGTCTTTACCGAAGAAATCATCTTCTGGTGTATAGGTAATAGAACCATCTTTCTCTAGAGTCACTTCACCGTGTGCAGGCTCGTCAACCAGTGTTGCTTCACCTAGTGCACCAGCTGGCGCAACATCGATGATGCGTTGTGCGTTAGCTGTCATGCCGTCACCAGTTACAGAGACGCGAGCTACTTTCTGGCTAACAGTGTCGTTTTCTAACACGTTTGCTTCCAAGGTCGCTTCTTCGTCAACAGAGAAGTTGTCTGTTTGACCTGGGTTGAAGCTAGTTGGCGTCGCCAGATAGTCGATCTCTACGCTGCCTGAAGAGGTCGCTTGCAGTGCAACATAATCGTCAGTAGTGACAGTGCCACCTTGTCCGTTGTAGTGGAAGGTTGTACCTACGCTACCGCTGATGTTTTCTGCACCGATAGTGACATTGCTTGGCATGTTAGGGATATCTAGGTAGTTGAACCAAATATCTTCTACGTCACCAGTTTGGATCCAAAGGCTGAAGCTGTACTTGTTGCCAGAGGCGTCAGCATATAGCTGGGCATCTTTCCACTCGACAACAATCCACTCGTTACCACCAGCAGAAACAACCTGGATACCTAGCTGTCCGCCACCCGTGTCGCCGACAGTGCCGTCGCTCAGGTCGTAGTCACTCCAGAACGGTGCCAGGATGTTGTTTGGATTCGCGCTATCTGGCAGTTCCTTGTTGTTCCAAGTACCAGATGCTGAACCGCCACCAACGATTGCGATACCGTTATCAGAGATGGTTAGCTGGGTGTAAGTTGCACCGTTGTACTTGAACTCAGGTAGGTTGAAGGTGAATGATTTCTCATCACAACCATCAGCACAAGCTGGTACATAGGCCAGGTCTAGGTCGAAGATACTTGGGCTAGCGCCAGTACCTTTGGCAGACTTAATCTGTGGCAGATCCAGTTGACCTACCCAGGTGATGCGACCAAGCGCTTCATCAACTTCGAAACCGTTTTGCGTTGCGCCGTTTAGCGTAACTTCAACGTCATCGGCAGAAGTAAGTTTAGTGCCTTCTGGTGCCATAGCGGTAACAGTTACAGTGTTTTCAAATACTGTGTTGTTTACAACGGCTTTGATTGGCATATCTTCAGCAGCTGTCAGATCAGCCTTGGTTGCCATGGTAGAGATCAGTGAAGAATCACTTGATTCTTTAGCCAGGATAGCAACTGGTAGGTGAGCGTCTTGGTGAGATGCGCTCTTGATCATGACGTTACCGAAGATCCAAGCACCGTATTCGCTGAAGGTTGAATCAACAGTCACAGTGAAGGTTGCTGATTCGCCAGCTTCCAGTTCCAGTGATGAAGGCGATACGCTGATACCTGCGCTGTCAGAAGAAGCTGAAAGCTCCCAAGAGGTCTTCTCGTCACTCTTGTTGTATACGGTACGAGTGAAAGTACAAGGACCGACACAAGAGTCAGAAGCAATTGAAGGCTTGTCGAAGGTCAGTACTGCTTTAGCCGCGGCATCTAGATCCATACGACCCGCGCCCATTGCAAATGGATCGGCAGGAGTCGCCGCATCATCATCGAGTACGCCTGCCATGTGAGCAGTAGAAGTTAGCGCTGTCTTGATGTCATTTGCTGACCAATCAGGGTGTAGCTGGCTCATCAGTGCAGCAGCACCTGCAACGTGTGGGCTCGCCATACTGGTACCAGACATAGTGGTAAAGTCAGTACCATCTTCATCAGGAGAAGTTGCCGACAGGATAGAGGTACCTGGCGCAGCAAGATCTGGCTTCAGAATGTTTTGGTTACCGTTAGGACCACGAGAGCTAGACTGGTTCAGGATATCGGCAAACTTGCTGTTAACGATACGAGTCACTTCAGCCGCGATAGTACCTGTGGTGTCATCACCCAGACCTTCAAGGATAGCTGCGCCGTCGGCGTCAGAAACCATCACTGCTGGCAGTGTTGAATCTGGCATGAACATAGAGATTGGAGCGCCTGGTACGCTGTTGTAAACGACCATAGCTTTCGCGCCCGCAGCCTCGGCATTTTCAGCCTTGGTTGCGAATGAACATGAACCGCGAGAGATCAGGGCGATACCGTCTTTGAAAGAGTCGGCAGCAAATGGCGTACAGCCAAGGGTGTTCTCTGCGTCAATGTTAGCTGCAGCGATGATAGGTGCAGTGATATCTGCCTCTAGCAGGCCATTGTTGCCCTGCAGTGCAAGAATCTCTTCACCATCAACGGTTAGGGTGTTAGCAAAGAAACGACCAGTAGTAGTGTTAGCAACGGTAATACCTGATTCGATACAGGCTGGACAACCGATAGTTTGTGGGCCGTTACCATCGTTACCTGCAGCGGTAACAACGACTACGCCAGCCGCTTCAGCAGCTTCATACATAGCCTTGTATGGGCTGTTGGCTGGGTCGCCACCAGCGCCGCCACCCCAAGAGTTGTTGATAACATCTGCACCATCGTTTACGGCGTGCTCCATTGCTTCCATCAGCATGATGTTAGAGCCGCTGCCGCGTGCACAGTCAGTCTTAGTAAATAGTGCCTTATAAACCATCAGGTAGGCTGCAGGTGCAACACCAGATAGTTCAACTTCAACACCTTCGTAGGTAGTGGTGACTTTGTTACCTACAGAGGTACCGGCAACGTGAGAGCCGTGACCACCGTAACCCAGTGGGCTCATATGCTCGTCGGCACACACTTCAAAAGTAGGTTGTGACCAACGGGCAACGATTAGTTTGTCGTTACAGAAGCTTGCATCTACTGTCGAACAGTAGTCGTCGCTTGGCATTCCTTCGGCTGGTTTTGTGAAACCTTCGCCAGCAAACATTGGGTTTTCTGGGCGAATACCTGTATCAATTACCGCTACACGAATGTCTTTACCGGCGTTTTCCATGCCAGAAACCGCTTCCCACATCGCTTCAGTGTTAATGACGTCGTGAGATGAGTCCATGTTAGCTTCGTACATAGTCTCAGGGTAGACAGACTTAACGTTTGGCATGGCCGCTAGCTGCTCGATGCTCAGACCTTGACCAACAATAGTCACACCATTGAATAGGGTCTTGAAGCTTTGCTCAACTTTGGCGTTAGGTACTTTCTTCGCCAGTTCACTCACAAATTGTGACTGCTCTTTGGCTAGGAAACTGGCGTAGCTTTGAGCTGGCGCAGACTGTACGTTAACTTTTTGGCCTTTCTTAGGGGCTGTGGCCGCCATTGACTCGATGCCGCCTTGGTATTTAGCAACGGCAGGAGAGTTCAGTTCGATGATGAAGCGCTGCGGAGCCACTTGTGAAGGCTGAGAAGCTGCTGGCTTCTTGTAGCTATCAGCAGAAGTGATTTCCGGAGCATAGGGATTTGCGGTGTACTGGTTGCTGGCTACAGCCGCACTCGAGATCAGCGCCGCTGAAATGGCTAGAGATAATTTAGTTTTCACAACTTCTTCCTTGTCAAATAGAAGTGTTTTGAGACACAAAACACTATTGGTATTGCTGTAACTTTGGTTACTAATCTTTTCTTATTTTGTTGCCGCTATGTTGACGGCTTGTTCTTTTTAACACAAAAGATTACCAAAGTTAAAGCTGGTAGAAGAAAAAGTTGTAAGCGGTTTTTAAATAGTAGTATCCACTAAGGCTGTAAGCCCCAGTGGTACTGGATTAAGGCTTTACGGCGCGGCTGATAGGATTTTGTAAACTGATGAGTGTCTCGGTGGATTGGATCTCATCGATGGATTGGATGCGGTTGATCAGTACATGTTGCAGGCCATCGATCGACTGGCACATCACCTTGACGAAGATACTGTAGTTGCCCGTGGTGTAGTAGGCCTCGGTGACCTCTTCTAAGGCGTTGAGTTTGGCGATGGCGGCGGGATAGTCGCCGGCGCTCTTGAGGTTGATGCCGATAAAACAGCAGACGTCATAGCCGAGGGCCTTGGGGTTTACCGTGATTTGGGCGCCCGTGATGATGCCCGCCTGTTTCATCTTCTCTACCCGCACATGTATGGTGCCGGCGCTGACGCCGAAACGTTTGGCCAATTCGGCGAAGGGGGTGCGCGCCTCTTCCATAAGCGCCGAGAGGATCTGGTTGTCGAGCTGATCTCGCTGAAATGAACTATCCATTGCTACATACCGTTTTAAGTCAACATTATGAGGTAATTTACGGTATTGGTTAGCTAACTGCTAATCTTTTAACGAATTAAGTAGATTTTATCGCGAAGCAGGCCCAGTGAATGCCGATAAGTTAACACCGGGCTCTATTGCTCCTCGGTGACATCCGTGAAGGGGATTGGCGTGCTGAAGGTCATAGGCTGTTTGCTGTAGGGATGGGTCAGGCTCAGCGACTGGGCATGCAGCAGCAGACGCGGTGCCAGGCGTTTGGCCAGCGGGTCGGCGTAGAAGTTATCGCCTAGGATGGGGTGCCCTATGGCCATCATATGTACGCGCAGCTGGTGAGAGCGACCTGTGATCGGCGTGAGCTTAACCAGGGTCGAGCGCTTGGCACGGCTGACGACTTCGAATAGTGTCTTAGATGCCTTACCGATTTGATGATCTACCTTCTGTTTCGGGCGGTTGGGCCAGTCGCAGATCAGCGGATAGTCGACGCTACCTTGCTCAGCCTTCACATGGCCGGCAACCCGGGCGTAGTAGATCTTATGGGTCTCGCGATCGCGAAACTGGCGCTTAAGTTCCCGCTCGGCGCTGCGCCTGAGGGCCACCACGATAACGCCTGAAGTCGCCATATCCAGACGGTGAACTATCTGGGCGTTGGGGTGATCGCGCAGGACGCGGGTGTAGACGCTGTCATGATAGGCGGGGTCGCGGCCAGGCACGGACAGTAGGCCTGAGGGCTTGTTGACCACCAGAATATCTTTATCCTCGTGGAGGATCTCGAGCCAGGGCTCGGTGGGCGGCGCATACACGAAATCAGACATGGCAAACCTTGGGTGTTAAATCGGGCTGCAAAGATACCTTTAGGGCGCGGGCGGCGCAAGTTTTACCCTCGAATCTTACGTGGTTTAGCGGGCCTAAAAGCTGTGGCCATTGACATGCATGATGGCAAAGGTCCAGACGACGAACGCCAGGCTGAGGTGGATAAAGGCGTAGATGCTCTGATCAAGCCGCTCGATCCCCTTGGCCTGCCAGATCAACTTGCCATGCAGTAAGATGTTGAGGGGAAACAGCATAAACAGCGGGTAGAAGGCGATGGCGCTGTCGTCACCGAACAGGGCGCGCGAGACTATCGACCATAACACCATGAGGGCGGTGACCAATGGCGGCGCGGCGAGTCGGTACTGTTCGGGATAGGGAAACATCTATCGTCCTTAACGCTGTGAGATCCTAGTTAGCCGGTTTACGGCCAATATATTGCGCCTTGAAGCAGGGCATCTCTTCACAGCCTACATTACCTTCGAAAGCGTGCAAAGTCTCCCAGCCATAAAAGCGCTGCGATAATTCGCCTTCGGCCAGCAGGAAGTTGGGGTTCTTGGGTCTGCCCACCTCGGCCTGCTTCTCTATGAAGGTCTCGTAGATGATGAGACCGCCGGGTTTGATGCTCGCTTTGATGAGCTCAAACAGCGGGCGGTGCAGGTAGTTGAACACCAGGACTAGGTCATATCGCGACTCGGGGAGTTGTGGTTCGCCGTTTTCCAAGTCGAGCGCTAAGGCCTGACACTGCTTAGGCAGGGCCGCTAGCCTGCCAAGGTCTCTGTCGATAAAGGTGACCTGGGCGCCATGGGCCGCTAACCATATGCCGTTACGCCCTGTGCCGCAGGCAAGGTCGAGTACCTGGGGATGGCTATTAAGTTCGAGAAGCTGGCTGCTTTGCGTCAGCAGCGGAGCGGCTTCAGCCTTTAATCTCTTTTCGTCCATCGAGGCGTCGTCCATGAATTACTGAGAAATGTCTGAGCCCGGCCGGGCCGTGGGAGACGATCACTGACAGCAAGACGATGGCGATCAGCAGCTCGGGCTTGTAGTTAGCGAGGGGAATAAATAGCGCCAGCAGGCAGAGTTTCACCAGGGTCAACACGCCCTTTAGTTGGATCAGCCAGCGCCAGTCTCTGACCACTTCCCACAGCATCAGCAAGCTGCCTGTGCTCATGGCCAAGATCCAGTAATTGCACCACAGGCTTTTATCCACTCCGAGTAAGATGCCGCCGCCGGCACCTGTTATGCCTAAGATGTGCAGGGCGCGCAGGCTGGTCTTGCTCAGGCGTTGCAGCCAAAACTGTTTCTCGGAAATCTGCTTGTGCTTTTGACTCATGGGGCGAAAGAAGACTGAAAATTTGCGCCAGCTTAGCAGGAAATCGGCATAAAACACATTGACGGCTCACAAAGTTAACTATTTCGTGATCTAAGCGCGATTTATCTTTGCTAAGTCACATATTTCCTTGGCTATAATGGAGCCAAGACAGGCAGGGGCTTTGTGATACTAGGGTGACAAATCTCTGTCTAATGTTGAATCACTTTTAGGTAGCTAAGATGAGAATAGGTTTTTTTAGTGCTAAGCACTATGACATGGAACATTTCAACCGCACCAACCAGGCCTTTGGCGCTCAGATTGAGTATTTCGACTATCGCCTCTGTATGCAGTCGGTCAAGCTGGCCTATGGTTTCGAGGTGATCTGCGCCTTCGTCAACGATTCGCTATGTGAAGAGGTATTGGTAGAGCTAGCTAAAAATGGCACTAAGATCATTGCGATGCGCTGCGCCGGATTTAACAACGTCGATCTCGAGGCGGCCAAACGCCTGGGGATCAGGGTGGTGAACGTTCCCGCCTATTCGCCCGAGTCGGTGGCCGAGCATACTGTGGCCCTGATGCTGACCCTCAACCGTAAGGTGCACAAGGCCTACCAACGTACCCGCGATGCCAACTTCTCCCTCGAGGGGCTGGTGGGCTTCAACATGCATGGCCGCACAGTCGGCGTGATTGGCACGGGTAAGATAGGGGTGGCGACCATCAAGATCCTGCTGGGCTTCGGCTGTAAGGTGGTAGTTTACGATCCTTACCCTAACCAGGCAGTGTTGGATATGGGCATCGAATATCTGTCGCTGGACGAACTCTACGCGGTGAGCGACATCATCAGCCTGCATTGTCCGCTGACCAAAGAAAACCACCATCTGCTCAACAAGGCAAGCTTCGATAAGATGAAGCCTGGTGTTATGGTGATCAATACCAGCCGTGGTGGTCTGCTTAATGCCTTCGATGCCATGGAGGCCCTCAAGACGGGGCAGATAGGCTCCCTCGGGCTGGACGTGTACGAGAATGAGAAAGAGCTCTTCTTCGAGGATAAGTCGAACCAGATCATCCAGGACGATGTGTTCAGACGCCTGTCGGCCTGCCACAACGTGATCTTTACCGGTCACCAGGCCTTCCTCACCGAAGAGGCGTTGGGCGCCATAGCTCACACCAGCCTGACCAATGTGCGTCAGCTGCTCGATGGCGAAGCGTGTCCTAACCAGCTATTTTAATTTCTTTCATTACTTTAATTTCGTCAGCCGGGTTTCACCTGACAAGGGGAGCCCAGGCTGATAACTTAAGGATAAGTTTATTGGCCTGAGGGCAAGATTATGATGGTAAAACAGGAAGTTCACGACATAGACACCCCTACGGGCACCATGCGCTGTTATCTCTATCGTCCCGACAGCGAGGGCTTGTTCTCGACAATCATCTTCTACTCGGAGATTTTCCAGCAGACCGCGCCAATCGCCAGGGCCGCGACCATGTTGGCCGGTCACGGTTTCGTGGTCTTGGTACCGGAAGTTTTCCATGAACTCAACCCCATAGGCACTGTATTGGCCTATGACGATGAGGGCAAAGACAAGGGCAATCAGGATAAGTTTACCAAGGCGCTGGAACATCACGACAGTGATACCCAGGCCCTAGTCGACTTTGCCATGAGCCAGCCCTTCTGCACCAATCAGGTCGGTGCCATGGGCGTCTGTATCGGCGGTCATCTGGCCTACCGCGCCGCGCTGAATATCGATGTGGTTGGTGCCTTCTGTCTCTACCCTACGGACATCCACTCCGGCACCCTGCCAGCCAATCCGGGTAATGATTCCCTGAGCCGCACCGGAGATATTGAGGCGGAGTTGGTGCTGGTGTTTGGTAAGCAAGATCCCCACGTGCCGAGCGAGGGGCGCAGGCTCATCTACGATAGACTCACTGAGACGGGGCGCAAGTTTACCTATCTCGAGGTCAATGCTCAGCATGCCTTTATGCGTGATGAGGGCGACAGATACGATCCCGCGCTGGCATTGCAGATCTATCAGCAGGCGGTGGCCTTCTTCCATCGGGTGCTGCGCTAATCTGCGTGCGTAAAAAGTGAATAGAACAAAAAGGCGAACCTAAGGTTCGCCTTTTTACTTTAGTCGAGACAATCCGCGCTACAGGCTAGCTAGAGCCATTTGCGGCGCCTGAATAGCCAGATCAGTACCGCAGTGATGGTGAGCATCACCCCCCAGACGATGAAGTAGCCATCTTTGTGTTTCAGCTCTGGGATATACTCGAAGTTCATGCCATAGATACCGGCGATAAAGGTCAGCGGCACGAAGATGGCGGTGATGATGGTCAACACCTTCATGATGTTGTTCAGCCTATGGGCGCTGATGGAGATGTAACCGTCTATCAGATCGCTTGAGACCTGATAGAAGAGGTCCGCCAGACTGGCCGCCCTGTGTTGATGCTCGCACACGTCGTTGATCTCATGGTAGAGGCTGTCGTCGAAGGGGATAGAGGGCTCGCTGCGCAGGCTGTCGAACAGCTCCACATGGTAGTGAAAGTTGCGTCTCAGCCGGGTGAGATCTGTCTTGTAGAGTACTACCTCGGCCAAGATCTTATCGTCCGCCGTGGTGAGCATCACGGTTTCCAACTCCTCTAACCGGCTCTCGAGATCGAACAGGATCTTATGATAACGCTTGATCACGTAGCGGCTGAGTTTCAGCGCTACGGCCCCTGTGTTTTGCAGCGACAGCTCGCCCGCCTCCAGCGAGGTCATGGTGCGCTCGATGGAGAGCGAACGCTTGCTGTGGCGTGTCACGATAAAACGTGGCCCCACAAACAGCGCCAGCACTATGTTGTCGCAGTTGATGGAGTCTGAATCGGCCGACAAGCCCCTGAGCAGAATAAAGGTATGGTCATCGAAGTCCTCTATCTTAGGAGGATGGCGATCCCGCGAGGCGTCCTGCAGCGCCAATGGGTGCAGGCCGAAATCCCGCTGCAACGACTCGCTCAGCTCGCTGTCTATCTCGCCGTCGATATTGAGCCAGAGTATGGTGTTGTCCCTCTGTTGCCAGCTGGCGACCTGAGACGCGTCGCCCCGGGTGAGCGAATTATTTTGCGGATCATAGAGTAATGTCGTGAGCATCGCGGCCCCCTGTCGGTTAATCGCTTTGTACTTGAGTATGGTCTTTCTCGGGCGATTCGCTCAAGGGCTTGGCCTGAGTGTGCGCCTGAGTCAGTTTCAAAACCCCTTTTTGTAGCATCAGGTTGTTAGGGTAGGTGATGGTGATGCGGTCGCTACGCTCGATCAACACGTGAAACAGGCTGATCTCGGCAATGATGCCGCTAACATCTTCATCTTTGTCGATAATCTTGATGCGATCGCCAATACGATAGGGGAAGACGAAGAAGATCAAGATCCCGGCGGTGATGTTACTCAAAATTGACCATTGGGCCACCAAGGCCACGCCAAGCACGGCAAATACCGAGGAGATAAACAGCGACACCTGCTGATATTCGATGCCGAGTGAAATCACCCAGAGACAGGCGATGATGATAAACAGCAGGTAGGTAATATATTGGGTCACCATCTTGGTGCGTTTAAAGGAGACCTGTTTGGACTCGGCCAGCTTGGCGATCCAGTTGGTGAGCAGACGCTGGGCGAAGATGAAGATGCCGATGTAGAGACAGCTGACGAGTAGGGTTTGTGTCATGGTAAATTGCAAATGAGCCAAAGATTTCAAACAAATACTACAAGGCTTGCCCGATTGCAACGCGAGAATGATGGGCCGAAGGAGGGGAGGCTGCTTAGTTCTTATGCTTAACTCACGAACTAAACTCGTGCGCCTGCCTCACGTTTTGTATAAGGCTCTGTAAAAGGGCTAAGGAAAGGGATCTGCCTGCTGTTGTGTGCGCAGTTGCCTTTGCTGTTGCCTTTGCCGTTGTGGGGGCTTTTGCGGCATACTAGCGCCTTTATTTCGCCTAACCTTTGTTGCGTTTGAAAACCTGCGCCTAAGATGAAGCGTCCCTGCGGAGAGACAGATGTCAGACTATAACACCCTATATACCGGCGAAGATGACCACGGCCCACTCCTGGTCATGGAAGATAAGGAGGTTCGCCTGCTCTCCTTTGGGGATAACGATGAGCAGAGCAAGCTGCTCAAGTCGGCGCTGCATGTGCCCATGCATACCTATCTGCAGGCCATGTTGCTGGTGCTGCTGTTTATCAAGCCTAAACGCGTCATCGTACTCGGCCTGGGTGGTGGCGGCCTCATTCATGCACTGCGTAACTTCGACCGCGGGATTAATATTACCGCGGTAGAGCTGAGGGAGGCGGTGATCGAGGTGGCCAAGCGTTATTTCTGGTTGCCGCTGGGTAAGAAGCTCAACCTGATTCATCAAGATGCCAATGCGTTTCTGGCAGACGGGGATCATAAGAAGGCCGACGTGATCTTCGCCGACATCTACCATGGCGACGGCGTGGACGAGCAGCAGCTTAGCGAGACCTTTATCGCTAATGCCGCCGCCCTGCTCAAGAGTGAAGGTTATTTGGTGCTCAACTGCTGGAAGGAGCATAGCCGTAACGCCACCCTGCTGGCCCTGTTACAGAAACACTTTAGCGACGTGCGCGCCTGCCTGACGGGTGGCGGCAACTGGGTGGTGCTCGCCGGTAAACAGGCGCGCCAGATAAGTGCCAGCGGACTCAAGGCGGAGGCGCAGCAGTTGTCGCTGCTGCTGGACTTTCAGTTGGGCCGCAGCCTGACCCGCTTCGAAACCTGGGAGTGAGACCGACTCGCTCTCCTTAATCGGTTTTATGTCGTCATGCCAATGATAATCTTAAAAACCGATTAGCATGATAGCTTTTATCCGTTATATTTAATTATCCAGTCTCGTTATTATCTCCTCATCGACAAAGAACACGGGGTCAAGGCAAACGCCTCACCTCACAAACTTACTCTTAATAACGAGCACTGGAGCAAGCAATGACTCAATCTATCATCAACACCGAAATCAAGCCTTTCTCAGCCACTGCATATCACAAGGGCGATTTCGTCTCTGTGACTGAGCAAGACCTACTGGGTAAGTGGTCTGTGGTTTTCTTCTACCCTGCCGACTTCACCTTCGTCTGCCCAACAGAGCTGGGTGACATGGCTGACCATTACGAGAAGCTACAGTCTATGGGTGTTGAAGTTTACTCTGTATCTACCGACACTCACTTCACTCACAAGGCGTGGCACGATAGCTCAGACACTATCGGCAAGATCAACTACCCAATGATCGGCGACCCAACCGGTGTTATCTCACGCAACTTCGGCGTGATGATCGAAGAGGAAGGTCTGGCGCTGCGCGGTACCTTTGTGATCAACCCAGAAGGTCAGATCAAGGTTGCCGAGATTCACGACCTGGGTATCGGTCGTAGCGCTTCTGAGCTGGTTCGTAAGATCCAAGCGGCTCAGTATGTTGCGACTCACGACGGTGAAGTTTGCCCGGCAGCATGGCAGCCAGGTGAAGAGACCCTAGCGCCTTCACTGGACCTGGTTGGTAAGATCTAAGATCTTCCTCCTCAAGGTCGCCCGGGTCTCATCATCTCGGGCGACCCGGCGAAAGCCAAAGTAGTTTAATCATCATTCTTTTTCATTGCCGGTTCACCTCCCCCTGCATGCGAGCCGGCAATTTTTCCCTATGTTTTTGGCTCCCTTCTGGGGGCCACTTTTTCCTAGGAGTTATCATGTTAGATGCGAATGTGAAAAATCAGCTGACTACCTATCTGCAAAACCTCAAGCGCCCAGTTGAACTTGTCGTATCGGCAGATGAGCGTCCTAAAGCAAAAGAGTTATTGTCGCTGGCAACCGATATTGCCGCGCTTTCAGAATTAGTGTCATTGACCGAATCTGTGGGTGAGCGTACCCCGTCGATGACTGTGACTAGCCCTGACACCGGCAGTCAGATCCATTTCGCCGGCCTGCCAATGGGCCATGAATTTACCTCTCTGGTGCTGGCCCTGCTGCACACAGGCGGCCATCCGATTAAGCTCGCACCTGAGGTGATAGAGCAGATCCGCGACCTGCCGGGCGAGTATCGCTTCGAGACCTATGTGTCACTCAGCTGTCAAACCTGTCCCGAGGTGGTGCAGGCGCTCAACATGATGTCGGCGATCAACCCTAACATTCAAAACACCATGATAGACGGCGCCCTGTTCCAAGATGAAGTGAACGAGCGCAACATCATGGCGGTACCCTCTGTCTACCTGAACGGCGAGCCGTTTTCTGTCGGTGGTATCAGCGTGGTCGAGATCCTCAATAAGCTGGACGTCAATGCGGCCAGCCGTCAGGCGGAAAAGCTCAGCCAGAAAGAGGCTTTCGACGTGCTGGTGGTCGGCGGTGGCCCGGCTGGCGCATCGGCGGCCATCTATGCGGCCCGTAAGGGACTGAGAACCGGCATCCTGGCGGACAAGTTCGGTGGTCAGGTGGCAGAAACCGTGGGCATCGAAAACTTTATCTCGGTCAAGGCGACCGAGGGGCCTAAGCTGGTGGCTAACCTGGAAGCCCATGTTCACGACTATGATGTCGATATCATGGATAACCAGCGCGCCCTGAGCCTCAAGTCAGGAGAGCTGTTTGAGATCCAGACCGAAAGTGGCGCACTGCTGCGCAGCAAGACGGTACTTCTGGCCACGGGCGCTCGCTGGCGCGAGATGAATGTGCCGGGCGAGAAAGAGTATCGCGGCAAAGGCGTCGCCTACTGCCCGCACTGTGACGGCCCGCTGTTTAAGGGCAAGCGCGTGGCTGTGATTGGCGGTGGTAACTCGGGCATAGAGGCGGCCATCGATCTGGCCAATATCGTCGAGCATGTTACCGTGCTGGAGTTCGACAGCAAGCTACGCGCCGACGAGGTGCTACAGCGTAAGGCGGCCTCCATGGGCAACATAGAGATCATCACCCAGGCGATGACCACAGAAGTGGTGGGCGATGGCACCCGGGTACAGGGCCTGAACTACACAGACAGAGCCACGGGTGAGCAGCACCATGTTGCCCTGGCGGGTATCTTCGTACAGATAGGTCTGGTGCCTAACGCCGAGTGGCTCAAGGGCACAGTTGATCTTAGCGAACGCGGCGAGATCATCGTCGATGCCAAGGGCCAGACGTCATTGCCGGGCGTATTCGCCGCAGGCGATGTGACCAACTCAGCCTTTAAACAGATCATCATCGCCATGGGCAGCGGCGCGACAGCCTCTCTGGGCGCCTTCGATTACCTAATCCGTCTCGGCGAGCCGGCGGACGCGGAAGCCGCCTAAAGGTACAAAATGCCACAAAATAAACAGTCAGCTTTATGCTGGCTGTTTTTTTTTTCGTCTTTATAATTACTTAAGCTTATGACGAAAGCAGAAGAGGGCGGGCACAGACACGATGAATAGTAAGCCAAAAAGCTTTGACGAACTCCTAATCCAAGAGACCCACATCTATCTTTGTCGCTCGGTAAAATGGACCGCCTATCTATCCGTGTTCCTACTTGTCGCCATCTTCCTTGCGTCCATGCTACAGAAGAATAGTCTTCTGACGCTGCAGGATCTTCTGGTGCTGCAGATGCCGACCCTATGCATCGCCCTGTTTGGTCTGGCGGGGATCCTCTATCGTCAGCCAGAGCAGCATCGCATGGGGCTGGTGTTGGCCTATCTCTTGGTGTTAGAAGTTGCCTGGATCTACTTTGTGGTGGGCCATTACTGGCTCACCAGCTCCTATAACCTGTTGGGTGAATATGGCTCTCTTGCCACAGTCGATTCGGTAACCGACGTGCTGGTATTTACCTTCGCCATCTCTCTTTTCCCGGTGCGCCGCTGGCTCCTGGTCAGCGTGGTGCCTCTGCTATTGGTTAGCCTGGTGACCCGGCTTATCGAGATCCCGGAAAATCCTATCTTTGCCCTGACCAAGTTTGTCTGTCTCTTGGTGATCATCATTACCGGGCAGAAGGTGCTGCTGCAATGGTTTCGTAAGGCAATCTTGCGCGACGCCGAGAAACAGCAGCTGTTGCAGCAGTTTAAGCGTATGGCGCTGATAGATGGTCTAACTGACCTGAGTAACAGGCGTCATTTCGATGAGGTGCTCGCCTTGGAGATCAAGGCTGCCGAGCGCACCGGTGACCCCCTGAGTATGATCCTGCTGGACGTGGATTTCTTCAAGCGCCTTAACGACAGCCTGGGCCATAGCGATGGCGATCGCTGTCTGGTAAGGCTGGGTGAGGTGTTACACGGGGTGGCCTCCCGGCCTCGGGATCTGGCGGCGCGTTACGGCGGCGAGGAGTTTGCCATCATTTTGCCCGATACAGATCTCAGTGGTGCGCGTCATATTGCCGAGCAGATACGTTATGAACTCAAGGACGCCGAGATCCCCCATCCCGACTCGACACTCGGCGCCTATGTCACCGTCTCTCAGGGCGTCTGCCTATGGCAGCCGGGGTTAGATGCGGATGAGCTGCTGGCCAGCGCCGATCAGCTTCTCTATCAGAGCAAGGCCCAGGGACGGGATAGATGTAGTACTGGGGTGGCCAAGGGGGAGGCGGCCGAAGATAAGGTCGTCAGTTCCTACCTGTCTTGAGGGCGCCTCTGGAAGGCGCCCATAAGGCTAGCTGTATTTGGCGTCTATGGCCTTGAGCGAGCGTAAAAACAGCCCCAAACCGCCAATTGCCAGCACCAGTATGACCAGGAGATCGAAGGTGGTCATGGTCCTGAGGTTGAATCTGACGCTGGAGAGTACACCAAAAATAAGCGCCGTGAGCGACCCCAGGGTCAAGAGCCAACCCAGCAGGTTTCTGGCGTTATAGAAGATGATGCCTATGCCGAAGATAAGCGGGATCAGTATGGTGCCGCCGGTGATCCCCATGCCACCGACGTTGTAGAGTCGATAGCCAAGGCTAAAGTTTGAAGTCACTGAAATGGCGTTCAGCAGCAGGTAGAAACCACCGCACATCATCACCAGGCCTACTAAAAACAGGCCTATTCCTCCGGAACTGCCGCCGGCTCCTCGCATCTTGTTATCCTCCATAATTAATCTTCCACTATTTGTGACTAGCTTTCTGTGCCTTGCTGTCTGTAACTTGATATCTGTAACCAGCTTTGGCGCCCAATGCTGTTTGAGATGCACGCCTTGGCATATAGCAGGGTCGGCCCAGCTTAGTATTTTTTAGCGCGTTAGCCAAATATCTTTGTTAGATGTCGGCAAGCCTTGAGGCAGGCAAGGGGAGTGATGAGCCTGAGGCAACATCAAACTGCGACAAATAAGGGCCATAAAAAAAGCCCTCATGATGAGGGCTTTGCGAAGTTCGCTCTGATCTAAGCTGTGGTATTAATGTTGTGACCACTATTTCCCACAGGCCCAGCGCTAGGCGCCGAGTCAACCGCTTCAATCAGTTGTAGTGCAATCTCTCCCTCTGCCTGCTGCTGCTCTTTGGCGAGCTGTGCAACTTTAACCCCAACGCTTCCATTGCTTAGATTAGGTTGTAGATTACTGGTTCCAACTGTTATTGCCATGATTACCGCCTTAAACTGGGTGAGAGCCTATAGTTAACCGAAAAATTCGCTTAGGTTAACTATAGTGCTATCGGCAGCGTTTTGGAAAACTTTAGCCTTTGCCAAATTAACTGGTGGCGCCGCGTCTCTCTATCAATTTGCGTCCCATGCTGATGATGAAGGTCAGGCCGATGGAGGCGAAGATCAAGCCAATGGCCAGGCCCGCATTTTGCAGCGCGGTCGGATCCAGGGCCAGCATGCCGCCCAGGCCAATCATCATGATCCCCGACATCAGCTTCAGTGTCTGTCCCTCTTTCTCGGTGAGCTTGCGCTTACCCAGGGTGGCGCTGAAGGCGATCACGATAGCCGCCAGCGGGATCACATAGACTATGTTGTAGAAGGCCAGGTAGAGGTAGCGCTCGAATGCCGGCAGCTCATGCATAGACAAGACGCTGGTGTAGATCATCGGGAAGCCTGCGGTGCACAGCAGCTCATAGGCGTTGGCCAATATGGCCAAGACCACAGTGCCGGCAATCATCGCCGCCATGCTACTGGCGCTGGTGAGTTTACCCATGCGCTTTATCAGCCCGGTGCGGTTTTCCGCCGACATAGAGAGGCTGACCTCGCCCTTGGTGAAGAAGTATTCCTTGATGTTGATGGCACCGGCGACCAACGCCATCAGGCCCGCCCCGAGTATGATGAGGCCACCGTCGCTCCCTGCGCCCAGCAGCTCGAAGATGTTGAGCCAGGCGATCATAAACAGGAAGTAGATAAAGCCCGAGAAGAAGACGAAGATGCCGCCGACGATCAGCATGCGGCTGCGGCTCTTGGCGTTGACCATGATAGAGAGCAGAAACAGCAGCACGAAGAAGGCGCAGGGGTTAAAGGCATCGACCCCGGCGAGCACCACGGTTAAGACCGGCAAGGAGAGCTGCTCTGGCGCCACCACGCCGATCAGTGGCAGCTCTATGGGTTGTACCTTAGTGACGGGCGCGGCAGGTGCGCTTTCTTCCAGCCCCAGGTCACAGGTACCGGGCTCGCTACTGGCGCTACAGGTGGCAAACAGTGGCTCGCCCTCAGCGGATGCCATCCCTGTCTGGGCCACCTGATCATTGTCTGCGACCACACCACCCAGGGCGCGGTAACAGGCCTTGAGCTGCTGCAGAATAAATTGTCCCGTCACGGCTTCGCTGCTGTAGCCTACGGTCGCCTGTTCACAGGCGGCGATATAGGGCACGGAGCGGGCGGCAACCTTGGTCTGCTCGGCGATTGCCTGCCATTTCTCCCGGGTCCCCGCCTGAGACACCATGTGTGACTCCAGCTCTATCCAGGGATACTTTTCCGGCAGACTGTCGATGAAGGGGTGCGCCTCGGCGCAGTGCGGACAGGTCTTAGACCAGAAGAAATAGAGCTTAATCTTCAGCTGGCCGTCGGCGTCGACATAATGCCAGGTGGCATTCTGAGACGCAGCGTGTTCCTCGGCCTGTGCGAAGCTGGGTAGTGCGCTCGAGAGTAACAGAAAACAAAACATCAGGGCTCTAAACATAATCCCTCCCCGGGGCTGACTTGCCAAAAGACGATGACAAAGGCGTGAATCCTCTAGGGCCTGTTTATTTTTCAGGTTTAATTTTTGTTCAATCTAAACGCGTTTTGCTCTAGGCGCATGCTGTGCGGCATAGTTATTCTATGTAAATAGCAGGCAACACAGCGCAAGGCGCGTTTAGATGAACCCTTCGGGCAGCTTGTGTAGGCCATTTCTACTGCGTTATCGCCCGCTCATGTAGAATAACTACACTACACGGACTCTGTCTTGTATAAATGGCCTACAGAATGCTGCAAAAACAAACAGGAAAGATCAACAGACCCTAGGGACAGTTTACTGCGGGCGCTGGGGGAGACTAAGTTTATGTTTAAGATTTGCAACGCAAATCTTGAAATGTACAGGAAGTGTTAACTGGCGCGGATTTTTGTCTATCGTCAAGCTGCCGCCTCGCCAATTTTGAGGGAGGCGACCTGTCGACTAGAACCTGTTTAGCAGGGGCGTGATTAGCTAAGGCTTATTGGCTACAGCTTACCCCTTGAGGCGCTTACTTTAACTGGTGACGGCTGGGGTCTACCGTGCTGGCGATGGTGGTTTCGCTCTCGCCCTGCTGACACCAGTGAAGGCTCAGGGTACGGGTATCTTCCTTGCTGGCCGTCAGCAGCTTAGTGACTACAGGCTGGTTGTAGTCGGCCTTGGTCAGGAAGGTCTTGACCCGTTCGATGCGGCGGTTGGCGAGCCAGAGGTTATAGTCTCTGATCTTCTTATCTGTCTCGCCCTTATAGAGGGGAAACTCCAGCAGCAGGTAACCGCTGTCGGCTTGAGTCTTCTTTATCAGCGACTGCAACTGTTTGGCATATCGGCTATCGAAGTAAGAGCTGTTTTTCTCAAAGGGAATGTCGCCAAAGCTGATGTTTTGCGGGCAGGCGGCACTGGCTTGGGCGGCAAAGAGAAATGACAACATCACTAGCAGCAATTGCTTCATAGTGAACACCTCCATTGTGTTTTTTAGTGTATCGAGCTGAATAGTGGGGGGAATTTAGGGGATTATCGCTCGAAAAGCAACCATCTTTGTTGGTGGAAAGGTGCGGAAATTTCAGCCTTTTTGAGTATTTAACCTAGCGTCAGGATTCAGTCGAGCCGCATCTAGATGGTTTTACTTAACTATTTGATTAAGTCTCTGTAAAGATGACAGATTATTGACTAACTATGCAGTAAAAAATTTTTTTGATAATTTTTCACTTTGGCCTGCGCATGGCGTAAACTTGGTAAAAGTTGTGTGCAATTTAATGATGGCGATCCAATTCATGAGTCAACCCACGAGCCAAGATATTCAGCCTAATCCCCTGGCCCTCGAAAACCAGGTCTGCTTCTCGCTTTACAGCGCCGCCAATGCCATGGTGCGTGCCTACCGCCCCTTGCTGGAGGCGTTGGACTTGACCTATTCCCAATATCTGGCGATGTTGGTGTTGTGGCAGGAGCCGGGGATCAGCGTCAAGACCTTGGGTGAGCAGCTGCACCTGGACTCTGGCACCCTGACGCCTCTGCTAAAACGACTGGAAAGCAAAGGCTTGGTGACCAGAGGTCGCAGCGAAGCCGACGAGCGGGTGCGGGTGTTGCAGCTGACCGACGCAGGCCGTGAGCTGCAGCAGCAGGCCCGGTCGATCCCTATGCAGATGCGCTGCAAACTAGGGGGTGAGCCCGAAGAGTTTATTGAGCTCAAGCGCCTGTGTGACAAGGCCTACCGTTATCTGGATGCGGCGAGTCAGGGTTAATCTAATTAGATTCATAAAGCGAAAGGATGCGATATGCAAGCAGTGGATTTAGTGGTGATTGGTGGCGGCATAACTGGGGTGGGCATCGCCCAGTGTGCCCAGGCCGCCGGCTACTCTGTGGTGCTGCTTGAGAAGGATAATCTGGGCGAGAAGACCTCATCGAACTCCAGTAAGTTGATCCATGGCGGCCTGCGTTATTTAGAGTCGGGCCAACTCGGCCTGGTGCGCCAATCTCTGAGTGAGCGCAAGGCGCTGCTGACACTGGCGCCCGAGCTGGTCAAGCCTGTGCCTTTCTATATTCCCCTCTACCGTGGCAGCCAGCGCGGCCCGCTGGCCATTCGGGCCGGGCTGAGCCTGTATGCCTTGCTGAGCGAGCTGGATCCCCTGGGCCAGTTTCAGTCTGTGCCGGCCAGTCGCTGGAGTGAGCTGGCCGGTCTCAAGCTTAAGGGGCTGCGCGCCGTGTTTCGTTACTGGGACGCCCAGACCGACGATGGCGCATTGACTCGCGCAGTGGCCCAGAGCGCCAGGCAGTTAGGCGCCGAGCTGCTTACCCAGGTCAGCCTTGAGCAGATAGAGCACAGGCCTGACTCCTGTATCGTCAGCTTTAGCCATAAGGGTGAAACGCGGCGACTCAGCAGTCGCTGCGTCATTAATGCCACTGGGCCCTGGGTCAATCAGACGCTCGAGAGGGTCATCCCTAAGGTGGAGGTATCGCCGGTGGAGCTGGTGCAGGGGAGTCACCTGGTGCTGGATATCCCCGCGCCCAGCGGCATCTTCTACCTGGAGTCTATCTTCGATAAGCGAGTGGTGTTTGTCATGCCCTGGCAGGGTAAGACAATGATAGGCACCACAGAGACACCCATCGATGCGGTGGACGCGGCAGGTGTGACGCCGGCCGAGGAGGCTTATCTGCTGGGGATCTATCGCCACTACTTCCCTTTGAGTGAGAATGATGGCGCGCTCGAGGGGCGCATCACAGGGCGATACTGCGGCGTGCGCGTGCTGCCCAAGCAGGGCGGCGAGGCGTTCGACCTGCCCAGGGATACCATGATGCTGTCGCGCGATACTCATCCCAACCTGCTTACCGTCTATGGTGGCAAGCTGACCACCTTCAGGCACACGGCTAAGGAGGCACTGGCCTGGGTCAAGAGTCGCCGCGGGCCCAAGCCGATACGTGCCGATGTCGATAAGTTGCGCCTCACTCCCGTGACAGATGAGGCGCCATCAAGCGAGTCGCCCACGGTGAAAGGTGATTTTTCTCCTCAAAAAGGCTAAAGTAGGGCGCCTTTTTTAAGCCAAGTTGCGAGCAAACCATCCGTGAAGTGTGCCTATTTCGATGCTAATCAGTGTCTTTCCTGTCGTCATCTCAACACGCCCCTGAGTGATCAGGTGGCGGCGAAAACGGCGACCCTAGAGGCATTGCTCAAGGATCTGCCGGTGGAGCAGTGGCTTCCTCCCGTGGTGGGGCCTGAGAGCGGTTTTCGTAACAAGGCCAAGATGGTGGTGTTGGGCGCCGCCCATCAACCTATATTGGGGCTGGTGAGCCCGAGCGGCGAGGCGGTGAGCCTGTGTGATTGCAGCCTTTATCCTCAGGATATGCAGCAGTTGCTGCACCGATTAGAGGCGTTCGTGCGCCAGGCTGGCATCCCGCCCTATAGGGTCGATAAGGCCAAGGGCGAGCTTAAATTTATCCTGCTGACCCGCAGTCAGGTACGCGGCGAGTATATGCTGCGTTTCGTGATGCGCTCAGAGCAGGCCATTCCCCGCATCGAACGTGAACTGCCAAGGCTGTTAGCCGAGTACCCTGAGATCAAGGTGGTGTCGGTGAATTTGCAGCCCGTACATATGGCTATTTTGGAAGGTGAGGAGGAGATCTTCCTCACCGAGGCGACTCGGCTGGAGGAGGAGTTTAATGGCGTGCCCCTCTACATTCGTCCTAAGAGCTTCTTCCAGACCCATCCCGAAGTGGCGGCCAAGCTCTACCTGAGCGCGCGAGATTGGACCCGTGAGCTGGCGCCTAAATCGATTTGGGATCTATTCTGCGGCGTCGGCGGTTTCGGCCTGCACTGCGCCTCGAAGGATGTGGCCCTGACCGGCATAGAGATCGAGGCCGAGGCGATCGCCTGTGCCAAGATGTCGGCCGAGACGCTGGGGCTTGATAAGGTACGCTTCACCGCGCTGGACTCGACCAGCTTCGCCAGCAACAGCCGCGGCGAAGAGAAGCCGGAGCTTATCATAGTCAACCCGCCCAGACGCGGTATCGGCGAGGCCCTGTGCCACTCCCTGAGCGAGTTTGCCCCTAAGGCAATTCTCTACTCCAGCTGTAATCCCAAGACGCTGGCCAAAGATCTACATTGCATCTCAGGCTACCGGGTGACCAAGGTGCAGCTGTTTGACATGTTCCCCCACACAGATCATTTCGAGGTGCTGGTGATGCTGCAACGCATCGGCGAGTAACCGCTGAGTCTCAATTATCGAGTCTCTATACGTCTGTCATCAGACGGTCACCTGTCTGTCATAATCTAATTAACCTGTATTTCAAAAGGCTGCGCGCAACTTAGCGGCGTGGCCAATTCTCGGCTCAGGCTTGACGGAGGATGACAACTTGGGTGAGGTATTTAAGCAGTTTCTGCTCCTGGGGCTGATGAGTTTCGGCGGGCCGGCGGCGCATATCGGGTATTTCAAGCGGCGCTTCGTCGATGATCTCGGCTGGCTGGACGCCGAGCGTTTTGGCGCCATAGTCGCCATGAGCCAGGTGATCCCCGGGCCGGGCTCGAGCCAGGTGGGTTTCGCCATCGGCCATCACAGGGCGGGACTTCCCGGTGCGCTTGCTGCCTTCCTTGGGTTTACCTTGCCCTCATTTCTGCTTCTCTATCTTATGGCGGTGGCTAGCCTGAGCTGGCTGGATACCAGCTGGTTTCAGGGGCTGATCCATGGCCTCAAGCTGATGGCGGTCGTGGTGGTGACGGATGCCGTGCTGAGCATGTTTAAGCAGTTCTGTCGTCGTGGCGCCACCCGGCTAATTATGCTGCTCTGCGCCTCGATCACCCTGTTTGTCGGCACCCTGGCCAGCCAGTCAGGCCTGTTGATCTTGGCCGCAGTTGTCGGCGCCGTCTGGCTGGCACCATCGGCGCTTCAGGGCATAGATCAGGATGCTGGGCGGCAAGGCGCGAAAGGAGGAGAGGGCGGCGCTGTCGATACCTTACGGCCCCAGATGCTGCCGCTTATGCTGTTTATCCTGCTGTTTGGTCTGTCGCTCTTCTGGCTAGGGACTGGCCATAGCCTGTCTCAGCTGTTTGCCCAGTTTTATCAGGCGGGTGCCCTGGTGTTTGGTGGCGGTCATGTAGTGCTGCCGCTGCTTGAGGCCAGTGTCGGCCAGCAGCTGACCAGCGAGCGGTTCCTGACGGGCTATGCACTGGCTCAGGCGGTGCCTGGCCCCATGTTTACCCTGGCAGCCTTTCTCGGCGCCGAATCCTGGCTGGAGTCGCCGCTGCTTGGGGCCCTGGTAGCGACACTCGCCATCTTCCTCCCGGGATTCTTGCTGCAACTCTCTTTGCTGCGCAGCTGGCATGGCTTGATGGGGCGGGCGAGATTTCGCGGCGCCATCATGGGACTCAACGCCGCCGTGGTGGGCCTGCTGCTGGCGGCGCTTATCTCGCCTGTGATAGCCAGTGCCATCCTCGCCTGGCCCGATGCTCTCTTAGTACTGATAGGACTGGCCTGGCAGCTGCGTTATCGGCCCAGCATTCTCATGCTATTGCTGGGCTTCGCGCTGACGGGGATGCTGCTCGGCGTGCTGGGTGGGCTTTCTTAGGATGAGACAAGTTTAACGCAGCGGCGAGCCGAGTCTATTTTGCTGGCTGATTGCGCCAGACCAGGGTGAGGCTGGCGCCGCCGAGTTCATCTGACTTTGCCACCTCTAGCCGGCCCTGATGCCAGATGGCGATCTTGCGTGCTATGTAGAGCCCAAGGCCATAGCCCGAGCCGTCGGACTGTTCCTTGTCCCTTGCAAAAGCGGCCAGCAGCTGTTTGCCTTTGCCTTCGAAGCCTGGGCCATCATCCTCTACGGTTATCTGACACAGATCGCTGTCGCAGCGAAAACGCACCTGGATGTTTTGCTTGGCGAAGCGCAGGGCGTTCATGATCAGGTTTTGGGTGGCTATGCTCATTGAGCTGGTATCGAACACCGCAAGCCTGTCGTCGGCAATAAAAGTGATGCCTATCTTGTCCTGGTAGAGGGCAAACTTCTCCTCTAACTGGTCGAGGAAGGCCTGGGTGCTCACCGCCTCTTTCTTTATCTGCGCCTCCCTGTGTTCCAGCTTGGCGAAGGAGAGGTAGTTGTTGGCCAGCTGTTCTATCTCGTCGATATCGGCGTTGAGTCGCTGCCAGTATTTCTCATCCAGCTCCACCTTACTCAGCTGCAGCGCGAAGCGCATGCGCGCCAGAGGCGTCCTGACCTCGTGGGAGATGGTGCGCGACAGCTCCTTGTGCATCTGCAGGAAGTCGACGATTTGCACAGTCACCTCATGGAACACCTTGGCCAGGGGATAGATGGCCGATCGCTTGTTGATCGTCTGCTCCATCTTTCTCGGGTTGGCACCAAACTCCACGGCGGATGCCTGCAGCTGGGAGAGATCCCGAAACAGGGGCCAAATCAGCAGCAGTGCCAGACAGCCCAGGCTGGCGTAGAGGGCGAAGATGATAAGTTCTGTGGGCACCGCCTGAGTGGGCTTGCGCAGCACAGGGCCGAAGGCGATCACCTTGGCCGGTTCTTTGTTGTTTGGATCGCTAATCTCGGGGGCCTGGCGATAATAGTAGGTCTTGCCGCCGCTCAGGGTGAGGGCGATGGTTTCGCCGCCATCCAACTTATCGGCCAGGTCCTGGGGTAGCGCCAGTTCATCGCGGGAGAGTTGGCGGATCAGCACGCTGCTGTCCTCCTCGCTCAGGCCGCGAAACACGCTATCGACATCTATCTGGTAGGACTCCACCTGATGCTGCATGGCGCCGTGGATCTCGCTGAAAGACCAGATGATCAGGGCGCTGCTTAAGATCAGCAGGGCATAGAGACGGTAGAATTGAAACTTCATCCCTTGTCCGAGAGCTGGGGCTGATAGTTAAACAGATAGCCCTGGCCATGCACCGTCTTGATGGTGAGGCCGTCTATCTGATAGCTGTCTATCTTCTTTCTCAGGCGGCTGATCTTAAGATCGATCGCCCGGTCCAGGCCATCGTAAGGACGGCCCACATACTGCTCGAACAGGTATTCGCGGCTGAGCACCTTGCCCGGATGCTGGGCGAAGATCCATAACAGGTCAAACTCCTGGGTGGTCACCTTCTGTTGCCGATCGCCTATGGTCAGCTGTTGGTGGGTATGATCTATGGTGAAGTCGTGCAGGGTGACGCTCTGAGGAGGCGCCTCATTGGGGAGCTTTCTCAGGTTGGCTTTGATTCGAGCCACTAAGAGTTCGGGGTTGACCGGCTTGACGATATAGTCGCTGGCGCCCAGCTCTAAACCCTTTATTTGTTCCTGCTGGCCGTCGAGGGCGGTCATGAAGATGATCACACACTGGTAGCGCGCCTGTAGCTCGGCAAACAGGCTAAAGCCGTCGCTGTCGGGCAGCATGATGTCGCAGATGATGAGATCGAACCTTAGATCGGCGGGCAAATTAGCCACCGCCTGGGCCGATTCGCTGTGGGTCAGGTCGAAGCCTTGCTGTGTCAGGTAGAGCAGGGTGAGCTCCGCCAAATCCAGATCGTCTTCAATCAGGAGAATCTTAGGTTTGCTCATAACAGGTTCCAGTTGAGTCCTCGTCGTTTGCGGGTGTTTACGGGCTGATAGGTGGCGATCTGTATGGTCACCTCATCGAGCACCTTGTTGTTGAGATCTTTGATCAGCACCTGGGTATCCTTGGTGAGCGTCAGCTCAAGCAGGTGATCCACGCTAAGGCGATCGAAACACTGCTCCGGGGCTTCCTTAAGGGCTATCCAGATACAGGTCTGCTCCAATGCCTCGAGTTTGTAGCTGATCTTGAGCGTCATGTGGCAGGGCGTGCCGGCCTCGAGAACCGCGCAGGTCTTGGGCTTAATATTGACCTGAGTGCTATTGGCCTGGCAGTAGAAGCTGGTGGCCAGGGCCAGCAGTAACATGCACTGTATCAGCTTGATGGCATTAGAAGGCATAGCTGACTCCGATGAACCCTGACAGGTATCCATCCTTCTCTATCATGCGGTTCTTAGTGATCTCGTCTCCTAACCAAGTGTAGGTGATAATGGCTACAAAATTAATGTCTTGCCACAGGGGCACATTGACGACGCCGCTGGTGTGGTAGTTGATGGCCGCCGACTGAGGTTGCTGCACCCGGCTGCGGCCCAGCTCCTCCTCGGTGAAATGGTAGTAGTAGCTGATCAGCTGGCTGCTCTTGCGGATCGCGCCTACCTCGAATCCCAGGGCACCCCAGGAAAATGCCATGCTCTTCTTGGCCTTGAAATGGATCTCGTTGCCCTGATGGACGCCGCTGATGTCATGAAAATAGCCCAGGGTGAAATCGCTGTAGGGGGTGAGCCAGGTGGTGCTCAGTCCGCCGAGATAGGAGATGTTGCGTTCGATCGGCACCTCGGGGATCGCCGGGCCGAATATCGGCTGCTTGTTGGGTTTAAAGCCGAGAATGTCGCTTAGGAAGACCTTGTTCCAGCCGTCGAGTTCGAAGAAGAAGCCATCTTCGTTCAGACGGGTCTGCAGGTCGACCAGCAGGCTATCGGACTCATACAGGCTGTAGCCCAGAGTGAAGTTTTCCACATAGAAGCGGTCGTCATAGTAGGACCAGCTAGGCAGGGCGTAGGTGGTGATATCGTCCGACTTGGCCCTGGGGTTCTCGATTCCGCCATAGCCTAAGGCGAGGGTGAAGTGAAATTCGCCCGTGATAATGTCATCTATCTGCTCTTCGGCCCTAGCCTCGCACAGGAAAAAAACCGTGAGGAAAATAAGACCGGACAAGAGGTACTTCATGGCCTTCATCCACATCCCGAAACTGAAATTAGCATCTAAAACCATCTCAGGTTAAAAGTCTGTAAAAATATATATAAGTGTACAAAATGCTACATGCCTTGGAGAGATTTTTCGAGTAGAGGCTTTGGGTTAGCTCACATCGAATCTCCAACAGCTGCCGCTTGCCAAATTTCAAGCTTGGCAATTTGAAGCTTTGAAAATATGCGCTATCGCTTTGCTGGCATCCTTACTCGACACCAGTGTTCGAGATCAGTGCTCGACATCAGAGTCATCCGGTCGATATTTTTCACTCATGATGAGTCCACTGGGCGACTCGCGTTTATTGAATGAATAATCATGCTTCAACCACTTAATGCCGCCTGAGCATAACATCATTTTGCTATGTCGCAAGCATAGGGCTAAGCAGGTGATGTTCCTCACCTGCCAATCGCTTATGGTCTGCTCCGCCTCACTTTGTAGCGACTTTGTTATCATGCATTGTTTCGAGTGATTTTCGCGAATGACGTATTACTTGATTGTTTTTAAGTGACTTTATTTGCTTTTGAAGCTTGTTTGATAACGCTGGTCTGACCTGGAATAAGCCAAAAACACCGAGTGTTAACCAAATGTTTGTTTTTTAACAAAACTACAAAATGCTACACCAAAGCTATCCACCTTAGTTAAGCCATCATGATTATATGTTAGTCCGCTGGTGAATAAGTATGCAAACAACAAGCTTCATCAGGGCATAACTACAAAAAAGGTGGAAGTTCCATGAAGGTGAAAACATTAGTAACAGCCGTGGCAGCCGCACTCTACAGTGCCGGTATGGCCCATGCGGCGATACAGCAGGCTAAGGTCGAAAGACTCGAGCCGCTGAAGATCACCGCCGAACAGGCGAAAAAACTCAATGCCGCTAGCACGCAAGAGGTTAACCTGTTGCAAAATGATGGCCTGAACGTTCAGATCAGCCATCAGAACCAGAAGTTCGTTGCCGAAGAGGGACTGACTGGTGAGCACGTCTACATCGTCAGACTCTATCAGCAGCCTTTGGCTCAGGCGGGCGCTAGCCTGCTGGCTCAAGGCGGCGCCGAGCGTAGTGCTGTCAAGGCTAAGCCCGGTGAGGCTAAGTTGTTTGTGGCCGGTCAACCGGTTAACCGCGAGATCAAACAGTACCGCGATCAGCTGCTGAGCAAGCAGCAGGCGGTCATCTCTGAGCTGTCGGCTACCTTGGGCGATCGTCCTGTGCGTCAGCAGTTTACCAATGCGGTCAACGGTTTCTCTATGACCATGAGCCAGGAGGAGGCGCAGCGTGTTTCTCAGATGGCAAGTGTCGCCTCTGTTCGTCGCTCTAAGACTTATGACCTGCTGTCCGATGTTGGCCCTGAGTTGATCGGCGCCGACAAGATCTGGACAGGTACTGTGACTGATTCGGTTCCCTACAAGGGGGAGAATGTGATCGTCGGTATTATCGATACCGGGGTGAACACAGACCACAGATCTTTTGCCGATGTGGGCGACGATGGCTATGACCATCAAAACCCATGGGGGGCGGGCCAGTACGTAGGTGACTGTCTCAAAGAGGGCTTCGAGGGCATGTGTAACGACAAGCTTATCGGTGTGCGCTCATACCCAGTGATCACAGATTTTTTCACCAGTGGTGAATATGGCGATACCCGCCCAGCCGTAGGTGAAGACTACCAGGGCCACGGCTCTCACGTGGCCTCAACCGCCGCGGGTAACGTGCTGCTGGATGTGGACTTCGTTAATCCTGCGCCAGGCGCGGTTAACGATGGTAGCGTAGTCAAAGAGGCACTCTTCCCGCGCATGAGCGGTGTGGCGCCTCACGCCAACATCATCTCTTATCAGGTGTGTCACCCATCGAACGAACTCAACCCAGGCTGTCCGGGTGAAGCCCTGATCGCCGGTATCGAAGATGCCATCAGCGACGGTGTCGATGTAATTAACTTCTCTATCGGTGGTCAGGATTCTCACCCATGGAGCGACGACGTCGAGCTGGCCTTCCTGTCGGCTCGCGAAGCCGGTATCTCGGTTGCGGCTGCGGCCGGTAACTCGGGTCAGCCTCAGGGATATAAAGAGTATTTCGGTGCCATCGACCATGCTTCGCCTTGGTTGATGAACGTGGCGGCGAGCACTCACTCTCGTGAGATCTTGGTTGAGACCAAGCTGGTCGATCCTATGGGTGGCGATGAAGCACCACGCTGGAGCGAGATCGTCGGCGGCGCGGTAAATACCAGCTCGGTAACGGGTATGGTGGTTAAGGCTAGCGACTATGGTGACGAGTATTGTGGTGAGCCGTTCCCGGCTGGCACCTTCGATCTGACCGACGCCGATGGCAACCCGACCGATGTGATCGTGGTGTGTAAGCGTAACGATCTGAACGATCCTAACGGTATCGCCCGTAGCGCCAAGGCCAACAACATCCTGGCCGGCGGCGCCGATGGCATGATCATGTACAACTACGCCAATGCCGACAGCATTGTGGCGACAGCAGCCTATTCTGTGCCAAGCATACATATCACCAAGCAGGAGTGGGATGGTCGCTGGGACAACGGCATGTCGGGTTACGGCCTGAGCGACTGGTTGGCCAAGGGCAGCAACCATATGCTGACCATCTCTGAAACCACGATCGATCGCGACCTGGATCCTGAGCGCGCCGACTGGTTGGCTGCCTTCTCGTCACGCGGTCCTAGCCCATCGACCCCAGAAGCCCTGATCCCTGCGGTTGCGGCCCCTGGCGTTAACATCTACGCCGCCTTTGCCGATGAGCATCCATTCGTCTCTGGCGGTTCGTCAGGTGATTTCGCCTTCCTCAGCGGTACCTCTATGGCCTCGCCACACGTTGCCGGTGCCATGGCGCTGCTCAAGCAGGCCAAGCCGAGCTGGAGCGCTACCGAGATCCAATCTGCGCTGGCGATGACGGCGGAGAACAAGGTGCAATATCACAGACTCAACGATGAGAACGGTGATGTGGCGCTGGCATCGACCTACCGTGCCGGTACCGGTCGTATCAACGTGGCTAACGCCGCTAAGGCCGGTTTCATCATGGATGAAACGGTTGAGAACTTTAAGGCTGCCGATCCGCAAAATGGCGGTGCGGTGCACAAGCTGAACATTCCTCAGCTGGTGAACTTCGAGTGTAAGCCACAGTGTCAGTGGATCCGTACCATCAAGGCGACAACCGCCGGTAGCTGGAGCGTGACCCATGACGACGTGATGAACTGGGCCTTCGACTCTCGTTCACAGATGGCGCAGAACGGTGTGTCTATCAAGGTGACCCCAAGCGAGTTTAGCCTGGAAGCGGGCGAAACCATGGATATCGTGGTCGAGGCCTCGATCATGGATACCCAGGATTGGTTCAGCAACGCGGAAGTTGAGCTGCACTCTAACCTGATCTTCACCGAAACCAGCGGCGCGGCGTCTGAGGCGCACTGGCCAGTGGTGTTCAAGTATGACAAGAACGGCATGCCAGGACGTCTGGCGGCAACGGCTCACCGCAATGATGGCAATGCGATCATTAAGGGGATCAGTCTGCCGGAAGGCGACAACATCCAAGGTCGTATCTTCGCACCTGTTAAGGCCGACGTGAAAACCATCACGCTGCCGAAGGATAACGATGGTAGCTTCCCTTGGAGCAGCAATGCCGATCAGAGTGTGCCGATGGAAGAGCGCTTAGATGAGGCGACTCACGTGGAGATGATTCAGGTGCCGGCTAATGCCCGTCGTCTGATGGTCGAATCGTTCGGCACCACAGAAAGTGGTCTGGAAGGCAGCCTGGATAAGGGCAACCTGCTGGTTTACGTGGGTAAGGACTACAACGGCAATGGCAAGGCGGATCCGTTCGAAGAGCTATTGTGTGTCTCTAACCACATCCAGTACGACAACTTCTGTAACATCAACCAGCCGGAAGAGGGCCAATACTGGGCAATCTTCTACAACCCAAGAAAGGGCTCGGCGCAGAACAACTACCACGACTTCATGGAAGAGACCTTCCAGTTCGCGACAACGGTTGTGACCGACAATGTCGCCTCAGACATGAGCGTGGACGTGCCTGCCAGCAATGGTCAGGAGCCGGTCGATATCCAGGTGAACTGGAACCTGCCTGAGATGGTTGAGGGCGATGTTTACTACTCACTGATCGATTTTGGTACCTCAGAGGTCAACGCCGGCAACATAGGCAAGGTCGCCTTCAAGCTTGAGCGTGGTATCGATGACGTGCATCTGGATGTACCGCAAACCGGTGCCCATCTGGGTGAGCAGGTGCCTTTCACCTTCGAGGTGCAGCCTAATGACAGCGGCGCGGATCGTGCCTTCACCATTAGTGCCGACATCCCGGCAGGCCTGAGCCTGAATGTGGAAGATGTACTGACCTCGTCTAAGGCGATTGTGACAGACATCAGCCTGGAAGAAGGTAAGCTGACCATCAGCGGTGTTCAACCTAATACCGCCGATCAAGCGCCTAGCTACAATGTCACCACTAACCTGGAAGACGCCATGTGTCGCACGCCAGACTTTGGTAACAAGAATCCGGGTGGTTATGTGGATCTCGAAGAGTTCCGTATCTATCCGATCTTCAGCGGCTTCGCGCCGGTGGAATACGATGCCAACGGTCGTGCCGTCAATGGTAAGGACAACAACATCCTGAGCCGCAACGGTATCGTGCTGCCAATCGATGTGATCTTCGGTGGTCGTTATGACAGCTTCCATCTGTATAACAACAACGAAGAGCTCAATGTTGCTAAGCAGAACGCCCTGGATATCCATGCACACGGTATCGTGTCGCTATGGGAAGGTCAGCCTTTCTTCTTCCCATACCATGACATCTTCCCGTATCAGAGCTTCCCATACGAGTCGATCGGCATGATGTGGCGTGGCTTCGAGGCGCTGGATCCAAGTGCGCCTAAGGCTATCTTGTCGGCGCCACTGGTTAACAACTTCAGCGAGCGTTCGGGCATCTCTATCGCCAGCACGCAAACCGGTTGGGGTATCCTGGAATACGATAACGCGCGTACATACCTGCCTGCGGGCCGCGATGCAAACCGCGTCTATCAGTGGCAAGAGCTGGATGACAGATTCGACTTCGAGCTGATCTTCAACGTCAACACCCGTCATGGCGACGGTGAGTACGAGATGATGATGGCCTATGACAATCTGGACTTCGGTAGCCAAGACGGCCGTGGTTCTATCGGTATCCAAGGCTTCAAGGGCGGCGTCTATGCCTATGGTCCGCTGAGTGCCTACCTGGGTGAGCAGTTTACCTATGGCGAGTTGGATAAGAAGCTATCTGACGGTCTGGTGATCTGTTACGACTATGTAGGCCCTGAGTCTTCGCAGTTCGAGGTAACCGCCTGGACTCGTGTGAAAGACAATGCCGCTGGTCAAGACCTAACGGTTAACGCCGTGAGCCAGGTCGAAGGCATGGCCGACATCAGCATGAGCCACACAGTCAGTGTTGCCTCTAACATCACCCTGGGCACTATCGCCGACCAGAGTGTGGCAGAGAACACTAGCCTGGAAGGCATCGCCGTGATGTACGCCGATGAGCAAAACAGCGTGAACCAGATCACCGTTACCGGTGAGCACATTACCGCTGTGGTCGATGGCCATACCTCAGGTAGCGAAATCACCATCACGCCAGAAGCCAACTTCTACGGCGAAGTGGAAGTCACGGTTACCGTGAGCGATGTGGAAAACCCAAGCGATGCGGCATCGACCAGCTTCATGCTGACCGTTGAGTCTGATGGCGTCGAGCCACAGCCAGAGCCAGAAACTCAACCTGAAGTCGAAGAGAAAGACGACGGTGGTGCGCTCGGTTTCGCGGCCCTGATGTTGCTGATGTTTGCCGGCCTACGCCGCAAGCTAGTACGCTAATCGGGGTAAGGTGTCAGGTGGTTTGCTATTGAGCCGCCTGATACTAAGCCAGAAAGTGAGTGCGTAAAATCGGTGCTTAGTCATCGGAGTGATACCTAAGCACTATTTGTTAGCACAAACCAATTACTGAAGTGATTGCCAGTATTCCAGGGATGGAATGCTGGCTTTTTTTATGTTAGGCGGAAATTTCCGGCAAGTTGGCTAAGATTATTGATCTACTACAATTTATCTAGCATTAAGCACTGACACTGGTACTTTTTAGCTATATTTTACTTACAAATGTAATAAACCCTGTTGGAGTGGAACATGTGGCAATTAAGAATGAAAAATAAGCTGTTGGTATTTGCTCTCCTGCCCCTGATTTTGAGTTTTCTCTTCTTAGTTTCAATCACCTATAACCTGGAATCTAACTCCCTCGAAGAGAATATGTCGACCTTCAAGGCGAGTCTCTATAGTGAACGTAAGGCGCAGCTAAAGGATCAGGTCGATATCGCCCTGGATATCGTCGAGCATCAGCTCTCCCTGGGGGCGGCGGGCGATGTGAACAAGGCGCTGCGTAATGTGCGCTTCGGCACCGCCGGTTACTTCTTTATCTACGACTTTGACGGCTTCAACCGTTTCCACGCGGTCAAGCCCGCGCTGGAGGGCACGGCGCAGATCGGCATGACAGACCCTAACGGTAAGAAGATAGTGGTCGGCCTGATTGATGCCGCCAGAAGCGGCGATGGCTTCTTCAACTATGACTACTCCAAGCCCGGGGTTACCGGCCTGGTGCCAAAGATAGGCTACGCCGCTACCGTGCCGGGTAAAGATTGGATCTTGGGCACAGGTGCCTACACCGATGATATCGACGCCCAGGTGGAGAGCTATCGAGAGGTGATGACCAAGCACATGAACGACAAGGCGATGATGATTCTGCTCTTCGCCCTGGTGCTGGTGGCGATCACCGCCGTGGTGATGCTGGTGGCCGCCCAACGCATGGTCAACCCGATTCACAACATGGTGCAGAACCTCGAAGATATCGCCAAGGGTGAGGGGGATCTCACCAAGCGCCTGGACGTGCAGGGCAGCGATGAGATCGCCATGTTGGGCCGCGCCTTCAATCAGTTTGTCGATAAGCTGCAGGGGATCATCAAGGATGTGGCCAGGGCCACCGTCGAGGTGAAGAGCGGTGCGGATAACATCTCCTCCCAGACCGCCGCCATGGCGCAGCAGCTGATCAGCCACAACAACGAGACGGATCAGGTGGTTACGGCGATCACCGAGATGTCGGCGACCGCCTCCGAGGTGGCCATGAGTACCACTCAGGTAGCCGAGGCGACCCAGGCGGCCACCCAGGATGTGGGCAACGCCCAGGAGTGTGTCGACAGCTCGCTGCATGAGGTCTCGACCCTGATGGCGGAGATCGATATGGCAGCCGGACATATCAACTCCCTCAACGAGCAGTCACAGAAGATCAACAGCGTGCTGAGTGTGATAGGTGGCATTGCCGAGCAAACCAACCTGCTCGCCCTCAACGCCGCCATCGAGGCCGCCCGCGCCGGTGAGCAGGGTCGCGGCTTCGCCGTGGTGGCCGATGAGGTGCGCAGCCTGGCCAGCCGGACACAGGCCAGTACCTTAGAGATCAACGAGATGTTGTCTGAGCTGCATAACCTGGTGTCGCTGGCGGTGAGCAGCATGGAGTCGAGCCAGCAGAGCTGTCATCGCTCGGTGACCTCGTCGCGGGCGATCTCCGATAGCCTGGGGGCGGTGACCTCGGCGGTGACCTCGATCAACGACATGAGTACCCAGATCGCCACGGCGGCCACAGAGCAGAGTTCGGTGACCGAGGAGATCAACCGCAACGTGTTTGCGATTCAGGAGATCGTCAACGAGCTGCTACAGGCCAGTAACAGCGCCTCGGACACCAGTCAGGGACTGGCCAACGAGGGCCGTAACCTGGATACCTTGGTAGGCCAATTTAAGGTGTAGTCAGTTTAAGGTGTAACGGGCAGTTTAAGGTGTAGCAGCCTGCTCGAAGCATCAAGTTGCTAAACAATAAAGAAAAAGGCCACAACATGAGTTGTGGCCTTTTTCACTACCTCAGCTTGTCCTAAGGCCAGCAGATCGCCTCGCTGGCCTTCTCGACCCTGACGGCGCAGATCTTAAACTCGGGGATCTTGGCCACAGGGTCCAGCACATTGTTGGTCAGCTTGTTAGCCGCCGCCTCGGCAAAGTGGAAGGGCAGGAAAAGCACTCCCGGCTGGGCGCGGCGCGTGACGAAGGCGGCGATGTTGATGCTGCCGCGCCTCGTGGACAGAGTCAGCACGTCGCCGTTGTTCACCCCCAGACGGTCGGCGTCGATGGCCGACATCATCACCCTAGGCGATCCCAGGGTATTGAGGCCGTCCGTCTTACGGGTCAGGGTGCCGGTGTGGAACTGCTCCAGCAGGCGCCCGGTGGAGAGGGTGAAGGGGTAATCTTCGCAGGGCAGTTCGGCCGGCAGGCGGTAGCCGACGGGAGTCATCTTGCCGAGCCCGCGGGTAAAGCGCTCTCTATGCATCAGGCGGGTGCCCTCATGGCCAGGCTCGGGGCAGGGCCAATGCTTACCCAGCAGGCCTTGTGGCGTGCTGGGGTCTGTGTTCTGCCATTGGATGCCGCGGTACTGGGGCGTGACGCGGGTCAGCTCCTGCCAGATCGATTCTTCATCCTCATAGCGCCAGGCGGCGCCAAGGGCCTTGGCGATATCTGTGATGATCTGCCAGTCGCGGCGGGCTAGGCCTGGGCTGTCGATCGCCGCCTGCAGGCGCTGCACCCGGCGCTCGGTATTAGTAAAGTGGCCTGGCTTCTCGGCGAAGCTGGCGGCTGGCAACACCACATCGGCCAGCTGGGCTGTCTCCGTCATAAAGATATCCTGGACGATCAGCAGCTCGGCCGACTCCAGCCCTTGCATCACATGAGCCTGGTCGGGATCGCTCAGTACAGGGTTTTCTCCCATCACATAGAGGGCCTTGAGCCTGCCGTGGGCCAGGCCGTGCATCATCTCGGTGGCCGCCAGGCCTATCTGATCCGGTAGCCACTCCTGCTGCCAGGCTTGTCTGAAGGCGGCTTGCACCTCGGGGTCGGTGACCTTCTGGTAGCCGGTGAAGTAGTTGGGCAGGGCGCCCATGTCACAGGCGCCCTGGACATTGCTCTGGCCCCGCAGCGGGTTGATCCCCGCGCCCTCGACCCCTATGTTGCCGCACAGCAGTTGCAGGTTGGCGATGGCGGTGACATTGTCGTGTCCCGAGGTGTGCTGGGTGATCCCCATGGCATAGTAGATGGCGGTCTTCTCTGCTGTGCCTATCATGCGGGCCAGCTGGGCTATCTCCTCTGCGTCGACGCCTGTGATCTTGGCGGCGTTACTCAGGCTGTAGTCGTCCTTCATCACCTCGGCGCGAAGTGCGTCGAATCCTTCGACACGGCGACTGATGTAGTCGCTGTCGTGCCAGCCCTGCTTGATGATCTCCTGCATGATGGCGTTGAGCAGCATGACGTCGCTGCCGGGGCGGTGACGCAGGTAGAGCTCGGCGCTGTCGGCGATGCTCACCCGTTTGGGGTCGGCCACCACCAGGCGGGCGCCGTGTTGGCTCACCGCCTGTTTGATCTTAGAGGCGATGATGGGGTGGGCGGCCTCGGTATCCGAGCCAAGGATGAAGATGAGATCCGAGGATCTGATCGACGGAATATCATTGGTCATGGCGCCGCTGCCAAGGCTTTCTTGCAGGGCGGTGACCGTCGAGGCATGACACAGGCGGGCGCAGTGATCTATGTTGTTGGTGCCGATAACGCTTCTAAACAGCTTTTGGAACAGATAGTTATCTTCGTTGGTTGCCTTGGCTGAGGCCAGGCCGGCGATGGTGTCGCCGCCATGTTCTGCCTTGATGCGACCCAGCTGGGTGCCTATGTAATCGATCGCCTCATTCCAGCTGACCGGTACCAGCTCGCCATCTTTGCGCAGCAGCGGCTGGGTCAGACGTTGCTGGCTGTTGATGAAGTCGAATCCGAAGCGGCCCTTGACGCAGAGCATCCCCTCGTTGACCTGGGAGCGGTTGTCGCCCGATACCCGTTTGATCTCACCTGTGACGGGATCGCTATGGATGATGACACGGCAGCCTACGCCGCAGTAGGTGCAGACGGTGGAGGTCTGTTTTAGCTCATGTTTAACCCCCTGACGCTTGTCTCTGGCATCGGTTAGCGCCCCTGTGGGGCAGACCTGGACACAGTTACCGCATTGGACGCATTGGCTGTCGGCCATGGTGGCGCTGAATCCGGCGCGAGGCGCCTGACGGCTGTGCGAGGCGGCCATCTCCTGGGGCAGGGCCAGATAGCTGTCGGGCTCGAAGCAGATCGCCTGATGGCCAGACTGCTGGCGGCACATGGCGACGCAGGCGCCGCAGCTGATGCAGCGGTTGGGGTCGAAGTTGATAAAAGGCGTGCTGGCATCTTGGGTAAAGGCGCGGTGGCCCTGTTTATCGAGCGCGGCGCCATCGACACGGTACTCGGTGGCGTAGTCGCGCAGGGCACATTCAGTGTTGGCCTGACAGCCACACTCCAGGCAGCGGGCGGCCTCGAGCATCGCCTCCTCATCGTTGAAGCCGAGTTCAATCTCGTCGAAATTATCTAGGCGCTTGTTGATGGCCAGTTCCGGCATCTTGGCCTTGGCCTGTAGCAGACGGGCCGGGAAGTGACGGCTGTCTGGCTTCTGCTCATCTTGCTTCTGGGAGTTGAAGGGCGCGGGTGTCAGCTCACAGCTCAGCTCGCCGCTCAGCAGTTTCTCGATGGCATTGGCGGCCTTGCGACCATCGGCCACCGCGGCGACGGCCGTGGCAGGGCCGGTGCGCGAATCCCCGAGTACGAACAGCTTCTCTACTCCACTGGACATAGTATGTTCACAGCCGGAGAAGGTGTTCCAGCGGGTCAGGGCCACCTCGCCGGTGGAGAGTTGGCTCTCTGGATGCTCGAGGAAGGTCATGTCCGGGGTCTGGGAGACGGCCGGGATCACAGTATCGAACGCCTCGGTGAAGGTCTCGCCCGTGGCCTGGGGTGAGCGTCTGCCGGAGGCATCGGGTTCGCCCAGGCGCATCTTCTCAAAGGTGACGGCATTGATACGGCCGTTGGCGTCGCCGTGGTTTTCGATGGGGTTGGTGAGGAAATAGAAGCGCACGCCCTCATGTTCGGCCTCCTCTATCTCATAGACCTCAGCCGGCATCTCGTCGCGGGTACGGCGATAGACCAAAGTCACCTCGGCGCCCTTGCGCAGCGCGGTACGGGCGCAGTCGATGGCGGTGTTGCCGCCGCCGATCACCGCCACCTTCTTGCCCGTTTGGTAGTTGTTGTCTGTGCAGTGGTCCTTAAGGTAATCCACCCCCAAGTAGCAACCTTCGAGGTCTACACCCGGGTAGTTCATGGGCACCGCCTTCTGGGCGCCGATGGCGAGACAGACAGCGTCGAATTGGCTAACCATCTCCTTGAGGTGGATGTCGCGGCCGAGACGAGTTTCTGTCTGTATCACTAGGCCATTCTGACACAGTAGGTCTATCTCTCTGTCCAGGATCTGCTTGGGCAGACGGTACTCGGGGATACCGTATCTTAGCCAGCCGCCCGCCTTAGGCATGGACTCGAAAATGGTCACCTCATGGCCTGAATTGGAGAGGTAGTAACCCGCGCTGATCCCCGCCGGGCCACTGCCTATGATGGCGACGCGTTTGCCGGTAGCGGGCGCCTTGGGCGGCACATAGGTGTCTTCACTGTCCAGATCCAGGTCGGCGGCGTGACGCTTGAGCTGACGAATGGCCAGGGGCTCATCCAACTCGCCGCGGCGACAGGCCGATTCGCAAAAGGCCGGGCAGACACGGCCGATAGAGAGCGGTAGCGGCAGAGTCTGTTTGATCACCTTGACCGCTTCCTTATGGTTGCCCTGGGCGATATGCAGCAGATAGGACTGCACGTCTACGCCGGCGGGGCAGGCCTGTTGGCAGGGGGCTTCGCAGTCGGCGAAGTGGTCGCTCAAAAGGTGTTTCAGCGCCGCCTGGCGGCGTTTGCTGAGGGCGGCCGAGTGAGTGATCACCTCGAGCGGTGCCTCGACCTGTGTCTTACAGGCCTTGACTGTGTGGAGGTCGCCCTTTTCGTCTCGCACCTCGACATAGCAGAGGTTGCAGTCTTGCTTGCCCGCGAGTTTGTCGTCCAGTTGCTTGCCCAGATGACATAAATTAGGGATCGCTATGCCTGCGGCCTTGGCACAGGTGAGCAGATTTTCGCCCCGGTTGGCTTTGACGACTTGGCCGTCGAAGGTGAGTTCTATCATGGTAGGGACCTTTTATTAGAATCTAAGCTTGAGCTTGGCTACCTTGGTCTCGTCGATGATTTTTTATGGACTGCCTATGGGTAAAGAGGCTTATCGTAAATTAGCGAAACAAGGTTTGCTTGAGTATACCCAGAGGCTTTTTCACCACAGGTCTTAGTAGTGATTTTTTGTGCTGCATTTGCAGTGCTGCTCACAAATTGCGCTGAGTTTGTTGGCTCGCGCCGTGGCGGAATTGGCGTAATTTGAGGTGGATCACACTCCACCCTTAGCGGGTCATTTTCTTAACGAACACCACCACGAACAGGGCGATGGTAAAGCTGCCGGTGAAGGCCTCGACGGCCGCGATGGCGCGGGAATAGCCTATGGGGGTGAAGTCGCCATAGCCTAGCGTGGTGAAGGTGACGACCGAGTAGTAGATGCAGTTGAAGAAGAGCGCCAGGTTGGTGGTGAGATCGTTTTGCCAGTTGAACACATGGATATTGCCGTCATAGTTGAGGCCGGTAAACAGGTAGAGCAGGGCGCAGACGAAGATGAGCCCCATGGAGAAGCCGATCACCCGGGTGGGGGCCTCGCCATAGCCGCAGAAGATGTCGATCATCTTGGAGAGGATGCGCGAGTAGCTGTATTTGGGCATCTGATGGCGGCGCATGGTGAGTTCTTTACGCAGGTAGTCGCCGCCCATGGCAAACAGGCCTTCGCGCTCGGCGGCCTTACGCAGATCCCGGTAGATCTCCTCGGCCTGTTCGAAATAGTCGAGGGCGATCTCGTTTTCGCCCACTCTCTCAGCCTCGTTGGCCAGACGTTCCTGCCTGAGGAGCTTGCCGGTATTGATGTTCTCTATTTTGGCGCCGTTCCACTTGATCCCTAAGAGGTTGGTGCCCACCAGATTGGCGCAGTGAACATTGGCCTCGCGCAGATCGGCCTTCATCAGGCTGGCGTGTTGCAGGTTGAGGTTAAACATGTGCGCGCCCTGTAAATTGGCGCGATACAGCTCGGCGTGGCTCATGTCGAAGCCCGTCTTCTGATGGTGTCTCACCAGGTCGATGCCGGGCAGGTTGGCGCGCTTGAGGGAGATGCCCCGCAGCATGCCTCCGTTGCGGGCGAAGGCCTCCAGACGGGCGACATCTTCCGGCTTATCTTTAATGATTTTAGGATCATGCCAATAACAGAGCCCGGAGGCTTCGGCCGGCTCGGTGCAGGAGAAACCTTCGTCTTCGTGATAGCAGCATTGGTTCGTCTGTTTCATATTGAACAGTATAGCCAGCCTGCCGAAAAGGGGCGGGGATTCTCCCCGCTGCCGGAGCCGGGCAAGAATGGCGTTTTTTGCGATGAAATTCGCTCAATTAGCACTGCTTCGCCCCTATGCGAAAAGGGACGATTGCGTTAAAATACCGCGTTTGCATTCCTGCCAATCGAATTTTAAGTAGAAAGAGTCATGTTTGAAGTAAATCCGGTTAAATTTAAAATCAAGGAGCTGGCCGAGCGCACCCAACTTCTTCGGGGGTATCTTTGACTACGATGCCAAGAGTGAGCGTCTAGAAGAAGTCAGTCGAGAGCTAGAGAGCGCCGACGTTTGGAACAATCCCGATAATGCCCAGGCCCTGGGTAAAGAGCGCGCCTCCCTTGAGGCCGTGGTCAAGACCATAGACGATATGGACAGCGGCCTAGAGGATGTGGAAGGCCTGCTGGAGCTGGCCGTCGAAGAGGAAGATGAAGACACCTTCAACGATGCCAACAGCGAGCTGGCTGGTTTAGAGAAGCGCCTGGAAGAGCTGGAGTTCCGCCGCATGTTCTCGGGTCCGAACGACGCCTCTGATTGCTACCTTGATATTCAATCGGGTTCTGGTGGGACCGAGGCTCAGGATTGGGCCAACATGGTGCTGCGTATGTATCTGCGCTGGGGCGAAGCCAAGGGCTATAAGCCTGAGCTTATCGAAGTCACCGACGGCGACGTCGCCGGCATCAAGGGCGCCACCATCAAGTTTACCGGCGAGTACGCCTTCGGGTCGCTACGCACCGAAACCGGGGTACACCGTCTGGTGCGTAAGTCGCCGTTCGACTCCTCAGGTAAGCGTCACACCTCGTTCTGCTCTGTGTTTGTCTATCCGGAGATCGATGACTCTATCGAGATCGATATCAATCCGGCGGATCTGCGCATCGACGTCTACCGCGCCTCGGGCGCCGGTGGTCAGCACGTTAACCGTACCGAGTCTGCGGTGCGTATTACCCACTTGCCGACCAATACCGTGGTGCAGTGTCAGAACGATCGTTCACAGCACAAGAACAAAGACACGGCGATGAAACAGCTGAAAGCTAAGCTGTTCGAACTGGAAATGCATAAGCAAAACGCCGAGAAGCAAGCCGCCGAAGACGCCAAGTCTGATATCGGTTGGGGCAGCCAGATCCGCTCTTACGTGCTGGACGATGCCCGTATCAAAGATCTGCGTACCGGCGTGGAAAACCGTAATACCCAGAGCGTCCTCGACGGCGATCTGGACAAGTTTATTGAAGCTAGCCTGAAATCTGGCCTTTAACGAGAGAAGAAGATGACTGAACAAACTCAAGACGAAAACAAGTTAATTGCAGAGCGCCGTGCCAAGTTAGATCACGTTCGCGCTTCTTGCCCTGCTAACGGTCACCCGAACAACTTCGATCGAAAACATAAGGCTGCCGACATCCAGGCCGAATATGGTCAATACAGCAAGGAAGAGCTGGAAGAGATGAATGTCCAGCGTTCTATCGCCGGTCGTATCATGGCCAAGCGTGGCCCCTTCCTGGTGATCCAAGACGTGAGCGGTCGCATCCAGGCCTATGCCGGTAAAGACGTTCAGAAAGATCTTAAGGCCAAGTATCAAGGTCTGGATATCGGTGACATTATCGGTGTGACTGGCCAGCTGCACCTGTCTGGCAAGGGCGACCTCTATGTCAATATGGAAGAGTACCAGCTGCTGACCAAGGCGCTGCGTCCGCTGCCTGAGAAGTTCCACGGCCTGACCGACCAGGAGACCCGCTACCGTCAGCGTTATGTAGACCTTATCGTGAACGAAGAGTCACGTGCGGCCTTCATCATGCGCTCTAAAGTGGTTACCGCTATCCGTAACTTCATGGTAAGCAAAGAGTTTATGGAAGTGGAAACCCCTATGATGCACAGCATCCCAGGTGGTGCCTCTGCGCGTCCTTTCATTACTCACCACAATGCGCTGGATATCGAGATGTACCTGCGTATCGCGCCTGAGCTATACCTCAAGCGTCTGGTGGTTGGTGGTTTCGAGCGCGTGTTCGAGATCAACCGTAACTTCCGTAACGAAGGTCTGTCACCACGCCATAACCCAGAATTCACCATGATGGAATTCTATATGGCCTATGCCGACTACAAAGATCTGATGGACCTGACCGAAGAGATGCTCTCGTCAATCGCCAAAGATCTGCTGGGTGATACCAAGCTGCCATACGGCGAGCACACTATCGACTTCGGCGGTCCATACGAGCGTCTGAGCATGCTGGATGCGATCAAGAAGTACAACCCAGACAACGAGACGATTCAGTCTATGACCTATGAAGAGGTTAAAGACGTCGAGTTCATGCGTAACCTGGCCAAGAGCCTGGGCATGACTATCGAGAAGTTCTGGACCTGTGGTCAGCTGCTGGAAGAGATCTTCGGTGAAACTGCCGAGCCTAAGCTGATGCAGCCTACCTTCATCACTGGCTACCCGGCAGATATCTCGCCGCTAGCTCGTCGTAACGATGAAAACCACTTCATCACCGACCGTTTCGAGTTCTTCATCGGTGGCCGCGAAGTGGCCAACGGCTTCAGCGAGCTGAACGATGCGGAAGATCAAGACAAGCGTTTCAAGGCGCAGGTCGATGCTAAAGATGCGGGCGACGATGAAGCCATGTTCTATGACGCCGACTACATCACGGCGCTGGAGCACGGTCTGCCACCGACTGCCGGTCAGGGTATTGGTATCGACCGTCTGGTGATGTTGTTTACTAACACCCACACCATTCGTGACGTTATCCTCTTCCCGGCGATGCGTCCTCAGGGATAAGCCGACAACGCTTAAGAAAAAACCAGCCCCAGGGCTGGTTTTTTTATCTGCGTCATTTGCAGCGAAAGTGACCGCCTGAGATGAAGTTTTAGATTAAACCACTGATAAGTTACTCTATTTCTAGTATAAGATGGGTTGGGCCGCTGCCTGCGCCATTTTTTGTCGGGGTTAACACACTTTTGTTAAATTAAGGTTAATTTATCGCATTTGCAGGTGTCCATTACGACTATTTGGCGATAAGCTAGCGAAAAGGATTCAGGGATAGTGACACTCGGTCGTCGCTCTCGGAGTAGGATAGTGATAGATATCAAGATTCCAGATGAAGCGTTACAAGAATGGCAGGAAGCGTTAGAGACCCTGGCCCAGGCGTTTGACGGCAGTCTTTTCCTGCTGGCCCTTACCGCCAGCGACGGTCTGACGCCACAGCTTAGCCTGTGCGATGACAATCATGTGCATCGCCAAAGTGTCGCCCAGCTTTGCGCCCAGGGACTCAGCCTGTTTCGCGACTACATCGAACATCCCCATCATCCCCGTGCACCTGTCGATGTCGGCGGCATCATACTGCATCCGCTCTTCTGGCCTTCTCAGGCCCTTTATGGCGCCCTGTGTCTGGTGCCAAACGAGCAGCCCAACCACGACAAGCGGCTAAACACCCAAGTCAAGCTGACCTGTCAGGCGATGCAATATGCCCTGATTAACCTCTATCAGACCCATCGCCAGCAGTTAATAGAGATAGCGCCGCAATCGGCGCCCAATGTGGATCTGCAACTCTTCATCGACAGCCTGCAGGAGCATGTGTGGATGAAGGATGTGGCGGGGCGTTACGTGCTGATCAACCACAGCGTCGAGATAGCCTGGGGCCGTAGCAAAGAGCAGCTGCTCAATCGCACCGACGATGAGATCTTCTCCCCCGAGCTGGCCGAAGAGTTTGTTCAGGGGGATTATGAGTCAATCGTGCGCGGCGTGCAGGTGACGGCCGCCGAGTGTGAGGCCAAAGATATCGACCAGTCCAACTCCTGGCTGGAGACCACTAAGGTCCCGGTCGTCTCACCAGATGGCACATTGGAGGGGGTGATCGGCATCTCCCGTAACATCACCTCCCATAAGGCGGCCCAGGAACAGCTGGAGCTGGCGGCCAACATCTTCGAGAATTCGGTGGAAGGGGTGGTGATCACAGACGCCAGCGGCAATATCATCGAGGTTCATGGCGCCTTTACCGAGATCACCGGCTATAGCCGCGACGAGGTGCTGGGGGAAAACCCACGCATCTTAAATTCCGGCCGTCACGACAAGGCCTTCTTCGAGCGCCTGTGGCGCTCGTTGCTGACCAACGGCAAGTGGCACGGCGAGATCTGGAACCGACGCAAGAGCGGCGCCATCTATCCAGAGCAGCTCACCATCAGCTCCATGTATGGCGACGATCATCAGGTACGCTACTTCGTCGCCGTGTTCGCCGATATCTCAGCCCAGAAGCAGAGCGAGAAGGAGCTGGCGCGGCTGGTGTACCACGACCCGCTGACCAAGTTGCCTAACCGCATGATGCTGTCGGCCAACCTGGAGCAGGAGCTGAGACACGCCGCCCGTGAAGAGACCGAGCTGGCGCTGATCTTCATCGACGTGGATCTGTTTAAACATATCAATGACAGCTACGGCCATGTGACCGGCGATGCCATCTTGGTGGAGGTTGCCAGACGCCTGGGACAGAAGCTGGGGGAAGAGGCAACTCTGGCCAGGCTAGGTAGCGATGAGTTTATCGCCGTCCTGCCCCATGTGGAGAGTGACGACAGCGTCTCCCTCATGGTGAGTCGGCTGCGTGAAGCCTTCGATGCGCCCTTCTTGCTGGATGACGAAGGCAGCGTGCGCCTCACCGCCAGCATGGGGGTGGCCATCTACCCGGGGGACGGCGAGAGCGGCGACACCCTGCTGCGTAACGCCGATACCGCCATGCACAGGGCCAAGGCCAATGGCCGCAACAACTACGCCTTCTATACCCAGTCCCTGACCCTAGCCTCGGTGGAGCACCTCAAGCTACAGAGCGCGCTGCACGATGCCATCAACAAGGATGCCTTCTATCTGGTGTATCAGCCCAAGTTGGCGCTGGGCACGGGTCAGTGTGTCGGCTTCGAGGCGCTGCTGCGCTGGGAAGACCCACAGCTTGGCACTATCTCGCCGGCCATCTTCATCCCCGTTGCCGAGAATATTGGCCTGATCAATGAGATAGGTCTCTGGGTGCTGAAACAGGCGGCCACCCAGGGGGCTCAATGGTTAGCGGAGGGCAAGCGCTTTGGTCGCATCTCGGTGAACGTTGCCGGGCCTCAGCTGCAACAGAAAGCATTTTGCGCCCAGGTGAAACGCGTGCTCGACGAGGCGGGACTGCCGCCCGAATACCTTGAGCTCGAGGTCACCGAGAGCTGCATGATGTCCGATCCCCTGGCGGTGATCGAGGTGCTTAAACAATTGGGTGAGCTCGGGGTCGAGCTGTCGGTGGATGATTTCGGTACTGGCTATTCGTCGCTGAACTACCTGAAGCGTCTGCCCATACATAAGCTGAAGATAGATCAGTCCTTCATTCGCGATATTCCCAGAGACGGCAACAACACGGCAATTGCCAAGGCGGTGATCGCCCTTGGCCATGCGCTGAATCTCTGCATCATAGCTGAAGGGGTGGAGACGCCGGAGCAGGCGGCCTTCCTCGAGGCGGCGGGGTGCGATCAGGCCCAGGGCTATCTCTACAGCAAGCCTAGAGTGGTCGAGGAGCTGGCCGAGTTCTTAGGCTAGCGCTAGGGCTAGTACTTAGATTCGCTCTTGGGCTAACGTATGGCTTAGCCTAGTGTCGCGAGCGGTTTAACTTCGCCTGGCTGCAGCGTGTCCAGGTGGATATCGCCTATGCGTACCCGCACCAGCCTCAGGGTGGCAAAGCCCACGGCGGCGGTCATCTTACGCAGCTGACGATTCTTGCCCTCGGTAATGGTGATCGCCAGCCAGCTGGTCGGCCCGTGGCGGGCGTCTCTTATCTTGCGTCCCCGCGGCGGTAGGCCTGGCGCCTGGTCGAGGCGGCGCGCGCGGCAGGGTAGGGTACGATACTTCTCGCCCTTGATGCCTATCTCAACTCCCTCGCAGAGACTGGCGATAGCCTGATCGGTGATCTCGCCATCGAGCTGCAGATAGTATTCCTTCTCAATCGACTTGCTGCGCACCGCGTGGCTGGTCTTGCCATCAGTGGTCAGTAGCAGTAACCCCTCAGAGTCATGATCCAGCCGGCCGATCGCCATGATGCCCGTTGGGAAGTTGGCCAGCTCACCAAGTAAAGGCTTACGTTTACGCCGCTCGCCGACAAACTGGCTCAGATAGCCGTAAGGCTTAAAGATCATGAAGTGTTGGGCAGGCGTGCTTGTTTGCCCAGTCGATTGCATCTGTTCTTGGGCTTCGCCTTGAGTCGCCTCTCTTGAATCTGAGGTCACTTTTAAAGGGCTATCTTCTGCGGTCGTGACTTTTGCTGGCATAGGGGCTGATTTAGAGGCTGGCTTATAGGCTGACATGGGCTTCTCTGTGGTAATGGACGGGCGCAGTTTACCACGAATGGCGCGGCGTTTTTATGGTCAGATTAATAATGACAACGCTGTCATTTGTGGTTATAGTAATGTTAATTTCTCTCATCGGCGCCTTGAGCTTAGTTTATTGTATTGCAGCCAGCCGCCGTGAGAGGGCGTTAACTTCCAGGGCCGAGACGAATCAAATCATGCAAATTGTTATTCTAAAAGACAGCGCCGAGGTGGCGGAATATGGTGCCAATCTCATCATCAATCAGCTTAAGCGCAAGCCGAACTCTGTGCTGGGGCTGGCGACTGGCTCGACCCCTGTGTCCCTCTATCAGCGCCTGGTGGCCGCCAATCAGGCGGGCGCCGTCTCCTTCAAGGGCGTGACCAGCTTTAATCTGGACGAATATCTGGGGCTGGAGGGCAGTCATCCCCAGAGCTATCGCTACTTCATGGACAGCCAGCTGTTCGATGCTATCGACATCAATAAGGCCAATACCCATGTGCCGCCGGGGGATGCCGAAGATCCCATCGCCGCCTGCGAGGCCTATGAGGCGCAGATCCAGGCCGCCGGCGGCATAGATATTCAGCTGCTCGGCATAGGCCGCAACGGGCATATCGGCTTCAATGAGCCTTCGTCTGGCTTGATGTCACGTACCCGGGTCAAGACGTTGACCCAGGCGACTATCGAGGACAATGCCCGTTTCTTTGCCGAGGGGGAATATCAACCCCATCTATCGATCACCATGGGGATTGGCACCATTTTAGATGCCAAGAAGGTGCTGCTGCTAGCCACAGGTGAGAGCAAGGCCGAGGCGATTCGCGCCGCGGTAGAGGGCGCCCTAAGCGCTGCCTGTCCCGCATCTGCGCTACAGCTGCATCGCGACGCCGTGTTGGTGATCGACGAGGCGGCGGCATCTAATCTGACCGACAAGGAGTTCTATCGTCATATCGAGGCGGAGAATCAGCTGTTGCAGGCCAGGCTGGCGGCTCTCAAGGCCGGTGAGTAGTAACTGCTATTGGTAAATAAAGGGCGTCTCTCACTGGAGGCGCCCTTTCTGTTTTGGGGCGTTGCCAAGGCAAGGCCGTGTTATTAATCGGCTCTTTGCTGGTACTAGGAGCTGGTACTAAGAGCTGGTACTAGGATCTGGTATTAGGAGCAGGAGTTAGCTGTCGGCGCCGCTTTCCAACACCCTGATTCTTGACTATGTTATGACAGATACAACTAGGCCAGACCATTCTGTACCAGCCACAAGGGGCATCGCCGGCCTGTTAAGGAACTCGTCATGCTAAAGAAACTCCTGATACTCGTACTCCTGCTACTCTCATCCCCCTTTATTGCCGCTCTGTTTATCGAAGAAGATTACCGTGTGGATACTCAAATCGTTATCGACAGGCCGGCGGACCAGGTGTTCGACTTCTTGAGAAAGCTCAAAAACCAGGATCAATTCAGCGTCTGGGCCAAGATGGACGCGGCCATGGAGAAGAGTTATCGCGGCGAGGATGGCACAGTCGGGTTTGTCTCAAGCTGGCGCAGCGATAACCCAGATGTCGGCGCGGGAGAGCAGGAGATTATGGCGATCTTCCCCGGCAAGCGTATCGAGTATGAGCTGAGATTTAAGACGCCCTTCGAGGCGGTCTCGCCCGCCTATATCACTACCGACGCTCTGGGGCCGACCCAGACCGAGGTGCATTGGGGCTTTAGTGGCAACATGGCCTATCCCATGAATATATTGCTGCCGCTGATGCAGGTGGATGCCATGGTAGAGCGGGATCTAAGCCAGGGGCTGAGTAACCTCAAGACCCTACTCGAGAGCAAGTGACGGAGATGGCGATGGAAAAGCACAACTTCTTTGCGTCCCTGCCGGATGACCTCACCCTGGAGGCGTTCGAGCCTCTGGTGGAAACCGGTGGCGTGTTGATCGAGCGTATCGTCTCTAAGGCCCATCGTACGCCAGAGGGACAATGGTACGATCAGGACAGAAACGAGTGGGTCATGGTGCTTAAGGGGGAGGCGACCTTAGTGTTCGAGGGCGCCGAGGTGGTGCACCTTAAGGTGGGCGATCATCTGAATATTCCTGCCCACTGTCGCCACAGGGTCAGCTGGACCAGCGAGCAGGAAGAGACTATATGGCTGGCGGTGCATTATTGAGTATATGGCGACCGGCATTAGTTAAAGCCGACGCTCGAGTGGTATCTGAGCCTGATGAATCGCTGGCTTGGTGAAAAAATGCGCGATATCGAGGTGTTTTGTGAGCCAGGTCTGTTATAATCGCGCCCCTAATTTTTATCTATCTGTGATCTGATTCGAGACTCCTCATGGACAAGCCTGAGATTTTTATCCCCGATAGCGCACCGATCGCGCCGGTAACTACCCGCTCAAACCGCCTCGAGCTCTTGGCCCCCGCCAAGAATGCCGACTATGGTATCGAGGCCATCAAGCATGGTGCCGACGCCGTTTATATCGGTGGCCCAGCCTTCGGTGCCAGGGCGACTGCCGGCAACAGCGTCGAGGATATCGCGCGTCTGTGTGAGTTTGCCCACCGCTATCACGCCCAGGTGTTTGTCGCCATCAACACCATCTTAATGGACGACGAGTTGGACGCGGCGCAGAAGCTGATCTGGCAGGTGTATGAGGCCGGTGCCGATGCCCTGATCGTGCAGGATATGGGGGTGCTTCAGCTGGATATTCCGCCTATCGCCCTGCACGCCAGTACCCAGATGGATAACCGTAATCCAGAGAAGGTTGCCTTCTTAGAGCAGGTAGGCTTCTCACAGGTGGTGCTCGCCCGCGAACTGGGCCTGAGTCAGATCCGCGATGTGGCGGCTAAGACTAACATGCAGCTGGAGTTCTTCATCCACGGCGCCCTGTGCGTCGCCTACAGCGGCCTGTGTAACCTGAGTCATGCCTTCAGTAACCGCAGCGCCAACCGCGGCGAGTGCTCGCAGATGTGCCGTCTGCCGGGGGACCTCAAGACCCGCCAGGGGGAGGTGTTGGCGCAGAACGAACACTTGCTATCGCTCAAAGACAACAACCAGACAGATAACTTAGAGGCGCTGATCGATGCCGGTATTCGCTCCTTTAAGATCGAGGGTCGCCTCAAAGATCTCAGCTATGTGAAGAACGTAACCGCTCACTATCGCCAGGAGCTGGATAAGATCATCGCGCGTCGCCCCGAGTTTGTGGCCTCGAGCCACGGCCGCTGCGAACACAGCTTCACGCCTAACACAGAGAAGACCTTTAACCGTGGTCGCACCGACTACTTCGTCAACGAGCGTAGCCAGGGAGTCAGCGATTTCCGCTCGCCGAAATATATCGGCGAAGAGGTGGGCAAGGTCGCAGCCCTAGGTAAAGATTTTATTCAGGTCGAATCGAGCCACAGCTTCAACAACGGTGACGGCCTGTGTTACTTCCCGCCGAACTATGAGAAGGCTAAGCAGTCAGACGATAAGCTGCAGGGGCTCAGGGTTAACCGCGCCGACGGCAACAGGTTGTATGTGATCGCCGTGCCGGGCGATCTTAAGGTAGGCGCCACCCTGTATCGTAACCATGATCAGGCGTTCGAGACAGTGCTGGCCAAGGAGTCCTCCAAGCGTATCATCAAGGTGGACATGACGCTGAGCGACACCGAAAAAGGGGTCGCGCTGACCATGACGGATCAATATGGTCTGAGCGCCACGCGCGAGCTGGAACTTGATAAGACCCCGGCCACAGACACAGAGAAGGCGCTGAAGAATCTGCGTAAGCAGCTGGGTAAGCTGGGTAGCACAGACTTCGAGGCCCGCGAGATCAATATCGAGACCGCCAGTCCCTGGTTTATGCCGGCTTCCCTGCTTAACGGCCTGCGCCGTGACACGGTTGCCGCCCTGGAGCTGGCGCGCGTCGAGGGCTACGAGCGCCCGCAGGCGTGGAAATACAACCAAGACGCCGTCTATCCCTTTAAGCACCTGAGCTTCATGGGCAACGTGGCCAACGAGAAGGCGAAAGACTTTTACACACGTCATGGGGTGATCGAGATAGAAGACACCTATGAGAAGAACGGCGTGACCGAGGATGCGCCGCTGATGGTGACCAAGCATTGCCTGCGCTTTAACTTTAACCTCTGCCCGAAAGAGGTGCCCGGCATCAAGGCGGAGCCGCTGCAGATTGAGATAGGTAAAGATGTGCTCAAGTTGGTCTTCGACTGTCCTAAATGCGAAATGATGGTTGTCGGCGCTAACCGTCAGGTATAGGCTAGGGAACAAATTAAGTTCACTTTCAAGGAGATCAAATATGGGACTGTTAGATGCGCTGATGGGCAATGCTGCCGAAGTGAACCTGGATGAGTTAGCCCAGGAGCTGGGGCCTATCATGGGCGATAACGAGCAGTTAGCGCTGGCTTACCGTGTCATTCGCGACATGTTCGTGTTTACCAACAAGCGGCTCATCCTCATCGACAAGCAGGGCGTTACCGGCAAGAAGGTGAGTTATCACTCTGTGCCCTATAAGGCGATCACCCATTTTGAGGTGGAAACCGCCGGGACCTTCGACATGGACGCCGAGCTAAAGCTATGGATCTCGGGGCAGAAAGATCCCCTGGTGAAGGAGCTGAAGAAGGGCACCGACGTCGTGGGCATTCAGAAGACGATTGCGAACTTTTCGCTATAACACTAGTTCGCTTTAACGCGACGCGCCCTCGTTATTTTTTAAGCCCAGGCCTAGCCCTGGGCTTTTTGTTGCCAGTTCCAGCTTGGGGTCGAGAGCAGATCTTGCCCCACTATCTTGGTCTGCCCCAGCTGCTTGTCGAGTTCGATTAGCTGACACTGCTCAAATTCGTTGAGGGCATTGATTAGCCGATTGGCGTGGGACACCACCCAGAGCTGACACACCTTAGATGCCTTGGCGATAAGCCGGGCCAGTGCCGGTAGCAGATCCGGGTGCAGGCTGGTCTCCGGTTCGTTGAGCACCATCAGCTCAGGCGGCCTTGGGGTGAGTAGGGCGGCGATCAGCAGCAGATACCTTAGGGTGCCGTCAGACAGCTCCTGGGCGTTGAGGGGTCTTAGCAGCCCCTGCTGGTGAAAGTTGACGCTTAACAGGCCACCGGCCTGGTAGCCAATGGTGACGTGAGCGCCGGGAAAGGCATCACTCACCGCCTCATCGAAGCTTTCCCTATCGCCTATCTCGAAGATGGTCTGAATCGCCGAGGCCAGATCCCGGCCATCATGGTGCAGCACTGGGGTGCGGGTACCCAGCTGCGGCTGACGCGCGGGCGCCTCGCCGTCGCTGCGGAAATGATCGTAGAAGCGCCAGGCTCGGATGCTGTCTCTGAGCCTCAGCACCTCGGGCGTGCGGCTGGGATCCGACAGCTCGGTGAAGATGCTGTCGCCATGCTGCATATGCTGATTCAGGCTCTGCCAGCCATCTTGCCCCCCTTGCTGTGCGCGCCCCTTCACCATGGGGCCACGTCGCTCCACCAGTACGGCGGCGGGTCGATACTTGTTGCCGACCCAGATCGCCTCACGCTTTATCTGAGGATCTAGCCCGAAGAGGGTGGTGCTGTCTGGCTTGGGTAGCCCCAGCTCGATGAGGTAGCTGAACTCATCGCCGGCAAAGCCCAGTTTCAGTCGTTTGGTCTGTTGCCGTACCGTGGGAGTTATCTCTGTGTCGCCGCTCAACATCCCCTTGGTGAGGTTTTCCGGCCCCGCCCAGAAGCAGGAGTCCAGTCCGCCCTCCTGGGCCAGGGCATTGACCACGCCACCTTGGGCCGTCTGTGCCAGCAGGCGTAGCGCCTTGTAGAGGTTGGACTTGCCACTGCCGTTGGCACCGGTGACCAGATTGAGCCGCCCCAGGGGCAGGCGTATGTCTCGCAGCGAACGGTAGTTGTTGATGGCTAAGGTGGTCAGCATGGCGCTCTTTTTTGTGGTTTGAGTATTGGTTTTAGTCGTGGTTTTCGTTGTTGTGGTTGAGCATGAGTCTAATTTTGGCTTGGGGCAATAGTGGCATCTTTAGGCTCTCGATGCCATCAACACTCAAACGCGGGGCGAGCTTATCCTTTAGCCGCTCATCCCTGATGCAGCTTGGCCAAATGTGCCTTGCGCTCCGGGGTATAGTGCCACCAGGGCTGAGACGCTTCCCCTTCCATGAAACGCACCGCGGCGATAAACACATCGATGACACAGGGATCGTGACGACACTGGGTGATGGCTTCGAGCTGGGCGTGCATCTGATACGGATCCAGCCCGATAAGCTCCTTGGGGTGATGCAGGCCGAGTTTGTAAAAATCCTCCGCCGTGGCCTTACCCACGTTGGGGATCATGGTGAACTCTGTGATGGTATCGCGGGCTGACATCTGGTTGCTCTTCTTATCTGTGTGGTTTTAAGTGTACGGCGTTTAACGCGGCTTGTCAGCGACTCCCTAGGCCAGCAAGGCATAACCGACCGCGACTAGCATGGCGATGGCGAAGAAGATGCGCAGCGCCCTCGCGGCCTTTGGCCTGGAAAATAGCGGGCGTAGCAGGCCGCCGAAGATCAGCCAGAGGCTGTCTACCAGAGTCGCGACCAGCAAGGCGCAGATCCCAGTGGCTAGATAACCCAGGGCCGTGTTCTCCAGTGGCAGTAAAAACTGGGAGAAGATGGCCAGGAAGGCGGCATAGGCCTTGGGATTAAGCAGGTTGAGGATAAAGCCATCCTTGAAGCTCGGTGCCTGCTGCGCGTCATCTAACTGGGTGCAGGGGGCACTGGCAATCTTATAGGCGATGAAGGCGATATAGGCGGCGCCGAGCAGCTGACAGGTGAGCCTGAGGTCGGGAAAGCGGCTGAATAGGGCGGCGAGCCCAATGCTGGCGCCTATGATGGCGACCGAGAGCCCAAGGAGTATGCCCAGCAGAAATGGAGCGCCGCGTCTTATGCCAAAGGTAGCGCCCGTGGCGGCCAGTGCCAGCGGCGCTGGGCCGGGTGAGCCCAGGAGTAATCCTGTGGCGGCGATTAACGAAACGATTGATTCCAACATGCCAGGCTCCTTGTGGCGCGCTTTTAATGGGCAACCCATTTGCCCGGATTGAGCATCTTAGCCTGATTGGTTTATCTGTAAAGCCATGGGGGCGATTTGGCGCGGCGCCTCACTGCAAGGCTAACGCTACACCTAGCACAGCCCTCTCGGTAATTTGGCGGTAAACCTCGTGGTAAATCTTGCGATAAACCTAGGGGCGACACCTCGCGAGATCTGCACAGGTTTCATTACACTTTCGACTTCTTGCCTATCGGGCCTGTGCGGGCTGCTTGAGGATATCTTGCTGCCAGCGCTCGGCGAGAAAATCGATGAAGTGGCGAATCAGATGTTGCTGATAGCTGCGCGAGAGATAAACGGCCCACAGCGTCTTACCCGGCAGGTGATATTCTGGCAGCAGCTCGACCAGCGCCCCAGAGGCCAGATGGGCATTGGCGAGATCGCAGGGCAGATGAATGAGCCCCTTGCCCCGCAGCGCCGCCTTGATGAGGACGCCCATGTCGTTGGCCTGTAGGTTGCCGCCGACCTTTTTTTCGATATTTTGATTGTCTTTGACAAACAACCAGCGGGTTTGGCTGGCGTGTAGCAGGCAGTTGTGCGCCGTGATATCGTCGAGGCTGGTAATGGGCGCATGGCCAGCGAGATAGTCAGGCGAGGCGCACAGCACTGAGTCTATATGCATCAGGCGGCGGGCGATCAGGCTCTCATCGGGCTGCTGGGTGTAACGCAGGGCGATATCAACCCGCTCATCGACCAGCTGCACCATCTCATCCGACAGCAGCAACTGCACCTTGACCTCCGGATGCTCGCGGGTGAAGTCATCGATCGCATCGAACAGCAGCGCCTGACCCAGGCCGATGGGGGAGGCGATACGTATGCTGCCGACTAGCTCCTGCCTATGACGCTGGGCGCGGTTTTGCAGCGCCGCGACTTCATCGAGGATCTTCTGACAATAGATAAAGGCCTCTTCGCCCTGCACGCTCAGGCTGACACTGCGGGTGGTGCGATGCAGCAGGCGCAGTCCCAGCCAACGTTCCACTTCCTGAATATGGCGGGAGACCTGTAGTCGGCTGAGGCCCAGTTGTTCGGCGGCCTGGGTAAAGCTGCCGCAACTGGCCACCTCGACGAAGCTACGGATCGCGCTGATCTTATCCATTCTAGTAACCTTATTTTGCAATCCAGATTAGTAACGCATAGTGAAACAATGATGCTCTATCTAAGCTGTTTATCACGATAGGCGGGTTAAGTAAACTGATGCCATTCTAGTCAGATAGTGAGGAACAGAAGATGAATATAGCGATTATTGGCGCCACGGGTTGGATAGGCAGCACCTTGATGCAGGAAGCCTTAAGCCGCCAATTGCCGGTCACCGCCCTGGTGAGAGACCCGTCTAAATTAAGCGGTGAGTTAGCCGGTCAGGTTACGGCGCGGGTCGTCGATCTCGAGCTGGGTATCGACCCTCAGGTATTCGAGGGGATTGACCTGGTGATCGCCTCCGTGGGTGGACGAGCCTCTGGCCAGCATCAATTGGTGCCCCAGAGTGCCAAGGCGCTGCTCGAGCTGCTGCCCAAGACTCAGGTTAAGCGCCTGCTGTGGGTCGGCGGTGCCGGCAGTCTCGAGCTGGCCCCGGGCCAGACCCTGGTGCAATCGCCAGGATTCCCGCCAGAATACAGGGATGAGGCTTTAGCCCAGGGTGAGGCGCTCGAGGTATTCAGGGCGAGTGACTCGCCGCTTAACTGGACCTTTGTCAGCCCGGCGGCAGAGATCTATCCCGGCGCCAGCGAAGGGCCCTATCGTATCGGCGGCGATAAGTTTTTCACCGACGATGAGGGACACAGCCGCATCTCGGTCGCAGACTACGCCAAGGCGATGCTGGATCTAATTGATTCAGATGACTATGCCCGCCAGCGGATCAGCGTGGCTTACTAGAGTCACGAACAAGTGCATTAGCGCCTGAAAAACAAAAAGCCACTCTATGAGTGGCTTTTTTAATGGCTTTTGATTCGGCCTATGGCTTAACCGTCTTCACGCCTTCAGGAGTGCCGACCAGCAGGACGTCGGCGCCGCGGTTGGCGAACAGGCCGTTGGTGACCACACCAACGATCTGGTTGATCTGCTCTTCAAGCGCTTTGGGATTAAAGATCTTCATGTTGTAGACATCCAGGATCACGTTGCCGTTATCTGTGACTACGCCCTCACGGTAGACAGGGTCACCGCCTAATTTGACCAGCTCGCGGGCAACGTAAGAACGTGCCATAGGAATCACTTCTACCGGCAGCGGGAACTCGCCCAATACCTCGACTTCCTTAGTGTTATCCACGATGCAGACGAACTTGTCGGCCACGGCGGCGACAATCTTCTCGCGGGTCAGCGCGGCGCCGCCGCCCTTGATCATGTCCATGTGGCCGTTGATCTCGTCGGCGCCATCGACATAGACAGAGAGCTGATCGACAGAGTTCAGGTCGAATACCGGGATCCCCAGCGCCTTCATCTTCTCGGTCGAGGCCTCAGAGCTAGACACTGCACCTTCGATATCGGCCTTGATGGTGGCCAGCGCATCGATAAAGTGGTTAACGGTCGAGCCTGTACCCACGCCGACAATACTGTCTTTCTCTACATACTCGAGCGCGGCCCATCCGGCGGCTTTTTTCATTTCATCTTGAGTCATAAGGAGTTCCTATAAGGATAAACGAAGCATTTTGTCGTCATTATACCTCTAGTTCTCCTCGGGAGTATGTCAAATGACGCAGTTTGTTGCTTTAGCGCAGAATTTATTACCCAGATCTCAGGGGAAATTTGTGTGAAATCTCCCAACTTGAGCCTGCGGCTAGGGTTTTGTCTGGCGCCCTCTGGAAAAATGTATTGAGGCAGAGTACTTTAGCTCTCAACAAGCGTACTTTAGCTTGCAGTTAGCGTTAAAGATTAGCGCTTAATTCGCGAGAGCGCCCTCACGCCCAAGGCGGTGGGTAAAGGATATAGAAGAGAGTAAGGAGAGAGCATGGCGGGCGCGAGTCTGTTGACCCTGTTGGATGATATCGCGGCAATATTGGATGATGTCGCCCTGATGAGTAAGGTGGCGGCGCGCAAGACGGCCGGTGTGTTGGGGGACGATCTAGCGTTAAACGCCCAGCAGGTGTCTGGGGTGAATGCGGACCGTGAGCTGCCCGTGGTGTGGGCGGTGGCTAAGGGATCGCTGCGCAACAAGTGTATCTTGGTTCCGGCGGCGCTGCTGATCAGTGCCTTTATCCCCTGGGCGGTGACGCCGCTGTTGATGTTCGGTGGCCTGTTTCTCTGCTATGAGGGTTTCGAGAAGGTATATCACTCCCTGACCCACAAGCATGAGCCTGCCATGATCCAGAGCGAGATGGCCAAGGCGGCGGAGGATCTCAAGGCCTTCGAGAAGCAGAAGGTGGCCGGCGCGATCCGTACCGACTTCGTGCTCTCGGCGGAGATCATTGCCATCACCCTTGGGGTCGTGGCCGAGAGCAGTTTCATGACCCAGGTGGTGACCCTGGCGATCATCGCCGTGCTGATGACAGTCGGTGTCTATGGTCTGGTGGCGGGCATCGTCAAGCTGGATGATGCCGGGCTCTATCTGAGTCAGCGTCAGGGGGATGGCCTGCTGCGCCGTCTGGGGCGTAAGTTAGGTAGTGGCCTGGTAAATGCGGCGCCTTACCTGATGCGTGGCCTTACCGTGGTGGGCACCATCGCCATGTTTATGGTGGGCGGCGGTATCCTCACCCATGGGATACATCAGATTGCCGAGGTGTTTGAGCAGGCAGCCCATTGGGTGGCTGGGCTTACTATAGTCGGGCCTGTCTTAGCCTGGATGACCCCGAGTCTGCTCAACGCCCTGTTTGGTGTCCTGGTGGGCGCGGTGGCCCTTGTTGTGATGTCGCTGATTGGGCGGCTACGCAACTGATATTTGAAGGTCAGATGTAGCATAATGTATCGGTAACAACTTGTATCTTATATTGTTTTCTAATTTAGTGCCTCGTAACATCACCTAAGGTGACACGTGTTGGGGACTGTGATGAAAAAGCAAATAAGAGGCAAGTTGGTGCTGGGAATATTGCTGCTTTTGGGCTTAACCGCCTGCGGCGGTGAAGAGGGCAGCAATGGGGTGATAGTCAATCCGCCGGTGACCGGCCCAGTGCCCGAGATGAGCATAGATGCCTGCTTCGTCATGACCACGAGTCTGGGGGAGGTTGGGCTAGGTATAGATAGCCGCCATACGCCGCAATCAGCCGCCAACTTCATCGGCTATGTCAACGATGGCTTTTACGACGGCACCCTGATCCACAGGGTGATCCACAACTTCATCATCCAGGGGGGCGGATTTACCTCTGGTATGGTGCCTAAGCCCGGCAAGGCGCCCATTAAAAACGAGGCTAGCGTGGGCTTTAGCAACCTCAGGGGCACCCTGGCCATGGCGCGCGCCCGTCAGAGCGATTCGGCCACCTCGCAGTTTTTCATCAACACCTTAGACAATCCGCAGCTGGATTATAGCGCCAGCAGCGAAGGCTACGCCGTGTTTGGCAGGGTGCTGTCTGGCATGGAGGTGGTGGATCAGATTGGCATAGTCGCCACCAACCGGGTGGGGGAGTACGCCGATGTGCCGCTGGAGGAGATAGTGATCGAACGTATCACCCCCAGCGAGTGCCCTGTGCTGGAAGAATGATACGCTATTCGCCGCTTGCCTGATGATGTTTGACCAGCTCTATCATCGCCTGGGCAGCGAAGGAGAGGCTGAGATCTTTACGCCAAAACAGGCTCATCTGCCAGCTGAGATCCGTCTGGGTCAGGGGGCGGGTGATAACGGCGTCAGGGCGGTAGCGCTCGGCAATAAATTTAGGCAGCAGCATCAGGCCGATCCCGGCGGCCACCAGGGCGACGCCAAATTCCGGTTGGTTCACCTGGGTGGGGTTCTTGATGCTCACACCGGCCTGCTGGCACGCATTAATCACCATCTCATGCAGGGAAAACTCAGACTCAAACAGGATCTGCGCCTGGCCATCGAGCTCGCCAAGGGGGATCTCCGAGCGCCTGGCTAGCGGATGCTCGCGGGGAAGTACCACCACCATGGGCTCGGTATGGATGGCTATCCCCTCATAGCGGTCCTTGAGATCGATAATGCCGGTGGCGAGTTCAATTTCACCCTGTTGCAGTGCCTGGGTCTGCTCGACGCCGCCGCGAACCAGCAGCTGGGTCTCTATCTCAGGGTAGGCCTGGCGATATTTGGCTATGATGGGGGCAAACAGCTCGGCGCTGCCCAGCGGCGCCAGCCCCAGTTTAAGTACGCCGCGATTGAGGCCCTTCAGCTGTGCCAGCTCCTCCATCATCGCCTGCTTATCTTCCAAAAGCCTGAGGGCGTGGCGGTAGACCACCTCGCCATGGGGGGTGAGCTGCACCTTGGTGCCGCGTTTTCCCCGGGTGAGCAGGGGCAATGCCAGCTCGCTCTCCAGCTGGGCGATAGACTTGGACAGGGCGGGCTGGCTGATATGGATCCGCTCGGCGGCGCGGTTAAAGCCTCCCGAGGCGACGATCTCGACGAAGTAGTGTAGTGCCTTAAGATCCATTAAATAGCTTTTGGTGATTTATTTTATAAATAATATTCATTTTTTTTATTTAAATGGCAAGCGTAAGATCGCCATATCATCTCGTTAGACAGAGTTTTTCATGGCAACTTACCTTCCCCCACTTAGAAACTTGCTGCAGTTGTTGTTGCAGGTGGGGTTATTGTCTCTACTGGCCCTGGCCGCCCAATGGTTGGTGACTCGCCTGGCATTGCCGCTACCCAGCGGTGTGATTGGCTTGGCGGCGCTGCTGGCCCTGCTGGCGCTAAACTGGTTGCCGGAGCGTTTCGTGGCTCGCGGCGCCGCCTGGCTGCTCGGCGAGCTGCTGCTCTTCTTCATTCCGCCCGTGGTGGCCTCGATGCATTATGCGCCGCTGCTGGAGCAGTATGGCGTCAGCCTGCTCTGCACCTTAGTGCTGGGGAGTGTCAGTGTCTTGCTGATCACCGGCTTCGTGATAGACAGGGTGTTCAAGTATGAGCGCCGCCTCAGACAGGCCGGCGCGGCCAAAGCGGTGGGCGTCTGATATGTTGGCTTCCATGCACCTGTCGCTGCTTGGCCTTGCCTGTTTGCTGGCGACCCTGGTCAGCTATGGCCTGAGTAAGCGTCTCTATCGCCGCTACGGTCACTGGTGGCTATCGCCCATGGTGTTGACGCCGGGCTTCTTGCTGGCCTTGGTGGTGGGGTTTGCCATTCCGCTGCCCACCTACTTCGAGTACAACCACTACCTCAGTTTATTGCTGGCACCGGCGACCATTGCCTTCGCCCTGCCTATCTACCGCGAGCGCCATCTTATCCGCCGCTATCCGCTGACCCTGAGTCTGGGCGTGCTCACCGGCCTGTTGGCGGGTTTGGTCTCCTCCTGGCTGCTGACCCGGGTGATCTATCTGCCGCCCGAGCTGTCTCACAGTTTGCTGGTGCGTTCGGTCTCGACCCCCTTTGCCCTGGAGGCGACCCGCGAGTTTGGCGGCGTGCCGGATCTCACCGCCGTGCTGGTGTTGATGACGGGTGTGCTGGGCATGTTGCTGTGTGGTCCTGTGTTCAGGCTGGCGAAGATCTCTAGCCCTTTGGCTAAGGGCGCCGCCTTGGGCGCCAGTGCCCATGGGGTAGGGGCGGCCAAGGCCGCCGAATATGGCCGGGAGGAGGGCGTGGTAGCCAGCCTCACCATGATCTTTACCGGTATCGCCATGGTGGTCGGTGCGCCGCTGTTCGCCTATCTGCTGGTCTAGCCTGGCTGTATCGGCTAGAGCGGCTATCTATTCTGATGCCTCATTGTTTTAGCAGTGAGGCGCACAGCTTAACGAAGTCCGACGAGGTCAAAATGCCGATCACTTTGTGATTGTCGTCGACCACAGGCAGGCAGCCCAGCTTGTTGTCGATGAAGTAATCCACCACGACCGCAAGTGGCTCGTCCAGCGTGACCCTCTGAAATTCCCTATCCATGATCTCGGCCACCGAGGTGCGCCGCTCCTGACGATCTAGCCCTTCGTTGCCGTAATGGGTCAACATGCCCATGACGGTGCTGATCATCTTCTTGTGGGTCAGTATGCCTACTAGGGTGCCGTCGACTTCGCTGATGACGGGCAGATGGCGCACGCCGCGGCTACTCATCAAGAGGTGGGCATCCTTGGTGGTGGCCTGATCGCTGATGCACACAGTGTCTGTGGTCATGATATCGCTGACTCTCATGGTCGACTCCTTCAACTATGGGGATGCCTTCATCATAACAGCTATTTACGCCGTGGTTGAAAAATGCACACAGGCAAGCGGTGGTCGCGACCTTTGCTTGGCGAAAAATGCTGTGACATGGCGATAAGCAAGCCTCTGCCGAGATGTTCTGCTGCCGCGGCTGTGGCCCTTAGTCGAAACTAGCGGTTGCCGTGATCATAATAATTTTGCAATATTGTTAATTGATAATTAGAGTCATTAGACCTCTTACCAGGAATAACAATAACAAGGTCAGTTATCTTTCGCAGTACGCGTTTTCAGCTTCACATGGTGTGAACCGAGGGCACAAGGGATAACCGGCTCAAATAAAGGAATAACAATGAAAACCAATTATTCTCGCAGGGATTTTCTGGCCATGTCGGCCAAGGGTGTGGGTGCCGCCGTTGTCTCCTATGGCCTGATGGGCTGTTCAAGCAGTGATGACGATAAGCAAGAAACCGCCCCTAAGGTTCAATTTCTACACGGTATCGCCAGTGGTGACCCTACCCACAGCGCAGTGATCCTCTGGACCCGAGTAACCCCCGACACAGACGGTGACGTCAAGGTCGGCTGGGAGATCGCTTCCGACGCCAATTTTACCCAGATGATCTCAAACGGCGAGACCACCACTAACGCCGATCGCGATTACACAGTGAAGGTCGATGCCATCGGCCTGGATTCGGGTACTGCCTACTATTATCGCTTCATGTCGGGTGAGCAGGTCTCAAGTGTCGGTATGACCAAGACGCTGCCTGAAGGCGCGGTCGAGCAGGTCAAGCTCGCGGTGATGTCTTGTGCCAACTTCCCTGCCGGTTTCTTCAACGTCTATGAGCTGGCGGGTCAGCAGGAAGGGCTGGACGCCGTGGTGCACCTGGGTGACTACATCTATGAGTATGGCCGCGGCGGTTATGCCAGCGAGCATGCTGCCGAGCTTGGCCGTGAGGTATTGCCTGCCGGTGAACTCTTTACCCTGTCAGACTATCGCACCCGTTACGGTCAATACCGCAGCGACGTGTCTTTACAGACACTGCATGCCAAGGTGCCTTTCATTACCGTATGGGATGACCATGAGGTGGCGAACGACACCTGGTCCGGCGGCGCCGAAAACCACAACGAGGGTGAGGGTGACTTCGAGGCCCGTAAGATGGGCGCCCTGCAAGCCTATTTCGAATGGCTGCCTATCCGTCCATGGCGCGAGGGTAACCACGAGGAGATCTATCGCTCATTCAGTTTCGGCGATCTGGTCGACCTGCATATGTTAGACACCCGAGTACTGGCTCGTGACAAGCAGCTGGACTACGCCGACTATGTCGATGCAGCTACAGGTGCCATGGACAGTGCCCGCTTCATGGCGGATGTCACCAGCACAGATCGTACTCTGCTGGGTGCCGATCAGCTGCAGTGGTTGCAGGCCAGCCTGCTGAGCGCCACGGGTAAGTGGCAGGTGCTGGGACAACAGATATTGATGGGTACCATGATGCTGCCGGCGGCGATCGCCATGCAGAAGCTCTCCGTCTATGAATATGCCGAGCTAGGCGCCTTGGCACAGCTGGCGGCCCGTGCAGCGGCCAATGATCCGACACTGACGCCACAGGAGTACAGCTTCCTCATAGGTAATCAGTACAAGCTGACCCCTGAGGTGATGGCGCTGCTGCAACTGCCTTCTATCCCCTACAACCTGGATGCCTGGGATGGCTACGCCTATGAGCGGGAGGTGATCCTGGCAACGGCCAAGCAGAAGGGCGCTAACCTAGTGGTGATCGCCGGTGATACCCATAACGCCTGGGCCAACGAGCTTAAGGACAGCCATGGGGACCTGGTGGGCGTAGAGTATGCGACCAGCTCGGTATCTTCTCCTGGACTCGAGTATTACCTTGGCATTCCAGCTGACCAGCAGAGTGTGACCGAGGCCGGCGTCGTCGACCTGGTCGATGGCCTCAAGTACACCAACTTGAGGGATCGCGGCTTCATGGTGCTGACCTTCACCTCAGAGGCGGTGCGCAGCGACTGGCACTTTGTCGATACCATTCTCGACAGCGAGTTCAGCGAGGCGACTGACAAACACTACGCGGCGATGACCATGGCGGGTGAGCCCAAGATCACCGCGGCATAAGCCTGTTTTCTGCCGATAAAGCCGCCCTAGAGGCGGCTTTTTTACCTTTAAAAATGCATCCCTCGTCCAAGTTTCGTTATTTAGTTCTGCATGGGGGAAATTTTTAGTATAAAATTCAGCTCCAAATCCCGCAGCGTCGATTGTCGTCGTGTTGAAGTTCAATACGCGCCCCTTGTGCTACGCTGGATTTGGGGTGAAGCCTAATCGATGGATTACCTTCCTCCCTCTCAAAGACCAAATAGAAAAAGATGGGGACGGCCTGATGTCTGAGAAACACTTTATTACCGCACAGGAATTGCTGGAAGATTCTTTTCGCCTCGCGGCACAAGTTTATGAGAGCGGTTTTAGACCACAGTTTATTGTCGGCATATGGCGTGGCGGTGCCCCGATAGGGATCGCGGTCCAGGAATATTTCGATTTCAAGAAGGTCGAGACGGACCATATCGCCGTACGTACCTCCTCTTACTATGGCATTGGCACTGATAAGCAGAGCAAGCAGATCAAGGTGCATGGCCTGCACTATATCGTCGAGAACGCTAACGCCGATGACGGCCTGCTGATTGTCGACGATGTGTTCGACTCTGGCCGCAGCATCCACGCCTTGAAAGAGAAGCTGGCGGAGCTGATGCGCCTCAACATGCCAACCGACGTGCGTATTGCCTGCCCTTATTACAAGCCGAAGAATACCGCGGTATCTTTGAAGCCTGATTACTTCATCCACGAGTCTGAAGACTGGTTGGTGTTCCCACACGAAGTTTCTGGCCTGTCGCCAGAGGAGATTGCCAACGGTAAGGGCGATCTGAAGAACATCAAAGAGCTTTTCGTATAACGCGTTGAGCCATGATTAGCATAAAAAATGCCACCCTAGGGTGGCATTTTTATTGGTGCTAATTCTTGCCATAACCTGTTTATAGCTTGTCTATCTCGTCACCCAGCTGATAGGCCTTGTCCGTGACTATCTTCTCTAGGGTGGCGATGCGGGATTTGAGTTTATCTATCTCGGCCTTAAGTGCATCAATTTCACTGTTGTCTACACTGGCCTGTCGCCGGTTGTGCTCCTTAAAGGCGGCGAAGGCGAAGGCGCCTATGATGGCGATGGCGGCGAGTTGAAAAATGCCCATGGGCTTGCTCCTGTTTATGCTAGGGCCTGTAGACCTAGACGTCCCAATGTCTGTTATCTCACTATAACCCAAAAATGTTTCGCTACCAGGCCCTTATCCTGTTTTATCTATTCTGCTTACGAGGGGCTGACTAGATCTACCAATATTAGAGATTTGGCTGCATTGCCTCTTGCACCCGGATACATTCTTGCTCGGCGGCTATGGTCCGATTGATGCCTCTCAGGGTCGTTGGGCTATAGCCCTCTGGTTTATCGAGTAGTGCCTGCAGCCTGAGTAGGCTGGCGTAACTGCAGCTCCTGGGCAGCAGGTTAGCCGTATAGCTCTGCATGAATGCCTGGCTGTTGCGTTTGTCCACCTCGGCAAGTTCTGCCAGACGCTGCTCGGCGCTGGCCTGACTCAGGGCCTTCTGCTCGCTGGGGTAGAGGTGGCGCATCACCTGAGTTAATTTTGCCAGCAGCTGAGGATCGCTCTCCTTGCTGTGGGCCTGAATGCGCTCGAACCACTGGCGTTTCTCCTTGGCGCTGGGACGGGCCACCAGGGCGCCGAGTGCCGCCGCTTGCCCCTCGGGCGAATTATCCTTCTGTTTCTCCTTGAGCAGCAGGCGTTCACTGCCTGGATAGTCATAGCGATTAAGGTGGGTGATTATCTGCCAGCGGCGCTCTGGTGTGAGCGTGATGCCGGGCAGTGACTCTCTCTCATCGAGCAGCGCAGCAAGGTGACTCTTGGCCTGATGACTGACGGCAAAGTGCAGGTAGTTGTCGAACCACAGAGATTGCAGCGCGGGATCAGCCTTGTTGCTGATGGTCAGGCGCAGGCTCATCTGGGCGATGGCGTTGAGGGCCTGACGGCTATAGTGCTGCTGATTGGGACTCATCTGCTCCAGCAGGGCCTTGGCCTGTTTAAGCTGGTCTTGAGCACTGATCAGCACCTGGGGATCGGTTTCAGCTGGCAGGTTCACCAGGGTACTGCCGATAAAGCTGGGCAGGGGAAGTTCGCCGGCCAGCACAGACTCCCACAGGGATTGCCACAGCATGCGCCTGAGATCGGCTTCTTCCAGGCTGCCAAGGTGCAAAAGGGCCGTCTCTAGGGAGGCCTTGTCCAACTTGACCCTGACGTAGGCCTTGTTCTGATAGTTGCTAAACACCAAGTCGGGACAGCGCACTCCCTTGAGGCGCTTGACCTCGGTACTCGCGCCCTGGTAATCGACCTCGCTCACCAGATTCTTGTGCAGGCCATGACGCCCCAGGGTAAACAGACCTAGCTTGATCCTCTGTGTGCTAGCCAGATCGCCATTATGCTGTTTGAGGTCAAAGCGCGATATGCGATCGCCTGCGCAGCTGAACGCCGCCTCCAGGCGGGTGACGCCGGCGCGCTTAAATGCCGCCTGGCTCCACTGGCTCAGGGGCTGTTTGGCAACCTGCTCTAGGCTCGAAATAAAGTCATTCAGGTCGGCATTTTGTAGGGCGAAATGTTCGAGATAATTGCCTATGCCCTGATAGAAGCTGGTATCGCCCAGCATAAATTTCAGCTGATTAAGTTGGGCGATCGCCTTGTTTTGACTCGGTAGGGGATCTTGCGAAAACAGCTCCAGGCTGTTGGCTATCTGCTGCTCTACCTGTTCGGGGCTGCGGATAAAACTCTGTTGCTCATCGGCCTGAGTCTGGCCAAATAGCTGGGCCTCGCCGTCGTCGGCAACCAGATAGGCCAGGCTCTGATTGAGCCAGAGCTGATCCCACCACTTGAGAGTGACCAGATTGCCCAGCCACTGCTCGGCCAATGCCCGCAGGATCTCACGGCGAGGCGTGCCCTGGGGCAGGCTTCGCTCATCGAAGCTGGTCTGTGCCTGACTGGCGCGAAACTCACTCGGCAAGTGAGGCACGATTGCCTGGGTGTAGTGACCGAAGGGGTACTTGCTTCCCAGGCGCTGCTGATAATAGTTAAGGGCCTGCTGGGTCTGTGACAGCCAGGTCTCGGCATCGATTGACTCTGCCTGGGACTGACGGGCGAACAGCTGCAGTGCTATGCCTTCGGCCTCACTCTGCCAGGTGTGATAAGGCCCCGCGAGCAGGGAGAAGTTATGGGGGCTGACCGGCTCGCTCTGCATAAACTGCCAAAGACTGCTTTGGCTTATTGGCTGACGGCTCATCACCTTGGGCGCGCTGGCCACCTTCCAGTCGCTGGGCGCCAACACGCTCAGCCGATAGCTGGCCCTGAGATCTGGCTGATCAAACTGCGGCGCCAGGGTCTGGGCGCTGGAGGGCAGGAAATGGCTGTAGAGATAGCGCAGACCATCCTTGGGGTCGATAAACTCGATAAGCCCTTGGTCTTCATGGCTGTAGGGACTGCTAAAGTCCACCTTTATCAGGTTGGCGCCGCCCTGTAACAGGCTGGCCGGGATCACCAGAGTGTGGCCATCATAGTTGGGGTAAAGTTTTTGGCCGTTGATGACAAGTTGACTGATGAGCGCCTGCTCCAGATCTAGGCTTAAGGCCTGCTGGGTGTCGGCTAACTGAAACTGGATCTGCGCCTCGCCCTTGAAGCGTCTCGCCTGGGTAAGGTCGAGGTGCAGCTGGTAGCTGACCTGACTGACTCTGCTGGCGCGCTGCTTGGCGACACTGGCGCTGATGCCGAGGGACTTTTCGCTCCGCTGTTGGCTGCCGGGGGAGGTGCTTTGACATGCGCCGATGAGGAGGCAGAGTAGGAGGCTAGCGCACAGGGAAAACAGTCTCAAAATGGGTCCTTCTTATTCTATATGCTCGAGGGCTTGTCGGTTTGGCTGGCAGTCAAGGGGCGGGTAAATAGCCGCATCACGAATGAGTGCCAAAGGCCGCCACATTCTACCCGACTCTGTCACTCGACAGTAGAATTTATCGACAAAATTTCTGTTACCTTCACTTGCTTTAGGCGATTGCTCACCGATGACAAGAGATAAAAAAACCAGCGCTGGGCTGGTTTTTTAAAGGAGCTGCTGGCTTACATGCCGAGGAAAGACTTCGACTTGGTCTTGCGGATCTCTTTCTCGTCTGACCATTCGATCAGGCCGGTTTCCAGATCCATCAGGCGCATGGTCATCTTGTAGTAGACATCCTTGGTGCTGCCATCTTGCTTAACTATGCTCGACAGGTTGCCGTACAGCATATATTGGGCACCGATCTGACGGCCGAAGTTGATGGCGGTCGAAGGGTCGACCATACCGGCATTGTTTTGATAATCCAGTTGCTTGCGTACCGTGTCGACCTTAGTCATGTCGATGAAGCGGAACTTACCCGAGCGCAGCAGCTTGTTGCTGATAGAGTCGGTAACCGATTCGGTGTCGATATGCTCTGAGGTCTTGTTCTTGATCTTGTCGACGAAGATCACGGGACGATCTTTGGCTGTCATGGCGACCACTGGCGGGAAGCTCAGCATGCTGTCGACCATCTTGGCGGTGATCGCCTGAAGATCCGTAGAACCGAAGTTTTCATTCACGGTTTCGACTTCAGTTGCATCACCGTACTGCACCTTAGATTGACAGCCCGCCAGGCCAATCGCCACGGCGATGATAAAAATGAGGTTGAATTTTTTCATAAAAATACCGATTCCTTAGTCTTGATTAGATGATTATTGAATAAAAACGGGTGAAATTACCAGTCTCAATTATCCAAATTAATGTGGTTTTATCGCTTTGTACGTCAATCGCTTGCGTCTGGGACTGTCCCAGGCGGATTTGATACTGGCCCGCATCCAGATAACGCCGTCCTAACTGCGCCTGCTTGGGCAGGGTCAACCAGCTACGCCTGTCAGCCTGCTCTGTGACCACGTTAAAGATCTGCATGGCGATGGCGCCGGCATCGAACTCATCATTGCGCCGCTTCGATTCGCTGCGCACGCTGCGGGCCATCTCTGCCTTGGCGTAGATCCTCGCGGCCTGACGAAACAGGGCGCTGGGGAGCTCCTCCTTGAGTGCGGTGATCGCCAGGGCGTCGATATTGGCGAGTGGTGCCGTTTGCAGCACAGTGCCCAGGCCGACGATCTCGCCTTGAGGCACGCTTACCCTGCCCGGGGCATAGGTGGCCAGGGAAGCGGTTTGCCAGTTGCCATGGATACGAAATGGCACGGTAAAGCTTTGCTTCTCGGGGACAAATCCCCGCTCGAGCAGGACCACCACCTGGCCCTGTCCCGCCTTTGCCAGCTTGGCGTCGCCCCAACGACGCTTAAACTCTTCATACTGTGGCATGGCCAGTTTCTTGGCCAGACGCACCAGATCTTGTTGCAGATAGGGGTTGTCAGGGGTTATCTGCGCCGCCTTGCGATAATCGATGAAGGCGTCGTTCTCTTCCCCCAGCAGCTCATGCAGCAGGCCTGTGGTGTAGTAACTATAGGCGTTGAGGAAGGAGCTTGTGGTGGTGCCTGCCGCCTGCCCGAGTCGATTGACCTCGGCGTCTATGGTGCCGTTGGCCATCGCCTGTACCGAGGCCTGGGATTTCTGGTATCTGGCCTGCTCGCTCTGTTGTAGCTCGTTGCTGCGCCTGACCTCCACCAGTGCCCCCTGACTGTCTCGGCTAAAGAGATAGTTTAAGGCCTGATATTGGTGCAGCATGACGCGCTCATAACCTGGGCCGCGATAGGGGATAACATTGTCGTTGATAAACAGGCTGCTGGCGGTGGCGCCGAGGTCGGATGCGCTGATCACCGCCTGCTCATCAAACTTCCGGTAGGCATCGACCGCCTGCTGGTAATAGGCTTTGCTGGCCTCGAAGTTGCCGGTGATCTGGGCGATACGCCCCGCTTCCTGGGCGTACAGCAGCCCATCTTGTCCCGTGATGGCATCGTCGAACTGTCGATAGAGGGCGATATCACCTTGCCTGCCGAGATCGGCCTTCACAGGTGCCAGCTGAGAGGGGTAGCTGATAAACACGCTGTTAAAGGCGCAGCCCGATAGGGTGAGCGACAAGAGCGCGCCGGCAAAAGCCGCGCGGTATCGCCTTGAGACTCGGTTGTGGGGGCTGCTTTGGTGTGGCATAGCGGGTCAGATCCTTTGTAAAGCAAGTTCCGTTAAATGGCTCCGCGCCCAGCGCGGCATCGATTTAATAGTGAGGAGGTGGCGTCTCTTCTGCCTGACTGGCGATGTTGCTGGGTTCGACCTGGGAGAGCTTGCTGGTGAGCAGGCGTAACTTCTCCTGTTGGTCTGCCAGTAGGTCATTGAGCCTGATCACCTGCTGGTTCAGTGACTCTATGGTGTCATCCTGAAACGCCAGTTTCATCTCAAGATCTTCGATTCGTTGTTCTAGTTGCACCAATTTCAATCCTCTATCAATCGGGCTTGGGCCAGGTCTCCAGCAAGCCATTGCTGCTAAAGCTGATGATCTGCCCATTAATGGTTTCAGCCACAGAGTATACAACGGCGCCCTTGATTTGGGCACGCTCGGTGCGGGTAACTTGCCAGTTGGCGCGCATTTTTCCATCGGCGACCCGCCAAACGCTCACTTCTCTGGCGGGAGTGCCCGTTAGCAGTGTCTGATTATCTTTGGTAAAGCGTGCGGTGGAAAAGTTCATTGTGCGGCGTTTTATTTTAAGCGACGACACAGGTTTACCTGTCTGGGTCTGCCAGATGTCGGCCTTGTTGGTGCTGTCGGCGGCAAACGCCAGGCTGGCGTCCTGACTCAGGCTCACCTCTAGTACCCGGCTGGGGAGTTGCCACTGGTGCAAAGGCTGGCCCGTGTTGGCCTGCCAGAGGAAGACTTTATTGTCGTTGCCGCCGGACAGCGCCCAGCGGCCGTCGGCGGACAAGGCCACGCTGTTGACCTTTTCGCTGTGGCCGAGGAACTTGATTAAGGTATCTGTCTGGTGATTGAGGGACATGACGCTGCCGTCGGTGAGGCCGATGAGCAGGGTACCGTTATCGGCCAGCGCCAGACACTGACCGTTGGCGGGCAGGGACCACCATCCCAAGGGCTGGCCGTCGTCCATGTTCCACAGGGCAACAGAGTCGCGGCTGAGGGAGGCGGCATATTTCAGGTTGTCCGACAGCGCTGTGGCTATGGCTGTGCCGCCCGCTTTGCCGTGGAGCCACTGATATTTAAGCGTTTTTTTTGTGAGGTCCCAGAGCTGTAGGTTGTTGCTGGTGGTGCTGACCAACAGATATCGGGCCTGGGGGGAGAGGCTGGCGTCATAGCTGGGTTCGGCGACCAGGCTGCTCACCTCGGGTTTAGGCTGGCAAGCGCTCAGCAGGAGCGTACAAGCAATCAGTGTACAAAAATGTAGCAATCTGGTTCTGCTCATGAACTTGTTCCTGGTTGCGTTGTCTCTAGCTCAAAGGTTTTCGCCTGGCGCAATGTCGCCAGGCGACATTGATGAAACTTAATCAATGTAATTGGTATATGTTAATTAACTAGTATAAAGTGGTTCGTCTTAGAAGAGTAAGGTTATTGTAACCACAAGAAAATGCTGAGGAAGCTTTAATGAAGTCCATTTATAAAATGTCACTGGTCGCGTTGGCGGTGGTTGGTCTAACTGCTTGTAACCAAGAACAAAAAGTAACAAAACCGGCAGAAGTTAAACTTGAGACCCAAGCGCAGAAGCAAGCCTATAGCGTAGGTGCGTCTATCGGTAAATATATGTCTGGTCATATCAAAGAGCAGGAAGAGCTAGGTCTACCAGTGGATCGTAGCCTGATCATTCAAGGCTTTAGCAATGGTCTGAACGATGAGCTTAAGCTGACTGAAGAAGAGATGCAGACAGTACTGCAAGGCCTTGACGAGCAGTTAAACGAGAAGCGTCAGGCGCAAGCGACTGCATTGGCCGAGAAAGCCCAGGCAGAGAGCGCAGCTTTCCTAGAAGCCAACAAGGCGAAAGAAGGCGTTGTGACGACAGAATCTGGTCTGCAGTATGAAGTGATCACCGAAGGTACTGGTGATAAGCCGGCTGCAGAAGATACGGTTGAAGTGCACTATGTGGGCACACTGATCGACGGCACCGAGTTCGATAGCTCTATCGCCCGTGGTCAAAGCGCTAAGTTCCCGCTAAACCGTGTTATCCCAGGTTGGACCGAGGGTGTTCAGCTGATGTCTGTGGGTTCTAAGTACCGTTTCGTGATCCCAGCCGAGCTGGCCTATGGTAGCCGCGACACAGGTAGCATCCCAGCTAACTCTACGCTGATCTTCGAAGTTGAGCTGCTTTCTATCGAGAAAGCTGCGCCAGCAGCAGAAGAAGCCGCAGCGGCTAAGTAAGCCTAATGACTAAAGGCTTAAAAGGGGCGCTTAGGCGCCCTTTTTTGTGGCCGAAAGAAAAGACTGTGAGAACCGCATGTGTGAACAGCGAGGGGGAATTTTCGCCGCTTAGTCCAGAGGGAATCGGATAACTCTGGCATTGTCTCGGCCTTAGGTTAGAATTTGCAAGGTAACCTTGGGGAAGACAGCTTATGGAATATGAATTTCGTCGCAACACATTGACCGGCACCCTGGTGGCACAGTTCACCATGGATCATGAGATTATGGGGCTTTGGTTTGTCGATGAGCTGGGCGAAGACAAGGCCCTCATAGCGCAGATCGCGTCGACCATAGCGGCGCTGCAGCAGGGTAGGCTGACAGAGCAACGTTTTGTCGGCCAGGGGATCTCCCTCGAGCTGGATGAAGAGCAGGCCAGAGTATTTGCCAACGCCCTGGAGATGGATGACGACACCCAACTGGATGAGTCCATGTCCCTGTATGACGGTGAGTCCGAGGCCTTCTGTGGCCTGGAGGATTTTGAGGCGGCGCTCAAGAGTTGGCAGGCCTTCATCGAAGAGAGTCGATAGACAGGGAAAGGGTATTCTGGGAAGTACAGAAAGTTTTACAAAGAAAAAGGCAGCTCAGGCTGCCTTTTTACGTGTTAGCTGTTTTGGCCGGCGTAGCACCTAGGCTCATTGGTTTAGGTAGCGTACCGCCATCTCGGTGCGTGACTTGGCGTTGGCCTTGCGCAGCAGGTTCTTCACGTGCACCTTGACCGTTCCTTCGCTGATATGCAGCTGCTCTGAGATCACCCGGTTGCTCTTACCTTCGGCCAGTTGCTCGAGGATCTGTAGCTCTCTCGGGGTCAGGTTGTCTATCCAGGCCTGCTCGTCGGCGCCATCTTTCAGCTCATAGATGAAGTCTTCCACCGACTCAGAGATCACTCTGTGACCCTGCATGGCATTCTTCAGCTTCTCCAGCAGCAGATCCGGCTCTGTGTCTTTGAGCAGGTAACCGTCGGCGCCAGCCCTGACCAGGCGGATAACGTCCTGCTTGGCATCGGATACCGTGAGGATCACGATGCGGCTGGTGACCCCTTCCTGACGCAAGGCATTGAGGGTATCTAGCCCTGTCATTCCCTTCATGTTGAGGTCCAGTAGCACGATGTCCGGTTCGTTTTCGGCAATTGCCGACAGGGCATCTAGGCCGCTGCCTGCTTCACCAAATAGGGTGAAGTCTGAGTCAGAGGTGATAAGTTGACAGATCCCGCGACGTAGCAGGGGATGATCGTCTACAACCAAAACTGAATATGGTTTGCCCATTTTATTGCCTCCACTGAGGTCTGTTTTATTTAAAAATTAGTATCTTATATCACCAGCATCCCTACTGGCGCGGCTCTTGTTCGGGCGGGAAAAGCAAGGTGACCGTGGTTCCGCCCTGTTCATTGCTGCTGAAGTCTACCACACCCGAGAGGCGACTTGCGCGTTCATGCATGATTCCTATGCCAAAATGTTGATCCCTCTCCTTGAGCTTCTCCAGGCCGACGCCGTCGTCGCTGATGCTGATCTTGACGTTATTGCCGCTGCGGGTGCAACAGATATGAATATGATCCGCCTGGGCATGCTTGATGGCGTTGAGGGTCGCCTCACGGGTGAGCTGCAACACATGAATGTGTTGATGAGCACCAAGCAGTTGAATAGGCAGCTTGTCTTCCAGGGTGATCTTGGCGGTAGTTTGTCCCCTGAGCTGGTCGAGCATCATCTCGATCGCATGATTGAGGTTGGGATCTTTAATGGTCAGACGGAAGGTAGATAGCAGCTCACGTAGCTGCACATAGGCGGTGTTGACCCCTTCGTTGATCTCCTTGAGCTGCTCCTCTACCTGGGGGCTGCGGCACTGGCTGTCCAGCCCCTTGGAGAGCAGGTTGACCTGGATCTTGAGAAATGAGAGTAGCTGACCCAGAGAGTCGTGCAGCTCGCGGGCGATCACGCCGCGCTCCTCCATCAGTGCCAGCTGCTGGCGCTGCTCGCCGGCGTTATAGATGACAATAGAGCGGGCCAGCATGATGGCGAAGTTCTCGAACAGGGGATGATTGATCTCGCCCAGGGCAGTGACCTCAAGATAGCCCAGTTCGTTGTCGGCAAATTTTAGCGGGAAACGGGTCTGGCTACGCGAGGCGATGGGCCAGCCGCCGTCGGCATCTATGTAGAGCTTCTCCTTGTCATCCTGGGCGATCACCAGGCGCAGGAAGCTGTTGGGTTCGTGGGCCCTGAGCTGATTTAGCGCTTGTTTCAGGGTACTGATCTCCAGCTTGCCCGAGTGCAGCATCACCAAGTTGTCGTAGAGCAGTTTGAGCTCGTTGTTGGCGCGGGTGAGGGCGAAGGTTTTCTCTTTGACCTGATTTTCCAGGTTGTTATAGAGGGTCGACAGCTCTCTGGCACTGGTGGCCAGCGCGTTGCTTAGCGAGCTGAGCTCGATATATTCGCTATCTGGCATGGTGACATCGAACTCTCCCTTAGAGATGGTGTTGGCCGACTCCATCAACTGATTGAGGGGAGTGACCACCTTACGCTTGGTAAAGCGTACGGCAAAGAAAGCGATCAGTAACATGAGGCCCAGGCCGGTGATCTGGCTGGCGGCCAGCAGCTTGAGCTTAAAGGCGGCGAATTCCTCGGTTTCCAGCACGAAGAGATCTATGGTGTCGACGAAATCTTTGAGGGCGGAGACATAGAGGCGTGAGTTCTCCTCTTCGATATATTGCTTCATCACCTGCCACTTCTGGATAACCAACAGGTACTGGGAGGCGAGATCGTCCGGCGTCATCCAGTCGAGTGAGCGTTTCAGTGCATCCGAGTGGAGGGTGGCCTCAAACTCTCTAATTTTGTCGTCGGCTCCCTCGCTGCCGGAGTTGGCGTAAAACATCAGACGGTAACTCTGCATACGCAGAGAGCCGGAGGCGTTGATTGCTCTGGCGTCTCCCAGGCTATAAGCCAAATTAGCTATGGCGAAGGTGGCGAGTCCACTGGAAAGTAAAATTAAGGCCAGCATTAACCTTAATATGGTGGAGGTGAGGCTGCCTTTCTTCATGTATTAGAACTCATTAAATTATAGGGAAAAATCGGAAATTTGGACTATGATACTTGTTTAGCAATTGCTGATAAAATTAACAAGGTGATAAAAATGTGACCAACAACACATTCACATTATGATCTGCCTCAAGTTTTAACCCGGATACCCCATAAGGGGTATATTTTTAACGGGGTTAAGGGACTAACTTTGGCCTTGGAGATGTTGTGGTTTTTAAGACTACTATAAAAAGTAACACGGAGATGAGATGGTGAGAACATTAACTACAAAAACCTTTGCACTGAGTGCTTTGGTCGCCGCTGGCCTGATGGCTACCGGCGTGATGGCAAGTGACAAGACTGAGCCACGTAACGAAGTCTACAAAGACAAGTTTTCTAAGCAGTACAACAGCTGGCATGACACAGCCGAAAGCAAAGAAGTTGTCGATATGCTTGAAGAAGTGCCTAGCCTGGTTGTGTTGTGGGCGGGTTACGGCTTCGCCAAAGATTACAATGCCCCTCGTGGTCATATGTATGCAGTAACCGACGTACGTAACACTCTGCGTACCGGTGCGCCTAAGTCTGCCGAAGATGGCCCAATGCCAATGGCATGTTGGTCATGTAAGAGCCCAGACGTGCCTCGCGTGATCGAAGAGCAGGGCGAAGATGGCTACTTCACTGGTAAGTGGTACAAAGGCGGCGCAGAAATCGTGAACACTATCGGTTGTTCTGACTGTCACGAGAAAGGCTCTTCTAAACTGCGTATGTCTCGTCCATTCGCCGAGCGCGCCATGGCAACACTAGGCACTCCATTTGACAAGGCTTCTAAGAAAGACAAGCAGTCTATGGTGTGTGGTCAGTGTCACGTAGAGTACTACTTCGAGAAGACCAAAGATCGCAAAGGTTTTGTTAAGTTCCCTTGGGATATGGGCACAACTGTTGAGCAGATGGAAGTCTACTACGACAACATGGAGTTCAAAGACTGGACTCACGCCGTATCTAAGACGCCTATGCTGAAAGCACAGCACCCAGGCTATGAAACTTGGCAGCTAGGCGTACACGGTAAGAACAATGTGACCTGTACTGACTGTCATATGCCTAAGGTGAAGAATGCTGAAGGCCGTAAGTTTACCGACCACAAGGTAGGTAACCCATTCGATCGCTTCGAAGAGACTTGTGCGACTTGTCATACTCAAAGCAAAGAGTTCATGGTTAACCTGACTAAAGAGCGCAAAGTTAAGGTTGCTGACCTTAAGGCACGTGCCGAGTCTCAGCTAGTTAAGGCGCACTTCGAAGCTAAAGCGGCTTGGGATGCGGGTGCAACTGAAGCTGAAATGAAGCCAATCTTAATGGATATCCGTCACGCACAATGGCGCTGGGATTATGCAACCGCCTCTCATGGTGTTGCGGCTCACGCAGCTGACGAAGCGCTACGCATCCTAGGTACTGCGGTAGATAAGGCTGGAGATGCACGCATCAAACTAGCTCAACTGCTAGCAACCAAAGGTGTTAAGCAACCTATCGCCTTCCCAGATGTTTCTACCAAGGCTAAGGCGCAAGCTGCGCTGGGTATGGACATGAACAAGTTGAATGCCGACAAGGCAGAGTTCAAGAAGACTGTATTGCCTAAGTGGGATGCCGAAGCTAAGAAGCGCGAAGCAACTTACTAATTCCCCCCCCCCTGCATAGTAAAAGCCCCGGTTATCCGGGGCTTTTTTATATCTTCACTACTTTATTTGGTCACTACTTTATCATCTTCAGCAGGGCCCTGAATCTGTCGCCACTGGCCTCAGCCTGCAGCTCGAACAACAAAGACTCGCTATTGGTCAGTAAGGCGCCGTGCTGGGTCATCATCTCACAGCCTAACTGCTTATTGGCCTCGGTTCGCGAGGAGACGGCGTCGGTCACCAAGTGCACCTCATATTCGTTGTCCAGCAGATCCCGGCAGGTCTGGTAGACGCAGATGTGGGTCTCTATGCCTGCGAGCAACACCTTGGGCCTGCCATACTGCTGCAGTGCCTGCCTGAAGGACTCGGCGTGCCAGCCGCTAAAATGAGCCTTAGGGATAGGCTGATAATGAGGCGTAAGCAGCTCGGCCAATGCCGGACTAGTGGCCCCCAGCTTATCGGGCAGCTGCTCCAGCCAGACGACAGGGATATCAAACAGCTCGGCCGCCTTTATCAGTGTGGTGAGCCGGGTTTCAAGTTCCTCAGCCTGGTGCATCAGGGTGGCCAGCTTTCCCTGAACATCGACGATGATGAGTACACATTCCTGTGGTTGCAACATAGGGCGCTCCTCTATGGGTGATGACTCCATCATACCCGGATAATTTCGCCACCCAATCCGTCATAAGTCGAATAGGCGACTGCGCTATTTTTGTGCGCTCTGTGCATAGTCGCACCTAATTGGTGCATTTATATGCAGCATGAAGGACGTCGCTATTGCTAAGCTTATGAATGTTAAGGTTTTGTAATATTGGCCTGATGATTGAATTGCCTTTGGCATCAGCAAGAATACTAAGATGAGTCGGAGGCGGTAATGAAATTAATCAGCGCAATAATCAAGCCATTCAAACTCGATGATGTGCGAGAAGCCATTGCAGGGTTGGGGATTGAGGGGATGACGGTGACCGAGGTGAAGGGGTTCGGACGTCAGAAAGGCCATACAGAGCTCTATCGTGGCGCCGAATACCAGGTGGATTTTCTGCCTAAGGTCAAACTGGATATCGCCACTAAGGCTGAAAACGTCGATCACCTTATCGAGTCCATCGTCGCGGCGGCGCATACGGGCAAGATAGGCGACGGCAAGATTTTCGTGACGGATCTCGATCAGGTGATCCGTATCCGTACCGGCGAACTCGATAACGAAGCACTTTAAGGGGGAATTCCAATGGAAGAGTTAGTAACACTAGGTGCGACAGTATCTGAGTTAAAGTTTGCTCTCGACACCTTTTATTTCTTGATCTCTGGCGCGCTGGTGATGTGGATGGCGGCCGGGTTTGCCATGTTGGAAGCGGGTCTGGTGCGCTCTAAGAACACCACAGAGATCTTAACCAAGAACGTCTGTCTCTATTCTATCGCCTGTATCATGTATCTGGTGGTGGGTTACAACATCATGTACGTGGATAACGCCGAGGGTGGCTGGTTACCATCGTTCGCCAGCCTCATTGGTGCTCAGGCAAGCGATGCCGACCACGCGCTGGAATCGGATTTCTTCTTCCAGGTGGTGTTTGTGGCGACCGCTATGTCTATCGTCTCGGGCGCCGTTGCCGAGCGTATGAAGCTGTGGGCCTTCCTGATCTTCTCTGTGGTAATGACTGGGGTTATCTATCCTGTCGAAGGTTACTGGACCTGGGGCGGCGGTTTCCTCTCCGAGGCTGGGTTTGTCGACTTCGCCGGTAGTGGCATAGTACACATGGCGGGCGCGGCGGCGGCTATCTCGGGTGTCTTGTTACTCGGCGCTCGTAAGGGCAAGTATGGCCCTAACGGTCAGGTGAATCCTATCCCAGGTTCTAACCTGCCGATGGCAACCTTAGGTATGTTCATCTTGTGGATGGGGTGGTTCGGCTTTAACGGTGGCTCTCAGCTGCTGGTGTCTGACGCCGAGAACGCGTCGGCGGTGGCGAAAATCTTCGTTAACACTAACTCTGCAGCCGCCTTTGGCGCCGTCTCTGCCCTGGTGGTCTGTAAGATGGTATGGGGTAAGGCGGACTTGACCATGATCTTAAACGGTGCCTTGGCGGGCCTGGTGGCGATCACCGCAGATCCTTTGTCGCCATCACTGCCTCTGGCCGGAGTTATCGGCATGGTTGCCGGCGGTCTGGTGGTCTTCTCCATCGTGATGTTCGACAGAGTCAAGATTGACGATCCTGTCGGTGCTATTTCGGTGCACGGTGTTGCCGGCCTGTTCGGTGTGATGCTGGTGCCGCTGTCAAATGCCGATGCGACAGTCTTGGGTCAGCTCTACGGCGCCTCGGTCATCTTCGCCTGGGTATTCGGGGTTTCCTTTGCGGCCTGGTATATCCTCAAGATCACCATGGGGATCCGTGTCTCGGAAGAGGAAGAGTACAACGGTATGGATGCATCGGATTGTGGCATAGATGCCTACCCAGAGTTTGTCTCACTCAAGAGCGCCAGTTAACGGCTAGTCAAAACAGATTACCAAAACTGATAGTAGAATTAACAGGGTCCGTACCTCATGGTGCGGACCCTGTCTTTTGTATTATGCTATCAAAAAATGCGGTGTAAGGAGCGCTAACATGAAGCAGTCTCTCTGGGTGTTGTTGTCGTTACTGGTCTCAATTCAGTTGCAGGCCGGTCAGGTGGTGGTGCGTAAGTCGAGCGAACCCTTCGACGCCTTCGCCGTGCGCGACAAGGTGCAGCAGGACTTTGAGTGGCGGGAATCCCTGCGTTTGCAGCAGCAGATCCAGATATTGCAGAGTCTGCCCTTGGGCTGCGTGCTGTTTAAGTCGCCCTATGCCTACTATCGTTGCGGCGCGAGTTTTTATCGCCCCTATCTGTATCAAACCGAGGGCCTAGACCCTCAGCAGCTCTATATTCAGGTCGATCCGCCAGTATCTCAGTGATTGTTAATATTTTGTAACGCTTTGCGTGGGGCAAAATGAAAAAGCCTACTTTATGATAGATCTTACGGTGCCCTCATCAGCGTAGGTTTAATATGAAAAGGCTAATTGAGTATAAGCGCGCTATCTTGTTGTTATTCTTCATAGTGAGCGGTTGTGCCAGCGGCCCGGGTAAGGAAACCCTCGCTAATATCGATCAGTACTTTGCCGACGATGAATTCGCGGCGGTTGCGGTTCAGGTTACGCCGGATAAGCTATTTGCGCTGCCGACTCAGGTCACGATCGATCTGCGGCAAGATTATAAGCGCAGCCGAATGGCGCGAGACTATATTGCCGCTAACTTGTGGCTAGCCAACTACATCAACGCCGATAAAGGCGGTTTCAAATACCAAGATAATCTAACAAAGATCCCGGCGGATACCTTTAATGCGCGCGCCGGTAACTGTCTGTCGTTGGTGTTACTCAGTGCCTCGCTTGCCGATGCCTTGGGGGTCGATGTCGAGTTTCAAGAGGTCGAAGTGCCGCCCGTGTGGGACAAGGCCGGTGACTTCTATCTGGTGAATGGTCACATCAATCTGCGCCTAATTCCAAGAGAGACGAGTGATACCTTCCTTGCCGACAAAAATGCGTTGCAGATAGATTTTCTGCCCGAGCGTACCATGCGTGGCTATGCCAAAAGGCGAATCGACAGAACCACTGTCATGGCGATGTTCTATAACAATGTCGCGGCCGAGTCTCTGGTGGAGGGACGTTACGACCAGGCCTATGCCTATCTGAAGCAGAGCCTGATGTTAAAGGCCGATTTTATTCCCGCCTTGAATACCCTGGCGATCCTCTATCGCTACAAGGGGTTGGATGATAGGGCGGAAAGTCTCTATAAGCTGGCGCTTTCCCGAGACAGTGAGGATATGAATGCCCTGTTTAACTATGGGGTGTTACTCGCCAGTCAAGACAGGCTAGAGGAGTGGGCCAAGGTGCATAAGACCCTTGAGCTGGTTAGGATCCGCAATCCCTATTACTACTATGACATGGCGCAGCAAGCCTACTCGGAGCATGAATATCAGACGGCGCTTACCTGGTATAAACGTGCGGTAGAGAAGGCCGATTATCGCCATGAGTTCTACTTTGGACTCTCCAGGGCCTATTGGGCCACGGGCGATGAGCGCAGGGCTAAGCTGAACATGCAAAAGGCACTTTCGCTGTCGGTGGATGAATATAATCAGCGACGTTATCAGGCCAAGCTGCAGGCGATGCAGTCCCATCAAGGGATTCATTAGTCTTTTTATTCAGAGAAAAGGTTATTCAGAGAAAAGGTTATTCAGAGACCAGTTTATTCATAGATTAAGTCTTCTATAAACCAAGGCAAACAGGCACGTATGCCTTGGTTTAATGACCGTATAATTAGTTCACTCAATGAATCGTTAGCCGCATGAATAGCTAGCGGGTTACTTGAGATCTAAAGGCATTTTTTCTGGTTCAAGTTCCGACTCAGGCTTAGACACTGGCTCTAGTTCGAGTTTGGGGGCGGGCGCAGAGGGAATGCTTTTCCTCACCTCCTCGGCTTCTTCTCTATCCAGTTGCGCAATACCCAGATCTATCTTTTGTGCTATAGACTGACTGTGGCAGGCTATCTTGCGCGGCGCCGCTGCAAATAGGGAGTGGCGAGAGGTTGGCTGCAGTGTGTCGACTCTAAACTTCAGCTGCTCACGGTAGTAGTCGAAGATGCGCCCCTCTAGGATGATGGCATCGACCCGCCCGGAAAACAGCATCATCACCTGACTCTTCTGACTATTGGATTCGCCATATTGTGGGTTACTGAGCGCCATCTGATAGAAGTCTCTACCTAAGTATTGGGTCGCGTTCTGAAACCCCATGACAGAGATCCCGGCCAGATCGGCAACCGAGTCGATGGCCAGTTTATTGCTGGTCAGGGTAAACACGCTGTTTTGGTAGCTGATTAGGCTGCGGGTGTAGTAGAGACCCGCCAAGTTTTCCGGCGCATTGATGAGGCAGTCGACATTGCCACTGGCGACCTGACGAAAGGCTCGCTTATTGGGTGACAGATAGATATGGCCGATCGATAGGGACTGCTTGGCTAACGCGGAGGCGAGACGCTCATATTGAATTCCGCTTTGACCGTTAGCAAAGAAGTAAGGGGGTATGGTGTTGCTGACCGCAAAGGAGATCTCAGTATTAGCATTTTGTGCCAGGAGTGGGTTAGAAACTAGCATAAAACCAGATGCCAGCAGCAATCTTCTCATCGGGGGGATGGTTACCTCAACAGGGGGCTGTAGCGCCATCGGCGCTGTTTCGAGAGCCTCAATGTGACTCTCTTATGACCATTAATAATCTACTATAGATAGCCTTTTGGTCGATTTCCAGATAAATGTTAACACTTTGTTTTGTTAATTCTGTTTTTTCTAGCACGCTTAGCTGAGGAAGTTTTAAATAAAAATAATAATTTAATCTTATATAACAGATGGTTATTTTTATCTTCTTTATTTTATTAATGTTTGGTTGCAATAGCTGTGGATACTGGATAAATTGAAATCAGTAGTGCAATAGAGAGACCCTTATTTAATCCAGAGCCGGAGTGGAAAATAAATATCATGTATTATCAAACTGATGACGTTCGCATTAATAAAATTAAAGAGTTGTTACCCCCTGTCGCCATCCTCGAGCGATTTCCGGCAAGCGAAAATGCATCGGCAACAGTGTTTAACGCGCGGCAGAATATTCACAATATCCTGAAAAAAGAAGATGATCGTCTGTTGGTGATCATTGGACCCTGTTCTATCCACGACCCTAAGGCGGCGCTGGAATATGGTGAGAGACTCGCCAAATTGCGCGAGCAATATAAGGATCAACTCGAGGTCGTGATGCGCGTCTATTTCGAGAAACCGCGCACCACTGTGGGCTGGAAGGGCCTGATCAATGACCCTTACATGGACAATAGCTTCAAGCTCAACGATGGCCTGCGCACAGCTCGAAAACTGCTTTTAGATCTCAATGAGTTAGGCGTGCCGACCGCGGGTGAATTTTTAGATATGATCACGCCTCAATATGTGGCGGATCTCATGTGTTGGGGCGCTATCGGTGCTCGCACCACTGAATCACAGGTACACAGAGAGCTGGCATCTGGCCTCTCTTGCCCTGTCGGTTTTAAGAATGGTACCGATGGCACCATCAAGGTGGCTATCGATGCTATCGGCGCCGCCAGTGCGCCGCACCATTTCCTGTCGGTGACCAAGTATGGCCATTCGGCGATCGTCTCCACCAAGGGCAATCCTGATTGTCACATCATTCTGCGTGGTGGCAAGGAGCCTAACTATAGCGCCGAGCACGTGCAGGCGATCAGCGAGCAGTTGGCTAAGGCTAACCTGCCGCAAAATATCATGGTGGATTTTAGTCATGCTAACAGCAGCAAACAGTTTAAGCGCCAGATGTTGGTGGGCGAAGATGTGGCCAGCCAGGTGAGCGCCGGTGAGCGGGCGATTTTCGGTGTGATGGTTGAGAGTCACTTGGTTGAGGGACGTCAGGACTATATCGAAGGGCAGCCGTTGTGTTACGGCCAGAGCATCACAGATGCCTGTATCGGTTGGGAAGATACCGAAACCTTGCTGGCAAATTTGAATCAGTGTGTGCTCGAGCGCCGCAGCTAACGCTATGCCAGCTTTGCCCAAGGTTTTGTTAGTTGCAGAGTTAGTGACAGTCGCTTGATGCTATGCCGACCTGAAATGAAAAAGGAAGCCAATAGGCTTCCTTTTTTGCGTTCTGCTGGCCTGTTTATTTGGCTTGTTGTTTCACCAGATATTCGTTGGCTTTAGCAAGACTGCCAAAAGACGATATTAAATTGTTTTGACCCTTTTGTTGGATTTCTGGGCTGTTCGATTCTGTCATCATCCATACCCAAGTTTGTACCAATGGCAATGGAGGGTATTGCACGTCAGATGATTGTGGCATATCGGCTTCCTTTAAAAATTTGGGGTTATTCCCGCTCTGCTTTTTACTCAGCTTGAACTGCCTTAAGCTGATCTTGAGATTATCAAAATCTCCGGCAAGAGATAACAATAATTACCCCGTTGAAACACTAAACTGATAATTATTCTCTCAAGAATAATGCTTTTTTCTGGTTTTGCCATCATTTAATCAGTCAAAAGTTGTACCTGTTTGTACGATGGACTGCACCAAAAGTCTGATATTGACCTGCTTATCTAAGGCAAAATGCTAACCCCTTGGCAAAGGCGGATAATTGAGCTAGTGGCGGATGAGCCTACTGAGGTAAGATGGTGTATGTTATGGCTTTTATCTTAAACTCACCTAAATGCCATCGTCCTTATCTTGATGCTAGCTGGAGTTGCCATGCGTCCCACGCTCTATTTTGATGGTCCTATCGATAAACTGAACTGGCATGTCCTGAAATTGCTTTGGCCCTATTTATTGGAGTTTAAGGGACGGGTAGTGCTGGCGCTGGCCTGTCTGGTGGTGGCCAAAATGGCGAGTGTCGGCCTGCCATTCGTGCTCAAGCAATTGGTGGATACCCTGAGTGAGGCATCTAGCGAGCAGATGATCGCCGTACCCATCGCCCTGGTGCTCGCATACGGCAGCCTGCGCCTGCTCAATACGGTGATCTCAGAGGTGAGAGACACACTATTTGGCCGGGTCACCGAGCGGGCGATAAGGCGCCTTGGCTTGTCTGTGTTTGACCATCTGCATCGGCTGGATCTGGCGTTTCATCTTGAGCGGCGTACCGGGGGACTGTCGCGGGATATCGAGCGCGGTACCAGCGGGGTCAGCTTCTTGATGCGCTTCATGGTATTCAACATAGTACCGACCCTGCTCGAGATAGCCCTGGTGGTGGGTATCTTGCTGTATAACTATGGCTGGGCATTTGCGCTAATTACCCTGAGCGCCGTCGTTGCCTATATTCTCTTCTCCATCTTCGCCACCGAATGGCGTACCGGCTTCGTGCGGGAGGCAGCGATGGCCGATTCTCAGTCCAATACCCGCGCCATAGATAGCCTGCTTAACTATGAGACGGTGAAATACTTTAACAACGAGGCCTATGAATCTGAGCAATATGATCATGCCCTCGAGCGCTGGGAAGTGGCCAAACGTAAGAATCGACTCTCATTGTTTGCGCTCAATGCTGGTCAGGCGCTGATCATCTCGCTGGCGATGACCCTGATGTTGGCGCTGGCGGCGACTCAGGTGAGCCAGGGGGCCATGACCATAGGTGACTTTGTGCTGATCAACGCCTTCATGATGCAGCTGTTTATGCCGCTGAATTTTTTAGGCTTCGTCTACCGCGAGATCCGCGGCGCCCTGGCCAACATAGATCGCATGTTTAGCCTGCTAGACAGGCAGCCTAAGATTGAGGATGCCCCCGATGCGACATCGCCCCATATCACCCAAGGGAGCCTTAAATTTGAGGGGGTGAGTTTTCGTTACGGTGACAGGCCTATCTTGTCCGATGTGAGTTTCGAGATCCCCGCCGGTCACAAGGTGGCGATAGTGGGGGATAGCGGCGCGGGGAAATCTACCATAGTGAAGCTGTTGTTTCGCTTCTATGAGACGCAGCAGGGGACTATCACCATAGATGGCCAAGATACCAAGGCGCTGACTCAACACGCGCTGCGTAGCGCCATCGCCATAGTGCCCCAAGATACCGTGTTGTTTAACGACTCTCTGCTGGAGAATATTCGTTATGGTCTGCCGGGGGCGAGCGATGATCAGGTGAAGGCGGCGATAGAGCTGGCGCATCTGTCAAACTTCGTCTCACAACTCAGTGAAGGCTGGCACACCAAGGTGGGTGAGCGCGGGTTAAAACTCTCCGGCGGCGAGAAACAGAGGGTGGCGATCGCCAGGGCGATCCTCAAGGGCTCGCCCCTGTTGGTGTTCGATGAGGCGACCTCTTCGCTGGATAGCCATTCGGAGCAGGCGATCCTCAATGCGCTCAAGGAGATGGCCAAGGGGCATACGAGTCTGGTTATCGCCCACAGGCTGTCGACGGTCGTGGATGCCGACCAGATCTTGGTGCTGAGTCAGGGCAAGATAGTTGAGCGTGGCGATCATCAGAGCCTGTTGGCGGCCGATGGCCTGTATAAGAAATTATGGACCGTACAAAATCAGCATTAATTGTGTGGGATTAAGTATTCGTTCAGGTTTGATTTGCATAATATTTGTTAATAACAAACCTACGGAGGCGGTCCCATGAAAAACATCCCTATACATGCAAGTATCGAAGGCCAGGCGCGGATCGTAGATACCGATTGGCTTGCCATCATGGCGACCTTAAGAGAGCGGGGATTGGGACAGGAGGAGTTGGTGGTCGTCTATGCCCAGCTGAGCTCCTACCTGAGGGTCACAACACGGGGCTTGACCCTTGCCATGATCCCGCCCTCGACCGTAATCGAAGGGCTTACGCGTGAAGTAAAGCACTACGCGAATGACTATGCGGGGATGATGTAGGGTTTGCCGCCAGACTGGCTGGCAGAAGGACTAGGCTGTTTTTGAGGTGTTGATCGGCTTCCAACCGTCACAGAGGAGGCTGAGCTTGGTATTTTGCGGCTCATAGGGGGTCAGTCTAATGATCTCTCCACCCTTGAAGCAGATTGTCTCGCCTTCGATAACCGTTAATCGGTTGCAGTTTTGACAGCTAACCGACAAAGGTTTACTTTTATTTCCCGCTCCAAAAAACGAATTACTCACCAGTGATTCTCCGTGGCTGCGCTTAACGTCAGCGCGTGCTGCTATTCCATATATCGCTAATGTAATCAAGTTTAGATCATAAAGCTAGCGCTATCTAGACTAATGTCTAATCCTTATTGGGTATTGCCTGAAGTTGCACCATATTGGGTTTTTATCAGGCTACTTGCGCCATTTTGGGGCAGGGAAAGGATAAACAAATTGTCATATTCATCCTCTCTCAATTGAGGTATTTCGGGTCCTCGAAGTGCCTTGATGATCAGTGGCACAGTATTGGAGTGGCCGGCGATGATCACATTGCCCTGCTGCGCCATCACCTTGTCGGCAATGGTCGCAATATGTTTGTCCAAATCCTTGCCTGCGTCGATGACAACTAAAGGAATTCCTCTGGCGGTAATAAGCGGCGTTAAGGTTTCCTGCGTGCGCTTGAATTGTGTGGATATGGCCAGGCTGAGTGGGGTATCGCCCAAGCTTTCAACCAATGCCTGTGCTCGCAACTTGCCCGCGTCATTCAAGCTAGGGTCGCGTCCCTGGTCGGCTTTTTCGGCATGACGCACCAGAATTACCGTCTTGCTGGCGATCGCTGGATTGGCCTGCGCCATCGGTAGGTAAGCTACCAGGGCGAGAAGTCCAAAGCTGATGAGTCGTAACATGGGAACCCTTATTTAATTAACGAATTGGTTAGCATATCGCACTTTGGGTGAATTGCCGATGACAGATTAATTGGGCATTTGCGCTAAAGTTGCTTACAAAATGGACGATAATAATAGCTGAGGGTTAATTTAATTTGGTGAGCGAGGCGATTATGGAGATTCAAAATCACGGCGGAGCCGTATCTGCGGCGGCGCACAACAAGACAGATTCGACGACTAACCATGGTCAACAAGTCTCCGAAGTGGCCAAGAACAAGACGGCTTTGGCGGCCAGTAAACAGCTGATGAATACGGCGATCCTGGAAGCGCAGCAAGAGGTGAACTTGAGCGCGGGCAATGAGCCCATGCAGCTGTTGTATAAGGCGGCGATTGAGGCGATTAATGAAGAGCTGGCACCAACCATGGGTGAGCACGCCATCGAGACGGCGGCGGCTCAAGGGGTGGATACCTCTCCCGAGGCGACGGCCGAGCGCATCGTCAGCTTCGCGACTCAATTCTTCGCCATACATCAAGAGCAAAACAGCAGCATGTCCTTCGATGAGCAGCTCAGCTCCTTCATGGACATAATCGGTGGTGCCATTGACCAAGGTTTCGATGAGGCCAAAGATATCCTCTCCGGACTCAAGGTGCTTGAAGGCGATATTGCGGCTGGGGTCGACAAGACCTATGGCTTAGTACAGGAAGGGCTGCAGGCATTCAGAGACAGTTTCAATCAAGAGACAGAGCAAGAATAAGGCCTTCTGACTCCCATTTGATTTCGATAAACCCCTTAAGATAAGGGGTTTTTTGTTATCTTGACTCGGATAGAAAATCTATGAATCATGGGAGTATCAGTATCGATTGATGCCAGCAGAGGTGGCGATATGTGGGGAGAGGCAAAGGTTGTAGAGCGGATTGACTGGAGCGATCAGTTATTTACCCTGAAGCTGTCGGCAGATATTGGCGAATTCATTGCTGGACAATTTATTAAGTTGTCGCTGCATATCGACGATAAACGTGTCGCCAGAGCCTATTCACTGGTCAATGCGCCCGATGCGCCGCTGCTGGAGGTGCTGGCGGTCAGTGTGGACGATGGTCTGCTATCGCCTAAGTTGCAGGCCTTAGCCCCGGGAGACAGCATCGATATCTCCACTAAGGCGGCGGGCTTCATGACGCTGGATGAGATCCCTGCCCAGGGCAAGCATATGTGGTTTTTTGCTACGGGAACCGCGGTGGGCCCCTTTATCTCCATGATGAGAACCACCGAACCATGGCAGCGTTTTGAGCGGGTGATCTTAGTCTACGGCGTGCGCTATCAAGAGGATCTCGCCTATTATGAAGAGCTTAAGGCGTTCGAGGCCAAATACCCCGGAAAGTTTACCTTAGTCACCTCAGTGACTCGGGAGCTGGTGGAAGGGGCGCTCAGTTGCCGCATCACCCAAGGTATCGAGTGCGGTGTGATCGAGCAGCAGGTCGGCCTCAAGCTGAGCGCGCAAGATTCACAGGTGATGATCTGTGGCCATCCAGAGATGATCAAGGAGCTCAATACCCTGTTGCTGTCCCGCGGGCTGGCTAAGAACCTTCGCCGGGCGCCAGGGCAGATCACCGTCGAGAAATATTGGTAGAGGAAGTGAGATGCAATTACTCTTTTCGCCGGCGTCACCCTACGCCAGAACCGTGCGGGTCGTTATCGCGCAGTTTGCCATCAGGGGCATCGAGCCGGTCGCCGTCAATCCACTTGAGAATACCGAGCTATTGCTGGATGCCAATCCGCTGGCCAAGATCCCTTGTCTGCTGTTAAACGATGGTGGCACCTTGTATGACAGCGAGGTGATTCTGCGCTACCTGGATCATGAGTATTGTGGTGGCGAGTTGTTTGGACAGCCCGGTGATTCCTGGTACGGCGAGACCCAGTATTCCCTGATTAAGGGCTTGCTCGATAGCGCGGTGGCCTTAAGGCAGGAGCAGATGCGTGACGATGAGGGTTTGCGTAGCCCATTTTGGACGGCCCGGTTTGAACAGGCCTTACTCAGGGGCTTGGCGCAGATAGAGTTGATGGCCATTTCTGGCCACAGCAAGGTGTCCTTACAGCAGATCTGTCTCGCCTGTTTGTTAGAGTATGTAGATTTTCGTCATCCGGATCTGGATTGGCGTAAGATCGCGCCGGCCACGGCCAGATGGCTACAGACCTTCTCCAAGGGCGCGGCCATGTTAACCACACGCCCCCACGCCTAGGCTTGGCTGTATCACTAAAGAGCTTGCGCTCAATGATTTGGGTGTAGTGAGGAGCCGTTGGTGCTTTTCTGTTAGTGGCGAGTATCAGTATGGCGCCGTCCCTTAGCCGGTTGACTGCGCCTGTTGGGCTCGCCAAACACACCATAGAGTTCACGGGTCACACCGAAGTCGACCCGCCTATCGTCAGTTTGTTCTCTCCTGTCTTCATGATGCAGATATCGGCAGCTACATTCACCCTCGCTGCAGCCGGGAAGTGGTAGTGTTGGTGCGTCTTTGGAGAGGAATCGTTTGCCTCTTAATTTCTTCGCGCTGCCACACAGGCCCTCTTCGTTGACGATCTCGACACAGTGATAGGGATGGCTGGTATTGAGGCTGTGCGTCGGCGCATGGGGAACTTCTTCGCTGATCATCCTAGCACTCAGGTTGGCCTGCGGCCCGGCGGCCCTGCGGGCCCGCCTGACTCGTACCCGAGTAAATCTATGTTTAAACAGGAATAAAATAAGAATGACGGCGAGTATCAGCGCGAGAATTTCCAGAAACATATGAGATCCTTTTTGTGGCCGAGTCCTTTGAGTCTAGTCAGCGAGGCTTTTTTGGTCAAAATGAGCGGTCTCGTAAATTTTGATGGATCTCACTTGCCGTTTCCTGCCAGATTGATTACTCTTGTCGCAATTGATAATTATTATCATTAACTTTATCGCGGAGTATTGCATGAGATTCATGAAACGTTTGGCTGTTCTGGGTTTTGCTTGTGTCACTTCAATGGCCAATGCGGCCGACAGCGTCACTGTTTATTCTTACCGACAGGCTTTCCTAATCGATCCCATTTTGGCCGACTTTACCAAAGAGACTGGCATCAAGGTCAATCTGGTTTTTGCCAAACAGGGCATTGCCGAGCGAATTGCCCGCGAGGGACGTCTGTCACCTGCGGATCTCGTGCTCACCTCAGATTTCTCCCGTTTGATGGAGTTGGCGGATAAAGGGCTGGTGGCCTCGGTCGACAGCGAGACCTTAGCGCAGAACATTCCTGCGAATCTTCGCTCGCCCAATGGCGATTGGTTTGCCCTGACGAAACGCGTGAGAAATATCTACTCTTCTAAGGAGCGTCTCGGCCCTTTGGAGATCGATTATGAAGATCTGGCGGATCCTAAATTTAAGGGCAAGATCTGTACCCGTAGCGGTAAGCACCCCTACAACATCTCTCTGGTGGCGTCGATGATCGCCCATCATGGTGAGGCAGATACCAAGACCTGGCTGGAAGGCGTTAAGGCAAACCTCGCCCGCAAGCCACAGGGTAACGACAGGGCGCAGGTGAAGGCGGTTAAAGAGGGACTGTGTGATATCGCCATAGGTAACAGCTACTACTTGGGTAAGATGTTACAAGATCCTAAGCAGGTGCCTTGGGCCGAGGCGGTCAACATTAACTTCCCGAATCAGAAAAATCGCGGTGCTCACATCAATGTCTCTGGCATGGCACTGGCTAAGTATGCCCCAGCGCGTGAGAACGCCATCAAGTTGATGGAATACCTCTCGGGTCAACAGGCGCAGCAGACCTATGCCGAACTTAACATGGAATATCCAGTCAAGGTGGATGTGAAGCCGTCTAAACTGGTAGCCTCCTGGGGTGACTATAAGGCCGATGAGCTGCCCATTTACAAGCTGGCCGAGTATCACGGCGCGGCGGTGAAGTTGCTCGATCAGGTCAAGTTCGATCTCTAGTGCTAGGCGGTCGTTGCTTAAAAGATAGCCTTCCTTAGGGAAGGCTATCTCGTTTTTATGCCGCATGGGTCACTATTCAATTAATAATCGTTTGCGTTTAAGCTTAGATTTAAGTTGGTCATAGATAATGGCCTGACTCGCTTTATTGAGATTTTCTATGATTTTAGGCTTTCCCAAATCCTGGTCGACCCTAAGCTATCTGACCGCCATCTGTTTCGCCCTACCGCTGGGAGCCATCTGCATACAGGCAATGGTGCCAGATGAGGCGGTATTCGGTCACCTGATGCAAACCGTCCTGCCGACCTATATTTTCAACACCTTGGCCTTAATGTTGTTTGTCAGCCTGGGCGCCTTGCTGATCGCCGTGCCTGCGGCTTGGTGCGTGGCCCGCTGTGATTTTCCCGGACGCAATTGGTTTCAGTGGGCGTTGCTGCTACCACTAGCCATGCCGGCCTATGTGGTGGCCTATGTCTATACGGACCTGCTGGATTATGCCGGGCCGGTTCAGGCCTGGCTGCGGCAAGTCAATGGCTGGCTGTCGCCTACGGATTATTACTTTCCCGATGTGCGCACCCTGGGCGGTGCGTCTGTGATGCTGGCACTGGTGCTGTTTCCCTATATCTATCTGCTGGCGCGCACCGCCTTCATGGAGCAGTCGCCAAGCCTGCTGCACGCCTCCAGAGTGATGGGGGCAGGGCCCTGGCGCAGTTTCTGGCGACTGAATTTGCCTATGGCACGGCCCGCCTTGGCGGTGGGGGCGGCGCTGGTGGCGATGGAGACGGCCGCCGATTTCGCTACCGTCAGCTACTTTGCCGTGCCTACCTTGACGACGGCTGTCTACGATACCTGGCTGGGATACGGCAGTCTGGCGGCGGCAGCCAAACTCTCAGCCATCATACTGCTGGTGGTCTTCTGCCTGATCGGTGCCGAGCGATTTGCCCGGCGTAAACAGCAGCTGTTTCAGAAACAGACGCCGATAACCTCCCACGAACGATATGCGCTATCGGGTTTCAAGGCTTGGCTCGCCGCGGGCTATTGCGCTGTGCTGCTGCTGTTGGCCTTCGGCCTGCCGGTATGGGTCTTGCTGGGGTATGCCTGGGATTATTTTGATGTCAGTTGGAATCAGGCCTTCTGGGAATACAGTCTCAACAGCCTGATCATTGCCCTAGTGGTTAGTCTAGTCACTGTGGTGTTTGCCTTGCTCTTGATGTTTGTCCGGCGCTGCAGCCCAAGAAAAATCGATATCCTGCCGTCACGTCTGGCCTCGACGGGCTATGCCCTGCCGGGTACTGTGCTGGCGATAGGCGTCTTGGTGCCTCTGAGCCTTCTTGATTTCGCGGTCAACGATCTCTATGCGTATTTCGACCAGAGTGGGCCAGGACTCATCTTCAGTGGCACCCTGTTTGTATTAATTTTTGCCTTTGTGATCCGCTTTGCTGCCATCGCCATCGGCAGCATAGAAAACAGCTATAATCAGATCAGTCCCTCGCTGGATATGGCATCGGTCACCATGGGGATGAGGCCCAGTGCCATTCTATCGCGGATCCATCTGCCACTGCTGCGCAGCGGCATCTTCGCCGCCATCTTGCTGGTCTTTATCGAGTGTATGAAGGAGCTGCCGGCAGCTTTGCTGCTCAGGCCCGTGGGGTTTGAGAATCTCGCCACCTATGTCTACCAGTTTGTCTCAGACGAACAGCTCGAGCAGGGCGCCCTGGGGGCCATAGTGATCGTCTTGGTGGGGTTAGTCCCGCTTATCTATCTCAATCGCTCCTTGGAGCAAGGTAACTAATATGTCGACACTTACCATAGAACAGGTTCACAGCGATTATCAGGGGCAGACGATTCTGCGCGGCTTAGATCTTGTGCTGCATCAGGGAGAAATTGCCGCCCTGCTCGGCCCAAGTGGCTGTGGCAAGACCACGCTCCTCAAGGCGATTGCTGGGCTGCAGCCTATCTCCCAAGGGCGTATCAGCATCAATGGCCGACTGCTCTCTGGACCCGAGACGTTTGTGCCTAGCGAGCGGCGAGAGGTCGGGATGATTTTCCAAGACTACGCCCTGTTTCCTCACCTGACAGTGGCCGAGAATATCTTGTTCGGGGTGAAAGGCTTGGATAAGGCCGCCAGACAGGCGAGGCTGGGTGAGATGCTGGCGCTGGTGAAGCTAGAGGGCTTAGGGGGCCGTTATCCTCACGAACTCTCGGGGGGTCAGCAGCAGCGGGTGTCGATTGCCCGGGCGCTTGCTTATGAGCCAGAACTTCTGCTGCTCGATGAGCCCTTTTCCAATATCGACGCTAAGGTGCGCGGAGAGATGATGGTGGAGATTCGCGAGATCTTAAAGCAGCGCGGGGTAAGCGCCGTGTTTGTAACCCACAGCAAGGATGAGGCCTTCGTGTTCGCCGATAAGCTGGCGCTCTTCAAGGATGGCGCCATAGCTCAGTATGGCAGTGCTGAGAGCCTCTACGCCGAGCCAGCGGATAAGTATGTGGCGGAATTCCTCGGTCAGGTGAACTATCTTAGCTGTGAGGTGAAAGATAGGGCCCGGTTACAGACCCTGCTGGGTGAGGTACAAAGCAGCAGTGATTTGCCCAAAGCGGCCGGATATCGCGGCGAGCTCCTGCTGCGTCCGGAGCAGCTGCAGATGGCAGGAGATGAGCAAGGTGAGGGCACTATAATAGCGCGGCGCTTCCTCGGTAATCTGTGCCACTACAGCATCTTGATTGGCGAGGAGATGTTGGCAGTGCGCTCGCCCCTGTACCATTTTAGCCCTGGGCAGAAGGTTGGCCTGTCGGTGACGCCTCATCCGGCGGTGCTCTTCTAAGCTAGCCTATGTAACACTTTTGTGAAGGGCATTTGCGTCTGGCTATGGTTGCCAACTTAAAAAAAAGTTAATCTAGCCGGTAAATGACGTTTCGCTTTAACGGTTTGTGGGTTGTGTAATACTAATTATCGCTAAAGTTTCGGATAATAACGCCGAAATTGAGACTGACGAAAGGTAGGTTTATTTATGGATAGTCTGGTTATGCCACGTGAACAGCTGGGTGTGTGTGCCGAAGGAAATTTACATAGCGTGTATCTGATGTTCAACGCCAACGACGGCGTCGAGTCTCAGCTGCGTCCCTGCGTCGCCAATGTCGCTCAGTATATCTATGAATTGGCCGACCAGTATGCCGACAGCGCCTTCAACGGTTTCGTGGCCATAGGTGCCAACTATTGGGATAGCCTGTATCCAGGGCGTCGTCCTTCACAGCTCAAGCCTTTCCCGGCCATGCATGCCGACAATCGCGATGCACCGGCCCATGAGTATGATCTCTTCGTGCATCTGCGCTGCGATCGTTACGATATCTTGCATCTGGTGGCCAACGAGGTGTGTCAGATGTTTGAAGATTTGGTAGAGCTGGTGGATGAGGAGCGCGGATTCCAATTTATGGATACCAGGGATCTAACCGGATTTGTCGACGGCACTGAGAACCCTAAAGGGCGTCACCGTCAGGATGTGGCCCTAGTAGGCGACGAAGACGAATATTTCCGTGGCGGCAGCTATATTCATGTGCAGAAGTTTGCCCATAACCTCAGCAAGTGGAACCGCCTATCGCAGAAGAAGCAGGAAGATATCATAGGCCGCACCAAGATAGACAATATCGAGTATGCGTCTGAGGACAAGCCACTTACCAGCCATATCAAGCGGGTCAATCTGAAGGATGCCGACGGTAAGTCGATGGAGATCCTGCGTCAGAGTATGCCTTACGGGTCGATGAGGGAGCAGGGGCTGATGTTTATCTCAGTCTGTCGCAACTCGGTGCATTTCGAGAAGATGCTGAGCAGCATGGTCCATGGCGACGGCGAGGGGAACCACGATCACCTGATGCACTTTACCCAGGCACTGACTGGCTCGGCATTTTTTGCCCCGTCGCTTGATTTCATGGAGCGAGAGGCAGAGTGCGAGGATTAGAGTTCGAGGATTAAGGCATAGCGGTTCTCTTGAACAGTCGCTTAATATGAGTCTCTCAATCTGAATTCCTCAAAGTGACCAGCGTCTAGTAGCTAGACGCTAACCCAATAAAAACACACCCTAAGGTGTGTTTTTTTGTGCCCGCTTAACGTTGAATTAACGGTCGGGATCCCAGTAGTTGGTGGGGCGCTTGGCATAGATCTCGTCGATGGAGCGCACCTGCACCTTATTGTGTTCCGGGTACACCACCACATCATGGGGATCGCGATTGCCCAGCACCAGAAACAGGAAGTCGGCTTCGGATTCGTTTTTCAGGGTATGGGAGATGCCTGAATTTGCAGTAAAACAGATATAGTCGCCTTGCTTAAAGGGGTGAGGTTCACCGTCGATATACAGGGTGGCTTCGCCTTGCAGCGCGTAGAGGTGTTCCTCTTCCTTGGTGTGATAGTGGGCGACGGAGGAGAGTTTGCCGGGTTCAAGTCGTTCCATGGTGACACCGATCTGCTGACAACCGGCGGCATCGCCGATATGTTTTTGATGACTGGCGTATCGATCTGAGTGTTGCCAAGATTCCCAGCAAAGGTTGTCGATATTGATTATCTTATTGTTATTCATCTCGGGTCCTTAACCATCGGGTGACAGAGGGGATGGTTTGGACTCAGTGTATCCTATCAGATATATAGTATTCAATTTGAGGGTGAGTAAAATCTAGGTAAAAGGTGGGTAAAAAAACACCCTTTGCCCAAACAGGCTAAAGGGTGTCTCTCGGGGGATGGCCTAGGCTATCCTTGCGAAGCGGACTAATCGGCGTAGTTAAACAGCGACTTGACCGTCTCGAGCGTCTTGTCCACTTCCTGAATGTTGGAAGGGCAGATGAAGATGGTATCGTCACCGGCGATGGTGCCCAATATGCCCTCTGGCTTACCTATAGAGTCCAGCAGTCTGGCGATCAGCTGGGCCGCACCTGGGCTGGTTCTGACCACTATCATAGATTGATTATGGTCGACATCCAGCACTAAGTTTTTCAGTGGGCTGCCGGCCGTCGGGACCCCAAGCTCGGCGGGCAGGCAGTAGACCATCTCCTGCTTGGCGTTGCGGGTGCGCACGGCGCCAAACTTGCTCAGCATACGTGAGACTTTGGATTGGTTAATGTTGTTGAAGCCCTCGGACTGCAGGGCGTTGACTATCTCGCTCTGGGAGCCAAAACGCTCCTCTTTCAAGATAGCCTTAAAGGTCTTTACAAGTTCGTCTTGATTTTTATTGGCTTGCATATCGAATTATTCTTATATTCAAAAAACTGGGTTATTTTGAATATTTTTGCGCCATTAGTCAAGCGTTATTCGGATTGTGTGAATAAAAATTCAGGTTTACGGGGTGGTTGGAGCGGTAAGTGGTCGCAGGCAAGGCCGGGCAGTATAACTTAAATGGTCTGTAAATGGCAGTTGGCTGGGAGAAATTGAAATTATCTGGCCACACGACTAAGGGATAATTGAATTTTTACCGTGATTCCAGTAATGTTGCGCCATCGGTAAATCTAGATCTATATCACATAATATCCAAGAATTAACGGAGATAACTATGAAAGTTGCTGTACTTGGTGCCGCCGGTGGTATTGGCCAGGCTCTTGCCCTACTACTCAAAACTCAACTGCCTGCCGGTTCAAAACTATCCCTTTATGATATCGCGCCAGTCACACCTGGTGTTGCCGTTGACCTAAGCCACATCCCGACTGCTGTAGAAGTAAAGGGCTTTGCGGGTGAAGATCCAACGCCAGCGCTGGAAGGTGCCGACGTGGTACTGATCTCTGCTGGTGTTGCACGTAAGCCAGGCATGGATCGTTCAGATCTATTCAACATCAACGCGGGTATCGTGAGAAACCTGGTTGAGAAGTGTGCCGCAACTTGCCCTAAGGCGCTGATCGGTATTATCACTAACCCAGTTAACACTACTGTCGCTATCGCTGCAGAAGTACTGAAGGCTGCCGGTGTATACGACAAGAACCGTCTGTTCGGTGTGACTACCCTTGACGTGATCCGCTCTGAAACTTTCGTTGCCGAAGCGAAGGGTCTGGACGTTGCCGACGTTAAAGTGAATGTAATCGGTGGACACAGCGGCGTGACTATTCTGCCACTACTGTCTCAAATCGAAGGCGTAAGCTTCTCTGATGAAGAAGTGGCTGCACTGACGACTCGTATCCAGAACGCGGGTACCGAAGTGGTTGAAGCTAAGGCGGGTGGCGGTAGCGCGACTCTGTCTATGGGTCAGGCGGCATGTCGTTTCGGTCTGTCACTGGTTCGTGGCCTACAGGGCGAAGCTAACGTTGTTGAGTGTGCCTATGTCGATGGTGGCAGCGAGCATGCTGACTTCTTCGCGCAACCTGTACTACTGGGTAAGAACGGTATCGAGCAGGTACTTGCCTATGGTGAGGTTAGCGAGTTCGAAGCCAACGCACGTGATGCTATGCTAGATACGCTTAAAGCCGATATCGCACTTGGTGTCGACTTCGTAAAATAAGGCTAGGCTAAGCCTTTAGTTAGTCCTTAATAAAAAATGGAGCCAATTGGCTCCATTTTTTTATGGGTAACTTTTACCTTGATATCGAGAGGCGAAAGACTGATTAGGAACTAATTGTCTGCTAATTAGTGATCGCGCGCCACGGCGATTCTCGCCAGCGATATCAGGGCCTGCTTATAGTCGCTATCGGGAAGCAGATCTAATGCGCGTATCGCCTTCTCTGCTTCTTCCTGAGCGCGTTTCTCTGTGTAGTCCAGGGCGCCACACTGCTTAAGGGCATTTAATATGGTATCGATATGCTCAGTGCCGTCGCCTTTCTCGATCGCATCGCGAATCAATTGACGCTCCAGCTCGTTGCCGTTGGCGATGGCGTAGATAAGCGGCAGGGTAGGCTTACCCTCGGCCAGGTCGTCGCCTATGTTCTTACCCAGGGCCTCGGTATCGGCCGTATAATCCAGTAGGTCGTCGGTGAGTTGGAAGGCGGTGCCCAGATACTTGCCATAGTCGGCCAGTGCAGTCTGCACTTCTATGCTGCTATCGGCCAGCACGCCTGCCAGACGGGTGGCGGCTTCAAATAGTTTCGCCGTTTTGCAGTAGATCACCCGCATGTAGCTCTCTTCACTGGTGTCTGGGTCGTTACAGTTCATTAGCTGCAATACTTCGCCTTCTGCCAGTACGTTGGTGGCATCGGCGAGTACTTCAAGCACCTCCATGCTCTTCAGCTCTGTCATCATCTGGAAAGAGCGGGTATAGAGGAAGTCACCTACCAATACGCTGGCGCTGTTACCGAACAGGGCGTTGGCGGTTTCCCGGCCGCGTCTAAGCATAGACTCATCGACCACGTCGTCGTGTAGCAGAGACGCGGTATGGATAAACTCAACGATTGCCGCCAGTTTAAGATGCGCTTCACCTTCATAGGCGATGGCGCGGGCGGCCAAGATAGAGAGCAGTGGACGCATGCGTTTGCCGCCGCCATTGATGATGTAGAATCCGAGTTGATTAATAAGGGCGACATCCGATTCCAACTGCTTATAGATAAGTTGGTCGACGGCTTTCATATCAGCGTCTGCCAGCTGACGAATGGCATTCAAATCCATATAATGGCTCTACTTTTAGGGTTGCGAGGTAATTCAGACAGCCCAAATTAAGGCGAAAATGTTATAATTATTAGATTCTACCTAAAAATGCCTCGCCTGACAGTAGCAGAAGAGTATTGTGCGAGTAATTCCGATCTTTTTTTGATCAAAGTGAATTAGGACTTGTCAGCCAGGCGAACTTAGCGTAAACTCCGCGACCATTGTCATTAAAGCTTTTATAGCACCCAGCCAAACAAAAAGGGTCTGCGTGCTAGAAATATCGGAGTAAAATAGCTATGTACGCTGTTTTTCAAAGTGGTGGTAAGCAACACCGTGTTGCTGAAGGCCATACTGTACGTCTAGAAAAATTAGAAGTTGCTACAGGCGAAACTATCGAATTCGACCAAGTTCTTTTGGTTGCAGATGGTGAAACTGTACACGTTGGTGCACCTTTAGTTGAAGGTGGTAAGGTTGTAGCTGAAGTGATCAGCCATGGCCGTGGCGAGAAGGTAACTATCGTTAAGTTCCGTCGTCGTAAGCACCACGATAAGAAGATGGGCCACCGTCAGTGGTTCACCGAAGTTAAAATTACAGCTATCAACGCTTAATAAGGGGTCTAACTAATGGCACATAAAAAAGCTGGCGGTTCTACTCGTAACGGCCGCGATTCAGAAAGCAAACGTCTTGGTGTTAAGCGTTTCGGTGGTGAATCAGTTCTAGCTGGTAACATCATCGTTCGTCAACGTGGTACTAAGTTCCACGCAGGTGTTAACGTAGGTATCGGTCGTGACCATACTCTATTTGCACTAACTGACGGTAAAGTTAAGTTCGAAGTTAAAGGTCCTAAGAACCGCAAGTTCATTAGCATCGAAGCTTAATACTTAGCTACCCAAGCTAGTTTCTAAAGCCCTGCCTCTGGTGGGGCTTTATTGTTTATGAAGAATCATTACTGGTGAAAGAGCCTGTATACCGCTCCAGCACCAGTCCAATATTGTCTCCGCCGCTTTGTGCTGGGGCAGTTGCATCATTGTTTTTTGGCGGTAAGTTTCGATAGGCAGTATAATCGGTCTATTGTTTGGCGCCTGGAGTTGGTATGAAGTTTGTCGATGAAGCCGTGATCAGAGTCGAAGCTGGTGATGGCGGTAGTGGTTGCGTTAGTTTTCGACGCGAAAAATATGTGCCCGATGGCGGCCCAGATGGCGGTGACGGTGGTGACGGCGGCAGTGTTTATCTGCAGGCCGATGAAAACCTCAACACCCTGATCGATTACCGTTTCGAGCGTTTCCATTTTGCCGAGCGTGGTGAGAATGGTCGCGGACGCGACTGTACCGGTCATGGCGGTAAAGATCTCATTCTAAAGGTGCCAGTCGGGACCCGCGCCGTCGATGAAGAGACCCAGGAAGCGCTTGGGGATCTCAAGACTCATGGTCAGAAGCTGTTGGTGGCTAAAGGTGGCTTCCATGGCCTGGGTAACACTCGCTTTAAGAGCAGTACCAACCGTGCGCCGCGTCAGAAGACCCTGGGCACCCCAGGTGAAGTGCGTAGCCTGAGACTCGAGCTGATGCTGTTGGCGGATGTGGGTCTGCTGGGTATGCCTAACGCCGGTAAATCGACCTTTATTCGCTCAGTGTCTCGTGCCAAGCCGAAGGTTGCCGATTATCCATTTACCACACTGGTGCCTAACCTGGGGGTTGTGACACCAAGACATGGCCAAAGTTTTGTGATCGCCGATATTCCCGGTCTGATCGAAGGCGCCGCCGAAGGGGCAGGCCTGGGTATTCGCTTCCTTAAGCACCTCGAGCGTTGCCGTGTGCTGCTGCATATCCTGGATATCGAGCCTATCGATGGCAGCGATCCCGTCGACAGCGCTCGGGCCATCGTGGGTGAGCTAGAGAAGCACTCGCCGCTGCTGGCAAGCAAGCCACGTTGGTTGGTGTTCAACAAGACTGACTTGCTGCTCGAAGAGGAGTTGCAAGAGCGCGTCGATCGCATCGTCAAAGAGCTGGATTGGCAGGGTGATGTCTACTGTATTTCGGCCTACAACCGCGAAGGCACGCAGGAACTGGCGCTCAAGCTGATGGACTTTATCGATGCTCTGCCACCAGAGGTCGAGGAAGATCCCGATGCAGAGGTCGAGTTCAAGTGGGACAACTATCATCAGAAGACCCAGGAAGTGGTCAACGAAGACTATGATGATGACTTCGACGACGACTTCGATGATGATGACTATGATGTCGAAATCATCTATCAAAGGTAAGTTTATTAAGTTACCCCTTTCATTCTGAGAGAATTGTGTACGCCGATACTCAAAATGATATTACCCGGCAGGTTGTCCGGGTTGCTCAACTCTTACTGGCCTATGGTGCTGAGTCCGACCTCGTCGAAGAGATCAGCCAGCGCCTGGGTCAGGCATTAGGTCTCGCCAGTGTCGAGATCTCCATCTCCTCTAACTCTCTGGTACTGACCAGCCTGGTGCATGGTCGCTGTATCACCACTACCCGGCGCATTCGCGAGCATGGCATCAATATGACCATCATCTGCGAGCTGCAGCGCATCTGTCTGTTGACGGAGAAGGGGATCTACGGCCTCAACGAGGTACGCAAACGTGTCTCGCGGATCCAGCCAAAGAGCTATCCTAGGCGCTATCTGGTGCCCATGATCGGCCTCTCCTGTGGCAGTTTCTGCCACCTGTTTGGTGGCGATACCATGGCGGTGTTGATCACCATACTGGCCGCATCAGTGGGCATGTCGGTGCGTCTGGCCATCGCCAAGCATCATTTCAATCTGTTGGTGAACTTTGCCGTGACCGCCTTTATTACCACCTTGGTGGCGCAGATGGGCTATCACCTGCAACTGACCGATACCCCTAAGCTGCCGATGGCCGCCAGCGTGTTGATGTTGGTGCCGGGTTTTCCCATGATCAACGCCATCTCAGATATGGTAAAGGGGCACCTTAATGTGGGGATCTCCCGTTGGGGCCACGCCACCCTGTTGACCGTCTCATCCGTCATAGGGATCACCATCGCCATGCAACTGGGAGGACTCTTCCTATGATGGAGCTGCTGCTCAAGCTGCTAAATGATGCGGCCTTCTCGGCTGTTCCTGCGGTGGGTTTCGCCATGGTGTTCAATGTGCCCAAACGCTTCCTGCCATACTGCGCCCTGGCTGGCGCCCTTGGTCACAGCCTGCGCACCTTGCTGCTGCATTTCGGCATGCCGATTGAGTGGTGTACCTTCGCCGCGGCGGCCTTGGTCGGGGTGTTAACCATAGGCTTTGCCAAGAAACATCTGGCACCGCCGCTGATGTACGCCGTGGCGGCGATCATCCCTATGATCCCGGGAACCTATGCCTACAATACAGTGATTGCCTTGGTGCAGCTGTCTGCCCAGTCTGAGGTGAGCCCAGAGCTGACCGCCGAGGTGATCAGCAATGGCTTGAAGACCATCTTCATCTTAGGGGCGTTATCTGTCGGACTCGCCATGCCCAGTCTGCTCTATTTTCGTACCCGCCCAGTGATCTAATTCTAAACCCTACAGACGGCACAAGACCGTTGGAGAGCCCATGAAAATAGCTATGATTGCCGCGATGGCAAATAACCGGGTTATCGGCAAAGATAATCAGATGCCCTGGCACCTGCCAGAAGACCTGCGCCACTTTAAACAGATGACCCTAGGCAAGCCTGTGGTCATGGGCCGTAAGACCTTCGAATCCATCGGCAGACCCTTGCCTGGACGCCACAACCTGGTGGTGAGCCGACAAGAAGATCTGGTTATCGAGGGCGTGACCTGCGTGACCTCATTCGAACAGGCCAAGGAATTGGTGCAGGGCTGTGAGGAGTTGGTGGTAATAGGCGGTGGTCAGCTTTATGCAGAGCTACTGCCTCAGGCGGATCGCCTGTATCTGACCGAGATCAATCTCGATGTCGAGGGCGATACCCATTTCCCGGAGTGGGATGATGGCAGTTGGCAGCTGCTCGACAGTGAATCTCACATAAATGATAAAGGTTTGGAATATCGCTTTATCAATTTGGCAAAAAAATGTTAACTTATGGTGTTGCCCCGAGTTGTCTTTAGGCCGTCACTTTAGTGATAGCCTACTGAAAAAAATAATAAATATTATAGGAGTACCCGATGCGTTTTTTACCGACTACGTTAGCTGTGGTGATTGCAGCCTCTGTTTATACCGTTCCAGCGCCAGTTCAAGCCAACGATCAACTCGTTGCCAATATCTGTAACTATGTTCAGGCCGATGATAAAAACCGTTTACGTAAGAAATTGAAAGAAGCGCGCGTTAAGCTACGCAACGTGTATGAAGGGGTGACCTGTGATGGCAACAGCCTGTTGCGTTTCGCCATGATTAGCGGTGCCAACGACGTGGGCGAGTTCATGAGCAAGCGTCTCTCCACCGAAGAGTTGAGCGTCAAGGAAGCCGATGGTCTGACGGTCGTCGAATGGGCCGAGGGTAACGGCCACGGCGGTAGCCCTATTACCGCGGCAATCAAGGAACGCCTCGCCGGCAACTAATCTGCCAAAACGCTTCGAGTAAGCATTAAAAAACCGGACCTTAAGTCCGGTTTTTTGTATCTGTTTAAAGGCGTTACTATGTCTTTAGCTTTGTCTTTAGCTTTGTCTTTAGCTTTTACACCTTAAACTCGCCCACAGAGGCCTGGAGCTCTTCGGCAAGCTGGGCCACCTGATGGCTAGATTGTGCCGTCTGATCGGCGCCTGTGGCCGTCTCTTCGGAGATCGCCGCGATATGCTCTAGCTTCTCAGATACCTGCTGGCTCACCAGATTCTGCTCCTGAGCCGCATTGGCAATATGAGTACCAGAGTCATGGGCATAGTGTACCGCATTGCTGATGCTCTCCAGGGCGACGTTGGCCTGCTCTGTCTTCTCGACGCAGCTGTTGGCCTGCTGACGGCCCAGTTCCATCACGGAAACGGCTTCCTGGGTGCCCTGTTGCAGCACCTGAATCATCTGCTGGATCTCTTGGGTCGAGTCTTGGGTGCGAGATGCCAGGCTGCGAACCTCGTCGGCCACTACGGCAAAGCCTCGGCCCTGTTCACCGGCCCTGGCGGCTTCGATGGCGGCGTTCAGCGCCAGCAGGTTGGTCTGCTCGGCGATGCCACGGATAACGTCCAGAATCGAGCCGATGGAGGCGCTGTCTGAGTGAACCTTGTTGATCACCTGACTCGCCTTGGCGACTTCGTCCGCTAGCGCCAGAATGGTGCGCTTATTCTCATCGGCGATGGCACGCATATGCTGCGCCTCTTCATCGGCCTGTCTGATCTGATTCAGGGCCTCATCGGCACTGGTGCTCACCTGCATGGCGCTTGAACTGAGCTGGGTCGTGGCGGTTGCCACCTGATCGACCTGGTTTTTCTGCTCCTGAATGCCTGCGGTAGTCTGCGCCGTGATGGCCGAGGTTTCTTCGGCGGCGGCAGCCAGTTGGTTAGAGCGGTCCAGTATGCCTTGGATAAGGGTACGCAAGCTGTCGACTAACCTGTTACAGTTGCGCGACAGCTCGGCAAATTCGTCATGACCGCTATCGTCCAGCTTATGGGTCAGGTTACCCGACGCCAGGATATTGAGGGCGTTGTTGACCTTATCGAGTGAGTTCTTAAGTGGGCGGATCACCGCGATACTCACCAGCACGGCCACGACGATGGCGATCAGGACCAGTGCCAGGGTCTTATAGCTGGCGCTGTCGATCTCGTCGATCGCCTTGACGCTAACGGCCTGAGAGGTGGACTCGATTGCCTTGTTCAGGCTGCCCATGCTCTGGTTAACGGCGGTGGCATTGGACTCGACAGTATTAAGCAGTTGACTGGCCTGCAGGTTAAAATCCAGCTGTTGACCCTTGCGTTTAAGAATCGAGTCTGGGCCGTTGAGCATGGTGAACACCTTGCTCGCTTCCGTGTTGATGTTGTCTAACATCTCTTGGTCGATGACGCCTTCCCAGTGACGGCTCACATACTCCAGCTTGTTCTGGGCTTCGCTGATGATGTAGTCCAGCTCCTTGAGTATGGTCTCGTACTTGGATTTCTCCTTGGCATTGACCAGGTCATAGCTGCTGGTGATCAGGTTGCTGAAGCTGTTGTCTATGTTGCTGGCGGTGGCGGCTATTTCACGTTCTGTGGGATCTTGACTGGTCTCCAGATCGATAAGGTCCAGTAGTAGTGATGCGGTATCATCGGCGGCGCCTTCGAGACTTTCCAGGTTGTCGACCAAAGATTCCTGAGTCTGCAGCGACTGCTCTCTGGCCTGCATCATCTTGAGGCTGTTGTCGTTGAACGACTGGTAGTTGGCCCTGAGTGACTTGATCTGGCCGCCAAGATTATCCTCGTGGCCTTGAATGATACGATTGAGTTGATCCAGTTCGGTGATAAAGCCTTTGCTGAGGCTGGTGAATTGGCTGCGAACCTGAGGCAGTTCTTTGGATTGCTTGCTATGGAAGGCCACCAGTAGCTGCTTTTCTTGCAGTGCAAGATTCTGTGTCAGGCCATTGCTGCTCTTTAGGGCGGGAAGGCTCAGGTCTTGCAAAACGAGGGTGCTGCTCTTGATGTTGTCGTTGGTGACCAAGGACGCCACACCTAAGACGATAAGCAGTAAGGTGACGACACTAAATCCACCGATGACTCGAGTGGCGACATTCAATTTCATAGGGCACTCCGGTTTTTGTTGTTATATCCCTAATTACATAACATATTCTCAGGGCAGGGCGGTGATATCCGCTCATTTTTTTATCGGCCAAGCTAAGGGCTAGTTTAACTCTTTTTTAACTTATTTTGGGTAATTTTTTGATTCGATTCAAGATGCCAGAGGGTTAAATATTGTCCCCAGCAGCATCCGGTATCCAGTGCCTGCAATCCTGGCAGGTTCACCTCTCCCATCAGGGCCGCCCAATGGCCGAAGACCAAAGTATGGCCTTTCATGGCCCGGCCTGATTGTTTAAACCAAGGGATCAAGCCTTCCTTCTCGCCTTTCGCTGGCGGCAGCTTACAATCGAAGTTTAATCGACCATCGCTGTGGAGAAAGCGCATCCGGGTGAGGGCGTTGATGGTATAGACGAGGCGCTTGAGTCCCTTGGTCTCGGGTGACCATTCGCTGACGGAGTTGGTGTACATCTTGGCGATGAGGCGCTCGATATAGTCATCTCTTGCCAGTGCCTCCTGTACCTTGCGCGACTCCTTGAGGGCGGTTTTAACGTCCCACTGGGGCGGAATGCCGGCGTGAGCCATCAAGACAGAGTGGGTTTTATGTTCTCGGGCCAGTGGCTGTAGCCTGAGCCAATCGATGAGCTGGTTGAGATCCGGCGCCGCCAACAGGGCGCCCAGGTTATCCTTGGGGTTGACCCGTTTCACCTTGCCATGCAGCGCCATCAGGTGCAGGTCGTGATTGCCCAGCACAGGTTTTACCGAGCCCTCAAGCCCCTTGAGGTAACGTAGTGTCTCCAGGGATTGGGTGCCCCTGGCCACCATGTCGCCGACCACCCAGAGCTCATCTTTGGAAGAGTTAAAGTCCACCTTGGCCAGTAGGGCCTGGAGCTCATCGAAACAGCCCTGAATATCGCCCACGAAGTATGTTGCCATAGATGCTCTCGGCTCGCTGTGTCGAATTAATGCAGCAGGCCGGGGGCCGCTAGACGGAAGGGGGCGATGGGGGCCTTGAAGGTCTCACCCTTTTCGGTCACCATCACATAGTAGCCCTGCATGACGGCAAAGGGCGTCTCGCATACCGTACCACTGGTGTACTGGTAGGCGGTATTAGGCTTGATGGTGGGGGTCTCGCCAACCACACCTGCGCCTTCGACCTTACTCTCATGGCCATTGGCGTCTGTGATGCACCACATGCGGCTCTTCAGGGTGACGGCTTCATCCCCTAAGTTGATGATGGTGATGGTGTAGCTGAACAGGTATCTCTCTTCTTCGGGCGAAGATTGCTCTTCGATATAGTCGGTTTTGACCTCAATCCTGATTGAGGATTCGAGTTGTTTCATTCGGATCCCTAAAGGTTAACGGGTGGGAGGCGCACAGCGCCTCCGTCACGGTTAGGCTTGGCGTTTATCGACCAGATGGTTGGCCATGGCGACATATTGCTGCACTGTGATCTGCTCAGGGCGCATGCTGGCATCTATGCCCAGCGCGCTGAAGTCGTCATCGTTCAACAACTGCTTGAGGTTGTTACGCAGTGTCTTACGGCGCATGTTAAAGGCCGTAGTACACAGGTGCCTCAACAGATCCACATCTTTACAGGGGTAAGGTTTCTCTTTGTAGGGCACGAGTCTCACCACGGCAGAGTCGACCTTTGGCGGCGGCGTGAAGCAGCCTGGTGGCACTTCGAGTACCGGCATCACCTGACAGAAATATTGTGCCATCACGGTCAAACGGCCATAGGCTTTGGTGCCTGGGGCGGCAGACAGCCTCAATACCACCTCTTTTTGCAGCATGAAGTGCATATTCTCGATATGCTCGGCAAACTCAAACAGGTGGAACATCAGCGGCGTAGAGATGTTGTAGGGCAGGTTGCCAAACACCTTCATCTGCTTGCCTTCTTCGACCAGCTGCATAAAGTCGAATTTCAGCGCGTCGCCCTGGTGGATCTCCAGCTTGTCCTTGAGAAACGGATGTGTCTGCAGACGCTCAACCAGATCTTTATCCAGCTCGACCACGGTCAGTTTGTCGATGCTTTCGGCTACCGGCTCGGTAAGCGCCGCCAGGCCTGGGCCAATTTCGACCATCACGTGATCGTTATCGGGCGAGATGGCGCCGACGATACGATTGATCACATTGCTGTCGGTCAAAAAGTTTTGTCCGAAACGTTTTCTCGCCGTGTGGCCTAAATGTACTTTATTACTCATTACTACTCTTTAAGTGACTCATTCTTGGTGGCTAGTTCGATAGCCTTGTTTAGCGCGCAGACAAAACTGCCGATGTCGGCTTTGCCTGTGCCGGCCAGCTCCAGTGCCGTACCATGGTCGACCGAGGTGCGGATATAGGGCAGGCCTAGGGTGATATTGACCGAGCTGCCAAAGCCTTGGGATTTCAGTACCGGCAGTCCCTGATCGTGATACATGGCGAGGATCACGTCGGCATCTTCCAGATACTTTGGCTGGAACAGGGTATCGGCAGGCAGTGGCCCGACGATATTCATATTTTGCTCACGCAGCTCGTTGAGCGCGGGAATGATCACATCGATCTCTTCGCGGCCCAGGTGGCCATCTTCGCCCGCATGGGGGTTGAGGCCACAGACATAGATCTTAGGATCATCCAGAGCAAACTTGGTCACCAGATCCTTGTGCAAGATCTTGATGATCTGATGCAGACGGTCACGGGTGATCGCCTTAGACACATAGGCCAGCGGAATATGTGTGGTGACCAGCGCCACCTGCAGGCCCGGGGCTGCGAGCAGCATCACCACATCCTGACAGTTGGCCTGGTGGGCAAAGAACTCGGTATGACCGCTAAAGGGGATACCCGCCTGGTTGATGATCCCTTTGTGGACAGGGCCTGTCACCACGGCGTCGAACTCGCCATTCATGTTCTTCTCACCGGCATAGGCCAGGGTGTCGATCACATAGCTGCTGTTCTGTTCATCGAGCTTACCGCACACTGCTTCTTTTACCAGGGGGAAGGGCACTATGGTCAGGGTACCGGCTTCCTGCGGCTTAGGCGCCTGATTGGGCTGGAAGGGGCGCAGCTGGATCGGCAAGCCGATCTGCTTGGCGCGGCTGGTCAGCAAAGTGGGGTCGGCACAAACAACAAGCTCAGCGGGCCAAGCGCGCTGAGCAAGTTGAATGACTAAGTCTGGGCCCACACCGGCAGGTTCTCCCGGTGTGATGGCGATGCGTTTAGTCGTCAATATGATTAACCTCGATTGAAATCGGCATCGAATACTTCAATGTAAGCCTCTGCTCGCATTTCATCCAGCCAGTTTTGTAATTCTTCATTAAACTTGCGGCGGAAGATGAGCTGGTGCGCCCGATTAGTGTTAAATTTATCTGTCGCATCCGTCTTACGTCTCTCCTCCAGCTGCACTATGTGCCAGCCGTGGCTAGAACGGAATGGCTCACTGATCTCGTTGATCTTCAGTGCGCCCAATGTTTGTGCGAAGGCAGGTACGTAGACGGTAGGGTCTGCCCAGCCCAGTTCGCCGCCCTTGGCCGCCGAACCTGGATCTTCGCTGTATTGACGGGCCAGGGTGGCAAAGTCGGCTTCGCCGCTTCTTAGCTGGGCCGCAAACTTGTCGAGCATCGCCTTGGCACGCTCTTCCGACAGGATTGGCGACGGCTTGATCAGTATATGACGTGAACGTACTTCGTCAATTTCTTTGGTCTGCAGGCCGCGGGCATCCATCACCTTGATGATGTGGAAACCGGCGCCGCTGCGCACTGGGCCTATGATGTCACCCGTCTTGGCACCGACTAAAAGCTCGGCGAACAGGGTTGGCATCTCATTGACGTTCATGTAATCCCAGATACCGCCTTCTAGCGCCTTAGGGCCAGAAGAAGAGGCGATGGCAGTCTGTTTGAAGTCGGCATTGTCTTGTAGGCGCTTGAGTACGGCGTTGGCACGGCTGCTGGCGGCCTCAAGTTGTTCGCTGTTGGGGCTGTTTGGCACCTCGATCAGGATATGACCGATCTGGTACTCCACCTGCTGCATCCCTTGTTCTTCGATTAGCTTAACCAGGCTGTTGATCTCCTGTGGAGAGACCTGGATACGACGCTGTACCTGAATACGCTGGATCTCGCCCAGGGTGATCTCTTCGCGCAGCTGCTCGCGGTATTGGCTCCAGCTCATGCCTTCGGCTTCGACCTTTTCGCGCATCATCTCAGGAGTCATCTTCTGCTCCTTGGCGATGTTCTCGATTGTCTGGTCCAGTTGCAGGTCACCGATGTGCAGACCTATGCGGTCGGCCATCTGCAGTTGCAGACGGGTCACGATCAGACGCTCGATCACCTGAGTGCGTAGCGCCTTGTCAGAAGGTAATGACTGGCCGGCGGCTTTTGCGTTGGCTTTGACTGTCTTCAACATGTTGACGATTTCGCTTTCCAGCACTATGCCTTCGTTGATCTGAACCGTCACCCTATCCAGGGGCACGTTCTCGGCCATCGCGCCGTGGCTCATCGCCAGTGTAAGTAAAGCAAAAATCAGTTGTTTACAGGGTTTCATCCACAAAAATCCTTGGCATATTCAGGTCGGTCGACACAGGTGTCGACCGAGTATCTAATTCGACTATTCTGATTGGACTACAAGTCCGTATCTAGGTTCAGCGCAAAGCCGATTAAAATATCAAAACTAGTTCTTCAGGTAGAGCGGCTTGCGATAGTTAAACAGGCCATCGTTAAGCATGTCCGATACCCCAAGCGGGCCGGAGCCACCTAATCCCTTGATCACAAAGTTCAGGTAGAAGCCGCTTTCGAACAGCTCCCTGTCGTTGAACGTGGGATCCAGGTTGTCCACATAGTTGGTTTTTATGCGGTAATGATAACTTAAGCGCACCGCCCAGCAACAAGATTCGTATTGAAATCCTGTGTAGGTCTCGACGCTACGTTTCTCATTGAGATCGTAATACCAGTTGCCCACGATATACCAGTTGTCGTTGATCGGCCAAGCCGTACGCAAGCCTGTTTGCGACACATTAACAGATTCGTTGGTGTTGCTGTTAACTAAATCGGGCACATAACGGTAGCTGAGCTGCAACAGCTTGTTGACTCCGGGGCGGAAATCCAGGGTGACCTCACTCTTCTTGTTGTTCTTGTTTTTGGTGTCATATTGAATGGCGCCGCTCAAGAACCAATCGCTGTAGAGCTGGGTGTTGAGCTCCGCTGCCAGCACTGAGTTTGAGGTATTTTCCTGCTTAAAGATCTCGTTGGGACGGGAAGGATCTGTAATGCCAACCTTGCTGTCCTCGAAATAGTAGATCTGACCCAGACTGAACTTGAAGCGCTCAAGGTTATGGTCGTCAAACAGACGGGTGGTCAAACCCAGTGTCATCTGGTTGGCGTCGGCGATACGGTCCAGACCCGAGAAGCGGCGATCCCTGAAGAGGCCGTAGTAGTCTTCCTGCAGCAGCGCAGTGTCATAGATGCCTATGTTGGACTGATCTTCATAGCCGACATACAGGTACTGGAACTGTGGCTCCAGGGTCTGACGGTAGTTGGCGTCGAAGTAGTCGGTGAAACGCTCGAAATTAATCTGACCGTGGATACGCACCTGGGGCAGGGTACGGCTTACCGAGCTGTCCAGCGGCTCAGTGCCTGTGTAGTTCTTGGTGTCCTGCCAATAGTTGGTCTGCAGCAGCTTAAGCTCACTGGTCAGCGATCCGGCTGGCCCGTGGATCGGTAGTGAGACACTGGGCTCGAAGTGCAGGCGGCTGGCGGTGGCATATTGATCTTCTTTATGGCGGAAGTTACTGGCTTCCCCCATGAGGTTGAAGTCAAGGCCTTGCCAGAAACCTGGGGCGCGATAGTTAAAGCCTATCTGCGGCATCACCTGGTAGGGAGACTCTTCTTCACCCAATACCTTGATATCCTGCACCCGGGCTGACATGTCCCAGTTATCTTCGAAATAGGCGATTTCGCCTATGCGAGAGAGCTGGTTGTCGGTGGCGCGCAGCACGTCTGAGGGCAGATCGTTAAAGTAGTTGTTGTCCGATACATCGGTAAAGTTGGCCAGTACCCGCCAGTTGTCGGCGATGGCCCCCTGATGCTCCCAGTGGTAGAGGTAACGGTCGGCGCGGTTGGGCACCAGATCGTCATTGCTCAGGTATTCCACATTCAACTGCCCCTGCTGGGCCTCGCCGGCGAGATAGCGAAATTCCGACTTTAGGAACAGGCCGCGGGCCGACATATAGTGCGGAGTAAAGGTGAGATCATACTCTGGCGCTATATTCCAGTAGTAGGGGGTCGCAACCTCGACACCATTGGTGGTGCTGGTGCTGAAATAGGGGAACAGGAAGCCTGACTTACGCTTCTCCGACACGGGAATGGTCATGTAGGGCAGATAGAAGACGGGCACATCGCCTATCTTGAGCTTGGCATCCCAAAGCTCCCCCCACTCTTCGCTGCTGTCTATCTTGATGGTTTCGGCCTCAAGCAGCCAAGAGCTATCGCCCGGCGGACAGGTCGTGAAGTTGGTGTTCGACAGGTGCAGGTTGTTGTCTTGGGTGATCTCCAGGTTTTCCGCTTCGCCGTGGATCTGCTGACCGTGGAGCCAATATTGGGCACCCTTAAGTTGGGCGCTGTTGCTGCGCATCTCGGCGCTGAGAGAGTCGGCCGTGACGGTAAACATATTGTCCTGGAACACCAGGTTGCCGTTGGCATCCAGGCGCTCGTTAGCCTGATCCAGTACCGCGCTGTCGGCGGCGATATGGCGGCCGCCTTGGCTGAATGTCACATCTCCCTGGAAACTGGCCTTATCACCCATCTTAGCTGCCGATGAGTCGGAAACGATCTTAATCTGCTGCAGATCTAGGGGACGTTCGTCTGTGCTGGGCTCAGGAATAGGAACAGGCGGGAGCACCAGACACTGGGCACCGGGCGCGGGAGTGGTTTCCGATTCGTCTGCCAAGACTAGCTGCGGGAGTAGCGCCAATGCCAATAAGTAACGGATATGCATCTTTTATCGTTTTTGTGATTTCTTAGTCTAGACAAGTTATCGGTGAGAATAGTTGCATCCCCCTTGGGAAGCAACTTAGCAAAAGAGATAGAATCATCTTAATTGCTGTTTCTATTTTGCTTTATAATAAAGCAATTTTCTTCTAAGAGCCATGAGGTGCCCTTGTCAGATCCAAGATTTCTTGCCCTTAATTCATGGATAGCGCGAACTTTAGGCGATGAGGCGCGAGTCGCCTTAATTTCCGGTGACGCAAGTTTTCGCAGCTACTATCGTGTCCAGTATCTAAGCCAGACGTTTATTGCCATGGACTCGCCGCCGGATCTGGTGCCCGTCGCCCCTTTTATCGCCCTCGCAAACGCCTATCATGACTATGGCATACTGGCACCTGAGGTTAAGGCCGCCGACCTATCCCAAGGCTTTCTGCTGCTCTCGGATCTCGGTGATACCCAGCTGCTTGAGGTGCTCACACTAGACAATGTCGGGCATTATTATGGCAAGGCACTTGGGCTGCTCGATAAGCTGCAGACCATCACCTCGGCGGCGGGGCAGCCCTTGCCCGATTATGACGACGCCTTCGTGCTGCGAGAGCTGAATATTTTCGTCGAGTGGCTGCTCGAACATCATCTTAAGCTGAGGCTAAATAGCCAGACCCGGCAGATAATCGATAATTGTTTCGACCTGCTTATCGATAACGTCGCCGAGCAGCCCAAGGTGGGCATGCACAGGGACTATCACAGCCGCAATCTCATGTTGTGTGATGACGAGCTGGCGGTGATCGACTTTCAAGATGCTGTCTTAGGTCCCATCACCTATGACGTCGTCTCCTTGCTGCGCGACTGCTATGTGCGCTGGCCGCTCGACGTGGTCGAGCCCTTGCTTGAGCAGCACTATAATCAGATGCGCGCCCTGGGCCGCCTAGGCGATGAAGTGAACTTGAGCCAGTATCGCCGTTGGTTCGATCTCATGGGGATGCAGCGCCACCTCAAGGCCGCGGGGATCTTCTGCCGCCTCAACTATCGCGACGCCAAGCCGGGCTACCTTAAAGATATTCCCCTGACTCTAAGTTATGTGTGCGACATAGGCGCGCAATATCCTGAGTTTGAGCCGTTTGTTGCCTGGTTAAGGCGTGAGGTGATGCCGCAGATAACGAGCGACAAGCTGTCACAACTGGCAAGCAAGACGGAGGCGCTGAGATGAAGGCCATGATACTCGCCGCCGGGCGCGGTGAACGCCTGCGCCCCCTGACCGACACCCTGCCTAAACCGCTGGCAGAAGTCGCGGGCAAGCCGCTCATCGTCTATCACATAGAGCGTCTCGCAACCCTTGGCATCACAGAGATAGTGATTAATCACGCCTGGCTGGGCCACAAGCTCGAGGCCAGTCTGGGAGATGGCAGCGCCTGGGGCGTGAACATCAGCTACAGCCCAGAAACAGAGGCACTCGAGACGGGCGGCGGTATCAAGCAGGCCTTGCCTCTGCTTGGGGATGAGCCTTTTCTGGTGCTCAATGGCGATGTCTATATCGACAGCTTGCCAAGCGTTAAGGGGATGGCGCTGGATGCCGCGCTCAATACGGCAAAGATTGCCGAGCTGATGAGCGAGCATGAGGCCTACCTCTGGTTGGTGGATAACCCTAAGCAGCATCCAGAGGGCGATTTTGCCCTGAGGGATGGCAAGGTGAATGACGAGGACGAGCCTAAGCTGACTTTTTCCGGCATGGCCATCTATCATCCGCGTTTTTTCGCTGGTGCCCCTAGTGGCCGTTTTGGCCTGGCGCCTATGTTAAGAGCCAAGATGCAGCAGGGGCTGATCGGCGGTGAGCATTACCCGCATCTGTGGTGCGACGTGGGCACACTGGAAAGGCTTGAGTCACTGGACGCCGAGTTAAGGGCCTAGTATCAAAGACTAAGGTTTTAGATGAAAGGTTGTTAGATAAAGGGTTGTTAGATGAAGATTTGGGGTAAGTTTTTCGGTTTTGCCATAGGTTTCATGTTTGGCCGCATCATAGGCGGACTCATAGGTCTCTGGCTCGGCCACCTCTATGACAAGAAGCGTGGCGAGGTGGAACAGTTGATGGGTAAGGGCAGCGATCGCCAGGCGCTGTTCTTCAATACCGCCTTTGCCGTGATGGGCCACGTGGCCAAGGCCTCGGGCCAGGTGACAGAACATGATATTCGCTTGGCGACGGCGCTGATGGATCAGATGCGTCTGAGTGGCGATGCCCGCCGCGAGGCCCAGGCAGCCTTTACCCAGGGCAAGGCCGCCGATTTCGACCTTAAGGCATCGCTGCGCACCTTCAGATTGATCTCCATGGGGCGGCGGGAGCTGCTGCAGATGTTTCTGGAGATCCAGATCCAAACCGCCCTGTCGGACGCCAAGCTAGATGCCAAAGAACATGCCATACTCTTAACCGTGGCGCAGGAGCTGGGCTTTAGCCGCGAGCAACTCGACGAGCTGCTCAAGCGCTGGCAGGCGGAAGTGAACTTCCAGCGCCATGGCCGTCAACAGACCTCCATCAAGGATGCCTACGAGGTATTGGGTCTGGATGAGCAGGCCTCGGATCAGCAGGTGAAGCGTGCCTACCGTAAGTTGATGAACGAGCACCACCCCGACAAGCTGGTCGCCAAGGGGTTACCCGCCGAGATGATGGAGCTGGCCAAACAGAAGGCGCAGGATATTCAGGCCGCCTACGACAGGGTAAAGCAAGACCGCGCCATGAGATGATTATCTAACAAAGGAGAGGGCGATGAAGCGAACAAGGCTGATCTTATTGACAGGACTCTTAGCATGGATGGCGGCCCAGTCTGTTTGGGCAGAGTCGGATATTTACGTCGCCCCCTTCGGTGGCTACAGCTTCGGCGCCAGTGATCTCGATGCCACCGATATAGATACTAATACCCAGGGTAGTATCAGCATCAAGGATTCGAGCCACTATGGCATCATATTGGGGATGAAGACCCGGGATCCCGGCGATGTTTACCTGCTTTACAGCCATCAGAGCACAGATATGCATGCCGCCGGCATGTTCAACCCCAACCGTTTGGCAAAGCTTGAGCTGGATTACGTCCACCTGGGCGGCTCGCTCTATTTCCCCAAGGGCAATCTGCGTCCCTATGTTACCGTCAGTGTCGGCATGACACAGATGCGCCCGTCGGGGGATTTCTCCGATGAGTCACGCTTCTCAATGGGAATTGGTGGCGGGGTGGAGTACCTGCTCGGCGATAACTTCAGCTTGTTTGCCGATGGCCGCGGCTATGCCACCTTTATCAATAGCGATAATGCGCTGTTTTGCGATGCCAACCGTTGTATCTGGAATATCCGCGCCGATGTCATGTGGCAGGGCCAGGTGAACGCCGGATTTAAATACACCTTTTAACCCTTAAGAGAGCAGTCTTAATGAAGATAGTGGTACTCGATGGTTACACCCTCAACCCTGGTGATCTCGACTGGCAGCCCTTCGCGGCGCTGGGCGAGTTTCACTGCTATGACAGAACCTCCCCGGCCGAACTCCTGGATCGTGCTCAGGGGGCCCAGGTGCTGCTGACCAATAAGACAGTGCTCGACGCCGATGCGCTCAGGGCGCTGCCAGATCTTGAGTATATCGGCGTGCTCGCCACTGGCACCAATGTGGTGGACCTCAATGCCGCCAGCGAGCTTGGGATCAAGGTGACCAATGTGCCTGGCTATGGCCCGGATGCGGTAGCCCAGATGGTGTTTGCCCATATTCTTCATCACACCCAGCGTTTGTCGGATCATCACAACGCCGTGGTGGCCGGGGCCTGGTCTCAGGCGCCAGATTTCTGCTTTACCCTGGCGCCGCTACAATCCCTCAAGGGTAAGACGCTGGGTCTGGTAGGATTTGGCGATATAGGTCGGCAGGTGGCTAATATTGCCAAGGCATTTCAGATGCGGGTGCTGGTCAACACGCCTTCTATTAAGCACGACCTCCCAGAAGGTGTCAGCTGGTGCGAGCGTGAGGCGCTCTTTGCCTGCGCCGATATCATCTCACTGCACTGTCCGCTAACGTCGGACACCGAGAAGTTGATTAATCGAGAGCGGCTCAGTGCCATGAAGCCAAACGCCATCTTGATCAACACGGCCAGAGGCGGTTTGGTGGATGAGCAGGCACTGGCCGATGCCCTGGCACAGGGGGAGATTGCCGCCGCCGGGGTGGATGTGCTCTCTAGCGAGCCGCCTCAGGCTGACAATCCGCTGCTGAGCGCACCTCATATCAGCATCAGCCCGCATAACTCCTGGGCGACCAGGGAGGCGCGCCAGCAACTGCTGACGATAGCGGTCGATAACCTCAAGGGCTATCTGGCGGGTCAGCCGGTGAACCTGGTGAATTAAGTTCTGATAAGACTTTAATCTAGATAGACAAAGGGCGCCTGATTCATGAGAAGAGGCGCCCTTTTTGTCATAGTTTTGCCGGATTAATCCAGAATCACCTCGACCTGTTTAGCCACGTTAAGCGCTTTGTCGATCGCCTCATCGATGGTATTGCCTCGGGCCAGGCCGACACCGAGACGGCGGCGACCGTCGATATCCGGCTTGCCGAACAGGCGTAGCTGAGTGTTGGGCTCAACGAGTGCCTGTGCCATCCCCTGATAGCCTATGTTGTGGCTGCTGCCTTCTGCCAGGATCACCGCCGAGGCCGATGGGCCGTGCTGCACTATGTTGGCGATCGGCAGGCCTAAGATGGCGCGCACATGCAGGGCGAACTCAGACAGATCTTGGCTGATGAGTGTCACCAGGCCGGTATCGTGGGGGCGAGGTGACACCTCTGAGAAGTAGACCTCTTCTCCCTTGATAAACAGCTCGACGCCGAACAGACCATAGCCGCCCAGTGCCTCGACCACCTTGCGGCCAATCTCCTGCGCCTTGGCGAGCACGGCATCAGACATGACCTGGGGCTGCCAGGACTCGCGGTAGTCACCGTCTTCCTGACGGTGGCCTATGGGGTCGCAGAAGTTGATGCCATTGACGGCGCTGACGGTGAGCAGGGTGATCTCATAGTCGAAGGGTACGAAGCCTTCGACTATCACCCGGCCACCACCGGCGCGGCCACCTTCCTGGGCATAACGCCATGCCGCGAGGATCTGCTCCTCGCTACGTATTATGCTCTGGCCTTTACCCGACGAGCTCATCACAGGCTTGATGACGCAGGGCAGACCTATGTCGGCGATAGCTTGCTCAAATTCTGCCTGGGTGTCACAGAAGAAATAGGGTGAGGTGGGCAGCCCCAGCGTCTCGGCGGCCAGGCGGCGTATGCCCTCGCGATCCATGGTGAGCTGGGCGGCCTTGGCCGTTGGGATCACCTTAAGGCCTTTTGCCTCCATCTCAACCAGGGTCTGGGTGGCGATCGCTTCAATCTCGGGGATCACCAGATGAGGTTGTTCCTGCTCTATGATGGCGCGCAGGGCCTCGCCGTCCAGCATGTTGATCACATGAAATCTGTGACTGACCTGCATCGCTGGGGCGTTGGGATAGCGGTCGACGCCTATCACTTCGACCCCCAGACGTTGTAATTCGATGGCAACTTCTTTGCCGAGTTCGCCGCAGCCAAGCAGCATGGCGCGCAGCGCGCCGCGTGAATAGGGTGTGCCTATCATGGTGTGGGTACCTTTTTATCTTGAGTGGGTCGTTCGCCCAACTTAGGTTATTTGGCGATTATCTTACCCCGTCCACTGGAATAAGCAGACCCTTTGCGCCGACAAGTGTGTACTGGATCAAGATTCTGACGCGAATTAGAAAAGAAATATCAGCAATTTATGACTAGTATAGTTAAAGTAATGTTGCGAGGTTTACCCGTTTGCGCCAGTCTCAATGGGGTGGTGCGCCGCCTGTTAAATGGATTAAATAAGAGTAAGGAGCGAGCCGTGTTTCTGGATTACTTTGCGTTAGGCGTCATCATTTTTGTCGCCGTTTTCCTGTTTTATGGGGTGATCGTCATCCACGATATTCCCTATGAGATAGCCAAGAAGCGTAATCATCCCCAGCAAGATGCCCTGCATGTTGCCGGTTGGGTGAGCCTGTTTACCCTGCATGCCATCTGGCCCTTTCTGTGGATCTGGGCGACCCTGTATCGCGAAGACAGGGGCTGGGGGTTCAACAAGGTGGTCGAGCGCGAGCTGGCGCTGGAAGATGAGGTGAAACAGCTCAATCAGACCATAGCCCAGCTTGAGCAGCGACTCACAGCTATCGAAGGCGGACAAAAGGCCCTGCATGTGGTCGAGATGCCGTCCAACGATCAAGAGAAGGAGTCATAAGATGGATCTGCTACTCATTCTGACCTATACCGCCATCTGCATCGCCATCTTTAAGATCTTCAAGATACCCTTAAACAAATGGACTGTGCCCACGGCGATTCTCGGCGGCATAGTGATCGTCGGCGCCCTGGTGCTATTGATGAACTACAACCATCCTTATACCCCCTATGCCCGTCAGGTGTTTGCGACCGTGCCCATTAACCCTGCGGTGCGCGGCCTGGTGACTAGTGTCGAGGCGAAACCCAATGTGCCCCTGAAGAAAGGGGACGTGCTGTTTCGTATCGATCCCGCCCCCTTCGAGGCGGTGGTGATGCAGAAGCGCGCGGCACTGGCGGCGGCCGAGCTGGAGGTGCCTCAGCTAGAGGCGGCCTGGCAGACGGCTCAGGCCAGTGTGGAGCGCGCTACGGCGGACAGAGACCGCACTAAGTCGGCGTTCGAGCGGTATGAGAAGGGACGCAAGCGCGGCGGGGCCAATTCGCCCTTCACCGAGCTTGAGCTGGATAACAAGCGTCAACTCTACATGGCCTCAGAGGCGCAGCTCACCGCGGCGCGTTCCGAGGAGTTGAGAGTCAGGCTCGCCTATGAGTCTAATGTCGATGGCGTCAACACCAAGGTGGCCGGGATTAGGGCCGAGCTGGACAAGGCGCTGTACGATCTCGAGCACACCGTAGTGCGGGCTCCGGCCGATGGCATAGTGACTCAGATGGCACTGCGCCCCGGGGTGATTGCCGTGCCTATGCCGCTGCGCTCTCTGGTGAGCTTTATTCCCGATGAGGATCGCTACTTTGCCGGCGCCTTCTGGCAAAACTCTCTGCTACGACTCAAGGAGGGAGATGAAGCCGAGATGATCTTAGACGCCGCGCCGGGTCAGGTGTTTAAGGGGCGGGTGGCCAAGGTGCTGCCTGCCATGGCCGAGGGCGAGTTTCAGTCTCAGGGGGCGCTCATCTCCTCCATGGCGCTGCTGCCTAGGGGGCGCGCTATCGTCTTGATAGAGCTCGATGATCACGAGGCAAAACGTAATTTCCCCGCCGGGGTATCGGGTCAGGCGGCCGTCTATACCGAGCATTTCTCCCACGTGGCGGTAATGCGTAAGGTGTTGCTGCGCATGCAGGGTTGGTTGAACTACCTGTTCCATTAAGCCTTACTTGCTAGATTATAAATCGTCATTAAAAGGCCCCATGGTGGGCCTTTTGTTTTACTGGTGCTTTGTTTTCTTGGGCTTAGCTATCAATTCAATGTAAATCGTAAGAGATTAGTCTTTGCTGACCAGGCCATTGACGGTATCTGCTACCTGCTGCGCCCCGCGGCGGATCTCGTCGATCAAGGCCTGGGTGGCCGCCAGCTGTTGATTGGAGAGGGAGACCTTCTGCTGAATCGACTGCATCCCCTGCTCAGACACTTGGGTCAGCTCGCTGTTGCGGGCGACGATGCGCTCGATATCCTGGGTGGCATTGGAGGTGTTGGCGGCGAGATTGCGTACCTCGTCGGCGACCACGGCGAAACCACGGCCCTGTTCGCCGGCGCGGGCGGCCTCGATGGCGGCGTTCAGCGCCAGTAGGTTAGTCTGATCTGCTACCTTGGCGATGGTGTGCACTATCTGGCTGATCTGCTGTGACTGCTGCGCCAGTTCGCCCATCAGCCTTGTGGCATCGGCCACCGCACCATCGATCTCATTGGCCAGGCTGGTGGCGGCGCTCAGGGTGCTCGCCCCTTGGCCAGTGATCTCTACGGTTTCGACGGCGCTTTGATGGGCGAGTTGCGATGCCTCCTGCACCGCCTGCTGATGCAAGATGCGCGGGGTGATGTCGCTGGCCAGTTTAACTACCCGTACGATCCGGCCTGCATCATCGAACACCGGGTTATAGGTAGCCTCTAACCAGATGGCATGCCCCTGTCTGGTGACGCGCTCAAACAGGCCGGATTGAAAACGCCCCTTGGCGAGATCGGCCCAGAAGTCGGGGTGCTGGCGCATGAAGGCCTCGGTGCAGAAGAGGCGGTGGTGTTGCCCCTTTAATTGCTCGAGCGAGTAGCCCATGGCGCTACAAAAGTTGGCATTGGCGTTGATGATCTCCCCTTGCGGGGTAAACTCGATATAAGCAAGAGACTTATTTAAGGCATCGAATATCGCTTCTTGCCGCTCTGCCTGCAGTTTCTCCTGGGTAACGTCGCTGGCGATCTTGACCACTTTGGTGATGCACCCTGTGTCGTCGGCAACCGGCACATAGGTGGCCTCTATCCAGATTGGTGAGCCATCCTTGTGTTGGCGCTGAAAGGTGCCGTGATTGGCCTCGCCCCTGGCGAGGTTTTGCCAGAAGGTGCGATAGGCGGCGCTGCTGGCCAGTGACGGGCTGCAGAGCAGCCTATGGTGCTGGCCCTGTATCTCCTCCAGCCTATAGCCGATGGCGGAGAGAAATTGCTGATTGGCCGATAAAATTTTCCCCTCTATGGTGAACTCGATAAAAGGCGCGCTCTGGCGAATCGCCCTAAGCATCTGACTATCATCGCACAGGGCCTGATAATCCTCGTCCTGTGGGACTAGCGCTTTTTTTCGATTAAAACCAAACATCTGAACACCTTTGTATTGCGGTACATAGATTAACAAGGAACCAATCGGCAACAAGGGGCTGATAATTATTTTGTTGCCAACCAATTACCTAGGACTATAGCCTGAATTGATACGCTTAGAGACATTTTGCCATGTCGATCTGTCTATACGCCAGTAACTCTTCTCGGGATCAGTCTGGGGGCGAAATGTGCCATCAGATACCGATGAGATTGAATTTCCCCGGCTTGTGGGGTATCAATAGCTGATGCCGTCCCCAGGCCGATTAAGCGAGTATAGCGCCTGGCGACCCACTATTTTTCTAAGGATGATTATGCAAGATATCAGGGATCTCACCGCCGTCCTGCGCTCAAACACCCCCATAGTGGTGATCGAAACCTATGAAGAGTACCGGGTAATCGAGCTGCTAAAGCGGGTGTCGACCATCTTGTATCAGCCGCTGTTCACCTGGAGCATCACCCAGGGGCTGACTCGCGCCGATGTGAAGATGGGGACCCAGAAGTTCAACACAGATCCCACGGAGATCCTGGGGCAGATTAAGTCCACCAGTCAGCAGGGGATCTATGTGTTGTGTGACTTTCATCCCTTCGTCGACAACGCCCCCAAGAATGTGCGCCTGCTCAAGGAGATCGCGCTGGAGTATGAGGCGCTGAAACATACCATAGTCCTGGTGAGCCATGCCTTCGACATTCCGCCCGAGATCAAACGCTACTGCGCCCATTTCTCCATCTCGCTGCCAGACACGGCGCAGCTGCAGAACCTCATCTACGAGCAGATAGACAGGGCCCGTGCCGATGGCTTATTGCAGAGTGTCGACGAAGATGCGGTGATCAAGCTGGCGGAGAACCTCAGGGGGCTGACCTTCGACGATGCCCGTCGCCTGGCCCACAAGGCGATAGTGGATGACGGCGCGATCACCCACTCGGATGTCGACAGGATCAACCAGGGCAAGTTTAAGCTGCTGGATATGGAGGGGGTATTGCAATTCGAATATGACACCAGCGACTTCTCTCAGGTGGCCGGCCTGCATAACCTCAAGAAATGGCTGTCTCAGCGCAGCCCTGCATCGAGTGCGGAGGGGCGGGTCGATCATCCCAAGGGGATTCTGCTGCTGGGGGTACAGGGCAGCGGCAAGAGCCTGGCGGCCAAGGCGGTGGCGGGCATGTGGCAGCGGCCCCTGCTGCGTCTGGATATGTCGGCGTTGTATAACAAGTATATCGGCGAGACAGAGAAGAATCTGCGCAACGCCCTGGCACTGGCCGACCTCATGGCCCCCTGTGTCTTGTGGATCGACGAGATAGAGAAGGGGCTCAGCAGCGGCAGCAGCGATGATGGCACCTCTAAGCGGATACTCGGCGCGCTTCTCACCTGGATGGCCGAGCGTAAATCTGAGGTGTTTCTGGTGGCCACGGCCAACGACATCAGCGCCTTGCCACCGGAGCTGATGCGTAAGGGCAGGATGGATGAGATCTTCTTCGTGGATCTGCCCGACGATAGCGTGCGCCAGGCGATCTTCCTGATCCATCTGCAGCGGCGTCAGTTGGACCCGCTCAACTTCGATCTGGCCAAGCTGTCACAGGCCAGTCAAGGCTTCTCCGGCGCCGAGATAGAGCAGGCGATCATCTCGGCCCGGTACACCGCGCGGGCACTGGATCAGAACGTGTCACAGCAGCTGCTGTTGGGTGAGTTGATGAAGACGCGGCCCTTGTCCGTGGTGATGCGGGAAAAGCTGGCCGCGCTGCGTGATTGGGCAAAGGGGCGCACGGTAAACGCCCATCAATAGCACCCGGGGTGATTATTGGGCCATAGGGGGAAACTGAGAGAGAATCTTGTTCACGGTTTCCCGGGTCTCTTTGGCCTTCTTCTCGCCGCCGTCATCGTAATCAAACTTGTCGCTGCCGCGCCAGATCAGCTTGTTGCTGGCGCTGTCGACGATATCTATCTGGATGATCTGCATCTTGGCGCTGTCGCTACCCAGAGGCACGCCGACGCTGGTGCCCACACCGACGCCGCCAGAGCTGCCCCAGCTGCCTGTGCCTAGCCCGATTGAGAGGCCAGAGCTCTTAGGCTTGTCCACCACCTTAAAGCCATAGGTCACCATAAACTGGGACTGGTCGGCGACCTGACTGTAGCCGCGCTGTGTCAGGCTGTCGACGATGGCACTATCGATTCGCTCAGTGCTGAGGGGATCGCCGATATTGGCCGGTCTCTGTAGGGTGAAACGCTTGAGCGAATCAAAATCATACTGAGTATCGTAATCTGTGGTGGGTTTGCTGGCACAGGCGCCCAGCAGCAAGGCGGCGATTGTGAGGATGAGCAGGCGTAGTGAGTTCATGGGGCTTCCTGTGAAATAATCATAAATTCAGCTATCAGCTTATTTATACTAGAGTTTTTAGTTTAGCGATATGAATAAAGTTTAGCCAGTTACCGAGAATTAGGTTATGTTTTAACTATAGGCTCATTTAGCGTCCCCTTATGTGAGCCCGAATTCAAGATGACATAGATAATTAGGTGTGGCTAGCCCCCATGGAACAGTTAGAGTTTTTCGAGATCCCCAGTCCCTGTATCGGTGTCTGTCAGACAGACGCCAGGGGCTATTGCAAGGGCTGTCTGCGTAGCAGAGACGAGCGCTTCAACTGGCTGAACTTCTCCGACGCCCAGAAAAATGAGGTGATCCGCCTGTGTAAGCAGCGCCATCGCCGTCGTCGCCTGGCCCTGTTAAAGGCGAAGAAGACGGCTATCCTGGAGGAGCGTGCCGCCGCGACCCAATCGCTGGACTTCGACATAGATGCCGAATGATCTCGGCTGGCGTTAACCCAATGTCGCGTTCGCCCTCATCGACAAACCACTTACTCGTTTAACCCCGCTTCCCGACTGCTATTTTCTTAGTCTGTTTGCGCTTACCCTGGGCCAGCTCAGGGTAAATACAGTATTGCCAGGCTCGCTGGCCAGCGACACCCGGCCATTGTGTTTGTGCATGATCCGCTTGATGATGGCCAGTCCCAGGCCATGACCCTTGTTGCCGTTCTGCACCACCTTGCTGCGATAGAAGGGCTCGAAGATCTTCTCCTGATCCACGGCGGCGATGCCCGGGCCGTCGTCCATCACCTCTAACTGTACCGATTTGTTGTCCTGACGGATGGCGATAGTGATATGACTCTTTGCGAAACGCTGGGCGTTGATGATCAGGTTTTGCAGCGCCCGCTCGATGAGTGACGGGTCGCCCATCACCTTCAGTTCCGGCGTCTGCTCGTCGAAGTAGATGGGAATGCTGTGGCGGTTTTGCAGCCGGCTGATGGTCTGTTGGGTGAGCCGAGTCAGCTCGCAGCACTCAAATTCCAAGTCCTGCTGCTGAGACTCCAGGCTGGCGTAGGTCAGCAGCTCCTGCAGCAGAGTTTCCATCTCTTTGACATCCTGCTGCATCTCGTCGAGAAACGCCTGTCGCTGGGCGGGATCTGAGTCCGGCGCGCAGTATTGGGGCACCAGGGCCAGGGCAAATTTGAGCCGGGCCAGGGGCGTTCTGATCTCGTGGGAGACGGCGTTGGAGAGATGCTTCTGGTTCTCTATCAGGGCGCTGATGTGGCGCGCCATCTCGTTGAAGGTGCTGGCCAGCGGCTGCACCTGAGAGCGGCTGGATAGTTGAATCTGGGTGTCCCACTTGGCCTGGCCAAATGCCTTGGTCGCCAGGCGCAAGGTCTTGAGGTCCCGTGACAGGGGCCAGACCCAGATCAGCGCGACCAGTGCCAGGGAGAGGTAGAAGAAGAGGGTAAACAGGCCGCGTAGCTGCTCTCTGGGATCTATCTCTATGGGGCCGGCCATCAGGATCTGTTGATCATCCACCTGAATAAAATGCAGCTCGTGTTGCTCGTCCGGCGCCGTGACTAGGACGCTGTCGCGCGCGAGTGAATCATCTAGGTTGACCGCCACCTGAGCCTTAGGCAGTAGTCTGAGGGGATAGCTTTGTTGGGTGCTAAGCTCGGCGAGAAACGCCTCGCGCTGGCTCTCTGGCAGTTTGCCGATCAGCTGGGCTAAGGCGATGAGCGGCGCATCCTGCACACCGCTATCGTCGACATTGTTTTGCCAGATGCTGTCTAAGGTCCAGCCTATACCGAGAAAACTGAGGCTCAGTAGCAGGTATAGGCTGATGAAGAGTCGTTTCAACGCAGCTCCGTTAGTTGTTCCAGGCTTCTGGGGCGAACAGATATCCCTGACCCCATACCGTCTTAATTCTAAATGGGGTTTCGATATTGTCACCTAACTTCTTACGTAGCCGTGAGATACGCACGTCAATCTTCCTGTCCTTACCGTCGAAATCTATGTTGAGCAGGTATTGATAGATATATTGGCGGCTCAGTACCTGGCCCGCCTGTGAGGCTAGCAGCCAGAGGAGTTCAAACTCATGGCTGGTGAGATCCACCTCGAGATCGCCCAGACGAATCGCCTGAGTGTGGGGATCTATGCTTAGCTTGCCGAAGCTCAGGCAGTGAGACTCCGCCTGTGGTGGCTTGGCGGTGCGGCGCAGCAGATTGTTGATGCGGGCGATAAGCAGGGCAGGATCTACCGGCTTGACCACATAGTCGTCGGCGCCCAGCTCTAATCCCTTGATCTGATCCTCGTTGGAACCCAATGCGCTCATCAGCAGGATAGGGCCGGCGAAGTAGTCGGGCAGTTTTTCACAGAGGGTAAGGCCATCCATCCCTGGCAGCATGATATCGAGCAAGATGATATCTGGTTTGTAGTTGATCAGTCGGGTCAATACGGTATCACCGCGACGCTCAACTTCCACGTGCATTCCATGCGACTTTAAATAATCCACAATCAGGTTTGCCAGACGAATATCGTCTTCGACGAGCAAGACTCTATGGGTCGATTGAGATTCTGTCATTAGAATAGACTCCAGGGGTTGCGATAACGACGTCTCACCTGAGGCGCCGAAGTAGGGGTAACTTTTAATTTTACGCCGGCCAAGGTTTGGTGGCTTTCTTTGTCTATCATGACAAATTGAATATCTTTTTGTGTCTCAACCTTCAGGGTGAGTGAATGGGTATTGGGCGAGTCGGCGCACCACTTCTCCAGCTCGTTATGATCCGACATGATGCAAACTACCTGGGGATAGGGGGTCTCCCAGTTCAGTACCAACTCGATTTCACAGCTCTGCTCGACATCGGCCGTGATGCAAAATTGGGGTGACAACGACAAGCTGGCCGTAGACTCTTGGCCCGCGGCATAGGTAATGTTACACAGTAAAATGATGACAAGGGTTGCCTGTATCAGCTTGAAAGTCATTGAAAACACTAACCTTAGAACCTATAGGCAGTGCCGATAAAGTAGGTGTTGGTGTAACTTTCAGTGACGAGCGGACTGGCGGTGATTTCATCGGCCAAGTCGGTATAGCGTACCAGGAAGAGCAACTCCCAGTGCTCACTCATTATGTATTGTGTCGTCAATTCTAATCCTAAATTAGTGCCAGAACCGGCACGGTAGCGTTCACTCCAATAGGTGTTCTCACTTGGACGTACGCCGTAATAGTAGTTGATGATCTCTTCGCTCTTCCAGTTAGCCACTGCGGCGAATTCAAATTTCCAGTCGGTCCATGATAGGTTGTAGAGCCACTTCACCTTGGCCTCCATGCCGGAGTGCACGTCGAAAAGATCGTGGGCCAGGGCGAGGTTGATTATACCCATTGGTGTGTAAATAAACGCTTCTGCTCCGCCAAGAAGTGTAAATTTTCTGTCTTCCAGCTCATTAAATACCGGCTCAGGCTCGGCGCCAAAGGCTTGAAAACGCGAGGTAAATGCCGATGGTGTTGAGCTTAGCTGGCTAGTGCCAGAGATAAAGATGTTCGACGGGTCCCAACGGTAGAAGTAGGCGCTGTCGCTGCTGAAGCTGGTGGTCAGGTTGACGCTGAACAGCTCCTCATCCGCCAGGGTGTAGCCCAGATTGCCATTGTCGAAAAACCATCTGTCGCCATAGTAGGCCAGGGTAGGTGCCAGGTAGATGGGGATATCGTCGTAGTCGCGAACAGGATTGCTACGCTCACCATAGCCCAGCGCCAGACCAAGTTGCCACTGACCAACTTCGACACATTCATCATCCATATGACAAACCTTCTGCTCTTCGGCCTGCACGGCAAAGCAGAGGAGCAAAGAGGTAAGTAGGCTTGTCAGCAGCTTGTTTTTCATGGGTATAGATACACTAAATCGGGTCAAACAGGAGTCTAAGCAAAAGATTACCATTTACGTCATATATGCACAGCGTTTTCGCTGCTGCTGATGCAAAATGATACAGCTTCATGCCTAGTGTTGGTTAAGTTTTGGCAAGATGTTGCCTGGCGAGTACGCCGCTGTGATCCCTTTTAGCTATAGAGTTTGCTGACTTGTTGCAACTGTTTCTGCTGCTCGGTGCGCTCACCCTCTCTTTGCATGGCCAGGCCGACGGTGCGCCTGAGCTGCAGATCGCCAATCGCCTTATAGATGATGTTGCTCTGCTCCATCAATACCGGCAGGGCGGGCACCAGGGCGATGCCGACCCCGGCCGCCACCAAGCCTACCGCGTACTCTACCGTCTGGATCCGCGCGCGGATCTGCATCTTTATCCCCTCGAGATCCATCAGCTGCTGCAGATCCGCCAGGGCCTCGCAGGGCGCGCGGTGGATGAAGGGCTGGCCGCTAAGATCCTGCAGGCGGATCTCCTTCTTCAGGGCCAGGCTCATGGTCGATGGGATCGCCAGCAGATAGTCGTCATGCCAGATGGGCTGAAACACCTCGTCCGACTTTAGCTGACTGGTGGTGATGATGCGGGCGTCGCAGGGCTCGTTGGCCTCGACCAGGGTCAGCTCCATATCATGGCAGGCCTGGCTGAAGTCTTTGAGCAGCATGCTCATGCGCTGCACGCCGAGGGAGTTGATCAGCCCAAGCTTGAAGGGTTGGCGTTGCTCTGGCGTATTAAACAGCGAAGCGATCGCCTTGGACTCGTTTAGCAGCCGCTGAGCCAGGGGATAGAGGCGCTCTGCCGACTCTGTTGGGCTCACACCTCTGCCGTGGCGCTGAAACAGCTGAGTATTGAGCTCGTCTTCGAGCTGGCTGATGGCCGAGGAGATAGAGGGCTGGGCGATATAGCACTGCTTGGCGGCGGCGCTGATGGTGCCCTTATCGTAGACGGCGACAAAGTAGCTCAGGGCTCTGAGGTTCATGGCTAGGCTCTTAGGTTGGTGTCGGGACTCATCTTTACGCTTACGTAAGATATAGAAAATAGCTATGCAAGCTAAACAAAAAGAATATTTTTCCTACGGATGAATTATGCCTATGCTAGTCGAATTAGCAAGTGGTGAATCAGTCACCAGTTGCACCACAACAATAAATGACAGCAAGGAACAGACTCATGGCTCGAGTGAAATTTGATTGGCAAGATCCACTGCAATTCGATGCGTTGCTTAGTGAAGATGAACGCATGATCCGTGACATGGTGCACGACTATGCCCAAGAAAAGTTGATGACTCGGGTATTGATGGCCAATCGCAATGAGCATTTCGACCGTGAGATCATGAATGAACTGGGCGAGCTCGGGCTTCTGGGGGCGACCCTGCCCGAGGCCTATGGCTGCGCCAATGCCAACTATGTCAGTTATGGCCTGGTGGCCCGTGAAATCGAGCGGGTCGATAGCGGTTATCGCAGCGCCATGAGCGTGCAATCTTCCCTGGTGATGCACCCCATCTATGCCTATGGCAGCGAGGCGCAGCGTCAGAAATACCTGCCTAAGCTGGCAACCGGCGAGTGGGTCGGCTGTTTCGGTCTGACCGAGCCGGATGTGGGCTCAGATCCCGGTGGAATGAAGACTCGCGCCGAGCGTATCGACGGCGGCTATCGTCTCAATGGCGCCAAGATGTGGATCACTAACTCGCCTATCGCCGATGTGTTTGTGGTGTGGGCCAAGCTCGACGGTGTGATCCGTGGCTTCATCCTCGAGAAGGGGATGAAGGGGCTGAGCGCACCTAAGATTGAGGGTAAGTTTAGCCTTAGAGCCTCGATCACCGGCGAGATAGTGATGGACAATGTCGAGGTGGGTGAAGAGGCGCTATTGCCTAACGTCGAGGGACTCAAGGGGCCGTTCGGCTGCCTCAACAAGGCCCGCTACGGTATCGCCTGGGGCGCACTGGGGGCGGCAGAGTTCTGCTGGCACGCGGCGCGCCAATACAGCCTGGACCGTATTCAGTTTAACCGCCCACTGGCGGCCACTCAGCTGATCCAGAAGAAGCTGGCGGATATGCAGACAGAGATCACCACAGGCCTGTTTGCCTGCCTACAGGCCGGTCGCCTGATGGATCAGGACGCCTTACCTGTAGAGGCCATCTCACTCATCAAGCGTAACTCCTGCGGTAAGGCGCTGGAGATCGCCCGTACCTCCCGCGACATGCATGGCGGTAACGGCATCAGCGACGAGTTTCATGTGATCCGTCACGTGATGAACCTCGAGGCCGTCAACACCTACGAAGGCACCCATGATATTCATGCGCTCATCCTGGGCCGCGCGCAGACCGGCATTCAGGCCTTCGGGTAATACTTCTCCTTCAGCTCGGAGCGACGGCGTCGCTCCGCCTTCTCGTCGCAGCGGCCGAGTGAACGCCTGTGGTATAGGCCTAGTTGCGCCCAATTGAGGTAGATCAACTTGGAAGATAGAGCTATCGCCCTCGACAGGCAATTTGTCGAACGTGTATCACAGCAAGATTTTCTGGAGATAGAGCAGGGCTGGTGCCATACCCGCCTGGGGCTCAGTGATGCCTATTTCGTCGGCATCTTCGAGTCACAGATGAAGAGCCGTCTGCTGGATCTCGAGTCCCGTAAGATGCGCGCTCGCAACCAGGGTTTCTACACCATTGGCAGCTCGGGGCACGAAGGCAACGCCGCCTGCGCCGCGGCCCTGCGCCCGACCGATATGGCATTTCTGCACTATCGCAGTGCGGCCTTTATGATAGAGAGGGCGCGCCAGGTGCCCGGCGAGACCTCCCTGTGGGATATGCTGCTCTCCTTTGCCGCCTCCAGCGAAGACCCTATCTCGGGGGGGCGTCACAAGGTGCTAGGCAGTAAGCGGCTGATGATACCGCCGCAGACCTCCACCATAGCCTCACATCTGCCTAAGGCGGTGGGGGCGGCTCTAAGCATTCCGCTGACGCATAGGCTAGATATCGACAGCGTCTTGCCCGAAGACAGCCTGGTGTTCTGTAACTTTGGTGATGCCTCGGCCAACCATGCCAGCGCGCAGACGGCGATCAATGCCGCCGGCTGGGCCGCGTACCAGCAGGTGCCGCTGCCGCTGCTGTTTGTCTGTGAAGACAATGGCATAGGTATCTCTACCGCGACCCCAAACGGCTGGATAGCCGCCAACTTTAAAGACCGCGCCGGCATCAAGTATTTCTACTGTGATGGGCGGGATCTGCTGGACTGCTATCGGGTCAGTCGTCAGGCGGCCGAGTATGCCAGGGTCAAGCGAAGGCCCGCCTTCTTGCATGTCAGAACCGTGCGTCTGATGGGCCATGCCGGCAGCGACGCCGAAATCGCCTATCTCAGCAAACAGAAGATCTTCGATAACGAGGCTCAGGACCCATTGCTGCTCAGTGCCAAGCAGATCATCGAAGCTAAGCTGATGACTCCGGACGAGATAGTCAATCAGTATCAGACGCTCAAATCGCGCATCGCCGCCATCGCCAGGGTGGCAGTTGAGCGGCCCAAACTGACCAGCGCCAAGGCGGCGATGGCGGCGGTGATCCCGCCCGTCAATGACAAGCCGCTGACTCATCATAACCTGACCGATGAGGCCTTCGCTCAGCTCTTTAGTGCGGACAAAAATTCTCTGGGTAAACCGCTGCACATGGGTAAGCTTATCAACATGACACTCACCGAGTTGATGGCGCGCCAACAGAACATAGTGGTCTGCGGTGAGGATGTGGGCAAGAAGGGCGGTGTCTATCATGTGACCTCGCGCCTGGTGGAGCGTTTCGGCCCCAACCGGGTGATAAACACCTTGCTGGATGAGACCTCAATCTTAGGCCTGGCCATAGGTATGGCCCACAACGGCCTGCTGCCGATTCCCGAGATCCAGTTTCTCGCCTATGTCCATAACGCCGAGGATCAGATCCGCGGCGAGGCGGCGACCCTGCCGTTTTTCTCCAACGGTCAATTTACTAATCCCATGGTGATCCGCATCGCCGGTCTGGGTTATCAGAAGGGCTTCGGCGGCCATTTCCATAACGACAACTCATTGGCTGTGTTTCGCGACATTCCCGGCCTTATTTTGGCCTGTCCCTCAAATGGCGCCGATGCCATGGGGATGCTGCGGGAATGCGTGCGCCTGGCCGAGCAGGAGCAGCGACTGGTGATCTTCTTAGAGCCAATTGCACTCTACATGACGCGGGATCTCCATGAGGAGGGAGATGGTCTCTGGAGTCATGACTATTGTCCTCAGGAAAAGGCCAAAGCCCTGCCCTATGGTGAGCTGGGCGTCTATGGCAAGGGTAAGACGCTGGCCATTCTCAGCTATGGCAACGGCTATTATCTCAGCCGTCAGGCCGAGCGCGAGCTGTCTGGGCTCGGCATCGACTGTCGGGTGATCGACCTGCGTTATCTCATCCCCCTCAACGAGGACGCGATTATCGCGGCGGTGAGCGAGTGCGAGCACCTGCTGATCGTCGATGAATGCCGCCGCAGCGGCTCGGTAAGCGAGGCGATAGTGACCTGCGTCCATGAGCGCTTGGGGGATCTCGCGCCGCAGATGGCCAGGCTCACCGCCGAGGATTGCTTTATTCCGCTGGCCGAGGCGGCAACTCTGCCACTGCCGAGTCGCTCGCAAATTGTCGAGGCCGCCCTGGCCCTGGTTGGCGAGCATGCCGTTGACGATGAGGGCAATGAAACTATCCAGGATGCGGGAGTGAGACAAGTCTTATGACACAGGAAGCCAAGATGATGAAGAGCGATCAAGTGGGTAGTGCGACAGGTAAGCTAAGGGCCTTGGTGGTGGCGCCGGGAAGAGGATGCTACAACAAGGAGGAGCTCGGCTATCTCGCCAGATACCATGGCGACAAGCCCGACTTTATCGAGGCGATCGATGCCTATCGACGCGACCTGGGTCAGCGGCCGATCGCCGACCTTGATGGCCAGGGGAAGTACTCCTTCAAGCTACATACGCCGGGGGAAAATGCCTCGGCCCTCATCTATGCCTGCGCCATGGCCGACTTCATGGATATCGATCGCGAGCGCTTTGAGATAGTGGCGGTGACCGGCAACTCCATGGGCTGGTATATCGCCTTGGCACTGGCTGGCGCCCTGGATGAGCGCGGCGCTATCGAGGTGATCAACACCATGGGCAGCATGATGGGTGACGGCCTGATTGGTGGGCAGATGATCTATCCCGAGATGGATGATAACTGGCGCCGGGACGATGCCAAGACTGCATTGCTGGATAAGGTCATCGATGAGGTGAACCGGGAGGCGGGCTGCGAGCTCTACACCTCTATTCATCTCGGGGGCTATCGTGTGCTGGCGGGTAACGAGGCGGGTCTTACCCAGGCCGAGGCCCGTCTGCCCAAGCTGGAGGATCGCTACCCTATGCGTCTCTATAATCACGGCGCCTTCCACTCACCGCTGCTGCAAGAGATCGCCCGCCGGGGTCAGCAGGCGCTGCCCGCGTCGCTGTTTCATCGGCCTAAGCTGCCCATGGTGGATGGCCGGGGACAGATCTGGGGCCCCTTCTCCAGCGACATAGAAAGGCTGCACAACTACACCTTAGATCATCAGGTGGTGGCGCCATATGACTTCAGTCAGGCGATGGCGGTTGGGGTGAAGGAGTTTGCCCCTGACTGTGTGATAGTGCTCGGCCCGGGCAACACCTTAGGCGGCGCCGTGGCGCAGACGCTGATCGCCAACCAGTGGTTTGGCTGGCAGAGCAAGCAGGATTTCAGCGAGGCGCAGAAACAGGCACCTAAGTTGATTGCCATGGGGAATCCGGCGCAGCGGCTGCTTGCTACGGGTAAGGCCTAGTGTTACGGATTAGTGTTGCGGATTAGCGCTACGGGTTAAACCTGTAGCCAGCGGAGCGGCGGCCTTGCTCATACTGTCATTGCTTAGCCTATTGCTACTATGGCATATTGCCTTCTTTTATAAGGAAATATAGGACGTTTATGGCAGAGCAAGAGTTTGATTCCCCCCAAGCCCCAGAGATCAGCATACGTCACAGCACAGATGGTGACATAGAGGGGATTTTTGCCCTCTATGGCCAGCGCAGCTGTTATGCCGGCACCCTGCAGCGTCCCTATCCGTCGCTGGCCTTCTGGCAGAAGCGGCTGAAGGATCTGCCGGAGAACTGTTACAGCCTGGTGGCCGTGCGCGAGGGCAAGATTGTGGGCCAGCTCGGCATGGAGGTCTATAGCAATGCCAGGCGCAAGCACGTGGCCAACTTTGGCATGGCGGTATGCGAGTCGGCCCGAGGGCAGGGGATTGGCAGTGCCTTGCTGGGGGCCATGATAGATCTGGCGACCAACTGGCTGGCGGTACGGCGCATCGAGCTCGAGGTCTATACCGATAACGAGGCCGCCGTCGCCCTCTATAAGTCCCATGGCTTTGAGATCGAAGGCGAGGCCAAAGATTACGCCTTTCGGGATGGCAGCTATGTGAATGCTTTCCTGATGGCCAGATGCTGCTAAGCCCTTTAAAAAATTTGGCTAAGAGCTTTGGCTCGAGCTAAGCGCTTAAGCCAGTCACACAAGCTAAGCGCCATAATTAGCTTTTGATTGAGGTGCAAAACTGATCTAGATCAGCAGATGGTTAACTAAGCCCCTCTGCTGATTTTTTTGTGAGTTGGATCGCGACAAGCGGGGAAGTGTGAGGCTCATCTTGTCTAGCCCGCTTTTCTTTAGCATTCGATGTTTATCCGGGAGCGGCCCGAAACTCCCTTTGTGATGAATCTCTTGAAATCTCGTTTTTTGCGATATTGGTCTCTCGCGGTCTGCTGTCCTTGTTTATCTTAATGAATTCATTAGCGATTTTTCTTGCCTGTCAATGTCCCTTCTCGACAGCCTTTAGTTATCATCTTGTTTTATATCGATTTTAATTATGGCGTTTGGGCCATTTGGCCAGGCATTGTGATGCCCTTAAGACTTCTCTAGAATCCGCCGCGATTTTGACCGCGCCAAAGGGGCGCATCATTCATGCGAGCGATAACGAGGGGAATTAAATGTCGACAAAATTGGCCAATCCAGCGCCTCTGGGTCTTATGGGATTTGGTATGACGACCGTGCTATTGAACATACACAACGCGGGCTTCTTTGCCATCGATGCCATGATCTTGGCGATGGGGATCTTCTACGGTGGCCTGGGCCAGGTGTTGGTGGGCATGATGTGCTTTAAACGGGGAGATACCTTCGGCACTACGGCATTTACTTCCTATGGCCTGTTCTGGCTGACCTTAGTGGGGCTAATCATGCTGCCTAAGCTTGGCCTCGCCGCTGCCAGTCCGAGTCACTTCATGGGCTGGTACTTAAACCTCTGGGGCCTGTTTACCGCCTTCATGTTTGTCGGCTCTTTACGTTATCCACGCGCCAAGCAAGTGGTGTTCGGCTCCTTGACGATACTCTTCTTCCTGCTGGCGGCCCGCGACTTCACAGGTAGCGAGTTGATTGGGATGATCGCCGGATTCGAAGGGATCTTCTGCGGCGCCAGCGCCATCTACTTCGCCATGGCTCAGGTGCTTAACCAGGAGTATGGCCGGGTGATCCTGCCCATTGGTGAGGTTAAGGCCTAGCCATATTCGATGGCGGTCTTGACCGCCTGAAGGATCTCGGTGCGATTGGAGGGCTTAAGAATATAGCCCTTCAGTCCCACCTGCGCCCAACGTTTGATCAGCTCACGGTTGTTGTTGCTGGTCAGCGCCACCACGGGAATATCCTTGCCGTCATTATCTGCCTTGAGTTGCTTGGTGGTGTTGATGCCATCCAGATGAGGCATGTAGAGATCCATCAGGATCAGGGCGTAATCGTTACCCTTGATCATCTTGAGGGCCGTAAGACCGTCGCAGGCCTGCTCGGTATCATACTCATCCTGCTCCAATACCTTGACTATCATCTCCCGGTAGATCTGATTATCCTCCACAACCAAGATCTTCTTCTTGGGCGGCTTGGCCTCATGTTCATCCAGCAGCGAGCTGACCAGGGCTTGGGTGGGGATCTTGGCTTGCTGTTTGGCGATCATCTGCTGCTTAATGTCTTTGATCTCGCTATGGCGACTGGTGAGCTGCGCCAGGATGAGATCCAGCCCATCTTTGATCTCCAGCTCTAATTGGGTCAGCAGGGGCTCAATATGCTGTTTGGCCAGCGACTTGACCAGCGCCTTGTCGTGGCTCATGCCCTCACTGCTATGGGGAAGCTGCTCGGTCGACTGTTCGACTGACGCCTTGCAGGAGTCGACCGAATCCAGTAACTGGCGCTTACACTGGCTACTGAGCTCGATGAGCGAGGCGAGGTTGGTATCGATGCGCTCCAGCTGGTCGTCATCCAGACCTGCGTAATGATCATCCCCCTGGCTCTGCCTCAATCCGTTGTGGACTATCATCTTCAGACGAAACTTCTCGTACAGGGGCAGGTAGACGAAGTAGTTGTCGAATACCCCCTTGATGCAGCTACGAAAGGCCAGGGCGGACTCCTTGTTCTTACACAGCACTATGGCGTAATGCCTGTAGGCGATCTGCTGGTTTTTCAGGAGTTTGGTATAGAGCTCAATGCTGAGCTTCACCGAGCTCATGGCAAAGAGGATCACAGAGGGCTTATGCTCTTTTATCTGCTCGCCCACTAGCCGGGTCACGGGCACGGTGCGGTATTCGTCGACCTGCTCGGCAATGATGTTGGCGGCGCCCGAGATATCCTCCTCCTTCTCATAGAGCATGATCACTTCGGGGTGGCGACAGGCAACGCTGGGTTTTCGAGTCATGAGTTGATCACCTCTATCAGGGACTGCAGGGCATTTTTGAGCTGGATGATGAGCTGCTTGCACTGGGGCATATCTTCCCCCAGGGCGGCATATTCCAGTTGTTGCAGCTTGTCGGCAACCTCTTCGGCGCCGATCGCCTTGGCAGAGGTTTTGAGAAAATGCGCCCCCTGCTTGAGGCCGGCAAATTCACGGTTGTTGTAGTGGGTGGCCAACTCGCGCAGGCTGGTGCGGGCCTGGGCGACGAAGTCCTGCTTAAACTGGGCTATGAGTGCAGGATCATTGCCGATAAGATCACGCATGATCTTAGGGTTGAGGATCTGGGGACTATTCTTCATGGCGATACCATTTCTGGATGACCTTCTTTAGGTCTCTAAGCTGCACAGGTTTACTGACAAAGTCGTTCATGCCCGAGCGGTAACAGTCGTCGAGCTCTGTGGCCATGGCGGCTCCTGTGATGGCCACTATGGGCACAGATTTTCGTTGGGTACTGTTCTCTATCTGACGGATCTGTTTGGACATGTCATAGCCATCCAGGTTGGGCATGTGGCAGTCGGTAAGGATCAGCTTATAGTCTGCCGACTGCCAGAGGTGCACCCCGGCCAGACCATCTTCGGCGAGGTTGCAGCGATAGCCGAGCATGTCCAGCTGCTTAAGGATCAGCTTTTGATTTAACGGGTTATCTTCGACCACCAGTATGTCGGCGTCTCCCTTAAGCCCTGGCATTGGCTCCTGCGTCAGCGGGTCGCAGAGATCCAGCTCCATCTCGTCGAGGTCGATGGCAAGGCCTGTGTCTAGGCGTTTGTGCACCGCCTTAAGCAGCAAGGTCTTGGATAACAGGTAGCTGTCCAGGCTGTCTATCTGAGGAATCGTCTGTGTCAGCGCCTTGCGTTGATGTTGGGGCAGGGCGACAAGCCAGTTGCTGTGGCCCTTTGGACTCGCCGCCTGGTTGGCGAGAAAGCGCAGCTCGTCAGCCTCGCCGGTGGCGAGAATGATCACCAGAGGCAGAGCCAGGGTATCGATACCCAGTTGCTCGGCCTGGTAGCATTTGACCCTGCCCCCCTTGTCGGTCAGACACTGTTTTATCCAATCAAGTGTGGCCTGGGGCTGGCCCAGGTTCACCACCCCTATGGTGTGCTCGCTAAGCTCCTGGGTCTGTTCATGGTGATGGGCGCGCCAGAAGGGAAGCTCGACACAGAACTGCGCCCCCTGGCCAAGTTCGCTTTTAAGGCTGATGCTGCCGCCCATCAGGTTGGTGAGCTTGCCGCAGATAGCCAGGCCCAGGCCTGTGCCGCCATAGTTGCGCGTGGTCGAGCGCTGGGCCTGCACGAAAGGGGTAAACAGACGTTTCTGGGTCGCCTTGTCTATGCCTATGCCATTGTCTGTCACGGTAAAGCGTACTCGGGTCACTATGTCATTCTGCTCACCTACCATGATGTTTAGCGACACACAGCCGGTCTGCTCCTGTGTGCTGTGGGTGAACTTCATCGCGTTGCTGAGTAGGTTACTGAGGATCTGCCGCACTTTGACGATATCTCCCTCGACCCAGTCGGGCAGCTCCAGGGCCTCCTGCACGGCAAAGCGTAATCCCTGACGGCTGGCCACCGGCGAGAAGCTCTTGATCAGGTCGGCGATCACCCCGGCGAGGTGGAAGTCTTGCTGCTCCAGTTGCATCTTGCCCGACTCTATTTTGTTGATGTCGAGGATGTCGTTGAGGATATAGATGAGGTTATTGGCCGAGGTCGACGCCGTCTCGATAAGATCTCTTTCCTCGCCCGACTTGTCGGCCAGGGAGAGCAGCTCCAGTGCACCGATCACCGCATTCATCGGGGTGCGCAGTTCGTGGCTAATCATAGAGAGAAATTCGCTCTTGGCTTGACTGGCGATTTCGGCCCGCTCCTTGGCGAGCTGCAATTCTGTGGTGCGCTGCTTTACCCGGCTCTCGAGTGAGCGGTAGCTTTCCTGTAGCGCCAGCCGAGCCTGGTAGATGGGAGTCTGATCGATACAGATGCCATCGATGCGGCTGTTTTGTTGGTTCTGCCCCTGACTCACCTTACCCTTGGCCAGTATGTAGATGATCTCCTGGTTGGGCAGAATGGCGCGATACTCCTGATGAAACGGATTGCCATTGGCCAGCGAGTCTTCCACCGCGGCCATGACGGCGGGGAAGTCTTCCGGGTGGATCCGCTCGGCCCACTTCTCCAATACGCCAATGTCTTCGATGTTGAGGCAAAACATCTCGTTGGCCCTCTGATCCCACTGCCAGATCCACTGCCCCTGTTCATCTATCTGTGCCCGCCAGTTGCCTATGTTACCAGCCTCGAGCGCCAGCTTCTTCGACTCGTTGGCCTCGTTGAGGGCGTCGAGCATCGCCTTGGACTCTGTCTGATCTTTAATAAGGCCGAGCAGCTTGAAGTGGCCATTTTCCAGGTAGATATGCTCGGCGAACAGTTCGTACACCCTGGCGACATCGTTCGAATCGATGCGAAAACGAAACGCTAGCTTATGTTTACCCGAAGGTGAGGGAGCGAGAAAGGGGTCGAACTTATGGCGATCTTTCATCGTGACCATCTGCTGCAGACTCTGCCAGTTAAGGGGGCTGTGATGGTTAAGTTGCAGCAACTCCTTCACCCGGTTGGAGAAACGTGTCTCGCCGGTGGCGGAGTCGTAATGCCAGATGCCGATATCGGCGGAGCAGAGAAAGGCCTCGAAGCGCTTGAGGTATGCCTGATTGATGTTGGGATCGTCACGCTGTGGGACAAACAGCAGTAGGAAGCGATTCTTGCTTAGCGCTTGGGGGAAAAGCTGATACCAAGGCGTCTTGGATTGGCGATGGAGACGCACATCGAGCGATTGTCTATCTGTTTGGGCAAGTGCCAAGACATGAGTGAGGGCATCAATTAGTGAATCGTTTGAGTCTGCTTGATTTAGCGTGAGTAGCTGCTCGAGTGGGCGCTTGACGATGGCTTCATGGTGGAGTTCAAATAGCTCATACAAGGCGTCGTTGGCCTCAATGATCACTCCTTGCTTGTCACAGATAAGCTGCGCAAACGGCGAGTCGTCTATGCTATTCCCTGCTGGCGCCATGGCATCCACATCCTTGTTATCCCTTGAGAATAAGTCTAGACCTATGGAGGCAATTTAGGGGAGGCGATTTGTGAATCTTTTTTGCGGTAGAGGGGTTAAAAGCGTGTCCCTCAAGCGATAGGGCGCGAGGGACACGATAGGATTAGGTGCTTAGCCTTGTGACATTGGGCTTAGCACGATCTCGACACGGCGGTTTTGCGCGCGGCCTTGCTGGGTCGAGTTGTCGGCGATTGGACGAGACTCGCCCATGCCCATAGAGCTGATGCGCTGGCTCTTGATTTCACGAGACATCAGGTAGTTGGCAACTTCTGCCGCACGTACCTGAGACAGACGCAGGTTGTATGACTCGCTGCCAGAGCTGTCGGTGAAGCCCATGACATTCAGCATGGTTTCATCATACTCCTTAGCGACCAGGGCGACGCTGTCCAACACGTTCTTGGCACGGCTGCTCAGCACAGATTGATCGACACCGAAGGTCACTTCGTTTGGCATGTTAAGGATGATGTTGTCGCCGTTACGGGTTACGCTCACGCCAGTCGATTGTAGCTGCTTACGTAGCTCGGCTTCCTGCACGTCCATGTAATAGCCGATACCACCACCAACGGCTGCGCCTGAGGCGGCACCGATAAGTGCGCCCTTACCCCGGTCGCTCTTGCTTGACGAGGCCACACCGATAGCGGCACCTGCGATGGCACCTATGATGGCGCCGTTAGTCGCCTTGGCGTTCTGGCTCTCGTTGGTATAAGGATTGGTTGTCTGACAAGCCGAAATAAAAAGTGTCGACCCGGCCAAGATTGCCGCGGCGAGTTTCTGGTTACTGATCATCGTTACTCCATTATCAGGTTTGCCTTAGGGCGGAGATCGTCCTTAGGGCTTGTTGTTATGTGCGCTATTGTCGCATTTTGTTTGCATAATAACAAAGCGAGGCACTTTTGCCTGAATCTATACAAAGTTTAATAAAACTGCGGCAAATTTAGCCCTGTTTGGCGCCCTTGCCGCGCATAAACTGGCAGCAGGCTTCATCGAGAAAACGTTTGGAAAGGTAGTGTTTCTGGCCGCCTGCTAGCAGCAGAAAGCCTGCGCTGGTTTCCTGTATGTCGTCGATACCGTCCCAGCTAAGTTGCTGTTTAACGTAGAGGGATTCGATACTGATCCCTTGTTCGTTCAGGGTGAGGCTAGCCTCGTTGCCGGCGGCCTTGCTCATCATCTGGCGGGTCAGGTACCAGGGGCGCTTAAACTTGATACTCAAGCCCTCCAATACGCCGAGGGCGATGATAAACCAAGAGGCGTAGGCGTTAACGCCGGTCAACAGTAGCGCCAGGCCGATCAGCAGAAAGCCGAGCGCCTTAGTGTATTCGGCGCGAGGAGCGGGCTGAGTCACTGAGGCATCGAAGCATTCAGCATAATAGGCTCTGTCCAGGGTAAAGTGGGTGCTGTAGCTAAACAAAGCGTTTAATTGAGAGTGAGATGAAGCTGTCATACAAGTAGAGATAGCTGAATTTGGGACACAGTGTAATCTCTTGTGAGTGAAGTGCAATCTCGCCGTGAGCTTGTCTTAGATCTTTAGCCAAAATTAGACTAAGTTTAGCTTTCTGAACGTCGGCAATCGGCCTTGAAAATGGGAGCCTCAAGATGTCATTTGTGCCTAAGGGATATGTGAAGTGCAAGAAGACACCTGTGTTTAGCGAGCAGGATATGCCCGCCATCTACCGTGAGCGGCATTTTACCCGGCCCGGCGTGTATGAGCAGATCCATGTTATCCAAGGCGAGCTGATGTTTTTCGGCTACCTAGACAAGTTGGGCGAGGTCAATCGCGAGGTGCGACTCGGGGCCAATGAGACGGCGATTTCTCATCCCGGCTACTGGCACAGCATCAAGCCGCTTACCCCAGATACCCGTTTCGAAATTCATTTCTTCATCAAACCCGAGGGGCCGGTAGAGCAGACCTAGCCTAAGCGCTTTTTATTTTCACCTATTGTTTTCACCTATCGAATGACCTTTGTGACGCGCTAGCTAGAGTGGTGAGCTGGTAAAAGTGGTGATTTGGTTAAGCATTGGCCTGACACAAATAAGAAGTGAATATAAGAAGTGAATAAAAGTTAACCTGACTTTCTATTGGCCAGGCTTTAGAGTCCAATAAAGCCTTTAGCTAAGGAAAGCTGATGAAGACCTCCCCAGACTCTACTCATAAGTCTCAGGCGTCTATGGAAAACTTGGCAAAGACTAAGCCAGGTAAGCTAGTGCATACAAGTGCCGAGACATCCAAGACAGCGAAGACAGCCAAAACGCCTGCTAGCTCCTCCTTGTTGCAAGACTTGGCCGAGATGGACACAGGTTTTGCCCTGCTGCAATCCATGGCTCGCTCCAAGACGCTCACCATTATGGTGATCATCTTTCTGCTCGCAGGCGCGGGTTTTGCGTTGTTTCTTAGTAAGATGGCGGGGTAATACTCATGTTAGCGGCTAGTCTCACCGAACTCTTTATCTGGTTTATCTGGGAGATCTTACTCTCGTTTGTTCTCTATACCACGGGCGCCGTGGTGATTGGGCTAGTGACCTTTGGCCGGGTGCAGAAGCCCTTGTATTGGCCTGCCTTGTTTCATCAAGAGAAACGCCTGGCAAAAAACGATTTTTACGCTGTCTATATGGCAGGCTTTTTCTTCTATCTCTTGCTGTTTACCCTGCTGGTCTATCTGGGATAGGCCTTAATATCAAAGACAGATAGACCTATCCCCTCGTATTTTTGCTAATGCTTCGCGGCCGCTATCAAGTGTCGTAGTGGTTACGCTGCTCTGGCAGGTCACTGAGATACTGCACAAATTCCACTTCATAGCCGTTGGGGTCGATAAAGTAGACGTTGCGACGGAAGGGATCTTCCTGCCCCGATTTGTCCACCTCGAAGCCCGCCTTACCGAGTCTGGCGATCACGCCATCGAGATCTTGGGTCACAAAGGCAAAGTGAGCCAGGCCTACCTGATGTCCGCTTAAGTCGCGGTTTTCGCCTTCGCCATCATCGTTGAAGGCCAGGTATTGATAGTCATCGCCGAAGTGAACCCAGTTGCGTGGCTTGCCATACCAGGTTCCCTGACCGCCGCCACGTACCGACCAATGGGGGAAGGCGGCACGGTAGAAATTAAGGGCCGTTTCTATGTCGGTGACGACGAGATTTATGTGTTCTAAATGGATCATGATGCAATTCCTTCTCTGCTGGCTTGGTGTTATTCCGTTAATACGCTCAATCTAGTGCCTATCTGGGGCTAGCGCATGACTTGGGGCTGGCGCAAGACTTGGGGCTGGCGCACGACTAGGGTGAGCACTTAGGCGGCACTACATGCCGTATACATATTCCTGTTGTTTGGGGTAAGGCTGATCCCTGTGGCGCTGGCGTATGGCGCCGAGGGCATCTGCATACTGGCCGAGCATATGTAGGCTGTAGTCGATGCGCGCTCTTAACCCTTGCTCTCTGGCATCTATCTCACCCTCTCCCAGTACCTGCTCCACGTTACGAATGATCAGATGATCGGGAATGGGCACCAGCTTGTTGTTCTTCAGGGCATTCATCTTTAACTCGGCGATAGGGTAGGCGCCGCTGATGCCGCTGGTAACCGCGACCAAGAGGGCGGGCTTGTGGGCCGTGTCCTGGTTGTCACACAGTAGCAGGAAGTTTTTCAACATGGGTGAGGCCATGCCGCCCCATTCTGGGGTGATCAGAACCAGAGCGTCGGCTTGCTTTACCAGCGGGCTTATCTTTTGCCAGTCGCTCGCCTTAAGCGCTGCGCCGTTTCTGTCGCCATCCCAGAAGGGTAGGTCGTAGCGGCACAGCTCAATATGTTGTATCTCGCTGAATTGGCTGGCATGTTCACTAAGGTAGCCGGCGACTCTGGCACTTTGAGAACCTGGACGTTGACTGGCACTGACGATAAGAAGTTTCATTATGTAAACCTTTTTATTTATTTAATGTTTTATACACTAATTGCTTTATTTAATTTTGTAAAGACTAAAGTAAATAAAAAAGTTTACTTAATCTCTGGATCGGTAATAATGGGCCGATAGAAGTTCAGAGGAGACGGCGGGTGAGTAAGAAGACCAGCGACAAGATCATCGACCATATCAAGATCCACGGCCCCTGTACCGCTAAGGTATTGGCCGAGCAGTTTGCGTTGACCACCATGGGGGTCAGGCAACATCTGCAGGCCTTGGAAGAGGAGGGGATTTTGAGTTTCGAAGACAGAAAGGCGAGTCGCGGTCGTCCCACCCGTTACTGGGGGCTTACCGAGAAGAGCTACAAGCTGTTCCCCGACCGACACGACGATCTCACCAGTCAGCTGATTGACTCGGTGCGGGTAGTCTTTGGTGACCAGGGGCTGGATCAGTTGATCGATCACCGAGAGCAGGCGAGTCGGCGTCTGTATCAGGAGGCGCTGTCGCAAGCGACCGGATTGGCGGATAAGTTAGCCGCGCTGGCAAGGCTCAGGACTCAGGAGGGGTATGTCGCCTCGGTCGAGGAGCAAGATGGCGTCTTTTGGCTGCTGGAAAATCACTGCCCCATCTGCGCCGCGGCGAGTCGCTGCGCTAACTTCTGCCGCTCTGAGTTGCAGCTGTTTCAAGAACTGTTTAGCGAACTGGCGAGCGTCAGCCGCGAGGAGCATATCATAGCCGGCGCCAGACGCTGCGCCTACAAGCTGGTGCCGCTCGCCTCTCACGCTCCGACACACCAAGATGTCCGCTAAACGCGCCAGGCTGGATCGCTTTATCAGCCAGCATTGTCAGATCCCCCGCAAGCAGGTGCGCCTCATCCTGGCAAAGGGCCGGGTGAGTGTCGATGGTCATGTGGTGCGCGATGCAGACTGTCAGATAGATCAATTCTCTCAAGTGATGCTCGATGGCCAGGCGCTGAGGCAGGAGCAACCCATCTATCTCATGCTGCATAAGCCGGTTGGTGTGGTGAGTGCGACCAAGGACGATGAGCACAAGACGGTGATGGATCTCTTGCCCGACTTTCAGGACAAGGGACTGCATATCGTCGGACGGCTGGATCTCAACACCTCGGGTTTGCTGCTACTTACCAACGACAGCCGCTGGTCGAAGCGTATCATGTCGCCGGAGCATAAGGTGGCCAAGCAGTATCTGGTCACCCTCAAGGCTCCCCTCACTCAGGCCTATGTGAAGGCCTTTGCCGAGGGTTTCTACTTTGCTTTTGAGAATATTACCACTCAGCCTGCACAGCTTGAGATCCTAGACCCCCACCTGGCCAGAGTCACCCTGCATGAGGGGCGCTACCATCAAATTAAGCGCATGTTTGGCCGCTTTCGCAATCAGGTGATGGCGCTGCACAGGCTCTCCGTGGGTAACCTAATCCTGGATGAAACCTTGGCTGTAGGGGAGTATCGTCCGCTGACGCCACTGGAGCTGGCTAGCATATTTGGCTAAAAGCCAGCCATGCTCAGTACAAGATTTTGGGTTTGCCGCTTCACCTAGCACTAATTTCTGGGTTCAACAAGCCAAGTGCAAATGTGTGACTAATGGCTATATCGTTTGATGCAAATCATGTGTTATAAATATTAGATTACTAATATAAACAATAGTATCGATGAGCAATCAAACACTTAAGAAAATCAGCGAACTCGATGTGTTTTGTTTGATGGTGTTTAAAGTCATTTTTCAAACCGGACATGCCAACATAGCGGCTAAGCAACTTAATGTGTCAGCCCCTAAAATTAGCCGCTGTTTGAATATGTTACGTGCCACCTTCGACGACGAACTCTTCTACCGTCGTCAGCTCGGGCTCAAGCCGACGCCTATGGCGGAGTTTCTCTACGATCCCGTATGTCAGTTCTGTGAAGCCGTCCTGAAAATAGAACAGTCTATCAGCGAAAAGAGCAGCGAGCTGGCCAGTGAACGCCTGAGAGTCGCGGTTACCCCGAGTATCATGGCCAGCCTTTCCCTGGCTTTTTCCCGCAGCAATGCCAGAGACGCCTTTAGTCAGTTACAGTTTGTGATCTGGGGCGACGACTCAGCCGATCAGATCCATAACGGTGAACTGGATATGGGAGTGACGTTCGACGCCTGCAACGAACATCCGCTGTCGGTCGAGGCGTTAGGCTGTCTGAGCGGTGTCTGTCTGGCTGCCAACGAGGAGCATGCCATCTGGTCCCAAAGCGAGCCTTTGACCCTGGAAACCGTCTGTCGTCACCGCTTTCTCTGCCTGGATGGCAAGGGCTTTAATGACAAGATCGACCCTCTGGAGGTGTTCGCTCGTCAAAACGGTGCCGACATCGACAGCATAGAAAGAGTCAGTTCGCGAGACGAGTGGTACAGCCATCTGCTGACCATGAACTCTGTGGCTTTCCTGCCTTGCTCCGAGGCCGAGATCTGCGGCGCCCTGCCGGGGATCCGTGTGGTGCGCCTATCTGACGAGGAGGTGGGGCGCCTTCACGGTGAAAGCATGTCGCCTCAATACCTGTTGCTGGAGAATCCGGCCGAGTATCGACGCTACTCGCTGGAACAGAGAGAATTAATTATCCAGCTTATCAAACAGCTACTCGTTAAATGTTAATTTCAAAATTTGAAATTTACGCTTTCAAATTTTGAAATTTCTGTTAATGAATCTTTAAATTGCAGTCACAACTTGGACTCAATTATCTAACAATTTATCGTCACTCCCTTATATTTGAGGTACTGCAATAGCAGAAATACCTATAAAGGGATATGGCGATGAAAAAAAATAAAATTACCTTATTAGCCATGGCACTCTTCTGTGCCATTGGTGTGAGCGCGTGTAGTGATGGTGAAGATGGTAAAGATGGAGCACCGGGTGAACCTGGTGTTCCTGGTACTCCTGGAACACCCGGTGCACCAGCGGGATCTACCGTTGATACTGTAGCCACTGCCGCAGACTTCAAACTAACTCTACAACCTGCCGATATCGTAGTAGTAGGAGCTGATGACTTCTCTATTAAGTTCACTGCGACGGGTAAAAATAGTAAAGGAGATGATGTTCCGTTTACTGGCCTAGAGAAAGTTGCCCTATATGTGACTAACCAAGTGGCTAACACCACTAGTAGTGGCGCTCCTATGCTCTGGTCGAACAATGCCCTGGCTAACGAATTTGGTTCTAGCATGTACTGTACGCCTACTGGTAAGGCTGCAGCACGTGGCGGCGCCGAAGTCGATGCATGTACCTTGGTAGAAGATGCTGAAAATCCTGGTACTTATACTGGTACTTGGGAGCATGATGGTAACGCACCTGTTGTGGTAGCCGATGGCGATCCTAACAGCATGTTCCGTGTCATGATCCGCACCTACAATGTGACCGACGCAACTGGCGTATCGATTTCCGACAAACTACTCTCTACTCCGCTCGATTTCATTCCTGCGACCGGTGAGATGGCCGTATCGGCGAAAGATTCGGTATCAAGCGCTGCCTGTATTCAGTGTCACAGTGAGTTGATGGGCTATGATGATGGCGACAAACGTATTGCTAACATCGGTGCTCACCATAACTATCAGAAAGTTGAAAACTGTATCGCGTGTCATAACCCTGCTTATGCCGCCGATCAGAACGATCCAGAAAAAGGCTTTAACCCTAACTTCAACGCAATGATCCACACCATCCACGCCGGTGGTCATCTTGCCGAGTGGGGCGTGTTAAAAGGTGATGCAGAAGAGTTTGCTGGCGTTCACTTCCCAGCAGAGCTGAATGAATGTACTACCTGTCACGACAATGGCAACCAGTGGAAAGAAAACGTTTACCGTGAAGCTTGTGTAGGTTGTCACGTAACCGTTAACTTCGAAACCGGTGAAGGTCACTCTGACTTCCAGCTACCACAGGCTGATGATTCTCAATGTATGAACTGTCACATTGGTAATCTGAGCCCAGAAGTGGTGCATAAGGTAGGTAACAGAGCGGTTGAGCAGGAACAAGTCGTTCTTGATTTCCAAGGTGTGACAGTGACTGACAACGGCGACGGTACCAGTGCATTGACAGTAACCACTAAGGTGACAGTCAATGGTGCGGCACCAGCCGATGGCTCTATGCTGGATCCTTACATGCCACGTCTATCTACCGGTCTGCTGATTGGTAATGTTGAACAAGGTGGTGCGCCAATCCGCGGATTAGGTATGCCAGTTAACGGTGTAGCTATCACAGGTGGCATTCTGACCACGACTAAGAACTTTGATTCAGCGCGTCTGACTGGTTCTATCTACGTGACTGCAGAAGTGATGATCTGTGGCGCGGGTGGTAAGGCTGCAATGTGTGCAGATGGCGATTACACAGAAGTATCTGCCAGCGCACCTGTTAAGTACTACAACCTGGACGACCCAGCCGTTGCACCTATGCAAGCCCGCATGAGCGATGCAGATCGCGTCACTGTGAGCGAAGCTAAGTGTAATAGCTGTCACGGCAACCTGACTCATATCAAGGCGCCACGCCATGGTGTGAGCGAGTTTACTCAGTGTATGGATTGTCACAACAACAGATACCCAGGTTCTTACCATGGTGCTGTTGAATATGACACAGGTGAAAAAGACGCCGACGGCAACCCAATCATGGCGCCAGTTGAAGGCCTAACCTTCGCCAACCGTGACCTGATGACTGTTGCTCACCGTTTCCATACTGGTACTTTCGGTGGTGGTATCTACCTAGATAAGAACCTGGAAACAGTTGGTTACCCAGCCCTTGCGACAGACTGTCAAGCTTGTCACAAAGATGGTGCAACCTTCTTCGCGGCCGACGGTGGTTTGACTTCTGGTAAGCGTTCAATTCAAGTGACTGCGACAGAGTACATCTCTCCAGTGGCTGAAACTTGCCGTACATGTCACATCAGTGCCTCTGCACTCGCTCACTTCGAGAGCAATGGTGCGACTGTACATGGTAAGCCAGATACAACTGCTGACCTGCCAGTCGAGTCTTGTGCAACCTGTCACGCCGAAGGTAAGACATACGGTGTTGATAAAGTTCACGCCGGTGGTGCTCACTAGACGCCAACAATAATAATTCTCGCTAATTGGGCATACCCCTGCTAAATGCCCAATGAGATAGCAGTAATCTTGGGGAACCTGATTTAGGTTCCCCTTTTTTATGCCCGGCTTTTGCTGTCATGTTTTGTATCCGTTTTGTATTCGTTTTGTGTTGGCTTTCTCAGTCGACCGGGCTGGACTGTCTATTTTCAGTCTCTTGGTATATGCGGCATCTTGGTCTATTCAGCATCTTGGACTAACTTAAATAGAGTCCATCAGCAGATCTCGGGGGCCGTAATTTGGCGGTCAAAGATACCTCTTCCAGCCTGTTCCTCATTGCGATAAAAGAGTCTTTTATTGCCCTCTTGCCCTTTATCTTCGTCAACTCGCTGTTGGCACTGATCGTCGCCCTGGTGGATGTGTGGCAGCCCAGCTGGCAGGGCAGTGCCGCCTACGCCTGGCTGAGTCAGTTTGGCCGTCTCCTGTTTAGTTTCTTTCCCTTGATGGCACTGCTCTCCTTGTCATTTCATTTTGCCAAGTATCTCCATGTCTCGGCTGTGGTGGTGGCGTCACTCTCCATCGGCAGTCAGATTGCCCTGCATATCCATGGCAGCGAGGCAATCGACCTCAGCAACGGCTTCGACTTTCTGTTTGGCGATGCTAGGGCGATTATCACGCCGATTCTGGTTGCCTACCTGCTGCAACGCCTCATGGTGATTAAGGCGCTGAACTTACTGCAAAGCACCAGCCTGAGCAGCTATCTTAAGCTGCACCTCAACCTGTTTATTCCCTTGATCCTCTGTTTCGTGCTGGTGACCACCGGCATCTACTGGGTGGGGGAGCTGTTGGGCATGGTGCTGAGTCCGCTGGTAGATTCCCTTGCCGCCAGCAGCACACTGTTTCAGCTGTTTGTCAGGGTGTTGGCCACCCATGTGCTTTGGTGCTTCGGCGTCCATGGGGATATCGCCTACATGTTGGTGCTTGGGGTCGACAATGGATTGCAGCAGGTTGCGCCGAATCTGACGCTGTCCCAGTTTACCGACCTCTTCGTGTTGCTCGGCGGTAGCGGCGCCACTCACTCGCTGTTGATCGCCCTGTTTATCGCCTCGAAAGATAAGAACGCCGTCAATGTGGCCAAGTTGGCCTTGCCCTTCGCCCTGTTTAATATCAACGAGATCCTCATCTACGGCCTGCCAATCATCTTTAATCCTAGGCTGATGCTGCCCTTCGTGTTGGTGCCCCTGTTTAATACCCTGATAGGCACCCTGTTGATCGTCAGCGGCTGGGTGAGCTTCGCCGGTAACGACTTTGCCTGGATCACCCCCATCTTTCTCAATGGCTATGTGGCGGGCGGCACCCTGGCACTGCCCCTGGTGCAGCTCTTGTTGGTGTGCGCCGGGGTCTTTATCTATCTGCCTTTCGTGCGCCGCTATAGCCTGCTGGTAGGCAATAAGGGATTCGAGCGGGACCTTATCAAGCGGGTGCAGCTGCAGCAGGATATCGAGAAGATCAGCGAGCGAAACTATGCCCGTCAGCAGTCCGAGGATCTCGCTGCCAACCTTAACCTGGAGAAGACCATCAAGGCGGTGCTCAACGGTGAATTGCTGCTCTACTACCAACCTAAGATCAGCCTGAGTGACAGGCGGGTCGTCGGCTATGAGGCGCTGCTGAGGCTGAGAAACGAGCGTGGTCAGGTGGAGGGCCCCTATTTTATTCCCGCCTTCGATCAGGCCGGCTACTCTAACCTGATCGACAGCTTCGTCATCAGGCGCCTGCGGGATGACCTGCAGGCCTGGGCCAAGCAAGGCTTCTACCCCAGAGTCAGCATCAACCTCAATCCCAACAGTGTCCTGAGTCAGGATGTGCAGTCTATGCTGATCGAGCTGCTTGGCGACATGGCGGACAGAGTCGATATCGAGGTGCTCGAGTCTATGTTTGTGGCGGACCTCAATGCCGTCGAGGCCAGCATGGCTCACCTGCGCCAATATGGATTCTCCTTTGTGCTAGATGACTTCGGCACGGGATTTTCCAGCATCAGCCTGCTGAGCAAGATCACCATAGATGGGGTCAAGCTGGACAGGTCGATATTGGAAAATACCGGGCATCACAAGGGGCAGGTGCTCTATCGTCATACCTGCATGTTGTGTCGCAGCCTGGGCTTTAATCTGGTGGCCGAGGGGGTGGAGACCAAGGCCGAGGAGGCCTTTGTCGCCTCAGCCGGGGTCTCGACGGTACAGGGCTGGCTGTATGCCAAGGCGATGCCGGCCGCCGAGGCCAAGCGCTACGCCCTGTTGCAGGAGAGTTTCAGCGAGCAGGCTGCTGATTCAAGGGGAGAGTCGAAGGCTGAGTTAAAGACAGAGTTAAAGGCAGATTTAAAGGCCGAACCAAAGATTGAATAAAAGATTGAATAAAAGACTGAGCCTGACGCCGAGCGGGCAACAAAAAAAGGGAGCCTTAGGCTCCCTCTCTTTATCAGGCGCGGGCGCGCTGCAATGTCAGCAACCACTTGCCGTAGATGAAGATCCCCACGGCCGAGATGGTGCCTATGGCAGCGATGATATACCAGGCCATGCCTATGTTGTGGCTGTTATAGAGCAGGGTCGTCAATGACTGCGCCGACTCACCCGTGTGGCTCACCAGGGTAGTAAAGGCTTCACCCTGAGGAATGGCGGCGATATCGCTGGCGCTCATGCCGCGATCGAGCAGCAGCTCGCGAGAGAAGATCTCTTTCGAGGCGTACATCTCATACAGCTTAGGACCGAAGTAGCCTTCGAGTCCCCAGCCTATCCCTTGTGGCAGCATCACGAAGCCCAGGTACATGGCCTTCTTACCCTTAGGGGCGATGTTACCCATAAATTCGTTCTTCTTGGGGCTGATCATCATCTCGCCGAAGGAGAACATGGCAATCGCCAGCACTATCATCCAGGCGGCGTTGGTGGCGCCGATAAGCACGAAGGCGATGATACTCAGCAGACAGCCCGCCAGCATGGCGGTGGTGATACGGTATTTGGCGGTAAGCGCGGCAACTAGGAAGCAGCTGGTCATGATCATGCCGGCATTGAGGTTTAGCATCCCCTCTGGCATCACCTTAGTGCCCGAGTTATCCAGGCCGAGCCAGAACTGCAAGATGCCGTTTGAGGTGCCCTCACTGCCAAACAGGCTAGTGACGATCACGCTGGTATCGACCCACTCGGCGATATGAATCGGCAAGACGTCGAACAGAGAGTTAAACAGGAACCAGAAACCGGCGAACACCAGCATGTAGTAGATCACCACAGGCTTCTTCAGCTCGTGCAGGGCATCTTTCCATAGGGCCTCTTGGGTGATCTCACCACTCTTGATCTTGCGGTTGCGCTCGATGCGCTCCTCCTTTCCCGGCTCCTTGTAGGCGAGCAGGAAGAGGAAGTTGAGTGAGATGATGGCGGCGCAGGCGTAGAAGACGTTGTCCCAGGAGAGCTGGCGCATATGCACGGCCACCAGAGGACCGAGGAAGCCGCCTATGTTGACCACCTGATAGAAGATCCCCCAGGCCATAGAGGTGTTTTGTCGGCCGGTGGAGAGTACCAAGGTGCCCTGAATGCCAGGCTTGAAGATACCCGTGCCGCCTGCCAGCAGTATGGCGCCGAAGAGGAAGCCCCAGAAGTTAGGGAAGAAGGCCATCACCAGGTAGCCGGAGATCTTGATCAGTGTCGAGGCGAAGATGGTTTCCTTGTAACCGACACGATCAGAGATGCCGCCGGTAAACACAGGAATAAAGGTCTGCATCAGGGCCCACACCGAGATGATGACACCATAGTCGTGTAGGCTGATCCCCAGGCCGCCCTGAGAGACGGGCGCCTTGGCGTAGAGGCCGGCACTGGCTTTCACGCCATAATAGGCGATACGTTCGACCAGCTCCATGCCGCCGACGATCCAGAAAATATAACTTAGGCTAGCAATGGAGGCCCACATTCCCAGCTGCTTAACTTCACGCAGATCATTATCTGCGTAAGCATCATTGGCGTCGCTCATACCCTTCCTTAATTTATCTTTTTTGTTGTGCTGCTTGGCTGCAACATCTCGTGTTGGTTTGTGATAAACACTCGCTATTGGGGTGATAGCTCGTCATTTGCCAGCACACTTTACCTAAAAATGACCTTAAAGACCAAAATCATTCACTGTGGGTCACACTGGTGTGAACAGCTGGTAAAAAAAGGCGAGCACTCCGGCTCGCCAAAAAGGGTGTGACAACTATGGATTTAGTTCAGGGTTAGGCTTTAGTGGTTCGGCTTCTGTGGTTATGTTTCGATTAACAAGGCTAGAGAGGCCAGGCCTGCTCGCCATCGACGGCAACCGCTTGCAGATCCAGGCCATAACAGTAATCTCCAGGGGCGTAGACATAGATGTTCTTTGGCACCGCTGGGTAGGCGAAGCTGGCGACCTGGGCCTTGGCGGCATCCGAGGTGGCCAGTCCCCACATCTGATAAAAGTCGCGATAGTCGAGCCCGGTAGAGAAGCTCATGGCGATCATCAGAAAGTCGTTGTTGCTTAGCGCCTTGGCCGATGCAAGGTCGAAACTGCCAAAGCCCAGTTGGTCGCGCTTGGCCAGCCAGCTGGCCTCGTCGGCCTGGGCGCGCTCGAATTCGCGCAGCAATATGTGTAGCCTCGCCAGCAGATGCCAGCCGTTTTGCAGCGCGCCCTGTTTCTGAGCAGCAATCATGGTCTGTAGCATGGTGGCCATGCCGCTCGACCAGCTGGTGAGCTTAGCCGCCTGCACATAGGCGAAGGGATCGGCCTGGCGCTGACTGGCCTGCAGCACATCGAACTCATCCTGAATCGACAGCCCCTGGCACTCGGGCAGCTTGCCGGTTTCCTGATAGGCGCGGGACTTAGTGTAATAGGAGTAAGGGTTGGTGGAGGCGTGGCCCTCGTGACCGTCGAATCTCAGGCGTCCCCGCTCCAGGCCGTGGCCCAGCTCATGGATGTCGCCATGGCCGGTTGGGCTGAATGACCAGGAGGCGTCGTAAGGGTTGCCCGAGCAGCCAGAACCACAGGTGGGTTGGTCGGCGTTCATATGTTTGACCATGTCGAGTTGATCCAGCTGCCAGCCCTTACTGGCGGCAAAGTTGGTTATCTCATCGACGCTGTCTATCCCCGGCCCCTTAAAGCCTGCCAGCAGGTGCGGGTAGTTGTGGACAAAGGTGCTGATGGCCTCACTCATCTTCTGCGGCGTGTCCCATCTGGGCTCATGGCTCATGGTCTCTTGCATCTTATTGAGCCGCGAGTGCACCTCGAAGTGCTCGGTCGCCAGCTCGGCCCAGTCGTAGTCGCCCTTGGCGAGTCCCTGAATGAAGGCCTGATCGTCCTTGTCACTGCGCCAGAAGGGGTGCAGCCCCACATGGCTAAAGGTAAATTCAACCGGCAGGTCGTTGGCGTTAAATCTTATCTGCACCGGGCCGCCATAGGGGGACGTGAGTGTGATAGTTTCCCCCGGTTTTATCGCTATGGCTGGCGATTGCAGATACTTGGGGCGGTTATAGCCCTTGCTGGCATATTCCTGGGTAGAGCCAGAACGCTGGGTATTGATGAAGACCTTGGTCTCTACCTGGCTGTTGTCGGTGCGTGTCACGCTAAAGGTCTGTCCCGGCAGGGCGTAGACGCCTGCGGCGCGAAACGGCGCCTTGCTGCTTAGCGTGACTGTCTTGTCCACCGGCGTCACATGGGAAAAGTCGGTGCGGCTGAAGTTACCCAGATCCGCAGGCACAGGGTTGATGCTACGGCTGTTGTATACGCTGCTGTCGGCAAAGAGCGCCTTAAGGTAGCTCATTGGCGCCGTGGTGCTGACATCCATGGGGTAGTCAATCTCGCTGCGGTAACGATCGCCAAGCAAGATCAGGTACTTGTATAGCTGGTACTCTTGGCTGTCGAAGATGGCCGTCTTCTCCGTGTCCAGGCGATTGATGCTGCTGCGAATATGCGCCAGGGCGCTGCGGTACTCTTCGCTAAATTGGCTGTCGCAGGTGTCTGCGCAGTTGGCCAGGTTAAAGCTTGGCTTTTCACTCTGCAGCAGCTCGAGCCAGAGGGCTTCCTGGCTCAGCGCAGGATTAGCCGCCTGCATGGCGAGATAGTCGCTCCAATCCGCCTTGTCTGGGCTGAAGTAGTTGCCCGGACCGCCTGGGCCCTGCATGGCAAAGCCCATGGCGCCCAGCACTGTTTGAGTCAGCGGCACGCTATTCCAGGCGTGCATGTGCAGATAAAGCAGCGGGATCTTGGCCTGCTGTAGCGCATCGAGTCTTGCCGCCACCTCGGCTTCATCGAACGCCTCGATGGAACCTGTGATCACCAGCTCGGCCTCGCCCAGGCAGCTTCCCAGCTCGCTGGCGACATCGCAGCGGCTCACCTGCCAGTTGGGGTAGTGACTGGTGAGCCAGTCGGTCACCCGGCTCTTGCTCCAGTCGCTGATGAGGAACAGGCGCACCTGCTTGGTCGCCGCCAGGTTTGCTTGCGCCTCACCCGTCAGCCAGGAGAGTAGACGCATCATGCTAGGCTCGAAGCCCAGGTTGTTGCCGCCCTGCATGCTAGAGATGATATCTGTGCCGAAGGCGGCGTTGCGCTGACCACTTAGGTCGCTCGCCGCGGCAAACAGGCGCCCCTGATTGCCCCTAACCAGCTCAAAACTCTGCTTGAGGGGGAAGCCCTTGCTGGCTAGCGGCATCTGGATCATCTGCGAGTGTTGACCCGAATCGTAGCTGACTCTGTCCGCCTGGTAGATGGTGTTTAAGAAGCTCTTCTGGGCGCCGCGATAGTCTTGAATGAGCTTGAGGCCACGGGCGATCACCTTAGGCTCAAGGCCCTCGATGAGGCTGGCATCGCCACTCTGGCTGGCGGCGCTTATCTTGTCCTTGAGCTTGAGGGTGAGGCTATCCTCACTGCTTAGGCCGGCAGCGTCCGTGACCTTGAGGGAGAGGACAATATCTTCATCTTGCAGCAGCTCACTGGCGTCCAGGGTGAGGGTGTCGCTGCTTAGCCCGCCGAGTTTGACGCTCGGCCCACTGGTCTGCTGCCACTGATAGCTAGCCGTGCCCGGATTAAACAGGGTTACGCTCGCCTTGAGGGAGAGGGTTTCATGATTCCAGGTTTGTTGATCCGGGCCGAGCTCGACACTCGGGGCCTGGGCCAAGGGGGGCGTGACTGCGCCGCCGTTACCCGCATCCGTGTTGCTATCCTCTGAACCGCCGCAGGCCGTCAGCCCTAGGGCGACACAGGCGGGGAGTATCCATGGTTTCATTGTTACACCTCATTTTCAATTTGCGACATTCTGATAGCAAACGTCGCCGAAATCAAATGGTAATGAAAAATTATTCAATAAAAACAATGGTTAAGTCGGTATTTTGACGTCTGCGTTTTTTTGACGCCAAGACGATAAAAGCGCAAGCGAGGCGAACGTTATATCAAGCGAGCAGCTAAAGCTATACCCGTTTCCTGCCATCGTTTTCTAATTATCCCCTGCGGCATAAGTAAGGCATAAGTGGGGCGAAAGTCAGACGTAAGTGTGCAGATTGGCCAAAAAGATGGGGCAAATGTGATCTACCACTAATTAGGTAAAGGTATCTGCTGGCACTCTGCGGCAATAAGGGTTATTAGTTTAAGTATTATTAAGTTAACAATCTTTGCCTGATTCATCCGGCGTAAGTCTGGGGTTCAATTTTGGGTGGCCTGAAATGGAGCCTGTGAATTTAGGTGCCATGGCTTTAGCTGTCGTGATGCCGCCTGGCCTAGGTGCAATGAATTGGCAATAAAAGGAAGCGATTATGTCTGAACACAAACGCCAGGAGGCACATGAGATGACGGCAGCGTCCACCCAGGGATCAGGCTTGATGGAGCGGATCAAGTCGGTAAGATTTCAATTAAAACTCAATATCTTCTTAATCATCTTCGCTTTTATCTTCCTCGGCTATAAGGGGATCACCGGCATGTTGGATGCGGGATATGCCATAGGGGATCTCTACGGTCAGGGGATGCAGCACAGCATCCGGGCGGGTAAGGTGCTCAACGAGCTGGAGAAGGCCCGCAGCGGATTGCTGCTCGGCTTTCAGCATGATCCCGCCAATGCCTTTGCCGACATGCACAACCACCCCCTGAGCTTCCATATCGATGCCAGCCGCGCCTCGATTAAGACGCTGCACGACATCATAGATAATCAGATCTTGGCATCGGATCTTGCCGATGATGAGCGCGCCCAGGTTAATCGCCTGGTGTCGCTTTTGGACAAGGTGACCCAGGAGGGCTTTAACCCAGCCATCCAGGCCTTGAGTCAGGGGGAATACAAACGCTCCAATCAGTTGCTGCTCGAGAAGATTAACCCCCTGTTTAAGGATATCACCGACCAGGCTCAGGCCTTCCTGGATATGCAGATCGCCGAGGCTAAGACTAGCTATCAGGCCTCACAGGAGACCGTTTCCCTCTACATCTGGCTGGTGGCCATCTTCTCTGGCGTCGCCATGCTTGCCATCAGTGTCAGCTCGGTATTTATCATTCGCCGGGTGAGCCTGTCTGTGGTGCAGCTGGAAGAGACGGCGGTGGATATTGCCGCCGGCGATCTCACTAAGCGTATTCGCCTCGGCGGCCACGATGAATTTGCCCATATCGCCGAGCATGTGAATCGCATCGCAAGCGATTTCCAGCAGGCGGTGACCAACACCCACGCCTCGACCTCACGTCTGGCCAGCGCGGCGGAAGAGAATGCCGTGGTATCGACTCAGACCCAGCGCAACGTGCTGGATCAACAGCAGCAGACTCAGCTGATCGCTACCGCTATCCACGAGTTTACCGTCACTGTGCGTGAGGTGGCTCAGAGCGCTGCCTCGGCCGCTACCGCCTCCCAGGATGCCAACGGCGCCGCTCACGGTGCCCAGGGCGTGGTGGATGAGAGTATCGCCGTTATCGAGGCGCTGGCCCAGGAGCTGAGTCGGGCCAGCGAGGCGATGACACTGCTAGCCCAGCATTCCAATGAAATAGGCACTGTGGTGGATGTCATTCAAGCGATCTCCGAGCAGACCAACCTGCTGGCGCTCAACGCGGCGATCGAGGCGGCGAGGGCGGGCGAGCAGGGCCGGGGCTTTGCCGTGGTGGCCGACGAGGTGCGCTCTCTGGCGAAACGTACCCAGGACTCTACCGAGGAGATCCAGAAGATGATCCAGCGCCTGCAACAGGGGGCGCGGGACTCGATGCAGATGATGCAGAGCGGCACAGAGCAGGTGAAACTCAGCGTGGATAAATCGCTTATGGTGCGCGATGCCCTGCAGCAGATCTTAAATAGCATTGAGGAGATCAACGCCCTCAACGCCCAGATAGCCACAGCCTCGGAGGAGCAGAGCTCGGTTACCGAGGAGATCAACATCAATATCACCAACATCAGCGAGATCTCGGATCAGACCGCAGAGGGCGCCAGACAGAGCAGCGATGCCACCGAGGATCTGGCCAGGCTGGCAGAATCCATGGAGGCGGATATCGCCCACTATAAGGTGTAGCTGAGGTAACTATTTGCCAGAGGTAGGTGTTTGAGGCGTTAAACGGCCCGGAAGAAAATCGCGGGTAAGAAAAAAGGCAGTCAACTGACTGCCTTTTTAGTATCTCAAACCGGATTAGCCTTCCAGCTTAGCCAGCTCGGCTTTCTGCTCGCCTAGCTTGTCCATATCCCGTTGGAACTCAGCTAGCTTGGCGCGCTCCTTCTCGATAACCGCTTCCGGCGCCTTGGCCACGAAGCCCTGGTTATTGAGCTTGCCTTCGATACGCTTAGCTTCACCAACTAGCTTTTCAAGCTGCTTGTCGATACGCGCCATCTCGGCGGCCACATCGATAAGGCCTGCCATAGGGATCAACAGCTCCATCTCGCCAACCAGTTGAGTGGTCGACATAGGCGCGGTGTCACCGTCGGCCAGAATCGTCATCGATTCTAGCTTGGCCAGGGTGGCGAAGAAGGTCTGGTTCGCTTCTACGCGGGCCTTGTCTTGCGCGCTGACGCTGCGCAGCAGGGCATTTAGCGGCTTGCTTGGGGCGATATTCAGCTCGGCGCGGATGTTACGCACGGCAACGATCACCTGCTTGACCCACTCCAGATCTGCCATGGCGGCTTCATCTACCTTGTCCGCCTGATATACAGGGAATTCGGCCAGCATCAGGGTGTCACCCTCGACGCCTGCCAGCGGCTTAACGCGCTGCCAGATGGTCTCTGTCAGGTATGGCATCATAGGATGCAGCAGACGTTGCATGGCTTCCAGTACCGTCACTAGGGTGTGACGGGTACCGCGCTGCTCGGCCTCGGTGCCGTTTTGCAGTACCGGCTTGGTCAGCTCCAGGTACCAGTCACAGAACTGGTTCCAAGTGAACTCGTACAGCGTATTGGCCGCCAGGTCGAAACGGTAGTTTTCCATGTGCTCGTCATAGGCCTTAACCGTCTGGTTAAACAGGCCGACGATCCAGCGATCCGCCAGTGACAGCTGCATTTCGCCGTCAGCTTTTCCGTTTGGAGATTGCGGGCCACAATCTTGCTCTTCTGTGTTCATCAACACATAGCGCGAGGCGTTCCAGATCTTGTTACAGAAGCTGCGGTAACCGTCCAGACGCTTCATGTCCCAGTTGATGTCACGGCCGGTAGAGGCCATGGCTGCCAGGGTGAAACGCAGGGCGTCGGTGCCGTGGGCCTCGATGCCATCGGCAAACTCTTTACGGGTGCTCTTCTCGATCTTAGCGGCCAGCTGTGGCTGCATCATGTTGCCGGTGCGCTTCTCGACTAAGGCTTCGAGATCGATACCGTCGATCATATCCAGCGGATCCAGTACGTTACCCTTAGACTTGGACATCTTGTTGCCCTGTTCGTCACGGATAAGGCCGGTCACATACACCGTCTTAAACGGCACCTGTGGCTTGCCATCTTCATCCTTGATGAAGTGCATGGTCATCATGATCATGCGCGCCACCCAGAAGAAGATGATATCAAAACCTGTCACCAACACATCGGTTGGGTGGAAGGTCTTAAGCGCCTCGGTATCGTCTGGCCAGCCTAGGGTTGAGAAGGTCCACAGCGCCGAGCTGAACCAGGTATCCAGTACGTCTGGGTCTTGGCGCAGCACGACAGAATCATCCAGGTTATGCTTGGCGCGTACTTCGGCCTCGTCGCGGCCGACATACACCTTACCGGCTTCGTCGTACCATGCCGGGATACGGTGACCCCACCACAGCTGACGCGAGATACACCAGTCTTGAATGTCACGCATCCAAGAGAAGTACATGTTTTCATACTGCTGCGGCACAAACTTGATGTCGCCATTTTCAACCGCTTCGATGGCGGTCTTGGCCATAGGGGCCACGGCCACATACCACTGGTCTGTCAGTAGCGGCTCGATCACCACGCCAGAGCGGTCGCCGTAAGGCACCTTGAGGGCGTGTGGGTCAATCTTGCCCAGTAGGCCGAGTGACTCGAACTCTTCGACGATGGCGGTGCGCGCCTTGAAACGATCCATGCCGGCGAAGCGCTCTGGTAGGCTGCCGTCTAGCTCGTCGTTGGCGGTGCCGTCTGAGTTGACGACTTCTGCCTGGCTACGGATGGCCGCGTCTATGGTCAGAATGTTGAACATAGGCAGGTTGTGACGCTTACCCACCTCATAGTCGTTGAAGTCGTGGGCCGGGGTGATCTTCACACAGCCGGTACCGAACTCCTTGTCCACATAGTCGTCGGCGACGATAGGGATGCGACGGTTAACGATAGGCAGCAGGATGAACTTGCCGATCAGCGACTGATAGCGCTCGTCGTCTGGGTGTACCGCAACCGCGCTGTCGCCCAGCATGGTTTCTGGACGCGTGGTAGCCACTTCAAGGTAGTCTTTACCGTCGGCTGTAAGCGCGCCGTCGGCCAGCGGGTAGCGGAAGTGCCACATGCTGCCCTGTTTCTCTTTGTTCTCGACTTCGAGATCTGAAATCGCTGTGTGTAGCTTAGGATCCCAGTTAACCAGGCGCTTACCACGGTAGATGAGGTCGTCGTTGTACAGGCGCACAAACACCTCTTGTACCGCGGCCGACATGCCTTCATCCATGGTGAAGCGTTCACGATCCCAATCGACCGAGGCGCCCAGGCGGCGTAGCTGCTTGGTGATGGTGCCACCAGACTGATTTTTCCAGTCCCAGATACGGTCGATAAAGGTCTCACGGCCCAGGTCGTGACGGCTCTTGCCCTCTTCGGCCTCTACCTTGCGCTCTACCAACATCTGGGTGGCGATACCCGCGTGGTCGGTACCTACCTGCCACAGGGTGTTCTTACCCTTCATGCGCTGGTAACGGATCAGGGTATCCATGATGGTGTCTTGGAAGGCATGACCCATGTGCAGGCTACCGGTCACGTTTGGCGGCGGGATCATGATGCAGTAATTGCCGTTCGACTCATCGCCGTGGGGCTTAAAGTATCCTTTCTCTTCCCAGTTCTGGTACAGAGCCTGTTCGATTGACTGTGGGTTGTATGTCTTTTCCATAGGAGCGTGTGCTTCTCAAACTAATTAATTTGGTTGTTGGGTCGTCAGGGAGATCCCTAACTCGCGATACTGGCGATAACGATCGCGCGCGGTCGCTTTCATGGCAGCATCGTTGGCAACGAAGTCGATAATCTGGCCAAAGTTTACCGCAAATTGCGGCGCTTGGTCTGCAAGATTAATCAGAAGGTGACGATTTTTATTTGGGCCCAGTTTATCGAAGCCTATCTCCACCGGCGCGCCACCCGTCGGCCCTTCGCCCTTGAGGTTATGGGGCACAAATGCGCTGGGTTCAAATTGCCATAAAATTTCGTCAACTTCATAGGCCTGCTGCTGGTCATTGCAGTGGATATACACCAGCTGTTGACCACGATACGCCTGCTCGGCGAGTCGGCAGGCGAAAAGATAGACACTCTCTTGCTCCGCCTTGGCAACATTGGTTGCGGCAGAACTGGCTTGTGGCATCAAGTAAAACAAGGCGTTAGGCATTATTTGGCTCTATGTCGCTCGTGTCTGGCTAGGCGTTGACGAAAGAGAGGATTTTACACTAAAAGTGAGTTGTTAAACCAGAGGGGGAGGGGATTTGTCGAATAACAAATTGGGTAATATTTTTGTTGCTTGCAGCGTTTGGCTGCATTGGCATTTATTGGGTTTGTTTGAAGGTCGAGCCCTCATTGTTATGAATAGCCTGCGGCTCGCTTATGTGCAGATACGGCTTCGGGACGCTGTGCGCCATCCATGGCCGCTTAACGAAAACATCCCTGTTTTCGATACCCTCAGCCATATCTACACTGGGTTATTATCTCTCTTCGATTTAGCTGTGTTTGAGTACGCTAAGTATTTGAGGTGAGGTTGGTAGGCCAATGCTTCATAGTTTTGAATGGCTTGGCAGTAGGTGCAGTGCATGGATGCGCCAATGTCGCGATTGCAGGGACGCAAAAGAGCGACCCTTTCGTGCAGGTACTGCTGTGACACGGAGAGTGAAGCGCAGCTTCGAGCCAACGAACGAGAGGTATGGATGCCGAACTGGCCCTTAAACAGGGATGTTGTTCAAGTACATTCCCTGTAGGCTCTGCCGTGACATCCCAGTCACGGAAGGTCACAGTCGTACCTACACCGAGTTATCCATCTCTCCGATTTAGCTGCATCTGGTTCCCATAATCCTGTCAAAACTAACACTTCTATGGACAAAGGCCCGTTAGGTTTACTGCTCTCAAATTTGGTTTTCTAATCAAAATTTCTGTGGGATACGCCCTAATAACAGGCCAAATATAATTGGCTAAAATTTGAGGAACGAAAATAGCCAACAGTATTTGTCCTTGTTAATTAGCTTGTTAAATGCCGATTAATGTATCAAGGATGTTCTGAACAACAACCTTCAGAATCTAGAGTACCTTGAGGGTATGTAGGCAAGAGTTTAACATCACATTTGGTATCCCCATCATAGACCTCTATCCAATAATCATAACAACAAGGACACTTTTCACGATTTTCATCAAAAGCATGATGTCCACAAAATACTTCTCCCTCATCCACAATCTCATGCCGATAATCTACAAGAACATATTCAGCTTTATTATTACAACGCGAACACTTAATCATCACACTTCTCCTTACATTAAAAAATCATAAACTTAGAATATTGCCTAGGCATTTAACGCCTCAATAACCGGCAGCGCTTTCGCCGTCCGCGTTACTTGACTTGTTAAGCCTTGTATTTACTTTGATTGAAATGGTTCTTCCTAACTCATTATTAGTAGCAGTAGAGGATGACATGCCCTTTGTTACAACTTTTCTATTTAACCAACCTCCATACTTAATAAGATCTTTACTCTCATACAAGACATTAGAAACTGCAATTGCTCGATTGGTAGAAAGTAAAATGTTGTTTTTATATGCACTAACATCATCTTCCGAGTTTTTCCACACTCTACTTGCGAAACCAACAATTTCAATAGACTCAATGATTTGGTCATTTTTTATTAATATTGGTAATATTTCTTTAAAGGTTTCTGTCAATACAGCATTGAAGCGTTCAGAGACTTTATACTCGCCAATCTCATATAATCCATAAGAGTGGTCGAATGTAAAGACCATAGAGTCGGGGTTAAACCCTACTTTGAGTTCGTCCAACGTTGTTGAATGCAGTGACAATATATCCTTGGATAAGTCAGAGAGCTCTACTTTTTGCGAATCTTTTTTTACAACAATTGACTCGGAAGGTAAGTTAAAAGTTGCGCTTTTACCTCCATCGGATATTTGCAGATAACTAATCTCTCCAACTCCTTGAAATAGTACATTTACATTATCAAGACGGATAAATTTGTCGCCGACAGGAATGATTACATGGCTTTTTGAACTAATTTTATTTATAGCATCAGAAACTATATCTCTATATTTATGGTCAACATAGGCTGTTACTGCTACCTCTCTAATACCCAAATACTTCATTGATGCGCTAACTGAATTCGTAAAAAAACCCTTTATGACTACAAATGGAACAATAAACAGCATTAAGAAGGTAACGACATAGAATAGCTTTCTAGGTGCTTCAGTTTTTTCCTCAAGCAAAGCAGAAAGGATAAAGCCATTCATTAATAAAGCAACACACCAAGAAATAACTGACATTAAGTCTATCTGTTTCCAACTCAACTCTATATCACTAATTAAAAAAGCTATCGAGGTAATTAAAATTAAAAATGAACCAAGAATGTAAATGAAGGAATATCCCTTGAAATCATTAATCTTAGGTAACGGAGCAAAATTCTTTAAAAGTAGGTACAAAGGCGTGTAGAGCGTATAGCCCACTGATGTGAAGAGGAAATTAGCGATAGTACATACGAAGCCAAACACAAGTGTCGACCAAATAAAAAATAGTCCGTCACCAACTTGAATGTTTTTAGGATAAAAGCCGATGCTCGTGCAGTAGATTAATACTATTATCGCCCCTACAGCGATACTAAATTTTGCGACCAGGCTTGAAATGCCATTTGCCAATTCAACTTTTTGTTCCATTTTCTACTTCAGTTCCAATTTGATTACTTAGGGCTTAACAATTTATTAGTGAGACCTTGCAAGGTAGGAGACCAAGCATGTAAATAAATGGGGTCAGAGTAAACTTTTATGGGAGGTGATTGGCGCATGGTGGTTGGCTTTTTCATTCCCTGAATGGCGTGGTCGATGTTTGATTCGAGTTGGCCTAGCTCTGTCCTTGATTGGTAATACTTTAATGTATACGGTTGGTTGTAATCAACATGTTATGTCACATATTTGCCTGTTTTCTCTTGAAAATTAATAGATTTTATCAGGGATGATTCAGTGAAGTTAAATCGAAGAGATATTAGATATCGGGTGTAGATACGCCGATGAGCTTCCGAAACAGGGCCGAAAATGTTCCCGACATTTTTCGGCATTCCCTCCATCCGTGGAGGTCAGATGATTTCGCAGAGCGGCCAGGGCCAAATATGTTCCCTACATATTCTGGCATTTCTTTCATCCTTGGAGGTCAGATGGCGCACAGCGTGTCACAGGCGTATCTGCACATAAGCCCACCGCAGGTGATAGATTGCCATGAAGGTGCGACCTTCAAATCCCCCGCAAATACAAATGTGGCCAAATGCAGCCTCCCAATCGACAACAATGAAGCCAAATCGAAGAGACGTTGGATACCGAGTGTAGATACGCCGGTGAGCTTCCGAAACAGGGATGTTTCGGCAGAGCCTACACGGACGTATTCACGGCGTCTCACAGGTGTATCTGCACATCCCCCGCCGGGCAGGCGTTAGATTGCCATGAAGGTTCGACCTTCAAATTTCCTGTAAATACAAATTTGGCCAAATGTTTCTCACCAATGGGCACCCCATGACGCTAAATCGAAGAGACGTTGGATGCCGGGTGTAGATACGCCGGTGACCTTCGGTTTCAGGGATGAAACCGCAGAGCGGCCAGGGATTTATTCACGGCGTCTCACAGGTGTATCTGCACAGCCCCCGCCGGGCAGGCGTTAGGTAACAATGAAGGTACGACCTTCAAATCCACTTAGCCAACGACCGCGACGTTAACTGCCAACACTCTGTTTTTCGAGCATTAACTACAATGTGCCTCCCTTCCCGAATAGGCAATTCGCCAGATGCTCTCCCTTACCCCACGCAAACTGCTACTTGGCCAAAGTCGCGCCGCTAGGTGCAAACCCCCGCCGCGTGTTGCGGCAAAAAAAATCCCCCGGGGTGGTGGGGGACTTGGGTGCAATTCAATCTAGGCAAAGGGAGCGCCTCTAACCTGATGAGCGTCTTGCCATCGAGCTAAAGGCCAAGGTTAACCATTAATGGAATTTTCTGCGGATGGCCAATGGGAGGAGCAGCAAGACCAGGTATCCCAAGCTACCGCCACCTGAACTCTCTTCTTTGATATCGACAGAGAGGTTGGCGCTAGTGCTCAATCCCATGGTGTCGGTAGCCGTTACCACTACGCTTGATTTACCTGTGACCTTGCTGCTACCGCTGAGTTGGCCTTGTGCACTCAGACTGATACCCGATGGTAGGCCAATGGCAGAGAAGCTAAGGGCATGACCATCTGCATCGGCAAATGCGCTGGCTAAATCGCGAGTGACCGCTTCGCCAGCTTTGAGTGACACCGCACCTAGGCCAGAAGCTGTTGGGGCTGAATTCACCTGGACGGTAGCAGACACAGAGGCCTTGGCACCTAAGGTGTCTGTAACTGTGGCGAGTACCTGATGTTCACCTGCCTGGGTGAGTTGCCCGTAAGCCATGCCGAGGGCATTCACCTCAAGCGCCGAGCCTTCATCCTTTGTAAAGCTGAAGTCTTGGCCCTCTGAATCGCTTACCGCATCGGCGAGGTTAAAGGTGATGTTCTCTCCTGGATTGATCCAATAGGTGTCTATGGCTTCAACGACTGGTGCCCTGTTAGCCAAGAAAGGCAAGCTTATGCTGAGTGTCATGTCATTACTGTCGGTCACCAGGATATCGAGTTCACCCGAGTCATGGCTTGTCGTGTCATAGGTGAGCACGCCCGACTCAGTTAGCTCGGCATCAGAAGGCAGGTTGGCAGAACTAAAGATGAGTTGATCATCATTGTCGGCGTCAAATACAAACTCGCTGATATTACGTTCGACTTTCTCACCTTCATTCGCTAGTAGGGGCAAGAGCGCAGAGGTCAAAACGGGGCTGGTCGCGAGATCTGCACGGATTAGTATGTTGGTGGAGTAATTAATGTTCGCGTTAAAGATCAGGTTTTGTTTTACCGAGTCGCCATAGGCTATCTTGCTGGTATTTAAGCCTGACACACCTAAATCCTCAGCCATGATGCTCTCTAGCTTTTTCCAGGCGCCGCTCTGTCTGTCGATAGCATAGCTGTTCAGACTATTATAATTGGCGTTTACGACGTAATCTTCAGATATGAAGGTTAAGTCATTGGAATAAAGCCCTGAAACAAAAGAGGTCGACATAAATGACAGGCTGAGATCGTCATTGATCTTATAACTCGATACTGCGGAGTCGTTTATAAAATAGATGTTCTTGCCGTTTGTGATGATCACTGCGTCGTTGGGGACCGAACCCGAAAGATCTATGCCATCTCCAAGATCGACGTCCTTGTTAGCAACATCGACATCGACGAAATAGAATTTAGCGTTTTCTCTGTCCCAGACATAGGGTTTTCCGTCGACGAAGCCTATGCTCCTATAGTAGTAATAGGTGTTAAAGAGGGCTGAGTCTAAGGTGTCGATAAAGGTTGGATTATTGTCCGCATCCAGGCTAAAAAATGCATAGCCACCATCTTGTGACAGAAATGCCGCGACTCCACTGCTCGGGTCAAACTGGGCAGAATTGTTGTTACTTTGGTAGTAAAATGGATTTCCCGATACGGTCAGTGGTTTCACCTCTGTCGAAATGACCCCTTTATCATCGACCTTAAGGGCCATAAAGCGGTCATTTTGCGAACTCGGTGTATAGTTAAAATATCTCCCCGCGAGGAGTATGTTATTGCCTTTAACGACGACCCTATCTATGAACGGCGATGCATTAATATCGAAACCCAATTGTTCCCATGTCGTAGAATAGAGTGGGGTTTGAGCGCTTGCGTCGGCGAGCATTGAATAGATGCCTTGTCTATCAATAGCAACAATGATATCGAGTGACTCGATAAAGGCGATTTGGGTTCTTGAATTACCAAATATTGGCATATTTTGTTGACCATCGGCGAGGGTATCTTTTTTGACAAAGTCATAAGCCGTGGAGCTGTTGGCAAAGAGTTCGGCCTTTTCATTCATCATTCTCCAGCCGAGTCCATCTGCGATTGCCAGTTGATTCAAATAGACACTGGTGGTGACTGTGTCTTCCAGTGAAAAAGAGGGTGAAGTACCGTCATTAAAGCGATAAATTTTGGCAAGATTATTACTTTGCTGAACAAATAACTTGCCGTCAATTAACCTGACTGACTTACTGCTTACATAGGTATTGAAAGTATTGTAGGTAGAATCACTGTAGCTGGTCGTTAACGTGTTATTGGTTTCATCTAAGTGGTAGACGTTAATATTACCACTCTCAATGATAAATATATTCTTGGTATTAGGATCGAATTGGATGTAATCAATATTTTGGTAGGTGCCGCTCAGTGGGAGTCGGGCAATTTCGGTTGCCGATCCATTTATTGAGTCGATTTTGAGTGCAATTAATGCCGAGGTCGAGTCATAGGGGCTGCCTTGGCCAAAAATGAGCAAAGTCTGGTTGGCTTCATCATATTCAACTCCTTCCACTCTTGAGGGGAGTTTATCGCTTTTGACCAGTATTAAAGGGCTAAGCTCGCCAGTAACTTTATCTCTCTTCGCAATAGATAGATTTCTTTGATAACTACTCCACATAATGAGATAGTTTCCATCGTCAGAGATCTGGCTCTGGGTGCCATAATCGATAGACTGAGTCCCTATGCTGGTATAGGTAAACTTGGTTTCCCACTCTTTATTTTCAGAATCTAAGGTCATCACCTCGATCTGATAGATATTGTCTTTGCTTTTCTTTAAATACATGAACTTAGCATCAGGACTCAAAGAGATATTGTCGCGGTTGCTATAGTAGTCCTCTTCACCGATGCTCTGCTTACCCATATAGCTTATGGTGTTGTCATTCTTTGCAAAAAAAGTATGCAAGTAATGATCGTCTATGCCTACTGCTAGCTTATTCGATGCATAGAATTGATAAATGTCATGAATATGACCTTCATTAATTATGCCTGTATTTTCAACGGCCAGTGCATGCTGCATATTTTCGGTGATAGCCGCCGTTTGAGCTTCGCTATAGACAACGCCGTAAGATTGAAATGAAGACAGTAGGCCGAGAGCAGCCAACCAACAGAGAGGTTTAGTGGTGATCATATGGGGCAACATCCATTTAAAGTAAAAATTCCTAAAGCACACCCAAAGTCAGTGTGCTATTTATTCGCCGCTTATATTAGCGTTAGCGATTATTTTGAGCATTTCGCTTTATTGAATTAGTTGAGGAAATGAACAGAATAATTGAGCGAGAAAATACAGACTTATAAACAAAAGTGCAACATTTTTAAATAAACTTGTTAACTTTAGTATTAGCTTAATTGTATTCGAAGGTGAGTTCGATATGTGCCAAATGCCCTTGTTGCTGCATCTGCAATCGAACTTATTAAATTATCATCGCTCTGGTTGGTTGAATTTTGTACACACCAAAGAGGGATAGAAATTTATAAGTAATAAGGAAAGTCGAGAAAGTCTGAAAGGTGTGAAAACTAAACATTGGAGAGCATTCAATCCTTCACTACCTGAGTCGTAAACCTCTGCAGCGTGATGGTGTCACGCCAATAATCTTGGGGCCAGCCGCCTTTCTGTTTGAGGGCGGAAACGAAGTCCTTGGGAGCTGGCAGGCTCTGCCATACCGAGGGCAAAAACAGGGCGCGGCGGTGGCCGTCATCCATGAGTAGGCCGTCGATGTTGGGGCGCAGGCGTGAGCGCAAGGCCGCTTCCCCTTGGTTTTCCATAGGAGTAAGCGGCGAGAGGATAGAGATATCTAAGGTGAGTGACTCGCGCTCTTCACTTCGCAGCGGGGCGAAGCGGCGGTCCTTAAAGGCGGCGCCATAGGCGTTTTCACAGGCGCATAGCCACAGGGGCTCGCAGGCATCTACCCGGCCGATACAGCCCCTGAGTTCACCGCCCTGGTGCAGGGTGACGAAGCAGGCGGCCGGCGTGAGTAGGGCCTCACTCTCGGGAGCTTCTGGTAGCGTCAATCCTCCCTGTGTTAACCCGGCATCTATCACCTGCCATACCAGATCCAGCAGGCAGGCCTTGTCGCTGGCGGTCAGTTCAATAGAGCGCGAAGCTGGCATAGCCGACCACCTCCTCATCATCCCTCGGACGGCGGGCCTGGGCGCGCGCGGTCACGTCACCCGAGTTGGTGTGGGTAACACATTTTATTCTCCAATTCATTAGCTTGGCATAGGCCAGCAGGCCGTTGAGGGCATGACAGCCACAGGCCTGTTCCGGCGCCAGGTGTGGGTCGAGCGCCAGTATGTGGCTGCGGGTGTCTGTGTCTATCCGGTTGGCATCCAGATAGGGGTGATAGTGGCTGAGATCGCTGCTGACCACGATCAGGGTATCGCTATCGGCGACCGCCTGGATCAGCTGGCACACGGCCTCTGGGCTGGCGCCGCCCACCACCACGGGCAGCAGGATGAAGTCGTCTAGGCAGAATTGCAGTAGCGGCAGTTCCACCTCCAGGGCGTGTTCTCTCTGATGGGCCATGTCGGAGGCGATGGCGAGCCGGCGGTTGAGCAGCAGCTCTATGCCTACTCTGTCGATGGGGATCTCACCCAAGGGGGTGATGAAACTGTCGCTGCGGGGCAGGGCGCAGCCGTTGAGGCCCACATAGTGGCTGGGGCCCAGCAGGACGATGCGTCGATAGCCGTCTGGGCGGTTGCGCAGCAGGTTTACCGCCTTGGCGGCCACCTCGCCGGAATAGAGATAACCGGCGTGGGGCAGAATGAGGGCCTTGGGGATAATGTGAACGCTGGGAGCCTGGCCGAAATAGTGCATGAGTTGCTGGGTGAGTAGTCCTGGTTCGGCCGGATAGAATCGCCCGGCGACGGCGGCTTGTCGGTACTTCATCTCTCTCCCCTAGCAGGGCGTCAACTATACTTTCAGTGTAGGTCAACGACAGGCAAACTCCCATGTTAACTGCACCACCGGCATACTTTCCGACCCAATATTGGCATGCCCTGGACGACGGGCGGGTGTGCTGCGACGTCTGCCCGCGCAAGTGCACTTTGCGCGAGGGCAAACGCGGCGCCTGCTTCGTGCGCATGCACCATCAAGGCGAGATAGTGCTGACCAGCTATGGTCGCTCCTCGGGTTTCTGTATCGACCCTATCGAGAAGAAGCCGCTGAACCATTTCTACCCCGGCTCAAGCGTGCTGAGTTTCGGCACTGCCGGGTGCAACCTGAGCTGTCTCTTCTGTCAAAACTGGGACATGAGTAAGTCGCGCCAGATGGATACTCTGTGTGACAGCGCCATGCCAGACGAGCTGGCGGCCACCGCCCGTCGCCACGGCTGCAAGAGCATCGCCTTTACCTATAACGATCCTGTGGTGTTTATGGAGTACGCCATCGATGCCGCCCTGGCGGCCCATGAACTTGGGCTCAAGAGTGTGGCGGTGAGCGCGGGCTATATCTGTGAGGCGCCGAGGATTGAGTTTTATCGCTATATGGACGCGGCCAATATAGACCTCAAGGCCTTTAGCGAGTCGTTTTATCACAAGATCTGCCACGGCCAGCTGCAACCTGTGCTTGAGACCCTGCTTTATCTCAAGCATGAGACCCAGGTATGGTTTGAGATAACCACCTTGCTGATCCCCGGCGAGAACGACAGCGATGAGGAGCTCAATGCCATGTGTCAGTGGCTGGTGGAAAACCTGGGGCCTGATGTGCCGCTGCATTTCAGCGCCTTTCACCCCGACTTTAAGCTGCTGGACAGGCCATCTACGCCGCTGAGCACGCTACAAAGGGCGCGGCGCATCGCCCTCAACCACGGCCTACATTATGTCTATTGCGGTAACGTGCATGACCCAGATTCCGACGCCACCTACTGCGCCAGCTGCCACAAGCGTCTGATCGAGCGCGACTGGTATCAGCTGGGGCAATATGCGCTGGACGAACACGGCGCCTGCCGATACTGCGGCGCGCCGCTGCCGGGACGCTTCGCCAGAGTACGGGAAGACTTTGGCGCGCGGCGGATCGCGGTGCGCATCCATCGCGACTGAGGTGAATGGCAGAGATGATGCTTGCGACTTGCTTGTAGCTAGATGGGGCTTAGGGCTCAGCTGGGGCTAAGGGCATAGATGGCGCTTAAGGCTTTCGCGCCACGCCGCGAATCGTCGGCCTGGCCAGGGGCATCGCCTTGCGCATGCTCTCCCGGGTGATCGACTCTATTTCGAAGCCCGCACTTCGGATCTGCGCCTCCGTCTCCCGGTTAAGGTGGCAATTGCCGGCGATACGGCGCCAGATGAAGTTGAGTCTATCCTGCCAGCGGCGCCTGCGAGTGCCCTTTTCCGCCGCGACATGCTCGAGAAACAGCAGACGCCCGCCGGGCTTGAGTACCCGCCAGATCTCCGCAAGTGTCCCCGGCAGGTCCTGGACTGTGCAGCACACCAGGGAGACAAACACCCAGTCGAAGCTTGAATCCTCACTGTCGATGGACTCTGCCGGGCAGTCCAGCAGGGTGATATGGCTACCCGGGCGCTCGGCGACGGCCTTCTCCAAGAGGCGCATCATGTCCACATCTGGCTCGGTCAGCACCAGCTCCAGATCTGCGCGTTTCGGATAGAGGGATAGGCTGGCACCAGTACCGGCGCCAATTTCCAGCACCCGGCCGCTGACCTGGCTAAGTAAGTTCCGGCGCCAGTCGATGAGACAGGCCTGCTCGGGCCCGCGCATGAAGCTGTCGTAACAATAAGCGATGATACGTGACATATCGGCCTCCCGTTCACACGCCGCGCCCACAGGCTCACGGCGGCATATGATGAATGGCTTATTTAAGTATGGGCGTTAGCGGCGAAAAGGGACAGCCGCGCCGCTTAGCTTAGGGAGGAGAGTTGTGCAGCCCAGTAGCGTCTAATTGTTAGCTCTCGCTGGAGGAGATCAGTATGTCGAACCTGGGGTTGCTTCTCAGGTTACTGAAGTCGTCCTCGTTGGCGGCCACCTCCTTGAAGGAGACGCTGTTTTCTATAGCCTGCTCAAGATCCGACAGGGCGCGCTCCTCCTGGCCCAGACAGGCGAAGGCGCAGGCGCGCTGATAGAGGGCGTGCGCGTTGCTGCCGTCGACCTCGAGCACCCGGTTACATAGGCTCAGCGCCCAGTTAAACTCGCGCATCTCCATGGCGGCATCGGCCTTGTAGGTCATCGCCTCGAGGTCTCCCGGCCGTATGGTGAGGATCTCGTTATAGACGGCGATCTTCTGCTCTGGGGTCTGGGCACTTTGGGCGTGTAGCCAGAGGGTGTGGATCTCGTTGATGATCTCGATTTCGCGGTTGTTCTTGGTGATGATGCGGCTCTTACGCTTAAGGTCTTGCTCCAGTACCTTAAACTTCTCTTCGTATTGCTCTGTGATGGATTGCAGCTGCTCGGCCGCCAGCTTGGCGGTGTTGGTCTTGATCTCTCTAAGCGACTGCCAGCCGATGAAGGCGATCAAGGATGCGACACCCGCGATGATGTAGAAGAAGTAAGTCACCGTCACGTTGGCATAGTTCAGCGACTTGTCAGCCACCGCCAGCTCACGGTCGGTGATCTCCACCGTCAGGCGGCGCTCTAGGTCTTGCTGCTCCATCCTCAATGCCTTGAGCTCATCCAGTATGTAACGCTCCACCAGGGGACGGTCGAGGATAGGCGTCTGGGAGTGGGGCATGGCCTCTTGTTGGGTTAAGGGTGCTTGTTGTTTGGCCGCAGGTTCTTGTTGAGCAGCAGGCGCTTGAGCTGCGGCGAGATGAAAGACGGGGGCGAGGAGTAACAGCAGGCAAACGGTCAACGAACGTAACATAACAGAGTCCTTTGGCAGTAATCATATCTAATCCGGCACTTAGGCCGCGCTACCACACTAACAAGATATCGATGGCTATGCGAATCTGTAGCCGAATTAGTTGCCGAATTTGGTGGAGAATTAGTTGGTGAATTAGCTGGTGAATTTGCTGGTGAATTAGTCGCTGAGCGACTCGATGAGTTAGCCACCGAAGTTGCTGAGGACTGTCGATGTTGACCGCCGAGAGGAGGAGAGAGGAGAGAGGAGATTCGGTGTTAGGGAAAACTCGATGATCTAAAAAAACCGGCAAACGTCCCTGTTGCCGGTGGTTGGTTAAACGACTGTGTTAGTCACCACTCGCCATTAGCGCTGGCGGCGTCTAAGGCCTGAGAGACCAAGCAGTAGCAGGGCGAAGTAACCTAGGCTGCCGCCACCACTCGATTCACTCGGTGGCTCGACAGGTACTACCGGCGCCGCTGTCACAGTGACGGTAAATTGCGTCTCTGTGCTGAATTCCCCGTCGCTGGCCGAGATGACTATTGGGTATTCGCCGCTGGCGGTAAAGCTCATCTCAAGCTGAGTGCCATCTAAGGTTAGTCCTTCGACACCCGTCGCCGATAAACTGAGGGTATCGCCCTCGGCGTCGCTAAAGACCTGGCTGAGATCTAGGCTGACCACTGCGCTGCCCTGTTCGCTTAGCTGGGTCTGAAGGTCGGCAATCGGATTGGCCAGCACGGGCGCCGTGTTTTGCGGCACCTCAACCGGATCTAGGCCTTTTACCTTGATCAGGGTGGCGCCTATGTTGCGCTTAAGCTCGCTTGTGGTGCCCATCTCGAGCAGGCCATAGTAGGTCTCGCCGGCTTCAAGCGGCTGCAGACTCAGGCTGTCATCCAGATAGCCGTTGACCGACAGGCTCACGTCGAAGCGCTCATCCTGTGCCACCTGGCTTGGGGCCGTGATGTCGAAACTTGCCTGGTTGCTGTAGTTCACATGGGTGATCTCCAGGGTCACCTCGTCGGCTTCATCCTCGACCCTGCCCTCATAGTTGTGGGCAAATATCCAATAGTTGCCGGTTGGCGGATTTTCCAGGACGCAGCGCTCCTTAGAGTCTATCTCGCCGCTCAGACAGAGCAGTGAATAGTACACCTCATAGGCATCTGGCATGCCGTCACCGTTTTCATCTATGCCGACATAGAGATCCATGTCGGGTGAGGTGGTGTCGGTTATCTCTACCACCAGGCGTTTGGTGTAGGGCTTGACCACGGTGGGCACGCTGAAGATCACCTCAGGATTCGAGTGCGGGCTGCCACGCTCGGCATCGTTAGAGGAACCAATCGCGCTGCCGGTGAAGGACTGCGCCTTATACAGGCCGAAGCCCTTGACCTGGAGTGCGTTACTGCCCGAGGTGAAGATATCTTCGATCACCAGCTGGTTATCGAGATTGTTCATCTCGGCAGAGACTTCCTCGGCCACCTGGCCCGCCTTGAAGCCTATGGTGGCCTGCAGGTGGGTGTCGCTCATGCTGGTGTCGGCATTGTTAAGCTTGATGTAGCCGTGCACCCACTCATCCACCAGGTTGATGTTGGCGGTCGCCTTGATGGTGAGCACTTGAGATTCCCCCGCGTTGAGGGAAAAGCTCGATGGGGTCACCTCCAGGGTGAAGCCTGGGTTGAGATATTCATACTCGGCGCTCCAGTTGCTGGCCTGGGTCGCGGTGACGGTGCGGGTCCAGCTGCAGTTGGAGATACACTGGTTTTGCACCATGGAGCTGGTGTTGAGCGCACTGGGATCGCCGCCCATCTCAGGATTAGCCGCCAGGTATCCAGCCTTGTCGATATCCAGCAGCAGGCCTGCCTTCAGCGCCTGGTTGATACGCAGGCTGCCCGCGCCCTGGTCGAAGAAGTCGGAGCGTTCTAAGGTGCCATCATAGTCATCGTCCTTGTAGGTGGTCTGATGGGCGGTGCTCATGAAGGCCGATTGCGCCTGAGCCGGTGTCCAGTCTGGATGCGTGGCCTTGAGCAGGGCATAGGCGCCGGTCACATGGGGCGTGGCCATAGAGGTGCCGGACAAGCTGGCGAATGGAATATGACCTATCTGCCCCTCGAACAGCCTGTCTTCGGCGTTGGCGGCGTAGATATCGACCCCGGGTGCGGCGATATCCGGTGAGAAGATGTTGGGATAGGGCAGGTTAGGCCCGCGAGAGGTGAAGACCCCGGCGATATCCCCCAGGCTGGCGTTTCTGGTGGTTTCCGTGGCTGCAATTGTCGCCTGATGACCTTCACCGCTGGCCAGCCACTGGGTCAGACGCTCGCCATCGGCGGCATTAAGCTGAATGGCAGGCAGAACATGGTTGTCATTGTGCAGCGAATCTACGCCATCAGGCATGTTTATCAAGATCATGCCGCCGGCGCCGCCTTCTTTTACATTGATCCCCTTGCGCACCCGCGCGTTGGTTCCGCGTTCACAGACGACGATCTCGCCATCGAAGCTGCCGGCCTCGAAAGGGTCGGTGCACTGGGCGTTGTCAGAATCGACGCTGGCCGCCAGAACCACCTTGCCGCTCACACCTTTGGTCACGCCAAAGCCCATCATGTCGCCTGGCGGCGTCTCGCCGCCGCTCATGTTGGTGAGGGATTTCTGTTTGAACTCGAGATCGTGGGTATAGGCGGCGACCGTCGTCACCCAGGGGGCGTTGCCCGGCGAACCTATGGTGCTGGCGCTTGGGCCCGCGTTACCTGCGGCCACGGCCACATGAATTCCCGCCTCGCGGGCGTTGAGGAAGGCTTCGGCGTCGATGGAGGACCAAGGGTCTTTGGCCGAGCCGCCCACAGAGTAGTTGAGCACCTGTACCCCGTTTTCTATGGCATGTTCAATCGCCTTGAGGGTAAATTCTGGATAACAGGAGCCGGCATCGTCACACACCTGGTAGGACACTAGGTTGGCATGGGGGGCCACGCCGCTGATGGCGTCAAATTCGAAGGCGCTCTTCTCAGCGATGATAGTGCCATCTTCCTCCTGCACCTGCAGATAGAAGTTGACGTCGTGCAGTATATTGCCCGACGCAGTAGAGGCCACATGGGAGCCGTGTCCGTTGAAGTCATAGCCCACCTTGACCTTGTTGGCGAGATCCTCATAGGCGGGATCGTCCAGGCTGTCGGCCGTGTCTTGACGATATTGGATAAGCTCGGGATAGCTGATGATGCCTATGAGTTTGCCGTTACAAAACTGGCTATACTGCTGGCAATCCCCTAGGTACTGGCCGTCGCCTAGGGGGTTCTTGTGCTGGTAGCCATCGGCGCCCACCTCGGCAAAGGAGGGGTGATTGGCGTTGATCCCTGTGTCCATCACGCCGACGATAACCCCTTCCCCTTTTGTTGCCTCGACGGTTTCATCGCCCTGCCAGACCTGCTTGGCGCCGATGAACTCGGGCCCGGTGGAGGTTTGAATAAAGTGCAGGCCTATGGGCTCTACGCTCAAAACCTCAGGGTCTTTGGCTATGATGTCGGCCTCACCCGGCTTAAGCTTTACCGCCATGGCGTTGACGATCAGCTGGTATTCCTGGGTCGGGGTCAGAATACGTTTGAGTTTGCCGTTTAGTCTCTGCTTGACCTTGGCTTGCTGCTGTTTCAGGTAGCCTCTGTATTGCAGGCTGGCCTTAGACTGGCTGTTCAGCAGACCAGATGCCTGCTTGTTTGACTGGTTGACTTGAATATTGGTGGCGGCAAAGCCCGCCAGCGAGCCATCATAGCTGGCGACCGGGGCCTCTTTGAAGCGGACGAAGTACATGCCGTTGCTGCGTTGTTTATCGGCGCGTTCGAGTTTGAGTTTTTCTTGGCCGGGAATAATGGTTTGCAGTGGCTTGGTATCATCGCTAAAGCTTGCGGCGCCAGGGTTGGCATAGCAAGCGCCGGCGATGGCAACCGAGAGTGCATTCATTAACAAATTTCTACGACTTGATTTCATTTGAATACCTTAATAGTGGCGAGAAGCGGGATAGCCAACATTGGCTATCCCAATCGTGTGAAGACTCAGGAGCTGCCTAGCGGCGGCGACGAACCATGGCCGTCAGTCCCAGCAGTAACGATAGCCAGCCCAGGGCGCCACCATCGTCGCTTTCCGGTGCCTGGCTCGCCTCAATCTGCAGCGTGTGGCTAACCTCATGCGCACCGTCGGAGGCGATGATGGTCAGAGGATGACTGCCTTCGCTGTCGACCTGGCCGGTTATCTGGGTGCCAGAGATGCTCAGGGCGGCGAAGCTGCTGCCTTCGACCTGGTAGCTCAGGCCATTGCCTTCCATGTCGGTGAACAGGCCGCTCACATCCAGATTGAAGCTGGCTGATGAGCCAGACTTGAAGCTCAGTGGTGCGACTTTCAGTGACGCTGCAACCGCTTCATTCAGCTCGGGTGCCATGTCATTGATGTCCTGTACCATGACAGTCAGGGTCTCGGTTTCGCCTATGCTGTTCCCGCGCTGAGAGGTGACCTTGACTTCGAACTCGCGGTTGTTCTCGAAATCCAAGGCCTCAGGATTGGCCACATAGAGCTCGAAGGTCTCCTGATTGATGGCAAACGGTGTACCGACAAGGGTATTGGTAATATGTAGTTCGAAGGCCGTATATGAACTCGAGCCCGAGGTAAAGAAGCCCTGGGTATCGAGGGCTATCTCGCCGACGACTGTGCCAACCTCAGCATTTTCCTCTACGCTAAACACCTGTCCGGCTTTGGCTTTTGCAATTGCCGAACCGTCATCGTCCACCAGGGCGTTGTAGCCTATCTGCATGAAGTCGTCGTTAAGGCTCACCACCATGAAGCCCTTAGGCTCGGGCAGCCTGCCAAAACCACCTAGCTCAGAGGTACCCACAGAGGCGATATAGACTTCCTCACCAGGCTGAGCCGTATAGGTCTGCTCGAAGGCCAGATCGCTGACCACCTGGTCGTCCGCCTTACCGGCGAAACCTATCTTGAGCGAGCGATCGAATACGGTTTCAGAGCACACCTCTTCGCCACTGAACCAGTCAAGGTAGCAAGATTCTTCCGTGGTGTAGCTGCCGCCCTTGATGGGGTTGAACTGAGTGATAGGCTCATATTGCGCCTTGCCTGTATGACGGTCGGTTTCGATATGGAAGCCAAAGTTTTGGTCGAAATCTTCGACGCTATCCAGCTCGTGGTGGAACATATCTTCCAGACAGACCTGCGACACGATATTTCTCCCGTTGTTGGCAAAGAAGGTCGGCAGTGTCGATTCCTTATAGCGGCCCGTTGGGTTTGTATAGTCGTAAGGCAGATTGAGATCGATCACATAGGTAGTGGGTTGTCCCTTGTCGTTGAGGGCGACAAAGGGTTGGTTCACCTTCTGTGCGTCATCATAAATGTAGGCGCCTTCGAAGCTCTTGTCCCAGCCGTTCTCCTTGACCGAGGCTTCATAGAAGAGGTCATAGGTAAACAGGCGCGGTCCACGCTCGAAGAAGTTGGGCAGAGCCACATCCGCTGGTTGAAACAGGCTGACGGCAATATTGAGTTTCTTACCGGTCACGCTGCACTGGGCGTCATCATAGATAGCGCCACCGACCGCCTTTATCATGTGCCCCTTCAGCCCCTGTAGCTTCTCGGGCAGGGTCGGGTTTTGCAGAAGCAATGGGTAGGCCTGGTAGGTGGTTGGCGTGTTCGACTCGTTAACGAACGACGCCACATAGCCCTGATAGTTCAGTGAGCCAGATTCGGTATCTGGATAGAGTTCGCGTCCCCAATTCAGGTGCTCCCATTCTGTCTGTCCCAGATCTGGGTTGTAGCCCAGGTAGTTGGGGTACTCGATGGCGTTGGGTTTCTTGGTGATGCTGGTGTTGCTGCGCGCCTTCACCATCCAGCCCAGGTTGATCTCGGGCTGATCATCGGCGCTCAGACTGATGTAGCCGTTAAGCTCGGTGGCCTTGAGGTTGGCATCCACATGGTCGCCTGTACCCATCAGTGGCCACTGGGGCAGCTTGTCGCCCGCTATGGTCAGGGTGAGCGGAAGGATCACGCTCGAGTGCGCCGGAATGTTCACGCTCTCGGGCAGGCTCAGGATTAGCGCCTGGTAGCCGGCCTTGTCCCCGGTCATCTTGTAGGAGAGTTGATAGGTTTGCGCCGTATCTGAGAGGTTTCTCAGGGTGATGCGCTTATGCAGCGTCTTGCTTTGGGCGACCTCATGCATGCCGAACTGCACATAGGGCTGGTTGCTGCTGGTTTCCCAGGCAACGATAGGCGAGGCGATGGCGTTGGTGAGGTTTTCGACACCATGGCCCATGGCATAAAGCTCTGCTGGGGTCACACCGTCACTCTCCAGGATTGAAGAGATGTCGGCGGTATTGGCCAGCAGGGCCTTGATCTCGGCGGGGCCGAAGTCTGGGTGCTGGCTCTTGATCACGGCTGCCGCCGCCGCGATGCGCGCAGCACCTGTGAAGGCGCCGCTGCGACTTCCCAGCTTGGCGGCGGTTTCATCTGGGTTAGAGATCTTGGCGACTGGCTGCTCATCGGTAAAGGTAACTATCTCAGGCTTAAGGGCCTGGGAGCCGCGCACCGGGCCCATAGGTGCCCAGTCGGGAATGACCTTGCTCACGCCATCTTCGCCATGGTTGACGGCGCCGACGGCAATGGCCGAGGTGGCGCTACCTTCGCTGGAAATCCAGTTGCGGTGTTTGGCTTCTGCATCGCCAAATAGCGAGTAGAGGCCAAGGTTTCCTGCGTGGGTCACCACTGTCATGCCTTGAGCCGAGACGCGCTCGATCAGCATCTGCAGCAGGCTAGGGGAGGCGTTGCCGTCGATGTCGAAGAAGGCGCCCGCGCCCGCCGCGTCGATCAAGACGATATCCAGATGATCACTGGTGTCACCGTCCTGGTTAGGATCCATGGCGTGTTCAAAGGCCGAGACAATGGAGTTAAGGCTGGGGCCAGAGGCCGATACCCTGCCGTTCTTCTCCATCACGTTATACACCTTGTAGGCGTGTAGCTTGGCGCCCGGCGCGAGCTGATGCACTATGCTGGCGATCTCAGTGCCCGTGCCTGTGGGGTAGACCCAGCCATTATAGGCTTCATATTCTAGGTTTTGATCTATCGGGTTGGCATCGTTGCCATAGTTTTCGCTGACAAAGTCCCAGCCCCCGGCCACCACCTCAGTGGGAAAACCAGCGTACTCGATGGCCCCATTTTCAAGGGCTTCAAGGTAGCTGCCAGCCGGTGGCGGCGTCTCGGGGTCATTGTCTTCACCATAGACGCCTGAACCGCCGAAGATAGGCAGGGTATAGTCGATACCGGTAGAGATGATGGCGATGCTGACGCCTGTGCCTGCGGTCTCTTTATCTGTGTAGGGGCTCATCAGCTCGATATCTTGTTCGCTGAGGGGGCTGGCGTCTTGGCTGGCGGTGCGTGTGCGAGCCTGGACTATCGAGGCCTGCTCGCTAAAGAGCTGCTCGCAGTGGAAGGTTTGGGCGATGGCATCCAGCGCACGGATCTTGGCCAGTGCATCTTGCTGCACCTCGACGGTGACCGTATTGGCCAATAGATGGCTGCTGCCCACCAGGCGTGCCTGTGGGTCTATGGCCTGGATCTGCTTAAGCAGCTGCGCCTGTTGGCCGAGTACTTCCTTGGCGCTAAGTTGGCCAGCGGCTTTTTCTGTCTGTGCCAGTGAGAAAGTGTAGGTCGCCCTGGTCTGCGCCTGATCCACGCCAAAGGCTGAGATCGATTCTGTCTTGGCCTGTAGGGCGCTGGAGAGAATGGCGGTCGAGACGCACAATGCTAGGGTGCATTTGGTAAATTTCATGTCCTTTCCTTCTTGTTATTGTGTGCTGTCGAGTCAATGGATTTTGACTGTCACAATTTAATAACGTGAAGGTAATAAGCGCACAACGAAGGGCGTCTCGATTATTCGCCGTTTTTTGCTCTATGAGGGCATTTTTTATCTCTTTAAAATATCTAATCCAATTAGATCAATTAGTTAAATCTATTCTGTCACCAGCTTGTAACCGAAGACATCGGCCTCGTTGGCCAGTTTTAGGGTGACCAGAAAGGAGTGGCCATCCGCCGGCGAGAGGCCGAAAAACTTGCGCACCGCATCTGGGGCAAAACTTTGCACTAACTCAGGCTTGTGGTCATTGTCGGCAAGTGAGATACGCATGATGGCGTCGCGCTCGGCATCGCGACTCAAGAAGTAGAGATAGCCCTGCTCATAGTAGAAGGCGCCATAGTCATACTTGGCTAACTTGTCGGTGATCAGCGTCATCTTGTCTGTAGTGCGATCCAGGTGCCAGATGCCGTTCTGATCGAACTTGGACAGATAGAGATGGTTGGCGTCCTTCCCCTCGATGGCGTAGACACCTTGCTGCTGGGTGATCTTTTCAAGCTCGCCAGATTTGACATTCAGCTTATAGATGCCGTTTTTTTCCTTAGCGAAGCCTTTGAAGTAGAGGGCTTCACCATCCGCCGACCAGCTCAAGTTATCGGCCTCGATCCCCTGGATATCGATGGCGCGAAAGCTCTCAGATTCTATATTGCCTATGTAGAGGGTGCGGCCCGTGTCGGAGATGATATTGACCGCAAAGTCGCTGCTCACGGGGGAGATGGCCGGCACGCCGACATTACCGAGAGAGTGGGTGATGTTCTTGCTGCTCACCTTATTGTTGCGCCAAATCGACCAGAGGGCGGAGCGGTTGGAGAGAAACAGGATATCGCCAGTGGCCTTGGCATACTTGCCATACATGTCGCGGGAGGAGGAGGAGATGCGCCTGAGCTGCTTGCCATCACCGTAGGCCTGCTGAGTGATGTACTCCTTGGAGATATGTTCGGTTACATAGAGCATGGCTTGTGTGTCGGAGAGGCTAATGCTGCTGGGTAAGCCAGATTGCGCCAGCGGTGCCAGCTGGCTGCCGTCCTGACGAATACGGGAGATGATGGCCGCTGCGCCGTCGAGATTGTTGACGTAAAACAGCTGCTCGCGGGCCGAGTAGTCGAAATCGACTATGCTGGGACTGTTTTGGATAAGCTCTCGTTCACTGCCGTCCCCCGTCTGTAGGATCAGGCTGAGCAAGTTGGAGGCCGCCCGCTCGCGAATAAAGGCCAGCTGAGTATCCTGGTCCAGCCATTTGGGGGCGTAGTCTATCTCGTTCTTGTCGGGAAAACTCACCTGCTGATGCTCGGCCGTATCGAAGTTGTAGGCCATCAGGGCCACGCGGTCCTGCATCTTCTTGGCGTAGAGCAGGCGCTTGTCGTCGACTCCGGACCAGGAGACGATGCGCTTATAGGGGATATAGAAACAGTCGGAGGCGATGAGTTGGTCTGTGTTATCCAAAAGGTTTCTCACCCTGACCTGACAGCCTCCGGCCGGGTCGAGACGCACATAGGCCAGCTTCTCATCGGATCGTGACCAGGCGGGGGAGGCCTCTTCGTTGTTCTCGAAGGAGATCAGGGTCAGCGGCGCATCGACCTGACTCAGCTCCTTGATATAGATCTTGCCGCTCAGGGAGTTGTCGCGCCACTGCATGGCCAGTCGCTGGCCGTCGTGGGACACGGCAATATGCTCCTCGACCCCGCCATAGTTGGTCACCTTTAGCTTGGTTGGGGTTGTAACAGGCCGTAGCTGGCTGATCTGCACGGGTTGCTCGTCGGAAATGCCGCTCAAACCTAGCCAAAGGAGCAGAGCTGTTATGAGTGAAATCGCGATAAAGGCTGCATGGCGAAAATAGCGGGTATAGGAGCGAGAGGGGCTAAGCGCCGCTTGGCTGTCGACGGGCTGCACCGCCAGGGTGAGTTGATAGCCGAGTTTAGGCAGGGTATTAAACACCTCCTCCTCGACCCCCAGATCCTTAAAGGTCTTTCTCAGTACCCAGATGCCGTTGGTGAAGCCCTTCTTGCCGACCCCTTCGTTGCCCAGCCAGATGGTGTCGATCGCCTGCTGGCGCGAGACGACATTGTCTGGACTGTCGATGAAGAGCATCAGGAGTTCGAAGACTTTGGAGGAGAGTTTTATGCTGCTGTCTGCGTGTTTTAATGACATTAACTTGCAGTCTAATTCGCATCCGCCTATCTGGTAGCTGAGCTTGGTCATTAAATGAGGGTCCGTACATTATTGTTATTCTTATGTGAACATCATAGGGGGAGAGTCGAGCCTGGCTCAAGAGTCCTTGAATAGTTATTATTACAGCATCTTATAACATACTGTTTCTTAAATGGTTTAAAAGGTTACAATTTGCTACAAAGCGCTAAAGCGGCCGCCAGCCGTCATCTCAGAGCCAGGCTGACCTACACTGAGTAGATAGGTTAGGTGGGCATTTGAGCCCCAACGGAGTGACAGAGATGGATAGACGATATCTTTTAACGGCCTTTAGCTACGCCCTGCTCGGGCTAGCCTTGGGCCTCTACATGGCGGCCTCCCATGACCATGGTCAGCTGGTGACCCACGCCCACATCATGATGATAGGCTTTCTGATCTCCTTCAGTTATGCCCTCTGTTATCGCCTCTGGCTAGCGGCTTCTACGGGGGCGCATTCGGGGAAACTGGTCACGGCGCAGTTCTGGTTACATCAGCTGGGCACCATAGGGGTCGCCATTGGCCTGTTCCTGCTCTACGGCGAGTTTGTGGCGCTGGACGTGGTTGATCCTATCCTGGCGATCGCCTCCTTTAGCGTGTTCGGCGGTGTCCTGCTGATGATGGTGCAGCTGCTTAAGGCCAGCCAGGTGGGCTAAGCAGGCGCGCTAAGTAGGTGGGCTAAGCTGGCGTGCTAAGCAGGGGCTAGGGTTCTAAATAAACCCATTAAGGAGGAGTAAATCCCATAAAAAAAGGTGAAGCAATTGCTTCACCTTTTTTGTGTTAAACACAGTCTTATGCCGTGTTTAGAAGAGTGGATTACTCGCCCTGTTCAACGCCTGCACGGTTGATCAGGAACTGAGTCAGTAGCGGTACGGGACGACCCGTTGAGCCCTTGTTGGCGCCACTGTTCCATGCGGTACCGGCCACATCAAGATGCGCCCAGTTATACTTCTTGGCGAAGCGTGACAGGAAGCAGGCTGCTGTGATGGCACCGGCAGGACGACCACCCAGGTTAGTCATGTCGGCAAACGGGCTTTCCAGATGCTCCTGGTACTCGTCCCACAGCGGCATGCGCCATGCGCGGTCGCCACTCTGCTCGCCGGCGTTCAGTAGCTCGTGGGCCAGCGGGTTGTGTGAAGAGAAGAGACCCGAGGCGTGTTTACCCAGTGCGATCACACAGGCACCGGTAAGGGTTGCCGTGTCAACGACCAGCTCAGGGTCGAAACGCTCTACATAGGTGAGCACGTCACACAGTACCAGACGGCCTTCGGCGTCGGTGTTGAGCACTTCGACTGTCTGGCCCGACATAGTGGTCAGGATATCCCCTGGACGGTAGGCGTTGCTCGACGGCATGTTTTCACAGCCTGCCAGGATGCCCACTACATTGATCGGCAGCTTCAGCTCACACAGGGCCAGCATGGTGCCGATCACGCCTGCGGCGCCGCCCATGTCATATTTCATCTCATCCATGGCTTCGCCAGGCTTGAGAGAGATACCGCCCGAGTCGAAGGTAAGACCCTTACCCACGAGCACGATTGGCTTCTCAGTGCTGTCTACCGCGCCCTTGTATTCCATGACGGTCATGACAGACTCGTTATGGCTGCCGCGGCCGACGGCCAGGTATGAGTTCATGCCAAGCTTAGCCATCTGCTCTTCACCTACCGTGGTGACGGTGAGGTTTTCATGGTTCTCGGCAATCTGGCGAGCCTGAGAGGCCAGGTAAGCCGGGTTACAGATGTTTGGTGGCATGTTGGCCACGTCGCGACATAGCTGGGTACCGGTCGATACGGCCATGCCGTGCTCGATGGCGCGCTCACCCACAGTGAGTTCGCGGCGGGTCGGTACATTGAAGACCAGCTTGCGCAGCGGACGACGGGTCTCGCCCTTACGGGTCTTGAGTGCGTCGAAGCTGTACAGACTATTTTGAGTCGATTCAACGGCTTCGCGTACTTTCCAATAGGTGTCACGGCCCTTAACGTGCAGTTCGGTCAGGAAGCAAACGGCCTCCATTGAACCTGTGTCGTTTAAGGTGTTGATGGTTTTAGTGATGATCTGCTTGTACTGGCGTTCGTCTAGTTCTCGTTCTTTGCCACAACCTACAAGAAGGACGCGTTCACTCAACACGTTGGGCACATGATGCAAAAGTAGCATCTGACCCGGCTTACCCTCTAAGTCGCCGCGGCGAAGTAAGTTGCTAATGTAGCCTTCACTGATTTTATCCAGTTGCTCAGCAATACCAGAGAGGCGTCTAGGTTCATAGACACCAACGACAATACAGGCCGAACGTTGTTTTTCCGGGCTGCCGCTCTTAACGCTAAACTCCATGAGCTCTCCTAGATTCTTAAAGACAAATATTATTATTTATTAGATAATGTCTGCTTGTGTCCAAAACGGACCTAAAATTGGTACACCAATGTTAATTTTTCAGGTGTTTTTCTGCCATTTTTAGTTAAAGGCTGGTCACAAAACTACCAAAAGTAGACAGTCTACATGAAAAGTGGGCTGATACCAGCATAAATATAAGTTTAGGGACTGGATCCTGCCTGTGATTGTATTTAGATACTTGATTCGTGAAGTTTTAAAAGCGCAGATGGCAGTGCTTTTAGTGCTGTTAGCTATTTTTATTAGCCAACATTTTGTTCGTGTACTCGCTGATGCATCCGATGGCGAGTTTCCCGCCTCTCTGGTGATGACCCTTCTAGGCCTTAATCTTCCCTATCTTGCCGTGCTTGTGGTGCCTCTGAGTCTGTTTTTGGGGATCCTGGTGGCCCATGGCCGTATGTACGCCGAAAGCGAGATGGTGGTCTTCCACAGCGTCGGCGTGAGTGAATGGTATGTCACCCGGGTAACCCTGCTACTCGCCGTCGCCAACATGCTGTTTACCGGCTTTTTAGCCATCTATGTCACTCCCTGGGCCGAAGAGACCCAAAACCGTGTGCTGGAAAATGCCCAGTCGGAGGCAGGCTTGGCGGCATTGACCCAGGGGCGTTTCCAGACCAGTCCTAACGGCCGCGCGGTACTCTTCGTCGAGCGCATCGGCCGTGACAATCAACTGGACAAGGTGTTCGTGGCCCAGCTGCCAGACCCGGAAGACGGTGCCAGCCAGTCCAATATCGTTGTGGCCCAAGGGGGCAGCGTGATAGAGGATGAAAGCGGCGAGCAGCGCCTCAAGCTCAACGATGGTATCCAGTACCAGAGCAAGCAGAACCAGCTCGATTATCAGGTGGTGCAGTTTGCCGGCTACGAGATGCAGATCAAGGAGCAGGAGGTGGATCAGCGCCGCCGTAAACTGTCGGCCTTGCCAATCGATCAGCTGCTGGACACAGAGGGACCCGAGGCCGTGGCCGAATTCCACTGGCGTCTGGCCATTCCGCTGGCGATCCCTTTCATGACGCTGATCGCCGTGCCCATGGCGCGGGTGAATGTGCGCCAGGGTAAGTTTGCCAAGATGTTCCCGGCCATCTTGCTCTATCTGGGTTATTTCGGCTTGATGATCGCCGGACGTAAGGCGCTCGAAGATGAGGTGATCCCAGCCTATCTCGGCATGTGGTGGATCCATGCCTCGGCGCTGTTTTTAGGGATGTTGCTGCTGAGTAAGGAGCGCCCCGCGGGGGCTAAGCTTTCTGGCTTGCTTAAGCGTAAGAAGGTGGCGGCATGAGAATTCTAGATTTATATATTGCCCGTGTCCTGCTGAGCACCTCGGCCCTGTGTCTGCTGGTGTTAACTGGCCTGTCAGGCATCATCAAGTGGGTGGATCAGATTCGTCTGGTGGGACGCGGTACCTACACCATGGTGGATGCCGGCATCTATGTGCTGTTTCTGATCCCGCGGGATATCGAGATGTTTTTCCCCATGGCGGTGCTCCTCGGGGCGCTGATCGGCATGGGCATGCTGGCGTCGAACTCAGAGCTGGTGGTGATGCAGTCGGCGGGCTTGTCTCGCTTTCAGATCACCCTGTCGGCGATGAAGACGGCGGTGCCGCTGATGCTCTTGGTGATGGCCCTGGGGGAATGGGGCGCGCCGGTGGCCGAACGTCACGGCAAGGAGCTGCAAGCGGTCAAACTCTCCGGCGGTAGCCTGTTTAAGTCGAGCCGGGGGATCTGGGCCAAAGATGGTGACCTGTTCGTCAACATAGGCGAGATAGAGGATATCAACAGCCTGCATAATATCGTGCTCTATGAGTTCGACGATAAACTGAATCTGGTGGGCACCATAGAGGCCCGCCGTGGCGTTTACTCTAAGGACCATTGGCGCCTGCTCGATGTGCGTCAGACCAAGATCACCCCAGAGCAGGTGAGCCTGACGGATCTCACTCTGTATCGCTGGGAGTCGACCCTGACCCCGGATAAGCTGAGTGTAGTGTCGGTAAAACCCGAGGCCCTGTCGATTCAGGGGCTGGTGGATTATCTCGAGTACCTGAGGGTCAATAACCAGGATTCGGGCCGCTATGAGCTGGCGCTATGGCGTAAGATCATGCAGCCGATCACTGTGGCCGTGATGATGCTGGTGGCCCTGTCATTCGTGTTTGGTCCGCTGCGTACTGTGACCATGGGGGCGCGGGTGCTGCTGGGTGTGGTAGCCGGTTTCAGCTTCTATATCTGTAACGAGATCTTTGGCCCCATGACCCTGGTGTATGGCCTACCGGCCGTGCTGGGCGCCGTGATGCCGCCGCTCATCTTCAGTAGCGCCGCCATCTACTATATTCGCCGCTAGGCTATTTCTATTAAAGATGAGCTCATTAAAAAAAGGACCCCTAGGGTCCTTTTTTCTTGTCTGGGTTTAGCTTACACGCCGTGCCAGTTACGCATCTGGTTGGCTTCTTTGGAGAGCACCACCACTTCCGAGCGGGTCATCATATCCTGCAGCGCCAGCTTGTCGCCGTTGATTAAGATCCACAGGTTACCTATGCCAAGCAGCGACCAGACGAGACGTGCGGTGGCGGTGATCATGCTCAGGCTCTGGCCGTTAGGGTGTTGGATCTTCAAACGCCAGGCGCGCATGCCTAGGGTCTGGCCGCCATAGCTCCAAAACAGCACATAGAAGAGACCGACGCAGAAGGCGATCCACAGCTGATAAACACCCTTGTATAGCGGTGTGCCGTTTAGCAGGTCTGAGACATGCTCAAAGCCATTCATGGCCAGCAGGCCACTGCTGGTGAGGGCGGTAAAGATACCGAAGCCTATGGCTCCGGCCACCATGTAGACGGCGACCGCCAGCAGCAGGTCGTACACTATCGCGCCCAGGCGGCGAAAGAAGCCGGCTCTGGGAAAATTGGCATGTTCAATATTAGACATTCAGGGCCTACATCATCTGGTAAAAGGCGAAAATGGGTGGCTTATTCTAGCGAAGTTGGCCTTAGCTTTCATCCTGAGCGTTTTCATCTCGAATAAAATGGATGTCGCTAAAGCCGAAGCGGGCGAACTCCTTCTGGCGATAGTCTTTCACCGCCTGGGAGCCCTTAGAGGTCATGGCGACCTGAGCCTCCATGGCGAGGTAGCGGGTCAGATCGATTCCCTCGGCTGCGGCCACGGCTTCGTAGATGTCATGAAACTTGTCGTAGACGAAGTTGATCTCTTTGTATTGATTCTTAAAGGTATAACCGACTCTGCGGGCCATAGCATTCTCTTAAAGTAGCATTTTCTTAAATAGGTATTCTTTTAAAATAGTTTCTTTCAGTCCTGATAGGCATAGCCTGGGTTATCTGCGTCGATGGCATACACCATGTAGCAGGCATCTTCCGGGTAGCTGCCTAAGGATTTGTCGATTATACGCGATTTAAAGCCTAGACGTTGCCAATATGTGTGGGCGCCGCCCACGGCCACTAGCGAGATGCTATCCAGCGCCTTGTTTCTGGCCTGTTCGATGAGACGATTAAACACGGCCGCGCCGGCCCCCTGGCCCCGAGCCTTGGCGGAAAAGGCGATATCGTGCAGGTAGAGGGTCTCCTGCTTGGGCGCTGCGTCGAGCACCTGCTCCAGACTCGGCGGCAGGTCGCGCTCCCAGGGGTGCGCCAGGCAATAGCCTATGACGGCATCGTCTTGCGTGACCACAAAACAGGTCTGTGGGGAGAGCCTGGCCTTACTCTGCAGGGCGGCGAGGGACTCTGGCTCGATATCGGGATAGCACTCATCCTGAATGGTTAATATGGCTGGCCAATCCTGGGCCTGTATCTCTTGTATCTGCATTACTAATGTTTCTATTATCGAGGGGCTGGAGCCCTTAAGGGGGCTATGGGGCAAAGGTTAGATGTTCGCACAGCTTTTAGGCCTTATCAATGGCGCAGGTAAGGGGGTTAAGATTAGTAAAAACAAATGTGAATATTGGCTATTTACTCAATTATTCAGTCTGTTATTCTCTAACCTCGGTGGCTCGCCTGCCTTGGCAAGTCGAATCTTGTCTGAGCCGCCCATCTAGGAATACTAGCAATATCCGTTTAGGACTATCAGTTAAGAACTAATCGTTTAGGACTAGCTGTTTAAAAACCGGCGTATAGCAATATACGTGCGCGATATTAAGCGGGCCTTAAATCCTCACTAGGGGTTTTGGCATTATCTCATGGAGAGAGACAGTGGATTTTTTACTGCTTACCGATAACTTACCCTACAGCCTGGCGCTGGCCTTGGTGATCCTCTTGGGCCTGGTCGAAGGCTTCTCTATGGTCTTTGGCCTGAGTCTGTTTGGCCTGCTGGACGATCTGACGCCCATGGAGATGGACGCCGACGTCGATACTGGCGTGTCTGGCGTCACAGGCGTAGCTGGTTGGCTCTGCCTGGATCGCCTGCCACTGCTTATCTGGCTGGTGCTGGCGCTGACCAGCTTCGCCATCGCCGGCTTTGCGATCAACTATCTGGCAATCTCGTTTCACGGTGCTTTGCCGGCGCCCCTAAGTATTCCGCTGGCCATAGTGCTCGGCGCATTTTCCTGCCGTATCCTCGGCGCCCGTCTCGCCAATCTGCTGCCCAAGAACGAAACCTCGGCTGTCTCGGTTGACGAGCTCAGCGGTCTTGTAGGCGTGGTGACCTTAGGTTGTGCCCGCAAGGGATTTCCCAGCGAGGCGGTGGTGAAAGATGCCTATCAGCAGAAGCATTATGTGTTGGTGGAACCCGAGCTGGCGGGCGAGGCCTTCTCCCAGGGCACCTCTGTGGTGCTGCTCAATCGCAATGGCCAGGTCTGGTCAGTGGTGCAATTTAACGATGAAATTTAGGCAGCCTTGCTGCCGTAAAACCTGCTTATAACAAGCTTAGATTAAGGATGAAACATGAACGAAGTTGAAGGAATAGGCGTGTCATTGGGTGGCAGCTTTGTGTTTATTGCCGCTGGCGCTGTGTTAATCGGTATCTTGGTGATCGGCATGATCTTCGCCAAGTTGTATCGACGGGCCTCGAAAGAGACCGCCTTTGTGAGGACAGGTTTTGGCGGCGAGAAGATCATCAAAGATGGCGGCGCCATAGTGCTGCCTGTGCTGCATGAGACCATAGCGGTCAACATGAACACCCTGCGTATCGAGGTGGAGAAGATGCAGAAAGATGCGCTGATCACTAAAGATCGCATGCGGGTGGATGTGCGCGCCGACTTCTATCTGCGCGTGGCGCCGAGTGTGGAGGGGATCTCCATGGCGGCGCAGACCTTAGGTACCCGCACGACCCGTGTCGAAGAGGTGAAGAAGCTGATGGAGTCTAAGTTTGTCGACGTGCTACGCGCGGTGGCGGCCGAGATGACCATGACAGAGATGCATGAGCAGCGCGCCGACTTCGTGCAGCGGGTGCAGAACAACGTCGCCAACGATCTGGAGAAGAACGGTCTGGAGCTGGAATCTGTCTCTCTGACAGGTTTCGACCAGACAGACCTGCAATTCTTCAATGAAAATAACGCCTTCGATGCCGAGGGTCGCGCACGTCTTGCTAAGATCATCGAAGAGAAGCGCAAAGAAACCAACGACATCGAACAGGAAAACCGTATCAAGATAGAGCAGCGTAACCTGGAAGCCGAGAAGGAGTCGTTGGAGATCGAGAAGGCCGAAGAGGAAGCGCGTCTGGTACAGCAACAGGCACTGGAGTTTAAGCGCGCCGAGCAGAAGGCGGAGATCCTCAAGAAGCAGGAGCAGAAGAGCCGCGAAGAGCGTGAGGCGGAGATCGCCAAGGAGCGCGCGGTAGAGACGGCGCAAATTGAGAAGACCAAAGATATCGAGACCCGAGAGATCGAGAAGCGTAAGGCGATCGAGCAGTCACGCATTCAGCAGCAGCGCGATATCGAGGTGGCCGAGCAGGACAAGCAGATCGCGGTGGCGCAGAAGTCTGAAGAGGAATCAGCCGCGCGCGCCAAGGCGGCCGAGGCAGAGAAGCTCAAGGTAGAAAAAGAGGAAGCGGTTATTACCGTGCGTCAGGTGGCCGAGGCTAACCGTCGCAAAGAGATCGAGGTGATCGATGCCCGCAAGGAAGCCGAGCGTGATGCGGTGGGCGTAACGGTCGAGGCGGAAGCCGAGAAACGCGCTGCCGAAGATAAGGCAAGCGCGATCCTTACCGAGGCGAAGGCAGCAGCCGATGCCAAGAAGCTCAAGGCCGAGGCAGACGAGAAGGTGTACGCGGTCGAGGCGGCCGGTAAGCAGGCGCTGCACGAGGCGGAAAACGTGCTCAGCAGCGAGCAGATCGAACTGCAAAAAGCGCTGGCCATGCTCAAAGCCTTGCCGGAAGTGGTGGCTCAGGCGGTCAAGCCGCTGGAGAACATCGAAGGGATCAAGATCCTTCAGGGCTACGGCACCTCGGGGGCGACTCAGGGCCATGGCGAGGCTGTACTTAGCCAGGGTGGTATCGCCGAGCAGGTGACCTCTGCGGCGCTGAATTACCGCGCCAACGCGCCTATCGTCGATGCCATGCTCAGAGAGCTGGGCATGGTGGATGGCAAGCATGGCGGACTCAACGACCTGCTTAAAGGCCACAACATGATCACCCAGGAGATGCTGGGCGCCGGCGAGATTAGCGACGAGAGTCAAGGGGCGCACTCTCCCTTGAACGGTAAGACGCCGCGCGAGGGCGATGCCGCTAACTAGGCGACATGGCGATGACGAGTCAGCCTGCAAGATAAAGCTGTCAGTAACAAAGGAAAAAGGCTAGCGCATTGCGCTAGCCTTTTTGTTTGCCTTATTGCGAGTTTAACCTAACTTAACCGAACTTAACTTAAGTAGCGCTGCTCCAGATGACGCTTGAAGTGAACCGGGTTAAGCACCTCGCCGGTCACTTGCGTCACCAGCTCATCTGTGGTCAGAAGCGATCCTTGAGACCAGATGTTTTGGTTGAGCCAATCCATAACCTGGGTGATATTGCCCTGTTCAATCAGGCTGTCGATATCGCCCAGCGCCTTGATCATGCTTGCCTTAAACTGGGCGGCATACATGGCGCCCAGGCTGTAACTCGGGAAGTACCCCAGCTCGCCTACAGGCCAGTGGATATCCTGCATGCAGCCGTTGCGATCGTCCCCGCGGGTGGATAGCCCCAAAAGGCTCTGCATCTGATTGTCCCAGAACTCGGGAAGGTCGGCGACCTGCAGACTCTTGTCGATTAGGCCTTTCTCCACCTCATATCTCAGCATGATGTGGCAAGGGTAAGTCACCTCGTCGGCATCGACCCGGATAAGGCCAGGTGTCACACGCTGCACCAGGTGTGTCAGGGACTCCTGAGTGAGTTGGCTGCCCAGATGATGATTGATCTTCTCGGCAAGCAGGGCAATCATCGCCGGGCTTCTGGCGAGCTGCATCTCGAAGAACAGGCTCTGACTCTCGTGAAGCGCCATGGAGCGCGCCAGCCCCACAGGTTGGCCGCGCCAGTCGATGGGCAGGCCCTGCTCGTAGCGGGCATGGCCTACCTCGTGGATGGTGCTATAGAGGGAGGTGATAAAATCGGCTTCATCATAGCGGGTGGTGATGCGGACATCGCCAGGTACGCCGCCTGAGAAGGGATGGCTGCTGGTGTCCAGGCGGCCCTGATTGAAATCGAAGCCAAGGAGGCGCATCACATCCAGGTTGAGCGCCTGCTGAGACGCCGCGCTGCTGTGGGGGATGACCACCTTCTGCCAGCTCTGCTGCTTGGCTTGTACCTGCTGGATCATCTCTGGCAGCCAGGTCCTCAGCTCGCCAAATACCTTATCCAGCGCCGCCGTTTGACAACCTGGTTCAAACTTATTGAGCAGGGCGTCATAGGGGGAAAGGTCCTGCACCTCGCCGAGGATCTGCGCCTCTTCGCGCACCAGGGCGATCACCTTCTCAAGGTTCGGCTTAAAGCCCTGCCAGTCGTTGTCTTTGCGTTGCTGACGCCAGGCATGTTCGCAGGCATAGGTGAGCGCTGTCTTCTGCTGCACCAGCTCGCCGGGCAGGGCGGTGGCCTGCAGCGTGTGATAACGCATCTCTCTCAGGTTGGCCTTCTGCGATGCGGTTAAGGCCTCTTCGTCCGCCGCCGACAAGTTGTCGACCAGAGAGGGGGCCGTCTTGAGCGTGTGAATATGCAGGGCCAGCTCGGCCATGGCCTCGCCTCTTCCTTGGCTGCCGCCACTTGGCATCATGGTGGCCTGATCCCAATCCCCCAGGGCTTGCAGATGCTGGAAGTGATGGATCTGTTTAAAGGCGGCGCACAGGGCGTCGTAGTGCGGCGTCGCCGAATCTTGCTTGTTTGCTGTCATATTGGCTGTCGACCTTAAGTTAACCTGGCAGACATGCTAACACGAGAATGGCCGAAAACGAGTGTTGATATGCGAGTGTCGATAAGCAGGGCCGTCCTGGTTAAGACGGCCTGTAACAGAAGGCGAGCTAAAGCGTGTTTAGGCTTTCAGTAGCGCCAATGCGGGTTGGCGGTTACCCGGGTAGAGGCGATAGGCCTTATGGTGTTTGATGCAGCTGGCTTTTTTGTCGCCTTGACTCAGCAGCAGCGAGTGTTTGACGGCGTGTTGGGCGATCAGCTGCTCGTCGGCGCGCATATAGAGGGTGATGGACTTGATAAGCTTACCCTCGAGCAGATGCTGCTCATACTGCTCGACCGAGATCACCAGGCTGTTTTGACCATCGCTGTCGAGCCTGAGCTTGCCACTCACCTCACAGTCGAGGATGACCAGCCAACCCTGGGCCTCGAGGTCGGCAATCAGCGCCTGAAGCGACTGACCCACCTCGGCATTTTCCATGGCCGGCAGGTATTGATTTTCGATTCGTTGCAGCAGCTGGGGGAGCTGGGCGCCGGCGCCCTTGCTGCGTCCTTCTCGGATCCAGCGGGTCAGGTCATCGGCCACTAACTTGGAGAAGCGTCGCTCCTTGAGTGATTGCACCATCCAGTTGCAGAGGAAATGGCTCTCTGCCGCCGGGGTCTTAATGCTGCCTGGGCTTGCGTTACGCGCCGCCAGGTCGGCGAGGCCCGCCTGGGCTAATGCCACTAGGGCCTGGTTGTAGCTTTGCTCTGTCATTGCGTCTCCACGCAAAAGAAAAAAGGGATGCGGCGCTGAGTATACCCTATCGGCGCGCTTATCAATATCGGCAGCATAAAGAAAACCGCCGCGGCTTTTGGCAGCGCGGCGGTTTGTCTAGCTGCAAGCCCTGGTATTTGCTTGGGCTGTCGGCACTAATATTTGCTAGCGCTGTAGGGACTAATCTTTGCTATCGCTGTCGGGACTAATCTTTGCTAGCGCTGTTGGCACTTTTGCCTACTGGGGGATGAGGCTCGCCGCGGTGAGGATAAGCTTAGGCTCGGCGCGCACCTTGTAGTTAGGGTTGATGTATTGAAAGTGCACCAGTCCCGTCTTGTCGGTGATATAGACGGCGGGCACCGGCAGCACCAGGCGGGACTCGCCGGCGGCGTTCTTCCACAGCTTGTTTTTCAGCTGCATCTTGGCCATGTATCTATCCGATATGGTCTGACTGGTGAAATAGGCCAGGCCGAAGGCGCGCATGGCGTTGAGGTCTGCATCCGAGACCAGGGTGTAGTTGAGGTCATTCTTGGTCATGGAGGCGCGCAGCTCCTCTGGTGCATCGGGCGAGATGCCGATTAGTTGAAAGCCCATCTTGAGGAGATCGCCTTCGATCGCCTGCAGCTGACCCATCTGGGCGTTACAGAAGGGGCACCAGCCGCCGCGGTAGAAGAAGAGTACGCTGGGTTTGTCCTGGATAAGTTGCAGCAGATCCACCGACTTGCCCTTAAGATCCTTAACCTGAATAGCGGGCACCGTCTGACCATTCAGTAGCGGCGAGATAGATGTCGGACTTTCAGCTATCGGCTTAGCTGATGCTGAGGGTGCGATGAGCGCCAAGCTCACCAGGGTGAAGAGCAGGGCGCTCAGCAGGGCGCCAGCGCGTGAATTTTGTGTCTTGGTCATAGGGTGGCCTTCTCGTGATTGTTTTATCTGTCGAACAGACCCAGGCGGCGGCCGTAAACTTTCACCCTGATGTGGAATTAATCGATACGAACAAAAAAGGCACTGTTAAGTGCCTTATTTGATTAGATAATAATTTTGTGACCGTACGTCGATTATTTTTGCTTCTTAATTTTCGCGTTGGATGAGTTCTTCACCTTCACCCGGCGAGCCCCCATGTTCTTCTCGGCGATCACCTGAGCGCCGACGTTGTCGCTGCGCTGCTGCTTCTTGGCGAAGCTGCGACGCTTCTGCAGCTGTTTGATCAAGAGATCGCGACTGCCCACCTCATAGCCTGGGATGGTGATGCGGCGGATCTTATTGCCGATCAATTTCTCGATGTCGGCTAAGGTGCGCTCTTCCTCGCGGCTCACCAGCGAGATGGCGACGCCACTGCGACCGGCGCGGCCGGTACGACCGATACGGTGAACATAGTCCTCAGCCAGGAAGGGCAGGTCGAAGTTGACCACATATTCCAGCTCGGGGATGTCCAGGCCGCGGGCGGCGACCTCGGTGGCCACCAGGGCGCGTACCTTACCCTCTTTAAATTCGCGTAGCGCACGGCGACGATTGCCCTGGGCCTTCTCGCTGTGAACCACGGCAGAGGGGATGCCGTCCAGGTTAAGCTCCTTCACCAGGACGTCGGCGGCCTCACGGGTGGCGGTAAATACCAGCACCTGTTGCCAGTTCTTCTTGCCGATAAGCTCTGAGAGGAGTTCACGCTTGCGGCGCTGCTCCACTGGGTAGACTACCTGGCTGACGGTCACCGCCGTGGTGTTCTGCTTGTCGACGGCGATCAGCTTAGGCTTGACCAGCATCTCGTTGGCCAGCTGTTTGACGGCACTGGAGAAGGTGGCGGAAAACAGCAGGTTTTGACGGTCGCGATTAACCTGCTGCAGGATCTTCTGAATGTCTGTGATGAAGCCCATATCCAACATGCGGTCGGCCTCATCCAGCACCAGAAAGTCGACGTTAGACAGGTTGAGGTTACAGGCTTGCAGGTGCTCCAGCAGGCGACCCGGGGTGGCCACTATGATGTCGGCGCCTTTCTTTACCTTAGCCGCCTGGGTATCCATCTTGACGCCGCCATAGACGGTCAGCACTGAGATGGGCAGGTAACGGCTGTACTGCTTGATGTTGTCGGCTACCTGAGCCACCAGTTCGCGGGTAGGGGCTAGGATTAGCGCGCGGGTGTTGGAGCGCTGGGTGTCGCTTGGGCTATCGAACATCTTCTGCAGGATAGGCAAGGCGAAGGCTGCCGTCTTGCCGGTACCCGTCTGGGCGCTGGCCAGCACATCCTGTCCGCGACGGATCGCCGGGATGGCCTCTTTTTGAATGGGCGTCATTTTTTGGTACCCACATTCTGAGATGGCGTGCAAAATCTCGGGAGCAAAACTGAAAGATTCAAATCTCATGGGATATCCTGTTGTTTACCTTTTAAAATAACGACATATCAAATTGAGTTTAGTCCAGACTCGAGCTGTACCTTAACCCATTACCACCCTGGGCCACAAAGGCGGCCGCGGAGTATAGCAAAATTTTCGGTTAAAACCTGCACTTTTATCTGCCGCAATTATCGCCGATGCCGACAATTTGGGTCAATTTGACACTTAAGCGCGCTGAACTAACCTTATTAAGTTAACGTTTGGAGGTTGTCACAGGCATGGAGGCTTAGGTGTATATTTGGTATGCCCCAACTGCGAGGCAGCATCCTGCTTTGGATGAGGGGATGTCATGTCGATAAATGTCTTGATCGTCGATGATTCACTGAGCGCCTGCCGCGTGCTCAGTCGTCACTTTTTGCTGCTGGATGTGGACAAGGTGGAGTTCTGCCGCGACGCCCGCAGCGCCATTCGAACTTTAAGCAAATATAGCGATGACTACCAGATAGTGGTGGTAGACCTGCACATGCCCGAAGTCGACGGCATAGAGTTTCTGATGCGTCTGAGTAAGATGGAGTTTAAGGGGGGGATCATCATTGCCTCTGGCATGGAGTCGCGTATCGTCGAGGCCGCCTCCCAGCTGGTGGAGGCCTCCAAGCTCAGGCTGCTGGGCGCCCTGATGAAGCCAGTTACCACAGAGCAGCTCAGGGTCTGTGTCGAGCGTTATCGCCTGATGGCCTTCCAGGGCAACGGTGTACGCCACAAGGGATTGATGAGCATCGACGAGATCCGCCGCGCCATCAACTCCAATAAGATCATCCCCTATTATCAGGCGCAGGTGGATATCGCCAGCGGCAAGATAAAGGGGTTCGAGGTGCTGTGCCGCCTGCAGCAGGGCACTCGCTTGCAGTTGATCACTCCAGATAAGTTTATCGATGTGGCCGAGTGCAACAATGCCCTCAATAGCCTGACCACTAAGCTGCTGAATAACGCCATCCCTGAGTGGGCGCTGATCAGCCAGTTCGAATCTTGCAAACAGTGCCACCTGTCGATCAACCTGACTCCCAAGCAGCTCAATCAGAGCGGCTGGCATACCCGCCTGATGCAGTATTGCGAGCAAAACCTCTTGTCGCCGTCGCGCCTGACGGTGGAGATCACCGAAAATCAGGTGCTGGATAAGCAGCGTCAGCACTCTACCATCAGCCAGCTGAGGATGAACCGTATCGGCGTCGCCATAGACGACTTCGGTACCGGTTATACCAATCTCTCCCAGCTGTGCACCCTGCCTATCAGCGAACTGAAGCTGGACCGCAGCCTGGTTCATGGCATACATAAAGACCCTGTCTCTCAGACCATACTGAAATCTATGCAGGCGATCAGTGGCAAGCTCGGCATTCATCTGGTGGCCGAGGGAGTAGAGGATATCCATGATCTCAACTACCTGGAGCAGATAGAGGATATCTCCTTGCAGGGCTATCTCATCTGCCGTCCTAAACCCTACAGCGAGCTGGTGCGCTGGTTAAAGGCCCGCGAGCGCTTTGTTCAGGCCTGAACAAAAACAGCACCTTAGGGTGCTGTTTTTTATGGGGTAAATGCCCCAGTCTTAAAAGGCCAAAGCTTTAAATAGCCAAAGCTTTAAATAGCTAAAGCTTTATATAGCCAAAGTTTTATATAGCTTCGGTCGCCTTAAGTAGCCAGTCGAGCTCAGTGCCTTGCATCAGCGGGCTCAGGGTCTCTCTGACTCTCTGATGGTAGCCATTGAGCCAGTTGATCTCGGCGTCATTCAGCAGCTGCTTATCGATAAGACGAGTGTCGATCGGGATCAGGGTGAGGGCATGGAACTCATACATCTCACGCTCGGCGCCGGCCAGGGCCTCGCAGGCCTGCACCGTGATGAGGTTTTCGATACGAATACCAAAGGCATCGGCGCGGTAGTAGCCCGGCTCGTTCGACACCACCATGCCCGGCAGCAGGGCGACGCCATTGCTGTTCTTGGCGATACGCTGCGGCCCCTCATGTACGCTGAGGAAGTGGCCCACGCCGTGGCCCGTGCCGTGGTCGTAATCGAAGCCGTGCTGCCACAGGTATTGGCGGGCGAAGCCGTCGAGCTGCTGGCCCGTGGTGCCCTTAGGGAATCTGGCCTGATCCAGGGCGATATGGCCCTTCAGTACCAGGGTGACCATCTTACGCTGCTCGTCGGTGACCTCGCCGATGGCTATGGTGCGGGTGACGTCTGTGGTGCCATCCAAATACTGGGCGCCCGAGTCCACCAGATAGATGCTGTCCATGGTCATCATAGCCGGGGTGCCGTTGTTGTGGTTGTAGTGGCACATGGCGGCGTTTGCACCGGCGGCCGAGATGGTATCGAAGCTTGGCTCGCGATACTGGGGATCTTGCAGGCGGAAGCTCTCTAGCTTGTCGGCCAGGGTGCCTTCGTCATAGAGACGCTGGGCGGCCACCTCGGCGTCGAGCCAGGCGAGGAAACGGCTCACGGCCACGCCGTCGCGAATATGACAGGCGCTAAGGCCGGCGAGTTCGGCCGGATTCTTCTGCGCCTTGGGCAGGGCGACCGGATCTTGTCCGGCGATCAGCCTGGCGCCGGCTTGCTTAGCGGTGAGCTGCATCCAAGCGTTGGCGCTGTCTGGGTCGGCCAGTAGCTTGACGCCATCGAACTTAGATAACACGCCTTCGAGTTCGGTCTCGGCCATGAAGTTGACGCCAGCGCCAACATGGGCCTGGATCCCCTCTGGCAGTTTGGCGAGATCGGTAAAGAGTGTCATCTCGCCATTCTTATACAGCAGAGCCGTGCCTAAGACCACGGGCAGACGAGGTACGTCGTTGCCGCGGATGTTCAGCAGCCAACAGAAGGAGTCTAGCGCGCTGATGAGCGCCACATCGGCGCCGGCTGCGGCCACGGCCTTACCTATCTGCTCACGCTTTACGGCGCTGCTGACGCCGGCGCTCTGCTCGCTAAACAGGCTGATGGCGGCGTTGGAGGCAGCGGGGCGCTCTTGCCAGTGGCGATCGATAGGGTTGCCTGTTACTGCAACCAGCTCGATACCTGCGCGCTGACACTGGGCCTCGGCCTGTTGCTGCCAGCTCAGGGTATGCAGGCGCGGGTCGTAGCCGATGCGAGCGCCTTCGTTAAGCTGGGCGATGAGCCAGGGGATCTGCGGCGTGTCGGTGAGACTCTGATAATCGAACCGAGCACTGTCTACTTGCTGCTTGACCTGAACCGTATAACGGCCATCGACGAAGATGGCGGCGCTTTCTTTGAGCACTATGGCCATGCCCGCAGAACCGGTAAAGCCGGTGAGCCAGTTCAGTCTTTCGTTACGCTCGGGGACATACTCGCCCAGATATTCGTCGGCCCGGGGCACGATGAAGGCATCGAGGGTTTGGCTGAGCATGTCACTTCTTACGGCGTCTAGACGTTGTGCGGTTACAGATGTCATGAAGTCTCCTTTAGTACCCAATTGCGGGGCCATCTAAGCGTGGCCTTCTGGGCTTGAGCGAATAGGCTTGGCCCTATCTCCAGTGGCGAGATATTGGCTGAGTTGCCGCCGATTATCGCAGCTCGGCGGGTGAGTTGGAAGGGAGGCGCGAAAAAGCTGATAGAGGACGGCGTAAAGTCTGGTGTGAGTCGCTAGGTTTCCTGTGGATATTGAATCAGATAGCGCTGAGGGGCAGAGATACAGCGCGCAATATCCGCCAATATCCGCGTTCTAGGCTGGTAAAGTTCGCCGCGAGTCAGTATTTTGCTTATAAGTGAACGATTTGTGATTAGGGGCAGTTGACCTTTTGAGCACAAATTTTGTTTTCAAGACGAAGCCTAGGGGCAGCGTCTGTATCATTTTTCTGCTGGGTTATCGCTTATTTAACTAGCGCACTAGTTTGCAAGCGTTCTGCCTTGCCTAGAATGAATACAGAATGCTGCAAAATGAACGCAGAAGATCAGCAGATCCTAACTTTATGCCAAGAAATGTATGGGTATTAACCCTGGCTCAGGCCTTTGCCATGAGTGCAACCCCCATGATGATGTTGCTCGGCGGCCTGATTGGCGCCGAATTAGCGCCAACTCCGGCACTGGCCACCCTGCCGATTGCCATCATGGTGATAGGCGTGGCCGTCTCTGTGGTGCCTGTCAGTCGTTTGATGCGTCGCTTCGGCCGCAAGAAGATCTTTCTGTTGGGCAGTGGCTTGGGGGCGAGTGGTGGTCTCCTGGCGGCCTTCGCCACACAGGAGCAGCTATTTGTGCCTTTCTGTCTCAGTGGTTTGCTCTTGGGCTCTGCCGGGGCGATAGTGCAGCAATACCGCTTTGCGGCCATGGAGTCGGTGGCGGCACTAGATAGTGCCAAGGCGGCCTCCCGGGTCTTGGTAGGTGGGCTGGTGGCCGCCATCATGGGGCCAGAACTTGCGGTGCTGGGTGAAAACCTGTTTGCCACGCCTCATGTGGGCGCCTTCCTGTTTCTGATCTGCGTCTGCCTGATGGCGGGTCTGGTGCTCTGTTTCTATCAGGAAAATCGCCAGGACAAACCGGCCCATGCGTCATCCCATCAGGCCGTGCGTCCCCTTGGCAACATCTTGTTGCAGCCTTCTATCTGGACCGCCATCGGCGCCGCGACCATAGGCTATGGCATGATGAGCTTCATCATGACCGCCACGCCCCTGCATATGCATCACATGGAGCACTATTCCCTGGCCGATACCAAGTGGGTGATCCAGAGTCACATCATCGCCATGTATTTTCCATCGCTGTTTAGCGGCTACCTGGTGGCCAAGTTTGGCACCAGCCGCATGATGCTGGTGGGCCTGGCAGCCTATGGAGTGACCATCACGGTCGCCTTGCTCGGGCGGGAGCTGCTGAACTACTGGGTGGCCCTGGTGCTGTTAGGCGTCGGCTGGAACCTGCTGTTTGTGGCCGGAACCGTCTTGTTGCCACGTTATTACCACAGTGAAGAACGCTTTAAGGTTCAGGCCTTTAACGATGCCTTCGTCTTCGGTTCCCAGGCCCTAGCCTCCTTAAGCGCCGGCTGGGTGCTGCACTGGCTAGGCTGGGAGGTGATGCTGCTCACCTGTATCCCGCTGCTGGCCATTCATCTACTCTTGATGGCCTGGGGACGGGTGCCCCTGAGGCTGGCAAATGAGCAGAAAATAGATGAAACCTGATAGGACTTGATGGAAATTCAATCAAAGCAAGGTGTTAGTCGCATTTTATATAGCCTTAGTAGATGGTTTTTGTGATAAAATTTAGCGATACACAACTCTTCTACTCATCGCGCCGAGAGGCTCTCGCCGTGATGAGCTAGTCGGCTACGGAGCTCGTTATGCAATCCCTGACCATAGATATTGGCGCGACTACCGCCCTGTTCGAAATTGAGACTCAGGGGCGCACCGAGCAATATAAAATCACCACCGGCGAGCACTTCACCCTGGCCGACCTCAACCGTCACATCGCCGACATCGAAGCCGACTATGGCCTGAGTGACTATGCCTTAGGGGTGGCGGTTCCCGGACTGGTGAAGCAAGATACCTTGATCGCCTGCAAGGTGGCACCCAAGCTCAACGGCCTTTCGTTGGCCAAGCTCAAGACTCAGGCCCGCTTTAGCCTGATCCACAATGATATCGATGCCGGAATGTTGGCGGTCTGCGACCCTAAAAATGCCTGCGAATTGCTGCTGATGAGCGGCGCCGGCATTGGCATGGCGATCGCCATCAAGGGCGAGCCGTTTCTTGGCGCCGGCGGCGTAGCCGGCGAGCTGGGCCATTGCCGGGTGATGAGTGAAGGGGGCGAGTACAGCCTGGAGCAGCTGGCCAGTGGCGAGTCGATTCGCATTCGCGGCCTCAAGAGTCCCCAGGAGCTCTACCGCGCCGGTAGCTATCTGGGGATGGGCATCGCCTGGGCCATCAACCTGCTGAACCCTAATCGTATCTGGCTTGCGGGCCCTATGATGAATCAGCCGGACTATTACAAGGGCTGTGTCGAGTCCCTGAGACAACTGGCGCTGACGGCGCCGCTGGGGGATGTGAACATCGCCCGGGTCGATGATATGGAGACCCTGGTGTGCCGCGGCCTCAAGGTACTGCTGGCCCAGCACGCCGAGTGAAGTCCTAGCTCATAACGTCATAGCTCCTAAAGCCAACAGAAGTAAAAACATTACGAGTAAAAGCATTGCGAGCAAAATCAGAAGGCGCTAATTCGATTTAGTCTTTATTCTGCTTTTAGGTTTGTCGAAACGATTGCTGTTCCCCATTGAGTAATCCCCTCCTTAGGCGCTGCTTGCCTGCGCACCTTGAAGATTTTTCTTTCTGTTAGCTACTGCTTTTTTGTATACATTATGCTAAAAAGGTTGCCTGTCATTCTTCTTTTCCATGGTGATTGCGGGTTGGCCCCGCGACTGCCGTCAAAGGTGTTAACTATGAGTGTAAATACCACAGGCTTAATTTCTACGATGGGTGTTGGCGGATCGACGCCCGAGCAGGAGCTGGCCAAGCTGTCCGATATGACCCAAGGGGTCGAAGGGATCTCGGCGCAGGAGTACCGGGCGCGCATCGACAAGGCGCAGCAGCTGATGCGTCAGCAGGGCATTGCGGCCATCTATCTCAACGCCGGCACTAACCTCTACTACTTTACCGGCACGCGCTGGTACGCCAGTGAGCGTATGGTGGGTGCCATATTGCCGGCCGAGGGTGAGCTTGAATATATCGCTCCCGCGTTCGAACTCGACACACTTAAGGGCTACATGGTTATCGAGGGGCGGGTGAACTGCTGGCATGAGGATGAGAGTCCCTATGGCCTGTTCATCAAGCGACTCGGTGAACTTGGCATAAGCCAAGGCAAGCTGGCGATGGATGAGTCGGCGGCGTTTTTCATCTTCGATGGCGTGCGTCAACTGGCACCAGAATTTGAATTCGTTAACGGCAAGACGGTTACCGCCGCCTGTCGCATGATCAAGTCGGAGACAGAGCTAGCCCTGTTGCAGCGCGCCAAGGATATGACCCTTGAGGTGCACAAGGCCGCCGCACGCATCCTGCATGAAGGGATCACAGTCGGCGAGGTGGAGAGCTTTATTCACCAGGCCCATAAAGCCGTTGGTGCTCCGGCGGGATCCTATTTCTGTATCGTGCTCTTCGGTGAAGACTCGGCCTATCCCCATGGGGTCAAGTCGCCTAAGGCGCTCGAGCTTAACGATACCGTGCTGATCGACACAGGCTGTCAGCTACACGGCTATAACTCAGATATTACCCGCACCTATGTCTACGGCACGCCGAGCGAGCGCCAGCGTCAGTTGTGGCAACTGGAGCAGGATGCTCAGCTGGCCGCCTTCGAGGCCGCTAAGGTGGGGGCTCCTTGTTCAAGCGTAGATCGTGCCGCCCGCGACGTACTCGAGCAGGCGGGTTTCGGCCCTGGCTATGACCTGCCGGGTCTGCCCCACAGGACCGGACATGGCATAGGCCTGGATATCCATGAGTGGCCCTACTTGGTGCTGAATGACCATACGCCGCTGGCCCCAGGCATGTGCTTTAGTAACGAGCCCATGCTGTGTGTGCCGGGCGAGTTTGGGGTGCGCCACGAGGATCACTTCTATATGACACAGAGCGGCCCTAAATGGTTTACCCAACCGGCTTACTCTATCGATAATCCCTTCGGGTACTGATACCAATCGTAGTAAATAACTGAGCATGCTAGCTTGTTAAAACGTTCGATAACTGCGTTACTATTTTTGATTGTAGAATAACTACTTATCGAAAAATTTCGCCTTGTTCTCGAACGTTTTTCCTGCGCTATTTCCGATCACTTACTTACCGTGATTGGTATGATACAAAAAACGCGCCTTAGGGCGCGTTTTTCATGTCGTAAGTCACTGTCTCTACTTATCTATGCTAATCAGCTCGACATCGAAGATAAGCACGGAACCGCCGGGGATCTTGCCGGCGCTGCGATTGCCATAGGCCAGGCTGCTGGGAATAAAGAAGCGGGTCTTTTCCCCTTCGACCATCAGTTGTACCCCCTCGGTCCAGCCCTTGATGACGCGATTAAGCGGGAAGGCGATAGGCTCGCCGCGCTCGACCGAGCTGTCAAACACAGTGCCGTCGATCAGCGTGCCATGGTAGTGAACCGTCACAGTATCGCTGGCCTTGGGATGGACGCTGCCGTCGCCCTTTGCCAAAACCTTGTACTGGAGCCCCGAAGCGGTCTCGATAACCCCTTCCTGTGTCTTGTTCTGCGCTAGAAAGGCTTCGCCCTTGGCGATATTCTCCTTGGCCGCCTTCTGATTGTTCATGCTGGTAAAGAAGTAAAATAAGACGCCGGCGATCACCACGACTGCTAATATCATTCTCATCTTTGATTTTCCTATAAAAGTGCGGCCTTCATCATAGCCAATTGCGCCCCTTGGGTAAACGAGGAGGGCTCATCTGAATCAATAGGCTAGTTAACCCCTAGCTGTGTCAGCAGGGCTTGCCCTTGAGGTGATACCAGGGCGCCTAACAGACTGATGTTGATGATGACAGTCAGCCAGAGCACAACACGAAAAGCACGCTTACTGGACTTGTGCCTCAAATGTTGCTGCCCCAGCATGGCCCCTGGCCAGCCGCCAATCAGAGAAAGCATATGCAGGCGATTCTCGCTTATACGCCAGTTATCTCGTTGGGCGGCGCGTTTGTCTAAGGCGTAGCACAAGAAGGTAATAAGGCTCATGACGGCGTAATAGACAGGTACAGCTATCGGCAGCCGTTGAAACTGGCTAGCCAGCAGGAGGCCGACAAACAGCGTGACGATGAGAGCGAGGCGCAGTTTAGTGCTAAATGGCCACTTAGCGCCTTTATTTTTACGCTTGCCCCCATAGGTTGGCTGAGGGCTCTGTCTGTTGCTTTGCTCACCTATTCTGGGCTCTCTCTTTAGGGGATTCGGGCGATTTCTTCTCATTGGGCTATCTATGGTTAACGGCGGCAAGTCGGTTAACGGCCTTCAGTTGGTTAAAGATGGTCAGTGCGCTTTATACCATTTAGAAATAGGTGATCTCCAGCTCATAGAGGGTGGCATCATCATCGTAGGAGTCATATTTAGTCACAAGCGAATAGCCTTGCTCATAAAGTTCGACGCTGTCGAACTCATCGTTTGCCTGCTGGAATTTTGCCAGTAATTTATCCTTTTGTGATGGGATGGCTAGTCGCTCGCAAAGCTCTGTGAGGCCTGTGTCGGTATCTTGTTGATAGATACCTGAAGCCAGCCTGAGCTTATGTAAGGTGTCGCCGTCGAACCTAAGTTGCAGATGGTTGCCTAGCAGCCACCATTCGCCATCGCTCGAGATAGCTAATCTCGCTATGCTGGGATAGGCCTTTTGCAGTTGCTGCAGGCTAGGACGCTCACCGACAAACGAAGGGGTGAGCTGTTTTAGCAGTGGCTGGAGCGCCTCCTTGTTGGGTTGTTTTCCTCGCAGCGTCAGCTTGGTCTTGTCTTGATAGAGGCTAAAGCCGCTTAATTGAGATTCGGACGTCGCTTCGCCGGTCTGGAGATAGGTATCAAAGTTAAGGGTCAAGCGCTGCTTACCGTCACTGAGGTTGAGGTGGTCGCCCTGTCGCTGGGCTTGGTTGGCACCCAAGGTGCGAATGACCTGTGAAATGGGCGTGCGATAGGCGATCTCACCGTTAATTAACCAAGAGGCACCGTCGAATCCGTCGCGATAATCGATAAGATTCTGGCCGGTATTGTTCAATGGGCTGAACTCTGTCGAGATGGCGACGAGCCGCTCTTTGGTAAACACAAACCAGAGCTGCCTACCGTAACCCCAGGCAAAATCTTGCGCGCTAAGCGGTAACTCTATGCTTGCGGGGCCGAGTAAATCATAGAGGGCTTCGGGACTTATGCCGAGTTTGGCGCCATATACGCCATTGTCTAACGATACTAAAGCGGGAGGCAGGCTCTTCGCCGCCGCAAGTTTGGCAACCGATTGAGGTGTGGGGGCCTCAAAGGTGTACTCGAAGCGAGACTGGCGAATTTCATAGCCCTTGCTGTCATAGGCGGCTGCTGTTTCTGACAGGCTTTTATCATGCTGACAGAGACGATATAGCTCTGCTTCGAGATGGGTCTTTAACTGAGTGACCTTAACCATCTCCTGGCTGGAGCGTTGAGAAAGCTTCTTCTCCTTCATCTTGCTGACAATATGGTTGCTCACCTGGGTGAGAATGATGACTTCGGCGCCTCTGTCTGTCGCTTGTTGAGTTATCTGACTCAATGCTGATTTAAAGGCTTCGCTCTCCAAAGGTTTAGTCTCTGCGGGATACTTTTTACTCGTAAGAGTCAGTGATATCGGTGCTAACGTCGTCTCAATACAGTTAGGTTGCTTGTCTAAGATGCGGGCACTTTTGTTGCCATCATTATCTGAGGCTGCGGCGTTAGCCGTGAGGCAAAGATATCCCAATAAAAGGGTGTAGCTAGATATTGTCCTAAATGTCAATCTCATGTGGCGCGTCCCTGATGCCAAAGTATGCCAATAACTTGAGAGACAGAGGCTAAATTGTCAAGTTTTCATAGGATTATCGACAGTGCCATGTGCTTGCTGGGTGGCGTAGGTAAACCACCCAGCAAATCTGTGTTAAAGAGTGGCTAGGCTTTTGAGGGCTTGAGGGATATCCACAGCTTGATGTGGCCCTTGACCACCACCACATCGTTCTCATCCAGGGCGGTAACCTTGACCAGCATGTCGCCTTCGACCCACTGTTCGGACGTGACCTCGGCGATGCAGCGGATGTCGCTGCCGGCCTTGGCGGTGTAGTCGACGCTCATTCCCTTGGGGATCCAGCGCAGGTGGGCAGGAATTGACGCCTCGGCCATGGTGCCCATGGCCATCTCCAGGCCATTACAGATGGCGATGACGTGCACTGTGCCTATGTGGTTCTGCACCGCCTTGCGCTTTCGCACCAGTACCTGGCAGTAGTTGGGTCTCAGCTCTGTAACCAGGGGCTTAACGGTGGCGAAGTAGGGCGCCATGCGTGACACCATGAGGGAGAAAAACTTATGGCCCAGTGGCCACTTGGTTAGGCGGTGGTAGAGGGCCATCACCCGTGTCGGTTTGTTATTCATTGGCTTACTCGTTATTAAAATGCTTTGCTGGTTGAAGAAAAAGCTTGTCTGGTCAGATGAGTTGTTAGACTAGCGGAATAACAAGTGGTTAACAATAGCGCCGTGATTTGGCCGCCTAAACCAAACTTCATTTTCCTTTGGCTGCGCCGGGCGCGTATAATTGGGCGCTAAGGCTTTTGGCTTAAAGAAAATCATTAACTTAAGGATCTTGAGTGAATTATCTGCTGACTTATTTCAAAGGGATGGCCATGGGGGCCGCCGATGTGGTGCCCGGCGTTTCCGGGGGCACCATTGCCTTCATCACGGGGATCCTCGACCCCCTGCTCAACAGCATACGTAAGGTTAATCCCAGCCTCATCGGTGTGATCCGCCAGCAGGGGCTGAAGGCCGCCTTTATGCATATTAACGGCCCCTTCCTGATCGCCGTGTTCGGCGGTATCCTCACCAGCATCTTTACCCTGGCCAAGCTGATCACCTATCTGCTGCATAGTCATCCGATCCCCGTGTGGTCCTTCTTCTTCGGTCTCATCATCATCTCTGTGGTGCACATGCTCAAGCAGGTGAAGGGCTTCTCTGTGGGACGTCTGGCCCTGTTTGCCCTGGGCGTGGCCTTTGCCTGGGGGATCACTGTGCTGCATCCAATCGATATGCAGATGACCTATCTGAATGTCTTCATCGGCGGCAGTATCGCTATCTGCGCCATGTTGCTGCCGGGGATCTCTGGCAGTTTCATCCTGCTGCTACTGGGCCTATACACCTCGGTGCTGGGAGCCGCCAAGAGCCTAGATATCCCCGTGTTACTGACGTTCGCCTGTGGCTGTGTGGCAGGCTTGCTTTCATTCAGCCATCTGCTGTCGGCGCTGCTGCGTAAATATCATGATGCGACGCTTATATTCCTCACCGGCTTGATGCTCGGCACCCTAGGTAAGATCTGGCCCTGGAAGCAGGTGCTCACCTGGCGTGAAAACTCGGCAGGCGAGCAGGTGCCGCTGCTGGAACAGAACCTGTCGCCCATGAATTTTGAGCAACTGACCGGGCAACCGGCGCAGCTTGGCCTGGCCATCTGCGCCATGTTGGCGGGTATCGCCCTGGTATGGGCACTGGAATATTTTGCTGGCGACAATGCTGCTAGCACTAAAAGTAAGAATACCGCTAAAAACTAGGAGTGGGGGCGAAAGATGAATAAATGGATACTGCTGGTGGCGCTCGGTTTGAGCGCCTGTTCGACCGGGATAAACATGAGTGTGACGGCTGAGTCTGAGCCCCAAGGGGATCCGCTGGAGGTTAAAGACCCCATGTCACAGGATAATCAACGCATCATAGACGATGCCAAGCAAGATGGCCGCCTGGATCAGTACCTGAATCCGTAATCTGTGGCGGCCCCTGCTTAGGCTAGATTTTAGTTTAGGCTAGGTTTAGCTTTGGGCGGGCCTAGCCTGCTTGACGCGAATTATCGACGGTTTTCTTGTCGTAGTATTCGAACGGAAATTGGTTGCGGATGCGCTGTATGATGGCATCGCTGACGTTGGCCGATACATGCAGCCTGACGCCGCCACTCTTCTCGGCGCGTACCACACAGGTCAGTTTTTCACTCTTGGCGATGGCTTTACATTCCCGCTGAAACTTCTCCGGGATCTTGCCCTTGTGGGAGATGAGACGGCCATCTTTAAAATGCATCTCAAACAGGCTTAAGCCACGTTTGCCTGAGAAGATCAGCTTGTAGATTAGAAAGAGGCCCACCAGGATAAAGGCGATTTTCAATAGGGTTTCAGTCATAGTCACTCCTTAGCGTTATAGTTTGAAGATACTCCCGGCTAAGGGTTTTTCCTAGCGGCTTAGATCAAATTTTTAATAAACTGGCTATACTCTTCGAAGGAGTTTAATACGTTAAGGAAAACACTATGCACCTGTCTAATGCCCGCCGCTGGGAAAAACTCTGTCATCAGCAAGCCAATATTCTACAAGGGTTGTCGCAAACCTTTCCCGAGCGCGCACAGGCGCATCAAGAGCTGGTGAATTACTGGCGCGCTCTAGCCGAGCGAGTCCGCCGGGGGGAGAGCCTGAAGCTGTAATGTTAGAGATTGTCGAGTTTAGGAGTAGATTGTCTTTAAACTCGTAAATATACCCCTAATAAAAAACCGCCGATGAAGGCGGTTTTTTTACAATCACTTGGTTGGGGAGGGCAGGGGTTAGAAGGCGTAGCTGGCGGTGGCCAGAATAGTGCCTTCGTTCTTCCATGGGCCGTCCTTGATCTCGTTGTCGCTGCTCAGGTTAGTGTCTAACCAGGCCAGCGACAGGCCGACACCGCCGATCTCGGTGGAGACGCCGATGGAGTAGTCGACATAGTTCTCACCCCAGTCTAGATCTGCACCGTCGCCATAGTTGTAGCCCACGTGAGCATCTATGCTCCAGTTCTCGATAAACTCGTAGGAGTAGTTTAGCTCGCTGTAGTGCAGAGACACATCGGCGTTGGCGTAGTCGTTGGTGTACCACTGGGCGAAGTGGAAGTCGGCAAAGTAGAAGCCCAGTGAGGCCTCGAGATACTTAGTGCTCTCATCCTGTCCCGGGTAGGTGTAGTAGGTCAGGGTGAAGTCATATTCCACCGCGTCGTCTTCGCCGAAGGCACCGGCGTAACCGGCATAGAAGTCGACTTCGACATCGGCATCATAACTTTCATCATCGACATTACTGCCCCAGGCACCGATGAAGAAACCACTTTCCATGCTGTAATCTATGCTGGCTTGAACGGCAAAATCGCCTGCGGTTTGTGAGATACCGCGGAAGCGGTAATCGTTGGTGACGCCAATTTCTCCCGAGACTTCAGCCTGTGCCAAAGGTGTGATTAGCGCGGTTGCCAAGGTTAAGCCAGCTAGCTGGGCTATCCGTTTCTTATTAAATTTTTTATACACGGTGGTTTCTCCATTTCACTTTGTTGACACCGATCCGGTTAGCAAGCTATCCGGATCAGATTAAGCCAAACAACAGCTAGTTCGCTGAGACTACATGGCAATGATTTTAGTTATTTTTGCTCAAATACGACGTAAATCTTGCGACACTCCTGCAGCACTCGCCATACGCCCTTAAAACCGGCGGGGATGACGAAGCGATCGCCCTTGCTGACCGTCAGGCTGTTGCCTGCTTCATCAATGATCTCGCTGCTGCCCGATAGGATCTCGCAATACTCATGTTCGCTGTAGTTGACCTTCCAACTGCCGACCTGGCCCTGCCAGATCCCGGCGTGAAATTGATCGCAGGGGCTGGAGTAATGATTCTCCAGTTGCTGCTTAGGCTCCCCGCTTAATACCTTTTCCGGTGCCACCTCATAGTGTTCCGTCTTAACCTTATGCTGGCCAAAGTTGATGATGGCATCAATAGTCTGTGTCATTTCTGCTCCAATTTACAGATAGACTTAAGGCGCAGCGCGGCGCCTTAAGCTTAGTTTATTTCATGGTCGGCATGACAAATTCTGCCTGGCTGCCCTTGCCCTTGGGCCAGCGGGCGGTGATCGCCTTACGCTTAGTATAGAAGCGTACGCCGTCTGGACCATGCATGTGCAGTGGGCCGAAGAGGGAGCGCTTCCAGCCGCCAAAGCTATGGAAGGCCATAGGCACTGGGATGGGTACGTTGACCCCGACCATGCCGACCTGCACATGGTGGCAGAAGTGTCTGGCCGCCTCGCCGCTCTGGGTAAAGATAGCGGTGCCGTTACCAAACTCGTGTTCGTTGATCAGGGTCAGCGCCTCGGCGTAATCCTTCACCCGGACGATGGCCAGCACAGGGCCGAAGATCTCTTCCTTGTAGATGGTCATCTCTGGGGTGACATGGTCGAACAGGCAGCCGCCGAGGAAGTAGCCCTGCTCGTGATCGGTGACCGTGAGTTGACGGCCATCGGCCAATAGGCTTGCACCCTCGCTCACGCCTCTGTCCACATAGCCGCGCACTTTTTCCAGATGCTGCGCCGAGATCAGCGGTCCCATCTCCATCTCGCCTTCCAGGCCGTTACCGACCTTGAGCGCCTGGATCTGTGGCAGCAGTTTCTCTACCAAGGCATCACCCACATCGCCGACGGCCAGTACTACAGAGATCGCCATGCAGCGCTCACCGGCGCTGCCATAGGCGGCGCCCATCAGGGCGCTGACCGCCTGGTCGAGGTCCGCATCTGGCATCAACAGCATGTGGTTCTTCGCGCCGCCCAAGGCCTGTACACGTTTGCCGTGGGCCGCCGCCGTCTGATAGATATATTCGGCGATCGGTGTGGAGCCGACGAAGCTCACCGCCTGAATATCCTTGTGGGTCAGCAGGGTGTCCACCGCTTCCTTGTCGCCGTTGACCACGTTAAATACGCCGTCCGGCAGGCCCGCCTCGGTGAGGAGTTCGGCCATGCGCATCACAGAGGTCGGATCCTTCTCCGATGGCTTCATGATGAAGGTATTGCCCGCGGCGATGGCGATGGGGAACATCCACATTGGCACCATCACAGGGAAGTTAAAGGGGGCGATGCCGGCCACTACGCCCAGGGATTGGTTGAGTGTCCAGGCATCGACGCCACCACCGACCTGCTCTGTGTGCTCGCCCTTGAGTAGATGGGGGATGCCACAGGCAAACTCCACCACCTCGAGGCCACGGATGATCTCGCCCTTGGCATCGTCGAGCACTTTGCCGTGTTCGCGGGTGATCATGGCCGCCAGCTCATCCATGTTGGCTTCGACCAGGGCCTTAAACTTAAACAGAATGCGTGCGCGGTTAAGGGGGGTCATCTCTGACCAGGGGCCGTGGGCCTTCTTGGCCAGCTCGATGGCCGCATCTACCTCGAGTGCGCTGGCCAGGGAGACGTTGGCCTTTTGCTCGCCGGTGGCGGGTTCGAAGACGGCGGCGCTGCGGGCGCTGGGCTGTGTGTGCTGGCCGTTGATGTAGTGGTTTATCTGCTGCATAGCGCGTAATTTCCCTGCAAAAATCTCTAATGTGTCTTGGTTATTCTGGGTTAGCCAACTGTGGTGATGGCATCGCTTAGGGTGTTGACCATCTGGTCTATCTGGGCCTCGTCGACGATCAGTGGCGGCGACAGGGCGATGGTGTCGGCCGTGGCCCTGACCAGGGTGCCGTTCTTGAAACAGGTCTCGAAGATGCCGAAGCCGCGCTTGCCTATGCCTTTGTCGCTCGGGCTAAACTGGATACCGGCTACCAGGCCAGTGTTACGAATGTCGATAAGGTTTGGCAGTCCCTTGAGGCTGTGCACCGCCTTTTCGAAGTAGTTTTCCAGCGACTTGGTGCGCTCAAACAACTGCTCTTCCTGATAAATATCTAAGGTGGCGATGGCGGCGGCCGCAGCTACCGGATGGCCCGAATAGGTGTAGCCATGATAGAGCTCGATGGCGCCCTCTGGGGCGTCCATGCTGGCATCATAGATAGCATCGTCGATCAACACGGCGCCCATGGGGATGGTGCCGTTGTTGAGCGCCTTGGCTGTGGTGATCATATCCGGTGTGACGCCCCAGCGCTGACTGGCGAAGGCGTCGCCCACACGGCCAAAGCCGGTGATCACCTCATCGAAGATCAATAGGATGCCATGCTTGCGGGTGATCTCTCGCAGGCGCTTGAGATAGCCCTGAGGCGGTAGTATGACCCCGGCCGAACCCGACATGGGCTCGACGATCACCGCGGCGATATTCTCGGCGCCATGTAGGGTAACGAGCTGCTCCAGCACCTCGGCCTTCTCTGCGCCGGTTTCCGGTAGTCCCTTACAGAAGGCGTTTTGCTGGATATCCAGGGTGTGGGGCAGGTGGTCGACCCCCTGCAGTAGCTGCTGGCTGAAGGTGCGGCGGTTGCCGCCTATGCCACCAACTGAGATGCCGCCGAAGCCGACGCCATGGTATCCCAGCTCACGACCGATGAAACGGGTACGGGTCGCCTCACCACGGGCCCTGTGGTAGTTGAGGGCGATCTTCAGCGCCGTGTCGACAGATTCAGAGCCAGAGTTGGTGAAAAATACCTTGTTGATCCCTTTGGGGGCGATGGCGGCGAGACGCTCGGCCAGTTCGAAGGCCAGTGGGTGGCCCATCTGGAACGAGGGTGCATAGTCCATCTCGTGGATCTGTTTGCTCACCGCCTCGGAGATCGCCTTGCGACCGTGTCCGGCATTACAGCACCAGAGACCGGCAGTGCCGTCGAGTACGGGACGGCCGTTTACATCCTTGTAGTACATCCCCTCTGCCTGTGCGAGGAGGCGGGGACTTTGTTTAAACTGTCTATTGGCGGTAAAGGGCATCCAATAGTGTTCCAGCGTGCCTGTTGCTACCTGGTCAGCTTTATTAAAATCTTCCATATCATCTACCCTGGTTCTGTGTAATTGTTGTTTTAGTGAGTGGTTGATATTCGCTATGCTATGTCAGAAATAATGAACATGAAAGCTTTTTGTTCATTATTTATAGCAAAAAATAACTTTTTGTAAAAAATATTGAAATTGATTGAGGGTTGAGCGTAATCTAGGGCAGGCACAGTCGCGCCAGAGAGGGCGTGGACGTGCATTAGCATTGACGCTAGAGCAATTATCACCCGTTAAGAGGTCAGAATGAGTACTCCACAAAATCGCGAACAATGGCAAGAGATGGCGGACAACCTGGTGATTCAGGGCCAGGCATTTATCAATGGCGAATACTGCGCCGCCGATTCGAATGACACCTTCGACTGTATCAGCCCTATCGATGGCAGGGTGCTGACCCAGGTGGCCAGTTGCGATCTGGTGGATGCCAACCGCGCCGTTGCCAATGCCCGAGAGGTGTTTGAGCGTGGTGACTGGTCACAACTGCCGCCGGTGAAACGCAAGCAGGTGATGATTCGCTTCGCCGATCTGCTCGAGGCAAACAGGGATGAGCTGGCCCTGCTGGAAACCTTGGATATGGGTAAGCCTATCCGTTATTCCGGCGCCGTCGATGTGGCGGGCGCGGCTCGCGCCATACGCTGGTCGGGCGAGGCGGTAGACAAGATTTACGACGAAATTGCCCCAACGGCCCACAACGAGATCGGCATGATCACCCGTGAGCCTGTCGGCGTAGTGGCGGCTATCGTGCCCTGGAACTTCCCACTCTTGATGGCCTGCTGGAAGCTGGGCCCTGCGCTGGCGACAGGCAATAGCGTCGTATTAAAGCCTTCAGAGAAGTCACCGCTGACCGCCATTCGCATGGCGCAGTTGGCGATAGAGGCGGGGATCCCTAAAGGGGTGCTTAATGTGCTCCCTGGATACGGCCATACCGTGGGTAAGGCGCTGGCGCTGCACATGGATGTCGATACCCTGGTGTTTACCGGCTCGACCAAGATTGCCAAGCAGCTAATGATCTATGCCGGCGAATCCAACATGAAGCGTGTCTGGCTGGAGGCCGGGGGCAAGAGCCCGAATATCGTCTTCAACGACGCGCCGAACCTTAAAGAGGCGGCGATTGCCGCGGCCTCGGCCATCGCCTTCAACCAGGGCGAGGTCTGCACCGCGGGCTCACGTCTGCTAGTGGAGTCGGGGGTGAAGGAAGAACTTATTAACCTGATCGAAGCCGAGATGCAGGCCTGGCAGCCGGGGCACCCGCTGGATCCTGCCACCACCTGTGGCGCCGTGGTCGATCAGCAGCAGCTGGAGAATGTGCTGCGCTATATTCGCGCCGGGGTGGCCGAAGGGGCGCAGCTGCGTCAAGGTGGTCAGCAGGTGCTGGCCGAGACAGGCGGTGTGTATGTGGCACCGACCATCTTCGCCAACGTGAAGAATGAGATGACCATCGCCAAGGAGGAGATCTTTGGCCCTGTGCTGTCGGTGATCACCTTCGACGGCATGGAGGAGGCGATTCGTATCGGTAACGATACCATCTACGGCCTGGCGGCCGGTGTCTGGACCTCAGATATCAGCAAGGCCCACAAGACGGCCAAGGCGCTGCGTAGCGGCATGGTGTGGATCAACCACTATGACGGTGGTGACATGACGGCGCCCTTTGGTGGCTACAAGCAGTCCGGTAACGGCCGTGACAAGTCACTGCATGCCTTCGACAAGTATACCGAGATCAAGGCGACCTGGATTGCGCTCTAGGAAAGCCTTTCAGGGAAAACCCCTGTCTTAGCGGCAAGCAACCCGCTATACAAAACGCTTTAATCACAGCCCTTTAGCAATAAAGGGCTTTTTTATGCCAGTTTGTTAGCAGGGTTAAAATAAGTCACTTGTCCTTGGCCCCTCCCATCGTATATTGTCTTTACAGATAAGCGTCATACTATTGATAAGAGGGGCGGGCAGATGCTGATTAGCCCCCACATTGGGAGTCACTATGGAATTGGAATACCCGTTAGTTACCACCGCCTGGCTTGAGGCGAATCTGTTTGAGGGTAATCTGGTGTTGCTCGACGCCAGTATGCAGAGTGTGGTGGGCAAGGAACCCATACTTTATGAAGAGTTTGTCTGTATTCCCCGGTCGCAAAAGTTTGATATCGAGCAGGTGTTTTGCGATACCACTTCATCGCAGCTGCACGCCATGCCCACCCCTGAGCAGTTTGAGCAAGGGGCTACGGCCCTAGGCATAGTCAGAGACAGCCTGGTGGTGATCTACGATAACCAGGGGATCTACAGCGCGCCGCGCGCCTGGTGGATGTTTAAGCTGATGGGCCACGAGAATGTCTATGTGCTCGATGGCGGCCTGCCGCAGTGGCTCAGCGAGGAGCGCATGACCAGCGAGCGCTATCAGCCCACGGTAATAGATGAAGAGTCTGTGCCCTATGTGGCGGATTTCCAGCCGGGCCTTATCTGTGACGCCAACTATGTGCTCGAATCCCTGGGAGGCGACAGCGTTATCTTGGATGCGCGGGCAGCGGGGCGCTTTGCGGGAGAGGTCAGTGAGCCTCGACCCGGCGTGCGCTGCGGTCATATTCCCGGCTCGGTAAACCTGCCCTTTGGCGAGCTGCTGCGCGAACATAGGATGAAGCGGGTCGAGGATCTGCAGGCCATGTTTGAGCAGTTGGTAGGAGAGCAGGAGGGTGAGCAGGAAGCAGAGCGGATCTTCAGCTGCGGCTCAGGCATTACCGCCTGTATCCTGATCTTAGCCTCTGTGGCCTCGGGACATGACAAGGCGGTGCTCTATGATGGCTCCTGGGCCGACTGGGGCAGCAATGCCGATTTGCCTATTGAGCAAGGGACGTAATCGTTACTAACAGAAAAGGTGCCTAGGGCACCTTTTTTTATGCTGACTATTTTAGTTTTTAGGCTAAAACAGGTCTTTCAGCCTGTGATACAGCATGCCAGCCGCCAGCATGGGGGAGCGGAATTTCGGCCCACCGGGGAAGGTCATATGTTGTACCCTGTCGAAGATATCGAACCTTTCGGCCTGAGCCGTCAGGGCTTCGCCGATAAGCCTGGCCGCCATATGGGTGGCATTGACGCCGTGACCGGCATAGGCCTGGGCGTAGAGGATGTTGGGGCAGTCTGGCAGCCGGCCAATCTGCGGCAGGCGGTTGGCGCCTATGCCTATCATGCCGCCCCATTCATATTCTATCTTCACCCCCTTGAGCTGGGGGAATACCTTCTCCAGGTTGGGGCGCAGCGCCGCGTCGATATCCTTGGGATCCTTACCCGAATAGGTGCACAGGCCGCCAAACAGCAGGCGATTGTCCTGGGAGAGGTGGAAATAGTCGAGATCGATACGCATGTCGGCAAAGGCCATGTTTTGCGGGATAATCTCATCGCACATCTCCTGGGACAAAGGCTCGGTGGCCAGCAGATAACTGCCGGCGGGCAGCACCTTACCGCCTATGTAGCCGTTGAGTTCATGGCCGATATAGGCGTTTCCGGCGAGCACCAGGTAGCGACAGTCGACACGGCCATGCTCTGTATGTACGCAGGGGCGCTTGCCCTTGACTATCTTGGTGGCGGCGCTGTATTCGAACATCTTGACCCCCAGGCTGCGGGCCACCTTGGCCTCGCCCAGTGCCAGATTGAGGGGATGCAGGTGGCCGCTGTTCATGTCGACCAGGGCGCCGCAGTAGAGATCTGAGCCGATCACCTCGCCAAGCTGGTGCTTCTCCAGCAACTTAAAGCCCTCACGCCCTTGGTGGAGCATCTCCTGATAGTCGGCGGCGAGCTCCTTCATGTGTCTCGGCTTGGTGGCCAGATCGCAGTAGCCCATCTGCAGGTTACAGTCGATATTGTGCTTGGCGACGCGGTTACGCACTATCTCAACCGCCTCGAAGCCCATCTGCTCGATGGCCGCGACCCCTTCTGAGCCTATCTCGTTGCGAAACTGTTCGACATTATGGCCTATGCCGCGGATCAGCTCGCCGCCGTTGCGGCCCGACGCGCCCCAGCCGATCCGTTTCGCCTCCAGCAATACCACCTCGAAGCCTCTCTCGGCCAACTCGATGGCGGTGTTGATGCCGCTGAAACCACCGCCGATGATGCAGACATCGGCGGTGATCCGCTCAGTGAGTTGCGGCAGGGCTTCCAGGGCATTGGCGGTGGCATGATAGAAAGAGTCGGGATATTGGTCACTGTGGACAGGGCGCTTGGTGGTCATTTGGGCTCCGAGTGAGGGTTTTATTCTTGTTATTCGACTAAATTGGCCAGAGTAAGTATACTTTTGACCCTTGAGTTGGTTATAATTCACACCTGTTGATTATATTTAACATGCTTTTTAGTTTGATACAAACTAGTATGGAAAATTGTTTCTTCCTGAGTCTTGTTGGATAGGAGATGTTTTTTGGATATAGGCGCAAATCTCAAAGCTGTTCGTAAAATGAAAGGGTTATCGCAACGCGAGTTGGCTAAGCGTGCCGGCGTGACCAACAGCACCATCTCCATGATCGAGAAGAACAGCGTCAGTCCTTCGGTGAGTTCCCTGAAGAAAGTTTTGTCGGGTTTGCCTATGTCACTGGTGGATTTCTTCTCTATCGAGGAGAGCATGCCTACTGAGCAGAAGGTGGTCTACCGCTCCGGCGAGCTGCTGGATATCGGCGATGGTAACCTGGACTACAAGTTGATCGGCAGAGATTACCCCAACCGCGCCATGTCTGTGATGAACGAGGTCTATCCACCTGGGTCTGATACCGGTGAAGAGATGCTGCAGCACGAGGGTGAAGAGGCGGCCATGGTGATCGAGGGTCAGCTGGAGATCACCATAGGCGACGAGGTCTATGTGCTGAGCGAGGGCGACAGCTACTACTTCAACAGCGAGCTGCCCCACAGATTCCGTAACCCCTTCGACAAGCCGTGTCGTATCGTCAGCGCCACCACGCCGGCAAACTTCTAACTAAGCTTTCCTGTTAGGCTGGGCATCGCCCGGCCTCTCAAACCTCTTCCGCTTTATTGAAACTCCCGTGACACTGCCTGCGCCGCCGCGTGTGTGCCTTTTCCCATGCCGTGAGGCTGAGTCGCCTCACGTCCCATTTTGTAAATAATTTTGTCCATTAAGGTCGCCGAGCCAAAATCTCAAACGGACTTTTCTGTGGGAGCTGGTTCACAAAAGCCGTGACCTGATTTTCGCCTATTTTTGGCTTTACATTAATTTTAATTGCCTTTTAATGTTGTTTTAATTGGCTTTTATTCTAATTGTTATTCTATTGTATATTTTGTTTTCGGCGGCCTATTGCCTCGTTCATTATTTCAGTGTAGTGTGTGAAAAAATGAACATTGATTGAAGTCTGTTCATTGCTATAACTATAAGAAGACGCAACAAAGCTAAAGGTGAACTATGTCCGATGAAGGACTTGCTGTTATCGGTGTTACGGCCTGTAATCAACAGATAGGCCTGCACCCATTCAATATCGTTGGCGAGAAATACCTGCTGGGTATTGCCGATGCCACCCAAGGCTGGCCCTTGGTGATCCCCGCGCTTGGCCATTGCCCGGCCGAGACGATATTGCCCAGACTCGATGGCCTGCTGTTCACCGGTTCGCCCTCCAATATCGAGCCCCACCACTACGACGGTGTGGCGAGTGACCCAGATACCCTACACGATCCCAAGCGCGACGCGACCAATCTGCCACTGCTGAAGGCGGCGATTGACGCCGGCGTGCCTGTGCTGGCCATCTGCCGGGGATTTCAGGAGATGAATGTGGTGTACGGCGGCAGCCTGCATCAGAAATTGCATGAAGTTGGCGATTATATTGAACACAGAGAAGACAAGACGGCTGACGTCGAGGTGCAATATGGCCTGTCTCATCCGTTGAAGATAGAACCGGGGGGATTGCTCCACGAGGCTTGGGGCCGCAATTTGGCAGAGGTGAACTCTGTGCACACTCAAGGTGTTGACCGTTTGGGTGTTGGATTGCGGCCAGAAGCCTATGCCCCCGATGGATTAATCGAGGCGTTTTCGGTCAAAGATGCGAAAAATTTTGCGCTGGGGGTGCAGTTCCACCCCGAATGGAAGGTGTTAGAGAACCCTTTCTACCGCTCGATTTTTAGCGCCTTTAGTCAAGCCTGCCAAGCCAGAGCAGCTCAACGCAAGAGATAGTGAAGCATGAAGAAGTTAATCGATTATTTGAAAGCCAATAAGATCACCGAGGTAGAGTGTGTCATCAGTGATATGACGGGTATCGCCCGCGGCAAGATCGCACCGGTCGATAAGTTTATCGACGAGAAGGGGATGCGCCTGCCCGAGAGTGTGCTGCTGCAGACGGTGACCGGCGACTATGTGGATGACGACCTGTACGACAGCCTATTGGACAAGGCGGATATCGACTTCGTCTGTGTGCCCGATGAAAATGCAGTATTCATGTTGCCCTGGACGGTCGAAGCTACCGCCCAGGTGATCCACGACACCTTCGATAAGATGGGTAACCCCATAGAGTTGTCGCCCCGTAACCTGCTCAAGAAGGTGCTTAAGCTCTATGAAGATAAGGGCTGGAAGCCGGTGATCGCCCCCGAGATGGAGTTCTATCTGACCCATAGAAACTCAGATCCCGATATGCCATTGATTCCACCTGTGGGCCGCAGTGGCCGCAAGGAGTCGGGCCGTCAGTCGTTCTCTATCGACGCCGCCAACGAGTATGACCCGCTGTTCGAAGATATGTATGACTGGTGCGAGGCCCAGGGACTGGATATCGATACCCTGATCCACGAAGAGGGCACGGCCCAGATGGAGATCAACTTCAGCCATGGCGACGCCCTGTCGCTGGCGGATCAGGTGTTTGTGTTTAAGCGTACCCTGCGTGAGGCGGCCCTCAAGCATGACGTTTGCGCCACCTTTATGGCGAAGCCAGTCACCGACGAGCCGGGCAGCGCCATGCATATTCACCAGAGCGTGGTGGATATCAAGACGGGTAAGAACATCTTTACTAATGAGGACGGCACGAAAAGTGCTAAGTTCCTGTGCTACATAGGTGGTCTGCAGAAGTATATTCCCGAGTTGTTACCGCTGATGGCCCCGAACGTCAACTCCTTCAGACGATTCCTGCCGGGCACCTCTGCGCCGGTGAATCTGGAGTGGGGCGATGAGAACCGCACCTGTGGTCTGCGGATCCCCGAGTCGTCACCTCAGAACCGTCGTATCGAGAACCGTATCGCAGGTGCCGATGCCAACAGCTACCTGGCCATCGCCGCCACTCTGTTGTGTGGTTACATGGGCATGGTGGAAGATGTGAAGCCATCGACGCCGGTACAGGGACGCGCCAACGAGAATCGTCAGGGGATCAGCCTTCCGCTGACGCTGGAAGAAGCGCTGGCGGTGATGTCGGAAAGTTCGGCGGTCAGGGAATATCTGGGTGACACCTTCACCTCAGGCTATATCGCGGTGAAGCAGGCGGATCTGGAAAATTTCCGCCGAGTGATCAGCTCATGGGAGCGTGAGTTCCTGCTGCTGACCGTTTAGCCACTCTGCACCAGATTGGGGCAGGGCAGGTGACAAAATGAAGCAAGATTGCCGGGGGATTAACCCCCTGGTGGAGTCATGGGTAACTAACCGGTGTAATTAGATATAAATTCATATTGATGGTGAAATTATTCGATTTTACACTAGCGATGAATGTTAAACAGGTTCGATGCAGTTGTAAGCTGTAGCATTGGCAATAATAACAATGAAAGCCGTCACAAGCGGCAATGCAATGGCAGTAATCATCAGACTACTGGCAAGCTAACAAGGAGATAGCATGAAGCTTTTAAAGAAAATGACAACACTCGCTCTGGTCACCGCCGGGGTATTTGCAAGCTCTGTCGCCAGTGCTGAAGAGGTGGTTAGGGTCTATAACTGGTCTGATTATATCGCCGAAGACACCTTGGCTAATTTCGAGAAAGAGACAGGCATCAAGGTGATCTACGATGTGTTCGATAGCAACGAAGTGGTCGAGGCCAAGTTGCTATCGGGTCGTTCAGGCTATGATATCGTGGTGCCGTCAAACAACTTCCTGGCTAAGCAGATCAAGGCGGGCGCCTTCCAGAAGTTGGATCAGTCACAGTTGACCAACCACAAGAACCTTAATCCAGAGCTGATGAAGCAGCTGGAAACCGCAGACCCACGTAACGAGCACGCCGTGCCTTATCTGTGGGGCACCACAGGCATAGGTTACAACGAGGCTAAGGTGAAGCAGGTGCTGGGTGAAGACGCGCCGGTCGATTCTTTGGAGCTGATCTTCAATCCTAAGTATGCCGAGAAGATTGCTAAGTGTGGTTTCTCACTGCTGGACAGCGCCGACGAGATGCTGCCGATGGCGATGATCTACCTGGGGCTGGATCCTAACAGCACTAAGAGCGAAGACTACGCCAAGGCTGGCGAAGTGATGGCGAAGATCCGTCCCTTCGTGACCTATTTCCACTCATCACGTTACATTACCGATCTGGCCAACGGCGACATCTGTGTGGCATTCGGTTACTCGGGTGACGTCTTCCAGGCCGCCGCGCGCGCCGAAGAGGCTGAGAACGGTAATGTGATCGGCTATGCCATCCCGAAAGAGGGTTCTAACCTTTGGTTCGATATGTTGGCTATCCCTGCCGATGCCAAGAACGTGAAGAACGCTCACACCTTTATCAACTACCTGCTGCGCCCAGAGGTGATTGCCCCTATCACCAACTATGTGGCGTACGCTAACCCTAACGTGCCGGCGCAGGAGCTGGTGGATGAAGAGATCCGTAACGATGCGGCTATCTATCCAACCCCTGAAGTGCTGTCACGTCTCTATGTGGCCGATGTACGTCCGATGAAGGCCCAGCGTGCCATGACTCGCGTATGGACCAAAGTCAAATCTGGCATGTAATGCCTACACTCGAGGGCAAGTTCGCTTGCCCTCCATTTCTTAGATCATCTTAACTATTGCAGTAGGTGCCTTAGCGGTGCTTTTTGTGGAGAAGTATTATGGCTAGCAATTCGGGCGTCACCAACAAACCGACAACAAAGACGCAAGGAGAGGTGTTGCTGAAGATAGAGAGAGTCAGCAAGCTATTTGACGATGTTCGTGCAGTGGACGACGTCTCGCTAAATATTAATCGTGGGGAAATTTTTGCACTGCTTGGCGGCTCAGGTTCGGGGAAATCGACGCTGCTTCGCATGCTGGCCGGCTTTGAGAAGCCGACCGAGGGACGCATCTATCTCGATGGGCAAGACATCACCGACATGCCGCCCTATGAGCGTCCTATTAACATGATGTTCCAATCCTACGCCCTGTTCCCACACATGACGGTGGCGCAGAATATCGCCTTCGGCCTCAAGCAGGACAAGATGCCCAAGGCCGAGATTGAGCAGCGGGTGAAGGAGATGCTCAAGCTGGTTCACATGGAGCCTTACGCCAAGCGTAAGCCGAACCAACTCTCAGGCGGTCAGCGTCAGCGTGTGGCCCTGGCCCGTTCACTGGCCAAGCGTCCAAAGCTTTTGCTACTCGACGAGCCCATGGGGGCGTTGGATAAGAAACTCCGTACTCAGATGCAGCTCGAGGTGGTGGACATTCTCGAGGCGGTTGGGGTGACCTGTGTGATGGTAACCCATGACCAGGAAGAGGCCATGACCATGGCCGAGCGTATCGCCATCATGAACGATGGCTGGATTGCCCAAACCGGTTCGCCAATGGATATCTACGAGAGCCCGGCTAACCGCATGGTGGCCGAGTTTATCGGCAGCGTTAACCTGTTCGAGGGCGATATTGTCGAGGATGAGGTGGATCACGTGGTGATCAATGTGGCCAACATTCCTCAGCCCTTCTACGTGGGGTACGGGGTGTCGACCAGTGTGGATACTACCCAGGTGTGGGTGGCGATTCGTCCCGAGAAGACCCATATCAGCCGCGAGCAGCCCGAGGATGCGCGTAACTGGTGCGCCGGTAAGGTGGAAGATATCGCCTATCTGGGCGGCATCTCGGTTTACTACATTCGCCTGTGTAACGGACAGCTCATTCAGTCTGTGATGACCAACAGTGACCGCCGCGCCGACTCGCCCACCTGGGAAGAGGATGTCTTCGTCAGTTGGGAAGCGACCAGTGCCGTTGTACTGAGATCTTAACGGGGGCGTTATGAAGAAGTCATTGAAGTTTCGTTTGCCCAAGGGGCAGTGCTGGACGATAGGTGTGCCCTATTTCTGGCTGCTGATGTTTTTTGCCTTGCCCTTTGCCATCGTATTGAAGATCAGTCTGTCGACCCCGGCCGTGGCGATTCCGCCCTATGAGGCCTTGTATCAATATGCCGATGAGTCGCTGCAGATCATGCTCAATCTGGGCAACTATATTCTGATCTTCGAAGATCATCTCTATATCAATGCCTATCTGGGCTCGCTCAAGATGGCCTGTGTTACCACCATCGGCTGTCTGCTTATCGGTTACCCCATGGCCTATGCCATTGCCAGGGCGCCTAAGCAGCATCAGACAGTGCTGATCCTCTTGGTGATGTTGCCATCCTGGACCTCGTTCCTTATTCGTGTGTATGCCTGGATGGGCATCTTGAGTAACAACGGGGTGATCAATAACCTGCTGATGTGGCTGGGGGTGATCTCCGAGCCGATTCAGATGCTTAACACTAATTTCGCCGTCTATATCGGTATCATCTACACCTATCTGCCCTTTATGATCTTGCCGCTGTACGCCAACCTGTCGCAGCTCGATGGCAGCCTGCTCGAGGCCGCGGCGGATCTTGGCTCACGCAGCCTCAATACCTTCTGGAAGGTGACGCTGCCGCTGTCGAAAGGTGGTGTGATTGCCGGGTCTATGCTGGTGTTTATTCCTGTGGTCGGGGAGTTTGTGATCCCTGAGCTATTGGGCGGTCCTGATTCGCTCATGATAGGTAAGGTGCTATGGCAGGAGTTCTTCAACAACCGTGATTGGCCGGTCGCTTCGTCGCTCGCCATCGTGATGTTGGCACTCTTGATTATCCCTATCACCCTATTCCATCGTTATCAGTCCAGAAGTATGGAGAAGACGATATGAGCAACAGACTAAGAAAATTGAGTTTCTCCACCCTGATGCTCTGGGGCGGGATGTTTTTCCTCTACGCGCCCATGTTCATCCTGGTCTTCTACTCGTTCAACGAGTCTAAGCTGGTGACGGTTTGGGGCGGCTTCTCGGCCAAGTGGTATGGCGAGCTGTTCCGCGACGACCAGATCCTCGATGCGGTGGCGACCAGCTTAAAGGTGGCGTTCTTCGCCTCCACCATGGCGGTGATCCTCGGCACCATGGCGGCCTTCGTGATGACGCGCTTCGCTCGCTCTTGGGGCAAGATGACATTGTCGAACATGATCACCGCGCCCCTGGTTATGCCAGAGGTGATCACGGGTCTGTCGCTGTTGCTGCTATTCGTGCACATGGCAGACCTGCTGGGCTGGCCGGCCGAGCGTGGCATGTTGACCGTGTGGATCGCCCACTCGACCTTCTGCGCCGCCTATGTGGCCGTGGTGGTCTCATCCAGGTTGCGTGAGCTGGATATGTCTATCGAGGAGGCGGCCCAGGATCTGGGCGCGACGCCGCTCAAGACCTTCTTCCACATCACAGTGCCTATGATCTCGCCGGCGCTGATCGCGGGTTGGCTGCTCTCCTTCAGCCTGTCGCTGGATGACCTGGTGATTGCCAGCTTCGCCTCGGGACCGGGTGCGACGACCCTACCTATGGTGGTATTCTCCTCGGTGCGCATGGGGGTTTCGCCTAAGATCAACGCCTTAGCGACACTGATCATACTGATTGTCTCGCTGATCGCCTTCATCTCCTGGTATCTGGCCCGCCGCGCCGACAAACGCAGCCGTATGGTCAGCGACTAGGCTCGCAGCGTTAGCTCAAGACGACAGGCGACCGCGCCGCGGCGCCTGTCAACCCAAGCCATTATTATAACGATTCAGGGTGAATGATATGACCTGTACACCTCATGCAAATTCCTATTATGCGGCGTCAGCCAACACCAAGGCGCTGCGCGACAAGTTAAGCGATAACATAGAGACCGACGTCTGTATCATAGGCGCCGGCTATACCGGCCTCTCTTCGGCGATCCACCTGCTGGAGGCGGGCTTTAAGGTGACGGTACTGGAAGCCGCCAGGGTTGGCTTCGGCGCCTCAGGGCGTAATGGCGGTCAGATAGTCAACAGCTTCAGCCGGGATATCGACACCATAGAAAAGGTTGTGGGCACAGAGCAGGCCAAGTTGTTTGGTCAGATGGCCTTCGAAGGTGGCCGCATCCTCAAGGGGCTGGTGGCCAAATACAACATCCAGTGCGATCTGAAAGATGGCGGCGTGTTTGCGGCGCTAAACAAGAAACAGATGGGCCATCTCGAGGCGCAAAAGGCGCTGTGGGAGAAGCATGGTCATCTGGGGCACTTAGAGCTGCTGGATGAGCAGGGCATTCGCGACGTGGTGGATACCGAGCGTTATGTCGGTGGTTTGCTTGATAAGAGCGGTGGTCATATTCATCCGCTTAACCTGGCGCTGGGTGAGGCCGATGCGGTGGAATCCTTGGGCGGACAGATCTTCGAAGATTCGGCCGTTGTTCGTGTCGATCAGGGTGAGAGCCCTGTGGTGCATACTCAGGAAGGCTCGGTGAAGTGTAAGTTTGTCATCGTCGCCGGTAACGCCTATCTCAAGGGACTGCTGCCCGAGCTGCAGGCCAAGTCTATGCCCTGTGGTACTCAGGTGATCACCACAGAGCCCCTGGGTGAGGAGCTGGCTCACTCGCTGCTGCCCCAGGACTACTGTGTCGAAGATTGTAACTATCTGCTGGATTACTTCAGGCTCTCGGGTGACAAGCGCCTCATCTATGGCGGCGGCGTGGTCTACGGCGCGCGGGACCCTGCCAACATAGAGGCTATCATCCGTCCCAAGATGCTGGCGACCTTCCCGCAGCTTAAGGATGTGAAGATAGACTTTACCTGGACGGGTAACTTCCTGCTGACCCTGTCGCGCCTGCCGCAGGTGGGCCGTATCGGCGGTAACATCTATTACTCTCAGGGCTGTAGCGGCCATGGGGTGACCTATACCCATCTGGCGGGGCAGATACTGGCCGAGACCATCAATGGCCAAGCGAAACGCTTCGATGCCTTCGCCCAGTTGCCCCATTACCCCTTCCCGGGCGGTCATCTGCTACAGGTGCCTTTCTCGGCTATCGGCGCTTGGTACTATACGATGCGCGACAAGCTGGGCGTCTAGCCAAGTTATTGCCATTAAAAAAGCCCGCTCGATGCGGGCTTTTTTGTGTTGGTTCATGCTTGCAAGCGCAATCAGAGGCTGCGTGTTTCCTCTTGTTACTGCTTCTTGCTGCTCATGTTCCACAGCACGCTCTGGTCGCTGCCCATTATGGTGGTGGGCATCTGACCGTTCCACTGCTGGGCGCGCACATAATCCACCAGAGTCTGAGACTCTCTCAGCGCCTCGGCCTTCTTCTTGATCGCCTCTGCTTCTGCGATACCCTTGAGGCGAATCGCTTCCGCCTCGGCAATCGCTTCTGTCTGAATGGCATAGGCTTTACCGTCGGCGGTGGCCTTGGCGGCATCACGCTTGGCGTTCGCCGTGTTCACCTCGCGCTGGGCCTCCAGGTTCTGTCTTTCCAGACGGTGTTTCTCGGCGGCGGCGAGGTTTTTCTCTGTCTGTTTGGTCTCGATCGACTGGATATACTTCTGCGGCAGACCGAGGTTTTCCAGCTGCGCCGAGTCGAGCTTGACCGGATATTCTTTCATCTCTTCGACAAGAAAATCTTCTATCTGGGCGATCACTCGGCTGCGGTTTTGGATAATCTCCTCGGCCTTGTAACGCGCCAGGGCATCCTTGGCGGCGGATCTCAGCTTAGGGTCCAGGATGCGCGATTCGAACTGGCTCAGGCCACCATAGCTCTTAAACAGGTCGAAGGCCTGATCGCGATTGACCGTCCAGTTGATGGACACCTCGGCGGTGACTGGCATCTGTTCGTGGGTCGAGGCGTTGAGCTTCTCGACGTTCTTGCGGGTACGTATCTCTAAGACCTCGACCTTGTCGACAAAGGGGATCTTAACGTGCAGGCCGGGATTAACCTGTTCTGTAGCCTGGCCGAAACGCTTGATGATGCCCACATGGCCCTCATCGACCGTGTACATGGTCTGGCTGAACAGGACGAGGGCGAAAAGCAGGCCGGCGATTAACACCAGGGCACCTTTGCCTTTGGTCTTTATCGTCGATAGGTTGGCGATATCCTTAGGTAGTGTGGTCATTCTCTCTCCTTGTGACTCTGTCTCTTGGCGGCAACCTTGAGTTGGCGATAGGTGTTACGCCAAGGTTGTGCCTGGGTTAAGGCGCTGAGGATATTACGTTATTTACCCTTTGAGTCAAGGGAGAGGAGCGTTAGTGGCTGAGGAGTTGGTCGAACTCTTTGAGGGGGAGCGGCTTGCTGAACATATAGCCCTGGCCCTGCTCGCATTCCAGCGCCACCAGTTTTTGCAGCTGCTCGGCATCTTCTATGCCTTCGGCGATAAGCTTGAGCTTGAGGGACTTGGCCAAATGGATAACCGCCTTGACGATATCCAGGCTCTGCTCATCCCCCAGCATATCCTTGACGAAGGATTGATCTATCTTCAGGGTATTGACCGGGAAGAACTTAAGGTAGCTGAGGCTGGAGTAGCCGGTGCCAAAATCGTCGATGGCGATGCTCAGTCCCAGAGAGGAGAGGGTATTGAGCACATTTAACGCCTCGTCGAAATCATACATGAGAGAACTCTCTGTCACCTCGAGTTCCAGGAAGCTGCTGTCGAGCCCGGTGAGCTCCAGTACCTTGGCCACCGAGTCGCAAAACTCGGGATTGGTGAACTGTTTGGCGGCGATGTTGACGGCGATCTGCAGCGGCCGACCTCTTTTCTGCCAGGCTTTAGCCGCCATGCAGCTCTGTTTGAGGATGATCTCACCCAGCTGGTGGATGAGGCCTGTTTCCTCGGCAAGGGGAATAAAGTCCAGCGGTGAGATCAGCTTGCCGCTGGGGTCGTGTAATCGGGCCAGTGCCTCCGCGCCGATGATCTCCTTGGTCTTGAGATCGACCTTAGGTTGGTAATAGACCTCTATCGCTTCCGTGTCGATGGCGGTGCGCAGCAGGGTGACCAACTCGTGGCGTTTCGTCAGTTCCTGCTCCAGATCCTCGGAGAAGTAACAGAAGCGGTTGCGCCCCAGATCTTTGGCGCGGTACATGGCTGCATCCACATGGGTCATCAGCTCCTCGGCCCTGAGGGCGTCCGAAGGGTAGATGCTGATCCCGACGCTGACCGACAGAGTATATTCCTGGCCGTCGATACGAAACGGCGTGTTGAGGCTGCGGACGATATCCGTGGCGATAGAGTCTACCTGGCTGGTTGCGGTGAGCGAAGGCAGTAGCAGGACAAACTCGTCGCCGCCTATGCGCCCCAGGGTGGCATTAGGGTCGATGAGGGACTGCAGGCGTTTCGCCACCTGCTTGATCACCTGATCCCCATAGCTGTGGCCCAGGGAGTCGTTGAGGTATTTGAAGTGGTCTATGTCTATTAGCATCAGGGCGACGCTCTTGTCATAGGAGTCGGCCACGGCGCAGGCGTGGTTGATTCTGTCATGCAGCAAGATGCGATTAGGCAGGTCGGTCAGCTGATCATGGTTGGCCAGGTGGCTCATCTTCAGCGACATGGCCACAGACTCACTGCAGTCGTGAAAGACTATTATGCCGCCGTTGACCTTGCCTTCACTGTCTGTGATGGGGGCGGCGGAGTCTTCAATCTGGAAGATGGTGCCATCCAAGCTGTTGAGCTGGCAGTTGAGGGCCATGGCGACGTTGCGTTTCTCCTTGATGGCGATGGTGACCGGATTGGGGCTGCGGTACTTGGTTTTGGCATCGCACAGATCCATCACCTGCTCGATATGCAGGCCGATGGCGTCGCGACACACCCAGCCGGTGAGGCGTTCTGCGATGGGGTTCATGAAGGTGATCATCGCCTCGCTATCGGTGGCGATGACGGCGTCGCCGATGGCGTTGAGCATGATCTTCAGGCGCCGATTCTCGGTATCCAGTTGGCTCTTGGCGCGCTTGATGGAGGTGATATCCGTTAGGGTCAGCAGCATGCCCGCCACGTGTCCATCTTGTTTCCTGACGGTGAGATGGGCCTGGGCATAATCTATCTTGCCCGGGGTATCTTCCAGGGCAACCTCGAACTGATGCTTAGGTTTATTGCTGGCGATACGGGCCAGTATCTCCTCATACAGGGCCTTAGGGAGCAGGCTAGAGGCGGGCTTACCCAGTGCATCTTGGGGGATAGTGCCGAACCACCTGCCGTTGTAGTCGTTATGAAAACGGTTGAGCAGATCCTTAGACCAATAGGAGATGTAAGAGGGGATCTGATTGACCAGGGCCTGCATATCCTGGCGCGCCTCTATGATGGTCTGTTCCTGACGTTTGAGCAGCAGATGATTCTTGACCCGCAGTCGACAGGTGGCGAGATCGATAGGCTTGTGGATGAAGTCTATGCCGCCCGAACTGAGGGATTTATATTCGAAGCTGCTCTCGCTGTGGGCGGTCACGAAGATCACCGCGCTGTTGCAGGTCTTGGGGTTATTCTTCAGGCGCTTACACATCTCGAAGCCATTCATCTGTGGCATCTCGATATCCAGCAATATGATGGCGGGTTGATGTTGCTCGGCCTTATCCAGCGCGTCCTGACCACCCGTACTACAGATGATCTCGGCCAGATCTGTGAGGGATTGCTCCAGCAGATGTAGGTTGGCGCTCTCATCGTCGACAACTAATATTTTTTGTCGAGTCTCTACATCGTTGCCGAAAAGCATAGAAGAATTCCTTTTCAAATCTGCCGCCTATATTCATCTTAGCCGACTATAATCAGTTTGCTTAAGGTTTTTGACGCTTAATAAAGAAAACCAGATTAAATACTACTTTTTAGCTAGTTAACTGCGAGTAAATGACCATAGTCTCCGATAGAGCGCCGCGCAGTTTATCGCTTATGCTGAAAGCGTATTGGCTGATTAACAGTGTGTTACTGAGGCTGGATAGTAAAAGGAGTTATAGTCCATGGTGCGACAGATTTCACGCTTATCTTCTCTCTTTGGCGGACGCTCACTGCTGCTGGCCGCCTCCATGCTGGTGCTTGTGGTGGCGCTTGTCATCATCGCCAGCTTCGAATCTCAATTAAATCAGAATATTGTTGGTAATCTGCATTCGGATCTCGAGGCCCAGAGCGAGCAGGTCAACAACCAGGCCCAGGACAGGCTTAATCGTTACTTCAACAACCTACGTTTTCTGTTTGAGACCCCGCCTATCTCCGGCCTCTCCCGGGCCAGAAATAATCAGGGGATCGATCCTGTGGACGAGACCCGCTACGACCAGTGGCGTCACCGACTGGAAACCATCTTCGTTGCCTTCTTACAGAACAATCGCGAGTATGAACAGCTGCGCATATTGAGCAGTGATGGCATGGAGCTTATCCGGGTAGACCGGCGCGGCGGCGCCGTGCAGGTGATAGATGATACGAATCTACAAAATAAGCAGGGGCGGGATTATTTTCAGGCCAGTAAAGATCTGCAGCAGGGGGAGATCTATACCTCGCCCATCAACTTAAACCGTGAGTTTGGCAAGATAGATTATCCCTACCGCCCCATGTTGCGTCTGGCAACCCCGATCTTCGATGATAATGGCGGTCGCTTCGGCCTGCTTATCGTCAACATCAATGCCAACGATCTACTCTCCTCTTTCAAGCGCCTGGTGCCTGCGCCCATAGAGCTTGTGCTGACCGACAGCGATGGCTATTTCTTGGTGCATCCTGATGAGGAGATGCGTTTTAGCCGCGACCTGCATCCAGACCTGGTGTGGGATAAACATTATCAGCAGAGCAAGACACTTAAGCGTAACTTCGAGTTGGTGCTCGACAGCTATCACGATAATAAGCCCTATTATGCCTATCGGCGCGCCATTACGCTCTCTAACGATGCCCAGAGCGGTAGGCTTACCGCGACCCTAATGGCGCCCAAGCAATATGTGCAGGAACTCGCGGTATCCCGGCGCATCAGTGTCTACAGCTTCATGTTGGCTGTGGGAGTCTTGTTTCTGTTTGTGGTCATCATACTGGGGCGCAGTGCTCGCAGCAGTCAGGCGCTGGCCAAGGAGAAGGCGCAGTCGGCGGCGATCATCGATGGCTCCAAGGATGCCATCATAGGCGTGGGTACCAGCGGCGTGGTCAACAACTGGAACCGCGCCGCCGAGTTACTGTTTGGCTATGACGCCGACTATGCCAAGGGCCACTTTATCAATCAGCTGGCGCTTTTGCCCGAGGTCGACCTGGCGGCCTTGGTCTCAAAGGCCAATCAGGGTAACAAGACGCTTAATCTGGACGCCGAGCTGCCGCTGAACGAGGGGCGCATCGTCGATCTCTATGTGTCGGTTTCGCCCATCTTAGGGGAGAACAAGCATGGCCTGGGCGTGGCCATCATCATACGCGATGTCTCCATCGAGAAGCAGGCCGCCAAGAAGATCCAGCTGGTGAACGCCGAGCTCGAGAAGAAGGTGGCGATAAGAACCCAGGAGCTGCAGAAAGCCAGCCTAGTCAAGAGCAGCTTCATCTCTAACATCAGCCATGAGATGCGCACACCGCTAAATGGCATAGTAGGTACCCTGAATCTGGTGCGTAAAGACTCGCTTACCGAGCGCCAGGCGAGGTACCTGGAGATGGCCGAGGTGAGCGTTAATACCCTTTCTGCGCTGATTAACGATGTGCTGGATCTCTCTAAGATAGAGGCGGGCAAGCTGGATTTAGACATGAGCAGCTTTAATCCCCTCAACCTGATCGAGAGTGTCTGCAGCAGCATGGCGGTGAAGGCCCAGGAGAAGGGAATAGAGTTTGTCATCGATGTGGTCGACCTTCGCTGCCAGAGCATAGACAGCGACCCCCACAGGATCACCCAGATCCTCACCAATCTGATAAACAACGCCATCAAGTTTACCGACCATGGCTATATCAAGGTCAGGGCCCACAGCCGCCTGCGAGAGACGGGGGAGCTAGAGTTTATCTGTGAGGTGTCTGACACAGGGATAGGGATCGCCGAGGAGAATCAGGCCAAGCTGTTTACCGCTTTCTCTCAAGCCACCTCGAGTATTGCGGCCCAGTATGGTGGCACAGGGCTGGGACTCTCTATCTGTAAGGAACTCAGCGAATTACTCAACGGCAAGATGAGTTTCGAGTCCCACAAAGGGCAGGGGAGCTGCTTCATCTTCACCATGGTGTTGCATCAGGGCGAGTTTAAGCTGATGGCGCCCGAGGCGCTGCTGCACGAGATGACCTGTAGCGTCTTGCTGGTGAATGAGGCGCAGCAGGCCTGCGTCGAGGCGGCAATTGCCCGGCTCGGTGGTAAGCTGCTACCGGGCTCGCCCATACGCGACTGGCTCAATCAGGATGCTCCTGTGCCCGATATTCTGCCCCATGTGTTAATCGTCGAGCAGCGTCACTCCCTGCTTACCGATCTCGACAGCCTCTGGCCGACACTGACGGCGACTCATAAGCGACTGCCGAGAGTGTTGGCGTTTCAAAAGAGCGCCGATGGCAATAAGGCGCTGAGAAATATTGAGCTTGAGTATCTCAATAATCCGCTACTCTTCTCCGAATTTATGCAGAAGTTTGGCGCGCCCAAAGTGAGTTCTGGCGTCGAACAAGTTCATCCCCAAGTGACTCAGATAATCTCTGAGGAGGAGGCCCATCGCATCAAAGGTGCTCGGGTGCTGGTAGTCGATGATAATGAGATCAACATAGAGGTTGCCCTGGGGATCTTGTCCGAGCTGCCACTGGAATTTGTCAGGGCCATCAATGGTCAGGAGGCGTTGACCAGGCTGAGGGAGTGCGAGCAAGAGGGGCTGGGCGTGCATTGCATCTTGATGGACTGTCAGATGCCGATCCTCAATGGCTATGACTGCACCCGGGCGATCCGTGCCGGAGAGGCGGGCGAGGCGTTTGTCGATACGCCCATTATTGCCATGACAGCCAGTGCCATGATGGGCGAGCGTGACAAGTGCATCGAGGCGGGCATGAATGACTACATCACCAAGCCTATCGTGGCCGAGCGCCTGCAGGAGAAGGTGATCGATTGGCTGATCTCTGTCTGTGAGTTTGGTGACTTGCCCACCTTAGTTGAGGCCGCGCCCCATGAGGAGATCCAGGTGAAGGATGAGGACTATGTCTGGAACCGTCAACTGGCCCTTAGCCGGTTGATGAACAATGAGGTGCTGTTTGCCGAGATCTGCCAGATGTATCACGACACGTCGCCGGCACAAGTTGGCGAGCTGGAGGAGGCGATCGCCGCTAAGGATTATGAGAAGGTGCGTCAGCTCAGCCATGGTCTCAAGGGACTCTCCAGCAGCATAGGTGCCATCCAGCTACAGGAGCAGTTTTTAAGCCTGGAGATGGAGGCCAAGATGAAGAACTGTGATAAGTTGAATCTACTCTTCGGGGTAATAAAACCTTGCTATGCCAAGCTGATGGAGCGGCTGCAGGAGACGCTCGAGCCCAAGGATGAGGTACAAAACGCGTCCGCTCAGACTTAGGGAGTTTCAATAAAAAATGCCGATAGGTAGATAATGGAACTGAATAACGATATGTCTCCATTAGTGTTTTCTCGTAAGGGGAGAATACTGATCGTCGATGATATGCAGGTCAATATCATCATACTCAGGCAGCTCTTGAGCCAGGAATATGAGATAGCCACGGCCCTGAGTGGTCAGGAGGCGCTGGCCTTGTGTCATAGTTTCAAGCCGGATCTCTTGCTCCTGGATATCGAGATGCCGGGCATGTCCGGCTTCGAGGTCTGTCGCCGTTTGAAATCTGAACCTGGCACCCAGGAGATTGCAGTGATCTTTGTCTCGGCTCATCATGACGAGGAGCAGGAGGTGAGCGGATTTGTGCTGGGCGCGGTGGACTTTATCCATAAGCCGCTCAATGCCGTGGTCACCCAGGCAAGGGTTAAGAATCAGATGCTGTTGAAACGCCAATCGGATCTCTTGCGCTTCATGCTCGAACAGGAGGCGACTCGCGATGTTTCAAGCTAGGCGCGTCGAGCTAGTTTTAGTGAGAATAAGCTGAGAGAGCCCGAATAACAAAAAAGCCTGCAAGATGCAGGCTTTTTTGTTTGAATTGGTGGCCCCTCACAGACTTGAACTGTGGACCTAACGATTATGAGTCGTGTGCTCTAACCAACTGAGCTAAGGGGCCGACTTAAGATAGTCGTCACTATCGAAAGCGCAAAGAAGTATACGAGGTTTAAAAGCGCTTGTCACCACCGATCTGGCAAGAATTCTGAACTTTGAATTCAACTGCTTATCTGTTGTTCAATCGGCTTATAAGCAGGGGCATAAAATAGAAAAGCCAGCACTGTGGCTGGCTTTTCTGCTCTGTTTTAGACGCTGCTAGCGAGTCTATTCATCCAGGAAGGATTTCAAGATCTCTGAGCGAGACGGGTGACGCAGCTTACGCAGTGCCTTAGCCTCGATCTGACGAATACGCTCACGGGTCACGTCAAACTGCTTGCCCACTTCCTCTAGGGTGTGGTCGGTGTTCATATCGATACCGAAACGCATACGCAGTACCTTGGCTTCACGGGCGGTCAGGCCGGCGAGCACTTCGTGGGTAGCGTTCTTCAGGCTCTCACCTGTGGCGCTGTCCAATGGCAACTCGAGGGTAGTATCCTCGATGAAATCACCTAAATGCGAATCTTCATCATCACCGATAGGGGTTTCCATTGAGATAGGCTCTTTGGCAATCTTGAGTACCTTGCGGATCTTATCTTCCGGCATCAACATGCGCTCGGCCAGCTCTTCCGGTGACGGCTCGCGTCCCATCTCTTGTAGCATCTGACGGCTGATACGGTTGAGCTTGTTGATGGTCTCAATCATATGCACCGGGATACGAATGGTACGTGCCTGGTCGGCAATCGAACGCGTGATCGCCTGACGGATCCACCAGGTTGCATAGGTCGAGAACTTGTAACCACGACGGTATTCAAACTTGTCTACCGCCTTCATCAGGCCGATGTTACCTTCCTGGATCAGATCCAGGAACTGTAGGCCACGGTTGGTGTATTTCTTCGCGATAGAAATTACCAGACGCAGGTTAGCTTCAACCATCTCTTTCTTAGCGCGGCGAGCCTTGGCTTCACCGATAGACATGCGACGGTTGATATCCTTGATGGCGGCAATAGCCAGACCGGTTTCATTCTCGATGGCGTCGAGCTTGGCGCGGCAACGTTGAACGTCTTCGGCAACCATCTCTAGCCCTTCGGCATAAGGCTTCTTGGCGGCAATCTCTTCGTTGAACCATTCGATGCTGCTCTCGTTAGAGGTGTAGACCTTAACGAAGTTCTTCTTCGGCATCTTGGCCTGCTCGACACACAGCTTCATGATGAGGCGCTCTTGAATACGCACCTTGTCCATCATTTCACGCATGTTCTTCACCAGGCGGTCGAACTGCTTAGGTACCAGACGGAACTCTTTGAAGATCTCGCCAATGTCGAACAGGGCGGCAGTCGCTTCTGGGTGTTCACGACCTTTAAGTTCAATCACTTTTAAGGCTTTTTCGTGTGCTTCACGCAGCTGGGTGAAACGCTCGCGCGCTTCTTCCGGATCCGGGCCTTTTGGCGAATCTTCTTCATCGCCGTCTTCGTCCTCGTCATCGCCCTCGTCATCTTCGTCGTCGAGATCGTCGTCCGACAATTCCGAGCCGATATGGGTCGCCGTCGGCGCCATGTCTTCGGCATTAGGGTCAACAAATCCAGAGATAATGTCTGATAGTCTGACTTCTTCAGCTTCGTAGCGATCGTACTGCTCAAGGATCATGGCGATCGCTTGAGGATATTCGGCTACAGACGCCTGAACCGTGTTGATACCTTCTTCGATACGCTTGGCGATTACGATTTCGCCTTCGCGGGTCAGAAGTTCTACCGTACCCATCTCGCGCATGTACATACGCACGGGATCTGTGGTACGACCCAGTTCAGCTTCAACCGTAGCCAGAGCCGCGGCAGCTTCTTCGGCAGCATCTTCATCGGTGCTGTCTTCAGACATCATGATCTCATCGGCATCCGGCGCCTGCTCATAGACGCGAATACCCATGTCATTAATCATCTGGATAATATCTTCGATCTGGTCAGAATCGACCATATCTGCAGGCAAGTGATCGTTCACTTCTGCATAGGTTAAATAACCTTGCTCTTTACCTTTGGCAAGCAACAATTTAAGTTGCGACTGCGGAGTTTGCTCCATAGATATCATCCAAGTTGGGTAACTGTTACAACGACGGGCATTGTGTGCCGCGCAAATCGTCAATTATAGCCGTGTGCACTGTGCTGTGCTAGTCCAAGTGTTTACTTTGTGAGACAAATTTTGCTCTAAGCTTGCCCTTGGATTACTGCGATGAGCTTTTTAAGTTGCATCCGCTCTTCTTTAGTATGGTGCTGTTTTAAGCTCAATTCCTGATAACGTTGCTCAATATATTGATTATTCAACCAAATCAGGGCTTTTTTGAACTCTTGCTGAAGGTTTTCATCCGCCACTTGATGCTCCCATTGGGCTAATTTCTTCAGGGTGTCTAGCTGTTCGTCACCTCTGAACTGTTCAAGTAGTTGTGCGCTGTTGACCTTCTCGGCGCGAGTTCTGTCGAGTAAGAGGCTGAGCAAATCTATGCCAGCCATCTTGATATGTTTTAGCGCAGGCTGCACCGGCAGGTTATTGCCTAGGTGCGGGTGCTGTACCAACAGGGCGATGGCTAGTCGCAGTGGGGTACCGCGTCCCTTAAGCGCTTTGTTTTGCAGGGGCTTATGTGCGTCAATGCGTTTAAAGCCAAGCTTACGCTGCAATTCTTCTGCACTGTTCATGCCGAGCTTATAGGCGAGATTCTCAAGCAAAAGGCTCTGCAGAACTGTGTCTTGTACTTTCTCTATCAGGCTCATGGCTTGTTTGGCCAGGGTGCCCTTGTCCGTGCCATAGCGGCTGGCTAAGGTATCGAACAGAAATTCCGGTAGTAACTTGGCCTCGGCGATTAGCTGCTCGAAGGCCGGTTTGCCTATCTGACGCACCAGCGAGTCGGGATCTTCCCCCTGAGGCAAGAACATAAATTTTACCTGGTCGCCGGGCTTGAGCAGCGGCAGGGCGGTTTCAAGTGCCCGCCAGGCCGCCTCGGTACCTGCCTTGTCGCCGTCGTAACAACAGATCACCTCTTTGGCGCTGCGCAGCAACAACTGAAATTGATCCGCCGTGGTCGAGGTGCCCAGAGAGGCAACCGCATAGTCGACGCCAAATTGTGCCAGGGCCACCACGTCCATATAGCCTTCGACAATCAGGATCTGACTGGGATCCCTGTGTCTCTGTTTGAGTTCATACAGGCCATAGAGTTCATAGCCCTTATGAAATATGGGCGTTTCTGGCGAATTCAAGTATTTCGGCGTGCCGTCACCTAAGACTCGGCCGCCAAAGCCAATTACTCGGCCGCGGCGATCGCGAATGGGGAACATGAGGCGGTCACGGAACCTGTCGTAACGCTTGCCGCTGTCGTTCTCAATCACCATACCGGCGGTGAGCAGCTTGTCCTGGGCATCCTGGTTTTGTCGGTAACGTCCTAAAAGGCCATCCCAACCATCGGGGGCGAAGCCGATGTTGAAGTGCTCGATCACCTCATCGGAGAGACCACGGTGGGCGAGGTAGTCGATCACCTTCTGCTTGTCTGTGTGCTGTTTCAGCTGGCTTTGAAAGTAGCGGCTGGCCTCTTCCATCAGCTGGTAGAGGTCACGGCTTAAGCCTTCGTCGCGTCGTTTGCCTGTGCCTTGCTCTCTGGGGACTTCAAGGCCTAAACGGCCGGCGAGTTCCTCGATGGCATCGACAAAGTCGAGCCTGTCATATTCCATGACGAAATCGATGGCATTTCCATGGGCGCCACAGCCGAAGCAGTGATAAAACTGTTTGTCTCTGCTGACGGTAAAAGAGGGTGACTTTTCGCTATGGAAGGGGCAACAGGCAGAATGATTTTTGCCCGCCTTTTTTAGGGGGACCTTGGCGTCGATGAGATCGACTATATCGGTGCGAGCTACAAGCTCATTGATAAACTCACGAGGTATCGCCATTGCTGTATAAATGCCGCCTTTTCGCGAAATTAAACCGAAAGAGTAGAAACAAACAAGCCGTGCGTAGGCACGGCTCATTCATACATTGAACTTAAGATTACTTGAGTTTTGCCTTGATCAGAGCGCCAATTGACGCCATGTCGGCTCGCCCTTGTACCTTAGGTTTCAATGCTCCCATTACTTTGCCCATATCCGCCATGGATGATGCGCCTACCTCTTGGATAGTGGCATCGACTAGCTCGGCAACCTCTTCTTCAGAAAGAGGCTTAGGCAGGAAAGTCTCGAGGACTCGAATCTCTCCGGCTTCTGCTTGGGCTAGTTCGTCACGACCTGCCGCTTCATATTGAGCGATAGAGTCGCGACGTTGTTTAACCATTTTGGTTAAGACAGCTATGGCTTGATCATCATTCAGCGTCTCGCGGTTATCCACTTCGATCTGTTTGATGGCAGCCAGCGCCATACGAATCGTACCCAGACGCACCTTATCTTTGGCGCGCATGGCTTCTTTCATCTGGTCTTTTAGCTGATCAACTAGGCTCATAAGAGATTAGTATAAACGTACGCGACGCGCGTTTTCGCGAGAAAGCTTCTTAGCAAGACGCTTAACTGCAGCAGCTTTAGCGCGCTTACGTGCAGTAGTTGGCTTCTCGTAGAATTCACGAGCACGAACGTCGGCTAGGATACCAGCTTTTTCACAAGAGCGCTTGAAACGACGTAGAGCTACGTCAAATGGTTCATTCTCACGTACTTTAATAATTGGCATACGCCATCACCCCTTAGGTGTAGTTTGTATTGAGTTAATTTCTTAACCCAAGTTAATTTAAAAATGGTGCGGAATTCTATACCGACTGTCGACCTTTTGTAAACCCCCTTGTAGCGATCCTTTCGGGATCCTTTTTCGGGGCAACGTCCTTAAGTTTAGCATTTCCTTGTGTCTATATCGTGACCGACCAGTTGAGGGCGCCTGGTGCATGCCCCATCAAGTCTGGGCTCGGCCGGGATCGTCGGGCGATACTAGGTGAGTGTGCAATCCATTGGTATTTCCGCGGGCAAGCAGGTAAAATTGGCCGCCACTTTATTTAGCGTGATGAGGAAAAATGCGAGTTTTAGGTATAGAGACATCTTGTGATGAGACAGGTATCGCCGTCTATGATGACGAAAAAGGCCTGTTATCTCATGCACTTTACAGTCAAGTGAAACTACACGCCGATTACGGCGGAGTAGTGCCTGAGCTCGCATCGCGCGACCATGTACGCAAGATCATCCCGCTGATAAGGCAAGCCCTGAAAGAGGCTAACTGCACTCAAGATGATATCGATGCCATCGCCTATACCAAGGGCCCTGGCCTGGTGGGCGCCCTGTTAGTGGGGGCCTGCGTCGGCCGCTCGCTGGCCTTTGCCTGGGGCAAACCCGCGGTGGGCGTGCATCATATGGAAGGCCACTTGCTGGCGCCTATGCTGGAAGAGGATGTGCCGGAATTTCCATTCCTGGCGCTGCTGGTCTCAGGCGGTCACTCTATGATGGTGGCGGTCGAGGGGATAGGTCGCTATCAGGTGCTGGGCGAATCTGTGGATGACGCCGCCGGTGAAGCCTTCGATAAGACGGCTAAGCTGATGGGGCTGGATTATCCTGGTGGACCAAGACTCGCCAAGCTGGCGGCTCAGGGCGAGCCTAACTGCTACCGTTTCCCGCGCCCGATGACAGACCGTCCAGGGCTGGACTTTAGCTTCTCAGGCCTGAAGACCTTTGCCGCCAATACCATCGCCGATGAGCCGGACGATGAGCAGACCCGTGCCAACATCGCCCGCGCCTTCGAAGAAGCCGTGGTCGACACCTTGGCCATCAAGTGTAAACGCGCCCTGAAACAGACCGGCTATAACCGTCTGGTGATCGCCGGTGGCGTGAGTGCCAACAGTCGTCTGCGCGAGAGCCTGGCGGAGATGATGCAGGGGCTCGGTGGTAGGGTCTACTACCCGAGGGGCGAGTTTTGTACCGATAATGGCGCCATGATCGCCTATGCCGGCATGCAGCGACTCAAGGCCGACCAGCTAGAACCGCTAGCGGTGAAGGGAATGCCCCGCTGGCCGCTGGACTCGCTACCGCCGGTCTAATCAACTCGCTCCTTATCGTTGCGCCAAAAGCCCTTCCTACGAAGGGCTTTTTTGTATTCGTTGAACGTATGATTTTGCTTAAGCGAAAGGCTGAGATAACTGCTGAGCTATTGTATGGGTTAGCTATTGTGCGGGTTAATTGGGATAAGACTTAGTTGCCGTCGGTGCGCTTTTTGCGCGATACCTTAGACTCTTCGCCCTTGAGCAGGCGATGAATGTTTTCCTTGTGGCGTATGATGATCAGCAAGGAGAGCATGGCCACGGGCACGGTAAAGCGCTCGTCGAAATACCAGGTGTAGGCGGGGGCCAGCAGGGCGGTGACTATGGCGGCCAGTGATGAGTAGCGGCAGATCAGTACCACTATGACCCAGGTGGCGATCAGTGCCAGAGACAGATCGGCACCTATGGGCGCCATGGCGCCGAAGGCGGTCGCGACGCCCTTGCCGCCCTTAAACTTAAAGAAGATGGGGAAGATATGGCCCAGACAGGCGGCGATGGCGATCACCCCGAGGGATACTGCATCGACGCCGAGACGGAAGGCGACATAGGCGGGCACCGCGCCCTTGAGCATATCGAACAGTAACACCATGGCGGCGGCGCTGGCGCCACCGATACGCAGCACATTGGTTGCGCCTGGATTGCCTGAGCCTTGGCTACGAGGATCGGGTAACCCTCTGAGTCGACAAACTAGCACGGCACTGGATATCGAGCCTGCCAGGTAGGCGGTCAATATCATCGCTAGAGTCAGCAGCGTTAAGCTCAAATTGGTTTCCTTATCCTTCTTAAGGTATTATCCCGCCCTAGTTATTGAGGCGGCTGACTAAACCTTGTATTTTACGCACTGGTTGATTGGCCATGTAATGATAACGGGCGATTTTGGCATCCGTATTCCTATCCCTGATTCGTTGTCATTACAGTCGCTTATCCTACTTGGGTTTTCGGCTGCACGAAAGGGGAAATCACAGATATCTGTGTGATCCGGGGCATTATAACCATATTGGTCCTTGTAGCTTATTAGACCTCTTCTATTACCTAATTTTTTGCCTATCGGGAGGCATCATGGACAAGGTACTTATATCACAGCTGAAAGTCGAAACCGTGATCGGTATTTACGAGTGGGAAAAGCAGATCCATCAAAACCTGCTGATCGACCTCGAGATGGCCTGGGACAACAGCCTGGCGGCTGCCAACGACGACTATCAACATGCCCTGTGTTACGAGACCGTCTCTAATCGGCTCACGGCCCTGATCACCGAGAAGCCGATAGAACTCATCGAGACGGTGGCGCAGATCTGCGCCGACTGTGTGATGGATGAGTTTGACGTGCCTTGGGTGAAGGTGAGGGTGATGAAGCCCGGCGCCGTGCCCAGCGCGCAGGCCGTGGGTGTCGAAATAGAGCGAGGTCATCTGTAACCTTATGGCACGCATCTTCATCAGCATTGGCAGTAATATTCACCCTGAGGGCTATTTTAACGCCGCCCTCAAGGCCTTAAGCAGCCATTTCGATAACCTGTGCCTCTCCAGCGTATTTGAGAGCGAGGCGGTCGGTTTCGATGGCAGCAATTTTCTTAACATGGTGGTCGCCGCCGATACCCTGCTTGGTATCACCGAGGTTGTGGCGCTGTTTAAGCAGATAGAGTCGGATAATGGCCGGCTGCCGGGGGCAAAGAAGTTTAGCCCTCGCACCCTAGATCTCGACCTGCTGCTTTATGACGACTTGGTGACCGAGACGCCAATAGTACTGCCGCGCGCCGAGATCACCACCAACGCCTTCGTGCTCTGGCCGCTGGCGGAGATCGCCCCCGAGCGGGTCCATCCCGTGGCGCAGCTTTCTTATCAGACCCTATGGGATAATTATGATAAGTCGCAGCAGAAGCTGTGGCCTGTCGAATTTCAATGGTCTTATTAATTTCATTAGCCGACCCAAATCGTAAAGGATAATCATGGATATTTTTCAGGTAATAGTCTTGGCCCTTATCCAAGGCCTGACTGAGTTTTTACCTATCTCTAGCTCTGCCCACCTCATCTTACCCGCCCAGCTGCTTGGCTGGCAGGACCAGGGGCTGACCTTCGACGTAGCGGTGAATACCGGCTCTCTGCTCGCCGTGGTGATCTATTTTCGCCGTGAGCTCTTCTCCATGTTTACCGCCTGGACCGGCAGCCTGGTGACGCGTCAGCAGACCCAGGAGAGCAAGCTGGCCTGGTGGATCATTCTGGCAACCATTCCCGCGGTGATCTTTGGCTTTACCGCCAAAGACTTCATCTCGACTCACCTGAGAAATATCGAGGTGATCGCGACAACGACTATAGTCTTCGGTCTGCTGCTGTGGTGGGCGGATAAGTTAAACCGTGAAGGCTTTAGCGAGTTTCAGGTGGGCTGGAAGAAGGCGCTACTGATCGGCTTCGCCCAGGCGATGGCGCTTATCCCAGGCACCTCACGCTCAGGTGCGACCATTACCGCGGCCTTGGCGCTGGGCCTAAGCCGTGAGGCGGCGGCGCGCTTCTCGTTTCTCATGTCTGTGCCCGTCAGTCTGGGCGCGGCCATATTAGTGGTGAAAGATCTGCTCTCCAGTCAGGAGGCGATCGATTATCAGGCGCTGATCCTGGGTACGGCGCTGTCGTTTGTGGCCGCCTATCTCTGTATCCATTACTTCCTGAAGATCATCAGCCGCATGGGGATGACGCCTTTCGTTATCTATCGTCTCGCCTTAGGGGCTATCCTGTGTGTAGTGATTTTTGCCTGATAGCCGCTAAGTTAAGTTATTAAGAGAGCCCAATGAAAAGTCATTACTTGTGTCCCCTCTGCCAGGCGCCGCTGTTGGTGCACCAAGGCAGCCAGGGGCTGCACTGCGCCAACAAGCACCATTTCGATAAGGGGCCGCAGGGTTACTGGGTGTTCAGTCAGCCCAAGAAGCCCCATATCGATTCGCGCCAGTTGATGCGTGCCAAACACTTCCTGTTGGAATCGGGTATCTTCGCCCCCGTGGTCGAGGCCATTCAGCGTCAGCTAACTGAGCGATTGCCGAGTGATGCCACGCTGTCGCATCTGGATGTCGACAGCGGCGAGGGCTACTACCTGCGGGCACTGGCTGGTGTGTTTAACGCGCTTGGCCAAGCCTTTGAACAGACAGGCGTCGCCGAGGCGGAGAACGCCCTGTTTGTGGCGGCGAAGGCCCAGCCTGAAGCCAATCTGGTTCAGAGCCAGCTCAAGGTTCTGCCTTTCGCCGATGCCAGCTTCGATCTGGTGAGCCTGTTCGATAAGCCGCTTAAAGGCAAGGAGCCCCTGCGGGTGCTTAAACCTGGTGGCACCTTTATCTGGTTATCGCCGGGCCCCCGTCACCTGTGGCAGATAAGAGAGTTTATCTATCCTAACTTAACCGAGAAAGGCGGTGAGCCGCAGCAGCCAAAAGGTGTCACCCTTATGGCGAGCGAGCGCATTACTTATTCCCTGGCGCTCAGCGGCGAGCAGGCGCTGACGCTGCTGGAGATGACCCCCTTTGCCTGGCGGGCCAACGATAAGATAAAGCGGCAGATCGCCCAGCAGGATTTTGCGGCGCTGGAGATAGATCTCTATCTCACCCTGGCGACGAAAGATGCTTAGGTGAAAGTACATTTATTCACCACTAGAAAATCCCGGCGGCTCGGGTTACCCTTTGAGCCAAACCTTTAACTCGATTTTTGGAAAACCGTTTTGATGATGCGTAAATTGCTGTTGCTCATCTTGAGTCTCGCACCACTGCAGTTACTTGCTAATGTCTATTCCCTGCCGGCCAATGGCGGCCGCCTCATCGGCGAGCTGCAGACCCATGTGGTCGAGAAGGGCGACTACTTCAAAACCATCGCCGATAAGTACAATATCGGTATCTTGGAGTTGATGGAAACCAATCCCGGGGTGGATCCTTTCCTGCCGACTCCGGGCACCCAGTTGGTGATCCCCACTCAGATGCTGCTGCCGGACGTGCCGCGCAAGGGCATTGTGATCAACCTGCCGGAGCTGCGTCTCTACTATTTTCCAAAGAATGGCCGCGAGGTGCATGTCTTCCCCGTGGGCATTGGCCGTATCGGTCGTGAAACCCCAGAGATGACCACCAAGATCAAGGCGCGTATCCCTAATCCGAGCTGGACACCGCCGGCGAGTTTGCGCGCCGAGCATCTGCGTGAGCGCGGTGAGGTACTGCCACGCGTGGTGCCTGCTGGCCCGGATAACCCACTGGGTAAGTACGCCATGCAGCTCTCCTATGGCGATGGCAGCTACCTGATCCACGGCACTAACAAGGATTTTGGTATCGGTATGCGCGTCAGCGCCGGCTGTATCAGACTCAACCCAGATGATATCGAGTGGCTGTTCCACCAGGCCAAATATGGCGATAGCGTGCGGGTGATCAATCAAACGGTGAAGATTGCTACCGAGCCCGACGGCCGTCAGATCATCGAGGTGCATTCGCCCCTGTCTAAGACGGAAGATCAGCCCCGTGAGAAGGTGATCAGCCTGAGCAGCAAGGTGGTGAAGTTTATCAGCCAGGAAAGCGTCGATAACACCAAGGCAAACGATGCCCTGTTGACCCAGAACGGCATCCCTATGGTGATCTCACATCCACCGCTGACGGCGGCTCAGGATTTAGAGATCACTCCCTAGATTTTAGAAGCTTAGATTAGCAGCTTAGGTTTGAGTGACCGATGATTATCACTAAGGCGTCCATAGGGCGCCTTTTTTGTGGGCGTTTTTTAGTGGAGGTCTGGAGTGAGTGTCTTAAATTTCCGTTCGTGATTAGGTGCTACAGGCCAAAATGAAAACTAAGATACAGTAGGTTTAGAAAGCTTAGAGGAAAAGCTTAGAGGATGAGCTGAGTCAGAGATATTTGAGATGAAGAGTGGGGGATGACGAGCTTAGGAGAGAATTGAAAGTTAACGCAGTGGGGGAAAACATATCGGCAACACAGACGTGTTGCCGATACAGACAAATTACTTCTTGTAAGAAGAAGCGATGTTGTCGATGCGGTCGTTAGCACGCTTAGCTTCAGCTTGTGCGTCCATCGCAGCAGCTTTTGCATCTTTAACGTCAGCAGCAAGAGCACCTTGCTCAGACTTCAGAGAGCTAACTTCAGCTGATAATTGATCAACTTTGTTGCCTAGGTTAGCAACGCTTTCTTCTAGAGCAGTAGTGTTTGCGCAACCACCAAGAAGGGCAGTCATTGCTACGCCAGCAATCATCAGTACTTTTTTGTTCATTGGGAAATCCCTTTAAATAAGTTGGATTGAGTTGGAGCAGCCGAAAAGTACAACTGCAACTGGTTAATTATGTCATAGCCATTTTATTTTGCTATGAATTTTCACCCTAAGGTCGTAATACAATATCTCATGATTGTGCAAAATCAAGCTTGTCGAGGGTTTTTGCTCAAATTTTGGCTAATGATCACTAAAACTTAACCTTCGATTAGCTATGGCTTTGCATTTACGGCGGTTTTTCGCTTGTACTGCTCGATGACTTCGACCCTTTGCTTGTGTAATTCCGCCTTGATGTCTGCGCCCTTAAATCCCGCCTCTATGATAGGTTTTATCGCCACGTCGCGCGCAAGCTCAAAACAGTGCTGCACATAGGCCCCTTGGGGGTATGGACGCTCCTCCAGGCCTGTGCGTCCCTTGCTGTCGGCTTCGCAGGCCAGCAGGAGTTGCGGCAGTCTCTCGGGCTTACGCCAGAGATCGGCCTTGTCGAACAGCTTGACTATGGTCTCGGCTCGCAGTTCGAAGGCATTGTGGATGTTCTGATGCTGGTCGCTCACCAAGAGAGCCAGATCCCGGTAGTCGTTGGGGACGCGAAAGCGCTCGCACAGGGCGCGAATGAGCGGCAGGCCTTTTTGGCCATGGCCGTGATGTTTCGGCAGATGTTCCTTAGGCGACAGCGCCTTGCCAAGGTCGTGTACCAGGGCGGCGAAGCGCACCTGCTTGTCTTGGCTGAGTCTGGCGGCTTGCTCAAGCACCATGAGGGTGTGTATGCCGGTATCTATCTCTGGGTGCCACTGCTCTGGCTGAGGGATGCCAAACAGGGCTTCTATCTCGGGAAAAAGTATGTCCAGACCGCCAGCTTCTCTGAGCACCTCGAAGAACACCTGGGGCGCCTCTGTGGTTAGCGCCTTATCCAGCTCCTGAAATACCCGCTCAGGCGTTAGCGCCTCGAGCTCACCGCTTGCTGCGATGCGTTGCATCAGCGCCATGGTCTCTTGGGCGACCTTGAAGCCCAGCGGCTGAAAACGTGCGGCGAAGCGGGCGACCCTGAGCACCCGCAGCGGATCTTCGACGAAGGCGTCCGACACATGCCTGAGCAGGCGCTGCTCGATATCGGCCTGACCGCCATAGGGGTCGAAGACTCGTCCCGTTTCATCCTGGGCGATGGCGTTAATGGTGAGATCCCGCCTCAGCAAGTCTTCCTCCAGGGTGACATCCGGCGCCGCGTAGACGCTAAAGCCGCCATAGCCTACGCCTGTCTTACGCTCTGTGCGCGCCAGGGCATACTCCTGCTGAGTCTTAGGGTGGAGAAACACGGGGAAGTCTTTACCCACCTGGCGATAGCCTTTGTCGAGCATCTCTTGCACCGTTGCACCCACCACCATGTAGTCACGATCTTTAATGGGAATATTGAGTAACTGGTCGCGGACGGCGCCGCCAACTAAATAGATCTTCACGTCTCACCAAGGGAAATCTTTGTATTGGCTTAAGCTTATCATGGCAAGTTGTTAAATCGCATCCTTTCGCGGCTTAGATAGCAGGCTCGAGGCGCTGCTTTGGCGCAATTATTTGGGGGGAATTTTTGACAACGTCTCCCCTAGGGATTAATTTGAACCGTCATTACTATTTTGGGACTGAGACGGCATGTACAAGGCGTTTTACGGACTTAGCGATAACCCGTTTTCTATCGCACCCAACCCTCATTATCTGTTCCTGAGTGACAGGCATCGTGAGGCGTTGGCTCATTTAACCTATGGATTGGGTGAAACTGGTGGTTTTGTCTTGTTAACCGGCGAGGTGGGCACAGGAAAGACCACAGTGTCGCGCTGCCTGCTCAACCAACTGCCCGAAAATACCGATACCGCCTTTATCCTCAATCCTTCACTGACCGAGCTTGAGTTGCTGGCCACCTTATGTGATGAACTCGGGGTGCATTATGGTGAGTCGCCCACCCTGAAACAGCTCACCGATAAGCTGAGTCAGTTCCTGCTGGCCAACCATGAGAAGGGGCGCAATACCGTCCTTATCATCGACGAGGCGCAGCATCTGCGGGCCGAGGTGCTGGAACAGCTCAGGCTGCTGACCAACCTGGAGACTGATACCAAGAAGCTACTGCAGGTGATCCTAATCGGTCAGCCAGAGCTGCAACAACTGCTCAAGCGTCAGGAGCTCAGACAGCTGGCCCAGCGCATCACGGCGCGTTATCACCTGCTTCCCCTCACTCAGCAGGAGATTGCCCTCTATGTGCAGCACAGGCTACAGGTAGCCGGACGTCACGAGCCGCTGTTTCACCGCAGCGCCATCAAGACGCTCCACCAATATAGTGGCGGCATCCCGCGACTTATTAACCTCTTGTGTGAGCGCGCGCTGATGGCAGGTTATGCCCAGTCTAAGGTGCCTATCGACGCCAACATGGTGAGAACCGCCGCCAGCGAAGTCCTGGGCGAGGAGCTCAAGCAACGCAAACTACTGTGGCCGGTGACGGCCGCAACGATTATCCTGGCGACCTTTGCTGGCGCCTTCTACTTCTTTAACCTGCAGGGGCAGGGCGGTATAGCTGAGGCCAGCATAGCCCAGACTGGCGCAGTGCAGGCCAATGAGCCGACAGCGACAGGTGGGCAGCAGGCTAATCAGAACCATTCACAAGCCGTCAAGCAACAAACTCAGCTCCAAACTCAAACCAATCTGGCAAGCCGCCAAGTCGAAGAGAGCAATGCCAGCCTGAGCGCCGATCAGCGCATATTGCGTCAGGCGATCGGTCAGAGCCGCAGTATAGACACCGCCTACGCCGCCATACTCGGCCTGTGGGATAAGGCGCCTTATGTCGGCCTGACCGCCTGTCAGTCCGCTAAGCAGCAGGGGCTGGATTGCTTCCAGCAGCAGGGTAACTGGCACTCCTTGGTACGCCTCAACTATCCAGCCGTGGTCTATTTACAGGATGAGCGCGGCGAGCCCTTCTACGGTACCGTCGTGTCCCGCCAGGGCGAGCAGCTGTTGCTGCAGCTGGCTGAGCAGCAGCTTTGGGTCGACAGAGACTGGTTTACTCGCCACTTTGCCGGCACCTTCGAGCTCTTGTGGCAGGCACCAAGCTATCAGCCTAAGGAGATAGGCCGAGGCTCGGCGCCGGCGCAGATACAGTGGCTGGAGAATGCCCTGGCGCAGATCCAGAACAAGCCCGCCCGTCTGGTCGACTATTTCGATGCCGAGCTGGAGCAATCCCTGATGGACTTCCAGCGTCAGCATGGCCTGCGCGCCGATGCCATCGCCGGTAGCCAGACCTTAGTACAGCTCAATCTCTACCTCAGCGATAAGGGCCCGAGATTGCAGGAGCAGCAAGTGGGATTGCAGGGAAGAGTGCAAGGCGAGGGACGCTACTGATGTCTATCCTTCTCGATGCGGTGACCCGCGCGAAACAGCAAGATCAACAGCTAGACCCTGTGATCACCCCAAGGGCCCAGTATGAAGCGATGCAGCCCAAGTGGCCTCTGGTCGTCAAATTAGGCTTGTTAGGTACTGGCCTTGGCGGAGCCATCGCCCTCGCCTGGGTGCTCAGTGGGCAGGGAGAGCTGAGCGCGCAAAAGCAGGCCGCATCGGTATCTAACGTATCTAACATTGCTAGCCAACAAACCACTGGGGTGCAGATACAAACTAAGCCCCAGCAACAGCCCCAACAGCAGCGCGCGACTGAACAGCAGACTGGCCAGCCTTCTCTTGAGCAGAATCCTCAGACAGGCATCAAGCTGGCGGGTAAGGTTGCCCTGCCATTGCCGGTGGAGCGCCCCAGCGTTCAAGCCCGGACGAGTGAACCCTTGACTGCATCTACCACTCAGCCAAGGCGTCAGCAGTCCGCGCAAAGCGGTGTAAACACTAGCCTTGCGAATACTAGCAATTTGAATAACCAGAGCTTTGCGAACAACCAGAGTGCCGAGGAGCCGATCATCTTAGGTGCCAACGCCAACCAGCGTGGGCGAGAGCTGCTCAGCTCTCTAAAGGCGCAGGTGGATGAGGCGGCGGCCGATGTCGGCCTGGACGCTGCTTACGTTGAGGAGCAGCGCGCAAATCAAGACTTAGCAGAGGCTTTCGACCAAGCAAGTGAGCAACAAGCAGAGCCAGAAGCCCAGCAGCGCCCAGTGGTGAAGGATACCAGCAAGCTGGTGGCTGCCTTCGAGGCGGCGCTCAAGGAGGTGGAGAAGGAGAACGCCGTCGCCACGCCTGTGACTCAGCCTAAGCTGGATCCTATTCCGGCGGCCCAGCCCGATGAGCTGCCCAAGTATGGCCAGCTACCGGCGGGGATTCAGCTACAGGTGCCCGAGTTTAATATTTTGGCCCATGTCTATGCCAACGATCCTAAGAACCGCTGGCTGAATGTGGATGGCGCCGAGCTGCAACAGGGTGACATGATTGGCGGCAAGCTGAAGATTGTCGAGATACGCCCGAGGGATGTGGTGTTAGAGGTGGCCGGTACCGAGTTTAAGGTGCCCGCTATCTAGGCGTATAGCTGATATAAATTCAGCTGAGGCAAAGTCAGTAGACGTAAACTTAGCAGATGTAAAAAAGGCGATGAATCATTCATCGCCTTTTTCGTTTGAGTCTTGTTTGGTCTCAGTGCCTAAACAAAGAATGTCTAGGCAAAGAGTGCCTAGCCAAAGAACTCGTAGGCCAGTAGCAACGTCAGACCATAACCACAGGTGTAACACAGAGCCAGCGCAGGCACATACTTGAGGTAGGTGACGAAGGTGAGCTCTTTCACCTTACTCATGGCGATGATACCCGCCGCACTACCAATCACCAGCAGGGAGCCGCCCACGCCTACAGAGTAGGTGAGGCCCAGCCACTCTGGGGTGTTAAGCACAGGTTCGGCCTTCAACAGCGCCGCGGTGAGCGGTACGTTATCCAGAATTGCCGAGCCAATACCCGTCACGAAGTTAGAGATGTTAGGGTCAAACTTGGCATAGACCTCGGTCAGCAGATGCAGGGTGCCAATCTCTTTTAGCATGCCTACGAGCAGCAAGATCCCCAGGAAGAAGAGCAGGGTTTCGAACTCTACCTGACGGATATATTCGAGGATCTGTAGCTCTTCCTTGTTGCTGCGCTGCAGCGTGCCCATCAGGAACATCACCGACAGGCCCGACAGGAAGGTCAGCACAGGCGGAATACCGAAGAAGATGTTGAGCACCATGGTCATTATGATGGTGATCAGGAAGATGAGGGCGATAAACACATCCAGCTTGCTGTATTGGCGCTTGATGGGGGTGGTGCTCACATAGCCTTCCGCCTTCAGCGAGAAGAGCACCGCCAGCAGCATCACACTGGCCGCCGCCGGGATAAATAGCATAAGCAGCTGCGAGATATGGACATGGCCGCCGAGGAAGATCATCAGGGTTGTCACATCGCCGGTGATCAGCGCCACACCGCCCGAGTTTACCGCGAAGATGATGAGTACCGACATGCGGCGCTTCATCTGGCTCTCTAGTTGGAAGGTGGTCAACAAGCCCAGGGAAACCAGGGTCGCGGTGACGTTATCACAGATAGCCGACAGCACCAGGGAGAAGAGCGCCACCTGTATCATCAGCATGCGCACAGAGACCTTCTGGGGGAACAGCTTCTGCACCAGGATCTGAATCATGCCCTTGGCGTTCAGATAGGCCACGAAGGTCATGGTGGACATCAGGAAGAGCCAGAGGGTGGCGATTTCCAACAGGTTGTGGTCCAGTTCCTCTGCCACTAGGTGCTGGTGGCTGGGATCTCGCGCCGCAACAAACAGGGTGATCCAGGCAACACAGCCAAAGAAGAGGGTGGTTTTAGCCTTATTAATGTGGGTAACTTCTTCAAAAATAATGCTTAATAGCGCTAGCACAGCAAGTGTGATCAGGAAAATGTTGAGCATACATTTGTTCCTACGGCTGATAGTAAATCCCGTCCGGCAGAGGTGAGACGGCATGATTTACATCAAGGTTTGGTTAAGGTTGTTGTGTTAGGCGGCGATCTGACCATAGGATGGGATAATACGCAAGTGTTACCTTAGTCTAATTTCGCTTAAAAATGCGATCTCGCGCACATCGAGGCTTTTGAAATAGCGGAATATTTTTTGATTCCTTAAATCTGTGGTGAAAGCTGCTGATTTCTCGCCTATGGCTTTACTTGATTCAGTGCATCCTACTAAAGATTGTCATATACACAAGAGTCTCTACTGGTTGCGGCTATCAAGTTGGAATAAATTGTTTACGATTTGCGTCCTGCCAGGCGAATCGATGTGTAGCATCTCGAAATTGGTAGATGTGAGGCATGCCGATTTGAGTGACAAAGCGTGGGGCGAGCACTGGCATTGAGACGAAGGCCTAGGCTTTAAGCCAAAGACTGAGGCAAGGAGTAAAGGCCTAGGCTGTGAGTAAAGGCCTAGGCTATGGGTAAAGCAGGGCAATAAAAAAGGACGCCTGGGCGTCCTTTCTGCTTTCGTTACGAATGCGCGTTCGAATGACTGGCGCTAGCTATTACTTAGCCATGCGGGCGAAGACGCGATCCGCTGCGGCCAGCGTCTCTTCCAGTTCTTTCTCGCCGTGCGCCATAGAGAGGAAGCCTGCTTCATAGGCGCTAGGCGCCAGGTAAACACCTTCGTCCAGCATGCCGTGGTAGAAGGTGCGGAAGGCTTCTGCATCACACTGGGTGACCTGATCGAAGCGGGTTACCTGCTCCAGCTCGGTAAAGAAGAAACCGAACATGCCGCCCACATAGTTGATGCTCAGCGGGATACCATGCTTGTTGGCTGCGGCCTTGAAGCCCTCGGCGATACGCTGGGTCTTGGCGGCCAGCTCTTCATACAGGCCTTCGGCGCACAGCTCTTCCATCTGCGCCAGACCTGCCGACATGGCGATAGGGTTACCCGACAGGGTACCTGCCTGATACACAGGACCGGTAGGGGCGATGAACTGCATCACCTCTTTACGGCCACCGAAGGCGCCCACTGGCATACCGCCACCGATCACCTTACCCAGTGTGGTCAGGTCAGGCGTGATGCCGTAGTGGCCTTGTGCACCGCTCTTAGAGACGCGGAAACCTGTCATCACCTCGTCGATGATCAGCAGGGCGCCATACTGGTCACACAGGGCGCGCAGACCTTCCAAGAAGCCTGGAATTGGCGGGATGCAGTTCATGTTGCCGGCAACTGGCTCAAGGATGATACAGGCGATCTCTTCTGGGTACTGTTCAAACAGTGTCTTCACAGATTCCAGCTCGTTGTAAACCGCGGTCAGCGTGTGCTTAGCAAAATCTTCCGGGATACCCGGAGAGCTTGGCTGACCTAGGGTCAGGGCGCCAGAGCCCGCTTTTACCAGCAGACAGTCGGCATGGCCGTGGTAGCAGCCTTCAAACTTGAGGATCTTGTCGCGATTGGTAAAGCCGCGTGCCAGACGGATGGCGCTCATGGTGGCCTCTGTGCCTGAGCTCACCATACGAACCTGTTCCATCGAAGGCACCATCTCGATTACCTTCTCGGCCATGCGCACTTCAAGCTCGGTTGGCGCGCCGAAAGAGAGGCCATTCTCTACCGCGTCCAATACGGCTTGACGGATCTTTGGATGATTATGACCCAAGATCATCGGGCCCCAAGAGCCAACATAGTCTATATAGGCCTTGCCGTCGGCATCATAGATGTAAGCGCCGTCGGCTTTTTCGATGAAACGTGGTGAACCACCCACGCCGTTGAAGGCACGCACGGGTGAGTTAACGCCACCAGGGATAGTTTTCTTAGCCTGCTCAAATAGGGTTTCAGAACGGGTCATTCTAGATCCTTTAAAGTCGTCGCCAGATTAAAAATCGGCTTTTTGTGAATACCAATTTACCGGACATTCGTGCTGTTCAAGCTGTGAATCAACACCTAATGTCAACGCAAACAGCGCCATGCGGATAAGCAATCCGTTATCTGCCTGTCTGAAGATGGCCAAGTTTGGATGACTGTTGAGGTCATTGTCCAGCTCGTTGGCCTGCTCTCTCGAATCGCGGGGCAGCGGATGCATGATCACTGTATTCGATTTGCAATGCTGTGTGTAAATATTGTGGTTTAAGCGGAACTTACCACGATACTTGTTGGCCTCTTCCTGTGAAGGAAAACGCTCTTCTTGAATACGCGTCAGGTAGAGTATATCAGCCTGATCTAAATTGCCTTCAAGTTGATCTGTTATTGTGATCTTATGCCCAGCATTTTCAATGTCATCGATCACATAGTCTGGCATTGCCAGCTCTTTTGGTGAGATCAGGGTGAAGCTCACATCCTTGTACATGCACAGCAGGCGCGACAGCGAGTGTACCGTGCGGCCAAACTTGAGATCGCCCACCATGGCGATGTGCATGCCACTGATGCTGCGGCCACCGGCGGCCAGCTCTTTCTGTATGGTGAACAGATCCAGCAGCGCCTGGGTCGGGTGCTCGTTCGGGCCGTCGCCACCGTTGATCACTGGTACTCGGCTACCCTCGGCAAATTCACGCACCGAATAGGCATCGGGATGACGCATGGCGATCACATCTGAGTAGCTAGATAGAACACGGGCGGTGTCGTACAGGGACTCACCCTTAGAGAGCGACGAGGTGCCTATGCCGACGGTTTCGTTGACCTTGCCGCCCAGCAGGTTGAAGGCGCTGCCGAAGCTGACCCGGGTACGGGTGCTGGGTTCGAAAAACAGATTACCCAGAATCGCGCCGTCGAGTACCGTGGTACGTTTGCGTCTGAGGGCATAGGGAGTCATTCGCGATGCAACGCTAAAGATCTCTTGTACGGCATCTAGATTGAGTTGGTTTACCGAGAGGATGTGTGAACCTTGAAACTGAGTCATCAGCCTTTATTTCCAATTTCGGGGGGCAAAATGGCCGAAGCAGATGGTCATTTCGCCCTAAGTTATGTAGGGTGGCTGAGGCGACACTATACCAGACATAGCGAGGCGGTGGAATAACCCGCCGGGCAAATTTGCGTGTTGGCACAAGCTTTGTTTGACTAGATCCTGTGAGCCAGATTGGCGCCGAATTTAGGGGCGAGTAACAGGGATAAGTAGTCGGCATAAGTTGTCGGGATAAGTAGTCGGGACAAGAAGCGGGTAAGTGCGCCGAGCGACTAAGTGTGGATTAGTTCGCATCTCAGGTTTTGTTGTATTTAACCTGTTGAAATTAAAGGCGAGTCACGCGCGTGTCGCGCTATTCTCTTGTCTGAGTCGGCAGGCGTGTCGTGCTCGAGTCGTGCAGATGTTTCATCAAAGTCATGCTTAAGTCGTGTATTAGTCGGCTAAACGCCGTGGTGGGACAAACTACCCGGGGCTAAGCTGGCATCTCCAATTAAACAGAGGGTTAAGGAAAACAATGATTATTCGTAAACTACGTCTTCAACGGGCCTGGTCGCAGGAGCAACTGGCGCAGCATTCAGGGCTTAATGTGCGCACCATACAGCGTCTTGAGCGGGGACAGAAGGCGAGTCTCGAATCATTGAAATCTTTAGCTTCGGTATTTGAGGTGCCTCTGGAGGCGCTGCAACAGGAGATGGATATGAGTATGACAATGGACAAGCAAACCGATGAAGCAGTTAATGAGAGCCTGGCGCCGGTCAGCAGTGATGAGCGCGCCGCCATCGAATATGTCAAAGAGCTGAAAGGCTTCTACAGCAACCTAGTGACCATGGCGATTGTCTTGCCGCTTCTCTACCTGCTGAATCTGATGATAAGCCCAGGTTATATGTGGGTCTGGTGGGTGGTACTGGGATGGGGCGGCGGCCTGGTGCTGCACGCCATCTCGGTATTCGAGCCCTTCAGCCTGTTTGGGGCGAGCTGGGAGAAACGCCAGATTGAGAAGCGACTCAAGCGTAGGCTCTAGCGTTAATATTCAGATATAGTCGTCAGTCTAATGTCTTTAGGCTGGCGCCTGCTAAATCTGCCCCTGGTTGATCTCTTTTTGCAGCATCACCCAGCTGATCACCCCGACCACATTATCGCGCTTATCCTGATAGATAAACACCTCGCCGCGACGCTCCTTAGAGAGAATGTCGTAGACCTCTTTCAGGGTGGCGGTATCCACTAGGCCCTCTATGGGGTGACGGGTCAGGGTACTCATCTCCTCGGTAACCTGCAGCTCTATCTGCAGCATCTCCATCTGGCCCTGATTGTTCTGCATCAACACAGATCGTCCCTCGGCGCGCTTAAGCACCTCCAGCAGCAGCTCGTCGTTGTCTTTCACGATAACGAAGCGCTTGTCCATCACGGCGCGCACCCCCTGTTTCTGCAGGCCGAGTTTGACCGAGGAGACCTTGTAGTCCAGCCCCATCAGCTCTATCTGCTTGTAAAACAGCGACTTGGTATTGAACGCCTGATGGGCGATCAGGAACGCCGGAATAGTCACGAACATGGACGGCAAGATGATGGCGGCGTTATTGGTCAGCTCCAGCAGGGCGACCAGGGCCGCCAGGGGGGCGCTGAGGCAGACCCCCATCATGGCCGTCATGCCTATGATGGTGTAGAGGCCCACATAGGGGGTGATAGTGGGAAACAACATGGCACTGACCACTGCGAGGATGGCGCCAATTAACGCGCCTATGCCAAACAGCGGGCCTATTATGCCGCCGGGTATTCCCAGGCCGATGGCGGCTATGGTGGCGATGATTTTGCCCAGCAACAGGCCAACAAGTAGCGCCAAGCTTGGGTGTTCGCTGATGGCGTGGCTGATGGCCAGGTCGCCGCTGCCCAGCGCCTGTGGCAGGAAGAAGCCTATGATGGTGGTGATAAGCCCGGCGATGAGCAGGCGCAGGATCAGGGGATGCTGCTGCCCTTTGGCGGTGACTTTCAGCAGGGTGTGATTAAACAGGGCGGCGATACAGCCTAGGGTGATGCCGCACAGCGCCAGTACGGGATATTGTGACAGGGGAATATGGCTCACCCCTATCTGGTCATATTCATGGATATTGCCAAACACCAGCTGGCTGGAGAGGGCGCCGCATATGGCCGAGAGCATGATGGGGAAGAAGTAATGCACCTTGTATTCCCGCAGTATCACCTCGAATACGAAGATCACCGCCGCCAGCGGGGCGTTAAAGGTGGCGGCAATCCCGGCGGCGATGCCACTGGCGCACATGATGCGCACGCTGTTGTCGGGCAGTTTAAACTTCTCTGCCATCACACTGGCGCTCACCGCGCCCAGGTGAATCGCTGGGCCCTCACGGCCCACGGAGAAGTTGGTCGCCAGGGCAAACAGCGCCTGAAAGAACTGTCCCGGCGCGGACTGCAGGGGGATCTTGCCGTAGTGCAATTTCATCCGCTGCATCACATAGGCGATCCCCATGCGTTTATAGCGCTTGGATCCCAAAACGGCCACAAACCAGATTAAGATCGCCCCTAAAAGTGGCAATAGGACTCGCCAGTCACCTAAGTTGCCAGTAAACTGCCACTCTTGGGTCTGGGTGAGCTGGTTGAGCCACAGCAATAAAAGTCGAAACAGAATGATCACGCCAGAGGCCACCAGGGCGAAGGCGAGGGCGAGGCCACAAAGCTGCACGCTGATCTTGGCCTGGGCCAATTTGTCTTTGAGGTCGGTATTCAGGTATTTCTGGCATTGCTGTATGGCGCTGTTTATTCTGAGCTGCACAGTAACCTTCCGGATCAATCGTTAGTAACGCTTCGCGGGGCGAATGAAGAAATTATCATAAGGGGCTAGTACTTAATGCCAAATTATCATCGCTGGGTCGATCGCATGCAAGTGCTCGAACGAAAAATTAGACCTTCGAGCGTTTATCTGTTTTGTTTAGTGATCGTGGCCTTCTTACTCGGCGTGTTGACCTGGGACCTCTGGTCTGCCAATCATTCGGTGACACCGACCCAATCCAATGGCCGCGAGGCCGAGCTGCGCCAGGCGCTCAAGGAGCAGGCCGAGGTGCTGGCGTCGCGTAATCTCGAGCTGTCGCTGGAGCGCGAAGCCAACAGTAACATGCAGAAGATGTTTCTGGAGCAGCATCAGAAACAGAAGTCACTCGACAGAGAGCTGGCTTTCTACCGCAGCATCATGGCGCCAGAGCATCAGGCCGATGGCGTCGCCATTCACGGGCTGGAGATGACGCCGGGCCCGCTGACCCATCAGTATCAGATCAAGTTAGTGCTTACTCAGCTGCAGAAGCGCAAGCAGGCGTTGAAGGGCCAGGCCAAGCTTGCCTTCGTCGGTGTGCAGCAGGGCAAGATAGTGACTCTGCCACTTTCATCGCTTACCGATGCCAAGTTTGCCTTTAGCTTCCGTTATTTTCAGACCCTCGAGGCGCAGATCACCCTGCCAAGCGATTTCGAGCTGTCTCGGGTCGAGACTGAGGTCATAGTGCCCGCCAGTCGCTGGAGTAAGGGAGCAAAGGCGCAGCAGAGCTTCAGCGCCCAGGAGCTGCTGGCCACGCCAGAGGGCGACACTGACGTAGGCGCCCGTTCAGGGGGCGAGCCCAACGCGGTAGAGGAGCCCCATGGGGACGAGGGCTACGCCCCCGCCGAGGAGGGCGAAGGTTCACAGATTTCAACAGAGCCACGACTATTACTTGAACAAAATAGTCAGGTATCGGATAATTCCGCTCAGCAAACCGATGTAAGAGGTAGTAATGACTGAACAAGCTGAAGATACAATGCCAATTCGTTTTACCGACGCGGCAGCGGCCAAGGTAAAAACCCTATTGGAGGAAGAGCAAAACGACGCGCTTAAGTTACGTGTGTACGTGACCGGCGGCGGGTGTTCAGGTTTTCAGTATGGCTTTACATTCGATGAGAAGGTCAACGAAGGTGACTTTACCGTTGAGAAACAAGGGGTTCAATTAGTTGTCGATCCTATGAGCCTGCAATACCTGGTAGGCGGTGAAGTGGATTACACCTCGGGCCTGGAAGGCTCTCGTTTCTTCGTTAAGAACCCTAACGCCACCACCACATGTGGCTGTGGTGCCAGCTTCTCGGTTTAGGTCTAATCTCTTAAACCGAAAGCCGCGATGACGCCATTGAGCGCATAAAGAAAAAGCCAGCAATAGCTGGCTTTTTTGTATCTGTGTTCTTTATGACTCTAATAACTCTAGGCTGGTAGGTCACCGGCTTATTTCATGATATTCATGCTGTTCTTGATATGGCAGTAGGCCTTTACCTTAGGAGTGAAGGCAATCCATACCTGCACCACGGCCAGCAGTATCAGCACAGTGAACACTAACCAATCTGGCAGCTTGCCCTGCCAATCGCCCAGGTGAAAGGTCGAGGGACCGGCCACCAGGTTGTCAGGGTCATATAAGATCACCGGCAGCAGGCTCACCAGACCGAGCTGGATAATGGTGTAGCCCCTGAGCATATAGAGTCCGGCCTTCTGGCGGCCCAGCACGGCAATCACCATCAGCAGGGTCAGCATGCAAAACAGCACGCCTTGCTTGGCCATCAGGCCACTGACGGAGGCCAGGGTCAGCAGACTCAGCAGGGCCAGCAGGCGCTTGGGCAGCTTAGCCTTCACCGGCTGCTGACTAGCGACTTTTGCGAGTTCAGCGGCTTGTGCCTTGTCAGCCTGGTCGTTTGTCTCAGTCATCTCTGGCATCGACACCTTGTTCTCTTCCATTATCTGAACCGATAGCGTTAACGTTGGCCGATCAGTGACGCGGCTTAGGCGTCAGACGCTGCTCAAGCTCATAGGGCGGGATCACCACGCCTAGATCGTCCTGTACCGGGAACACGGCGACAAACAGGTCATCGTCCTGCATGCCAGGCACCCAGCGTTCCAGCCACTCGTCCAGCGGGATGGCCAGTGGGATGCAGTCGGCCCAGTCGTCGACGGCCCACTGCTTGGCGGATTCTTCACATGGCCACATAGGGATGCAGTCTTCATCTTCTGTGGTCAGCATGACGCAGCCATCGACATCCTGTAGGGTCCATAGGGTCTTGGTGGCCTTGGCTTGCTCGACGAGGTAGTCGTAACGGGCTTCTGGGGTCATCTGGCTGGCTTGTTGTGCACTCTTGGTCATTGCGGTCTCTTTCATCAATTAGTGGCTGGGCCGATTGGCCGCCATGATAGCAATCTGCGCCGCCCTAGGCTAACAGTTTTGTCCCTGAGATGGGCGGTGCAAAGCGCCTTGGATAGTGTTAGTTGTCGTGATCAGTTGCCTTACTCAGACGGCTTACTCAGTTGCCGGGGAAGAGACCACCGAGCACGGTTTCCCGGCTGGCGCCCGTGATCGCCGGCAGGTTGCCCGGCAGCCCCAGCTTGTGGCGCATGGCGAGCCAGGCGAAGGCGATGCCTTCCACCCATTGAGGATCGACCCCTAGGCTGGCGGTGGTATGCACCTGATAGCCGGGCAGCAGCGCAGCCAGGCGTGTTAGCAGCTCTGTGTTAAAGGCGCCGCCACCGCACACATAAAGCTCGGCTTTATCGGTGAGCTTGAGGCAGTCGTTGGCTATGCTGTGGCAGGTGAGATCCAGCAGGGTGGACTGAATATCCGCCTCATGCAGATAGCCGAAATCTGCGGTCTGCTGCTCCAGCCAGGCCTGGTTAAACAGCTCGCGTCCCGTGCTCTTGGGGGCGCTGAGGGAGAAATAGGAGTGGGACAGCATCTGCTTGAGCAGCTGCTCGTCCGTCTTGCCGCTGGCCGCCCAGGCGCCGTCTTTATCGTAAGCTTCGCCCTGGACCTGCTTTATCCAGGTGTCGATAAGGGTATTGCCCGGACCGTTATCGAAACCAATTACAGCGCTGGCATCCCCAGGCAGATAGGTGATGTTGGAGATGCCGCCTATGTTGAGGATCATCCGCTGGTGGCCGGCTCTGGCAAACAGCTGCTGGTGAAAGGCGGGTACCAGGGGCGCACCCTGACCGCCCAGGGCGATATCTTTACGGCGAAAGTCGGCGATGACATCTATACCCGTATGCGCGGCGATGGTGTTGGGGTCGCCAATCTGCAAAGTAAAGCCCAGTTCCAGGTTGGGCATGTGGCGCACCGTCTGGCCGTGGCTGCCGATGGCCATGATCTGATGTCTGTCGACGCCGCTCTTGGTCAGCAGGCCCTCGACCGCCTGGGCAAACAGCTTGCCGACGCTGCGGTCCAGTATGCCCATGCGGTTGATCTCGTCGGATCCCGACTGACACAGGCGCTGCAGGCCGCTCAGCAAATGGCTGGGCAGCGGCTCGGTATGGGTGTCGACCAGGGTGATCTTATCGTCGGTGAAGTCGACCAATACCGCGTCGACGCCATCCATGCTAGTGCCCGACATCAGGCCGATATAGTAATGTTTGCTCATCTAGGTGTCCTGGGGTCTGTTGACCCAAAAGAGAGACTCACTGGGAGGCCAATTGCACTTGCTTGTTCTGTTCAAGGTTAGCCATCAATTGCTTACTCAGGGCGAGGAAGCTGGATTTTTCCTTGCTGTCTATGGGCAGAGATTGCGGCAGCTTGACCGTGCGTGGATTGCGGTGCACGCCGTTAACGATAAATTCGTAATGCAGGTGAGCGCCTGTCACGCGGCCGGTTGAGCCCAGAGTGCCGATGATTTGTCCCTGCTTCACCGTCTGGCCCTGCTTGACTTTACGTTTTTTTAGATGGAGATACTTGGTGGTATAGGTCTCATTATGCTTGATGAAGACATAATTACCATTGTATTGGTTGTAGCCGGACTTGATCACCCGTCCTTTACCCGCGGCCTTGATGGGGGTACCGACGGCCGCCACATAGTCTACACCGCGGTGGGCCTTGACCTGACCCGTGACCGGGTGCAGGCGGCGCGGGTTGAAGCTGGAGCTGACATACTTGAAGTCTACCGGCGAGCGCAGGAATGCCTTGCGCATGCTGCGCCCCTCGTCGGAATAGTAGTTGCCGTCCTTGTAGCGCACCGCCGTGTAGCGATCGCCCTGGTTATAGAACTCGGCGGCCAGGATATTGCCGTTACGCAGAAACTCGCCGTCGGCGTATTCCTCTTCAAACAGGATGGCGAAGTTGTCACCCTGGCGCAGATCCAGGGCAAAGTCGATATCCCAGCCAAAGATGGTGGCCAGCTGCATGATCTGGTTGGGCGTTAAGCCCGCGCCGACGCCGGCGTTCCAGAAGTTGCTGCTGATGGTGGCGCTGGCAAATTTGGTGCGGTTTTCCACCGTCTTCTTGATGATCTCTTCGCTGTAGCCCTTATCGTCCTTGCAGATCTTCAGGGTCGAGATGGGGTCAAGATGATAGACCACCCGCTTGAGCTGACCGGCATCGTCCTTGACGATAATGATCTCTTCGCCGGGCATGATTTTTAACAGGTTCTTCTTGGCCTTGGGGAGCTGAGTGATCTCATACACGTCACGGGCCGAGAGTCCGGCGCGTTTAAACAGGGCGGCAAGGGTGTCGCCGCTGCGCACGGTAAACTCCTCGCTGCTTTCCCTTTCCTCTTCGGGCTCGGCGACGACTGGGTTGTCGGTGACCTGGGTCAGAGCGCTCTCATTTAGGTCGAGACTTCCATTAAGGTCGAGATTGCCGTTAAGGTCTAGGCTGCCGCTCTCCTGAGTATTGCGGGCGATCTCATCGGCGCTGGGGGGCTCGGGCGTGCGAAAGGCGAGGGGCACAGGATAGGCATAGCCATTTGTCTTGGTGTCGTTCGTAGCGTTTTCGCCTGATGCGCCGCTACCTGCTTGTTCGCCAAGGCGAATCTTGCCCGTTAGCGAGGTATTGGTTGAACGGGAGGCCTCGGCATCGTCGGAGGGGAGAAATATCACGCCTATGGTGATCATCACTAAGACACTCAATATGATTTGATGCAATCTGGGTAATAGTTTTAAGAGTGTGATGATCTTTCCCATTGACTCCGATACCAATTTCTAACACTTAAGCCGATCCTGTTAGTGTACACTCTTTCATTTGTGCTGGCTAACAAGTAACATTAGTCCCCATTATTTACCTATCGGCTCTTAGGAGTAGCTGCCAAGATGGCTAATTTAGACCAAGCATTAGCAGAAATTAAACGTGGTACCGACGAGATCTTGCTCGAATCGGATCTGCTGGAAAAATTAAAAGAGGGACGTCCTCTGCGCATCAAGTTGGGGGCCGACCCAACCGCACCGGATATTCATCTTGGCCATACTGTGATCCTCAATAAGATGCGTGCCTTCCAGGAGCTGGGACACGAAGTGATCTTCCTGATCGGCGACTTCACCGGCATGGTGGGTGACCCGAGTGGTAAGAACAGCACGCGTCCGCCGCTGACCCGCGAGCAGGTGCTGGCAAACGCCGAAACCTATAAGGAACAGGTGTACAAGATCCTGGACCCGGCCAAGACCCGCATCGAGTTCAACTCGAGCTGGTTAGAGGAGCTGGGCGCGGCGGGCATGATCCGTCTGGCCTCACAGCAGACAGTGGCGCGCATGATGGAACGTGACGACTTTAAGAAGCGCTATGCCTCGGGTCAGTCGATCGCCATCCACGAATTTATGTACCCACTGCTGCAGGGCTATGACTCTGTTGCGCTGGAAGCCGACGTCGAGCTTGGCGGTACGGATCAGAAGTTCAACCTGCTGATGGGCCGTGAGCTGCAAAAGGCTGCGGGTCAGAAGCCACAGGCGGTGATCATGATGCCACTGCTTGAAGGTCTGGACGGCGTGAAGAAGATGTCTAAGTCGGCCAACAACTATATCGGCGTCAGCGAGCCTGCCGGTGAGATGTTTGGCAAGATCATGTCTATCTCTGATGACCTGATGTGGCGCTACTTCGAGCTGCTCTCTTTCCGTCCACTGGAAGAGATCGCCCAGCTTAAGAGCGATGTCGACAACGGCACTAACCCAAGAGATGTGAAGATCGCCCTGGCGAAAGAGATCATCGCCCGTTTCCACGACGAGGCGGCAGCCGAGGCAGCGCATCAGGAGTTTATCAACCGCTTCCAGAAGGGCGCGATCCCAGATGATATCCAGGAGATCGAGATTGCCGCCGGTGAAGGTATCGGCATCGCCAACGTGCTTAAAGATGCAGGCCTGGTCAGCTCGACCTCTGAGGCGATGCGTATGATCAAGCAGGGCGCGGCTAAGCTGGATGGCGACAAGATTGAAGACAGCCGTCTAGTGCTTAACGCCGGCATGACGGGCGTGTTCCAGGTGGGTAAGCGCAAGTTTGCCAAGATCACCCTGGTTTAAAGATTTAACGTCGAATCATTTCAAGAGGCCTGCTTAATGCAGGCCTTTTTTATGCGTGTTGGAAAGTTGGAAAGTTGGAAAGTTGGAGAGCTTGAAAGTGGCTAGCGCTCGGTTAGACCTGCTTACTGAGTGGCGAGCTGATCCTGCATGGTCTGATAGTCCATCAGATCTTCATGCTCCTTCACCCTGTGGTTGGCCAGATCGAGTTTGACCGTGGTCACCCCGGGGATTGCCAGTTCGATCACCTTGCCCGGCTTGCCAAACAGGCTGCCTGGGCCGCGATAGTGGTAGTTGCCTATCATCACCACCAGTGAGCCCGAGTTGTACATGTGCTCTATGTTGAAGTCGTATTCCAGTACGCCGCGATGGGCGCGCTCGAAAAACTCTATGATGTCGCGTCTGCCCGTGTAGGTCTTGCTGGCGGTGCGATCCTTAAACACGCTGTCGCGGTTATAGAAGGAGGCCAGGGTGCGGTAGTCGTGATCCGTCAGCGCTTGAATATACTTGATCGCCATCTGCTGCTCGGCGGGCATATCGCCGGGGGCCGCCTGAGCGGCCAGGGGCAATATCATCAGAATGCTAACTAAAAACTGCTTGATCATCTTATGTTTTCTTTAATTCAAACGCCGGTAGTCTCAGGTGCCACTTGATGGCCGCCAAGCGTATGACGAGCGCACTTATCATGGCGATGGCCAGGGCCACCTTATCGGCCAAACCCCAGGTGATGGCACAGGTATAGCTTATTCCGCCGAAGATGGAGGCGGTCGCATAGATTTCGGTGCGCAATATCATGGGGATCTGGCGACAGAGTATGTCTCGAATAATGCCGCCTCCGACGCCAGTTATCAAGCCCATCACCACGGCAATCATGCCGCTGAGGCCAAGATTGAGCGCCTTTTCCGCCCCGATCACGGTAAACAAGGCTAATCCGAAGGCATCGGCCACCGGCAGGGTGTACTGGGGCACTTTCTTAGGCTTGCGAATAAACAGCAGGGCCAGCAGCACGGTCGCCAGGATCACTATGATGTAGTTGGGGTCGCGGATCCAAAACACCGGCGTGGTGCCGAGCAGAGCGTCACGTATGCTGCCGCCGCCAATGGCGGTGACCGAGGCAAGCACTATCACCCCAAAGGGATCCATGCGATGACGCCCGGCGGCCAGGGCGCCAGAGAGGGCAAATACCGCGGTGCCGCAGAGGTCGAAAAAGTAGATCCACTCCTTCATTGATCTAGCTCTTGCAGGTGGTAGTTGAGGGCATCGACCGAGATGCGGATCTCCAGCACAGACAGCAACAGAGAGTAGAGCAGGAGCAGCAGGCTGGAGCCGAAGATGACCGAGCCGGTTTTGTTAAAGCCCACATAGATGAAGATCATACACAGGACGCACAGGGCAAAGCTTGAGACGCCAGCTTCTTGCATGCGGCGAATGATGACGATGCGGCGGCGCAGGTTTTTCAGCTGCCCAGAGTGCACAGGTTTGCCCTCGGCGCTCAGGCTGCGGATCAGCGCCGCCAGCGAAAAGAAGCGGTTGGTATAGGCCAGGAGTAACAGTGAGATCGCCGGAAACAGCAGCGCCGGTGTGGTCAGGGAAATGTGAAGATTCTCAAACAAAGTCGTTATGCCTATTGTGTCAATATGTTGCCGCCAGAGGGGAATAATACCAAGGGTTTTTGGCTTGTCTAGTCAAAAGACGCCAGGGGAGAGGCAGCGCTCCCCAGAGTGGCGATTAAGCGTGCGCCAGCAGCCGCAATGTGGCCCACAGACAGGGGATGAGCAGCACGGAGAGCACCCAGATCCCCTTGCTCAAACGCAGCAGCCTGAGCGCCGCCGTGATGGTGTGGGGCGTGGGCTTGGGGCCTGTGCCGATTCGAGCGATATCGACCCTCTGCCCGGCAAACTTCTGTGGACCGCCAAGCTCTGTGTTGAGCACCTTGGCCGCCAGGGCGCAGGTGGCCAGATGATTGTTTATCGGCAGCGGGCTCTTGGCGGGCCTAAATAGCTGCACCAAGGCGCCGGGACCGCCCTGGATCGCCAGGGTGAAGTTCCAGGCCTGGGTCGGCAGCCAGTAGAGCAGGGAGCTCAGCAGATAGACGGGGCGACCAAACTCGCGGTATTGCGGGTTAAGCGCCGGCCAGGTGTATTCTAGCTGTTTGATCATCCGCGCGCCCAGCACTAGCGGGGCACCGCCAACGGCGAAGAAGAGTATGGTGGCGACCGTGCCATAGATGGAGGTGGTCATCAACTTCTCGATCACCGTCTTGCTCATGCCCACCTCGGAGAGCTCACGGGTATCGCGATAGACCCACTGGCTCAGCAGGCGACGGGCGCGCTGCTTGTCTTGACGGGCAAGCGCCTGACCCGTCTCCTCTGCCACCTTGTGAAACTGCTCGTCGCACAGGCAGAGATAGAGAAACAGACACTCGAAGAACCAAGGGAAGGCTGCCAGCTCCAAAAGGAAGCTCAGGATCAGCCAGAAGGGCAGCACCAGGAGCAGCACAGAGAGGCTGCCCGCCACTCGCTGCTGATTTGCGGAGCGATCAGCTCTCGCCACCTTGGCCGACAGGCTGCGCGCCAGCTGAGAAAACCAGTAGAAGGCCTGGTATTCCCTGGGCAGCGGCGCCAGCAGCGCCATGAAGATGGCCACCAACAAGATGGCAGCCCCCTGATAGAAGGGGCTGTCGAGCAGTAGCTGTTGGATGAGATCGTGCATCGCGTCGCGGTCTGTGTGCCGTCCCTGAGTCTGTCAGTTACAGGTGTTTCAGCAGCGAGATCACCATCAGCGCCGAATGATGGCCCGCCTTCACCAGGTAGCTGTCAAAATCTACCGGCGAGTCGTTGTTGGCGTTGTCAGACAGCGAGCGGATCACCACGAAAGGCACCTTGAACTGGTGACACACCTGGGCAATCGCCGCGCCTTCCATTTCGCAGGCCGCCATGGTTGGGAAGTTACTTAGCATCACCTTAGTGCGCTCAGGGTCGCAGATAAAGCTGTCGCCGGTGCAAATAAGCCCTTCGATAGCCTTCACTTCGCCCAGATCCGCTACCGCCTTCTTGGCGGCCTCGACCAGAGTTCTGTCTGGCATGAAGGCCGCCGGTTGCTGTGCCATCTGGCCAATCTCGTAGCCAAAGGCGGTTACGTCCACGTCGTGGTGACGCACCTCTGAGGAGATGACGATATCGCCGATGGCCAGGCTGTCGACGAAACCGCCCGCCGAGCCTGTGTTGATCACATAATCCGGGGCATATTTCTCAATCAGTAGTGTGGTGGCGACACTGGCGGTGACCTTGCCGATGCCAGAGCGGGTGACGATCACCTCTTTGCCCTCAAGCTGTCCGGCGACGAACTCTATGCCGGCGATGGTCTGGGTCTGAGTGTCTGACATAGACGCGATAAGATGAGCGACTTCTGGCTCCATGGCGCCGATAATACCAATTTTCATTGAATACCCTTTATGGTCTAGGTGGATCTGGCCGCGCGAAGGCGCAGCCTGTCTTAAGATAATGGGCGCTAATATAGCAATAAAGTGGTTCGCTGGCGAGGTTGCGGATCGCAACCTAGCTTGTTGGAAAACAAGTTAGGAAGTTTCTTTGTTGGTGGCCGTCAGCGTTATGGCTTTGTATTTGCTGGTGGCAGCGTTGACCTTTATTTCTTTGAATTGCCTGCGGCAGGCTCATGTGCAAACACACTTTTGGCACGCAGCGAGTCCATCCCTGGATGCTCTGCGAAATCATCCATGATTTCGAAGGCCAAAAGCGTGTTTACACCTGGTTTTCCATCTCTTCGATTTAGCCGTATTTGGTATCCATAACCTAATCAAAGTCCTAAATTGTATCGAATTAACGTCAATTGCTAGCCAAAACTGATTGAAATACCTAAATCAAAGCGTTTTTTGAAAAAATGCGCCACGATTAAACGTCCCGTTCATGCTTTTGTTAGTATTCCGTCCTCAAAAAGGAATATCATCATCAAAATCTACATCTTTAGATATTTGTTGAGGCTGTCCCCAAACTGGTGGCTGTACCTGCTTTTTACTTAAGCATTTACTACAGCCTGAGGATATATCTTTACCAATATCTTGTTTCTTTAAATATGATCCGCAGCTATCGCACTCAGGTACCCTGAATAACTCTGCTCCACAGCCACCACAAAAGCGTGTTTCAGCAATTGGATAGCCACATGCACATTGATAAGTTAGTTTTTCGCCACATGAAGTACAGTGAATATCAATGCTATTTTCGATGAAATTAGCCCCTTTATAGTAGCCATTAGGTGACCATGAAGCATCTGGGCATTTCAAGTTAGAACAAAGTGCTTTACTTGGTGTGTTAATAGCAAAGTGGCCAGCACCAGAAAGACTTTTTAGTTCCCTCAGAATGTCACCGACATTTTGGTAGCGATTTTCCGCATCGTATTCTGAAGCTTTGTTAATTAAATTTCTCAACGCATGGGGAATAGATAGTTCAGGTTTATCTAATGCTTTAAGAGTCGGTTCTCCGGTAAGAAGTTTACATAGTGTTAAACCCAAAGAATAAATGTCAGTGCGGCAATCAACATTTTTCATATCGATGTTTTGCTCTGGGGATATATACTCCACAGATCCCAAATGATCACCAGTTCGAGTTGCTCTTGTAAAGTTTGGGTTTCCAGAAGGGGCAAAGCCAATAGAGAAATCTATTAAATAAGCATGTCCAGCGGAAGATAGCATTATGTTTGACGGTTTAATATCTCTGTGAATGATACCTTTCGAGTGAACAAGTGACAGTGCATCAAGTATTTGAGTCGCAATTGTAATTACTTGTCTTTGCTCAATCACTCCATGCTTTTGAATATATTCTTCTAAATTTGTACCATCAATGTACTCCATAACGATGTATGGTACTGAATCTTCACCACATTTTACTTCACCATGGGTAATTACATACGGTATTGCTGGATGTTGTGCCTCAGCTAGGATAAATGCTTCTCTTTTAAATTTTTTCTTGAGTTCAGAGTTATGTTGATTGAATACACTGTCGAAAAACTTGACTGCAACAAATCTTTCCAAAGAGCCTTGTTTAGCTTTTTTGGTTTTACCAGAAAGCCCGCTACCAATGTCTCCAATCAGTTCAAATCCTTGACGCTTTAAATGGTTTGAATACTCGTCCAATTTTTACCTCTGAACTTAAAACGAATACTAACGCTTATTAGCGCAATGCCGCCTATGTAAATCACTTCCAACTAATATACATTGCGATAAATTTTAAATGTCTGAAATTTATATCAATAACAACATTACATAACAAGGAGAAAGTGAGCAGGCCCAAAACAAGGCGAGCAATCTACAGAATGCTGATTTAGTTTTCCTAAACGTTATCAAAAGCGGCCAAATCGAAGAGACGTTAGAAACTCAGTGTAAGCACGCTTTTGGCTCTCGGCGGCATGGACGCCGCCGTGAAGCCTCCAGGGATGGAATCTCGGCGTGCCAAAAGTGTGCTTGCACAACCCCCGCCGGGTAGGCGTTAGGTTGCCATGAAGGTACGATCTTCAATAATCCATCAAACGCCCAAACAGGGCAGACGCTACAACCTTTAAGCAATCTCATATCCCCCGCCGGGCAGGCGTTAGATTGCCCTGAAGGTACGACCTTCAATACCCCACCAAATACCAAAACCGCCAGAAGCAACAAAACCAAAAACCAGCCTGGTTTTCCCCAGGCGAAAAAAAGCGCTTTAACTCTCACTCAAAGTTAAAGCGCCAATCACAAGCCAAATTGTGCAGCTCAGAGACTGAGCTGGTTCAGACTTAAGCCTCGAAGCTGTTCAGGATGCCAAGTGCGGCATCGCGGCCCTCGGCGATGGCGGTGACCACAAGGTCAGAGCCGCGCACCATGTCGCCACCGGCGAATACCTTAGGGTTGCTGGTCTGGAAGGGGTTCTCGGCGACCTTAGGCGCCACCACGCGGCCCCATTGGTCCAGCTCTATGCCATAGTCGCCAAACCACTTGGCGGGGCTGGGCTGGAAGCCGAAGGCGATGATGATCGCATCGGCCTCGATCAGCTGTTCGCTGCCCTCGATGGGCTCAGGGCGACGGCGACCCGAGTCGTCCGGTGCGCCCAGGGCGGTCTCGACACATTCGATACCGCTGACCGCGCCGTCACTGGTCTTGATGGCCGTCGGCTGACGGTTGAACAGGAAGTTGACCCCTTCCTCGCGGGCGTTTTGCACCTCACGGCGTGAGCCCGGCATGTTGGCCTCGTCGCGGCGGTAGACACAGGTGACCTCGCTGGCGCCCTGCCTGACGGCGGTGCGCACACAGTCCATGGCGGTATCACCGCCCCCGAGCACCACCACCTTCTGACCGGCCAGGCTCAGGTAAGGGGTCTCTTCGTCTGTGGTACCCATGACGTTGTGGGTGTTACCAATCAGGTAGGGCAGGGCCTGGTAGACGCCCTTGGCATCTTCGTTTTCCAGTCCGGCCTTCATCGGGGTGTAGGTGCCCATGCCGAGGAAGACAGCGTCGTACTCTTCCAGCAGGGTGTTGAAGTCGATATCTTCACCCACGGTGACGCCCAGCCTGAACTCTATGCCCATGCCTTCCATGACGGTGCGGCGGATCTCCATGACAGACTTATCCAGCTTGAAGGCGGGAATGCCGTAGGTGAGCAGGCCGCCTATTTGGGGATGCTTGTCGAATACCACCGCCTTCACGCCATTGCGGGCGAGGATGTCGGCGCAGCCAAGGCCGGCAGGGCCCGCGCCTATGATGGCGACGCGCTCCTGACGTTTGACCACCTTGCTCATGTCCGGGCGCCAGCCCTGGGCGATGGCGGTGTCGGTAATGTATTTCTCCACATTGCCTATGGTGACGGCACCAAAGTCGTCGTTGAGGGTACAGGCGCCTTCACACAGCCTGTCCTGGGGACAGACGCGGCCACAGATCTCCGGCAGTGTGTTGGTCTCATGGACCAGCTCGGCCGCTTCGAGTATGCGTCCCTGTTTGGCCAGCTTCAGCCAGTTGGGGATATAGTTGTGCAGCGGGCATTTCCACTCACAATATGGGTTACCACAGTCGAGGCAGCGGTCTGCCTGCTCGTTAACCTGAGGCTGTGCAAAGGGCTGATAGATCTCGATAAACTGCGTGGCGCGATGCTTGGCGTCATGCTTGGTCGGATCCTTACGGCCTACTTCGATAAATTGAAAATCGTTACTCATGGCCATTACCCCGCTACCACTGCTAATGCAGGTTCAGTTTGTTCCAGACGCAGGAGATCATCGAGCGCCACATTCTTAGGCTTGACCAGGACGAAACAATCGATCCAGTTTTCAAAATCGTTTAACAACATCTTGGCGTGCTCGCTGCCGGTCTCGGCCACGTGCTCTTCGATCAGCCCCTTGAGGTGCTGTTGCTGTATCGGCGCCGTCACCTTCTGCATATCCACCATCTCGGTATTGAGACGGCGGTTGAAGTGGCCAAAGCGGTCGAATACGTAGGCGAAGCCGCCCGTCATACCGGCGCCGAAGTTAACGCCCGTCTTACCCAGCACTACCACGATGCCGCCTGTCATGTATTCGCAGCCGTTATCGCCCAGGCCTTCGACCACGGCGATGGCGCCCGAGTTACGCACGGCGAAACGTTCGCCCGCCTGACCGGCCGCAAACAGCTTACCGCCGCTGGCGCCGTAGAGACAGGTGTTGCCAAGGATGACGCTTTTTTCGCTTTGGAACATGCTACCCACAGGCGGATAGAGGGTGATCTTGCCGCCCGACATGCCTTTGCCCACATAGTCGTTGGCATCGCCGCACAGATCCAGTGACAGCCCCGGGGCGTTCCAAACGCCGAAGCTCTGACCCGCGCTGCCGCTGAAGTTAAGCTGTATCGGCGCCTTGGCACCCTGACGGCCGACTTTGGTGGCAATGTAGCCAGACAGCGCCGCGCCTACCGAACGGTCGGTGTTGTTGATCTCGAAACGTGCGGTCAGTGGCTCGCCCTGATCGACGGCTGCTTGGCAGTGGCTCAAAATTTTCTGGTTAAGCTCGCCCTTGTCGTCGGTCGGGTTGGTTTCACGCCAGGTCAGCGCGCAGCCCTCTGGCACCTCTGGCTTGTAGAGGATGGCGGACAGATCCAGTTGTTGCTGCTTGTCTGTGGCGCCTTCAAGCGCCGCGAGCCAGTCGCTGCGCCCTACGAGCTGTTCGAACTCTGTGACGCCGAGGGCGGCCATCCACTCGCGGATCTCGCGGGCCATAAACTCGAAGTAGGTCATCACGCGCTCGGGCAGGCCGTGGTAGTGATTGTCCCTCAGCTGCTTGTTCTGGGTCGCCACACCGGTGGCGCAGTTGTTCAGATGGCAGATACGCAGGTACTTACAACCCAGGGCGATCATAGGCACGGTACCGAAGCCGAAGCTCTCGGCGCCCAGCAGGGCCGCCTTGATCACGTCAGTGCCCGTCTTGAGACCACCGTCCACCTGCAGGCGGATCTTGTGGCGCAGGCCGTTGGCGACCAGCGACTGATGCACCTCAGCCAGACCTAGCTCCCAGGGGCTACCGGCATATTTCACCGAGGTGATAGGGCTTGCGCCCGTGCCGCCGTCGTAACCTGAGATGGTGATCATGTCGGCATAGGCCTTGGCCACGCCTGTGGCAATGGTGCCTACGCCTGGCTCGGATACCAGCTTGACTGAGATCATCGCCTTGGGGTTTATCTGCTTGAGGTCGAAGATCAGCTGAGCCAAGTCTTCGATGGAGTAGATATCATGGTGTGGCGGCGGCGAGATCAGGGTGACGCCTGGGCGCGCGTTACGCAGCGCGGCGATCTCTACGCTCACCTTGTCGCCTGGCAGCTGACCGCCTTCGCCTGGCTTGGCGCCCTGGGCGACCTTGATCTGCAGTACCTCGGCGTTCACCAGATAGTGCGCCGTGACGCCGAAGCGGCCCGAGGCGATCTGCTTGATGGCCGAGTTCCGCTCAGAGTTGAAGCGGCGCGGATCTTCCCCGCCTTCGCCAGAGTTGGAGCGACCGCCGAGGCGGTTCATGGCCACGGCCAGTGCCTCGTGGGCCTCTGGGCTGAGGGCGCCGATACTCATGGCGGCGCTGTCGAATCTTGGGTAAAGGGTCTCGGCTGCTTCGACCTTGTCGAGCTCGATAGCCTGTTTGTCACCCTTGACGGTGAAGAGATCCCTCAGGGTCGCCACGGGTCTGTCGTCCACTAACTCGGTGAAGCGCTTGTAGACGCCATAGTCCTGATCGCGCAGGCTCTGCTGCAGCGTGTTAACCACATCCGGGTTGAAGCAGTGGTACTCACCGCCTTCCACATATTTCAACAGGCCGCCCTGAGGCAGCGGCTGATGGGCCTGGAAGGCAAGTTTCTGCAGCGTCTGTTGATCTTTCTCCAGCAGGGCGAAGCTTGCGCCTTCGATGCGGCTGACCACGCCCTTGAAGCAGAGCTCGACCACTTCAGATGACAGGCCGATAGCTTCGAACTGCTGGCTACAGCGGTAGGAGGCCACGGTACTGATCCCCATCTTTGACATGATCTTACGCAGTCCCTTGTCTATGCCTTGACGGAAGTTGAGCATCAGCTGCTGGGTCTCGCGCACGCCATGACGGCTGGCCAGCGCCGAGATACTCTCGTAGGCCAGGTAAGGGTAGATGGCGGTGGCGCCAAAGCCCAGCAGTACGGCGAAGTGGTGCGGATCTCTGGCCGAGGCGGTCTCGACTATGATGTTGGTGTCACATCTCAGGCTCTTGTCGACCAGCACGCGCTGCACGGCGCCCACGGCCATGGCGGCGGGGATCACCTGCTTGCTCTTGTCGGTCGCCCTGTCGGAGAGGATAAGCAAGGTGGTGCCGGTACGTGCCAGGCGCTCGGCCTCGTCACAGACACGGCGAATGGCTGCCTCTAAACCTTCACTGAGGTCATAGTTAAGATCGACGGTGTTAGCGCGGTAATAGGTCGAATCCAGCGCCAGCAGCTGGTTGAAGTCGCTGTAGAGCAGGATAGGCGAGCTGAACATCACGCGGTAGGCGTGGCCCGTGGTCTCGTTAAACAGGTTCTGCTCACGGCCGACACAGGTGGCCAAAGACATCACATGCTTTTCACGCAGTGGATCGATTGGCGGGTTGGTCACCTGGGCGAATTTCTGACGGAAGTAGTCGTACAGGGTACGGGACTTCTTCGACAGCACGGCCATAGGCGTATCGTCGCCCATGGAGCCTGTGGCTTCTTCGCCTTTCTCGGCCAGTACCCAGATCACCTGCTCTAATTCTTCGCGAGAATAGCCAAACTGCTTCTGATATTGCAGCAGGGTGTCGGCGGAGAACTCGCATACGCCCTGGGCTTCGCTCGGCATCTGCTCGGCGGGGATCAGGGTCTGACTGTTCTTGGCCATCCACTCCTTGTAGGGGTGGCGACGCTTAAGGTCGTTATCGATCTCAAACGAGGAGTAGAGTTGACCGTTGAGGGTATCGAGCACCAACAGCTCACCCGGGCCGACACGGCCCTTCTCGACCACTTCGTCCGGGGCATAGTCCCAGATGCCGATCTCGGAGGCCAGGGTCAGGATACGGTCTTTGGTGATCACATAGCGTGACGGGCGCAGGCCGTTACGGTCCACCGCACAGGCCACATGGCGGCCGTTGGTCATGACTATGCCTGCCGGGCCGTCCCAGGGCTCCATATGCATGGAGTTGAAGTCGTAGAAGGCCTTCAGCTCATCGTCCATCTCTGGATTACTCTGCCACGCGGGCGGAATAAGCAGGCGCATGGCACGGTAGAGGTCCATGCCGCCGGCGAGTAGCATCTCCAGCATGTTATCTAATGAGGAGGAGTCGGAGCCGCTCTCGTTGACGAAGGGGGCCGCCTGCTGCAGATCCGGCAGCAGTGGGGCATTAAACTTGTAGGCGCGGGCGCGGGCCCACTGACGGTTACCCGTGATGGTGTTGATCTCGCCGTTGTGGGCAAGATAGCGAAACGGCTGTGCCAGCGGCCATTTGGGCGAGGTATTGGTTGAGAAGCGCTGGTGGAACAGGCAGATGGCGCTTTGCAGGCGTATGTCGGCCAAATCCGGATAGAAGGCCGGTAGATCGGCGGGCATCATCAGCCCCTTGTAGACGATCACCTGACCAGAGAGGCTGGCAACATAGAAGTCTTCGCAGTCAGTTATCTGCTGCTCGAGGCGGCGACGGGCCATATAGAGGCGACGCTCGAGATCTTTCTCACGCCAACCTATGGGCGAGTTGATCAGCACCTGCCAGATCTTGGGCTGGCTGGCCTGGCCTATGGGGCCTAATACCTCAGGGTTGACCGGGACTTCACGCCATCCGGCCACACTCAGTGTTTCTTTCTCCAGCTCACGTTCCAAGGTGCGTTTGGTGTAGTTGGCCTTTTCCTCATCTTGGCTTAGGAACAGCATGCCCACGGCAAACTTACGGCTCAGGTGCCAGTCGTTCTCGCTGGCCACGGCTTCGAAGAATTTAATGGGGAGTTGCATAAGTAGGCCACAACCATCGCCGGTACGGCCGTCGGCGGCAATACCACCACGGTGTTTCATGCGATCTAGGCCATGAATGGCTGTACGTACAATTCTATGGCTGGCTTCGCCATCCATCTGGGCGATTAAGCCAAAACCACAGTTATCTCGTTCAAAACTGGGGTGATACAAGCTCATATAAAAACTCCCTAATACTAACCAATACTACGTCGGGGAAATTCAAGCGATTGATGTGCACCCGAACCATCCAAATTAACTTTTGCCTAGTAAAAGGTCAATTCAAATTTGTGCATAAAGTATGACTAGGGCAGGGCGTTTAATACGGTTTATATTTTAACCTTACGTTAACGTCAACTGTAAAAGTTGCTGTATAACGTTATGAATAAAAAGAATTTTGAATATGGCTCTGAATCTTTTTTACTAAAATGTAACAAAATGGGTTATTGTCTTTTAATCTAAAAAAGTGATTTTTATTGCATATACAGTGAATTATTTAACAAATCTTAGACCAATGTATTAGCCGATACTGTGCTGCGCCCCTAAGTTTGTACCGGCTTTGTGAGCTGGCGCACCGGGAAAGGCGTCAAAAATTGATGTAGCACCAAGAATGGTGTCATTAAGCCAGTTACAATCGCCGCCCTTTTATCGATCGAGAGAATACCCCGTGGGACTGGATAGCCATGTCAACACCTTTGGCCTGCATTGCAAGCGCCAGTATGGTCAGCGCCTCAAGAAGCTGACCCTGGATGCCAAGTTTACCTGCCCCAATCGTGACGGCACCCTGGGACGGGGTGGCTGTACCTTCTGTAATGTGGCCTCTTTCAGCCATGAGCATGGCTCGGTAGACAGCATCGCCGTGCAGTTGGCCAATGGCCGCGAGCGCGCCCAGGGCAAATCCAGCAAGTTCATCGCCTATTTTCAGGCCTATACCAGCACCTATGACGAGTATCAGTTGCTCAAGCAGCGCTATGATGAGGCGGTGGCCGACAGCGATATCGTCGGCCTGTGTGTCGGCACCCGTCCCGATTGTGTCAGCGACGAGGTGATCGCCCTGCTGGCCGGTTATCAGGCCCGTGGCCTGGAGGTGTGGCTGGAGCTTGGCCTGCAAAGCGCCAACCTTGAGACGCTTAAGCGGATCAATCGTGGACATGGTTTTGAGGAGTATAGAGACACAGTCACCCGGGCGAGAAAGGCGGGATTAAAGGTGTGTACCCATCTGATATTGGGGCTGCCAGGTGAGAGCCATGAGGACTTTTTAGCCAGTCACAGGGCGGTGCTGGACGCCGGAGTCGATGGGCTCAAAATTCATCCACTGCATATCGTCGAGGGCAGCACCATGGCCAAGGCCTGGCGGGCCGGGCGCATGAGTTTATTGACCCAGGAAGCCTACGCAGAGAGCGTCGGCGAGCTGATTCGTCTCACGCCTAAAGAGGTGATTTTTCATCGTGTTACCGCCTACGCCAAGAAACCTATGCTGCTGGCACCCGACTGGTGTGCCTATCGCTGGGAGGGGTTAGTGGCCATCGTCAAGAACCTGGAACGCTTGGGCGGGCAGGGCCGTTATTTGACCGATTCACCAGGTGATCAATTGTCGGTTTAGGCGCAAAAAACGTGAACAATTGAGCAATTAATTTAACGCATGGTTAATGAAAGGTTAAATAAGGAGGTATTTAACTTGCATATGCTTCAATTAGTTGCGCCCGCCATTCTAGGCGCTATTATGGGGTGAATTTTATTCTTGTCCCGTCAGCTTTTTTCGAGAGGTGCCTTAAGATGGCAACAGCCGAGTTAGAATCAATATTGGATCTCAACACACTTGAGCAGTACTGCAGCGCTATCGGTGCGGGTACTCTGCTAAAGAGTGTCGTCTTGTTTGAACAGTTGATGCCCGAGTATGTTGGCAACCTGGTCAACGCTAAGGAAGCACAAGACAAAGATACCTTATGTTCTGAGGCGCACAAGTTCAAAGGCGCTGCCGGTTCTGTGGGACTGAAACGTATCCAGCAGTATGCTCAGCTACTGCAACACGGTGAGGCGGCCGAGTGGCCAGCCGAGCACGGCACCTGGCTGCAGGTGATCGTGGACAACGCCAGCCAGGATCTGGCCGAGCTGAAGGCTTACCTGGAATCTAAGGCCTAATAGGTCATAGCCAGTAAATCAGAGCTAGCCAAATTTGATAGCGCCCTCGATGAGAGATCATCGGGGGCGTTTTTGTTTGTGCACTATTTGGCCGCTTTTGGGCAGCGCTTCACACTTCTGGCAAAAGAGAGGGTTAATCCCGGAGCCGCTTGTGCTAGAGTTAGATTGAGTAATTGAATGTAAATGGAAGTTGGTAATCGATTTTATGAAACATCTGCCGAGCCTGAAAAACCTTTACTATCTGGTCAATCTCTATCAGGAACAGAACTTTAATCGCGCGGCCAAGCTGTGCCACGTGAGCCAGTCGACCCTGTCGAGTGGGATTCAAAACCTGGAGGAGCAGCTGGGTCATCAACTGATCGAGCGCGATCACAAGTCCTTCATCTTCACCGCCATCGGCGAGGAGGTGGTGCAGCGTTCCCGTAAGCTGCTGACCGACGTCGACGATCTGGTGGAGCTGGTGAAGCACCAGGGCCAGCCGATGACGGGGGATATTCGCCTGGGCTGTATTCCCACCATCGCGCCGTTTCTGCTTAGCCGGGTGGTGAAACATTGCCAACAGGAATATCCTGAGCTGACGCTGTTTTTGAAGGAAGACACCACGGAGCGACTATTGGACGCCCTGGGTAAGGGCGAGCTGGATCTGTTGCTGCTGGCTCTGCCGGCCGACACCAGTGGCTATCACAGCATGAAGGTGGGGATAGATCCCTTCAAGTTGGTGATGCACAAGGAGCTCAGCAGTGAGGTGCACCAGCCGATAGATTACAAGGCGCTGCCCGATGAGAGCATCTTCTTGTTGCAGTCAGAGCACTGTATTACCGGCCATGCCATCAGCGCCTGCAGTCTGGCCGATAGCGACAAGATCAACCCCTTCGCGGCGACGAGTCTGCACACACTGGTGCAGATGGTAAACAGCAAGCTGGGGACCACCTTCCTGCCACAGATGGCGATAGATGCGGGGATATTGAACGATACGGATCTCACCGCCCTGACGCCGCCGGGCGAGGCGCCTTACCGGGATATCGGCCTGGTCTGGCGTCAGACCTCCAGCCGTATCATGACCTTCAGAACCTTAGGTAAGGCGATTCAAAGCTTGTTGGAACAGGCGGAGGCGGAAAGTTAGCCCTAACTGTTGCTACCCTTGGGGGAAACGCCATACACCTCGATAGAGTGTTGTTTCCCCTTGAGTTTGATTGGACCAAGGTTGGTAAAGTCGTAGTGACTGTCGCCAGTGTCGATAAGCGACTGCAGTGAGCCTGAGATCAACATGCGTTGCCCCAGTGGGTTACACTGATCTTGAAGCCTCGCCAGGGTATTGAGCACGTCGCTGAAGAAGCTGATCTCCTGCTTCTGCACCCCAACCACAGCCGCCACCACTTGACCACAGTGGGCCGCCGCCTTGAACTTAGGCACGAAACCATACTGCTCTTCGAAGTACTTGCGCTGCCAGTTAAGTTGCTGGCTGAACTCATAATAAATATTGAAGCTGCGATCTTCTATGATGCCGTTTTCCAGCGGCCAGTGGATCAGCACGGCATCGCCCATGTAGCGATAGATCTCGGCGTCGTTGTTGACCACAGTGTCCGATAACAGGCTAAAGCAGTCCTGGATCAGGCGGCTGAAGCGATAGTCACCCAGAGATTCCGCGTGGGTGGTCGAGGCCACCATGTCCAGATAGAGAAACAGGCGCTGCTCGTATCTTGGCCTGTGGTATTTACCCAGGCCGATATTAAACAGAATACGTGGGCCGACCAAAAGCGCCATCTGCTCGATGAAGGCCAGGCCGACACGCACCACTACTAGGTAGATGATCAGGGCCTGGAATGAGGGGCTGTAGAGAATGTGGGCGGTCAACATCTGCCTGAGAGTCGACATATGGTTCTCGATGGCCCACATGTTGAGGAACTGGGTCATGTAGGCGAGGGTGGTCGCCCCAAGCAAGAGGAAGAGTCCCTTGAAGATCACCGAAAACAGATAGGGCAGGCGATTGATGGCGCTAAAGTCGGCGATCAGGTTCGACATCCAGTGCAGACTACCAAAGATGATCCCCATATAGATCGCCAGGGTCGCGAGATCGGCTGTGCCTACCGCCCATTGGGGCAGCTCTGGTGTTTGCGCATAGCGGAAAAACACAAAGGCCGCCATGGCAATAGCCCAAGCGAAAATGGCAAATATGAGCTTCTTTGCTTGAATGCGTGCTCTCACAGTGACAGAAAATTCCTAAATGCTGCACAAATCTCAGGATGCGCTAGTGTATAGAAAACACCCCTACAATTTCCAGTGATATTTGTGATCTAAGTCAAATGAAGTCAAGATGTGCCAAAAAAGCGACAAATTTATGTTGAACAAGTGTTAAGTGACCGTGGTGATTGTTTTTTTCTTGGGGGATGCTGACAGAAAGGGGCGCACTTTGTCGATTATCTAAAAGTCTAAAGTGTGAGAAATGACCCTTCTCTGCCCCCCCTTTTTACTAGAAGGAAAATTGCGGTTAGAATCACCTTTAAATAGCGATTCGAATCGCCACGACTGGCCAGCTCAAATCGCCTAGAAATAGCGGCTCAAGATCTGCTGAGTGAAGGGGATCTTAAGATAGAAGCCCCGCGGGTTGGTGAGTTTAACCTGACCATCCTGCGCTATGCTCTGGGTGAGCGCGCGGCTGTTGGCGCCTTTGGGCCTGAGCTGTAATACCTCGCCGTGACGGGCGGTGATCTGCTCGACCTTGCCTAAGGCGATAAGCTCCATGATCTCTTCCCAGTCCTGACGTATCTGCGCCATCTCTTCTTCGCTCGGGGTCCAGAGGATCGGACTGCCGATGCGCCGCTCGCCAATCGGCTTGTGGCGAATGCCTTCCACCGGGATCCACAGCACGCGCTGTAGTTTGTGGTATACCAGACTCTCCTGCCATCTGAGGCCGTTGATATTCATCAGCGGGGCGACGGTGACATAGGTGGTCTCTAGCGGCTTACCCGATTCATCCACAGGGATGGTTTTGAGCTCGACGCCGAGATGGAGAAAGTCCTGCTCCGGCTTAGAGCCGGCGGTGGCCCCCAGTTCGAGTTCGATAAGCTGGCCTATCCAGCCTTTGTCTCGTTTCAGGTTGCTCGGAACGGCGACATTGTGAAGCTCGGCCAGCTGCCCCAGCGTGAGTCCGGCCATCTCCTGGGCGCGCTGCATCAGCTCGTCGAGGGATTCGGGGGGAAGAATTTTACTTTTCATGGGGAGGGATTTTACCCGAGTTATGCACTTAATCAATCGAGGTTAAAAATTGTGCGATCTTTTTAGGACAGGGAGATCCTTGAGCCTTTTTAAATTAAGCTACTGAAAAACATAGCTTTAGCCATATTGTTCATTTAGGTTCATCGAGAGTTATTTAAGTTACTCTGTGATTTCCCCACCCTTTCCAACACACTTATCCACAGATTTATTGGATAACTGAATAAGTCTGTCACAGGGCAGAATAAAAACAACCTTGTCAAGGGGATTTTGATGACATTTTTCCGCTGTAAGAGTCGATAAATCTATTTGTCTGTGAATAACCTTTGGGGACTTTATTTGGTTTTTTACTTGACACAGGCTTTGGGTGTTTTTTGTGCGATCTCTGAGTGTGAACAAATGATCTCATAGTGTGAACAATTAATTTTTATTTAATTACAGTTGTTTATCGTTTAAATTTCGGCTGACATCTGCTTGGGTTTTGATCTGTGATTTGGCTAAATTGACAATTTTAACTGAGTTTCAAACAGAGATATCCACAGATTTTGTGGATATCCCCGAGTTTGCTCGCCTGGCTCTGTTGATAAAAGTAAAAATTTTAGTTTTTTATCCAAACAATATCTGTTAATGGGGAATTGCCGCCGACGCCGCTTTGTGAAACAATCGATTCATTAGAATATTTCATTTTGGAGTCCATGTGATTGATAGTGACGGCTTTCGTGCAAATGTAGGCATCATTATCTGTAATCGCTTTGGGCAGGTGATGTGGGCCAGAAGATTTGGTCAACATTCCTGGCAATTTCCGCAAGGTGGCGTGGATGAAGGCGAAAGCGCCGAGCAAGCCATGTATCGGGAGTTGTATGAAGAAGTTGGGTTAAGGCCTGAACATGTGCAAGTGTTAACCTCAACTCGTTCCTGGTTGCGTTATAGATTACCTAAACGGTTAATTAGGCAAGACAGTAAACCCTTATGTATCGGACAGAAGCAGAAGTGGTTTCTATTACAATTGAAGAGTCAGGAGTCTGCCATCGATCTGGCGGCAAGCGGTCACCCGGAGTTTGATGACTGGCGTTGGGTCAGTTACTGGTATCCGGTCAGACAGGTGGTATCCTTTAAACGAGACGTGTACCGCAAGGTAATGAAAGAGTTTGCGCCGACGGCCTTGCCGTTCCAAGCCCAGGAAAATACTCAAGGCGGTAGAAGAAGAGGTCGCCGCAGGTAGCTAAGATGGCAAGTAATAGAGGGAGAGGTAGGCTGTGTTAAAGACGCTCAGAGACATCACTCAGGCCGTAGCCGCAGCCGATGATCTTCAATCAGCCCTCTCTTTGCTTGTCAGCCAGACCAAGTCGGCGATGGAGACCCAGTGTTGCTCCATCTATATCCTGGAAGAGCAGGAGCTGGTGCTGTCGGCCACCGATGGCCTGGACCCGAGAGCCGTGGGCAAGGTCAAGATGCCCATGAGCCAGGGCCTGGTCGGTCTGGTAGCCGAACGCGAAGAGCCGGTCAACCTGGCAGATGCCCAGCAACACCCCAGATTTAAGCTATTCACCGAAGTCGACGAGGAAGATTTTCGTGCCTTTCTCGCCGTCCCCATCATTTATCAGAAATTAATCCTAGGCGTGCTGGTGGTGCAGCAGGCCGACGCGCGCCAGTTTAGCGAGGCCGAAGAGGCCTTCCTGATGACGCTCGCCGCCCAGTTGGCGGTGGCGGTGCGTGAGCAGCGTAAGAAGGCCGAGGTGAAATCGGCGCCGGACAAGTGTGTCTATACCGGCACCTCGGCGGCCAGTGGCGTGGTGATCGCTCACGCTATGGTGCTGGGGGGCGAGATCCCCCTTGAGCAGCAGGGGCGTCGCACCCAGCAGGTTGACGAAGAATTACAGGCCCTGAGTCAGGCGCTGGATGCCTGTCGCAACACCCTGAGCGCCCTGTCACAGCGCTTCGATGGCGAAAATGAGAAAGAGGTGCAGTCTATCTTCTCCGCCCTGCAACTGCTGCTGGATGATACCAGCCTGGGCGGTGAATATGGGCGGGAGATCCAGGCGGGCTGGACGGCTATCTCGGCGGTGAGCCGGGTGTCGCTGCGCTACATAGATCATTTCCAGCAGATGCAAGACCCTTATATGCAGGAACGGGCGACGGATATTCGCGATCTGGGCCAGAGGGTGCTGCGTGAGCTGATCGAGCCGCAGAAGATGCAGCTGGAACTGGATGTGCCCGTGATCCTGGTGACCAAGGAAGCCACGGCGACCATGCTCGCCGAGTTCCCCCAGCACAAGCTGGTGGGCATAGTCACAGAGCTTGGTGGGGTTAACTCCCACGCGGCTATCTTAGCGCGCGCCTTCGGCGTCCCGGCGGTGATAGGTGTCGAGGGGATCCTCAATGCCGGTATTGATGGCAAACAGCTGATCCTAAACGCCAACCGCGGACAGGTGCTGATCTCGCCCACACCGACGCTGATCGGTGAGTATCGTAGCCTGATCTCGGCGGAGAAGGCGCTGCAGAAACGTTATGCCGAGGAGCTGTCTAAGCCTGCATTGACCTTAGATGAGCGCCGAATTCATCTCTATCTTAATGCCGGGCTGTTAAGCAGCCTGGCCTCGGAGATCGCCGAGGGTGCGGACGGCGTCGGCCTGTATCGCACCGAGATCCCTTTCATGTTACAGACCCGCTTCCCCAGCGAGGCCGAACAGGTCGAGGTCTATCGTCAGGTGTTGAATGCGGCGCTTGGGCGTCCCGTGGTGATGCGCACCCTGGATGTGGGCGGTGACAAGCCATTGTCTTATCTGCCTATTATCGAGGAGAACCCTTTCCTCGGCTGGCGCGGGATCCGTCTGACGTTGGATCATCCCGAGCTGTTTCTGGTGCAGCTCAGAGCCATGCTCAATGCTTCGGGGGGCGGTGAGCAGCTGCATATTCTGCTGCCCATGGTCTGCTGTTTGGACGAGATAGATCAGGCCATCGCCTATCTGGAGCAGGCTTATCTCGAGGTGAAGCAAGATGTTCATCCAGACCTGCTGCGGCCTAAGATAGGCATAATGCTGGAGGTGCCTGCGTTGCTGTTTCAGCTCGAAGAGGTGGCCAAGCGGGTCGACTTTATCTCTGTAGGCTCGAACGACCTGACTCAATATCTGCTGGCGGTCGATAGAAACAACCCAAGAGTCAGTACCCTGTATGACTCCTATCATCCGGGCATTTTACGGGCGCTGACCCAGGCGAGGTTGGCGTGCCGAGAGTATCGCCTGCCGATCAGCGTTTGTGGTGAACTGGCCGGCGAACCCATGGGTGTACTGCTGCTGGTCGCCATGGGCTATACCCAGCTGAGTATGAACCAGGGCAGTCTTGCCAAGATCAATTATCTGATCCGCAGGGTGTCCTATCAGGACTTGAGCGAGCTGCTTGCCCAGGCGTTGTCACTCACCAACGGCTTCGAGGTGAGGGAACTGCTGACGCTGTATCTGAAAGAGAAAGGTCTGGACGAATTCCTATAAGTGAGTTTCTCTCTGTGAGTGTTAGGCAATTTCAATCTGTCGGTAATTCCTTTAAGCTAATGCCTCCTTTCGCCACTGCCGTCGAGGTTACATGTTCACCATAGTTGTCAGTTGTATTGCCCTGGGGGCCTTCATCGGTTTTATGGCGGGCCTGTTAGGCATCGGCGGTGGCGTGATAGCCGTACCTGTATTGCTGTTTCTTCTGCCCATGGCGGGCGTGGTGCCAGAGCATTTGACCCATGTGGCCATTGCCACCTCGCTGGCGGCGATCATCCTAACCGGGGCCTCATCTGCCCGGGCTCATCATGCCCGCGGTAATATTCCCTGGCATCTACTCACCATCATGCTGCCGGGCTTAATCGTTGGTGCCCTGTCCGCAGGTTTTATCTCCTCGCTGTTTTCCGCTCAGCTACTCAAGCAAATATTTGCCGGTTTCTTGGTGTTGATGGCGCTGCAGATGGTGTTTCCCTTTAAGGCGGCCGATGGCGAGCGCAGCTTGCCCGCGAGTCCCTATCTGTTTGTTACCGCAATGTTTGTCGCCATCATAGCCGCACTAATGGGCATAGGCGGCGGCATCTTGTTTATCCCATTTTTGACCTGGTGCGGCGTGCAGATGCGCCACGCCATAGGTTTCTCCTCGGTGACAGGGCTGATGATCGCCCTGTTTGGTAGCCTTAGCTATGTGTTTGCTGGCTGGGCGACTCAAGGGCTGCCCGAATACACCCTGGGCTATATCTATCTGCCCGCCTTGTTCGGCATCGTCTGCACCTCTATGTTGACGGCGCCACTGGGGGCGAAGGCGGCAAGTGTCTGGCCCACGGCAAGACTGAAGAAAATCTTCGCCGTCATGTTATTCTTTACCGGGATCAAGTTAGCCCTCAGCTAGAGATGGCCGTAAAAAAGCGGTTGATAGAACAAAGGCTCGGCTAACGCTAGATTAAGACTCGATTAGGGAAGGGCGCTAAAGTCCCCATCCAAGCAACAATGATAAGTAGGATAAGATGAAACAGTATTTGGCATTATGTGAACGAATCATCAATGAGGGCGTCTGGGTTGAAAACGAGCGCACAGGAAAGCGCTGTTTAACCGTGATCAATGCCGATCTGGAATATGATGTGGCCGCCAACGAGTTTCCCCTGATCACCACGCGTAAGAGTTTCTGGAAGGGGGCGATTGCCGAGCTGCTGGGTTACCTCAGGGGCTATGACAATGCCGCCGACTTCAGAAAATTGGGTGCCAAGACCTGGGATGCCAACGCCAATGAAAACAGCGCCTGGCTGAATAACCCTCACCGTAAGGGTCATGACGATATGGGCCGGGTGTACGGGGTGCAGGGCAGAGCCTGGGCAAAGCCAGATGGCGGCACAGTAGATCAGCTGAGAAAGATAATCGACAACCTGTCAAAGGGGGTTGATGATCGCGGCGAGATCTTAAGCTTCTATAACCCAGGTGAATTTCACATGGGCTGTCTGCGTCCCTGTATGCACACCCATAATTTTTCTTTGCTGGGCGATACCTTATACCTCAACAGTTTCCAGCGCTCTTGCGACGTGCCCCTAGGGCTTAACTTCAATCAGGTGCAGGTGTTTGCCCTGCTGGCGATTGTGGCGCAGATCACAGGTCATAAGCCGGGTAAGGCCTACCATAAGATAGTCAATGCGCACATCTATGAAGATCAGTTACCCCTGATGCAGGAGGTGCAGCTTAAGCGCGAGCCATTCCCGTCGCCTAAGCTAAGCATCAATCCAGATATCAAGTCGCTGGAAGATCTCGAGACCTGGGTCACCATGGACGATTTCGAGGTGACTGGCTATCAGCATCACGAGGCGATTCAGTATCCCTTCTCTGTCTAAGAGTCAATCTTAAGACTGAGGAATTTCTGAGGTAAGGCGCGGCGGACTCTTTGTGAGTCGCCGCGCTTTATTAATTTATTCTGCATAAAAAATCTCCCTTTCAATCTTAATCTGCCTGTGATCCCTGTCACAGATGGTTTTAATCGCCACTCCCGCTAAGTGAAACTGCATGCTATTGATTAGTCTGCGGTGACTGACTACACTTAATACCTCGGAATTACCGATGTTTAATGCCGATGCAAACGATTATTCAGCTAGGTTGCATTCCGCTAGACTCAATACATTAAGTGTTTTTGGAGTTTATTTATGGAAAAGGCGATTAGAAATTTTCTGAGCCAGGAATCGGCCGGTGGCATCTTATTGATGGCGGCCGTTATCTTGGCGATGATCATGGCGAACTCCCCGCTATCAGGTCTGTATCAAGGCTTCCTGCACACAGAGATGCAGGTGCGCGTGGGCAGTTTGGATATTGATAAGACGCTGATCCACTGGATTAACGACGGCCTGATGGCCCTGTTCTTCATGTTGATCGGCCTGGAAGTGAAGCGTGAGCTGCTGGAAGGCGCATTGTCGAGCCGCGAGCAGGCATCCTTGCCAACCTTCGCCGCCATAGGTGGCATGATCTTCCCCGCGGCGATCTACCTGATCTTTAACTATGCCGACCCTATTACTCAGGTGGGCTGGGCTATTCCTGCCGCTACCGATATTGCCTTCGCGCTGGGTATCATGGCGCTGCTGGGTAGCCGGGTGCCGGTGGCGCTTAAGGTGTTCCTGCTGGCGCTGGCCATCATAGATGACCTGGGCGTAGTGGTGATCATCGCCATGTTCTATAGCACAGATCTGTCTGCCATCAGCTTAGTCGTTGCGGCGCTGGCGATAGTGATCTTGGTGGGGCTAAATCGTAAGGGCGTGACCGCGCTGGCTCCTTATGGGGTGGTGGGCCTGATCCTCTGGATAGCCGTGCTCAAATCTGGGGTACACGCTACCCTGGCCGGTGTGATCATCGCATTCTGTATTCCGCTGCGGGCCAAAGATGGTAGCTCACCGTCAGAGCATCTGGAGCATAGCCTGCACCCATGGAGCACCTTTGTCATATTGCCTATCTTTGCCTTTGCCAATGCCGGGGTCGACCTGTCGGGCATGAGCCTTGGGGATCTGTTATCGCCTGTGCCTGTGGGTATCGCACTTGGCTTACTGCTGGGTAAACCGCTTGGGGTACTGCTGTTTAGCTTCGTGGCGGTCAAGCTTAAGCTGGCTGCATTGCCCGAAGGCATGGGCTGGCGTCATATCGCCCCCGTGGCAGTGATGTGTGGTATCGGCTTTACCATGTCGATGTTCATCTCATCCCTGGCCTTTATCGGCGATGGCGAGGCCTATGGCGATCTGGCAAGGCTCGGCATTCTGACCGGGTCGATCATGTCGGCGGTGATAGGTTATTTTTGGTTATCTAAGGTGCTTCCAGAGAAAGGAGAAAAATCATGAAAAAACTCGTCGTGACACTCATGCTCTCATTCGGCTTGACCGGGGGCGCCTATGCCAGCCAACTAGAGGCGTGCGATAAAGATGTCAACAGCGTCGCCTGTCAGCATTACCTGGAGGGGGTTGTCGACGGTGCCCTCATGTTTAAGCCTAATGCGATGGGCAAACGGGTCGAGACTAATGGGTATGAGTCCCGCGCCCTCAAGTACCGTAGTGGCAAGCGCTTCGAAGAGGCTAATCGCACCTACTGCGAGGGACGCCTGCCCGATCGCGACAGCCTGGTGCAGGGGCTCTCCGAGGCCTTGGATATGGGCAAGGTGGATTCGATAGAGACGCTAAGTGAAGTCATGTACAACATGATGGATTGCCAACGTCTTAAATAGCAGGAGAGACGCGAGCCTTGATGTCGCATCTGAACTATAACCATCTCTATTATTTTTGGATGGTGCATAAGAAGGGCTCGGTGGCCAAGGCCGCCGAAACCTTATGTTTGACCCCGCAAACGGTGACCGGGCAGATCCGCGTACTAGAGCAGCGCCTCAACGGTACCCTGTTTAAGCGGGTGGGGCGTAATCTTGAGCCCACCGAGCTGGGTGAACTGGTGTTTCGCTATGCCGATAAGATGTTCAGCCTGAGCTATGAGATGTTAGATATCCTGAATTATCAAAAGGATAATAATATTTTGTTTGAGGTGGGTATCGCCGATGCGCTCTCTAAGGCCCTGGCCAGTCGGGTGCTTCTCTCGGTTGTGCCCAGCGATGGCTCCATGCATCTTGCCTGTTATGAGGCGACCCACGAGAGCCTGATGGAGCGCTTAAGGGCCCACAAGCTGGATATGATCTTATCCGACTGCGCCGGTGAGTCGCTCAAGTATCCGGAGATCCTATCGAAGAAGCTTGGCGAGTGTGGCGTAGCGTTTTTCTCCTCGACCACCTACGACAAACCCTTTCCCGCCTGTCTGGAGCAGGGCAAGTTGTTGATCCCGGGCAAGCGCACCTCGCTCGGCCAGCAGCTACATCACTGGTTCGATGAGAATGGCCTGGATGTCACCATACTCGGTGAGTTCGACGATGCGGCCATGATGAAGGCGTTTGGCTTCTTCAAGCAGGGTATTTTCGTGGCGCCATCTATCTATAAGCAGGATATTCTTGCCCACGATATGCAGATTCTGGGTGAGACTGATGACATCAAGGAGGTCTATCATGTGATGTTTGCCGAGCGGATGATCCAACATCCGGCGGTAAAATCCCTGCTGGAAACTGACTTTAGCGATCTCTTCGCCGGCAAGGATCTCGAGGTGGAGCGGCTATAAAACGGTGTGAAGCCGGCGGCCTAACTGGTACACTATCGCCAATCGAAAATAAGGGAGTAGTTGTGTGTCAGAGCCAATGAACATAGCCAGAGTAAGATGGGCGTGCCGACGGGGCATGTTAGAGCTTGATGTATTGTTTCAACCCTTTGTTGAGACCCAATATGAACAGCTGTCTATAGATGATAAGGCGGTTTTCGTTCGTCTATTAGAGTGTGAAGATCCTGAGTTGTTTGCCTGGTTTATGGGCCATGAGGCCTGTCCAGACCCGCAGCTCGCCGAGATGGTGGTTAAAGTTCGTGGCCGGGCGGCGCCATAACTTTCACCTGACAGCCTCCTTCGACCAGCGACTCTCGCTGGTCTGTTTCGCGGCCCTGTGCCTGAGTGCTTTTCTGGTCTGGCCGCCAATTGCCTCTCTCTGGTTTCTCACCCTCAAGTATGGCCTGTTAACGGCTACAATCACTTTCTTCCTCTATCAGTTTATTGCGCTAAGACGTTGGTCTCTTGCCTTCTGGCTGGATGAGTCGGGCAGAATTGGTCTACTCCGCGACGAGTTAGATTCGCATACGCAAGTGCAGCAGGTTGACGAAGCAAGCGAGCAACATCTTAGTTATCGCAGGATTTGGGTGAGCCCCTTGGTGGTGCTGTTCTGGTTATACGAGGGAGAGCAGAAACGCCTGGTTATCTTATGGCGGGATATGTTTGACGACACAGGTTATCGGCACCTGTGTCGTCTGCTACTAAGGTTTGGCTAACGACCTTACTGCTATTGCTCTGGATGCAATATGGTTGGTAGCGGATTATTACTCTTGTTGGGATGGTCAATATTGTAATGCAGGCCGCGGCTTTCCTTACGCTCCATGGCGCAGCGGATGATAAGCTCAGCAACCTGGACCAGATTACGCAGCTCGAGTAAGTTGTTACTCACGCGGAAGTTGCTGTAGTACTCCTGGATCTCCTGCTGCAGCATGGCGCAGCGACGCAGGGCGCGCTCGAGGCGCTTGTCTGAGCGAACTATGCCCACATAGTCCCACATGAACAGACGTAGCTCATGCCAGTTGTGAGCGATCACAACCTCTTCATCCGAGTTCGATACCTTACTCTCATCCCAGGCGGGCAGGGTACCCGGCATAGGGATCTTGGCGAGCTGGCTCTCAATATCCTCGGCCGCCGCGCGGGCAAACACCAGACACTCAAGCAGTGAGTTGCTGGCCAGACGATTCGCGCCGTGCAGGCCGGTATAGGCCACTTCACCTATGGCGTAGAGACCATTGAGATCCGTCTGACCATGCAGGTCTGTCATCACGCCGCCGCAGGTATAGTGGGCCGCGGGTACCACAGGGATAGCATCTTTGGTGATGTCTATGCCCAGCTCCAGACAGCGTCTATAGATGGTAGGGAAATGCTTGATAACAAAGTCGGCCGGCTTGTGGCTGATATCCAGGTAGACACAGTCGACCCCAAGGCGCTTCATCTCATAATCGATGGCGCGGGCCACGATGTCGCGGGGCGCTAGCTCGCCGCGCTCGTCGAAGTCCGGCATGAAGCGGCTGCCATCGGGACGCTTAAGGTAGGCTCCTTCACCGCGCAGCGCCTCGGTCAACAAAAAGTTGCGGGCATCGGCGTGGTAGAGGCAGGTAGGGTGGAACTGGTTGAACTCCATGTTGGCCACCCTGCAGCCCGAGCGCCAGGCCATGGCGATGCCATCGCCCGAGGCGATATCTGGGTTCGAGGTATATTGGTATACCTTAGAGCTGCCACCTGTGGCCAGGGCGACGAAGCGAGCCTTAACGGTTTCCACATGCTCTTCGTTACGGTTCCACACATAGGCGCCAAGCACACGGTTGCCCGGGCGCTTGAGCTTACGTGTGGTGATAAGGTCGATGGCGTTGTAGCGCTCAAGTACCTTGATATTGGGGTGACTCAGGGCACGCTCCTGTAGCGTCACCTGCACCTCTTTACCCGTGGCATCGGCCGCGTGCAGGATGCGTCTGTGGCTATGGCCACCTTCGCGGGTCAGATGATAGGGCGCCTTGCTCTCGTCGCCGTCGGCGGTTTCTTCTTTATCGAAGGCGACGCCGCAGTGAATCAACCACTCCATGGCGCTCTTGGCGTTTTCGGCGGTAAAGGTCACAACTTCTTCATCGCATAACCCGGCCCCGGCGATCAAGGTATCGGTGACGTGAGATTCGATGGTATCCTCTTCATCGAACACTGACGCGATACCGCCCTGGGCGTAGTAGGTTGAGCCTTCGCTGAGTGGGCCTTTGGAGAGTAAGATAACGTTTGATTTTTCAGCCAGATGTAGCGCTAAAGTCAGACCAGCAGCCCCGCTGCCGATAACCAAAACGTCAGATTGATGTTCAACTACTTGTTTCATCAGGTATCATGGTAAGTTATGCGAGTATTGTCTATGGTAAACCAAGACGCCATTTATGGATACTGATCTCGCCGTAGAAAATAAATGCGGATATCGCAATTTTTTTTAGAACTTTTTCGATGTGGGCTAGTCTACATATGTGAATATGATTCGAGCGACTGAGAAATCAGCATTTTAGATTTAGGAGTAGTCGGCTCGGATGAGTGGACAGATAAGTGATCAACAACTCGTTGAGCGAGTGCAACAAGGAGATAAAAACGCTTTTAACCTGCTGGTACATAAATACCAGAGCAAAGTGATTAATCTGATTGCCCGTTATGTGCGTAATCAGGCCGACGTGGCAGATGTGGCACAGGAAGCCTTTATCAAAGCTTATCGTGCGTTGCCTAACTTTAGGGGTGAGAGTGCGTTTTATACTTGGTTGTATCGCATCGCGGTCAATACCGCGAAAAATCATTTAGTGGCACAGGGCAGGCGTGCGCCTGCCAACGATGTCGATGCGGAAGAGGCCGAATATTACGACGGCAGTGATGCGCTAAAGGAGTTTGCCTCCCCTGAGCGTCTCATGTTGTCAGATGAGATTCAGAAAGTGGTCTTCGATACGCTAGATACCTTGCCGGAAGAATTGAAGATGGCTATCTCTCTGCGTGAGCTCGATGGCATGAGTTATGAAGAGATTGCCAATGTGATGGAGTGTCCTGTGGGCACAGTGCGTTCACGTATCTTTAGGGCACGTGAAGCCATCGATAAGAAGTTGCAGCCTTTGCTGGAACGATGAAGCATTTTATTCGATACACTAAATTTATATGGGTGATAAATGGATAAGTTAGGTCAGGAATGGGTTTCCGCTGCCGTTGATGGTGAAATCGACGAGCAGGAGTTGGCGCAACTCGCCGCCGATACGGATTCACATGAGAAGTGGCGTGATTATCACATGATAGGTGATGCTATGCGTGGTGAGTTGCCCGCTGCGATCAATCTCGATCTCAGTGCCAACATTGCCGCAGCGATTGAGCTTGAGCCTAGTATCCTTGTGCCTAAGCGTGTCGAAACGCCTGAGGTGGCGCCTCAACGTCAACTTGCGAGTGTGGTTCCGCTGTTTAAGCAGTTTGGTCAATATGCCATCGCCGCCAGCGTCGCCTTGGTCGCCGTGATCGGCGTGCAGAATTATAATCAGGGTGGCGTCGAAGATGCTCCTATGCCAGTGCTCAATACCCGTCCGCTGATTGGCAGCGCGTCGCCTGTGAGCCTACAGACTGGCCCGGTACAACAGAATCAAAGTTATACCAATGAGCGTGTGATGGAGCAGCGTCATCGCATCAACACCTATATTCAAGATCATATGCTGCAGCAAAGATTGAATAACAGTGCCAATATAGACGACAATGGTGAGCTAACGCCGATCCCGGTGAATCACTAAAAGCTATTTATACTGGTCACACTGACTATACTCTTTGTGTCGATTGGTATTATTAAGGAGTTAGCTTGCGTCTTATTTGGTTGGCCCTGTTAGTCCTCGTCTTCCCTGCCAGTGCGCAGGAAGAGTTGTCCGCTAAGGCTTGGCTCGAAAATATGAGCCTCGCCTTGAAAGGGCAAGAATTCAAGATGTCCCTGATCCATCTGCAAGCGGATCACATACGCCCCCTGGTTTATCTTCACGGCAAGGTCGAAGACCATGAAGTCGCATTTCTCGAGCACCTCAATGGTCCACCGAAGAATGCCGTGCGCGTGGGCAATACAGTTACCTTTATCGAACACGACCAACCCGCCTACAGCGTGCGCGCCGAGCGTATTCAAGGCGTGTTGCCGCCTGCGTTTGCCGGCGTTATCTCAGATCTGGAGTCGGGTTATCAGTTTGTCCTGGGTGGACGTTCGCGTCTGGCCGGGCGTCCCAGTCAGTTAGTGCGCATCATCCCCAACGATGACAACCGCTATAGCTATCAGGTATGGCTGGATATGGATACCTATCTGCCGCTGCGTTACGACATGCTGAACCTTGAGAAGCAGCTGCTGGAGCAGGTGCTGGTGGTAGAGTTGATCGTTCTTGATGATGCGCCGGCGATTCTGCGTGAAGCCTATAAGCAGGATTGGCCCGAGATCATGCCTCAGCCCCAGCGTGAGCAGGCCGACAACTGGCAGTTCAAATGGTTACCTCAAGGTTTTAAGATCTTGGTCAAGGATAATCACAGACTCATCGGCAGCCACGAGGCGGTCGAGTATATCGCCCTGAGCGATGGCCTGGTGAACATCTCTGTGTATGTGGCCAGAGCCGGCGAGACGGCGCTGCCCGACGAGCTGATGACACGCAACGGTCTCTCTTTGGCCGCCGAGCGTGTGGGCAATGCCGAGGTGGTTGCCGTGGGCAAGGTGCCGGCCGAGACACTCAGCCGCATCGCCAAAAGCATCACCATAGAGTGATCCCGCTATGATGGAAGAAACCGCCACAGTGATCAGGTGCCCGGGCGATGGCTGGGTCACGGTCGAAGTAAAAGTTAAAAATGCCTGTAATCATTGCGACAATAATGACACCTGCGGCACCTCTGCCGTGTCTAAGGCGTTCTCGCCCAAGGTGCAGCGCTTCTCGCTGCCTAGCGACACCCAGTATGAACCCGGTGAGCTGTTAAAACTCGGCCTGCCCGAGAGCGTCATCTTAAAGGCGGCCGCCATCGTCTATCTTATGCCGCTGGCGGGCCTGTTTATTGGCGCCACCTTAGGACATTTCCTTGCTGGTCTGGCGGGGCTCGTGAGCAGCGATCTGCTGACTATCGCCCTTGGCCTGAGCGGCGCGGCAAGCGCCTGGTGGCTGGGTCGGCGCTGGGCAAAAACGCTGGAGATCAACAGTCAGCCGGTGATCCTCTCCCGCCTTGGCCGGGCCATAGACGGTATTTCCCCCGCCAACTAGTCTATTATTTTCATTGCCCGATGGATTCCAATTGGTATTAGTTTAGCGATCGGGTACAATTCGGCACTTTTAGATCAATTTCAATTTCGAGTTTAGTCATTTCGCACAATGAAGCATATTAGAAACTTTTCGATTATTGCCCATATTGACCATGGCAAATCAACCCTTTCTGACCGTCTTATTCAAGAGTGCGGCGGCCTGTCTGACCGTGAGATGGCGGCGCAGGTATTGGACTCAATGGATCTCGAGCGTGAGCGCGGCATTACCATTAAAGCCCAGAGTGTGACTCTCGATTACAAAGCTAAAGATGGTGAAACCTATCAGCTGAACTTCATCGATACCCCAGGTCACGTGGACTTCTCCTATGAAGTATCACGCTCGCTGGCTGCCTGTGAAGGCGCCCTCTTAGTGGTCGATGCCGGTCAAGGTGTTGAGGCCCAAACCCTGGCAAACTGTTATACCGCGCTGGATATGGATCTGGACGTGGTGCCAGTACTGAATAAGATAGACCTTCCCCAGGCAGACCCAGAGCGTGTTGCCGAGGAGATCGAGGATATCGTGGGTATCGAGGCTGCCGATGCGGTGCGCTGCTCGGCCAAGACAGGTTTAGGTATCAGCGACGTACTGGAAACTATCGTGGCTCAGATCCCGCCACCAGAGGGCGACCCTGAAGCGCCGCTGCAGGCGTTGATCATCGATTCTTGGTTCGACAGCTACCTGGGCGTCGTTTCCTTGGTGCGTATCAAGAACGGTGTACTCAAGAAGGGTGACAAGTTCAAGGTGATGTCGACCGGCCAGACCCATACGGCCGATCGCGTCGGTATCTTCACGCCTAAGCAGACAGACACGGCTCAGCTGAGTACCGGTGAAGTGGGCTTCGTGATTGCGGGTATCAAAGAGATCCACGGCGCGCCCGTGGGCGATACCCTGACGCTGGCCAAGAATGGCGCCGAGAAGCCGTTGCCTGGTTTTAAGAAGGTGAAGCCGCAGGTTTATGCCGGTGTATTCCCTATCTCGACCGACGACTATGAGAACTTCCGTGACGCGCTCAACAAGCTGAGCCTGAACGATGCCTCGCTCTTCTTCGAGCCGGAAACCTCTTCGGCACTGGGCTTTGGTTTCCGTATTGGTTACCTGGGTCTGCTGCACATGGAGATCATTCAGGAGCGTCTCGAGCGCGAATATAACCTGGATCTGATCACCACTGCGCCGACCGTAGTCTATGAAGTGGTGACCACCAAGGGCGAGACCATCTACGTCGATAACCCATCGGATCTTCCACCGATGAACAACATCGAAGAGATGCGCGAGCCTATCGTTGAGACCAACATCCTGGTACCTAAAGAGTACTTGGGTAACGTGATCACCCTGTGTATCGAGAAGCGCGGCGTGCAGACCAACATGGTCTACCACGGCAACCAGGTGGCGATCACCTATGATATGCCGATGGCCGAAGTGGTGATGGACTTCTTCGACCGCCTGAAGTCGACCAGCCGTGGTTATGCGTCGCTGGAGTATAACTTCAAACGCTTCGAGGCGGCGGACATGGTGCGTCTGGACGTACTGATCAACGGCGATCGCGTCGATGCCCTGGCGATGATCCTGCACAAGGCCAACGTGCGTTACCAAGGCCTGGCCTTGGTGAACAAGATGAAGGAACTGATCCCAAGACAGATGTTCGATATCGCGATTCAGGCGGCCGTCGGCAGCCAGATCATCGCCCGTTCATCGGTTAAGGCCCTGCGTAAAGACGTAACCGCTAAGTGTTACGGAGGCGACGTCTCCCGTAAGAAGAAGCTGCTGCAGAAGCAGAAAGAGGGTAAGAAGCGCATGAAGCAGGTGGGTAACGTCGAAGTCCCGCAAGAGGCCTTCCTCGCCGTGCTGAAGATCAATGAGTAATCACTTTTTAGTTAATAATTGTTAATAGTGATTGATAATGAGCGCCGCGGTTTGCGGCGCTTTGTTTGTTACAGTATAAATGGGCTAATGGCCTGCTAGGCAGGCGATAAATCCCTTATTTTGCTGGAGCATTTTTCAGGAGTTAGTTAGCGTATGGCAGCTTATTTTTCCCTTATCCTGGTCTTGGTGACCCTAGGCAGCGGCCTGATCTGGATGTTCGATGCCTTAGTCTTAGCCCCCAAGCGTCAGCAGAAGCTGGCCATGGCCCAGGCGGCCAACCAGGAGATTAGCGAAGAGAGCGCCGAAAAAATCGTGCGTGAGTCAGCCATAGTGGAGACCTCGCGTTCTATTTTTCCGGTTATCGCTTTCGTGTTGATCCTACGCTCTTTTATCTACGAGCCTTTTCAAATTCCTTCGGGATCTATGATGCCAACCTTGCTGGTGGGCGACTTCATCTTGGTAGAGAAGTTTAGCTATGGGCTGAAAGATCCTGTGTGGCGAAGCAAGCTTATCGAGACAGGCAAGCCACAGCGCGGCGACGTGGCGGTATTTAAATACCCAGAAAACCCGCAGATCGACTACATCAAGCGTGTCATCGGCCTGCCGGGGGATCGCATCGTCTATCGCAACAAGGATCTCTATATTCAGAAGGCCTGCCCAGAGGGGCAGAGCGAGTGTCCTAAGCTTGAGAAGATAGAGCGCGCCGGTGTCAACCAAGGCGAATTTACCCAGGATAATATCCCGCTGCTGCGTTACAAGGAGCAGCTGGGCGATGTGACCCACGATATCCTGATCAACCCAGGACGCGGCGAGCCGACCTCTTACTATTTCCGCGAGGGGAATCTGGCGGTGGGTGAGTTTGTCGTGCCTGAAGGTCAGTATTTCATGATGGGCGACAACCGCGACAACAGCACAGACTCACGCTTCTGGGGCTTCGTGCCCGAAGCCAACCTGGTCGGCAAGGCGGTAGCGATCTGGATTAGTTTTGAATTTGAGCGCAAGCCGTCGGACTTTTTACCAACTTGGGTACCGACAGGCGTACGCTTTAACCGTGTAGGCGGAATTGTGTAGATGGAACCCATTAAGAATCTACCGCGTTTGGGTAGAATATTAGGTTATCAATTTCAGCAGATCGCACTGCTGGAGCAGGCGTTAACCCACCGCAGTGCGGCGAGCAAGCATAACGAAAGACTGGAGTTTTTAGGCGACTCTATTCTCTCTATCGTCATCTCTGACGCCTTGTATCATCAGTTTCCCAAGGCGACCGAGGGTGACCTGAGCCGGATGCGCGCCACCCTGGTGTGCGGCAAGATGCTGGCGGAGATCGCCAAGGAGTTTAAACTTGGCGATTATCTTAAGCTGGGCCCTGGTGAGCTCAAGAGTGGTGGTTTTCGCCGAGAGTCTATCCTGGCCGATGCCATGGAGGCGATCATAGGTGCCATCTATCTTGACGCCAATATCGAGACCTGCCGCACTTTAGTACTAAACTGGTATAAGAGCCGTCTTGCGGTGATCGAGCCGGTGAATCAGAAAGATCCCAAGACCCTGCTGCAGGAGCACCTGCAGGGATTTAAGCAGCCGCTTCCCGTCTATACAGTGGTGAACATCAGCGGCGAAGCCCATGCGCAAACCTTCACCGTGGAGTGTAAGGTGGAGCAGCTAAAAGAAGCCGTTGTCGGCGTGGCGAATTCCCGCAGAAAGGCGGAGCAGATTGCCGCAGCAGAAGTGTTGGAGCGTATTAAGAAATGAGTAACAAACCCGAGCAGCCAGGTGCACAAGAGCCGAGTCTGGACGAGCTGCTGGCGCGGATGAACAGTGGCCGCAGTGGTAGCCAATATGAGGTGACCTACTGCGGCATGGTGGCCATCGTCGGCCGTCCTAACGTCGGTAAGTCGACCCTGCTGAATAAGCTACTGGGTCAGAAGATCTCTATCACCTCTAAGAAGCCGCAGACCACGCGTCACCGCATCATGGGCATTCACACCGATGGCCCGCGTCAGGTGGTGTTTATCGATACCCCTGGTCTGCATATCGAAGAGAAGCGCGCCATCAATCGTCTGATGAACCGCGCGGCGTCCAGCTCTCTCGCCGAGGTTAGCCTGGTAGTATTCGTGGTCGATGGTCTTAACTGGACTGCCGACGATGAGATGGTGCTGAAGAAGCTTCATAGCCGTGATGATGGCCGCAAGACGATTCTGGCCATCAACAAGGTGGATAACATCAAGGATAAAGAGGCGCTGTTCCCGCATCTGCAGACCCTGGCGGCCAAGTTTGAATTTGATGAGATCTTGCCTATCTCGGCAACCCATGGCACCAATGTGCAGCGCATTATGGAGCTGGCGCTGGAGTCGGTACCTGAGTCGCCGCATTACTTCCCCGAGGACTATGTCACCGACCGTTCTCAGAAGTTTATGGCCTCTGAAATAGTGCGCGAGAAGCTGATGCGTTTCCTCGGCGACGAGCTACCATACGATGCCACGGTAGAGATAGAGCAGTTTAAGATGATGGAAAACGGCGTCTATCAGATCAATGCCTTGATCTTGGTGGAGCGCGAGACCCAGAAACGTATGGTGATCGGCAACAAGGGCGAGCGCATTCGCACCATTGCCACCCAGGCCCGCCAAGATATGGAGGTCCTGTTCGATAACAAGGTCTTCCTTGAGGTCTGGGTGAAGGTCAAGTCTGGCTGGGCCGACGATGAGCGCGCCCTGCGCTCATTAGGCTACGGCGAGAGCTAAGCCAGCAAGAGTAAAGGTAAGCCGAGGTAGTCACACAAGAGTCGTGTTTATCTCGGCTTTTTTGTCAGCATTGTTTTTGGTAAACAGGGATTAAGGAAGAGGGCAATGCACAGGGGATATGTACTGCACACCCGTCCCTATCGGGAGTCGAGCGTGCTGGTCAATCTGTTGGTCGACGGCCTGGGCAGGGTCGATGCCGTCGCGCGCCTTGGCAGTGGCAAGACCTCGATAAAGAGCATACTGCAACCCTTTCAGCCCTTGTTGTTTCAGCTGTCGGGGCGAAGTAGTCTCAAGAGCCTGTATCAGGTTGAGGCCGCCAGCCCGGCAGTGCCTCTGAGCGGCAGCGATAGCTTTGCGGGTCTGTATCTTAACGAGCTCTTGGTGCGCTGCCTGTCGGTCGAGCATGGCGCCGAGCAGTTCTTCTTTACCTATCATAAGACACTGATGGCCATGGCAGCGGCCTTTAGCGAGGCGCAGCTCAGACAGTTTGAGCTTTCGCTGCTCAAGGAGCTTGGGGTGATGCCATCGCTGAATCTGGATATCGAAGGTAGTCCTATCGAGACCGACTTCTACTACCGCCTGTTATCCGAAGAGGGCTTTAGTACGGCGCTCGGCCCCAAGCCCAACCATTTTAGCGGCGAGATGCTGCGCGCCCTGGAGGAAGACAAACTCGCAGAGGCCGACTTTAAGCAGGCTAAACTGCTGATGAGGCAGTTGCTGTCGCCCCTGCTGGGGGACAAGCCGCTTAAGTCGCGCGCGCTGTTTTTAAAGGGCAACAGGCCATCGAGTTACAGCAAGTAGCTCATTATCCATGTTTGCGGCAATCCGCTGCGCACATTCATCGGGTGTTTCCCTTGTAGCCTTCCCTTAAGCTTTAGTAAAATAGGCACAAAATTCCAATCGCGACACTCTACACTTAAGGACTTTCCATGAGCCGTATTCATCTAGGCGTTAATATCGATCACATTGCCACCTTACGTCAGGCCCGTGGGACCAGTTACCCGGATCCTGTCCATGCCGCAGCCGTTGCCGAGCATGCCGGCGCCGAGGGCATTACCGTGCATCTGCGTGAAGACAGACGCCATATCTGCGACAGAGACATCTATCTGCTGGCCAAGACCATCAAGACGCGCATGAACTTCGAGATGGCGGTGACCGACGAGATGCTGGATATAGCTTGCGAGGTGAAGCCTGCCTATGTTTGCCTGGTACCGGAGAAGCGTGAAGAGCTGACCACTGAAGGCGGTCTGGATGTGGCAGGCCAGCAGGAGAAGATCCGCGCCGCGGTCGAGCGTTTGACTGCTCTTGGTATCAAAGTTTCACTATTTATCGATGCCGATCCTGTGCAGATCGACGCCACCGTCGCCGTAGGCGCGCCGGTTATCGAGCTACACACAGGTTGCTATGCCGACGCCGAGACAGATGCAGAGCAAGCCAAAGAGTTGGCACGCATTACCGAGATGGCAACTTACGCCCATGGTAAGGGGCTGGTGGTCAACGCGGGCCATGGTCTGCACTATCACAATGTGAAGCCTATCGCGGCTATTCCTGAGCTTTATGAGCTTAATATCGGTCATGCCATCATCGCCCGCGCCGCGATCGATGGTTTGGATAAGGCGGTACGTGATATGAAGCAGCTGATGGTCGAAGGTCGCAGCGGTCAGTAATCGTCTTATCGTTAGCATTAATATCATGTCGTGGCGGGTAGGGAAGAGCTTATGATTGTTGGTTTAGGGACTGATATCGTCGAGATCGCGCGTATCGCCGACAAGGTGCCTGCGGCGGGAGACGAGGCGTCGCTGGTCAAGTGTCCGCTCGCCAAGCGGGTGTTGACCCAGGCCGAGATGGCAATATTCTTGGCTTCCTCCCAGCCCGGTCGCTATTTGGCGAAGCGTTTTGCCGCCAAAGAGGCGGCCGCCAAGGCACTGGGTACAGGCATAGGCCGCGGCGTCTCCTTCCAGCATATCGAGATCAGTAACGATGCTAACGGTGCGCCGCTTATCGTCTTTCAAGGCGGTGCGGCCGAGCGGCTGAGTCTCTTGGGCGGCAGCCGTGCCCATCTCTCCATCGCCGATGAGAAACACTATGCCACGGCGACCGTGATCCTCGAGTCAAACTAGCTATTGGCCTTGATAGATGGGGTAATGCAGCTGCTGTTTAACTGGCTGTGCATCAGTCCCATGTGCGCTAAGGTTCAGAAATACAGGCTGTTTTAATTTCGTTTTCGGCACTTTGTGTCGACGCATCGCACTGGCATCTGTTAATAAAATGTTTTAGGTTAGGCTAACTGAGACGAGCGTCAAACTTAGCCAAATTACCTTAATGGTGGTTGCCAGGATAGGGCAGGCTTTGGTTTCGCAAGATAAAAAGACGATGGAGCCGAGCCATGAAATCTGCGATCGAGCAGTTATCCACCTACAAGAGTGTTCACCTCAACCCCACTAACATCAAGACTCACTTTGTCGGCATCCCGCTGATCATCTGGTCGGCCTTCGTGATGTTAAACACCATCCCCTTTAGCCTGTATAGCTTCGGCTCCACAGGGCTGGAGCTCAATGTGGCCGTGCTGTTTGCCTGCGGCGTATTGATTTATTACTTTGCGCTGCATGCCAAACTGGCGCTGGGGTTGGTGCTGTTTATCCTGCCCGTGCTCTACACCTCCTTCTTAGTATCGCGGATGGAACAGGCCTGGCCCATCGCCATCGGCGTGTTCGTGATTGGCTGGATCTTTCAGCTCATTGGCCACAAGTATGAGAAGGCCAAGCCGGCCTTTATCGACGATCTTAATCAGCTGTTGATCGGCCCCTTCTTCCTGATGGCTGAGCTCTATTTTATGCTGGGACTGGAGCGCGACTTAGACGAGGCGATCACCCCGCTGGCAAGAGATAAGCGCCGGGCCTTGACTCATGCCAGTAAGCATGACAATTAAAAATTTTGGTCGCTATGGGATAACAAAAAGGCGCCTTAGGGCGCCTTTTTTGGTGAACTGTGAGGACTAGTTGCGACTGCCCTTGGGCGCCTTGTAGTGCTGGGGCATGACCCGCACCGTCTTCACCATGTTGTCGGCCACCTCGACTACCTCAAGCGGGTAGCCCGAGAGACGCATCGAGGTGTTAGGCTCGGGGATCTCCTCGAGATACTCAAGGATCAGGCCGTTAAGCGTCTTAGGCCCGTCGATGGGGAAATGCCAGTCCATCTCCTTATTGAGATCGCGGATGTTGATGGTGGCGTCGATAAGGAAGCTGCCATCTTGCTGCTGGTTGATATCTTCGCTAGGCGTGGTGATCATCGAGGTGGTAAAGTCGCCGACGATCTCCTCGAGAATATCTTCCAGCGTTACCAGTCCTTGAATATCACCATACTCGTCTACTACCAGGCCGATACGTTCCTTGTTCTGCTGGAAGTTGGCCAGTTGCACGTTGAGGGGCGTGCCCTCGGGGATGAAGTAGATCTCTTTTACCGCCCGCAGCAGGGATGACTTACTAAACTGCTGCTTGGATTGCAAGCGCAGGGCGTCTCTTAGGTGAACGAAGCCGACGGCATCGTCTATGTTATCGCGGTAGAGCAGGACCCGGGTGTGGGGACTCTGAATCACCTGCTTGTTGATGCGGCTAAAGTCGTCGTTAACGTTGATGGCGTAGAGATCCGAGCGCGGGATCATGATGTCCTCGACCGTGACCTTTTCCAGATCCATGATAGAGAGCAGCATCTCCTGGTGGCGCTGGGGGATTAGGGCGCCGGCCTCGTGCACAACTGTGCGCAGCTCCTCTTGACTCAAGGCATCATCGGCCTTTACCGAGCGGATACCCAGCAGGCGCAGGAAAGTCGAGGTGATAAAGTTAACTATCTTCACTAGGGGAGATAGCAGCACCAACAGGGCTTTGAGCAGTACGCTGGACGGGAAGGCGATACGCTCAGGGTGTAAGGCGGCGACGGTTTTTGGCGTCACCTCGGCAAAGACTAATACCACCAGAGTGAGCACACCCGTGGCGATGGCCACCCCAACATCACCAAACAAGCGAATCCCCAATATGGTGGCGATAGCCGAGGCGAGGATGTTCACCAGGTTGTTGCCGATCAGAATCAAGCCGATCAGTCTGTCTGGGCGCTCTAGCAATCTGATGGCGCGTTTCGCGCCCTTATGACCATTGTTGGCCAGATGACGCAGGCGATAGCGATTGAGCGACATCATGGCGGTTTCGGAGCCGGAGAAATAGGCGGAGATGATGATGAGTACGAACAGGATGATGACAAGTACGCTGGTGGATATAGCTTCCAATCAGTGGCCCCACTTTGGCGTTGATGAGTAAGAATAGCGTTAAGATTTAGTAAATACAGCGATTTGGGCTGTGAGTCAAGTTCACCTAGGTCGCACTTTAGTCCATCTTGACCTAGGTGAAGTGTGCGGAATTTAGCGTGTCTGGCCTATTGCAGGATCAGTTCTTTGACGATGCGGGCGCCGAAGTAGGCCAGTGACAGCAGGGTTGCGCCAGTCAGAGTGTAGGCCACGGCGGTGCGGATCTTACAACCCACCCAGTACTGCTGCGCCAGCATGGCGATATAGGTAAACCAGGCCATGATAGAGAGGATCGCCTTATGGCCCTGGCCGTCGGCAAACATATCATCAAGGAAGATAAAGCCAGTTGCCAGCGACAGACTCAGGAGTACCACACCGATGATCACCAGATGATAGAGCTGCTTCTCTACCGTCATCAGCGGTGGAATCGCCGGGCTCAGCATCAGCTGCTTCTTCTTCAGCTTGTTTTGAATCATCGCCAGTTGGATGGCATAAAGCGCGGCGATCATCAGGGCGCTGTAGGCCATCAGCGACAGCACCACGTGGGCCAGCACCTCGGGGTAAAGCTCGAAGTGGGTGATATATTTAGGCGGTAATAGCCACAATAGGGCCACAGAGATGACGGAACAGGCATAGACCACGGGCACGACGACGATCACCTTGAGACGGAACATCAAGATGGTGAAGGTGAAGGCGATGATCCAGTTCACCATGGAGATCACATTGGTCAGACTGAAGTTTTGACCGTCACCGGTGAAGATGGCCTGAGACAAGGCGGCGGCATGAAGTACCACGGCCACGGCGGCGAAGGCGGCTACGGCTTTACGGTTAGGGCCATCGGCATGAAACAGTCGGCTGACGACCAAGACGAGTGCGATACTGTAGAAGAAAATGGCTGAAGCCGAAAAAATCACCATCGAAAATTAACCTATCGTTATGTGAGCTTTCTTGTGGTCATCGACCTGCGCGAGGCGGTCGAGTTTTTATCCTTAGTTGATCGTTAGAATAACACGATGGATGCTATTTTGGGCAGAGGCTTTACACACAAAAATTAGCACTTTCTGAGCGTTACTCCTAAGTTTTGACATTTTTACCCTACAGCAGATAACTTGCCTAAGCCATAACTTACGCTGCGCGGTAGCATAATATCTGCGCATCGCTATAATACTGCCCCAATCATGTAAATTCTAAACGGTAAAGAACGCGATAATGTTTGAGAACCTCACCGACAGATTATCACGCACCCTGAAAAATATTAGCGGTCGTGGTCGCCTTACAGAAGACAATATTAAAGAAACGTTACGCGAAGTGCGCATGGCGCTGCTGGAAGCCGACGTCGCCTTGCCCGTTGTACGCGCCTTCGTTAATAGCGTTAAAGAGCGCGCCGTAGGCCAAGAGGTCACCAAGAGCCTGAGCCCAGGCCAGGCCTTCATCAAGATCGTCCAGAGTGAGCTAGAAAATGCCATGGGCGAGGCCAACGAGGCGCTAAACCTCTCGGCGCAGCCGCCAGCGGTGATCATGATGGCCGGTCTGCAGGGTGCGGGTAAGACCACCAGTGTCGCCAAGCTGTCTAAGTTCCTGCGTGAAAGACAGAAGAAATCTGTATTGGTGGTCAGCGCCGACGTTTATCGTCCGGCGGCGATCAAGCAGCTGGAAACCTTGGCCAACGAGGTCGAGGTCGAGTTCTTCCCATCGGATGTATCACAAAAGCCTATCGACATCGTCGATGCGGCCATGGCCCACGCCAAGCTCAAGTTTATCGACGTGGTGATCGTCGATACCGCGGGTCGCCTGCACGTCGACGAGAGCATGATGGACGAGATCAAGGCGCTGCACGCCGCGGTCAAACCGGTTGAAACCCTGTTTGTGGTCGATGCCATGACGGGTCAGGATGCGGCTAACACCGCCAAGGCCTTCAACGAAGCCCTGCCGCTGACCGGTGTGGTACTGACCAAGGTCGACGGTGACGCCCGTGGTGGTGCTGCGCTGTCGATTCGCCATATTACCGGTAAGCCGATTAAGTTCCTGGGTGTGGGCGAGAAGACCGATGCGCTCGAGCCTTTCCATCCGGACCGTGTTGCCTCGCGCATTCTGGGCATGGGCGATGTGCTTTCCCTGATCGAAGAGGTTGAGCGCGGCGTCGATAAAGAAAAGGCGATGAAGCTGGCTTCTAAGGTCAAGCAAGGCGGTAGCTTCGATTTAGAAGACTTCCGTGAGCAGCTACAACAGATGAAGAACATGGGCGGCATGATGAGCATGCTCGAGAAGCTGCCCGGTGTCGGTCAACTCCCTCCAGAAGCCCTGGCTCAGGTGCAAGACGGCAAGCTAACGGGACAAATGGAGGCTATTATTAACTCCATGACCCCAGGCGAGCGTAAGCGCCCAGAGATCATCAAGGGTTCTCGTAAGCGTCGTATCGCCATGGGTTCAGGTACCCAGATCCAGGACGTCAATCGTCTGCTCAAGCAGTTCACTCAGATGCAGAAGATGATGAAGAAGATGTCGGGTAAAGGCGGCATGAAGAAGATGATGCGCGGCATGAGTGGAATGCTGCCTCCCGGGATGAAGATGCCGGGACGTTAATCGTCTGACTTTGTATAGATTTAGCTAAGTCCATTAAGGGTTTTCGGCCCTTGGTGGGCTTGCTATTTTTGCGTGAAAAACGTTGCATTTGTCGCCGGTTCAGGTAGAATCGTGCGGCTTTCTATCTGGGACTCTTCGCGAACACGGGGTTCCAGTTTTTATTTTTGCTTCAGAACGAAGCAAATCATTAGAGGATAAAAGACGCATGGTTACCATTCGTTTAGCTCGAGGCGGCGCAAAAAAGCGTCCATTCTATAACATCGTTGTTGCTGACAGCCGTAACGCTCGTGACGGTCGTTTCATCGAACGTGTTGGCTTCTTCAACCCTGTTGCTCGTGGTCAAGAAGAAGCTCTTCGCTTAGATCTTGATCGTGTAGATCACTGGGTTGCTAACGGTGCTGCTACTACTGATCGTGTAGCGAAACTGATCAAAGACGCTCGTAAAGCTGCTGCTTAATAGCGTTTAGGTATAGATTGATGAGTAGTCACCAAGAACCTGTCGTACTGGGCAAATTAGGCGCTAGTCACGGCATTAAAGGTTGGTTGAAGATCACTAGCTATACCGATTCTGTCGAAGATATTTTTGACTATTCACCTTGGTTGATTAAAGAGCAAGGCGAATGGCGCGAAGTCAAGGTTGCACAGTGGCGCTATCAAGGTAAGGCGATTATCGCTGCCCTGGAAGGCGTAACCACTCGAGACCAAGCGCAAATGCTCACTAACTGTGAGATTGCCATTCCCGCCGAGGCGATGAAGGCACTGCCGGAAGATGAATTCTACTGGCGTGATCTTATCGGCTGTGAGGTGGTGAATACTAAAGGCTACAAGATGGGCAAGGTCGACCAGATCGTGGAAACAGGATCGAACGACGTGCTGCTTGTGAAGGCCAACGCGAAAGATGGCTTTGGCAAAACGGAACGTATGATTCCTTTTGTTACCGAGCAGTTCATCCTAGAGGTGAATCTGGCGGAAAAACAAATTTTAGTGGATTGGGATCCGGACTTCTAAGTCGAGGGACAACAGATGTGGTTAGGGGTAGTAACCCTGTTTCCAGAGATGTTTCGTGCCGTAACAGACTTTGGTGTAACGGGTCGGGCCGTAAGTAACGGTTTGTTAGAGTTGCAAACGTGGAATCCCAGAGATTTCACTCATGATAAACATAGAACAGTGGACGACAGGCCTTATGGCGGCGGACCTGGCATGTTGATGATGGTGCAGCCTCTACGTGATGCCATCCATGCAGCGAAAGCCGCTGCGGGTGATAAGGCTAAGGTGATTTATCTCTCTCCTCAGGGACGCAAGCTGACACAGCAGGGCGTCGAAGAGTTAGCTAAATCGGAGCGTTTGATTTTAGTGTGTGGTCGCTACGAAGGTATCGATGAACGCATTATTCAAACGGAAGTGGATGAAGAGTGGTCGATTGGAGATTACGTGCTCTCGGGCGGTGAACTCCCAGCGATGACCCTGATCGATTCGGTTTCTCGTTTGGTGCCTGGCGTGCTAGGTAAACAAGCGTCGGCAGAGCAGGATTCCTTCTCTGACGGATTACTGGATTGTCCCCACTATACTCGCCCCGAAAGCCTAGATGGTATCGATGTACCGGCGGTATTGCTTAGCGGCAACCACGAAAATATTAGACGCTGGCGATTGCAGCAAAGTCTCGGAAGAACTTTACTGCGGCGACCAGAATTATTTGAAAATCTAGCTCTGACTGATGAACAAACCAAGCTATTAGCCGAGTTTGTTAATACCGCCCAAGCAGGCGAGTAAAAATGGTCAGTTATTACTAGTATGGAGTTTATTCATGAATAACATCATTAAAATGCTCAACGATGAGCAAATGAAGCAAGACGTACCAGAATTTGGTGCAGGTGACACAGTAGTTGTAAAAGTACGTGTTGTTGAAGGCGGTAAAGAGCGTCTACAGGCGTTCGAAGGCGTTGTTATCGCTAAGCGTAACCGTGGTCTGCACTCTGCATTCACTGTACGTAAGATCTCTAATGGTGAAGGTGTTGAGCGTGCGTTCCAAACTCACAGCCCGCTCATCTCTAGCATCGAAGTTAAGCGTCGCGGCCGTGTTCGTCGTGCTAAGCTTTACTACCTACGTGAGCGTTCAGGTAAGTCTGCACGTATCCGCGAGAAGCTTGCTAAGTAAGCATTCGCTAAAACGTAAAAAAAGATGCAGTGTTCGCACAATGACCCGCCTTATGGCGGGTTTTTGTTTTTAGGCGTTCACTAATGGGGGCGCTGTCATCCTTAGCATAGCCTTGTGCATTTTCCCTTTTCCTATTCTCTAGGCTGGCTGACCCCATTTGGCTAAACCTCTCTTGGTAAATCCACTCTAGTGGCAAAATCTCTCTCTTTAGCCAGGTCTCAATGAGGTTTTTACCGCTTCGATCGTGAATTATTCTTGAAAAGCAAATTTATGCTTGATCTAAATTTATGCAGCAGGCATAGTTAGCTTACAGGCGTAATGGTGTACCATTACGATATTGCATTTAGGTATGAGAAAACACACTAGGTTGGTGACAGGTATGCAGCAAGACACGATTAATAATGTTCACATCAGCTCGGAGAAAGTGCTGGTGACCCCGGAAGAGTTAAAACAACAACTGCCCCTGTCGACTGCCGCCTATCACTATGTGCTTAACGCGCGCCGCACCGTATCGGATATCGTCCATAAGCGTGATAACCGAGTGCTGGTGGTCAGCGGTCCCTGTTCTATCCACGACATCGCCTCGGCCAAGGAGTACGCGCTGCGCCTCAAGACGCTACACGATGAGCTTAAAGATGAGTTCTACATCCTGATGCGGGTCTACTTCGAGAAGCCGCGTACTACAGTGGGCTGGAAGGGGATGATCAACGATCCCGATATGGATGAGTCTTTCGATGTCGAGAAGGGCCTGCGTCAGGCACGCGAGTTGATGATCTGGCTGGCGGAGCTGGGACTGCCGGTGGCGACCGAGGCGCTGGATCCTATCAGCCCGCAATACATCTCCGAGCTGGTCACCTGGTCGGCCATCGGCGCGCGCACCACAGAATCTCAGACCCACAGGGAGATGGCGTCCGGTCTCTCCATGCCAGTCGGCTTCAAGAATGGTACCGACGGCAAGCTGGGGGTGGCGATCAACGCGCTGCAATCGGCGGCCAGCAGCCATAGATTCATGGGGATCAACCAGGCGGGTCAGGTGGCGCTGCTACAGACCGCCGGTAACCCAGATGGCCATGTGATCCTGCGCGGCGGCAAGACGCCTAACTATGACGCTTCGAGCGTGGCCGAGTGTGAGCAGCAGCTGCATGCGGCCAAGCTTAACGCCCGCTTGGTGGTGGATTGCAGCCATGGTAACTCAAGCAAAGATCACACCCGCCAGCCGAGCGTCTGTCAGGATGTGTTCGATCAGATAGCCAATGGCAACAAGTCGATCATAGGCGTCATGCTGGAGAGTCATCTGAACAAAGGTAATCAGAGCAGCGACAAGCCGATGAGTGAGTTGGCCTACGGGGTGTCGGTAACCGATGCCTGCATCGACTGGCAGACCACGGAAGATCTTCTACGTCAGGGGGCGGCACAATTGGCATCGGTTTTACCAGGCAGATTTGCTATGCTCAAGGCGGTCAATGCCTGATGGAACACGCGCAAATGAGTGAGAAAACCACTAACGAACTGGAAAAACTAAGAGAGCATATCGACAGCGTCGATCAACAGCTGCTACATCTGCTGCGTAAACGCCTGGATCTCGTGGCCCAGGTGGGCGGCGTCAAGCATGCGGCCGGCGTGCCCATCTACGCGCCTCAACGTGAGGCCTCCATGCTGGCCAAGCGCCGGGAAGAGGCGGCAAAGATGAATGTCTCGCCCCAGCTGATCGAAGATATTCTGCGCCGCCTGATGCGCGAGTCCTATCTCAACGAGAAGGACGTCGGTTTCAAGCAGGTAAAGACGGATCTGGGCCATGTGGTGATCGTCGGTGGTCAGGGCAAGCTAGGCGGCCTGTTTGCGCAGATGCTGAGCCTGTCCGGCTATCAGGTGAAATCTCTTGATAAAGACGACTGGCAGCAGGCCGAGGCGATATTCGACGGGGCAGGGCTGGTGATAGTCACTGTGCCTATTAGCATCACCTGTGAGCTGATTCGCGACAAGCTTACCAGCCTGCCAGCAAATTGCATCCTGGCGGATCTGACGTCGATCAAGGAGAAGCCACTTGAGGCGATGCTCGCCAGCCATCAAGGCCCAGTGGTGGGGCTGCACCCCATGTTCGGCCCGGATGTGGGCAGCCTGGCTAAACAGGTGGTAGTGGTGTGTCACGGCCGCAGCCGTGAGCAGTACGAATGGCTACTGGAACAGATAGGGATCTGGGGCGCTCGCTTGGTCGAGGCCGATGCTCAGCAGCACGACAAGGCGATGCAGCTGGTGCAGGCGATGCGCCACTTCTCCTCCTTCGTCTACGGTCTCAACCTCTATCGCGAGGCGGCGGATATCGACAACCTGTTGCAGTTCAGCTCGCCTATCTACCGACTGGAGCTGGCGATGGTCGGGCGCCTGTTTGCCCAGAGTCCCGAACTCTATGCCGATATCATCTTCGCCCAGCAGGAGAGCCTGACCGCAATAGGGGATTACCTGGATAACTATGCCCAGGCGCTCGAACTCCTGAAGCGCGGTGACAGGCAAGGTTTCATTCGCGAATTCGAGGAAGTGGCGGCCTGGTTTGGGGATTTCGCACCTCAGTTCCAGCGCGAGAGCCGGGCCATGTTGCAGTCGGTTAATGATATGAAGACAGGCTAAAACTCCCTGGCGGCGTCCGAGTGATCGACACTCAGGGCGCCGTCTTTCTTTTAGGCCCCTTTAAAGGATAACTCGCTGTTTTAAATTGTTTTACCATATTTTTTAACAACTTAGTTTCGCATAAGCTAATTTGATCCGCTTCATAGTTTCTCACATTGCTCGCAAGTTTCACTTTTGCCCCTGTGCCTTGCACAGTAGACTCCGCTTAAAACATGCAAAGAAAAAGCATGATTAAATAAAGGAGCAGTATTGTGTTTTGTATTCAGTGTGAGCAAACCATTCGTACCCCTGCCGGCAATGGTTGTAGTTATTCCCAAGGCATGTGTGGCAAACTAGCAGCCACCTCAGATCTGCAAGATCTGCTGATTTATATCTTACAAGGCGTATCTGCCTATGCCGAGAAGGCGCGCGCCTTCGGCATCATTGACCCGGCCATCGACACCTTCGTGCCTAAGGCGTTCTTCGCCACCCTGACCAATGTGAACTTCGATGACGAGCGCATCATGGCCTACACCCAGCAGGCTTATGGCTACCGGGCCCAGCTTCAGGCGGCCTATGAGTCGGCTTGTAAGGCGCAAGGCCAAGCAATTGAAACCCTGATCCCAGCCGCTAGCCTGGTGCTGGCCAGTGTGAAAGAAGAGATGCTGGCCCAGGCCGCTCAGGCGCTGCCTAATCGCGGCAAAGAGGAGGTCAACGAGGATATCATGGGCCTGCGTTTGCTCTGTCTCTATGGCCTTAAAGGTGCGGCCGCCTACATGGAGCATGCCCGCGTACTGGATCAGACCGATAGCGAGGTGGCGGCCAAGTTTCATGAGATCATGGCCTTCTTGGGCTCAGATTCTGTCGATGCCGACAAGCTGTTTGCCACCGCGATGGAGATAGGTCAGCTGAACTATCGCGTGATGGCCATGCTCGATGAGGGGGAGACACAGGCCTTCGGTCATCCGGAGCCGACTCAGGTCAACACGGTTGCGGTGAAGGGCAAGGCGATTCTGGTGTCGGGCCACGACATGAAAGATCTGGAGCTTATTCTTCAGCAGACCGAGGGTAAGGGGATCAACGTCTTCACCCACGGCGAGATGCTACCGGCGCTGGCCTATCCCGAATTGAAGAAGTATCCACACCTGGTCGGTAACTACGGCAGTGCGTGGCAAAACCAACAGAAAGAGTTCGCTAACTTCCCTGGTGCGGTGGTGATGACCTCTAACTGTATTATCGATCCTAATGTGGGCGACTATGCCGACCGTATCTTTACCCGCAGCATAGTGGGATGGCCGGGCGTTACCCACATCGTTGGAGATGACTTCTCCGCGGTGATCGATAAGTCCTTATCCCTTGAGGGCTTCACCTATGATGAGATCCCCCATCACATCACCATAGGTTTTGCTCGCAATGCGTTAATGGCCGCCGCGCCTGCCGTTGTGGAAAATGTGAAAAACGGTTCCATCAAGCACTTCTTCCTGGTCGGTGGTTGTGACGGCGACAAGGCCGAGCGCAGCTACTTTACCGACATCGCCAAGGCGGCGCCTAAGGACTCCATTATCATGACCTTAGGCTGTGGTAAGTATAAGTTCAACAAGTTGGCCTTCGGTGATATCAACGGCATTCCCCGCTTGCTGGATATCGGTCAGTGCAACGATGCCTACTCGGCGATTCAGTTGGCGATCGCCCTGTCTGAGGTGTTCGAGTGTGAGATCAACGAACTGCCGCTGAGCCTGGTGCTTTCCTGGTTTGAGCAGAAGGCGATCGTTATCCTGCTGACCTTATTGTCGCTTGGTGTGAAAAACATACGCACAGGTCCTAGCGCGCCAGCCTTCCTGACGCCAAACCTGCTTAAGGTGCTGGAAGACAAGTTTGGCCTGCGTTCTACCACCACGGTAGAGCAAGACCTTAACGCCATCTTAAACGTTGCCTAAAACGCCCCCAAACGTCCACGGTACTGCCGTGGGCGTTTTTTCTTTTTTGGTAAGTCACCCATGAATCAACAAGATTATCTATCACCCAACTGGCAAGCAGGCGAGACTAGACTCGTCTGTGTCGAGCGCTGGCAGGAAACCCATGATGTGACCAGCTTTCGCTTTCAAGGGGCGCAGCCCGTTAAGTTTCATTTTAAGCCGGGTCAGTTCATCACCTTCCTGCTGGATATTCAGGGAGAGCGGGTCGCCCGCAGCTATACCATCTCGTCGTCACCCTCGCGTCCTTACTCCCTGGTGGTGACCGTCAAGCGTATTCCTGGTGGGCGGGTGTCCAACTATCTGGTCGATAACCTCAAGGCGGGGCACAGCGTCAACGTCAGCGGCCCGGCCGGCGCCTTTAATCTGATCGACATTCCCGCCAGTCGTTACCTTTTCTTAAGTGCCGGCAGTGGGATTACCCCCATGTATTCCATGTCACGCTGGTTGACGGACACTCAGCTGGGCAGTGATATCGCCTTCGTGCACAGCGCCAAGGCCAAGGAAGATCTTATTTTCCATGAGGCGCTGCTGAAGATGGCCCAGCGTCATCCCAATATGGCGCTGCACTACAGCTTGGAATCGGGCGAGTTACTCGAGACCAGTGCTAGTTTTGAGGGCAGATTAAACCTGGAGATGCTCGCGAAGGCCGTGCCCGATTATCTTGAGCGCACCGTGTTCGTCTGTGGCCCCGAGCCCTATATGCAGGCGGTGAAGGCAATGTTGCTAGATGCTGGGTTTGACATGAGTCGTTATCATCAGGAGAGTTTCGGCGCTCCGTCCTTCGCGTCTTCACAGCAAGTAGAAGGGCAGGACGAGCTTGCCGGTTCTACTCCCTTCACGCTACAGATCGGTGATCTGTCTACGCCCCTCACTGGTGAGCAGACGGTACTAGAGGGGATAGAGGCGAAAGGCTTGCCCATTATCGCGGCCTGTCGCTCGGGCGTCTGCGGCGCCTGTAAGTGTCAGGTGCTAAGCGGCGAGACAGAGTCCAGCAGCGAGATGACGCTGACGCCGGCCGAGGTAGCGCAGGGCTTTATTCTCGCCTGCTCGACGCGAATAAAGTCTGATGTGACCCTCTCCTTGGCATAAGACGTGCTGGCTGGATAAGAGGTATTGGCTGGCAAAGGCGAGGATTTTCAGCAAGGATCTCGCCAGTTTTTTCGGCATCTCTTTTAGTAGAGGCGCTATTGCCAGCGCAGACAGTTTGGACTCTGCCAGCAAAATTGTCGCGATGGGATAAATCGATCGCAAGATTTGCGCTAAAGACGATGACACAGTATGGTTAATGATAGGACTAGGCGCAGAATTGCATCTGGTTCACCCTTTATCCCCTGTGTGGAGCGCCCCTAATGGTATCGACTACGTCACAGCCTGTCGTTTTAGACGACCATAGCCTTGGCCATCTACTGTATGCCTTGATGTCGGCCTTTCCGCTGCTGTTACTGCCGCCTCTGTTTGCCTTGGTGATCAGTCTCGGGCAGAAGGGGGATAAGATGAGCAGCTTGCTCTATTCACATATTCGTTGGCAGCGTTGGTCGATTATCTCCTTGTTTTCGCTATTATTGCTGGCCTATTTAGTGCCCCAAGGCTGGATGGCCGTGACTCTGTCACTGCTGGCGCTCTTGTGGTTTTGTCATCGCACCATCAAAGGTTGGATGAATCTGGTGGATGGCTTGGCGATTTAAGCTTATCGGCATAAAAAAAGAGGACCTCTGGTCCTCTTTTTTTATGCCTTAGCAGCTCTTGTTATGACACAAGTGACTAGCCACGGTAGAGACGGGCGAGGATGTCGCTATGCCCCTTAAGTTGCTCTGGGTCACTCACGCCCAGCACCAGGCCATCGGCCTTGAGCGCCTTAGCTGCGCCCGCTTGGCTGGCAAGCTCCTCTTGCTGACAGGCGTAGCGGGTGTTGAGCAGTACCGGCAGGTGGCTTCTCTCTTTGAGGCTGATCAAGCCTGATAGATCTAAGGTGGGTCGCTGCTGCTCGTTGAAGGTTCTGATGCCGGCCTCGCTCAGGGCCAATTGTTGATTGCCTGCGGCTAAGATGATCTCGGCGGCGCCCAGCCACTCATCCAGGCTGGCCATGGTGTTTCGCTCTAAGATCACTGGCATGTGCAGGGCACCAACTTGTTCGAGTAGATCGCGATTGTGCATCTGCTTGCCGCTGATCAGCAGCATGTCGGCATGATCGCTGGCGAGGGTCAGCTCGCTCTCATGTTCGATGGCGACGATACAAGCCAGATCAAACTGGTTCAGGGCTCGGCGCATCTCACTTAGTTGGCGATTGGCCATGGGGTTAGTATTTAGCTCGCTGACGGTCACCGCCTGGAAACCCGCCTCCTTTATCTGTTTCGCCAGTTGGCTGAAGTGGCCAGACTCTTGGGTCAGCGCCAATTGAGCGATGGCGCCAAACTGACCGTCGCCTATCTGTAGCTGTCTGCAGATGACGCTGGTGACCAGTGGATGTTCGGCCAGGCTATGACGCTGGTGTTTGGCATCCTGCTTCTCTTTGGCCTGTTGGTCCGCCTCGCGGCTGGTGGTGGGCTCTATCATCAGCTGACTGTTGCTTAGCTGGGTGGGGTTGACGGTTTCGCAAGGGTAGCACCCCAGCACCTTGATGAAGCGGGTGATGCGCTCCAGCTCCTTCAATGCCTGCTGCATCTCGTCGCTGGCAAGATTCGCGTCGAGATCCAGATAGAACATCTCTTCCCATGGCGTGCCTGGAATAGGGCGGGATTCGAGCTTACTCATGTTGAGATCATGGGCCTTTAAGATAAGCAGGGCTTCCACCAGGGCGCCGGGCTTCTGTCCCGTGGCCATGATGAGGGTTGTCTTGGCTGGCAGCTGCTCTGGCACCGCAATCGCCTTCCTGGCTACCACTATGAAGCGGCTCTGGTTAATCTTTTGGTTGGCCAGCTCGCGCTCGACAGCCTCGAGTTGATACAGGGCGCCTCCTTCGACGCTGCCGATGGCGGCGACGCTGTTATCGTCGGCCTCGAGTACCCGCTCCATGGCCTCGGCGCTGCTGGAGCAGTATTCCAGCTTGAACTCGCCATGTTGGCTCAGGTAGCGACTGCACTGACTGATGGGTTGCGGATGGGCATAGATGGTCTTGATCTGCTTTACATTGGTGCCCGGCTTTGCCAGCAGGCAATGGCCCACCTCTATGGTGGTCTCGCCGACGATGGCCAGGCTGGTGTGCTGCAGCACGTCATAGACTTCGTTGATCGAGCCTGAGGAGGTGTTCTCGATCGGCAGGAAGCCATAATCCGCATGACCGGATTCCACCGCCTGCACTATCTCATCGAAGCTCTTGCAACCCAGATCCTGCATGCCCACCTGACGGCGCTCGCAGTAGCGGGTGGCTGCGAGATAGGAGTAGGAGCCGCGGGCGCCCAGATAGGCGATGTTGTATTGCTGCTTCTGAAAGTCTGGATTGGCACGGCCCTGTAGGTAGGCCTGCTGGTTCAATACCGAGTCTTCGATGATGCTCTGATAGAGAGAGAGGACATAGTGGGCGTCGAGTCCCTGTTCGCGTCCCTGCTTAACCAGGCGGGCCAGCAGCTCTTTCTCTCTCTGGGTGTCGCGTATCGGGCGAATATCGACCTCTTTGCTGCGGGCGACATCAAGGCTCAGTGCCCGTCGTTTGGCCAGCAGTGCCAGCAGTTCATTGTCGAGTGCGGTGATCTGTTCCCGGGTATGGCTAAGGGGATGTGGTTTGGTCATGCTGTCCTCTGTCGTTGAACGCTTCTCGATTACTAATACAAATAACTACAAATAAAAAAGCCCCCCATAATGGGAGGCCTTGGAATTTTTACTTTCGTTTTTACACCGAAATTCCGCCTCCCTAGAAGGGTGGAATAAAAAAGAAAGTAAAAAAAGCTTGGGTGTTCATTTTCATAGCCTTCAAATTAAGCCCTGCTCAATACCCTGTCAATCAAAAAAGGGACAAAGTGAGAATTTATCCCTTTGGGAATAAGCCGCCGGCTCTGGCTAGGGGAATGCCATCAATAGAAAGCGCACCAATTGAGGTGCGCCGGGAGAGTAAAAGATCAAAATTTAAGATGGGGCATCCTCCTTTGCTTGTCGCCTGCAGATGAAAGCACTGCGGCAGGTGATAAGGGAGAGGCAGCGGGCTAATCGACTAGCGGTGATCCAATGGCCTGTTAACGTCTACTACGTTGGTTTGCCTTGATTGGTTATCTGGCTGCCTCAGTTAGGGAAAAAGCACTCAATATTAAAATGGGACTGCGCTCCTTTCTCACTACTTAGGGGGCAATAGTTTGAGATTATCTCAGCGGCCACCCTATGGCTCTCGGGGACGACTTGTTTGGCGCTATGCCTGGTTCCTATTTGGGCTCATCTTAAGCCTTAGGTTGTGTGAGTCGCCTACAATAAATCAAACGTGAAAGATTAACGTCTTGCGTTTGGCTAATGTGACCTCTTACTCCTGTGTTGGCTTGCATGTGACATCAGAGACGGCACTTAATAGTAAGTATAACAAGGGCGGACAACATAGCTAGTTCGTTAGCTGAGTTCCACGGCTTCTTATTGAAGGCCTGTGGCTGGTTTGAATGTCCGTCCTCGATTTTTGCCTGTCGCTGTACCTTTATTTAGGTGGCGATTTAATTATCCACCAAGTTTGGGTAAGTGGCTTTTGTGCCAGTTCGTTAGCGTTCGTTCCTCGGTCTATGCCTGAGGCGATGTTTCGCCACTTACCGTTAAATCTGTTACGCCGCGTATTCCTTATCTATTGTCTCGTCATACTCGTCGTCTAATTCGGCGCTTTCTGGCGTTGGGCTTGTCGCTGGAGCCGTGTAGCGAGCTCCTTCCGGTTTGTGGCTGAGGCGATTGAGCTGTTTCTCCAATTTCTGACCCATTGCATTGATTGCTGCATAGAGATCTTTGTCTTTCGCCTGAGCAAATAGGGTGTTGCTTGGTATACCGACTGAAGCTTCTATCTTAAATCCTTGCTTCTCTTGACCTATGATTACATGTGGATTTATGAGCTGTACATCGTGTCTACTTAGTTTTTCTAAACGGCTCTCGATACGTTCACGGATAGGAGTGGTGACTTCGAAATCTTTACTTGTAATCTTTATCATATGTCGAACCTTTCGTTGTTTCCTTGACTTCAGATTACCAATTTAGCCCCCATAAAACGTGATCTAGATCAACTTTTTACTGCCATTATTTTCCGTTCGTTGGTTATTTGAGCCCTTAGACAAAATTGCAAAATAAACATTAGGAATGACTTGTATTTCTCTATTTTAGGCTGCATATTTGACTGGATAACACTGCTTACATAAATCTATTTGCCTCTCCCTATCGCTTCAAATATCATCAATTTCATTATTTTCTAAAGCGATGAGTTATAAGATGTCCTCAGTAGAAAACCCTCAGTCTGGCCAGGTAAAAATTAAGGTATGGGATCTGCCTACGCGCCTGTTTCACTGGTCCATGATAGCGTTGCTCGGTGGTCTATGGTGGAGCGCCGAGGTGGGGGAGATGCAATGGCATCAGGTATTTGCCTACGGCCTATTGATCTTGATTGGCTTTCGTATTCTCTGGGGCATAGTGGGCAGCGAGACCTCGCGCTTTAGTCATTTCGTTAAGTCGCCGACTCAGGTGCTGGCCTATGTCAAACAGCCACAGGGTCGTAGCATAGGCCATAATCCGCTCGGTGGTTATATGGTGGTGGCGATGATTTTGGTGCTGGTGGCGCAGCTCACCACAGGCCTGTTTGCCACAGACGAAGTCTTTACCGAAGGGCCGCTATACAGTTATGTGAGCAGCGAGCTTGCCGGGACCCTGACCTGGCTGCATAAGCAAAATTTCAATTTACTCCTGCTGCTGGCGGTTTTGCATATTCTTGCAGTGATCTGGCACGGTATTAAAGGCGAGAAGTTGGTGGGCGCCATGATCACCGGCTATAAGAGTGTCAGCCGCGAGAGCGTTACCGAGTTTAAGTTTCGCTCAGGCCTGATGGCCCTGACCTTGGTCGGCGTGTTAGCGGGCTTAGTGGTGAACTATCTGATTTGGCCAATCGCGGCCATGCTTTAGCGCTATTAGGTCGAAGCGGTATTAAATTGAAGCGTGATTGGCCGCGCTAAAGCAAAGGATAAAAAAAGGGAGCTTAACTGCTCCCTTTTTTATTCGTCTAACGAGTTATCTTGCTGGTCGTCTGACTAATCGTCTGCAATAGTCGAGTTTGAATTAGTCTTTCTTGTAGACGTCGTGGCAACCCTTACAGCTCTTGCCGGTATTCATAAAGGCTTGCTTGATCGCGTTTTGATCGCTTGATTGTGCGGCAACGGCGAGTTTAGCGGCGTTGTCTTGGAAAGCGCTCATCTTAGCGTCGAAATCGGCCTTGTCGCTCCAGATCTTTGCCAGCGCATCTGTGTGGCCCTTGTCAGAACCGGCAACGAATCCTTCGGCTGGTAGCTTGCTCAGTGCGGCAACGTTTTGTGCACGCATAGCAAAGACTTCGGCGTCGAACGGCTTCTTGCCCTTAAGCATAGCGCCCATGTCGCCAAAGTTGTGAGCGATCAGGCCAAAAGCAGATTGACGATAGTGGATCGCATCGTCTGTCTCTTTGAAGTTATTGGCTTGTACCGCTGAGGCCAGTAAGGCACTGCCGGCTAGGGCTAGCAGGCTTAATTTAAACTGTTTTTTCATGGCAATCATTCTCACTACTTTGTGGTTTTATGTGATCTAACGCAAACATTCTAATCTTAATTAACTATCAGATACTATAGATTTTTCTTTAAAAGTCCGGCCAAAATGTGTCCGAATGTGTCTAACCCTTAGGCGCTCGACTAACAGCATCGATGGCCCAGATAGCCAGCGCGACAGGTTTCTTGGTACACTTGCTTGTACTGGTAGGCAATGACAGCTTAGGAGCCAAAGTGCGCGCAAATTGGGATCTGGTTTTAGAAAAAGTGGTCAACCATCAAGACACCGACGCCTTGATGGATCTGTTCGATTTGCTGCTCACCGAAGAGGAGCGCAGTGCCATCGCAGGGCGGCTGAAGGTGTTTCAGGCCTTGCTGCTGGGAGAGATGAGCCAGCGGCAGATTGCCGCCGAGTTCGAGATCAGTATCGCCACCATCACACGTTGTTCAAATTACCTCAAACATATGCCAGCAGAGCAGCGCGAGCGCATCAAGGCGCTCATTCTCTAACGGCAAGCTTTTACACGGCTCATTCTGTTAACGACTCAGTTTGTTAACTAGCAGTTCTATCCGGAAGCTCTCTAACTAGATCACCCGAATAGTCACGGGTAGTTGGTGCTGACGATAGCTGCGGCGCTGCGCCAGACGAAACAGCGCGAAACTGGCTAATCCTGCACCGGCAAACATCAGATATTTAGAGTCGCCATGGCGAAAGACAAACAGGGCGCCTAGCAGGTATGCATAGGGCAGCAGATTATAAAGGGCTTCGGGCAAGAGTCCGCGCCTGCGACGCTTGGGATTGTCGCTCCGCCGGTTCTGTGAGCGCATATTGAAGATACGCGCGCCGAGCAGGAAGATTATCACGGCTAAGAGCACGGGTAGGGGCGCCGGACTCAGCAGTATGGTGATTGCTGCGATGAGCAGGTAGATGGCTGGGAGTTTTTCATAGACGGGCTGAGCTATCATGTCGATATCCTTATCGTTAATACGCAGCGAGCTGATTTTGTCTTGAAGCATAAAATAAAAGAGTCGGCTTCACCTAATAAAAGGTGGCCGACTCTGTTCAGAATCCTACCTGAGATTGACGCGCCTGCGTCCAACTAAGGCTTTAGATTGAGTGCTTAGCGTTAGAGCTTAGTGCTGGCAGCCGCAACCGCCGTTGCCGTCACAACCTTCTTTAGCTGGCTTCTCAGGATCTTCGCTACAGCAACCGCCATGGTGGCCATGACCTTCGCCGCCACAGCAACCACCCTCATGGCTATGCTCGTGGCTACCACAGCCGCCGGCCGCATGGATATGGCCATGGGCGATCTCTTCGGCGCTGGCGTCGCGTACTGACAGTACTTCAACGGTGAAGTTAAGGGTTTGACCCGCGAGTGGATGGTTACCGTCAACCACGACCACATCGTCTTTCACTTCGGTGACTTGTACCGGACGTTGGCCCATCTCTGTTTCGGCGATAAAACGCATGCCTGGCACGATATCTTCGATATCGCCGAAGGCTGCTAATGGGACATCTTGGCGTAAACCATCGTGGTAAGGACCGTAAGCCTGCTCGGCTTCTACGGTAACGTCGAGCTTGTCGCCAACACTTTTGCCTTCGAGCGCCTGCTCAAGGCCTGGGATCATGTTTTCTGCACCGTGAAGGTAAAGCATTGGCTCACCTTCAAATGAACTCTCGATCAACTCGCCTTGCTGGTTCGTTAAGCGGTAATGGATGCTAACAGCTTTGTGTTGGGTGATTATCATATCGCCTCCAATTCAGAATGTGGCGGCATTTTAGCTCGCTTTGTTGGCCTTGGCGATGACCTAGCGCAGCTTCTTGAGGGAAAATCGGTAAATTTTTTTTCATTAGCCTAGGTCTTGGAAGAAGGCGGGCAGGTCTAATAATTTCATTTTGATTTGTTATTCATTATTTGTGGGAAAATATTTTATTTTGTTGGTGGCTAAATTAGTGGGTTAACAGTAGATTTTGGGTCTCTCATTTCGGTAGGCGAGTTAGGTGTATTAAAGCCAGGTCTTATACTGGGTTAGATTGTTTGTGTGTTTCTATCCTGCTGTTTAGTAATGCTTTATATGTCAAATTGATGAAGGTGTTTTGACAGTAAAGCTAAGTCTAATTCACCCTAAAATGACTGGAAATCTATCTCTTGTCATGTGATTTTAAGGCCCGCGCTACGCCCGGTGCCCAAAGTGTATTTTTATAAAGTTTCATTTCAGGGGTTGACACCTTGGGGCAAAAAAGGCAATTCTGTAGAGACTTCAACCAATATGTTTTGATACGACGAAAAGAATTTAAATGTTTAGCCTTAATCTCGTAGTAACCACCATTATTACAACCACCACGATTACCAGCGTGGGGGCCGGCTAAGCATACTCGAAAGAAATGATTTGAAATGACTAAGCCCGCTCCCCATCAAGGAGCGGGTTTTTTTGTTTCTGGGGCGCGGTACTAAGGAGAGAAGATGAAGGTAATGAAGTTCGGTGGTACCTCGCTGGCCAACTGGCAGAGGTTTAATAGTGCGGCGCAAATCGTCTTGGCTTCGGCCGCAGAGCAGCCGACGGCAGTGGTATTAAGCGCCCCAGCAACCGTGACCAACGGTTTGCTGGAGATGGTCGACCTGGCGGTGGCCGGAGATGATTTCGCTCCCGTCTTGAGTCAGGTGCATGAGGTCTTTAAGACCCTCTATGGCCAAGCGGCCAGCGAGGTGCTGAGCGCCGAGCAATCCGATAGCCTAGAAGCTTTTCTGGCGGCGCAGCTAAAGCACTGGCAAGACAAGCTACAAGGCGTAGTCTTGCTGGGTGAGTGCCCCGACGCTGTTCGCGCCGAGATAGTGGTCGGTGGCGAGCGCCTCTCGGCGGCGCTGATGGAGCAGTTGATGTTGGCGGCGGGCGTGTCGACAAACCAACTGGTGCCACAACAGTTGTTTGTGGCCCACGGGCCGGCGCTCGAATCGGTTGTCGATATCGCCGCCAGTAAGCAGCACTTTGCCGAGCTTTCTCTCGATGCCCATCAGGTGTGGGTGATGCCAGGCTTTACCGCCGGTGACAAGGATGGTCGTGTGGTCACCCTGGGCCGTAACGGCTCAGATTATTCGGCGGCCGTGCTGTCGGCCTGTATCGATGCCAGCTGCTGCGAGATCTGGACCGACGTGGATGGCGTCTATAACACTGACCCACGTGTCGTCGCCGATGCTAAGCTTCTGACTCAGCTCAGTTATCAAGAGGCGATGGAGCTGTCTTATTTCGGCGCCAAGGTGCTACACCCTAAAACAATCGCCCCAATCGCCCAGTACCATATCCCTTGCTATATACGTAACAGCTTCAACCCTCAGGCGCCCGGCACCTTAGTGTCGAATCAGGTGGACGAGACAGGGCTGAACGTTAAGGCTATCTCTAATCTCGACGAGCAGACCATGTTTGATATCGCCGGTCCCGGCATGAAGGGCATGGTGGGCATGGCGAGTCGTACCCTGGGCGCCATCTCCCGCTCTGGGGTATCAGTCTCCCTCATCACTCAAAGCTCTTCGGAATACAGCATCAGCTTCTGTGTGGCGACCCAGGATGCCGAGCGGGTGCGCCTGGCACTGGAGCAGGAGTTTGAGTTGGAGCTTAAGAGCGAGATCCTCGAGCAGATCGCCATGCGCCACAATCTGGCCATCGTATCCCTGATCGGTGACGGCATGCGCACGCACAAGGGGGTCGCCGGTAAATTCTTCCAGGCCTTGGCCCAGGCCAATGTCAACATAGTGGCCATCGCCCAGGGCTCCTCCGAGCGCTCCATCTCGGCGGTTATCGAGCTGCGTAAGACCAAGCATGCTATCGCCGCCTGTCATCAGAGTTTCTTCGATGTGCAGCACTATCTGGATGTCTTCCTGGTAGGCTGTGGCAATGTGGGCGCCGGCCTGCTTGAGCAGATCAAGCAGCAGACAGAGATGTTGAAGGCCCAGCACATTACGGTGCGCGTCTGCGGCGTGGCCAACTCTCGCCACATGCTGCTCGATGCCAAGGGGATAGATCTCAACCATTGGCAGGGACTCCTGGCCGACAGCCAGCAGGCCTGCGACCTGGATAAGATGCTCGCCTGGGCCAAAGATCAGCAGCTACTTAACCCTGTGCTGGTGGATTGTACCTCTAATGAAGCCGTGTCAGATCAATATGTTGCGGTAATGAATGCCGGCCTGCATGTGGTTACTCCTAACAAGAAGGCCAACACCCGTGACTATGGCTACTACCGCGCCCTGAGACAGACAGCTTTGCATCAGCGTCGCCAGTTCCTCTATGAAACCACGGTTGGTGCAGGCCTGCCGGTTATCGACAACCTGAAGAAGCTGTTGTTCGCCGGTGATAAGCTGCAGAAATTCAACGGCATTCTCTCGGGTTCACTCTCTTACATCTTCGGTATGCTCGATGAGGGGATGAGTCTGTCGGAGGCGACACGTATCGCCCGTGAGAAATGCTTTACCGAGCCTGACCCAAGAGACGACCTTAGCGGCATGGACGTGGCCCGAAAGGTGCTGATCCTTGCCCGCGAAGTCGGCATGCAGATAGAGCTGAGCGATATCCAGGTAGAATCTGTGCTGCCGAGTCATTTCGACGCCTCTGGCGATGTCGAGACCTTCATGGCGAACCTGATTGCACTTGATGGCGAACTTGCCGAGCGCGTAGATAGTGCCAAGGCGGCCGGTAAGGTGCTGCGTTATGTGGGACAGATAGACGAAGAGGGCTGCCGGGTGAAGATCGTCGAGGTGGACGCCAAGGATCCCCTCTACAGCGTTAAGGGCGGTGAGAATGCGTTGGCCTTCTATAGCCGTTACTATCAGCCGATCCCATTCGTACTGCGCGGTTATGGCGCGGGCACAGAGGTGACGGCGGCGGGTGTGTTTGCCGACCTGCTGAGAACCCTTAACTGGACACGGGAGATGGGCGTATGAGTTTAACGGTTTATGCGCCGGCCTCCATGGGTAACGTCGGAGTCGGCTTCGATCTGCTGGGCGCTGCCTTGGCGCCTATAGATGGCAGCCTGCTCGGTGATCGCGTCGCCATTGAATCTGCGCCCCATGGTGTATCGCTCAGTCTCGCCGGTCATTGGGCCGACAAGCTACCGGCGGCCAGCGAAGATAATATCGTCTACCAATGTGCGACCTTCTTTCTCGAGCAGCTAGGGAGCCGCGCCGGCGTTGCCATGACCTTAGAGAAGAACCTGCCGGTGGGCAGCGGCCTTGGCTCCAGCGCCAGCTCTGTGGTCGCCGCCCTGTACGCCCTGAACGAGCATTTCGACCGCCCCTATGATAGCGACGCCTTACTGAGGCTGATGGGGGAGTTTGAGGGCAAGATCAGCGGCTCGGTCCACTATGATAATGTGGCGCCCTGTTACCTTGGCGGCATGCAGCTGATGCTGGATACCCCTAGCGCCGTGTGTCAGGGCCTGCCCGTGTTTAAAGACTGGTATTGGGTCGTGGCTTACCCTGGGATCTCCCTGTCGACCGCTAAGATGCGGGCCCTGCTGCCGGCGCAGTATGATAAGTCGGTGGCGATCGATTTTGGCCGTTACCTGAGCGCATTCGTACACGCCAGTTACCGTCAGGATGCCAAGCTGGCCATAGAGGTATTAAAAGATGTGCTGGCCGAACCTTACCGCGCCTCGGAAATTCCCGGCTATGAGCAGGCGCGTGCCGCGCTGGCTGAGCTTGGCATGGCCACCACGGGGATCTCGGGTAGTGGCCCCACGCTGTTCTCCGTGACCGATAACCTGGAGACGGCTAACAAGGCCAAGGCCTGGCTGGATGCAAACTATGTCACCTCCGGCGCGGGTTTTTCCCATATATGTCAAATCGATATGCTCGGCACGCGCCGTGTAGATGCAGCAATTTTAGATTAATAGGCGGATCAAGATGGAACTCTATAACTTAAAGCACCCCTCACAGAAGGTTAGTTTCACTCAGGCGGTCAAGCTGGGCCTGGGGAAAGATCGTGGCCTGTTTTTCCCTGTCTCTATCCCCAAGTTAGATAATGTCGATGCGCTGTTGGCGATGGACTTTGTCGAGCGTTCTAAGGCGATCTTGGGGGCCTGGTTGGCCGACGAGCTGGGCCAGGAGATGGTAGATGGTTTGGTAGAGCGTGCCTTTAACTTTGAGCTGCCGCTGACCAAGGCCGATGACAGACGTTTCTGCCTGGAACTATTCCATGGCCCGACCCTGGCATTTAAAGACTTCGGCGCCCGCTTCATGGCCCAGTGCCTCAATAGTCTGGCCCAGGAAGATAAGCTCACCATATTGACCGCCACCTCGGGTGACACCGGCGCCGCCGTGGCCGATGCCTTCTATGGGCTGGATAAGGTGCAGGTGGTGGTGCTCTATCCAAAGGGCAAGATTAGCCTGCTACAGGAGAAGATGTTTACCACCCTGGGCGACAATATTCATACCGTGGCGGTGGAGAGTGATTTCGATGCCTGTCAGGATATGGTTAAGGCCGCCTTCGAAGACAGCGATGTACGTGACGGCCTGCATCTTAACTCGGCCAACTCTATCAACATCAGCCGCTTGCTGGCGCAGATCTGCTACTACTTCGAGGCGGTGGCCCAGTTTAAACAGACCAATCAAGGCGATCCCGTGATCGCCGTGCCCAGCGGTAATTTCGGCAACCTGACGGCGGGCCTATTTGCCAAGGCGATGGGACTGCCGGTGAAGCGTTTCGTGGCGGCCACCAACAGTAACGACACCGTGCCGCGCTATCTGGCCGATGGTCAGTGGTCGCCCAAGGCAACCGTCGCGACCCTCTCTAATGCCATGGATGTGGCCGAGCCGAGCAACTGGCCCAGGGTTGAGACCATCATGGAGGTGATGAACTGGCCGCTAAGCGAGCTGGTGGGCGTTGGTCTCTCCGAGCAAGATACGGTGGAGGCGCTGGATGAGCTCTATCGTGGCGGCTATCTATCTGAGCCTCACGCAGCGATTGCGGCTAAGGCGCTGTCGTTAACCATGTCGGCCGATGAGCAGGGGATCTTCCTCGGTACGGCGCATCCCGCCAAGTTTAAAGAGGTGGTCGAAGAGGCACTCAACATCGAGCTTGAGCTGCCGCCTGAGCTGCAAGCGGTGAAGGATAAGCCTATCCTGTCGGCCGAACTGCCTGCCGATTTTGCCCGCCTCAAGACTCACCTGTTTGAGACCTTGGCTTAGCTTCTACCTGGTTATTTATGCTTAACAGCCAAGGCGATAATGCCTTGGCTTTTTTCTGCCCGCTTCGGTCTGCTTTATCTTTTAGCACAGCTTTTTAGTTCAATTAGGCTCTGTCAATCCAGTTGTTTTAATCCAGTTGTTTCAATTCAGTTGTTTATATGCGGCAGCTGCTAACCTCCGCGCCGTATTTTATCAGCAAGGCGTTTGCATCGAATCGCGTCCATTACCTAGGTTGCCAAATGTATCAATGACCTTGAGGTCGGCGTGATGATTATCACAACCAAGCTCTGCTAAATCACTTATCTTACAGGCCTTTTTCTTTAGCTATTATTTGACAGAGCCGTGACGTGTTGCATCTTAGAGTGATTTTACCTGGCCTTTGTTTACTGACAGCCTGCGCCTCAAATGAGCCACAGCTCTATTCTCGAATCAATGAGGCCTATGATTTCGAGGTGACCCATTGCGATAGCTTCGCCATGGTGACAGGGATAGGCAGAGGGGAGGCGCCGCTGAGGGCGGCGCAGGATAATGCCAAGCAGCAAGGCGAGGCCCTACAGGGCACTCATATCGTCTGGCTACAAGAAGATCACTTCGACAGGGATAATCAGGTCAGGGTGATTGGCGTGGTCTACAAGTGCCTGCTTTAGCGTGTCTGGCTACGTAGCCAGTTGATCTCTTGCTGCCAGCTCTCAGGTTCTATCGTCTCTAATATGAGGGGGATCTGCCTGGTCGCCGGATGTTTCATGATATAGCTAAAGGCGTCCATACCTATATAACCGGCGCCGAGGGAGTGGTGCCTGTCGACCCGGCTATTAAGCGGTGTCTTGCTGTCATTGAGGTGCATCGCCTTAAGATAATGGTTGCCCACTATGGCATCAAATTGGCCGAAGCTCTCCTCGCAGGCCTCGAAAGTGGTTAAATCGTAGCCGGCGGCAAACATGTGGCAGGTGTCGATACAGACACCGACTCGGCTCTTATCTTCTACCTTGTCGATGATCTGTGCAAGCTGCTCGAAGCTATGGCCCAGGTTTGAGCCCTGGCCTGCGGTGTTTTCTATGATGGCGCTGACGCCTTGCGTCTTGTCCAGTGCCAGATTGATCGATTCGCTGATGCGGGCCAGGCACTCGTCTATGTCTATCTTGTTGAGATGACTACCGGGATGAAAGTTGAGCAGGGTCAACCCCATCTGTTCGCAGCGCTGCATCTCGTCGAGAAAGGCTTCTCGCGAGCGCGCTAGCTGCTCCTCATCTGGATGGCCAAGATTAATCAGGTAGCTGTCGTGGGGCAGAATGGCATCGGGGCGAATATTGGCCTGCTCACAGTTGGCCTTGAAGGCATCAATCTGCGAAGGGCAGAGCGGCGCCGCCTGCCAGCGTCTCTGATTCTTGGTGAACAGGGCAAAGGCATTGGCACCTATCTTCTGTGCGTTCAGCGGCGCGTTGGCGATACCACCGGCGGCGCTAACATGGGCACCGACCCAATGAGTGTCTGGCATTTTTCCTCACTAACTTTAAACAAGTTTATAAATTTTATCGGTATTTTGAGCGATTTTCCTAAGCTGGACTATGCTCAATGATAGGCATTTCGCCCGACTTCTTCATTTTTCAATAGTGGAATGGACTCTAGCGTGTTTAAGGATCTCTCTCAATCTGAATTTATGGACTTTGGCCCGGCCTTGATCGCCCAACTGGGGAAGTTACAGGGACAGTTTATTCGCGGTGACGATGTGCTCTTGCCCTTGTGTCGTATTCTGGCCGATAGCAGCGGCGCCGAATCTGTGATGATTCTCTCCCGTCGTCTGCTGGCCAGCGACGAGATGCCGGCCGATGTGACCTGCTGGTGTCGGGATTCCATGCGTTATATCACCCTGTGGCGACAGGTGAAAGACTGGCCGCTGCTGGATGGCCAGCGGGGGGCGCACCAGTGGCAACGCTTCGTGGTTTGGCCCATAGAGGGGCTCGACGTCAATATCTTCTTCTATCGCCCGGGCAAGGGCTGGCTGTCTTTTCTCACCTCCTATCAGACCTTCATTGCCGACAGCATTAGCGGCATGTTGTTGCAGCAGAGCCAGGATTGGCAGCAGAGCCGTAACGCGCAGATCATCAAGTCTATCGACACCCAGATGTATCAGTCTATCGTCAGTAATAGCGAAGATATGATAGTGGTTGCGTCGCGTCAGAAGGGGATGGCGCCGGTGATCATGTATGCCAACGCGGCGGCGACCGCCATCAGCCAATATCCACGCAGTCAGCTTATCGGCAAGTCGATCGAACTCTTCTTCGGCGATCAGGACGACAAGGCGCTGGAGCTGCTGGAGGCGATTGAGCTGCGCCTTGAGTTTACCGGCGAGCTGGTCTGCTCAACTGCCACCGGGGAGAAGGTGATCTTGCATACCCATCTAATTGCCCTCAACGAGCAGTATGAAGATGGCAGCCTGTTTACCCTGGTGGGCCGGGACATCACCGAGCAGAAGCTGATGCAAAATACCATGGCCCGCACTCAGAAAATGCAGGCCATGGGCCAGCTGGTGGGGGGCGTGGCCCACGATTTCAACAACATCTTAGGTGTGCTCAAGGGCAACCTGGAGCTGATGGAGCTTAAGGGCAAGGATGAGTCTATCGCCCGCTATCTGGCCACGGCGCTCAAGGCCTGTCAGCGCGGCACCGACTTGACGCGGCGTCTGCTGCAGTTTTCCCGGCAGGAGCAGTTCAGTGCCCAGCCGGTGCAGGTCAACGAGGTGCTACAGAGCCTGGAGGAGCTGCTGGAGAAGTCCTTGACCACCCAGGTGAGCCTCAATATTCAGCCTCAGCCATCGATGCGAGATATCTGTGTCGATCGCGGCGACCTCGAAGATGCGCTGATCAATCTGGTGCTGAATGCCAAAGATGCCATGCATGGGGAAGGGCAGATCACCATAGTGACCGGCGAGCAGTATCTGTCGGGCTATCTTCCCGGCGTGGGCAATACCGTCAGCACAGATAACCGGGATTATGTCTGGGTGTCGGTGATCGATCAGGGCGGAGGGATCCCTGATAACCTGCTGGATAAGATCTTCGAGCCATTTTTTACCACCAAAGACAAAAGCAAGGGGACCGGGCTCGGGCTCTCCATGGTGTATGGCTTCGTTAAACGCTCCAACGGTTACATGAGCATCATGCGCACGGGTACTGATGGCACTGAGATCCGCCTCTGGTTTCCGGCCATCAAGCCTGTCGAGCGGCAGATTGAGCGCCAGCACAGTCCGCTTGAGTATCCCAAGGTCGCGCACCCCATCAAGGTGCTTATCGTCGATGATGAGCCGGATCTGCTCGAGGTGCTGTGCGATTACTGTCAGATGATGGGGATGGAGGTGCTGGCCTATACGGATCCTCTGCTGGTCAAGGAGCAGTTTAAGGATGGTATAGATAATATAGACCTCATCATCTCAGATCTCTTGATGCCGGGGGGCATTAACGGCTATGAGCTGGTGACCGACTTGAGCGTGCATCGAACGATTCCTGTGCTGCTGATCTCAGGCTATGTCGGCGATGTCGGCATCAGCAGTCGGGAAGATCTGCCGTTTCAGGTGCTGCAGAAACCCTTCGATATCCGCGCCTTCGTACGTGGCCTCGAAGAGATAGGGATTGAGTTTGTACAAGGAGAATTGCGATGAACAACATGGAGATTTGGGTTGTAGACGATGACAGGGATTACTGCGAGTTGATCGTCGAGATGTTGCAAGATGAGTTCAAGGTGAGCCCCTTCTATGGTGCGGCGGATTTTCGCGCCGCCCTGCAAACCCAGAAGCCGGATCTGCTGCTGATGGATATCAACCTGCCCGATACCGATGGCATTACCCTATGCCGTGAGCTACAGGCCAGCAACCAAGAGGTGGCCGTGCTGTTTGTCTCAGGGATGAATACCCTGGAGGAGCGCCTTAAGGCCTATGAGGTGAATGCGGTGGATTTCATCGCCAAGCCGTTTGAGCTCAAGGAGTTGCTGGCCAAGGTGCACAGCGTCGCCCACTATGTGATGAAGCAGCGGGAGCTGATCCAGGCGGAATCTGTCTCACGCAATATGGCCTTTCAGTCGATGACGGAGTCGTCACAGTATGGTTGTGTGCTGCAGTTCTTCCGTCAATGTTTTCTCTGTAACGATCATCAGACCCTAGCGGATGCCTTTTTTGATCTGATGCAGCAGCTCAATCTCAACACCTGCCTGGAGATACGTGGGGAAAACGTGGAGTATTTTGCTCCCATGCATGCCGCCATCAGCCCCATCGAGTCGAATATTCTCGAGCTATTGGACAAACATGGTCGCCTGTATGATTTTGGCTGCCGCACCATCTGCAACGACAAGCATGTCTCCTTCTTGATCAAGAATATGCCGATAAACAATGAGGTTCTCTACGGCAGGCTGAGAGATATCATCGCCGTGGTGGTCGAAGGGCTGGAGGCGCGCGTCTTGGATATCAGTCGCCAGCAGACGCTGACACAGGTGTTTCTCGACATCGAATCGCTTATCGGCGATATCAACGTCGCGACCCTAGAGCATGATGAGAAATTTAGTGCGGCGCTCATTAACATGACCACAGAGATCCGTGGCAGCTTCCATGTGCTGGACATGACCATAGAGCAGGAAGATTATTTTACGGCGCTTATCGAGCGTAATCTGAAAGAGGTGAAATCGGCCTCCGAGGCCTTTACCCGTCTGCAATCTGCGCTGGGCAAGGTGATGGACGTGCTCGGGGGAAGCGTATCTTAAGTGATTATTTTATGTTCGTTTTTCTTGATCTGAGTCACGTCATCATGACGGCTTACATATTAGTGTGAGTAAAAGTTCAACAATTTACTATAGTAACTAAAGGCGTCTAGAAGGTTGGAGGTGACGATGTTAGCGAGACTTCATAATGACCATAAACATATCGCGATACTGTTAAATATTCTTAAAAATAAGCAGCAGCGGCTGCAACATGGCGAGGCCGTCAACTTTAATCTGATCCGAGATATCGTCGAATATATGCAGAGCTATGCCGAGCATAGTCATCACCCGCTCGAGGATCTGATCAACGAATTCTATATTCAGACCCATCCCGAGGAGGCCTTGGAGAAGCAGTTGGGGGAAGAGCACCATAACCTTATCGAAAGCTCAACCAGTCTGATGTCTACCCTAAACCTTATCTTAAGTGACGTCCCGGTACAGAATGAAACCTTGAGCCAGGCCCTGAAGGAGTATGTCGAGGCGCAGCGCAATCACATGATGTATGAAGAGGGTAAGTTGTTCCCCATCTGGGAGGCGGGGATGACAGAGGCCCAGTGGCAGGAAGTGGCAGACAGATGCCAAGAGAAGTTGATCTGCGACCCATTATTTAGCGATGACGACAACCTACTCTTCGAAGAGTTAAAAGAGTATCTGGCCAAGGCCGATGATTAACAGCTAATCACTAACAACCTATAGATACAAAAATAGCGCCTAAGGCGCTATTTTTATTGTTTATTTACATCAGAAGGTTATCTAAGTCGTATTCGAAACTGCTGTCGATATCCTGAAGCTCTTTAATCAAACGCTGTTTCTCTTTGATAGCCTCTATTTCACGCCATTTTCGCTTCTTGTTGGAGCTTCGCGAACGACTGTTGGGTCTTTCAATGACGGTATCATCTAGCGCACTACCATAATCTAAGCGATTCATGGCAACCTCCTGTTGTTGTATTTTTTCTCAACAATTAAATATCACACTTCCAATTTATGGTGCAAGAAAAATGTTTCAATAATGTTAAGTCTGGGTGAATCATTTATGGCGCAACAGGCGGTTTTTTGCCCCTAGGATGGGAGGTCGCGCAGGTTTGCTGGTGGATATTACTGCAGATAACAAAAAAGCCAGTGAAAACTGGCTTTTTTATCGGCTAAGGTTGCTGGCTTAGAGTTGGCCGCGTCTAAAGAGATTGATGAGGGCGTTGCTGGAGGCATCCAGCGCCTTAGCCTCTTCATCGCTTTGCAGACGTGCGAGCACATCGTTGCCTAGGGTCTTACCGAGTTCGACGCCCCATTGGTCGAAGGAGTTGATGTCCCATAACGCGCCTTGAACGAAGGTTCTATGCTCGTACAGGGCGATCAAGGCTCCCAGAGTTTCCGGTGTCAGCTTATCCATCAGCAGGGTGTTGCTTGGCTTGTTGCCTTCCATCACCTTGTGCTTAGCGATCAATGCCTTCTCTTCCTGGCTCAGTGAGCTGCCGTCGAGCTCGGCGAGTGCCTCATTGAAGGTTCTGCCTTGCATCAGCGCCTGAGTCTGGCCAAAACAGTTGGAGGCTAGCTGCACATGGTGTTCACCGAGCGGGTTATGGCTCTGCAGTGGCAGAATAAAGTCTGCCGGGATCAGTGCCGTGCCTTGGTGCAGTAACTGATGGTAGGCGTGTTGACCATTGGTGCCTTCGCCGCCCCAGATAACAGGGCCGGTTGCATGGTCTACGTTGTCGCCATTGAGGGTGACAGATTTACCGTTACTCTCCATGTCCAGCTGTTGGAAGTAAGCCGGTAGGCCTCTGAGGTAATGATCATAGGTCAATACTACATGGGATTGTGCCTGGTAGAAGTTGCCATAGAGCAGGGAAAACAGCCCCATGATCACCGGCATATTCTGTTCGAGCGGTGCCTCGACAAAATGCTTGTCCATCGACTTGGCGCCGGCCAGCAGCTGGTAAAAGTTGTCCATGCCGATCAACAGGGCGATAGGCAGACCTATGGCCGACCAGAGTGAATAGCGACCGCCCACCCAATCCCACATAGGGAAGATGTTGTCCGCATCCATGCCAAATTCGGTTGCCTTGGCCACGTTTGAGGTGACGGCGACGAAATGCTTGGCGATATCCGCTTGGGTACCGCCATTTTCCAGGAACCAGGCCTTGGCACTCAGGGTGTTGGTCAGTGTCTCTTGGGTGCCAAAAGACTTAGACGACATCACGAATAGTGTGGTTTCCGGATCCACCAGACGCAGCTTCTCACATAGTGAGGTGGCATCGACGTTGGCGACGAAGTGACACTTGAGCGCAGGATTCCAGTATGGTCTCAGGGCCTGAGTAACTATCTTAGGGCCTAGGAAGGAGCCACCAATGCCTATGCTCACGATATCTGTGATCGCCTTGCCCGTGTAGCCCTTCCACTCGCCAGAGGTGACTGCCTCGACAAACTTGGCCATCTTGGCCTGAGTCTGTTTTACCTCGGGAACGATATTCTGGCCATCGACCAAAATAACCTCGTCGGCCTCAGCTCTGAGGGCCGTGTGTAGCACGGCGCGCTTTTCGGTGTTGTTGATGATCTCGCCATTGAACATGGCGCGGATCTTATCGCTTAGACCGGCAGATTTAGCCAGTTTAAACAGCTGCTCAAGCGTCTGCTCATCCGCCCGGTTCTTCGAGTAATCTAGCAGCAGGCCGCAGGCGGACAGTGACATCTTGTCAAAGCGCTGTGGATCGGCCTCAAATAGCTCGCGCATGTGAGGTAGCTTCGCGGCTTGTGCCTCGAGCTGGGCCCATGCGTCTTGCTGAGTAAGCTTAGTCATGACATCAATTCCCTTAGGCTTCGAGTTCTGCTTTTAGCATGGTTTCAAGTTTGCCCTGATCGATGGCAAAGTTGCGGATACCTTCGGCCAGCTTCTCTACCGCCATAGCATCTTGGTTGAACTCCCAACGGAACTCGGCTTCGCTCAGCGCTGCACCAGGAGCGACAACTTCACTGGCCGCCTGTAGTTTTTGCACGACTGGTGTGTCGCTGTTGGCCATCTCTTCAAGCAGCGCAGGGCCGATAGTTAGACGGTCACAGCCTGCCAGTTCGATGATTTCTCCCGTGTTACGAAAGCTTGCGCCCATCACAACCGTCTTGTAGCCGTGACGCTTGTAGTAGTTGTAGATGTTGGTGACTGAGACAACGCCTGGATCTTCTGCGGCGCTGTACTCTAGGCCAGTGTCTTTCTTGTACCAATCGAGAATACGGCCGACGAAAGGCGAGATCAGGTAAACACCGGCTTCGGCACAGGCTCTGGCCTGGGCAAAACAGAAGAGTAGCGTTAGGTTACAGTTGATGCCTTCTTTTTCCAGCTCTTTGGCGGCGCAGATCCCTTCCCAGGTTGAGGCGAGTTTGATCAGGATACGAGACTTGTCTATGCCGGCTTCTTCATAGAGCTTGATCAGTTTATGCGCCTTCTCGATAGAGCCAGCCTTGTCGAACGAAAGGCGAGCGTCCACCTCGGTAGAGATGCGGCCAGGAACAATCTTTAGGATCTCCAGGCCTATATTGACCGCCAGCTTGTCACCGGCATCTTCGACCTGCTGAGCCAGATCGTCACTCTGCGCCTTGGCCCATTCGATGGCATTGGCAATCAGGTGCTTGTATTCAGGAATTTGGGCTGCTTTTAGGATAAGAGAGGGGTTGGTGGTGGCGTCTTGTGGTTGATAACGCTTGATGGCTTCGATGTCACCGGTATCGGCAACTATGGTAGTGATAGATTTGAATTGCTCTAGTGTATTAGCCATGAAAATTACATCCTTCTTAAGAAGCAGCTTAAGTGTGTGGTTTACTAACGGCTATTAGACGCGATTTTGCCGATATTTCCAACCGTGAATGAAAAAAAATTACAGAAAAGTTGCTAAATATCAGTAAAAGGCATTTTTGCCGTCGCCGATTAGTGAGGCTGACGCTTGTGCTAAACGGACTTAGAGTATAACCATTAAATTATGACAGGAAAAAAAATCGCTGCCTAAGCAGCGATTTTTAGTGAGGTCGATCATTAAGTTAATCGTGAAGACTTACTTTAGAACCGGCTCTTTACGCACGCCAGTGACGTGGGCTTCGATGCGGCGGTTAGCCTTGTTGGCTTCGGCGCTTTTGCCTTCGATCAGAGGCTGAGTGATACCGTAACCTTTAGCGCTGACGCGATCTTGGCTGATACCGTACTTGCTAACCAGCAGCTCGGCAACGGCATTGGCACGACGCTCTGACAGATCCATGTTGTAGTCTGGGTTACCTACGTTAGAGGCGTGACCACCGATCAACACGGTTGCGCGTGGGTTTTGGTTCATGTAGTTGGCCAACTTTTCGATTTGACCGTAAGACGCAGAGTTCACCACGGCTGAGTTGTTGGCAAAGCGAATTGAACCTAGTTCATGCTTTTCGGTGACTTCGCGGTAAACCGTACAACCATTGGCATCAACCTTGTGGTTGCTTGGCGTGTTGGCACATTGGTCTTTGTCGTCAGTCACACCGTCGTTGTCTGAATCTTTTGGTGCAACAACCACAGGTGCAGCTACAGCGGCTGGTGCTGCGCGACCAAAGCGGTAGCTCAGCTCAAGACCCCAGTAGTTGCTTTCCATCTCAAGTGTGTTCCACTTGTCTTCGTCGAGATTCTCATAACGGCGATACTTGGCTTGCAGCTTGAGGTTGTCGGTAAAGTTGTAGCCGATACCCGCACCAAAGTATGGTGCAACACCGCTGTCGCTGTAGTACTCGCTACCCCACTGTTTGTTGTTCGACAGTAGGTAGTTCATTGCACCCGCTTCGGCAGACAGGCTCCAACGGTCGGCAAATGGCCAGAAACCTACCAGGCCGAGTGTCATACCGCGAGCACCGACGTCGTTTAGTTTGTTGGCATAGTCGACCCACTCGGCACGGCCTAGGTCACGATAGCCTAGCTCGACTCCGAAATAGTCGTTAAAGAGGTAACCACCAAATACGTCCCAAGCATAAGGATCGTCTTCACCACACTGCTTCATGGTCTTCTGATCGCAGTTAGGCTCGTAGTTGTTAACGCCTAAACCGCCACCGACATACCAAGGGGTGAGTTCTTGTGCTGCATTGGCTGCAAATGGGAGCATTGATGTAAGCAGAATAGCTTTCAATGTATTGTTCATCATTTTCCAATTCCTTTGTTTTACTATCTTCCCCCATGCTGTTTTTATCCAGTAAAAACATGCCAGCACTTTGTGGGGGGACTCCTTAGATATTATCGCTAGCCTCTGTATTATCTTACGTGAATATAGAAATTGCCATGATAAACAGGCATTTTTTTTAGGATCATTGGCCACTTGACAATAAAAAAGGCGTTTCCGCTAGGAATCGCCTTTTTTCTAGTAGAATAATTAACGTAGCGTTAATCTATTCTTAACGTGTCCAGATCCAGTTTTCGATGTTTTCTGGGTCGACACCGTTTGCCTTGATGTAGTTACGGTGGTCAACCAGACGTTGTAGCATGTCAGTGGTGATGGCAACGTGTTGTGTCTCGTCGATCACACCTTGTTGGAATAGCTTGTAAGCCATATCGATAACCAGGTGGTAGCGAGAAGTACCGTTGCGCACACCCATGTCGAATGGCGTAGTGGTTGAACCTTCTTCTTCATAGCCCTTGATGCGGAATCTGTGGCTACCCTTGTAATCGAATACTAGTTTCTTGATGGTGTTTGGATAACCGTGGTAGTTGAAGACCACACCCTTATCGGCGGTGAAGATCTCATCCATCATCCAAGGCTTGCTTTGGAACTTACGGCTACCCAGACCGCTGCTGGTTAGCTCGGTTACGCTGACGAAGCGCACGCGAACTCTTGGTAGTAGTTCACGCAGGATGACCAGAGAGGCCATACATTCTTGGGTCACATAGTCACCACAGCCTGCCAGTACCACGTCTGGGTTTTCATCTGAGGCGAAATCCCACACCATGACACCATCTTTGGCCTGTTGACGGGCTTCATCCAAAGTTAGCCATTGTGGCAACTCTTTCTTACCGGCGGCGATGATGTTTAGCTTGTCGCGGTCGGCGAAGGCACGCTCTGTGTAAACCAGGGTAGAGTTAGCATCTGCTGGCAGATATGCCGAGATGATCTCTGGGTGTTTCTCAAGCATAGCCCCCAGGAAAGAAGGGTTCTGGTGAGAATAACCGTTGTGGTCTTGGCGCTCCAGCAGTGAAGAGAGCACTACGTTACAAGCGGGAACCGGCTTACGGAAGTGTACGCCTTGGCTCGCATAGACATACTTACAGTATTGGTCAGCCATTGAGGAGACCACCTGTGAGAATGACTCATAAGTTGGGAACATGCCGTGACGACCCGTTACTGTGTAGCCGTGTAGCATACCGAACAGCAGGTTCTCAGATAGCAGCTCAAGTACACGACCGTCGCGAGACATATCTTCGTCCCAGCTTTCGATAGGCCACTGCCATGCACGATCTGTCTCTTCAAACACTGCTTGCAGCTGGTTAGAGTAGGTTTCGTCAGGGCTGAAGATACGCAGGTTGCGTTGGTCTCTGTTGAGCTTGAATGCATCACGCATCCATTGACCCATCTTCAGCATAGAGTAACCACGTTGGCCTCTAGGCGTTTCTGCACCGTAGGCCAGGTCTTCCAGCTTAGGATTGTTGAGTGAACGTACCACTTCGCCGCCATAGCTCAGGTGTTGACGACCACAGCAAAGCTCTTTTGGTGGGAGCAATGATTGAATGTCTTTGTCGAACACGATCTGGTTTTGCTCGTTGATGCTATAGAGTTCGTTGAACTTGTAGCTGGCAAGCCATTGATCTAAGGCTTCAAGGTGTTGTTTGTCTTTCGCACACTTGTTAACGATAACCTGGTGAGATTCACAGTTGCCTTCTAGCTTCTTACCATTGTCTTCGGCAACGCCTGTCCAACCCTTTGCGGTGCGCATCAGAATCACTGGCCAGCGAGGCTTAACGACATCTTCGCCGCTACGAGCCTTGGTCTGAATGGCTTCGATCATGGCATAGGATTCATCCATTGCCTTGGTCATCTGTACGTAGACATCTTCTTCAAGGTCGCTGTCGACAATGATTGGGTGGTAGCCAAGGCCCTTGAATTCAAGCTCGAGTTCTTCGTGGCTCATGCGTCCCATACGGGTTGGGCCAGAGATCTTGTAGCCGTTGATGTGAACGATTGGCAGTACGGCACCGTTGTTGGCTGGAGATACCAGACGGTTTGCATACCAAGAGGCAGCTAGTGGGCCGGTTTCTGATTCGCCGTCACCGATAAGTACGGTAGCGATGAGGTTAGGGTTATCCAGCACGGCACCCCAGGCAACTGAGAGTGAGTAGCCTAACTCACCACCTTCGAGGATCTGACCCGGTGCTTCTGGGTTAGCGTGAGAAGGGTAGCCATAGGCGGCTGAAAATTTCTTACAGATATCTTCGATACCTGTCTCGTTGTACGGAATCGTCTCTGGATAGAAATGACTCAGCGATCCTTCCATAAATAGGTTAGCTTGTACGGCTGGGAAGCCATGGCCTGGGCCGACAAGGTAGAGGAAAGGACGGTTGGTTTTCTTGATGAGACGGTTGACGTTAGCGTAGACGAAGTTGATACCTGGACAAGTACCCCAGTGCCCTAGCAGTCTGGGTTTGATGTCGCTATGCTCTAGCGGACGCTTGTGCAGTACGTTCTGCTTCAGGTAGATTTGCGAGGTGGCCAGGAAGTTGGTCGCTCTTACAAATTTCTTTAGTGCGGTGATCTCTTGCTGTTGTGACATAAATAACCCCATTTATAGTAAGCAATAAGTTAATCAAAGCTCATGTGAGGCACTATATTTGTAATTTTATTACAAAAATGTGTTCAATATCTTATTTTTGCAAAGTCATTAAATTTGCCGAATGTTAAATTTTTGGTGGTAAACACCATGTTAGTTACGTTAATACAGTAGCTTATTTATGTCTGATTGCGTGATGGCAATGTCATGTAAATGGGTAACTGTGATCTGTATCACATGGTGCTTTTTTGATGGTATGCTATTTTGGCGTGTCGAATTCGGCAGGCATGTTGTTTGGGCATCATGAAAGGATAATTCGAAAAGATAATCCTGCCGAAAATATTCGATCAAATTGGGAAGGAAATTCAACAAAGGTGGCGGCTTGCTCGGCAAGGTCACCATAAACGTCCTAAGGGTTATAGAAGTTCTATGTTTGAATCTGTATTAAATTTAGTCGATTCGACTATCAACGCGGTAAACGGCATGCTGTGGGGCAGTGTGTTGATTTACGTGCTGGTCGCTGCGGGCGTGTTGTTTACATTGAGATTGGGCTTTATCCAATTACGTATGTTTGGTCATGGTAGCAAGTTAGTGCTACAAGGCCGTGAGAAAACCAATGGTATTTCGTCGTTCCAGGTATTTTGTACCTCTATGGCGGCCCGTGTGGGCACGGGTAACATGGCTGGTGTTGCGGTAGCAATTACAGTCGGTGGCGCCGGCGCCGTGTTCTGGATGTGGCTCATCGCCCTGCTGGGGATGGCAACCGCCTTCATCGAGTCGACCCTGGCGCAAGTATACAAGGTTAAAGACAGCGACGGTCAGTACCGTGGTGGCCCGGCCTATTATATGGAGCAAGGGTTAGGCAAGCGCTGGATGGGTTCTTTGTTCTCTGTTTTGCTGATCATCGCCTTCGGTTTCGCCTTCAATGCGGCCCAGGCCAACACCATGACTGATGCACTCAACAATGCCTTTGGGTTAGATAAGACTATGGTGGGTCTGGTGATCGTCGCAATTGCGGCCTATATCATCAGCGGCGGCCTGAAGAAAGTGGCCAAGGCCTCTGAGCTTATCGTGCCAGTTATGGCGGTGGCTTATCTGGCGATTGCCCTGATCGTTCTGGTAATGAACCTGGAGCAGGTGCCAGCGGCGCTGGCTTATATCGTCAAGAGTGCCTTCGGTTGGGAAGAAGCCGCCGGCGGCGCCATGGGCGCCATGATGGCGGGCATCGCAAGAGGATTATTCTCTAACGAAGCGGGTATGGGCAGTGCGGCCAATATTGCGGCGTCAGCATCACCAAATCCTAATCACCCCGCCTCTCAGGGTTTCGTGCAGATGATTGGCGTGTTTGTCGATACCATAGTGATCTGTAGCGCTACCGCGGCCATCATCTTGTTATCGGGCGTGCTGGATGCGCCGGGTGAGCAAAAGGGCATAGGTCTGTTGCAGTTAGCGCTCACCAATGAGGTGGGTGGCTGGGCAGCTTATTTTGTCGCCTTCGCTATCATTCTCTTCTGTTTCTCTTCGATCATCGCTAACTACAGCTATGCAGAGAGCAATATCATGTTCCTGAGTAGGAGCAAGAAGGTGCTCTATACTTTCCGCGCCTTGGTTTTGGCCATGGTGATGGCGGGTTCAGTGGCGTCGCTGCAGTTGGTGTGGAACTTTGCCGATGTCTCCATGGGCTTGATGGCGCTGGTGAATATTGCCGCCATCGTCATGCTCTCTAAGGTGGCCTTTGCGGTGATTAAAGATTACGAAGTGCAGCTAAAGGCTGGTAAGGTGCCGACATTCGATGCGGCGCATTTCCCTGAGCTTAACGGTCTGGATGAGAAGATCTGGAAGGGTAAGCCCAGCGCCGATGCCTTGGCGAAAGAGGAAGGCAAGTCGATTGCCGTCCCCGAGGTGTAACCCAAGCGGGTTAATCGCGCCTCTCTATTAGTTCCATCTAAAAAACCACGCTCCAAGGGCGTGGTTTTTTACTGTCTGCGTCAGTATGATAGTCACCTCGCTTAATGTTAGAAACAAAGGATAATTTATGCTGATCTTAGTCTCTCCGGCTAAAACCCTGGATTATGAAACGCCAGCAAGTACCCAAACCTTTACTATGCCTGCACTGCTCGAACACAGTGAAGCCTTGATAAAGGTGTGTCGAGAGCTAACACCAGCCGATATCGCCTCCTTGATGAAGGTTAGCGACAAGATTGCCGGACTCAATGCCGCGCGTTTCGCCGAGTGGCATCGCGATTTTAATCTGGACAATGCCAAGCAGGCGCTGTTTGCCTTTCGTGGCGACGTCTATACCGGGCTGGATGCCGATACCCTGTCTCAGGAGAGCCTAGCGCACGCTCAGCAGCACCTACGTATCCTGTCAGGCCTCTATGGCTTGCTGCGCCCACTGGACCTGATGCAGGCCTACCGTTTGGAGATGGGCACCAAGCTGGCTAATGATCGCGGGGCGAACCTATACCAGTTTTGGGGTGATATCGTCACTCAAGAGGTCAACAAGGCGTTGGCCGAACAGGGCGATGATATCCTGGTGAATCTGGCATCGAACGAGTACTTTAAGTCGGTGAAGCCAAAGCAGATCCTGGGACAGGTGATCACGCCTATCTTTAAGGATAAGAAGAATGGTCAGTATAAGGTGATTAGTTTCTTCGCCAAGAAGGCCCGCGGCATGATGGTGCGCTACATGCTTGATAACAAGGTGAGTCGCTATGAAGAGCTGCTTAAGTTCGACACCGCGGGTTATTACTACAGTGAGGCAGACTCCAGTGTTAACGAGCCTGTGTTCCTAAGAGAAGAGCAAGCCTAAGCTCAAGAACTAATTTGCAGAGTGAAAGACTCTGTCAACGCGATAAAAAAAGCAGCCATAGGCTGCTTTTTTTAGTCTTAAGCCAACTTAACTTTCGTTGGCAATGAGCTCTCGTTGGCCATGAACTCTCGTTGGCTATCATCTGAGGCCGATTATCAAAGACTCTAGGTCTTTCTCTGGCTATTTGGCCTTAGGGGTTAGCGGTCTTAACTCAATATCAGATTGCGCCATGAGGTAAGCAAACTGGGCGTAGGCCGCCGCATTTTGTGCCAGCGCCTCAGGATCGATCTTATCCAAGGTATCGTTTGGCGTGTGGTGATAGTCGAAATAGTCGCTGCCATCTTGTCTGAGTGACGCCACGGGTACGCCATAGCCTGGCAGCATGGAGACGTCAGGGCCACCAGAGGCCTTGTTATTGCCTGGCGCAACACCATTATCCTGCATCGAGCCGGTATGAGCCTGCACGGCGGCAAAGGCCTTATCGGCAACGTTAAAGTCGATCTGGTAGATACGCCCGGCGCCAAAGTCGGATTCGGCGGCTATATAGTGTTTGGCCAGCTCCGCTTGATGGTCTTTGGCGTAGCTCTTGCCGCCAATTAACCCCAGCTCTTCGGCGGCGTAGAGCACCACGCGAACCGTGCGGGCAGGTTTAACGGGTAGCTGAGAGATGTAGTGGCCTGCGGCGGTCACAATGGCCACGCCTGCTCCGTCATCGATGGCGCCAGTGCCTTCATCCCAAGAATCCAGGTGCGCGCCGATAAGCACTATCTCATCGGGTTTGCTGCTGCCGGTAACCTCGGCAATGACATTATAGGATGTGGCGTAGCCAAGGTTCTTAGGGCTCATCTCGAGATGCAGCACGACGTTGGGATCGCGCTTAAGCATCAGGGTGACCAAGTCTGCATCGGGATTGGACATGGCCGCAGCCGGGATCTTATCTACCCCTTCTTGATAGCGCATCATGCCGGTATGGGCCATTCTGTCATGGTCTGTGCCGATGGAGCGGATCACTATGGCTAGCGCGCCTTTCTCTGCAGCGGCGATGGCGCCCCGTGAGCGTCCGCCAACCGTCATGCCATAGCCTTTACCCGTCTTAAATCTAGGGGTGATGTGGTCGATAAAGACGATCTTGCCCGCAACCAGGCTTGGATCGGCTTGTTTTAGTTCGTCTAGGGTCTCGAAGCGGACGATTGGCGCACTGATCCCTTCTTCCGGCGTGCCGACGCTGCCACCTAGGGCGGTGATCACCAAAGGTTGGGCGTAAGGGGAGACTATATTGGCCTTAGCCTCGCCTCGTTGCCATACGGGCACCTGCACGGCTTCTTTATAGACCTTATCAAAACCGAGGGAACCCAGCTTCTTCTCGGCCCACTCTACGGCGACCAAGTCTTTGTCGCTGCCCGCGAGTCTAGGGCCTACTTCAACCGTGAGTGATTCGACAATATCATAGGCCAGACTCGAAGAGAGTGCTTGCTGCTGTAGCTTGGCACTAACGCTTTGATTTGTGTCTGTTGCTGCCGCATCTTGACAGGCAAATAGGCCGCCGAAAAAGAGTGTGGATAGGAGGATGAGAGGGGAGCTTTTCATGAGTTTCCTTTATTTTTATTACGTATGTCCCATTTTTGAAAACAATCTAGCAAAAAGTGTGCTTTATGTCCCGACTATATCTTTAAGTCAACGCTATATTAGTGCCGGGGTTTGTTTTAGGAGAAATTGCTCGTAATGAATATAGAATTGATGCAGCAACGAGCGGATAATGCTGTTGTATTGCTAAAGGCTTTAGCAAATGAACGCCGGCTGTTCATCTTATGCTACTTGTTGAGCGAAGGTGAGATGTGCGTCGGTGAGATGAATAAAAAGCTGGGGCTTAGCCAATCTGCGCTGTCGCAACACTTAGCATGGCTTCGTAAAGACAATTTGGTCGAAACGCGAAAAGAAGCGCAAACGGTATTTTATTCGCTGAAAAGCAAGGAAGTATCTGAAATTATTAAGTTACTTAACACTATCTATTGTCACTAAACGGCTTGAGAATAGCGCAGATAGAAAGCTGATGGGCGACAGGCCGTCAGCTTTTTTGTTTTTTGGCTCTGGGATTTTGCCAGTATAGAGTGTTCGTGAATTTTAAAGTGACTCTAATCTAGGCGTGAAAAGTGGCGAGATTGAATTGGTGCTCGAACGACAGGCACAAAAAAACCGGCCTAAGCCGGTTTTTTTATATCGCTAAAAGATTAAGCAGCTAGTGCTTTGATCTTAGCGTTTAGACGAGCCTTATGACGGGCAGCTTTATTCTTGTGAATAAGACCTTTAGTCGCCATACGGTCAACAATTGGTTGTGCAGCATTGAATGCTTCAGTTGCCGCTTTGTGATCGCCAGTGTTGATCGCAGCGATTACTTTCTTAACGTAAGAACGTAGCATAGAACGACGGCTAGCGTTGTGCTGACGACGTTTTTCAGATTGAAGCGCGCGCTTCTTTGCAGACTTGCTATTAGCCAAGGTGCAACTCCTAAAAGGGTTAGATATTTTTAAAGGTCGAGGAATATGCCTTTTTTTCGTCAGTTTGTCAATGACAATGATCGGATCTTTATCCTAAAGATAAATTAATCAGAGCAGACTTGGCGTTCTTCAACCTAACTCGTGTAATATGGTGCGCTATTCTAGCAGTATTTGCTGCTTGGTGACAGGGGGTTGTCGACTTTTTAACTTGCTCGATACACCTGTAGTGCTCGTTTCAGGGGGAACTTTGAGCAAGAAACTATTTAAGTCAGGCATGATCGTGAGTGCTATGACGCTGATTTCTCGTGTTTTAGGCTTAGTGCGAGACGTGGTTATCGCCAATTTGATGGGGGCCGGGAGTAGCGCCGACGTCTTCTTTTTTGCCAACAAGATCCCAAATTTTTTACGCCGATTATTTGCCGAAGGCGCCTTCGCCCAGGCCTTCGTGCCTGTCTTGACCGAATATCAAGAGAAACATGACGATCAGGCGGTTCGCGAATTGCTGGCCAAGGTGGCCGGTACGCTCGGGCTGGTGGTGACCTTGGTGACTCTGATGGGGGTGATCGCCTCGCCACTATTAACGGCCCTGTTTGGCGGCGGTTGGTTCCTGGCCTGGCTAAACGATGAGCCAAATGGTCAGAAATTTGAGCTGGCATCACTAATGCTGAAGATCACCTTTCCCTATCTCTGGTTTATTACCTTTACCGCCTTGGCGGGATCGATACTCAACACACGTGGCCGATTTGCGGTATCGGCCTTTACCCCGGTGTTTTTAAATGTGGCCATCATCAGTGCGGCGCTGTTTCTGGCGCCTAAGCTCGATCAGCCGGAGATAGGCCTTGCTTGGGGCGTTTTCGCCGGTGGCCTGATCCAGTTTTTATTCCAAATTCCTTTTCTATTTAGAGAGAAGGCCTTGGTTAAGCCGTCGTGGGGTTGGCATCACCCGGGCGTCGTTAAGATCCGCACCCTGATGCTGCCCGCGCTGTTTGGCGTGTCTGTGTCGCAGATCAATCTGCTGCTCGATACCTTTATTGCCAGTTTCTTGGTGACGGGCTCCATCAGCTGGCTCTACTACTCAGATCGACTGCTGGAATTCCCCTTAGGTCTGTTTGGTATCGCCATCGCTACCGTTATCTTGCCGGCGCTGTCGAAGAAGCATGTTAACGCCGAGGGGGATGGTTTTGCCAAAACGATGGATTGGGGGATCAAGGCGATTTTGCTGATGGGGGTGCCTGCCATGTGCGGCCTGATCGTCCTGGCTAAGCCCATGTTGATGGTGCTCTTCATGCGCGGCGCCTTCACGCTAGATGATGTGGATATGGCCTCTTATAGTTTAATGGCCTATGGTTCGGGGCTGCTGAGCTTCATGCTGATCAAGGTGTTGGCGCCGGGCTATTACTCCCGTCAGGATACCAAAACCCCTGTGCGTTACGGCATAGTCGCCATGGTGAGTAACATGGTGTTTAACCTGATTTTTGTGTTTCCATTCGGCTATGTGGGCTTGGCGATTGCCACCTCTTTATCAGCGCTGCTCAATGCAAGTTTGCTTTACCGCGGTCTGCATCGCGCCGGTGTGTACCAAATTCCTCGCCAAACCTTTGTGTTTATGGGCAAAACCTTGGTTGCCGCCGCGTTGATGATCGCCGTGCTTTATCTATTGTTACCTAGTATTGATACCTGGCTAGCGCTGTCATTTGTGGGCAGGGCAACTCAGCTGGCCTATTTGATTGGCGCAGGGGCTGTGGTCTACCTGCTGGCTATGTTATTGTTAGGAATTCGCCCCTGGAGGATGAAAGCTGGCTTTTGATTGCTGATTATCCTTCTCAGCTGGTATATAATCCGCGAACTTATGCTTGCTAGTTATTGAATGTAATGGAACTGATCCGCGGTATACATAATATTTTACCCAGACACCAGGGTTGCGTGCTGACTATTGGGAACTTTGACGGCGTGCATCGTGGGCATGCCGAAGTCATTGCTGCCCTTGTAAAAAAAGCCAAGCAACATGGGGTTCCTGCAACACTCATGACATTCGAACCTCAGCCGCAAGAGTTGTTTAAGGGGGATAATGCCCCAGCCAGGCTGAGTCTGCTGCGCGATAAAATAGTCTTGCTCGATGAGCTGGGCATAGATCGTCTGCTGTGCGTCAATTTTAATCAGAAGTTTGCCGCCATGCCCGCCGAAGCCTTTATCGAGGATCTCCTGGTAAAACAGCTAGGAGTGAAATACCTGGTGGTGGGGGATGACTTCTGTTTTGGCAAGCAGCGTCGCGGTAATTTTGAGATGTTAAAGGCCGCCGGTGAAAAATATGGTTTCGCCGTGGTCAATACCCATAGCTTTATCCTAGGGGATAAAAGGGTGAGCTCGACCGAGATTCGTGGGCTGCTCGCCAAGGGGAACCTAGAGCAGGCAAGGCGCCTGCTAGGCCATCCATATGCCCTGAGCGGTAAAGTTGCCCACGGCGAGAAAATCGGCCGCACCATAGGATTTCCTACCGCCAATATCGCCTTGAAACGCAAGGTGTCGCCGGTCAGGGGCGTCTTTGCCGTCAAGTTGTATTGGGACGGTAGCGATATCTATGAAGGGGTGGCAAATGTTGGCTTTAGGCCCACGGTCAACGGACAAAATTGTCAGTTAGAAGTCCATCTGTTTGATTTTGAAGGAGACCTTTATGGTCGCACCGTCGAAGTCGAACTGGTGGCAAAGATTAGGGATGAACAGCCATTTAAGTCTTTAGATGCGCTGAAGCTACAAATTAAAGATGATGCTGACAGGGCCAAGGCTCTGCTTGGCTGCGATGCAGGCTGAGAGCAATCAGCTAAATTAACGGTATAGGATCAATGAGCGACTATAAATCTACTTTAAACTTGCCGGAAACTGAGTTTCCGATGCGTGGTAATCTGGCACAACGTGAGCCGGAGATGTTGAAATCTTGGACAGAAAAGAAACTGTACCAAAAGATTCGTGAAAGCCGCACAGGTGCCAAGCCATTCATTTTGCATGATGGCCCACCGTACGCTAACGGTAGCATTCATATTGGTCACTCAGTAAATAAGATCCTTAAAGACATTATTATCAAGTCTAAGACCCTGTCGGGGTTTGACGCGCCTTATATTCCAGGTTGGGACTGTCATGGTCTGCCAATCGAGCTTAAGGTCGAGCAGAAAGTGGGTAAGCCTGGCCAGAAGGTGTCTGCGGCCGAGTTCCGTCAGAAGTGTCGTGAATACGCTGCAGCTCAGGTAGATGGTCAGCGTGAAGACTTTATCCGTCTTGGCGTGCTGGGCGACTGGCAAAATCCTTACCTCACCATGAACTTCGACACCGAAGCCAACATAGTTCGCTCTTTGGCTAAGGTGATCGACAACGGCCACCTGCATAAAGGTGTTAAGCCTGTGCACTGGTGTACCGATTGTGGTTCTGCACTGGCTGAAGCGGAAGTCGAATATGAAGATAAGACTTCACCTGCAATCGATGTTGCCTTCGTGGCTGTCGATCAAGCAGCTGTGCTGGCTAAATTCGGCCTGGAGCAATGTGACGCCGAAGTGGCGACCGTTATTTGGACCACAACGCCTTGGACACTGCCTGCTAACCGCGGCCTCTCAATGGCCGGTGATATCGATTACGATCTGGTTGAGTTCACTAAAGATGGCAGCAAGCGCGCGATTATTGTGGCGCAGGAGCTGGTTGAGTCTTGCATCGAGCGTTATGGTGCTGAGTCGCACAGCGTACTGGGCACAGTGAAAGGTCTGGCGCTGGAACTGCTGCGCTTTAAGCATCCTTTCTATGATTTCGATGTGCCTGTCATCATTGGTGACCACGTCACTGTTGATTCGGGTACCGGTGTGGTACACACGGCGCCTGGCCACGGTCAGGACGACTTTGTTATCGGTCAAAAATATGGTCTGGAAGTGGCTAACCCTGTAGGGGATAACGGTGTCTACAAGCCAGGTACCGAGTTCTTCGCCGGCCAACATGTCTTTAAAGCCAACGATAATGTGGTTGCACTGCTCGAAGAGAAGGGCGCACTGCTGAATCATGTGGCTTATCGTCACAGCTACCCACACTGCTGGCGCCATAAGACACCTATTATCTTCCGCGCGACGCCGCAGTGGTTCATCTCTATGGACCAAAAAGGTTTACGTACTCAGTCGCTGAGCGAGATCGAGAAGACGCAATGGATCCCTGACTGGGGTCAGAGCCGCATCGAGAAGATGGTCGAGAATCGTCCAGACTGGTGTATCTCACGTCAACGTACCTGGGGCGTGCCTATTACCCTGTTCGTACACCGTGATACCGAAGAGCTGCACCCTGACAGCGTTGCTCTGATGGAGCGCGTTGCCCATCGCATCGAGCAAGAAGGCATTCAGGCTTGGTGGGATCTAGACGCCGCAGAACTGTTAGGCGAAGAAGCCGACCAATACCGCAAGGTTACCGATACCTTAGATGTATGGTATGACTCAGGTTCTACCTTCTCATCTGTGGTTGCCGCTCGTCCTGAATACAATGGTCATCCGGTGGATCTCTACCTGGAAGGTAGCGACCAGCACCGTGGTTGGTTCATGTCATCACTGATGATCTCTACCGCCATGAACGGCAAGGCGCCTTACAAGCAGGTATTGACCCATGGTTTCACCGTGGACGGTCAGGGCCGTAAGATGTCTAAGTCGATCGGTAACGTGATCGCCCCGCTGCAAGTCACTAACAAGCTCGGCGCCGACATTCTGCGTCTATGGGTGGCAGCGACCGATTATAGCGGTGAGATGACAGTATCTGACGAGATCCTTAAGCGCAGCGCCGATGCTTACCGTCGTATCCGTAACACGGCGCGTTTCCTGCTGGCTAACCTGAATGGTTTCGATCCGCTAAACGACACCGTTGCCATCGAAGATATGGTGGCGCTGGATCGCTGGGTGGTGCGCCGCGCTGCCGCCTTGCAAGCCGAGATCTTAGAGGCTTACGAGCAATATAACTTCCACCTAGTGACCCAGAAACTGATGCAGTTCTGCTCTGTTGAGCTTGGCAGCTTCTATCTGGATATCATCAAAGACAGACAGTACACGGCTAAGCGTGACAGCTTGGCACGTCGTAGCTGTCAGAGCGCGCTGTTCCTGATCGCCGAAGCCATGGTGCGCTGGATTGCGCCAATCCTCAGCTTTACCGCCGATGAGGTATGGCAATCGCTGCCGGGCGAGCGTGAAGAGTTTGTCTTTACTCAGACTTGGTTCGAAGGCCTAGTCTCTGTGACCCTAGATAGTGACCTGAGCGACGACTATTGGGCAAATCTCATCACAGTACGTGATGAGGTGAACAAGGCCATCGAGCAGGCGCGCCGCGAGCAGCGTGTCGGCGGTTCGTTAGAAGCCGAAGTGACTCTCTATGCCGATGATGCCTTAACAGAGTCTCTGGCGCTGCTGGGTGATGAGCTGCGCTTCGTGCTGCTGACCTCTAATACTCAGACTGCCCCGCTGGCGAACGCCGGTGACGATGCGGTTGAGACAGAGCTGGCTGGTCTTAAGCTATTAGTGGCTAAGACAGAGGCGGCCAAGTGCGATCGCTGCTGGCATCACAGAGAAGATGTGGGTCAGGTTGAAGCGCACCCACTGCTGTGTACACGCTGTGTGACCAACATCGAAGGTGATGGCGAAGTTCGCCAGTTCGCATAAGGGAATCGAATGCCATCTAGCTGGAAAGAGAGTGGCTTACGTTGGTATTGGGTAGTTGTATTGGTGTTCGTTGCCGATCAACTATCCAAACAATGGGTACTAGCCAATTTTGACCTGAGAGAGTCAATTAACTTATTGCCATTTTTTAATTTCACTTATGTAAGAAATTATGGCGCCGCCTTTAGCTTTTTAGATGATGCCGGTGGGTGGCAGCGTTGGTTGTTTACCTTGGTAGCAGTCGGTTTTAGTACCTTGCTGACCGTCTGGCTGCGGAAGCAATCGAAAGGATTATGGCGCTTAAATCTGGCCTATACCTTAGTGATTGGTGGGGCATTGGGGAATTTAATTGATCGCTTGCAACATGGCTTCGTGGTCGATTTTCTCGATTTTTATTGGAATACGAGTCATTTCCCGGCCTTCAACATTGCCGATTCGGCGATCTGTGTCGGCGCCGGACTCATCATCTTGGATTCGTTTATTTCAGAGCGTAAGCCAAATGGCGAAGACGTTGCAAAGGGGTAAGAAGTGACTGTTACACGTTCATTATTGTGCCATATGAATATCCTGCTGGAAGATGGTTCGACCGCAGATAGCACTAAGGCCTCTGGTAAACCGGCCAAGTTAAACATTGGCGACCAGAGTCTGAGTCCGGCATTTGAGGCCGAGCTTTCGAACCTCAAGCAAGGCGATAAGCACAGCTTTACACTGGCAGCAGCGGACGCCTTTGGTGAGTCAAACCCGGATGCTATTCACCATATGGACAGGAGTAAGTTTCCTGCCGACATGCAGCTCGAAACTGGCGTAATCGTCAGTTTCGCTGGTCCTGGTGGCAGTGAGATCCCAGGTATCGTCCGAGAGGTAGTTGGGGATTCGGTAACCGTCGATCTTAATCATCCATTGGCGGGCCGGGCGGTGACATTTGAATTGGAAGTGGTTCAGGAGCTCTAATCATGACGCAACCTCCTCAAAGTCTGCAGATTAAACTGGCCAATCCGCGAGGTTTTTGTGCCGGTGTAGATCGGGCCATCAGCATAGTCGAGAGGGCGCTAGAGCTGTTCTCGCCGCCAATATATGTACGTCATGAAGTGGTGCATAATCGATATGTTGTGCAAAACCTCAAAGACAGGGGCGCGGTATTTGTTGACGAACTAGACCAAGTGCCGGACGACAGCATAGTGATCTTCAGTGCTCACGGTGTATCCCAGGCGGTTCGTGCCGAGGCGAAAAAACGTGGCCTGCGAGTATTCGATGCCACCTGCCCATTGGTGACCAAGGTGCATCTGCAGGTCACCCGTGCCAGCCGTAAGGGGATAGAGTGCATCCTTATCGGCCATGCGGGCCACCCTGAGGTTGAAGGCACCATGGGACAATACGATAACCCTGAGGGCGGCGTGTTGTTGGTAGAGTCACCTGCCGATGTTGAGGCCTTAGTGGTGAAAGACCCTGATAACCTCTGTTTCGTGACACAGACGACTCTGTCTATGGACGATACTGCAGATGTGATTGCGGCTTTGCAGAAGCGTTTCCCGTCAATCCAGGGACCACGTAAGGACGATATCTGCTACGCGACCCAGAACCGACAAGATGCGGTGCGTAACGTCGCCGATGACGTCGACCTCTTCATTGTGGTGGGCTCTAAGAACAGCTCCAACTCGAATCGTTTGATGGAACTGGCCATTAAGAAGGGCACACAGTCTTATCTTGTGGACAATGCCGACGACATTAAACCCGAATGGTTTAACGACATCGAAAAGGTTGCCGTTACCGCTGGCGCATCTGCGCCGGAGGTGTTGGTACAACAGGTTATCGATGCTATCGCCAAGTTGGCACCTAGTGTGATCACCGAGGTGGAAGGGCGTAAAGAAGATACCGTATTTGCCGTACCGGCTGAACTACGCTAGGTATCTTACTGTTTTGGTAGGAAAAGGAGGCTAAAGCCTCCTTTTTTGTTGCCTAAAAATTGCCCTTGGCATATCGAATTTCCTTTTTAGACCTAATATTACTAGCGAGTAACATTCGACTAATCTATGATTAACTAGTATAGTTTAAAGTTATGCTAACTTTCAGATTTTAAAAGACTAAACGACTGAAACGACTGTCAAAAGTATGGCTAATATCGGAGATTTGACATCATGGTAAAACGTGGGAAAGGGTTTTCCCTAATAGAGGTGATGGTTTCGCTCGTCATTCTTGTTGTTGGCCTGATCGGCATATTTAATCTACACGTTGTTTCTAAGCGAGGCAGCTTCGAGTCTTTTCAACAGACCCAGGCTTCATACTACGCCAACGATATTATCAATCGCATGAAGTTAAATCCTAGCCAGATAGCAAATTATGCTGGCACCTATAGTGGCGCGCCAACTCTGCCAAATCCCGCCTGTACTGGCGCAGCCTTATGCTCTCCCTCTCAGACTGTCGCTTGGGATTTATATGAGTGGCGTTCAGCGTTTATCGGTGCGGCTGAGGTCGTGGGAGGGCAAAATGTAGGAGGACTTGATACTCCGACAGCTTGCGTTACGGTTAATGGGAATACCGTAAATGTTGTTATGGCGTGGAAAGGGATAAGAGCTACCTCTGATGCAGGAAGCTCGGGTGATTGCGGCACAGCAAGCAATCGACGTCGTCTTTACTCAATACAAACAGTGATCATCTAGATGGATATGGCTTTGAAAATAAAAAATAAGCAAAAGGGCCTGTCACTTGTAGAAATGATGGTAGCTCTAGTTATAAGTCTGTTTTTATCGGCTGGGCTTTTTACCATGTTTAGTATGTCGTCTTCGAATGTAACGACTACGAGCCAGTTTAATCAATTGCAAGAAAATGGACGGATAGCGCTTGCCATAATGGAGCGAGATATCTCTCAGCTTGGATTTATGGGGGATATTACGGGGACGGATTTTGTTGTTGGGACAAACACTGTACTTGAAGTGCCCACATCAGGTTTCATTGATTGTGTTGGCGCTGGATTAAATAATGCGACGCTTCCTAATACGCAACCTGCTCATTTCAGGCGGTTGTGGGGATACGAAAGTGGCGTTGGAGGTAGCTCTTTAAGCTGCTTGGCTGGTGTAACGGTTAATAAAAATACCGATGTATTACAGATGAAACGCTTTATTGGGCCCAATGTAGCAAATGGTAATAGTGATGCCATATTTGCTGCTACGAACTCTAGTGAAGTTGCATTTTTCGTCGGTGCTAACCCAGTAGCAGCCCTAACCAATCCAAGGATCTGGGAATATCAGCATCATGTTTACTATATTGCAGATGATGCAGCAGGTACTCCAGTATTACGACGAATTACTCTAACAAATAAGGGAATGAATAACTTTGAGCAATTAGTGGAAGGAATAGAAAATGTTCGTTTCCTTTATGGATTTGATAATGATGGCGATAGCACGCCAGATCGCTACATTCCCGAATCCCAAGTGACCTCGCTAATGTGGGATAACGAATCATTTCAGCGTTTGGTTGCGATAAAAGTTTTTGTTTTGGTTCGTTCTGTCCAGAATGACCCATCATATACGAATGAGACCACTTATCAATTGGGTGATAAGCAGATACAGCCTATCAAAGATAATTTTAGACGTAAGGTTATGTCGACAACGGTGGTATTGGAAAACCCAGTACTAATAAGGAGCTAAAGATGATGAAAAAACAGCAGGGGATAGTACTTTTTCTTTCCCTGATAATTCTCATTATCATGACTGTAATAGGTGTTGCTTTAGCTGTTAACTCTACACAGTCTCTTCGTATGGCTGGTGCTGGCTCTGAAAGAATTGAAGCTAAGGCAATAGCTGACGGTGGGCTTTCGCAAGTTATTGATAATTATTCCGGTGCCGCTTTTGCCAATCTTTCTAATAAGGTCACCGAGACAACTTTTAGTAGTACGCAAGTGATAACCCCACTCCCTGAGACAGCAGTTAAGGATGTTGGTTGTCAAAGAACTACCAACGCCACAGGGGCTAACTTAGTGAGTTGTCGTCGTGCTCAGGTTACCAGTACTGCCGTTTTTGGCCGTGACAATCTCGGCTCTCTAACAGTAGCTTCAGGCATCGAACAGCAAGTACTTACAGGAAACTAGGATTATGTTTAAGAAATTACTATGCAGCACAGTTATGGCTTTGGTCGTAGTTTCTGGAATGACTATAGCTGATGATACAGAACTCTATTTGATTGACTCGAATGTGCGCTCGGGAAAAAGGCCCCAAGTTTTATTTGTATTTGATAATTCAGGAAGTATGTCAACTGAGGACCAGAATGCGACTAGTTCCTACTGTTCAGCTGATGATAAAGCAAATGGTATTTGTGATTATGCCGATGGTTTCGGTGATTATTTAGCTGGCTATTCTGGTTATATAAACGAGAAAGGAATTTATTGGAATGCTGGCGGAATAGATAATACCAGTAACATGCCTACTCCCGATGAGCCGAAAGATTCGCGACGCTTTTATGCCGCTAATAATAACTGTCATAAAGCTGCTATTGCATTGCAAGAAAGAGGACGCTATACGGGATATTTACGAGAATTTAAGTCCAGTGGCAATACGGGGAAATGGTATCCCTTGGCAGATAACGAAGGGTTTAATCGTGGGCAAGTTGTTGATTGTCACCAAGATATTCTGGATAGTGATCCAGAGAATCCAGGGTTGGAAAAGGTAGGAGGAAGCTCTGTACCATTTGATCCTGGTTACCCTATAGATTCAAAGAAAATGTACACCGACTCAACAGATTCAAGCGCTCGTGATTATAGCCTTGAAAACACTGAGTTTGGTAAAGGTACACCAGTGACCCTTTATACAGCACACTACCTAGTTTGGTATCAGTGGGTTACTACCACAGAGGAAGGGCAAAATAGTGGTGGGACAGGTACTCGTTTAGAAGTTGCAAAAGATGCATTGACAACAGCCTTGACGTCATTATCTATTCCAATCGATGCTGGGTTAGCTGTATTTAACTTGAATTATCCAGATGAAGGCGACGCAGATGGCGGGCGTATTGTTTATGACATTAAGGAGATGACCTCTACAAATCAGAATTCTTTGATTTCTTTGATTAATGGTATGCCAGCTCAAACTAACACCCCTTTATGTGAGACTCTTTATGAGGCTTACCAGTACTTTAGCGGCGGGCCTGTTACCTTTGGTAATGACGATAAGAATGCTCAGGGTAGTTATAAAATCGATGGTTATATTCCTAACTCTCCTCCAAGTATTCTTACTGGCGGGAATTATACTACGCCATTTAAAAAATGCCCTGATACGGCCTATATTATTTATATTACTGATGGCGCACCGACAATAGATAGTAATGCAGATAGTGCGATCATCTCTTTAGCCAGCTCAGCTGAGAATACTGCAAACTATTCAGGATTTGACTTTGTCAATTCTTGGGGGGATACGGAAACTAGTTATCTGCCAGCCTTAGCTGCTTATATGTATAACAATGATATGGTTAAGGGAGTCAAAGATGCTAATGGCATTGATAATAAGCAGAATGTTAGATTATTTACGATAGGTTTTTCCGAAGGAGCTGACGTTGCGGCCAAGTTATTGGAAGAGGCTGCTTTTAGAGGTGGAAACCCTAGAGATGATTCGGGTGTATCTAAAGGTTATTACGTTGCTAAGAATGGTCTTGATCTGGTGGCGGCAATGGATGATGCCTTAAAGTCTATTTTATCAATTGACTCATCATTTACCTCTCCAAGTATTGCCAGTAATAATTTCGATAAAACACAGACTTATAATTCAGCTTACTTTGCAATGTTCTTACCCGGTAAGGGGCCTAGATGGAGTGGAAATCTTAAGAAGTTAAAGGTCAATTCTTCAGGAGAGATTGTTGGTCCAGGAGGAAGTTCCAAGGCAATTGATTCTAATGGTAATATTGCCGCTTCTACCTGTACCTATTGGAATACATGTCCTGCTAATAATATCGATGGTAATAAGGTTAACTCTGGAGGGGTATTGCCCATTTTAAGATCAACATTAAAAAGTCGAAACATTAGGACGAATGTCGGTACTAGTATTGTGGGCATTCAATTCTCAGGTTTCGCGTCAGCCTATTCTCAAGAGGATTTAGATTGGTTGTATGGTGTTGATGTCGATGATGATGATAACGATGGTAATATATATGATGCCAGAGAAGATATTATGGGCGATCCTCTGCATTCAAAACCCCTGGCTATTAACTTTGGTGAGAAACCTAATGCGGATGGAACAGAAAATCTAGATGTTAGAGTTATAGTGGGAACTAATCAGGGGTTAGTTCACATGTTTAAAGATTCCGATTCTGGAAGTAATGATTATTCAGTTGGTTCTGTAACGGAAACCTGGGCATTTATTCCTCAGGAGTTGTGGCATAACGTTCCTACGCTTAGAAAGAATTATTCTACTGGAAGCCATAGCGTGTATGGTATGGATTTGTCACCAGTTGCCTATACGGAAACGGATTCTAGTGGGAAAGTCAATAAGGCTTGGGTGTTCCTTGGTATGCGAAGAGGTGGTACTTCCTATTATGCCTTGGATATCACTAATCCGGACGCACCAAGTTTTAAATGGAAAATAGATTCAAATTCGACTGGATTTGAAGAGCTGGGGCAGTCTTGGTCAGAGCCTGTTGTCACCTTTGTACCAGGTATTGATGATCCTGTGTTAGTTATTGGTGGTGGCATGGCCTCAAGTGAAGGTACTGGAGAGGCGGTTTATATTGTTAATGCTAAATCAGGTGCATTTATCAAGAAGTTTTCAGCGACAGGTATGGCAAGTGTGCCTAATAAAGTTGCCGTTTTAGACAGCAATAATGATGGTATAACGGATAGAATCTATGCTGCGGATATTGGGGGGAATATTTGGCGAATGGATATGCCAGAATCGACTCAATCGACTTGGTCTACGTTCAAGTTTGCGTCTATTGCGACATCTACTTCTCCAAATGACAGGATGTTTTTTGCAGAGCCATCAGTAGCACAGACTCAATTTAATAATATTCATGACAATAGTGGTGAACTTACCTATCAGAGTGTTCCATATGACGCTGTCACTATAGGTACAGGAAATCGAACTCACCCTCTTGATATAAATACGAATGACATGTTTTATGTTTTTCAAGATCGTAATGTGGTAACTAAAACCTTTACGAGTACCGATGCACCAGCTGCGTTAACCATTAGTGAATTGTATGATGTCACCACAGCTGCGCCATCATCTCAGAGTGATAATGTTACTTTTGGAACCAAACGTGGTTGGTTTTACGACTATAGTGTTGCTGGAGAAAAGACTTTATCAGCGTCACTGATATTTGACGGAAAAGTTTATTTTACTTCATTTATTCCTCCGACTCGAACAGATGTCGATTTGGATGCCGGAATATGTGGCTTCGCAGGACAGGGACGTTTATACGTATTTGACCTGCATAAGGGAACCAGATCTTACAGCGAAACCTACTATGAAATTGGTGAAAGGGTACCAGATACGCCACAGATTGTAATACCTAAACCTGAAGAGGGTGAAGATTCTACTGCCTATATCATTGGTGTGGGCAAAGGCGAGTGTGAAGATGGAGAGTGTAAAGGCACTGTGTCTTTAGGCAGTGGTTTAAGTACCAATAGAATTTATTATCATTTGGATGAGAAGAATTAATAAATGCAGAAGTTAAAGGGCTTTACCTTAATAGAGGTGATGATCACCGTTGCTATAGTGGGAATATTAGCTGCAATTGCATATCCTTCCTACATTGATTATGTGACTAAAAGTGGACGAGCTGAGGGCGTGGCTGCGGTGATGGAGGTTGCAAACCTTCAAGAGCAGTACTATTTGGATAATAGAACTTATGCCAGTGATCTAACCAAGTTAGGGATGAGCGCAAATCCTTTCGTTACTGAGCATGAGCATTATAAAGTGGCCTCTACTGGAGGAGCTACATTTAAGGTAACCGCCACGGCTATTGGCTCTCAGGCTAGCCGGGATACGGCTTGTGCAACTATCACCATGACGGATGCAGGTGTTAAAGGTCCGTCAAAGGAGTGTTGGAAATGATTAAGCTACTTAGCACAACGATATGTCTAATATCGATTGCACTGATAACACCTGCGTATGCAAAGATGAAAGATTATAAGTGTTTCATTACTAGTGTCAAAAAGGGAGGGCAAGTTGTTTTTTATAGGTGGGAAGAAAGCCAGTTGCCGATTAGAGTGGCCGGATTACCAGGAAAACAATTAACAGATGCTAAGGGAAAGAAGTACTTTATTAAAGAAGTTGAGGAATGCGTACCGCTGTCTGACTCCTTTACAAGCGATAAAGCAAATGCTGTAGATAAACGTACTCTCAGATAGTATTTTGGTATAGGAGTCCCTGCTATTAGGGACTTTAAATTAGCAGCTATTTCCATCGGCACCATAAGAGATGAGGCCACTGCTACTTATTGTTACACTTTGAGATTCGCTTGCCTTGCCATTTGGGCAATAGATAATAGAACCGCTGGAAGATAAACCATCTGCGCTAAAGGTAATCAATGGGCCGGAACCTTTGACAGAATCATTAGTGTCAAAACCATCTATTGCTCTTAGTTCTTTGTCTGTTCCCCCCGCATCGGTTAGATAGACTCTAATTCCTCCCTTCCAATTTGTCCCTGTTCCACAAGAGGTTGCTGAGGCAAAAGGGCAGACATTGACTGTCGCGCCGTAACTTATTGCCTGATTTCTGGCAAAAGACATTAAGTTATGGATACGCTCAATACTGCGATTTACTCTGACGCTTTCATAGGCCGAAATTAAAGATGGGAGCCCTATGGTTAATATGATTCCTGCAACGACAATAGTTACCATGAGTTCAACGAGTGTGAACCCATTTTTATTCTTCATCATGAGTAAAATCCTCTATTCACTTAACACTAGTATAAGCGAGAAGTTTTAGGATTTCAGTATATATAAGCTATTCTTTTTAATGCCAATAATTTGTCGGCTTGATTAAAATTGGCGTGAGTCGTTAGCTTTGGAGCTGTTATTGGTTGCAGCTGATATTTTTCTCTTTTGAAAAGCGTATTCTACCGGCTTGATTGACGATAACGGCTTTGGAATAAGGGCTGTTGGCCGAGCCAGGGCAGTACCTTAAGGTTCCGTTGCTGCCTGATGCGAGCCCATCAGGTTGAAAACGAGCAGACGCGCGGTTGTAGTAGACAAAGTCACCACTATCAAATGAACTTGTTTGCATCAACAATTTGTCTGTGTCATCGAGCTGGTTGCTGGTCCCCGAGTCGGTAAATACCCCCAAGCCTAGGTGCCAGTCATTGGTACATTGGTTATCTTTTATTGGGCAAACCGTTACCCTAAGCCCGTAGTTGATGGCAGTATTTCTGGCGAACTGAAGAGTCTGTTGAATCATCTTTATCGCGGCGTCGGCTCGGTAAGCCTGATAGAGATCTGTAAGACTTGGTAGGCCAACCGAGAGGAGTATGGTCGCAACGGCGAGTGTGACCATTAATTCTATGAGTGTAAATCCATTATGATGTTTCATGGCTATTCCTTGCTGTATGTAGTCTATGCTTCCTGCAATGACCTGAACTCGTTTTTGGGGCGAGTTCATTGAGTATAGAAGAGTTAGCTCAACTTTAGGCGATGGGCATATATTGTTCTGCTCTATGAATATTGAATCATTTTATCTCTCGATATAATCATCTTTGGTGGTTTGGGTGGACGTGATAAGCTAGTGCCTAATAAACTTAGGTTTTGTCGAATTGGGTTAGCAGAATTTTAGGGAGCGTTTGATGAAGAAGGTCGAGGCCATTATTAAGCCGTTTAAGTTAGATGATGTACGCGAATCTCTGGCGGAGATCGGTATTACCGGCATGACGGTTTCTGAAGTCAAAGGTTTTGGACGCCAGAAAGGGCACACGGAGCTCTACCGCGGCGCCGAGTATATGGTGGATTTCCTGCCTAAAGTAAAAATTGAGCTGGTTATTCAAGATGAGCAGCTAGATCAGGCGCTCGAAGTCATCGTCGATACTGCGAGAACGGGTAAGATAGGTGACGGTAAGATATTTGTTACCGAAGTCGAACGCGTGATTCGAATTCGTACCGGCGAAGAGAACGAAGAGGCAGTTTAAGTCTAAAGTTATAAAAAAACGCTGATATCTCAGCGGTTTTTTATTGTCTGTAGATAATCATTAATCAAAGTTTGATGCCGATTCCTAGGCCTTTGGGCTTGCCGATGAGTCTCTTAGTACCGGCTCGGGAATGAAGACCTGATGAGCCGTCTCACTCTGCTTGTTGCCCTGATTCTCGATAAGTAACTCGGTTGCCGTCTGCGCTATCAACTTATTTGGCTGATGGACTGTGGTTAGCTTAGGCCAGGTCTGTCTAGAGAAGGGGCTGTCCTCGAAACCCACGATAGAGAGTTCGTCGGGTATTGCTACCCCTGCTAACCTAGCCGCGAAGAGAGCCCCCGCGGCAATTTCATCGTTACAGGCGACTATGGCCGTCGGCCGATTGGCTTTCGCCAGCAGTGTTTTAGCGCCTTCTACACCCGATTCAAAAGAATACTGACCATTGATGATGTTGGACTCGTCAAGCGATAGGTGATTGCTTTGCAGGGCGGCCTTAAAACCGGCGAGACGTTCCTTGGTGGATTCGTGCTGATGGTCACCGCTCAGAAAGGCGATATTTTTATGGCCGAGATCGATAAGGTGCTGGGTGATGGAAACCGCTCCATGTTTATCGTTGACCAGGATCGATAAGCCATCGGTTGGGCTCACCTCTTCCCCTGCAATAATGCGTACATAATTGGCATTAATCTGATCCAAGGCAGCCAAGACTTTTGGGTCTTCCGATAGCGGCGGGGTTAAAACCAAGCCTGACAGCCTGGCATGGCGCACCATATCGACCAGCTCCTGGCAGATATTATCTGACTTAGCATCGCAGGGATGGATGAGGAGCTCATAGCCTCTTTGCTTACAAGATGACAAAATACCATTTTGCATATCAATGACATAGTAGGCATTAGGGTTGTCGTAGACAAAGGCGATCACGTAGGATTTTGTGCCGGCTAGATTACGGGCAGCGACATTAGGCTGGTAGTTAAGTGCGGCAATCGCCTGATTCACTTTATCAATCGTCGCCTGACGAACCGAAGGCTCGTTATTTGTGACCCGTGAAACCGTTTTTATGGAGACGCCGGCATATTTGGCGACGTCATTAATGGTGACTTTCATCTAGCGGATACTCTTTGTGTCTGCACAGCGTCTAGCTGCTTCAGAATTCAAATATGTCTCAAACAATGTACTGTATGGTTACACAGCAGATCTCACTTCCCCTGGCGACAATATTGCTGAGTTTTACGCTATTAAGCAATCATCAAATTGATTTCTATCCCGAATTACATTTGTCCCGTTTCGAAAGCTAGTGATTTTTATCCTTGTTTATCAGTAAATTGCAACAAGATGCAACGAGAGTGTTTTGTTTAATAAATGTATAAATCCAAAGAAATTCCTGCTTTTGGTTATTTTGTTGTGGCGCATCTGTTAATTGTTGTGTAATCTTTGTACTCACATGACAGCGTTGTCATTCCTTCGGGGATGGTTATGAATACGAAAAAAGATAATAAAGTTATGGAAGGGAAACGAGATGCGACCATCTACTTTTAAGAAAAGTGTACTAGCTACTAATATTGCGCTGCTGCTGAGCGGTGCAGTGTCTGTTTCTGCTCTAGCGGCAGAGGCCGATGCAGAAGCGGTTAATACTGATAATATTGAAAAAATTGAAGTACGTGGTCTGCGTGCTTCGATGAAGGCGTCAATTAACGCCAAAAGATTTTCTGATGCCGTTGTCGATGCCGTTACAGCCGAAGACATTGGTAAATTCCCCGATGGCGACGTAGGTGAGTCACTGGGTCGTATTCCTGGTGTTACCGTTAACCGCCAGTTTGGTCAAGGCCAGCAGGTGTCGATTCGCGGCGCATCTGCTCAGCTAACCCGCACCCTGTTAAATGGTCACTCGGTTGCTTCGACCGGTTGGTTTGACCAACAGGCTATCGACCGTAGCTTTAACTATTCTCTGCTGCCACCCGAGATGATCAGTGGCATCGAAGTCTATAAGTCTTCTCAGGCCGACATCACAGAAGGTGGTATTGGTGGTACCGTGGTTGTTAAGACCCGTAAGCCGCTGGACTTAGATGCCAATACTCTATTCTTAAGCGCCAAGGGCGATTATGGTACTGTCTCTGAGGCGACAGATCCTGCTGTCTCTGGCTTGTATAGTTGGGCAAACGAGGCCGAAACCTTCGGTGTTCTGGTTTCTGCTGCGGGCTCTCAAACCGACTATCAGCGTAACGGTATCGAAACCTTGTTGGGTTGGGGCGAAATTGTGCCGACAACCTTCCAACAAGATCGTGAGCGTACCGCCTACAACATTGCCGCTCAGTATCGTCCAACCGACAACTTAGAGTTCGGCCTAACGGTTACTAGCCTGGATCTTAAGGCAAACAACGCCAACACCTCTATCTTCCTCTTCCCTACACAGCAAGGCGTAAGCACTTGTAACAAAACCAATGCTGCGGGTGTTTGTACCGACATTACCCATACGGGCGAGGGTGGATTTGCCTGGGCACAGACTTGGGCTCGTGAAGCCGAGATGTCGTCAGATACCTATGACCTGGACTTCAAATATGAGGGTGAAGGTTTCACCCTTGAAGGCCGCGTCGGTAACACCAAGGCAGATGGTGGTACTAGCCTAACCTCTAACTATGGTAACTCTATCGGTCAGCCTGGTGACTTCGCCGGTCACTATGACGCTACCGGTGAAAAGATCATTATCGACATCGCTAACAAGTCTTTCGATGCGGGCGACTTTAACGGTCAGCTAGAAACTGCTGGTTGGGCACTGAAGAAGCAGCCTAACACCGACGAAGAGACCTATGCTCAGTTCGACCTGACCTTCCCGGTAGATTTTGGTGCCATCACCTCGATTAAAGCCGGTGTACGCTATGCAGACCATGACGTGACGCAGCAAACTGACGCGGCAATCGTGGGTGACATAGTGGCTAAAGATGCCTCTGAATACTACTCAGGCACCATCTCATCTGGCGCAGGTTTTACCCTGCCTAAGCCAAATTTCGATGCCATGATCCGCGACGCTAAAGCCTCTGTCGATGGTTTTACCCGCGATAAGTCTGGTTACGGTACCCTGAATGAGAAGAACCTGGCCGCCTACGCCATGGCTAACTTCGAGGCAGAAGGGATCCGCGGTAACTTTGGTCTACGCTTCATCTCGACCGATATCGAGTCTGATTACTATGCGCTGAGTTCAAGCGGTCAGTTCGCCGATGAGTTGAGCACAGACAAGTCGAGCTACAGTGACGTATTGCCAAGCATCAACGTGACGTTCGACTTAGCACCGGATCTCTTGCTACGTACCACTGCGGCTCAGGTGATGTCTCGTCCTAACTACGCAGACCTGTTTGCTACTTCGACCCTGCCGGGTCTGAACGATGGCACGCCAGGCAACGAGAAGCTTAACCGTGGTTCTGTTGCTCTGGAGCCATTTAAGGCGACCCAGGCCGATGTGAGCCTAGAATGGTACTTCGGCGGTGAGGGTCTGGCCTCTTTGACCTACTTCATCAAAGACGTGAGCTCTTTCATCACCACTCGTCAGAAGCTAAATCAACAGATTGGCATCGAAGACGATAACCTAAGAGACCAAGGCTACAGCGCCTGTGGTGTAGGCGTCTATGACTGCTGGACCGTCAGCGAGAAGTACAATGCTAACGGTGGCCATATCGAAGGGGTCGAGTTACAGCTGCAAGACTCGTTCGAAAACGGCCTGGGCTACTCGGTTAACTATACCTTCGCCGATGCAGGCTCTCCAGCCGAGAACTACCCAGATAAAGTGGGTGTCTTCTCTGATTCTTCTAAGCACACGGTTAACCTTGTGGGCTACTATGAGATGGAAAGCTTCTCTGCGCGTCTGGCCTACAACTGGCGCAGTGAATACATGATGCGTGAGCTACCAGGTTTCTATGGTAACCGTCAGCACCAAGACTATGGCTCGCTGGATCTGAGCATGAACTACAGCGTGACCGATTGGATGGATCTGACCTTCGAAGCCGTTAACCTCACAGAGGAAGACAGCATCCAGATCGGTGTCTCGCCAGTCGACAACCCAGATGTGATCGCCGAGTTTAAAGATAACTACCCGGTATGGAGCTTCGAAGGCGAAGCGAGATACAAGGTGGGTGTCGCACTGCGATTCTAATCGACACATGAGTGTACAAAGCCCGGCTTAAGCTGGGCTTTTTATTAGCACCAACTTTTTATCAGCGACTTGTTATTAGCACCGACCTTTAATTAGACCAAGAGTAGGGCGGAGGTGAAACTATGGACATTAAGCGTATCCTTATATTGGGCGGCGGCACGGCAGGCTGGTTGGCGGCCAATCACCTGGGTAAGGCCCTAGAACATCGCCAGGACGTGACTATCACGCTGGTGGAATCTCCCGATATTCCCATTATTGGGGTTGGCGAAGGCACTGTACCCGCCATTCGTCAGAGTCTGAAACGCTTTGGGATAAGTGAATCTGAGTTTATTCGTCGGTGTGACGTCACCTTTAAGCAGTCAATCAAGTTCGTCAATTGGATGGATAAGGACCGTCACGGGGCTGGGAACTTCTATCATCACCTGTTTGACATGCCGAGTCCTCTGGGAGAGGATCTGACCCAACATTGGCTAGATAATACTAATACTGCATACGGCGACATGGTCTCGCCTCAGCACAAGGTGTGTGAAGCCGGGCGGGCGCCGAAGCGAATCACCCACAGTGAATATGAGGGAGCGCTGGGTTACGCCTATCACCTCAATGCGGCTAAGTTTGCCAAGCTGCTTGCCGACAATGCCACCAGGCGTTTCAACGTCGAACATATCATGGCCAATGTGCAAGAGGTCACGCTAAGGGAAAGTGGCGATATCGCCTCCCTGGAAACCGATTGCCGGGGCAGTATCGGCGCGGATTTTTTTATCGATTGCAGTGGCTTTGAATCCTTGCTTATCGACAAGACGCTCAAGGTGCCCTTTGTCGATAAGTCTCATCAGCTGTTTGCCGACAAGGCGATAGCAGTGCAGGTTCCTGTCGATGAGGATGAGGCGATCCCGCCTTATACCCTGGCGACGGCGCATCAGGCCGGCTGGATATGGGATATCGCCTTGACCCATAGGCGCGGTGTCGGGTTTGTCTACTCCTCTAAATATATGGATGATGACACAGCGCTTAATAAGCTCTCCCGTTATCTGGGGCAGGATGTCGCTCAGTATCAGTATCGGGTCTTGCCGATGAAACTTGGCTATCGCAGGGAGTTCTTGCATAAGAATTGCCTCTCCTTGGGATTGGCTCAGGGCTTCCTCGAGCCCTTAGAAGCCACCTCTATCTTGCTGACCGATTTTGCCGCAGGCTTCGTGGCCAATCGCATGCCTAAGGATAGCGAGGCGCTTGCCTTGCTGGCCGATCAATTGAATCAGGTGATGACCTATGCCTGGGAGCGAGTCGTCGAATTTATCAAGATGCACTACTGCCTGTCAGACAGAAGTGATTCGCCGTTCTGGGTCGATAATCGCGATCCGGCAACGATTCCCATTGAGCTCTCCACTCGACTCAAGCTGTGGCAAAACCATTACCCTATAAGGCAAGACTTCTTCAGCAAGTTTGAGGTGTTTGATTTAGAGAATTATCTCTATGTCCTCTATGGCATGCATTATCCAACGGCGCCTCAGTTTGCAGGTAATAAACAGAGAGAAGCCTGGCAGGCGCAGGCTAGGCAGATAGCGAGTGTGGGTGAGCACCTGATGAAGGAGCTGCCAGAACACAGGGAGTTGCTAGAGAAGATCGCGGTATATGGCTTACAAAAATGTTGAGCTCGAAGCGCTATGATGTTTGATTTTTGAAAGGGCACAATCGATTTGGCGGGGCGTAGTTTATTCCAACGTCCCGCCATTAGCTTGCAGCGGATGCTTATTGTAGCTTGTCGAACTGGTTTTGCTTGGCGATAAGGCGAGACAGCTGGTTGAGCGAGGCTCTGTGAGCATAGACGATAGGCAGCAAACCTTTCTTTCTTAGCTCGAGGAAATCCTCATCGCTTAGCTCGTTCAGCACCTTATCGTCGATCAGGTAGACACCATTGATGTTGATCTTCTGCTCAGATCTTTCCAGCTTAATCGTTAGCTGCTGAGAAATCAGTAAGTTCTTATCTGCCAGGTATTGGCAAACGGCCTGTGTCTGTTGATGCATGGCGGCGACATCCAGCAGGGCATTGGTTCGCGCCGTCAGGTATTCACTGCGCTCACCCTCGTCGGTGAAGAGTCGATTACCAGCGTCCTCAGACACCATAGGACTATCCTCATCGATGCAGACGATCACGTTGTCGCCTTCTTCCGAAGTTCTGGCGATGGACAGCGGCGCATTGCTAAAGCCGATTGGGCTGATTGGCGCATCCCATTGATTGCTCTGGCAGTAGAGGTTAACTTCGGGCTCGATCCCCATGATGGCCACCGGAATAAACTGGCCGGTCTCACCATTCTTCACAAAGACGATGGGAAATTCGGCTGCCAGGCTAGGGATCTCCCTGGCCAGCACTGGGATCAGGTGTTCCTTGTTGAAACGGCTGAAATCGTTTGAATGAGTCAGCTTGATGTTGAGATGTTTTTCTGTCGATAGAGGGACAATCTTTGCCATGTTTTTACCTTAGTTAATTTTAGTTTGTGGTGTTTGTTCCTAGCCCTCTGTTCGTTAGGCTGGGAAACGCTGGGTTAATCTTTTACCGCTAGTGGCGGCCATAGTGCAAGCACTAATAGAGCAAGCAGGCGCGAAAGTGGTGCGATAAAGGCGTTAAGTTGAGCAACTTTCACTGTTCGGCGCTTCGAATTAGATTTATCGCTGGTAGGGCATGAGTTTGCTCTTCTTGATACTCTTCTCATAGGACCTTCTATTTTCTTTAAGAAATCATCTGGCGCCACCCCCATACTCATAGGCCCTTTTCGTTAGCATTGGCGCTCGTTTTCGGCTTTGAGTATCTTTTGGATGTTACCAATAGTTGACAGCGTTGTCATATTTATGTGGTGGCTAATGCTGGGCACTGCCTTTGTAGCTGTGTCTGCAACTGGCGGTTTTCAACTGGCAGATAAAAAATTGCCTCAGAATGTCAAAAAAATGTAGAAATTCTGTTCTTTCTTAGGTAAATTAATAAATGACAGCGTTGTCATTTGCTTGTGTGGCACGTTCGTTTTGTAAGGTTTGCATTGTTAGGAAGAGGTCTCCTAACTTGTGCATTGGCAATAGCCATTAAGTTTGTAGCAATGGTTATTGTGTTTGTTTTTTCCTATAGTCTCTCCCCAGATACTAGAGATGGCTAGATGTGTTATGTCTCAATTGGCGCCTTTATCGGCGGCACTTGATACATGATGCATCTAGCGCTTTTTTCTGGATTAGAGTGACGCCTGATGAGTGGGCTTTAGGGAAATGCGCAAGAGCGAGCAAAGCACAACACTGTGCGGCACAGCAGGGCGTTCGTTGTCTTGCAGAGATTCAGATTAAATAAACAGATTTCTTTCATTGTCAGATTGCTTGCCGTAGCCAGAACGCTTTCTATAGCCTGATTACTTGCCAATTCTAGGTTGCCTGTAATTGCCAGGTGGGGGTCTGGGAGCTGCAAGGTTTATAAATGTCTGACTATGATCTATTTTCGCCGTTGCATCTATTTGCAAATAGGCCAAGATGCCGCGGCAAATAAGACCAAGCGCAATAAGTAAGTGATCAGCAATAGCGCAGGGAAAACGTTTGAGAGCAAGGCTGGATTTTTAGGTAAGTATTTATTCTAAAATCAAAAAAGTAATGCCGTTATCGAACGTTTTAACAAGTTCGCTTGAACAGTTAATTATTAGGATTGGCATAAAGTGGTGGCTATCTCAGATATCGCAATAGCAGGAAGCTGATTGCCTATGCTGACGGGGAAGGGTGGCCGCAATGAGACTTGATAGTTCAAGTCGAGAAAAGTGAGGATAACAATGAATAATAAGCTCATTCCAATAACATTACTCATGAGCCTGGGACTGCTTGGGTGCAGTCAGCCAACCACTAACCAAATTGCCAAGGATGAAGGCGTCGCGGCGCAGCAGGTCAGCGAAAGCGCTGCGCAGCAGGCACTGCATCAGTTTGCTACCAGCCTTGCCGTTAACTATCACACCCTGACCAATTATCCTCAGCAGTGCACCTCAACAGGTGTCGATGGCCGCTGTTTTGCCGCCCAGATAGAATTAGTTCCGGGTATTGATTTTGACCGTAAGGATTGGGCTATTTACTACAGCCAGATGCGGCCGGTGAAAAAGGTGTTAACCGATGCCTTTGAGTTGACGCAGGTTAAAGGGGATCTGCATCGCATCACGCCCACGGATAAATTTAGCGGTTTCAAGAAAGGTCAGCCGGTCGACATCGCCTTTCTCGGTGAGTTGTGGCAGCTGTCGGAAACTGATGCCATGCCCAACTACTATATTGTCGTGCCCGGCCTTAAGCCCGAGATCATTAGCAGCACCCTGCTGACTGTCGATGCCAGTACCGGCATGGAGCAGCGGCCCTATGTCGAGACTTATGTCAGCGCCGAGAGTCAATATAAGCGCAGCGATACCGATAAGCTTAAGTGGGCGACGCCTCAGGTCTTGTTTGATGCAAACCAGGATATTGAGAGTCGCCCTGAGCTTGCCGTCAACGCGATAATCCCAACGCCCAAGCGACAAGTAATCAATAGTCAAAGCCCTGTGTTATCCCTGGCCTCTGGCTATCATCTGGATGCTGGCAGCGTAGCTAAGGCGTCTGCGGAGGCGGCCTTGGCTCGCCTGGTCCGCCTTGGCGTTAAGCCATCGCCTCAAGGTATTCCACTCAAGTTAGAGCGGTCGAAGACTAAACTTGCCGAAGGGGGCTATCGCCTCGATATTACCTCTGATGGCATCACCATAGGCGCCAGCGACGATGCCGGTTTATCCTATGGCTTGGCGTCGCTAACAAGTCTTATCTCTCTCGACACCCTATCGCTCAATGCCATGCAGATTGAAGATGAGCCTAGATATGACTTTCGCGGCATGCATGTGGACGTGGCGCGTAATTTTCACAGCAAGCAGTTTATCTTAGACCTGCTGGATCAGATGGCGGCCTACAAGCTCAATAAGCTACATCTGCATATGGCCGATGATGAGGGCTGGCGTCTGGAGATAGATGGCCTGCCCGAGCTGACCCAGGTAGGTAGTCGCCGTTGTCATGACCTGCAGGAGGATATCTGTTTATTGCCGCAGCTGGGCAGCGGCCCAGATGGCGATAGCAAGGTCAATGGTTTCTACTCAAAGGCCGATTATATCGAGATCCTTAAGTATGCCGGCGCGCGTCAAATTCAGGTGATACCGTCCATGGATATGCCGGGTCACTCGCGCGCCGCCATCAAGTCGATGGAGGCCAGGTATCGTCGTCTGATGGCTGAAGGCAATGAAGCCGCAGCTAACGAGTATCGCCTCATCGACCCGCTGGACAAGACTCGCTACGCCTCGATTCAATATTACGACGACAACACGCTCAATGTCTGTATGGATTCCAGCTATCACTTTGTCGACAAGGTGGTGAGCGAGATAGCCAAGCTGCACCAGGCTGCAGGTCAGAGCCTGGAGCTTTACCATATTGGCGCCGATGAAACAGCCGGCGCCTGGATCGACTCACCCGTCTGTCAGGCGCTGCTTGCAGACAAAGACAGCGGCCTAGATAGCGAGGCACATTTTGGGGCTTACTTTATCGAGCGGGTAGCCAAGATGCTGGCCGATAAAGGGATTGAAACCGCGGGCTGGAGCGATGGCATGAGCCATACTCGACCCGAGCGTATGCCAGCAAAGAATCAAACTAACATCTGGGATGTGGTTGCCCACGGCGGCTATCAGCGCGCTCATGCACAGGCCAACCTGGGCTGGGATACGGTACTGAGTAATCCCGAGGTGCTCTATTTCGATTTCCCCTACGAGGCCGATCCTAAAGAGCATGGCTATTACTGGGCGAGTCGCAGCACCAACGAGCGCAAACTCTTTAGTTTCATGCCAGATAACCTACCGGCCAACGCCGAGCAGTGGACGGATATCGAAGGTAAACCATTTGAGGCCGACGATACCCTTAAGCTGGATGAAGAGGGCAAACGCCTCAGCGGGCCGCTAAATCAAGGCGTTAGATTCAAAGGGATCCAGGGTCAGCTCTGGAGCGAGACCATACGCTCAGATCAAGTGGTGGAATATATGGTGTTTCCTCGCCTGTTAGTGCTGGCTGAAAGGGCATGGCACAAGGCCGATTGGGAGGTGCCATATCAATATCAGGGGGCTAAATATGGCCCAGAGACAAACTACTTCACGGTCGAGATGCGCGAGAAGCAGCGCGAGCAGTGGCAAACTTTTGCCAACACCTTAGGCTATAAGGAGCTGGCCAAGCTGGATAGGGCAGGGATAGCCTATCGTGTGCCAACCTTAGGTGCCAAAATCAAGGAAGGTTACCTGCAGGCAAACAGCATCTATCCCGGGCTCGGATTAGAGTATCGAGTCGATGGCGGCCAGTGGCAGCAATATACAGAGGCGGTTAGCGTCTCAGGTAGAGTCGAGGTCAGAGGCGTCGCCGCCGATGGTATCCGTAAGGGGCGCACACTCAAGGTCAATTAGCATTTCGCTTTTAGCACTAGATTACTGACCGAAAAAATAGGTCATTTAAGCCAGCTAAAGAAAATGCAATGTAAGCTAGCGCGGTTATCTAAGAGCTGATAACCGCTTTTCTCCCTGTTAAATAGCAAACAAAAATTGGGCGCCTTAGAGGCGTTAACCGGGCAGTGATCGAGAAGCTTGCTGTCACAAATTTAGTGATAATTTTAAATGACAGCGTTGTCATTTTTGTTGTAACATGACATTAACTTAGTCAGTGGGCAGGGCGGGCGAAGCTAGATGCCCTGGATAATAAAACTGTGAAAGAGGTTGGTAATGGGATTTAACCAGACAGAGGAACAGGCCCTCGTCATAGGCATAGATGGTGGTGGCAGCAAGTGCCGCGCGACTATCTACGCCGCCGATGACAGTGTGATCGGCACTGGTGTGGCCGGGCGTGCGAATCCGCTTTACGGCCTGACACATACCTTCGACTCTATCTCGCGCGCGACCGAGCTCGCCTTACAAGACGCCGGGCTAAAAGCGAGCGACAGCAAGACACTGGTGGCGGGCGTAGGCCTGGCCGGAGTTAATGTCGCGCATCTCTATCAGGCGATCAAAGCATGGCAGCATCCCTTCGCAGAGATGTATGTCACCACAGATCTGCACACCGCCTGCATCGGCGCCCATAAAGGTGGCGATGGCGCTGTGATCATCACAGGTACCGGCTCCTGCGGTTATGCCCACGTGGGCGAGCAGTCCTTGAGCCTAGGCGGACACGGCTTTGCCTTGGGCGATAAGGGCAGTGGCGCCTGGCTTGGCTTACAGGCCGCGCAGCAGGTACTGTTAGATCTCGATGGCTTCGGCCCGGCTACCCAGCTAACAGAGCGTCTATTGGAGCACTTTAAGGTGAACGATGCCATGGGCATAGTCGAGCACCTGGCAGGCAAATCATCCGGTTGTTATGCCACCCTGGCGCGCACGGTGTTATCTTGTGCACAGGCCCAGGATGAGGTGGCTAAGGCGATAGTGGTCGAGGGCGCCGAGTATATCAGCGCCTTGGCCCACAAGTTATTTGAGATCCACCCGCCGCGTTTTTCCATGATAGGTGGCCTCGCCGAGCCTCTGGCCCCTTGGTTGGACAGGCGGGTAGTTGACAAGATCTCGCCAATTCTTGCCCCGCCCGAATTAGGCGCCGCCTATTTTGCGCGTCAGCAGCTAGGCTCTTGCAGTTAAGCTTTAGCAGTCAGGCTTGAGCCAAGCGTAACGAGTTGTAGATGATGTTTTGCCAGGAATTGAATCGATGAAACAGACACTGATTGCCGAGCGGGTATTTGACGGCGAACACTTCCACCTTAATCAGGCCATCACCATAGAGGACGGGCGTATCGCCTCTTTCGATAGGGCTAGCGATGTCGAGCCGATTCTGCTGGCCGGTACCCTGGTGCCTGGCTTTATCGATGTTCAGGTCAATGGCGGTGGCGGTGCCCTGTTTAACGACGCGCCCAGCCTCGAGAAGATAAAGACCATAGGCCAGGCCCATGCCAGATTTGGCACCACGGGCTTCTTGCCGACCCTGATCACCGACGATATCGAGGTGATGCGCGCCGCCGCCGATGCCGTGGCCGAGGCGCTGGCGCTGAATACGCCAGGCGTGCTGGGGATCCATTTCGAGGGGCCACATCTCAGCGTGCCCAAGAAGGGCGTCCATCCGGCCAATTATATTCGTCGTATCTCTGATGAAGAGCTGGCGGTTTTTGCCCGCAATGATCTAGGGACTAAGGTGGTGACACTGGCGCCGGAGAACGTCGCACCAGAGGTGATTCACGCCCTGGCCGAGTGCGGCGTCAGAGTCTGTCTCGGTCATTCTAATGCCGACTACGATACCGTTATTAAGGCGCTTGAGGCGGGAGCTACCGGTTTCACCCACCTGTTTAACGCCATGTCACCCATGGATTCCAGGGCGCCGGGTATGGTGGGCGCGGCGCTGGAGAGCCAGAATGCCTGGTGCGGCCTGATTGTCGATGGTCACCACGTGCATCCGGCCTCGGCTAAGGTAGCTATTGCCGCTAAGCCAAGGGGCAAGGTGATGCTGGTGACAGACGCCATGCCGCCTGTGGGCATGGATGATAACGCCAGCTTCGAGCTGTTTGGCACCCAAGTGGTGCGCCGCGGTGACAGGTTAAATGCCGTAACCGGTGAGCTTGCCGGATGTGTGCTGGATATGATCGGCGCGGTCAACAACAGCGTTAGCATGCTAGGTGTGGCCCACGAAGAGGCGCTGCGGATGGCGGCTAGATATCCCGCCGAGTTTATCGGTCATCGTCAGCGCGGCGTGTTTACCATAGGCGCCAGAGCGGATATGGTGTTGCTGGGCAGCGATAATCAAGTGGCGCGCACCTACATAGATGGCCAGTTGGTTTATCAGGCATAGCGACCACATTAGATGCATAGCCGTCGCGATAGAGAATTGCAAAAGGCGCTGAAACAAGCGCTCTATTTGTGCTCGTAATTGAGGCGCTAATTAGGCTCAGTGCTCGTACGGATAGGGTTAAGCCTAGTGTTTGATTTATAATAATAACGATAAGAGAGAGGCTCCTGATGGAACCTAAAACAGATACCCATCCAATACCGGCCGCGAAACCCAGGCTAATGTCGCTCGATGCCCTAAGGGGCTTCGATATGTTCTGGATCCTCGGGGGCGAGGCATTGTTTGCGGCGCTGCTCGTCTGGACCGGCTGGCAGGGCTGGCGTATCGCCGATGCCCAGATGCACCACAGTCAGTGGCACGGCTTTACCTTCTATGATCTTATCTTTCCTCTATTTATCTTCCTCTCCGGCGTCGCCTTAGGCCTATCGCCCAAACGCCTGGATTCGCTGCCCTGGCCAGAGCGTCTTCCCCTCTATCGCCACGCGATAAAACGTCTTATGCTGCTCCTCCTGTTTGGCGTGCTCTATAACCATGGCTGGGGTACAGGCATGCCGATGACGGCGGATGAGGTGAGATATACCAGCGTGCTGGGACGCATCGCCTTTGCCTGGTTCTTCGCCGCCTTACTGGTGTGGCATACCGGGCTGAAGACGCAGGTATTGGTCGCCATCGGTATACTCTTCGGATACGCCGCGGTGCAGCTGTGGCTGCCGGTTCCCGGCGGCGTGGCGGGGGACTTCTCAATGTCTGGCTCGATCAACGCCTATGTGGATGGCAAGTTTCTGCCCGGTATTAGCTATCAGGGTAGGGCGACAGACCCCGAGGGGATCCTCTCGACCCTTCCTGCCATAGTCAATGCCTTGGCCGGCGTCTTTACCGGTCGCTTTATCGTTAAGCCTCATCCCAAGTGGGGAGGGGTAAAGGGCGAGTGGGCTAAGGTTGGCATCTTGTTACTTGCTGGCTTGCTCAGCCTGGGGTTTGGCTGGTTGATGAACCCTTATATTCCGGTAAACAAAGATCTCTGGACCAGCAGCTTTGTCATGGTCACCCTGGGCTGGAGCCTTATCTTACTCGCCATCTTCTATGCGCTGGTGGATGTGCTAAAGCTGCACAGATTGGCATTTGCCTTTGTGGTCATAGGCTGCAATGCCATCATCATCTATCTGGCCTCGAGTCTGGTGAAATGGGACTACCTTGCCAGTAGCCTATTCGGCGGCGCGATACAGGCACTGCCGATTGAGATGCAGCCACTGGCGTCTGCCAGCGCCTTGCTCTTGGTGCAATGGTTGCTGCTGTATTGGATGTATAAGCGCGGCATCTTCATCAAGGTTTAAGTCTTATAGAAGATAATGGCTGGGCAATTTAATAAGGAAAACGCTGTGTTAGCCTGTAAAGGCTAAAAAGCCAAAATGACAGCGTTGTCTTTTTTCTGTTTATGTTTTAACATCGATGAAACAAGGGGGCAACTTGCGCCCAAGCTGTAATGTACCAAGCCGATATCACAGAGCTGATATCCAAAGATTAATTACTATAAGAAAACAGGCTTATGGAAATGACATTAAATAGTGAAAGTAAGCGCAGCAGCGTGATCCCCATGGCGATCGTTGCCGGACTCTTCTTTATTCTGGGTTTTGCGACCTGGCTAAACGGGTCCTTGATGCCTTACCTCAAGCAGATCCTGCAACTCACCCCGCTTCAAGCCTCTCTCATTCTCTTCTCCTTCTATATCGCCGTGACCTTTACCGCATTGCCCTCGGCATGGGTGATACGTAAGGTGGGTTACAAGACGGGCATGGCGATGGGCATGGGGATCATGATGATTGCCGGCCTGCTATTCATCCCCGCGGCCAAGACGCAGGTATTTGCGCTATTTCTATTTGCGCAGCTGGTGATGGGCACGGGGCAGACCCTGCTACAGACGGCGGTGAATCCCTATGTGGTCAGAATCGGCCCCGAGGAGTCGGCCGCCGCTCGCGTGAGTGTCATGGGGATCCTCAACAAGGGCGCAGGGGTGATCGCGCCGCTGGTGTTTACTGCCCTGATTCTCGACAGCTTTAAGGACAGAGTCGGCGTTGAGCTGACCCAGGCGCAGATCGACGAGATGGCCAATGGCCTGGTGTTCCCATATCTGGGCATGGCTATCTTTATCGGTGTGCTGGCGCTACTGGTGAAGAAGTCGCCTCTGCCAGAGCTTGAAAATGAAGACGAGCAAGGGCAGGGTACCAAGGGCCATACCCGTGAGGCGCTGTCTCATCCTAATCTGGCATTAGGTGTAGTAGCACTGTTTTTCTATGTGGCGGTAGAAGTGATCGCCGGCGATACCATAGGCACCTTCGCCCTCTCTCTCGGAGTCGAAAACTATGGTGTGATGACCTCCTATACCATGATCTGCATGGTCATCGGCTACTCCCTGGGTATCCTGACCATTCCCCGTTTCATCTCTCAGCCTAAGGCGCTGATGATCTCGGCGATACTAGGCCTAATGCTGACGCTGGGGATCTTATTTGGTGACAACGAGTCCTATGCTATCGCCAATGCGTTGCTGGTTCCCTTCGGCGGCGCCATGCTGCCAGATACCCTGTTGATGATCGCCTTCTTAGGCTTGGCTAACGCCATCGTCTGGCCAGCAGTATGGCCGCTGGCGCTATCTGGCATGGGCAAACTGACCAGCACAGGCTCTGCGCTATTGGTGATGGGCATTGCAGGTGGCGCATTCGGTCCGCTGTTTTGGGGATTAACTAGCTCGGCAACCTCGCTTGGTCAGCAGGGCGGCTATATGGTGATGTTGCCTTGTTACCTGTTTATCCTCTTCTATGCGGTGAAAGGCTATAAGATGCGTAGCTGGAAATAGCCGAGAGTGTTTATCGAATTAAAAGGAGCCTAGTGCTCCTTTTTTGTTGCTTAGTATCAAAAGGGGCAACTCGTTAATGACGGCTTTATTAGGAGAGGGGATGTTTGTATCAGGAGTGCCATGAATCCCATCAAGGGCGGTAAATTTCAAATATAAAAAAGCCACGACACTGTCGAGGCTGTTTTATATGGTGCCGGCACCAAGAGTCGAACTCGGGACCTACTGATTACAAGTCAGTTGCTCTACCAACTGAGCTATGCCGGCTAAATTGTGGTGCCCGAACCCGGAATCGAACCAGGGACACGAGGATTTTCAATCCTCTGCTCTACCGACTGAGCTATTCGGGCAACTAAACTAAGTGTCTAGCTAACTACTTCAAACCAGGTCTCTATGACCCTTGCCGTTTGGAGTGCGCGTATAATATAGCGCTGATATTTATCCTGCAAGCGCTTTTTTGGAGAAATTTAACTGCATGGCTAGTTAATGTGCAAAGTGCTGGCTTTTTGGCATTTATGCCGTTTTTTAGCACAGTGGCTGTGGTTAAAACTCAGGTTTTAGCCACTAATTGTTCTTAAGGGGGCATTTTCAGGCCTCTTATTTCCCAACTCCCCACTTATCCCGTTTGTCTTAGCGCTACCTTTCTAAAAATTAGAAGTTTATTGGCGAAATTACGCGATATTTGTCGATCTAAATCGAAGTTAATATGCTGTTAAGTGACAAATGAGGATGAATCGTGTTTAAAAATACCCAGAGCCGCTACGGCTTGGTGAGCATAGGCCTGCATTGGCTGACAGCGATTGCCGTATTAACGCTGTTCGCCCTGGGCGTGTGGATGGTCGAGCTGACCTATTACAGCGCCTGGTATAAGCGAGCGCCGGATCTGCATAAGAGCATAGGCGTGCTGCTGATGGTGTTAACCCTGTGCCGTCTGCTGTGGCGTTGGTTAAACCCGGCGCCTAAGGCGCTCCCCGGGCATCAAAGGTGGGAGAAGCTGGCCGCGGGCCTGGTGCATCGTCTGCTTTATTTGATGCTACTTGGTATCTTGATCTCTGGCTATCTTATCTCGACCGCCGACGGCAGGGCCATTGGCGTTTTCTCACTCATCGAGCTGCCGAGCCTGGGGCTATTGTTTGAGGGGCAGGCGGATATTGCCGGCAAAGTACATCAATATCTGGCCTATGGCTTTATCGCCCTGGTAACTCTGCATGGCCTTGGGGCACTAAAACACCATTTTATCGACAAAGACGCAAGCTTGAAACGCATGTTAAACATTAAGGAGACACAATGAAGAAGGCTATATTGAGCGCCGCACTTATTAGCACACTAGGCGCGGGTGCATTCATGTTACCGGCTACCGCCAACGCCGCCGATTATGTGATAGATACCCAAGGTGCCCACGCCTCGGTGCAGTTTAAGGTGAGTCACTTAGGTTATAGCTTCGTGGTGGGGCGATTTAACGAGTTTGCTGGCGACTTTAGTTTCGATAGCAAGCATATCGCTGATGCCAAGGTAAATGTAACGATCAACACGGCGAGTCTCGACTCTAACCACGCCGAGCGTGACAAGCACCTGAGAAGTGAAGACTTCCTTAATGTGGCTAAGCATCCCGAGGCTAGCTTTAAGTCGACCTCGGTCAAAGAGCTGGGGGACGGCAAGTTTGTGCTCAATGGCATGCTGACCCTTAACGGGGTGACTAAGCCTGTGGCAATCGATGCAAAGTTTATTGGTGAAGGGCAAGACCCTTGGGGTGGCTACCGCGCCGGTTTTGTCGGTCAGACTGAATTTGCCTTGAAGGATTATGATATCAAGATGGATCTTGGCCCCGCGTCCAGCCATGTGACCTTAGATCTCGTGGTCGAAGGTATTCGTCAGTAGTGATTGCTTAAACAAACCCCCATTATAGAAAAAGCGCCAATAGGCGCTTTTTATTTTTATAGAGCGAGTAATTTATTACTCGTCATCTTTTTGCGGCACATAGCCTTCGATCTCGACCTCTTTGCCCTCAAACAGGAAGTTAACCATCTGCTCTTCGAGGAACTTGCGATCGTCAACATTCATCATGTTGAGTTTCTTCTCATTGATCAGCATGGTTTGCTTGGCCTGCCAGAGCGACCAGGCTTCCTGGCTGATGTTGTCAAAAATTCGCTTACCGAGTTCACCCGGGTAGAGCTGAAAGGCTAGGCCGTCTGCCTCTTTCTTAAGATACTGGCAGTTCACTGTACGCGCCATGATTACTCCTTATTTGATACTGAACCTAAGCTGGCGAGGATCCGCTCGGTGGCGGCGGCCAGACCAACCTTGGGTGGCTTGGCTATGTTATACCAGAGAGAGCCGCTCTCTTCCATGATCTCATGTGCGCTTGTGGCCTGGTGTGCAACAAAGGCGCTGATATCCAGATGAAAATGGCTGAAGGTGTGACGAAAACTGTCTATGGGCTCCTCACTAATAAGAGTTAGCCCGTTTGTTTTGGCAAACTCCTCGAGCGCCTCCTGGCTGTCAAACTGTGGGAAGCACCATAGGCCGCCCCAGATCCCCGCAGGTGGGCGTTTGCTCATCAGCACTCTATCGTCATCTTTAATCACTAGCATATAGCCGAGCTTTTCCGGAATCGTCTTCTTCGGTTTCTTGCCGGGAAACTCACTCTGGCGGCCCATCAGCTGCGCCTTACAGTCGATGGCGACGGGGCAGAGCTCGCACTTGGGCTTAGAGCGGGTGCAGATGCTGGCGCCAATATCCATCATCGCCTGATTGTATTTGGTCACACCTGCTTTTGGAGTCAGGCTGTTGGTGAGCAGCCATAGCTGCTCCTCCACCTCGCGCTTACCGGGCCAGCCTGCTATGGCGCCGTGTCTGGCAAGCACTCGCTTGACGTTTCCATCTAATATGGGGTGATGTTGTCCAAGAGAGAGTGAGAGTACCGCCCCAGCGGTCGAGCGGCCAATACCCGGCAGGGCGAGCACCTGCTCGAACTGGGTTGGGAATACACCATCATAGTCGCTGGCGATCAGCTGGGCACTCTTATGTAGGTTACGCGCCCTGGCGTAATAGCCTAGGCCGGTCCAGTGGTGCAGCACCTCATCCTGATCGGCATTTGCCAAGTCCAAGATAGTGGGGAAACGCGCCATGAAGGCTTCGAAGTAAGGGATAACGGTGGCAACCTGGGTTTGCTGCAACATGATCTCGGACACCCATACCTTATAAGGGGTCTTATCTTGTTGCCAGGGAAGATGCTTGCGTCCGTGTTTGTCGTACCAGGTGACGATGCGCTGGTGAAATTGCTCTGTTTTCATGGCGCTCAGTCTATAGAGGGGCAAGGTTTTTCTCAACCAAAATGGCATCTCAAGGGCGCCATGGCTCGCACGCCGTGGGATAATTGGTATACTTTGGCAACATAGGGCTTGCCTTAGCGCAGTAACTTTGGATAATGCCCTTCTTTTTATAATTTTCCAATCATATAAGTGTCAGGATCCCGTGGGATCATATGAGTTTGTGAGTCGAGCCTTGAGTCGCTTGACGCTGACTTTTTCTCGGCGCTATATGGCCAACCAATGGCAGATCTGAGGCTGAAAAATAATGAGCGAAGTGACCACCGCAGAGTTTAACGAAGAGGGTAAATACCTTCGCAAAGTGAGAAGCTTTGTTTTACGTGAAGGACGTTTGACCAAGGGCCAGGCGCAGGCGATGGAGCAGCAATGGCCTGTGATGGGATTGGACTACTCGCCCGAGCCTCTGGATCTGGTCAAGGTGTTTGGCCGGCAGGCCGATACCGTGCTGGAAATTGGGTTCGGCATGGGCGCCTCGCTGGTTGAGATGGCAAAGGCGGCACCCGAGCTTAACTTTATCGGTATCGAAGTTCACAAGCCTGGCGTGGGTGCCTGTCTTGCTGATGCGGCTGAGGCCGGCGTCACTAACCTGCGCGTGTTCCACCACGACGCCATCGAGGTATTGGAAAACAGCATCCAAAGCGGCAGCCTGGCGAGAGTACAGCTATTCTTCCCAGATCCTTGGCACAAGAAGCGTCATCACAAGCGCCGTATCGTTCAGCCGGAGTTTGCCGAGCTTATCCGTCGCTGCCTGAAGATAGGTGGTGTGTTTCACTTGGCGACCGATTGGGAAAACTACAGCGAGCACATGTTAGAGGTAATGAGTGCGGCGCCTGGCTATAAGAACCAGGCGCAGGATGGCGACTTTGTGCCCCGTCCCGATCACCGTCCGCTGACCAAGTTTGAGGCCAGGGGCCATCGTCTGGGACATGGCGTCTGGGATCTGATGTTCGAGCGTACCGAGTAAGCTTAATTTCTATTAAAAGAGGGAATACACATGGCAACACGTAGTCGTCGTTTACGTAAAAAATTACGCATTGATGAGTTTCAAGAGTTCGGCTTCGATGTGAATTGGACCTTCGATGATTCGGTAAGCGAAGAGCAGATCGATGCTATCGTCGATCAGTTTATCGACCAGGTGATCGAAGAGAGAAAGCTGGGTTTCCACGGTGGCGGCCATAAAGAGTGGGAAGGCATCATCGCCACTCAAACTATCGGCAAGTGCACCGAAGAAGACAGGCAGGCCGTGAGTGACTTCTGGAAGAGTCAGCCAGCTAAAGATGTCGTGGTCAGCGAGCTGTACGACATCTGGTGGAACTAATGCCACAGAAGGACCTGCTCGAGACTATTATCGAGCAGGTGCGTCCTCTGCTGGGAAAGGGCAAGGTCGCCGACTATATTCCCGCCCTGGCCGAGGTGGATCCTACCAAGCTTGGGATCGCCGTGACCACAATCGATGGTCAAACCATAGGGGCTGGAGACTATCTCGAGCCCTTTTCGATCCAGAGTATCTCTAAGGTCTTTAGCCTCACGGTCGCTTTGACCCTGTACGAGGAGGCTGAGATCTGGTCTCGCGTCGGCAAGGAGCCCTCGGGGCAGTCCTTTAACTCCCTGGTGCAGATAGAGCTTGAGCGCGGAGTGCCGAGAAATCCCTTTATCAACGCCGGCGCCCTGATCATCGCCGATCTGCTGCAGAGCCGTCTCGGCGCGCCTAAGCATCGTATGCTCGAGGTGGTCAGAAAGCTCAGCGCCAACCCCCATGTGATTTATGATAAGCGTGTCGCGGCCTCTGAATATGAGCACAGCGCCCGCAACGCGGCCATCGCTTACCTGATGAAGTCCTTCGGCAACTTTAATAACGATGTCGATAGGGTGCTGAGAAACTACTTTCACTATTGTGCTCTGAAGATGAGCTGCGCCGATCTATCCAAAGCCATGCTCTATCTGGCCAACCGAGGCCAAAGCCTCTCGGCAGAGCAGGTGGTTTCGCCCATACAGACACGTAAGCTTAACGCGTTGCTGGCGACATCTGGTCTGTACGACGGTGCGGGGGAGTTTGCCTATCGGGTCGGCATGCCGGGTAAGAGCGGCGTGGGTGGCGGCATCATCGCCGTGATCCCGGGCGATATGAGCATCTGCGTCTGGTCGCCCGAGCTGGATAAGAACGGTAACTCTCTAGCGGGCACCGCCGCACTCGAGAAGCTTTCCCAAGCCCTGGGCCGTTCTATCTTCTAAAAGAGCGCCTGATTAGGCGCTCTTTCATTTTACTCTTTGCTCTGTCTTAATCTTTCTCTGCATTTTACTTTTTATCTCTTAGCTGTATTCGCCTCGATGGTGAAATTTACTAAAAACTGGTTGAAGGCTTTACTTTTATTAGCCCATAGCCGACTTATAGCCTTGGACTACATCGTAATTTTTAGCTAATTCATTGATTATATTTAATTAGTGAAAATTGGCACGATACCTGTATTGTTAGTCATCAACGACACATGGTGCACCTTAAGCTTCTCATCATGTGATTTTCGATGACTTAAGGAATAAGAATATGAAGAAATTGACCGCATCTCTTGGACTGACAGCTTTCGTACTTGCCACCACCAGCGCCGCCTGGGCCGGTGAAGATAAGGACAACCACATCTCCTTTGGACGGGATGACAAACAGTGCGAGGTGAGCCTCAATTACGACGTTTCAGTCGAGCCGAGCAAGTTGGTGGTCAGTGAGGCGAAGAAAGAAGTGTATCGCATCGAGCTTGGGCGTCTCTATGTTAACGGTGACAAGGTTGAGCTAAACGACAAACAGCAGGCGCTGGTTAATCAATATGCCGGCGAGGTATCTAAGCAGCTTCCCGAGGTGATCGACGTGGTGCATGATGCCGTCGATATCGCGTCTACCGCCGTGAGCATGGCGCTCACGCCGCTGCTGGGCGATGCCGCCGGTGCCAAGATTGATGAGATGATGGACGGCCTGTCGAAGCGTATCGACACTGTTGCCTACCAAAATGGCGACAAGTTCTACCTGGGCGCCACCGAATCTTCTATCGAAGACACCTTCGGTAAAGAGTTCGAGCAAGAGATGGAGCAGCTGGTGCAGAGTTCTATCGGTAGCATGATGATGACCCTGGGCAGCGAGATGATGAAGGGCGACGGTGAGAGCTTCCAAGAGAAGATGAACGCCTTCTCAGCCAAGATGGACAAGGTGGGCGACGATATCGAAGCCCAGATTGAACAGCAGGCCACAGATCTCGAGGCGCGCGCCGACAAGCTGTGTGACAACTTCCAGCAGCTGGTGGCCCTAGAGTCCCAGATGCGCAGTGAAGTACCGGCCCTACGTGACTACCCACTGGTGAGCGCTAAGCAACAAACCCTGCGGGAATAGCCCGCAAACGATTTCCTCTGGCATAGCAAGATCCACATTTCCCTGCACTTACCTTGGGTGCAGGGCTTTTTTTATTCTGGACCTGCCATTGTTATGACTTTTCCTCCACTCCTAACTGGGTGTATAGTGGCTAGAAAATAGGTATTAGAATCAAAGAGCAAATCTTTGGTATACTTGTAAAAAATAATAACAATGCTGGCGAAATTTCGATAACGAAATGGCTAACAGTCTGACTCTACTCTTAAAATAATCTGCATAGTCAAAGGGATAACTTCGCACTTAGGAGGTATCTCTATGATTTATAATTGGTATTTATAGGGTCGCAAACACCTTAAGGCTATTTAAATGTTAGAACTTTTAGAACCTATTGCAATTTTTACTCATGTTGCTCGCGCCGGGAGCTTTAGCTCTGCCGCGCGAAAATTGGGGATTTCTAAATCAAAGGTCAGTACTCAGGTTGCCGACCTTGAGCATAAATTAGGTGTTCAGCTGATACAGCGTACCACTCGTAGCTTGAGTCTAACCGAGGCGGGACAGCTGCTTTATGCCCAGGGTGAAGAGTTGCTTCGCGATGCCGATCAGGCAGTCGCCAGCGTACACAATCTCAACGATGCCACGCGCGGTGTACTCAAGGTGGGGATCTCCCAATCCTTCGGTACCATGCACATCATTCCTGCCTTGCCTGATTTTATGGCCAGACACCCTGAGCTGGAGCTACAGGTTAGCCTGTTGGATCATAAAGTCGATGTGGTCAGTGAGGGCTTAGATCTCCTGTTGACCATGTCTGAGCAGCTGCCGCTTGGCATGGTGGCCAGACCCCTGATGAAGTGTCAGTTCCTGCTGGCGGCATCTCCCGAGTATGTGGCCAAGCACGGTTATCCTGAGCGTCCAGAGCAGCTGGTGGATCATAACTGCCTCGTGTATCACGGCGAGTGGCATGAGCACAGTGTGTGGCAGTTTAAGAAGGGTGATGACTATTGTGAGATTGGCGTATCGGGTAACTTCAGGGTCGACAACGCGCCTGCGCTTAAGTCTGCAGCCGTGAGCGGCCTGGGTGTGGTGTATCTTGCCAGTTACCTGCTTGAGAATGAGATAGAGAAGGGCACCCTGGTTCCCTTATTGCCAGAATGGCAGTTGACTCACCATCTGCCATTGCAGGCTGTTTACCCAAGACGTAAACACCTAGCACCTAAGGTGAGCGCCTTTATCGACTTCATTAAGGATCATATCGGTTCACCACCATATTGGGATGAGCCATACGCCGCCCTGTATGCCCAGCGTAAATAGCAGGATGTGGCTGAAAAAACAGCATTTTATCCATGTTGATGCTAAGGTCTTTACGATTTTCAGTTATCAATAACTTAAAAACATTGTTCTGATAACAAGACGATAACCCCCGGTATTTTTGATGTCGGGGGTTATCTTTTTATAATCATATAGTTGCACTGGTATTACCTCTCTGTTTTGCGATGGCTTATTTAGCTTGAGCTAAAGCTTGAGAGGAATTCACGTTGCAGTCTGTTCTTAATTTAATACAATGGTGGCAGTTGATATCGGGATGACCTGAATCAGTTAGCCGAGCCAGAGAATGACCCCTCTCTCGTTGGGTTACACAGGTCGGCGTTACTGCAATCTTGAATCAATGCTGGCAGCGGTTTAATAACTAAAACAATGCTAGCCTTAAAACCATCATCCTAGTTTTGGTTTACCCCAGCAAAGATTGCTGGGGTATTTTTCTTTTAGGGCCTTGGATTATTAAGCGCCCAGATCTCCACCCAATCTTTTCCTGTAGCTTCCTCCTTCTGTCATTGCGCTCTGGCTTTGACCAAGCATCTTCATCTTTTAGTTTCTTATGACTGAAAAATAAAGATAGTTTAATGCGCTGTGCATGGTATCTGAGTGTTACTCAGAGTATCGTGCTGATATTGTTTATTTCAGCTCGTTTCGTGTACGAGGCATTGCTTAAAGGGCATCGTTTAAAGGCCATTGCATAAAGGGCATGGCGCGATGAGTGCGAAGCGAGATAAAGGGAAGTCTATGGCGCGTAAGATCTTATTGTTGATTGTGGGTTTGCTGGTTCTAGTGGTGCTGGCGGGTGTCTATCGTTTTAATTTTACAAATGACGATCTCTATGTGGTTAAGGAGGATGGTAGTGTCATCCCCTTAGATGAGGATGTTGATAAGGTGATGCTTACCCTCTTTAGCATCAAGACCCATAAGGCTTGGTCTATCAAGCTGCCCGAGTCTCAGGCCGAGGCGAGACTCACCAGTATCAGCCTGAGCGGCGACAGACGCTTTGCCAGCGGCGATTACCAGGATGGCCCAGAGCGGGGCAGTGTGCACTTGGACTATATGAAGATAGTAACGCTAAACCATGTCGCCGATGGGGAAGAAGAGCGCGTGTCGGATATAAACAGCGACGAGATGCTATTTGTGGCGCCTTTCTTCGTCTCCAATCAAGGCAGCGGCGTGTTCGCCTATCTGGGGCTGTTTAGCATCAATCATAAGCTTGGTGATATCGAGCAGTTAGACAGCTACTTTATCGGAGACAGGGTTGAGATAAGCGCCCTGCAGACCGAGGAGCCGTTTGATCTGACCTCGAGTGTGTCGCTGAGCTATCTCACCCATGGCGATCAGCAGGCGATGGCCGAGGCGCCCACCAACAAGGTGACTAAGCTTATCAAGGTGACCCCTGAGGGCTTTAGCGAGTAAGCCTTAATCCTCAGCTAAGAGGCGTTAGCCTTGATTCAGAATAGAATTAGCCGATAAAACTAAAAAGGCCGCTCTGGTTGAGAGCGGCCTTTCTTATGGCTAACTATGCCTTAAATACTGGCTCTAGTGATGAGTTAGGCTTTATGAGCCCAGTTCATCACCTTAGCCTCCAGCACATCCAGCGGCAGCGGTCCGTTCTTGAGTACCAGAGTGTGGAACTCGCGAATATCGAACTTATCGCCCATGATGGCCTTGGCCTTCTCGCGAATATCGACAATCTTGAGCATGCCTATCTTGTAGGCGGTTGCCTGTGATGGCATCACGATATGACGCTCCACCATCTTGATGGCGTCCGACTCGGCATTTGGCGTGTTGTTGACATAGTATTGGATCCCTTGCTCGCGGGTCCAACGCTTGGCGTGGATGCCGGTATCAACCACCAGACGGCATGAGCGCCATAGCTCCATGGCCAGGCGGCCAAAATCTGAGTAGGGGTCTTTATACAGGCCCATCTCCTTGGGGAAGAATTCGCTGTACAGGCCCCAGCCCTCTATGTAGGCGGTGTAGCCGCCAAACTTTCTAAACTTAGGGATCCCCTGCAACTCCTGGGCGATGGCGATCTGCATATGATGGCCCGGAGTGCCTTCGTGGTAGGCCAGTGCCTCCATCTGATACTTGGGCATGGCCTCCATGTCATACAGGTTGGCGTAGTAGGTGCCTGGGCGGCTGCCATCCGGGGTCGGCTGATTATAGAAGGCCTTACCGGCCGACTTCTCTCTGAACGCCTCGACCCGTTTGACTATCATGGGCGCCTTAGGCTTTACAAAAAACACCTCATCCAAACGAGAGGAGATGTTATCTATCAACGCCTTGGCATCGTCTAGATAGGCGGTGCGGCCTTCCTCTGTGTCGGGATAGTAGAACTGCTTATCTTCACGCATAAACTTGAAGAAGGCCTTAAGATCGCCCACGAAGCCGACCTTCTTCATGATGGCGCGCATCTCCTGATGGATGCGATCCACCTCGGCGAGCCCCAGCTGGTGGATCTCATCGGCTGTCATATGGGTGGTCGTGGTGCGTGCCAGGGCGTTGTTGTAAAACGCCTCGCCATCTCTGAACTTCCATACACCATCTTTGGTGTCGGCGCGCTTTTCCAGGGTCTCGACATAGGCGATAAGCTTGTCATAGGCAGGCTTGACCTGAGCGGTCAGCGCCTGTTTGGCATCATCAAGTAGCTTATTGCGCTGGGCATCGTCTATCGCAAGCTTAGCCACCTTGCGCTGAAAATCTGCCCAGATGGCGCTGTCATCAGTTTGATCGAAGGGGGCGCCGCTGATGATGTTGCGGCTGTCTGACAGTACATAGGCAAACACAAACTTAGGCGCTATGATGCCCGCCTTGGCACGCTCTTCTAGGGCCTCTTCCAACTGCTGCATGTAGTGGGGCACACCCTTGAGGCGGCTGATATAGGCCTCGGCGTCCGAGACGCTGTCTATCTGATGTTGGTTGATCAGGAATGATGCCACCATGGAGTGGCCGCCATACATCTGGTTAACCGGGTAGGTATACAGGCGCCACTTGTAGTCGCTGATGCTCTGCTCGAGTTTCTGAGTCAGCAGGTCGTAGCTAAGCAGGGTCTGGGCATCTAACTTGCTTTTGTCTATCTGCTTAAGCTGGGCCAGATGCTGCTTATCTCTTGCCAGGCTCTTCTTGTCGGCAGCTTCCCCGCGCTCATCCCACTTGCCATAGTCTGTCTTGATCCCAAGATGGGTCTGGCTGATGGGGCTGGCCATCACATTTTCCATGAAGATGGTTTCGAACAGTTGGTTGGCCTTCTCCGATTCCTGCGCGCTGATCTTCTGTACGGGTTCGCTGGCGCTAAGTAGAGGGAGTGAAACTGGCGCGGCGTGCACTGCGCCAGAAAGGAGTGTCGCCAGTGAGATGGCGAGGATAGTTGTTTTTGTTTTTATTGGCATGACTTTATTGGCTTAACTCTATTGGCCAAACTTGGCGTTTGTTGATTAGTGCCTGTTATCCTAATAAAGCCCACGATTAAATATGCAAACTAAGTGTTAGAAAATGTTTCTGTTCCCCTCGAATGAGGGGAAAGATTATTCGCAAAATAGCCCAAGTAGCTCGTTGACAAACATCTGCCCCTTGGCCGTGAGCTGCCAATGTTCATCTTCTATGATGACCAGTCCCTTCGCCGCGCCCCGCGCCATGCCTTCATCCAGCACCTCTGCCGAGAGGCCGGTGCGGCTCTCAAACTCGCGCTTAGGAATGGGCGACATCAGCCTCAGGCGGTTCATCAGGTATTCCAGCGCCCTGTCTTCCGCTAGCACCTCGCTCCTATCGAATAGATAGTCACCGGCGCCCAGATAACCCTTGGGATGCTTTATCTTCACCGTGCGGTAGATGCGCTGCTCGTCTGCCATGGTGATCTTGCCGTGGGCACCACAGCCGATCCCCAGATAGTCACCAAACTGCCAATAGTTGAGGTTATGGCGACACTGGTAGCCGGGCTTGGCGTAGGCGGAGATCTCATACTGCTCATAGCCGAGCGCCGCCAGGCGCTGCTGGCCCTGCTCATAGATCTGCCACAGCGCCTCATCATCCGGCAGCTGGGGCGGCTTAGAGTGAAACAGGGTATTGGGCTCTATGGTGAGCTGATACCAAGACAAGTGGGGCGGATTGAGGGCCGCCGCCTTGTCGATATCCCGCATCGCTTCCTCGAAGCTTTGATTGGGCAGGCCGTGCATGAGATCCAGGTTAAAACTCTGGTAACCGGCCTGGGCCGCCTTGGTGGCCGCAACCTCCGCCTCATGCTTGTCGTGAATTCGCCCTAGCAGATTCAGCTTGTCGCTGGAAAAACTCTGCACGCCGATGGAGAGGCGAGTCACCCCGGCGGCGCAGTAGGCGCTAAAGTCATCGTGCTCTAGGGTGCCAGGGTTGGCCTCCATGGTGATCTCTATATCCGGCGCAAAGGGGATCTGCGCCCTTACGCCATCGAGCAGACGCTTTATCTGACCAGCATCGAACAGGGACGGCGTGCCGCCACCGATAAAGATAGAGTGCAGGCTGCGTCCCTGTACATAGGCCGCATCGTTTTTCAGATCGGCAAGCAGGTCGTCCACATATTGCTGCTGCGGCAGCTCACCATGCTGGCCATGGGAGTTGAAGTCGCAGTAGGGGCACTTCTGCACGCACCAGGGAATGTGAATATAGAGACTGAGCGGAGGAAGCGTAAGCATTAGCCGAGTACACCCTTGGCCTTGAGCTCGCTTAGCAGCAGTTGCATCGCCTTGCCTCTGTGGCTGAGGGCATTCTTCTCATCGCTGCTCAGCTCGGCGGCGCTGCACTCATGCTCCATCGGAATGAAGACTGGATCATAACCATGACCGTTGTCGCCCTTAGGCTCGAAGCCTATGCTGCCCTCCCAGGAGGCTTGGCAGATGATGGGGGTCGGGTCTTTGGCGTGGCGCATATAGACCAGGATGCACTGAAAACGCGCGCTGCGCTTGTCGTTGTCAGTCAAGGCGCCGAGCAGCTTAGTGTAGTTGTCGCTATCGCTCGCTCCTTCTCCGCCGTAGCGGGCCGAGTAGATGCCGGGGGCACCCTCTAAGGCGTCTACTTCCAGGCCGGAATCGTCGGCGATGGCTGCAAGGCCGGTCACCTGTGCGGCGTGGCGAGCCTTGATGATGGCGTTCTCGACGAAGGTGGTGCCGGTTTCCGGGACCTCTTGAACATTAAATTGGCTCTGTGGCAGGACTTCGATGCCAAATTCGGCAAGGATCTCGGCAAACTCTTTCAGTTTTCCCTTGTTGCCGCTGGCTAATACGATTTGATTCATTTTCGCTGACTCATGGTGGCAGGTTTCAATGGCCGCAATCATACCCAAGCTGGCGGGGAAACGATAGGGCATCTGCTTAAATAACAACAAGCCGCGCAGGGCGCGGCTTCAACTGGGTTTGAAGTGGCTTAATGGAGCCGTTTAATCGACGTAAAACTTCTGCTTAAACTTCAGCTGGGTGTTGAGCTTGTTGCCATACTTGATGGCTATCTGAAAGTTGATCTCCTGATCGTCCCGGTAGGGCACCTCGGCGATGTAATAGATGGCCTCGCCTTCACGGATCTCCTTGAACGTCAGCTCTACCCTGGCATCGAGCAGGTTGTTGGCGATCCCTGAGATCTCTACCGGAATGGCCGGCGTGCCTTCGGCGCTGGTGTCGAGCACAGAAATATTGATAAGGCCGGTATAGCTGCTGCGCTTGATGCCGTAGGTCTTGGCGATAGAGGGGGTGATAAAGGTGCTGCCCAGGGCAACATAGTGGATATCGAAATTGCCGACGCTCTGCTTCTGCTCCGCCGCGGCATTGCCCATGCTAAGCAGGGTAAGCGCCAGGGCACAAAAAAGGGTACGTATCATGGTGAACTCCTGTCACGGGATAATTGATTCTAGTATAGCTATTAAAGTCTTAGGCTGCGGTGCCTTAGTTTATTTGCTTACACATTTCATGGGATTAAGACTGAGATAGCCTCGGGGATCTCCTTTGGCATCACCACGCGGATCTGCTTGTGGCGCCCAAGCTCCCCTTTCTCGATAAGGATATTGCCCTTGGCCGTCTTAAACTGCTTCGCCAGAAACTTACACAGGTGGGCATTGGCCTTGCCGTCGATGGGCGGGGCGGTAATGGCCACCTTAAGCTCGTCGCCGTGGGGACCAACAATCTGGTCCCGGCTGGCTTTAGGCTGAATATAGAGCCTGATGACGAGGTCGTCTTCTTCTTTGGTGACAACCGCCATCTAGACGTTGGCCCAGAAGGGAACGTACTGAGATAAGAGCTTGTTGATGAAGATCAGACCGAACATGAAGATCATCACAGAGAAATCCAGGCCACCCATGGGAGGGATGATCCGGCGAATAGGGGCGACCAGCGGCTCGGTCAGCTGCGCCATCACCATCTCGATGGGGTTGTGGCCCTGGCTGACCCAGCTGAGGATAGCGCGCAGGATAAGCATCCAGAACAGCAACACGCCCGCCTGTTTCAGCACTGAGACCAGCGCCACCAGGAGTATGATAGGCAGGTTAATGGCGGCGCCCGCCATCAGGCTGAGGATCACAAACTTGATCACCACCACCGCCAGGGCGAGTACCACTGAAGCGGTATCAAGCCCGCCCAGTGGCGGCAGGAAGCGGCGCATGGGGCCTACCACGGGATGGGTCGCCTTGACCACAAACTGGCTGAATGGGTTGTAAAAATCGGCGCGGGCCAGCTGCAACCAGATACGAATGATGACCACCATGAGGTACAGGTCAAACAGGGTGTTCACTAAAAAACTTAATGCATCCATTGTGTTTCTCTACTGTGCTGTATCGAATAAAACTAGGGTTAAACCTATATAAGGCCAGCCCTAAAACTGCTTTGCCATCTCCTGAGCCCTGTCCATGCAGTCGTGCATGGCGGTGCGCACTATCTCCCTGAGGCCGGCGCGCTCGAACGCCGCTAGGGCCTGAGCCGTGGTGCCGCCCTTAGAGGTGACATTTTCCCTTAATTGCGCCGGTGAAAGTTGTGGGTTCTGCTTCACCATCGCGGCCGCGCCTAATGCTGCCTGCTGCACCATCTCTCGGGCGGTCTGCTCGTCGACGCCATCTTGTTTGGCACTGTCAATCATAGCCTCCATCATAAGGAAAAAATAGGCTGGAGAGCTGCCCGCCAGGGCGATCACCTGGTTGAGATCCTCTTCCTTTTCGACCCATACTGTTTCGCCGCCGGTCTGCATCAGCTGCTCACACAGCTCGCGGTCTTGCGCGCTCACGCCCTGCTCGGCATAGAGCCCGGTCATGCCCAGGCCTATTTGCGTCGGGGTGTTGGGCATGGTGCGGATAAGCTGAATCGGCTGCTTGAAGAAGGCGTGGTAGCGCTCGGCCGTGACCCCGGCGGCGATGGTGACGATAAGCTTGTCTTTCAGCTTGAGTCCGCTCATCGCTTCGCACACCTGCTGCATCAGCTGAGGTTTCACCGCCAGCACGATAACGTCGGCCTCATCGGCGGCCTGCAGGTTGTCGTGGGAGACTTGGATGCCTAAATCCTGCTTAAGGGCGATGAGTTTGCCTTCGCTGGGATTAGTGGCGTGAATAAGCTCTGGTGCATAGCCGCCCTTGACCAGGCCGCTGGTGATGCTGCGGGTCATGTTGCCCGCGCCTATAAAGCAAATCTTCTTCTGTGTCATAAGGGTCTCTATATATTCGTCTAACTATCTATATTTGGGCATTCAGGGCAATTACAAGGCCTTAGCCTCTTAGCCTCTTAGCACTTAAGCCTTTAAGCTTTAGCGTAATCCCGGGCGCCGAAGATGGCGCTGCCGATTCGCACCATGGTCGAGCCTGCGGCGATCGCCTGCTCAAGATCTTGGCTCATCCCCATGGAGAGGGTATCCAGGCTCGGGTGTTGCTGTTTCAGCGCCTCGAACAGGGCCTGCATCTGGCTAAACTCGGCCTGCTGCAGCGCAACATCGTCTGTGGCGGTGGGAATGGCCATAAGCCCTCTCAGGGTCAGCCTGGGCAGGGAGGCGATGATTTCGGCCAGGTGAGCGACCTCATCTGGATTAACGCCCGACTTGCTCTGCTCCTGGCTGACATTCACCTGGATGCAGACCTGCAACGGCGCAAGATGGCTGGGGCGCTGCTCGCTCAGGCGTTTGGCGATCTTCTCCCGGCAGAGTGTGTGCATCCAGTCGAAGTGCTCGGCGATGCTCTTGGTCTTGTTCGACTGTAGCGGGCCGATGAAGTGCCATTCGATGTCGCCATGGCTTTCGCGCAGGGCATTTATCTTCTCTTCACCTTCTTGAACATAGTTTTCACCAAAAAGCCGCTGCCCGGCATCATATGCCGCTACTATCTGATCTATCGGCTTGGTTTTACTGACCGCCAGCAGCTGTATCTCCCTGTTGTCACGTGATGAATTTTGCGCCGCTTGAGCGATTCTTTGGTGGGCGTCGGCCAGTCTGTCTGCTATTGTTGTCATGTTGTAAGTTTTTGGTTGAATGGATATCCCATACTATGGAAATCACAGAGTTACTTGCCTTTAGTGTAAAACACAACGCGTCGGATCTACACCTTTCTGCGGGAGTCTCTCCCATGATACGTGTTGATGGTGAGGTCAGAAAGATTAATCTGCCGGCCCTGGATCATCAAGGCGTACACAGCCTCGTTTATGACATCATGAACGACAAACAGCGTAAAGATTATGAAGAGCATTTAGAGATAGATTTCTCGTTTGAAGTGCCCAACTTAGCCCGTTTCCGTGTGAACGCCTTTAACCAGTCCCGCGGCGCCGCGGCGGTGTTCCGTACCATTCCCAGCGAGATCTTAAGCCTGGAGAAACTGGGCGCCCCTGAGATTTTCAAGAAGATTGCCAGCTTTCCCCGTGGTCTGGTGTTGGTAACCGGTCCGACAGGTTCGGGTAAGAGTACCACCCTGGCGGGCATGATAGATTATGTAAACGAGAACCGTCACGACCATATCCTGACCATCGAAGACCCTATCGAATTCGTGCACCAGAACAAGCAGTGTCTGATTAACCAACGTGAAGTGCACAGACATACCCACAGCTTCAACGCCGCGCTGCGTAGCGCACTGCGTGAAGACCCGGACGTGATCTTGGTGGGTGAGATGCGTGACCTCGAAACTATACGTCTGGCGATGACGGCGGCGGAAACCGGTCACTTGGTATTTGGTACCCTGCACACCACCTCGGCGGCGAAAACCATCGACCGTGTGGTCGACGTATTCCCCGAAGGTGAGAAGAGTATGGTGCGTACCATGTTGTCTGAGTCCCTGCAGGCGGTAATCTCCCAGACCCTGATCAAAAAGGTTGGCGGCGGCCGTGTGGCGGCTCACGAGATCATGATGGGCACCCCGGCGATTCGTAACCTTATTCGTGAAGATAAGGTGGCACAGATGTACTCGGCTATTCAAACGGGTATGGCCCACGGCATGCAGACCCTAGATCAGTGTCTGCAGAATCTGGTCAACCGTGGCCTGATCACCCGTGAAGATGCGATGGCCAAGAGTTCTAATAAAAACGCTAGTTTCTAGTAAGGTTTGAGTATGGAAGTTCGTCCATTTTTAAAGGTGATGGTGGAGCGCAAGGCCTCGGATCTCTTCATCACCGCCGGCTTTCCCCCCAGCGCTAAGGTTGATGGCGAGGTGCGCCCCTTAGCCGAGAACCCTTTTACCCCGGCTCAGTCGCTGGAGTTTGTTGAGGCCCTGATGACAGAGGCCCAACGCAAAGAGTTTCACGAGACCCGCGAATGTAACTTCGCCTATGGCGAGAAGGGCCTGGGACGTTTTCGTGTCAGCGCCTTCTGGCAGCGCGAGTCACCGGGCTGCGTGATGCGTCGCATCGAGACCAAGATCCCGCTGGTGGAAGATCTTAAGCTGCCACCAATCCTGAAAGACCTGGTGATGAGTAAGCGTGGCCTTATCATCATGGTGGGTGGTACGGGTACAGGTAAGTCGACCTCGTTAGCGGCGCTGGTGGGTTACCGCAACTCCCACGCCCGCGGTCATATCCTCACCATCGAAGATCCGGTGGAATTTGTCCACGACCATCGCAAGAGCATCATCACCCAGCGCGAGGTGGGCATAGATACCGACTCTTTTGATGCCGCGCTCAAGAGTTCGCTGCGTCAGGCGCCGGACGTGATCCTGATCGGTGAGATCCGTACTCAGGAGACCATGGAGTTTGCCCTGTCGTTCGCCGAAACCGGTCACCTCTGTATGGCTACCCTGCACGCCAACAACGCCAACCAGGCGCTGGACCGCATCATGCACCTGGTGCCCGAGAGTAAGCACCAGCAGCTACTGTTCGACTTGTCGCTAAACCTTCGCGGCATCGTGGCGCAGCAACTTGTGCCTAAGGCAGATGGCACGGGGCGCCGAGCGGCCATCGAGGTGTTGATCAACACCCCAAGGGTTGCCAGCATTATCCAGAAGAACGAGCTGCATCTGCTTAAGGAAACCATGGCAAAATCCAACGAGCAGGGGATGCAGACCTTCGACCAGGCGCTGCTCAAGCTCTATGTGGAAGGTGAGATCAGCTACTCGGATGCGCTGCACCACGCCGACTCGCCAAACGATCTGCGCTTGATGATCAAGCTGCAAAGCTCAGAATCGGCAAGCTCAGGTTTCATGGAAGGTGTGACGCTGGATCTGGACTAGCTTCTGAAAGCACCTTGAAAAAACCGATAATCCCTTTATCGGTTTTTTTATGTGTGGCGATTGATCTCTAAGGGGCCGAACCGCGTACTGATGCCCATGCATCATTAGCCTCGGCCAGGTGCCCAGGTGCAAAGAAAAAGAAAGCGCGTTGGGCAACACAGACAAAAACAAGGAATTACTTTGGCAAAATACTTTGGATTGAATAAACAGCAGGGCCATGGCGGTCGTGGCAAGACGACGGTACTGTTGATGAACCTAGGCACACCGGACGCGCCAACCACCGGCGCCGTGCGTCGTTATCTAGCGGAGTTTCTCTCGGACCCCCGCGTGGTGGAGATCCCTAAGCTGGTGTGGATGCTGATCCTCCATGGCATCATTTTACGCGTCCGCCCGGCAAAATCTGCCGCCCTGTATCAGTCTATCTGGACGGAGCAGGGCTCGCCCCTGATGGCGATCACTCAGGCGCAGCGGGATAAGCTAGCGCAAAGGCTGAGTGAAAATGGTAGTGACGTCCATGTAGACTTCTGTATGCGTTACGGCAAGCCGAGCGTCAAGGAGACGCTGAGACGTCTCCACAGCGAGGGAACCGACAAGCTCGTCGTCTTGCCTCTCTATCCTCAGTACGCCGCGCCCACCACGGCCTCGGCCTTCGACGCCCTGACTAAGGAGCTGACTTCGTGGCGCTACCTGCCATCGCTGCACTTTATCAACAGCTATCATGACCACACCGACTATATCGCGGCGCTCTCTGACTTTATCGCCAAGGACTTCGAGCAACATGGCAAGCCTAAGAAGTTAGTGCTCTCTTACCATGGCATGCCCGAACGCAACCTGCACCTTGGCGACCCCTACTACTGCCTGTGTCAGAAGACCACCCGCCTGGTGGTCGAGCGTCTGGGACTTCATGAGAATGACTATATCACCACCTTCCAGTCGCGCTTTGGCAAGGCCAAGTGGCTCGGCCCCTACACGGATGCCAGCCTGGAGGCGCTAGCGAAAGAGGGCGTGGATGATGTGGCCATCGTCTGCCCGGCCTTCAGCGCCGACTGCCTCGAGACACTCGAGGAGATAGAGCATGAGAACCGGGATGTGTTCACCAAGGCCGGTGGCAGCAATTATCGTTATATCCCCTGTCTCAATGACCAGGAACTCCATATCCAGATGATGGTGAATTTGGTGAGGCCTTATCTTTAACTGAGTTAGGTTAAAGGGGGGGGGGATTCTTGGTTGCCCCAAGCTGGCCATTAGTGAAAATGCCGAGTCTTGAGAAGGACTCGGCATTTTTGTTTTTAAAAATTGAGTCTTCACTTTTCTCTCGTTTCGAGAGTCATTGTTATAGGAAGTTTCGCTGCCTTTTTTCGAGGGAGTGGCTGCAATTTTTTGAAGCTTTCGGCTTCATTTCAATTTATGGCAGTGATTGCAACACTGAGCGTCAATGTCATCAATAGCCTGCGGCTCGCTCTTGTGCAGATACATCTGCTACACGCCGTGAATCCTTCCGTGGAGGCTCGACGATGGCATCCCTGCCATCGACGTCCGCAGATGCATCTACACCGGGTTAATTATCTCTTCGATTTGGCGAATTTGGATACGAGTAGCTAATCAAAAGCAGGATTAGTTTTACATCTTTTTCATTTAAAGTTATTACTCATCATATCCATTGGTAGCAATATTTAACCACTTTTTCCTAATGATTCAATATGGTTTTGATTTAATAATAAGGATTGATTTCGTGGTGGTTGAGAAGGCAATTACTGAATATAATCGAGGTGTTACGGATAGCTCTGACTAAGGCATTTTTTAATGGAAGAACAAATAACCAAACTAAAAGAATACAAAGGAACACTTATTAGTAGTGCCGTAATCGGCAAAATCAAAGTAACGGAGCTGGCATAAATGGCGGTTGTTGTTGCCAGTTGTTCACTGGATAAGCTTTTTTCTGGTATGCCGATTTTAGCTTCCGACGGTAAGGTTGAAAAAAACGTTCATGGGATGCTTGCCATCCCTGAATATCAGCGCCCATATCGCTGGAGTGAAGAGCAAATCACCCGCCTGTTGCATGACTTTAAGATTCATCAACAAGAACTTGCTGGTAAACCTGAAGCAAAGCATTGCCCATTCTATTTGGGCAGTGTGATCTTGCATCAACAAGGTGACAAGCTGAATATCATCGATGGTCAGCAGCGCCTGACCACAATGGCTTTGCTCTCTTACCTAGCGAGCAAACACACCGACCTAAAGTTGGTTTACGAATCGCCAGAGAGCCAGCAGCAAATCAAACACAACCTCGGTTGGCTGTATAAGCATGAAGCCTCATTGGCTGATATCGACTTTGAGCAAATCAACATTACCTTGGTAGTGACAGACAGCGAAGATGATGCTTACCGCTTTTTCGAAACCCAAAACACGGGCGGGGTGCGATTAGCAGGGCCAGATATCATTAAAGCATACCATCTGCGAGCGGTTGATGAGAAAGACAAGTCTGCGGTAAACATTTTTGCCACCCGTTGGGAAGCGCTGGGGGATTTAAACCCCGTGGTCGACATTTTGCTGCGTGGTCGCTATTGGCAATATCTGAACTTCCGAGACTACCCGCTGCACAACCAAACTCAGCAAGTGCGTAATTGCATTGTCACCGAACTGGCAGAGCAAACAGGCAAAGGCGACGACATTGCCTTTGGACGAATTGCTCGTACTTACATGCCAAATGGCGGTGAGAGCTTAGCACAGCCTCAAGTCGGTTATGAGTTGCGCCAACCGTTAAATAGTGGCGCTAACATCATCCACTATTTGCAGTATTTTGAGCAACTGCGCCAAACCTATTTATTGAATAACGCAGCGCAAGGTGAGCTTGCAGGATTTTACGAGCTCTATCAAAAGCTTGTGTGTAAACTCGATGGCTGCGGTTATCTTAAACAGCTTTATGACGCTTGCCTGCTGCTTTACATCAGCCAACATGGGCAGCAAAGCCTAGAGGTAGGAGCCAAAAAGCTATTCCGCGTGGTTTACTCTCGACGAGTAGAGAACCAGAAAGCAGTAAAAGAGAAATCTGTTCCCGCATTTGTTAAAGAAACCCCAGTTCTGGATTGGATTGCAATGAGCTATACCCCAGAGCAGTGTTTTGCACAGCTAGATGGTTTTAAGCTGTCAGTAGACAAGAGTGGCTTTGATAAAAACAGCGTTAAAAAACGTTTCGTCGAAAAAGTATCTCAATACTTTGGCCTTGATATAGACAAGCAAGATTATGCCAATCAATTTGGCCCTGCATTTAGCCAACACATCTCAGCGTTAGGAGCAAAACATGGGTGATCATTTATCAGTGCAAACTGAGCTTCTGACGCTTGAGAAAATCTACACCGATAACTATCAGTTTTCTATTCCCAGCTATCAACGTCCTTATGTCTGGTCAGACGATGATGTCTTGCTGCTGTTTAGAGATATTAAAGAAGCGTGTCGATTGCAAGAGCCAAACTATTTTATCGGCACTATCCTTTCGTCTCGCATTGAACAGGATGGAGAGCGAATCTATGAGTTGATCGATGGTCAGCAGCGTACGACAACGCTAATGCTCATGACCATTGCCTTTAAATACGCAGGTATTAAGTCTGATCTTGCAGGTCTTGCTGTTTATACATCGAATAACGGTGAAGATAAACCCCGTCTCCAGTTCTCAATTCGTGAGCAAGTTCAGCAGCTTTTGGGTGGCCTAGCGGGGCTAAAGAACTATCAAGTCCCGTCTAAGGAAACGATCGCTGACAATGCTTATTTGAAACAGATGGGCGTGGCGTTAGATGTATTGACCAAAGAGGTAGAGAAACTCAAATCAGATGATGAGGTGAGTGCCGAAGCGATGGGGGACTACCTCTACCGCCAAGTTCAATGGGTGAACAACATTGTCCCAACACAAATGGACTTAAACCGATTGTTCGCCACCATGAATACCGCTGGCATTCAGTTAGAGCAAGCAGATATTTTAAAGGCGAAGCTGTTCAAGCATATTCATACTGACAAAGCGCAGTATGATGCAATGTGGGTGGCGTGTGAGCATTTGGAAAACTATTTTGAGCGTAATGTACGCAAAGTATTTAAGAATGCAGATTGGTACTATATTGAACCCGGGCATTTGGCTTTTTTTGATGCTGAACGCTTCGTCGCAAAAGATGAAACGTCAGAGGCGTTGTCTGGCTTGTCGATCGCTGAGTTAGCGTCACAAGTTAAAGCAAGTTCAATTCCTGATAATACCAAGCAAGAGAAGTTTGAAACCGACGACCTAGATGTAGAAACTGTTTACTGTCGCCCAATCATCAAGTTCCCGCTGTTATTGATTCATGCTTATCGTATCTACCTAGCGCTGAACGACCATCAAGATATTGAGCCGCGCCTTCATAGCGATCGCTTGTTGGAGATATTTGAACCACTTATCAATGGTGAGGAGCAATCGGTAAAGCAATTTATCAAAACATTATGGCAGGTTCGCTACCAGTTTGACCGTTGGGTTGTGAAATGGGTTGAGCGTGATGATGCGACTGAGGAGCAGCTTGCTTTAACTCGCCAGTACCCGAGTGAATCAAAGGGTAGGCGCTACATAAACCGTGAGCAGAAAAATATAAGCGAACTAGTTCTGTTACAAAGTGTTCGAAACTTTACTGGTGAGCGTAGCGCCCAGTATTGGTTAACACCGTTTATTTCAGGCTTGATCCGTTCCAGTATCAAGCAAGACTCTGAGGCGTTAGAGCTGCTTGAAAACATCGACAACAAAATGTCGTTATCACTTGATACGCAGAAAGAGGCTAGCTTTGCGCTAGCTGAGGGCTTAGTACCTAACTGCCAGAGCTGGCAGTCTCAATCAACGTATTTTAAAAAGCCTTTAGGTACAAGTTTCGAGCACTACTGGTTTCAGAAGCTTGAGTATTTGATTTGGAAGCAGATGAAGGCTTCAGAATCTTCATTGTCTTCTGAAGAGTTGAATAAGTTCAAGAAGTACCGAATTACATCCAAAAACTCAGTAGAACATGTTCATCCTCAAAATGATGAGTATAAGAATGAGTTAGCATATGAAACTTTAAACTCATTTGGTAATTTAGTATTACTTAGTCCTGGTGAAAACTCTTCTTATAGCAATCAAGACGTTGACAAAAAGCGTATCGATTTTAATAGGAAGTCCCATTTTGATGCTCTGAAATTAAGAGAGATATTTGGTGTGAAAGGTCAGGGACTATGGGGCAAACAGCAGATAGATGACCATCTAGAAAACATGATAGCAGTATTTGCTCATCACTATGCACTTCATTAAAAATTGTGCTCCATTAAAATAAGTAGCCGTTTAACGTATAATAAGCCATACAAATGTCTAAGTTTTCAACACACTTTCCCTAATCTGATAGAATCGTTTTAGCTCAATAGAGCTAGCGTATTTCTGTCCAGCACTTCCCATGTCGTCCAATCGAAGAGATGGATAACTGGGTGTAGATACGCCGGTGAGCTTCCGAAACAGGGCCGCTCTTTGACGTCCATGTCACCGCGGCATTCGTGAGTCCATTCACATCAGATGTTTCGGCAGAGCCTAAAGGGATTATTCTCCATAAACAAAGAGTCGGCTTCTCACTGGTGTATCTGCACACAAGGTCGCTCTTACACATCCCTGTGTTCGCGACATTGGTGCGTCCATACACTGCACCTGCTGCCAAGCAATTCAAAACAGTAACGGTTGGCCATCAAATGACATCGAAACTGTCAGAAAGGTACGGGTTACAATCAGAGAAAAACTCAGAGAGCGAGTTGCCGCGCAGAAAAAAGGCGGCCTTGTTTGGCCGCCATGTAACGATCTAATTTTAGTAGAGATTCTCGAAATAACTCTCGATGATGAGTACCGCCGACATGGAGTCGACCTGGCCCTTAGAGAGGGCCTTGTAGCCGCCCATTTCAAATAGCCTGGCCTTGGCGTCGGCTGTGGTGAGGCGTTCATCCTGGGTGGCTGTCTTGACGCCGAAGCGGCCGCTGATGCGGTTGGCGAACTTGCGGGCTCGCTGGGTCATCTCCTGCTCTGTGCCATCCATGTTGAGGGGCAGGCCGACGACGATGAGGTCCGGTTTCCACTCGTTAATCAGTGCCTCTATCTCTTCCCATCTGGGGATGCCGTCGTTGGCCTTGAGGGAGGCGAGGGGAGTGGCGCTGCCGGTGATCTGTTGGCCGATGGCGACGCCTATGCTCTTGGTGCCGAAGTCGAAGCCCAAGACGCTTGCTGAACTCATAGTGAATTTTATCCTTTACTGTTAGGCGTGACCGGCCTGGGAGGAGAGCTGCCAGATGTCGAAGCCCAGTGATTCTGTGGCCTTCTGCCAGCGGCTCTCATGGTCCGTGTTGAACATGAGGTCGATATTGGCCGGGATGGAGAGCCAGGTGTTGTCGGCCAGTTCCTGTTCCAGCTGATGACGGCCCCAGCCTGCGTAGCCGAGGGCGACGATAAACTGCTCGGGCGCCTCTTTGCCGCCCAGGGAGGTGAGCACGTCTCTTGAGGTGGTGAGCATGAGATCTTCGCTGATCTGCTGGCTGTTGCTCCACTGTGGCTGCGGCGTATGCAGCACGAAGCCCTTCTCCTGCCCCACGGGGCCGCCCACCAAGACTTTGCTGTTGATGCTCTCTATGGTGTGAAAATCATCCAGCTCCATCTGTCTGAGCAGCTCATTAACATCGACCCCTATGGGGCGATTGATCATCAGCCCCATGGCGCCTTGCTCGTTGTGCTCACACAGGTAGATCACGCTGCGCTCGAAGAAGGTGTCCTTAAGCGATGGCATGGCTATGAGTAAATGATTTTGCAAACTATCCATCTAGCGCTCCAATGGGTTAACCACCCGCCAGTTTCACCTGATAATTCAGTTTTTCTAGCAGTGTCTTTAGCTGCTCTCTGTTGTCTGTTTGGATCTCTATGTTGAACTCTTTCACCGTGCCGCCGCAGCCGCACTGTTTCTTCAACTTCTGCGCCAGTGCCTTGAGCTCTTTCTCGTCCAGGCCAAGGCCCTTGATCACAGATACACCTTTGCCTTTGCGGCCCTTGCTGTCTTTATGAATGCGCACTATGCCGTCGCCTTCTGGGATGGCCTTGGTTTCCTTGGGCTGGTCGATTTTGCCGCCATCAGTGCTGTACACCAGGGCAATATTGGGATCGATTCTCATCATCTGTCACATGCTTAACTAAGATACCCTGAGTCTATCAAATTGAAACTCCCTTGTGGGAGGAGTAATTCTTAGATACGAAAAAAAGACCACCCTAGGGTGGTCATGGATAAGCATAGATACCAAATGCAGGGAGGTATCGGTACTAGGGTCTGTTTATCTTTCAGGTTTAATTTTTGTTCAATCTAAACGCGTTTTGCTCAAGGCGCGTGCTGTGCGGCATAGTATTCTATGCAAGTAGCACGTAACACAGGGCAAGGCGCGTTTAGATGAGCCCTTCGGGCAGCTTTTGTAGGCCATTTCAACGGCGTTATCGTCCGTTTATGTAACTTTGGTATATAAGAACCACTACACTACACAGGCCTCTGCCTGGTATAAATGCCCTACAAAATGCTGCAAAAAACAAACAGGAAAGGTCAACAGACCCTAACATCCCAAGGCGCCAGGAGAGCAGGCGCAATCAGTGAGCAAAACTCTTTAAGCGAAAACCCTTTAAGCAAAAGCCGTTTAAGCAAAATTCTTTTAAGCGAAACCTAGAGGCTAGAGGTACTGCATTGCCAACATCAGCAGCGACAGGCCTGTGTAGGCGGCGCAGGGGAGGATGAATCGGTGAAAACGGCTGATGGCCACGCTGCAGGCGGTGAGGGCGAAGCCGATGGCGATGCTGGCATGACTCGAGCTATAGCCCTTCGCCATGGCGATCATCATGATGACCAAGGCCAGTAGGGGCAGGGTAAAGAGTACCCATTGGGAGGTCTTTACCTTGGGGCTCTCCGCCATGGGCGTGGCCAAAGATTTAGGGGCAAACATGAAGATGGCGCTGGCGATAACAAATGCTGTGATAAACCAAGTCATGGGACAGATCTCATATAACACTAATTGATAATCATTATCATTTAGGTTTTTGCTGAAGTCAAGCTGAACGAAATGCCATTTACAATAAAGAAGAGTTGTAGAACAGAGGTTTGCTATGTAAGCTTTAGGATAAATTCCTGTTTAAGTCATGCCTGAAACATGCTGGAGAGTCTATGAAAAAGGTGATTATCTTAGCCGCTGCACTTGCCCTGTCGGCCTGTAGCACACTGAAAACCAGCTCTGATTATGATCCCAAGGTCAACTTCGATGATGTGAAGAGCTATGCATGGGTGGTGAAGAAGACTGAAGATACCACCTACAACTTAGATGGGCTGATGGATCAGCGCGTTCGCGAGGCGGTAGACCGTGAACTGCAGATGAAGGGGATCAGCAAGGTGGAGGCGGACAACGCCGACGTACTGGTGAACTACTTCACTAAGGTCGACAAGAAGATCAATGTCGATACCTTTAATACCAACTTCGGTTATGACCCTTACTACTATGGCCCGGGTTGGGGCTGGGGCGGTAGCGTTCACACCCAGACCACGGTACGTGAGTATGAGGTTGGCACCCTGGTGCTGGACATGATCAACAAAGAGACGGGCAAGCTTATTTGGCGCGGCTCTGTGGCCGATACCATTCGTGACAAGAGCACCCCAGAGGAGCGCGTCGAGGTGGTCAACAAGGCGGTAGCGGCCATGATGCTCAACTACCCACCACAGAAAGAGGCGAAATAGCCTCTCTATGAGCCAAGAGTTAAGATGAAAGCGGCCAATAGGCCGCTTTTTTAATATCCCGCTCTCTTTATCATTTCTCTCTACTGTTTCGAGCCTGGCATCTGTCCCATCACTAAGAAGTGTGACCCGGGTGGCGCCGCCAGGGGCATATTTGCGCTTTCCTTCGACCAAAGTCCTAGTTATTCCACCGCTGGCCTGGTGTTATGCTGCCTCGACCAGGATTTTTTAAACTCATGATTTAATCGTATCTAGGGGGCAGCGTGGAACAGTTTTTACAGCAGTGGTTTCACCACTATGAGAAGGGCGAAGGCGTCGAGGCTAAGGAGCTTAGCCAGGAGACCCTGAGTCATTGGCAGCAGCTGCTGGGCGGCGCCAAATCAGGTGACCTGGAGCACTGGCAGAAGAATCCGCCGGGGCGTCTGGCACTTATTCTTCTCATGGGGCCGGTGGCGCATCTGTTGGAAGATGAGGCGGCGCTGGCACTGCAGCTTAAGGCGCGGGATCTCTGTGTCTCTGGTGTGGACCGCGGCTTCGATACCCAGCTCGAGCCTCTGCAACGTCGCTGCTTCTACGATCCCCTGTTCTATTCCAGCAAGAGTGAAGACAGGGCGCTGCTGATCCGCCTGTTAGAGGGGATGCAGTCTCAGCTGGCAATTCATGCTAGACCTGCCTGGAGCCACTGGTATCAGCAGGCCTCGCTCGCTAATTAGATTGCGACTCAAGCACAGCTGCAAATAGCTAGTCCATCGCTGGCGAGTCATCCGGCTCGCCACGACTATCTTTTAACTCTGCTCTCTTATCTCAGCTCTCTTATCTACATTCTTCAATCTCGCTCTCCTACCTCAGCTGCATCGCGAATAGGTCGTCTTAGTCCGATTAGGCGATGGCGGCGCTTAAGATTTGACGGAACACCTGACTCACCTCCTGGTTGACACTGCTGTGCTGGATCAGATCCACGTTGGCAATCCAGCCCATCTGTTCCATATTCAGCGGAATCGGGCACAGCTGCCCCTGGGCCAAGGCGTCCTGCACTAAATGTTCAGGCAGTAGTGTCCAGCCGAAGCCTGACTTGGCCAGATCCAGCAGGGCGTAGTAGCTGTCGGCCAGCCAGAGTTGGGGCGAGTGCTCCGCCTGAAAGCTCGATTGCTGCGTCTGCTTGCTGCCTATGGTGAGCTGACGATGAAGCTTCAACTGGTCGAGGTTGTTGGTCTCCGCCTTGGCCAGTGGGTGATTAGGGCTGACCACAGGCTCAAACTTCACCGACCCCAAAGATTCGAAGTCTATCTGCTGGGGATAGATCTCCTCGCTGAAGATCACCCCCATGTCGACGTTCTGCTGCCTCACCTGCTCGATGATCTCCTTGCTGGGCAGCATGCGCAGCTCGAGCTGCATCAGGGGGTATTTGTCGGCAAACAGGTTGAGGTGCTGACTGAGCTCTGAGAAGGGCACCCCTTCATCGATCGCCAGACGAAATTGTTGCGGCAGACCGGCGTCCAGCGAGCTTATGAGGGATTGAAGCCTTAGGTGCTGAGCGATCACCGCCTTGGCCTGGGGCAGCAGGGTCTGACCGGCCGGGGTGAGCACAGGATAGCGGCCACTGCGGTCGAACAGCTGCTTGTCGCAGTCTATCTCCATGTTGATGATCTGCTGGCTCACCGCAGATTGCACCTTGTTGAGGCGCCGGGCGGCTGCCGAGAAGGAACCGGTTTCCACCGTGGCCAGAAAGAGTTGTAGCTGCTCGAGTGTCGGCATATCGTAAAATGAGATGGTATCTAACTTTTATGTATCATAAATATGGATAAAAATGGTCGCAAGTTAATTTTGCGGAGCGACGACTATGTCTACTACAGAGAGAATCCTACATTCGGTGCTTTTTGAGATCTTTGCCCTGGCCTTAGTAGTGCCCATCGCCATCTGGTTCACCGGCCACGGTGTGGGTGAGATGGCCGCCGTCGGTATTGGTCTTAGCCTCTATACTGTCACCTGGAACTACTTCTACAACCTGGGGTTCGACAACTATTTCGGTGAAGATCGCACCAAGCGCTCGCTTAAACTGCGGGTGATGCATGCCCTTGGTTTCGAAGGTGGATTAGTCTTCGTGACTGTGCCTGTGGTGGCCTGGTTTCTGGGGATCACCATATGGCAATCTTTGATGCTGGAGGCGGTTTTCTTAGTGGTGTTTTTCTTCTATGCCATTATCTTTAACTGGCTTTTTGACTGGGCAAGATCTAAGTTTTATGGGCAGCGTGCGAAGGCTTAACGAGGGGAGTGCACGCGGCGGCTAGGTGATGGCCAAAATGAGAATTAATTTCACTAGATAGATATTCTTATATTGGAGATGCAGGCAGAAGGATATAAAATGTATCCCTGTCTGCATCTTTATATTTGATTGTTTTTCATGCGTTTTGAGATAGCTCTGCTAGAGATAGCTCTGTTTGAGATAGTTCTGCTTGAGATAGCTGCATGAGTGCTTTATATGACAGATATGAGTGGTCCAAGGGCCTTTGCCCGCAAAATGCCGGTTAGAAGCAGTTCGTTTACCGCTAAGCTGAGCCTAGGCTTACTCTGTGTTGTTTGCGGCTTATGCATCAGTGGCGCCTCGCTGGCTCTTGGCTGGAACGATAGCGATTTAGATGGCGTGCCAGACAGTAAAGATGCCTGCCCGCACTCTCGCCTCAATGCCGTAGTCGATGCCAAGGGCTGCGAGATAAGGCGAGATGAGATTGCCTGCTTAGCGCCCGAGGGACAGCTGCTGAGCTTTTGTGAGCCTGGCGCTCAGACAGCCCAAAATGGGCAAGCCAGACAGAATAAGCAAGACGAGCAAGGCGAGCAGGTTAAGATGTCGGTAGGCGAGTCCAATGTCGTGCGCATCCACTTTGCCTTCGCCAGTGCCGAGGTGAGTATCGACCAGTGGCCGCAGCTGGCCAAGGTGCGCGACTTTCTTAGCGCGAGTGATGCAAGGCTCACCTTGGTCGGGCACACGGACAATATAGGCAGCGAGGCGGTGAATCTTAGTTTGTCACGCCAGCGCGCCGAGCGGGTAAAACAGATTTTTGTTCAAGATTATGGTGTTAAGGCGGAGCGATTGTCGATAGTCGCCAAAGGTGCCAGCCAGCCCGTGACCGATAACCTTGGTTCTGGCGAGCGGGCCTTGAACCGCAGAGTCGAGTTTATAGTTGAGGCCAGGTAATACTGGTCCATTTTATTAGGGAGCGTTACATGGAAAATTTGGATAAATATATCGAGCAAGCGCCTGAGCTGATCCTGACCTATGGTCTGCAGGTGGTCTTCGCCATAATCATCTTTATTATTGGTAAGTACCTGGCCAATGTGGCTAAGAAGCTTACCACTAAGTTGATGAATAAGCGTAAGATCGACAAGACTGTGGTCTCTTTCGTGGCTAACATGGCCTGGGCTTTGGTGTTTGTCTTCACTGTGATCGCCACGCTTGGGCAGATCGGTGTTCAGACGGCTTCTCTGGTTGCCGTTATCGGTGCCGCCGGTTTGGCCGTTGGTCTGGCGCTGCAGGGCTCGCTGTCTAATTTCGCCTCTGGCGTGCTTATGGTGCTCTTCCGTCCTTGTCGCGTTGGTGACTACATCGAGGCGGCAGGTATCGCGGGTACGGTCGATGAGATCACCATCTTCTCGACTAAGCTGCGCACCCCAGATAACAAGGTGATTGTGGCGCCTAACTCATCAATCATGAATGGCACCATCACCAACTACTCAGCCATGGAAACCCGTCGTATCGACTTGGTTATCGGTGTGTCTTACGATGCCGACCTTAAGCAGACCAAGGCCGTGCTTAAGCAGGTATTGGACAACAACGCCTACATTCTGAAAGATCCTGCCTACACAGTGGCACTGACCGAGCTGGCGGATTCTTCGGTTAACTTCGTGGTACGTCCTTGGGTTAAGGGTAGCGACTACTGGCCGGCCCGTTTCGAGATCCTGGAGCAGATCAAGCTGGCGCTGGACGAGAACAATATCGGTATCCCATATCCACAGATGGATATCTATGTCAAAGAGACGCCAGCGGCTTAAGCCTTGGCTCGATTGACAGTAAAAAGGTCGGCAATTGCCGACCTTTTTTGTGCCTGGATTCAGGGGACAGCGCCGACTTTCTTAGTGGGCCAGACTGTCCTGGTTGCCGTGATCGCCATGCTGATAGTCGAACTTGGGCATGCCCCAGTGATAGCGAATGGCCAGCATGCGGAAGCTAAAGCCGACACTCAGGCTAATGGCCAGGTTGACCCACTCGGTCACCTTGAATACAGGGCTGAGCGCCAACTTTCTTAGTGGGCCTGACTGTCCTGGTTGCCGTGATCGCCATGTTGATAGTCGAACTTGGGCATGCCCCAGTGATAGCGAATGGCCAGCATGCGGAAGCTAAAGCCAACACTCAGGCTGATGGCCAGGTTGACCCACTCGGTCACCTCAAAACTGCGCAGCAGCATGTAGAGGCTGGCGGTGGTCAGCGAGACCAGGGCGTAGAGTTCCTTCTTGAAGATCAACGGCACCTGATTACAGAGGATGTCGCGGATCACACCGCCGAAGACGCCTGTCACCACCCCCATGACGATAGCCAATGTCGGGCTAAAGCCCAGCAGCAGGGTCTTCTGGGCGCCGACAATGGAAAATACCGCCAGGCCCAAAGCGTCTATGGCCAGAAACAGCTTGGAGAGATAGCGCATCACGGGCGAGATGATAACCGTCAGCAGCGAGGCGAAGGCGATGGCCAGCAGGTAGTGGATATTCTCTACCCAGATGAGGGGATAATTGCCCAGGAGGATGTCGCGTAGGGTACCGCCGCCTATGGCGGTGGCACAGCCTATGATGACCACGCCAAACAGATCCATCTGTTTTCTGCCGGCGCACAGCGCACCAGTCATGGCTTCGGCCAGTATGCCGATGAGCCAGAGTAGGGTGATAAATTCAGCTTCTTGCATTGTCGATTCAGTCGGGAAAAAAGAGAGCGCATATTGCCAGTCTCTCACGGGAAATGACAGCGAGATTTTTTGAAAAATTCGGATTAGATTTTTTAATTCTATATTTTGATAAATTTTGGCTTGTTAGCAGTTTGTTGCCCTAATAATAGCCCGTTGGGGGCTTCATCCTATTAGTTTATTCAGGTTAAAGCTAAGAGTGAGTGACGCCTGATGATAATTTTCTCGGCTGGCGTTAGGGCAGGCTCTAGCGAGGGCGGGCGGCGAGGAGTACTATTTGCGCTCGGTGTATCATTTTAAGATGAGTAGGATGGGGAAGATGATTGATTTTCGCAGTGACACAGTAACTCAGCCCACGGCGGCGATGCGCCGCGCCATGGCAGATGCCCAGGTTGGCGACGATGTGTATGGAGACGATCCCAGTGTTAACCGACTGGAGGCGATGGCGGCAGAGCGTTTTGGATTCGACAGTGCCCTGTTTACCTCCTCGGGCACCCAGGCCAACCTGCTGGCGCTGATGTCTCACTGTGATCGTGGCGACGAGTATCTCTGTGGTCAGCAGGCCCATAACTATAGGTTTGAAGGGGGCGGAGCGGCTGTGCTGGGCAGCATTCAACCTCAGCCGCTCACCAACCAGGCTGATGGCAGCATCTTGCTGTCTGATATCGAGGCGGCCATCAAACCGGACGATTTCCATTTTGCCCGCACTCGTCTATTGAGTCTGGAAAACACCATAGGCGGCAAGGTGTTGCCACAGTCCTATCTGGCCGAGGCGCAGGCGCTGGCCTTCAACAAGCGGCTCAAGATCCACTTAGATGGCGCCCGCATCGCCAATGCGGCGGTGGCCCAGAACCTGGACATCGCCGATATCACCCAGTATTTCGACTCTGTCTCTATCTGTCTCTCTAAGGGGCTGTGTGCCCCCGTGGGCTCGCTGCTACTCGGTGATGAGCGGCTGATCAACAAGGCCCGCCGCTGGCGTAAGATGCTAGGTGGCGGCATGCGTCAGGCGGGGATTTTGGCGGTGGCTGGTGAAATCGCCCTGAACGAGCAGGTCTCCCGCCTGGCCGTGGATCATGAAAACGCCCGCTATCTGGCCGAACAGTTGAGCAGCCTGGATGAGTTTGAGGTAGATCTTGGCGAGGTGCAGACCAACATGTTGTTTGCCCGTGTGGCCGACGGTGTGGCGATAGACAAGCTTGCCAGGGAGCTAAAGGCCTCAGGTATTCTCATCAGCCCGGGTAAGACGCTGAGGCTGGTCACTCACGCCGATATCAGCCGCGAAGATATCGATCTCTTTATCGATAAGCTCAAGGCGCTGCTCTGAGCGATTAGTCTAGCGAGATAGCCATAGTGAAAGCAAAAAGCCATCCTCAGGATGGCTTTTTTGTTATCAGGTAAACGGCCTAGTGATGATGGTCGTGGCCGCCTTCAAGTAGCTTGCCATCGGCCGAGTAGAAGCCTGAACTGCCGTGCTGAATGAAGCCCTGGGTGATCATCTTGGCGATGAAAGGGTCAGACTCGCTGTCGCCCACATCGGCAAAGTCGAGGTCTTGGTAACCCGAAGTCAGCAGGTCGAAACCTTGCTGGTTGATAGGGGTCAGCTTGGTGAGTTGATAGTGAAGCTGCTGCTCGCCCTGGGTAATGGTCAGGCTGGCGGGTAGCTGGAGTTCGTTTATCCAGTCAAGTTCCAGCGATTGCTGCTTGTCTTGATTTTGTGCTTTGCCCTTATGGGAGCCGCTGTTGTGAGTGTAGCTTTGCTGAGTAAAACAGGCCTCCTGATGTTGCTCGCCCTTGTCGAATTGGCTTAAGGCAGCTGGAGAGATCAGATGAAACTGCTTGTCGATATCTGTATGAATATTAAGGGCCAGCAGATCGCTACGGCGATAGCTGATAGAGCGTTTCTGCTCGGGGAAGTAGCGTACATACTCGCCATTCTTCTGCCAGGCCTCATAGCTTACCGGGCCGCGCTGATAGATGATGGTGTCGTCGAAGCGGGTCAGGATTAGCTGGTGGGCTTGCGCCTTATCATTATTTCCAGCGGTTATCTGGTAACTGGCTTGAAAGCGCGTCGGCTGAGTGGCGCTGTCGCAGATCAGAGTGCTGGCGGCATGCTGATGTCCTTGACTGTCTGACTGAGCGTGAGCCATGGCTAGTTTTCCAAGGAGCAGGTTGCCCATTAGCAGGCTGCCGGTGACGCCTAAGAAGAGTGAGACTGACTTGAATGTTGAGCGAGACATAATAGACCTACTGATATTTCTCTTTTAACCAAATAAGCAGCCTGACACCCTGCCCGAAACTAAGGGGCTGCTAGGGGCGTCAGGCTGCGGGTCGCTGCGCCTTATTGTGCTGCGGCGGCTTCTGCCTTCTTGACCAGGTCACCGGCATAGTTCATCACATGGAAGATGTGATTCTGCTCTACGGTTCCCTCAACCAGGCTTGCACCTGGACCACGGGCGAAGATGGCTACATCTTCACCGGCATGGGTTTCGCTTTCCAGCGGTACCAAGGCTTCCTGGTGGAAACCGGCACTCTGGGTGTCGATGTAGTTCAGATCCACACGACCAGGCTCGGCGGCGTAGTTGTAACGCTCGTCGCCACCGGTTTCCAGCGAGCCGAAGCCCAGACCGTTGGCATAGCCGACAGTGGTGTATGGCATGCCGTTAGCATCGGTAGAGTTAGTCACAGACGGCTGACCGTTTGAGTCGTTGCTCTTAACCAGACCCAGGATAGGGTTACCACGGGTTGGATAGCCTGCGATGGTGAACACGTGGCTGTGGTCGGCGGTCACCATCAACAGGGTGTCGTTAGCCGAGGTCTTTTCCATGGCAACACGTACTGCCTCAGACAGAGCGATGGTGTCGTGCAGGGCACGGGCCGCGTTACCGGCATGGTGAGCGTGGTCGATACGACCGGCTTCGACGATCAGCACGAAGCCTTTGTCGTTCTTGCTCAGAATGTCGATACTCTTAGCCGTCATCTCTGCCAGGGAAGGCTCGCCGTTTACGCCATCTTCGACTCTGTCATAGTCATATTCCATGTGAGACGAGTTGAACAGACCCAGAGCGTGCTCTGTGGTGCTTGTGTCCATGGCCAGGAAGCTGTCACGGTCGGTCACATAGGCGGCGTTAGGGTACTGCGCCATCCACTCGGCGGTCAGGTCGCGACCATCTTTACGCTTACCTGCCTTGCCTTCAGGATCGACAGTGGTGTTAGGGATGAAGGCGCGACGACCGCCACCCATGACCACGTTGATCCCCTTGCCGTCGTTGAAGTCCAGCATCTGGGCGGCAATATCTTTACAGCCATTGGTAACGGCTTCTGCCGGCAGGTTGCTGTCTGCTTCCCAATCACGCTCTGGCACATGGGCATAGGTCGCCGCAGGAGTTGCGTGAGTGATACGGGCGGTAGAGACCACACCGGTAGACATGCCCGCCATGGCGGCAAGTTCCAGTGAGGTGACCAGGTCTTGGCCTGTAGTTGATGAACAGACACCGCGCTCGACGCCTTCACCCTGAGAGATCACGCCTACGTCTGTCTTCACACCTGTGACCATGGCGGTCATGGTGCCGGCAGAGTCTGGCGTTTGGCCATCGACGTTATAGGTCTTAGCCAGGCCTAGGTGAGGCAGGGTCTCGAAAGAGAGTGAGTTCTCTTCACCTGTCTGACCTTTTAGCTGACCGTCGAGGATGCGCGCCGCCGTCACGGTTGACACGCCCATGCCGTCGCCCACAAACAGAATGATGTTCTTGGCGGCGCCTGCCTCATTGTTGTTGGTCATGCCCGACGCCTTAGTGACGCGGTTTTGGCCATCGACATACCATTGGTTAACGCCGGTCCAGTCTTTGCCGTTAGTGCCGTTGCTACCGTCGGTACCTGGTGTACCCGCGGTGCCATCTTTACCGTTATCACCGTCGCTACCACAAGCCGCTAGGCCGAGAATGGCTGCTAGAGACAGTACTAGTAGTTTCTTATTCATTTTGTTGCTCCCAATTAATACTTAGTACCGCCAAGCGCTTGGGCTTGGTTGATGATGTGGAAAATGACGTTCTGTTCCATCACGCCCTGTACCAGGTTTGAGCCTGGGCCTGTGGCGTGCAGGCTGATATCTTCACCGGCATGCGTCTCACTACCCATAGGGATGAGCGATTGCTGCATAAAGTCTTTGTCTTGCGTATCGACTGAAGATAGGTCGTCACGATTACCCACAACGGCGCCAGGACCATTGGTGTAACCTAGGGTGGTGTATGGCTTGCCATCCAGAGCGGTTGAAACAGTGCCGTCCACGCCATGTACCAGACCAAGGATAGGGTTACCACGCTTTGGATAGCCTGCGATGGTGAACACGTGGCTGTGGTCGGCGGTAACCAAGATCAGTGTCTCATCTGGGTTAGTGTTTTCTACCGCGGCCTTAACGGCGTTAGAGAGTTCGACGGCATCGGCCAGGGCACGCTTGGCGTTGCCCGCGTGGTGACCGTGGTCGATACGACCCGACTCGACGATCAGCAGGTAGCCGTTGTCGTTCTTCTTCAGCATCTCGATAGATTTCTCAGTCATCTCGGTCAGTGAAGGCTCGCCACCAACGTCGTCGGCGCGATCGGCTTCATATTCCATGTGAGACGAGTTGAACAGGCCCAGCAGGTGGTCTGTGGTGGCAACATCGATGGCGTCGAACTCTTCGCTGTTCCACACATAGGCGGCGTTGTCGAAGTTTTCAACCCAAGCCTTGGTCAGATCCATGCCATCCTTACGCTGACCCTTCTTGTTTTCACCGTCGGTAACTGTGTTAGGGATGAAGGCGCGGCGACCGCCACCCAGGGCGACTGTCAGGGCATTGTCTTTATCGCGCATGACCATCTGGTAGGCGATATCCTTACACTCGTTAGCCACTGCCTCGGCAGGCAGGTTGGCGTCTGATTCCCAGTCGCGCTCAGGGCTGTTGGCATAGGTAGCCGCTGGCGTGGCGTGGGTGATACGGGCAGTAGACACTACGCCGGTAGACAGGCCCTTAGCGTTGGCCAGGTCAACCAGGGTGACCAGTTCGTTGCCTTTAGATGACAAACAGTTACCACGCAGTGACTGGTCAGAAACAGAAATAACACCCGCCTTAGACTTAACACCCGTGGCGATGGCTGTCATGGTACCGGCGCTGTCAGGAGTCTGTTGGTTGGTGTTGTAGGTCTTGATTAGGGCGGTATGGTCGAACTTCTCGAAGCTTAGGAAGTTCTCTTCACCACCTTGGTTACCGGCCATCTGTTGGCCTTGGTAGATACGCGCGGCGGTCAGGGTAGAGATCCCCATACCATCGCCCACAAATAGAATGACGTTTTTGGCCTTTGCTTTGGTTTCTAGTGTGGCCTTGTCTGACACCCGTTGGGCACTTTCCTTATACCAATGGCTGTCTGTCTGAACACTGGGTAACACGGCGCTGTTGGCGGCCATGGTTACTAGGCTGCAAGAGATCAACGCAGCTAATCTTTTTATCATCATCACTTTCATCATCCGTATTGGGTTGAAGTAAATTGTTCGCTATTTGAGATAAAGCGGCCTGATTGTCAGGTATCCAGATGACAGAATTGATGAATTAAGATTGCAGTTATGTGAAGCTAAGATGTCGAAACCCTTTTTATGCCTGAGTTAACTTGGTGCAAAGGGCACTAAAACGGTGAGATAAGTGTCGAAGGTGTAATTTTAAGTTATTGTTTTTATGTGTATTTTATTCTTGGTCTATTTCTTGTAACGCTTTCATCTGAGTCTATCAGGGAGAGCCCAAATGAAATATTACAGTCGACGCTTTATTAAACCCGAACATTTAAATCCGGCTAATGCATTGTTCGGCGGACAGTTATTAAGTTGGATAGATGAGGAGGCGGCCATCTTCGCGGCCTGTCAGATGAATAGCCAGAGCATAGTCACCAAGATCATCTCAGAGATCAACTTCATGACCCCGGCGCGCCAGGGCGATGTGATCGAGTTCGGCTTAGCGCTCATCAGTGCCGGGGTCAGTTCCATCACCGTCTGCTGCGAGGTGCGTAACAAGGCGACCCGCCTGCCTGTGGTGACCATAGATAAGATGATCTTCGTAAACGTGGATGAGAACGGCCTGCCCAAGCCCCATGGTATGCGGGCTAATGCTGCCTAATAGCTGCTTAGTCGATGCGTAATAGCTGCTTAGTCGCTGCTTAAGAGCTGCTAAATAGAGTTTAAAGCTGCGCCAGAAATAACCAATAAAAAAGAGGGCCTATTTGCCCTCTTTATCTTTTTCTTCATCTTCAGAACAAGGCCACTAGGCCGGTCCGATTTAATTTTCTTTGCTCAGGTCTTCTTTAACCGATTTGACCGCATCGCGGGACGCATGACCAATCGCCTTGGTGGTGTCACGGGTGGCGTGGCCGATATCTGTGGTTACCTCTTTGGTGGTGTTACCGATGGAGCGACCTGCATGCTTAAGGTCGGCGCAGGCGCTGAGGGCGCCAAGGATCATAACCGCGCTAATAATTTTTTTCATAATGATCTCTTGTGGACAAAAGTTGTCACATTTTAACCCGTTAGCCCATCGAGCGAAAGCCTCCGCAAAAGGGAGGCTCATAATGGCTAGGGCTAGGCACTCGATTAGCGCCTCGACTGTTACTCGATTAGCGCCTCGACTGTTACTTGGTTAACGTCTTAGTGCAGCTTGAGGTGAGGGTGGATGATGCGGCTGATCCCTTTGGCAAACATCAGCAGGGTACCTTTAAATATCCCATGTAGTTCAATTAGATGGCGCCGATAGAGCGAGGTATAAACGAACCTGGCTATCTTGCCCTCCACCAATACGCCACCGCCGATGAAGGACATCAGGTTGCCCACGGTATGGAACTTGGACAGGTTTACCAGGGAGCCGAGATCTTTATAGAGGTACTCCTTACTGGGGGGCTGCCCGGCTAGCATCAGGCTGATGTTGTCGGCCGTCATCAGCGCCATCTGCCGTGCCGACTGGCCCCTCGGCGGCACCCAGGAGCCGTCTGGCTGTGGGCAGGCGGCGCAGTCGCCGATGGCGAAGATGTGGGGATCCCGGGTGGTCTGCATGTTGGGCTTAACCATCACCTGATTGATCTGATTGCTCTCCAGGCCGCCTATCTCACGCATGAAGTCGGGCGCCTTCACCCCGGTGGACCAGATGGTCATGTCGCTGGCGATGGTCTGGCCGTCGCAGGTATGCAGGGCATTCTCATCCACCCGGTCGATGCGAGTATTGGTCATGACTCGAACGCCAATCTGATTGAGCTGGTCCGTTACCGCCTGGGAGATCTCCTGCTTCTCCACCTTGGGCAGGATGCGCGAGTCGGCCTCGATCAGCGTGACCTCTAACAGGCTGGTATCTATCTTGTAGCCGAAGCCGCTGAGCTGCTCCACCGCATGGTGCATCTCGGCAGACATCTCGACGCCGGTCGCCCCGGCGCCGACCACGGCGATTTTGATCTTGTCGTCCAGCTGATGGTGGCTGGCATAACGCATAAATTTGTTGAGCAGCATGGTGCGGATCTGCATCGCCTGTTGGGTGTTGTCGAGGAAGACGCAGTGCTCCCTGACCCCAGGGATCTTAAAATCGTTGGCGATACTGCCGATGGCCAGCACCAGATAGTCGTAATCTATGCGCCGGGCAGGCAGGAGTTCATTGCCCTTTTCGTCTAAGATGGGGGCCAGGATCACTTGCTTATGCTCGCGGTCGATATCTGTCATCGCCCCCTGCTGAAAATGGTAGCCGTGGGCGGCGGCATGGCCGCGGTAGCTGATGGCGTCTATGCCGATATCCAGCGCCCCTGTGGCGACCTCGTGCAGCAGGGGTTTCCAGATATGGCTGTCGGCGCAGTCGATAAGGGTGATCTTGGCCTTGCCCTTACGTCCCAGTTTACGACCTAGTTTGGTCGCTATCTCCATTCCACCCGCACCACCGCCAACGATGACGATATTGGCCACTGCACCCATGAGGCTATTGCTCCTATATTCAGCTTAACTTGATGATTGGTCGGCATTGTTCTGCCCGCAAAACTGTCTCGAATCGAGAAAAGTGTAAGCTTGAGGTGATATTTTGGCAATTAGCCTAAATTGGCGTGATTAAGCGGGTAAAAATAGCGGTTTTGTGTATAACAGATTGTTTTGTAAGTGATGTTGTTTCTGTTTTTTGAGGTTTTATTCTGTGTTTGTCACATTTTGGTGCGGCGTAAATGTGATCTAGATTGTTTTGTGAGCAGAAAAATGTGAGCCAGATCTAGTGTGTGATCTGGCTCCGGGGGATGGCTACGCGGCAGAGTCGAGCTTAGATAATCTCTGGTGATAGTCTTTGATCAGATGCGCCATGATCTCCTGTACCGAGCTGTCTTTGGTGGCATCGTCCATGAAGATCTTAAAGGTCACTAATACATGGCCATCATTTTTCAGGCGGTCGCTTTGCATCGAGAAGTAGGCGCTCTCGCCATCGGCTTCCCTGATGGTAAAGCCGTCATGTTCGAAGATGCGGTGACCGGATCTGTCGTGCCACTTGGTGATGCGACTCAGGCCGATTTCGCATGACTGATTGAATTCAATATGGTTTTGCCAGGTGGTTGGGTGAGCGGGATCCTTAATATGCGGGCATCTGACTGTATAGTTATAGACATGAGAAATGGCTGTCATAAATTACCTTCCTGATTATGGATACAAGGGCCATCATAGGCACTGCATTTCTTTAGGGTCAACAACTATTCGTCCAGTATTTGCCGATTTACCCGGCCATGGGAGAAGACCCTTAACCTGTTGTAGCACGATAGGAACGGCCATAACCTTGTGCTGTGTCTCATTTTTAAGTCCATTTTGCCATCTGCTTAATAAAGCATCAGCTAATGGACGTTTTTTTCCCGAATCGGCCTATTTTGTGAAAACTTGCGCTCAGAAAAATCCACTGACCCGCACCGCTAATCCAAGATGAAAAATTTAAAAAATGCCAAATGAGTCAGTTAATTGCCCTTGCTATTCCTGGTGAAAGTATTAGCTTGTTACTAATATGATAAGCAGTTGTAAATGATGCTGCCCGTCATTCACATCTGTCTGCCGTCTGATGAAAGTTATCCATGAATTGTCGCTTGGCGCTCTGGAGGCCCTAATGCTTGGTAGAAACGCTTCACCTCTCTCTCGACTCACCCTGTTTAGCGCGGCGCTGCTGCTCGCGGCTTGCGGCAAGGCGCCGGCCCCCGGGCCCGCCGTTATGCCCAGCGTGATAGTTAACACCGCCCAGGTTAAGGAGATCCGCGCCAAGACGGAGATCGTCGGTCGCACCCGGGCATCGGAAGATGTGGTGATCAAGTCGCAGATCCAGGGACAACTCCTTAAGCGCACCTTTGTTGAGGGGGAAGACATAGATGCCGGCGAGCTGCTGTTTGAAATCGACCCCTCCACCTTCGAGGCCGAGCTGGCGCAGCAACAGGCTGTGCTCAAGCAGGCCATCGCCTCTCGCGATGTCGCTGTGATGAACTGGGAGCGTGGCCGTCGCCTGCTGCCCGATGGCATGATCAGCGCCCAGGATATGGACGAGCTTACCAGTCGTAAGCTGACCACGGCAGCGGGTGTGGTGCAGGCCGAAGCGGCGGTGAAGGCCGCCGAGTTGCAGCTCAGCTATACCAAGGTTTACGCCCCCATCTCGGGCCGCATCAGCGGCGCCAAGGTGAGTCAGGGGGATATCATCACGCCTCAGTCTGAGCTGGCCAGCCTGGTGCAGTTGCAGCCCATGTGGGTCAACTTCCAGGTCGCCGAGAAGACCATCATCTCCGCCAAACAGAACTTTTCCAAGGCCGCCAAACATGAGGTGAAGATCTCGGATATCGTGATCCGCCTGCGCCTGCCCAACGGCACCATGTTCGACGAGACTGGGTATATCGACTTTATCAGCAATAGGGTCGATGCCGCCACCGGCACCCTGGAGCTCAGGGCCACCTTCAATAATGAGAGTAAGCTGATGCTGCCCGGGCTGTTTGTGACTCTGGTTATCGAGTCCCCCATTAGTGAGCAGGCCATTTTAATTCCACAGGCGGCGGTGCAGGAAGATCAGCAGGGACGTTTCGTCATGGTGCTGGATGGTGACAACAAGGTGCAGAAGCGGGTGGTCGAACTGGGTGACAGATTCGGCGTCGACTGGCGTGTGCTCAGTGGCCTCAACGAGGGCGAACGTATCGTGGTGGATGGTCTGCAGAAGATCCGTCCGGGTATCGAGGTGAAGGCCGTCGAGCAACAGGCGGTGCCTTTCCAAGAAGCTAACGATGCCTAATCGGGGGTCATTATGATCAGTGAGTTTTTTATTCATAGGCCGAAATTTGCCTTCGTGATCTCAACCGTGCTGACCCTAGTGGGCTTGATCTCCATCCCCATCTTGTCGGTGGCCGAGTTTCCCGAAATTGCGCCGCCACAGGTGAGCGTCAGCACCAGCTATTCCGGGGCCAGCGCCGACATAGTCAAAGACACCATAGCCCAGCCCATCGAGGCGGAGGTTAACGGTGTCGAGGGGATGCTCTACATGCAGTCCAAGAGCGCCAACGACGGCAGCTACTCCCTCAACGTCACCTTCGATGTGGGCACAGACGCCGACATGGCCCAGGTGAAGGTACAAAACCGGGTGCAGCAGGCGATGCCCAGACTGCCCGAGGAGGTGAAACGCCAGGGGGTTAAGGTTGAGAAGCAAAGCCCTAACATCCTCATGGTGGTAAACCTGGTTTCTCCCAACGAGACCTTCGATTCCCTGTTTATTACCAACTATGCCGGCCTGAACGTCAAAGACGCCCTGGCGCGGCAGAATGGTGTCTCTAAGGTGCAGGTGATCGGCGCCCTGGATTACGCCATTCGTATCTGGCTGGATCCCAATCAGATGGCCAGCTTTGGCGTGACCGCCAGCGATGTGATCGCCGCCCTGAGAGAGCAAAATATTCAGGTGGCCGCCGGTCGTATCGGCGCCGCGCCGGTGGATCCCCAGCAGCAGTTTCAATATACCCTGCAGACCAAGGGACGTCTGAAAGACCCCGAGGAATTTGGCCGGGTGATGATCCGTGCCAATCCCGATGGCTCTAAGGTGATCGTTTCAGATGTCGCCCGGGTCGAGCTGGGCTCTCAGACCTATGATGCCCAGGGTAAGCTGAACAACAAACCCTCAGCCATCATCGCCATCTATCAGGCGCCGGACGCCAACGCCCTGGAGGTCGCCAAGGCGATCAAGGCCGAGATGGATACCCTCGCCAGCCGCTTCCCGGACGACCTCGAGTACAAGGTGCTCTATGACACCACAGAATTTGTCGAGACCTCGATAACCGAGGTGGTGCAGACCCTGTTTATCTCGGTCGCCCTGGTGGTGTTTGTGGTCTACATCTTCCTGCAGGATGCGCGCTCGACCCTAGTGCCGGGGATCGCCATTCCCGTCTCCTTGATAGGTACCTTCGCCTTCCTGCTGGCCTTCGGCATGAGCATCAATACCGTTTCCCTGTTCGCGCTTATTTTGGCTATTGGTATCGTGGTGGATGATGCCATTGTGGTGGTGGAGAACGTCACCCGCCTGATGGAAGATGAGGGGCTGTCGCCCACCGAGGCGACCTCTAAGGCGATGAAGGAGGTGACGGGCCCCGTTATCGCCACCACTTTGGTGCTGCTGGCGGTGTTTGCCCCCACGGCCGTGATGCCGGGGATCACAGGGCAGATGTATGCCCAGTTCTCTGTGACTATCTGTATCTCAGTGCTTATCTCCTCGGTCAACGCCCTGACCCTGAGTCCTGCCCTGTGCGCCTCCCTGTTAAAGCGGCCCAAGAAACATACCCATGGCTTCCACTACCTGTTTAACACCTACTTCGAGCGCTTTACCGGCGGCTATATGAAGCTGGTCTCCTCACTGGTGCGTAAGCTGGTGCTGGTGGGCGTGGCCTATGCTTGCCTGATCGGCGTCACCGGCGGCATCGCCAAGGTGTTGCCATCGGGCTTCGTGCCCATGGAGGATAAGAAGGCCTTCATGGTGGATATTCAGCTGCCAGATGGTGCCTCGCTTAACCGCACCGAAGAGGTGATGCGTAACCTGGTCAAGATGACGCTGGAAGAGCCTGGGGTGGAGAATGTGATCCATGCCAGTGGCTTCAGTATCCTGACCGGCTCGGTCTCCTCTAACGGCGGCCTGATGATCGTGACCCTGTCGACCTGGGAGGAGCGCGACTCGCCCGACATGGTGGAGGCGGCGATCGTCGCCAAGTTGCAGGCCAAGTATGCCGCCAATCCGTCGGTGAAGGCGATGGCCTTCTCGCTGCCACCTATCCCGGGGGTGGGGAGCGTCGGCGGTTTCGAGTTTGTGCTGCAGGACACCCAAGGGCGTTCGCCCCAGGAGCTGGCCTCTGTGATGCGGGCGCTTATCATGAAGGCCAACGGACAGCCTGAGATCGCCATGGCCTTTAGTAACTTCCGCGCCGACGTGCCGCAGATGTATGTGGATGTGGACAGAGACAAGGCTAAGGCGTTGGGGATCTCCTTAAATGAGATCTTCTCTACCATGCAGACCATGCTCGGCTCTATGTATGTCAACGATTTCAACCGCTTCGGTAAGGTGTTTAGGGTGATACTCCAGGCCGAAGGCGAGTTTCGAAATTCCGACAAAGATATCGCCAGCTTCTATGTGCGCTCGGCAAGTGGCGAGATGGTACCCCTGAGCACACTGGTGAAGGTGACGCCCATCCTGGGACCGGACGTGATGAACGCCTACAACATGTTCAGCTCGACCACCATCAACGGCTTCCCGGCACCGGGCTTTAGCTCGGGTGATGCCATCGCCGCCATGGAAAGGGCGGCAGCTGAAACCTTGCCGGCGGGCTACAAGTTTGAGTGGACGGGGCAGACCTACCAAGAGATCAAGGCGGGTAACCTGGCGCCGTTGATCTTCGCCCTGGCGTTGGTGTTTACCTATCTGTTCCTGGTGGCCCAGTACGAGAGTTGGAGCATTCCCTTCGCGGTCATGCTGGCGGTGCCTATTGCTATCCTGGGGGCCTTCCTCAACATCTTGTTGGTGGGGAGCGAGCTCAACCTCTACGCCCAGATAGGCCTAGTGCTCTTGATCGGTCTGGCCTGTAAGAACGCCATCCTGATCGTCGAGTTTGCCAAACAGCTGAGGGAAGAGGGCAAGAGTATTCTGGATGCGGCAGAAACCGCGGCGCGCCTGCGTTTTCGCGCCGTACTCATGACCGCCTTCTCCTTCCTGCTGGGGGTATTGCCTCTGGTGATTGCCACCGGCGCCGGCGCAGGAAGTCGTCGCGCCCTGGGGTATTCTGTATTCGGCGGCATGATGGCGGCGACTCTGGTGGGTACCCTGTTGGTGCCTGTGTTTTACGTCATCATGCAGAAGCTGCGTGAGCGCATGAAGGGTGAAGGCGCGACGAGCCAATAGTGAAAACTTGAGCTAAAGCTTAAAATCTGGGCACAAAAAAGGCGACTTCAAGTCGCCTTTTTTTATCGAACCGTTCGATTAAGCCGGAACTACGTTCGCTGCTTGCAAGCCTTTTTGACCTTGCTCGATATCGAAGGTGACCTTTTGGCCTTCGGCTAGCGTCTTGTATCCATCGGATACTATAGCGCGGAAATGCACGAACACATCAGCGCCGCCATTTGCCTGCTCGATGAAACCAAAACCTTTATCTTCGTTAAACCACTTAACGGTACCAGTTGTATTAGACATATTTGTCCCTTATTTAATTCATATAAAAATCCGCGACATTGCGGTATGCCGAGCCGTTGAATTATTGAGTATTACGATGAAGCTAAGGGAAAACTGAGGACAAAAATGGTGAAGATTTGACTAAGGTTTTGACTTTTACTTGATACTTTAAACTAATAACCCTGAACAACAGAGCCCGGCTAAGATAACACACTTTAGCCGTTTACCTAGGGGTTATTTTCGCCATCATGGAGGATATCTGTTGGGCAAAATTTATATGGCAGTGCTTTCATGGGCTTATGGGAATAAAAAAGTTACTGCCTCTTGAACACTTTTGTTTTTTCATTGGTCATTGTCACGGCCGAGTGGTCGTAGTCGAGTGGTCGAAGTCAAGTGATAGTGCGGAACATCAGGGAGAAGAAAAAGGCTCGCCGGCAATAGTTGCCGACGAGCCTTTTAGCTAGCTGAATCTTTGCAGGGAAAAAGCGAGCTGACACCATTTTATAACACATGTATCCGAAGGGACTAGTCCAAAAGTGTGACGCGAAAAGAGTATTTAGCTATTAGTGCTGGATTTTTATGATAAAAACTTCGAAAAGCCGGGTGTTTCTCCGTTAGATGAGTGATTTTGTTTGTATCACGGCCGTTTGCCGAGGCTTTGACTCGGGAGGCTTGATAAAAGTGACCTTGCTCGAGTAGAGGGGGGAAAGTTTCAAGCAGCCAACACATCTGATACATAAAGCTGATTGAGAGAAAGCGGTCTGGGCAAAGAGAGAAGTAATTGCCGAGCGGTGACAATACACGATTAAATCCTCTACAGGAGGTGGTTTAATGTTGGCAATAAAAAGGCCCACCAGAGGTGGGCCTTGGAATTTCTACTTGCAGGGAGAAATTCGAAACTTGCTAGGCTAGCCTATAGCGCGTTGGTGAAGATCTGACAGATCTCTTCGTGGGTCGCCTGTTTAGGGTTGGTTAGACCGCAGGCATCTTTCAGTGCGTTGTCGGCAAGCGTTGGAATATCTTCCGCCTTCACGCCCAGCTTGGTGAGGTTCTCTGGGATCTTCACCGCGACAGACAGCGCCTTGATCGCATCGATTGCGGCCGTTGCACCTTGCTCGTCAGTCATGGTGCTGACATCGACACCCATCGCCTTGGCAACATCTTTAAGACGCGGCGCGGCAACCTGCGCGTTGTAGGCCTGAACGTGTGGCAGTAGCAGGGCGTTACAGACGCCGTGTGGCAGGTCATAGAAACCGCCTAACTGGTGCGCCATGGCGTGTACATAACCCAGGCTGGCGTTGTTAAAGGCCATACCCGCCAGGAACTGAGCGTAAGCCATCTGATCGCGGGCCTCCAGGCTCTGACCGTTCTCAACCGCTTCCACCAGGTTACCCTTGATAAGCTCGATCGCCTTGATAGCGCAGGCATCTGTGATAGGGTTGGCGGCGATAGAGACATAGGCCTCGATGGCGTGTGTCAGGGCGTCCATACCTGTCGCGGCAGTCAGACCGGCAGGCTTGAGCAGCATCAGCTCGGGATCGTTCACCGACAGGATAGGTGTGGTGTGCTTGTCGACGATCGCCATCTTGATGTGACGGGCTTCGTCTGTGATGATGCAAAAACGTGTCATCTCACTGGCAGTACCGGCTGTGGTGTTGATGGCGACCAGCGGCAGTTGCGGCTTGGCCGACATATCCAGGCCTTCATAGTCCTTGATGTTGCCGCCGTTGGTGGCAACCAGGGCGATACCCTTGGCGCAGTCGTGTGGTGAGCCGCCGCCCAGAGATACCACGAAGTCACAATCATTCGCCTTGAGCAGCGCCAGACCCGCCTCGACATTGCCTACTGTTGGGTTAGGTTGCACGCCATCGAAGATAGTCGATGTGATGCCCGCCGTGCCAAACTTCTCGACGATCTGACCAACCAGGCCGATCTCTACTAGTGGCTTGTCGGTGACGATCAGCGCTCGCTGAAAGCCTAAGGTTTTAATATCACCAATTGCGTCGTCAACAGCATTTTGTCCCAATACGTTGACTGATGGGATAAAAAATTTAGCAGCCATAAAATCACCTTTTTTATGCTTAAAGTTAAAAGTTGTTATCTTTTCTGGTAACTAAAGTACCAACGCGGTTATCGCAAAGGTGTGATCTTCCTCATAATTAGCGGCTATCCAGTCGAAAGCATGGTAAAAACTTAGATCAATACGACTAAATTTGTAAATTTATGACAAATACGAAATTTGACTGATTTTCAATTTCGAAAATCTATCACGGCGACTTTCATAAGTTGAAATTGACTCGTTGAGGCCAAAGCACCCGATAATCAGCTGTTTGTTTTCTGTGCATCGAATTAGGTCGGCTGCACAATATTTGTGCAGGCTGATTTTCATCAATCGCCTGAGCCTCTAGTCACCTTGTCTGCCTCACCTCAAAAGCTAATTTTATAAATTGTTGATTTTTAAGTTTAAAAAGAGTTCATCTGATTGACATAAATCTGTCGTCAAGCTGTTACCTGTGCTTGGCATGTTTACTGCTCAAGGAAATAGGGCAGTTTGACTGACTAGCAGGGAAATGGGCGATGGGCTTAGAAAAGTTACTCTATTTGCAGGGCGTAGGCGCCAGCTATAGCGACTACTCGGGCCGCATGGTGCACCATAGCCAGGCCGAGCGCTTAGGGCTTCTCGCCTGTCTGCTGGCTAACTGCACTCAGCCCAAGTTTCATCTGGATGATCTCAGCCCAGATGGTTTCGTCGCCGCCAATGGTGAGGCGATTGAAAAGCGTAATTTCGACCTCGATGTCGCGCCCTGGCAACGCCCGTTGGCAACCTTTCAATTTGCTTGTCTGACTGAGCCAAGTTTTATCTTATCGCTGCCAGCCGAGATGCAGCCCGACCTTAGGGTGCGCATCCTCACCGAAGGCGGCACGCAACTAGAGATGAGCATACCTTTTGCTGCGCTGGAGCGGGTGGGCGACTATTATTGTGAGCCTCACCTTTATTACCGCTACCGGGTATCCATCGCGCCTTACCTGACTCAGGGCCACCCCCTCCCCATGGGCTATCACCAGCTGTCGGTGGGTTTCAGTAAAGGGCCCATTGATGGCAAGAGTAAACTCAATACCGTGGCCATCGACTGGCAAACCGAGGGCCATCACGGCACCTGGTTACTGGCGCCGCCCAAGGCCAAACAGCTACGGGAGACGGATAAACCCTGGGGGGTGAGTATCGCCCTCTATAGCCTGCGCAGCGACAGTCAGTGGGGCATAGGGGACTTTGGCGATCTGGGGGCTTTGATCGCCTGGCTCGGAGGTTATGGCTGCGACTTTATTCAGCTCAATCCGCTTCATGCCCTGGGGGACTCCTTCAATCTGGAAGAGGCCTATATCAGCCCCTACAGCCCGAGTGACAGACGCAGGCTTAATCCTCTCTATATTCATATCGAGTCTGTGCCTGAGGCCAATGAGATAGCGCCGCTGCTGCAAACTCTCGCCCTGGATCGCGAGCGTCTCAACCGTGACAACTGGCTCGATTACCCCAAGCTCACCCAGCTCAAGTATCGCCTCTTTGTCGCCCTCTATCAGGTGTTTAGCCGTGACGTGCTCGGTAGCGGTGGGGCGCGCGAGCAGGCCTTCATGCAGTTTGTGGCCCAGGAAGGGGAGGCGCTGAGCAGTTTCTGCCAGCTGGAGGCAGACAAGGCCCAAGCTCAGGGAGAGCAAATGGCCGCAGATCCCCAGTTGCACCGTTACTTGCAGTTTGTCGCCCATGAGCAGCTAATCGCCTGTCAGCATCAGGCGCTGGCGGCGGGCATGAGCATTGGCCTTATCGGCGACATGGCAGTTGGCGTGCGCGGCGATGGCGCCGAGGTGCATCACAATCGAGACGCCTATTGCCAGCAGGCCAGCATAGGTGCGCCGCCGGATGATTTTGCCCCTAAGGGGCAGAACTGGGGGCTGACACCGCCGGATCCTATCGCCATGGCCCAGTCGGGCTTTAGCCATTTTATTGCCCTTATCCGCAGCAACATGCGCTACTACGGCGCCCTCAGGCTAGATCATGTGATGGCGCTGCTGCGTCTCTGGTGGTGGCCGAGTGAGCCCCATGAGGCTCCCGGGGCCTATGTGTATTACCCCATAGACACGCTACTTGCGATCGTGCGCCTTGAGAGCATGCGCAGCAACTGTGTGGTGATCGGCGAAGATCTCGGCATAGTGCCGGATGAGGTGCGCGCCAAGCTCAGCGATGGCGGCATCTATGCCAACGAACTCTTCTACTTCTGCAGGCAGGGCGAGGCCTTCAAGTCGCCACAAGATCACAGGGCCGACAGCCTGATGATGCTGGCCAACCATGACGTACCTACGCTACTGGCCTGGTGGTCCCAGAGCGACCTGCATCTTAAGCGTCAACTGGAACTTCTCGAAAGTGACCAAGCGCTAGAGCAAGCCCTGGAGCGACGCGACGGCGAGCGCCAGCAGCTACTGGCCTGGCTCGAAGCCAATGGCGAAACCGCCTCGCTGGAGGAAGATTATCTGCTCCTGCTCAGCGCCTGGGTGACGGTGGCGGCACGTTCCCATTCGCGCCTGTTTAGCGTGCAGCTGGCGGATCTCTGCTGCGAGCGACACGGGGTCAACATCCCCGGCACCTGGCAGGAATATGCCAACTGGCAGCGACGACTGCCCTATAGCCTGACCAGTCTGAGACAGTCGCCCTCGATCAAGCGCCTGCTACGAAGCATCGTCGAGGGACGCAGCTCGGCCGAGGCCAGCGAGCAATTTTGCCGGGCAGGCGAGCATCTTCGTCAGCCTGTTTTCAGCCGATGACACAGCTATGACACTCCTATGAAACAGACAAGCAAAGGGATAACCAGATGACTAAGCAGATACCAGTGCAGACTCCTGCGCAGACACCTGTGATTGCGCCGACACCACTGATAGCGCCAAGTGAAATTGAAGCCCTGCTGGCTGCCGACTACGTGGATATCTTCGCCTTGTTGGGGATGCATGCCATCGAGATGGCTCCGGCGACTAAGTCTAGTAAGGGCATCAAGGAGGCTAAGGCGGTAAGCCTGGTCAAACGCCTGGTGGTGCGCTGTTTTCTGCCGGGGGCCGAGCGTGTCGAGCTGATCGCCAAGCAAGATGGTCGCAAGGTGGCCGAGCTGGAGAAGTGCCATGATGAGGGGATCTTCGCCGGGCTCGCCGGGCGGCGCATCAACCCCTTCGAGTATCGTCTGCGGGTGCATTATCCCTTCAGCGTCGAGGAGATAAACGACCCTTACCAATATGCCAGCCTGCTGAGTGATGAGGCGCTGTATCTCTACAGCGAGGGGCGTCAGGAGCAGGCCTATCGTTTCATGGGGGCTAACTGGCGTGAGGTCGATGGGGTGAGCGGCGTGCAGTTTTGTGTCTGGGCGCCCAATGCCAAGCGGGTCTCCTTGGTACACGATGCCATCGATTGGGACGGCAGACGTCAGGTGATGCGCCACCATCCGGCCAATGGCGTGTGGGAGATCTTCATCCCCTCGATGAAGGCGCTGACCCACTATAAATATGAGATTGTCACCCAGGAGGGAGAGCGAATCCTTAAGGCCGACCCCTTCGGCCGCGCCATGCAGGGCGCTCCGGGTAACGCCTCAATCGTACCGCCTCAACTTGACTATGCCTGGCAGGATAAGCGCTGGCTGGCGAAACGGGCCAAGCAGAGCTGGCACGAACAGCCCATCTCCATCTATGAGGTGCATCTTGGGTCTTGGCGTCGCCAGGGGGAAAACGGCGAGCAGTACCTCAGCTATAGCCAGCTTATCGATCAGCTGATCCCCTATGTGGTCGAGATGGGCTACACCCATCTGCAACTGATGCCCCTGTGCGAATATCCCTTCGACGGCTCCTGGGGCTATCAACCGGTCGGCCTGTTTGCGCCGACCCACAGATTCGGCCAGCCCCATGAGCTCAAGGCTTTCGTCGATGCCTGTCATCAGGCGGGCATAGGGGTGATCCTCGACTGGGTCGCGGCGCATTTCCCCAAGGATCCCCATGGGCTGACCCGCTTCGACGGCTCCTGCCTCTATGAACATGAAGATCCCCGTCAGGGAGAGCATCCAGATTGGGACACCCTTATCTATAACTATGGCCGCGGCGAGGTGCAGAGTTATCTGCTCAGCAACGCTCACTACTGGTTGCAGGAGTTTCATTTAGATGGCCTGCGCCTGGACGCAGTCTCCTCCATGCTCTATCTCGACTACAGCCGCGAGCCCCATCAGTGGCTGCCTAACGCCCATGGCGGGCGCGAAAATCTGGATGCCATCGCCTTCTTGCAAGATCTCAACACACGCCTCTACCAAGGCTTTCCCGGCATCATGATGATCGCCGAAGAGTCCACCGCCTGGCCCGGTGTCACCAAGCGGGTCGATGAGGGCGGCCTGGGCTTCGGCTTCAAATGGAACATGGGCTGGATGAACGACAGCCTGAGTTATATCGGTCGGGACCCCATCCATCGCAGCCATCATCATAACGAGCTGACCTTCAGCCTGATGTATTGCTTCACCGAGCAGTTCATCCTGTCGCTGAGCCATGACGAGGTGGTGCACGGCAAGGGCTCCTTGCTGCATAAGATCCCCGGCGACGACTGGCAGAAGTTTGCCACCCTGCGGGCCTATCTGGGCTTCATGTGGGGCCATCCGGGCAAGAAGCTGCTCTTCATGGGGGCGGATTTTGCCCAGCGTGACGAGTGGGATCATCAGCACAGCCTCGACTGGCACCTGCTGGCGTTCGAGCCCCACCAAGGGATGCAGCGCTGGGTGAAAGATCTCAACAACCTCTATCGTCAGAGCGTTGCCCTCTATGGCGACGATCACCACGGCGAGGGCTTTAGTTGGCTCGACTGCGACAACGCCAGCGCCGGCGTGCTGAGTTTTATCCGTCAGAGCGGCGACAAGCAGCTGATCTTTATCGTCAACATGACCCCAGAGGTTTACCGCGAGTTTCGCATCGGCCTGCCGCAGCCCGGGCGCTACCATGAGCGCCTCAACAGCGACAGCCACTACTATGGCGGCAGCGACGTGGGCAATCAGGGGGTTATCCACACCGAGCCAGAGGCCTATCAGGGCCAGGCTCAGAGTGCCTGCATCAGCGTGCCGCCGCTGGCCTGTCTGGTGCTGGAACTGGACGAGAGTGTGTCATGCGACTGACCCACGGTAAGCCTTATCCCTTGGGAGCAACCTTAGATAGCGAGGGGGTGAACTTCGCGCTGTTTTCCGCCCACGCCACTGCCGTCTACCTCTGTCTGTTTGACGAGGAGGATAGGGAGGTGTCCAGGCTGCGCCTCGAGCGTCAGTCCCAGCAGATCTGGCACGGCCATGTGTCTGGGCTCAGGGCGGGTTGCCGCTACGGCTACCGGGTCGATGGCCCCTATCAGCCCTTGATTGGCCACAGATTTAACGTCAACAAGCTGCTGCTCGACCCTTACGCCAGGCGCCTGAGCGGCGCCATCGAAGATCATAAATCCCACTACGGCTATCAGTTTGGTCATGAGCAGGAAGACTTAAGTTTTTGCGAGGCGGATAACGCCGAGCGGATGCCCAAGTGTGTGGTGGTAGATCTCGAAAACCTCAAGCCCATAACGCCCCTGGTGAATCCCTTCGATCAGAGTGACAGCCCGCTGTCCCTGCGCCGGAGTGTGATCTACGAGCTGCATGTGAAGGGCTTTAGCCAGCAAAATCCCGAGGTGGCCAGCGAGCATCGTGGCCGCTTCGCCGGCCTTGGCGACCCTGCCAGCCTGCAGCACCTGAAAAGCCTCGGGGTCACAGCCGTCGAGCTTCTGCCCGTGCAGCAGTTTGTTACCGAGGCCTTCCTGCAACAGAAGGGGCTGACCAACTACTGGGGCTATAACACCATAGGCTATTTCGCGCCCCATCAGGCCTACATAAGCGAGTCAATAAGCGAGTCAAATTGCGATGGAGCGATAGAGGAGTTTCGCGACATGGTCAGCGCTCTGCACGGCGCCGGCATAGAGGTGATCCTGGATGTGGTCTACAACCATAGCGCCGAGGGCAATCGTCTCGGGCCCACCTACAGCTTTAAGGGGATAGACAACCTCAGCTACTACCGTCTCCACCCCAGCGAGCCGCGCTACTACATCAACGATACCGGCTGTGGCAACACCCTCAACCTGTCCCATCCCAGAGTGTTGCAGTTGGTGATGGACTCGCTGCGCTACTGGGTCGAGGTGATGGGGGTCGATGGCTTCAGGTTCGATCTGGCTAGCACCCTGGGGCGGGAGGATCATGGCTTCGATGTGGGCTCTGGCTTCTTCGATGCCATCAGCCAGGATCCTGTTCTCAGCCGGGTGCGTCTCATAGCCGAGCCCTGGGACATAGGCCCTGGTGGCTATCAGCTGGGGCAGTTTCCCATAAGCTGGAGCGAGTGGAACGACAGGTATCGCGATACGGTTCGCCGTTTCTGGCGCGGCGATGCCGGCATGTTGCCCGAGTTCGCCACCCGTTTTCATGGCTCCAGCGATCTGTTCGAACACGCCGGGCGTAAACCCGCCGCCAGCATCAACTTTATCACCAGCCACGATGGCTTTACCCTGATGGATCTGGTGAGCTATCGCCACAAGCATAATCAGGCCAACGGCGAGCAGAATCGCGACGGCCACAACGAGAACTACAGCGACAACTATGGCCACGAGGGCCAGAGCGACGAGCTGGCGCTCACCGCGCTGCGTGCCCGCCAGTGCCGCAACATGCTCACCACACTGTTTATGTCTCAGGGGGTGCCCATGTTGCTGGCCGGCGACGAGGTGGGTCATAGCCAGCTGGGCAACAACAACGCCTATTGCCAGGACAACCCCGCCAGCTGGCTCGATTGGCGCAAGGATATCGACAGCGACGAACTGCTGAGTTTCACCACTAACCTCATCAAGCTGCGCCGCCGCTTCCCCATGCTGTGCCACAGAGACTATATCCACGAGAGCGCCAACCAGGCCTCCCCAGGCCTCGACTGGTTCTGTAGGCAGGGCGAGCCCATGACAAAGGCCCACTGGGGCGAGGCCCAGACCCGCACCCTGAGCCTGGTGATCAGCGGCGAGTTGGAGGCCCAGGCCGGGTGCCGTCAGGCGCTGCTGCTGATGTTTAATGCCGATAACAGAGCCCAACAATTCACCCTGCCGAGCCTCGAGGGGATAGTGCAGTGGCAGTGTCTGCTTAGTACCCAGGACAGCCCCCAGTATGGCGAGTCCGCCAGCTATCAGGCCTTGCTGCAGGGGGCCAGTCTGGTGCTGCAGGACCGTAGCCTGATGATATATTACGCCCAATTTACCTCAGCGCAAGAAGAGCCCTCAGCGAGAGAAATGCCCTCGGCAAAAGGAGAGTCTAGATGAGTTCGACAGCTAAGCCGGTGAAGTCCACTAAAACGAGTAAGACTAGCAGCAAGCCTGTGGTAAAGGTCGAAGCCAAGGCCGACAGCCTTATCTGCGATCCCTGTGAGACCCTGGGGGCCTGTTTCGAGCGTCATATCGACAAGAGCCTGACCCCCAAGGAGCGTGACGAGCAGGCGCTATTCTACGCCTTCTCCATGAGTGTGAAAGATCAGATGCTGCCCAAGTGGCGCGCCACCCGCCAGCTGGATCGCGACACGGGCAACAAGAAGGTCGCCTACCTGTCGCTGGAGTTCCTCATGGGGCGGGCCCTTGGCAATGCGCTGCTGAATCTGGATATGAACGACGAGAGCGCCCAAGTATTGAAAGACTATGCCGTGGCGCTGGAGATCCTGGAGGCTCAGGAGCATGACGCCGGACTGGGCAATGGCGGCCTGGGACGCCTAGCGGCTTGCTTCCTCGACAGCTGCGCCAGCCTGGATCTTAATGTCACTGGCTACGGCATAAGGTATGAGTACGGCATGTTCGCCCAGAAGCTGTGTGACGGCTATCAGGTGGAGCGCCCCGACCGCTGGCTCAGGGACGGCAATCCTTGGGAGGTGAGGGTGCCAAGCCATAACGTGACTGTGCCTTTCTTCGGTCATACCGAGTCCTATATCGACCGCGACGGTAAGCGCCAATACACCTGGGTAGAGACTCAGGATGTGCTGGCGGTGGCCTATGACATCCCTGTGCCCGGCTATCGTAACGAGCGGATCAACACCCTCAGGCTGTGGAAGTCTGAGGCCACCGACGATTTCGATCTCGAGGAGTTTAACCAGGGGGATTATACCGAGGCGGTGGCCCGCAAGAACCTGGCTGAGCAGATCACCATGGTGCTCTATCCCAATGACGCCAGCGAGAACGGCAAGGAGCTGAGGCTACGCCAGCAATATTTTCTTTCCTCTGCCAGCCTGCAGGATCTGCTCAATACCTGGGTGAGCCAGCGCGGCCCCGACTTTAGGGATTTTGCCCGCCAGCACGTGATGCAGCTTAACGACACTCACCCCAGCGTGGCGATCCCCGAGCTGATGCGCCTCTTGATGGACAAGTATGGTCTGTCCTGGGATCAAGCCTGGGATATCACCAGCCAGACCATGGCCTACACCAACCACACTCTGCTGCCCGAGGCGCTGGAGCGTTGGCCGGTGCGCATGTTCGCCCACATGCTGCCAAGGTTGCTGGATATCATCTATGAGATCAACGCCCGCTACCTGGATATGGTGGCTCACCATTGGCCGGGTGACGGTGACAAGCTGCGAGCCATGTCGATCATCGAAGAGGGCGATGAGCCCCATATCCGCATGGCTTACCTGGCGATCGTCGCCAGCTTCTCGGTGAACGGCGTCGCCGGGTTGCATACTCAGCTGCTGACCTCTGGCCTGTTCAGGGACTTCTACGCCCTCTGGCCCGAGAAGTTCAACAATAAGACCAATGGCGTGACGCCGAGACGCTGGCTGGCCCAGAGTAACCCCGCGCTGGCCAAGCTGCTGGGCAAGCGATTGGGTGAAGGCTGGGTAAAAGATCTTAGCCGTCTCAGCGCCCTCAATGCCTTCACCGATGACGAGGGGCTGCTCAAGGCCTGGCAGGAGGTCAAGCATGGCAACAAGCAACAGCTGGCCGAGCTGGTGGAGCAGGAGTGCGACGTTCGCTTCGACCCTAAGATGATGTTCGATGTGCAGGTGAAACGCATTCACGAATATAAGCGTCAGCTGCTCAATATCTTGCATGTGATCCACCTGTATCACCAGATCCAGCAGGGCAAACTCACGGATATCACCCCTAGGTGCGTGCTGATCGGCGGCAAGGCGGCCCCTGGCTATGCCATGGCCAAGCTGTTGATTAAGTTGGCAAACAATGTGGCCCACATGGTCAACTCGGATCCCCTGGTGACCCCATATCTGCGTTTCGCCTTCTACCCCAACTATAACGTCAGCGCCATGGAGCGTATCTGCCCGGCGACCGATCTCTCCGAGCAGATCTCTACCGCCGGCAAGGAGGCCTCGGGCACGGGCAACATGAAGTTTATGATGAATGGTGCCCTCACCATAGGCACCCTGGATGGCGCCAACATCGAGATGCTCGAAGAGGTGGGCGAGGATAACTTCTTCCTTTTCGGCCTGAGGGCCGACGAGGTGGAGGCTTTGAGGCCCCACTACGATCCCCAGCACTTTATCGCCAAGTCACAGGCGCTGACCGAGGTGATGAGCCTGCTGGAGAGTGGCCACTTTAACCTGCTGGAGCCGGGGATCTTCGACCCCATCATCAACAGCATACGTTGTCCTCGGGACCCCTGGATGACCGCCGCCGATTTCGAGTCTTACCGTCTCGCTCAGGTGCAGGCGGCCAAGGCCTACCGGGATCCCCACCATTGGACACAGATGAGCATACGCAATACCGCCGCCAGTGGTCGCTTCTCCAGCGATGTCACCATTGGTCAATATCGAGACGAGATCTGGGGGATAGCCTAATGACGTTTATCGAGCTAAGTCGGGCCGCCGCGGCGCCCAAGCAACTGGTGTGTTTTTTATCTCAAGGAGTGAGTACCTATGCCTAACATGAATCCTAGCCCACGTTATATCAGTAATTTAACCCGAGAAACCTATGCATTAATCTTGGCCGGGGGGCGAGGTTCACGTCTGCATGAATTGACCGACTGGCGCGCCAAGCCATCGCTCTATTTCGGCGGCAAGTTCCGCATCATAGACTTCCCGCTGTCTAACTGCATCAACTCGGGCATTCGCCGCATCGGTGTGGTGACCCAGTACAAGTCGCATTCGTTGATCCGCCACGTGATGCGTGGCTGGGGCCACTTCAAGAAGGAGCTGGGGGAGTCGGTAGAGATCCTGCCCGCCTCTCAGCGTTATTCCGAGAGCTGGTATAAGGGCACCGCCGATGCGGTATTTCAGAATATCGACATCATACGCCATGAGCTGCCCAAGTATGTGATGATCCTCTCTGGCGATCACGTCTATCGCATGGACTATGCGGGCCTGCTGGCCGCCCATGCCGAGTCGGGCGCCGACATGACGGTCTCCTGCCTCGAGGTGCCGGTGGCCGAGGCGGCGGGTGCCTTTGGGGTGGTCGAGGTGGATGAGCGCAACAAGATCCTCGGTTTCGAAGAGAAACCTGAGCTGCCCAAGCACCTGCCGGAAAATCCCGAGATGTGTCTGGCGTCTATGGGCAACTATGTGTTTAACACAGAGTTTTTGTTCGAGCAGCTCAAGAAAGATGCCATGAACGAGAACTCGGATCGCGATTTTGGCAAGGATATCATCCCGTCGATCATCGAGGGGCACGAGGTCTACGCCCACCCCTTCAGAAGCGGCTTCACCGATGAAGAGGCCTACTGGCGTGATGTGGGCACTTTGGATTCCTTCTGGCAGGCCAACATGGAGCTGCTATCGCCCACCCCAGCGCTCAACCTCTATGATGCCAAGTGGCCCATCTGGACCTTCCAGGAGCAGCTGCCGCCGGCCAAGTTTGTCTTCGATGACGACGAGCGTCGCGGCATGGCGGTGGACTCCATCGTCTCCGGTGGCTGCATCATCTCGGGCTCGACCGTGAGACGCAGCGTGCTGTTTAACGAGGTGCAGGTCTGCTCCTACTCCACGGTGGAAAACGCTGTGGTGCTGCCTGATGTGGTGGTGCTGCGTCACTGCCAGATAAAGAACGCCATCTTAGACAGAGGCTGCATCATCCCCGAGGGTACGGTAATCGGCCACGACCATGACCACGACAGGGCGCGGGGCTTTAGGGTCTCGGAAGGGGGGATCACCCTGGTGACCCGTGACATGTTGGGGCTACCGGTGGGTTATGAGTAAGACGCAGGGGGAGAGCGCCATGAAGCGCGTGTTGATGGTCGCCGCCGAAAATGGCGCGCTCAAGGGCGCCAAGGTGGGCGGCATGGCCGATGTGATCCGCGACCTGCCAGGCGCCCTCTATCCGCAGGGTGTGTGTAGCGATGTGATCATGCCAAGCTATGGTTTTCTGCATCGTCAGCAGGGGGCCGAGCCCCTGGGTGAACTGGTGGTCGACTTCTATGGCCAGCCCCACTGGCTGACCCTCTACCGCGCGGCGCATCCCTGTCTGCCGGAGGTGAACGTTTTCTTGTTGGATCATCCACTGTTCGATCAGGGGGGTAAGATCTACACCCCGGGGGCGAGCGATCGCCCCTTCGCCGAGGACGCCAACAAGTTCGCCCTGTTTTGCCTCGGGGTCGCCAAGGCGGTGTTGTCCGGCTTAATGCCTAGGCCGGATCATCTACATCTGCATGACTGGCACTGCGGCGTGCTGGCGCTGGTGCGCGCCTTTGCCCCCGAGTATGCCGCGCTGCAGGCGATCCCCTGTGTGCTGTCTATCCACAACCTGGCGATTCAGGGGGCGCGGCCCTTAACTCAGGAGCACTCCTCCTTGCAGGCCTGGTTGCCGAGTCTGTTTGCCTCGCTTGAGCGTGACGCGCTCAATCAGGTGATCGACCCCAGATACCCACAGTGTTTCAATCCGCTGCGCGCCGCCATAGTGCTGAGTGATCGCGTGCATCTGGTGTCCCCCAGCTATGCCGAGGAGGTGCTGCGTCCCTCATCGCCCGACAAGGGGTTGTTTGGCGGCGAAGGCTTAGAGGCGGACCTTCAGCAGAAACAGCAAGCGGGCGCTCTGCATGGCATCTTAAACGGCTGCGAGTATCCGAGTAAGTTGAAACGCTCGGGTCAGCTCACTAAGCGTCAGGCGCTGCTCAGGGGCAACACAGACAAGCTGTTGCCGCTCATCGATAGCGCCGAGCAGGCGATACAAGGTTGGCTATGCCAGACGCCTTGGGTGCGCAGCGTCGATCAGCAAGCGCTGATGGCCCTTGCCCGGCTGAGGCGACAGTCGGAATTTCAGGATGCCCCCAGGCTGCTGCTGACCTCTGTGGGGCGCCTGACGGATCAGAAGATGGCGATCCTCTGCTATCGTGACCAGCAGGGTATCAGCACACTAGAACATCTGCTAAAGCTCTTGGCGGATCATGCGCCTAATGGCCTGATGGCTATCCTGGGTAGCGGCGATCAGGCGATAGAGGCGCAGCTTGCAGAGCTCGCCGGGCGCTATCAGAACCTGCTCTTTATCAACGGCTTCGACTTGCCTCTGTCTGACACCCTGTACGAGTGCGGTAACCTGTTTATCATGCCCAGCTCCTTCGAGCCCTGCGGCATCAGTCAGATGCTGGCGATGCGGGCCGCTCAGCCCTGCCTGGTTCATGGCGTCGGGGGGCTGAAAGATACGGTGAGTCATGGTGAAGACGGGTTTGTCTTCTATGGCGACAGTCTGGCGGAGCAGTCGAGCGCCTTGTTGGACACCCTGGCGCAGACCTTGCCGCTCATCGGCAAGGAGGCCTGGCACGTTATCTGTGATAATGCCAGTCAGAAGCGTTTCAGCTGGGGCGCCTCGGCAAAACGATACTGTCAGCACCTCTACTGCCTGTAAGCCTCTGGCGATAATGACTGACCTTGAGGGACTAACGTGAGTGGTTAACGCGAGTGATTAACGTCAGGGGCTAATGTGAGGGGCTATCGTGATAGGTTAACGTCAGGAGCTAGCTTGTGCGGCTAGCTCCCGAGATGCGCGACTAGCGTAGCAGCTCACCTTCTATAGGATGAAACTGGGTGGCGGCGTCCATCAGCGCCTTGGCACTGAGCTCAGGCACGCCATAAACCTCTGTTTCTAGGGAATACTTGCGGCCAATATGTTCGAGCAGCATGGCGAAGTCGCCATCGCCCGAGAGCAAGATGACAGTATCCACCTGAGGGGCATGTTCCATGATATCTATGGTGATCCCCACATCCCAGTCGCCCTTGGCGCTGCCATCGCTGCGCTGGATAAAGGGTTTCAACTTGACCTCGAAACCGATATGTTTCAGCGCATCCTGAAACTTTATCTGGCCATCATCACCCCGGTCGATGGCATAGGCTAGCGCCGCAACTATCTCCCCCTGCTCACTAAGACGCTGCCACAGCGCGTGGTAGTTAAACTGACGACCATAGGCCTGGCGGCAGGTGTAATAGATGTTTTGTACATCGACAAAGAGGGCGATCCGTTTCAATTTGACAGCTTAGCTTGTTGAGTCATGGCTTGACCTTAACTTAGTGGCTTGATGAGGGGAAGAGGCAGAGGGATAAATAGGCTTTGTTAACACTTCGTTGCTTTTGTCTGGGGGCGATGTTTAGAATAGGCCTGCAAACCAAGATCACAGTCGCAGTCACTTAAATAATAACGATAACAACAGGAGTATGACTTGAGTCGAGAAGCGCGCTATTTAGAGGAAGCCAGAGGCTTTTATCAGAGTGGAAAATTTTCCTCTGCCGGTATCTATGCCCGTAAGGTGATTCGCAGAGAACCCAGTAATGGTGAGGCGCTGGCCTTGTTGGGTCACCTCGCTTTTCGAAGTGGTGAGCATCAAGAAGCCTTGAGTTGCTACCTAAGGGCCCAAGCCGCTGGATTTCAGGATAAAGAACTGCGCCTAAATATGGTGACCCTGCATGAGCGCCGCGAGGCCTTCTTCGATGCCGTCAACTTACTCAGAGACTTGGTTGAAGAAACGCCGCAAGATTTAAGCCTGCAGCTTCGCCTGGGCATAAACGCCAGCCGCACCGGCGATATGGCGACGGCCGAGTCGGCGCTACTTGCTGCGTTAGCGGGTGATGAGCAGGCGGCGCAGGCAAGCCTGAACCTTGGGCATGTCTACAAGGCCAAGGGGGACACAGATAAGGCCGCAGCCTTCTACCATGATTATATTCGTTTGGCGCCCAGTCAGCAGGCGACCGCCTACTGGAGTCTGGCGGATCTGAAAAACTATCGGTTCACCGAGCAAGATGAAACTGCTCTCAAGGCCAATATTGCTGCCGAGGAGTTCTCTCAGGCGAGTCAGTCGCTATTTCATTTTGCCCTGAATCGTGTCTATGAGCAGCGCAAGCAGGGTGAGCAGGCCTTCGATGCGGTGCGAATGGCCAACCAGCTGATGCGTCCACTACGCCCCTTTAAGAGAGAGGCCTTTACCCGCTTGGTCGATAGCCTCAAGTCGGCTGAGGTGAAGCCGCGCGGTGAAGAGACTAGCGGGCCTTGGACACCTATCTTTATTGTCGGCATGCCGCGCTCGGGCACCACACTGTGCGAGCAGATCCTGGCCAGCCATTCTCAAATTGCGGCGACAGATGAGCTGCCCTTCATGGAGCGTCTGGCATTGAGTCTGGAGATGAAGGGAGGCTATGGCGCCATGTTGCCCCGGCTGTCAGATGAGCAGATAGCCCAGATGCGCCAGCAGTATATTGAACAGGTGAACCAGTATCTCCAGGCCCAGGGTGAAGCGTCGCCAAGCCTAGTGCCAAGCCTTGTGATAGACAAGAACCCCAACAATTTCATCCATATTGGTCTCATCAAGACACTGTTTCCTGAGGCCAAGATCATCAATGTGATCCGCGATGCCAGAGACAACGCCATGGGGGTCTATAAGCAGCACTTTAGCCATGGTCATGACTACTCCTACCATCTGGATGATATCTGCCACTATTGGCAGCTATATCTGGAGTTGATGGCCCATTGGCAGCAGGCCTATGGCGATAGCTTGTATCACCTCTGTTTCGAGCAGTTGGTGAAGGCGCCGGATCAGCAGATCCCGGCCATGCTGGAGTATGTCGGTCTAGCGCTCGAGCCTGCCTGTCTTAAGTTCTATGAGTCAAAGCGTAGCGTGCTGACTCCTAGCGCCAGCCAGGTTAGACGGCCGATGAACGTTAAGGCGATAGGTCAGAGTGAGGCCTACGCGGCATTCATTCCCAATGCCTATCGTACCCTGACCGAGATTGCCGATAGGGCCCACAAGAGCTTCTTGAGTTGACGTGGCGTTAGCCAAGCTTGTTGAAGTAAAAGTTGACTAAAACAAAGGGCGACACAAGTGTGTCGCCCTTTGTTATATGGCTGAAGCCGATTGGCTAACGTTAACGGCCATCGCTAACGGCCAGCACGAACGGCCATTACGAACGCCTAGAGGTTAGTTAAGCTGACCGTGGCACTGCTTATATTTCTTGCCAGAGCCGCAGGGGCAGGGGCTGTTGCGAGTCAGTCCGGGCTCGGGTTGCTGTTTCTTCATCGTGCTAGCGACTGGCGACGATGGTGCGGGTCTTGTTTGTGAAGATATGGGGGCGCTGGGTGTTGACGTAGGTTGAGGCGCGGCTGTATTTATCTGAGCCAATTCAGGGCTCATGGCCGGCCCCATGATCAGATGCACAAGTATCTTCATCGCCGACGTCTGACTGTCCACCATCACCTGCTGTTCCAGCGGTGCCGCCTGCGCCAAAGTTTGTTGTCGCAGTCGATGGAAGGCGTCCCAGCCGGCCTTATCATCGCCAAACTGTGACCAGAGTGCCTGCCAGTCTAGCGCGAAGTCATTGAGTAACTTGATAAAGGCCTGAGTTGCCACTGAGCTATTGCCCGTTGCGCTTTGGATCTGAGCAGTCAGCTCCTGGGTTAGCAGACGTACCTCGCTGGGGGGCATCACCAAGGGGAAGTTCACCTTCTCCGTGATGATCTCTGCAGATTTGTCTGGAGTGTAACTCAGGTGTTTAGGCTTAAAGCTTGGGTCATCTAAGTTGCCATAGGCCAGCGATGCCTCGTTGACCATCTGCCAGAAACGACTCGAGCCCATGGTGTCGATAACCAGATGCACCCGCATTTTGTCACTCTTGTTCATCACCTTATGGTATTTCCAGGAGTCGAAGATCCAGCATTCTCCCTCGCCCATGTGCACCTGCTTATCGTCGCAGTGAAACTGCACCGCCTCGTCTGTGACTATGGGGATATGGATACGCACCCGGTTGTGCCAATGGTAGTTGATGTCGCTGTGCAGGGGCACCTCGCAGCCGGGGGCTAGACGCATCAGACGAGAGCGACCAATCACCTCGCCGAAGGAGGCGATCACCTGTTGAAGATAGGGGCTCTGTAGCAGCGCCGGAGTGGGGCTCATAGGGCCCTTAAATTCGTTGTTAAAGCTGCCGCCGACCGAGATAAGGGCGATGGCCGAATTGCCTTTAAAGCTCTCATGATGGGCGCGCCAATCATCGTCATCGAAGGCGGCTAGCTCCTGTTGCAGGCGCTCGACATCGAAACTCAGGGGCAGGCGGTAGAACTCTTTCGCTAACTTCATAATCTCTCTTGTATCCCTATTGCAGTTTGCCGTGGCAGGCCTTGTATTTCAGCGCAGAGCCGCAGGGGCAGGGGGCGTTACGAGCGGTATTGGGGTAGCAAATGCTCGACCCCTCGGTTAACTGGGGACTTGCTTGTTCAGGCTTGATTTCTTCCCTGTTCTGGGTAGTTGACGCTGGAACCGACGCCGACGTTTGTTGGTCCTCTGGTGGCGAGGGTAGATTTGTTGCAAAAGGCATTATGTCTCGTGACGCCAGTCGCTGATTTATCTTATGCAGGCAAGCCTGTGTTTGCGGCCAGATAGCGGCGATGGCCGAATAGTTGGCCAGCCATTTATCGGCCTTAGGGGCCGAGACTGTGTAGCGTGAGTGAGGCAGCTTGCCTTCGCATCGCTCGGCTAGTGAAGCGTCTAAGGGTAGCTGGCAGAACTCGACTATCTTCTGGGTGGTGCCCTTAGGATCGGCAACCAGATCATGATAGCTGACTAAGTGCCAGCGCTCTTGGGGCAGCTTGTCCAGCGAGGCCATGATGTGCTCGTTGGCCTGACACCACTGAAAGCTGGCGACCTGTTCTAGTGGCTTTCCTCTGAGCGCCTGCCAACCCGGAGGCAGCAGGAGTGACCAGTCGCCGCCCCAGCCGGGCAGCCCAGGGTAGGTGCGAAAACGGCCGCTGCGCCAGGCCTGCATTATGCTGGCAACATTTTCCTTGGGGTCCCGCACCAGATAGATGAAGCGGGCGTCGGGAAAGAGCTTAGCGAGAAAGTCGATACGTAGGCTGTTTTTTGGGGTTTTCTCCAGAAAGCGGATCGGTCCCAAGCCTTTTTGGTAGGGTTTCCCCTGATGATCTCTTAGTGCGGCCTCGAAGTCAGCCTTGAGCTGCTGGTCAATATCCGCATCCCAGTCGCTGATATCCAGCGCGTTGGAGGCAAATCCCTTGGCGGTGATATTGAGCTGCCTATGCTTTTCTATTACTGCGTGGCTCTCGCCACCAATGGTCCAGAGTGATTCGCTATGGCTTAAGAGTTCAAAAAGCAGGGTGCTGCCGGATCGCGGCGCCGAGATGATGATAATGGGTCTATCGAAACAGGATTGATGCAACAGCGCCACCTTCTGTAGGGTGTTTTGATATTGTTATGGTGGCTTTACTTTAATGTTATTGCAGAAAAACTCAAGTGGGCGGCTTGTTTGGCCGTTCCAAGTTATGGCTCTGGTAGAGGGGATGCGCAGGGTTCAACAAAAGTGAAGTCTGGGCGCTTGAATGAGTTTTGGCGATAGGTAGATGCGGGCCGACACATCTGCTTGCATTCTTACGCTTCAATGAATGTGACGCTTTGCGCAGCTTTACATTGCTTTACCCACCTAAGGGCGGCGCCATTTTACAATAGGGGCTGTCGAAAAGCCCATGGATAAGATACCGCCCCAATGGATAAAAAATACCTGTACATTCCCCTTGGCGTGCTGGCGCTAGCCGCCTTGCTCAACTTTGTCGTTGCTGCCAATCAGGCCAAGAATCAGTCGTCAACAACTCAGCCCCAAGTTGTAAATGGCAAAGCTACTAATGCTAACACAGCTTATGTCAAAGCTGGGGCCAGAGCCGTACCGATTGCCAGTGCCCGGGTCGAGGCCCATGAAGTGGCTCAGCATCTCTCATTGGTGGGCAAGCTTGCCGCCAATCGCTCGGTGCAGATAGCTGCCGAGGTATCGGGTAAGGTGCAGGCGATCAACTTAAGCGACAATCAGGCTGTGTCTCAGGGGCAGGTATTGGTGCATCTCGAAGATGCCAAGGCCAAGGCAAATCTTGCAGAGGCCAAGGCCTATCTGAACGATGAGCAGCGCAAGTTAGGCGAGTACAAGCGACTGATAAAACAGCACGCCATTACCCAGACAGAGATAGATGCTCAGCTGGCCAGCGTCGATATCGCCGAGGCCAGGCTCCAGGCCGCTCAGGCGGATCTGGATTATCACAGCCTCAAGGCCCCTTTCGACGGCGTGATCGGGCTGGTGGACTTTAGTCTGGGCAAACTGGTGAGTGTGGGCAGCGAACTGGTTAGCCTAGACGATCTCTCCAGCATGCGTCTGGATCTGCAGATCCCCGAGCGTTATCTGTCGCAGATCTACCTAGGCATGCCAGTGGTGGCCAGCAGCAGCGCCTGGCCCGGTGCCCAGTTTCATGGTCAGGTGGTGGCCATGGCGCCGCGGATCAACCCCGAGACCCTTAATCTTAAGGTGAGGGTGAATTTCGACAATCCCAGCCTTCAGCTCAGGCCCGGTATGTTGATCTCGGCGCGGCTTAATTTTGCCCCTGTGACTCAGGCGGTAGTGCCGGTGCAGGCGCTGGAATACTCAGGCACCAAACGTTTCGTCTATGTGATCGATGGCGACAATATTGCCCGCCGCACTCAGGTGACCCTGGGGGCGCGTATCGACGATCAGGTGCTGATCGATGATGGCTTATTCTTGGGCGACAGAATCGTGGTCAAGGGGCTGGTCAACATGCGTGATGGCATCAAGGTGGAAGATGTTGAAGCCGGCCAGCTCGCCGAGGGGGCGGGAGGCAGGCGTTTGACTCAGACCCAGATTCAGGCTCAGACCCAGACTCAGACTCAGGTTCAGACAGGTGAGACTGACACCGCACGGGGGCAGAGCTAATGTTGCTATCAGATGTGTCGGTAAAACGCCCCGTGGTGGCGATCGTCTTAAGCTTGCTGCTGTGTGTATTTGGTCTGGTGAGTTTCTCCAAGCTGGCGGTGCGAGAGATGCCGGATGTGGAGAGTCCCGTGGTGACTGTGATGACCAGTTACAGCGGCGCCTCGGCCAGCATCATGGAGAGTCAGATCACTACAGTGCTCGAGGATGAGCTGACGGGGATCAGCGGCATCGACGAGATCACTTCTGTGACCCGCAACGGCATGTCGCGCATTACCATCAGCTTCGATCTGGACTGGAACCTGACCGAAGGGGTGAGCGATGTGCGCGACGCCGTGGCCCGCGCACAGCGTCGTCTGCCGGACGAAGCCGATGAGCCCATCGTCTCCAAGGATAATGGGTCGGGTGAACCCTCCGTTTACATCAACCTCAGCTCTAGCACCATGGACAGGACTCAGCTGACCGACTATGCCCAGCGGGTGCTTGAGGATAGATTTAGCCTGATCACCGGGGTGAGCTCGGTAAATATCTCCGGCGGCCTCTACAAGGTGATGTATGTGCAGTTGGATCCTAAGTTGATGGCCGGGCGCGGGGTGACCACCACAGATATTACCGATGCGCTGCGCAGCGAAAACGTGGAGAGCCCAGGCGGCGAGGTGCGCAACGACACGACTGTGATGACGGTGCGCACCGCCAGACTCTACCTGCACCCTGAAGACTTCGATTACCTGGTGGTGCGAACCGCCAGCGACGGTAGCCCCATCTATCTCAAGGACGTGGCGCGGGTGTTTATCGGCGCCGAGAATGAAAACTCCACCTTCAAGAGTGACGGTGTGCCTAACCTGAGCCTGGGGATTGTGGCGCAGTCGGATGCTAATCCTCTGCAGGTGGCGCAGCGGGTGCACGAGGAGGTGGATAAGCTCCAGAAATTCCTGCCCGAGGGCACTCAGCTGTCGGTGGATTATGACTCGACCGTCTTTATCGACCAGTCTATCGGCGAGGTGTACAACACCCTCTATATCACTGGGGCCCTGGTGGTCTTGGTGCTTTATCTGTTTATCGGTCAGGCGAGAGCGACGCTGATCCCTGCGGTGACTGTGCCTGTTTCGCTGATCTCGGCCTTCATCGCCGCCAACTACCTGGGTTACTCCATTAATCTCCTTACCTTGATGGCGCTCATCCTGGCTATCGGCCTGGTGGTGGATGATGCCATCGTGGTGGTCGAGAACATCTTCCATCATATTGAGCGGGGTGAACCTGCGATTCTGGCGGCCTATAAGGGAGCCAGAGAGGTGGGGTTTGCCGTGGTGGCGACTACCGCCGTGCTGGTGATGGTGTTTCTGCCTATCTCCTTCATGGATGGCATGGTGGGGCGTCTCTTTACCGAGTTTGCCGTGATGCTGGCCATGGCGGTGATCTTCTCATCGGTTATCGCCCTAACCCTGACCCCAGTGCTTGGCAGCAAGCTCCTCAAGCGTAAACACAGGCCCAATGCCCTTAACCGCCTGATGGACAGCGGTTTCGCTCGACTCGAAGCCTGGTATCGCCGCGCCGTGGCCTGGGCGGTGCGTTACCGCCTTGCGGCGCCTGTGGTGATTGTCGCCTGTGTCATAGGTAGCGGTCTGCTGATGAACCAGGTGCCGGCGCAGCTGGCGCCCCAGGAAGACAGAGGGGTGATCTTCGCCTTCGTCAAGGGCGCCGAGGGCACCAGCTACAACCGGATGACGGCCAATATGGATATCGTCGAGCTGCGCCTGATGCCACTGCTTAGTCAGGGGGTGATCAAATCCTTTAGCGTACAGGCGCCGGCGTTCGGGGGACGGGCAGGGGATCAAACCGGTTTTGTGATCATGCAGCTAGAGGATTGGCAGGCCCGTGATATCAACGCGCAGCAGGCGCTGGCCGTGGTGGCTAAGGCGCTTAAGGGGATCCCGGATGTCATGGTGCGGCCCATGTTGCCCGGCTTTAGGGGCAAGTCCAGCGAGCCGGTGCAATTTGTGCTGGGCGGCAGTGACTATGATGAGCTGTTTAAGTGGGCGAGCGAGCTTAAGGCGATCGCCGATGCCTCGCCAATCGTCACGGGGGCCGATCTCGACTATGCCGAGACTACCCCAGAGCTGGTGGTGAGCGTGGACAGGCAGCGCGCCGCCGAGTTGGGGATCAGCGTGGCTCAGGTGTCCCAGACGCTAGAGGTAATGCTAGGTGGACGCAGCGAGACCAGCTTTATCGAGCGCGGCGAAGAGTATGACGTATATCTGCGGGGCAAGGAGGAGAGCTTTAACAGCATGGCGGACCTGAGTCAGATCTATATGCGCGCCGCCAACGGTGAGCTGATCACCCTAGATGCCATCACCCATATCGAAGAGGTCGCCTCGGCCCATAAGCTAAGTCATACCAATAAGCAGAAGTCGATAACCCTCAAGGCCAACCTCGGTGAGGGCTATACCTTAGGTGAGGCGCTGGACTTCCTCGATGCCAAGGCTATCGAGATCTTACCCGGCGATATCAGCATCAGCTACACGGGGGAGTCGAAAGAGTTTAAGGAAAATCAGAGCAGCGTCATGCTGGTCTTCGGCTTAGCGCTGCTGGTGGCTTACCTGGTGTTGGCGGCCCAGTTTGAGAGTTTTATCAATCCGCTGGTGGTAATGCTGACGGTTCCCATGGGGATCTTCGGTGGCTTCATCGGTCTCTATCTGATGGGGCTTGGGCTCAACATCTATAGCCAGATCGGGATGATCATGCTGATCGGCATGGTGACTAAGAATGGCATCTTGATCGTCGAGTTTGCCAATCAGCTCAGGGACAGGGGCGCCTCGCTGGAACAGGCGATACTGGACGCCTCGGCGCGTCGCCTGCGCCCCATTCTGATGACGGCCTTCACCACCTTGGTCGGTGCCGTGCCCTTGATTCTATCGAGTGGCGCCGGTTCTGAGAGCCGGATCGCCGTGGGCACTGTAGTGTTCTTCGGCATGGCGTTCGCCACCCTTGTGACCCTGTTGGTGATCCCTGCCATGTATCGGCTGATCTCGGGTCGCACCCGCTCACCTGGCTTCGTCGCCGCCCAGCTTGAGACCGCCATCGCCAAACAGCAGGCTAGTGGCGCCTGAGTGGCTGATTGTTAGATTAGACGACTCGATGCAAGAGTGACGCTCCTGTCTTGCCTCTGTGTGAGATAGGGGCAAGACAGAGAAAAGGCAGAGACAAGACCTTCACTGTGTTTCATCTGATCCTTAGGGGGTAAAGGTAAAATGCCTTTCACAGAGAACTTGTCTCAGTGCCAATGCTGTCGAGGTCGATGTTGAGCCGGTTGACCCTGTAAGTTGCCAACTCTTGGCTTGCTAACTTGTTTCCTTAAATACAGAGAGTGTTATTCAAAGGCATTAGTTAGGAAGAGCAGATTTAAAGATGGAGCTGACTCATTGCCGATGAAATTGAGGCGTTGGATTATCTTTTACTTATTATTTCACATTGATAATCGTTTCTAAATTTGTTGTTTTAAAGATGATTGTCATAAAAGGTGATTGTCATAAGAGATGATTACCTCAAACAATTTATTAGATTAATTTCATATTTCTATGTTTGGCCTAAATAGCCATTAAGTTGAAAAATTTACATCTTAAAGAAAAAGTGAATATTTCACAGGCTTTGCTGATTAAATATTCATCAAGATGGCTGATATGGCGCAAGTGTCATTAATACGACGGCTGACTCTATCTTGTTTTCATCTGACTAGTTGTTTAATTAACGCCATTTTATTTAAAATAAATCCTTTTTGTTCAGATGTTTAATTTGTGTTTGAGTTTTTGCTTTAGTCTAAGTTTGTTTGTTTATTAAACTGGTCATTCCAGTGTCAATAAAATAGCACTCTTGCTGGCTAAGTTCGCTATTCATTCAAAACGCGATGTTCCTCCTGTTTGCATGATTCAATTTGGTTAAAAATGTTGCATTTTGTATCAATGGCGTGTTAAATCCGCTTTCTATCGCACTTTTGTCTCATCTTGTATTGCCAAATTCATGCTTCCGGCTAGTGTTCTCTTGTCTGAAAGTCTGTCTTTGGCTGATAGCCTTTGTCATCTAGGATTGAGAGTTGAGCCGTGGGAGTGGGGTAGGGGGTCATTTAAAAAATTAAAAAATTAAAAAAATTTGAAGTAATAGGTTTAGTGAAATGGATATTTTGCGCGCTGGTCAGTCTGCTCTGGCAAATATCATAATGCAGCGAAAGGGAGAGCTTGTGAAAAGCTTTGTTGCTCTATTGACTGCCATCATGAGTCTTCTCTCGGCTTCTTCGTGGGCCGACGATACCGAGTTATATGTCTATGAGGCGAGCGCCCGTACTGGGGCCAGGCCACAAATCCTGATCATCTTCGATAACTCTGGCAGTATGAGCACCAAAGTCTATGACGTGGATAAACCTTATACGCCGGGAGCTGGGGGCGGCTCGCGTTACAATAATGGCAAGAAAGGGATGCTCTATTACGTAAAAGGTGATCAGGGTAAGAATAAGTTGCCCGACCCCGATGACCCTAATGAACGACGTAAATTTTCAGGCACCATCAATAGCTGCGGTAGCTCCTGGGAGTTCCTGAACGACTATGGCATCTTTACCGGTTTCTTCCGTAAGTATACCTTTAGCGGTGCCAACGGTGGCTGGCGTGAGTTTGGCGATAACAATGGTCTGAATGCTAAGGCGGTGGATTGCTACGAAGATATTCAGGAAGGCAATTATCTTAATGCTAAGGGATTAACCTCGGGGCTACCTGTCGATAGTTTGGGATCTCCCACCACGCCTATCATGTATAACAATGTCAGCAGTAGTTCGAGTGATAGCATCAAGAAGACCGCCAAGGAGCAGGCGCAGCTTACCGGCTTTGGTACCGGGCGGGTGCTCACCGTGTATACCGAGGATTACCTTCGCTGGCATCACAATGCAAACAAGAAACAAGAAGATAAAACTCGCTTAGAGCTGGCCAAAGATGCGATTAAAAACGTCATCTTAACCACCCCGGGAGTGGATTTCGGCCTGGCAATTTTCAACATGAATGGCCCAGATGACACCCTATATAATGGCCGTAACGGTGGGCGCATCATCAAAGCCATTCAGACCCTGACGCCAGGGCAAAAAAAGACACTACTCAGTGGGGTTAAAGATATTGAGTATGGCTGGAACACCCCCCTGTGTGAAACCCTTTACGAGGCCTATCGTTACTTCGCCGGTAAGTCTGTGGAGTTTGGCGATGATGATAAGGATTATACCTATGAATCATGGGGCCGATGGGTAACTTATAGAGCCAATAAAAATGATAGTTTGGACAAGGATGCGCTTGTTAAGGGAACAAATACCTATCAATCCCCCTTTAAGAAGTGTCAGAACAACGCCTATATCGTCTTCATAACAGATGGGGAACCGACCCTAGACAGCGCCGCCGATGTGGAAGTCAAGAAGTTAACCGGTGGCGTCGACAAGCACAGCACCAGTTACATGAGCGCGCTCTCAAGCTGGATGTATCGCAAAGACGTAAACCCTAACATGGATGGCGATCAGCATGTGATCACCCACACCATAGGCTTCAGTGAGGGGGCGAAAAATGCAGAAGATCTGTTGAAGAAGGTGGCAAGCAAGGGGGGCGGAAGCTATTTCGATGCCACCGACGCGACTAAGCTGCAGGGCTCAATTCAACAGGCGGTGAATGAGGTGTTGGCCAACAGCGCAAGCTTTACCTCGCCTTCTGTGGCCAGCAACAACTTTAACCGTACCCAGACTTTTAACTATGCCTATTACTCCATGTTCCTGCCGGACAGAGGTCCGCGCTGGACGGGGAATATCAAGAAGTTCAAAGTCGCCGCCAATGGGACAGTTTTGGACGCAGAGGGTAAAATAGCGCTGGGTGATGACGGTAACATCAAGGACAGTGCCTGCTCCTTTTGGACGCCCAAGAAGCTTTGTGGCGATGGCAACGATGTGCGCAAGGGGGGCGTCCTGTCGGCGATGCAGAGTGCCGATAGCCGAACCCTCTACAGTAATTTGGGGGGAGGAATGGACACGCTCAGCCTGTCGGCGGCGGCCAAGAAGGCAGGTGGCCAGGAAGACCTGGCCAATTTCATGGGTGTTGATAAGAGTCAGCTTACTAACCTATTCGATTGGGCCAAGGGGCTGGATGTGGACAACGATAAGAACCAGACGACCATTGCCGATCCCGCCAAGAACTGGCGCAATGACATCATGGGTGATGCCCTACACTCTAAACCTTTGGCATTGAACTTTGGCAGTAAGTCTAGCCCGGATATTCGTATTTTGGTTGGTACCAACCATGGCTTCATGCATATGTTCAAGGATGACACCACTGCCAATGAAGTTAGCGAGAGCTGGGCCTTCATGCCCTACGAACTACTGCCAAATATTCAGACCCTGAGAAACAATGTGCCGACGGGCGTGCACTCAGTCTATGGTATCGACGGCTCTCCAGTGGCCTATGTGAAAAATGGCGCCTCAGGTGTAGAAAAAGCCTGGCTCTTCTTCGGCATGCGTCGCGGTGGTGATAGTTACTATGCCCTGGATATCAGCAACCCTGATTCGCCAAGCTTCAAGTGGCGTATCGATGCCAGCTCGCCGGGCCTGAGTGAGCTTGGACAATCCTGGTCGACACCAGTGGTGACCACGATTCGCAGCGCCAGCGGCACGGAAAAACCTGTGCTCATCTTCGGTGCTGGGTATTCACCTGCGGGTAAAGATGGTAAAGACCTTGGCACTAAGGATAACAAAGGGCGTGGCGTGTTTATCGTCGATGCCGATACCGGCAAACTGATCCATCAATTTGGCGTAGGTGGCGGCACGGCCCTGCCAGGGATTCAGGACAGCATTCCTAGTGGTGTGGCGGTACTCGATGCCAGTGGCGATGGCAATACCGACCGTATCTATGCGGTCGATACCGGTGGTAGTGTCTGGCGCATGGATATGCCAAGGGCGGATAAGGCCAGCTGGTCAGCCTTTAAGTTTGCCGATCTAGGTGGCAAGTCGCTGCTGCAGAATCGTCGCTTCTACTCGGCCCCAGTTGTGGCGCAGACCATGATTAACAATGTCTCAGTGGTTGATTATACAGTCAATGGCAAGACTACTAGGGTAACCACGAGTCAGAATGTGCCTTACGATGCCGTGGTGGTGGGTAGTGGCCACAGGGCGGCGCCGTCCGATATCTCGCGCGAAGACATGTTTTTTACCCTACAAGATAGAAACGTGGTGACTCAGACCTTCGGCGGCACGGGCAGGCCTAAGGCGCCAGCGCCTTTGACTCTTAGCGACCTCTACGAAACGACCAAGTTGAAGGCTAATCAAGCGCCGGACAAGATTGCTATTAGTAAGAAGCGCGGGTGGTATTTTAAACTTCCTGGGCTTGGTGAGAAGAATCTGTCACCGGCGACCATCATTAACGGTCAGGTGTTCTTCACGACCTTTGTACCGGGTACAGCAGCGAGTAACAACCAGTGTTTAACGTCGGGCATGGGCTTTCTCTATCCCTTTAATCTGCACTATGGAACGAGTAACTACACGTCGGTCGCTCTAGAGGCGGGTAACTTGGTATTAGACACTCCTCAGCTGGTGATCCCTGCCGACAATAAGGGGGGACAAGGAAAGGATGGTGATGCATACATGTATCTGATCGGCATAGGTAACGCCGCCGAGAAGATGGAGAAGGTTAAACCCGACGACGATTGCCCCGCCGGAGATAATCGCTGCATAGGTGGCCGACTGCGTGCTCATAAGATCTACTACTATAGCGAGTAGCAAGTGGTCAGAAGCAAATTACACCATTGACTAAAAGAGGCTGAGCGCCTAGCTACTCAGCCAAAGAGTGAGAGGAATAGCGTGAATAAATTAATTTTGCTGGTGCTACTGGCATTAAGTGTAATAGCCGGGCCGCTCAAGGCCGAGCCGAGGGAAGACTACAAGTGTTTTATTGAGACCAATGAGGGGCAGGTTCTGGTGCGTTTCTCCTGGCAGCCCAGTAAGGCACAACAATATAAAAAGCAGCTCGTCGGTAGTCAGCTGCCTGCGTTACCGCACACGGACGGTAAGCCCATGACGGTGAAGCGCGTCTATGAGTGTGCCAAGAAAGAAGAGGCGTTTAGTACCAGTCAGGGCCGTATATTAGAGCACAATTGGCCCATGGAAGGTTAGTTGCCACTAAGAGTGTCATCGAGAGTGCTATCGAGGCGTCATAAAAAAGGCCGGGTTATTACCCGGCTTTTTACTTCTCAAAGTGCCAAGTATCAAGCCTTGACCAAGCCTTCTTTAACGTCTCGTTTGGTTGGAGTGTCTATTGGCCGCTTGGCATGGCGCCGAATTTGCGGTTTACGCCGCGCCTGCCACATCAGGTAACCGGAAAGGGCCATCAGGCTAGGTAAGAAGCCCACCACACACCAGATGATTTTGCTGACCAGTCCGCCGAAGTTGCCGTAATGTAGCGGACGGAAACTATCGACAAATTGATAAAGCGCGCCGGCCTTGGTGGCATCGACACTGGCGCTGAGCTGCCCGGATTTATCATCGAAACTGACGATAGAGCCATAGTCGCTGCGAAGTGCGCCGCGATCTTGGGCGGCGCCAAAAAGGTGGATGCCGGCATAGCTCTTGTCGGGGAAACGCACATAGTGGGTCTGAAAGCCTGGGATCACCTGAGTCGCATGTGTCAGCAGTGCATCCATATCCAGCTGCTTGTTGTAGTAACTCTGGGTGATGATTAGGGTCTTGGGGTCGGGTTCGTGCCACTCCTCGACGATGTGCTCTATGTTCCACCAGGCACCGGTGAAACCCAGGATCAGGAACAGTGGCGCGCCTATAATCCCCAGCATCTTGTGGCTATCGCTGAGAAACAGGCGCAGGCTCTTGCCCCATCTAAGGGTGAAGAAGGTTCGCCAAAACTGACGGTGTAGTATAAATCCAGATAAAGAGAGCAAGATCAGCAAGATAGATACTAATGCGGTAACCGCTAGCCCCAGATGATCCGCAAGCAGGGTGTAGTGCAGCTCCAGCAGCCAGTCCAGCAGGTAGTGACTCAGGCCGACAGGTTGGCTCAGTAGGCTGCCTTGGCTTGGGTCGACAAACAGAAGTTGCCAGTCGTAGGTACCTTGCTTGGCGACATAGAGCTTATCTGCCTCGCCGGCGTTAGCCGCAAACTGCCAGCCAAGAATTTCATGTTGCGGTAACGCCTCGTCAGCCGACCTCAGTAGCTGGGTAAAACTTAGGCGGGTCTCGCTGGCGGCGAGCACCTTTTCAGGCATCAATAGGTGTTCGAGCTCGCTCTTAAACACCAACACACTGCCGGTCAGGGCGATGATAAAAAGTGGCAAGGCGGCGAAGAGTCCGAGCCAACCATGCCATTTCCATAGGAGACGACGCATTAGATTGTTACCTTTTGTTATGGCGCCATTGCCATGCTCCACGCTGTGTGAGCGGCAGGGCAGAAGAGTAAAAATCGCAGCTTAACACTAATGAGAATTAATTTCATTCTCAACTTGTCGCATATGGAAATGGGTCACACTTTGGCTAAAAACAGTTGGCTAAAAACAATGGATGAAAGCGTCTGGTGAAAGGCGAAAGAGGTGACTTTGGAATAGGTGGAAAAGGAAGGATGCCAAGGTGTGAGGCTATCGAGTTAAGCCTATGTTTTTAGACCCTTTTTTAGACGCTGCTTTCAGAGGTTGTGTCGAGATTGCTGAAAGGCAAGAGCCTAGCCAAGTCCCTGCAAAGCTAAGTTAAGAAGTCGCCTAGCTAGTCAAAGCTGTAGACTGGCTAGGCGGCGGATATCATAGCGGTGTTTGATTGCCGTCATACTGACCGCGGATCAGCTGGTCTTTCTCTATGAGGAGCAGTTCACCAGACAGGCCTTTTTTGATGCTGCTGTCGATGGCGATAACCCGGTTGTCGAACAGGCCTAGTACCCGAGTCTGAGAGGTATGGCCCACGACGATGCGCTTGACCTTGAAGTAGTCCAGGATGTTGGCCAGCTCCTGGGTATCGAAGTCTGGCTTAAAGTAGCCTCGATACCAGGTGGGGCCGTTGCCGAAGAAGAGAAAGTTGAGCAGCTCATCTTGCTTCAGCTCGGCCTTACTCTTGTCGATATTTTCCCGGTAGAGGCTGTTGGCCCTAGCCAGTGTCAGGCCGCGGTCGACCCACTCCTGACTGATGCCGCCATGGAGGAAGAGGGTGTCGTTGATCTTAACGATAGTGTGCTTGCTTCTGAGCCATTGGCCGAGTTCGCTGTCTTGACCGTAGAGCGCCTCATAGCTGCGATCAAGCAGCTTGCTGGCGGTCTGGTACTTGTCGTTGACGTAGCGCAGGTCACCGCGCATCACCATCTGCTCGTGGTTGCCCATCAAGAGGTGCAGCTGGCCGCCGGCGGCCTTGGCCTGCTTGTCGAGCTTGTACATGAACCAGAGCACCTCGTTAACCTGAGGGCCGCGGTCGAACATATCGCCCGTCATCACCATATGGCCCTTGCCGAAGGCCCAGTTGTCATTCTGGTCGATGATCTTATTGCGTCGCAGCAGCTGCAGCAATACCTCATATTGACCATGAACGTCGCTGAGTGCCACTATCTTATCCACCCCTTGATAGCTGTCTGCCAGCACCTCTTTAGCCTGCGGATTCAGGCTGGGCTCAGGGAGCTGACCGCAATGTTCGGGGCGGCTCAACTGTCCCTGGTTGACGCGGGTCTGTTTATGCTCGCCTTCGCAGATCCAATCGGCTATCTCGGCCTTGGGGTTGAGAAATAGATAGGGGCCGTCACTAATGCCTGAATTCGTACTGGCTTGAGTCACTGCCTTAGTCTCTTGCTGAGTTTGCGCCTGAACGGCTAAAGCCTGTAGGGGCAGTAGACCGGCCAGGCATAAGCTGGCCGCCTTTAGCGCTGAGTCGAGTGGCATTAGCCAGAGTGATCTATTCAAGACAAATCCTTTTATTATTCTGATGTTGTTGGCGGATAGGCGTTCAATCCTAGCACGCTTTTGTTTCCGTGTTAGACCCTTTTAAAAAGGGGAGCTGGTTTTGGGAAGAGAAGATAAAAAAACGGAGGCTACTGCCTCCGTTTGTGTGTGCTTTGCGCTACTGAAATTGCTCGAGAGTGCGAGATGCGCGAGTTAGCTCATGCGCTTGTACTTGAGGCGGTGCGGCTCAATCACATCCGTACCCAGAGTCTCTTTCAGCCAGGTCGAGTATTCTGTGTAGTTACCCTCGTAGAAGTTCACCTGACCCTCGTCGCGGTAATCCAGGATGTGGGTGGCGATTCTGTCGAGGAACCAACGGTCATGCGAGATCACCATGGCACAGCCAGGGAATTCAAGCAGGGCTTCTTCCAGGGCGCGCAGGGTTTCGACGTCGAGATCGTTGGTGGGCTCATCGAGGAGCAGCACGTTACCGCCTGCCTGGAGCAGCTTGGCCAGGTGTACACGGTTGCGCTCACCGCCCGAAAGGGTGCCGATGATCTTCTGCTGATCGCCGCCGCGGAAGTTGAAGCGGCCCACGTAGGCGCGGCTCGGGATCTCAGTGTTGTTGATACGCATGATATCTTGACCGCCGGAGATCTCCTCCCATACGGTCGCCTTGTCGTTCATGGCATCACGGAACTGTTCTACCGAGGCGATCTGAACCGTATCACCCACTTCGATGCTGCCGCTGTCTGGCTGCTCGGCGCCGCTGATCATCTTAAACAGGGTCGACTTACCGGCACCGTTTGCACCGATAATACCGACGATGGCGCCTTTAGGTACGCTGAAGCTCAGGTTGTCGATCAGCACGCGGTCGCCATAGGACTTGGTTAGGTTGTTGACCTCGATAACCTTGTCACCCAGGCGTGGTCCTGGCGGAATGAACAGCTCGTTGGTCTCGTTACGTTTCTGGTAATCGTTGGTGTTCAGCTCTTCGAAACGTGCCATACGGGCCTTGCCCTTTGACTGACGACCCTTAGCACCTTGACGAACCCACTCGAGTTCCTTGGCGATGGTCTTCTGGCGAGCGCTCTCGGCAGCCGATTCCTGCTTCAGACGGGCCTCTTTCTGCTCTAGCCAGGAAGAGTAGTTGCCTTCCCATGGGATACCCTCGCCACGGTCAAGCTCTAAGATCCAGCCTGCGGCGTTGTCGAGGAAGTATCTATCGTGGGTAATGGCCACAACGGTCCCCGTGTATTCCTGCAGGAAGCGTTCTAACCAGGCGACAGACTCGGCGTCCAGGTGGTTGGTCGGTTCGTCCAGCAGCAACATGTCTGGCTTTTCCAGCAGCAGGCGACAGATGGCCACACGGCGACGCTCACCACCAGACAGCACCTCAATCTTCTCGTCCCAGTCCGGCAGACGCAGCGCGTTAGCGGCGCGCTCGAGAATGTTGTCCAGGTTGTGGGCATCCTGGGCCTGGATGATGGCTTCCAGCTCACCCTGCTCCTTGGCAAGGGCGTCGAAGTCGGCATCTGGCTCGGCATACAGGGCGTAAACCTCATCGAGACGGGTCAGGGCGTTCTTGGCCTCACTTACCGCCTCTTCGATCGCTTCGCGCACTGTCTGCTGAGGATCTAGTTTAGGCTCCTGGGGCAGGTAACCTATCTTAAGATCTTGCATCGGACGCGCTTCACCCTCGATCTCGGTATCGATACCGGCCATGATGCGCAGCAGGGTGGATTTACCCGAACCGTTTAGACCCAAGACACCAATCTTGGCGCCGGGGAAAAAGCTTAAGGAAATATCTTTGAGGATCTGCTTCTTCGGCGGGACTATCTTGCCCACGCGTAGCATGCTGTATACAAACTGAGCCATAAAAAAGTTTACTCACTGACGAAACAATGGGGGCAATTCTACTGTAATCGCCCTAGAACTTAAATCGGATTTTCGGTGGGAGATTTTAGCTCGCATTATCACCCTTCCCATAGTGAGACGTTTTTGTTTTGTGACCCAGTGTAAAAATTGTTAACATCTGCGCAACCTAGGCTGGCCGCCCGGTCGGTGATGCCTGGGCACCAATAAAAATAAAGACAAAAATAACCACAAAGATAAGGGATCGATCTTGAACGCCACCCCCCCATTTTTTGCCGCCTCCCTGTTTGGCGGCATGAGCCTGCTATTGTCAGCCCCTGCACTAGCCGATACTCAGCCCCAAGTCGTTGAAACATTGCCTTTAGTGGCACAGACAGATCGCCCCGTGACACTGTCGGCGGCGCTGGCTAGTGATGGAGATGCCTCTGTAGAGAAAGAAGCCCTTAGCGAAAAAGGTGTCCTTAGTGAAAAAGATGCCCTTAGCGAGAAGGACTGGTGGGGAGCCACGCTGGAGATCTCTACCGTGCTGGTGCTGGGTGAGCTGCTCTATAAGACAGGCTCACAGGCCATGGAAGATGATTTCGATTATGAGATCGACGGCAATGCGGCGGAGTTTTTCTACGACAGGTTGACCACGGGGGCCTCCTGGAAGTATGACGATAACGATATCGGCATGAACTGGGGCCATGCCTATGCCGGCGCCCTCTATTATCAGGCGTTTCGTAACCATGGCTTCAATTACTACGAGTCGACCTTGGGCACCTTCGCCGCCTCCACCATCTGGGAGGTGTTTGCCGAGTATAAGGAAGTGGTGAGCATCAACGATCAGATAGTCACCACCTGGGGTGGCGCCGTGCTGGGGGAGAGCCTGTTTCAGTTTTCCGAGATGCTGGCCGCCAAAGAGGGCTGGTTGCCAACCGGCCTGAGTTACCTGTTTAACCCTTCGCGCACGCTGCGGGGGGGGGGGGGTTACCCGAGCCCCAACCGATTCGATCGCAGCCAGACCCAAGACAGCTTCTCCGTCTATACCGGCGTGCGCTACGCTAGCAAAGACAAGGCGGAAGTTAGCAGCACCATGGCGATGCTGGGGATGCGGGTGGCCATCGACAGTCGCGAAGGGAAATATGACACCCTCAGCGGCACCCCCAGCCGAGTCGAGATGATGATGGAGACTGCGGTTTCTCAGGAAGGTGTGGAGGAGTGGCAGATGGCTACCCAACTACTGCTGGCAAGCTATGGCCGCAAGCATAAAGGCGGCGGGCTCGCCAGCGACTGGTCCCATAGTTTCTATGTCGGTCCGTCGACCGGCATGGAATACACCAGCTTGGGGCTTGAGCAGGATGAAGACTTCTACGCCGTGGTCAACCTGCTGGGCCTGTCGATGGGGGCCAATTGGTCCAATCAAGATATCAGCATCGACCTGCGCGGCGATCTCTTTGGTGACTTTGCCATGGTGAAGCCTTTCGCCACCAAAGATTATCTCTCCCAGGGGCGTTACTTCTGGGGCACCAAGTCTGTGCTCTGGGAGGGGGAATATGGCTATGCCTGGGGCCACACCTTTAACCTGTCGCTGGAGGCCAGCTATCGTAATCTCTTACTAGGCATGAAGCTTAAGTCCCAGCGCTGGAGCTCGATCAACGACAAAGAGAACGAGCGCGCCCCCCAGTGGAACCCCAATAACAGCGATCTGGACTTCGACGATGCCAGAGACAGATATGAGATCTATCTCAGCTATGGTATCAGTAAGGATCTGACCCTGAGCCTACACCACGAGCGGATCGACCGTAGCGGTGAGATCCATGGCATAGACAATCCGGGGATCTACAGCCGCCTCGATGACAGCGAGCAGCGCAGCTGGTTGCAACTCGAATACTACTACTGAGTACCATGACTGATCACGGTTGCTGATTACCATTACTGATTACGATTGCTAATGCAAAATGACGGCCCAGTGCCGTCATTTTTGTTGGGTAATTAAAACAGTGTTTTCGTTCAAAAGGCTGTAAACCAGCCATTTTGTCCCTTGCAAAAAAGGAGGCTTGGCAAATCAGGCCACCTTAACCCCACTTTTGTCCTAAGGCGGATTTTGATGAACATTTCTCAGCCTGAATCGCAACTAATTTCATGTCGCAAATGCTGGGATTGTGATCGAATGCACTGTAGAATACCGCGCAACCCTACCTTATAAGACTTTCACAGCTGGAGTGACCAATGCTGAAAAAAGAGATGAACATCGCTGACTTTGATCCGCAACTGTTTCAAGCGATCCAGGAAGAGACTCGTCGTCAAGAAGAGCACATCGAGCTAATCGCCTCGGAGAACTACACCTCTCCTCGCGTGATGGAGGCTCAAGGTTCTCAGCTGACTAACAAGTACGCCGAAGGCTATCCAGGCAAGCGTTACTACGGTGGTTGTGAACATGTCGACATCGTCGAGAACCTGGCCATCGAACGCGCCAAGGAACTTTTCGGGGCGACCTATGCTAACGTTCAGCCTCACTCCGGCTCACAGGCTAACAGCGCAGTCTACATGGCGCTACTGCAACCAGGCGATACCGTTCTGGGTATGAACCTGGCTCACGGCGGTCACCTGACTCACGGCTCTCCAGTAAACTTCTCTGGCAAGCTGTACAACATAGTTCCTTACGGCATCGACGAGTCTGGCAAGATCGACTACGACGAGATGGAGCGCCTGGCCGTTGAGCACAAGCCTAAGATGATGATCGGTGGTTTCTCTGCCTATTCTGGTATCGTCGACTGGGCACGTATGCGTGAAATCGCCGACAAGATTGGTGCTTACCTGTTTGTCGACATGGCCCACGTTGCAGGCCTTATCGCTGCCGGTGTCTATCCTAACCCAGTGCCACATGCACACGTGGTGACTTCTACCACTCACAAGACCCTAGCCGGTCCTCGCGGCGGTATCATCCTGTCTGCGGCGAACGATGAAGACCTGTACAAGAAGCTGAACTCTGCGGTATTCCCAGGTGGTCAGGGTGGCCCATTGATGCACGTTATCGCCGGTAAGGCGGTAGCCTTCAAGGAAGCCCTGTCTCCTGAGTTTAAGGAATACCAACAGCAAGTAGTAGTTAACGCTAAGGCGATGGCTAACACCTTCATCGAGCGCGGTTTCGATGTGGTTTCTGGCGGCACCGAAAACCACCTGTTCCTGCTGGATCTGATCGCTAAAGATATCACAGGTAAAGATGCCGATGCGGCGCTGGGTCGTGCCAACATCACGGTAAACAAGAACTCAGTACCTAACGACCCACGTTCACCTTTCGTGACCTCGGGCCTGCGTATCGGTTCGCCAGCCATCACACGTCGTGGCTTCAAAGAAGCCGAAGCAGTTGAGCTGACCAACTGGATCTGTGATGTGTTAGATGACATCAACAACGAAGCGACTATCGAACGCGTGAAGAACCAGGTGCTTGAATTGTGCGCTAAGTTCCCTGTTTACGGTTAACCTTAAGGGGTAAATCGGGTAAACTCCGGTGGCCGCTACTGATTTAATATTGGTAGCGGCCATTTTTGTATCTATTTCAAGGGAAAGCTCCCCAAGATACCGATTAGCATTTGCTGGAGGCTCAATGCATTGTCCGTTTTGCAGCGCAACCGACACTAAGGTGATCGATTCTCGTCTGGTGGCCGATGGTCATCAGGTTCGTCGTCGCCGCGAGTGTCTGCTTTGCCACGAGAGATTTACCACCTTCGAAGGCGCCGAACTGGTGATGCCGCGTGTGGTTAAACAAGATGGTAGCCGCCAACCCTTCGACGAAGACAAGCTGCGTGGCGGCATGCTGAGGGCGGTCGAGAAACGCCCGGTGTCGATGGACGAAATAGAGCAGGCGCTAAGCAAGATCAAGTCGACCCTGAGAGCCACGGGCGAGCGCGAAGTGACCTCAAAGATGATAGGTAACCTGATGATGGATCACCTGGTTAATCTCGACAAGGTGGCCTATATCCGTTTCGCCTCTGTGTACCGTGCCTTTGAAGATGTCTCCGAGTTCGGCGAGGCGATTGCCAAGTTGCAAAACGATAAGAGCAAGTCGGGTAAGTCGTAATCGATGCGTATCGGGCTTCCCCAATTATTCTCAAGAGATGGCGATGAGCATGGCCTGGTCCAAATTTGATTCTCAGATGATGGCGCGTGCCATCCAGTTGGCCCGCAAGGGGCAATACACCACCAGTCCCAATCCTAATGTCGGCTGTGTAATAGTCCAGGGAGAGACCCTGGTGGGTGAAGGATTTCATATCGCCGCCGGCGGCCCCCACGCCGAGGTGCATGCGCTGCGTATGGCCGGCGATAAGGCCAAAGACGCTACCGCCTATGTAACCCTAGAGCCCTGTAGCCACTATGGCCGCACGCCGCCCTGCGCCGAGGCGCTGATCAAGGCACAAGTGGCCCGCGTGGTGGTGGCGGTGACCGACCCTAATCCTCAGGTGTCTGGCCGTGGCATCAAGATGCTTCAAGATGCAGGCATTGAGGTTGAGGTGGGGCTGCACCAGGAAGAGGCCGCAGCCCTCAACCCAGGCTTCATGAAGCGGATGCGCAGCGGCCTGCCTTGGGTCGGCATCAAGCTGGCAGCGAGTCTCGACGGCAAGACGGCGCTCTCTAACGGCGTCTCTAAGTGGATCACAGGTCCTGAGGCGCGCCGTGACGTGCAGCGTATGCGCGCACGTTTCGATGCCGTCGTGACCGGCATAGAGACGGTGCTGGCCGACGACCCTAGCCTGAATGTACGTCACCAGGAGCTGGGTAGCCTGAGTGAGCAGTTAACCGAGGCGGATATTCGTCAGCCACTTCGCGTGGTGCTCGACTCCCGTGCGCGATTAGGCACCAAGGCTAAACTGTTTGAGACACAATCTCCCGTGCTGCTGGTGAGCTGTCAGCCCTATCCCGAGGCCGTGGCGAGCGCCTGGCCCGAGCATGTGAGTCAGTTGCAACTGCCAAGCGACAATGGGCAGGTGCCGCTAAAGGCGCTGCTGAAACATCTGGGATCTCAGCTTAACAGCGTGATGGTGGAGGCTGGGGCGATCCTGGCTGGCGCCTTCATGGCGCAGGGGCTGGCGGACGAGCTGGTGCTGTATCTGGCGCCGAAAATCTTAGGCGGCCATGGCCGTAACCTGCTGGCACTGCCGGACTATACTGAGATGGCGCAGCTGCCCGCTCTCAAGCTTTGCGACGAGCGTGTGATCGGGGCCGACAGACGCCTCACCTTTCAATTGAGTCACAATCATTTACTGAGCGATAAAGAGTAGTTAGTCATGTTTACTGGGATCATCGAGGCTGTTGGCAGCCTGAGAAAAATTGAGCGTCGCGGCGATGATATTCGCTTGACGGTGGCTAGCGGCAAGCTGGACTTAAGTGACGTCAAACTCGGTGACAGTATCGCTACCAATGGCGTGTGTCTGACCGTGGTCGAGCAGATGGCCGACGGCTATGTGGCGGACATCTCAGCCGAAACCGTTGCCCTTACCGGCTTTGCCCATTATCAGGTGGGACAGAAGGTTAATCTGGAAAAGGCGGTGACGCCCACGACCCGCCTCGGCGGTCATATGGTGAGCGGTCATGTCGATGGCGTGGCTAGCGTGGATGACAGACAGTATCGCGGCAAGGCGATCGAATTTTGGCTGACGCCGCCCAAGGGGCTGGCGCGCTATATCGCCCACAAAGGCTCTATCACCATAGATGGTGTCAGCCTGACGGTGAACGAGGTGGACGGCGAGCGTTTTCGTCTGACCATAGTGCCTCATACCGCCAGCGAAACCACGCTTATCGATTTGAAGGCGGGTGACAGGGTCAATATCGAGGTGGATCTCATCGCCCGGCACTTGGAGCGCCTACTGAGTTTCCAGGCGGCAGAGGAAAATTCAGCCAAAGGCTCAGAGGTCACCATGGATCTGTTAGCTCGCTCCGGCTTTTTAAGGTAGACGCTGGCAATCACAGCCAATAGCAGATTAAATAACTCTTACTATAAGAATATTTCAAGCTCTAATAAATCAAGGTCTAACAATGGCACTACACAGCATAGAAGCGATTATCGAAGATATCCGTCTGGGTAAGATGGTTATCTTGATGGATGACGAAGACAGAGAGAATGAAGGCGACCTGATTATGGCCGCTAACCTGGTGACGCCCGAGGCGATCAACTTCATGGCCACCTATGGCCGTGGCCTCATCTGTCAGACCATGACCAAGGCGCGCTGCGAGCAGCTCAACCTGCCGCTGATGGTGAGCAACAACAATGCCCAGTTCTCCACCAACTTCACCGTGTCTATCGAGGCGGCCGAAGGGGTGACCACTGGTATCTCGGCCTATGACAGAGCCGTTACCGTGCAGGCCGCCGTGGCTCGTGACGCTAAGCCGTCGGACATCGTGCAGCCAGGTCACATCTTCCCACTGATGGCCCAAGAGGGCGGGGTGCTGATCCGCGCCGGTCATACCGAGGCGGGTTGCGACCTGGCCCGTCTGGCAGGCCATGAGCCGTCGGCGGTGATTGTCGAGATCCTCAACGAAGATGGCACCATGGCGCGTCGTCCAGATCTTGAGGTGTTTGCCGAGAAGCATGGCCTCAAGATAGGCACCATCGCCGATCTCATCGAATACCGTAACACCAAGGAAACGACCGTGGTGCGCGAGGCCAAGTGTAAGCTGCCGACCCGTTTCGGCGAGTTCGACATGATCACCTACCGCGACACCATAGATAACCAATTGCATTATGTGCTGGTGAAGGGTGAAGTTCAGCCTAACGCCTTGGTACGCGTGCATCTGCAAAACACCTTCAACGATCTGCTGCACTCAGAGCGCGACGAGAAGCGTAGCTGGCCGCTGGAAAAAGCCATGGCGCGTATCGCCGATGAAGGCGGCGTCTTGGTGGTGCTGGGTCATCAGCAGAGCAACGAAGAGTTGGTGGCCAAGGTGAAGGCATTCGAGGCGGAAGACAAGGGCGAAGTCGGCGCACCGGCGCAGTGGCAAGGCACCTCACGTCAAGTCGGCGTGGGCTCGCAGATCCTGGCCGATGTGGGCGTGACCAGTATGCGTCTGCTCAGCTCACCGAAACGTTACCATTCGCTGTCGGGTTTCGGTTTAGAAGTGACTGAATACATTGCAGAATAAGCTAGTCTGTTTGTAATTCATCGAATTGAGTTAAATTGCATGGGGATCAACGCGGTGGGCTGTGGTATCATACCGCCTCTTTTTTCCCGTGCCGGGTTTGTTAAGCTAATTTAGGTAAGATAAATGAACGTAGTTCAAGGTAATATCGAGTCGAAAAACGCCAAAGTGGCCATAGTGGTTTCACGTTTTAACAGCTTCGTGGTTGAAAGTCTGCTAGAAGGCGCGGTGGATACATTGAAGCGCTTCGGTCAGGTCGCCGACGACAACATTACCGTTGTCCGCGTACCGGGTGCCGTAGAGCTGCCGCTGGCAGCCCGTCGTGTGGCGGCAAGTGGTAAATTTGACGGCATCATAGCGCTGGGCGCCGTGATCCGTGGTGGTACGCCACACTTTGATTTTGTTGCAGGCGAGTGTAACAAGGGGCTGGCTCAAATAGCGCTTGAGTTCGACCTTCCTGTGTCATTCGGTGTATTGACCACAGATACCATTGAACAAGCTATCGAGCGTTCTGGTACTAAGGCGGGTAACAAGGGCGGCGAAGCGGCTCTTGGTCTGCTAGAAATGGTCAATGTTCTGCAAGAACTAGAACAGCAGTTGTAAGATTAGGAACCAAGATGAAACCTTCAGAGCGCCGTAAAGCCCGTCGTCTAGCGGTACAAGCTATCTATTCATGGCAGCTAAGCGGCAATAATGTTGCCGACGTGGAGCATGAATTTCTCACCGAGCAGAAGATCGATGGCGTCGACGTTAGCTATTTCCGTGAATTGCTATCAGGCACCACGACCAAATCGGCTCAGTTGGATGAGCTGATTATGCCTCACCTCGAGCGCCCGTTCGATGAGGTTTCGCCTATCGAAAAGGCGGTGCTGCGCATCGCGACCTACGAGCTGACCTTCCGTAAGGATGTGCCTTATAAGGTAGCCATCAACGAGGCTATCGAGCTGGCCAAGGCCTTCGGGGCCGAAGATGGTCACAAGTTCGTTAACGGCATTCTCGACAAGATAGTCGCTAAAAAGTGATACAATTAACGGCGTCCCAGGATGCCGTTTTTTATATTCAGGTTTAGCCTCGATGTCGCCTTCGTTCGCTCGATGTTGCCTTCGCTAAAAAGTGTGCTAGCTGATTAACCCTTACTATGGTTCTTAAGACTGTGAAAGAGTTTAAATTAATCGATCATTTCTTTGCTAACCTTGGCCAGACCCGCCGCGATGTGCACCTGGGGATCGGCGACGACTGCGCCCTGGTCCAGCCCGCCGAGAACAAGGTGATTGCCATCTCCTGCGACACCCTGGTTGAAAATGTACACTTCTATGCCGACATGCCCGCCAAGGCCTTGGGTTACAAGGCACTAGCGGTTAACCTGTCGGATCTAGCCGCCATGGGCGCAGAGCCCGCCTGGATGACGCTTGCCCTTACCCTGCCCGAGGTGGACGAGAACTGGCTGGAGGAGTTTAGCCAGGGGCTGAATGAGGCTGCGCAGTACTATGGCGTTGCCCTGGTGGGCGGCGATACTACCCGTGGCCCCAAGTCGATCACCATCACCATCAATGGTCAGGTGCCAGAGGGCAAGGCCCATACAAGGGGCGGCGCCAAGAATGGCGACTGGATCTATGTGACAGGTTCCCTCGGCGATTCGGCCGTGGGCTTGGCGATTCTGGGCGATAAGCTCAATATCGACGGGGAGGCGAGGGATTATTTTATTCAGCGCCACTATTTCCCCACCCCAAGAGTGCTTGCGGGTCAGTCGCTTAGAGGATTGGCCTCGAGCGCCATCGATCTCTCCGATGGTTTTGTCTCGGATATCGGTCATATCCTCAAGCGCTCGGCGGTCGGCGCCGTGGTGGATGTGGATCGTCTGCCCCTGTCGGCCCAGATGCGTGAATTTTTGGCTGAGACCGAGGCGCTGGGTTATGCCCTAACGGGTGGTGAGGATTACGAGCTGCTGTTTACCGTCCCCGAGGCCCAGCGCGGCGCGCTGGAGACGGCCCTGGCCCACGCCGGTGTGAGCTTTACACAGGTTGGTCAGATCGCCACTGGCGATAAGCTACGTCTCATCAAGGATGGCGAGCCCTACACACCGTCTCAATTTGGTTTCGAGCACTTTTAAACATGCAGTTATGGTCGACCGATCCGGTTCTTAAAAAGCTTTCTCTGGCAAACCCTGTTCATTTCCTGGCGTTGGGCTTTGGCTCAGGCCTCGCCGCTAAGGCGCCTGGCACCTTCGGCACCCTGGCGGCAATTCCGCTTTATTTGCTCATGGCTGGATTGCCCCTGAGCTGGTATCTGGGGCTGACGCTCCTTAGCGTGCTTGTGGGTTTCTATATCTGCGACAAGGCCTCTAAGGATATGGGGGTGCACGACCATGGCGCCATCGTCTGGGACGAGGTGGCGGGTCTGCTTATTACCCTGATCGCCGCCCCTGCAGGTTGGCTCTGGGTGGCGGTTGGCTTCGGGCTCTTTCGCTTCTTCGATATCCTCAAGCCCTGGCCAATCAAGGTACTGGATGCCAAGGTGCATGGTGGTATCGGCATCATGATAGATGACGTGCTCGCCGGCGTGTTTGCGTTTTTGTGCCTGCAGGGAATTGTCTATTTGGCAGGATAGCGATTGGGCTGTCCAATTGTCACTAAGTTCAAATTGAGTTCAAGTTAAGTTCAAATTTAGTTCAAATTGAGTCCCGAGAGTCGAAGGCCATAGTGTCCAGACAGTCGGGATTTTTGTTTTTAGCACAGCAGCGAAAATTTGATTTGTTGCTGCGCTGACTGCATGCTCAGTTTAACTTTTAGTTGCTTTCAGGCAAGAGGAGACAGGTTATGGATGATGAGAGCCCTAACCAAAACAGATCGGACGTTGAGTATAGTGGCAGCTGTCTCTGTGGCGGCGTGGCCTTTAGCTTAGTGGGTCGCTTCGATGCATTTTATTTGTGTCACTGTAGCCGCTGTCAAAAGGGCACAGGCTCACTGCATGGGGCCAACCTGTTTTCCAATCATTTGGCCCTTGACTGGCGGCGTGGCGAGGCCTTGCTGCAAACCTTTCAAGTGGCGAATACTCGGCACAAGCGATGTTTTTGCAAGGTGTGCGGCTCACCTATGCCTTATCGGCTGCAGGCGTTAAATCTGGTCGTGGTGCCTGCAGGCTGTCTGGATGTCGAGGTACCCATCGCGCCGACGGCAAAGCTGTTTATGGCAGAGCGGGCGAATTGGGGGGAAGAAGTCCAATCTGTGCCCGGTTTCGATCGTCTTCCGGAATAGCATTTTAAAGCAAAAAATTTTTGGCATTTAATATCCCCTGACGCTGGTCAGGGGATCCGCTGTATGAAGGAAAAATAAACTGTAGGCTCGTTATTCTGGTGAGCTCTCCCTAGGTTTTTCGTCATTGGTCTCTGTCTCCATCCCTGCTGAGATGGCAGGAGCTGTTAAGCGGGTAACAAGCTCGGCGCGCAGAGATTCCACTTGATTTGCTGCGGCCTGGTAACCCTCAAAGGAGCGCGGACTGGAGCAGAGAATAATTTTCCCTATAGGATTATAGACATACGTTATTAAGGCCGATAGTGAGAGATTATCTGGGCATTGCTTGCTGCTTTCTTTGCCAGTTAAGATTTCCGCGTAGAGATTGGCTGTGTCTTGTTGTTGGAAAAGTGGCAAGAGGATGACTTCGGTGATCTTCGAGGTGATGCTAGTATCTTCACCCGTTTCAAAAGATTGTGTAATCTTAATCAGGAAGTGCCACTCACCACGTTTAACCCGCTTTAGTGACAACACTTCTTCTGAGGTGGACTGCAGCCAGAGGCTAGGTATTTGAGTATCCTCATCCTCTGTTTGCTTTTGACTGACGAGCACCTCGCCCAGTTTCATGTTTTGCTTGAGCGCCGAGATTGCGACTATTTTATTGGGAAGCATGTTGACCCGTTTAGCCACCTGCAGCCAGAACTGCATATCTTCATCTATGGCGGCGATGAGGGCTGCTGAATCCGTGCCATTGATGTAGGCATCGACAAGGTACAATTTCTGAGCAGCTGTAAGATGCTTGAAAGGAATCATGCTGCGAGACGAATTAAAGTGGGTGTCATCTTGCCAATGACCGAGGGAGAGAAGGGTGCGGTAGCGCTCAATTAGCCAGGCATAGTCATCGAGTGTGGCCTTAAGTGTTTCTGGCTCGGCCAATAGGGGAGCACACTCATCGAGATAGCCTTCTTGTTTGAGGCAGTTGGAAATAGCCCATTCGGGAAGCTCGAATTTTTCGTCGACAGTCTTTTTTGGCCTATCTAATACACCAAGTTGTCTGTGCGTTTGATAGCGTTCAAGCCCGAGAGCCATGGGGTTATCTTTTTTCGGCGCATCAAAGCCAAAGGCGTAAAGATAAGGGTTGTTTTCAAGATGCTGACTCAAGGCGGCCTCTTCGGCGTTCACCTGCTCAAGAAAGGCGCTGGCCTGCGCTGATGGCGCGCTATCTTGCAGATTGATCAGCAGCAAGGTGAGATAGCCGCCGACGGGAATGAGTAGCAGGGTAAATAAAATCCATTTCAGGGCACGAAAAAAGTGTCGCATTTCAAATCCTTGTGGCTTTTAACTTCTTTTAACTTAGTGTCGACGGCAAAGGCCTCAGTTTATCAGAGTCTCTTCGCTGTGCAACAGCGCTACATTAGATGCGCAATAGACGCGTCTCAGAGGTGCTTATGAAATGAAAAGCGCGGCTAAAATATTGCCGCGCTTTGCTTGTAACCTGCCTGATGCTCGCCAATTTTTTAATCTATCTGGCTTAGCTCTGTAGTAACTCCTTGGCGTTGGCCAGGGTGTTGTTGGTGATGACATCGCCACCAAGCAGGCGAGCCAGCTCTTCGATACGCTGTCCCTTGTCCAGCGGCACCATAGAGGTCTCGGTTTGTCCCGCCTTGCTCTGCTTGTTGACGAACATATGTTGATGACCATTGCCGGCGACCTGGGGTAGGTGGGTTACACACAGCACCTGGGTGGACTCGCCCAGGGCGCGCAGCATCTTGCCCACCACGGCGGCGGTCGGACCTGAGATCCCCACGTCGACTTCGTCGAAGATGAGGGTCGGGGTGGCGACCTTCTTGGCGGTGATCACCTGGATGCCCAGACCGATACGCGACAGCTCGCCGCCCGAAGCTACCTTAGCGATGGGCTGCAGCGGCTGACCCGGGTTAGTAGTCACCTGAAACTCCACAGTATCGCAGCCGTTGGGCGACATCATCTCGGGGTTGAACTGCACGTCGATGATAAACTTACCCTTGGGCATGCTGAGCTCATGAATCGAGCGGGTAACCTGCTTGTCCAGCTCCTTGGCGTAACGCTGGCGGCTCTGGCTGAGCTTCTGGGCGTGGGCGATGAAGCTCTCGCGGCAACTCTCGAGCTGCTGGGCGATCTCATCGAGCTTCTCCTCATCCGAATCCAGCTCGCTCAGCTCCTGGCTTAGTGCCTGATGATGCTGATAGAGATCTTTGGCGTTCACATGGTGCTTACGTGCCAGCATCATGATCTTCGACAGGCGTTGTTCCAGGGCGGCAAAATGATCCGGGTCCAGCTCCAACTTATCTAAGTATCGTTGCAGCTCACTGCTACTCTCCTGTACCTGGATCAGGGCATCGTTAAGCATGTTGCCCACCCCTTTAAGTTCAGGGTCGTAGCCTTCGAGCTCTTGGGCCTGATCCAGACTCATGTTGAGCAGCGATTCTATGGCGCCCTCTTCATTATCCTGTAGCAGGTAGAGGGTGCGCTGGCAGGCCTGGATCAGCGCCGTGCCGTTGGCCAGTTTCTTATGCTCGGCCTCTATCTCGTCGAACTCTTCTTCGCCCAGGGCGAATTCGTCCAGCTCTTCGACCTGATATTGCAGCAGCTGCTTGCGGGCGATGCGCTCATGTTGCGACAGCTGTAGCTGGCTCAGCTCCTTTTGGATCAGCTTGAAGCGCTGGTAGCTGGCGCTACAGGCCTCGAGCAACATCTTGTGGTTGGCATAGCTGTCGAGCAGAGTAAGTTGATGCTCACTCTTTAACATGGCGTGGTGGGCATGTTGGCCGTGAATGCCGATAAGCAGCTGGCCCAGGGCACGCATCTGGTTGAGGGGCACAGGGTTACCGTTGATGTAGGCGCGTGAGCGACCGTCACTGCCTATGGTGCGGCGCAGGATACATTCGTCGTCTAGCTCAAGGTCATTGTCTTCTAGCCAACGTTTGGCCAGCGGGATATCGTTGAGGGCGAAGCGGGCACTGACTTCGGCCTTGCTCGCGCCCGGTCTGACGGTATTGGCATCGGCGCGATTGCCCAGGCACAAGCCTAAGGCATCGATGGCAATCGATTTTCCCGCGCCAGTTTCGCCTGTGATGCTGGTCATCCCAGACTTAAAGTCGAGTTCTAAAAAGCGGACAATGGCAAAGTTATTGATGCTGAGCTGACAAAGCATGATGACATCCTTTTACAAAGTACTGTATTCATGCACAGTATATACTGAATTTATATACAGTAAATACCTGTGTGCTTTTTACCCATGAAAATAAGTTTTAGGCTCTGCAGTCCGACAAAACAAGGCGCCGGTTAAAACAAGCTTGCGGTGCCCGAGTCCAGCCAATGGTGCAGTAGCGGAATGGTGGCAAAGCTGATCACTATCCCCAGGCTGATGGTTTGGGCGCTACTGGTGGCACCTACGTTGAATCTGTGGGCCAGCAGGTAGACGCTGGCGGCGGTGGGCAGGGCGGCCAGAATCACCCCCATCTGTAGCAGTTGTCCGCTAACTCCTAAGGCGCCCAGTAGCAGATAGGCCAGCAGGGGTTGTAGCAGCAGCTTACTCAGGTTAAGCATGGCCAGCTCGGCAAGGCGTGACTGAATGCCAGCGGCGTTTCTGCCCCCCTGATTGGCCTTGCACAGCACCATGCCGATGGCAAACAGGGCGCAGGGGCTGGAGGTCATGCCAAATTGCCGGATGATCTCGGCGATGGGGCGATAAAGCTCAATATGAGCGGCAGATATCGCTACGCCGGCCAGGCTTCCTAGTATGATGGGGTTTTGAATGAGGGCGAAAAACACCGTCTTGAGAGCGCTATCTGTCTGTCCCTGAAACAGCGCCAGCTGGGCCAGCACTATGGCAAATACGGTTACCGATAAAAGGCTGGCTAAAGCGGCTGCGGCCAACGCCAGCTGATCCCCGGGAAACAGCATTATCATCAGCGGAATGCCGATGAAGGAGGTGTTACCAAAGGTGGTGTTGAGGGCGCGAATGGCCGCTAGGGGTTTATCCTTGGGCTGTAACCAGAGTGATAGCAGGCCGGTGAGCAGGTAGATAAGGGTCATGGCCAGGCTGTAGCCGCCAATAAATCCCCAGTTGGTGATCTCTTCGATCGGGGTCTCTGCCAGCACTATCATCATGATCGCCGGAAAGGCGATGTAATAGACATACTGATTGAGGACGTTGTCGCTGCCCTCGGGCAGTAGCCGCGCCTTTTGCACGATAAAGCCGGTGACCATGATGCCAAACACGACAAAGAGTGGCGAGAGAGTGGTTAACATTGGGAGACGACTTCCTTGGCTGGGATCCGAGCGGTGATAAACCGAATACGCCGTTAGGGTAACACTTTGCCCGCCGCGTCCCTATAACGCTAAAGTCTAATGCTTGGGGCCGGATCGTCGATGGAGTGGCTTAGGTGGCGGCAATATCCCCAGCTCCTGGTAGAAATGGATCTGGCGCCTGAGCTCAAATAGGGAGCCGACACGTCGCTGCTCCCCTAGGGTGAGGCACCAGGTATTTGTTAACCCATCTGGGTTGGTGAGCACAAATCCCTGGTAGATAAGTTTGCGCATGGGTTAGGCGCCTACTGAGATCCCTATGTTAGAAACGCCTGCCTGCACTAACTCCTTGCGCAGCGCCTTGACGAAGTCGGCGGTGATCTTAGGGTTCTCTTCGATGATCTCCAGCAAGGATGCCTGAAGTGCTTTCTCTTCCTGCATCACCTCGTGGTTGAAGATATGATCATCCAGTGTTTCTTCATCCATCTCCTCCTCGAGTGTGGCCTCGATATAGTTAGCCACTGTGGCAGAAGAGAGCTTGCTGATGTTGGTGATGTCGTCTTCCACCTTGCTCTGAATGGCGCTAAGCAGTGAGGTGAGGGCGACGGCGGCGTCCATGGCAGGATAGACGCCGTAGACGTCGAATTCGCTCGGCTCTGGTGTGTTGAGATCCAGTCGCTCGAGGTAGAGATCGATATTCAGTTTCAGCTTCTGATCGTACATGGATTGCCATAGCAGGTTGAGCACGGTATCGAGCACCTGTGGGTCGCCAAATTCGCAGACCTCACTGAACAGCTGGTAGTTAGGGTACATGCGTTGGCAAAGGGCGATGGCGAACAGCTTCTTCTGTTCTGGTTCGAGGGCCTTGAGGCGCTTGAAAAACCCGGGTTTATTACTCATCGATCACATCCATAGATAACTGGGCTATTATTTGATTTGCGGCCGATTCTACCTTAGAAAGCTCGTCAAGTAACTCAAGTATTTCCGGCTCGACCAGATCGACACTGGCATTTTGCTTGAGTGACTGTTCAATCTCTCGACAGAGTCGCTGAGTGGTCGGCACACCGCAGTAGCAGCTGGCGCCGTGGAGCTTGTGCACATGACTGACCATGGCCTGGCTGTCCTGACGCTCGAGGGCGCCCGAGATGTGCTCACGGGTCTCGGGCAGGGAGTCGACCAGCATCTGCAGCATCTCCAGCGCCAGACTGGTTTTCTGGTTGGCTTGGGTCAGGCAGAGATCCCAATTGAGGGTGTGCTGGTCGAAATGGGTAAACTGCGGCCGGGTCTTCCAGCGGCTGATCACGCTCTTCAGCGCCGCCTCATCAATTGGCTTAGGCAGGTAACCATCCATGCCGCTCTGATCGATGCGCTCGCGCTCCTCGGCGATGGCGTGGGCGGTCACGGCGACAATCGGCGTATTGCGATTGAGTGAATGCTCACGTATCTGCTTGGTGGCGCTAAAGCCGTCGGTGCCCGGCATCTGAATATCCATGAAGATGAGATCGAAGCTCTTGGCCTTGGCGATCTCCACCGCCTCTTGGCCGTTGTCTGTGACCGTTACCTGAGTAACCAGTTCCTTGAGCAGGGTCTTAATCAGCTTGAGGTTGGCGGGGTTATCGTCCACCGCCAGCACGCTCATGGGTTCGCGCTCCTGGGTTTCTTTGACCGCTTCCTGGAAAGGCATGGCCTCATATTGGGCGCGGTGGGGATTGATCAGGGTGACGGCCAAGGCGCGCTCGCCTACCGGCGCCTGCATCACCTTGTCTACATTAGGCTGGATCAGGCTCATCTTAGCGGCGCTGTCTGTGCTGCTACACAGGTAAAGGGTGTAGTCGCTGATCTTGGCTATCTTATTGAGTACGTTCAGCAGGTTAGGGCTGCTGGCCAAATCGTTGCAGCTGATGATGGCATAGTCGAAGTGGCGGCCCTCTTCGCCAGCTACCCTGGCCAGATCTTCCGGGGTCGTTATGCTGACACTCTGCATGCCCCAGTGCTTGAGCAGGTTTTCATGCACCTTGCGTGACAGCTCCCGCGGCTCGAACAGGAGCACCGTCTTGTCGATGAGGTTGTCGGTTTCCAGCGGCTGACTGATGGGGTAGGGACTCAGCTTCAGCGGCAGGGTGAACCAGAAGGTTGAGCCCTTACCCGGCGCCGAGATACAGCCAATTTGACCGCCCATGCGGTTGATCAGACGCTTTGTGATGATAAGCCCAAGGCCTGTGCCGCCGAAGCGACGCGAGATTGAGGAGTCTGCCTGGCCGAAGGCCTGGAACAGCTGAGCCTGGTGGGGCTTGTCTATGCCTATGCCTGTGTCTGTGATCTCGCAGCGCACATTGACCTTCTCGGCCTCTTCGCTGGTCAGGCGCATCTTGAGATGCACGCTGCCGCTGTCGGTAAACTTGATGGCGTTGCCCACCAGATTTGTGATCACCTGGCTGACCCGCAGGGCATCGCCTGAGACGTTGTCGTTGATGCTCGGTTCGATATCTACCACCAGTTCGAGATCTTTCTCCTTGGCGCTGTTGGCCAGCAGAGAGATGGTGTCATCGATCACCTCACGCAGGGCAAAGGGCATGTTCTCCAGCTCCATCTTGCCCGCCTCCAGCTTGGAGAAGTCGAGGATGTCGTTGATGATCCCCAAGAGGTTGGTGGCGCTCTTCTCGATAGTCTTGATGTAGTCCTGTTGGCTGGCGTGCAGCGGCGTCTTCAATAGCTGTTTGGCGAAGCCGATCACCCCGTTGAGGGGCGTGCGCAGCTCGTGGGACATGTTGGCTAAGAACTCTGACTTGATGCGGCTGGCCTCCAGGGCGCGCTTCTTGGCGAGATCCAGCTCGACGTTTTGGATCTCGATCTGCTCCAGGGTCTCGCGCAGATCAGAGGTGGCCTGATCGATATTTTGCTGCATCTCTTCATGGTATTCCGACAAGGAGCCCGCCATGGCATTGATGCCTCGTTTAAGCAGGTCAAGCTCACCGATAAGGTTGCCATCGACCCTAGTGTCCAGCTTGCCTTCGCGGATCTTGGCCACCACGCGCACCATCTCGGTAATGGGGTGGGTGACGTTTTTCACCAGGCGGAAGGTAAACAGTAGGTTCAGCTGCACGCCGATCAGGACAATAATGAAGGCGGCTACCGCTGCCCTGTGCTGCTCCAGCAGGGCGTTCTCCTTGTTGAGCAGCACGGCGATGTAGCCGAGCTTGGCGGAGTTGACCTGCTGGGCCATGGAGTTGCTGTCGTAGGGGCTGACCACAAGTTCGCGCTGGCTGGAGAAGATGGGGCTGCGCATGATGATGCTGTCGCCAAACTGCTCCACCTCTGTGGTCTGCAGCGAGTCGATGGGCTCGTTGTAGCGCATAAACTCGTGGCTCTTATAGTGATGTGAGGTCACTATCACCCGGTTGTTGGTGTCGAAGATAGCAATAAACTGAACTAGGTTGGACTTATTGAGCTGCACAGAGGTGATCAGGCGTTTGGTGGTCTCGAAATTCTTGGTTTCCAGGCCTATCTCGGCGGAGATGGCCAGCGGCTCGATAATGTTGCCGCCACGTTCGATTAAGCTTTCTTCCAGCTCATAGAAACGATTTATGGTAAAATAGCTGCCAAGCAAAATACCAACCAAAATAGTGGGCGCTAAGGCCAGCACGAGAACCCAGGCTCTCAGGCTGTATTTAGTCATATTGTCTGCACTATTCATTGAGTTGGTATTATTTATCTACGATGGATATAGGTTACATTAGACTGCCAGACTTTGTGCAGTCTTTACTAGTATTTTTATTGTTTTAGAGGCCTAAATGGCACAATTTTATAAAGCTAAACCCCGCAAGACACAACAAACCCAGGCCAAGCAAAGTTTCCATGTTAGTCAGCTGGATCATCTGGGGGCGGGGATAGCAGAACATCAGGGAAAAATCGTCTTTATTCCCGGCGCCCTGCCGGATGAAACCGTGACCGCGCAGATAGTCGAGCAGAAGAAGCGTCATGCCAAGGCCAAGCTGATTAAGGTCGAGAGCGCCAGCGCCGCGCGAATAGAACCAAGCTGCCCTTACTATGGTCGCTGCGGCGGCTGTGACCTGCAGCATCTTGAGCTTTCTGCCCAACGCGATGCCAAGCAGGCGGCGCTGGAGAACCTGATCAACAAGATGGGCCGCACCCAGCCCCAGGCCATGAGCGAGCCACTAAGCGGCGAAGGCTGGCATTATCGTCGCCGCGCCCGACTGGCGACTCAGTACCTGCGAGATACAAAGCAGCTCAACCTGGGGTTTCGCGCCCTGGCCAGCAGCGAGGTGGTTAATATCGACGCCTGCCCTGTGCTGGCAAAATCATTGTCTGAGCTTATCGCGCCGCTGAATCAATGCCTCAATCGCCTCAGTGCCAAGCGTAGCCTGGGCCATGTGGAGCTGTTGTCTGTGGATTCTGGCCCATGCGTGGTGCTACGTATCACTAGCCCCCTGAACGATAAAGATAAGGCTCTGCTAGCTAGCTTTGGCGAGCAGCATAAGGTGAGGCTTGTCTTACTCGATGATGACGGCAAACTTGAGACCCTCTGGGGTGACGAGGGCCTGCCCTTCTATACCCTGGAGGATGGCAGTTCGCTTGGCTTCTCACCGGGCAACTTTATTCAGGTCAATGGTGAGATCAATCAACAGATGGTGACTCAGGCGATCGACTGGCTTCAGGTTCAGCCGGGCGAGCGGGTGCTGGATCTCTTCTGCGGAGTGGGTAACTTCACCCTGCCGCTGGCCAAGGCCGGTGCCCAGGTAGTGGGCGTCGAAGGAGTCGAGGCCATGGTGGCGCAGGCGAGACGCAATGCATCCATGAGCGGCGTCGAGGGGGCCGAGTTCTACCACGGTGACCTGAGCGCAGATCTATCCGCTGCCCCCTGGCTTGGCCGCATCGACAAGTTACTGCTGGATCCTGCCAGAGCCGGCGCCTATGAGAGTCTACAATGGTTAAAGAAGATGGAGCCCAAGGCGATCGTCTATATCTCCTGTAATCCTGTGAGTCTGGCCAGAGATTGTGAGCCGCTGCTGGCACAGGGTTATCAGCTTAGTCGCCTGGGACTCATCGATATGTTCCCTCAGACCCATCACATCGAGGCCATGGCCTTGTTTGAGTTGGAGAAATAGTTAGGCCGAGCGGCCAAATAGTCGCCGACTATCAATTGACATTGGCGGGGGAATCCCCAAGATAGTGAGTTTGGTATTGGCGATGTCAGCCAGCAAGGTTTGGATGACGTAACAGGTCGAGCAATATTTAGGGGCAAGCACTTAAGTTTAAGGACATGCAGTAGATGGTATCTGTTAGAGAAGCACATTTTAAAGACACAGATTTTCAATTGACCGAATGGGTTAATCGTTATCTGAGTGACGCCGATGACGCCAGCACCTTACTTGCGCTAATAAAGCAGGTAGAGGCCCTGGTGGCGAAACATGATGCTAACGATACCCTGCTGATCGGCCGCGCCCGCGAGCTGATTGAGATCCTCGCGCCGCTGAACATGGATATCGAGACCCTGCAGGCGGCGGTGATCTTCGTGGTGTTCGACGCCGGCCTCATGACTGAGGAGCAGATGCTGGAGCTGTTTGGCGACAAGCTCTCCACGCTAGTGAACAGCGTGGTGACCATGAATGCCATCGGCGCTCTCAAGGTCAACGAGCAGAGCCGCAACGCCGAGCCGCAGATAGATAACATACGTAAGATGCTGCTGGCCATGGTGGAAGATGTGCGCGCCGTGGTGATCAAGTTGGCCGAGCGTATCTGCCTGCTGCGGGAAGTGAAAAATGCCGACGAGGAAACTCGAGTGTTGCTGGCGCGGGAGATTGCCGACATCTATGCGCCGCTGGCCAACCGCCTGGGCATAGGTCAGCTCAAGTGGGAGCTGGAAGATATCTCTTTCCGTTATCTGCATCCTGATACCTATAAAGACATTGCCAAGCAGCTCGATGGCAAGCGGATGGATCGTGAGATCTACATAGAGAACTTCGTCAATCAGCTGCAGCAGCGCCTGGACGAGGAGCAGATCCGCGCCAAGGTCTATGGCAGACCCAAACATATCTACAGCATCTGGAAGAAGATGCGCGGCAAAGATCTCACCTTCGATGAGCTGTTTGATGTGCGCGCCGTGCGTATCGTCACCGAGCGTCTGCAGGACTGTTACGGCGCACTGGGTGTGGTGCATACCCTTTGGCATCATATTCCCAAAGAGTTCGACGACTATGTCGCCAACCCTAAGCCCAATGGCTATCAGTCGATTCACACCATAGTGGTGGGCCCAGAGGGCAAGACGGTGGAGATCCAGATCCGCACCGAGCAGATGCATGAAGATGCCGAGCTGGGGGTGGCTGCCCATTGGAAGTATAAAGAGGGCACCACGGGCAAGCAGAGCGGCTACGAAGAGAAGATCAACTGGCTGCGTAAGATCCTGCAGTGGCAGGAAGATGTGGCCGAGAGTGGCAACCTGGTGGATGAGGTTCGCAGTCAGGTGTTTGAAGACAGAGCCTATGTATTCACCCCGAATGGCGACGTGGTGGACTTACCCATGGGCTCCACGGTGCTGGATTTCGCCTACTATATTCACTCACAGGTAGGCCATAAGTGTATTGGCGCCAAGGTCGATGGCCGTATCGTGCCCTTTACCTATCAGGTGGAGACGGGGGAGCGGGTCGAGATCATCACCTCCAAGCATCCTAACCCTAAGCGGGATTGGCTTAATCCTAACCTGGGTTATATTAAGGCGTCGCGTACCCGCTCTAAGATCCAGCACTGGTTCAAGCAGCAAGACAGAGACAAGAATATCGTCGCCGGACGCGAGATGCTCGAGGCCGAGCTGGCACGTTCCGGCCTGACCCTGAAAGATGCCCACAGCGCGGTGGAGCGTTTCAACATGGTGGGGATGGATGACCTGCTGGCCGGTATCGGCGGCGGCGACGTTCGCCTCAACCAGGTGGTTAACCATGTGCAGAGCCGGATGCGGGTCAACGAGGTCTCCGAAGAGGAGGCGCTGGAAGATCTGCTGAAGAAGAACCAGGCGCGTGCCACAGGTAAGGGCAAGGGCCAGGTCGAGGTTAATGGTGTCGGTAACCTGCTCAGCCATATCGCCAAGTGCTGCCAGCCGGTGCCTGGGGATGAGATCTTCGGTTTCATCACCAAGGGTAGGGGGATCTCTGTGCACAGGGCCGACTGCGAGCAGGTTAAAGAACTGATGCGGGTGCACCCAGAGCGCAGCGTGGATGTGGTCTGGGGCGAGAACTACTCAGGTGGCTATAAGCTGAAGCTCAAGGTGCTGGCTAACGATCGCAGCGGTCTGCTTAGGGATCTTACCTCTGTGCTGGCGGCGGAGAAATCTAACGTGCTGGCCATGAGCTCATCGTCGGATGTGAAGACCCAGACGGCGGCTATCGAGCTGGAGCTCGAGCTGTATAACCTGGAAGGTCTATCCAGGGTGATCGCCAAGCTGTCTCAGGTAGCCGGCGTTATCGAGGCGCGACGTCTCTAGCGCCTTGGTGAGCCTGTCTATCGCAGCGCAGATAAAAAGCACAAAGTTCACAAATGATAAGAGTAAGAGGCGGCCCTGGCCGCCTTTTTGATGAGGTAAGCGATGCAGAGTAAATCAGATATCCAAAGGCTGCTGACCATCATGGAGCGGCTAAGAGACCCAGAAACGGGTTGCCCCTGGGACAAGGCCCAGAGCTATCAGACCATAGTGCCCTTCACCCTGGAGGAGGCTTTCGAGGTGGCCGATACCATAGAGCGCGGCGCCCTGGATGAGCTGCCCGGTGAGCTTGGGGATCTATTGTTTCAGGTGATCTTCTATTGTCAGCTGGGCAAGGAGCAGGGCAGGTTCGACTTCGACCAAGTGGTGGACAAGATCTGCACTAAGCTCACCGAGCGTCATCCTCACGTGTTTGGCGAGATGACTCAGGCATCCAGCGACTCGGTACGTGAAACCTGGGAGAGCATCAAGGCCAAGGAGCGCGCCGGGCGCTCGCTACATTCAGTACTTGATGATATTCCGCGCTCACTGCCGGCGCTGACCCGCGCCGCCAAGGTGCAGCGGCGGGTGGCGACCGTGGGTTTCGACTGGAATGACTTAGGGCCTGTGGTGGCCAAGATCCATGAGGAGATCGACGAGGTAATGGTGGAGGTTGCTGCCCAAGATAGAGACAAGATGGAAGATGAGCTGGGAGACCTGCTGTTTGCCGTGGTGAATCTGGCCAGACACCTCAAGCTGGACCCAGAGCAGGCGCTGCGCCGGGCGACCAATAAGTTCGAACATCGCTTTCGCGGCGTCGAGGCCTTAGCGGCCCAGTCGGGCAAAGCGATGCAGGAGCATAGCCTCACTGAACTGGACGCCTATTGGGAGCAAGTCAAGCGAAATGATCCCCTAAAAGGCTAAAATAGTTGCCGTTACCTATTTGTCGAATCCAAAGGGCTTTGATATAATAACGCCCCGTCCTAGTGCTTTCTTACAAGCACATATTTCCAACTCATTTTCTCAGGTTCAGCATGACTACAAGGTATATCTTCGTTACTGGTGGCGTGGTTTCATCACTAGGTAAAGGCATTGCAGCAGCATCATTGGCGGCAATTTTAGAGGCTAGAGGCCTTAACGTAACCATTATGAAGTTGGATCCTTATATTAACTTGGATCCGGGTACCATGAGCCCAACCCAGCACGGTGAAGTATTTGTCACCGAAGATGGCGCTGAAACTGACCTCGACCTGGGTCACTACGAACGTTTCATCCGTACCAAGATGAACCGTCGTAACAACTTCACTACGGGTCGTATCTATGAGGAAGTGCTGCGCAAAGAGCGTCGCGGCGACTACCTAGGGGCCACCATTCAGGTGATCCCACACATCACCAATGCGATTAAAGAGAAAGTGCTAGAGGGCGGAGAAGGGCACGACGTGGCGATCGTTGAAATCGGCGGCACCGTAGGTGATATCGAGTCATTGCCTTTCCTTGAGTCTATTCGTCAGTTGGGCGTAGAACTAGGCCGTGATCGTACCCTGTTTATGCATTTGACCCTGGTGCCTTTCCTGGGCGCGGCGGGCGAAGTCAAAACCAAACCGACACAACACTCGGTGAAAGAGCTGCGTTCAATCGGTATCGCGCCAGACGTACTGGTTTGCCGTGGTGACCGTGCGATTCCGTCTAACGAGAAGGCGAAGATCTCGCTATTCTGTAACGTTGAAGAGCGCGCCGTGATCTCGCTGAAGGATGTCGATAGCATCTACAAGATCCCTGCACTGCTGAAGGCGCAAGGCCTGGACGATCTGGTCACCAAGCGTTTCGGCCTTGAGTGCAGAGAAGCCGACCTGTCTGAGTGGGAAAACGTTATCTATCAAGAAGCCAACCCAACCGGTGAAGTCACTATCGGTATGGTGGGCAAGTACACCGAACTGCCAGATGCTTACAAGTCGGTGAACGAAGCGCTGAAACATGCCGGCCTGTTTAACCGCGTGTCGGTCAACATCAAGTATATCGATTCACAAAACATCGAAGCTAAGGGCACAGAAGTGCTGGAAGGCCTTGACGGTATCCTGGTACCGGGCGGTTTCGGTGAGCGCGGCGTCGAAGGCAAGATCATGGCGGCCCAGTATGCCCGTGAGAATAACCTTCCTTATTTCGGTATCTGTCTGGGTATGCAGGTTGCGCTGATCGAGTTTGCGCGCCACGTGGCTGGTTTAGAAAATGCGCATTCAACCGAGTTCAACAAGGATACGCCGCATCCAGTTGTGGGCTTGATCACAGAATGGATTGACGAAAAAGGTAATATCGAGCAACGTCATGAAGAATCAGATCTCGGTGGCACCATGCGCCTAGGCGCGCAGCTGTGTCATCTGATCGAAGGTACTAAGGCGGCGGAAGCCTACAAGGGACTGACCTGTGTAGAGCGTCACCGTCACCGTTACGAAGTGAACAACACATACAGAGAACGTTTAGAGAAAGCCGGCTTGGTATTCAGCGGTCTGTCGACAGATCGTCAGCTGGTTGAAATGATTGAACTCCCTAACCACCCATGGTTCGTGGCGGGTCAGTTCCACCCTGAATTTACATCAACGCCTCGCGATGGTCAGCCATTGTTCCAAGGTTTCGTTGCTGCAGCCGTTGCGTACCAAAAACGCGATTTAGGCTAATCTTTATACAAGGGCCGCTTCCGACTCTCGGAGGCGGCTTTTTTGTTTCAGATGATGTAAATTTAGCGATAAGAATTTTAGTTTTGCATTAACTTTTAAACTTAAATCTTAAACTTAAAGTCGAGGAAATTATGGCTAAAATTATCAATGTCATTGGTCGCGAGATCATGGATTCACGCGGTAACCCAACGGTTGAAGCGGAAGTGCATCTAGATGGCGGTTTCGTAGGCATGGCAGCCGCTCCATCAGGCGCATCTACCGGTAGCCGCGAAGCACTAGAGCTGCGTGATGGTGACAAGAGCCGTTACATGGGTAAAGGCGTTTTGACCGCTGTGGCTAACATCAATGGTCAGATCCGTGATGCCCTAATGGGTAAAGATGCGACGGCACAAGCCGAGCTGGATCAGATCATGATCGACCTAGATGGCACTGAAAACAAAGACAAGCTGGGCGCGAACGCTATCCTGGCCGTGTCTCTGGCTGCCGCTAAAGCCGCTGCTGCCTTCAAAGGCATGCCGCTGTACGCGCACATCGCCGAGCTAAACGGTACTCCTGGCCAGTACTCTATGCCTGTGCCTATGATGAACATCCTTAACGGTGGTGAGCACGCCGACAACAACGTTGATATCCAAGAGTTCATGGTTCAGCCTGTTGGTGCTAAGAGCTTCCGTGAAGCGCTACGCATGGGCGCCGAGATCTTCCACAACCTGAAGAAGGTGCTGCAAGAGAAGGGTCTTAACACTGCAGTGGGTGATGAAGGTGGTTTCGCGCCAAACTTAGCGTCTAACGCCGATGCACTGGCGGTTATCAAGACTGCGGTAGAAAAAGCCGGTTACAAACTGGGCGAAGACGTGACGCTGGCCCTTGACTGTGCAGCCTCTGAATTCTACAAGGACGGTCAATACGACCTGTCTGGCGAAGGCAAGGTATTTGACTCAAACGGTTTCTCTGACTTCCTGAAGTCTCTGACCGAAGAGTACCCAATCGTGTCTATCGAAGATGGTCTGGACGAGTCAGATTGGGATGGCTGGGCTTACCAGACTCAAATCCTGGGCGACAAGATCCAACTAGTGGGTGACGATCTGTTCGTAACCAACACTAAGATCCTGAGCCGTGGTATCGAGAACAAGATCGCCAACTCTATCCTGATCAAGTTCAACCAGATTGGTTCTCTGACCGAGACCCTGGCGGCAATCCGCATGGCGAAAGACGCTGGCTACACTGTTGTTATCTCTCACCGTAGCGGCGAGACCGAAGATGCGACTATCGCGGATCTGGCGGTAGCAACAGCGGCTGGTCAAATCAAGACAGGCTCGCTGTGCCGTAGTGACCGTGTTGCTAAGTACAACCAACTGCTACGTATCGAAGAGCAGTTAGGTGAAAAAGCACCTTACAAGGGTCGTAGCGAGATCAAAGGCCAAGCATAACCGAGTTTTTACGGTTAATTTGGTAAAAGGCCACCACTTGGTGGCCTTTTTTGTTGTAATATCAGTTCAGCCTTTTAACAGAGATAAAGCCCATTAAGGATGAAGCGACTTCTTATCGCCATGTTTGTGCTGCTTGGTCTGCTCCAGTATCGACTCTGGTGGGGACAAAATAGCCTTCCCGAATCTTTTCAGCTGCAGGAACAGATCAAGCTGCAGCGCGAGAGTAACGCCAAACTCATCGAACGAAATCAGGTACTCAAAGAAGAGATTCTCGACCTTAGACGCGGTACCGAGGCGCTGGAAGAACGCGCCCGTAACGAGTTGGGGATGGTGAAACAGGGAGAAACCTTCTTTCGTGTAGTGGGCGAGCCTCAGCGTAAAGCCGAGATTGGTGAGCAGTAGGCTCAGCCGGTTTCGCCTAAAAAGTGACACGAGTTAACATCTATGATTAGTCGCATACAAGAGCTGGTTGCTATTGTGCCCGCCGCCGGGATCGGCGCGCGAATGGGCGCCGAGATCCCCAAGCAATATCTGATGTTAAATCATCAACCTATCCTGGCGCACACCCTAGATCGCCTGCTGGAACATCCACGCATCGACAAGGTGATTATTGCCCTAAGCCCAGAAGATACCCATTTCGCCAAGCTGAGCCAGGCGAGCCATCCTAAATTGATGACAGTTATCGGCGGTAAAGAGCGTGCCGATTCCGTGCTAAGCGCCCTCAAGGTCGCATCTCAATCTGCCTGGGCGCTTGTGCATGACGCGGCCCGTCCCTGCTTAAGTGCGGCCGATATCGATAAGCTGATCGCCGCCTGTGAGACAGAAGAAGGCCATCAGCAGGGCGCCATCCTCGCCATGCCGGTACGCGACACCATGAAGCGTTCGGGCAAAGGCGGCGCGATACAAGAGACGGTATGCCGCGAGAACCTCTGGCATGCGCTCACCCCTCAGCTGTTTCCCGTGATCAGTCTCAAGCAGAATCTAGCTGATGCCCTGGCGGCGCAGGTTGCCATTACCGATGAGGCCTCGGCGATGGAGTGGGCCGGTGGCCAGCCGCTGTTGGTAAGCGGACGATTTGACAACATCAAGGTGACCCATCCAGAGGATCTGCAACTGGCGGCGCTCTATCTGCAAGCGGCCGCCAGTAACCCCAATTCCAGTACAGGTGAATGACAGATGAATATACGTATCGGCCATGGTTTCGATGTGCATAAATTTGGCGGCGAGCTGCCGCTGATCTTAGGCGGCGTTGAAGTTCCCTATGACACTGGCCTGGTGGCCCATTCGGATGGCGATGTAGTGCTGCATGCCATCTCAGATGCGATTCTCGGCGCCATGGCGCTCGGAGATATCGGCAAACATTTTCCCGATACCGACCCAGACTTTAAGGGGGCCGACAGCCGCGTGCTGCTACGTCACTGCTATCAGCTGGCGCTGGATAAGGGCTATAGGCTGGGTAATCTGGATGTCACTATTATTGCCCAGGCGCCTAAGATGCTACCGCACATTCAGGCGATACGTGAGTGTCTGAGTGCAGACCTTGAAAGCGACATAGAGGCGATCAACGTCAAGGCCACCACCACAGAGAAGCTTGGCTTTACCGGACGCAAAGAGGGGATAGCGGTGGAAGCCGTGGTGCTGATGTGCGCCGCCCCGAGATAAGAGAGAGTTATGACCCCACTACATTATTTGCATGGCCAGCCCGAGGCGAGCGCCGACTTAAGAACCTACAACAGCGATTTTATAGTGCAGGAGATCTTGCCATTTCTTCCGACAGGTGAGGGCGAGCACCACATGCTGCACATCCGTAAGGAGGGGTTAAACACCGCGGATGTGGCGCGCATGCTCTCAAGCTTTGCCGGCGTGCATCCAAAAGAGGTGACCTTCGCCGGCCAGAAAGACAGACACGCCATCACAGAGCAGTGGTTTGGGGTGCGTATTCCCGGCAAGAGCATGCCAGACTGGCAGTCGCTCAATAGCGAGCAGCTCACGGTGCTATCAAGCGCCCGTCACGGCAAGAAGCTGCGCACCGGCGCCCTGGCGGGTAACCGCTTCACCCTGACCCTAAGGGCCGTGTCTGACATGGACGCACTGGTGCGGCGCATCGAGCTGATTAAAGCCACAGGCGTGCCTAACTATTTTGGCGAGCAACGTTTCGGCCATGACGGAAAGAACCTGATTTTCGGTCGTCAGATGCTCTCGGGCAAAAAGAAGGTGAAAGACAGAAACAAGCGCAGCATCTATCTCTCGGCGGTGCGCTCGTATCTCTTCAACCAGGTAGTGAGTGAGCGGCTTCGCCTACACCAGCTCAAGACACTCGATGGTGACTGTGTGATGTTGGCCGGTAGCAAGAGCTACTTCGTGGCCAATCCCTGGGATGAAGTGTTGTATGGTCGTCTGGCGGAAAACGATATTCAACTCTCGGCGCCTATGTGGGGCCGAGGCCAGGCGCTGAGTGAGGCCGAGGCATTAGCCTTCGAGCAGGGCGTTTGCGGTCAGTATCCTGAAGATCTTGCCGGCCTCGAGCAGGCGGGGCTCAATCAGGAGCGCCGGCCGCTGCTTCTCGCGCCGCAGCAGCTAAGCTATGAAATTCAAGATGACACCTTAGTGATTAAGTTCGCTCTGCCGGCTGGCAGCTTTGCCACCTCTGTACTGCGGGAACTGGTGAATTATCAAGATGTCAAAGAGCGGGAATATCAGGCCAGAAAGGCCGCAGCGAGCGAGCAAGCCCATGATTAAGATATTGGTAAGCAATGACGATGGCATCACGGCGCCGGGGATCGCGGCGCTGTCCAATGCCCTGGCGAAGCACTATGAGGTGATGACGGTCGGTCCTGATCGCAACTGTTCGGGTGCCAGTAACTCGTTAACCTTGACTAATCCTTTGCGAATTAATAAGTTAGATAATGGTTATATTTCCGTCAGTGGCACGCCGACCGATTGTGTGCATCTGGCGATTCGCGAGTTCTATGCCCATGAACCGGATATCGTGGTCTCTGGCATCAACGCCGGTGCGAACATGGGGGATGATACTCTCTATTCCGGCACGGTTGCGGCGGCGATGGAGGGGCGTTTTCTGGGCTTGCCGGCGATTGCCATCTCTCTGGTGGGCCGAGAGCTGAAGCACTATGACACGGCGGCCTACTATGCCTGTAAGATAGTGGCGGGTCTGATCGATAGCCCTATCGCGTCGGATCAGATCTTAAATGTGAATGTGCCGGATCTGCCACTCGATGAGATTAAGGGCATTAGAGTTACCCGTCTGGGCGCCAGACATAGAGCCGAAGGCATGGTGCGCATGCAAGACCCTGCCGGACGGGAAATATTCTGGCTCGGCCCGCCGGGTGAAGAGCAAGATGCCAGCGAAGGCACAGATTTTCATGCCGTGGCCAACGGCTATGTGTCGGTGACCCCCTTGACGGTGGACCTGACCGCGTTTGAACAAGTACCAAAGATAAAGCAATGGATAGAGCAATTATGAATGGGGTAGCCACTACGGCGGCATTGAATCTGGCACGTCACCTTCAGGGGGCGGGGATAACTAATGCCGACGTCTTAGCTGTGGTGGCGAAAACGCCAAGAGAACTGTTTCTCGATGCGGCCCTGGGCCATAAGGCCTATGAAAATACTGCTCTGCCCATAGGACAGGGGCAAACCATCTCTCAGCCCTATATCGTGGCGCGCATGACTGAACTTTTGTTAGAGTCGCGTCCTAAAAGGGTGCTGGAGATAGGCACAGGCTCTGGCTATCAGGCGGCTATCCTGGCGCAACTGGTGGATGAGCTCTGCACGGTTGAGCGGATAAAGAGTCTGCAGATCCAGGCGCGCCAGCGTCTCAAGCGGCTCGATCTGCATAATGTCTCCTTTAAGTATGGCGACGGCTGGCAGGGCTGGGCCAACAAGGGCCCCTTCGATGCCATCATGGTGACGGCGGCGGCCAGCAGCGTGCCGCAGGCGCTGCTGCAACAGCTGGCGGACGGTGGTGTGCTGGTGATCCCTGTCGGCGAGGAGACGCAGCAATTGATGCGTGTGGTTCGCATGGGCGATCAATTTCATTCCCAGACCATAGAGATGGTGAAGTTTGTGCCTTTGGTCAACGGTGAACTCGCCTAGTGGTGGCTGTCATTTGGTGCGCCGACGCTAAGGGAATAAGGGAGCCGCTATGCTAAGCGTCCCGAGTCGGTTGAGGTTTTGTCAAAAGCCATTAGGCATACTGTGCGCCTTACTGCTCAGCTGTCTGCTGAGCGCCTGTAGTTTTCAGGCCCATTCTCCCGCTCCCGTGGTGAACGTCAACTCGCCGGTGAAGAAAGCCTATAAAAAGGGAGGCCTCACCTCCGACCACTATAAGGTCAAGCGCGGCGATACCCTCTATTCGATCGCCTGGGCGGCCAACAAAGATTTTGCCGAAATTGCCCGATATAACGGGCTTCGCAAGCCCTATACCATCTATCCTGGGCAGGTTTTAAAGCTTAAATCGACAAACGCTGTTACAAATAGCAAAACCCAGCGTAGCACTCAGGTATCGAGTAAAAAAACGCAACAAAATACAGCTAAAAACAAACCTAAACAAACAGTTAAGTCTAGCCAGCAGGCTGCTGCCAGTAAAACGGCATCGGCGAAAAAATCGCTTGATCGGGGCGATAAATCTGCGTACGCTGTAACAACTGGTCAACAAAATGTTAACGGCGTTATCCACAAGCCCAGTAGCACCCTACCCAAGAAGGTCCAGCGCTGGCATTGGCCCGTTAAAGGCAAGTTGATCGGCACATTCTCTACCAAGGAACAAGGTAATAAAGGGATTAAGATCGCAGGATCCCGAGGCGATCGCATTCAGGCCGCTGCCGATGGGCGAGTGGTGTATGCGGGAAATGCGCTAAGGGGATACGGCAATCTGGTGATCATTAAGCATAGCGATGACTATCTCAGTGCTTATGCTCATGCCGATAAGATCTTAGTAAAAGAGAAGCAGTTCGTTACCGCGGGACAGACGGTGGCGAAAATGGGACAAACGGGTACCAATAGGGTGATGCTGCATTTTGAGATACGGTATCACGGCAAATCCGTCGACCCACTTAAATTTTTGCCTAAATCATAATTTTATAGGCGCCATTTTGGCAATTGGAGGACAGTAAAGTGCAGTAAATTAGCATGTAAAATTTGGGAGAGTATATTATGGGTCGTAAACAATCTACCGCCGTGGCGGAGCCCTTAGTGGACTTGTCTAAGAATGAGTCTGATCTATCAGTGACCAACAGCAAGGAGGTTTTGAAAGACGCAGAACTAGAACAGCAAGTACAAGATGACTTACAAAAGAACTTAGATGCCACTCAGCTGTATTTAAGTGAAATTGGATTTTCCCCCCTATTGAGTGCGGAAGAGGAGGTTTATTTTTCACGTAAGGCCCTAAAAGGCTGTGAAAAATCTCGCAACCGTATGATTGAGAGTAATCTCAGACTCGTCGTAAAAATTGCACGTCGTTATAACAATCGTGGTTTAGCCTTACTGGATCTGATTGAAGAAGGTAACTTAGGTTTGATCCGCGCCGTCGAAAAGTTCGATCCCGAACGCGGCTTCCGTTTCTCAACCTATGCCACCTGGTGGATCCGCCAGACCATAGAACGTGCCATCATGAACCAAACCCGTACCATTCGCCTGCCTATTCATGTGGTAAAGGAGCTCAATGTTTACCTTCGCACCGCCAGGGAACTCGCGCACAAGCTAGATCATGAGCCAACCGCAGAAGAGATCGCCGAGCAGTTAGACCTGCCAAGTAGCGATGTCAGTAAGATGCTCAAGCTTAACGAGCGTATCACTTCAGTTGATACCCCACTGGGTGGCGACAACGATAAGGCACTGCTTGACGTATTAGCCGATGACGATTGTGTGGGCCCGGATTACAAGGTGCAAGACGATGATATGTCTAAGTCTGTTGTGCGTTGGCTCGACGAGCTGAACAGCAAGCAGAGAGAAGTACTTGCCCGTCGTTTCGGTCTGCTTGGTTATGAGCCATCGACCCTGGAAAATGTCGGTAAAGAGATAGGCCTCACCCGAGAGAGAGTACGCCAAATTCAGGTGGAAGCCCTGAAGCGGCTTAGAGATCTGCTCAGTGCTCAAGGATTATCGGTAGAAGCTATCTTCAGAGTGTAAAAGTGTATCGGGGTGTAGGCTAAAGGATTACCGTGGCTTTCTTGTAATCGCCTTTGTGAGTGGTCGGTAGAGACTAAAAGGTCGATAAGCAATGCTAGCGTCTTATGGAGAAAACTCGCGGAAACTGCCTTAAGGTGAAAACCTGTGTCTTGAAGAGCCGACCCCAGAATTAAAAAAAGCGCATCCAAAAAGGTGCGCTTTTTTGCTGTCTAGATTGTGTAACTCGCTTTAGCTCTAGCTACTTTTAAGTGCTCAAATAGCTTAGCGTATAAGTGCTTGAAAGCTTAGCGTAGCTGCTTGAGCTCGTAGAGGAGATCCAGCGCCTGTCTGGGCGTTAGGCTGTCGGGATCTATGGTATCTAGCCTGTCTAGTGCCTTTGAGGTCTCCGGCATGGCCAGACTCAGCTGGGCCTGCCTCAGTTCAGGGAGTCCCTCCTCTCTATCCCTGCTCTCAAGATGATGCAGCTTGTGTTTGGCGGCCTGCACCACCTTGGCCGGAACACCAGCCAGCGCCGCCACCTGTAGGCCATAACTCTTACTCGCCGCACCTTCCTGCACCGCATGCATGAAGGCGATGGTGTCGTCGTGTTCTATGGCATCAAGGTGCACGTTAGCCACATTCTCCATCTGATCCGGCAGTTGGGTAAGCTCGAAATAATGGGTGGCAAATAGAGTCATAGACTTTAAGTTTTGCGCCAGATGCTCGGCGGCGGACCAGGCCAGCGACAAGCCATCATAGGTCGAGGTGCCGCGGCCAATCTCATCCATCAAGACCAGACTCTCTGGCGTGGCGTTATGCAGTATGTTGGCGGTTTCCGTCATCTCCACCATGAAGGTTGAGCGGCCGGAGGCGAGATCGTCCGCCGCGCCGATACGGGTAAAGATACGATCCACAGGGCCGATGGCGGCTTTCTGGGCCGGCACGAAGCTACCTATATGGGCCATAAGGGTGATCAGAGCCACCTGACGCATATAGGTCGACTTACCGCCCATGTTAGGACCTGTGACGATTAGCATGCGTCTTGCCGGGTTGAGGCTGACAGGGTTGGCGATAAATGGCGTCTGACTGACGCGCTCAACTACCGGATGTCTTCCCGCCTCGATATGTATGCCACTCTGGGCCGTGAGTTCTGGTCTGTGATAGTCCAGCTGCTCGGCGCGCTCGGCAAAGTTGGTGATCACGTCAAGCTCGGCGGCCGCGCGGGCAAAAGCCTGTAGCTCGTGCAGGCGCGGCATTAATAGATCGAACAGTTCTTCCCACAGCTGTTTCTCTAACGCCAGCGCCTTGCCCTGACTTGAGAGTACCTTCTCCTCATGCTCTTTAAGCTCGGCGACGATATAACGCTCGGTGTTCTTAAGGGTTTGTCTACGCTGGTAACTCATAGGAACAAGATCCGACTCGCGGCGGCTCACTTCTATGTAGTAGCCGTGCACCCGGTTGTAGCCCACCTTGAGGGTCGAGGCTCCGGTGGCTGCCTTCTCCCGGGCTTCCAGCTCAGCGAGGTAGTCGGTCGCGCCCTGGCTGAGTTTGCGCCATTCATCCAGCTCGCTGTGATAGCCCTCTTTGATCACGCCGCCGTCGCGGATCAGCATAGGTGGATTATCGACGATAGCGCGGCTGAGCAGGGCATGCTCCTCGGGGAAGTCGCCCAGGTGACTCGAGAGCGTCTTGAGGTGAGGGCTGTTGCAGTCTGCCAGCTGCTGCTGTATTTCGGGCAGTAGGGCCAGGGCCTGACGCAGACGGGCAAAGTCACGTGGGCGGGCACTACGAATGGCCAGACGCGCCGTGATACGTTCTATGTCGCCCAGGGCTTTTAGCTGCTCATGCAGGTTCTCGTGATAGCCGTTGTCCAGCAGCTCGTCTATGGCATCATGACGGGCGCGAATGATGTTGTGGTTGCGCAGCGGCTCATGGATCCAGCGCTGCAGCATGCGGCTGCCCATGGGGGTCGCGGTATTATCCAGTACCGAGGCCAGGGTGTTATCGCTGCCGCCTTGCAGGTTGCGGGTTAGCTCCAGATTCTTACGGGTGGCCGCGTCCAGCACTATGCTGTCGCACTGATTGAAGCGGGTGATGGCGTTGATATGGGGCAGGGCGGTACGCTGGGTATCTTTCACATACTGGATAAGACAGCCGGCCGCCTGTAGCGATAGCCTGACTTCCCCCAGGCCAAAGCCGTAGAGATCTTTGGTGCCGAACTGTTCCAGTAGTAGCTTGTAGCTGGTGTCGTAGTCGAACTCCCATTCGGGACGGCGACGCTTACCCGACAGTGAGGCGATCAAAGCCGGATCGCTGAAATCTTCGCTGTAGAGCAGCTCCGCTGGATTGGTGCGTTGCAGCTCGGCTTCCAGCGCCTCTTTACTGGCAAGTTCGGTGACCACGAAGCGTCCGGATGAGACATCCAGGGTCGCGTAACCAAAACCCACCTTGCCGTGATAGACGGCGGCTAACAGGTTGTCCTGCCGCTCCTGCAGAAGGGCCTCATCTGTAAGAGTTCCTGGGGTGACGATGCGAACAATCTTACGTTCTACCGGCCCCTTAGTGGTGGCGGGATCGCCTATCTGCTCGCAGATCGCCACAGATACCCTGAGCTGCACCAGCTTAGCAAGATAGCCTTCTACCGCATGGTAGGGGATGCCTGCCATGGGGATAGGATCGCCGCCACTCTTGCCGCGAGCGGTCAGGGAGATCCCCAGGAGCTCAGAGGCCCGTTTAGCATCGTCGTAGAAGAGCTCGTAAAAATCTCCCATACGATAAAAAAGCAACATATCAGGTGTTTCGGCTTTCAGCGTCAGATATTGACGCATCATGGGGGTGTGCTTTTCAAGATGTTGAGTATCGACGGCGTTCATGAATTAACCAAGGTATCCTGCTACAAAAATGTCTGTCATAGCCCTGTGGCCAGCACAGAATGAATGGCCACAATACTAACAATAAATTGATGACGGTTGCGCATTTATCCTGTCTGTTTGGATAAATTTAGTGCTAATGCGCCTGGGGGCGGTAAGCCGGCTTTGGTTACGGCCGGATAAAAATAATCGCATACAGTACTTGATACTGTATGATTGTACAGTATACTAGGATGCATATTGAGACAGCCTAAAGCGATGCGGAAACGGTCTGCGGGCTTTAACTTAACGGATACCCCACAGCGCAGCGTCTGTGATTGAGAGGAATGCAGAATGAAGATTGATGCGAATAAAGAGAAAGCCCTGAGCGCGGTCCTTGGCCAGATTGAGAAGCAGTTTGGTAAAGGCTCTATCATGAAGCTAGGTGAAAACCGCTCTATGGATGTTGAGACTATCTCAACGGGTTCTCTGTCGCTTGACGTTGCATTGGGTGCTGGCGGCCTGCCACTGGGTCGTATCGTTGAGATCTATGGTCCTGAGTCTTCGGGTAAGACCACCCTGACACTGGAAGTGATCGCCGCTGCCCAGCGTGAAGGTAAGGTTTGTGCCTTCATCGATGCCGAGCACGCACTGGATCCTATCTATGCACAAAAACTCGGTGTGGATATTGATAACCTACTGTGTTCTCAACCAGATACCGGTGAGCAGGCGCTTGAGATCTGTGACGCTCTGACTCGCTCTGGTGCCGTCGACGTGATCATCGTCGACTCGGTTGCAGCCCTGACGCCTAAGGCGGAAATTGAGGGTGAGATCGGTGATTCTCATATGGGTCTTGCGGCGCGTATGATGAGTCAGGCGATGCGTAAGCTAGCGGGTAACCTCAAGCAATCTAACACCTTGCTGATCTTCATCAACCAGATCCGTATGAAGATAGGCGTGATGTTCGGTAACCCTGAGACCACTACCGGTGGTAACGCGCTTAAATTCTACGCCTCTGTTCGTCTGGATATTCGCCGCACCGGCGCCATCAAGGATCGTGAAGAGGTCATTGGTAACGAGACGCGCGTTAAGGTGGTGAAGAACAAGATTGCCGCGCCATTCAAACAGGCAGAGTTCCAGATCCTTTATGGTGAAGGTATTAACCGTACCGGTGAGTTGGTAGACCTTGGCGTGATGCATAAGCTGATTGAAAAGTCAGGCGCTTGGTACAGCTACAAGGGTGACAAGATTGGCCAAGGCCGTGCCAATGCCGGTAAATACCTGATAGAGAACCCAGAGATTGGCGCCGAAATCGACCAGGCGTTACGCGCCATGTTGCTGGGCGGTGGTCAAGCGGTGGCTCAGTCGGCCACAGGCGATGAGAACGTCGACCTGGAAACCGGTGAAGTATTTTAAGCTCGCCGAGTCAACTAAGCCTTGCCTTAAGACTCTGGCTTTGTAATGACAATGTCAGCGATGCAAGTAGCGGTGGGCCTCCTGGCCCGCCGCGATTATTCCCGCTATCAGATAAAGAGTAAGCTGGCTCAGAAAGGCTTTCTAGATAGTGAGATAGAGGCTGTTCTTAGTCAATGTGAAAGCCAGGGATATCTGGATGATGCCAGGTTTGCCGGGCTCTTGCTGCGCTCGCATATAGCTAAAGGCCATGGTCAGAACAAGATACGCCAATCTATGTCCCAGAAGGGACTGACTAAACAGATTATCGAGTCTAGCCTCAATCAGAGCGACTGCGACTGGTTCGAGCTAGCGAGACAGAAGGCTGCTAAGAAATATGCCACTAGCGGCCCCATCCAAGATCAGAAAGAGCGCGCCAAACGAGTGCGTTATCTTCTCTCCCAAGGTTTTGGCTTCGATCAGGTTGCCTATGCCTTAGAGGTCGACCCAGACTTCGACTAATACCGCGTCCATATTCGGGCTTATGCTGGGCTCTAGTCCACTATCCTGATTTCGTTTTATCTCCATTAGTACTCAGCCTCTATAAGACCCAATGGAAACTTAGACTTTTTAGGCTTTCTTTGGGGATCCTCGGCTAAACCTCTGGTTGTTCATCTATAGACTGCTTATAATGCTGGGCTAACTGAGCATCGTCGGTGAGCCTTTTGCTTTCATCGCTAAAATAATCAAATTCAGGATGATTTCATGTATCAAACCACTGCAGCGCTGAGAAGTGCTTTCTTGGAGTTTTTCCGCAGAAACGGTCACCAGGTTGTGGACAGCAGTTCACTGGTACCTGGCAATGATCCCACCTTGCTATTTACCAACGCAGGGATGAACCAATTTAAAGATGTTTTCCTTGGGGAAGACAAGCGCGACTACAGCCGCGCCACCACGGCACAGCGCTGCGTGCGCGCCGGTGGTAAGCACAATGACCTGGATAATGTCGGTTACACCGCCCGTCATCACACCTTCTTCGAAATGCTGGGTAACTTCAGCTTCGGTGATTATTTCAAGCAAGATGCGATTCGCTTCGCCTGGACCTTCCTGACCGAAGAACTCAAGCTGCCAAAAGAGCGCCTGTGTGTCACCGTCTATGAGACAGACGATGAAGCCTTCGAGATCTGGAACAAAGAGATTGGCGTCGCGGCCGAGAACATCATCCGCATCGGCGATAACAAGGGTGCGGCATACGCCTCAGATAACTTCTGGCAGATGGGCGATACAGGTCCTTGCGGTCCTTGTACCGAGATCTTCTACGATCACGGCGAGCACATCTGGGGCGGCCGTCCCGGCACGCCGGAAGAAGATGGTGACCGCTTCATCGAGATCTGGAACATAGTATTCATGCAGTACAACCGTCAAGCCGACGGCACCATGGATCCGCTGCCTAAGCCTTCTGTCGATACCGGCATGGGTATCGAGCGTATCGCCGCTATCATGCAGGGCGTGCACTCAAACTACGAGATCGATATCTTCCAGTCACTGATCAAGAAGACCGCCGAGATCCTCGGCGTGACCGATCTGGAGAACAAGTCGCTGCGTGTTGTCGCCGACCATATCCGCTCTTGTGCCTTCTTAGTGGCCGATGGCGTGATGCCATCAAACGAGGGCCGCGGTTACGTATTGCGCCGTATAATCCGCCGCGCCGTGCGTCATGGTAACAAGCTAGGTGCTACCGAAGCTTTCTTCTACAAGCTGGTGCCTACACTGATCGAAGTGATGGGCGATGCGGCTAAAGAGCTGGTGGCGACCCAGGCGATCGTCGAAAAGGCGCTGAAGGCGGAGGAGGAGCAGTTTGCCCGTACTCTGGAGCGTGGTCTTGGTATTCTCGACAATGCCCTGAGCCAGCTCGAGGGTAAGGAGCTTGACGGTGAGACCGCCTTTAAGCTGTATGACACCTATGGTTTCCCGGTTGATCTGACGGCTGACGTATGCCGCGAGCGTGACATCACGGTCGATGAAGCTGGCTTCGAAGCGGCCATGGCCGAGCAGCGCAGTCGCGCCCAAGCGGCGGGGCAGTTCGATACCGATTACAACGACAGCCTGAAGATCGATGCCGAAACCGAGTTTTGCGGTTATAGCGACCTTAATGGAGAAGCCAAGGTCACCGGCCTCTATGTCGATGGTCAGGCGGTCGACGCGCTAGCCGAAGGCGACCAAGGTGTGGTGGTGCTCGATAGCACGCCTTTCTACGGCGAATCTGGCGGTCAGTGTGGCGACAAGGGCCAGCTGAGCGCCGAGGGTGTCGAATTCGAAGTGAAGGACACGCAAAAATATGGTCAGGCAATGGGACATATAGGTCTGGTCAAGGCCGGTAGTATCGCAATGGGTCAAACCCTTAACGCGGCAGTGGACAAGAAGCTCAGACATCGCACCGAGCTGAACCACTCTGTGACTCACTTGCTGCACGCCGCGCTGCGTCAGGTGCTGGGCACTCACGTGAGCCAGAAGGGCTCTCTGGTTGAGCCTGAGCGTCTGCGTTTCGACTTCTCTCACTTCGAAGCGGTTAAGCGTGAAGAGCTTAAGCAGGTCGAAGATCTGGTTAACACTCAGATCCGTCGTAACCACGAGTTGAAGGCCGAGGTGATGGATATCGACCAGGCGAAAGAGAAAGGTGCCATGGCCTTGTTTGGTGAGAAATATGACTCACAGGTTCGCGTGGTGACCATGGGTGATTTCTCTATCGAGCTATGTGGTGGTACCCACGTAGGCCGCACAGGTGATATCGGTCTGTTTAAGATCACCTCTGAAGGCGGTATCGCAGCCGGTATCCGTCGTATCGAGGCGGTCACAGGAGCCGCAGCAATTGCCTATGTGGGTGAGCAGCAGGCGCAGCTTGAACAAGCCGCCGCGCTACTTAAGGGCGACAGCGCCTCGGTAGTGGCTAAGCTTAAGGCTCAGCTGGATAAGACTAAGCAGCTTGAGAAAGAGATGTCTCAGCTTAAAGATAAGCTAGCGGCCGCGACCAGCGCCGATCTGGCCGGGGAGGCTCAGGAGCTTGCTGGCGTTAAGGTACTGGTTAAGCTGCTCGAAGGTGTCGAGGCCGGTGCACTGCGCGGCCTGCAGGATGAGCTTAAGCAGAAGCTGCAATCTGGCATTGTGGTGCTTGGCATCGCTGGCGACGCTAAGGTGAACCTGATTGCCGGCGTCACCAAAGACTTGACCGGTAAGGTCAAGGCCGGTGAGCTGGTGGCCATGGTGGCTGCTCAGGTGGGCGGTAAGGGCGGTGGACGCCCAGACATGGCCCAGGCCGGTGGCAGCGAGCCAGAGAAGTTAGCGGGCGCCCTGGATTCTGTTATCCCTTGGTTGTCAGAACGTTTGGCCTAAGTTGCCTCAATAGAAAAAAGCGCTCCATGAGCGCTTTTTTTGTGCCATATTGATTGAAGCTTAAGCTGAGGTACAGTTTAAAGTGTTAAATTTAATGCTGGTTTAACTGACTGCCATTACTATCTTGGTTATCTGTCATGCCTGATCCCGATAAATCAGCGATGTGCGGCACATTTAAACGAATTAACATGCAATAAAAGGGTGTTTTTTATCAGAACACTATTAATTTGTACTAAGCTGACCGTATAATAAGGTCATAACGGAATAATGCCGTATAAGCAGAATTAGGAACTAAAGGAGCAAAAAATGCTGATATTGACTCGTCGTGTTGGTGAAACACTGATGATTGGTGATGAAGTTACTGTCACCGTTTTAGGCGTAAAGGGTAATCAAGTTCGTATTGGTGTTAATGCACCAAAAGAAGTTTCAGTTCATCGTGAAGAGATTTATCAGCGTATTCAGTCTGAAAAGTCAGGTAGCTCTTCTGAAGGCGGCAATTTTTAAGCGATAGATTTAACCGGCGTTACACTATAAGAGTCAGCAAGTTTGCTGGCTTTTTTGTTTTTGGCTGACAGCTTTTTAACCATAACGGCGACTTAGCATACAGGCGCTTAGGGGAAATAGGGATAACTGCTTAAAAACAGCTCAAACAGAATTTGTTTAGGAGAAATGGTTTGACTTATTTTCTTCAAACAGTAATATGTGCGCCAAGAAAACGGAGAGGTGGCCGAGTGGCCGAAGGCGCTCCCCTGCTAAGGGAGTATGGGCTTTATCTCCCATCGAGGGTTCGAATCCCTCCTTCTCCGCCATTTCTTAACTGACAAAACAGGGCGCGTGTAGCTCAGCTGGATAGAGTACCTGGCTACGAACCAGGCGGTCAGAGGTTCGAATCCTCTCACGCGTACCATTTGTTTTTCAGTAAAAGTAGGTTATAGATATAAGATGCGCGTGTAGCTCAGCTGGATAGAGTACCTGGCTACGAACCAGGCGGTCAGAGGTTCGAATCCTCTCACGCGTACCATCTCCTAACTTACCAAAATTTCTGTGCGCGTGTAGCTCAGCTGGATAGAGTACCTGGCTACGAACCAGGCGGTCAGAGGTTCGAATCCTCTCACGCGTACCACATTTAAAAATCGACGGTTTTGGCCGTCGTTTTGTTTGAAAGCCTAGAATTTTGCGCGTGTAGCTCAGCTGGATAGAGTACCTGGCTACGAACCAGGCGGTCAGAGGTTCGAATCCTCTCACGCGTACCATTTTAGACGGAGAGGTGGCCGAGTGGCCGAAGGCGCTCCCCTGCTAAGGGAGTATGGGCTTTATCTCCCATCGAGGGTTCGAATCCCTCCTTCTCCGCCATTATTAAAACCCGCAACTTAGGTTGCGGGTTTTTTTATGCCTGTTTTCCCATGTCGTTCGAAGTTCAACGCTCAAAAACTCAAAGTCTATCGTCATTTGGCTCATACTTAAGCCAATCCCGCTCATCTCTCAATATTACCGCGCTTATTGCCTAGGCAGATTGCATAATCTTGCATATCACTCTCGATCTCGTTCGTTTTCGTGAATTCAATTTTCAAGCAGATTAGAGCTTTTTAATCTAATTCTAGATTTGATGGCTAATTTTTTATGTGATCGTCAAAAATAGTCGCCATTTATTGTGAAATAACCGAAAGCCCCTTATCAATTAGTCGTAATTTGGTAAGACCAATTTACAAGGCGCTCGCCTTTTTGTTATAGATTGGTTAAGGTTTCCTGGCTAAAGGCGATCTTTTTGCGCCTCAATCGACGACACCTGTCATGTCACCTGTCGATTTTAATGCGTATTACCTGAATAAATAGCATGTCCTGCGGCTAGGCCGTAAGTCTGATGTGCTCGATTAACCTGAGAGGATAGTATGGATTCAATGGCTCAACAGATAATGGAAGCACTGATGATCATGGTGCTGGGTATGGGGTTGGTGTTTATCTTCCTAACTATACTCATTGGGGTCGTTAATCTGGTGGCCTGGAAATGTGCGCCTAAACCTAATCTTGCACCACTAGCCGAAGCGAGCGAAGCGCAAGTTTCACGCTTTCCAGGCGTCGACCCTAAGATGGTCGCCGTGATCACCGCCGCCGTCCATCAATATCGCGCCAAAGCATAAATAGAAGTAGGGAGTTTTTATGAGCAAGCCACTTGCATTAACCGACGTTGTCCTGCGCGACGCGCATCAATCGATTCTTGCCACGCGTCTTCGTATCGACGACATGCTTCCTATCGCCCCCTTACTCGACAAGGTGGGCTTCTGGTCGCTGGAATCCTGGGGCGGTGCCACCTTCGACGCCTGTATTCGTTATCTGGGGGAGGATCCCTGGGAGCGCATTCGTGAGCTTAAGAAGGCCATGCCCAATACGCCGCAGCAGATGCTGCTTAGGGGACAGAACCTGCTGGGCTATCGCCACTATGGTGATGACCTGGTGCATAGGTTTGTCGAGCGCGCGCATCAAAATGGTGTGGATGTGTTCCGTATCTTCGATGCCATGAATGACGTGCGTAACCTGGAGACTGCGGTTAAGTCTGTGGTCGAGGTGGGCGGTCACGCCCAGGGTACCATCTCCTATACCACAAGTCCGGTACACACCTTAGAGACTTGGGTGGACATGGCTAAGCGTCTGGAAGATATGGGTTGTCACTCGCTCTGTATCAAGGATATGGCCGGTCTGCTCAAGCCTTTCGATGCCTTCCACCTCATCAGCCAGCTCAAGGCGCAGACCAACCTGATCATCTCTATGCAGTGCCACGCCACCACGGGCCTGAGTACGGCGACCTATCAAAAGGCGATTGAGGCAGGCATCGACGTGCTCGACACCGCCATCTCTTCGATGAGCCAAACTTATGGTCATAGCGCTACCGAGACCTTGGTGGCCATGGTGGAAGATACCGACAGGGCCACGGGTTACGACATGGCGCTGCTCGAGCAGATCGCCGCCTATTTCAGAGAGGTGCGTAAGAAATATGTCGCCTTCGAAGGGGAGCTCAAGGGGATCGATTCGCGTATTCTGCGCGCCCAGGTGCCAGGTGGCATGCTCACCAACATGGAGAATCAACTGAGAGAGCAGGGCGCCGCCGACAAGTTGGATCTGGTGCTCGAAGAGATCCCTAAGGTGCGTGAAGATCTTGGCTTTATTCCGCTGGTTACCCCGACCTCACAGATCGTCGGTACCCAGGCTGTGATCAACGTGCTCACAGGTGAGCGTTATAAGTCGCTCACCAAGGAAACCGAAAGTGTGCTTAAGGGCGAGTATGGCGCCACGCCTGCGCCGGTAAATAGTGAGCTACAGGCTCGCGTGCTGGCCGGCGTTGAGGCGATCTGCTGTCGCCCCGCAGACCTGCTGCCCGCCGAGCTGGACAGCCTAAGAGCCGAGCTGAGCGAGAAGGCCACCAGCGAGCAGATAAGCCTGGCAGCTGAGCTGGACGATGATGTCTTGACCTACGCGCTCTTCCCGCAGATCGGCCTTAAGTTCCTCAAGAACCGTGATAATCCGGATGCGTTCGAGCCTAAGCCAGAAGCCCCTCAAGCCACAACTCAAGCTGCGACTGCAAGCGAGCCAGCTAGCGCGCGTCAGCCACTGGGCAAGGAGACCTATACGGTCAATGTTCAGGGCCAGAGTTTCGTGGTGGAGGTCTCTCCCGGCGGCGATATCAGTCAGATAGTGCCGAGCGAGAATGTGGTGCCCTTCGCGGCGCCAGAGCCTGCCGCGCCTGTGGTCGGCGAAGGCTCTCCCATGAACGCCCCCTTGTCTGGCAACATCTTCAAGGTGAATGTGCAGCCAGGGGATGCCGTCAAGGCGGGGGATGTGGTGATCATCCTCGAGGCGATGAAGATGGAGACAGAGATCCGCGCCGAATCCGATGGCGTAGTCGCCAAGGTGTGGGTCAAAGAAGGCGACTCTGTTGCCGTTGGCAATCAATTGCTTGCCATTGCATAGGAGCTAAGATGGACGGATTAATTGCCTTTTGGGCCGAGTCGGGTATTGCTAACTTTACCGGCGGCCAATTGTTGATGATGGCAGTGGGGGCACTCTTGCTCTATCTCGCTATCGCCAGAGGCTTCGAGCCGCTGCTGCTCTTGCCTATCGGGTTTGGCGCCATTCTGGCCAACATTCCCAACGGGGGCTTCACCGAAGAGGGGGGCATGCTCTATTACGCCTACCATGTAGGGATCGAAACCGGGGTATTCCCCCTCTTGATCTTCATGGGGGTCGGGGCCCTGACCGATTTTGGTGCCCTTATTGCTAACCCTAAGATGTTGTTGCTGGGGGCGGCTGCGCAGTTCGGGATCTTTGCCACCCTAATCGGTGCCATCGCCCTCAATGCCGTGCCGGGCTTCGAGTTCACCATGAAGGATGCGGCGGCCATCGCCATCATTGGCGGCGCCGATGGTCCGACGGCCATCTTCCTCGCCTCCAAGCTGGCGCCTGAGCTGCTAGGTGCCATCGCGGTGGCAGCCTACTCCTACATGGCGCTGGTGCCCATCATTCAGCCGCCTATCATGAAGCTGCTGACCACTGAGGCCGAGCGTCAGATTAAGATGGAGCAGCTGCGTGAGGTGAGTAAGCTTGAGAAGATCATCTTCCCGCTGGCCGTGCTGGGGCTGACCATTCTGTTCCTGCCGGCGGCGACGCCTCTGGTGGGCATGTTCTGCCTAGGCAACCTGATGCGTGAATCTGGGGTGGTCGATAGACTCTCCAACACGGCGCAAAATGAGCTGATCAACATAGTGACCATCTTCTTAGGCCTGGCAGTGGGCTCTAAGCTCTCGGCCGATAAGTTCCTGCAGCTGGAAACTTTGGGCATCCTGGTGCTGGGGGCCGTGGCCTTCGGTATTGGCACCGCGGCCGGTGTGCTGATGGCGAAGCTGATGAGCAAGCTGTCTGGTGGTAAGATCAATCCGTTGATCGGCGCAGCCGGCGTCTCGGCGGTGCCTATGGCTGCGCGTGTGGTCAACAAGGTGGGTCTGCAGGCCAATCAGCAAAACTTCCTCTTGATGCACGCCATGGGGCCGAACGTGGCCGGTGTGCTGGGCTCAGCGGTCGCCGCCGGTGTCTTGCTGGCGGTACTGGGTGGCTAGTTAAAGCTGATTACTTACACGTTGAGCTGATGAAGCGGTCGACACTTGTGTCGGCCGTTTTTTTTGACTCAGTATTTGGCTGGGTATTTTAGGACGGTATTTAATAGGCTCAGTTGCTAAGCCCTGTCGTAAAGCCCGCCTTTATTAAGAGCCAACGGGTCTCCTCTGCAAGACAGCCTTCTCAAAGATAGCTATCCATTCGGCTTCCCTTAATCAAGCTAATGCTAAAGCGCTTGATGCAGATCAACGCCTGACTAGCCGATTTAGTGTCTTATAGTGTGATGCAGCTCTCAATACGTCAGTTTTGGTGAGCCACTACCCAATTAGTGAGGAGTAGACGATGGAATTACGACCCAATTGTTATACCGATATCTGCGTGAACGGTAAATGGTTTCACTATGACCACGGCGATCATTCGGTGTTTATGTTAAACGGCGGTGATCCGTTGACCTTCGAGTTGAGCGAGCTGCCGACTACCGAAGCCGAGCTGGAGGCGCATCTGGCGACCTTCACCCAGCAGGGGTAATTTCCCCCCGCAGGGCGACTGATATTGTGTTAACCGCGCAGGTTTTGCCCTGCGGTGAGCCAGAGCAGAAAGCCGAGTGAGAGCATGAGGGTAGCGCTGATCGCTATGATATAGATAAAGCCCTTCTTGCCTTGTTTCAGTGGCACGCCGTTGAGATAGAGAAACAGCGCCCAGAACAAACTTAAGATGATTGGCAGTAAAAACAGGCGAGCCATGGCGGTTAATTGATACCTTATTGCTGGGTGCAGTTAATATATGATTTAAACTTACTATTTCAAATTTAACAAGCAATTAGCAATAAAAAAGCCGCATTAAGCGGCTTCTTTTTTATTGGGTAGAACTGAGATTAGCTGGCAACCTCAGGGGCGTCGCTCTCTTCGTTGCGATAGAACTGCTCCTGGTCGAGCTGACCCTCTGACTTGCCCACCACCACGGCCGTCATCATGTCGCCGGTTACGTTAGTCGCGGTACGTATCATGTCGATCACCCTGTCGATTGAGGCGATAAAGGCTATGCCTTCAAGGGGCAAACCTACCACGCCCAGGGTGACAGAGAGCATCACCATGGCGCTACCGGGTACGCCTGCCGTTCCCACAGAGGCCACAGTGGCGGTAACGGCGATCAGCATGTAGTCGGTCATCTCCAGCGGGATACCATAGATCTGCGCGATGAAGATGGCCGCGATGGCCGGGTAGATACCGCCACAGCCGTCCATGTTCATGGTGGCGCCTAGTGGCAGCACGAAGGCGCCATATTTCTTCGATACGCCCATGGTCTCAGTGGCGCGGGTGCTGGCGGGCAGGGTGCCGAAGCTAGACGCCGTGGTGAAGGCAACCAGCTGGGCTGGCATCGCCTTTCTGAAGAACTGCACCGCGCTCAGGCCGGCGCCGAATCTGACCAGGCCGCCATAGACGAAGATCATGTGGATCAGCGCGGCGATATAGATGGCGCCGATAAACTTGCCCAGCGGCAATAGGGTTGATAGGCCATATTCACCTACTACCCAGGCCATCAGGCCGAATACACCGATAGGCGTCAGTTGCAGTACCATGCGGGTCAGCTGGAACATCACCTCGGCGCCCGCTTCTATGGTGCGCTTGAGCGGCTCGGCCTTGTCGCCAATCTTGTTGATGGCGATACCGACTAAGGCGGCGAAGACGATGATCTGTAGCACCTTGCCTTCGGCCAGGGAGGCAAAAGGATTGACCGGGATCATGTCCAGCAGTACCTGGGCAAAGCCTGGCACGTTACGTTCGCGCACCTCTGTGGTGGCCAGCTCCAGCGAGCCCCCCATGTCGATCAGCGACCCGATCGTCAGGCCGATGAGTGAGGCTATGGTGCCGGTCAGCATGAACATGGCCAGGGTCTTGATACTCAGGCGCTTGAGGCTAACATCATTACCCAGAGAGGTGATGCTGACGACGATGGCGCAGAAGATCAGCGGCGCAACCAACATCTTGATTGCCGCTATAAAGAGGTCGCCCAGCGGCTTGAGTTGGGTTGCCTGCTCGCCCAGGACAACGCCCAGGCCAACCCCTAAGATGAAACCGGCGAGAACCTTCTGCCAAAAGGGGATCTGTTTAATTGTTTGCCACATGGGATCTATTCCAAATTTATTAAGTCGTTATTGTGGATGGCGTTTCGAATCAAAAATGAATTGCTTGTTCTAGCATGAGCCATCCAGGTATTTCAACCTTAGCGAGTGAGCCAGATATTGTATCTGGCCGATGCCTTGCTTACCAAAGCGATTTTGTTATAACTTATTGTGATATAAGAGTTTGTTTTAATAAGATTAAATTTTTACTTTTAGGTAACATGATCACCTTGAAAACAGCACACATAAAAATTTACTTTTTTTCATTAGGTAAGGGATCATGACGGCGTTATGGTTGATCTTTAGCGGCGCCTTTTTAGCCGCCACCTTGTTACCGGGTGGATCTGAGGTACTGCTGGCGGCGCTGATCAATCAGGCGCCCGAGACCTGGGTCTCCCTAGTGGTCATGGCGACCCTGGGCAATACCTTAGGGTCTCTGACCAGTTACTATCTTGGCGCCCTGGGGCGTTTCGCCAAGACGCCCGAGGAGATGGCCAGCGGCCGTTATCGCCATGGGCTGCGGCTCATCGAGCGTTATGGCTACTGGAGCCTGCTGCTCGCCTGGACGCCCCTCATCGGCGATATCTTATGCCTGCTGGCAGGCTGGCTCAGGATGCCACTGGTCAAGTCCAGCATAATGATTTTTATAGGGAAAGGAGTGCGCTATCTGCTGGTTGCGGCGTTGGCGTTACATTGGTCGTAAGCGGTGTGGTCTTTTGGGACGAACTTATTTTGGCAAAAGCTGTCTCGATAAAGGCTGGCCTCACTGTTTCAAATAGGAGTAAAGAATGAAAAAATGGATATTGGCTGCGGCAATCTCGGCCGCGCTAAGCGCCTGTGCCAACGCACCGGCAAACGTGGCGCTGCCCCAGGGCGTTTCGCTGATCGAAAATGTGGCCCTGGCCGAGTCGGGCGTCGGCATTCCCTACAAGAAATATCAATTGGCCAATGGCCTGACGGTGATACTGCATCAGGATCATTCCGATCCTCTGGTGCATGTGGATGTCACCTATCATGTGGGCTCGGCAAGAGAGCTGCCAGGACGCTCTGGATTTGCGCACCTGTTTGAGCACATGATGTTCCAGGGCTCAGAGCATGTGGGCGACGAGCAGCACTTCAAGACGGTAACCGAAGCCGGTGGCACACTTAACGGCACCACCAACACAGACCGCACCAACTATTTCGAGACTGTGCCCAGCAATCAGCTAGAGAAGATGCTCTGGCTGGAGTCGGATCGCATGGGGTACTTCTTGCCCGCGCTGACAGACAACAAGTTCGAGGTGCAGCGCGAGACGGTGAAGAACGAGCGCGCCCAGCGTATCGACAATCAGCCCTATGGCCGTATGAACGAGCGCTTCAATCAGGCCTTCTACCCCAGCGGGCATCAGTATTCCTGGCCTGTCATCGGCTGGCCCGAGGATCTCAATCGTGCCCAGCTCGATGACGTGAAACACTTCTTCCAGCGTTGGTACGGCCCGAACAACGCCACACTCACCATAGGCGGCGATTTCGACGAGATGCAGACCCTGGCCTGGGTGAACAAATATTTCGGTGAGATCCCAAGAGGCCCTGAGGTGAAGCCCGAGGCCAAGACGCTAGTCACTTTAGATAAGACCCGCTATATCTCCATGGAAGACAGGGTGCACCTGCCGCTGCTGCGCATGGCATTTCCAACCGTTTACGCCAGCCACGAAGATGAGGCGGCGCTTGATCTGCTGGCCAACATCATCGGCGGCGGACCTACCTCGCTGGTGTACAAGAACCTGGTGAAGGATGGCTATGCTGTGCAGGCCGGCGTGAGCCATCCTTGTCAGGAGCTGGCCTGTCAGTTCTCTATCTATGCCCTGGCGAACCCTGCCAGAGGTGGTCAGCTGGCGGATGTCGAGCGTCGTATTCGCGAGTCTATCGCCGAGTTTGAACAGCGCGGCGTGACAGATGACGACCTGCAGAAGGTGAAGGTGCAGTTTGAGGCAAACACCATCTTCGGCCTGCAGAGCGTCAAGGGCAAGGTATCGACCCTGGCCTTGAATCAGACCTTCTTCGGTAATCCCGACATGATTGCCCACGATCTTAAGCGCTATGCCAACGTCACCAAGGAAGATGTGATGCGGGTGTTTAACACCTACATCAAGGGCAAGCCGTCTGTGGTGATGAGTGTGGTGCCTCAGGGGCAACAGCAGCTGATCGCCCATGAAGATAATTTTGTGGCGCCTGCTCCGCGGGTGGCCGCCGAGGCCGTGACCGGCATGGTTGATGTGGCCAAGGCTGGTAGCAGCTTCGATCGCAGCGTGATGCCGGGCGCCCAGCAGGCACCTGTTATCACGGCGCCAAGCCTGTGGACAGATAAGCTGGCTAACGGCATAGAGGTGATGGGCACAGAGAGCGACGAGACCCCAACCGTCGAGCTGCTCATCTATCTTAACGGCGGCCATCGTCTGGCCGACGTGAAGCAGGCGGGTTTAGCCGGTCTGACCGCGGCCATGCTGAACGAATCCAGCGACAAGCGCAGCACAGAAGAGCTGGCCCAGGCGCTGGAGATGCTCGGTAGCAGCGTCAGTTTCGGCAGCAGCATCTATCAGAGCTACATCAAGGTCTCGGCCCTGACCTCGCATCTGGATGAGACCCTGGCGATCGTCGAGGAGAAACTGTTCTATCCTGGCTTTAAAGAGAGCGATTTTGCCCGTGTGCAGCAGCAACACCTGCAGAGCTTGCAGCACATGCAGTCGGACCCTAACTATGTTGCCGACAGTCAGTTCGATGCCTTACTCTACGGCAAAGACACCGCCCTTGGGGTGAGTGAGATGGGCACGCCCGCCAGCGTGTCTCAGTTGACCCTGGACGATGTCAAAGCCTTCTACAACAAGCAGTTCCGCGCTGGTAACGCCCAGATAGTGGCCGTGACTAACCTGTCTAAGGCCCAGCTGATGCCTAAGCTGAAGGGGCTGGCTCAGTGGCAAGGGGAGGCGACGCCATTGCCAAGTTTGGCCGCCATGCCAGCCCTCGATGCCGGCACCGTCTATATCCTGGACAAGCCGGGCGCGGCTCAGTCGGTTATTAAGATAGGTAAGCGCGCCATGCCCTATGATGCCACCGGCGAGTTCTTCAAGTCTTACCTGATGAACTATCCACTGGGCGGTGCCTTTAACAGCCGCATCAACCTCAATCTGCGTGAAGACAAGGGCTACACCTATGGTGCCCGCAGTTACTTCAGCGGGGGCAGCGAGCTTGGTTTGTTCGAGGCTTCGGCCAGCGTGCGCAGCGATGTCACCGCCAAGGCGCTCACTGAGTTTGCCAAGGAGATCAACGCCTATCAGGCTGAGGGGATGACAGACAAGGAACTGGCCTTCCTGCGCAGCTCTATCTCTCAGGGGCAGGCACTGGATTATGAGACGCCATACCAGAAGGCGGGCTTCATGCGTAAGATCCAGCGCTACAAGCTTGCCGCCGATTACACCCAGCAGCAGGCCGATATCATCAAGGCCGTTGGCAAGGATGAGCTGAACCAGTTGGCGAAGGAGAAGCTGAACCTGGACAAGATGATAGTGCTGATTGTCGGCGACAGGGCGAAGATCGAACAGGAGATTAAAGCCCTGGGCTACCAGGTGAAAAATTTGCAGTTGTAATCTGTAGCTTGCGCCCCAATATAGGCCCTAGCGGTGAGCATTAACTCTGCTCACCGCTTTATTTTTTCCCTTGCCAAGGATCTAGCACAGCGGCTATTTTGTGGTGATGGCGAAAGCAAACGCGCTTTTTGCAGGTCTGACTTGCAAGGCAAACGGTTGAAGCAATGAGAGACGAAGAATTTGAACTCTTTCGATGAAGTGATAGGCCTACTCGACAACGAGCAGGGAAGCGCCGCACTGGCAGGTATGCAACGAGGTATAGAGCGCGAAGCATTGCGTATTGAGCCAAATGGTCATCTGGCCATGGATAAACATCCTAAGGCACTCGGCTCGGCTCTGACCCATTCGCGGATCACCACAGACTACAGCGAATCCCTGTTAGAGTTTATCACCCCTGTCTATCAAGATATCTCAGCCTTGCTGACGGATCTCACCCAGACCCACGCCTTTTCGGTAAGGCACCTAGGCCTGCAGCAACTCTGGCCGGTGAGCATGCCCTGTTATGTCGGCGATGTGGCCGATATCCCTATCGCCGATTATGGTAGCTCCAACACAGGGCAGCTAAAGCGTTTGTACCGCAAAGGCCTCACCTATCGCTATGGCGCCCAGATGCAGATCATCTCTGGCGTGCACTTTAATTTTTCCGTATCCGATGCCCTGTGGGAGCTGCTCTATCAAGGGGCGGATAAACGCCTGAGCAAAGGCGATTTCATCTCTGAATCCTATTTTGGATTGATCCGTAACTACCGCCGTTTGGTTTGGGTATTGCCATATCTGTTTGGTGCCTCGCCGGCGCTGTGTGGCTCCTTCATCAAAGATCAACAAACTGATCTCGCCTTCGAGAAGTTAGGTAAAGGTACCCTCTATCTGCCCTATGCCACCTCGCTGCGCATGAGCGATCTGGGTTACACCAACAAGGAGCAGGAGCGGCTCAACATCAGCTACAACTCTCTGGCTGAGTACCTCGAGGGGATCAACGCGGCGATTAAGATGCCATCGGCTCATTTCGAGAAGATCGGCGTCAAGGTCGACGGTGAGTTCCGTCAGTTAAATGCCAACGTGCTACAGATAGAGAATGAGTTCTACTCGCCCATTCGGGCTAAGCGGGTAACCCTCGCCGGCGAGAAACCCTCTCAGGCCTTGGCCCGCGCTGGGGTCGAATATATAGAGGTGCGTGCACTGGACGTCAACCCCTTCAGCCCTGTGGGGATAGATGCCGATCAGGTACGTTTCCTGGACCTCTTCCTGCTGCACTGCCTATTGACGCCATCGCCAAAGAGCGATGCGACAGATGAGGCCGCCATTGGCGCTAACCTAAGTAAGGTGATCACCCGTGGTCGTGAGCCTGGATTGACCCTTAATCGTGGGGGCGAGCAAGTAACGCTAAAGGCCTGGCTCGAGTCTCTGTTTGGGGAGTTAAGCACCTTGGCTAAGCTGCTCGATGGTGAGGGGCAGGCTTATCAAGACAGCCTGGCTCATTGGCTCGAGGCGGTGCGGGATCCGGCCAAGACGCTGTCTGGTTGCGTGATGTCGGCACTATTGGCCGAGGGGATAGATCATAGCCAGTGGGTGAAATCCCTGGCGAAAGACTATTACCATGCCCTGCGTGAGTATCCGCTGACGCATGAGGTTGAGGCGGCCTATGAGGCGGCGGCCGAGAAATCCTTGGCGGCCCAGGCCAAGCTCGAGGCGGAATCAGTGCAGGACTTCGAGCAGTATCTTGCCGACTATTTTGCCGAGGCACCCGCGCCGGTAGAGCAAGTGGTGTAAGCATGAAGGCTCGCGCTATTTGCTCAGGTTTCGGCCGAGGCTTTGGCATCGCAATTGGTCTGCTGACACTGTCTATGCTGTCGGGCTGCGCTTCCGGGCCCGGCAACGAGTCGCTGTGCGCGACCGTGTCTGGCTATCAGATGCCGGATGAGTCTCAGGGCTTGTACCGCGCCGTGGTGACCCATCTCAACGGTAAGCCTGTGATCTCAAGGCCCAACTATCGTCTCGCGCCGGGGGAATATCAATTCACCCTGGCCGAACTCATCGACTCGCCGCGACTCAAGGTGAAACTCGCGGCGCGCCAGACCAAGACGCTGACGCTGCATCTCGAGGCGAATCAGCGCTATCACCTGGCGGCTCAGTTTAATCAGGACAAGATCTATCGCGGCCTGGATACCGACTACTGGCAACCCGTGGTGTGGGCCCAGGAGTCTCATGAGTGTGAGTTCCTCAACGAATCAAACTAATGGATTGATAGCATGGGGTAAATTTGCCGCCTGGTGATTGCTTCTCTACAGCAAGGATGTGAAACTAGCCCAATGTGTTTAATGTTTTCGGTCTGTTGATGAGAAAGATTTCCTTAGCCTTACTTGCCGTTAGCTTCCTGTCATTGGGGGGCTGCGCCACCTCACCGCCAGAGGATCCTGAAAACCTCTGCGCCATCTATCAAGAGAATCGAGACTGGTATGAGGCCGCGGTCGATACCCGCGAGAAGTGGGGCGTGCCGGTACATGTGCCCCTGGCCATGATGTATCAGGAAAGCTCATTTAAACACAACGCGGCGCCGCCGATGGAGTACTTCTTGGGCTTTATCCCCATCGGCCGTGCCAGTGACGCCTATGGCTACGCCCAGGCTAAGACGCTGACCTGGGATGACTATGTGCGCGAGACGGGCAACTCCTGGTCGAGCCGCAGCAACTTCGACGATGCCATGGATTTCATGGGCTGGTTTATCTACAAGACCCACAAGATCAACGGGGTCTCCAAGTGGGATGCCCGCAACCAATATCTCAACTATCACGAGGGGTGGGGCGGTTATAAGCGTGGTACCTACAGGCAGAAGCCTTGGCTGATCAAGGTGGCCGATAAGGTCGACAAGCGCTCCAAGCGTTATGCCGCCCAGTACCGCAGCTGTCAGGAAGACCTAGACTCCTCCTGGTTGTGGCGTCTCTTCTTCGGTTAACCCTAGGAGTGGGCTTCGTCAGTTTTTAAAGCTGCAGGCGAGGCCCAAATAAGGTACATGCCGTGTCGTTAATGTGCCTCCTTCATGTGCCTCCTCGGGGCCGTTATTCCCTCTTTGTTCCTCGAAATATTGCCTATCTTAAACTCAAGAACTCACTGTTTTTATCAGCGCACAATAACTGGCGGTTATTTTGAGGCTAAGTCAATGCTGCTTAAGCCTTTTTGCGCTACTTGGGTTAATCCAGGCGATCACTGTTATCTGCATTTAAAAATGACTATAATGCGCGCAAAACAATAGCCTTACCCTACAAAAAGGATAAAAGATGACTAAGCCATTTGTTGCCGTACTCATGGGATCGGATTCTGATCTCCCAACAATGCAAGCCACCTTAGATGTACTTAAAACTTTCGGTATTCAATACGAAGCCAAGGTGACCTCGGCGCACCGTACGCCTGCAGCGACCCACGCTTACGTTCACGATGCCGAAGAGCGTGGTTGTAAGGTCTTTATCTGCGCGGCGGGTCTGGCGGCTCACCTGGCAGGTGCCGTAGCCGGTATCACCACTCGTCCGGTTATCGGTGTGCCAGTAGATTGCGGTCCACTACAGGGCCACGACGCTCTACTATCGACAGTGATGATGCCTGGCGGTGTGCCTGTGGCTACCGTAGCTATCGGCAGTGCGGGTGCGAAGAACGCGGGTTACCTGGCGGCGCAGATGTTGGCCGTTGGCGATGACGCCCTGGCACTTGCGGTAAAAGAAGAGCGCGCCAAGTCGGCTGAAGCCGTACAGGCAAAAGATGCCAAGCTACAAGAGAAGCTGGCTAACGCTTAATGCCTGCCTAATGGCTGCTTAATGCCTGCCTAATGGCTGCTTAATGCCTGTATAAAGGGACCTCATCAGCCTGAGACGCCATCCATTCGGGTGGCGTTTTTTATCTCATCTCTCGCCTATCTCTTGCTCATCTCTGATTCATTTTTCTGATCATTTTTACTGCATTCCTTTTTTAACTGATGTTTAACCCTTTTTCATTTCCCTAACGTCTATAGCTGTGAAGGGCGCTTTACCTAATGGTTGGGATGAAAGGCTAGGATGAAGCCCAGAGCACATTTCGTCCTAGGCGTCGCGACTTGCCCGAATAGATACCTGTAAATTGCTGAAAAGCGAAGCAACTTGTTGCCAAAGCATGGACAAACCCCGTCGAGGGATGCAGACTCAGCTATTGCATGAGTTTAACGCCGCTCGAGGAGTCGGTATGAGGGAGTCCCAGCGTGGAACAGGTATCTGAAGTAACTGCAGATAGTGATCAAACCCTGATGGCGCAATACGCACAGGGAGATCAAGGTGCCTTTGAGCAGCTTTATCATAAACACAAGGGTGGCCTGTATCGCTATTTCAAGCGTCAACTAGGCGACAGTGCCTTGGCCGAAGATCTCTATCAAGAGACCTGGAGCCGGGTGATTAAGGCCGCCGCAGGCTATGAGCAGCGCGCCAAGTTTACGACCTGGCTCTATCGCATCGCCCATAACTTGCTGATCGATCATGTCAGGGCGCTGAAACCTGTGGACAGCCTAAGCGACCCGGCAGGCGAGGAGCAGCCCCTGGAGGCAGTCATCCCCAGCGATGAGAGCGGCCCGGAAGGTCGGCTCGAGAATGAGCAGAAAGCCTTGATCTTAAAGCATTGCATCAGCCTTCTGCCCCATGTGCAGAAAGAAGCCTTTCTGCTGAATGTGGAGATGGGATTTACCGCGGCGGCGATAGGAGAGATCGCCGGGGTTGGCATGGAGGCCACTAAGAGTCGAATTCGTTATGCTAATCAGGCGCTCAAGGCCTGTGTGCAACAAAAAATGGCAGGAGCAGTCTAATGTCAGATGAAAACGATAAAATGCTCTCGGATGCCGAGCTAAAGGCGCTCTATCTGGCTAAGGCCACAGAGCAGCCATCAACAGAGCTGGATGCCCGTATCCTGGCGATGGCCCAGCAACGCTTAAGTGAACATGCTGGCGAAAGCGAGCAGAGCGGGGCAGCCAATGTTATTCAGGTCAGCTTCTGGCGTCGCTATCGCTGGCCGTTGTCATCGGCCGCCTCAGTGCTGCTGTTATCTAGCCTCTTGCTGCTGAACCTCAATGGGCCCACGCCCATAAACGATCAAGTCCGGCCCATGCTAGTCAGCGAGCCGCAGGCGATGCGCATGGCAGCGCCGCCTGAGCAGCAAGAGCCGAAAGTGCAGCAAGGGCCGAGCGTTCAGAAAGAGCCGAAAGTGCAGCAGGGCCCGAGTGCCCAGGCTGATGCAGCAGATGCCGAGCTGGCAAGCCCTCAAGCCGTGACTATGATGGCGCGTAAAGCGCCTGTTGATCTGAAAACAGAGAGCCAGGCCGATGGCCAAGGCGAGCTCGAATCGTTAACGGCGCAGCAAGTCGGTGCTGCTGATCTGGATACAGCAACAGATGCAAAGGCAGCGACTCAGGCCAAGGCGGTGATATCGGATATTCAGGCGGTGAACCATCTGCAGCAGCTGGTCGATAGCAAGCTGTGGAGTGATGCCGATACCCTGTACCAGAGACTGCTCAAGGAGCGTCCAAGGCTGGAAGATAACAGCCATCCCCAGCATGCGCAGTGGCAAGCGTTAGTGAAGCAGATTAAGGCTCACCGGCAGACCAAAGAGTGACAGTAACTGAATCAATAGCATTGAAAACGGGGCCTTAGTGCCCCGTTTTGTTATTCAAACCAAGATTTTACCGCATCCCAGATCCCCAGCGAGTGCCCCTCGAACAGATCTATCCCCAACGCCGATTTCAGCAGATAGATGAGGAGTAATCCCAGGCTCAGGCTGATCAGGATAAAGACGATGATGACGCCAAACAGCGCCAGGCTGGAGAGACGTTTCTCGCGCCGGGTGAATGCCCGGCGGTTGCGCCCCAGCAGCATCACATAGTAGAAACGCCATGGGATAAAGGGGATGGAGAAGGTGCCTCGGCTGTCTATGGCGTGTCGCTGCCAGCTGCGTCCCTGCAAGGCGTTATCTATCGCCTCGAGTTGTGCCTGACTGAAGCTTGCCGCCAGCGCCTTGGGTTGGCTCGCCAGAAACTGGGCGATGCGCTGACTCTGTTCGCTAGAGGCTGGCGCCTTTTTTGTTACCTTAGTGTCGATATCCTGTCCCATAGCCATCCGAGATAGAAGGAATTTTGGCCTAAGTATAGTTGTACACATTTGCTAATACTTCTTTAGCCACAAATTACTGTAGATTTAAGGAAAGTTTGCTACCTTGTTGCCCCATAAGAATAAATCCGACTTAATTATGGGCGCTTTATGAAACTCTCTCACCTGTTTGCCTGCTGCGCAATCGCCTTGGGCACCGCTTCTTCCGCACCACTTTTTGCCGCTCAAGCCGACAACCCAAGAGTTGAACATCTCGCTACCAATGCGCAGAACGTCGGCTACTACCGCTCGCCTGCGATTCATGGCGATACCTTGGTATTTACCGCAGAAGGGGATCTCTGGATTCAGCAGTTAGGCGATGCCCAAGCGAGAAGGCTTACCAGCCTGCCGGCGCAGGAGCTAGGCGCCGCCATCTCAAACGATGGCAAGCAGCTTGCCTTTGTCGCCAACTATGAAGGGGCGAGCGAGGTCTATGTGATGCCCATACAGGGCGGCGTCGCCAAGCGAGTCAGTTTCGAAAACAGCCGCGTGCGGGTGCAGGGCTGGACGCCAGATGGAAAGGTGCTCTACGCCACCGATAATGCCTTCGGCCCCGCTAACTATTGGGTGCTACGCAGCGTCGACCCTAAGAGCCTGACCACCCAAGATCTGCCGCTGGCCGATGCCATCGAAGGCGTGGTGGATAACGCCGGTGAATATGTCTACTTTACCCGCTTCGGTCTGCAAGCCACCGGCGATAACGCCAAGGTGTATCGCGGCGGCGCCAAGGGAGAGCTGTGGCGCTATAAGCTTGGCAGTGACCAGGAGGCTCAGCCTTTAACCGCCGAGCATGAAGGCTCGGTGCGCCAGCCCATGTTGTGGCAGGACCGTCTCTATTTCGTCAGCGACAGCAGCGGTAACGATAATATCTGGTCCATGACCTTAGATGGCAAAGACCTGCATCAGCTTACCCAGTTTAGTGACTGGCAGGTACGCGGCGCCCGCCTCGAGCAGGGACGCGTGGTGTTCCAGCAGGGCGCTGACATCAAGCTCTATGATATCGCCAGCAATCAGGTGTCGACCCTGGATATCCACCTGACCTCAGATTTTCCTGAGCGCCGTGAGCACTGGGTCAACAAGCCGATGAAATATGCCACCTCCACCAGCCTGGCGCCCAGCGGCGACAAGGTGGTGATCACTGCCCGCAGCCATGTGGCACTGGCGGGCACAGATGGCTCGCGTCTGGTTGAGCTGGCCCTGCCTGGAGACTACCGGGTTCGCGGCGCTGTGATGAGCCCCGATGGCAAGTGGGTCTATGGGATCAGCGACGCCTCGGGCGAGCAGGAGATCTGGCGCTATAGCGCAGATGGCAGCGATGAGGCTAAACAGCTCACCCAAGATGGCAAGGCCCTGCGTATGGCGCTGAGCCTCTCACCCGATGGTCGCTACATTGCCCACGATGATTACAACGGCGACCTCTGGCTCTTGGATCTCAAGAAGGGGCGCAACAGCAAGATATTGACCAATGGTCAGGGACTCGGCCCCTATGGCGATGTGGTCTGGTCGAACGATAGCCGCTTCATCGCCGTCACCAAGGATGAACGAGGTCAGCTAAGACCACAGATAGTGCTCTATTCTCTGGAAGAGGAGAGAGCCGAGGCGCTGACCAGCGACAAGTATGAGTCTTTCTCGCCAGCCTTTAGCGATGATGGTCAGTGGCTCTATTTCATCTCTAACCGTGAGTTTAATGCCACCCCAACCTCGCCTTGGGGCGATCGCAACATGGGGCCGGTTTTTGACAAGCGCGGGCAGATCTTCGCCCTGGCGCTGACGCCCAAAGCGGTATTCCCCTTCAGCAAGCCAAACGAGTTAAATCAGCCAGCGGCCAAAGAGGAAGAAGCGGCTAAAAAGCCAGCCAAGACACAGGTTCAGTGGCAGGGGCTCAGTAAGCGCCTGTGGCAGGTGCCAGTCGCCTCTGGTAATTACAGCCAGCTACAGGTGACAGAGAAGGGGCTTTACATGCTGGCAAATTCTGTCGATGGCGCCCAGGCTCCAAATCTGATGTGGGTCAAGTTTGATCCCCTCGGCCCCAAGGTGGAAATCTTCAGCGAAGATGTGGCCAGCTATGCGCTCTCTGGCGATGACAGCAAGCTCTTCCTGCGCCGCCACAGCAAAGGCGGCGCGGAGATGCTGATCGTCGATGCGGGCGAATCGCTGCCCAAAGATCTTGCCCATGCCAAGGTACAGACAGAGCAGTGGCAACTGGCGATCTCGCCGCAGCTCGAGTGGCAGCAGATGTTTGAAGATGCCTGGCTGATGCACAGAGATTCCTTCTTCGACAAAAAGATGCGCGGCCTCGACTGGCAGGCGACCAAGGCCAAGTATCAGCCGTTGCTGGCCAGACTGACCGACCGTCACGAACTGAACGATATCTTCATGCAGATGATGGGCGAGCTCGATGCCTTGCACTCTCAGGTGCGCGGCGGCGATCTGCCGCTAGATCCTAATCAGCCTCAGGGCGCTAACTTAGGTGCTCGCCTGTTACAGACCAAGCAAGGGGTCGAGATAGCCCATATCTATCAAAACGATGCCGAGTTGCCGCAGCAGGCTTCGCCACTGGCCAGAGTCGATGTCGATGCCAAGGTGGGCGACATCATCCTGGCGATCAACGGCAAGCCGGTTGCAAACGTTGCCGATGTGGCCCGCCATCTGCGCAATCAGGCGGACAAGCAGGTGCTGCTGACCCTCAAGCGTGATCGCAACAGCTTCAAGACAATCGTACTGCCGGTGGCAAACCGCGTCGATGCCAAGCTGAGATACCTGGACTGGGTCAACAACAATAACCAGAAGGTGGCTAAGGCGGCAGGCGGCGAGATAGGTTATCTGCACCTGTATGCCATGGGCTCGGGCGATATCGCCAACTTTGCTCGCGAGTTCTACGCCAACATAGAGAAGAAGGGTCTGATTATCGATGTGCGCCGCAACCGTGGCGGCAACATCGACAGCTGGATCATAGAGAAACTGCTGCGCCGCGCCTGGATGTTCTGGCAGCCAACCCAGGGCACACCGAACACTAACATGCAGCAGACCTTCCGTGGTCATCTGGTGGTACTGACCGATCAGCTGACCTATTCAGATGGCGAAACCTTCTCTGCCGGTATTAAGGCGTTAGGTCTGGCACCGCTCATCGGTAAGCAGACCGCCGGGGCCGGCGTCTGGCTCTCGGGTCGTAACTCGCTGACCGATAAAGGGATGGCGCGGGTTGCCGAGTACCCTCAGTACGCCATGGACGGACGCTGGATAGTGGAAGGCCGCGGCATTAGCCCAGATATCGAGGTCGATAACCTGCCACATGCCACCTTTAAGGGCGAGGATGCACAGCTGAACAAGGCGCTGAATTACCTCAAGCAGAAGCTGGAGTTAGAGCCTGTGCTACCCATTAAGGCGCAGCCTATGCCAAGCAGCGGGATGGCTCAAGACGTCAAATAACACTTTGATTTGACCTTAAGTTAACCCAAACCATTTTAGGGGGTTACCGACCAAGCAGTTCCCAGGTCGGTAACCTCCATTTTTATGGGCGGCTGTTGCTGTTTTTTTCTGCTGTATCAGATACAAACTGCAAAAATTGTATTAGCTTATAGGTATGTCGCTGCCATAGTTTAGGTTGCTAGATCGGAATATCAGGAAGGTGAACATGAAAACCACTTATGGAGTTAGCAAAGCTCGCAACGTCACTGGTACCTTGTTGCGACTGGGCGCTGTATTATTGAGTACGTTTTCCTTAGGTTCAGCACAGTTAGCCCATGCCGAGCAGCAGGGATTTTCCGTTACCCTGGGCGGTTTCTACGCCAACTCAGATTCCGGCATTGTGGTGCAAAACCCAGATCTTGGAAAAGACTTCACCCTAGATTTCGAGAACGATCTGGCCCTGGTCGAGAAGGAGCTCCTGCCCACGCTGGAGCTGGCCTACTGGTTCAATGAAGATCACGGCGTCTATCTCGACTGGAAACGACTGGATCGTGAGGCCCGCAATCGCTCCATCTCTAAGCCCTACGAGTATACCGAGGTGAACTCGGGCCAGACCTACCTAGTGCAGGCGGGGGCGGATATCAGCACCATCTTTAACGTGGATATTCTGCGCCTGGGCTATCGCTATAACTTTTACAGCGGCGAGGATGTCGATCTGACCCTGCTCGCCGGTCTGCATATTATGTGGCTCAAGCTGCAGTTTGTAGGTGAAATTGGCGCCTGCGTCGATGACGAGTGCCAGGTGGTGGACGTTAATCCAAAGAGTAATGCGCTAACCGAGGTGACGGCGCCGCTACCCGATCTCGGCCTGCAAGGGCGCTACCGTATCAACGATCGCTGGAGCCTCTCTGGTTGGGCGCAGTATTTCTATGTCAGCCTGGGGGATACCAAGGGGCAATTGTTCGACTTCAGCGCCGGGGTCAACTACCAGCTGAGTGATTCTCTGGATGTGGAGTTGGCCTATAAGTATTACAAGATAGATGTCGAGGTCGAGAAAGATCTGGCCGATTTCGATATCTACTATGGTTTCAAAGGCCCGGCTTTGTCGCTAACCTATCAGTTCTAGCCCTTAGCGATACTAGCCCATAGCGATACTAGCCCTTAGAGACACAAGCCCTTGGCGATACTAGCCCTTAGAAACATTAGTGCTAGCGCCTTTGGCGCGGCGCTATCTCAATGGCTATCTCTTTGGCCAGTGAGTTGGCGATAAAGCAGTGTTTGTGGGCGAGGGCATGCAGCTTAGTTAGCTGCTCTTCGCTCAGTGGCGGTGCCAATTCAACCTCAGGGTTGAGTGCTATGCGAGTGATAGCCATCTGCCCCTTTTCATTTCTTCCCAGCTCGGCCCATGCCTCGTCGCGATAACTCAGCAGCGTCAGACGCTTCTTCTCCACTATGGTGAGAAAACTCAGCATGTGGCAGGCCGCCAGCGCGCTTAGCAGACTCTCCTCAGGATTGACCCTATCCTGACTACCCAGAAACTCGGGCGCGGCCGAGCCGGCGACGACTTGGCCGCTGGCGAAGCTAAGCTGGTGATCCCGGCTTATTTGCTTGGGGCCTGTACCAGAGTCTTTAGCTAGAGGCTCTCTTTGCAGAGGCTCTCTTTGTAGAGGCTCTGAGTTTTGTGCAGTGTGATGGCTACCATGAGTGGCTGGTGGCCAAGAGACGGTAACCGAAAAAGACATGCTATCGGGCCCACTGGAATGCAAAATAGAATGCGGCCACTATAGCAAACTTTGAAAACCTTTTGGGAAAGGTTGGAATCCTTATGAAATGAGGTTACGCCGCATCTCGCAGCGCCGCTTTCTCAAGGGTGCTCTGGTCGAGAGCACTTAGCTTTAGCGCGAGTGGCGATAGCGTGACCCTGTCTTGAGTCAGTTCGGCGGCGCTTAGGAGTTGTCTATGGTAATCGTCACCACGACTCTTGGTCATCGCAGCCTTATCGCTGGGGAGTTGGCGCGTCCATCTCTGATAGGCCGCCGCAGGTGAAATTCGCATGGTATCTGCCCTTGCTGTTTGGCGCCTGTCTATCAGGAGTGTTATCAGGCGCTATAGTGTTTGCTGAGCAGATAATAAACAGATGCTGCTGTATCCAGGCTGAATGAAATTTAAACAAACAGGCTAAAGTCAACCAGCGCCAGCAAGGCGGCGACGGCCATGCTAGCGGGCAGGCGTTTTGCCTGATAGCTAAGCAGCAAGATAACCGCCAGCGCCGCGGCGCTCATCACGCCAAACAGCAAAATTGTCGCGTAGGCGGGCTCATATTGGCCGAGCAGCGCGAGAAAGCTTAAGGCGAGCGAGGCCCAGCCTGTCAAGGTAAGCGCCTTCTGTTGCATCTCGGTGGGTGGACGTTTGAAGCAGCTCTTGAAGTGGCTGAACATGGCCAGTGCAAGGGCGCCAAAGGCGATAAAGGCCAAACAAAGGGATAGGCAAAGGGCTAGGCCGATGGATAGGTTCATTGGCGCGCCTCCTCTAAATCACTATCTCTTGTCTCACGAGTCATAGCCGTTGTGTTGGGTCTGCTAGCTCTGCCAGCTCTTGCCGTGTCTGTTCTCGGGCTGGTGGCACTTTGGCGCGGATTGATTAGCTTTGACTGCCTTACCTGCCTGGCGGCAAATCCCAGAGCCAGGGCAAACAGCAGGCTGACCATATCGAAGCCTACCAGCGTCCATTGATTATCATGCATGTTAGCGAGCAGACTCTGCCCCGAGGTGATGGCGCTCACAAGCGGCAACGCGGCAAAGGCCAGGGCGCCCAGCACCAGCCATTGACGCCAGCGACGCCAGGACTGCGCACCGCGAAGGCCATCCCACAGGGCGACCAGGGCGATGATCGCCAGCGTGATGAAGAAGGCGTCCACCTCTCGCTGGGCCCTGTCGCCGATATCGAGCGGCAACAGACGGTTTGCGTAGAAAAAGATTGCGGTGGCGAGAGGAAGGCCGCAGATGAAGCTGATGTTGAGCCCGTCCACTAGCCTGAGGCCGACAGTCGGCTCGGTGCCAGATTGAATCGCCTTTTGTTGTTTCTGGGCGATCTTTACCGCCCATAGCAGGGTGCCAGTGGCGACCATGGCGCAGCCGAGCAGGCCGCAGAGGAAGAAGAAACCTCGTAAGGCCCAGTCGGCAAAGCGCGCCGTATGCAACGCCATCAGGGTGTCATAAGTCTTGTAGGTGGCGCTGTCCGGGTTAGCCTTAGATATCAGTTCGCCCTTTACTCCGTCGAAAATCAACAGATTACGCCTATCTGTCACCGTCTGCTCACTGTTGAGGGTAAAGCTGATGCGGCTGTTATCTTTCCCTGGCGCGCTGATGCTAACCTGCTTAAGCGGCGCGGCGCCCCACTGCTGTTCTATTTGAGGTAGCAGGCTAGTGGCCTCGATGAGCGGCGCCGCTTCATTGCTGGGCTTTGTCTGAATGCGGGCGGGGTTGAGGTCGGCCCTGAAGGCGCGCACGTCGCCATTGTATTCTTGCAATGCGCCCCAAGGCATGAACATGAACATCAGAGTGATGAGACCCGTATAGGTGATGATCAGGTGATAGGGCAGAGCCATCACGGCGCTGACATTGTGGGCGTCGAGCCAGGAGCGACTGCCCTTTGCCGGCCGAAAACTGAAGAAGTCTTTAAAGATCCGTTTGTGGATCACCACGCCGCTTATCAGGGCGATCAGCATCGCCATGGTGGCGAGCCCCACTATCCAGCGCGCGGCCACCACAGGCAGGTAATGCAGATCAAAATGCAGGCGGTAGAAGAAGTTGCCACCTCGGGAGTCGCGGATCTCGGTGATCATCTGCTGACCATCCTGGCTGACCACATGCTCATGGAACTTGCCGCGACGCTCACCCTTTTTAGGCTCGTCCGCCCAGCCGAAGCTCAGGTAAGGCTTGCGCTCACTCGGGAAGGACATGGTCCAGCTCGCGGCGTCGGGGGCCTTGTCGGCCAGATAGGCCTGGCCCTTTGCGATCTGTTGTCCAATTCGCTGCTGGTCATAGTCTTGAAAGACAGATTGGTGCAGCTCGGGTTTGCTCCACAGGCTGATCTCGTGACGGAAATAGCTCAGGCTGCCAGCAAAGAAGATAAGCAGTAGTAGCCAGCAAACGGCGAGGCCAGCCCAGGTGTGCAGCCAGGTCATGGAGCGGAAAAAAGTCTCTTTCATGGGATTAACCTAAAACGAGTGTGAGGCTGTAGAGCAGGCTGCAAAGCGCCACGGGTTCCAGCACCACGCGCAGGTGAGACCTGAGGCTAAAGAGGCGGATGATCATCATGGCGAAGATGCTAAAGGAGACCATAGTGCCGACAAGCACCGCATCGAGACGGCTAAGGGGCAGAGTTTGTGCCAGCAGCATACAGGCGAGCGCCGCCACGCCGTAACCACCCAGCAGGGAGGCCAACAGGCGCACGACAACCGAAGCTCTGGGAGAGAGGTCTCGCCCGAATGATGTTAGGCGTGGAGAAATGCTTGTATTCACTATGGATAAATTTATGAACTAAGGGTTAGCTTATTCTACACTTGTTGATATAAGTTCTCATTCGTATTTACATGTAAAGCTGTTTTCTGAAATTACTCTTAGGTTTGCCCTTTGGCCCTCCCTTAGTTTGTGGGCTAGCATGAAGATGACGCCATAAAGACAGATTGATTAAATTTTGTTTACTTTGTGGGATTTATGGCCAAAACCGCCTGTTTATGCCTGATATCCTGTTTTAGCCGCTTGCTTTTAACCAGTATGGGGAGTACATATTAGTAGACACTGAATGGAGATTTACTTGGATTTTGCCCATGCTTATATAGGCGTCAATTGAAAAAAAAGTGCTTCAGCCCCTTGTTTTTTCTTTCACTCATCCCAAGTTCATTATTGAAGTCATCCTAAAAAGGAAAACCTATGAAAATAAATCTTTCTGGTCATCACGTAGATATCACCGATTCAATAAAAGAGCATGTGAATCAAAAGTTTTCCAAAATCGCGACCCATTTCCCAACGCTCATTTCACTCGATGTCATCATTGCTAAAGAGCACGGAGAGTTTCAGGTCGAACTCAGTACCAATTATGAAGGTAGCCGGATATCAGCCTCTGGGAGTGACGATATCATGTATCCTGCTATCACTAATGCCGCCAAAAAACTGGATGCGGCGTTAAAGCACAGAAAAGGCCATTTAAAGGCAGATCTGCATCAAAAGCCGGTAAGTACCACACCTGAGATTGCCCATGAGATCATCCAGGAGATGAAGTTGGTCTAAGCCTACAAGGCATAAGAGACGATAAAGCCACCCTTAGGGTGGCTTTTTTACATCTGGGCTATTGTGTATTTGAGTTATGTGTATTGTGGCTAGCGGAAGTCAAAGGCTAGGAAAAGTCTGAATATAGGAAAGTCATAGACTAAGTAAGCTGAGCATCAAAGGCTAAGGCAGGTCGACCTCGAGCGCCGGGCATTCAAGGGCTGTGCTGTGCGTCTTGTCACTCAGGTCTTGGTAGAGGGTTAGGGGACTAAGCTTAGCCTGATAACGACCCGGAGGGATAACAAATGCCAGCGCCAGTTCCAGCGAGACGCTTAAGGACTCGCCCGCAGGCAGCAGCAGATAGTCTTCATCAGTCGGCTCGCCACGCTTGGCGAGTGCGCCCTGATATTCAAGACTCTGTTGGTTATTCAGGTCGGTCAGGGTCAGAAACTTGCTAAACCAGGCATCGAAGGGGCTGTGCCAACTCAGCAGGTACCAGTTGGTGTTTGCCGGCGCAGTTATCTCGAAGGTGAGAGTATTGTCTTGCTCCGCCTTTATGAGGCGACAAGTGGGTAGCGCTTGATGTGCGAGGCTATTCATACTTATGGTCCAAAGTAGCAAGAGGCTAAGTGACAGAAACCTTAAAGGCATAAACATAGGCATTAACCTTGGCATCAGCTAAAAAAAAGGGCGGATAATTCCGCCCTTAGATTGACAAGAAAGATAAGAAATAGATTAGTTTAAGTTAGGCGTGTTTTCAGCAAAATATTCATGGCTGTCAGCATTTTGAATCGCCTGTGAAGGATCGCTGATCGCCAGTGATTTCGCACCGCTCTGACCGTAAACAATATCATCTGTACCTGCTACTACGTTGAAGTGGCTGGTCTCATGGATGATGGTGCCGCCCTTAGAGTCAGTTCCCGACGTTGGGGCTGTCCAGAAGGCATTACACATGTAGATCTTGTATGGCTGAGTTGGGTAAACATAAGCGTAGTATTGCTTCTTACAGCTGCAGTCGAAGGTCAATGGCTCGTTGTTGAGCGTGCTATCGATCTTGCTGAAGTTGTTGCTTACCGTGTTCCAGCGAGACGAGCTGTAGGCGCCGAACCAGGTGCTGTAACGCTGTGAGTTGCTGCTGGCCGTGGCCAGGTGCTGGTTAGCGTCGGCTGACATTGTCTTAGCAGCCGCTAGGCCGGCAAGGATATCACTCTGCTGTGAGTTGCTGCAGCGACCGGTGAAAGAGATGCCGTCAGGTGTGGTGCCGCCACCATCGCCGGTGCCTGGCTTACCCTTGTTAGCGCCGCCTTTAAATTCGCGGCCTTCAAGGTAGAAGCTCGCTGGGGCAGAGTGTATGCCTTCTACGCCAAGGCGAGCCAGTTTCTTGGCTTGGCCTGGGTTTGGCGCAAATAGCTGCATAGAGCTGACATCATAGCTGATCTCATAGTTAGCCGTAGATGACATGTCATACAGTGACGATAGCTCTACCTGATAAGAGATGCTCTCACCGGATTTTAGCTTGATGTAGTCTTTATGGCTTGGTGCTGGACGCTTGTAGTGGGCACCAAGGTAAGGGCGCTCTTGACCGTCAGCGGTAACTTTAAATAGCGACTCTTCAACACCGTCTGCCGCGGTAAACCACTTGAGTAGTTTCACCGGAACGTTTGCTTCGTTGGTCAGGGTTAGGGTGACCATCACGTCCTGATCGCTACTGAAGCTGTCTTGGCTCATCTGCAGTTTAGCGGCGATCCCTTCGGCGAGGGCTGATTGACTCAGTAAGGTGGTGGCAATAGCGAGTGTTGATAATTTGAATAGCTTGCTCATCAATTTGTCCTTTTGATTGAGGTTATTTTTATAGTGTTAACAAATGTTACTCAGTTGTTACATTTTGGAGTTTAATCAAATTAAGGTTTGAATAGCAAGCATTTATTGGAGCTTTATTTTGAATAACTAAAGTTGGCTAGTGCAATGTACTTTATCTGACTAACGACAGGAAATTGGCTACCCCAACGTCAGCTGTTTAGCTGCCATGTTCAAGCGTTGCTCTAACCCTCGCCTTAGCAAATTTTCCAAGTCATAACAGCCCATCTCATCTCAGATCAAATGAGGTTGAACACCTCTTTGTATCGTCCTTGATTCGAACCGTTTTGGAAAAATTGAAAATATAAGTTGTGCGCAATTTAAATTTTGGGTATAACTACTGCAAATGAATTGCGCGCAATTTAAATTGCATTCTTATTCGTATTCAAGAGTCGTACTCAAGAGTCGTATTCAAGTGTGCATTCTAAATTGCAAAAGCGCTTTGCTTTCAATGAACCTATTCGAAATGAGGAAAGACCATGAAGACTTTATATGAGACTCAAGCCACTGCGAGCGCCGGACGTAACGGACAGGTGACGACAGACGACGGCAAGCTGTCTATCGCCCTTAGCTATCCGAAAGAGATGGGTGGTAGCGGCGAGGCGAGTAACCCTGAGCAGCTATTTGCGGCGGGCTACAGCGCGTGTTTCTCCAATGCCGTTCTGCATGTGGCCAGAGAAGCCAAGGTGAAGCTGACGCAGGCGCCGGTTACCGCTAAGGTGGGCATAGGCGCTCGCGCAGAAGGTGGTTTCGGCCTAACCGTAGCCCTGATTGTCGAGCTGGCGGTATCTGATGAGTTATCTCAGGAGCAAGCCGCGGAGCTGGTAAGAACGGCCCATCAGGTCTGCCCATACTCTAACGCAGTGCGCAACAACATAGATGTTGCGCTAACTGTGAATGGCCAGTCTCTGTAACTCGTCAGTTTGTGTAACTTGTTAGCTACTCTAGCTTATTAGCGAGTTCCAGGCTGGCAGCCCTAGGTGAAGGTGTTAACACACTAAAGCCTGTGTTTTGCCAGCTCGGTGAGTAGCATCTCGCGTCCCTCGCTTTCCACATGGGTCAAGAAGGCCTGAGCGATTGCCGAGGGACGTTTTGATTTAAGCCAGAGAAAATACCAGTTGGAGTTGATCGGCAGCTCCTTCACATTCAGCTGCGCCAGCCCGGTATTGCCGCCAAAGGCGAGGGTATGGGCCGAGAGTATGCTGACGCCCAGTCCAGACATGACCGAGTGTTTGATTGCCTCGTTGCTCTCTATGGTCATCTTAACGTTAAGCTTCACCCCCTGTTTCGCCATGAAACGCTCGATGGCCAAGCGGGTGCCCGAGCCATTCTCACGCATCAAGAAGGGCGCCTCACAGAGCTCGGCTAACGAGACGCCATCCTGACTGACTAGGGGATGATTCTCCTGGGCAATAGCCACCAGGGGATTATTGAAGAATTCGATACTCTCTGTGTTGAGATCCGCCGGTGGATGACTAAACACGTAGAAGTCGTCGATGCCCTGTTTGAGGCGCTCAATGATCTGCTGGCGGTTACCGACATTTAGCTGCACTGCGACATTGGGATAGCGCTCGCAGAAGGGGCCGAGCAGGTGGGGAATAAAGTATTTCGAGGTGGTCACCACCGCCAGGCGCAGGGTACCCGATTTGAGCTCCCCCATGTCCGAGAGCGACATCTCCAGCCTCGCAAAGCTGTCGAGGATCTCTGTGGCCGATTTAACCACCTCCAGCCCCGCCTCGGTAAACACCACCTTGCGACCCACTATGTTATACAGGGGGAAACCAATCACATCGGCGAGCTTCTTAAGCTGCATCGAGATGGTGGGCTGAGTGAGGTGCAGGGTCTCGGCGGCGCCGCTGACGCTGCCGCTATCATAGACAGCCAGCAAGATCTCCATCTGCCTGAGGGTACCAAGATGTGCCTGTAGTCTGAGGGACATAGTCGCTCCATATATAGATTTTTATCTATATAAAAACATAAAAATATCTATTTTTATATATAAATTGTTTTTGGCAAGATCGCTCCAGCTAAAAGAACACCGAATTTTTCGCGGTATCAGTCGTAAACGGGGGATCTTATGAAACAGTTAACTCAGCTTGTCCTGGCAGAAAAACAATCACTCTTCAGCCTAGTCGTTGGCCTTGTGGTGACCACGCTGGCGTTTGCCACCATGAGGGAAGGACACAACGGTATGGGGCTGCTGGTTGTCGGTCTTGGCCTGATCTCACTGACCTTGGTCTCCATCGCCGCCAAGCTGTCGTCTAAGCTCTCGAATAGGCGCCGCACCGTAAAGCCTACCACTCGCCTGCAAGTAAAGGGCGCCTAAGATGCAGCTAGATATCACCATCGCCTTCTTTATCCTGGGGGCGCTCGCCACCCTTATCCGCTCAGACATTCAATTTCCCAAGGCGCTCTATCAGAGTCTGACTTTGTTCCTCATGCTGGCCATCGGCCTCAAAGGAGGCGTGGCACTGTCAAAATATGGCTCCATGGCATTGCTGCCACAATCCTTGCTGGTGATTGGCATGGGGTTGATTATTCCACTGATCGCCTTTCCCATTCTGCGCTATATCGGTCAGCTCAAGCTTGAAGATGCGGCCTCAATTGCCGCCCACTATGGTTCGGTCAGCATAGGCACCTATGCGGTGGCCGTGGCGTTTCTCGAGGCGCAGGGCATAAGCTACGAAGCCTACTTCCCGCTGTTTGTGGTATTGTTGGAGATCCCCGCCATCGCCGTGGGTATCGCCCTGGCCAGACGCTCGGGCACCAACCTTAAGTGGCGCACACTGATCCATGAGGTGTTCTGCAACCAGAGCCTAGTGCTGCTGGTCGGCGCACTGATCATCGGCTACTTCTGGGCCGAGCGCATCGAGGGGGTGACCCCACTCTTCTTCAACCTGTTCCATGGTGTGCTGGCTCTCTTCCTGCTGGAGATGGGAATGCTGGCCGCCAGCCGTCTAAAAGAGCTGAAGCAGATGGGTAACTTCATGTTGGCATTCGGCGTCTTCATGCCACTGATTGGTGGCTTGCTGGGCAGCATTCTTGGCTTAAAGATGGGGCTGTCGAGCGGCGGCGCCACTCTGCTGGCGGTACTGGGGGCGAGCGCCTCATACATAGCGGTGCCGGCGGCCATGCGGGTCGCGATTCCCGAGGCGAACCAGAGCCTGTCTATCACCTATTCACTGGCAATTACTTTTCCGTTCAACGTACTGGTGGGAATACCTACCTATGCGCTGTTCACCTATTGGTTATCAAATTAAGAGGCACGTATGAATAAAGCAAGAGTAGCAATCATCATGGGTTCACAGAGCGATTGGCCGACCATGAAAAATGCCACCACAGTCCTGGATGACCTAGGGATCGCCTACAGCAAGCAGGTGGTCTCGGCGCATCGCACCCCTGAGCGTCTGGTGAGCTTCAGCCATGGCGCGGCCGATGAGGGCATAGAGGTGATCATCGCCGGTGCCGGCGGCGCCGCGCATCTGCCGGGTATGACGGCTGCCATGACACATCTGCCTGTGATTGCGGTGCCCGTGATGAGCAAGGCGCTAAAAGGAATGGATAGCCTGCTGTCTATCGTACAGATGCCCAAAGGCGTTGCGGTAGCCACCCAGGCGATTGGCGATTCAGGCGCCTTCAACGCTGGCCTGATGGCGGCGCAAATTCTAGCCCTGGGCGATAGCGAACTGACCCAGCGTCTGTGTGACTGGCGTGCTAGCCAAACCTCAGGTGTGTCGCTGGAGGTGGAATGATGCGCATCGGCATTATCGGTTGTGGTCAGCTGGCACGCATGATGGCGCTGGCGGGCATTCCATTAGGGCTTAAATTCAGCTTCGTTGCCGATGGTGGCCCAGATACGGATCTCAGCTGCGTCGAAGGCCTGGGGCCTGTGGCGTTCTGGCAGCCGGGGCAGAGTGTCAGCGCACTCTATGAAGCCTTGGGCAAACCCGAGGTGATCACGGTCGAAAAAGAGCAGGTGGATCTCGAGTTAGTTCGTGCGCTCGAAGCTCACTGCACCATCAGACCGAATGTCGACAGCATCGCCAAGTGCAAGAGCCGCATCCATGAAAAGCAGCTATTAGCCGAGCTTGGTATTCCCTGCGCGCCCTTTACCTATGATGTCAGCCTCGAGGAGAGCGCCAAGACCTTAGGTTATCCCATGGTGATCAAGTCCCTCGACGAAGGCTATGACGGCAAGAACCAGTGGGTGGTGCGCAGCAATGATGATCTTGCGAAGGTATCACCTGAGCTGAAACAAGGTCATTACCTAGCGGAGCAATGGATCCCTTTCGATGCAGAGGTGTCTCTCATCGGTGTGCGTAGTGCAAGCGGGGAGGTGAGTTGTTATCCCCTGACCGAGAATCAGCATCAAAACGGTATTCTGCTACGCTCAATGGCGCCCGCCAGAGGATTAAGCGCCGAGATGGTGCAGCAGGCGCAAAGCTATATGACCAAGCTGCTTGAAGCACAGCAGTATGTCGGCGTACTCGCCATGGAACTGTTCGTGGTGGGCGATAAACTGCTGGTGAACGAATTGGCACCTAGGGTACATAACAGTGGTCACTGGACTCAGCTCGGCGCACAGACATGCCAGTTTGAGAATCATATTCGCGCCGTCGCCGGACTCGCCTTGGGGGCAACTTCGGCCATAGGTAAGACGGGCATGCTGAATCTGTTAGGTGTGGTGGCTCCGCCAATGGACGCCCTAAGCAGCAATGCCAGCCTGCACTGGTACAACAAGGCCGCCAAGCCCAACCGCAAGTTAGGACACATCAACTTCATGCTGGATGACTACGCCCAGTTGGCCAGTCAGATGCAAAGCGTCGAGCAGTCGCTGGTGAAGTGCTAGGCTAAGTGATTCATGTGCAAGTACGAGATTGGTATCTAAGATTTAGCTTCTAAGATTTAGCTTCTAAGAATTAGCGTCTTAAACCGATAACGAGAAAGCCCCGACAAGACCTGCCGGGGCTTTTTTATCTTTGATTTTAAGCCGTTAAATAGACTTGCTGCATGCTCTTAAAAAGCGATAGATACAAAAAAGCCGCTAAACCCCTCTGGTAAGGGCTTAGCGGCCTTTGAAGGTTATCGCTAACCTGATGTTGGTGGGGCGGCGTCATCTGGATTTGGCCGGTATTTAATTGATATTTAAAGTTTTTAATATCTATTAAAATAAAATGTGTACCAATTGGTGTATCTAAAATTTTAATTGCATGGGAATTGCGTTAAATGCGCGCAAACATTCGATTAAAATTTTTACCGTTTTGATGGAATCTTAGGTGACCTTTGCGATTCAGTTTAACTTTCCCTGTAAACGGGTGAGTGATGTAGCCCCATTGACCGTACCTGGAAAAGTACAGCACGTAATCGATATCGACCCCATCCCACTGTGATTGAACTAGGACGTTTTCATTACAAGTATCGAGAGACTTTACTTGGATTCGATAAAATGAGTTCCCATCCGAAATAAGCAAGTCGGTCTTACTGCCATGGTCGGCCATGGGGAGAAACACTTCCCAACCATCCATTTGGAACCATGAGGCTGCAAGTGTTTCGAAAGAGATGCTTTTGTAAAATTTAGCGGTTTCGGGTTTAGCCTGAGTTTGTTTGATAGGCATAATTATGATCCTGAATTTATGCCATTTGTCTGCTATTGGCTGCATGACTATGGCCGAAAGCTCCGTCACGGATGCTTTCAATCAGGATTCACAACTACTCCTTATAGAATGTAGTCCATGGCAAAGCGGCCAAGCTTGGATTTCGGGCTCAACCCATACTCTCCATAAATGCCAATTCAGTCTCACACTGGTGAATCGCGTTCAGACATAACCTAGTTATTGCTTAGTGCTTTGTCAATTGCTTGCGATTGCTTTAACTAATAATTTATTTAACTCTATCAGGCATGATTTCTGCGAAAGTTCGAGCAGGTACGATAAGTACTGTTGCTGTCTCATTCTTTTGTTACTAATACAGCTAATTAAAAAATATGTTTAGCTTAGCTTAGGTGCTGGTAACTGTTTGTTATCTTATAAGAATGACCAGGATTGACAATGAGCATCAACAAAGCATAATTCCAGTCAAATGACCTTAGGTGCCAAAGATTATGGATATCACTTAAGTTAGGACAACAAAAATGGACATTGGTAAAACCTATGCAGCAAATCGACTCAGCATCGCAAAGTAGCGGCGCGAATCAAAATGACAGTACTTGGCAAAATACAACTACTCAGCAAAACCAGAATCAGCCGCAACAAGTCAGTCTCGCCGCGCGAGTTGGGCGCGGAGTGACATTTTTAGTGAAGTGGCTGTGGCTATTGACTATGTTTTTACTCGGCATTGCCCTGAGTTTACTCATGACAAAAAAGATATTCGAATACTCATATTCATTGTCTGAGCTGGATTTGGCCGAAACCCTATTTTTTGTTGGACTAGTACTGTTTGTCTTTCATTATTTAAAGCTGTGTTACCGAAGCGATGCCCCTCTGGTGCGTAAAATCATTATGCCCTTTGTGCATCAAGCACAAGTTAGCTTGGTTGCTTTTTTTGTGGTGAGGATCGCTGCTAAAGCCAATAAGTTAACTTTTAATGATTATACCGACATGCCGTTGCTGGATTTGGCTGTTTATCTTTTGATCTTGATAACACTGGGTTATAGCTATTATTGGGTTGCCTACATGGGCGGCAATAACGCTGTCGCAGTTGAAGCAGCCCCCGGCAAGGCTGCGAATAAGCCAACGGATGACCTTAACCAGAGCAATGAGAAGGGAGATTTGCCTATCGGGCAGGGTGACTCGGTAAATGCGGGAGGTGCGCAATGAAACCTGTTGGTTATTTTCTTAGTTTACTGATGTTGTTTAGCCAATCAAGTTATGCGCTGGTCAATTCTAACGCTAAACCCGGCAGCGCAGAGTTTTTGATTTACGCTTGTCAGGAATATACCGAGTTATATAAAAAGCGCGAGGAACCCCGATTTGGTGCTTTTCTCACTACCTCAAAAGAGGAGAGTTTCCGTGCCGGTTACTGTTTGGGGGCTATAATGCATGCCAACAGTACTTGTTCTTACTCCTATGCAAGGTCTGTTTATCTTGCTGCGGAAGCGATAGCATCTGTCAATTTTGATCGCGCATATAGTGAGGCCAGTTTGCTGGAGAAGGCTGTATGTCGCTAGTCAATACTAATCAGGCAGTACAGCAGTTGTTTGGCCTTGAAGGCAGCAAAGCGTTGCGATCCAAGGCCAATAGCTATCTACGAAACGGGGTTATTCCGTCATCACTCATAGTGGCTAATGGATTTAGCGATCAGAGCATGGATAAACGAGGTAAAAAATGGTTGAAGCCTCAAGGTGTCGACTGTTTGTTCAATGCGTTGGTGTTGGATGCCTTTTTTGATGATACCCAATATGTTAAAGCGATATTCGAGGTTACCGCTACCCGAATGGCCAGCGTTAACTTGTGTGAAGAGATTGTACTGAAGGCTCAGGCGGTAAATACGGTTGAACTGTTATCGGATGCACCTCAGCAATTTCTTAGCCAAATGCGGGATGAGACATTCAATCTGAGGGTCTTGCGCCTAAGATGCCCATTTGAGGCCCAGCGTTTACCACAAATGGACATGCCTCTTCGAAATACCGGCCTTTTGTATGAATTGCTAAGATCACAGCGTCTATCGCTTTGCCATAAAGATAATTTACTGTTGTGCTTGGTAGAGAATGGTCTCAGCGCTGCTATAAACTTTGCAGATCAACTGGAGCCGGAATTGTTACAAGGTGATTTGGCCTTGGTCGGATTGGTGCAACGGCTGCGTAACGAGTATCAAGAGGCACAAAATTTTAATGTGCTATTAAATTTGCTACCGGACTGACATAACGCTTTTTTGTGCAGTGCACAAATTAACACTACTCCTGTCTACCATAAGGAGTTGTGTTATGAGCAAAGCAAATCAGTTAGTTATCAACTACCACATCACTGAAAAGTGCAATTACGACTGTCATTACTGTTACGCAAAATGGGCTAAACCGAACGAGCTTCATCGAGATTTGGGTGAAATGAAGCAAGTGCTTACAAAGCTAGCCCAATACTTTCTTTCATCCAACCCAATTCAGCAAAAACTTCAATATCAAAGCGTACGGCTTAATTTTGCTGGTGGCGAACCTTTGCTGTTGAAGCAGCGATTCATTGAAGCATTAGATTATGCTATCGAACTTGGCTTCAAGACGTCGATTATCACTAATGGTCATTTAATCAGCGACCAATTCATCATAGAACACAGCCATAAACTGCAATTATTGGGGATTAGTTACGACTCGTGCCATGTAGGGGGTCAGCAAAAAATTGGGCGGATAACGGCGTCTGGTAAGGTATTGTCAGCGGCGCGCTTGCAATCGATCTTCCATCAAGTTAAGCGTCAGTCGCCAACCACTGAGCTGAAAATTAACACTGTGGTGAACCAATTTAATGTCGAGGAGGACTTTACGGCATTAATAACAGCACTTCAGCCCAATAAGTGGAAGATACTGCGTGTTCTTCCAGTATTTGATTCTATTCAAACCATCCGTGACCCGCAGTTTGAAGCTTTTGTGGCGCGGCACCAAGCGGTGAAGCAGGTTATGTCGGTTGAGAATAATGACTCAATGACTAATTCCTATCTAATGCTTAGTCCCGATGGCGCTTTTTTCCAAAATGGGGATCAGGCACAGGGATACTTTAAAAGCCGAGCATTACTCACCATCCCGATTGATGTGGCTTTGGCGGAAACTGGATTTGACGCGGTAAAATTTGCCCAGCGTTATGTTAATGCGACTCAGGTGCAGGGGGCTGCATGAGTCATCAACGTATCGTTACCCTAGGTGATTTGGATGTTCAACTCGTAATATCCAAGGCTTCTTGCAAGATAACCAAAAGAGCTGAACGGTTGGTCGCAAGAGTAATGGCAAATCAAGTCGTCCGTGGCATGCGCCCCAAAGTGCTGCAGCGGAAAAAGCATTGGTTGAGCTATAGGGTAAACAGACAATATAGGATATTGGTACAGCGATCATGCTGTCAAACGGGCCCTTATTACTGCCTGAGTCATGCCGAGTTTGACCTCTGGGTGAACAAGCATTAGTCGACTCAATACTTGGATAACCATAGGGGCCTCGCATTGCAGTAGCGGCATGTCGTTCGCTCTATTAGTGTGGGGGGCAATTGTTGTCATCCATTGCCAATATTCCATTTATTTATCATAGGCTTATTGGGTTGGATAACTCTTGCGATTAGTTATTCTATTCCTTACAGCATGTCGATTGTGAGGTAGCTATGTACAAGCAGGTTAGCTATAGCAATGTATTGGAGTTTAGCTAATAGCTTACTCTTTACAAAGCTAATTCATGGTAGGTTTAAAGTAACTAGAATGGCCCGTATTTTGTTGACCCCTCTAATGCTTCAGATGAAGCTAGCGATTTGAGCTGCCAGTTATCACAGGCCTAAAGTCAAAAAGGCAGACTGGACCCGATCACCAAGTAAATGTCCCTCGACTAACATACGCCAACTGTACCACTTATCTAGTTAGATAAGTGGTACAGTTGGCGTAGCTTTTTTGGCTCAGCCAGACCCAAACCTAGATAAACTTGACGTGAAGTAATTTCTTAACGTAAACCAGCGCTACAGAGAATTTGCGCCACGAAATCCGCACTCTTCCTCACCCTCCTGCACGGTTTGCACCTTAATTTTTTTCAGTTTTAGATTATTGCAGTTCATAGGCGCAGCCAGCGCCATTTCTAGGGCTTTAGCAGGATCGAAGATCTGAAAAGATCGAAATAAATTTCACTGTTTTACAGTTTCGCTCAGGCGCTTAGGTAGCGTGTGACGCTTTGAAAGTCGCGGAGTGTCTGGGTTTTGTCTGGTTTTCGTGGGGTGCTGGCTGGATATGGGGAAAATAAACAGAAAGATCTAAGCGAATTAAAACAGTGAGTTAGATCGAAATAAAACTGAAAAGCGAAAACAGCCAAATCTAACTGACGGCTTACAGTGGGAGAGTGGACAAAAATCTAACCTGTGTGGGCAATTGGTGGACACTAGATGTGACAAAGGGTTAGCGTTTCCGCTAACCCTTTGTTTTTATTGGTGGAGGCGGCGGGACTTGAACCCGCGTCCAAAAAGCCTACATCCTCGGCGCTACATGCTTAGTCTTTCTATTGGTTAACCAACAACACTCCGAAAGACAGGATTGTTATTGGCGAGTCCAGTACTGTTTCGCGGTTCACCCCTGAACATGGTTCCCTCGCTATCAAATGTAAAGGTGACCATCTTAATACTCTGCCCATTTGAGAAACGTGAGCAAGATGGCTAGCTAGCCTAAGCTGCTAGAGCGTAGTTATCGTCGTTTGCAACTATAACTGTGCGGCTTTTTACGAGGCCAACCGCCCCTCGGCATGCTCCTAGGGTTTCGTGAATCTTGTCGAATCCAGAATCGCCCCCAGTACTATGTCGATTGTAACCCGCGTCGTCCTCGATTTCCAAGGATTAATCACAGGGGTTACTATCGTTTGTTCGTTATCCGTACGTTTTATGCCAGACAAGTCGCTGAATCACAGCGATTATTATCGTGCGGCATGTTTCATGGTACGAGATTTTTCAATCTTCCACTCGCGCTCTTTGGTGTCGTCACGCTTATCGTGCTCTTTCTTACCCTTACCCAGGCCGATTTCGAGTTTAACCCAGGCATTTTTGCGCCAATACATGGAGATCGGTACGATAGAGTAACCTTGACGCTCTACCAGGCCCTGCAGCTTATCCAGCTCTCTGCGGTTGAGCAGAAGCTTACGATCGCGCATAGGGTCACAAACCACGTGAGTCGATGCGGTATTGAGCGGTGTGATGGTGCATCCAAACAGGTAGGCCTCACCGTCTCTGAGGAATACATAGCTCTCAGACAGGTTTACCTTTCCGACTCGGATCGATTTCACTTCCCATCCCATCAGGGATAAGCCGGCTTCAAATTTCTCTTCAAATTTATAGTCGAAGTTTGCGCGTTTATTGCGTGCAATCGTCGCCGGTGGGTTCTTTGATTTTTTTGCGTTTTTCTTAGCCATAGGAGGGCTATTATACGCGCGGTTAACCAATTTGGAATTGGCTCGCGTGATTATTTGTATAATTTGCTTGCTTAAACGGGTTGAGGTGGTGTTTTTTTGAGCTTAGTGTCTGTGCAGGGTGAGGTGACCCGTTCATTCGAGCATGTTAAAATCAGTTTTTTGCTTTATGGTGTCAAGGCCAAGGTTTCAGGTTAAACAGTCATATGCCCAAGATTTCCCGTAGCGTATTAGTGCGCTTTAGTGCCATGCAGATGTATGAGTTAGTCAACGATGTGGAGTCCTATAAGGAGTTTCTGCCGGGTTGTGTTGGCGGTAAGGTACTTGAGTTTGATGGTAAGACCATGGTGGCCTCGGTCGATGTCTCCAAGGCGGGGATAAGCAAGACCTTTACCACACGCAATCAGGTGGTCCCGGGTAAGCGAATTGAGCTGGCTTTGGAAAATGGCCCTTTTAAGCATCTACATGGTCAGTGGGAGTTTACCGAGCTGACGGAAGATGCCTGTAAAGTGGATTTTGAGCTTAACTTTGAGTTTTCCAGTTCGATAGCGGATCTGGCCTTTGGCAAGGTGTTCAAAGAGCTGATGTCTTCCATGGTGACTGCCTTCACCAGCCGCGCCAAAGTGATTTACAAATAACAGCTTTTTAATCTTCTTAGGATGTAAGATGAGCGATCAAGATAAGTTTGCCGTTGAAGTGATTTATGCGCTGCCTACCCAGCAGAAGCGCATCAGTGTCATGGTGCCGCCGGGCACCAGCTGTATCGAGGCGGTGAAACAGAGTGATATCTGCCGTTTCTTTCCTGAGATCGATCTGGAGAAGGTAAAGTTAGGTATCTTCAGCCGCGCAGTGAAGCATGATGAGGTGCTAGAACCCGGGCAGCGAGTGGAGATCTATCGCCCCTTGATTGCCGATCCCAAAGATGTGCGTCGTCAACGCGCCGAAAAGGCCAAGAGTGAAGGCCGCGCCAACAAGACCACTGGCGCTAAGGTGAGCTAGTTAGGTCTGTGTTCCCTATGGGGATTTTATCGCGTATTAAGTAAGACGAGATAAGCCGTCAGACAGGATAGGCTGCAAGGCGCGTTAAAGAGTTAAGAAAAAGCCGCTAGATAGTAAAAAGGGTCTTAAGCAATGCTTAGGACCCTTTTTTTTGTCTTAAAACCCAGGCGCTTAAAACTGGCCTGGCGTTAGTTAAAGCGTTTATTCAAACTCTTTAACTTCGTTGAGTTCTTGTGCTTTCTTCTCTTCCACGAGCGGCTTGGTATCTGGACGCTGCTCAGGGTTTAGCGGAACCAGGTCGCCCTTTGCGGCGCCTAGCTCAGGTAGCGAGCTCTGATCCAGCGGGGTGTTAAAGTCTGCAGCCAGTTCATAGTCGCCATCGACCTTAGAAAGTTTGTCATTGGTAAAGTGCAGCACCAGCTCTTTATGGGTGATGCTGGCGTCACGACCACTCTTGTAGTGATAGACATAGTACCAGGTGTCGTCCGAGAAGCTGTCTCTTAATACAGGACGGCCCAGGATATATTCGACCTGCTCTTTGGTCATCTCAATTCTGAGTTTTTCGACCTGCTGCGTCTCCATGTAGTTGCCTTGCGGCACATCTGGTTTATAGATCAGCCAGTCGAACACGCTGCATGCGCTTAATGAAAGAGACAGCGCCGCTGCGCCTAATAGAGTAATACTATGTTTTTTGATGGTCATTGAATGCGCTACTTCCCTAAAAATCTGTCGGCCATGATACCCAAGCATTCCCCATGCTGACAAGCGCTATCGCCGTTTTCTGGATCTAGCCTGCGTATCAGCTTAGGCCTGTGTGTTTGGGGCGCCCAAGGGGAGGGCGAATAGTTCAGACAGGTGTGTTAAGGATTAGTTTCACCAGCTTGAGCGAATTTTGTCCAAGTAGCGCAGGAGAATCCCTGAGTCGTGATGAAAATGCCAGACTAATTAATTGTTAGTATTTGTTTTATCCCGAATTGTGGTAAGTTAATTTGGTTTACACCTTTGCAGCATTGGCTTAATTTGTTTGGTTGAGAAATGGCAAATAGCCAAGGAGCGAAGGGTGGTTGATTACCCGAGCAATGGACGGAAGCATCGATAATGGGTGAAGCCTATACAAGAGGCAGTTTGGTTTGTGTCGGCACAGGTCTTAACCTGGGCGGTCAGATAACCGTGCTGAGTAAGAGTTATATCGAGCTGGCCGACGTGGTTTTTTCTTTGGTGCCCGATGCCTTTGCCCTCCAGTGGCTTGAGAGCATGAATCAAGATGTTCGATCACTGCATCGATACTATGCCCAGGGTGAAGAAGTTAAGAGCCGTCGTGATACCTACCAACAGATGGTCGAGGCGATATTGACCGAGGTTAGGGCGGGTAAGCGGGTCGTGTGCGCCCTGTATGGTCATCCAGGTGTGTTTGCCTGTGTGTCCCATATCGCCATTCGCCGGGCACGCGAAGAAGGTTTCGAGGCCAAGATGGAGCCGGGGATCTCGGCCGAGGCCTGCTTATGGGCCGACGTGGGAATAGATCCGGGCCAGTCTGGCCACCAGAGCTTCGAGGCCAGTCAATTCATGTTCTACTGTCATACGCCGGATCCCGCCACTCACTTGCTGCTGTGGCAGATAGCCATCGCCGGAGAGCACACGCTCACCAAGTTTCATACTAACTCGGATTGTTTGCAGGTCTTGGTTGAGCAGCTTAGCGAGTGGTATCCGTTAGATCATGAGGTCATTCTGTATGAAGCGCCCAATTTACCGACACAGGCGTCTCGAATTGAACGCTTATTACTCAAGGCGTTACCCCAAGCCAAGTTAACTTCTATTACTACCTTGCTAATTCCACCGGCTGCGCCGCTGAAGGTGAACCATAAGGTTTTGGCAAAACTCGGTATTTCAGAAGCTTTATTGGGCTAAAAATGAGACGGAGTTTGATTAAAGCTAGAGTGGTCAAACTTTTGTCTAGCAACTAGTGTTATTACATAACAATGGAGAATGATATGTCTAAGCTAAGCGATTTTTTTCAGAAGATAGGTTCGGATGCCGCGCTGTTAGAGGCTTACAAGGCTGATCCAGAAGGTGTGATGAAAGCCAATGGCCTAACGGATGAAGAGATCCAGGCGGTGTTGTCGGGTGATAAAGCGCAGCTCGATTCGCTCTCAGGTGACACCAGCGAAGTACAGTCCTATTTGATCATCACTAACCCAGATGACAGCAAGTAACTCGTAGAAACTATATGTATTACCTCAGACTATTTTTGGCTTGTGTCTTTTCGATAGCGCTTTGCGGATCTGCCGTTGCGAGCGATGTCGATTATGACGCGGTTATCGATGAGCTAAAGGCATCGTTAATTGCAGAGCCGGCCAAGTCGTCTGAGGTAATTGCCTACCTTAAAGAGAATACCCAGCACTTGAGCCGCGAACAGAGGGCTCGGGTGTTGACCCTGGAGAGTAACAAGGAGATGTATAACGGTGCCTACGAGCGCGCCTTTAACCTACTCACTCAGGCCGAACAGCTGAGCCACTCTCCCGAAACTCAAAATTCCATCTATCTGTATCAGGCCACAGCGCTGATCGCCATGAAGAACTATCAGGGCGCCTTGGATGCTATGGCGAAGAATCTCGACCGTATCGAGCAGATAGATGATGTGACCATTAAGATGACCTCTTATCTGAGGTTGGCCAACCTCTATCTGGATCTCGAAGTCTATGACGAGGTGAAGCGCTATGCCTCGCTGGCCTATGCCCTCAGCCGCGACAGATCGCCGAAAGAGCAGTGTTATGCCCAGCTGTTTTTGGCGGTAGGGGAGCTAAAGCTCTCCCACTATCATGAGGCTAAGCAGTTATTTACCGATACCCGCACCTTCTGTAGTGAACATAATATTCCGCTTATTGTTGCCATGGCCGACAAGGGCAAGGGCACTTCACACCTTAAGCTAGGCGAGCTTGAGCAAGCGGAGAAGCTGTTCCTTTCAGCGCTTGCAAAGTACAAGACATTTAAGTTTCAGTTAGAGATTAACGATGTTAATGCCTTGCTGGCCGAAACCTACTTGATGATGAAAGAGGTTGAGAGCGCCAAGCAATACGCCCAGCAAGTCATAGATGTTGAGGACGAGCCAAGCGTGCTCAACGCCAAAAAACGCGCCTATAAGATGATGGCCGATGCCTTGGCTTTAGAGGGAAGCTACCAGGAGGCCTATCGTTATCTGGACGAGTATATGCAGCTCAGTGAGGCCGATATCGACGAGACCAAGGCAAAAGCCTATGCGTATCAGATGGCTAAGTTTGAGAATGCCGAGAAGGCCCGTGAAATTAAGATGCTCAACCAGGATCGGGCGCTCTATACGGCGCAGCAAAAGGTAGTTGAGCTGGAGAGATACAACGAGAGTATGGCGCTGATGATTGCCATAGGTTGCTCTGTCTGTCTTATTATTTTTGGTGCTTCTATGTTTGTGCAGAAGCGCAAATATAAGCGCATCTCTCAGCGGGATCCTTTGACCGGAGTATTAAACCGAGGCACGGGGCAAGACTTTGCCGAAAACCTTTTTGTCGATGTCTTGGCTCATCGCAGCGTGTTTAGTGTGGTGATGTTCGACTTAGATCACTTCAAGGCGATCAACGATACCTATGGCCATAGCGCCGGAGATTGGGCATTGCGGCGAGTAGTCGATGCCGTGACGCCAAGCCTCAAGAGCAGGGATCTGTTTGTGCGCATGGGCGGTGAAGAGTTTGCGCTCTTCTTGCCGTACACGGATGAGCAGGCGGCCCTCAAGATAGCCAAGCAGTGTCGCGTGGCTATAGAGGCGATTCAGACACGGCCTCACTATAGTGACCTGAGCATTACCGCCAGTTTCGGTGTCTGCACCAGTGTGGAGGAGGATCTTAGCCTGGATCCACTCATGAAGCGGGTCGATATCGCCATGTATCAGGCCAAGGGCAATGGCCGTAACTGCGTGGTCATGTACCGCCCAAGCATGGAGTCTACGCCCGACACCCCCATCAATGCGGTGAATGCTTAGCCCTAGCCTTAGCCTTAGCTTGCTGATTTTCTTTTAATTCGTTCAAGGTCGTTACCCATAAGCGAGTCACAGGCTTGCCGGCACTTGTCTTTAACTCTGCTAGTCCTTTTTGTTTTCGAAAGTCCTTCTTGTCTGTGTTCGCGCTTCCGGTTGGTGTTAGTGCTTCTAGCCTATGTTTGCTGTCTAAGCTGTTATCTTCTAGTGAAGCTTTTGCCTTTATGCATCCTTAGCGACTCCCTGTTGCATCGACGGGAGCCTAACAGGCCTTCCTGCATACAGGTACCCGATTTCTACCGAGTGAGTTCACCTCTTCTGGTTAGTTTTCCTGTCTTGCGCAGAGCTTCCTGTCCCATCTTGTCAGTCGCTTACCTCTAGGACTTGTGCGGTTCGCCATCAGTATTTTGTTATTTGAACTCAGGTTTGCTGTCTTTCATTAGAGCTGAGCGGCTAGTCACCGTGCGAGTTAGTCATTTTGTGCTGGTCACTTAGCGGCAGAAGGATAGCGATAGAAGGAGAGCGATAGAAGGAGAGCGAAAGAAGGAGAGTGTGGTTTGTCGAATGGCCGAGTTTGATGCCTTGTCCTGGCAGCATGATAGGCGTCTCTGCTGGGTTAACTATGCAATTTATTCGGTTTTTTTTGATTTTTTTTGCAGTAAACCAAAAAAAATCGTGATGTTGATCGACAAACGTTACCGAATTGTGACAAGCCATTTAGCCTCTTGTTTGTATCGTTTACGTAAACGTCAAATTAAAACGTGCGTTTAATTTTGAGTGTTTTGGGGTTGCTTGTAAATTGTTGAAATAATTTAAGTTTAATAGCCTTACTTGCAAGTAAAGCAAAACGTGCCGCCTTTTTATCTGTCAGGTTTCTAGGTGAAATGTCTGTATTGATAAAATTACTATTGGTAATAAATTTTCGTAATAACTTTCAAGTGATGGAGCTTGGTTCATTTGTCAGACAACTTTTAAATTTAGTCATTTCTTGATTTGTTGGTTATGCTTTTTGTTGTCTAAAAACAATATTTTGGGTTGCATCCACCTGTTTGGTCTTACCAATTTTTTGTGATGTCACTCAGCTTTTTTCGCTGTTTTTCTCACCGCTCGTATTGTTGCAATCCCAACAGTTTGTTAGTAGGTTTTGTTCAAAACGTACATTTGTAACCCCTTGCTGGTGTTTCAAGCTGTATGGCCATCATTACAAGGTATGGCGGGCCTTAGGTTAAAGGCTGGAAGAATTGAAATTAACGGTAAGTGAGCGCTTGGGAGATATCGGGATGACTGAACAGGTAATGAATAAACATCAGCTAGAGACGGGATTGTCTATCCTGGGGGCGCCAGTGCCGGGGCAAGAGATAGTGCTTAACGAAGGTGCGCTGAGCTTGCTAGAGGTCTTGTGTGATCAGTTTGCGGCAGAGGTACCTAAGCTACTCGAGATGCGCAGGCAGAAGCAGGAACTGATCGATAAGGGTGCGCTGCCCGATTTCTTACCCGAGACCCGTGCCATCAGAGACGGCGACTGGCAGATCCGCGGTATTCCCCAAGACCTGCAAGACAGACGTGTAGAGATCACAGGGCCAGTGGATCGCAAGATGATCATTAACGCCCTCAATGCCAACGTTAAAGTCTTTATGGCCGACTTCGAAGACTCTCTGGCACCTAGCTGGACCAAGGTGATCCAGGGCCAAATTAACCTGCGTGACGCCGTGCGCGGCGAGATAGAGTACACGGCGCCCGAGACAGGTAAGCATTATACGCTCGATGATGATCCTGCCGTACTTATCGCCCGCGTACGCGGTCTGCACCTTAAGGAGAAGCATGTCGCCTTCAATGGCGAGGCGATCCCTGGGGCACTGTTTGATTTCTGCCTCTACTTCTACCACAACTATCGCCAATTGTTGGAGAAAGGCAGCGGACCTTACTTCTATATTCCTAAACTCGAGAGTCATGTCGAGGCGCGCTGGTGGGCCAAGGTGTTTGCCTATGTCGAAGAGCGCTTCTGTCTAACGCCGGGCACCATTAAGTGTACCTGTCTTATCGAGACACTACCGGCGGTGTTCGAGATGGAGGAGATCCTCTATGAACTGCGCTCTAACATAGTCGCGCTCAACTGTGGCCGCTGGGACTACATCTTCAGCTACATCAAGACGCTGAAGAAGCATAGCGACCGCATCTTGCCAGACCGTCAGGCGGTCACCATGGATAAGCCGTTCCTGAGCGCCTACTCACGCCTGCTTATCAAGACCTGTCACAAGCGTGGCGCCCTGGCGATGGGAGGCATGGCTGCCTTCATTCCGGCTAAGGATCAGGCGCAAAACGAGGCGGTACTGGTTAAGGTGCGCGGCGATAAGGAGTTAGAGGCACGTAATGGCCATGACGGCACCTGGGTCGCCCATCCGGGTCTGGCCGATACCGCCATGGGGATCTTCAACGAATACATAGGTGAAGATCATGTCAACCAGCTGCATATCACCCGCGATGTCGATGCGCCGATTCTGGCCAGGGATCTCCTGATGCCCTGCGAAGGCGAGCGCACCGAGCCGGGCATGCGCCTCAACATTCGAATTGCGCTGCAATATATCGAGGCCTGGATCCGCGGCAATGGCTGTGTGCCCATCTACGGCTTGATGGAAGATGCCGCCACGGCAGAGATCTCACGTACCTCTATCTGGCAGTGGATCCAGCATGAGCAGAAGCTCTCTAACGGCAAGCTGGTCACCAAGGCGCTGTTCAAGGAGATGCTGGTGGAAGAGCTGGCTAACGTCAAACTCGAGGTGGGACCGGATCGTTTCACTCATGGCAGCTTCACCCAGGCCGCCGTGTTGCTGGAAGAGATCACCACGTCAGACGAGTTGGTGGACTTCCTGACCCTGCCGGGCTACGAGATTTTGACTCAGGGCGATAACGCCTAACGAGATGATTTTATAAATGAAAGGGTAATACCCAAACCTATTTAGCGCCTTTGAATGTGAGTGGTATTGAGGGAGCTGGATGCTAACACCTGAGATGGAGAAGATTATGACTAAGGCAACTACACAGATTTCACGTCAACAACAGATTGATGCGATTAAGCAAGATTGGGCTGAAAATCCACGTTGGGCCGGCGTTCGTCGCCCCTATTCAGCAGAGGACGTAGTGGCCTTACGCGGTTCGATTGTCCCGGAAAATACTCTGGCAACCCGTGGCGCCGAGAAGCTATGGCAGCTGGTTAATGGTGGCGCTAAGAAAGGTTATGTGAACTCACTCGGCGCCCTGACCGGTGGTCAGGCGGTACAGCAGGCCAAGGCGGGTATCGAGGCCATCTACCTGTCGGGCTGGCAGGTGGCTGCCGATGCTAACCTGGCGGGCACCATGTACCCAGATCAGTCGCTCTATCCTGCAAACTCAGTGCCTGCAGTGGTTCAGCGCATTAACAACTCGTTCCGCCGCGCCGACCAGATCCAGTGGAGCAACGAGATAGACCCACAAGATGAGCGCTACACAGACTACTTCTTGCCTATCGTGGCCGATGCCGAAGCCGGTTTTGGTGGTGTACTTAACGCCTACGAGCTGATGAAGAATATGATCGATGCCGGCGCGGCGGGTGTGCACTTCGAAGATCAGCTGGCCTCGGTGAAGAAGTGTGGCCATATGGGCGGTAAGGTGTTGGTGCCGACCCAAGAAGCGGTACAGAAACTAGTTTCGGCGCGTTTGGCTGCCGACGTGAGTGGCGTACCAACTCTGGTTATTGCCCGTACCGATGCTAACGCTGCGGATCTGCTGACCTCTGATTGCGACCCTTATGATCGTGACTTCATCACCGGCGAGCGAACTTCAGAAGGTTTCTACCGTGTAAATGCTGGCATCGACCAGGCTATCTCTCGCGGTCTGGCCTACGCCCCATACGCAGATCTTATCTGGTGTGAGACGGCCAAGCCGGATCTTGAAGAGGCGCGCCGCTTTGCCGAGGCGATCCATGCGCAATACCCAGATCAGCTGCTGGCCTACAACTGTTCACCTTCTTTCAACTGGAAGAAGAACCTGGACGATGCCACCATCGCCCGCTTCCAGCAGGAACTGTCGGACATGGGTTACAAGTACCAGTTCATCACCTTAGCCGGTATCCACAACATGTGGTACAACATGTTCGACCTCGCCTATGACTATGCGCGTGGTGAAGGCATGAAGCACTATGTCGAGAAGGTACAGGAAGTCGAATTCGCCGCGGCGAAGAAAGGCTACACCTTCGTGGCGCACCAGCAAGAGGTGGGTACGGGCTACTTTGATAAGGTGACTAATGTGATCCAGGGCGGTGAGTCTTCGGTCACGGCATTGACTGGTTCTACCGAAGAGGAGCAGTTCTAAAGTTTCGACTTGCTGTCCTTTAGCAGCGGTTGTTCCTCGCACTGTGTTCCTACGTGCAGTGCGAGGTTTTTCTTTCCTTTCTACTTGTTTATTTTTGCTTGCTTTGGCGGTCCCTCTTGAGCCGCCTTTTTTATTTTGTGCTTATCAATACGCTCCCGCAGCCGATAAAGAGATGAAATCCTCACCAAGCGAGCAGCTGGCGCAGGATAAAGCCCAATTGCCACTGGCGGCTGATGTAATTGTTATGTTATAAGTTTTTCTGCCTATAATTCATCAAAGACGGCGCCGGCAAGCGAGCGCTATCCTTATTTCTTTATATAAAAGAGTAGATACGCATTGAACACTGCCATGTCAGGTAAAGGTGCAGAATACTGGACCAAACGCATCAGCGAACAGGAGATGCCGGCACTGAGCTCGACGGTGAAAACCCTAGAGAAACTTGCCAAAGATGATGTTTCCTCCCTGGCGATACTCGGCCGCAGCGTGATGCATGACAACGCGCTGACCTCGCGAATTCTTAAGGTGGCCAATAGCGCCATCTATAACAAGGGGATCTCCCACGTCACCACTGTAAGCCGCGCGGCTGTGGTACTGGGCTTCGATACCATACGCAACATCTGTATTACCGCCAAACTGCTCAGTAGCCTGCTAGAAAACAAGGGCTTATCTGAGCCTGTGTATCACAGGCTGCTCACCCTGATGGCCAGAGCCTTCCAGGCTGCCATGCTGGCCAAGATGATGCTTAAAGATCATGATGAAGAGCTGCAAGAAGAGGTGTTTATTGCCGCGCTGCTCTATCACCTGGGAGAGAGTGCCTTCTGGAGCATGGGCGGTGAGACCACAGAGCAGCTCGATGCGCGCCTTAATCAGGTCGATGAGAAGGAAGCCAATAATGTGGTCAGAGAGGTGCTGGGCACCTCTTTTACTCAGCTTTCCATGGGCATAGCCAAAAACTGGGGCCTCGGTGAGGTGCTGGTGAAGTCCCTGTCTAACCCCAACGAGCGCACGCCTGAGATCCGCTCTATCTATCTTGCCAACAAGATCAGCGAGTTGATGGCCAGCGACAGCAAAGATATTGCCGAGCTGAATCATCGAATCAAGCAGGCAGCAGACATGCTGGATCTCGAGGTGGATGAATTTAAGGGTCGGATGATCCAGTGCAGCCACGCCACCAGAAAGCTGGCCGATACCTATGGTGCCAAGGTGCTGGTGGCCTTTTTGCCCGATACTCACCAATTGACGCTGGCGGCGGAGCCCGAAGCCGAGCCCATTAAGGTGCGTGAGTTCAATGTCGACTTGCAGCTGAAGAAACTCAGGGAACTTACAGATTGCGCCATCAACAAGGCGAACTTTAATGAGGTGATCACCATTACCCTGAGCGGTCTGCTCGATGGTATCGGCATGGATCGCTGCGCAGTGATGCTGCTCTCACCAAACCGGAAACGCCTGCAGCCTCGGGTGGTGCTAGGCGAGAACGGCGATAAGATGAAGAATGAGTTTATCGTCGAGCTTAATCACGACAAGAATGTGTTTGCCGAGAGCGTCGATCTCAAGAAACCGCTGTTTATCGACAATCCTAGCTCGGAAAAGTGGCGTCTCTATACCGATGAAGAACTCAGGCGCCACACCTCTGCTATGGGCTTCATGCTGGCGCCGATCTTGGTGGATAACAAGGTGATTGGCCTGTTATATGCTGACAGGCATAGCTCGGAGCGCAAGCTGGCGGAAGTGGATTTCGAGCGCTTTACCCACTTCGCGCAGCTGACCAATCTTTGCCTATCTGTCTCTGTGCATTAGCACTACTCTTTCTGACTCGCGGCGCTGATCTGCGCCGTGATCCGCTTGGCCATGGCGTTGGGGATAGGAAAGCTCAGGTGGTATTGCAATATCTTCCAGCCTTCCGGCGTCAATACCAGAGTGCCCGTGCCGCGGCAGTTGCCGTATGACTTACTGCTTAAGTGTTCATCGAAGACTATTACGTCGCCGTGTTGCTGGAGCTGCCTCGAAACCAGGGTGTAGTGCCAGCCCTTTGTCGGGCGCGCATAGGCGGAAAACTCTTCCATGTTCCAGTTTTCCGTGGCATCGGTACCGATAAAGTGGGCATCCTCGGTATAGAGGGCGAAGTAGTTGTCCCAATCGGCGCTGGCGGCGTAGCCGTGAAGCTTGTCTAAGGTCTGGGTCGCCTCTAGCGGGATCTCGGCCCGGCAGATGCCGCTCAGCAGCAGGGCGCTGGCTGCCAAAAGCCAGGTCAGCATGGGATGTCTGACTGTCATGATAAAACTCCTTTTTCGTGTCGTTAATGCCAGTTTACCGGATCTAGCTTGAAAAAATGACTCATCTGTTGATAGAGGGCCTGATGCTGCTGGTAAAACTCATGGGGGCGTTCGAAGAAGGTCTCGGTGATCACCGCGAAGAACTCCGCCTCGTTGGTGGCGCCGTAATAGTTAAACAGGCTGGGTTGATGCCACTTGGCATCTTCGCGTAGCCGAGTGAACTCCTGCGCCATGACGGTTGACCAAGACTGATAGTCGTTGGCATGGGCTAAGATGGGCGCGCCATTGGAGTGGCCATCTTCCTGATCCAGCTGGTGGGCAAACTCGTGGATCACCACGTTGTGGCCATCATAGGGCTGGGCGGCGTCTTCCTTAGCGGTATGCCAGGAGAGCACCACCTTGCCAAATTCCCAGGACTCGCCGGAGAGGATGTTTTTGCGCTCCCAGAAGGTGCCATCGCCATTTTGCTGAGTCTGACTGACGATAAACAGGCTAGGGTAGACCAAGATCTGTTTCAGCTTAGGGTAGTAGTCGGTGTCGCGATTGAGCAGTAACAGGCAAGCCTGGGCGGCTATGGTTACTCTGATCTCATCATCAATCTCTATCTCCTGGCAGCCGACGAACTGCTTCTCGGCGATGAAGATCTGAATGTGACGCTTGAGCTGTAGCTGAAGGTCGCTTGGCAGGGCACGAAAATATGGCATGCGACGCTTGAGTATGGCGCGCCAACTGGCGGGAAAGGGCCGCTTGGCGATCTGCGCGCGGCGATACCTGACATACCTTGGCTTAAACAGTATGTAACCTATGGCGGCGCTACTGACCAGCGCAAGAATAAAGATGGCTAGCATAAAAATCTCCCTATGATATAGCAAGATATGGTGTTGCTTGCCGCAAATTCAATCTTAGGGCCAGAAAAAGCGTGGAGAAAAAAGGTGTGAAGAAAAAAAGCTGGCAGCCCGTAAGTTCGGAAACTGAAATCTGTCGCTGCCAGAAAGGTTAGGGAGACGGGGCGAAAATGGCGACGCGCTGGGTGATGATGAGCCCAGCGCGTCTGGGGATATAGTTAATCGATTAATACTATCGCTAACTCAATCGATTAATTTTAATCGACTAATTTAATCGACTAATTAATCAACTATGATGGATTGTTCCTTTTGTTGCCGTTCGCTTTCCGATAATGAGTAATGGTGCTCGATGAGAAAGCGGATCAATTTCGACTTAGCCACATCGCAGCCGCTGGCCAACTCGGCGAGGTGCGCGATGGCAGACTCGCTCAGGGTAAAGGTCGCCTTGCGATAGGGCCCAGTGCCCTTAGGCACCACCTTAGGGGCGGCCTGAGAGGCGTGGCGATTTAGAAAATCACCATCGAAGCCGGTCTCTAAGGCGATAACCTCGGCCATCTGCTGCACATTGCTCGGCTGCCCGGCGGCATAGTGTGTCGCGTCCTCGATGAAGTCATCGATCAAGGCATCGAGCGAAATATTCAGCAGCTTACGGTTTTGTCTCGCGGCACTAGACTGCGTAGAGCTTTTCTTGAGATCGGCCAGACCCATAGTTACCCCTTAACTTATCCATCTGTTTTTCGGCGAGACGATTGCGAATTTCTGTAGCACTCGAAGCTTGCAGCATTTCACAGGCGATGCTGCGGATCTCCTCGGCGGCCTTGCCTTTTGGCTGAGTTTCCATGACAGACAGACCCGATTCTTCGCTGTCATCATAAATGTTTCGGCTGTAGGTGATGGCGTCGAGCACGTTGATGTCGTAAGTCTTACACACCTCTTTCGCCTCAAAGATGCGGTTAGCCTGGTTTGGTAGGCTAGGGCATTGAGTGATCACGAAAGATGCGCGCATCTTAGGGTTAATCATCATACAGGTAGCGACGATATCATCCATGTGGCTGACGGTTTTCAAGTCTCTGCGCTTAGGACGCAGTGGCATCAACACATGGGAGGCAACTGACATGGTGGCGCGCAGTGCCAGGTTATCCTGACCGCCACAGTCGACGATGACATAGTCATAGTGTTGCTCCAGGCTGAGCAGATCGTTGCGTATCTTGCCGTAGAGCTGTACGCAGTTGATGCTAGCCAGGGTGCCATTGTTGTTACGAGCTTGAATCCAGTCTGAGGTGGTCCGCTGGGGATCACAATCGACCATGATGACCGACGCGCCGCATTCTACCGTGAGAAATACCGCTATGTTTTGGGCTAAACAGCTCTTTCCGCTACCGCCTTTTTCACCGCCAACTAAAATGATCATTCTATTTCCTCTCGACTGCCAATGATTGCCGATGTTTGTTGTTAGGTTCCCAAGTGATGTACTGCTGTCTCGCGACCTCACCTGTTTGGGCATGAGTCCAATTTAGGTGTTAATTAATTGTTGGTCAACTACATGAAAATTGACGTTTTTTTTGATTATGGCGCTTGTCATTAAGTTGACGTTTTGGCTTGTTTGGCAGATATTTGACGCTAAGGGCTTGAGGGATAAAGTCTTACGGATAATATGTTTTAAAACATAAGGTTACTTTTTATTTGTTGGTTTTATTGCCTGGCTTGTCATGCTTATGCCTTAAAAGTGTAAGACTTTCACCTTACTTTTATTTCAAAAATTGCGATTATTTAATTTTTATATTTCTAAATGTTATATGTGTAATGACTAAAACTTTGAACTCGGTTTGCTTGCCTCTGGAAAAATTTACCTTATGTTTCAAGGCGGCGCGCGGGAAATGAACAAGTGTTACTGCTATTTATAGCAAGCTCCTTTCTATCCAAAGCACTTTTTATTCAGAGCACTTGGTTTGGCGCCAGAGGTCACGTAAGCTGGGCCCCGCACACCTCCCGATAGCCATTTAGGATAGTTAAGTTAGGATAGTTACGATGGATCAACAGGCCTTAATCGAGGCGATTAATCAAAAAATGCCCTTTGGTAAATATGCCGGATTACGCTTACTCGAGCTGCCAGAGCCTTATTTAGTCTGGTTTCACAGTAAAGGCTTCCCCGAGGGCAAGCTAGGGCAGCAGCTGGCGCTCATCTACGAAGTGAAGCTCAATGGCCTCGAGGGCATGCTCAAGCCGTTATTAGTTCCGCGCACTCAAGGATAAAACTCGGGAATGAGAGCTTGATCTAAAACTGATTCATTGAATGCTGTTTTAGGTACGCCGGGTAGAGATTTATGGCTAAGGCCATGTTTTAATGCAGGGGTTAAAGGCAAACACTTAAGGAATGACAATGATAACTAAATTAGTTCGTTTAGCCGCAGCGGCCACCTTAGCCCTGGGGATCTCGAGTGCCTGGGCGGCTGGTGTAGTGCATCAGGGCACAGTGGTCGATACCATGAACGGCGGCGGTTATACCTATGTTCAGATCAAAGAAGCCGACAAGACCTTCTGGGCGGCCGGACCTCAGGCAGAGGTGAAAAAAGGTGACGTAGTTGTCGTTCAAGAACAGATGTGGATGAATGACTTTACCAGCAAGACGCTTAACCGCACCTTCGACGAACTGCTATTTGTGGGTCGCATCGACAAGAAGTAGCCTAGGCGGCTTAGCAGCCCGGCCAAGCGTGAAAGACTGAATGTAAGAGTCTAAACATAATAGATAGTGCCGCTAACTTGTTATCGGCACTATTTTTTTGCCTGATGGGCGACTAATATAGGCTGCAATTTACGATAAGCCAGTTTACTAAAAGCGGTGGCAAAGAGCTGGTAGCGGCCAGGCTCATTCGGCCAGTATCACTCAGCCAATGTCACTCAGCCAATGTCATTCGGCCAGTATTACTCGGCCAGTATCTCTTGGCAAAAGCCACTCTGCGAGATTTGATTAGGCGATGATTAAGATAATTCCCTACCGTAAGGGATACAGCACTCAGGTCAGCGAGGTCTATCATCTGGCGGTGCGGGCGATTGACGAGACCCATTACAGTGAGGCGCAAAAGCGCGCCTGGTCCAGGGCGCCGCGCTCTGGCTATCACTGGCATAAACGCCTGACCCGCTCACAGGCCTGGTTAGCCGTCGACACAGAAAGCCTAATTAGCGGGCTACCCCGCTGCGTCGGTTTTATCAATGTGGAGACTCACCATGCCTCGCGAGGATATATCGACAGTCTCTATGTGTACCCTGAATATCAGGGGCTGGGGATAGCGCGTCAACTGCTACGCCAGCTTGTATCATGGTCGGCGGCGCAGGGGATGCTTGAGCTGAGCGTCGATGCCTCCAGCCTGTCGCGGCCACTGTTTTTGGCCGAGGGGTTTACTCTGCGGCACAAGCGATATCAGGAAAAGGCAGGCCAAATATTTATGGCCTATTATCTGGTGAAGTCTCAGGCCTAGCCTAACTAAATAGCCTTCCTACTTAAGTCTTCCTACTTAGTTTCTCTACTTACGTCTCCCTATATGGTTTTCCTACTTTAACCTCGCCATGTACTTAGACAAGTCAGTTAAGCAAACTTAGCTAGTCTTTCTTAGGTTTCGAACCAGCGTTAGATAGGACTTAAAGTCCGTCCAGGTGACTGGTATACAACACATGGGGCGGCATGATGCCGTGAAGTCCCTCTTCGCGCTGCATGTAGCGGATGAAGGCCTGGGGTAGGGTGAGCGCCTCAATCGATTCCTGTTGCTCGGCTCTGAGCAGGTCCTGATAGCCTTCCTTGCCCGATGCCGTATAGGCCGAGGAGACGCCGCTATACATGCGGTCTGGCATCACACTGTGCCACTGCATCTCGCCAGCAATTTCGGTCAAAATCTCCAGCTGCAGGATGCGGGTGCCCAGCGGCTGCCTGCCGTCATAACAATATTTGAGGCCATAGGTGTAGGGGAAGCTGCCGGCGCCCGTGCCGGTAATGCTGTTGTTGGTGGCCGAGTTGATGGCCGACTCTAGGGTCTGATACAGGTAGCGGCCCAATATGCGATATTTCACCAGGGGGAGGGCGAAGGGCAGCAGGCGCCCCAGCACGTCGGCCATGGTCACTGTGCCCTTGTTGAGTGACTGCCTGACGCCGCCGGCATTGTGCAGGGCAAAGTCCACCTGAAGATCGAGTCTGCGGGTCTCATGATAGATACTCTTGCAGACCCAGGGGGCGATTTCGCTGCCATGGGGCAGCGCCTTGCTCGGCAGGCGGGTGTGGATCAAGTTTTTCGGCACAAACCCCAGCACTTGATGCTCCAGCGCGTCTACGGCCGGGCGATAGCGCTGGGCGATCACCTGATTGATCTCGCTTAGCTCTTCATCCCACAATCCTTCATTCCACAGCACGCCAGGATGCGACATGAGCTGCTGTTTCAGCGCGTTGTAGGTAGCGGCGGTGACCTCTTGCTCCCCTTCGATGATCAGATGCTCATCAAGCATGAAGTAGTTGTGTCCGGCAAGTGACGTAACGCGCCCCTTGTCGTCAAATTCGATGTCGCACAGCCCCAGGGTTTCGGCGTACTTGCCTGCATGCAAAATAGGCGTGTCTTCCTCGCAGTAGCCATAGGGTAGGGCGTTGATGCCGATGGCGCCGAAATCGCCCTGTAGGGTATGTGAGTGACCACCGACGATCAGGCTGATGCCGGGGACTTCTCTGGCTAATTCTTTATCCTTATCCCAACCTAGATGGCTCAGCACCAAGATATGATCTATGCCGTCGGCCTTGAGTTTGGCTACCGTATTGGCTGTGGTCGCGATGGCGTTGGCAAAATGGGTATCTTCATCTGGCCTGGCGATCTCTTTCATCTGATCTAGGGTGATCCCTATGATGGCGATCTGCTTGTCGCCCAGGGGCTTTAGCAGCACCTTGGCCATCTGGCGCTCGGGAATATAGTCAAATAGCTTGGGGTGGCCGGCGAGTCTGTCCTGCTTTAGGGGATCTTCCTGGCTGAGGTCCATGTTGCCGGCGAGCAGGGGGAAGTTAATGGTATCGAGAAACCGTTTAACCGGTTGATTGCCAGCGTCTATCTCATGGTTGCCCAGCACCATGGCATCTGGGGCGAGGCGATTGAGCAGATCGGCGTTGGCGACGCCCTTAAACTGATTGAAGTAGAGAGTGCCCTGAAAGCTGTCGCCCCCATGCAGAAACAGAAAATCTTGCCCGGCATCTACCGCTTGCTGACGCGCTTGCTGCACCTGATAGCCGATCCTGGCATAGCCACCGCTATGGCTATAGACCTCATAACTTTGTTGCTCATGGGTGAGCAGAAATTGAACGCGTGAAGGATCGAAGTGAGAGTGGGTGTCGTTGATGTGTGCAAGCTTGAGCGAATATCTGTTGGTCATGTAGGCTCCATCTGTGAAGCGGGCAAGTATACCTCAGCGGGGGTAAATGAAAAAGGGAAGCATTCGCTTCCCTTTGTTAACTTTTCTTAAGTATTTAATGAGCTGCTAATTTATATCGGCTCAGTACTTAAGTTATTTGGGTTATTTGCTCACCTTACCCAGAGGTTCTGTCTCAGCGACGCTGGCCTCTTGCGGCTCGCTCTTCGGCGTTTCGTCATCTTCTGACGAGCCCTCATCCGAGATGCGTATCCCCTTGTGAGTCATGCGGCGTTTCCACAGGCGTCTTGCCAGTTGCTGCATGTCGGTCACTGGGTCGTTGCTGTCGACAATCTCCAGGCCCAGCAGGGACTCGATGATATCTTCCAGGGTGACTATACCGTGGCCACTGCCGTATTCATCCACCACCATGGCGATCTTGGTGTTGCGCTTAATCATCAGCTGGAACAGCGGCAATATCTTGGCCGTTTCCGGCACGATAACCAGGTTACGACGCACCGCCGAAATAGGCGCCTGAGGCGTGTCCCGCTCCGACAACAAGATGGTGTTGCGGTTAACATAACCCACGATATTGTCGCGATCGCCATCGAAGACCGGGATACGGGTAAAGGGGCTCTTCTTATGCAGCTTGGCAAACTCGGTCTGAGTCATGGAAGCTGGCACGCTGAACATCACGGTTCTCGGCGTCATGATGGCGGTAACCGGCATCTCCTTGACCGACAGCATCTGCGTCAGGATCATAGATTCCTGCTCGTCCAGCTCACCCGATTCATGGCCTATCTTGGCCATGGCGCTCATCTCCTGGCGAATGTATTGGCCATCGTCGCCCTTGCCCAGCTTGCGAGTCACCTGCTGTGACATCCAGATCAGCGGCTTAGTAATGCGCTCCATCCACAGCAGCACCAGCGATACACTTGGAGCCAGGCTGCGCCAGTAGTTTGCCCCCAGTGTCTTAGGGATGATCTCTGAGAAGAAGAGGATCAAGAAGGTCAGAACGCCCGAGAAGACACCTAGCATCTCATCGCCAAACACCTTTGCGGCCTGCGCACCGGCAACGGCGGCACCCACGGTATGGGCGATAGTGTTCAGGGTCAAGATAGAGACCAGTGGCGATTCCACATTCTCCTTCTGGTGGCTCAAACGCTCGGCCGCCGCGGGATGGGTTTCTTTCAGGTTCGCGATAAAGCTAGGGGTAACAGACAGAAGCACGGCTTCGAATACACTACAGAGAAAAGAGATCCCGATAGCGACAAAGACAATAACAATAAGGGTTATCATGGGGGAGGTAAAACAACTCCAGGTAGCAAGCCAATATTAGCTTGGGAGGGATTCTAGCATAGTCTATTTCCTTACTGGCTAAAATTTATTGATATCTGTATAATTCGCCGCCCTGTGGCAGGTTTTGGTGTTGAGGTTAGTCAAAATGAGTGAAAAAAAGATCAATTTATTGGATCTCGATCGTAAGGGATTGAGAGCGCTATTTACCGAGATGGGTGAAAAGCCTTTCCGTGCCGATCAATTGATGAAGTGGCTTTACCATTTTGGCGTGAGTGACTTCGAACAAATGACCAACATCAACAAGGTGTTACGTGCCAAACTGGCCGCGCGTTGTGAGGTGGTGGCGCCCGAGATCTCCAGCTACCAGAAGTCTGCCGATGGCACCATCAAGTTCGCCATCAACGTGGGCAATGGCCAAGAAGTTGAAACTGTCTACATCCCCGAAGAGGACCGTGCCACCCTGTGTGTCTCTTCTCAGGTTGGTTGTGCCCTTGAGTGTACCTTCTGCTCGACTGCCCAGCAGGGCTTTAACCGTAACCTTACCGTGTCTGAGATTGTTGGCCAGATCTGGCGTGTGTCCCATTTCCTCGGTTTCCAGAAAGAGACCGGCGAGCGTCCTATCTCCAACGTGGTGATGATGGGCATGGGAGAGCCGCTGCTGAACCTGAAAAACGTTATGCCGGCTATCGATATTATGCTGGATGACTTTGGCTTCAGCCTCTCTAAGCGCCGCGTGACCGTGTCTACCTCGGGCGTGGTGCCTGCGCTGGATATCTTGGGTGATAACCTGGATGTGGCGCTGGCGGTAAGTATTCACGCGCCAAACGATGAGCTGCGTGATGTGCTGGTGCCGGTCAACAAGAAGTATCCGCTGCAGGAGTTTCTGGCGGCGATCCGTCGTTATCTGGCCAAGTCCAACGCCAACCGCGGCCGCGTGACCCTGGAATATGTGATGCTTGATCATATCAACGACAGCACAGATCAGGCCCATGAGCTGGCAAAGTTGATGAAAGATACCCCTTGTAAGATCAACCTGATCCCTTTTAACCCTTATCCTGGGTCGCCATACGGGCGTTCATCGAACTCACGTATCGACAGGTTCTCTAAGGTGCTGATGGAATATGGTCTGACGGTGATCGTTCGTAAGACCCGCGGAGACGATATTGACGCGGCCTGTGGCCAGTTAGCCGGGGATATTCGCGACCGAACCAAACGTTTAGCGAAAAAACGCATGCAAGATAGTCAGATTTCAGTCACAATAAACTAACTTATTGTATCTGCTACTAGATAGGCTTGCGAATGTTAAGCAAAAAGCCAACATTGACCCTGTTAGTCATCCTGACCTCGGCGCTGATGTCAGGATGCGTGACTGAAAGAACTTACAGTGGCACAGATGTGCCCGTTCAAGAGCGTACCTTTGACAACGTTTCTGCCGCGCGCCAACGGGTGCAGCTGGGTCTGACCTATCTGCAGAAAGGCAATAGCGAACAAGCCAAGTACAACCTGGATAAGGCGCTCGAGTTTGCGCCTAACATCGAAGATGTACACGTGGCATTAGCCTATTACTATCAATCGGTTGGCGAATTAGAGCTGACCGAGAAGGCGTATCGCAACGCCATCAACGCCAGCGATGCCAGCGGCGATTCCATGAATAATTTCGGCGTGTTCCTCTGCCAGCAGGCAAAGTACGATCAAGCCGAAGAGATGTTTCTTCGGGCGGTAAAAATGCCCAAATACACCCGTTCGGCCTCCAGCTATGAGAACCTGGGGATCTGTAGCCGCAAGTCGGGTGATCTGCAAAAAGCACAACGCTACTTCGAGATGGCACTTAACTATGACCCGCGTCGTGCCAACTCCCTATTAGAACTGTCTGAGATCGAATTGGATCTGGGGAACTACTCCGCCGCCAAGAAAGGCTTGGCGCGTTACCATAGAGTAGTGCCCGAATCGGCTCAGAGTCTGGCGTTGGGAATTAAAATTGAGCAAGGCCTAAATGACCCTGAAGCGATGAGAAAATTTGGCATTCTTCTCTTGGCTAAGTTTCCCGCTTCCAATGAGGCCAAGCAGTATAGAGCAAGCATGCACTAATGACTGATAATCAAATCGATATGCTCAAGGATGATGCTGAGAAACCAAAGGAAACCGGTGAAACACTGGGCCAGTGGTTAAAGGCGGCGCGTGAGTCGCGCCAGATGACTTTAGCCAGCGTGGCCGAGCAACTCAATCTGCGCCCATCGATTGTTCAAGATCTCGAGGCGGACAACTATGACAACATAGCGTCGGCGACCTATGTCAAAGGCTATGTGAAGAATTACGCCCGCATTCTGGGGCTGGAGATGGCCAAGGTGGATGCCTACCTGGCCGAAAGCTTTCCCGTGGTCAGCGCGCCTACCATGCAGAGCTTTTCCCGCAAGACGACGCGCCAGGCCAGAGACGGCCGCCTGATGCTGGTGACTTATCTCATCATCTTTGTCTTGTTGGCATTGCTGGTACTCTGGTGGGTACAAAAGTCCGCCATGGTGGCCGATCTGGATCTCTCCAAGCCGTCGGTGGAAGAAACTGCCGAGCTCTCGACCCTGCCGGCCTCGTCTGAGCCTATGCTAGCTCAAGACCCACAGGCGGGTACAGGCATCGAGATGCCAAATCAAGCTGAGTCTGATCAAACTGTGGCGGAGGAATCTACCGGTGCACAGCAGACAGTCGAACAGGCTGAAAACCTAGCATCTGAGGCTGGCTCGACACCTGAGACTGGCGTAGCGCTGGAAGTGACCAACCCAAATTCCCAAGCAGATGAACCCCTTAAGAGCGCAGACGATGCCTTGTTGGCCCTGAGCCTGAGTGGTGATTGCTGGATCAAGGTGACCGATGCCGACGGCAAGGTGCTGGTCAATGGCCTCAAGCTGGCAGGCAAAGAGATGAATGTCTTTGGTCAGGCGCCGTTTAAGGTTATATTGGGGGCGCCTCAGTCGCTGACCATGCGTCTCAATGGTGAACAAGTTGATTTGGCCAAGTATCCCAGTGGCCGAGTTGCCAGACTGACGGTCGGTAGCGCCGTCAATCTTTGAAGTAAAAGAGTGAATTAAGATGTACAACGAGTCCCCAATCATTCGCCGCCCTTCGACACGCATCTATGTGGGCGATGTGCCCATCGGTGATGGCGCGCCAATCGCCGTGCAATCTATGACCAACACCCGCACCACAGATGTGGAGGCCACAGTGGCTCAGATCCGCGCGCTGGAGAATGTCGGCGCCGATATCGTACGTGTCTCTGTGCCCACCATGGATGCCGCCGAGGCGTTCAAGGTGATCAAGCAGCAGACTAAGGTCCCGCTGGTTGCCGATATCCATTTCGATTACCGTATCGCCCTGAAAGTGGCGGAATATGGCGTGGATTGTCTGCGTATCAATCCGGGCAACATAGGCAACGAAGAGCGCATTCGCAGCGTGGTGGAGTGTGCCCGCGACAAGAATATCCCGATCCGTATCGGTGTTAACGGTGGTTCATTAGAGAAAGATCTGATGGACAAGTACAAGGAGCCGACGCCGCAGGCCTTGCTGGAATCGGCCATGCGCCATGTGGATATTCTCGACAGACTCAATTTCGATCAGTTTAAGGTGAGTGTGAAGGCATCAGATGTCTTCCTGGCGGTGGAGTCATATCGTCTGCTGGCCAAACAGATCAAACAGCCGCTGCACCTTGGGATCACCGAGGCCGGTGGCGCCCGCGCCGGCGCCGTGAAGTCGGCCGTTGGCCTTGGCATGTTGCTGGCTGAAGGGATTGGCGACACCCTGCGTATCTCGCTGGCCGCCGATCCCGTTGAGGAGATCAAGGTCGGTTTCGACATCCTCAAATCACTGCGTATTCGCTCGCGCGGCATCAACTTCATCGCCTGCCCATCTTGCTCGCGCCAGGAGTTCGATGTGATCGCCACAGTGAACGAGCTTGAGCGTCGCCTGGAAGATGTGGTGACCCCTATGGATGTCTCTATCATAGGTTGTGTGGTCAATGGTCCGGGCGAAGCCCTGGTATCGGATATTGGCCTGACCGGCGGTAATCGTAAGAGCGGTTACTATGACGACGGCGTGCGTCAAAAAGAGCGGTTCGACAACGAGCATATCGTCGATCAGCTCGAGGCGAAGATCCGCGCCAAGGTCGCCAGCGTCGACGCGCGTATTCCGACAACCGATATCACGGAATAACCCTTTGCTCGCTGCGCAGAAGATGGGGCTTTTGGCCCCGTTTGTGGCGCAGCTCACTGGCGCGCCGCGCCGGTTTTGCGTTTATTGTTGATGCGCCTATAATGCGAGGCGCTTTTTTATTTTTTACAGCTAAATTTCGGACGAGTTGATACAGTGGCAAAACAGATTCAAGCGATTCGCGGAATGAACGATATTCTGCCGACCCAGAGCCCGCTATGGCAAAAACTAGAAGCAGTGTTGCGTGATACCGTTGCGGCCTATGGTTACAGCGAGATCCGCACTCCTATCGTAGAGAGTACCGACCTGTTCAAACGTTCCATCGGCGAAGTGACAGATATCGTCGAGAAAGAGATGTATACCTTTGCCGATCGCAATGGCGATCTGCTGACCCTGCGCCCTGAAGGCACTGCCTCTACCGTGCGTGCGGGTAACGAGCACGGCCTGCTGTACAATCAAGAGCAGCGTCTGTGGTATATGGGCCCCATGTTCCGCCACGAGCGTCCACAGAAGGGGCGCTACCGTCAATTTAACCAGTTCGGTGTCGAGGTCTATGGTATCGCCTCGGCCGATATCGACGCCGAAGTCTTGATGATGTCCCATCGACTGTGGCAGAAGCTGGGGATCAGCGAGCATGTGAAGCTTGAGCTGAACACCCTGGGGGATGCCGAGGAGCGCGCGGCTTACCGTGACGCCCTGGTCGCCTTCCTGGAGCAGCACAAGGAGAAGCTGGACGAAGACAGCCAGCGCCGCATGTATTCAAATCCGCTGCGCGTACTGGACAGCAAGAACCCAGATGTGCAGGCGCTGCTGGGTGATGCTCCGGCGCTGATGGATTACCTCGGCGAAGAAAGTCGCGGCCATTTTGCACATTTGTGTGAACTACTTGAAGCCGTTGGCATCCAATACGAAATTAACCCTCGTCTGGTGCGCGGTTTAGATTACTATAACCGCACCGTATTCGAGTGGGTCACCGACAGCCTGGGTGCCCAAGGCACAGTATTGGCCGGTGGTCGTTACGACGGCCTGGTCGGTCAGCTTGGCGGGAAAGACACCCCGGCGGTAGGTTTTGCCATGGGGCTCGAGCGCATCGTGCTGATGCTGGAGACGCTGGCGCTGACCGACGATGTATCCGGTCCGGTGGATGTGTATGTTACCGCCATGGGCGATGATTGCCGTGTGGAGGCCATCAAGGTGGCGCAGCAGTTACGTGAAGTTGACGGCCTCAAGGTGATGAGTCACTGCGGCGGCGGTAACTTCAAGAAGCAGATGAAACGTGCCGATAAGAGCGGCGCCAAGCTTGCCGTAGTGATCGGCGAGACTGAACTGGCCAACGGTCAGGTGGCGCTTAAATATCTGCGTGAAGAGAAAGAACAAGAATTGGTTGCACAGGATTCGTTAGCAGCTTACGTTGCAGAACTGATTTAAAGAGGAAGAGAAACGTGGAAATTTATAGCACAGAAGAACAACAAGTCGATGCTATCAAACAGTTCTGGAAAGACTATGGCAACTCGATTGTCATAGGTGCAGTGGTAGGCCTGGGTGGCCTTTACAGCTGGAACTACTATTCAGATTACAAGGTGGCTCAGGCAGAAGAAGCCTCTGAAGCCTTCCAAACCATCAGCAACTCGGTCAAAGCCGATTCGAGCATGTTGGCGGCCGCCGAGAGCTTTGCTAAGGACCACGACGGTCAACAGGGCTATCAGGCACTACTACAACTTATCGTGGCCAAGGCCGCGGTAGAAGCCGGTGAGCTGGACAAGGCCGAGCAGGCCCTTAAGCAGATCCTGGTCAGCAAGCCTGAAGAAGGTCTGGTTGCGGTTGCGACATTGCGTCTTGCCCGCGTGCAGGCAGAGCAAGGTCAGCTGGCGACGGCATTGGCAACTCTGGAGCAGCTTAACACGCCTTCCTTTGCCGTACAGCGTGATGAATTAAAAGGTGATTTCCTGGTACGCCAAGGCGAGGCCGACAAGGCAAAGAGCGCCTATCAGTCAGCCCTGGACAATGGCGGAGCGACTTCAAGCCCAGCCTTACAGATGAAGCTAGATAACCTGAACAAGGCATAAGGAAGCTGCCCATGAAGTCTTGGTGCAAAACATTACTGGCTTGCAGCTTGAGCCTGGGGTTGCTGTCGGCCTGTTCTTCTAACGATGTTGAGGAAGAGCCGGTAAGTCCGCTGCCGCAGATTGAGGCGAGCGTCTTCCCCGAGGTCAGCTGGAGTGCCTCCGTCGGCAGTGGTGTGGGTGACTACTACTCTAAGATCCGTCCGGCGGTGCGTTACGGCAAGCTGTTCGTCATGGATCGTTACGGTGAAGTCGCCGCCTACGATGAAGCCACAGGTGAGCAGGTCTGGTCGCTGGAGATCAGCTCCTGGTTCAAAGAGGGCGCCTTGTCTAAGAACAAGGGGGCGCGTCTCTCCTCAGGCATTACCGCCGCCCGTAACAAGGTGTTCTTCGGTGGTGAGAGTGGCCTGCTGGGCGCCGTCGACGCCGAAACCGGCGAGATGGTCTGGCATGTGACCGCGGGCGGTGAGCTGCTGTCTGCGCCAACTGTGGGCGAAGATGTGGTGGTGGTTCACACCAGCACGGGCACCCTTGAAGCCTATAACGTCGATGACGGCAAGCAGCTGTGGGTTTACGAGAGCAAGTTGCCAACCCTGACCCTAAGGGGCACAGGTTCAGCCGCCTATGAGGCCGGTGGCTTCTTCGTCGGCACCGCCGATGGCAAGGTCGCAGTTGTGGTGAAAAGCAACGGTCAGGCCGCCTGGGAGCAGCCTATCTATACGCCAAAAGGGGGTAACGAGTTTACCCGCATGGCCGACGTGGATATGAAGCCGCTTATCGTGGGCGAGAACATCTATGCGGTGAGCTATAACGGTAACCTGGTCTCTATGGAGCTGCGTACAGGCCGTGTGGTCTGGAGCCGTAAATATTCTAGCTTCAACGAGTTGGCTTCGGCCGGTCTGAACCTTTACTTGGTGGATGACCACGGCCGTGTGTATGCGGTCGATAAGCGTAACGGCCTGGAAAGCTGGAGCAACAGCGAGCTGACTAACCGTGAATTGACCTCGCCAGTGGTCTTCAAAGACTACCTGGTGGTGGGTGATTTCGAAGGCTATCTGCATTTCATCGATCGCGCCTCAGGTAAGCTGGTGGGCCGCGTCGAAGTGGATAGTTCAGGTTTATTTAGCCAGCCACTGGTAATAGATGATAAGATCTACGTCCAGAGTCGCGGCGGCAAGGTAGCAAGAATTACGCTTCCCTAAGGCGAGCTTTAACAGTTTTTAAAGCCCCTGGACCTTGTGCTGGGGGCTTTTTATTTAAGTTATTCAGATAGATTTGTAGATTAGAGGCAAAAAAATGATTCCAGTTGTGGCCCTGGTAGGCCGACCAAACGTAGGTAAGTCGACCCTGTTCAATCGTCTTACGCGCACCAGAGACGCCTTGGTAGCTGACTACCCAGGTCTGACTCGGGATCGTAAGTATGGTCGTGCACATCTATCTGGTTACGAATTTATCGTGGTGGATACCGGCGGTATTGATGGCACCGAAGAGGGGATCGAGACCCGCATGGCAGAGCAGTCGCTGGCGGCGATCGAAGAAGCCGATGTGGTGCTCTTCCTCACCGACGCCCGCGCGGGTCTGACGGCCGCCGACGAGGCGATCGCCGAGCATTTACGCCGCCGCGAGAAGACCACCTTCGTGGTAGCCAACAAGGTCGATGGTATCGACGCCGACTCTGCCTGTGGCGAGTTCTGGGCCCTGGGCCTGGGTGAGGTCTACCAGATGGCTGCCGCCCAAGGGCGCGGTGTGACCAACATGATCGAATACGCGCTGACACCTTACGCCGAAGCCATGGGACTGACCCGTGACGGCGAGGATGAAGAGGAAGCCGACGAGCGTCAATACACAGAGGAAGAGGCCGAGGCCGAGCAGCAGCGTCTGCAGGACTTGCCAATTAAGCTGGCGATTATCGGTAAGCCTAACGTGGGCAAGTCGACCCTGACTAACCGTATTCTGGGTGAAGAACGTGTCGTGGTCTACGATGAGCCGGGTACGACCCGTGACAGTATCTATATCCCGCTGGAGCGCGACGGTCAGGAATATGTGATCATCGACACCGCGGGTGTGCGTCGTCGTAGCAAGGTGCACGAGACAGTCGAGAAATTCTCTGTGATCAAGACCCTCAAGGCGGTAGAAGATGCCAACGTGGTGCTCTTGGTGGTCGATGCCCGCGAGGGGATCGCTGAGCAAGACTTAGGTCTGCTGGGCTTCGCCCTGAACGCGGGTCGCGCCCTGGTGATCGCGGTGAACAAGTGGGACGGTATCGATCAAGACGTGAAAGAGCGCGTGAAGAGCGAGCTTGACCGTCGTCTGGGCTTTATCGATTTTGCTCGTATTCACTTCATCTCGGCGCTGCACGGCACGGGTGTGGGTCACCTGTTCGAGTCGGTAGAGGAAGCCTACGAGAGCGCCACGCGCCGCGTGAGCACCTCTATGCTGACCCGCATCATGCAGATGGCTCAGGACGATCACCAGCCGCCGCTGGTGAACGGTCGCCGCGTTAAGCTCAAATACGCCCACGCCGGTGGTTACAACCCGCCAATCGTGGTGATCCATGGTAACCAGGTGAAGAAGCTGCCCGATTCTTACAAGCGCTTCATGATGAACTACTACCGCCGTTCACTCAAGGTGATGGGTACGCCGATTCAGGTACGCTTCCAGGAAGGGGGTAACCCGTTCGAAGGCCTGAACACCAAGAAGCTCACCGTGAGCCAGGAGCGTCGCCGCAAGCGCATGATGAGTCACATCAAAGACAAGAAGAAGTAACTTTCTCTGTCTAACTTAAAAGGTCAGCCTAGTGCTGGCCTTTTTTATTATCTCGGTGTTTTATCCTGCCAACTCTTTTTTCTTTGGTCTTATAAACTGCTTGCTGCGAGCAAATCGAACCTTTATAGGGATGCCGACTATACTCAAGAGTGCAGTAATTAAGGTAGTTTAACTCACCTGAGGATAGTGTTATGAAACACCAACAACCCCTGCTGCTTGCCGCCACGCTGGCTCTCTTGGCCGGCGCCGCCCAGGCTGCAGATAAACAGGCATTACTGGAAGACGCGCTCAACGCCGCGCCGCCGACCCTGAGGGATAAGGTCACAGTGATGGACTGGGACAATAATGTCCTGCAAAAGGGTAGTGTCGACTATACCTGTTTCCCGACCCCGCCTAGTCTGCAAGGCACGGCGCCCATGTGTATGGATGGGCCCTGGATGGAATGGGCCGACGCCTGGATGAACAAGAAGCCGTTTCAGGCCAAGGCCGTAGGTATCTCCTACATGTTGGCCGGTGATGGTGGCGCGAGCAATACCGATCCCTACGCCGAGGGCGAAACCAAAGACAATCAGTGGATCGTCGAAGGGCCGCACCTGATGATCATCATGCCGGATCCCGCCTTGCTCGACAGCCTGCCTACAGACCCTTATGCCGGTGGTCCCTATGTGATGTGGAAGGGCACTCCCTACGCGCACATCATGGTGCCTGTGGGGCCAAGAAAATAGGCCTTCGATTTTATTGAGTTGCAAATACTCATTTTAACGCCCGTAAGGGCGTTTTTTTATGTGAGGGTTAAACTACCGTCGATTGCACCTCGCCATCGACCAGCTTAGTGGTGAGGCGATCGCCCGTGCGGGCATCTTGCGCGCTGTGCAGCACCTTGCCCTCGGCGTCGAGTGTGATGCTGTAGCCACGGCTCAGGGTCGCCAGTGGGCTGACCGTCTCCAGCTGATGGGCGGCAAATTGCAGGGATTTTTCTGCGGAGTTGAGCCTCGCCTGCATGGCGCTGTGTAATCTTTGGTTCTGATGGGTCAGACGACTGGCGGCCAAGGCCAGCTGATGGCTGGGAGAGACCTGGTTTAATCTGGCGTGCAGGGATTGTTGACGGCGCTCCATCTGATGCAGCTTACCGGTTAAGGCGGCGCCGAGCCTGAGTTGCAGCTCGTCGAAGCGCTGCTCATATTGCTGCAGGCGGCGCTTGGGATCCTGACGCTCTAACCTGTGGTGTAGCTGGCTGAAACGCTGGGCCTGTTTCAGGCCATAGTGTTGCCAGCCCTGCTTGAGGCGTGTCATGGCCATCCTGAGTTTGTCGGCCTTGCTGAGCGCATCCTGGGATAGCAGCTCGGCCGCGGCCGAAGGAGTAGGGGCACGCAGGTCGGCCACATAGTCGCTGATGGTGGTATCCACCTCGTGGCCCACCGCCGAGACTACAGGCAGGGCGCTGTTATAGATGGTATGGGCCAGGGCCTCGCTGTTGAAACACCAGAGATCTTCTAAGGATCCGCCGCCTCGGGTGAGCAGCAACACATCCACTTCCATCCTGTCGTTGGCCTGCATGATGGCATGACACAGAGACTTATCGGCATGCTCTCCCTGTACCTGGCTCGGATAGATGATCACCTCGATGGACGGGTCGCGTCTCTTGAGTACATGCAGCACGTCTCTGATGGCCGCGCCTGTGGCCGAGGTGACCACCCCTATGCGCTGAATGTTGCTCGGCAGTGGCCGCTTAGTGTCGGCGGCAAACAGGCCTTCGGCGGCCAGCTTCATCTTGAGGGCTTCATATTGCTGGGCCAGCAGGCCATCACCCGCCGGCAACATGGAGTCAATGATCAGCTGATAGTCGCCCCTGGGCTCATAGACGCTGATGGCGCCCTTGACCAACACCTGCTGGCCATTGGCCGGACGGAAGGTGACGGCGCGATTGCGGCCCTTAAACATGGCGGCGCGGATCTGGGCGTAATTGTCTTTGAGGGTAAGATACCAGTGGCCCGAGCTGGGCGCCGAAAAATTGGATATTTCCGCTTCGAGCCAGACTTTACCCAGTTCACCTTCGAGTAATTGCCTCACTTCTCCGTTGAGGCGCGACACGGTGTAAACATTATTTTTCGGCATTTTCATAGGTTTTTTGCTACTAAAGCGACTTTTTTACTATTTTCCATTTACCAGACCCAATATGCAAGGTATAATCCCGCCGCAATATTTTACCTCTTATATCACCTACATGGGGAGATGTTGCCATGCTACGTTTAAAAAAAGAAGCACTAACCTTTGATGATGTGTTGCTTGTTCCTGCACACTCGACCGTACTCCCTAACACTGCCGTCCTCAAGACTCGCTTAACCCAAAAGATCGAACTCAATATGCCTATCGTGTCTGCAGCCATGGATACCGTGACTGAAGCGCGCCTTGCCATCGCCATGGCACAGGAAGGTGGTATTGGTTTCATCCATAAAAATATGAGCATAGAGCAGCAGGCCGAGCAAGTTCGCCAAGTAAAGATCTATGAAGCCGGTATCGTTCAGCAGCCTGTAACGGTCACGCCTAATACCACACTTGAGCAGCTGAAAGTCCTGACCGAGAAGAACGGCTTTGCGGGTTACCCTGTGGTTGACGAAGCCAATGAGTTGGTGGGTATCATCACGGGCCGTGACGTACGTTTCATCACCGACTGGTCTCGCACCGTCGATCAGGTGATGACGCCTAAAGAGCGTCTGGTGACTGTGCCTGAAGGCACGCCGCTGGATGAAGTGCAGAAGCTGATGCACGCTCACCGCGTCGAGAAAGTACTGGTTGTCGACGGTGACTTCAGACTCAAGGGTCTGATCACAGTTAAAGATTTCCAAAAAGCGGAAGAGAAGCCAAACGCCTGTAAAGATGAGTTAGGTCGTCTGCGTGTCGGCGCCGCCGTAGGTGCCGGTGCCGGTAACGAAGCTCGTGTCGACGCCCTGGTGAAAGCCGGTATCGACGTACTTCTAATCGATTCATCTCACGGTCACTCTGAAGGCGTATTGCAGCGTATTCGCGACACCCGCGCCAAGTACCCAGATCTACAGATCGTCGGTGGTAACGTAGCTACGGCCGAAGGTGCCCTGGCACTGGTCGAAGCCGGTGTAAACGCCGTTAAGGTCGGTATTGGCCCTGGCTCTATCTGTACGACTCGTATCGTCACCGGTGTGGGCGTACCGCAGATCACCGCAGTATCTGACGCTGCAGCCGCCGTTAAGCACTTAGATATTCCAGTTATCGCAGATGGTGGCATCCGCTTCTCGGGTGACCTGGCTAAGGCGCTGGCCGCTGGTGCATCATGCATCATGGCGGGCTCTATGTTCGCCGGTACCGACGAGGCGCCAGGTGAAACTGAGCTATACAACGGCCGTGCATACAAGTCATACCGCGGCATGGGCTCTCTGGGCGCCATGACACAAGGTTCTTCTGACCGTTACTTCCAAAGCGATAACGCTGCCGACAAGCTGGTACCCGAGGGTATCGAGGGTCGCGTGCCTTATAAGGGTAAGCTCAAGGAGATCATCCATCAGTACATGGGCGGCCTGCGTTCATGCATGGGCCTCACAGGTTGTCCTACCATTAAAGATCTTAATGAGAAGGCGGAGTTTGTGAAGGTAACCTCGGCGGGTATGGGTGAGTCCCACGTTCACGACGTGACCATCAGCAAAGAAGCGCCTAACTATCGTAGCCGTTCTTAATTATTGAAATCAGGCAGTGTCATTGAAAAATACACTGCCTTTTCTTAAGCCGGGTCTTAATAAATGACATTGGCGAAAAATCTGAAAGATAAAAGGTAAAGCATGAGCAACATTCATGATCATAAGATCCTCATACTCGATTTTGGATCTCAGTACACGCAATTGATTGCCCGCCGTATCCGTGAGATCGGTGTCTACTGTGAGCTTTGGGCCTGGGATGTGTCTGAAGAGCAGATCAAAGCCTTTGCGCCTAACGGCATCATCTTGGCCGGTGGCCCAGAGAGCGTCACCGCCGACAACTCGCCTCGTGCACCTGAATATGTGTTTAACGCCGGCGTACCAGTACTCGGCATCTGCTACGGCATGCAGACCATGTCAGAACAGCTGGGTGGCAAGGTGATCCAAGGCGTAGGCGAAGGTGAATTCGGTTATGCCCAGGTAGAAGTTCAGGCGGCATCTGAGCTGTTCAAGAGCATCGAAGATGCGGTCAGCGACAGCGGCAAGGCGCTGCTTGACGTCTGGATGAGCCATGGTGACAAGGTTTCTGAGATCCCTGAAGGCTTCGTGACAGTGGCTAAGACAGACACCTGTCCTTATGCCGCTATGGCCAACGAAGAGAAGCGTTTCTACGGCGTTCAGTTCCATCCAGAAGTGACCCACACCCGTCAGGGCAAGCGCATGCTGGAGCATTTCGCACTGGATATCTGCCAATGTGAAGCCAACTGGAAACCTTCATCTATCATCGAAGACGCGGTTGCTCGTATCAAGGAGCAGGTCGGCGATGACGAGGTTATCCTGGGTCTGTCTGGCGGTGTTGATTCTTCAGTTGTGGCCATGCTGCTACACCGCGCCATCGGCAGCAAGCTGACCTGTGTATTTGTAGACAACGGTCTGCTGCGTCTGAATGAGGCCGACCAGGTGCTCGAGATGTTTGGCGACCACTTCGGTCTCAATATCGTTCACGTCGACGCCGAATCGCGCTTCCTCGACGCGCTGGCCGGTGAAGCCGAGCCAGAAGCCAAGCGTAAGATCATCGGCAAGGTGTTTGTCGATATCTTCGACGAAGAGTCACGCAAGTGCGTTAACGCCAAGTGGCTGGCCCAAGGCACCATCTATCCAGACGTTATCGAGTCTGCAGGCAGTGCTACCGGTAAGGCCCACGTGATCAAGTCACACCATAACGTTGGCGGTCTGCCGGACGATATGGAGCTGGGTCTGGTCGAGCCGCTACGCGAGCTGTTTAAGGATGAAGTGCGTAAGATTGGTCTCGAGCTGGGTCTGCCGTACAACATGCTTTACCGTCACCCATTCCCTGGCCCAGGCCTGGGGGTACGTGTACTGGGCGAAGTGAAGAAAGAGTACTGTGACCTGCTACGCCGCGCCGATGCTATCTTCATCGAAGAGCTGCACAAGGCCGACCTGTACAACAAGGTGAGCCAGGCCTTTACCGTCTTCCTGCCGGTTCGCAGTGTTGGCGTGATGGGCGATGGCCGTAAGTACGACTGGGTAGTATCCCTGCGTGCGGTGGAAACCATCGACTTCATGACGGCGCACTGGGCACATCTGCCATACGATTTCCTCGGCAGAGTCTCAAACCGTATCATCAATGAGATCGACGGCATCTCTCGTGTGGTTTACGATATCTCAGGTAAGCCACCTGCAACCATCGAGTGGGAATAATCCCGCGATAAGATGCGTTGAAAGATAGAAAGGGGGCATAGCGATATGCCCTTTTTTATTTCAGTGGCATTAGGTTCCAGCTAGATGAGTAAGCCGAGAAGCTTAGATGACAGCACGGCCCTTTGGATCGAAACGATAGAGAGCAGATGAGTAACCCGATAGAGAAGCAAGTCAGCCTGGATGAGCAGGCGGTAAAAGATGAAGCCTATATGCGCCAAGCCATGGCGCTGGCCGCCCTGGCCGAGTTGCAGGGCGAGGTGCCGGTGGGTGCCCTCCTGGTGAAAGATGATAGGGTGATTGCGACCGGCTACAACCTCAGCATCTGTCGCCATGACGCCAGTGCCCACGCCGAGATGGAGTGCATTCGCGCCGCGGGCCAGGTGGTGGAAAATTATCGTCTGCTGGATACCACGCTGTACGTGACCTTAGAGCCCTGCGCCATGTGCGCCGGCGCCATGGTGCATGCCAGAATTGGTCGATTGGTATTTGGCGCCGCGGATCTCAAGACGGGCGCGGCCGGTAGCGTGGTGGATCTGGTGCGCAGCAGCGCCTTTAATCATCAGCTCGAGGTGACCGCTGGGGTGCTGGCCGAGGATTGCGGCGAGCAGCTCAGCGCCTTCTTTCGCCGGCGGCGTCAGGAGAAGAAGGCACTCAAGATGGCAGAAAAAAAACAAGGGCAATAGGCCCTTGTTTTTTTATGAGTTGTTCGCTTGTTTTGGTACAGCATTGATTAGTCGATTGGACTCAGGCTGCCAGTTTGCTTGATGAAGGTGAAGAACTGCTTCTGTCGGTTGATGGTGTGCTGGTGGCGTATCTTAAGCAGGGTTCTTCGCCGTGAAGACAGATTGTTTAAGGTTTTTTTTCTCATGATGAACCTCCGTAGGGCCGTTACCCAGACAATCACAGGCCGCGTCATATCTAGTTGGGCTGCGCGGCGGAAATCTCGCTTTGTGATTGTTTTTCGGCCGTTTGTTGTTGCGCTTCCATCACCTCATCTTGTAGTTGTTGATTCTGATTGTCAATCCATACCAAGGTGTCGTAGTAGCGCCTGATGTTATCCACGTAGTGAACCGCCTCGCTGCCGCGGGCATAGCCGTAGCGGGTCTGCTTGTAGTATTTACGCTTCTGCAGCAGGGGCAATACTTTCTTCAGGTCGCGCCAGGCACTGGGGTTAAGCCCCATAGATTGTGCCAGCTTGCGGGCATCCTCCACATGGCCATAGCCTATGTTGTAGGAGGCCAGGGCAAACCACATGCGCTGATTTTCCGGAATCGACTCAGGCAGGCGATTGAGTATGTCGCTCAGGTATTTGGCACCACCGCGGATGCTCTGCTCTGGGTCGAGACGGTTGTCGATCCCCATCTGCTTGGCCGTGGGCAGGGTGAGCATCATCATGCCGCGCACGCCGGTGGGCGAGCGGGCATTGGGGTTCCAATGGGACTCCTGATAGGCGGTCGCCGCCAGCTTACGCCAGTCGAGATCGCCGGCATATTCGACAAAGTTATCGCGGTACTTGGGTAGCCGGCTATCTATGGCACGTAGGAAGGCGCGGGTGTCCACATAGTCGAAGCGCTTCACATGGGCGAAATATTTCTCGTTCAGGTGGGCCAGGGTGCCGGCTCTTTTTTCCTGGTGCCAGAAGCTCAGCAGGTCGCTCATCAGCTGATCGCTGCCATTGGGCGGCAGCAGCCAGACCACGGCCTGTCCCTCACGCAGCACAGGACCGGCCCTGAGCTCAGGCATATAGCGGCGGTTGATCTCGAAGGTGGTCGAATCGGCTATGGTGTAGCTGATCTCGTCGCGGGCGATCATCGCCAGCAGCTCTTCGCTGTCCTTGTCCCATTGCTGATCCCATACCAGCTCAGGGTAGAGTTTTTGCATCTCGGCCAGGGTCTCGATAAAGGAGGAATCTGAGATCACGGTAATGTTGTCATCCAGTTGACTCACATCCGTTGGGTACTTGGCCCCCTGTTTGTAGACCAGCACCTGATTAACATAGTAGAGCGGCGGCCCCAGCCTGAACTGCTCCCGGCGGCTCTGGGTGTCGGCCAGCCCGGCGGCGATCAGGTCTATCTCACCATTTCGCATCGCCTGATAGAGATCGCTGATGGTGGGGTAGGGCTGCATGTTGAGCGTGAGCCCCTGATGTTTGGCGAAACGCTCGGCCATCTCATAGTCGAAGCCGGCGAGGCCCTGACCCGTGGTGACATAGATCTGCGCGCCGTAGAGGGTGCCCACGTTGAGCTGGGTTTTCGGCTGGGTTTCAACCGCTTTTGCTGCGTCCACGCGCTCGCCCTGACAGCCAGTCAGTAGCGATACACAGAATAGAATCAGCAGGAAACTTCTCATTAAGTTACTATTTTTTAATCCGTTTTATAAAACGCGGCCGATGATTATATCACAAGCTGGTCAAAGGCAATAATGGCGATTATGTCGGCAGAGTTTGGTTGTTTTTTGTTGAATGATTTTAGCGTTTTGCCAGCTTAAGTATGGGGCATGAATTTGGCGCCGCGCCAGTTTCTTTGTTACGTAAAGCTGTTTTCGCGCTATGGTGATAATAAATCGAGGGAAACGCTGTTTTGAAGCCATGCTACGGATGATTTGTGCCCCACATTTCCCTATAATAGCGCCAGATCTGACCCTGCAATTATAAATAATAAGGTGAAAAGACGTGATGGAGATCATCCGCGGAGCCCCTGCATTATCAGCGTTTAGAGTCCAAAAGCTAATGGAGGCCTGTCAGAGTGCGGCGCTTCCAGTACAAGATATCTATGCTGAGTTCATTCATTTAGCCGATTTAACAGAGGCACTGGACGCTGGCGAAACCCAGCAGTTGGCCAAACTGTTAACCTATGGACCTGCGATTGAAGCACATGCGCCCCAAGGCAACTTGTACTTCGTAACGCCGCGTCCGGGCACCATCTCTCCATGGTCGTCGAAAGCGACCGACATCGCTCATAACTGTGGTCTGAACAAGGTCAAGCGCCTAGAGCGCGGTATCGCCTACTATGTTCAGGCCGATAATCTGGACGACGCCCAGCAGAAGCAGTTGCTTGGCCTGCTGCACGACCGCATGGTCGAAGTGGTTCTTCCAGATTTCGAGCAGGCGAGCAGCCTGTTTGCCCGCACCGAGCCTGCGGTCTTTACCAGCGTCGATGTGCTGGGTGAAGGCAAGGCGGCACTGGAAGCGGCCAACGTTAAACTGGGTCTGGCGCTGGCGCCGGATGAGATCGACTACCTGGTAGAAAACTTCCAGCGTCTGAATCGTAACCCTAACGATGTCGAGCTGATGATGTTTGCCCAGGCAAACTCAGAGCACTGCCGTCACAAGATCTTCAACGCCGATTGGACCATCGACGGCGAGGTACAGCCAAAGTCGCTGTTCAAGATGATCAAGAACACCTTCGAGAAGACCCCAGATCACGTGTTATCTGCCTATAAAGATAACGCCGCCGTGATGGAAGGTTCTGTCGCCGGTCGTTTCTTCCCCGAGCCAAACGGGGTGTACGCCTATCATACTGAGCCTATGCATATCCTGATGAAGGTGGAGACTCACAACCACCCGACGGCTATCAGCCCATACCCGGGTGCGGCCACAGGTTCTGGCGGTGAGATCCGCGACGAAGGCGCAACCGGTCGCGGCTCTAAGCCAAAGGCGGGCCTCACCGGCTTTAGCGTATCAAACCTTAAGATCCCAGGCTTCGTTCAGCCATGGGAAGGCGATTATGGTAAGCCAGATCGCATCGTGACCGCGCTGGATATCATGACCGAAGGTCCACTGGGCGGCGCGGCCTTTAACAACGAATTTGGTCGTCCGGCACTGCTGGGCTACTTCCGTACCTATGAGCAGGAAGTCTCGAGCCACAACGGCGTCGAGGTACGTGGCTATCACAAGCCAATCATGCTTGCCGGTGGTCTGGGTAATATCCGTGAAGAGCATGTGCAGAAGGGTGAGATCACCGTCGGCGCCAAGCTTATCGTACTGGGTGGCCCTGCGATGAACATCGGCCTGGGCGGCGGCGCGGCTTCCTCTATGGCCTCTGGCCAATCAAGTGAAGACCTGGATTTCGCCTCGGTGCAGCGTGATAACCCAGAGATGGAGCGTCGCTGTCAGGAAGTGATCGATCGCTGCTGGCAGATGGGCGAAGCCAACCCGATTCAATTTATCCACGACGTGGGCGCGGGCGGTCTGTCGAACGCCTTTCCTGAGCTGGTGGACGACGGTGGACGCGGCGGTCGTTTCGAGCTGCGCAACGTACCATCGGACGAGCCGGGCATGAGCCCGCTGGAGATCTGGTGTAACGAATCGCAGGAGCGTTATGTTCTCTCTGTGGCGCCGGAAAACCTCGAGCTGTTCACCGCCATCTGTGAGCGCGAGCGCGCGCCATTTGCCGTGGTGGGTGAGGCGACCGAGGAGCGTCACCTGACCCTGTCAGACGAGCACTTCGACAACAAGCCTATCGATCTACCGCTAGAGGTCCTTTTGGGCAAGGCGCCTAAGATGAGCCGTGATGTGGTGTCGCAAAAGGCAGATTCGCCTGCGCTGGCACAAGAGACAATTGAGCTCAAAGACGCGGTGCGCCGCGTACTGTGTCTGCCAACCGTTGCCGAGAAGACCTTCCTGATCACTATCGGTGATCGTACGGTTACCGGTCTGGTCAACCGTGACCAGATGGTCGGTCCTTGGCAGGTACCTGTGGCCGACTGCGCCGTGACCGCATCAAGTTTTGATTCTTACAGCGGTGAAGCTATGTCTATGGGCGAGCGCACGCCGCTGGCACTGCTGGACTTTGGCGCCTCGGCGCGCATGGCGGTAGCCGAATCTATCATGAACATCGCCGGTAGCGATATTGGTTCACTCAAGCGTATTAAGCTGTCAGCCAACTGGATGTCTGCCGCGGGTCACCCGGGTGAAGACGCAGGTCTGTACGAGGCGGTCAAGGCCGTGGGCGAAGAGCTGTGTCCTGAGCTGGATCTCACCATCCCTGTGGGTAAAGACTCGATGTCGATGAAGACGGCTTGGCAGGACGGCGGCGACGATAAGACGGTTACCTCGCCAATGTCGCTGGTGATCACTGCCTTCGGTGCGGTGCAGGATATTCGTAAGACGGTAACCCCAGAGCTGAGAAGCGACAAGGGCGACACCGAGCTGCTACTGGTGGACCTTAGCCAGGGCGAACGTCGTCTGGGCGGTTCATGTCTGGCGCAGGTATACGGTGAGCTGGGCGACAAGGCGCCAGATCTGGCCGATGCGGAATTGCTGCGCGGCTTCTTCGAGGTGACTCAGGCGCTGGTGGCCGATAAGGCACTACTAGCCTATCACGACCGTAGCGACGGTGGTCTGTTCACGACGCTGGTTGAGATGGCGTTCGCCGGTAATACGGGTCTGGATGTGGATCTCAGCGCGCTGACGGGCACTCATTTAGAGCGTCTGTTCAACGAAGAGCTGGGCGCCGTGATCCAGGTGCGCGCAGCCGATAGCCAGGCTATCAAGGCGCAGTACCAGGCGGCTGGTGTGGCTTGCCATGTGGTTGCCAAGCCAGTGGCTGGTGACAGCATCATCATCCACGATGCAGCGACTGAGGTATTGGCCGAATCACGCACCGAGCTGCGTACCATCTGGGCCGAGACCACCTATCGCATGCAGGCGATGCGCGACAACCCTGAGTGTGCTGAGGAAGAGTTCAAGCTCAAGCAGGTGGCCGATGCCCCAGGCTTGACCGTGGATCTCAAATTCGACCCGAGCGAAGATATCGCCGCGCCTTATATCCTCAAGGGCACAGCGCCTAAGATGGCTATCCTGCGTGAGCAGGGAGTGAACTCTCACCTCGAGATGGCCGCCGCCTTCGACCGCGCCGGCTTTGAGAGCCGCGACGTTCACATGTCTGACATCCTCTCGGGCCGTATCAGCCTCGAAGAGTTCCAGGGCCTGGCGGCCTGTGGTGGCTTCTCCTACGGTGACGTACTGGGCGCCGGTGAAGGTTGGGCCAAGTCGATTCTGTTTAACAGCCGCGCCCGTGAAGAGTTCAGCCGCTTCTTCGAGCGCAGCGACAGCTTCGCCCTCGGGGTATGTAACGGTTGTCAGATGCTCTCTAATCTGAAAGATATCATTCCGGGTACCGAGCATTGGCCACACTTCGTGCGTAACCGCTCCGAGCGTTTCGAGGCGCGTTTCAGCCTGGTGGAAGTGCAGAAGAGCCCATCCTTCTTCTTTGAAGGCATGGAAGGTTCTCGCATGCCGATCGCCGTGTCTCACGGTGAGGGGCGCGCCGAGTTTGCATCGCCTGAGGCGCTGGCCGCCGCAGAGGCATCTGGCACTATCGCGCTGCGCTTCGTCGATGGCCATGGCCAGATAGCGACGCAATACCCAGAGAACCCTAACGGCTCGCCAAACGCCTTAACAGGTATCTGTAGCACAGACGGTCGCGTCACCATCATGATGCCGCACCCTGAGCGTGTGTTTAGAACCGTAGCGAACTCTTGGCATCCTGACGAGTGGGGCGAAGATAGCCCATGGATGAGAATGTTCAGAAACGTCCGCGCTAAATTAGGTTAACCTAAGCTTAGCGGTTTAATTGATGCAAAAAGGGCCTCGAAAATTCGAGGCCCTTTTTTTATACCCATAAAGAGTTAGTTTAAACCCACACAGATACATGCACTTAGCCTTACTTTATTACATCCTGAACTGCTAAACAGCCATAAAGTAGGGGTATCGATGGTTTTTTCCTTTAATTCGCGCAAATCACGCTTAATGGGATCTGCCCGGAAAATCGCTAAAAGGCGATATTAATTATTTAGCGTCTGCTAAACTAATCTAAAATTATCTAAACCAAGTCGTTAGAAAGTAAAAAGCCACCGCCTTCGAGGAGAAAACGGTGGCCGTTTTGCGCTAACAAAACTTCAAGCAATGGCGGGTTAAGGTGCTATTTACAGCTCTCTTGCAGTATAGAGTTCAACAAAAGTGCGCTTGTAGCTGTTAACTAGACGATCAAATAGGTTTTTCATAACGGATTCTCCACACAGTGATTAATGATGTGAGCGGAGTGTGGCTTGCCGGGCAACTTCACCGGGTTGATTGAGCCGTCTCCTTAACACAGGCATATAGTAAGCAAATGCCGCCTAGGGAACAAACGATTAAAATTGCAAGTTCGCATTAGTATTTTTAATCGTTAGTCAGTGTGTCAAGTGTGGTGTATATGCGTGTACTTTTATAAGCTATTGATTTTGTAGGTTTACACTATTCGTTGCACAGTGGTTTTGGGTTACATATATTGACCCTTTAATTGTTAAATCTTGTTAAGTGTTGCGTTTTGCGTGATGTTGGCTGAAATTTGCTAAAAATAGCCTTTTTATCAAAATTTAATGGCTCCCTATCACGTTTGCAATGTTTTGGCAAGTGTGTTGCCGGGTGAAGTGTGGCGCCGTCCGCAAAACCCACTATCCGCGCCGTGTTTGATTGATTTGAATCAATTTTGAATGGTATAAAATGCTTAGGGTACGTTTGATATGCCTTGTTGTAAGTTTTTGAAAAAAATAATTTAAATTGATTTTCTCGGCCGTTTTCTGCGACGGGGGTTTAAAAACCAAAAGGTTTTGTGAGCCGCCTCTCAAAAACTGGGGTGAGAGGGCCTTTTTGAGCGTCAGCGACGCTTGAGCGAGGCAAAAAGTTAAAATTTGGCGGTTTGTGAGACTCGGGTCTGACAAATTACTTGAATAATAAAATTCCTAAATAGGCATTTTTCCGGGTTGATGGGGATCTAACCTTGAAGAATGATCGCACCACCTAAGGAGTCACTGATGATTGTTGAAGAGGTTGTAGAGCTCTCGCGCTTACAGTTTGCGCTGACAGCTATGTATCACTTCCTGTTTGTACCTTTGACCTTGGGGCTGGCGTTCTTGCTGGCCATTATGGAATCACTCTATGTGATGACCAATAAGCAGATCTATAAAGATATGACCAAGTTCTGGGGTAAGCTTTTTGGTATTAACTTTGCCCTGGGCGTAACCACAGGTCTGGCGATGGAGTTCCAGTTCGGGACTAACTGGTCATACTATTCTCACTATGTGGGTGACATCTTCGGTGCGCCACTAGCTATCGAAGGCTTGATGGCCTTCTTCCTCGAATCTACCCTGGTGGGTATGTTCTTCTTCGGTTGGGACAGATTCAGCAAGCGTCAACACCTGGCGGTGACCTGGTTGGTTGCGCTGGGATCGAACATGTCGGCGCTGTGGATATTGGTCGCCAACGGCTGGATGCAGAACCCAGTCGGTAGTGTGTTCAACTACGAAACCATGCGTATGGAGATGACCAGCTTCGCCGAAGTCCTGTTCAACCCGGTAGCGCAGGTGAAATTTGTTCACACAGTGGCTTCTGGTTATGTGGCCGGCGCCATGTTTGTCCTGGCTATCAGCTCTTACTACATCCTAAAGAAGCGTGATCTGCCGTTTGCCCGTCGCTCATTTGCCATCGCGGCAAGCTTTGGTATGGCGTCTATCCTGTCGGTCATCGTACTGGGTGACGAGTCAGGCTATAAGGTGGGTGAGGCCCAGCGCGTTAAGCTAGCGGCTATCGAAGCCGAATGGCACACAGAACCTGCACCAGCGGCCTTTACCGCTGTGGGTTTCCCGAATCAGGAAACCATGCACACCGATTACGCCATCAAGATCCCATACGCCATGGGTATCATCGCCACCCGTTCTATCGATGAAGAGGTTACCGGTATCCGCGACCTTATCGTCGAGCACGAGGAGCGTATTCGCAACGGTATGAAGGCTTACGCCATGTTGACCGAGCTGCGCGCCGGCAAGGAAACCCCTGAGCTGCGTGCCGCCTTCGAAGAGGCTAAAGTCGACCTGGGTTATGGCCTGCTGCTGAAGCGTTACACAGACAATGTGGTCGATGCGACAGAAGAGCAGATCAAGGCCGCGGCTAAAGACTCTATCCCATCGGTTGCGCCTATGTTCTGGAGCTTCCGCGTGATGGTTGGCCTAGGTGTAATCATGCTGTTCGTGTTTGCGGCAGCCTTCTGGCAGAGCACACGTCATCAGATCGAAGAGAAGCCTTGGGTACTTAAGGCGGCGCTATACAGCCTGCCACTGCCTTGGATCGCCATCGAGTGTGGTTGGTTCGTGGCCGAGTACGGTCGTCAGCCTTGGACCATCTCCGAGGTGCTGCCAACCTTCATGTCGGCGTCTAGCTTAACGGCTGCGGATCTCTGGTTCAGTATCATCTCTATCACGCTCTTCTACACAGTCCTGCTGGTGATTGAGCTGTTCTTGATGATCAAGTTTGCACGTAAGGGACCTAGCAGTCTCAAGACGGGCCGTTATCACTTTGAAAACCTAGAAGCTTAAACCGGAGATCTGATTATGTTTGATTATGAAATATTAAGATTTGTCTGGTGGGCGCTGATTGGTGTGCTGTTCATCGGATTCGCCGTCACCGACGGTTTCGACATGGGCGTGGGTGCTTTGCTGCCTATCATAGGTAAGGATGATACCGAGCGCCGTATTATGATCAACTCGATTGCCCCCCACTGGGACGGCAACCAGGTATGGTTAATCACAGCCGGTGGCGCCCTGTTTGCCGCCTGGCCTATGGTATACGCGGTCTCTTTCTCTGGCTTCTATGTGGCCATGATGTTGGTGCTGTTTGCCCTGTTCCTGCGTCCCGTGGGCTTCGATTACCGCTCTAAAATCGAAGATCCAAGATGGCGTAAGGCTTGGGACTGGGCGCTGTTTGTGGGTGGGTTCGTACCGCCGCTCATCATAGGCGTTGCCTTTGGTAACCTGCTGCAAGGCGTGCCGTTTAACTTCGACGAGTACCTGCGCGCAACCTACCACGGTGGTCTGTTTGGCCTGCTGAATCCATTTGGCCTGCTAGCCGGTCTGGTGAGCGTGTCGATGATCATCATGCAGGGCGCCTCTTGGCTACAGATGAAGACAGAAGGTGAGCTGCGCGTACGTGCGGCGACGGCGACCCAGGTGGCTGCGGCCCTGGTTGCTGTGCTCTTCACCCTGGCCGGTGTATGGCTGGCCAATGGTATCGACGGTTATGTGGTCACCTCGACCATCGACACCCACGGCGCATCTAACCCAGCCCTTAAGACGGTTGCGGTAGAGGCGGGTGCCTGGCTTGCTAACTACGACAAGTATCCAGTGACCATGCTGTTCCCTATTCTGGGTATTGCCATGCCTGTACTGGCGCTGCTGGCGAGTCGTTTCAACCGCTCTGGTTTCGCCTTCCTGTTCAGCTCACTGGCAGTAGCCATGGTGATCCTGACTTGCGGCGCGGCCATGTTCCCGTTCGTGATGCCATCATCACTTGAGCCAAACGTGAGCCTGACCATGTGGGATGCCACAGCGAGCCACATGACTCTGACTGTGATGACCTGGGCGGCCGCGATATTCGTGCCTATCGTGCTAAGCTACACTATCTGGACTTACTTCAAGATGTTTGGTCGCTTGAACCGTAGCTACATCGAAGACAACAAGACGTCACTTTACTAACAGGAGCCGACACTATGTGGTATTTTGCTTGGATATTAGGCATTTTGCTGGCGTGTTCTTTCGGTATCATCAACGCCTTGTGGTTAGAGAATACTGAGAACATGGATAGGGATTCAGAGCTTAAAGATTAAGCTATGAATCGCGATTGATGAGAAACCCCGTATGAGAATGCGGGGTTTTTTATTGCCCGTGTTTTGAGCGCACGGGCAAGCGGTTGGGGAATAGGTGTTGAGCTTTTGGCTGCTTGGGCATTTCTTGGGGCTTTGAAGGTCGTACCTTCACTGTTATTTATCGCCTGCCCGGCGGGGGATGAGGAGTCATTAAAGGTTGTTACATCTGCCCGTATTGGTATTTGGTGGGTATGGAAGGCCGTACCTTCATGGCAACCTAACGCCTGCCCGGCGGGGGATGTGCAAACACGTTTTTGGCACGCTGTGAATATATCCCTATACGCTCCACGGCGGCGTCCATGCCGCCGAGGGCCAAAAACGTGTTTACACCGGCATCTCAACGTCTCTTCGATTTGGCGGCATTGGTGTGTTTAAGGAGTAAAAGTTGACTTGAGTATGACCCAAAGTTCTTAGAAAGTTGTCGGCTGAGCAGTAACGAATGGGCTTTCTAGCCTAGAAATTTTTATCGCTACACCCGCGTGATGTAATTCACTACTCCTCAACCAAAAAACTGGATAACTATACAGTCATATTCAAATCACAAGAGTTTTGAACGATTTTTATCCTGTATTTGTGCGCGTTTTCTCATTTCGGTATAAATAAATGACTTTAAAATTATATGCTTACAGTATTCGTTAATTAGATAATAGGTTTGGAAAACGCGCATGCGCGTTTTTCCAGATGGTATATTTGGCAAAATGCTGATAAGTTCATTACATACAGATAGTTAGCTTTGCGTGTTTTCACTGGTCCAACGAGGTAAACGCGCATGCGCACTAATAAAATGTTATGTTTCTTTATGAAAATTCGACATCGTAATCTCATATATTTATTACTGATTTCAATCGCTAGTGTTTCTCATGGGATAGAATTAAGTTTTGCTCCAATTCATGGCAAGTTTGATTATGGATTTGGCAACTTTGTGTTTGGAGTTTTTGGTTTTTCAGCAATGTCTGTATTGGCTTCATTAATTAATATATGGCTGAAAAAGCCTGCAAATTATTGGGAAATGCCAAGCGTTGATATGAGATTCTTTAGTTCTAGATCCCCGTTGGTGATGTTTGTCGGGCTTGGTTCAATATTTTCTGTAGTATCCGTATCAGCACTTATAGGCTATTTCATTGAAGTAGGTTCGATTAGCTCAGCGTATCTATTCTTTTTAATGGGTGGTGTCATTTGCTTCATAACAGCAGGTATCAACTATTTGGTGTTTAAATCACATTACGAGAAACATAACAATCAAATGCAGCCGAAGCCAAACAACGGCTCGGCTGATTAGGGCGTTAGGTGAATTAAAGCTTCGGAAAGAAATATGGATTGGTTAACCTTTTTCTCAAAAATAGTAGATTCAATCGCATGGCCGACAGGCATTGTGATTGTAGTGCTAATCCTAAAAAAGCCTTTGGGCTCGCTATTGCCTTTACTAAGAAATCTTAAGTATAAGGATTTAGAGTTAAGCTTTGGCGATGAGTTGAAGAAAATTGAAGACAAGGCAAATAAAGTTTTATCCGCTGAGAAAAAGCCAAAACAAATTGCCAAAGAGCCTGTGAAGAGAGACTCTTCAGAACTAATAAAAGAATCAAAACGCCTATTTGAAGACTTTCCTGATCCAGCAGTCGCTGTAGCATGGTCTGCGGTGGAAGCTGAGCTACTAGCGGCCATTATGAGAACGGCAAGCTCGCCTGATTACCCTCCCAATAACTCACCTATGAAGAATGCTCGATTTTTACAAGATGCGGGTTATCTAAAGTCTGATAAAATTGATTTATTAAAGCGCATGTCAAATCTACGCAACATGGCGGTTCACGGTGGTGGAATGCCAATCACAATAGATGATGCCCGAGAGTTTATTGCTCTCACAGAGTGGATAGTTAAAGACTTGAAAGAGATAACGCGATGACCTCACCTAACAAGGCGCTCAAAATCGGTCGCTTCGCTCCCTGGGACCTTCGCAGCTACGCTGCTTCGGCCCTTTAGCGCGGCGTTAGGCATTCACAACGATCAATCATGAAAGAATCGAATAATAAAAGATATAAGAATCCAGATAACGATCCAAATGGACCATATGTTTGCACGAATCTAACAGCACCGTATTACCAGCCTTCCCTCAGGTATGAGTGGGGTGGAAAGCTTCCACCCGAAGGAAGGAGTTGGATGTATTCGAAGGAAAGAGCGGAGCAATTAGAAGCAGAAGGGCGGATTAAATTTTCCGCTAGTGGGATGCCAACATTAAAACGATATTTGAAGGATATTGAAGAGGCTGTTGATACACAATTAGACTCACCCAGCAAGACAAACCTCACAATTATTGTTCGAACAGCAATGAAGGCAATTGCACTAGAAATATCGAAGAACCCAGCATGTTTACGTGAAGTAGAGTGGCGAGACCTGGAAAGGGTGTTTAGGGAGGTATTCGAAGCGATAGGGTTTTCTACCGAGTTAACGAGATCTGGTAAAGATGGCGGGTTTGATCTCAGGCTTTGTACGATTGAAGATAGCAAAGAGAAAGTATTTCTAGTTGAAGTTAAGCACTGGATATCCAGTGGCCAAAAACCTGGTGATTCTGTGTTATCTGCTCTATTCGATGTGGTTGCATCCGAGACGACTAATGACACCAAGGGATTGATTCTTTCATCTTCGGGGTTTACCAAAAAAGTTTTGAAAGGTAGGTCGGAATTAGAGCACTACCCAGTTCGCCTTGGTGACGAAAAAAAGATAGTTTCATTATGCAAAAACTATCTTGAAACTACCGAAGGTTTATGGATTCCAGAGATTGAGTTATCAGAAGTCTTATTAGATGGTACATTTTAGAAAAAGCCTAACAAACGCATGTTGTCGGACTGGTTTTCCGCTACGCTCAAAACCAGCCGCAAATGCGGGCGTTATATTACTAAAATTGAATCGTGCTAGGTAGGAAGGAAATTGTCGGTTTTAAAGTTGGTAAAACTTTGGCTGATAGTCGCGATTTAAGAGAAATCGAGATTTGGGTGGCAGGTGTTCTGGTCACGCAAAGAGATGGTATCGCACATATTCCTAGTTTATCGGGAATTGCTTTTTCCGAATCAGAAAAAGTTAGAGACTTCGCAAGATTCAATCATTATTTTCACGGAAAGGATGAGAAAGAGATACACAAATTCATTCTTGGTACTCGCATTTCTGACTTTGACTTCAAAGATTCAGATGAAATATTTGCCGAGCATCAGGTTTTTGATTGGGGCCCAAACACAGATTACGTAATGTGTTTTCTTGTGCCTTACCGTGAAAAGTTGTTCATCACAATCTCCTTAGATGACGAGAAAGAATCGGAAATTCAATCAGTCGAAATTGATGAAGACTCATTAAGAGAGCTCCTTTTCAATTTCAGCATTGCATTGAGCAGGTCTTAAGATATCAAGCCAATAATGCTTTGGGGGGAATTGGCTCGGCTCCTCTGTCGCAAAGTGTAGCTAAGCATTTATAGGCCCTCTGTTGGAGGGTTACACATATAAAATTTAATTCGAATCTGATGAAGCCGCGTTAAGAATCTAATTTGCTTTTTCCAAGTATGATTTTGTTTTGATTGTCTATGGATATCAAATGCTGTTCAATCGAAGAGACAGATAATCAGGTGTAAACACATTTGTGACCTTCCGAGGCATGGATGCCGAGGTAGAGCTCACAGGGAGGTGCTCGTAGCGTGTCACAAATGTGTTTGCACATAAGGCCTGCGGCAGGCAATTAGTACACCATGAAGCTATGGATACAGCATACTCTCCAATGACTCGTACGGGTGAAAGTTTGTTCTTTATCTCTAGCCACAGCACTTCAATCATTAAACCAACAAGAGCCAATACTAGCTAAGTAGACTCAGCTACTGCTATGTCAGCCAGACATAAAAAAGCCGCTTGATAGCGGCTTTTTTCGTTGAGATGAGCGTTAGCCAGAAGCTATGACTTAAACACGCTGATCTTCTGTTTGATCTCGGCGGCGATGTGGGAGAGGTTTTGGGCGGCGTCGACTGTGTCGCCGGCGCGCTGTTCGCCGTCGCGGGCGAGCTCGGTGATCTCATGCAGATTGCGGGTGATCTCGTCGGCCACGGCGCTCTGCTGCTCTGTGGCACTGGCGATGCTGCTGGACGCTATGGCCAGCTCCCCTATGCTGATGGTGATCTGGTTGAGGTTAGTTGCGGCCTCCTGTCCCTGGGCGGCGGAGGCGGTGCCCAGCTGGTGGCTCTGGCCCATCTGCTCGGCGGTGAGCTTGATCTGCTGCTGCAGCTGAGTGATGGTCTGGCTGATCTCTGAGATCGAGGTCTGGGTGCGCTGGGCCAGGGTTCTCACCTCGTCGGCCACCACGGCGAAGCCGCGGCCCTGTTCACCGGCGCGGGCGGCCTCGATGGCGGCGTTGAGTGCCAGCAGGTTGGTCTGTTCGGCGATGCTGTTGATCACCTCGGTGACCTGGCTTATCGCCTCGCTCTCTTTGCTGACGTTCTCGACGCTCATATGGCTGGCATCGAGCTGTTCGCTGAGTTTGCCAAGGTCCTGCACCAGCTGATCGAGCTGCTGGTGGCCGTCGCGTGAGGCGTTGTCGACCTGCTGGCTCTGGCTGGCGCCTTCGCTGGCGTGGTTGGCCACGTCGCGCACCGAGGTGGACATCTCTTCGATGGCGGTGGCTATCTGATCGGTCTGCGCCATCAGCTGCTGGGCCTCTTCGCCGTTGAGTCTGGCCACTTCCTGGGCGCTGCTGGCCTGCTCCTCAAGCGTATTGACCGAGGCGCGCAGGGCGCCGACCAGCTCGCGCAGGCTCAGAGCCATCTGGCGGGCGGCGTGGGTGATTCTGTCGACCTCGTTGTCTGTGTCTGGGCTGACCTGATCGAACTCTTGAGTCAGGTCACCCTTGCCGAGCTCGGTGAGCTGGTGCTGCAGGTGACGCAGCGGGCGCAGTGTCTTAATCAGCACCATGGAGAGCAGCAGAGTGATCAGCAGCACGCCCACGGCGGCGACGCCGGCATTGATGCTCAGCAGTTTCAGGCTCTCTTCGTTCAGCTCACGTTTCTTGGCCTGACCGAGCAGGGTCCATTGCCAGCCGGGGATGGTGACGGCGTAGGCGTACATGGGCTCTTTGTTGCCATTGAGGTATTCGCTCTCCTGGCCGCCGCGTTTGGCTTGTTCTATTGAGAGGCCGTCGAGTATCGCCTCGGTCAATATGGTGCCTGACTCTTGGTTGGGCTGGGCGATGATGGCGTTGTCCACGTTGCGGATCAGGGTGAAGTAACCCGACTCCTCCAGCTTGAGCTGGTTCATGGAGCGTTGCAGCTCGGTCAGCGCCTCTGAGATATCGAAGCCGATATAGAGTATGCCTATGATGTCACCCTGTGGGCCCGTGATGGGGCGATAGACTGTCATATAGTCTTTGCCAAACAGTCTGGCGTAGCCTTCATACTCTTTGCCTGCCATTAGTGCGTCGTAGCCTGGGTGCTTCTTTCCCAGGTAGGTGCCCAGGGCGCGTTTGCCGTCGGCTTTTTTCAGCGAGGTGGAGATGCGGATAAAGTCGTCGCCGTCGCGTACGAAGACGGTGGCGTTACCGCCGGTGAGGTTGGAGTAGCGATCCACCTTACTTTTGGAGGCGTTGATCTGTTCGCGCTCGTGCACCAGCGCCGGGGTGGGCTTCCCCATGACCATGACGGTCTTATCTGGCTTGAAGAATTGACCTGGGTACATGGCTCTGAGCACGTCGGCGTTGCGTCTGGCGAGAGACAGTAGGCTGTTGTACTCGAGTTCAATCAGGTCGGCGGTGCTGTGCATTTGCGCTTTTACGGCCGTCTTACCTTTATCTTCCAGCACGTTGGCGGCTGTGATGTAGGAGACGCTGCTGAGAATGGCAAATACGACGACGGTGAGGATCAGGGCAAGTGCGCCTATCTGTTTGGCGATAGGCCAGTTTTTATAGTTCATTATGGTAATCCACCTTGTGGTTAGACTGTCGCTAATGTAACTAAGGTGGTGCGAGATTGTTTTGACGCAGGTCTATTTCGGTAAAGGAAAAATTGCCTCAGGCCTCGGCAATTAGTCTAAATATGCACTGGATCACCCTGGGCGGGCGAGCCAGTGCATCTTGTGATTAGAGAGCTGACAAGGCTGCTCTCTAGCTGGGCTGCAGTGCGGGCACGGACGCCGCCTGGCGCTTGATCATCAGCAGCTGGTACATGGTTGGCACCCAGACCAGCGACAACAGGGTGGTAAGCGCCGTGCCGCCAGCGATGGCGATAGCAAACGGTGGCCAGAAGCCACCACCTGAGATGATCAGTGGCAGGAAGCCACCTATGGTGGTGATGGTGGTGGAGCCGATATGGCGGCCGCAGCTGCTGACCACTGCCACTATGGCATCGATACTCGCCTCTCGCCTGTCTGGCATATCCTCAAGCTCGGCAAGGATCACGATGGCGGCGTTGATCGCCAGACCCATCAGGCCCAACAGGCCGATGATCACAGTAAAACCGAAGGGATAGTTAAACAGGTAGACGGCGAGTAGGCCAAGGCCTGCCGACTGCACTGCGCTCAGCAGTATGATGCCGGTGAGGCGGAAGGAGTTGAACGACAGCACCACGGTCGCCAGCAGCAGGGTGATCACCAAGACTATGTTGGACAACAGGTTACCCACGGCCTCGTTACGCTTGGCGCTCTCGCCGCCCACCTCGATGCGATAACCGGCGGGTAGGGTGAGGGCGTCGATGCTCGTCTTGGCCTGATTGAGCACCTGTTGGGGCAGCACATCGCTCTCCAGGTAGGCCTCTATAGTGTTGACCCGCTGGCCGTCACGTCTGGGGATGGCGCCCAGGCTGACGTCGATACGGCTGCTGGCCAGTGCCGAGAGCGGGATGCCGACGCCGTTGCTCGACAGCAGGTTGATCTGTGACAGCTCGGTCTGCTGTTCGCGCATCAGATCTTGGGTGCGTACCCGGATCGGCAGCGACTCCGTCTGCTCCAGTATGCTGCCGCCGTTGATGCCGGTAGTGGCCATCTGGATCTGGTTGGCGATATCCGTCAGGCTCAGGCCGCTCATCTTGCTGGCATCTTCGTTTACCTGAAACCACACCTTAGGCGCGCCGGCGCTCAGGGTGGCGCGGGTGTGCAGCACGTGATCTGTGGTGATCAATATTCGCCGCACCTCATCGCCTATCTCTCTTAAAGTATCTAAGTTGTGGCCGTAGATGCGCAGCTCAACGGGGGCGTTAAAGGGCGGGCCCTGCTCCAGCTTACGCACCAGGATCTGCGCCTCGGGGAACTCGGTATCGAGCTGTGTCTGCAATCTTGGGATCAGCTGGTTGGCGCGTTCGAAGTCGGCAACCTTGATCATCGCCTGGGCGTAGTTAGCCGCCCCCTGCTGACGCTGCAGCAGGTTGTAGTAAAACGAGGGCGCATTGCCGCCAATCACCCAGTCGAGTCTCTGCATCTCGCCGGTGGCCCTGAGCTTGGCATCGATACGCTCCACCAGGGCGCGGGTGTTTTCGATACTGGACTGAGGCGCCAGGTGCACCTCTATCTGGAACATGTCTCTGTCTGACGGCGGGAAGAATTGCTCCGTCATCTGCCCCGAGGCGATAAAGCCAGTTATGGGCAATATGCCTATCACCACGCCGGCCAACAGGGGGCGCTTGAGGGCGATATGCAAAGTACTGCTAAAGGCGCGGGCGATAATGGGGAAGTTGACCCCGCGCTGATACCAGTGAGTGGCGTCGCCCTCGGCGCCGAAGCGGCCGGCGAAGCCGGCGATCAGTGTATGAGAGATGAGGTAGGAACCCAGCAGGGCGAAGATCACCGAGATAGCGATGCCGCCGACAAATTCTCCCGCGGCCCCCGGCATGAGGATGATCGGGGTGAAGGCCAGCATGGTGGTGATGGTAGAACCCGCCAGTGGCAGCCAGAGATGTTTGAGGGTCTCGCCGACGGCGCTGAGGCGATCCAGTCCCTGGCGGCGACGCTGGGCGATGGCATCGACGATGACGATGGCATTATCCACCATGATCCCCAATGCCACCACCAGGCCGGTCACAGACATCTGATGAATCGGCAGGCCGACATACTTCATGCAGGCCAGGGTAAAGAGGGCGGTCAGCGGCAGCGACAGGGAGACGATCACCGCGTTGCGTAGCCCCAGGGTCAGCATGAGCACCACCAGAATGATGATGAAACCCAGCAGCAGGCTGGCGATCAGGTCACTCAGGCGGGTGGTGGTATAGCCTTCTTGATCGAACAACCACTGGATCTCCACGTTGGAGGAGAGATCCCTTTGCACCTTCTCGACTACGCGATGCACCTGTTGCAGCCAGAGGTCGACCCGGGTGTTGTTGAGCATGCGCGCCGATACCATGATCCCCTGGGCCTGCTCTATGAGCGCGATGCTGGCGGCGGGTGTCTTGGGCTGGCGCTGCACGCTGGCGACCTCGCCCAGGCGTATGATCTGACCGTTTTCATCTACCTTGAGTGGCACCTGTCTGATGCGGGTGACAGAATCCAGCTCGCCTGAGACCTCGACCAGGGCACGAAAGGCGTCGTTGGTGATCTCACCGGCGGACACCTTAGTATCGGCGTTAGCCAGGATCTGGGCGATGGCGGCGGCGCTGAGTCCGATGCGGTTGACGTTCTGGGCGTCGATCTGCACCAAGATCTCTTCGGTGGGGGCGCCATAGAGTTTCACGAAGTCTGTGCCCGGGATCAGCCTGAGCTGGCTCTGTAGCTCCTTGGCGTAGCGGTTGAGGATATCCTGGCGTGGCTCGCCCGCGCCTTGCCAAACCAGGCCGAGGATGGCGGTGTTGGCATAGCCCAGCTGATCATCCAGCAGGGCGTTTTGCGCCGCGGGGGGCAGCAGGTTCTTGGCATCGTTGATGAGGTCCCTGGCCCTTGACCAGACGGGGTCTGTCTCTGTGATCCTGTCTTTCAGCTCTAGCTGGATGACGGAGATCCCCGGGCGTGAGGTGGACTGCACCAGTTTTAGCTCTTCCAGGCGTCTGAGTTGGTTCTCCAGTACCTCGGTGACCAGGGCTTCGACCCGCTCTGCCGAGGCGCCCGGATAATGGGTGACCACAGAGGCGAAGCGGTTGGTGATGCTGGGATCTTCCATGCGGGGCAGGCTGGTGATGGCGCCAAGGCCGGCGACGATCAGCAGGGCGATCACCAGGCTGGCCAGACGACCATTTTCGACTAAGGCTTTTATCATGACTTACCTCGTCGCCACTTGGGTGTTGAGCATAACGCGCTCGCCCACCACCACCTTGTGTAGGCCCTGGGTGACGAAGCGCTCATCTTCGCTTATTGCCCCCTGGATGAAGGCCTGATCGCCACGGGTGTAGAGGATCTCTATGTCGCGCCGCTCGATAAGGTATTGATCCGGTTGCTGTTCGACCAGCACATATAGGTTCCACAGGCCGCGAAGGCCGTCGGTGAGCGAGGAGATGGGCACCCAGAAACCGGCGGTGTCGACTGTCTTGTTGTAATGCAGGTAGGCCAGCTCGCCGTTGATCACCTTGGCATCGGTAGGCAGGGTCAGGCGCACCGGTACGGTACGTGTCACAGGATTGACCTCGGCGCCTATGCCGGCCACAGTGGCGAGATAGGGAGTCTCTTTCACCGTCAGGGTCAGCTGCTGGCTGTCTTGCAAACTCTGCGCGAGCCCTACGGGCACGCCGACGATGGCCTGGGGATTGTTGTGTTGGATCAGGGTGAAGAGCGGCGCGCCCAGGGCGACCACTTCGCCTAAGTTGTTGTTACGTTTGGCGATAATACCATCAAATGGCGCGACCAGGGTGGACTTGGCGATCCGCAGCGTGTTGGCCTCAATCGCTGCGCGCAGACGCTGCTCGGCCGCCTGCAGGCTACTGAGTTGTCCCTTGAGTTCGTCCAGTTGCTGGGCCGAGGCGTAGCCCTGTTGTTTCAGTGCCTGGCTGCGCTTGAGGGTGCTCTGGGCCAGCTCTCGGTCGGCGCGGTTTTGCGCAAGGCTTGCCTGCAGCTCGCGCTTCTCGGCTTCAAGCAAGGAGGTGTCCAGCTGGGCCAGTAGGTCACCCTGTTTGACGTGATTACCACTGTCGACCGCCAGGTGTTTTATCTTACCCGCCAGCTCGAAGCCGATGGCCGTGGTATTGCCGGCGCGTATGTTGCCGGTAAATACCTGCTCTGTGTCATAGCTGATCGAGCGGATCAGGCGCTGACTGGAGACCTTGGGGAAATGTTCGCTGTCGAGGGCGCTGCTGGTGGACTCATCCTGTTGGCAGCCACTGGCCGCGAGGCTAAGGCTGCTCCATAACAACACTCTGGCGAGGGACTTGGCGGTAAAGATCGTCATACTGATACACTTCCGTGGTTAACAGTTGGTGAATAAATCGTTAAACTAGACTTGTTAGTCTAATTTGCAAAAACTGGACTGTCTAGTCTAGTTTGTGTATAAATATGTCGTGATAAAAATGAAGACCTTATAGGACGTTTCAATGGTACAAACACCCCTTAGCCGCAGTGAACAGAAGAAGGCGCAGATATTACACGCCGCGATTGAGCTCTTCTGTGGGCAAGGATTTCCCAATACCAGCATGGATGAGGTCGCGAAGTTGGCGGGTGTCTCTAAACAGACCGTCTATTCGCATTTTGGCAGCAAGGATGATCTGTTCGTTGCATCAATCGAATCTAAGTGTGTCGTGCATCAGGTGACGGCTGAGCTGTTTACCAGCCCACAGGATCCTGAGCAGGCGCTGCTGCATTTCGGTAACTATTTTGGCGAGATGATAGTATCGCCCGAGGCGATAGAGGTGTTTAAGACCTGTGTGGCCCAGGCCGATACCCACCCGGAAATTTCGGCGCTGTTTTTTAATGCCGGCCCGGAGTTTCTGCTCAATCTGCTGGAGAATTATTTCGAGCAGGTGGAGAAACTCGGCGAGTATCATTTTGGCAATCTGCGCCATGCCTCGGTGCGTCTGTGTATGATGCTGTTTGGCGAGATGCGCCTCAAGCTAGAGCTAGGCTTACCGATCGAGGATCTGGTTGCTAAGCGCCCGGCCTACATTAAAGAGACGGTGAGCATGTTCCTGCGTGCCCATCGGGTTTAGGCGCTGGCAATTTTAGTTCAGAGCGCGGCTTTAATCAGAGTTTTGGCCGCGCTTTTAGTAACAAAGCTAGCCGTTTTTGAAGGGAAAGTGATCTTTTCGCCAGTCTGGTCGTACTAAGCTTGAGTGTACTAATTTTAAGATTGGAATTTGGTCGGGTGCCTAATTTAGTCAGGTGCCTAATTTAGTCGGGTGCCTAAGTTGCTACCGGGCAGCCGGCCAAACCTTAAGCCCAACTGAGTAGCCCTAGGGAGAGGGTATGAAGCCAAGCCTATTATCTCGCAATAAGATCAACGCCCTGGTTTTAGGGTTAACCTGTCTGACGGTCGTTTCCGCCCAGGCGGCCCAAGGGGGAGCGCGACAGGCGTCGCCCCTGACCCTGTCGGTATCGCGCATCGGCGTCGGTGAGGCCGATGTGGGTGACAGCGGCCTGGCATTGCAGCGCGACACCTGGCTGTTCGGTGCCAAGACCAGCTTTGCCCTAAACAGGCAATGGTCGCTCAGTGCCAATATTAGTTACGACAGGCTGGATTATGACTGGAGCGGCCGCGGCGCCTCACTGCTGGGTGGTAATCTGGCGCTCTGGTCCAATGTGGACAGGTATGGGGTTGGCCTGGGGGGTAGCTTTCGTCCCAACAATCGTTGGCTGTTCATGCTGGCGCCTAAGCTGCAGTACGCCTATAGCGAGGGCACCTCATCGTCCAATGCCCAAAGTTATGGGGTGGTCGCCTCAGGCATGTATCGCTTCAATGGCGGCAACATGTTGGGCCTAGGTGTTGCCTACCTGAACGATATCTCAGAGGTGAGAACCTTGCCTTATCTGGCGGTGAACTGGCAGATAACCGACAAGCTTAAGCTTGCCAATCCCTTCTCGGCAGGCTTTAGCGGCCCCGCCGGCCTGGAGCTGAGCTATCAGTGGTATGACTCGCTGGATGTTGGCATCGGCAGCTCGAAGCGCACCCAGAGATTCTTGGTGAAAGATGAAGATGTGACCCTGGAGATAGACGAGTGGGTTGGCTTTGTCAGGGCGGGCTGGCAGGCGAGCGAGCCTCTCAAATTTGATGCCTATCTGGGCTATTTCTTCAGTGGTGAGATAGAGCTCTCCTCGCCGAAAACCCAGGAGTCGCTAGAGAATCAGCTGGCACTGGCGTTTTCCGCCCAATATCGATTCTAGGGTGCCGCTTAAGAATCAGAAAATGCGATGAATAAGAGAATGTGATGAACACAAAAATGGCCTGAACATACCGTCAGGCCATTTTTTATGATTTTTCAGTTAGCTGTCATTGAGCTTTCAGTTAGCTATCGACTAGCTTTAACTCTTGCTTAATCACCTAACATGGCTTTTTTGAGGCTCTTTTGCGCCGGCTTATCGCCCAGCCAGATCTTCAGCAGCGCCTTACGAAAGGCCTCACCTTCGACCGTTGCCTGTTTTTCGCCATTCTTATAGGCGGTGACGCCAAGATCTTTTACTGCCTCTAAGGTAAATTGATCTCCCTCGGCAATCGGCGCCGAGAAGAGGGCCATGAAGGCATCTATCTGGGGCTGAATCGCCTGAGGTTCGCCGTCTGTGGCATCGTCGAAGCCGTCGATGATCGCATCTTGCATCTTCTCTGAGGTGATCATGCCTGAGACGATATTCAAGCGAATCGCGACCCTAGGGGCGTTGAGTACGCTCTCCAGCGTTTGGCTCGGGCTCTGGGTGTATAGGCTGCCCACATAGAGATCCATAAAGAATTTGCTGCGAATGCCGGCGCCGTTAAGCTGCAAGGCTTGTTCGCTTAGGATTATCTCATCGGCAAGGGGCACATCTGCCAATGTCTTAGCGGCCAGAGGAGTGCTGAGTATGGTACTGGTCACGGCGCTGATAAGGAGCAGTTGGCGTAGGAGGGACTTCATATAACCTCTTATTAATTAATGTGTAAGTGGCAGTTAGCCGCGTTTACCCAGCTGATATTGACCACTCTGATGGAAGAAGGCGGCCTGTTTCTTCTTGGGGGCGATCAGCAGTGGGCCGTCATCGAAGAAGAGAAAACACTTCCAGTTGCGCACGAAGACGTCCCAGCGGGTCTCGATGATCTGATACTTGTCGTAGCAGAAGTAGACTTGCGTCTCGTCTTGCCAATCGAAGTGGTTCTGAAACAGCTCGGGCAGGGCGGGGGAGTCGCTGTCCCAGGCGCTCTGCCAATGATCGGTTTCCTGCCAGGCATCGCCCTTAGCGGCCCAGTCGCCCTTGGCAAACTGCTCGCTGCGGCTGCTCTTGTTACTCACCCACTGGTTCCACACCGTCATGGATGACTTCTGGTCCAGCGGCTTGATGCAGGCCTTGTCTTCATCTGTGACGGGGAGATCTTTATGGTTAAAGATCCATTTGCGTTTGTATTGTTCGAGTGGGATATAGGTGTGCGCCACAGGGCCTCGCTATCGGCTGTAAGTTATTAACGCCAGACATTATACGGCGTGCCACAGCACAAGGGAAACGGCGCCGCGGGATAATTCTGCCCTCGGCACCGAAAAAGCTTAGGGCGTAAGCTGCCCGAGGTAGTTGAGCGCCGCCTGATTATGCTCATCCAGCATGAGGACGTTTTCGAAACAGGAGATGGCGCCGTCAATCTCACCTGCCTGGGCGAGAAAGATCCCCAATTTTAGCATCACAGGAATGTCCTGGGGATATTTATCTAAGTAATCGAGGTAGACACCCAACGCCGCCTGAGGATCGCCACTCAAGTTCAGCGCATGGGCATACTGGGGCAGATATTCGTCACTGTACTCAACTATCTTGGCATAATGCTCGAGTGCCAGCGGGAGGTTATTGAGCTGCAGAGAAAGCTGGATGGCGAGTTTATGCTCGGCCTCTTGAAAATCATTCTCAGGGATCTTCTGTAGCGTTTCTAGTGCCAACTCGGGTTGGTTTTCCAGCATGTATTGATAGCTTAAAGCGAGAAAATGCAGGCGATTGACCTCGGGATCCGTTTGAATAAAAGGCGCCGTGTATTGTGCAATTTTGGAGATACCCAGCAGATGCTTGTTGTGCAGCAATATCTGTAATTTTTTAAAGGCGTTTTCGATAAAGGGGACGGGGGCGTCATCTGTATCATCGATGAACTCTTTAACGACAAACTGTTCAAGATAGATCTCTTCACTCTTCTTAAGAAGCGATTTTTGGTCAGCCGACAAGGCCTCATAAGCTTGGGGGTGTTGCCGTTGCCAGATAATAGCTCGTCCCCACTGCATATCATTGTGCCATTGCTGACATAAGGCACTTATGTCGCAGTCTGGTTTTTCCTCTTCGAGTCTTGAGTGGAGGCGTATGATGGCATCATCAATTAGCCGCGCTATCTCTTGGGCAATGCTCTCAAATGCCGAGTAGTAGATTCGGGTATGTTTGTTGACATCTTCCTGGGACCAGTCTTGATCTTTTTTGGTTGAGAAGAAATGTGAAAATTCATAGTAGCCATAGAATTTGATGAGGTTGGCTAGATCTGGGTATTTTTCATTGATTCTCTGTTCGAGTTTTTCGAGTTTCTCCGCTTGAATTGCTATACGCTCAGGCGTCTTGGCAATCTCCAGTTTGCCTATGATGCTATGAGCCTGTTTTAATTCAGCATTAAGCAATGTGAGTTTCTCTAGGTGAGATTCAATTTCCGTTAAGGTGTCTGCTAGATAGCGCTGCTTTTCGCTTGTTGTAGTGCAGTGCTTTTGCGGTAAAAGTAGAGCGCGTTGGCTTGTGGTTAGTGGCTGGATCTCGATTTGGTCGGTAGCGAGATAGTTGACCCCTTTAACTTTCGCCGCATCAAGAGATAAGTTGATGTATTCGGTATCTGGGGTATTTCTAATTGCCTCTTCAAGGGAGGTAATGGCGTGTAGCAATTGAATTGGTGTTTCAGCCATGTCGCCGGCATTTGTTTCAACCCATTCGAACATGACTCCTATGTTAGGCCCCAGACTGGCGCCATATGTCCCTTGAGCATGGGTGACACCTGTTTGGGAATGACAGAAATCTACACCGCAAAGCAGTACCTGGCTAAAGCCCATTTCCGTGGCGATCTCTATGGCGCTGTTGGTAACTGTTGGCCCAATGGATCTTATGTTGTGGTTATCTCTCTCGTGCAGCCATGGAAGGTGATTGCCCGTATATAGAGAGCTACCTTGCCATTGACCTAAAATTTGTGGCACCACATGGTAAGAGTTGATCAATAAACTCTTATGCTCCAACTGCATAAACTCTTTATTGACATCAAAGCTGTGGGTTTGCGGATCGACGGAGACAACTATGTCGACAGAGATCTCTTGTTTGACTAGTTTGCCTACGACTCGCGATGCGGCGATGATGACTAAGTCGTCGTTGTTTTGCTTAATCCATTCTAAATGTTCATCTAGGGATGGACCTCCCCCTAACACTATACAGGTTTTATCGCGAAAGGCTTGTTTGAGTATTGATACAGGCTTTTGATTTTCACCGAGGTTTTTAAATTGCGCCTTGATGAATATTTTTTGTGTGAAACCAATGCTTTGCTCAAAATACTCGTGATCGACACTCGTTTCTACTAGTTCATTCAATGCGCAATATGCATCGAGATAGTTGCCTTCTACGGCAATGGAACGGTGAATTTTGAATTGTTTCTTAACTATGTAGAGATTGTTGTCATGGGCCGTTATTGCCTCTTGAAAATCATTCGCTGAAACGATTTGCATGTCATCTTTGAGGTGTTCAGGAATCTCTATGGTTAGCAGAGAAAGTACGTCAGCCAGCTCGACGAACAGATATTTGCTGCCTTTTGCCTGTGGTTGCGACATGAGATAGTTTGCCAGTAGGCCAGAATCCATGCCTATGATGATGTGCAGTGTATCTTCTTGCTTTAAAGCGTCCTGATATTTCTTGTTGTAAAGAGAAGCGGAGTCCAGCTTTTCAAAGGTATGTCTATTTACACTGGGTAAGTAGTACTCATTGAACTGACTGATTGCAAACGTTTTGGATATTTCTGATTGGGTGTTCTGCATTCTGGCCTCTTTGCCTTCAAAGCAAGGTGTTCGTCAAATTATTGTCAGCTAAAGTCGATGTTTTCACCAAATTTAGTCGCAAATTCTGCTTATTCGATAAAATGCGATAATTGTGCCATTAGGTTTACAAATTAGATCCTTAGGACAATTTTGTGAAAATTTGTTCAAATAGCAGACTTAGATGGCAAACAAATGAAATAAGGTTAGACAATTGACATGAAGTTACTAAGATTACAAAAGGTTAGATGAAATGTTGCAAGCGAAAAACTGCACATTTGTGAGCCTCTTGGTGATTATTCAGTCCGCATCTTAATAAGTGGTGTAATAATTGCTGTATAGCTTGCTAAGAATAAGATGACTTGGCCTCTTGGCTGTGCGAAGTTTAATACGGCGTATGATGTAAGCCGAAAAGAGGCAACTTTGGAGAGTACATGTTTAACAATAAATCGATCCTGATAACTGGCGGTACGGGCTCCTTTGGCCAGAAATATACTAAGACGATTTTAGAGAGATACAGTCCAAAGCGATTGATCATCTTATCGCGAGATGAACTCAAGCAGTATGAGATGCAGCAAATTTATAATGCGCCTTGTATGCGATATTTTTTGGGGGATGTCCGTGATGGTGACCGTATGATGCAAGCCTTTAAGGATGTGGATTACGTGATTCATGCCGCGGCCATCAAGCAAGTGCCTGCCGCAGAATATAACCCCATGGAGTGTATCAAAACCAACATTCATGGTGCTGAAAATGTGATTAAGGCTGCAATCGCTAACAAGGTAAAGAAAGTGATCGCCTTATCGACCGATAAGGCAGCAAATCCCATTAACCTCTATGGTGCAACCAAATTAGCGTCAGACAAACTGTTTGTGGCCGGGAACAACATTGTTGGCGATGGCGAGACACGCTTTTCTGCGGTGAGATATGGCAATGTAGTCGGCTCGCGGGGATCTGTGGTTCCTTTTTTTCAGAAGTTAATTAAGGAAGGGGCTCAGTCTTTACCCATTACTCACCCTGACATGACACGTTTCTGGATCACCTTACAAGATGGTGTAGATTTTGTTCTGAAGAACTTTTCACGTATGCAGGGGGGGGAGATATTTGTCCCCAAAATTCCATCGGTTCGAATAACGGATCTCGCTCAGGCATATGGCCCAGGGTTGAGCCACGATATTGTTGGCATCAGGCCCGGCGAAAAAATGCATGAAATCATGTGCCCTGCAGATGATTCCCACCACACCATTGAGTTTGACGATCATTTTGTGATCACGCCGAGTATCTCCTTTTTCGGTCGGGAGCATGATTATTCGTTAAACCAATTGGGTGAGAAAGGGAGTTTGGTTGAGCAAGGTTTTGAATATCATTCGGGTAATAATCCACATTTTCTTACCGTAGATGAGATTAAGCTATTAGACGGAGATAAGGCCTAATGATTCCTTATGGTCGCCAAGATATTTCGTCATCGGATCTCGAAACCTTGAAGCAGGTGCTGCTCAGCGACTTTTTAACTCAGGGTCCCCAGGTTCCATTATTTGAAAGTAATATCTGTAAGGCGACTGATGCGTCCTTTGCGGTAGCAGGAAACAGCGCAACCTCTATGTTGCATCTTGCATGTTTGGCTTTAGGCGTCAAAGAGGGAGATCTTGTCTGGACAAGCCCCATTACCTTCGTCGCTTCGGCAAACTGTGCTCGTTACTGCGGAGCAGATGTTGACTTTATTGATGTGGATGCCCATACCGCCAATTTGAGTATTGATGCATTAGCGATGAAGTTGGTTGCTGCAGAAAAGGCTGGTCGATTGCCTAAGGTGATAATCCCCGTACATATGGCTGGCCATAGCTGCGATATGCAGGCCCTATCTGAGCTGGTAAGGCCATATGGCATTAAGATCATAGAAGATGCAGCTCACGCTATTGGAGGTCGTTACCAAGGACGTCCTATAGGTTGCTGTGAATATAGTGATATATGTGTTTTCAGTTTTCATCCTGTGAAAATTATCACTACTGGCGAAGGCGGAGTGGCGACTACAAATGACCCTGCATTGGCAAAAACTATGGCTAGTCTTCGCAGTCATGGAATCTCTAAATTACCTCAAGAGTTGACTAGGCCTGAAGAGGGAGACTGGTACTATGAACAGGATACACTGGGTTTTAATTATCGTATGACAGATTTACAAGCAGGATTAGGCAATAGCCAGATCCAGCGATTGCAGGAATTTGTCAAACGACGTAATGAGCTAGTGCAGCGATATCATCTCTTCCTGTCTGCATTAGATATTGAGTTTATTCGGCCGAGTGAGCAGTGTTTGAGTGCTTATCACCTCTTCATCATTCGCTTGCCAAAAGAGCTTGATCGAAAGTTAGTATTTAATGCCATGAGAGCCGCCGGGATTGGCGTGCATGTGCATTATATCCCTGTATATCTACAGCCTTATTATACGGGCTTAGGTTTCAACCAAGGCCACTGTCCCGAGGCCGAATCTTATTATGCTAGCTGTTTAACTTTACCTTTGTATCCGACATTAACCGACTCAGAGCAGGACTATGTTATTGAAACTTTGGCCGCTGTGCTCGATAAGGTTAAAAGGGATCGATAACTTGTGCCGACCAACTTTGAGAAACCTGATGCATTTTTTCTCTGGTTGGTGCATATAAAGGCAACATGAAAACCGGATACCTTGTTGAGGCGATTGCCGAACTGCATCGAATAGATGAACCAACATAGGTATGTCCAGCCAGCTCATAGTCATAAAGAATGATGCTATTAGCTTGTATCAAGTCGATAAGCTCGGGATAGCTCTGGGTTAATTGGTAAAAATCACCTCCTATGCCCCATATGCCAATAGTGTCATTTAACATCAATGCTTGCTGTATCTGCTTAAACAACGAATCCTGAAAGGCATGATAATCGTTAAAACGCTTGACCACAGCGACATCGGCCCCCGAGGTCACGGGAAGGACTGTGGTAGAACTTTCTTGCGTCGTCTTACTCAGCAGTATTAATAGCCGTGGAATATCACCAGTTGTCAGTTGCTGTAAAGCGTCAATCTTTAGGCCTGCCAAGCGGGCTATTTGGGCTAATGAGTCTTTGCTGTAATAGTGAATATGTTGCCCATGAACTAGATTGGTAAAGGCCAGATGTTCAATGAAGGCATCTGGGCTGCAATCAGGCACTTCGATAAAAATATGCCCGTCATCGCTTAACATTGATCTTATCTGCGTCAGAAAGTGAATGGGATCAATTAGGTGTTCCAACACATGAGTGCTAATCGCCAAAGAGATTGGCTGGGTGACAAATTCAGCTTGCAGTGCATCAAGTTTATTAAGATCTGCACTCAGGTATTCGATGGTTTCTGATTGAATATGATTGTGAAAATCTACACTGGCTAGGGTGAGTTGCCTTTCTTTATGGGTATTTTCAATATGCTTTAATGTGGTTCCTGCACCCGCACCAAAATCTACGATATGCGCGCCATCTTGAATATAAGGAGCAATAAATTCGAGCATCTCTTCATAGGGAGATTTTTGACCATTTGGCGTTTCGCACCACATGTCGGGTTCGGCTTGGTTAGAAAAATAGAGGGAATCGAAGATACTCTGAGTGTAGGGGATTGCAACCTGAACATGATGGCACTTGGTACATTGGCCAATAGGGAAACGTAACTCTTCCCTGTTTAGCTCATCATGGCGTTTATCCCAAATGCCGGAAATTAAGGTCGCTACTAGCTCCCACGAATGCGCTTTGCACAGTTTACAGTCAGTCAGGTGTTCTTGATTGATTGTCATCTAGGCATTCCCGTCGATAAAAGGGTCAATTACATTAGGCCAGTCTCGGCTGATGACGTGCATTTTTACTCTAGTTTCAGCGAGTTGAGGCGTCATAAATACAGGATGGTTAAATTGGGGAATTTCGTCGCTGCCTAGAATGTGCTGGCGTTGTAATGCTTTACCTTTGAGAGAGTAATCAAATAATACAACCTCTCCTTTCGTTATGAGTTCGGTAAGCTCTGGGTGTTCGTTTAGCATATTATAAAAGTCAGCTCCAATCCCCCAGAGACCTACCTTACTTTGTTCATTGAGCGCTGCGTTAACCTTTCCTACCAATCGATTTCTGAGATCACGGCAGCATGATTGATAGTGAAGGATGACATCGGCGGCATTAAATAAAGAAGGAACCTGTTCCTCCAATGACGCGTTATGAGGTTCAAGTAGCATTTGTAACCTGGGGATATAGCCAGTCGTAATTTGAGCTTGCTTTACAATGGTCAATCCAGCCTGCTTAGCGGCAAAAGCCAGAGAATCTTGCGTGTAGTAATGAATGTGTTGAAGATTAACTAAATTACTCATGCCAATAGACTTTTCATCGTGACGAAGGGTGAAGTCTGGCACTTCTATGAAAATCTTTCCGTGAGGACTGAGCCTGGCTTTCAGTTCTGCTAAAAAGCTGACAGGGTCAATAACATGTTCGAGTACATGTGATGCCATGGCAAGATCAATGCCGTCAGGCCAAAGGTGATTGGATAGCTGACTAAGATCATTGAGATCGAAAGCCATATAGGTAATATCTTGCTGAGAGAATCTGTCGTTAAAATCGATACCGATTAGTTTGCTCTGCTTAGCTATATCTTTTGCTGCTGCTAACAGTTTTCCCTCACCACATCCAAAGTCCACTATGCTCGTTGGGTATTTGCCATTGAAGGCAAAGTCAATCATCTCCTCGTAGGGACGTTCACTGCCTACCAATGATTCGTGCCACATTACGGCTTCTTGGGATGAATGAAAGTAGAGTTTCTCAAATAATTCCTTGGTGTAAATCAGGCTCACTTGCACGTGTCCACAGGATTGGCATTTCCCCAAGGGATAATTGGAGTTTTGCCGTGAAAGCTGTTTGCTGTCCTTATCCCATATGCCAAAGGAGATCGCAGAAAATATCAGCCAATTCTGTTGTTTACAAAGTTGGCAATGCGCCTGTTTCATAACCCAGTTCCTAGTTAGTGATTCCGCCATCAATGGTGAGTGTTTGCCCGGTAATAAAGGCGGCCCCATCGGATAACAAAAAGCTGATCGCTGGAGTGATATCGTCGACCTTACCTAACCTATGCATTGGAGTGCGGCGTATAATCTGGTCTCGTTTCTTATCTGAGAGCGTTGATGACATCTCAGTATCCAGGTAGCCAGGTGCTATGGAGTTGACAGTAATGTTTCGACGTCCGTTCTCTCTTGCCAGTGCTCTAGTTAGGCCGTCTAAACCTGCCTTTGAGGCAGAGTAGGCGGCGAGCCCCGTGTAGCCTCGACTGCCAATTATCGAGCTAATATTGATGATTCTACCGGCACTATTCTGGCGTAAGAATACACGTAGCACTTCCCGGGCTGTATAGAGCGCCCCGTTTAGGTTTACTTGTATCAGTGCGTCAGACTCAATGTTGGGAAACGTCGCTAGTACACCTTCTTTGGCGATCCCCGCATTGTTGATCAGCCCCCAAAGAGGCGATTCATTAGCCCAGATGCAGGCCTCTTTAACAAATTGCGATGTTTGCTCTGCGTTTCCAATTTCACAGGGAAACCATTTAAAGTTTGGATTACTCTGTTCCAGTGCCTCTATGGTTGACGTTGTTGCTCGGCTACAGGTTGAGACTTTATAGCCTTGCGCTAAAAGGTGAGTCACTATGGCCAAACCTAGGCCTCTGCTGCCACCCGTCACAATGATATGTTTCATTAATTTGTTCTCACTTTTTTACCACTGGTTGACAGAGTGATCTGCTCGCTAAAGCGAATGATGCGTGGCGTTGCAGCAGGATCGCGTCCAAGTGACCAGGTTTTAAGTGCTTCTCTGGCCTTGGTTTCATCTGTTGCACAACATTCCAGGCAGATTAGTGCCCCCGTGATTGGGTTTGACTTAGCAAATACTCGGGCATCGAAAATTTCCTCAATAGCAAGGATCTCTTGCTCGAGTGTTTCAAGGTTAACTTTAACACCGCCGACATTGACTAGATTGTCTTCTCTACCGACAAATATCACTCTGTCTTGGGTTAATCTAATGCAATCGCCGGTATCTATTTCGACTAAGCCATTGTCGAGGTGCAGTGTGTTGTTAGCCGAAATTTGCCAGCCATTAAATGTTTGCTGTAACCAGCTAAGTGGGAATCCTTCTATGCCGTCTTTTATTGAAAAGATCACGCCAGCCTCTGTCGTAGCATAGATATGCCTTAGCTGGGCCTCAGGGAAACTTTGTCTAATGCTATCTAAAGTACGCTGATCGGCAATTTCTCCCCCAAGACTGATGATGGTTAGTGGCGGCCTTGTTAGATGCCAACAAAGCAACATGGCCCGCATCATGGAGGGGGTCGCACTTATTGCATTAATATCCTGACTAATCGCCAGTTGAGCCTTGGCTTGTAGATTGGTATCAACTGATGCGACTAAAAGATCTTGGCTTACAATTGCTTGTAAGATGACCTGAAGTCCGGCAAAGCTCATTGGATGATAACAAAGTAGCCAGCGAGTGTTCTCTCTTGTTTGGCTTTTTAGATTCTTGGGTAGAAGCTTTTCGAGTCGATGAAAAACTAATTTGGGCTTTCCCGTTGTCCCAGAGGTTAGTAAGCCAACGGCAAAATGTTCTGGCAGTTCATCGAGATTGATCTCCTGTTGAGTGCGATTAAAGATGACAGGAATGTTAGCGGTCTGGCCGTCGATGATAGCTTGTATCATCTCTTTGACTAACGGCTTACCGTTAGTCGTCGAACCGGCCGTAATTTCGATGAATTTTCGTCCTTGTAGGTAGTGCTGAGGCTGAAATGAGTCGCTACCGAATTGACTTCCTTGCTCAACTAGAGTGAAACCTCGGGGGATTGTGAACATTAAGCGGCCGTATTTTCGTATAGAGTGATCAGTTCGGCGATGCTATGGAACTGCTTGAAACCGTCCCTAAATGGATCGAGCCCAGTGTTAAGCTCCAGGCTGACAATTAGGGTCGCCAGATCCAATGAGTCCATAGGAAGGTCGGACAGAAATTCAGCTTGTTGATCGAAGTCAGGACAGATTTCTCCCTTATTCTCAATGATCAGTCTGGTTTCTTTCATTATGATATCTGCAATTTTACTCATGCATTATTCCAATCGTTAAAGGCTGCTGAAATTTTTTCCAAGCTAAAATGTTGTTTCTGACTGAGCCAATCTTGCCTCAATTGTTCAAAGATATGGACGTCTAAAAACTCACCATTTTTGTAGATATGTTGTTTAAGGTGACCGACAAGCCTGGTCTTGTGTAACGTTTGTAGCTTGACCACTTTTTCATTGGCGTCGAGTACATAGTTAACTATTTTGTTTAGCTTAAGTTGGTGAAACACGTAGTTGCAGATATAAGTGTGCATGGTGACGCCATATTTAAGTCGAGCCTGACGCTCATAAATATAGGAACCTGTGCTGCAACGTTGGTGAAATCTGTCTATATCTGAGAAACATAAGAAGCCAATAGAGACACCATCATCTTGTATCATGTAGGCTCGGTAATCATCTCGCTTCGCTAAAGATTCTATCCAAGCCCGCTGCTTGTCTACCGACGGATTTTCGAGATCGGTAAACATGTGTTTAGTGATTTCCGGAGTCGTACGCCACTTAAGCAACAGCTCGGCATCGTTTACATCTACACGCTTAAAGTTTAATGCCATATCTTCTTCTTAATTTGCTAAATATCCACCTTCAACGGGCAAGGTCACTGCATTGATCCATTTAGCGGCGTCACTCAGGAGAAAGGCAACCGCATTAGCGACATCTTCGGGTTGCCCTAAGCCCATTGGATGCTGATCTAACATATGTTGAAACTGTGCTTCTGTCATACTCTCTTGTGTACGAGTCGCCATTTCTGTTGCGACCAATGCTGGTGCGACACAGTTTACCCTGATGTTATCCCTAAGCAATTCCATGGCGAGACCTCTGGTTAGAGACATCAGGCCTGCCTTGCTTGCACCGTAAAGCGTGTTTCCTGTTTGGCCTATTAATCCGGCGATGGAGGAGACAAATACTATCGCACCTTGTTTTGAACGATCACGTTTTAGTCTGAAGCCTTTGCTAATAGCCATGGCGCTAGCCAGGTTGACATGCATGGTTTCGTCAAAGAAGGCTTGGTCGAAAAGTCGGATCGGTTTGGTGATTTGTATACCTGCACAGTGTACAAAACCGTCTAAATAACCATGTTCTTTCACCAGCATTTTCACCCAGTCGGTAAGCTTATCTGTGTCGGCCATGTCGAAAGGTGCACAAACGTGGCCATTACCGCTTAATTCGGTGAGCGTTTGTTCGAGCGCTTTTGAGTTACGGCCATTGAGAATAACCTGAGCACCGAGTTGGGAAAACAATATGGCACAAGCCTTTCCGATGCCTGCGGAGGCGCCAGTGACAAGCACTCGCTTGCCACTGAAATCCATTGGATTGACATTCATCACGGTAGTGTAATCGCCTTAGGCGGCTAGATGTTCTTCTACTAAACCGACAAGATCGCCCACTGTGTTGATCTCTTCTAACTTGTCACCTTGAATCACTATATCGAAGTGCTCATCGGCCATGGCGATGATGCTTAGAAATGCCAAAGAGTCCCATTGCTCAATGTCCATCAAGACCTCGTCCCCCTTAAGCGTATTCTCGTCCAGTTCAAGGATCTCTTCTAGGGCATTTAAAAATTCTTGTTTGTTCATAATATGTTACCTCGAGTTATTTATGTTCTTTATATTAAAACTATTGTTATTTACTTTATCGGCAGCGCACAGGAATGATTTATCTTAATGTGCAATGCGCTGCGCGACATGTTTGTTGATTTGGGCGAGCTCCGGATTGTCTGTCAGCAGTTTGCAAATTGTTTTATGATCTGCTGTGAGCCAATTTTCGCCTAATAATTGGATAATTTGTTCGACCAGACGTAGGTCGTCTATTTCGTCTACGCAAAGCCTAAACTCACCCCAAGAGGCCTTTCCTGTTTCAATTGGTACTATTTTGGCGTCTGGTTGGGTATAGAGAAATAGTGTTACATGTTCTCGTTGTGCCTGAGTGTGAGCATGTTGAAATGCCAGAGTAAGGCTATGCATACTAAATACTTCTACATCAAATCCCCTAGGAAAAAAGGCCAGGCTAATGTGCGTATATTGGGCGGGATCCCCCGTTTGATGCTTACGAATGGCTTGATCGATTAATTCTGGGCAGATCAACGGACAATCACCTGTAAGGCGTATGATAATGTCTTCTTGCTCTGCACCCACTGAAAGTGCCGCCTCGTAGAACCTTTGTAAAACGTCCTGCTCATCTCCTCTAAAACACTGCAGTTGCTTGGTATGGCAATAATCGGCGATAGCCTGGTCATTATCTTCGATTGTAGTCGCGATAATATGGGTATCAATGAGATGTGATTGAGCAACTCTCTCGATGTGATATTCGAGCATAGGCTTATTGGCAATGGGAGTCAGTACTTTACCTGGTAACCGACTTGATCCCATTCGCGCTTGTGTGATGCAGATTACGCGCATTTAATCCTCTCGTTTAACCAAGGGCTTGGAGAGATAGCTCTCTCTCATTGGTTCACCAAAGGCAATATCTTGGGATGCCTTTTGTCCCAGTATTTGAGGCAGATAGCGAGTGTGCAATCCATGTGCAGGTCTTACCGAACGTACATTGTCGCGAGTGAAAGACTCTCCCTTCTTGATAGCTTGGCTAACGTATAGTGAACGACGAAAATCGCGACCACCCGCCTCACTCGGTTTAATCTCATAACCGGCATGGCCTAGGGCGAGATGGGCTTTGTCCACCTCTTGTTTCAATGTCGCAAATGCATCGGGTTCCAGAGAAAAGGCGGCATCAACAGAGCCATCGTTTCTATCGAGAGTGAAGTGTTTTTCAATAATACTAGCCCCTAGCGCAATCGCCGTTATGGCTGCCGTGGTTTCTAAGGTGTGATCGCTTAGACCGATAGGAAAATCGAAACGTTGACATAGGTCGGTGAGCGTGCGCAGATTGCAATCTTCAATAGGCGTTGGATAACCACTAATACAATGCAGCAGGGCCAGTTGGTTACCGCCCGCATCGGCAACTGCCTCAACGGCTTCTTCAATTTCGGCGAGTGTCGCCAAACCTGTCGAGATGATGAGTGGCTTACCGGTTTTCGCAGCGGCTGTGATGAGGCCGATATCATTGATCTCAAACGAAGCAATTTTATAGGCCGGGCAGTTTAGAGACTCAAGCAGTTCAATTGCCGATAGATCGAACGGAGATGAAAACAGCGCTATGTTATTTTGTTTTGCTCGTTCAAATAGTGCCTCATGCCATTCCCATGGCGTATGTGCTTCTTGATAAAGGTCATATAAGGTTCTGCCCGCCCATAAGCCTCCCTGTAGCAGGAATTCTGGGCTATCGTGATCAAGTGTAATGGTATCTGCGCTATAGGTCTGTATCTTGATGGCATCAACCCCTGTGGCTGCTGCAGCATCTATCATGCTAAGCGCTTTAGACAGACTACCTTTGTGATTCCCCGACAGTTCGGCTATCACATAAGGTTTATGTTGTGGACCTATCTGCCGGCCATTTATAGAAATGTTAGGCGTAAACATCTTAATCCCTCAATGGTAAATGGGGCTGGACATCGTGACGCCAGGCGTCATGAAAATGCAGAATTCTCTCCTCGCATTTGCCCAGTATCCCAGCAGAGTCAATGCTCTGCATATTAGCCTGACATGATTCTGCTACCAATCTATCTTCTTCTAAGATGGTATGATTGAATTCAGTAAAGTTTGCCTTGATCGCCGCCTTAACCGCATCGCTGGTAGCGCCTCCATCTACTCTTCTCATCATACGTAATTGAAAATTCAGCTGAGACTGAGTGGTTCCTTTGGGCTCATAAGTTTGCAGTGACATGAGCGAACCGTTGGTCAGTCCAATAGCTAAATTGGGATAGATGAAAAAATGATTGTATTCACTATAGGAAGTGCTTTGCTCGAGTTTGAGATGCTTCCTGGCGCCGGCCCACCATTTCTTTGGTGCGTCTTGCAATGGAGTGTTGCCTGTCGTATGTCCATTAAAATGAGCAACCTCAACTTCAGGTTTGGCAAATTTGGCAAAGGTTTCGGGGTGAGTTCCGGCTACATGATAGACTTCGAGAACCGTCTCGCATGCTAGCTTCCAATTTGTTTCCCAATGATAATTGCCTTGTTGCACTGGATCGACGAAATCATTGGATATTTCTTCTAATATATTGAAATAAGGGCCTAAAAATTCATCTAATCTTGGACCTTCTTTGGCAACGCGAACAAACAACATGTTACCGCAACTAGCCAGATTAAACTGTTTTAGGGCGAGTTTTTTTTTGGCTAAATCATCCAAGCCAAAGTCGGTACGATTTTGTGGTACCCCACTAAGGGCGCCATCGCTCTTGTAACTCCAACAATGGTATGGGCAAAGCAGTGGTCTGTTACCACGTTGTGCTGTTTGAAGTTTTGCCTTGCGATGGCTGCATACGTTGAGTAGTGCACTGAGCTCGCCATTAAAGTTCTGCACCACAACAGGGGTGTTACCTACCTGTAATGTAATGAAATCATGATTTTGAGAGATCTGGTCTTTAAAACCGACAAATACCCAACTCTTTTCGAATACCTGGGTCTGTTCAACCTCAAGTGTTTTCGCGTCATAGTAGTGTTCTGGATGTAAGGATTGTTTTGCAATCATTGGTGTTTCGACTTCTCTTCTAGGCCAATAACTAATCTATCTATTACTCTTTGGCAGCCTTGGCCGTCAATCAGTTGACGAGCCTTATCACTCATTAGTTGTCGACAGCATTTATTATGCCAAAGTGCGTAGGCCTGAGTTGCTATTTCATTGATGAGCGCTAGGTTACTTTCACTCTCCGGCTCAGATTGTTCATAGTGCCGGCAATCTATTGCCTGATACCAGGTATTATTCAAGGGCGAGGTTAAGGCTGGTAGCTGGTTGTCGACGGTTACCAAGGCAAGAGTTGGTACGCCTTGGCTGGCTAGTTCTCCAAGGGTTCCTCCTGCCGCCGATATGGCTAATCCTGATAGCGTCATCACTTCAGCAACAGATTGTGGGTCGCAAATAAGTGAAAAATTTACCTGTTCTCGTGTCAGAGCTTCTAGGGCAATTTGATCTTGATGAGGTTTTCCCAACAGTAATTGTACCTGACATTGGTTTAAAGTCTTTAGTAGGGCTTTAGATAGCGGTAGGGCTAATGATTTGGTATCAGTACCACCCAACGAGATTAAAAGGTTAGGGCGCGCCATTAACGGTGTAAAATGGCAAGTCGTAAACTCTCGTCTTAAATAGGTAAAATGTGGCCCAAGGCAGTAGTTAGCATGCGGTGCCCTGCTTTGATAATCCGTTTGGGTACAGTTAGGTGCAGGGTTGATAATTAAATCGGCTAGTATTGGGTCATCATCAAGGGCATCATCCAGTTTAACGAGGTAGCTTCCAGTACTTACAAGTTGATGCCATTCGTTGCCAGTTAACTCGTAGTCATCGACTATTATTGTGTCGAATTTATGCTGTTTTAATTCGCTACCGGTCAAGCTAGATGATATTTGGAGCAGATTAAAATTAGCCCGTTTAAGTTTACTCAGTAGCGCATCGCTGCAGGTCTTATAGACAAACCAAATATCAAATTGATTTGCGGCAGCTTCAGCGAGGGCGTAGAGGCGCATAATGTGTCCGGCGCCAATTCGGTGGGAATTGTTACCGTAAAAAGCGGCTTTAGGCTTAGCCGGCAAGGAATCCACCATCTACAGCGAGCGTGATGCCAGTAGTATTGCGACTTAGATCGCTTAATAAAAAGTAAACACTGTTTGCGACATCTTCTGGTGTGCTTAGTCCAAGTGGATGGGCTTCGATTAATCGTTGGCTTAGCTCCACGCCGAGCGTAGCAAATTGTTGTTCAGCCTTGGCACCAGATACCAGAGCCGGGGCGACGCAATTTACTCTAATCTGTTTAGCGGCTAGCTCTAAGGCCGCCGACTGTACCATAGACGAGAGTGCAGCCTTAGATGCGGCGTAGAGCGTTCTTGCTTTTAGCCCTCTCTGTCCAGCCGCAGAGCCGATGAAGATAAAACTTGCCCCTGGATTAAAGTGTCTGGCTTTGGAAAAGGCAGAGGTAAGCATAACAGCAGCAGAGAAGTTTATATCTAGGTATTGATGGATCTGCTTGGGAGTAATACCTCTTAGTGGGCTGTACCCTTGAAAGCTCGCGCTATGTACTAGCCCATCTATCGCACCATATTGCGTGACGATAGATTTTGCCCAAGTCGTAATATTTTGCAGTTCACTAAGGTCAAAAGGGCACACTATGTGTTCTTTCCCCTTCAGCAGACTCAATGTCTCCTGCAGTGCGTGTTCTCGACGTCCCACAAGAATTAATTTTGCCCCACAATTATCAAGCTTTTGACAAATTGCGAGGCCAATATCTGAGTCCGCAGCAGCGCCTGTGACTATATAAAGTTTATTGGTGAGATCCATTATGATTGCACTAAAGTTAATGGTTCAAAATCATCAGATATTTCAATTAATTCTGGGGCTACGATGGGACCAATATCTGTGATAATGGCGCCCCAAGACCATCCGACTCCGAATCCGCCAAGCATCACTTTTTTCGTCTCATTGGTGAAGAAATTGGTGAGCTTATGACAGATCGCAAGTGGCACCGAGGCGCTGGAAGTGTTCCCAAAGTCGGCCATATCAATCAAGTATTTTTCTTCCGCCACTTTGGCTTTCTTACGAAGATGCTCAAGAATAAACTGGTTTGCCTGATGCATTACAACCATGTCTAAATCATCGGCTTCAATATTGGCTAGGGCCAAGGTTTCCTTGATGAGTTTAGGAACGACTCTTAAGGTAAATGAAAATACCGCAGCTCCATTGAGGTAGAGTCTGGAATCTTTGTAGAGCCTTTCTTCTTCCTCTGTTGCTCTCGGTTCTCGTTCTGGCATGGTAGGTACGCGGCGTCCACCCGCCTTTACCGCTATGTGCTGGCCGCCGGTGCCATCAGTACCGTAGACGGCATAAGAATCTGGCCAATTTTCATCATATTCTAAAGCGGTAGCGACGCCTGCATCGCCGAACAGTGGCAGGGTTCCACGGTCATCAGGAAGTAGGTGACGACTAGAGGTATCTCCGCACAGAACCAAGGCTCTCTTACCGCTTGAGCTATTGAGGAGTTGACTGGCTATCCATGTGGCGTACACAAAACCAGAGCAGCCAAGACTGACATCTAAACATGCAGCAGTTTGCGGAAGCCCGAGCCTGTGTTGCATTAAACAAGCTGTTGCCGGCAGCGCATAATCTGCATCTTGAGATACATAAATTAATACATCTATTGATTCGGGCGCCCAATCAAGCCTTTCTAGTAGTCTTTGCGCCGCAGCGATACACATGTCAGATGCACAGAGGTGTTTGGGGAGTATTCGTCGGCTATGAATACCAGTACTGGCATAAATCTTATCGGCTTCTTCTTGGGTGAATATGTCGGGTGTTTCTACATATGAATGTCTATGGGGGGGAACAGCAGCTTGCATTCCTGCAATTTTAACTGACTTAATCACAGCTTCCATAAATAACCCTGTTGAATTAAACGAATAATGTTGGTTTTAACTATAACATTGAATAATATAGCTTGAAAGTGCCGTGCTTGCGCCAAAAGTGCACTAACCTTTTGCTATATAGTGAAAAATCAGGGATAAGAAATGACCATTACTTCCGTGAACAAGGTGTCGATCACAGGCATTGTCTCCGTCTTACCTGAAATTAGTTGTGAAAATATTGATGAATCTTCGAGTAGTGCAAGAGAAGAGATGGCTCGTATTGTTGCCTCGACCGGGATTCGCGCAAGACGTGTTGCTTCAGCTGACCAAACCGCGTTATCGCTTGGTAAAGTAGCATGTGAATCATTGATAGATGCAATGGATTGGAAGCCGGAGGAGATTTCGCTCGTCGTCTTTGTTACCCAAACCCCGGATTACCCTTTGCCAGGGAATGCAGTCCAGTTGCAACATCAGCTTGGCTTGAGCAAAGATACTATCGCCTATGATGTAAACTTGGGATGTTCAGGGTTTGTTTATGGTTTATGGCAAGTTGCGCAGTTAGTAGCAGGACTGTCAAAGGGTAAAGCGCTATTGGTTGTGGGGGATACAACGACACATCAATATCGTCAGGATAATCGAGCGGTATCCTCATTATTTGGTGATGCGGTTAGCGCTATCGCAATTGAAAAGTGCATGGAAAGCGATGAGATGGTGTTCTCGCTAGGAACCGATGGTGCCGGAGCGCCTTATCTTATTCAACCTAAAGGGGGAGCGCTCTGTCCCGGTGAATCCCCTGAACTCTTTATGGATGGCATGCAGGTATTTGTGTTCACCCTAAGGGAAGTTCCCTCTTCGATCACAGCCTGTTTAGCCGCTAAGGGCTGGCAAAACGCTGATGTCGATTATTGTGTAATGCATCAAGCAAACGAAATGATGCTAAAGCGATTAGGAGACAAGTTAGGTTTAACACATGAACAGCTAGTTATATCTATGGGGGAAGTCGGTAATACCAGCTCTGCATCCATACCTTTGGCATTAGGGTTAAGTTTAAGTGAACCGCTGCTAAAGGGAAGCGTAAACTTGGTATTGTCTGGATTTGGCGTTGGTTGGTCTTGGGGGACGGTTGCTTTAACACTAACCAAGCTTAAAGTTTGCCAGGTTATAGATCTAAGTCTGGCTCAATAGCGCGCTTAATTCGTGTTCTAAGTAGTCCGCAAGCCCTAACCAGTCATGGCGCTCCTGAGCTGCTAGCATATTAGGAATCAATTGAAAAATCACTTGTGCCTTTGGGTGTGAGCTGAGAAGGGGTTCTAATAGATCTAGTCCTTCGCGCAACCGCTGAGAGCCTTCTGCTTCCTGGCCTAATCGAAACGCGTGAGCGGCTTCAACAAAGTCGCTTGTAATTACTGCATATGTCTCTTTTATATTCAAACTAACTCCTTGTACTGTGCGCCAATTATTCTGGCCCCTTCTAAACTCGATTGGTAGAATTTCACTTTGGGATGAATGCGAATATAGTGTTCCAGACTGCGAAGATAAGCTCTAAAGTTGAGATCTGTGGCGACACGTTTGCCATGGCCATTGAGAACCCAATGTTTTTTCTGCAATTGAGTCGAAGGTCCTAACATGCCGTCTTCCCAATGGGCGTGGGTTTTATTATTGGGGTAACAAAAATCACAGCCAAATAATGTGATTTCTTTGATTCCCAATGTTACCGCCAGATCAATCGCGGGGTGGATGACGCTGCCGTTGGTAAATAGCCTGATTTTTTGGTGGTGCTTAGCTAATTGATCGTAAATAGGGCTGGTTGAGTAGGCATTGAATTTGGGGCCTGGCCAATTAGATATCACCTCTTTTGATAGTGTAGGAAAGTAAACTAGGGTTATATCTTCCGGTATGTTTTCAGGGAAGTGTTCCAATGTTATTTTACTGTCAATAGAAACTACTATGTCTGGAATGATTTTATTTTCAGTTAACGCCTTTAATGATGTATCAACGGCAATCATCAAGGGGCGTTGCCCAATCGGCAGAGCGCGTTGCCTGAGCAGATAGGAGTAATGTGTTTCTAGCGTCGGGCCTGCTCCAATCAGATGAGCGTGAGATTGATGGTGAGTCATTTTCAGCGTTGCAGCATCTGGATCCTGTTCAATTGCAGATAGGTTTTCAAGTAAACGTTGCTGAATTTCTGGATTGTCTATCGTGTGGTGTTTGTTGGCATATGCACGATTATTTTCTAAGACCAATAGGTCTCTTAACTTTGCATTTTCATCATCAATCAGGAGTAGGTCGGGCGTAATGGCAATATAATGAGTTGCCAGCTTGTTCTGCTCGAGTTGGTGCACCAAAACGACTCTTTTATCGTTCAGCCATTCACTCTGATCTGTGTAAGAAAGCAATAAAGCAAACAGCGCGATATTTAGTGGGCAGATAAGTATTTGCTGTAATTGAGGATTATCTATCAGCAAGCTAGGTACATCGCCCATACCGATACCGTACACTGCGACATGCTTGCAGCCGCTGGGAAGCTGTTCGATAAATAGACGTGCTTCGGCCATTCTATCGTGGCGGCTACTTAGTTGAATGCCATTAACGCTAATGGTTTGAGTTTGGCCGGTAACAAGAGCGGCATCTAAATGATCGAAAGATGCGTGTTGAAGTGCAGAGGCAATGATAGGCCAACGCTGGCTGATGATGTTGAGATTGGCATTAAAAAGCTCAGTCATTGACACTGTCCCTCGAAGTCATGCTTCATCTATTAGGCTAGTTCACTAACTGGTCTCCCCACAGGGACTCGAACCCCGATCGATCGCTTAGGAGGCGACTGCTCTATCCTGTTGAGCTATAGGGAGACGCAAGTGATTATACTGTTTTTCATCGCGATGAAAAGGCTTTAGATTTAGTTGCTTAATTAGTGCACTAATTAAGTTAGATTTTCATCGCGATGTCGTTAATTTGTATGTTGATCGCGCCGTTAGCGCCTTGCAGTATGGCGGTGGCGCTTTCCTGAGTCACCTGATCTATGGTGATTTTGGCTCGAGATTCGCTGGCGACCGCACGCATATTATCAAGTCGATCCGGCAGGTTTTGCTGTAGCACCAGTTGGAATTTATCCCCAACTTTCACGCCATGATTGCGCCCCAGGTTGATGATCACCCGGTTGTCGACACGGGATACCACCTGACCAAGTAACGGGCGGCAGTCGAGCACCTTGTCGATATCTTCGCTGGCCTGGGTCAACAGCATTTCGATGTTCTTACCATAGCTGGATGCCCAAAAACGGTTGCTCTGGGCTGGTACCGTCGCTTGGCGCTCAAATTCCCATGGGGCAGGGGCGTCATAGTACTCACTCCAGATCTGCTCGCCGCTGATGCCATGATACAGAGATAGACGTAGCTGAAACTGGCGCTGAGGATAGCTATCCCAGAGGCCAAACAGACTGGCTTCGACCGGCTCGGTGGAGATGTCGATGATCTCCGGCAGCAGAATGTATTGGCTGTCGGTGATCTCGCTAAGCCAGCTGGGGAGGCGATAACCGCGGATGTCGATCAATGACTGCTCGATATCGAGTCGTTCGTTGGCATGAACATGGGCGAAACTCGCCTTACCCTCGCGGGCGATGATGCTGCCGAGCTTCTCCGACAGGGCTTTCTCGAAGTTGCCAAGGTTGCCATATCTGAGTTGGCTACGATCGGCAATTTGCGCCTGGGGAACCAGGATGGCCGCCTTGAGTTGACTCATCCCACAGGTCTGTACCTTAGCGTTTTGCAGTACATCGACTCTTAGGTTGACGCTGAGGGTATCGCCCTGGATACGCTCGCTGATAAGCTCGACGCGGCCGGCCTCGGCCTGCTGCGACATCGAGAACTGGGTCTGGGTTAGCTGACCGTTCTGAGTCTGCTGCATGCTGGTAAACTGGCCACCCGATTGCAAAGTGACATAGCTCAGCGCCTGAGCTATGGCATCTTCTCGCGCCTGGGTGATATTGCCGTTGATGATCTTGGCTTCGCCCTGGGCCTCAAGCCACTGAGCCATCACCTGAGTGTTAAAGGCGGCGAGTAACAGCAATAGTAATTGAATTCGTTTCATTGTATCTGTCTCAACTGAGCCGGTTTATCTAGCGCGTAGCTGGTGCCAAAATGCTGACAGTTTTCGCGCCCATTCTCATGTTCCCATTGATTAGTTAGACTCAAAGCAATATCTATGCCTGAGTTGGTTAAAGTCAGTCAAAGTTAGCTAAAGTTAGCCAAAGTTGGCCACCGTCAGGTCATTTGCTGAAAAGTAGGATGACGAACGCCAATCAGTCCTTCAGGATTCGCCAAGTGTTAGCCCAATACTTGAGGTTAACCCTAATAGGTGTAAATCGAACAATGCTAAGCTTATGGCATATATATTGCTGCATAATTGCCAATAGGTTTGGTTGGCCGAAATTATGGCGCAGCCAAGTGGGTATATTGGCCTGGGTCAATATCGAAAACCATGGGACATCATGATGCGAAATGCTTTGATAATATCTTCCCTGTTGCTATTGGGGGCCTGCGCGGCAAATGAGCCCGCCACGCCAACCTTGCAGACCGGCAATAGTTTGCCAGCGAGTTCATCTGTGATGCATCTGACTCAGCAGTTGGCAAATGAATTGGTGCGCCAGAACGATCAGTTGACGCCTAAGCAGCCCCTGCTGGTGGCGACGCCTGTGTTGCTGGATAACCTCAAGTCGACTAACGCCTTGGGGTTACAGATACAACAGGGGCTGATCGCGGCCATGCATGATCATCAGTTTAATCTGGTGGATCTGAACGTGGGCGAGAACGTTAGGGTGACAGATCAAGGTGAGCTGCTGCTGACCCGCGACTGGCGCCAACTACCAGCGGATCTGCCGGTAGAGCACGTATTGGTGTCAACCATGAGCCTTAAGCCTGATGGTGTGGTGGTAAACAGCCGTATCGTTAATGTAACTAACAACCGTGTGGTTTCGGTCGCTGCGGCGAGTGTGAGTCAGGCCGAGCTGGCGGACTACCTTAGCCTGTCTGAGAAGGTGGTCGCCCAGGATGGCAAGCTTATTCGTTACAGCAGCCAGGGTCAGGGAGATGTCCAGATTAAAGGGGTTAAGCAATGAGATATCTAATTAGTGTGTTGCTGCTCGTCCTGAGTGGATGTGCGTCTCAAGACAGATACATTCAATGGGAAACCCAAGCGCCGGAAAGTTTTCCTAAGTTAACCGCAATTGGCTATGCGCCGCTGGCGACTCAACCTGCGAAAGAGGCATCTCAGCGGGTGTTGATGGCGATGCAGGCATCGAAGATCGCCGCCTACCGTGAGCTTGCCGAGCAGGTTTACGGCCAGCAGTTATCGGCGTCGAGCAGTGTGAAAGATTGGATGCTTTCCGATGATAATATTCAGGCCTCGGTGAGCGGGGTGATCCGCGGCGCGAAAGTGGTGAAGAGCTACCCGGTCGGGGATCATTATGTGACTGAGCTGGAGCTCGACTTCCAGCAGGTGTGGGCCTTATATCAGCAGCAGAATCGGCCGCAGACGGTGAAGGAAGTGACCTATTTCTAGCTGCCCGCAAATAAAAAAGCCTCTATAAAGAGGCTTTTTTAATGTCTTCAGCTTGAGCCTGTAACTCTACGTTCGTGATTAGGCTTTCAGATTATTGCCGAGCGTAGAGATAGTCGAGGTCTTGCCCTTGCCGTCATAGGTGAGGCTACTGGCATTACGACTGGCCTGCAGTGCCTGGGAGAAACGATTGACGCTGGCCATGCTGTGTTCGATAAGCGCGGCGTTTTGCTCGTTAAGTTGTTTACACTCTGCCAATGCCTGCTTGGCTTTGTCGACCAGGGCAATAAGCTGAGGCTCCTGAGTGAGCCTGCCCAGGTCAGGATGCGCAGCTAATTCGGTATCACCTAGTTTGATCTCATTTAACAACTGGGCCTTCTCATTGGCCAGACGCAACAATTGATCCGCATCTTGTGCGATCAGGGCATCCTTCTCTGCCGTGATGGTCTGCTTCAGACTGTCCAGTAAATTGTGTTGATTGGCGATGATATCGGTTATCTGCGTCATAACGTATTAGTTAAAGATCCTGAAGTTCCTTTTCAAACTGCGCTATGTTGCTGGCGAGTTTGTCGGCATCTATCTTATAGCGTCCCTCGGCGATGGCCGCTTTAATCTGTTCGACCTTCTTGATATCGATTTCAGGAATGTCGTTAAGTTTGGCCTGGGCACTTTGTAACTGCTGCGCCTGAGAGGTGATAGAGACAGAATCGCTCTTCACCGTCTGCGCTGGTGCGCTGGTGGCCGCTGCGCTACCTTTGTGCTGCGAGGCTTTCGAGCTGGCGCTGCCAACCCGGCTGTTAGTGTTTGTATTTACGTGCTTAATATCTATAGGCATTGTGGGGTCCAACTTACATAAATGAGATCAACATACTTGTCTATCGGCACTCATGGTCAAAGCTTTAGAATAAAGTTTCAAAAAACAGTATAAATTTTTGCGCATCCAAGGTCATCAGGATCACATCCTGACTTCCACCTCGCCAATGCCTGTCACATGTGCATCAACTGTCTTGTTGGAGCGGCTATTGCGCACCTGTATCTTATCGCCAAGGTTACCATCTTTTAACGCTTCACCGTTGGTTTTTATCACGAAATTATTGGCCCGTGCATAGATGGCCACGATATCGCCCTTGCAGACGAAGCAGAGGTTGCTGGCAAACAGCGGCTGATTGGCGGGAATTCTGCGCTTTACCCGGGTGCCGGTCACGGCGGCAGGGTCATCAAATTGTTGACCTCTGAGCTGGCTTTGTTCCACATAGTCGAGTCGTATCTGATCCGATTCGATGAGATCGCCGGGCCCCAAGGTTTGGTTCACCACCACCACGGGGAAGAGCACCTCGACGCGAACCGAAATGTAGATTTGCCAGGGGTAGTCGAGATCTGGACTGGCGCAGCTGATCTTGACCGTGTTGTTTTTACTGATGGCGCGATCGCTGGCAATTTCCGCCTTGGGCTCGCCTAAACAGGCGGGGGAATTTAGCCGGGTGTCCAGACTTTGGGGGGTAATGATGACCTTGGCATCTTGGGGGAAGACCATTTTTTCCTGTACTGCCTCTGTAGCTAATCGCGCTATGGTCGATACAGAGGGAACGCTGGCGGTCTCTGCCGCCTTTAAGGGCAGAGAGATGAGTAGCAAAAACAGAAAATATGCAAAATTTACTTTCATAATGAATTGACTAGCTTGATTAGCCAGATTACACCTATACTTCGTTTTAAGAGCCAAGGCTTTGCCATTTTTTGTGAGAAATGAGTGTCATAAATTTGACAAAGTAAAGGTCTGGTTGTCATATAACTAGATAAAGCAATTAGTATGCCTATACTCATATTTACCATGGGAACGGCTTCGCATTCACCCGACAACAGGGCAAAGGCATTATGTCGAGTATTCTTGAATCAGTTAACAAACGCACCCAACTTGTAGGACAAAACCGCTTAGAGCTATTGCTGTTTAAGTTAAACGGGCGGCAAAGGTTTGGCATTAACGTATTTAAGGTGAAAGAGGTGCTGCAGTGCCCGCCACTGACAGGCCTGCCTAAGCTCAATCCCTATGTGAGGGGGGTGGCCCATATTCGCGGCCAGACCATTTCGGTGATCGATCTCAGCGCGGCCACCGGCGGCAGACCGATAGAAGATACCGAAGGTTGCTTCATCATCATCTCCGAGTACAACCGCAGTGTGCAGGGCTTCTTGGTTAAGTCGGTCGAGCGTATCATCAACATGAACTGGGAAGCGATCATGCCGCCGCCGCAAGGCGCCGGGCGCTACTCCTACCTGACCGCCGTGACTGAGATTGAGGGTGAGCTGGTGGAGATCCTCGATGTCGAGAAGATCCTCGATGAGATCTCGCCGGTGAAGACTCAGATCAGTCAGGAAGTCGACGAGCAGTTGACCATAGACAGAGACCGTCACTATCACATCATGGTGATCGACGATTCGGCCGTGGCGCGTAAGCAGATCATTCGCGCACTGGAATCTCTGAGCCTTCAGATAGATACCGCCAAAGATGGCCGCGAGGCCTTAGATAAGCTGGTGAGCGTCGCCGCCGAGATGGATAACGTGGCCCATGAGATCCCGCTGATCATTTCCGATATCGAAATGCCTGAGATGGACGGCTATACCCTGACGGCAGAGATCCGCGACAATCCTAAATTGAAAGACATTAAGGTGGTGCTGCATACCTCGCTCAGTGGCGTATTTAACCAGGCCATGGTGGAGAAGGTGGGCGCTAATGACTTTATCGCCAAATTTAATCCTGATGAATTAGCGGCGGCGGTGAATAAGCATCTTAGTTTGTAATTTGTACTAAGTTGGGCCTGAGCCTAAATTTGGTAAGTTTAGGCTTGTATCAGTGAGTTAGCTAATGTATAACGCTGACCTCTGTAACGCTTGCTATAGTGTATGTTGTAGCCTGTTTTCTTTTTTGATATTGGGATATCAAGGTGCCGAATAAATCACTTGCCGAAGCCGAGTACAACCAATTTAAATTATTTCTGGAACAACACAGCGGAATTGTGTTGGGCGACAATAAGCAATATTTGGTTCGTAGTCGACTCGCGCCTCTGATGGGGAAATATAACCTTCCCTCATTATCTGAAGTGGTTAAACATTCGATGAAGCCCACCGAGCGGCAACTTCGTGCCGAGGTGATCGACGCCATGACCACCAATGAAACCTTGTGGTTTCGCGATCGCTATCCCTTCGAGTTGTTAGGCAATAACCTGTTACCCGAGTACGCCCGCCTGGGACGGCCGCTGAAGATCTGGTCGGCCGCCTGTTCGTCGGGGCAGGAACCCTATTCGCTAGCCATGACCATCTTGGAATATCAGCAGCGCAAGCCTGGCGCCTTGCCCGGCAGTGCGACGATTCTGGCTACTGATCTCTCCCCCTCCATGTTAGAGCGCTGTAAGGCGGCCGAATATGACAACCTCGCCTTGGGGCGCGGTCTGTCCGAGGAGCGTAAACGTCAGTTTTTTGAACCCACGGGGACTGGCTCCATGGTGGTGAAGGCTAACGTCAAGCGTTTGGTGAATTTCAGGGCGCACAACCTGCTCGAGAGTTACACCTTGCTGGGCAAGTTTGACATCATCTTCTGCCGCAACGTGCTGATCTATTTTGCCCCAGAGGCAAAGGCCAAGATATTGCGGCAATTTGCTGCCGCCCTTAATCCTAAAGGGATACTGTTTCTGGGGGCCTCGGAGTCGATTGCCGGTCTGACCGACGAGTTTGATATGGTGAGGTGTAACCCAGGGATCTATTACCAGAAGCGGACCTAAGGTCACAGACTAAGCTCTTGAAGGGGCTAACCCTCTGAGTTCGCAATCAAGTTTTAAATGCCAGCAATCGCTGGCATTTTTTATGCCTGCCATTTCTATATCTGCTTTGCCTTAGCAAGTTACCCATAACGGATTTTATTGGCACAAGTATTGCTTTGTTTATGGCATTCGTGTGTGGAGGCAATTTTATGGCGATTAGTTTCGATAAGGCATTGGGGATACATCAGTATACCTTGGGGATACGTTCGGCGCGTGCCGAGGTGATCTCGTCAAATATCGCCAATGCCGATACGCCCCATTACAAGGCGAAAGACCTGGATTTTGATAAGGCGCTGCAGGCGGCGCGCACGGCCCAAAGCGGGCTGGCGATGAGCCGTAGCAACGAAAAACACTTCGATTTAGCGGCGCTTTCCCAGCAGCACATTAGCTATCGGGTGCCAAATCAGCCCGATACTGGTGATGGCAATACGGTGGATATTCAGCAGGAGCAGTCAGAGTTTATGCAGAATGCGCTCGAGTATCAGATGTCGTTAGGTTTTCTTGACGGTAAGTTTTCCGGCCTGAAAAAAGCCCTTAAAGGAACGTAATTATGAGCCTTTTTAATATCTTCAATGTGGCAGGCTCTGGCATGTCGGCCCAGTCGGTCAGGCTAAATACCACTGCCAGTAATATCGCTAATGCCGATTCAGTTTCCAGCAGTGTGGATAAGACCTATCGCGCCCGCCATCCGGTTTTCGAGGCCGAGCTGGCCAAGGCCAGTCATCAGCAGAATACCAGCCAGGCGGTCAAGGTGGCCGGTATTGTCGAGAGCGATAAGCCGTTACAGAAAGAGTATTCACCCGATCATCCGTTAGCGGATGCCGATGGGTTTATTTATAAGCCGAATGTCAATGTGATGGAGGAGATGGCCAACATGATCTCGGCCTCTCGTTCCTACCAGATGAACGTACAGGTTGCCGATGCGGCAAAATCTATGCTTCAGCAAACCTTACGCATTGGCAATTCCTAGGGGGTAAGTCGTGAGCCTAGTTAATCCGTTAAATACTCAGGTTGCGCAAACCAGTTCGACCCAGAGCGCCAAGTCGGTGACGCCTCAGGCGTCGAGCAGTCAGGCAACCACCCAGACTACGGGAAATCCGTTTCTCGACAGCATGCGCCTGCAAGAGGAGTCCTCGATCCCTGAGGCCAAGAGTCAGGAGCTGACCCAGGAGGATTTCTTCTCCCTGCTCAGTCAGCAGCTGTCGATGCAGGATCCTTTTAAGCCGGTGGACAACGATCAGATGATCGCCCAGATGGCGTCTTTCTCCACCGTGGATGGCATCACTAAGCTTAACGAGGAGATAGTCAACCTCAATACCGTGATGACCTCGAGCCAGGCGCTGCAGGCGTCAGGTCTGGTGGGGCAGAAGGTATTGATCCCATCGGATACTGGGCATATTTCGGCGGAAGATCCCGTGCTCAAAGGGGTGATCAGTACCCCTGAGCCTATCGAGTCGATAACCGTGCGAATCGAAGATGAGAAGGGGCAGCTGGTGAAGACCTTCACCGTCGATGGTAGCGACGGCGGCAATATAGATGTCTCCTGGGATGGACTGGATAAGGATGGGGAACCCGTTGCCAGTGGTAACTATTCCATTAAGGCATCGGGCAAGGTAGATGGTAAGAGTGAAGATTTAGCCGTATCGACCTACGCTCACGTGACGAGTGTTTCGCTGGGGACGGCAAGTACCGGCGCAATTCTCAACTTGAGAGGCATAGGCGGTATCAAACTCGGTGATGTTCTGGCCGTGTCTGAAACCTAGACAAAGCAGAGCGTTAGGGCTGTAAGGTCCAGAACAGATAACAAATTTTTAGTGAGGTGATTTATGTCATTTAACATTGCATTGAGTGGTATCGCAGCGGCGCAAAAAGATCTCAATACCACGGCGAATAACATCGCCAACGTTAACACCACAGGCTTTAAAGAGTCGCGCGCCGAGTTCGCCGACGTGTATGCCAGCTCTATCTTTGCCAACAGCAAGACCACTGTCGGTGGTGGTGTTACTACGGCTCAGGTGGCGCAGCAATTCCAGCAGGGCAGTCTGCAATTTACCAGCAACGCGCTGGATATGGCGATCAATGGCGGCGGTTTCTTCGTAACCTCATCAGAAGTGGGCTCGCAGGATCTCTCCTACACCCGCGCCGGCGCCTTTAAGGTCGATGCCGACAGTTACCTGGTGAACTCTGCCGGTAACTACCTGCAGACCTTCCCGGTGGACAAAGATGGTAATTCCACCTCTGTGAGTCTGACAACTACTCAGCCGGTGAAGATCCCTGACACTGCCGGTAGTCCACAGAAGACAGACAATATCGGTATTCAGATGAACCTCAACGCGGGTGAGGGCACGCTGGATCCGGCAAACTTTAATCCGAACGACCCCGATACCTACAACAACTCGACGTCGGTCACCATGTACGACTCACTGGGTGAGCCACATATTCTGACCACCTATTTCGTGCGTCCACCCGAGGCGGCCTACACTGGCACCAGTAACTGGGTGGCCTTCTATGCGGTTGACGGCAAGCAGGTGGATTTGGCGGGCGCAGCGGGCACCTATGGTCGTGATACTACGGGTGACGGCGTTGCTGACTCGACCGGCACAGCGGTTAACGCCAGCGGCTGGAAGGGCTCGGTTTTATCCTTCAACGACACAGGAGCCTATACCGGCAGCGATCCTGCGGTGATCACCACAGAGACGCTCGGTGTTGGCGGCGCAAATGTCTTGGGCCCAGGTACAGATGGTAGCCAGACGCTTACGCTGAACTTTAATAGTCCGACGCAATACGCCTCGCCATTCGAGGTGACCGAGCTAAGCCAGGACGGTACCACAGTGGGTCGTCTGACTAACGTGGAAGTGGGCGCCGATGGCTTGATTAACGCCAGCTACAGTAACGGCTCTACCGTGCCTCTGGCGCGTGTCGCCCTGGCGCGCTTCTCCAATGAGCAGGGCCTGACTCAGGTGGGTAATACCTCCTGGAAGGAGAGCCTGGACTCGGGTCCGGCACTGGCGGGTGAGGCCAATAGCGGCACCTTTGGTAGCATTCGCTCATCGGCGCTGGAGCAGTCAAACGTCGACCTGACCACTGAGCTAGTGGATCTTATCTCGGCCCAGCGTAACTTCCAGGCGAACTCGCGTACCTTGGAAGTGAACAACACCCTGCAGCAGACGGTACTGCAGATCCGTTAAGCTGCCGCTTATTGGGACGAGTGAAATGTGTTGCCCAGGCGGCAACACATTTCCGCTTCTCTTGCCGCTTCTCCTTTCCTTCCTTAGCTTCATTTCTATCTGCTTGATTTCACCTGCTTAACCAAATCCATTGCTTGGCATGATGTTTGCTTTGTTCTGTTATTAGACAGTTTTAGTTGAAACATTGACGGAGCAGCAAGTGGATAAATTACTCTATGTCGCCATGAGTGGCGCCAAGCAGAATATGAATTCGCTGGCAGTGCGTGCCAACAACCTTGCCAATGCCAATACCGACGGCTTTAAGTCGGATCTGGAACAGGCCAGATCTATGCAGGCCTTTGGCGAAGGGTTGCCGACACGGGTGTTTTCGATGACAGAGAACCCGTCGGCCAACTTTGCCGCCGGTCCGATAAAGACCACGGGACGAGATCTCGACATCGCGGTGAAAGGTGACGGCTGGATAGCCGTGCAGGCCGTCGATGGCGGTGAGGCCTACACCCGCTCTGGCAGCCTGAGTTTCGATACTTCAGGCCTGCTGCGTAACGACAGAGGCAACCCAGTGATGGGCGATGCCGGTCCCATCGTGTTACCCCTTCCTATCGAAAAGGTCGAGATTGCCCAGGATGGCACCATCTCGGTCAGACCGCTCGGCTCAACCGCTGAGGTGATCGAGGAGGTCGGCCGTATCAAGTTGGTTAACCCTGGTAATCAAAACCTGATGCGTGGCGAGGATGGTCTGTTCCGTCAATTGTCTGGCGTTAATGCCCCGGCCGATCCCAATGTTGCGGTGGAGAGTGGCGCCATTGAAGGCAGCAATGTCAACGCCGTCGACGAGATGGTCTCTTTAATCGATCTGCAGCGCCAGTTTGAGATGCAGGTCAAGATGATGAAAACCGCCGAAGAGATGGATCAAGCCTCTTCGTCATTAATGCGCATTAGTTAGGAGATAGATTATGCATCCGGCGTTATGGATTAGTAAGACTGGCTTAGATGCCCAGCAAACAGATATCTCGGTGATCTCCAACAATGTGGCGAACGCGAGCACAGTTGGATACAAGAAGAGCCGGGCCGTTTTCGAAGACCTGCTCTATCAAACCGTCAATCAGGCGGGTGGTATCAGCGCCTCTAATACTAAGCTACCCAACGGCCTTAACATAGGCGCGGGGACTAAGGTGGTGGCGACCCAGAAGATGTTCACCCAGGGTAATATGCTTACCACTGACAACTCACTGGATCTGATGATCGAAGGCCCGGGTTTCTTCGAGGTGCAGCTGCCTGACGGCACAACCGCCTATACCCGAAATGGTCAATTTACCTTAGATGATACCGGGCAGATAGTGACCCCAGGTTCTGGCTATGTGCTGCAACCGGCGATCACCATCCCGGATGATGCGACTAGCATTACCGTGTCTGCAGAAGGGGAGGTCTCGGTGAAGACCCCTGGCGCGGCGGAAAACCAGGTGGTCGGTCAGCTGAGCATGTCAGACTTTATCAATCCGAGCGGCTTGGATCCCATGGGGCAGAACCTCTATCTGGAAACCGGTGCCAGCGGCACGCCTATTCAGGGCACCGCCTCTCTGGATGGCATGGGCGCCATTCGTCAGGGCGCACTGGAAACTTCTAACGTTAACGTGACCGAGGAGCTGGTAAACCTGATCGAGAGTCAGCGGATCTACGAGATGAACTCTAAGGTGATCTCGGCCGTCGACCAGATGCTCTCTTACGTCAATCAGAATTTGTAGAGGTTTGATATGACTAAGTTTGTTATGGCTAAGTCATCTGTCTTAGTGGTTGCGCTGGCGTTGGTGGGCTGTGCCTCAACCAACCAGAAGCCGATCGCCGATGACCCTTACTATGCACCAGTTTATCCCGAGGCGCCGCCGACTAAGATCGCCGCCACGGGCTCTATGTATCAGGATAGCCAGGCCTCTAGTCTCTATTCGGACATCAAGGCGCTTAAGGTCGGCGACATCATTACGGTGATCCTGCAAGAGTCGACCAAGGCGAAGAAGAGCGCCAACAACGAACTGAAGAAGGGTTCAGATCTGACGCTGGATCCTATTTATGCCGGCGGCGGCAATGTCACCATCAGCGGCTCGCCCATCGACCTGCGTTACAAAGACAGCATGAACACCAAGCGTGAGTCGGATGCCGATCAGAGCAACAGCCTGTCGGGCAGCATCTCGGCCAATGTGATGCAGGTGCTGAACAACGGCAATCTGGTGATCCGCGGCGAGAAGTGGATCACCATCAATAATGGCGATGAGTTTGTCAGGCTGACCGGCATAGTGCGCTCGCAGGACATCCGTCCCGACAACACCATAGACTCTCAGCGTGTGGCCAATGCCCGTATTCAATACAGCGGCACGGGCACCTTTGCCGATGCGCAGAAAGTGGGTTGGTTAAGCCAGTTCTTTATGAGCGACTGGTGGCCCTTCTAAGGAGCGATGCCATGAAGATAAAATTAATATTGGCCTGTGCCCTGATGGTGTTTTCCGCAGCCAGCTCGGCCCAGCGCATCAAAGATATCGCCAACGTACAAGGAGTGCGTAGCAACCAGCTGATCGGCTATGGTCTGGTGGTCGGCCTGCCGGGCACCGGCGAGAAGACACGTTATACCGAGCAGACCTTCAAGACAATGCTGAAAAACTTCGGCATCAATCTGCCCGATAACTTCCGTCCTAAGATCAAGAACGTCGCCGTGGTGGCGGTGAGTGCCGACATGCCGGCCTTCATCAAGCCGGGTCAGACGCTTGATGTCACCGTCTCTAGCCTGGGAGAGGCCAAGAGCCTGCGTGGCGGCACCTTACTACAGACCTTCCTCAAGGGGGTTGACGGCAACGTGTATGCCATCGCCCAGGGCAGCATGGTGGTTAGCGGCTTTAGCGCCGAAGGACTCGATGGATCTAAGGTGATTCAAAATACGCCTACCGTGGGGCGAATCCCCAATGGCGCCATCGTCGAGCGCACCGTGGCGACGCCATTTTCAACGGGCGATCATCTGACCTTTAACCTGCGCCGCGCCGATTTTTCGACGGCCAAGCGCCTCGCCGATGCCATCAATGATCTCTTAGGCCCAGGCATGGCCCGTCCACTGGATGCGGCCTCGGTGCAGGTGAGTGCGCCGCGGGATGTGTCCCAGCGTGTCTCATTTCTGGCGACCTTGGAAAACATCGAAGTCGAGCCTGCGTCAGAGTCGGCTAAGGTGATCGTCAATTCCCGTACCGGCACCATAGTAGTGGGTAAAGATGTGCGCTTGTTGCCGGCGGCGGTGACCCATGGCGGTCTGACGGTAACCATCGCCGAGGCGACCCAGGTGTCTCAGCCTAATCCCTTGGCGGGGGGCAATACCGTGGTCACTAGCGACAGCACCATAGATGTGTCCGAAGCGGATAATCGCATGTTCCTGTTTAACCCTGGTACTACCCTCGATGAGCTGGTGCGGGCGGTGAATCTGGTCGGCGCCGCGCCATCTGACGTGTTAGCAATACTGGAAGCGTTAAAGGTGGCAGGTGCTTTGCATGGTGAGCTTATCATCATTTAAATTTTGTCGCAGACGACTAATCATCGTCGCAGACGCTTTGGGATAGAACATGGATAAGCTGTCAAACGCATCGCATTTCTTGGACATAGGGGGCCTGGACTCCCTACGTGCCAAGGCGCAAAAAGATGACAAGGCGGCGCTCAAAGAGGTGGCGCAGCAGTTTGAGGGCATCTTCGTGCAGATGCTGATGAAAAGCATGCGCGATGCCAATGCGGTGTTTGAGTCAGACAGCCCCATGAACAGCCAGTACACCAAGTTTTATGAGCAGATGCATGACCAGCAGATGTCAGTCAATCTGTCGGACAAGGGGATGCTGGGCCTTGCGGATCTCATGGTGCAGCAGCTCTCACCGCAGACCAGTCAGATGACGCCGGCTTCCGTGCTGCGGGGCGGCATGGTGAGTCCGGTTGCTAATAGTGCGCAACAAGTTGATAGGCAATCTCTGGCTCTAGCTGAAGTTCAAAGCAAGGTATCGAGCGGTGATAAGCCCTTGCCGCGGATATTCGATGAGCTAGTGAGCGGCAAGGTCTTGCCGTCTCAGGCGCCAATAGCTTTGACTAATAAGGGGTTCGAGAGCCGTGAGGCGTTCGTCAAGGCTGTCTATCCCCATGCCGAACAGGCGGCTAAGGCCCTGGGCACTCGCCCCGAGGTATTGATTGCCCAGTCGGCACTCGAGACGGGGTGGGGACAGAAGATGGTGCGCCGCGCAGACGGTCAGCCCAGCAATAACTTATTTAACATCAAGGCCGATCGCCGTTGGGAAGGCGAGCGTGCCGGCGTAAGTACCCTGGAATTTGAACATGGGGTTGCGGTGAAGCAACGCGCCGATTTCAGGGTGTATCAAGATATCAAACAAAGTTTTGACGATTTCGTCTCTTTCATTTCCGAAGGCGCTCGTTATCAAGAGGCGATGGACAAGGCCGCCAACCCTGCCGCCTTTATCCGTGGCCTGCAGGATGCCGGTTATGCCACAGACCCTGATTACGCCGACAAGGTGCTCAAGGTGATGCAGACGGTAACTCAGACAGTCGCCCAGACGGTAAACAAACAGCTTGGCGCAGCCATTGGCAAGTGACAAGTGGAGAGTGAAAAGTGATGAGTGCTCAGTTAGCAACAGGTGCAATAAGAGGTAAAGCATAATGTCGATGGATCTGCTGAATATCGCCCGTACCGGCGTGCTTGCCTCTCAGTCGCAGCTGGCGGTGACCAGTAACAACATTACCAATGCCAATACACAGGGTTACCACCGTCAGGTGGCTGAGCAGTCTAGCCTGGAGTCCCAGCGTCTGGGCAACAGCTTCTATGGCGCCGGTACCTATATTACCGACGTTAAACGTATCTATAACGAATATGCCGCCCGTGAGCTGCGTATCGGTCAGACGGCGCTGAGCCAAGCGCAGACCACCCAGACTAAGATGAGCGAGCTGGATCAACTGTTCTCTCAGATAGGTAAGGCGGTGCCTCAGAGCCTTAACGATCTCTTTGCCGGGCTCAACAGCCTGGCTGATCTGCCCGATGATATGGGCATTCGCGGCAGTCTGCTGGGTAATGCTGACCAGATCGCCAAGGCGCTCAATCAGATGCAGTCACAGCTCGATGGTCAGATGAAGCAGACTAACGATCAGATCTCGGCTATGACAGATAGGATCAATGAGATCAGTACCGAACTTGGCCATATCAATCAGGAACTGATGAAGTCTCAGGGCGCCGACATGCAGCTGCTCGATAAGCAGGATGCCCTGATCCAGGAGCTCAGCGAATACGCTCAGGTTAATGTGATCCCACTCGAATCTGGCGCCAAGAGCATCATGCTTGGCGGCGCCGTGATGTTGGTATCCGGCGAAGTCTCTATGCAGATGGGCGCGACCACGGGGGACCCATATCCTGGTGAGTTGCGTATCACCACCACGGCCGGCAATCAGACCTTAGTGGTCGACCCCAGCAAGATGGGCGGCAGCCTGGGTGCTCTGTTTCAATTTCGCGACGAAACACTGATCCCGGCGCAGCTAGATATGGGCCAGTTGGCTCTGGGTATTGCCGACAGTTTTAATCAGGCGCAGTCCCAAGGCTTCGATCTCAACGGTGAGGTGGGCAGCGATCTCTTCTTGGATATAAACGATCCGGCCATGTCTGTGGGCCGCGCCGGCGCCTATGACAACAACACGGGTAACGCGGCACTAAGAGTCAACATAGATGATGTCAATGCCCTGTCCGGTGGCAGCTACGAGCTAACTTTTACCGCACCTGCCACTTATGAGCTAAGAGATCAAGAGACCGGCACAGTGAAGCCATTGACCCTTAATGGCAGCCAGCTGACCGGTGGCGACGGCTTTAGTATCAATATCGATTCTGGCGCCATGGCCTCGGGGGATAGGTTTGAGATACGTCCAACATCCGGCGCCGCAGCCGGTATCAAGGTGGTGATGGCAGATCCTAAGGGTATCGCCGCCGCTGCGCCAAAAATCACACAAGATGCAGCAAACTCGGGCAACACCCAGGTGAAATTGGTGAGTATCGACAATCGCAGTGCGGCTAACTTCCCTTTAACCGGCAGCGAGTTGACCTTTGAGATAGATACCACGGCAAATACCTTCGAGGTATTCGATGCCGCGGGCAACTCGCTCGGTGCGCCGACAGCCTTTACGCCGCCGTCCATCAGTGCCTATGGGTTTACCTTCGAGGTGGATGCCAGCGCACCAGCCACTGACAGGTTTACCTTCGATCTCAGCTTCGCCGAAGGGGATAACACCAATGCAGTAGCCATGGCAAAGCTCGCGGAAACCAAGCTGATGAACAATGGCAGCTCGACCCTGGCCGATGTTTACGAAGGCACCAAGTTGCAGGTGGGTGGCAAGGCCAAAGCCGCCGAGGTGGCCTTCGGGTCGGCGGAAGCCGTCTATTCTCAGGCTTATACCCGGGTGCAGAGTGAGTCGGGCGTAAACCTAGATGAAGAGGCCGCCAATTTGATGCGCTTCCAACAGTCTTATCAGGCCTCGGCGCGGATCATGACCACGGCCACTGAAATTTTCGACACCCTCTTTAGTTCGGTGAGATAGGAGCCTTTATTATGCGGATCTCAACGGCGCAGATGTTTAATCAAAACATTAATAGCGTGCTTAACAAGCAATCGGCGACCAGCAAGATCATCGATCAGATCGCCAGTGGTAAGCGGGTCAATACTGCGGGCGACGATCCTGTAGCGGCTATCGGAATCGATAACCTTAATCAGCAAAATGCCCTGGTCGATCAGTTTATGAAGAATATCGACTACGCGACCAATCGCCTGGCTTTAACCGAGAGCAAGCTAGGCACAGCCGAAACCCTGACTGGCTCGGTTAGAGAGCAGATCCTGCGTGCAGTGAATGGCAGCCTGTCCGATTCTGAGCGGCAAATGATTGCCGATGAGCTGAAAGGCACATTGGAAGAGTTGGTTTCTGTGGCCAACACCAAAGATGAATCGGGTAACTATATGTTTGCCGGCTATGAAACTGGCAATCAGCCTTTTGCTTTCGATGCGGCGGGAAATGTGGTTTATAGCGGTGACAGTGGTGTGCGCCAGGCCATAGTGGCTTCAGGTGTCACCCTGGGCACCAATGTGCCAGGCGATCAGGCCTTTATGAATGCGCCATCAGGTCTTGGCGACTTTAGCGCCAATTATTTGTCGACTCAGACGGGGGATTTTCGTGTTCTGAGCGCCGTGATTAGCGATCCCGCCACCTATGTTGATGATACCTATAGCTTTACCATGAATGGCGCCAATCTTGAGATCCGCGATTCGTCCGCGACTCTGGTAACGACTGTGCCTAATTTCGATGCCGCCAATCCCATTAACTTCAACGGTATCGAGGTGAAACTCGATGGCCAGCCTGCCCCTGGGGATAGTTTTAGCATTACGCCGCAATCTCAGGTGAGCGTCTTCGATACCATCAACCAGGCGATCACTCTGCTCGAAGATCCTAATAAGGTGAATACTCCCCAAGGTAAAGCTGAGTTGGCACAGATGTTGAATAATATCGATAGTGGTGTCAATCAGTTGAGCATTGCCCGGGGAGAAGCCGGTAATAGCTTGAAGCAGATTGAGCGTTACAGTTCGACCCATGTGGAAGAAAAGCTGGTGAACAGTTCGGCGCTCTCACTGCTGGAAGATTTAGATTATGCCTCGGCGATAACTGAGCTCGAGAAACAACAGTTGGCCTTAAATGCCGTATCGAGTGTGTTTAGCAAAGTCGGGTCGACGACACTTTTTGATTATATCTAAACGGGCTCAGGCCTTTGACAAACTTAACTTGTAATTTATTAGCCAAGCTCAACGTCTTGGCAGTGCAACCAAGAAGAGGAAAACACAATGGCTATTAATGTTAATACCAATGTCACATCGATGAAGGCGCAGAAGAACCTAAATACTTCTTCTCAAAATCTGGCAACCTCTATGGAGCGCTTGTCGAGTGGTCTTCGTATCAACAGTGCGAAAGACGATGCCGCCGGTCTTGCGATCTCAAACCGTCTGAACTCTCAGGTTCGTGGTCTTGAGGTGGGTATGCGCAACGCGAATGATGCTATCTCTATCGCGCAGATCTCTGAAGGCGCGATGCAAGAGCAAACCAACATGCTGCAGCGTATGCGTGATCTGTCGATTCAATCTGAAAACGGCGCCAACAGCACTGCCGATCTACAAGCGTTGAAAGATGAGATGGACCAGCTCGCAGAAGAGATCACGGCGATCGGTAACAGTACCGCCTTTGGTAACACTAAGTTACTTACGGGGGAGTTTTCTGCTGGTAAGCTGTTCCAGGTGGGCCACCAGGACGGTGAAGATGTCACTATCTCAGTAGGCACATTGAACGCAGGTGTACTGTCAGTAAATAGCCTTACTGTGTTAACGTCAGCCGGCCGAGATTCCGCTATCGGTAAAATTGACGCGGCTATTAAGGTTATCGATACCCAGCGTGCCAAGTTAGGTGCGGTGCAAAACCGTCTGGCGCACAACATCAGTAACAGCGCAAATACTCAGGCTAACGTTGCCGATGCCAAGAGCCGCATCGTGGATGTGGATTTTGCCAAAGAAACCTCAACCATGACGAAGAATCAGGTGCTACAGCAGACAGGCTCTGCCATGTTGGCACAGGCTAACCAGTTACCTCAGGTTGCCCTGTCACTACTGGGTTAATCTCTCAGTTTTGGCCCACAATAAAACGGTGCAAATTAGTTTTTTGCACCGTTTTTTTCGTCTCTGTGTGATGTAAGTGCATGATATATATGTATTATAAAAAAATAGCCTATTTTTTATAAAAAATTTTCTAAAGATCGAAAACCCTCTGCCGTTAAATATACTGTAACCCAGTAAGACCGGCCTGGCTTAAGTAGACAGGCTTAGTTTTAAGCCAGGTATAAAGAGGAATCGATTATGGCTATTACAGTAAACACTAACGTAACATCTCTAAAAGCACAGAAAAACCTAAACGCTTCAGGTAGCAACTTAGCGACTTCTATGGAACGTCTGTCTAGTGGTCTTCGCATTAACAGTGCAAAAGATGACGCAGCCGGTCTTGCGATTTCTAACCGTCTGAACTCTCAGGTTCGTGGTCTTGAAGTAGGTATGCGTAATGCTAACGACGCTATCTCTATCGCCCAGATCTCCGAAGGTGCGATGCAAGAGCAGACCAACATGCTGCAACGTATGCGTGACCTGTCTATTCAAGCTGAAAACGGCGCGAACAGCACTGCAGACCTTCAAGCTCTGAAAGATGAGATGGATGCACTTGCGACCGAGATCACTGCAATTGGTACTAACACTGCTTTTGGTGATACTAAGCTGCTTAACGGTGATTTCTCTGCTGGTAAGACTTTCCAAGTTGGTCACCAAGATGGCGAAGACATTAAGGTTTCTGTCGGTAAGTCTGATGCAGCTGCACTTTCAGTTAACTCACTGACAGTATTGACCTCTGCTGGTCGTGCTTCAGCTCTGACTAAAATTGATGCTGCAATCAAGAAGATCGATACTTCACGCGCTAAACTAGGTGCTGTGCAAAATCGTCTGGCACACAACATCAGCAACAGCGCTAACACTCAGGCTAACGTCGCTGACGCTAAGAGCCGTATCGTAGACGTGGATTTCGCGAAAGAAACCTCTGCTATGACTAAGAACCAAGTGCTTCAGCAAACCGGTTCAGCTATGCTAGCTCAAGCTAACCAGCTGCCACAGGTTGCCCTATCTTTACTCTAATAAAGTAATGGGTTAGACCGAGTTTGATGAAGACAAGGGAGGTTCGGCGACGGATCTCCCTTTCGTGATTTTAAGGATAAATTAACGAAGTAGAGGTATAGGTCATGGATATTAATACTGTTAATTCATCCAATGCTACAGCTGCTAAAATTGATATAGGCATGACGCCTGTTAAAGCAAATGCGGCAGAGGACGTGGAATTAGCCAAAGGTTCGATCAAGGCGGTCGAACAGAGCAATCAAGCCGAAGCGGCTCAGGCCGAAGAGCAATCGCCCGAAGCGATGCAGAAGTTGGTTGAAGAGATGTCAAATATGATGTCTGTGATGCGTAAAGGCTTGGCTTTTAAGATTGACGAAGATTCTGGCACAAATATTGTTAGCGTTATGGACATTGATTCGGGTGATGTGATCCGTCAAATTCCAAACGAAGAAGCATTGAGGTTGGCGCAGAAACTTTCTGAAGTCACTGGATTATTAATGAAAACTGAAGCCTAGGTTTCAGCTGGCGTTTGAGTAGAGGTAGTTATGGCATTAACGGCAACAGGCATAGGTTCAGGGCTTGATATCAACACGATTGTGGGGGTGCTGGTTGATGCTGAGAAGGTGCCTAAAGAAGCGATCTTTAATAAGACAGAAGACACAATCGATGCGAAAGTCTCAGCCATGGGCTCGCTAAAGAGTGCTCTGTCAAAGTTTCAGGATGCCCTTGAAAAACTCAAAGATGGCAGCAGTCTAAATCAACGTCAGGTGTCAACCGGTGACAGCAGCTTCTTTACGGCCACGGCTGATAAGAATGCGCAGACGGGTAGCTATAACATAGTCGTTGAGCAACTCGCCCAGCGTCACAAGGTGGCAGGGGCCTTCACGGCCGATGCCAGTGCAGCAGTAGGTGAGGGCAGTCTCGGCTTTACCGTAAATGGTCAGAGTTTCTCGGTCGATGTGGCCGCAGGCGACTCGCTGTCAGCTATTGCAGACAAGATTAACAGTGCCGACGACAATGTCGGGGTTACCGCAACGATAGTCACTACCGATGGTGGCAGTCGTCTGGTGATCAGTTCCGATACCGAAGGGCCGGATAATAACATCAGCGTAACTGCAAGCGATACGTCTGGTACAGGTCTTAGCGACATGTTTGGCGTAGGAAATCTGAGCGAAGTGCAGGCCGCCAAAGAGTCAATCGTCTACATAGATGGTCAGAAGCTACAGTCGCAAACCAACGAAATCAAAAATGCGATAGCCGGCGTGACCCTTAATCTCACCGACGCCGATCTAAATAAGACCTCAGTGCTTAAGATTGAACTCGATGAAGATGCGGTAAAAGAGAATGTTCAGGGCTTCGTCGACGCCTATAACAGCTTAATGAGCACCATAGATAAGGTCTCTTCCTATGATGCGGAAAAGGAAGTGGCATCGGCACTCCAAGGGGATTCGATGATACGCTCAATCGAGTCTCAGATGCGTAATATGATTTCAAATCGTGTCGATCTTGGTGGTGGGCAGTCGGTCGCCCTCTATGACATAGGCATAGAGGCGGATCGCTACGGCAAACTGTCGGTCAATAGCACTAAGCTGGATAAAGCCATCAGTGACGATATGAGTAGCATTGAGAGTTTGTTTGCAACAGATACCACAGGTTTGGCCAACAGATTGGATAGTTTAGTTGAGGGTTACGTTAAGAGTGGTGGCCTGATCGATTCTCGTAATAATATCTACACCGCTGATAAGAAGCGACTCGATGCGCAGCGCGAAGCATTTTCTTTGAAGATGGAACAGTTACAAGCCCGACTGTTTAAGCAGTTTAATGCGATGGATCTGGTTGTGGGTAAACTGAATCAACAGTCTGCTGGTATTGTTAATGGGCTAAACTCGCTACCAGGCGTTGTTTCTCAGAAAGCCTAGTTGAGAGTGCTGTAAGAAGGAAGAGCATTGGAGCCTTTAGATAAGCTAAACGAACAAATTACCCAGGCCATGAAGCGTCTCGAACAGCTACCTGCCGAACAGGAAGACGCCGATGAGTTGGTATCGAACTTGCTAGACTTGGTTGGCAAGCGTCAACTTTTACTCGACGAGGTGCTCGCCTCACCTAAAGAGGAAGACAGAGCCCTGTTGCAGACTCAATTGGAATTAACCAGCAGCTTTACGACACAGGCGATAAGCCTGTTAAAGCATCGTCAAGAGTTACTGCATGTCGGACGTAAGAGTCAACGCCAACTTAATGTTTATAAGTCTATAGATGCAGAAAGGTAGGTTTTTATGAGAAAGTCACTGCAGTCATATCGCAAGGTGTCATTAGAGAGCGAGATCTCAGTCGCCTCTCCACACCGAATTATCCAAATGATGTTTGAAGGTGCGCTGCAACGATTGGCCCAGAGTCGTTATGCAATAGAAAACAACGATATAGAAAATAAAGGTATCTATATCGGCAAGGCAATCGGCATCATCACAGGGCTTAACAACAGCCTGAATATGGAAGCGGGTGGCGAGATCGCCAGTAATCTTAGTGACCTCTATGATTTCATGTTGCGTAAGATCTCCGAGGCCAACATGAATAACGATGTAAAGGCGATCGATGATGTGAGCGAGATCATCCGAACCATCAAGGAAGGCTGGGACGCGATTCCCCAAAATGAACACCATTTAGCATCACACACAGAGGCAATTTAATCGCCTCGACTATCTTTCTGAACAACAACTTTTTGTCAGGCGTCAAACGATTGGCGCCTGATGCTTGATACGTTGAGAATTTGCTCTAAAATCAGATGAGTTTGTCAGAAAATGAATCTGATACTTGCTAATGTGCTGCTGATAATACACTATTCCGTGTGATAGTCATTTTTTGGAATAACTGGATTAAAACGATTATCTCGCTTTCGAAGCAACTAACACTAATAATTAATGCGAATAACACTGAGTGCTTTACGGCCTTCTTAAATGATGCATACAGATCAACGAATTCTACTTGTCGGTAATCAGTCAGAGCGAATTAATCGCTTATCTTGTGTTTTTGAGTTTCTTGGTGAGCAGGTCGAGTTGCTTGCCGTCGACAAACTCGAATCTCGAATGTCGAATACCCGCTATAGAGCACTTGTGATTGCACAAGAGGCGCAAAACAAGACCCTGTTGCAATCTATCGCCACCTCTATGCCTTGGCAGCCAATCTTGTTGTTGGGCTCCAATGGTGATGTGTCGGCAGGCAATGTGTTGGGGTGTATCGAAGAGCCGTTAAATTATCCTCAGTTAACCGAGCTGCTGCATTTTTGCCAGGTGTTTGTGCAGGCTAAGCGTCCGGATATTCCTACCAGTGGTAACCAGACAAAACTGTTTCGCAGCCTAGTGGGCCGCAGTGAAGGTATCGCCCAGGTGCGTCACCTGATCAATCAGGTCGCGGGCTCAGATGCTACTGTCTTGGTCTTAGGCCAGTCCGGTACAGGCAAAGAGGTGGTCGCTCGCAATATTCATTATATTTCTGATCGCCGTGATGGACCTTTCATCCCGGTGAACTGTGGTGCCATCCCGCCAGAGCTACTCGAGAGTGAGCTGTTCGGTCATGAGAAGGGTTCATTTACCGGTGCTATCAGTGCCCGTAAGGGACGCTTCGAGCTTGCCGAAGGGGGAACCTTATTCCTCGATGAGATAGGCGACATGCCTTTGCAGATGCAGGTGAAACTGCTGCGTGTATTGCAAGAGCGCGTCTTCGAGCGTGTCGGTGGCAGCAAGCCTATTCATACCAATGTGCGTGTCATCGCGGCGACCCACAGAGAGCTTGAAACCATGATCGCCAATGGCGAGTTTCGCGAAGATCTCTTCTATCGCCTCAATGTGTTTCCCGTAGAGATGCCGGCCCTTTGCGAGCGCAAAGACGATATCCCACTCTTGCTGCAAGAATTAGTAAGCCGCGTCTATAACGAGGGGCGTGGCAAGGTGCGTTTTACCCAGCGTGCGATTGAGTCACTCAAGGAGCATAGCTGGTCGGGTAACGTGCGTGAACTCTCTAACCTGGTCGAGCGTCTGACGATCCTTTATCCGGGTGGCTTGGTCGACGTTAATGACCTGCCGCTTAAATACCGCCATATTGATGTGCCTGAATATCAGGTGCAGGTCAGTGAAGAGGAGTTGGAACGCGATGCGCTGGCCTCTATCTTCAGCGATGAGGTAGCGGTCGATATTCCCGAGAGCCGTTTCCCCAGCGAGTTGCCACCCGAAGGAGTGAACCTTAAGGATCTATTGGCCGAGCTTGAGATCGATATGATTCGCCAGGCACTGGATCAACAAGACAATGTGGTGGCCCGCGCCGCAGAAATGCTTGGCATCCGCCGTACCACACTGGTTGAGAAGATGCGCAAGTATGGCATGAGTAAAGATTAACTCCTGCTCGCCGCACTCCATAAACAAGGGCCCACTTCTGGGCCTTTGTCGTATCTGACTCATAATTCTCTGTTAATTCTGACTTTTTGTTAGCTTTTTAATTGGCATGTTACCTGCATCGGCCTGTTTAGCAGCAAATTATTGACGGAGTGGTTATGGCCGCGAATCCAAAGGTGGCATATACAGCGCAGGCGCAGGTAACACTGGCTCCTTCCCAAGTCATGGGTGGTGAGGTGGCAAACGATGCCATCTCCAGCCGCATGGAACATATACTCCAGGCTATGCCATCGGGTGTAGTGATCCTCAATGGCGATGGTGTGGTGACAGATGCCAATCCGGTTGCGGTGCAATTGTTAGGGCAGCCCCTGGCGGGCATGCGCTGGTTACAGGTGATTAACCGTGCCTTTTCGCCCCAAGATGACGACGGTCACGAGGTCTCGTTGAAGAACGGTCGCCGGGTGAAGCTGGCGATCACGCCGCTAACGCCCGAGCCTGGTCAGCTTATCGTCTTGACCGACTTGACCGAAACCCGTCTGCTGCAGAAGAATCTCTCGCATCTGCAACGACTATCCGCCTTAGGTAAGATGGTAGCCAGCCTGGCCCACCAGGTGCGAACACCTTTGTCGGCGGCCTTACTCTACGCCGCGAACCTGGGGAGCCCTAAGCTGACCCAGGTCTCAAGGGAGCGTTTTCAGGGCAAGCTTATCGACAGGCTCAATGAACTGTCGCAACAGGTGGATGACATGTTGCTGATGGCCAAGGGGCGTCAGCAGGAATTGACCGAAGTCTGCGACATGCAGCAGGTGATGACTAGCGTGATGGCCAACTGCGAACCTATCGCCGAGCGTAAGGGCTGCCAGCTGCTTCTTAAGCTAGACACTCACTTGCGCTTTAAGGCTAATCCGGCGGCGCTCAGCTCGGCGATCAACAATCTTGTTATGAACAGTATCGAGGCCGGGGCCAGTCAGATCTGGCTTAATGCCCAAGATGAGACGGGGACTGTCGCCTTCGAGGTAGTCGACAACGGTAAGGGGCTCGATGCCAACATGCAAGAGAAGGTGTTAGAGCCTTTCTTCACCACTAAGGCCCAAGGCACAGGTCTGGGCTTAGCTGTCGTGCAGACGGTTGTGGCAAATCATCAGGGTCGCTTGCAACTCAATTGTATCGCGGGAAAGGGATGTCGAGCCTCGTTTAACCTGCCGGCTGTTTCGGCCGATTCTGGGCTGGAGGTAAGCCATGGCTGAAGCCAAGATATTACTCGTTGAAGATGATGCGGCGCTGCGCGAAGCCTTAGTCGATACCTTGCTGCTGGCGCAGTATGAATGTGTCGATGTTGAATCGGCCGAGGCGGCCATCGTCGCGCTCAAGGGCCAGGAATTCGACATGGTGATCAGCGACGTGCAGATGGAGGGGATAGGCGGCCTAGGGCTGGTGAACTATCTTCAGCAGCATAACGCCCAGGTGCCCATCTTATTGATGACGGCTTTTGCCACCATAGACAGTGCGGTAAGTGCCATTAAGCTCGGCGCGGTGGACTATCTGGCGAAACCCTTCGCCCCTGAGGTCTTGCTTAACCAGGTGTCTCGTTATCTCAAACCTAAGCTAATCGAAGATCAACCCGTGGTGGCCGACGAGCGCAGCCTGGCGCTCTTGGCGCTGGCACAGAAGGTGGCCCAGTCCGATGCCTCTGTGATGATCATGGGGCCGAGTGGTTCGGGTAAAGAGGTGCTTGCCCGCTATATTCATCAACACAGCCAGCGTGCCAACGAGCCATTTGTGGGAATCAACTGCGCGGCAATTCCTGAAAACATGCTCGAAGCCACACTGTTTGGCTACGAGAAGGGGGCCTTTACTGGCGCCTATCAGGCCTGTCCCGGTAAGTTTGAACAGGCTCAGGGCGGCACCTTGCTGCTCGATGAGATCTCCGAGATGGATTTGGGGTTGCAAGCCAAGCTGCTCAGGGTGTTGCAGGAACGGGAAGTCGAGCGACTCGGCGGCCGTAAGACGATCAAACTCGATGTGCGTGTGCTGGCCACCTCTAACCGTGATCTTAAGGCGATGGCGACTAAAGGCGATTTTAGGGAAGATCTCTATTACCGCATCAATGTGTTTCCACTCACCTGGCCGGCGCTGCATCAACGCCCGGCGGATATCTTGCCGCTGGCGAGACACCTGGTGTTGCGTCATGCCAAGGCTGCCAGTTTAGCCGTGGCGCCAAGCCTGGACGATCAGGCAAGCAGGCGTCTTCTGGGACACAGGTGGCCGGGTAACGTGCGAGAGCTGGATAACGTGGTTCAGCGCGCCCTGATCTTACAGACAGGCGACACCATCTGCGCCAAGGATATCGTTATTGATACTCAGGATGTGATGCTGGAGCCTACCTTTGAGAGTGAGAAGAACGCCGAGCCCGAGGGGCTGGGGGATGAGCTCAAGGCACAGGAGCATGTGATCATCCTAGAGACCCTTAACCAGTGTAACGGCAGTCGCAAGCAGGTGGCCGAAAAGCTGGGGATCAGTGCCCGCACCCTGAGATATAAGATGGCGCGTATGCGCGACATGGGTATTCAGATCCCTGCCTGATAGACGTAGCCGTTTTGGTCGTTCTGCGTTAGTCAAGGAAGCAAACCGCCGCTTTAGCGTCTCTACGGCCCATTTGAACGTTTCGAAGCCGACACCCAATCTGGGTTTGTCGGCTTTTTCTATTTTTGGCAAACATATTGCATTGGTCTGAATAAGAATAGATTTCGTCAATTTCACGACGATAGCGGAGGCCAAGATGCAGATAGGTGCCAATTCATTACTGCAAGAGATGCAGACACTCACGGGCGAAATCAAGCCTAATGGGATCACACCTAATATCACTCAGCAGGTGGCGAACACCAGTGGTAGCGATTTTGGCAGCCTCTTGTCTGAAGCCGTGGGCAATGTCAATGCGCTGCAGGCCACCTCATCTTCGCTGCAGACACGTCTGGATATGGGCGACACCCGGGTGACACTGTCAGATACCGTGATCGCCAGAGAGAAGGCCAGCGTGGCATTCGAGGCCACCGTTCAGGTGCGCAACAAGCTGGTGGAAGCCTACAAAGAGATCATGAGTATGCCTGTCTAGGCATGGACTCCCTAAAGATTAAGAAAGATAACGGCAGGTATTTATCGTGAGCACAGATATGGTAGTCGGAACTGGCGCTGGCACAACGCAGGACATGTTGGCAGGCGGCGTACAAGAAGAACATAAGCCAAGCGGCGGAATGTTTGGCGGTGTCGACATGCTCAGGCAGATCACCATGATCCTGGCGCTGGCTATCTGTCTGGCGTTGGCCGTCTTCGTCATGTTGTGGGCCCAAGAGCCCGAATACCGCCCTCTGGGTAAGATGGATACCCAGGAGATGGTGCAGGTTCTGGATGTGCTGGACAAGAACAAGGTCAACTATCAGATCGATGTCGACGTGCTCAAGGTGCCGGAAGATCAGTACCAAGACGTCAAGATGATGCTGAGCCGCGCCGGTATCGATAACTCGCCTAACCGTGATGATTACCTCTCTAAAGATAGCGGCTTTGGCGTGAGCCAGCGCATGGAGGCCGCCAGACTGAAAAACAGTCAGGAGCAAAACCTGGCGCGTACCATCGAAGAGTTAAAGAGCGTCAGCCGTGCCAAGGTGATCCTGGCCATTCCTAAAGAGAACGTGTTTGCCCGTAATCGCTCCAAGCCAAGTGCAACCGTGGTGGTTAATACCCGTCGTGGCGGTCTGGGTCAGGAAGAGGTCGATTCCATCGTAGATATCGTTGCCTCGGCGGTGCACGGTCTCGAGCCGACTCGGGTCACTGTGACCGATGCTAACGGTCGCCTGCTAAACTCAGGCAGCCAAACCGCAGGCTCGGCCAGAGCCAGACGCGAGCTCGAGCTGGTGCAGCAGAAAGAAGCCGAATACCGCAGCAAGATTGAATCGATTCTGATGCCGATTCTGGGACCTGAGAACTTTACCGCTCAGGTCGACGTGAACATGGACTTCACCTCGGTCGAGCAGACCGCCAAGCGTTATAACCCGGATCTGCCCGCGGTGCGTAGCGAAATGACGGTTGAGAATAACTCTACCGGTGCCAGCACTGGTGGCATCGCCGGCGCGCTGAGCAACCAGCCACCGATGGAAGCCAATATTCCTCAGCAGGCCACCGGCACTAGCGCTCAGGAGCAGACCCTACCGGGTTCTAGCCACAAGGAGGCGACCCGCAACTATGAGCTAGACACCACCATCAGCCATACCCGCCAGCAGGTGGGCGTGGTTAGACGGGTTAGCGTGTCGGTGGCGGTCGATTTCAAGACGGGACCTGCCGGTGAAGACGGTCAGGTGACCCGCGTTGCTCGCACCGAGCAGGAGCTGAGTAACATACGCCGCCTGCTAGAAGGGGCCGTAGGCTTCAACACTCAGCGTGGCGACATGATAGAGGTGGTCACCGTTCCCTTCATGGATCAACTGGTGGAAGAGGCGCCGGCGCTGGCTATCTATGAGGAGCCTTGGTTCTGGCGAGCCATCAAGCTGGTGATGGGCGGTCTAATCATCCTGGTGCTTATTCTGTTCGTGGTGCGCCCTATGCTCAAGCGCCTTATCTACCCTGATGGCCAGAAGATGCCAGATGCGCCATCTTTAGGTGATGAGTTAGCGGAAATTGAAGACCAATACGCCGCCGATACCCTTGGCATGCTCAATCGTCCCGATGCGGAATACAGCTATGCCGACGATGGGTCAATTTTGATACCGGATCTGCATAAAGACGATGATATGATAAAGGCCATACGTGCATTGGTGGCCAACGAGCCTGAGTTGTCTACGCAAGTCGTCAAGGGATGGTTACAAGAAAATGAGTAAAGACAAAGAGATCGACACAGCTAACGGTGAGTTCAATACCAAAGATCTGACCGGTATCGAGAAGACAGCCATCCTGCTACTCAGCCTTAGCGAAGCCGACGCCGCCTCAATCCTAAAACACCTCGAGCCTAAGCAGGTGCAGAAGGTGGGTATGGCCATGGCGGCCATGAAAGACTTCGGCCAAAACAAGGTGATCGGCGTACACAAGCTGTTTCTGGAGGAGGTACAGAAATACTCCTCCATTGGCTTTAACAGCGAAGAGTTCGTGCGTAACGCCCTTACCGCCGCCCTGGGTGAAGATAAGGCGGGTAACCTTATCGAGCAGATCATCATGGGGGGCGGTGCCAAGGGCCTAGAGTCACTCAAGTGGATGGATGCCCGTCAGGTGGCCACCATCATTCAGAACGAACACCCGCAGATCCAGACGATTGTGCTCTCCTATCTCGAGCCGGATCAGGCCGCCGAAATTTTTGCCCAGGCACCGGAAAATACCCGTCTCGATTTAATGATGCGTATCGCCAACCTCGAAGAGGTACAACCGGCGGCGCTGCAAGAGCTAAACGACATCATGGAGAAACAGTTTGCCGGTCAGGGCGGCGCACAGGCAGCGAAGATGGGCGGCTTGAAGGCGGCGGCCAACATCATGAACTACCTGGATACTGGCGTCGAAAGCCAGCTGATGGAGACGCTGCGCGAGACCGACGAAGAGATGGCGCAGCAGATCCAAGATCTGATGTTTGTCTTCGAAAACCTGGCAGATGTCGACGACATGGGTATTCAGACCTTGCTGCGTGAAGTGCAGCAGGATGTGTTGATGAAGGCCCTCAAGGGGGCAGACGATCAACTCAAAGAGAAGATCCTCGGCAACATGTCTAAGCGTGCCGCCGAGCTGCTTAAAGACGATCTCGAGGCCATGGGTCCAATACGGATCAGCGAAGTGGAAGTGGCTCAGAAGGAGATCCTCTCTATTGCTCGTCGCTTAAGTGACGCCGGTGAGATCATACTTGGTGGTAGCGGCGGAGAAGAGTTCCTCTAATGACCATGTCTGGCGACAAGAAGCCCCAAGAGGGGCAAGGCGTACACACCACACAAGCCGATTTTAGCCATTGGCAGCTGCCGGATGTGACCCCTGTGGTGCATGAGCCCAAGGAGAACATGTTCGGCCGCATCGCCCCGCAAAAGGCGGCTAAGGCGGTCGATGAGCCGGTGATGCCCCCCACCCTGGAGGAGATCGAGTCGATCCGCGCCGAGGCCGAGGCCGAAGGCTTCGCTCAGGGCCAGGAAGCCGGCATGGCCAAAGGCTTGGAAGAGGGCCGACTGAAAGGCCTAGAGCAGGGCCACGAAGAGGGCTACCGTCAAGGCCAGGCTCAGGGTATGGAGGCCGGCCTCGCCGAGGCCAAGCAGACGATTGCGAAATTTGAAGCCCTGATGCAGCAGCTATCGATGCCGCTCTCTCTGCTCGACACCGAAATAGAACAAGCGTTGGTTCAACTCAGCATGACCCTGGCCAAGGCGGTGATCGGCCATGAGCTTAAGACACATCCCGAACATATTCTTGCCGCTCTGCGTCAAGGGGTCGACGCCCTACCGCTGAAAGAGCAGGGGGCGCATCTGCGTCTACATCCAGAGGATCTCGCTATCGTCGAGCGACTCTATGAAAGCGCGCAGCTAACAAAAAATCATTGGGAGTTAGAGGCAGACCCAACCTTGAGCCGCGGCGAGTGTATCGTAAGCAACAGCCGTAGCCGGGTGGATATGGGGCTGGAGCATCGCATCAAGGCGGTGTTCGATAAGCTTATTGCCAGTGAGCAACGCCTCGAGCAGCAAAGGCTACAACAGCTCGCCGCCATGGAGAAGGTCCCCGAGCATCAAAACCAAGACCAAGACCAAGACCTAGACGGCGACGCTGCGCATGCGGGCCTCGAAACAGATAGCCAGGTAAGCGAGCCGCAACAAACGCAAGCAGTTGACGCATCGCAAGTTGCGCCGAGCGAACAGATTGCACCAGAAGCACCGCAAGAGACGAGCCCAGATGAAGACACGTCAAAACCGGCTTCTTGATAAGTTAAGGCAGCATACCCAGGCGGTCGCCCCTTTTATGCCGGAGGCCTCGGGCCAGCTGGTGCGGGTGGTGGGCCTCACTCTGGAAGCCACCGGCTGCAAGGCGCCCGTGGGCAGCCTGTGTAGCATAGCCACCATGGCAGGAGATCTGATCGCCGAGGTGATAGGCTTCGATGACAAGCTGCTCTATCTGATGCCCATCGAGGAGCTCAGCGGCGTGATGCCAGGTGCCAAGGTGACGCCGCTCGGTGAGCAGACAGGGCTGAATGTCGGCATGGGTCTGCTTGGCCGCGTGCTCGACGGCAATGGCGCGCCGATTGACGGCTTGGGGCAGCTGCATACCGATCAGAAAGCTACCCGTCATGCCACCATGCTAAACCCCTTGGCGCGCCGCGCCATCAGCGAACCTTTGGATGTCGGGGTGCGCGCCATCAACGCCATGTTGACCGTGGGTAAGGGCCAACGTATGGGCCTGTTCGCTGGTTCGGGTGTGGGTAAGAGTGTGCTGCTGGGCATGATGACCCGGGGCACCACGGCCGATGTGATTGTCGTTGGTCTGGTCGGGGAACGTGGCCGCGAAGTGAAAGAGTTTATCGAAGAGATCTTGGGCGCCGAGGGACGTGCCCGCAGCGTGGTGGTGGCTGCGCCCGCCGATACCTCGCCGCTGATGCGCCTTCGAGCCTGTGAGACCTCGACCCGTATCGCCGAGTATTTTCGCGATCTGGGTTACAACGTATTGCTGCTGATGGACAGCCTGACTCGTTACGCCCAGGCCCAGCGTGAGATCGCCCTGGCCGTCGGTGAGCCGCCGGCCACCAAAGGCTATCCGCCCTCTGTGTTTGCCAAGTTGCCTAAGCTGGTGGAGCGCGCCGGTAACGGCGGCGCCGGCCAGGGCTCAATTACCGCCTTCTATACCGTGCTCACCGAGGGCGATGACCTGCAGGATCCGATCGCCGATGCGGCGCGGGCCATTCTCGACGGTCATATCGTCTTATCGCGGGCGTTAGCCGATTCGGGTCATTACCCGGCTATCGACGTCGAGGCCTCTATCAGCCGTGTGGCGCCTATGGTGATCAGTGACGCTCATTTAGAGGCGACGCGCCGGGTGAAACAGATGTATTCTCTGTACCAACAGAACCGAGATCTCATCTCTATCGGTGCCTATACTCAGGGGAGCGACCCGCGTATCGATAACGCCATACGGCTGCAGCCAGCCATGAACGCCTTCCTGCGCCAGACCATGAAGGAAGCCATCAGCTTCGATTCCAGCGCCTTGATGCTGGGGCAATTGAGCGCCCAGTGTCAGGTATAGCCTGAATTTTACCGCAGAGCATAACGGCCATGGCAAAGCATGATCCCTTAGAGACAGTACTCAAATTAGCTCTCGACGCCGAGGAGGCCGCGGCGACTCAGCTTAGAGGCGTGCAGCTGACGCTCAACAAGTGCCGCCAGCAGCTCGATGCCCTGCAGCAGTATCGTCTCGATTACATGAAACAGATGGAGGCGCAACAGGGGCAAGTGATTGCCGCCAGCAGCTACCATCAGTTTCATCAGTTTATCCGTCAGATCGACGAGGCGATTGAGAAGCAGGTCTTCGCAGTGTCGGAGACGGATAAGCAGCGTCAGAAGGCTCAGCAGTATTGGCAGGGTAAGCAACAGAAGCGTAAGGCGGTCGAGCTGTTACTCTCACACAAGGCCGAAGCAAAACAAAAGTTTGAGGCCAAACAGGAACAGAAGATGATCGACGAGTTTGCTTCGCAACAATTTTTTCGCCAGTCTACCCGATAGCCTTAATCTATATGTGTAGAGGCTGGCATCTCTTTATTTTCCTCAAAACCATTTTACCGTCTCGCCACTTTTTTCAAGTCAAATTGTAATACCAATCACGATAGGTAAGTGAGCAGAGTAGCGTAGGAAAAACGTTCGAGAACAAGGCATGATCTTTCGGTAAGTAGTTATTTTACAATCAAAAATAATAACGCCGTTATCGAGCATTTTAACAAGCTAGCATGATCAGTTATTTACTAGGATTGGTATAATTAACTTGGCATTTTTATTGCTTGATATTGAGTAGTAAGGGCCAATGAGTCCAAAGCTTAGCGAATAATTGACGCTCGGGTGGCACGTCGCATTGTCGTGCCCTAGATGAGCGTTGGAGGAAGCATGCCACAGATGACCCAAATACTCCTATCTAATGTCGAGCCCGGCAAAGAGAAGGGCGGGGTGTTGCCCAGCGCATCAGATGTGAAATCGACCGCAGAGTCTAAGTCAGAAAACAAAGGTTTTTCAGAGGCTTTGGCTAAGGCGAGCGGTCAGGGTGAGGTGAACTCACAGGCAAAAACGCGCCCGCAGTCCCAGGTCGAAAACACGGCTCAAGGCGATAACACTGCTAAGGCCGATGCTAAGCAGGAGAAGGCGTCGACGCAGGACAAAGATAGCGACGATGTCTCCAACGTGCTGGCGCAGATCCATCTGGCGAACAAGCTGGGGGATGAGGCGGAGATTGCCGCCGACGGCGTCATTTTGCCGCCGGGTGATGCTGATGGTGAGTCATCTGCCGACAATGAGCTGTTTCCTACCTTTGTAAAAGGGGCTAAGGACAAGGTCGAAACCGAAAAAGCGGCCTTAGAGGGTATAGATGAGCTGCTTAAACCCGGCGCCGGAGATGATCATATCTTACCCATCATCAATCCAAATGGCCTGGGGAGCGAGGCGATATTGGCTCAGCTTCCTGAAGATGCTTTAAGTGAGGTGATGGCGCAAACCGGTTTGTCCAAGGATGAGCTGACGGCCTTACCGCCGCAGATGCTAGAGGGGCTTATTCATGGTGTGACTGATAAAGGAAAGCTGGGTCAGGGCCAAGGCAAGGCAACTGAGACCGATGAGGCAATTCTCGAGGCGCTGATCAGTGACGCCAAGCAGTATCTCGCTGCCCTGGCCGGTAAATCGCAAACCCAGGCGACTTCTTCTCAAGTTGGACCATCACAGATGGCTGGCGGTGCCAGTGATTCTCAAATCAGCCAAGCTGGTATTGGTCAGGCAGGTATTGCTCAAGTTGAGTCCAGCCAAGGGGGCTTAGGTTCAGCCGTTAAGGCGAACGGCTTAGATGTTGCGGCCGATGGCAAAGGGGCTAAAGCCATATTGGGCGAGGCCAAATTCGGTGACTCTAAGCTAGCTGAAGGTAAACTCGCCGCCGAGCAGGCACAAAATGGCGCTCTGAAGATGACCTCGGGCGCAGAGGGCCGCGATGGCAAAGCCGCGCAGGAGCTGCTGAAGGGCGCTAACCTTGCCGTGACCATGTCGCCAAAGGCCGGTGAAATGCCAGATGCCGCGGCAGAAACCAAGCTAAACGCATTATCGCTGCAGGGATTGCAAGGCGCTAGAAATGAGGTCCTCCCACAATATCAAGTCTCTATCAAGCCTCAGGGCGAACCTGTGACGCAGATGCAGGAGATGATCCATAAATTCTCGCCCGTGATGCGTCAGCAGCTGGTGGCCATGGTGAGCCAAGGCGTGCAGCAGGCGGAGATTCGCCTGGATCCGCCCGAGCTTGGCCACATGATGGTTCGGGTTCAGGTGCAGGGTGACCAGACCCAGGTGCAGTTTCATGTGACCCAGACCCAGACGCGGGATCTGGTCGAGCAAGCCATTCCACGTCTGCGGGAGCTACTGGCCGAGCAGGGGATGCAGCTGACCGACAGCAACGTCTCTCAAGGCGGTAAAGAGCAGGGCGGTAATGGCGAGCAAGGCGAGGGAGTGGGCCATGGTCTGCCTGAGATGGATGAAATTTCGGCAGAAGAGAGCCTGTTAGTGTCGAATAACGCAACAAGTTATCGTTCGGGTATAGATTATTACGCGTAAGCAGGTAACCTATAGGTTGGTATGATTGCCCAATCGTTTGATATGCGCTAAAAAAATCATGACGATGCTGAGTGTGAGCCGAGTGTGATAGGGATAAGAGATGGCGGAAGAAGAATCGTTAGAACTTGAAGAGAATGTAGAGCCTAAGAGCAAGAAGAAGCTCATTATCTTTGCGGCCATAGGTGCACTCTTGGTGGTCTTGCTGGGTGTGGGCGCCTGGTTGTTCTTGTCGGGTGACGAGCCAAGTGATGAGACCATGGCCGAAGGGGAGCAAACCGAGCAGAGCGAGCCGGCAAACAGCCGTGAAGCCTTCTATGTGGGGATGCCGAGACCCTTCCTATTTAATCTGCCTGGGCAGAATCGCTCCCGTCTGGTGGAGATCAAGGTGCAGCTCATGGTGCGTGGCTCTGACGATGATGTCTTGATCAAGAAGCATATTCCGCTTATCGAGGATGCGTTGCTGACCACCTTTAGTAGTGCCGATGTGCAGAAGCTCAGCTCCCTTGCCGGTAAAGACGAACTGCGCCAGTTGGCCCTGCTGAATGTACAGAATACCCTGCAACCTGTGACCGGACGTAAAGTGGTTGAAAAGGTGCTGTTTACCGGCTTCGTGATGCAGTAATGCCGGTGATTTATAAGCTAACAAGTATGATAGGACGATATTGTGAGTGATCTATTAAGCCAAGACGAGATTGATGCGCTACTTCATGGTGTCGACGACGTCGAAGAGGAAGAGGTGAGTGACGCGCTCGATGCGCGCGCCTATGACTTTTCATCACAAGATCGTATCGTCCGTGGTCGTATGCCGACCCTGGAGATCGTCAACGAACGTTTTGCACGCCACCTGAGGATCAGCATGTTTAACATGATGCGCCGCGCGGCCGAGGTGTCGATTAATGGCGTGCAGATGCTCAAGTTTGGCGAATATGTCCACACCCTGTTTGTACCGACAAGCCTGAATATGGTGCGTTTCAGTCCCTTGAAGGGCACGGCGCTGATCACCATGGAGGCCCGTCTGGTGTTTATCCTGGTGGATAACTTCTTTGGCGGCGATGGCCGTTTTCACGCCAAGATCGAGGGACGGGAATTTACTCCTACCGAGCGGCGTATCGTGCAGCTGCTTTTGAAGATCATCTTCGAAGATTATAAGGAAGCCTGGGCACCTGTGATGGATGTCGAGTTCGATTATCTCGACTCCGAGGTGAACCCGGCGATGGCCAACATCGTCAGCCCGACCGAAGTGGTGGTGGTGAGCTCTTTCCACATCGAGGTGGATGGTGGCGGCGGTGATTTCCATATCACCATGCCATATTCGATGATCGAGCCGATTCGTGAACTGCTCGATGCCGGGGTACAGAGTGATACTCAAGATACCGACATGCGTTGGTCTCAGGCCCTGAAGGATGAGATCATGGACGTAGAGGTGGGCCTGGATGCCACCATAGTCGAGAAAGAGATTTCGCTGAAGGATGTGATGGGCTTTAAGGCCGGCGACATTATTCCGGTGGAGATGCCCGAATATATCGTGCTGCGGGTCGAAGACCTGCCCACCTATCGCTGTAAGCTGGGGCGTTCGCGCGAGAATCTGGCCCTGAATATCCGGGAGAAGATCCCAAGGCCCGAAACGGTAAAAACCGAGCTACAACTTGTGACTAAGAAGAGTAAGTCTCGGGATCTCAATAATATTTAATGGAATGCGTTTAAGGTAGAAATCAATGAGCACAGAAGATACAGGTGACGATTGGGCCGCAGCCATGGCCGAACAGGCGCTGGAGGAGGCTCAGGCGGTCGAACTCGACGAGCTGGCCGATAGCTCAAAGCCGCTGACCGAAGAGGAAGCCGCCAAACTCGATACCATCATGGATATTCCTGTGACCATCTCCATGGAGGTGGGCCGCAGCTTCATCAATATTCGTAACCTGCTGCAGCTCAACCAGGGCTCAGTGGTGGAGCTTGACCGGGTGGCCGGTGAGCCGCTGGATGTGATGGTAAACGGTACCCTGATCGCCCACGGTGAAGTGGTGGTGGTCAACGACAAGTTTGGTATTCGTCTCACCGACGTTATCAGCCAAACTGAGCGTATTAAGAAACTCAAATAAGGAAGGCCTATGGGGATCTCATCCTTGATGGCCGTTGCGGCCGCCGCGACGACTACTCAGGTGACCGGTGAGCGAGAGTCGGCATTGGCCACCATGAGCAATATGCTGGGTGGCTTGCTGGTGGTGATCGCCCTGATCTTCCTGCTCGCCTACCTGGTCAAGCGCCTCAAGCTTGTGCCCAGTTCCCATGGTGTGCTTAAGACCCTGGCGGTCACCCCGCTTGGACAGAGAGAGAAGATGGTGTTGGTCGAGGTCGATGGCCAACAATACCTGCTGGGGGTCACATCGCAGCAGGTTTCGCTTATCGATAAACTCGATACTCCAATTATCATTGAACAGGACTCCTTTGCCAGCCGTCTGCGTCAGGCAAAGTCATCACAGTCATGAAACCAATAAAAATCATGAAACGGATCTTGGCCCCACTCTTGTTGCTCCTGGCCGTGATGGCGCCGCAACTGGCGCTGGCCCAGGATGGGATTCTCCCCGCGGTAACTGTCACCACAGGCGCCGATGGCTCGACCCAATATTCGGTGACCATGCAGATATTGCTGCTGATGACGGCGCTGAGTTTTCTGCCCGCCATGGTCATCATGCTGACCTCGTTTACCCGCATCATAGTGGTGCTGTCGATTCTGCGCCAGGCGATCGGCCTGCAGCAGACGCCTTCGAATCAGGTGCTGATCGGTATGAGTCTGTTTATGACCTTCTTCATCATGGCGCCCGTGTTCGACAAGATCTACGACCAGGCGGTGAAGCCCTATATCGACGAGACCATGACCATAGAGCAGGCCTATGACAAGGGTAAGGAACCGCTGCGAGCCTTTATGTTGGCCCAGACCCGGCTCACGGATTTGGAGACCTTCGTCGAGATCTCTGGCTACCAGAATATTCAATCGCCCGAAGATGCGCCCATGAGCGTGCTGATCCCTGCTTTCATTACTAGTGAACTCAAGACCGCCTTCCAGATAGGCTTCATGCTGTTCGTGCCTTTTTTGGTGCTTGACCTCGTGGTGGCCAGTATCCTGATGGCCATGGGTATGATGATGCTGTCGCCCATGATCGTCTCCTTGCCCTTTAAGATCATGTTGTTTGTGTTAGTGGATGGTTGGAGCCTGGTGATGGGCACTCTGGCCAACAGTTTTGGGATCTAGGAGCCGTTATGACACCCGAAGCCCTCATCGACATCTTTCGTGAAGCCCTATCGGTTATCGTGACCATAGTGTCGATGATCATCGTTCCCGGGCTGGTGGTCGGTCTGGTGGTGGCGGTGTTTCAGGCGGCGACCTCGATCAACGAGCAGACCCTGAGCTTCCTGCCCCGTCTGCTGACCACACTCTTTGCCCTGATGATCTTAGGCCATCTGCTGGTGCAGACCATGATGGAGTTTTTCTTGCAGATGGTGAATCTTATCCCCCAGGTGGTGGGCTAGGTATGAAGCGCCGCGCCCGCCCGGCTATCGAGCGTCGCTGAGATGGAGATCTTGCTATCGACTATCATGCAGACGCTATCGGCCTATATGTGGCCGCTGTTTCGAGTGTCGAGCATGTTGATGGTGATGGCGGTATTTGGCGCCAATACCACACCGACCCGTGTGCGCCTGCTGCTCTCGGTGGCGATCACCTTCGCCATCGCCCCCATGTTACCGGTCAATACCGAGGTCGAGCTGTTCTCCTTGGGAGCCGTATTCGTTACCGTGCAGCAGATATTGATCGGCGTCGCCATGGGGTTTGTGACGCTGCTTATCATGCAGACCTTCGTGTTAACCGGGCAGATCATCGGCATGCAGACCAGCCTAGGTTTCGCCTCCATGGTGGACCCCGGCTCGGGTCAGCAGACCCCGGTTATCGGTAACTTCTTCTTACTACTGACGACCATGATCTTCCTGGCGGTGGATGGTCATCTGGTGATGATCCGCATGTTGGTGGCCAGCTTCGATACCATTCCCGTGTCCATGGAGGGAATAAGCATCGCTAGCTATCGGCGTCTGGCGGAGTGGGGCGCCTATATGTTCGGTGCGGCGCTGACCATGTCCATCTCGGCGATTGTGGCGCTCTTGCTGATCAACCTCTCTTTCGGGGTGATGACCCGCGCCTCGCCGCAGCTTAACATCTTCGCCATCGGTTTCCCCGTGACCATGGTGAGTGGTTTGATTATTCTCTGGTTGACCTTGACGCCTATTATGGCGCATTTCGACGAGGTCTGGCGTTCGGCCCAGTTGTTGCTGTGCGATCTGGTGCAGCTGCAATGTAGCACTGCTGGGAGCTTCTGATGGCCGATAACGATACCAGTCAGGAGAAGACCGAAGAGGCGACCCCCAGGCGACGCGAACAGGCGCGAGAGAAAGGGCAGGTCGCCCGTTCTAAGGAGCTGGGCACCTCTGCTGTGTTGATGTCGGCGGCGGTAGGGTTTGCCGTCATAGGGCCGAGCCTGGGCCAGTCGCTGATGAGCGTGATGACTAACCTGTTTACCATGAGCAGACAGGAGATCTACGACACCAATAGCCTGTTTAACATCTGGATGATGGTCTTCAAGGAGCTGGCGATCCCTATGGCCAGCTTCGTGCTGTTTCTCGCCTTCGTTGCTTTTCTGGGTAACGTGGTACTAGGCGGGATCACCTTCTCCGCCAAGGCGTTCATGCCCAAAGGCAATAAGATGAACCCCATCAGCGGTTTTAAGCGTATGTTCGGGGTACAGGCCCTGGTGGAGCTGACCAAGGGGATCGCCAAATTCTCCGTGGTGGCCCTGATGGCCTATCTGTTGCTGAGTTACTATTTCACCGATATTCTTACCCTGTCCCAGGGGCATCTGCCGGGCAATGTCTATAACGCCCTGGATCTGCTGGTGTGGATGTTTATTGTGCTTTGCTCCTCTACCGTGATTATCGTGGTGATCGATGTACCGTTTCAGATTTGGAACCACAATAAACAGCTGAGAATGACCAAGCAGGAGATCAAAGACGAGTACAAGGACACCGAGGGTCAGCCTGAGGTGAAGGGCCGGGTGCGTCAGATGCAGCGTGAGATGGCGCAGCGTCGCATGATGGCCGAGGTGCCAAATGCCGACGTCATCGTCGTCAACCCAGAGCACTATGCGGTGGCGGTAAAATATGATGTGACCAAGGCCGCCGCGCCCTATGTGCTTGCCAAGGGGGTAGACGATGTGGCCTTTAAGATCCGTGAGATCGCCCGCGAGCATGATGTAGCCATCGTCTCGGCGCCGCCATTGGCCAGGGCCATCTATCACACCACCAAGATAGATCAGGAGATCCCCGAGGGGCTGTTTACTGCCGTGGCCCAGGTATTGGCTTATGTGTTCCAACTGCGTCAGTATCAGCAAAAAGGTGGTAAGCGTCCGACGCCTATCCCTATCAATCAGCCGATCCCTGATGAGCTAAAATACTAACGCTTTAAGTTGGTTAACTCTTATTTTGCGTCTGTACTGTCTGATATTTGTTCGTTTGTTATCCGCTCGAGTCGCTGCGAACTAAGCCGGCCTTAAGTTGGCGTACTTTTTGCTGAATCCTAGCTAGATGTCAAAGTTCAGGCGCTAGATTGATGGATTTGAAAGCAACGCTCGGTCAGATAAAACAGGTAAAACCCGCCAATTTTAAAGGGATAGGTACGCCCATATTGGTGCTTGCGGCGCTGGCGATGATCGTCTTGCCCATGCCGGCCTTCCTGTTGGATATCCTGTTTTCTTTTAATATCGCCTTGGCCCTGGTGGTCTTGCTGGTGGCCATCTATACCGACCGCCCCCTGGATTTTGCTGCCTTTCCCACAGTGCTGCTGGTTGCTACCTTGCTGCGTTTGGCGCTTAACGTCGCCTCGACCCGTATCGTCTTACTCGAGGGGCACAACGGTGGCGACGCCGCCGGTAAGGTGATTGAGGCCTTCGGCTCAGTGGTGATTGGCGGTAACTATGCCGTGGGTCTGGTGGTGTTTCTTATCCTGATCATCATCAACTTCGCCGTGGTAACCAAGGGCGCCGGACGTATCTCAGAGGTGAGCGCTCGCTTCACCCTAGATGCCATGCCAGGTAAGCAGATGGCAATCGACGCCGACCTTAACGCCGGGATCCTTAATCAAGATCAGGCGCGTATTCGCCGCGCCGAAGTAACCAAGGAAGCCGACTTCTATGGTGCGATGGATGGTGCCTCCAAGTTTGTAAAAGGCGATGCCATCGCCGGTATCATGATTCTGGTGATCAACATCCTGGGCGGTTTCGTCATAGGTATGGCCCAGCATGGGCTGGACTTCTCCTCTGCGGTTGAGATCTACACCCTATTGACTATCGGTGATGGCCTGGTGGCGCAGATCCCTGGCCTCTTGCTCTCTATCGCCGCGGCCTTGATGGTGACCCGTCAAAACGAATCTGGCGACATGGGACAGATGGTGATGAGCCAGATGTTCGATAACCCTAAGTCGCTTGCTATCGCCGCGGGCGTCCTGCTGACCATGGGCATAGTGCCTGGCATGCCGCATTTCGCTTTTCTCAGCTTTGGCCTGATCACCGCGGGCGGTGCCTATTTTCTGCATCGTAAGAAAGATCTCGACAGACAACGCGCCTTGGAGATCGCTAAGACATCACCTGCGACTCCCGGCGATGCCAAACCTAAAGAGCTTAGCTGGGATGATGTACAGCAGGTGGACACCATTGGTCTGGAGGTGGGCTATCGTCTGATCCCGCTGGTGGATAAGGGCCAGGGTGGTGAGCTGCTTGGACGCATCAAGGGCGTGCGTAAGAAGCTCTCTCAAGAGCTGGGCTTCCTGGTACCCGCCGTGCATATTCGCGATAACCTGGATCTGGCGCCAAACACCTATCGCATCTCTCTGATGGGGGTGGCCTCAGGTGAGGCGGATATTCGTCACGATTGTGAACTGGCCATCAACCCAGGTCAGGTCTATGGCAAGCTTGATGGTGTCGAGACCACAGATCCCGCCTTTGGACTGGAAGCCGTGTGGATTGCCCCAGAGCTGAGAGAGCATGCCCAGACTCTAGGTTATACCGTGGTGGATGCCGCCACCGTAGTGGCGACTCACTTGAGTCAGCTGTTAACCAATAACGCCTCCAAGTTGCTGGGCTACGAAGAGGTGCAGCAGCTGATGGATATGCTGGCCAAGCTTTCGCCTAAGCTGGTTAGTGGCTTCATTCCCGATGTCTTGCCGTTGGGCACTGTGGTCAAGGTGATGCAGAACCTGCTTAACGAAGGCGTGTCGATCCGCGACCTTAAGACCATAGTTCAGACCCTGCTCGAGTACGGGCCTAAGAGTAACGATACCGAGGTACTTACCGCCGCCGTACGTATAGCACTTAAACGCATGATTGTTCAAGAAATAAGCGGTCCAGAACCTGAAATTCCTGTCATTACTTTGGCGCCTGAATTGGAACAGATGTTGCATCAGTCTATGCAGGCAACGGGAGGCGAGGGGCCGAATATCGAACCTAGCCTTGCCGAGAGGATGCAAAAGTCGTTACTCGACGCATCCCAGCGTCAGGAGATGGTGGGCCAACCAGCCATCCTACTGACATCGGGTATGTTACGTTCGACGCTGTCGCGTTTTGTTAAACATACGATTCCAAATCTGCGGGTGATCTCTTACCAAGAGGTACCCGATGAAAAACAAATTCGCATCGTATCAGCGGTCGGCCAGTAGAGGGTATTTAAGTGAAAATAAAACGTTTTTTAGCAAAAGATATGCGCTCTGCATTGGCCCAGGTGAAAGAGACATTAGGTTCGGATGCGGTGATCATGTCGAACAAGAAAGTTACCGGCGGTATCGAGATCGTCGCCGCGGTAGACTACGATGAGCCTAAGCCGAGCGTGGCGAAAAATGATGCCGCGCCTTTGTCACCCAGCTTTCTCGATCTGGCCGAGGAGAAGGTTTCTATCGGTCGTCAGCCCATTAAGACAGAGTCAAAAAAACAGCCATCACCCGTGGCCGATTCGCTGCAAGCGCTGCTCGAGCGTCAACAAAATCGCGTCAGTCAGCAATTAAGTCAATCGAATGAAGCACTCGAGATGCCTGCCTGGGCCCAGGGATTGAAGGCGCCAAGCGATGAAATAGCCGCGCCTAATATGCATGGCGGCATGCAGGCTAATACCCATGCCAATACACATGAGAGCCAGAATTTTAACCGTGCCAAACGCGATAAGAGCGCGTCAGCTAGCGAGCTCGAGTCTATGCGTGAGGAGTTGGCATCACTTCGCAACCTACTGACGCATCAGGTGACATCACTGCTGACCGAGCAGAAGAGCCGCTTGGATCCTGTGGGTGCCATGTTAGAGAGCCGCCTGCTGGACGCCGAGTTTAGCCCAGAGGTCGCCGCCAAGTTATCGGCTCTTAGTGAGCACTATGTACCGGCGGATCTGGTAAAGGCCTTGCCACGCAGCTTGGCGAACATGCTCGACAATCAAGGGGATGACATTGTTCGTCAGGGCGGTGTGGTCGCCTTCGTGGGCCCAACCGGTGTGGGTAAGACGACGAGTGTCGCAAAATTAGCCGCTCGATTCGCCGCGCAGCATGGTTCAGATCAAGTTGCGCTCATTACAACGGATCATTATCGCATTGGAGCCTATGAGCAGCTGGCAACCTATGGCAAAATAATGGGGTGCCCGGTCAAGCAAGCTCATGATCTCAATGAGTTGGAACAAATTCTTTATCAGTTCCGCAATCGCAAGCTAGTATTGATAGATACGGCGGGCATGGGACAGAGAGATGTGAGATTGTTCCAGCAACTTGATAATTTAACTGCAAATAGCAGATTACCTATTCGTAGTTATCTGGTACTGTCATCTACAAGTCAAAGAAGAGTGCTTGAAGATGCCGTCGCGCAGTTTACCCGGATTCCATTATCCGGCGCGATTTTGACCAAATTAGATGAATCAGTGGCCTTGGCACCGGCGTTGAGTGTGTTGATTCAAAGTGGATTACCTTTGAGTTATGTCACCGATGGACAAAGAGTGCCAGAAGATATGCAAGTAGCCGACACCTTAGCCTTAGCCAACAAGGCCCTGTCGGTACTCGAAAAGAAAGTGCAACCAATACAGAATAACGAAAGGTCATATGAACAGGCCTACGCATTTGAGTAATATAATGAGTCGGGATCAAGCAAGCGGTTTACGTATGATGAATCAACCATATAACGAAAAAGTAAAAGTAATTGCCGTAACCGGTGGTAAGGGTGGCGTAGGTAAAACCAGCGTATCGATCAATACCGCCGTCTCCCTGGCCGAGAAGGGCAAGCGTGTGCTTGTGCTCGATGCCGACTTGGGCCTGGCCAACGTCGATGTCATGTTGGGCCTGAGAGCCGAGCGCAATCTCTCCCACGTATTATCTGGCGATGCCGACCTTGACGATATTATCGTACGCGGTCCTAAGGGGATTGGCATTATTCCAGCTACCTCTGGCACCCAGGCAATGGTCGAGCTGACACCGGCCCAGCATGCGGGCCTGATCCGTGCCTTTAGCGAGATGAAGACCCAGTTTGATATTCTGGTGGTCGATACCGCGGCAGGTATCTCAGACATGGTGCTCAGCTTCTCTCGCGCTTCTCAAGATGTGTTGGTTGTGGTGTGCGACGAGCCGACCTCTATTACCGATGCCTATGCTTTGATTAAGATTCTTAGCCGTGAGCACGGTGTATTCAGGTTTAAGATTGTGGCAAATATGGTCAGAAGTTTGCGAGAAGGGATGGAGTTGTTTGCTAAACTTAGCAAGGTAACCGACCGTTTTCTCGACGTGGCCCTGGAGCTGGTTGCGACTATCCCCTTCGATGAAAACCTTCGCAAATCAGTTCGTAAACAAAAGTTGATCGTCGAGGCATTTCCTAAGTCGCCGGCGTCAATTGCTTATCACGGCCTAGCGAATAAGATTATAAGCTGGCCAGTGCCACAACAACCGGGCGGACACCTGGAGTTCTTTGTAGAGCGATTGGTTCAACGTCCCGAATATCAAGAGGATCGTACGAGTGAGTAAAGCCGCTGCGTATACTTGTTTAGATAACAAAGCTTCTATTGTCGAACAGTATGCACCGTTGGTAAAAAGGATTGCTCACCATTTACTCGCTCGTCTACCCGCATCGGTGCAATTGGATGATCTGTTACAAGCAGGTATGATGGGCCTGCTTGAAGCCTCGGCCAAGTTCGATGGCAGCAAGGGCGCCAAGTTTGAAACCTTCGCCGGTATACGAATTCGCGGCTCTATGCTCGACGAAATTAGGCGAGGAGACTGGGTGCCCAGGTCGGTTCACCGTAATCAGCGACGCATAGCCCAGGTGATTGACGAGCTAGAACAAGAACTTGGACGTGACGCAAAAGACAATGAAATTGCGGATCGACTTGATATGACGCTCGATGAGTACCATCATATTCTTAATGATGTTTCTGTCGGGAAAGTAGTTGGAATTGAAGATCTTGGTGTATCGGTCGATGTAGTAAGACAGGAAGACGATCATCAGGACGACGCATTTGAGTCACTGGCAGAGACACAGTTCCACGAGGCCCTCGTCGAGGCGATTAAATTACTGCCAGAAAGAGATGGATTAGTTTTGTCGTTATATTATGACGAAGCATTAAATTTAAAAGAGATCGGTGCCGTACTTGATGTCAGCGAATCCCGAGTTAGCCAGATACACAGCCAGGCGATGCTCAGACTCAAAGCTAAACTCAAGCATTGGACCAAAATATAACGATTACATGAGCAATATAAAAACAGCTCCGCGGAGGAAACCTTGGACAAGAATATGAAGATTCTCGTTGTTGACGACTTCTCAACAATGAGACGCATCATCAAGAACTTGTTGAGAGACTTGGGTTTTAATAACACTCAGGAAGCAGATGACGGTTCGACAGCCTTGCCTATGTTGCAAAAAGGCGATTTTGACTTTGTCGTGACCGATTGGAATATGCCTGGCATGCAGGGGATCGACCTGTTAAAGGCTATCCGTGCTGATGACAACCTGAAGCACATTCCTGTGTTGATGGTGACTGCGGAAGCGAAAAGGGAACAGATCATTGCAGCGGCGCAGGCCGGTGTGAATGGCTATGTGGTGAAACCTTTTACTGCGGCGACATTGAAAGAGAAGTTAGACAAAATTTTCGAACGACTCGGTTAATCAAGGTTGAGCTATGCAGGCAGAAACTTCAGGGCTGATCAATCTAGCACAGGCCAAGCAACTCGTTGATCTGCTAGAGGCGGGTCAACAAGAGATGGCCGATGAGCTAGTTCGCGATATCGCCAGCCCGATTCAGAAAGAGCTGTTTGACGAGGTGGGTCGCCTAACCCGTCAGCTTCACAGTGCCATAGTGGACTTTCAGGTGGACGGTCGCCTCGTGGAGCTGGCCAATAGCGAAATTCCCGATGCCAAAGAGCGCCTCAATTATGTCATCGACATGACGGAACAGGCCGCTAATAAAACCATGGACGCTGTCGAAGAGTCTCTGCCTCTTGCAGATGCCCTTACCATGAACGTACAGGCCGTTAAGCCTTCCTGGGATCGCCTAATGCGTCGCGATATTCAGCTGCACGAATTCAAGGCGCTCTGCCATGACGTTCAGCAGTTCATCGAGCGCAGCGAATCCGATTCCAATCGTTTGAAAGAGTTACTCAACAACATACTACTGGCCCAGGACTTCCAAGATCTGACCGGACAGATGATCCGCCGGGTGATCGAGCTGGTGCGAGAGGTTGAGAGTAATCTGGTCTCTATGTTGACCGTATTTGGCGAGCAGCCCATCACGGATAAACCCCGTGCATCAGAGAAGTGTGTCGAAGCTGAAGGTCCTATTATGAACGCTGATCAGCGTGATGATGTCGTGACAGGGCAAGATGAAGTCGATGACTTGCTGTCGAGTCTAGGTTTCTAAGTAGGAGTCATATGAATGTCCTTTGATGTTGATGAAGAGATACTGCAGGACTTTTTGATTGAAGCGGGCGAGATCCTTGAGCTTCTCTCTGAACAGCTGGTGGCGTTAGAGAATAACCCCGACGACACCGAACTACTCAATGCCATCTTCCGTGGATTCCATACCGTTAAAGGCGGCGCCGGCTTCCTGAGTTTGACGCCCATGGTGGATGTTTGTCACGAAGCGGAAAACACCTTCGACCTGTTACGCACGGGTAAGCGTAGCGTTTCTGCCGAGCTGATGGATATCATCCTGCAGGCCGTCGACACCATCAACTCTATGTTTGCCGAGACCCAGGCGGGTGTCGAGCAAAGCCCTGCCGATGAAGGCCTGTTAGCTAACCTTAAATTATTGAGCTCTGGTGGCTTATTGCCATCTGAGCAGGGCGGAGCATCAGTTGAAGCCGTTGCAGATACGCCGGTTGAAGCAGCTATCGAAACACCAGCAGACGACGGTTTAGAGCTATTTGATATGCCGCTCGATGACGGTGTCGAACTGTTCGACGAGCCGGTAAGCGATACGCCCCTGACCTCTATCGCCGGAGAAGGTGATATAGATGAGATCGATGAATCTGAATTCGAAGCCCTGCTCGATGCCCTTCATGGCAGCGGTAAGGGGCCATCAAGTACGGCGCCAGCAGGTGCGGCGCCGATTCAGGCGAGCGACAGCGATGACATCACAGACGATGAGTTCGAGTCGCTGCTCGATGAACTGCATGGCTCGGGTAAGTTCCAGGCCCCTTCGGCTCCTATTGCCAAGGTGCCAGAGCCAACCTCGCCGCCGGTGGATGCCGATGAGATCACCGACGATGAATTTGAAAAGCTGCTCGATGAGCTGCATGGCGCCGGTGCAGGCCCTGGCAGTGAGACAAGTAAACCAGTAGCTCCAGCCGCTAAGGCACCAGCAGCGCCTGCGCCGGATAAAGTCGCCGCCCCTGCGCCAAGTAATGTTAAGGCTCAGAGCGTGAAGGCACAGCCCGTTGAGGCGCCAGCTCCTAAGCCTGTGGTGAAAGAGAAAGCCGCGGCCAAGGCGCCGGCAACTAATATGCCTCAGGCGGAAACCACAGTGCGCGTCGATACCGCGCGCTTGGATCAGATCATGAACATGGTCGGTGAGCTGGTATTGGTGCGTAACCGCTTGCTTAGCCTAGGGATCTCCCGCGATGATGAGGATATGTCTAAGGCGCTGGCGAACCTGGATCTGGTGACCGCCGATCTCCAGGGCGCGGTGATGAAGACGCGCATGCAACCGATCAAGAAGGTCTTCGGTCGCTTCCCTCGCGTGGTGCGGGATCTGGCGCGCAGCCTGAATAAAGAGATCGATCTTCGCATGATAGGTGAAGATACGGATCTGGATAAAAACCTGGTGGAAGCTCTTGCGGATCCTTTGGTTCACTTGGTGCGTAACTCGGTTGACCATGGTATCGAGATGCCTGACGAGCGTGAAGCCAATGGCAAGTCGCGTACCGGGACTATTACCCTTTCTGCCAGTCAGGAAGGGGATCATATCCTGCTCAAGATTGAAGATGATGGCGCGGGGATGGACCCCGAGAAGCTAAAACAGATCGCCATCAAGCGCGGCGTGCTCGATGAGGATGCAGCGGCGCGCATGTCTGATGAAGAGGCCTATAACCTTATCTTCGCCCCGGGCTTCTCTACCAAGGTGGAGATCTCCGATATTTCCGGCCGCGGCGTCGGCATGGATGTGGTGAAGACGCGTATCACTCAGTTAAACGGTACCGTGCATATTGATTCCTTGAAAGGTAAGGGGACTTGCCTGGAGATCAAGGTGCCGCTCACCCTGGCGATTATGCCGACTCTGATGGTGGAAGTGGCTCAGCAGGTATTTGCCTTGCCGCTGTCGAGCGTTAGCGAGATCTTCCATCTGGATCTGACCAAGACCAATATCGTTGATGGCCAGCTAACTGTGATTGTGCGGGAAAAGGCGGTGCCGCTCTTCTATCTCGAGCATTGGCTGAGTCGTAAGGCGGTGAGCTTTAAGCATGGCGACAAGCAGCACGGCCACGTGGTGATAGTGCAGCTGGGTACCATGCAGATAGGCTTCGTGGTTGACTCCTTGATCGGTCAGGAAGAGGTAGTGATCAAGCCTCTGGGGACTCTACTACACGGTACCCCTGGCATGGCTGGCGCGACTATTACCTCTGACGGTGGCATCGCATTGATATTAGATGTACCCGGCTTATTGAAACATTACGCCAAGAACAAGAAATAACAGTTAGCGGCACAGTGAGCTAAAGGATCAGCGTGATGCCCAGAGGCGTCACGCTTTGTTTAGGCAAGGATCCTGTTGTAGATAGGAATTTGAATGGCCATAAAAGTATTAGTTGTCGATGATTCAAGCTTTTTTCGTCGCCGAGTCAGTGAGATTGTCACCAAGGATGCGGAGTTAGAGGTCATAGGCACGGCGTCTAATGGTGCCGAGGCGGTTAAGCTCGCTGAGCAATTAAAGCCACAAGTGATCACCATGGATATTGAGATGCCAGTGATGGACGGCATCAGCGCAGTGCGTGAGATCATGGCGAAGTGTCCGACCCCCATCTTGATGTTCTCATCCCTTACCCACGACGGCGCCAAGGCAACCTTGGACGCCTTGGAAGCGGGTGCGTTAGATTTTCTTCCTAAACGATTTGAAGATATTGCCACCAACAAGGATGAGGCGATCGCTCTGTTGCAGCAGCGCATCAAGGCGCTGGGTCGCCGCCGCGTGTTCCGCCCCATACTGCCAAGAAGTGTGCCGCCAAAGCCAACGACAACAACTGCATCTACGACGCCGGCACGAGAGATGGCGCAGCGTCCTGCAACGCGTCCGAGCGCGCCTGTTACCCGCGCCAGCGGTAAGAGATATAAGCTTTTATTGATCGGCACCTCAACCGGCGGCCCCGTTGCGCTGCAGCGGATATTGACCAAGCTGCCGGCGAACTATCCTCATCCTATTTTGCTTATCCAGCATATGCCGGCAGCCTTTACGCCCGCCTTCGCCACGCGCTTAAATGGCCTGTGTGCCATCGAGGTGAAAGAGGCGCAAAATGGCGATCAGCTCAGGGCAGGCTGCGCCTACCTGGCACCCGGTGGCATGCAGATGATGTTAGAGCGTGGCGGCAGCTTTGGACGCATCAAGATAGTGGCCGGTAGCATGGATATGAATTACAAGCCCTGTGTCGACATTACCTTTGCCTCGGCCTCAAAGCTGAGTGGCGGTGAGACCCTGGCCGTGGTATTGACTGGTATGGGCGCCGATGGCCGCGAAGGGGCCAGGATGCTTAAGAATGTCGGGGCGACTATCTGGGCTCAAGATGAGGCCAGCTGCGTCGTTTACGGCATGCCACAGGCGGTGACCGCCGCCGGGATCTCCAGTCAGTCGATAGCACTCGATGATATGGCCGACGCCATCATTCGCGAGAGCGGACGTGGCTAGGCAGCGACAAGGCCTCAGCACCACAGTGCTGTTGCTGTTTTTTCTCTTGTTAGTTTGCTGCCTGGTGACCGGATCACTCTATCTCGACCTGAGGCATAAGAATGGCTTGCTCGAGGAGAAAGTAGCCCAGCTAGAGAAGAGTCAGGTGCTGCTGATGGTGCCCGATGAGCAGGCAAAGGCCTTGGCAGATTGGATGGAGAATAATCCTGAATTTACTCAGTCTATCATCAAGCAGGCAGAGCCTGGCAGCCAGGTGAGAGTCGAGATCGGCCCAGAAGTGCCTGAGGCGATCGTAAGGCAAGAGGCAGTTAGCCTTAGTGAGCAAACCGATAGTCTCGATCAACAGACAGTTAATCGAAATGAGCAGCAGGATCAGACCAGGCTAACGCCCTTGTTGCCTGCGGCGGATGCTGAAGCGCCAAGCCAGGGTGAACATCTGAGTGAGCACCAGCGCGAGCGAAAGGTGGCCAGCGCCACAGATAAGGCGACACAGGATGGTCAAACGCCATCGCAGCCGGTTAAGCTGTCAGAAGATAAAGATGGTGTTAAAGTAATAAGCCTGCCCCATGGCGGCATTCGAGTCACGACTCGCGAAGATAATTAAAACGATAACCTGATGGCGATACGCTCGAGGATTTAAGGGGTTTTACTTGAAGATCTGGACCATAGCAAATCAAAAAGGGGGCGTGGGTAAGACGACCACAGTGGCGAGCCTGGCTGGCGCCATGGCAAAACGGGGCAAACGAGTCTTGATGATAGACACGGATCCCCACGCGTCCTTAGGCTACTACCTGGGCATAGATTCTGAAGAGGTGCCCGCCTCGCTCTATGATCTGTTTCTGAAACACAAGAACCTGAATAAAGATCAGGTGCTTGCCCATATAGTCCCCACTAAGGTGGAAGGGATAGATCTCTTGCCGGCCACCATGGCGCTGGCAACGCTGGATCGCTCGCTCGGTCATCAGGAAGGGATGGGGTTGATCCTTAAACGCCTGCTTGCCTTAGTTGCCGACCAGTACGACGTCGCCCTCATCGACTGTCCTCCGGTGTTAGGGGTGTTGATGGTTAACGCCCTCGCGGCCAGTGAACATATCATCATTCCGGTGCAGACAGAGTTCCTGGCGATCAAGGGGCTAGATCGCATGGTCAAGACCATGACGCTCATGGGACGCTCTAAGAGCACCACCTACAGCTATACAATCGTTCCGACCATGTACGACAGACGCACCAAGGCCTCGCCCGCCGCCCTACAGCAGTTGGGGGAAGAGTACGGCGATGTACTCTGGCCAGATGTCATCCCTGTGGATACCAAGTTTCGTGATGCCAGCCTGGCGCACCTGCCAGCCTCGCACTACGCCAGCCATTCACGCGGTGTTAAGGCCTACGAGAGATTGCTCGATCACCTGCTGACCAAGGAGTTTGCGCATGTCAAACTCGGTTGACGAAGCTGTCTTTAATTATTTTTCCTTGCTGCTCTCCGAGCCCGGTGAAGAGAGCGTCACGGCCGACAAGCCTGAAGTAAGGGGCGAGCAGGTGACGGCACAAAATGGTCAAATGAGTGGCCATACACCTGCAGTAAAACGTCAGCCTCTTAGCGAACAATCTAAACCACGCCCGGTGATCACTCAGGCCACGCCGACACCGCTCAATAAGCTCGCGCTCGAGCAATTGCTGGCGCCGGTGAGTGAGTTAGATGCTCAGACAGAAACTCAGACAGCAAGCAAGGTTGAGCTCAAAACGCTCGATACCAAACCTGCTAGCGTCGAAACGATGACACAAGCTGTATCGGTTCAAACGAAATCTGAGTCGCAAGTTAAGCAAAAAATCGAAGAAAAATTAGAAACTTCGGCTAGTATTAAGCAAGAGCAAGTCGTTAGCGACAAGGTCGATTTGGCTGCGGCGCCGCAGACGCAAACCGGCGCGACACCACCAGGGGTGACAGAGGAACTAGTCGAGCTGCTCGACGATGAGTTTCAGGTGCTGTTTTTCAAGGTGGCGGGACTCACGTTGGCCGTGCCCTTGGTGAGCCTTGGCGGAATTGTTAAGGTGGAGCGGATCAATCACATTATGGGGCGACCGGCCTGGTATCTTGGGGTTCAGACCCATAGGGATTCGCAACTCAATATTGTCGATTCGGGTGCCTGGGTGATGCCGGAGAAATATGATGATAAACTGGCGCAATCCGTTGATTACCAATATATTGTACTCTTAGAGGACAGTAATTGGGGACTGGCCTGTGAGTCGCTGGTGAATTCCGTCAGAATTTTAAAGTCAGAAGTTAATTGGCGTACCAAAGCGGGTAAACGCCCTTGGCTGGCTGGCGTCGTAAAAGAACAGATGTGCGGCATTCTACATGTGCAGGCACTGATTGAATTATTAAATTTGGGTTTAGGTAGTCAGGACTCTATTGGCTGAGGTTAATATGGCAGATGCAAAAAACGTCGCGGCAGTTGCCGCAGGTAAAGATGATGAAGTGTTGCAGTGGGTAACCTTCCGTTTAGATAATGAAACCTATGGTATCAATGTGATGCAGGTGCAAGAGGTGTTGCGTTACACAGAGATTGCTCCTGTACCAGGGGCACCTCATTATGTGCTGGGGATCATTAACCTGCGCGGTAACGTGGTTACCGTTATCGATACCCGCTCTCGTTTTGGTTTGCCTTCTGCCGAGGTGGATGACTCTACCCGTATCGTGATCATCGAAGCAGAGAAGCAGGTGATAGGGATTCTTGTCGACAGTGTCGCCGAAGTGGTCTATCTGCGTGGCTCAGAGATAGATAACGCGCCGAATGTGGGCACGGAAGAGAGTGCCAAGTTCATTCAAGGCGTGAGCAATCGTGATAACGAATTACTCATTCTGGTGGATCTCGATAAGTTACTCTCTGATGAAGAGTGGATGGAGTTGGCTCAGCTTTAAGGGCTTAGCCGTCGACGATAGTGCATTGACGATATAGCCATTGACGATAAAAAGCCGTCGCCTCGTTCGATGGCTTTTTTCGTGTTGTAAAAGGTCGAGCGTAGAAATGAAGGTTAATGGAGTTGGCATTTATGATAGGCGATGAGATCTTAATCGCGGCATTACTGTATGTGGTTGCCTGTCTCGCACTGGTGCTGTATCAGCAAAAACAAACTAGCAAGCTCAGAGCCAAGATTGACGCCCTGACGCTGCTGGTTAAAGAGAACGATAGGCAGCGGGAGGCGGTTAAGCAGGAGCTACAGGAGCTGAGATCGGGCACCATAGGCGTTGGTCGTCGCATGCTCGAGCTGGAAAAGCGGGTGACCAAGCAGGAGGCGCGCATCGATGAGACGGTGGCGGATGAACCTCAGGCAAGGCTCTATACCCGAGCGATGAAGATGGTCGAACTTGGCGCAGATATCGATGAGCTGGTTAAGGAGTGTGAGCTGCCTAAGGCGGAGGCCGAGCTATTACTGCGCCTTCACGGTAAGGGACGATAGCGCTCCTTTATTGAGTTAGTTGTCTAAACACTACACCTCTTGCATGATCCTTTTGTGCATATTGTCCCAACGCTCAGGAAACTTGCCGTCGAGCATATAGACGAAGGCGATCAGTTCGGCGATGAGCAAATATAGCTCCTTGGGGATCTCTTCACCTATCTCGAGTTTTTGCAGAAAGTTACTCAGGTTGGCATCTTGATGAATATAGATGCCAGCCTCCTTGGCGATGGCGATGATCTCCTCGGCGACTAAATCTTCCCCCTTGGCGGTGATCTGCGGCGCCGACTTTCCGTCATAGCGCAGCGCCGCGGCTTGAGTGGGCCTGCGTGGTTTGTTGTTTGAATCATCTTGCAAGTCATCTGGTTTATCGTCGTATGTGTTCATCATTAGGCCTTAATTTTTACTAAGTAGTGCTCGCCCGGTAGTAGAGAGGCGGGTACCTGAGAGACTTGGGTGCGGATCTTATTCGGGGTTAAGCCGATCGCCTGGATCTTCTGTTCCAGACCCATGAGTCTTTGCTCGACATTATCGAGCAGGCTTTGATCTTCTGACGTGAAGCCCAGATTCAGCCGCCCATCTTTGACATCAGCGTTTATCAATAGACCAGCCTGACTCAGATTAAACTTAAGCTGCAGCCGCCAGTGGGGCGATGCATTTTTCTCCTGCTCTTCCTGACTGAAGTGTCCCTCAAGCTCCTCATGCCTGTGCTCTATCATATAGGGCAGGGTAAAGTACCAGTTCGTTGACTGCGGCGTATCGCTGCTTGCCTGCTGATAGAGGGACAGGTTAGATACTAGTTTGCCAAGTGATTCGAGACCGCCGCTTTTTTCGAGCAGGCCGAGTAGCTGACTGTTTGATGCGAGCTGTTGCAGGGTTTGTAACTGACTTGAGGCCTTACCGCCGGCCTGGGATTTCACCTGTCTGCCAAGGAGCAGCTGAAACAGTACCCCTATGGTACCGGCATGGCTGGTGATGTTGGCAAGACTAGATACTGGCGTTGCCGGCGCAGCGATGCTGGCGAAGCTATCGATAAGCTCCTGTTTCAATGAGCTAGGACTCGCTAACTGGGTAAGCGGCTTGGGGAAGGTGAGTGGGAGAAGTTGTTGCATCAACTGCAGCAAGTTTCGACCCTGCGCGCCTTTAGCTGTCAACATGGCTTTATCTGCGAGTTGACCGAGCGCGAGATTCAGCCCTCTATGATTTAGCTCCTTGGAATTGAGCCCTTTAGCGTTTAATGCTGCCGATTGTGTTGTTTGGCTCATATCTGCTGATTGCGGTGCTATGCCCCTTGGCGATATTTGTCCTTCCTGTTTTCCTAAGGCGGCAAGCTGAGCGAGCGCGGCAGGGCTAGATGGCAACTGGTTGCTAGCCTTGGCGTTTCCTTGTTCACCTGATGTGGCTTGGGATATGGATTGGAGAATGGCATGGCGGATAACCAGAGCGTTAGCCTCGAGCCTAAGTCCTGTAATTATGGTGCTGACCCTCTGAAAGAGTTTGCTCTGATTTATTTGGGCAATATTTTTTAGCTGCTGGGTCTGGGCACTATTAGGCTCAATAGCAGCTACTGGAGTTAGACTTGAGGCAAGCGACTTACCTGTCAGCGACCTGGAAGTCATAGCTGCCATGTCGTTGTTTTGGGCTGTTTGAAGTGGTATCTGGCTAATCTGCAGATTCGATACTGCTCTGTTTGCTGCAATATTTGCTAGGGCTAAGTTTGTCGTTCCAGGCGTTGCCGAAGCCTTGCTTGGCATAAGACCTAGCCTGGGCTCACCGGCCCCCTTTGGCGTTGTTAACTCTCTGATAAGCCCATTTAACGATTCTGGCGTTAACGAGGTTTTTGCCAAGCTGTTTATTAGCTGATGGTAAGCGCTGGCTAACTCAGGTTTGCTGATAAGCGCTTGTGAAGCTTGGGATGATAGATAGAGTGCGGGAGAGCTGGTATTGCTCAGCAGCGCCTCTTTACCCATTGGCGTCAGCAGCAGATTCACTTCTGCCAATTTAGGAGTGAGGGTTAGGGTTAACAGTCCATTATCCATAGTAATTTTGGCTAGGTACTTGCCATCAGCGAGGGGAGGGCTAGGTAATCTAACCAGCTGTTGATTGCTAAAAAACAGCTGGTTTGCGGTTATTTGCACTTCACCTAAGGGATAGCCCTGTGGGCGATTGGCGAAGTTAGTAAGTTGGGTCAGACTTATCTGGTTGGCATTGATATAGGCAACCAGCCCCTTGGGTAAGGGGAGGGCGATAGTTTCTCCATGGGCCTGCACGGTAGCACTTAACATGGAGCTTGAATTCGCGGCGGCGCTCAATTGGGTCAATACTGTAAGACGGACGGCATCTTGTTTTAGGCTTTGCTGATCTTTGTTGTCTTGATAGGTGATCGCCAGCTCGCGATGATTGAGCCTGAGCTTATCGCCCTGAGGAGTCGATGCTACCTCAACCGGAATATTTTTGGCCTGAGCAGCCTTGTCTGTTTGATTGAGAAGCTCACCGCCAGATACCGCTGGGGCGGGCATATCGATACGGGAATTACTCAATTGTTAACCTCAAATTGATGCTCCATGAATGTCTTATTACAAAATTCAATTTGACCTATCGCTTTAGCTGAGTATCCTTAGCGATCTGAAAAGGAAAACCAAACTGTGTAGTCTAGTATTAACACTTTATCGTCAACAATAGCTGGTGACTTTAGCCGTGTGAATACTAATTAGGAAACTAATTTATATGAAGTGTAAATGGATTGCGTTGAGTCTGCTATTGGTTGGTGCCCAGGCGATGGCACAGACAGACACAAGCGATGAGCGTGCAACGGATAGCACCACAGCAGAAGTCACCATTATCTATAACGATGAGCGCGATCCCTTGGAGGGTTTTAACCGCGCCATGTGGGATTTCAACTATCAGTTTCTCGACAAATATTTCTATCGCCCCGTGGCTCATGGCTACAATGATATCTTGCCCAGGCCGGTGAAGACTGGCGTTAATAACTTCGTGCTCAACTTCGAAGAACCCAGTTCCATGGTGAATAACGCTTTGCAGGGCAAGTGGGGTTGGGCGGCCAATGCCGGCGGGCGGTTTACCATTAACACCACCATTGGCCTGTTAGGGGTGATCGATGTTGCCGACATGATGGGTTTACAGCGTAAGCAGGACGAGTTTAATGAGGTGTTAGGTTACTACGGTGTGCCTAACGGTCCTTACTTTATGGCGCCGTTTTTAGGCCCCTATGTGACTCGAGAATTGGCCTCGGATTGGGTGGATGGTCTCTATTTTCCGCTGTCTGAGTTGACCATGTGGCAATCATTAGCCAAGTGGGGGCTGAAAAACCTACACAGGCGCGCATCGGCGATTGACCAAGAAAGACTTGTCGATAATGCACTTGACCCCTACACTTTTGTTAAGGAAGCGTATTTTCAGCATCTTGACTATAAAGTTTATGATGGCGACATACCCGTGTCGACTGATGATGACGAATTGCTCGACGAATACATGACAGAGCTTGATTAACATCAGTGTCCCGCATAACCCATTGTTTCATAATAGGCGAAGGAACTAGCGATAAGATGTTGCTTATCTAGGCGTATATGGATGTACTAGATTTTGCGGCTTAGCCAGAGTGCAAGCCTGGGGAAGCTAAATGGCGTTAGAAGATCTAGTGATACTGTTAGTGGAAGACGACCCGGTATTTCGCAGTATTGTGGCCGCCTTCTTGACCAATCGCGGTGCGACCGTTATCGAGGCCGATGATGGTCAGCAGGGGTTAGAGCGGTTTAGTCAGCACGATTTTGACATCGTGCTGGCGGATCTCAGCATGCCTATCCTGGGTGGGCTGGATATGCTTAAACAGATGATAAAGCGCAAGCCTGATACCCTTTCAATCGTCATTTCCGGTAACCAGGTGATGGCCGATGTGGTCGAGGCACTCAGAGTGGGCGCGAGTGATTACCTGGTTAAGCCGGTTAACGACCTCTGTCTTATCGAGAATGCTATCCGCCAATGTGTGGGCGGCAGTAGTCAGCAAGATGTGCAGCTGGAAGATCTCGACGAATTATCTTATCAAGAGTTGGAAGAGCACCTTAATCTGCTTGAGCAGAACGCTGAAGCAGCTAAGAGCGTTCAGCAGCAGCTGTTTCCTCCCTCTGTTATCGATTATCCCAAGGCCAAGATCGACTATAGCTTGTTTAAACATGACGAGGTCAGCGCCTACTTTATCGATAGCGTCAATGTGGGCGAACGTTATCTCATCATGTATATGGCGCATTTCCATCCTCAAGATAATCGCTGCGCCTTTGCGAGCGTATTGCTGAAGAGCTTTGTCAATCAGAAGCTTAAACAGTTTCGCAATGATAATACTGAAACTGTCATCGAGCCTTTCAATATGCTGAGTTACCTCAATGAGCGGATGAGTAAGTCGGGGTTAGATATCTATGTGGATATCGTCTATGCCGTGGTTGAACTGACTCATTATCGGGCGTCTATCGCCCAGGCGGGGAAGGGATTGAGGTGTTATATTCGCAACGAGGAAGGCTTGATGCCGCTGGCGATGCCTGACGCCCTGCAGTTGGGGATTTTAGAGTGGGGCCAGCCCAGCACTCAGTTTCGCAATTTAATGCCGGGAGAGAGTCTGTGTGTGGTTTCTAGCAATACCGAGCATAGGGAGATGTTACTCAATGATGAGTTTGTTGGTCTGAGTTATAGCCCTGAGGTTGCCCCAGGTGGTTATGTGCAGATGAGCTTCTAGTTATTCCTCGAAATTTTTCTATTTTCATCAAGTCTTAAAACAAAAAACGCCACATTGAGTGGCGTTTTTTATGGAACTAAATTTTAGTTATCTAGCGATAAGTCATTAGCGCTTAATTGCTTCATGCTCGGCAGTGATAGCAATCTCTTCTTCTAAGGCTTCTTCTTCGTTGTGGTGGCTATCTTCGGCGCCATGCATCCAGTCAACCAGTTTATCCGCCATGAAGTAGAGGATAACGCCTGACAGAGCGGCTGTGATAGCGATACCTGCGAAGATGGACATAGCGTTGGCTAACTGCTCCTCTTTCGCGCCACCGTGGCCGATGAATGAACCGATGATACCGCCAATCTTGTTAGCCGCGGCAACAAACAGGAACCATGCACCCATCATGAGTGATGCGATACGCAGTGGAGCCAGCTTAGTGACCATAGACAGGCCGATTGGAGAGAGACACAGTTCACCCATGGTGTGGAAGAAATAAGCACCTACCAACCACCACATGCTTGACTTAGCGTTCGCGTCGCCGCCCATCTCGAGTACCGCACCGATCATGAACAGGAAGCCTGTTGCAAGCAGCACCAGACCTAGCGCGAATTTCACCGGAGAGTTTGGCTCTCTGTCACCTAGGCGAACCCAGATAGAGGCGACTACAGGGGCGAAGATCACGATGAACATAGCGTTCAGTGATTGGAACCAGGTAGTTGGGACTTCCCAGCTGCCAATCATACGGTCGGTGAAGTCGTTGGTGAAGAGGTTCATCAGACCACCGGCTTGCTCGAAGCCTGCCCAAAAGATAATGGTAAACAGACCCATGACCATGATCACTTTGATGCGATCGCGTTCAACTTTGGTTAGCGGCTCTTTGCGCACTTCACCTTTTTCTGCCGCTCTCTGCTTTTCAAGTTGGGCGGCGGGTACACGACCGATATCGCCAAGCAGCTTTTGTGCGAACAGGAACTGGATGATCAGTGAGAGGATCATGCCGATACCGGCGCAGATGAAGCCTGCTTGGAAGTTACCATCGAAGTAAGCCACGACCGAACCAACTATGATGCCCGACAGGAAGGCACCTACGTTAATACCCATGTAGAAGATGGTGAATGCACCGTCACGGCGGTGATCGCCTTCTTCATAGAGGTCACCTACCATAGTAGAGATGTTTGGCTTGAATAGGCCGTTACCTAAGATTAGGACGCCCAGACCAACATAGAAGACTTCAGTTTCCATGCCTTGTACCCAAGCATGCGGGGTACCAAGAATAAATTGACCAGCGGCCATCAGGGCGCCACCTATCATGATGGCTTTACGTTGACCTAGGAATGTATCGGCGAGCCAGCCACCGATGAGGGGAGTCAGATAAACAAGACCTGTGAATGTACCGTAAAGATTTAGGGCGTCTGCCTGGGTCCAACCTAGACCGTGACCACCTTGGGATTGTACTGCGTCGACGAGATAAAGTACCAGGATGGCTCGCATCGCATAGTAACTGAAACGTTCCCATAACTCAGTTGTAAACAACAGGAACAGTCCCTTAGGATGGCCGAGCATCGTACCTTGGGGTTTTGCTGCACTCATGTAAGTCTTCCACCTTCAGCTTGTGATTGCCTACATAACAAAAACTATGTAGAAAAATGGTTGTTGCTAATATAGCTCGCTTGTTGGATAGAGACGCTAAATTAGTCTAACTTTATGAAAATGTTATCTAATCTGTCTTGTTGCGCTCTAAGCTTGTTGCGAGAATTTATTATATTTTAATATTTAGGGTATTAAATTTTATCAAACCCATCTTATATACCCTTTTCATCGCCTAAAAGTCAATTTACCTGGGTTAACTGACCAACAAATCATCACTGGTTGGAGGGGCTTGGGCATGATTGTTTATGGTCTGTTGCGCTTAGCAGAAAGATTTGACCTGAGTTAACAAAGTGGGCGGGAAAAATAGAGGAAAAACGCTCTTTTCTTTGACCTAGAGTATTTGCTATGATTTCGGCCGTGAATTGGATGTCACCTGAATTATCTCGTTATCTTTGCGTTGCGCGTTATTCTGAGCGTCTTGCAAAACACAGCAATTGTGAAAGTAAGTCCGCAGTGGTTTCTGTCATAGCGGTTATTAAGTGTTAGCTAACGATAAAACTAGGTTCTTAAGGAAATTATGAAGTCTTGGTATCTTGTGTATTGCAAACCTCGCAGCGAGACACGCGCGCAGCAAAATCTTGCATTGCAACAGATAGATACCTACCTGCCCACTCTCCCGCAACAGATCACTAAGGCCGGCAAAACCAGCGTAAAGCGCCTGCCGTTATTTCCCTGTTACCTGTTTATCTATTTCGATCCGCTAGAGATCAGCGTAAGTAAGATTCACTCGACACGAGGCGTATCTCGAATCATAGGTTGCCGAGAAGAGATGACGGCGATCGACGATGCCATAGTGCATTCCATCAAGATGCGTGAGGCCAAGTTGCTTAATGCGCTGCAATTACCGAGTGATGATTTGTTGAGTGGCAACGCTGAGCCTAGGTTGTCTGTCGGCGATAAGGTGAAGTTTGTTGAAGGGCCATTTAAAGAGCTTGAAGGGATCTTCGAAGAGCAGAGTGGCGATAAGCGCTGTCACATTCTTTTTGAGATCATGGGCCAGCAAAAGAGGGTGTCTGTCTCAAGAGCCAGTATCAAGGGGATTTGAGAAAGCTTGCTGATTGGGTAACCTCATATTGTTCAAATAGCACTTTGAAGCAATAGGTAGACGTTTATAAGGGATAAGAAGTAGGTCGTTGGCGCTAATCTTTGTAAGAGATCTGCTATAACGCGCGATTCGTTGTTAGATTAATCTTCCCGTTTTGTTGGTGTTTTGGTTATTAGGTAACAGATTTTGGTCGTTGAAGGCCTGTATTGAGTGATTTTAAGCTGATTGTGCTTACCGCATTCGATTGTATTAAACGATTGACGAGTATATGAGCAGTAATTGTCATTTTGTTCCAGTACAATGAATCGCTTTTCTTCAAGATAGCGCAAAAGTACTTTGTTTAATGTGTCATTTTGTAGTGCATATTAACCAAATTATTTTAGTAAAGAGTGATCTAAAAGTTAGATTTCGCGTGGCGAAGGGCATGTTGGGAGCCGTAACCTATGGGCGGTAGCGTGCCCGCAGGGCATCGAATGAAAAGTTTCATTCGTTAAGCGATAGCCGAAGGCCTCTGGCCGCCACGCGGATCGGTAGCGTGCCCGCAGGGCATCGAATGAACACTAAGTATTTTGAGATAGTATTCGTTAAGCGATAGCCGAAAATGATTGTCAGGAACAATCATTAACAGCTTTAGCTGGCTCGAAGAGTGAAGTACAGGATGTACTGAGTCAGGCCGCCGCCACGCCGCTAGCGTGTCCGAATGCCAGTAATTGGCTTAGATTTTATCTGCTTAATCCGGAAAGTTTTATTTAGACCTTGCCTTTATCAATGGAGATTATCGGTGTTACAACGAACCAAAAAAGTCATTATAACAGCGGTTGCCGCACTATTTTTGGTGGGGCCCCAGGCGCAGGCGATCACGCCGTCGCCGCAAATGATAGAGCAGTTTAAAAATCTGCCAGCCTCTGAGCAGCAGAGATTAGCTCGTCAGTACGGTATTGATCCTGCCATGCTTGGAGGCGCGAGTGCGTCGCAGCAAAATCTCGATAATCCGCAAGTCGTTCAGCCTCGAGTAAATGATCAATTTAGTCAGCCTCGTGCAACTAATGAAGTGGTCGATCATTCCCGCGATGCAGCTAATGAGCTTAATTTCTCACAGGATGAACAGAAGAAGCAGCTAGCACGTTTTGGTTATGAGCTTTTTCAAGGTGAACCTACCACTTTTGCGCCCGTCTCCGATGTGCCAGTTCCTGGTGAGTATTTGGTTGGTCCTGGTGACAGAGTTAAGGTACAGCTCTTTGGCAAAGAGAATAAAGAATATGACCTGGTGATTAATCGAGAGGGGAGCATTCAATTCCCCGAGCTCGGTCCTATCTCGGTAGCGGGTTTAAGTTTTGCCGAGCTTCGAGAGTCTCTGAGTCATCGTATTTCTCAGCAGATGATAGGGATTGAGTCGAATATCACCATGGGTGAGCTGCGCTCTATTCGTATCTTTATAGCCGGTGATGCCTATAAGCCAGGTTCTTATACCGTCTCGAGTCTGTCTACTATCACCCAGGCATTGTTTGTCGCCGGCGGGGTGAACGAGATTGGTTCACTGCGTAACATTCAGGTCAAGCGTAATGGCAAGCTAGTCGGCAGCATGGATCTGTATGATCTACTGATGCGAGGTGATGCGTCGGGTGACATACGTTTGCGCTCTGGCGATGTAGTGTTTATTCCCCCAGTAGGTGGACTCGTAAGTATTACTGGCGAAGTGCGTCGCCCTGCAATCTATGAGTTGAAACGTAATGAGACGGTTGCCGATATTGTAGCTATGGCCGCAGGTGTAAAACCCGGTGCCTATCCGAAGAGCAGTAGCATAGAGCGATATAATAGTAATGGCCTTCGCAGTATCGTGAATGTCGATTTAACTTCTACTCAAGGTAAATCAACAAAGGCCCAAGCCGGTGACTTTATTCGCGTAAAAAATGCTTCTGGTCAGTTTGAAGATGCCATTACCGTGGTTGGTGCCGTCGTTCGACCAGGAAAATACCAATGGTTTAATGGCCAAAAAGTAAGCGATCTTCTGCCGTCACTTTGGGGCGATCTTTCAATTTCAGCCGATCTCAATTATGCGATTATTGTGAGAGAGGTGAATCGCTACGGAAAGGTTAAGGTACTTCAATTCTCTCCTAGCCGCGCTATCGCCGAGAAAGATGTCACGCAAGATTTATTATTAGCCCCTCGTGATAAGGTCATGCTGTTCAACTATAGCGATGATACACAAAATCGTTACGAGCTTAATAAGTTGGTTAAACATAGAGTTAAAAAGGTGACCTCACTTACGGGTGATAGCCTTGTAGGTAATGATCTGTTTAAGGCTGGCTTCTCTCAGCTCGATAAGATGCAACTATCACAACGTAGTCAAATTGGTGGTGTAGTTGTAGCTAAAGAAGCGCCTGATGATAAAGAGCAGCTTGTAAAGGGTGAAGTCAATAAGATGCTGGCTAACCTATTTGAGGATAAGGAGCTCATTAAGCTCAGTGGATCTATGAATCGCAGCGAGCTGCTTTATCCAGTTGTTGCACAGCTAGCTGCTCAAGGTAACTCAGATAAAGGCACGCAAGTCGTCGCCATAAGCGGTAAGGTACGTCATCCAGGTGTGTATCCCCTTTCTCAAGGGGCTAAGGTTAAAGACTTAGTCGTTGCAGCTGGTGGATTAGTTGAAGGTGCCTACACGGCTCGAGCAGAATTGACCACCACGGTAATTGGAAGCGAAGAGTCTAGCGTTAACCATTCAAGTGTTAATTTAGATGACGCATTGGCAGGGATTGATAGTGCCAATGTGGTGTTAAGTTCCAGAGACATCTTGACGGTAATGACAACGCCTGACTGGCAAGAAAATAAAGCCGTTGAGATTCGTGGTGAGGTAAAATTCCCAGGCATGTATAACATTCGCCGTGGTGAAACGCTTGCCGACGTGATCGATCGTGCTGGCGGATTTACCCAGTATGCCTATTTACCATCCTCGGTGTTTGTTCGTGAGTCAGTACGCCAGCAAGAGCAGCTTGAAATTAAGAAGCTTGCAGACCAACTGCGCCGTGATATTGCCACTCGTGGTGTTTCCAAAGATGGCAATGTAGTTAATTACAGCGATGCTAAAATGATGCTTACCGACCTTGAAAACATCAAGGCGGTAGGCCGTTTGGTTGTTGATTTGTCTGCTATATCGATTGGTATCGAACAGGCCGATATTCAGCTTGAAGATCAAGATATTCTCTATGTACCGTCAGTTAAGCAGACGATTGCGGTAATGGGTGAGGTGCAACACGCTGCCACTCATAGGTTTAAAGAAGGCTTAACGTTAGATCAGTATCTTGAGATGTCTGGTGGCGCCAGAGAGCGCGCCGATGAAGACAGAACCTACATTATTAAGGCAAATGGTTCGGTGCTCCTCCCGAATCGTTCAATGTGGTTTAGCAGTAATACTGAGCTCAATCCTGGTGACACCATTATTGTACCGCTGGATACAGAGTATAAAGATAACCTCACACTCTGGACCCAGGTTACCGGCATTATTTATAACAGCGCCGTTGCATTGGCCACTATAGCCAAGTTATAGGCTTTAATATGAGCACTTTGATGAGCTTAGTTATCGAAGTGCTTTGTTTCTTCTTAGGATAATGAGACTCAGAGACACAAATTCTATGTCCACCGAGATAAAAAACTACGGCGATGCCCAATTTTCCGATATGCGCGCTCAAGTACAACAAGCTAATGATGAAATAGACCTTAGAGAACTGTTTTCTGTTATCTGGCAAGGCAAGTGGCTAATTATTGCTATTACAGCCGTATTTGCGATTGGCTCGGTTATTTTTGCCATTGTGCAGCCCAATATCTATAAGTCTGAAGCGCTTTTAGCTCCTGCAAGTGAGGAGCAAGGCGGCGGTCTAAGTGCGCTTGCTTCTCAGTTTGGCGGCTTAGCGAGTATGGCTGGTATTAACCTAGGTAGTGGCGGTGGTGTTGATAAGACCCAAATGGCTATTGAGGTGATGAAATCGCGTCAGTTTGCCAGTGACTTCATTCAAAAGCACAATCTTCTACCTGATTTGATGGCCGCAGAAAAATGGAGCATGGCTGATAACAGCATTGTATATGACGCTGAGCTATATGATGCAGCATCAAAAAAATGGGTAAGAGAAGTTAAAGCCCCTTTTAAGCCTGAACCTTCAATGCAGGAAGCTTTTAAAGAGTTTAGCAAGATAGTTAGTGTTAATTCTGCAAAGGATACTGGCATGGTAACAGTATCTGTAGAGCATTTATCGCCCGCTATAGCTCAACAATGGGTCAATTGGTTAGTTGAAGACATCAACAAAGTAATGAAAGAGCGTGATGTTGCTGAAGCCATCCGCAGCAGCGACTTTCTAAACAAGCAAATTGCACAGACGAACGTTGCTGATATCCGTGCGATTTTATACAAGCTAGTCGAAGAGCAAGCCAAAACTATCATGTTCGCAGAAGTACGTGATGAGTACGTATTTAAGACGATCGACCCTGCTTTAGTACCGGAAGAAAAGGCCAAGCCCAAACGAGCACTAATATGTGTATTAGGTACCATGCTAGGTGGTATGTTAGCTGTAATGCTGGTACTTATAAGACATTTTGTAAGAAAAGAAAGTTAGAGCAAAATTTTTATGGGCCTATGGGAAACACAGCTGTTAAATATAGAGCAGAAAAACGGTAAAACCTAGGCTTTTTATGGGACAGCGGAAATCTGATTGTCTCAAAATGGATGAACAGTGGCTCAGCTAGGTTTAAAAGGCTGAGATGAAAATGTGAAATACAGCGATTTGAATATAGTTAAATCGTCAAAAATAGGCTAGATGTAATGACAAAAAAGAAAGTGCTTACCGTTTTTGGCACCCGTCCAGAAGCAATTAAAATGGCCCCTCTAGTTCATGCTTTAGCATCCGATGACCGTTTTGAAGCAAAGTGTTGTGTAACAGCACAACATAGAGAAATGCTCGATCAAGTCCTCGAGTTGTTCGAAATAACACCTGATTACGACCTTGATTTGATGAAAGCGGGGCAGACACTTAATGATGTCACCGCTGGTATTATTCAAAAGTTACAACCTGTCCTTCAAGAATTTAAGCCAGATGTCGTGCTTGTGCATGGTGATACAGCAACCACTTTTGCAGCGAGTCTTGCAGCTTACTATGAACAAATTGCAGTAGGGCACGTAGAGGCAGGCCTTCGTACTGGTAATATTTACTCTCCTTGGCCAGAAGAAGCAAACCGCCGCTTGACGGGCGTGCTGACTAAGTATCATTTCGCGCCAACAGAAACTTCGAAGCAGAATCTTCTCAAAGAGAACTTTGACCCAAGCAAGATCATAGTAACAGGTAATACTGTTATTGATGCGTTATTGATGGTGAAAGACAAAATTGACTCAGATACAGATCTTAAAAATACCATTGCTGAACAGTTCCCTTTCTTAGATGAAAACAAAAAGCTGATCTTGGTCACTGGCCATCGCAGGGAAAGTTTTGGTGGTGGATTTGAGCGTATTTGTGAAGCGTTGGCAACTGTAGCTAAAATGCATCCTGACGTACAAATTCTATATCCAATGCATTTGAATCCCAATGTAAGAGAACCAGTAAATCGTATTTTGGGTGATATAGACAACATTTTGTTGATTGAACCTCAGCAGTATCTTCCTTTCATTTACCTCATGGACAAGGCGCACATCATTCTTACGGATTCTGGCGGAATTCAGGAAGAAGCGCCTTCATTAGGTAAGCCAGTTTTAGTCATGCGGGATACGACAGAGCGCCCAGAAGCCGTTGAGGCAGGGACAGTTAAGTTGGTTGGTACTAACGTTAACCAAATAGTGACTAACCTAGATGAGCTCCTGAGTGATGCAGATGCATACCAAAAGATGAGTTATGCGCATAACCCCTATGGTGACGGTAAAGCCTGCCAAAGAATTTTAGAAGAATTAGTTAAATAAGAATTTAGGAAAAGAAATGTCATTCGAAACGATTTCAGTTATAGGCCTTGGTTATATCGGCCTACCTACTGCTGCAATGTTTGCTTCCCGCAAAAAGAAGGTTATTGGCGTTGATGTTAACCAACACGCGGTAGATACAATCAATCAAGGAAAAATACATATCGTAGAACCTGACTTAGATATGATTGTGCATTCAGCTGTAACTGAAGGCTATTTAAAGGCCGTAACGACTGCTGAACCAGCGGATGCATTCCTTATTGCAGTGCCTACACCGTTTCTACCATGTGAAGAAGGTGAGATTCCTGAGCCCGACCTCAGTTATATCCAATCTGCTTGTAATGGAATCGCACCCGTATTGAAAAAGGGGGATTTAGTCATTTTAGAATCTACTTCCCCTGTTGGTGCGACAGAGCAAGTTGCAGAGTGGTTGGCTAATGCTCGTCCTGATTTATCTTTCCCGCAAACAGCAGGTAATGAAGCAGATGTAAACGTAGCTCATTGCCCTGAACGTGTTTTACCAGGTCATGTGGTTCGTGAGTTGGTCGACAATGATCGTGTGATTGGTGGAATGTCTTCTCGTTGCTCTGAACGTTCAGTTGAGCTATATAAAACATTTGTTCAAGGCGAGTGTGTAATCACTAATGCGCGTACAGCCGAAATGGCAAAGTTAACTGAAAATAGCTGTCGTGATGTACAGATTGCATTTGCTAATGAGTTATCGGTTATTTGCGATAAATTAGATATCGATGTATGGGAGCTGATCGCCTTAGCTAATCGCCACCCTCGAATTAATATTTTGCAGCCAGGTCCAGGCGTGGGCGGTCATTGTATTGCTGTTGACCCTTGGTTCATCGTGTCTAAGACTCCTGATGAAGCCCAATTAATTCATACTGCTCGTAAGGTTAATGATGCGAAACCTGAATGGGTGATTAACAAAGTCAAGTTGGCCATCGTAGACTTTTTACAAGCTAACCCAAATAAAACGACAAAAGATGTAACTATTGCTTGTTATGGACTTGCTTTTAAACCTGATATAGATGATTTACGTGAAAGCCCTGCTCTTGGTATTACAAAGCTTATAAGTGAAATGCATACAGGTTTAGTAGTTGCTGTAGAGCCTAATATTGAAATATTACCACCGCAGCTTTCGAGTATTGAGCTTGTCTCCTCTGAACAGGCATTTTCTACTGCGGACATTCATGTAATGTTAGTTGATCATCAGCAGTTCAAAGAGTTACAGCCTCAAAATGGTCTATTGATAGATACTAAGGGAATTTGGAAGTGAAGATTCTTGTTACCGGCGGTGCAGGCTTTATAGGCTCTGCGGTAGTTCGTCATATAATAAACAACACTCAAGATGGCGTTATTAATGTTGACAAGTTAACTTATGCTGGCAATCTTGAGTCTCTTGTTAGCGTAGAGAATGATGAAAGATACGCTTTTGAGCAAGTTGATATTTGTGATCGGGAGGAACTAGACAGAGTCTTAGATGAGCACAAGCCTGATGCTGTAATGCACCTTGCTGCAGAGTCTCATGTAGACCGTTCAATAACAGGTCCTGCTGACTTTATTCAAACCAACATCGTTGGTACTTACACTCTTCTTGAAGCGACTCGTGCATATTGGAACGAGCTATCTGCTGATAAAAAGGCAGCTTTTCGTTTTCATCATATTTCAACCGATGAAGTTTATGGAGATTTACCGCATCCGGACGAGGTTCAAAGCTCTGAAGAGTTAACGCTATTTACTGAAAGAACTTCCTATGCTCCGAGTAGTCCGTATTCAGCATCTAAAGCATCTAGTGATCACCTAGTTCGCGCTTGGCTACGAACATATGGTTTGCCAACAATTGTGACCAATTGTTCAAATAATTATGGTCCTTACCACTTCCCTGAAAAACTTATTCCTCTTGTGATTTTAAATGCATTGGATGGCAAGTCTTTGCCGGTGTACGGCAAGGGCGACCAAATTCGTGATTGGTTATATGTAGAAGATCATGCTCGTGCCCTATATAAGGTGGTTACTGAAGGCGTGATTGGTGAAACCTATAACATTGGTGGTCACAATGAAAAGCAAAATTTGGAAGTAGTACAAACTATCTGTGCCATTTTAGATGAGTTAATGCCTAAAGATTCTCTTTATGCAGAACAAATTACTTTTGTCACCGATCGTCCAGGTCATGATCGTCGGTATGCCATTGATGCAAGTAAAATGAGTCAAAAGCTAAATTGGTTGCCTGAAGAGACCTTTGAAACTGGCCTTCGTAAAACTGTTCAGTGGTACCTCGACAATCAGGTATGGAGTCAACGTGTGCAAGATGGATCTTATCAGCGTGAGCGTTTAGGGCTTTAATAACTATTTCTTGTAAGCATTGAAATTTAGACGTTGCCTTTAAAGGTAGTTGGATTAATATAGGAAATTTATTTTTAATGAAAGGTATTGTTTTAGCCGGTGGATTAGGAACTCGTCTATACCCAATTACAATGGGGGTGTCTAAACAGTTGTTACCAGTTTATGATAAACCTATGATTTATTACCCAATCTCTGTATTGATGTTGGCAGGTATTCGTGAGATTTTAATTATTACTACTCCTGAAGATGAATTGTCATTTAAACGCCTTTTAGGTGGCGGTGAAGATTTTGGGATTTCTTTAGAGTATGCGATACAAGAGAGCCCTGATGGTCTAGCACAGGCATTTATTATTGGCGAAGAATTTATCGGCAATGATGATGTTTGTTTAGTTCTTGGGGATAATATTTTTTATGGTCAAGGTTTTTCACCAAAACTACACCAAGCTGTTGAAAATGCAAAGTTAGGTAATGGGGCTACAGTGTTTGGTTATCAAGTCAAAGATCCTGAACGTTTTGGTGTTGTAGAATTTGATACTAATCAAAAAGTATTATCAATCAGAGAGAAACCTTTAGAGCCCAAATCGAATTATGCTGTCACAGGATTATATTTCTATGATAATTCTGTTGTAGAAAAAGCAAAAAATGTTAATCCTTCTGAACGGGGTGAATTAGAGATTACATCCTTAAATCAATCATATCTTGAATTAGGGATGTTGAATGTAGAGATACTCGGTAGGGGCTTTGCGTGGCTTGATACTGGAACGCATGAGAGCTTGTTAGAGGCTGCTCAGTTTGTTGAGACAATTGAAAAACGCCAAGGATTTAAGATTGCCTGTCTTGAGGAGATTGCTTTAAATAATGGTTGGCTGAGCATGGATTCTTTGAAGAGCAAAGCTTTGAATATGGGCAAGAATGATTATGGGAAATATTTAAAAGCACTGATAGGTATAAGCTGATTCTATGGTTTAAACATGTTATTTAATTTTTAGAATAGTGTTTTAAATATAATCAATTGATTGCGTGATGTTAAGAGTACTTTTGGAATGAGTTTATGATAGCCTTAAATAGTCCGCTTAAACCAGATTTAAATAAATTGCAGAAATTATTAGAGAAAGTAAGTGATAGCGGATGGTATACTAATTTTGGTCCTCTCCATCAAGAATTAACTTTGAAATTAGAGGATTATTTAGGGGTACAAAATCTACTTCTAACAAATAATGGCACATCTGCTTTACAAGTTGCAGCAAAAGCCATTGGTTCACAATCTTTCCTTATCACGCCATTTAGTTTTGTTGCAACTGCTAGTGCATTCAAGTGGCAGCGAGATGAGGTTGCATTCGCAGATATAGATCCGAATAGTCTGAATTTAAGCTCTTTGGCCGTAGACAATGCCTATAGGGAAGGTTGTACAGCAGATACGGTTGTAGCTACCCATGTATATGGTAACCCATGTGATGTTTACTCTATGGATAAGCTTGCTAAAAAGCATGGCTTTAGGCTTCTCTATGATGCAGCTCACGCATTTGGTATTAATCTCAATAGTAAATCTGTTCTTGAGTATGGTGATGCCAGTACCTTGAGTTTTCATGCGACAAAGATTTTTCACACTGTTGAGGGTGGAGCTATAGTCTTTAAAGATAATGATATCTTTGAAAAAGCTAAAGAAATGATAAATTTTGGAATTAAAACCGGGGTAGGTGTCGTAGGTGTTGGTATTAATGCAAAATTAAATGAATATCAAGCAGCAGTTGGTTTGGTAAATCTTGAGGGAATCGATGACATATTAAGTCATCGTTCTGAACTGTTTTATAGTTATCGAAAAGGCTTAGAAGATTGTGTCAAGTTACCAGACTGGCATCCTCAAGCTAATGTCAATGGCGCTTATATGCCAATATTGTTGGAAAGTGAAGAACAGTTAAAGAAAATATCAAATTTGTTGTGTGAAAACAATATTGAGAGTCGCCATTATTTTTCACCCTCATTAAATAATGTATTTGTTGATAGTCATGACTATGGTTCGGTGAATAGTGTTTCTGCATCAAAACGTGTGCTGTGCTTACCTTTGCATGCTAACTTGTCATTAGACGAAGTTAAAAAGGTAGTAAAGATCGTGAGAGAAGGCTTATAAAACTTACGGTAATTTTTTCTGCTTTTTGATAAATGACTTGTTTTTATTTAGTTAATTTTAGTGCGTATTAGTTAAGGGGGAATGTGTGAGAAGTGTTATTTTAGATAAATTTAATGAAGCTTTGGAGCAAATAGATTCAGAGCAACGTTATTCCGATATCGATAATGATCAGGTTTTACTTGAAACTGGATTGAATTCTTTAGGGTTTGCAATTTTAGTTGCTTTACTTGAAGAGGAGTTAGACTTTGACCCTTTTCAAGAAATGGAAGATGCAGTATATCCAACAACGTTTGGTGAGTTTGTTTCTATTTATGAAAAACGTTAAACCCATGAGTCGACTAATTAACTATCTAAAAAGAGTCCCAGAGGATAGAAAATTTCTCGTATTCAGAGAAAAAAGCTATACATTTGGCGAGTTGGTTAAACTTTGCGATGATTTTAGTCTTGAGTATCCATACCTAAGTGGTAAGAACTGCGCCTTAATTTCAGCAGATCGTGAATCTTTGGCTCTGTTTTTACCTGTTATTGATAGTGTGTGTCAAAGTTTACTGTTACAACCTTTTGAGGTCGATGTGGCGCACCTCGAGTTTTATCAGGCTGCAGATATCGATTATGTTATACGATTGTCTCGCTTTGAAATTGAAAGTGTCATTTCGACCAAGATAGAAAGTAACGCAAGTATAATAAGAGGTAAAAATTATCTAATACCTACGTCTGGAACGACTGGTAGTCCCAAATTAGCGAGTTATACCTTGGAGGCACTAGTCTCTACTGCCAAGAAGGATGTCGATCGTGGCCAGAATTTTATCTGGGGTTTAACATATGACGTTAATAGGTTTGCAGGTTTGCAGGTTTATATACAATCTATTGCTTCCGGTTCCGTTCTTGTTGTGCCGCCTTTTTCATTAAGTACTGCAGAACTAGTGAGCTTCTTTTCGGAAGAGTCGGTTAACTCATTGTCTGCTACGCCGTCATTTTGGCGAAAAATACTTATGGACCCCTCACATACAAAGCTCTGTTTTAATAGAATAACATTAGGTGGAGAGATTGCTAATCAGAGCATTCTCAACGCACTTTCTCAAAGTTTTCCTTCGTCTGAAATAGTGCATATTTACGCTTCTACAGAGGCAGGAGTAGGCTTCACGGTGAAAGACCGAAGAGAAGGCTTTCCTGAGAGCTATTTAGGTAGTAATTCTCACATTAAATGTAAGTTAAAAATAGAAAACGGCATTTTGTGGATCAAGAGCCTTAACGGATGTACAAAGTTACTTAAGGGGAATCTAGAGCTCGATAGTGGTGGCTTTGTTAATACTGGGGATATGGTTAAGTTGTGTGATGGGCGGGTGTACTTCTTAGGGAGATACAGTGGAGCTATCAATGTTGGTGGCAACAAAGTAATGCCTGAAAAAGTTGAATCCATTTTAGAGAAACACTCATTAATCTTAATGGCTAAAGTTTTTCCTAAAAAAAGCCCTGTTTTGGGGGCTTTGGTCGCATGTGAAATTGTTTTAGTCGAAAACCTAGAAAATATTCCGCTCAAAGTGTTAAAGAAAGAAATTGTGGCGTACTGTCGTTCAAAATTGGAAGCATTTGAGGTACCTGCTCTATTGAAAGTAGTAGATGCTATCCAAACAAACAGTACAGGGAAGAAGGTTAGAAGTTAATGAAAAATATAATAGTTACAGGTTGTGCTAAAGGCTTGGGTTTGGAAATTTCTAAGATGCTTGCTGAAGCCGGGTATAATGTCATTGGTGTAAGTCGAAGTTTATCTGATGACTATGCTTCTTTGCAGTCAGCAAAACCATCTAATGTAATATTTTACGAGTACGATTTTTCTAATGTTAAGGGAATTTCTGCTTTAGTAAAATTGATAACAAAAGAGCACGGGCGCATTTTTGGATTGGTAAATAATGCCGCTATAGGTAACGATGGTGTTTTGGCGACCATGCATGAAAGTGAAATATCACAATTGCTAAAGGTTAACGTTGAGGCTCCAATATTACTTTCTAAGTATGTTTCTCGTTCTATGTTACTTAATAAAGAAGGGAGAATAGTTAATGTTGGCTCAATTATTGGTACAACTGGATTCAATGGTTTGAGTGTTTACGGTGCAACTAAATCAGCTCTAGCAGGTTTTACGAAATCCCTAGCTCGTGAGTTAGGTAAGCATCAGATCACGGTAAATACTCTTGCACCAGGATATATGGAAACATCCATGACTAATGGACTAGTTGGAGAAAAACTAGATAAAATTAAAAGGCGAAGCTGTATAGGACGGCTGGCTAAAACTAAAGATGCCGCAGCTATGACAGTCTTCCTCTTGTCTGACGTTGCTTCTGGTATTACAGGCGCTACCTTTACTGTTGATGCTGGTAGTACAGCTTAATAGAGGGATTAGAAATGGCCTTTTTAACAAGAAACGAAATTGAAGAGTTAGGTTTCAAAAAAGTTGGTGAAAATATCCTTATTTCTGATAAGGCGAGTATTTATAACGCAAGAAACATTACTTTAGGTTCAAATGTAAGGGTAGATGATTTTTGTATATTATCTGCCGGAAAGTCAGGAATAGAAATAGGTAACTTTGTACACATTGGTGCATATTCAAGTTTGTTGGGAGCGGAAAAAATAACCTTAGAAGATTTTGTTGGAGTATCATTAAAAGTCTCTATTTTTTCTTCATCAGACGACTTTATGGGTTACGGAATGAGCAATCCGACTGTTCCCGATAAATATAAAAAGGTTAAATCTTTACCTGTTTTGTTGAAAAAACACTCATTGGTTGGGGCTCACTCCGTATTGTTGCCTGGTGCTATACTAGGAAATGGAGTGGCACTTGGCACTATGAGCGTAGCTTCTTCAGAATTAGAAGACTGGAATTTTTATACTGGGCACCCAATTAAAAAAATCGTTAGGCGTTCGAAAAAACTTTTAGATAAGGAACTGGAGTTAATAGAAGAGTTTGCTAAAGTTTCACTATGACAAATATTGCAACGTATCCTTATTAAATGAGAGCTTGTGTTGGGAATAGTCTCGGAATTTTTAAACTATAAATTGCTTCGGTTAAAATGTTGTATGGCAATTAGCTGAAAGTTTTGGAGCTATATCAATAGTAGTTGATATTTAAATTTATATGTTTGTGGACCCTCAGCTTGCTAGTCATTTTATGGGACAAGTTTATGAGGCAAGTTTATGAGGGTTGCTATGGATATAATTCTTATTGTTATCTTAGGTGTAATGTTGCTGAGGCCTGCTTATTCGGTTTGCCTAATGTTTAATTTTTTAGGCTTTAATATTTTTACTTTGTGATATAAAGATATTTAACGTGTAATGTATCTTACATCGCTATATGTCACGTTGCTTTTTAGTGGAGAAATTAAACAGTAATTCAACGCCTTAATGTGATTTGGTTTTATGCCATGGTAGCATCTGTAATTTTTGGTAGTGGGCCATATTATAAGTCCCCCCAGCAGTCAATGTCGTTCTATTGCCTGACATGTTTGTAAATTGTACTGTTTTAAATTCTATTCCATTTTTAACACGAGACATAATGTTTCATAGATTGCGCTGTAAATCTTGAAGTTAAATTAAGGTGTAATTATAAGTAACGTAAATTTGAATGAGAGATATTAGTTTGTTTATTTAGCTAATGTCTATCCTGTATTATTAGTGTGGAAATGATTACTTGTCTTTTAAGAAAAATTTGATGTCCAATTATTTAAGTCAGATCTATGTGGCTTTGATTGGTATATTACTCCTGCCTTTATATGTTAAATATATGGGTACCGAAGCATACGGACTTGTTGGATTTTATTCGATGTTACAGGCTTGGTTTAGCCTGCTAGATATGGGGTTAACACCTACTATTGGAAGAGAAACTGCTCGTTATAATGGGGGGGCTGTTTCATCGCTGGCATATAGACAGTTATATAGGGCGTTAAGCGTACTCTTTGCATTGATAGCTGTTTTTGGTGGGGGGGCAATATTCTTATTTTCAGGGCCGATAGCTTCTAAGTGGTTGAATGTGGCTGAACTATCGCTAGATGACGTTATTATAACTATTCAGATTATTTCTATCATAGTATCCCTTAGATGGATGTCTGGCTTATACAAGGGAGTAATAACTGGATTTGAAAAGTTAGTGTTTCTAAGCGCTTTTAATGCTAGCTTTGCGACATTTCGTTTTGTATTTGTATTTATTAGTATGTGGTTTTTCGGTTATACTCCAATCGTATTTTTTGTTCATCAACTAATAGTCGCTATTCTCGAGCAAACTTTTTTGTTTTCTAAAACCCGCGAGTTATTGCCTGTAAAAAGTCTATTGAAAAATAATATAGGGTGGTCTATATCGCCGATTAAGCCTGTATTAAAGTTCTCCATTACAATTGCTTTAACGGCATCTATATGGGTGTTTGTTACTCAGACTGATAAGTTGATTTTATCAGGGATTTTATCTTTAGCAGACTATGGATATTTTTCTTTGGCTGTTCTTGTTGCTAATGGAATTGTTATTATTAGCGGTCCTGTAAGCAGCGCTATTTTACCTCGCTTGTCTAAGTTACATGCCGAAAATAATCGTAGTGAATTTCTTAGTGTTTACAGAAAATCAACGCAATTGGTTTCAGTTGTCACCGGTTCTGTTGCGGTTACTTTAATTATATCTGCACGCCCACTTTTAATTGCTTGGACTGGTGATATAGAGTTGGCTGAAAAGTCTGCACAAATCTTAAGGTTATATTCTGCTGGAAATTTATTTCTAAGTTTGTCGGCTTTCGCTTATTATTTGCAGTATGCAAAAGGGAACCTTAAATATCATTTGATCGGAAATATATTGCTAGTGGTAATCCTTATTCCTAGCGTAATACATATTGCCTCGCTATACGGTGCAATAGGCGCTGGGTATGTATGGTTTTTTGTTAATTTCTTTTACTTTTCTTTGTGGGTTAGTTATATACATTATAAGCTTGAGCCAAACTTATTTAGAAAGTGGCTTGGTAAAGATATTTTAACAATATTAATTCCCACTTTAGGGATGTCTCTTTCTATGTTTTTCTTGATTAATCGTTTTTTTGGGGAGTCTGAAGACCGACTTAGTAATTTCATTTTTGTATTCGTTATAGCTTTATTTAGCATGTTTACCGCTGTGTTTTTTTCAGGCAAGTTTAGGCAAGTCATTAAATCAAAGTTATTTCGTTAATGCTAGGTAGGAAAATAAGTTATTTTCATTCCTTAGGTGAATAGCCTGCTTGTAATAGTTTTTAAGCGCAATCATGAAGTAAGTTGGATGTTAGGGGATAATTGTTGATAAAAAATAATTTAAAAGTCTTACATTTAGCTGTCGATGAAAAGTTTATTGATATGGGGCTAGAAAGTTTTGACCAAGTTGGACTTGAAAATGACCTCATTGTATTTTCAGACCAAAAACTTAAATATATTAAAAGAAGTAATGTTAAATTGATGTCTCGTAAAGAGCTGTCTAGTATCAATTTAAAAAATATAATCGCGCAGTATAAGGTTGTTATTCTACACTCTCTTTTCTCATTTTCCATAAATTTTCCACGGCATGTAACGGTAGTATGGATAGGTTTTGGGTATGATTATTATGATCTAATCTTACCTTTCCACAAAACACTTCTTCCAAAAACAAAAAAACATCTATTGTCAAAGTTTAAGCTTATTCCTTTTTTGAAGAGTTTTTTTTATATTCTGAATTTTAGACTAAATGGTAATGTTAAGAGGGTGATTAATCGGGTCGATTACTTTTGTCCGGTACTATTTGAAGAGTATGAGTTGATTACGTCTAATTATAAACAGTTCAATCCTAAGTTTTTAGACTGGAACTATGGAAATTTAGAAGATACGCTTGTAAAGGGGTTGATGGATAGGAGAGTTAATGGAACTAATATAATGATTGGTAACAGCGCTTCCGCAACGAACAATCATTTTGATATTGTTGAAAAGATTTCCAAAAGGAACTTGGGTAATAATAAAGTAATAATGCCTTTAAGTTATGGCGATCGTAATTATGCTTCTTGTGTTAAAAATTTGTGCGTCAAAAGGTTTGGAAATAAATTTGTACCACTCGAAAGCTTTCTTCCTATTGATGATTACATTGAAATACAGTGTTCATGTTCGATTGTAATCATGAACCATGTGAGGCAGCAAGCATTGGGAAATATTATTACCGCCTTGTACTTAGGGGCTAAAGTGTTTTTAATGGAGTCCAACCCAATATTCGAGTATTTAAAGAGAAATGGATTAATATTATTTTCTATTTCGGAACTTGAAGAGCATGATTTAGAAAGTATCTTATCTGGTGAAAAGATGGAAATCAATCGAATGGCTTTGAGACGAATGTGGTCTCGAGATATCATGCGAAATAAAACAAAATGTTTATCTGAATACTTTCAAGGCAGTACTTTAGGTAGCTGAAGGGTAGCTTAATGAGATTCGTGTTGATATTTCTTATTTTTACAATTTTATTATTTTGTTTGTACAGGGTTTATTTGCTAAGAAAGAATACATTTTGTTTAGAGTCATTTTTTATTTGTGTTTTTTCATTTTTTTATTTAGTAGTGCCAATTCTGTATCTGTTTTCATTTCAAGAGTTAAAGGAAAATAGCTATAATTTTTGGGTTGTTAAGACAGAACTTAGTTTTGAGTCTATGTTCTGGGTTTTTTTTATATATTTATTGTCTACGATATCATTATTTTCAGGGCTATATCTTGGTAAAAAAGTGGTTGTTCGTGTTGGTGATTTTTCGGATAGAAAAAAAAGCATCTTCTTTTATTTTTTGATTTTCGTTTCTCTTTTTTCATCACTTATCACTTTAGTTTATATTTATAAAGTTGGTGGTGTTGTTCCAGCTATTGTTAACGCGAACTTATATCGTGCACATGGCGTGATGGAACCTCCCGTTGGGCAGTGGAGTAAGTTTCAGCCATATATATTGTATACCTCATTGTTGTTGATGTGTTACAAAAGCCGAATCAAGTACTTGTTTGTGGTAGTAGCTGTTGTTTATTTGTTTATTGAAGCTAGTCGTGCAAATTTTGGAATGTATTTTATTGTTTTATATTTGCTTTACTTAAATGAGAACCATAAATTCTCTTTTAAAAAATTACTTTTGCCTGCAATCTTTGTTTTTTTATTGGCTTTTCTTGGTAATTCTATCACTAATTTTATAGAAACAGGTGAGTGGTCACTTTATTCCAGTGCTTATTACGGAGCTATTTCTCAGTTTTCTCCGACTTTTTCTAATGTTCTTAATATAAAAGAATACACTGAACAAATGGGTTTTGGTTTTTTTTATGACTTAACAAGTATATTTCCGCAGACCGCATTTGGTATTCCCAAAACAGTAAAAACATGGGAGTTGCTTACAGTTTATTATCTTGGTGGTTTTTATACAGTTGGTATTCCGATTGATTTGTTTTCTTATGGATTTTCTCAGTTTTCATTTTTCGGTTCTTTTGCATTACCATTTTCATATGGCGTGCTGCTAGGTTTGGGGATTAAATATTTGAAAGCCATTAGATTTAAATCTGGTGACTTTAAATTGGCCTATGGGATAGAGCTGATAATGTGCCTTTTTGCTTTGTCTATTTTAAATTGGGCAAGCCTTGATAGCACTGTTTTTTATGGAACAAGTAAATATTGGCTATTGTTACTGGTTTTTTATCTTGTATCTAAGCTTAGATTAGGTGATTTTAAAGGGGCATCTCATTGAAAGTACTACATGTAAATTTTGTGCCAGAGCAATTATTAGGCGTAAAAAGAAAGATATATGGTCAGATTGAAGCGTTAAGGGCTAATGGACATACTGTTGTTGTAGGCCAGTATAATAACGAGGGCTATTCTTTTGGAGAAGAACAAATTTTCAGTTTGCGTACTAAAAATCGTTTTTTTAGGAAGCTACTGGAAGTTTTTATTATGCTTAGATTGTTGAGGAAAATAAATTTCGATTTTGACTATATTTACATTAGGTATATGAGGTTAACCCCTTGGTTTTTTATGTTCTTGAGGGCGCTAGGTAATAAAGGTGCTAGGGTAATCATTGAGGTTCCCACTTATCCATATGATAAAGAATATCGTAAGGACGGCCTATATTATTCTGATATCTTTTTTAGGAGATATTTACATAAATATGTACTTGGTGTTACTTATGTTGGTGCTAAATTTCAGAGCGTATGGGGGATGCCGGCTTTAGACATTCATAATGGAATCGATATTGAAAATTTAAAACTGTCGAATGCAAATAGAAAAAGTAAAGGGGCTGATAAGGATGTCAATTTCATTGGCGTGGCCAATCTATCTGATTGGCATGGTTACGATAGATTTATTATGTCAATGTCCATTTTAGACCGTAAAGTTCTAGCAAGGGTTAAATTTCATATAGTAGGTGACGGTGAAGTATTAGGTTATCTGCAAGGTTTGGTTCAGGCGTTAAATTTGACTGAAAATGTTATTTTTTACGGGAATCGGTCAGGCGAGGACTTAGATTCTATATTTGAATATTGCCAAATAGGTGTTGCAAGCTTAGGGCTTTATCGCATAGGGCATGAGTTCATAACACCTTTGAAACCAGCGGAATATACCGCGAGGGGATTACCGTTTATACTTGCTAATGCTGATGAAAGATTTTTTGACGTAAGTTTCAAATACCAAATCGAAAATAATGGCTCTAATTTCAACATTAAGGATATTTTGGATTGGTATTACAGCTTGAATTGCGATCCTTGTTATTTGCGAGATTACGCTATCGAACATCTTTCTTGGGAAAATCAAATGAAAAAAATTGATGATTTCTACAATCACCTTATTACAGAAGTTCCCTTTGGAGATAACAAATGAACTTTAGAGGTGATATAAATGGACTTAGAGCTATTGCGGTCTTAGGTGTTTTATTGTTTCACTTTTACCCCTCCATACTTCCCGGAGGGTTTGCTGGTGTAGATGTATTTTTTGTTATTTCAGGTTATTTGATGACTAGAATTATCTTTCAGGGAATGGAAAGTAATTCATTCAATCTTTTAGATTTTTACTATAGACGAGCCCAAAGAATTTATCCTGCCTTAATTTTTTTGTGCTTTATACTTATTGTTTTTGGTTGGTTTTTTATTACACCACTTGATTATAAAGCTGTAAGTAAACATGTTGTTTCAAGTTTGATGTTTCTATCTAACGTCGTTTACTGGCGAGAGTCAGGGTATTTCGATATCGCCTCTCATGAAAAATGGCTTTTACACACTTGGTCTTTATCTGTGGAGTGGCAATTCTATCTTATCTACCCAGTTATTTTGTTGATTTTGAGAGAGTACTTTAGTTTTGTTGCTTTAAAAAGATTTATTGTCATCGGTTTTTTAATTGGCTATTTACTCTCTGTGGTATCGAGCTTCTACTGGCCGTCACCGTCATTTTATTTATTACCAACAAGAGCCTGGGAGATGCTCCTTGGTGGTTTAGCTTTCTTGTTTCAATTTAAATTTGGTTCTGTTTTAAAAAGATTTTTGCTAATATTTGGCTTAGGTATTATATTTATTAGTTATTTATTTCTGTCTGAGGATGTTGTTTGGCCGGGTTATTGGGCTATTATTCCAGCAGTTGGTGCATATTTTATTATTTTATCGAACGTTTCGGGAAGCTTTTTATGTAGCAATAGGTTTTTGCAAAGTATAGGGAAGTGGTCTTATTCTATTTATTTGTGGCATTGGCCAGTAGTCGTGCTTGTTTATTATTATTCTTTATCTGACGGCTTGGCTTTATGTTTATTTTTGGTGTCTATATTTTTGGGATTTTTAAGTTTTACCTACATTGAGAAGGTAAAGCCTGAGGGGGGCGGGCATCTATCAAAAGTGAAAGCTTCTTTTATCAGTTTTTTTGCAGTAGTTATAGTGTCTGCAGGAATTTATTGGACAGATGGAGTAGTGGAACACTACCCTGATGAAGTTATAAAAGCTGAGTTCGAGTCCGTTAATTCTAATTCTTATCATTGTATGAATGATAAGTTTTTGCCGTGTATTGTTGGTAATGCTAACAATGTTAAAGCGGTTGTTGTTGGTGATAGTCATGCTGAAGCTTTGTTCACTTCAATATCATCGTCGTTAGATCTTTCTCACGAAGGCATCGTTGTTTTGTCTAAGTCAAGTTGTCCTTTTGTTTTGAATTTGAATAAAGTTGGCGATTACTCTTGCTTTAACGTAAATGAGAAGAGGTTGAAGTATTTAATTGAAAATTACTATGGAGTGCCAGTTTTTTGGATTGCAAGGACTGGATCATATTTCTATGGCCAAACTAACCCTAAACGAATTCGGAATGACATTGATAGAGGTCCATCAATATTCTTTACGCAAGAGAACATTGATTCAGATTTGCTAACCGAGTTTAAAGAAAATTTTAATCTTACAATTTCAAAGGTATCGGAGAAGCATCCTGTTCATATCGTTTTGCCTGTGCCTGAAATGAATAAAAACGTACCTAAAGAGTTATCTAGAAGTTTACTTTTAGGCATACCTCAAGAAATGTCTGTGGATGTGGTTGCTTACCACCAGAGAAATATGAGAGTAATTAATATTCTCAAGGATGTTGCTCAAATGAATTCTGCTAGTACTTTATCCCCCAGTGAATATCTGTGTGGTCAGGTTTGTATTGCTGTTCTCGATGGACGTCCTTTATATTCAGATGGTGATCATATGAGTGAGTATGGAAATAAGTTGCTTACTCCAATGTTTGAAAGTGCTTTTTAATTCCGATGATGATTAGTCTGTCGTTTTAATAGATTTTGAGGTATGAGTTTTGAAATTTACGGTTTTAATGTCGATATATAATAAAGAAACCCCAGAGCATTTGTCTCAGTGTTTAAATAGTATCTTTAATCAAACGATACAGCCTTCAGAAATTATTATAGTTGAAGATGGCCCACTAAATGATGGTTTATATGATGAATTGACTAAATGGGAGTCTAAGCTACCGATAACTCGAGTTGCTTTACAAAAAAATAGTGGTTTGGGTGTTGCTCTTAATGTTGGATTATCTCATTGTTCTTTCAAACTTGTAGCGAGAATGGATACGGATGATATTTGTTTACCAGACCGATTTGAAAAGCAGTTGAATGTATTTGATAATCAAGATGTAGACGTATGCGGTTCTTGGATTTCAGAGTTTGAAAATGAACCTGATTTAATCACAGCCATTAGAACATTGCCTGAGTCTCATAAAGATTTATCATCATATTCGAAATTTAAAAACCCAATTAATCACCCTTCGGTTATGTTCAGATTAGACAAGATTGTTAACGTTGGGGGATACGAAGACGTTCGCTTTTTTGAAGATTACTATCTTTGGCTTAAACTTCTTGATAGTGGTTCTAAATTCTATAATATACAAGAGCCACTAGTTAATATGCGTGCGGGAGTTAGCCAGCTTACAAGGCGAAGTGGATTATCGTACGCCAGAGACGAATATAAATTTCTTTATAAATCTTGGAATAAAGGTTTTTTTACGTTTTTTCAATTCTCTAAATGTTGTATTTTTAGAGTGCCGGCTAGAGTTTTACCAAAAAACATTTTGGCAAAAATTTATTTGCTTAATAGAAATACAGCGTTTTAGTATTCGGTTTTTGATAAGTTAGGTGATCAATGTTTAATTCCAATCGGGTAGAAAATCATGAGGTGAACACTATTCACCATGATATTAAAAAGAAAGCTTATGTTAGTAGGTTTAAATCTAAATCTCAAGTGTTAAAGCAATCAGTTATATATGTTTATTGTCCTGATGATCTAGTGCTAGAGGTTGGGTCAATTATTGATGATTATTCTTTTGATATAATTATTAACGATTATTCAATTGATGAAATTCATTCTAAAGTCATTTGCCATTTCGAAAGTTCAAGGTTAAATGATGAACAAAAAATGTTTCTTGTTACTGCTACAGAGCAGGGGGCTTGGGTAGAACCTTTAGTTAGTTATTTAGATTCTAGATTTGGTTACACAGAAGTAAAGTTGCTAAAGACGGGATACTTTTTACATCAGAAGGCTTTTTCTATTCTATCAACAAAGAGAACACAGTTATCTAAACGTTTCGTAGATATTACAGCATCTCTAATTCTAGCTCTTGTCTGCTTTCCTATATTCATAATTACAGCATTTGCAATTAAAGTCGAAAGCCCCGGACCAATTTTTTTTCGTCAAAAAAGAACAGGTCAATATAATGTCGAGTTCGATGTAATCAAGTTTAGGTCAATGGTTACCGATGCCGAACTTAATGGTGCTCAATGGGCTTCTAAGAATGATTCAAGAGTAACTAAAGTTGGTAAGTTTATTCGCAAGACTCGGATAGATGAATTGCCACAAATTATCAACATTTTGAAGGGCGACATGTCGATTATCGGGCCGAGACCAGAAAGAGAAGTATTCATTGAAAGGTTAGAGAAGGAAATTCCATATTATAGATTCCGCCATGCAGTTAAGCCAGGTGTGACAGGCCTTGCCCAAGTTTCTTACCCATATGGTGCTTCAATTGAAGATTCTGTGTGGAAGCACAAATATGACATTTATTACATTAAACATCATTCATCAATACTTGATATGAAGATTTTGTTAAAGACTATAAAAGTAGTTTTATTTGGTATGGGACGATAATTTTTTATGAAAGTTGTTATCCCTGTAGCAGGGCTCGGTACCCGAATGCTTCCAGCGACCAAGGCTATCCCTAAAGAGATGCTACCGCTTGTTGATAAACCGCTTATTCAATACATTGTGAATGAGTGCGTTGCAGCCGGTGTGAAAGAGATTGTGTTGGTAACGCATGCCAGTAAAAATGCTATCGAAAACCACTTTGATACCTCCTATGAGCTTGAGTCGACGCTAGAGAAGCGTGTAAAGCGTCAGCTGCTTGATGAGGTGCAATCAATTTGCCCTAAAGACGTGACTATTATGCATGTACGTCAGGGTGAGGCTAAGGGACTTGGCCATGCAGTGCTATGCGCTAAACCTTGTATAGGCAACAATCCGTTCGCAGTTGTATTGCCAGATGTGATCTTAGATGAGTACAGTGCCGATCAAAGTTCAGAAAACCTGGCTGCGATGATCAAACATTATAAAGCGACTCAAGCTAGTCAGATCATGGTAGCGCCAGTGGCTCTAGATGAAGTAAACAAGTATGGGATTGCCGATTGTGGCGGAGTAGATATCGCACCTGGTGAATCATCAGTCATTAAGGCTATGGTAGAAAAGCCAGCCATCAATGAAGCCCCATCTGATCTTGCTGTTGTGGGTCGTTACGTTTTGTCAGAAAAAATCTGGGATTTACTCGCTAGAACACCCGCTGGAGCAGGGGATGAGATCCAACTGACAGATGCAATTGACATGCTGATCGAATCTGACATCGTTGAAGCCTTTAATATGACGGGTAAGTCTCATGATTGCGGCGACAAGCTCGGTTATATGATGGCTTTTGTTGAATATGGCCTACGTAATGAAAAGCTTGGTAAGGAGTTTCGTCAGCAGTTAGAGAACTTGCTAGCAGAATAACCTTGCCCCGAAATTAAATGCCCACTTTGGCTTGCTGAAGTGGGCATTTTTCATTTCAGGGTAATGTATTATCTATTGAGAGCTTTAAGCTAACACCGAATGATAGGAATATTGTGAAAGGTACTCTATTAGCCGGTGGTACTGGAACTCGGTTGTATCCCATCACACGCGGCGTATCTAAGCAGCTGGTGTCTGTGTATGGCTAGCCAATGACCTATTATCCGCTCTCTGTTCTTATGCTGGCGGGGGGCCGCGATATTTTGATCATTACGACCCTGACGAACAGATGTTGTTTCAGCGCTTACTCGGCGATGGCAGCGATTTTGGTATTTCGCTTTCCTATCGAGTACAACCAAAGGCTGAAGGGATCTCACAGGCTTTTATCATTGCAGAGGAGTTTATTGGTACCGACAGCGTGTGTTTAGTACTGGGAGATAATGTTTTTTATGGGCAGGGGTTCAGTCTCACGCTGAAACAGACTGTAGCTGATCTCAGCAATGCAGATTCGGTAGGAGCGACTATCTTTGCCTATCAAGTCGAACAAGCAGAAAGATTTGGCGTGGTGGAGTTTGATGCTGATTTCAGCCCCTTGGCAATCGATGAAAAGCCAGCTTTACCAAAATCTAACTGGGCGGTAATCGGACTCTATTTTTACGACAATCAAGTCATCGACATCGCTAAAGGATTAACGCCCTCAAAACGTGGTGAGCTTGAAATTACTGAAATTAATCAATCCTATTTAAAGCGCGGGCAGCTAAAGGTCGAATTACTGGGACGTGATTTTGCTTGGCTTGATATCGGTACCTTCGACAGTCTGCAGCAGGCTTCATCTTTTGTTCAAACCATAGAAATAGTGCTGGGCTTAAAAGTTGCTTGTCTTGAAGCGATAGCCTAGCGTAATCGCTGGCTAACTAGTGACGATATCCTTCGTCTTGCTAAACCTATGCTGAACAATAGTTATGGACGCTATTTGCTCTCTTTGATAAGCGATACAGAGTCTGTGACATAGTAAGAAGAGTGAAAGCGCAGGTATCTAGGTATAAAGAGGTTCAGGTGTTGAGCAATGAATAGAGTCGACTAACGGATTTTAAACTGCGAGCTGTGTTATGGAGAAGTTGGGTTTAAATAAGTAGACTAGGAACGCTGTAACAGTTCTTCTCTTGCTAGGTCACTTACTAACGGAATCGCCGATGAAGTTTCTTGTTGATGTTCATGCCCATACCATAGCTTCTACTCATTCCTATAGCACGGTTCATGATTATCTGGCTGTGGCGAAAGAGAAGGGGATTAAGCTGTTTGCCATTACTGATCATGGGCCCGATATGGCTGACGCGCCGCACTTTTGGCATTTCGTCAACATGCGAGTATTGCCTCGAATTGTCGATGGTGTTGGTGTGCTGAGAGGCATAGAAGCCAATATCAAGAATGAGAATGGCGATATTGATTTCTTCGGCGATTATCTGCAGACGCTGGATATCGTGTTGGCTGGTTTTCATGAGCCTGTTTTTCCGCCATCGACTGAAGCCATTCATACTAAGGCATTGGTTAACTGCATTGAAAGTGGCAATGTGGATATCATCAGTCATCCGGGCAATCCTGCCTATCCAATCGACATCAAACGCGTGGCAGAGGCCGCAGCGGCTCACAATGTAGCGCTTGAGATAAATAACTCCTCATTTTTGACCTCGCGACAAGGTAGCTTGAAAAACTGTACGGCAATTGCCCGTGCTGTTAAAGAGGCTGGAGGTTATTTGGTCTTGGGGTCTGATTCACACGTTGCCTTCAGTCTAGGGGGCTTTGACAAAGCGATTGAGTTAATTCAAGAGGTTGAATTCCCTATTGAGCGGATCTTGAATCGCAGTCCCAAAGCGCTGCTAGAGTTCTTAACGGCAAGAGGCCACAAAGGGCTGGATGAGTATGCGAGCATTTTTTAAGGGGCGATGTTTTAATCATGAGGAAAAGTCTCGAATGAGTAAAACAGCAGTTGAACGATTACTTATGTGTAAATGAGGCTGCTGACCCTCGACCCTCGACCCTCGACCCTCGACCCTCGACCCTCGACCCTCGACCCTCGACCCCATGCCTTAATTTCCAATCTCCAAACATCTCAACTTCTATTCCATCTTCTCTTCGATTACTTGTTATTTCTTTTTGGTATAAATAAATTAATATTTATAACTTCTAAAACGACTCCGTGCTGGTATTATCCTGTTTAGGCCGATTTTTGGTTAACCACGCTTAGATTTTATGTTGAATGAAATGTAGAGTAGGTTGGCATCTTGGTTAATAGCAAATTGATAACATTGGAATAAAACGGAAAGCCATATGTCTACACAGCAAACCCATCTTAAACAACTCGAGGCTGAATCGATTCAGATCATGCGTGAAGTTGCCGCAGAGTTTGAAAATCCCGTGATGCTCTATTCCGTTGGTAAAGACTCTTCTGTGTTGCTGCATCTGGCGCGCAAGGCATTTTATCCTGGCAAAATTCCGTTTCCTTTATTGCATGTCGATACCAACTGGAAGTTCCGCGAGATGATCGAGTTTCGCGATCGCATGGCCAAACAATATGGTTTCGATCTTATCGTACATAAGAATCCCCGTGGCCTTGAGATGAACATCTCGCCCTTTACCCATGGCAGTGCCAAACATACGGATATCATGAAGACTGAGGGCCTTAAGCAGGCGCTGGACATGCATGGTTTCGATGCCGCCTTTGGTGGTGCCCGCCGCGACGAAGAGAAGTCCCGCGCCAAGGAGCGCGTCTACTCGTTCCGCGACAGCAAGCATCGCTGGGATCCTAAGAATCAGCGCCCCGAGCTGTGGAACATCTATAACGGTAAGGTCGATAAGGGCGAGAGTATCCGGGTGTTCCCGCTGTCTAACTGGACCGAACTGGATATCTGGCAATATATCTATCTGGAAAATATCGAGATCCCATCGCTGTATCTCGCCGAGCCTCGCCCGGTTGTGAAGCGTGATGGCACCTTGATCATGGTCGACGATGATCGTATGGAGCTTGAGCCAGGTGAAACCGTAGAGCAGAAGATGGTGCGTTTCAGAACCTTGGGCTGTTATCCGCTCACCGGCGCCGTCGAATCTCAGGCGACAACCCTGCCAGAAATTATCCAGGAGATGTTGTTGTGTACTACCTCAGAGCGTCAGGGACGGGTGATCGATAACGACTCCGCCGGCTCGATGGAAAAGAAGAAGATGGAAGGCTACTTCTAACTTAAGGCATCGCATTGAAGGCCCATTGGCCAAGTACGCAGCAGATAACGAATACGAGAAATACCATGACGACTGAAAACACATTATTGCAGACCGACATCGAAGGTTACCTAAAGCTTCACGAAAACAAAGATATGTTGCGCATCTTGACCTGTGGCAGCGTGGACGATGGTAAGTCGACCCTGATAGGCCGCTTGTTGTTCGATAGCAAGATGATCTTCGAAGATCAGATGGCGGCTATCGAGAAAGATTCCAAGCGTTTCAACACCACAGATCAGGCCTTTGACTTGGCGCTACTGGTCGACGGTCTGCAGTCTGAGCGCGAGCAGGGGATCACTATCGATGTGGCCTACCGCTATTTCGCCACCGAGCAGCGTAAATTTATCATCGCCGACACCCCTGGCCACGAGCAGTACACCCGCAACATGGCTACGGGTGCCTCGACTTCCGATCTGGCGATTATCCTGATCGACGCCCGTCACGGGGTGCAGGTACAGACACGTCGTCACAGCTACATCTGCTCACAGCTTGGAATTAAGCATGTGATCATCGCCATCAACAAGATGGATGCGGTCGGCTACGACCAAGGGATCTATCAGGGGATCAAGAAGGCGTATCGCGAGTTTGCCAAAGATCTTGCCTTTACCGACGTGCGCTTCGTGCCGATCTCGGCGCTCAAGGGCGATAACGTGGTGAACGAGAGCGAGAACATGACATGGTATCCAGGCTCGACGCTTATCAAGCTACTCAACACAGTTTCTGTCGAGCAGGACAGGAGCGAATCCTTCCGCTTTCAGGTGCAATATGTCAATCGTCCAAACCTCGACTTCAGAGGTTTCTGCGGCACAGTGGCATCTGGCGAGATCCGTGTCGGCGACACCATTGCAGCCTTACCATCAGGCAAAGAGAGCCGTATCAAGTCAATCGTGACCTTCGATGGCGAGCTCGAGAAAGCTGTAGCAGGACAGGCGGTGACCTTAACGCTCACCGATGAGATAGACGTCAGCCGCGGCGACATGTTGGTGCGCCCCCACGATAAGCCGAACTCGACCACGCATTTCGAGGCCGACGTGGTGTGGATGACCGAAGAGCCCCTGTGTGTCGACAGAGAATATGCGCTTAAGCTTGGCAGCAAGGCGGTATACGGCTATGCCGATGCCATCAACTACAAGGTGGATATCAACCATCTGACCCAGCACAGCACCCAGCAACTGGCCCTGAATGAGATGGGCAACTGTCACTTCTCGGTTACTGAGCCTGTGCAGTTTGATGCCTATGAAGATAACCGTGCCACCGGTGCCTTCATCATCATCGACAGGCTCACCAATGTGACTGTGGGCGCGGGTATGATCCGCAAGGCGATCGACGCTGGCAAGGGCAAGCAACGTGAGATCTCGGCCTTCGAGCTGGAGATGAACGCCTTAGTGCGTAAGCATTTCCCTCACTGGGGTGTGAAGGATATTTCCAAGGCCTAATTACCTATATCTTAGTGGCAGATATTAGTGACAGATATCAGTCACCGATATCAGTTATGGACAGTTGAGGCCAAGGGCTAGCACTAAGTAAGGTGTTTAGTATCGTTTTGATGGCAAACACCGACCTGCGACAGTTAGCCTGAGGCTTAAGAAAGCAAACTATGACATTTAACGCTTATCTCACCATCGCCATCTTCCTCGCGACCATCGTGGGGTTGGTGCGTTTCCAAAACCGGCCGGCGCTGGTGTTTGGCGTGACCTTGTTGGTGCTGGTGGCGTTTAATCTGGTGACCAAGGAGCAACTGCTCTCCAGCATGTCTAATCCTGGTCTGGTGACCTTGGTACTGCTGATCCTCTGCTCCTTTGCATTGGAGAAGACCCGGCTGCTGCGGGTCATCGCCGCCAAAGTGATCGTTAGCGGCTACCGTACCACCTGGCTACGTCTGTACGCCATGACGGCACTGAGCTCGGCTCTGCTCAACAATACCGCCGTGGTGGCAACCCTGTTGTCGCCCATTCGCAATAACCCGCACCATGTGGCGAGTAAGTTATTACTCCCCCTGTCTTATGCGGCGATACTGGGCGGTACCCTGACCCTGGTGGGCACCTCGACCAACCTTATCGTCAACAGTATGGTGATTGATGCCTCAGGTCAGTCGCTCTCTTTCTTCTCTTTTACGGCCATCGGCGCCTTGCTGGTGCTGGGCTGTGGTCTGGTGCTGCGTATCGCCTCAAGATGGCTGCCGGATATCGCCCACCAGGAGACCTGCTCCAAGGGCTACTTTATCGATGCCAAGGTAGTGGCGGGCTCCGAGCTGATTGGTCGTTCGGTGGAAGACAACGGCCTGAGACACCTCGAATCCTTGTTCCTGGTCGAGGTGGTGCGTAATGGCCGCCTCATCAGCCCGGTGACGCCCACCGAGGTGCTGCAGCAGGATGACAGGCTGATCTTCAGCGGCGACATTGCCAAGGTGATGCAGCTTAGTCAGTTCTCTGGCCTTGAGATGTTTGCCGAAAAAAATGGCCTGCTCGACAGCAACCTCACCGAAGTGGTGGTAAAGCAAGAGAGCGTGCTGGTGGGTAAGACCATGAAGAAGGCAGGCTTTCGCGCCCTTTTTGACGCCGCCGCCGTGGCCATTCGCCGTGACGGCGAAGAGATCTCGGGTAAGCTCGGTGAGGTGCAGATCAAGGCGGGCGACTTCTTAGTGCTGGCCGTCGGTAAGGACTTCCTTACCCGCCACAACATCAGCAAGAACTTTATCGTCATCAGTGGCGTTGAGCCCGAGACCCGTAACAACGGCAAGAAGGCCTGGATCTCTATCGGCGGCTTCGTCTTGACACTGGTGCTCGCCGCCACAGGCGTGGTGGAGATGCTCCAAGGGATGTTGCTGCTGCTGGGCGTGTTGATCTTCACCCAGTGCCTCAACGTCAACGAAGTGGTGCGCCGCTTCCCGGTGGATATCTGGCTGGTGGTGGCCTCGGCCATCTTGCTCTCCCATGCCCTGGTCAACAGCGGTGTGGCCGAGCTGGTGGCCAGCTGGGTAGAGGGGACGGCGGAGAAAGAACATCTGATGCTGGCGTTATTGCTGGTTTATCTCGCCACCTGGCTGATGACAGAGCTTATCACTAATAACGCGGCGGCGGCGCTGATGTTCCCTATCGCCTACAGCATAGCACTGGGCTTCGGGGTGGATTTCTTACCCTTCGTGATGACGGTGGCTTTTGCCGCCAGCGGCAGCTTCATCAGCCCCTATGGTTATCAGACCAACCTTATGGTGTATAACGCCGGTCGCTATCGCCTGATGGATTTTGTTAAGGTAGGCGTGCCCGTGAGCCTGACCTATGGGGCCATAGTTCTACTGACAGTGCCCTTGTTTTTCCCGTTTTAGACGAGGGGCGAGACGATGAGTTTCGCCCATCGTGATTGCAGTTAACCCGTTAAGGAAAGCCGATGTCCCCCTATAAGACAGTCGATGTTAATGTGAAATCCAGCGATGTTCAGTGGCATCAGGCCAGCGTGACTCACGCTGAGCGCGAGCAGGCCAACGGCCACAAAGGCGCCGTACTCTGGTTTACCGGTCTGAGTGGCTCGGGTAAATCGACGGTAGCCAACGCGGTCGACCGTCTGCTCCATGACAAGGGCTGCAACACTTATGTGCTTGATGGCGATAATGTGCGCCATGGACTCAACGGTGACCTGGGGTTTTCCGATGAGGACAGGGTCGAGAACATCCGCCGTATCGGCGAGGTGGCCAAGCTGTTTGTCGATGCCGGTACTTTGGTATCGACCGCCTTCATCTCACCATTTAGTGCCGATCGTCAGCTGGTGAGAGATCTGCTGTCGGCCCATCAGTTTATCGAGGTCTTTATCGATACGCCGCTTGAGGTGTGTGAGCAGCGCGACCCCAAGGGGCTCTACAAGAAGGCGCGCGCCGGTGAGATTAAACACTTTACCGGTATCGATTCTGCCTACGAGGCGCCGGTTTCCCCCGAGGTGCATGTAAAAACCGCCGAGCAGACAATAGAAGAATGTGCACAGCAGGTCGTTGATTACTTAATCCGGCAGGGGCTGCTGGCCTAGCTAAAATTCTGGCTAAAACTCTGGCAGAGCACCTGGCTCGAGTCGGCCTAGGCCTCTTGAGCGCCGACCCAGTGTGTCTGGCCACTCGTTTGCCTCATCCATTGCTCCAAGGCGCCGAAACTGCTCGGCGCATCGGCCTGCCAGTAGGTTTCGGCCAGTTGGCGATAATCCTCCATCTCTTCTGCCTTCACGCTAAAGTCTCCCGCGGCTAAAAATGTCAGCAGCTCGCCAAAATCCTTAAGATGCCAATGGCGGGCACGCGTCTTATCCAGCAAGGGGAGCGATGCAGCGTAGTCATACAGGCTGCGCTCCGCTGCGACCGCTTGCTCTTGTTGCTGATGCAGGCTCTGTTTGCCGCTATCCAGGTCGTACATACGAAAAGTTAAGCCATGGTAGAGAGCATCGATAAACAGCGATGAGGTGTCTGTGATCAAAAGGTCTATCTGACCAAAAATATCGTACACATCCTCTCTTTGGGAGATATCTATGATGTTGGCAAAATGGCTGTAGCGCCCGGCCAGATGGGCCTCGTTGGGGTGAAACCTTAGCAGCAGCACCTGACCATTGGCCCGCAGGCTCACCGAAAGCTTGGCCCAGTTAAAGGCCTGGTCATAGGGACTGGTCTGGTTGGCTTGCTCCTTAAGGCCTGTGTCACGCCAGGAGGGAGCGTAGAGAATCACCTGTTTAAAGGGACGACCAATCAGCTGGCTGAGGGGCGTGGCCGCGTTTGGGGAGCGGCTAAAATAATCGGTACGTGGATAACTGGCCCTGAGCAGTTGCTCGGGCTTGAGCCGAAAGGCGCTCTGGAAGCAGCGACTCATCTGGGCGCTGGGGCTGAGCATCAGATCCGGGCGAATATGCTGCTGATGGTAATTGAACCTGGCAGGCTTGGGGGCGTGGTAGATCTCGGCCAGCGGGCCCGAGTCGATATCGAACTCAATCTTCTTCATTGGCGAGCCGTGCCAGAGGTTTACCTTTATCGCACCTTTCCCCAGATGTTGATTAATATCCCCCAGATAGCTGCTGTAAAAGTAATACTTTGCCGTCAGGCAGTGATAGATGCCTTGCAGGGAGCGGCGAGGGTAGGCCTCATGGCCCTGGGCTTGGAGGCGCTTAATCAGCGCTTTGTCGCCACTTATCCAGATGCAGCGGATAAAGGCCTCGCGGCGCCAGTGCAGGTAGAGGTACTTGCTATTGTCGGTGAAACGATTCTTATAGCTGCCAAAGACCGCCTTGTGGCTGCGGGGGGCGTAGGCAGACAGCTGATAGATGCCCTGGGTGACCAGTGCCTTTATCAGTGCCACTAGCTTGGCCCCAGACCGCTTCATGATAACCAATAGTCGCTTCATATCGCCTCCTAAGTCTCGTTAATCTGAGCAGCCTAATCGTTTGAGGCATCGGGAAAGGGCGGTAAGAAGGCGAGATCGTTTTTTATTTCGGTTGTCGAGATCTCGTCGGTGCGGGGCAGGTAGATCACCTCACACAGGTGTTGAAGATGATCGAAATGTCCCCGCCAGTCATCGCCGATAGCGAAGATATCGACACTATATTTTTCAATATCAGTGACTTTCTGACCCCAGTGGGTCTCGGGCAACACGAGATCCACATAGCGGCAGGCGGCCAGTATTTCGGCGCGCTGCTGGTAGCTGAAGAAGGCGGCCTTGCCCTTTTGGGCATTAAACTCGTCGGTAGAGACGCAGACGATCAGCTTGTCGCCAAGTTGCTTGAGCCTGGCAAGCAGGCGCACATGGCCATAGTGGAACAGATCGAAGGTGCCGTAAGTTATGATGGTTTTCATCTTGCGCTCCTTATCCCTATAGATATTCACGTTTTTTTGAATGAGTCATAGTGTCGTATTGGCATCGGTGAGCTTTGCTATCGTTACTCGTCAGCGAAGCCTAGGCGTTGGCGCGCGATAAGCGTGCCGGCTGGGCGAAACAGCTCGCCATGAGCCTCAGGTATTTCAGCTTGCCCGGTTCGGCGTTAAAGCTAAGGGCGACCAGCTGTTTCTCTTCCAGCGGTGCATCGTTCGGGAGCAGCAGCTGTACGGGTCCCCATAGCCCGACGGTCGCGCCGAGTCCATGCAAATTGCCATTGTCGGCAGGGCTGTAATCGGCGCCGCAATCAGGGCTGTTACCAAAGAGGGCGAGCTTACCCTTGAACACTTGAATCAGGCCCGGCAGGCTGGCCAGCAGTGGGTTTGTGACTTGCCAGCGCTTGAGCCTGAAACCTAACCCTCTGTCATTGGTCAGGTGCTGGCTGCTAACCAGTGGCCGCTTGGACTGAATCGTGAGGTAGGCGCCTATGGCCAGTTGTAGTGGTAGCGTCAGTAGCAAGAGTGCCAGGGCGAGCAGTCTGTCACTTAGCCTTACTCTGCTTATGTCATTGGCACTAAAAGTCATGCCTTGGCGATGCTGCGCCGCGCGGTTAGGGGCGATGAGGCTTGCATCCTCTATGCTGATATAGCCCTGGTGCTCCAGATTGATCAGCAGGCTTTGGCAGACGATTGCCCTATGAAGGTTGAGGTCGCGTCCCACATAGGTGTTAGGCAGTACCAGGCTGTCGCTAAGTTGGGCGCCTGCGTCGATGAGACAGTGCTCGCCAATCACGAAGTCGCCATCCAGGCGCACGTTGTCATCGAGCTGGCTGCATTGTCCTATCATGCCCTGGCCATTGGCCGCGCCGTTAAACCGTACCTTCTGTGCCAGATAACACCCGCCGCCATTTTCGTTGGCCTGAAAGCGCTGTTGGGGTTTGAGCCTCGCCAGGCAATTGCTGGCAAAGTTGAGGTTGGCGGCCAGGTAGTCGTTCAGGCTGTCTAGATGGTGCTGGTGGCCATGGAGTACCAGGGTGACCCCCTGAGGCTTGCTGGCGGTAGCGCTGGGATGGGCGATGAGCGGCCAATTGAGATGATCCAGATTGGCGCTGGCGCCGGGGAGCATGATCATGCCTGTAGGCATGCCGGCTATCTTGGCGCTGACCAGTTCCTTGGGAAACTGCTTGGCAAAGTCGATGAACGCCTTTATCACTGGCGTGCGCAGTATATCGCCCCTAAGCAGCAGGGCAGGCTGCTCTGGGGGTAATTGCAGACGGGAGATCACCTCGGATGCTGGCTCATCCGCCCTACAGAGAAAGTAGTCGATATCGAGTCCCCAGCGCTCGCCCTTGCCAAGCAGCGCTTCGATGTCGCCGGCCTGTGGGCCCAGAACCAGCTTGACTTGGGTGATACCTGCATTACAGAGATCGTCCAGGGTGTACTCAATCAGCGCGCGATTGCCCACGGGCAGCAGCGCAGGGCAGTAGTATTGATCCAGCGGCGTTAACTCATGACCCGAACGATTGGCTAAGATAATGGCTTGCATAAGATTGCTCTCCACAACAGATTAATAGGCGCCCCTGGCGAACAGCACGGCGGGTATGGTTTTTAGCAGTAAACGGATATCGGCCCATAGGGATTGCTGATAGATGTAATCCACATCCAGCAACACCTGCTTGTCAAACGGGATGTCGGAGCGACCGCTGACCTGCCAGATACAGGTGATGCCGGGCTTCACCGACAGACGGCGGCGATCGCTAAGGCTGTACTGACTCACCTCGCTGGGCAGCGCCGGGCGGGGGCCGACCAGCGACATCTCCCCCTTGAGCACATTCCATAGCTGCGGCAACTCATCGATAGAGGCCTTGCGGATCAGCTTGCCGATACCTGTGATGCGGGGATCGCGCTTCATCTTAAACAGCACGCCGCCATCCATCTCATTGCTGGCCTTGAGCGCTGCCAGTCGCGCCTCGGCATCCTGGTACATTGAGCGAAACTTCCACATGGTAAAGGGCTTGTTGTTGAGGCCCGCGCGCTGCTGGCTGTAGAGGATGGCCCCAGGTGATTCGAGGCGGATCAGCAGCGCGGCAAGCAGCAGCAGTGGCGTGAGCAGAACAAGCAATATGCCTGCGCCCAGGATATCCAGCAGGCGCTTGCTGATGCGGTTCAGGCTGAGCCTCAGGGCGTGTGCGCTGCGTTTTAGCTGCGCACCTTGAGTGCGACCATCAAGTCTCGGCGTGCTTATTTGGCGAGCCAAGGCCGCCTGGCCAGCCTGAGCTCTAGCTTGAGTTTGCGAAGAGTGCGGCGCACGGCGCAGCTTGTTTGAGATGGTTTCAATGAGTACGTGATAGAGAAACCTGGGATTTCCCAGCAGGTAGCGGCGCCACATGCGTGCGGGCTCAGCCAGCAGGCGGGCTATCCACTCCATGCCTATCTGACGGACCCAAAGCGGGGCGCGTATGATGCGCTCCGAGTAGAAGTCGAACAAGCCGCCAACGCCTATGCCCACAGCGACATTGAGCTGTGCCTGGTGTTTGGCCAGCCACAACTCCTGCTGGGGCGCGCCCATGGCCACCAGGAGTATACTGGCCTTGGAGGCGTTGATCTGTGCGATCACCTTAGCCGTCTCCAGCTCTGAATCTAAATAGCCATGATGGGTACCGGCGATATTGAGCGCCGGGTATCTGGCCTGCATCTTGTCGGCGGTCAGCTGGGCGATGCCGGGGCGGCCACCTAGCAGGTAGATGGCGTGGCCGGACTTGGCCAGGCGCTCACACAACAGCGGGAACATGTCGGTGCCGTTGAGGTTATCCCCAAGCGGCGTGCCCTTGAGGCGACTGGCGAGCCTGAGTCCCAGGCCATCGGCCAGGATTAGATCGGCCTGGGTCAGGTTGTGATGATAGGCCTTATTATCGCGGCTGATGTTCATGCAATCTGCGTTGACGAAGCAGTAGCGCTCCATAGCGCCTTGCTGCTCGCAGGCTGCGAGCATACGCTCAAGCAGCTGATTCATGCTGAGATTGGCAATCTTAAGCCCGAACAGGGAGAGGCTGTGGCGACTGCCTGGCAGGCTTGGCGCCAGCAGTGTCATGGTCAGCGCGCGCACTAGCGCCAGCAGATAGCCCTGGGGACTTATAAAGGCGCCGTCTATCGCCGCTTCTGGTGATTCGAAACTCAGCCCCATTCTCAGGTACAGCTGCTCAAAATTGATGAGGCCTGGACGAGATGGCGCGTCTGGTGCTTGAGTCAATGCCAGCTGCAGGCGATCGCCTATTAGACTGACATCGCCCCTGATAAGGTTCCAAATGCTCGGCAGGGCGGCGAGGTAACTCCCCTGATAGAGGCGATAGAGGGGGCGAACCCGGCTCTGACCATCGAAGAAGTAGATGGTTTCCAGCGCTTGGCCGCGAAAGAGTCTGCAATAGGATATCGCCGCCAACAGGAGCGGCGCCCAGATGGGCAGAATTAGCATCAGCAGCATCAGGTCTATGGCACGCACCATGGTAGGTAAAGATGCAGGCTTGCTCGCCAAGCTGGCCTCTGTGACTTTAGCGGCTTTGGTTGCATTCGTGTCCACATTGGCAATGCTGCTGGTGGTGACCGACTGGGCGGCGCGCATCTCATTTCCCATGGTGAAGCTCCTCTTGCTTGACTGGCCTGGCGCTTGTTAATTCGCTTTAAAAAATGAATCATGTCTACAGGCTAGATAGCACAAGGGATGCCAATTTTAATATCTGTTGTAAAACAGGTGGTTAGTGATTTTTGCTTGCTGTCTTTTCGCATCTTGAAGTGGGGCGGGTTGCGCCCTGCATCGCGTATTGCAATTCTTTCTGTTTAGCATTTGCAAGGCATTGGCTAGGTATAGCCAGGCATTAGTTAGGCATTAGTCAGGTATTAGCAGACTTGTCACTGTACCTAAGTTGTCTTGCTTTGCTCAGTTGAAAAGAAGCCGCCCACTCATGCTGGCAGTGGGCGGCGCGGTGATGAAAAAACGCTTACGGTGAAAACGGTTACTGTGAAAACGGTTACTGTGAAAACTCTGTTACTGGGAGATAAGCGACCCCTTGACCCCATCTTTGGCGATCCGCTGGCGCTGACGCCTGCCGATGATCTCCTGCCCCAGTTGCTCGCAGGCCTGGTACAGGGGCTTAGGCAGCAGCCATAACAGGTAGGCGGCGCCTAGGGTGGTGAGGGTGCGTCCCGTCTCCTTTAGCAGGATCTGCGGCGCATGGATCAGGGCGCGGTTAACCATGTTTACCGCCATCTTGCCGTTGCCGCTGCGGATCGATTGGCGCGCCAGGTAGCGCAGTTGATAACCGCGGGCGTGACGCTCGTGCTGTTGCAGCACCTTGGGGGCAAACAGGCGCGCCTTGGTGATCATCTTCTCCCAGGAGGCCAGCTGCTTATTGACGTCCGCCGACAGCCCGGCAGGGTTAAGACGATAGTAAGTGAGCGGCTCGGGGATCCCTGCCATTAGCCAGCTGGTGGTGGCAACAATTCGCAGCCAGCACTCGATATCTTCCGACTGGCGAAAGCTCTCGTCGAAATAGCAGCTCTGCAGGCCTTCGCTGTCGCGGATTTGAAAGCGGATGGCATTCAGGGTTTCGCGGCGGATCACTGGCGCTGAGCCGTTGCCGACCGGGTTACGGCATAGGAGGTGGGCCGCGTCTATGCCATTCAACTGGGGCATCTGATAGAAGTTTGTCGGAGTGCCGTCATGTTCCATGAAGGCGGAGCGGGAGAAACTTATCCCTACCAAGGGGTGTCTGTCCAGATGCTCCACATGGCGTGCCAGCTTGTCGGGGTGCCACTTGTCGTCGGAATCGAGAAAGGCCACATACTTGCCGATGGCGTGACGCACGCCCGTGTTGCGAGCGGCGGCCAGCCCCTTGTTGACCTTGTGCTGCACTATGCGCACCCGTCTGTCTTGCACCTGCTGACAGATCTTGAGGCTGTTATCTGTGGCGCAGTCGTTGACCAAGATCAGCTCGAAGTCGGTATAACGCTGGGCGAGCACAGATTCAATCGCCTCACCCACGAAGGCCTGCACATTGTAGACGGGCATTACAACGGAAACGGTAGGACTCATAATGACTCTCCTTGAAGGCTAGGGCTCGACGGCGCGAAGGCGGGCAAGCTGAGGTATAGATAGAAGGAAAACAGGGGCAGCACAATGAGGTGCAGGGCGAGTACCGCCGTGGCGATACCGACCAGCCCCCACGGACTGGCGAGCAAGATGGCCAGCATCAGCAGCGCGGTAAAGACGCCGTTGCTGATGAGGTTGAATCGGCTCTTGCCCAGGGCGATCAACAGCTGGCTGGCGGCCTCGCCGAGGGGACGGGTGAGACCGCTTAGGCAGAGCAGCAGGAAGATGGGCAGGGCGCCGGCATCTATCCATTGCTGGCCATACACCAGGGGCAGATACCAGGGGGCCAGCAGCGCCTGCAGCGTGATGATCGGCAGGCTGATCCCGGCGATTAATTTCAATGATTTAAGGTAGTGAGTGGCCTTATTCTCGCCGGCGCACAGGTGTGAGTAGAGCGCCGTGCCGTAGCTCTGGATAAGCCCCATGCTGATCCCCAGGCTGGCGTTGAAGGCAAAGAAATAGATGCCCAGCGCCTCGACGCCCAGCAGGTAGCCGATTAACAGATAGTCTATGTTCTGGCGCAAAAAGAGTAGCAGATCGCTAAGGCCTATCTGCACGCCGAAGCGCGCCATCTGCGGTGTTGTCATGCCCGCTGGTAGTGAGCTGGTTTTAATACCTCTGTGATATGGCAGTGGGTTGTCTTGCCTGTGCACCCAGATCCAGACGAGCACGGCCAACACCTTAGGCACTATGATGGCCCAGATGCCTAGGCCGAATAGGGCTAAAAGGGCGGTGAGCGTGCCATCGAACAGCGTCTGCCACAGCACGGCGCGGCCGACGATTCGCATGCGGTTATGTTTTAGGTTCTGCGCCGCGTACAGCATGCCGAAGGGCAGCAACAGATAGCTGCTGGCCATCAACAACATGGGGGCGATGAGGCCGGGTTTGTGATAGTAGAGGCTCAGGGGAAGGCTCAGCAGGCACATGATGGTTAAGGCGCTCAGGCAGGCGAGCCAATTGAGGCGGTTGGCGCTGCCCAGGCTGGCAATATAGTCTGAGCTATCCATCTTGATAAGGGCCGCCGAGCTGATGCGCCGGGTTGGGGTGACCAGCAGCTCGAAGCAAGTGAGTATGATGGCGACCTCTCCGAACACCTCTGGGGTCAGCAGTCTGGCGATGATGATGCTGGCGCCAAGTCTGACGATACGGCCCAAGATCTGCGCCGAGCCCAGCCAGAAGAGGGCGTTGGCGAGGCGCTGCTCTGAGAGTCTGATAAAGAGATGGGTTATGTTGTTCATCTGATTTCCCCTTGTGCGTCCTGCGCCATTTCCGCCGCTGCTGTTGTCGAGTTGACCAGCCTTGCTACGAGCTTTACATCTCTCCTGGTCATTTCACTATCTGTGCCACATTTTTAAATCACATCGTTAAATAACTAAACAACTGTTTTTAATTTGGTATTTATCTTTTCATCTAAGAGGCTCTATCGCGGCAATACTCCCAGGGAGGCATTTTGCAAAGCAGCAGACGTAGCGTTCGCATTTTGCCTTGTGTCTTCATTTTCAATTTTTCAATTAAGTGCCTAGATCGGCTGGCTAGCTGTCGCAGATTCGGCCGCCACTATCTGGGAGCCGATTTGACCGTCCTGGGCGGCTTGTTTGTGGGCCAGCCCCACCAAGATGAGACCGGGCCAGAAGAGGTAGGCCAAGATCTCCAGGTTCTCGCCGAAGGTATAGAGGAGCAACATGCTCAGAAACGCCAGGGCGGTGGCGCACAGGGGACAGTTAAGGGCGGGTCTGAGCAGGCTTAAGATGCCGATACCCAGGGGCAGGGCCAGGGCGATAGCGCCGACTATGCCTTTGACAAACAGCAGACCATACCAGGTGTGGTGGGAGCCGATGGGCATATATTCCACCAGATGGGGGCCGCGCTCGACGATGCCATGACCCCAGAGCACAGCCTCGTTGGCCCAGCGCTCCAGAGCGATGTTGGCCAGTTCCTGACGTACCCGGGTGGAGCCCGCTCTGGCGGCCTTTACCGCATGAATCGTATTGTCGATGGATTCGATAACCTGTGTGCCCACCATGCCGCCCAGCAGAGTGACTGGGCTGGCAAGCAGGTAGAGCCAGGGGGAGCGATGCCAGCGGATGAGGGCAAAGAAGCCCAGGATAAACAGATAACAGATGATGGCGAGGCGCGACTGGGAGATTAGGATCATCACAAGGCCGCCGCCCAGGCCATAACGGCGAAACTTAGGGGTTAACTCCTGTAAGGCCCCCAAGCTGACCAGGTTGCCCATCAGCCCGAGCGCAGGCGCCCAGGGGGTGAACAGGCGCCAGCGCGGGGTGCCGCTACCCGGGTCAATCTCATACAGGCTGACGCTGAAGAACTCGGGCCCTGGGCCACCCACTATGCTCAAGGGCGAGACATAGAGGGTGCTGGGGAGCTTTATCAGCCAGGCGATCACAAACAGCGGTAGCAGCATTAGGGTGTGTTTGCCTACCACACAGAGGGCGCGATAGATAATACTGGGGCGAATATCGAGCGCTCCCAACAGGGGGAAGATGGCGATCAGCGCCCAGCCCTTGGCCCAGCCGATGGAAGATTTTATCAGCTTAGGGATCCCCAGCGCCTGCTCCAGATGGCCGATGATCAGCACCAGCAACATGACGAACATCCCCTGCAGCCAGGCCTTCTGCGCCATGGTGATGCGATAGTGGGCGCCATCGAAGGTGTAACGTTTGAGCATGCGTAGCAGCAAGACCCAGCCGATCACAGGGGCGACCAGATACATGGCGCCCAGCAGCCAGAAGCCATAGGTCCAAGTTATCGCCTTGTAGACTAACTTTTCGTCACTATTCGCTGCATGATAGGTTTGCGTATCCATAATACCGCCAGGCCTCCGATTGCCATGAGAGAGCTGAGGGCGCCGCCGATCAGCGCCAGGAGTTTGTGCATGGGATCTTGCTTGAGGGGCAGGCTGGGGGCCGCCAGCAGCTGCACCAAGGGATAGGCCGAGTAGATGTCGGCCTTACCCACATCCATCTTGGCCAGCGCCGAGGTAAACACCGCCGTGGCGAGCTGATGTTCCCGGTGGAGATCCTCGAGCTTAGCCGCATCGTCGTTGCTGTGGGCCAGGCGATCGTTCCAGTTGGCGATCTGCTCATCTAAGGTGGCGATCTCCTGGGTCAGCCCCTGCACCTCGGTGGAGAGGTTGAGTAGCTGCTGCATCAGCTGCGCCCGGCTGTCGAGATCGTCGGCGGACAGCTTAAGCATCAGCTCATCGTCACGGTAGCCAAGCAGGTGCTGGCAGCGACGCTGCAGCGAGGCGAACAGTGTCTGTTGCTGGTGGCGCTGGGTGACCACCTGAGGGTGCTTGTTGCCGTATTGACCGCCGAATTTGGCCAGCATAGTGGTGGCGTCGGTGTAGAGCACAAGTAACTGCTGAAACAGCTGGTCATTCTTAAGCTTGAGCAAGTCCGCCGCCTGCTCCGGCGAGAGCACCAGATGGGCCTGCAGCTGGCCGCGGCTGGCGAGCATCCCCTGCTGTTTGGCGACCATGGTCACTCGCTTGTGACGCAGCCGCTCTATGGTCAGCGCCAGCTCCTTAAATTGATCCAGCGACACCAAGCCTATCTCTGACTGAAAGGCGAGGATCTTCTGCTGGCTCAGGCTCACCTTCTGGGCAAAGCCCTCGATCCCCAGCTTGATGCCGTTCTCTCGCTGGCTGATCTCATCTTCCCTCAGGGTCTCCAGCAGGCGCTGCAGCGCATGGTAGTGGGCCCAGGCCTTCTGCTGGGCGCTTTCGGCGTCGCGGCTGACCAGACTAAACTCCATCAACCCGGTCTGATTGGGCAGCTTAAGCTTAGGTTTGCCCAGCTCGCCGGGAGCTAGGCTCAGGCTGCTGGCTGCGGCGGCGAGCAGCACCTCGCTGCTGGCCAGCGCCTTGTAGTTTTCCCTGGGATCTATGGCGCTACTCAGATAGGGGGAGCTGGATGAGCTGCTGGCGTGGCCTATGCTGTCCAGGCTCACCTGAGCCCCGGCGCCGGCGCCGGGGAGAATAAGGGTCCACTTGCTCACGTAACGCGGCGGCGCCAACAGCAGAAACAGCCCTACCAGACCCCAGATCAGCGCCAGTGCGCCCAGTGCCGTCTTGATGTAGACCCAACGACGTCGGTTGAGGGGCATCTTGCTGCCCGTCACCAGGAAGTGCTTAAGTTTGGCAAGGCTGGAAGGGGCGGCTGGCGTAGTCATCATGGTCATCCTTTACCGGTTAAAGCAGGCCTAACAGGCTGACGGGTACCAAGAGATCCGTCAGGGTGCGGGCGACCTCGCGAAGGTTGGTGACGCGCGAGTCGTAGCAGGCCAGGCCGTCACCTGGCAGGAGCACGGGATTGATCTCGGGTTGATAGGAGTGGCTGATGAGGCTGCTCAGAGAGCGCTCCACCACATCTATCTGCTCGCTCATGGGATTCTTGGTGATCAGTATCACGTGGCGCGAGGCGTTGGTGCTTTGGGCGCCGCCCATGCAGTTAGCGGCGATGGCGCCGCTCAGCAGCCGGGTGCCGTAGGGAAATCGGGTCGCCTCGGTATCCACCGCCGACTGAGAGTTGCTGCTGGCCGGTTGGGTCAGGTTGGAGATAAACACCCGGATCCCCGGAATGGTGATCTGCGACGGGCGCGCCAGGCTGTCGTCGAAGTAGTGGGTCTCGGGCACATGAATATGGTCCCCGGACATCAAGATGAGGTTGTCGACCTCCTTGCCGCTGAGGATACCGCTAAGATCCAGCCGATACTGTTTGCCCTGACGGGTAAGCACCACCTGGCGAATATCGGCGTCGGGGCGCACGCCGCCAGAGGAGCGCAGCGCCTTGGTCAGGCTGCGACCTTGGGCGTTATCGCCATGAAAGTTGGCGTGCTGCTCGGCGATATCCACCTCGCTGTGGCGATTGATCTTGTGTTGCCCCGGCTCATAGACGGCGCCTGAGACGCGAATGTTAATCGCCCCCCATTGCAGTGGCATTATGCTGATTCGCACCGTGCCGGCCAGCATGAGTTGCTCCTTAATCAGCTCGTCGCTGAGCGCCTGTTTCAGCTCAGGGATGGCAACGCCCTCTGCCCGAATGGCGTTGAGGTAGGGCAGATAGATGTAGCCGTCGGCATTGACCTCCACATCGCCGCTAAACTCCTCGCCGTTGAGGATCTGGATCTTGAGACGATCCCCGGCCGACAGCCTGGGAGCGCTTAGACTATCTAAGGAATAGAATTGGGGCTCGCCGCCTGCGGCTACCAGATCGCCGTGGGTGTCTTGATTTGGGCTGCTGTTATCTTTCTGCTCACTATAGCGGCGGCTGTAGGGCACCATGTCATCATAGTAGTGGCAGTCCTGGGGCTGGCTATCAAGCTGGCGCTGACACAAGGCCTGCTGTTTGGGCTGGGCCGGGGTGACGCAGCCGCCGAGCGAGGCGAGCGTTAGCAAGAAGATGAGCAAAGAGGCATGGCCACTCAATGAAAAGCTGCTTTGTTGCTCACTCGCTTGCTTTTTTGGCCGATAGGCGCCGAACTGAAATGACAACATGGCGTGTCTCCCTATGAGGCCTTGGCCGAGGCAGGCGAGCAGATATATTCGCAGGCCGCCTCGCGGTTTTCGAACAGGGTAAAGATCTGGTGCAGCCGGGTCAGCTCGATCAGGGCTCGTACCCCTGGCGTTGGGGAAAGCAGCACCACATCACCGCCCAGCTGCTTGGCCTTCTTCAGCACGGAGATCAGGATAGAGAGGCCGCTGGAGTCGATATACTCCACCTGACTCAGATCCATGACCAGTCTGTGGCTGCCACTCTCCAGCTGGCGGATGATGGCCATGCGCAGGGTGGCGGTTTGGGACATGATCACCTGATTCGGCAACACCACCATGGCGGCGTTGTGATGGGCTAAGGGGATAAATTTCATAGTCGACTCCTTGGCGATGCCATCTTAGTGGATTGGGTCACTCACCGTTTCGGTGGTGGACGACTAAGACGTTGCACAAGCCAGGCCAAGTTTTAAAAGTCTTTATTTACAGGATGTTAGCTGGATTTTGGCTCTTGTTATACCGACGGTCAGCGAAGGCATTGGAATTGTGCATTGCAATTTGCATCGCTCCTGCGTGCTTTTGCATCGCCTTGCGCGTTTTTGCATTAGCAAGGCTGAGATTATCTTCACCAAGGTGTCGGTTTAGAGAGGCATTAGAGGAAGTTTTGAGAGTATGGGCTGGAGAAAAGTGGCTTAAGCGGTGGGATGCGAGTCAAGCAGCTTTAAAGAAAGAGGGAGTTGACCTGGTTTAGGCGCGCGTTTATTCGCGCGCCTAAACCATGATCTAAAGTCAGCGGCGCAGCAGGCTGAGACGCAGGTGACTGCCCTGCACCGAAGGTTGAAACCTCACCTGATCCATCCAGCTGTTCATTATCCACAGGCCGCGACCTGAGCCTGCCATGGGCTGAGGGCAGTTTGGCTCGTCGCTCGCTTTATGGGGCGGGCGCTTGTCCAGCAGATCTACGGTGATCTTGTCGTGGTCGCAGTGCAGGATCACTGTGATGTCACTCAGCTCGCTGCTGGCGTGTTTAATGCTATTGCCAAGCGCCTCCAGGATGCAGGTGACCACCTTGAAGCGTTCCTGCTTGAGGACGCTGTTTTGCAACATGAATTGTTCCAGTTCCAGGCAGAGCAGATCTTGCTGCCAGGCCTTGTCGGTCAGGGTGAATGTTAGGCTGTTCATGCGCTTTTCCTCCCTTGGGTGTATAACGCTGCGGGCGCCGCGGCGCGGCGATGAAAGGTGAGTAGCAGCAGTGAGGTATCGTCCTGGGGACTCGATTGCTGCCACAGCTTGGCCTTATGGGTGAGATGCCTGATCAACGACTCGGCGCTCAGGCTGCTCGCCCGATGACAGAGCCGCTTGAGCCTGGCCTGACCAAACTCGCCTAACTTGGGGTGACGACTCTCAAAGAGACCATCTGAGTAAAGTAGCAGTCGCTGATCCGGTCTCAGATAATAGCGGCTGCTGCGATACTGGTAGTGTTTGTCTATGCCTATGGGGAGCTGAGGCTCGGCGTCGAGCGTGTCGCTGCCTCGATTATCCAGCAGCAGCGGCGCCGGATGGCCTGCATTGGTCAGGTCTAGCTCGCCACTCTGGCAGTTGACTATGCCTAAGATAAGTGTGGCGAAACGCCCGCACTGCTGGGGATCATCAAATAACTGGTTGAGCCGGGTGACGAGCCTGGCGCTGTCCAGGGCCTCCCAGTCGGCGCGCTGGCGCGACAGCTGCTGCGCCAGGGTGAAACCCTGCATGGAGGCGGCGATACCATGACCGGCCACATCCAAGAGATAGAACCCCAGATGGCTTTCATCTATGGCAAAACATTGAAAGATATCGCCGGCCAGGCTGGTGGCGGGTTGAAAGTGAGAGCTTATCTGCCAAAGGTTGAGGTGTTGATCCTGCGGCGGCAAGAGCGCCCGTTGCAGCTGCGCCGCGCTGGTGAGATCTTCCTTGAGTTGCTCAAGGTATCTCTCCTGGATCTGCATCGATCTGTGTAGCTTATGGTTCTGCACCGCCAGGCTGCGCTGCAGACTCACCAGACGCTTGGCCGCCAGCAGGCGCACCTTGAGCACCGAGGCCTGAAAGGGTTTGGCGATAAAGTCATCGGCGCCGGCTTCAATGCCCTGGATCATGTGCTCGGTCCGGTTCTTGCCCGTGAGCAGTATGATAAACGGCGGCTGACTTAGCCCTTTGACTCTCTGACACAGGGTGATGCCACTCATGCCCGGCATGCGCCAGTCACTAATCATGATATCCACGCTTGTCTCTTGCAGCTTTACCAATGCCTGCTGCGCGTTATCACAGCTGGATACCGCAAAGCCGAGCTGGCGCACCAGACTCACTATCATCAGGCGCTCACAGCTGCTGTCTTCGACGACGAGTACCGATAGGGCGGTGGGCTGGCTTGGCTGTTTCATGGTGGCGACTCCTAGCCCTTGGACAGTAGACATAGTGAAGTGGAGATAGTGCTTAGTGCATGACTAACAACTTCTGTGCCATCGCGCCTCGGCTTCATCTATTCATCTACTTATTTGTCTATCTATTCAATGTAATAGCGACTCTTTGCCTGAGGTTGGCAACTAAATCATGACGGGGTTTACACCATTGGCTAAATTGCAAAATGCGAGGCTTGCATTCATAGTGAGACCTAAGGTGTTGATCTTCATCGGACAGCAGGGAGGCGCGGCGCACTTGGGGAGAGGTCACTTACTGAAGAGGTCAAGGGCTCAAAGGGACAGAGGCAAAAAGCTTTGGCATAGCGATTGCTGAGCAGGGGTTATCCCTCTCGTCGACAGTGATTGGTGTAAAGGAAATAAGATGAACATTCTGCCTCGTTTCATAAGCCTATGTTTAACCCTTATCCTGCTGAGCCCCGCGCTGGCAAAGGATTTGGAGGTCAAGCCGACCCTTATCTTCGGCGTCGTGCCCCAGCAAGCCTCGGCCAAGTTGGCCCAAAGCTGGTCGCCACTGCTGGCGCTGCTGTCGCAAAATGCAAATATCAGAGTGCAATTTGCAACCGCGCCGGATATTCCCACCTTCGAAGCCAGACTCGCCGCCGGGGAGTATGACATCGCCTACATGAACCCCTATCACTATGCGGTGTTTAGCAGAGCCGATCACTACAAGGCGTTGGCGCGCGAGCGCGACAAGCAGCTACAGGGGATCATAGTAGTGAGAAAAGATGCGCCCTATACAGAAATCACCCAGCTCGATGGTAAGACCCTGGCCTTTCCCGCGCCGGCGGCCTTCGCAGCCAGCGTGCTGCCCAGGGCTAATCTGAGTCGTCTCGGGCTCAGCAACGAGATCCGCTACATAGGCTCCCATGACTCTGTCTATCTGGCGGTGGCCAGAGGCTTGGCCGATGCCGGTGGCGGGGTGCAGCGCACCTTTGCCAACATGACGCCTAAGACCCGCGAGCAGCTCAGGGTGCTGTGGCGCACCCCGGGTTATACGCCCCATGCGATTGCCACCCATGTGCGACTCGACGAAGCCTTGAGACAGCGCCTATTAGCGGCGCTTGTCTCCCTGCCGGGCACCCAGGCGGGGCAGGCGGCACTGGACGCCATAGGTTTTCGACCGCTCGTCGAGGCCAGTGACAGCGACTGGGACGATGTGAGGGCGCTGCAACTGGGTGAGCTATCCCAGCCGCTGAAATCGACTGAGGGAGGCGCGCCATGATCTCATTTCGCCTCAAGACGGTACTGGGGATCGCGCTAATAGAGGGCGTATTGTTGCTGGTGCTCGTCTACACCAGTATCGATTATCTCAAGAGCTCGAATGAGGCGGAGATCCAGCGCCGCGCCAGCTCCATCATCAGCCTGTTTGCCGCGGCGACCAAGGATGCGGTGATCAGCACAGATCTGTCGACCCTGGAGGAACTGACTCAGGAGCTGCTGAGTAAAGATCATGTGCGTTATGTGCGCGTCTATGATCAACAGAATCTGCTTATCGACGAGCGCGCCGCCGGGGTCAGCGAGGCCGACTATCCACATCTGTTGCCTATAAGTCAGCCTATCGAAGTGGCGGGATTCGCTTTCGGTCGGGTGGAAGTTGGCCTGGATACCACAGATTATGAGCTGCTGGTCTCCAGCGCGACCCGGCAGTTTCTCTCTATCGCCGGGCTGGAGATGCTCTTGGTAGCGCTGTTTTCATGGCTTCTTGGGATCTACCTGACCCGTAACCTGGATTCGTTAAAGCTGGCCTCGGAGCGGATCCTGGGCGGCGAGACGGGGGTACAGGTGCAGGTGAACAGTGACGATGAGCTGGGGCAGACGGCGAAGGCCTTCAACCGCATGCTAGACAAGGTAGAGAGCAATCGCCAGGCGCTGGAGCAGGCCAATACCCAACTGTCGACCATCTTAGAATCGGCGGTCGATGGCTTTATCATCTTCAACGTCGAGGGGGAGATAGTCGAGGTGAATCCGGCCATCGTCTCACTGTTTGGCTATGAGGCGCATGCGCTGATAGGCCAGCCGATCGCCAACCTGGTGCCGCTAAATTATCGTGAGCAATACCACCAACAGTTGATGCAGTTTATCGCCTCTAACCGCAGCCGGTTGAGCCATAAGCAGCGTGAGCTGCTGGCACTTAGGGCCAACGGTGAGCGCTTCCCCGTGGACATGGCGATCTCCAAGATGGTGATCAACAACCAGACCATGTTACTGGGCTTGGTGAAAGATCTCACCGAGATCAAGCGTAAAGAGGCGCGAATCCGCCGCAGCGAGGCTATCTTGCTGGCAACCCTGGAGGCCAGCCCGGATGCGCTGATCACCATAGATATCGCCGGCAAGATCCAGGCCTTTAACGATGCGGCCAGCAGCCTGTTTGGCTACGGGCGTAAACAGGCCATCGGCGCTCAAATGGCTGACCTTTTGTTTGTCGACAGCCAGCATGAGCGCTTTAGCAACTGCCTGCAAACCTTCCGCCAGACGGGGGATGGACCTGGCATTAAATCTAACATTACCCTGCATGCCCGCAAGCAAGATGGCGAGGCGCTGCCGGTAGAGCTTAAGTTGGTACCTGTGCAGATGGGCGATGAGATATTGCTGACCGCCTTCTTGCACGATATCTCAAGGCGCCTGGCCTATGAGCGCGAGCTTCAGAGCGCCAAGGAGCAGGCCGAGGCGGGCAGTCAGGCCAAGTCGCGTTTCCTGGCGACCATGAGCCATGAGATCCGCTCGCCACTCAACGCCGTGCTGGGCAGTGTCGATCTTATCTTAGGCTCGAGCCTGGATGAGGAGCAGCGCCTCTATGCCCAGACCGCCAAGGAGGCTGGTACCGCGCTACTCTCTACCATCAACGATATCTTGGACTTTTCTAAGATTGAGGCGGGGGAGATAGGCGTCGAGCTGGAGACCTTCTCGGTGCAGAAGCTGCTGGAGCAGGTGATCAATATCTTGCAGCCCAAGGTGCGGGAGAAGGGGATAGCCTTCGCCTGTTTTATCAATCGCAATGTACCCGATGAGGTGGAGGGGGACCTACAGCATCTCAGGCAGGTGCTGCAAAACCTGGTGGACAACGCCATCAAGTTTTCCCATCGCGGCTACATCACCCTGGAGGCCTGGGTGCCCGATGCGGCGCAGGGGGAGGCCTCGCTCTGCTTTAGCGTGGCCGATCAGGGAATTGGGATCAGCCAGTCGGCGCAGCGCAAGTTGTTTAAGGAGTTTAGTCAGGTACATGACCAGCGCAATACTCAATATGGCGGCACAGGTCTGGGGCTGGCGATATCAGCCCAACTGGTGCGTCTCATGGGGGGCGAGCTTACCCTGGAGAGCCTGCCAGAGCAGGGCAGCTGCTTCAAGTTCGATGTCAGAGTGAAATTGACCAGTCAAGGAGCCGCAATGCCCCGCCATCTTCCCGCCCATGCAAGAGTCTTGCTGCTGCATCCAGATAGCCACTTCCACAGAGTGATGAGCAAGCAATACAGCCAATATGGGGTAAGCTGCGTCTGTGTAGATTCACCAGAGCAGCTGTTTCAGCCCCATCTGGTTAAGGGGCGTTTCAACCTGATCCTGCTCGATGAGTCCTGCCTACAGAGTTTGAGCCAAGCTGACTGTCAGCGGCTATCCCAAGGCTACCTGACCGAGCAGGGCCGCCTGCTGGCCCTGATGGATAGCCTGGTGGCATCGATCGACAGCCAGCTGAGTGAGCCAAGACCGAACATCACCGAGCTCGGCATCAGCGGCCATGTGACAAAACCGCTCATGCGTCAGCAGATGCTGCAACTGCTGCAAGATGGCGCCGCGCCAGCACAAGATGCGGCCCGTCAGAGTGAGCAGCTCACCGCCTCGAGTCAGTGCCAACGGCCTATCTTGATGGCCGAAGACAGCAAGTCGAATCAGCTTATCGGCGGCGCCATGCTGACCAAGGCGGGTTACCGGGTGGAGTTTGCCAACAATGGGCTCGAGGCGGTGCAGTGCATTGCCAAGCATGACTATGGGCTGGTGCTCATGGATATGCGCATGCCGGAGATGGATGGGCTTGAGGCCACCCGGCGCATACTGGCGAGCCATCCGCACATCATCATATTGGCGATGACCGCCAATGTGCAGAAAGAGGATATCGAGGACTGCTTCGATGCCGGCATGCAAGACTTCATCGCCAAGCCTGTGAACCGGGGCGAGTTGCTCCAAAAGGTCGCCTATTGGCTCGATAAGGCAAGCCGTCAGGCGCCTGAGAACTCGAATGAGCTGGATAACTATCGAGAGCCAGATAATGAGAGATATGGTGAGAGGCATAAAGAGAGTAGTGACCGGCGTCTCGAGACTCAGGCGATTATTTCACTGGCGGACCAGGACAGGCTGCTGGATAGTCAGGTGATCGCTGAGCTGACCCAGACCTTAGGTCAGGACTCGCTGGATAACATGTATGGCGTCTATCTCAAAGAGACTGAGTCGCGCCTTAGCTGTTTGCGCGAGTTACCCATAAATGGGGACGATAAGTTAGACGAAGATAGCTTCGAGCAGCTGGAGACCCAGGCCCATACCCTCAAGAGTAGCTCGGGTAGCTTCGGCGCCAGCGCGCTGGCCGAGGTCGCCAAGGCGCTGGAGCAGTCGGCGCAGCGGCGCGATCGGGCGCAGGTCGAAACTTTGCTAAGTGAGCTCTTTACTGTGGCCGAGCTGACGATGGCGGCCATAGCGGCTAAGATAACCCATAATCGAGAAGAGGCGGTGCGGCGCGTTGCCGATGCCTGAGTTCAAAGGAGTGCATATGGAAATGAAGGAGACATTTACCGCCTTACTGGTGGAGGACAGCCTGTCTCTTGGCGCCCTGTATACCGAGTATCTGCGCGGCGAGGGCGCCCTGGTGACTCAGGTCAACTATGGCGAGGATGCCCTGAGGGAGCTGGCGCAGTGGCAGCCGGACATATTGGTGCTGGATATCAAGCTACCCGACATGTCGGGAATGGATATCTTAACCCAGGCTCAGGCCCAGTACCCAGATACCGTGGTGATCATGATCACCGCCCATGGCAGTATCGATATCGCCGTGGATGCCATGCGCGCCGGCGCCTTCGATTTTTTGGTGAAACCCTTCGATGCCAAGCGGCTCAGCATTACCCTGCGCAACGCCAGAAAACAGCGCCAGCTGGTGAGCCTGGTTAGCAAGTATGAAAACAGCCTGCCTAAGTCTAATTACATGGGCTTTATCGGCGAATCCCTGGCGATGCAGACTGTGTATAAGACCATAGACTGTGTGGCCAACAGTAAGGCCTCAGTGTTTATCGTCGGCGAGAGTGGCACCGGCAAGGAGGTGTGCGCCCAGGCGGTGCACCATGCCGGTACGCGCCGCGACGGTCCCTTCATCGCGCTGAACTGTGCCTCTATACCGAAAGATCTGATAGAGAGTGAGATCTTCGGTCACACCAAAGGGGCCTTTACCGGCGCTCATGCCAGCCGCGAGGGGGCTGCCAGCCGCGCCCATGGCGGCACCCTGTTTCTCGACGAGCTCTGTGAGATGGACCTTGAGTTGCAAAGCAAACTGTTGCGATTCATTCAGACTGGCGTGTTTCACCGGGTCGGCAGCGCCAAGGAGGAGCAGGTGGATGTGCGCTTCGTCAGCGCCACCAACCGCGATCCCTGGGAGGAGGTGAAGGCGGGGCGTTTTCGCGAAGATCTCTTCTATCGCCTGCATGTGATCCCCATAGAGCTGCCGCCACTGAGGGTCAGGGGCAAAGATATTCTATTACTGGCCAACAAGTTGCTGGCCGAGTACTCCGCCGAGGAGGGCAAGGTGTTTACCGAGCTGAGCGATGAGGTGCGCCAGCTGCTGCTGAGCTACCCTTGGCCCGGTAATGTGCGTCAACTGCAGAATGTCATTCGTCAGGTGGTGGTGCTTAACGAGGGGCCGAGTGTCACCAAGGAGATGTTGCCGATGCAGATCGTCTCGGGTGCCGCCGCGCCAGCAGAGGCTACCCAGAGCAGAGTGTTTGGCGCAGCTAGCACTATTGGTCAGGAAGCTATTGCCCATGAAACTCTCGCCCAGGAAACTGTCGCAGCAAGCGAGGGGGCTGACAAGGCGTTAGCCATGGGCAATGATGAGATCGTGCCTCTGTGGATCGCCGAGAAGCAGACCATAGAGGCGGCCATCGCCCGCTGTGACGGTAATGTGCCTAAGGCCGCGGCGCTGCTGGATATCAGCGCCTCGACCATCTATCGCAAGCGTCAGAGCTGGGAGGAGATGGAGCGCGAAAGCTTAAACGCCTAGCTGAGCGCCATAGTCGATCTTGGCCAAGCTTAGGCTAGAAGCTCCTTTCCCACAGGGCATACAGGCTGGTGTCCCAATCGTGACCGCCGCTATGGACAAACTGGCGATAGCTGAGGGTGCCGCCGAGTTTTAGGGTGCCCTCAAACCAAGGTCTGTGGTAGCTGGTATCGAACTGATAGACCCGCTCATATTCGCCAGGAGACACTGGGTTACCACCTGCGCTATTGCCAGTATCTATACCGTCGGTGTTGAGCCTGAGCCAGCGCAGCTTATTGGTGACGCTGTGGCCATCGCCTAGCTGAGTGATGCCACCAAGGACTAAGGTCTCGGAGTCGTTATCATAGGTGCTGCCCAGGCTCCTGCCGTAGTAGCGGTAGCCACTCTGGTAAAAGCCATGCTCATACAGACAGTTATAGGCGTTTGGGTCGATGCCGCAGGCTACCTTGGTATCGGCATATTCGATGAAGACCCGGGTGCTCAGTGCATCTAGCATAAAGTCTACCCCGCCCAAGTTGGCGGCATTGATCAGCTTGTTTTTGCCGTGATGATAGTCTTCGTGGATCCGTTCGAAATAGATGCCATAGGGGACGCCGAAGGCGGTGTCTGACCAGCGAAAATCATAACCGGCGAGCATGTTTTCCTGGCCGTTGGTGACATCACCCTCAGACTGGCCACCATTAAACAGGCCATCCCACCAGTCACTCAGGCTGTTGCCATAGCCTTCGCCGCCCCACTGCATGGTCCAGGAGAAGCCAACCTCTAGTTTAGAGATAGGTCTGAGGGTGCCGCGGGCGCCCCAATGTCTGGCATCGGGTACATAGCGGTCGCTCTCCATCTGGCTGAAGCTGGTGGTAAAGGTCCAGGGGCCGATCCAGTTAAGCCAAGGTGATTCGAATGCGGCGCTGTTGTTGCGGCTCAGTGTTACGCCTGGCATGGGGCGGGCATTGGTGGTCTGAATAAGGCCAGTATCCCATCCTGGCCCCCAATATTTTTGCTGCGCGCCGGCGCTGAGGATCCAGTTGCCCAGGCTAAGGGCGGCGAAGCTGTTATCCAGCCGGCTGCTGTTGCCATCAATCGGGTCTTGATGATAGCTGGCCGAGAGGCGGCCGCTAAACCACTCCTTGGTGACCTCGACGTCCACCTTGGCCTCGGCCTTGTCTCTATAGTCATGACCAAAGCCCAGGAAGCGCGCGCTGTCGGTGGCCGCCCCCAAGCCGACACGGGTACTAAGGTCTCTATGGTGTCTGGCATAGGCGCTCATTACTCTATCGTAGGCAGCGGCCTGAGCCGGAGAAAGCTCGGGCAATTCGGCTGCATCGAGATCTTGCTTGAGCCCGGTCCACATCAGCGGATAGGTGGTGACCGGCTGCTTGATTATCCCAGTATCGGCGAGCAGTTGAATGTCGGCTCGCAGCGGCAGGTCGGTCGGTTCTATCCACCAGGCGGCAAATGCAGAATGGCTGCTAACAAGTAGGAGGGGAACGGCTAGGTATCGTTTCATCGGCTCATCTTTTCGATCAGAATTTTTGCGCGAATATGATGATTAATTGGCTAATTAACAAGGGAAATATCGATAATTGCCGGATTAGTCACCCGGCTTTGTAGCTTTGTGTTGCCTAGGTGATTTCTAGGTGAATTAAGCGTGGGATTTCGGTGGTGATTTTGTACTGGCGATAGAGGTGAAAGGTTAACGGCTTGTGGGGTGCTCATCGGTTGGCTGCAAGCCTGACAAGGTGCTGAATACGAATGCAAGGCGCGGCGAAAGGCTTTTCACTGCCCCGCGCCTAGCTTAGTATCTTTTACGCAAAGTATGATCAAATTGTTATTAAATTCTTAGCCGTGGAGATGGCATACTAAGGCAATCCAGGACGAAGAGAATTTATATTGTGAGTCATATATTTAAGCAAGAATGGTTAGATGAGCTGGTCGAGATAGCTAAGAAGGCGGGCGATGCCATCATGCAGGTCTATGGCAGCGACCAGATGGATATTCAGGCCAAGGCCGACGATAGCCCTGTGACCGCGGCCGATCTGGCCAGTCACAAGGTGATCGTCGAGGCGCTTGCGCATCTGACGCCAGACATTCCCGTGATGTCTGAAGAGGCCGCCGATATTCCCTGGGAGACGCGTAAGCAGTGGCAGCAGTATTGGCTTATCGACCCACTGGATGGCACCAAAGAGTTTATTAAGCGTAACGGTGAGTTCACCGTTAATATTGCCTTTATCGACAAGGGGCGCGCCCTGGCTGGGGTCGTCTACGCGCCCGTGTTGAATAAATGTTATTACGGCGCCCAGCATTATGGCGCCTGGTTGGCCAGCGCCGATGGTGTGACAGATTTGAACCAGCTGGCGGTTGCGGCGCCGAATGTGCCCAGGATTGTCGGCAGTCGCTCCCATGTGAGCCCTGGGCTTGCGGCCTATCTCGAGGAGATAGGCGAACATGAGATGACCAGTATCGGCAGCTCGCTGAAGTTTTGTCTGCTGGCCGAAGGCAAGGCGGATATCTATCCCCGCCTGGGTCTGACCAGCGAGTGGGACACGGCGGCTGCGCAAGCGGTATTGGAAAGTGTTGGCGGTCTTGTGGTGAATGCCGATAACGGCCAGCCGCTGGACTATAACCAGAAAGAAGATATTTTGAATCCCTACTTTATCGCCACCGCAAAGCATTGGCGCGATAAGTAAGAAAAAGAAAATAAGATTGGAGCAGAGTATGATGAGAATGGGTGTAGACCTGGGGGGCACTAAGATAGAGCTGGTGGCCCTGAGTGAGGCCGGTAAGGAACTGTTTAGAAAACGTATCCCCACGCCGCGTGAATACAAAGTCACCCTGGATGCCATCGAGGCACTCGTCAACGAAGCAGAGTCCACTCTGGGCCAAAAAGGCACTGTGGGTGTCGGTATTCCCGGGGTGATTTCTCCTTTCTCTGGTCTGGTGAAGAACGCCAACTCCACCTGGATCAATGGCCATCCCTTAGATCTGGACTTAGGTGCGCGCTTGGAGCGTGAGGTGCGCGTAGCCAACGACGCCAACTGTTTCGCCGTGTCCGAGGCGGTAGATGGCGCCGCGGCCGGTAAAGGCTTGGTATTTGGAGTGATCATAGGCACGGGCTGTGGCGGCGGTATCGCCATCAACGGCAAGGTCCACGGCGGTGGCAACGGCATCGGCGGTGAGTGGGGCCATAACCCGCTGCCCTGGATGACCCCTGACGAGTTCAACTCTACCGAGTGTTTCTGTGGCAACAAAGACTGCATCGAAACCTTTATCTCTGGCACCGGCTTCGTGCGCGACTACAAGGCGGCCGGTGGCGATGCACCCAGCGGTATCGAGATCGCCCGTCGAATGGAGCAGGGTGAAGTGCTGGCGACCGCGGCGTTTGAGCGTTATATCGACCGTCTGGCCCGCTCGCTGGCTCATATGATCAACATGCTGGATCCCGACATTATCGTGCTGGGTGGCGGTGTATCCAACATAGAGGCCATCTATCCAAGATTGCCCGAGGCACTGTCTAAGTACGTACTCGGTGGTGAGTGTCGTACCCCTGTGGTGCAGAACATGTATGGCGGCTCATCTGGGGTTCGCGGAGCCGCCTGGCTCTGGTAATGACTTCCTTGCATCCCTAGGTTACACTTGCCCCCACTTTTCATTGGGGGCAAGACTTAGGGGCAAGGATAGCCATGTTCTGGGTAAAAAAACTAATTTCACAACTCTTAATGCCGATACCTCTGTCGGTATTATGTATGTTTATCGCGATCCTGATCCTGCGACGACGCAAATTCGTTAAGGCACTGATCACACTCTCTTTTACTATCTTATTGCTGGCGAGCAGTCAATGGGGCAGTCACCAGCTGACCGCACCGCTCGAGGGGCAATACCCAGTCAACAACGACCCGATAGAAAACGCCTGTGTGGTGATGGTGCTGGGCAGTGGTCACGATTCCACTATCGCCGATCGCGCCACCCTGCAGCTCTCTGCCACCGCACTGGCCCGTCTTACCGAAGGGGTGAGACAACTTAGCCTAGGGCAGGATTGCCAGCTGGTGGTGAGTGGTTGGGGTGGCAGTGATGCCTTGCCTCAGGCGCAGGTGATGGCCAATGCCGCCATGGAGCTCGGAGTGAACCCTGAGCGGATTATTCAGTTTCCCCTGGCCAAAGATACCCTGGAGGAGGCACAATTTCTCAAATGGGAGATAGGTGATAGCCCCTTCAGGCTGGTGACCTCGGCCACCCATCTGCCCCGGGCCATGATGATCTTTCATCAGGCTGGCATGCACCCTCAGGGGGCGCCGGCAGACTTTATCGCCCGGGGTGGCTACTGGTGGCAGCTAGATGCCCACAACCTTTTAGCCTCCCAGCGTTCGATCCATGAATATCTGGGGCAGACTTGGCTTAAGATTAAATTTGCTTTGGCAGATTAGCGTTTGGAGATTATGGAACAAGAAGCAGTTGTCATTCGCGCGGTGACCAAGCGTAACGCGCGCACCTTTACCCTGATTGGCGGCATCGCCTTAATCAGTGCCCTGTGCATGTTTATCGCCTCCCGGGCGCTGATGGGGCCGGGCATGGTCTGTTTCATCTTCGGCATGATCTTTACCGTGCTGGGGATAGCCAAGTGGATGCAGCCCGAGGTGAGTATAGAGCTAAGGCCCAGGGGGCTGGTGTATCACCATCACAGGGGCAGCATCTATCTGGAATGGGACAATATTCAACGGGTCGATATCCCTCGCAGCATTCAGACGTTTGATAGCCATGATCTGCCCTATATCGGCGTCAGGCTGAAATCCCTGTTGCCGCTGATCGATGATATACCGCCCAGGCTGGCGACTGGTCTCCTGAGCGAGCAGCGCCCGCTGCTGATCTCCTCCCTGAATCTAGACGGTGAACTTGCGGACCTCGAGCATTATCTCAACTCTGAATTCACCCCCATCACACTAGAAGGCACAGATTTCAGTGGCGTGCAGGCGATGTTTGCCCGGCGCTGCGCTCAGCTCAATACCCAGCTGGGTTACCATGTTTACTTGCCGGAAGATTGTTTAGACAGGGCGCCGAGGGAGTTTCTCGCGCTGCTTAGGGAATATAGAAGCAACCTTAGTCAATAGTTGGTCATCCTGGCCTGTTAAAAGTTACTGCTGATCATAGACTCATTATTATGAGTACAAGAAATGGGTACAAAAGACGGGTATAAATAAGGCCACACAATCCTGTGGCCTTATTTGTTAAAGCTGTCCACTTAATTTAGCCCGATAGGGCTCTCGCCAAGCTTACCCAGCTTACCTAGATTAGGCAGATTTAGTGAGTTCTTTAAAATAATTGTCTAACTGAGACTCTGCCTCAGGTTCGGCATCAGATTTGGTTTCAGGGTTAATCGCTTGGATGTCTGGTTCGCTGGCGAGCAGGGCGACCTCTTCGCGTACGCGCATCCCGATAAACTGACCCCCTTCGAAGATCTCCATCGAGTTACAGGCGATCTCACCCTCGACGCTACCTGTGCTGGTGATGTTTAGTTTTTCACACTTCATCTTGCCCTTAAACGCACCAGAGACCTTAATCTCCTTACACTGCAGCTCGCCTTCGATATAGCCATCGACTTCGATTGTCAGCTTACCGGTCGCGCTGATTTTGCCATGCAGTTCGCCGCCGATGAGGGCTTCGCCGGCAAAATGAGTTTCCCCTGATAATTTAGTCCCTTGCGCGATAAAGGTGAGACCTGCTTTGTTATTTTTCTTTCCAAACATAATGATTAACTTTTTGCCCGTTTTGCCCAATATTACCCTTAAACTTTGTGTAACAAAACCACTAATATTTGGCGCTGCCTGTCAGTTTTTTGGCAATGCTTTTCACTACATTAGCTAAGTTTTATCGATTGATTAGGGCAGGGCGCTACGCAGGCGCCGCAGCCGTTACACAGCTCGGTATCGATCACAGGCTTGGGTGCCTGACCTATGCTGGCGGTAAAGCTGATGGCTCTGGGATCGCAGGCATCTTTACAGGTCTGACACCAGATGCCGCTGTTGGCCAGACAGCTCTGGTCGATACTGGCCTTGATCTGCCAGGGAGTTTCTTCGATGTCGGTAAACAGCAGCTCGGGACACACCTTGGCACAGGCGCCGCAGAAGGTGCATTCATCCTGACTGAAGCTGACCTCGGGAAAGCCACCATCGCCACGGGAGAGGATCTTGGTCTCACAGGCGTCGATACACTTATCGCAGCGGGTGCAGATATCGGTAAATTCGACATCTGTGCGGCTCCAGGGCGGGCGGATCACCTGGCTCTTGCGGCGACTGAAGAGGTTGCGGCGGCTTTGGTTGATGCGATTGCTCATAGATTCACTTGCTATCAAATGGGGGGCCTGAGCCCCCGTTTGCTTTAGGCCTTGTAGCCGCTCGGATTAGAGGACTGCCAGTGCCAGCTGCTGTTGGCCATATCTTCTATGGTGTGGGTGGCCTGCCAGTTCAGCTCTGTCTGCGCCTTGTGAGGATCGGCGTAGCAGGCGGCGATATCGCCAGGACGACGCGGCGCGATCTGGTAGGCGATGGTATGGCCACAGGCTTTCTCGAACGCCTTGACCATATCCAGCACGCTGTAGCCTTGGCCTGTGCCCAGGTTATAGGTGACTAAGCCTGGCTGGGTGTTGAGTTTTGCAAGCGCCTTCAGATGGCCCTTAGCCAGATCCACCACATGGATATAGTCGCGCACCCCTGTGCCATCATGGGTGTCGTAGTCGTCGCCGAAGACGCTAAGCTTCTCGCGCTGACCCACGGCAACCTGAGCGATGAAGGGCATCAGGTTATTGGGGATATCGTTGGGATCTTCGCCTATGAGGCCGCTCTCGTGGGCACCCACAGGGTTGAAGTAACGCAGTCTGGCGATGTTCCAGCTGGGATCCGAGTGGTGCAGATCCTTAAGGATATGCTCTACCATCAGCTTAGACTGACCATAGGGGTTAGTGGCACCCGTGGGGAAATCTTCGGTAATGGGCAGTGAGGCGGGATCGCCATAGACGGTAGCCGATGAGCTAAACACTAGGTTTTTCACATTAAATTCGGCCATCACCTCGCACAACACTAAGGTACCGGTTACGTTGTTTTCATAGTAACGCAGCGGCTGGGCTACCGACTCGCCGACCGCCTTGAGGCCGGCAAAATGGATCACGGCATCGATATCATGGTCGTTAAAGACCTTCTGCAGGAAGGCCTTGTTGAGCACGTCGCCCTGATAGAAGGTGACCCCTTTATTGGTGATCTGCTCGACCCGTTTGAGGGCCTCGACGCTTGAGTTACTCAGATTGTCTATGATCACTACCTGTTGATCATCATTAAGTAGCTCAACGACAGTGTGGCTACCTATGTAGCCTGCGCCACCAGTGACTAAAATCGTCATTAATCTTTATCCTGTTGTAAATCTGAAACTAATGTTTTGAGGTAGTCGGCAAAATCCCTGCCCACTTCGTGATGGCGCAGCGCGTATTCGACATTGGCGCGCATGTAGCCGAGTTTGTTGCCACAGTCATGGCTCTTGCCATGCATGTAATAGGCGTTGACGGTTTGGCTGTTCATCAACATGGCGATGGCATCTGTCAATTGGATCTCATCGCCGGCGCCGGCGGGGGTCTTGCCCAGCAGCTGCCAGATCTGCTTAGGTAGCACGTATCGGCCAACTACCGCTAAGTTAGATGGCGCCTGGCCCACCTTAGGTTTCTCCACCAACTCATTGATGGGTTTAGATTGCCCGGCCTCCAGCTGATGGCCGTTCACATCGGCGATACCATACTGGTCGACGCTGCTCTCTGGTACGCCCTCGACCATGATCTGGCCCACTTCGGTTTCATCAAACAACTTGACCATCTCGGCCAAGTTATCCCGGCTGAGATCGCAGCTGGCATCGTCTATGATGACGTCCGGCAGCAAAACTGCAAAGGGCTCGTCGCCCACGACCTTCAGGGCACATAGGATGGCGTGGCCCAGCCCCTTGGCCTGAGATTGGCGCACGCTGATCACAGTCACGTCGCTTGGGCAGATGGCCTGCACCTCGGCCAGTAGCTGACGCTTTACCCTGCGTTCGAGTTGGGCCTCGAGCTCGAAGCTGGAGTCGAAATGGTTTTCGATGGAGTTCTTACTGGCATGGGTGACCAGGACTATCTCATTGATCCCGGCGGCTATCGCCTCGTTGACCACGTATTGGATCAAGGGTCTATCGACTATGGGCAACATCTCCTTGGGGATCGCCTTGGTTGCCGGAAGCATGCGTGTGCCGAGACCCGCGACGGGAATAACGGCCTTGCGAACTTTGTGCTGTTTCATCCTAATCCTAGTTGGCTGCGCAAAATGCCCTTTTATTCTAATAAAAACGCCCTGAAAAGCCAGGAGATTTAGGCGCTTTGGCCGCTAGCTTCTCGACGTCTGTCGAACTATTCGGCATCGGCCTTAGCCCTATCCTGAAGCCTGTAGCGGTACGCTGGATGCCAGAAAAGGGATCGTTCAGAGGATGTAAAATACCTTTACATAAAAATTTGTCTCATGGGGTAAGCAGATGAAATTGATGTCAATGTCGGCATTTGTGTCAAGAGTGTTACATGTTTTTTTCTCTGTAAGTGCATAAATAAAAACGATTTAAATTTTCATTTTCTGCCTGATGTAAATTTGAGGTTACATCTTGAGCGGCGCTTAAGCCAAATTATAAAGTGTGATCCTGTTAACAAACTCTGGCGTTTAGTCAAATATGGAGGCAGGAGCAGTCATTTGTGTTGTATTTATCATGAGTAAACAAACTACGTATCAGGCCAGACTGCCTGATAACCAAGGGTTCATCCAATACCCTGACAATGAACATGAGATCTGGCAAGCGCTGTACGACAGACAGAAGGGCAATTTGCCCCACTATGCCTGTGATGCCTATCTGAAAGGCCTCGAAGATCTTGCCTTGCCTGCAGATCGCATCCCGCAGCTTGGCGAAATCGATGCTGTGCTGCAACAGGCCACAGGTTGGAAGACGGCTGCCGTACCGGCGCTGATCTCGTTCGAGAAGTTTTTCCAGTTGCTGGCGAACCAGGAGTTTCCGGTTGCCACCTTCATCCGCAGCAAGGAGGAGTTCGACTATCTGCAGGAACCCGATATCTTCCACGAGATCTTCGGTCACTGCCCGCTGCTGACCAATCCCTCATTTGCCCGTTTCTCTCACGAATACGGTAAGTTGGGTCTGGCCGCCTCGAAAGAGGAGCGTGTCTTTCTCGCCAGACTCTACTGGTTTACCGTGGAGTTTGGTTTAATCCGTCAGGCCAACGATGAGCTGAAGATCTACGGTGGCGGCATATTAAGTTCGCCAGGTGAGACCCTTTACGCCATGAGCGACACCCCGGTGGTGAAGCCTTTCGATCTGTTGGATATCTTAAGAACCCCTTATCGAATCGATATCATGCAGCCAATTTATTACGCTATTGATTCAATTGATTATTTAGACGAAATCGTCAAAATGGACATCATGGGTGCCGTGACTAAGGCGCGTCAGTTAGGGCTACATGCCCCCATGTTTGAGCCAAAATCGAAAGCCAGTTAAGCAAGCCAGTTAATAGAGCCAGATAAGAAAATCAGAAGGAAGAAGTATGACTGAATTAGCCCAAATGAAATGCGAAGCCTGCCAGGCCGACGCGCCTAAGGTGACAGACGCCGAGTTGGCCGAGCTGATCCGCATGATCCCAGATTGGGGCGTCGAGGTGCGTGACGGTATCATGCAGCTTGAGCGTGTCTACAAGTTTAAAAACTTTAAGCTGGCGATGGAATTTACCAATAAATTGGCAGACTTAGCCGAGGAAGAGTTCCATCATCCCGGCATTCTAACCGAATGGGGCAAGGTCACTGTGACCTGGTGGTCTCACTCCATCAAGGGCCTACACCGCAACGATTTCATCATGGCGGCCAAGACAGACCAGTTATTGGACTAAGTTAAAATTGATTTAAAAACAGCGTCATAGCCTAGCTATGGCGCTGTTTTTTTGGTTGCTTTTCGAATCCGGTGTAAACAACTCTTGCCACAAATCTCATTACACTCTAACGTATAGGCGTTTTATCGGCATTTCTGCGTGGCGTGTCACACTTTTTCTGGCATGAGACGCAACCATGCTCGCGATAATCCCAAAAACCGTGAAGTAATAAATATAAAAAGGGACGAAAGGGTATGCGCTTAGAAGTAAGTTGCATCGACCGCGTGGGTCTAGCAAAAGACATTCTGGTGATCCTCGAAGGCTATGGCATTAACCTAATAGCTATCGACGCCAGTAACCAGGGATTTCTCTATCTGCAGTTTGCTGAGGTCAACTTTGATGTGCTCAGTGAGCTGTTGCCGTTAATCAGGAAGGTGGAAGGGGTGCACGACGTGCGCACCGTCTCTTTCATGCCTTCCGAGCAGGAGCATTACGCGCTTAAGACCTTGCTGAAGACGCTGCCGGATTCAGTCTTCTCCATCGACGTTAAGGGTCGGATCCGTATCGTCAACGAGTCGGCGCTGATGACGGTCAACATGGGCGAGCACGAGGTGCTCGACGAACCCCTCAATCATTGGGTACAGGGCTTTAACTTCAACCGCTGGCTCAGCGAGCCGTTAGTGTTGGCTCAGGCCACCCGGGTCAACATAGGCCAGAGCGAATACCTGGCCGAGATGCTACCCATCTATCTGCCCGACGAGAACGACAAGACCATTTTGGCCGGCGCCGTAGTCTCCCTCAAATCACCCGCACGGGTCGGCAAGCAGTTTAACGCCCTACAGAATCAGACCACAGGGTTTGAGAATGTGCTGGCGGTCAGCGACAAGATGAAAGAGGTGTTGGTGCAGGCCAGACGCATGGCCCAGCTCGATGCGCCTCTGCTGATCACGGGCGAGACGGGCACAGGCAAGGAGCTGATGGCCAGAGCCTGCCACGATGCCAGCATGCGTCGTGAGCATCCCTTTATTGCGATTAACTGCGCCGCCATGCCAGACAGCGCCGCCGAAGAGGAGCTCTTCGGTTATGTCAGCGGTGGCGAGGTGGTCAAGCGCGGCTTCTTTGAAGAGGCCAAAGGCGGCACCGTCTTCTTAGACGAGATAGCGGAGATGTCCAAGGCGGCCCAGGTCAAACTGCTGCGTCTGCTGCAGGATGGCACCTTCCGCCGGGTGGGCGGCGATGTGGAGGTGCGCTCTGACGTGCGCATCATCTGCTCGACCCAGAAGAATCTGGCCGAGCTGTGCCAGACCGGCGAGTTCCGCGAAGATCTCTACTATCGCATCCATGTGCTCAGTTTCCATATGCCCTCGCTCAGAGAGCGCAAGGTGGATGTGATCCCCCTGACCGAGATGTTCCTCGAGCATTACAGCCAGCAGCTGTCTATTCCTATTCGTCGTATCTCGGCCCCATGCCGTGAGCACCTGCTGGGCTATGCCTGGCCGGGTAACGTGCGCCAGCTGAAAAACGCCATCTTCCGTGCGGTATCCATGTGGGATGGCTCGGCGGAGCTGACGGTGGATCAGCTAAAACTACCGTCATACGCCGAGGGCTTTGGCTATTTCGATCATCAGTTTGAGGGCAGTCTGGATCAGGCGATGAAGCAGTTTGAGGCGAGTCTGCTCAGACGTCTCTATCCGGCTTACCCCAGTACCCGCCAGCTGGCGAAGAAACTTGGGGTGTCGCACACGGCTATCGCCAACAAGCTGAGAGAATATAAGATCAGCAAGCAAAAAGGGATGTAAAACCTTATTGCCAGTTGGCTGGCGGTTTTCTAGGCAGAGACAAGGCCGAAACCCCATGAATTTGGGGTTCTCTCTGCCTGTCATGAATTGTTTACAAATTTGAATGTTAAGGGAAGGAGTGTGATTTGTATCACGCTATTCCTATCTTGAGGCGCATAGGGTATTTCTATGCCAAATTGATAGTCCCAGACCCATTAGCGGCGCGCCCCTATGGTCTGGCAAGAAAAGAATTCGGAAGGAGTGGGTATGAAGTTAGCAAGTTATAACAACGGCCGTCGTGACGGTCAGCTGATGCTTGTGAGTAAAGATCTAACCAAGGCTGTTGCGGTACCGGCCATCGCGCACACCATGCAGCAGCTGCTCGACGCCTGGGATCTGCTTCAGCCGCAACTGCAAGAGCTTTATGAGGCCCTTAACCAAGGCGTGCTAGACAACACAGTCGATTTTGACGAGAACAAGTGTCTGTCACCGCTGCCACGTGCCTATCAGTGGGCCGACGGTAGCGCCTATGTGAACCACGTTGAGCTGGTACGTAAGGCCCGCGGCGCCGAGATGCCAGAAACCTTCTGGACAGATCCTCTGGTGTATCAGGGCGGTTCTGACAGCTTTATCGCGCCTAAGGCGGATATCGAGCTGGCCAGCGAAGAGTGGGGCATAGATTTTGAATCTGAAGTGGCGGTGATCACCGACGACGTGCCAATGGGCATAGACGCAGATTCGGCCGAGAAGCATATTAAGCTGCTGATGCTGGTAAACGATGTGTCGCTGCGTAACCTGATCCCAGCCGAGCTTGCCAAGGGCTTCGGTTTCTTCCAGTCTAAGCCATCGAGCAGCTTCTCTCCTGTCGCCGTGACCCCGGATGAGCTGGGCGACAAGTGGCGTGAGTCTAAGGTGCATCTGCCGTTGATCACCCATCTGAACAACGAGCTGTTTGGTAAGCCAAACTGTGGCATCGACATGACCTTTAACTTCAGCCAGTTGATTGCCCATTTCACCAAGACTCGCCCGCTGGGCGCCGGTGCCATCATAGGTTCTGGCACCATCTCTAACTACGACCGCAGTGCTGGCTCTAGCTGCCTGGCCGAGACCCGTATGCTGGAGACCATCAGCGACGGTAAGCCATCGACCTCATTCATGCGTTTCGGCGATCGCGTGCGTATCGAGATGCTGGATGAAAATGAGCAATCTATCTTTGGTGCCATCGATCAGCTGGTTGTTGAGTACAAAGGTTAATTCTCAAAAACTTTTGAGACTTCGGGGCGACCAAGGTTGCCCCGTTTTTGTAACAGCCGCCGGGTAATGGGCGGAGAGAGAAAAGGAGCCGTGTGATGAAATTATTGGGCTACTGGCGCTCCAGCGCCGCTTATCGGGTGCGTATCGCATTGAATTTGAAGGGCCTGGATACAGAGCTCGAATCCGTGCATCTGGTGAAGAATGGCGGCGAGCAGCACTTGCCTGAGTACGCTGCGCTCAATCCCCAGGAGCTGGTGCCAACTCTGATCGAGGGCGACAACGAATTTGTCTTGTCTCAGTCGCTGGCGATCATCGAATATCTCGACGAGCAATATGGCGGCGCCATGATGCTGCCAAAAGATCCAAAAGCGAGAGCCGAGGTGCGCGCCATGGCACTCTCTATCGCCTGTGAGGTGCATCCGCTGAATAATCTTAAGGTGTTGCAGTATCTCACCAACACACTTGAGCTGGATGAGGACGCCAAGAACGCCTGGTACCATCACTGGATCCACCAGGGCTTTGGCGCGTTTGAAAAGCAGCTGGAAAAACACGCCGGCACCTACTGCTATGGTGATGAGGTGAGTTTGGCGGATCTCTGCCTTATCCCTCAGGTCTATAACGCCAATCGCTTCAAGGTCGATTTGACGCCATACCCAAATATTCTTCGTATCTGGGATAATTGCCATAAGCTCGAGGCCTTCCAGTTAGCGGCGCCCGAGTGTCAGGCCGATGCCAGTTAGATTGGTCTCATGAAGCCGTTAGCACCTCGCTAAGGGTTATTCATCAAGAACTCGACGAACGCCCTGTCGGCAAGGCCGATGGGGCGTTCTCTATTCCAGGCAATATGCAGGTCTAGATGCACCGCTGGTGAGAAGGGGATGGCGCGGATAGGATCCCTGGCCTCGATCACCATCTCCAGTACGCTGGTGATGGCAAATCCTTGGGCGACCACCTGCTTGATCAGGTTGATAAGGTTAGTCTCGAAGGCAATATTCACCTCGAGGTCCAGCGCCTTGGCTTGAGACAGCATCCACTCGCGGTGGAAATAGCCGGGTTTAAACATCACCAGCTCCTGCTCGAAAAACTGCTCCAGGGTGATCCCTGTGTGCTCCGCCAAGGGGTGATCTTCTCCCACGGCCACCACCATCTGCTCTCTGAGCAGCAGATGACTGTCGAAATTAGGCTGCAGATCCTGGCCCGTGATGATGGCGATATCCACCTCTTCGTTTTGCAACATGCGCAGGCTGTCCCGTGTACCGCCCTCAAACAGGGAGAGCTTGAGATCCGGATACCTGTGCCTGAAGGCCATCAAGCGAGAGGGCAGGTAGTAGGAGCCCAGCATGCCGGGCACCGCGATGCGCACCTCGCCCTTGGTGAGGTTGGCCATGGATTTAATATGGGCCTCGGCCTGTTTGACCTGCTTGAGGATCAGCCTGGCATGTTGCGCCAGCGCCTCGCCCTCGGCGGTGAGGGTGAGGCGGCTGCCATCCTGACCGCGATAATGTTTGTTGCGGTTGACGAGCGTGACCCCGAGGGATTCTTCGAGGCGTTTTATCCCCTGACTCAGGGCGGGCTGGGCGAGGTTGAGCTGTTTGGCCGCCAGGGTAAAGCTGCCTTTGGTCGCCAGCGCCTCGAACTGCCTAAGCTGTTTGATATCCATCTTTCACCACACCTTCTCACATTTATCTATCACGCTGAGTTAGCACCATTGTCTTAAGCGCTTTTTAGCAGATTGTTTTCAAGCATTGGTCATTGGAATTGTCTATAACAAATTATTATCGACATCATATATATAATCTATTTTTGTTATGTTAGCGCCGGTGCTAGCCTGTGTCTATCTATCCTATTGAGCGCGACAACATGACCGCCAGCCGTCCACTACAACTTCGTCTGATCTGGGGCCTCTCTCTGGCCTCTGTGGTGATCTACATCAACCTGTATATGGTGCAGGGGATGTTGCCGCTGATCGCGACCAGTTTTAGCGTGTCGCCGGCCCATGCCACCCTGTTGTTGTCTGTGACCAGCTTCTCTATGGCCTTCGCGCTGCTCTTCTATGCCACCCTGTCTGACAAGCTAGGCAGGCGTAAGCCCCTGCTCTGGAGCCTGGCGCTTCTTGTGGTGGCGGATCTCATGTTGATCTGGGTGCAGGATTTCTCGGCGTTGGTGGCGGTGCGTTTGTTTCAGGGGATACTGCTGGCGGCGGTGCCCGCTATCGCCATGGCTTATTTTAAGGATCTGCTCGATACCAACGTACTACTCAAGGCGGGGGCCATCTATATCGGCGCCAACAGCCTGGGGGGCATCGCCGGGCGTCTGCTCGGCGGCTTGATGACAGAGTATCTGACCTGGGTAGAGGCCATGGGGCTGGTGAGTGTCCTGACCCTAGCGGGCGCGGTCGGTGTACTCATGTTACTGCCGCGACTCGACCGGGTGCGGATCCGTCGCCGTCAACACAAGAGTGGTTTTGGCCTCGCCGATCTCAAGGGCTTTGGCCTGCACCTTGGCGATGCCACCCTGGTGAAGCTCTACCTTTTGGGGGCGTTGGCCTTCATGGTGATGGTCAATCAATTTAGCTATATCCAGCTGCACCTGATGCAGGCGCCGTTTGGCTGGGGCAAGTTTCAGGTCACCCTTATCTTCCTCTGTTATCTGAGCGGCACCTACGCCTCGTTTCGCTCCGCCAAGTGGGTGACCCGCCTGGGACGTCAGCCGCTGTTTATCCTGTCGGCGGTGATGATGTGCGTCGGTAGTCTGGTGACCCTGGGGGATACCAGCAGCGCCATCGTCATAGGTTTTCTGCTGTCGAGCTTTGGCTTCTTCACCTTCCACAGCGTCTGTAATGCCTGGGTAGCCCAGCGCGCCCAGCAGCACAGGGCTAAGGCCACGGCGCTCTACCTGTGTAGTTACTATCTGGGGGCGGCGCTGGGCGGCCCTTTCCTCTTGCCCTTCTGGCAGCATTGGGGCTGGAGCGGCGTGGTGGCTGGCAGCCTGACCCTGCTTAGCGGTGTGATCTTCTTGGTGGTGATGCTGCAGCGCACCCATAGGCCGCGCACTCCGCTGTTAGATGCGGCGAGCTAACGCCTAGGGCTGCCACTAGTTGATGAAGGTCTTACGGTTGAGGCCGAACTTCTGCATCTTGTCATAGAGGGTTTTGCGCGGCAGCTCTAGCTGCTCCATGGTGAGCTTGATGCTGCCCTTGTTGTTACTCAGCGCCTCTTCGATCAGCAGGCGCTCGAAAAACTCCACCCGCTGCTGCAGCGACATGTTGGCGTTGAGTTGACTGCTCTGACCCAGTGAGGTGGCAAAGGCCGCCTCTGGCCCTAAGAGCACATAACGTTCGGCCAGATTGCGCAGCTCCCTGACATTGCCGGGCCAGTCGTGTGAGACCAGCTGGGCCGTGTATTCGGCCGTCAAGGGGATCAGCGCCTTATGATAGCGGGCCGAGGCGACCCGGGCGAAATGCAGAAACAGCAGGCCGATATCTTCGCGTCGCTCCCTGAGGGCTGGAATTGGCACTGTCACCAGATTGAGGCGATAGAGGAGATCCTGGCGAAACTCGCCGGTGTCGCACAGGCTCTTGAGATCCACCTTAGTGGCGGCAATGATGCGAATATCCAGGTCTATACTCTTGTTGGAGCCGAGGCGCTCCACCTTCCTGTCTTCCAATACCCTGAGCAGCTTGACCTGCAAGGATAGCGGCGTGCTCTCAATCTCGTCGAGAAACAGGGTGCCGCCGTTGGCATACTCGAACTTGCCGATACGTGTCTTATCGGCGCCGGTGAAGGCACCAGATTCGGCGCCAAACAGCTCGCTCTCTATGATGGTCTCTGGGATGGCGCCGCAGTTGATGGCGACGAAGTTGGCCTCGGCTCGAGGGCTGTGGTCGTGCAGATAGCGGGCGACCAGCTCCTTACCCGTGCCAGTCTCGCCTTCAATTAACACATCGGCGGGCATGTCGATCACCTGATGGATGATGTGGCGCATCTGCTTGATCCCCGGGCTATGGCCCAGGATACGCGGCCCTGGGGTGCTTTGGGATTCCAGCTCACGTTTCAGGCTGCGGTTTTCTAAGGTCAGGGCGCGTTTCTCCAGCGCGCGCTTGGCGATATCCAGCATGTGTTCGTTGTTAAAGGGTTTCTCGATAAAATCATAGGCCCCCTGTTTCAGCGCCTGCACCGCCATGGCGATATCACCGTGGCCGGTCAGCAGGATTATGGGAATATCCTTGTCCTGAGCCAGCAGGGTGCGCATCAGCGACAGGCCGTCGATATCTGGCATGTTGACGTCTGAGATCACTATGCCCGGCCAGTTGTCGGGCAGGCCCAGGCCAATCTGCTTGGCGTCGGTGAGGGCCAGGGCGCGGTAGGATTCGAGTTCAAACAGCTGCACCAGGGCCGAGCCTATCAGAGGCTCGTCATCGACGATTAAGATGTCGTATTGATTAAAAACTTGATTTTGCATCGTTATCCTACTGCATGAATGGGTAAGGTGATCTGGAAGATGGCGCCGCCCTGTTGGCGGTTGGCAACGCTTATCTTACCCTGCATCGCCTCGACGATACGCCGGGAGATCGACAGCCCCAAGCCCAGCCCCTGGCGCGAGCTGGTGTAGTAAGGGTCGAAGATCTTCTGCATCTGGCTCTCATCTATGCCAGTGCCGGTATCTTCTATGGTGATCTCCAGTCGGTTGCTCACCACCACACCTATGATCAGCTGTTTCGGGTTGCTGGCACGCATGGCCACCATGGCATTGCTCATCAGGTTGATCAGCACCTGCTGTAGCCTAATCGGGTCGCCCCAGAGCAGCGTCTGACACTCTGTGTTGTTGAGCACCAGATCTATCCCCTGTTTGTCTACCTCGGGCTGGACTATGGTCAGCGCATCCCTGATGCACTGCGCCACGCTAATCGCCTTGTCGTTGCCCTGGCTCTTACGGGTAAAGCTCTTAAACTGCGAAACTATCGCCGCCAGACGGTCGGTGAGCTCTATGATGGTCATTATGTTGCTGGAGACATCGTCCCACTTGGCGCGGGAGAGCAGGGTCTGGGTGTTCTGTGCATAGCTGCGAATCGCCGCCAGCGGCTGGTTGATCTCATGGTTGATGCTGGCCGACAGGCTGCCGATCACTGTGAGCTTGGCGGCTTGGATCAACTCATCCTGGGCTTCTTTGAGCTGTTGGTGACTGGTCTCCAGCGCTTGGGTGCGCTCCTTGACTCTTTGTTCTAATTGCTCATGGGCTTGTTGCATGCGGCGGGTGTTCTTACGCTTCTCGATGGCGAATAACAGCGCCAGCGCGCACAGCAGGTAGAGGGCGCCATAGAGCAGGAGCAGTGGCGGCAGCGAGCGGTAGATGGGCGTCATGGGCGAGAGGATATGCACCTGCCAGCCCGCGTCGCTCATGTAGGCGGCGTTATCCATAAACTCGGCGCCGCGCTTGTCATCGCCTATCTGATAGATCTGATAGTCTGCCGCCAGGGATGGGGCGAAGGGGGGCTCGATCGCCAGCGGACTGATCTCACGGTTGGCGTAGCGTCTCGAGGATTCGATGCGCTGCTTGAGCTGATGAGTCACAGGCGTCAGCGCGGTGAGGCGCCACTCAGGTCGGCTGGAGAGGAAGATAATATGGTCCGGGTCGCTGATGGCGAATTCATAGTTGCTGCCCCTGGCCATGCCCGTGCTCTGCTGCTCTATCTCGGTAACATCGACCTTGACTACTATCGCCCCTAACACCTTGGCCTCGCCTTGGCTGGGGGTGACCGGATAGCCGTGGCTATAGATGGGATAGGAGAAGTAATAACCGCGTTTGTTCGAGCTGGTGCCGACGGCGAAATAGCGGCCCATCTTGCCCTCGATGGCATCCTTGAAATAGGGTCTGAAGGCGTAATTCTTGCCGATAAAGGAGTAGCTCTGCTGCCAGTTGCTGGCGGCGATGGCATCGCCGTCGATATTGACCAGATAGATATCCAGCGCCTCTGTGATGCTCTGGATCTCCTCCAGATAGCGATTGAGCGGCGTGATGGTATCGGGGTCGTCCTGTTTTAACAGGGCGCTGGCCAGCAGCGGGTTGGTGGAGAGCACATGGGGGATGCTCTCATAGCGGCTTAGAGACCCTGAGAGGAAGCTCAGCAGCTCTTTCATCTGGGCGTTGGATTGTTGCCGCGTCATCTCATAGCCATGTTCCAGATGGAACCAGTAGGCGACGCGCAGGGTAAAGGCGAGGCCCAGGAGTATGATGAAGCCGACGCCGAGGTATTTTCTTCTTGTTATAATTTTCGACATATAAGGCATGTCCAATTGAAAAAGCGAATCTGAAAGGGGACCGATTAGATCCCGTTTCAGACTCGCCCAATTGTTAAGCAAAATCAAGCGATTTAATAACCGTTTAACTTATCAATATATTCCGGCAGGAACAGAGAGATCTGCGGAATATATGTGATCAGCGCCAGGAAGAAGAGCAGAAGCCCCAGCCAAGGGATACAGGAGTGGATCACCCATCCCATGCTGCGGCCGGTGATCCCTGCGGTCACAAACAGGTTGAGCCCCACAGGCGGCGTCAACATGCCTATCTCCATGTTCACCACCATGATGATCCCCAGGTGGATAGGGTCTATCCCCAGCTGGGTGGCGATCGGGAACAAGATAGGCGCCATGATCAGCAAGATGGCCGATGGCTCCATAAAGTTACCCGCAGCGAGCAGCAGCAAGTTGACTATGATGAGGAAGCCCCATACCGGCAGTCCCATGCCCACTATGGTCTCGGCAATAAGATGCGGAATTCGCTCTGTGGTGAGCACGTGGGCGAACAACATGGCGTTGGCTATGATGAACAGCAGCATGATGCTGACCTTGGCGCCATCGCGCACCACGTGACGGATCTCCTTGTCGGCCGGGGTCTTGAAAACCGCCAGCACCATGAAACCCAGGTTACGCAGCACGGCTCTGATGAGCGGCTCGCCGCTGTCGCGCCAGCTGACATTTTTCAGCGGGCCGATATCACGATAACCAAATACCGCGATGAAATAGGCGTAGACGCAGGCAACGGCTGCCGCCTCGGTCGGGCTGGCGATACCGCCATAGATGGAGCCGAGCACGATAACGATAAGCGCCAGGCCGCCCATCGCCTTAGCGCTCGATATGGCCAGGGGCCGAAAACCGGGGAAGGGACGGGAAGGCAGCTTCTTGATTCGGGCCACGATATAGATGGCGAGCATCAACAGGAGTCCCATCATCAGGCCGGGGATAAGCCCCGCCATGAACATACGCGCCGCCGAGACTTCCGTCGCCGCCGCGTAGACTAGCATCACGATAGAAGGCGGGATCAAAATCCCTAGCGTACCTGAGGTGGTGATCACCCCAGCGGCAAACTTTTCAGGGTAGCCGGCGCGAACCATGCCGACGATAACGATAGAGCCGATGGCGGCAACCGTGGCGGGTGATGAGCCTGATACCGCGGCAAACAGCATACAGGCCATCACAGAGGCCATGGCGAGACCACCGCGAATGTGACCTACGCTGTCCATGGCAAAGTCGATGATGCGCCGGGCGACGCCGCCGGTAGAGAGAAACGCCGACGACAGAATGAAGAAGGGGATCGCCAGTAGTGTGTAGTGCTCCGAGGTGGACTCATAGAGTTTCAATGCCACCGAGGCCAGTGAGTCATCGGAGAAGAGTAATATGGTCAACATGCTGGAGAAGCCAAGGGCGATGGCAATCGGCATGCCCAGCAGCATACAGAGAAACAGGCTGATAAAGAGGGTTGCTATAGTCATTATTTTTGGTCTCCCGGCTGCTTGTCGTCGGCCTGGGCCTCTTGATCGATAAGGTGCATGCTCTCCTTGGCTTCATCGGCAAAGGCAAAGCCGTCTGTTTTATTGGTGATGATGGCAAGAGCCAGCTGCAAGAAGCGCCAGGTAAGCAGAATAAAGCCGATGAGCAGTATGCTTTGAGAGATCCACAGCGGCACAGCAGGCTCTTCGACGTCGATGCGCAGGTATTCCCAGGCAAAGTCGCCGTCCAGTCCGCCAATCAGAAAATGAGGGAAGTCGATATCTTCCATGGGCACGCCAATTTGATACATCTTGGCCAGGTAATCCCAGCTGCCGACCAGGAACATGCCGCAGTAGATAAGGCAGATGGCCACGGCCAATATGGCGGTGTACTTACGTCCCTGGGCGGGGAGTTTTTTCACGAAGGCATCGACGCCTATGTGGGCGCCGACCTTGACGCCATAGGACATGCCAAATAGCACGAACCAGCCGCAGATGGTGAGCGTCAGCTCCTGGATCCACAGGAAGCCTGTGTTAAAGAAGAAACGAGCGATCACTTCGACAAAGACCAATAGGGTCATGGCGGTGATCAAGGCGTTAAGTACCACCTCTTCGATATGAGAAAAAAAGCGAGACATCATCTCTAAGACTCCTTAGATAGGAAAGAGGCCGAATGCCATGGAAACGGCCTCAATGCTTTCCTATTAAGTTTAGTGGGTTAGCGCTTATTATTCGTTTGAGGCAACGGCTGCATCGATAAGATCTTTACCTATCTTATCTTCGAACTGTGCCCATACTGGTTTCATGGCGTTGACCCAGGCGGCGCGCTGTTCTGGCGTCAGGTAGGTGACCTCAGAACGCTTAGAGTCGATGATGGCTTGCTTGTCCTTGTTCACCTTGGCCGCGGCGATCTCGTTACCATAGGCAATGGCTTCATCCAGCGATGCCTTGATCACCTTGCGCTTGTCGGCGGGTAGCGACTTCCAGAAGGTGTTTGAGGTGACCACCATGTAGTCGAGCACACCGTGGTTACTCTCTGTGATGTTGCTCTGTACTTCGTAGAACTTCTTCGAGTAGATGTTAGACCAGGTGTTTTCCTGACCATCGATGGCGCGGGTTTGCAGCAGGGTGAAGACTTCAGAGAAGGGCTTCTTCACCGGAATAGCTTCGACCGCCTGGAACTGGGCCGCCAACACGTCTGAGGCCATGATACGGAACTTCTTACCCTGGGCATCTTCTGGCAGGACAAGCGGGCTACTGGCCGAGAACTGCTTCATACCATTGTGCAGGTAACCCAGGCCGACGACGCCCTTACGCTTCATCGAGTTCAGCAGTTGCTGGCCGGCGTCGCTCTGTTGGAAACGGTTAACGGCGTCCATGTCTTTGAAGAGGAAAGGAAGATCGAATAGCTGCAGCTTCTTGGTGTAGCGCTCGAACTTGGAGAGTGATGGTGCCACAAACTGCACGTCGTTCAGTAGCAGGGCGGAGAGCTCGTTGTTGTCACCAAACAGCTGAGAGTTTGGGAACACGTTTACTTGGTACTCACCGGGTAGACGCTCTTCTACTAGTTGCTTGAACTTCAATGCCATCTGGCCTTTAGGGGTGTTTTCGGCCACCACATGGGAAAACTTAATTTCCGTTGGTGCCGCCCAGCTGTTTAAGCTGGCACCCAGAAGGGCCGCGATTGAGGTCATCTTGACGATCTGTTTGATAAAGGTACAGGTGTTGAGTCTGGTCATTTTGTTATCCCTATTATTGTTAATCCTTCAGTGCCTTAGGGCGACTGCCGGTCACAGTGTGCTTAACTCATAGAAATTATAGGCAAGGACCAGGCCAAAGATGTTTAAATTATGTAAATTGTCCTATATCAACATGTTGCGAGCTGTTGGTTGATTAGTAAACAGGTGTGCTTGGGGAGGATATCGCCCATTGGTCTTATTTCAATGGGTGGGAATCCACCCATTTTGCGGGGTTAAAGTTTGAGCTGAGTCCCGTTATCGGGTTAATTGTGCGCTGGCCAGTATTCACGTTTGAAGTGACCGTGATATAGGATGGCGCCGGCAGCCGCCGCGCACAGGGCTCCGATCAACAGCACAATCTTGACATCGAACACGGCTAACAGGCCGCCGAAGAGGGCGGCGAGCAGGTTGCCGACGCAGAAAATGGTTACCAGCATGCCCATAAGCTGTCCCTGGGGTCTGTCTTGATAGGCATGGGACAGGTAGGTCGGCAGGAAGCTGTTGTAGATAGCGATGCCCGCGCCTATGGTCATGAAGGTGAGCAGATAGCTGTCATTGGTGAGATAGGGAAAGCAGGCCAAAGAGGCGCCAAACAGCAAGATCCCCACCAGACTCGCGCTGGCGTGGTTGAGCCTGCGCTGAAGCACAGGGGTAAACCAGATGCTGGTGGCGATCATGCAGCCGGTGAGCAGCACGGTTACCCAGCTGATCTGCGCCGGGGTGAAGTCTGCCTGTTGCACCAGGTGCAGCGGATAGAACTCATAGTAGAAGTTAACCCCCATGGTCAGCAGCAGGTAGAGCAGAAAGAAGCGTCTCAAGGCCGGCTCTCTGAGCAGCACCAGGCTGGAGCCTTTCTCGGCGTTGGCCTGGGTTTCATCTAGCTGACGGGGCAGGAGATGATGGCTCAAGAGGGCACACAGAATACAGGCAAGTGCCGCCGCGCCAAACACTGTCTCCATCCCCCAGTCGATGAGGTAGCCGCCGGCTAACGGCCCAAGCAGATAGCCGCCATAGCCCATGGCGCTGATCAGCGAGAAGCTGCGGGTCTTATCGATTTGCGGATGGAGATCGGCTGCTATCGCCCTGGCGATGGCGATGTTGCCCTCGCAGATCCCCGTCAGTAAACGCGCGAGACAGAAAAGCACAAATTGTTCCGAGTGCGCCGCGAAGGCCGTGAGCCCATAACCCAGCGCGCTGCCGAGTAGGGTGAGGCTGAGCATACGCTTGCGCCCATAGGTGTCAGACAGGCTACCGATGAAGCTGCCGCCTATGATGATCCCCAGTGGATAGATGCCTAAGACGATGCCCATTAAAAATTCGCTGGGTAGGCCCATGAAATGGGTAAGGGGAGAGCTGTTGTCGTGAAATAGTGGTGCCAGCACAGGATATGGCAGTGCAATGCCCGCCACACTGATCAGGGTAACGATTAGGGTGACGCCGAGAATGCGCTGGGCCGTCTGCTTCGGAGCGGCTTGTAGGGAGTCGGTGGCCTTCATGACAGCCTTCAAAAGAATCAATAGGTAGGACAACTCTACCTCAGCAATTAATTAAGTAAAGTGTTTTGTTTATTTAATTAAGTGGAGGGAAAGAGAGATTTAGGTAAGCTATTTATTTTATTGGTAATAACATCAGAATTTATTATTTTGGCGGGTTGATGCGTTTTAGAATTGCCTCGCTGGGCAGCAGCTCCAGATGGCCCTGAGCATCGAAATACCAACCTGTGATGAAACCTTTTTGCCGCATGGCGACCAGGTTTTGCATCACCTCCTTGGCTTCGATCATCGCTTCCTGCTCATCGCATTCATGGGTGAGTTTGAGGTACGCGGCAATGCTTGCCAGCGACGCAGATTGAGTAACATCGGCCATGTTCAACCACCTTGAGTCGTACTTGGTTTGAGCAAAGTCTTAATGAAGAATAGTTGAGGCTAAGGGATTCGCAATAGCGAGAACCGGGCGCAATGGCTTGCTGCTAGGCTGTTTGATTATAAATAGGGGAGTGAAGCAATAAAGAGGAAATATGGTGGTCGATACTGGGCTCGAACCAGTGACCCCCTCCTTGTAAGGGAGGTGCTCTCCCAGCTGAGCTAATCGACCTGGGACTGTCTGTGATTTATCATTTCATAGCCATGCTATGGTGGTCGATACTGGGCTCGAACCAGTGACCCCCTCCTTGTAAGGGAGGTGCTCTCCCAGCTGAGCTAATCGACCTGGGATAAATACAGCATATTACATATTTTGATAACAATGGTGGTCGATACTGGGCTCGAACCAGTGACCCCCTCCTTGTAAGGGAGGTGCTCTCCCAGCTGAGCTAATCGACCTGGGACATTATTATATTCGATATTCTCTCGTGAAGAGATGGTGGTCGATACTGGGCTCGAACCAGTGACCCCCTCCTTGTAAGGGAGGTGCTCTCCCAGCTGAGCTAATCGACCTGGGAATATCTCACAACATTGAACTCGATGCACCACATATTTCAATCTAGGACAAAATATGGTGGTCGATACTGGGCTCGAACCAGTGACCCCCTCCTTGTAAGGGAGGTGCTCTCCCAGCTGAGCTAATCGACCTGGGACACATCAAATTTTTCAGCCATACAGTGTATGGTGGTCGATACTGGGCTCGAACCAGTGACCCCCTCCTTGTAAGGGAGGTGCTCTCCCAGCTGAGCTAATCGACCTCGCTGTGTGGGGCCGTATTATAGGGGGGAACGATCTACTGTCAACGCTTTTTTCGAGAAAATAATGAGTCCGGTTCAAATTTGTTCGGATCGTCTTAATGTTAAACAAATCAGGATGATTTCCGGTGCCGCCCTGGCGAAAGCCTGAGCAGAAGGGGGGTCTAGCTTGCCGACCAGATTTAGGACTTGGCAGCGACGAGCGGCGAAAAACAGGGAAGCGTGATAAAAACATTCGGTAAAAAGGGGCGATCATTGGAAGGCTTGCTGGCTTTTGACGCGTTGTTATTCACCTTTCTCTTTTGCCAGGTTGGCAAAACGATGTAGCACTTAGTTAAGTGAGACGGCTTAACCGTTAATACGGCATCTTGCATCATGTCCTTCAGCATATTTTCTGCACCATCTTTTTCTGCACCATATATAGTCGCTGCAAATGATAAGAAGAGGAGCAGGTTGCTTTGGCTCTTATCATTTAGATTTTTGCCATTTAGGCCTCATCACTTGGGCTCTCTAATCGCTGCTGACTAATAGCCGCTTCCTATTTTTTGCGTGCTATCTATCCTTCTATAGGTCCTTAACCTTAAATAAGGGAGCTTATTATGAGTGCCGTGTAACAGTAGTCTGAAGCTCGCAGCATTTATATGCCTATGATCAACCTATCTGATCATCTCTTCAGATCACCGCTTCTTCTATCTATGCCTCTTCTATTTCCTGCATTCCCATTTTTATTTTCATTGGCCTTAGCTCTATAGAGGAAGACTGTCATTAGGTAGACGTCGTCTATATCGAGAAGCGGGTAGGTGGATGTAGTGACTATCTCGCGGCGGCACATTCCTAGCGTTGCATTCATCTATTGAGTATCTGCCGAGTATCCTATGATGGGGGGATCACCTTTTCGGGCCGCCGGGCAAGCTGCGGTTGTCCTGGCTATTTTCTCTTATCCCATTTGGCTGTTAGAATAGCGGCCACATTAAATAGCTCAGTCTATATTTAGACCATTCGATAACAGGTTACTGTCCCATTATGACGATTAAGACGCGTTTTGCTCCAAGTCCTACCGGTTTTCTTCACGTAGGTGGTGCTCGTACTGCACTCTATTCATGGCTCTATGCCCGCGCTAACCAAGGTGAGTTTGTCTTGCGTATCGAAGATACGGATCTCGAACGTTCAACTCCTGAAGCCTGCGCAGCTATCTTAGAAGGTATGGAGTGGCTTGGACTGAACTGGGATGAGGGTCCGTACTACCAGACTAAGCGTTTCGATCGCTACAACGAGATCATCGCGCAGATGCTAGAGCAGGGCACCGCCTATAAGTGTTACTGTAGCCGCGAGCGTATCGAGGCGATGCGTGAAGAGCAGGCTGCCAAAGGCGAACAACAAAAGTATGATGGTTGCTGCCGTGATAAGGCGCCGCGCGATACCGACGAGTCTTTTGTGGTGCGTTTTAAAAACCCAACCGAAGGTAGCGTGGTGTTCGACGATCACGTACGTGGCCGTATCGAGATCTCAAACGAGTTGCTGGACGACCTAATTATCGCCCGTACCGACGGTACGCCTACCTATAACTTCTGCGTTGTGGTTGACGATTGGGATATGGGCATCACCTGTGTGGTACGTGGTGAAGACCATATCAACAACACTCCGCGCCAAATCAACATCCTTAAGGCACTCAATGCGCCTGTACCTGAGTATGCCCACGTGGCGATGATCTTAGGTGACGATGGTGCCAAGCTGTCTAAGCGTCACGGCGCAGTTGGTGTGATGCAGTATCGTGATGACGGTTATCTACCAGAAGCGCTGCTTAACTACCTGGTACGTCTAGGTTGGTCACACGGCGATCAGGAGGTCTTCTCTATCGAGGAGATGAAGCAGTACTTTAAGCTAGATGACATCAATAAGGCGGCGTCTGCCTTTAATACCGAAAAACTGATCTGGTTGAATCAGCACTATATGAAGGAGCTGGAGCCTGAATATGTGGCCAAGCACCTCGAGTGGCACATGCAAGATCAAAACATAGATACAGCAAACGGTCCTGCGCTGGCTGAAGTGGTCTCGGCATTGGCCGAGCGCGCCAAGACCCTAAAAGAGCTAGCTGCTTCTAGCCGCTACTTCTATGAAGACTTTGCCGAGTTCGATGAAACCGCCGCTAAGAAACATCTGCGTGGTGTTGCCTTAGAGCCGTTACAACTGCTGCAAAAGAAATTTGCCGAGCTGAGCGAGTGGAACGTAGAAGCGATTCACCAGGCTATCGAAGCGACTGCTGCAGAATTAGAGCTGGGCATGGGTAAGGTCGGTATGCCACTGCGTGTTGCGGTAACCGGTGCCGGTATGTCGCCTGCTGTAGATTTAACCGCTTTCCTCGTTGGAAAGGCCCGTTGTGAGCAAAGAATCTCCAAAGCGATTGAATTTGTAGCAAATAGAATAAATTCCTAAAAAACGAGTTGACACTTTTGGGTGTGCTGCATAGAATGCGCCTCGCAGTTGAGATACAGCCGGCAGATGCTCGCAGTGCACTCAAAGGTGACAAGTTAGGTAAGGGGCCTTAGCTCAGCTGGGAGAGCGCAACACTGGCAGTGTTGAGGTCAGCGGTTCGATCCCGCTAGGCTCCACCATCTAATTTGAAAGCGTTGAAGCAATAGCCTACTGGCTTTAACGAGTATTCACTCGATACAGAGTATAACGTATCAACAGTGTCCCATTCGTCTAGAGGCCTAGGACACCGCCCTTTCACGGCGGTAACAGGGGTTCGAATCCCCTATGGGATACCACTTTCTTGAGTGGTTGACTGCGAAGTTGACGATTCGATAGCGTTGAAGCAATAGCCTACTGGCTTTAACGAGTACTCACTCGATACAGAGTCTAACGTATCAACAGTGTCCCATTCGTCTAGAGGCCTAGGACACCGCCCTTTCACGGCGGTAACAGGGGTTCGAATCCCCTATGGGATACCACTTTCTTGAGTGGTTGACTGCGAGGTTGACGATTCGATAGCGTTGAAGCAATAGCCTACTGGCTTTAACGAGTATTCACTCGATACAGAGTATAACGTATCAACAGTGTCCCATTCGTCTAGAGGCCTAGGACACCGCCCTTTCACGGCGGTAACAGGGGTTCGAATCCCCTATGGGATACCACTTTCTTGAGTGGTTGACTGTAAAGTTGACGATTCGATAGCGTTGAAGCAATAGCCTACTGGTTTCAGCGAGTATTCACTCGATACAGAGTATAACGTATCAACAGTGTCCCATTCGTCTAGAGGCCTAGGACACCGCCAACTTTGGTTTATAAAGAGTCGGCGGCAGCAGGGGAGCGAAGCTCCTATGGGGATACCACTTTCTTGAGTGGTTGACTGAGAAGTTGACGATTCGATAGCGTTGAAGCAATAGCCTACTGGCTTCGACGAGTATTCACTCGATACAGAGTCTAACGTATCAATAGTGTCCCATTCGTCTAGAGGCCTAGGACACCGCCCTTTCACGGCGGTAACAGGGGTTCGAATCCCCTATGGGATACCACTTTCTTGAGTGGTTGACTGTAAAGTTGACGATTCGATAGCGTTGAAGCAATAGCCTACTGGTTTCAGCGAGTATTCACTCGATACAGAGTATAACGTATCAACAGTGTCCCATTCGTCTAGAGGCCTAGGACACCGCCCTTTCACGGCGGTAACAGGGGTTCGAATCCCCTATGGGATACCACTTTTTTGAGTGGTTGACTGCGAAGTTGACGATTCGATAGCGTTGAAGCAATAGCCTACTGGCTTCGACGAGTATTCACTCGATACAGAGTATAACGTATCAACAGTGTCCCATTCGTCTAGAGGCCTAGGACACCGCCCTTTCACGGCGGTAACAGGGGTTCGAATCCCCTATGGGATACCACTTTCTTGAGTGGTTGACTGCAAAGTTGACGATTCGATAGCGTTGAAACATTTCTCTTATGAGATGGCCTACTGGTTTCAACGAGTATTCACTCCCTTACGGAGTCTAAATGTAAGACCGGCGTCCCATTCGTCTAGAGGCCTAGGACACCGCCCTTTCACGGCGGTAACAGGGGTTCGAATCCCCTATGGGATACCACAACTTATTTTGAGAAACTTTGAAATAAGATGTTGTGTTTGTTCAGGTTTTACTGTATAGTCACAATCAGTTTCGGGGCCTTAGCTCAGCTGGGAGAGCGCAACACTGGCAGTGTTGAGGTCAGCGGTTCGATCCCGCTAGGCTCCACCAAATAAGCGTTTAGTTACGCGGAAAAGACCACCCAATAGGGTGGTTTTTTTTCATCTGTAGTTTATTCACATTTCAGTCTGTTCTCACTTAAGTTTGTTTCCAGTATTGTCTGTTTCATTTGGGGCTCTCAATTTAGGTTCGCCCATTTGATTCTCTGTCATTAAGTTTTTGTCTTACTTCAGCTTTCTCCAACCAACGGAGAGCTCTTCTTCATAGATGCTGAAGTCCTCATTGATGAGAAAATCATGCCCTTCGGCAAAGCTCATCTATTGCGTCTACACTGACAAAACTAACTGCTAGGCGAGTGACTAGTGTATTTGGGCAACAGAGTGAGTTAGACCATGAAGAGATCCCTTTTTCTGCTGTTAACAGCAATTTCATTAATTTCATCAGTAAGTTATGCAGAGGATACGACACCTTTGCCGTCCCATCAGATCGCCTATCCTCAAGGCTGGCAAACCTGGTCGAGTATTGCCGTGTCCCATCGCACCGATAACAACACGGTCAGGGCCATCCTGGGTAACGAGATTGCGGTCAATGCGGCCCGTAGTGGCAATCATATGCCTTGGCCCGATGGCGCCATCTTTGCGAAGGTAGTGTGGAAGGCGGGCGAATTAACTCATTGGCCGCAGGCGATAGGCCCCAAGACATTCGTCCATGCCGAGTTTATGTTTAAAGACTCGGTGAAGTATGCCGACACCTATGGCTGGGGCTGGGCGCGTTGGGTCGGGGAGGATCAGACCCCCTTCGAGGGCGGCATGCAGGTCTGTATCAGCTGCCATACACCGGTTAAAGACAACGACTGGGTCTTTACCGAACCGGCATGGTTTCCGAACAAGTGATAGAGGTAGCCGTTTTATTGGCTGATAGTGGGATGAAAAGCATCAGGCGGTAAGCCTAATATGGAGTATCGACTGGCACAGCGTGCAGAAATGGCGGCTATGCTAGTCGATGGAGTAGTGCTTGGTAGACTTAGTTACTCTATGCCGAGGAAGCCACCTGTCTGATGGGCCCAGAGCTGGGCGTAGATCCCACCCTGTTTGATCAGTTCCTGGTGTGTGCCTTGCTCGACGATTTTGCCCTGGTCTAACACGATCAACCTGTCCATGGCGGCAATGGTCGACAGGCGGTGGGCGATGGCGATCACCGTCTTGCCCTCCATCAGCTGATAGAGACTCTCCTGAATGGCAGCCTCTATCTCAGAGTCCAGCGCCGAGGTTGCCTCATCCAGCAAGAGGATAGGGGCGTTCTTTAGCAGTACCCGTGCGATAGCGATACGCTGGCGCTGACCGCCTGAAAGTTTCACACCGCGCTCACCCACCTGAGCATCGAGCCCGTGATTGCCCTCTGGATCGCTAAGTCCTTGAATAAACTCGTAGGCCTGGGCCTGGCGAATCGCATTCTCCAGTTCTTCCTCGCTCGCATCTGGCTTGCCGTAGCGTATGTTGTCGCGAATAGAGCGATGCAGCAGAGAGGTATCCTGAGTCACCATGCCTATGTTGGCCCGCAGCGAGTCTTGTTCCACCTCGCGAATGTTCTGCCCATCTATGGTGATGCTGCCTTGTTCCACGTCGTGAAAACGCATCAGTAGGTTCACCAGGGTGGACTTGCCGGCGCCTGAGCGGCCCACCAGGCCGACCTTCTCGCCGGGTTTTATCTTGAGATCGAGATCTTCTATGACGCCGCTGGCCTCGCCATAGTGGAAGCTGACCCGGTTAAAGGCGATCTCGCCCTTTGATACGGTGAGCTGGCTGGCATTGTCGCTGTCCTGAACGCTGGTGGGGCGCGACAGGGTATTCATGCCGTCGGCGACCGTGCCGATATTTTCAAACAGTGAGCTGATCTCCCACATGATCCATTGAGACATGCCGTTGAGCCTGAGAGAGAGGCTGACCGCCACAGCGATGGCGCCTATGGTGATGGCGTTGTCGCGCCACAGCCAGATGGAGACGGCGGCAACGCTGAAGGCGAGTAAGTAATTAATCACCTGCACGCTGACGTTGATGCCGGTTACCAGACGCATCTGGCGATAAACCGTATCGAGGAAGCCTGTCATGCTCTCCTTGGCATATTGAGCCTCTTTCTGGGTGTGAGAAAACAGCTTCACAGTGGCGATGTTAGTGTAGCTGTCGACGATGCGTCCCGTCATGGTGGAGCGGGCGTCGGCCTGTTCGGTCGAGACCTGTTTCAGCTTAGGCAGGTAGTAAAATTGCAGCCCCACATAGATCATCAGCCAGACCAGCATAGGCAGCATGAGGCGCAGATCGGCATCGGCGATGATCACCAGCATGGATAGGAAATAGACCAAAATATAGACCAAGACATCAAGCAGCTTAGTGACTGTCTCGCGCACGGCCAGAGAGGTCTGCATCACCTTGGTGGCGATGCGCCCGGCAAAATCGTTCTGATAGAAGGCGATGCTCTGTTTAAGCAGATACCTGTGGGCGAGCCAACGGATCGACATGGGGTAGTTACCCAGGAGTCCCTGGTAGATCACCAGGGCATGCAGCAACACCAGCACAGGGATCACCACGAGCACCAAGACGGCCATCAGCAGTAACTTATCACCCTGCTCGGCAAACAGGGTCTCTGGGCTGTGGCTGGCGAGCAGATCCACCAGGTCGCCCATAAACGCAAACAGTGAGACCTCGAGGATCGCCAGCAGCGCAGTCAGTATCGACATTAACGCGAGCGGCAACTCGAAGCCGCGCGTGTAATGCCTGCAAAACTGGTAGATCCCACGGGGCGGCTGTACCGCTTCCTGGTCGGGTAGGGCGGAAACCCATGATTCGAAACGCTTAAACATTTAAGTCCTTATAAAATTTAGGCTTATTAGGATGATAGTCGATCTGATTGCTATCACTCATCATATAGCAGGCGTCATCCGAGTGCGATGAATTGTTGCTTAGATAGTAATTCTCACCATGAGTACCGTTTTCCGCTAGTATCCAAACCCTGGCTGCATTAGAGTGGCCTTATCAAAGCAAAACGAGTCATCTACTAGTGAGTCAGCAAACACAAGAGTCTAGTGCAAAAGCGTGCAAAGCCATCCAAGCCGAGGCGCAGCATCCCAAGGCGGAGCAGTATCGCACCGCGCGTCTGTCACGGGACGCCAGATTCGATGGCCTGTTCTTCGTCGGCGTCTTTTCCACCGGCATCTATTGTCGTCCTATCTGCCCGGCGGTGCCTGCCAAGGAGGCCAATGTCAGGTATTTCGACGATGCCCTGTCGGCGGCTCAGGCTGGCCTGAGACCCTGTCTGCGTTGTCGCCCAGACAGTGCGCCGGGCTCAAACCCCTGGCTTGGCAAGCAGACCAGCTTGAACCGCGCCATGAGTCTCATCGACGCCGGCGTCTTGTGCGGCCCCCAGGCGATCCCTATGACTGGGCTCGCCGAGCGATTAGGGATCAGCGAGCGTTATCTGAGGCAACTGTTTCATGACAGCCTGGGCACTTCGCCCAAGCAATATGCCCTGTATCAACAGCTGATGTTTGCCAAACAGCTGCTGCACCAGACCAAGATGCCGATCACTCAGGTGGCCTTTGCCGCCGGGTTTAACAGCGTGAGGCGCTTCAACGAGATCTTTCGCCAGCAGCTGCAGTTGACCCCGAGTGAGATCCGCAAAGCCACAGGTCAGCCGTCGCTGCCAGTTCAGGGGTTGACGCTCAAGCTTGCCTATCGTCCGCCCTATGATTGGCAACATCTGCGCAGCTTCTTCGCCCAGCGCGCTGTGCCCGAGATGGAGTGGCTAGATGAACAGAGCTATGGCCGGAGCTTCGTGCTCGGCGCCGCCAAGGGCTATTTCTGCGCAGTCCATAGTGAGCAGGAGGCCTGCTTTCATGTCACCATTCATCTCGCCGAGGCGGACTCACTCAGTCAGCTTAAGGGGATCATCAGCCATATTCGTCGCATCCTGGATCTCGACGCCGACATGCTCACCATTGGCGAGAAGCTGCAAGCGCTTGGGCAGGCATTGCCTCAGGTATCACCTGGTCTGCGTCTGCCCGGCGTCTGGTCGCCTTTCGAGGCGGCTTGCCGCGCCATCTTAGGCCAGCAGGTGAGCGTGACCCAGGCGATCAAGCTTTTGGGGCAACTGGTGGCCGATCATGGCGAGACGATTAGCCTAAATGAGAAAACGGTGCGTCTGTTCCCGACTCCAGAGGCGCTAGTGGATGCCAGCCTGGATGGGCTTAAGATGCCGGGCATCAGAAAAGAGGCGATTCGCGCCCTGGCAGCCTTTGTGATGGCTAATCCCGAGGCGGAGATAGACGACTGGCTGCAGATCAAGGGGATAGGCCCCTGGACTTTGGATTATGTGCGCCTGCGGGGGCTGAGCCTGCCTGACGTACTGCTGGTTGGGGATCTCGTGGTTAAACAGCAGCTGCTTTCGAATCTAACATATCAGCAGCCATCAGAGCAGCCACTCGAGCTAGCTGCTTGTGATGGCGAGGCAGTTGAAGAGAAAGATCACAAGGCGGCGAAGAAGCGGGCGCAGACACAATATCAGGCGCTCAGCCAAGCCGTGCTACGGCAGGTCGCCCCCTGGGGCAGTTATCTCACCCTGCAGCTCTGGAATCAGCAGTAGAGAAAGCCGCCCATAATGCATTTAGAAATAACCTAATGAATCTAGAAGTAAACTAGGGAATATAAAATGAATCAACAGACCTCAGTGCTTGAGTACATTCCCCTAAGCCGGGACGCCGGACTAAGCGGCTATCAGGCGCTTGCCGAGCGAGTTATAGACACGCCGCTGGGAAAGGTGAGTCTGGCGGCCAATCAGTTTGGTCTGTCGCACCTGAGCTTTCTGCCCGGGCAGGATGACGACTTTGCCGCACGGGAAGTCACCCTGGTCGCGCGCGAACAGCAGGCGCTGCAGCAGTCCGAGGCGCATCTCGACCAGGCAGAGCGCGAATTATCCGCCTATTTTGCCGGTAAGCTGACCGCCTTTAGCCTGGCCTTGGCGCCGGTAGGCACGCCGTTTCAGCATCGGGTGTGGCAGGCGCTGCTCGCTCACCCCTTCGGTGATGCGGCGAGCTATTCGGATATCGCCAGCGCGATTGATAACCCCAAGGCGGTGCGGGCGGTGGGCAGCGCCAACGGCGCCAACCGAATCGCCATCATCATTCCCTGTCATCGCATCATAGGCAAGGGCGGGGCGCTGACGGGTTACGCCTATGGCCTGGGGATTAAGCAGCAGCTTTTGGCCCTTGAAGCCGAGGCCGTGGGCGAAAGCCTCTAAGCGATCAGAAATGAGATTGTCGCCTAAGTCGATTAGGCAGTAAAAATTAGGTGTTCGGCGGCAAACTTAGGTACAATGCGCGGCTCTATTTTGTACGGTTAGCTAAATCTTATCATGACAACTAATGCGCTCGACCCATCTGCTCTTGAGCCCTCTGCGCCATCGGACCTGTCGCTGTCGACGACCGATTTTAGTCAGTTAAATCTGGTCAAGGCGCTGCAGGCCAGACTGCATCACCTAGGTTATCAGCAGGCCACGCCGATTCAGGCAAGAGCGATCCCCGCCATCTTGGCCGGTCGCGATTTGCTGGCCGGTGCCAAGACAGGCTCGGGTAAGACCGCCGCCTTCGCGCTGCCCTTGTTGCAGAAGCTGGTGGGACAGAGAGCCGGTGGCGGCAATCATGTTGGCGCCCTGGTATTGGTGCCGACCCGTGAGCTTGCCCAGCAGGTAGCCGATAGCTTCATCAGCTATGGCGCCGAGCTGGCGCCAAGAGCCAAGGTGGTCGCCGTGTTCGGTGGCGTCTCGGCAAACAGCCAGATGCTGGCCCTGCGTGGCGGCGCCGATATTCTGGTGGCGACCCCAGGCCGTCTGCTGGACCTGCTCGGCAGCAATGCCGTTAAGCTCTCTCAGCTAAAGGCCTTAGTGCTCGACGAAGCCGATCGCATGTTGAATCTGGGCTTCACCGAGGAGCTCGGTGAGATCCTCAAACAACTGCCCGATCAAAAACAGACCCTGCTGTTCTCGGCGACTTTCCCCGAAGAGGTGCTTAGCCTCACCGCCAAGCTGCTGACCGACCCTGTCGAGATCCAGCTGCAGGAGGCGCAGAGCGCAGATATTGAGCAGCGCGTCTACACAGTTAACCGTAGCAACAAGACGGCGCTGCTTGCCGAGCTTATCAAGGCGGGTCAGTGGCGTCAGGTACTGGTATTTGCCAGCGCCAAGCGCAGCTGCGATCACCTGGCGCAGAAGCTGGAGAAACGCGGCATCAGCGCCCAGGTGTTCCATGGTGACAAGGCGCAGGGCGCCCGCAGCCGTGTGCTCGATGGCTTCAAGAGCGGTGAGATCACAGTACTAATAGCTACCGATATCGCGGCCCGCGGCATCGATATCGACAAGCTACCCGTGGTGATCAACTTCGAACTGCCAAGAAGTCCCGCCGACTATCTGCACCGCATCGGTCGTAGTGGCCGCGCAGGCGAGACAGGTGAGGCTATCTCACTCATCAGCCACGACGAATATCATCATTTCAAGGTGATCGAGAAGAAGAACAAGCTGCGCCTGCCAAGGGAGCAGTATCCTGGCTTCGAGGCCGACGCCGAGGCGCCGCTGGATTGTCCTTCGCGTCAGGAGAAGCCTATGGCGAAACCGGAAGGCACGGGCAAGAAAAAACGTAAAAAGTTACCCAAGATCAATGACGCGATCTGGAAGCGTCCCTCATAGTAGGGCGCGTTTATCTAACAGAGTGAAACAGAGATGCAGCAGCTTTTTTGGTTAGTCGAAGGCGAACTTGCCGGTCGTTGTGGCCCCAACCTGGTGCCTTGGGATCTGAGTGAACTCAAGGCGCAGGGGGTCGGCGCTATACTCTCGGTCAATGGCGGCGATCTCTGTGATGCTGATGAGATGGCGCGGTTAGCGTTGCGTTACGCCTGCATTCCGCTGTCGGGCAATATTCCCCCCATGGAGGGCGACGAGGCGCACTGCGTGGCTCAGCTGCCCAAGGCACTGGCCTTTATTCGTCAGTGTGAGGCCGATGGCCTGCCAGTGATGATCCATTGCCGCTCTGGCAAAGACAGGACCGGGCTCTTGATGGCATACTACCTGATGGAGAATGGCGCCGCGCCGCTACATGCGGTGAGTCAGGTGAGGGCGGTGCGTGATATCGCCTTTAGCGCCGAGGGCTGGGATCAATTCGTCTACGACGTCTTATACGCTTTACAGGAGTAAGGCTAACGCCTATGTTAGTGACTAGGCGTATAAATTCATGGTGTTAGGGCAAGTGATGAACCTCTCTGTGGTAAGCAAAAGCATGATGCGATTGGCCTCAAAGTTGATGGCTTTGCCCTCGAAGGTGATGGCTTTGCCCTCGAAGTTGATGACTTTGCTCTCGAAGTTGATGGCTTTGCCCTCGAAGTTGATGACTCTAGCCTTGACCCTGAGCCTAGTGTCGGCCTGCAGCAGTTTACCGCCGCCCCAGCAACTTACCCTCAGCCACAAGCTGGCGGCACCGACCGATTCTGGTCTGTATCGTTACCTCGAAGGCGACCTCAAGGCGCATCCAAACAAGACGGGCTTTCTGCCACTCTCATCCGGTGTCGATGCCTTCGTGGCCCGCCTGGCGATAGTCGATGCCGCCAGTCAGAGCATAGATCTGCAATACTACATCTATCACGACGATGAAACCGGCCGTCTGCTGATCTGGCACCTGATCGACGCCGCCGATCGCGGCGTGCGGGTGAGGGTGTTACTCGATGACCTCACCACCAAGACCCTGGACGATGGCCTGGTGCTGCTCGCCAGTCACCCCAATATCGAGATACGCCTCTTCAACCCCTCCTATGAGCGTACCTTTCGCAGCTTCGCCATGTTGACCGGCTTTTCCCGCCTCAATCACAGGATGCACAATAAATCCCTAACCGTGGACAACCAGATAACCATTGTTGGCGGGCGCAACATAGGCAACGAATATTTCTCCAAGAATGACGATGTGGATTTTGGCGACTTCGACCTCCTGACGATAGGCGATGTGGTCGATGAGGTATCGGATCAATTCGACCGCTACTGGAACAGCGAGCAGGTCGAGAGTGTGGTCAACCTGGTGCCTCCACCGACCAGTGAGATGTACAAAGAGGCGGCCAAGATCATGGCCAGAAACAAGCAGAACTTCCTCCACGATGAGTACCTTAATCGCCTCGAGCTGAGCGAGCTGCTGACACAGATCACCTCCAAGGGGCTTGCCTGGTATTGGGGCGATGCGCAGCTGCTGTACGATCCGCCCCAGAAGGCGAGCAGACAGGGCCATCAGGAGTGGTTGCTAACTGACCTTAGCCAATTCCTGGGCAAGGCTCGCAGGGAAGTACTAATCGTCTCGCCTTACTTTGTGCCTACCGACGGCGGCTGTCAGGCCTTGATAGACGCGGCTAAGCAGGGGATCAAGATCACCATCATCACCAATAGCCTGGCGGCCACCGATGTGTTGGCAGTGCATGCAGGCTACAAGGCTTATCGCGAGCGGTTGCTGGAAAACGGCATCGCCCTGTATGAGGTGAAGGTGGATATCAACAACCGTCCCAGCGCCTGGAAGGGCAGTTCGCGCACCAGCTTGCATGCCAAGACCTTTGTGCTGGACAGGGCCTCGGTGTTTGTCGGCTCCTTCAATTTCGACCCCAGATCGGCCTGGATCAACACTGAGATGGGGCTGATTGTCGACCAGAGTGAGTTTGCCAGCGAATTAGTGGATGAGATTCAAAAGTCCCTCAAGCGCAGCAGCTATCGCTTGGATCTTAAAGATGGTGAGCTGATCTGGCATGACGATCTTAAGGGCCTGGTCTATTACGCCGACCCGGATGCCAGCTTCTGGCGTCGCTTCATGGCCGATTTTATCGGTCTGCTGCCGATAGAGTCACAGTTGTAAGGCCAATTTATCAAGGCTTGAGCATCGTCAATTTAATCTGGCTATGCTAGGGTTAAACTTATCGCTAATTAAGCATTTACGTGTCGGTAAGAATATGAAAAGTAAGGCGAGCCAATCTCAAGGCCTATTATTGTTCCGCTTGTCCCATACTCAGTTGTTTGCCCTCGGCACGCTCAAGATCCGTGAACTGGTTCCCTTCTCAAAACTCAGCGCGATCCCTCAGTCTCATCCCGCTATTTTGGGCGCCGCGACCGTCAGGGGCCACACCATTCCCATCATAGACATGGCCGCGGCCGTGGGCTATGCGCCCATCACGCCCGAAGAGTGCGCCAACGCCTATATCATCATCACAGATTGTCAGCGCATGGTGATGGGGTTTCTGGTGCGCAGCATAGATAAGATCATCGAGTGTAACTGGCGGGATATCGAGTCGCCGCCAGATAACCTAGGCAAGAACGCCTTTCTCACCGGGGTGACCCGGGTCGATGACAAGTTAGTGCAGCTGCTGGATGTGGAGCTGTTATTGTCCAAAATATTCCCTGCCAGCCCGGAAACCACCCGGGCAATACTGACAGATGTGCAGCGGGAGATCCTAAAGCCGCTCAATATCTTGCTGGTGGACGATTCTATGGTGGCGCGCAAGCAGCTTAGCGACGCGCTGGACAGCATCAATATTCCCTATCTGGTGACCTCAGATGGCAGGGACGCGCTCTCCATCATGGAGGAGGCCGCCAAGGAGGGAAGGCCGGTGGATCTGCTGGTGAGCGACATTGAGATGCCGGGACTCGACGGCTATGAGCTGGCGTTCGAGGTGAAGAACACGCCTGCCTTGGCCGACGCCTATATCATCTTGCACACCTCGCTCTCGAGTGAGATCAGTGTGAGTCAGGCCCATCAGGTAGGTGCCAACGAGGCGCTGACCAAGTTCGACGCCCACGAGTTGATCGACGCCATGCTCAGGGGGGCTAAGCGGCATCAAGCCAGTTAAAGATTAGATTTTTGTTATCTTTATGATGCTAGTGGGTAATATCTAAAGCGAAATCGAGCGGTTTGCTAGACAAGACGGGGGAGTTTCTATAAAACACAGGATGAAGGAAGTTTAACCTTGGGCCAGATCCTGTGTTTGACACCAGCTTTTACTCTCATCCTTAGCACGTTTTGGTCATAACGGCCGTGGGGTACTGAGGCGAGAGACGATAAATAACATAAAGAAAGCTGTTCTGCTCAGCGAACGTTGACGGCGATGAGCAAAGGTTAAATTCAATTAATTATAATGATAGGTCAATCAATGAATCAAAATCGTTCCTTATTTGCCAAGTTGGCAGATGGCAGCTTAGTGCTGCAAATTATCTTGGGGATCATTGCCGGGGTAGCCCTGGCGAGTTTTTCACCTTCCTCGGCAGAGAGTGTCGCCTTTTTAGGTGATCTGTTTGTCGGCGCGCTAAAGGCGATTGCGCCGATCTTAGTGTTTATTCTGGTGGCGGCCTCGATTGCCAATCAGAAGAAAAACACCAAGACCAACATGCGACCTATCATAGTCCTCTATCTGTTTGGTACCTTTGCCGCGGCGATCACCGCAGTGACCATGAGCTTCCTCTTTCCCACCTCTCTGGTGCTGGTGAGCGGCGCCCAAGGTGCGACGCCGCCGGAAGGGATTGGCGAAGTCCTCAATACCTTGCTCTTCAAGGTGGTCGATAACCCGGTTAACGCCCTGATGACGGGCAACTACATCGGCATCCTGGCCTGGGGTGTCGGTCTGGGGATCGCCCTGCATCACGCCTCTGAGAACACTAAGACGGTATTTGCCGATGTGAGCCACGGCATCTCTCAGATGGTGCGTTTCGTGATCCGTCTGGCGCCTATCGGTATCTTCGGTTTAGTGGCTAACACCTTCGCTGCAACCGGTTTCGAGGCGATTGCCGGCTATGCTCAGCTGCTTGCCGTGCTGCTGGGTTCTATGCTGATCATCGCGCTTATCATCAACCCGCTTATCGTCTGGTTTAAGATCCGTCGTAACCCTTATCCACTGGTATTTACCTGCCTCAGAGAGAGCGGCGTGACCGCCTTCTTTACCCGCTCGAGCGCGGCCAACATCCCGGTGAACATGGCCCTGTGTGAGAAGCTGGATCTGCATGAAGATACTTTCTCGGTATCTATCCCACTGGGCGCGACCATCAACATGGCGGGCGCGGCGATCACTATTACCGTATTGACCCTGGCGGCGGTGCACACAGAAGGGATCCAGGTGGATATCCTGACCGCGATTCTGCTGAGCGTCGTAGCGGCGGTTTCGGCCTGTGGCGCCTCTGGGGTGGCCGGTGGCTCGCTATTGCTTATCCCGCTGGCCTGCAGCCTGTTTGGTATCTCTAACGATGTCGCCATGCAGGTGGTCGCCGTGGGCTTCATCATTGGTGTGATTCAAGACTCTGCGGAGACCGCCCTTAACAGCTCCACCGATGTGCTCTTTACTGCGGCGGCCTGTGAGGCGGCCGAGCGTCAGGCGGAGATTTAAGCCAGCGTTAGCCTGATTAATAAGTTTTCGAATTGAAAAGGAGCCGCTTGGCTCCTTTTTTGTGTCTGGCTTTTTTAACTGGTTTTCGTGCCTGAATTGTTTGTCTAGATTTGTGTTTGGGCCGATTTTGGCCTCATGGCATGAGCCGATGCGGCCGATAAGGTTTAGAGAGTGACGGCTTTGGCGTGTTGAAAAAAATTTGTATTACACTTTACTTAAATAATGCATTAAAAGTGATTTAGATCGCGTTTTTATTTCCGCTCTAGGTTACAATTTCACACAAAGGAGACGACAAGTCGGTTTAACTTGTTGGTTTATGGTTGCTTTTTCACAATGTTGTAACATTTGCGGTAATTTAGAGGTTAAATAAATATGAGTTCTGAGCTTAGGGTAATGTTAGGCAATGCCAGTGCTAACGGTTCACAGTCATTACTTCAAGTTATCGAAATGTCGGTTGTCGAAAAGCGCAAACGTTTACGTTGGCAGGAGCAAGATATGGAAACACGCGAAATTATTGGCCAGTGGATAGATGAGCGCCCCTCTCTGGGCGACAAGATCACCCTTTATCGTCAAGGCGATAAGCTGTTTCTAGAGACCTGGTATAACGATGGTTGCCATAGTTTTGATGAGATGCAGGCAACTAGACTCGATAATGGTCTCAAGCTTGAAGATCTCGGTGGTAACCTGTTCGGCGAATATTTCCTGCTCTCCGACGACAACAACCTGCAATTTTGCAACAGCAGTGAATGCTTCTATACCGCCAAACGCGCGGCATAAGCTAAGAAGAAAGGCGCCAGATAGGCGCCTTTTTTGTGTCTAGCTTTTCCACTCCTGAGAGTCGCCTCCTGAAAAGCAAAGGCTTTAGAAGGGATGCAGACTCGAGAAGCTCAGTCTGGTCTGCTTGTAGGGATGAGTGATACTCAGGTGCTCGGCATGCAGGTGCAGACGCGGCGCCGCGGCGATAATGGCTTCGTCGCCATAGAAATCGTCACCCAGTATGGTGTGGCCCAGCGCCTTCATGTGTAGCCTGAGCTGGTGGGTTCGCCCCGTGATCGGCTTGAGCTTCACCAGTGTGCTGTTACTGCGCCGCTCCAACACCTCAAAATAGGTGGTCGCCGGTTTGCCATCCTCGGCAATCTTCTGTAGCGGCGGTTGCTCGCTATCAGGCTTCATCGCCAACTCTATCTTGCCACTGTCCTGGGCCATCAGGCCTTCGACCTCGGCCACATAATATTTTTCTGTGGTGCGGTTTTGAAACTGGGTCTTGAGGTGAGACTCGGCCTTCTTGTTGAGGGCGAATACCATGATGCCAGAGGTGGCGCAGTCGAGCCTGTGCACCAGGATGGCTTCGGGAAAACGCTGCAATAGTCGATTGATGGCGCAGTCATGGGTTTCCGCGGCGCGGCCGGGATTGGACAACAGGCCAGATGGCTTGTTGATTATGATGATGTCGCGATCTTGGTAGCGTATATCGAGCCAGGGAATAGCCGGGGGCTGGTAACTAAAAATTTTCATCGTCTCTCCTCGGCGGCGATCCTAACAAAGATTCCCAGTTCTGCCTATCCTATGGGCATCGGTTTGTGACCCTCTTGGCCTCTTTCATTTCACCTTGGCCGCAAGTTAAAGGCTGGGTTTACAAAGCTTGGCGAGTTGAATTTTCTTAAGCTTGCTCACAGGCGCGCCGAGTTTAGGTATCATGGGGGAATGTGGCCCCGCCAACAAAGGGCGGCTCGGCCGAGGCAGACAACAAGATGGAAGATAAGATGACAGAGCAACAAGGTTATTGGATTGGTGAGGCGGGTAAGCCCTGGGGCGAGGCGGAAAAAGCAAAGTGGCGCGCCGCGCAGCAGAAGAAGCGCTCCTATGAGCAGGAAGTGCTGAGCAAGTTCAGCCAGGTGAGCGAGAGCTTCGAGGCGCAGCAGTATGGCGAGCTTAACTATGCCGAGGGTCAGTATCCGCTCTATGGCTTTAAATCCCGCGACTGGGATCAGGAAAAGCCCACTATCTTAGTTACCGGCGGCGTCCATGGCTACGAGACCAGTGGCGTGCAGGGGGCGCTGCGTTTCTTAATCGCCAAGGCCGCCGAGTACAGCCAGGATTTCAATATCCTGGTAGCCCCCTGTGTCAGCCCCTGGGGCTATGAGACCATCAATCGCTGGAATCCCGAGGCAATCGATCCTAACCGTTCCTTCTATGCCGATAGCCCGGCTCAGGAGTCCCGCGCCCTGATGCAGTGGGTGGCGAGTTTCGACTTGCCCTTAATGGCGCATATCGATCTGCATGAGACCACAGACACAGATAACAGCGAGTTTCGTCCGGCCTTGGCGGCAAGAGATGCCAAGGTGCAGACCAACTGGAATATTCCCGATGGCTTCTATCTGGTGGGGGATAGCGAGAACCCTAACGATGAGATGCAGGCGGCCATCATAGCAGCCGTGGGCAAGGTGACCCATATCGCCCCCGCCGATGAGCAGGGACGATTGATCGGTGAGCCTATCACTCAATTTGGGGTGATCAACTATGCGACCAAGGCGCTGGGCCTGTGCAGCGGCTTTAGCGATGCCAGATACAACACCACTACCGAGGTCTATCCAGATAGTCCGCTGGTGGACGATGAAAACTGTATCCAGGCCCAGGTAATGGCGGTAAGCTCGGCGCTGGATTATATCCGCAGCCAGGGCTGAGCTAGACCCTCGCGCGAGTGAGCCCGGGCGCCGCTGTCTTGAGGGGCGAGGGCTTAACGGTCAAGGTCTTCACGGCCGCTGGCTTAACGGCCGAGAGCGCCAGTGAGAATGACCCCGGCGACGAAGATAAAGAGCAATCCGGTCAACAGGTTGATCATTGGGGTTGCTCTTTTCATTTTGAGCTGCATCTTGGGATGAGACAGGACCAGGGCGATAAGGCTAAACCACCCCAGAGAGAGGGCAAACATCATGGCGGTGGCGGCCACCTTAGTGCTCAGGGTTACCTCAGGGGTGATCAGGGTCGAGAATAGTGTGATGAAAAATACCAGCGCCTTGGGGTTGAGCAGGTTGGTGGAGACTCCCTGCATGAATCCCTGAGCCGCACCGAGCCCACGACCGGCCTTAGTAGCCCCATTCAGATGCGCCTCATCGCGCCAGTGGGCGATGGCGGCGCGTATCGCGCCTATGCCCATCCAGCCAAGGTAGCTGGCGCCAATCAGCTGCACCGCCATGAAGAGGTTAGGGGAGCCCTTGATGATCAGGCTCACCCCGGTGAGGCTCAGCAGTGTGTGTAGCGTGATGGCTACCGCCAGGCCCAGCGCGGCGGCGACCGCCGTGCGTCTGTGCTCCTGGGCGGCCAGCCTGACCACCAAGGCGAAATCTGGGCCTGGGCTTGCCAGGGCGACCGTGTGTATGACGGCCAATGAGAAAAGCAGTTGCAGCTGTAGTTCCATCAGTGTTGAACTCTCACGCGTTAGATTTAAATCGATGTCGCCATAGTAAGCCTATCCGCGGCGCCGGGATTGTAAAATATTGCGCGTTTGCTTTTAGGCCTGATGTTTTTGCCTGTGGGCTAACCTATCACTAACCTATCAGGGCGTGACCCGTTTCTGAAAATGGGCCGGAGTGATCAAAAACGCCCGCTTGAACGCCTTATTGAAATGGCTCTGATCGAAGAAACCTAAGTCATAGGCGGTGCTGATGGCGCTGTCGCCTCGCATCAGCGCCTTCTTGGCGTACTCCAGCCGCAGGCGTTTCAGGTAGGCGTGGGGCGTCATGCCGGTGGCCGCCTTGAATTGACGTAAGAATTGAAACTTACTCAAGCCGATGGAGAGCGCCAGCGGCTCCAGCTCGAACTCCTGATCCACCCCTTGGTGGAACTGCTGCTTGATGTTGTCGAGCTGTGCGCCGCTTAACCTGGCCTGGCTGCTCGGCAGGTTACGCAGCTTGCCATGGCGATAAAACAGCTCGCTGATAAAACCAAGCAGCAAGGTCTCCGCCTCCAGCGGCGTGATGTTGGCCTGATGCAGGGTAAGCTGGCTGTGCAGGCGGATAAAATAGGCCCTCAGCTTAGGGTCGTCCAGGATAGGCGTGCTGAAGTAAAGTTCGCCCTGGTTGAGCGCCTCGCCCACCTGCTGCACATAGCTGGTGGGCAGAGACATCACCAGCGCCTCATAGCCGCCATCGGCGATACTCTGGCCGTTGTGGCTCTCGTCTGGGTTGAGGGTGGATAGGTTGCCAGGTGTCAGTCGATACTCGCTGCCCCTGTGATGATAGCGTTGGCCGCCATGGCTAACCACGCCTATGTGGTAGTCCAGATGCACATGTTTCTCGAAGGCAAAATGGGTAAATTGCGCGCGGCTAAGCTCCATCTCTTTCAAGATGCTCGCCTGCCAATAATCTATCTTCTCTACCGCGCTTGTAGCCATCATCTCGCTTCGCTTGACTCCTGACCGGACCCTCCGATCGTCTGATTAGCCAGTGTAGATCAGGGCGTTTTCCCCTGACTAGTAAATAATTGCAGCCTCTCGACCTATTTATTGGATTGGGGTGAGCTTAGGTCGTGAATTTCCCGAGGAATTGGCTCATAATGGTCAGCTTAGAATCATGCTGACAGTTAACCTAAGTGGAGTCGGACCAGTGAAAGGACAGATCATACGTGAAATGAAGGTGCAGCCGCATATCGAGGTGGAATATGAGGTGCAAAGACGTATCGCCTTTATCAAAGCGAAACTCAAAGAGGCGCGTGCCACCAGTCTCGTATTGGGGATCAGCGGTGGGGTAGACTCCTCGCTGGCGGGCCGTCTGTGCCAGCTGGCGGTGGATGAGCTGAACAGCGAAGGCGAGTATGAAGGCAGTTATCAGTTTATCGCGGTGCGTCTGCCCTTCAAGGTGCAGAAGGATGAAGATGAGGCGCAAATGGCCTGTCAGTTCATTCAGCCAAGTAAGCTGGTGACGGTCAACATAGGTGAAGGGGTCGAAGGGATCCATCATCAGACCCTGGCGGGCCTCGAAGTGGCTGGCGTCATCTCTCATCCCCACAGCAATGTCGACTTTGTGAAGGGTAACGTGAAGGCCAGAATGCGTATGATCGCCCAGTATGAGATCGCCGGCCTGACCGGTGGCCTGGTCGTGGGCACCGACCACAGCGCCGAGAACATCACCGGCTTCTACACCAAGTGGGGCGACGGTGCCTGCGATCTGGCGCCGCTGTTTGGTCTGAGCAAGCGTCAGGTACGTCAGCTGGCGGCAGCTCTAGGCGCACCTAGCGTGCTGGTCGATAAGGCGCCGACGGCGGATCTCGAGTGTGACAAGCCACAGCTCGAAGATGAGGTCGCCCTGGGGCTGACCTATGATCAGATAGATGATTTCCTCGAAGGTAAGCCGGTAGATGCCGCAGTCGAGGCGCGCCTGATCGCCATCTACAACGCGACCCAGCACAAGCGTAAGCCTATTCCGACGCTATACGACTAGCGCCGCCATGACTCATCTAGCTGAATGAGTCATAGGAAACAGAATCGATAAAGGCGCCTCGGCGCCTTTTTCTTTGGTGAGGGCTGTTGGGTTCAGGACTAATCGGCTAGTTGGTGAGCGATTTGCGAAGCTTACGCAAATCCGCTATCAGGGCGTTGGGACACTGGCGATAATCCAGATAGGGGAGCAGGTAGATTTGATTATCGTTATCTTGCTGGTGTGTAAAGGTCTTGGGCTCACTTAAAGGCGTTAAGCCTAGGGCGATGGCACTCTGCTGGCCGCAGACATAATGCTCGCAGGCCATGGATGACAGGGCATCGGCGCCGAAACGTATCTGCTCATCATTTTTTAATAGCTTGTGCATGTAGCCGCGCCAGTCGTCGTCCGGCGCGCTCAGTTTTGCCATGATCACTAAGATCTTGCGCCAGTTATTGCCGTTGAGAGCGATCAGGCTCTCTAAACTGCCTATATTTAAGCTAGTTATTTCTGAGTCAGCTTTATTTAAGTCGGCTGGCTGGGCATGCTGCCAGTCGGCAGGCAGAAGGGGAGGCGTTGGCAGATAATAGCAGCGCTTGGCGCCATCCTGCCCTAAGGGCTTCACATTCTTAGACATATTATTCATTCCTTGGGCTTTGGGACTGGAGTTTACGCAATAAAGCCGTGTATGTTAATGGTTAACGGACTTGCAGCGCGTGAGCGCGCACATGGAGCCTAGCGGTCATTTCTCATGAAAACATTGCTCATTCACTCGACAAAACATCTTTCCATCGCCGTCACCTATGCCTGTCTCGGCATTGTCACCGCCGCGCTCGCCTTTGGGGTCTGGTTTTTAAATGCCCGTCCCGACCTGTCCATCTGGCATTCGACCATGCTCGAGCATCAGTTTCGCCTCGATAGCGAGGTAGACGATTTCCATGCCTATCAGGCGCTGGAGGCCAAGCTGTTCGAGGAGGTGGAGAGTAAGATCTATAGCCGCACCCAACACCTGGATCAGCCCCTCAATCGCTATTGGCATGGCAGCTTTGCCGACCCAGACAACTGGCCTAAGGCCTGGAATCGCAGCTATGAGTGGGCCAAGCCAGATGCCGAATTTGGCGTCCTGTTGCTGCACGGCATGTCAGACTCTCCCTATGCCTTGTCGCACTTTGCCGAGCATTTTAAGGAGCGCGCTCACCTGCTGGGGCTAAGATTGCCGGGCCACGGCACCATACCCTCTGGCTTGGCGGCGCTTAAGTGGCAGGAGATGGCCAGGGCGGTGGAGCTGGCGACCAAGCATCTCAAGCAGCAGTTGGGTGATAAGCCGCTCTATGTGGTGGCCTTCTCTACCGGCGCGGCGCTGGCGTTAAATCATGAGCTCGAGCGGCTCGCGCATAATTCGACACTGAGTTACCGCGGCATGATCTTCCTCTCGCCGGCCATAGGCCTGTCGCCGGTGGCGGCCGGTGCCAAGTGGCAGGACAGGTTAGGGCGGCTGTTGGGGCTGGAGAAGCTGAGCTGGAATTCGATTCAGACCGAATACGATCCCTTTAAATACAACTCCTTCGCCGTCAATGCCGGCGATGTGGTCTATCAGCTGGCAGAGCGCAATCAGCAGCTGATGCAGGCGATGTCCCAGGAGCAATTGGCCGAGCTGGCCGACATCTTAACCTTTCAGTCAGTGGCCGACGCTACTGTCTCGACCCCGGCTGTGGTGAGTAATCTCTATGGGCGTCTGCCTTCGAAACAGCATCAGCTGGTGCTGTTTGATATCAACCGTCAACCCTTGAGCCTGGCCCTGGTGGTGAGCGATCCGCTGACCGCCTTGTTGCCTTCACTCATTCTCGATGCCCCAAGATTCGATCTGACTCTGGTGCAGAATCGCCGCTCTGGTCAAAATCACGATCTGGGTCAAGAGCAGGTTGCGCAAACTGTGCTTGCTCAAAGCGATCCGTCACAACATAAGCCGTCACAAAATAAGCCTTCACAAAACGAGCTGCTAAAGAGTCTCGATGAGGTCGAGGCTAACAGATATCGGCCAGGGCAAGTGGCTGTCCATCAGCCCTTGGGGCTCAATTGGCCGGCGGGCATCTACTCGCTCTCCCATGTGGCCCTGCCTTATCCCGCGAGCGATAGCCTGTACGGCACGGCGTTCGTCAAGGGGAGTCACAGGGTGCAGATTGGCGCGGCGGCTACCCGCGGGGAGCGCGGCGTGCTGGGGGTGTCGGCAGCAGAGGTGCTCAGGCAGAAATGGAATCCTTTCTTCCCTTATCTGTTAGAGCGGGTGGATAGCTTTATCCAGGCGCGCCAAGGGGCTAATGTCACGCCTTCAAACGAGCCAGCCGCCAATGCGGCTGATCCTGGGTCGTTAACAGAAGGCCAGGCTCGGTAAGAGAAACTAGGTTAATAAAGCCTAGGGGCTAAAAGCGCGTGAGTTAAAACTGCGTGAATTAAAACTGCATAAGTGAAAACCGGCGTTAGCTTAGCTGATCGTCGGCCGACAGCAGGGAACAGATCACCCGGTTGCGACCATTTTCCTTGGCCTCGTAGAGGTTAAGGTCGGCCATCTTAAACCAGTGATCTATGTCGTTCATGTAGCCGGCATTGCTGATCACCGCGCCGATACTCACGGTCAGGCTAATTGCTGCCTGGTTCGGCACCTCTATCTGATGCTCCGCGACCAGTTCCTTAAACTGATTAAGATGTTGCTCTACCTGCAGGGCGTTGCACTGGGGCAACACCACCAAAAACTCTTCACCGCCATAGCGAGAGACAATATCCGTGTCCCGCTTAAAGAACTGCTTCATCAGTTCGGCCAGGGCGATGAGGGCACTATCGCCTATCTGGTGGCCATAGGTGTCGTTGATCTTCTTAAAGTGGTCGATATCTATGATGCAGAACGCCAGCGCCGCATAGCTGCGCTTGCACATATCGTGAATATTGCCGAAATGATTTTCCACGTAGCGACGATTGTAGAGCTGGGTCAGCTCATCGCGCTCCGCCAGCGCCTGCAGCTTGAGGTTGGCATCTTCCAGCTCAACCGTGCGCATCGCCACCTTTTCCTCCAGCTCCAGCTGGTAGCTGATCAGCTCCTGTTTACTCTTCTGAATGCTGCTGGATAGGGCGTAGATCTCCTGGGGCGTGGTGTCTGCCATCGCCTCATCCTGATGTTCGGCCATGCCCCACTGGCTGAATTTCTTGGCGATGGTCTCAAGCGGCTGGGTGAGGCGATTACTGATCACCTTGATCAGCAAGATGGTGATGATAAAGGCAATAAACAGCAGGCTGAAGGTGGTCAGGTATTGCTGCTCCACCTGCTTCACCAGTGGCGAGAAGGGCATCACCACATAGAGTGACCAGCCATTTTTCAGCACATATTTGGCGTAGGCGAACTCAGGGTTAAAGCTGTCGAGATTGCGAAAGTTGATCATGTTCAGACTGGTGCGATAGCGTTGCCCCGAGGTGGAGACCTTAAGCGGGGTCAAGGGTGCCAGGTCGAGCATCTCCGAGGCATAGATCACTAGGCCGTTCTCGTCGGTAAGCACCATGGCCTGCTCGTGAAACTCACGGTTGCGCTCATCGATACTGGCGAACTTGGTAAGGTTCAGTGAGCCTTCGATGATCCCTATGGGGCTGACCGGGTTGTCCTTGGAATAGAGCGGCGCGCTGATGGCGACTATGGGATCGGTGCCAAAACCACGCCCGAGGAAGGCCGGAGAGATAAAGGTCAGCTGATTGTAGAAGGCCTCCTGAAAATAATGCCTGTCGCTGATGCTGAGATCTTTGTTTTTAACGGTGTCCTTGCCCAGGCGTGAGATGGGGCTGGCCGCCGAGATAAGCCCCTTGTCGTCGGCTATCAGCATAGAGATAAAAAACGGGTAGCTCTGGTGCAGCTTAGATAACAGGCTCTGCCACTGGGCCGCATCATAGTTAGACAGGCTCAGCCAGCGCGCCGCGTTGTCTATGGCGCTGATGTGCCCCTCGATAAAGCTCTCGGTGGCTTTGCCAAGGTGGGCGGCCGAGTCTTCCAGGTTGAGCTTCACATCCCGCTGCTGCTGATCAATGGAGTTGTTGTTGAAGATCAGTGCCGATACCAGGAGGGCCAGGGTCAGCACCTGGGTAAAGGTGTAGGTGAGCTGGGCGTTGAAGCTCTTGCGCTTCTTATTCATCAGCTTGCCGTCGATATGCAGCTGGCTGGGCAGCATGGTGACGCAGATGGCGCCGAGCGCCGTATAGAGCATGCCGTTAATTCCCTGCTTGAGGGTGATAAAGGTCATGTAGCTGTTGGGCATCTGAAACACCAGGTTGGCGTACAGATAGAAGAGCGGCATACCCAGCAAGAGCCAGAAGGTGATATCCGCATACAGGGTGTAGAACTCTTTGCGCCGCGCATAGCCCAGCCACAGCGCCTCTAACGGGAACAGCAGGAACATGTGCCAGCTGTCCCAGGCGATATAGAGGCCGGTGGCACACAAAAGTGAGGTTAACAGGGCATACCAGGGGCCGAGGAAGATGGCCACGATCACGAAGAAGAGGTTACCAATGATCAGCTGTTGGTTACCAAACAGGGGAATAGGTGCCAGGTTGACCAGCAAGCCCAGTAGACCCAGTAGCAAGGCAAACCCAAGATGATTCTTATTGATCAATTACTTTCTTCCCTAATCTTTCATTGACGACGCAGTTGACGCAGAAAATGCAGGCAGAACTGCCACAGCGGATGCTCTCTGCCTGCGACCCGAATAGGCTTTTATCGGCCGGACTCTGAGCCTTTTTCTAGGCCTGTATCGATACTGACACGTTTAAATAGGAGTGTAAGGGAATCCCCAGTTAAATGCTAACCAAATGTTTCTTATCACTCTTTTTCAGTTTTTAGAGGGTTTGTTTTTTATAGCAAACATTGGTTGGGGATTTTGTGATTGTAGTGTACCTGTGGCTTTGTTTAGTGTTGCGTGAGCCAATAATTTTCCGAGTTAAGAATTGAATTTGTCACTCGTGAAAATGCTGTTTTAAAATCTGTTTACTAGAAGAGGTGAGCAAGCGTAGCTCTTTTTATTTGATGCCTTTGGGCATAGACTCAAAACGTTAGGAAGACATAGGACTTTGCAAATGCATAAATGGATGTTTAGCACTTTGTTTTTTATCAGCTTTAATCTATCTTTCGCGATTTTTAAATGTACTGTCGATGGTGTTGATGCCTACTGCCAAGATCCTTTTTCGGTAGATGCATAAGAAAACACTGTAACTCCTTCTGTTAAGATGAATAGTAACGACAATGCTTTGAGTGCCGATTAGTTGGTTGATCAATGCGTTGACGCTTTGACACTATATGGTGGCTTTAAAAAACAAATCGATAAAGGTCCTGGGTTACCATTTTGATTTGCGACAGGATGACTCCAGCGAGCGTTGAGTCATTCCGTTGAGAGTTAATGCAAAAATTACTTATGCTAAATTTGTTGGGGCAGATTTTTCCCCTTGGTAATTGAACCATAGTGATACTCAATTAGTGAAAATGAATACAAAGTTAGTAAGTAGTTTGTATGATAATTGGAGTTAATCCGCTGTTACCAAGTTCTGTAGGGGGGAAATTCTGTACTGTGCATTGGAAGTATGATACGTATAGTTTGGCTTTTATTTCATAAACATTCGTTTTATGTTTAAGCGATAATGTTTTGATTAAAATGTAAAAATCGGGTAGAATTCGCGCGAAATTTTGCGATAGTTTTTTAAAGCATTGCTTCTTTATCGCACAGAAGTGTTAAGTCAATTTGGGCTCCCCTGCGTGCTTTTTGGTGCCTTATCTTTATGTTTCGAAAATGGATTTACGAGTGTGCTCAAAGTAGAAAATATACAAATTAAAGGATTTCACACTTGTAAGCTTGATGGTGGTTTGGATTATGTTAGACAACATGCTCCTTTTCGAAGTACTGAAAGTGGGGCGAAACCTCTAAGATGGCAGTGGTTGAGTACAGGGTATTATTTTTGGACTGATTCGACATTTTTCGCTCATAAGTGGGGTAATCAATCCTACAATGGTCACTATGCGATATTAGAGTGTGATATTCGAATTTGCGGGCAACGATTGCTCGATTTGGTCGGCAATACTGGACAGCAGATGCTATTTTCTGAACTTATGAGGTTGTATCAGTCTAAACTTGAAAGGGCATCAGAGGGGCGAAAGAGCAATCCAACGGTATCTACTATAATTCAACATTATAGAGAACAAGCTCTTAACAATGACGGTATTTTTCCATTTGATGCTATAAAGGCTCAAGATACAGCCTATAAAGCGGAAGGGTCTTTTGAAGATAAAGAGATTAAATTTACTCCTGTTTCTAGGGAGAAAATGTTTTTAGTTACTAGACAACAGCTATGTTTGTTTGAACATGCGGCAGGAAACATAGTTGATAAGGATATAGTGCACCCAGTGGCATGATATTTTTGGTCATAGTTAACTTTAAGGAGACAGTAGCTATGAATGAACTTTATGAGAATACATTAAAACTTGCTGAAGAGTGGCTGAATAGTGTAGAGGATGAAGTTTTTTTACAGGATTTCAATCGCCTAAATGTTGTCGGTGGACCGACAGTGTCTGAAGTGCTTGAATCTTTTCAGACATTGCAGCCTTACTATATGAAAAGGGATTTATATACTCAACTGTATGATTCAGAAATGGATGTTCAGTTTTTTGGAATTTGTATTGATGCGCTACCTATTCATATTGATGATGGAGAATGCTGTAGCGCAAATGACGATGAATATGCGTTGGCTGCCTAAGAAATGAAAATTAAGATTATAGATAGTGAAGTAGTAAGTTTGCTTGTAAAGCCCGTTAATGATGACGTTTTTGAAGACGAAAATTCTTTGCATTTTGGGTTTACTCCTAAATTTTCGGAAGAAGAATCAAGAGATTACTGTATAGACTTTCAGGTTAACGTTGTTCACAAGGCTGGGTATAGATATGAAATAGAGTACCGTTCTCATTTCAGTTGTGATGATGTTATTGATGAACAGTTTAAGAGCTCAAAATTTATATCCGTTAATTCACCAGCAATAGCTTTTCCATTTTTAAGGGCTTATGTTGCTAATTTACTTTTGCTGTCTGGACATGACCCAATTATGTTGCCTACCATTAATTTTGTAGCTCTTGCAGATAGAGAAGGAAAATCACGTTCTGGGTGATTTTCAAAAAGTTTTCAATTCGATCTAACTGTGTAAATCGAGACAATGATATCAAGTTCATTGTCTCGATTTTTTTATGGATCATCACAATGATTTGTTATTCGACCATTAGAGGATGCTGGTTTATTACTACTAAGCCTAGTGGCGCCTGCCTGTTAATTTATCATTTCAAACAGTGACCATATCTAAACTGCGTGCGGTCTTTCCGACTACTAAATAGATATATGATAGAGCAGTTAACAAATCCCAGATAGCAAAAAGCCAGCTTCTCAGCTGGCTTTTCTAGTATTTGGTCGGTATGAGAGGATTCGAACCTCCGACCCCTGACACCCCATGACAGTGCGCTACCGGGCTGCGCTACATACCGATTTTATCCAAAGCAGCAAAGACTTGGGGCCTGCTTCGAACAGGCAGAACTTTATCAAGTCGTTTGCCCCTGTGCAAGTGTTTCGGCGGTTGAGCCCTATCGACTGGCTAGTTTATAGTCGCTGTCGGCTCAACCTAAGTCGTTGGCGCATAGCGATCTAATGTTCAGTGACTCAAGTTTCTAGTGATTGTAGAAGCGTCGTCCTTCGCGCATCACCTGGATCAGCTCGGGCGCGCTTATCTTCTTGTTGCGCAGACGCTGGCTATAGTCACGGTTATAGATACGGTACTTGCCGTGTCTGTCGATCACAGTGATCTCATCTTCCTGATAGATGCCAAACACTAGGTTGTCGCCGATATAGGTCCAGTTCTCGCTTTGGGGCTGCAGTATGTTGCGCCCGGCGCTGTAGTCGCTCGGCTTGTTGGTGCAGTCGAGCAGCTGGGTCATCAGGGTCGGCACCACGCCGTAGTGGCTGCTGGGATAGGTGACCGTCTTGTCATACTCCATGCCGGGCCAGTGGATGATCAAAGGCACATGCACGTTGGCCGGTGACAGGTTGCCACGCTGGTTGTCGTTGTCGCCGGTAAACACCTTGCCCGACACGCCGGTGACCATCACGAAGGTGCTGGCCGGTAGGCGCTCGATAAGCTTTTGCAGCTGCTTGTCGACAAAGTTGAGCGACTGACGGTATTGGTTGAACAGCACTTTCTGTGCCGGCTTGAGCGGCGTGCTTGGCTTCACCGTCTCGATACCCAAGAAACCGATTGGGGTGTCGTAGCTGTCGGGGCTCTGCAGGTTGAGCAGGGCAAACCAAGGCTTGTCTTGCTGCATACGCCACTGGTTAAAGCTGTCGATGGATTGAATATCGGCATCGGCCACGCCGTTGGTGAGCGGCTGAATGTGCGAGGTCATATCCTGATAGATGGCCTGTGGCTCGATATTGCTGGTTTCAGGGGCGAAACGCGCCAGGGTGTAGCCCTGTTTGGCCAGCTCCTGGGTGAACACAGGTGAGCGATAGCTGAGATCGCTGGCGGCGATATAGCTACCCTGCAGGCCGTAGAGTAGGGAGAACATGCCGCTGTTGTGCATATTGCCGCCGCTCAGGTGCTGCTTAAATTCATGGTTGTGTTTGCCGTATTCGTACAGGAAGGGCATGGTCTCTTTGTCTACCAGATCGGCCCTGAAGCCATCGATGGCGATCACCAAGATGTTAAGCTCTGGGTCGGCGCTACACTGCAGCGGCGATATTGGGTAGTTGAGACTCGGTTGTAGCTTGCTTGGGTCTTGTGCCTTGCTGCTTTTCTCTATGCCGTGGCTCTCCATGAAGGAGCGCGCGGTGGCAGGATAAGAGAGTGGATAGGCGTCATCCAGGCGGGTGATCTCTGTGATATCGGCGGCGTCTGCCCAGATATGAATCAGGTGACTGCTGACGAAACAGAGGCCGATAAACAACACCACCTTAGGGCCGTAGTTAGACTTGCGGATCTTTTCTATACGCTTCCACAGGTAGTTGGCGGCGGTCAGCTCCAGGATGATGATCCCCAGCGGCGTGACGATATAAGAGGTGCCTTGCAGCAGGGCATTGAGATCGGCCCAGGCGATGTCGAACACAAATGGACTAAGGTGCAGACCATAGTCGTCGTAAATCAGGGTGTCATACAACAAGATACACAGGCCAAGGGTGGCGGCAAAGGCGGCGAGCCCGCGCAATATCTTTGAGTAGGGCAGCAGTAGGGTGATGGGAAACAGCACCACCAGATAGACGATGAAGGCGAGGAAGCTAAAATGCCCCAGGGTGCTGATGGCCAGATAGCCCCAGCCAATCCAAGACTCGGGCGCGCCGACGGTTTCAATATAACGGACGCCGACTATCATCGCCAAGAAGCCGTTGAAGAAGGCAAACCAATGCCCCCAACTGACTAAGCGTGACACACGATCACGGCCCATCTCTTTTTTACGCTCGATCATAGGGATCCGTTATTTGTTGAAATACTTGTCTATCTTAATTTTTTTTAAGGCGGATTGGCCAGTTTTTTGCGAACAAAAACCGCTTTTTTAGCCGTTAGTGTTAGCTTTTTACCGACTGGGTCAGCGCCTTGGCAAACTGCTCGGCCACTTGGGCACGCGCTTCTTCAGGCACCTTGCGTAGCAGCAGATCTGTGACACAGTTGCCCAGCACCATAAGGCTGAGGTCGGTCGGCGCCTGGTGCTTGTCGAGTACTGCCAGGATCTCGGCGATAACGGCTTCGACCTGGGCGTTTGAATATTTAGATTGGATAGCCATATTTAAAAATTTTTTCACTTTAATTTGAAATAGCGGCATATAATAACGGATTTCTACCAACATCACTATCGAGGCTTATGAGTATTAACGTCGAACAAGCAATTATTCACGCGATATCCCAAGATGGCGAAGGCCAGCTCAGCTGTAGATTGCGTCCACAACCGCTACTAAATAGTCAAGCCGTCGAAGCCATGCTCGAAGAGCTGCATCAAACCTACACCAGTAAGTCGGGTAAGGGGTTTGGTCATTTTGGTACCCACGGCGAAGATGGTGAAGCCAACCCACAGTTTAAAGAGGCCCTGAGCCAGTATCTGGGTGGCGAGCTTGGGTTCGTCGAGTTCTCAGGCATGGCGGGTAAGCTGCTGCAGGAAGAGCTCGCCAAGTATGACTTCAGCCAAGGCGGCTTCCTGGTGCTGGCCTGTTATACTTATATGACCAGCGATTACCTGTTTGTCTCTCTGCTCAACGCCAAGTCGTCGATGACGGTTCTGGATGACATGGAGCTGTCGCAAAACACTCACCTGGATCTTAACAATGTGCAGCTGGCTGCCCGTATCGATTTGACCGAGTGGCAGGCCGATCCGGACTCGCTCAAGTATATCTCCTTCGTGCGCGGCCGCGCCGGACGTAAGGTGGCGGACTTCTTCCTCGACTTCATGGGCTGTGTCGAAGGGGTGAATACCAAGGCGCAGAACAAGTCGCTGATGAACGCGGTAGAAGATTTCGTGGCCAGCAGCGAGCTGACCAAGGATGAGCGCCAGCAGTGCCGCGAGAAGGTGTTCGAGTACTGCACCGAGCGAGTCGATAGCGGCGCAGACATTCAGCTTAAAGACCTGGCCGATGAACTGGCCGATGCGGGCATGGACTCCTTCTATGACTTCGCCCAGGGCGGCGACTATGAGCTGGAAGAGGAGTTTCCCGGCGATAAGCCGACCCTGCGTCAGCTGAAAAAGTTCTCCGGTACTGGTGGTGGCGTGACCATCAGTTTCGACGGTCAGCATCTGGGCGAGCGGGTGATCTATGATCCCATCTCAGATTCTATCTTGATCAAGGGCGTGCCGGCTAACCTGAAAGATCAGCTGGATCGTCGCCTCAAGGGCGGTCAGTAACCCATTAACGGGCTATTCAGCGCCAGAAAAAAGCGTCTGTGTTAGACGCTTTTTTCGTTTATGATGCTTTAAATAGCTTGTAATGGTCAGGCGGCGAACGCTTAGGCCCTGTGCGACTTGCTAAAATATCGCAGATGAGTTGAAATTATCTGTTGAAACTAGAGTGTCCTCCGGCCGTTTGCCGATGGGATCAATTAAGGTGGACTGTTTTTCTGCCGACGGAGCGTAAATGCAACTTTTTGTTAGAGATTTAACCGTAATCGATTTTTCTTACCTGTGTCCTATCCGTGGCATGGTGGGAGAGAGCTGGATCGTCGATGTGCTGCTCGATGGTGGCCTGGACGATCAGAACATGGTGCTGGATTTTGCCAAGGTGAAACGCACTATCAAGAACACCATTGACGATGTGGCCGATCACCGCCTGCTGATCCCCACCGCCTGCGCCGAGGTCAGATGGCAGCAGCAGGGCGATCGTGTTTGGATGGACTTCAACAGTCTACAGGGGGATATTCATCTTGCCTGTCCCGCCCAGGCCTTTGCCCTGATCCCGACGGAAATTATCGATTTCGACAGTGTTAACGCCTTCTTGCAAAAAGCCTTGAAAGAGGTGCTGCCCGACAACGTACAGGGCATTGCGCTGACACTGCGTAACGAGCTGCATGAAACGCCTTATTATCACTACTCACATGGCCTGAAGAAGCACGATGGTAACTGTCAGCGCATCGCTCACGGTCATCGCAGCCCGATCAACGTGTTTGAAAATGGTATCGCCGCGCCTAAGTGGGACGAGTATTGGGCCCGCCGCTGGAAAGATATCTATCTCGGCAGCGAAGATGACCTGGTCGAGGTGGACGAGCTGGACCTGTCACCTCAGACAAGCGTGAGCGATGAGACCCACTATGGTTTCCACTATGTGGCGCCGCAAGGGGATTTTCAGTTGGCCATGCCTAAGAAGCGCTGTGAGATCATCCCCCACGACACCACGGTAGAGCTGCTGGCCGACTTTATCGCCACCACGTTGGCGAGCGAAAACCCAGAGAGCGAATTTAAGGTTATCGCCTATGAAGGCGTGGGTAAGGGCGCCATCGCCTCTAAAGGCGAGCGCCACGTCTAGCAGCTTGTCAGACGTTTTAGTTAGCCTTAATCCTTTATTAGCCTGAATCGATAGGAGTCGAATTTGAACTTGTTGCGCTTAGTTGTGGCTGTACTCTGTCTTGGTGGCGCCGTGGGCGCTAAGGCCGAGGTTAACTTGAGTGGCAAGATGGAGCAGGGCGCGCTGATCCGCGGCCAGGCTCAGGCGGGAACCCAGGTATGGCTCAACGGCGAGCCGGTCAAGGTCAGCCCCGAGGGGCTGTTTGCCTTCGGCTTCGAGCGGGAAGCCACTCTGAATCAAGAGCTTAAACTTGTCTACCCAGATGGCCTGACCCAGCTTATGCCACTCAAGATAAGCGAGAAGCAGTACAAGATAGACAAGGTCAACGGCATCGCCAAGAAGATCATGAAGCCAGATCCTAAGGCCCTAGAGCGCGCGGCCAAAGACAGCAAGCAGGTCAAGGCGGCCAGAGCCACCTTCTCGGGGCAGACTGCCTTTACTCAAGACTTCATCTGGCCGCTGACGGGGCGCATCTCGGGCGTGTATGGCAGCCAGCGGGTCTATAACGGCAAGCCGGGTAATCCTCACTATGGCGTGGATGTCGCCGCCAAGACGGGCACTGTGGTGGTGGCGCCCGCCGATGGCGTGGTGACCCTCTCGGTACCTGACATGTTTTATTCTGGCGGCACTATGATCATCGATCACGGCTATGGGGTGAGCTCTAGCTTTTTGCATCTGAGCAAGCTGTATGTGAAGCCGGGTGAGACCATCAAACAGGGCCAGCCGGTTGCCGAGGTGGGCGCCACCGGACGCGCCACCGGGCCGCACCTTGACTGGCGCCTCAACTGGTTCCAGATGCGACTGGATCCCGTGACTGTGGTACCGTCCATGGCGAGTGTGCTTGAGCGTCAAACCCAGGCCAAACAGACCAAACAGGCCAATAAGTAGGGAAGTAGGGAAGTAGGGAAGTAGGGAAGTAGGGAAGTAGGGCGAGTAGGGAAAAGTGCTCTCTGACAAGGAGAGTGGAATGAAATATTAGTGAAGGCGGCCAAGGGTCGCCTTTTTCATGTCTCCTGTTATTAACTCCGCTTTTTATTAATCCTTCGCTTGCGTATCCCATCTGGTACTTAGGTGATCGATTCTCATCGGCGCTGCGTATGCAAGTTATAGGTCAAGCAGATATCGTAAGCAGCAAAGTTACTGCGCTTAGGTTTCTGCGTTGGAAAGCATTTAAGCAGATGAGTCGTGTCAATCAGTATGAAGATCACCCATGAAACCAGCCCTGCTACCGGGGCGCAGCAAGCGGGTCACACAGAGTCGCGGCAACAGCAGCCCACTAAGCTAGCGGAGCAGACCCTGGCGGTTTTTCCCCTGCCGCTATTTGTGCTGCCGGGGGGCGTGCAGCGCCTGAGGATCTTCGAGCAGCGTTATCTTGCCATGGTTTCAGAATCCTTGGTTTCAGAATCCGTGGCGGCCGAGTCTACAGGCAAGGGCTTTGTGATCGCCCGCTACGATAAGGCGTTTGACTTCAATGTGCCCGACTGGGGCACTAAGGTGCAGATAATCGATTTTCACCACGGCGAAGATGGCCTGCTGGTGATCGATGTTAGGGCCAGTCACCTGGTGAGCCTGGACAGTTTCGATGTGCGTGGAGATGGGCTCTTGATGGCTCGCTGTCATTACCGTGACCACTGGCCGACTCTTGCCGCCAGTGCCAAGCGCGGCGAACTGGGGCTCGCCCTGAGCGCCCTGTTTGCCAAGCATCCACAATTGGCCGAACTCTACCCGCAACCAGAATTTAATCGCCTGGATTGGGTCTGCGCTCGCTTTTTAGAGATATTGCCTTTATCTTTGAATGAGAAGGAGAAATTCATCTTGCCCGGCAGTTTTCCCCAGGCAAAATCGTTTCTCGATACATTCATTTTGGGTCAGGACAAAATTAATTGATCCTCGCCGCGCACACCTGCGTATAGGCCTTTATGTAAGGGTCATACGTGAGTACAGATGCAGACATTTGTTAGCGCTGGCGCCCCGGATAAAGGGAGTGCGAATATCAAGAGTCATCCAGAGACGCAGGTGCCCGCCGAGCTGTCGACCTGGCTGGTGCGGGTTGCTGATGCAAGGGACAAGCAGGCGTTTACCCGCCTGTTTCAATTCTTTGCACCTAAGATCAAACGCTTTGGTATCAAGCAGCTAGGCAACGAGGCTCAGGCACACGAGTTGGTGCAGGAGACCATGAGTAACGTCTGGCGCAAGGCGCATCTCTATGACGGCGACAAAGGTGCGGCCACTACTTGGGTCTATACCGTGATGCGCAACGCCGCCTTCGATATGCTCAGGCGCGTCAAGGCCAAGGCCGAGATGAACCTGGGCGACGATATCTGGCCATTGGACCTGGCGCAGGTCCAGAGCGATGAAGAGCCGCTGCATTTCGCCGATCATCTGATGGAGAAGCAGATGCTGGCCTATATCGACAGCCTGCCAGAGGCCCAGCGCGCCGTGGTCAAGGGTGTCTACTATCAGGAGCTCTCCCAGGAGCAGCTGGCCCAGCAATTTGGCGTGCCAATCGGCACCATCAAATCCAGACTCAGGCTCGCCCTGGCAAAACTCAAGCAGCAGATGGGAGACCAGCAGCATGATTAATCACCATCCCACTTCTGACGTTCTGGCACAGTTTGTTGCCGGTAACTTACCCGCCTCGGTATCCGTATTGGTCGCCAGCCATGTGGAGCTATGCAGCGAGTGTACCCGAGCGGTGCAGGCTCTCACCGAGCAGGCCGCCACCGACGCCTTCGGCGAGTCTCGTCAAGAAGGCTTACGAGATGAGCCTCAGGCCGCTGGCTTAACGGATGTTTCTGCCTTGGACGATTTTGATGGTTTTGACGATTTTGATGGCTTGGACGATTTTGATACTTTCGACCAGTTCGGCGACTCAGACGAGTTTGCTGATTGCATTAACGCCATCACGGCCCTGGAGCGTGACGATACGCAGCAGTTGCCGCAAACCGTCACCGAGATAGCCGTGGGCGGTGAGCGCATCCCGCTGCCGACCGCGCTTAAGTCTATCCCCCTCAAGGAGTGGCAGGGTATGGGTAAGCTGTCCCGCTCGCGCCTGGCGCTGGACGATGGTGACCTCAGGATGAGCCTGCTGCACATAGACAAAGGTGGCAGCGTGCCTTGTCACACCCACAAAGGGTTCGAGATCACCTTGCTGCTGCAGGGCAGTTTCACCGATGAGATGGGCGAATATCGCAAGGGCGATTTCATCTGGCTCGACGGTCAGCACACTCATCAGCCGGTGACAGAGGAGGGCTGTGTCTGTCTCACGGTATCGAGCGACGCCATTCGTTTCACCCAAGGGATGAGCCAGCTGCTTAACCCAATCGGACGTTTTATCTATTAATCCGAGTACTAATTCGAGTACTAATCCGAGTCTGCCAACTGGAGGCGCCATGAAGAAGAAATTGAAGATTGGCATCAGTGCCTGTGTGATGGGCGAGCCGGTGCGTTTCGACAGAGGCCACAAGAAATCGGGCTTCTGTATGGAGCAGCTGGCGGAGTTTGCCGAATTTAAACCTGTGTGTCCCGAGATGGCCATCGGCCTGCCGGTGCCGCGCCCGACCATCAGGCAGATAGTGCGGGATAACATCATTACCGTGTCCCGCCCCGACGGCAGCGGCGATGTGACCCAGGCCCTTAAAGACTTCGGTGCCAAGGTCGCCCAGAACTATCAGGATCTGGCGGGGTTCGTGTTTTGCGCCAAGAGCCCAAGCTGCGGCATGGAGCGGGTCAAGGTGTATCATCACCACGGCAAGGGCTCAGAGTCCACCGGCATCGGCATCTTTGCCGAGCAGGTGATGAAGGCTAATCCGCTCTTGCCCTGTGAGGAGAATGGTAGGCTGAACGACCCCATCATTCGCGAAAACTTCACCACCCGCATCTTCACCTATCAGAAGTGGCTGGATCTCAAGGCGGAGGGGCTGACCCGGCACAAGCTGATCCAGTTCCATAGCGCCCATAAGTATCTGGTGATGAGCCATCATGTCGAGAGCTATCGCGAGCTGGGCCGTCTGTTGGGCCGCGCCGACATTGACCTAGAGGAGCAGAGTGAGCGTTATATCTCGGGGCTGATGCAGGCGCTTAAACATAAGGCGTCCCGTCGCAGTCACACCAATACGCTGCAACATCTGCAGGGCTACTTTAAGCGTCAGCTTGACGAGCATAAGCGCCGCGAGCTGACCCAGGAGATCGCCGCCTATCGAGAGGGGCTGTCCCCACTCCTGGTGCCGCTGACCCTGATAAAACATTATCTTATTGAGTTTCCAAATGAATACCTGCTGCAGCAGGCCTATCTGAACCCCCATCCTAAGGAGCTGAGATTGAGGTACGGCTATTGAGCGCACTCTTGTGGCTGAGACGGGATTTCCGTCTCCATGATAATCCCGCCCTGTGTGAGGCGGTGCGGCTCGGGGTGAAACAGGCGCTCTTTATCGCCACTCCAGCCCAGTGGCAGCAACATGATATGGCGCCGATAAAAGCCGATCTCATTCGTCGTCACCTAGAGTTGATGGCAGGTGGGTTAGCTGAGTACGGCATCGAACTGGTCATCTTATCCGCCGAAGACTTTAGCAATCAGGTAAAAGTTCTTTGTGACTACTGCCGCGACCATGGCGTCAAGCTGCTGCTGGCCAACAGCGAGTCTGAGCTCGATGAGCAGGAGCGCGATAAACAGGTAATGACGGCGGGGATCGATCTGCGCCTGTGGCAAAACGATACCATCTTGCCGCCGGGTAGCGTGCTCAACCAGCAGGGGGAGATGTTTAAGGTCTTTACCCCTTTCAAGAAGGCCTGGCTAAAGTGTGTGGCGGCGCAGGGCATAGAGTGTGTGCCGACGCCGGCAAAATTGGTCGGTGATGCTCAAGCAACGGCTAAGCTAGCACAACAGCTAACACCACAGCCAACACCACAATCATCAAGCATCAGCCTAGATTATCCCCTGGTGGACTCCAGCCGATGGCCCGACAGTGAGCAGGTGATGAGTCAGCTGCTGCCCCATTTCTGGCAAGACAAGCTGCTCGAATATGGCGCGCGGCGCGACTTTCCGGCCATCAAGGGGACATCAGGCCTGTCGCCTTATCTGGCCATAGGGGCGATTAGCTCGCGCTGGCTAGCGCTGCAACTGGTACAGCGTCATCCAGAGGTGATATACGACACTCAGCACGGCGCCTTCACCTGGCTCAACGAGCTGATCTGGCGGGATTTCTACAAACATCTGCTGTTTCACTATCCCGAGCTTATCAAGGGCAGAAGCTTTCAGCCCAAGTACGAGTCGCTGCCCTGGCCCAATAACGAGGCCCACTTTCAGGCCTGGTGTGAGGGGCGAACCGGTTATCCCATAGTCGATGCGGCCATGAAACAGCTGCGCCGTACCGGCTGGATGCACAATCGCCTGCGCATGATAGTGGCGAGTTTCCTTACCAAGCATCTGCTGGTGGACTGGCACAAGGGCGAGCGCTTCTTCATGCAGCAGCTGATCGACGGCGATTTCAGTGCCAACAACGGCGGCTGGCAGTGGGCCGCCAGCACGGGCTGCGATGCCCAGCCCTATTTTAGGATCTTTAACCCCATCACCCAGAGCCAAAAGTTTGATCCTCGGGGTGACTTCATCCGTAAATATCTACCAGAGTTGAGTGAGGTGCCCGACAAGCAGATCCACTTCCCCCATGACTATTTAGCGAGTCAGGGCAAGGCTGAGATCTACCCTGCGCCAATAGTGGACCATAAGGCGGCGCGCCAAAGGGCCCTGGCATTTTATAAGGTGGAATAGGATGACGAAGATGATGGCTAGCGCCCTGTGGTTACAAAACTTTACTGCCGTGTACCGCGAACTGGGTACGGATAATCTGGAGGCGCTGCGCAAGATCTATCATCCCGAGGTGGTGTTCTGCGACCCTCTGCATCGCGTCGAGGGGCTGGATAACCTGCTGGGCTACTTTCAGGGCCTCTACCGCCAGGTGATCAGCTGTGAATTCACTATCGAGCATGTGTTTGAGGTTCAAGGTGAAGCCGCCGTCTACTGGACCATGACCTTCAGGCACAAGCAGCTTAACGGCAGCCAGCCCATCGTGGTCGAGGGACATTCTCGACTGAAGGCCAAAGACAACAAGGTTGTCTATCACAGGGATTATTTCGATGTCGGCGCCATGTTGTATGAACAGCTGCCGCTGCTCGGTGGCCTTATCCGCGCGGTCAAACGCCGCGCCTTGAACTAGGAGGCAGGGATGAAACTAATGATAACGGGTGCCACCTCTGGAATAGGCAAGCAGCTCGCCCTTGGCTATGCCAAGGCCGGGCATCAGGTAATCGCCTGCGGTCGCAGCCAGACAAAGCTAGATGATTTGACAGAGGCGCAGCCTAACATCAGCACCCTGTGTTTCGATCTGATGCAGTACGATAGCTATCCTGCGCTCGCTGCCGACCATGGGCCGCTGGATCTGCTTATTCTTAACGCTGGCGACTGCGAATATATCGACGATGCGCTTAATTTTGATGCCGAGCGTTTCGACAAAATTATCAATATTAACCTTATCGCCATCGGCTACGCCCTGCAGGCCTGGTTACCCAATTTGAAGCCTGGCGGTCGCCTAGTGTTGGTCAGTTCCAGCGCCCAGCTTTTGGCGCTGCCACGAGCCGAAGCCTACGGCGCCTCTAAGGCGGGGCTGAGTTATCTGGCCAAGGTGCTGGCGATCGATCTGGCTAAGCATCAGATAGAGGTAACCTTGGTGCATCCAGGCTTCGTGCAGACGCCGCTAACGGATAGAAACACCTTTGTCATGCCCATGATGATCGGCGCCGAGGAGGCCGCCTCGACCATAATGCGCGGCATCGCCAAGGGCAAGCGCGACATTCGCTTCCCACGCCTGTTTATCTGGCTGATGCAGAGCCTCTCACTGTTACCTTTTTCGCTCTGGCGCCGTCTCGCCATGAGGATGGTGTCTCCATGAAAAAAATTGCCATTATTGGCTCGGGTATCTCGGGCCTGACCTGCGCCTATCTGCTGGACAAGCATTATGATGTGACCCTGTTTGAGCAAAACGATTATGTGGGTGGACACACGGCCACGGTCGATGTGCACCATGAGGGGCGCGACTATGCCATAGATACCGGCTTTATCGTGTTTAACGACAGGACCTATCCTAATTTCAATCGTCTGCTGGCCTTGCTCGGTATCGAGGGGCAGGCTACCGAGATGAGTTTTAGCGTGCACAATCGCCAGACGGGTTTCGAGTACAACGGCCACGGCCTCAATAGCCTGTTTGCCCAGCGGCGTAATCTGTTTCGTCCCCGTTTTTGGCGTCTGCTAAGTGAGATCTTAAGATTCAATCGTCTCTGCAAGGAGTGTTACGGCCAGGATACGGTACCTGATGGGATGACCCTGGGGGAATTTCTGCAGCAACATGGTTTTTCTCGCTTTTTCAGCGAACACTACATTCTGCCCATGGGCGCGGCCATCTGGTCGACCAGCCTGAAAGAGATGCAGGCTTTCGAGCTTAGGTTCTTCATCCGTTTCTTCTACAACCATGGCCTGCTCAACATCAGCGACAGGCCCCAGTGGTATGTGGTGCCCCGTGGCTCACGTCAGTATGTTGAGGCGATCCTCGCGGGCCTCTCTTGTCCGGTACATTTAGGTAGCCAGATTGAGGGGGTTTATCGCCAGGAGGGTGAGGTGAGGCTGGTGTTGCAAGGGGGCGAGACCCAGGTATTCGATGAGGTGATCTTCGCCTGTCACTCGGACCAGGCCTTGGCCCTGTTAGGGGACGCCACGGTCGATGAGCAAGCCGTGCTGGGCGGCATTCCCTATAGCCGTAACGAGGTGGTGCTGCACACAGACATCAGTCTGCTGCCTAAGCAGCCACTGGCCTGGGCGAGCTGGAACTATATGCTGGATGATAATCTCGAGCGCGCCGCCTGCGTCACCTACAACATGAATATCCTCCAAGGGATCGACAGCGATACCACCTTCTGCGTCACCCTGAATCAGAGTGAGGAGATAGCCGAAGATAAGGTGCTGCGCCGCTTCGTCTATCATCATCCAGTGCTTAACGAGGCCAGCTGCCGCGCCCAGCAGCGACGCCTGGAAATCTGCGGTAAGTCCCACACTCACTTTGTCGGCGCCTACTGGTATAACGGCTTTCATGAAGATGGGGTGCGCAGCGCCCTGGATGTCACCAAGCGCTTCGGGATGAGCCTATGAGCGTCAATGGCCAATCATCTGTTGCCTCTCAAGCGAGCGAGCAGCGAGAGCCAAAAGCCCCTGTGGAGCATAGCGGTATCTATACCGGCCAGGTACGCCATCGCAGGTTTGGTGAGATCCCACACGCCTTTGGCTATCGCCTCTACATGATGGGGCTGGACCTCGACGAGTTGGCAGATGTTAGCTCCCGTAGCTGGCTGTTTGGCCAGCGTTGGTTCAACCCCATACGTTTTAACGAAAAAGATTACCTCAAAAATGAACCCGGCAGCCTTAAGCAGCGTATTGCCCAGAAAGTCGCCGCACTCGGTGGAAGTTGGCAGACAGAAAACAGGGTAGTGATGCTGGCTCAGTGCCGCTGCTTAGGGGTTTATTTCAGCCCCATCAACTTCTACTTCTGTTACGACGCGCAGCAGGTTTGCCGCTATATGTTGGCCGAGGTGAGTAACACCCCCTGGAACCAGAGGCATTACTACCTGCTGAGCCTGGAGGGCGAAATGAAGCTGAAGAAGGCATTTCATGTGTCGCCCTTTATGGCGATGGAGATGACCTATCATTGGCGAGTTTCGCCGCCGGCGGCCAAGGCGTTGGTGCATATCGAGAACCATCAGGAGGCTAAGGTGTTCGATGCCACCCTGGCACTCGACAGGCAAAGGATCACTCCGGCTAATCTGCTGAGCACCTGGGTCAGAATCCCTGCGATGACGGTGAAGATGCTACTCGGGATCTACTGGCAGGCGCTTAAGCTGTTTCTCAAGCGGGTGCCCTTTATCGCGCACCCAGATGCCGATAGCGCGAGTTAAACCAGTAGCCAGTCACGCTAGAGGTGCAGTTAGCGCAGGCGGACAGCAGCAGAGCATGGCGACAACCCAGAAGTAGATGGTATTTCATTTAGCGAGGTAGAGATGGAACAGACAATCAAACAAGTAAATGGTGTAAGGCCTCGCGCTGTGACAGTGGAACTGGGCACAATGCAGAAGTATCGCGCCCTGGTCATTCGCCTGTTGGGCCAGCTCAAAGGCGGCTTTATCACCCTCATCGAAGGTGATACACAGCAGCAGTTTGGTGAGCGCAGTGCAAGCCTCAGAGCTCAGATAAATGTGTTGGATCCCAGCTTCTATCGCGACCTTATCCAGGGGGGCAGCATAGGCGCCGCCGAGGCCTTTCTCGATGGCAAGTGGACCAGCCCGGATCTCACCCGCCTGATTCAGGTGATGGCCCGCAATCAAACCCGGCTGGATGCGCTGGAGCAGAAGATGGCCTGGCTGACCCGCATCAAGCATCTGCTGCTAAGGCTGAGTCAGCGCAATACTGAGCAGGGCGCCAAGCGCAACATCCTGGCCCACTACGATATTGGTAACGAGCTCTACGAGCGCTTCCTCGATGACTCTATGCTCTACTCCTGCGCGCTTTACGGCGACAGTGCTCAGACGCTCGCTAAGGCCCAGCAGCATAAGCTGCAAACCATCTGCGAAAAGCTTGAGCTAAAACCCGGCGAGCATGTGCTGGAAATAGGCACAGGCTGGGGGGCGCTGGCCATCTATATGGCGCAGCACTATGGCTGCCGCGTCACCACGACCACCATATCCGATGCCCAGTATCAATATGCCAAGACGCGGATTGAGCAGGCGGGCCTTAGCGACCAGATAACCCTGCTCAAGCAGGACTATCGCCGCCTGACAGGCCAGTATGACAAGCTGGTGTCGATAGAGATGATTGAGGCGGTGGGCCACGAGTATCTGGGGACATTTTTTGAGACCTGCTCGGGCTTGCTGAAGGATGATGGCAAGATGCTGCTGCAGGCGATCACCATCAGTGATGGCCGCTACGAAAAATACCGTAAAGGCGTCGACTTCATTCAGAAATATATCTTCCCCGGTGGCTGTCTGCCGTCTGTGGCCGTGATGAGTGAGCAGCTGGCCAAGCGAACCGACATGGTGATCTGCGATCTGGAGGATATCGGCCTGCACTATGCCAGAACCTTGTACGACTGGCGTCAGGCGTTCGACCAGGCCTGGCCGGAACTGGAGGCGCTTGGCTATGACGAGCAATTTAAGCGTCTCTGGCTGTTTTACTTCTGCTACTGCGAAGGGGCATTTAAGGAGCGACTGATCGCCACCCATCATCTGGTCGCCCGTAAGCCCAGGTATTTTGGTGCTCAGGATGAAAGCGTTCTGGCTTATTAATCTTGGCCTGTTTCAGCTGGCCTGGTGGTCGGCGGCCTGGTTAACAAACTCGGCCAGCTACATCATCTCTGGGCTGATCGTGCTGCACTGTCTGCTGTCCCCCTGTGTGAAGGCGGATCTTAGGCTGATGGCGCTTTTACCGCTTGGGCTGCTTGTGGATGGAGCGCTCATCGCCCTCGGCACCTTTCGCGGTGTCGAGTCTGCATTTCCCCTCTGGCTAGCCCTGCTGTGGGTGATCTTCCTGATGAGCCTCAATCACAGCTTACGTCTGCTATCCGGGCTCAGTCTGCCCTGGCTGATGCTCATCGGCGCCCTTGGTGGGGCGGGCAGCTATTGGGCCGGCGTGAGCCTGGGCGCCTTAACGACCCAAGTCTCGGCTATCAGTTTTTGGTTGATCGCGGCGCCAGTCTGGGCAGTGCTCTTGCCCTTGCTGGTTTGGGGACAGGGGAAGGTCTCAGCGCCGCAAGCTAGCAAGCTCATTCGGTAACAAGCTCATTAGGTAAGAAGCTTATTAGGTCAGAAGCTATTAGGTAAGAAAGCGAGGTGAGTCATGGGCAAAGTTCTATTGCTATTACTCTTAAGCCTGAGTGCTCAGGCCGCGGATCTCGACAGGCTACATAAGATAGGTAGCGCCGAGATGCAGTATCTGTTTTGGACCTTGTATCGAGCAGAGCTGTATAGCGCTCAGCCTGACTATGAGGCGAGTGCCGATAAGGCGCTGAAGATAAATTACTACCGAGATATCGAAAGCGATCTGCTTATCGAGGCCACGGTAGAGCAGTGGCGTCACCTGGGGTACTCAGACGAGCAGATAACCTCTTGGCAGCGGCAAATCCAGGGGCTCTGGCCCGACGTGCGCGAGGGTGACAGCCTGACCCTATGGGTGAACAGTCAGGGCGACAGCTATTTCTACTTCGGTGACAAGCCGCTTGGGCAGATCCAGGATCGCACCTTCGGCGAGGCTTTTCTGGCCATCTGGTTATCTGAGCGCACCTCAGAGCCTGAGTTAAGACAGGGCCTATTGGGATTAAGACAATGAAAAATATCGTTTTAGCATTTGTGACCTCCTTTTTTATCTTGCTGCTTAGTGCCTGTGGCAGCGCCTCACTTGAGGACTATAGCGACACCACCCCTGAGCTGCATCTGGACAGCTTTTTTGACGGTAAGCTAAAGGCCTACGGCATAGTGCTGGATCGCTCCGGTACCCTGATAAGGCGCTTCGAGGTGGATATGTTGGCTAACTGGCTGGGCGATAGGGGCGAGATCCAGGAGTGGTTTGTGTTCGATGACGGCGAGAAGAGCGAGCGCACCTGGCAGCTCACCAAGCTCGATGATAATTCCTACCAAGGCAGCGCCCAAGATGTGGTGGGCACAGCCCTTGGGCAAACCCGAGGGGCGGCGCTGTTCTGGCAGTATGAACTCGAGATCCCGGTAGATGGCGAGATCTATCAGGTGACCTTAGATGATTGGATGTTTCTGCTCGATGATAAGCGCCTGTTCAACAAGACAGAGATGAGCAAGTTTGGCATCAAGGTAGGAGAAGTTATCCTCTACATCGAGAAAATTTAGGGTTAAATCGCCAACCCGTTTGCAGTCGTCATTTAAAATCGCGTTTGAGCATGCGTCTGGTTATCCAAACCTCATGGTTTCTACTAACATAAAGACTGATGCTCTTTTGATACGCCGTATTTATATCCGTGAATGAATTCCATTACTCCAACTAGAACCAAGCATTATTGACGTTACACTTGAGGGAATGAGCATAGCACTTATTGGCACATACATTGTTTGCGCGGCGATGTAACGCTTAAGAGGCAGCTTATATGAAAGGTTTACAACAATCTCAGGTGGACAGTTTTAAGGCTGGATTTGGTGGCGATGTTATTTTGCCCGAAGACAGCAACTATGACGAAGTGCGACAGATCTGGAATGCCATGATAGATCGAAAACCGGGGATGATCGCCCGTTGCACCTCGGCGGAGGATGTGGTCAAGGCCGTCAACTTTGGCCGGGAACATGATTTACTCATCTCGGTTCGCGGTGGTGGCCACAATATCGCGGGTAAGGCGCTTTGTGACGATGGCCTGCTGATCGATCTGTCCTTGATGAAACAGGTCAAGGTCGACCCCGACAAACAACTGGCGTTGGTTGAGCCGGGTTGTACCCTGGCGGATGTGGACGCGGCTACCCAGAAACATGGCCTGGCGGTACCCGTGGGGATCAACTCCACCACAGGGATCGCAGGATTAACATTAGGTGGTGGCTTTGGCTGGTTAAGCCGCAAATTGGGCATGACAATCGATAACCTGGTGTCGGCCAATGTCGTGACCGCCGAAGGCAAACAGCTCGTTGCCAGTCAGGCCAGCGAACCAGAGCTCTTCTGGGGACTGCGCGGCGGCGGTGGTAACTTCGGTATAGTCACTCAATTTGAGTTTAAGCTGCATCCCCTCGGGCCCGACGTCCTCAGCGGCCTCATCGTTTTCCCCTTCGAGCAGGCAAAATCTGTTATCAGCCAGTTTGTTAACTTTACCGCTAATGCGCCCGAGGAACTGAGTGTCTGGATGGTGGCTCGTAAGGCGCCGCCATTGCCATTTCTCCCTGAGTCGGTTCATGGCAAAGAGGTGATAGTACTGGCTATTTGTTATGCCGGCGATCCCGCCGAAGGTGAGAAACTGATCGCGCCGCTTCGTCAATTTGGCACGCCTGTGGGTGAGCATGTGGGCGTACAACCCTTTGCAGCCTGGCAGCAGGCCTTCGATCCTTTGTTGACGCCCGGTTCGCGTAACTATTGGAAGTCCCATAATTTTACCCAGCTTAGTGAAGCGGCTATCGATACTGCCATCGAATATGCCGGTACCCTGCCCACTGAGCAGTGTGAGATCTTTATCGCCTCAATCGGTTGCGCCACCTGTCTGCCGGCCGCCGATGCCATGGCTTATTCGGCTCGGGATGCTCAGTACGTATTGAACGTGCATGTGCGCTGGGAGTCTGCCGACGATGATAAACGCTGTATCGCCTGGGCGCGGGAGTTTTTCGATAAGACCAAGCCTTTTGCCAGCGGTGGCGCCTACATCAACTTCCTGACCGATGATGAATCCGATCGTACCGAGTCGGCGTATGGGGAAACCTATGGACGATTACGTCAGCTGAAGAAGCTGTACGATCCGAACAATCTGTTTAGGGTGAATCAGAATATCAAGCCCGCTTAGATTGGGGCTTTGCTTTGAAGCAGAAACCAAGTGACTGTTCATTTATAAAAAAACAGTTGCTTGGCTGTAGCCTGACAGCGGTCAGGCTACTTGGCTTCTGAGGCGATAACCGCCTTTATGCCGTGGGGATGGACCTTGATGCAGAGGTTGCCCCGCTTGAAGGCGATGGTGGGGTTAGCCAGGCGCTCATGTTCCCCTTGAGGCGAACTCATCTTCACCTTAACATCCGTTTCCTGAGCCAGCACTTTGGTCAGTGTCGGTACCCGCCCAAGTAGCTGCTCACTCAGTGTCTCTGTGGTGGTCGCACCGCCTGGCAGCACCAACTCGATATGTTCCCAGCCCTCGACCGGATAGCGTTTATCGCCGGGGTAGGGCAGCTCGATACATTCTATCGTCAGCTCACCCAGCCCCAAGGGAGCGTCGAGGGCGATGATGAGAATGGGGCGGCCGTTGATCATATTATCTGAGATGATCTCACCCTGACGGCAGAAGGCCTCTCTTAGACTGTCGGCGCCTTGGTTGGTGTTGACCCTGAGGGCGGCATGGTCGCACTCGAGACCTAAGCCATCCAGCCCTAGCTCTTTCATGAAATCTAAAATCGCTTGGCTAAAGGTAGGCCACTGCAGCTTGAGCGCGTCAAAAGTCAGCTCATCGGAAACTTGAGATTCAGTCATCTTAATTGTCTTGTGTGGACTCAAAATTGGGTATTAGTGCCGTGCTCGCGGCACTGGTCTTATGGCCAGATCTCTATGGGGGTGCCAGTATCGACGGCGCGCCACAGCTCGTCTATCTCTTCGTTCTTGATGGCGATGCAGCCGTCGGTCCAGTTGAGGCGCTGGGCTTCATCCGGGGTGAGCGAGGAGTTAGGATTCTGGCCATGGATCATGATCTGTCCGCCGGGATTGATCCCCAGTGCGGCGGCCCTGAGTTTATCTTCATCGTTGGGGTAGGAGATATGGATAGCGCGGTAGTAGGCGCTGTCGGCCTTCTTATAATCCAGGATGTAGCGCCCCTCTGGGGTGCGTTGATCTCCCTCTTGCAGCTTGTGGCCGACCGGGCGATCCCCCAGGGCAATCTTGTAGCGTCTCAACACTTTACCTTGACGCATCAACAACATGCTGGCTTCAGACTTATTAACCACCACGAGATCCACCTTGCCAATCTGGCTCTTACTGGCGCTGTGGGGCGAGCTGAGGCCACTCGATTGCGCCCAGGTAACCCCTAACGGGGCGAGCAGGCAGAGCAGCAGGAGTTGTTTAAAAAATGTCTGCATCGTCTTGGTTCGGTAAAATAAAGCCACTACTTGGGTGTTCATCATACCTTATTTTAGATTAAGCTGGATCGGTTAATTCAATGTTGCATCAAAGCGCATGGGGTTGGCACGTTTTTATGGTATGAGAGATGGCAAAAGATATAGCAAGCGATAAGGATTGTTGATTTAGATGGATGAGACCCCGCAAGAGGCACGTAAACAGAAACTCAGAGAGATTATCTTCGGCACAGACACGCCGGCTGGTCGCTATTTCGACCTGAGCCTGATTGTCTGTATCGTGTTGAGTGTCGCCCTGGTATTTGTCGACACCATAGACAGCGTGCATAACCGCTACGGCGACTGGATCCGCATCGCCGAGTGGGGCTTTACCGGCATATTTACCCTGGAGTATCTGCTTAGGCTCTACTGCTCGGCCCATCCGGTGCAATATGCCCGCAGCTTCTATGGTGTGGTGGACCTGCTTTCCATTCTGCCCAGTTACCTGGCGCTCATCTTCCCCGGCGCCAACTTCACGCTGGTGATCCGTGTACTGCGACTGTTCCGTATCTTCAGGGTGCTCAAGTTGCTGCGTTATCTCAGCGAGGGCAACATACTGCTGCGGGCCATGATGCAGTCGAGCCGTAAGGTATTTCTGTTCTTCTTCTCCGTCAGCCTGATCGTCATGGTGCTCAGCGCCATCATGTATGTGGTGGAAGGGCCCGAGCATGGTTTCACCTCCATGCCGAAATCTATCTACTGGACAATCGTGACCATCACCACAGTAGGTTATGGCGATATCACCCCGCAGACTACATTAGGGCAGGGGATCGCCGCGCTGACCATGCTGATCGGTTACTCCATCATCGCCATTCCGACCGGCATCCTGACCTCGGAGATCTCCCAGGAGATGGTGCGCAAGAAAGATCTGCGCCGCTGCAGCAACTGTCTCAAGATGGGTCACGAAGTCTCGGCGCTCTACTGTGACAAATGCGGCAACGAGCTGGAAACCGACCTCTAGGGAGCCTTATGTTTACAATCTATTCGGCAGTATGCGTGATTGACCATGAGGGAGCGTTATGACCACGGCTAAGTTTGTCCAGGGCTCCATCATGCGCCACATACTGGTGATGAGCTCCACCGCCGCCATCGGCATCTCGGCGTTGTTTGTGGTGGATCTGATCGACATCTTCTTCCTCAGTCTGCTGGGGGAGCAGGAGTTGGCCGCGGCCGTGGGCTATGCGGGCACCATCTCCTTCTTTACTACCTCTATCGGTATCGGCCTCTCTATCGCCCTCGGCGCCCTGGTGTCTCGCGCCGTGGGGGCCAAAGAGTTTGAGCTGGCCAAGCGCTTGCTGCTTAACAGTGCCGTGGTGACAGTGCTGGTGGCCTCTGTTGTCGCCATCATAGTCACCTGTTTTATCCCGGAGCTACTTACCCTGGTGGGCGCCACGGGCCGCACAGGTGAGCTGGCCGCCGGTTACCTCTATATTCTGGTGCCCTCCATGCCCATTATCTGTCTGGCGATGGCCCTTGGAGCTGCGCTCAGGGCGGTAGGCGATGCCAAACTCTCCATGGTGTCGACCCTCACGGGGGGCGGGGTTAATTTGGTGTTTGACCCTATCTTCATCTTCCTGCTGGCCATGGGTATCGAAGGGGCGGCGCTCGCCTCTGTGCTGGCGCGTCTCGCCGTGCTGTTGGTGGCCGCAAGGGGCGTGGTGGTCAAGCATAAGCTGTTTGGCCGTTTCGATTTGACCGCCTTCAAGGAAGATATCAAGCCGATTTTTGCCATCGCGGGCCCCGCGATGATGACCAACATCGCCACCCCCATAGGCAACGCCGTAGTGACCCGCGCCATCGCCGAGTTTGGTGACAGCTATGTGGCCGCCTGGGCCGTGCTGGGTAGGTTGACGCCCGTGGCCTTTGGCATGATCTTCGCGCTGAGCGGCGCCATAGGCCCCATAGTCGGGCAGAACTTCGGCGCGCGGGAGTTCGCACGCGTGCGTCAAAGTCTCACCAAGGCGCTGCAATTCTGCGCCCTGTATGTGGTGACAGTGTCCCTGCTGCTGATGCTGCTGCAGGAGCAGATAGTGGCCCTGTTTGCCATGCAGGGGGAGAGCGCCGAGCTGATCCGCTTCTTCTGCCGCTACATCGCCGTCTTCTTCGTCTTCTCCGGCGCCCTGTTTGTGGCGAACGCCTCCTTTAACAACTTGGGCAAGGCCAAGTATTCGACCCTGTTTAACGTGGGTAAGGCGACCCTAGGCACCATTCCCTTCGTCTATTATGGCGGCCAACTCGGGGGCGTCGAAGGTGTGTTGATTGGCCAGGTGCTGGGGGCGATCCTCTTCGGCGTACTCGGAGTGTTAACCGCTTATCGATTGGTAGATAAGGTGCAGGCGAGCGCCGTACCTGTGGTCAGTCAGGAGGTGCTGGACGAGGAGCTTAGCCCCAGCAGCCCCAATCCACTCTCGTCTTCCTGCGCTCAGATGGCGCAGCTCAGCGAAGAGCAAGATTGCGAGGAGAGCAATAGAGTGAGTGAGCTGGTCACTGGCCCGGGTCGCGACTAGCCGCGCTTGGTTTTACAATAAGAATTGATGAGAACGACGCTGAAAGTGAGAGGTACAAAAACGGCGCCCGTGATGGCGCCGCTTGGGGGAAGGACTAAGGGTTGGGCTTAATCCTAGTTCAATAGCCGAGAGCCTTGTTGCTCTGAGCTTTGTTACTCTGAGCCTTATTACTCTGAGGCCTGTTATTCAGAAGCTTTTGCCTCTGCGGCTTGTGAAGCTTCTTTCTGCTCAGCTGTTTCAACAGTCTCAACAGCGACTTCCTGCTCGCCCTCGACCTTAGCGGCCTTCTCGGCGGCATTAGCCTTGGCAGCCATCTCGGCCTGCTCCTGAGCCAGCATCTTGGCGCGATCGCCCTTAGAGATATATTTCTTTACGGTCGGCGGCGTATGTTTGTTGTGACGGGCCTTGGCGCGCTTTGCCGTCTTCTTCAGCATCTTTTGTTTCTTGTTCATACTTCCACCAGGGTCTTTGATTCAGATAAAATAAGGGCTTAAACCTAGTTAGCTTAAACCGGGGGCGGATTTTAACCTAATCTGTGCCAAGCGGCTATAGGCAAAAATAGCAGATAGAGGAAATATGACCCCGTTAACCTATGATGGCAAGATCACCTTCTTCGAGCGATTCGAAGCCGATATCCTCAGCGGAGCGAAAACCATCACCCTCAGGGATGAGAGCGAGTCGCACTTTCGTGTCGGTGATCGCTTGTCGGTATCCACCTTTGAAGCCGGGCGACACTTCTGCGATATTCAGGTTGTGCGGGTCGAAACACTTTGCTTCGAGGCATTAAACTCCCGGCACGCCGCGCAGGAGAATATGACGCTTGAGCAGTTAAAGGCGGTGATCGCCGAGATATATGGTGAGATTGATACCCTCTATCTTATCGAGTATCGCCTGCTCTAGTTTGTTTGACCCAGGATGAACAGGGAAAAACCGGAATGACAAGGACAAGTCGGAATAACAAGGACAAGTCGGAATAACAAGGAGCCAGCCAGTGACGTCCCCCCACAATGAGTCAGTGATCTTACTCCATGGTTTGGCGCGTACTCGAGGCTCGATGGAGAAGATGGAACATGCCCTGTCGGCTAGGGGCTATCAGTGCGTGAATCTGGGGTACCCTTCGACTCAGTTTGATATCGAGACCCTCGCCGGCGAGCATATCGACAAGGCGCTGTCACAGTGTCGGGGCGAGAGAGTGCACTTCGTGACCCATTCCATGGGCGGCATACTGGTGCGTCAGTATCTGAGCCAGCATACCTTGCCTACACTTGGGCGCGTGGTCATGCTTGGGCCGCCCAATCGCGGCAGCGAGGTGGTGGATAGCCTCAAGGCTTTTCCCGGATTTAAGTGGATAAACGGCCCGGCGGGTCTGCAGCTGGGCACGGATGAAGGGAGCGTGCCCAATCGCCTGGGCAAAGCGCACTTTGAAGTGGGAGTGATTGCCGGCAGTCGCAGCGTGAACCTGCTGCTCTCGACCCTATTGCCAGGGCCTAACGATGGTAAGGTCTCTGTGGCCCGCACCCACCTGGAGGGGATGCGGGATCATATCAGCCTGGCGGTCACCCATCCCTTCATGATGAATAACCCTAGCGTCATCGCCCAGACGGCATATTTCCTGGCCCATGGACGCTTTCAGCGCTGAGAGGTAACTCGGCGCTTATTTGTTGGCAAACTTGCTGATGTCGGCGTCGGTGGCGCCGTCGTTACACTCGCCGCGGATCTCGCCGCGTCCTTCCTCTATGATGCGGCTCAGCTCCAGATAGCCTTCGCGGCAGTAGCCTGTCATGGCGATGGTCTTCTCAAGGCCTAACTCTATCTGCTGTGTCCAGCGGGTCAGATCTGGCTCATAGACAGAGCGTTTCTTGCTGCCCGAGCGTTTCATCTTCTCTATCTGGCGTACCCGCTGCATGTGGGGCTGCTCAAGCGTCGGTAGATCGGCGTACTTCACCCTGTAGGTAAACAGCTTGATGCCGTTGCCCTTGATCGAGGTATGGAAGGTATCTTCAACGCGCACCTTAAAATCATCGACGTCGCGTTTGCTGGCGCAGCCGCCAAGGCCAAGGATTACTGTGAGCAGCAGTGTGGTGTTAAGCAGTGGGGAGCGTATCGGCATCTTGTTGTTATCTTTATTTTTCGTCGAGGTTAACATTCGTTGCAGGGTCAGCATAACCCAATCGCCGGGGGAGATCACCCCAGGTGACCTGACTTTACCTAAATTGACTCTGGCTCGGTAACTTGAACTGGCTCACGTAAATGGGGCGGGATGTGAGAAAATTGTTGTTATTTGTTAGCGTCTTGGCACACTCAAGGTAAGGGGAAATGTGTTAGGAGCTCCCCAGTGCTAAGGAGTCTGCATGTCGGCCTTGATCAGCCTGTTTCGTTCATTACTCGGCAGTTTTCGAGATCTGGTACCCATCATCTGTGTGGTCGCCTTCTTCGAGATCTTCGTGCTGCATCAGGCCCCGGCTAATCTGGCCGAGATCCTGCTCGGGCTGGTGTTTATCGTCTTCGGTTTGACCTTCTTCGTTTTCGGACTCGAGATGGGCCTGTTTCCCATAGGTGAGTCTCTGGCCCAGGCGCTGGCGCGTAAGGGCAGCGTCTTCTGGTTGGTGGTCTTCTCCTTCTCCCTGGGTTTTGGCACTACTTTAGCGGAGCCCGCGCTGACGGCGGTGGCCAACGAGGCGGCCGAGGTCGCGGCAAATTCAGGGGCCATTGCAGCAAGCCAGGATGCCATGGATAGCTATGCCATGGGGCTCAGGCTTACGGTGGCCATCTCTGTGGGGCTGGCGATTTTGCTCGGGGTGATCCGTATCCTCAAGGGCTGGCCCATTCATTATCTGATCATCGGCGGTTATCTTTGTGTCATGGTGCTGACGGCTTTTGCGCCGGAAAACATCATAGGGATCGCCTATGACTCAGGCGGCGTGACCACCTCCACCATTACCGTGCCCTTGGTGACCGCCTTGGGGGTGGGTTTGGCCAGCGTGATCAAGGGACGTAACCCCATGTTGGATGGCTTTGGGTTGATCGCCTTTGCCAGCCTAACCCCGATGATCTTCGTATTACTCTACGGCATGTGGGTATTGTGATGACTTACCTGAGTGAGATGCTAGACACCCTCTTATTGACCATGCGTGATGTGGTGCCCATCGCCGCCATCTTGTTTGGCTTTCAGCTCGGGGTACTTAAACGTGCCATAGCCAATTGGCGCCGGGTGCTGTTGGGGTTTGTCTATGTGATCATCGGCCTTAGCCTGTTCCTGGTGGGGCTGGAGCTGGCGCTGTTTCCCATCGGCCAGAGCATGGCCAGTCAGCTGACCTCGCCCGATTTTCTTCATCCAGAAGGCGGCGACTCGCCCTTTATCTGGCAGGATTATCTTTGGGTCTACCTGTTTGCCGCGGCTATTGGTTTTAGCACCACGATCGCCGAGCCTTCATTGATTGCCGTGGCGATCAAGGCCAACGAGGTCTCGGGCGGCGCCATCGGCATTCAGGGGCTGAGGATCTCTGTGGCGATCGGGGTCGCCATGGGGATTGCACTGGGCTGTTTTCGTATCGTGGTGGGCGACCCTATTCATTACTACATCATGGCCGGCTATGTGCTGGTCGTGATCCAGACCTATTATGCACCTAAGATGATAGTGCCACTGGCCTATGACTCGGGCGGGGTGACCACCTCCACCGTTACCGTGCCGCTGGTGGCGGCGCTGGGGTTGGGGTTGGCGACCAATGTGGCGGGGCGAGACCCGCTTATCGATGGCTTTGGTTTGATTGCCTTTGCCAGCCTATTTCCTATGATCACAGTAATGGGCTATGCCCAGTTAGTCGAATTCTTAAGTCAGCGAAAATCCGCTAAGGAGCGAGACCATGCGCTTTAAACTTATCGTCGCCTTCGTCGATGAAACCTGTACCGATACCGTGCTCGATGCGGCGAGAGAGGCGGGCGCCACGGGAGCGACAGTCATCAACCATGCCCGCGGCGAAGGGCTGGAGAAGAAGAAGACCTTCATGGGCCTGGGCCTGGATATACAGCGCGACGTGATCCTCTGGTTGGTGGAGGAGCACATGAGCCGCAGCATCTTGGAAACCATTTGCCGGGTAGGGGAGTTTGACACTAACCCGGGGCAGGGGATTGCCATACAGATAGATGTGGAGGACGCCGTGGGCGTCGCCCATCAGGTGGAAAAACTCAGCAAAGAGATTGAGGATCAACTATGAAACCAAGCAGGCTAATTAAGAACAGCGACGTCATGAAAGACAGCTATGTGATGGTCGATGGTCTGCATACCGTGGCCGAGGCGATCAAGTTGGCTGTGGGTAACGATGTCAGCATGTTGCTGGTGAACAAGCGTCATGAACACGACGAATATGGCATGGTGCTGATGAGCGATATCGCCCGAAAGGTGCTGGCGAAAGACAAGTCGCCGGAGCGGGTCAATGTCTATGAGATCATGATAAAGCCAGTGCTGTCTGTGCATGCCGACATGGATATTCGCTATACCGCCAGGCTGTTCGAACGCTTCGGCATCAACAAGGCCCCGGTGATCGAGGCGGGTAAGATCTTAGGTGTGGTGACCTATCATGACATAGTGCTCAAGGGGATGATGCCCCATCTCTAGCGGCTTGATCCAGGCAATAAAAAGGGCACCCTAGGGTGCCCATTGCGCTTAGGCGATAGCTAAGGTGCCTAGGTTAAACCTTAGGCGAAACGCTTGTTGAGATAATCTATGATATCTGAGGATTCATACATCCACTGAGTCTCTCCCGCCTCGTCGATACGCAGGCAAGGCACCTTGGCCAGTCCACCCTGTTCTACCAGCATCTGTTGATGCTCGGCTTGTTTGGCGTCGACAGTGACGATATTTAGCCCTTGGCGACGAATGGCGCGGCGTACCTTCACGCAGAAGGGGCAGGCGGCGTATTGATAAAGCTGGAGCCCTTGTGTCTGCTCGTCGACCTTTGCCTGCTCGGCCAGCGGACGCTGACGCTTCTTAGGGGTAAAAACAAAATTCAAAAACAGGATAATGCGGCCTAATACCCAGCGAACAATAAACATTAACGACTCCTAGATAATTTTGATGGGGCGGATTCTAACGCAAGCGTGATGGAGATCAAAGCCTCGGTGCAAACTGAGCGCTGGTGAGCTGCATTTCGCCCTGTTTGGCGCCAAGTATGTTGTGAAGACACTATGGCCTGTAGCGGCAAATAAAAAACGGCCAAGCTGTCCATAAACTGGAGCCTGGCCGCCTGATGAGGTTAACGCCTCTGTTATTCGGCGCTTAGGGTCAGCAGGGCCTGTGAGGCGCTGGTGTCGAGCGCGGCCTGACTGTCGAGCACGAATACCCGGCCAGGTTCAATCTTGGCCTCTTCAATCAGGTATTGTTTCACGGCCAGGGCCCGGCTCTGAGCCAGCTGACCCAGGGCGTTATCGTCGAGCTGCTGGGCCGAGACCAGATAGTTGTACAGGGCGATATGCCAGCGGGTCTGCAGCTCCTCGTCGCTCAGCTTCTCGGTACTCTTATTCCCGGCACTATTGTCCTGCTGGGCCTGCTGCTGTTTGATCTCCTTGAGCACTTCGCCGGGATCTTTTTGCAGTGTCTTCTCATAGAGAGCTTTAAGCGCATCGGAGAGTAGTCCCGTGGTCGGGAAGGTGCTGGCGGTGAGTTCAGCCGGCATCTGCGCCTCGGTGAACTTGGCATCATCAAGCTGCGCCTGGGCAATCAGCGCCTGGTGTAACTTGGCCGTCATAAGGGCCTGACTGTCGCTCACCGGATCCACCGCGCCCTTGGCGCTGACGGTGAGTTTAGGCCTGTCGGCTAAGCCCTTGGCCAGCTTGCTCAGTAGTGACTGGCTCTCCTCTGGCAGCGTTGCCAGACCTGGGGTAAAGGCCACCTTATCCAGCTTATCGTCTGAGCCCAAGAGGCCGGCTAACAGGTTGAAGGGCGCGGTCACCGCTTTAGTGATCACATTGGTAAAGGCGGTAGCGATGATGCTGCCGAAGCTAAAGCTTGGCTCGTTGAGATCGCCAGAGACCTGCAGGCCTAGGTCGATCACCCCGTGTCTGTCTTGTAACAGGGCGATGGCCAGGGTGACAGGCAGGGAGGTCGCCAGGCTGGAGTTACTCTTCTTACCCAGCTGCAGCTGATCGACCACCAGATGGTTGTCGCCCACCAACTGATTGTTCTCCAGTTGATATTTAAGGTCCAGCGACATCAAGCCTTTGTCTATGTAGTAACCCGCGTAGGTGCCCGAATAAGGGTTAACCGAGGTCAGCTCCACATGCTTGAAGCTAAGGTCGAGATCCAGGTAAGGCTGCTCTAGCAGGGGGTTGATCTCACCCTTGAGGACGACCGGGGCGTATCTGTCTATCTTGCCCTTGATATCGACCTTGGCGGCCTTGTCGCTACTTGATGAGAGGTTGGCGATATTGCCTTCGAGCTGCTCTATGCTGGCGGCAAAGTTAGGGGTGAGAGAGTTATCGGCAAAGAAGGTCGAGCCATCTTTAAACACCATCTTGTTGATGCTAAGGGCCATCGGCTTGGCTGCATCGGCGGTTTGCGCTGTGGCCTTTTTCTCTGCAGCTTGTTTTTCCTGTTTGTCATTTTTCCGGGTGGCAGGCTTAGCGGCGCCTGATGGGTCGGCATCGGCCGCCGAATCATCCGCCGAAGCATTATCGTCCGCAGCGACAAGTAGATCCTGGAAATTAGTGGTGCGATCTTCGTTGATCAGAATGCGTCCGTATGGCTTGTTTAACGTGACTTGATCGATTGCCAGTTTATTGGCCTCTTTATCGAAGTCGAGCTGGTTGAGATCCAGTTTTTGCCACTTCACCAGTGTCTTGTTGGCTTTAATGTCTTTGACCTGAAGATCGTCAACCTGAAGTGTGCCCTGATAATTTAGTTTTCCGTTGGCATCGGCAAGCAGTTGTCCCGATGTGGCCAGGCGGCCATCGTCAATCTTGATGTTCACAATAGGCGCAATGTAGTTCTGGAACCAGTAAAGGCTAAGCCCCTCGAGTGAGAGCTCGGCGCTGACCTGCTTGGCCAGGGCGTCGATCTGCCCCTGACTCTGCACCTTGGCACTTTGGTTGATGGCTAATGCCAGCTGATAGTCGATGGGCTGACTCAGGCTCTCATCTACCGCGCCTGTGGTGAGTTGCAGCTGGCCTATCTGCCAGAGGTTCTGCTCTTTAAACAGCTGCTCGGTAAGGTTTAGCTGATAGTTGCTCAGGTTGATCTTTTCAAGCTTGGCGTGCCAGCTCGGTGCCTGACTGTCTGTCTTCTTGTCAGTATTAGCCACCTGCTTGCTGGTATCGGCTTCGGCGACTTGTACATTGCCGTCTTGTAGATTGGCATCTTGAGCGTCTGTAGCCTGCTCGTTTTCTGTACTAATGTCAGTCGCTTTAGGCGTCTCAGTCGATTTCGCCTTATCACCATTACCTATTGGCGCCAGCAGGGCGGCGAGATCTACCCCTTTATCATCTAGGAGTGCGTTAACCAGGAGGTCGCTCGAGGTCAGGGCGGTCACATCGATCTGCTGCTGGCCAAGATCCGCTGAGATGCCCGAGAGGGCAAAACGTCCCAGGGAGATAAGCTCTCGCTGCTCATGGGTGATCAGTAGGTCACTGAAACTCAGCTCGCCGGCGCTGGTGCTGGCCTCAAGCTGGTCGTCATCCATGGCGACGCGGTACTCGGTGGCGAAATCCACATAGCCCTTGTCCAGTGACACATGGAAGGCCTTATCGACAAAGGCCCACAGCTGCGGCAGATCGATATGGCTCAGGCGGACATCGCCGACAAGCTCGAAGGGGGTGAGCTGTACCTGGCCCTTGAGGGCGATTTTGCCGCCGCGATCGCTATGAAACTCTATGTGGTAGCGGTTGGCCTTCTGCGCCGCGTCATTTTTGGCATCAAGGCTCTGGCCCTCAAGAGGCTGCGGCTTTGCGGCATCGCTGCTCATCTTAGTGGCAACTATGGGGTTATGGGAGTCGAAGCTGGCAACCTTGAGGTTAACCTTGGGATAGCTGACTTCCCCTTGAGTGATCTCATCGAGCAGATGCAGATTGGCATCGACGATCGCCAGATTCTTGAGGATAAAGTGGGGAATAGTCTTAGCGCCCTCTGGCTCAGGTTCCGGCTCTGGTTGCGCCTCGCTGTTTTTTGCCAGGGTCTCCAGGATGTCGGAGAAGTTAAATCTTAGCGCCTCGTCGCTTTCTAAGCGTTTTACCTCGGCGTGGGGATTTTTCAGTGTGATGTCGGTGAGACTCAGCCCTTGCTGAAGCAGGGAGTCCCAAAATTGGATATTCAGGCCGAGGCGTTTAAAGCCGACAAAGGGCTGGTCGTCTTTTTCCTTGATGGCAAAGTCTGTGAGCTCGACCTCTAGGGTAAAGGGGTTGATCTTCACCTGGGTGAGGGAGACGGGTCTTTGGATCTGGTTCGACAGCTGCTTAGGGATTTGCTGGGTCAGCAGATAAGGAAGCAGTAGACCCAGTAACAGGGTCCATGTTAAATACAGGGTAATTGAGATACCAATATATCTTTGATATTTGGGCAGCTGTTTGTATTTTTGTCCGAGTTTAGCGAAAAATGATGGGACGGAAGACATAATGACCTTAATGACGTTGTAGACGAACTGAAAAGATTCAAGGAAGGGGGGACGGCGAGTCCAATCCGCACGTTTGTGAACCAGTCGCTATAATTTTAGTAGGTTTAATATCGATAATGAACGGCTAAAGATTAAATTTATTTAAATTTTTACGAGATAAATCGACATATATGACAACATTTTACCTCGACGGTCAGGCATTTGAGGCCAAGGCCGGTGAGTCGGTATTGGACACCCTGATACGCCATGGTCAGCGGGTCAATTACTCCTGTAAGAAGGGGGTGTGCAAAACCTGTCTGCTACAACATGTCGATGGCGAGATGGCGATTGGCGCCCAGCGCGGCCTGACCTTGGGGCTCAAGCAGCGTCACTATCTCTGCTCCTGTCAGTGTAAGCCCACGCCCGCCCTGCGCCTCAAGTCTATTTTGCCCCAGGACCTCTTTATCGGCGCCAAAATCCAGGAGAAGCAGTTTATCAATGAGGCCGTGGTGCGTGTTCGCTTGGCACTCGATGAGCCTTTGGCGCACCATCCGGGGCAGTATATCAATTTACGTCGCTTCGACGGCCTGACCCGTAGCTATTCACCCACCAGCCTGCCGGGGGAGCCCTTTTTAGAGCTGCATGTGCGGCGCAAATACAATGGCCAGTTCAGTGACTGGCTGTATCACCATGCGGGCATAGGCGAGAGCTTGTTGGTGCAGGGGCCGCTAGGCAGTCGCTATTATCGCACCGCCTATCGTGATGCCAAGCTGATCATCGTCGCCTTCGGCAGCGGCCTGGGAGTGGCCCACGGCATGTTGATGCAGGCGCTGGCCCAGGGCCATCAGGGGGAGATCTTCCTCTATGTTGGCGCGCGGGACGATAACGACCTCTATCTGCACCCTAAATTGCTCAAGATGATGCTGGAACATCGCCAGTTTCATTATCAGGCCTGTATCACGGGGCAGAGTGAGAGCAAGGGGCGGCGGGTGATCCACGCCAACCCGTTTAGCGAGGCGCTCAAGTGTCATCAGTTCGACCGTCAACAGCACCTGTTTCTCTGCGGCGAACCTGGCCTGGTTAACGAGAGCCGGGAGATCGCCTTTCTTAACGGTTTTCCCATCGAGCGGATCCACAGCCTGTCGTTCGAGTATAAAGATCTGCGTAAACGTCCAAGGGGCTAGCCTAGACTTATGTAGTATCCACAATGGACTGTTATTTTAATTTTAGTGTGATAACATCAACTAAATCATAAGGATGTAACTGTATTTGTCGCCCCTCATTCCCAGGGCAATACAGATTTCAAGGACGGAATATGCTGATACGAATTGCAATTGAAGATGACTTGACCCTGCTGGCGCCTTTGTTTGACCGTTACCGTCAGAGCCTGGGACAAACCTCCGCACTGGCAGACAGTGGTGACTTTCTGCAGGCTCGTCTGCATGAGAACGATTCGGTGATCTTCATTGCTCAGCTGGACCAGGCGATTGTCGGTTTCATTCAGCTCTATCCCTCTTTCTCCTCGCGTCTGCTAAAACCCGTCTGGTACTTTGACGATCTTTATGTCGAGGAAGCCTTCCGCCATCAAGGCATCGCCACCCGTCTGGTTGAGAAAGCCAGGGAACTGGCAGACGAGACCAATGTGATGGCGGTGCGCCGCGAGCACCTCAGTGGTGATGGCTTTATCTTCGTCGATGAATGCGACACCCGTGCCCTGTTTGCCGAGCAGGCGGTTAACCAAAACTGATAGGCTGTCTTCAGGGATTTTGCTTGTGGTAAGATGGCGCGGTTTTTTGTCTTATCCTTGGAGATAAATCGGTGAATAAGAGTCTTATCACTAATTTACTGGCCGCCGCGTTGGTGGTCTGTGGCTATCTTTTTCAGCACGCTATCCTGTTTAGCATCGGCCTGTTTGCCCTGTCGGGGGCGGTAACCAACTGGCTGGCGATCCACATGTTATTCGAGAAGGTGCCCGGCCTCTACGGCAGCGGCGTGGTGCCGGCCCGCTTCGAGGAGTTTAAGGCGGGGATCGCCCATCTCATGATGGAGCAGTTTTTCACCAACGAAAATATCGATAAGTTCCTGTCACAGCAGGGTGGCAGCGTGGCACACATCAACCTGGAGCCCGTTATCGAGAAGGTGGATATGTCGCCGGCCTTCGATGCCCTGGTGACCACGGTTGAGCAGTCTTCATTTGGCGGCATGCTGGCCATGTTTGGCGGCACAGAGGCGATAGCTCCGCTGAAAGAGCCATTTATCAATAAGATGAAGGCCTCCTTGGTGGAGCTGTCCCAGAGCGATGATTTCTATGAGCTGCTGAAGAATGAGATAGAGCAGCCGGATGTGTTAGCCGATCTCAGGGCTAAGGTGAAGAGCATAGTAGACCAGCGCCTGGCCGAACTCACGCCGCAGTTGGTGAAAGAGATAGTGCAGGAGATGATCAAGCAGCACCTTGGTTGGCTGGTGGTCTGGGGCGGCGTCTTCGGCGGTCTCATCGGTCTGCTGGCGGCCTTGCTGGACTAACCTCTCAAGACTTACTGCTAATAAGCTGTATTTCAAAAGCTGTATTTCATAACCTCAATGATTCAGAAGGGAGCCAGGCTCCCTTTTTTGTTGGCTAAAATCTAGGCTATGTCGGCGGCTGGGGAGATTTAACACTCGCTTTACTTTTAGAACGAGGGTAGATTGAAAAGTGATACTTGGCTCACGTTTATGGGCCAAAACCTAATAACGAATATCCCTGCAAGGAAATGCAATGAATCAAGACCAGACCATTAACTATATCGAGATCCCGGTTAAGGATATTGCCGCGACCAAGACCTTCTTTGGCAAGGTGTTCGGCTGGCAGTTTGAAGATTATGGTCCCGAGTACAGCTGCTTTACCAATGCCGGTATTGCCGGTGGATTTTTTCTGTCGGATAAAGGATTCGATATCGCCTCTGGCTCACCCTTGATCGTCCTCTATGCCAAGGCGCTAGAGGTATGTCTAACCTCGGTTGCCGATGCGGGCGCCGTGATCACCCAGGAGATCTTCTCATTTCCTGGCGGTCGTCGTTTTCATTTTAAGGACCCAAACGGTAACGAGTTTGCGGTATGGTCTGAGTAAGAATGCCTCATTGTATTGTCGAATATAGCGCGCCGCTGGCGCAGCAGATTGTCATCGATAACCTGGTTGAGCTGGTGCATCGCGGCGCCATCGAGAGCGAGCTGTTTGAGCCTGCCAGTATCAAGTCTCGCGCCTATAGCGCCGAGCATTACTGTGTTGGCGAGGCAAAAGCTGCTAGCTTTATTCATATCAGCTTTAAGATCATGCCGGGGCGCACCAGCGAGCAGAAACTGCACCTGATGCAGTGTGTCGATCGCCTGATCGCGCCATTGTGCGCTTCTGTATCCAGTATCACCATGGAGGTGCTGGATATTGAACGAGAGCACTATTTTAAAAGGCTAAACGATTAAATGGCTGATAAGCCGGTTTTTTTTCAGGAGCAGTATGGTCAACGGGAGATGGAGTCCCAGGAGTCATTCTTGAATGCAGCTTACTAGGGCCTTGATGTTAGCGGCGGGCTTGCTCGCCGCGCAGCCCATCTATGCCGGAGAGGTCGAAGATGAGCGAGTGATGCGGGTCTGCGTCGACCACTATCCGCCGTTTCAGATCCTACAGCCTGAACACCCACCCATAGGCGAGAATATCGCCGCGCTAGAGCTGTTTGCCAGCCTGTTACAGCGCCAGTTAACCTTTATTGCCAGCCCCAACTTCGCCCGTTGCCTGCATATGCTAGAGCAGGGTAGCGTCGATGTGTTGGCCGGGATATATGCCAAGCCTGAGCGGGCCGCCTTTAGCTATTTTCTGCCCTATCGCAATGACGGTCGCTTCGTCTTCATCAGCCAACAGACGCTGGCGAACGTGAATGACTATGAGGATCTCAGCGCGCTTTCTATAGGTGTGTCGCGGGAGACAGAGTATTTCGATCGTTTCGATGGTGATACCGGGCTGAATAAGGTGCAGACCAATGATGTGATCTCGGCAACCAACATGCTACTCAAGGGGCGCTTCGATCTGCTTATTGTTTCTGAGGTGGTACTGCCTAGCCTGAGGGCCCGTTTCAGTGATTTCGACGACAAGCTTAAGGTGCATCCCTATACCCACGAGGAGCAGCGCCTGGTCTATTTCGGCGTGAGTAAACGACATCAGATGGCGATCCCTTTGGGTGAGATGCAGGCGATTATCGGCCAGGCCTATGAAGAGGGGCGCTTCATGCAAGTGGTCGAGGAGTTCGCTACGCATCATCTCGAGCATTACTGATTCACAGAGCGTTAAAAAGTGCATAAAAAAAGAGACCCTGTGGTCTCTTTTTTATGCTTGATCAAATGCAGTGCCTAGTAGGCGCTCTCGTGCACCGATTGTACCGCACGGCCCGAGGGGTCGATGATCCCTTGCAGGCTCTCATCCCAGGCCAGCGCCTCGGGGGTAGAGCAGGCGACCGACTTGCCCCCTGGCACTGTCTCGGCGGCCGATGGCAGCGGGAAGTGCTCTTCGAAGAAGCAACGGTAGAAGTAGGCTTCCTTGGTTTCCGGCGTGTTGTAAGGGAACCTGAACTTGGCGTTGGCCAGTTGCAGATCGTCCACCTGGGCCGCGGCATGTTCCTTCAGGCCATCGATCCAGGAGTAGCCGACGCCATCGCTAAACTGCTCCTTCTGACGCCAGGCCACCTCTTGCGGCAACTTGTGCTCGAAGGCCTGACGCAGGATATGCTTCTCTATACGACCATCTTTGGACATCTTGGCCTCAGGGTTGATACGCATCGCCGTGTCGATAAACGCCTTGTCGAGGAAGGGCACGCGCGCCTCTAACCCCCAGGCCGCCATCGCCTTGTTGGCGCGCAGGCAGTCGAACAGGTGCAGCTTATCTAGTTTACGCACCAGCTCCTCGTGGAAGGCCTGAGCGTTTGGCGCCTTGTGGAAATAGAGATAGCCGCCAAACAGTTCGTCGGCGCCTTCGCCAGACAATACCATCTTGATCCCCATCGCCTTGATCTTACGGGCCATCAGATACATGGGGGTTGCCGCACGTATGGTGGTGACATCGTAAGTCTCCAGGTGATAGATCACATCCTTAAGTGCATCAAGGCCTTCCTGGAAGCTGAAGGTGATCTCATGGTGTATGGTGCCTATGGCATCGGCCACCTTCTGCGCCGCCGCCAGATCCGGCGCGCCGGTCAGACCAACGGCGAAGGAGTGTAGCTGCGGCCACCAGGCATCGCTGGCACCGTCATCTTCGATGCGGCGCTTGGCGAAGGTCTGGGTGATGGCCGATACCACGGAAGAGTCCAGTCCGCCGGAGAGCAGTACGCCGTAGGGTACATCTGACATCAGCTGACGCTTGACCGCGGCTTCTAGTGCCTCGCGCAGTTCTTCCACGCTGGCCGCGTTGTCCTGTACTGCCTCGAAAGACTGCCAGTCGCGCTGGTAGTAGTGGGTCTCACCGCTCTTGGTCAGGTAGTGGCCTGGTTTGAAGGTCTCGACCGTCTTACAGACGGGCATCAGCGCCTTCATCTCCGAGGCGACATAGAAGTTGCCTTCGGCATCATGGCCTGTGTAGAGGGGGATTATCCCCATGTGATCCCGACCAATCAGGTAGCTGTCGCTGCGCTTGTCGTAGAGCACGAAGGCGAAGATACCGTTGAGCTTGTCCAGAAATTCGGTGCCATATTCCTGATACAGGGCGAGGATCACCTCGCAGTCTGAGTTGGTCTGGTAGCTGTACTTGTCACCCAATTCGGCCTTGAGTTCCTTGTGGTTGTAGATCTCACCGTTGACCGCCAGGATCAGGCTTCCATCTTCTGATAACAGTGGCTGGGCGCCATGTTCGATATCGACGATGGCCAGACGCTCATGGGCGAGGATCGCCTTGTCGCTGGCGTAGATCCCTGACCAGTCGGGGCCGCGATGACGCAGCAACTTGGACATCTCCAGGGCAACTTGGCGTAGCGGCGTGGCATCGGTTTGGATGTCGAGAATCGCAAATATTGAACACATAATGAAAGCTCCAGAAAACGGTATAAATCTCAGTTGCCAATCACTTTGACAGCATTTTCTTCATCTGCCAAGTCTAAAAATTATCAAAACGTCATAAAATATGCGTTTTAGATGATGTTTTTGTGGTTTTTGTGGCGACGATTTTGAGTTTTGTTTTGCTGTTTGCGGTTTTAATTGTGGAATCTCTATTTTTGCTCCCATATCTGAGGTGGGATTTGTGCATTCTGAATCTCAGGCTGGATTTTAGTCGAGTTGGTAAAAAGCGGCGTGACTGGCGGATAAATAAACAAAAAGGCTTCCGATGGAAGCCTTCATGTGTTGCCGAAAACCTTAGTTACTCGGCGGTTGCAGTCGTGTTTGTGGTTGCCGGGCGCAGTTGGTGGAACTCGGTGCCGGCATAATAGCCGGGCCAGTCGCCGTTGTTACCCAGGCGTTGAGCGGCCTGATAGTAGACTCCAAGGTCTTCCAGGGCGCCGGAGAGATCCCAGTCGGCGCGATATTCGTCGCAGACATTGTGGTAACAGCCCTTCATCTGCGCTTTCATCTCAGCCTTGTACTTGGCCGTGGCATCATCGACCGGGTTGTTGCCGCCACCGGCAAATACCGCAGGCACACCATACTTGGCGAAGCTGAAGTGGTCTGAGCGGAAGAAGCCGCCAGATTCAGGACGTGTCTCACTCACTGCGGTGCGCTGCTGGCCGCTGGCCGCCTCGACCAGATAGGTTTCCAGCTGTGACTTGCCTTTGCCTACGATAGTGTAATCCGATGTACGGCCATAGATATTGGTGCTGTCCAGGTTGAAGACGGCTACTGTCTTGTCCAGCGGATAGACAGGGTTGGCGGCGTAGTAGCGCGAACCTAACAATCCCTGCTCTTCGCCTGTGGTGGCGACGAAGGTGAGCGAGCGCTTAAGCGGCTTACCTTGCTTGGCCTGGGTGGCAAACTGGCGGGCAATCTCCAGGATCCCTGCGGTGCCAGAGGCGTTGTCCAAGGCGCCGTTATAGATCTGATCGCCCTGCTTGCTGCTGTCCACGCCGATATGGTCCCAGTGGGCGGTAAAGAGGATCTGCTCATCACTGGCGCCTTGGCCGGGGAGGGTGGCCACTACGTTGTAGCTATCGGCATATTCTGCCTTGTTGGCGAAGGCGATGCTGGCGGATTTTTCAAGCGCCACATTCACCGGGCTGCTGGCGGCGCGATCGCTTAAGGTCGCCAGCGACAAGCCAGCGCTGTCGAACAACTCGCTGGCTTTCTCCTTGGTGATCCAGCCTTCGACCTGTACGCGGCTGTCCTGCGTGGCCTTATCCAGTACCAGATCTTGCTGAGCCCCTGTCCAGCTGTTTTCTACCACTGACCAAGGATATGAAGCAGGCTTGGTATCGTGGATGATGATGGCGCCGAGCGCGCCTTGGCGGCTGGCTTCCTCAAATTTATAGCTCCAGCGGCCGTAGTAGGTCATCGCTTTGCCATTAAACTTGCCTGACTCGGGTAGGGCAAAGCCGGGGTCGTTCACCAGGATCAGGGCGATCTTGCCCTTCATATCCAGGCCTTGATAGTCGTCCCAATGATATTCAGGCGCCTTGATGCCATAGCCGACAAAGACCAGCGGCGCATCTTTAATCTCCACCCCTTGGTTGTCATGGCGACTGCCCAGGACGATATCCTGACGGTAGTGCATTGGCAGATCGCCCAGGGTAATGGTTTGCGATTCGCTGGCGGTGTAGCTGACCATAGGCACAGGCTGCAGGAAGCTGCCATCGTTGGCACCGACCAGTCCTGCGGCGGCAAAGGCCTTGCTCAGGTAATCCAGCGTCAGCGCCTCACCCTGGGTAGTGGGGGCGCGGCCCTCAAATTTATCTGAGGAGAGGGTCTGAATATCCAGCCTGAATCTGGCTTCGTTAAAGGCGGGAACTTGCTCCTCGCTACTTAGCTGGGGAGCATGCTGGCTGCAGGCGCTGAGGAGCACCAGAGCACAGGTGGGTAGGGCAAAACGCATGGGACTTCCTATTTGTTTTTGTTATTTATTAATCGCGACCACATGATGAATAAGATGACGGGCCTTGGCAAGGGAGGCGGGGCGATTAAATGTTACGCTTTATGTTTGGTGAAAGGCTGATGTCACTAGGGCTGACAGGAATAAATCTTGTGCAGGCAGAGGATAAAAAACGCGCGGTCTGGGCCGCGCGTCTTGGCTAGTGAATTCTTTGGCTAAACAGGCTAGATGACGTCGATATCACCGGCGCAGTCAAACACATGGTTGGGCCTGAAAGGCTCCTTGTCGATATCTTTTATCTGACTTACGCCGCTGGTGACTAAGATGGTCTCCAGACCCGCCTGGAATCCTGCCAGGATATCGGTGCGCATGTTGTCGCCGATGATCACCGTATTTTCCGAGTGGCCGCCGATATGGTTCAGGGCGCTGCGGATGATCCAGGAGCTGGGCTTACCCACGTAGAAGGGCATGCGACCCGAGATGCGCTCGATAGGGGCGCACAGGGCGCCACAAGCGGGGCTGTGGGCCGGGCCGTGAGTATCCGGGTTGGTAGCGATGAAGCGGGCGCCGGCGGCGACAAACTGGGCGGCCTTGTGGATCATGTCCCAGTTGTAGGAGCGGGTCTCACCGACGATGACAAAATCTGGGTTGATGTCGGTAATGGTAAAGCCGGCCTTATAGAGCTCGTGGGTGAGGGCGCCTTCGCCGATCACAAAGGCCTTATCACCCGTCTGATGCTTGAGGAAGTCTGCCGTGGCCATGGCCGAGGTGTAGAAACACTCCTCTGGTACCTGGATCCCGGCGGCGCCGAGGCGGTTTTGGAGATCTTTACCCGTCTGTACCGGGTAGTTGGTCAATATGACCAGCGGGTTTCCCTGCTCGAGAATGCGATGGATGAACTTATCGCTGCCAGGGATCAACTTATTGTCATGTAGCAGTACACCATCAATATCACAAATTACGTTTTTCATCTTAGGTCTCATCTTGCTAGCAGAAAGTCAACTGCCTTCATCTAAAACCAATTGTGTTTTAAAAACAACGTAATTTGGTGAATTATTTAGTCTGGCCAGCAATAAAGGGATGCTTTGGGTCTAGTGGTTAAGTTGGCCGGGAGGTTCTGCTGTGGCTCAAGGTATGTCGTCAAAGAGGTAAGGCATAACATACAAGCTGTTTAAGAATGCGCTTACGCCAATAAAAAAGAGACCCTGAGGTCTCTTTGTTAGATAGCTGACAATAGGCCGGGGTCAGTCGGCGGCGTAGCCCATTGGGCTTAACAGTTGATCGTCAAGGTAGGCCTTGCCGTCTGTCATACGCAGACGCTGCTGGCTGAACCACTTCACCACCAGGGGATAGATGGCGTGTTCCTGCTCATGGACCCTTTCTGCCAGCAGGCTGGCATCATCCTCGGGATAGACGGGCACCTTGGCCTGCAGGATCACAGGGCCGGCATCCAGCTCTGGGGTCACGAAGTGGACGCTGGCGCCATGCTCGCTGTCACCGGCGTCGATCGCCCGCTGGTGGGTATGCAGGCCTGTGTATTTCGGTAGCAGTGAAGGGTGAATGTTGATCATTCGCCCCTCGAACTGCTTGACGAAATCATCGCTCAGGATACGCATAAAGCCTGCCAGCACGATAAGATCTGGCTGGTACTTGTTGATGGCCGCCTTGAGACGCAGATCATAGTCGCTGCGAGACTCGCCCTCATGGGGGATCACGCAGCTGGTATCGATCTCACTCTGATGTGCGCGCACCAGGCCATAGGCATCGGGCTTATTGCTGATCACCCCAACGACTTCGGCGTCCAGGTTATCGTCACAACCGTCGATGATGGCTTGCAGATTGCTGCCATTACCAGAGACCAGGACGAGAACGCGACAGCAGTTGGACATTAGCAAATCTCCACTTGCTCTTCGTCGCCATTGCGGCTGGCAATGTCACCGATGAGCCAAGCGTTTTCACCTTCGGCCTTAAGCAGGGTTAGCGCCGCATCGACCTGATCCTGTGGTAGGGCGATGATCATGCCAACACCACAGTTGAAGGTACGGTACATTTCAAACTCGGCGATATTACCGTTTTCCATCAACCAGTTGAAAACGGTAGGCCATTGCCATGAGTCGCCTTTTACCACGGCTTTAGCATCATTAGGTAGCACGCGTGGGATGTTTTCCCAGAAGCCACCGCCAGTGATATGCGCCATGGCATGGATGTCATGCTTCTCAAGCAGCTTAAGCAGCGGCTTAACATAAATCTTGGTCGGTTCCAGCAGGTGATCGATAAGCGGCTTGCCTTCGAGGTCTTGCTGAGGATCGGCCTTGCTCACTTCCAATACCTTACGGATCAGCGAGTAACCGTTTGAGTGTGGACCGCTTGAGCCCAGGGCGATCAGCGCGTCACCGGCAACCACTTTAGAACCGTCGAGTACATCTTCTTTCTCGACCACGCCGACGCAGAAGCCAGCTAAGTCGTAGTCTTCGCCTTCGTACATGCCAGGCATTTCGGCGGTTTCACCACCGATCAGGGCGCAACCTGATTGAGCACAACCTTCGGCAATGCCGTTAACCACAGAGGTCGCGGTCGCAACATCTAGCTTGCCAGTGGCGTAATAGTCGAGGAAAAACAGGGGCTCTGCACCGGCAACAATCAGATCGTTGACACACATGGCAACCAGGTCGATACCTACGCTGTCATGTTTCTGATAATCGATAGCCAGTCTAAGCTTGGTACCAACACCATCGGTGCCAGACACAAGAACTGGATGTTTGTACTTAGTTGGCAGCTCGCAAAGTGCGCCAAAACCACCTAGGTTGCCCATGACTTCGGGGCGGTGGGTACGTTTAACGGCAGATTTGATATTGTCTACAAGGGCATTGCCTGCGTCGATATCAACACCTGCATCTTTATAGCTTAGCTGGGTAGGAGTGCTCACGGAGGATCCTCTCGGGTACATCGTTATTGGATTTTTATGCGGCGCTATTCTATCAGCTTGTGTAGGCACTCGAAAGGGATGATTTTGAATATTCAAACGGACTTAGGTCACGATTTACCGTGTTTGTAAAACTTTATGTTTTCGATTGTGAACAAATCTACTAGAATCGGTACAATTTGCTGGAAAAACTGGAATAGATCAGGAGAAAACGATGAAAGTGGTCGAAGTTAAGCATCCTCTGGTACGTCATAAGATTGGCTTGATGCGTGAAGGAGATATTAGTACTAAGCGTTTCCGTGAGTTAGCGGCTGAAGTGGGTAGCCTGTTGACCTATGAAGCGACCGCTGACTTTGAAACCGAGAAGGTCACTATCGAAGGATGGAACGGTCCAGTAGAAGTTGAGCAGATCAAGGGTAAGAAGGTTACCGTAGTGCCTATCCTGCGTGCCGGTCTTGGCATGATGGATGGCGTACTTGAGCACGTCCCGAGCGCACGTATCTCTGTTGTGGGTATCTACCGCGACGAGGAAACGCTGGAGCCTGTGCCATATTTTGAGAAGCTTGCCAGCAATATGCATGAGCGTATCGCATTGGTGGTCGACCCTATGTTGGCAACTGGCGGCTCTATGATCTCAACTATCGATCTGCTTAAAGAGCGTGGCTGCACCTCAATCAAGGCGTTGGTATTAGTAGCGGCGCCTGAAGGCATCGCGGCGCTTGAGAAGGCCCATCCTGATATCGAGCTTTACACCGCCTCTATCGATAAGTGCCTTAACGAGAACGGTTACATCCTGCCTGGTCTGGGTGATGCTGGCGATAAGATCTTCGGTACTAAGTAATACGTTAAGTTAGACCTAGTATCTAGTAGCAAGCCATATTAAATATGGTGAGCCGTAAAAAAGGAGCCTAAGGCTCCTTTTTTGTTGGCTGACTTTTGTGCCTGGACTCGATTAAAGTGCTATGTCCTTGTTAGAGCACCATGGCCGCAATCCAACCCGAGATCAATAGCGGGATATTGTAGTGGATAAAGGTTGGGATAACGCTGTCACGAATGTGATCATGCTGACCGTCGGCGTTAAGACCCGCGGTTGGGCCCAGGGTCGAATCCGATGCCGGTGAGCCCGCATCCCCCAGCGCCGCGGCCGTGCCGACGAGCGCTATGGTGGCCGGTACCGAGAAGCCAAAGCTGATGGCCAGCGGCACATAGATGGTGGCAATAATCGGGATGGTGGAAAACGATGAGCCGATTCCCATGGTGATCAGCAGACCGACTACCAACATCAAGAAGGCCGCCAAGGCGCGGTTATCGCCGATAAGATGACTGAGAGAGTCAACCAGGGTGCCCACGTCGCCAGTGGCCTTGACCACGGCGGCAAAACCGGCGGCTGAGATCATGATGAAGCCTATGTTGGCCATCATGCGTACGCCTTGGTTAAAGATATCCTGATCGGCCACATGCTTGAGGGCGCCGGAGAAGCTAAAGATGATAAAGCCGATGAGGGCGCCGAAAATCATCGAGCCGGTATAGAGCTGCACCGCCAGGGTAGAGGCAATAGCGATTAGGGCGATGATAATGTTACGGCGATTGAGTGTCTCCTCCGGCTCGGCGGCGAGGATCAACTCTTCCTTATACTCTCTTGGCTTGCGATAGCTGATGAACACGGCGATGAATAGCCCCACCACCATGCCCAGGGCCGGGATTAACATGGCCGATGGGATCTGCTCGCGCACCGCATCTAAGTTGTTGCTGGTGAGGTTAGAGAGCAAGATGTCGTTGAGGAAGATACCACCAAAGCCCACGGGCAGGATCATATAGGTGGTCACCAGGCCGAAGGTGAGCACACAGGCCACCAGACGTCGGTCGAGCTTTAGCTTAGACATCACATGCAACAGCGGCGGAATTAAGATCGGAATGAAGGCAATATGAATCGGCAGAATGTTTTGTGACGATACCGCCATGGCCAGGATAGCCAGTAAGAGGAACCAGCGCACCTTGTTGACGTTGCCAGGGCTTTCTTCCTGTCCTAACTGGGCAATCACCTTGCGGGAGATGAGCGTGGTGAGTCCCGAGTGTGAAAGGGCCACGGCAAAGGCGCCCAACAGGGCATAGCTCAGGGCGATCTGCGCGCCGCCGCCAAGGCCGGTATTAAAGGCATCGACCGTCTGGTCTAGGTTCATGCCGCCGACGAGTCCGGCGACCAATGCACTCACAGTGAGTGCGATAACGACGTTCACGCGTGCTAGGCTAAGGCCCAACATCAAGCAAACGGCAATAACAACTGCATTCATATTGATTCAATCTGATTTTTTAATCTGTAATGGGAAGCTATTTTTGCCAGCAATAGCCCGTGTTGTCCAGCGCCATGGCGTTTTATCTAAGAATTTAGCAAGAGATGTAACCGAACTGTATTCAAGTTTACTGCGTAAGTGTAAATAAGCCTAACCGGCCGGAAAGAAGACGGTGATAACTTGGGCAACTCGATGAATATTTATTAAAAAAAGTGACAATGATCCCAAATTACTTGTGTCCCGCTGGTGACTGCCTATAATGCTTTTGAGTTCAGAATTAAAAGCTTTTTCAATCCATAGATGGAGATAAAAAATGAGCGTATTAGTAGGCCGTCCGGCTCCTGATTTTACAGCTGCAGCAGTGCTAGGTAATGGCGAAATCGTTGATAGCTTTACCCTAAGCGAAGCGATTAAAGGAAAGCCAGCTGTAGTATTCTTCTACCCACTTGATTTCACATTCGTATGCCCATCTGAGTTGATTGCTTTCGACCACCGCATGGAAGAGTTCAAGAAGCGTGGCGTAGAAGTTATCGGTGTTTCTATCGATTCTCAGTTCACTCACAACGCATGGCGTAACACCCCAGTAGACAAGGGTGGTATCGGCCAGGTGCAATACACGCTAGTGGCTGACGTGAAGCACGATATCTGTAAAGCCTACGATGTTGAGCATCCAGAAGCCGGTGTGGCTTTCCGTGGTTCTTTCCTGATCGACAAAGAAGGTCAGGTTCGTCACCAAGTTGTTAACGATCTGCCACTAGGCCGTAACGTTGACGAGATGCTACGTATGATCGACGCACTTCAGTTCCACGAAGAGCACGGTGACGTTTGCCCAGCAGGTTGGGAAAAAGGTGACAAGGGTATGGACGCAAGCCCAGAAGGCGTTGCTTCTTACCTGACTGACAACGCTGACTCACTATAAGCGATTAATATCGTTAGTAAAAATGTTAGTCAAAAGCTGCCCTAGGGCAGCTTTTTTTATGGCTGAATTTCATGAGCCTCATGTCGTGAGGGCTCTCTTGCCGTCTTCCTTGCCGTCTGCCTCTAAGCGGGCGAGGGCACAGTTTGGAGTGTCTGCATCAGCTCGCGATAGGAGCGGGTTTCCCTGTCATCCTGGGTAAGGCCAAGCTGCTGGGCAAGCTCGAGCAGGCCTTGTTCGTGATATTCCAGCTGGGTCTCATCGTCTGTCATGATCGCCAGCTCGGCAAAATCCCCCAGGCCTTCGAGATTGTCGACCGTCACATGGTACTGGTCGATAAAATAGATGCTGCGAGTCTTGGTAAGCCGCAGCACTACCTCATAGCCTAAGGTTTGCAGCATATCGGCGGCGCTGTCGATATTGTCGATGCGAGTCGCCTGACACTGCTTATCGCCCGGACCTTTAACTATCCACAGCTTGATGTTTGAAGGGCGCATCTCCCTGATACACAAGTGTTTACTCTGCACAGCCAACTGCCCTAAAGGGGTGTCATAGTAGCGATCAAACTCGACATTGTCTTTTAGCATCGTCTCGTGGGGGAGACTCTTTAGCTTGCTTAAGAAGGCGTTTCTATCTTGGAGCCTGTATTTGAGCTCGACTTCATACTTGCCGTCAAAATGGGATTGGCTCATGGGGGATTCGCTCATGGAAATTGTTGTAACCTAGGTTAAAAAGCTGGGCCGACTATATCATCTTTCCTTCTCATCGGGGTGAGGCGAGCGGCGGGTTTTGGCTCTTTTACTCTTGGCTATTTGATCTAGGCCATTTAATCCGGGTAGTTTCAAAGTAAAAATGTTAATGAATTGATCATTTTGTTTACCACTGATATACCTAGAGCAACTCCCTGTGAATTATCGCCCAAGTGGCTTATCCAAGGAGCAAGAAGTCAGCTACCAAACATAGGGTATTAGACGTGCGGTATAACTCGATGCGAATCTCTCTAGCCTTTATCTCTTGCCTGATGTTAGCGGCGCCGCTTCGCGCCGAGACTGTGCTCTCCTATGACGTCAACGGATCTAGCAGTTGGTACCCTTACTTTATTCCCGAGACCATCAAAGACCCAGGGATCCTGGCCGAGTTGGTGCCGCAGATCTTCGCCTTAACCCCAGTGAGGTTAGATGCAAAACATTATCCGCCTAAGCGGACCAATCAAGCATTGGCAACCGGCGGACTGGATTTTGATGTGGTCAGCCCCAGCTGGTTCGAGGGAGGGGATCTTGGCGATGCCTTCGTGCAGTCTCAGCCGATTTTTGCCATAAAGGAGCATGTGGTGGTGCTGGCCGGTAACCAGGAGCAGTGGATGGATATCAAGAAGATCCGCGGCCAGGAGATAGGCACGGTGCGTGGCTACCTCTACCATGATGACAGTGAATATACGCGTATCGATTTCAAGTCCGAACGTGAGCTGATCATCGCCTTGCAGAAGGGGCGAATTCAGGCGGCCATTGCAGGCGATCTTACCGCGCTATATTGGGCCAAGGAGCTGGAGGTGCCCATCGCCCTGGCGGCCGTGCATTCCGATGGCGTGTTGGTGATCCGCCTGCGTAAGGAGCATCAGGCCTTACTTGGACAGATTAACGATGCGATCAGCCAGCTAAGATCCCAGGGCGTCATAGATGCGCTTCTGGCTAAATATACCTCGGGGCAGTCTGTGGCCAGCCGGTTGAGTAAATAATCTTTCGCCGAGGTCAAGATTCTCTATCTCGAAGCAAATCAAATCGAGTAAGCTAAACGATTGTTTTTCAATCGATCGAATCATCATCACTTGACGTGGGCCGCAAGATATCCGCTAATTGTCGCTCAAGGACATTAGCAAGGATAGATGTATGAATCCAATGGAGTTTGCGATTCCGGCCGAGGACAAGCAGGCCTTTAGTCAATATTACGCGAAACAGATAGCCCCTAGGTGTCGGCGTTATGAGTCGGCTCGTCAGGCGGCGGCCGCTAAGTATCTGGCCCGCAGAAAAATAAGCGCTCCCGTCACCCTGATAGGATTACCTGTCTTTTTGGCATTTTTTGCCCTGAGTTTTTATGGCGCAATAGTGCTCGATTTTGAAGATGGCGTATTTTATATCGGCTTTGCCGGCGCCTTTTTATCTATCGTCGCGGTGGCAAGCGTTATCATCTGGGCGAGTAGCGAGATAAATCAATTGCGCACTAAGATAGTCGATGAGATCTATCCACTGCTGCTCGGCTATTTTGGCAAGAGCTTTGAGTTGAATCCGTCGAACTTACCCGAACTGGATGCTTATAAGGACTATGGTCTCTTTCCAAAATATGACAAGGGCTACTTTGACGATTCGGTTAAGGGCAAATACCACAATGTGCCTTTCCTGATGAGAGAGCTGACGCTACTCGAGTATAAAGGGACTAAAGACAATAAACCCCAATACAAGACCCTGTTCGAAGGGATTTTGATTGAGTTTACGCTATTAAAGAAATTCTCTGGTAATACCCTGGTGCGTCAGGATAAAGGAGTTATTGGCAACAGCTTAGTGCAGTTTAAACAGAAGCTGACACGGGTAAAGCTGGAAGACCCAACCTTTGAGCGAGAGTTTCAGGTGTATAGCGACGATCAAGTCGAGGCGAGATATTTGCTAAATACGGCGACCATGGAGCGTATGCTCTCACTGTCTCGTTTCTACGGTGGCGAACTAGAGGCGAGTTTTAAAGATGGACGACTGCTGATTAAGATCGCCTGCAAGCATAACTATTTTGAACCTAAACTGGATCTGCTAAAGCCACTGGATTTTGTCGATGACATAGAGCAGGTGTTTAAGGAGATCTATGAGGTGTTTGATTTAATTAAAGCCCTGAATCTGGACAGTCGTACAGGGCTGTAAATATCGGTTTAATTATTGATAGCTCGCCGCATCCGCTACGAGCTATCAAGCTCTCACTATTAAGCTCTCATAAGAGTTACGATTGATACTCGCTATTTGTTAGCCGTTAGCACTCGTATCTGTGTCTTGCCCGCTAGCCGGCTCGCTGGCTGCTTCATCGCTACCTGTTTCTTCGCTAGGCGTGGCCACCGGCCAGCCGCCTAAGGCCTTCCACTTGTTGACGATATGACAAAACAGCTCGGCGGTGCGCTCGGTATCATACAGGGCGGAGTGAGCCTCTTTGTTGTCGAAGGGGATACCGGCAATCTCACAGGCCTTGGCCAAAACGGTATGACCCAACGCAAGGCCCGAGAGGGCGGCGGTGTCGAAGGTGGCAAAGGGATGAAATGGCGTACGCTTGAGGGCGTTGCGCTCAATCGCCTGCGTGACGAAGCCGTGGTCGAAGGCGGCGTTGTGGGCCACTATGATGCTGCGGTGACAATTTGATGCCTTCTGGTGCTTCTTGACCTCTTTAAAAATCTCTAAGAAGGCTTCCTTCTCGCTGACGGCGCCGCGCAGCGGATTGTTTGGGTCTATGCCATTAAACGCCAAGGCTTCTGGCTCTAGGTTGGCGCCTTCGAAGGGCTCGATATGATAATGTAACGTCTTATCCAGCACCAAGTCGCCATTATCATCCATCTTCAGCAGGGTGACGGCGATCTCCAGCAACGCATCGGTTTGAGCATTAAAACCCGCGGTTTCAACATCTATGACGACGGGAAAGTAGCCACGAAATCTATGCTTAAGTTTGTGTGCGTCGCAAATATCGCTCATTAAAATATCCAAAGTGAAGAGTGGGGGGCTATTATGAAGTATCCGATGGGAGCTTGTCATGTTTGATTGGTCAATATATGGGCTAAAGGAATGCTAAATTAGGCCGATAGGGATAAGTAACGTAATTAACAAGAGTGACTGTCTATGTGGGTTAGGGTGCTATGTGCGATGACATTCGGGATTGGCTTGAGTCTGGCGACGACGGCGCAGGCCGAGTTGCGTCACTATGTGGCCTCTTTGGAACAGTCTTCCTGGCGCCTGAGCGGCAATACCCCCATCATCTGTCGCCTGGAGCATGAGATCCCATCTTACGGCAAGGCGGTGTTTACCAGCCGCGCCGGTAAAGATCATGATTTGAACTTTAGCCTGGATATGTGGGTGAAGCCCGACGAGGTGACCAGCGCCAAGTTGATGAGCATGGCGCCCGCCTGGCGACCAGGTGTGGTATCCCGTCCGATAACCGATCTGACCTATCAGAAATATTTCAGTGGCGAGGTGCCTAAGAAGGCGGCCTGGTCCATGCTCAATGAACTCGAACGAGGTATGCAACCGACCTTCTATTATGCCGATTGGTATAACCGCTCCAGCAAGGTTGCCGTGGGGCTGTCGGCTGCCAATTTTGGTCGTCGTTACGCCGAGTTTAAATCCTGTTTGGCCAATCTCTTGCCCTATAGTTTCGATGATATCGCCTTTACCGTGCTGACCTATGAATTTGGCGGCTCTGAGCTGACTCGATACTCCAAGGCGCAGATCGCCAAGGTGCAGGAGTATCTCTCTTATGATCCTGAGGTCGAGCTGGTGTTGATCGATGCCTATACCGACAGCTTCGGTGGCCGCTCGGTGAACAAGAAAGTATCGGAGAAGCGCGCCAATTCGGTCAAACAGCTCTTCCTGTCGGCGGGTATCCCCAATGAGCGTATTCATACCTATGGTCACGGCGAGCGTCGCCATGTAGCATCTAACGACACCATAGATGAGCGGGCGCGTAACAGACGCGTGGTTATTCGCCTCAGCAAGCCGCTGGATTAAAAAAGCCACGGTGAGTTAATAATATTTATGGAAACCGGCCAACAAGGCCGGTTTTTTGTTGTCAGCTCGGGATAGAAAGAGAGCGCTGGCAAAAGCCAGGTAAAAAACAGGCAAAAAAAAGCCCACTTAATCTTAAGTGGGCAGCAAATAAATCATTGCAATCAACAAATTGAAGGAAGGAAGTCAAGCATAAGAACCAGGGATGAATTCACGTGACTGGCACGGGAACTCGGAGTTCTTGTTTCCCATCTACCAGCGGGGTAGACACTTCCGGAAAACGAGGTGAATTATAGGGTCAGACCATTTGTCCTACAAACTAGAAAAATTCCCGCCTTAGATTAGTATTTCTAATGTCTGGGGAGGGTGTTTGAAGGGCCGAATTCACACATTTGGGGTATTTGCGCTTGATTACGCAAAATTGCTGCATAATTTCACGATTTATATAATTCATCCATGTTGTTTTTTTATTAACAAGTCAATTTCGCAAATGCCGGATTCGTTTATTTGTAGCCATTGCACGGTTTTTTTTTACTTGTATAGTACGAGGTTATTGGGCGCTAGCTCACAGGTTTACCATTAATAATAACGAGATATCCAGGACGGCTACAGATGGCTCTTAAGACGATTTTATCCAAGCAAACCCTTTTGCTTGCCGGATTAGGTTTAACACTCATGGGTTGCCAGTACCATGCCAATGAAACGGCAGCGGCGCAGGCAGCGGTTCAGCCCCAGGGCGTGGTCGAAACAATTCACGGCGTACAGGTTGCCGACCCTTACCGTTATCTTGAGGAAGAGAGTGACGCGACCCATGCTTGGGTGAAGCAGCAGCAACAGGCTGGCCATGATTTTCTGGCGCAGCTGGAAAACAAGCAGGCGATAGTCGATCGCATCACCGAGCTGTGGAACTTCGAGAAAGTCACAGCCCCAACCGAGCGTGGCGACAACACCTTCTATTACCGCAACGACGGTCTGCAGGCGCAATCTGTCCTCTATGTGAAGAATAAGGCCGGTGAAGAGAAGGTTGCCCTTGACCCAAACAGCTTCTCAACCGACGGCACAGTAGCCCTGAGCGGTGTCTCTGTCAGCGGCGACGGTAAGATTATCGCCTATGGCGTCTCTAAGTCGGGCTCAGACTGGCAGCAGTGGCAGTTTGTCGATGTGGCGACCGGGGCCAAGCTAGGCGACGAGCTCAACTGGATTAAGTTCTCCAGCGCCGAGTGGAGCAAAGACAATAAAGGTGTCTACTATTCTCGTTATGACGCGCCCGAAGGCGGTAACCTGCTGGCCGACGTTAACTTTAACCAGAAGGTTTACTATCACCAGCTGGGCACAGATCAGTCTCAAGACAAGCTGATTTACGAGCGTCCACAGAATAAAGATTGGGGCTTCGGCGCCGAGGTGTCGGAAGCTGGGGATTATCTGTTGATCTCCATCTCTCAGGGCACAGATAGCCGTAACCGTTTCTTCTACAAGTCACTGACCGATGCCAACGCACCTGTGGTCGAGCTAATCAGCGAGCTTGAGGCCGAGTACAGCTTCCTGGGTAACGACAAATCTGTCTTCTACTTCAAGACAGATCTCGATGCGCCAAATGGCAAGATAGTGGCGGTGGATGTGAATCGTCCAGCCAAGGCAAACTGGAAGACGGTGGTTCCTGAGTCGAGCGACCCTATCGCCAGCGTGGCCATCATCAACGATCACCTGGTGGTCAGCTACTTGCACGACGTGCTTGGCAAGCTCACTATCTTCAGCATGAATGGCGTGAAGCGCCAGGATGTCGACCTACCGGGTAAGGGTAAGATTGCTGGACCATATGGCAAGCGTAGCAAGGATTACTTCTATTACACCTTCAACAGCTATGTGCAGCCACAGACTACCTATAAGTTTGACTTTAAGACGGGCCAGTCTAGCCTGTACGCTAAGCCTAAGGTTGCCTTTAATCCGGACAACTATGCCTCTGAGCAGGTGTTCTACACCAGTAAGGATGGCACGCGCGTACCAATGATGATCTCCTACAAGAAGGGATTGACCCTTAACGGTGAAAACCCAACCCTCTTGTATGCCTACGGCGGATTCTCTATCTCGCTGACGCCAAGATTCAGCCCGGCTAACATCGCCTGGATGGATATGGGCGGTGTATACGCTGTGCCAAACCTGCGCGGCGGTGCGGAATATGGCGAGAGCTGGCACCAGGCGGGCATGTTCGACAAGAAGCAGAATGTGTTCGATGATTATTTTGCAGCGGCCGAGTATCTGATCGATAACAAGTACACTAATCAGAGCAAGCTAGGTGCCTATGGCCGCAGCAACGGTGGTCTGTTGATGGGCGCGGCCGTGACTCAGCGTCCGGATCTGTTCGCCGCCATTCTGCCTGCGGTAGGCGTGCTGGATATGCTGCGTTTCCATAAGTTCACCATCGGCTGGGCCTGGACCAGCGAATACGGTAGCGCCGACAATGCCGAGCAGTTCCCTGCGCTATTGGCCTATTCGCCTTATCACAACATTAGTGAGCGCGATTATCCGGCGACTATGGTGATGACGGCGGATCATGACGATCGCGTGGTACCGCTACACAGCTTCAAGTTTGGCGCGCTGCTGCAGGACAGACAGACGGGGGATGCGCCTATCATCATGCGTATCGAGTCTAAGGCCGGTCATGGCGCCGGTAAGCCGACGGCGATGAAGATTGATGAATTTGCCGACATTTACAGTTTCTTAATGCATAGCTTCGGCCTTGCGGTGCCGAGCAAGATAGGCGGTTAAGTAAACCAACCTAAAAAGGGAAGTGAATAACTTCCCTTTTTTATTAACAAAATTTTATGCACTTAGTCCCGGCAACTGGGGCGTCAAGCATTCACAATTGCCTGGGCACTCGGTATAGTAGGCCTCTATTTAATCTGAATGTTGAGCCGTTTCTAGCTATGTTTCGTTGGCCTATATCCGTTTACTACGAAGATACCGATGCCGGTGGAGTGGTGTATCACTCTAACTACCTCAATTTCTTTGAGCGCGCCCGCACCGAGTGGTTGAAACAGATAGGGGTGAAACAGACGCAGCTGTTGGCCGACGATATCGCTTTCGTGGTCAAACACGCCGATATCGATTTTAAGGTGGCCGCACGCTTCGAGCAGGACCTTTTGGTCGAGTCTGAGGTCATAGAGATGAAGAAGGCCTCTATGGTGTTTCGTCAACGTCTGCTCGACCAGGATGGAACCCTCTATTGTGAAGCACACATTCAGGTGGCCTGTGTGGCATTATCGCGCATGCGGCCAAAAGCCATTCCCCATCATATTGTTCAGGAGTTAAAGGGTGGAAGCTGATATCTCTTTTATCGGGCTGTTTTTACAGGCCAGTCTATTAGTTAAATTCGTCATGTTGACGCTACTGGCATTGTCCGTGGTGTCCTGGGCGGTGATTATTCAACGTAGACGCCTGCTGACCTCGGCTCGTCAGCGTTCGCTCAAGTTTGAAGACAAATTTTGGTCCGGTGTCGATCTCAATAAGCTCTATAAGGAACTCTCTGCCAGACAGGAGAGCAATACCGGTTTAGAGGCGATGTTTTACGCCGGCTTTAAAGAGTATGCCCGCCTGAGTAACCTTAACGGCAAGGTGCCTGCTGCCGTGATGGACGGCTGTTATCGCGCCATGCGCGTCTCGCTCTCCCGTGAGCTTGAGAAGCTGGAAACTCATTTGCCACTGCTGGCAACGATTGGCTCGACCAGCCCTTATATCGGTCTGTTTGGTACCGTGTGGGGGATCATGAACTCCTTTATCGCCTTGGGCGCCGTTGAAAACGCGACACTTGCCATGGTGGCCCCGGGTATCGCCGAGGCACTTATCGCAACGGCCATGGGCCTGTTTGCGGCGATCCCTGCGGTTATTGCCTACAACCGTTTCTCGACTCAGGTGGAGAAGATAGAGATGTCATACGCCAACTTCATGGAAGAGTTCTCTAGCATCCTGCACCGTCAGGCCTACAGTGAGAAGGAAGTCGGCTGATGCAGCAAGGTTATCAACGCAAGAGGCGTCGTCCGGTTGCCGAGATCAACGTTGTCCCTTATATCGACGTGATGTTGGTACTGCTCATCATCTTCATGGTGACCGCACCTATCGTGACCCAGGGCGTTAAGGTGGATCTGCCCCAAGGGGAGGCCGAGAGCCTGCCCGCCGACAGTAAGCCGCCCGTGGTGGCCTCTATCGATGCCGACGGCGATTATTACCTGGATATTGGCAGCGCCAGCAGCAAAGAGGTGCTGGATCTCGAAGAGATCGCCGTCAGAGTCAGCGCCATAGTGCAGCTGGAGCCTGAGCGGCCTGTGGTGGTTAAGGCCGACAGAAGCATTCCCTATGAGCGGGTGATCCAGTTGATGGTGACGTTACAAAAAGCAGGCGTACCTTCGGTAGGCCTGATGACAGATTCGCCTGAGGAGTAGCAGGTGGCAGGGAAATCAGAATTTACCGTTCCACTCATTATTTCAGCCAGTATTCATGTTGGCGTGATAGTTGTTTTGGCCATGGGCGTCGATTTTAGTGAGAAGCCCAAGGTGGTGCCTCAGGCCAGTGCCCCGGCGGTGCAGGCCGTGGTGGTGGATCAAAAGCGGGTCAACGAACAGGTCGAAAAGCTAAAAGCCGAGAAGCTGGCCGCCGAGCGCAAGGAGAAGGCGCGTCAGGAGGAGCTGGACCGTAAGGCCAAAGAGGCTCGCCAGGCCCGCGAGCGTGAGCAGGAGCGTATCAAGAAGCTTGAGCAGGAGCGCAAGCAGAAAGAGCTAGAGACGCAAAATGCGGCCAAGGCTGCAAAGGCTGCCAAGCTCAAAGAGCAGCAGGAGAAGGAGAAGGCCGCGAAGGCAGAGGCCCAGCGTAAACAGAAAGAGGCCGAGCGCAAGGCCGCCGAAGAAGCCGCAGCCAAAGCCGAAGCCAAGCGTAAGGCTGAAGAGGCTGCTGCCAAGAAGGCCGCCGAAGAGCGTAAGCGTAAGGCAGAAGCCGAGGCGAAACGTAAGGCCGAAGAGGCCGCGCGCCGCGAGCAGGAACGTATGATGCAAGAGGCCTTAGCCGCCGAGCAGGCCGCGCTGTCGCAGACTCGCAACAAGCAGGTGATGAGTGAGGTGCAGCGTTATACCTCGATGATCCGCGCCACGATTCAGCGCCATCTGGTGGTGGATGAGTCGATGCGAGGCAAGAGCTGCCGCGTCTTTATTCGTCTGGCCAAAGATGGCTTTGTGACCGGCAACGAGATAGTGTCTGGTGATCCCGTGGTGTGCCGCGCGACTAAGGCGGCGATCAACAAGGCTGGGCGTTTGCCTGTGTCACCTGAGGCCGATGTTTATAACAAGCTAAAAGAGATTAATCTCACCGTACAACCGGAGTTTAATTAAAGGAGTTCCATGAAAAACTTGGGAAGATGGCTCATCTTGGGGCTGGCATTTTTAACCATTCCGGCCAAGGCGGCATTGGATATAGTGATCACCGAAGGGGTCGATGCGGCGCGTCCTATCGCCGTGGTGCCTTTTGTGTGGCAGGGTAGTACGCCTATGCCGCAACAGATCTCTGATGTGGTGATGTCGGATCTGACCCGCAGCGGCACCTTTAAGCCGATGGACGAGTTGGGTCTGCCGCAGCGCAATTTAGGCTCGCTGGCGCAGATGGATTTGAAGGCCTGGTCGAATGTGGCGGCGGAAGCTGTGGTCATGGGCACGGTTAAGCCCTATGGACCAGATCAGTATTTGGTAAATTTTGAGCTTATCGATCTGGTTAAGGCGCAGATGCAGTCTGGTGGCCCTCAGTCGGCTAGCGAATACCTGCTCGATAGTCGCGAGACAGTGATCAGCAGCGCCCAGTTCAGGCAGTATGGTCACAGAATCAGCGATATCGTCTATGAGAAGCTTACCGGTATTCGTGGTGCCTTCTTGACCCGCATCGCCTACGTGGTGGTGGATCACAAGGCGAAATCACCCTATAAGTTGATGATTGCCGATTACGATGGCTATAACGAGCAGATGTTGCTGCGCTCGCCCGAGCCGCTGATGTCGCCAGCCTGGTCACCGGATGGTCGCCGCTTGGCCTATGTGAGTTTTGAGAATAAACAGGCCGAGGTTTTTGTTCAGGATATCTATACTCAGCAAAGAACCAAGGTGACCAGCTTTCCTGGAATCAATGGTGCGCCTTCTTTCTCGCCCGATGGCAAGAAGTTAGCGCTAACCCTGTCGAAAGATGGGCAGCCTGAGATCTATGTGGCGGATATTGCCACCAAGGCGATAAAACGTGTTACCAACCATTATGCCATCGACACCGAGGCCTCTTGGACACCCGATGGTAAGTCGCTGATCTTCACCTCAGAGCGTGGTGGTCGTCCGCAGATTTATCAGGTGGCATTGGCATCGGGTAAGGTTACACGCTTGACCTTCGAGGGGGAATGGAACCTGGGCGGCTCTATCTCGCCAGATGGTCGCAGCATGGTGTTTGTGAATCGCACCAACGGCAAGTTCAATATTGCCCGTATGGATCTTGAGACGCGTTTTATGCAGGTGCTGACGACCACACGTTTGGATGAGTCGCCAAGTATAGCGCCTAACGGTACTATGGTTATCTATGGCACCACCTATCAGGGCCAACAGGTGTTGGCGGCTGTCTCTATGGATGGACGATTTAAGGCAAGATTGCCAGTGGGTCAAGGGGAAGTGAAGTCTCCTGCTTGGTCACCTTTCTTATAAATTTACTACTGAGAAAAGATTAAGGATTACAAAATGGATCTGAATAAGCTGTTTAAAGCTATGGTTGTTGCTCTGCCGATTATGGCGATCAGCGCGTGTAGCTCAACCTCTGAGTCACAAACCGATGCGACAAGCTCTATGAGCGGCAGCGAAAGCAGCGAAATGAATGCCGGTGGTGGCGTTGAGACGGGCGGTGTAGCTCCTATCCTGACACCAGAAGAGCAGCAACGCATTAAGTACCAGGAACTGCGTAAGGAACATATCATCTACTTCGATTTCGACCGCAGCTCGGTATCCTCTGATTTCTCAGAAGTGCTTAATGCCCACGGTGAATATCTGCTCGAGCATCCAAATGTTCGCGTTATGATCGAAGGCCATGCCGATGAGCGTGGTACGCCAGAGTACAACATCGCGCTGGGTGAGCGCCGTGCTAAGGCCGTTGCCAAGTACCTGCAAAGCATGGGCGTGCTACCGAGCCAGATGAGCATAGTGAGCTATGGTGAAGAGAAGCCACAAGATTTCTCTCGCACCGATGATGGCTTTGCTAAGAACCGTCGTGCGGTATTGGTTTACTAAGCGTTAGATAGGGTTAACTATGAAGACTGCCGTTGTTACCGCGGCAATTCTGATGAGTGTTGGCGTCGCGGTAGCGGCGCCTGCGCCCGTTGAGGATGTTGCCGGTGGTTCCTCCGAAGATAGAGTTGCGCGCCTTGAGCGTATCATAAAGGCCAAACAAGCGGCCGAGTTTGAGATGCAGCAGCGCCTTGACACCCTCCAACAGGAGGTGCTTGACCTGCGAGGCCTGACTGAGCAGCAAAGCTATCAGATCAATCAGATGCTGCAGCGTCAGCGCCAGCTCTATGACGATATCGCTAACCTGAGTAAGGCTAAGTCGACACCTGTGGCCGCAACCCCTGCGTCGACCAGTTCAGAGACCTCCTCTCTGGGAGAAACCGCCAGCTATGAGCGCGCGGTTAATCTGGTGCTGAAAGAGCGTCAGTACGACGAGGCGATCCCGGCGTTTCGTGAGTTTATCGCGCAATACCCCAATTCGACCTATGCGGCGAATGCTAACTATTGGTTAGGTCAGTTACTCTATAACAAGGGTGAGCTTGCCGAGGCGGGCAAGGCCTTTAATACTGTAGTGAACCAGTTTAAAGAGTCGAATAAGCGTGGTGATAGTTTGGTTAAACTTGGCATGATCGCCCAGAAGCGTAACGATAACGCTGCTGCGAAACGTTACTATCAGCAAGTCGTTAGCGAATATGCCAATAGCGCTGCGGCGCGTATCGCCAAACAGCAGATGGTGGGGCTTTAATCTCTATTTAACCAAAAAACATACTCTTAGTCTGTTTTTCATGCAAACAAAAAAAAATGGGGAATTTGCACTTGCATGAGAAGATGAAAAAGGTATTATAGGCGCCCTCGAAGCGACGTAGTCGTTTGGGCGCTAAATCAAAGAGATTTAGTTGAAAATGGGTCGTTAGCTCAGTCGGTAGAGCAGTTGGCTTTTAACCAATTGGTCGAAGGTTCGAATCCTTCACGACCCACCACTTTTCTAACAGTGGTTAAACAGTTAGGCACCTAAGATGGGTCGTTAGCTCAGTCGGTAGAGCAGTTGGCTTTTAACCAATTGGTCGAAGGTTCGAATCCTTCACGACCCACCACTTTTCTGACAGTGGTTAAACAGTTAGGCACCTAAGATGGGTCGTTAGCTCAGTCGGTAGAGCAGTTGGCTTTTAACCAATTGGTCGAAGGTTCGAATCCTTCACGACCCACCACTTCTCTGACAGTGGTTAAACAGTTAGGCACCTAAGATGGGTCGTTAGCTCAGTCGGTAGAGCAGTTGGCTTTTAACCAATTGGTCGAAGGTTCGAATCCTTCACGACCCACCACTTTTCTGACAGTGGTTAAACAGTTAGGCATCCAAGATGGGTCGTTAGCTCAGTCGGTAGAGCAGTTGGCTTTTAACCAATTGGTCGAAGGTTCGAATCCTTCACGACCCACCACTTTATCTAGGTGGTTAAATTAAGAGAGGGATTTGGAAAGTTGTTAGCTCAGTCGATGCTTTTAAAGCAAAGAGGCAGTTGGCTTTACTTTTTAACTCCACATTGGTCGAAGGTTCGAATCCTTCACGACCCACCACTTTTCTGACAGTGGTTAAACAGTTAGGCATCCCAAGATGGGTCGTTAGCTCAGTCGGTAGAGCAGTTGGCTTTTAACCAATTGGTCGAAGGTTCGAATCCTTCACGACCCACCACTTCTCTAGGTGGTTAAATCAAGAGAAGGACGAAAGTTGTTAGCTTAGTCGATGCTTTTAAAGCAAAGAGGCAGTTGGCTATACTTTTTAACTCCACATTGGTCGAAGGTTCGAATCCTTCACGACCCACCACTTTTCTAGCAGTGGTTAAACAGTTAGGTATCCAAGATGGGTCGTTAGCTCAGTCGGTAGAGCAGTTGGCTTTTAACCAATTGGTCGAAGGTTCGAATCCTTCACGACCCACCACTCCTTTTGCTGTTTAATTCCCTCACTGCATTTTCCTATATGAAATAGTTTTAACTGGGCATATTTTAATTCTTCGAGATTAGAATTCAGCCAGCTGACTTTATTTTTTACCTCTATTTGGGTTTAAGGCTTGAATCCTTCGCGAGCCACTACTTTTTCTGGGTGGTTAAATCATGATAGGGATTTAGAAAGTTGTTAGCTCAGTCGATGCGTTTAAAGCAAAGAGGCAGTTGGCTTTACTTTTTAATTCCACATTGGTCGAAGGTTCGAATCCTTCACGACCCACCACTCTCTTGCAATTTAATTCCTTCTCTGTATTTTCCTATTTGAAATAGTTTTAACTGGGCATATCTTAATTCTTCGAGATTAGCATCCAGCCAGCTGACTTTGCTTTTTTACCTCTATTTGGGTTTAAGGCTTGAATCCTTAGCGATCCACCACTTTATCTAGGTGGTTAAATCAAGAGAAGGACTTGGAAAGTTGTTAGCTCAGTCGATGCTTTTTAAGCAAAGAGGCAGTTGGCTTTACTTTTTAACTCCACATTGGTCGAAAGTTCTAATCCTTCACGACCCACATTTCTCTTGCTATTCAAATCCTAAGCTAGTCAATTATTGGCTATTTACATATTGATCTTTCTCTCTCTTCTAATTTTATATTTTTTTGATTTATTGCTAAGTCGCTAAACATAGACCACCTTATTTAGCTTTATAACTGCAAGTTAGGCTTGTTGATTAGATTGCATTTGCCAAACCTAGACTAATTCACTAGCTATTTCTCGCATATTAGCCATGCCTGTTCGACGTTGGTCTTATAGACGTTTTGCTAATGTTACTTGTTTGTTAACTCCGTCATATTCGTTGCGATAATAATGAAAAAGGGAGAGGACAGATGAAAAACGCAAAAGTGTCTTTGCTGGCTGCGGCGACCTTACTGGCGCTAGGTTCCAGTGCCGCTATGGCCGAGACAGAGTTCAAGTTTGGTGGCTATGTGAAGGCCGATGTCATGTTCAGTGATTACAGCAATGGTGCACCTGACTCAGGTAATCTTTCTCGCCAGTTTTATGTTCCAGGTACCATTTATGGTACGCCGGGCAATGGCAAACAAGTCGTAGATTTCCAAGCGAGAGAGTCTCGCTTTAATTTTAAGACGACGACAGATCTCGACGGTCACAAGCTGACTGGTTTCATCGAGCTGGACTTTATGACCCATACAGACGGCAACGAGAGGGTATCGAACAGCTACTCGCCTCGTATTCGTCATGCATTCGTGAGTTACGACAACTGGACCGTGGGTCAGACCTGGAGTACCTTCATGAATCCAGGCTCTTTGCCTGAGAACCTCGATTTTGTGGGGGCGGCCGACGGTACGCCTTTCGTGCGCCAAACGCAGGTCAGATACACCAATGGCGGCTTCCAGTTTGCCTTGGAAAATCCTGAAACTACGGTAACTCCTAATGGCGGTGGTTCGCGTATCACCAGCGGTAGCGGCATAGTGCCAGATTTCGTGGCGCGTTATAACTTCAAGACCCAAGGTGGTGCAAAGTTCACGCTGGCTGGTATTGCGCGTCAACTTAATCTTGAGAAGAACGGTATAGACTCTCAGACCATGGGCTATGGCGTGAACTTTACCGGGGTGATCCCGGTTGGTGATGATGATCTTAAACTATCGGCGACTGCCGGTGATGGCTTAGGGCGTTACATGGCGCTTAACTATGCCAATGCCGGTGTGTTAGATGCCGATGGTGACATCAAGACCATCAGCTCTTACGGCGGCTTTGCCTCTTATCGCCATTGGTGGAACGATAAATGGCGTTCAAGTTTTACCCTGTCAGGCTTCAAGGCGGATAACGATGTGGCCTTGACTGGCGGGGCGGTGAACGAAGAGTCATACTCAGGCTACATTAACCTGCTCTATTCGCCAGTCAAGCCTATGACGGTTGGGGTGGAATATATGTATGCTGAGAACACCAAACAAAATGGCGACAAGGGCGAGTTGAATCGCGTAATGTTCTCGGTGAAATATGTGCTCTAGGGCGTGAACTGAACATAAAAAAGGAGGCTAAGCCTCCTTTTTCTTTGCCTCAATTACAGCAAATTGTTGTCGCGAACATATTGTTCAAATTCGGTGCAGCCACCGATATGCTCTTGATCGATGAAGATCTGTGGCACGGTTTCAACTGGCTTGCCTACCGTCTTTTCCAGATCGGCCTTAGTGATACCCTCTGCATGAATATCGACATACTTAAATTTGAAATCATCACGAGATTCAACCAGTTGCTCTGACAGTTGAACGGCTCTAACGCAGTATGGGCAGCCTGGACGGCCGAAAATTACAACAAACATATTCGCTCCAGAAGTAAATGTTGGTGACTTTATACCATAGGCCGGTTGGGTTTGCATATTACAGATCATACAAACTTATGCTGGCTGTCGAATCGACCCCGATAGTCGAAGAAGCGCTCGACAAGTTCCCAGCCGCGTTTGCCCTTCTTGAGGAGCAGCAGATCCGGCATGCGAAAATGGTCCCGCGCGGCGATCACCTGGTCGACCTTGCTAAAGGTGGGTTGTTTCTGGCCTGGAGTGCGTGTGTGTTGATACACAAATACGCCATAGAAGGCGCGGATCTGCGCCTTGGTGGCAAAATTGAAGTAGCAGCTGAAATCGTTACCCTCGATATCCAGGTAACGTACCCTGAGCCTGTCGTTGTCGGCCTCAAACAGCATCTCCTGGCAACGGAACAGGTGATGATGTTTCTGTTGTAGCACTTCTTTAAGACGTTTGTCGGGGTCTATAAGTGTTGACTGACAATGTTGGCACACCTTGGCGGCAATATCGTTCTCTTCGCCGCAATTTGGGCAGGCCTTGGCGCGAAATCGAAAGTCGCATTGGTGTTTGCCGTCGCCGTCATCGACCACGGCCTGACAGCGTCGTCCGAAATGCTCGATAATATCGCCATCACCGTCTACCAGCCCCCAGAAAATGTTGGCAAAGCCACACTCGGGGCAGGGGACCTGCACCGGCACGCTCTTGCTGTCGGGTTTGGGACGACCAACTTCGGGAAAGAATAGGTCGAAGCCGTTGGCGGCGTAGTCGATCACTAAGCAATCCCGCTTGCCTTCGCAGATCCTCAAGCCCCGGCCGACCATCTGCTGGAACAGGCTCACAGAAGCCGTGGGCCTCAAGATGGCGATAAGATCTACATGGGGGGCGTCGAAGCCCGTGGTGAGAACGGCCACATTGACCAGGTAGCTGAGCTCGCGGCGTTTGAAGGCATCGATAATGGCATCGCGCTCCTGGCTTGGTGTGTCTGCGGTGATTAGCCCCGCCTCGGGGCTATCCAGCAGGGTCATGATCTCTTTGGCATGACGCACGGTCGCGGCGAAGATGATGGTACCGGCGCGGGTGTTGGTGAGCTGTTTTATCTGCTCCACAATCGCCTTGGTGGCTCGGCCCGAATGATGCAGCAGGGAGTCGACTTCGGCCTCATTGTATTCGCCACTTGCATTGGGTGAGAGCTCGCTGAAATCATACTGGGCCGACAGGCCGTCGAGCACCTTGGGCGGCGTCAGAAACCCCTGTTTAATGAGCGGGCGCATCGGCAGCTCGAAGATGCAGTGCTCGAATACCGGCTGCTCGGTATTACCAATCTTGCCATGGTAGTGATAACGGTAGATCCAACCGCTGCCCAAGCGATAGGGGGTGGCCGTCAGGCCCAGGAGCCTGAGTTTTGGATTCTGGGTCCTGAGATGGCTGAGCAGTTGCTGATACTGGCTCTCTTTCTCGTTGGAGACTCGGTGGCACTCATCGATGATCACCAGGGAATAGGGCTCATCAAACTGCTTGGGATTACGCACCGCCGACTGAATGCTGGCCACCACCGTCTTGTTGCGGGTCGATTTCTGTTTCAGCCCTGCGGAAAAGATACTGGCCTCATCGGTCAGTAATCCAACCTTCTCGGCGTTTTGCGCCACCAGCTCCTTGACGTGGGTAAGCACCAAGGTGCGCCCCTTGGCGATGCGGGCAAGCTCTGCGATGACGATACTCTTGCCGGCCCCGGTCGGGAGCACGAGTAGGGCGGAGTCATCGCTGCGCTTAAAGTGGTTGATGGCCGCATCGACGGCTTGGCGTTGATAATCTCTGAGTTGCAAGGCAATTGATGGTCTGTGATTGGGGCAGTCAGGATAGCAGCGCAGCTTGGTAGCGGCTAGGGGAGATATAAAAAAAGCCCCTCGAAGAGGGGCTAGAAGAGAGAATCTAATTCAGCAAAAAGGTTATTCGCTGCGGTTGAGACGCGTCTCAATCAGGGTGTCGATCACCGCTGGATCGGCGAGAGTTGACGCATCACCTAAGTTGGTCACCTCGTTGGCGGCGATCTTACGCAGGAAACGGCGCATGATCTTACCCGAGCGTGTCTTAGGCAGACCGCCGGCCCACTGGATCAGATCCGGCGTCGCCAGGGCGCCAATCTCTTTTCTGACCCATTGACGCAGCTCCTGACGCAGCTCTTCGCTCTCCTGAGTGCCCTTGGTCAGGGTGACATAGGCATAGATGCCTTGGCCCTTGATGTCGTGAGGGTAGCCCACCACGGCGGCCTCGGCGACATGCTCGTGAGCCACCAGGGCGCTCTCGACCTCTGCGGTACCCAGGCGGTGGCCCGATACGTTGATCACGTCATCGACACGGCCAGTGATCCAGTAGTAGCCATCTTCATCGCGGCGAGCACCGTCTCCGGTAAAGTACATGCCACGGAAGGTCTTGAAGTAGGTCAGCGCAAATCTGTCATGGTCGCCATATACGGTGCGCATCTGTCCTGGCCAGGAGTCGAGGATCACCAGGTTACCCTCGGCGGCGCCATCTATGATGTTACCCATGTTGTCCACCAGGGCTGGCTGCACGCCGAAGAAGGGGCGAGTGGCCGAGCCTGGCTTAGTATCTGTGGCGCCCGGCAGTGGCGAGATCAGGATGCCACCGGTTTCGGTTTGCCACCAGGTATCGACGATAGGGCAGTTCTCATGGCCGATCACCTCGTGGTACCAGCGCCAGGCCTCTGGGTTAATAGGTTCACCCACAGAGCCCATGATGCGCAGCGAGCTGCCATCAAAGCCATCGAACTGCTCCTTGCCTTCGGCCATCAGGGCACGGATCAGCGTCGGCGCCGTGTAGAGGATGTTGACCTTATGACGGTCGATCATCTCACCCAGACGGGCTGGCGTTGGGTAGTTAGGGATACCTTCGTGGATCAATATGGTCGCGCCGTTAGCCAGCGGGCCATAGACCATGTAGGAGTGGCCGGTGATCCAACCCACATCGGCGGTACACCAGTAGATCTCACCCTCTTTATAATCAAACACATATTCGTGAGTCATCGAGGCATAGACCAGGTAGCCACCCGTGGTGTGCAGCACACCCTTAGGGTTACCGGTAGAGCCAGAGGTATAGAGCAGGAAGAGGGGATCTTCGGCGCCCATCTCTTCGGCCACGCAATGCTCTGAGGCGGTCTCCATCAGCGACGCCCACTTGATGTCGCGTCCCTCAACCCAATTGACTGGGTTGCCGGTACGCTCAAGCACAATCACCTTCTCGACACAGGTGACGTCTGGGTGAGACAGGGCCTCATCTATGTTGGCTTTCAGCGGGATTGTACGGCCACCGCGCACGCCTTCGTCGGCGGTGATCACGACTTTGGACTTGCCATCGATCACCCGTGAAGCGATAGAGTCAGGCGAGAAGCCCCCGAACACCACAGAGTGGATGGCGCCAATGCGGGCACATGCCAGCATGACCACGGCGGCTTCGGGCACCATTGGCATGTAAACCGTGACCACGTCACCACGACGCACGCCTTGGCTGCGCAGGGCGTTGGCAAACTTACACACCTCTGTATGGAGCTCACCATAGGTGAGGGTGCGTTGATCGGCCGCGTCATCACCTTCCCAGATGATGGCTAGCTTGTCGGCGTTGTCGGCCAAGTGTCTATCGAGACAGTTAACCGAGGCGTTTAGGGTGCCGTCATAGAACCAGTTGATCGACAGGTTGTGATCGTCGAAGGAGGTTTTCTTGACCTTAGTAAAAGGCTTCATCCAATCGATGCGCTGGCCATGCTCTCTCCAGAAACCTTCGGGGTTAACCACAGATTCCTGATACATCTTCTTATATTTCTCGTCATTAATATGGGCATTCGCCGCGATTTCGCTTGGAACTTTGTAGAGAGACTGGGTGCTCATCTGACTTCCTTTTATTTCTAATTGTGCGTAGATAAAGTATGGAATGCTTAGGCTATTTACCTCTATTAGACCTTGGTCTAGTAAAAAAATATCCTTTATTTTTAGTCTGTTGTGATTATATTTGCACGAGATTTAAGCTAGTATTTAGCGCAGAATAATTAAAAGAATTGGAATTACTATGAATCTGACTCTGGTTGTCGGCGTGATCGCCCTGTTATACGTGTCGCTACTCTTCCTGTTGGCCTGGGGAGCGGAGCGCTGGTTTGGGCGGATCACCAAGAAGATACAGACCTGGATTTATGGTTTAAGTTTAGCGGTTTACTGCTCCTCCTGGAGCTTTCTCGGTACAGTTGGTCAGTCGGCGCAGGATCTCTGGTCCTTCCTGCCTATCTTCGTCGGCCCCATACTCATCTTTACCTTCGGCTTCGGTCTGCTGCGCAAGATGGTTATCGTCTCCAAGGCGCAAAACATCACCTCGGTGGCCGACTTTATCGCCGCCCGTTATGGTAAGTCGCAGACCATCGCCGCCATCGTTACCCTGATCGCCCTGTTCGGCATCATGCCCTATATCGCCTTGCAGCTTAAGGCCATGGTATTTAGCCTCAACCTGTTTCAGCCCGAAGACGCCCAATATGATGGCGCCTGGGTCTCGCTAATTGTCACCGGCATACTAGCGATGTTTGCCATCTTATTTGGTACCCGTAAGCTGGATGCGACCGAGCACAACCCTGGCATGATGCTGGCGATCGCCTTCGAGTCCCTAGTGAAACTGGCGGCCTTCCTCTTGGTGGGCGGCGTGATCAGCTTTGGCTTCTTCGATGGCTTCGGCGATATCTGGGCCCAGGCCACCGAGCGTCAGTTGATCAATAATCCCGAGCTGCGGCTGGAAAATCTGATGCCCCAGCTGTTGGTGGGCATGGCGGCGTTTCTCTGCATGCCGCGCCAGTTCCACGTGATGATGGTGGAGTGTAAGGATGAACCCACCTTAGTTAAAGCCAAGTATCTGTTTCCTATCTATCTGATCCTGTTTGGCATGTTTGTGGCGCCGCTCGCCCTGGCGGGTAAGTTGATGCTGGGGGATAGCGTGTCGGCCGATACCTATGTGATCAATCTACCTTTGGCGCTGGATCAGCCCATGCTGGCGGTGATTGCCCTGCTTGGGACGCTGTCGGCGGCCACCGGCATGGTGATCGTTGCCGTGGTGACCATCAGCGTCATGGTGAGCAACGAGTGGCTGGTGCCTCTGATGTTGCACTCGGGCAAGATCCGCCAGAAGAACTTCAGCCAGTTTTCGCAGTTTCTGCTCAATGCCCGTCGCATCGCTATAGTCCTTATCTTGGGGCTAGGTTATTTCAGTTACCTCTCCTTCATGAACAGCGATTCGCTCTCGGCGCTGGGTATGCTCTCCTTCGGCGCCTTCGCCCAGCTGGCGCCCGCACTGATTGGCGGCATGTACTGGAAGCACGGCAATCGCGGCGGGGTGTATCTGGGGCTTATCGTCGGCTTCGGCCTTTGGTGTTACATACTAGTGCAGGGGATGAGCGACAGTCAGGGAGTATTCGGCGGCGAGCTGGCGCTGCTCGACAGTATCAACCCCAACATTCGTGACATTCTCACTGCGCTGCTGGCAAACCTTGCCTGTTATGTGCTGGGCTCTATCTGGTTTCGCGCCGGGGTGGCCGAGCGTATCCAGGCCAGCGCCTTCGTGACCCCAGGCGAGCTGAAAAACACCAGTAACCGTAAGGCATCGCCCATCTCTCAGCAGGATCTCTTAATTCTTGCCAGCCGCTTCGTCAGTCCCACCCGGGCCTACGAGAGTTTCTCCCGCTTCTCAGATGAGGCGGTGCGCAGCGACAGCTGGCATAAGGTGGCCTCGCCGGAACTGATTGCCCATACCGAACATATGTTGGCCGGCGTCCTAGGGGGCTCCAGCGCCTCCTTGGTGATGGACTCTGTGCTGCAAGGGCGCGACTTGGCGCTCGATGAGGTGTTCAGCCTGGTGGATGAGGCCTCATCAAAGATCATCCTCAGCCAGGATATGCTCAGGGGGGCCATAGAGCACGCCTACGAGGGGATGAGCGTGGTGGACAAGGAGCTGAATCTGGTGGCCTGGAACTACAAGTATGTGGAGCTCTACGACTATCCCGAAGATTTTCTGCAGGCGGGCATGCCTATTGCCGATGTGGTACGTTTCAACGCCGAGCGCGGCTACTGTGGCCCCGGGGATGTGGAGGAGCAGGTGGCCAAGCGGGTGCAGCATATGCGTAACGGCACCCCACATGTGTCCGAGCGTGAGCGTCAGGATGGCAAGGTGATCAAGATCCAGGGCAATCCTATGCCCAGCGGCGGTTTCGTGATGACCTTTACCGACATTACCCAGTACCGCGAGCAGGCCAGAGCGCTGCAGGAGGTCAATGAAACCCTGGAGGCCAGGGTGAAGGAGCGTACCTATGAGCTGGCGCTGCTCAACAGTCAGCTACTTGAGGCCAAGGCTCAGGAGGAGATAGCCAACGCTTCCAAGAGTCGTTTCCTGGCCGCAGTCGGCCACGACCTGATGCAGCCACTTAACGCCGCTCGTCTGTTTACGGCCTCCCTGGCGCAATATCCAAATCTGGATCAGGAGGGGCGCACCACGCTCTCTCACGTCAACAGCTCGCTCAAAATCGCTGGCGAGCTGTTAACGGATCTATTGGATATCTCTAAGCTGGATTCCGGCATGGTGGAGGTTAACCGCCGCGATTTCTCGGTGGCCGAGCTGCTGGAGGGCTTGGCGGTGGAGTTTGATGCCATGGCCAAGGATTACGGCATCAAGTTTTCCATGGTGGCCAGCTCGAGTATTATCAGCTCAGATCTCAGCCTGCTCAGGCGGGTACTGCAGAACTTTCTGACTAATGCCTATCGTTATGCCAAGGGCAACCGGGTACTGCTGGGCTGTCGTCACCGCGCCGGGGCGCTGGAGATCCAGGTGATCGACACCGGCTGTGGCATCGACGAGCAGGAACTGGGAGAGATCTTTAAGGAGTTCAAGCGCCTTGAAAACCCTGAGAGTAAGAGCGTCAGCGGTTTAGGTTTAGGGCTAGCCATTGCCGATCGCATCGCCCGTGTGCTGGGCCATGACATTAAGGTGCTCTCCAAGCTAGGGTTAGGCTCCATGTTTTCCATCACAGTGCCGCTAGGCGAGAAGGCCAAGGTGGCCCTGCCTAAGAAGGCCAATCCTGTTATGCAGCCGTTGGCCGGGGTAAAGGTACTCTGTATCGATAACGAAGAGGCGATCCTCGCCGGGCTCGAGAGCCTGCTCAGTCGCTGGCAGTGCGAGGTGATCTGCGCCAGCGATCTGGCCGATGCCCGCATCAAGCTTGGGCTCAAGGGGGTGGCACCGGATATCGTGCTGGCCGACTACCATCTGGATCATGGCCAAAACGGCGTCGATGCCATGGACGGGATCCGTGCCCTCTATGGCGCTCATCTGCCGGGGATCTTGATCACCGCCAATACCCGTAAAGACTTGGTGGAAGATGTGCAGCAGCGCGGCTATCACTACATGGCCAAGATGGTTAAACCCGCGGCGCTGCGAGCGCTGATATCCAGTTTAGTAAAGTAAGAATACATCAACAGCGAAGGAGTGAAGATTGCGCTTGGTTAAATATCTAGAGCAACAGGTGACGCCGAGTAAGATAGTCTGCGTCGGGCGAAACTATGTCGAGCATATCAAGGAGCTTAACAATGAGATGCCCGAAGAGATGGTGCTGTTCGTTAAGCCTAACTCGGCAATATCCGAGACGTTACTCAGCACACACCAAGAGCCGCTACACTATGAGGCCGAGCTCTGTTTCCTTGTGAAGGCGGGCGGCTTTGAGGCTGTGGGCGTCGGTTTAGATCTCACCAAACGCCAGCTACAGAGCCGTCTCAAGGCCAAGGGGTTACCCTGGGAGCGGGCCAAGTCTTTCGATGGCGCCGCGCTGTTTAGCGAGTTTGTGCCATTTGATGGCGATCTGGACTCACTCTCGTTTCGCCTGAGCGTCGACGGTGAGCTGCGCCAGCAGGGGGATGTAGCATTGATGCTTAATCGCCCCGAGGCCATGTTAGCCGAGATAGCCAGTTTCATGACCCTCGAAGATGGCGACATCCTGATGACGGGGACGCCTAAGGGCGTGGGGCAGATAGTAAAGGGTGAGCGCTTCACCCTAGAGCTCTATCAAGGGGAAAAGCAGCTTGCCAGCCAAAGCTGGGTGGCACAGTAAAGTGCAAGTGCCCTAGTGCCAGCTTCTGGAGCACTCGAATGCACGCTAGTTTGGGAAGATTTGAGGACAAGTAACAACAGGTTTTAAGATGAAAAATTATTTTGATAGCCCTTTTGCCGGTCAATCGCTGAAGGAGCAGGTCACTAATCCCAATATTATCGTGGGCGAGCATAGCTATTATTCTGGCTATTATCATCAACACAGCTTCGATGACTGCGCCCGCTACCTGGCGCCCGATAGGGACGATGTCGACCGGCTTATCATAGGCAACTATTGTTCCATTGGCTCTGGCGCTGTGTTTATGATGGCGGGTAATCAGGGCCATAGAAGCGACTGGGTCAGTAGCTTTCCCTTTTTCTATCAACAGGGTGATAGCTTCTCGGGCGCCCAGGATGGTTTTGTCCGCGCCGGTGATACCCTGATAGGCAACGATGTCTGGATAGGCTCCGAAGCGATGATCATGCCCGGAGTCACGGTAGGGGATGGCGCCGTTATTGCGAGTCGCGCCGTGGTGACCAAAGATGTGCCAGCCTACGCCATAGTAGGCGCCAACCCAGCGAAACTGATCCGCTATCGTTTTTCGGATGAAGAGATAGCCATGTTAATGGAGATGCTATGGTGGCAGTGGAGTGATGACAAGGTGAGAGCGGCGATGCATCTGCTCTGTAGCAAGGATATTGCCGGCCTTTACGCCTATTGGCAGCAGATCCGTTAACGTCTGCAGCGCGCCGCAGTCAGCGGCGCGTATCTGATTTTATATTTACCCTTAAATTCATATAAATAATCATTCTTACTCTCTAGCTGTAACGCCCCTTTCTTACTCCCTGTTTTCTTACTCTCTGTTTTCTTAGCTTGGTTTTTTACGTGCGCGCACGTCGTGAACTAGTTGACCTGACATTGCACCTAGGTATACTCGAATATCAAACGTGTTGTAAAAAATATAAAACAAAGCCGCATCATGGCGGCGCAACCTAACGATTAAGGAAAGCCGGATGTCACTCGCTCGCTGTAACTCTTATTACAATGCCACCATCAAGCAGGAGACCCATTATCCAAGCCTAGAGGGGGAGTTGGATGTCGATGTGGTGATCATAGGTGCCGGTTTTACCGGTGTGGCGACCGCACTGGAGCTTGCCGAGCGAGGCGTCAAGGTGGCCGTCGTCGAGGCAAATAAGGTGGGCTGGGGGGCAACCGGTCGTAACGGCGGTCAGGTGACCGGCAGTCTATCTGGCGATAACGCCATGGTGAAACAGCTGCGTAATCGTATCGGCCATGAGGCGGAGGAGTTTGTCTGGAACCTGCGCTGGCGTGGCCATGAGATCATCAAAAAGCGGGTAGAAAAATATCAGATAGATTGTGACCTTAAATTCGGTCATCTGCACACTGCCTATAAGCCGGCCCACATGGCCGAGATGAAGACTACCTATGAAGAGGGGCTGAGGCGGGGCATGGGCGATGAGCTAACCTTGCTGAGTAAGGCCGACATCCCCGATTATCTGGACACGCCGCTGTATCACGGTGGCTTATTGAATCGCCGCAACATGCATCTGCATTCGGTCAATCTCTGTATCGGCGAGGCGCGGGCCGCCGAGGCCAATGGCGCCTTGATCTTCGAGGACTCACAGGTGCTCGACATTTCTGATGATAAGCGGGTTACTGTGACAACCGATAAGGGGCGGATCACCGCCAACTGCGCAGTGCTGGCGGGCAATGCCTACCATAGGTTGGCGCGTCATAAGTTAAGGGGCATGCTGTTTCCCGCATCTTTGGGCAACTGCGCCACGGTGAGACTCGACCCACAACTGGCCAAGCAGCTCAACCCCCATGATTTAGCCGTATATGATAGCCGTTTCGTGCTCGACTATTACCGCATGACCGCCGATAACCGCTTGATGTTTGGCGGTGGCACCAACTATTCGGGGCGTGATTCTAAGGATGTGGCCGCCGAGCTGCGCCCGGCGATAGAGCGCACCTTCCCCCGCCTCAAGGGGGTGGGGATAGAGTTCGATTGGACCGGCATGGCGGGCATAGTGGTTAACCGTATCCCCCAGCTTGGCAAGGTGTCTGAGCATCTGTTTTATTCTCAGGGCTACTCGGGTCATGGGGTGGCCACCTCGCACATCATGGGCGAGATCATGAGTCAGGTGGTGCAGGGCCAACTGGAGGAGTTCGACCTCTTCGCCCAGATGAAACAGATAAGATTGCCGGTGGGTGATTGGCTCGGTAATCAGGGGATGGCGCTGGGCATGCTCTATTACCGCATGATGGAACATTTCAGGTAGCGAATGTCTGGGCAAATCTCAGGTGTAAAGGCTTGTAAACAGCGCACTAAAACTTAAATTATCAACTCTTTGCAGTATTTTGTGAGGTGGATGCTGATCAGGGGCGTGATGGCGTGCTACATTTATGAACAAGGCATAAAATTTATCCATTTATCTGCTTAAGTAAAGGGGGCCTTATGCTAGGTGAAAACCACTCGCTCATTAACGACTTTCCTGATTATCAAGACCTGATCCTCAAACTCACCGAATCCGATGATGGGTTCGCGCAAGACAACAAGAAGTACAGTTCGTTAGACAAAGAGATCCGAACCTTAGAGCTTAACGATGCGCCTATCGACGATAGCGCCATGCATCAGCTTAAGCACGATAGAGCCGAGCTGAAAGACGCCCTCTATCAACGTCTGCTCGACGCCAGTAACTGACAGGCGAGCAGCCGGAGATCTGGCGTTAAGCGTTAAACAAGAGAAACGCGCCTTCATACTAGATGAAGGCGCGTTTTTTATTGTCTTAAAACCGTGCAAGGTTTAGGGCAGGGCGCGGTCGAGAAACTCTACCATCAACTTCACCTTAGGTGAGAGGTGGCGGTTTTGGGGATAGAGGGCCCAGACCCCTTCGTTTGGCTCTTGATAGGCGTTGAGCACTGACACTAAACGGCCCGCCTTGAGGTCCTGGCCTATATAGTAGTTGGGCAGCTGCACAAGTCCCAGCCCCTTAAGCGCCGCGTCTCTCAGGCCGTGGCCGGTATTACACCTCAGATTGCCTTTTATCTTAAGCTGTCGCTCGCGCCCCTGTTCGAGGAAGCGCCAGTAGTCATGGTTGCCGATCAGGCAGTTGTGTCGGCTCAGTTCAGAGAGGCTGTGGGGCTCGCCGAACCGCTTGAGATAGTCCGGTGAGGCGCACACATAGTTGATCCGCTGACTGATCCGCTTGGCGATCAGGCTCGAATCGGCCAACTTGCCGATGCGAATGGCCAGGTCTATGCCCGCATCTACCAGTCTCACCTGACGGTTGGTAAGGGCGATATCCACCTCGACGTTAGGGTAGGCGAGCAGGAAGTCGTTGACGACAGGCAGGATATATTTCTCGCCATAGGCCACCGGCGCCGTCATCCTCAGTAGCCCCTGGGGCAGACCTCTTAAGCTGCTCAGCGCGCGCTCGGCTTCTTCCAGGCCATCGAGCACCTGACGGCAATGCCGGTAGTAGAGGTGCCCCTCTTCCGTCATGGAGACTTTGCGGGTGGTGCGATAGAGCAGCTTGGTATCCAGCCTCTGTTCCAGCGCGCCTACCTGGCGACTCACCTGGGCGGTAGAGATCCCTAAGCGCTTGCCCGCTTTAGTAAAACTCTCTGTCTCCGCCACTGCGACAAACTCGCTGACCCCTTCCCATTCCTGCATGGCATTAAACCTATTATTACTATTTGGTAAAAATGATTTGTATAAAACGGAGATTATCATCTCATGTGAAATAAATAAAATAGGCTCAAGTGATCAAATCCACCGTGATGCAACTGCTGGCGAGACAAGGTAATGGTCAGCGACTACATTGAAGTGGGCAGACAGATACACAGATACACAGATACAGACACTAAATGGAGCAAGCGAGATGACAGACAAGTTTATTAAATCTAAGGCCGCCATCGCCTGGGGACCGGGCCAGCCATTATCGGTAGAAGAGGTGGATGTGATGTATCCCAAGGCCGGTGAGGTGTTGGTGAAGATAGTCGCAACCGGCGTCTGCCATACCGATGCCTTTACCCTCTCGGGTGACGATCCTGAAGGTGTCTTCCCGGCGATCCTGGGCCACGAAGGCGGCGGTATCGTCGAGGCGGTCGGTGAAGGTGTCACCAGTGTGGCGGTGGGGGATCACGTGATCCCGCTTTATACCCCTGAGTGCGGCGAGTGTAAGTTCTGTAAGTCGGGTAAGACTAACCTGTGTCAGAAGATCCGCGAGACTCAAGGCAGAGGCTTGATGCCAGATGGCACTACACGTTTCTTCAAAGATGGCCAGCCTATCTTCCACTACATGGGCTGCTCAACTTTCTCTGAATATACCGTACTACCAGAGATCTCATTGGCCAAGGTAAACCCTGAGGCGCCGCTGGAAGAGGTGTGTCTGCTGGGCTGCGGCGTGACCACAGGCATGGGTGCGGTACTCAACACGGCTAAGGTTGAGCCGGGGGCCAGCGTTGCCATCTTCGGTATCGGCGGCATAGGCCTGTCGGCCATCATAGGCGCGACCATGGCGGGCGCTAGCCGCATCATCGCTATCGATATCAACGAGAGCAAGTTTGAGCTGGCCCGCCAGCTTGGTGCTACCGACTGCATCAACCCTAAGCATTACGACAAGCCCATCCAGGAAGTGATTGTCGAGCTAACCGATGGCGGCGTGGATTATTCCTTCGAGTGTATCGGTAACGTGGATGTGATGCGCTCGGCGCTGGAGTGCTGCCATAAGGGTTGGGGTGAGTCTGTGATCATTGGTGTTGCTGGCGCCGGTCAGGAGATCTCGACCCGTCCATTCCAGCTGGTGACCGGACGCGTCTGGCGCGGCAGTGCCTTCGGCGGCGTGAAGGGGCGCTCAGAGCTGCCTGAGATCGTTGAGAAATACCTGCGCGGCGAATTTAAGCTCAGCGACTTTATCACTCACACCATGGCGCTGGAGGAGATCAACACTGCCTTCGACCTCATGCATGAGGGTAAGAGTATCCGCTCTGTGGTGCACTTTAACCGATAGGCATCATTTGGCTTAGCTTAGGTGCAGACGCCCGCGTCTGCGCCCTTTAGGGATGAGAATATGACCATAGAAAATATCAGCAGCAACAAGTGCTTCGGTGGTTGGCATAAGCAGTATCAGCATCAGTCTCGCGTGCTAAATTGCGCCATGCGCTTCGCCATCTACCTGCCGCCTCAGGCCAGCGAGCAGAAGGTACCAGTACTTTACTGGCTATCGGGGCTGACCTGCACGGATGAGAACTTCATGCAAAAAGCCGGCGCCATGCGTATCGCGGCAGAGCTAGGAGTGGCCATCGTTGCGCCCGATACTAGCCCAAGAGGGATGGAGGTGGCCGATGATGCCGCCTACGATCTGGGCCAAGGCGCGGGGTTTTATCTCAATGCGACTCAGGCGCCCTGGCAGGCGCATTATCAGATGTATGATTATGTGGTTGAGGAGCTCCCCGAGCTTATCGAGGCCCATTTCCCGGTGACTGAGGCGCGATCACTGGCCGGTCACTCCATGGGAGGCCACGGCGCCGTGACCATAGGCCTTAAGCATCCAGATCGTTATCGCTCTGTCTCGGCCTTTAGCCCTATCGTCAATCCTATCAACTGCCCTTGGGGGCAGAAGGCCTTTAGTGAGTATCTGGGTAAGAATCGCGATGCTTGGCTGGCCTATGATGCCTGTGAGCTGATGAAGCAGGCCAGTTGCGATCTGCCGATTTTTATCGATCAGGGCAGTTGTGACAACTTCCTCGAGGAGCAGTTAAGGCCTGAGGCCTTGATTGCGGTGGCCAAGGAGAAGGAGTATCCGCTGATCCTACGCATGCAGGAGGGGTACGATCACAGCTATTACTTCATCGCCACCTTTATCGAAGATCATCTGAGATTCCACGCTAAGTATCTCTATGATTAATTTTGCAAGAGACCCAAATATATTATTTGGGTCTCGCGGGGTGATTTGCCCACTTCATCGTGAGCACCATGCTGGGTATGATGATAAGGGTCGTAGCGATTAACCATTGATAGTTGTTTACGCCGGCCACAGACAGCGCCTGCGTCTTAAGTTGGCTCATCAACAGCAGGGCTGAGCGCTCGGGCGTCGGCGCCAGCGTTGACTGCTGTAGGCTGGCAGTGATCAGCTGTTGGTGGTGGATGAACGTCTCGTTTAGAGGGTCATAGTTTTCGGCTAATTTTTGCATGGCGTTGCTGGTTTCTATGGTCATGAAACGAGAAAACTCCCCTATGGCAGACAGCGAGCCTAGATTACGAAATAGGTAGAACCAGGCGATCGTTTCGAGCAGGTGCTGTCTTGGTAAACTACGCAGAATATGTATGGTCAGCGTGATGTTGAGTATTCCAATGGCGAAGCCTTTAAGCAATATTGCAGGCCAAAGATAAGCTTGACCTATCAAGGCATTGCTTCCCGTTAGCCATATACAGGTAGCTATCATCATGATGATACCTATGGGGACGACTTTGAAGGGATTACGATCGGGGTTGCAGGTGGCGAAGAGTGCAACGCCAAGGCCAGCAAGCATGCCGACAAAGCCGATGAGGTTGATATAGCCGGCGTTAGCGGCGCTGTATTGCATTATTTTCATCATGTACACTGAGGTGAGCATGGAGATGGCTAATACGACAAAGCCTGCGATGGCGGCTTGTAACATGCTCAGTTTCCCAATACGGCTAGCCAAGACGCTTGCTTCTAAATATTGTCCTCGTCCCCGGCGGTTTTTTATTGCTAAGCCTAATAGTGTTATCGCCGAGGCGGTAATTAGCGTAATCCAGATAATGCTCGGCGTTTCAAACCAGTCAAAGCGCTCGCCACGCAACAGTATGTACGCAATGCCACAGCTACTGATTGTCAGTAACAGGGCTTGTAACCAGTTAAAGCCTATTTCCTGTGTCTCTTCCAGATGAGGCCAGTGACCGAATCGCGCCCAGCTGAGCATGAGTAAGAAGGGGACTAGCTGTAGTGAGAAAGACCATCGCCATAAATTGTTCTCTGCCAGGATAGACAGTAGGTAGGGGTAGATGCCCAGCGGAACTAAAACCGCCACTAGCAGCACTAGGCTCTCGGCATAAGCAATAGCCCTGAAGTTAAGATTCTTTAAGATGATGGCGTGGGCGAACAGCACTAGAAAGCTTGCCGATAAGCCGTGCCCAAACCAACTCAACATCTGAGGTGCTGGTTGCATGCATAGGCTGCTGGCCAGTGTACTGAATAGGCCTACGACTGCGCCAATACGAAATAGCTGCCTATAACCGAAACGACTAGCCAGCCAGGCGCCGAGCGGAAGCGCAATCAGTAAACCAAAAGTATTAAGTGTGTTAAACCAGCTGGCCTCATCCAGAGACAGGCCGATACTCGCTGCTATCTGTGAGGCGCTACTATTATAGATTTGACCGGTAATGCTCTGGGGAATCACTGCAAGTAGAGCTAAGAGCAGAATATTGAGAACCTGTTTATTCATAAGAACCTACCATCTCAATGATTGGTATCGATTGTTACCTCAGCCGATAAGCCGGGTACAATTCTGCCTTGGAGTGCCCTGGGGATCTCGAGGGCAATCTTGATGGGGACACGTTGTACGATCTTGACGAAGTTGCCCGTGGCATTGTCCGGTGGCAGTAGACCAAATTGCGCGCCTGTCGCTGGCGCAATGCTTAATACGCGTCCTTTAAGGTGTTCCTCGGGAAAGCTATCGAGCAGCACGTCGACAAGCTGACCAGGCAATATATTTGTGATTTGGGTTTCCTTATAGTTGGCCTCTATCCAGATAGATTCGACAGGAACGATAGCCAGAAGGGGAGCGCCTTTACTGGCAAAGCGTCCGGCGCGCAGGGCGCGATTACCTATGATGCCGGCAACGGGGGCTCTGACCTGTGTATTCTCTAATCTTAGTTTGGCCAGTGCCAGTGCAGCATTGGCCTGCTCGGCTTGGGCATTCAAACGAGCCTTATCACTCCTAAGGGTGTTGAGTTGTTGCTTGGCCGAACTAAGCTGTAACTGGCTCGCAGCCAGTTTCGCTTTCGCCTGATTGTTCTTATTGGTTTGCGCTTCAAACTGTGATTGAGAAATGAGTTCCTTATCTAACAGGTTTTGCAGTCGATGCCATTCCGCCCGATGAAATATGGCATCGGCCATAGTCGAGTCTATCTGAGTCGATACCTGTTTTATTGATATCTGCTGTAGCTTTATACGCTCATCTATATTGGCAATTGCCGCCTGCGCCATGGTCAGTCCTGCCTTGGCTTGATTGTATTGAGCCAGATAATCTCTGTTGTCAATTTGTGCCAGCAGTTCACCTGCTTCTACATATTGGTTATCGGTTATGTAGACGTGATTAATAATGCCCGATACCTCGGCACTCACTTGCGAAATTTCCCCCTGAACATAGGCGTTATCTGTGCTGATCAAGCCTGCTTTGGGAAACTGGTAATAATAAAACAGAGAAGCGAATAACATCATGCTGCTGATAATTATCGCTTTTTTAATTTTGTTGCCCTGTGTGTTGCGAAGAAGTTGTTTCATGATGACGACCATAGATATAATACTGTACCGTTCAGTATCATATCTATCGTTCGAAAAGGATGCAACCTTATCCTATAAAAAAGTGTACTATGGGGTATCAAAAGTTAGAGGAGGTGTTTATGCGACCATCGAGTTTGAGAAAGCGGCAGAAGTATTTGCAGGTAGCCGCAGAACTCTTTTTAGAGCAGGGCTATGAAGGCACCAGCCTAGATCAGTTGATAGAGCATTGTGGTGGTTCAAAGCTTACCTTGTATAACTACTTTAATGATAAGCAAGGCCTGTTAAAAGCCGTGGTTGTTGAACTGACCGAACGCCTGCAACTGGGGTTAAGCGTAGATGTAGATGCCGATAGAGTATTTAGGGAAGAGTTATTGTCTTTCGCTTTGAAATATTTGGAGTTTATCTATCACCCTGAGCTCTTGAAGTTGGCGCGCTTACTGATGACACAGACAAAAACCGCACCGGAACTAGTGGCATTTTTTCTTGAGCGAAGTTCAGGCCATTCTCAACAGGCATTACAGGATTATTTGATGCATCGACAAGCGATGGACAAACTCGTCATCACAGACTTGGCCATAGCGAGCGAACAATTTCTCGGCGCATTAAAGGGAAATCGTCATTTCGAAGCCTTATTCGGTGGGCAAATGCTGACATCTGATGAAATGAAAATTTACGCAAAGCATGCAGTAGATAACTTTATTCGCTGTTATCAATCTTGAATGCTATCAATCTTGAATGCTTTCAACCTCGAACGGAATGCCGTCGACAGGTGCCGTCGCAAGCTGGCGACAGATTCGGTTATTCGCCTTAGGCGCTTAAGTCATCTTTCGAAATGTGAGTGTCTTTTGGCTGAGATCTTTTTGCGCTTACAAATTGGCTGGGAGTTAAGGGAAGATCTTAGGATCTTCCACCTAGGTTAAAGCTCGACCTTTTCCATCTCCAGCTGCTGCAGGGCGATAACTGCCTGGGTGCGGTTTCTCACCCCGAGTTTTCTAAAGATGGCGGTGGCATGGGCCTTGATGGTGGCCTCGGAGACGCCCAGATCATAGGCGATCTGCTTATTGAGCAGGCCTTCGGCAAACATCTGTAGCACCTTATACTGCTGCGGCGTGAGATCGGCGAGCTTGGCCGCCATCTGATCCGTGGCATCTTCGTTGATCTCTTGCAGTTCTATGTTGTCCGGTAGCCAGATATCGCCATAGAGCACAGCCGTGAGTGCCTCTGAGAGGGTTTCCATGGAGGCAGACTTGGGAATAAATCCGGCGCTACCATAGTGGACTGCACGGCTGATGGTCATGGCATCTTCGTGAGCGGAGATCACCACCACAGGCAGTTCGGGGAAATGGGTTCTTAGGTGTATTAAGGTGGAATAGCCATGGGAGCCGGGCATCTGTAGATCCAGCAACACTAAGTCATAGGCAGTGTTGCCCTGTTCCAATAAGCCTTGTAGGGCTTCGGCGCTATCGGCCTCAAACCATTGGGTGTCGGCAAAGGCGCCGCTCAATGCCTGTCGCAGCGCATTCCTAAATAATGGATGATCATCTGCGATGATGATGTGCAAGTTTTCGAGCTTCATTGCTTTTTGATTATCTTTGTTGCACTTGAAGGTAAAGTCAATGTAACAGATAAATGACTCAGTATTCTATTGCTTTTGTGTCTGGGTGACGGGATTTTTTCGTTTTTACAAATAATTATTAGACTTAAGTCTAATGAGTCTTCGGCTGAGAGCGGGAGATACGAGGTGCGAGGTTAGGGAAGGTTAGAGGCGAGAGGTAAGAGGTAAGAGGTGAGGGGAGAGAGGAGAGAGGTCGGCAGGTGTGTGCCCGCCGACAGGAGACCTTCTAGGATTACGCTTCGCTCCACACCTTAGTGGGTTTACGATCTTCATCCAGCGCCACAAAGGTAAAGACGCCGCGAATGGCATGCTCACGATGATCTTGGTACATATCTTCGACGAAGATGTTGACCTCAACCTTGAGGGAGGTGTTACCCACATAGATCACGTTGGCGATGATCTCTGCCAGGGTGCCGGCAGGAATCGACTTATTGAAGTCGATACGATCTGAGCTGACAGTAACAAGTGTCTTGCGGCAGAAGCGGGTCGCGGCGATAAAGGCGGTCTCATCCATCCAGGCCAAGGCCTCGCCACCAAAGAGGGTGTTGTGGTGGTTGGTGATAGAGGGAAAAATCGCTTTGATCACCCGGGCTTCTGACTGAGCGATGCGCGCGCGAATGGCGTCAGAATACTGAGTTTCTGTATCGGTTAGGGGCATACGGCAACCTTAAGGTTATGCATTGAAAAAAACCGGCGGATTATACTGATAATCGCGGCGTAATGACAGCGCTGTAGTCCGGGAATGTGGTGGGTTTCATGACATTAAAAAAGGCTTCACGAGGAAGCCTTTTTAAAATAATCACATTAGGTATTAGCTAAGCTTTGCCATGCGCGCCTTGGAGGCCGCAGCAAGGTCTCGCAGTAGCTTTTCAGAGTCGGCCCAGTCGAGGCAGGCATCCGTGATGCTCTTACCGTAAATCAGTGGTTCACCGGCAACCACCTTCTGGTTGCCCTCTTCGATAAAGCTCTCTGCCATGATGCCGGCAATTGCGGTCGAGCCTGAGGCGACCTGCGACATGATATCTTTGGCGACTTCGAGTTGACGCTTATGCTGTTTCTGGCTGTTGCCGTGGCTAAAGTCCACCACCATACGGTGAGATAGACCCACGTCTTTAAGCTTCTGCGCCGCAGCCTGAATGTCGGCCTCATGGTAGTTCGGCTGCTTGCCTCCACGCAGTATGATGTGGCCATAAGGGTTACCGCTAGTGCGGTAAACGGCCATGGCGCCATCTTTATCGGGCGAATAGAAGATGTGCGGTTCCTTGGCGGCGCGCACCGCGTCGATGGCGATATTGATGTTACCATCGGTACCGTTCTTAAAGCCGACCGGACAGGAGAGCGCCGAGGCCATCTCACGGTGGATCTGACTCTCAGTGGTTCGTGCGCCAACCGCGCCCCAGGTGATGAGGTCGGCAATATACTGACCGTTAACCATATCCAAAAATTCGGTGGCGATAGGCAGGTTTAGCTCGGTGATCTCTTGCAGCAGGTGACGCGCCAGGCGCAGGCCCTTGTTGGCATTAAAGCTACCGTCGAGATCCGGATCTGAGATCAGTCCCTTCCAGCCAACCGTGGTACGAGGTTTCTCGAAATAGACGCGCATCAGGATGCAGAGTGAGTCTTTGAGTTCTTTGTGCAGCACGGCCAGACGCTTAGCGTAGTCGATGGCAGCCTGGGTGTCGTGGATAGAGCAGGGGCCGATGATCACCAGAAGACGTTTGTCTTCACCTGTGAGGATGGCTTCAACTTCACGTCTCTGTTGAACCAGATAGTCGGCGGCGTCTTGAGTAAGCGGGTATTCAGATGCGAGTTTAGCAGGTGAAATGGCCTTACATAGTAATGTGGTGCGTAGTTCGTCTGTTTTAATGGTCATTCAATATACCGAGCGTTTGTCTTGGCTTTCGCCTGATTGCCTCGGATTATAACCAATAGTTGCTAGCTGCACAGGGGTAAACAGATGAAAATTTCCGGTATTTGTCTACATCTGTGCAGTTAGCTTGCCATTTGGGGCGCTTAACTTGCCTCTATATAGGCAGAGGTCAGCCTAGTTTTAGAACATATGACGTTCCAGGCCGGTGACATCCAGAATCTTAGTGGCAATCTCTTCTACCGAGTGGTTGGTGGTATTGACGAAGGGAATGCGCTCGCGCTTATACATCATCTCAACCTCTTTTACCTCGATACGGCACTGTCTCAGTGAGGAGTAGCGGCTGTTCTCCATGCGGCTCTGGCGGATCTCATGCAGGCGCACAGGGTCGATAGTCAAACCAAACAGTTTATGTTTGTTCTTCTTTAACACCTCGGGCAGCTTAAGGTTGTCCATGTCATCTTCGATGAAGGGATAGTTGGCCGCCTTGATGCCAAACTGCATCGACAGATAGAGGCTGCTGGGGGTCTTGCCGCAACGGGAAACACCCAGAAGCACTATGTCAGCCTTGTCGATATGTTTGAGGGTCTGACCGTCATCGTTTTCCATGGCGTAATTGATGGCGTCGATACGCGCCTCATAACTGTGATTCGCCTTGCCGTGAGTTCTGTGGGTCACGGGAACCGCCTTGACGCCTAACTGATCTTCCAGCGGGGCGACGAAGGTGTTCAAGAAGTCATAGTCGATACACTCACTGCTGTAGATGATGTCTCGGATCTCGGCTTTGACGATAGAATGGAACACAAGTGGTCGTTCGCCTGTTGTAATAAAACAATCATTAATTTGTGCTTTTACCGCCTCGGCTTTCTGAGTTGTCTCGACAAATGGAATAGTAAGTGCTTCAAACTCAACTGGAAATTGAGACAGTACCGCATGGCCAAAAACCTCGGCCGTGATCGCCGTCCCATCTGAGATATAAAAGACTTTACGTGACATTTTGACCTCTTGTAGTAATAAAATTACAAATAAAATTATAGATTTACGCGTCTTGCTGTGGAGTGTAAAATGCCGCTGCCCTCGTGTGAAGGGGCCACACTGAAATAAACTTGCGGAGATAGAACTGTGCAGCAATATGTACTCTGGTATCAAGAATTAGGCATGGGTGACGTCAACAAGGTAGGCGGTAAAAATGCCTCTCTTGGGGAGATGATCAGCAATCTAGCTAATGCAGGTGTTCAAGTGCCTGGTGGCTTTGCGACCACTTCCTTTGCGTTCAATGAATTTCTTGAACAAAGCGGACTTAACCAGAAGATATACGAGACGCTAGAAGCTCTAGACGTCGACGACGTGAATGCACTCGCCACCGCAGGTGCACAGATCCGACAGTGGGTTATCGATACCCCATTCCATAGCGAATTTGAGCAGGTTGTACGTGAGTCGTACGACAAGCTTTCCTCAGAAACTAAGGATGCATCGTTCGCAGTACGCTCTTCAGCGACTGCCGAAGATATGCCAGATGCTTCATTTGCCGGCCAACAGGAAACCTTCCTGAACGTTAAAGGCTTCGACGCAGTACTGGTTGCTATCAAGCACGTATTCGCCTCTCTCTTTAACGACCGAGCTATCTCATACCGTGTACACCAAGGTTATGACCACAAAGGCGTTGCGCTTTCAGCTGGCGTACAGCGTATGGTTCGTTCAGACACCGCCGCTTCAGGTGTAATGTTCACCATGGATACCGAGTCAGGTAACAACGATGTGGTCTTCGTGACCTCTTCATTTGGCTTGGGTGAGATGGTAGTACAAGGCGCGGTGAACCCTGATGAGTTCTATGTTCACAAGCCAAGCCTAACCGCAGGTCACAAGGCCGTTGTTCGCCGCAACATCGGTAGCAAGTTAATTCAGATGGTTTACTCTGACGACCTGAGCCACGGTAAGCAGGTGAAGATTGAAGATGTACCAGCAGATATGCGTCGTCAATTCTCTATCAGCGATGCAGAGGTGATGGAGCTGGCTAAGCAAGCCATGATCATCGAGAAGCACTACGGTCGTCCAATGGACATCGAGTGGGCTAAAGATGGTAACGACGGCAAACTGTATATCGTACAGGCCCGTCCAGAAACCGTACGTTCACGTGAAGATGTACAGCTGATCGAACGTTTCCACCTCAAGACCAAGAGCGAAGTGATTGGCGAAGGTCGTGCCATCGGTCATAAGATCGGTAATGGTACCGCTAAGGTACTGGCTTCTATCGAAGATATGGACCAGATCCAAGAAGGTGACGTACTGGTTACCGACATGACTGACCCTGATTGGGAGCCAATCATGAAGCGCGCCAGCGCTATCGTTACTAACCGTGGTGGCCGTACTTGTCACGCGGCGATCATCGCCCGTGAACTCGGCGTACCGGCGGTAGTAGGTTGTGGCGACATCACAGACAAGATCAAGCATGGTCAGCAGGTGACTGTTTCTTGTGCCGAAGGTGACACAGGTTACATCTACGAAGGTATCCAAGAGTTTGACGTTATGTCTTCTCGCGTCGATTCTATGCCTGAACTACCGATGAAGATCATGATGAACGTGGGTAACCCAGACAGAGCGTTCGACTTCGCTCGTCTGCCTAACGAAGGTGTGGGTCTGGCGCGTCTCGAGTTCATCATCAACCGTATGATCGGTATTCACCCTAAGGCACTGCTAGAGTTCAACGACCAAAGCGCCGAGCTGCAGCAAGAGATCCACGAGATGATCGCCGGCTACGAGTCACCAGTAGAATACTACGTGGCGCGTCTGGTTGAAGGTATCGCGACTATCGCATCTGCCTTCCATCCGAAGAAAGTTATCGTACGTATGTCAGACTTCAAGTCTAACGAGTACGCTAACCTGGTTGGTGGTGACCGTTACGAGCCGGAAGAAGAGAACCCAATGCTGGGCTTCCGCGGTGCGAGCCGTTACATCTCTGAGTCGTTCCGCGACTGTTTCGCCCTTGAGTGTGAAGCCATCAAGCGTGTACGCAACGAGATGGGGCTGACGAATGTAGAGATCATGATCCCATTCGTACGTACGCTTGAAGAAGGCCGTCAGGTTATCGAACTGCTGAAAGAGCAAGGCCTTGAGCGTGGTAAAGGTGGTCTACGCGTCATCATGATGTGTGAGCTGCCTTCTAACGCCCTACTAGCCGACCAGTTCCTCGAGATCTTCGACGGTTTCTCAATCGGTTCGAACGATTTGACCCAGCTAACCCTAGGTCTGGACCGTGACTCAGGCATCATCAGCCACCTGTTCGACGAGCGTAACGAAGCCGTTAAAGCCCTGCTGGCAATGGCTATCAAGGCCGCTAAGGCGAAAGGCGCTTACGTGGGTATCTGTGGTCAAGGTCCTTCTGACCACGCCGACTTTGCGGCTTGGTTGGTAGAGCAAGGCATCGATACCGTATCGCTTAACCCAGATACAGTGATCGATACCTGGTTATACCTGGGTGAAGCTCACGCTTAATTATTCTTTAGATAGAATAAGCTAATTGACGAAAGCCGCTTTTTAGCGGCTTTTTTTTGTTTATAATGGCAACATTATTTTAATAAACACCAATTGAAAAGAAGTTATCATGCTCCCTAAGTTATCCCATCAACAGACCCTAGAGCCTGTCTATTTGGCGTTTCTCGACGCCCTTGCCCAGAGCAATTATTGTGGCGATATCGACAAGCGGTACAGCGCGCGTCTCGCCCAGGCAACGGATAACTCTGTCTACCAGTTTCTGCCTCAGGCCGTCTTGTATCCCAAGACTCAGGCCGATGTTAAGTTGATCATGACCCTGGCGACTAAGCCAGAGTTTAAACAGGTAGTCTTTAGTGCGCGCGGGGGCGGCACAGGCACCAACGGTCAGTCGCTGACCCATGGCCTCATTCTGGATCTGTCGCGTTATTTCAATCAGGTGATTGAGATCAACGAGAAGGAGCGCTGGGTGAGGGTGCAGGCTGGGGTGGTCAAAGATGCGCTCAACGACGCGCTGCGCCCCCATGGTTTCTTCTTTAGTCCAGATCTCTCAACCTCTAACCGCGCCACCATGGGCGGCATGATCAACACAGACGCCTCGGGCGCTGGCTCACTGGTCTATGGCAAGACATCTGATCATGTGCTCGAGCTGACCAGCGTGCTTTATGACGGTAGCGTGCTGGAGACCAAGCCGCTGGATCTAAAAGCGCTCGAAGCCTTAGATGCGCTGGAGTCCCCAAGCCTGGGGCAGGCACTGCAGCGTGATATCGCCCTCATGACACGGGAGCACAGAGGTGAAGTAGAGAGCCGCTTTCCCAAACTTAACCGTTTCCTGACGGGTTATGATCTGAAAAATGTCTGGAACGAGACAGTCGATGAGTTCAACCTGTCGCGCATTCTTACCGGCTCCGAAGGCACGCTGGCGGTGATCACCGAGGCCAAACTGGATATTACGCCGCTGCCCAAGACCCGTATGATGGTCAACATCAAGTATGACTCTTTCCAGTCGGCCCTGCGTCACGCGCCGGACTTGGTTAAGGCCAAGGCGACTGTTGTAGAAACCGTGGACTCTAAAGTTCTAAATCTGGCCAAGCAGGATATCATCTGGCATTCGGTGTCATCTCTGATTGAAGATGTGCCGGGCGCCTCCATCGATGGCCTCAACATGGTGGAGTTCGCCGGTGAGCCAGAAGAGGTGGAAGCCAAAGTTAAACAATTAGAGGCGATGCTCGATACTCAGCTTGCCGCTAAGCAGGCTGGCCTGCTGGGATATCAGGTCACATCGGATAAGGCGAGCATCAACACCATCTACGCCATGCGTAAGAAGGCGGTGGGGCTGCTTGGCGCCACCAAGGGAAGCCGTAAACCTATCGCCTTCGCCGAAGATACCGCTGTGCCGCCTGAGAAGCTTGCCGACTTTATCTTGGAGTTCAGGGCGCTGCTGGACAGCCATGAGCTGCAGTATGGCATGTTCGGTCATGTAGATGCCGGCGTGCTGCATGTGCGTCCGGCGCTGGATATGTGTGACCCGCAGGATGAGCGACTGCTCAAGACGGTATCGGATCAGGTGGCGGCACTAACCCTCAAGTATGGCGGCCTGATGTGGGGCGAGCATGGTAAGGGGGTACGTGGCGAGTATGGTCCATCTGTCTTCGGTGAGACCTTGTTTGGTCTGCTCGAAGAGGTCAAAGGCTATTTCGATCCTAATAACAAGCTTAACCCCGGCAAGTTGGTGGCACCCAAGGGCAGCGGACCTCTGCTCTATAATGTCGACAGCGTTAAGCGCGGAGCCTTCGATCGTCAGATCCCGGTCAACACCCGCGAGGCCTTCCCCGATGTGATGAACTGTAACGGCAACGGCCTTTGTTTCAACTACAGTGTCTACTCGCCCATGTGCCCCTCATTTAAGGTGACCGGAGATAGGGTACAATCGCCGAAGGGGCGCGCGGGTCTGATGCGCGAATGGCTGCGCTTATTGGAAGCCGAAGGCGTGGATGTCGAGGCCTTAGCTAAGGCCAAGCCTCTGGGTTGGCTGCAGCGCACCCAGAACACCCTGAAAAAAGAGCGCGAATATGACTACTCCCATGAGGTGATGGAGTCGTTGAAGGGCTGTCTCGCCTGTAAGGCGTGCTCGTCTCAGTGCCCTGTGAAAGTAGATGTGCCCAAGTTCAGGGCGCAGTTCTTCAACATCTATTACCAGCGCTATCTCAGACCTGTGAAAGACTATCTGGTGGCGGGGATTGAAGAGAGTCTGCCATTGATGGCCAAGGTGCCTCAGATCACCAACTTTGCCTCACAAAACAAGCTGAGTCAGTGGGTGATTAAACAATCTATCGGTTATGTGGATGCGCCGGCGCTGTCCGTGCCGACCCTCAAGCAGCGGCTGGAAAACCACGCCTGCCGTGGCTATGACCTCAATGCCTTGCAGCAGATCCCACAAAGCGATCGTGACCAATATGTGTTGGTGGTGCAAGACCCGTTCAATAGCTTCTATGAGGCCGAGACGGTTTATCACTTTATTAAGCTCATCGAGAAGCTGGGCTTTAAGCCAGTGCTGTTGCCCTTTAAACCAAATGGCAAGCCGATTCATATCAAGGGCTTCTTGGATAAGTTTGCCAAGACGGCTCAGTCCAGCGCCGATTTCTTGAATCAGGTGCACGCCCTAGGTATGCCTATGGTGGGGGTAGATCCTGCTATGGTGCTCTGCTATCGCGATGAATATAAAGAGATCCTGGCTGAAAATCGTGGCGACTTTAACGTGCTGCTGGCCAACGAATGGCTGCTTAAGGTGATTGAGACCGTCGCGCCAAAAGCTATGTCAGCAGATGCGGCTAATGCGGATAGGCAGTTTACCTGGTTCAGCCACTGCACCGAATCGACGGCCAAACCCAATACGGCCAAAGAGTGGCAGGCGATCTTTAGCGCATTTGGCGCCGAGTTAAGCACAGTCAGCCTGGGCTGCTGTGGCATGGCGGGCACCTATGGTCACGAGAGCGATAATCTAAAGCGCTCCAAGGCCCTGTATGAGATGTCCTGGGAGAAGACGATAGAATCGCTGCCACAAGAGCAGATATTGATCTCGGGTTATTCTTGCCGTAGCCAGGTGAAGCGTTTCGGTGGCTTCAAACCTAAGCATCCGGTGCAGGCACTGCTGAGCCTCATTGATAATGGCTAATCTGTGCATGGTAGGTAAATCAGTGCAATGCTAATCACGGCCAGGCTAATGAGCTAACGAGAGACTATGCCTGAACATGAAGTCGCCGCTCAGCTGCGGCAAATCACTCAAGGGGCGCCGCTATGCGATGAGGCGCCGCTGTTTCATATCGATAACCAGGGGCGCTGGTTTTATCGCTGCGAGCCCTTGCCCGATAAATTTTGCCGGCTTTTTGCCACCATTTTGCATCTTAAATCTGAGGGATATTTCCTGATGACGCCGGTGGAGACAGTGAGGGTAGAGGTTGCCGAGTTTCCCTTTATTATCAATGATTATGAAGAGGCGCAAGACGGGCAATTTACCCTGACCAGCTCCATAGGCACCCAGTTTCAGGTGGCCGGGTATGATGCTTTTGTGGTAGATGAAGCGGTAATATCAGTCTCCTTAGCCAGAGGATTATCGGCTAAACTTGGAAGAGCCTGTTATTATCGTTTTATCGAGCAATACCTGCTAAATCAAGACGGCGACGCGAACTAAGGCTTAAGCCTTTCTTAGATAAGACAATTGGTTTTTCGTTACGAATTAGCGTTAGCCGAGCCCTAGTTTCTTTAGGACCAGATGTTAGTATTAATGCATGACCGCTGTATCTGGAGGTGCTGATTGAAACATTATGAAAGCTTGGGATACCTGGTGTCTCATCTTAATATCGAGCTTCAGAAGGCCTTGGATGAGAGGCTAAAGCGCTATGAGCTGGACATTAAGCTCTGGCCCGTCCTGTTTGCCCTGTGGCAGGAGGAGGGGATCACCCAGACAGAGCTGTCTAAGCGCTGCGACGTGGCTAATTACACCATGACCCGCCTGTTAGATCAGCTGCAGGTGCAGGGCTATATTACTCGTCATCAGGAGGCGGATAATCGCCGCGCCTTTAAAATCTTCCTAACCGACAGTGCCAAGGCGTTGGAGCAAGACCTTATCTGCGAGGCCGAGCGGGTCAACGAGCAGTTTCTCGGTAATCTGTCTGAATTTGAATCACAACAATTTATCTATCTACTCAATAAGATCAATGGCCTATCCTAGGCAATCTGACCTATTATCAAACCTCACCTAAATCAACGGATGATCGAAATGCTGAAACCTCTGCTAACGGCGACGCTTGTGATGAGCCTGTCTGCCTGTATGGTCAATATCGAGAAATCGCCCAAGTCTTCAACTCAAGCCTCAAACCAATCCTCAACTCACTCTTCCACATCTCAACCTGCTGCCTCTCGACTAGAATCGGCTGACGCATCAAGTGTGAGCAGTGACAGCTACGCTAAAGCCTTTACGCTGGCAAACGGCTACAGCCTGGTGGTTGTCGAGGGGGCGCTGGAACCAAGATCTATCGGCAGCGTACAGGTGAGTCTGTATCGCAATCTGGATGTAGGGGATTTTGCCGTTAGTCTGGCATTCGTGCGGGACGGCACCATCTTAAAGGCCGAGCTGGTGGATAATTCTCAGAAGCAACAGAAGCTAGTGGTTACCACGGTGACGGCGGGCAGCGGTAACTATCAGAGCACTCAAGCCGTCTGTGTTGCTGGGGAAAGCCTGACGCTTTGCTAATAAGCAGAGCTTTTTTGGTGTATTGGCGCGGATGGTCACAGAAGCTTGAATACTTGTCTGCGCTATCGTGTCTGTCTGGTTAGATCTGTTCTTTTATTTGAATAGGCGATTAAGCTCGGGATGTCGTAACTTTATGTTACACCACCAGCAACATGCCCAGGCTCGAGACGGCCATCACTATGATGACAGATTGCAGCAACAGACGGCTCTGCATCAGGTTTTCCTTTCCCTGTTTGATGCTGGTGATCAGGCGGTTTTGTTTGTAGATGCGGCAGATCATCTGCTCGCTATTGGGATCGATAAAGAGTTGAAACTTACAGGGATCGCCGCTGTGTAGCTGCACCTCATGTTCGCTCTTGGGACCGAAATTCAGCTTACGCGAGACCCGCTTGCCGTTAACAAATACCTGCTCCAGACCTATCCAGTTACTGGCCTGTAACTCCACCAAATCCTGATTAAAGTGGTACTTGAAACTTATCATAATGCAATCCTAGCGAAGATGATGAGCCTCTAAGTCAAGCAGAGGAATATGACATTTTCCAGTACGCCTTTGTGAAAAATCTATGTCTGAAAATTATCTCTTTGGCGCTAAAAGAAAAATTGAATCAGAAAATTTTTGAGCTGTTTTTTATCGGTTGAGTAGGCTATGGCATAGCGCAAAACTCGGGTTGCAGGCAAAAAAAAACCACCGAACTTGTCGGTGGTTTTTCAATCCGGCTAGCACCAGTAATTAGCACCAGAAATTAGCGCCAGAAATTATTTTTCGCCGTTGATGATGGCGCGTGCCAGTTCGTCGGCAACATCCGCTGTGGTGCGGTTTTGCGCATCAGACTGCTCGAAGATCTTCAGAAGGGTGTTGTAGATCTCTTCTACTTTGGCGGTAGACTTCTGCGCGTCGTAATCTTTTTCGAACGAGACGTTGATGATACCGCCTGCGTTGATCACATAGTCTGGCGCGTACAGGATGCCCAGTTCTTTAAGCTTCTCGCCATGGCGCAGTTCGGCAAGCTGGTTGTTGGCACAACCTGCCACAATCTTAGCCTTCAGCAGTGGAATCGTTGTGTCGTTGATGGTGGCACCCAGGGCACATGGTGCATAGATATCGACATCTTGATGGTAGATATCTTGAGGCGCAACTACGGTAGCACCAAACTCGGTAGCGACCTTATCAAGTGATGACTGGTGAATGTCGGTGACGATCAGCTCGGCGCCTTCTTCATGCAGGTGACGACACAGGTAGTAACCTACGTGGCCAACGCCCTGAACGGCAATCTTAAGGCCCTTGAGGCTGTCCAGGCCACGCTGATGCTTAACGGCAGCCTTGATACCCAGGTAGGTGCCAAGCGCAGTAAATGGTGATGGGTCACCGCTCTGACCTTCAAGCCCCGCCATGTATGGGGTTTCTTGGTGAGCAATCATGATGTCGCTGGTAGACACGCCCACATCTTCTGCAGAGTAGTACTTACCACCCAGAGTATGAATACAGCGACCGAAGGCGCGGAACAGGGCTTCGCGGTTTTCCACTTTAGGATCGGCGATGATCACCGACTTACCGCCACCCATTGCCAGACCGGCGAGGGCGTTCTTGTAGGTCATGCCACGAGACAAACGTAATACGTCGGTCAGTGCTTCGTCATCAGACTCATAGTTCCACATTCTGCAACCGCCGACCGCTGGGCCCAGGTTGGTGTTGTGAATGGCTATGATTGCACGTAAGCCACTTTCTTTATCATGACAAAATACGACCTGTTCGTGGTCATCAAATGAGATATGATTAAATACTGCCACTTTATGAGTTCTCCGCTTGGGAATTAAAACGCCGAATGCCAAAGAGGCGCCTTCGACGGCTTGTTATATTTATTGCAGAACGATAGCATTTAGCGATACTCTCAACAAAGCAAAGATTGGGATTAATTGTGATCGGCGTGGCAATTTTGCTTTCCACTTTACGTTAACGTAAAGTTGTGTGTGAATTTTCACGCAATATGCAGTTTGTCAGCTCCATTTCGCCCTTCACAGCATAACTATAACAATAGGAAGCAGTATGACGGAACAAGCAGTCGAGAACACTAAAGCACTCACTCCAGAAGAACAAGAAGCCCTCACACAACAATGGGTTAAAGAGCATTTTCAGAAGGCAAACCGCTTTCTGGCGGAAAAAGGGGTGATCCCAAGTAAAGTGATTGCCGAAGAGAGCCGTTACCTTGCGCCTTTCCTCGCGGTATGGAAGATGGAGTCTAAGCAGCCAAAGCCACAGACCTTTTGGGTGATGTCTGGCGATCTGCCTTCTGACTATGTGGATGTTAAGGTCGCCGCCACCGCGCGCGACGCGATTCGCCATTTCTCTATGATGTGGCAGCTTAAGGCGGAAAACCTGGTGAAATCTGGCGCCGTAAAAGACAAGACCCAGGCTCAGTTTGCGCAGCTGTTGGTGTCACGTGCCGAGAGCCTGTATCAGATCCATAACGACGAAAAATTGTGGAAAGAAGGCTAAGCGTTTTAAACAGCCACCGCTGTTAAGCGTGTCTTTAAAAAGCGCTTGAAACGAGAGCCTAAAGCCTAATAAAAAGCCGCCCATTTGAGGCGGCTTTTTTGTGTTGTCAGCTTCGATGCTTTCTCGGCATCAGAAACAAGTCATCAGCTATTTGGCATCAGCTACAGGGCATCAGCGACTGGAGACTCGCATCTGCCAGCTTATGCCAGGTAGGCGTAACCAGAGTTAAGTAACCAGACAAAGTATTGGCCTATGGCCTCATGCTGACACAGGCCCAGTGCCTGCTCGCCCTCGAAGCTAAATGCATTAGCCAGCAGCATGAGCTGCTCATTCAGCTCATCTGCATCGTTATCAACATCAACAAAATCGTAGATCTCACCATTGATAAAGAGCCTAAGGTGTTTATCGCCTTCGAGACGAATCACCTTAAGTCCGCCGATGCGTTGTAGACAGGCGCCATCTTCCAGGGCCTCCATCAGTTCATCCTGGCTGTAACTTTCCCCTTGCTCAGCCAGATCAAGTTCGAAGCGGTTCTGACTCAGGGTCTGACCCAAGACGGTTTGATAGTGGTCAGGCTGCGATAATATCTCAGAGACCAAGGCTAGCATGCCTGCTTGCTGCTCGACGCTCAGTAGACCTGGGCTGGCGGGTTCCTGATTCGAGATAAAGCGCTTATTGCCGCCGTTGGTGTCGATTAGATGATCGGCGATGCTGCTAAAGAGCTCCTGCTGGCTGGGGGCGCGAAACCCTATGGAGTAGCTCAGCGCTGTCTCCAATGTCTCACCTCGGTGAGGAAAGCCTGGCGGGATATAGAGCATGTCGCCGGCCTCAAGCACCACATCCAGGATGGGCTCAAAATCGTCGATCAGCGCCGTGTGGGTATCGCCGCCACGGGGCGAATACTGTCCTTTAGCACCGACTTTCCAGCGGCGTCTGCCTTCGCCCTGCAGCAAGAAGACATCATAGTTGTCTATGTGAGGTCCTACGCCACCACCGGGCGTGGCGTAGGAGACCATAAGATCGTCGAAGCGCCAGTCGGGGATGAAACGAAAGGCGTTAACCAGGGGCTCCACATCCGGGTACCAATGGTTGACGGCCTGGACCAGCAGCTGCCAGTTGGCATCGCCAAAGGGGGAGTAATCTTCGATGGGGCCCTGGATGATCTCCCAGTTATCTTTTTTGGTCAGGACGATGCGCGAGGCGACCTCCTCTTCGCAGGCGAGTCCCGCCAGTTCATCGGGGGCGATAGGATCTTGAAAGTTCGCGAAGGCGCCTTTGATCACCAGAGGCTGCTTCTGCCAGTGATGGGCTAAAAACTCTTGGGTATCGAAGTTGGGAGTATACATGGCGTCGGTCATCAGGCCTGAATAATAGGGGGCAGTATATGCCGAAATAACATAATCCGGAAATCACATAATCCGGAAATAATATAGTCAGGAAATCGCATCTTCCTGAAACTAAGTATTGCGGAAACTAGATATTCCAGAAATAAAAAGGCGGTAAGCTGCTGCCTACCGCCTTTAATAAGGTGTTAGGGATGATTACTTGAGATCATCCACAAAAGCTTCGGCGCGGCCAATGTAGTTGGCAGGCGTCATCTTTTTCAGCTCAAGTTTCACATCATCTGGTAGCTCGAGAGTGTCGATGAACTGTGCCAGTTGCTCGCCATCGATACGCTTACCACGAGTCAGCTCTTTTAGCTTCTCGTAAGGCTTCTCGATGCCGTAGCGGCGCATAACGGTTTGTACAGGCTCGGCCAATACTTCCCAGTTTTGGTCCAGCTCTTCACGCAGGTGAGCCTCGTTCACTTCGAGCTTGCTGATGCCTTTCATAGTTGCCTGATAAGCGATCAGCGAGTGCGCAATGCCCACACCCAGGTTACGTAGTACGGTTGAGTCGGTCAGGTCGCGCTGCCAGCGAGACACAGGCAGTTTAGCCGCCAAGTGCTGCATCAGGGCGTTAGCGATACCCAGGTTACCCTCTGAGTTTTCGAAATCGATAGGGTTAACCTTGTGCGGCATGGTCGATGAACCGATTTCACCGGCAATCGTCTTCTGCTTGAAGTGACCCAGGGCGATATAACCCCAGATGTCACGGTCAAAATCGATCAGTACGGTATTGAAACGGGCGACGGCATCGAACAGCTCTGCGATATAATCGTGTGGCTCGATCTGAGTGGTGTATGGGTTCCAGTTAAGGCCCAGGCTGGTCACGAAACGTTCTGACAGTGTGTGCCAGTCAACTTCAGGGTAGGCCGACAGGTGAGCGTTGTAGTTGCCCACGGCGCCATTGATCTTACCCATGATCTCAACCGCTTGGATCTGTTTAAGCTGACGCTCGAGACGTACGGCAACGTTGGCCATCTCTTTACCTAGGGTAGAAGGCGAGGCTGGCTGGCCATGGGTACGTGACATCAGTGGTACAGAGCGATATTCATGGGCCAGTTTCTTCACGCCATCGACGATCTGCTGGCAGTATGGCACCAGTACCTGCTCGCGGGCTTCGCTCAGCATCAGGCCGTGAGACAGGTTGTTGATATCTTCTGAGGTACAGGCGAAGTGAACAAACTCGCCGATGGCGGTAAGTTCGCTGTTGTCTGCGATCTTCTCTTTGATAAAGTATTCAACGGCCTTCACATCGTGGTTAGTGGTGGCCTCGATGGTCTTGACGCGTAGCGCGTCTTCTTCGCTGAAGTTGTCTTTGATCTGGTCAAGCAAGGCCAGTGCGGCTTCGCTAAAAGGAGGAACTTCTTCAATTTCTGGGCAGCTAGACAGCAGCTTTAGCCAGTTTATTTCGACTTGAACACGGTATTTGGTCAGGCCGTACTCGCTGAAAATCCCTCGCAATGAGGCGGTTTTACTACCATAACGACCGTCTACCGGAGAGATAGCAGTTAGTGCGGAAAGTTCCATTAGAAGCTCCTTTAATGAACTTAACTTATTATTTATAGGGTGAGGCTTTTCTTAGCTGTATCAACTATTGTTTTTCGCGAGAAGACAAGGTGCCTGCGCTTGCCTCCAAGTTGGCGCCACAGGACTGCGCTGCGCATAGCAGCCAGCAGCAGGGCGCGTATCTTATGTTGCACCATAGGTTGTTTCAGGTACTCGGGATTGCCCGAGATCTGTATCTTGGGGCCTAAGGTGCTGATTATATCGCTGTAGATGCCGGCGAAGTTGGCAACCACCTGCTCGTCGGTAATGGCAAAGTGGTGCAGCTGGCGGTGTACTTGATTAATGCGCTCGGCCAACATGCCCATGGCATTTGAGCTGCGTGATAGCTTACGCTCCAAAGCCAGGATACCGATAAGGTAGCGGGTCACCTCGACATCTTTCTGTTTATCGTCGCCCAGCTGGTTCAACACCAGTTGGTAGCCGCGATTCAGCGCGACCTTGTCTTGATACACATCGGCAGTGCTGTCTGGGTTGGTCACCATGATGGTACCCAAACAGGCGCCAAGCATTTCATCGTCTGCCTGGCCGTGTCTGGCAACCTTTTGTACCTGACCTATCGCCTGCAATATACCGGCAAAGGCCATGGTTCTGTCGAAAATCGGCTCGCTCACGGCTTACTCTCTAATCAGACTGTCTATGATACCGCCGCCAAGGCAGACTTCGCCGTCATAAAACACGGCCGACTGACCAGGGGTTACGGCGGCAACCGGCTCGTCGAAGATCACCTTGATGCGATCGTCCCCTTCATAGGTGAGGGTACAGGCCACATCCTGCTGACGGTAGCGTGTCTTGACCGTGATCTTAGCGCCATCGGCGGGCCCTTTTCTATCGACCCAGTGTAGCTGATCGGCATAGAAACCCACCGACATGAGGCGAGGGTGCTTACCACCTTGACCGACTACCAACACGTTGCGCTCGAGATCTTTATCGACCACATACCAAGGATCGTCGTTGCTGTTCTTCATGCCGCCTATCCCCAGCCCCTTGCGTTGGCCAAGGGTGTGGTACATCAAGCCTTGGTGCTCACCTATGACTTCGCCTTCGGCGGTCTCTATCTTGCCGGGCTGTGCGGGCAGGAAGGTGCGTAGAAAATCGGTAAACTTACGCTCGCCGATAAAGCAGATGCCTGTGCTGTCCTTCTTGTCATGGGTAACCAGCCCCATCTCCTTGGCGATTTCACGCACTTCGCTCTTCTCCAGTTCACCCACGGGAAACAGGGAGCGGGCGATCTGCTCATGGCTCAAGGTGTAGAGGAAGTAGCTCTGGTCTTTGTTGCCGTCGACGCCACGTAGCATCTGGCTTTGACCCGAGGCATCACTGCGGCGCACATAGTGGCCCATGGCGATGTAGTCTGCATCTAAGATGTCGTCGGCAAACTCGAGAAACGCCTTAAACTTGATCTCTTTGTTGCACATGATATCTGGGTTAGGGGTGCGCCCCGCCTTATATTCGGCGAGGAAGTACTCAAACACGTTGTCCCAGTATTCGGCGGCAAAGTTAACCGTGTGCAGCTTGATCCCCAATTTGTCGCAAACGGCTTGGGCATCTTTAAGATCTTCGGCGGCGGCACAATACTCGTCGGTATCGTCCTCTTCCCAGTTTTTCATGAACAGGCCTTCGACCTGATAGCCTTGTTGCATGAGGAGATACGCCGAAACAGATGAGTCGACACCGCCGGACATGCCGACGATCACTTTTTTACCGTTTGGATTGGGTTCGATTGCTGCCATAAATCCTAAAAACCATTAAATTCGTGTAGCTATGGTGGCTGTTTTCGGCGGTTGAGCAAGCCGATTTGCCTGCTTAGCCCTGTCCCTGTATTTAATTGCGCGTTGATCGCGCATCACTTGCCGGGAAAATCATCACCATAATATGCGGGGGCATATTCTATCACGCATTGTGACTTTGGGCTAACTAGAGAAAGCGGCTATTGACCACCTCAGTCGAAAAGAGTTTTCCCTGACGAAAGTCGTGAATACATTGCAGCACCAGGGGGCTTCTGAGTTGGCTCTTAAGCTGGGTTATCTCATCGAGCGTCATCCACAGGGCGCGGCGAATCGCGCTGTCTTGGGGCTTGGGTGTGAGCGGCTCATCTAAGGTGCAGGCATAGGTGAAGCGCAGGAAGGCCAGATCGTCTCTAGCCTGAAATTGATAGATGTTGATCAGCGACTGCGCCTTAACGCTAAGGCCTGTCTCTTCCCATACCTCGCGTTCGCAAGCCTGGTTAAGGCTCTCAAAGGCTTCTAGATGACCTGCGGGCTGGTTGTAGGTGAGCTTGCCATCGATGAGCTCTTCGACCATCAGGTATTTGTCGTCACAATTGATGACGCAGGCGACGGTGACATTGGGTTTATAACGTTCCATCTATTACCTCGTTAGGATTGGGGGAGCACCTTATATTCGCCATTTGCGATGCCATCCAGGCTCCATTGACCTATTTTATAACGAATCAGTCTTAGCGTTGGGTAACCCACATGGGCGGTCATGCGCCTGACCTGACGGTTGCGTCCCTCGCAGATGGTGATCGCCAGCCAGCTGGTGGGGATCTGTTTGCGCTCTCGCACCGGTGGGTTACGGGGCCAGACATCCGGCTCGGCGATACGCTCCACCTTGGCCGGCAGGGTCGGACCATCTTTGAGGGTGACGCCATCTCTTAGTGTCTGAATCGCCTCGTCGCTGGGAATGCCTTCGACCTGCACCCAGTAGGTCTTATCGGTTTTCTTCTTGGGCTCTGTGATGCGCGACTGCAGGTGGCCATCGTTGGTCAGTAGCAGCAAGCCTTCGCTGTCTCTGTCGAGCCTGCCGGCGGCGTAGACATCTTGAATCGGGATGAAATCCTTCAAGGTCTGACGACCCTGCTCATCGGTGAATTGACACAAGACATCGAAGGGCTTGTTAAACAGCACTATGACGGGGTTCTGCGGCCTTGGCTTTGGCTTAGGTTTGGACTTAGGCTTAGCTTTAAGCTTAGGTTTGTATTTGGCACCCTCTGCCGCGGTGGCGCCCACTCCTCGTATTGGCTGATAAGAATTGCCTTTGGATTTAGTGGCTGGGGCGTTGGTTTTCGCTCCCTGACGACGAGAAGCTAGCTTATTGGCGCTGGGTGTTTTTGGACTCACGAGGCAAACTTTTGGCTGAGTGTATGCTAATGCTGACATTGTACTGTGCATTCGCCATTAGTGGAATTTGAATATTGGCGTGAATGATTTATGATGTCGGCCAACTAAATGTGATCGATAGCAAAACGTGAACAGATTTTGAGATGTTAACCGCGCTTTGTTTTGCATTAAATCGGTTTAAGTGTCAGGGGAGAGCCCCAGGGCGTTCACCCTTACGATTTATCCTTTTCATGCCTCGCATTCGCCATCGTAAAATTATAATAATGACATCATAGTGGTTTGATTAATAAACGATTTATTTTACAAAAAACGTAGGAAGTAATAATGAACGACAATCCAACGATCATCTATACGGAGACAGATGAAGCTCCGGCTCTCGCGACCCTATCTCTGTTGCCTATTATCAAGCATTTTACCGCAGCCGCCGGAGTTGGCGTTGAGACACGCGACATCTCTTTATCTGGCCGTGTTATTGCCAATTTCCCTGAATTTTTAAAGCCAGAACAGCAGATCTCTGACGCGCTTGCCGAGCTGGGTGAGCTGGCCACTAAGCCAGAAGCAAACATCATCAAGCTGCCAAACATCAGCGCCTCGATTCCACAGCTAAAAGCTTGTATCAAAGAGCTGCAAGATAAGGGTTATGCACTGCCTAACTACCCTGATGAGCCGCAAGATGACGCAGAAGCTGATATCAAGGCGCGTTACGACAAGATCAAAGGTAGTGCCGTTAACCCAGTGCTGCGTGAAGGTAACTCAGACCGCCGCGCGCCGACTTCTGTAAAAAACTACGCCAAGAAGAACCCACACTCAATGGGTGCCTGGAGCAGCGATTCTAAGTCTCATGTAGCGCACATGGAAGCCGGCGATTTCTACGGTAGCGAGCAGTCGGTGACTGTTGCCGAGCCAAGCAGCATAGATATTCTGTTCGAAGGTAAAGATGGTAGCAGCAAGACACTCAAAGCTGGCCTTAAGTTACTGGCCGGTGAGGTGATTGACGCTTCGACCATGAGCAAGAAAGCTCTGGTTGCCTTCATGGAGCGCGAAATCGAAGCGGCTAAGGCCGAAGATGTATTGCTGTCTCTGCACCTTAAGGCGACCATGATGAAGGTCTCTGACCCTATCATGTTCGGTCACGCGGTTAAGGTGTTCTACAAGTCACTGTTTGAAAAGCATGGCCAGCTGTTTGAAGAGCTGGGCGTCGATGTTAACAACGGTTTCGGTGACGTCTATGCCAAGATAGCCAGCTTGCCAGCCGACAAGAAGGCCGAGATCGAAGCCGACATCGCCGCTATCTACGCCGAGCGTCCTGCCCTGGCTATGGTTGATTCAGACCGTGGTATCACCAACCTGCACGTGCCAAGCGATGTGATCATCGATGCCTCTATGCCTGCGGCGATTCGCTCTTCGGGTCAGATGTGGGGCCCAGATGGCAAGCTGAAAGACACTAAGGCGCTGATCCCAGATCGTTGCTACGCAGGTGTATACCAGGAAACTATCCAATTCTGTAAAGAAAATGGCGCCTTCGATCCAACCACCATGGGCAGCGTGCCAAACGTCGGCCTGATGGCGCAGAAGGCCGAAGAATATGGTAGCCATGACAAGACCTTCGAAATCGCCGCCGATGGTGTGGTCAAGGTTATCGATGCCGCCGGAAATCTGTTGATGTCTCACGACGTCGAAGCCGGTGATATCTGGAGAATGTGTCAGGTTAAAGACGCGCCTATCCGTGACTGGGTTAAGCTTGCCGTTAACCGTGCGCGTCTGTCATCTACGCCAGCCGTGTTCTGGTTAGACGAGAACCGTGCCCACGACGCACAACTAATTGCCAAGGTGAAGCAGTATCTGCCTGAGCATGATACCGATGGACTTGAGATCCACATCATGGCGCCTGTGGCGGCGACTCGCTTCTCACTGGAGCGCATCAAGCAAGGTCTGGATACCATCTCGGTAACCGGTAACGTGCTACGTGATTACCTCACCGATCTCTTCCCGATTCTTGAGCTGGGTACCAGCGCCAAGATGCTGTCAATCGTGCCGCTGATGAGTGGTGGTGGATTGTTCGAGACTGGTGCCGGCGGTAGTGCGCCTAAGCACGTTCAACAGGTGGAGAAAGAGGGTCACCTACGTTGGGATTCTCTGGGTGAGTTCCTGGCACTGGGCGCGTCACTCGAGCACCTGAGCCAGAACTACGGCAACCCTAAGGCGCAGGTATTGGCCGATGCGCTGGATAACGCTATCGGTAAGTTCCTCGATGAAAACCGTTCGCCTTCACGTCGTGTGGGTGAGCTGGATAACCGTGGTAGCCACTTCTACCTGGCGATGTACTGGGCACAGGCTCTGGCCGCACAGGATAGCGATGCTGAGCTAAAAGCGCAGTTCGCGCCACTTGCCGAAGCGCTCACCAATAACGAAGCTAAGATTGTTGCCGAGTTAAATGGTGCACAGGGCCCAGCGGTCAATTTAGGCGGTTACTATCGCCTGGATGCCGCTAAAGCGGAAGCGGCGATGCGTCCAAGTGCGACGTTGAATCAGCTGATAGGCTAATTTAGCCATATAATGAAAGAGGGCGCCACGGCGCCCTTTTTTATCGCTTCGATGGTGTCTGTTAGCGATTAAAAATCAGTAATAAAAAAGGCAGGGATAACCCTGCCTTTTTTGTTTTTTTGACCCACTATTTAGTGGGCGATATCGCTGACGCGTGCATCCCTTTAGGCCCCTGTTCCACCTCGAATTGGACTGATTGGCCTGCTTTTAGAGTTCGATAGCCTTCCATTTCAATGGTAGAATAGTGTGCGAAAACGTCTTCACCACCAGCTTCAGGGCAGATAAACCCGAATCCTTTGGCGTTGTTGAACCATTTCACAGTTCCGTTTGCCATACTTCCACTTCCTTCTGTTGTTTACTGACCAGTAAGATAGTAAAACTTATGAGGCGGGGTAAATTCACCGCTCGATGAACAGAATGAAACCAGTAAAAGCGGATGTCAAGACCAATTTAACAAAAAGGCAACATTTACGCTAAATTCGTCAGCAATTGGTTCTAATGGTCGGATGAGTAACAGGTTTATCCCGGGTGGTCAGCAACTTTTGGAAGAAGCCAAAACTAGAGGCTAATATTGAAATATGGGTAAAGTAGGTAATATTGAGCATATTGAAGAGCGCGCGGAAACTGAACTCATGCCGCCTTCGATGTACAAAGTGATCTTAAACAACGATGACTATACCCCGATGGACTTTGTCATCGAGGTGTTACAACTCTTTTTTAATAAAAATGAACAAGAAGCCACAGATATCATGTTGGCGATTCATCACCAAGGTAAGGGAATTTGCGGCGTTTTCCCTTTCGGCATTGCAGAAACCAAGGTCGCACAAGTAAATCAGTTTGCAAGACAAAACCAACATCCGTTACTGTGTTCATTAGAGAAAGCCTGAATATCGAAGTTTTGTGATTATTTTAGGGGGTGCTTATGTTAAATAAAGATTTAGAGGTCACCTTGAATCTGGCGTTCCAACAAGCCAGAGACGCGCGACACGAATACATGACCGTAGAGCATCTGCTATTGGCGTTAATCGATAATCCTGCGGCTCAAGAGGCGCTGCTCGCCTGCGGTGCAAACCTCGATAAGTTAAGAGAAGAGGTGTCGAGTTTCATCGAGCAGACCACACCTATCATCAGCGATCCCAACGACGACAGAGAAACCCAGCCTACCTTAGGTTTTCAGCGCGTGCTGCAGCGCGCCGTCTTTCATGTGCAATCCTCGGGTCGCAACGAAGTGACGGGTGCCAACGTCTTGGTGGCCATCTTCAGCGAGCAGGAGTCTCAGGCGGTTTATCTGCTGCGTAACGGTGAGATCACCCGTCTGGACGTGGTCAACTACATCTCCCACGGCGTGTCACGTGATGAGCTGGATAATGCTCAGGAACCCGAACAGATTGAAGATCACAGCGAATCGGAAGAGCGCAGCAAGCTGTCGCAATTTACCGCTAACCTCAACGAAGAGGCCCGCAAGGGCAATATCGATCCTCTGATCGGCCGCTCCGATGAGATAGAACGCTCGATTCAGATCCTCTGCCGGCGTCGCAAGAATAATCCACTATTGGTGGGTGAGGCTGGCGTTGGTAAGACGGCGATTGCCGAGGGGCTTGCCTATCGCATCGTCAACGACGAGGTTCCCGAGGTGATGGCTGATGCCACTGTCTACTCGCTGGATCTCGGCGCCTTGCTGGCGGGCACCAAATATCGTGGCGACTTTGAGAAGCGCTTTAAAAGCCTGCTCAAGGAGCTTTCGCAAGATAAACACGCCATCTTGTTCATCGATGAGATCCACACCATTATCGGCGCGGGAGCGGCATCTGGTGGCGTGATGGATGCGTCTAACTTGCTCAAACCGCTGCTCTCTAGCGGTCACCTGCGCTGCATGGGCTCGACCACCTTCCAGGAGTATCAGAGCATCTTCGAGAAAGATCGTGCCCTGGCCAGACGTTTCCAGAAGGTGGATATCAACGAGCCGTCTGTGGCAGAAACCACTAAGATCTTACAAGGCCTTAAGAGTAAGTATGAGGAGCACCACGGCGTGCGCTATACCATGGCGGCCTTGTCGGTGGCGGCGCGTCTGGCGGATAAGCATATCAACGACAGACATCTTCCCGATAAGGCGATCGATGTGATCGACGAGGCGGGCGCGCGCATGGCGATGCAGCCGGCGAGCAAGCGCAAGAAGACCATAGGTCAGGCGGAGATCGAGTCTATCATTGCTAAGATAGCGCGGATCCCAGAGAAGACGGTATCGGCCACCGATAAGGATATGCTGAAGAACCTTGAGCGTAATCTTAAGATGGTGGTGTTTGGCCAGGATAAGGCTATTGAAGCCTTAAGCTCGGCGATTCGCCTGTCACGCTCTGGCCTCAGCGGCGCCCACAAGCCTGTGGGTAGCTTCCTGTTTGCCGGTCCGACAGGTGTGGGTAAGACAGAGGTCACCAGTCAGCTGGCATCTTGTCTTAGCCTCAAGCTGGTGCGTTTCGATATGTCCGAATATATGGAGAGTCATACCGTGTCTCGCCTTATCGGTGCGCCGCCGGGCTATGTTGGCTATGATCAGGGGGGCTTGTTAACCGATGCGGTGATCAAGAACCCACATTGCGTGGTGCTGCTAGATGAGATCGAAAAGGCCCATCCCGATGTCTATAATCTGCTCCTGCAGGTGATGGACCACGGTACCCTGACCGACAATAACGGTCGCAAGGCGGATTTTAGACACGTGACCTTGGTGATGACCACCAACGCGGGCGTGCAGGAGACGGTGCGTAAATCCATCGGCTTCAAGCAGCAAGATCACAGCCAGGATGCTTTGTCTGAGATCAACCGCGTCTTCTCGCCCGAGTTCAGAAACCGCTTGGATGAGATCATCTGGTTCAACCATCTGGATATGACGGTCATCGCCAAGGTGGTCGACAAGTTCCTGGTCGAGCTGCAGGCGCAACTGGATGAGAAGTCTGTGGTGCTGGATGTGAGCGATGACGCCAGAACCTTACTGGCCGAGAAAGGCTATGATAAGGCGATGGGGGCACGGCCTATGGCCCGTGTGGTCACCGAGATGATCAAACGTCCACTTGCCGATGAGATCCTCTTTGGCAAGCTGGAGAAGGGCGGTGTGGCCCATGTGGATGTCGACGGTGATAAGCTGACCATCAAGATTGAGCAGTCGGAGCGGCTGACACAGGCGTAATACACTGACGTAAAAAAAAGGCTGCAGATGCAGCCTTTTTTCATGATTTGGACTATGTGTCAGATCCTGCGTAGGTGCCAGTCTCTGCCATTGTCGCTATCGATTAGGAACAAAAAAACCGGCACTGCCGGTTTTTATTATTCGTAAGCTAACGATTAGCGTGAACGGAAGACGATGCGCCCTTTGCTCAAATCATAAGGGGTCAGCTGAACTGTGACCTTATCACCCGTTAGAATACGGATGTAGTTTTTACGCATTTTGCCTGAGATATGGGCGATTACTACGTGACCATTCTCTAGCTCTACTCGAAACATTGTATTTGGCAAGGTTTCAAGAATAGTGCCTTGCATCTCAATGTTGTCTTCTTTCGCCATTAATCAGTTATCCTGTTAGCCTTCAAATATTAAAAACGGGCGTATCATGCCGCAAATTAGCGCTTCTGTAAAGAGGTGTTCGTTATCTGGGCAAATATCTGTTTGCTTTATTTTTTCTCATTAAGCGCGCTTATTCACTGAGTTGCCAACCATTTGCGGTCAATATCTCGTAGGGATGGTAGGCGGTCTTGTAATTCATCTTACGTGACTCATGGATCTGATAACCCAGGTAGACATGCGCCTTGTGCATCTGCCTCGCGAGATCGCACTGCAATAGAATCATCAAGGAGCCCAGAGAGCGTTTATCCAGCGCGGGGGCAAAGAAGCTGTAGATGGCCGACAGGCTGTTTGGCAACACGTCAGTGACCGCTACGCCTATCAGCTCACCTTCGAGCCGCAGTTCGAGCAGCTTTGGTGGATGCCAGCTGCACTGCACGAAATGATCATACTGTTCTCGCGAGGGGGGATACATGGGACCATCGTGGTGGCGCGCCTTGATGTACCTGTCATAGAGCGCGTAGTGCTCGTCGGTGCAGGTGTCGACCAAGTGCCAGTTAACATCTTGATTCTGTTTCAGGGTGCGTTTCTGCCGTCGTGACGGCGTAAAGAGTTCCACCGGAATACGTATCGGCAGGCAGGCCTGACAGTGGGGGCAATGTGGCTTATAAATAGTCTCGCCACTGCGGCGAAAACCTAAGGCCAAGAGCTTCTCAAACAGGGTGAGGTCGAGAGACTCCTCCTGCAGCACTAACAGTTGTTCCTGCTTGCCCGGCAGGTAGCTGCAGTCGAAGGTATGTGTCATACCCACCTGTATGGTGTCGGATCTAGAGTTCAATCTGCACCTCTTGTGGGTGCCAGGCGTCGCTGGCGACCTCGATATCGCGAAAACGCTTCAATAGGTTGATGAAATCCGCTCGCTTTAATGCCTTGGCACCCAGGGATGCCAGATGAGGATTCATGACCTGGGCGTCGATCAGCCGGTATCTGTGTGATAACAGGTGTTGGTGTAGCATTGCCATGGCTGCCTTGGAGGCATTGCTCTGCAGGTGAAACATGGACTCGCCGCAAAACACCTGGCCGATGGCCACCCCATAGAGGCCACCAATGAGCTTATCGCCGTCCCACACCTCAATCGAGTGGGCCTTGTTGTATTGGTGTAGCGCCTTATAGGCCTGCTGTATCTCTAAGGTGATCCAGGTCCCTTCCTTGCCTTGGCGGGTGAGGGCGCAGTGCTCGATCACGCTGTTAAAGGCGCGATTGACGCTGAAGCGCCACTGACGGCGTTTGATATCGCGCTTCAGGCTGCGACTGACCTTGAGTGAACCGGGCACAAACACGGCGCGGGGGTCGGGGGACCACCAAAGGATAGGGTCGTTTTCGTTAAACCAGGGGAAGATCCCCTCATAATAAGCGTTGAGCAGACGCTTGGGGTGTAGATCGCCGCCGATGGCCAAGAGTCCGTTTGGATCGGTTAGGGCAAACTCCGGCGAAGGGAACTTTGCCAGCTCATGATTTAAATAGGACAGTGAGTTCACAATTGAGTAAAATTAGTTATCGGCCTCTTTATAAGTTAGCGGAAAACCTCTTATGTTGAAACCTACCCCCCGCCTCTTTCGCTTTATTTGGTCAGTTTTTATCTTGCTTGCCAGCCTAGGGCTGAGTGCTGGTGTCAGTGCCGCCTACGAGCGTAATCAAGCCGTCCCTGTCGAGAAGGTAGAGTATGGTTATGTCACCTCGGTACGTAACATTACCCAGACGCAGTTAGTGGAAGATCGTAACCAGGGCTGGCGCACATTTGGCGGCGCCTTGATAGGTGGCGTCATAGGGCATCAGTTTGGTGGCGGTAGCGGTCAGGATGTTGCCACAATATTGGGAGCCCTCATTGGTGGCGGCATTGGCCATAATGCAGGCGGCGATTACTATCAGCAGTTGAAGCTGGTGGAGCTGATGATACGTTATGAAGATGGTCGGGAGGTAATGGTGATCCAGGACCTGGACCCCGGCATGATTTTCAACGTCGATGATGAGGTGCGCGTGGTCTACCTGCAGGGGGGCGTGCGAGTCGACCTGGCGATGTAGGCATCCTACTGTTATTCAACATAAAGCTAGTCGTATAAAAGCATTCAATAAAAAAGGAGCCATGGGGCTCCTTTTTTATGACGATACGTTCTTATAACGATAAGTGGCTTGTTTAGAAGCCGCGAGGAAGTTGTCCTTTACCCGCCAGCTTTGCACGCCAAAGCTCTTTCGGTGTCATGCCACCAGAGGTTGATTTGCTGGCTTTCGCCTCTGCCTTAGGCTTGGCTGCTTTTGCAGGTGCGGCTTTCTTAGGCGCAGCCTTAGGTTTTTCCGCTTTTTCAGGAGCCTTAGCTGCAGGAGCTTGCTCACCTTGTTCAGCCAACATGGCTTCTAAATCACTAAAACGAAGAGACTTACCACCATCGATCTTGTACCAGCTTCCTTTCTGCTCGATGGTAACGCTTTTACCCTGCGCCTTGCTCAATGCAGCCTCGAGTGTGCTGATCACCTCTTCTTTGGTCAACTTTGACATAGTATTAACCTATTTCTTTTAATGTGTAATTGAAGGTTTGGCCTAATTTTATAGCTGAAACGCCTGAATTGTCCAATTTTCACAGAAATTCAACGTATTTCTATGAACTGAGGCTCAGATATGGCTAAACTAGGCGCTATCGTCACGGTCATTCTTTCAGCCCTTGAGCGCTGGAACGACCAAAGTTATCTGATTCATATGAGGAGCTTAGATGAATCGTACAGCATTGACTCGATACCTCACGGAATTTCTGCAGGTAGGCAACTACAAGGACTATGCCCCTAACGGGTTACAGGTCGAGGGCAAGGAGCGAATTAAGACGATTGTCACCGGGGTGACCGCCTGTCAGGCATTGATCGACAAGGCGGTTGAGCTAAACGCCAATGCCTTACTGGTGCATCATGGCTTCTTCTGGAAGGGTGAGCCTGAGACCATTACCGGGATGAAGTTTCGCCGCATCAAGTCGCTGATTAACAATGATATCAACCTCTATGGATATCACCTGCCGCTCGATGGCCATCCTATGCTGGGGAACAACGCTGAGTTGGCGCGAGAGCTTGGGATCATAGATGCCGAGTCGGTGGAGGGGGTTGCCCAGGGGCTGGTGTGGCAGGGGCGTCTCGATGAGCCTATGGCGCCAAGTGCGTTTGCCGAGCACTTGGCGGGCGTTCTGGGCCGTCAGGCATTGCACTTAGGTGAGAGCGACAAGCCGATTCATCGCCTAGCCTGGTGCAGCGGCGGGGCGCAAGACTACATAGATATCGCCGTAGATTTGGGCGTCGATGCCTTTATCAGTGGCGAGGTGTCTGAGCGTACCTTCCATAGCGCAGTTGAGCAGGATATTCACTACTTTGCTGCGGGTCATCACGCCACGGAAAGGTTCGGCATCAAGGCATTGGGTGAACACCTGGCTAACGAGTTTGGCCTGACTCACCATTTTGTGGATATCGACAATCCGGTGTAACGAATCGATTGTGAAAGCTGACTCGAGTCGAGTATCTAAAAGAAAAGGCCGCTAGTTAGCGGCCTTTTTTGTGTCGTCTCGGTTGAGTCCCGAACAAGCGACTTATTTTACGCGCATGCCAGGTTGGGCACCTTCATGTGGCTCTAGGATCCACAGATCTTTCTTACCTGGCCCCGCAGCCAACACCATGCCTTCAGACATGCCGAAACGCATCTTGCGCGGCGCCAGGTTGGCCACCATCACGGTTAGCTTGCCTTCCAGATCTTCTGGTGCGTAGGCAGACTTGATGCCGGCAAACACCTGCTTAGTCTCGCCACCCAGGTCCAGCTGCAGCTTAAGCAGCTTGTTGGCCTCAGGCACATGCTCTGCCTTGGCGATACGGGCGATACGCAGATCTAACTTGGCGAAGTCGTCGAAGCTGATCTCTTCGCTGATAGGGTCGAGATCCAGCTGGCTCTTAGGCGCCTCGGCTACCTGTAGGTTTTCGGTAGACGCTTCGATAATGGCTTCGATGTTCTTCATCTCGACGCGCTGCATCAAGGCCTTGAACGGCGCGATTTCATGACCGCTGAGATCTCTTGCTAAGTCATCCCAGGTCAGTTCAAGTTTCAGGAAGGCTTCCACGTCCTGGGCCAGTTTTGGCAGCACAGGCTTGAGGTAGGTCACCAGGATGCGGAACAGGTTTAGCGCGTTGCTACATACCTGGTGGGCTTCCTCTTGCTTATCTTCCTCTTTCACCAGCTGCCATGGGGCGGCATCGGCGACAAAGGCGTTGGCGATATCGGCCAGGGCCATGATCTCACGCATCGCCTTACCAAATTCACGGGTCTCGTAAAACTCGGCGATGGCATCTGCCTTGGCGAGGAAGGTTTCAGTCAGGCTAGCGTCGGCAACCTTGGCTAGCTTGCCGTCGAAACGCTTGCTGATGAAGCCTGCGGTGCGAGAGGCGAGGTTAACCAGCTTACCCACGAGATCTGAGTTGACGCGTTGGGCAAAGTCTTCCAGGTTGAGGTCGAGATCGTCGATACGGCTGCTGAGCTTAGCCGCATAGTAGTAACGCAGGTACTCAGGATTTAAGTTATCCAGATAGGTTCTGGCCTTGATGAATGTGCCTTTAGACTTTGACATCTTGGCGCCATTTACTGTCACATAGCCGTGGGCATAGACGCTGTTTGGCTTACGGAATCCCGCGCCTTCTAGCATGGCAGGCCAGAACAGGCTATGGAAGTAGACGATATCTTTACCGATGAAGTGGTATACCTCGGCGGTTGAGTCTTTTGCCCAGAACTCGTCGAAGTTAAGGTCGCCGCGCTTGTTGCACAGGTTCTTGAACGAGCCCATGTAGCCGATAGGCGCATCGAGCCAGACGTAGAAGAATTTACCCGGTGCATCTGGGATCTCGAAGCCGAAGTAAGGTGCGTCACGGGTAATGTCCCACTGCTGCAGGCCTTGTTCGAACCACTCGCCCAGCTTGTTCGCCATCTCTTGTTGTAGCGAACCTGAACGGGTCCACTCTTTTAACATCTCTTCGAAGGCGGGCAGGTCGAAGAAGAAGTGCTCAGTTTCTTTCATCACAGGTGTGGCACCCGATACTGCCGATTTAGGATCGATTAGATCCGTTGGGCTGTAGGTCGCGCCGCAGCTGTCACAGTTGTCGCCATATTGATCCACAGACTTACACTTAGGGCAGGTGCCCTTAACGAAGCGGTCCGGCAGGAACATAGACTTTTCAGGATCGAACAGCTGAGAGATGGTCTTTGACTTGATATAGCCGCCATCGCGAAGCTTGAGATAGATCTCGCTCGCCAGCTCACGGTTCTCGTCGCTGTGGGTGCTGTGGAAATTATCGAACTGGATATTAAAGTCGGCAAAATCCTGCTGATGCTCTTTCTGTACCTGAGCGATCATCTCCTCTGGCGCCATGCCGAGCTGCTGCGCCTTAAGCATGATGGGCGTGCCGTGGGCATCGTCTGCACAGATATAGTGACATTCGTGGCCGCGTAGCTTTTGAAAACGCGCCCAGATATCGGTTTGAATATATTCAAGCATGTGACCTAAATGAATGGGGCCATTGGCGTACGGAAGTGCGCTGGTCACGAGAATTTTACGTTGTGAAGTTGCCATCTTGTCTCAAAATCAGTAAGTGCCCAAAAAGAATGGCATAGATACTAACCGATCATCGCTAAAGTTTCATCAAAAGCTGCTTTAAGTGAACTAAATCTATCCGAATATGAGGAGTTTTTCTGATACACTTAGCCAAATTTATTTTTGGAGGTAGTCGTTTTGTCTTCAGCGTCTCAGAATTATCATCTCAGCGATGATCTGCTCGGTCCGGTTTTGGCTATTTTAGATGCCCATCAAGACCCCTATTTAATGCAAGGTCTGGTGAGCGCAGGTTGCGTGACCAAGCTGGATATTGAAGGCAAGCGATTGCAGCTAGGGCTGTGTTATCCCTACCCCTGTCAGAGCCAGTATCGCGATACCGTCATGGCGATCACCAATAAGCTGGCGGTGCTCGATGCCATCGATGAAGTTGAGTGCGAAATCGATTTCCAGCCAGCGGTGATTTCGGCCGGTGCGGTCGAGCCGCTACCAAACGTCAAACAGGTAATTGCCGTTGCCTCGGGTAAGGGCGGTGTGGGTAAGTCGACCACCTCGGTCAACCTGGCGCTGGCACTAGCGGCCGAAGGCGCCAAGGTGGGGATTCTCGATGCCGATATCTATGGCCCCTCGATTCCGCTCATGTTGGGCGTACCCAACTTTAACCCTGTCTCACCCGACGGCAAGATGATGACCGCCGCCGAGGCTCACGGTATCGCCGCTCAATCTATCGGCTTTATCGTCAGTGGTGATGAGGCCGCCGTTTGGCGCGGCCCTATGGCGGCTGGCGCATTGGCGCAGCTGCTTAATGAGACCCTGTGGCCCGAGCTGGATTACCTGGTGATCGACATGCCACCAGGTACCGGCGACATTCAGCTGACCCTGTCACAGAAGGTGCCGGTTAGCGGCGCCGTGGTGGTCACCACCCCGCAAGATATCGCCTTGGCCGATGCCAAGAAGGGGATCAGCATGTTCCAGAAGGTGAATATTCCTGTGCTGGGTATTGTCGAGAACATGAGTTTCCATATCTGTAGCGATTGTGGTCATAAGGAGCACCTCTTTGGTGAAGATGGCGGCCTTAAGATGGCAGCACGTTACAATGTACCGCTTTTGGGGCAGCTACCGCTGCAACTGAATATCCGCGAGGATGTGGATAAAGGCACGCCGACCGTGGTGACGGATGGCGAGAGCCAGGTGGCCTTGTTGTATAAGGAGATCGCCAGAAAGGTGGGGGCACAACTCGCCCTGAGCCAGACACAGAGTGTCGTATCTATTTCAATTTCAGATGATGAGTAAGGTTTACAAAGCATGAATTCGCAATGTGTCATAATTGGTATCGCAGGGGCATCGGCATCGGGTAAGAGCCTAATCGCGAAGACGATTTTCGAGGAGCTATGCCGTGATCTGGGCACAGATCAGATAGGGGTTATCGCCGAGGATGCCTACTATAAGGATCAGGGTCATCTGTCGATGGATCAGCGTGTCCTAACCAATTACGATCACCCAAAGGCGCTGGATCATCAGCTGCTGTGTGAACACCTTAGCGCCCTGAAAAATGGCGAGGCGGTGGAGATCCCTCAATACAGCTATACCGAACATACCCGTATGGCCGAGACAGTCACCATGACACCTAAGAAGGTGATCATCCTCGAGGGGATCTTGCTACTGACAGATCCTAACCTGCGCGAGCAGATGGATGCCAGCGTCTTCATGGACACGCCACTGGACATCTGCTTCATGCGCCGCCTGACCCGCGATGTGGCCGAGCGTGGCCGTACCATGGAGTCTGTGATGCAGCAGTACACTCAGACAGTGCGTCCTATGTTCCTGCAATTTATCGATCCTTCTAAGCAATATGCCGATATTATCGTGCCGCGTGGTGGTAAAAACCGCATCGCAACCGATATATTAAAGGCTAGAATTCAACATCTTTTAGCAAAATAGTCGTTTGATATGGGGAGTTAGGCTGGGATGCGTTTAACGGATTTAGAGATAGCAGCATGTATAGAGGAGGGGAGTATTGTCATCGATCCCCGTCCCGATGCTGAGGCCATCAGTGGCGTCAGTGTCGATGTGAAACTCGGTAATCAGTTCCGCGTATTTCAAGATCATACGGCCCCCTATATCGATCTCAGTGGCCCCAGCAGCGAGGTGCAGGCGGCCCTGGATCGCGTGATGAGCGATAAGATAGTGATCCCCGAAGGGGAAGCCTTTTTCCTCCATCCCGGCGAGCTCGCACTGGCCGTCACCCATGAGAGTCTCACCCTGCCCGCCGATATCGTCGGCTGGTTGGATGGCCGCTCCTCTTTGGCACGGTTAGGGCTCATGGTGCATGTCACGGCCCATCGCATCGATCCCGGTTGGCAGGGAAAGATAGTGCTGGAGTTCTACAACAGCGGCAAGCTTCCCCTGGCCTTGAAGCCCATGATGACCATAGGTGCCCTCAACTTCGAGCGTCTAAGCTCGCCAGTGGCGCGCCCCTACAATAAGCGCAAGAGTGCTAAATACAGGGATCAGCAAGAAGCCGTTGCCAGCCGGATCAGTCAGGACAAATGATGTCGCAGACTATCTGGGTAAACGGTGAACAAGCAGCAAGTGTTTCGGCGTTCGACAGGGGACTGGCCTACGGCGATGGCCTGTTTGCCACCATGCGCTGTCGAGGCGCTGAGGTACTCTTTATCGAGAGCCATCTGCTTCGTTTGGCCCAAGGGGCTCATCGACTTGGATTCCCGCTGCCAGATGCTGCTGCGCTGAGCGAGCAAATAACAAAGGCCTGTGAGCAGGGCGCCAAACACTTTACCCAAGATTATTGCCTCAAGTTACTCGTAAGCCGTGGCACTGGCGGACGCGGTTATATGCCGCCGCAAACGCCCACGCCAACTTGTGTGTTGTCGCTGCATGAGATCCCCGCGCATTACCGTCAGTGGCAAGCTGCTGGCATCAAGTTGCAACTAAGTCCGGTGACACTCGGTCAGCAGCCACTGTTGGCGGGCATCAAACACCTTAATCGTCTCGAGCAGGTGCTGATCCGTACACACAAGTTAGATGACGGATTCGATGATTGGCTGGTCTGCGACACGGCCGGCAACATTATCGAGGCCTCCATGGCCAACCTCTTCTTTATAAAGGGTCACACCGTATTTACGCCGAGTCTGGATCAGGCTGGGGTGGCTGGTGTGATGCGTGAGCAGTTGCTGCTCTGGTTTGTCGAGGCCGGGTTTACTCTCGAGGTGCGCCGCGTCTCGCCCAATGAACTCGCAGATTTTGACCATGTTCTGGCCAGCAACAGCCTGTTTGGCGCTGTGCCTGTGAATGGCATAGCTAAGCACTCATTCAGCCATAGCCCTCTGCTAACCCAATTGCTACACGATCTAAAAATAATATTATGAAAAAACTGATCATAGGCGTGCTGACCGCACTCTTTAGCCTGTTAACCTTGAGCGCGATTGGCCTATATTGGGTCTATCAGAGCGTGGTGAGTTATGGCCAGATGCCGCTTAAGCTCGATGTCCCCGTCGAGTTTGAGGTGGCGCGTGGTACCTCCTTTTCACAGATGGCGAACGCCTTGGCACAAACCGGCGCCGTGGATGAGCTTTGGAAGCTTAAGCTGCTGGTTAAGCTGCGCCCCGAGCTTGCCAAGATCCGCAGCGGTCTGTATCAACTTTCTCCCAATGACACTGTGGTCGAGCTGCTCGAAAAGCTACGTCAGGGCAAGGAGATGGTCTTTACCGTGACCCTAGTCGAAGGGCAGAGCATCAAAGAGTGGCGCGAGCAGCTCAAGCAATTGCCGCGCCTGAAGTGGCAGGAGGGCGCCTTCCTGGAGGTGCTTGAGGATAATGGCGATGAGTCTAAGCTGCCCGAGGGCAAGTTTTATCCCGACACCTACCATTATGGCAATGGTGATTCGGTTAAGGTGATTCTGCAGCAGAGCTATCAGAAGATGCAGCAGGAGCTAGACAGGGCCTGGCAGGAGCGCGACCAGAGCATACCGCTAAAGAGTCCCTATGAGCTGCTGACCATGGCATCGATTATCGAAAAAGAGACGGGTAAGGCCAGCGAGCGTCCCTGGATCTCGGCGGTCTTTACTAATAGATTGCGTAAGGGAATGCGTCTACAGACAGATCCTACTGTGATCTATGGCATGGGTGAGCGTTACCAGGGCAATATTACCCGCAAAGACCTGCGTGAGCAGACGCCCTACAACACCTATCGTATTCATGGCCTGACGCCGACGCCCATAGCCGCGCCGAGCGGGGCATCCCTGATGGCGGCGGCGCGTCCGGCCGATGTCGACTACCTCTACTTCGTGTCGAAGAATGACGGCAGCCATATATTTTCTAAAACATTAACCGAGCACAACCGTGCTGTAGATAAGTATCAGAGAAATCGATGAAGCAAAACAGCGCGAAATTTATCGTTATCGAAGGATTGGAAGGGGCAGGCAAGTCGAGTGCCATCGCCCTGGTGAGAGATTTTATCGAGAAACACAATGGTGTTCCGCCCGTGTGTACCCGTGAGCCAGGCGGCACGCCGCTGGCAGAGCGCATAAGGGATCTGGTAAAGATTGCCGACCCTAACGATCCCCTATGTGATGAGTCAGAGTGTTTGCTCATCTATGCCGCCAGGGCGCAGCTGGTGGCAAATGTGATAAAACCGGCTTTGGCTCAGGGTAACTGGGTGTTGGGCGATCGTCACAACCTCTCATCTCTGGCCTACCAAGGGGGCGGGCGTCAACTCATGCCGCTGGTCGAGGCGGTGAGTAACGCGACCCTGAAAGATTTTAAGCCCGATCTGACCCTATACTTGGATATCGATCCTCAGCTTGGCTTGCAGCGCGCCAGAGACAGGGGCGCCCTGGATAGAATCGAGCAGCAGGCGCTGAGTTTCTTCGAACGTGCCAGGGCAACTTATTTGCAGCTGGCGGCGCGCGACGAGTCAATCGTGGTGATCGATGCCAGCCAGACGATGGCGCAGGTGCATAAAGAGATCTTAGCCGTGTTGCAACGACAAGACTGGTCATGACAATTGCGGAGTCTATGATGGATCTACCTTGGTTAACCCCGGCTCGTGAGGCTTTCTGTAGTCAGCTGATATCTGGCCAGCAGGGCCATGCCTATCTGTTGGGGATCCACCAAGGCTACGGCGGCATGCAACTTGCCAACACCTTGGCCCAGGCCAGCTTGTGTATGGCGCCGAGGGCCAATGGCGCCTGCGGCGTCTGTAAGAGCTGTCAGCTGTTTATCGCCGGTAACCATCCAGATTGTTATCAGCTGCAGGCCGACGGCAATCAGATCAAGGTAGATCAAGTCAGGGAGCTGTGTCAGAAGTTGACCGCCACCGCCCAGCAAGGGGGCAGACGGGTTGCTGTGATTAAAAACTGTGAGCGACTTAATACCGCGGCGGCCAACGCCCTGTTGAAGACCCTGGAAGAGCCGGGCAGAGAGACTCTCTTGTTGCTCCAGAGTGATACCCCGAGTCGTTTGATGGCAACCATCAGCAGTCGTTGTCAGCGCCTGCATTGCCAGCTGCCGAGTCGCGAGACGGTGCAGGAGTGGCTGGCGGCGCAGTTTAACCTAACGAGTGATGTGACCTGGTGTCTGCCGGTTGTCGGCGGCCCTGTCGATCTGCTCACCGCCTTAAATGATGGTCGCTACGAAGCCTTGATCGGCCTCAGAAAAGCCTGGGTTCAAAGTTTGTCGTCTGGGCACCTGTGTGCTAACTTAACTAATATAGATGAAAAGCAAGTTTCTGATGCACTTAAGGTTTTGTATGTTGTCCTGCGACAAAAACTGGTGAAGCAGAAAAATGCTGATGCATTAATTAACATCAAGATAACAAAATTTGCAGCCAAGGTTATGGAGACGTATCATAGCCTGAGTATGATGCCTAATGTGAATTTTATGGCCGTTTTTCAGGCGTTTATCTTAGAGTATCAGTCGCTAACAACAAGTTAAAATAATATGGTCGATCTCGTGGTTAATTTTGATACATTACATCAGCTATATAGAGCCTACATGCCCTTCATACAGCCCGCGGGCCTGTTTGTGGCGACTACCGAAAGTCATTATCTGGGGCAGGAGCTCACCATCGCCTACCAGTTACCGGGCTCGACCGTGCGTCATGAGTTTCAGGGCCTGGTGGTGTGGATCAATCCTCTGGGCGCATCCGGTGGCCGACCAGCGGGGATTGGGGTGAAGATCATCACCGACGCCCAGACCCACAAACATCATATCGAAAACCTACTTTCCCGCGAACTCGCCTCAGGCGATTTGACCTGTACCATGTAGATAGCTATCCTTTGGCTCCTTTTGTAGTGACTTAGGATTTTTGCGTGCTTATCGATTCCCATTGCCATCTCGATCGCCTTAAGGCGGCGCCCGATCAAGATTCATTGAAGACCTTGCTGACTCAAGCCAAGGAGCGTGGCGTGGAGTATTTCCTGTGCGTCAATGTGCGCCAGCAAGGTTTTGCCTCTATGCAGGCGAAAATGGCAGCCTTCGACCAGGTGTTCCTGTCGGCGGGCGTGCATCCGCTGGATGTGCAGGAGGGGCTGGATACGGCGCAGCTACACAGCTATCTGCAAGATCCTAAGGTGGTCGCCATCGGTGAGACAGGCCTGGATTATTACTACTCGGGCGAGACCAAGACGCTACAACAGCAATGTTTCGAGCAGCAGATCGCCCTGGCGGTCGAGGTAGATAAGCCGTTGATCGTCCACACCCGCGATGCCCGTGAAGATACCATCGCCATGCTGAAAGCAGGTAAAGCGGACAAGGTAGGCGGTGTGCTGCACTGCTTCACCGAGAATTGGGAGATGGCCAAGGCAGCCATCGACTTGGGCTTCTATATCTCAGTCTCTGGCATAGTGACCTTTAAGAATGCCGGTGAGCTGCGCTCTGTGATCCGCAAGGTGCCAAAGGACAGACTTCTGGTGGAAACCGATGCGCCGTATCTTGCGCCCGTGCCTCATCGCGGCGAAGAGAACCAACCTGCGTTTGTTCGGGATGTGGCGGAGTTTGTGGCCGAGCTGCGCGGCGAGAAGTATGAAGAACTGGCAGAGTATACCGGTGATAACTTCTTCAGGCTGTTCAAAGACGCGGCTAAGTTAGTGAAAGCCTAGTGGCTGTTGAGTGATATAGGTTCACAGTATTTGGCATTTATAGCGTATTTAGCATATTTGGCGGCATTGAGAAGTGTTGCTGAGCAAAGCGTTTAAGAAAGGCTGCGAAGAATAGGCTTATCTAACAAGCCAAGAGAAGCAGATAAAAAAAGACCCAAAACTATTCCAATTGTTCTGGGTCTAGGGGAATGGCTCTTTGCAGAGCCGTGCGCTACTGTTTGAGATTGCCTCGAATTTCATCTCAGGCTTTTAGTGTAGTCAAACTCTACCTCACTGCCGGGCTCGTCTAGGCAAATCTCAGATTAAAATGTAACAAAATGTTAATGCATGGCCGCTGACGTTAATTCAGTGGCTTTTGCTTTATTCTGCGACAGTAGCTTGCTGATCCACTGCCATCGCCGAAGAAGAGCAGATTTTATCCCGCACCAGGTCTCTGGGCAGGCTGTTTTTAAGTTTATTGCCCAGATGTTTCACCAGGCCTAAGTGGGCGCCCTGGTAGCTGACCAACCGCTCGCCTTGGGGCTTCTCTTTGGTGGCTAAGGCGATATCACGTCCCATCAGGTATTGAATCGCCTGAGCCTCATCAAGGGGGATCCCTCGTGACCTGTCGGCCAGCGCCATGACGGCCTCGTGTCTAGGCTTAAAGCCTTTCTTCAGGGCGTCGGCCAGCTTAAGACCGATCCGCTGAAAACGGATCTTGCCGATGAGCGGCTCGACATTAGTCGGGAACAGCCAAAACTCATCGTCTCTTTGCATCAAAATCCCCTGACCATCGAGCTTGATGCCAAAGCAGGTATCGAAGTAGTCCCAGAGGGCCTGGCGAGACTTCTTGTCTATTGGGGCAAAGGGAAAGTTTTTCTGTTTGCGTGGCTCCTCGCTGTTTCTTGGCACGGCGGCGAGCTTGGTTAGCTTGGCGATGAAGAAGCCTTCGCTGTCGAAGATCTGTGGCCAGACATGGAGGAAGCCTTCACTAGTGCATGCCTTTTCGGCGCCGGGGAAGAGCTCGGCAAGGGATTCAAACTGCACCGCATCGCCATAGGTGGCCTTGAGGTGCAAACAGACGTCCTGATTTTCGCGGCGGTTGAGGGTGCAGGTGGAATAAACCAGGCTGCCACCGGGCTTGAGGGCCAGAAAGGCAGACTCGATCAGGTCGCGCTGCACGCTGGCAATAGCCTCTATCTCACCCTCGTCCCAATGTTTGAGGGCGTCAGGGTCTTTGCGCACAGTACCTTCACCGCCGCAGGGGGCGTCGAGCAGTATGGCGTCGAAGCTCTCGAACAGATACTCGCCAAACACTCTGGCGTCGAAGTGGGTGAGGGCGAGATTACTGGCGCCCATGCGCTGCACGTTGGCGTGTAGCACCTTGACCCGGCTGGAGGAGTATTCGTTGGCGACCAACAAGCCTTGATTGTTCATCATGGCGGCCAGCTGAGTGGTCTTAGAACCCGGTGCCGAGGCCATGTCCAGCAGGGTGAGGGAGGTCGCATCTTCTATCGGCTCGGGAAACAGCGCCTTAGGCGGCAGCATTGAGCTGGCCTCCTGAATATAAAACAGCCCCTGAATATGCTCTACCGTGTTACCCAGCTGCACCGAGTCATCCACCTTGACCCAGAAGCCGTCCTCGCACCAGGGTACAGGTTCAAACTGCCAACCTTTGGCACTCATCATGGTGATAAAGTCAGCAGTCGTTATCTTGAGGGTGTTGACCCTGATGGAGGGACGTAAAGGCTTGGCGCAATAGCTGATAAATTCATCCATCGAGAGATGATCCGGCATATCTTTCGCTATGCTATTGATAAAATTTTGATTTAGTTGAACCATAGGTAACAGAATAGAGATATCGTTAGTCGCCAGTATATCACATCCATTATCGTGCCTTGAGCAAAGCTTGGGGTGAAAGGAGTCTCGGGTGTTAAATCGCGTTTGGTTTGCCTTTTTTGTCGCCGCCTTAGTCGCAATCGCCATCAGTCTGTTTCAAGGGCAGTGGCAGATCCTCTCGGCAGTGGTCGATGCCCTGTTTGCCAGTGCCAAATTAGCCGCCGAAATTGCTTTGGGGTTGATAGGCGTGCTTTCCCTATGGATGGGCTTGATGCGAGTGGGAGAGAAGGCGGGTGTGGTAGGCCTCTTTGCGCGCCTGTTTGAGCCTTTACTCAGCCGTTTGATGCCAGAGGTGCCCAGGGGACACCCCGCCTTTGGCAGCGTCACCATGAACCTGACCGCCAATGTGCTGGGGCTAGATAATGCCGCCACGCCGCTAGGCCTCAAGGCGATGCAGGATCTGCAGAGCCTGAATCCGGTGAAGAGTGTGGCTACCAACGCGCAGATCCTTTTTTTGGTACTCAACACCTCTTCGGTCACCTTAGTGCCGGTCACCGTCTTTCTCTACCGCGCCCAGCAAGGCGCCGAGTCGCCGGCGGATATCTTTCTGCCTATCTTGCTGGCGACCACGGCCTCGACTCTGGTGGGGGTATTAGTTGTGGCCATCTATCAGCGTATCTCACTGCTTAATAGTGTCCTGCTGGGATATGGGGCCTTGATGCTGGCGGCGGTATCTGCGCTGGTGTTTTATCTGGGCACCTTGACGGTGTCTGCCATAGGTGATTTTTCGACGGTGCTTGGCAACGGCATATTAGTGCTGCTGATCTTCAGCTTCATTCTGGTGGCTGGGATGCGTAAGGTGGCCGTGTATGATGAGTTTGTCGGCGGCGCCAAGGAGGGCTTTACTCAGGCGGTGCAGCTGATCCCTTATCTGCTTGCCATGCTACTGGCCATCGCCTTGCTGCGCGCCTCGGGCGCGCTCGATTACTTGCTTGGAGTGATCGCTGCCTTGGTGAATCTCGTCGGTGGAGATACCCGGTTTGTCGATGCTTTGCCAACCGCCTTGATGAAACCCTTCAGCGGCTCGGGCGCGCGAGCCATGATGCTGGAGACGATGCAGCATTATGGGGTCGACTCTTTTGCCGGTCGCTTAGCGGCCGTGGTGCAGGGGAGCACCGAGACCACCTTCTATGTGCTAGCGGTCTACTTCGGCGCCGTGGGGATACGTAATGGTCGTCATGCCCTGGTGTGCGGCTTAAGCGCGGACTTTGCCGGGATCTGCGCCGCGATCTGGGTTTGCTATCAGTTTTATGGTTGATCGGCGTATGCAGGCAGCAAGGCTGGCGAACTGCCAAACGGGAAGTCGTGACGCAAGTGCCGCTAGGGGGAATATCCTAACGGCCTTCAATGGAAGATATTGTGAAGCTTAGAAGCGGTAGCTTACCGACAGCATAGGGCCGATAAAGCTGTAATACAGGTTATAGTCTGCCACGTTAAGCTGATCTGAGACACTGTGTTTAAAGTCAACGTCGACCTTGTAGTAGTTAAAGGCGGCTGACATGTGCCAGTTCTTGGTGATCTCAGCTTCGACACCGGCGCGGATATCGACCAAGCTGCCCTTGATATCATCGAGCTTGATGTAGAAATACTGTGCGTGAGCGTTGAACTTGAAGCCTGGGCTGAACTCATAGTCGCCATACAGGCCAACGTCCGGCAGTGGCGCCGTGACCTCTTCATCGACAAATCTTGGTGTGGCGGTCTGCGCGCATTGTTGTAGCGTCTCACCTTTGGCACAGACACCTATGTCACCGTCAAACGCGGTCTTGATAAACATGGTGTGTACGCCCAGGGACAGGCCAAGATTGAAGTTATTCCCCTGATAGAAGTTATAACCATAGCCGAGGCGGGCGATGTCGATATTGAGGGTGGTCTCCAGACGACCGCCGGATTGAATATCGTAAACCTGATCGTCTAGGGTGACTTGAAACGGTATGGTAAGTTTCTGTACTTCGGCGTTGCGGTGCAGCTGTTTCCAGTCGAAATAGATGCTGTGACGCGAATTGAAGTGGTAGCTGGCCTCGAAAAATGGCAGAAACTGCGATTCTTCCAATGCCAAGTCTTCTTCGAAATCAAGCCTGAAATTATTACCCTGAACCGGGTTGGTGACATCCATGCTGGAGTTAGAGTTGGAGTAGAAACCGCCGAGTTTTAGCATGATCTCGCTGGGTTCTACCGGTGCCGACACCGAATAGGAATTGGCAGCTCCAGCGGCGAAAACCGAAGAGCTAAAGAGACCCAAGCTAAATATGGCGACCGACTTAATCACTAACTACAACCTCTATCAACTAATAATTATTATAAGTTATTGATTTATTTAGTAAGACTTTTTTACTACGTTATCATTCTAGCAGGATATTTAAAATTGTGAATGATTTGTATCAAAAAATGTCAAGGTTGCGGCGTTTTTGTTGATATTGGGAGCTGGATTACAGAAATAAAAAGGCTCCCGATAGTGTATCGAGAGCCTGGTATTCAAGCTGGCAGCGGGTTAGAAAACCAGTGGCCAGAGGATCAGTAGCCAGGTGATACCACACAGGGCCAGGGCGATAAAGACAGCCGCTGAGGCGATATCTTTTGCCTGTCCGCTTAGGGGATGGATTTCGTGACCGATACGGTCGACCACCGCCTCGATGGCCGAGTTAAGCAACTCGACGATCAAGACTATCATCAGTGTCATGATGAGCAGGATGCGTTCAACCATAGGCACGTCTACCAGTAGTGCGACAGGCAGCATGAAGAGAACCAAGATCAACTCTTGGCGAAAGGCTGCCTCAGATTGCCAAGCAAGCTTAAGGCCTTGCATAGAGAAACCTGTCGCTCTGAAGATACGTTTAATGCCGTGGTTATTTTCCGGTTTCATAGGTGTCCATTTCGTTTGTTCGATTTTGTCAGTGTTGATTTTGTTTGTGTCGTTCTACTGTTTCAGCCTGCCTTTCTCTGATGCAGGCTGGCGAGTTACAAATTGGGCGCTAGTATAACACTCTAGTTACCTCCATAACATCTGCATGAGGGGCTTTGGGCTAAACTTAACGCTTAGCTATCATTCAGTTGCTCAAGGAGGAGCTATGTTGTGTTCTAGTCGCCCTATGGTTATTGGGAGTATTGCTTTACTCCTGAGTTGGCTATCGCCTGCAGCGATGGCCGCCGAGTCGCCCGAGTTAATCGAGTCGTATAAGCCAGCTGAGCCGCCCAAGGCATTAACTGTTGAGGCAAATCAGTTGATGCCAGAACAGCTAAAATCAGAACCGCTTGAGCCAGCACAACGACTCCCGGGCATACAGTTGGCCGGGAGTCTCGAGGCCGACCGACCTATATCAGAGTATCTGGTGAGCGAAAAGTTCGATGGCGTCAGAGGCCGCTGGACGGGAGAACGTATGCTAACCCGCTCGGGGCAGGTTATTAGGCTCCCAGCTTGGTTTACCAAGGGCTTTCCGACGGAGCCCTTAGATGGCGAACTGTGGATTGCTCGCCAGCAGTTTGAGGCGATCTCAGCTCTGGTGCGTGATAAAGATGCCGACCCTGAGCGTTGGCGCGCCGTTCAATTTATGGTCTTCGATTATCCCACCATTGATAGTCCCTTTGCTGAGCGCTATGCCCTCGCCGTTAAACGCTACGCAAATTTGTCGCCTTTCCTGCAGATCATCCCTCAGTGGCGAATTCAAGACAGTCAGGCGCTGAACGCCGCCTTGGATGAGTGGGTGGCTCAAGGCGCCGAAGGGCTTATGCTGCATCACCAGGCTGCACACTATCACGCAGGGCGTAACGGTGACCTGGTAAAACTCAAACGCTATCAAGATGCAGAGGCCAAGGTTATCGCTTACTTCGAGGGGAAGGGCAAGTATAGAGGAATGATGGGCGCCCTAGAGGTCGAAACAAATGAAGGCATACGTTTTAAGTTAGGCACAGGATTCAGCGATGAGCAGCGCCGGCATCCTCCGGCCATTGGCAGCACGGTTACCTACAAGTATTATGGCCTCACCCACAATGGTGTGCCCAGATTTGCCAGCTTTATGCGGGTACGGGAGCCCTTGTAAGAACGCTAATTAAGTAAGAAAGGAAGGCTATGTCTAAGGTTAACTCTGTCCTATTTGTCTGTCTCGGCAATATCTGCCGTTCACCGACGGCCGAGGCTGTGTTTAGGGGGCTGCTCAGCGAGCGCGGCTTGTCTATCGGCTGCGATTCGGCGGGCACCTCAGCCTACCATGAGGGGGAGGGCCCTGACAGACGGGCCCGCTTGGCAGGCGAGCGCCGCGGACTCGATTTCAGCGGCATTCGCGCCAGAGGCGTGATAGATGAAGATTTTGAGCGTTTCGACCTTATCCTGGCGGCCGATAAGGCAAATCTTCGCGATCTGCGTGCGCGCTGCCCGGCTCACCATCAGTATAAGCTGGCCTTGATGCTATCTTTTCTTGGGGAGGGGGAGCGGGAGGTGCCAGACCCTTACTATGGCGGCGATGATGGTTTCGAGCAGATATTGGACTTACTGCAACAGAGCTGTGAAGAGCTGCTGGCACAGATTGCTAAGTAATTAAAGTCAGCAGGGTTAATGAGTAGAGCTATATTAAGCAGAGTTAGCCAAGTGGGGCCTTAAAAGATAAGGCTATAGAAGATAAAACCGCTTGCAACTGACGCTTAGTGAAATAACTCCAAGCGCATCACCTTGCAAGCGGTGTAATGTCAGTATCAGAATCAGTCAGCTTAGTCGTTATGACGAACGCCGGAACGTTTCAGGCGCTCGGCCTCGATTTTGGCCTGTTTCTCCGCCTCTTTCTCGGCCAGGATGCGAGCCACTTCCGCTTTCTCTGCCTCGGCCATCTCTGGAGTCTCCAGTGACAACTGGCCTATCTTACCCGAGCGGAACTCATGCAACAGGAGTTCAGAGGCCTTGTGCAGATCGATTCTGCCACCCGGTCTCAGCGCGCCGCGCTTACGGCCGATCGCCTCGAGCAGACCGATATCGTCATTGGGTAACTCTTTAAGCTTATAACGCTCAAGCATGGCATCGGGATAGGCCTTGAGGAAGTATTCGGCGGCAAACATGGCCACATCTTCATATTCCATTGCCGTATCTTTGATGGCGCCGGTTACCGCAAGACGATAGCCGCTGGCCTCGTTGTCCACCTTAGGCCAGAGAATGCCCGGGGTGTCTGACAGCACTATGCCATTTTTCAAATTGATGCGCTGCTGGGTCTTGGTCACCGCAGGCTCATTACCCGTTTTGGCGATGACTCTTCCTGCCAAGGTATTGATAATGGTTGATTTACCTACGTTAGGGATCCCCATGATCATGGTGCGGATATCTTTCTCTATCTTGTCGCGACTAGGCACCAGCTTACGGCAGAGTTCGGGGACCTTACGCACCTGGGCAGCCTGCAAGGTGGTGATGGCCATCGCCTTTACCCCTTGCTCTTGCTCCAGATAGTCAATCCAGCGTTGGGTGATCTCGGGATCGGCCAGATCTGACTTGTTGAGCAGTTTGATACAGGGTCTGTTACCGCGTAAACTGGTGACCATAGGGTTTTCGCTGCTGTAAGGGATACGGGCGTCGAGTACCTCGATCACTAGATCGACCTGAGGCATCACCTCTGCTATCTCTTTGCGCGCCTTGTGCATATGGCCTGGAAACCACTGAATTGCCATCTCTGTACTCTGTCTCTGTGCAAATTTGGGGAGGGATTTTACCTTGATATGGCTTAAAAATCATAAATAAAAAGCGCCCTGAGGCGCTTTTTATCTTAGTCGAGGAGGTTAGATAACGCCTAATTCTCTCAGACGCTCCATCAGATAGCTGTCGGCGGTGTAACGCTCTGACAGGACCACCTCAGGCTTAGGATGTAGGAAGAGGGGCAGAGAGATGCGCGAGCGTGTCTTGTCGGCGCCTTCTGGGTTGACCACCCTGTGGGTCGTCGATGGGAAGTAGCCGCCCGATGCTTCCTGGAGCATGTCACCTATGTTGATGATCAGGTTACCGAAATCGCTCGGTACATCTAACCATTCGCCCGATTTGGCTTTTACCTGCAGGCCTGGCTCGTTAGCGGCCGGCAACACGGTAAGCAGGTTGATATCTTCGTGAGCCGCCGCGCGAATGGCGCCTAGCTCTTCGTCGCCCGACATCGGTGGATAGTGAAGGATGCGCAGCAGTGTCTTGTGGCTGTTCTCGATCATCTTAGGCAGGGCGATAGAGTAATTGACCGCCACTTCTGCCGGTGTATGAGCTTCCACCCAACCTAACAGCTCTTCTGCCAGGGCATTGGCTTCCTGGTAGTAGCGCAGAATGTTTTCCCTGAGGGAATCGGGGATACGGCCCCATGGGTAAACATGGTAATACTCTTTAATATCTTTAACCGTATGACCCTTAGCGGTTTCAGAAACATCGGCCGGGAAGAAACCGTCGTGGGTTTCTGGCTTAAACAGGTAGTCATGTTTCTCATTGCTATTGAAGAAGGCTTGCCACTCTTCATAGATGGTATCTACTAAGGCCTTGTCGATTGGGTGATTTGAGAGTACGCCAAATCCAGTTTCACGCAAGGACTCAACGAAGCGTTGGGCGCTGTCCTGAGCACGGTAATCTATTGTTTCTAATTTCATATTTTGTTTTCTTGTTATTGAACCCCGCAGGCAGTTTACCCCTGGGATCGCCTTTGGGCAATTGGGTGTGATAAAAATCACGTTTTCATTGTTTGGCCATAAGAAGAGGCTAGATCACCGCTAATATTTTCATCATTAAAATCATAGGCTAGCTAATAAACAGCCGATAATTGATATAATCATGTAATAACCTACCTATTTACTAGGTCTTTTATCTGCTATTGTGAGTAGTGTGATCTTATTGACCCTAAGGGTCGTATTAGCGGTACAGGAGTGCAAGAGTCTTTAACTATGCGTGAACTAACGGAATTTGAGCGGTATGTGATTGAGAGCAAGGGGACCGAGCGCCCCTTTAGTGGCGAGTATAACCAGCACGATGCGCCTGGTGCCTATCATTGTAAGCGCTGTGATGCGCCTCTCTATCTGTCCGAGCATAAGTTTAACGCCCATTGTGGCTGGCCTGCCTTCGATGATGAGATCCCGGGGGCGGTCAAACGCTTGCCCGATGCCGATGGTCATAGGGTGGAGATAGTGTGCGCTCAGTGCGACGCGCATTTAGGCCATGTGTTTGAGGGAGAATACCTGACAGACAAGAATTTGCGCCACTGCGTGAACTCTGTCTCCATGGTCTTTAAAGGTGAAGCGATGCAGCAGAGCGATGACAGTCATATTCGCTGGGCGACCATTGGCGGTGGCTGTTTCTGGTGTCTCGAGGCGGTATTTAGTCAGCTCAGAGGCGTGATAGCGGTGAAGTCTGGCTATGCGGGTGGGGATGCCTCCAGCGCTAACTACCGCGCCGTCTGCGCCGGGGATACGGGCCATGCCGAGGTGGTGCAGATAGAGTACGACAGTCATATCATCAGCTTTGAAGAGCTGCTGGAGGTCTTCTGGCAGAGCCATGATCCCACCACGCTTAATCGTCAGGGTAATGACGTCGGTACCCAGTATCGCTCGGTGATCTTTGCCCATGACGATGAGCAGATTAGTGCCGCAAGTCAGATGATAGACAGGCTGACCGAGGCCAACATCTTCGATAAGCCCATAGTCACAGAGCTGGTGGCGCTGGATAACTTCTATCCCGCCGAGCCTTATCACGATGCCTACTTCGAGCATAACCGCCAGCAACCCTACTGTCAGATGGTGGTTAAGCCCAAGGTGGATAAGATAAAGGCCCTGTTTAAGGAGCGGCTCAAGTCGGGCGGCGGATAATAAAAAAAGGCGCATCATGCGCCTTTTTTGTTGTTAAGGGTTAGCCTGCCTATCTGGCACTGAACGCCCTAAGAGTCGAGTTTGTCGTCGGCCACCTTGTAGTGGGGATCTTCGATCAGGTTGACCTCTACCAAGTCGCCCGCCTTATGCAGCAGCTGCTTACAGTCGTGGCTGAGGTGACGCAGATGCAGTCGCTTACCCGCACTCACATAGCGCTCGGCCAGGGTGTCTATGGCTTCGAGGGCTGAGTGATCGCACACGCGAGAGTTTTGGAAATCGACAATCACATCTTGTGGATCTGTCTTGGCGTGGAACAGCTCTAAGAACTCGGCAACTGAACCGAAGAATAGTGGACCGTTAAGCTTATAGACTTTCCAGCCGTTGGCATCTTCGCTCACATCGACATTGATATGTTTGGCGTGCTCCCAGGCAAATACCAGCGCTGAGACGATAACGCCGATAAATACCGCAAAGGCGAGATCGGTAAACACAGTCACCACAGTCACCAGCACTATAACGAACGCATCATGCTTAGGCACCTTACGCATCACCTTGAAGCTTGCCCACTCGAATGTGCCCAGTACCACCATGAACATCACACCAACAAGCGCGGCTAGCGGGATCATCTCGATCAGCGCCGAGCCGAACAGGATAAAGGTGAGTAGGGCGATGGCCGCCGTGATCCCCGAGAGTCTGCCGCGTCCGCCCGAGTTGATGTTGATCATCGACTGTCCAATCATGGCACAGCCACCCATGGCGCCGAAGAAGCCACTGGTGATGTTACCTATGCCTTGGCCGACACATTCCTTGTTGCCCTTGCCTCGGGTGCTGGTCATCTCATCGATCACCGTCAGGGTCAGTAGAGACTCGATGAGACCAACGGCCGCCAAGATAAAGGAGTAGGGCAGGATGATCGACAGCGTCTCCAGGTTAAAGGGCACTGATGGAATGGCGAAGCTCGGCAGGTTACCGGCTATAGTCGCATGCTCGTCACCAGACATGGATTTCAAGAAATCCAGTACGTTGCGGGTATCGAGTTCGAAGTAGACCACGATGGCGGTCACAGTCAGGATCGCCGCTAATGATGACGGAAACGCCGTGGTGAGCTTAGGCAGGAAGTGGATGATCGCCATGGTGAGAGCCACTAGACCCAGCATGAGGATCAATTGATCCTGTGGCAGCCAGGTTAACACACCGTTGGCGTCGGGGACCTTAAACTGGCCAAGTTGCGCCAGAAAGATCACTATGGCCAGACCGTTCACGAAGCCTATCATTACCGGATAGGGCACGATACGGATAAATTTTCCCAGCTTAAACAGGCCACAAGTCACCTGTATCAGGCCAGCCAGCACGACCGCCGCAAAGAGGTATTGCACCCCATGTTCGCTGACCAGTGCCACCATGACAACCGCCATGGCACCCGTGGCGCCAGAGATCATGCCGGGACGTCCGCCGATAAGGGCGGTGACCAGTCCCATGATGAAGGCGGCGTATAGGCCGACCATAGGCTCGACACCGGCGACGAAAGCAAAAGCAACGGCTTCGGGGACCAATGCCAAGGCAACCGTGAGTCCCGACAACAGGTCGGCTCTGTGGCTGCTGGTTTTGTGACGAATAAGATCGAACATTTAGCCTCTGTTATTAATATGTTAGTTGAGTGATTTTCGGTCGCGCATACTAGCAAAATAGTGGCGCCAATAAAATAAAAAGCCATGCATTATTGCATGGCTTTTTTGACTTAAGGCTTAGTATACCTTAGGGACGTGCCATTTCCGAGTTTGCGCTGTTACCGCGTTTCACTGGCTCGGCCGACGCTTCTTTTGCCGTGGCTTCATATTGACGTCCCGATGGGGTGTCCACGAGCGCCCTGGCTTCTACCTCAGGTTTGGTCATGGTAGAACTCACCATGGAACCGAAGCGGCTGGTAGCCTTAGGTGCAGGCTTCTCAGCCTCGTCGCTAGCCGTCTCTTCTGGCTTTTCCTCTGCTGGCGTTGCCTCAACTTTAGCCGCAGGTTTTACCTTAGCGGTCGGGGCTTGCACGGCTGCAGGCTTTGCCATAGGGGCAGAGGCGGCGCTGCTCTCTTTGGCTGCAGGCGCTTCAGTAACTGGCGCTTCAGTTTCAGTCTTAGCTTCAATTTCGACTTCAGGCGTCTCGACTGGCGCAGTTTCTACTGCCACTGGCTCTTCGGTCTGCGCTGCGACGTCATCAACTTGAGGCGCCGCTTCCTGGCTGGCCTTAACCTCTTCAGGTGTGCTGGTTAGATCCAGCTCCGCCTGAACCTCCTCTTTCAGACTAGCTTTCGCCTCGCCTGCCAGAGGTAGGCTCTGCTGAGCTTCTTCTACAGAGGTTTCCTCTTCAGAAGCGACTTTGGCTTTAGGTGCACGACGTCTTGACTTAGGCTTGCTCTCTTCTTGAGAAGCTTCTTCGGCAGCCGCTTTAGCAGGTGCTTCCTCGGCGACAGTCGTTTCGGTGACTGTGGTTTCGGTGACAGTCGTTTCGGCGACTGTAGTTACTTCGTCAGTCTCTTGTGTAACCGCTTCTTGCTCGGTCACAGGCGCCTGTACTTCGCTAACGGCTTCAACAACGCTGCCTTCTTGCTCAAGCTGCTCACCCAGCAGAGGCGCAGTTTCCACCTCGTTTGGAATGAAGGCGGGCTCGCCATTGCTCACTTCACCATTGCCTTCTTCATCGCGGCGACGACGTTGACCGGCGGCGCGCAGATGACGTGGGCTACGACGACTACGACGTTGGCCTTCTCTTGGCTCGCGTTTGCCTTCTAACTCGCCTTCTTGCGGTTGAGCACTAGCCTCTTCTGCTTGAGCTTCGTCGGCATGCGCTTCGCCTTGTGCTGTCACTTCGGTGTCGACTGCTGCTTGAGGTTCGTTTGCGGCTTGAGTCTCGACTGCTGGCTGCTCGCCGGCTGTGTCTTCAGCGGCGACTTGCTCGGCTTGAGTCTCTTCCTCTAGCTTGTCGGCTTTATCCTGCTTAGGCTTGCTCTTACGTGGCTGACGCTTCTGACGCTGTGGCTTATCCTCTGCAGTGGCCTCTGCGGCTGGCACTTGTACCTGCTCGTCGTTGGCCTTCTCGGCAACCTCGACGGCGAGTGCGGCCTCATCGGCAAGCTGTTGCTCAGACTGCACACGTACCTTGCGGCGCATGTTGCGGCGTTGACGACGCTCGCGAGCAGCTTCTTGTTTTGGTTGCTGCGCTTGGCTTTCAGTGTCTTTGCTCTGACTCTGCGGCTTGTCGTCACGATCACGCTTTTGGCGTTTCTCGTTACGGCTCTTCGCACTGCGGCTATCCGCGTCATCAGGCTTGGCACTACGGCTGCGTTTGTTGTCGGTCTCTTTGCCTTCGTCGCGGCCCTTACGTGTATCGTTGCGACGGTTGTTGCGACGAGTGTTACGGTTTTGAGCGTTGCGACGAGGCTGCTCTTTCTTGACCTCTTCCTTTGGCTGCTCTGGCTCACCACCAAACAGCTTGCCGATGGCGGCAAATAGCTTGGCGATCAAACCTGGCTCTTGAGCCTTTTCGGCCTGCTTGGCTGGTGCGGGAGCCGCCTGGGTTGGCGCATCCTTAACCGGCGTCGAGAAGCCTTTCAGTGCTGGCTCTGGAGACGCGGCGCGCTCTAGTTTGCGAGGCTCGTAGAGCTTAGACTCAGGCTGCTCGAGCAGCTTGTAGCTTGACTCACTGATCTGATCGTCTTTGCGGTGACGGGTCACACGGTAGTCAGGTGTCGTCATGTTTGGATCTGGGATCACATAGACTTCGACATCATGACGCTGCTCAGTGATACGAATGGCTTTACGCTTCTCGTTGAGCAGGAAGGCGGCGACATCGACAGGGACGATAGCTTCAATCTGAGAGGTGTTCTCTTTGATCGCTTCCTCTTCCATCAGACGCAGGATAGAGAGCGCCAGTGACTCGGTACCACGAATGGTACCTTGGCCATGACAGCGTGGACACAGGTGCGCAGCAGACTCTTCCAGTGACGGACGCAGACGCTGACGCGACATCTCCATCAGACCGAAGCGAGAGATGCGGCCCAGTTGAACACGGGCTCTGTCGTGATGCACGGCATCGCGCATTCTGTTTTCGACTTCGCGTTGGTGTCTGACTGGTGTCATGTCGATGAAATCGATAACAACCAGACCACCCAAGTCACGCAGACGCAGCTGACGGGCAATCTCGTCGGCCGCTTCAAGGTTGGTATTGAGCGCAGTTTCTTCGATATCGCCGCCCTTAGTCGCACGGGCCGAGTTGATATCGATTGAGGTCAATGCTTCGGTTGGATCGATAACGATAGAACCGCCAGAAGGAAGACGCACTTCACGCTGGAAGGCCGATTCGATCTGAGTTTCAATCTGGAAATGGGTAAACAGCGGTACTTCCGCCTCGTAGCGCTTGATACGATCGACAAAGTCTGGACGTACCAAAGCCACGTGTTGTTTGGCCTGTTCGTAGATACGCTGATGGTCGATCAGGACTTCGCCTACGTCGCGGCGCAGGTAGTCACGGATGGCGCGTACGATAACGTTACTTTCCTGATGGATCAGGAAAGGTGCAGGGCGGTTTTGCGCCGCTTCTTCGATGGCAGCCCAGTGGTGCTGAAGAACCTTAAGGTCCCATTTCAGCTCGGCGGCGTCTTTACCTACACCCGCGGTGCGTACGATAAGCCCCATGCCTTGCGGCACTTCTAGCTCTGACATGGCCGCTTTTAGCTCGGTACGCTCATCACCTTCGATTCGACGAGAGATACCGCCGGCGCGAGGGTTGTTTGGCATCAGCACCAGGTAAGAGCCTGCTAGACTGATGAAGGTGGTCAGGGCCGCGCCCTTGTTGCCACGCTCTTCTTTGTCAATCTGTACTATGACTTCCTGACCTTCTTTAACCACCTCTTTGATGTTAGGACGGCCTTGGAAAGAGTAACCTTTAGGGAAGTATTCGCGTGCAATTTCTTTGAGGGGAAGGAAACCATGACGCTCGGCGCCATAGTCGACGAAAGCCGCTTCGAGAGAGGGTTCTACGCGGGTGATTTTACCCTTGTAGATGTTGGCTTTCTTCTGCTCGTGACCAGGACTCTCAATGTCGAGATCGTACAGTTGTTGCCCATCAACGAGGGCAACGCGCAACTCTTCAGATTGAGTCGCATTAATTAACATCCGTTTCATGATGACGTATTTCTTCTTAAAATAAGGTCATCAAACGTAGCTCTTGTCGATGCATTACGGGCCCAGAATGGTAAGTGGAGCCTCACGGCTTGGGTCTGGGCTAGGGTGCGCAATCTCTGTAAGACGCAATCGCTGCGTGTCGCACCCTATTTATGGCTTATTTTTTAAAATCGCTAAAAACAAGGAATTCGTTGTTAAACGTCAACCAACCCCATAAATTCTAATGTACTTTCCGGTAATGCCAAAATCGATACGTGCTCGTCTGACGACAAGTTAATAGTAAACTTCGAAATTTGGGGGCGCTATTCTTAGAGAAACCACGTTGAAATGTGGCATTGATACTGTGTTTAGTCGTTTAAACTCGTTTTCTCGGTTTATTTTTATCCAACGACTTGTAAGTCAATCACTTACTACTCAGTAAAAATGGCTTTTAGTCTCCGCTCTTCGCGCCTGCATTGGGGGATTTGTGAACACTTTATTCACTATTTATCCCCATTGGCGTGGCAAATATAGCAACAATCCTGAAAATCAGCAAATGGAAAGGCACAAAACTTATTATCTGATGTACAATGTGCAGCTTGAAAGAGACAAGGCGTAGCATGAACAATCAACAAGCGTTAAATAAAGTCGAACTGGTAACGATCGACGAGGATAACCTCGGCCAGCGAATCGATAACTTTCTGGTCACTAAACTGAAGGGCGTCCCCAAGAGCATGATCTATCGTATCGTGCGTAAGGGTGAGGTACGCGTCAACAAGAAGCGGATCAAACCCGAATATAAGCTGCAAGACGGTGATGTAGTACGTATCCCGCCTGTTCGCGTCTCCGCCAGCGAGGACAAGCCAGGCCCAAGTGCCAAGTTGACTAAGGTGTCGCAGCTCGAGGGGCGTATCTTGTTTGAAGATAAGGCCATCATAGTGCTTAACAAGCCCGCGGGCATTGCTGTGCACGGTGGCAGTGGTGTGGATTTCGGCGTGATTGAGGCGATGCGCTCGCTCAGACCCCAGCAGAAGTTTCTCGAACTGGTCCACCGCTTAGATAAGGAAACTTCGGGCGTCTTGTTGATCGCCAAGAAGCGCAGCGCGCTTAAACACCTGCACGATCAGCTGCGTTACAAGAAGATGCAGAAGGACTACATGGCCTTGGTTCGTGGAGAGTGGCAAAACCATGACAAGGTGATCAATGCGCCGCTGTTGAAACTCACCCTTAAATCGGGCGAGCGTATCGTGCGGGTCAACCAGGAGGGTAAACCCTCGGAAACCCGTTTTAAGATAATGCAGCGTTATCAAGGTGCCACCCTGGTGCAGGCCAGTCCGGTTACCGGACGTACTCATCAGATCCGTGTGCATTGCCAGTATGCCGGACACCCCATCGCCTGTGACGAGAAATACAGCGAGCAGAAGTTCGATGATGCCATGCGCGAGTTGGGCCTTAATCGTCTCTTTCTCCATGCCGCCCAGCTTAAATTTACCCATCCGGTATCGGAAGAGGTGATGCAGGTGAAGGCGCCACTGGATAAGGCACTACAAGACTTGTTGAATAAATTGGATAAGGCATGAAACGTTACGATTTAGTGATATTCGACTGGGATGGCACTCTGATGGACTCGGTCAGCAAGATAGTGGCCTGCATGCAGCAGACCGCCAGGGAGCTGAGCATGATGGTGCCGAGCGAGCAAGCGATTCGGGACATCATAGGCTTGTCGATGGACGAGGCGCTAAATGTGCTGCATCCGAGCGCCTGCGAGCAGACCCGCCAGAATATGGTTAGCGTGTATCGCCAGCAGTATCTGCAGCTTAATCAAACCCCGAGCCCAGTATTTGACGGCGCCGAGCAGCTACTCCTGTCCCTCAAGGCGTCCGGGCATCAATTGGCTGTTGCCACCGGCAAGGCCCGCGCCGGGTTAGACAGGGTGCTCAATGAGACAGGTTTTCATCAGCACTTTGTGGCCAGTCGCTGCGCCGATGAAGCCAAGAGTAAGCCTCACCCGCAGATGTTGCGCGAGCTGATCTCACTGCTCGATGTTGCTCCCGAGAAGGCGGTGATGATTGGCGACTCGGTGCACGATCTCAACATGGCCAGCAATGCGGGCATAGATGGCATAGGGGTGAGTTATGGCGCCCATTCGGCGTTGAAGCTGCAAGAAGCCAACCCTGTCGCCATCGCCGATCATCCGCTGGCGCTGCTACCACTCATCACTGGCGAGCCTCGTTAAGCCGCTTACGGCGCTTGTTGCGGTACATTGATTTGTCCGCCAGACAGATAAGCGCCGAGACATCTCTTTGATCCGGCTCGACCCAGTGACAGCCGATACTGGCGGCGAGCCTAAGATGATCTCCCTCATGCCTAATGCCGTCGTCGAGCATCTGATTCAAGCTTAGGCAGAGTGTGGAGAGCGCGCGGCTTTTGTCGCTCTCATTTTGAGCGTCGAAGCTATGCAAAATGATAAACTCATCGCCGCCGATCCGCGCCACCATCTCAGCCTCGGGGCAGACCTTCCTTAAGATCTCGGCAACTTTCTGCAGTACCTTGTCACCAACCAGGTGGTTGTAGTTGTCGTTAATTAGCTTGAAATCATCCAGATCCAGATAGAGCACGGCGAGTTTTGCTTGGCTTTGGGGCTGGCTAGAGAGCAGCTCGGCGAAATGATTAAACAGCGCCAGGCGATTAGGCAGCTGGGTCAGCGAGTCATGAAAGGCCAGATATTCACTTTGCTCTTTTGCCTTATGCAGCTCGGTAATATTATGAGCCGAGACTATGACCCCGCTTATCTGACCATTTTCATCCTGGTGCGGATTGTGGTGGACGTTGAGGTATTGCGGCTCAGACACAGAAGGGGGATGGATGCGGGTCTGGGTGTTTATCGACTCTCCCGCGAAGGATCTGTCTAGCAGTGGCTTAAGGTGGGTCTCGAATATCGCCTTGCCGTGGATCTCGCTGGCATGTTTACCGATGATCTCACTTGCATCACAGTTCAGTAGGTGCTCATAGCCTTTAGACACCACATGATAGCGATAGTCGAGGCCGACGAAGGACATCATGTGGTGGGTCGATGCGATCATCTCCTTGTGCACCGACAATTCCCTCGACATCAGCAGGCGCTTGTACTCGATACCGATCCGCTGGGCGAGTAGCCGGAAAAATTCCCGCGACTTAGTGTTTTCCCGCTGGGGGAGGGTATCCATGACTAAGATATGCCCAATCGGGCCGCCTTCGTCGTCCAGGATCAACTCGGCCTGGTAGCTGACCGCGCCGAGATCTTTGATGAGCTGAAAGTCGGGAAAGCGCTGCTGCAGATCATTTGCATACAAGAGATGGGTATTGGGGTAGCGCATCTGATAGATGGCTTCACAGGGGGAACCCATAAGGTCGAATTCAAACCCGGGAATGGTTTGTTTCACGTCGCAAAAAGCGACCACCTCTATTTTCCCGCGATGAATCGAGGGGCGGGCGAAAGCCGCCCAACGACACTGAGTCACCAGCGCGAGTGCTTTTAAGGCTCGCTGAAAAAATCGCTCGTCGATACAGGGGGCGGCGAGCAAGGCAAGCGCTTCTTCGAGATCGGTCATAATAACTAACCACCCAAATGCAATTGACTTCCTTGTCGCTAAGTTATTGGCGTATGAAAATCTTAAACTTCAAAGTAGCTAGTTTTTATCCGTTTGTGAAGCCTGTATTTAGTGAATAAAACTAAACATGCTTAATTGTGTGGAGCGAATGCCTAACGGTGGGCTGCGGTAAGGCGTTGCGAAGGCCTTTGTCCTGAATTCGAATCTGCCAACCGTGGTGAAACCGGTCGGCACATACGTTCTGGTGAATAAGTACTGGTGAATACCTACTTGTGAACAAGTGCTGGTGAGTATGTGCTAGTGATTAAGGTCTGACGATTCACTATCAGCTATTAGCGGATGAGCTTTATTTCGTCGCCGCCGCCAAGATGTCCACCCCTTGCTTAAGCAACATCTGGGTGAGGGCGATCAGAGGCAAGCCAACCAGAGTGTTAGGGTCCCGTCCCTCGAGGCGCTCAAATAGAGCGATGCCCAGGCCTTCAGATTTGAAGCTGCCCGCGCAGTAGAGGGGCTGCTCGGTGTCGACATAATACTGGATCTGTTCAGTCGTTAGCGCCCTGAAGTGTACGATGAAGGGCTCGCAGATCACCTCGTACGTCTCATCGGCCACGTTAAACAGGGCTAGGCCGGTATAGAAGGTGATGGATTTACCTGAGACGCGCTCGAGCTGTGCAATGGCGTTGGCACGAGTCAGCGGCTTACCTATGATGTCGCCATCGACCACGGCGACTTGATCTGAGCCTATGATGAGCCCGCTCTGACGGCCCACTGCTCCCGCCTTGGCCTTGGCTAATGCCAGGCGGGTTACCAGTTGCTGAGCCGATTCGCCCGCAATCGGGGTCTCGTCGACCTCTGGGGCGCAGGTATCAAACTCGATAGCGAGTTTTTGAAGCAAAGACTGACGAAATACCGAGGTGGAGGCGAGTATGATAGCTGGGGTCATGGTTTAACCTTTTTATCTGTTATCTGTTATCTGTTATCTGTTATCTATTGCGGAGCAAAGCTTTATGTAAGTGGCGGCTATCATAAGCCATCTTGGCTAAAAATGCAGAATAGAGTCGTGTAGAAGACGAGATGGTCGCGCAAAGTTTTCACGTATAGGCACAAAAATGAATGCAAGCTTAGACCGACAAGCGGGGGGCGGACTATATTTAGGCAAGGGTAATAAAAAGAGGCGACTAAGGCCGCGCGAATGCTTCTATTTTAAGCGTGCGGGGCTTGAGTATCCATTGGCCCTTGGGTAAAATTTTCACTCCAACAATTTTTGAATTATTGATGGGTTTTATCGCTTTCGTTAACGGGATCGATAAAGGAGATAAATTTTCCTTTGACTCAAGGTAATTCAAACTATAATATGCGCGCCTTATGCAAACAGTAAAGATACCGGTTTCAATTGATCCTATACGCGCAGCGGCCAGCAAGCTTTCATATGAAGGCATTGTACCCGGTGTGCAGCTAAAGCGATTAAATGAGTTATGTGCCGGCGACTGTTCCGATGTGGCAGTGTCGCTTGAATGTGGTGTAGATATACAGGGGATAGTCTACCTGAAAGGGAAGGCTGTGACGGAGCTCACTCTGATATGTCAACGTTGCATGACGCTTTTTACCACTGAGGTTACGGTCGACTTTTGTTTTAGCCCTTGCGGGTCTGAGGCAGAAATCGATGAGCTCCCGGATGCGTATGACCCTATTGAGTGCAATGAGATAGGTGAGATTCGTCTGCATCAATTGATTGAAGATGAATTGATAGTAGCTATGCCTTTGATTCCGATGCATGCAGAAGAAAGCTGCAGCAAAGGCGATCAGGATGTAGTAGTAGGCGAGATTGAACCCGCTCAAGAGGAGCGTCCAAATCCGTTTGCAGTGTTAGAAAAACTGAAGAGCAAGTAATCTAGGAGACAGGTCAAATGGCTGTACAACAGAATAAAAAATCTCGTTCAAAGCGCGGTATGCGCCGTTCACACGACGCGTTGAGCACTGCTCAACTGTCAGTTGATGCAACGAGTGGTGAACTACACCGTCGTCACAACGTGACTGCAGACGGTTACTACCGTGGTCAAAAGGTTATCAACAAGTAATCTGTTGATTGCCGATGACTAATCTGACGCTTGCGTTAGATGCGATGGGGGGCGACTTTGGCCCCCGCATCACAGTGCCTGCAACCCTGCAGGCACTTCGCTTATACCCCTTCTTACACGTCATCATGGTGGGTGACAGGTCGCAAATCGAACCTCTACTAAGCCACCTTGAATCAGACATACTCTCGCGTATCGAACTCGTGCACACCACAGAAGTGGTGAAAATGTGCGATCGTCCTGTGCATGCGCTGCGTAACTGCAAGCAAAGCTCTATGCGTCTGGCGATCGAGCTGGTACGAGACAAGAAGGCACAGGCCTGTTTAAGCGCGGGTAATACCGGGGCCCTGATGGCCATCTCCAAGGTATTACTCAAGACGCTTCCCGGCATAGATAGACCCGCCCTGGTTAGCTGCTTGCCGGCGGTTAATCATAAACCCGTGTATCTGCTGGATCTCGGCGCCAACGTCTCCTGCTGCTCGGAAACTCTGTTTCAGTTTGCGGTAATGGGCTCGGTTCTGTGCGAGGCCGTGGATAAGAATCCTGCCCCTAAGGTTGCCCTGCTCAATGTGGGCATCGAAGAGATCAAGGGTAACGATCAGGTACAGCAGGCGGGGCAACTACTGCAACAGAGCCCGCAGCTCAATTACGCCGGATTTATCGAAGGCGATGATATCTATTCGGGTAATGTCGACGTCATCGTCTGTGACGGTTTTGTTGGCAACATTACCCTGAAAACCTCAGAGGGGATCGCAAGGCTCCTCGTCCATCAGTTGAAGAAAGGCTTAACTCAAGGCTTTTTTGTACGATTACTGGCCAAGTTAATCGCCCCGCGCATTAATAGTGTTTTAAATCAGATGAACCCCGACCACTATAACGGAGCAAGTCTGATAGGATTGCGCGGAATTGTAGTAAAAAGTCATGGAAGTGCGGATGAATCTGCCTATTTACAAGCAATTAGTTTGGCAGTGACCGAAGCACAACGTCGACTCCCCAAGATGATCGAAGAGCGTCTTGAGTCGATCCTTTTAGACATAAATAACTGATATCTCCTTATGCATACAAAAATTCTCGGAACTGGTAGTTATTTGCCAGCGCAAGTCCGTAGCAATCAAGATCTGGAAAAGATGGTGGATACCAGTGACCAGTGGATTGTTGAACGTACCGGTATTTCAGAGCGCAGAATAGCCGCCGAAGACGAATCAGTATCGACCATGGGTTATGCCGCCGCCGTGCACGCCCTGGAAATGGCTGGGGTAGACCCTAGCGAGCTGGATATGATCGTATGTGGCACCACGAGTGCCAACAACGCCTTTCCTGCTGCGGCTTGTGAAATTCAGGCTATGCTGGGCGTGCATACCATTCCGGCCTTCGATGTCGCCGCCGCCTGCTCTGGCTTTGTCTACGCGTTGTCGGTTGCCGATCAGTTTGTGAAGACGGGCGCCGCCAAGAAAGTCTTGGTGATTGGTGCCGATGTTCTGTCACGTCTGTGTGAGCCAGAAGATCGCACCACTATTATTCTGTTCGGTGATGGCGCCGGCGCCGCGGTTGTGGGCGCCTCTGAAGAGCCGGGCATCATCTCGACCCATATCTACGCCGATGGCCGTCAAGGCGATCTGCTCAAATGTTCCTTCCCGCCAAGAGCCAGTGAGTCTTCAGAGGCTGTTGGTTATATGACGATGAAGGGTAACGACGTCTTCAAGGTCGCCGTGACTCAACTTTCTCATGTGGTCACAGAGACGCTACGTATCAATCAGATTGATAAATCTGAGATCGACTGGCTGGTGCCTCATCAGGCGAACTTCCGGATCATCAAGGCGACCGCCAAGAAGCTCGACATGAGCCTGGACAAGGTGGTATTGACCCTGGCCAAACATGGTAATACCTCGGCCGCCTCTGTGCCTATCGCCCTTGATGAGGCTGTGCGCGACGGACGTATCCAACGTGGTCAGCTTCTGCTTCTCGAGGCCTTCGGTGCAGGATTTGCCTGGGGCAGCGCGCTTGTTCGTTTTTAGTCGATTTTAGTACTAGAATACATTGATTTAGTAAAGGTATATAAAAATGGAAAAGATTGCTTATGTCTTCCCAGGGCAAGGTTCTCAGGCCGTAGGCATGTTGGCCGACCTGGCGGCGGAACATGAAGTCGTCGGTCAAACCTTCGCCGAAGCGAGCGAAGTGTTAGGCTATGATTTGTGGCAACTGGTACAAGAGGGACCTGCCGAGTCTCTGAATCAGACCGATAAGACTCAGCCTGCATTGCTTACCGCAAGCGTCGCCATCTGGCGAGCGATCCAAGCCACCTCTGCATCTAAGCCTGCCCTGCTTGCCGGCCACAGCCTGGGTGAGTACTCGGCGCTGGTGTGCGCTGGTGTTATCGATTTTAAAGACGCTGTTAAATTGGTTGAGCTACGTGGTCAGCTGATGCAACAGGCGGTGCCTGCTGGCACTGGCGCCATGTTTGCGATTATCGGTCTGGACAACGATGGCATCGCTAAAGCCTGTGAAGAGGCAGCGCAAGGTGAGGTGGTTGCACCAGTTAACTTTAACAGCCCAGGTCAAGTGGTTATCGCAGGTGAGAAGGCCGCGGTTGAGCGCGCGGCGGATGCCTGTAAGGCGGCCGGTGCCAAGATGGCCGTTGCCTTGCCTGTGAGCGTACCTTCTCACTGTCAATTGATGAAGCCTGCGGCGGATGAACTGGCCAAGGCGCTGGACGCATTGAGCTTCAGTGCGCCTAGCATTCCAGTTGTCAACAACGTCGATGTCGCCACGCCTGAGTCAGTTGAAGCCATTAAAGATGCCCTAGTGCGTCAGCTTTACTGCCCGGTCAGATGGTCTGAGACCGTTGAGAAGATGGCCGCTGAGGGTGTCAGCCAGCTGGTTGAAGTGGGCCCAGGTAAGGTGCTTACCGGGTTAGCGAAAAGAATTAATAAATCGCTGAGCGCGAAAGTGGCGAACGATCCCGCCTCTGTTGCCGCGCTGAGTGAATAAGGAGTAATAGATGAGTTTCAATCTAGATTTAACCGGCAAGGTTGCCTTGGTAACTGGTGCTAGCCGCGGTATTGGCCGTGCGGTCGCCGAAACATTGGTTGAGGCCGGTGCGCTGGTTATCGGCACTGCGACCAGCGAGCGCGGCGCAGCCGCTATCCAGGAATATCTGGGTGATAAAGGTCATGGATTAGTATTAAATGTCACCGACGGTGAGTCAATTGACCATTTATTTGCCTCGATCAAAGAAAAAGTCGGTGAAGTTGATATTCTGGTAAACAATGCGGGTATCACGCGCGACAATCTCTTGATGCGTATGAAGGAAGATGAGTGGACGGATATCATAGATACCAACCTGACCTCTCTCTATCGCACCTCTAAGCAGGTGTTACGTGCAATGATGAAGAAGCGCAGTGGCCGTATTATTAACATTGGCTCTGTTGTAGGCACAATGGGCAATGCAGGTCAGACAAACTATTGCGCAGCTAAGGCTGGTTTGATTGGATTTACAAAATCTCTTGCAAGAGAGGTTGCATCTCGTCAAATAACAGTGAATGCTATTGCTCCTGGGTTTATCCAGACCGATATGACGGATGAGCTGACGGAAGAGCAGCAAAAAGGTATTATGTCACAAGTTCCTATGGAAAGACTGGGACAGCCGCAAGAGATTGCAAATGCTGTACTGTTTTTAGCATCGGATTCAGCGGCTTACATCACAGGGGAAACTCTGCATGTAAACGGCGGCATGTACATGGTTTAAACGTCGGTTATAACAACTGACTGATTTTGATTGATTTTTGGCGTAGACTTACGTAGGTTTTGTGGTTAGACCACAAAAGTTAAGCTTGCATTGTGTGCCAAATTGAATAAACTACTCGCAATCTTACGCAAGTGCGTAATTTGAATAGGAAAGAAAACTAATGAGCAACATCGAAGAACGTGTAAAGAAAATCATTATCGAGCAACTGGGCGTTAAAGAAGAAGACGTAAAACCAGCAGCATCTTTCGTTGACGACCTAGGTGCAGATTCTCTGGACACCGTTGAGTTGGTAATGGCTCTAGAAGAAGAGTTTGACACTGAGATCCCTGATGAAGAAGCTGAAAAGATCACTACTGTTCAAGCAGCGATCGATTACGTTTCTAAGAATCAGTAATACTGAATTCTCTAAAACAGGCGGCAATTATGCCGCCTGTTTTTGTTTGAGGGCTAGTAGCTGGAAAGGGCGGATGCCCGCCTGAGTTTCCTGTGCTATAACCTAATAAGCCTTGTTTTTCCGGTCTCCTTTGAGGCCTCCCATCTCATTCTAGTGAAAGGTGAAAACGTGTCTAAACGTCGTGTAGTCGTCACAGGTATTGGTCTTGTTACCCCTGTGGGTAATACCGTAGAGGCGTCCTGGAAAGCCCTGCTTGCGGGACAGAGCGGTATCGCACCGATAACCAAATTTGATGCCAGCGAGTTCTCTACTCGTTTCAGCGGCTCGGTCAAAGATTTTGACGTAGAGCAGTACCTACCGAAGAAAGAAGCCCGCAAGATGGATCTCTTCATCCAATACGGCATGGCGGCAGGTATTCAGGCGATCGAAGATGCCGGTTTGAATATGGAAGTGGAAGATCCCACCCGTGTCGGTACAGCTATCGGCGCCGGTATGGGCGGTATGCCGCTGATCGAGGCGGCTCACTCAGCCTTGTTGAAGGGCGGTCCTCGCAAGATCTCGCCATTTTTCGTGCCAAGCACCATCATCAACATGATCGCCGGTCACCTGTCGATCAAGTACGGCATGACAGGCCCTAACTTTGCGGTCACCACCGCCTGTACTACGGGCGTACATAACATCGGCTTTGCTGCCCGCACTATCGCTTACGGCGATGCCGACGTGATGATTGCCGGTGGAGCAGAAGATGTGACCTGTCCGTTGGCCGTTGGCGGCTTCGGTTCGGCCAAGGCGCTGTCGACCCGTAACGAAGATCCTGTCGCCGCAAGTCGTCCTTGGGACAAAGACAGAGATGGTTTCGTCATAGGTGATGGCGCAGGCATCATGGTGATGGAAGAGTATGAGCACGCTAAGGCGCGCGGTGCGACCATCTATGGTGAGCTGGTTGGCTTTGGTATGAGCGGCGACGCCTTCCATATGACCTCGCCACCGGCCGATGGAGCTGGCGCTGCCCTGGCGATGGAAAACGCCATCAAGGATGCCGCTATCGACAAGCAGCTCGTGGGTTACATTAATGCCCATGGTACCTCTACCCCTGCAGGCGATAAGGCCGAGGCCTCTGCGGTGAAGAGTGTGTTTGGCGACCATGCCTACAATCTCTTGGTAAGCTCGACCAAGTCGATGACAGGCCACCTGCTAGGCGCGGCCGGTGCAGTTGAGGCGATCATCACCTTGCTTGCTCTGCGCGATCAGATGATCCCGCCGACCATCAACCTGGATAACCCAGACGAAGGGTGTGATCTCGATTTCGTGCCCCACACGGCACGTAGTCACGCGTTCGATTACGCCCTGTGTAACTCGTTCGGCTTTGGTGGCACTAACGGTTCACTGCTGTTTAAACGTGGTGAGTAAGCCTCGGTTTTAAATTAAAAAAGCACCTTAATGGTGCTTTTTTTATGTTTGAATGAAGGCGAAATGGCGCCGGGATGAAGCTTAATTCATCTCTCTTGGCAGCGACCAAATCTGGGCGGATAATCTGGCTCTGTTAACTTCACTCTGATGGTGTCAAAGTGTTAAATCCTGTCGTTGTTCCGTTAATGCCCTTGGTTGGTCTACTCACCGCTAACCTCAATGGACTCATTCGTGGTGAGCATTCCTTTAGTCTGCCTGTAGGCCTCAAGACCTTCATCCTTGCCTCCGCGGCCTTTGCCACTGTGTGGTTTGCGCTGCTGGTCACCGCCATCTATAGCGGCGGAGAGACCAACCTGGCAGCCGGCGTCGAGGTACTTGTGCTGTTCCTGCTGGGGATCGGCCTGTATCGTTTCGTCAAGGTTTCAAGCATTTTTGGCGAGCAAGCCCTGCTTTGGCTGTTTCGCCTGAGTCTACCGCTGATCCTTGCGGCCTGTCTTGCGGTGATCAATTGGGGATAATTGCGCTAATCGCATGATTCTTAGTTACTATCGCCAAGGTATTTGCAGTACACTTTAGTTTTAATCAATGAGATAAGGTGGCTGTGATGGCGGGACAAGATAGAGAGATCACCCTGCGATTTTTGGCCGAGCCGGCCGATGTAAACTTCGGTGGCAAGGTCCACGGTGGCGCGGTCATGAAATGGATCGATTTAGCCGCCTATGCCTGCGCGGCGGGGTGGAGCGGCAAATACTGCATCACCGCCTACGCCGGGGGGATACGTTTCGTCAAACCCATTCATGTGGGCAACATCGTCGAGGTGGGAGCCAAGGTGATCTATACAGGTCGCACCTCGATGCACCTGGGGATAGATGTCAAGGCGGGCGATCCCAAACATCCCGAGCGGCATCTTACCACACACTGTATCGTGATCATGGTGGCGGTGGATGATTCTGGTCAACCCTCTCCAGTACCCGAGTGGGTGCCGGTCACCGAATCAGACAAGGTGATGCGCGACTCTGCCATCCGCCTGATGGAGATGCGTAAGAAGATCGGCGCCGAGATGGAGGCCCACCTCAAGCCTTAGGCTTTGGTCTTTTATTATTGTCTATGACCTTAACTTCAACTCCCGCTTCTACTGCTAGCACGGGCGAGAATCCCTATTTTCTCGCCCTGGACTATGGCACCCAGAGCGTTAGAGCCTTAGTGTTCGACCGCCAGGGACAGCTAGTCGCTAAACGGCAGCATGTCGTACAGCCCTATCGTGACGGCGCGCCTGGCGAGAGTGAACAATCGGCCGACTATTGTTATCGCCAACTGGTGGATGTGGTGCGCGGCCTGTTTGAGCACACTCAGGTGTTGCCTGCACAAATTAAGGGGATGGCGCTGACGACCCAGAGGGCCTGCACTGTGCTGCTCGATGACGCGGGGCAGGCGATATCGCCCGTCTACATGTGGTCCGACAGACGCCTGGCGAGCGATAATCCGCCGCCCATGGCCTGGTACTATCGTCTGGGGTTTTTCTGTGTCGGTCTCAGTCGACGTATCGCCTATCTGCGCCGCGCGGCGAAGGTAAACTATCTTCTAGAGCACCAAAAAGACAGGCTAGCAGCAGCCGATAAGGTGGGGCTGCTTAGCGGCTACCTCATCGGGCAGATAACCGGCAGGCTAGTTGATAGTCAGGCCTCACAGGTCGCCTATCTGCCTTTCGATTATCGCCGCAAAGCCTGGGCGCATTCGCGCAGCTGGCGTTGGCAGGCGCTTGCTTGCCGTCCATCGCAGATGGTGCCCTTGACCGCCCCGACCGAGCAGTTGGGCCAGGTGAGTGAGCATTTCGCCAAGGATTCTGGTTTAACACCTGGCCTTGCCGTCTATGGCGCCGGTGCCGATAAGGCCTGCGAAGTCTACGCCGCGGGCTGCGGTGAAGAGGATATTGCCTGTATCAGCCTTGGCAGCGCGGCCATACTTGCCTGGGGCGGTGAGCGCTACCGCGAGGCCTATCGTTATCTTCCAGCTTTTCCCTCGATCGAAGCAAATGACTATATTACCGAGATCCAGCTAGAGCGAGGCTTCTGGCTGCTGAGCTGGCTCATTGAGCAGTTTGGCGCCCAGGATGTGGCCGAGGCCAGCAGGCTTGGCATCAGCCCTGAGCAGTATATCACCCAGGCTATTGCCAAGGTGCCTGTGGGCGCAGATGGTCTTTTGCTGAGTCCGCTCTGGGCCCAGGGCGTTATCTATCCAGGCCCCGAGGCGAGAGGTAGCATAGTCGGCTTTACCCCAGAGCATGGCAGGCTGCATCTTTACCGCGCTGCCATCGAAGGGATCCTGATGACCCTCAAACAGGGGCTGCTTCGCCTGGAAAGACTCAAGGGTTCACCCTTCAAGGTGGTTCGCATCACGGGCGGCGGTGCCCAGAGCGACCTGGTAATGCAGATGTGCGCCGATATTTTTAATCGTCCCGTGGAGCGTTTATCGCTGCATGAAGCTTCGGGACTTGGTGCGGCCATGTGCTGCGCCGTGGGCGCGGGGATCTACCGAGATCTCGCCAGTGCCAGAGGTCAGATGTGCCGTCTTGGCGAAAAATTCGAACCCGAGGCTGCTCATGTGGCACAATATGCCCGCGTATTTACAGCCTTCGAGGCCTTGTACCCCCAAATAAAACCTTTCTTCAAGAAGGTGAACAGGCAGTATTAAACAACAAAGAGATAGGACAGAAGATGGCAAAGGTAGCATTTTTAGGATTAGGCGTGATGGGACACCCTATGGCGGGTCATCTGGTGAAGCATGGTCATGAGGTAACTGTCTACAACCGTACTCAGACCAAGGCACAAGCCTGGTGTGATACCTATGGCGGTAACTGGTGTGCCACCCCAAATGAGGCCGCCAAGGGACAAGACTTTGTGTTTGTCTGTGTCGGTAACGATGACGATCTGCGCTCTGTGGTGCTGGGTGATACCGGCGCGCTGTCGGCCATGGCGCCGGGTAGCATACTGGTGGACCATACTACGGCATCGGCAGATGTGGCGCGCGAACTTGGCGCCGCGGCTAAGGCCAAAGGGGTTGGCTTTATCGATGCGCCAGTTTCTGGCGGACAGGCCGGCGCCGAGAACGGCGTGCTGACCGTCATGGTGGGCGGCGAAGCGGCCAACTTCGAGGCCGCCAAGCCGGTGATGCAGGCCTATGCCCGCTGCGCCGAGCTGCTGGGTGAAGTGGGCAGCGGTCAGCTGACTAAGATGGTGAATCAGATCTGTATCGCCGGTGTGGTACAGGGGCTGGCCGAAGGCTTGCATTTTGCACGCAGCGCCGGTCTAGATGGCGAGAAGGTGGTTGAGGTGATCAGCAAAGGCGCCGCACAATCTTGGCAGATGGAGAATCGCTATCAAACCATGTGGCAGGGTCAATATGACTTTGGCTTCGCCGTCGACTGGATGCGCAAAGACTTAGGCATCGCCCTGGGTGAGGCGCGCCGTAATGGCTCACACCTGCCGTTAACTGCACTGGTGGACCAATTCTACAGTGAGGTTCAGGCTCAGGGCGGACAGCGCTGGGATACCTCAAGTCTGTTAGCGCGTCTGGAGAAGAGCCGCGGCTAATGCCACCATCCAGGTATCTATAACCTGCTTGTTAGATAATAAAAAGGACTGCCAAGCAGTCCTTTTTTGATCCTTAAGGTGTGGAATCAGACCTTAAACCGGATCGACCATGATGTGTTCTAGTTCTACGGCGGCAACCGCGTGCAGGGCATCCATGGTGGCGCCTACCAAGGAGATCTTGCCCTGGCTGGATTCGATCAACACGGCGCGGTTGATCTCGCTGAAATCACGGTTATGTCTGGCCATGGCCGACAATGCCATCTGCATCGGCAGCATGGAAGGGTTGAAGGCGGCGTTTTCCGCATAGCGGCCGCAGAAGGTCGCGCCATCTCGGGTCTCTAACACCACGGCTGCATAGCTTTCACTATAGGGCGCGTAGCTCAGGCTGAGATGATCCAGCGCCTCGATGATCATAGGATCGGCGCTTTCCAGGGCAAACTCGTGTTGCTGTTTGGAGAGCAGTGGCGTCTTGATATTCAGATCGGCCGGACCGAAGGCGTAGGGCAGATAGTGAGACAAGGGCTGAGTGGCCTGCTCAGGCAGGTGGATGCGGATGGCTTGCCCCTCGACCAACTCGTTCATGAATTGGCGGCAATGACCACAGGGAGAGGCGTTGACTATGATATCTTCGATGCCAGTCTCACCGCTTAACCAGGCGTGGCTGATGGCGCTCTGCTCGGCATGGACGCTATGGAACAGGGCTTCGCCGTCCAGTTCCAGGTTGGCCCCCATGTAGATGTCGCCGCTGGCGCCCTTGGCGATGGCGCCCACATAAAACTCGCTAATGGGCGGCTTGGCAAGTGCGGCGGCGATGGGCAGCAGGGCTAACAGCAACTCATCCTGGCTCATCTGCGTGGCCGCGGCTAAGTCAGCTACCTGCTGGGCGTCCATATGCCCCACGAAGTCCTGGTTCAATAAAGGGACTAATTGATCTGCCAAAGGTTGAGGCAGTTGAGCTATGCAGTGAACAAATCTATCTTGCATGAGCTTTATCCTTAATTGTTAAGCTATTGGAAAATCATTTTAGTAACTAAGTTACCATGAAAACGGGATCTGACGCCCATTTTGATCGCCATTTCCCCCAAATCACCGCAATTTCGGCTACAGGTTGCTAAGATAATGACACAAAGCCGTCAATAACTTCTGTTTTTCTTCGTCAGCCTCTGTGTCGTTGACCAAGGTTTCCAGCTTGATCATATAGTCAGGGTCATTCAGGCGTGACTGACAGAAGGTGCGCCAACGTTGCTGCTCGGTATCATCCAGGGTTTCCGGATAGTTACGGGCGCGGTAGCGAAACAGCATTTCCGGCAGACGCTCGTCGTCAAAGTCGAGCTCCAGCGCGGCTAAGTGTTGCGGCGCCGTATGACGTATGATCTCCATCTTGCTCTTGTCGGCGTGACTGAAGAAGCCACCGCTGTAGAGCTGCAGATCCGGATCGCTTATCTCATTGCCATGCTCGGTATCGAAGACGGCCACCAGTTTCTCTCTGATCTCAGGATGTTGACGCAGGCGCTTGTATTGGGCGCGGGCAAATTCCTTGTCTATCTCTAAACGCTGGGCGTTGCCGTCTGTGAGTGTCTTGGCGGTTGCAATAAAGGGACACTTGTTGATGTGTAGCTGCTTCAGACCGATTGGCAGCTCGTCGCTGGCGAGATCGGCCCTTGGGGTATACATGCGCTCGCGGATCTCATCGGCGCTCAGTTCAATCAGCGGCGTGACATCCATGGCCAGATTGACGCAGATGATCGCATTCTTATTGGTGCTGTGGTGAGCCACCGGCGCGATCAGCGTGGTACAGCCGTGAAGGGCGCTGATCTTGGAGCTGACATGTATCAGAGGCTGCATGTTCAGCACGTCGATCTGCTTGCTCACTTCATTCTTCTTACGCAGATTGAAGTAGTAATCGAATAGCTTTGGCTGACGCTCTTTGATCAACTTGGCCATGGCGATGGTAGCGTACACATCTGACATGGCGTCGTGAGCCTTGTCATGGCTTAAGTTGTTGGCCTGTGTGAGGTGTTCAAGCTTAAAACTCGGGCTGCCATCCTCTTTCTCGGGCCAATTGATGCCTTCGGGTCTTAGCGCATAACAGGCGCGCACCAGATCTATGATGTCCCAACGGCTGTTGCCGTTCTGCCACTCCCGCGCGTAGGGATCAAAAAAGTTACGGTAGAAACCGTAGCGGGTCACCTCATCGTCGAATCGCAGCGAGTTATAGCCAGCCACACAGGTGTTGGGCTGGGAAAACTCGCTATTGATCCTGGCCATAAACTCCGCTTCCGGCATCCCCTTGAGATTGGCGAGCTGGGGCGTGATCCCGGTGATAAGGATCGCCTCAGGCGAGGGCAGGTAGTCGCTGGCCAGCTTACAGTAGAAGGTTACCGGCTCAGAGATGATGTTGAGATCCATATCGGTTCGAATACCGGCAAACTGAGACGGCCTGTCTTTGGCCGGGTTTGCGCCGAAGGTCTCGTAGTCGTGCCAGAAGATGCTGGGATGGTTATTTGCAGGCATAGCGTAAGGTAGCGTGTGAATAGTGGCACTTATCATAGCACCCTAGTTTGCGCCTGCACTAATTTAACGGTTTATTTTCCCTATTTGATTGAAATCGCGTCATTTTGAAGTTGGCAGCGGCTCAGTTGGCCAGTTACAATGGTCGGCTAACGAGGAATAACCCGATGTTTGAACCCTTACTGACTCAGCCACAATTTATCGAACTGACCCAGAGGCGTCAGTTGCATCTGCGTTTGCGTGAGTCGGTGAGCGATTTTAGCCTGCTGCAGACCATGGGGGGACACCTGCTCGAATGCGTGGTGACTCAGGCGTGTAGCGACAAGGGCTTGATCTTAAGATCTCATCCTTACCTCATCTGCGAGCTAGTGTCCGGGGAGGCGCCTGCGCTTGATGCAGCAATGCCTCAAGAGGAGATCTTACACCGCTCCCACGGTCAGGGCTGGCGTCTGTTTAGCGCACTTGGGATCTCGCCCGTGATGTGCGCCGAAAGGCTACGTAAAGGTCTGGTGATAGCGGTTGAGAGCCAGGGCGATAGCGTGTGCTTTAGGCCGCAGTTTGATCAGAAATGGTTGCTGGTGACCCTGGAGCGCGACCTGAGACTCTTCGGCGGTCCCCTGGAGCTGCGAAGAGCCAAGGCGGTACTTGCCCGGGCGGAAGATCTCAGCCAGAACGCCGAGGCGCTGCTGCTGGAGATAGGTGAGATAGAGCTGGTTCGTCAGGAACTGGCCCATTTTGCCAACCACGGCGATGTGAAGCAGCACGGGGTGATCTTAAGCGAGGTGACCAAGGTGGATGAACAGTTGCTACGCAAGAAGCAGTTGTTGTCCCATCATTATTATCAGAAGGTGCAGCGTCCTAACTGGCAACATGCCGCCAATCAGCATGAGGATCTCGAGGCGCTGCAGCGCAAGCTGGAGTCCTATCAGCTGCTGGCACCACCCGAACTTAACCTCATGGTTGAGCAGATGTTTTTAGACGACTAGTCGGTTTATGACCCGACTAGTATTGGAATATTGTAATGAATTACCTTTGTCCTATCTGTCAGCGCACGCTGTCACTCATAGATCGCACCTGGTGCTGTGAGGCAAATCATAGGTTCGACTGTGCCAAAGAGGGTTATGTCAACCTGTTGCCGGTGCAGAAGAAGCGCTCTAAAGATCCCGGCGACAACAAAGAGATGATGTTCGCCCGGCGGGAGTTTCTCAACAAGGGATACTATGAGGCGATGAGCGATAGGGTAAATGCCCTGGCGCAGGAATATGCCGGTGAGGCTCGTCATGGGCTGGACATAGGTTGCGGCGAGGGTTACTACAGCCACAGACTGCAACAGGCTATGGGCAGCGCCGAGGCGTTTAGTCTCAGTGGCTTGGATATCTCTAAGTCGGCCCTTAAATATGCGGCCAAGCGCTATCCGGATATTCAGTTTTGTGTGGCAAGCAGCTTCGAGATGCCCTTCGCCAATCACAGTTTCGACTTCATGCTGCGCATCTACGCGCCGTCGCAAGATGACGAGCTTAGACGCGTCGCTAAACCAGGCGCCATTCTGATCACTGTCTCGGCGGGCCCCCAGCATCACTTTGCCCTTAAGCAGGTGATCTATGACCAGCCAAGGCCAAATCCAGAGGTGGACAGCCAAATAGCGGGGTTCGAGCGTCTGCATAGCGAGCGACTGACGCAATCTATGACCATCAGCGACAGTGCGGATATCGGCCATTTTCTAGCGATGACCCCATACAATTGGAAATTTACCGATGCGCAGCGCGCCTTGCTGACATCCAAGCCCTTGAGTTGTGAGCTGGATTTTAAGCTTGAGGTCTTTCGGGCCTGCTAGCTGGTTAATCCTTGTTTAATTTGTGTTTTTTATCCGCTTAAAAAAACTTAGTGTTTTTACACGAAGTTTTAGAAGGTTTTTTTGTAACAACTGACAGATATGTAAGTAAAAAATAGGATTTGCGCCTTTTAATGTTTGTTGACATACGGTCAGAATGATTTATAGTGAACTCAGCTTGAAGGTTGGGCTTAACTTTATGTGTTCAATACGACCAGTTCGTCCTGTTAACATAAGTAATACCGGCATTTTCCAGCTCTACTGCCGTTTAAGGCTTTATTTTATTTAGTTACAGGATTTATATCATGTCTCAAGTTACTGGCGTTGTTAAGTGGTTCAACTCTGACAAAGGTTTTGGTTTTATCGAGCAAGAGTCTGGCCCAGACGTTTTCGTACACTTCCGTGCGATCAACTCTGACGGTTTCAAAACTCTAGACGAAGGTCAGAAAGTGCAGTTCACTGTGACTCAAGGTCAAAAAGGTCCACAAGCTGAGAACGTAACTGTTATCTAAGCTGACCTTTGGGTAACCCAGGGTTACCTAAAAACAGAATTCCAAGAGCTGTGATGAGTATCACAGCTCTTTTTTTGTCTGCAATTTCCCGCAAAGCCCATTCTTGAAGCCAAATCCACGGCCTATCTTTCATGCTTGATTTTCGCTTCCGCGAATTTACGATGCGAGTCGAGATTCGTTACCAGTTTTTGTTGCCAGCCTCAGGTTTCAGCCTATGGTGCCAGTTTCCAGTTTCCAGTTTCCAGTTTCCAGTTTCCAGTTTCCAGTTTCCAGTTTCCAGTTTCCAGTTTCCAGTTTCCAGTTTCCAGTTTCCAGTTTCCAGTTTCCAGTTTCCAGTTTCCAGTTTCGGCCCCCGGTTCCAGCATTGGGAGACTAGGGCAAAAGAGCGGGTGAGAGACGAAGAGTAAAGAGTTAGAGAGTTGAGAGTGAAAGAGTTGAGGCGGTCAGCCTAAGCGCAGCAGTTAGTTAGCGGGCACGGCATAGGCGCCGTGCCTTAAGTGACACTCTGTATTAGTGCCACTTTATCTCAGTGACATTCTGGCTTAAGTGTCACTTTATATGCGTGACACTCCGGATTAGTGCCACTTTATCTCAGTGACATTCTGGCTTAAGCCTGTGAGAATAGCTTGTCTTCCAGGGTGCGGCCTCGTTGAATGGCCCGGTAGCGCCAGTCTTGGCGATTGAAGAGGGCGAATAGCTCGGTTTCCAGTGCGAAGCCTGCCGTGACCTGATAGTGGATCACAAACTCCTTGCTCTGACTGGATTTCACCGATATGACCTGAGGCAGCGCCTCTAGCGCCGCCATCAGCGCCTCGTCATCGCAGCTCTGCATAGTCAGGGTCAGATATTCGTCGGCCAGTTCATCTTGAATCGAGATAGATTGATTCAGCACGCCTTTATCCAGATAGAGTACCTTGTCACACAGCTTCTCCAGCTCCGCTAGGTTGTGTGAGCTGATGACGAAGGTGGTCTTGCCTACCTGAGCACGCACTAACTCGCGTATCGCCTTGGCGTTGGCGGGATCCAGTCCAGCGGTCGGCTCATCGAGCAGTACCAACTCGGGTGAACCTATGAGTGCCTGGGCAATCGACACCCGCTTGCTCATGCCATGGCTAAGAGAGGAGGGCTTTTGCGCAGCGACCTCTGCCAGATCAACCAAGGCCAACACCCGCTGGCACTCCCGGCGCGCCGCGGCGGCATTAAAGCCTTGTAACTGGGCAAACAGCTCCAGCTGCGCTGCTATGGTGAGGTTAGGATCGAGCCGCGCATCCTGGGGCAGTGCGGCAACCTTACCCAGGAGCGCCGTGCTGCCGGGGGCGTGTCCTAAGATCTCGACAGCTCCTTCTGTTGGGCGAATATAGCCACATAGCAGCGAAAACAGGGTGGTCTTGCCCGCACCGTTGGGGCCGACCAGGGCGATAGGTTGGCCAGCGCTGAGTTCCAGGTTGATGTCGTTGAGTGCGCGTTTGCTGCCGAACTGCTTGCTCAGCGCCTTACAGGTGATTAGCTTCATAGTGCGATCCTCGCCATATAACTTCTTCCTAATAGCAGGAGTACACCGGCCTGAAGCAGAGGAATGGCTGCTATGGCAAGGCTGCTCAGGCCCTTGGTATTGATCATCATATCCAGCTGGGCACCGGGCACCAGCCATTGCAGTATGTTGCTCAGTCCAGGTAGATAATAGGAGATGATGCCGTTGGCTATGGTGCTACCCGCCAAGAACAGCACTGCATATATGCTCGCCTGTCTCGCCGAGTTGGCGTGCAGTGACAAGATTGCCATCATGGCGGTAAAGGGGGCCAGGACGATCATGATATTGATAAATACCAATACCCCAGAGCCCATGGCGGCCCATACCAAAGCCGTGTCGCGATAGGCCACCAGTAATAGTGTCGCCACCAGAGTGAGTATCAGCAGTATCGCCTGGATCAGCAGATAGCCAGTGACCCGACCGAAGAACAGGGTGTCGCGGCTGACTCTCAGGGTGAGGAAGCGAAAGCTGCCTCTGGCCTTGTCAGAGGCAAACTGATCGGCGCCCACAAACAGGCTGAAGATGGGGAAGAGGTAGAGCGCGGCGACCCATAAAATGGCCATCTCGGCCACGTCCCACGAGAGTAGCTCTCCCACATTGGCGGCGCCAAATACGCCTTCGAGTAGCTGCTTAAAGTCAGGCGAAAACAGGTAGAAAGAAGCCTGTCTTATGGGGTACCAGAGGATGAGGCACCAGGTTAGCGCGAAGGTGGCCAGGCCTATCATGCCTCTTGTGCTAAAGAGGATTTTTTTCAGTTCGAACCTGGCCAACACCAAGGCTGCGTTCCATGAACTGCGCGGAGTAAGATTATCCAAAGATGATTCCTTTATCATGTTAATGAAGGCTCAGCCTAACATTCATCTGTTTGTCTAAATGTTTCAGATTGTTGTTAAATTTTGCCTAAGAGCTCGGCAACTTGCTGTTTTAGCTCGGCGACTTGCTGCTCGAGCAGCGCGACGCGCTCCACAAGCTCATCATTTGCCTGGCTACTCGCTTGCCCTAGTTCTGGCGCTAGCTGCGTTGCCAGTTGAGTATCGAGCTGCGCCTCAGCTTCGCTGATGAGTTCGATAAAACGTGATTCGCGCTTACCCGGCTCTCTAGGTAGCTGACGAACCAACGCCGGCTCCATCTGCGCTAGGCTATTGAGGGCTTGCTCGACCTGGGCGACATCGTTAAAGCCATATAGGCGATTGCTGCGGGTTCTTAGCTCACCTGCAGTCTGCGGTCCTCTTAACAGCAAGAGACAGATGATGGCGACCTTGTCTTCGCTCAGCTGGAGATCGCTAAATTCGGTGTTGCAGAATCTGTGCTTGTATTTGACGACGCGCGAGCCGAAACCACTCTGTTCGGCCACCAGGCGTTTCTTCGCCAGAGAGTCCAGCGCGGCCTGGGTATCAGATTCCGACAGGTTCATCACAGGCTCGCGGCTCGATTTTTGGTTACAGGCTAACGTGAGGCCGTTGAGGGAGAGGGGATATTGCTCTGGCGTTGTCTTCTCTTTTTCCAGCAGACAACCTATCACACGCGCTTCATGGGAGGTGAGTTTCATGATTTTGGTACCCAGATAAAAAAAGCATAGCCCTGTTATAACAGAGCCATGCTTTTATGCAAAGACAATCAGAGGCTTGGCGCTTTCGCTGCCTAACTTCTATTCAGTCAGGCGGATACCGTCTGCCTCGATGGCGATCTTCTGCTGCTTGTAGAGGCCGCCGATGCTTTTTTTGAAGGCCTTCTTACTCATGGCAAGCTCGGCGTAGATCACCTCGGCATCTGTCTTATCGGTGAGGGGCAGGAAGCCGCCAGCCTGGTTGAGTTTCATCAAGATGGCGGTGGCGTGCTTGTCCAGCTCCTCTTTGGCGCCGCGCTGCAAGATCAGGTCGATCTTGTCATCACTTCTGACGCGCTTGATGAAGCCTTTGATGCGCTGACCAAACTTGAGGGGTTGATATACCTCATTCTTATACAGCACCCCCCAGTGGCCATTGTCGACGATGGCCTTGTAGCCAAGGTCTGTGGTGCCGGCAATGATCAGGCTCACCTCTTGGCCGTTGCGATAGGGCGGTGGAGTGCGGTCGAGGAACTTGTCTATTTTCGATGAGGCCACGATGCGATCGTCGGCGCTGTTAACATAGACATAGACCAGATAAGAGCGTCCCACCTCGATCTCCCTGTGCTGCTCACCGAAGGGCAACATGAGATCTTTATCCAGGCCCCAATCCAAGAAGGCGCCATAAGGACCGGTCGCGACTGCCTTAAGGTAGGCAAATTGGCCTACCTGCGCCTTGGGACGCTTGGTGGTGGCGATCACCATATCTTCTGAGTCCAGATAGAGGAAGACCTCGACGCTATCGCCTACTTCGCAGCCTTGAGGGGCAACTTTATTTGGCAGTAATACCTGGCCGAATTCATGGGCATTTAAGTACACCCCAAAATCGACGCGTTTGACGATCTCTAAGGTGCAGCGTTTTCCTATCTCTATCATGTGGTTCTCTATGGATAATGGCTTAGATGTTAAATGTGGCGATTATAGTGGAAATCTTGCCAAGATGCTTTAGCCTAAGCAGTTTATTCTGAAGTGAATGACATTAATTTCGGCTCAGGGGTGAGTGAGTTAGATAGACTCCAACGGCTGGCAGTGTGGGAACCCGGTAAACGATAGGGCCGACTGTCTGTTTAATGCCCGGCTGTTGAGCGAATTTACTGTAAAAAACGCTGAACACCCGTAAGGGATAAAAGGCAGTCTGGGCGCGTGCTTGAGTGCAAAAAACCTTGTAATAAATTAATGTGATAATGATACTTGCATTTAGTTAAATTCAGGGGTTTAATTGCGCGCCTTTTTTTACTTTAGACAAGTATAAATTGAGTTAACTAATATGGCGGGGACTCGAAGGATAACTTCGATATCTGACACCCAAAAACGGTGTTGATGTTGCGGCTTATTTACCTGATAGGTGCGATAGTAAGTAACATTAATGTGTTGGCAGACAAAGCAGCTGCCGAATATGAATGTAAATAGACAGGTTGAGAGAATATGAGTAATTGGTCTATTAAAGATGCTTATGTTGGTTATAACGTTAATTACTGGAGCTCTGGGCTCTACGGCATAAGCGAGGCCGGTGAGGTGACGGTGTCCCCCGATCCTAATCATCCTGAGCACACTATAGGGTTAAATGAACTCGCTAAGGATATGGTGAAATCCGGCGTGGCCTTGCCTGTATTGGTGCGCTTCCCGCAGATCCTGCATCACAGAGTCAACAGCCTGTGTAACGCCTTCAATCAGGCGATCACCCGTTATGACTATCAGTCAGACTATCTGCTTGTCTACCCTATCAAGGTGAACCAACAGCAAACTGTGGTCGAAGAGATCCTGGCAAGTCAGGTGTCTAAAGAGGTGCCACAGCTGGGTCTTGAGGCCGGCAGTAAGCCTGAGCTGATGGCGGTACTCGCCATGGCGCAGAAGGCCAGCTCGGTGATCATCTGTAACGGCTACAAAGATGTGGAATATATTCGCCTGGCGCTGATCGGCGAGAAGCTCGGTCATCAGGTCTATATTGTGCTCGAGAAGCTATCTGAGCTGAAAGTCGTCCTCGAAGAAGCCAAGAAACTGGGCGTGACCCCGCGTCTGGGTCTGCGCGTGCGTCTGGCTTTCCAGGGCAAGGGCAAGTGGCAAGCCAGCGGCGGCGAGAAGTCTAAGTTTGGTCTGTCTGCGGCGCAGGTGCTGAACGTGATCAACTCACTGAAAGACGAAGACATGCTCGACAGCCTACAGCTGCTGCACTTCCACCTGGGATCGCAAATCGCCAACATCCGCGATATCCGCAGCGGTGTGAGCGAGGCGGGCCGTTTCTACTGTGAACTGCAGAAGATGGGCGCCAACGTGAAATGTTTCGACGTGGGTGGTGGCCTGGCGGTGGACTATGACGGTACCCGCAGCCAGAGCAGCAACTCGATGAACTATGGCCTGACCGAATACGCCAACAATATCGTCAGCGTGCTGAACGACATGTGCCGCGAACACGATCAGCCTATGCCGCGTCTGATCTCTGAGTCTGGTCGTTACCTGACGGCTCACCATGCTGTATTGATCACCGACGTGATTGGCACAGAGGCCTATAAGCCTGAAGATCTGCAAGCGCCGGATGAAGAAGCGCCGCAGCAGCTCAAAAACATGTGGGATTCTTGGGGCGAGGTGAGTGGCCGCGCCGATCAACGCGCCCTTATCGAGATCTACCACGATGTGCAGAGCGATCTGGCCGAGGTGCACTCGCTGTTTGCCCTGGGACAGATGAGCCTGTCCGACAGAGCCTGGGCAGAGCAGATGAACCTGCGTGTCTGTTACGAGCTGAAGGGTGTGATGAGCGGTAAGTATCGTTTCCACCGCCCGGTGATCGATGAGCTTAACGAGAAGCTGGCCGACAAGTTCTTCGTGAACTTCTCGCTGTTCCAATCGCTGCCAGATGCCTGGGGTATCGATCAGGTGTTCCCTGTGATGCCGCTAAGTGGTCTGGATAAGAAACCTGAGCGCCGCGCCGTGATGCTGGACATTACCTGTGACTCTGACGGCACTGTGGATCAGTACGTAGATGGTCAGGGTATCGAAACCACACTGCCGGTACCTGCGTGGAGCGCTGAGAGCCCATATCTTATCGGTTTCTTCCTGGTGGGTGCCTACCAGGAGATCCTCGGGGATATGCATAACCTGTTCGGCGATACTAACTCTGCCGTGGTGCGACTGGACGACGATGGCCTGGTGAATATCGAGTCGGTTCTGGCCGGTGATACGGTTGCCGATGTGCTGCGTTACGTTAACCTGGACGCCGTCTCTTTCATGCGTACCTATGAGGAGCTGGTGAACCTGCACATTCAGGAAGATGAGCGCGCCAATATTCTCGAAGAGTTGCAGATTGGACTGAAGGGCTACACCTATCTGGAAGATTTCTCCTGATTGGCAGGCTAGCCTGTTTCGCCTGGGATCTCGGCTAAGGCTGCCGGGATCCTGTTATACCAATCACGGCAAGTAAGTGATCAGAAATAGCACAGGAAAAACGGCCGAGAACAAGGCGAGATTTTTCGATAAGTAGTTATTCTACAATCAAAAATAGTAACGCCGTTATCGGACGTTTTAACAAGCTAGCATGACCAGTTATTTACCATGACCAGCTATTTATTAGGATTGGTATTAGACGATGAGGAGCGGGTCGATGTATTTTGAAGGGGCGGAGAAGCGCTTATCGCTGACGCTGGCGGCGGGTTGTCCGTCGCTTAGGGCGTTGGGCGATGCGTATTGGCGCCGCGCCCTGGCCAAGAGTGATACAGAGATCCTCTCAAAGCTGAGCAGTGAGCAGTGCGATGCTTACCTGCTCAGCGAATCCAGCCTGTTTGTCTGGCACGATAGTCTGGTGCTGATCACCTGTGGCAACACACGGCTAATCGAGACCGTACTTTCCCTGGTGGAGTCACTGGGTCGCGATCAGATTGCCAGCCTGAGTTATCAGCGTAAGAGCGAGATCTTACCCGCCTTACAGACCAGCCGCTTCGAAGACGATATTGCCCGGCTTGGCACAATGCTAAGCGGCGCCGCCTACCGCATAGGCCATTTAGATGGTCATCACCATCAGATTTTCTTCTCTGGCAGTAAGGTAAGGCTTAAACCCGCGCAGACGGTGCAGATGTACCATATTCGCGGTGAACTGGCCGATTATCTGCTCAGCGATGGGCAAACGATAGCGGGGATAGCCAAGCGGCTTAATTTATCCCAGCTGCTGAGCGGTTTTGATATCGATGCGCACCTGTTCTCGCCACTGGGTTATTCCCTCAACGCCATCAGGGGAGAGGACTATTTCACGCTGCACATCACCCCGCAAGAGACGAGCTCCTATGTGAGTCTGGAAACGAATTTGTCGCTCGGCGCAGGGCTTAACGGTATAGTAGGTGAGTTGTTAAACCGCTTAAATCCGGTAAGCTGGGACCTGGCAGGATATGAAGCCGAGACGTTAGCATACTGCGCCAAACAGTATAGCCTAGAGGCCCGGGGCGAACTTGCCTTGGCGGATGGCCAAGGCCTGTATGTAAAACACTATAAACAGCGCGATTGTGAGCAATTGCTGCCCGTTGCGTTGTGATCTTTACTTCTATAGATTTGGAGAAAATATGACCACTATTGCAGATAAGCCTGATTACTCGCTTTACTCAAATGCATTTGGTTATTTAAGACAGCCACTGGATTTTAAACCGCTCGAGAGCGATGCCGATGTGGTGGTAATAGGTTTGCCGTTTGATATGGCCACTACGGGTCGTTCTGGCGGCCGTATGGGTCCTGGCGCTATCCGTCAGGCGTCGGTCAATCTGGCCTGGGAAGAGTGCCGCTGGCCATGGGACTTTAAGTTGTCCGATCACCTGAAAATGGTCGATGCGGGCGATCTGGTGTTCGATTGCGGTGATGCAGCCGATTTCACCCAACGTGTCGAAGACTTCGCGACGGCCGTGCTCGACTCTGGCAAGGCGCTAATGAGCTTTGGTGGCGATCACTTCGTGACCCTGCCGCTGCTGCGTGCTCACTACAAGAAGCATGGCAAGATGGCACTGCTGCATTTCGATGCGCACACAGACACCTATAGCCAGGGCAGCAAGTATGACCACGGCACTATGTTCTTCCACGCGCCAAATGAGGGCATCATCGATGCTTCTCACTCAGTGCAGGTGGGGATCCGTACCGAATATGACAAGCCAAGCCATCTGTTCAAGGTGATCGATGCGGCCGCCGCTAACGAGATGACTGCCGATGAGATAGTGGCTCAGATTAAAGATCGTGTCGGTGATATGCCATTGTATGTCACCTTCGACATCGACTGTCTGGATCCTGCCTTCGCACCGGGCACAGGCACGCCTGTATGTGGCGGTCTCACCAGCGACAAGGCGATGAAGATCATTCGCGGCCTGCGCGGCATGAATGTTGTCGGTATGGATGTGGTCGAAGTGGCGCCAGCCTACGACAGCGCCGAGATCACCGCACTGGCCGGGGCCACCTTAGGCCTTGAGATGCTACACGTTTGGGCCTGCGCCCATAAGAAGTAAGCAATACGGGACAGGGTAAGGAAGCAGATGTCGAACTTAAGTGATATTAGACGAGAATACACCCTGGGCGGGCTGCACCGAGAGGAGCTGCCCGACAACCCCATGGTGCTGTTTGAGAAATGGATAGAGCAGATTAGGGATTCGGAGATCCTGCCGGATCCCACGGCCATGTCGGTGGCAACCGTCGATGCCGAGGGGCAGCCGTTTCAGCGTATCGTGCTCTTAAAACGTTTCGATGACAACGGCTTTGTGTTTTTCACTAACCTGGCCAGTCGCAAGGCGGAGCAGATAGCCCACAACAACAAGGTGAGTCTGCTGTTTCCCTGGCACGCCCTGGAGCGTCAGGTGGCGGTGACGGGTGTGGCGGAGCAGCTTTCGACCACTGAGGTGCTTAAGTACTTCGTGACGCGGCCCAAAGAGAGTCAGATCGCCGCCTGGGTGTCGAAGCAATCGAGCAAGATCTCCGCGCGTCAGGCGCTGGAGAGCAAGTTTGCCGAGATGAAGGCCAAGTTCAGCCAGGGTGAGGTGCCGCTGCCTAAGTTTTGGGGCGGTTACCGGGTGCGTCCTAGTAGCATAGAGTTCTGGCAGGGCGGCGAATATCGTTTGCACGACCGCTTCCTCTACAGCCGTAAAGATTCAAGTCTTAAAGAAGGCGGCTGGGATATCGACCGTCTGGCGCCTTAAGCGTTCCGATAATAGCGATAAAAAAACCACCGCAATGCGGTGGTTTTTTTGTCTTAGGCGGCCGTTACCATTTCTTCTTTGGCTGGAACAGCACGTCGATATCATCCTCGTCGCTCTTCTGCTGCGGTGCGTTAGGCTGCGCCATCTTTTGGGCGCCCATGATCTCATCGAGTAGCAATTTGGCTTCATCTACTTTCTTGGCGATAAAGGGATCGTTAGGGGTCAGGCCCTTGATGGTGTGCAGGGTCGCCAATGCCTTAGTGACCATCTGTTTGGCGGAGCCGTATTGCTTCATGAAGCAGGCGCTGCGGGCGCGCGACAGCATAGAATCCACATTGATTCTGAGCTGCAGGCTGTCCACACGAGCCTCTTCCTGGGCAAAGATATTGGGATCGACCTTGCCCTTGTTGTGCTCGGCGCGCAGGATAGCCTTGAGTTTTTTCAGTACCTTAACCAGATCCAGGATCTGCTTATCGGTATCGGGCAGGCGAAAGCTTTCGATGGCGGGTGTCTGTTTCTGAGCGTTTTGCAGGTTTTCGACCTGTCCTGTCAGGTCGGTGAGACGACGCTGATAATCCGCTGTCTGTGGTCCACCAAGGCTGACTGATTGGCTTAAGGCTTCTTGCACTCTTCTGTAGAGGATCAATACCAGATTGGTCGAGCAGGGAAACATCCCGGTGCAGGAGAGCACGTTCTCGGTTTCGTCGATGATGGCTCTTTGTCTGGCTAATTCTGTTCTTCGCTCGGCCTCGGCACGTTCTTTTTGTTGTTGGATGACATTGATGCCAATAACCAATAGCAGCAATGCACCGATGAGGATCAGAACCAAAGTAAATATCATAGATCTACCAATTTTTATGCAATTCCATTAATGCTACTATAAATCAACACGCTAGCATAGTTATCTTAGACTAGCTTTCTCTTTATGTCGTGTGATTCATCTCACCTCTATGCTATATTCCCCTTTGATTTAATTTTTCGCCTGTACTATAACTAATTCTTATACTAACTCTTATGTTAGGGTACCGATTTCAGGCCGTGGCTCCCTTTGAGACACTGACCTTTGCAAAGGAAAGACGATGAAGCTGCAACAACTCAGATACATTGCCGAAGTGGTGAATCACAACCTTAACGTGTCGGCGACCGCTGAGAATCTTTACACCTCTCAGCCTGGGATCAGTAAACAGGTGCGTATGCTCGAAGATGAGCTGGGCATTCAGATCTTTGGCCGTAGCGGTAAGCATCTGACTCATGTGACGCCAGCCGGTCAGCAGGTGATCAATATCGCCAACGACATTTTGGGCAAGGTCGAGAGCATCAAGAAGGTTGCCGAGGAGTATACCAAGCCGGATCAGGGTGAGCTGAATATTGCTACTACAGATACCCAGGCGCGATATGCCTTGCCGGGGATCATCCGTGCCTTTATCGACCGTTACCCTAAGGTGAATCTACACATGCATCAGGGCACGCCTTCGCAGATCAGCGAGTTGGCGGCGAGGGGCGATGCGGATTTTGCCATCGCCACCGAGGGGATGCACCTCTACACGGATCTCATCATGCTGCCTTGTTACCACTGGAATCGCTCCATCGTGGTAACAAAAGATCATCCACTGGCTTCGCGCACTCAGATAAGCATCGAAGACTTAGGCCGCTTCCCGCTGGTGACCTATGTGTTTGGTTTCGATAGGGAGTCTGAAATTGAGAAGGCCTTCAACCGCGCCGGTATCGACCCTAGGGTGGTGTTTACCGCGACCAGCGCCGATGTGCTCAAGACCTATGTCAGATTGGGCCTAGGGGTTGGGGTGATCGCCTCCATGGCGGTGGACCCTGTGATAGATAAGGACTTAGTGGCCATAGATGCCAGCCATCTGTTTGCCCACAGCACCACTAAGATAGGCTTCAGGAAGGGCAACTTCCTGCGTAATTATATGTATGAGTTTATTGAGCATTTTGCGCCGCACCTGACCAAGGATATTGTCGAGAAGGCGGTAGCCCTGAGAGACCCTCAGCTGATTGAAAACCTGTTTGCGGATGTGGAGCTGCCGATCCGTTAAGGCGAGCGTTTGAGCTTAGCTAAGATAAGCTGATGTGTAGCCATAAAAAAACTCGCCTTGGGGCGAGTTTTTTTATGCTTTATATCAAGTCGATTAACACTCGACTATGTTCACCGCCAAGCCGCCCTTGGCGGTTTCTTTGTATTTGCTGCGCATATCCTTGCCGGTATCCATCATGGTCTTGATCACCTTATCCAAAGAGACCTTATGGTTACCGTCGCCGCGCATCGCCAGGCGTGAGGCGTTGATCGCCTTGACCGCGCCCATGGCGTTACGCTCGATGCAAGGCACCTGCACCAGGCCACCGACTGGGTCACAGGTCAGCCCCAGGTTGTGCTCCATGCCGATCTCGGCGGCGTTCTCCACATGTTCGACCGTGCCGCCCATGATCTCTGTGAGCGCGGCGGCGGCCATAGAGCAGGCCACACCGACTTCCCCCTGACAACCCACTTCCGCTCCTGAGATAGAGGCGTTCTTCTTGTAGAGAATGCCGATGGCGGCTGCGGTCAACAGGTACTGACAGCAGATATCCAGATCCACCTCTTGAACGAAGGTGTCGTAGTAGCAGAGTACGGCAGGGATGATGCCGGCGGCGCCGTTGGTCGGCGCAGTCACCACGCGATCGCCTGCGGCATTTTGCTCGTTCACGGCCAGGGCAAACAGATCGACCCAGTCCATGGCGGTGAGCGGATCGACCACTGTCTTGCTCTCGGCCTTGAGGCGACGATAAAGCGCCGGGGCGCGGCGTCTGAGCTTCAGGCCGCCCGGGAGTATGCCTTCCTTCTGATAGCCACGCTCGACGCAGCTCTTCATGGTTTGCCATATGGTCCACAGGCGTTCTTTAACCACTTTCTCGCTGGCGATAGAGAGTTCGTTCTCCATCATTAGCGCAGAGATGCTCAGGCCATTCTCGACACACATATCCAGCAGTTCGGCGGCGCTGTTAAAGTCATAGGGCGCGGCTTCGATAGGGGAGGCAGGCGAGGCATCTTGGGCCAGGATCTCATCTTCATCTAAGATGAAGCCGCCACCGACAGAGTAATAGGTACGCTGATAGATGCAGTTGCCCTTGGCATAGGCGTAGAGGGTCATGGCGTTGGCGTGGGCCGGCAGACTCTTGCGTCTGTGGTAGGTGATGCCATCTTCACGGCTGAAGCGCACTACCTTGTTGTTTGGCATGGTTAAGCTTTGTGTGTCGTGAACCTGTGCCAGGGTGGCATCGATCTTGTCGGTATCAACGGTTTCAGGGGCTTCGCCCATCAGGCCTAAGATCACGGCCTTACCCGTGCCGTGGCCCTTACCGGTTTGGCCGAGTGAGCCAAACAGCTCAGATCTCAGCTCATCTGTTTCTGCTAGATGACCATGTTTTTCTAAATCTTGAATGAAGATATTACCCGCTTTCATCGGGCCTACGGTATGGGAGCTTGAGGGCCCGATACCAATTTTAAACATGTCAAAAACGCTAATCATTATAAAACCCTGTTGTAATCATTATTTTCGTTATTCAATCTCAGTGATTTTAGGCCAATTTAATTATTCATGCCTGAAGGGGCGTTAATGTCGCCCCGTTGTGCTAACCTTGCGAGCACATTAAGATTGTCAATTATTAAGTATCCCATACTTTAGTCGCAGCTTTCGCATTAGTTTTTTTCAAGAGTGAGTTTCGCATTAGGCATACTATTGCTAATCGCAACGGGCTGAGGAAAGCTGCTCGAAGGTTTGTGGTTTTATCAATTGTATACAAAAACTTAGACGATTTTACCTTGCTAAGTATTTGTTAATCATCGGCGTCGATAAAACTGATTTAACAGTTTTTCTAGGGGGAGTTGTGAGTTATTTAATGATGGATTTGTTATCCACCGAGATGAATGCGCAGGAGCAAGCGCAGTTGATGCATCCCATGGTCGGCGGGCTGATATTGTTTTCCCGCAACTATCAAGATCGTGACCAGCTCTGCGCCTTGGTGGCCTCGGTGCGTGCCCTTAGACCCGATCTGCTCATCGCCGTGGATCATGAAGGCGGGCGGGTACAAAGATTTATCGATGGCTTTAGTAAGATCCCCGCGGTGGGCGACATATTGCCAGCGGCGAAGCAAGACCTTCAATTAGCCAAGGGCTGGGCGAGGGAGCTTGGTTTTCTGATGGCCGTTGAATTACTAGCCTGTGATATCGACTTAAGTTTTGCCCCTGTGCTGGATCTGAACGGCATCAGTCAGGTGATTGGCACCCGCGCCTTTAGCGATAAGCCCGATGAGGTAATCGCCCTGGCCGATGCCTTCATTCAAGGGATGCAGGATGCAGGCATGGCTGCAGTGGGTAAGCATTTCCCCGGTCATGGCAGCGTGGCGGCGGACTCCCATATTGCCAAGCCAGTGGATGAGCGCAGCGAAGCCGAGATCCGCGCCCTGGACATGGTGCCCTTTGCGCATCTCATGGGGGCGAAGCGATTACAGGGGGTGATGCCGGCCCACGTGATCTATCCTAAGGTCGACCCCAATCCGGCGGGTTTTTCCTCCTATTGGCTTAAGCAGGTGCTACGTGAAGAGCTTAAGTTCGATGGGGTGATCTTCTCGGACGATCTCGGCATGAAGGGGGCTGGCGTGGTGGGTGGCTACCCAGAGCGGGCCAGCGCCGCTATTAAGGCGGGCTGTGACATGATCTTGCTGTGTAATGACAGTCAGGGCGTCAGCGAGCTGTTAACCTCGTTTGAGTGGCCAGAGCAAGGTCCACAGGTGCCGGCGCGTAAACTGCTGGCCAACAGACCTCAGGTTGCCAAGGCGCTGGAGGATGAATCCCGTTATCTGGCGGCAAGAAGCATAGCAGAGCAGATCTGTATGGGCTAAATTTGATGTAGCGCAACAACAGCCTATGATGAGTTAGCTAAAGTTAATATTCACATACAGTTAGCAGGTAACAGGATGATCCTCTATTTCCACGGTTTTGACGCCACCAGTCCAGGTAATCATGAAAAAATGCGCCAGCTGCAGTTTGTCGACCCCGACGTACGGCTGATCAGCTACAGCACGCTTCACCCCAAGTACGATATGCAGTATCTGCTTAACGAGGTGAGTCGTCAGCTAACCCAGAGTGACGATCCCGCGCCTCTGGCAATCGGTGTCGGTCTCGGTGGCTATTGGGCCGAGCGGATAGGTTTTCTCAATGGCCTTAAGACAGTGATGATCAATCCCAATCTGCATCCGGAAGACAACATGCTCGGCAAGATAGACAGACCGGAAGAGTATGCCGATATCGCCAGCAAGTGTGTCAGTCAGTTTAGGGAGAAACATAAGGGGCGGGGTATGTGTATCTTGTCTCGCCAGGACGAGGTGCATGACAATCAGGCGGTGGCCAGTACCTTAGCGCCTTTCTATCCCATCGTCTGGGACGAGGAGCAGCGCCATAAGTTTCCTTCGCTGGCCGCGCATCTCGCCGAGATAAAGGCCTTTAAAGAGCAGCAATAACGCGATTCGTACCTAACAAGGAGCCAACTGGCTCCTTTTTTTATGTGTAGATACTAGATGTGCAGATACTAGTGACGGCAAAGCGGCCCGATACTGTGGTCTGATAAAGCCTTCTGACTCGTATTTCTGCACCAAAAAGTTTGGCTGTGCGAGCGGCTTCGACTCGGGAATGACGTTAACGAAAAGCCTTGCAGCTTTGGATTGAAGCCTTGCTGGCCGAGAGGAGGCGATTAGGGCGTTTTTCTGCAGTGTATTGATCGCCATTTTTCAGGGGCTTATGGTGACTAAGCGATAAAAAGTGGTCGAATATCCTGAATTTAGCTCGAAGCTGAGCGTAAGTGGTTAACAATTTTTGTTATTCAAATCTAGCATAGCTTATCCCTTTTATGATACAAAGTGATACATATTGCTACATGATGGTCTTACAGACCTTTTCCCAGTTTGCGTATGTCGCCCGATGCAGCTAACCACTTTATTAGTTAGCTGTTTTTTTTGTCTGTTTTTTGCCCATCCCCCAAGTTTAGGTTATCTTCAAAGGGTTAGATCGATAAGAAGAACGAGGCGCAGATGAAGCGGGTATTATTGACAATATCGGGAAAGGTTCAGGGCGTGTGTTTCAGGCGATACAGTCAGCTGAAAGCCAATGAATTGGGGCTGACGGGGTATGCCAAAAACCTGGAAGACGGCAGGGTGCTGATTTTATTGCAGGGAGGCGGCTTAGCTGTCGATCGTTTCATCGCCTGGAGTGAGCAGGGTTCGCCTCAGGCTGTAGTGGATAATGTGCTGGTGGAGGAAGACGAGGCAGATGAGATCTACCTCGATTTTTCTGTCTATTAGCTATCTGTTTTCTAAATAGCTATTTAGCTTAGTTCTGCGGGACCACGTTTGGCTGGCTCACCTCGAGGGTGCGCTCGCCGGGTTGTTCCATCTTTCTGATCTGTAGGATCATCCCCATGTTAGGGTGATCGAAATAATGGATTTCGTCACTCTTCACTCGCTTATTCTGCGTCATATAGATGTCGTACAGATAAGGCACCTGGCTCAATACCGTCTCATCCTCAAGCTGTGGCTGCGCTTTACTGCCAGCCCTGTGCAGGGTTAACGCCGTTTCCACATAGAGGTAATGGTTCAGATAGATGTTGAGCGTACCATCAAGTGCCCAGATAGGGGCCGCCTGCTTTTCCTCGAAATTCAGATCGAAGTTAAACTGCGGAATGCCGCTGGTATCACTTTGGGGCGCCGCGTTCACCGCGTAGCCATCCTCATTGAAGCGATCTGAGAAATCTTCACCGCCGTAGAGACGCACGGGTTTCGCCTGATGACGGGGCAGCATAGATTGTTGCCAGGTCATATGCAGCAGGCTCTTGTGTCCGGCTTCGCGCTTTAAGGTGGTAATCATGTCGCCAAACTGCGACTGGGAGTCGGCCAATAAGACGGTGCCGGCCCCTAAGGTGGCATATTGCGGAGTTGGCGCGCCTATGGTGGTAGGGATCTGGCTGGGGTGAGTCACCTGCGCCTGTTGCAGCTGTCTGTCGCAATCTTCTGGCGTTTCCAGCCACTGCTGGGCGCTGCAGCCCTCGAGCCCCAGGCTGGCACCGGTAATATCCGTGGCAAACAGCGGCGAGATCATGTCTATCGGTTGACGCGTGTGACGATTGCCTGGGCTTGCCAAGGTTTCTTCCAATTGACTTCCCTGACGCTCAAACAGGTAAACTTCCACCTCAAACCAACGCTCGTTATCTGCCCAGGCGGCGCCGGATAGTGAGGCAAGGGTGGTCACCAATAAAAGACTCTTTTTAAACACGCGGTTCTCCAAGGCGATGTTGCATGAGTTGAGAGATGATCAGGGATAACAGGGCTAACCTATCCTTGTCTGTCTCTGTCGGCATCAAGAATTTTAACTTACTTGGGCCGTCCATACGATAATTTTGTGGCTGACTCTGTAATAGTCCGATGATAAAGCCAGGATCTACACATTGATCGTTATTAAATTCCAGGCTGCCGCCCTTGGCGTGCATCTCTATCTTGGCGATGCCGAGCGCCGTTGCCTGATGTTTGAACAGCGAGACTTCCATCAGGTTCTTGGTTGCCTGAGGCAAGAGGCCGAAGCGATCGATCAGCTCGACCTTTAATTCGTCCAGTGCCTGGGCGGTGGCGCAGTTGGCGATACGCTTATAGAGTGACAGGCGGATGTTGACATCGCCCACATAATCTTCCGGCAGTAGCGCTGGGATCCGCAGGTCAATCTCACACTGTCCCCTGAGCATCTGATCCAGCGAAGGCTCCTTGCCCTCCTTGAGGGATTTCACCGCATCTTCCAGCATCTCCATGTAGAGGGTAAAGCCTATTTTGGAGATATGACCGCTCTGCTCATCGCCCAGGAGTTCACCCGCGCCGCGGATCTCGAGATCTTGAGTCGCCAGCATGAAGCCTGCGCCGAGATCTTCCAGCGCGCCAATGGCCTCCAGACGCTTAATGGCATCCTTGGTCATGCGTTTAGGATGGGGCGTCATCAGATAGGCGTAGGCCTGATGGTGTGAGCGTCCCACACGGCCCCTGAGCTGGTGCAGCTGCGCCAGGCCGAAGTTATCGGCCCGCTCTATGATGATGGTGTTGGCGCTGGGCACATCGATGCCCGTCTCTATGATGGTGGTACACACCAACACATTGTATTTCTGGTGATAGAAGTCAGACATCACCTTTTCAAGGTCGCGCTCGCGCATCTGGCCATGGGCGGTGACAACTCGCGCCTCGGGCAGTAGCGCCTCAATCTCACGGGCGCGCTTCTCTATGGTCTCGACACTGTTGTGGAGAAAATAGACCTGGCCGCCCCTTAAGATCTCACGCAGCAGCGCCTCGCGTACCGTGGCATCATCATATTCGCGCACGAAGGTCTTAACCGCCAGACGCTTGGCCGGCGGCGTAGCTATGATGGAGAGATCGCGCATGCCAGACATCGCCATGTTAAGCGTACGCGGGATTGGGGTGGCCGTCAGGGTGAGGATGTCGATATTGGCGCGCAGCGCCTTGATCTTCTCCTTCTGACGCACGCCGAACCTGTGCTCCTCGTCGATGATAAGCAGGCCTAAGTTTTCAAACTTGGCCTCAGACTGCAGCAGCTTGTGGGTACCGATAACGATATCCACCTGGCCAAGCTCCAGCTGCTTGAGCACCGCCTGTTGTTCCTTGGCGGTCTTAAAGCGTGACATCACCTCTATCTTGATAGGCCAGTCGGCAAACCTGTCTTTGAAGTTTTCATAGTGCTGCTGAGCAAGTAGCGTGGTGGGCACCAAGATAGCCACCTGCTTGCCGTCGTTGACCGCTACGAAGGCGGCGCGCATCGCCACCTCTGTCTTACCGAAGCCGACGTCGCCACACACCAGGCGGTCCATCGATATGGGGCTGCACATGTCGGTGAGCACGGCGTCGATGGCGGTCTCCTGATCTACCGTCTCTTCGAAGGGGAAGCTGCCGGCAAACTGGGCATACTCTTCGCGATCTAATCGGCAGGCCTCGCCGGGGCGGGCCTGACGGCGGGCGTAGACATCTAAGAGTTCGGCGGCCACGTCGCGGATCTTCTCGATCGCCTTGCGTTTGGCCTTGATCCAACTCTCGTTGCCCAGCTTGTTGAGCTGTGGCGCATCATCGGCGCCGACACTGTACTGGCTGATGAGGTTGAGGGAGGCGACAGGCACATAGAGCTTGTCACCGCCGGCGTATTCCAGTTTTAGATACTCGGCGACCAGGCCGCCCGTGTCCAGGGTTTCCAGCCCTTGATAGAGGGCGACGCCGTGATCCAGATGCACTATGGGTTGACCGACTTTGAGTTCGGCCAGATCCTTGATGAGCGCATCCTGGCTTACCTGACGCTGTTTATCTCGTCTGCGTTGCTGGGCGATGCGCTGACCAAACAGCTCGGTTTCACACACCAGTGCCCAGCTAGGACCCTTCTTGGGGTGATAGATGGCGCCTTGAGACAGCGGCGCAACAATTAAGCCAAAGGGCTGAGGCTTATGGCTGAAGCTGTCCAGATGGTCCAGCAGCGCAGGTTTAATCTCTATCTTGGCCAGCAGTTCCAGCAGCGCCTCGCGGCGGCCTTCCGATTCGACGCAGAATAAAATTGGCGTGCCGCCATCGGCAAATTCTTTAAGGCTAACAAGCGGCTGTTTGAGCTTATGGTTGGCGGCGATGTTAGGCAGTGCCTCGAGCTGGGCCTCAACACAGGTGCCAGTGGCTTCATTACCCTTGATTAGGAAGCGCGGCAGCTGTTTGAAGGCCTCGAAGACCTGTTCGGTCAGCAGGTAGAGATCCTTTGGCGGCAGTAGTGGCCTCAGGGGATCGACCCGGCGGTTCTCATAGCGCTGGTTGATCTCCTGCAGGTGGTGTTTGGCAGCATTCTCTAGATCGCCCACCTGCACCAGTTGGCACTCGCCGGGCAGATAGTCAAACAGGCTCGCCGTCTCATCGAAGAAGAGGGGCAGGTAACTCTCGATCCCGGCGGGCATCACCTTGCGGCTCACCATCTGATAGATGGACTCCGGCTCCTTGACCACTACCTCAAACTGGCGGCGGTAACGCTGGCGAAACCCTTCGATGGCGGCGTCATTGGTCGGGAACTCCTTGGCTGGCAGCAGGCGAATCGATTCGATCTCGCCGCTGGAGCGTTGGGTTTCCGGGTCAAATTCGCGGATCGATTCGACCTCATCATCGAACAGCTCGATGCGATAGGGGCTCTGGGCGCCCATGGGAAAGAGATCTATGATAGAGCCGCGCACGGCAAACTCGCCATGCTCATACACCTGCTCCACGTGATGATAGCCGGTATTGACCAGCTGGCTGCGCACCGCTTCCAGGGGATAGTTGTCGCCCTTGCTGAGCAGCAAGACGTTGCCGGTTAAGAATGATTGCGGCGGCAACTTCACCATCAGGGTGCTCATGGGCACGATCACCAGGCTATGGCCGGCGCTTGGGATCCGCGATAGGGTCTCAAGCCGTTGAGATACCAGATCCTGATGGGGCGAGAAGCTGTCGTAAGGCAAGGTCTCGCGGTCGGGGAACAGCATCACGGGGATCGATTTTGGTGCTAACAGGTAGCCTAGCTCTGCCTCTAGCCTGAGCGCGCTTGGCGTGTCTGGCGTCACCACTAAGGTCATGCCGCTATACTGCTCGCACAGCTTAGCCAGGCTTATCGCCTGGGCGGCACCGGTTAATTGGCTCAGGGTTTGGGGCGACTTAACCCCTTTGACTTTAGGTGGTGTGAGGATGGAAAAAGCATTCATGAAAACAGACTAAGGCCAACAATCGACAATGATGCGGCCATTGTAGAGACTTAGCCCCGTCAGTGCCAGTGAAAACTAACTCTGGTCTTGTTGCTGTTTTTTGCGTTGTTGTAATTGTTTTTGTTGAATATTCAGGCTGGCTTTGACCAGTTGCTCCACATCCTCATCGAGAATTTGGATAAAGCTGAGTTCGCAGTCGAAACCACCTTCAGAGGCTTCATCGTCACAGCGGGTGCACTCCCCTATGCAAAGGATGGCGATAAGCGCCTCCCTGATATGCAGTGTGATGCGGTAGCGCTCTCCGGGTATCAATTTTGTGGGGCTTAGGAGATGTATGCCGCTACCACCAAAATGCAGGCCGCTGCAGCGCTCGCCCTCGTGGGGCTGCTGCTCGAGCACATGTTGCAGCACCAGGTCTATCTTGCGAGACTGTAGCTTAAGGTAATCGACCACGGTGCGGGCCTCATCATCAAGGTGCCTGAGCTGGAGTAGACAGTCGGCTTCCATCGCCTTGACTTGGCTGATAAGCTGCATGCCGAGCGGTAGCATACCTCTTAGCTCATAGTCGTTGGGCAGCGGCTGCTCCTTAGGCCAGGGCGATAGGTAAGCGGCGAACCCATGCGCGACGCTAAAATAGGAGTTTGATTGGCTGTTCAACGGATTGCCTCTTGTTTTTAAGGTGCTATTCCCCCTATTATCGTGCCCATCTTAATGATTTATCAAGGCTCTGACGTAAAGAGACCCTGCCAAACATGAATTTAGCGTTATCTTGGACCATAGGTTATCGGTACTGGCGAGCACGTAAGGCCAATCCATTTGCCTCATTTATTACCCTGTTTGCCGTGTCGGGGATCTTGCTGGGGGTGGCGGCCCTGATCATCGTCAGTTCTGTGATGAATGGTCTCGAGGGACAGCTCAAGCAGCGCATTCTTGGCGCAGTGCCACAGCTGACGGTGCACAGCGAGCAACACCTTGGCAACTGGCAAGATGTCGCCAATACCTTAATCGATGGTAAGCAGATCCTGGCGATGAGTCCGAGCGTGGCCACGCAGGCCATGTTACAGGCGCCGAGCAACATCAGTGCAGTGCAGGTTTATGGTATCTATCCCGAGCTTGAAAAAGACAATCTGGCCCGTCTGAACCGTCACTTCAACGGCTCCCTCGACAGCTTAGAGGCGGGCAAATACCGCATCATCATAGGCGCCGAGTTGGCGCGTCGTCTGGATGTGAAACCCGGCGATAAGATACGTGTACTCAGTGGCGATGGGGTGGTTTATTCGCCGCTGGGGCCTGTGCCGAGTCAGCGTAAGTTTATCGTAGCTGGCGTGTTTGAGATGGGATCTCAGGTAGATGCGAGCCTGGCTTACGTGCATCACGAGGATGCACTGCGTCTGATGCGCAAGTCCCCCAATGAGATCAAGTCGCTGCGTCTTTATCTGGCTGATCCCTTCAAGGCGAGCAAGTTGGCTTCTAAGGTTAAAGCCGCGTTTGAGGCGGCCGGTGACAGTGTGACCACCAGTGATTGGCGCGAAAACTATGGTCATCTCTTCTCTGCAGTAAAAATGGAGAAGAACATGATGTCGTTGATGCTCAGCCTGATCATCGCCGTGGCGGCCTTTAACATAGTATCAGCGCTGGTGATGATGGTGGTGGATAAGACCACAGACGTTGCCGTGCTCAAGACCCAAGGCCTGACCACGGGGAGCATCATGGGGATCTTTATGATCCAGGGATCGCTCAACGCCGTCTTAGGCTTGGTGGGCGGCTTGGCTATCGGCGTGCTGGCCACATTAAACATCAATACACTCTTTTCAATGCTTGGCATTCATGTGCTCGGGGCGGGGCAACGCCTGCCGGTGCAGCTTGAGTGGGGCCAGTTGTCCCTGATCGTCGTTGGCACCCTGGCCATCACATTTTTAGCGACCGTTTATCCCGCACTGCGGGCGGCAAGCGTGCAACCTGCCACAGCTTTAAGGTATGAATAATCTATGACCCAACAGGACAACTCTTTGTTACTTCAAGTCAGTAACGTCAGCAAACGCTACCACGAGGGGAGTATAGATACTCAGGTGCTGAGCGGCGTTAATCTCATTATCGCCAAGGGCGAGCAGGTGGCTATCATCGGCAGTTCGGGCTCGGGTAAGAGTACCTTGCTGCACATCATGGGCACGCTGGACAAACCCAGCAGCGGTCAGGTGATGTTCGACGGGGAAGATCTCTACCAGCTTTCCCCCTCGCGTCAGGCGGCGATCCGCAACCAGGAGCTGGGATTTATCTATCAGTTCCATCATCTGTTGCCCGAGTTTACTGCCCTTGAGAATGTGGCCATGCCTGGGCTCATTCAAAAGCGCCCGCGTCAGGAAGTCGAGCAGGAGGCCAAAGAGCTGCTCAGCCGCGTGGGTCTTAGCCACAGGCTGCACCATACCCCGGCGGAGATGTCTGGCGGTGAGCGCCAGCGCACGGCGATAGCCAGGGCGCTGATCAATCGTCCTAAGTTAGTGTTGGCCGATGAGCCTACGGGCAACCTGGACGCCGCTAGCGGCGATAGCGTCTATGAGCTTATCCGAGAGCTGGGTAGCCAGCTGGGTACGGCCTTTGTGGTGGTCACCCATGATCCTAAGCTTGCTGCGCGCATGGACAGACAGCTGAAGATGCAAGATGGTCAGTTAAGCGCCTGGGAGATGGCATGAGAGAGAGACTCGCCTTCTGGGTAGGCTGGCGCTTCTACATGGCGCGTCAGTCCAATCGTTTCATCAGCTTCATCTCCTTTGCCTCCACGGCGGGCATCGCCCTGGGGGTCGCCGTGTTGATCACTGTGCTGTCGGCCATGAACGGTTTCGAGAAGGAGCTTGAGCAGCGCCTGCTGGGGGTAGTGCCCCATGGTGAGCTGACCGGGGTGAATGAGCCGCTACATGACTGGCCGAAAATTGCCGAGGACGCTAAGAAGATCCCCGGTATTATTGCCAGCGCACCATTTGTGCGTATTCAGGGCCTGATCCAGAAACCCGGTGGTTTTCAGGGGCTAACGGTTATCGGTATCACGCCGGAATTAGAAGCAAAAGTTTCCAACATCCGTGATTTCATGCCGGATACGGCCTGGCAGGCACTGGCCAGCAAAGAAAATAATATTGTCCTGGGTAAGGGGCTGGCCGATGCGCTGGGGCTGTCGCTGGGTAACACCCTGAGCCTCTACACGCCAAACCTTGCCAGTCAGTCAACTGGACGCGGCCTTGGCTCGGCCAAGAGCCATCAGTTTAAGGTGGTGGGAATCTTTGCGCTTGGCGGTGAGCTTGACCTGACTACAGCCTACATCTCGCTGGATTATGGCGCCGAGCTGTTGGAGCTGGGGGATGGCGTGAGCGGGATCCGTATCAAGGTGGATGATGTCTTTGCCGCGCCGCAGCTGATCCGCACCTTGGGCTATAGCCAGTCGCAATATATGTACCTTTCCGATTGGACCCGTACCCAAGGCCATCTCTATCAGGATATTCAGCTGGTACGCGCCGTGATGTACCTGGTGCTGGCGCTGGTGATTGCGGTGGCCTGTTTCAATATCGTCTCGACATTAGTGATGGCGGTACGTGACAAGCAGTCGGAGATCGCCATCTTGCTGACCATGGGGATGGCCAAGGCCACCATTATGGGGATATTCGTGGTGCAGGGCGCGCTAAACGGCCTGTTGGGTTGCTTGATTGGTGCGGGATTGGGGATCACCCTTGCGCTGAATCTGAGTTCTATCGCCAGCGGTATCGAGCAGCTGTTTGGCGTGCAACTCTTATCGGCCGATGTCTATTTCATCGACTTCTTACCCTCACAGCTAAATCTTCTGGATGTGGCGCTGGTGGTGTCTCTGGCCCTGGTGATGAGTCTACTGGCCACCCTCTATCCCGCCTGGAAGGCGAGTCGTATTCATCCCGCCGAGGCATTGGCCGGGCGATAAGACTAGGTCGTAAATTAGGAATAGTCTTTAGCGACCTTCCCGGTAGGCGCGTTTTTGTTGATACATCCGCTTGTCGGCATCTGATAGCAACTCTTTGATGTCGGCATTCTGACCATCATAGATTGCATAGCCTATGCTGAGTGAGGGCGTCAGTTGTTGTGACTGCCAGCTAAAGGGCTGGGATTCTATCGCCTGGGTGATATGCGCCATGATCTCCTCGATTTCCTGCATGCCGGTAAGCTCATAGAGCAAGATCAGAAATTCATCACCGCCAAATCGGGCAACCGAGCCCTTAATGCCAACCTCAGTGACCAGACGATTGGCGATATATTTTAGCAGTTCATCGCCCGCCTCATGCCCCAGCTCGTCGTTAACCCCTTTAAAGTCGTTGAGATCTATGTTGAGCAGAGTAAAAGGGGGCTGATTTGGTTTGTTCATCAGACGGTCGAGTTCGTTGATGATGAAGCGCCGATTAGGTAGGTGGGTCAATTCATCGTGCAGCGCCGCCCTGTGGGTGTGCTGATAGTTGCGAAACAGCAGTAGCATCAGCATATACAAGGTAAAGGCCGCAATCGTACCTATACCGCCTATGCCCAGGCGCAGCTGGCCGATGCGTTCGAGATTCTCGATATGAAATCTTGCTGCCATATTCCAGGTGGCGCTGGGTAACTTGATGGGGTAGATCACATCGGCATTGTCGAAGATGCTGGCATCACCGTAGAAAACCTGTTCGGGTTCGTTGGCGGTGATCTGTTTCTTGATGGCGATATCGCCGCCCTGAAATTGGGTGATCCCTGTGTCATGCAGTAATTGGTTATAGTTCATCACTACGCTCACCCCGCCCCAGTATTGGGTGTTTTTGGGGTAGTCGGCGAAGATGGGGTAGCGGGCGATGAGTCCCAAGCCACCCTGGACCAGATTTACCGGGCCGGCGATATACACCGATTGCTGCTCCTTGGCCAGAAGCACTGTCTTTAGCTGGTTTGGCTGGGTGCGAAAATCAAAGCCAACTGCCGCTTCGTTGCCTTTGAGGGGATAGACTAAGGAGATAACATTGTTCGGCGCGATGGCGACGTTGCGCACGTATTGCGCCTTGTCGAGTAATTTAGCGGCGATCACATGCCAGTTTTTCATGGCAAATTCGGGATCTATGGTCACCACAGTGGCCAGGCTATCGGCCAGATAGGTGTCTTTGTAGATGGTGGCCTCGAAGTTAAAGCGGATCAGCGCCAGGTTCTTGCGCAGATTTTCCTCTTCTTGCTGGATCTCATTGTCGACAAAGTATTTTGTTAGCGCACTGATGGTGATCACTGAGGCGAGCAGAAACAAGCAGGAGAGCAGTGCGAAGATCGCAACATGTTTTCTATTTGAATTTAAGTGCATGGCCTTCCTGCATTTTTTGTGATTATTCTAACGAGCGACTTCATCCAAGGCATGTCATTCAGATAGATACAAAGCATCAACTTTGTGATCAATTTGTTTATTCTATCTTAAGTTTCTCTTAGATGCGAAGCGGCAATTGCAGCAGCTCATGCTGCAGCTAGCCTAATGTGCAGTGTGATCGGCGAAAATAGCGCGATGATTTGGTTAACAAAAGCTTATTGTTATCACTGCCCGGCGAAGTTTGAGTGCCAGGCTCAGCTCAATGCCTGATAGCAAGATCCATTGGGTCTTGTGATCAGATCAAAGGCGCCAGGCGGTGGGCAGGTGTTCGCTACTTGGTGCGGTTCTTCCACTTGAACAGGATTGAGTATTTCCACAGGTTGTGGACGACAAAGTAACCCACGGCGGAAAAGATGATCCCAAACACCAGACAGCCGAGCAAGAATGGTGGGCCTATGGTGAAGAGTGAGGCCTCGATCCATTGCCAGCTGGCTTCGAAGGCAAATTCTTGCGGAGGGTGGTTGAGCAGTTTGGCGCCAAAGAGGTAGGCGGCGTAGAACATAAAGGGCATGGTGACAGGGTTGGTGACCCACACCAAGGCGACGGCGACAGGTAAGTTACAGTTGAACAGGATCGCTAGCGCCGCGGCTAACACCATTTGAAATGGCATGGGGATCCAGGCGACAAACAGGCCGACCGCAAAGGCGAGGGGAGCGGAGCGTCGATTCAGGGCCCAGAGGTTAGGCTTGTGAAGCAGCTTACCGAACATCTGCAGGTGCTTATGATTCTGCAGTGTCTCAGGCTTGGGCATATATCGTTGAATGAATTTTTTTGGCATAGCTTAGTGTTGCAGTCTTAAATTATTCATTATGAATCGATTCATGTTTGGCTATTGTGCCACGCTCATCTCCGCGCTGCTCTGGCCTGCCTTGCCAACCTTTCCCCTTGCATGTGCCGTCTTGGTAATTGCCGTCATCATGCTGAAATGGTCGAAATTATTGGCCGGTAGCCTTCTGGCTATAGCTTGGATGAGTCTATTTTGCCACCAACTTTTGGTTTTTACGCCGGATAAATCGAGCGAGCCGCCATCAGTAAGGGGCGAAATCATATCACTAGTTTATCGAAACGGCGACTGGATAAATGCCGATATTCGTATTTTAACGGACCATCCCTTTCATTTTCCTGACAAATATTTACGCTTACGTTGGCAAAGCGAACAAGAAGTCGCCATAGGTGAGGTGTGGCAATTCACCCTTGCCCCAAAGCCCATCACAAGTGTGCTTAACCAAGGAGGATTTAATCAGCAGGCCTACCTGCTCTCGAAGCACATCATAGGCAAGGGCAGAGTCATTGCGGCCAAACGCCTTTTACCACCACAGGGCATGCGGGCCAAACTACTGACAAAGTTGCGCCAGGATCTGGCCTCACTGGCCAATGGCGATTTGATGCTGGCGCTCATGCTGGGCGATAAACAGCAGATAAGCGATGCACATTGGCAGGGCCTGAGGCAAAGCGGCACAGGACACCTGGTTACCATCTCTGGGCTGCATCTGTCTGTGCTAGCGCTCTGGGTGATGGGGCTGGGGTGCTATCTGTTAGGGCGGCTCACTCCTCGTCTGGGACTCGGTAATCGTCAGGCCATCGCCCTGGTGGCGCTGATTTGCTGTGGTCTCTATGCCTTTCTCGCCGGACTTGGGCTGCCGACCCAGCGGGCGCTCATCATGTTGGTGATGGTGATCCTGCTTGGTCTAATCCGCCGTTACGCATCGCCCTTCGAGCGGCTGTTATGGGCACTTTTCATTGTACTGCTGTTGGACCCTTTAAGTATCCTCGGCGCCGGGCTTTGGCTCTCTTTTGGTGCGCTCGCCATCATTCTCTGGTTTACGCAATCATGGCCTGCGCCTGATGAGCGTCTATCAAGCTGGCAACGGCTGAAATGGCGTCTTAAGCAGATGTGGCAGATCCAGTGGCGCCTGAGTCTATCGCTTGGCTTGCTGCAGGGGCTATTGTTTGGCGGCTTTGCGCCCTACGCTTTGATATTTAACCTGATCTTCGTGCCTTGGTTTAGTCTGGTGGTGATCCCCCTAAGTTTCATGGCGCTGATAACCTGGATAATCGGCATTTATCTTGGCGTGTCCGTTAGCCTGCCGCTTTATCTTTTGGATCTTGCCATTTCACCCATGACACTCGCGTTTGATTGGCTAGGGGAGCTGCCGCTTCACTGGCTGCCAGCCTCGATGCAGCTGGTCTCTGCCCTTGTGTTTGGGCTGCTTGGGGTTGTCCTTTGGCGACTCGCCTCAGGCTCCTTGCGCTGGATGATCCCTGTGTTGTTCATGCCCCTGTGTCTCTGGTTCTTACCACAGAGATTGACGGACCCTAAAAGCTGGCAGGTGCACCTGCTTGATGTCGGGCAGGGGCTAAGTCTGGTGGTCGAGAAACAGGGGCGGGCATTGATCTATGACACAGGCGCGGCGTTTGGTGAGCACTTTAGTTATGCAGATAGGGTCATAGTGCCCTTCTTGCACTACCGCGGCATAGGTGAGCTGGATTATCTGGTGCTCAGCCATAGTGACAACGACCATGCCGGCGGCGCCGATTATCTGTTAGGTCGCTACCCTAAAGTGAAGCTGGTGACAGATCTCAGCTATCCCGGCGCCATCGACTGTCGTCCTAAAAGCCTCAACTGGCAGGGGTTAAGCCTTGAGCTTTTGGGGCCGCGCGAGCCGCAGCCCGGCAATAATGGCTCCTGTGTCATGCGGATAAGCGACGGACGGCTAAGTGTGCTCATCCCTGGGGATATCGAGAGTGAGGGTGAGCAGTCACTCCTGACCCAGAGCGCCGAGATTGGTAGCACTGCCTTAATCGCGGCCCATCATGGAAGTAACACCTCATCGAGCGGCGCTTTTATTCGGGAAAGCGCGCCCGGTATCGTGCTCTACGCCGCCGGTTTCAACAATCGCTATGGTTTTCCCAAGGCTGAGGTGGTGAGACGTTTTCGCGACCAAAAGGCGCTTCAGTACAGCACGGGCGATAACGGTCAGCTGAGTTTAAAACTGGACGATCAGGGCATTACCGTACTGGGTTATCGCCGGGATCTGGCGCCATTTTGGTACAATCAACGCTTTGAATTTGGTGAGTTTGGCAATCCAGAGTAGAATACGCTTTTTTGCACCTACGATAGAATCCTGAATGACAAATTCTTCGAAAAGTGAAGTTGGCAGCGTTTTTCTCAGACTGCTCACTTATCTTGTCCCGCTCAAAGGGGTGTTATTTTTGTCTGTGTTCGGCCTAGTGCTTTACGGCTTGGTGGACGCAACCTTTATTTATTCAATTAAACCTTTTATTGATCAAGGTTTTGCCAGCAATGTACCGACCACGCCGGGTCTGGTTGAAGGGGTCGACCTTGGCATGGGGGGCGGCTTTAACTCCGACAGCGACGTGCTCAAGACCGCGCCTTTCGTGGTGATTGGCCTGTTTACCCTGAGGGGCTTGGCTAATTTTCTCTCCACCTATGGGATCTCCTACATCAGTGCGCGCATGATCATGGATATGCGTCAGCAGGTGTTTGAGCATTACCTTAGACTACCGGTGAGCTATATCGATGCGGAAAGCAGCGGTAACTTGATCTCCCGGGTGACCTTCGATACCGAGCAGATCGCCAGGGCATCTGGCAGTGCGCTGATCACCATAGTGCGTGACGGTATCACAGTGATCGGCATGCTGGGGGTGATGTTCTACAACTCCTGGAAACTCTCGCTCTGTATCCTGATCGTCGGGCCTCTTATCGGCTTGGTAATTGCCGTGGTCAGCCGTAAGTTCCGCAAGGTTTCCAAACAGATCCAGACCGCCATGGGCGGTGTGACCTCAGTTACCGAGCAGATGATCAAGGGCCACAAGAATGTGTTGGTCTTCGGTGGTCAGCAGGCCGAGTCGCAACGTTTCGCCAAGGTGAACGACGACAACCGCTCGCGCACCATGAAACTGGCACTGGCTCAGGCGATCAGTCAACCCTTGGTAATGGTCATTGGCTCACTGGCGCTGGCTTTCGTGTTATACGCCTCGAGCCTTGAGAGCATGCGCGCCGATCTCACCGCAGGTACCTTCGCCACTATCTTGGCGGCCATGCTCGCCATGTTGCAGCCAATCAAGAGCCTAACCCGCGTCAACGCCGAGTTTCAGCGTGGTATCGCCGCCTGTAGCACCATCTTTGCCGTGTTAGATACCCCGGCCGAGGTGGATAATGGCACCTTTGAGACCAAAAGAGTCGAGGGCCGCCTGAGCTTCGATAAGGTCAACTTCCGCTACAACAATCAGGAAGGCTTGGCGTTAAAAGAGGTGGATTTCCAGGTTAATCCCGGTGAAACCCTGGCCCTGGTGGGACGCAGTGGCTCGGGTAAGTCGACCATTGCCAGCCTGATCACCCGCTTCTATTCGGATCTCGACAGCGGTGATATTCGCTTGGATGATGTGAGCCTGAGAGATTACAAGCTGGCGGCGCTGCGTCGTCAGGTGGCATTGGTGTCACAGCAGGTAACCCTTATCAACGATACCATAGCGGCGAACATCGCCTATGCCTATCCGGGCGAGGTCACCGAGGAGCAGATCATCGATGCGGCTAAGCTCGCCAACGCCTGGGAGTTTATCTGCAACATGCCTGAGGGGATCTATACCCAGGTTGGCGAAAACGGTGTCATGCTCTCGGGTGGTCAGCGCCAGCGTATCGCCATTGCCAGGGCGATACTGCGCGATGCGCCTATCTTGATCCTCGATGAGGCGACCTCGGCGCTGGATACCGAGTCGGAGAAGGCTATTCAGACGGGTCTGGATAACCTGAGACAGAACCGTACATCTATCGTGATCGCTCACCGTCTGTCGACCGTTGAAAATGCCAATCAGATCTTGGTGGTGGATCAGGGCAAGGTGGTCGAGCGCGGCACCCATAGCGAGCTACTGGCTAAGCAGGGGATCTATTACAACCTGTACCAGATGCAGTTTGGTAGCTAAGCACAATGCAGGCGTTGGTTAATCGTCTCTGGTATGACAGGCAGGCCGGTGTTCACTGGTTGCTTGTACTGCTGCTTCTGCCACTCAGTGGCTTGTTTTATCTATTGACGAGCCTCAGACGACAGCTGTTTCGTTTGGGGCTTAAGGCAAGCGCGCGGCTCGATGTTCCTGTGATTGTGGTGGGCAACATCACAGTCGGTGGCAGCGGCAAGACCCCCACGGTCATCTATCTCATCGAACTGCTTCGCCGTAATGGCTATCGCCCTGGGGTGATCAGCCGCGGCTACGGCGTCGAGTTTTCAGGCTGTAAGAGAGTTATCGCTGGCATGCCAGCCAATGAAGTAGGCGATGAACCGGCCATGATAGTGGCGCGCACCCAGGTGCCTATGGTAATAGGTAGCGATCGCGTGGCGGCGGGTAAGGCCCTGATGGATTGGCAGGCGGTGGATGTGATCATCAGCGACGATGGGTTGCAGCACTATCGCCTTGAACGGGATATCGAAATCTTAGTGCTCGATGGCAAACGCCGCTTCGGCAATGGTCTGCTGTTGCCTGCCGGACCATTGAGAGAAGGGCGCTGGCGTCAAGGCTGCGTCGACTTTACCTTAGTCAACGGCGAGTGTGGCGGGCCTGAAGAGTTTGAGATGGCGCTGGCGCCCGGCAACTGGCGCAGCGTGGCTGATGGCGAGGTCGTTACAGCTAATGTGGATAAGAGTCATGAGAGTGTGGCTATCGCCGGCATAGGCAATCCGCAGCGATTCTTCGATACCCTTAGCGAGATTGGGGTTCATCCAATTGGTCAACATGCCTTTGACGATCATCAGGCCTATAGCCTTGAGGCTATCGAGACGGTTGCGGCGGGTCGGGGCGTGCTAATGACAGAGAAAGATGCGGTTAAATGTCGCGAATTTGCAAAGTCTAACTGGTGGTATTTGCCGGTAGATGCCAAGATAGCACCAGAATTTGAACAGCAATTGTTAACGCTGCTAAAGCGGCGCGAAAACGTACAACAAGGAAATTAACATGGCGTTTGATAAGAAACTTTTAGAGATAGTTGCCTGCCCTGTGTGTAAGGGTAAACTTGAATATGACAAAGCTAATCAGCAGCTTATCTGTAAGGCCGATCGTTTGGCCTATGCCATTAACGAAGGGATCCCTGTACTGCTAGAAAACAAGGCGACCCCTTGGAACGAAGAAGCGTAAGTCGTTTTTCTATTACTTTTGGTATTAAATGTCGCGCTTCGCTTTAGTAGTAGCTTATCGCGCGGCAAGCTAGAGACGTGCCGATCGGCACGTCTTCTGGTTTATCTTCACTTTTTAATCTTCAAGCCAAGTTGCTGTCGCTCATAGTTTCCCCGCTCAGGTCCTCGAAGATTGCATTTGTCTTAGCTTGCACACATAATCCCTTTTCACTTTTACCGGAGTACCTTGTGTGACTGTTTCTAGCCTTCAACATGTGATTGATAAACTACTTGTCGAAAATCAGGGCGAACGAATAGTCAGTTTCGAGCATCAAGGCCGCAAGTATTGGCTTAAACAGTCAGAACGCCTTACCGGTGCCATGCGTTGGCTAAAGTCGCAGCCCCAAGCGGCGTTGCAGCTCGAGATCTCAACCCTCACTCAACTCGCCAAGCGAGGTGCCCCTGTGCCCGAACTGGTTGCCAGTGGCGAAGGTTTTCTGGTGGTTGCCGATGTGGGCATGCCCGTCAATGGTTGGTTAAATGCCGATATCTCAGATGCCGAGAAGCTTAAGATATTGCAAGATAGTGCCACTGGGTTAGCGCATCTGCATCTTAAAGGCTTGGCTCATGGCAGACCTGCGCTTAGGGATATCTGCTGGGAAGAGGGAGATGTTGCCTTTATCGATTTTGAGGCGAATCAGCAAGACAGTGACATGCATAGGCAGCAGATCAGAGATCTCCTCGTCTATATCCACAGCCTGTATCGTTACATAGGGCCCCATCCTGAGATCGCCGAGCCCGTCATTGCAGCCTATCGCGCCGCGGGGGGAGAATCACTCTGGCAGGCGTCCAAGCAAGAGATGGCTAAATGGCAATGGCTAAACTATCTAATCGCACCGCTTAGATCTATCGGCGGTAAAGATCTGCGCCCCGTCTATTGGCTACTGCGCCACTTTAAACAAACCCTCTAATCTTCCATTTATCTCCTATTTGCCATATCTCATACAGTCATTTCTGTGCCATTTCGACGCTATCGCTTTCACTTGATGGCTGCATATGTTACATCGCGGCATTTCTATCTATTAATTTCCTTGATGGTAGTTGATTTGACTGTTTTGCGGATCTGGCATCGAGTTTTGCGCCAGCAACCGCTGTTTTGGTAAATTTTATCCACTCATTGTGTATTGATTTCCATAGGGTTTTAAATATTGGTTAAAAAATGATCAATTTTTGGTTGAGCTTCGCTTAAATTAATTGCTAGAATGCCCGTGTTCTCTGGGCTGTAGCAGCTTAGAGGTTTAGTTCGAAAGCACTCTCGAAACGGCAAGCATTAAGTAATTAATGTACGCAAAGCCACAGGCCCTAATTGCATAGCAAAAGGGTGGCTGGGTTACCGAATGAGCGTTGATAGAGCCTAGTACTTGTACTTGGAGCTTTCGAAGTGATGTTGACTTTGAGAGGTCCAAGCTATGAGTTCAGTTCATTGCGCAGCTGCGCGTACCGATTCTACTTTCCTGAAAACCTTTGGTTTGGGCCTATTGGGCGCAGGCCTGTTGTCAGCGTCGGCTATCATGCCTGTACATGCGGGCACTCATGGTGAACAAACCTCTGCGGCGGCCCAGGCTAAAAGTGATGCCAAGCAACAGGCGCGTCTGACTCATAAGGCGGAACTTGAAACTCAGACGCTGCAACTTTCAGCAGTTGCAGCGCAATACCTGGATGCCACTAAGTCTAATGGTGCATCTCATGCCTCTGACGCCGCGCTTTACCAGCAACTTGAAGCGCTGGTGGCGGCTAGACAAGTAGAACAGCAATCACTCATCGCACTCGATCCTTTCAGTGTCGTTTCTTCTGTACTGCCAATGGCTAAGCGTCGTGGCATACCCGCCGAGATCCAAGCCAAACTAGCCCAGAAAAAGGCAATCAGCGGTGAGCTGGAAATGGTCTATGAAGATTTTGATGACGCAGGTGAAAATCGTCTGCAGTACATGGTGCGCACCGAAACTGGTCTGGTTAAATTCTTCTTGGCTTCAGGTAGTTCAAAAGCTCAGGCTAATCAATTACAACCCGGAGCAAAGGTTCGTGCAGAAGGTTGGCTATTTGGTGGCGATGAGGCGGGCGATGCCTTAATTGGCGATCTGGAAGTGCTTGCCCTAACCGATGGCAACACAGTTTCCTCTTCGGGCACCGGCGCTGCGCTTTCTCTTACCGATACCACTGGTGAACAGCGAACCTTAGTACTGCTGGTTAATTTCCAAGACAATCCCCAACAGCCTTGGACTCTGGCCGAAGTACAACAGATGGTATTTGGCAAAGTCAATGATTTCTATCGCGAGGCCTCATACGGTCAAACTTGGTTAACTGGAGATGTTAAAGGTTATGTAACCCTGCCAATCAACAGTACTTGTGACTATTTCGGCATGGACAGTTACGCGCAGCAGGCGGCCCGCGACAGCGGTATCGATGTCAGCCAGTATCAGCGCTTAGTCTATATGATGCCTCAAAACAGCAGCTGTGGCTGGCGTGGTCAGGGTACAGTGGGTGGTTCACCTTCGCGTGCTTGGATTAATGGTGAGCTAAATCTGATGACTATCGGTCACGAACTGGGTCATAACCTGGGACTCAAGCACGCTAAAGAACTTAACTGCGGTAGCGGTTATCTCAGCGATGCTTGTGTCGAGATCACTTATGGCGACACCCTGGATATCATGGGTAAGTCTGAGGGGCACTTTAACCTCTTCAACAAGGCGCGTTTAGGCTGGCTGAGTGAGTCTCGTGGTGAAATCGCAACAGCCGATGCCGATGGTACTTATCGTCTTGAGCCGTTAGTGGGTGATTCACAAGGTGGCGCTAAGGGATTAAAGGTACGTCGTGGTACCGACAGCCAGACTGGTGCGCCATTATGGTATTACCTAGAGTATCGTCAAGCGCAAGGTTTTGACAGCTTTATGGCTGGTAAAGCGGTTACTGAAGGCGTGTTGGTACACCTAAATAGCAGTGCACAAGATATCGAAAGCAGCCAGCTACTGGATATGACACCAAAGAGTTCACTCTATGACCTGGATGATGCGGCGCTTCAGGCAGGTTATAGCTATAGCGATGACACTGCTGGTGTAACTATTACCACTGAGTCGGTAGATAACGCTGGCGTTGACGTTACCGTGGCCTATTCAGGTGGCACATGTGTACAGGCTAATCCTACACTTGCGCTTTCTCAAAACAGTGATTGGGTTGCACCAGGTACATCCGTTACTTACAGCGCAACTGTAACCAACAATGATAGCTTAGAGTGCGGTGATTCTCAGTTTAGTGTTAACGTTCAGGTACCCGCTAATTGGAGTGCCAGCAGTGCAAGCCTAACCCTGGCACCCGGCGCCACAGCTAATGTGAGCTTTAGTGTCGTTTCGAGCGGCGATGCCAACGACGGTTTCTATGACCTAGATGTCACCGCGTACAATGCACAAGATAGCAATCTAGTGGCTACCGGACTGGTTAGCTATGTTGTTCAGGCTCCAGTTGCACAGTGTGTGTTAGCAGCGCCTCAGTTCGTACTGACCAACAACAACAGCGGTGAGGTTGCACCTGGTACAGGCGTGGTTTACCAAGGCACAGTGACTAACCTAGACAGTGATAGCTGCGATGCGAGCGACTTCAATTTGGCAGCCAATGTGCCTGCGGGTTGGTCGGCAACTGCGACTAAGGTAAATCTTGCTCCTGGCCAAAGCCAGAACGTCAGCCTAACGGTGACTTCTAGCCTAAGCGCAGCCGATGGACAATTTGATTTCAACCTGATTGCTAGCAATGGTCAAAATGCGGGACTACAAAGCAGTGCGAATGCCAGCTATACGGTTCTTGATCCTGCCAAGCAATGTACTCTGGTTCAACCAAATGTCAGCGTGAGTGGTGGCGCAGGCGAGTATGATGCGGGTAGCCTGGTACCTTATACAGTGACAGTGACAAACCAGAATGCTGACAGCTGTGCCGATGCCGTGTTTGTGATCAGCGCAACTGTACCTCAGGGCTGGAACGCCAACGGGGCGACCGTTAGCCTAGCCAGTGGTCAAAGTACGAGTGTCGTGGTGAGTGTTAGCTCTGCGCAGTCTGCGACCGCAGGTGCCTATGGTCTGGGCTTTAGCGTGGCAGACAAGAGCGACAATCAATATCAAGCAAGCGCACAGGCACAGTACAAGGTGGCTCAGCAAGCGAATACAGCACCGGTTGCGGTAAACGACAGTGCATCGGTATCTAGCGGTTCATCAGTCATCATCGCGGTGCTGAGCAATGACAGTGACCCTGAAGGTGATACCTTAACTGTGGTCAGTGTGACTCAAGGTAGCAAAGGTAGCGTAACCTTGCTGGCCGATGGTAGCGTGAAATATACACCGGGTAAGCGTTTCAAGGGTAGCGATAGCTTTAGCTATACCATTAGCGACGGTGAGCTAACTGCGACGGCGACAGTGACCATAGGTCAGAGCAGCGACAGCACTGGTGGCAATACCGGTGGCGGTACTGGCGGCAAAGGTAACGGTAAGAAGTAAGCTATATCAATAATAGAAAGCCAAGGGCATCGCCCTTGGCTTTTTTTGTGCGGAGGTATTACCGTTAAGTATTTCTCACGCTATTACTCAATTGCACCTACCTGGATGCTGACATCGGCGGTAGACTTGTCATTCTGGCTATTTGTCAGTTCAACCACTATGTCTTCTAAGAAGGCGATAGGATCTGTATTTTCAAGTCCTGGTTTGAGTTCTATTGTAAAGGCACATTCATAGTCCTCAGTGCCTGAACCTGTGTAGCCGAAGAGGTGATTAAAGCCACAAGCACCGTATGAGGTACCATTGTACATACCTCCTCCGTTGATAATCTTGAAGCCTGCTGTATCTGGTTCGGCGAAGACATCTAATATGCCTATAGTAAGCTTAGTCAGATTGGCGTTGTTCACGTCAGCATTATGCATGCCTAGGACGACTAACATGGTTGCAGCAAAGTCCATATCCACAGCAGGAGCGGCCGGTGTAAAGGTCACTGTGGCATCATCGGAATCAGACACAGCTTGGCCATCTTCGTCGGTACCATCTATGGTGGCCACGTTGGTGTGGACATCGGTGCGGTAGCCTTGAATTTGCAGCGTGATAGTACAGCTGGCGTTTTCACCAGGTAGAAGCACGAATCCAGCTAGTGGTGTATCTGCAATTGGGGCTCCGTTCTTCATATCGACCATACAGTCGCCTGTCAGAACACCAAATATGTCATCTGTTAGTGTGGCAAAGGTCACTGAGTCAACGGTATTTTGACCGCCTACCTTATCGTCAACGCTGAACCAGAAGGTAAAGTCGACGTCGCGGTAGATATCTGGATTATCACCGGTTTCCAGCACAGAGGTTGGATTAGCAGTTTTTTCCAGAGTGATCATAGATGGAATATCATTGATGATCACGGTGGCCGAATCGGCATTCATGGCTTCAGTATTTTCATCGTCGACCGCTTTGGCGGTTGCGGTGTTGGTATGAGAACCTGCGCCTGTGCCACTGATGAATTTATCGAAACTACATTCATAGTAGCCACCGAAGGCAATGGTTCCACCGGTCGCACAAGTACCTTGACCATTAAGATCGCCAAACTTGTCGTCGTTCAGATAGGTCAGGGTTAGCGGTGAGTCATAGTCTGCAGCAGTATTGTCGACTCTAACTGTGTAGGTTACCCAAGCGCCTGATTCAGGGACTTGATCAGGAACTGCAGATTTATCGACTGTGATGCTAGGTGGTAGGTTAGTCACGTTCACCTGAAGCACGTTAGAACAGTGATCGCCATCGACGCCGCCTATGGCTGCGCAGCTGCCACCATCCACAACGGGATCGTCGTTCTTATCTATCAACGCTAGCTTGATGATGTCGTTATACAGTTCAGGACTCTGGTCGTCAGGCAGATCTCTGTCGACGATAGTGACAGTGAACTGACAGCTGTAGGAGCCGCTAGGTACTATCTCGCCGCCGTTGGCAGGTTGACTACAGTTGCTGGCGGTGAGGTATACACCATCAGCTGCACCTGCTGCACCGACACCATTCCAAAGATCCAGCATGGTTTCATAACTACCATCGGCGCCTTCGTCGACTTTATCGTATAGATCGGTAATAAAGAGTGAAGTATAGGCGTTAGGGTTATCGAAGCTGAGTTTAAAGGTATAGGCGCCACCCGGTTCGGTGTGGGTGTCGGTTCCTATAAGCTCTTTAGTAATGGTTGGTGCATTAGGTTTAATAAATACATCTATGTCGAATGAGTCACAACGACACTTAGATGGGGTACCGGGCGCTGCAGGATCATCTTCGCTACAGTCTTCGCCAGTCTTGTTATGCCAGGCCATACAGTAGTTAAACTCTGCCTTGCCGGAATTATCATCGTCACGACAGAAGAGAGTGATCTCTTCATCGGCATATACGTGGGTTGGGTTGTAACCTGCTGCCTTACTGATATCGGCACAGGCATCTAGGCCTTCCTCCAGATCCACCCCTGGACCATCTGTTCGACCGAGTAAGATTGAACATTCATTGTTGGGGTTAGCGTCTTGAGCACTCCAGTTACCTTCGGGTAGGTAGACAGAGTAGTCGTAACGTTCGTTTGCCGTGGTGGTAATGGTCACATCGGCGATGAAGGTGACTTCGTCACCCAGATTACATTCGACCTTGGCATTAGGGTCGTTTGGATCTCGAATGTTGTCCACTTTACTGACGCGAACGTCATTAGCGGTACAGTTTAGGTTAAAGCCCGCTTGCTCAGCCATACAGGCCTGATCCATCTTTTGTGGGAAGAAGGAGGCGTTTGCGGTCGTGATGGTAGCGCCATAGAGGCTGGCGCCGCTTATGAGGACGATGCCCAACGCCCTGACAAGCCGGTTGCATTTAAATCGTTTCATAATATTGACCTTTATTAACCAGTTAATATGGATAAAACGTCTTGTTAGTTCATCACTTTATGTCGGTGAAATTGGGCTCAATTTCGACAAAGTGCCTATTCGTTGTTGCTAGGTTATTACTACTATTTCGGCGTATGCCGCTTTTAGTGGCTGCATTGATGGCGAATAAAACAGTGCCTCATGGTGCAGCGTCCAAATCGATGGCCTAATAAGAGCAAGCATTGGGCCAGAAAGATAAGCTTTTGATAAATAGTGGATTACTTTGATTTTGGGGCGATTGGATTAGCTGGGGTGTTACATATGTGTAACACTGTGCGTTGTCCAAATGAAACCTGGACATGACGCTTGCTAAAGATGAGATTTTAATGATTGGCCAAGCTTATGGTGCTTTTGAAAAAATGGTACTGGGTGAGGAAAGTAAAGCGCCGCCAAGTGATACTAGATAAATGCCTTTATAAAGGGCGTTGCGGCGCCAGATTTGAGTTAGTTAAGTTAATTAAGAGTTAAGTTAGTTGAGTTAGTCGAGTAAGTTCCGTTAATTGGTCTGGGTCGGTTTTTCTAAGGCGTCGATCACCGCTTTGAAAGTGTCATAGCTTTGTGCACCAACCACTAGCTTGGGCTCTATGAGTCGATTGTTTTCCAGTTTACCTATGAGGAAGCTTGGCGTACCACGAACGCCTATCGATGAGCCATAGCCGATATCCTGCTCTATCTTGCTCATGATGGCTTGATCTTCCAGGCAGGCAGCGAATTTTGTCATGTCTAGCGAGAGCTGGGTGGCGGTATCTTGGTAGAGTTTGTCCCCTAGTTGCCTCATATTTTTAAACAGGGCGTCACGCATGGGCCAATAAGCGTCCTGTTGCAGGCTACAGTTGGCGGCTATGGCAGCGCCTTTAGCCTTAGGGTGAAAACCTAAGGGGAAGTCTCTGGCGATATACTTCACCTTACCGGTGTCTATGTAGTTGCTCTTGATCTTGGTGAAGGTGTTGTCCATGTATCGTTTGCAGTAGGGACATTGATAATCGGAAAACTCTATGATGGCGACCTGCGCCGTCGCCTCGCCTAAGGCCGGGAGCTTACCATCTTCGCCCGGATTTATTTGCGTTGGTAGGCTTCTATGCTGCGGTTCCTGACTCTTCATGGCAATGGTGTGTATCTCTTTCACCTGGCTGCCCATAATGGCCACTTGCTGTTTTAATTGGCCCATCTCCTGTTTCAGGTAGGCGAGCTCCTTCTCTAACTTGTCGTCATTTTTTTGCTGACAGGCAGCAGTAAAAAACAGCAAAGATAGGCAGACTATGACTGTCGAATGAGTAGATGGCATAAGTCGATCCTCGTTTGGTGCCACTGACCTTATCTATAGCGTTATCTTGCACTTCTTGATGAGGCGATAGAAAGTCGTTCGTGAGATGTTGAGTTCACGGGCCGCCGCCGAGATATTGTGGTTATTGCGCTTAATGGCGGCCAATAGAAGTTCGGTATCAATTTCGGTTCTGTGCTGCGCCAGATCGACCACATCGGGATCATCGTTTGCCGAACAAGCGAATTTAATGCCGAGGTCGGCTTCGGTGATGATGTCGCTCTCGGTCATGATGATGGCGCGTTGAATGCGGTTTTTAAGTTCGCGCACATTGCCAGGCCACTGGTAGTTGGTCATGGCATGTAACGCGTCCTGGTGAAACTGAAATTGACGATTGGGTGGAGCGAGTTTGGTTAAGTAATCTTGAGCCAAGAGAGGGATATCTTGCTTATGTTCTCTTAAGCTGGGTAGCTCTATTTGTATGATATTGATTCGATAGAATAGATCTTCCCTGAATTTTCCCTCTTCGACGGCGTTTTCCAAATTGACATGGGTGGCGAAGATGATGCGACAATCCACCTCGGTGGACTTCTGGCCGCCGATACGTTCGATATAATGCTCTTCAAGAAACTGCAGCAGATTGATCTGTAACTCGAGTGACAGATCGCCTATCTCATCTAAAAACAGGGTGCCCTTGTTAGCTCGCTCGATGCGACCTATGTATTGCCTGTCAGCGCCGGTGAAGGCGCCTTTCTCATGGCCGAATAACTCTGAATGAATGAGGGTTGGGGGCAGGGCGCCGCAATTCACCGTGATAAAGGGGCCATTTTTGCGAGACGATAGAGAATGGATCAAGTTGGCGCACAGACCCTTACCCGTGCCGGTTTCGCCGCCTATCAGTACGGTTTCATCTGACTTGGCGATCTTATAGAGATTATCGCGCAGGGTCTGCATCACGCTTGATTCACCAAAGAAGAAGGACCTTGGTTGATGCGTGGTTTTCTCCTTACTCCATTGCTGATTTAATTGGGCCATGCCACAGAGGTGCCCTAAGGTGTGATCGAGGCGCTGCCAATCAATGGGAAGGTGATGAAAATCCAGGAAATAGTCTGTAAAGCAGAAGCAAAGGTTACCCAGGTTTTTAGGGCTGTCTAAGGAGATAGCCAGCCAGAGTAGGCCGGGTTGACGCGCGGACAGTAGCTCGATGGCGCGTAGTACTACCTGCTGGTGGGGGAGATCTATGATGGCGATGGCGATCTGGCAGGGAGCACTCTCTAAAACTTTGTAGGCCGCACTAAGGGTGCCTGCATGATTGAAATGCCATTGTGTAGTATCGGTATGTTCATCTGTAAGACACGCTTCATCCGTGAGGTTTAATACCAATATGTTACGTTCCTTGTGAGTTAAGTTCCTCTTACGGTTACTCACACTTGATCCTTAGCCGGGGCCCCAAGACAGCCAATGCATTTGCTAGACAGGATGCTTAAATTTTAGGAAAGCTTGCTATTAACGCAAGTTGATAGTGTATCTAATTGTGATTCTTTTTATGTGTGGTCATTATCACTGCAATCGCCCGTTGTGCCTGGGTTTTACCTATATTGCTAAGCTGTGTTTTGGCCTGTTTAGTCATAGCTCTCCTGTGTGCCTGTTTTAAGGTGCTTTTTTGGCAAAAATGTGTTTCCGCTTGGTTTGAGTTTATCTCTGTTTTGATGGGGGATTTTGCTGAGCAATCGTCTTAGCGATAAGTGAAAGTAAGATTGAAAATGGTCAGTAGGTGAAGACGGCTTAGGAAGGAAAAGGCGCAGTCCTTAAACCGCGCCTTATTCATCTATAGGTCAATATACTTTTAGATAGCCTTATCGCTGCTACTCGTTCTCTGTTAATCGCATTGATATTTGGGATGATTATTGACTCTTAAGGCCGTTATAGAGGGTTTCTATCCAGGTCTCTTGAGAGATAAACTTCCATCCCCAGCCCTGTAAGTCGTCCGGTAAGCCTTGCTGCTTGATGGCATCGAGCGACTTGCCCGATTTGAGCTGGGTGTTCATCCAGTCGATAGAGGTGTCTAACATCTGCTTGAACTTGACCAGATCTTGCTTGTTGGCCAGTTCGCCGTGTCCCGGAATGATTTTGGTATTGTCATCGACCTTGGCCAAGATGGTGGCGACGCTGTCGCGATAGCCAAGCACCGAGCCACCTCCTTTAAGATCGATATAGGGAAATCTGTCTTTAAAGAAGAGATCGCCCATATGCACCACAGGAGCATCACGCCAGAAGATCACGCTATCACCATCTGTATGGCCTGCGCCCAGGTGCACGAGTGAGAGCGTGTCGCCATTGAAGTGGATATTGATCCCCTGGTCATAGGTGATGCTGGGCAAGGCCTGTTTAGTGAAGTCTTGATTACTGGCCAAGCGTTTGAGCACATTGTCATGGGCGAAGATGGTGCCGGTTTGGCCAAAGAAACCGTTGCCGCCGGTATGATCGCCATGGTAGTGGGTGTTGACGATATATTTAGGCTTGCCCGCCTGGATGTCGGCCAGCGCCGCGCTAATCTTGTCCGCCAGTGGGGCAAACTGATCGTCGATGATCAGCAGGCCATCTTCTCCCGCCGATACGCCTATGTTGCCGCCGGCGCCGGTTAGCATATAAACATGTTCTGAAAGTTTGGTGGCCGCTATTTCGACCTTGGCAAACTTATCTTCGTCGGCCAAGCTATTGATGCTGATGCCATAACTGCCGATGAGCAGGCTTATCAGCGCAAAGCGTAAGATGTTGTTCATTGGAAGACCTTTTTCTCTCTTATCGAATTAATTTATATAGTTGCATAATAAAAAGGCTGCAAGAAGCAGCCTTTTTTAGTTTGTCTTATTTATGCACCTTTCCTATCGGCCTTAGTGAGCCCAGGGCATGATGCGGCGGGTGAACCTGTCGGCGTTACCCAGCTTGATAGCTGCCTGATGGCGCATGCGATACAAGGCTTGATAGCAGAGCGGTACCAGATAGAGGCTGGTAAGCGTCGAGAAGCTCAAGCCGCCGATGATGGCGATCGCCATGGGTGAATATGGGGGGCCGCCGCCACCAATCTGGGTGTCACCCATGGCAAGTGGTATCAGGCCTAGTACCGTGGTGCCCACTGTCATGAGTACCGGGCGCAGACGGGTGATACACACAGATTTGATGGTGGCAGATAGACGGTCCAGCTCTGGCGTCTTTTGGTTGATCTGATCCACCAGTACTATGCCGTTATTCACCACAATCCCCATCAAGATCAATATCCCAATCATGGCCATGATGGACATGCTGGTGCCCGTCAGCAGTAGCGCCCAGAACACCCCTGTGATGGAGAAGAGGATCGAGGTGATAATAGCCGTCGGCAGCAGTAGCGATTCGAACAGGGCGGCCATGACGATATAGATCATGGCGATGGCCAAGATCATATTGGTCGCCATGATGGCCTGATCTTCATCCTGACGCTGGAAACCGCCTCGCAGCGAGTAGCCATAGCCCGCCGGAAATTGCACCGCATCCATCACTTGTTTGATGGCCTTTTGGGCCTCTTCCGTGGTCATCTCATCCAGGTTGGCACCGATTGAGAGCGCGGTTTGACGATCATAGTGGCGGATAGTATCGAATCGCGGACGAATCGAGATCTCGGCCAGGCTCTGCAAGGTGTAGACGCGGTTACCCTGTCGGACGATAGGCAGCTCTTTTAGCCTTTCGAGCGATTCGCGCCACTGTTTGTCGTAAGCCAGCTCGATACGCAGCTCACCGCTTGGGTCGTGCCTGAATGAGCGCAGCGGCGAACCACGAAGTGCCATGGATACGCTGCGGGCAAGCTCGCTCAGGCTTAGATCGAGTCTTGCTGCCATGGTGCGGTCGAGCTCGATGATCACCTCTTGCTGTGTGCTGTTAAGCTCTGAGCGCACATCGATGAGCCCGTCTATCTTGGCCAGCATAGGCACCACCTGTTCACTGATGGTGATCAGTTCGCTGGTGGAGCGTCCCGTGAGGGTGACGCGAATGCCGTTGTTGTCGTTACCCCAGCCAAATTGCGGCTTGGCGATGGAGAACTTAGGGAAGCCTTCACGTATTTTGCGCTTTAGTGCCTTGATATCTATGTCGGCGTCTTCCTGTAGCAGCAGGGTAGATTGACCTCTGTCGGCTGAGAAGTAGCTGTAGACAGAGTCGATATAGAAGGCTTCTTTATTGGCGTAGAGGTAATCTTCCATGCGGTTGATCATCGCCTCGGTGACATCCAGGCTGTGGCGCCCCTCTACCTGGTAGTTGATGTAGAGGCGATTGTTGCCTTCTCCGTCGTTTTGATCTTGCTGCACCATGCTCAGCGGTAGTGCTGTCGAAGCAAGGATCACCACGGCAATCAGCCCTGAACGCTTGGGTCTGTGTAAGATCCACGCCAGGCTACGCTCGTAGAAAGACTCGAGCTTGCTCTGCTTAGGATTGGTCTCAATCTCGAAATGCAGCTTAGTTAACATCAATGGGATCAAAGTCTTAGCGACCAAGAGCGAGGCCGCCAGCGAGATACAGATGGCGATGGCCACATGCTCCAGGAAGATGGTCAGCTCTACCTTGACGCCGAATATATTTGGCAGGAACACAATGGCTGTGGTCAGGGTGCCGGCCAGCACCGCCAAGGCAACCTTGTTGACCCCAGTGAGCACCGCCTGGGAGGTGGTTGCCGTGCCTTGATGCTGCTTCTCTTGCAGCACGCTCTCACTGACCACCACGGCGTTGTCGATCAGCATGCCGACCGCCAGTAATAGTCCCATCATGGAGAGGATATTCAGGCTATAGCCCAAGAAATACATGCCTGCCAGCGTCATACATAGAGAGATAGGCACAGAGGAGACCACCACCAGTGTCATCTTCAGATTGCGCAGGAAGAGATAGAGCACGGCGAACGAGAGCAGGGCGCCTATCAGGCCGGCGGCAAGTAGATCAGACAGGGAGGATTTCACCCCGTAGGCCTGATCTTCCATGATAAACAGCTTGATACCGTTGAACTGCTGGTCCTGTTTGGCCGCCTCAATCACCTTGAGTACGCGCTCAGATACGTCTACCAGGTTGGCGCCGGATTCTTTGAACACATCGAGACCGACCGCATATTTCTGATCCAGATGACGACCATCGAGGCGCTCGGGCAGTGCGTAGCGAATGCTGGCCACATCGCCTAGGGTGACGCCCGGGATCAGTACCAGGGCGGCGATATCGTCGAGATCGCGAAACTCACCCTTTGGCGACACCTGATACACCCGGGTGTTCGCCCTGAGAGTCCCAGCGCTGACGATAAAGTTCTCTTGCCCCAGTCGTTGTTGCAACATGGTGCTGTTGATGCCGGTGGCGCTGAGCTTGTCAGCATCGATTCGGATCTCGATCTGCTTCTGCTCGACGCCGTAGAGGCTCACCTGAGATACGCCTTCGACACGCTCCAGTGGCTTCTTCAGCTGCTTGTCCAGCAGATCGAAGGCGCCTGACAGCTCACGCTCGCTCGAGATACGTATGGTTAGCACCGGCATGTCGGCGGTGGAGAACTGGCGGATAAAGACCCGCTCCACATCCTTAGGTAAGAGGTGGCGCACCGCATCCACCTTTTCCCTGGCTTCCAGGCTCTTGGTGGAGACATTCTCGCCCCATTTCATCCTGAGTTCGATCTCGGCGCCATTTTGCGATGAGCGCGATCTCAGCTCCTCAACCCCGCCCATGGTGGCGAGAGACTCTTCCAATACGTTAGTGATCTCACGCTCCACTTCGGCAGGGGTTGAGCCCTTGTAGGGGACTTCAATCATCACCTGGGGCATCTCTATGCCGGGAAACATCTCCAGCGGCAGCAGGCGGCTCGAGGCCAAACCAAAGAGGAGTATGGCCACGAAGAACATGCTGGTGGTAACGGGTCTCGTTAGGGCTAATCGAGTGATATTCATACTGATTCTCCCTCTTGGACGACTTCGGCTGGTGCGTCAAACGCTTTGCGATCGAACAGGGCGTAGAGCGCAGGGATCACCACAAGCGTCAGTAGTGTTGCAAGTGACAAGCCGAAGATCACTGTGATCGCCATGGGCGCACGTACCTCGCTGCCATCGCCTAAACCCAGTGCCATAGGCGCCAGACCCAGTGCCGTGGTCATGGTGGTCATGACGATGGGGCGCAGGCGAGACTTGGCGGCTTCTTCGATGGCCGTCAGTTTAGCCATACCCTGCTCACGCAGCTGGTTGATACGATCCACCAGGACGATGGCGTTGTTCACTACGATACCCGCCAGCATGATGAGGCCGATGAACACTACCACGCTCAGGTGCGTCTGGGTGATGAACAGACCGAAGATGCTACCACCCACTGCCATGGGCACGGCGATCAGAATAAGCAGTGGGTGTACCAGCGACTCGAACTGGCTGGCCATCACCAGATATACCAGGAAGACGGCCAATACCAGGGCGATCTGAAGCGACTGGAAGGAGTGTTCCATCTCTTCGTTCTGGCCGCCGAAGCGCACCTGAATCGAGCTAGGTAGATTTTGCTGATCTATGATGCTTCTCGCCTCGATCACGGCATCGTTGAGATCACCATAGGCGAGGTTGGCCGAGACGATGGCAACGCGCTGCTGGCTGATACGGTTGATGGCAGAAGGGCCCAGATTCAAGGAGACATCGGCAACGGCGCTCAGCGGGATTGGCTGATTACTGTTAGGGTTGATGATCATCGAATCGATGTCGCTTATCTGATCGCGCTCCTCGAGTTCGCTGCGAACCAAGATGTCGATCTTTCTGTCACGAACCGTATATTGGCTGGCCACTGTGCCGCCGATGCGCTGGGCGATACGATTCGCCACGGTTGGTGCGTCCATACCCAAAGCGGCAAGGCGAGCGTGGTCGAAGCGGATGCTCAGCTCTGGCTGACCGTCACGCAGACTGGTGTTGAGGTCGGCAAAGCGATCTGAGTCAGACAGCGCGCTGATAAGATTATCGGCGGTCTGCTTGAGCTGAGTTAAGTCATAGCCTATCACTTCTATCTCAAGCGGGGTCTTGAAGCTAAACAGCTCTGGATGTTGGATCTTGGCCTCTAGCTCAGGGATACGCATGGCTGTGGTGCGCAGCACATGGGTGACTGCATCGAAGGCCTGATGATCGGCCAGCACCACTTGCAGACGGCCCCAGTTTTCGCCGCCGCGCGAGGTGTCTGAGGTCATCAGACCGCCGCTACCGGCTTGGCTGTAGGCATGTTTTACATCTTCCCTGTCTTTGATAGACAAGGCCAGCTTCTGTAACACCCTGTCTGTCTCACTGACTTCTGTGCCCGGTGGCAGCAGGACTTCTACATAGAACTCGCCCTGGTTCATCGGCGGGATCAGCTCCATGCCGAGTCTTGGGATCAGGCTCATGGTGCCTAAGGTGAGGGTGAGGGCGATGGCCAGTGTCACCCAGGTAAACTTAAGCGCCTGGCGCAGCAGCTTGTGATAAACCCTTTCTAACAGGTGATAGAACCAGTTAAATGCAAGGCTGATGGGGCGCATGATCAGGCCTGCAAGCCATGAAAAGGCGCGGCTCAGCATCAATGCCAGGGTCAGTAGCAGTGACGGCAGATAACTAAACAGCAGCACGAAGGGGAAGGAGCACACGGTGGCGCCATAATGCTTCACCTTGGCCAGCTTAGTGTCGAGCACAGGCTTCTCACGTTTCTGCACCAGGTGTGGCAGGGCCTTGAAGCCTTCACGCGATGCCAACATAGGGATGGTGGTCAGGGCGACCAGCAGGGAGGCCAGTAGGGCGAAGGTGACTGTCAGCGCCTGATCCGAGAAAAGCGCGCCGGCAACACCGTCGACAAACACCAGCGGCACGAATACCGCCAGGGTGGTCATGGTGGAGGCGAAGATAGCGCCGGCCACCTCTTTGGTACCCGTCACGGCGGCGTCGAGCTTATTCATCCCCAGCTTGCGACAGCGGTCGATGTTTTCCAGCACCACGATGGCATTGTCCACCAGGAGGCCCACCGCCAGGGCGATACCGCCCAGCGACATGATGTTGAGGCTGATGTCGGCAAAATACATCATGTTGAAGGTGGCGATCACCGAAAACGGAATCGAGATGGAGATGATCAGGGTAGGCACTATGTCTCTGAGGAACAGGTAGATCACCAGCATGGAGAGTAAGCTACCGATCAGCGCCGCCGAGGTGACCTCGCTAACCGCACTCTCGATAAACTCGGATTGATCGTAGATAACTTTAAGCTCAGCCTTCTCGTTTAGCTTCTTGAGGTCGTTAAGTTTAGCGGTGACTTTACGGGCCACGGCAACCGTGTTGGCATCGCCTTCCTTATAGATGGCCAGTTCGATCGACTCGGCAGAGCCGATCCGGGTGATGTCGTTGCGTTCCTTATGGCTGTCGATGATGTCGGCCACCTCGAACAGACGCACCAGGGTCTGGTTGTCGCGATAGACGATGATCTGACCCAGTTCATCCAGGGAGTTGAACTGGTTGAGGGTACGCACCAGATACTCTTTCTCGCCCTGTACCACCTTACCGGCAGAGAGGTTGATGTTTTCGGCGGCGATACGCTCGCGGATCTTATCGGCGTTCAGGTTAAGCTGAGTCAACTTCTCCTGATTGAGCTGAATATGCACCTCTTGTTCGAGACCACCGGAGAGCCTGACGGCAGCGACGCCGCTAAGGGATTCCAGCTGACGCTTAAGCTCCTCCTCGGCAAAGGTACGCATCTGCTTGAGCGACTGAGCATCGGCGTCTGGCAGGGAGAGGGCTAGACGCACGATAGGATCTAAGTTAGGGTTAAAGCGCAGCAACAGAGGCTTCTTCACATCCAGGGGCAGCTCTATGGTGTCTAGCTTTTCTCTCACCTCCAGGCTTGCCATGTCCATGTCTGTGCCCCATTCAAATTCGAGCACTACATCTGACATGCCAGAGCGGGAGATGGAGCTTATCTTACGCAGCCCCTTAACGATACCGGCGGCTTCTTCGATGGGCTTAGAGACAAGCTGCTCCACCTCAACCGGCGCGGCGCCTTCATATTGGGTACGTATGGTGATGGTAGGGTAGCTGAGATCCGGCAGGAGTTTCACCGCCAGGCGAGAGAAACCCACCATGCCAAAGAGGATCACCGCCAGCATAAACATCCACACGGATACCGGCCGTTTAACGGAAGTATTAATTATCGACATAAGTTAAGTTCCCGTTATTGTTGTGCGCGAGCAACGTCTAGTTGGCTGATCACTTCGACTAAGGATTGATCTTTCAGGTTTTGTTGTCCGCGGATCACTATTTGTTCGCCGGGTTCTAGCCCTGAGACCACCTCTACGGTATCGGCCTCGCGATAGCCAAGAGCCACTTCGCGGCGCAGGGCATTGTCACCTTGGATCACATACAGGGCGTACTGATTGTCCTGATTGACCACGGCGTTATAGGGAACGGTTATCACATTGCTGTGGGTATCGTATCTCAGTTCAACCCGGGTAAACATACCAGCCTTAAGCTGGGCATTCTGGTTAGGCACCGAAAGGGTGACCTTAAAGGTACCACTCTGGGGATCGACGATGGGGCTGATACGCAGCACTTTGGCATGAATGGTATCCTTGGTGTGCTTGTTGGCATACAACTCGGCTTCCTGGCCTAGACGCAGGCTCTGCAGTTGAGCCTCTGGCAAGTGCACTATGCCGTACAGTTCATCTTGATTGACCACATAGAAAAGCTGCTCAAATTCTTTGGCCATGTTACCGGCCTTCACGTAACGCTTGGCAACTACACCGTCGATAGGGGAGCGAACCATGCTTTCTTGTACCTGCAGGGCGGCTAAGTCGCGTTTGGCGATGGCGGCTTGTAGGTTGTATTCGAGTTTGGCCATGGAATCGGCGCTGATGAACTCTTTATTGCTCATCTTCTTCAAACGGTTGAGCTCTTGCTCGATGATTTCCACTTCGGCCTGTGAGCGGGCCAGATCGTAGCGCTGGCGCTTAGCATCTATGACTGCTAGCAATTGCCCCTTGGAGACGCGATCCCCTTCTTCGACCTTAATGGATTCGATAAGACCGGCGATGCGGCTAACAACGTCGGCTTCCTGAGGAGCTTCCAGAGTTGCGGTAGTGCTATAAAAAGAGGAGACATCACCTTGTATGACTGTCGTGGTTTCGACGGGAACGGCGTACTTTTCTTCTTCTTTCTTTGTTTCCTCATTACCACATGCACTGAGTACGGCAACAAATAGTAGGGGAAGTGCCAACTTAAACTTTGAAAAAGATTCCATGTGAAGATACCTATGTTATTTATCCAATTAGCCTTAGTAAGCACAAGGTGTGCCAAAATGTTAAGTGGTTGTTTATCAATGGCTTACGCTAAAACCAGTTAGTGCGTGGTGAGTTTGTTAACTGGTTTGTAGCGAAAATGTTTAACATGTGATGCTTTTGACTAATTAACAGTTAAGACCCATTGCCAAGGTCAGTGCAAATTGGATTTGATACAAAATGTATCTCTACTGCATGGGGGCAGCTTAACTTACCCGGATGTAGGCTGATTAGTTAATGGAAAAGGGCTTAGAAGTGAAAAGCTGAGAGGAAAAGGACTGAGAGAGCAGGACTGAGCGGGATGGGCAGAAAGGGAAGGGCTAAATAGAGGAGCGAAGTGGCAGGTAAAGGGAATCAATCGCTTTAAATCTTGAACCCACTGTGGTGAAGGCTCAGATACCAACATCCAGATATAAAAGCTCGTCTATAGCTACTCATGTAAAAGGTGCGTGTAAAAGGCGCATGTAAAAGGCTCACGTAAAAGCTCAGGCATAACGCCTTGCCTAAAACTGAGGCATTAAAAGATAGCGACCAAAAGAGCTATTAAAGGAGAGCTCTTAAAGAAGAGTGATTAAAGCAAAGCTATTAGAAGAGAGGCATAAAAAAAGCACCCATAGGGTGCTTTTTAAAATCAGGCTGCGATTAACGCTTGTCCAGTTTGACGAAGTCGCGTTCTGGTGAGCCTGTATAGAGCTGGCGTGGACGGCTGATCTTGTGACCAGGCTGGTCCAACATCTCTTTCCAGTGAGCAATCCAACCCACGGTGCGCGCTAGGGCGAACAGTACGGTGAACATGCTGGTTGGAATGCCGATAGCCTTCATGATGATGCCTGAGTAGAAATCGACGTTTGGATAGAGTTTCTTCGATACGAAGTACTCATCTTCCAGTGCGATACGCTCAAGTTCCATCGCCACGTCGAGCAGCGGATCATCGACCTTAAGCTCGGCAAGGACTTCGTGACAGGTTTCGCGCATAACCTTGGCGCGAGGGTCGAAGTTCTTGTAAACGCGGTGACCGAAGCCCATCAGACGGAATGGATCTTCTTTGTCTTTCGCACGAGCGATGAACTCAGGAATGCGATCGACGGTGCCGATCTCTTCTAGCATGTTCAGACACGCTTCGTTCGCGCCGCCGTGTGCAGGACCCCAAAGTGAGGCGATACCCGCTGCGATACATGCAAATGGGTTAGCACCCGATGAACCGGCTAGACGCACGGTAGAGGTAGAGGCGTTTTGCTCATGGTCTGCGTGCAGGATAAAGATACGGTCCATAGCGCGTTCGATGATTGGGTTAACCTTGTACTCTTCACAAGGAACGGCAAACATCATGCTTAGGAAGTTGCCCGCATAGCTTAGGTCGTTACGTGGGTAAACAAAAGGCTGACCAATTGAATACTTGTAACACATAGCGGCGATAGTCGGCATCTTAGAGACTAAACGGAACGCGGCAATTTCGCGGTGGTGTTCGTCGTTGACATCGAGAGAGTCTTGGTAGAATGCAGACAGTGCACCGGTTACGCCACATAGCATGGCCATCGGGTGTGCGTCACGGCGGAAACCACGGAAGAACGAAGCGAGTTGCTCGTTAACCATAGTGTGGGTCTTAACCGTGTAAACAAATTTGTCGTATTGAGCCTTGTTAGGTAACTCACCGTAAAGCAGTAGATAACAAAGATCTAAATAGTCTGAGTCGACGGCAAGTTCGTCGATCGCGTAACCACGGTGTAAAAGTATACCTTGGGCGCCATCAATGTAAGTGATAGCTGATTCGCAGGATGCTGTCGCTAGGAATCCTGGGTCAAATGTAAAATGACCTTTGCTACCGAGTTTGCTGATGTCGATAACATCAAATCCCGCCGTTCCTTTCTTAATAGGCAGGTCAATCGAATCGTTCCCTGGTAGTTCCAATTTGGCTATATTATCAGCCATACCCCGTTCTCCTTACTTCATTCTTATGTGAGTGCGGCTTTGTCAAACGCCAATACTTTACAGTGAATCTAGATCACATTTCAATTTAAATAAGTGTTTAAATTCGTTAGACCATGGTCTTAATTTGACGTAAGTGCCCGTCAATACAGCAACTTGGCAGTTTTTTTTACCAAAAAAACAAAATTTGCATAATGTGATGTTTGTATTTGACATTTGTGGGGCGTATACTTGCTTCGGCTCGAAAGAGCTACAAACAAACCAATTCGTAGACCATTATTTACATACTTATTTAGTGATTTTTGAATTAGTTAACTGTTTGTTTCAACTTTCCTTTTGAGGCGAGAGGAGGTGGTAAGTTTGCTTGCTGGTCAAATTTCGTTCGAAAGAGGTTCAATAACAAAAATAATGCTCAATGGAGCAGAGTGAGCAGAACGTGAAAAAGCAAAGACCTGTCCATCTAGATCTGCAGACCATTCGCTTTCCTGCAACAGCGATTGCGTCAATCCTACACCGTGTCTCCGGTGTCATCATGCTGTTTGCCGTCGGCATTCTTATCTGGTTGTTGAGTGAGTCACTCGCATCTGCTGAGAGTTTCGCAGGCATTCAATCTCTATTTGATACCTTTATCGTTAAGTTTGTTGTCTGGGGAATTCTGACCGCGCTTGGTTATCACCTGATTGTTGGCGTACGCCACCTGATCATGGATACCGGTCGTTGGGAAGAGTTGGAATCGGGTAACGCTTCAGCGAAAGCCGCCTTCGTTATTGCAGCGGCATGGTCAATCATTGCGGGGATTTGGGTATGGTAACAAATGCAGCGAGTCTTGGACGCAGTGGCGTTCATGATTTTATTCTTCTTCGTGCTAGTGCCGTGATCCTTACTTGTTACACCATTTTCTTAGTAGGATTCATCGCCGCTAGTGCGCCTCTCACTTATGACGTATGGCACGGTTTGTTCAGTGCTTTGCCGATGAAAGTGTTTACGCTTCTTGCCCTGGTCGCCATCCTGGTTCACGCCTGGATCGGTATCTGGCAGGTGCTCACCGACTATGTTAAGCCGGTAGCCGTCCGTGGCGTACTCCAATTCGTCTTCGTCGTAGCAGCGCTTTCTTACCTGGCTGCTGGCATTGTTATTGTGTGGGGTGTTTAAGTGAGTATTCCAGTACGTGAGTTTGATGCAGTCGTAATTGGCGCCGGTGGCGCGGGTATGCGAGCTGCACTACAGATTTCTAAAGAAGGTAAGAGCTGCGCGCTGTTATCTAAAGTATTCCCAACGCGTTCTCATACCGTTTCTGCCCAGGGTGGTATTACCGTTGCCCTAGGTAACGCCCATGAAGACCATTGGGAACAGCACATGTACGATACCGTTAAGGGTTCCGACTTCATCGGTGATCAAGACGCGATCGAATTTATGTGTCAAACCGGTCCAGAAGCCATTATCGAACTTGAGCACATGGGTTTGCCATTCTCTCGTTTCGATAACGGTAAGATCTATCAGCGTCCTTTCGGCGGCCAATCGAAGAACTTCGGTGGCGAGCAGGCGGCACGTACCGCTGCGGCGGCAGACCGTACCGGTCACGCCCTGTTGCACTGTCTATACCAACAGAACGTTAAGCATAAGACTGAAGTCTTCTCTGAGTGGTATGCACTGGATCTGGTGAAGAACGAAGACGGTGCCATCGTAGGTTGTACTGCAATCGAAATCGAAACCGGCGAAATCGTTTACTTCAAGTCTAAGGCCACCATTCTGGCTACCGGTGGTGCGGGTCGTATCTACGCCTCTACTACTAACGCTCACATCAACACAGGTGACGGTGTCGGCATGGCAATGCGCGCTGGCGTGCAGATGCAAGACATGGAGATGTGGCAGTTCCACCCAACCGGTATCGCCGGCGCGGGTGTACTGGTAACCGAAGGTTGTCGTGGTGAAGGCGGATACCTGCTGAACAAAGACGGCGAGCGCTTCATGGAGCGTTATGCGCCAAACGCGAAAGACCTGGCCTCTCGTGACGTGGTAGCACGTTCTATGATGACTGAGATCCGTGAAGGTCGTGGCCTCGACGGTCCACTAGGTCCTCACTGTCTACTGAAACTCGATCACTTAGGTAAAGAGACGCTTGAAGCACGCCTACCAGGCGTTTGTGAACTGTCTCGTACCTTCGCGCATATCGATCCAGCCGATGGCCCAATCCCTGTACTGCCAACCTGTCACTACATGATGGGTGGTCTGCCTGCTAAGGTGAGCGGTCAGGTGATCCGTAAGAATGAAGATGGCAGCGAAAGCGATGTCGTTGGTCTGTTTGCCGTGGGTGAGATTGCCTGTGTATCGGTACACGGTGCGAACCGCCTGGGTGGTAACTCACTACTCGACCTCGTGGTCTTTGGCCGCGCAGCGGGTCAGCACCTGGGTAAGGCGCTGGATGAGACTGCCGATCCTAAAGAAGCGAGCGCCGATGAGATTGCTAAGTCTCTTGAGCGTCTAAATCGTTGGGAAAGCAACAAAGACGGTGAAGATCCTGCGCAGATCCGTAAAGATCTTCAGCTTTGTATGCAGCTTAACTTCTCCGTATTCCGTACCGGCGAGGCAATGGCAGAAGGTCTTGAAGAGCTTAAGGCGATTCGTGAGCGTCTGGCTAATGCCAAGCTGTCTGACAACTCAAGAGAGTTCAACACTCAGCGTATCGAGTGTCTAGAGCTAGATAACCTGATGGCGACAGCAATTGCGACTGCTTATGCGGCGAACTTCCGTCAAGAGAGTCGTGGTGCGCATTCACGTGAAGACTTCCTCGAGCGTGATGATGAGAACTGGTTGTGTCACAGCTTGTTCGATCCTCAGACCGAACAGATGACCAAGCGTGCGGTAAACATGGAGCCTAAGCTTCGTGAAGCCTTCCCGCCGATTAAGCGTACCTACTAAGGAAGATAAGATGAATTTGAAGATTGCTATTTATCGCTATAATCCTGAAGTAGACACTAAGCCTTACATGAAGGATTACACGCTAGAAGTGGCTGACGGTACCGATATGATGGTGCTGGATGTCCTGATGCAGCTGAAGGTACAAGACCCAACGCTGGCGTTCCGTCGCTCATGCCGTGAAGGTGTTTGTGGTAGTGATGGCGTAAACATGAACGGTAAGAACGGTCTGGCCTGTATCACACCAATTTCTACCTTCAAGGGTAAGAAGCTGGAGATACGTCCACTACCGGGTATGCCTGTGGTTCGTGACCTGATTGTTGACCTGACTCAGTTCTACAAGCAGTACGAGAAGATCAAGCCTTACCTGATCAACGACGACAAGACACCGGCCCGTGAACATCTGCAATCGCCAGAAGAGCGTGCGCACCTGGACGGTCTGTATGAGTGTATCATGTGTGCGTGTTGTTCAACGGCTTGTCCATCATTCTGGTGGAACCCAGACAAGTTCATCGGTCCAAGCGGCCTGTTGCATGCCTATCGTTTCCTTATCGATAGCCGCGATACCGCCACCGAAGAGCGTCTGTCTGAGCTCGACGATGCTTACAGCGTATTCCGTTGCCATGGCATCATGAACTGTGTTGACGTTTGTCCTAAAGGACTCAACCCGACTAAAGCAATTGGACACATCAAGTCTATGCTGCTTAAGCGAGCTGTCTAAATGCAACACACTGAGCTGATTTTAATAATTATATAGCTCTTTTGAGAGTCACTTCTTCTATGTGAGAAGTGGCTCTTTTATGTAATGGAACTACACATGCCGTGAAATCTGGACTCTAGGGGCGGCAGATATTTTGCAATTGCAGTACATTTGACTGGATTGCATTTTCAATACTTTGGCTAAAAACACGTGTATAAAGTTTGAAAGGAATAGAAATGCACCAAGGCATCATGAAAGCCTGGCTCGAATCGTCTCATTTAAACGGGGCTAATTCGACCTATGTAGAAGAGATGTATGAAGCCTATCAAGAGGACCCTCAGTCAGTATCAGAAGACTGGCGAGCGGTGTTTGATAACCTCCCATATGCCAACGGTGCAACAGCAGATGTGCCCGAAGCTGCCCACTCTAAAGTACGTGAATATTTCCGTAGTTTGGCGCTAGACGGTCGTCACAAGAGCGCTGCTCGTGTGACAGATCCAGAAGTCGATGCCAAACAGGTTAAAGTTCTTCAGTTGATCAACGCCTACCGTTTCCGCGGCCACCAGAATGCGAATCTGGATCCCCTCGGGCTATGGAAGCGCGATACCGTCTCTGAATTGGACCCGGCCTTCCACGGCTTAACCGGCGAAGATATGGAGCGTGAATTCAACACTGGTTCATTTGCTCACGGTGGCGACACCATGAAGCTGGGTGATCTGGTTAAAGCACTGAAAGCAACCTATTGTGCTGCTATCGGCGCGGAATACATGCACATCACAGATACCGATGAGAAGCGTTGGATCCAACAACGCTTGGAGCCGTCATTAGGTAGAGCGAATTACGATAAAAACACCAAGACACGTATCCTCGAGGGCCTGAACGCCGCCGAAGGTATGGAGAAATATCTCGGCGCCAAGTTCCCCGGCGCAAAACGTTTCTCACTGGAAGGTGGTGACGCGCTCGTCCCTATGATGCGTGAAATCATCTACCGTGGCGGTGAAGCGGGTACTAAAGAGATCGTCGTGGGCATGGCTCACCGTGGTCGTCTAAACCTGCTGGTTAACATCTTAGGTAAGAAGCCATCAGAACTCTTCGACGAGTTCGCCGGTAAGCACAGCGATGAGCTCAACGGTTCGGGTGACGTTAAGTATCACCAAGGTTTCTCATCAGATTTCGAAACACCGGGCGGCAACGTGCACCTGGCACTGGCGTTTAACCCGTCGCACCTTGAGATCGTTAACCCTGTGGTCATGGGCTCGGTAAGAGCACGTCTGGACCGCCGCGGTTGTAAGACGGGTCTTCAGGTGATGCCTATTACTGTTCATGGTGACAGCGCCATCGCAGGTCAGGGCATAGTACAAGAGACATTCAACATGTCTCAGACCCGAGCCTTCAAGGTGGGCGGCAGTATCCGTATTGTGGTCAACAACCAGGTGGGCTTTACTACCAACCTGACTGAAGATACCCGTTCAACCGAGTACTGTACCGATATCGCCAAGATGGTACAGGCGCCTATCTTCCACGTGAACGCAGACGACCCAGAATCGGTTGCCTTCGTTGCTCAGCTGGCGGTTGACTATCGTAACGAGTTTAAGCGTGACGTAGTGATCGATCTGGTCTGTTACCGTCGTCACGGCCACAACGAGGCCGACGAGCCGAGTGCAACTCAGCCGCTGATGTATGCCAAGATCAAGAAACATCCAACGCCACGTAAGATCTATGCCGACCGTCTGATCGAAGAGCAGACCCTAGGTGCAGATGATGTGACCGCGATGATCAACGACTACCGCGACGCGCTAGATAAAGGCGATTGCGTAGTTAAAGAGTGGCGTCCAATGACGCTGCACACGGTTGACTGGACACCTTATCTTAACCGCGAGTGGGACGAGGCTTATCCTGCCGAGTTGCCGCTAGATCGCGTTAAGGCGTTGGCTGATAAGATCAGCTACGTGCCAGAGAGCCACAAGCTACAGTCGCGTGTTGCTAAGATCTACAAAGACCGTGTGGCCATGGCCGCCGGTGACAAGCTGCTGGACTGGGGCTTTGCCGAGACACTAGCCTACGCCTCGATTTTGGATGACAACAAGCGCGTGCGTATCACAGGTCAAGACTCTGGCCGTGGTACCTTCTTCCACCGTCACGCCGTGCTGCACAACCAAAATGATGCGACAGCTTATCTGCCGCTGCGTCACCTGTCTGACATGCAAGGCCCTATCGATATCTCTGACTCGGTATTGTCTGAAGCCTCAGTATTGGCGTTCGAATATGGTTATGCCACGGCTGAGCCGGGCGGCCTGACCATTTGGGAAGCCCAGTTCGGTGACTTCGCTAACTGTGCCCAGGTGGTGATCGATCAGTTCCTCTCTTCTGGCGAGCAGAAGTGGGGCCGTCTGTGTGGTTTGACCATGCTGTTGCCACATGGCTACGAAGGTCAGGGCCCAGAGCACTCGAGTGCACGTCTGGAGCGTTTCCTGCAGCTGTGTGCTAACCACAACATGCAGGTGTGTGTCCCATCGACACCGGCACAGGTTTACCACATGCTACGCCGTCAGGTAGTGCGTCCTATGCGTCGTCCTCTGGTGGTGATGTCACCTAAGTCACTGCTGCGTCATCCGCTGGCGGTGTCTAGCCTGGAAGAGCTGGCCGAAGGCACCTTCCAGAATGTGATAGCCGAGATTGACGAGCTCGATAGCAGCAAGGTCGATCGCGTGGTCTTCTGTAGCGGTAAGGTTTACTTCGAACTGCTCGAGAAGCGTCGTAAAGAGAACCTGGACAACGTTGCTCTGATCCGTGTAGAACAACTGTACCCGTTCCCACACGAAGATATGGCACAGATCCTCGCCCAGTATCAGCACGTTAAAGATTTCGTTTGGTGTCAGGAAGAACCTCAGAACCAGGGCGCTTGGTATTGCAGCCAGCACCACTTCTGGGCAGCCATTCCTGCCGGTGCTCAATTAACCTATGCGGGTCGTGAAGCCTCGGCCGCGCCAGCATGTGGTTATCCGGCCCTGCACACCCAGCAGCAAGAATCTTTAATCAATAGCGCATTAAAACTGTAGTAATAGACAATTTATAAAAAGGATAGCTTTCCATGAGTATCGAAATTAAGGTACCCGTACTGCCAGAATCAGTTGCTGATGCAACCATCGCCACATGGCATGTTAAAGCTGGCGAGCAAGTGTCTCGTGATCAAAACCTGGTCGATATCGAAACCGACAAGGTGGTTCTAGAAGTGGTTGCGCCAGAAGATGGTTCAATAGTTGAGTTCCTGGCGGAAGAGGGCGACACAGTGTTGGCCGAAGCCGTCATCGCTAAGTTTGTTGCTGGTGCGGTTGCCGGTCAGGAAGTCTCTAAAGAGCAAGCCGAAGCGGCAGCCCCGCAAGCGGAAGCGGCTAGCGAAGAGTCTAACGATGCGCTGAGCCCATCTGTACGTCGTCTGATTGCCGAGCACAACCTGGATGCCGCTAAGATCAAGGGCACTGGTGTTGGCGGTCGTATCACTAAAGAAGATGTGGAAGCCTTCATCAAGTCAGCTCCTGCAGCTAAAGCAGCGGCGCCAGCCGTTGTTGCGCCGCTAGGTGAGCGTAGCCAGAAGCGCGTACCTATGACGCGTCTACGTAAGACTATCGCAAACCGTCTGCTAGAAGCGAAGAACTCAACCGCTATGTTGACGACCTTTAACGAAGTGAACATGAAGCCTATCATGGACATTCGTAAGCAGTATCAAGAGCTGTTCGAGAAGAAGCATGGCATCCGTCTTGGTTTCATGTCTTTCTACGTGAAAGCCGTGACCGAAGCCCTGAAGCGCTTCCCAGAAGTGAACGCCTCTATCGACGGTGATGATATCGTTTACCACAACTACTTCGACGTGAGCATCGCGGTTTCTACGCCACGTGGCCTGGTAACCCCAGTACTGCGCGACACAGACACCATGAGCCTGGCTGACATCGAGCGTAATGTTCGTGAGCTGGCTATAAAGGGCCGCGACGGTAAGCTGACTGTTGACGACATGACTGGTGGTAACTTCACCGTGACTAACGGCGGTGTATTTGGCTCGCTAATGTCTACCCCAATCCTTAACCTGCCACAAAGCGCTATCTTGGGCATGCATGCCATCAAAGATCGCCCAATGGCGGTTAATGGTCAGGTAGAAATTCTACCTATGATGTACCTAGCACTCTCTTATGACCACCGTATCATCGATGGTCGTGAGTCTGTTGGCTTCCTGGTTGCCATTAAGGACTTCCTGGAAGACCCAACTCGTCTACTATTAGACCTGTAAGACGATGTTGTTTCGATGCCTGTCGGCAACGGTAGGCATCACCCCTCGCTACCGGCTCTATTGAGCCGGTTGGATTAGATTAGAAGTATACGGATAGATCATCATGAATTTGCATGAGTATCAGGCAAAAGCCCTATTTGCCGAATATGGTTTACCAGTGTCAGAAGGTTATGCTTGTGATACCCCTCAAGAGGCGGTAGAAGCGGCTGGCCATATTGGCGGAGATATGTGGGTTGTTAAGTGTCAAGTACACGCAGGCGGCCGTGGTAAAGCAGGTGGCGTTAAAGTTACCGGCGATAAAGAAGAGATCAGAGCATTTGCTGAGCATTGGTTAGGTAAGAACCTAGTAACTTATCAGACTGACGAAAAAGGTCAGCCAGTTGCTAAGATCCTAGTCGAAAGCTGCACTGATATCGCAAACGAGCTGTACCTAGGTGCCGTTGTTGACCGTGCGACCCGTCGCGTTGTCTTCATGGCGTCTACCGAAGGTGGCGTTGAGATTGAAACAGTTGCCGAAGAGACACCTGAGCTGATCCACAAGGCGATTATCGATCCTTTGACTGGTCCTCAGCCTTACCAGGCACGTGATCTTGGCTTCAAGTTGGGTCTGAACCCAACTCAGATGAAGCAGTTCACTAAAGTCTTCATGGGTCTGGCGACTATGTTCACCGACCATGACTTCGCACTGCTTGAGATCAACCCTCTGGTTATCACTACCGAAGGCAACATCCACTGCCTAGACGGTAAGATTGGTATCGATGGCAACGCACTGTTCCGTCAACCAAAGATCCGTGACATGCACGATCCATCACAGGATGACGCTCGTGAAGCACACGCTGCTAAATTCGAGCTGAACTATGTTGCCCTAGACGGTAACGTAGGCTGCATGGTAAACGGTGCCGGCCTAGCAATGGGTACTATGGACATCGTTAACCTGCACGGTGGCAAGCCAGCTAACTTCCTAGACGTTGGTGGCGGCGCGACTAAAGAGCGTGTTGCTGAAGCATTCAAGATCATCTTGTCTGACGCTAACGTGAAAGCGGTTCTGGTCAACATCTTCGGTGGTATCGTACGTTGTGACATGATCGCAGAAGGTATCATCGGTGCCGTTAAAGAAGTGGGTGTTGAAGTGCCAGTGGTTGTTCGTCTAGAAGGTACTAACGCAGATCTCGGTCGCGAAGTATTGGCTAACTCTGGTCTTGACATTATTGCAGCCGAGTCGCTAACCGACGCTGCTGTTAAAGTTGTTGCTGCTGCGGAGGGCAAATAATGTCTGTATTAATTAACAAAGATACCAAGGTTATCTGTCAGGGTTTCACTGGCGGTCAAGGTACTTTCCACTCTGAGCAAGCTATCGCTTACGGCACGCAAATGGTTGGCGGTGTTTCGCCAGGCAAGGGCGGTCAGGTTCACCTGGGTCTGCCTGTATTCAACACAGTAAAAGATGCTGTGGCTGAAACCGGTGCGACTGCTACCGTTATCTATGTACCTGCGCCTTTCTGTAAAGACGCTATCCTAGAAGCTATCGACGGCGGTATCGAGCTAATCGTATGTATTACTGAAGGTATTCCTACTCTGGATATGCTGGAAGTTAAGGTTAAGCTGGAAGAGACTGGCGTTCGCATGATCGGTCCAAACTGCCCAGGTGTTATCACTCCAGGCGAATGTAAGATCGGTATCATGCCAGGTCACATCCATAAGCCAGGTAAAGTGGGTATCGTGTCTCGCTCTGGTACCCTGACCTATGAAGCGGTTAAGCAAACGACTGACGAAGGTTTCGGCCAATCAACTTGTGTTGGTATCGGTGGTGACCCAATCCCAGGTACTAACTTCATCGACGTATTGGAAATGTTCCAAAACGATCCACAGACCGAAGCTATCGTTATGATCGGCGAGATCGGTGGTACTGCTGAAGAAGAAGCTGCTGCTTACATCAAGGCTAACGTGACTAAGCCTGTTGTCTCTTACATTGCCGGTGTTACTGCACCTGCCGGTAAGCGTATGGGCCACGCTGGCGCGATCATCGCAGGCGGTAAAGGTACGGCTGAAGACAAGTTTGCTGCACTAGAAGCGGCAGGCGTGACTACCGTACGTTCACTTGCCGACATCGGCAGTGCACTGCGTGCTAAGACTGGTTGGTAATATCCACCCAAGTCTGTAGCATGAAATAAAAAAGGCGCCTTAGGGCGCCTTTTTTGTTACCTATCAACTCAGTTACCTTTTAAAGCTTAAGCATTTTTCCTGTGGCCGTTTTCCCTATGACGGGAGAGGCCAAATTCGGCTGGGGTCAGGATATAGGTATCCTCGCAGTAGAAGTCTTCGGCGGTGCACTGCTGCCACCAGGATGCCCAAGCGGTGCCTTGCAGCTTCTCTTCTATGATGGCGTTATGGGTGAGAGGCGCCACCAGGCTGCCGGTGGAGATCAGCAGGCCATAGGGAGAGCGGCGCTTGATCATCCTAGGCTTTAACTTGTTGGGGTTATCCAGCCCCATGCTGCCCACCAGTTCATAGAAGGCTTTTAGGGTGTTGTGATGGAAGTTCTTCACCCGCTCGCTCTTCACCTCAACATCCAGCGCCTTGGAGCGGGCCGGGTCTTGGGTGGCGATGCCTGTAGGGCACATGTTGGTGTTACAGCTTCTCGACTGAATGCAGCCTAGCGATAGCATCATGGTTCGGGCGGCGTTGACTAAGTCGGCGCCCATGGCGATCTTGGTCAGTAGATCGAAGCTGGAGGCCGTCTTGCCCGAGGCGATCAGGGTGATCTTGTGCCTCAGGCCCACGCCCACCAGGGCGTTGTTGGCAAAGTAAACCCCTTCGAGACACATCATCCCCAGGCGGTTACTGAACTCGACCGGCGCCGCCCCCGTGCCGCCCTCGGCGCCATCTATGGTGATAAAGTCGGGTGTGATGCCTGTCTTGAGCATTGCCTTACAGATGGCGAGAAACTCCGCCGGATTACCTATGCAGAGCTTAAAGCCCACCGGCTTGCCGCCGCTCAACTCCCGCAGGCGTTTGACGAAGTTGAGTAGGGCGATAGGCGTGGTGCATTCAGGGTTGACCGCGGGGGAGACGCAGTCTTTATCCATGGGTATATGGCGGATGAGGGCGATTTCCGGGGTGATCTTGGCCTTGGGCAGCACGCCGCCGTGCCCCGGCTTAGCCCCTTGGCTGAGTTTTATCTCTATCATCTTGATCTGCGGGCGTTTGGCCATCTTCTCGAAGCTGTCGGGGTTGAAATTGCCCTCATCGTCGCGGCAGCCAAACAGGCCGGAGCCTATCTGCCACACCAGATCGCCGCCATGCTTGAGGTGATAGGGACTGGCGCCGCCTTCCCCCGTGTTGTGATAGCAGCCCGCCTTCTTGGCGCCCAGGTTGAGAGCCTCGATGGCATTGGCGCTGAGTGAGCCAAAGCTCATGGCCGAGATATTAAAGTAGGAGGCATCATAGGGCTGAGTGCAATCTGGTCCGCCGATGCGCACCCGCTTGGCCTGCTCATCAATATGTTTAGGCGACAGTGAATGCCACAGGCTCAGATAGTTCTCCTCTAACAGATCGCGCTGGGTGCCGAAGGCGATGGTATCGCGCACATTCTTGGCCCTTTGATAGACCAAGGAGCGCTGCTCGCGGTTAAAGGGGGCTTCCTCCGTGTCGCTGGCGATAAAGTACTGCTGTATCTCTACCCGGTAAGACTCGAGGAAGTAGCGTAGGTAGGCGACCACAGGATAGAGGCGGTTAAGGGTGTGGGAGCTAAAGAGCAGATCGTAGGCGCCGACCAAGGTGTAGAGCAGGGTAAAGCCGAGAACGAAGGCGGCGCCGGTGCCGCCAAAGGTGAGATATAAATAGAGCCCGGCCCCGTTACCTAGGGTGGCGATAAGCCAAAAGACCTTTTGCATGATTGTCATAACGCATTCCTGTATTGCAGACACTTATCATTATCTGTCTATTGAACGTCATTGCGGCGGCTTTGGCAATCGGCCATCTCTGTGGCGAGCGATGAATTTTGCTTATTTTAAGCGGGGTTAGTGTAAAGCTGAGTCGACAAATGCCTAGATTAATACTTTCTAATCTACTCTGTAGTGGGTATATTGATGGGCTGGATGGGGGAAAAGAAAGGAGTGACAGATGTTCATCGCAGAAACAGAGAGGCTGATTTTACGTCGATTCGAGGCCAAGGATGTGGAGAGTCTATTTCTGCTCAATAGCATTCCCGAGGTGCTGACCTATATTCCCGGCGCGCCCATGACCTGTCGCTCGCAGGCAGAGGATATTTTGGAAAACGTGCTGCTGAAAAACTATCGCGAGCGTGGCTTTGGCCGCTGGGCGGTAGAGCACAAGGCAGACAACAAGGTGATAGGCTTCTGTGGCCCTACTTACATCAAGGAGTTTGATGAGGTGGAGCTGGGCTATCGTTATCTGCCCGAATATTGGGGCAAGGGGATTGGCAGCGAGGCAGGGCATGCGGCGCTGTCACGCTTTAAAGATCACGGCATAGACGAGGCGATAGCGCTCATACTGCTGGGCAACAAGGGCTCCGAAGGGGTGGCGCGTAAGCTGGGCATGGCTGAGCGTGAACGCAGTAAGTTCATGGGCCACAAGGTGAACGTATTTCACAAGGTGTTGTGATACGGTTTGGCTAAGGTGTTGTGATGAAGGCGTTAGTCCTCGCCAGAGATAAACCTTAGACACAAAAAAGATACAAAAAAACCAGCATTATGCTGGTTTTTCTTTATCGGCTGTTTACCAACGAATTATTCGTCGCCGTGGTCGCACTCGTCGTTGGTGCAGACACCGTAGAGGTATAGGCTGTGGTTGGTCAGCTTGATGTTGTGCTTCATGGCGATCTCGTCCTGGCGTCTCTCGATCACTTCATCAGAGAACTCGATCACCTTGCCGCAAGAGAGACACACCAGATGATCATGATGGTGGGTCGAGGCCAGCTCAAATACCGCCTTGCCGCTTTCGAAATGGTGACGGGTGACGATACCCGCGTCATCGAACTGGTTCAGTACACGGTATACCGTGGCCAGTCCAATCTCTTCGCCAATATCGAGCAATTTCTTATATAGTTCTTCTGCACTGATATGCTGGTTGTCGGGCTCCTGCATCAGCTCGAGGATCTTGACTCGTGGTAAGGTGACCTTTAATCCCGCTTTCTTTAGCGCTTGATTTCCATCTGTCATTATTAATCTCTGGATTGAAGAACCATTAGCAATGCCAATAGTGGTTCAGTAGTTGATGTTGAGAACCATTATAGGGGTTGAATTTGAAAACTTAAACCTTTGATCTTGCATATTGTTCGCATCGGCAGAAATTTGTTCTAAATTGGCCCTACCTGTGTGATTTAGGCTGAATTTAACGCGTACTTTTTGTAATGTTATTGAGACTAATGCCTAATAGCCTAACGGCGATAACTCTGGCAGGATGAAATCTGGTCAACCTGTATCCTGTGGGCGATAGCGACCCGCAAAAGCATAAAAATAAGGAAGAGGGATGTATCGGCAGATCGTAGTGTTAACTGGGGCGGGGATCTCAGCGGAATCTGGCTTGAGAACCTTTAGGGATCAAGATGGGCTTTGGGAAGAGCATAAAATCGAGGACGTGGCGACGCCCGAAGGTTATGCCCGCGACCCGGAAATGGTGGAGCGCTTCTATAACGAGCGTTGGCAACAGCTTCACAATGGCAAGATAGAACCCAATGCCGCCCATAAGGCGCTGGCGAGGCTCGAGCAGGAGTTCGACGGCCAGCTGTTGGTGGTAACGCAAAATATCGACGACCTGCATGAACGTGCAGGTTCCCGTCGCCTGCTGCATATGCATGGTGAGCTAACCAAGGGACGCTGTCCGCGCTCCCATCAGACCTTTCTGCTGACCGATCACTTTGGGGTCAACCATACCTGTACCTGTTGCATTCCCGCCCAGCGCCTGCGCCCCCACGTAGTCTGGTTCGGCGAGATGCCCATAGGCTTAGATCGCATACAGCATGCGCTGGACACCTGCGATCTCTTTATCGCCATCGGCACCTCGGGCACCGTCTATCCGGCGGCGGGCTTCGTCGACACCGCCAATCATCATGGTGCCCAGACGGTAGAGGTCAACCTGGTGCCGGCGGATCGCCACAGCCAGTTCCAGTATCACCTGCAAGGCAAGGCCAGCGAGATAGTGCCGCAACTGGTGGAGCAGATCCTCGCAGGCGAGGTGATTGGCGATAGGCCCTTATCTGGCGCCGCTACTGTGTGAGTTAAGGCATGAGTTAAGGCGTGAGTTTAAGGTATGAGTCAAGGCGTGAGCCAATTTGAGTGTGACCTCGGCGACGTCGGTGACGAAGCGCTGACACAAGACGCTGTAACTGCGGCGGACAGTTTCAACAGCCGGCTGGCGATCATCATGCGCGGCCTGCCGGGCAGTGGTAAGAGTCACTGGGTCGATGGCTTCATTGCAACTCGCCCCGACGGCGAGGCGATTCGTCGCCGCGGCTACTTCTCTACCGACGATCGTTTCATCATCGCGGGCGAGTATCGCTTCGATGCCAGTAAGTTGTCTGAGTTTCATCAGTTGAACCTTACCGGTTTCATTCAGGCCTTGTCGCGCCAGGAGCCCGTGGTGATCTGCGATAACACCAATTTGGCCCACTGGGAGTTTATGGCCTATGAGGCCGCTGCCAAGGCGATGGGCTATCAGGTGCGCATTTTGCTGATTGGTGACCCGCAAGATGCGGCGCATCAGGCGCTGTGCGCCGAGCGTAACCAGCATGGCCTGGGGCTTAAGCAGATCCAGGCGATGGCGCGTCAATTCCAGCAGCTGTAAAGACCACAATCTTTCCGATTTATTCTCTTGAGGAAGCAAGATGTTTGCCGTGATTTTTCGGGCCAAGGTGGCCACTTTAGATGCCAGATATGCCGAGATGGCCGCCAAGATGCGGCAGTTGGCGATGGATAAGTATCACTGCCAGGACTTCGTTGCCGTCACCGAAGGCGATCAGGAGATCGCCATCTCCTATTGGCCCAGCGAGGCCGATATTCTGGCCTGGAAACAAGACAGCGAACATAGAATCGCCCAGCAACTTGGCCGCGAGGCCTGGTATGAGAGCTACAGGGTCGAGGTGGTGGAGATCAAGCGTCAGTATCAAGGTTAAGACAAATACTTAACTAGGCCTTTATTGAGAATTAAGCAGAACATTTGCCCCGGAAGGAAAGCCCCGTAAGGAAAGCCCCGGAAGGAAAGCCTCGGAAGGAAAGCCTCACAAGGAGACGAAACTGTGACTATGGTGCTGATGAGCGATCTTAACAGCGCGGCAAGCCAGGCGGCGATAACCTCTGTGCTCGGTCCCTCTGTTCTTGGTCCCTCTGTGCTCAACCAAGGTGCTAGCAAGAGCACTAGCCTGGGTTATCTGGCCTCGGGCCATGAGCCAGAGCAAAGCTACTACCGAGGGACTCAGCAGCAGTATGCCCGCTTAGGCATGGCGCTTGGCCATTATCTGGATCTCGAGCAGGGCTATACCCAGGCGGGTCTGGATAGATTACTCAATTGCCAGGCGATTCACCTTGCTGGCGGCGATACCTTTCAATTTCTGGCTCAGGTGCAGAAACGCGGCCTGATGGCGGAGTTTGCCGATTATCTCAATCGCGGCGGGATCTTGATCGGGCTCAGTGCCGGCGCCATGTTGATGACGCCAAGCATCGCCTGTGCGCCCCTGTGCGGCGATGAGAATCACCTGGGGCTGAGCGATTTAGATGGTATGGGGCTGCTTCCCTATCAATTTCTGCCCCATGGCGATCTGAGCGATGGCGGCGTAGCACTCAGCGTCAGGGCCGCTTGCCTGCTCGAGGCCGCTTCTCTGGCAGAGTATCCGCTGATCCTCTGTGGTGATGAGGATGCCGTTGTCGCCACCAAGGCAGGGCTGCGCGGTTTTGGTCAGCCACTGCTGTTCGATGGTGTGAGCCTGATGTCCTTAGTTTAAAGGCAAAGCCACTATTGCAGCTCCCATAGTTCCCAGGTGTTGAGGCGATACTGCTCAGCCAGCGCCAAGGCTTTTTGTTGGTGCCGCTGGGCGTTTGCCTCATCGCCTTGAGATTGATAGTAGAGACTCATCTCCCTGTGCCAGTAGGGTGAGGCTTCGCCCTCTTTAGCAACGCTGTCCAGTAGGGTCTTGGCCCGCGCACCGTCGCCCTTAACGTTAAATCCCTTGGCCACCTGTACAGTCACTATGGTGAGCGAGTCGGGAAATTCCTGCTTTACCGCTGTTAAGATCGCATCGAGTTTATCGAGTTGCTTTGACCAGAACAGATACTTGCCAAACTGATAGGCCTGCAGCCACTCGATGTGAAAGCCGGCCCAGTTTGCCTTGCGCTTGGCAAAATAATCCAGCACGGCGCGGTAGTCGCCAAGGGCCAGCATGTCGCTGCCATCTAGGCCGTAGTCTGGCGATAAAAACAGCAGACCGTCATTGAGTGCGGGCAGGGCGGTGGTGAAGTGGTTTTCGCTCGGGTACTGCTTAAACTGCCAGTGGATCTTTTGTGCGTCATAGCCTTTGAGTGCTGTTACCAGTTCATCCACGCCCATCTCTTGCTCGTTGGCCAGGGTCAGGAATAGCGGCGCCTCGATGGGCGCTTTCTGCAAGCGCTGTTTGAGTAATTCGATAAAGTGCATCTTGTCATACCAAACGCTTGGGCTCATGGCCAGATAGGCATCGAAGGGACTCGCGGTTTGCGTCATGGCATAGAGGGTGAAGAGGCCGCCCAGCGAGTAGCCGGCGAGCGCCTTGTGGGGATTGGTGCGAAACTGCTGGTCTATGGCGGGTATTAGCTCCTTGGTCAAATAGCGATAGAAGGTGTCTGCGCCGCCAAAGGCCTCGCCCTCGTCGCTCTTCCAGGTGGTGGTGTAGAGATAATCGTTCTGGCCTTGATTGGCGATGCCCACCACTATCATGGGCGCTATCTTACCCATGCGCGCCAGATGCAGCGTCAGGGCCGATACATGTTGAAATTGAAAGTCGGCGTCCACCACATAGAGCACGGGGTAGTGCCGCGTGTTGCCATGGTAGCCTTCGGGCAGGGAGACCATGTAGCGCCTTGGCGTCTTAAACTCGCTCGAGTCATGGCTAAATTCGTATCCCGCGATGATGGCATTGCCACTTGCAGTGACGTCTGCGTTAGCTGGCGTCTCGGCCCATGCCTGGGTCAGGGTCAATAGTAGGCAGACGCAGAGGGAAAGGCATTTTCCCAGGGCTGTAGGGGTATTTGTTCTTATTGGTTCTGGTGTTGTAGGTACTGATGTCTTAGGTATTGGAGTCATAAGTCGTCCCGTCCATGTGAAACTAGTAGGCCGATAGCCTTATATTTTTAACCTTATTTTTACCAGTAAATAGTCACTTATGTCTTGCTAAAAAGTGCTTAATCTTGCCTTTTCTATCCATTACTTATTGTTTTTAATCGCTTTACTCATGTTTTACAGCAGCAGGCTAGCTTATTCCCCTTGTTGCGCACACCACCAAAAACAGCATCTTGTCGCCAAGCTGTAAATTCAGCCTGACAAGACATTAGACTAAAGTTAGTGAAATTCGACCAGTTAATGCTTGCTTTACGTTCGCGTAAACGTCACAGTGATATTATTTGAACATGATCACACTCCCCAAGGGGAGGCGTGTGATGTGAGCGCATAAGTACCTTGAATGGAGCGGAAGATGAGTACAGAGCAAACTAACCAAGAAATCGTGATTGTCGCGGCAAAACGCACCCCAATGGGCGGATTCCAGGGATCCCTTTCCAGCGTGCCGTCACCGACACTCGCCGCCACGGCGATCAAGGGACTCATGGACGCCGCCGGTGTTCAGGGCGGTGATGTCAACGAAGTCTTGATGGGCTGCGTATTACCGGCAGGCCTGGGGCAGGCGCCGGCGCGTCAGGCAACCTTAGGTGCGGATCTTCCCCTGTCTGTAGGCGCGACCACAGTCAACAAGGTGTGTGGTTCGGGCATGAAGACAGTCATGCTGGCTCACGACCTGATCAAGGCCGGTAGCGCCGATGTCGTGATCGCCGGTGGTATGGAGAGCATGAGCCAGGCGCCTTACCTGCTGGATAAGGCTCGTGGCGGCATGCGCATGGGTCATGGCAAGGTGCTGGATCACATGTTCCTCGATGGTCTGGAAGATGCCTACACAGGCGGCGCCATGGGCACCTTTGCCCAGAAGACGGCCGATGATTTTGGTATTACCCGTGAGGCGATGGATAACTTCGCCCTGAGCTCGCTACAAAAAGCTAACGCAGCCATCGAATCTGGCGCCTTCAAGGAAGAGATAGTGCCGGTTACCGTGGCGAGCCGCAAAGGCGATCTTGTTGTCGATACCGACGAGCAGCCAGGTAACGCCAGACCCGAGAAGATCCCAACTCTGCGTCCCGCTTTTGCCAAAGAGGGTACCATCACAGCTGCCAACTCAAGCTCTATCTCAGATGGCGCTGCCGTGTTGATGCTGATGAGTGCCGATGAGGCGAGCAAGCGCGGTCTAGAAGTTCTGGCCACTATCAAGGGCCATACTACTCATTCACAAGAGCCTTCTATGTTCACCACGGCGCCAGTGGGTGCCATGAACAAGCTGCTGGATAAGGTGAACTGGTCGAAAGACGAGGTGGATCTGTTTGAGATCAACGAAGCCTTCGCCATGGTCACCATGCTTGCCATCTCTGAACTTGGCCTGGATGAGGCTAAGGTTAACGTCAATGGCGGCGCCTGTGCACTTGGCCATCCTATCGGCTGCTCGGGTGCCCGCGTGCTGGTGACGCTTATTCACGCCCTGAAGGCCAGAGGCCTTAAGCGTGGCGTGGCATCACTTTGTATCGGTGGTGGTGAAGCCACGGCCATGGCTATCGAAGTGTAATTCCCTTATTTAGGCTCGCGAAAGCGAGCCTATGCATTCACCCATGATTATGTGAGTTTTTTGCTGTCACTTACATAGCAGATCATCAGGCAGCGGCATTCGCCCAGGCCTGTTAGACGTATTTAGGAAAGCGATATGACAACTCAAGTAAAACATTACATCGACGGTCAGTTTATTTTAGGTAGCGGCCAGCAACAGATCTCTGTCACCAACCCTGCGAACAACGAGGTGATTGCCACCATCAACGCCGCTACGGTAGAAGAAGTTGAAACCGCCATCGCCAGCGCCAAGCAAGCCTTTGCTACCTGGAAAGAGGTGCCTGTGTCTGAGCGTGCCCGCGTCATGTTCCGTTACCAGCACCTGCTAAAGCTGCATCACGATGAGATCGCCACCATCCTGGCCCAGGAAACCGGTAAGACCTTCGAAGATGCCAAGGGCGATGTATGGCGCGGTATCGAGGTGGCAGAGCATGCCTGTAATATCGCCAGCCTGATCATGGGCGAAACCGTTGAAAACGTGGCCCGCAGCATTGACACCTATAGCTACACCCAGCCGCTGGGTGTGTGTGCCGGTATTACGCCGTTTAACTTCCCGGCGATGATCCCACTGTGGATGTTCCCACTGGCGATCGCCTGCGGTAATACCTTCGTGCTTAAGCCATCAGAGCAAGATCCGTTGACGCCACAGCGTCTGGTTGAGCTGTTCGAAGAAGCCGGCGCGCCTAAAGGCGTACTGCAGCTGGTACATGGCGACAAAACGGCGGTAGACGTGCTGCTTAGCCATCAGGATATCAAGGCGATCTCTTTCGTCGGCTCTGTGGGCGTGGGTCAGTACATCTATAAGACAGGTACCGACAACCTCAAGCGCGTTCAGGCCTTTGCCGGTGCCAAGAACCACTGCGTCATCATGCCAGATGCCAACAAGCAGCAGGTGATCAATAACCTGGTAGGCGCCTCTGTGGGCGCGGCCGGTCAGCGCTGTATGGCCCTGTCGGTAGCGGTGTTTGTCGGTGAAGCCAAGAAGTGGATCCCTGAGCTGCGTGACGCCATCGCCAAGGTCAGACCCGGCGTATGGGACGATAAAGATGCGTCCTATGGCCCAGTTATCAGCCCAGCCGCCAAGGAGCGTGTGCTTAAGTTGATTGCCCAGGGTAAGGAAGAGGGCGCCGAGTGTCTGCTGGACGGTAGCGATTTCACCGTCGAAGGCTATGAAAACGGCAACTGGGTTGGCCCAACCATGTTTACCAATGTGACCACAGACATGAGCATCTACAAGGAAGAGATCTTCGGCCCTGTGCTTTGCTGCATGGAAGTCGAGTCGCTGGAAGAGGCGATCGAACTGGTGAACAACAGCCCATATGGTAACGGTACCTCTATCTTCACCGCTTGCGGCGCCGCGGCCCGTAAGTATCAGCACAACATCGAAGTGGGTCAGGTCGGGATCAACGTGCCAATTCCTGTGCCACTGCCATTCTTCTCGTTTACCGGTTGGAAGGGCAGCTTCTACGGCGATCAACACGCCTATGGTAAGCAGGCGGTGCGTTTCTACACAGAGACCAAGACTATTACCGCTCGTTGGTTCGAGACAGATATCGTCGAGGCGGAGCACCATGCGCCTAACATGACGATTGCCCTGAAATAAGGAATAGCAAGAGACCTTGCAAGGTAAAAGCGATAAGGCCGGGGCCGAATCGCTTTTATCATTACTAGCCTTCAATAAGTTAAGCGCCGCCATAAATAAGCCGGGTACTGGAGCCAAATAAAAAGGCCCAAGGCAAATACAAAGGCGCGAAAGGAGAGATCAGATGGATTTTAATCTGAATGAAGACCAACGTCAGTTCGCCGAACTGGCCACCCAATTCGCCCAGGAAGAGCTGGCACCCTTTGCCGCCAAGTGGGACGAAGAACATCATTTCCCTAAAGACGTGATTCAAAAAGCCGGTGAGCTGGGCTTCTGCTCACTCTACTCGCCTGAGTCGGAAGGTGGCATGGGCCTGTCGCGTCTGGATTCATCCATTATTTTCGAGCAGCTCGCCATGGGCTGTACCGCCACCACCGCCATGCTGACCATTCACAACATGGCCACCTGGATGGTGACCAGCTTTGGCTCTCAGACCCTGCGCGACGAATGGTCTGAGGCGCTGACCACAGGTAACAAGCTGGCCTCATACTGCTTGACCGAGGCGGGGGCGGGTAGTGACGCGGCGTCACTCAAGACCAAGGCGGTGCGTGAAGGCGACGAGTATGTGATCTCAGGTGCCAAGATGTTTATCTCGGGCGCGGGTTCTACCGAGCTGTTAGTGGTGATGTGCCGCACCGGCGACGCAGGTCCTAAGGGGATCTCGGCCATCGCCATCCCGGCCGATGCCGCAGGGATCACCTACGGCAAGGCGGAAGATAAGATGGGCTGGAACGCCCAGCCGACTCGCGAGATCACCTTTGACAAGGTGCGTGTGCCTGTGACCAACCTACTGGGTGAAGAGGGCCAGGGCTTTACCTTCGCCATGAAGGGCCTGGACGGCGGTCGTATCAACATCGCCACCTGCTCAGTGGGTACCGCCCAGGCGGCGCTGGAGCGCGCCCAGCAATATATGAACGAGCGTCAGCAGTTTGGTAAGCCGATTGCCGCCTTCCAGGCGCTGCAATTCAAGCTGGCCGACATGGCGACCGAGCTGGTCGCCGCCCGTCAGATGGTGCGTCTGGCTGCCTTTAAACTCGATTCTGGCGATCCAGAGGCGACTGCCTACTGCGCCATGGCGAAACGCTTTGCCACCGACGTGGGCTTTAACGTGTGTGACAGCGCGCTGCAGCTACACGGCGGCTATGGTTATATCCGCGAATATCCGCTGGAGCGTCATTTCCGCGACGTACGCGTGCACCAGATCCTAGAGGGCACTAACGAGATCATGCGTCTCATCATTGCCCGTCGTCTACTCGACGAAAACGCCAGCCAAATCTTATAGTCAGGGAGAAGAGAGATGACAGCGATAGTTGAACAGATCATCGGCCATACCGCCGTACTGACCATGAACAACCCACCGGCCAATACCTGGACGGCCGACAGCTTGGCACTGCTGAAGCAGAAGGTGACAGAGCTGAACGCGAACAAAGAGATCTATGCCCTGGTGCTGACCGGCGAAGGCGAGAAATTTTTCAGCGCCGGCGCCGATCTCAAGTTATTTGCCGATGGCGACAAGGGTAACGCCGCCACCATGGCGAAACATTTCGGTGAGGCCTTCGAGGCCCTGAGTGGCTTTCGCGGCGTTTCTATCGCCGCCATCAACGGCTACGCCATGGGCGGCGGCCTGGAAGTTGCGCTGGCCTGTGATATCCGTATCGCCGAGGCCCAGGCCGTGATGGCACTGCCAGAAGCCACAGTCGGCCTGCTGCCATGTGCCGGCGGTACCCAGAACCTGACGGCCCTGGTGGGCGAAGGCTGGGCCAAGCGCATGATCCTCTGCGGTGAGCGTGTAGGCGCCGACAAGGCGCTGAGTATTGGTCTTATCGAAGAGGTGGTCGACAAGGGAGCAGCCCTTGATGCCGCTATGGCGCTGGCCGAGAAGGTGGCGAACCAGAGCCCAAGCAGCGTGACCGTGTGTAAGCAGCTGATCCAATCGGGCCGCGCCATGCCGCGCACTCAGGCATTGCCACTAGAGCGTGAGCTGTTCGTTGGCCTGTTCGATACCGAAGATCAGGCCGAAGGGGTTAACGCCTTCCTGGAGAAGCGCAAAGCAAACTGGAAGAACCGCTAATGACTGAGCAGACTAATTGTGTGGTCTTTCAGACCCTAGGCACGCTATCGGGTAAGCTGGTGGGCGTGGCCACCCTCAACATGGAGAAGGCGCTTAACGCCCTCAACATGGAGATGGTGCGCGCGCTGACTACGCAACTGACCGCCTGGGCCGACGATGACGCCATCGCCATGGTGGTACTTGACGGTGCGGGTGAGAAGGCCTTCTGCGCAGGTGGCGATGTACGCGCCCTCTATCAGGCGGCCCGTGAGTTGCCGGGCGAGATCCCCGAGGTGACTCAGGACTTCTTTACCCGAGAATATTTTCTCGACCACCTGCTGCATACCTTCGACAAGCCAGTACTTGTGTGGGGCGACGGCATCGTCATGGGCGGCGGTCTCGGTCTGATGGCCGGTGCCAGCCACCGTGTGGTAACCGAGCGTTCTCGCATCGCCATGCCTGAGGTGACCATCGGCCTCTATCCCGATGTGGGCGGCAGCTACTTCCTCAACCGCATGCCGGGCCATATGGGCCGTTTCCTGGGGATGACCGCCTATAACATGGATGGCGCCGACGCCTTCTATGTTGGCCTGGGTAATCACTACCTTAATTCAGCTGACAAGCAGCCGCTGTTCGATGCGCTTTCAAGCATCGACTGGGAGAGCGATGTCTGCGCCAACCACGGCAAGCTTAATGCGCTGCTTGAGGCGATGTCGAGCCGCTGCGCCCAGCCAATGGGCGAGAGCATCCTCGAGCAGCATCAGGCGCAGATCGATGCCCTGATGGACGGTGAACTCAATGAGATAATGACCAGAGTGAAGGCGGTTGAAGACGCCGAGCCTTGGCTTTCGCGCGCCCTCAGCACCATGCTGGCCGGCAGCCCGCTGAGCCTGCACCTGGTGTATCAGCAGTCGATGCTAGGCACTGAGCTGAGCCTGAGTCAGGTATTCCAGCTGGAGCTGGGACTGAGCTGTAACTGCTGCGCAATCGGTGATTTTGCCGAAGGGGTGAGGGCACTGCTTATCGATAAGGACCGTCAGCCCCAGTGGCTGTATGAGACCGTCGAAGCGGTTCCACAAGAGATGGTCAAGTCACTGATGACCTCGCCATGGGATCCGCAAAACGATCCACTGCGCACCTTAGGCCAATAATTTTTCAGGCAAAGCCTGAGGAAAAGGAGCAAAACATGAATACAGTTGCATTTATCGGATTAGGTAACATGGGTGGCCCGATGGCGGTCAACCTGGTGAAGGCTGGCTACACGGTTAAGGCCTTCGATCTCTCTCAGGCGGCCCTGAGCCATGTGGTCGAGGAGGGCGCCATGCAGGCGCCGAGTGCCTGCGCGGCAGCGGCGGCGGCCGATGTGGTGATCACCATGTTGCCTGCGGGCAAGCATGTGCGCAGTCTCTATCTGGGAGACGAGCAGAACAAAGGCATCATAGATGTGGTGGCCGACGGCACCCTGCTCATCGACTGTTCTACCATAGACGCAGAGAGCGCGCGCTTTGTCGCCGAGCAGGCCAAGGCCAAGGGGCTCGAGTTTATCGACGCGCCAGTATCGGGCGGCACAGCAGGTGCGGCGGCCGGTACCCTGACCTTCATCTGTGGCGGCAGCGATACCGCCTTCGAGCAGGCCCAAGGCGTGCTGAATGTTATGGGCGCCAATATCTTCCACGCAGGCGGTCCGGGCGCCGGTCAGGTAGCCAAGATCTGTAACAACATGCTCTTGTCTGTACTCATGGTCGGCACCAGCGAGTCGATTCAGATGGGGATCGACCATGGACTGGATCCTAAGGTGCTCTCTGAGATCATGAAGGTCAGTAGTGGTGGTAATTGGACGCTAGATAAATATAATCCTTGTCCAGATGTGATGGAAAACGTGCCATCATCAAATGGTTACCAGGGTGGATTCATGGTTGATCTCATGGTGAAAGACTTAGGTCTGTCCCAGGAGGCGGCCTTGCTCTCTAACTCGAGCACCCCAATGGGCGCCTTGGCCCGTAGCCTGTACGTGAATCATGCCCGTCAGGGCAATGGTAAGCGTGATTTCTCCAGTATTTTTGAGCAGTTTAATAAAAAAGGGTAAGTTGATGGATTTAAAAGATAAGGTTGTTGTCATCACAGGTGGTGCCGGTGGTTTAGGTTTTGCGATGGCCCAAGAACTTGCCGCTGCGGGTGCCAAGCTGGCACTTATCGATGTGGATCAGGAGAAGCTAGAGCGCGCCTGTGCCGATATCGGCGATACCACTGAGGTGCAAGGTTACGCCTTCGACATTACCGATGAAGAAGATGTGGTGGCCGGTTTCGCTTATATCCTCGAAGATTTCGGCCAGGTCAACGTGCTGGTCAACAACGCGGGTATTTTGCTCGACGGCATGCTGGTGAAGGCCAAAGAGGGTGAGGTAACAGATCGTATGTCGCTGGCGCAGTTCCAGGCGGTGATCAATGTAAACCTGACGGGCTCTTTCCTCTGCGGACGCGAAGCCGCGGCGGCGATGATCACCTCTAAGCAGCAGGGTGTTATCGTTAACATCTCTAGCCTGGCGAAGGCCGGTAACATGGGCCAGACCAACTACGCGGCCTCTAAGGCGGGCGTTGCCGCCATGTCTGTGGGCTGGGCGAAAGAGCTGGCACGCTACAATATCCGTAGCGCCGCTGTGGCGCCGGGTGTTATCGAGACTGAGATGACGGCGGCCATGAAGCCTGAGGCACTTGAGCGTCTCGAGAAGATGGTGCCGGTTGGACGCTTAGGCCAGGCAAGCGAAATCGCCTCTACCGTTAAGTTCATCATCGAAAACGACTATGTTAACGGTCGCGTGTTCGAAATAGACGGCGGTATCCGCATCTAAGGCGTTCATTCTAGTTTTGAGAAACGGGCCCAGTGCCCGTTTTTTTATGGCGACGCCTATTCTTGGTAAAGGCGCTATGTGCTAGGGCGTGCCACTTGATGTAATCTAACCTTATGAGTAAGAAAAGAAAGATGATATGGTTTGAACAAGCAACCAAGACGCTGATGCTAATCGTGGGTGTCATTGGGGTGGTGGTGATCTATGCTGGTTTCTTCTTTCTGCTGATAACCCAGTCTACGGCCAGCTTCTTGCCCTGGTATATTCTGATCTCCCCCTGGCTCTGCATCTACTTCGGCCTAAGCGGTGAGAAGCAGAGGCTCACTCTCCTGTGGTTGCGACGTAAGTTATTCTTTTGGCGTAAATTCAAGTGAAGTAAGACTATGGCGCGACGGTTCAAAAACCTGACTCTGGTGCTGATCATGGTGGCCGTGGCCGCCGTGCTCTCGATGCGCCTTTTTCAGGTCGAGCCTCCCGAACAGCCCCGCGACAAGCGTAGCGGCCGTCTGATCGCCGACTACGGCAGCTGGCACTCGGTGCTCTCCGCCAAGCAGGTCTACGCCCCCTCGGACAGCTTCGGCGTGCTCAGGCCCATGGAGGGCGGGCTCTATTTCACCCAGGCCGACGCAGAACGCGGCGGCAAGGTGGGGGTCAATAAGCTCACACCAAAGGGTGAGGTGGCGAGCATCATAGATCCCGAATTCGATGTGAAGAGCCGGGTACACGAGTATGGCGGCGCCCCCGTGCTGGCCATAGGTAACAGCCTGTTTGCGGTGAAAAGTGACGATCAGCGCCTCTACCGTATCGCCCCCAATCAGGCGCCCGTGGCCCTAACGCCAGCAGATACGCGCCACGCCGACTGCGTCTCTTACCCTAAAGGTTCGCGCATCATCTGTGTGCGCGAAGATCACCGCCAGGCAGGGGATCCCACCGCCAGCATAGTGGCGTTAAACCTTAATTTTGAAAATGAAGGCGAGCCCCTGGTCAGCGGTAGCGATTTCTACGCCGCGCCCCGGGTATCACCGGATAATCGCCAGCTGGCCTGGATAAGTTGGCAGCAACCTAATATGCCCTGGGACAACACAGAGCTCTGGGTGGCCGATCTCGACCCCAAGGGCGGCATCAAGAATCCAAGACGCCTGCTTGCCAATCTTAAAGGCGCCATCACTCAACCCCTCTACAGCCCCGGCGGTGAGCTCTATGTGGTGGCCGATTTTAACAACTGGTGGAACCTCTATCGCATCACGCCAGAGGGCGATGCTCAGCCTGTGCTCGAATTGGCGGGAGAGTTTGCCCGGCCCGACTGGCTGCTGGGCAACCACAGCTATGCCTTCGAGTCAGAGGAGCAACTGATCGCCAGCGTGCAGACAGAGGGCAGGACATACCTGCTTAGGCTTCATACCCAGCTTGGGATCAGTGAGTCGATTGCAGCCGAATTTGCCGAGGTTAAACAGGTGGTTAAAGGGCCGGACGGCGTCTATTTCATCGGCAGTAAGGTAACACCGGAGAAGGGGATCTATCGCATTCGGGGTCGGGGTGTCGAGTGGGTATATGCGCCCCGGGTGACGCCCCTTGACCCACGCTATATTTCACGTGCCGAGCCTATCCAGTTCACCTCCGACATCAGTGGGCTGCCGGTTTATGGCTACTTCTACGGCCCCATGAACCCAGATTATATCGCGCCGGACGATCAACGCCCGCCGCTTATCGTCATGTTGCATGGCGGCCCCACCTGGCGGGCCAGTCTGAATTTTCGCCGGGACATCCAGTTCTGGACCAGTCGCGGCTTTGCCGTGCTGGATGTCAATTACCGTGGGAGCTCAGGCTTTGGCCGTGACTATCGTCAGAGTCTCTATGGTTTGTGGGGCCGCGCCGAGGTGGAAGATGCCATCGAGGCCGCCGATTATGTGATGGACAAGGGCTGGGTCGACGCCGACAAGGTCGCCATTCGCGGCATGAGCGCCGGCGGCTTCAGTGTGCTCTCGGCGATGGCCTTCTATCACACTTTCAAGGCCGGTGTGGTCTACTCGGGGATCAGCGATCTCGAGGCCCTTGATCGGGAGACCCATAAGTTTGAGCAGGGCTATCTGCATCATCTGGTTGGCGAGCTCAAACCTAACTCACCCCTCTACCGTCAGCGCTCGCCTTTGTATCACTTAGACGATCTCAAGGCGCCGCTGCTGCTGGTGCAGGGGGCCAAGGATCCTATCGTGCCCGCGAGGCAGTCAGAAGCCATCTACGCCGCGCTTAAACGCCGGGGTGTACCCGTGGCCTATCTGCAATTTGACGATGAGGGCCACGGGGTGAAGAAGCCGTTGAATCGCATCGCCGCGCTTAACGCCGAATTATCCTTTTATGGTCAGGTGTTTGGCTTTACGCCAGCCGATAAGCTGAGTCCACTTGCCATAGATAATGCTATCGCCCTGGGCCATTAAAGACTACACAGAATCTAGGCGGAAAAGCGGCGGAAAATCGCCCGCTTAAGTTGCTAAAATCCCCCAAAGTGGCTATAGTAGCGCGCTTTAAAATATCCCTTTAGCGCAGTTTTTCATCAGCTTGTCATCGGCAGCCGATAGGGTGTTTGTTGAGTAAGCTACTAGACTCAAACAGGCGTCACTTCGCTTAACTACTATTTTCGGAATTTCACATTGATCACGACAGCTAACATCACCATGCAGTTTGGCTCTAAGCCGCTGTTTGAAAACATCTCAGTAAAATTTGGCGGCGGTAACCGTTACGGCCTTATCGGTGCCAACGGTTGTGGTAAATCAACCTTCATGAAGATCCTCGGCGGCGAACTCGAGCCAACATCGGGCAACGTCTCTCTGGACGTGAACGAGCGTCTGGGTAAGTTGAGCCAGAACCAATTTGGTTACGAAGAGTTTAACGTGGTCGACACCGTGATCATGGGCCACACCGAGCTGTGGAAGGTGAAACAAGAGCGTGACCGCATTTATTCGCTACCTGAGATGAGCGAAGAAGATGGCATCAAGGTGGCCGAGCTGGAGATGGAATTTGCCGAGATGGACGGTTACACCGCAGAAAGCCGCGCCGGCGAACTGCTGCTGGGTGTGGGTATTCCACTGGAGCAACACTTCGGTCTGATGAGCGAAATCGCTCCAGGCTTCAAGCTGCGTGTGCTGCTGGCCCAGGCGCTATTTAGCGATCCAGATGTACTGCTGCTCGACGAACCCACCAACAACTTGGATATCGACACCATCCGCTGGTTGCAAGAGATGCTTAACCAGCGTAACAGCACAATGATCATCATCTCGCACGACAGATACTTCCTCAACTCTGTCTGTACCCATATGGCGGATCTCGACTATGGTGAGCTGCGTGTTTATCCGGGTAACTATGATGAATACATGACGGCAGCGAGCCAGGCGCGTGAGCGTCTACTGTCTGATAACGCCAAGAAGAAGGCGCAGATCGCCGAGCTACAAGGCTTCGTGGCGCGCTTCTCGGCCAACGCCTCTAAGGCGAAGCAGGCGACCTCTCGTGCCAAGCAGATCGAGAAGATCAAGCTGGAAGAGGTTAAGGCCTCAAGCCGCGTCAACCCCTTCATCCGTTTCGAGCAGGAGAAGAAGCTGTTCCGTAACGCCTTGGTGGTTGAGGAGCTGTCTAAGGGTTATGATGACGGTCCACTGTTCAAAGACTTTAACCTGATCGCCGAAGTGGGCGAGCGTATCGCGGTACTGGGTGAGAACGGTGTGGGTAAGACCACCATGCTGCGTACCCTGATCCACGATATCCCGCAAGATACAGGTACCATTCAGTGGTCTGAAAACTCGGCCATCGGCTACTACGCGCAGGATCATGAATCAGATTTCGAAAACGACATGACACTGTTTGATTGGATGAGTCAGTGGCGTAAACCGGAAGATGACGATCAGAGTGTACGTGGTTACCTCGGTCGTATGCTGTTCAGCTCAGACGATATTAAGAAGTCGGTACGTGTACTCTCAGGTGGTGAGAAGGGCCGTATGCTGTTTGGTAAGCTGATCATGCAAAAGCCTAACATTCTGGTGATGGATGAGCCGACCAACCACTTGGATATGGAATCTATTGAGTCGCTCAACAACGCGCTGGAGATGTATGAAGGTACACTGATCTTCGTCAGTCACGACCGCGCCTTTGTATCGTCTTTGGCCACCCGCATCATAGAGATCACCCCACAGGGCGTGAACGACTTCAAGGGTACTTATGATGAATTCCTGCGCAGCAAAGGCGTAGAGGAATAAGCGATTAGGTATCTTGCCTAATAAAAAGCCCAAGTGATTAAACACTTGGGCTTTTTTTATCGTCTAACTTTTTTAACGTCTAACTCTCGTTCAACTAAACCGTCGTTACTTGGCGAAGCGATTTGCCAGATAGTCGAACACGGCGCGGATCCCGAAGGCTTCGCCGCCGACAGGGCGACCCGGTAGTTTACGGGTATTCCAGGCCATGACGTCGAAGTGGGTCCAGCTGATCTCCTCATCGACGAAGGCTTCCAGATAGAGGGCCGCCGTGATGGCGCCGCCAAAAGGCACCTTGCCACAGTTGGCTAAGTCGGCGATATCGCTGCCGGTCAGGTCAAAGTAAGGCTTGTGTAGTGGCATGCGCCACACGGGATCTTCAACCGTCAGGCCAGAGGCGGTGATGCCGGCGGCAACTTCGTCGTCGTTACTGAAGAAGCCAGGCAGCTCAGTGCCCAGGGCGATGCGCATGGCGCCTGTCAGGGTAGCAAAATCGATCAGCAGCTCAGGCTTGTCGCTGTTGGCTTCGGCCAGGGCATCACACAGCACCAGACGGCCTTCGGCGTCCGTGTTGTCTATCTCAACCGTGAGGCCTTTGCGCGTGGTGATCACATCACCCGGGCGGAAGGCATTGGCCGAAACGGCGTTTTCCACCGCTGGCACCAATACGCGCAGGCGTACCGGCAGCTCGGCGGCCATGATCTGATGGGCTAAGCCGATAACATGAGCGGCGCCGCCCATATCTTTCTTCATCAGGCGCATGCCGGCGCCAGGCTTAAGATCCAGTCCGCCCGAGTCGAAACAGACCCCTTTACCCACCAGGGTGACCTTAGGCGCGTCTTCATCGCCCCAGGTTAGATCGATCAGGCGCGGCGCATTATGGCTGGCGCGGCCAACCATGTGAATAGTAGGGTAGTTGTGGGTCAGCAGGTCGTCACCGACTATCTGAGTGACCTTGGCGCCAAACTCGCTAGCCAGTGATTCCATGGTCTCGCCCAGGTGCTGTGGCATCATATCAGCGGCAGGGGTGTTGACCAGATCGCGCACGATAGAGACAGAGCGCGCCATCTTGAGTGTCTGCTCAACCAGCTCGGCATCGCGGAGCACCAGCTGAGGGTAGACCTTGTCATTGGCCTTATAACGGTCGAACTTGTAGGCACCTAAGGCCCAGCTAAAGGCCGCCAGCTTACAGGTCTGGGCATCGGCCTCCAGCAGGTATTGGCCGGCTGGTAGTTCGTTAACCAGATCGCCACACACCCAGTGGGAGTCTTTGTCGTCGCTTACATAGAGCACCTGGCTGAGGTTGCCGTCAGTGCCTGGGATCAGGCTGAGGCCCTTGCCCTTGTATTGGGTGCTGCCTAGCCAGTTTTGAACCGGTTTATCCTGGCCGTTTAGCCAATCGTTATAGTCATTTGCTGCGAGTAGCGTCAGTAGGATCCCTTCGGAACCAGAGAGGAGTAGTTGAGTCATTGGGCATCATCTTGTTGAGGTCAAAATTCAACTTAGATTAGCATGTCAGCCCCTCGGGGTGAAAGCGGCGCATCATTCATTGCTGGCTTTTTCGACATCGTCCAGGGCGCGCTTATTGGCCCGGGCTTCACGGCTCAGCTGGGCCTTGCGTTCGGAGAGATTATTGAAGGAGCTGGGCAGCACCTCGACGCCGACCAACTTACCCAGTTTCACCACCACAGGAATGGTGATGGGGGCAAAGGGCAGCACGGCAAACACCCCAAGGCCCAGGCCTTTGATCAGATCCGCCAGCTGCTGGTTGGCCAGTCGTAGCTCTTCCTTGCTGGCCTGCTTGCGGGTGTAACGACCATAGGCGACTAGCATATCCTTAGTCTCCTGTTTCTCCTGGGCCAGGGCATCTTTGAGCACCAACATGTCACGTTTTAAACGTAGACCAAAGCGGCGACGACTGATGCGCAGCACCCTGAAGGGGGCCTTATGTAATTTACGATAAATTTTCATGGCGCGATTGTCTCATAAGCCCAGCGCAAGACCTATCTTTTCCTGACACTCTTTTTGCCTTAGATGAGGCTGGGTGCAAGACGTTGCAACAGGGCCTGGCTGCGAAGGGCGGCGCCTTTATCCAGGCTCACCATGGCCGAAACGATGGCGCCTTCTTTCATCAGGCAGATAAGGTCTAACAGGGCTTCGTTTGGCTGAGAAAGGTGCTTGCCAATCAGCTCTCGAACCGCCTGTTTATGAAACCTGGCGAAGCGCGATACTTGACAGCGGCAGTCGCCACATTCGATGGCGGAGTTGATAAACAGGCAGCCGTGAAACTGACTCAGCTCGGGTACCCGGTCGTTAAGCCAGTCATCCAGCGCACTAAACAGTGCATCGATCACGCCGAGATCGTCCTGAGCTGGCTTGAGGCGCTCCTCCAGCCAGTGGATGAAGATCTGGTGACGGGTTTCGAGCACAGCCACTATCAGGGCTTCCTTGCTGCTGAAGTGATGATACAGGGTCTTCTTGGCGACTCCGGAGACCTTAAGCACCTCGTTGATCCCCACAAGATTGATGCCCCGCTCGGTAAAGAGGGAGAGGGCGGTATCGATTAGCAACTGTCTCTTATCTGTCATCTTAGCCTCGCTTTTTTTATATCTTGACATCGGTAGACCAAGTTGTCTACTCTTGCGGGTAGACAGACTTGTCTACATGAAATTCGTCTACATAAGGCTTGTCTATATAAGGGAGTTAAGAGATCAAGATGAATAAACTGGCATTTGCGTTAATCTCCGGCCTGGGGGCCGCCTTGGCCATCGGCCTGTTGTCCTTTGCGGAAACCCTGCAGTCGGACATTGTGCTGCTCATGGTGCCTTTCGGCGCCACCGCGGTATTGGTGTTTGGGGTGCCGGACAGCCCCCTGGCCCAGCCGAAGAACGTGATCTTCGGTCATCTGCTGACCTGCGCGATCGGCCTCTATTTCGTTCACTATGTCGGGGTGAGCCCGCTGACCCTGGCGATCGCGACCGGGCTCGCGGTCAGCGGCATGCTGCTCACCAAGACGACCCATCCACCGGCGGGCGCCACGCCACTGTTGGTGATGTTAACCGGGCAGGATTGGAGTTTTCTGGTTTCCCCCGTGTTGTCCGGCGCCCTGATTATCGTGCTGGTGGGTAAACTGATCGCCCTGATGCACAAACGCCTGGAGCGGCAGCAGCGCGCGGCGCTGGATTAGATCATCCTTTAAAAGCCTGTACTTATGGCTAGGGCAAGATACAACTTTTGTGCGTAATTTCAGTAGGCTAGATTGGTATATACTATACTTTTCATTTGGTCATGGGTGGGCGATTTGGCTTAGACGTCTATAGCTGGACTTAAGCTAGACTTGGTTAGAGTCGCCCCTTACCCATGAGCTCGTCAGCGCAGGCCGCTCGGCAAAAGGATGAAGAGTGAATGCACCACCCATTTAAGCCGTTCAAAATCTATAGTCTGGCCATCTTATATGTTGTCTTTCTGGTGGGGGCCTTCTCTATCCTGATGGCCAGCATCGATCAGTCTCAGCGCGACTGGAAACGCTACACCTATGAGGCGCTGGAGAAGACCGCCTATTTCAACGACGCCATGGTAGCCCTGGGTTACGGCGGCTTTATCCACGACTTTAAGAATGCGGTGATCCGCCAGGATTTGAGCTATCTCAGGCGGGCGGAAACCGAGATAGAGCTGGGGTTAGACTCGCTGCAGAAGTACCAGCAACGAGCGCCCGAGCATACCGCCGAGGTGCGGGCTATTCAGTCTGTGGTCAGCCAATATCGCCATAACCTGCCTAAACTCAGGCAGATGCTGGAAGAGAAGCAATCGGTGGCGGATATTGACCGGGTGGTTCGCGTCGACGATACTCCGGCCATCGAGGCGATAGAGGCCATACTCTCAAGCCATGCCCAGAGCCCTAACAGCCTGTTCGAGCAGGCAGGCAGCGCCCATCAGCGGGTGAATCATATGCTGCTGGTGATCCTCTGCGCCCTGGTGCTGGTCAGCATCTTAGTGTTTAGCTTTATCCGTTATGTGAATAAACGCCTGGCGATCAAGCTTAAGGATCTCGAGGTGATCTTCCGCTGCGCCCCCAACGCCATATTCTCGGTGAACGAACACGGTACCATCATCTCTGCCAATCGCGAGACCATGCGCCTGTTTGGTTTCTCCGAGCGGGCGCTCAACAAGATCAATGTCGACGACCTGGTGCCCAGCGCCACCAAGGAGAAGCACAAGAAGCTGCGCCTGGAGTTTCAAAAATCCGACCGGGTGCAGCCCATGTCCCAGCGTAACACCATCTTCTATGGCAAGAAGCTTAACGGCGATGTGTTTCCCGCCAGCATCTCTATCGCTACCTATGGGGTGGGGGATGAGAAGCACAGCATCGTGGTGATCAAAGATCTCAGCGATGAGATGCAGTACAAGTCCCAGGCCAATACCGATCCCCTGACTAAGGTCGCCAACCGCCGCGCCATCAACCGCCAGCTGGCGGCGGCCATCAGTCGTAGCAATCGTCAGCAGACCCCGCTTGCGGTGTGTATCTTCGATATCGATCACTTCAAGGCGGTCAACGATAAACATGGCCATCTGGTGGGCGACGATGTGTTGCAGCGGGTGGCCAAGATCTTCAGCGACGCCATACGTAAGACAGACTTTGTCGGTCGCTGGGGAGGCGAGGAGTTTGTGATCATCCTGGAAGATACAGACAAAGAGGGTGCCAAGCATTTTGCCGACAAGCTCAGGCAAGAGGTGAAGCGCCGTAGCCAGGGGATAGATTTCCCCGTGGCCATAACTTTAAGCGCCGGTGTATCAGTCTATTGTCAGGACGACAAGCAAGATTGCCTGTTCAACCACGCCGATCAGGCCCTCTACCGCGCCAAGGAGAGCGGCCGCGACTGCGTGGTAGTGATTTAACGCGGCTAATCTAACTCTCTGTAAAAAAGTGATGGTAGAAGCTTATCCCGCCCGCATCGCCAACAGGGCTGCAACATCCAACGGCTGCTGATAGCGGTTGAAGCGGGTTTCCTTGCTCTCTATGGTGTAGATAGACATGCGATCGGCCAGCTCGTTGCCCTCAATTCCAACATGCGCCGCCACATGGCTGAGTTTTAGCTTATCCTTAAGGCTATCGTACAGCTCATGGGTCTCCTGGATCACGCTTAAGTTCGCGATCTCACCCGTCTTGCGGCGCCAGCCGTTGGCCTTCCAGTCATAGGCCCACAGGGAGATACACTTGATGGCATATTGGGAGTCGCTGTGAATATGCACGCTAAGCCCCTGCTCAAGGTATTGCCTGGCTATCAAGAGCGCCTGATGCAGGGCATTTAACTCGGCGGTGTTGTTGGTGCCATTGGGGTTGTAGAGTCCATACCAGAGCTCGGCCAACTCGCCTTTTTTATAGAGCGCAAGCCCAGAACCTGCCTCACCCGGATTGGGCTCGCAGCCGCCATCGGTATAGATATCGATATCGCTGTCTGGCTGCTCGCTAACGGCGGGCTTGCTTGGCTTGGATGCCGCCGGCTTAGCCTTGCTGCTAGCGATTTTGCCTGTTTTGCCAGCGCCAAAGGCGGCCTCGGCTTCGGCCTGGGTCTTAAACGATTTATAACGCGCGCCGGCAAAGCCGTCGACCAGGGCCTTGGTCTGGGGCCAACTGGTAAAGATGCCGGTCTCGCGTCCTGCCCACACCACATAATATTTGCTTGCCATCTGTCTCTCCCTCTTGGTTTTTGCGCTTGGGTCAGTCGTCTTGCTTGCAGCTTCGCAGCAGCTTGACGAAGAAGGCCTCGCCCTTACGCTCGGCAAAGGCGATGTTGCGCTCAGGGATCGACTCGGGATCCTCATAGTCGGCTAGGGCGCGCTCCATGCTGGCCTCGCGTATGATATGCAAGGTGGGATAGGGGGCGCGGTTGGTGTAGTTGGCGGCGCTATCTTGTGGCTCGCCCTCGAAGCAGTAGTCGGGGTGGAAGCTGGCCAGTTGAAACACCCCCTCGAAGCCCTGATCGATCAGCAGCGCGTTGGCGATATCCACCAGATCCAGATAGTGATAAAAGCCTTCGAAGCCTCGCGGCAAGATAAACAGGGTAGTCTCGGTTTGCGGATGCTCCTCGAGGTAGTGGCACTCGTCGATCAGCGCGTTTAATACGGCTTCCAACTGATGTTGTTCCACCACCTTGTAGCGTATGCTGTTGCGCTCCACTTCTCGGCGGGCGAAGGGGCAGATGTTGTACTTCATGATCACCTTCTCGACCCAATTCTGGGTGGCTAAGGCGACGCCTTTTTCTTCGGCGTTGTGATTGCGCTCAGTCGCTGCCACGGCTGCTCCCTATGATGCGGTTTTTGTGTGGGTTATTGAGGAGCGATCATAGGGATGATAGAGGCCACAAGCAAGAGCGCCATGGCGATGTTAAAGGCTTTTTGCTGACCCTGATGCTTAAGTAGCCGCTTGAGCGCCACCCCGAAGCCGAGCCACACCAGGGCGCAGGGCAGGGCGACGCTGAAGAAGACGCTGGCGATGGTGAGCACCTGAGGCGTCAGCGGCTTGTCCATCACGGTAAAGGTGGCGATGGCACCGACGGCCATGATCCAGCCCTTAGGGTTGACCCACTGAAAGGCCGCGGCTTGCAGGAAGGAGAGGGGCTTTGCCGTCTGTTTGCCCTCCATGCGGCTGCTGCTGTTGGCAATCAACCAGGCCAGGTAGAGCAGGTAAGCGATGCCGACATACTTGATGATAAGGTGCAGCAAAGGATAGGCCTGAAACACGGCGCTCAACCCAAGACCTATCGCCAGTACCATGCAGGGAAAGCCGATGCAGATCCCCGCCAGATGGGGCAGGCTCAGGCGGATGCCAAAGTTTACCCCAGAGGTCATCAACATGATGTTGTTGGGCCCGGGGGTGATCCCCGAGGAAAAGGCAAATAGGGCGATGGCGAAAACCAGTTCCATGAACGGCGTGTCTCTAAGGTGTTTAGTCGAAGCGCTATGATCTCAAGGCTTGTCTCTGCTGACCAGCAAATTTTTTCATTTCCGAAATTTCGTTATAACTTACTGTAAAAATTAATTTTGTCAGATTATCTCTGTGGTAATTTGCACATTTCTAATGTAAATCTCCTGCCGAGTACTTGCAATAATATATTGTATAAAATATAACAGTGTTGCCATAAATTGTTAACTCTGGGTTAACAAGGATGTGCTAATCGCCCGATATAACGCCTCAGAGAAGGCGAAGCGGGCTAATTCAACCTGAGTAATGAGCGGCCTTTAATGGTCGTTCGGTCTGGAGACCAATATGACAAATAAAACATTAGGCGGCGCTCGCCGCTTCACCCCAACCGCGCTGGCCCTGGCCTGCTCGCTACTGGCCACCCCGCTGGCGCTGCACGCTCAAGATGTTCAGGCACAAGGCATGCCGGCAAAGGATGTAAAGGGCCCACTTTCGACAAAAGCTGCGCCGTCGACAAAAGCCGCGCCGCCAACCCAGCTGGCACCTGCCCAGAAGATTAAGCCGTCTACCGACAAGGCCGCTGCGAGCGCTCGACTCGACAAGTCTGCGCGCAAGCCTATAGGGGCACGTGATGCGGAGCAGGGCGAAGGTGTGAGGCCTGATAAGCGTGATAGCAAATTGGAGAAGGGGAGTAAGGGACAATCGGCGCTGCCGGGCATGAAGGGCAATCAAGGCGCGACCGGGCCAGCGGCCGAGGCGGATGCCTGCAACGGTTACAGCCAGTTCGACAGCCTGAGTGGCCAGGCGCTGTACGATTTTGTTCGCCAGGCGGAGTTTTCCTGTATCTCAGAGCTCTATTCTCGCAACGATGCCACTGCGGTCAAGGTGTATCAGGCCGATAACGTGGTGGCCGTGGCGAATCTGGCCAAGGCAACGGCTGCAAGTTACGACAGCAGTACCGGCGGCGAGCTGTTTAACCTGTTCTACTTCCTGCGCGGCGCCTTCTACATAGAGTATTACAACGATGATCTCAGCTATAGTGACAGCCGCGCCAGCGATGCCATGCGTGAGCTGCTACTGGAATATGCCAAAAACCCGGCCTTTAACAGCCTGAGCGACATGCAGGGCAACACACTGCAGGAGTATTTCATCGCCTGGGACAGCTCCTACAACTACTATGATTCGGTGGCCGTGATCACCGATTATCTGAATCAGTTTAGCGAGCAGCATCTGGCCTCCTGGTACCACAGAAGCGCTCTGACCAAGGCGCTCACCACCCTGTATCGCGGCAACTGGGATGAGAAATATACCAAGGCGTCGATGGAGTATGATGCCCTGCGCGCCGCCTTGCTCAAGGTGGCGACCTCGGACTACATCATCAACTCAGAGTATGCCTTCGAGTCCTCGGATGCCTTTCACGAGTTTGGCCGTTTCTACGAGTATCAGGCCTACTGGAAACTGCCGGACAGCCTGAAAACGGCCCTCAACGGCGGCGTGCAGCAATATATGGCCAAGTTTAACCGTCTGTCTAAGCAGTGGGTGGAAGCGGCCGGTTATCTGGATTACTACAACCCTGGTCAGTGCGACAGCTTCGGCATCTGCGGCTGGGAGGATGAGGTGGAAGCCAGCGTGCTTGCTATCCACTACAGCTGCTCGGACACCATCAAGATCCGCGCTCAGCAGCTGACGTATCAGGAGCTGCAGGCCTCTTGCGATCTTATGGGCGAGGAAGAGGGGCTGTTCCATCAGATCCTGGCGACTGGCGGCGAGCCCGTGGCGGACGACTATAACGAAGATCTGCAGGTCAATATCTTCGACAGCTATGACGACTATGATGTCTACGCGGGCATCATCTTCGGCATCAACACTGACAACGGCGGCATGTATCTGGAAGGCACGCCGTCGGATCCCGACAACCAGGCACGTTTTATCGCCCACGAGGCCACTTGGACCGACGACATTCTGGTGTGGAACCTGAGACACGAATATGTGCACTACTTAGATGGTCGCTTCAATCTTTACGGCGCCTTTAACTACTTCGACGTCGACACAGGTAAATCTGTGTGGTGGGCCGAGGGCCTCGCCGAATATATCTCCCATCAGAATCGCTACGATGAGGCGGTCGATATCGGCCGCAGCCAGGAATTTAGCCTGAGCGAGATCTTGTCTAACACCTATGACAGCGGTACCGACAGGGTCTATCGCTGGGGCTATCTGGCGGTGCGCTTCCTGTTCGAGCAGCACAGAAGCGATGTGGACGCTTTGTTAGTTCACGCCCGCGCCGGTGATACCTCGGCCTGGCTCAGCTATATCGACAACACTATCGGCACAAACTATGACGCAGAGTGGAACAGCTGGCTGCTGACGGTGACTAGTAACGATACGCCGCTCGATGGTGGCATAGTGACCCCGGTCGACAGCGATGGCGACGGGGTGATCGACAGCGAAGATGCCTTCCCCAACGATCCGACCGAGTGGGCGGACGAGAATGGTAACGGTATCGGCGATAACGCCGATGCGGCCAATGGTGGTGGGCAGACGGGGAACTGCGGCGCCGCAACCATCAGCGACGGCAATATTACCCAGGAGCAGGCAGAGTGCGTGGCAGGCACAGGAGTCAACTACTACTACACCTATGTGGAGCAGGATAATACTCAGCTCTATATCACCACCACGGGCGGTGAGGGCGATCTGGATATCTACTTTAACCAGCAGACTTGGGCGAGCCCGAGCGACTATGAGGTGAAGTCGCAAAACAGCGGTAACGAGGAGTCAATCAGCGTGGTCGCCAACCGCGGTTGGGTCTATCTCTCGACGGTAGCCGTGATGCCATTTGAGGGCGTGAGCCTCAAGATCAGCCAGAGCGCCGGCACTGCGCCGGATAACGGTTCGCCTCAGGTGGCGGATGCCTGCCTAAGCCAAAGCCCTTATAGCTATGGCGGGGTAGAGTTTGGTCAGGCGGTGTGTGTGGCCGACGGCCATTCCAGCTACTACTTCTATGTGCCGGCCAATACGGCGGCTATCGAGATCAACACCGCCCATGGTAGTGGCGATCTGAATCTCTACGCCAACGCAGCGACCTGGGCGAGCCCGACGGCTTATCAGTTTAAGTCGGAAAACGTCGGTAACGGTGAGCAGATCCGTGTCGTTTCACCCGCCGAAGGCTGGTTCTATGTTAGCGCCGATGGCGCGCCCTCAAGCAGTGGCGCTAGTTTGCTGGTTACCCTCGAGAGCAACTAGGCACTTAGCATTTAACTAAGCTGCGCTAAGTTGTTCTTAGTTTCTCTAAGCTAAAAACGTCGGTATCTTGCCGGCGTTTTTTTATCCGTCTCGCTCAGGTTCTTATTCTCTCATCATCTTTCATCTTCTCTCATGGCTGCTGGCCTTGGTCATTCGTTTTGATCATTGTTTTTGGCCGTCGTCGTATCACCTAGCAAGATGATTGTTAACGTTTTGTCAGCCTAGGTTCATGATCTTTCGCTTATACTTTGTCCAATCCGATACTTGGTCCAACCCGACTATCTCTGTGAAGGACGATTCCTATTAAGGACGAGGAGCCGAAATGAAATCTAGCTTGTTAAAACTGCGCCAGAACTTGGGTCTTAACTTAGGCCTGGGCCTGTTGCTGATAATCGGCGTGACCGCCTGCAGCGTGACTCAGGAGGAGCCGCTGCAACTGTCGATGGCGCCCGAGGATCGTTTGACCCTGGTGGCCAGCGGTGATTTGAGCTTCATCCAGGGGCCAGCTAACCAAGACGCACAGGCGTTTGCCCTGCACCCAGATTTTGAGCTACTCAATGTGGGGGAAGAGGTTAAGCCGGAACAGCTAAAATCGCGCATGCGCGGTGCCATCACAGGCGTGATGCAGGCCAAGGGCTATCGACAGGTGCTTGCATCGGATTCGCCAGATCTCTTGATCGGCTATGGCGTGGCCCTCGGCGATACCATGAGCGATGGTGAGATCCTGCAGAAAGTCGGGCTAGTGCCGGGTGTCTCGGCCCAAGGGGTGGATATGCGCCGCTTCGAGAAAGGCTCTGTGTTGCTTCTGGTGTTCGACCCTAGATTGATTGAGCCTAGCTGGCGGGTGTTAGCCCAGGGATTTACCCCGTTAAATCAAGACAGCACCCTGGCGGCGCAGCAGGCCGACGAGAGGCTTGCTCGGGTGATAATTAAGATGCTCAGCGAGTTGCCGCAAATCCCTTAATCAGTCTTAGCCAGAAGCTTGTCAGCCAGAATCTTGTTAGCCAGAAGCTTGTAAGCCAGTGTTCGCGCACACTTATAGTCATCTGATTGGCCGAAGCCGAGAGGATTTACTAGGGTTTGCTAGGGTTAATGGGGCTTAGTAGGAAGGATTAAGCTTTACTAGAAGATTAAGCTTTACTAGAAGATTAAGCTTTACTAGAAGTAAGTTGGATTATTACCGGCCTGCGTGTTCACTCAATTGAGTGCAGTCAATGTGAGCACACCAAGCAGCGGTGAAGTTGGTTCCAGGCCTCATAGCAAGCCATTTATCAGATAAGGAGTATCGCCATGTTGTCATCTTTTAAACATCATCTCTCACGGGTTATCGGCAGTAAGCCTTTGCCCTTGCTCGGCTCGTTCTTGATGGGCTTGTTCTTGATGGGCTTAGTGCTGCTAACGCCGCTGACGGCCAACCGGGCGCTGGCGTCCGAGTGGCGAGAGCTGGCCCAGAAGACGGTCGATTATAAGGCCGAGGTGGATAAGGTGAAGCTGGGGCGCAAGGAGCAGAACCTAGCCAGTATTAAACTCAGGTGCGATCAGGGCACGGTTAACCTAAAACAGATTGAGCTCTTCATGAGCGATGGCGAGTCGAAGAAGGTGGATAATCTCGGTGTCTTGACCAAGGGGCTGTCGAGCCGCGCCATTACAGTGCCTAAGAGCGAGGGGCATCTTGAGCGTATCGAGCTGGCCTATGACAGTGTTGGCAGTCAGGCGCTAGGGTTAGCCGGGGTTGCCAAGAAGGGCAAGATCACTGTGCTAGGCAAGGAAAAAGCGAGCGATAAAGAGCAAGCGAGCGACAAAGACTAGTGTTGTGAGAAGGCTAAGCTACTAACACTAAGCTGCTAGCGCATAAGAAAATACAGGCATTAGCGTACGCTATCATATGTTCACTAACACATTCTTGCTAACACATTCTTACTAACTCTCTAACGCAAGAGTCGGAAAAAGCGCCGCCGGGTAACTAGGCGGCGCTTTTGTACCGGTTAGAAACGTGTCTTCACGCCAAGGTTGATGGTGGTGCCAAGGCCCTTGGTGTTGTAGCCCGCATAGGTAAAGGCCTGTGAACGCGCCGAGTAGTAATCTTCATTCAACAGGTTCTCGACCCCTAGGCTGAACTGCCAGTTATCCAGTTGATAGCTGCTGCTGAGATTCACCAGGTTGTAGTGACTCACCGGCCCCTGGGCGCCCACATACTGGCCATCGACCGTCTCGAAGCGCTTACGATCGCCCACATACAGGTAGTTGATGGCGATGCTCGCATCGTCGATCGGCTGCCAGTTGATAGAGGCGGTAAACTTAGGCGCCGAGATCACCTGGCCATCCAGGTAGATATCTTTCTCCGTGTCCTTACCCTCGACCCAGCTGTAGCTCATGTCTGTGGCCAGATTATCCAGCCATTGGTAGGCCAGCTGCGCCTCATACCCCCAGATCTTCTGCGGCGCGCGCACCGGCATGTAAACCCCGGTCGCGGCATCATAGGCGTTGCTGGTGCCCAGCTCTGAGGTGCTGCGATACGCCGCCAGCTCATAGCTTAGCTTGTCATAGTGGCCCGAGAAGCCTACTTCATAGTTGTCGACGATCGACGCCTCTGTCTGGATCAGCGAGATATCATTCACCGTGGCGGTACGCAGCAGGCGGCCAAGATCTGAGATGTCCGCCCCCTGTGAGAAGCTGGCAAACGGGCTAAAGGCGTCATCTAGCTGATAGCGCAGGCCCAGGTTATAGGTGGTGGAGGTGAAGTTAAGCTCGCCGCCCTTAACGTCAAACGGCACAGAGCAGGTGTCGGCGCTGCGGCACACCTTGAGGGTCTTGTAATCGTCTATGGCGATATCGACTCTGTCGTGACGCACGCCGGCTTTGACTATCCAGTCATCATGAATGGTCAACTTGGTTTGCAGATAACCCGCCAGGTTGCTCATGTCCATCTCGGGTACCCAGATACGGCCATCGTTTAGCGGCTGCGAGCTGACATCGTTCAGCGCATCGATACCATAGATGAAGCTGGCCGACACATTGTCCCAGTCGGCGTAGCTGTTGAGGTTGACTCGCAGACCGCGCTTCTCTGAGCGGATCAGCGATTGGCCGCCATCATAGCCCTCGCTGGGGTTGGCCAGCGCGGCAGAGTAGAAGAACATGTTTTCGATCTTCTGGTAGTAGGCGTCCAAGGTGAGCTGGGTCTGGTTGAAGATCTCCTGATCTGTGTATTTCAGCATCAGGTTGTGGTTGCCTCGCGGCCCCTGAGGTACGCCCGGCTTAGGCTCGCTGCTCTTGATGGCGTAGGTTTTCTCGCCGCTGTTGACGCTGCCGGTAACATCCATGAGATCGGCGTTTTGCTGCGCCTCATAATAGTTGTAGGTCAGCTGCACCTGTTTCTCGCTGTCAAACTCATAGGCCAGCTTAGTGAACAGGTTTTGCGACTTGGTTTCCGACAGGCCGTAGATCAAGCCTATGATATCGCCCTCGGCGTCATATTCGAGCCCTGTCTCCTCCTCGGCGGCGCTGACCACATAGCTGAACTTATCCAGGGTGCCATCCACGCTGGCGTGATAGCGGTAACCTGCGCTGTCTTCAAATTTGACCGCACTGAATTTACTGGAGGCGCCCAGCTCAACGCTGGCCTTGGCATCGCTGCTTGGGGTCTTGGTGATGTAGTTGATGATCCCGCCCGAGGCGCCGTTGCCATAGATGGAGGTTGCACCCTTGATCACCTCGATACGCTCAATCGCGCTGGGATCGATAGAGCGAATGCCCAGGCTACCGTTTCTCAGCGGGGTAGACTGAGGTACGCCATCGATCATCACCAGCGCCTTACGGCCACGCAGTGTTTGACCGGCATTACTCGAGGTGCCTGTGCTGGGCGCCATGCCCGGCACGCGAAACGCCAGCATGTTCTGCAGTTCAGAGGTGATCAACATATCCTGCGCCAGGGTCTTGTTGTCGATCAGGGTCACCGAGGAGGGCACTTCCTCTATGCTTTCGGCGCTGCGGCTACCGGTAACAATAATGCGTTCTATGCTGGCATCGGCGGCAACGGCCGTTTGACTCATCAGCCCAAGGCAGAAGAGGCTGGTGTAGAGGGCCAAAGGTGATCTCTTTAAAGGAAGGTGAGCGGGCATCAAATTATCCTAAGGTTAAGTACGAAAAATGGTTGAATAATAATTTGATGCGAATGATATAGATTATCATTTAAGTTTGCTCGGGATTTACATATGTTACATTTTTGTGTCTGCTAGCTTCGTGTTTGGAACCGCGTTTGGAATCGTGTTTGGCGTCGCGATTTGATTTGGCTGTTTGCTGTTGCTTTGGCGGCAGTGTTAGCTGTGGGGAAGGGGGACGGCAGTGCTGTAAGTGACATTGCTTTAAGCGGAGGGGCGGCGCTTTAACACCCTGAATTTGCATAAAGAGGCTACACCAGAGCTTATCGAAAAATTTACATTAGATTGGCGATGAAAATGCCTGCATACCTTAGATATGCAGGCGAGGGTATGCAGGCGCGGGCATCTGAGTCACGAAATCTCAGGTCACTCGGCCTCGAAGCTGACCTCGTAGGCGGTAAATTTACGCAGGTTAATCACCCCAGTGTCGAAGATCAGGTATTGCCCCTTGATCCCCAAGAGGGTGCCGCTCACTACCGGATCCTTGTCGAAGTTGTGAGAGGCTATCTTGGTGGGGAACTCGCTCACCGGATAGTCGATGGCCACTATCTCTTCATTCAACCGCTCGATGGCGTATTCACCATGGGCCATCGCGAGGCTGTGAATGTGCTGCTCAATCTGTGGCAGCAGTTCTTCGGCGTGTTGCTTGAGCGGCATAGGCTCGGCATTACCCTTCAGCATGGCGCGCCAGTTGGTCTTGTCGGCGATCATCTTGGCCAGCTCCACCTCGATAAGACCAGACAGCTGACGACTGGAGACCTTAAGGATAGGGAGCCCCTGGGTCGCGCCCTGATCTATCCAGCGGGTCGGCAGCTGTGTATGGCGGGTGATCCCCACCTTGAGTCCCGAGGTGTTGGAGAGATAGACATAATGGGGCACGAAACAGTTGGCCTCGCCCCATTCGGGTTCGCGGCAGGTCCCCTCGGCAAAATGGCAGGTCTCGGGTTTCATGATACACATATCGCAGCTCGCCAGCTTCTTCATGCAGACGAAGCAGTGGCCCTGGGAGTAGCTCTTCTTGGTCTTATTGCCGCAGTTGCAGCAGAAGATGTTGCCCGTATGAACGAGCTTCATCTTGCTGCCGATTAAAGGGTTAAGCTCGACTTCATTGTCGCCCACAAGCAGCTGATAATTGGCCAGGCCCTGCTCATCGAGCCTGGTGCGCATTTTTCTCAAAGTTCCTTGCATGACACTCTCAATTGCGTTGGAGTCATACGCTGCTGCGCTGACTCTTCGTGAATTTGTGACGAGTGTAACAGTTAACGGGGGGAAGATAAAAAGGGAGGGGCTTAACTGAATGCCCGTTAATCAAGGTTGTTGTCAGATGGAGTGACCGTGTGTGCAGATACGACTGTGACACGCTGAGCGTCTTCTGACCTAAATGGATGTTGGGGAGGCAATTGAAGGCCGTATCTTCATGGCAATCTATCGCCTGCCCGGCGGGGGAGGCGCAAGCACTCTTTTGGCACGCCGAGGTTCCGTCCCTGGAGGCTTCACGGCGGCGTCCATGCCGCCGAGAGCCAAAAGCGTGCTTACACCGGTATCTAAATGTCTCTTCGATTTGACCGTATTTAACTCGAAACGGATCAAAAATCTAACTTGGTTTTGCCCCATTGCGCGTTTTTCTAGATGGTATATTTAGCAAAATGCTGATAAGTTCATTGTATACAGATAGTTAACTGTGCGCGTTTTCACTGGTCCAGCGAGGTAAGCGCGCATGCGCACTAATAAAATGTTAGCCATCTCATGGAGAGACCAACCAAATGAAGTATATATTAACCATCATTGTCGCATTATTTGTGGTGGGGTGTTCGTACGAAGATTTGAAAGAATCGATAGTTCCAAAAGAAGAGTCATCTTTTGCCAAGGAATATTTAGATCAGCTTCGATTGAAAAATTATGAATATATAAAAGCTCAAATGCATCCAGAACTTCTTGCAAAGGTGACACTTGAAGAACTGGATAAATTATCCAGCTTTTTTCCTGAAGGTGAGCCTTTAAAAACTGAATTAATGGGTTCCAATGTTCGCACATTCAATGATGTTTGGTCAGCGAATTTTTCGTTTGAATCTAAATTCGAAGTAGATTGGTCAATATCAAGCGTTTCCATGACCAAGCAAGACGGAAAAATATTTGTGACTGGAATCAATGTTTACCGCACTAATGAATCGCAAAAAATATTAAATTCATTTGGTAACGCAGAATTAAGTGTATTTAAGTTTTTGATATTGGCTCTGACATTAGTCACTCCAATATTTATGATCGTGACTTGCGTTTTTGTTTATCGAACCCCCATAGAGAAAAAGTGGCGCTGGTACTTGTTATCGTTTGTTGGTATCGGTGCGGTTGCAATGAATTGGACTACTGGCGAAATAGCCACAAAAATAGCAACAATAAAACTCCTAGGTTTTGGTGCTAGTGCTGCAAGCGAATTCGCTCCGTTTATATTTACTTTTACAATACCTATAGGCGCAATAGCATTTTGGCTAAGACGCAAAAAAATGATTGAGCAAACGATGGCTAACAAGGCCAGTCAGCAGGACGCAGCATAGCTGCGCCTCTGCTGGCGGCGTTATGCTTATAAATTGGATTTGGATTTATGACAATTAATAAAATTACAATAGAAAATGTAAAAGGTTTTTCTTCTAAAGAGCTTGAACTGGATATTCTACCCAATAGACCGAGTCTGTTAGTCGCTCCAAATGGTTTTGGTAAAAGCTCTTTAGCTACTGCTTTTATGAGTATGAATGCAAATCGAATAATTTTGGACGATGAACATTGTTATCAAGGAGATACTGCGAACTTGCCGAGCGTGACTATTGAATTCACGGATTCAGACTCAAGTAGACACACTCTCCAGGCAACCAGTAGCAGCAATAATATAAGTAATCACTTTGATATATTTGTAATTAACAATAAGATAAAAGCTAAAGGTGTAGGTAGAAATTTTGGTGGTAGATCTGTTGTTAGTTCATCAATTGTTGTCGAACCGGTTACTCTGGTTGATACAATTCCCCAAAGAGAATTATTTAACTTTTCATTTTCGGAAATTCGTCGTAGTTTTGGAAATAATAATAAGATCCTTATTAACATATCCTCAATTTTAGGTAATAAGAAATTTATATCTAAAATAAGTTCTAACTATTCTTTATTGGATCGTTGTATCAGAGTCATTGATAATCGTCAGGTTGCTGCGATAAATGGTCATTTAAATAGTTTAAGCTCATCGATGAGTGCTGAAAATATGAGGCAATGGGCTAGTCAAAATATTTCTGCGCAAATTGAATCTGTAGAAAGTATCTGTGACCTAATCAATTGCATCCGAGAGTCTAACTTAGGTTATACCGATCTAATTACTTGTTATCTTATTGCATATCAGTTGATAACCCTATACGGTAATGATAAGCAGCAATTTAAGAAAGCTTGTAAATATAATGAATACTTATTAAAAAAACAACATTATTCAGAAATGCTGTCTATTTTCAACTCAAGTTGGCAAGGAGTGGCGCCAAGAGAAAGATCTGGAAAACTAATAGTTGAGTTCCCTAAGTCACATTTTATTTCTAATGGACAAAGAGATGTAATTACATTCATTACATATCTATGCAAGGCTCAAGATAAACTTAAGAAAAATAATAGCATATTAATAATAGATGAAGTTTTTGACTATTTGGATGATGCTAACCTTGTTTCTGTTCAATATTATATCACTAAACTTATTGAATATTACAAGTCGGATGGAAAGAGAATTTACCCATTAATTCTTACGCATTTAAATCCACTATACTTTAAAAATTTTGCATTTAGCAAACAGCGCGTCTACTTCTTAGATAAGAAAGACATTCAGCCTAATAATGGTATGGTTAACTTATTGAGAAAAAGAAATGAAGAAAGTATAAAGAATGATGTCTCCAAGTTTTTACTTCATTATCACCCAGAACAAATAAATAAAAGAGGTGAGTTTTTGGCTCTTCAATTGCCGGAATTGTGGGGTGAGAGCGACCATTTTGATAACTTTGTAAATGAAGAAGCACGTAAGTATATTGATGGAAATGGTGATTTTGACCCGTTTTCAGTGTGTTGTTTTACAAGGAAAATGGTTGAAAAGCATGTATTTCTGCAAATCGAAACCTCTGAAGACAGAGAAACATTTATATCTACATTCAAGACAAAAGAAAAACTAAAGTTATGTGAATCTTTAGGTATTCATGTCCCTGAATATTTCTATCTATTAGGAGTTATATACAACGATGGTATGCATTGGAAAAACAATGTAGACAATGTATCGCCAATAGCTGCTAAGCTTGAGAATGTAACTATAAAAAATCTTATCTCTAATCTAAGTTCACTTTAGCCTTGGCTAATAAGCATAACAAACTGTTTAAGAGTGATTCGCAACGCGTGGCATTTTTACTATGCGTTGGTTTTAGTGGTTAAGGTGTTATGCGGCGGCATCGGTATTGCGTTGCTCACACCTTAACATGGCGTTACTAATACTTTTCTTAATCCTTCAGTTTACCTTTAGAGTGTTTGCGTTAGCGCACTTTTGTCCAAAAATGAGTTAGGTTGAGGGTGGTTCTTTACCATTAAGTTTTCATTCGATTCGGGTAAGCTGACGAGGCGTTTAATGCTGAACTATCTGAGGTAATGTCGATTTTGATACGTTACTGCCAGTCATGTGCTTAGTTTGGTTTCGAGACTTGATTGCTGTCGACGCAGATAAAAAAAAGCCGCGGCGGGCGCCGCGGCAATGACCTCATCCAGGGGCGTTTGCCCGGGACTTTCTTCTTACCTCAATCGATAGCCTTAGAAGCTATAACGTGCGCCGATGGCGTAACGGGCAGCGTTTTGCTGTGCTAGCAGCATCTGCTCCTCGTGCCATCTAGTTTGCAGACTGATGCGCTTTTTAATCGTGTTCTTTTGGTGAGCGTCTCTTTAGGCCCACTTTCCATTTTAGCGTCTTGACTGTTCTGTTTTTTATGTTGAACGAAGCGTTGTAAATGTATAGGCCGCTGGGCAGAATAACGGATTGCCTTTGGCGTAATGGAATGGGGGATGTGTGGCAAATTTGATGTTATTGGTGGCGGCAGCCATTTGGGGCCTTGGCTTTGTGGCGCAGCGCCTGGGGATGGATCATCTCGAGCCATTTGCCTTCAACGGTCTGCGCTTCGTGATAGGCGCGCTGAGTCTGCTGCCACTCATCTGGGTGATGCAACGTAAGGGCAGATTAAAAGGCGTTGCCGATAAAGATTTTTTACGCCGGGTCCTGATCGGCTCCCTCGCTTGTGGTGGCATCTTGTTTATCGCCGCCTCCTTCCAACAGGTGGGCTTACTGCACACCACGGCAGCTAATGCGGGTTTTATTACCGGGCTCTATATCGTGCTGGTGCCAGTGCTCGGCCTGCTGCTGAAACACAGCACTGGCACCAATACCTGGGTTGGCTGCGCCGTGGCGTCGGTGGGACTCTATTTCCTGAGTGTGGGCGATGATTTCAGCATCTCTTATGGCGATGGCTTACAGCTGATTGGCGCCATCTTTTGGGCCATGCATATCCTGGCGGTGGATCATTTCACCAATCGAGTGGCCCCAGTAGTGCTGGCCTGTGGTCAGTTTTTGGTGTGCGCCATGGCAAGCTTTGGGGTGTCGCTGGCGCTGGAAACCACCACAGTGGCGGGCGTTCAGGCGGCCTGGGCGGCGCTGGCCTATTCGGGGCTGGTCTCGGTAGGGGTGGCCTATACCCTGCAGGTGCTAGCGCAAAAGCACGCCCATCCGGCCCATGCGGCTATCATCTTGAGTCTGGAGACGGTATTTGCCGCCATAGGTGGCATGATGTTTCTGGGGGAGAGCCTCTCGGGCCGAGCGCTGTTTGGCTGTGGCCTGATGCTGCTGGGCATGCTAATAAGCCAGTTGCCGCTGCGCTATCTGGTGAAATCCAGGCATGAAAAAGCGGCATAATTGCCGCTTTTTTTCTTGCGCGATTCTTACACTAATAAACAATTACGCTCTGATTAATCGACGATATCCAATACCACGTCGTCACCTATGGTGTAGAGGGCCTGGGTGAGGCGCTGCTCGGCGGCCTCATCTTTCACACTCAGGCTGAAGTTGGCACGAAACAGGGCAACGCCCGTGTGGCTGGCGGTCTCATAATGGGTGGACAGTCGCTCGATGTTGGCGCCCAGCTCATTGATCTTGTTCGAGATGTCATGTACTAGGCCGGGTCTGTCGTAGGCCACCAGAGAGTAGCGACGTATGGTCTGCGGCGCCTGAGTCTTACGGGTTTTGGCGTAGGTGAGAGTGAGGCCTTCGATGCATTCCAGATTTTCCAGCAGTGTGTCCCAGTTGGCGGCGGGGACTTCCAGTAGCAAGATGGCGGCGAAGATGCCGTCGATGTGGCGCAGCTCAGAGTCGAGCCAGTTACCGCCGTGGCGGCTGACGCTGTGGGCTATCTGTTCGACCAATCCTGGTTTATCGGCGACTTGCAGGGTGACTAAATATCGTAACATTTCGCATAGGCTCCATCAGTTGGTTGAGTGCGGTATCGCCACGCACCCCGGACAGGGCGCGGTTGAATCAATTTCCGGCATTAACAATATGAAAAGCGGCTGAAAAAGTTTAACAAGCTCCTATAATGATGACATTTTCTGGCTGTAACATTAGTGTCATCTTTGCGTCATATAATCCCGACTGTCAGAAAAGGGCTTGCCTCGATTCACTATAGTTAACATAGCAGAAACGACAATCCCAGCGAAAACTCTACTGAACAAAAATTAACGAGGTTCTTAATGGAAACTCAGGTCATTCAACCTGGTTCTACTGCAACAGATTTGTTGATGGGCAAGGGCTCCAGCAAGCGAGCATTTAAGGATAAGCTCACCCAGATAGGGGTGACTTTGGGCGGCACCATGGTCTTCGTGGCGCTCTTGCTGATCTTTTTCTACCTACTCTATGTTGTAAAGCCGATTTTCGATGGGGCAGATGTCACGCCAGTGATAAATGTCGAACTGCAAGACGCCAAATCGCCTGCACTTATGGTGGGCAGCGACGAGCAAAACGAGATCCTCTACCGCGTGTCGCAGGATGGCGGGGTCAGCTTCTATAGCGCCTTGAGTGCCAGTCTGGTCAAGCAGGAGCAGATAAATGTACCGCAGGACGCCGAGATCGTCAGCAGCGTCGCCGGTGTACCGAGCGAGCAGCGTTTTGCCTTCGGCCTCTCTAACGGTCAGGTGATCATAGGCGGCGTTAACTTCGCCGTGACCTATCCCAATAACAAGCGTCTGATCACCCCAAGCCTGCGTTATCCGCTGGGTGCGGAGCCATTGCAGGTGTCTGAGTCGGGCACGCCGCTTTATCAGCTGGCCTTCGCTTCGGCCTCTGACAAACTCAGCTTCGCCTACCATGATGCCAATGGTCGCTGGTTCCTGACCCGCCACAACGGCGAAGAGAACATGATGACCGAAGAGGTGGAGTGGGAAGCCACTACCAGTCAGATCCAGGAGGCGCCTGCTCAGGTCGATCAGCAGTTGATGACCCCAGATCAGCGCCAGCTGCTGCTGCGCTCTGGCAATCGCCTGTACGTTTACGATATCCGCTATGTGGATGAGGTAGCCCTGAGTCAGGTGATTGAGCTTGAACGCGCCAAGACCAAGGTGACAGACGTTGCCCTGCTGGCTGGCGCCAGCTCGCTGCTGGTCAGCTATGACAATGGCCAAATCTTCCAGTATTTCCAGGTTAATGGCGACAAGGGTCGTCAGTACCAGGAGATCCGCGACTTTAAGAACAAGGCGGGCGTCAAGCGCATCGCTGGTGAGTTCTACCGTAAGAGCTTCGCCACCGTGAGCGAGTCTGGCGAGCTGGACCTGCTCTATACCACGAGTCAGCGCAAACTCTTCACCGAAACCTTCGATCTGGCGCACGCCACCCAGATGGGCTTTAGCCCACGCGCCAACGCCCTGGTGGTCGAGGCAGGTAACAAGCTGCACCTGTTTGCGGTGGAAAACAGCCACCCTGAGGTGTCTTGGAGCGCCATGTGGAGCAAGGTATGGTACGAAGGTTACCCTGAGCCGCAATATGTGTGGCAGTCGACCTCAGGGTCGGATGACTTCGAAGCCAAGCTCAGCCTGATGCCGCTGGCCTTCGGCACCATGAAGGCTGCGCTGTACGCCATGTTATTCGCGACACCGCTGGCGATTGCCGGCGCCGTCTATACCGCCTATTTCATGTCGCCAAAAGTGCGCGCCGTGGTGAAGCCGACCATCGAGATCATGGAAGCCTTGCCGACGGTTATTCTAGGCTTCCTGGCCGGTCTCTGGCTGGCGCCTCTGATTGAGGATCACCTGCCGGGGATCATCATGCTGCTGGTGCTATTGCCTATCAGTATTTTGTTGACGGCGCTGGGCTGGTACAAGTTGCCGGGTCGCTGGAAGCAGCGTCTGCCTGAGACATACCAAGAGCTGATGCTGGTCCCTGTTATCTGTTTCGTGGGCTGGTTTGCCTTCTATATCAGTCCGAGTATCGAAGTGGCCTTCTTCGGCGGCGATACCCGTCTGTTTATTACCAATGAGCTGGGGATCACCTTCGACCAACGTAACGCGCTGGTAGTGGGCATCGCCATGGGCTTTGCGGTTATTCCGACCATCTTCTCTATCGCCGAAGACGCCGTGTTTTCAGTACCGCGTCACCTGTCCAACGGCAGCCTGGCGTTGGGCGCAACTAACTGGCAGACGCTAACCCGCGTGGTACTGCTTACCGCGAGCCCGGGGATCTTCTCGGCGGTCATGATGGGCCTCGGCCGCGCCGTGGGTGAGACCATGATCGTGCTTATGGCTACCGGTAACACCGCCATCATGGAGTGGAGCGTGTTCGAGGGGATGCGTACCCTGGCGGCCAACATCGCCGTGGAGATGCCTGAATCGGCTATCGGCAGCTCGCACTACCGCGTGCTGTTCCTGGCGGCCTTCGTACTGTTTATCTTCACCTTCCTGTTTAACACCATCGCCGAGGTGGTGAGACAGCGTCTGCGTGAACGCTACAGTTCACTCTAAGGGAGGCTGGCATGTTATCGATTTTTAATTTTTCGCCTGTGACGTTAAGAGGCCAATGTAATGGGTAAGTGGTTTAAGTCGGGTTCCCCCTGGATCTGGATGACAGGTGGCGCCGTGAGTATCAGTTTGATCGCCGTGTTGGGCTTGTTGCTGTTGATCGCCTGGCGAGGATTGAGCTACTTCTGGCCGGCAGATATCTACCAGTGGGAAGTGGTGGATCAGCATGGCAAGCGCTCAACCATTATCGGTGAGATCTACGATAAGGAAGAGGTGCCAACCGAGCGCCTGATCTCTGCCGGACACAAGTTTAGCGAAGACCCAGGTGAGCTGGTAACCCGCTACCTTATTAAGACGGGTAACCGTGAGTTTGTTGGCCTAGATTTTCGCTGGGTGCTGGAGACTGACATACTGTCACGCACCATGCCAACCGATCTGGCAAAGCTTGAGCGTAGCAAGAACGGTGACTTCTTCGGCTATCCTATCGCCATCATTGAAGATGGTAAGCGCCTGGCGCTAGATGATGTGGAAGCCTCATTTGAAGAGCATATCGAGCGCGCTGTCGCCCTGAGCGACAAGGCCACCACGCTGCAAAAGCGTGAGATTGGCGCGGTTAACTATGCACTTGAAAATCTACGTCTGAAAGAGCGTCGCTATGAGCTGGACAACGCCCTGACCGACAGCCGCAAGGCAGAGCTGGCGGCGGAGCGTGACAAGCTGCAAGCCGAGTACAAGGTACTCGAAAAATCCTTCTTCGATCTACGTGAAGAGGCGGGCCGCGATGCGGTGATCGTCCGTGACATGCGCGGCGAAGAGGTGACCCTTAAACTCGATAGCATCTTAGGTGTTACTTACTCTAACCGCCTTGGCATCATGGGTAAGATTGGCCACTGGTTTAGCGGCGTGGGTAACTTCGTCAGCGCCGATCCACGTGAAGCCAACACTGAGGGTGGTGTGTTCCCGGCAATCTTCGGTACCGTCTTCATGGTGCTGCTGATGGCGGTGATTGTGACCCCATTTGGTGTAGTTGCGGCTATCTATCTGCATGAATATGCGAAGAAAGGACCAATTACTAAGATGATCCGCATCGCGGTGATCAACCTGGCGGGTGTACCGTCAATCGTGTACGGCGTATTTGGCCTTGGCTTCTTCGTCTATATGCTGGGTGGCTCAATCGACCAACTCTTCTTCCCAGAAGCATTGCCGGCACCGACCTTTGGTTCGCCCGGGGTGATCTGGTCGGCACTGACCCTGGCGATTCTAACCCTGCCTGTGGTGATCGTTTCGACCGAAGAGGGTCTGAGCCGTATTCCTAGCTCTGTCCGTCAAGGCAGCCTGGCATTGGGCGCGACCAAGGCAGAGACCCTGTGGCGCATCATCATCCCTATGGCGAGCCCGGCGATCATGACAGGTCTTATCCTGGCGGTTGCCCGCGCGGCCGGTGAGGTAGCGCCGCTGATGCTGGTGGGTGTGGTGAAGCTGGCACCGACCCTGCCGATCGATATGAACTTCCCCTTCGTGCACCTTGAGCGTAAGTTCATGCACCTAGGTTTCCATATTTATGATGTGGGCTTCCAGAGCCCCAACGTTGAGGCGGCGCGTCCCTTGGTTTACGCGACCTCCTTCCTGTTAGTGTCTGTGATCGTGAGTCTTAACCTGACCGCCATCGCCGTGCGTAACCACCTGCGTGAGAAGTATCGCTCGCTGGAACACTAAGCTAAAACCCGAATTAATCGCGCCTGGGCTAGGCTAGGGCGCGAATAACCTTTATCCTGAAGTGATTAGGAACAGATATGATTTCGATAGATCAGTCGGTAATGAAAACAGAGACTTTAGACTTAAATAATTTAAGCAGCGAGCAGACCGCACTTGAGATCCGTAACTTAGATCTAAAATATGGCGACAAGCAGGCCCTGTTTGACGTGTCGATGAAGATCCCTAAGAAGAAGGTGACCGCCTTCATCGGCCCTAGTGGTTGTGGTAAGTCAACCTTGTTGCGCTGCATCAACCGCATGAACGACCTGGTCGATAACTGTAATATCGACGGTGAGATCCTGCTGCACGGCCAAAACATCTACGACAAGAAGGTAGATGTGGCATCCTTGCGCCGCAACGTGGGTATGGTGTTCCAGCGTCCAAACCCTTTCCCTAAGTCTATCTATGAGAATGTGGTTTACGGCCTGCGCCTGCAGGGTATCAACAACCGTCGTCAACTGGATGAAGCCGCCGAGCGCTCGCTACGCGGCGCCGCGATTTGGGATGAGGTGAAAGATCGTCTGCATGACAACGCCTTCGGCCTGTCTGGTGGTCAGCAGCAGCGTCTGGTGATTGCCCGCGCCATCGCCATCGAACCCGAAGTCTTGCTGCTCGATGAGCCGACCTCGGCACTGGATCCTATCTCGACCCTGACCATCGAAGAGCTGATCACTGAGCTAAAGTCTAAGTATACCGTGGTGATCGTGACCCACAACATGCAACAGGCGGCGCGTGTGTCGGATCAAACCGCCTTCATGTACATGGGTGAGCTGGTGGAATATGCCGACACTAATACCATCTTCACCACGCCGAAGAAGAAAAAGACCGAAGATTACATCACAGGTCGTTACGGTTAATTGGGCCGCTGCCAACTGAATTGCAAGAATTGATAAGGTTGAATGTCAATGGAAAACATGAACTTAAATAAACATATCTCGGGTCAGTTCAATGCCGAGCTCGACGATATCCGTAACCGCGTATTGGCGATGGGTGGCCTGGTTGAGCGTCAACTGGAGCAGGCCCTGGACGCCCTGGGTAACCTGGATGCCGATCTGGCGCAGAAGGTGATTGACGGTGACCACAGCGTCAATGGTATGGAGGTCTCTATCGATGAAGAGTGTACCCGTATCATCGCCAAGCGTCAGCCTGCCGCCAGCGACTTGCGTCTGATCATCGCCATCTCTAAGACGATTGCCGACCTTGAACGTATCGGCGATGCCTGTGTGAAGATCGCCGCCGCGGCGCTGGATAAGCGTCTCAAGAACCAGCAGCCACTGCTGGTGAGCATAGAGCATATGGGCCGTCACGCGACCCGCACTCTGCATTCGACCCTGGACGCGCTGGCGCGTATGGACGCCGACGTGGCCATCGAGCTGCACAAGGAAGATAGCAAGCTAGATAGCGAATACGAGGGTATTATTCGTCAGCTGATGACCTATATGATGGAAGATCCTCGCTCTATCCCTGAAGTGCTAGATGTACTCTGGGCGGCGCGCGCCGTAGAGCGTGTGGGCGACAGATGCCAGAACATCTGCGAATACATCATCTACTATGTTAAGGGTAAGGACGTACGTCACACCTCTTATGAAGAGATGAAGCAGATCTAAGCTCAGCACTGAGTTTCAAGTTAAGAAAAAGCAGCCTAAGGGCTGCTTTTTTTGTGTCTGGTGATCACCTGTTTCTCTATCAACTAATTGAGTCAATTTTCACTCAAGCTTACACCGCAGTGGGGGCATTGGCTCATGGCGGCGATTGGAATGGCGCCATCTCTTTGGCGAGGGATCTTGTTGCATGCAGGGCAACGGCTCCAGTAATTGATACCAATAAGCCCCACGAGAAAACCGACAAGACCAGCTCCTAACACGACGAAGAACCAAGGCTCTGTTCTTAGTTCGGATATAAATGCTAATGACGCTATGGAGATGACAAATAGCAGCAATCCGGAATAACCATATTTACGCCTAAGTGTAAGTTGATGTTTATACTGCTGCTTCAGATCTCGCTGTTTGTTCATTGTGTCTCACTCTGGACGTTATCTATTCGCTCGGTTTCGCGATAATTGCAGGCTCTCATCTTATCGCAGCTTATCGCCGCTTATCGCATAGTATCGATTCTACTATCAATTTAACCGATTTTGTCTAAGCACGTTTGGTCGTTGTTCAATTGGGGGAGTGGTGTCGGTTATTCACCCTCGAATATCGCTTCACGGCTTATTCTTGCGGGGACTCATAAAAAGAATAAGGCAATGCCTCTAGATAAGACATTGCCTCGTAAATCTCTCAGCCACGAATGTGAAAGCACTATCTCGAAGCGCAACAGAGTCTCGATTTCGGTGGCCTTATTAGTGTCTTGCTTTAGCCTATTTAGTGTAAGTGATAGCGCCATTGTCGTAACTGCTTGATGCGCTTTCTTATTTGCGTTAGTGTCCTTAGGCAGAACGGATTTCGAACGAGAGAAAGGCGCCGATGAATAGAGCGAAAGGCGTTTAAGCGGTTATGGCATGGACCTGTCCTCAATGCGGCTGGAAAGATAAACCCAGTCAGCACAAATATTATGCGTCGAAAGGCTTGGCGAGGCCCTGCTGTGAAGTGTGCAATCCCTCATTTAAGCAGAGACTTCCAGGCCTAAGGCGAGACCTTATTATTGGCGCATTTTCAAATACCTATATGGGCTATGGCCCCTTGGCATCCTTGCCCTATATTCCCTTGGTGATGCTGTTGCCGGTCACCATTCTCTTTTGGGTTCACGGGACTGCGGCCATAGTGTTAAGCCTGCTGCTATTTATCACAGGATGGCTTAGCAATACTTATATCGCCACTAAGGTTGGGGAACTGATTCGCCATCGCCTGCAGCGAGGTAGGTCGATTTATGGCCTTGTGCTTGGCTATTACGCGCCTTTGTTGCTGGTGCTGGTAGCGGCGCTGATATTGGCACCATTTTTTATTTAACAGGGAGATGTTATGGATATATACGATATTTTTCAAAACTTCAGAATCAACGATTTAGCAAGGGAAGCGGGGCAGGCGAAGTCTCACGCCAGAGCCAATGAGGTAAGCTTGCAGGGCCTTCAAGATCAGATAGATCACCTTTCCATGGTGTGTCTCGCCATGTCTGAGTTACTGGAGGAGATAGGCTTTAACAAGGAGATGCTGGTTGCCAAGATCCAGGAGATCGATCTGCGCGATGGTAAGCTCGATGGAAAATTTACCCCGGCCATTCATTGCTCAGGTTGTGGTAGAAAACTGGCGCCGCGCCATGTCACCTGTCTCTATTGCGGCGCCAAGGTGAAGAGTGACTCAGTGGTGCAATCACAACATGGTCGTTAATTTTTTATTGAGAACAAACGTCTTGGAAGCATAGACAAGGCGCTAGCAACTTAAGCGCTAGCGAGGAGAGAACACGATGAAACGAGTCGGTAACACCGAGATTTTGCCTGTGCACAAGGCGAGCTGTCATTGCGGCGCGGTGGAGTTGGCCTTGAGTCTACCCAATGGCATACAGAAACCCAGGCGCTGTGATTGCTCTATCTGTCGCCGCAAGGGGGCTATCGTAATCTCGGTGACGCTAGACGGATTAAGCGTTGTTAAGGGGCAAGAGAAGCTTAAGCTGTACCAGTTTAATACCCGTACCGCGATGCATTATTTCTGCGGGATTTGCGGCATCTATACCCATCATCAGCGCCGCTCTAACCCGAATGAGTATGGTGTTAACCTGGGATGTCTCGAAGGCGTGAATCCTTATGATATCGGCGAGGTGGTTACTAGTGACGGGGTGAACCATCCTGCCGATAACTAGCCTGGCTTAGGCTTAGGCTTAGGCTGTTTGGCGGTTTGAGCGCTAATATGATCTACAAACAGCTTAGTTCCGACTGGGGATGGGATGATACACAAGGAGATAGCTTGTCGTGTTTGAGATGTTCGATAAGGGAATTGGCCGCAAGATTAGCGCCAGTGTCGCACTCTTGTTTGCCCTCGTATTAGCCTATAGCTTAACCAAGGGATACTATACGTACCTCAAGGATGTGGCCCTAACTAAGCCCTTGTTTATTTATACGAATCCCGTTTGGGGGCTCTGGCTTCTCTTGCTGCTTGGCGCGCGCCAAAGCGTGTGCATCTTGGTGACAATGCTTATCTTGTTCTCCTTGCCCCTGTTTGCCGCCACGGCCTTCTATCTCGGCTATAGGCCGCTAAGCACCTATTTGATCGGCGGCGAGGTGCCGAGCCTAGGTCAGCTAAGCGATTGGTTTCTGACCTTAGCCTACGGACCCTACGGGGCGCAGTTTGACTACTTTGCTATCGCCAATCGGCTGTCGAACTTTCCTTTCTACCGCGAATCTATGTTGTTGGTGATGTGCTCTATGGCCCTAGCCATGGCGGCGTTGATTCCCACCGCCCACACCAGCTTAATTGAGTACTTGGCGGCCAGACGCGACTTGGATGAAGAACCCATAAGCCCTTGGTCCATGTTACTGGCTTTGCTTGGGCAGCTAGTGTTGATCGCCCTGTTTTACAATATTGTCTACCCGCTGTTTTCCTTCGCCGGTAACTTGCCCACGGGGTTTAACTATCTGGCGGTCTGGACGCTCTTGCTTACACCGCTATTTGGGCTTAGCGTGGCGCGCTTTAATCGTCGATTGTCTGGTGAGCAAAAGCTAGGGGTCTGGTTGGTGCGTTACTTTGCCTTGGCCTTACTGGCTATCTTAGTGGGGTATATCTGTGTGAATATCGATGACTTACTGGCGATTTTTGCCCTCATCAGGCAGGGCGAAAGCATGCAGCTGCTCTCATTGCTGTTTTTGTTGAGCCCTCTATTTGCCCTTTACATGTTAACTAGCGTCAGAAAGGGGAAGGCGTAATGAAGAACCATCTGACTTTAACACTAGCTGCGCTCATCTTAGCGCTGCTGCAAGCCGGTTGTACGCAAGAGTCCTCAACTTTGGGTAATGAAGAGTCCTCAACGACTCGTATGAAAGAATCCTCAACAGTTTCTAAAGAAGAGTCTTTAACGGCTAACCAAGACGAATCAAGGCGTGGTAATGAACAGGCAAGGCCAATAACAGAAGGCTCGCTTATCGTCATCCCTGGGCTGCAATTTGGGGTTATTCAGAAGGGCGCGAGTCTGAATGAGATCCGCAGCAAATTGGGTGAGGCCAATATCACTGCAACCGAGATTGGTATGGGGGAAGGTGAGACTATAGCAGGTTTTGTGGCCTTTAAAGGTGAGTCTGAGCGCGAGTTTCGTTTTTTCTTCAATCAAGATGGCAGTATGACGGCGCAGATTAGCTCGCCCGAGAGTCGCTGGCGACTGCTTGGTGAGATCGCCATAGGCACTAGCCTGAGTCAAGTAGCGCAGGTCAATCAGGAGCCTTTTAGTCTGTATGGTTTCGAGTGGGACTATGGCGGTCAGGTGACTAACTGGCAACAGGGTAGGCTGGCTCAGTTTGAGCAGAGCCTCACCCTGACGCTCACGCCGCTTGAGTTTAACGAGGCTGCCATATCGCTCATGGGGGCTCGTGAGTTTAGCTCTAATGATCCTAAGATGATGGCCGCCGACCCGCGTGTCAGTGAGATCTGGGTGACGCTATGAGCCGCTTCTGTTTAAGCCTGTTGTTTGAGCCGGCTTTGTTTATACCAATGGTTTTGAATGCATAAGTCTGGAGTCGTTGAGATGAGTCGGATCATTGAGGTGCTCGATTACCAAGGCCTTTGGCCACGGGTCTTTGAAGCGGAGAAGGCTCTGCTGCAATCCGTGCTGGGCGATGGGGTCATCACTATCGAGCATATTGGCAGTACCTCGGTGCCGGGACTGGCGGCCAAACCCATTATCGATATCTTAGCCGAGGTAGAGCGTCTGGATGTGCTCGATGCCAAAAGTAGCGAGCTTGCCACGCTGGGTTACCGGGCGCGGGGCGAGCATGGCATTGCCGGTCGGCGTTATTTTCAAAAAGGGGCAGCCCAGCGCAGTCATCACCTGCATGTGTTTCAGTCGGGAAGCACTCAGCTGACTTGCCACCGCGCCTTTCGCGACTATTTGATAGCGCATCCAGATAAGGCGCGTGAATATGCCGAGTTAAAGCGTATCGCCGCGTTATCTTGCCACCATGACAGCGAGGCTTATAAGGCGGCAAAGGAGGAGTTTATACAAGAGACGCTGGCCTTGGCACTTTGCTGGTATGGCAAGGTCTAATCTCTATGCAAGCTATCGAAATGCAACACTTCTTAGTACGATTTGCGCCTTAGATTCCCTTTTGCGGCGACTATGGGTATATTGCCAGTAAATCGAGTCGCCCCATGGGGGCAAGAACAGAGACGAGCTTATGTCTACCCATCAAGGTCAAAGTAAATTAGATAAAGTGCTGGCAGAGGCCCGCGAATATAAGGCCAAGCGTGAGTCTGGCTATCGCGAAAAGGCGCTTAAACTTTATCCCTGGATCTGCGGACGTTGTACCCGCGAATTTACCCATTCCAATCTCAGGGAACTGACGGTCCATCATAGAGATCACAATCATGACAATAATCCGAGCGATGGCTCAAACTGGGAGCTGCTCTGTCTTTATTGCCATGACAACGAACATGCCAAGTATGAAGAGTTGATCCAGTACGGACCGACGAGTGAGACTCAGGTAGAAGCGGCGACCTATAATCCCTTCGCCGATCTTAAGAATATGATGAACAAGAAGTAAGTCTTAGGTTCTACTCATTATCGGCGTCTTGCGCTGCGAGACGCTGCTCCGCCTCTAGCCACTTCTGACGGCTGATGATCTGCTGGTTTTCACCGTTTCTTCCTTGCTGTTTACGCCTGTTCACATTGTCCCAAATCTCTGCCTGACGAGCCTCGTCTGCCTGGCCCCAACCGACAATCTCGTCAATGTGGCGAAAACAACCCATACAGATATCTTCTTCGTTTAAGCCGCAGCGGGCTACGCAGGGTGATTGCATCTTAACTGTTTATACTCAAGTTGTGATCTTGGCGGCATTCTAAAGTAGCTAAGGTGAGGGTTCAACCCGGGGCTGTGCTGGTGCGCCTTGGCTAATGGTGCTAGCATCTGGTTATTAGTCATTTAAATTCAAATGGTTGTGAATTTTAACGGGGTATTGTTATGGGGCTGAAATACAGATCTGTCCTCTTGGTGATCGGCATGTTGAGTTTGTCTGCCTGTTCGTTACTGGAAATTAAACTCGAGAGCGGCATAGAGCCGCTGCCGCAGGCACAGCTCAACATGCGTGTCTTTAGTCGCGACTTTAGCCATACCTTCTATGCCAAGGTGGAGCAGGGGGCGGATCAGATTGCACTAAACCAAGGCGATGATCTGGCGATCAAATCCAACGTCTTAATGTGGAAGATCAACAGCGAACAGGCGCTGCAGCGGGCGATCTTTCAGGCATCCCCTGTCGCGGCCATGGTGGATACCTGGACGCTGACGGCGCAGATGAGCGCGTTTTTCGAGAGCGGCGCCGGTCAGGCGCTGTTTGGTGAGCAGCAAAGAATCGCCATCGAGGTCAGCAAGGTGTTGCAGGCAGATTTTGAGCGCTCCATAAAAGGCTTCGTAAAGCCGAATGAGTTCGAGCAATATCAGGCCTTTATCTTAGATTATGTGGCGAAGAACCCCATTACCGATCTCAGCTTCGCCCGTCACTCGGCCTTTAACGACTGGCTGGCCTATCGCAATATCAGCGAATTTGAGGCCGTCACCACCTTTGGCACCGTCCCCGAGGTGATGAGCGATGTGTCAGACCGCATGGCGATGATCGCCGAGCAGACGCCTAAGATCCTGGGTTGGAAGGCGGAGCTGTATGCCCTGCATGCCAACATCAACCCTGAGACTGTGCAGCAGACACTGCAGAGCATCAGCGATACCTCGGCCAAGTTTCAGCAGTTGATGGCCCAGAGCCCAGAGATGATGCAGACCCTGGCGGTGGATCTACGCCGTGAACTGATGCCGCTGCTGGCGCAGCTGAGCGAGTCCACCGACGAAAAGCTGGCCAAGCTCTCCGTCGAGCGTGAGGCGCTGGAGCAGATGGTGAAGCAGGAGCGTCTGGCGCTGGAAGAGATGGTGAACCGTCAGCGCGTAGCGGCCGCGGCAGAACTCGATACCATCAGCCAACATGCTGTCGAGCGCGCCTTTAGCGAGCTGACCAAGACCCTCAAGAGCCTGATCCTCTATCTGGTGCTCTTCTTCGTGGTCTGCTTCTTCGCCCCCCTGGGACTCGGGGTCTGGCTGGGTAAACGCATGGCGCTTAAAAAGTTGCAGGTTTAAGATGCATGTCGCTATCGCGGTAGCCTAAGTCGTAACCTAAGTCGCAGCCTAAGTTGGTTGACAATTCACGACCGGCGGTCGATCATCGCCGGCGTTTGTTTTTAGCCTTATATTTTGTTGAAGAGTGCCGCAGAAAGTGTCGAGGAGCCAGATGTCCTATGCCAAGCAGTTTACTGCCTTAGATGATCTGCTAAGTAGCAGCCACGCGCTGTGGCAGGTTAAGGCCTTCGAGGCGGAGGCCTTACCCTGGCAGGATGAGTTTCCAAGACTCGCCGAGCTACTCTGGCAGCTTGATGATGAAGAACTCGATAGTCTGGATAGCGACAGCATAACGCTGCACGCGCGTCTCGCGCCCGCACTCGAGGCGGATCTCGCGGCTAGGGGCATAATCTGGCCCTTGTCTTTACTTAAAACCCTTGCCGCAGGGCTCGCGCATTCTGAGCCCACGCATTCTGATATAGCACCTGCAAGCTTAGCAGAGCATAGCGTCGATGAGGCCTGTGCTGGGCTGTCCGAGAGTGAACTTGGGCATTTCAGCGCCCACATCAAGGGGCGTAAGTGGCAGCAGATCCTCGCCTTTGCCGCGAGAGTTACCCCTGGTGATGATGAGATCTTAGAGTGGTGCGCCGGTAAGGGCCATCTGGGGCGTTTGTTGGCCAAGGGACAGTCACGCACTGTCGTGAGTCTCGAGTGGCAGCAGGGATTGTGTGAGGCAGGTTCGCAGTTTGCACATCAGTGGCAATTGCCCCAGCGTTTCGTCTGCGGCGATGCCCTGGCAGAATCAGCCCAGCAACTGCTTAAACGCGAGCAGCAGGCGGTCGCCCTCCATGCCTGCGGCGAGCTGCATCTCAGTTTGCTGCGCGGCGCCGCTAAGGCGAGAACCCGCTCCTTAGCGGTGGCGCCCTGTTGTTATCATCTGATAAGTGACAGTCACTACCAGCCGCTGTCGAGTCTCGCCCAGAAGAGCCCGCTGTTGCTCAGTAAACACGATCTGCAACTGCCCCTGCAACGCTCGGTTATCGCCAATGCTAAGGCGAGGGCGCTGCGTCTTAAAGAGGTGGCCTGGCGCCTGGGGTTCGACAGCCTGCAGCGGGATGTGACCGGCAGTTCACACTACTTGCCGATACCAGCGGTGAAGCAGAGCCAACTGAGCGGTAGCTTCAGGGAATTTTGTGCCTGGGCGGCTGAGCAGAAACGAGTCAAACTGCCCGAGCAGTGGGACGAAGCGCATTATTTAGATAAAGGGTTCGAGCGCCAGCGCCTGACACGGCGTATCGATCTGGCTGCGCACCTGTTTCGTGAGGCCTTAGAGTTCTGGCTGCTGCTCGATAGAGTCTGTTTCCTGCAGGAGCAGGGCTATGAGGTCAGCCTAGGTGCCTTTTGCGATCTTGAGGTGACGCCTAGAAACGGCTTGATCCTGGCTCGCCTGCCAAGCCATTTATTGCCAGAATAGAGTTTGCCAGATTAGCGACTGTCAGACTCACACCCGCAAGATTGGTGCTTGTCTGATGAGTACTGCCAGAGTCGCTTTTTTAGCCACTTAACGAACCAAGAATCGGCTGACGAGCTTTTCAGGCACTTAGCTCTGAGTTATGAAACCAGCGGGCGCTGTCATAAATTTGCCGATCGATGTCGAAAAAAGCCGCCCTATGGCGGTTTTTTATTGAATCATTCGCCGTTTCTTGCTCAAATGGCGGGTTAACACTGAAAGATAAAAATTGGCCGAATAAGTGCCGATATAATGAGCGAAACAGAACGGTTTCATGAAATATTCTCGCGTTTTTATAAATAGTCTGGCCTATGAGCTGGCACCTGAAGTGGTTTCGACTTCAGAGTTAGAGTCTCGATTAGCTCCCTTGTATCAGAAATTCAGGATCCCTATGGGGCAGCTCGCCGCATTGACAGGGATCCACGAGCGTCGCTGGTGGCCGAAAGGGCATAGATTGTCCGATGGCGCCCTGGCGGCGGCGCACAAGTCTATCGAGGAGACGGGGATAGATGTGGCCGATCTCGGCGCAGTGGTCTATACCGGCGTCTGCCGCGATCAGCACGAGCCGGCGACCGCCTGTCGTATCGCCGCCGAGCTTGGGGTGTCTAAGGACACCGCCATCTATGACATCAGCAACGCCTGCTTGGGTGTGCTGTCCGGCATTCTAGATATCGCTAACCGCATCGAGCTGGGTCAGATCAAGGCTGGTCTGGTGGTTTCCTGCGAGTCGGCGCGTCATATCGTGGATATCACCATAGATAACATGCTGGCCGAGCCCACCATGCAGAATTATGCCCAGTCGCTGGCGACCCTGACCGGTGGCTCTGGCGCCGTGGCTGTGCTGCTTACCGATGGCAGCCTGCCGCTCAAGAGTGAGCGTCAGCATCAGCTGCTCGGGGCGAGTCACCTTTCGGCGCCCGAACATCATAATCTCTGTCAATGGGGATTACAGGAAGCCGGCACCCAGCTATACCGCGAGTTTATGCGCACCGACGGTGTGGCTCTGCTGAAAGAAGGGGTCGAGCTGGCTCGCCATACCTGGGCGCATTTCCTCGAGCAGCGTAACTGGCTGGTGGAGCAGGTCGATAAGGTGATCTGTCATCAGGTGGGGGCATCAAACCGTAAGCAGGTGCTGAGCGCGCTCAATATCCCTCAGGAGAAAGAGTTCCCTACCTATCAGCTACTTGGCAACATGGGCACAGTCTCGCTGCCTGTGACTGCGGCCATGGCTCACGACCAGGGTTTCCTGCGCAAGGGCGATCAGGTCAGTTTCCTCGGCATAGGCAGCGGCCTCAACTGCATGATGCTCGGTCTCAAGTGGTAGAGCGTCCTTCATCTTCTTACTGACAGCACAGCATAGGGGCGACGCCGAGAGGCGGCGCCCACTTAACGCATAATCATAACAGGTACCCCCATGCTCGATTCGTTATTTCCTTTTAAACGCAATTACTTAGATCGTAATGGTCACAAGTTGCAATATGTGAATGAAGGCCAGGGTGAGCCCGTGGTCATGGTGCATGGCAACCCGAGCTGGTCTTTCTATTATCGCAATCTGGTGACGGCGTTGAGCCCGAATCATCAGTGCATTGTGCCGGATCATATCGGCTGCGGTTTGTCGGATAAGCCAGATGATGCCGGTTACGACTATACCCTGAAGAATCGTATCGACGATCTGGAGGCCTTGCTGGATCACCTCGAGGTGAAAGAGAAGATCACCCTGATCGTTCACGACTGGGGCGGCATGATAGGCATGGGCTATGCGGCCCGTCATCCCGAGCGGATCAAGAAAATCGTGGTGCTCAACACTGGTGCCTTTCATCTGCCAGAAGCTAAGCCGTTTCCTTGGGCGCTGTGGATCTGTCGTAACACCCTACTGGGAACAGTATTAGTGCGCGGTTTTAATGCCTTCTCCTCTATCGCTTCTTATGTTGGCGTTAAGCGCGCGCCTATGCCAAAGGCGATACGCGAGGCCTATGTGGCGCCCTTTAACTCTTGGGCGAATCGTATCTCGACCCTGCGCTTCGTGCAGGATATCCCGCTCAAGCCCGGCGATCGCAACTATGAACTGGTAAGCGAGATCAGCGAGAAACTGAGCCAGTTTAGCCAACTGCCTATGATGATCTGCTGGGGACTCAAAGACTTTGTGTTCGACAAACACTTCCTCGATGAGTGGAAGCGTCGATTCCCCGAGGCCGAGGTGCATGAGTTTGCCGACTGTGGTCACTATATCCTGGAAGATGCCAGCGATGAGGTGGTAGCCCAGGTGCAGCAATTTATGGCGCGCTAACTCACGTACTAACGTAAAAACGGTTACGCATTAACGTAAAAAAGGGATAAGGCGGATGTCAGAGACGATTCAAGTCGGCGCCAATTTGTGTCGTCATCTCAACCGGGCGGCCAAAGAGGCCCCTAATGAGCTGGCGGTGGCGGTGCAAAAGGCCCGTGGCGTCTTGAGTAAACAGCTTGAGTACCAAGAGCTGAATTTTGCAAAGCTCGATGCCATGAGCGACATCCTAGCCCACGGCCTGTATGCCTATGGCATCAAACGCGGCGCCAAGGCGGTGCTGATGGTGACGCCGAGCCTTGAGTTCTTCGCCTTAACCTTCGCCCTGTTCAAGGCTGGGATAGTCCCTATCTTGGTGGATCCAGGCATGGGGGTGAAAAACCTCAAGCAGTGTTTTCAAGAGGCCGAGCCCGATGCCTTTATCGGGATCCCCAAGGCCCACCTGGCCAGACGCCTGTTTGGCTGGGGTAAGTCAAGCCTGACTCACCTGGTGACAGTCGGCGGCAGTAAGCTGTGGGGCGGTGCGAGCCTGGAGCAGCTTAAGCAACTGGGGCAAGGCAAGGGGCAATTCTCTATGGCTCAGCTCGATTGTGACGAGATGTGCGCCATCTTGTTTACCAGTGGCAGCACGGGCACCCCTAAAGGCGTGGTCTATTCCCATCGCATGTTCGAGGCGCAGATCAGCGCCCTCAAGCACGACTATCAGATAGCGCCCGGTGAACGGGATCTCGCCACCTTCCCATTGTTTTCCCTGTTTGGCCCGGCGCTGGGCATGGCCTCGATCGTGCCTGATATGGACGCCAGCAAGCCGATCACCGCCAATCCAGATTATATCTTTGCGGCCATCGAGCGTTATGCTTGCACTAACATGTTCGTCAATCCGGCGCTTATCGAGCGCTTGGGGCAGGCGGGCACTTCACGGGATCAAAAGGTAAAACTTGGTAGCCTAAAACGGGTGATTTCGGCGGGCGCCCCGGCGACCATAGCGTCGATCAAGCGTTTCAGTGAGATGCTAACGAGTGATGCGCCCGTGCTTAACTCCTACGGGGCCACCGAGTCGCTGCCGCTGAGCATGATAACCAGTCACGAGCTGTTTGATACTACCGAAGTTACAGACAATGGCGGCGGCATCTGTGTCGGTAAGCCGATAGACGGCGTCAGCATGCATATCATAGAGATAGATGAGGCCGAGATCCCAACTTGGTCGGCAGATCTCTGCCTGCCAAGGGAGCGGATAGGCGAGATAGTGGTACAGGGCCCCATGGTGAGTGCCAGCTATTATCGGCGCGATAAGGCTACAGCCCAGGCAAAGATCTTCGATGACCAGGGCCAGCATTATCACCGCATGGGGGATCTGGGTTATCTCGATAATCAGGGACGCCTGTGGATGTGCGGTCGTAAAGCCCACAGGGTGGATTGTAGCGTCGATGGTCAGCCACGGCGTTATTTCTCTATCCCCTGCGAGCGTATCTACAACACTCACAGTGATATCAAGCGTTCCGCCTTGGTGGGCATAGAGGTGAAAGGGGAGATGCAGCCCTTAATTTGTCTAGAGCTGGAGCAGGGACTGAGCTGTAGCAACGCCGCCGCGCTTTATACAGAGCTGAGACTGCTGGGCGAGGCCCATAGCCAGACTCAGGGGATCACCCGCTTTCTAATCCATCCGGGCTTTCCCGTCGATATTCGCCATAACGCTAAGATCTTCAGAGAGAAGCTGGCGGTTTGGGCGCAGTCCACCTACAAGGAGTGATCGCCCGTGAGCATCACCAAGCATTCTAATTACACAGATAACGTCAATCTGCGACTTGAAGAGGTTGAGGCGTTAACAGAGCTGGCGGGCCTTAGCCGCCATGCCTTGGTAACCGGCGCCGGCGGCTTTCTGGGTAAGGCGATCTGTCAGCGGCTCATGTCGGCGGGCATTGTCGTGACAGGCTTTGCCAGGGGGCATTATCCCGAGCTCGAGGCCATGGGCGTTAACATGGTGAGCGGTGATATCTGCGATCTCGAGTCCGTAACCAATGCCATGGCCGGCTGCGACCTGGTGTTTCATGTGGCCTCTAAGGCCGGAGTATGGGGCAGTAAGGAGAGCTATTTTGCCCCTAACGTGCAGGGCTGCGACAACCTGCTTAAGGCCGCTATCGCCCATGGTATCGACAGTTTCGTCTATACCAGTACCCCGAGCGTGACCTTTGCCGGTGAAGATGAATCTGGCATAGACGAGCGCGCGCCCTATGCCAGTCGTTTCCTCAACTATTATGGCGAGTCCAAGGCGATCGCCGAGCAGAGGGTGACGGCCGCAAACGGCACCTCATTGTCGAGTGTTACTTCTCCCTCTGAAGGCAAGCTAAATACCGTATCTCTTAGGCCCCATCTCATCTGGGGGCCGGAAGATCCTCATCTGGTGCCCAGGGTGATCGCCCGGGCCCGAGCCGGTAAGCTCAAGTTAGTGGGTAAGGCGGATAAGCTGGTGGATACCATCTATGTCGGCAACGCGGCCTACGCCCATATTCTGGCGGCCCTGACCCTCAAGCAAAACCCGCAGCGGTGCGCCGGAAAGTGTTACTTTTTGAGTAACGATGAGCCGATCACCATGGCGGCCATGCTCAACAAGATCTTGGCCTGTGCCGAGCTGCCTAAGGTCGAGAAGCGGGTACCCGCCAGCATCGCCTATCTGGCCGGGGCTCTGTTAGAAGGGGTCTACGGCCTGCTGGGCAAGCGTGAGGAGCCTATCATGACTCGCTTCGTAGCCAGACAACTCTCTACCTGTCACTATTTCGATATCTCCGCGGCCAAGCGTGACCTTAACTATCGCCCCTTGGTATCGATCGATGAGGGAATGGTACAGTTAAGCAACTGGCTGAAGCGGGAAAAAGTATAAGATTAAGATAGGTAAGATACGGCAGCCTGATCAGGATGCTGCCTCCTGCATGGCGGCAATCATCACCTTGGCAATCTCATCGTAATAGCATGACCAGGCCTGCTCGATAGCCGGGCTGGATGCGTCTCGCAGACAATCCTGAATCGACAGCAACAAGGCCGCGCGCACCACCTCAAATTGGCTAATATTGACGCCATAATCCAGATGCTTTCGTCCCAGCTCCTCTAGCTTAGGCTTGACCTCATTAAACTGATGCACCTTGGCGACGGCCGTGGTGATGAGCTCGTTGAAATGATACTCGAATACCGGCCGCTCGCTCTGGAACATGGGACGGATCAAGGGCGCCATGGCGAACAGGCAATCGTAGAAGTGCGAAGCGAAGTTACTGTTTTGCCGATTGATCTCGGCAAAGGACTTTTGAATAAGCTGTTTTTGCTCGTCGGTGAGAGGCATAGCTTTCCCGGTTTTCTGAGTTGAGCCTGTCGAGTGCGATTCGCTGGAGCGCCAATCAGCGCGCTGAGACTTAAGCGAATCAGTGCGCCTTGGCTAACTATAGCTCAGCGGGAGTTCAAGGGCGCAATCTTGCGCCCGCAAAAAAGAATAGGAGCTGGATTATCCGTGGCTGATAAAGCCCGCCTCATCGCCGCTCGATGCTTTCGCCTCCGCCCCCGCGATGGCGGCGACCTCGAGCATCGCCTGGGTGAGGCGGCTAAGCTGCTGCGCGCTAATGGTGTACGGCGGCATAATATAGATATAGCTCGAGAAGGGGCGCACCCAGACGCCGCGATCCACAAACGCCTGTTGCAATGCTGCGGTATTGACGCTGCGGGTCATCTCAATCACGCCAACGGCGCCCAAACAGCGCACCGCTTTTACCCCGTCGATTGCGCTGGCGGCTGCTAACTCCTGTTTCATCTGCTGTTCGATGGCGGCTACCTGCTCGGGCCACTGATGTTGATTGATCAGATCCAGACTGGCGCTGGCGGCGGCGCAGGCCAGCGGGTTACCCATGAAGGTCGGGCCATGCATGAAGACGCCGGAGGGCGAGTCGCTGATCCCCATGGCCACCTCGTCACTGCACAGGGTGGCAGCCAGAGAGATATACCCGCCGGTGAGCGCTTTACCCAGGCAGAGAATATCCGCCTCAATACCTGCATGCTGGTAGGCAAACAGCTTGCCGGTGCGGCCAAAGCCTGTGGCTATCTCATCTAAGATCAACAACACCTTGTAGCGATCGCACAGCGCACGCAGCCCTTTCAGATAGTCGGCGCTGTAGAAATGCATGGCGCCAGCGCCCTGCATGATAGGCTCTATGATAACCGCCGCTATCGATTGGTGATGGGCGTCTAGCAGCGACGCCATCGCCTCGAGATCGTCAGCTATCAAGTTTTCACCGAAGGGGGTCTTGGGGGCGGGGGCAAACAGCTGCTGAGTCACCGCCTCACCAAACATGGTGTGCATGCCGCCTTCTGGGTCACACACGCTCATCGCGGCAAACGTGTCGCCATGGTAGCCGTGCTTCACCGTGAGTATTCGCTGCTTGCTTGGCGCGCCGCGTCCCTGCCAATATTGCAGCGCCATCTTCATCGCCACCTCGACGGCAATCGAGCCCGAATCGGCCAGAAACACCTTGGTAAGATTATCGCTGGTCATGGCCACTAGCTTCTTGCTCACCGCGATGGCGCTGGGGTGGGTGATGCCGCCAAACATCACATGGCTGAGGGTCGATAGCTGTTTCTGCATCGCCTCCAGGATATAGGGGTGGCCGTATCCGTGCACACAGGCCCACCAGGAGCTGGTGCCATCGATTAGGCGTCTGCCATCTTCCAGGATCAACTCGCACCCCTCTGCCGACACCACTCCATAGGCAGGAAGGGCCTGGGTCATGGAGGTGTAGGGGTGCCAGATATGTTGTCGGTCGAATTGATGGTCGATCTGGGAGTTAACAGACATAAAAAATCCTGATTATTTTTTAACCGCTAGTAAACCGGTTTAACTGGTTGGCGTTGACAGATTAAGGCCTAAGGGTATGCTAAGCAAGATAAATGTCGCCGGAAATCAAGCATTCCGGCTCAAAATAGCAACTTGAAGGTTGGTAATCAATGTCCGAATTAGCCTTACGTCACGATTGGCAACGTGATGAAATTGAAGCGCTTTTTGCGCTCCCTATGAATGACCTGCTGTTTAAGGCCCATAGCATTCATCGCCAGCATTTCGACCCAAATGAGGTGCAGATCTCGCGTCTTTTGTCGATCAAGACAGGTGCCTGTCCAGAGGATTGCAAGTACTGTCCTCAGAGCGCCCGTTACGATACCGGCCTTGAGAAAGAGCGACTGATCGAGATTGAGAAAGTGCTGAGCGAGGCCCGCGCCGCCAAGGCCGCCGGGGCGTCACGCTTCTGCATGGGCGCCGCCTGGCGTAATCCCCATGAGCGCGACATGCCCTATCTGAAGGATATGGTCAGCGAAGTCAAAGCCATGGGCATGGAGACCTGCATGACCCTGGGGATGCTTAGCGAATCTCAGGCGAAAGATCTGGCCGACGCAGGACTCGATTATTACAACCACAACCTGGATACCTCGCCAGAATACTATGGCGATATCATCACCACACGTACCTATCAGGACAGGCTCAACACCCTGGATAACGTGCGCGCCGCCGGCATGAAGGTGTGCTCTGGCGGTATCGTCGGCATGGGCGAGCAGGCGAGCGATCGCGCCGGGCTGCTGCAGCAGCTGGCCAACATGGCCAAGCATCCTGAGTCTGTGCCCATCAACATGTTGGTGAAGGTTGCCGGTACCCCATTTGAAAACTTAGACGATCTGGATCCGCTGGAATTTGTGCGCACCATTGCCGTGGCGCGTATCGTGATGCCATTGTCTCGGGTCCGCCTGTCGGCTGGACGCGAGAAGATGACAGATGAGCTACAGGCCATGTGTTTCTTTGCCGGCGCCAACTCTATCTTCTACGGCTGTAAGTTGTTGACCACGAGTAACCCGGAAGAGAATGAAGACATGACGCTGTTTAAGCGCCTTGGGCTTCATCCCGAGCAAGGCAAGGCGGGCACGGTCGAAGAGGATAAAGCGGTATTTGCCAAGGCACAGGCCGTTAAAGACAAGGCCTCTCAGCCTTTCTACGATGCGGCGGCGCTTTAACTCGTCCAGCGAGTAAGTCCATATGACTCGGCTTCAGCATAAAATCGATGACAAGATGCAGCGCGCGGAACAAAGCGGGCTGCTCAGGCGTCGTCAGCAACTGACTCAATCGGTTGGCGATGTTAACCGTTTAGTGCATCAGGGAAGCATCAAGCATAATTTTGCCAGCAATGATTATCTGGGCCTGAGTCAATCGCCTGAGCTTATCGAGGCGCTAGGTGAGGGGGCGAGATTATACGGCGTCGGCAGCGGCGCCTCGCCCTTGGTCACAGGTTATAGCGATGCCCATGCGGCGCTCGAGCAGGCACTGTGCGAGGCTACCTGCCATGAGGCGGCCTTGCTCTTTAGCAGCGGCTTTAGCGCCAATTCAGCCTTGATGAAAACGCTGCTGGACAAGGAGAGTGTGGTGGTGGCCGATAAGCTGATCCACGCCTCCCTGATCGACGGTCTGCTGGAAAGCGGCGCCCAGTTAAAACGCTTCGCCCATAACGATTTGGGTGCGGCCAAGCGACTGGTGGAAAAGCATCAGCCGCTGGCGGTGGTGACCGAGAGCGTCTTCAGCATGGATGGTGATCTGGCGCCCATAGATGAGCTCTACGAGCTGACACAGGCAAATGATGCCTGGTTGATCGTCGATGATGCCCACGGCTTCGGCGTCCTGCCACTGGGCGGGCACAACAGGGTCGATGCCAGCCGCTGTGATATTCAAATCGTCACCTTCGGTAAGGCCCTTGGCTGCCAAGGCGCGGCGATTTTAGGCTCAAATACTTGTATCGATTTTCTGGTGGCCCATGCCAGGGACTATATCTATTCCACTGCCTTGTCGCCGGCCAGTGCCCATGTGGCCCTCAAGGCGGTGAAGTTGATTAAAACCGGTGAGCGCAGAGACAGATTGGCTCAGGTGATTGAGGCCTTTAAGCTGGCCGCCAAGGCGAGGGGGCTTAGGCTGCTTGGCAGTCATACCCCGATACAGCCGCTGGTGGTGGGGGATATTGATAAGCTTGCCAAGATCGATCGTGAACTAAAGGCCGCGGGTTTCTGGGTGGGCGCGATTCGGCCACCGACCGTGCCTCAGGGAAGTGCCAGGCTCAGGATCACCTTAAATGTGAATCATACCCAGGCAGATATCGAGGCCCTGGCCGATCAGCTGCTGCAAGCCTTGCGAGATTAAGTGGTAGAAAGCATTTTATTTTTCCAGAGGAAGTCTGATTCTGTGTGTAGTGAATTAGCTCATGATGTACCTACGAATATGCCAAGCCTAATGCCCAGTTCAGAGCCAAGACAAATGCCAACACAAGCGCCTAAAGTGCAAGGTAAAGACTGTATGAAAGAGGCGATTGGTGCAGACAAGATAGCGCGCCAGTTCTCCCTGGCGGCTAAGCACTATCAGGAGCATGACAAGGTGCAGCGTCTCAGCGCGCAGAGGCTGAGGACCAAGATGACGCCCATCGGACGTTTGTTAGATATAGGTTGTGGTCCAGGTACAGATTTTTCCGCGGCGCCAGGTCTTAATGAGGTGCTGGGGCTGGATATCGCCCCCGGCATGCTATCGCAGATGCTCGAAAGTTTTCCTAGCTACAAGGCGTTGTGCGGCGATGCCCAGGCGTTGCCCCTAGTCGATGCCAGCATAGACACCCTCTACTCAAACCTAGCGCTGCAGTGGTGCAGCGATGTCAAGACGGCCATAGGTGAGCTTGCCAGGGTGCTTAAGCCCGGCGGTCAATGCCATCTCTCCATCGTCGTCGATGGAAGCCTTTCTGAGCTCGACGCGCTCGGGCTAAGGGTTAATAACTTCGAGCAAGCCCAGACGGTGCTTGATGGCTTTTGTGATTCCCATTGGCAAATTGAGCACCAATCGGTGGAGCCGCTGCGGGTGCATTTCGACAATCTTAAGACGATGCTCTATTCCATCAAGGGGGTTGGCGCCTCTGCCGCCATGGGCAGCACTGTCTCTCAAGGCTCAGATGGTAATCAAGACTCAGATGCCTCCCACGGCCCAGATGAAACTTTGGGCTCAAATGGAACAAAGGGCTCAGTGAGTAAGCCGCTACCTAGGCTTCGTGGGCGTCAGGATTGGTTGGCCCTCTGTGAGCGCGCCGAGGCAATGCGTCAGCCAGAGGGACTTCCCTTGACCTATCAAATCTTATTTATTCATGCGAGCCGCAGAGCTAGTTAAGGAAAGGGTTCATGCGTTATTTCATCGCCGGCACAGATACCGACAGCGGCAAGACCTTGGTGGCTTCCTCACTCCTCTATCTGGCGAGCAAGCAAGGTAGCACCTTAGGGGTAAAACCCATCGCCTCAGGTTGCGAGCAGACGTCTGAAGGGCTGAGAAACAGCGACGCCCTGGCATTGATGGCTCAGTCCAATGTGAAGCTTGCCTATGAAAGAGTGAACCCCTTTGCCTTTAAGCCCGCCATTGCGCCCCATATCGCCGCGAAGCAGGTAGGCATGACCCTTAATGCGGATCTAGTCACGTCTCACCTTAAGACATTGCCATTCGATGAGGTAGATTTTGCCTTGGTAGAGGGGGCGGGAGGCTGGCGGCTTCCGCTTAGCCATGCGCTTCGCGTTCAGGGTAAGCTTAATCCACAGGCCTTTCTGTCCACTGTGGCAGTCGATCTGCAGCTGCCGGTGATCTTGGTGGTCGGGGTTAAGCTGGGTTGCCTCAACCACGCACTGCTGACTCAAGAGGCGATTCAGGCCGATGGGGTAAAGATAGCTGGCTGGGTAGCAAACTGCGTCGATCCCGATATGCAGGTGACTGACGAGAACCTCTTGGCGCTTACTGCCTTGATGGACGCCCCATGTCTCGGGGTCATCCCACATCTTACTGAATGTTCGAGCCAAAACGCCGCGCAATACTTAGATCTTACCAAGCTGGCACCAGGTCAAGGCTAGTCAACTCTCGCATCAATAGCGCCTGTTGAATGAGAGCCTTTGATTAACAAAACGCCACTCTCTGATTGCTGGAGTAATTATTAATAAAGATTAACGGCTTATCCCGCCAAAGCCGATAAATTTAAGATTGGCTTAATATAGGGCTTCTAGACTCCACGCCAAGGTCTACACTTTTTGGCGTGGCTGCGCACTCAATCGTACCCACCAAAAATATTTTTATGTTCAACCCTTGAACTCTGACTTATCGGACATATTATGTCGTTAAGAGAGGCTGATGACACATAGGGTGTCTCATACAGGGCTTATAGGAGCTTACATGAAGCGTATTTTCTTATTGATCGCGACAAACATGGCAATCTTGCTGGTCGCTTCAATTGTGATGTCTATTTTAGGGGTTAACACCTCGACCATGGGCGGACTATTGGTCTTTGCCGCCATCTTCGGTTTCGGCGGCGCCTTTATCAGCTTGGCGATCTCTAAGTGGATGGCGAAGAAGACCATGGGCTGTGAAGTGATCACTACACCGCGTGACAACATGGAGCGTTGGTTGGTCGATACCGTTGCACGTCAGGCTGAGCAGGCAGGTATCAAGATGCCTGAGGTGGCCATTTACCAGTCACCCGAGCTGAACGCCTTTGCCACAGGCCCCAGCAAGGACAACTCGCTGGTCGCCGTCAGTAGCGGACTGCTTTACGGCATGACTCAAGATGAGATCGAAGGCGTATTGGCCCACGAGGTGAGCCATGTGGCCAATGGTGACATGGTAACCCTGACCCTTATTCAAGGCGTGGTTAACACCTTCGTGATCTTTGCGGCCCGCGTGGTGGCTAGCATTATCAATAACTTCGTTGCCAGCAACGACGAAGAGGGCGAAGGCCTGGGCATGTTTGCCTACATGGCAGTAGTCTTCGTGTTGGATATGCTGTTTGGTATCCTGGCGTCTATGATAGTGGCTTACTTCTCACGTGTTCGTGAGTTCAAGGCCGATGCCGGCGGCGCTCAGTTGGCAGGCAAGCATAAGATGATTGCGGCGCTGGACAGATTGCGTCAAGGCCCTGAAACCGGTGCCATGCCAGCACAGATGGCAGCTTTCGGTATCAATGGTAAGAAGTCCATGGCCGAACTGATGATGAGCCATCCACCACTTGAAAAGCGTATCGAAGCACTGCGCGCACAATAATCGATTGTCGATTGATAAAACGGGAGCCTAGGCTTCCGTTTTTTGTATCTTTTCTTTGCAAATACGATTTTTGTTTTTCTGGGTGGCAATGATAAATGCTCATTTGCATAGCAGTAGTGTGATGCAGATCATGTTTATCTGTGAGTATGAGGCTTGCGGCATAGATATTTGATTAAGTGCACATTTTTAAGCAGTTGCTATTGTTAGTATGCCCGCAAGAGAAATTTGCCTATTTGCAAAACCTTAGCTATTTTAAGCTAAGTTGTGCAATTAGGAACAAGGCACGATGGGATATAAAAACTACACCCACATCGCCAAACATAAGAGAGGAAATTATCGTGAGCAATAAAATTCTAAGTGCGTTATTTGGTGCTGGTTTGGCGGCGCTAGCCTTGTCTCCAGCGGCAATGGCTGAGCCTCAAGAACTTGCAGAGATGCATGCTGAGATGGAAGGCTGTGAAGCCTGTCACGCCAATGGTGAACCATCTGCCGATGGTGCTCACGAATTTGAGCAGTGCCAAAGCTGTCACGGTACGCTAGCCGAGATGGACGCAGTGCATAAGCCACACGACGGTAATCTGATGTGCGCCGACTGTCACGCGCCACACGATTCAAACGTGGGCGATCGCCCAGCCTGTGATAGCTGCCACGACGATGGCCGCACCGCAGACTCTGTATTGAAGAAATAAGATTTTCATTACAGGATAATCGACAAACACCGGCAAGTTGCCGGTGTTTTTGTATCTGCCATCGGCAACTTTATCTCTGTTCTATTACTCGTGACTGGAATATTAGCTAGATCTGCGAGTTCAACTCTCCATTTATCATTAATCGATTCCAATAGCCCAGGCCAACGGTGCACAGTTTCTGCTAAAAGGCGGGTATATGGCTGATAAGCCTTCACTAGCCTGCGGGCTTTATCGCCGAACTCATCTCTAGATCCAATCTTTTGAGATTTTCCATTAGTAGAAAAGTATTAGGCCTGCTGCCTGAATAGATACTTTGTCTAGCGGGACTTAATACTCTTTGTGGACGTAAGTCCTTCGTCTTAGATAGATAATCTTGGCCATAAAAACAGATAGGTGCGCCACGGATGGAAACAAATTTGATGCAAGCAGTCTTTAAGGCCGGGCATTTTGCCTGGCGTCAGGCAATCAGCCGATTGTTCTTGTTAGCGATGCTTTTTGCTGGCTTGCCTGCGTGGGCAGATGATCTCAGTAGTCTTGATGAGTTGGCCCAGGGGGATAATGCTAGCATCATGCAGCTTGGGGATGCGCTGCAGGCCGATATCACCCAGAGCGGCGACGCGAACCGCGCCTTGTTTACCCAATTTGGGGTGGCCAACAGCGCCGAGCTGCTGCAACAAGGGATCGGCAATCAGGCGTATCTGCTGCAGCAAGGGGAGGCGATAGAGGCCAGCCTGTTGCAGGTGGGGGTCAACAACAGCCTGATCGCCAGTCAACTTGGGACAAACCTGTCTCTGGTAGCTGAGCAGCGGGGCAGCGATAACCAGGCCTATGTGCAACAGAGCGGTTATGACAATGAGGTCAGCATCTATCAAAACGGTTCGGGTCATGGGGTGATTGTGACCCAATGGGGGAATGCACAGCGAGCAAGTGTGACTCAGGGTTATCGTTAGGGAAGGTGCGAACAAGTCGTCGCAAAGCCCCGCAGGGCGAGGCTTACAGCGGTATTTGCTGCGTTACAGTTCTTGCGAAGGACTAGGGCCATTCGCTGCAAACTGTGCCTTGCATCTATCCACTTTAAGCACACGCAGAGCAAGCACGGGACTTATTCGCACCTTCCTTAGCCTTAGCAGTAAGGCGGTGAAAGATAAGGTGAAGGGATCTCACCTCAAACAGATATTCTGGTAGGGCTTGATAAAATTGGCGCAATTAAGATGTTATTTTTAATTCTATAGTTGTTATTATATGTGTCGGTTTAATGGAATACGCTTATAACTAGCGACATGGAGTGAGCAGGATGTTCAAAGTGATAAATTGGGTAGTGGTATCGCGATCGCAACTGTTGATTGATCTGTTGGAGACGCGTTGGCCCCAGGAGTTTCTGGTTAAACTGGCTAAGGTCTCCCCCGAGAGTGTTGAAGTGACTATGAGTGAAGGGAATTACTCTTTGGTCGTTATCGATCTCGCCACCATAGATGTGCAGCGTGCCTACCAGGTACAAAAGCAGATCGAGAAGCGCCACAGCGCCCGCGTGGTATTCTTGCACTATCCGAAACAGATAGATGCAAGATTCTTAATTTCCCCCATTACCGCCGCCGTCTTTTATGGCGATGCTTCCCTTGAGCATATAGGCAAGGCCTTAGCCAATGTGCTACGCGGCCAGACGGTGATCCCACATGCTTTGTTGTCGGCTTCTGCGGATCAGGAGCAGCTCGACGGAGCCGATAACCTGACGATTCGTGAGCGAGAGGTGCTGCAGGCATTACTCTCGGGTAGCACTAACGTGGATATCGCCAATCAGTTGTTTGTCAGCGAGAGCACCATCAAGACGCATCTCTATCGTGTGTTTAGAAAGATTGGTGTCTCAAGTCGTGGACAGGCTATTGCCTGGGCACAGACTCATCTGCATGAGGTTCAGCAGTGAAATACCTGGGCCGCTTGCTCCTGTTAGCGGCCTTTTCGGCTCCTGTTTATTGTCAGGGGTCCGATGTCGATGAAGACAGCAAGCTGGCGGCGCAGAGCACGAGTGACGCACCGCCCAGGCTGGAGTCTGATCTCATCGATGGACTGATCCTCAACCGCGCGATGACCCGCGTCGGACACAGATTTTATCGTGAATTTGTCGCCGCCTATCGAGATATAGGCGGCATGACGGAGCACGGTGGACTGAGTATTGTCGAGCTGGCCACTGCGCGAAGTGGTAGCAAGATCAGCGTGTTACACAATCGCAAACCTATCTTTGTGACTGTGGTGTCACCGGCGAGCCGGCAGTTGGATAAGCTGGCGGAGCAGGTGGCCAGGCGCGTCGACAGTATATTGAAGCAAAACAAGAAACAGGCTAGCTGGGCTCAGTGGTTGGATCCCGATTTAGCGCCTGATGAATTCTAATAGGGACATTTTCAATGAATCAAGCTAAGTCTTTTCGACCGATAGCCCTGCTATTGGCGGGTGCGTTCAGCCTGAGCTCTCAGGCGACGCAGCTTATCTATACCCCAGTAAATCCCAATTTTGGTGGCAGTTATCTCAATGGCTCCTACCTGTTGGCAAATGCCTCGGCGCAGAACGATCACAAGGGTGGCTCAGGTTATACACCCCCCAGTGCCCTCGAGCGCATGGCAAGTTCCCTTGAGTCTCGTCTGATGAGCCAACTCTTTAACGATGCGGCCAATGGCGGTGAGGGCTATCTCAAGACCACGGACTTCGAGATCCAAGTGGTCAACGAAGACGGCATGCTACTGGTGCATATTACCGACCTGTTAACCGGTGAGACCACGGTGATCGAAGTTGGTGGGTTGAGCGACAGTTCGAGTGTGGGTGGCTAACGATGAAACCTTTGTTGATGGCCGCTGGCCTGTTATTTCTCTCGGCCTGTTCTAGCACAAGTGAGCTTGAACAGGTGCAAGCCTCTTCGAGCCTGATGCCCAAGGGCGAGAGCTACTATGATCTCATCAACCTGCCTGCACCCCAAGGGGTGATGCTGGCCGCCGTGTATGATTTTCGCGATCAGACAGGTCAATATAAGCCAATTCCGTCGAGTAACTTTTCTACCGCCGTGCCCCAGAGTGGCACCGCATTTCTGGCCCAGGCGTTGAATGATTCCAGATGGTTTATTCCCGTCGAGCGTGAGGGGCTACAGAATCTACTTACCGAACGTAAGATTGTCAGGGCCGGGCTTAACGGCGATGCCAACAAACTGCCTCAGCTGAACTCGGCGCAGATCCTGATGGAAGGCGGAATAGTTGCCTATGACACCAATGTCAGAACTGGTGGCGCCGGTGCCCGCTACCTGGGCATAGGCGCGGCAACTCAGTTTCGTGTCGATACAGTGACAGTCAACCTTAGGGCGGTGGATATTCGCACCGGCCGTTTACTGAGTAGTGTGACCACCACTAAGTCTATCTTGTCCAAAGAGATCACCGCAGGGGTGTTTAAATTTATCGATGCCCAGGAGCTGCTTGAGTCTGAGCTTGGCTATACCTCAAACGAGCCTGTAAGTCTGTGCGTGGCATCGGCCATCGAAAGTGCCGTAGTGCATATGATTGCCGATGGGATCTGGAAAGGTGCTTGGAATTTAGCCGATCAGCCCAGTGGTCTGCGCAGTCCAGTGTTACAAAAATATTGGTTAGAAGCCCATTCCGAGGCCAGGGTGCGAGCAAAAATCAATCAAAGCTAAGGCTGTTTTTGCTTTGTATCATACTTTGCTATGCATGTATGCATAGCGCTTAGCACTTTTGTATGATGCTGGTGGGTTCAAATTTAACATCTATGTTACTTAAGGTTAACTTTGGTTAACCTTTTATTTTTTATAGGTTTTTAATTGAGTTTAGTTTCGTGTCGCAGCCCAATAGGGTAGAATTTGTCAAGTTTTTGACTTGCTGAATAGGTACGATGAAGAAGTTAGCATGGTTAGTAGTGTTAGCGCCGCTTTATGCACATGGAATGGCGCCTTTTGGGCTGAACTGGGGTGAAGACGTCAGCCAGTATGGCGAGGTCACACGCCAGGGAGATGAGCTTCGGGTTGAAACCCATTCACTGCCTAAGTCTTTGTCTCTAGCCAGGGACTATGTGCTCTATGCCGACAAGCAACATGGGCTGTTAAAAGTCATCATGACAAGCAGAAATTATGGCTTGTATGATGATGACTATAAAGAAGATTTTAATTTTATTAAGCAATCGCTAGTCGATACCGGCTATCAAACCACAGAGTTCATTGGCAGTGAGATGAGCTCTTATAAATGTGTGTTGCAGGGAAGCTGCTACGGCAAGCGCTGGTATGGCTATACCGACGATGGCACCAATGTGTCATTGGAGCAGGTGGCCAAGACCCGTCAAGATGCCTATCTCAAGCTGACATTCAAGGCGCCTAAGTTATTGCAGATCGAAGCCGAGCGCGAGGATCTCAAGCAGCTCAAACAGCAAGATAAGATGAACAGCGATAGATTAGCATTCGATTAAATAGTCGCTAACATCGATGTGGTGAGCGCCCGTGTTCAGGGCAGTGCTGCTAATTACGCTGCCTACTCTCATTGCGCCCACTTTTCATAGTGCCCACTTGTCATAGGGCCCACTTGGTTATTCAGGTGGGCTCTTTCATTCTCTGAGCTAAAAATTCATCACTCGTTGATTGAGTTAACTCCTTTATTTATATGATGGATCACAAACAGCTTATTTGTGAGTATACTGACAGGATTAACGTCATATCGAGGATAGTGCAATGGCCGAAGAGACCATTTTCAGTAAAATTATTAGACGCGAAATTCCCGCCGATATTCTGTATCAAGATGAACTGGTCACCGCCTTTCGTGACATTCAGCCGAAGGCGCCAACCCATATTCTGATCATCCCCAATCATCTGATCCCGACGGTTAACGATGTCAAGGCATCGGACGAGAAGGCCTTGGGCCGCATGATGACGGTAGCGGCCAAGCTGGCCGATGAAGCAGGCATCGCTGAGGATGGGTATCGTCTCATCATGAACTGCAATAAGCATGGTGGTCAGGAAGTCTTCCATATCCATATGCACCTGTTAGGCGGTGATTTCCTGGGGCCGCTAGTGTCGCGTTAATCCCAGACGATTCTTGGACTGTGTAGAGTAATGAAGACAAACCCTGATTTTTTCCCGCTGACAGACTTGGCGACTCGCTTCGTCGGTCAGCTAGTGCAGTGTCGCCGACTTGGGCTCAGTGTGCTCGAAGCCAGCGAGCAGCATGTGCTGATCGAGCTGCCCTATAGCAGTGAGCTTATCGGTTATCCAGACACAGGCGTGATACATGGCGGGGTGATCACCACCCTGATGGACACCGCCTGCGGCACAGCCGTGGTCTGCAACATCTTCGATAAGTACAAGTCACTTGAGTTATCGCCGACGCTGGATCTGCGGGTAGACTACATGAAACCCGCCGAGCCCAACAAGAGCGTCTATGGCTTTGCCGAGTGTTACAAGCTCTCCTCGAGCGTGGCCTTTACCCGTGCCATCGCCTATCAGGATTCTATCGACGATCCTATCGCCCATGCGGTGGGCTCTTTCATGCGTATCAGCCCCGAGATGGTGGGCGACGCCTTCAGACAGGCCTTGATGGGAGAGGGGAAATGACTATGGTCACACCAGAAGCCAATCAGGCATTAAACGTTAAAGATATCGTTAAGAAGGCGACAGAACTCAACGATTTCGGTCACCTGTTGGCGCATGTACCTTATGCTAAGTTTATCGGCATGCAGGTGGCGCGCTTCGGTGACGAGCTGGTGTTTCAGTTGCCTAAGAAAGATGAAAATATCGGTAATCCAACCCTGCCGGCCATTCATGGCGGGGTGATCGCCGGTTTTATGGAGATGTCGGCGATCGTGCAGCTGATGGTATTTATGCAGACCACTAAGGTGCCAAAAATCGTCGATTTCTCAATCGATTACCTGAGGGCGGGCCATCACAGAGATAGCTTTGCCGAGTGTAAGATCACCCGTCAGGGACGCCGTGTGGCGAACGTAAACATCAACTGCTGGCAAACCAACCGTAAGGCCTTGATTGCCACCGCCCGCGCTCATTTTCTGATTGAATAGACATTAAGGTGTAGCGTAAGGAGAATAGTGATGAACAAAGGATTAGTGTTAGCTTGCTTGTTGCTGGGACTGAGCGCCTGTGCGCCGCATACCGGCGGCATCATGACCAGCTCCACCGGTGAGGTGCGGGTCGATAACGGCTCCTTCCACTCAGACGTGGATGTCAGCGCGGTGACCACTCAAGCCGAGGCGGGTTTCTTGAGAGCACGAGGCACCATCATCAGTAAGTCGCCAAAGGATCAGCGCCTGCAATATAAGTTCACCTGGTACGATATCAATGGCGCGACGGTAGAGGATGAGGGGGTGAGTTGGAAGTCCCTTAAGCTTCATGGCAAGCAGCAGATGCAGGTGACGGCGCTGTCCCCCAATGCCACTGCAGTGCGTTGTGAACTCTATGTGCGCGAGGCCATTTCCAATTAAAAATCGCTTTCAGGAATGAGTCGAGCGAATGATTTGATGAAAACGTCAGCAATGCTGGCGTTTTTTTATGGATCACGCGCAAATATTGCGTTAAATATGTCAACTCTTTGTATGAGTCATGTATAATCGGCCTCGCCAAGGGGTGTTAACGCCAAGCCATAGCTTAGCGATTGACTGAGATGTCCGCGGGACGAACCCTTAGAACCTGATCCGGCTAATACCGGCGTAGGAATGGGCCACATCACTAGATTTAACACAATCTGTCTGTGCATTCTTTCTCGCTTTCTTAAGTGCCGGATCTCAATATTGATTTGAGGTCCTATGTTTACATTAAAATCTTATTCACCCATCGCCCTTGCCGTCACGGCGGCGTTAACTCATACCAGCCTGATGGCGAGCGATACGCCGCCAGCCAACGACGAGATGGAAGTGATAGTCGTCACCTCCGATTTTCGCCAGTCTAGCCTAGACAAGATGCCCTCTAGCATCAGCGTCATAGATCAACAACAGATCGAAGACGAGGGCGCCCAGCACTTTGAAGACGTACTCAACGGCATCGCCAACTTCAACTGGTCTGGCGGCAGCTCACGGGCGAAATATTTCCAGATCCGCGGTGTGGGCGAGCAGGAGGAGTATCAGGGCGCACCTAACTCTTCGGTTGGCTACATCATAGACGACATCGACATGTCGGGCCTTGGGATGATCTCCAGCATGTATGATCTGCAGCAGGTCGAGGTGCTTCGCGGTCCACAGGGCACGCGTTATGGCGCCAACGCCTTAGCCGGTCTTATCTACCTTAAGAGTAACGATCCTACCTCGGTATTCGAGCATGGCGCCGAGCTGCAACTGGGTGACGATAACCTGCGCACCTATAGCGGCTTCAGCTCAGGTCCATTAAGCGATTCGGGCAAGCTCTTGTATCGCGTGTCGCTGCAGCAACATGAGCAGAACGGCTATCGCGACAACCTTTACCTGGGCCGTGACGACACCAACGGCAGAGATGAATTTACCGGTCGCATCAAGCTGCGCTGGTATGCCACTGACGATCTGGTGGCCGATCTCAGCCTGATGCACGCCGACTTTAACAACGGCTACGATGCCTGGACATTGGACAACAACGGTTTCGATACCCTCACAGATGAGCCGGGTGTCGACAAGCAGCGCACCACGGGTGGCTCGCTTAAGTTGACTTACTCAGGCGCCGACAGCTTCGAGCTGGTCTCACTAAGCTCAATGGCTCAGAGTGATACTCACCACGGCTACGACGGTGACTGGGCCAACCCTGAGTTTTGGGCGGCCCGCAGCTGCGAGGGTGAACCTTGCCAATACGACTACACCTGGAACAAGCTGGGTGACAGAACCACGCTGTCTCAGGAGTTTCGTCTGAGCTCCACCGAGGCGGGACGTATCTTCGATGGCAGCACCGATTGGTTGGTGGGCGTCTATGGTCTGAGACTCACCGAAGACAACGACACTCTCGAAGTTTATAACGGCTGGGAAGACAGACTCTTGGCCGAATATGAAGCGACTAACTTGGCAGTTTTCGCCCAGTTAGACAGCGACTTAGGCAATGGCTACGCGTTGTCAGTGGGTGCCCGTCTGGAGCGCCGCGAGAGCGACTACAGCGACTCGGATAAAGATGCCTTCGATCCCTCTGAGAACATGTGGGGCGGTCATATCGCACTGAGCAAGACACTCAGTCCAGGTCAACAGGCCTATGCCCGTATCGCCCGTGGCTATAAGGCGGGTGGCTTTAATATGTCATTGCCGACTTCCCTGAGCGATAAAAAGGAGTTCCAGGCCGAGACTCTGTACAACTATGAGCTGGGCCTCAAGTCAGAGTGGCTAGATGGCGACGCGACCACTCACTTCTCGCTGTTTTACATGGACAGACGCGATCAGCAGGTCTCTGCCTCGCAGCAAAATCCGGACGAGCCACAGAAGTTTATCCTCTACATCGAAAATGCCGGTAGCTCACACAACTATGGCGCCGAGCTGGAAGCTAACTGGTATGCCACTGATAATCTTAAGTTATACGGCACGCTTGGCTGGCTAGAGACCGCCTACGGCGATTACGCCTATCAGGATAAGTACGGTGGGTTGGTGGATCTCACTGGCCGCGAACTGGCTCACTCACCTAATCTTACCTATAGCGCGGGCGCGACTTATCGCAGCGATCTGGGCTGGTTTGCCAACCTAACTACCAGTGGCAAGAGCGAGTTCTACTACTCAGACAGCAACGACTCTAAGTCAGAGCCCTATACTATCTTCAATGCCCGTGTCGGCTACGAGACAGAGACCTGGTCGGCTTATCTCTGGGGGCGCAACCTGTTTGATGAGAAGTATGGCGTGCGCGGCTTCTATTTCGGTAACGAGCCGGATAACGGCTGGGCCGATAAGCAATATATCCGCTACGGCGATCCTCGCCAGTTAGGTGTCACTGTCAACGTCAAGTTTATGTAATTGGCGCTTTGCTGTTGCTAATCGTTGTAGGGGCGGGCAGGACTCGCCCCCTTAAGGAGTGAAGATGAAATTAACCGCTGAAATCAGCATGTATCCCCTGAAGGATAGCTATATCGATCCCATCAAGTGGTTCATCGGCCGGGTTGACACTTACACCAATATCGAGCGCCGCACCAATGCCATGGCCACTCAGGTGTGTGGCGAATATGGCGAGGTGATGCAGATGTTGGCCACCGAGATGGAAGCCGCTCACGAGAAGTGGGGCAAGGCGGTCTTCGTTGTCAAGTTTATCGGTGGCGAGCTGGACCTGTCCCATCAGGAATAGGGCCTTAAGGCGCAAAAAGGGAGCAACACACATCCTATGATAGATTTCTGGTCCGCATTGGTTAGCACCTTGACTCAGGCCTTCGAACAGGCCAATGCGATGACGGCGTGGGAGGCGGTTGCCGTGGTCTTGGCTTTGGCCTATCTGGCGCTGGCGATGCGCGGCAACATCTGGTGCTGGGCGGCAGCCTTTGTCAGCACCGCCATCTACACTTTGCTGTTTTGGGAGGTCTCCCTGCTGATGGAGTCGCTCCTCAACGTCTACTACATGGCGATGGCTGGCTACGGTTTCTGGCTGTGGCGCTATGGCGGCGGTGAAGATCACGGGGTCGAGGTGGTCAGCTGGTCGCTTGGACGGCATCTCTACCTGATCGTCGCGACAACCGTGGTTTCCCTGGTGGTCGGCCATTTGATGGCGACCCACACTCAGGCATCGTACCCCTATCTCGATGCGGCAACCAGCTGCTTTGCGGTGATGACCACCTATCTGGTGGCGCGCAAGGTGCTGGAGAACTGGCTCTACTGGGTGGTTATCGATTTTGTCTCCATCTACCTCTATCTCAACAAGGGACTGATGCTCACCTCTATGCTGTTCATCTTGTATGTAGGCATGGCGATAGGGGGTTATTTCCTATGGCGCACCAGCATGCAGCAGCCGAGTCAGGGCGACTACTCCTATGACTAGGGCGAGTCTTGCCGTACTGTTCGTCGAGGCTGAGATCTGATGTCGGCTGACGGTAGTGCTGACGCGAATAGCACCTTGCTAGCGCGCCTGAGCGTTAGCCTTCACGAACAAGTTAAGGTGCAGCTCTCTGAGCTTGGCTGTCCACTGAATGAGAGCACACAGATACATGTGCTCTCGCGGGGACTGAGCAACCAAAACTATCATCTAAGCTGCGATAACCAGCAGCTGGTGTTGCGGATCAACAGTCAGGCCAGCAGCCAGATCAGCGCCCGCGACCATGAGGTGGCGAATTGGCGCCTGGCAGAAGAGCAAGGCCTCGCGCCAGCGCTCTTGTATGTGGCGCAGGGCAATAGTGTCTATCTTAGCCGTTTCATCGACACAGGCGAAGATTGGAGCCGTTTGATGACGGCCAACCCCCCCCATCCGCTGCAGGATGAGTGCGTCACCCGGCCGGATGCCGAGGTGTTGCTGCTTGATTTGCTCAAGGGGCTAGCTCAATTGCCGTTGCCCAATAATCCCATCTCGGTGACAGAGCAGTGTCAGCGCTACATTGGCCAGCTAGAGATGATTGCCGAAAGCCTAGATGCGGCTAGCACAGATAAAGCCAGCCTTGATGCAGCAGGGAGCAGTGATCTGCCCATCACCTATCTCGAGCCTTGGAAGACGCGATGGCAAGCGCTTAAGGCGCACCAGGTGCGGGTCGATGTCGTGCTCGAGCAGCTTAATGCCTGTGAGTTAGCGCCACAGTATAGCCATAGGGATCTCAACCCCCACAACCTTCTGATGAGCCAGGGGAAGCTCTGGTGTATCGATTATGAATACGCCTGTAGCTCGCATCCCTTGGTGGATCTCGCCAGCGTGCTGGCAACCCACAGGCTCTCTAGTGAGCAGCGCCACAGGCTGATCCTCGGCTACCTGAATGGCCATCCTAAGCTTAACGACAAGGCGCTTTCGGCCATCCCCAGCGCTTTAGCACTCTATTGGTACTTCGCCGCCTGCTGGGCACTGCTGATGGCAAGTCAGGGTGAGGGCATATTGAATCAGACTGTGCAGAAGACAGTGCAGCAGTCGGTGGAGAAGACAGTGCCGCAGAAGCAGGGCGAGTCAGATGCCAGCCTGCCACACAGCGTGAGCGACTACCTGCAATGTTTTGATGATTTCATGGTGCTGGTCGGCTAACGCGTATTTTGTCGTTCTACTCTGTTTCCGAGTCTGTTAACCCGTCAGGGTTAACGCAAGATTCTTATCACGCTATCTCTCCTCGTTTATTTTAAGTCGCCAGTCTCGTTTCGCTTGTCTCATCTCGCCTGTCTCATCTCGTTCAGGACATAGTTTTTTTTACCTTTGTTGCTCCTTGCTGAAATTTAAATGATTAGCTAAGGGTCTATTAGGTAATGACAAAATAATGAGAGAGTGAGGTTATGCAGAAACTGTACGCTAAATTTACCCAGGGGATCGCCCAGCTCGACGGCGTCGCCGCCTTGGCACTTAGGCTCTACCTGGCGCCCGTGCTGATGCAGGCAGGATACAACAAGCTGTCGCACTTTAGCGACACGGCGGCCTGGTTTGGTAACGCCGAGTGGGGCCTGGGCTTGCCCATGCCCGAGGTGATGGTGGCCCTGGCGGCCGGCAGCGAGTTTGTTGGTGGCTTCTTGCTAATTCTGGGCTTGGCCACCCGGTTGATCTCCATCCCTTTGATGGTCACCATGGCGGTGGCGGCCTTTAGCGTGCATTGGAAAAATGGCTGGTTGGCTATCGCCGATCCCAGCTCTTGGCTGGCCAACGAGCAGGTGATGGCCTCGGCGGAGAAGCTCGCAGCGGCTAAATCTTTGCTACAAGAACATGGTCACTATGAGTGGCTGACCTCCTCGGGTAACTTTGTGATCCTTAACAACGGCATCGAGTTTGCCGTTACCTATCTGTTTATGCTGTTTGCCTTGTTGATCATCGGTGGCGGACGTTACACCAGTCTGGATTATTGGATCGCCCGCAAGTATCAGCCCAAGGCTTAACCCGGCGTCATCAAGTGTAAATCCCACTGTTTCAGTGGGATTTTTTTTGCCAATTTGTTACCCTCGAGGTCGGTATTAATGACAGGATAATCTTTGTGGATGCGATCGAACTTCTGTTGACACGGCAGTCTTGCCCCAGACTAGTCGCCCCGGCGCCCGATGCGGCGCAGCTTACACAGATCTTAAACGCCGCGGTGCGAGTGCCGGACCATGCAGGTCTCACCCCGTGGGAATTTATCGTCGCCGAGGGCGATGGCCTAACGCGCCTGGCTGACCATTTTGTAGAGGCGATGGAAAAGGAGGGTGGCGATGAGGCAGCGGTCGCTAAGGCGGCCAACATGCCGATGCGCGCCCCCATGGTAGTCACTGTAGTGGCCAAGGTAACCGAGCATCCTAAGGTGCCGGTACTGGAGCAACATATCGCTGCGGGCTGCGCCTGTATGGCGATGCAGCAGGCCGCCTTTGCCCTGGGACTGGGCGGCATCTGGCGCACCGGCCCCTTGGCCTTTAATCGTCATCTGCATCAGGCCTTGGGTCTGGGCGAGCAAGATCAGATAGTGGGCTTCCTCTATCTGGGCACGCCAGCGGTGAAGGCCCCGTTAAAGCCGCAGAAATCGGCCGACTCTGCGGTGCGTTACCTCTAATACGGCGAGAATGTGAAGCCAGGTGCCATAGCTTCGACTTTGGTCGGGTTTACAGGGCAGTAAAAACTGGCAAAGTTAAGGGGAGCCTGCATCCTACCTATGCAAGGTTTTCACCCTAAGTGATTGTGTTGCCCGCTTGCTGCGGGCATTTTTTTGTCTGCCGGAAGAGGGGAGCTAGATGTTGCCGCTAGCCCCATTCTGAATGCCTTCTCTACACTCTTATCCTACTCTTGCCTATATTCTTATTTATACCCCCACACCCACATTAAGGGCCTCGAACCAGTCGAGGAACTGCTTTACCTGGGGACCGCGGAAGATCCTGCCGTGCTGAGGGCAGAGGTATTGAATATCCAGCTTGCGTACCCGCTTTATCCAATCATTCTTGGCACGGTTTGATGGCATCCACCTCTGATGAAAGTACGCCATCTTGGCGCAGTGTTGCTCGAAATCGTCCACATAGATATCGGCCTGGGGATCCTCCAGCGCCGCACCGATATCGCCGCTCATCAAGACCTTAGTCACAGGGTCATACACATGAAAGTTACCCGAGGCATGCAGGTAGTGAGCGGGAATAAACTGCAGCTCAACTTGATCTAGGCTCACGCTGCCGCCATTGTCGGCGATGGGCTCGTAGCTGATGTTATTCATGCCGAAATGGCGGATGAACCCTTCCCATAGCCAGGGAGAGTAGAGCTTGGCCTTGGGCAGGGTTTGATCCCACAGGCCGAGGGAGGAGATGATGTCCGGATCTTGGTGGGAGGCAAACAGATGGGTCAGCTGGCTCAGGGGGATATGCTTGACGATATTGGCCAGCATGGCCGCAAACAGCTCTATGCCGCCGGGATCCATCAACAGGGCGTGATGGCTACTCACCACCATGTATTGGTTGGTGTCGATGATCTTATCGGGTTTTTCGGGGTCGCGACCGAAGTAGAGCCATTTGTGGGTAGGGGTTTCGATGATCAGCTCACTCTTCATGGTGCGATTCCTTGTCGTTAGCTTTTCGGTAAAAGGGGGATCAGGGGGCTGTGTTGCCAAACAGGGTAATGGCATGGTCGACCCGGCGTCGGATCAACTGGGCCACATCATCCACCCGGTTGGCCACGTCGTTAAATATGGTCTGGTTGGCGGTGTCGACCCGGCAGGCCTCGATGCGGCAGATGGAGGCCAGTATGTTGGCGGTGCGCAGGTTGCGTTTCAGCTCAAACAGCTGGTTTTCCATCTTGTCGATGAGACGATCAAACTCCTGCTGTAACTTGCTGTGATGGGTCTGAGTCGCGGCGACGGCCGGGTTGATGGTGTCGCCATAGGGCGCGCCATTGGCCTTGAGTTTCGCCTGCTGAAAATGATTTAGAGCAACCGCCGCCCGGGCTGTCTCTGTGGCGAGTCGACTGGCCTGGTGGGCCAGTTGATTGATGTCGGTGGCCGCCTTCATGGTGTAGGAGGCCAGATCGTCGATGAAGCCGGTTAGCGCCTTGAAACCGAGCGCCGCATTGCCCACCCGCGCCGAAGCTGCCTGGGCATTGCTGGCGGTGAGATTTATCTGTTTGCAGTAGCTAAGTGTCTGATTGAGCTCGGCGGCGACCACTGCCGCAATGACATGATATTGACTGATTTTCGGCGCGTGTTGTGTCATTAGAACCACTTCCTATGTAGAACCAATCACAGTATAGTCGAGATCACCCAATGCGAAAGTAACCTAGGAGAATGAATTGCTTACCCTAGAAACAGAGCGTCTTGTCTTACGTGAAATGACAGTAAAAGACGCCCCCTTTATGCTGACCCTGCTCAACAGTCAGGGCTTTCTCGACAACATAGGCGATCGCGGCGTGCGCACCCTGGCGCAGGCGGAAAACCACCTCATCGAAGGGCCGATCAACAGCTATCAGGAACATGGTTATGGCATGTATTGCATCGAGCTCAGGCAAAGTGGCGAGCCCGTCGGCGTGGCCGGCCTGGTGAACCGCGAGCAGCTGCCCGGTATCGACCTTGGCTATGCCCTGTTGCCGGAATTTTTAGGTAAAGGTTATGCGGTCGAGGCCAGCCGCGCCGTGTTAGCCCATGCTAAGGCGCTCAGGCTAAGCAGCCTGCTGGCCATAGTGAAAGAACGCAATGGTCCCTCCAGGGCGCTGCTTGAGAAGCTCGGCTTCGAGTGTCAGGAGCTAATCGCCTGGGGCGAGGGTGACGAAGTATTACTTTACAAGATAACACTTTAATTAAATTGGCTATTTTGTTAGCGTGTGTATTAGCAATCTCGTGATCTAGCTTGTAAACAAACTTAGAAACTATCTGGTCGCAGTCTTGTAAAAGCAGTCTTGTAAAAAGCAGTCTTGTAAAAAGCAGTCTTGTAAAAAGCAGCCTTGTAAAAAGCAGTCTTGTAAAAAGGTCATCGCGAGTAAACAAGGCCGCAGGCTAGACAGGCAATTTCATCTATCGGTCATATGGCTTTGTTATAACAAACCCATTGGAGCATCAACATGAGTCAGGACGCATTGAGAGGCTGTTTAAGTGGTGAGCGTGTGGTGTTAGAGCCGCTGCAGGAAGAGCATATTCCCGCCTTGTCCATCGCGGTAAGCGACGGCGAGCTGTGGAACCTCTGGTACACCTCGGCGCCCCATCCCGATGAGATGAAGACCTATGTCGAGCAGGCTCTGGCCAGCGAGCAGCGCGGTGAGGCCTTGGCCTTTGCTGTCAGAGACAGACACTCAGGGGAGATTGTCGGCTGTACCCGCCTGATGTCATGGGATCAGACCCACAGACGCATCGAGATAGGCCATACCTGGTATGCCAAGAGCGCCCAGCGCACCGGGGTCAACAGCGAGTGTAAACTCCTGCTGCTCACCTACGCCTTCGAGACCTTAGATGTGATTGCGGTGGAATTTCGTACCCACTGGCACAATCAGCGCTCCCGCGAGGCGATCACCCGCCTGGGCGCCAAGCAAGATGGCGTGTTGCGCAATCACCGCATTTTGAAAGACGGCACCATCAGGGACACTGTGGTCTACTCCATCATCGCCTCAGAGTGGCCAAGCGTGAAGCAAAACCTTAAGTTTCGAATGCGTCAGTATCTAGAAAACCAATAAATTAACCAAAATATCAGGGAGGATAAATGTCGGGAGAATTACGCAGGGCAAGTTTGGAAGATGCGGCCGTTGTCGCGGGTCTGTTTAACGAATATCGTCAGTTCTATGGTCAGGCGAGCGATATCGACCTGGCCAACAAGTTTATCAATGCCAGACTGGCGCGCAAGGATGCGGTGATCTTCTTGATGTTAGATGCTCAGGGCAATGGCCTGGGCTTTTGTCAGCTCTATCCCAGTTTCAGCTCTATCCATGCCCGCGCTAACCTAATCCTGAGCGACCTCTATGTCACCCAGCATGCCCGCTGTGTCGGGGTGGGGCGGCGATTGATGACGACCGCCATCGATTATGCCAAGGCCAAGGGGATCGCCTCGATCTTTCTCGAAACCCATAAAGATAACCATCAGGCCCAGGCCCTGTATGAGTCGCTCGGCTTCCAGCTGGAGCAAGAATTTTTAGGCTATAACCTTGATATTCAGTGACATCTAAAGTAGAAATGGTTCAAACTCATTGCTCAAGGACAGTATTGATGCGCAAGACTCTCACACTTTCGCTATTCGCCCTCATGGCCAATAGCGCCGTTGCCGCCCCCTCAGAAGCCGAATTGGCATTTAACAAAGAGGTGCTGGAGTGCGCCGCCTATTACCAAATCGCCTCAGAGACCATTTCAGGCATGAATGCGCCGCAGATGAAGCCTGTGGGCGAAAGGCTTAAGCAGTCTGGCGAAGATGCCGTGACGCTGGCGAAGAAGTATCAGGATGCCGATAAGGTAGAGCAGCAACTAGCGGCAACCGTCGCCGAGCAGAAGGCCAGCCTGCCGAGCAACCACAACCTAGGTAGCCTGATGAACCGCTACAAGGGCCCTTGTCAGAAGCTGATGGCCAACCCGCAGGAGCGTCTGGACTACTGGATCATGGCGACCATGTAAGCGCCTCTGTCACAGACAAAATTTCAAGAAAAGAGTGCGCTGGCGCACTCTTTTTCGATCATGCATGAAACAGGGAATCGACTAGACTGGTCTAGATAAGGGTGATCTTTACTCGCCCGTTTTCATGGAGACTCGATGAACATCTATTTTCTCATCGCCGGCATCATCGCCATCTTGACCTGCGTCGGCCATTTTACCCTGGGGAAAAAACGTTTCTTAACCCCTATGCTTGAGGCGGATTTCGACCCCATCGCCAAATCTGTCATGCACTGCGTGTTTCACTACATCTCGGTATTTCTGGTGCTCTCGGCGCTGGTGCTTCTTGCCTGTTCCTTCTCCATGGTCTCAAACATGCAAAGCTATGGCCTGCTGCTGTTTATCGCGCTGAACTTCGTGCTGTTTGCGGTCTGGCAGATCTACATAGGATACTTTGCCGAGATAAAGGGCGCATTTCGCTCCCTGTTTCAGTGGATCTTCTTCGCCCTAGTGAGCGCCTTTACCCTGGCAGGAATTTTTCTGGGCTAATTCCGATAGTGCATCTGGGAGAGTGCTAAGGTTTAGAATTAGAGTTTAGAGCTAAGGTTTAGAGCTAAGGTTTAAAACTTAGATTTAGAACTAGGGTTTAGAACTGGGCGTGGCGCTAACTATGATCTGGGCTATGAATCTGGCTTTTAATTCAAAAGCAGACATCTTGGGGTGACTCTGGCATGAGCCAAAGGGTGAAATAGTGTCATCCCAAGATGTAATGGCAAGGCGAAACTTAGTGCGTGTTAGGCTGAGGTTGTTCACCGGTTTGTCGCTTTAAGTTCTTCGCTTGAGTTTATTCGCCCAGTGGCTCACTCGGCTCATAGCAAGAGTTGCTGGCCTGACAATCAGTGGCCTGGCTGCTGAGATAGTTAGCGTTCAGTGGCGGCTCATCATTTTTAAAGCTGGCCCACTCGCTCTTGATGGTGGACAGCCAGCCATCTTCTTCCTCCGCACCCAAATAGTTGGATACGTCGACAAAGGTCAGCCAGAAGGCATAGGCCACGATGGAATAAATTGTAAAGCGGAACATGATTTTCACCCTGGTGTCACTAAATTAGAAACGCACTATACGCCGCTTTTTTTAGGAAATAAACTGTCAATGTTTTGCCGCTTTTCAGTGTATCACTATGCTGTGTAACCATTTGTATTTAATGGCTTAAGATTTATTAAGCGCTTGCTTATGTATGTAAAAATGACGCTGTCATTTTATTAGCAAAGGATCTATTTTTTGACTCTGTTTGAGTGGAAAGTGAGGGAGTTGGCATTGTTTTTGACTAGCGGTTTGAGGGTTGAGGTGGGGCTTGAGTTGGGGTTTGTTGGTGATTGATTAGTGAGCGATTTCGGCGCTCATTTTGTTAATTGTCAGTCCAGCGTATGCCTGCATTCGTATCTACATGGTGGAGTTGAAGGCCGTATCTTTCAATCAATAGCCTGGCCGGCGGGTGTTGTACATGGAAGCACTAATGTCCTGAACAGAGGGATGTGAACATAGGAATGCGAAAGAGCAGAAGTGTACATATGTTGCAATTTTGTTTTCATTGGCGGTGAATTCGTGGTATTCAGTTTGCCTGTGCACCAAGGTTACGCGGTCATCCTTGATGAAATCCAAGGAAAACTCTGTATTTCGCACATTTATTTTCAATCAAATTATTGACTTACACTGGGGCTTTTTAGTTAGTCGCACAAAAGGAACTTGGATTGACTCATTTTTTGGCAAAAAAAGGCCATTTGTGGAAATGGTCAAATCAATCCTTCCTTGCCGATGCTGAATCGTTACAACGCCCAGGAAAAAGGAAGATCAAGGGGAAACCGAATGTCTTTATCACCAGCTTTTTTAAGCCGGATCCATCGTCTGTACACAGGGTTGACGAATTTCGCCCATTCATCGAAACCAGCGTTCATAGTGCTGGCCTGCTCAATGGGCGCACTGCAGGGCTGTGACGGTAGTGAAAACGGTCCGACTGCGCGACTGACGGCAATGGAATCGTCTAACGTGCCCGGCCGAATGGAACTCGATGGTAGTTTTTCCGTTGCAGGCGGTGAGAGAAAACTGATTGCTCATACTTACACAGTAAAAAACCTGGATACGGGCGAAACCGTCTATGGGCCGGTTACCATTGATGGTGGGCCTAACCGGGGGCCGCTGAAAGTCCACCCCTACGCCGATACCGCCTCAACCAATGGTGTCAAAGACGTTTCGGGGAACTACCAGGCGACGCTCACCGTCATGGACGATGTGGGCCAGATGCACACAGCTGTGACAAATTTCGAACTGGGTGGAGCGGTTTCGTACGCTATCGAGGACTGCGATGCAACCTGTTCTCTTGCCCCCGGCAATTCAAACCAGGTGGTTTGCAGCCTAAATACCAGCTGTAATCAAGCGGTTTTCTGGACCAATATTGCAACCCAGGCAAGTCCCCTCAACAGCGCCATAGACGAGAATACAACCTTATGGATACAGGCAATCGGCGCCGGAGGAGGTAACGGCACTAACAATTCAGTAGGCGGCGGGTCGGGAGAAGGTGGCAAAGGAGGCTTTGCCCAGATGGTAACCACAGGCACCGAGTATGGAAATATTTTCGGAAATGCGATTTTCTACTACTACTTGGGGCAAGCGGGAAGTCACGATAGCAGCGGAGGGGCCGGAGGCGCTGCCACGATCGTGACAAGCTTTGAGCCGGACGGCTCCCTGCCGCACAACGAGATAGTTCTGATCGCCGGCGGCGGTGGTGGCGGCGGCGAGGGCAGCGCCTTCTACAGCGGTTCTATGCAAGGCGGCGGCGGTGGCAACGGCGGCTTCGCGTATTCAAGCCAGGTTGGCAAATCGGCAACCGGCGTAGGCGCAAACGCGTTTTACGATGGCCTGCCTTCTTTAGATGGGTCTTGGTTCACCAATACCAACGGCATGGGCGGGGGCGGAACCGATTGCACGGAAGGCGTGGCCTGCGGGGGCGATGGCCATAATGGCGGGTATCAGGGATTCGGCGGAGCGTCGGGAGGTTCGGGTTCCGAAGGATCAAAGGGCTGGATAAACGCTGGCCCCAATCTGGCGGTCAATGCCGGCAAAGGCGGCGAGGGCGGTAACCCGGCCACCTGCGGCGGTGGCGGCGGTGGCGGCGGCTATGGTGGCGGCGGCAGTGGTACCGTATATGGCACGGACGCTTCTGGTGGGGACGATTACCGATGCTATGGCGGGGGCGGTGGCGGTAGTTACGCGATGCCTTCAACCAGGACGGACAGCAAGGCCCCGACTTCCTATGGCGGAAACTCCGGAAACGGTGAAGTGCTTTTCATCTTCAACACCAATCCCTCATAGAAGGTGCCTGTTACGTACTTGGCTTGAAAAAACATCAAGACTAGCAAGTCGACTAAAGTCGTTTGAGTCATTTGTCAAAAACCAACTAATAAATAAAGTGTCGCGTAGCCGACACTTTATTTGGCTGCTTAATAAGCCCGTCGCTTTAATAGGTAAATTGCTCGGATGCCCACTATAGGAGATTTGAAGGTCGCACCTTCATTGCAATCTATCACCTACGGTGTGCTTATGTGCAGATACATCTGCTACACGCCGTAAATACTTCCTTGTAGGCTCGACGATGGCATCTGACCTACATGGATGTAGGAAATGCCAATAAATGTAGGGAACATTTTTGGCCCAGCCATCGACGTCCGCAGATGCATCTACACTCGGTATCTATCGTCTCTTCGATTTGGCTTTATCTGCTGCTCGCAGATACAAGTCACTATTTTTAAGAAAAAAACACACTAAAAATATGACTAGACGTGTTGAATGCCGACAACAAAATAGATTAAAGTATCACCAATCAAGGACAGAGCTAGGCCGACTCGAATCAAAGTAGATTACGCCATTCAGGGAATGAAAAAGCCAATCAAGATGCTTCAATCGAATTCCTCAAAAAGTTAACTCTGCCCCCATTTATTTTAATGTTTATACATGCTAATTAAAATATTATGCATGTAACATCACCGCCTTTATTAATTGGACGTTAAGAAAATATTATGGAAATAAAAAGATTTGACTCTTTAGAAGTAATTCAGCTTTTATCAAATGCATTTTCCAATAACAGTATAGTCCCTATCGTTGGAGCAGGGTTTACTAATGGATGTAGATTGAGAAATGGTAATGCTGTACCTGGAGGACAGAAGTTTAAAAGTTTAATGCTGAATGAGATAAAACTTAAGGTTGATGATGAGTCATACATTAAAATTAGTTCTGAAAAATTTTCAAAAATAGCAAACTTTTTCTTTGATGAGAACTTTGTTTCTAGTGCAAAATCTAAAAGTATTTTGAAACAAAACTTTCACGGAGTGATTTTGGATGAAAGTAGAAGGAGGTTTGTTAATGATATAGATTGGAAGTATATCTATACTTTAAATATAGATGATGCTATTGAGTCTTGCTCAAAATTCAATGTTATTTTACCTTTTGGGCCAGTCAATGAAGAGTCTAAAAATAATAGGAGTTTATTTAAGATTCATGGTGATATAAATTATGAGATTTGTCATGATGATTCCAAGTTGATATTTAGTTCACCTCAGTATTTTAAAAGCTTAGATGCAAACAAATATGTGTTGTCAGTGATAAAGTCAGATTTCAATAATAAGACAATAGTTTATATTGGGTGTAGTTTGGATGATGAGATAGAATTATCTTTTATTAGTTCAAATACAGAGGTCAACAATGAAAATCATAATATATTTTTCACTTGTGATGAGTTGGATATTGTCAGGAAACAAGATTTAAAGAGCCAGGGAATAAGTTACGTAATAACATATGACCAAGGTAAACACCATCAAGTATATGATACCATATATAAAGCATATGCGAAGTCTTTGGATGAGCATCCTGAGTTTTCTGAGTTTAAACAACTGCCTATTAAGTTAGAGCCAGATGCCGACAAAAATGAAATATTCCTAATTAAAGGGATAACTGAAATACAAGATAGGAGTGATAATCGTGTTATTCCTTATTATTATGGGGAGAGAACGATTGAAGATGATATTGTCAATGATATTAAAGGTAATGCATTGGTTGTTATAGAGGGTGGAAGTTTTTCTGGTAAGACTCAGCTTATGTATTCCTTAGCTAATAAATTGTTAGACAAGGAAGTATTTTTTATAGACTCTAAATATTTTCTTGATAAATTTGTGGCAATTAAGTTGTTGAAGAGAGAGAATGCAGTTATATTTTTTGATTCAGGCTCTATCGATGAGGATATTGGATCTAATATTAAGAAGGAAATTCAAGGGCTATCAGATCGGGGGACAACTATTGTAGTGGCTCTAGATAAAAATAACAATAGGATTTTTGATATACTATGTCCGTCAATCATTAATGATGTGCCACATCACTTTTTAAGTAGCAAATTAGGTGAATGCGAAGTAGATAATATTAACACTCTCGCTTATGAGGTTAAAGTCCCAAAGTTTAATAAAGGTCAAACTTTATTGCAAAATATATATAATTCTTTTGAGGTTTTTGGTGGGAATGTAATTGTTGACAATGTTGAGTTAAGTTCTGATTTTTTCTGTTTTTTATATGTAATAGGTATTCAAGACTCTGCTGCTACTGGAGAATCTTTTTATCAGGCAGGCTTGAATGTAGAAAGTTTAAAAGCATTGATAGATAGATACCATCCTTTTGTCGAACTAGAGAAAGTGTCTATATATGAGGCGGAAGAGCATTCTGGATTTAAAGTTGTTTGTAATTCAAAAGCTTGGCTGTATTCAATCTTAAGGCGATATTATATAGAAAAAACAGATTTCTGCGTTAAGACTATAACAGATGTTCTTTTGCGATTTAAAGGTAATAATACCTCTTTGTTTATAAAAGGGTTGTTGTTCGATACTATTAATGAATTATTTTCTGGGGATAGACGCCAGGGAGCTGGACATGGCGCGGGAAACTTAATATTAAAGCTTTATGATAAGTTAGAGAAGTTAGTGTCAAATGAACCTGAATTTCATGTTCAGCGTTCAAAGGCTTATTACAACATTTACTCAGATAGAGATGATGTTGAAAGATTAGATGATATAATTAGGAATTTGAAGTTTTCCAGTACATATGCAACAGCTGAATCTACAGAAAGGAATATAAGGAATCAGTTGGCGTTAATTAACTTGAAAAAATGTTATTTACTTGGCTCGCTGAGCTCGGAGATAGTCAGGGATACTATTCGCTCTTGTTATAATTGCATAAAAGATGAAGCGGTTAATTCTAGGTATGTTATAGAGCTTCTATCTGGTACCTCAAAAGGGAGTGGCTATTTGGAAAGTTTGATTCAAATTATTGATAGTTCTCCTAGCTTAAAGCTTCTATTACTAGAGTTCAAAGAGGAATATGACTTCATTATGTTAAGGAAGGGTGACATACAGCGAGCTGAAAGAATGAAAAATAGATAAATTGTTTTTAATTATATTCATGATGCGCAAAGGTGGTAGGGAGTGCATTTTACAGGTTTTAATTGTAAAATGTACTTCCATGCCTTTACAGGTTTTAATTGTAAAATGTACTTCCATGCCTTTACAGTTATTCTTTTGTGCAAAGAGAGTTGGAATGTATGAATAATTTGTCATATTACTTGCCATTGGTTTTGTTATTGTTTTTTACGACGGATGTATTTTCATTACAATGTCGAATTTAATCAAAGTATCTAAAGATTCTTTTAATTAGTCTAATTTGTCATTGATTGTTTTTGCTGTAATTAATCTGACTTTTAATTTTTGAGTTTCATCATGTTTGTTTGTGAAGTATTGTTAATTTGAAAATGTTGAACTTGCGAGATGCAAGAATAACAGGGTTGCATGCACAACTTTAACTATTTATTGCTTAGGATTAGGTTGAAGATTCGTTGGTGAAAAGTTGTAAATGTTTAAGGTTATAGTTTCCAATGAACTCTGGATGGTTTTAACCTAAATTGCGTAGTTGCCAATTAAGTTATAGATTTTTTTGGAGGTTTTGTTGGATTTTATTTATTGATATCCAATCGAGATGCTTCTCAATAATAATTTGAAATTGTATTTTGCAAAAAAATATATGGACAAGGCGTAGATAGAATTTACGGATAATCATTCATTACGACTTGGTCTGATGGTTAGCCTAACTTTTTTCTTATGTCGATATAGTCGAAAAGCAGAGACTAGATTTTATGCACAAAAGGCATTTTTATTTCTGTAACGAGTGATACTCTTATTATGCATAGTATTAATGATTAGTAAATGTGTTGGAGTTTTGTGATTGCGTAGTTCACACAAAAACATGATATTAACTATAGATAATTTAAACTGGTAAACAAATGGTTAGAGTTATAAATCTAACGGTTTATGTCCAAAAATGCGTTGAGCGATGACAAAGTTATATGGATAGCCTGTAGATGACTTAAAGGTTATTATTTGAATGATTTAAGCCGGATTTAAGGTCTATTGGGGGGAGGTAGCGTAAACTGTCGACTTTTGGCAAAGTGACGAGCGTGTGTTTGTGTAAATTGAGCTTTGGCTAGGCGGATCGAGACAGCGCTAGACTCTGGGGAGTCTAACGCTGTCGATACGCTTAGGGTTACGCTTGGATTAAGAGCGTTTCTTCCACAGCATCACGCCGGCGACGATGATCACTAGCGCTATGATGGGGAGTAGGTCGTTGAGGTGGTGGAATAGACCTATGCCGTTGTGCCCTGGGTGTGCCCAAGCCGCTGCAGGAAGAAGGCTAGCGAGTAGTAGTGAGGCTTTTTTCATTGTAATACTCCATATATGTTTGGTTTTATTCATCGGTTTCTAGCTCTAGTTGCATCAGCAGCAATTCTTCCCCTTCGATGATGCGGGTCTCATAGCTGTGACAACTAGGACAAATGACACTTCGTTCCTTGATGGTATGAGTGCTTTGGCAAGCCTGGCACTCGAGCACCAATTCCTGATGTAGAATCTCAAGTTTCGCCTCTCTGGCGCGCCCCTCCAGCTTGAAGGTCTCAAACGCGGTCGCCAGTAGGGCGGGTTCGACGCCGCTGAGGACGCCGATCTTTATCACCACCTTAGTGATCCTGCTCGCCTGATTGGCGATGGCGTGTTGTTCACACTGTTCCAGCAGGGCGGTGACAATCGAATACTCGTGCATTAACAGATCCTTGGCAGTAGTTCACCCTGGGGCAGATCGAGGTAGCGGCTGCTGCACCATGGGGTCTTGAGCACCACCTTACCCGGATGAGTCCCTTCCACATGGCCTATGATGGCCGCCTGCTGGCAGTGGCCGTAGCGCTGGATGATCTCCAGTGCGCCGTCGGCGATTTCACCTGGCACCGCCAGGATGAAGGTGCCTTCGTTGGCCAGGTCATGGGGCTCGAAGCCATAGAGCTCACACAGGCCCTTCACTTCGTCACACACGGGGATCTTGCTCTCTTCGACATTGATGCCGACCTCTGAGGCGCTGGCCCATTCGTTGAGTACCGCCGCCAGGCCGCCACGGGTGGCGTCGCGCATGGCGTGTACCTCTATGTTGCAGGCGATCAACTGTTCGACCACGGGCCAGAGGTTGGCGCAGTCGCTGACCAGCTCAGATTCCAGGGTGAGTCCCTCACGGGCCATCAAGATGGCGGCTCCGTGACGACCGATATCGCCCGAGACGATAATGGCATCACCGGGACGCAGGTTTTTCACCGAGATCTGTGGCTTCAACACGCGGCCTACGCCGGAGGTGTTGATAAACAGGCCATCGGCGCAGCCCTTAGGCACTACCTTGGTATCGCCGCAGACGATGCGGGTGCCGCTCTTGTGCAGCTCCTCGGCCATGCTATCGACGATGGTTTTCAGATCCTTGATGGCAAAGCCTTCTTCGATGATGAAGCTGCAGCTCAGGTATTGGGGCTCGGCGCCCATCATGGCCAGATCGTTGACCGTCCCGGCTACGGCGAGCTTGCCTATGTTGCCACCGGCAAAAAACAGCGGCGATACGGTGAAGGAGTCTGTGGTGAAGGCGGCCTGACCCTCGAAGTGGAGCAGGGCGGCATCTTCCTCGCTTGCCAAAATCGGGTTGTTGAAGGCCTTGAAGAAGATAGACTTGATCAGCCGGTTCATCTCCTTGCCGCCACCGCCGTGACTGAGTTGTACGGTTTTTTCGTTGTCGGCCATGATTAGACTCCGTTATAGCGGTAATAGGCGTTGCAGGCGCCTTCCGAGCTGACCATGCAGCTGCCGAGGGGCGTCTCTGGGGTGCAGCCGCGGCCAAAGACCTTACAGTCTTTCGGCTTGGCGATGCCTCTTAAGATGTCGCCGCACTGGCAGGCCTTGTGATCGTCGATATCGGCCACATCCAGCTTGTCGCGATAGATCACCTCGGCGTCGCGGTGGGCAAATTCGGGCCTTAGCATCAGCGCCGACTCATTCAGCGGTCCCAGACCGCGCCAGCGAAAATGCGGCCTGACGGTGAGGTACTGATTGACCTTTTGCTGGGCGTGGACGTTGCCTTCCTCGCTCACGGCGCGGCTGTACTGTACGTCCAGCTCGGCGACCCCTTCGACCTTCTGCTTGACGATGCGCAGGATAGATTCCATCACATCTACAGGCTCGAAGCCGGAGACCACCACTGGGGTGCCGTATTGGGTCACGGCGGGGCGGTAGAGCTTGGCGCCGGCGATCACGCTCACGTGAGCCGGGCCGATAAAGGCATTCACCTTGGCCTGGGGATCGGCCATCACGGCGTCGATGGCCGGTGGCACCAGCACATGGTTGATATGAAACAGCAGGTTATCAAGCCCTTGTTTCTCGGCCTGCTCGATAAGCACGGCGGTCATGGGGGTGGAGGTCTCGAACCCTATGGCGAAGAAGATCACCTGCTTATCCGGGTTCTCCTTGGCAATGGTCAGGGCGTCCATGGGATCGTAGAGAGGGCGGATATCGCACCCCTTGGCCCTGAATTCGGCCAGGCTGCCTTTTGAGCCGGGCACGCGGATCATATCCCCCAGGGTCACCAAAATCACATCGGGCTGTGAGGCCAAGATGGCGGCGTGATCGATGCGCTCCTTGGGCATGACACACACGGGGCAGCCTGGGCCGTGGACAAATTCGATGTTGTCTGGCAGCAGCTGATTGAGGCCATATTTCATGATGGTGTGGGTATGACCGCCGCACACCTCCATGATGTAGATGTTGCCCTCATGCTTGGCGGCGTGCAGGGCGATCTCCTTAGCCAGGTTGTGTATGGTTTCAGGATCTCTAAAGCCCTGATACAGCTGCTTGAGCGCTATCATGCCTGGGCCTCCTGCTCATTCATCTTGGCGACGATCTCCTGATACAGGGCCAGGCTTTGCTCGGCGTCTGCCTTGTCTATCTTGTTCATCACGAAGCCGATATGGATCAGCACATAGTCGTCGAGGGCCAGTGGCTCCTCCATCAGATGGCTGCTGACCTTGCGCTTCACCCCCAGGGTCTCGACCGTCACGGCCTGCTCCTCGGGGTGGAGTTCTACAATTCTTGAGGGGATGGATAGGCACATGGTCATTGGCTCCTGTGGGCGTTTAGCCAGTCGACCACGGCGCGCATGCTGCCGCCATCTTTGATGGAGGTGGTGATCACTTCGGCCTCTGGGTTGAGGCGTTTCACCTGGGCCTTGGCTTCCTCGACGCTGAAATCGAAGTGTGGCAGCAGGTCGGCCTTGGTGATCAACACCAGATCTGCCTTGCGGAACATCACAGGGTATTTCTCTATCTTGTCATCGCCTTCGGGCACAGACACCAACACTATGTTGAAGTGGGTGCCCACATCATACGAGGCGGGGCAGACCAGGTTGCCGACGTTTTCTACGAAGCAGATATCCAGGGCCGCTAGATCCACATGATGCAGGGCGTCGTGCACCATGAAGGCGTCTAGGTGACAGGCGGAGCCGGTCTGGATCTGGAAGGCGGGAATGCCCTTGGCGGTGAGGCGGTCGGCGTCGCGAGAGGTCTCAAGATCGCCTTCGACCACGCCATAGTTAAGGTCTGTGTACTCTTTGAGGTGCTCGAGCAGTGTGGTCTTACCGCTGCCTGGGCTGCTCATCAGGTTGAAGGCGGTGATATTGTGGGCCTCGAAATGGGCGCGGTTGTGGGCTGCTTCGTGATCGTTCTTGTCGAGGATCTTATGGATGACAGACAGTGTCTTCTTGTCGTTGAGCTGGGGATTGCTACGCAGGGGGCCGTGGTCGTGATGATGCCCGTGGCTGTGCTCGTGATGATGATCATGCTCATGGCTGTGGTGATGGTCGTGATCATGGTGGTGATCATGATTTCGAGTGATAGAGCAGCCGCAGTCTTTACACATAATGAACTCCAAAAAATCTAAGGCGTTAATGCCATTTTGCGCTAGGGGCCCGGTGACTTCATTGACCCGGGTCAGTTTTAGGCAAAATCCTGTTAATCAAATTGGCTCAAGCGCTTATCGCAGGGCGATTTAGGGCGCGGCTTAAGCCGAGTTAATGCTTGTGTATGGCGTACCAGAGTTGCCCCAGGGCAATGCCGCCATCGTTAACCGGTACCTGATGCGAATCCAGCACCTTAATCTTAGCCATCTCTAGGCGTTTACGTGTCTCGCTGAGCAGATAGCGGTTTTGAAACACGCCGCCGCAAAGCGCCACGTCGAAGCCGCTATGCTTGATGGCGCAGTCGGTGACCGCCTGGGCCAGCGCGTTCATAAAGCCGCGGGCGATAAGGCCTATGCCTTCGGGTTTGTGCTGCCATTTGAGCAGGGCATCCACCATCTGCGCCCAGAGGGCTTCTAGCTGCCATACGCCGTCTTTCTCACTCAGGTTAAAGGCCAGATCCGCCGCTGCTAGCTCGCTTTCTAACTGCGCCTCACTGACCTCATTGGCCTTGGCCTCGATCAACATGCCGGCCTGACCCTCAAACTGGGTGGTCTGCATCAGGCCGAGTAGGCAGGCGGTGGCGTCAAACAGACGGCCGATGGAGCTGGTCATCTGGGTCGCGACCCCCTTTTGCCACAGGGTATGCAGGTTGCCGATGAGGCTGGCTGGCAGTCCCTCAAGCGATGCCAGTGGCAGCGCCTTTATCTCTTCAGGCGTGTAGCGCTGGAACAGCAGTGCCAGCATGATGCGGCGGGGATCTTTAATCGCCTGCTCGCCGCCGATCAGCGCCATAGGACTCAGGTGGGCGACGCGCTTGAAATCTGAGATATCGGCTAGCATGGCTTCGCCGCCCCAGAGCTGGCGCTCATCCCCGAGGCCCGTGCCATCGAAGCTGAAACCCAATACCTTGTCGACTCTCTGATTGACGGCCATGACGCTGAGGATATGGGCGTAGTGGTGCTGTACCTGAGTGTAGGCGATGCCTTGGGCATCCTTTTGCTGCTGGGCCCAGATGGTCGAGGCGTAATCGGGATGCTTGTCGCTCACAAGCTGTTTGGGGCTGAACTGGTACAGGCGCTTAAAGGTCGCCAGGGTGTCGATAAAATATTGCTCCGCCTCAATGCTGAAGAGATCGCCGATATGCGGGCTGAGCACCAGGTTGTGATCGAAGCCGAAGGCGATGCTGTTCTTCTGCTGGGCGCCCACGGCCAAGGTTTCTTGGGGGACTTCCTCGGGCAGGGCCAGGGTTAGCGGCGCATAGCCCCGCGCCAGACGGATCACCTGTAGCTTGTCATCCACCATCTGCACCACGCTGTCGTCACAGCCGTTAAGGATTTCGCGGTTATGATCCAGCACGGCATCGACGACCTCGCCCAGGCGCTCGAAGATCTGCTCGGCGTGTGTGATGATGGGCTCGCCGCTACGGTTGGCACTGGTGGCCACGAGCGGACGGTTTAGCCTGCTGAGCAGCAACTGATGCAGCGGTGTGTAGGGCAGAAACAGCCCGAGTCTGTCGATACCGGGGGCCACGGCGGGGCTTAGCACGCAACTGCTCAGCGCATCGCCACTGGATTCATCTTTGTTGAGCGCCTTTTGCAGCAGGGTAATGGGCCGCTCGGCGCTTTGCAGCAGTTGCCACTCGGCGTGGCTGCCGTTGACCAGTGTCTTGGCCATGTTGAGCGAGGCGCACATCACGGCGAAGGGCTTGGCCGGGCGCTGTTTGCGGGATCTCAGCTGCATCACCGCCTTATCATTGGTGGCATCGCACACCAGATGAAAACCGCCGAGCCCCTTGATGGCCAAGGTCTTGCCCTGGGCCAGCAGCTCGACGGCCAGGTCCAGCGCAGCGTTACGCTCACCAAGCAGACGCTTATCTTGTGCCAGCAGGCTGAGCTGTGGGCCGCAATCCGGGCAGCTCACCGGCTGGGCATGGTAGCGCCTGTCCAGCGGATTCTGATAGGCCGCCGCGCAGGCATCACACATGGCGAACTCTGCCATGGCGGTGTTGGGCCTGTCATAGGGCAGGGCGCGGATCAGGGTATATCTGGGGCCGCAGTTGGTGCAGTTGGTAAAAGGGTACTGATAGTGACGGTTGCCGGGATCCATTATCTCATCGAGACACTCCTGGCAACTGCTCTTGTCGCTGGAGACGGCCACCACCGCCTTGGCATCCGCCTGGCTGTGCACTATCTCGAAGTTGTCGCACTCTTCAAGCGGCAGTTCTGTCTGGCTCAGGCTGTCGATGCGGGCAAGTGGCGGCGGCGTCTGGGTCAGGGCCTCGACGAAGGCGCTAATCGCCGCATCGCTGCCTTGCAGCTCTACCGTCACCCCCTTGCTGTGGTTGAAGGTCAGGCCCAGCAGACCAAGCTCAGTCGCCCAGCGGTAGACGAAGGGGCGAAAGCCGACCCCCTGAACTATACCCGTTACCGCCAGCCGTACACGCTTGGTCGATGCCATGGACCTTTGTAACCCGCTCGACATGCTATAGCCTGCGCTTTTTGAGCAGCAGGGCGCCGATAGCATGGTTGTTGCCATCGATCTCCAGCAGCTGGTTGTGCTTGAGCGGGAAGTTCTTGCCGACCCTTAGGGCGACCCGCTGACACAGCAGGGGGTTAACCCACTCGCTACCGGCCAGGGCCACCGACTTGACCCCAAGGTTGAGATCCAGATGCTCAATCCAGTTGGCCAGGTAGTCGGCGAAGGAGTCGTGCATGCCAAAGGCCAGTTTCTGGCTGTCTCTGTCGTCGGCCAGACGGAAGCTGATCAGGCTGCCCAGCGTCTTGCACCAGTTGAGGCTGCGATAGGCTTCGCCGCGGGTGAGCGGATAGTCGATGCGCGGCGAGTTGCTGCCGCGATGGGCCATGGCTGCGGCCATCAGGGCGTCATTGAGATCGCCAACGCTCAAGGAGCGGCTCTCGAGGCCCAGGATCACCGCGCCCACCGCCCATAGGGCGCTAAGGCTGTGGCGCTCATTGGGAAGCTTAAGGTCCAGTAGCCTGAGATAATCTTCGGGGTAGCGCTGCTTAAACTTCTCCAGCACCTTGCGCTGGGGGCTCTGCTCCAGCTGATGATAGATCTCATAGCCGTTTTCCGGCAGCTCGGGCAGGGCGAAGAAACGCTCGGCCTCGCACTTGCCATCTAAGGTGTAGATCTGCCCGCCATGATCACGGCTGAGGTAGATGATGGCGCTGTTCTTATCAAGGCCATGCTCGAGATTCACGCTGTGCAGGGCGCACAGTGCCAGGTCATCATCGCCCAAGATAGCAGGCGTCATGGCGCCGTGGCGACTCTTGACGTCACTGCCTTGTTCCAGCAGGTAGTGGCCGCCCTGTTTATCGCTGTGACTCGCGTAGTAGTAGGTGTCCTTGCCTGCCAGCAGCACAGTCTCATGTAGTGGCTGCTTGGGCGAGTCGATGCGCAGGCTATTTGGCGCATTCGTGTGGATTTCGGCCCATTGACCGTCGATATAGGCTAGTGCCTCGCCTTGGGCGGGATCGGTTAAATAGATCCAATCTGTGCCGTGCTGGCGCAGATGCTCGGCCAGGATCACTAAGAGACGATTGTAGGCGAAGCAGAGATCGTAAAGCGGCTGGGCGAGTTTTGGATGATCTTTGATGGGCCGTACGCAGATGAGAGGCTTCTCTATACTCGACAGCGCCAACACCTGAGGATCGCTGAGGTGGAACTGGGCATTTAAAGTGTTGGGATTACAGACTAGTAGGCGAGGGCGCTGACTCTTTTTATGGGAACTTCCATTGGGATTGTTGTCAACCGGGCTCAGGCTTAGCCGAATGCCGCCCGCCAGCTCTAGTTCGCCCTGAGTCATCAGGCGCTGATACATGGCCTGAATGTCGCCTGCGGTCAAGCCGCGATAATCCTGATGGATGCGGCGCTCGCCGTGGCAGCAGTCGCAGGCAAGATCCAGCTGGCCAAATTCTGGCGCCTGATTATCACCAAAGTGGGGCGCGCACTGCTGACAAAACTCCTGCACCAGTGGCTGGGTTGCCAAGGGGGCTTTGCTGCCGGTCGGCGCGTCGATCAGGTCGATGCGGGAATCGGTGAGCCATACGGAGATCAGAAAATCCTGGGCGATATCATCGGCCAGGGCTTCCAGCTCGCTCTGTTTGCCCTCGGCCTCGATAAAATAGGCGCCGCCCTGGTAACCGACATGGATATTTAGTTCACCATAATTTAGGTATCGGTTACATAAATGCGCGTAAAGCGGCACCTGCCGTGAGCAGGTAAATTCAAATTTGATTGTCTTCATCTAGGGTTACACCGCGCTTATAAGAATCTGGAATGAGCGTTTCAATAGTCAAGTCGTTGATCCGTTCGATCTCGAATCCGAGGGACTTGAAATGGGTGAGTATTGTCGTTTCCATCAGGGGAACGGCGGCGGCGACACGCGGGGTGAGCCCCAGTGTCATAGGTTCGAGTACGGTTGGCGTGCAGCCAAGTACGAAAGTTTTTGGTCTGTCTCCGACCATCTCCATCATGGTCAATGTCTGTAACATCTCCACCTCGTGTGCGCTTCCTTGCCAATCGATCTCGCTGGGAGCCTTGTCGAAATCGAAAAAATAGACCTCTCCTGGTCCGACGCCGTGGGCGTTGACCGTATCTACCACCACAAGATAGTCGTATTTACAGATAATGGGAATTAGCCCTTGGGCTAAGGTGCCACCATCCATCACATCGAGTTGATGCGACGGATGGCTAAAGCGATAGTTTTCTTGCAGGTAATTGACAAAATGTACGCCGATCCCTTCATCGGCGTACAGCACATTACCAATACCGAGTAACAGTATTTTCATGGCGCCCTTATTTAGTGCTTCTTAGGATGGTAGTCATAGCCAGAGACGATGGAATCTACCGAATTATGTTTAAATCTGATGCCGGTCCAAACCGCCATATAGACGTGGATCACCACAAAGATAATAAACACCCAAGTAAAGTAATGGTGCCAGATCCTCAGCTGGGCCAGGCCGCCCATTGCGCCGGTCAACCAGGCCGCGAAGTCGCCTAACATGCCGCCAAGGCCGAGATGATAGACGTTGGCGTACAGTGCCAGGCCTGTGATGCAGATAAGCGCTGCGATCACTGACACGGCAAAGTAGGTGACAAACTGCAAGGGACCATACACACCTTTCTTGTCCAGGTGCCCCATCCAGAGATAGGACTTAAGCTGCACTATCCAGCTGTTAACGCTGGCGACATCCTTAAAGGAGCGCCGCTCAATGTCGCTCTTGCTGAAGAAGAACAGATAGGCCCTGGCAAGCGTGATGGCACACAGCACGAAGCCGAAGATCAGGTGGGCAAATCTTATCCACCCTTGTACCAACACATCCGTGCTGCTCGGCGCCACCAAAAATGGCCAGGCAATATAGAAGCCTGTTATGACAAGAACCAGTATGGAGAGCGCTCGCAACCAGTGGAAAATCCTGATCGCGGCGCTGAAGATAAAGGCTCTCTCATAGGGTACATTGGTTGTAGCCATGAGTTGCTCCTTAGTTATTGCCGTTTGGGTCGATACGGAACTCACCCAGATCTTGGCCCTTATAGTCCATCACGTGTACCGAACAGGCCATACATGGGTCGAATGAGTGGATGATACGTATCACTTCCAGTGGCTTGGTTGGGTCTTCCAGCTTGAGGCCCAATAGGGATGCCTCATAGGGACCTACCTTACCGGCGGCGTCCACAGGGCCTGCGTTCCAGGTGGTGGGCACCACAGCCTGATAGTTCTCCACCAGACCGTTCTTGATGCGGATCCAGTGGCTGAGCATGCCGCGCGGCGCCTCGATCATGGCGTGGCCCACATACTCTTTGCTTGGGTCGATCTCGGGCTTCACATAGGTTGCCTCATCCACAAGCAGGTTGTTGATCAGGGCGTCGAAGGTCTTAAGACCCTGCTCGGCCACGATAACGGTTTGCAGCATGCGCGCCGCGGTGCGGCCAAGTGTAGTAAACAGGGCTTCAACCGGCAGGCCAGTGGTTTCCAGCAGACCGTTCACCGCATCGACCACCACTTTGTTGCCGCGGGCATAGCTGACCAGCAGGCTAGAGAGTGGACCCACCTCGACAGGCTCGCCCTGGTAGCGTGGTGATTTCACCCAGCTGTACTTGCCGTCGCCATCCAGTGTCGGCAGCTTGCCGTAGACGGTGTCGCGCTCCACGAAGCCTGTGTAGTTAGGGATTGTGGTGCCGTCATATGGATGCTGTGGTTCACTTGCGTCATACCAGGCGTGGCTCACATCTTCCTTGATCAGATCTGGGTTGATATCGGTGACATTGGCCAGATCGCCATTCATGATCACACCCTGATCGAACATGTACTGACCGTCGGCGAGGACGAAGTCGTTGGTTGCCAGGAAGTTCTTCACGTTGACGCCGCCCAGCACGCTAGGTTCGCCGCCGAAGGCTTCGGCCGCCATGACGATATCCGCCTTATAGGCGCGGTTGATAAAGTCGGCCACGATGGCGTGTTTCTGTTTCCACTCCTGTAGGCGGGCAGGGCTTAACATGTCACGCACCGAGGTAACACCACCGACCACCAGTGACTGAGGATGCGGCTGCTTACCACCGAAGATGGCCAGCATCTCGGCCGCAACGCGCTGTACTTCCAGTGCCTTGAGGTAGTGAGACAGGGCGATCAGGTTCTGCTCAGGGGTAAACTTATAGGTGCCGTTGCCCCAGTAAGCGTTGGCGAAGGGGCCAAGTTTACCGGTTTCGACGAAGCCCTTGACGCGCTCTTGTACCGCGCGCAGCTCACCCTCGCCGGCGGCGATTGGGTTGTGGGTATATTTCAGTGCCACCTGTGCGGCGGCGGCCGGATCGGCACTCAGGGCCGAGACCACATCCACCCAGTCCAGGCCGTGGAGGTGATAGAAGTGCACTATGTGGTCATGCATATAGAGCGAGGTCTGCATGAGCGAGCGCAGGTATTTGGCGTTAAGCGGGATCTTCACCCCTAAGGCGTTCTCAACCGCCTCTGTACCACAGCGATAGTGTGAATAGGTACAGACACCACAGATACGTTGAACGATAAGGCCCACATCCATCGGAGTGCGTCCCTTGAGGATCACCTCGATGCCACGCCAAAGGGTGGAGGAGGACCAGGCTTTTTGAACAACATTATTTTCGTCGACTTCGACCTCGATGCGCAGATGGCCTTCGATTCGAGTGATAGGGTCGATAACTACACGTTTGCTCATTGAATTAGTCCTCCTTCGAATTGGCAAATACGCTGGCAACAGCATGAGCGCCGATACCTACAGCTGTGGCACCCAAGATCACTGCGCCGACGGTATCGGCCGTTGCGTCCAGCCCGTGAAGGAGCTGTCTGCCAAGGGGTTTTTCAAAGTCGGCCATGTCGTCCCAGAAGTTAGGCTCGGAGCAGCCCATACATCCGTGACCCGCAAGTACCGGCCAACTGGTGTGGTGATTGAATCTTTCTGTGGGGCAGTTGTTATAGGTATAAGGCCCTTTACATCCCACTTTATAGAGGCAGTAGCCCTCTTTCGCGCCTTCATCGCCGAACTGCTCGACAAATTCGCCGGCATCGAAGCGGCCGCGACGTTCACAGTTATCGTGTACCCGTGCGCCGTAGGCCCACTTAGGACGGTTGAACATGTCAAGCGCAGGCAGTTTGCCGAACATGATGAAATACATCAGGGTGCCGACAATGTTCTTTTCACTCGGTGGACAGCCACCTAAGTTAACCACTGTCTTGTTGACTACCTTATCGACGCCCTTGGCACCGGTTGGGTTAGGAGCGGCGGCCTGTACACCACCGAAGGAGGCGCAGGTACCGACTGAGATGATGGCGGCAGCGCCTTCGGCCGCATGCTTGATGATCTCAAGGCCGGTGTGACCCTTACAGCCAACGGTGAGGAAGGCACCATTGTTGGCGGTAGGGATAGCCCCCTCGACGGCCAGCAGGTAGTTACCCTTGTAGGTTTCCAGTGCGTGTTCCAGGTTTTCTTCGGCTTGCCAACCGGCGGCGGCCATCAGAGTTTCATGGTATTCCAATGAAACATGGTCGAAGATCAGCGAGTCGAGGTTAGGGGTGTCTGCACGCACCAGAGATTCGGAGCAGCCGGTACATTCGGCCATGTGCAACCAGATCAGTGGTACGCGGTCCGCCAACTCGGCGGCTTCAGCAACCAGTGTGCTAAAGGGAAGTGGCAACGCCAGCATAGCGGTGACGGCGGCGCTCCATTTCATAAAGTCTCGGCGGGTGATTCCATGCTCTTCCATCTTGTCTTGCAATGTCTGAGCATGACGAGGCGCCAAGCGACGTAACTCTTCGAGGCGTGCTTGGCCTTGTTGATATAAGGCGGCATGTGTGTCCATGGTTAACCCTTTGTTTTCATTTTGATGCGAAAATGTAGTGGCACGATTCAGTAACTTAGTTTAGGCCTCAAATTCCGTGCGAATGTTGATGTATGTCAACATTTATAAACCTTGTGATCCGCAAGGGCATTCCACCTTCTATAGCTATGAGCTGGATCAAGTTTATTTAAAAACATGGGTCAAAATGTCCCACTTTTTGGCGGCATTTGATCCGCTTCAAACTTTATGACTGTTGCATAAATGTTTGTTTTGTATGCTTATAAATAAAGTTGGTTAAAACTTCGGCTTTTTAGACCAACCTTAATTACACTTAAGGTGCGGACACGATTAAGGAGTCAGAATATGGAATCGATGAAAGTCGTTGATTATATGGATCGCCAGCCGGTGTTATTACAGGCAGACATGACACTGGCGGCCGCGGTCGAGAAGCTGCTCTCACAAAAAAAACTAGGCGCAGCCGTGGTCGATGCACAGGGTCATTTGGTGGGGTTTTTGTCGCAACAAGATTGTTTAGCCGTGATGCTTAAGAGTACCTATCACTGCGATCTCACCGCCAACGTGAGTGACTGCATGCGCACCGATGTGCTTACCGTCAGCAAGGATGAGCCCATCATCAGTTTGGCGGAGCAGATGCTGCTGCCCAAGCCTAAGATCTATCCTGTGATCGACCAGGGCAGGGTGGTCGGCATCATAGACAGAAATGCCGTATTGAGGGCGATCAACACCTCCATGCAGGAGTGTTATCTTAAACCTGCCTAAGTCAATGCTTATGTTCACCTTTTTATCGGCAAGCACCACACGGCATAACCGATAATCAGGTGAACAAATTCGCCCGCTAGAGGCGATTTTCCATATCAAAATGGCGCGTTCCTTGGTAGGATCCCTGCTTTGTGTTTTGCTATATGGGTTTTTCCTTTGAATTCGCCACGTCACCCCCTGTCTCATGCCTTTCTCAACCAGTGTTTTCAGGCCGATGCCTCTCGCATCAAGCGCCGCCTTCATAGACTGAAAAAACAAGCCGACGGTGAGCAGAAAGATGAGGCGCTGGCCCAGTTAGAAGAGCAGGCCATTGCCGCCGCAGCTAAGGTGGAGAGCCGCAGGCAGAATCGCCCCGAGATCAACTATCCCGACGCCTTGCCCGTGTCGCAAAAGCGAGGCGAGATAGCCGAGGCGATCGCCAACAACCAGGTGGTGATAGTGGCCGGTGAAACCGGCTCGGGTAAGACGACTCAGCTGCCGAAGATCTGTCTCGAGCTTGGCCTGGGCACCCGCGGCCTGATTGGCCACACCCAACCAAGGCGGCTGGCCGCCCGCAGCGTGGCGAGCCGTGTGGCCGAGGAACTAAACAGCCCACTGGGCGAGGTGGTGGGCTTTAAGGTGCGTTTCGCCGATGCCATCAAGCCGACCTCTTACATCAAGCTGATGACAGACGGTATTTTGCTGGCGGAGCTGAGTTCAGACAAATACCTGGATCAGTACGACACCATCATTATCGATGAGGCCCACGAGCGAAGCCTGAATATCGACTTCATCCTGGGTTACCTCAAGAGCGTGCTCAAGCGCCGTCCGGATCTTAAGGTGATCATCACCTCGGCCACCATAGACGTGGAGCGTTTCTCTAAGCATTTCAATAATGCGCCTGTGATCGAGGTCTCGGGCCGTACCTATCCGGTGGAGACCCGCTACCGTCCGCTAGTGGGCGAGCAGGATGAAGACTTAGATCTCACCGATGGCATCTTCGCCGCGGTGGAGGAGCTGATGGCCGAGGGACCGGGGGATATCCTGATCTTCCTCAACGGCGAGCGCGAGATCCGTGACCTGGCGGACCAGCTCAACAAACAGCAGTACCGAGATACCGAGGTGTTACCCCTTTATGCGCGCCTCTCCTATGGTGAGCAGTCCAAGGTATTTAAGAGTCATCGCGGACGCCGCATAGTGCTGGCCACCAACGTGGCGGAAACCTCCTTGACGGTTCCCGGCATCAAGTATGTGATCGACCCGGGTACGGCGCGCATCAGCCGTTACAGCTATCGCACTAAGGTGCAGCGTCTGCCTATTGAGCCTATCTCTCAGGCGAGCGCCAACCAGCGTCAGGGCCGTTGTGGCCGTGTGGCGCCGGGGATCTGTATTCGTCTCTATGATGAGGCGGACTTTAACAACCGCCCCGAGTTTACCGACCCCGAGATCCTAAGGACCAACCTGGCCTCTGTCATTTTGCAGATGCTCTCCATCGGCCTTGGCGACATCGAAGGCTTCCCCTTCATTCAGCCACCCGATGCCCGCTATATCCGTGATGGTTTCCTGCTGCTGGAAGAGCTGCAGTCGGTGCGCAAACACAAGGGGCAGCTGCAACTTACGCCCCTTGGACGTCAGTTGGCGAGTATCCCTGTGGATCCGCGCCTGGCGCGGATGGTGGTGCAGGCCAAGGAATATGGCTGCCTGCATGAGACATTGGTGATCACCGCAGGCTTGTCGATCCAAGATCCCCGCGAGCGCCCAATGGATAAGAAGCAGGCCGCCGATGAGGCCCACAGACGCTTCAACGACAAGGACTCTGATTTCATCGCCTGGGTCAAGCTGTGGGATCACATCAAGGAGCAGCAGAAAGCCCTGTCCGCGAGTCAGTTCCGTAAGCTGTGTAAGCAGGAGTTTCTCGCCTATCTGCGGGTGCGTGAATGGCAGGATCTCTATACCCAGCTGCGACAGGCGGTGCACGACCTCAAGTGGAAGCTCAACAGCGAGCCCGCCGACTATGAGCTGCTGCATAAATCTTTGCTGACCGGCCTGCTGAGCCATATCGGTTTCAAGGATAAGGACAACGAGTATCTGGGGGCGCGTAACCGCAAGTTCTTCGTCTTCCCCGGCTCGCCGCTCGCCAAGAAGGGACCTAAGTGGATCATGGCCGCCGAGATGACCGAGACCTCACGCCTGTTTGCCCGCTGCTGCGCCAAGATCCAGCCCGAATGGGTCGAGCCTCTGGCCGGCCATCTGGTGAAGAAAAGCTATGTAGAGCCCCATTTCGAGGCCAAGCAGGGCAGTGTGGTGGCGCTGGAAAACCAACAGCTCTACGGCCTGACCATAGTCAATCGCCGCCGGGTGCAGTATGGCCCGGTGGAGCCGGTGGAGGCCCGCGAGATCTTCATTCGCAGCGCCCTGGCCGAAGGTGAGCTGCGCACCAAGGAGGCGTTTTTCGTCAAGAACCGCGCCCTGATCGACGATATCGAGGCGCTGGAGCACAAGTCTCGCCGCCGCGACATCTTGGTGGACGAGCAGGCGCTGGTGGATTTCTATGAGACGCGCATCCCCGAGGGGATCTACAACGCGCCTAAGCTGCTGACCTGGTGGAAGCAGGAGAAGAAGCGCCAGCCGCATCTGCTGGACTTTGAACGTGAACAGCTGATGAAGCGCAGCGACGAGCATATCTCGGCGCTGGACTTCCCCGACAACTGGCATCAGGGCAACTTTAACCTGCCGCTGAGTTATCACTTTGAGCCGGCGGATGTAGATGACGGCGTGTCGGTGCATCTCCCCGTCGCGCTGCTCAATCAAATCGAGGCCCAGGGCTTCGACTGGTTGGTGCCGGGCCTGCGCGAAGAGAAGATCACCGCGCTGATCAAGTCCCTGCCTAAGACACTGAGACGTAACTTCGTGCCGGCGCCGGATTATGCCAGGGCCTGCTTACAGGCGATGGCTAATACTAACAGCAGCAGTGAGATGAGTCTGCTGGAGGCCATGTGTAAGCAACTTCTGCGCATGAGCGGCGTGCGTATCTCGGTCGATGATTTCGATCTCACCCAGCTCGCCCCTCATCTGCTGATCAACTTCAAGGTGGAAGATGACAAGGGCAAGTTGATCGCACAGGGCAGGGAGCTTGAGCAGCTAAAAGATAAACTTCAGGGCAGGGTAACCCAGGCGATTCGCAACGTCGCCGAGAGCGGTATAGAGCAGAGTGAGCTGACTCAGTGGAGCTTTGGCGATCTGCCCAAGCAGTATGAGAAGAAGCGGGGTAACTTCCAGGTGAAGGCCTTCCCCGCGCTGGTGGACAATAAGGATAGCGTGGCCATCAAGCTGTTTGATGATGAACATGAGGCCGGCCGCTGCCATAAGGCGGGTCTGCAGCGCCTCTTGCTGCTTAACATGCCATCGCCGGTGAAGCACCTGCAGAACACCCTGCCCAATAAGGCCAAGTTGGCCATGTACTTCAACCCCTTTGGCCAGGTGCAGTATCTGATCGACGATATCCTGTCGGCGGCGGTGCAGCAACTGCTGGATGAGAAGGGCTTAGATGTGCGCAGCGCCGAGCAGTTCGACCAGGCTAAAGATTTGGTGCGTCAGGATCTTAACCCCACGGCGGCCAAGATCGCCCTGCAGGTGGAGGAGATCTTGACCCTGTATCAGAAGGTGAAGAAGCGCCTCAAGGGCAAGATCAGCCTGGATATCGCCTTCGCCATGAGTGACATTCAGACCCAGTTGGATAACCTGGTATTCAAGGGCTTTGTCGAGCAGTGCGGTTGGCAGCGACTTTCTGATTTAATCCGTTATATCAAGGCGATAGATAATCGTTTAGATAAGCTGCCAGTGGATCCTAACCGTGACCGCCTGCACCTGCACAGCATCAACAATGTGCAGCAGACCCTGGCAGCCCAGCTGGCCAAGGTGCCCCGCAGCGCGGCGGTGCCCGAGGCACTGCAGGAGGCTCGCTGGATGATAGAGGAGTATCGCGTCTCCTGTTTCGCTCAGGTGTTAGGTACCGCCTATCCCATCTCGGAGAAGCGGATCCTCAACCGCATCGCCGAAGCCTGATTATTGTCATAAAGACTAAAGAAGCACCCGCAACGGGTGCTTTTTTTTACCCCACTAAATCCCCCTCTACCCCCATCGATATATTTTTACGATTTAGATCACATTTTGACTTACGAAATCGCCATTTTGTGACTATGTTTTAGTTGTTTATGAATAGCTAATTTATTCATTTTGTTGCTTTCTCAATCGAAATACGTGTCTAGGAGAGGTGATCTGGGTTTTATCTGCGACAAAAGGATGATCCAGATCAAACCTGCATAGAATTTACCGATTTAGGGGTATACAGAATGTTAAGAAGTTATTGATACCATAAATAACAGGAAGAAAAGTATGGTTTTATCGTTTGATTGGTCCACACCAACCACTGGCTAGCCTGCTTTATCTGCTATGAAAACCGGCATGACCCGTTGGAGGATGCATGAGTTCCACACCTAATGAAGAGAAAAGTTTAGAGCTAAAAATATTTGTGTTTCTAACCGTTTTTCTTGCTCCCCTGCTGTCAGTGTTACTCGTTTCTGGTTTGGGCTTCGCTATCTGGTTTAGCCAGATATTTACCGGCCCGCCAGGTGCAGGTTAACCCACTGTATTCGAACAATTATTAAGAGTGTAAATGTCAATGAGCAATGAACTTCACGTCACCAGTTTAGTGGTTCAGGTTAAGCCTGAATTTATGTCGAGTGTCAGACAGACAATCATGAAGATGGAAAATGCCGAGTTGTCTGTAAACGATGAGGTCAAGCTGGTCGTTGTGCTGGAAGGCATGACCCAGAAGGGCCTGATGGCTGACATAGAGGCGATCAACAAGATTGAGGGCGTGCTGTCCGCAGCCATGGTGTATCACCAGAGTGAAGTGCTTGAAGAGGTTGAAAAATGAAGATGAATCGACGCGAATTTATGAAGGCAAATGCGGCCATGGCCGCTGCCTCAGTGGCTGGTTTGGCCTTGCCTGCAACGGCAAGCAACCTAATTACCAGTTCAGAGCAGACTAAACTTGAGTGGAACAAGGCGCCATGTCGTTTCTGCGGTACAGGTTGTTCGGTCATTGTCGCGACACGCGACGGCAAGGTGGTTGCGACTCACGGCGACGCCGAGAGCGAGGTAAACCGTGGCCTGAACTGTATCAAGGGTTACTTCCTGTCTAAGATTATGTACGGCAAGGACAGACTCCAGAGCCCTATGCTGCGTATGACCAACGGCAAATACGACAAGCATGGTGAGTTCACTCCTGTGAGCTGGGACACTGCCTTCGATACCATGGCAGAGAAGTGGAAAGCCACCATCAAGAAGAAGGGCCCAACCGCCATCGGTATGTTCGGCTCAGGCCAGTGGACAGTATGGGAAGGCTACGCCGCCTCTAAACTGATGAAGGCCGGTTTTGGCTCTAACAACATCGACCCTAACGCCCGTCACTGTATGGCCTCTGCGGTAGGTGGCTTCATGCGTACCTTCGGTATCGATGAGCCTATGGGTTGTTACGATGACATGGAAAACGCCGATGCCTTCGTGCTCTGGGGTTCTAACATGGCCGAGATGCACCCCATCCTCTGGAGCCGTGTTACCGACCGTCGTCTTAGCGCGCCACACGTTAAGGTGTCTGTGCTATCGACCTTTACCCACAGATCTTTCGACCTGGCCGATCTCGGTATCGTCTTCACGCCGCAGACCGACCTGGCTATTCTGAACTTTATCGCCAACTACATCATTCAAAATGATGCGGTAAACTGGGATTTCGTCAACAAGCACGTTAACTTCCGCAAGGGTGAAACCGACATCGGCTATGGCCTGCGTCCAAGCCATCCGCTGCAGCAAAAAGCCAAGAACGTTAAGACGGCCGGCAAGTCTACGCCAATCGAATTTGACGCCTTCAAGGCCTTCGTTGCCGATTATGACGTGGCCTCTGTCAGCAAGCTTTCTGGCGTGCCAGAAGATAAGCTGATTGAACTGGCGAAACTCTACGCCGATCCAAATACCAAGGTGACCTCATTCTGGACCATGGGCTTCAACCAACATACCCGTGGTGTGTGGTGTAACAACCTGATTTATAACATTCACCTGCTAACAGGTAAGATCTCGACGCCGGGTAACAGCCCATTCTCGCTGACCGGTCAACCCTCTGCCTGTGGTACCGCTCGTGAAGTGGGTACCTTCTCACATCGTCTGCCTGCAGATCTTGTGGTGAATAATCCAGAACACAGAAAGATTGCCGAGAAGATCTGGAAGATCCCAGATGGCATCATTCCGCCTAAGCCTGGTTACCATGCGGTTGAGCAGAATCGTCGTCTGAAAGATGGTGATATCAATGCCTACTGGGTACAGGTAAACAACAACATGCAGGCCGGTCCTAACATTAACGAGGAAGGTCTACCTGGCTATCGTAACCCAGAAAACTTCATCGTGGTGTCTGACGCCTATCCAACGGTAACTACACAGGCTGCCGACCTGATTCTGCCAACTGCCATGTGGGTGGAGAAAGAGGGCGCCTATGGTAACGCCGAGCGTCGTACCCAGTTCTGGCATCAGATGGTGAAGGCACCGGGCGAGTCTCGCTCAGATCTGTGGCAGTTGATGGAGTTCGCTAAGCGCTTCACCACAGACGAAGTCTGGCCAAAAGAGGTGCTGGCGGCGAACCCTGAGTACAAGGGCAAGACGCTGTTCCAGGTACTCTACCAGAACGGTAACGTAGATAAGTTCCCACTGGAGCAGGCCGATCCTAAGTACATGAATGATGAAGCCAAGCACTTTGGTTACTATGTTCAGAAGGGTCTGTTTGAAGAGTACGCTACCTTCGGTCGCGGTCATGGCCATGACTTGGCTGACTTCGATACCTACCATGAGGTGCATGGTCTGCGCTGGCCTGTGGTTAACGGTAAAGAGACCAAGTGGCGCTTCCGCGAAGGCAGCGACCCTTATGTGAAACCAGGTACAGGCTTCCAGTTCTACGGTAAGCCAGATGGTAAGGCGGTTATCTACGCGCTGCCATACGAGCCTGCCGCCGAGTCGCCAGATGAAGAGTTCAACCTCTGGCTATCGACCGGTCGTGTGCTGGAGCACTGGCACTCAGGTTCTATGACCCAGCGTGTGCCCGAGCTGTACCGCGCCTTCCCGGATGCCGTGTGCTTCATGCATCCAGAAGACGCCAAGAAACGCGGCCTGCGTCGCGGTGATGAGGTGAAGGTGGTTTCTCGTCGTGGTGAGATCAAGACACGTGTCGAGACCCGTGGCCGTAATAAGCCGCCTGTCGGTCTGGTCTTTGTGCCTTGGTTCGACGCCAGCCAGCTGATTAACAAGGTGACGCTTGATGCGACGGATCCTTTGTCTAAACAGACTGACTTTAAGAAGTGCGCAGTTAAAGTAGTTAAGGCATAAGGAGAATCACCATGAAATCATTGAAACTTGTAACCTTGGCGACTCTGGTGACTCTCTCTGTCGGCGCGACCTTTAGCAGCGTGGCTGCCAGCGTGCCCGATGAGAAGGTTGCCACCCTCAGGCAGGCGCCGCTCGACACTAACCCGACGCCGCCTGTGATGCAGAAGGTGCGTAACACAGACGTTAAGCAGGTGCGTAACTATCCGATGCAGCCGCCGGTGATCCCCCATAAGATCGACGGCTATCAGATAGACCTGAAGGTGAATAAGTGTATGTCGTGCCACGCCCGTAAGCGTGTTGGCGACTCACAGGCTCCTATGGTGAGTGTGACCCACTACATGGACAGGGAAAACAACTTCTTAGCGGATCTTTCTCCACGTCGCTATTTCTGTACTCAGTGCCATGTGCCCCAGCTGGATGCAAAAACCTTGGTAGGTAATGACTTTATCGATATCGACCACTTGATTAAAGCTGAAGCAGCTAAGCACTAGGAGCGGCCGTATGTTAGATAAGTTGAAAAAAATCTGGCAGGTGTTAAGAAAGCCCAGCGTGCATTTTAGCTTAGGTTTTCTTACCTTAGGCGGCTTCGTCGCGGGGGTGATCTTCTGGGGGGGATTCAACACCGCCCTGGAAGCCACCAACCAGGAAGCCTTCTGTATCGGCTGTCACGAGATGGAAAATAACGTGTATCAGGAACTGAAGTCGACGATACACTTTACCAACCGCAGTGGTGTGCGTGCGACCTGTCCGGATTGTCACGTGCCTCACAACTGGACAGATAAGATAGCCCGTAAGATGCAGGCCTCGAAAGAGGTGTGGGGCAAGGTATTCGGCACCATCAACACGCGTGACAAGTTTGAGGCCAAGCGCCGCGAACTGGCAGAGCATGAATGGGCACGACTCAAGGCCAACGATTCGCTTGAATGTCGTAACTGCCACAATTTCGACTACATGGACTTTACTCGTCAATCGACACGTGCGGCCAATATGCACTCCACATCATTGGCCAGCGGCGAGAAGACCTGTATCGATTGTCATAAGGGTATTGCTCACCACTTACCTGATATGAAAGGGGTCGAAGGCTTCTAGTTAAGCCTGCTCGTTGGGCATTAGCGCTTTAGACACCATCTCCAAGTAAAAACGCCAGCATTCATCTCGCTGGCGTTTTTTTATCTAGCAGCTTAGGACTGCACCGAGTCGATGATCAGTTCCCTGAGCCAGCGATGGCTGGGGTCAAGATCGAAATGTTTATGCCAGAGCAGCACATAGGTGCCGGGCACCATTTGTGTGGGGATCGGCAGTGATACCAGCTTAAATTGCCCCATCATCACCTTGGCGTATTTGGCGGGCGAGCAGAGGATGAGGTCGCTCTGCTCGCACAGCTGCATGGCGCTGTTAAAATCGGTGAGATTGACCGCAATGTCCCGCTTGAGGTGCTTCATCTGCAACACATCATCCAGCAGCCAGTGGGATATACCGCCGAAGGTGACCTGCAGATGGCGATACTTCAAAAAGGTACTCAGGTTCCACTCCTCTTGCAGCAGGGGATGACCTTCGCGCACCAGACAGAGGGAGTGATCCCGAGTCAGCTCGACGAAGCGCAGGGCGCTGGGCAGGTTGTTGATATGCTGCAGCGAGCGTTCGTCCCATTCCCGGCAGGCGATACCAAGATCGGTATCGCAGCGCAGCAACCGCTCCATGCTCTCACTATGCCAGGTGTGGCTGTCTAAGGTGATCTTAGGTGCCTGCTTGAGCAGCTTGGGCATGAAGCGCGGGTAGGTTAGCGAGTAGGCGGTCTCCACCAACTCGAGCCGAAAGCGTCTGTGGCTCTTGGAGGGATCGAAGTCGCTGGGTCGGGTGAGGGAGGAGACCTGACTCAAGATCTGACGGATCTCCGGCCCCAGCTGCTTGGCCTTGGGGGTTGGACGCAGGCCGTGGGCGGTGCGCTCGAACAGCTGATCGTCGAAGGAGTCTCTGAGCTTATTGAGCTGTTTACTCACCGCAGATTGGCTCAGATGCAGGCGCTCGGCGGCGGCCGTGACGCTCTGCTCCTCCAGCAACACCTCCAGCAGGGGAAGCAGGTTAAAGTCGAATGCTTTCAATGGGAATTCCGGTTGGGGATGGTGTTAACTGCTGCCATGATAGCCAGCTGGCAGGTTTTTAGGTAGCTCTATCTCAAAGTTTGCCTTTGGCTATTTACCTTTAGCCAAGGAGTTGGTTATGCTCGGCGATTCCCACGGCGTTTGCCTTTGGCTGTTTATGACTAATCTGGCATTATTCTCGTGCGCCGGGAAATAAGTTGGACGCTGACAGGACTGTCGGTCTGGTAATGTAAATGGAAGTGCTAGTGTGAACTAGTGCGCGGCGTGAGGGTTAACTCATGCCAAATCAACGGAATTTGTAATGATGAAAAAGATACTGCTTGTAGGTTTGACCTCTTTGACCCTATGTTCTCCGCTGGCCTTTGCCAGAGATGATGTCGGCAACTATAACATCGTCTCAGTGCTTAATTCAGATGCGGCCAAGGCCAAGCTGGGCAGTGATGTCAGCTTCTACTTTGGTGAACAGGCCTATGGTGAGCCTGTGCAGAAACTGGGTGAGCTTAAGACCAACAAGAAGACCAATGCGTTTAATAAGTCAGATCAGGAAGCCTGCGAATGGGTCTTCCTGTCGGCGATGATTGCCCTGAAAAACAGCGCGCTGAAGCAGGGCGGTAACGCCATAGTGAATATCAAGTCTAACTATAAGAACAACCTGACCTCGAGCGAAGAGACCTTCCAGTGCGGCGCCGGCGCCCTGATGGCGGGTGTTGCGCTGACCGGTGAGGTGGTTAAGCTGGCCGAGAGTGCTAGTTCTGAAACAGCTAATCCTGAAAGCGGTAAATAAATCGTTTAATATCCAAGGATTATTTTGAATTAGAACACTTGGATTAGGGCCCTTGGTTTAACGCACTTGGGTTGAGGCTCTTGGTTTAAAGCGCTTGTGTTGAGGCTTTTCGTTCAAAATAGTAAAAACGCCAGCAAATGCTGGCGTTTTTTGTGCTTATTGATTAGTCGCTAACGATTGGGTATGCGCTAGGCGCGCATCGCCTTCTCGCCGCGGCACAGGCCGACCACACCTGAGCGGGAGACCTCAATCACCTTAGTCACCTCGCCGATGGCGGCGATGAAGGCATCGAGTTTATCCGAGGTGCCGGCCATTTGAATGGTATAGAGCTCAGAGGTGACATCCACTATCTGACCGCGGAAGATATCGGCGGTGCGCTTCACCTCCTCACGTCCCGCGCCCTTGGCTTTCACCTTGATCAGCGCCAGCTCGCGCTCAATATGGCTGGACTCGGTAATGTTGGATACCTTGAGAATATCGATCAGCTTATGCAGCTGCTTCTCAATCTGTTCCAGCACCTCCTCGTCGGCCACCAGGGTAATGTTGAGCCTGGAGAGGGTAACATCATCCGTCGGCGCCACCGTTAGGCTCTCGATGTTGTAGCCTCGCTGGGAGAAAAGGCCTACCACGCGAGATAGGGCGCCGGGTTGGTTTTCGAGTAATACAGAAATAATTCGACGCATTAGCTTTTCTCCGTCTTGCTTAGCCACATTTCATTCATCCCGCCACCGCGGATCTGCATTGGATAGACGTGCTCCGTCTCATCGACGCTGATGTCGACGAAGACCAGCTTGTCTTTCATGGCAAGGGCCTTCTCGAGCCCGGCTTCCAGTTCGGCCGGATCGCTGATGGTCATGCCCACGTGGCCGTAGGCCTCGGCAATCTTGGCAAAGTTAGGCACTGAGTCCATGTAGGAGTGGGAGTGACGACCCGAGTAGATCATATCCTGCCACTGCTTCACCATACCGAGGAAACGGTTGTTTAAGTTGATAATTTTAACCGGCGTATCGTATTGCAGCGCGGTAGACAGCTCCTGGATATTCATCTGGATCGAGCCATCGCCGGTGACGCAGATAACAGTCTCGTCCGGCTTGGCCATCTTCACCCCCATGGCGGCCGGCAAGCCAAAGCCCATGGTGCCCAGGCCGCCCGAGTTGATCCAGCGTCTTGGCTTGTTGAAGGGGTAGTAGAGGGCGGCAAACATCTGATGCTGACCCACGTCCGAGGCCACATAGGCATCGCCATTGGTCAGCTTGTGCAGCGTCTCGATCACCTGCTGTGGCTTGATGCGCTCGCTGCTCTTGTCATAGGCCAGGCTGTTGCGACTGCGCCACTGATTGATCTCGCTCCACCAGTAGTCGATGGCGCCTTCATCGTTTTTCATCGACGGCTCATCGTCAAGTAGGGCCAGCATGTCATCGAGCACGCTATCGGCCGAGCCCACGATGGGGATATCCACCCTGACCGTCTTGGAGATGGATGACGGGTCGATATCGATATGCAATATGGTGGCGTTGGGGCAATACTTTTCCACATTGTTGGTGGTGCGGTCGTCGAATCTTACCCCGATGCCGAAGATAAGGTCGGCGTTGTGCATCGCCATGTTGGCCTCATAGCAGCCATGCATACCGAGCATGCCGACGCTGTTGGCGTGGGTGCCGGGAAAGGCGCCCAGCCCCATTAAGGTGCTGACCACCGGCAGGCCGAGTCTGTCGGATAATTTTAGAATCTGCTGGTCTGCGCCCGAGATCACCGCGCCGCCGCCCACATAGAGTACCGGCTTCTTGGCTTTTAACAGGGCCTGCAGGCCTCGGCGGATCTGTCCCTTATGGCCCGTCGTCGTCGGGTTATAGGAGCGCATGTTTATCTCATCCGGGTATTGGTATTCGTGCAATATCTGTGGGTTGAGACAATCCTTGGGAATGTCTACTACCACAGGGCCGGGGCGACCGGTAGAGGCGATATAGAAGGCCTTCTTGATGATGGCAGGAATATCCTTGGCGTCTGTCACCAGGAAGCTGTGTTTCACCACGGGGCGGGAGATACCTATCATGTCACATTCCTGGAAGGCATCATTACCAATTAAGTTGCTGGGAACCTGTCCTGAGAGCACGACCAGAGGGATTGAGTCCATGTAGGCGGTGGCGATCCCCGTGATGGCATTGGTGGCGCCTGGGCCCGAGGTGACCAGTACCACGCCCACCTTGCCGGTGGCGCGGGCATAGCCGTCGGCCATGTGCACGGCCGCCTGTTCGTGGCGCACGAGAATATGTTCTATGCCGGATTTTTGGTGCAGGGCATCGTAAATATCGAGTACCGAGCCACCTGGATAGCCGAAAATGTGTTTAACGCCTTCATCGATTAATGATCGGACGATCATGCTGGCGCCGGAAAGTTTTTCCATTGGTGATCCCTCTTAAGTTACCGCGACGGTATGCAGTATCTTGATACAGCGACGGTAATCGCTCTAAACAAAGAGTCTGGAGGGTAATCCAGACTCGCGCTTCACCCGAAAGCGGTCGGCTTGGGGTGACTGTTGCCAATGAACAGAATTTCATCATATTCAATAGATAAATGAATTCAAGCCTTTTATCAGCAAAGTTTGCCATGTTGAGCAAAACTCACGTTCGAGGTGGGATAGCCTTTGCCTTAAGTGGCGGTTTGATGGGGGGTTGAGCGCCGTCATTAATCTTTAATCGGGCGATGTAGACTTTAGTCTCAGAAGGTTATTTTGTGGCATCGCCGCCCAATTGGGTCATCGGGCGGCGTTTGTCATGGTGGCGAAGTTAATGGCGAGCTTGACGGTGAATCTAACGTAATCGTGGCAAGTTAATGCGGTAATTGACGTATCAGCACCGTTAGCCCTGTCTTTGCTGTGAATGCGCCAGGAACTGGCATAGGCCAACCAGCAGTACGGCGCCTAACATGAGCGCCGAGAAGGGCACAGCTGTCCCGGTGTAGAAGAGCGCCAACAAAGGACCCGCCAGGGCGCCAAAGCCAAATCTCAGGGTGCCGATCACCGCCGTCGCCGTGCCGGTTTCTTGCTGAAACTTCATCAGCACTATGGCGTCGGCATTGACCGACATTACGCCCAGGAAACCCATGAAGGGGATGAGCGCCGCCACGGTAAAGTGATAGCTGAGTCCCAGTAGGTTAACGCTTAATAAGCCGATACCGGCGACGGCCGCCAGCAGGGTGGCTACCTTGAGCATGCGGCGAGAGCCATATTTAACCACGATGCGGCTGTTGATCACGTTGGCCAGCATCAGGGCGCCGACATTGGTGCTAAAGAGGATGGCGAACAGGCTCTTATCCAGACCAAACACCTCCATGTAGACGAACGGCGAGGCTGTGAGGTAGCAGAAGAAGGCAAACGAGGTCATCACGCCGCTGGCGATATGCAGCTTGACGCCTGGCTTGGTAAACACCACGGCATAGGCGCCGAAGAAGGAGCGCTGACTGCGGCCGCTTGTTTGCGCGTCACTGGGCATTCTTAGCTTGGTAAGAACTAAAACGAGCAGCAAGCTGGCGTAACAGGCCAAGATGAAGAAGATCAGATGCCACTCGCCCAGCTCGAGGATCAGACTGCCCATGGTGGGGGCGATGAGCGGCGCCAGCATCATGATCAGACTGACATAGGACATCCCCTTGGCGGTATTCTTGCCATAGACCTCCTTGATGTAGCCGGGCACCACCACTGTGGCGGCGGCGCCGATGAAGGCCTGCAGAAATCTCAGCCCCAGAAATACCTCGACGCTAGTGACGAAGGCCAGTGCCAGGCTGATCAAACCAAAGCCGGTTAAACCAAGCAGCACTAGCGGGCGGCGGCCGATGCGGTCGGCGATGGGGCCGAAGGTGAGCATGCCAAGGGCATAGCCCGCCAGATAGAGACTCAGCGACTGCTGCACAGTGGTGACGCTGGAGTTGAAGCTTTCGGCCAGGGTCGACATGGCCGGCAGGTACATGTCGATCGCCAGCGGCGTAATGGCGACGATGGCCGATAACATGGGGATCAACAGGGCCAGATTGGGGATGCCCTGGGGTTGGCTAAGCTCAGATGACGGGATCGACGCTTTGTTCACTCATACCTCTTGTGACCGAATTTAAGACAATTTGTGGGGGTGATAACAGGTGATGGGGATGTTATCTGGGAGAAGAACGATTGTACGGGATCTCGCCTCGCCTTGGCCAATGCTTTATTGCGCTTAGGCTAATGCAAGGCGAGCCGATTTGTAACAAAACCTTGCTAGACGGGCTACGCCCGCTAGCGAGTCATCTAACCTGGGTTAAAGCTCGGACTGAAACGGCAGGTCCAGCTTGCGCTGACTCACCCGCTCGTTGCCTATGGCGCTCACCATGTGGTTGCGCTCCACCTTGGTCCAGTGCTCGCTCTGATCCGTTGGCGGCTCCGAGCAGATGATGATGCAGGCCTGATCTGTGTCCTGAACTTCTTCCGTGTGGGGGATAAATTCGATCCCCTCCTGGCATTCGTCAACCTTGCCGCGACCGAAGAAGAGGGAGGCGGGTTTGACGCCTTCAAGCGTGGCGAAACGTGTGACTACTGTGTGTTTACCATCTGTGACGGCAAAGTTGATGAAGGCGTTGGTGTCGGCACCCGCTGCCTGACGTAGGCGCATGATGCAGGCGATAGTCGCTTCCATCGCGTTTTCCAGCTGACTCAGACTGGCCTGCTCGGCAAATTCCAGCTTGTCCATGAAGAGGGCGAAGGCATATTCAGAATCTGTGTTGCCTTTAATTAAGGCAAAGGCGCGATCCGAGAGCTGATTGAGCAGCTGACGACGAAACTTATCGAACTGATCCAGGCGGCCGTTGTGCATCCACAGGTAATGCATGCAGGAGAAGGGGTGGCAGTTGGCTTGGCTCACCGGCATTCCCTTGGAGGCGTCGCGCACGTGGGCAAAATAATGCTGAGTCTCTACCTTCTCGGCGATCATCTTGAGGTTACGGTTACTCCAGGCGGGATCCACATTGACGAAGGTCGCCGGGATAGGATCATCCTGGGTGGGATACCAGCCCAGGCCAAAGCCGTCGGCGTTGGTGGGCACTTTACGTTTCTGGGCGTATTTGCTCTGCATCACCAGCGAGTTGGAGGCCTTAAAGATCAGGGGGGACATCAGCGCCTTGGGGCCGCTATAGGTTAAAAATCTGCACATGGACTCATCTATCCGAAATCATACCGACTCAAAATTTAGCGCGAATCACGCGGGCGACAAAGGGAAATTTACGCCCTAAGGCAATTTTCCCCTTGCCTGTCGTTAAACTGTCACCTTCACGTCATGAATTCGTCTTATCTCCGCCTTAGCTTAGCGCAATTTATAGCCTATTTATCCGCCTTTTGGCGGTTCTTACTTAGGCGTACTCAGGGCAAGCAAAAGGATTAAGCAATGAATAACAAGATGAAAAAAACGGCGATAGCTGTGGTCATGACAATTTTGGGTCTGACGGCCTGCAGCGGCGATGACGGCAAAGATGGTGCAAATGGTAGCAATGGCACAAACGGCGCGAGTAGCCTGGTTGCATTTACCCAGCTGCCTGCGGGCGACCTTGAGTGTCCACTCGGTGGACAGATGATACAGACAGGCTTGGATCTCAATGGCAACGGCGTGCTGGACAGCGACGAAGTTAACGCTGAGCAGACTCAATACCTTTGCCGTGAGACGGTATCTGGGCTAAGTGCCGAGCTGGTGGGGCGTTATGAGTCTGGTGTCTATGGTCAGAGCGCCGCCGAGATCGTCGGTTTTCATGTGGCGAGCAAACGTATCTTCGTGGTGAATGCCCAGAGTGGTAAGGTAGATATCGTCGATGCGGCCAACTTAGCCGCCAGCCCGGCTGCAGGCAGTGATGCCCTGCTGCTCAATAACCTGCCTAAGCTGGCAGTGCTGGATGTGGCGCAAGATCTTGGCCTGGCACGTCTTGGCGGCGTCAACAGCCTGGCTATACATGGGGATCTGCTTGCGGTGGCCATAGAGCGCGGCGATGAGGCGGGTAACAGCAAGCAGGGGATGGGTTATGTTGCCTTTTATCGCATCGATAGCGCTGGTGAAGCCAGCCTTATCCATGGTGTTGAGGTCGGTGCGCTGCCAGACAATGTCGTATTCAGCCATGATGGCAAGCAAGTATTGGTGGCCGGTGAAGGTGAACCCAGCGATGACTACAGCGTCGATCCGCTGGGCACGGTGGCCATCATAGCCGTGACCGATGGTATGCCAGCGGCCAGCGCGACCTTACTGGATTTCAGCGACTTTAATCTGGGCGGCGCGCGCGAAGCCGAGCTGTCGAGCGACATCAAGATCAACGGCCCGGGTGCCAGCCGCGCACAAGACTTGGAGCCTGAATATATCAGCGTATCGCCAGACGATAAGCTCGCCTATGTCAGCCTGCAGGAAAACAACGCAATTGCGGTGATCGACATTCCAAGCAAAGCAGTTAAGGCCATCTGGCCCCTCGGCTTTAAGGATTTTGGTTTAGCGAAGAATGCGATCGATGCCAGCGACAAGGATGATAGGGTCAATATTCAGACCTATCCGGGCGTGGTTGGCCTGTATCAGCCAGATACTATCGCCAGCTACCAGTGGCATGGCAGTGACTTTGTGGTAACGGCCAACGAGGGGGATTCTCGCGACTACGGCGGCTTCTCCGAAGAGGCCCGCGCCGGTGACCTCACGCTCGATGTTAACCATCCGCAGTTTGCCGCGGCCCAGGACAAGACGCAACTGGCGCGCCTTAAGGTGACTACCTCTATGGGAGATAAAGATGGTGACGGTGACTTTGACAAGATTGTGGCCTACGGCGGTCGCTCATTTTCAATTTGGGATCAAAACGGTCAGCAGGTGTTTGACAGCGGCAGCGATTTCTCCCGCATCACGGCAGCACTGCTGGGGATGAACTTCAACAACAATAACGAAGAGAACAAGGGCGACAGCCGCAGCGACGATAAGGGCGCCGAGCCCGAGGCGCTGGCGATTGGCGAGATTGAGGGTAAGCGCTACGCCTTCATCGGCCTGGAGCGTACCTCTGGTTTCATGATCTATGAGATCACCAACCCGTTTGCGGTGAAGTTTGTCGACTATGTGGTCAATCGTGACTTCGAGGTTGGCTTCGAGATCGATGGCAGCAACATCACAGGTTCGCCTGAGGCGGCGGGGGATCTCGGCCCAGAAGGGATGAGCTTTGTGGCAGCGGCCGACAGCCCCAACGGTAAGCCGCTGCTGATCATAGGCAATGAGGTGAGCGGCAGCACCAGCGTGTACCAGCTGTCGCTGCAGTGAAATTCGGCATAGACAGATAAGGAAAGAAAAAGGCGCCTGAGGGCGCCTTTTTTGTATGATCCCGGTTAGTTTTCTAGCAGTGAGAAGCTCTCACCACTGTCGAGCCAGGTGGGGTATTTCTTCATGATGGCGGTAAAGACTGGGCTATCGATATGATTGGCGAGCCATGCGCGCACCTTAGGGTAGGGGGCGTGTTGCCACCAGGTATTATCCACGTGGGCAAACTGGCGTACGAAGGGGAAGATGGCATAGTCGGCGAGGGTTGTAACGTCTGCCATCAGTTGGGCATGTTCGTTCAATCTGGCTTCCAGCCTGGCGATAAAGTGCTCGCCCTGGGCGCGATAGTCTTCTTGCGTCTGCTCTGGGTGGCGATCGGCGTACTTATACTTATCCAGCCAGGGCTTAAATTCATTGTCGTTTTCGCCGATCAGTGCCATGGCCGCTTGTTGCAGGTCAGGCTTATGGCTGAGGAGCAGCGCTTCTGTTTTCTCATCTCCGTCTTTGGCCTTCTTACCGAGCGCCCACAGCATGATCGACAGGCTCTCGTCGATGACGCTGCCATCTTCTAGAATCAATACTGGCACAGTGCCCTTGGGGCTGGCCGCTAACATGGGCTCGGGCTTATGTTTGAGCACTATCTCTCTGAGTTCCACCTCCTGGCCAGCGAGAAAGAGGCCCAGACGGGCGCGCATGGCATAGGGGCAGCGACGAAACGAATATAATGTGGGGTAGGCCATGGGGTCTCCTTGATTGCTGGCGCTATTCTTCATGGCTTTGCGCCAAATCGCAACCCCGAATGGCGTTTAGTGGTTTTGAGTAAGCGCCCGCGCAAGGGGTCATAAAATACCCTTACTTTTTATGCCTGTTTGTTTAACTGTGATTTAGGTAGAATTCGCCTCCATTTTGCGCGCCATGTCACTTATGGCCATGCTTAGGTTAATACTTAGGTTTATTCCTAGGTTGTGAGCGCGTCTATTCATGCACTGGGGATTAAGCCTCAGCGAGCAGTTTAAGAGGTTGATATGTCTCAGTTTGTTGTATGTGCGTTATATAAATTTGTCTCCCTGCCGGCCTTCGAAGCCCTGCAGCAGCCGTTGCTGAAGGAGATGGAGTCTTTAGAGATCAAGGGAACCTTGCTGCTGGCCAGCGAAGGGATTAACGGTACGGTCGCCGGTAGTCAGGCGGGGATCGATAGTCTGCTGGCCTGGTTAGACGCCCAGCCAGGGCTGGATAATATCGTCTACAAGCTGTCATTTGACGATGAGATGCCTTTCTATCGCACTAAAGTTAAGCTGAAGAAAGAGATAGTCACCATGGGGGTCGAAGGCATAGATCCCCGTAAGGTGGTGGGCACCTATGTGAAGCCTAAGGACTGGAACAAGCTGATCTCAGATCCCGAGGTGCTGCTAATCGACACCCGTAACGACTATGAGGTCAACATAGGCACCTTCAAGAATGCGGTCGACCCTAAGACCCAGACCTTCAGAGAGTTTCCCGACTATGTGAAGCAGAATCTGGATCCTAAGCAACACAAGAAGGTTGCCATGTTCTGCACCGGCGGCATTCGCTGCGAGAAATCCACCGCCTACCTCAAAGAGCAGGGGTTCGATGAGGTGTATCACCTTGAGGGCGGCGTGCTTAAGTATCTGGAAGAGGTTAAGCCCGAGGAGAGTCTCTGGGAAGGCGAGTGTTTCGTGTTCGACAATCGCGTGTCGGTCAACCATCAGCTGGAAAAGGGTCAGTACGACCAGTGTAATGCCTGTCGTCTGCCTATTACCGAAGAAGACAAACAAAGCGAGCATTATGTGCAGGGCGTAAGCTGCCCACACTGCATAGACAAGTTGTCTGACAAGCAGCGCAAGCGTTTCGTCGAGCGTGAGCGTCAGGTGCAACTGGCCAAGTCACGCGGTGAGAGCCATATCGGCAGCGATGTGAAGCAGGTGATCGAGGCGCGCCGTCAGGACAAGGTCGAGCGCAAACAGCGCCAGCACCAGGAAGGCTAACTGGTCGGCTCTGATATCTGCACGATTGTTTGGGCGAAAAGCCAGAACGGCTTCTATACTTAAAGGGCTGCTAGAGATGAGTTGCATCGGGCGACCTGTCTGCTTGATGAGCAGCATTGGCGAGGATGTAGATAGCCTTTCAGTTTTTAGAGTCTGAGCCAATGTATTCAGAGTAAGAAGCAAAGGCGAGTGTTGTGTTATGCAATGCTCGCTTTTTTATTGGCTGCATGCTGATTGCCCATTTACTGATTGACTGCATCCTTTATTGGTTGCGTTTGGTCGACCTATTTCTGGTGAGCAGAAGACAAGTCAGTTGCTGCATTTGATCTAATTGCCCTGAACCTCCTACTTATGGGGGCATATTGTGCGGGGCAAAGTGTGGAGACGTGTTAGGTGCAGACGGCTAACAGCAAACTGGTCCTTTTCCGTTAACCCTGTGTCGGTATCCTCTTCTAAAAAACATCCCGCAAAATCCACTATACTTCTTAATTTTCAGTTTTTTAGGCTCATTTCCTCTACCTTCTGCTCTCAGCTTCTCTACTTCTGATATTCTGTTTTTACGCATAACCCAAAACTCACCTAAGTCATTATTTTCAAACTTCTTAGTCGGCGAGGGCGCCAGGCGATGCAGACCCTGGATGTAATTTATTTTCATTTCGCTATTTACTTAGCCTGCTAAATAAATATAATGCTTAGCATGCTAAGTAATTTATCGAGTGTCGCTACCCAGCAATGAGGATCAAGATGACTGCAGAAAATCGAGATTGGGCCGAATCGTCCAATGCTGAGCGAGTCGCTAGGCTCGCAAGACTATGGCGCATGGTCGCCGACGCAGAGCTTGCCCCATTGGGCTTGACCCATAGCCGCTGGAGTGTGCTTTGGAAGCTCTATCGCATGGGCCAGCAGACCAGTCAGAAAGATCTGGCCGAGGCCCTCGAGATAGAGTTGGCGTCGCTGATGCGCACCCTGAGTCAGCTGGAGCAGCAGGCCCTTATCGAGCGTCACTGCTGCGAGCATGACAAGCGCGTACGGCGCGTCTCTTTGACCCAGGCTGGCCTGGATCTGCTGGCCTTCATCCGTCAGCGCATTATCGATCTGCGCGCCGAGCTTTATCAGGGCGTCAGCCCAGAGCAGCTAGAGGCGTTCGAATTTGTGCTCAACCGCATCAGCGAAAACGCCGTAAAGAAATTACACCCCACCGCCACAGATAAAGAGGAAAAGTAGAAAGCATGACACCGGATCAGCAATTTGCCCGTTTAGTTAAGTTTGCCAGCATCGGCTTCATCCTGCTGTTTGGTTATTTCCTGGTGGCCGACCTTAAGATGCCGCTGACTACCCAGGCGATGGCGACACGCACTATTACCCAGGTTGCGCCTCAGGTGAGTGGCCGAGTAATCTCGGTACAGGTCGCGAATAACCAGAAGGTGCAGCAGGGCGATCTGCTGTTTAGCCTGGATGCCACCCCTTTCTTGCTGGCCCAGGAGCAGGCCGAGTTGGCCCTGGAGCAGGCGAGACAAGATAATGCCGAGTTGGATGCGGCGATTGCCGCCGCGACTGCCGAGGTGAACGCAAAGGAGATCGCCTACGCACTCAAGCAGCGTGAGGCCAAACGTATTCAATCACTCTATGCCAATCAGAGCGTGTCGCAGCAGATGATCGATCAGGCCCAAACTGAGGTGAAAGCCAGTCGCTCACAGTTGCTGGCCGCCAAGGCGCAGCTGGCTAAGGTGCAGACCCTGAGGGGGTTACCGGGCGAGGATAACCTCAAGCTGCGTCAGGCCAAGAATCGTCTGTCTCAGGCAACATTGGCCCTGAGTTATACCCAGATCCGCGCCGAACACGATGGTGTAGTCACCAACGTGCAGCTGGCCTCGGGCAACATGGTGAATCAGTCGACGCCCGTCATGGCGCTGCTGCTGGATAATGTGGATGTGATCGCCGATTTTCGTGAGAAGAACCTGCGCCACATCGCCCCTGGTGCGACCGCGCTGGTGGCCTTCGATGGTCGCCCGGGTGAGCTGTTTCAGGCGAGCGTCAGTAGTGTCGATGCCGGTGTGAGTCAGGCCCAGTTCGATGCCAATGGACGTCTGGCGACCCCAACCGAGTCAAATCGTTGGGTGCGAGATGCCCAGCGTTTCCGTCTTCATCTGGAGCTTGCACCCGATGTGGCCATAACCCTGCCGGCCGGCGCCAAGGCAACCGTGCAGCTTCAGCCAAGCAATGTGATCTATGAGCTGTTTGCCAAGGTGCAGATCAAGTTCATCAGCCTGCTGCATTACATCTACTAGGGGCGAAGGGTGTTAATTCGTCATCATCCCTTAAGTGCTAACGATCTGCGCCAGTGTCTGCGTATCGCGACTGGTGCCACCTTGGGCTTTCTCAGCTGCAAGGTGCTGGAATTTAACTACGGGGTCTTCTTTACCGTTCTGCCCATGTTGATGCTGGGGATCTTGCCTAAGATGTCGCTGCATGTGGTGCGGCAGGTGATGGCCTCATCCGCCATCGCCATCATAGAGGTGGCGCTGCTGGCCGAGTATTTGGGCTCGCACCCGATAGTGATGTCTATCGTCGCCTTCTTGCTGTTTCTCTATCGCTTTGCCTGCATGTCCCGTGGCAGCCTGTTCCTGTTTGGCGCCACAGGGGTGATTAGTCTGAGCATCATGCTGCACTTTGCCAGCTATCCGGATACAGATGTGACAGAGCTGGCGATCAATAACTTTATGGGTTGTGGTTTTTCCGTGCTTATTGCCTATCTGATGATGTACCTGTTTCCCGACGTCGATGCACGGGCGCCTATGGCAGCTATGCCTAAGGCGCCCCATCGCATGCGTCACGAGGCGCTGATGGGGGCGACTATCGCCACCATCTCCTTCGCCGTGTTTCAGGTGTTTGATCTGCGTGATTCTCTGGCGGCCCAGGCGACCACATTGTTGTTACTCTTTCCCATGCACTGGAACGGCGCCCTGGGTTATGCCAGACGCCGCGCCGTAGGTACCATACTCGGGGTGACCTGTGGCCTCTTGATGCAGCTGCTGCTCTATACCTGGGCCCATGAGCTGGTGCTCCTGCTGCCGCTGTTCTGGTTGGTGACTCTGCTGTTTAGTCAGGCTCATGTGACAGAGGCGATGGGCTCTGGGGTGGGATTCGGCGCCATGACCACCATGGGCGCCCTCTATGGTCAAAACCTGACGCCGGCGAACGATCTCATCTACAGCAGTCTCTATCGCGGCGCGAGTATCTTAGGCGCCATAGTGCTTACTCTGATGGCCTGTTACCTGGTGCATCTGCTGCTTAACCGTTTCGAGGCCACCCGTTTCGGCCATTAGTCTTCCGTTTTCTTTGCCGGGGTCTCCTCCTGGTCGCTAACCCGATTTAGCACCCCCTTGAGGAGATCCATCGGCAGGGGGAAGAGGATGGTCGAATTCTTCTCGCCGGCGATCTCTGTCAGGGTCTGCAGGTAACGCAGCAAGATGGCGTTGGGCGACTTTTTCAGGTTCTGCGCCGCTTCTACCAGCTTGGCCGAGGCTTCCATCTCGCCCGAGGCGTGGATCACCTTGGCGCGACGGATCCGCTCCGCCTCCGCCTGTCTGGCGATGGCGCGCACCATGGTCTCGTTGAGATCCACATGCTTTATCTCCACGTTCGAGACCTTGATCCCCCAGCCGTCGGTGCGGCTGTCGAGGATAGACTGAATGTCTGTGTTGAGCATGTCGCGATTGGCCAGCATCTCGTCCAGCTCATGTTGCCCGAGTACCGAGCGCAGCGTGGTCTGCGCCAGCTGGGAGGTGGCCTGCAGAAAATCCTCCACATTGATGATCGCCTTCTGGGCATCTATCACCCGAAAGTAGATCACCGCATTGACCTGCACCGAGACGTTGTCGCGGCTGATCACATCCTGAGTCGGTACGTCCATCACCACGGTGCGCAGATCCACCCGCACTATCTGTTGCACCAGGGGGATCACTATGATGAGGCCTGGGCCCTTGACCCGGTAGAAGCGACCCAGCATGAAGATCACCCCGCGTTCATATTCCCGCAGGATCTTGAAGGTGCTGATAAGCAGTGACACCAGCAGGAAGATGAGGGCGACGAAGAACAGCTGGGTATTGTAGGCTAAGGCTTGCATATCAACCTCCTAAGGATTGTCTGAATCGGGCAGCGTCGCCGCTGGGGTGACGATCAGGGTCAGTTTGTCGCGTCCGAGTACGACAACCGTCTCGCCCGTCTGGGTCTGAGTATCGGATCTGGCCTGCCAACACTCGCCGCCCAGGGTAACCAGGCCGTACTTCTCGAAGCCTTTCACCACCTTAGCACTGGCGCCGATGAGCAGATCGTCGCCGCTGACGTTGGCGGCCTTGCGCGCCTTCCACAGGCTGGAGAGTACCCAGAGAGAGAAGCCAGACGCAGTCACAGTCACTGCGGCGATAAGCGGCAGCGAGATGGAGAGATCGCCGCCCTCGGCATCGATAAGAAACAGCGAGCCCAGGGCGAAGGCCGCGATACCACCCAGGCCAAGAATACCGAAGCTGGGCACCATGGACTCGGCGACGATAAGGGCTATGCCCAGCAGGATCAGCCCAAGCCCGGTGTAGTTGACTGGCAGCAGCTGAAAGGCGTAGAGGGCGACCAAGAGGGCGATACCGCCGGTGACGCCGGCAACGCCAATGCCCGGGCTGTAAAACTCCAGCAGCAGGCCATAGATACCGATCAACATCAGAATATAGGCGATGTTGGGATCGGTAATGGTGGCGATGACGCGATTGCGCCAGCTCTGCTGACGGGCCGTTAGATTCGCCCCAGCAAGGGACAGGCGCTTAGCCTTGCCATCCACCACCACGCTGAAGCCTTCGAGTTTGGCCACCAACTCTTGGGGATCGGCTGCTATCAGGTCGATCACGTTCTGGGCCAGCGCCTCATCTGAAGTGAGGGTAGCGGCATCGATAACCGCGCGCTCGGCAAACTCGACGTTACGACCCCTTAGGTTAGCCAGGGAGCGAATATAGGCCACCGCATCGTTAAGCACCTTGTGGGCCATGGCATCCTTGTTGTCCTTTGGCGTTGACTCGGGACTAGACTGACCCGAACCATCGTCTCGTGCTGCCTTATCTTGGGATCCAGACTCTTTGGGATCAGAACCAGAGCCAGAACCGGAGTCTTGGGGGGAGGAGGGCATGCCCAGCTGCACAGGCGTCGCCGCGCCTAGCGTGGTGGCGGGGGCCATGGCGGCGATATGGCAGGCATAGAGCATATAGGTGCCGGCGCTCATGGCTCTGGCGCCCGGCGGGGCTACAAGGCAGGCGATGGGGATCTTGGATGCAAGGATCGCCTGATTGATGCTTCTGAGACTGGTGACCAGTCCCCCGGGGGTATCTAGCACTATCATGATAAGCTCGGGTCGCTGCTCAACCGGCAGGCGATTGGCGTGGTCTATCTCTTCGCTTAGGTATTCGCCTATGGCTGGGCCTATGGCGCCGCTAAACTGCAGCAGGGGAATGGGTTGGGGCGTGGTTTGCTGCGCGGACTCACTGTTTTCCTCCGTCGCCGACACGCTCTTACCCAGGCTCAGCGCTATTAGCAAGAGCAGGGGGATAATACTCAGTGAACGTCGGTTTAAGCAGTGCATAACGACTCCCAATATCCCTTTAAGTTTAGTCGATTTCCCATGGGCGATATTTGCGTCGGCATTGGCGGGCGCTTTTGTCGGCGCTTGGATGGTAGGTATTTGAGTCGGCCGCTTGTCTTTTATGCTGAGTGTGTTATTTTGCTCGGCTTTTTCATGGGCGGGAGCGCTTAGCATGTTTGTTGGATTCGATTATGGCAGCGCCAACTGCGCCGTCGGTATTATGGATGGTGAAAGGGTGCAGCTATTGCCCCTGGCGGGGGATTCTCACTACCTGGTATCGACCCTATATGCCTTCGACCGTGAGTTGATTGCCGAGGCCGTCTATCAGCAGCTAGCTGGTGAATTGAAGGCTGATTATGCCAAGCTGCGCTCGGCGCAGTTGAGCCGCGCCCGTCATGCCCGTCAGGCGCTGGATCTCGACGGTGATGAGCAGGCGGTGTTTGTCGGTGAGCAGGCGGTGGCCCATTATCTTGAGATGCCCGAAGAGGGCTTCTATGTGCGCTCGCCCAAGTCTTTCCTGGGGGCAACCGGTTTGCGAGCGGATCAAATTGCCCTGTTTGAAGATATCGTCACCCTGATGATGATGCATATCAAGAGCTTGGCGGATAAGCAGTTGGGCACTAAGGGAAGCGCCACCCATGCGGTGATCGGTCGCCCGGTCAACTTTCAGGGCATAGGCGGCGAGGAGAGTAACCGCCAGGCCGAAGCCATCCTGGCGCTGGCGGCCAAACGTGCCGGTTTTATCGAGGTGAGCTTTCTGTTCGAGCCCCTGGCGGCGGGTATGGATTTCGAGGCCAGTCTGACCCAGGACAAGACAGTGTTGGTGGTGGATGTGGGCGGCGGCACCACAGACTGCTCTGTGGTAAAGATGGGGCCCTCTCATATCGCTAAGGCCGATCGCAGAGAGGATTTTCTTGGCCACAGTGGTCAGCGCATCGGCGGTAACGATCTGGATATCGCCCTGGCGATGAAGGCCTTCATGCCCCACCTTGGGCTGGGGTCTCATATGGTCAATGGCCTGCCTGTGCCCAGCCAACCCTTTTGGAATGCGGTGGCGGTCAACGACATCAGCGCACAGCGCGACTTTGCCAGCCTGACGACCCGCAAGATGATCGAGGAACTGATCAAGGATGCTGAGCGCTCGGATCTGCTGTCGCGCCTACTCAAGGTGCAGCGGGATCAGCTCGGTTATCGATTGGTGCGCAGCGCCGAGGGGGCGAAAATTGCCCTGTCAGATGATGCCGCCACTCAGGCGAGTCTGGATTATGTCGATGCTGCGTTGGTAGCCGAAGTCGATCAGCAAGGTTTCGTTGATGCGATCGCTCAGCCTGTGGGCTTGATCCAGTCCTTAATGGCTGAGGCAATGGCCAAAGCAACAGATAAGGCGACGGACAAGGCGCAGGCCGATATTATCTATGTCACTGGCGGTACGGCCAAGAGCCCGGCGATTTACCAGAAGATTGCCCAGATGTATCCTGAGACTGAAATAGTGGTCGGTGACCACTTTGGCAGTGTGACCGCCGGACTAACCCGCTGGGCGCAGAAGGTGTTTGGCTAACGCAATAAGGTGTTAGGGCGTCAAGGCGTCAAGGCAATAAGACCACAAAACAACGAGACAACAAGGCAAAAAGGAATGAAGATGAAAGCTTGGATTGGAATCATGTTTGTAGCAGCAACAAGCCTGCTGACCGGCTGCGGCGATGATGTGGGCAAGGTGAGCCTGGGGGTCTTTACCACCAAGGATGTGATCATCGAGGCCAGGCAAGATCCTAAAATCCCCGGCGTGACCTGTCATATCAGTCGTATCGAAGCGAATCTGGACTTTGCCGATCCGTCGGATATGGGGATCGCCTGTCGTCAGACCGGACCGATTTTGCCTGCGGATCTCGCCAACATCGACAAGAGCCACGGCGGCGAGGTGGTGTTTAAGGCTTCACTGAGTATCTTGTTCAAATCCCTCAAGGTGAGACGCATCTATGACGCCGACAGCCAGACGCTGATCTATCTCTCTTACTCCACCAAGGAGACAGATGGCAGCCATAAGCACAGCCTGTCGACCGTGCCCCTGTATGGCACCCAGGCCTGGCAAGCGCCTGCGGCGCAAAACGAAGCGCCAGCGGCTAAGAACTGAGCGCCAGCGGCTAAGAGCTGAGAGTCAGCGGCTAAAAACTGATCGCAAGTGGCGCAAAACGGAATGCCTGCGACTCGCTAGCGTGAATCGGAAAAACCTGCAGCTAATCAAAACAAAGAAAACGCCGTCATCTGACGGCGTTTTTTTAAGGGGGATCCTTAAGCTTATTCAGGTGAGGCGCTAGTCGCTCTGGCCATCCAATACCGCGTTGTAGCGGGCAAAGCCGGCCTCGAGATCTTTGATGAGATCTTCAGGATTTTCCAGGCCCACATGCAAGCGGATCAGCGGCTTGCTGCTGTCCCACTGGGTGGCGGTGCGCAGCTTGTCGATACCGAAGACCCCCAAGATCAGGCTCTCGTAGCCGCCCCAGGAGAAGCCCATCTTGAAGTGGTCCATGCCCTCGACGAAGGCGGTGATCGCCTTGATGTTGCCGCGTTTGAGCACGAAGGAGAAGAGACCGTTAGAGGCGCTGAAATCTCGCTTGAAGAACTCATGCCCAGGGCAGGAGGCAAAGGCGGGATGGCGCAGATGATCCACCTCTGGGCGTGTGGCCAGCCAGTTGGCGACCTCTAGTCCATTCTTCTCATGCTGGGCCATGCGTACTCCCAGGGTGCGCAGGCCGCGGCTGGCGAGATAGATATCGTCCGCCGAGGTGCATTGCCCCATGAGGTAGCTGTTCTCTCTGAGCTGATCCCAATGAGCCTGGTTGGCGGTGGCCGTTCCCAGCATCACATCCGAGTGACCGACGATATATTTGGTTGCCGCCTGAATCGAGATATCCACCCCAAGCTCGAAGGGGCGGCAGTTGATGGGTGACGCCCAGGTGTTATCCAACATGACCACCAGGTTGTGGCGATGAGCGATGGCGCTTAGGGTCGGCACATCCTGCACTTCTAGCGTGATGGAGCCGGGAGATTCGAGAAACAGTACCTTGGTATTGGGGCGGATAAGCGCCTCTATGCCATCACCTATGAGGGGATCATAGTAAGTGGTCTCTATGCCGAAGCCCTTGAGCAGCTTGTCGCACAGATCCCGGGTCGGTTCATAGGCGGTATCGACCATGAGGAGATGATCGCCCGCCTTGAGGAAGGAGAGCAGGGCGCCTGAGATGGCCGCCGAACCCGAAGGGTACAGGGCTGTGCCTACGCCGCCTTCGAGTTCGGCGATGGCCGCCTGGAAGGAAAAGTGGGTTGGGGTGCCGCGGCGACCATAGAACATCTCGCCGTTGGCGCGGTTCTTGGTGGCATGACGCATATCCTCTATGGTGTCGAACACCACGGTGGAGGCGCGAAATACCGGCGGGTTGATCACCCCCTTGCTCCACTTCTTGTCGCGGCCGACGCTGACTATCTTGGTCTCTCTTTTCATCCCATACTCTCGTGTTGGCAACTCAATGCAGCCATCTTAACATCTATACGGCTAAATGAAAGTGAGATTTATTGGAGTGGTTTTCCTTTTAGCGTGGAGGCTATTGCGCCTCCAGCGGCAGACGGATATGGATAACCACGCCGGTGGCCTGACCATCCTGCATCAGGTTTTCGGCGCGTATGCTGCCCTTGTGAAAATCGGTAATTAAGCGGGCGATATAGAGCCCCAGCCCCAAGTGAGGCTTATCCTGCGCCTTCTGGGCGCGCACAGACACCATGGATTCGAAGATCTGCTCGCCCATGTTGGCGGGCAATGATGGCCCCAGGTTACTCACGCTCAGCAGTGCCTGACGCCCCTTGGCCTTGAGCGACACCTTAATCGGCGTATCACTCTGGCTGAACTCGATGGCGTTGGCGATCAGCTTGTCCATCAGCTGGGCGATATACTCAGGCACCCCGCGCATGGTCATGGGCTCCTTATCTATCTCTAGCTCAAATACCTGATTGGCATAGGTCATCTGATAGCCCTGCATACAACCTGAGATCACCTTGGAGAGGGGGAAGTTGTCCACCTCGGCGTCGGTTAGCGCCTCTTCGAGACGGGTGGCCTCGCTCATGTTGTTGAGGATCATGTTAAGGCGGCTCACCCCTTCGTGGGCGCGGTCCACATACTTCTGATGTTGCGGCGGCAGATCCTGGCTGTTGAGGTGCTCGAGGGACGAGCGCACCACGGCAACCGGGGTGCGCAGCTCATGGCCAAGGCGCGACGACATGTTCTCCAGATAGTGGGTATATTGGCTCAGTCGGCCGACTATGCTGGCGAAACTGCGACTGAGATCGCCTATCTCGTCACGCACCTTAGAGCCGACTATCGCCTTTCTGATCCGCCCCTGGCTGTCGATCGCCTGCTCGGCATCGTCCCTTAGCTTACGGATGCGGCTGGAGATGCTGGAGGCGAAGAAGAAGAGCGCTAGTGTGCCCATGCTCATCACGGTCAGGATCACGTTAAACAGCTTCTCCAGCGCCTTGTTGCGCAGGGTGCGGATGCCGTGGGTGGTCTCCTCGGCGATCACTACGCCCATCACGGTATCGTCGATCCAGATGGGGCTGGCGGCGGCGAGGATCACCGCCTTGCCATCTGGGCTGAGGCGCCAGGTGGAGCCAAACTGACCGGCCAGGGCCTTGCGGATATGGCTGCCCTCCAGCACGGTAGAGTCTTTTAGCGAGTCGACGAAATGCTTAGGCGGCGTGGTCAGAATGCGATAGTAGAGCGGGTGCAGGAACTGCTGCTTGAAGCGGCCCCAGAAGGTGTCTGGTGTCTGCTCGGTTGCCGTCTGCGCCCACACATTGGTGCTGCTGTAGATGTCGCCGGATTTCGCCAGTACCCGGCCGTGGCGATCAACCACCCAGATCCGCGAGCTGTTGTGGCTCATCCCCTTGATGATGCTCTCGATCTCCGGCGAAGGCACCAGTACCGTCCCCAGCTTGGTAACATCATCCGTAGCCGAGGTGCCGACGATCGCCTCGACGTTACGTTCCTTTCTGTCGTTAACATCGACGATGGCAAAGCCCAGCTTGCTGCCCACCATCTCAAGCGGCATCCTCAGCTCGATGTTGTAGCCTTTATCTGTCTTCAGCCACTTGCCCTGAATGCGTACCTCAGGGTTGACGGGCTGGGACTTGCGGGGATCGGCGGGCAGCTCGAAGGCGCTGATCCAGCCGTCACGTATGGTGGCGACGATGTAACGGCGAAACTGGCCGTCGGGCGCCAGGGTGGCGATGGCCAGATGATCGTTGTTGTCGATGCGCAGGCTGTTGGTGCCGCGGTAGATCACCTTAGGATCTGTCACCTCGAAATAGCCATAGAGGTAGCCGGCATACTTGCCCACCATATGGGTGAAACTGACGTTGAGGGGGTTGCCGTCATCGGCTTTAAACAGCTGGTGATCGGCGCCATAGGTCACCGCGCGGTGGCGGTTAGAGGCCCATTCGCCCAGCTTGCCATCCAGATGGATAGGGCCGGTTAGGGGATAGGCGTAAAGATCCCGCCCCTTCTTCACCTGTGACAGAAAGCTTGCCTGCTTGTCGAACAGTTTGGGTCGTTCATGCAGGGCTGTGGTTAGGGCTTGAGTGGTGCCTTCAAGAGTCTTTTCCTGGCCGTGGCGCAGGTATTTTTCCATCTCCCACACATATTGATAACCCAGCCAGGGCAGGCAGAGCAGGAACAGGGAGAGTACGGCGACCTTAGTGCGTAGGCCGATGGGCAGATTAAACATGCTTAGTCTTGGGTATCCCAGCGATAGCCCATGCCGTAGACGGTGTCGATGCAATCGAATTCTGGGTCCTGGCTGATAAATTTCTTACGGATCCGCTTCACGTGGGAAGTGATGGTGCTGTCATCCACATAGATCTTGGCGTCCTGCATCAGTGCCTGACGGCTACGCACATGGCCTGGGCGTTTGGCCAGGGCGTGCACCATCCAAAATTCGGTTACCGTCAGCTCGATTGGCTGCTGCTTCCAGTAGACCTGGATGCGGTTGACATCTATGGTCAGGTTGCCGTGCTCTATCATGCCATCTTGTGGATTAGCGCCATTTTGGATGTCCGAGCGCCTAAATAGCGCGGCGAGGCGGGCGATCAGATGGGGGAAGCTGACATCTTTGCTCAGATAGTCGTCGGCGCCCAGTCTCAGGCCGCAGACGGTGTCGAAGTCACTGTCTCTGGCGGTCAAAAAGATGATAGGCAGGGTGTTCGACATGGCCCTGAGTGACTGGCACAGGGTAAAGCCGCCATCTATCTCATCTTCCAGGCCGATGTCGATGATTGCTAAGTCAGGCAGACGCGTGTTGAAGGCCTCCATGGCGCTGGGGCGGTTGGCGTACGCCTGCACAAAGTAGCCTTGCTGCTGCAGCACCTCTTTGTAGTTTTCGCGGATAGCCGCCTCATCTTCCACTATTGCAATACGCTTCATGATCCATCCATTACAGCTTAGGGTTTCTGGAGTGTGACTATACAGCAAAATACCCGGGAGAAAAGTGGCCCGGGGTAAAAGCCATTTTCTTGCCACATTTGGTCTGCGCATCGTCATTTTTGCACCCCGGACTTGCCATTTCACTCAGGTTTAATGACCTCATCGACAGGAACCACAGGGTTCTTATTCACCAATCCATGTCAACTTGAGGATTTTCCCATGAAGAAGCAGATCATTGCCGCATTAATCAGTGTTTCGTTATTTGGCAGCTCAATGGCTTTCGCTGCCCCCGCAACTCAAGCGACTCAAAGTACAAACAATAGCTCGGCTGATGAAGAGGCGCTTATCGGTGTTGGCTCTGGCATAGTGCTGGGTGCCGTGGTTGCCGGCCCTGTGGGGGCTATTATCGGCGCCTTCACCGGCGGCATGATAGGCCAGACTGTGGCCAACGACAGCGAGATCAAACAGCAGCAGGCCACGTTAGCCGAGCAGGAGAGCCGTATGATGGCGCTCAAGCAGCAAAATGAGGCGCTGCTGACGGTGCAGCAGGAGTATCAAGAGGCCAAGGTGGAACTGGCACAGCTTAGACAGCATCAGGGCACCCGTTTGGAAGAGCTGGCCCTGGGGCTAAACGTCCAGTTTAAAACGGGCTCATCTACCGTCGAGCCGCACTTTCAGAGCCAGCTCAACGAGGTGGCCGATGCCATGGCGATCTCGCCGCAGCTGAAATTAGATCTTACCGGCTACGCCGATCGCCGCGGTGACAGCAGCTACAACCAGGCGTTGTCAGAGCAGCGCGTCGCCGAGGTGAGAAGCTACCTAGTCTCCAGAGGCGTGGATGAGGCCCGTCTGGATGCCAAGGCCTATGGCGCCAGCGCGCCGGTGAAGGATGAACAGAGCTTCGAAAATGACTTCTTCGATCGCCGCGTCACCATCAAGTTGCTGCCTGGCGATACCGCCCTGGCATCTAACTAGATCCCGCACCATGAAGCAACGCGTAAAAGGAGAAGTAAGATGTTGCCACGCCCGCGTCTCAGGATGAACCAGACCGACCTTTGCCCCCCGAGGGGGGCGCTTTTTTCTTGCCAGCGTCTGGTGCTCGCCGCCTTGGTGTTTAGCGTCAGCGCGATTGGCTCGACGACGCCGGCCTTCGCGCGCATGGGGCAACCGGCCGGCGTCAATGTGACGGCTGCCAAATATGGTGAGCAGCTGCACCATTTCGATCTGCCCGCCGCCGATGAGCCCATTTTAGGTCAGGGTGTGCTCGAATATCGCTTAGATGGCGTTCAGCTAACGAGCGAGTTGCCCGCCACGGCCCTTGCCGTGGATACCCAGGTGCAGATGAACATCTCAGGTTGGATCAATCGGGTGTCGGTCAAGCAGGTGTTTGTGAATGACAGTGAGCATTGGCTCAATGGCCGCTATCAATTTCCGCTGCCTCACGATGCCGCGGTCGACAGCCTCAAGCTACATATCGGCCAGCGGGTAATAATCGGTGAGATCCAGCCCAAGGCAGTGGCGAGGCAAACCTTTGAACAGGCCAAGGCCAGCGGCAAGAAGGCCAGCCTGGTGAGTCAGCAAAGACCCAACATCTTCACCTCAGAGGTGGCGAACCTGGGGCCCGGCGAGGCCTTGGTGGTGGAGATCGCCTATCAGCAGCAGGTGCGTTATCAAGATGGCGAGTTCAGTCTGCGTTTTCCTACGGCAATCACCCCGAGATATTTTCCAAAGGGGCACGCTCCAGACTTAGAACAAGCATCAGTTAACGATGCTCAAGGACTTAACGCCCTGAATGAGGGCGCACAGCCCAATGAGCAGAAGCTCTATCTGGATGTGGTACTGGATGCTGGCATGGCCATCAGCCGACTGGAGACCCCCTATCATCAGATGCGCCAGACCCAGCTTGGCGGCACTAAGATAGGGCTCAATCTCACTGCCAACCTGAGACCCGATCGCGACTTTCTGCTTAAGTGGCGGCCGCTGCTTGCCGAGCAGCCAAGCGCCGTGATGTTTGCGCAATTAGGCAAGACTCATGAATTCAAGAACCATGAATTCAAGAATGAAGAATCTCTTGCATCTTCACAGGCAGGCAACGCTCAGGTGGTGAGCGAAGCGAAAGCGAATCACCCAGCCGAGGCGCAAGCGAGTGATAAAGAGGCGCAAGACAGCTACGCCCTGGTGATGCTGATGCCGCCCCAGGATAAGGCGAGGGTGCGCCTGCCAAGAGAGCTGACACTGGTGATCGATACCTCGGGCTCGATGACGGGGGACTCTATCGCCCAGGCCAAGTCGGCCATCTTAAACGCCTTAGCAGGCCTTGGCAGCCAGGATACCTTCAATGTGATCGCCTTTGACAGCAGCGTGCGCAGCCTGTCGCCGGTGGCCTTGTCAGCCACCGCCGCCAATTTGGGCAAGGCCAATCTGTTCGTTCAGAGCCTGGAGGCCGATGGCGGAACCGAGATGGCCCCGGCGCTGCTGCGGGCCTTGAGTCAGCCAGAGTCCCGCGTGTCGCCCATCGCTTCGGCCGTAAAACCCGAGCGTTTGAAACAGGTGGTGTTTATCACAGACGGCGCCGTGGGCAACGAGGCCTCGCTGTTTGCGCTGATCGCCGCCAATATCGGCCGCCAGCGGCTGTTTACCGTGGGCATAGGCGCGGCGCCTAACGGCTACTTTATGGAGCGCGCGGCCAGGGCGGGACGGGGCACTTACACCTATGTGGGCAAGATAAGCGAGGTGGATGCCAAGATAGGTGAGCTGCTGGAGAAGATTGAATCGCCGCAGATCAGCGATGTGACTCTGACCTTGGACGATGGCTCGATTCCCGATTACTGGCCGGTGCAGATAGGCGATCTCTATGCCCATGAGCCCATCATGGTGGCACTGCGACTCACGCCCGCACAGAGATCGCGCAGCGATGCCCTGATCATTTCGGGCGATCTCGATGGCAAGAACTGGCAGCGCCGCCTGGCCTTGACGGGGGGCGATAAGCCCAGGGGGATAGATCTTATCTGGGCTCGCAATCAGATAGCCAGCCTGCAGCTGAGTAAAAACGCCAAGAATCAGGCGGCGATAAAAGAGAGCGTGACCCGGTTGGCGATGGATTACCACCTGGTCAGCCCTTACACCAGCCTGGTGGCGGTGGATAGGACGCCATCACGCCCCGAGGCAATGGATGCCATGGAACTGTTTAAACCGGCTCCTATGCCGATGCAAAATCAGTGGCCGCAGACCGCCACCGAGAGTCGTCTCTACTTGGCGCTGGGCGCCATGATGCTGCTCCTGATCGGCGCCTATTGGGTGAGTTATCTGCCTTGTCTGCGCGGGCTTTGGCGCAGACGCTTGGAGGCCTGATGATGAATCGTCGCAGACGCCTGGGACTCAGGCATGTTTTGCTTCTAACCGCCTTGATGGCGGCAATGACACTGATCTTTAAAGGAGGCTATATGCAAGCCAAGGCACATTTTGCCCAGTTCCTGATCGAGCGGGCATGGGACAGAACCTTAGCGGATCGCCAGCAACATAAGCCCTGGAGCTGGGCCGATACCTATCCGATCGCCAAGCTGCACTTTCAGGACGAAAAGGGGCGGCGCCGCGGCGCGCCGTTGTATGTGCTGGCGGGCGCCTCCGGGCGCAATCTGGCCTTCGGACCCGCCGCCATCCTGGCGGATAATCAGATCAATCATTGGGGTAACACGGTTATCGCCGGTCACAGGGATACCCATTTCGCCAGGCTCGAGGGGATCCACCCTGGTCAGGTGATCACCCTGCAGGATGCCTCGGCCGAGACGATGAGTTATCGGGTGCTGGGCACTAAGGTGGTGGATGAGCAAGACACGGCGCTGCTGGCCCAAGAAGATGCACTGCGTCTGACCTTAGTCACCTGTTATCCCTTCGACAGCCTGGGCGGCCAGAGTCGTCAGCGCTTCGTGGTGATCGCCGAGCCCATGCTTAGTGAGGGGGAGGGAGAGAATGGGGCAGAAGAGGCAGTTGCGACGCGTCTGCCCACATCGCCCGATACGCCGATTATCTCTGAGGAAACTGAGCTATCTAGTTTACCTCAGTCGCCTCAGGGATATCAGTCACCTCAGTCCCCTCAGTTACGTCAGCAATCTGGGCGACTTCAATCCTAGCGACTAGCGTTCACAGATTAGCGAATAGCGCTCATAGAATAGGGATTAGTGCTCATCGAATTGGGATCAGAGCGGCATCACCCGATTTCGCCCTAGGCGTTTGGCATCGTAGAGAAAGCCATCTGTGCGCTCTATGAGCGACTCGAAGGTGTCTTTCGCCTGCCATTCGCTCACCCCAAATGAGGCGCTGATCTTATCGATCGTCTGATTCTTGCGTCTGTCCTTGAGGGAGATCTTCTCAAGTGTGCGACGCATGGCGTCGGCCAGATGGCGCGCCTTACGCTGATGGCTGTTTGGCACGATTAAGGCAAACTCTTCGCCGCCATAGCGGTAGAGCTTGACTCCGTCGCGGCAAGATTCGTTGAGGCGCTTAGCCACGGCCTTTAACACATTGTCGCCTAGATGGTGGCCATAGGTGTCGTTAAAACTCTTGAAATGATCCACATCGGCCAAGATGAGGCAGGTACCTTCTGGAGATTGAGCGAGCAGGCCCTTGAGATCTTGGTCGAAGGCGCGGCGGTTGAGGGCACCTGTGAGGGCGTCATGGTAGACGTCCTGTTCTGAGCGTTTCAGCGCCTCTCTCAGCGCGGCTATCTCTTCCTGGGCCTTGTCGAGCCGGCCGGTAAAATATTCGGTACTCTGACGAATGTCGTCTGACTCCTTCACCAGATCCCGCACCAGTCCCAACACCTTCTCCAGGCTCAGGCCCTCCTCCTCGATGCGATTGAGGCGATTGAAGTTGCTGTCCACCCGCTGCTGAAAGACGGTGGCGTCCTGGTTGGTATCCTTGATCGATTGCGACAGCTCTATGGTCATGGCCTCGAGATTCTGGCGCATGTTGAGCACATTGACCTCGCTGGGATCGGCAATATGTTCGCGGTAGAGCAGCTCGGCGGTGACCGGCGGACAGGTGTTGTACTCATTGACTATCCTGTCCATCTTGGTGATGAGTTCTGGATTTTGCTGACCTACGTAGGCGTACCAGAGGGCATAGTTGGTGGGGGTCGTCGGGATCTGATGCTTTAACATCAAGGGGACGGCTCTCTTGAGATTGATTGCGGCTTCGCGCAGCAAATCTTTGCTCATATCGACTCCAGAAAAACGTGGTCTCGTTTGCGCCAAGTAGATCAAGGGGGCGCTAAGTGGTGCAATGTCTTGCCGTTGGCAGATGACGCCCCTTAAGCGGTCGCTAATTAAAGCATAGCCACCAAAGTGACGCCCTGCCTTTCTATACTAGAGAGCCTTAATTAAGACTTTGTTGATTTGGCGCCCATTTTAGCCAATTAGGATCCAGTTTGCTCTGCAGACTAAATACCTGATGCTGACCGATACGGTTATTGGCTGTGGTGGGGGATTGAGTCGCCACGCCTATGCCGCCAGCGATAATGGTCTCAAGGGAGCCGGTTTCTATCTGCGCGCCGGAGAAGAGGCCGAGATCTACCTTGATGCCGGAGAGATCCCAGAACTGACTGCTCTGGTTCACCAGGTGGCTATAGCCCTTGGCAATCTGCGCCGTCATCTCTACCTGAGTGCCCGTGGTCGAGAGTTGCACCTGTTTGACTTCACCAATCTTAATGCCGCGGAAGATGATAGGCGTTCCTATCTTGACCGAGCCCAGGTTGTCATCCACCAGGGTGAAGGTGAGGGCATCTTGACTGAGCAGGGTGGGCGATTCGACGCTGCCCATAAAGTCATGCACCTGATTGCCACTCTGGCCCGGTAGCACAGACACATAGGGGCCGGTTATCAGGGTTTCGGCAGCGGTGACGCCGGAAAGCGAGATGTTGGCATCGACGATAAAATATTGGGCGTCGTCGGCCAGGAATGGCGCGGCATAGTCGCCATAGAGGTAGGCATCCACGCTAACGCTGTGTAAGTCCTGTGACAGCTTGACCCGCTCCACTTCGCCTATCTGGTGGCCTTGATAGCGTATCGGCGCGTGGCTGCTCAGGCGGGTGCTGGCATCGAAGACTATGCTAATGGGGGTGGCCTTGGCGCGGGCTAACGTCTCTGAGCCATAGAGGTGGCTTTGATTGCCGATATCGTCTTGTTCCAGCAGTCCAAGGGAGACGCTACCCTTTAATGCGCCTTCCAGCGGCGCCACGTCTACCTTGACGCCATTGAGGCTGGCATCGACGCTCAGCGCGCCGTTACGCCAGAAGATGGTGCTTGGCTTAACCAGAGAGGCGAACTGCTTGTCGATACCCAGTTCGATGGCAAAGTCTTCGCTGCTGGCGCGCCAGTTGACTCCCTGCACCTCGCCAATCTGCATCTTCTTGTAGTAGATGGGGGAGTGGGCGGCGAGCCCGGCACCATCTGGGCTGCCAAGCACTATCTTGAGACGATTCTGCTTGGCGTGATAGCCTTCGGCCTGCTTGGTGTTGGCAAACAGCGGCAGCGATTGGCTAGGATTAGCGGTCTTCTTGCTGCGCCCCTGTACCAGACTGATGGCGCCCTTGGTGAGTGTGGTCAGATCCCTTGTGTTTACGCTCACGCCGTCAAGCGACGCATCGATGGCCAGGGCCGATTCGGTAACGAAGTAGCTCCCCTGATGGATAAGCTTGGCAAACTCGGGCCAGATCTGGATACGGTAGGCAAGACCCGAATAGTCAGGCTTAAACTCGACGCTATCTACCTGACCTATGGGCAACTGCTTAAAGCGCACCTCGGCGCCGGCGCTGATCCCCGGGTTCTCCTCGGCGCTAAGGCTGAGCATGAGTGGCGTTTGTGAGTGTTGCGGCGCCTTGGCCAGCAACGGATAGCTGGCCTGATGCTCGCCGCTGCCGGGCAGGAAGGCGACGACATTGCCGGTTACCAAACGACTGGCATGCTTGATGCCGCTGAGGGAAAGATCCGCGCCCTCGAGCCAGAATTGGCTGTCTGTGCCTAACAGCTCAGCATATTGGGTGGCGATGCTGGCATCGAAGCTGACGCCCGCTTCAGTTAGGTGAGTCTGGGTGATCTGGCCGATACTGATGCCGCGATAGACGATGTCGGCGCCTGTGCTAAGGCTATCGGCATCCTTGGCCGTGAGGCTAAAGGTGATGCCACCGAGGGCATGTTCCTTATCTTCGAAGATAGTGAAGGTCTGATTGACGCTAGCCTGTTCGCTGCTGCCCTGGGATGAGAAGCTGACGCCGCCGGCGAGGATGGCCGACAGGCTCTCAGTCTTGACCTTGATGCCTGAGAGCGAGGCGTCCAGCGCTAGGCCCGAGACATTCCAGAATCGCGAGTCTTGTTTCACCAGATGGGCATACTTCTTCTCTATATAGGCATTGAAGAGGATGCTGTCGTCGTTCACCAGGCGGTAGCTGACGATCTTTCCTACCGGGATCTGCCGATAAAACACCTGAGAGCCCACATCTAAGGAGCCGAGGGATGCGCTGGTCAGTTCTATCATCAAGCCGTCTGAGCCCGGCGCCACGGGCGGCGCCTGATCTTCGGCGGTAAATTCGTTCTTGTAGTCCCCCTCGCCAGGCTGGATGGCGATATAGTTGCCCGAGAATAGGGCGTCCAGCCCCTCGACGCCGGTGATCGAGGCCTTAGGGGTCACCAGCCAAAACTTGGTTTCATCGCGTAGGAAGGGCGTCGAGCGGTAGTCCATCAGCAGATCTACGTATACGCCCTGAAGCTGGTCGTCGATACTGATATCGACCACCTTACCCACGGTGAGGCCCTGGTATCTGACCAGCGTCTTACCCACATCTATCCCCGTGGCGCTGGGGAAGTGAATGCGCACCTCGACGCCGGATTCGCGAATACTCTTGATGCCCAGCCAGGCACCTAGTGCCAGGGCGATCAGGGGAAGTAGCCAGATGGGAGAGAAGAGTTTTTTCTTAACGACTTTTGGTGTTTCAATTTGTGTCATCTTTCGATTCCAATCGGTCCCAGAGTAAACGCGTGTCTAATACTTTTGCGGCCAGCTGTGTCAGCAGGATCACCAAGGCGAAGGCGGTGGCTGCTGGCGCGGGTTTGGCATCCCAAATCTGTCCCATGTTTATGAGCGCCGCGGTAATGGAGATCACAAACAGATCCAGCATGGACCAGCGACCTATCCATTCGATGATATGAAAGCCGGCCATGAGTGTCTTTTTCGAGATCGGCAGGCGATAGCTGATCGCCGTCAGATAGAGCGCCAGCCCAAAAATCTTCAACATGGGCACTAAGATACTGGCGGTAAACAGAATAATGGCAATAGGTAATAGGTCTAGGTGCACCAGATGGTTGATGCCGCTGAAGATGGTGTCCTGGCGAACCTGCCCTTGACTGGTCATGATAGTGATGGGGTAGAGGTTTGCCGGAAACAGCAAGATGGCGGCGGTGATCAGTAGCGCCCAGCTCTTCTGTACGCTGGTGCGATCCCGGCTCTGCACCGCTTGTCCGCAGCGCGGGCAGTTACCCTGCTCGAGATGGCACAGAAACTTGCAGGTAGGGCAGTTGGTCAGCCCCAATGATTCGCCTTGAGGAGGCTTGCTGAGCTTACTCATCCAGTACGCCCCACATATGTTCGATGTCATATTCACGCTGCATGAAGATCACCATGATAAACAGCATGGTGAAACAGAAGGTGCCGATACCGAAATAGAGGTCGGTGTAATCGGAGAGCTGAAATACCGAGACGAAGATGCTGATCATATAGATCTCCAGCATGGAGAGCTGGGCCAATAAGCTGTGCTGTTTGAGTAGCTTCTTATAGATGTTGCGAAAGAAGGGCACCTTGAGTCGGTATTTGACGATCAGCACCTGGGTCAGAATCGACAGAATAAGCAGGCCGGGAGCGATCACCGCCGCAACTAATACGGCAATGCCCACCACCCAATAACCCTGTGAGGCAACGGCCATGGCGCCGCCGGCTATGGTGGTGGTGCGAATACTGCCCAGAAAGTGCATCTCAAGCACGGGGAAAAAGTTAGCAGGGAAATAGAGCACCAGCGCCGTGATACACAGGGCCAACATGCCGTTGAGCGAACAGTAAGGGGTATCATAGAGGTTAGTGTGGCAGCGAGGGCAGAGGGCCCGCACACCCGTTGGCAAAGCGCGTTTTCTCACGACCAGATCGCAAGCACGGCAGAGAACGATACTCTTATCTAACACCTCTGTTTTCATATCTGTTCTGGGGCGCTTCCTGTCATCTAAGGTCATAGCAAGAGTGCAAATTTCTTGATATAGACCAGTAATCTATTGCCTATAAGATATTACTATAGTCAATCTATTGAAATACCTAATAAGGTGGCTCCCAAATCCGGAGCCAATAGTTGCGCAGATTCTAACAGATAAAGTTTGAGACTTGCATAAGAAGTTGTATTTATGAGATTCTACAACTGTATATAAAAACAGTGTGAGGGCGGATATGGCAGTTATAACGAAATTTGTCGTAGTCAGAGAAGGGGTGGAGAAGATGACATTCACATCTAAGAAGGAGGCGGATGCCTACGATAAGATGCTCGATATCGCGGATAATCTTCTTCCTTTTATCGAGCAAGTTGATTTAGGCTTAGATGAAAATGCATTGGAACAACTCTGTTTCTACATGGCAGAACATAAAGATCAGCTCATGGGACTCTTAAAAGGTGGCGCAGTGACTAAGGCGACACCGGCTAAGAAACCTGCCAAAAAAGCAGAATCAAAAGCTGAAACGAAAACATAAATTGTTAGGAAATTTGTATGAGTACACCTTGTTATACGACGCTTACCCGTCAAGTTGAAGCCCTGTTTAGCGGCGAAGATAATCTCGTTACGGCGATGGCGAACTTCTCGGCGCTGCTTAACGAGCATCTGGATGATATTAACTGGGTTGGCTTTTATGTGCTGCAAGGTGAACAACTGGTCCTGGGTCCCTTCCAGGGGAAAGTGGCCTGTACCCGTATCCCAATGGGTAAAGGGGTTTGCGGCACCGCGGCCCAGAGTAACACCACCCAGCGCATCGCCGATGTCCATGCCTTCGACGGCCACATCGCCTGTGATGCCGCCAGCAACTCGGAAATTGTTATTCCGCTGCGGCGCGACGGTCAGGTGATTGGCGTGCTCGATATCGATAGCCCCTCATTCTCTCGTTTCGACGAGGCGGATCAATTGGGGCTTGAGTCCTGCGTAAAAAGTCTGGAAAAGGCTTTATTTGCTTAAACTACAACCAATTTTGCACAATTGATGGTCGCTTTCGTCTGGCGCGCCCTTATAATAGGCCGCTTGATGAATTCAAAAACACGCCGTGACATTTTTCATTAGTTGAAATGAATACATGGCGTTTATTGACTGTAATTGATAAGGTATGTTGGATTGTGTGGTCGCCGCCCAGGGGCAAATAAGCGACCCGATGTCTAACCAATATGAACGACACGCCAGTGCCGATGTTAACCCGGCGAGGTGATAGTCCCTTTTAAACTGTGGAAGTAATGATGGAATCAACAGAAAAGTTGACCGACACCAACGCAATTCTTGCGTATTTATATGAAACATTTCCTTTATGCTTTATCGCTGAAGGTGAAACTAAGCCTCTAAAAATAGGATTGTTTCAAGACTTGGCTGAAAGGTTAGCTGATGATTCTAAAGTCAGTAAAACGCAATTAAGAATCGCCTTACGCCGTTACACCAGTAGCTGGCGTTACCTGAAAGGGGTTAAGGCTGGGGCACAGCGTGTCGATCTTGACGGCAACGAGTGTGGCGAGCTGGAACAAGAGCATATCGACCATGCACAGGCTACACTGAAGGAGAGCCAAGAGAAGGCTAAGGCAAAGCGTGCGGCGAAAGCGGCAGCAGAGAAGACAGACAAGTCTGGTCCTAAGCCTGAGAAGAAAGCCTTCAAGAAGCCACTGCCTAAGCGTAGTAGCAAACCAGCGCCTAAAGCGGCTAAGCCACAGGTTGAAGCAAAGGATTTAACCCCGGCAACACTGACTGAGTTGAAACCAAATCAACGCGTGAGTGTCAAACTAGGTAAATCGCCTGTTGCAGGTGTTGTCCTGGACATCAAGAAAGAAGATGTTCAAGTGCAGTTAGATTCAGGATTAACGGTAAAAGTCCCGGTAGAGCATATCCTGTTATAACTGTTCATCGTTTAAAAGGAGTAACTTGTTGATGCGAAAACTCACTCTGGCAGCATCCATTGCCAGCATCTTTGTAGGATTCTCGGCATGGGCACTGACGCCCAGTATTCCATCTAGCGAGTTGCCCTCTCTAACGCAAGAGCCGCAACATAAAGTAGCGAGTAAGCGAGTGACGGGTCTGTTCACTCGCGCCCATTATCATAGATTCGATCTGGACGACGCCTTCTCAGAGCAGGTGTTCGATCGCTATCTTAAGCAGCTCGATTATCGCCGCAATGTCTTACTTCAGAGTGATATCGACAGTTTCAAGCCCTATGCGACCCAATTCGACGACATGTTGAAGAGCGGCGATCTCACTGCCGCCTACAAGATGTTCGATCTGGTGCAGCAGCGCCGCTATGACCGTTTTGCCTACGCCTTATCCCTGCTCGACAAGGAGATGGACTTTAACGTCCCCGGCGACAGTTATCAATACGACAGAGATGATGCCGCCTGGCCAAAAGATGAAGCCGAGCTCAACGAACTGTGGCGTCAACGGGTCAAGTACGATGCGTTAAACCTCAAGCTGACCGGTAAGAACTGGGATGAAATTGTTAAGGTGCTCGATAAGCGCTACAACAATGCCATCAAGCGTTTGAGCCAGACTAAGAGTGAAGATGTTTTCCAGGGTGTGATGAACGCCTTCTCTCGTAGCGTCGAGCCACACACCAGCTACCTTTCACCGCGCAACGCCGAGCGTTTCCAGATGGAGATGAACTTGAGCCTTGAGGGCATAGGCGCCGTGTTGCAGATGGATGATGACTACACAGTGATTAAGAGCCTGGTTGCTGGCGGCCCTGCGGCCAACAGCGAAAAGCTGGCGCCGGAAGATCGTATCGTGGGTGTCGGCCAGGAAGGTAAAGAGATAGTCGATGTGATCGGCTGGCGACTGGATGATGTGGTCGAGCTGATCAAGGGGCCTAAGGGCAGCAAGGTTGTGCTGCAGATCCTGCCTAAGAAGGGCGGCTCTTCTGCCAAGCCAATCGACGTGACCATAGTGCGTGACAAGATCCGCCTAGAGGATCGCGCCGCGACCTCTGAGGTGATCGAGCCGGAAACCGGTGATTACGCCGGCCGCAAGGTCGGGGTGATTAAGATCCCAGGTTTCTATATGAACCTGTCTCAAGATGTCACCAAAGAGCTGGTTAAGCTAAAAGAGGCCAAGGTTGAAGGTGTGGTTATCGACCTTAGAGGTAATGGTGGCGGCGCATTAACCGAAGCGACACTGCTTACCGGACTGTTTATCGAGCAGGGCCCTGTGGTGCAGATCCGCGATGCTAACGGTAAGGTGTCGCAAAACCGCGACAATGACGGCCGTGTGACCTATTCTGGACCGCTCACCGTGATGGTGGATCGTTACAGTGCCTCGGCATCTGAGATCTTCGCCGCCGCACTGCAAGACTATGATCGCGCACTTATCGTGGGTGAGTCGACCTTTGGTAAGGGCACAGTGCAGCAGCATAAGAGCCTGGGCCGTATCTATGATATGTACGACAAGCCTATCGGCCATGTGCAATACACCATCGCCAAGTTCTACCGCATCAATGGCGGTAGCACCCAGCTTAAGGGCGTGACGCCGGACATTCCATTCCCAAGTGCCCTAGAGCCAGGTGAATACGGCGAAGCCGAGGAAGCCAACGCACTGCCTTGGGATAAGGTGCCAGTGGCCCAGTACGGTACGCTTGGGGATATCACTCCAGAGCTAGTGACTAATCTCGATTCGCGTCACCAGCAACGTATCAAGAAAGACGTTGAATTTGGCTATATCTATCAAGATATTGCCGAGTTCAAGAAGAGTCACAAAGAAACCAGCGTCTCTTTGGTCGAAAAAGAGCGTGTGGCCGAGCGTGAAGCCAACGATGAGAAGCAACTTGCGCGTCTCAACGAGCGCCGCGCCGTGGATGGACTCGAAGCACTTAAGTCTCTGGATGACGCCGAAGAAGATGTGAAGGCGCCAGATGCATTTCTCGACGAGACTGTCTATATCACACTGGATCTAGTGGATATGGAAAGAGTGGCTAAAAATCAGGCGAAATAATATTGAGCCAAATTTTTTAAAAACGCGCTATTGGCGCGTTTTTTTATAATCTTTTCAGATGAGGGAATCTTAATGGCACAGGTTAAGGCCAAATATTTAAAAGACTATCGCGCACCGGATTTCACTATTACTCAGGTGGACCTCTCCTTTGTGCTCGATGGTGCCAATACTCAGGTGACTGCGGTCAGCCAGGTGAAGCGTCTAAACGATGCTGCACACACCCTTGAATTGGACGGTGAAGGCTTAAACGTTAGCCAGCTGCTGGTCGATGGTAAGCTTCATGATTATCGCGTCACCGAGGGGCAGCTGAGTATCGAAACCGACTTAGCCGACTTTGAACTCACCATAGTGACCAAGCTGGATCCCGAGGCAAACCTGGCGCTTGAAGGCCTATACATGTCAGATGGTGCCTACTGCACTCAGTGTGAGGCGGAAGGGTTTAGACGCATCACCTATTTCCTCGATCGCCCCGATGTGCTGGCGATTTACAAGGTTCGCATCGAAGCCGACAAGGCGGCGTTTCCTTACCTTCTGAGCAATGGTAACCGTGTCGATTCAGGCGAACTTGACGGCGGACGTCACTTCGTCTGCTGGGAAGACCCTTTCCCGAAACCTGCGTACCTGTTTGCTTTAGTCGCGGGTGATTTCGATCTGCTGGACGATAGCTTTACCACTAAAAGCGGCCGCGAGGTTGCGCTGCAGGTCTTCGTCGACAAGGGCAACCTGCACAAGGCGCACCACGCCATGGCATCGCTGAAGAAGTCGATGGCATGGGATGAGAGCCGCTTCGACCTTGAGTATGATCTCGATATCTACATGATAGTCGCGGTGGATTTCTTCAACATGGGCGCCATGGAGAACAAGGGTCTAAACGTGTTCAACACTAAATATGTGTTGGCAGATAAAGACTCGGCAACTGATGAAGATTATCACGGCATCGAGTCTGTAGTGGGCCACGAGTATTTCCATAACTGGACTGGCAACCGTGTTACCTGCCGCGATTGGTTCCAGCTGAGTCTGAAAGAGGGCCTGACGGTGTTTCGCGATCAGGAATTCAGCTCAGATGTGGGCTCCCGAGCGGTCAACCGAATCCATGCCATCAAGGTGATCAAGAATCAGCAGTTCGCCGAAGACAGCGGCCCAATGGCCCATGCCATTCGTCCCGAGTCTGTGATTGAGATGAATAACTTCTATACCGTAACCGTCTACAACAAGGGCGCAGAGGTGATCCGCATGATGCACACCCTGCTCGGTGAACAGGGCTTCCAGGCGGGCATGAAGTGTTATTTCGAGCGCCACGACGGTCAGGCGGTGACCTGTGATGATTTCGTCGCGGCAATGGAAGATGCCAGCGGCGTGGATCTGACTCAGTTCAGACGTTGGTATAGCCAGTCGGGTACCCCTGAGCTCTCAGTCGCCGAGCGCTATGACGCCGAAAAACAAGAATATCGTCTGAGCCTGCGCCAGCATACGCCGCCGACGCCGGAGCAGAGTGAGAAGTTACCGCTGCACATTCCGCTCGATCTCGAGCTGCTTGGCAGCGACGGCCGTTCGCTGCTCAGCCAGGTCTTTAGCATCACAGAGGCAGAGCAAGAATTGGTGTTTAACGGCATGAGCGAGCAGCCTGTGCCGTCATTGCTGCAAAATTTCTCCGCGCCGGTGAGACTTAACTTCGACTACAGCGTAGAGCAACTTATTCACCTGATGCGCTATGCCAGCAGCGAGGTGGCCAAGTGGGAGGCCTCGGCCGCACTCTTTAGCCAGGCGGTTTGGCAAAATGTGGCCCATCTTAAGGCGCAGAAGGCGATGTATGTCGACCCTCGTTTGGTCGATGGGGTGAAAGGCTTACTGCTCGATGAGCAGCTGGATCAGGCATTGCTGGCAGAGGTACTTAGGTTCCCAAGCTTAAATACACTGGTAGAGCAGGTGACTAGTGTCGATCTCGATGCCCTGGCTGCGGCCCGCGAGTTTATGCTCGAAGAGATCGCCGCTGGTTGTGAAGATGAGCTGCTTGCGCGTTATCGTGAGCTGAGTCTGTTAGACGATGCCGGGGCGAGAGCCCTGAAGAATGCCTGCCTCGGTTTACTGCTGCAAACGTCAGATGCTCATCAAGGCCTGGCTCAGCGCCAATATGAGCAGGCGGGCAACATGACTGATAGCCTGGGCGCTCTGGCCGCGCTCAACCTTGAGCAGTCTGAGCTGCGCGCCAGTCTACTGCAAGACTTTCAGCAGAAGTGGGCCGATACGCCATTGGTGATGGATAAATGGCTGACGCTGGAGGCATGCTGCCCGGGTAAAGATCGCTGTGACGCACTGCGTGAGCTTACCCAGCATAGTGCCTTTAGCTTCGCCAATCCCAACCGGGTACGCTCCTTGATCGGCGCGTTTGCGGCGGCAAACCCAGAGGTGTTTCACCGCATCGACGGCAGTGGTTATCGCTTTCTGACTGAAGCTATCATTAAACTTAATACCTTAAATCCTCAGGTGGCTGCACGTATCATTACGCCGCTGATCCAATTTAAGAAGTTTGATGAAAAGCGCCAGCAATTGATGCGTAGCGCCCTGCAAGAGATTTTGGCCTTGCCGGATCTGTCGAAAGACCTGTATGAGAAGGTCTCTAAGGCGTTGGCTTAATTGCTGGCTTATGATCTGATTCAGTTACAGGCTCAGTTTTTGGTTTAGTTACTGGCTTAGCCGTTAGCGAATCGTTAGGCTGAGTTACCTTAAACAGATAGTCTAAGAGAGTAGGGCGAGGTGCTTGGCATCTCGCCCCATTTTAGAAAGCAAATTATGATGATATTTACCTTTCCCATGCAGGTGAGTTACCAAGAGTTTCTTAATTATTATCAAGGCAGTATCGATAAGATTGAGGTGAAAGACAGCTCAGGTAAGACCCTCTGGATCCACGCCCGCCACTTCAGACCCTTTCTGACCACCTCAGGCATCAGGGGTTACTTTCGTCTGCAACTCGATGATGAAGGTAAACTGGTTTCTCTGACCCAAGTTTAAGATTTTTAGAGTATATACTTCAAACGGGCGATTTCGATTCATCAAAGGCTTAGCTTTCGATGATACAAGTTTAATTGCCTGTTTATGCTTGCTTTTTCAACGGGCGTTTTTCATCTGGTACGACTTGTTAGAATAGATTTAAATCGTGTGTTTGAATTTACGTAAGCCCTTTAGCTTAAGTGCACAAATCTCAAGGTAATTTTCTGTTTTTTCGCCTTGCTCATCACCCCTAAATGCTGTAACAATGGTGTTACCTGTACGCTAACAAGATGTTGGCCACCATTCCTATAACAAAGAATCCAGCAGGTTACGGAGAAGAGCTAAAATGAAAAACGTTAAAAATGGCTTTAACAAGTCAGCGCTAGCTTTGGGGATCGTCGCAGCGTTGAGTATTGGAGCGACTACGGGCGTGCAAGCCGTGTCGTTCGATTGGGGAGAAGTTCAAGGTTCGTTCGATTCAACATTCAGTGCCGGTGCAAGCTGGCGTGTTGAGGAGCGAGACTGGGATAATCAGATCGGTAAGGTGAATCACCCGCGCTTTGACTGGTCAAACTATACCGCATTCGGTAACACCAAATATACTTCGGCCGAGATTTGGGCTCAGCCAGGTTCCTACTCGAGTAATGGTGACTTGAGTAACATGCTCTACTCTCAGGGTGACGTAACCTCTATGGTGTTCAAGGGATTGCATGAACTGTCACTCAAATATAAGAATTTCGGTCTGTTTGCCCGTGGCATGTATTTCTACGATCAGAAGGCCAATAACGGCAGCTATGGTTATAGCGATCCGATAACCGGCAAAGAGTATGATCCTTGTGCCGACTCCGAAGCCTCTAAGGTACAGTGTAAAGATGTGCGCCTGTTAGATGCCTTCATCTATGGCGATTTCGATCTTAACGATGGTGCCAACCCACTTAGCGTTCGTATCGGTAACCAGGTGGTCTCTTGGGGGGAAAGCACCCTGATCCCGCACGGTATTGGTGTTATCAACCCGGTGGATCTTAACATTCTCAATGCGCCGGGCGCCGAGCTTAAAGAAGCCTTCAGACCTCAGGGAATGATCTGGGCGTCACTGGGAGTGACCGAATCGCTCTCGGTTGAAGCCTTCTATCAATATGATTGGGAACCGGTTTGGGTGCCGACTCCGGGCTCTTACTTCTCAACCAATGATTTCGCCGGCTACGGCGGCTATTCGCAAAATGCGCAGCTGGGCTTCAACGCTAACCCGGATATCAATCTCGACTTCCTGATTGGCGAGTATCAGAAGCTGGCGGCCATGGTGGCATCGGGTCAATATGATGCGGCGACACTGGGTTCATTGGCTCTGGCTTATCCGACTAAGGTGACCCTGATGCAAGATCAGGCGAGCGCCAGCGACTCGGGCCAGTACGGTATCAAGCTAGGTTACTATGCGCCAGAGCTAGGGGAAACCGAGTTTGGTTTCTACTACATGAACTATCATAGCCGTCGCCCGCTGATCAGCGGCACCGCGGCTAACTTTACCCAGGAAGCGATTGGTAAAGATTTAGCGACTCTGGCAGCCCTTGGGGCAACTGGTGGTACGGTCGATCGTCAGACACTGCTGGGTCTAGAGACCTTCTCTAAGGCACAGATCGAATACCCAGAAGATATCAAGCTCTATGGCTTTAGTTTCAACACCCTGATTGGCGACACTTCTGTGGCCGGTGAGATCGCTCACCGCCAAGATGAGCCGCTACAGATAGATGACGTTGAACTCCTGTTTGCCGCCATGCCACAGCAGCTGGCCAATGCGGGATTGCGTCCAGAGTTTGATGGCATCTCTCAGGTAAAAGGCATTGGCTCTGGTGAAGCGGCCGAAGGTTATATCCGCCGTGATACGACTCAGGCACAGGTGACCTTTACCCATCTATTTGGTCCAACCCTGGGTACCGATAACCTAGTCATGCTGGCCGAGGTTGGTGGTGTGTGGATCCACGACATGCCAAGCTTCGATGAGCTGCGTCTCAATGGACCAGGTACTGCGCGCTCTGGCGGCAACCCAAATATGCCTGGCATCATAGAGGCAGTTCACAATGGTCCTGAGACTAACCCTTTCCCAACAGATTTTGCCTGGGGTTATCGTCTGGTGGCCAAGGCCGAATACAACAACCTGTTTGCCGGGGTCAACATGGCGCCGCGCATCATCTTCTCACATGATGTTGACGGGATCACACCCGATCCTATGTTCCTGTTCACCGAAGGTAAGAAGTCCGTCGCTATCGGCGTGAACTTCGATTATCAGAGTCGTTGGGGTGCAGATTTCTCCTACAACTCCTTCTTCGGTGGTGTCGGCACCACGAATCTGATGTCAGATCGCGATTACGTGTCGTTTAACATCAAGTATTCAATCTAATTCACAAGGACAATAAGAATGAAAAAACTAACACTATTGTCGGCAGCTGTGATCGTCGCATTGACCGCGCCAACAGCCTTTGCAAAAGTATCAGAGGCCGAGGCGGCCAAGCTTGGCACCGAACTCACGCCGCTCGGCGGTGAAAAGGCCGGTAACGCAGATGGCTCTATCCCTGCCTGGGATGGCGGCATCACCAAACCTGTTGCGGGCTACGAGAAGGGGATGCATCATCCAGATCCTTTCCCTGGCGATAAGATTGAATTTACCATCACCAATGCCAACAAGGCGCAATACAAGGATAATCTGACCGAAGGCCAGCTCAAGCTGTTCGATCTCTATCCTGATACCTTTAAGATGAATGTCTATCAGACACGCCGCACCGCCTCTGTGCCGCAGTTTGTCTACGATGCCACAAAGGCCAATGCTTCGCGCGCCGAATTGGTGGCCGATGGTAACGGTATCTCTGGCGCCTCAATTGGCGTGCCTTTCCCGATCCCACAAAATGGTCTCGAGGCTATCTGGAACCACGTGTTGCGTTTTCGTGGCGTAGATGTGGAAACCGCCCGTAGCCAGGCGGCGCCTACAGCATCTGGTAGCTACACTTTGGTGGAAACCGCCGAAGAGATCCGCTTCGAGTACTCTCGTCCCGAGATGACTCTGGATAAACTAAAAGAGTCGAACACCCTGTTCTACTTTAAGCAGGTGGTGACACAGCCGGCGCGTCTGGCGGGTACTGCACTGTTGGTGAAGGAGACCATGGATCAAGAGGCGCTACCGCGTCAGGCTTGGACCTATAACACGGGGCAGCGCCGCGTGCGCAAGGCGCCAAACGTCGCCTTCGATACTCCGGGTACTGTGTCTGATGGTCTGCGCACCACAGATGATTTCGATATGTTCAACGGCTCGCCAGTGCGTTACAACTGGGAACTGCTAGGCAAGAAAGAGATCTACATTCCTTACAACGACTACAAGCTGCACTCAGATAAGCTCAAGTATGAGCAGATCCTGAAACCTGGCCACATCAACCCAGATTATGTGCGTTGGGAGAAACACCGCGTGTGGGTGGTCAAGGCTCAGCTAAAGGAAGGGATGCGTCATATCTACAAGACTCGTGTCTTCTACCTGGATGAGGATTCTTGGCAAGTGTCTATGGCGGACATGTACGACAACCGCGATGAGCTTTATCGCGTCGCCGTGGCGCACGCCATCAACTACTACGAAGTGCCGACTCACTGGACCACACTCGAAGTGATCCACGATCTACAATCTCGTCGTTACCTGGCCATGGGTCTGGACAACGAGGGTCGTATGTATAACTTCGATGCCAAGTTGAGCGAAGCGAACTTTACCCCAGCGGCATTGAGACGCGCTGGTATTCGTTAAGCGCTTATACCTAGGCACTTATATTTGCCTAGGTACTTGTGTATTAATGACTCATTCTTTAAAGAGTTAGCGTAGAGGGGCCTGTTGGCCCCTCATTTCACGAAAGGAAGTTTGTATGTGGTTTAGCATGCTTCGGCTTGTCGCTTTATCTTCACTCTGTTTTGTCACTCTCGGCGGGGCCCAAGCGGCAACCGAGGTGACAGGCTCCGATATTCAGCCGCTGGCGACGCACTCCCTGGTATTGGATATCGCCAAGCAGGGCGAGACCATGATTGCCGTAGGCGATCGCGGTCATCTGTTCCGTTTCACCGATGGCTGGCAGCAGGTGAGTTCACCGAGCCGTGCCTTGCTGACCAAGGCGACCCTGTTAACGCCTGAGCTTGGCTGGGCTGTGGGCCATGATGCCACCATCTTACATACCCAAGACGGCGGTAACAGCTGGGTAGAGCAGATGCGCTCTCCTGAAATTGAAAAGCCGTTTTTGGATGTACTCTTCTTCGATGCCGAGCATGGTATCGCCATTGGCGCCTATGGTCTCTTCTACCGCACCCAGGATGGCGGTAAGCAGTGGCAGCAAGAGTTTCACACCGAGCTCTTATATGAAGAAGATCAGGCGTATCTCGATGAGTTAAAGGCGGAAGATGAAAGCCTTTACTTGAAAGAGCGCAGCACCTTACTGCCTCACTTTAATCGCGTGGTGCGCCTGGCCGATGATCGCCTCTTGATGGTGGGCGAACTCGGTTTAACGGCCCAATCACAAGATAAGGGCCTCACCTGGCAGCGTATCGAATTCCCCTATGAGGGCTCGCTGTTTAACATCTTAGTGGCTAAACAGGGTATCTATGTGCTCGGCCTTCGCGGTCACCTGTTTAAGAGTGATGGGGATCTCGAGCAGTGGCAAGAGATTGAGCTGACCACAAAATCGACCCTCAATGGCGGAGTGGTGCTGAGTGACGACAAGGTCAGGTTGGTCGGCAACGGCGGTGTGGTGATCGACGTGGCCAGCGATGATAGCGTGACTACGGTAACGCAGCGTCAGGGGGAAAACCTGGTGGCTATCGGTCAGGATAAGACGGGTACACTGTGGATTGCCGGTACCAAAGGCTTAGTTGCATTACAACAAAAATAATAAGGCCCAGGCATGTTAGATAAATTAGTTAATGGATTAGAATCCTTCCTGTTTCGGCAACGGGCCTATGTGATATTCGCCTTCTTGCTGGCAACTCTTTTTCTCGGCTTCCAAGCCAGCCATCTGAAGATGGATGCGGCGTTCGTTAAGAACATTCCGCTCAATCATAGCTATATGCAGACCTATCTGAAGCATCAGAAGCAGTTTGGCGGCGCCAACAGCATCATGGTGGCGGTAGAAGACAGCAGTGGCAACATCTTCAACCCCAACTTTTTCGATACCCTAAAACAGGTACACGATCAGCTGTTCTTCATCCCAGGCGTCGATCGCGCCCAGGTGAAGTCGCTCTATTCGCCCTCGACCCGCTTTACCGAGGTGGTGGAAGATGGTTTTGCCGGCGGCCCAGTGATCCCGGCGGATTTCTCGACTACCCCTGCCGGGCTTGAGGTGGTGCGTAGCAACATAGAGAAAGCGGGCATCGTCGGGCGTTTGATCGCCGAAGATTATTCGGCGGCCATGGTGACCGCACAGCTGATGGACTTCGATCCTCAGACCGGCGAGCCACTCGATACCCTGGCCTTTGCCAGTCAGCTCGAGAAGGAGCTGCGTGGCCAGTATGAAAACGACAAGATAAAGATCCATATCATTGGCTTTGCCAAGATGGCCGGCGATGTGGCCGAGGGGGCCAAGGGCGTGGTGCTCTTCTTCGCCATCGCCATTTTGGTAACTGCCGTGATGGTGTATCTCTTCTCCCACTCGGTCAAGCTGACCCTACTACCTTTGGTGTGTAGCCTGGTAGCTGTGGTTTGGCAGCTGGGTCTGCTTACTGTGGTTGGCTTTGGTCTGGACCCTATGTCGATTCTGATCCCCTTCCTGGTGTTTGCCATCGGGGTGAGTCACGGTGTGCAGATGATCAACGCCGTCAGGCGCCGTGTGGGTGAGGGGGAAACCACTAAGGCCGCTGCAGCGCTGGCATTTCGTAGCCTGCTGATCCCAGGCGGGGTAGCGCTGCTCTCCGATACCGTGGGCTTCATGACACTGCTGGCCATCGATATCGGTATCATTCGCGAGCTGGCGATCTCGGCCTCCTTGGGGGTGGCGGTGATCATCCTGACCAACCTGGTGTTGCTGCCACTACTGATCTCCTTTACCGAGGTCAAGGCGCTGCCTACCAAGTCAAACGGTAAGGTGGATGCGCTCTGGCGTAAGCTCTCTAATTTCGCCACGCCTAAGTATGCGGTTATCGTGTTGCTGGCCACCGTCGCCCTCTATGGCATCGGCCTGCAGCAGGCGAGTAAGATGAAGATCGGCGACCTGCAAGGCGGCGCGCCTGCGCTGCATTTTGACAGTCGTTATAATCAGGACACCTTCTATATTACCGATCACTTCTCCATCACTACAGATGTGATGACTGTGATCGTCGAGGCGTTTCCCGAGGCTTGTACCTATCATGATGTGCTAACCCAGATCGATGAGTTTGAGTGGTTGGTGGCTAATACTCCGGGGGTTGAGTCGACCGCGAGTCTTGCCTCTATCGCCAAGCGCGTTAACGCTGGGTTTAACGAGGGTAACCCTAAGTGGCAGGTGCTGCCTCGCACCACGGCGAGTCTGGTTCAGGCGGTAGGGCAGATCCCAACCACCTCGGGTCTGCTAGATGGTAACTGCTCTGTGATGCCTGTGTATCTGTTCCTTAAGGATCATAAGGCGGAGACCATTGAGCAGGTGATCGACAAGGTCAAGACACTGTCGGCCAAGATGGACAGCGACAAGCTCAAGTTTAAGCTGGCCTCAGGTCCGGTTGGTGTGATGGCGGCGACCAACGAGGCGGTGGCCGAGGCGCAACTGCCTATGATGCTCTATGTCTATGGCGCCGTGTTTGTGCTTTGTTTAATCAGCTTCAGATCGATTCGCGCGACGGTGGCGGTGATCCTGCCGCTCTATGTGGTATCGACCCTGGCGCAGGCGCTGATGACTCAGCTCGATATCGGTCTGGCGGTGAGCACTCTGCCGGTGATCGCCCTAGGTGTGGGGATAGGTGTGGATTATGGTATCTACATCTTGTCGACCATGGCGGTCAAACTCAGAGACGGCATGCCGGTGCAGACCGCCTATCATCAGGCGCTTATTGAGCGGGGCAGCGCGGTGATCTTCACCGGTCTGACACTGGCGATTGGCGTGAGCACCTGGTTCTTCTCGGCACTTAAATTCCAAATGGACATGGGGATCCTGTTAACTTTCATGTTTTTAGTGAATATGTTGGGTGCAATAATTATTTTGCCTGCGATAGGCGCGGTTTTCTGGCGTAAGCCGCGATAGTGAACTGAAAGAGAGAGCATTAGCTCTCTCTTTTTTTGCATAGTTACGCTCACTTTACGATTGTTTTTTCATCATGCACATCAATAGGGCCGCAAAACCCCGAGGGATGAGGATCTACCACTAAAATAGTTCTCGAAAATTGGCACATTTAGTAATAAACTTCGCGCTATGACTTAGGTCACATAATTAGATTTGGCCTGTCATATGCTCAAGCATCCATAAAATTACAAAAACGCTGCCATAGACCCTAAAGGAAACAGCAACATGGCCTTGAAAGATGCAATGCCTTCAGTACTACTCGAGAACGTAGTCAGCCTAATTCATTCGAAAGTTCCCAATACACAAGCCAAACAAGTTGAACAGTTCGCAACTTGTATTTATGCCCACATGTCGAAAGATGACTTGCAACACCGCAATGACAGTGATCTTTACGGCGCCGTCCTCAGCCTTTGGAATGCCGCGAACAAGACGCCAGTTGGCGAGACCCATATTCGCGTGTTTAACCCGAGTCAATCTAAGCATGGTTGGAAATCATCCCACTCAATTATCGAGGTGATTCAACCGGATATGCCTTTCCTTGTTGACTCTGTAGGCATGGCGCTTAACCGCATGGGCATCACCACTCACATGATGCTGCACACGCCGTTAACCGTGAAGCGTGACCAAGGCGTGATCACAGGTGTTAGCTATAACGACGACAAGGATGAGAGCAACGACAAGGTTGCCGTGTTCCTGATCGAGGTGGACAGACTAAGCAGCGACGCCGATATCAAGAGCCTGGAAAAAGAGATTCAATCTGTATTGGGTGACGTGGCTGCATCGGTCAACGACTGGCAGGCGATGTCGAACAAGCTGAGCGAGACCATCGCCGAGCTGCCTAGCCGTCCATTCCCGGGTGAGAAGCGTGAGCTGGATGAGGCCATCAACTTCCTGGCCTATCTGAACAATCACCATTTCACCCTGCTGGGTTACCGCCGTTACGACCTGCACAAGGTCGAGGGCGATCTCGAGTTGCTGCCGGCTAACGAGACCAGCCTGGGTCTGATGAATGTACCGGGTAAGCCTAAGAGTTCTAAGGGACTCATGCTTTCCAGTCTGTCAGATACCGCTCGTAAAGAAGCACTCGACAGCAGTCTGCTTATCCTGACCAAGAGCACTGAGAAGAGCCGCGTTCACCGCCCAGCCTATGTCGACTATATCGGCATCAAACGTTTCGACGAGAAGGGTAATGTTATTGGTGAAGACAGATTCATCGGCCTGTACGCCTCAAACCTTTACAACCGTAGCCCACGTGAGATCCCGCTGCTGGCAGAGAAGATCCAGCGCGTACTGGACGATTCTGGCCTGACGCCGCATTCTCACGACTACAAGGCTTTGATGCACATTCTTGAAACCTTGCCGCGTGACGAGATCGTTCAGGCTCGGGAATCTGAACTGGCCAGCATGGCTCACGGTGTACTCGAGATGCAAGATCGCGACAAACTCAAGCTGTTTGTGCGCAAGGATGGCTTCGGTCGTTTCCTATCTTGCCTGGTATACGTCTCTAAAGACAGATACAACACTAAGCTGCGTGAAGATACTCAACGTATTCTGGCGCAGCACTTCAACACTAAAGAAGATGTTGAATTTACAACTTATTTCTCTGAGTCTACGCTCGCGCGTACTCACTATATAGTCAAAGTCGATAATAATATTACGGATGTAGATGTGGCTGCCATCGAAAACAATCTAATTGAAGCTGCGCGTTCATGGGAAGACAAGTTAAACACAGCGCTGATCACTGCCCAAGGCGAAGAGTCTGGCAACCGTTTGGTCAAACGTTATGTGAATGCGTTCCCACGCAGCTACAAAGAAGATGTATTGCCTAGCTCTGCCGTGGTGGATATCGAGCACTTAGAAGCGCTGGATGACGATCACAAGCTTGGCATGCTCTTCTATCAGCCACAGGAAACAGCGCTTAAAGACAACAAGGTGCGCCTGAAACTCTTCCATAAAGATGAGCCAATCCATCTGTCTGATGTATTGCCTATGCTGGAAAACTTCGGCCTGCGCGTGATCAACGAGCGTCCATATGAAGTGATGACCGCTGATGGTTCTACTTTCTGGATCCTTGACTTCTTGATGACGGTACAAGGCGCCGCGGTTGATAACCTGGCAGATAGCCAAGATAGATTCCAAACAGCCCTGTCTCAGGTATGGCGTAAAGAGCTTGAAGATGACGGCTTTAACCGTCTGGTATTGGCGACCGGTCTGTCTGGCCGCGAAGTGTCTGTGCTGCGTGCCTATGCTAAATATATGCGTCAGATCGATGCCACCTTCAGTCAAGCCTATATCGAAGAGACCTTTAGCAGCTACCCACAGATCGCCGATCTGCTGGTGAAGATGTTTATCCGTAAGTTCAACCCTAAGCTGAAGACTCGTACTCTGGCTAAGTTTGTTGAACAGATCGATATGCGTCTGGAAGATGTGTCTAGCCTGGATGACGACCGTATCATTCGTCGTTACCTGGATCTGATCAACGCCACGCTGCGTACCAACTTCTATCAGGTGCTGCCAGACGGTAGCAACAAGCCATACGTGTCATTCAAGTTCTCGCCTGAAGAGATCCCAGAGATGCCACGTCCCCTGCCTAAGTTTGAGATCTTCGTTTACTCACCAAGAGTAGAGGGTGTTCACCTACGTGGTGGCAAGGTTGCCCGTGGTGGTCTGCGCTGGTCTGATCGTCGTGAAGACTTCCGTACCGAGGTACTGGGTCTGGTGAAAGCACAGCAGGTGAAGAACACAGTTATCGTACCTGTGGGCGCCAAGGGTGGCTTCGTCTGTAAGCAACTGCCGACCGAAGGTGGCCGCGATGCCTTCTTCACCGAAGGCCAAGAGTGTTACCGCCTGTTTATCCGCGGTCTGCTGGATATCTCTGACAATATCGTCGAAGGCGAAATCGTGCCTCCGGCAAACGTGGTTCGTCACGATGAAGACGATCCATATTTGGTTGTGGCGGCCGACAAAGGTACCGCGACCTTCTCTGATATCGCCAACGCTATCTCTGAAGAGTATGGCTTCTGGCTAGGCGACGCCTTCGCATCGGGTGGTAGCAACGGTTACGACCACAAGAAGATGGGTATCACTGCGCGCGGCGCGTGGGAATCGGTTAAGCGTCACTTCCGTGAAATCGGCGTTGACTGTCAGACCACAGATTTCACCTGTTTGGCGATCGGTGATATGGCCGGTGACGTATTCGGTAACGGTATGCTGCTCTCTGAGCACACCCGCCTGGTGACGGCATTTAACCACATGCATATCTTCATCGACCCGAATCCGGATGCCGCCAGCAGCTATAAAGAGCGTGCGCGTCTGTTCGAGATGCCACGTTCAAGCTGGGAAGATTACAATAAAGATTTGATCTCTAAGGGCGGTGGAATATTCCTGCGCTCGGCCAAGTCAATCACACTGACGCCAGAAATGAAGAAGATGCTGGATACCAAGAAAGCATCTATGACACCAAACGAGCTGCTTAAAGAGCTGCTGAAGATGAAGGTGGATCTGATCTGGAACGGTGGTATCGGTACCTACATCAAGGCGACCAGCGAGACGCACGCCGAGGTGGGTGACCGCGCCAACGACGCACTGCGCGTTAACGGTAACGAGGTTCAGGCCCGCATCATAGGCGAGGGTGGCAACCTAGGTTGTACTCAACTGGGTCGTATCGAATATGCCGCCAACGGTGGCCGCATGAACACCGACTTCGTGGATAACGTGGGTGGTGTGGACTGTTCGGACAACGAAGTTAACATCAAGATCTTGCTGAATGCCATGGTGGCCGAAGGTGAGATGACGGTGAAACAGCGTAACCGTCTGCTGGTTGAGATGACTGACGAAGTCAGCCGCATCGTACTGCAAGACTGTAAGGATCAGACACGTACCATCTCTGTGACTCAGGTGCGCGGCGCCGAGCAGTTGAAAGAGCAGATCCGCTTCATCCATTATCTGGAGAAGGAAGACAAGCTAGACAGAGCACTCGAGTTCCTGCCGACCGATGATGAGTTAGCAGAGCGTTTAGCGAACGGTAAGTCACTGACTCGCCCTGAGCTTTCTGTACTGGTGGCCTACGCCAAGATGGTATTGAAAGAGCAACTGCTCACACCGGAAATTACCGACGATTCTTTCCTGAGCCAGCTGCTTATCGAATACTTCCCTCGTCAGCTGCAAGAGAAGTACAGCGAGCGTATGGTTACCCATCCGCTGCGCGCCGAAATCATTGCTACCTCTTTGGCCAACGAGTTGGTTAACGACATGGGCTTGAATTTCGTTCAGCGTATGCAAGATGAGACTGGTGCCTCAGTCGCCGAAGCCGCTATCTGCTACACTATGGCTCGTGAAGTATTTGGTTTAGCTGAATTAACTAAATCGATCACGGCGCTAAACGGTGTGGTACCTGCTGTGGTTCAGGGTGAGATGCTGCATCAGTTGCGTCGTAATCTACGCCGCGCGTGTCGTTGGTTCTTACGTCATCGTAACCGTAACCAAAGCATCGAGCAGGTTGTGGCCTTCTTTAGCCCAGTGTTCCAGGAACTTCGTCAGAACGTTCATCAGTATCTGGTGGAAGATGAAGTTAACGGCATCCGCGCCGAGATTGCAGCGCTGGTGAAAGAAGGGGTACCAGAGCAGGTGGCGACCGATGTCGTCAACATGAGCACGCTCTTCTCTGCACTGGACATCTCACAAATTGCCGAGCTGGAAGACAAGCCAGTGGCCTTGGTTGCCGAGACCTACTACAAGTTAGGTGCTCGTATCGACCTACACTGGTTCCTCGAGCAGATCAGTGCCCAGCCTGTGGCTAACCACTGGCAGGCGCTGGCGAGAGCGGCATTTAGGGAAGAACTCGATTGGCAACAACGTTCACTGAGTTCAGTGGTGTTACGTACCTGCCCATCGGTTTGCGACGCTGACGCCATTATCGATCAGTGGGTCGAATCCAATCAGGGCTTATTGGAGAGATGGTTCCACATGCTTGCAGACTTTAAGACCTCGCAGACCCATGAGTTTGCGAAGTTCTCAGTCGCCCTACGTGAGCTGAATCTGTTGATCCTTCATTGCGAAGGTCAATCGTAAAAAATAAAAATTAGTCATGAGCCCTGGCAATCGCCGGGGCTTTTTTCGGTCTAGGAGAATGCATGTTTTACAAAATCGCACAGAAAGTGATGTTTCAGATGGATCCAGAGAAGGCCCATAACCTTGCTATAGGCAGTCTGAAATCAACTGCGAATTCGCCATTAAACTGCTTTTATGCACAGAAGCTGCAAGCGGCCCCTGTCGAGTTTATGGGATTGACCTTTCCAAATCCTGTCGGCTTAGCTGCCGGTATGGACAAGGATGGTGAATGTATCGATGCGTTCCACGCCATGGGATTTGGCCATGTGGAAGTGGGTACGGTAACGCCACGTCCACAGCCTGGTAATGATCAGCCGCGCCTGTTTCGTTTAAAGCCGGCCAAGGCGATTATCAATCGCATGGGTTTTAACAATAAGGGTGTCGATAATCTGGTCGCTAACCTGAAGGCTGCTAAGTCTGGTGCCATGGTTGGGGTGAATATCGGTAAGAACAAGGATACGCCGGTAGAGCAGGGCAAAGAGGATTACCTCATCTGTATGGAGAAGGTTTATCCCTATGCAGCCTATATTGCGGTCAATATCTCATCGCCAAACACACCAGGCCTGCGTAGTTTGCAGTATGGCGATCTGCTTGATGATCTCTTGGGATCACTAAAAGCTAAGCAAAAAGATCTTGCCGAGCGTCATGGAAAGTATGTGCCGATCGCACTGAAAATTGCGCCGGATCTTGAGCCAGACGAGATTGAGAAGATTGCCGAGTCGCTCATTCGTAACGAGTTCGATGGTGCTATCGCCACCAACACCACGCTGACTCGCGACGGTGTCAGCGGCTTGGTGAATTCCAACGAAGCCGGTGGCTTAAGCGGTAAGCCATTGAATTCATTGTCAACAAAAGTGATAAAGCAATTAGCTGATTGCCTGAAAGGTCAGGTGCCCATCATAGGGGTTGGTGGTATTAACAGTGCTGCCGATGCGCTCGATAAACTCGATGCGGGTGCAACCATGGTACAAATTTATTCTGGTTTTATTTATCGCGGACCAGAATTAATTAAAGAGATCGTCGATGCTTATCGCGTAAAAAGTAAATAAGATCTTATTTTAGATCTTAAAACGATCGCGCGATCTTATTTAGATCGCGTTTGATCGTGATAACGTGTTGTAATCTATATCATATTTATAATATTTTTTTTGATATTGGATGAAATATCATCTATTATCGAGCTGTATTAAAGTATATAGGTACACGTTATGTTATTAATGCCACAAAGGGATTGGCAATGGATATATAACGATTCGTATGGGGTTTTAAGCGTTTCGTTAGGTTCGGATATGGAATTTCTGACTCCCTATAAAACGAAAGCACTTATTCCTGATGCCCTGGCCACCACGGAATTTAATGTCGAGCACGCCAAATTCTATATAGAGTTTATTGAGCGTATCGGTAAGTCATTAAATATAGCCGACGCAGTAAGGGTACAGCTGGCGCTTAATGCCACGGCGGCCCATTTTCTATTAAAACCTCAGATGCCTAAGTCGTGGTTTTTTGAAACATCTGCCGTCTGTGTATACAGTGAACTGGGCAAGGTGTTCCAGTTGAAATGCCAAGGTGAGGTGGTGCAGGTACTGGTGGTCGAGTCTAACATTCAGGCATCCTTGGTTATGTTGTTATCGCCTGAATTGCATTTGAGCGACAGTAAGGCGATGCGCCAATTCGATTGCATTAAGGTGATGAACGATAGATTGCATCCGCTAAAGGCCAATCGTCAGATAGCCGCGGCTTAATAACGCTAAAAGCGAGAATAGATTAATTGGATGGGGAGCGACCGCTCCCCATTTTTATGCCCGCTGTTTGATCTATTTATTTTATTGCGATGATCGAATCTAAATCATTTTTTCGATCCATAGTGTTTTCTCATCTCTTTTTCTTTATTTTTCTTCTTTCTTTTTCTTCTTTGATTTCCCGTCTTTGATTAAGCTGGTAAGTGCTCATTAAATAGGCACTCTTGATTGTATTCATCTGCGCAACACAATAGAGAAAACGAAAACTTGCCAGACAATAATGCTTTGCTGTCTATCTTATGATCACGCCTTTAGATTGGCGCATTGGGTAGAGGTCCAAAGGAGAGTCATATTAAGGCTTGTGAATATGGGAATAATTACAACTGTAGCGAGTTTACTGGCTTGGATTTTGATAAAGGTTTCTTTAAAGCATGGTGAAGTAGGTCAGAGGTCTATGTTGATTATTGAATGCTGATCACTGTGATTACTGATTGTGTAGAGAGTTGAATCTGACAAGTAGCCAAACTCTTTTCTGCATTGATTAAGTTAGGAAAGAGGGGAATTGTTTACGTAAGAAATTAGTTGCGGGAGCCGGATTTTAACTGGGCGGCATACCGGCGACGACCTTCGAAGCTCATATCGCGAGTTGAACCAAGCGAGCTACGCTTGAGTATATATAAAGGGGGTTAAATCTGAAATTGGTTGCGGGAGCCGGATTTGAACTGGGCGGCACACCGTCGACGACTTTCGAAGCTAATAGCGTGAGTTGAGCCAGGCGAGCTACGCTTTTCTCTTGGTTAGGGAGCTAATGATAATGGAGAGTTTTTACATAAGAAATTGGTTGCGGGAGCCGGATTTGAACCGACGACCTTCGGGTTATGAGCCCGACGAGCTACCAAACTGCTCCATCCCGCGTCCGTGAGATACGCTGTAGTTGTTTTGATTCTTGCTACGAAAGAAATTGGTTGCGGGAGCCGGATTTGAACCGACGACCTTCGGGTTATGAGCCCGACGAGCTACCAAGCTGCTCCATCCCGCGTCCGTGAGATACGCTGTAGTTGTTTTGATTCTTGCTACGAAAGAAATTGGTTGCGGGAGCCGGATTTGAACCGACGACCTTCGGGTTATGAGCCCGACGAGCTACCAAGCTGCTCCATCCCGCGTCCGTGAGATACGCTGTAGTTGTTTTGATTCTTGCTACGAAAGAAATTGGTTGCGGGAGCCGGATTTGAACCGACGACCTTCGGGTTATGAGCCCGACGAGCTACCAAGCTGCTCCATCCCGCGTCCGGATGTTTACTCTAACCCCTGTTGCGCCAACAGCTCAGTTGCTGTGTAGTACTCAGTGCGTCAAAGCGGGGCGAACTATATCGACATGGCGGAGCCAATGCAAGTAACGATTACGAATTTCGCGTCAAGCGTTTATTAATCCGTCAATGTGCTGGCTTATCGATCAAGCCGGGAAATTTTAAACCTTCATTTGGCAGAACTTTTTATCATTTAATCTGAGGACAAGGTATAATGACGGATTGATTTTTGAAGTGTGTCTATCTATCCATGTTGAATTTTTTTGCCGCAGCCCCAAGAGGCTATGAGTACGCCCTGTCGTTGGAACTGGCAGAGCTTGGCGCCGCCGAGATAAAGGAAAGCGTTGCCGGCGTCTATTTCTCTGCGCCCCTTAATCTGGCTTACCGTATAACCCTATGGTCGCGACTCGCCAGCCGTATCATTCTGGTGATCTATAAGGGGCCCTGTGAGAATCCCGAGCAGCTCTATAATGCGGCCTACTGCATCGATTGGCAGACCCATTTCTCCAATAAGAGCAGCTTCAGCATAGATTTTCATGGTGTGGGTGGCTTTATTAAGAACTCACAGTTTGGCGCGCTTAAGATAAAAGATGCGGTCGTCGACCGTTTTCGTGACGATGGCTGTCCACGTCCTGATGTGGCCCGTGTCGATGCCGACTTTAAGATAGATGCCCATTATCGCCGTGGCCAAATTACCCTGGGGATTAACTTCTCCGGACCTGCACTGCACCAGCGCGGTTATCGCTCCACCACGGGGGAGGCACCGCTAAAAGAAAATCTGGCGGCAAACATGCTGGTGCGTAGCGGCTGGCAACAAGCGCCTAAAGATCTGCTAGACCCTTTCTGCGGTAGTGGCACCATTTTAATTGAGGCGGCCATGATGGCCTGTGATATCGCCCCAGCGTTGCAGCGTCGCCGTTTCGGTTTCGAGCACTGGCTACGCCATCAAGAGGCCGACTGGCAGGAGCTGCTCGCTGAGGCCAAGGCTCGCGCTTCTATCGGCACCAAGCGCTGTGAGATCAAGTTTTATGGATCGGATATCGATTCGCGTCTGGTCGCTTTGGCAAAGCGTAACGCGCAAAACGCTGGTGTTGCCGAGCTTATCGAGTTTTCGGTATCTAACGCCCTCAATGTGACGCCGCCGGTGGAGCAGGGCTACCTGATCACCAACCCGCCTTATGGTGAGCGTCTGGGCAATGTCACCTCGCTGTTACAGCTCTACTATCAACTGGGTGACAAGCTCAAGGCCGAATTTGGCGGCTGGCAGGTGGCCGTGCTCAACAGCGACATCGAACTCCTCTCAGCTCTTAAGCTGAAAGCCGACAAGCAGATGAAGATGTATAATGGCGCGCTCGAGTGTGCCTTTAACCTCTATACGCTGCATGCCAACAGCACCCGTCGCCTTGACCCTAGCCAGGTGCTGAGCCAGGGCGGTGAGGTGAGCGAGGTCGCCACGGCCTTTAGCAATCGTATCAAGAAGAATCATAAGCAGCTGAGCAAATGGGCTCAGCGCGAGGGGATAGACAGCTATCGCCTCTATGACGCCGATATTCCCGAGTACAATGTGGCGGTAGATATCTATCTGGATCATGTGGTGATCCAGGAGTATTCGGCGCCTAAGTCGATTCCCGAGGCGGTGACTAAGCGTCGCCTGACCGATGTCTTACTGGTACTGCCGCAGGCCATCGGTGTCGACCCCGATAAGATTATTCTCAAGACCCGTGAGCGTCAGAAGGGTACCAACCAATACCAGAAACTGGATGCCACTAAGCTCGAGCTGGTCACCACTGAGTACGGCGCCAAGTTTAAGCTCAACTTGAAAGACTACCTGGATACAGGTCTCTTCTTAGATCACAGACTGACCCGCAAATTAGTGGGCGAGAAGTCGAAAGACAGAGACGTGCTTAACCTGTTTGCCTATACCGGCAGCGCCTCGGTGCACGCCGCCCTGGGTGGTGCTAAGTCGGTGACCACAGTCGATATGTCTAACACTTATCTCAACTGGGCGCAGGACAACTTCGAGTTGAATGGCCTTCAAGGCAAGCAGTATCAGTTTATTCAGGGCGATTGCCTGCAGTGGATAGATGATTGTGACCAACAGTATGATCTGATCTTCATCGATCCACCGACCTTTTCTAACTCCAAGCGCATGGAAGATTCTTTCGATGTGCAGCGCGACCACGTCAAGTTGTTGAGCGCGCTGGTGAAGCTGCTGCGTCCGGGCGGGGAGATACTGTTCTCCAACAACAAGCGCAAATTTAAGATGGATACCGAGGCACTCAGTGCCCTTGGTTTGTCGATCACTAACCTGGATAAGCAGACGTTACCTCTGGATTACAAGCGTAATCCGCATATTCATAACACCTGGTTGATTCAGCATGCCTAAGACCAGCGGCTATATTCTTTTTCATACCGATGCCTGCCACCTGTGTGAGCAGGCCCAGGCGCTTATCACTGCGCTGAACATCGATTTTGTCTTGCAGGATATCTGCGATGACGAGCAACTGGCGCAGCGCTATGGCGTGCGTATCCCAGTACTGCTGCGTAGGGCCGATGACGCCGAGTTAGGCTGGCCTTTCGACAGCGAGCAGTTGCAACAATTTACAGGAGCATAAATTGAGTCTGGTTCGTATTAATAACGGCTCATTGGCCTATGGCTACACCCCCTTATTGCAAAACGCCGACTTTACCATAGAGCCGGGCGAGCGCGTCTGTATCGTGGGCCGTAACGGCGCCGGTAAATCGAGCCTGATGAAGGTGATTGGCGGTGAGGTGTTACTTGACGATGGCGAGTTTAACATTGCGACCGACGTTAAGGTTAGCAGACTGCAACAGGACCCACCTAAGGCTGAGCAGGGCACGGTTTACGCCTATATCTCGGCGGGTTTGCAGGAGGTGGGCGAGAAGCTCGAGCGTTATCATCAGCTGTCTCACGATGTTGCCCTCGTTGACGCCCAGGAGATGGAGCGCCTGCTCAAGCAGATGGAACGTCTTCAATCGGATCTCGATCATCTCAACGGCTGGCAGCTTGATACCCGCATCAATCAGACCTGTGAGTTGCTGGGATTGGACGCAGATGCGAGCCTGGCTAGTCTGTCTGGCGGCTGGCAGCGTAAGGTGGCCCTGGCGCGCGCCTTAGTGAGCGAGCCGGATCTGCTGCTGCTCGACGAGCCGACCAACCATCTGGATATCGACACTATCGAATGGCTGGAAGAGTTTCTGCTTAATTATCGCGGCGCCATCGTCTTTATCAGTCACGACCGTGGCTTCATTCAGCGCATGGCGACCCGTATCGTGGATCTCGACCGAGGTGTGGTGACCTCCTGGCCCGGCGATTATCAGACCTACCTCGATGGCAAGGCAGAATGGCTCAGGGTTGAAGAGGAGAAGAACGCTCAGTTCGATAAGAAGCTGGCCGAAGAGGAAGCCTGGATCCGCCAAGGGATCAAGGCGCGCCGTACCCGTAACGAAGGCCGCGTGCGCGCGCTTAAAGCGCTGCGTATGGAGCGTATGGAACGTATCAATCGTCAGGGCGGCGCTAAGATGGCCGTGGCCGATACCGAGCGCTCGGGTAAGCTGGTATTTGATATCAAAGATCTCAACTACAACCTGCCAGATAAGAACCTGGTGAAGAATTTTACCACCTCTGTGATGCGCGGCGACCGTATCGCCCTCATTGGCCCTAACGGCTGTGGTAAGTCGACCCTGATCAAGCTGTTGATTGGTCAGCTTACGCCTCAGTCCGGCGAGGTGAAAGTGGGCACTAAGTTAGAAGTGGCCTATTTTGACCAATACCGTGAGGCGCTTGATCCGGAAAAAACCGTTGAAGACAACGTAGGTGAAGGCAAGAAGACGGTGACCATCAATGGTCAGGACAGGCATATCTTAAGCTACCTGCAGGACTTTCTGTTTTCACCCATGCGCGCCCGCACGCCGGTGAAGGCACTTTCCGGTGGGGAGAAGAATCGATTACTGTTGGCGCGTCTGCTGCTAAGGCCAGCAAACCTGATCATTCTCGATGAACCGACAAACGATCTTGATATCGAGACCTTAGAGTTGCTAGAGTCGCTGTTGACCGATTATCAAGGCACCTTGTTATTGGTGAGTCACGATCGTGCCTTTATCGACAACACGGTTACCAGCTCCTGGTGGTTTACCGGTAACGGCGGCTGGAGCGAATATGTTGGCGGCTACCAAGATGCCGTGTCACAGGGGGCAAAATTTTATTCTGAGGAACCAGTTGCCAAGGACGCTGTCCAACCCAAGGTTGCCGAACCGGTTAAGCGCGAAACCAAGGCGGCCGCTAAAGCAGAGAAGAAACTTTCTTATAAATTACAGAGAGAACTCGATGCCTTGCCTGCTAAGATGGAGCAACTCGAAGCTGAGATCGAAAGCTTGCAGGCCGTTATCAATGAGCCCGATTTTTATACTCAAGCACAAGACCTGGTCAGTAGCCGATTAAATGAATTGGCAGAGCTGGAACAGGAATTAGAAGTGTGTTTCGGACGTTGGGAAGAGCTAGAAGCCCTCAAATAGACGATAGAATAATAGGAAAAGTACATGAAGTTGAAGTTTGATAGAGCCATCTCTTTAGTCGCCGCCGGAGTGATCACCGCGCTGCAGACGGCTCACGCTGCACCTGTCTATGAGATCCAGAATATTCAAGACTATGATCTTAATGGTACCTTAGAGTCGACCATCAACGGCTACGGCATGTTTGTTAATCAGCAAGATAAGATGGTGGGGATCTCTAAGGGTAAGAAGAAGCTAGAGGTTGACGACGAGACTGGTGGTGCCATCGATATCGAAGATGGTATTCCGCCTGAGCAACTAGTGTCTTACTCAATTAACGCGCCCATCATTGCTAATAACTTTACCTTTTCCGCCGATGGCAATGGTGCAAGCGGCAGCTGGATCCCAACCTTCGATTCGGTTTTCGGCACTACTCATCCGAAAGATACCGATGAAGACCAGCCGGAGACCATTAACTCGATCAATGCCTATTACTATGGCATTAACAATAATGGGATCAAGGTAGGTAGCTATACCGCGCCTGAGCAGAAAACCGAGTTTACTGGCGAGCGCAACGACAGTAACCAAGATCAGGAATATTGGTACTACCGTGAATTTGAGGAGCGTGGCTTCCTCAAGACTGCAGAAGGGACAGATATCGCCCTGGTACCACCCTATACCGTTTATAGCAAAGACGATACGGATGTAGTTGTGGGCGGGGTTTCTGTGGCGGCGGCCATCAACGACAATAACCTGATCACAGGCTATGCGACCACAGAACTGGCCAAGACGAGTCAAACCCGTGTCGATAACTGTATCAGCGGTGAGACCTATCCAATCGATGTCTGTGTGCAGAGGGATCAATATCCAGATAGCAACAATGCGCGCCGTATTCTTTATCAGACACGCGCCTTTGTGTGGCAGTTCGATGGTACGGACGTGACGCCGACCGAGTTACCGCTGGGACTTGAGTCGACTTCAGACAGTGTGTTCACCGCTCAGGGGATTGGTTTGAACAGTGAGGGTGTGATTGCTGGTCGCTCTCATGTATATCGTAACGATAACAAGGATAAGCTGGCGTTCGATGCCGCCTATTGGAAGAAAGATGCTCAAGGTGATTACCAATATCACTGGGTGAAGATGACTAACGATCAGCTGTCATCTGTTGCCTATGACATCAACGACAATGGCATTCTGGTGGGCAGCTACCGCCGCTACATCGAAGGCTACCTGCGTGACAAGTTCTTCTATCTGGACACCAACGCCGAAGATCCAACCTTCGTGACGCCGAATGATTTTTATGAGGTGATGTCTGATCGCAGCTCGCGTCCACGTGATATCAACAACAAAGATCAGGTCGTAGGTTTCGTCGAGGTTACCAGCGAGAAAGAGAAGCCACGTATGAAGGGTGCCTTCCTGTATGACAAGGCGAGTGACGAGTTTAACGTTATCGACGATCTCCTTGTGTGTGAGTCTAAGGGTTATGTTAAAGACGATGCCGGCAAGTGGACCCGTAACCAGGTCGAGGTGGTCGATGGTGATGGCAAGACCCTTTACTATGATAGCGAGATCCGCATCGTAGAAGCCAACAGCATTAACGATGATGGCACCATAGTGGGCACAGCCTTCATTCGTAAGCCTTCTTATCAGTATGATGAGAAGGGTAATCTAATAATTGGTGAGAACGGTAAGCCATTATTCTCACTCAATGCCAATGGTCAGCCGGTAACCGCCTATCTGCCACGTATGGTGGTGCTAAAGCCGACCACATCGGGTACGGCCTGTGAAGTTGAAGAGACAGATAACTCGGGTAATGGTAAATATGAGCGTAAAGGCGCCGCCAGTTTTGCCTGGTTGTTGCTGCTGCCATTGGTTTGGTTGAGACGTCGTGTTCAGGCCTAAGGGTTGTTAGAACTTATCGAACTAAAAATCGGGGCGAATGCCCCGATTTTTTATTAATAAGGAACTCATGCGTTTAAAAAATAACCCTATCGAAAGGCGAATTTTTGATTGATCTCGTGATGAAAAAGTTCTATTTCTATGGATGAGGCTTCGGCCTTTAGGATTTGAGAACAGAGGATGCTTGCATGAAAAGACAAAAAAGAGATCGTCTCGATAGAGCTTTTTCAAAGGGATTCCAGGCCGGGATAGGTGGCCGCTCGAAGGATAACTGTCCTTATTCTACTTTAGACTCTAAATCACACTGGCTCGGAGGGTGGCGCGAAGGCGTCGATGGCCGTCTCAGCGGCCTGTTCAACAAGTGATTTAGCTGTTTGCCCTCTGTTTAGAGGGCATTTTCGTCAATGAGCTATCGCAAATCGCTTAGAAGCTTGAGGTATCGGTAAAGATACCGACTTTTAAATCCGTCGCCGAATAGATCTCACGTCCATCGACTTCCATTACCGCATCGGCAATACCCATCACCAGCTTTCTGTAGACCTTACGCTTAATGGTCAGCTTGTAGGTAACCTTCTTCGCATCGGGTAGCACCTGGCCGGTAAACTTCACTTCACCAACGCCCAGTGCGCGGCCCTTACCTTCGGCGCCTTCCCAGCCGAGGAAGAAACCGACCAGCTGCCACATGGCGTCTAGGCCCAGACAACCAGGCATCACGGGATCTGTCTCGAAGTGACAGCCGAAGAACCAGAGTGATGGATCGATATCCAGCTCAGCAACAATTTCACCCTTACCAAACTCACCGCCGTCATCGTTGATCTTAGTGATGCGGTCTATCATCAACATGTTGTCGATAGGTAGGCGAGGCGAGTTGGCGCCAAATAGGTTACCGTGCCCGCAGGCGACTAATTCTTCTTTACTGAAACTGTTTGCTTTATTCATTGTTAACTTCACTCTAGCAATTTGAGTCGCCAAGGTTAGCTAACACGTGTACGCCAAACAACTCCGATCAGCTAGAAAGTTTCAGTTTATGGAGCAAGTTGGCAAAAAAAGATCGCTCTTCATCGGGATAACCGGCGAGTCCTTCTAATCGCGCCTGTACCATGCCATATAGGCTTTCCTCGGGGAACTGCCCATTATCATCTCGGCTGCCTGCGGGTTTGTTCATCAAGATGGCTACTGCTTGATCTGTATGCTCGACCTGGTACAGGTGAAACTCTTTTGCCTTGACGGCGGCTATCACGGCTGGAGCCAGGTTGAGTTGCTGCACGTTAGAGGCTGGGATGATCACCCCCTGGGTGCCCGTGAGTCCTCTACGTTGACACAGGTCGAAGAAGCCTTCGATCTTCTCGTTAACACCGCCAATGGCCTGTACCTGGCCAAACTGATCTATGGCGCCGGTGGCGGCGATACCTTGCTCTATTGGCTGCTCGGCAATGGCCGACATCAGGGCGCAGTACTCTGCCAGTGACGCGCTGTCGCCATCGATCTCCTGGTATGACTGTTCGAATACTATGTTGGCATTAAGATGCAGCGGCGCATCCTTACCGAAGATACGGTAGAGGCAAGAGGTGAGGATCATCAGGCCCTTGGCGTGTATGTTGCCGCCAAGTTCTGATTTACGTTCGATATCGGCCACCTCGCCGTCGCCATAGTGCACGGCGGCAGTGATCCGCGCCGGCTCACCATAGGTGTATTCGGCGGCATCCAATACGGTCAGTCCGTTGATCTGGCCTATCATGGCACCTTGGGTCGGCAGGTTGATGAAGTTGTCATCGAAGCTCTGGGCTGACAGGCTCTGAGAAGCGTTGTGGCGCGTCTGATGGCGGGCGAGGGCGAGGGCGATGTTCTCGCCGTTAAGTTGCTTGCTCTTGCCGTAGAGGGCAGCCTGTACCATGAGCTGACTGATCCCCAGCGTCTCAAGGCTCAGGTGGCGCTGATGCTCTGCCAAGCGGGCACTGTAATTAAACAAAGGCGCCAGCGCTGACTGTTCCAGCGTGAGCTGGTTGGCTTCTGCCAGTTCGACTAGATAGTTGCCATAGTCGAGTTCGCTAAATTCATTAAGATCTATTTCATCCACTAACTCACCGAGCAGGGGAAAGGCCGCAGGAAAGTTACGCTCTTCCAGGTAACTGACGCTATATAAGGTGCTACTGCCTACCAGGATGATCTTGCTGTGCAGGGGGATTGTCGGCCAGCCAGAGTGCAGCTGATATTCGCCGCGATGGGCGGCTTCCATTACCAATTCCCACAGGGCTTCGCGTTTCCACAGCGATTCGGCGCAGATAAACAGGTAATCACAGTCGGCCATGGCGCCCGGATGATAGACATTAGGATTGTGGGCATCGAGATGACCTATGAGATCCCTGCGTCTAATGGCGCCGCTCAGATAGCGATAGGGTTTACTCGCGCTGCATAGGCACTCATCACCCGCCTCGGTCTGCCATGCCAGACTGGCATCTGGTGCCAAACGGTTAAGATAGTGGGTCGCTCTGTGTCCCTGATAGTCGACCAGGGCTGAAATGAGGGCGAGTCTATCGATACCACTCTGATCGGCCAGATACATATGCTGACCGCAGGCCTTGGCTAATAGGTTGAAGGCATCAAGTGTGCGTTCCTGGCCAAGGAGTCGACTGTGCAAGTTAGGCTTAAGTTGGTCGACTTGGGGTAAGTTAAATTGGGGCGATAAAGCGGCGGCGTCGATGGAATGTGCGATCATTTCTGGGGTGAATTATTGAGACATGGGGTGATGTTAGCACAGATTAGCCAAGGCTCGATCTTTGTTTCGAGTATAGAATCTTAAGGATTCACTTGGTTGTAGTGATTTGTCGACAATCTCAGAGGGTTTACTTGGAGGCTGTCGTTAGTCAATACCCATTCTCAAGCGCGCGTGCGAGTCGATGTGGCGGGGCGATTAGCTTGCACGGTTTAAATCTAGATGACGGTTTAATGACCTGATTTCGGGTCGTTTTCTGTCCTGCTTTGTATCGAGTTCGTTACGACTTTAGTCGAAAAACCAGCCTTTTTGTCGACAATTTTCGGTGTTTAGCTTGAGAAAAGTGAATTTGGCGGCTATATTGTCGACAACTAATTGTTTGACGGCGATCACATTCATCATGACTCGATATAGCCAAACCCCCGTGACAACGGCAGATAAAACCTTTTATCAACTCAGGCAAGACATTGTCGAAGGGGTAATTGCTGCGGGTGCTAAGTTAAGTGAGACAGAATTGTCGACAACTTATGGGGTTAGCCGCGCCGTGATCCGCGAGGCGATCAATCGTCTCGAGTCTTGTCATATCGTCGAGCGTCGGGCCAACGTGGGCGCCAGAGTGGTGGCGCTCAGTGAAGAGGGGCTGCTGGCCCTGTATGAGATCCGCGAGTCCCTCGAAGGTATGGCCGCGCGACTGGCGGCGAAGAACATGAGCGATGAAGAGGTAGCGGAGCTCGAAGCCCTGCTGGTCAGCCATTTTCAAGACGTCAAACAGGGTGAATCCTATTACCAAGAGGCCGGCGATGTGGACTTTCATTACCGCATCATATTGGGCAGCAAGAATAAGCATCTTATCTCTATGTTGTTCGACGGCATCTATCATCTGGTGCGTATGTACCGCGTTCAGCTTGGCATGGCGGGGCCTAGAGTCACCACAGCCTATGACGAACACAGGCATATAGTGCAGGCCATCGCCAATCGCGATCAGGAGCTGGCCGAGATGCTGATGCGCAGACATATCACCTATTCAAGAAACAACATCAGAAACAAACTCTCATCAATTCAGTCATAAGAGGAAGCGAGCATGAGCGCAGGAAAGAAATTCCGTCAGGCCTTGGCCGACAACAAGCCATTGCAGATTGTCGGTACCATTAATGCCTACACGGCCATGATGGCCAAGCAGATCGGTCACAAGGCGATCTATCTCTCTGGTGGCGGGGTAGCCAACGCCTCTTATGGTCTGCCGGATCTGGGGATGACCTCCCTAAACGATGTGATCGTCGACGTGCAGCGCATCACCTCTGCCTGCGATCTGCCGCTGCTGGTGGACATCGACACAGGTTGGGGCGGGGCATTTAACATCGCCAAGACCATCAAAGACATGGAAAAGGCGGGTGCCGCGGCCGTTCACATGGAAGACCAGGTCGCTCAGAAGCGTTGTGGTCACCGTCCTAACAAGGAAATCGTCTCTGTTGAGGAGATGGTGGATCGTATCAAGGCGGCGGTCGATGCGCGCACAGACCCCGATTTCTTCATCATGGCCCGTACCGATGCCTTCGCTCAGGAAGGATTGGAAGCGGCCATCGAACGTGCCAAGGCCTATGTGGCTGCTGGTGCCGACGGCATCTTCGCCGAGGCGGTAAAAACTGAAGAGCATTATCGTGCATTCGCCGAAGCCCTAGATGTGCCTATTCTGGCTAATATCACTGAGTTTGGTCAGACGGAGTTGTGGAATCGCGAGCAGTTAGGTCAGTGGGGCGCGGCCATGGTGCTCTATCCATTGAGCGCCTTCAGAGCCATGAACAAGGCGGCAGAGAATGTATATCAAACTATTTTGCGCGACGGCGACCAGAAGGCCGTAATCGATACCATGCAGACTCGCATGGAGCTTTATGACTATCTCGGTTATCACGCCTACGAGCAGAAGCTCGACAGCCTGTTTGCTGAAGGTAAGAACAAGTAACACAGCATGGCCCGTCCAGGGCGGGCCAGATTGACAGCATACCCCCTACAACCTAGATGATGCAGTACTAGGGACAGACAAAAATATAATAGGAAGACGTTATGGTAGATAAAAAATTAGGCGGCGCCGGACTACGTGGACAGAGTGCAGGCGAAACGGCGTTATGTACAGTGGGCAAATCAGGCTCAGGTTTAACCTATTGTGGTTACGATGTGTCGGATCTGGCCGATAACGCCACCTTTGAAGAGGTGGCTTATCTTTTATTTAATGGTGAGTTGCCCAATGCGGCGCAGCTGGATGCCTACAAGAGCGAGCTGATGTCGATGCGCGACCTGCCGCAGACCCTCAAAGAGGTGCTGCAGCGCATCCCGGCCGATGCCCATCCTATGGATGTGATGCGTACCGGCTGCTCTTTCCTGGGTAACCTTGAGCCAGAGACAGATTTCAGCCAGCAAAACAAGGCGGCCAACCGTCTGCTTGCGGCGTTTCCTGCCATCATGTGCTACTGGTACCGTTTCAGCCATGACGGCGTCGAGATCGATTGCGTGACCGACGAAGACTCTCTAGGTGGCCACTTCCTTAAGCTGCTCAACGGCAAGACGCCATCGGATCAACATCGCCGCGTGATGGACGTGTCGCTGATCCTCTATGCAGAGCATGAATTCAACGCCTCGACCTTCACCGCGCGCGTCTGTGCATCGACTCTGTCTGACATGTTCTCTTGTATCACTGGTGCTATCGGTTCGCTGCGCGGCCCGCTGCATGGCGGTGCCAATGAGGCGGCGATGGAGATGATCCAAAAGTTCAGCTCGCCAGAAGATGCCAAGGTGCAGATGGCTGGCATGCTGGAGCGTAAAGAGAAGATCATGGGCTTTGGTCACGCCATCTACCGTGAGTCGGATCCGCGCAACGTGATCATCAAGGCCTGGTCTGAGAAGCTGGCTAAAGAGTTTGGCGACACCTCACTCTACGATATCTCAGTAGCCTGTGAGGAGTATATGTGGGACACCAAGAAGCTGTTCTGTAACGCCGACTTCTTCCATGCGTCAGCCTATCACTTCATGGGGATCCCAACTAAGTTGTTTACCCCTATCTTCGTCTGCTCGCGCCTGACCGGCTGGGCAGCCCACGTGATGGAGCAGCGCGCCAACAACCGCATCATCAGACCGAGTGCGGACTATATCGGCTCTGCGCCGCGTAAAGTGGTGCCAATCAGCGAAAGATAAGCCTAGATACCAGCCCCTCTGCCTTTCAAGGCTCAGGGGCTGTTTTGGTTTGCTTGCTTCAACTCTTAAATCGTTTGGATGATTTTATGAACTCTTTACATCGTAAACCGCTTCCCGGCAGCGCGCTCGATTACTTTGATACCCGCGCCGCCGTCGAGGCCTTAAGCGCAGGCGCCTATGACAAACTGCCCTATACCGCTAAGGTGCTGGCAGAAAACCTGGTAAGACGCTGCGAGCCCGAACTGCTTAACGACGCCCTGAGTCAGCTCATCGATCGGAAGCGTGATCTCGACTTCCCTTGGTATCCGGCGCGCGTCGTGTGCCACGATATTCTCGGCCAGACGGCTCTGGTTGATTTGGCAGGTCTGCGTGATGCCATCGCCGAGAAGGGCGGGGATCCCTCAAAGGTTAACCCTGTGGTGCCGACTCAGCTGATCGTGGATCACTCGCTGGCGGTTGAACATGCGGGCTTTGAAAAAGATGCCTTTGAGAAGAACCGTGCGATTGAAGATCGTCGCAACGAAGACAGATTCCACTTCATCAACTGGACCAAGACGGCCTTTAAGAATGTCGATGTGATCCAGCCCGGCAACGGCATCATGCACCAGATCAACCTAGAGAAGATGTCGCCGGTGATCCAGGCCCGTGACGGCGTGGCCTTCCCCGATACGCTTGTGGGTACCGACAGCCATACGCCTCACGTGGATGCCCTTGGGGTTATCGCCATAGGCGTGGGCGGTCTCGAAGCCGAGAACGTCATGCTGGGTCGCCCATCATATATGCGTCTGCCTGACATCGTCGGTGTCGAGCTGACGGGTAAACGTCAGAGCGGCATCACGGCCACGGATATCGTGCTGGCACTGACGGAGTTTTTACGCCAAGAGAAGGTGGTTTCGGCCTATCTTGAGTTCTTCGGTGAAGGGGCTGCGGATCTCACCCTTGGGGATCGCGCCACCATCTCCAACATGACGCCTGAATTTGGCGCCTCGGCGGGCATGTTCTATATCGACCAGCAGACCATCGACTATCTCACCATCACGGGTCGTGACAGCGAGCAGGTCAAGCTGGTGGAAAACTATGCCAAGACTACGGGTCTGTGGGCCGATAGCCTTAAAGATGCCGAGTATGAAAGGGTGCTGACCTTCGATCTCTCGAGCGTCGTGCGTAACATCGCCGGTCCTTCTAACCCCCATCGCCGTGTGGCGACCAGCGAGCTGGCCAGCCAAGGCATCGCCGGTGTGGTCGAGCAGGACGAGAAGCTGATGCCAGATGGCGCAGTGATCATCGCCGCCATCACCAGCTGTACCAACACAAGTAACCCAAGAAACGTAATAGCAGCGGGCTTGCTCGCCAAGAAGGCCAATGAGCTTGGCTTAGTGCGTAAGCCCTGGGTGAAAACCTCTTTCGCGCCAGGCTCTAAGGTGGCCGAGCTTTACTTGAAAGATGCGGGGCTTCTGCCTGAGCTTGAGCAACTGGGCTTTGGCATAGTAGGTTTTGCCTGCACCACCTGTAACGGCATGAGCGGGGCGCTAGACCCTGTGATCCAGCAAGAGGTGATCGACAGAGACTTGTACGCCACGGCGGTATTGTCGGGCAACCGTAACTTCGACGGTCGTATCCACCCCTATGCCAAGCAGGCGTTTCTGGCATCGCCGCCATTGGTGGTGGCCTATGCCATCGCGGGTACCATCAGATTCGACATCGAGAAAGATATCTTAGGTCATGATGACAAGGGCGAGCCAATTCGCCTCAAGGATATCTGGCCGAGCGATGAAGAGATCGATGCCATCGTCAAGGCGAGCGTTAAGCCGCAGCAGTTTAGGGATATCTACACCCCAATGTTCGACCTGGCGGTGGACTATGGAGAGGATGTGAACCCTCTGTATGACTGGCGTCCACTGAGTACCTATATCCGTCGTCCTCCCTACTGGGAAGGCGCGCTTGCCGGTGAGCGTACTCTAAAGGACATGCGTCCGCTGGCGGTCCTTGGGGATAACATCACCACAGATCACCTCTCGCCTTCAAACGCCATCTTGGCCACCAGCGCCGCCGGCGAATACCTGGCGAAGATGGGTCTGCCCGAGGTGGACTTTAACTCTTACGCTACTCATAGGGGCGATCACCTGACGGCCCAGCGCGCGACCTTTGCTAACCCTAAGCTGATCAACGAGATGGCGCTGGTGGACGGTGAAGTTAAGCAAGGCTCACTGACTCGCCTCGAGCCAGAAGGTGAGGTGATGCGTATGTGGGAGGCGATCGAGACCTATATGGATCGTAAGCAGCCGCTGATCATCATCGCCGGCGCCGACTATGGTCAGGGTTCGTCCCGCGACTGGGCGGCCAAAGGGGTGAGACTGGCTGGGGTTGAGGCGATTGTCGCCGAAGGCTTCGAGCGTATTCACCGTACCAACCTGGTCGGTATGGGCGTACTGCCGCTGGAGTTCAAGGCCGGTGAAAACCGTCACACCTATGGCATAGACGGTAGTGAAACCTTCGATGTGATTGGCTCGCCGACACCTAGGGCAGATCTGACGCTGGTGATCATCCGTCAAAACGGTGAGCGTGTCGAGGTGCCTGTGACCTGTCGCTTAGACACCGCCGATGAGGTACTTGTCTATCAGGCAGGCGGTGTGTTGCAGCGCTTCGCGCAGGACTTCCTCGAAGCGAACGCCTAAGGGCAGTCAATAGCGGGTAGGGCGATTATGCCTTGCCCGCTTCTTAAAGGATAAGCCAATGAAACAGATGAAAATTCCGGCAACCTATATGCGTGGTGGCACCAGCAAGGGTGTCTTTTTTGCGTTAAAGGATCTGCCTTTAAATGCCCAGCAGCCGGGCCCGGCCCGAGATGCCTTATTGCTTCGGGTGATCGGCAGTCCAGATCCTTACGGCAAGCAGACAGATGGCATGGGCGGGGCTACATCCAGCACCAGTAAGACGGTGATTCTGGATAAGAGTCAACGCGATGATCATGACGTGGATTACCTCTTTGGTCAGGTGGCCATAGATAAGCCTTTCGTCGATTGGAGCGGTAACTGCGGTAACCTGACCGCGGCGGTGGGCGCCTTTGCCATCACCCAGGGCTTGGTGGATAGCGCGAAGATCCCAGACAACGGCATAGCCGTGGTGAAGATCTGGCAGGCCAATATCAACAAGACCATCATCGCCCATGTGCCTATGGCGGATGGTGAGGTGCAGGAGCTGGGGGATTTCGAACTCGACGGCGTGACCTTCCCGGCGGCAGAGGTGTTGGTGGAGTTTGTCGACCCGGCCGATGGCGAGGGTGATATGTTCCCTACGGGTAATCTGGTCGACAAGCTGGAGGTGCCGGGCGAACCTGTCTTCGATGCCACCTTTATCAATGCAGGGATCCCTACTATCTTCCTCAAGGCGGAGCAGCTGGGCTACGAGGGGATTGAACTGCAAGAGGCGATCAACGGCGATGCCGCGGCGCTTGAGCGCTTTGAAACCATTCGTGCCCACGGCGCCCTCAAGATGGGGCTGATTCAGTCTCTCGAGGAGGCTGCTGGTCGTCAACACACGCCCAAGGTTGCATTTGTCGCTCCGGCTAAGGCCTATACCTCTTCTAGCGGTAAGCAGATCGCAGCAGATGAGATAGACCTGCACGTGCGGGCGCTGTCTATGGGGAAGCTGCATCATGCCATGATGGGAACCGCGGCGGTGGCCATAGGCACGGCGGCATCGATTCCCGGCACCTTAGTCAATCAGGCGGCCGGCGGGCAGGCCCGTGAGAGCGTGCGTTTCGGTCACCCCTCTGGCACCCTCAAGGTGGGCGCCAAGGCGAGCGAGCAAGAGGGTCTCTGGCAGGTCGAAAAAGTCAGCATGAGTCGCAGCGCGCGCGTGCTGATGCAAGGCTGGGTCTGCGTGCCCGAGTCTTTGGGGTAAGGCGATACACACTCGATAAAAAGGATGCCTCGGCATCCTTTTTTGTTTTTTCTGCTAGTGCTTTAGTATGAAGGGCACTGGAGACTCATGCTTGAGTGCTATAATTGCGCCATAAGCTTGCCGGCGGATAAAAATAGTTCACTTATAATTCATATGCTTAGTTGCACTTAATTTCCGCTTTCTTCTTTACCCCATTTGGGATAAATTACAATCTGTTGCCGACATGCCGTCTATGTGGGCCGAGTATTAGCTGAAGGGTAGATTGAAGTTGATTTCTGTATTTTTAGTTGATGACCATGAGTTAGTAAGAACAGGAATCCGCCGCATCCTCGAGGATGAGCGCGGTATCAAGGTTGTCGGCGAAGCAGGGGATGGCGAATCTGCCGTGCAGTGGTGCCGTAATAACGAGGCTGACGTGATCCTGATGGACATGAATATGCCTGGCATTGGCGGACTCGAGGCGACCCGTAAGATCTTGCGCTATCAGTCCCACGCCAAGATCATTGTCCTGACCATACATACCGAAGATCCTTTCCCGACCAAGGTGATGCAGGCAGGCGCCTCAGGTTATCTGACCAAGGGAGCGACGCCGCCCGAGGTGATACAGGCAATTCGTCAGGTGGCACACGGCCAGCGTTATCTGTCGCCGGAGATTGCTCAGCAGATGGCCCTGAGTCAGTTCAACCAGTCGGAAGAAAATCCGTTTAAGTCCTTGTCTGAGCGCGAATTGCAGATCATGATGATGATCACCAATGGCGAGCGGGTCAGCGATATCTCTGAGCAGCTCAACCTGAGCCCCAAGACGGTCAACAGCTATCGTTATCGCTTGTTTGCCAAGCTTGGGATCAGCGGCGATGTCGAGCTTACCCGATTGGCGATCCGCTACAAGATGTTGGATACCGGCCAGTTCTAGTGTTAACCCGCGTGACTTTTATGGCCTCGATGTGACAGATAGCTTTAATGCGACCCAGTTTTTAAAAACCGTTTCCTCCTCTGCCGGCGTTTATCGCATGTACGATGCACAGGGGGTCGTTATCTATGTGGGCAAGGCCAAAGATCTCAAGAAGCGCCTCAGCTCCTATTTCAGACGTAATCTGCCCAATGTAAAGACTCAGGCCTTGGTGTCTCACATCGCTAATATCGATGTGACTCTGACCCCCAGCGAGACCGACGCGCTTATTCTGGAAAACGATTACATCAAACAGTACATGCCCAGATACAATGTACTGCTTCGAGACGATAAGTCTTATCCCTATATTTTCCTGAGCGGCCATCGTCATCCAAGGCTTGCCTATCACCGTGGGCCTCAGCGGGAGAAGGGGCACTATTTCGGTCCCTATCCCAATGGCGGCGCGGTGCGTGAAAGCCTGCATCTGATGCAGAAGCTGTTTCCTATCCGTCAGTGTGACGATCTTTATTATAAGGCGCGCTCCCGCCCCTGTTTGCAGTACCAGATCGCCCGCTGCAGCGCCCCCTGTGTGGGTAAGATAAGCGATGAAGATTACGCCGAGCAGGTAAAGCTGGCGAGCCTGTTTCTGCGGGGCAAGGACCAACAGGTGATCGCCACCCTGGTGGGCAAGATGGAGCAGGCGGCTATGGACCTCAATTATGAGGATGCCGCCCGCTATCGCGACCAGATCAGTGCGCTTCGCCGCGTCGCCGAGCAGCAGGAGGTGTCCAGCGACTCAGGCGACATGGATGTGATTGGCGCCTACTACGCCTCGGGCATCGCCTGTTTCCATCTGCTGTTTATTCGGAACGGTAAGATCTTCGGCAGTCGCAGCTATTATCCTAGCGTGCCGGACGAGACTGAGGTCAGCGAGGTGCTGCGCGCCTTCATGTTACAGTTTTATCTGAATGTCGACAGCCAGCGCACCCTGCCGAGAGAGATAGTGGTCAGCCACGAGTTTGAAGATATTCATGAGCTGGAGGAGGCGATCGCCCAGGCCTCCAATAGACGCCTGTTGATCAAGACCAAGGTGCGCAGCGAACGCGCGAGTTTCCTGCGTATCGCCGATGCTAACGCCAAGAATGCGGTAGAGACACGTCTGTCCCACCAAAATACCGTCGAGGAGCGTTTCCTGTTGCTAGAGGAGGCGCTGGAGCAGAGTCAGGCGATCAATCGCATGGAATGCTTCGATATCAGTCATACCATGGGGGAGAGTACTGTGGCTTCCTGTGTGGTGTTTAATCGCGAAGGGCCGAGCAAGGGGGAATATCGCCGCTATAATATCTCTGGGATCACTCCGGGGGACGATTACGCGGCGATGAAACAGGCGATCGGTCGCCGGTTCGATAAGATAGAGGCAGACGGCAAGATCCCCGACATCCTCTTTATCGACGGCGGCATGGGACAGCTGAGGATCGCCCAGAAGGTGGTAAATGAAAAGTTTGCTCACCTGGATGTGGCGCCGACACTCATCGGTATCGCCAAGGGGGAGGGGCGCAAGCCTGGACTCGAAACCCTCATCTATGGCGAGAACGAGGTGGCCTTTAGCTTACCGGCAGATTCCGGCGCGCTGCATCTGATCCAACATATTCGCGACGAGTCACACCGTTTCGCGATAACCGGCCACCGCAACAAACGTCAGAAGACCCGTAATACCTCGTCGCTCGAGTCTATCCCTGGGGTGGGGCCTAAGCGTCGTAAGGCGTTGTTGCAATACTTAGGTGGTTTACAGCAGGTTAAGGGGGCCAGCGTAGCGCAATTGTCTAAAGTGCCGGGCATTAGCCTAGAAATGGCACAAACAATACATGATGCGTTGCGAGGGTGAGAAAATTAAGGCAAGATTGGCGCTGCTTTTAGATAATTGGTTTTCACATGCCGTTTAATGTACCGATAGCTCTCACATTTTTTAGATTAATATTACTACCTGTTTTTGTAGTTCTTTTTTATGTGCCTTACACTTGGTCACCCTTTGCGGCTGCCTTCGTATTTTGGCTGGCGGCGGTGACTGACGCATTAGATGGCTACGCGGCGCGAAAATTACAGCAATCGACCCGTTTCGGTGCATTCTTAGATCCTGTCGCCGACAAGATCATGGTGACCACGGCGTTGGTGCTCTTGGTGGCAGAATATAAGAGTATCTGGCTGACCCTGCCGGCGCTGTTTATGATTGGCCGCGAGATAGTGATCTCAGCACTGCGTGAATGGATGGCCGAGATCGGCAAGCGCGGTGCGGTTGCCGTGTCCTGGATAGGCAAGTATAAGACGGCGGCGCAGATGGTGGCCATCATAGGCCTTATCTGGAAGCCTAACGAGTTTCTAACTTACACGGCGATGGCACTGTTTTACGTGGCGGCTATCCTGACGTTTTGGTCCATGGTGAGCTACATTATGGCGGCCTGGGCGGATCTCACAGACGAATCGAACAATTAAAATGCAATGCGATCACTTAGTGTTCAAACAGTGCATTAAGGTGAAATAGGGCGTTGACACTTGAGGGTAAATCGGTAGAATGCCAATCCGCAGTCAGGGGAAAGCTTGTTAAGACTCTGACGCGGAATAAGATGAAGTAAGCGACATTAGCTCAGTTGGTAGAGCGATACCTTGCCAAGGTATAGGTCATCGGTTCGAACCCGATATGTCGCTCCAATCTTAACCTAAGGCGCGATGGCAGAATGGCTATGCTGCGGATTGCAAATCCGTCGATCTCGGTTCGACTCCGGGTCGCGCCTCCACTTTATGTTTTAGTGCAAATATGCGGTAGAACACACTTTGCCCGAGTGGTGGAATTGGTAGACACAAGGGATTTAAAATCCCTCGCTGGTAACAGCGTGCCGGTTCAAGTCCGGCCTCGGGTACCATTAATTGATGACAAAAAGGCCTCAACGTAAGTTGGGGCCTTTTTGTTTGTTCACTAAAAATATTCAATTTAATTAATAAAAATCATGTGCCTATCGCATTTTGCACATTTGCCGGCTGGGATTTTGCTATAGGCGTAATACAATTATTTGAAGAATCGTTTTACTGCATTTTTTTATGTAATGCTTATTAAGGTCTTGAATTCAGATGCGTAGAGTTAACGGATTTACCCTGATTGAGTTAGTGGTGGTGATTGTCGTGTTGTCGATACTGGCCGTGGTTGCCTTGCCAAGGTTTATCTCTGTGGGCCAGGATGCCCACGACAGCGCGGCCAAGGGAGCGTTTGCCGCTTTTACCTCGGGTGTATCTCTCTATCACAGCTGCTGGGCGGCTTCAGGGGCGAGTGGTCATGTGGTGGATCTCGCCTGCTTTGGTGATGGTACTATCGATTCGACCACCACAGGCTACCCGCTGGGGCAGACAACCCAGACAAGTGGAAACAATGGTACCCTGCTGCAAGGGGAGTTTTGTCGTCAACTTTGGGAAGGCTTGTTAGATAATAACGACTACCAGCTGGCGCCACATGATAATGCGTCGTTTGGTGGCAGTAACGATATCATCTACTGGTTCTCTGGTGGTGAGATCAGTAATAGCAACACCTATTGTTACTTTAACTATATTCGCGACAACAGAGCAAAAGGCAGTGAAAACTGGCAGTTAAGGTACTATCCAGGCACGGGTAAAACCTTAATCACACGTTCGACCCTCAGCTAACTCGCGTCCTAGCCTTCTTTTTCAACATGCCTGGTTTGTTAGGACCGGGCATTAGCTTATAAAAAATCCGTCTTTAGTCGCCTAGGTTGCCCTGTCAACTATGAGCCATAATTATCCAAGGAGGTTTTTATGGCTTTGAGACGCATTTTCATATTGCTTCTGCTGTGTTGGTCATGCTTAGGCGTTGCCGATGAGCGTCTCGCTGCGGCAAATCAGGCGTTGCTCGATCAGGTGGAAGTGATCCACCTTGCCAGTGCCTCCAGCGAGTTTGAGCGCTACCGTGAGCAGCTTAGCGCGGAAGGAGCGCTCTCCCCTGCAAGGCTCTATACCATAGCCCAGGCCGCCGCTCAGTTTTGGCAGCGCCAAGGCATAGCGACCGGCGAGTTTCCTTCGGCGCCTGACGATCCCTATACCAGCGTTATCGCAAGCGAGCCCCAGGTAGCCGATTATCTGATGCTGAGTAATCGCGTGCGCTATCTTCTTTGGTTGGCACGCCATGAGTCCTGGTTGCCACTCGAGTCCCAGGGCTGGCTAAAGCCCGGCGACAGTCATCGAATCATTCCAGAAATAAGAGTGCGCCTTCACGCCTTGGGAGATTATCCCCAAGGGGATACCAGTGGCCTCTATTTCGATGAGACGTTAAAAGCGGCCATGATCAAATTCCAGACCCGCCATGGCCTTAAGCCAGATGCCATCATAGGCCCCGCAACCCTTAGTTGGCTTAATCGCACTCCCAGAGAGCGTGCTCAGCTCTTGGCGGTCAACTTTATCCGCCGGGCCGAGTATCTGGCTGACATAGGGGAGCGCTATCTGCTTATTAATATCCCCGCCTATGAGATGTGGCTGGTGGATGATAATCAGGTGGCGCTCAAGTCTAAGGTGATCGTCGGTAAGCCTTATCGCCAGACGCCTATCATCAGCGGCGAGATAAAGAATCTGGTGCTTAATCCCAGCTGGCGGGTGCCGCGGCGCTTGTTGACCCATGATCTCCTGCCCAAGGTGAGAGAGGATGGGAGCTACATCAGCAGTCGCAATTTCGAGGTGTTTGACTATCAGGGAGAGCGGGTTATCAAGAGTGACGATGAATGGCGCGACATCGCCAAGGGTAAGTTTCCCTATCGCCTGGTGCAAAAGCCTGGGGTTGGAAATACCTTGGGACGCTACAAGTTCTTCTTTCCCAACGAATACAGCGTCTATCTACACGATACCTCAGATAAGGCGTTGTTCCAGCGCAGCGACAGGGCGCTCTCATCGGGTTGTATTCGGATTGAAAAGGTTGAGCAGTTAGCCAACTGGATGGCTTCCCACTTGGTGCGTGACAAGCAGACCTGGGTACGTATGCAAATCGAGCGTGATAAGACCCAGTGGTTTGCCTTCGATGCGGGCCTGCCTATCCATCTGGTGTATTGGACCTCCTGGCTGGATGGCGACAATGTTGCCCAGTTTAGAGATGACATATACAAAAAGAATCAAAATATTAGTCTGAGTTTGCACGCCGCTAAATAGCCGCTAGCCCAGTGTTTGTCTGGCCTCTGGCAAAAAGTAACACTTGATCTCCCTCTAAATTAAGGTTAATTTGTCCGCTGTTTTGGTTAAAAAGTAAACGGTGGTGTTGATGTGACGATAGTTTGTCCTGCGCGTAGGCAGTTGTTATTAGGCCTAGGTGGTGTAGCAATGTTTTCTATGGTGCCGTCTAAAGCGCGAGCGAGTCGCTCGACACAAGGAGTAAGATCCCTAGGGTTTTACAATAGGCATACAGGAGAACGGGGGCAGGGAAGCTATTGGATCGATGGTGATTATCAAACAAATACTTTGAATGATTTTAATCACCTGTTGCGGGATCATCGTCAAAACGAGACGGCGCCCATGGATAAGCGTCTATTCGATCTGCTTTTTTCGCTGAAGCAGACCCTACAGGTTGATGAAGATTTTCATGTGATCTCTGGGTATCGCTCGCCTAAGACCAATCAGATGCTGGCCAGTCGCAGCTCTGGGGTGGCGAAGAAGAGTTATCATATGAAGGGGATGGCAATGGATATCGCGCTGCCTGACGTTAATCTTAAAGATCTGCGTGATGCGGCGATCTCTCTAAAACTCGGCGGTGTTGGTTATTACCCAAGCTCAGGCTTTGTCCACGTGGATACCGGCCCCATCCGTACCTGGTAAGCTAAACGCCGGCTTTGGCTCACTTAAGGTTTGTTAAAGCCGGATCACTGTGCTAGTATTCGCTCGCTTTAAATGAGGTCATTGTTGGTCGAAAGCGATGACCACCTATATTACTATTGATTTAAGTGAGTAAATTATGTCTTACACAATTACCGCACAAACCCGCACTGAAATTGGGAAAGGTTCGAGCCGCCGCCTACGTCATGCTGGTAAAGTTCCTGCAGTTATCTATGGTGCGGGCAAAGAAGCTGTTTCTATCGAATTCGAACACCGTTCAATCATCAACATCCAAACTAACGATGATTTCTACAACAGCGACATCACTATCGTTCTAGACGGTAAAGAAGTTAAAGTTCGTGTTCAAGCTATGCAACGTCACGCGTTCAAGCCTATGATCGAGCACGTGGATTTCAAATTCGCTTAATAGCGGATCTGAAATAAAAAAGCGCCTTAGTGGCGCTTTTTTTATGCCTCTATTTCCTGTATCCCTATTTACCCATTCCCTTCTTTTCCTATCCCTCTATGCCGCAGGATCAGATTCCGAGAGTTTTTCCGGGCAGCTGGCAATCACTATAGGCTCGCCTTGATCGTTAATCTCTTCCAAGGTGACATTGAAGCCCCAGAGCCTGTGCAGGTGTTTGACCACTTGCTGGCAGCTCTTATCCAATGGAATGCGATTGATGGGGATGTAGCGCAGCGTCAACGAGCGATCGCCAGAGATGGCAACGCTCTGCACCTGAATGTTGGGTTCAAGGTTAGACAGATTGTACTGCTGGGACAGTGTTTGGCGGATCTCCTGGTAACCCAGATCGTCATGGATCGCCGAAATACTGAGATAGTTTTTCTTGTCATCGTCCAGGATACTGAAAAACTTGAACTGGCGAATGATGTTAGGCGACATATATTGGCTGATAAAGCTCTCGTCTTTAAAGTTTTCCATGGCGAAGTGCAGGGTATCGAGCCAGTTTCTGCCGGCGATATCGGGAAACCAACGTTTATCCTCTTCGGTGGGCGACTCGCAGATGCGGCGGATGTCGACAAACATGTTAAAGCCCAAGGCATAGGGGTTGATGCCTGAGTAGTAGGGGCTGTTATAGCTCGGCTGGGCGATCACATTGGTGTGGTTTTTTAAAAACTCTATCATGAAGCGGTCGGAGACCAGCCCCTCGTCGTAGAGGTGGTTGAGAATCATGTAGTGCCAAAAGGTGGCCCAGCCTTCGTTCATCACCTGGGTCTGCCTCTGTGGGTAGAAATACTGTCCCATCTTACGCACGATCCGCACTATCTCCCGCTGCCAAGGTTCGAGCAGGGGGGCATTCTTCTCGATGAAGTAGAGGATATTCTCCTGGGGCTCGGCGGGAAAATTGGGGGCGCTCTGCTGCTTTTGGGTGTCCGGCGTCAAGGGGATGGTGCGCCAAAGATCGTTCACCTGGCTCTGCAGGTAGGCCTCACGTTCTTTCTGGCGTACCTTTTCCTCTTTGAGTGAGATCTCGCTGGGGCGCTTGTAGCGATCGACGCCGTAGTTCATCAGGGCGTGGCAAGAGTCCAGTACTAACTCTACCTGTTCCTCACCATAGCGCTCTTCACACTCTCTTACATAGTTTTTGGCAAACACCAGATAATCGATAATAGAGCTGGCGTCGGTCCAGGTCTTAAACAGATAGTTGCTCTTAAAAAAGCTGTTGTGGCCGAAACAGGCGTGCGCCATCACCAGCGCCTGCATGGTAATGGTGTTCTCCTCCATCAGGTAGGCGATACAGGGATCTGAGTTGATCACTATCTCGTAGGCCAGCCCCATTTGGCCACGCTTATAGCCTTGCTCGGTTTCGATAAACTTCTTACCAAAGGACCAATGGGTGTAGCCAATGGGCATGCCGATCCCCGCATAGGCATCCATCATCTGCTCGGCGGTGATCACCTCAATCTGGTTCTTATAAGTATCCAGACGGTAGTGATCCGCTACCCGCTCTATCTCGGTGAGATAAGATTCCAACAGCTCGAAGGTCCAGTCCGGGCCGTCATCTAATACAGTGCGCTTCTTTTTTGAACTCATAAGGCCCCCTAAACAGCTTGTTTCTTAAACAGTTCTCTAAATACAGGGTAAATGTCCTCGGCCTGTTTAATGTGCTGAACTGCAATATTATCGTGAGTCTTCTGTAGTCCTTCGTATTCGCGCCACAGGGTTTGATGGGCGCGGTTGGTGATCTCGATATAGCTAAAGTAACGCACCACGGGCAGCAACTTACGCTCGAGGATCTGACGGCAGGTAGGGGAGTCATCGGCCCAGTTGTCGCCATCCGATGCCTGGGCCGCATAGATGTTCCACTCGCTCTCTGGATAGCGCTCACGCTGGATCTCATGCATCAGCTTGAGCGCACTGGAGACTATGGTGCCGCCGGTTTCCTGGGAGTAGAAAAACTCGTGCTCATCCACTTCTTTGGCCTGGGTGTGGTGCCGAATGTAGACCACCTCAAGATTCTTATAGGTACGGGTGAGAAACAGATAGAGCAGGATATAGAAGCGTTTGGCCATATCTTTGGTGGCCTGATCCATAGAGCCAGACACATCCATGAGGCAGAACATCACTGCCTGGCTCGAGGGTACCTCACGTTTGGCGAAATTGTTGTACCTGAGATCGAAGGTGTCGATAAAGGGCACCTTGGCAATCTTGGCCTCAAGCTCTGCTATCTGCTCCTTCAGGGCGATGATCTTCTCCGCCTCCGAACCGGGAGTCTGCTCTAGGGCCTCCAGCTCTGCTTTTAGCTCTTTCAGCAGCGCCTTCTTCGAGGATGACATGGCGATCCGCCGTGCCAGGGATGAGCGTAGCGAGCGAATGATGTTAATGTTGGCGGGCACGCCATCATTGGTAAAACCGGCGCGATAGGTTTGATACTCCACCAGTTTGTTGAGGCGATTGCGCTGCAGGTTGGGGAGTTCGAGATCTTCAAACAGCAGCTCCAAATATTCATCTTTGGAGATCTGAAATACGAAATCGTCCTGGCCCTCGCCTGAGTTAGACGCATCCCCTTGGCCGCTGCCTTGTCCACCGCCCTGGGGCGGACGCTCTACCTTATCGCCGCGGGAGAACTGATCGTTACCCGGATGCACCCGCTCGCGCATGCCCCCTTGTCCCTGATGAAAGGTGGGCTCGCTGATATCCCGGGTAGGGATGCTGATCTTCTCGCCTTTATCTATGTCGGTCACGCTGCGCCGGGTCACGGCGTCACTGACGGCCTTTTTGATCTGTTGCTTATAGCGGTTGATAAAACGTTGACGATTGACTGTACTCTTTCCCTTAGTATTCAATCTTCTATCGATAAAATTAGCCATGCGCACCTCCCAAGACTAGCGGGGAGCAAGCTCCCCGTGTACGGGTATCAAGATGATTTACGAACCCGTAAATACCACTCAGACAGGAGTCTGACCTGTTTCTTGGTGTAGCCTTTCTCCATCATGCGATTGACGAAATCGTCGTGCTTACGCTGATCGTCTGTCGAGGTCTTGGTATTGAATGAGATAACCGGCAGCAGATCTTCCGTGTTGGAGAACATCTTCTTCTCGATGACGGTACGCAGTTTCTCGTAGCTGGTCCACAGCGGGTTAGAGCCTTCGTTGTTGGCCCTGGCGCGCAGTACGAAGTTAACGATCTCGTTGCGGAAGTCTTTCGGGTTACTGATCCCCGCAGGTTTCTCTATCTTCTCAAGCTCGGCGTTGAGTGCGGCGCGATCGAACAGCTGGCCCGTCTCTGGGTCCCGGTACTCCTGATCCTGGATCCAAAAATCGGCGTAGGTGACATAGCGGTCGAAGATGTTCTGGCCATATTCCGAATAGGATTCCAGGTAGGCGGTCTGGATCTCTTTACCGATGAACTCGATATATTTAGGGGTGAGATAGCCTTTTAGGAACTCCATATAGCGCTCGGCCGTCTCGGCTGGGAACTGTTCCTGCTCGATTTGGCGTTCCAGCACATAGAAGAGGTGCACAGGGTTGGCGGCGATCTCGCTGTGATCGAAGTTAAACACCTTAGAGAGGATCTTAAAGGCGAAGCGGGTAGAGAGCCCCTGCATCCCTTCATCCACACCGGCATAGTCGCGATACTCCTGATAAGACTTGGCCTTAGGATCGGTATCTTTCAGGCTCTCGCCATCATAGACTCGCATCTTAGAGTAGATGGAAGAGTTTTCCGGCGCCTTGATGCGCGACAACACACTAAACTGGGCCAGCGTCTCTAGGGTATAAGGCGCGCATGGCGCCTGAGCCAGCTCTGAGTTGGTGAGCAGTTTCTCGTAGATCTGGATCTCTTCTGACACCCTGAGACAATAGGGCACCTTGACTATGTAGACCCTATCTAAGAAGGCCTCGTTGGTCTTGTTGTTTCTAAATGTGGTCCATTCCGACTCGTTGGAGTGCGCCAGAATGATGCCGTTGAAGGGCAGGGCCGACAGGCCTTCGGTGCCGTTGTAGTTACCCTCCTGGGTGGCGGTCAGCAAGGGGTGCAGCACCTTGATCGGCGCCTTAAACATCTCAACGAACTCCATCAGGCCTTGGTTGGCACGGCACAGGGCGCCCGAGTAGGAGTAGGCATCGGCGTCATGCTGGGCATAGTGTTCCAGCTGACGGATATCCACCTTACCGACGAGCGATGAGATATCCTGATTGTTCTCATCGCCTGGCTCTGTCTTAGCTATCCCAATCTGATCCAGGATGGCGGGGAACACCTTGACCACCTTGAACTGGGAGATATCGCCGCCAAACTCATGTAGGCGCTTCACCGCCCATGGCGACATTATGGTCTTGAGGTAGCGCTCGGGTATGTTGTATTCGTTCTTAAGCAGCTCCCCATCCTCCTCCGGATTGAACAGACAGAAGGGATGGTCGTTGACTGGGCTGCGTTGGCCATTGGCGCTCAGCACATAGATGGGCACTTTCTGCATCAATGACTTTAGTTTCTCGGCCAGGGAGGACTTACCGCCGCCCACAGGTCCGAGGAGATAGAGGATCTGTTTCGACTCTTCCAGTCCCTGGGCCGAGTGTTTGAGGTAGGCGACGATCTGCTCGATAGAGTCTTCCATGCCGTAAAAATCTTTAAAGGCGGGATAGCGAGAGATAAGCCTGTTGGAGAAGATGCGGCTAAGGATCGGATCTTTAGAGGTGTCTATGACCTCCGGCTTACCGATAGCCGCAAGCAGTCGCTCGGCCGCCGATGCGTAGGCGATCCTGTCTTCTTTACAGATAGCCAAAAACTCTTGCAGTGAATACTCTTCGTCTAATTTTTTTTCATAGCGCTGTTGATAATGCTCGAAAATGCCCATGTTCCACCCCCTGAAAAGCCAACGATATGTCTTAAGGGACAACTGAAAATCAGTGACCTACTACTAATAATAGTCTCTAAACGAGATCTGGGTATCAAAAAAGACAATAAAAACAATGACAAACAGTTGCAAATGCAATTATTGCAACTGTAGCAGCCTGATTAGGCTAGTTTGCTTACAGGGCTTAGCGGCTGCTTAGTTGTGGAGGAGTGGAGAGTAAGAGCGGTGATGATCCATCGAATTTGAGAGATCATTTTCAACAGAAGTTGAGTGTGTATTTGAGTGCATTCTTGAGTGGGTAATGTGCGGGCGATATCGGTTATTTAGCAATGAACTTAACTCGTTTAAGTTGCTTGAAACGTGTTGCTAGCCTGGGTTAGCGTAAGGGGCTAAGGTTTTTGCCGGGCAATAAAAAAGGAGCCGGGAGGCTCCTTTTCAAATCCGGTTGAATTAGATTAAGCAGCGAAGTTGCTGTTAACGAATTCCCAGTTAACCAGGTTCCAGAACGCCGCCATGTAGTCAGGACGTACGTTACGGTAATCGATGTAGTAAGCGTGCTCCCAAACGTCAACAGTCAGAAGTGGTGTAACACCTTCGTCAGTCAGTGGGGTAGCAGCGTTGCTAGTGTTAACGATGGCCAGGCTACCGTCAGCTTTCTTCACTAACCACGTCCAAGCGCTACCGAAGTTGTTAACGGCTGCATCGGTGAACTGTGCCTTGAATGCATCGAAAGAACCGAAGGCTGCGTCGATAGCTGCGGCGATGTCGCCAGTTGCTGCGCCGCCAGCGTTAGGTGCTAGACAGTTCCAGTAGAAAGTGTGGTTCCAGATTTGAGCTGCGTTGTTGAAGATGCCGCCAGTAGAAGTCTTAACGATCTCTTCTAGGCTCTTTTCGGCAAGTTCAGTACCTTCAACAAGACCATTTAGTTTCACTACATAGGTGTTGTGATGCTTACCATAGTGATACTCGATGGTTTCCTGGGAAATATGGGGCTCGAGTGCGTTCTTCGCATAAGGCAGTGCTGGTAATTCAAAAGCCATGTTTTTTCTCCATTGACATTCAATTGTCTTTTTAGGTTTGCTCACAGAGGCACATTCTACCTGATAAAGTTGTGATGTGAATCATTGTTTGTTTGATTTTTTAGATTAATTCAATCGATAACCTAACTCAGTGAATAACCCTGAAAAAAGTAGGTTTTCGTTATCTGTGAACCTAGCGTACAATAGGCTAAATTTGTTGACGTAGCTTTGCTGCAAAATTTAGGAAAGAAGATGGACACAAACGAAACTGTAGAAAAAATCAAACAGCAAATCGCTGAAAATCCTATCATCGTTTACATGAAAGGGTCTCCTAAGCTACCTAGCTGTGGATTTTCTTCGCAAGTGGCGCAGATCATGATTAACTGCGGTGCTCAATTTGCCTATGTTGATATTTTGCAGCATCCCGATATCCGTGCCGAGCTGCCTAAATATGCAAACTGGCCAACCTTCCCACAGCTTTGGGTTGAAGGCGAGCTGATTGGTGGTTGCGACATCCTGACCGAGATGTATCAGAAGGGTGAGCTACAGACACTGATCGCCGATACTGCGGCCAAATATGCTGATCAAGAGGGTGAGGCTTAATCTTAATTGAGCCAAGCGGAAGGTGAATCCTTCCTATCCGATAAGAAAAAGCCCTTCAAATGAAGGGCTTTTTTGTGTCTAAAATCCATGCATCAAGCATTTTGACTGTCCAAAGATCCTTAGGCGACTTCCTGCTCCTGACGGGCGTGGGTCTCGGGCAGCAGGAGGTTCATGGTGATGGCCACAATACCGCAAAGGCTGATCCCGGTGAGGCTGAAAGAGCCGATACCAAATGCCATGCCGCCGATACCAAAGACCAGAGTCACGCCAACGATGCAGAGGTTCCTTGGCTCGCTAAGATCCACGTGATTCTTGATCAGTGAGTTCAGACCGACGGCGGCGATTGAGCCGAACAGCAAACACATGATGCCGCCCATCACAGGTACGGGGATGGTCTGCATGAGCGCGCCGAGCTTGCCGATAAAGGCCAGCAGAATGGCGGTGATGGCGGTCCAGGTCATGATGGCTGGGTTGAAGGCCTTGGTCAGCGTCACCGCGCCAGTTACCTCTGAGTAGGTGGTGTTTGGTGGTCCGCCAAGCGCCGATGCTGCTATGGTCGCGATTCCGTCACCGCTCAGGGTGCGGTGCAGGCCAGGCTTCTTCATATAGTCTTTACCTGTGACGTTTGAGATCGCTAGTATGTCGCCGATATGCTCGACCGCTGGGGCGATGGCCACGGGGATCATGAAGGCGATGGCGTGCCAGTTAAATTCAGGTGCGACAAAGTTTGGCATGGCCAACCAGCTTGCCTGGGCGACCGGGGCAAAATCGACTACGCCGAAGAAGAGGCTAAGACCGTAACCCACTATGATGCCAGCCAAGATTGGCATTAGCTTAACGATACCCTTGGCAAAGATAGCCACCGCTATGGTGGTCAGCAGCGAGGCGAGGGAGATGATCAGGGCATGTTCCGGATCGACCAGAACCAGGCCACCATCGCCGCTCTTACCGAGCGCCATGTTGACGGCCACAGGCGCCAGACCCAGACCGATCACGATAATCACTGGACCCACAACTACCGGTGGCAGCAGTCTCTTGATGAAAGCATCACCTCTGAATTTCACTAGGGTGGCCAGCACCAGATAGACGCATCCTGCCGCCATCAGGCCGCCCATGGTCGCGGGAATTCCCCAGGTTTGTACACCGTAGAGGATGGGAGCGATGAAGGCGAAGGAGGAGGCGAGGAAGATGGGGACTTGGCGTTTGGTCACCAGCTGGAAGAGCAAGGTGCCAATGCCGGCGGTAAAGAGGGCGACGTTGGTATCGAGCCCGGTTAACAGCGGCATCAATACTAAGGCGCCAAAGGCGACAAACAGCATTTGCGCGCCCTGTAGGGGGATTGCTAAACGTTTCATTGTTATTCTCTTTTTATGGCTAAACCGCACAATGTTAACGTCTTGCCAGCATATTTGCACTTAACTTGATCACATTCTCCGGCTTGCCTCGTTAAAGCCATAGAAAAAAGCGAATTTGACGGCGTTTGCAGACAGGCATGGCCAAGGCTTATGTGTTACACTGCCGCCATTGTATTCGTGAATAGATATAGATACGGATGTTTAAGAGTCTTTTTTCAGTGGTGCTTGCCGGTACGTTTTGCGCCGCGAGTCTGAATGTTGCCGCCGTCGAGGTGACCGAGCTGGACAGAAGTGCGATTAAGATCGCCGATCGCAGCCAGCAGGTAAAGAATCAGGCGCTAAGCCAGGCGATGCAAGAGGTAGTATTGAAAAATACCGGCGATCGCGCCGCCCTCAGCGCGCCTTTGGTGGCCCAAGCCATTGCCGAACCAACCGCTTATATTCGTCAGTTTGGCTACCAGGAGCAGGGCGGCGAGCAGTTCCTGCAGGCTTCATTCGACCACAGTAAGATCATCAGCCTACTGCGTCAGGCTCAGCTGCCCGTTTGGGGCAAGCAGCGCCCACTGACGCTGTTGTGGCTGGCACAGGAGAACGAGGGCAAGCGTGAGCTACTTAACGACTCCTCTGTGCTGGAGAGTCGCAGCCTGATCGCCAATATGTCGCAGACGCGCAGCGTGCCCATGCTACTGCCTATGATGGATCTCGATGATTCTATGGCCATCAGCGTCACCGACGTGCGTGGTATGTTTGCCGATACCGTGGCTAAGGCAAGTCAGCGTTATGGCAGTGACTACTTTGCCATGGTGTCGCTGGATAATCAGCCAGATGGCCAGGTGAGCTATCAGTTGTCCCTCTTCCCGGCAAATAGCGAGCAGCCGCTGTTTAACCCCTTGACCACACAATCGGCTCAGGTTACCGATATGGACGCGGCGGTAACGGCGATCTTCGAGGCGATCAGTCAATATTATGTGGAGCGCTACGCCATTGCCGATAGCGGCGAGGCGAACAGCACTCAGCTGACGTTCGTCGAGATAACAGACCGTCAGCAGCTGCTGGAGATTGAGAAATACCTGCATCAGCTCAGTGCGGTTAAGTCTGTGTCTCTGACTAAGCTGCAGGGGATCACCGCCGAGTTTTCCTTGCAACTCTTTGGCAGTGAAGAAGATCTATATCGTTTGATCAGCCTGGAGCCTAAGATCCGCGGCCTGGAGCAATCAAATAGCCCGGATCAGCTCAACAATCAGTCGCAACTGGGTGTCGATGAGAGGGTGGATCCGTTATCATCGTCACAGACTCCACGCCACGAGTATATTTGGCAAGGACGTTAAGGTAAGCTGGGCGCCTAATGGTAATATGCTGAGTGCTAAATTAGGCCGCCCAGGCAATACAGTTACAAGATAAGATCGAGATCCCTATACGTGTCACCCCATTCACCGGTACAACTTTCTTTACCCGTCTATCTGCCCGATGATGAGACCTTTAACAGTTATTATCCCGCGGCCGGTAACGACGAGCTGATCCAGAGCCTGCAGGCATCTGCCGAAGGGCGGGCCAACAAGGCCGTGTACCTATGGGGCCCGGTCAAGGCAGGGCGTACCCACCTGATGCACGCCACCTGTGCCAGAGCCAATGAGCTCAATCGTAGTAGCTTCTATCTACCGCTTGGCATACACGCCAGCATCTCCACCGAACTGCTAGAGGGTCTGGAACAGTTAGATCTCGTCTGCATCGATGATATCGATGCCATTGCGGGGCATCCTCTGTGGGAGGAGGCGCTGTTCGATCTTTATAACCGGGTGGCGGAACATAAGCGCTGCGCCCTGGTGGTGAGTGCCAGTGCAACGGCCAGCGATGCAGGATTTGCCCTGCCGGATCTGGTGTCTCGTATGCAGTGGGGGCTGACCTATCAGCTACAGCCTATGGCCGATGAGGAGAAACTGGCGGCGCTGCAACGCAGGGCTGCGATGCGCGGATTACAGCTGCCGGAAGATGTGGGGCGCTTCCTGCTCAATCGTCTGGCGCGGGATCTGCGTACCCTGTTCGATGTGCTCGATCGCCTGGACAAGGCATCACTGGTCCATCAGCGTAAGCTCACCATTCCTTTCGTGAAAGAGATGCTGCGCCTGTAGGGCTTGTTTTAATCGCGTTGGTCTCCTAGCGCTTTTAACGGTCAGCATTTTAGCTATCAGGATATCAAGTCGTTAACTACTCACCACAAAAAAGGCACCTTATCGGTGCCTTTTTACGTTAGATGCCTGTTTATCTAGCCAGCTATTTCTTGCGCTTCTTCAGTCCCAGGCCCAATTCGCGACCGCGAATGCGCGCGTAGAAGGGCAAGGTGACCATTAAGAGGCTCAGTAGTGCCACCTCGCAGATGGCGAAGACCAGCGCCGTCTCGGTGACATAGAGCAGGGTCAGGCCATGCAACATATAGAGGCAGATGATGAAACTTGCCCAGGCATAGGTGTAGGGCTGACCGGTTAAGATCCCCTTAAGCGGTGCCAGCAGGGGCAAGATCCACAGCAGGCTGAAGATCAGCGAATATTGTCCGGTCAATCCCTGATTGCCAAACCAGGCGGTCATCAACAGCAGCAGCGCCACATAGGCAGCGCGGCTAATTTGAAACAGTGTCTTTGAGCTCATTTCGACTCTCAGCCTTACAGAATGGCCAGTACGTTTTCTGGGGGGCGACCAATTGCCGCCTTACCGTTTGCCAGCACAATAGGACGTTCGATCAGCTTAGGAGTATCGACCATGGCCTGAATAAGCGCCTCGTCGTCGGTGACGTCGGCCAGGTTCAACGCCTTGTATTCCTCTTCCTTGGTGCGCATCAGCTCACGTGGCGCTAGGCCGAGCTTATCTAAGATGCTGTGGATCTCCACCTTGGTCAGTGGTATCTTGAGGTATTCGATCACTTGGATATCGCAGGCTTTCTCTTCCAGCAGCGCCAGAGTCTGGCGGCTTTTAGAGCAACGAGGGTTATGAATTATGCTTACTTGCGTCATGGCAGTTCTATCCATATCTAGAAATTTGCCGCCATTCTACTGCAAAAGGTGAGCCGAGTCACAGGGCCTTGGCTCACCTTTATTGGTTTAAAGCAGTTTGTGATTGCTTTAAAGCAGTTCGAGTTGTTTCTTCGATTGTTTGAACTGACGGATCCTGGCCTCTATCTTAGCCAGTTGCAGCGGATTTTTCTCCGACAGCCGGTAGGCAAAGTTGAGCTGATCTATGGCGCCATCATAGTCGGCCGCCAGTGCCATTGTCTCCGCCTTAACAAAATGCTCCATGGCGCGGTTGCCGGTCTGCTTGTAGGCGTCGCTCAGCAGCTGCAGCGGCAATTGATTCTGCTTATCGAGGAAGATCATATCTTCCAGCAGAGGAATGGCCTGTTTGGCCTTACCATTTTCGATAAGCGCGTTGGCCAGGTTGATGTTAATCACCTGAGAGGTGGGTTTGAGCTTACGCTCACGGGTCAGTAGATCGATCGCCTGTTGATGCTCATGGCGCTCCAGCAGGAGATCTGTCTTAGTGTCGATATAGAAGAGGTTATTGGGATCTTTGGCGAGCAGCTTGTCTATGATGGCCTCAGACTCCTTGGCCTTCTCGGCGCGCAGCAGGGCAAGCGCCTTACCGTACAGGGCCGCCTCTTCAAATTGGTAGCTGTTCTTTCTTATCTGGTCGTTAAATAGCGCCAGCGCCGCCTCTTCGCTGTAGCTAGAGAAGCGCACCTGAATACGCGCCTTGGCCAGCTGAAAATCCAGATTATCGGCCACATACCTGTGGGGATATTGCGCCGCCCGGTTTCTTGCCTCGGCAATTCGCGATTCGGGCAAGGGGTGCGTCAGCAACATCTGCGGCGGCTTAGTGGTAAAACGATAGCGTGTGGCCAGCTTAGAGAAGAAGTCCGCCGCGCCGTTAGGATCGAAGCCTGCGTCGACCAAGATCTGCATGCCGATTCGATCCGCCTCTTTCTCGTGCAGGCGGGTGTAGTTGATCTGCGCCTGAGTCGCTAGGGCCTGGGTGGTCGCCATGGCGGCCATGCCCACCTGAGGTACGGCAATGGTGAGTAAGATAGCGCCGAGCAGCCCTGCAATTGTTGCCGGAGAACTCTTCTGCTGGGCCTCGAGAGAACGCGCCAGGTGCCGCTGGGTCACGTGGGTGATCTCGTGGCCTAATACCGAGGCCAGTTGGCTCTCGTTATCGGCGTTGAGGAACAAGCCGGTATGAACCCCCACATGGCCGCCGAAGAAGGCAAAGGCGTTGATCTCATCGTTTCTAAGCAGGAAGAAATAGAAGGGGGTCTTTACCCCTGTCGCGTGGGCCACCAGGCGGTTACCCAGCTCGGTCAGATATTGATTGAGTACGGGATCGTTAAGCATGGGCGCCGATGAGCGGATCACCCGCATATAGGCGTCGCCGTAGCTGTTTTCTTTCTCCAGGCTGAAGGTGTTCACCGCCGCGGTGCCAAGATCCGGCAGATCGTTGTTGGCAAAGCCTAAGGGGGCGATAGAGAACAGTGCCATCGATAAGGCGCCGGCAACCAGGGATTTTGCTTTGTTAACTTTACTCAAACTTATCCTTAGCGTTTATAGATAACTGGGTCTGCTTTGTTGGAACCAAATTGAGCCAATTAGTTCAGTTTGTCTGGCCCATGAGGCGAGCGGTTCGCCATCATTGTTCGCTTGTGGTTTCACTGGAGACTTAGGATAATAGCCCGAGTTTGCCTTTAGCAAGATCATTATGACTTTTATTGACTTAACCCACTACCGATGTCCCCTGGCCTTAGTTAAGCTAAAGATGGCGCTCAAGCAGTTGCCCTGTGGTGATGTGCTGCGGGTACAGCTTAGAGACAGTGGTTCGCGCCAGGATGTGCCCAGGTTTCTTGAGAAGGCCAACTGGCAATATGTTGAAATACAAAACGATGCTGAGATCTTGGTGTTGTCGATAACCCGAGGCGACTAAATTTTATCCTGGGGGAGTTTTAGATATCGACCCTAACGCGCCTTTAGAGAGAAATGAGTCTTTAGCTTCAGAGGCGCCGATTAATTATTTTTCATGATGCTCGATGTTGCAGACCTAAACGCTTAATTTACAGAGCGGCGGGTCTTGGTTTCTAAATAGGAAGAGTAGATGTTTTCAATCATTACCAATTGGTATAAAGAGAGATTTAGTGATCCCCAGGCGGTGACCCTGATGCTGATATTGCTTGGGATCGCCCTGATCATCTATTTTGCCGGGGGACTCCTGGCCCCCCTGCTGGTCGCCCTGGTGCTAGCATTTTTGCTCGAATGGCCGGTGGCGCAGATGGTCAAGATAGGTATCAACCGCACCACGGGGGCCTCTCTGGTACTTGTGCTGTTTGTTGGTGTGATGCTGCTGATCACCTTCGGTCTGGTGCCCAGCATCTGGCGTCAGGGGGTGGCTCTGGTGACGGATCTGCCCACCATGCTGGATAAAGGTTTCATCACCCTCAAGGGCTTCGTCGAGCAGTATCCGCAGTTTTTAAGTGTCGAACAGCTCGATGCCTCGGTGGGCGAGCTCAAGAAGCTGCTGGATACCCAACACATACTGGATCTGGGTAAGCAGTTGATCGGCTACTCGGCATCACTTTTGGTGCTCATGGTCTACGCCATCTTAGTGCCGCTGCTGGTGTTCTTCTTCCTCAAGGATAAAGATGAGCTGGTTCGAGGCAGCAAGCGTTTCATCCCAGCCAATCGCGACTTGGCCCGTAAGGTGTGGCTGGAGATGAACCAGCAGATCTTTAACTACATTCGGGGCAAGGTGATCGAGATAGTCATCATAGGCGCCGCAAGTTATATCTTCTTCGCCATCATGGATCTGCGTTACGCCGCGCTGCTTGGTGTGTTGACAGGCTTCTCCGTGTTGATCCCATATGTGGGCGCGACCCTGGTGACCCTGCCCATCGCCCTGGTGGCCTTCTTCCAGTGGGGGATAAGCCCGGAATTTGGTTATCTGATGCTGGGCTACGGTATCATTCAGGCGCTGGATGGTAACCTGCTGGTGCCGATACTGTTCTCCGATGCGGTGGATCTCCATCCCGTGTTTATTATCGCGGCCGTGTTGGTCTTCGGCGGACTCTGGGGCGTCTGGGGCGTCTTCTTCGCCATTCCGCTCGCGTCCTTGGTGAAGGCGGTGGTTAATGCCTGGCCTAAAGCCGATAAGCCTGAGCAGGAAAAGCCTAAGACTGAAGCCGAGCAGGGCGCAAACTAATCTGTATTTAAACGTTAAAGGAGCCGCTAGGCTCCTTTTTTGTGTCAAATATACACAGAAAGTGTTTGTGGCTTATCTCAACGCCTGCTTGGCCGTCGCAGCCAGGGCGCGGTAGACAAGTGTGGTCTGCTTGGCCTTGATGTTCCAATGTTGCCAGTAGAGGGGCACCTTCATGGTGCAATCTGGGGCAATTAGTTTTAACGCGCCGCTTTGCAGCAATGGCTCGGCCTGAAGATGGCCCACAAGGCCGTAACCCATGCCCAGCAATATCGCCTCCAGAAAGCTCTCGGAGGAGGGGATCTGATGCTCCCGCCATTGCTCAGGCTCAATGCCAAAATGCTCCCCTAAAAACTTTTCATGCAGCTCATCTTTGGTGGAGAACACCACGGCCGGCGCCTGACGCAGACGGCTAGGCGTTACACCATCGGCGAAATATTCCTGAATAAAGTCCTGGGTGGCGACGCAAATGTACTCCATCTGGCCAAGGTACTCGCTGGAGCAGCCTGCAAGCGGCGCATCTGTGGTGGTCACGCAGCCTACAGCCTCGCCGCTTTTCAGCAGATGGTGAGTGTAAGACTCATCGTCGACAATCAGTTCCAGCAGCCAGCGGTGGCGCTTAAACAGCTCGGCGAGGGCGGGCAGAAACCAGGTGGCCAGGCTGTCGGCATTCACGGCTATCTTCACCACAGTGGGCAGTGAAGGATCGTCGGCGTCGATCTCCGCGCTGAGTTCGCTCTCCAACAGGCTTACCTGGGCGTAGTGCCTGAGCAGACGCTTGCCCATGGGGGTCGCCTGTACCGGATTGCTGCGAATAACCAGGGTCTGGCCGACTCTCTCCTCTAACGCCTTGATGCGTTGCGATACGGCTGATTGGGTGATAAACAGTGCCTTGGCAGCGCGCTCGAAGCCGCCTTCGGCGATCACCACGCTCAAGGCTTTCAGGTGGGCGTAATCCAGCATCCTATTCTCCAGGCTCCTACTTTTCATGGTTATAAGCTCAGCTAATGATACATTAAATTTATTAGTTGGGTTTATTTCTAGAAGCTCGCTATGCTTGCGACCTCTCTTTCTAGTCGTGGTTATTTTGGAGTTTTCTCGTGCAAGCATTCATTCAGGGGATAGGTGTTGGTGGCAGCCTGATCATCGCCGTTGGGGCGCAAAATGCCTTCGTATTAAAGCAGGGCTTAAAGCGCGCCCACTCTTTGCCCATCGCTGCCCTGTGTTCTTTTATCGATGCCGTGATGATCACCGCAGGCGTGGCGGGCCTTGGCCATCTGATCCTGGCTTTTCCCTTAATCAAGGATATCGCCAGTCTTGGGGGAGCGGCCTTCTTGCTCGTCTATGGCGCTCAGGCACTGCGCGCGTCCTTTAATGCTCAGGGACTGGATACCGAGTCGACACAGGGGGCGGACACTCTGCGAGCGGCGCTGCTCACCACCCTGGGGATCAGCCTGCTTAACCCCCATCTGTATCTGGATACCGTGGTCTTGCTGGGCAGCATCAGCACTCAGTTCGAGCAGCAAGACAGGCATATGTTTGGCGCCGGCGCCGTGCTCGCATCATTCGTGTGGTTCTTCGCCTTGAGCCTGGGCGCCAGGTACTTAAGTCCGCTGTTTAAAAAACCAAAGGCCTGGTGCTACTTAGACAGATTCATCTTCGTGACTATGTGGAGTATCGCGGCGGCGCTGCTTTGGCCTTATGTTAAGGCCATGATGGGCTAATTGGCTGTTAAGCTGATTGGTTGGTGGATTAATTGGTTGTTGAGCTAGTCGTTGACGAATCTTTAGATAGTAAAAAAGCCGGCATTGCCGGCTTTTTTTGTCGAGGACTAACTAGCATTAGCTATTTTCTTGAATATATTTCAAGACAACTTCATGGTGATCTTTGGTTTTAAACTTGTTGAAGATATGTTCGATGTTGCCGCTTTCGTCAATGAGGAAAGAGGTGCGTACCACGCCCATGTTTTCACGGCCCATGAATTTCTTGAGTTGCCAAACACCATAAGCTTCGCATACGGCATGCTCTTCGTCCGCCAGTAAGGTGAAGTTCAATTCCTGTTTGTTTGTGAAGTTTGTGAGCTTCTTCGGTGTATCAGGGCTAATTCCAATAATCACAACGTTCAGTTCATCAAGCTCTGATTTAGTGTCCCTTAGCCCACAAGCTTGAACAGTACAACCTGGTGTAGAGGCTCGTGGGTAAAAGTAAACGAGAACTTTCTTGCCTTTAAAATCGGCAAGGGAAACTGATTCATCATTTTGGTTTTGTAGGGTAAAGTCGGGGGCCTTATCGCCCTGGGTTAAGGTTTTCATAGATCATCCTTAGGTTGTGTTTCGATACCCTGCATACGTTCGATATGGCAGCTTAGGTTCATCTCTTCGGCGAGTGCGGCGATATTTTGTTCGAGTTTTTCGATATCGACCTTTTCCGGCACGTTGATGGTTAGGAAGACATTCTGCACCGGCTCACCGTCTGGGGTTTCTTCGGCGTGGGAGCGTACGGCGGCGAGATCCAGCGAACGATCGGCCAGGAACTGGGTGATACGCTTCATGGTGCCGCGCTGGTCTTTACCGTTGAAGGTCACTTCGAGGCGAGACACATAGTTTGGCGGTGTGTGCTGTGAGCAGCGTTTCATTACCGTTAGCAGCCCAAGCTCGACACTCAGAGCAGGGAGGCTGGCTTCCATCTTAGTGATCGATGCCCAGGCGCCTGAAATCATCATGATCAAGGTAAACTCACCACCAAAGAGGGCCATACGGCTATCGACGATATCGCAATCGCATTCGCTTGCGAGTCTGGCAAATTTACTGACGATACCAGGACGATCAGAACCCAGTGCGGTAACGACCAGATGATTGGACATGAAATTCCCCCATTGATTGGTAACTCGTTGTACAAATAAGCGTCGATTGAATAATGTCGGCGTTTTTTAGGTGGCTTATGCTATCACAAGTTATCAGTTTTGAGATCCCTGTCGTGATAAAGAGTCAAACATTTGACCTATGGGGAGCGGTGTTATCATTCTCTGTGATCTAGGGATACTTATGCTTGTTTTTACCTGTGAGCATCAGTACCATAGCCAGTCCTGAATCCTTGGGGAAATCACATGATAAACGGAAGCATCGTAGCCTTAATCACGCCCATGAATCGTGATGGCTCAGTCGATTATGCAAGTCTCGAGAAGTTGGTTGAGTACCATATTGAACAGGGTACTGACGCCATTGTTGCCGTCGGCACGACTGGCGAGTCAGCCACTTTACCTCTTTCAGAACATATTGAAGTGGTTGCCCACACGGTAAAATTTGCCGCCGGACGCGTCCCAGTGATAGGTGGCAATGGTGCAAACGCCACCGCCGAAGCGATCGAGCTGACCAAGGCGCAGGCCAACCTAGGTGTGGCCGCCATGTTAGGTGTAACGCCTTACTACAACAAACCGACACCTAAGGGCTTGGTTGCCCATTACAGCGCCGTCGCGGCCGCAACCGATATCCCACAAATTCTCTACAACGTGCCCGGCCGTACCTCGGTGGACATGTTGCCCGAAACCGTTGCCCAGTTGGTCGACGTGCCAAACATCATAGGTGTGAAGGAAGCGACCGGCGATCTAAGCCGCGTGGCTAGGCTGCGCGAGCTGTGTGGCGATGACTTCATGCTCTACAGCGGTGATGACGCCACCGCCCGTGAGTTCCTGACTCTCGGTGGTAATGGCGTGATCTCTGTGGCCAACAACATAGTGCCTAAGCAGTTCAAGCTGATGTGCGATGCGGCCCTTAAGGGCGATCTCGAGGGTGCCCTCAAGGCCGAGGCGCCAATGAAAGATCTGTTCAGCGCGCTATTTTGCGAGGCCAATCCGATTCCTGTGAAATGGGCGGCGCATCGTATGGGGCTGATCAGCCAAGGACATATTCGCTTGCCATTAACGGAACTTTCCGAGCAATATCATGGTCTGTTGCTAGAAGCGATGAAGAATGCCGGAATAGAGGTTCAATAATTAGATGCTAAAGCAAGTCACCCCAATCCTACTGGTTGCCGCCGTTACGGCCTGCAGCACGCCTATCGACAGACGCCAGGCTAATGGCGATGACGAATACGCCAATGTGACGTCTCAGCCCAAACTGGTGATCCCAGCTGGATTGAATCAGCCGAAATACAATACCGAATTCGATATTCCTGAGGTCGGCAGTAAGGTCGACAAGACCTTGGTTGGCAAGAAACTCGACATTCGTCCGCCGCTACAGGTACTGCCGATGGCAGAAGGTACCCATGTGGAGGAGTCAAGCGACAGCATCAAGATCGTGGTCGAGTCTATCGATAACGATATCGATCTGCGCAGCGAGTTGTTCAGCATCTTGGATGAATATTTTAGTCAGCACGAGATTAAGATCCTCAAAGAGGATAGAGATACAGGTGTGATTGAAACTGATTGGATTGAAAATCAAGAAGTTATCGATTCATCTCTGTGGGGCTCCGATGAAGTGTATTCGGTGCGTCAACGCTATCGTTTCAGCGTCAACGTGCGTCCTCACGGCCGTAGCGGTAACCTTGCTATCGAATTGATTGATCACGAAGAGAGCTTCGATGGTAAGGCGCAGGATATTCTGCTTACTGGTGAAGATAAGCGCCGCTACACGGTAGATATGCTTAACAACACCATCGCTTACATGAGCGTCAAGCGAGCCAAGGCGATAAAAGCCAAGCGCCTGCGTGAGAGCCTGGGTATCGACGTGGATCTGGTTAAGGCGCCTGCCGTTGCCGAAAACGAGACGCCAGAGCAAAGCTTCTGGTTGGCCGATGCCAGCTACAGCCGCACCTGGGACCGTCTGCGTATCGTACTGCCTGAGCTGGGCTTTGAGATCGTCGATATGGATAGCAACAAGGGACTCTACTATATCAATGTGAGCGACGATTCTGGCTTCTGGAGTTCATTGTGGAGCGATAAGAAGCTGCCGATGGAAGAGGGCTCTTATCGTCTGCAGATTGAGCAAGACAAGAGCGACACTTCTAAGACTCGCATCTACCTCAAAGATAAGGAAGATAGTCCTGTGAGCAATGAAGTGGTCGAGGCCGTCTACGATGGCATGGCCGAGCTGATGAGCGAAGACCGTAAGGTTAGATAAGCTTAATTCATTCAGAGAAATGCTTAGATGAAGAAAGAGGCCAGGAGGCCTCTTTTTTTTTGTGTACTTATAGCTTCATCACGCCTGAGTATGGATTCCTTTCAGGCCGAACCTCTTCCTTGCTTCTCTCTCCTTTAACCACTTGTTTAAAGTAAGGGCGCCACCCTCAGGTCTGTCTTGTTTAGAGTAGCTATTTTAAGTATGACAGTAGATGGCGAGTGGGCCTTCTATGCCATATAGTTAGTGAGATTGTCGGTCATAAGTTTGATGGAGTATATCTGCCGAGGTTGAGATGCCAGCTAAGGTGCCACTGCAGGATGTAGACGCAAAATATCTTAAGATCATCAGTGAGTTTGCCATCGACATGCTCTCTCTGAGCGGCGTGGATGAGATCCTCTGGCATCTGGCGCAGAATGTGGTCTCCCAGCTGGGTTTCGATGATGTGGTGGTCTATCTGCTGGATCCCGCCCGGGGTGTATTGATGCAGAAGGCCAGCTTCGGCGACAAGAATCCTAGCGGCCATGAGATCCTCGCGCCCATAGAGCTCAAGCTGGGGGAAGGGGTGGTTGGTACCGTGGCCAAGACCAAGCAGCCCCTGAACGTTACCGATACCCGGCAGTTCCCCAACTATATCGTCGATGATGCCCCAAGGCTCTCCGAGCTCGCCGTGCCCATGTTGATGGAGGGTGAGGTGATCGGAGTGATAGATACCGAACATCCAAAGAAGAATTTCTATACCCCCCAGCATGAGCGAATTTTGTTTGCGCTGGCCTCTATCGCGGCGCTGAAGATACACAGAGCCAATAATCTGGTGACGCTGCAAAAACGTGTGGCCGAGCTGGAATATGCCAGCAAGATCCAAGATACCCTGTTTGCCATAGCCGAGATCATCTTCGAGACCGACTCGATCAAGGCCTTCTACCAAAAGCTGCACACCTGTATCGCCCGCCTGCTCAAGGCTGACAACTTCTATGTGGCGCTGCTCAGCGATGATGGCCAAACCCTGCACTTTCCCTACCACGTAGATCAGTACGATCAGCTTGCAGAAGACGCCGAGTTGCCCCTGTTACCGACCCGTCTTGGGATCACTGGCTATGCGCTGCTTAAGAATCGGCCGCTGTTGGCCCATGAGCAGCAGATTCAGGCGTTGGTGGATCAGGGGGAGATAGTGATCAATGGCGCCATGCCAACGGCTTGGCTCGGGGTGCCCTTTGGCGACGAGGCGTTTCGCGGCATCGTCGTGGTGCAGAGTTATCATGGTGATTATCGTTATAGCGAAGCCGATCAGCAGCTGCTGGTGTTTACCGCCAAGCATATACGTAATGCCATCAGTCGCATGAAATTCAAGGCTAATCTCACCGAGATGGCCCTCTATGATGGCTTAACTGGCCTGCCCAATCGCACCCTGTTTATCGACCGGCTCAATCAGGCCATCGCCAAACTGAACGACGCTTGTGGCGACGCTGCATCTACTGCTGGCGTTGGGCTGGTGCTGCTGGATATCGACCATTTTAAGGCGGTTAACGATACCTATGGTCACCATCTGGGGGATGAGCTGCTTAAGGTGTTTGCCGAGCGCATCCAGGCCGCGATAGCGAGCCAGGATACCTTCTGCCGACTCGGGGGAGATCAGTTCGGCCTGCTGTTGGTGGATATCAATTCAGAGGCGCAGTGCCTGGAGCGGGTCGAGGCGCTGCGAGAGCAGATGCAAGCCATGTTAGATCTCGGCGGGATCTCGCTGAATCTGTCCGTCAGCATGGGGCTGGTGACCTGTTTCTTATCTGGGATGCAGGTGACGGATCTGCTGCGCATGGGGGATCAGTCGCTGTTAAGGGCTAAGCTGATGGGACGGCACAGGCTTTGTGTGTTCACAAGTGGCGAGCAGGCGGAGCTGCAGGAGGCGCAGATTTGTCAGGCGTTTCAGACGGCCGCCGCTCAGGGAGAGCTCTATTTCAGTTTTCAACCTCAATACCGGCTCAAGGATGGCAAACTCCTTGGGGCAGAGGCGCTGCTACGTTGGCAGCATCCAAGACTAGGTACCATCTCACCACGACGACTGCTGGCGCCGCTGCGCCGACAAGGCGCCCTCGAGCTGGTAGATGCCGTGGTCGCTAAGCTTATCCTGGCCCATCTTAAGCGTTATCACGGCGCCTATCCCGAGGGATTTCGCCTCAGCGTGAACATAGCCGGTGACGGTAGGGCGCTGTTTGATGAGCTGCAGAGAATGGCTGGGGAGGGCATTGAGCTGGCATCTTATATGGGCATAGAGATCCCTGAATCCAGCCTAGGCGCCTCGTTTGAGGCAGTCGTAAGCTGTATCGTCAGGGCCAAATCCCTCGGCGTGCTGGTGAGCCTGGATGATGTAGGTGCCAGCCACGCTACTTTTAAATATCTGCAGGAGTTCAGGTTCGATCGCCTCAAGATAGCCCAGGGGCTCATCAGCCCCATGGAGATGGCCTATGACAACCAGGTTATTTTGGAGACCATCATCAATCTCGCCAGTACGCTGAATATCGATACCCTGGCGCAGGGAATTGAAACCCGCGAGCAGTATCAGACGATGCGGGCCCTGGGATGCAACTATGGTCAGGGGGAATTTATGAATCCCTCCGTCAGCGAGGAAAAACTACTGCTTATGCTGACAGAGTCCCATCTCTATAGATGATCTCGCGTATCATTTAGTGATTGATACCATACTCTTTTGTCGCTCTCGCCGGGCGCAAATGTAAATGGTGTGTTAAGTTTGTAAGCAAAGGTAAAACGCCTTGAAGCACTTATATTCCTAGGTAAACTACCGATAACATAACGCGCATTCTTTCGGAAGATTGATGAAAAAAACGATAATAATCTCAATGCTTTTAGCGGCGGGCGCCGCCACCTACTATTTCACTCAGCAAACCGAAACGCCTAAGGGGCCACGCGGGCGGCCTACGCCTAACGTGGTAGTGGCAAAGGCCGAAATGCAGCCGATTCGTGACGAAGTCGAGGCCCTGGGAACCGGCAAGGCCAACGAATCGATCACTGTGACCCCTAAGGTCACCGACATGGTGACCGAGATTAATTTCAACGACGGTCAGATGGTCGACAAGGGCCAGCTTCTGGTGCGTTTGCAAGACAGAGAGCAGATCGCCCGCGTGACTGTGGCCCGGGTGAAGATGAAAGATCATGAGCGCGAACTGGCGCGTATCAGCTCTCTGGTCACCAGTCAGACGGTGGCGGCACTGGAGCGCGACAGGCTGCAGACCCTTATCGATACCGCCAAGGCCGAGCTGGATCAGGCAGAATCTTCCCTCAAGGACAGACGCATACTGGCACCATTCTCTGGCCGCCTGGGCCTGCGTCAGGTCAGTCAGGGTAGCCTGGTAACCCCTGGTACTGTGATCACTACCTTAGATGATATATCCACCATCAAACTGGATTTCTCCGTGCCTGAGCGCTTCCTGCAGTCTCTGGCGATAGGTAAGTCGGTCGAGGCCAGCGCCGTGGCCTTCGAAGGCGAGCTCTTCACCGGTAAGGTGGTTTCTGTCGATAGCCGCATCAATCCAACCACACGCGCGGTGACCGTGCGAGCCGAGATCCCCAATAAGGGGATGCGTCTGCTACCCGGCATGTTGATGAAAGTGAAGCTTATCAAGCAGAGCCGCGAAGCACTCATCATCCCAGAGGCAGCCATTATCCCAATTCAGAAAGATCACTTCGTCTATCTGGTGAATGATGAGAACGTGGTCGAGCGTCGTCAGGTGCAACTAGGTCTGCGTAAACGCGGCTGGGTTGAGATTGTCGGCGGCGTCGATGTTGGCGAGCAGGTGATGGTGCGCGGCATTCTCAAGGTGCGCCCTGGGGATACCGTCAAGGTGCAGTACAGCGAACATTTCAGTTTCAACCAACAAGCTAAGGTGGAGCCGCTAGCATGATCTTGACGGATTTGTCGGTAAAACGACCGGTTTTTGCGTCCGTCATCAGCATGTTATTAATCGCCTTCGGTTTGGTTTCCTTCGATAAACTCCCCCTGAGGGAGTACCCCAATATCGATCCGCCGATCGTCTCGGTACAAACCAACTATCGCGGCGCCAGTGCCGCCGTGGTGGAGAGTCGCATCACGCAGCTGGTGGAAGACAGGATCAGTGGCGTTGAGGGGATCCGCAACATCAACTCCTCCAGCAGCGATGGTCGCTCCTCCGTGACCCTGGAATTCGATGTCGGTCGTGATATCGAGGCGGCGGCCAACGATGTGCGTGACCGCATCTCGGGTCTGCTCAACAACCTGCCGGAAGAGGCCGATCCCCCAGAGGTGCAAAAGGCCAATGGTGGCGATGAGGTGATCATGTGGCTCAACCTGGTCTCGGATCAGATGAACACCCTGCAGCTCACCGACTATGCCCGCCGTTACCTGGTGGATCGTTTCTCGGTGATCGATGGCGTGGCAAATATACGTATCGGTGGCGGTAAGGTGTACGCCATGCGGGTGTGGATCGACAGGCAGGCCCTGGCGGCCCGTAACCTGACGGTATCGGATATCGAATCTGTGCTGCGCTCAGAAAACGTCGAGCTGCCGGCCGGCTCGGTGGAATCTCAGGACAGACACTTCACAGTACGTTTGGAACGTACCTTCAAGACAGCGGAAGATTTTAACAATCTGGTGCTGGCCGAAGGGGAAGATGGTTACCTCATCAAGCTGGGTGACGTGGCCAGGGTAGAGATTGGCTCGGAAGAGGAGCGCATTACCTTCCGCGGTAACCGCGAGGCCATGATAGGCCTTGGGATCTCCAAGCAGTCGACTTCCAACACACTGGAAGTGGCCCGCGCCGCCAACGCCCTGGTGGATAAGATCAATCCGACACTGCCTGCCGGCATGGAGATCAAACGCTCCTACGACAGCTCGGTGTTTATCGAGGCCTCTATCAAGGAGGTGTATCAGACCCTGTTTATCGCCATGTTCCTGGTGATAGTGGTGATCTATCTCTTCCTTGGCAGCGTGCGCGCCATGTTGATCCCGGCGCTGACGGTACCAGTCTCCCTGATGGCGACCTTTATCGTGCTCTACGCCCTGGGTTACACCATTAACCTGCTGACCCTGCTGGCGATGATTCTGGCTATCGGTATGGTGGTGGATGATGCCATCGTGGTGCTGGAAAACATCCACAGACGCATCGAGGAGGGCGATTCGCCCCTCAAGGCGGCCTACTTAGGTTCTCGCGAGGTGGCCTTTGCCGTGGTGGCGACCACCCTGGTGTTGGTGGCCGTGTTTATGCCGATCACCTTCCTCGAGGGAGATCTGGGTAAACTCTTTAAGGAGTTTGCGGTGGCCATGAGCGCTGCGGTGATCTTCTCGAGTCTGGTTGCGCTGACCCTGAGCCCTATGATGTGCTCTAAGCTGCTTAAGCCTGCGGGGCAAGATCCTTGGCTGGTGCGCAAGATAGATGCAGGGATGAACTGGCTGTCGGCCGGTTACCGTGCGACGCTTAAGCGCGCCATGGTCCACCCCTTTATCGTCAGCTCGCTGGTGGTTATCGCCTTAGGGCTTAGCGGTTATCTGATGACTAAGGTGCCGCAGGAGTTTGCGCCTCAGGAGGATAGGGGATCTATGTTCCTGATCGTCAACGGTCCTCAGGGGGCAAGCTTCGAGTATATCAGCCCCTACATGGATGAAATTGAAAATCGCCTGATGCCCCTGGTGGACAGCGGTGACATCAAGCGTCTGCTTATTCGTGCGCCGCGCGGCTTTGGTCGCAGTGCCAACTTCTCTAACGGCATGGCGATCATAGTACTGGAAGACTGGGCGGAACGTCGCAGCGCCTTTGAGATCATAGGTGACATTCGTGCCCGGCTGTCGGATCTCGCCGGTGTGCGCGCCTTCCCCGTGATGCGTCAGGCCTTCGGCCGCGGCGTGGGTAAGCCGGTGCAGTTCGTGTTGGGAGGCCCAAGCTATGAAGAGCTCGCCAAGTGGCGCGACATCTTGTTGGAGAAGGCCAAGGAGAATCCTAACCTGGTCGGCCTGGACCACGACTATCAGGAGACCAAGCCTCAGCTGAGGGTGGTGATAGACAAAGACAGGGCGGCGGACCTTGGGGTCTCTATCTCGCATATAGGCCGCACGCTCGAATCCATGCTGGGCTCGCGTTTGGTGACCACCTTCATGCGTGACGGCGAAGAGTATGACGTGATCATCGAGGGTAACCGGGATAATCAGAATACCGCCAGCGATTTGAGCAACATCTATGTACGCTCGGACCGCAGCCGTGAGCTGATCCCGCTGGCGAACCTGGTCTCGGTGGAGGAGTTTGCCGACGCCAGTCAGCTAAACCGATACAACCGTATGCGCGCCATAACCATAGAGGCCAACCTGGCCGATGGTTATAGCCTGGGTGAGGCGCTAGATTACCTTAACAATCTGGCATACACCTATCTGCCGGCCGAGGCGGTGATCAGCTATAAGGGGCAGTCTCTGGACTATCAGGAGTCTGGCAGCTCGATGTATTTCGTCTTCCTGCTGGCCCTAGGTATCGTTTTCTTGGTACTCGCGGCCCAGTTCGAGAGCTATATTCACCCTATGGTGATCATGCTGACCGTACCTCTGGCCACCTTGGGTGCCCTAATCGGCCTCTGGGTGACAGGCCAGAGCCTGAACATCTATAGCCAGATAGGCATCATCATGCTAGTGGGGCTGGCGGCCAAGAATGGTATCTTGATCGTCGAATTTGCCAACCAGCTGCGGGATAAAGGGATCGAATTCGATACTGCGATCATCCAGGCTGCAAGCCAGCGTCTTCGTCCAATCCTGATGACAGGGATCACCACGGCGGCCGGTGCTATTCCGCTGGTGTTGGCCCAGGGCGCAGGCGCCGAGACACGCTTCGTGATCGGCGTGGTGGTCCTGTCGGGTATCATACTGGCGACCTTCTTTACGCTGCTGGTGATCCCGGTGGCCTATGGCCTGATCGCCAGAAATACCGGTTCGCCGGAGGAGATCAGTCAGCGATTGGAAGCCGAACTTGCTCAAGATCAACATCACGAGTCAGGCCTGAGAAATGCCGACTAGATAAGTTAAAAGGCCAATCACAAGATTGGCCTTTTTTGTCTCCGTAAGACACTTATCTGGTTTTGATTCAGCGGCTGCAATGGTTTTTGGAACTGTATGGTCAGCTTGACAGCTTCTTAAAAACTAAAGCAAAAAACTTCATTCAAAATCGCTAAATAATGGAATTTGACCACTAACGTCTCATTAACAAGTGACGGCGAATATAGTAGAGTGAAAACAGAACTTGGTTGCAACAGGGAGAATGCAGATGACATTATCAATCGAGACTAAGCAGCATCAACCCAAGTCGGCGCCTGCAACACTGCAGAAAAACGCCATTCGAGTCGATGGACGCCTCAGTATGAGTCGAGAGGCGCTCGACTTCAAATCGTTTAGCTCAAATTGCCTCTATGGCCCATACCACCTGCCACTCAAAGAGATAGTCAAGGTCGAGACCTGTTGGGGCAAGGGCGCCGGGATCTTACCGATCACGCCAGATGGGATCCAGGTGAGCCTCAGCAATGGTGATCGCTATCAGTTTATCGTCGCCGATCCCGAGGCCTGGGTGAAGAGTCTCTCTTCATAATCAGGTACACAAGGTATTAGCTGGTCGCCAGCTCGTTTATAACTCTAATTGTAACGCCTGAATTTAAGGCGTCATTCTTAAAGTAAGTGCATAAGGCAATAGAGATTCATCCGGGTGCTGATATCTGGACCTTGTTCATTTCATTAGCACTAACTAAAAGGCGAGTCCTGTCTGGGCTGGCCTTTTTTGTTTTACCACTTCCTTTATGTTTTCACCGTATCTCTAGCTGTTTCTTTGCATTGCGAGTTCTTTACTTCCAGGCTTAGTTACATTTCAGATAGGCAAGCCCAGAGCGCTAGCCGACATGGCGCTAGACATAGCTAAAGCCTAGCATGCACAGCGCATGCACTCCTTTTCAGTCTATTACCCAGGTTGACGTTTCTTGACGCAAAAAGTTTGTCATAGGTAAGGCCTTTGTAATTAATCTGTTAAGGAAATTTATGTTAATTAAACAACGCAATTGGAAATTGGCTCTGCTGGCTGGGGTGGCTGTGATGACGGCCGCTTGTAACTCGGATGAGACCAGCAGTGATGCAGCGGCCTACATTCAGTTCTATAACGCCTCGCCCAACAGTGTAGCGACCCACCTGGTGCTGGATGAGCATGCCTATACCGCGGTGGAGTTCAGTGATGCCTTGCCTCGCTATCAGTATGCGCTGGGAGAGGCCGAGGCCAGTATTCGCGGCTATGATGCAGGTGGTGATACGGTCGAGCTGCATGAATTCTCGTTGGATCTCAAAGATGGCGACAATCACCTGTTTGTGCTTATCGGCGACTATGAGAGTAGCGAATACTTAGACATACGTTATGAACGCAGCGAGATGGATGAGATCAACGATGATGCCGACAGCGACGAGAGCAAGATGCAGCTCTTGGCGGTGCACGCGGCCATGGGCGAGGGGGCCTATGATCTGTACCTGGCCAAGGCCGGTTCGAGCTTCAGCGAGGCTGAGTTGCTGGGCAGCCTCAGCTACAAAGAGAATACAGAGGCTGTGATGCTAGATACCGGAGAATATGTCCTTTATCTGACTGAGCCGGGTGAGAGTCAGCCGGTATTTCGCACCAGTACCATGGTGTTAACCAGCGAGACGGTCAATAAGCTGGTGCTGCATAACAGCTTCGGTCCTGGTGAGCCTAAGTTAGTTGTGGATAATGTTGACTCGACCGGCACGCCTGTGGGGTATGTCAATCAAGATGCCGACGCCGAGTTCAGGGTCTACAACGCCATGAACCAGGCGCGATCGCTCGATCTACAGCTGAGCAGCGATGCCCAGAATATTAACCTGGCGGCGCTTACGCCTAATACCCTGAGTGATTTCAGCGCGATAGATTACAACGACTATGGCGTTAGTGTGTTCGATACAGGTTCTGCTGATCTGCTGGCCAATAACCTGCTGGTGACCTTCAACCAGGATGAGAGTAAGACCTTAGTTATCTATGATAACCAGGCTGGGGAAACCCTGGGCATGACCATCGCTCACGATCACAGGCCGAACGCCTTCGAGCATACCTTGATGGTAGCCAATCTCATCGATACCTACGACAGCCTGGATCTCTACTTAGTGCGCGATGGTGAGACCATAGATACGGCGGCCTATAAGCTGACTTACCTGAGCTTCAACGAGCTGGCGCAGATCAACCTGCCGACGGGCGATTATGATATCAGCCTGGTACACAAGGAGGATAACGGCACCTTGACCTTAGTGTATCAGTCGGATGCGCAGGCTATTGATCAGACGGGTAATTACACCTTAGTGCTGAGCCGGGACGATACTCTGCCATTGGGGCACAGGGCTATGCTGTTCCAATAGGAAAGTGAAATGTTTGAGCTGACGAAATAAGGCTTATTAAGATGCGCAATAAAAAAGGCTTACCTAGGTAAGCCTTTTCTGTAGTGATGCGAAATCGTCGAGTCTAGTGACTATTTTCATCTGCGCTAGCTTTATCTGTGCTAGCTTTATCTGCGTTAGCCTTGTCTACACTATTTTTGCCTGCGCTATCTTTGCCATTTATGTCATTAGCGCCTTGGTTTTTTACCTGAGGCTTATGATGGGGCTTGCCAAATTGCGTCATCTTAAACTTATTGCTGTATTTGAGCACCGCCAGGTTACTGGCAATCACCCCAAGCACTAAGATGATGATGAGCCAGACTTCGAGACTCGACATGGCTATTTCCCTCTCCTGATTCAGTAACGGCTAGTCTACCGCAAGGCGTGCTTCGCAGATGCGAATATCTTCTGGGGTATCGACCTCGGGCGAGTCGAAGGCGCTGATGGCAACCTTGATCGTGTGGCCATGTTCCAGTGCGCGCAGCTGCTCAAGCTTTTCGAGATCTTCTAAACGGCCAAGTGGCAGCTTATTGAAGGTTCTGACAAACTCGCGGGTGTAGGCATACACGCCCAGGTGTTTGTAGACCGGGTAGTCGTCTGTGTCACGGCCGAAGGGGATGCGGGCGCGAGAGAAATAGAGGGCGTTAAATTGGTTGTCGAACACCATCTTGACGTGCTTGGGATCGTTAAGCTCATGCTCTTCGGTGATCTCATAGCCTAGGGTCGCCATGCCGAACTCCCCTGGATGACGCTCAAACAGTGTGATGATCTGCTCGATGGAGATAGGATCGATCAGCGGCTGATCGCCCTGAAGGTTGATCACCAGGTCATCGTCCGCCAAGCCAAGCTGGGTGATGGCATCCTCGATTCTGTCGGTGCCGGAGGCAGCATTGGCATCTGTCATGACTACCTTGCCGCCAAAGGCTTCCACGGCCTCCTTGATGCGTAGATCGTCGGTGGCCACATAGATGGCAGTTAAGCCTTTTGCCAGCGCCGCACGCTCGTAAACGTGCTGGATCATCGGCTTACCGTTAATCGGCGCCAATGGCTTACCCGGAAAACGGCTTGAGCCATAGCGAGCAGGGATTAACAGAGTCACATTCATTTGGATATACCTATCAGTTACAGTGTGCCGCAGTGCATAAGAGAAGGGGCTCACTAGGAGCCCCTTACACCTTGAGCTTACAGGTTAGATTCGACGGAACAGTTTAGTCAACATTTCGTCTGTGACTTTCTCTTCCCAACCTTCGCCATAGACGTTGGCCCATAGTGGCCCCATGCTCTTGGTGACGGCAACCATCTTAGCGATGGTTTCATCTGGCAGATCTTTACAGATGTTCTTAGGCAGTGTGATGTTGTGCTTGTCCATCATCTGACGGAACTCGGCCACACCCTCTGGGTAGAACTCTTCCAGCACGTCGAACGCCAGGCAGTTACCGATGCCATGGTGGTAACCCAGTACATAGCCAAGGCCGTATGAAACGGCGTGACAGGCGCCAACCTGGCTGTAGGCGATGCTCATGCCGCCCATGTAAGAGGCCATCATCAGCTTGTCATCCTTCTCTGGGTGATCGTCCAGGAAGACTTCACGGCAAAGGTCCATCGACTTCTCGGCAAAGGCCTTAGCAAACTCGTTCAAGAAGGTGCCTTGTAGCGACTCGACACAGTGGATGTAGCAATCCATACCTGTGTAGAACCACTGATCTGTCGGCACGCCGTCGATCAGCTCTGAGTCCATGATGATCTGGTCAAATACCGTGTAGTCAGAGTTCAGACCTAGCTTACGAACAGGGCCACACAGTACCGCGGTGCGAGAAGCTTCTGCGCCGGTACCAGAAACCGTTGGGATACCGATATGGTGCACCGCAGGATTCTTGATCAGATCCCAACCCTGATACATGGCGCTGCCACCTGGGTTAGTCAACATGAGTGATACTGCCTTGGCCAGATCCATGGTGGAACCGCCACCCAGACCGATAACACTGACAGGTAGCTTGCTGTTGAAGGCTTGCACCTGCTCGGTGAGGTTGTCTACCTGCTCTGTGGTTGGCTCGTCGTCAACATTCACGTAGATCACAAGATCCTGTGGCTTAGCGGGTACGCGCTGGGCGAGGGGCTTATCCTGATGTACATCATCAATCAGGAAGACCACGAAATCGTCGCCTTGCTTACGCTCTTCCTCGAGCACTGTATCCAGTTGCGCGAAAGAACCACGACCAAAGATCATTTTTGGTACGCATTTGAAATTTTTAAAACTCATTACAGCATTCTCCATTGAGACATCTAGTGTAAAAAGTAACGTCGCAGGGCCAAATTGGCCGCTGCGACAGGGAATTTGAGAGACGCTAATTAAGCGGCGAAGGCACGCTTGATGTTCTCGATGCGCTGGGCGATCTCTTCTTCAGTCCAAGAGAGCTTGATCAGCATCGAAATGGTGCGGCTCATGATGGCATCAGACTTAGGCACAGACACCTGAGTATAGTCAGGTTTGTCGGCAATTAATGTGATCGGCAGAGCGGCTGGTGATTTAAGCTCTTGAATGTGCTTCCAGTTTGACAGGTAGTGCCAGTTGTTTACATACCAGTAGAAGCAGCCGTCAACACCGTTTTCGGCCAGTTTCTTGCTGATCTCTTGGGTGCGCGCTTCGGTAGGTAGCATGAAGCTAAGGAAACCGGCTGAGTCGCCTTCTGGATCCGGGATCTCTCGGAAGCTCACCTCTGGCAGTTCGGCCATGGCATCTTTAAGCAGCTTCTTGTTCTTGCGCTGAATGTCGATGATGGTGTCTAGCTTACGCAGCTGTGCCAGGCCCAGCGCCGAGTTCATCTCGGAGATACGGAAGTTCAGGCCCATGATAGGGTGACTCTCTGCGCCGCGATCGTTACCAACATGGTCATGGCCATGGTCAGAGAACATGTGGGCGTGGTTGTAGATGGCCTCATCATTGGTGATCACCGCGCCGCCTTCACCACAGGTGATGGTCTTAACAGAATCGAAAGAGTAGCAGCCTACATGGCCGATAGTGCCCAGTGCCTGACCCTTGTAGCTACCGCCGATGGCCTGACAGGCATCTTCCAGTAGCACTAGGTTGTGCTTCTCACAGATAGCCTTGATCTCATCCATCTTGGCCATAGAGCCACACATGTGTACCAGGTTTACTGCCTTGGTGCGTGGGGTAATAGCGGCTTCAATGCCTTCTGGTGACAGACACAGGGTCTCGTCGATCTCTGCAAATACGGGGACGGCGCCGGCCATAAACACGGCTTCGACAGAGGCCACGAAGGTAAATGGAGGAACGATCACTTCATCGCCTGCGCCTATGCCTGCGGCGGCCAGTGCCGTCTGCAGGGCAGCGGTACCGCTCGAGAGTAGGTGGGCGTGTTTGACATTCATCTTCTCGCAGAGCAGTTGCTCCATCTCACGCGTCTTCCAGCGGTCGTTACGCATGTGATCAAAGTTGTAACGGAAGGTAAAACCGTTTTCCATTACGTCAGCAACTTCCTGCTTCTCTTCAGGACCAAATAATTCAAAACCAGGCATGGAATAGTTCCTTAGCATTCGCTGCGCCCGCGGCGCGAAAAATAAATCAAAGCGAATTATAAACGCGATGGGTGTAAAACTGCGATGTTTATTAAGGAATATTTACTGAAATAAGCGGCTTTTTTTGGCTTTTAGGCGAGGGTGCTTAGCGATAGCGCATGATTTGACCATCATGCGCTGAGATTGCCGCTCCTGAATGGGATGCAGGCCTGTACGAAAGAGCAAGATGGCCCTTATCTGACGGAGAATTTAACCTAGCGGCGGGCGAAGGTTTCGTTGTCTACCGTGACGTCGAGATCCGACAGCAGGCCGTTTTCGACGCTGTAGATCCAGCCGTGTACCGCCACCTTCTGACCGCGCTCCCAGGCGTCTTGCACTATGGTGGTGCTGGCGACATTGCCAACCTGCTCGATGACGTTGAGCTCACACAGGCGATCGAAGCGGGTCTTCTCATCAAGCTCCGCTAGCTCCTTGGCGTGCAGGCGATGGATATCGCGGATATGACCCAGCCAGTTGTCTATGAGTCCGAGGCGATCATTGCCCATGGAGGCCTTGATGCCGCCGCAGCCGTAGTGGCCGACCACCATGATATGTTTAACCTGGAGCACCTCGACGGCATATTGCAGCACCGAGAGGCAGTTAAGATCCGTATGGATCACCATGTTGGCGATGTTTCTGTGAACGAACACCTCGCCCGGCATGAGGTCGATGATCTGGTTCGACGGTACCCGACTGTCCGAGCAGCCAATCCACAGATATTCGGGATTTTGCTGTTGGGCCAGCTGTTCAAAGAACTTAGGATTCTCTTCCAGGATGCGGTTGGCCCAGCGGCGGTTGTTGTCGAACAAAGGTTTAAGTAGTTTCATTTAGTTAAAATCATGTCTATGAAGAAGATTTTGCAGGGCAGCATTCTAACATCAAATAGTTACCCTGCTGGTCTACTCAGTCTAGATGCTATCCCTTAACTAGGGCTAATCCGGATAGCCGTCGACCTGTATGTTCGCCTTATCCTAGGTGCTTTCCGAAGAAGTCACTCAGGTGCTGATTGATCCACTCACTCTGTTCCAGTGTCGAGACATGTCCCGCCTCCGGGATATGCAAAAACTCGCTGCCGTCGATGGTGGCGTCGTGCATCAGATAGGCCTCCAGCACGGGTCTGGGCTTGTCCTGGGTGCCTGTCATGATAAGGGTCGGCTGGGTCAGCTGTTCGATATCTTCCATGATGTCGCGGCGACCGAAGATGATGCGGCCAAGGCGCGATATGCTCTCCAGCCGTTCTGGCGCAATGCTCGCGAGCGACGCCTTAAAGGAGGCGATAAGCTCAGGCTGTGTCTGCTCGACATTATCGCTAAAAAATAGCGGCGCTATCTGCTCAATCAGCGGCTCAGGTAACCGGCCTGCGGCGATCATGGCATCAAGCATGGCGTAATACTTGGCGCGGCTGACTTCAGGTTCGAAGCCGAGGAAACAGCCCATCATCACCAGGCTCTTCACCCGGCGCGGAGCCATCAGGGTCAACTCTGCGCCCCACATGCCGCCAACTGACAGGCCAAGAATGGAAAACTCATCTATCTCCAGGCTGTCCATCAGTGCCAGATAGTGCTCGGCCAGATGTTTGAGTGAGCGGCAATCGTTTGGCAGAACATCAGAATGACCATGCGCCCAGAGATCGGGCACGATACAGCGGTAGTGCTGGCTCAGGTGGGCGATCTGCGGCGCCCACATGGCGCTGTCCCAAAGGTAGCTGTGGCCCAGCAGGAGTACCGGACCCTGGCCGATATCCAGATAGCTCATCTGCTGGCCGTTTAGATTGAAACTGTGACGAAAATTGTCGAGGTTCATGTGAAATCACTTCTTGATAATGGGGTTAACCGGCCCGTTTGGTGAGGGCGCGACGAAATAGACGTAGCGCGAAACCAGCGCCTCCAGACGGGTGAGAATAGGGGCCTTAAGCTCAATATCCGCCTGCTCGAGCCGCGCCTTAAGCTTATCTGTATCGAAGGCGGCCAGATACGTATCGGCGAGGGGATAATAGCTCAGGTGCCAGGGCTCTGGGCTGACGCCGCTGAGACCTAACTGATAAGGGAAATAGAAGCCGAAATCGGCGGCATTTGCCATTAACCACAGATGCAGCTGATGACAGGGGCCGCCCGGGTGATATTCGGTGTCGACGAGCCGTAATGACTCACGGCTGGTGTTTTTTGCATCATATAGGTCGAGATCTGTGCCCCAGTGATGGCGCGACATGCCCGGCATTGCCGACCAGAGCAGGATGGCATCTAGCAGCTGATTATCGTCTAAGCGCTGGATATCTATGGGTTGTGAACCTGCGTCCAATACAGGCCGTTTGCCACTCGCCTTGGCATTCCAGATCCCCAGCTGGCGGTCAAAATCGCGGTAGCTAGAGCAGATGGCTATCTCTATGCCATCAATGGCGGCGGCTGTCTGCATCTTAATGAACTGGGCGGCGCACTCGGGGGCTAATCTATGCCCCTGACAATCCATCAGGGGCAAGAAGCCATCGCCGTAGAGATCTAGGCCGTTTAGGTTTTGCTCGCTAGTGCTAGCAGGGGTTTCGGCGGCCTTACGGCGATTGGCGTCAGGGGTTAGCAAAGCAGTTTTTCCAGGATACGTTCATACACCTTGGCTAGCTGCTCGATATCCTCGACCTTGACGCATTCATTGACCTTGTGAATGGTGGCGTTAACCGGGCCAAGCTCGATCACCTGAGCGCCCGTGGGGGCGATGAAGCGCCCATCCGAGGTGCCGCCCGAGGTCTGGGGATCGGTCTCTGTGCCCGTGATCTCATAGATCGCCTCGCGGGTGGCGTCCAGCAGCGGCCCCGCGTCGGTGAGAAACGGCAGGCCGTTGAAGATCCAGCTGATCTCATAGTCCAGCCCATGGGCATCTAAGATGTTGAGCACCCGCTGGATCAAGATCTCGGCAGTCACTTCGGTGGAGTAGCGGAAGTTAAACATTACCTCCAGGCTACCCGGGATTACGTTAGAGGCGCCGGTGCCGCCATTGATATTGGCTATCTGGAAGCTGGTGGGCGGGAAAAACTCGTTTCCGTTGTCCCATTTCATGCGTGCCAGCTCATCCAGGGCGGGGGCCGTCTTGTGGATAGGATTGTCGGCCAGATGGGGATAGGCGACATGGCCCTGAATCCCTTTGACCGTCAGGTTACCCGTGAGGCTGCCGCGACGGCCATTCTTGACGATATCCCCCAGCTTATGGGTAGATGATGGCTCGCCAACCAGAGACCAGGTGATCTTCTCGTTGCGGGCCTCCAGGGTGTCGATCACCCGCGTGGTACCGTTGATGAAGGGGCCTTCCTCGTCGCTGGTGATCAGAAAGGCGATGGAGCCTTTGTGATCCGGGTGCTTGTCGACGAAACGCTCGGTGGCGACCACCATGGCGGCCAGTGAGCCTTTCATGTCGGCGGCGCCGCGTCCGTGAAGGTAGCCGTCGATCACCACGGGCTCGAAGGGCGGTGTGTGCCAGCGATTAAGATCGCCCACTGGCACCACATCCGTATGGCCGGCAAAGCAAAACAGCGGGCCTTGATCGCCGCGTCGCGCCCACATATTGGTGGTGTCTTCAAACACCATAGGCTCGGTATTAAATCCCTTGGCCGCGAGGCGTTTGGCCATCAGTGGCTGACAACCTTCGTCTAGCGGGGTGACCGAGGCTCTGGCAATCAGATCCTGGGCCAGCGTGAGGACATCCTGGCTCATCGGTTGAAGATCTCCTCATATTGTGCCGGCTTGAAACCGACGCTGAGCTCTCCCTGATGTTCCAGCACCGGGCGCTTGATCAGGGTGGGATAGGTGAGCATGAGGGCAACGGCTTTGGCTTGGTCTATGTCGGCCTTCTCGGCGTCGCTCAGGTTACGGAAACTGGTGCTGCGTTTGTTAAACAGGCTCTCCCAGCCAATCTGTTCGACCCAGGTGTTAAGCTGCGCTTCGGTGAGACCGTCGACGCGAAAGTCGTGAAAGGTGACGGCTTGTTGGTTGGCATCGAGCCATTTGAGGGCTTTCTTAACTGTGTCGCAATTCTTAATACCGTATAGGGTCAAAATCTGATTCTCCGTATGGGGTAACGTCCGACCAGAAACGTTGTGATGTCTTATTCGTGTCAGTCACTTCGGTCAGCGTTGCTGGCAAGTGCAGTGACTTGCAGGTCTTTTTTTTGGTTATTGTGGCACCGAGTCGCCTTTGCCTCAAGGGGTAAGCAGGACGCAAGTGTCTGTTTGAAAAAAAATCACCCAGGTTTAGGTGAGAAGCCGCTGCCCGGCGCCAAGACACCGGGGAAAACGAGAGTTATATCAGTCAGAAAGAGATTAGCTAATTACCGGGATAGGGATTAAAGCTGAACCGAGAAGATCACATCTTTACCGGCTTCGATACTGCCGTGACGCTTGTCGAGTCCCTGAATATCTTCCATGTTCGCCAGCACCACAGGCGTGAGCAGGCTCTCGACATGGGCCTTGAGGTAGTCGAGATCGAATTCGAGTATGGGATCGCCAGCCTTAACCTGTTGACCCTCTTCGGCCAGACGGGTAAAGCCGTTGCCCCTGAGTTCTACCGTGCCGACGCCGAAATGCACAAACAGCTCGAGCCCTTGGGGTGACTCGATACTGAAGGCGTGGTTGGTTTCGAAAATCTTACCTATGGTGCCATCTACCGGCGCCACTATCTGTTTGCCCTTGGGCGCGATGGCGATGCCGTCGCCGACTATCTTCTCAGCAAACACCACATCCGGCACTTTCTCGATAGCCACTATCTCGCCCGACACTGGCGCGTACACATCTATACCGCCCGTGATGGGTGGCTGACCAGAAATTAAACGTCTTATGCGGCTCAAAAATCCCATTAACTTGCCCCTGTGTTAGCACGCGGTAGTGTCGTGATAAATTATGCCTAGCATACTCAAAAATTATCAAGAGTGACAGTGTGTTAATAATTGATTTAACGCATCGATGCGCGAAATTTGCAAGGCCTTGTGCGCAAGTTCGACACAATCTGGGTAAGACCAACGACTGAGGGCCTGTTTAACCTCCAGTAGCGAGGCCAGGTTGACGCTAAACTCCTCTAGCCCAAGGCCGATCAGGAGCGCCGTGGCGCTGGGGTTACTGGCCAGCTCGCCACACATGGAGACTCGCACCTTGGCAGCCTTGGCTTGTTCGATAATCTGGGCGATCAGGCGGATGATCACAGGCGAGAGCACCGGATATTGGTCGATCAGCAGTGGATTGGCGCGGTCGGCGGCCATAGTATATTGGGTGAGATCGTTGGTGCCTATGCTGACAAAATCCAGCAGGGGGAGCATGGAGGCAAGATTAAACACCGCCGCCGGGGTTTCCACCACTATACCAAGCTCGAGTTCACCGAAGCCTTTCTCCGCCTCCACAAGCTCCTGTTTGCACTGCTCCAGCAGCGCAAGTACCGCTTCGAGTTCCTCCACTTGATTGACCATGGGAAACATGAGGCGGATAGGCCCATGGTTGGCGGCCCTGAGGATCGCCCTGAGCTGGGCGCTAAACAGCTTGGGATGGGCGAGCGTGTACCTGACGCCTCTGAGGCCCAGTGCCGGATTCTCCTCGCTGTCCATGGCGAGGGCTGGCACCTCCTTGTCGGCGCCCAGATCCATGCTGCGAATGGTGAGCGGCTTGCCGTCGAGCAGCTGCAAAGCGTCACAGTAGAGCTGATACTGGCGGTTCTCGTCTGGCAGCTCGTGGTTGTTCATAAACAGAAATTCGGTGCGAAACAGGCCAACCCCCTCGGCGCCCACATCGGCCAGATGATTGATCTCGCTGATACAGCCGACATTTGCCAGCAGGGGAATTGAGCGGCCATCTTTTGTCTGGGTAACGGTACCTTTTAAGGCCAGTAGCGCCGACTTGCGCTCGTCCGCCTGCTGTTTCTGGGCGTCAAGAGCGTTTATCTGCGTCTCGTCGGGCTCCAGATAAAGCTCGCCATTGATGGCATCCACCGCCAGCACCATTCCATCTGTCACCTCTAATGTCTGCCAGGGGCAGCTCATCAGGGTGGGAATGCCCGCGCTACGGGCCAAAATAGCGGTATGGCTGGTGACGCCGCCGGTTTGCAGTACCAGGGCGCTGACGCGCTCAAGTGGCAGGGTGGCGAACTCGGCCGGAGTAATATCTTTGGCCAGGACGATAGCATTTTCCGGCAGGCGGCTGAGGTTGTCGCAGTGTCCGGTAAGCAGGGTGCGGATCAGGCGCTGACCCAGACTCAGCACATCTTCGGCGCGCCTTGCGAGATAGGGGGAGTCTGCCTCTTGCATCGCCTGGGCCTGTTTGGCGAAGCTGTGCTCCACCGCCAGGGCCGCTGAAAACTGGCGCTTGCCTATGGTGTCGCTGAGCTCGGTCAGTAACTCTTCATCCTCTAACAGCAGGAGATCGGCTTCGATCAGCTGGTAGTTGTCCGATTCGGGATCTAGCTTGGCGGCGCAGGCCTGGCTTTGTTTGATGAGGGTCTTGAGGGCGCGATTGAGTCTTTGCTGCTCGCGGGCGAGCTGGGAGGGAGGCAAGAGGTGATAGTCGAGTTTGCTTTCATAGGTGCGAAGCACCTTGGCCTGCCCGAAGGCGATGCCCGCCGATACCGCTATGCCTCTCATCGTCATCCTGACTCCTGTTAACTTAAGGTGATGAGCAGCTCGGCAACGGTATCAACCGCTGGCTTTGCCTGCTCGCCATCGGCGCTGACCTTGACCTCCACGCCCTTGTAAAGGCCCAGGGTCTGCAGCTTAAACAGGCTCTTGGCGCTGGCCTGTTTGCCCTGACATTCCACTATGATGTCACAATCATAGGCCTTAGCTGCCTTCACGAGCAGGGCGGCTGGCCGGGTATGAATGCCGTGCTCGGCCATGATGGTGACTGTTTTTTGGTACATAAACTCGCTCTTTGGAAATGACGCGCGGCGCTTAGGCCTGGTAATGAATGATCTGATAGTTGGTTTTCTTCAGCGCCTGTATCGCCTGTTGCAGCTTGTCCTTCTTCACCAGAATATAATCGGTATCGAAGGTAGAGATGGCAAAGATGCTGATCTTGGCTTCTGCCAGGGTGCCTGAGACGCTGGCGAGGATCCCCGTCATGGAGAAACCCAGTGGACCGACCACCTCGAGGCAGCGCCAGTCGCTCTCCTCTTCGAGACTGTCGAGTTGCAGCTCGGCGGGAACCACCACTGAGAGTTCATCTTTGGTCTTGCCGATGAAAAACATGGGCTGACGAAACACCTCGGGCACTAACTCACTGTCTGGGCTGAAGCTGTGAATACTGTATAGCTGAGGATGTACCGCTAACGTCATTCGAGCCATGGTTATGTGATCCCATCGATGCTGAAAAATGTGATGTCGTTAAGCTTATCACAGATTTAACGCCCGCTGTCGAGCTTTGAGCTGGGATTTTTAGTGCCTGTGTTCAAGGGCGGACGATAAACTACTTTTCGCCTTTGCGGCAAAATAAAAGGGAGCCATCTGGCTCCCTTCTTTATCTCTAGTCTGGCTCCCTTCTTTATCTCTAGTCTGGCTCACGCTGTCCAATTAAGAGAATAGTTTTATACCTTGAACTGACCCAAGATCTTGGCGCTGGTCTGACTTATTTGACGCAGAGACTCTGCGGCCATGCGATTGCTCTCGTTGGCCTTGACCGATACCTCAGACAGCTCTGTGATGCTGCAGATGTTGCGGTTGATCTCTTCGGTCACCAGGGATTGCTCCTCGGTGGCACTGGCCAGCTGGGTGTTCATGTCGCTGATATGGGCGATCAGCTCTAGGATGGTGTTAAGTGAGTCACCCACGGCCTGGGCTTGCTGCTGCAGCTCGACCGATTGAGTCTGCGTATCGCTGTTGCTGTGCATCACGTTGGCGACGCCATTTTGAATGTCTGTGATGATCTTCTGGATCTCGTTGGTGGAGTCCTGGGTCCGATTGGCCAGGGCGCGCACCTCGTCGGCCACCACGGCAAAACCGCGGCCATGGGCGCCGGCGCGGGCGGCCTCGATGGCGGCGTTAAGCGCCAGCAGGTTGGTCTGATCGGCGATGCCGCGGATCACATCCAAGATGCTACCGATCTGCTCGGAAGACACCCCAAGGTGCTGGGTGATGCTCTCGGCATTCTTCAGCTCCTGAACCAGCTTATGGGTATTCTCGACCGTGCCGTCCATCTGCTGCTTACTGTCCTGAGCCTGCTGCTTGACGCTATTGGCGGCATCGGCTGCCTGCTGGGTGCTGCTGGCCATCTCATGGGTGGTGGAGAGCATCTGATTGATGGCGGTGGCAACGCTACTGGTCTCCTGATGCAGGTGATCGACACTGGCGTTTGATTCGGCAACGGCATTAAATAAACGGTCGGCGTCCTGGTTAAGGTCTTGCCCCACTGGCTGGAGATCGGCAACCATCTTGTTGATCTTACCTACAAAGTTGTTGAAGGCGATGGCCAGAGCCACCACTTCATCTTTGCCTTGGGTGGGCAGGCGCTTGGTGAGATCGCCTTCACCTTCGGCGATATCTTTCATCGCATCGATCGCCTGATTTAGCGGTGAGCTGATGGAGTGATTGAGGATCAGGAAGAAGGCAAAGATAGGCACGGAGATCAGCAACATGATCCCCAGGTAGTTGTACATCACGCTGATGGTGGTGTCGTTGACATCACTCATGTAAGAGGTAGTCACCAGTGTCCACTGCCAGGCGGGGAAGGTGCGGGCCTCCATCAGGGCTTCTTCCTGCTCGCCTGTGATGGGGTTTCTCATCTCCATGCTGGCCTTGGCGATACCCGAGGCCATGGCTTTATCCAGTAACTTATCTAAAGCCTTGCCGCCCATCTGGCTGGTAAGCTTTGATGCCTTAATGCCGAGCTGGTCGGGCGATGCGCCATTGGCCAGCAGGGTATGATTAGCATCGAACAGCAGGAAATAGCCGCTCTCGCCATATTGGATCTGATTGACCAGATTCGCCGCCTCACGCTGGGCCTCTTCCGGTGTCAGGATATTTTGCTGGCTCTGACGGTAGTGAGTGTCGATCACACTCAGGAGAGTGGATAGCTGCGCGTCGTTTTGCAGCCATTTCTGCTTAATCAGGTTGTTGCGCTGCTCGTTGATCGAAAAGCTGGCGAAGACAAAGGTGCCTATGGCGGCAAGCACCAGCATTAAGATGAGGCGCTGTAGAATGGTGAACCTTCTGAGGATCGCAAGCATGTTATGTCCTATCAATAGCCCGGTTAAATGTTGCTAATATACAGGCTAACGAAAGGGTTGAGAATGCGGTGGCAACGAATAGTCAATCGATTGACTGTTTATTGTTAATTAATTGAACTGGCTCACGTTGACTCTGGATCCTTTTGGCATTTTTACGCAATCGAACAATGTGTGTTGCTTCCTTTGTGAGGCGGTTAACGGCGTTTTTTAAAGGCCTTTGATAGGGAGCGACAGTTGAAGCGCCGGGCAAGATGTCACCATTTTACCAATTATGAAACTGGTCGTTATTTCGCCGCTGAATGAGAATTAACTAATCCCCTGTTTTGATTTTGATTTTTATCGTAATAGCGCGCAGAATGGAGTATGACTCTTTTTTGACATGTGATGAGACTATGACCTCGCAAGTGATCAGTTCCGACGATATTTTGCTAAAACTCTGCCATTCGGTGTGCCGTGTGCTAACCAGTACCACGGGCAGCCAGGTGAGCCATGCCGCCATGGTGCAGAGCATTACTAAGACCTGCCTTAAGCCGGATCTTGGCTGCTTCTCCATCTTCGACGGTGGATTCTCAGGCCTTGTGGTGATCAACTTTTCGGCCCCGGCGGCGGTGGAGATCTACCAAGCCTATATGAAGCAGATGGGGATGCCCGAATCTGAGCTGGCCTTCTCCCATACCTCGGATGAGGTGGGGGATGTGATGGGCGAGTTGATGAACCAGATACTGGGCGATTTTATCGTCAAGGTAAACAAGGAGCTGCAGACCTCGATCAATCAGAGTCAGCCTAAGATGCTGACCATTAACAAAGAACTGACCATCTCCATCGACACCAATCTGGATGAGGCGGTGGCGCGCCGCGTCGCCTTCAAGACCGCCAGAAACCATATCTTCTATCTGGAATACGCCATGGATAAGACTGAATTTATCAAGCTGGCAGATTTCGAGCATGAGGAAGACGATCCCGATGCCTTGCTGGCCCAGCACGGTCAGGGAAGCCAGGCGGCAGACCCTTCCTGGTCGGCGGCGGTCAATAGTGCCGTTGTGGTCGACGATTCTGATGATCTGATGAAGGAGCTTGGGATATAATCGAGCTTCTTAAGGGGCGGGCGCTTGCTCGCCCTGTTTGTGTATAACAAGGTCGCCCATAATTATGACAACGAAAGCTACCTCTATCGATATCGCCTACCGCGCCGGGGTGTCACAATCCACGGTATCACGGGCATTGCGAAACAGTCCGCTCGTCAATGAAGAGACGCGCTTGAGAGTACAGGCCATTGCCAAGGAACTTAATTACAAGGTCGACAAGAACGCCAGCAACCTGCGCACCCAAAGCAGTCTGACCCTGGCGCTGTTATTATGTGAAGATCCCACCAACGACGATTCGCTGATCAATCCATTCTTCCTCTCCATGTTGGGTTCTATCACCCGGGCAACGGCGCAGCAGGGCTATGATCTCCTGGTCTCCTTTCAGCAGCTTAGCAGCGATTGGCATGCCGATTATGAAGACAGCAATAAGGCCGATGGCATTATTCTGCTCGGTTACGGCGACTACATGGATTACGAGGAGAAGCTCAATAAGCTGGCGGCGCAGAATACCCACCTAGTGATTTGGGGACCGGCGCAGCATAAGTCCTCCGTGCTCTCCATTGGCTGTGATAACCGTCAAGGGGGCGTGTTGGCCACAGAGCATCTGCTGGCCAAGGGGCGGCGTAATATCGCCTTCATCGGCGATGCCTCCAGCCATAGCCCTGAATTTCAGGCGCGCTACCTAGGCCATCAACAGGCGCTCAAGGCGGCAGGTGTGCCGCTACAGAAAAACCTGCAGGTGGATGCCATCAGCACGGAGAGCTCGGGCTTCGAGGCGGCCAATCAACTGCTGGCGCAGAAACGTTCTTTCGATGCCATCTTCGCCGCCAGCGATCTCATCGCCATCGGTGCCATGCGGGCGTTGAAAGAGCAGGGACTGAGGGTGCCTGAGGATGTGTCTGTCGTGGGTTATGACGATATTCCTGTGGCGAGCTTCGCCAATCCGCCGCTGACCACCATCAAGCAGAACACTAAACTCGCTGGCGAGATCTTGGTTGAGAGCCTGCTGAAGCAGATAAAGGGGCAGGAGGTGAGCAATCAGTTGATCCCCACCAGCCTGATCGAGCGCGAGTCCTGCGGCGAAAAGCGTTAGCCTAAATAGGCTCGCATAAACTTTTCTAGCTGATGCTTAGGTTGACGTTGTAGCTTAAGCATCAATTCAAAACTGGGTGCAGGGCAGGCCCATCTCAGTGATACCGCATCGCTCAGCGCCAGCCACAAGGCGCCGGTGACCTCGGCGTCGTTCAGCGCGCGGTGAAACACGCCATCGTTGGCGATACCTAAATAATTCACTAGGGTGCTTAGCTGATGGTTAGGCGCCGCTTGAAACAGGCGTCTTGCCAGCAGCAGCGAACAGGCAAAGGGCTGGGATTGCTCCAGGTTGATGCGCGCAAATTCCGCTGCTAAAAACTTCTGATCGAAACTGGCGTTGTGAGCCACCAGATGACATCCCTGGATGAAGTCGGCAAAGTCAGCCATGACGGTCTCGCAACTTGGTGCATCACTGAGCATCGCATTGGTGATCCCTGTGTAATCGGCGATGAAACTACTGACGGCAAAGCCGGGATTCATCAGCTGCTGAAATCTATCGACCACTACACCTTGCTGTAATTTTACCGCCCCTATCTCGATGGCGCGATCGCCCTGTAAAGGGGAGAGGCCTGTGGTTTCAAAATCCAATACCACTATGGCATCTTGGGACATAAGGGCTCCTGTAAGGGAAAAGACACAAAAGAAAAAACCCTAACAACATACATTGTTAGGGTTTTTAGTAAAGAAACTTCAGTTAAGGAGTAAGATTACTTCTTAGCTTCTCTTTCTTTAACTTCAGCGATAACTTTTTCAGATACGCTGTTAGGACATGGTGAGTAGTGTGAGAACTCCATAGAGAACTGACCACGACCAGAGGTCATTGTACGTAGAGAACCGATGTAACCGAACATTTCTGAAAGCGGTACGTCAGCCTTGATACGAACACCAGTCACACCAGCTTGCTGATCTTTGATCATGCCGCGACGACGGTTAAGGTCACCAATTACGTCACCTACGTTGTCTTCTGGGCTGAATACGTCAACTTTCATGATAGGCTCAAGTAGTTGCGCGCCAGCTTTTGGCATAGATTGACGGAATGCGCCTTTAGCAGCGATTTCGAACGCGATAGCTGATGAGTCAACTGCGTGGAAAGCACCGTCAGTCAGTTCTAGTTCAACGTCTAGTACTGGGAAGCCAGCAACGGTACCAGTCTGCATCATGCTCTCGAAACCTTTCTCAACAGCAGGCCAGTATTCTTTAGGTACGTTACCACCAACAACAGAAGACTTGAATGTGAAGCCAGTGTTTGCTTCACCTGGACGGATAACGTAGTCGATCTTACCGAACTGACCAGAACCACCAGATTGCTTCTTGTGAGTGTAGCTATCAGCAACTTCTTGAGTGATAGTTTCACGGTATGCCACTTGTGGCTCACCTACAATCAGCTCAACGCCGTAAGTACGCTTCAGGATGTCTACCTTAATGTCTAGGTGAAGTTCACCCATACCCTTAAGGATGGTTTCGCCTGAATCTTCGTCAGTTTCAACGCGGAATGATGGATCTTCTGCGATCATCTTACCGATAGCGATACCCATCTTCTCGCTGCCGCCCTTGTCTTTAGGGGCTACTGCGATAGAGATTACTGGCTCTGGGAACACCATGGCTTCCAGAGTACATGGGTGCTTAACATCACACAGAGTGTGACCAGTCTGAACGTTCTTCATACCCACGATAGCGATGATGTCACCAGCTTGTGCGGTTTCAAGTTCGTTACGCTCGTCAGCCTGCATTTCACACATACGACCGATACGCTCAGTCTTACCTGTAGCAGAGTTCAGGATGGTGTCACCCTTGTTGATACGACCTGAGTAGATACGTACGAAGGTCAGGGCACCGAAACGGTCATCCATGATCTTGAACGCAAGAGCTTTCAGAGGTGCATCAGCGTCAACGATAGCGTGTTCGCCAGTCTCGTTACCTTCTTCGTCAGTCAGAGGCTGTGGATCAACTTCTTGTGGCGCAGGTAGGTAATCAACTACCGCGTCTAGTAGAAGCTGCATACCTTTGTTCTTGAAAGCAGAACCACAGTATGTTGGGAAGAAGTGCATGGTACGAGTACCTTCACGGATACAACGCTTGATGTCTTCCATAGCTGGCTCTTCGCCTTCCATGTAAGCTTCCATCAGATCGTCGTCCATCTCAACGGCAGACTCGATCAGTTGCTCACGGTATTCTTCAACCATGTCAACCATGTCAGCAGGTACATCTTCGATGCTGTAGTTTTCAGCTTGTCCAGATTCGTCCCAAACCCATGCTTTACGGGTTAGTAGATCGACAACACCCTTGAACTCATCTTCGATACCGATAGGCAGTACCATTACGAGTGGGTTAGCCGCAAGAACGTCTTTAGTTTGCTTAACAACGCGTAAGAAGTCGGCACCCATACGGTCCAACTTGTTTACGAAGATGATACGCGCAACTTCAGATTCGTTTGCATAACGCCAGTTGGTTTCTGATTGTGGCTCAACACCACCAGAACCACAGAATACACCGATACCACCGTCTAGTACTTTTAGAGAACGATAAACTTCAACTGTGAAGTCAACGTGGCCAGGGGTGTCGATGACGTTGAAACGGTGATCGTTCCAGAAGCAACTTACAGCAGCAGACTGAATGGTAATACCACGCTCAGCTTCCTGTTCCATGAAGTCGGTTGTAGATTCACCATCATGAACTTCACCGATCTTATGAATCTTACCGGTTAGCTTTAGGATACGCTCTGTTGTGGTGGTCTTACCCGCATCAACGTGAGCGAAGATACCAATGTTTCTGTACTTTGATAAATCAGTCATTTTTCTACTCTATTGGAGTTACGTTCTAAAATTCGGGGGGAAGTATATCAATACTTTTCAAATTTTTTTATTCATTTTTATCAATTTTGCTGAAATATCATCTTTATCGGGAGAAATTACCCACTCTAGCATCCTCCACATAAGGGGCAAACCCATAGCCGGTGCGGATTTCGCTCATAAAAAGAACATGATGTTATAACCCGAAATTTCGTTATATCTTTTTATATGGGGATGTGGTGGGGGATCACAGCCAGGTTACAGCCTTTATGGAAGAGGGGGATTTTAGGGGGAACTCGGGCGAAAAAGATTAACGTTGAAAAGCGCCTTTGTAAGCGGCTTCTTTAGACTTGGAGCGGCCAGATTAAATTATGCTAAGGGGGCAGTTAGGACACCTTAGGCGGATGCCTGCGACTCCGTATCTAGATACATCACGATATGATAAAGAAAAGCCAGTCGCTTGGACTGGCTTTGGGAAAGGCTATTGCGACCGGCTTTGCTCTATCTATGTTGACTGAGGCTTTTTGCCTGTTTAGTTGTTAAGTGCCTTGGCCACATCCTCATAGTGGTCCCATACCTTAGCATCTGTGATGGAGCGCACCATCTTGACATATTCGGCGTGGGTCCAGGCAAGCGGGGTGGCCGAGTTAGTGCCTTGGCCAAGCTGATAGTTGAAACGGGTCTTGTCGCCGACACCATCCCAAACCTGCTCGGGTAGCATCAGTCCCTCATTGGCAAAAGCCTCCATCCCCTTGACATAGGTCTGTACCAGCTGCGTCTTGCTTGCATCATTGAGCGTGCCATCGGCGATCGCCTTGGCCAGCTCGAAGTGGGCGCGCTCGCCGGTGAAAAATGGCCAGACTCTGCCGCGTTGCCCAGGAGTGTTGCTGCCACTCTCGGCATAGTTGGCGCCTGTGGCGGTGTCTTCGCCATAGCCGTCGTTGCCGTAGCGTCTAAAGCCTGGGAACGTGCTGCCATCTTTGGCGGTAAATTCATACCTGACCCTGAGATTATCCTCGAGCGCCGTGTTATCGATAAGCTTAAGTGTGTCATTGATAATCTTGTCGTTGGCGCTCTTCACGCCGTAACGCACCAACTCCAGGAAGCCGCCGTCCAACACCTCACGTTGATCTAAGCCTGCGCGGCCATTGTTGTCGGCAAGCTTATCTGCACTGTCCGGCGTACCATTGGGCGCAAGGCGCAGATAGTAAGGCGCCTTTGTGCCATCCTCTGCGCTTAGTAGGCCTTGCTGGGTCACTACCAAGGAGTCGAGCTTCTCTACCATTGATTTGGCACTGGCGAGATATTTCTCGCTTGAGTCCAAATCGCCTGCCTGCTTAGCGATATCGCTGGCGGTAATAAGCCCAGCTATCACCGCCGCTGCGGTAGAGGGGGAGTAGCCTTGCTGCTCTTCCCAGCGTTCTTGCTGTGTCTTAAGCGGTGTGATCTGGGTGTGGTTCCAATCTAGATTGACCTCGCCGCCAGTTATCAGAAAATCGGCCGCCGGCTTCAACATGGTCTGATACCAGCTGGCGATCTCATCGTCGCTCAGCACGCCAGCCTGCCAGAGTTTCCAACCGAGCATGATAGGCATGGCGGTCTGATCCAGCTGTACGCCGACCCATTCTATCTGACCATCCACATGGGTCTTCTGCAGGAACCAGCCGGGCACGCCGCTATAGCCGGGAGTTGCAGCCGTAACCTGCACCTTCTTTAGATATTCGAAGGCCACCTTAGGGGTTTGGGTATCGCCCATGGCCAGAAACGCCATGGCACATTGATAGAAGTCCCTCGGCCAGACTGCCTTGTAGCCGGTCGAGCCGGTGACGGCCGAGACGCTGTCACCCCAGGGATTAGAGAGTGAGGCGATAAGGGCACCGGCGTGGGTCTTATCTTCCTGGGCCTTGAGCACCATGGCGCTGGTATAGAGTAGCTTACCCTCATCGGCGGTATTGGCCGTCATGGCATTTAGACTTGAGAGCGACTGCAGATAATCTTGCCAGCCGATGGCATCACCTTCACCGTTATAGGCGGCGAGCACCTTGTCATAACCATCTTTAAGGGTGTCTTTGGCATTTTGCTCGCTACTGGCCTTATCTGCGCCGAAGCCAAATACCAAGGTAGTGCTAAGACTTGGACGCTTAGCATCGCCCACTTCCAGAGTAGGCAGCGCCGCCGTCATGGCGACATTACCTAGGCTCTGCTTATCAGCGCTGGTGCTGGCGTAATGCCAGTTCAGCACGCCGTTGCCCTTAAGATCGGTGAGACCATCAGACTCGCCGACAAAGCCCACGCTAGTTGCTGTAAAGGGAATGTCACCGCGCACTGTCAGCACGCTGGAATCTTTATCGCCCGTGTAGGCGTAGAGGCTGTTGCCATCTTGGCTTACGCTGGCGATATCGTTGGCGCCGCTGTTGTCGATATGGGGATTGACGTAGAGATAGGGGGTGATCCCCGGCTCGAAGGCGGTAAAGAACACCTGCATCACCAGGCTGTCGCGATCGGGATCGGTAAAGAAGTGCTTCTCTATCTGATATTTACCTTCGATATCTTTGTTTATCACCTTATAGGCGAGGGACAATGGTCGCCCAGCTTCATCCTTGTGCAGGTAATCTATGCTGGTGATGGTATTGTCTTTTTCGGTATCGACGAAGCCGTTGCCGCTGATGATGAACTGCGCCTCTTTGAGCTGAGCGTTATGGATAAGCCCATACATGGTCTCGGTGAGGATCCCCTGCGCCAGCGAGAACCATACCCGGCTAACAGGATTAGCCTGGCTGCTCAGGTATTGATCGGCGCCTTGCGCATTGGTCACATAGGGCTCGAACGAGGTGCCAATCCCTGTCTTGCCGGAAAAGGCCCAGGTAGGGGAAGCGCCGGGCGCGCCCGGTGCAACTGAAATTGTCTCAGATACGCTGGCACTTGGTGCAGGTGCGGCGTCGATATCACTCTTGGCGCCGCCACAGGCGCTAAGCAGGGCGCCCAGGGAGAGGGCGATCAGAGTGCGCGTAAAAGGTACTGGCTTAGACGTCATATTAAGGGTCTCGTTTATTATGTTTATATTTTGGTTAAGTCAGTTAAGTCGTTTAAGTCTGTATATTTGTGAAAGCTCAAGCCTTACGCATTAGCGCTCGGCTTTGCTCTCTTCGCTGCTGACAAATAGCACGCTAATTCCAGCCAGGATCATGAAGCTGCCACCCAGGATGAGGGCGAAGATCGGCTTGCCATCGAAGAAGGCATTGAGCAGCACGCCAAGCACGCTGGCGGCCAGCAGCTGAGGGATCACGATGAAGAAGTTAAAGATCCCCATGTAGACCCCCATCTTGGCCGCGGGCAGTGCATTTGACAGCAAGGCATAGGGGATAGAAAGGATAGAGGCCCAGGCAATACCTACACCTATCATGGGCAGCCATAACAGGTTTGGGTCTTGAATAAAGTAGAAGCTAATCAAGCCAATGCCGCCACAGCAGAGGTTGATCAGGTGGGTGATCTTGAGGCCAACCGCCATGGCGAGCAGAGGGATGAAGATGGCGGCCACCGCGGCAAAGCCGTTGTAAGAGGCGAACAGCATGCCCACCCAGTCGGCGCCATCGTTGTAGGCCTTAGACAACACATCCTGGGTGCCATAGTGATGATCCGTTACCGCCGCCGTGGTGTAGATCCACATAGAGAAGAGGGCGAACCAGGAGAAAAACTGCACCACAGCCAACTGGCGCATCGCCTTTGGCATATGGAACAGGGCATCGACTACGCTAAACACCATGCCTTGCTGGTGGCGCTCTTCGCCTTTGATATGCTTCAGTGTGTTAGCGCAGAACCACTGGAGTGGGCCGAAGGCGAAGATCCCAAGGGCAAGCAGATAGAGCTGTTTATCGAGAGACTGCAAGAAGATGACGGCGGTTAAGATGGCGCCCACCAGGCTCCAGAGCATGGCGCCTTTCTGATAAGCCTGCCAGCTGCGATCGTGGTGCAGGGTGACCTGCTCGCCGGTTTCCTGTTCGAAGCGGGCCAACTCCTCGGGCGAGTACTCTTTGGTGGTAAACACAGTCCAGCTGACGGCTAACAGCAGCACGGCGCCGCCGAAATAGAAGGCGTAACGCACCGAATCGGCGATCTCACCCTCGGGCGCCGTGTTAGCCGCATCGAAGTAGTTGGTCAGCAGGTAAGGCAGGGCTGAGGCCACTACGGCGCCGACACCGATGAAGAAACTCTGCATGGCGTAGCCAAGGGGACGTTGTTTGCTGGGCAGGTTGTCGCCCACGAAGGCGCGAAACGGCTCCATGGCGATGTTGATTGAGGCGTCCATGATCCACAGCATGCCCGCAGCGACCCAGAGTACGGGCGAGTGTGGCATGATGAAGATGGCTAAGGTGGTAAAGATGGCGCCGATCAAAAAATAAGGGCGGCGACGGCCCAGGCGGCCCCAGGTGTTGTCACTCATATAGCCGATGATCGGCTGCACCAGCAGGCCGGTGAGCGGCGCGGCTATCCAGAGAATGGGGATGTCATCAATCGCCGCACCCAGCGTCTGAAAGATTCGGCTGACGTTGGCATTTTGCAGCGCGAAGCCAAACTGGATCCCCAGGAAACCGAAACACATGTTGAAGATCTGCCAGAAGCTGAGTGCAGGTTTAACCATAGGGGTGCCTTGGGCGGATAGGGTGTTTTGTGACATCCGATGCTTCTCTTTATTATTCATTATTGATCTGCACAGCGTCTAAGGGCGTGCAATCTGTATTTTATGGAAGTCGGTCGAGTGAAAAAAGAGGCGAATACACGCTTCCCTCAAACGGGTATTCGCCAAAAGCTAGGGTTCTACTTCTCTAGGCTTATTCACTAGGTTTAAGCCTTGATGAGTAGATAGAGACTCTAGCGCTCACCTCCCATGCCTTCAGTGCCTGATGAGGTGAGCGTCGACCTGGCCAATTTCATAGGAAGTTACACATGAAATTAAACACCAAGGCATGTTAACCCTGAGCCGAAACAGGCGACAACCGATTACATACGTATTCATCATCAGGCATTAACCTTTATGTAGCCTGTTGTTAACCTGGCTTTGCCTAAGTTTAAATATGAATGGTCATTTAAAAACAATTGGTTAAATAGTTTTTGGCAAGCCAGCCGCTTTACATGGGTTGGGGTTTGTAACAATGGGCAACATGGCCAAACTCGTATCGATAATGACGCAAAAAGCAGGAAAGAAGCGGCATTGTGAAAGGCTAGTTAGGCTAGTTAGGCTAGTTAGGCTAGTTAGGCTAGTTAGGCTAGTTAGGCTAGTTAGGCTAGTTAGGCTAGTTAGGCTAGGTATTCTAACCAAAATTTGATGCTCATTAAGGTGAAACTCAATTTTGCGGTGAAAATTTTTGCTTTAGGTCTAAGTATAGGTCTAGGCATAGGTTTTGTTGATTTGATTGAACTGCTGTGCGCCCAAAGAGTTTCCCGTATTGCCTAATTAAGTTTGAATTTGTTTAACTGAGGTCAAATTGTATGGGATAAAAAAAACAGGCCGCGATCGCGACCTGATTTTAGTTTTATCTAAATTTGACTCAAAATTTTAGATGCATCATTTCGAGACTTATTCGAATTCAGCTTACAAATTCATTAGTGCGATTTCGCTGCGTTTGAATCTGCATCGCTTGCCGGGCGGAAGAAGGCACCTGCCGCGCCAGGGAACACCACAGGGCTGGTGTTACCGTTAAAGCCCACGGCGGCAACGCCGTACAGGTAGTTGTCGATCACCATGTTGCTCAGGGTGAAACTGTTTACCTTGCCCACATAACGGCTATGGCTCCATTCTGCCTCTGTGGTCTTGCGCCAATAGATACGATAACCGGCGACTTCGGCGGTGGCATCCGCCTGCCAGCTAAGCTGGGTATCGGCCGAGACCTGTCCCGAGATGCTCACCTGTGTTGGCGGCGCTGGTGCCCAGGCCATTGACGCCAGGCTTATAGCGTTGAGGGCGGTGAGCTTGGCGGCGAAGGCTTCATCTACCCCCTCAATCACGTCGCCATAGGCAATACCGTTCTCCGTGCGTATGTCCTGATGCTGGCGGTTGTAGTTCTCGTTGGTTTCCATCACGCGCACCGCGGGAAAGCCCGCCTTATTAAATGGCAGGTGATGGCCGCCGCGACCGAAGCGATCGAGTCGATAGATGAGCTGCACATCCAGGTTAGTCATATACTGATCGGCCAGCTGCTTGATATGCCGGGCAAGGTTACGCGAGGCGGAGTCGTTCTCGCCGCCGCTGAAGTAACGCTCCTTAGCTTCTGCCTCGGTTTCTGCGATACGCACGCCCTCGGAGAACACCCGCACCGTGTGGTTGCTCACCACGCCGTTGATCCCCTCGATGTTGCCTATCATGTCGTTGTTGAGCACGGCCTCGACCTGCCAGCCCTGCTTCTTGGCAAAGTCGGCCAGTCCGGCGCCGCCATAAAGGCCTTGCTCTTCGCCCGATAGTGCCGCGTACACTATGGTGCCACCAAACTGATACTGGCTGAGGACGCGAGCGGCCTCTAAGGCACCGGCGACGCCCGAGGCGTTATCGTTGGCGCCGGGGGAGAAGGAGGTGGCGTCCATCACGTCGCTGACCCGAGAGTCGATATCGCCGCTCATCATCACCACGCGGTTAGGATCTAAGGTGCCACGTTGAATGGCGATAATATTCACCACCCGTGTCGGCTCGGGAATGCGTTTGCCTGATACTGTGTCGCCCACCTCTATTACCTCAAGGCAGTGATCGCAGGCGGCGGAGATACGTTCAAACTCGGCCTTGATCCAGTTTCTGGCCGCGCCTATACCGCGATCTTTATCCGTCTGACTCGATAGGGTATGACGGGTGCCAAAATTCACTAAGGTTTGTATATCTTGCAGTATGCGTGCTGGCTGCGGCGCACCAGCAATCTCATACAGGCGCAGATCTTCCTGGGAGGGTGCCGTGTAAGGACTCTGGCCCAGTGCGTTTTTATTAAGAGCGCTTTGGCTTAATAGTGTATGGCTGCTTGCTGCATGATGTAGTGGTGTGGCCGGAGGCGCTGCTTGGGCGGCGCCAGCGCTGATGGCCGTGAATACTAGGGTCTTCCCGATAGATGCCTTGATTGTCATGTTCTGCTCTTCTTTCTTGTTATTTTTCGATGTTTTCTATGGACTTAACTTGTTTTGCGTTGAACTGGCTATGCGCTCAGCTAGGCGAGCTGGAAAGCGACCAACGTTGGCTCGCTCTGCGTGGGCTAGGAGTGCACAAATCACCTTAGCAGAATAACTCCCAAGCTAGGATGAGGGATCGCGGCTTTAGTCGTAGAAATGTGGGGGGAATCGCCGGAAAAAGGTAAACAAATGTTGCAGATGATTGGTCTTGGCCCGATATGGCAGACAACGCAGGAGTTGGCGAAGGGCATTGCCAGAATAAAATGAGGATGCAAGCCTGCCTATACAGACTTGCATCCTCTAATGTAGTTTAAGTGCTAGATCGCGAGTGCTACACCTGAGCCCTAGAGCGCCTTGAAGCGAATGGCGACGCCGCCGCTGCTGGCAAGTTTTAACGTCAGCTGCTGCTTGCTATTCACTTTCTGGGTCTCAATCACATAGTCATAGGGATTGGTGCGCCAATCGGCCTTGTCACCGTCTCGGTAGATCTGCGCCTCATAAGTCAGCGTCGGGTCGAGGAAATCGAGCTTGATCGCGATCTCACGGGCATCATCGTCGGTGATCGCGCCCAGGTACCAATCTTTGCCCTGACTCTTGCCACCACGCTCCTGACGGGCAAAGGCTACATATTCTCCTACCTCACCGGCCAGGGCGATACTCTGGGCCCAGTCGGTGGGCACATCCTGGATAAACTTAAAGGCATCGGGATGCTGCTTGTAGTTGCGGGGCAGATCGGCGGCCATCTGGATCGGGCTGTAGAGCACCACATAGAGGGCCAACTGCTTGGTCAACGTGGTCTGCACCCGGTTAACCGCATCCAGGCCTTTAGGTGCAAGGTCGAAGATACCCGGGGTGAAGTCCATGGGGCCTGCCAACATGCGGGTGTAGGCCAGGGTGGTAGTGTGCGACGGGTTGTTTGGCGGCGTGCCCCAGGCGTTAAACTCCTGACCGCGGGCGCCTTCGCGGCTTATCCAGTTAGGATAGGTGCGGCGCAGGCCGGTATCCTTAATCGGCTCATGGGTATTGATGCTGATGTGGCGCTTGGCCGCCTCGGTGACACTATGCAGGTATTCGTTGACCATAAACTGGCCATCATGCCATTCGTGGTGCACTATGCCCTGTTCATCTACGCGCTTGATATCACCGCCATCGGCCACATAGCCGGTCTTCACCTGAGTGACACCATATTTCTGATAGAGATCATAGGCATCGCTCATCTGCTTGCGATAGTTGGTGACCGAGCCAGAGGTCTCATGGTGACCGATCAGGCGAACGCCCTTGCTGGCGCCATAGGCAGAGATCTCGGGGAGATCGAAGTCTGGGTAGGCTTGGGTGAAGCTGAATACGTCGCCGTTGTGGAACCAGCTGCCATCCCAACCTATGTTCCAGCCTTCCACCAATACGCCCGCGAAACCGTTCTCGGCGGCAAAATCCAAGTAGCGTTTGGTCTCTGAGGTTGTGGCGCCATGTTTGTCGCCAGAGCCCCAGGTGTTCTCGTTGAGGTGCATGCCCCACCAGATCCCCACATATTTACCGGGCTCGACCCAATCCACATCTCCTAGCTTATTTGGCTCGTTGAGATTGAGGATAAGATCTGAGTTCAGCAGGCCGGTGGCCTTGTCGGCGATCTGTATGGTGCGCCAGGGTGTGCTAAAGCCCACCTGGGTCTTGACGCGAGTGCCGTCCGACCAAGGGGTGAGATCGGCGCGCAGGGTGCCGTCTCTGCGCTGATCCAGCGTCATGGCAGCGTAGTCCACCAGCGCCGCTTCGTGGATGCTCATGTGCACCCCATCGCCCAGTGTGAAGGTAAAGGGGGTATGAACCCTATCGACCTGTTTGAGCGGTGTCTTCTGATACAGGTACTCGTAGCGGTTCCAGCCACGTGCCGGGATCCACCAGGCAGTGACTTTCTCGGGTTGCGGCAGGGTAAATTCGGTGAGCTCCGAAGTGATGTTGAGCTTGTCTAAATCGCCTTGCTTCGGCATCTGGTAGCGAAAGCCCAGGCCATCATCGAACACCTTGAACTCGACCACAAAGCGATATTGACCATTACTCAGGGTGGCTGTCAGGCCATTGTGTTTATCGACAACCCATTCACGTTCGCCCCAAGGCTGTTGCCAGCGCTCATCGGCCTGGCTGCGCTTGACCTCTTGAATGCTAAAGTCAGTGCCAAACTCCCCAAGAGACTCAAACACCATTCCAAGCTTGGAGGGTTCGATCGCCTTCTTGCCATGAAAGCTTACGCTGTAGCGCGGCGTTTGATCATCATCGCTCAGGCTGACCACGATCTGCTTGTCAGGCGAGGTCAGAGAGATTGTCTTGGCCAGGCCAGTGCTTGGTAGCATGATGCCGGTCGCCGCTATGGCAAGGGTAAGTGCCGATAGGGTGGTCGTGGGACGAAACGGCGATCTGGGCTCGGATCTGGGCTGGGATCTGGAGTGGGGGCTCGCTTGGTGGCTTGTTAAGTGAGTCGAGGTGAAAGACATTCCGTGTACCTTTTTATTGTCGTTTTTAGGGTTAGGGTTATTGCTCGTCATGGCTGCAGGCAAGATTGCTTGTCATTAGTGATAGTCATTAGTGATAGCCATGATTGATAGCCATGAGTGTTAGTCATGTTAGAAGGGAAGGCGCGAGGGGAGCAATGCGCTGCATACGTATTCACCTGCCAGGTCGTTAGTTCGCGGCAATCTCCGCGATAAGCCAGCAAGTGACAGCGGGGATGATCCCTCAATGAGGGCGGCCTCAGTCACTTATTATTCAGTGCTCGGTTTACAGGGTATAAGTGTGTGAAAAGGTTGGGCAGTCAGTACTTGCAAAAACAATAGCAAAAGATAAATTCAACGCTTTGCCACATTTAGTTACGGAATTTAGGGGGTTAGCGCAGAGATTTATGCTGATCTGACGTCGCAAGTTGTGGCAGCATAGGGCCCGATTACAATTGTGCAGTCGATTTATCGCAGCAGCTTTTTCATCGTCTTTTATTGCAGCTATTTTTCGTCGTCACTTACAGCCGGATCAGGAAAGCCATGTATCAAGGAAGTTGTCTATGCGGTGGCATTAAAGTCGCCATCAGCGGACCCATAAGTCATATCATTCATTGCCACTGTTCCCTGTGTCGTAAATCGAGCGGCACGGCATTCGCCACCAATGGTTTCGTCGAACTGGTGGACTTCAATCTATCGGATAAGGCCGATTTCCTCACAAGTTTTGAGTTTTCTCCTGGAAAGCGACGCTATTTCTGCCGTCACTGTGCGTCGCCTATCTACAGCGCCAACGACCAGGATAGTAAGCGTATTCGCCTCAGACTCGGCATATTGGACTCGCCGATCAACGAGCGCCCCATGTCTCATAACTTTGTCACCTCCAAGGCGAACTGGGAGGAGATGGATGCTAAGTTACCCTGGTATGAGGGCCACGAGCCCGGCAGGTAGTTTCTCAGGAGCCAGTTATTCGCTACTAGTTGATAGCTGTCAGCATAGTAATACGATCATGCAGAACATGAAGCTCGAATCGATTCACTAAGGATGGGTCATGAATAGCAAAAACTTCAAGGCATTACTGGGTACAGAGCTGCCTATCATTCAGGCGCCGATGGCTGGGGTGCAAGACAGCAAACTCGCCATCGCGGTGGCTAACGCCGGTGGGCTTGGGTCAATCCCCTGCGGTATGTTGAGCTCGGCGCAGATAGTCGATGAAATTAAACGTTTTCGGGCGGCGACCAGCGCGCCACTAAACCTTAATTTCTTCTGCCATGAGTTGCCGCCGTTCGACAATCGAGCCCAAGCGCGCTGGCATGAGCTATTAGCGCCATATTTTGATGAACTTGAGATAGCGGCCGATCTCGGCCAAGGCGGCGCGAGTCGCATGCCATTTAATCATGAGATCGCAGATGCCATAGAAGCCTTTAAGCCAGAGGTGATTAGCTTTCATTTCGGCCTGCCACAAGAGGATTTGCTTAAGCGGGTGAGATCTTGGGGTGCAAAGGTGATCTCAAGTGCCACCACAGTAGCCGAGGCCGAGTATCTGGCGGCGCGAGGCGTGGATGGCATTATCGTTCAGGGCGTCGAGGCGGGTGGTCATCGCGGCATGTTTCTTAGTGATGATGTGAGCACTCAGGTGGAATTGGAACCCCTGCTGACTGAGATCGCCTCGCGAGTCGATGCGCCGCTGATCGCCGCCGGTGGCATAGGCGATGGGCACGGGGTACAAGCCGCCTTATCAATGGGGGCCTGCGCCGTGCAGGTAGGCAGCGCGTATCTCTTGTGTGATGAGGCCAATACCTCAAGTCTGCATAGAGCGGCCATAGAGCATGCGGCTAATACAGAAGGGAGTACGGTTAGGGCTGAAGGCTGTACTGCGCTCACTAATCTCTTCTCGGGTAGACCGGCAAGGGGCCTGGTTAACCGCGCCATGTCAGAGCTTGGGGCTATAAACGACTCGACCCCGGCCTTTCCCTATGCGACTAACCTTATGGCGCAGCTACGCAAGGCGAGTGAGACCCGCGGCATGAGTGATTTCTCGCCCCTCTGGTGTGGGCAAAATGTCGGCAGCTGCAAAAAGATCTCCGCAGGCGAGATGACCCTGGCGCTAATGCAGCAAGTCACGCAACTAGAGTAATTACGGCAACAAATTAAAAATAATAACGAATAGAGCAGATGCAGATGAAAGGTGATCCCGTGATTGAGAAACCTGAGATTGAGAAACCAGAGACAGATAAACCAGAGGCAGAAAAACAGGCGCTTGAATCTAAGCTAGGTATCACAGTCAGCCAACTTGAGGGTGAAAATAGCGAACTGGTCGATGCCTTGGTCGATGGTGTGCGCCAGTACAACTTCGACAAGATGGGCAAGGAGACGTCTGAGCCGCTGACTGTATCGGCCCACGACAAAACCGGTAAGCTGATTGGCGGCGTCTATGGCCGCACCATCTATAAAAACTTCCTCATCCATGTGGTCTGGGTGGATGAAACGGCCCGCGGCACAGGGCTTGGACGCGACCTGATGCTAGAGGCGGAGCGCGTGGCAATTAGCCGCGGTTGCCAGCAGGCTCAGGTGGATACCTTAGATTTTCAGGCGCCGGATTTTTACCAAAAACTTGGCTTTAGCGTCGCAGGCATTATCCCTGCGTTTGATGGCAGTCCAGCCCGCTATTTTCTGTTTAAGCGCTATTGTGATAGTGTGACTCGCTAAGCGATTCGCTGAGACGAATCTTTAATTAATCCATTGTTCAAGGAAGATAAATGTCTAAAAATTTGTTTGCTGGTGTCCTGCTGACACTCGCATTAACTGCCTGCAGTTCCACCCAAAACACTCCCGGTAACTCGGAATCGGTCAATAACACCTTATTGGCCGGCAATCTGCTTGAGGTGAGCGGGGAAAACCTAAGTGATTATTGGAAGCCCAAGTCGACAAAACCTGTGATGCTGAAGTCCCGCCCTAAGTGGATTCCCAAAGGGATGGGCCAGTTTAGTTATCATGTGGTCATAGATAGTGAGGGCAATGAGGTGAGTAAGACTCTGGTAAGTTCCAGCCCCGAAGGTTGGATGACCCAAGCAAGACTAAATAAGATGCCTAAGGTCCGTTATCTTGCCAGTGACGATAACCCTGAGCATCTGCCCGTAAAGGCGTTGTTGACGTCAAAGGTGATGCCTCGTCACCTCATAGAGAGCCAACAGCAATAAGTCTAATTTCAATTGTTTAGTCTAAAGCTCTCTGTCACAAAGACTCTGTCTCCAATGCTCGGTCTAAAGTACTTGCTCCGAGTGTTCAGTCTCGGATGACCTGAAATGTCCATTGAGGCTTTTACCGAGTAAGCATTCAACCTAGCAATTTCAGGATAGCAAGTTAATGATAGCTAGTAAGGAAATCAGGCTATGAATAGATTCTGCCGTGGGCTATTACTCATCATCTTGTCGTTCGCCGTTAGTTTGCCACTCCTGGCCGATGACGGCTTGCTGGGCCAGGTGTTTGAGCAGAAGCAGAGTGGCGTACAGATCCAGGGGGAAGGCGAGGTGATTCGCCTGCTCAGTGATGATACCAAGGGCAGTCGTCATCAGCGCTTCATTTTGCGCCTGGCCAGTGGTCAGACGCTGCTGGTGGCCCACAATATCGATCTGGCGCCGCGCATTGCCGATCTCAAGGTCGGTGACAGTGTGGGTTTCTTCGGTGAATATGAGTGGAATGATCGCGGCGGTGTGATCCACTGGACACACCATGATCCAAGGGGGCGTCACCCGGCGGGCTGGTTAAGCCATGGCGGCCGCAAATATCAGTAGGCTACTGGCTGGTTTCTAGCTCCGATTCGCTCACGACGGCGACCTGGCCCCTGAGTGACTGCTTGGGGGGCCGCTCGAACAGAGAGGCCTTCGACAGCAGTTCAAACCTGTGATTGATGGCGATAAAGCTCTCGACCAGCTTAGGGTCGAAATGGGTGCCCTTATCCTGATGGATTAACTCTAGCGCCTCTTGATGACTAAAGGGGCGTTTGTAGCAGCGCGGTGAGGTCAGGGCGTCATACACATCTACCAGGGCGACGATACGGGCCGAGAGGGGAATCGCTTCCCCTTTAAGCCCAGCCAGATAGCCGCTGCCGTCCCACCACTCATGGTGCCCACCGGCGATATCACGCCCCATCTTTATGTAAGGACACTCTGGCGCGTAACTAAGCAGACTCGCTAATACCTGAGCGCCAATAACCGGGTGTGCCTTGATCTGCTCAAACTCCTCCGCTGTCAGCCGTCCGGGCTTGAGCAAGATGGCATCGGCGATCCCCACCTTGCCGATATCATGCAAAATCGAGGAGAGGCTGATCTCCTGAATAAAATCGTCGGTTAACTCTGCTGGGGCATCAATGTCGGTTTGTCGCTGAGTGGCAAGCATCTTGGCGTAGTGCTGCATGCGGATCAGGTGCGCGCCGGTCTCGTTGTCCCGGTATTCGGCCAGTTTTGCCAGCCCCATCACGGTTGCGCGCCGCGATGCTATGGTCGATCGCAGCGACTGGGTCAGTTTACCCAGCAGGAAGGCGGCGGATTGAGTGACTATGGCATTGGTGACAATGAAGTTTATCGCCACTACAAACCAGATGAAGCTGCTATAGCCCTGGGTCTCCGGCCATTGAAAGCCTTGCGTATGGTAGACCAGCCCTATGGCCAGCAGAGCCGCAGCGTTAAGCAGCTGGGCGCAGAGGCTGGCCCGCTTCCCAATCAATATGCTGGTGAGCGGGGGGAAGATAAACAGCCAGAAGAACCCGGCGCCCGTTGGGCCTATGGTGATTAGGAAGGCCACGCCGATGGCGAAGAACATCAAACACCCTATGCAGTAGCGTAGCGTCTGCCTCAATCCTCTCGCCAGTAAGATGTAGAGCAGCAACAGATAGGCCAAGGTATCGAAGGCGGCCATGCCGACCAGACCCATCTGGATGCAGAGGTAGACACTGGTGATGTAGACGGGCACACATAAGATGGCGAGGAGGCCAAACAGGCGCTTGAAGATCAGTTCGCGCCAGATGGGCAAGGTATCGTGAAGTTCGTGTGCGGCCGTTTGGGCAAAATTAGGGGCATCCATAGTCAATCCTTTGCACTGCCAGAGGGATTTCAATACCGGCGCAGCCTCTCTGGCGAGATCCTAACTGCTGCGCACCTAGCTATATAAGCTCTATAAATTCGCTATGTGAACCGCACTCGACAGCTAATGACGCGCAAAGGTGGAATCTTACTGTGTTGATTCCTTACTGCGTTGACTCTTAGTTGCCGCGCCTTGGTTCACCCCTTCATTATTACCCATAACGCGGCTCGCGGGCTAATTTACCTTTCTCTAAACTGTTTCTTTTGTATGAAAATGTGACCAATACTATATGGAAAGGCCTTGTCTTGTCCTAAGCCTGAGCTCGTAAGTCAGCACTGCGTCTTAATAAAGCTCAGCCGGGACATCGTCTGGCGGCGTTAGCTCGTCGATGATCTCTCTGTCGATTTCGCGTTCTATGATGCGATCTTCTATGTCTCGGCGGATCAGCTCATCTTCGAGGCGCTGACAGTGAAAATCACAAAAGCCGCCTGTGTTGTGTATGGTGTGGGTCGAGCCAGGATCGCTGCTTGCACAGGCGCTTAACAGTAAGATCGCGGCAAGGGTATATAGTGTTTTCATAATCGCTCCTTTTATCGCTCATGTTTATCGCGTCACTGGCCGGTTTTAACGTCATCCTTAGCCGGGCCATCTGTGAGTGCTAGTAGTGCTTCATCTGTCGCTGCTTAGCCGGCGAGCACATCGTTAGGGCCATAGTGACTCGATACGCGCGATAGGTTAAGTTAGTTTCCATGATGAAATCGGATAGGTGACCTGGCCCAGCAAAAAGCTGGCTGTGGTAGCAGTTAGAGATAGCTAACAGTGATTGGCTGAGAGGCGCTAAGGCGATTTAAGCTAGATCACTAAAGCCAGGTCACTAAAGCTTCCTATATTATTGGTTTACTTTGGGTAAACTGGGCTAGTCTTAGCAAACGGCTCTGTTATACTAGCGCGCCTCAAATACCAGCCGCTCGATTGGCTGACGATTTTTGCCCTTGCGACCCTGAGAGAGAATCCATGACCTTTGCAAACCTTGGCCTGCCAAACGCTGTGCTCACTAACCTTGAGCAACTTGGTTACAGCCAGCCAACGCCAATCCAGCAAGAAGCCATTCCCCTGGCGCTCAAGGGCAAAAACCTAATCGCGGCGGCGCAAACCGGCAGTGGCAAGACGGCAACTTTCGTGCTGCCTATGCTCACGACCCTGATGCAGGGCCAGACACAGCGCAAGAAGCGGGCGCGGGCGATCATTCTGGCGCCGACACGCGAGCTGGTGCTGCAGGTAAACGATCGCATTGGCGAATATGGTAAAGGCTTAGGGCTGGTATCCATGGCCGTTTATGGCGGCGTCGACGTGCAGGCGCAGAAGCAGCAGTTGATCGAGGGCGTCGATATCGTGGTGGCCACCCCGGGTCGACTGCGGGATCTCTATACCCAGAGAGCGATCCGCTTCGATGAAGTGGAGCTACTGGTGCTCGATGAAGCCGATCGCATGTTGGATATGGGCTTTATCGAGGATATCACCAAGATCTTAGATACCTTGCCAGAGGAGAGACAGAACCTGCTGTTCTCCGCCACCCTGTCTCGCCCGGTGCGCGAGTTGGCGAAACAGGCGGTGCCTAAGGCGATCCATCTGTCGGTCACTAAGAATCAAGATAGCCAGCCAGATATTGAGCAGTGGATCACCACGGTCGATAAGGATAAGAAGTCGGCGCTGCTCAGTCAGCTGATTAAAGATAATGCCTGGCCCCAAGCGCTTATTTTTATCGAGACCAAACATGGCGCCGCTAAGCTGGTGAGTCAGCTAGAGAAGCGGGACATTCAGGCCGAGTGTATTCACAGCGGCCGAACTCAGGCGGTACGAGAGCAGATCCTGGCAGATTTCAAGGCGGGCAAGATTGCCTACCTTATCTCCACCGGCATCTCGGCGCGGGGGATCGATATCGACAACCTGCCGCTGGTGATCAACTATGACCTGCCGTTTCCGGCCGATGAATATGTGCATCGCATCGGGCGTACCGGCCGAGCCGGCGCCAAGGGTGAGGCGATCTCCCTGGTGTCTAAAGATGACTTTAAGAACCTCTGCATGATCGAGAGCCGCCTCGATCACTTGCTGGAGCGTCGAGAGATAGAAGGTTTCGCGCCGAGAAAACCTGTACCCATCTCTATCCTCAACTATGTGCCCAAGGCAAAGCGTGAGCAGGCGCAGGGTGAGAAGGGTGGCGAAGCAGCGGCTAGCCACGTTGAGAAGGGTCCTAAGGACGCTAAGGATAAAGGCAGAGAAGATAAGCCTAGAGGACAATCCAAGCCTCAATCCAAGCCTCAAGCTAAGGCATCCCCTTATAAAGGTCACTCCGCTGATAAGAAGGCTCGGCCTGCTAAAGCTAAATCAGCAGCGCCTGGTGATCGCGGTGGGAAAGATCAAAGGTCAGCGCATAAAGCTGAACAAAAGCCAGCCTTTAATCCTTGGGCCGATAGTCGGCCGGGTAAGAAATAGGATTTAAAGGTAGAAGAGTTAGTAGCCCTCAGATTGAGGGCTTTTTTGTGGCTGGTGGTTTTGTCATCTGATACACGTACGTTGTGACAGGGTATTGAAAGCTAGGACGTTGTTCGAGGCATCTTAGTTTTTAACTTTTGGTGTTTATGTTAATGGGCACAGGGAGGTGAATTAAAGTTCATACCTTCATGGCAATCTATCACCTGCGGTGGGCTTATGTGCAGATACACCTGCTACACGCCGTAAATCCGTCCGTGGAGGCTCGACGATGGCATCCTTGCCATCGACGTCCGCAGATGTATCCACACTGGATCTTTCTATCTCTTCGATTTGGCGTCATTCGATAACTTTTAGGTGGTTAATTGAAAATGCTACTGACTGGCTATCTCTTATCGCTAGGCTGAGGATATACATAGGTATGATGGGATATTGTGAGTAAGCCTCATTTTCGCTTCCTACTACGTCATTTGGCTAAAACTGCTTTGTCTTAGGATAGCTAACTTTTTCCTTGTAATGTAATGCAGTTATTGCTTAATTTCATATGATTACTCTAGTTTGTCGCGTTCTGCATTAGACGGTGCAGATTTACATGGGCGGCATTCTTGTTAATAAGCGTTAGGCATTAATAGGGAGTACAGATGCATAATCGAGACATACAAGAATTACTTGATCATGCTCAGAATGAAATATCCTCTATTTCTGAGCAGTCCAGAGATGGAACAATAAATAAAGTGGCGCTGAAAAATACATTGGAAAATTTGCGTAGTGTTCTCGACTACGCTGCTCAAGATATGCAATGTAAGCTGAAGTCTCTTGTCAAAAATAGAATACCAGAAAAGGTGTATTTCCCGTATGGCCAAAGGGAAAACCACTTCAAGAATAGTGTAAAGCGAAATCTTCCTGGTTTATCGGAGCATATGCCATCGATTTACACCATGGTACAAGCCATGCAGCCATTTAAAAGTTGTGACCCTTGGCTAGTTGATCTATGTGGTTTAACTAATGATGCGAAACATAACAACTTAAATAAAACCGAGAATAGAAAGAGTAGAATTATCTTTCAAGGTGGAATGCCACTTGTGGAAGTAGGAGAGGGAGCTCAGGTGTCGATGACTGGCACTAGGGTTAATGGTGTGCTTCAAGATGATGTTTTTATAGATCCTGATGGCACAACTAGAATTAGGCCTGTCTCAGGTCAAACATTGATCACTGAAAACAACAGAATACATTTTCAAGGCAAAGAAATCGAAGTTGTTCCTTTCTTAGAGGCCTGTTACAAGAATCTGTCAAAATTCGTAGATGATCTGGCTAAGGAACTGGACCATGCGTAACAAGAAAAGCCAATCGGGGGTACTGACGTGCGTCCGTTGCTTGTGGCGTTATATGCGATGAAAAAAATCGATGCCATAAACAAGATTCAGGCCTCTTTAGATATTAGTGAGCCTCAGATAATTACGCCGAAAGGTATGATTTATGAAGAGCATATTCGACAACTGTCGGAAGGGTTACTTCAGTCAATTATTGATCCTGTATTAGTAAAGGAGACATCTTCGATTATTAATGACGCTGATTTCGATATATACAAGTCAGCGACTGTTTGGGCCGTAGCTAGAGCTGGCGTGAACTGGCTGTTAACAATCGAAGGGGAACAGCTGTTTGCACTTGCATTTGGTTTCGACTCCTTAGATTTGAAGATGTATGGTTCCTCATCAGGTGATGCGCTAGGAGAATGGTGTAGCTAGGCATATAACGTGGCACTGTAGGCGGATTTCAGCCAGGTCTGCTGCGCTCGTGTCTCGCGAATTATAGCCGGGCAGTCAGCTCCCGCTAAGTGGGGCGTTAACATGTAAGAATTGTCATATTGGTGTATCTGACTGAATGAGTCGAAACCAAAAGCGAGTAGGATGAGCGTGGTTAATGCTCGTTCTACTCGCTTTGATATCTTGAAGTGACCGGGCTTATTTCTCTCCTACCACAAGCACCTTAGATTCTAGAGGCGCAAGGTTTAGTGTGACTTGGCCTTCCTTCGTCGTTAGCGTAATTGGCACCGTGGGTGTTTTATCACTTAGCATCTCTTTAAGCGGGTAGGTGCCTGGTGCGAGTTGCCAGCGTTTAACTAAGGCTGCGGGGAGATCGATAATGAGGTGCTTTGCCTTGTCTTTAGCGAAGTTGCTGACGATGATGACCTTCTGCTTGTCGTCGAAGCGGCTGAAGGCGAATAGGTCTGCATCATAGCCCTTGGCCTGATCGATATTGGCTCTGTGCAGATCGCCATATTCACCGCTTAGGGCGCTTAGGCTATGGCTGAGGTTTAACATCTTGGCGTAGTAGGCTCGCAGACTCAGCTCTTCTTTTGAAGACTGACCGCCGTCGAATTTACCCAGGTTCATAAAGCGCTGGTGGGCCGGTACGCCGATATAGTCGAAGATGCTGGTGCGGCTCGGTTTACCAAAGCCAGCGTCTTCGCTGCCATCTTCGCCGACCTCCTGGCCGAAATAAAGCAGGGTGGGCGCCTGGCTTAAGGTGGTGGAGACAACCATGGCAGGCAGGGCGCTTAACGGATCGCCGGCAAACTCAGGACTGGCGATGCGCTGCTCATCGTGATTCTCGAGAAAATGCAGCATGTGCGCGGCGATATCTTCGACGCTGTTGCGATCGCGCTCGATCGCTTCGGTGCCAGCCTTGCCCTGGATGATCGCCTTGAGGCTGTCGTAGAGTCCTACCTTGTCATAGAGGTAGTCCATCTTGCCAAGGTGAATATAGTCGCGGTAACGGCTTGGGGTATAGACCTCGGCGAGTAGCAGGGCATCGGGATTGGTGTGCTTGATGTGGCTGTTCAGATAGCTCCAGAAGGCAACCGGCACCATCTCAGCCATATCATAGCGAAATCCGTCTACGCCCTTGGCGAGCCAATATTGAGCTATCTCGTTGAACTTAATCCAGGAGCTGGGGATGCTATCCTTTGGCACCCGTTGCCAAAAGGCGTAATGCTCGGCGGCCGACTTTTTGCCGTAACCCTCAGGTAGCTGAGGGAAATCTAGGCTTCTATCTGGCGTGATGCCATAGTTTATCTTAACGGTTTCATACCAGTCGTTTTGATCTGGCTTGGCCGCGCGCGCGCCATTGCCGGTCCACTTGGCGGGAAACTCGTCAAACTTGCCATCGACCAGTGGATGTGGCTCGCCGCCGAGGGGCTTTAAATCTGGGCTTAGGCTCGGCACCTCGAAAGGCGTGCCCACCACATAGTAGAAGTTGTTGTCTCTGGCATAACTGAGCTGAGTGTTGTCACTTGCGCCGAAGTCTGTGACGCCAATAGGTGCCGACAGGGAGTGATAGCCGCGCGCCACATGGTTGGGCACTATGTCGATGATCACTTGCATGCCAGCTTCGTGAGTGCGGGCGATCAACGCCTCGAACTCCTCAAGGCGTTTGGCGGGATCGTCTGCCAGATCCGGATTGACGTTATAGTAGTCTTTCACCGCATAGGGGGAGCCGGCGCGGCCCTTGACCACATCGGGATCATCAGTGCCGATGCCATACTGGCTGTAGTCGCCGACCAAGGCATGATGGGGGATCCCCGTATACCAGATATGGCTGACCCCCAGGGATTTGATGCTCTCTAGCGCCTTGGGGGTAAAGTCACTGAACTTGCCTACGCCGTTTTGCGCCTTGGTGCCCCAGGGGATGTTGGCGGTCTGGGTATTACCGAAGAGGCGGGTGAATACCTGATAGATGACAGGCTTAGTCACATGTTCGCCGTTTGTCGACGGCATGGCATTTGATTGAGCACTAGCCGTTTTTGCTATAGTCGCCGCCTCCATCTGGGGCAGGGCGAAGGCCTGGGCTGAGATCATTAGCGCGGCGCTGCACAGGGCAGCACTTAACTTATTGAATGGAACGTTTAAATTAATATTCAATGACTTGTTCAAGAGCCTATTCAAATCGGGACAAGCACTAGTCATTATTTGGCTTCCTCTATGGCTAACAGGGTAACGCCTTGTCCCTTGATTGAGAGGGTCTTATCCAGCGTGACGGTATCGCCGCTGATCACATCTTGAGCCATGCGGGCACTGCCCAGCAGATCACGGTAGCGCGCGAGAGGTAATTCGACTGCCTTATCCAACTTGTTGTAGATCACCATGAGGCGCGCCTTGTCGCTGCAATCTTGTTTGGCGCAGCGCATCTGCACATATACGCCATCCTGAGGCACATAGTGGCGCAGGCCGCCACTGTGGATGAAGTCTGCCTGTTTGCGGAAGTTAAGCAGGGCGCGGGTGAAGCTCAACATAGATTGCTGTTCTTTATTCAGGCCTTTGTTATCAAAAACTGAGATGGCATCTCCCTGCCAGCCACCGGGTAAATCTGAGCGGGTGACACCATCATTACGATCTTTGGTCGGGCTTTGCATCAAAATTTCTGAGCCATAGAAGATCTGTGGAATGCGGTTGCTGGTGAGCACGTAGGCCAGTGCCATCTTGGTCAGGGCTAAGTTATCACCCAGCAGGCTGTAGAGGCGATTGGTGTCGTGGTTGCCTTCGAACAGTACAAGTTGCGTCGGGTCGGCATAGACCACATCGTTGGCGAGGAACTCATACAGGCGCATCATACCTTCGCTCCAGCCTTCCTCTTCGCTCAGCGCCTTGATCAGGGTTTCATAGAGGGGGAAGTCCATCAGGCTCGGCAACTCTGACTGGTAGCCATCTTGATTGACCTTGCCCTTCTGCCAGTAGGAGACGGTTATTGGGTTGCCCGTCCACTCTTCGCCGACGATGTTGAACTTGGGATACTCAGCCATGATGGCGCGGGTCCAGTCCACCAGAAAATCCTTATCGGCGTAGGAGTAAGTGTCTTCGCGTATGCCGCTCAGATGAGCGTATTCTACCCACCAGATGCTGTTTTGGATCAGGTAGTTAGCAAGCTGTGGCTGCTCTTGGTTAAGGTCCGGCATGGACTCGACAAACCAGCCGTGGCTAAAGTCGCGCTTGTCTTTGGCAACCGCGTAGGGGTCTTGCAGCGTGGTACGCCTGTGGGTGGTGAAATCGATGGCCGAGGAATCTTGAGCTAATGCGCCCTCAGGACGATTAACCCAATCCTGGCTGGGCAGATCATCCATCCACCAGTGGTTAGCGCCGATATGATTGACCACCACATCGGCGATGATGCCTATGCCTTTCTCTTTCGCCTTGATGGCCAGTTGGCGGTAATCGTCGTTGCTGCCAAATCTTGGGTCGATGCGGTAGTGGTCGGTGACCGAGTAGCCGTGGTAGGAGTATTCGGCCTGATTGTTTTCGGTAAGCGGGTTGATCCACAGCTGAGTGACACCAAGGTCTGCCAGATAGTCCAGGTTATTGATGATCCCCTGAATGTCGCCGCCGTGGCGGCCACCCGGATTGCTGCGATCGGCTTGCTCTATCATGTCGGCCTGGTTGTCATTGGCGGGGTCGCCGTTAGCGAAACGATCCGGCGTGATGAGATAGATAACATCTTTGTTGCTAAAGCCCTCGCGAGCCGCGCTGCCCTTATCGCGCTTGAGCAGCTCGTAGGCCACGCTAATTTGCGCCTGCCCCGCTTGTTCGAATGTCAGCTCAAAAGTCTGCGCCTTGGCGCCTTGGGTGTCTAAGTTAACAAACAGATAGTTGGGGTTCTCTGTGGTCTCAACGCCTTTAAGGGTTACGCCATCGGCCTTTACGCTTACCTTAGCCTTAGCGATGTTTTCGCCATGAACCATCAGCTGCAGCTGACTGTGTTGCATGCCCGCCCACCAGTTGAGGGGCTCGATACGCAGTTTCTGGGCGCTAGTATTTTCGCTGATAATGGAACTGCTTGCCGGTAGCACAGATGCCATCACCTGAAAGGCGGAAGGGGCGAGCATAAGTAATGAGGTGGCGATGAGTGTGAGTTTCAACTGGTTATTAGTACGTCTCATGGGCAGTCCTTTCGGCGTTCGACCTTTTGATGCTGTGCCTAGCGTGATGACACATTAAGGTGTTAGGTGTGACTGAGTTAACTTTCTGGGTGTGACACAGTTTTTCGTTAGCTTAATATGAAAACACCTGCTTCAAGGGATCGAAGCAGGTGTTTTTCGGCTAATACCTAAGATTACATAGTGTAGCTAAATCCTAGGAAGTATTGGCGACCAAAGCTCTGGATGGTACCAGTTTGGTGCGTCTGACCGAAGTAGGTCTTGTTAGCTTCGTCTGTCAGGTTATTAACCTGGAACAGGAACTTAAGACCATTGTCCATCGCATAAGATGCCTGGTAGTCGAGAATGGTTTCTGCATCGAAGAAGGCCAGCTGAGATTCAACCGCAACTTGCTCAGAAACATACTCACTACGATAACGCATGCTCAAACGGGTATCGAAACCATCCAAGGTGTAAAACAGAGTGGTGTTCAATACGTGCTCAGACAGGCCTGGTAGCGGGATAGCTAAGCTTTCACCACTTAGGTCGGTTTCAAACTCTACTTCACTGTCAGAGTATGCGTAACTGCCGGTGAAACCTAGGCCGCTCAGTGCGCCCGGTAGGAAGTCGAATACCTGAGTGTAGGCAAGTTCGATACCGCGAATATAACCGCCGTTATCGTTGTTAACCGCCGTCTGATACTGGCCTTCATTCTTAACGACAGGGAACTCTACACCGTTGTCGACAATAGTGTCTGGCACGATGAAGCCAGCTTCTTCGAAGTCAAATGGCTGGATAGTGAAGTTGTTAATGAACGACTTGATGTCTTTGTAGAACACGGCAAAGACGATCGCACCTTCAGACTCTTCAAAGTAGTGCTCATATGACAGGTCGTACTGATCGGCATAGAAAGGATCCAGTAGCGGACTGGTGTTACCCCATGCGTTGTACTTCTTGTAACCTGGTGTTGCAGAGTCGTCATACCAAGAACCCATGCCAGACTTCAGCTTGTCGATTGGTGGACGAGCCATAACCGATGCTGCGGCAAAACGGATCTGATCGTTTTGTGTCAGGTGGAAGTTCAAGTTAACCGAAGGTAGGTAGTCGGTGTAAGACTTGCCCACTTTGTTGTGGATATAGTCGGTGCTGACCACGCCTTTTTCATCGACGATCTCTTCACCCAGACCGAAACCTACTTGTTGTAGACCTGTACTTGACTGATCTGTGTTAACCACACGCAGGCCGATGTTACCTGTTACTGGGATGCTACCAATCTCGAAGTCCAGGTTAGCCTGCACATAACCGGCTAGCACGTCTTCATTTACCGTACCGCTTTGGATCATGGTCCAGTTGTTGGCCCAGTTAGCGGTAGGGACGAAAGGATCTTGTCCTGTTGCCGCCAGTTGTGCGTTAACCAGATCAACAGCTTTATCAAAGTCGATCGCCAGGAAGCTTGGGTAGCCTGAAAGCTCGCCGCCAAAGTTAACCACACGGGTCATATCATCGGTCAGGGCCAGCACAGGTTGATTGTCTGGGTTGGTGCCAAATTCGAAACCATAGCCTGCTTGAGAGCGCTGCGCGTTGAACTCACGCTCAGAGTATCTTACGCCGACGTCGATAGACGACACGAAGCTATTGTCTAACTGGTAGTTCAGGTCGAGTTTGTAGGCGATCAGATCGTTTTGTTGATCATAAGGCCACATACCCACTTCTCTCAGACCTAGGGTCGAAGTATCTGTGTAATCCTTGGCGAAACTGATGTCGGCTGGATTGAGGTTGTTTAGCTTATAAGTGATCGACTCGGCCGATCTGACATTGTTAGCCATGTCGTCATAGATAACGGCGCGGGTACCGCCGTTGACGAATTCACCGTCGGCAGAAGAGTAGCTGATGTCTGCGGCGATGGTGAGGTTTTCACCATTGGTCCATTCGATGTTAACTGCGCCAGAGGTGAGCTCTGAATATTTTGAGTCGTTATCGTTAACCACAAAAACGGCAAAGTTATCAGTACCATCGGTAGACACTGTGCCACCGATCATAGAGCCGTCTTCGACAATGGCATCACTGATCTGACCGTTCTTTAATGATTTCACACGGAAACCGCGGGCAAAGTTCTCAGAATCGAACTTAGAGTGGAAGATGTCGCCCTTAAAGCTCCAGTTGTCATTGGGTTGCCAGTGGATGGCGCCCATGTAACCGTCACGGGTGTCGGTACCACCTTTTTGTTGCATCTCGAAGCCTTCGCTGACGGACTCAAGGTTGCCATCACCGTTGACATCACGTCTGTCGTCGTTGAAACGTAGGCCGATGAACTGGCTTGCTACATAAGGTTGATAAAGATGTGCGTAACCCACGGCAACACCAAGGGTTTCATCGAGGAACTTACCTTGGTAAGAGAAGCTTAGACGGTTGCCATATTCTTCTGCGTCGGCAATTTCACCGGCGCGGTCGTTAAAGCTACCACGAGCGTTAACGGTAAAGTTGTGGTCTTTTGGTGCCTGCAGCGGGTCGGCTGTTTTAAGCTCGACTGTACCGGCAACACCACCTTCGATGAGAGAAGCCTTTGGCGACTTATAAACTTGCGCCTGGTTGATCAGCTCAGAAGGGTATTGATCGAATTCGATCGCGCGTTTACCACCAGTGGTAACCTGCTCGCGGCCGTTTAATGTCGCGGCAACGAAATCACCGTCCAGACCACGAATGTTAAGACCACTTGCCTGGCCACCGGTACGTACGGCGGTAACACCTGGCAGGCGGGTTAGGGCATCGGCAATTGATTGATCAGGCAGGGCGCCTAAGTCATCTGCAGAAATAGTTTCTGATACGGTATCGGCAAAACGCTTGTTGTTGAGCGACTTGATCACACTGGTACGGAAGCCACGTACCTCGATCACTTCAATCGACTCGTCTTGAGTCGTTGCTGCCGCCTCAGCCTTCGCTGCCTCGTTATCAGCTGCATAGACATTAATACAAACGCCGGCCGAGAGCAGGGCTAGCGTGAGTAGGTTAGGTTTAAATTGAAACATCCATCTTCCCCTTTTTTCACTCTATTCATTCTGTATTACTTCTTATGTGTGAAATAAGGGGGGACCCTTGTTCACAGCTATATAGGTGAATGAGAGTGCTTGTTATTGTACTTGTTTCTAAGTTGTTATGTAGCAGCACCGATACTACTCTCGCACTCGTCGCGGTCACAATATTATGCATACGTATTCAAAAGTGACCTCGGCCTCAAAAAGGGCGTCTGTTGGGGTGCGCCAGCTCACAAAATGGCCTGCAAAATTCATGCTAACCACATGTTTATATTTGTTTTTGTTCTAGGTGGTCAGAAGGTGCTTTAAGCCTGTCTGTTTTGCATACGTATGCAGTGGTGTTGAACCCGATTTCCCGGATGACGTATGCTCGTTTCATTCTAATAACAATTGTTCGTCGACAACGATCGGGTAACAGGTATGCAACCCAGGGGCAGGCACCTGCCTTTAATATAGTCGTTGGTGACCTAGGGGCGATAATGAACCAACTCTCCTGGTGGCGCGGCGCCGTCATCTATCAGATCTATCCTCGCAGCTTAATGGATTCCAATGGCGACGGTGTAGGGGATCTACAAGGCATCATAAGTAAACTCGACTACATTGCGAGTCTGAACGTGGATGCCATCTGGATCTCGCCTTTCTTCAAGTCGCCGATGAAAGACTTCGGTTACGACATCAGTGACTACCGCGCTATCGATCCTTTGTTTGGCACCATGGCGGACTTCGACGAGCTGATCGACAAGGCGCACGGCCTCGGCATCAAGGTGATTATCGATCAGGTGCTCAGCCACACCTCAGATCAACACGCCTGGTTTAGCGAGAGTCGCCAGAGCCGGGACAATGCCAAGCAGGACTGGTATGTGTGGGCCGATCCTAAGCCGGACGGCACAGCGCCTAACAACTGGCTGGCTATCTTCGGTGGCTGTGCCTGGGAGTGGGAGCCACGTCGTCAGCAATATTATCTGCATAACTTCCTGACCAGCCAGCCGGATTTGAACTTCCATAACCCTGATGTGCGCCAAGCTGTGCTGGATAATGTTAAGTTCTGGCTCGATAAGGGAGTCGATGGTTTCCGCCTAGATGCGATCACCTTCTGTTATCACGATGAGCAGCTAAGAGACAATCCGCCAAAGCCTGAAGACAAGCGTCAGGGCAGGGGCTTTAGTGAAGATAACCCTTACGCCTATCAGTATCACTACTATAACAACACCCGCCCGCAGACTGTTGGTTTCATCGAAGAGCTGCGCGCGCTGATCAACCAATATCCTGGCGTGGTCACCCTAGGCGAAGTCTCTTCGGAAGATTCGCTTGCGACCATGGCCGAATATACTCAGGGCGAGGATCGCCTGCATATGGCCTACAGCTTTGAGCTGCTGACCGACGATTTCAGCCCGGCCTATATCCGCCACACGGTAGAGGCGCTGGAGCAGAGCATTGGCGATGGCTGGCCCTGCTGGGCGATAGGCAACCACGACGTGCAGCGGGTCGCGACACGTTGGGGCAGAGACACCTTCAATAGCGATATGGCCAAGATGCTCAACGCCATGCTCTGTTCGCTACGGGGCAGTGTCTGTAGCTACCAAGGTGAGGAGTTGGGTCTTGGCGAGGTAGAGATCGCCTATGAGCAGCTGCAAGATCCGTTTGGCATCACCTTCTGGCCTATGTTCAAGGGCCGTGATGGTTGTCGCACGCCTATGCCTTGGCGCCATGACGCTAACCATGGCGGCTTCAGTGACAACACGCCTTGGCTGCCGCTACCGGCCGATCACAAAGCAGTAGCGGTCGATGTGCAGGAGGCCAACCCTGAGTCGATTCTGAACCATTACCGTCACATGCTGGCCTGGCGTAAACAGCACCCCATACTCGTCACGGGTGATATCAAATTCATTGAGTCAACCGATTCACTTTTGTTGTTTGAGCGTCGCCTGGGTGAGCAGACCCTGCTGGTTGCCTTTAACCTGAGTGGTGAGCCGCAGAGCTATAGCCTGGCAGGTCTGGGCGAGCAAGGTCTGACGCCACTGGAAGGCCATGGTCTGCCTAAGGCCGAGTTGAAAGGCGATGTCATTCAGTTTGACGGTTTCGGTTGCTTCTATTGTTGGAAGTAAAGGGCTTGGATATAGCTTATCAAAATAGCTGGCTCTTGTTAGCCGGCTATTTGCGTGAAAAGATTTAACAGCACAAACAAAATATACAATAACAAAAGAGAACTACACCATGGCAATGATGCAACAAAGTAGCACGGCTACCGGGGTTGGCGGTGAGCAGGAGAACTATCGTTTCGCGTTAGTCTCCCTGACCTCGCTATTTTTCATGTGGGGCTTTATCACCTGTCTGAACGACATCTTGATCCCCCATCTCAAGGCGGCGTTTTCGCTCAACTATGCCGAGGCGATGCTGATCCAGTTCTGCTTCTTCGGCGCCTACTTCCTGGTTTCTATGCCGGCCGGTAAGCTGGTTAAGGCCCTTGGCTATCAGAAAGGAATAGTGACAGGCTTGCTGATCGCGGCCTTGGGCTGCGCGCTCTTTTATCCTGCGGCGGCGCTGGCCACCTACGGACTCTTCCTCGGCGCGCTGTTCGTGTTGGCCTCTGGGATCACTATTTTGCAGGTGGCGGCGAACCCCTATGTGAACGCACTGGGTAGCGTAGAGACCGCCTCAAGTCGTCTTAACCTGACTCAGGCCTTCAACGCCCTGGGTACCACGGTTGCGCCATATTTTGGCGCCGTGTTGATCCTCTCTGTCGCCGTTGAAGCCAGCGAGACCCTGACTCAGGCACAAGCCGAGGCGGAAGTGGTTAAATTGCCTTATCTGATCCTGGCCACCGCATTAGGCGTCCTGGCGCTGGTATTTGCCAAACTGGATCTGCCGCAGATCAAAGAACATTGTCAAAGCGGCGAGCAGGGCGAGGTGGTGCATAATGGCCAGACCAGCGCGCTGCAATCACTCCATCTGGTGCTCGGCGCCGTGGGGATCTTCGTATACGTCGGTGCTGAAGTGTCTATCGGCAGCTTCCTTGTTAACTTCCTGGCCCAGGATGACATTGCCGGACTCAGCGAGGCTAGCGCCGCGAGTTACATCACCTATTACTGGGGCGGCGCCATGGTGGGCCGTTTCATAGGTAGTGCCGTGATGCAGAAGGTGCCAGCCGGTACTGTGCTCGGTTTCAACGCCTTAATGGCAGCTCTACTGGTTGCATTGGCGATGACCAGCACTGGCACCGTGGCCATGTGGGCAATTCTGGCGGTTGGCCTGTTCAACTCCATCATGTTCCCGACCATCTTCAGCCTGGCGCTGCGGGATCTCGGCCCTCACACCTCACAAGGTTCGGGCGTACTCTGCTTGGCCATCGTCGGCGGCGCGATCCTACCTCTGCTGCAGGGTGTACTGGCGGATAACATAGGTATTCAGCATGCCTTCTTCCTGCCGATCATCTGTTACCTGTTCATTATGTTCTATGGTGTGAAGGGCTCTAAGCTCTAAGGGTTATGCTCTAAGGGCTATGCTTTAAGGCTTAGGTCTTTAAACCTATAATTCAGAGGCAAGCAGCAATGCTTGCCTTTTTTATTGCCATAATGGCCGCTAGCGCTTGCCTATTAGGGGCTTAACTCCTATGATCGCCAGCGATTTTTATTATCTAGGCTCTGCTACTTTAGGCTCTACTATGTTAAATGCGTCGCTATCTCCAAGTTCAACCGAATTAGTTATCAATGTGCTGGCCATGGTGCTCGAAGAGGGCAAACCGCTGGACAGAGCCTATTCACATCATTTCTCTGGACTCAAGTTAGCGCCGTCAGAGCAGGCGCGTATCACCTATGTCACCGGTGATCTGCTGCGCCGCCTCAACTTCTACTGCTATCTGGCAGATATCTCAACCGATGAGATTGCCCGTATGGGGTCACGCCTGCTCAATGCCTGGCACATGGCGAACGAGCTGCCTATCCCTAAGTTGCAGTACACCTTGGCGATCGAAGAAGATGATTTTAATCAGCGCCAGGAAGCGGCCAAGCAGCAACCGGCACTGTTCGATGGTTGTCCCGAGTGGCTCGATACCTTAGGCCAGGAGCAGTTAGGCGATGATTGGTCCAAGGAGCGCGCAGCCCTGGCACAGGCGCCTAAGCGTTACCTACGCGTTAACCCGCTTAAGACAAATAGCGAAGATCTCGCCAAGCGTCTTGCCAAGGAAGGGGTCGAGACCCGTGAGGTTCCAGGCGTGCCAAGCGCGCTCGAGGTGATCTCAGATGCGGCGCTGTTTCGTACCGAGTGCTTCAAGCAGGGGCTATTCGAGCAGCAAGACGCCGGTTCTCAGCACGTGGCCTCCGCCGTGGGCGCAGAGCCTGGCATGCGGGTGATCGATGCCTGCGCCGGTGCCGGCGGTAAGACGCTGGCCATCGCCGCACAGATGCAGGGCAAGGGGCGTTTGCTGGCCATGGATGTGGAGCAGTGGAAACTGGATAACCTCAAGCAGCGTGCGCGCCGCGCCGGTGCCCACAATGTCGAGACCCGTATCATCGCCAGTAGCAAGACCATTAAGCGTCTTAAGCTGAGTGCCGACCGGGTACTTCTGGACGTGCCTTGTTCTGGCCTTGGGGTTCTCAAGCGTAATCCGGATGCCAAGTGGCGCGATACGCCGGATCGCCTGCCCGTGCTGGTCGAGCTGCAAAAGGAGATTCTGCAGAGCTACAGCCGTATGGTGAAGGTCGATGGCATCTTGATCTACGCCACTTGCTCTATCATGCCTCAGGAAAACCGCCAGCAGGTCGATGCCTTCCTGGCCGCCAACCCACACTTTAGTTTTATCGATGATGAAACCGTGAGCGCGGCCGATACCGGCTTCGATGGCTTCTATCTGGCGCGTATGAAGCGTACCGCCGAGTCTGCCTAATCCTTTCTCGAGATCGTAATTTTTTGATCTCAGTCACAGGTGTCGGTTTAGGGCGTGGGTAACTGCGCAGTAAGCCGACACTTGACCTTAGTAGGCTACAACAAGCCTTACAAATAGTGATATCATCTCTCCTTTCAATCGCTGATCTTGGTCTATCTGCTTTTTTCTCGGACGATGTTATTACAAACGGCTGTACAAGAGTTTTCACATCAAGAAAGGTTTTCCGCGCTGCAAGCGTTATTGGGCGGTCGGCTGCTGGAGTGTCAGCGCCAGGCCCATATCATCCGCGGCGTCTTTGCCGGTGAACCTAAAATAACCTGCCAGGTCTCCCTCAACGATCAGGGTAAGATAAGCGGTCGCTGCGATTGTGGTCAGCCTCGTTGTGCCCATCAGGCGGCGTTAGTGATGGAGCAGGCGGCGCTTCGCGCCCTTGATGAGCAGGGGCGCTCCCGGCGCTCAGATACCGCCATTCGCCTGTTTAGAAGCGATCTCAAGGAGCGTTTCGATCCTTTCCCCACCATGGCGCGCCATCGCATCCTCTATCTGTTAGTGCCGAGCGACACAGGCTTACAGCTTAAGGTGTTAAAAGGCTATCTGAATAAGAATGGCCGCTACCAGCTCAAGGGCCCACTTGGATTCGAGCTGCTGCAGAGCCAGCCTGTGCCCAAGTATGTCAGTCAGACAGATCTCAAGCTGCTGCACACGCTTAGAGCGTTGGCCGCTGACTTTAGCAGTCACAATATCGGTGAACTCAGCAATGCTCTTGGCAGCAGCACGGAAGGCAGTAGTAGCGTTAGCGAAAGCAGCAGTAACTTCAACGCCGAAAGCCGCAGTGAAAAGATTGGCCAAGCCAAGTTACCCGACTATTTAACCTCTGTGGCCTCGAGCCTGGAGGCTCAAACGGCGCAGCAAGATCTGTCTCCGGCCGAAACATCAAGCGAGCAGGCGATCATTATCGATCTCGATTGCGCCTTTGCGGAAACGAATAGCGATACAGATAAAACCAATGACAGCTCGGCGCAGCTTGGCAGCGATTTCTATCGCTTGCTGTTTGCCAGTGGTCGCTGTTTCTTTGGCAAGGTGGCGGGGGAGCCGGTGCGGCTTTCTACCCACTATGATGAAGACTACCTGGATGAAAGCTTCATGCTGCCCCTTTGCCCCGGTGTCTGGCTGGATACCTGCTCGGTTACAGGGATCATAGATAAACGCCGTGACGTGCGGGTGAATCAAACTCTGTTAGAAGGCGTGGATCTCGACGGCGACTGGCTGCCAAGGCTAGAGATCGCCCGTGAGAGCCTAGATCAAAACTGGCTTGAACCTATGCTGGCACCGATCGATGTGGCCAAATTTTCCATGGTTCACCGCGGCCAGCGTTATGACTTCGAGTCGCTCAGTTATCTTGGTGCGGGCCATAAGGCCTTCATGGCGCAATTTGCCAAATGCCAGCTGCTGCTTAATCCCTTGCCGCTACTCACCAGTCAATTCGAGCCAGCTGTGACTGAATCACTCGGCGAGGGCCTGCGTCTGGTACCGGGTGAGGCGAGTGAGCATGTGGTTCTGCTGCGCACGCTCTCGCTCAAGGGCTGGCAGGTTGAACTGGTGGCCAAGCAACGTTTCGTTCAGGTGGCGGCCAATGCCTGGTATGGCGAGGTGAACAGCGCCGACAAGGATTGGTTCGAGCTGAGCCTTGGAGTTGAGGTCGAAGGAAAGCGGGTTAACCTCCTGCCATTGCTGGTCAACCTCATTCGTCAGGGCAAGCTTAGCCGAGATTTCAATCAGGTAACGAGCGGCGGACCGTCTGACGCAACCCAAAGTGAGACTCAGCCGCAGGAAGTTGCGCTGGAGCTGGAATCTGGCGCCATACTAACCCTGCCGGCTGCGCGTATTCAGCGCATACTCGCGGTGCTCGACGAGCTATTTGCGCAGCAGCCGCTCAACGATCAGGAAAAGCTGGTGCTGGCACGCCATCACCTCGGGCGCATTCCGCTGCTCGATGATGCCTTGAGTCAATCTGAGCAGGCGCTGACCTGGTCGGGTGAGGCCAAGCTGAGGCAACATGCCAAGGCGCTCGGGCGTTATCTCAACGAGCAGCAGAGCAGGCGCGCAGACAGGCTGGGCACCATAGACTTTGTTACCCCAGATGGGCTCAACGCCGAGCTGCGTCCCTATCAGGTAGAGGGGGTCGCCTGGCTACAATTTATTAAGCGACATGGCTTCGGCGCCATACTGGCCGATGACATGGGGCTGGGTAAGACGCTGCAGACCCTGTGCAGCATCTTGCTGGATAAACAGGCCGGGGTGACCAAGGCGCCCGTGTTGGTTATCGCCCCAACCAGTTTGCTCAGCAACTGGCAGCGGGAGATCGCCCAGTTTACGCCTAGCCTGACTAGTTTCGTCTGGAGCGGCCGTGCACGCCATGATAACGAGCAGGCGCTGACGGATGTCGATGTGCTGATCACCAGCTATGGGATCCTGGCCCAAGACGCCGAGCGGCTGACCAAGCTCAATTGGCATCAGGTGATCTTGGATGAGGCCCAGACCATCAAGAACAGTCGTAGCCGCATCACTAAGCTGGTGAACCGGCTGCAGACTCAGCATCGTCTCTGTCTCACGGGCACGCCGATGGAAAACCATCTTGGAGAGCTCTGGTCGCTGTTCCATTTCCTGATGCCAGGCTTTCTCGGCACCGCAACTCAATTTCAACGCCAATTTAAACAGCCGATAGAGAAAGATCATTGCGATGCCAGTCGTCAGCGACTGGCTCAGAGGCTTGTCCCCTTCATGCTAAGGCGCACCAAGAGCCAGGTGGCGACCGAGCTACCCACCAAGACAGTGATCAATACCCTGATCGAGCTCAGCCAGAGTCAGTCGGATCTCTATGAGACTATACGTCTCACCGTTGCGGAGCAGGTGCAGTTGGCCCTGAGGCAAACCGGCGCCAAGGCCAACCGCCTGATGATCAGCAATGCGCTACTTAAGCTGCGTCAGGTGTGTTGTCATCCGGCAATGTTAAACCTAGGCCAGTTGGGGCAGGTTGGTGAGACAGAGAATTCAAAAGTGGCGATGTCTCCCGAAGTTGACTCTCGCCAAGGTGTAACGGGCTTAGATGGTGCACAGGATGAGCTTAACGCCGAGTCGTCCAAGCTTGCCTGGCTGGAGAACAAGTTGCCGAGCATGATAGAAGATGGTCGCAACATACTGATCTTTTCATCATTTACCAGCATGCTGGATTTGATCGCCGAGCAGCTGGTTCGCCAGCAGATAGGCTATGAGATGCTCACCGGGCGCAGTCGTCATAGGGATCGCATCATAGAGCGTTTTCGTCGCGGTGAGGTCAATGTGTTCCTCATCAGCCTCAAGGCTGGCGGCTCTGGACTCAATCTGACCGAGGCTGATGTGGTGATCCATGTGGATCCCTGGTGGAATCCGGCCGCCGAAGAGCAGGCCAGCGACAGGGCCTATCGTATCGGCCAGGATAAGCCGGTATTTGTTTATAAGCTTATCTGTCAGAACACAGTCGAGGAGCGCATTCAGCAGCTGCAGCAGAGTAAGCAGGCGCTGGCCCAAAGCATGTATCAGACCGAGAGCCTCACGGCCGCCGAGATGGACAGAGATGATTGGCTGGCCCTCTTACAGCCCATTACTGAGCAGCCTGTCTAAGCGCAGCCAATCCACCGAACCGCCAGTTACAGATGGGTAGGGGCTACTCGCCCTGAATGGTGAGTATTAAGGTGCGGCCACTGGCGCGGTTGCGGGCCTCACACAGGTAGACCCCTTGCCAGGTACCCAGATTAAACTCGCCGTCGGTGATCGGCAGGGTAAGCTCGCAGCCCAGCAGGGATGATTTAAGGTGCGCCGGCATGTCGTCATCACCCTCATAGGTATGGGTGTAGTAGGGCTCATTCTCCGGCACCAGACGGTTAAAGAAGCGCTCGAAGTCCTCCCGCACGCTGGGGTCGGCATTCTCGTTGAGGGTGAGTCCCGCCGAAGTATGCTGTAACAGGAGATGGGCGAGACCTATTTTAATCTCGCTAAGCTGGGGAGCGGCGCGATAGATCTCTTCGGTGATCAGATGATAACCGCGTTGTCTCGGGGCTAGATTTATCTCGACTTGAATCCACATGATCAATTTTCCTACGCTATTTTTATCGCCAAATTGCGGCACTTTTTGTTATTTTGCTAAGAGTGCTTCAACTTCTCATGCTTGTAAATAGGCTTTTAAGTAAGCGAGTAAATAGGCTTGTAGAGGCTGTTATAAAAGGAATCACCACTAAGAGTATAATCGCTGCTTAGTGGAAGAGAATTGGTCAAGGCAGAGCGACCAAGACCGCGCGAACACGATATAGAGACCTGAACCTCAATGAAGCAGCGAGAGAACGAAAAGCCAGTAGGGGTTAAAAAACCGGTAAGGATAAGTGGAGCAGCGTTAAGCACGGCGAAGGTGCTACCGACCTATTACTACCTCAGCAATTTTCAGCTCATGCTTGAGGGCGTCGCCCGTCGCTATGGCGATCTCCTCGATGAGGTTGAGCTTGGCTTCATCGATACCTTCTCAGCTTTGACCCCTGATGCCCAGTGTCTGCTTGTCAGGCTTATCTCCCGCAAGGGCCCCTGGTTCTGTAAGGCTCAGCTAAATTACAGTGAGATCGAAGGGGTTCCAGGGGCCATCTCCGAGCTTTGTAAGAAAAGTCTTATCTGCTATGAGCAGCCCGATGAGTCCTGGCTGCTGCACAAGAGCACTAAGACGGAGCTGAGCCAGGCCTTGGCAGAGACAAGCCAAGCCTTGATTGAGACAAATGAGCCATCGGTGCGAGAAGGGGCATTGTCTGAGGAAAGGGGGATTGACGCCTATAAAATGCAAAAGGATATCAAACGGTTAAAGAAGAGTGAGCTTATCCAGTATGCTCAAGCTGAAGGTTTGTTACCACAATTGCTAAGCAAACTGGCACCTGAGGAGTATTGGTTCCGCCTTAGCCCTCAGGCTGTCTATCGCCGCTTCGAATTACTCTATTTCGAGCGCATGAGTCAGTCCTTGAGTCAGTTTATTTTGGCCGATCTTGGCATTCATAATTTTGAAGTCTACTCGACCAGTATAGCCAGCCGAAGCTTCAATACACGAGTCGAGATAGAAGGTTTGTATAGCTTGTCTAGCCTATACGAAGAGTTTGAGGAGGGTGGACTAAGCGGTAGGCCCAGTGACATTAGTATCGAAAAATTTGATTCATTTTGCCAGATGCTCACCGAGCTGCCCGATTTCTCTAAAGAGACTGCGAATGAAAAGCTTAACCGCATGACCCAGGGGCTCTGGTTAATGGCGGCGCGCCAATTAGAGCGTTTGGGTCATTTTGAGCGCGCCTTAGCTCTGTATGGAAACACCGAGAGACCGCCGAGCCGGGAGCGCCGGGCGCGCTGCCTGAATAAGCTTGGCCGTGATGATGAGGCGTTAGGGCTAGTTGAGTTGATGTTAGCGGAACCTTTGGAGGAGAGTGAACGTCTGGTCGCCAGGCGTTTGCAGAAAAGCCTTCATCGCAGCCTGGGACGGGAGGCGCCCAAGCCTTGGCAAGGGGAGTTTGATACCTTCAAGCTTGAGTGTCAGCGCACAGCTACCGATGAGAGCCTAGAAGGCGAAGAGTCAAACGCCCAGCGTGTCGAGCAATGCGCCGCCAGACACCTGAGCACTATGCAGGGTGAGCCGCTGCGGCTTTGTGTCGAGGTAGAGAACCGCCTCTTCTGCAGCCTGTTCGGCCTGGCCTTCTGGGACATCATCTTCGCCGATGTGCGGGGAGCCTTTGCCAATCCCTACCAAAGTAGGCCGAGCGACATGTACCAGAGTGAGTTCTATCCAAGGCGCAAACAAGCGATAGATAAGAGACTCGCGGCAGTAGCCGCGGGTGACACCCAGATGATCATGGAGCATTTTCATCAAAAACGCGGCATCACCAACGACTGGGTGCACTGGCCATTGTTTGAGGAGTTAAGCTTTGATGACTTAGGGTTGGAATCAGCCCAATGCCGAGACAAGGATCAGACCCCCCTGTTACTGCAGCTGGCGCTGACAGCATTCAGCGGCGCCTTTCTGGCGAAACTATTTCGACATATGCTGTTCGATCTTCGCTATTACCGCGCGGGCTTTCCGGATCTCATCTGTTTTCATATAACTGCCGAACGTCCAGCAACTGAGCTTCTAGCAACAGAGAATCAAGCAACCGATGACGGGGCACCAAGCTTAGCTCATAACAGAGTCACAGCCGAGCTTATCGAGGTGAAGGGCCCGGGAGATGCCCTAAGAGATAATCAGACAATCTGGCTGGATTGGTTTAATCGAAACGGCGTTAAGGCCAGCGTCTGTTATCTCTCTTGGCTCGACTTACATTGAGTAGCCTTGACTAAAAAAGGGTGTTCGCTCAGGTGTTTTCATAACGCATACTCTTTCTTGCTAAGTCGTGACAACAGCATCTTTCCCTGTCCTAATACCATGATTTTTTGCTAACCTCGTTAATAAGATAGGAGATTTTTGTTAGTAAACGCCCGGTACAAGCTATAAAGAAAGTGTTTAACCAGCTGTGAAGGATTTGTGATGTCACGAGAACAGAAGATGCAAGGCGTTCAGCCGTCGGTAGAGGGGAGAATGAGATCCCCCATGATGGCCAAGTGTCTTTGGCTATTGATGGCAATGCTCGTATGTCTGTCTATGGTGCTGACGAGTCACGCTGCGCCGCGTCTGGACTTGAGCGCCAAGACACAAAGTGGCGAGCGCGTGTTTCTTGAGTCCTATAAGGGCAAGGTGGTCTATGTGGATTTCTGGGCCTCCTGGTGCGCACCCTGTCGCGACTCCTTTCCCTGGATGGAGCTGATGCATCAGCGTTATGGCGACAAGGGGCTGGCGATCGTGGCGATCAATCTCGATGAAGAGAGTGAGATGGCAGGGCCCTTTCTGGCCGATTTCAACACTAGCTTCGATATCCTCTACGATCCCAAGGGGGAGGTGGCCGGCCACTTTAATCTGCAGGGGATGCCCAGCAGTTATCTGTTTGATAGAGACGGGCACTTGGTCAGCGAGCATCTGGGCTTCTTCAAGTCCAAGCAAGTTGCCGTCGAGCAGGAGATCCAATCTTTGTTGAAGAAGAGGTCAGCCGATGCGAACTGATTTAACGCTGCTGCTCATCTTGGTAGCGCTGCTGTCTGGTTGCGCTAATCTCGGCGTAAAGCCCTGGGAGCGGGGACAGTTTGCCCGGGAGGATATGCAGCTAGAGGCCGATGAGCTGGATATGGCGATAGAAGATCATATCTATTTCAGTAAGGAGGGCGCCAGCGGCGGCCGTACCCTTGCCGGTGGTGGCTGCGGTTGTAACTAGGTTGTTTTAAGAGCTAACAGGTAATAAGGATGATCGCTTGAGCGACATGAAGGACAGGCCGACACCAAATCAACTCGGGACAGTAGAAAGCGCTTTGCTAAAAAGTGAATCGCTAAAAAGCGCCTCGGTAACAAACGTTTCTGCAAAAAGTGCCTCGCTAGAAAGCGAGTCTGTGATGGCATCTCTGCTGATGGCCAGCAGCCTGTTTCTCGGTGTCGGCACGGCGGTAACCAGTGACAATGCGCTTGCAGGCGAACGAGCCGCCCAGACGCGTGATAACGCCGTAGAGCAAGAGGAACAAGCGATCGATCCGCTCGCCGGCGCGACCATAGATGCGGCCCTGGTCTACTATCAGGAGCAGGACAGAGTCACGGCGGCAGAAGGGATCATCAACTATCGTCAGGCGCTCGATGATGCCAATGTTATTCGCGGCAAGATAGCACTGGACGCCCTAACTGGCGCCTCGGCCAATGGCGCAGTGATCCAGGCAAGCCCCCAAAGCTTTGCCCGGCCTTCGGGTACCGGCGTCTATCAGGCGAGAGCCGGAGAACTGCCGTTGGATGACACCTTCAAAGATACCCGCTTGCAGCTCAGCGCCAATTGGCAGCATCTCTTCTCTGCCAAGTGGCAGGCAAGCCTCGGTGGGTATCTCTCTCGCGAATATGATTACACCTCACTCGGTGTCAATGCAGGGCTCGAGCACTCCTTCAATCAGAGCAATACCCAGGTGTTTGCCGGCGCGGCCTACTATTTCGATATCGTCAATCCAGTGGGCGGGCGGCCCGTTGGGATGAGTGAGATGGTGTTTCGTAAAGACTTTGCCAGCGAGGCCGAGTTCAGGCAGGCATTCGATGACACCCGTTTTTATGACAGCGCCCTCAAGCGAACCTTAGATCTCAATATGGGCATCACCCAAACCCTGAATCGTCGCTGGCAGGCCCAGCTTAGTTATGGCCTCTCGGCCGTCAATGGTTATCTAAATGATGCCTACAAGGTGGTTAGCCGGGTCGATAGTAGAGGGCAGGCGCTTGGTTACCACTATGAGCAGCGCCCTGACGAGCGACTCAAGCACAACCTCTATTTGATGACCAAGGGCGCCTTGGATAGCGGCACGCTCACCTTCTCCTATCGCTACAGTAATGATGACTGGTCGCTGCAGGCCCACACCTTAGACGCCCGTTATCGCTACAACCTTAGCGGCGCCGCCTATTGGCAATGGCAGTTTAGGGTTTATCTGCAGGATGCGGCCGAGTTTTACCATCTCTATCTCACCGAGGGTGAACCCTTGCCCGAGTTCGCCTCGGCGGATCATCGTCTGGGTAAGATGCAGACCTATACAATAGGCGTCAAATATGGCCAGAGGCTAGAGCAGGGGATGCAGGCCAGTGTGCGTCTCGCCTACTATCAGCAGCGCCCACAAAACCCGGGTGTCGAGTTGCCAGGTGAGCTCGCCAGTTTCGATCAGTTCCCGCGCCTCGATGCGATCGTGCTGCAATTTGGAATGCGATTTTGATCTCAACAGATGAAGGACTCAAACTGTCGCCGCTCGTTGATTTAGACAATCAACAGGTGGTCGCCTCAGTTGAAAGCGACCATGCTTTCGCCGATAGCCAATATGATCACAAGAACCTTAAGGGGCTCAAAGGCGAGTTTATGGCCATGGCCAGTCGCTGTGAGTTCCTGGCGCGTCCTAAGCAAGCAGTATGCAAGGCGCAAGGTGACAAGACTCAAGGTGACAAGACTGGCCTAGAGCGAATAACTCAGGCCTTTAACCGCGCCATGGTCGAGGTTAAGCGCATCGAGGCTAAGTACAACCGTTTTAGCGAGAACAGCGTATTAACTCAAATCAATCGCGGCGCCGGAGACTGGCAAGCGATCAGCGATGAAACCCTTGGACTACTCAGGTTTGCCGAGCATTGCTACCGACTTAGCCAAGGCTGTTTTGATGTGACCGCAGAGCCCTTATTGGCCCTCTGGCCATTCGGCGTTGGAGAGAGTGCAGTCCCGCCGAGTGACAGCCAGATAGAGGCAGCGCTTGCTCAAGTAGGCTTCGAGCGGCTGATTATCGAGGAGCAGCGCCTCTTTTTACCCGATGGGATGGGGATCGATCTCGGCGGGATAGCCAAGGAGTATGCCGCCGATAGGGCCATAGAGGTGCTGCGACATGAACTGCCCGAATATGATCTCTTAGTGAATCTTGGCGGAGACATGATTGCCTCTCCCGGTTGCGAGCAGCCCTGGCAGATAGGCATTGAAGATCCCCACAAGCTAGATACCCCCGCACGTGTGGTGACGCTGAAATCTGGCGCGCTGGCTACCAGCGGACACTCCCGGCGTTATCTACTGCACCAAGGTAAACGTTATGGCCACATCATCGACCCCAGCACTGGATATCCGATAATTGGTGCACCGCTATCGGTGAGTGTGTTTGCCCCACAGTGTGTGGTCGCCGGTATGCTGGCGACTCTGGCCATGTTACAGGGGGAGGAGGCTGAGACCTTTCTCGTCGGTCAGGGTACCGTTCACCATATCATCCGTGGCTAGCTTTCATGAACAGCTTTTCATGGCTAGTTTTCTATGATCAGCCCTCAGATATTTAAGGTGCGCTAGCGAGCCAATATCAACGCTCACCTTGCCCATTCTGGTGCTGTTGATACGGCATGACTGTAATGCTCGTTTATCCGGCAGGATTTTGCTAGAGTGTCGTTAAATCAATGACTTTAGTTTAGTAAGCCATCAACAATAGGTTTATCAGATGCGCATGCACGTTTTGCCAAATAGATGCGCAGGAGCACTAATAAAAAGTTATATTAATTTGGAGCTCTCGTGAAATCTTTATATAAGTATTGTCCAGTGTATGATTTCGATAATCTGGATAAAGAGTATGCAATAATCAACGCATTGAATAATCAAGTTACATTTTCAACTAGAGGTAACTTTAATGATCTTTTCGACTCTAAAATTGATTTTCGAGTGCCGGACAAGCTTGAGTTAAAGAAAACATACTCAATGCTTAAAGGAGCTCATAAACGTGAGTTCAAAGAAGTATTCCTTGGAGAAAATGGTAAACGTAATTTTGCTGATTTCAAAAGGAGAGTAAATGAAAGGTTTGATAGTTATTTATTCTTTTGTTTAGCAGATAAGCCTGATAACAACCTTATGTGGTCTCATTATGCGAACTCGCATAAAGGCTTTTGCTTAGAGTGGGATGCAACAAAAATCAACGCAGAGCGAGTAACTTACCAAAGTGAGATAGCAACATTCGAACTATTGGATGTTATCAAGATGCAGTTTGGATTACTGAATAACGACGAAGTTGGACGGAATATTTGGAAAGCGCTTAAAGTAAAACTCGATGCATGGGAATATGAAGGAGAACATAGAGTTCAGTTCGGGAATGGAATGAACCACCTAGTACAAAAAAAGACCGATAAGTTCTCAATTGTGTCCTATGAGCCGGAATGGATTAAATCTATCATTTTTGGCTGTAGGATGGATAAAAGGGCAATTGAATACTTAGATTGTAATCTACCGAGTCATATCGAGAGAAAATACTCTAAGGAAAGAAGTAGTACCATCGAAATTGTGTCAACTAATTAATATAACAAACATTTAAGAGTGATTCAGCACGCTTGGCATTTTTTGTTTGGGTTAAATTAAGTGTTTACGGTGGTTTGATTAAATGTAGTGGTTGCGTGCTTCACACCTTAATTGGGCATTAGCCCAAAGAAATTGCTATCTGAAACCTGCGTCAATAAAAAACGCCCCGTAGGGCGTTTTTTTGCAGAACTGGCTTTAGAAGTTCGCTGACTTAGGCGCACGTGGGAATGGGATCACGTCGCGGATGTTCGATACACCGGTCACGTAAGAGACCAGACGCTCGAAGCCCAGACCGAAGCCTGAGTGTGGCACAGTGCCGTAGCGGCGCAGGTCACGATACCACCAGTAATCTTCCTTGCTCAGACCCATCTCGTCCAGACGGGTATCTAGCACGTCCAGACGCTCTTCACGCTGGGCACCACCGATGATCTCACCGATGCCAGGAGCCAGTACGTCCATGGCCGCAACTGTCTTGCCATCTTCGTTGAGGCGCATGTAGAAGGCTTTGATATCTTTTGGATAGTTCTTCACGACCACAGGTGCCTTGAAGTGCTCTTCCGCCAGGTAGCGCTCATGCTCAGACTGCAGATCGATACCCCATTCGACGTCAAATTCGAACTTCTTGCCACAGGCCTTGAGGATCTCGATGGCGTCGGTGTAATCCACCTGAGCGAAATCGCTGTTGACGAAGTTTTCTAGACGCTCGATAACCGTCTTGTCGACGCGCTGGGCGAAGAACTCGAGATCGTCACGGCGCTCGTTAAGCACGGCGCGGAAACAGTACTTCAGCATACGCTCGGCCAGACCGGCAACATCGTTCAGATCGGCGAAGGCCACTTCCGGCTCAACCATCCAGAACTCAGCCAGATGGCGGCTGGTGTTTGAGTTTTCGGCGCGGAAGGTCGGGCCGAAGGTATAGATCTTAGATAGTGCACAGGCGTAGGTTTCGCCGTTGAGCTGACCCGATACCGTCAGGAAAGATTCCTTACCGAAGAAGTCTTCGCTGAAATCGACCTTGCCATCGTCGGTGCGTGGCAGGTTTTCCAGATCCAATGTCGAGACGCGGAACATCTCACCGGCACCTTCACAGTCAGAAGCGGTGATCAGCGGGGTAGATACCCAGATGAAGCCTTCTTCGTTATAGAAGTTGTGGATGGCGTGAGACAGACAGTTACGCACACGGGCCACGGCGCCAATGATGTTGGTGCGTGGACGCAGGTGAGCCAGTTCGCGCAGATGCTCGATTGAGTGACGCTTGGCCGCCATAGGGTAGGTATCAGGATCTTCAACCCAACCCGTAACCTCAACCTTAGTCACTTGCATCTCAAATGCTTGACCCTTACCAGGGCTCTCTACCAGTTCACCCGTCATCACGACTGAGCAACCGGCCGTGAGGCGTAAGATTTCGTCGTTATAATTGTCTAAGCTATTTGGCACAACGCCCTGAATGGGATCAAAACAGGAACCATCATATACGGCAAGAAAAGAGATGCCGGCCTTGGAATCTCGGCGAGTTCTTACCCAACCGCGAACGGTAACTTGCGAACCAACCGCAAAATCACCCTTAAATACAGAAGCGACAGATGCAATGCTCATTGTTGCTTAGTTCTCCAACGAAACGTTTTATTAAAAATTTTGGAGGTTTATATTACCTTGCTGGTGGCTTTTCTCAAGGGAAAAACAGCAGATAGATTGGCCTAAAGGCAAATAAAATGGGCATTTCAGCTAAGGCAGGCGTAAGCGCCGTGAAAAAGCGGCCTTAATCTGCTGTTTATCCGTGAATGGTGTTAGGCTGGAAAGCTTGTTATGCTTAAAATATGGCCAGTTAATTCAGTGGGCTAAATGAAAAAAGTCAAAATTTTCCAGATTTTTTTAGGCACCTTGTCGATCTTAGGTTGGTCCTTGGCCGTGTACGCATTACTGCTCTTTGGTGAGGCCAGACCGGATCGCGCCGTGGGCTACTTTCTCAGTAAAGGGGCGAGCGTGCGTCTTACCTGGGATCCCACCATCACCCTGAGGCTGGAGTATGTGATCTGGAGCTGCGCCGCCATCAGTTTGATCAACCTGGCCTTTAATTTCTATGTGGCCCACCACAGCCGCATGGGCTACTGGTTTAATATCCCGCTGCTCTTGTTAACCTCTACCGCGGCAGGTCTCTATCTTAAGTTTTTTGTCTAGTTCTTCGTCTAGGGCTTCAGCACATTTATTTTCGCTGTATTCACTATTTGCTGGCACATGTACGCCAAGAGGTTTTCGTAGTGTGGGCTAGCTGGGGCTTAGCTCTTATTTGGAGTGGGCTTAGCCATTTTTGTAACGACAGGGTTTAGAGCGGTTGTTCATTGCCTATCTGGCGACAGAGCCTGTCTATCATGGCGGCGGTGGCGCCCCAGATAAAATAATCGCCATAGGGGATGAAGTAGACGGGGTAATTCACGCCGCGGCGGGAAAACTGCTTCTGAATGCGATTGGTAGGATTTAACAGGAAACTCAGGGGCACGCTGAACAGCTCATCCACCTCGCCGGGATCGAGCACAGGCTCAAAAGCTTCTCTTATCACACCTATGATAGGGGTGATGGCAAAGCCGGTGAAGGTGTTAAACATGGGGTATTGGCCCAGCACCTCGACATTGTCTCGCGGTAGGGCTATCTCCTCAAACGCCTCACGCAGGGCGGTGTCGGCGTAACTGGCGTCACTCTCTTCAACCTTGCCGCCGGGGAAGCTTATCTGCCCCGGATGGGCCCTGAGGTGGGTGGGCCGGCGAGTGAGCAGCAGTTCAAGCTGACCACTGGCTTCCATCAGAGGAACGAGCACGGCGGCCTGTCGCAATGTGCGATGGATCTGCGGCCCTGTGTCAGTGGGCAATTGGTGCAGAGCGTAGCGCCGTTTAAACTCGTCCAGTGTCATATTTGCCTAATTACTTGTCAGTGACTCAGCACGGGGAGGATCTTACTCACCTTATCATAACTCTCCTGATATTCGGCATCGACCTGCGAGTCGGCTACTATGCCGCCACCCGCCCAGCAGTAGAGACGTGGTGGCTCGGCCACCAGGGTGCGTATGGTGATGCTGGTATCCATCTGCCTGTCCTGGCTGATGTAGCCGATGGAGCCACAGTAGAGGCTACGGCGCGATGGCTCCAACTCTTCGATGATCTCCATGGCGCGGATTTTAGGTGCGCCCGTGATTGAGCCACCGGGAAATGCTGCCCTTAATAGATCGCAGGGACTGTTGGGGGCAGCCAGATTGGCGGTGACAGTGCTTACCAGATGATGCACCGCCGGGAAGCTCTCGATGGCAAACAGATGGGGCACCCGCACGCTGCCAGGGCTTGCCACCTTGCCGATATCGTTACGCAGCAGATCCACGATCATCAGGTTTTCGGCGCGATCCTTCTCCGATGCCGCCAGGGCTTCGGCGGCGGCCTTATCGGCCTGGGCGTCGCTAGATCGCGCCATGGTGCCCTTGATGGGTTTGGTTTCTATGGCATCGGCCTTAAGCTTGATGAAGCGCTCCGGCGAAATGGAGAGGATGGCGTGCTTATCCAGGCGGATAAAGGCAGAGAAGGGCGCCTTGTTGCTGGCCCTGAGTTTCAGGTAGGCCTGCCACTCATCACCGCGATATTCTGCCTCGAAGCGTTGAGTCAGGTTGATCTGATAGCAATCGCCGCTGTGCAGATAGTCCTGCACCCGATCAAACTTGTCTCTGTATTCGTCTTTCGTGATCTGTGGCTGCCAGTCACGGCTCAGGGCAAACTTCTCACCATTGGCTTGTTCGCTTGACCGCGAACTTAACCTAGCCTCAATGTCTGCTAGGCGTTCTTTAAGCGCCGTTTCACCTCGATAGTGCACCAGAGACCATGTCTGACTCTGGTAGCAAAACAGCAGCGCCCAGTCATAGAGGCCGACATTCATCTCGGGAAGTTCGATATCTTGGGCTGCAGTGGCTGGGAGCTTCTCTATGCGTCTGCCCAGATCATAATTAAAGGTGCCCAGGGCGCCGCCGCTGAAGGGCAGCTCACAGGCATGCTGAATTGGGAAATAGTCGGCTATCGCCGCTTGCAATATCGAGAAGGGATCGTCCTGGCTAGTTTCATCATTGTTTTTATAACGGTTTTCTTCTGTAGCACTAGCCGCAGTGGGACGCAGATGCCTGGTTTGGGTGACACCATCCTGGCTGGTGATGGTGGCCAGGGGATCGAAGCTGATGATGTCGTACCGGGCGTCTATATGATCTGCGCCGGCGGAGTCCAGCAGTATGGCCCAAGGCAGGTGAGCGAAGCAGTCAAATACCTCAATGGTGGAGAGTTGCCAGTCTAACTTTTGCAGTGCAACGCCTTGAGTCGACGAAATATCCATCGATAACCCTTATCTAAAATGTGATGTTCCCCTAAAAGTCGCGAAAGAGTATCATATTGTGAACGGATTCAAAAAAAATACGCGACCCTGCAAAAGGGCGGTGAATAACCAAAACGTGAGTAAGGAAATGTCTGTGACTATAGAACAGCCCATCATCAAGCAAGCGGACCTCATCGAGAGTGTCGCCGACGCACTACAATATATCTCCTATTACCACCCTAAAGATTTCGTTGATGCCATGGCCGAGGCTTATGAGCGTGAAGAGAGTGCGGCGGCAAAAGATGCTATCGCGCAGATCTTGATCAACTCTCGTATGTCCGCCGAAGGCAAGCGCCCGCTGTGTCAAGATACAGGTATCGTGACCTGTTTCGTTAAGATCGGCATGGGCGTCAAGTGGGACAAGACAGACATGACAGTGCAGCAGATGGTGGATGAAGGGGTAAGACGCGCCTACACCAACCCAGATAACCCGCTGCGCGCCTCTATCGTTGCCGATCCAGCCGGTGGCCGCAAGAACACCAAAGACAACACGCCATCTGTGGTACACGTTGAGATGGTGCCGGGTAACCATGTCGAAGTCGCCATCGCCGCTAAGGGCGGTGGATCGGAAAACAAGTCTAAGATGGTGATGCTTAACCCATCTGACGATATCGCCGAGTGGGTCGAGAAGACACTACCGACTATGGGCGCCGGCTGGTGTCCTCCAGGCATGCTGGGCATAGGCATCGGCGGCACAGCCGAGAAGGCGGCCGTGATGGCCAAAGAGGCCCTGATGGATCCTGTCGACATTCACGAACTGCAAGCCAAGGGCGCCGAAACCGCCGAAGAGAAGCTGCGTCTGGATATCTTCGAGCGTGCCAACAAGCTAGGCATAGGTGCCCAGGGCCTTGGCGGTCTGACTACTGTGCTGGATATCAAGATCAAATCGGCGCCAACCCACGCGGCCTCAAAGCCTGTGGTGATGATCCCTAACTGCGCGGCGACTCGCCACGTACACTTCCACCTAGATGGTTCAGGCCCAGCAGAGCTGGAGACGCCTAAGCTGGAAGATTGGCCAGAGATCACCCGCGAAGCGGGCGAGGGCGTACGCCGCGTGGATCTTAATACTGTTACCCAAGCTGACATCGAGCAGTGGAAGAGCGGTGATGTGCTGCTGCTAAACGGTAAGATGTTGACCGGTCGTGACGCGGCGCACAAGCGCATTCAAACCCTTATCGAGAGCGGTGAAGGCCTGCCAGAAGGCGTCGATTTCACCGGTAAGTTTATCTACTACGTTGGTCCGGTCGATCCTGTGGGTGACGAAGTGGTTGGCCCAGCCGGTCCAACGACGGCGACCCGCATGGATAAGTTCACTGACCTGATGCTGGATAAGACAGGTCTGATGGGCATGATTGGCAAGGCTGAGCGTGGCCCGGCCACCGTCGAGTCTATCAAGAAGCACAAGGCGGTTTACCTGATGGCCGTCGGCGGCGCCGCTTACCTGGTGTCTAAGGCGATCAAGAAGTCACGCGTTGTTGCTTTCGAAGACTTAGGTATGGAAGCCATCTACGAGTTCGACGTGACCGATATGCCGGTGACCGTTGCCGTAGACAGCGAAGGGGTCAATGCCCACGAAACCGGCCCTGCGACCTGGCGCGTCAAACTTGCCTAACCCAGAGTAAAGCATGAAGAAGTGGGTGGGTTTTAGGTGAGTCAGACGACTTGCTTAACCCCCCATTTTTGTTTAGTGTCTGTTGCGTATTTTGGCGACACTTTTTGGCTTTAGGCGCCATTTCTTAGCATTAAGCATTGTCGCCTTGCCGTTCAACCATAAAGATGACTATAACAATGAAAAAAACTGCAATCATACTTGCCTTGGCGACAGCCGGCCTGGTGTCTGGCGCTCACGCCGCAGCACCAGAGCCTTTCAAGGTACAACATCTCGTTAAAATGAATAAGCTGCATTCCAGTGCACTGTCTAATGACGGCACTAAAATCGTGTATGCAGTTAAAAAATTTGATGATAAGGGTGATGCGCAATCTGACCTTTATCTTCAGTCGCTGACCGATGGCAAGGTAAAACGCCTGACCTCGGCCAAAGGCACTGAGCATAGCGTTGCCTTTAGCGCAGACGATAAGAAGATCTACTTCCTGGCGGCGCGCGATGGCAGCTCACAACTGTATGAGCTGGCACTCGATGGCGGCGAAGCGGTTAAGATCTCTAATCTGCCGCTGGACGTTGAAGGCTTTAAGCTGTCTCAAGATGGCGCTCAGGTCGTGATGAACATGCGTGTCTACCCTGAGTGTGACACCTTGAAGTGCACCGCCGACAAGCGAGAGCAAGAAGCCGAGCGCAAATCTACCGGCCGCGAATACAAGCAGCTGATGGTGCGCCACTGGGATACCTGGGGCGATCATAGCCGCAGCCACCTGTTTGTGGCAAAACTAGACGGCAAGATGATCGACACTGCCGTGGATGTGACTAAAGGCCTGGATACCGAAACCCCACCACTGCCATTTTCTGGCATGGAAGAGGTGACCTTTACCCCAGACGGTAAGTATGTGGTCTACAGCGCCAAGGCGCCGAGCAAGTCACAGGCTTGGGAAACCAACTACGACCTGTGGCAGGTTTCCGTGCTGGGTGGTGAGGCGAAAAACCTGACCGAGAGCAACAAGGCGTGGGACGCACAGCCAACCTTCTCGGCCGACGGCCGTTACCTGGCTTATCTGGCCATGAGCAAGCCTGGCTTCGAGGCGGACCGTTACCGCGTCATGCTGCGTGACACTGTGACCGGCCAAGAGAAAGAAGTGGCGCCGCTGTGGGATCGCAGCCCAAGCTCGCTGACTTTCGGCGCAGATAACCGCACACTTTACGTGACTGCGCAGGATCTGGGTCAGGTAAGCATCTTCGAGGTCAACACTCAATTTGGTGACGTGAAGACGCTACACAACGACGGCAGCAACAGCATCCTGGGTGTGACAGGCGACAAGATCGTCTTCAACCACAAGAGTCTGGTTGAGCCGGGCGATCTCTATACGATGTCTTTGGACGGTCAGAATGTAAATCGCCTGACCGAGGTGAACAAAGACAACCTGGCTAAGATCAAGTTTGGCGAGTTTGAACAGTTCAGCTTCAAGGGCTGGAACAACGAAGAGGTCTATGGTTACTGGATCAAGCCTGCTAACTACAAGCAAGGTAAGAAGTATCCCGTTGCCTTCCTGGTACACGGTGGCCCACAAGGCTCATTCGGCAACTCATTCAGCAGCCGCTGGAATGCGCAGCTATGGGCGGGTGCCGGTTACGGTGTGGTGATGATCGATTTCCACGGTTCTACCGGTTATGGTCAGGCCTTTACCGACTCTATCTCTAAGGATTGGGGCGGCAAGCCGCTGGAAGATCTACAGAAAGGTCTAGCTGCGGTTACCGCTCAGCAGAAGTGGCTAGATGGCGATCGCGCCTGCGCCCTGGGTGGTTCATACGGCGGCTACATGATGAACTGGATCCAAGGTAACTGGAACGACGGCTTCAAGTGTCTGGTTAACCACGCGGGTCTGTTCGACATGCGCTCTATGTACTATGTGACAGAAGAGCTGTGGTTCCCTGAGTATGAGTTCGGTGGCACCTACCAGGACAACAAGGAACTGTTCGAGAAGTTTAACCCGGTTAACTATGTCGACAACTGGCAGACACCTATGCTGGTGATCCATGGTGAGAAAGACTTCCGTGTGCCTTACGGACAGGGCCTGGCGGCGTTTAGCTTCATGCAGCGCAAAGGGATCCCATCTGAATTGCTTATCTACCCAGATGAGAACCACTGGATCCTTAACCCAGACAACCTGGAGCAATGGTACGCCAACGTACTGGGCTGGATGGATCGCTGGACCAAGAAGTAAGCCGAGATAGACGATCGCAAGATGTGGGTGATAATTTAGTCACCCGATCATAAAAATTAAAAAGCCAGAACTCAGTTCTGGCTTTTTTGTGGGCGTTTTTTGTATGCGATTAGCTTGCCCTAGTCTAGTTCACATGGGCTTTCAGAGAAAAGCGGGTAGGGTGAGCAATCGTTTGGCTATATGGCGCCCTCATTCGACAAATTTGCACATGCCTAGTCCGAGAGGTTCCCCGGTTCTGGGGCTGTAGCCAAATCGAGCGTAAAACGCTTCCTTACCGCAGGCGGCCAACAGCCCAATGGTGGCGCCGGGCAGGGCGTTGTCTGCAAGAAAACTCTCTATCTCTTGCATAATAGATCTGCCTACACCTTGGTTTTGATACTCGGGTGAGATCACTATGTCTTGCAGATAAAAATACATAGCGCCGTCGCCCACAATACGGCCGTAACCCACAAGCTTTGAATCGATATTGGCGCAAACGTGAAAAAGCGAGTTATTCAGGCTTTGTTGAACCAGTCCAGGCTCGGGGTTTGTCCAGCCAACTGCAGTTCGCAAAGTCATGAACTCTTCGAGATCAGGTGCCCGGTTGCTTATTCTCACTTCCATCTTTCTCCTTGTGGTGTTTCCTCATCTTGCTAAAGATTTATCTCGTTGATTCATTTTATGATATTTTGTCAAACGCATTTGTAATGGGTATTTAATAGACTTAGCCCCACGACAACTAATAGCCAGTGAACATCCAATTTTCAAAGACAGTCGCGTACGATGCAGATATATGCATCCTTTGGGAGGCGAATCGCTTTTGCGCGTTCCATTCGAACAATCAATACAGTGGGCCTGCAGATTTCTTTTAATAGTACACCTAGTGTCAGGAGAGTTAGTCAAGATGAAAGGTAAATGTCTGTGTGGAGATGTGGAGTTTTACATAAGCGGACCTCTTCCTCACTTTTATCAGTGTCATTGTTCTTTATGTCGAAAGTTGTCTGCTTCCTCGTCAGATACCGCCACATTTCTTAATAAAGCGCAATTTACATGGATTAAAGGTGAGTCCCTTGTTAATTCGTACGTCAGTGAAACCGGTTATCGTTCTGATTTCTGTAGCAAGTGTGGCAGTACAGTCCCTCACCTGATGAGTAATAAAAAGCAGTATTGGATCCCAGCCGGATTACTCGATGATGCGAAAGATAGTCGTGTCGTCGCGCATCTGTTTGTTGAGTCTAAAGCCCATTGGGACATTATCGGTGACAGCGGAGCACAATTTGAAGAGATGCCCGATATGGAAACCCTTAATAACGCATTGCAAAGATCAAATTGACGATCACTATCGGCTCGTCATTTCTCAGGAAGACCCTATCAAATTAAGCGTGTTATCTCCGTCAGCGGAACCTGTGATGAGGCCTGAAAAATCTATGTCGCTTTCCAAAGTGGTCGGTCGAGATATGCGGCCAACTGTTTAGCGCTGGCTTCGATTTCTAACTCGCTGCCGTGATCCATCACATTGGCTCGCTCACCATTGCGAAAGACCAGATTAAGCTCATAGCTGCGATAGGAGCGATTGTTAGAGCGTATAGACTCACTGATGATCTGCAATGCGTAGATGTCGCTGAGTCGTCCCTGGCGACTGGCATCACCTCTTTGAGAGCCATCGTAATTTTTGCCGCAAAAATAGGTGCCTAAGGTTTTATCGAAGGTCATGTGCTTCTTGCTGGAGAGCATCAAGAGACTAACCCCGATGAATAGGGCGCCGAGTATCGCCATGGCGATGCCGCCACCAGATTCACCTTCGAGAAACAGGGTGGGACTGACGATGAAAAATATCCCTAAACCAGGTAGCAAAAACATCGAATATAAAATAATAGCCGTGACAGAGTGCTTAATAACAATCCGGCCTTGGGTCTCGACCATATCTTGTGTTTTAAAGTTTGAGCCGCCAGATTTCAGCGGATCCCAGCTGGTCTTTTCGGCAACGGGGTCATCCGTGTCAGCTAATTTTAGTTCGAACTTGTTGATTCGTATGTCCTTAATGGCTCTCATGGGCGTTTCCTTCTATGGCATTACTCCTTAAGGGACAGAGTGTAATACTATGGGTGTATTGAATCTTAGTGTCGGCGTCAGTTATGACTTGTCATCTTCTATGCGGTTAGCGGCGTCTCAAGCGACAATCATTTCAAGCGAGAGTCATCTCAAGCAACAGGCACTTCAAGCGACAGGCTTTACGCTCAGAATGAGTAAACAAAGAATCTTTTTCATGTGGCATCCCTATCATCTCTCATCTCTCATCTCTTAAGAACGCGCACCTTGCTCGGCGCACCTGGCCAGCTTTGCTAGCAAATTCTAAAGGGGATAATTTATTTTACAATAACTTAGCACCGTATTTGGCAGGTTGCCAATAGGTTTAATTGGGGGAGCGAGGGAGATTTACTAAGCAAGAGCGCTGGTCGGTAGCTTGCTGTGTGATTCACCGCGAGCTCAGATATTGATGAGCTCGCAAATGCATCTGGATTACACCTTAGGGGAATTCTGGGGACTTGCTTTCGATGCTGCGACGCTTAGTGTCCTGGCATGCCGTCGTTGATGCGATACCAAGAGGTGAGGCTGTATCTGTCGTGGTGGGACAGGGAGACCTCGTGGGGAAAGAGTTCGCTTAAGAAGATCACCATGGTACCGAACCTTGGCTCGACAACTTGGAATGGGGTTGTTTCGTCGCCTTCGTACATAAGTAGCTCACCGCCGTGGCTGGGTTGCCAGTCGGGGTTGAGATAGAGGATGCTGGTGAGCTTGCGGTTAGTCTGGCCTCTGAAGGCGTCGAGATGACGTTTATAGAAGGCACCTGGGGCGTAGTAGGCCAGCATGGCTTCTTGATCGAACAGGCCCAGATAGAGATAGCGGTTGACGGCGAGGCGCAGCTCTTCAGACCAATCGAAATAGGCTTTGGCGAACTCTACCGACTCGTTTAACCAGCAGATCTTGTCCCGGCGAATCGACTCGACGACCTGTTGGTCTTGCTGACGACCTATGGCGGCGGCCTTAAAGTCTTCCTCGGCAATCCCTGTGATGCCATCCAGCAGTTGTTGCAACATAGGCTGTGGCAAAACGTTGTGCAGCACAACATAGCCATGGGTCGCAAGCCGATCGCAGATGTCGGCAAACAGGATATCTTTGAGTTCTGAATCTGATGTTGAATCTGACGTTAAGTCTAAATGTGCTGTCAATGGCTTAGGATCCTAGCATGGGGTGAAGCCTTATAGCCCTAAGCTGACAGTCTTGCTAACTAATAATTTTTGTGGTCAAGGTAAAAAGCTTTTTCTTTATTTATTGATGTGTAAAAACAACTGGATATCGCTATTCAGGAGTAGGGCTTGGGGCTGTAATAGAGACATAAAAAAGGTGCTCTGTGAGCACCTTTTTTATTATGAAGGAGAGATGTAATTCGCGATGCTAGCGCTCGCGTGAGTCCCTCAAGCGATTAGATGACGTCTTGATACTTCTTACCGTAGAAGCTGGCGGTGAGGATCGCCTTGAGCTCGGCAATCAATGGGTATCTTGGGTTTGCCCCGGTACATTGATCGTCGAAGGCATCTTCGGCAAGCTCGTCGAGTTTAGCGAAGAAGTCGGCTTCGTTGACGCCTGCTTCTTGGATCGAAGCCGGAATGCCAATCGTCTTCTTGAGTTCATCGATTTTTTCGAGCAACGCTTCCACTTTTTCTTCATCGCTAATGCCTTCGCCTGTCGCGCCTTTTAATTTTAGATGTTCGGCTATCTTTGCGTAACGACAAAGGGCCTTGGGTCGGTCGTACTGGCTGAAAGCGGCCTGCTTGGTCGGTAGATCGGTCGCGTTAAAGCGGATCACGTTGCTGATCAGCAGGGCGTTTGCCAAACCGTGTGCCAGGTGGAACTCGGCGCCCAGCTTGTGAGCCATAGAGTGACAGATCCCCAGGAAGGCGTTGGCGAAGGCGATGCCGGCGATGGTGGCGCCGTTATGTACCTTCTCACGGGCAACTGGAGCCTGAGCGCCCAGTGCGTATGAGTCTGGTAGGTACTTAACTAACAGATCCAGCGCCTGCAGTGCCTGACCGTCGCTGTACTCGTTAGCCATCACGCTGACATAGGCTTCCAGCGCATGGGTAATGGCGTCGATACCCCCGAAGGCGGTAAGCGACTTTGGCATGTCCATCACCAGGTTAGGGTCGACGATCGCCATGTTAGGTGTGAGCTCATAGTCGGCAATTGGGTATTTCATGCCGGTTTGTTCGTCGGTGACTACGGCAAATGGCGTGACCTCTGAACCTGTGCCTGAGGTGGTAGGGATCGCTACCATCTTGGCCTTCTTGCCCAGTTTAGGGAACTTGTAGATACGCTTACGAATGTCCATGAAGCGTAGCGCCAGATCGGCAAAGTCGACTTCTGGATGTTCATACATCACCCAGATGATCTTGGCCGCATCCATAGGTGAGCCACCGCCGAGGGCGATGATCACATCGGGTTGGAAGCTCTTAGCCACGCTGGCACCTTGGTTAACGATTGCCAGGGTTGGGTCGGCCTCTACTTCGTAGAAGACTTCGGTTTCCAGGCCCTGAGACTTCAAGATCTTGATGGTCTCATCGCAGTAGCCGTTATTAAACAGATACTTGTCGGTAACGATCAGCGCGCGTCTCTTATCGCTTAACTCTTCGAGGGCGATAGGCAAGCTGCCGCGGCGGAAATAGATAGAGGAGGGGAGTTTATGCCACAACATATTTTCGGCTCGCTTGGCGACAGTTTTCTTGTTGATCAGGTGGCTAGGACCTACGTTTTCTGAGATGGAATTACCGCCCCATGAGCCACAGCCCAGGGTGAGTGATGGCGCCAACTTGAAGTTGTAAAGATCGCCGATGCCGCCTTGTGAGGCCGGGGTGTTGATCAGAATACGTGCGGTTTTCATTCTAAAACCGAAAGTTCTTACCCGCTCTGTCTGAGTATCCTGGTCGGTATAGAGGCCTGAGGTGTGGCCTATGCCGCCCAGTGTCACTAAGGCTTCGGCCTTGTTGAGCGCGTCGTCGAAGTCGCTGGCGCGGTACATGGCCAGTAGCGGAGAGAGCTTCTCATGAGCGAAGGCCTCGCTTTCGCTGATCTCGGTTGCCTGACCTATCAGCACCTTAGTGCTGGCGGGCACCTTGATGTTGGCCATTGCCGCTATGGTCGCCGCGCTCTGGCCTACGATGTCGGCGTTGAGCGCACCATTTTTAAGGATCACCTTCTGCATCGCCTTGGCTTCTTTACTTGAAAGCATGTAGCCGCCATGGCTGGTGAAACGCTCTTTGACTGCGTCATATACGGCATCGACCACCACCACGGCCTGTTCTGACGCACACACCACGCCGTTATCGAAGGTCTTGGACATTAAGATAGAGCTGACCGCGCGCTTGATGTCGGCAGTCTCGTCGATAACGATAGGGGTGTTACCTGCGCCGACACCGATTGCTGGCTTGCCTGAAGAGTAGGCGGCCTTCACCATCCCTGGGCCTCCTGTGGCCAGGATCAGGTTGATCTTGTCATGGGTCATCAGTTGGTTAGACAGGGCCACGCTGGGCTCATCGATCCAGCCGATGATATCTTTCGGCGCGCCGGCTTCGACTGCGGCCTCAAGCACCAGTCGAGCGGCGGTAGTGGTTGAAACCTTGGCTCTTGGGTGCGGCGAGAAGATGATGCCGTTACGGGTCTTGAGGCTGATCAGCGCCTTGAAGATGGCGGTAGACGTTGGGTTGGTTGTTGGCACTATGCCGCAGATGAGGCCAACGGGCTCGGCGATGGTGATGGTGCCGAAGGTTGGGTCTTCCTCGAGGATGCCACAGGTCTTGTCATCCTTATACTTGTTGTAGATGTATTCGGAGGCGAAGTGGTTCTTGATCACCTTATCTTCCAGTACACCCATACCGGTTTCGTTGGCCGCCATCTTGGCCAGGGAGATACGGGCATCGGCCGCGGCCAGGGCGGCGGCGCGGAAGATTTTATCGACCTGCTCCTGACTAAAGTTGGCAAATTGTGCCTGGGCCTTGGCGACCCGTTCGACCAGTTGGTCGAGTTCCTGTTGGTTGCTAACAGTCATAATAAGATCCTTGGAAAAAAATTTAGCGAAAATCGGTTTTGGCTAAATTCTCTTTATGAAGGAAAATTACACCTTGAGTGGGGTAATAACCGTGATCAGCGCCGCAAAACCGCCTGTTAATGTAATAAAATGACATTGTGAGCACAATGTGACGGCTTTCACTGGGTTAATTTTAGTCGGGTAAAAATAGAATATTTAAGTCAAAGTTGTGAATTGTGATAGAAAATCTCGTTTTTCCACGGGAGAGCAATACTGTACAGTAAGCGTTTTTCAACCATACTGCTTTTTAACCGACTATAACGTCACTTGAGGAGATGACATTGGATTTAACACTTTATGTTAAATTTTTTCTTGGCTTGGTAGCGATAATCAACCCCATAGGTTTGCTGCCCGTGTTTGTGAGTCTGACCAGTCACCAGACGGAAGCGGAGCGCAACCATACTGGCAAGGTCGCCAACTTTGCCGTGGTGGTGATCTTGCTTGTGACCATCATCGCCGGCCAGCATATCCTCAACATGTTTAGTATCTCGCTGTCGGCGTTTAGAATTGCCGGCGGTACCCTGATCGCCATCATCGCCATGTCCATGCTGCAAGGTAAGCTGGGCGAGGTGAAGCGTAACCAGGAAGAAGACAGGGAGGCGTCGGGCATGGAGTCGGTTGCCGTAGTGCCTCTAGCCTTGCCACTGATGGCCGGGCCTGGCGCAATCAGCTCGGTGATCGTCTCGGCGGCGCAGCACAACACCTTTAGCGACCTTATTGGCATGTCGATCACAGTGGTGATCTTCGGCCTCACCAGCTTCACCCTGTTTCGTATGGCGCCGGTGATCTTCAAGTTGCTGGGTAAGACGGGCATTAACGTGATCACCCGTCTCATGGGTCTGCTGATGCTCTCTATCGGTATCGAGGTGATGGCGGCCGGTTTCAAGGGCTTGTTCCCCAGCCTGATAGGCAGCTGACCAGCTTTGGAAAAAACCTCTGAATAAGAAAAACGCGCCTGGTGCGCGTTTTTTTATGCCTATTTTTTATGGGGCGATTGCGTTGGGCTTACTGCAGATCAATCAGCGATCCCGCCTTGGCACTAAACAGATGTTGGTGCAGGCGGGCGGCAAACTCATCTGTCATTCCCGAGATATAGTCGGCGATCACCCGGTTGCAGTTGCCTTCTTGCTGGGCCATCTGTTGCCAGCGCTCCTGGGTGTTGAGCGGTAACAGACGCTCGGGATCCGAGGCGAAGGCCTCGAACAGCTCCATCACTATCTGCTGGCCCTTGTATTCCAACATCTGGATCTCGGGTTTGCGGATCACCCGCTTATAGACAAACTGCTTAAGCACATGGAGCGCCTCGGCGAAGGGAGGCTCCAGGCGGGCGTTATATCTGAGTAGCGGCTCGCAAAAATTGGGGTTTTCATCGATCAATATGGCGGTGACGAAACCGTTAACCAGGGTACCGATGGCGTCTTTGCGCAGGTGATTTTCCAGCGCAAACAGCTTATCGCCTATGGTGGCGAACTCCTTGGCAATCCATTCATCGTCGCTGCCCGCTAGCAGGCTGGCCACATCTTGCTGCCACATGGCCTGGGTGACGATTCCCATGACGATGGCATCTTCGAGATCGTGAATGGCATAGGCGGTATCGTCCGCCAGCTCCATGATGGAGCAGTCGAGCGACTTATATCGGGTGCGTCTGTGTTGATCTCTTGCTCCGGGCTCTGCCGAGACGAACCGCTCTCTGTCTTGGGTCGATAGCGGCTCGAGTACCCAGTCGAGCACTGGCTTGTCCTCAAAGAAGATCCCTTTAACCGGACGCCACTGGCTTGGCTTAAGCTGACGATAGCTGTCGACCTCTGGCCTTGGCTGGGACTGATACAGTTCATTGTGGCTGGCGGGATATTTGAGGATCCCCAGCAAGGTGCGCCGGGTGAGGTTCATGCCGAAGTGCTGGGTATAGGGCTCAAGTGCGGTGAGGATCCTGAAGGTTTGTCCGTTGCCCTCGAAGCCGCCGTCGCTACGCATCATATAGTTGAGCGCGACCTCACCGCCGTGACCAAAGGGGGGATGGCCTATGTCGTGGGCCAGACAGAGGGATTCTATCAGGCTCATGGAGTCGAGCAGATGATGCAAGTCCGGGTATTTCTGTTTGAGTTGGGCGCAGATCCCTGTGCCTATCTGCGACACCTCGAGCGAGTGGGTGAGGCGGGTGCGATAGAAGTCGTTCATGCCGACACCCAGTACCTGTGTCTTGGCCTGTAAACGTCTGAAGGCGGCCGAGTGCAGAATGCGGGCGCGATCGCGCTGATAGGGGCTGCGATGGTCGTTGCGCCTGAGTTTATCTTCGCCCAAGCGTCTTTCATGCCAGATGGCCGATGTCATATGCTCTCCTCTTTGCCAGCCTTTAGTGCTATAGCAGGCGATTGATCTCGTCGAGATTTAGCTCGAAGCTGGGAATAAAGGTATCGATAAAATATTTTACCGCCGGATCCGGATTTTTGCCGAGGGATTCGGTGAGGCGGCGCTTGGCGGTATTGAACTCATGGTTGCCGGCCGTCTGCTCCTCCAGGCATTTGAGGTAGGCGCACAGGGTATCGGCGGATTTCACCAGCTGCTTGTACTCCTCGTCGGCCTGGTCGCTCAGTAAAAGGTCCCGGTAATCTTCTTGAAACTCTTCGGGCACCATCTCCAGCAGCCTGCGCTCGGCAATCGCCTCTATCTTCTTGTACTCGGCCTCGATCTCCTTATTGAAATATTTGACGGGAGTGGGCAGATCGCCGGTGAGGATCTCGCTGGCATCGTGAAAAATCGCCAGGGTGGCGGCGCGCTCCGGGCTAAGCTGCTTGTTGAATTTTTTATTGGCAATGATGGCTAAGGCGTGGGCCACCATGGCGACCTGTAGCGAATGTTCCTGCACGTTTTCCGGGCGGACGTTGTACATGAGCGGCCAGCGTTGGATCAACTTCATCCTGGCCAGGTGGGCGAACAAATGACTCATACTGCTATCCCTGTTGCTAAGTTGCTTTAACAGTAACACAGGGCAAGTAAATAGAAACAGGGCCTTAAAGATAAAAAAAGCGATCCTGAGATCGCCTTTTCTTTGCTTAGTTACCGCTAGAAAGCTTATTGGCTGTAGCTGGTGAGGAATTCACCGAACTCCACCAGTGCCTTGTGCAGATCTTCCTTGTGGGGCAGGAAGACCACCCTGAGATGATCCGGCTCTGGCCAGTTAAAGGCGGTGCCTTGTACCAGTAAGATCTTCTTCTCTTTGAGTAGATCCAGCACCAATCGCTCGTCATCCCTCAGGTTAAACTTCTTGGCATCCAGCTTAGGGAAGGCGTACAGCGCGCCCTTAGGTTTCTTACAGCTTACGCCTGGGATCTGGTTGAGTAGTTCATAGCAAGTGTTGCGCTGCAGCGTGAGTCTTCCCTCGGGGGCCACAAGCTCGTTGATGCTCTGATAGCCGCCCAGCGCGGTCTGAATCGCATGCTGATTGGGGACGTTGGAGCACAGACGCATGGAGGCCAGCATGTCCAAGCCTTCGATATAGCTCTTAGCGGCCTTGAGGTTACCCGAGAGCATCATCCAGCCGACGCGAAAGCCCGCGGCGCGGTATGACTTGGAGAGACCATTGAAGGTCACGGTCAGAATATCATCCGACAGCGTCGCTGCTGGAATGTGCACCGCACCATCGTAGAGGATCTTGTCGTAGATCTCGTCTGCAAACAAGATGATGTCGTGCTGACGGCATAGCTCGATGATCTCCAGCAGTAGCTCGCGGGAGTAGACGGCGCCGGTTGGGTTGTTGGGATTGATCAGCACTATGCCGCGGGTGCGGCTGCTAATCTTAGATTTAATATCGTCGAGATCGGGAAACCAGTCTGATTCTTCATCGCAGCGATAGTGCTGCGCCTTGCCTCCGGAGAGATGTACCGCCGCCGTCCACAGGGGATAGTCGGGAGAGGGCACCAGCACCTCATCGTCACTGTTGAGCAGGCCCTGCATCGCCATCACGATGAGTTCCGACACGCCGTTGCCTATGTAGATATCCTCGATATCGACGCCAAATAGCCCCAGGCTCTGGTAGTGCTGCACGATCGCCTTGCGCGCGGAGAACAGCCCCTTGGATTCGCTGTAGCCCTGGGCGCTGGGTAGGTTGAGGATAACGTCGCGCACTATCTCTTCCGGGGCCTCGAAACCGAAGGGGGCCGGGTTACCTATGTTGAGCTTAAGGATGCGATGGCCTTCATCTTCCAGGCGCCTGGCTTCCTTATGGACAGGCCCGCGGATGTCGTAACAGACGGTGTCGAGTTTATTGGATTTAATGATAGGGCGCATCGAAACCTCGTGATAGCCGGTAAAGAAAAAAGCTGATTGTGTCTAAGCTCGTAAGTTATCGAACAATAACGAAAAAAAGTATTGTTTAAAAGGGGCTTTGCTGCAATTTAGGAAATATTTTTAGAGGAAAATGCTGAATAGGTTATTTGTTAAAAATAAAATCGGAGTTTTATTCTGACGTGTTTGCTGTTGGTAGTTGTTATCACTGCTTTTGTCAGCTTAAGGCACAAAAAAGCCAGCGAATTACGCTGGCTTTTATTATCGAGTTAACGGCTTGTTTAAGCGCGCTTCTTGAACTCGTGTGTACGAGTGTCGATCTCGATCAGGTCACCAGTCTTAACGAAGTCTGCAACGCTCAGGGTTGCACCACCAGCGATAGTGGCAGGCTTCATAACTTTACCTGAGGTGTCGCCACGAGCTGAAGGCTCAGTGTAGGTCACTTCACGTACTACTGTGGTTGGTAGTTCAACAGAGATAGCCTTACCTTCGTAGAAAGTTACCTGGCACTGTTCTTCCATACCGTCAACGATGTAAGCAGCTGCATCGCCTAGGTTGTCGGCTTCAACGTCGTACTGGTTGTATTCGGCATCCATGAAGACATACATAGGATCGGCGAAGTAAGAATAAGTACAATCAAGACGGTCTAGAATGATATCTTCCATCTTGTCTTCACCCTTAAAGGTGGTTTCGGTAGATGATTCTTGAAGTAGGTTCTTCAGCTTCATCTTAACGATAGCCGCGTTACGGCCTGAACGAGTTGTTTCAGTCTTTTGAACAACCCATGGGCTGCCATCTAACATGATCACGTTACCTGGACGGATTTCATGAGCAGTTTTCATTTCTCTATTTCCTATATTTTAGGGTGTTTCTATTTCAACGCAGTATCTTAGCTATTTTTAACGAATTGAACTAGTCGTGTTGCAAGATCTGCATCATTTAATGCTTCATTCGGCCAATCTTGTGCATGTTGCGTGAGGACCAAATGCGCGTGATCTACTTGTTGCCACAGGGAAAGCAGGCTTTCCTGCTTGCCTTGGTTAAAGCCGATATTGAGCTTTTTCCAGGCGCTGGCGATTTCTGGGGCCAGATTATGACAATAAAGTGCCATAAAGGCTTCTAATTTTATCAGGTGATAGTCTTCTTCCTGGGGATAGATATGCCAGATAAAGGGTTTCGCCGCCCATTGGGCGCGCAGGAAGGAGTCTTCACCGCGCACTATGTTGAAGTCACAGCTCCATAGCAGGCGATCGTAACCCTGCTGATCTGTCATCGGTAGCAGATGTATGGTCAGCTTGCCATGGTGAAAACGGCTTCCAGGTGTCAAAGCCTGCTGCTGGTCGATGAAGGCTCCCAAGCTATTGAGGCTGCGGCCGATAGGCACTAACAAATGCACTTGCCTTTCACCATCTTGCCAAAGGCGGCATAGGGCATTGAGACTTTCGGTTTCATAGCTAAACAGACTGATGACGGTATCATCGGCCTCTATGCCGCTTAAGCCCAGAGCCTCAAAATAGCCTTGTCGCTCCTTGTTTTCCTGCCACATTTGACGGCGCTCCAGCAGATCCGCTTCGCAGATGAGGCCGCCAGTCTTTTCTGTGAAACCTGGAAAATAAAACTGCTTCTTCAGGCCACTGCGCTGCAATGAGGGGAGGCCGTGGCAGCCCTCGACCCAATCTTCGGCGCTCAGATACTCAAGGTTTAGCCAGACGGGCACCTTGTAACCGCCTTGATGTAGCGCAGCTATCTTGCCGAGCACCTCGGGGGGCAGTTCACAGGCAAAGGCCTCGATAAGCACCTCGCCCGGCAGATACTCCTGGCTTAGCGGCGCGTCCCATTGTTTGATGCAGACGCCCTCGAAGTTTTGGTTAGTACATAAAGGGTCCAGCTTTGGCAAGATATGGGCAAAACTGGCTAAGTCATCCACCCATAGGGTGATGGCCAATCCATATTCTTTTGCTAACTGTTTGGCCAGACGCCAGGTGACGCCAATATCGCCATAGTTATCGACGACGGCGCAGAAGATATCCCAGTGGGTGGCGTGTGTTTGACTCTGCATGGGGTTAGCTAATTTGGGTTCTCTATTACTCGGGGAGTGTTTAACGCGACTTATTTCTTCGCCACTATCCCTTTGCCATTGTGCCTTCGCCATTCTTGCTTCGCAAAGGCGAGGGTTAAGTCTTGCAAACGGGCTAATATATTAGGGCTCATATATCAGGGCCAATGTATCAGTGCTAAAAAAAGCGGCTATTCGCCGCTTTTTATACTGATGTGGCCGAAAGATTAGTCTTCCAGCTCTGCCAGGCACATCTCTTCGTAGATCTGCTTAACCCAGGCATCGACACGCTCTTCGGTCAGCTCAGGTTGACGATCTTCGTCGATACCCAGACCCACGAAGTGCTTATCGTCGGCCATGCCTTTAGAGGCTTCGAAGTCGTAGCCGTCGGTTGGCCAGTGACCGATAACCACGGCGCCGCGCGCCTCAACGATCTCGTTAACCATGCCCATGGCATCGAGGAAATACTCGGCGTAGTCTTCCTGGTCACCACAACCAAAGATAGCGACTAGTTTACCGTCGAAATCGATCTGTTCTAATTCAGGGAAGAAATCGTCCCAATCGCATTGGGCTTCACCGTAATACCAGGTCGGGATACCGAATAGCAGCAGATCATATTCTGCAATCTGTTCTTTGGTACTCTTAGCGATATCCTTAACGTCGACCATCTTCTTACCCAGTTTCTTCTGGATCATTTTGGCGACGGCTTCGGTATTACCTGTATCACTGCCGAAAAAAAGACCTACAGTTGCCATTGTCTTTCCTTTATCTAGTTCACTGACGTTTGTTTCAATACCACTTAAGATCAGCTTCTGACCTGCTTAAGCAGTATCGATTCGATTAATTGGCTGCGGCTGATGTTACTGGCCAAAGCCTTTTCATTCAAGGCGTCGTATAAATCTTGTGACACCTTTAACTCTATTCGTTTTAATCCTGCGGCTCTGTCGCGCTGGATCTGATTTCGCTTATTGACCTTTAGTTGTTGCTCCCGGGGAAGGGGATTGCTGCGAGGGCGTCCTCGGCGTTTCTCCGTTGCAAACAGGTCTATCGTTGTTCTGTCTGAAGATTCTTTTGCCATCGAATGTTCATTTAACCTATGCCAGAGCTCTCCCAAGAGAGTTGGATCAAGCCCTTAGCTATAAACCCGGCACAGCCGAGAAATAATACTAACCAAACAATATAGCGGCCAAATTTAGGGACATTTCCCTGTTTGAGCACGTCATGTATTGCCATACCAATAAAGAAAAATATCGCCGCAAAGAACAGGTTTAAGCCAACTGCCTCTATCTGTTCCATATACTGAGATAACATGCTGCGTTCCCTCAGGCTAAAAAAAGAGGCGCGAATATACCATAGTTAAGCGATATCTGCTACACGCTTTACAGACAAGATTCAGTCATTTTCTGCGATAAACTCGGCGACGATGCGATTGAAAATAGCCGGTTTTTGTGCGTGTAACCAATGACCTGTGCCAGCCAGTGACTTGGCTTGGATCTTGGGAAACTGAGATAGGAACGCCTGGCGGTGCGCCGCGGTGACATAGTCTGAGTCGGCGCCGCGAATGCACAGGCTAGGGCCAGTGTAGGCTCTATCTGCCAGCGGCCAACCAATGAGGTGCTCGTAGCTGGATTTCAGACCGGCCAGGTTCATCTTCCAGGCAAAGCCTTGCTCATCCTTGGTGAGGTTTTTCAGCAGAAACAGCGCCGTACCTTCATCAATACCGGCACCGAGCAGCTGCTTTTGCGCATCGGCGCGGTTAGCCAGCGCGCTAAGATCTAGGTTGCTTAGCCCTGCAAACACGGTCTGATGCCTGGGCTGATAGGCGACGGGCGCAATGTCTGCCGCGACCAGACTCTTGACGCGATCGCCATAAAGCAGGGCCGTCGCCATGGCGATCTTGCCGCCCATAGAGTGGCCGACCAGGTGCGCCGATCCCAGCTCGAGTTCGTCCATCAAACCAATTACAGCCTCGGCCAACATGGGATAATCCATGTTGGGCCAGTGTGGGCTGAGGCCATGGTTTGGCACGTCGATGCGGATCACTTGATGATCTTCGAGTGCATTGCCTAAGGTCTTTAGGTTATCCAGGTTGCCAAACAGGCCGTGGATAAGAATAACCGGGCTACCTTGTCCCGATTGGGTGTAATTCAAGCTGGTCATGGAAAGGCTGGTCTTGGAAAGTTAAGCGTTAAAATAATTGCCCAAATTGTGCCTGTAAATCGCTGCAAAAGACAGCATTAAGCGCGATCGCGCCATTCTCTGACGGGTTTTTGCGCACTTGAGGCGTAATTTATTGATCTTGTAACCAAGTTGTGGATTTTTAATGCGATCGCTCTTTATTCCTGTGGGAAAGATAGCATACACTTGAACGGATCTGGCATCAGTTGCTGCGGATCGCGTTCGCGATAACAATAACCTAATTACCTTTACCGTCTAAGGAAGATTCTAGTCATGAAATATATTGAGATTGATGAAGAGCTATATCGCCATATTGCCAGCAAGACAGAGCGCATAGGAGAGAGTGCTTCAGAGATCCTGCGACGATTACTCGGCCTTGACGTAGAGACGGTTGCCATGGAGCAGCCTAAGCAGATCAGCCAGCCAGGCCTTGATAAAGAGGTGGCGCAATCTCACCAGGCGGCAAGTATCGATCCCGAGACCTTGATCGACAAGGGGGCACTGGCCCAGCAAAAAGGCGCCGTTGGCCGTTTTCTGTTTACCTTAGAGGCTATCTATAAAGCGACGCCTAATCAGTTTGACCAGGTGCTGCAGATCCAGGGGCGCGATCGTCTCTATTTTGCGACCTCTAAAGAGTCACTACTCAAGGCCAGCAAGTCGGCCAACCCGAAAGAGATTGGTAACAGTGGCTTCTGGGTCACCACCAACAACAACACGGCGAAGAAGCGCACCATCCTAAGCGAAGTATTAGGTCAGTTTGGCGTGCAAGAAAAACAGATTGAATCCATTATCGGTCATATTTAAGTGAGATACTGAGGCTCAATCTACCCGACACTTAGGAGTACATTTTGGCGCTACACGAGCGAGCCGGTAAACCGGCACAACAAAGGGACTTGATTAATATTCCTAAACTGATGAGCCACTACTATCGGCTCTCACCGGATGTGACCAATGATGCGCAGAAGGTCACATTCGGCACCTCGGGCCACAGAGGCTGTGCCTTTAATAAGAGTTTCAACGAAAAACATATCCTGGCGATTGTACAGGCGGTGGTGGATCACCGCATCGAGGCGGGTATCAAGGGGCCGATGATCGTCGGTATCGACACCCATGCACTGTCTCAGGCGGCCTATGTCACGGCGCTTGAGGTGTTAACCGCCAATGGCGTACAGGTGATCGTCGCTAAGAACGATGAGTATACCCCGACCCCAGTGGTGTCCCATGCCATCATAGCGGCCAACAGAGTGCAGGGGGCTGGGCTTACCTATGGGCTTACCGATGGCCTTATCATCACGCCATCTCACAATCCGCCTCAAGATGGTGGCATCAAATATAATCCCCCCCATGGTGGTCCGGCCGAAGGCGGCATCACGGCCTGGGTCGAGCAGCGCGCCAACGAGTATCTGGCCAAGCAGCTAGAAGGCGTTAAGCGCCTGACCTATTCAGTAGCGGTCACGACCAGTCTTATTCAAGAGCGCGACCTGATGGCGGATTATGTCGAAGATCTCGAGCAGGTGATTGACATGCAGGCCATTAAGCAGGCCGGTATTCGTATCGGCGTCGATCCCCTCGGCGGCTCAGGAATTCACTATTGGGCCAAGATTGCCGAGCGCTATGGGCTGGATATTACCCTAGTGAACGATCGCATCGATCCCGCCTTTGGTTTTATGCCCCTGGATAAGGATGGCAAGATCCGTATGGACTGCTCGTCGCCCTATGCCATGGCGGGTCTGCTGGCCCACCAGGATGCCTTCGATATCTGTGTCGGTAACGATCCCGATTACGACAGACACGGTATCGTCTGCCCAGGCAGCGGCCTGATGAACCCTAATCATTATCTGGCGGTGGCTATCGAATATCTCTTGTCCCATCGCCCGCAGTGGTCGGCCGATCTTAAGATAGGTAAGACCCTGGTCTCCAGCGCCATGATAGACAAGGTATGCCGTGAGCAGCAGAGTAGCCTCTGTGAGGTGCCGGTAGGCTTTAAATGGTTCGTCGATGGCCTGGCCGATGCCAGCTTCGCCTTCGGCGGTGAAGAGAGTGCCGGCGCCGCCTTCCTACGTCGTGACGGCGGCAGTTGGTGTACCGATAAAGATGGTTTCATCCTGGCGCTGCTGGCTGCAGAGATACTGGCGGTAGTGGGTAAGACGCCTGCTAAGCTTTATGCCGAGATGGTCGAGCGTCACGGCGAGAGTTTCTACAAGCGTATCGACTCGCCGGTTAACCCTAAGCGTAAGGCTAAGTTTAATCAGTTGGTGAGCGAGCCCCTGAATGTCAGCGATCTTGGCTGTGAAGCCATGGCGGGAGATGCCATCCTCGAGGTGCTGACCCATGCCCCGGGCAATGGCGCGACTATCGGCGGCATCAAGGTAGTGACCGAAAAAGCCTGGTTCGCCGCGCGCCCATCGGGCACAGAGGCGTTGTTTAAGCTCTATGGCGAAAGCTTTGTCAGCGAGGCGCATCTCGAGAGGGTGCTGGAGCAGGCCCAGCAGATGATAGAGCGGCTGTTGGCCTAATCGAAGTTTGGCCAAACTCGCTCTGGTCTAACTTGCTCTTGACTAAACCTTGGTCGGTTACTCCATAGCAGCTTAATACTTAGACAAAATAAAAAAGCCAGTGAATCACTGGCTTTTTTTGTGGGCGCAACTTGCATCGGCTGCATGTAAAACTCGGTGCTAGTAGGTGAGGTGACAGCTAGGCAAGTTGTTCTTTTCCAGATAGTTCTGATGATACTCCTCCGCCTTATGGAAGGTGAGTACTGGGACTATCTCAGTCACTATGGGTCTTAGCCCCCATTTACCGCTGCGGGCGAGGGCTAACTTTGAAGCTTCGGCCTGTTCCTTCTGCGTTTTGTCGTGGAAGAAGATGGCGCTGCGATACTGGCTACCGATATCGCCGCCCTGCATATTGAGCATGGTGGGATTATGGTTACTCCAGAACACGGCCAGCAGATCGTCGAAGCTCACCTTGGTCTCGTCAAACTCGACCTGTACCACCTCGGCGTGCCCGGTTGTGCCCGTCTTAACCTCTTTATAGGTGGTCGCCTTGTCGTCACCGCCCATATAGCCACAGGTGGCATAGGTAACGCCGTCTATCTGCTTGAAAAAATACTCTACGCCCCAGAAACAGCCTGCGCCAAATGTTGCTAATGCCATGTACGACCTCTTCTCGATTAACGCTTATCTATCTTTTGTTCATCTAGATAACGAATTATCTAGTGTCTAAATTATCTAACGAATCGTCTAGCGCAGTTAATTTTATACGTTTAGATGGCTAGACGGCTTTATTCTGTATTATCTGATTAACGAATGCAACAGGGAAAATATGCGGCGATCGACTGGCCCGCGTGGTCGTCGACTCGCTTAAGTGTTACTATGCTGGCCAACTGATAATAATGCTAATAAATCCAAGGAGTCGCTATCTTTCAGGCCTACAAGGTGGGCGCTGTGGTAGTGATGCAGTAAGGAGTTTGCAGTGCAAGACACCCTGATGTTGTCGAAAGACTTTTTGCAATTGACACTAGACAATCCTGTCGGCCTCGAGGCGTTTGAATTTACCCTAGGGCAACACACACAGGTGTCGGTATGGGATACCGGCGTCATCCAATTTGAGCCGCTCGTTACGCATGAAGCTAATCAAGAGAGCGAGCAAGACGGAAAGGAAGATGCGCTTAAGAGCATAGTGCTCTCGTCGGCGGTTCATGGTAACGAGACGGCGCCTATCGAGCTGTGTGATCAGCTTATTACTGCGCTACTATCTGAGACGCTGATCGCCCGTCATCGCCTGCTGTTTCTAATCGGTAACCCACCTGCAATACTCAATGGCACACGTTTCGTCGAAGAGAACCTCAATCGTCTCTTCAGCGGCGCCCATGCCAAGGGGGAGAGCAATGCCGAGCGGGTCCGTGCTAAGAAGCTGGAGCAGTATGTGGATCGCTTCTTCAACGCTGCTCCAGAAGGCGGCAGTCGTTATCACTACGACCTGCACACGGCAATTCGCGCCTCTAAGCATGAGAAGTTTGCCATCTACCCTTATCCCCATGGCGAGCCCTATAGCAGTGAGCAGATCATGTTCCTGGCCGCTTGTGGCATCAACACAGTGCTGTTCCACCACGAACCTACGACCACCTTTAGTTACTTCTCGGCCCACGGTTATCAGGCCCACGCCTTTACCATAGAGCTTGGCAAGGTGATGCCCATGGGGCAGAACGATATGACGCGCTTTATCGCGGTGAAAGAGATGTTGACCCGTCTGGTAAGCGGCCGGGATCTCGAGCTCGGAGAGTTTGACCCGAGCCAGGTGAATCTTTACCAGGTTAATCGCTCAATCAACAAGCAGTTTGACGACTTTAGCTTTACCTTTGCCGACGACGTAGAGAATTTTACGGCGTTTCCAAGAGGTTATATATTGGCTAAGGATGGCGGGACTGAGATTAAGGTCGAGGCCGAATCTGAGTCTATCGTGTTTCCCAACGCCAATGTGCCGGTTGGCCAGCGCACTGTGCTGTGTTTAGTGCCTGCCAAAGATTATCGCGTGGTTTAGTCTCTGGCTTGTAAAGCTAGCGATACATGGGTGAGGGTAGCTAGTTGCTAATCGCGCCCCGTGATAGCTTGCTAGGTAGTTTACGTTAACGTAACTTTAAGGCCGCGTCATAATAGAGAATAGTGAACAACTTAGGCTGTTCGCAGTCAGATAACAAGAATACTCAGCTGATAAGAGAATAGTATGAGCAACGCAACGAGCAATACAGAGACTGTCCATCGCGTCAGTTTTCTCGATAAGGATTCATTATCGATCCCGATCCTGAAGATCCTTCAAGCCGACGGTACCACCTTTGAAAATGCTGTGTTACCCGTGATCGATCAGGATTTGGCTGCCAAAATTTATGATACTTGTGTGTTCACACGAGTACTCGATGAGCGCATGTTAGCCGCTCAGCGTCAGGGACGGATCAGCTTCTACATGACCTGTACCGGTGAAGAAGCCGCCGTGGTCGGCAGTGTCGCCGCCCTGGATCAAGACGATGTTATTTTAGCCCAGTACCGTGAGCACGCGGCGATTCGCTATCGTGGCTTTACCACTGAGCAGTTTATGAACCAGATGTTCAGTAACGAGAAAGATCTGGGTAAGGGCCGTCAGATGCCGATCCACTACGGCTGTGAGGCGCTCAATTACCAGACCATCTCATCGCCGTTAGCCACTCAGATCCCACAGGCGACGGGTGTTGGCTATAGCCTCAAGATGCAGGGCAAACGTAACGTTGCCATCTGCTACTTCGGTGAAGGCGCTGCCTCAGAGGGCGATTTCCACGCTGGTCTAAACATGGCTGCAGTGCTGAACTCTCCAGTTATCTTCTTCTGTCGTAACAATGGTTACGCCATCTCGACCCCGACCAACGAGCAATTTGCCGGTAACGGTATCGCCAGTCGTGGTGTGGGCTATGGCATGCACACCATTCGCGTGGACGGTAACGACATGCTGGCAGTAATGGCCGCGACCCAGCAGGCAAGAGCCTATGCGTTGGAGCACAACAAACCTGTGCTGATCGAAGCCATGACCTATCGTCTTGGCGCTCACTCCTCTTCGGACGACCCATCTGGCTACCGTTCTAAGGATGAAGAGGCCAAGTGGCAGCAGCATGATCCGGTTAAGCGCTTCAAACTGTGGTTGATCAACAAAGGCTGGCTCGCCGAGAGTGACGATGCGGCTATGTATGAGAAGTACCGGGAAGAGGTGCTGGCCGCAGTGAAGGTTGCCGAGAAGCTACCAGCGCCTAAGATTGACGAGATCATTGAAGATGTCCTCGACGAGCCGACGCCGAGACTCAAGCAGCAACTGACCGAGCTTAAGCAGCACATCAAGAAATATCCTGATTCCTATCCACGCAGCGCAGGGAGAGATTAAATCGTGGCAAAGATTAATATGTTACAAGCCATCAACGATGCCTTGACCATTGCGATGGAAACCGACGACAAGGCGGTGATCTTCGGCGAAGACGTTGGCCATTTTGGTGGGGTATTTCGCGCTACTTCGGGCCTACAGGATAAGTTTGGCCGCGATCGTTGTTTCAATACGCCGCTGACAGAGCAGGGTATCGCTGGTTTTGCCAACGGTCTGGCATCTAATGGCATGACGGCCATTGCCGAGATCCAGTTTGCCGACTATATCTTCCCGGCGTTCGACCAGATCGTAAACGAGTCTGCCAAGTTCAGATACCGCAGCGGTAACGAGTTTAATGTGGGTGGTATCACCTACCGTACCCCTTATGGTGGCGGCATCGCCGGTGGTCACTACCACTCGCAATCGCCAGAAGCGTATTTCACTCAGACACCGGGTCTTAAGGTGGTCGTGCCCCGTAACGCCTATCAGGCTAAGGGCCTGCTGCTTGCCTCGATTCGTGACAAGAACCCTGTGGTCTTCTTCGAGCCAAAGCGTCTCTACCGCGCCAGCGTGGGCGAGGTGCCTGATGAAGCCTATGAGATTGAGCTGGGCAAGGCCGAAGTGGTTCAGGAAGGTACAGACATTACCGTGTTGGCCTGGGGCGCTCAAATGGAGATCGTCGAAGAGGCGGCTAAGATGGCGGCCAAGAAGGGGATCTCTTGTGAGGTTATCGACCTGCGCACACTAGCGCCTTGGGACGTTGATACCGTTGCGGCATCGGTGAAGAAGACCGGACGCTTGGTGATCAACCATGAAGCGCCGCTGACCGGTGGCTTTGCCGGCGAAATCGCCGCGACTATCCAGCAGGAGTGTTTCCTCTATCTGGAATCGCCAATTAGCCGCGTATGTGGTCTGGATACCCCATATCCGCTGATCCATGAGAAAGAATATATGCCTGATGCGCTCAAGACCTTTGAAGCGATCAAAGCATCGATGAAATACTAGGAGCCCCAGGCATGATTAAAGATTTTATTTTGCCCGATATTGGAGAGGGCGTGGTGGAGTGTGAGCTGGTCGAGTGGTTGGTTGCCGAAGGCGATACCGTCACCGAAGATCAGCCCATTGCCGACGTGATGACAGACAAGGCGCTGGTACAGATCCCGGCGGTTCACGGTGGTGTTATCAAAAAACTTCACTATAAGAAAGGTGACATAGCTATCGTCCACGAACCGCTCTATTCGGTGGAAATCGATGGTGAGCTAGAAGAGGGTGCGACCACAGAATCGGCAGATGAAGAAACTGTCGTTCAATCTGATTCACAGCAAGTTGTCGGCGGCAAACGTGTCGAAGAGTTCCTGTTACCTGATATCGGTGAAGGGATCGTCGAGTGCGAGTTGGTAGAGTGGTTGGTGGCCGAAGGTGACATGGTGGTGGAAGACCAACCTATCGCCGATGTGATGACCGACAAGGCACTGGTGCAGATCCCGGCCATCAAGAGCGGTAAGGTGGTTAAACTTCATTACCGTAAGGGGCAGCTGGCGCAGGTGCACACCCCGCTTTTCTCTATCGAGGTAGAGAGCGAAGAGGGCGCCGTTGCCGCGCCGGTAGCAGATAGCGCTCCCGCTGCGGTTGACCATGAAGAGGTTGAACTGCACGCCCCTGCAGGTAATGGCAAGGCGCTGGCCAGCCCAGCCGTGCGTCGTCTGGCGCGCAGCTATGATATCGATCTCAGCCTGGTACCGGGTTCTGGTAAACATGGCCGAGTCTATAAGGAAGATGTCGAGCGCTTCCGTAGCGGCGAAGCCGTGAAGGCTAAGGCGGCGAAAGCACAGACCCAAAGCGAGCCAACAGCAGAGCCTGTAGCGGTTTCAGCAGGCGATCGCGTCGAGCCTATTCGCGGCGTCAAGGCGGTCATGGCCAAGATGATGACAGAGTCTGTCTCTACCATCCCGCACTTCACCTATTGTGAAGAGCTGGATCTCACCGAGCTGGTTGCGCTTCGCGAATCGATGAAGGCGCGCTACTCGAGCGACGATCTCAAGCTGACCATGATGCCTTTCTTCATGAAGGCGATGTCGCTGGCGCTGACTCAGTTCCCTGGCATTAACAGCCGTGTGAACGACGATTGCACCGAGCAGACCTTCCTGGCGTCACACAACATAGGCATGGCGGTAGACTCTAAGGTGGGTCTATTGGTGCCAAACGTGAAGGATGTGCAGCAAAAATCTATCCTTGAGGTTGCGGCCGAAATTACCCGCCTGACCAAGGATGCCCGCAGCGGTCGTGTCAGCCCGGCGGACCTTAAGGGCGGCAGTATCTCCATCTCAAATATCGGCGCCCTGGGCGGTACTGTGGCAACGCCTATTATCAACAAGCCTGAGGTGGCCATCGTCGCCCTCGGAAAGTTGCAGACCCTGCCGCGCTTCAACGATAAGGGTGAGGTCGAGGCCCGTAAGATCATGCAGATCAGCTGGTCTGGCGATCACCGTGTGATAGACGGCGGCACCATAGCCCGCTTCTGCAACCTGTGGAAGCTGTATCTCGAGTCACCACAGGAGATGTTACTGGCGATGCACTAATCGCATGTAGCAGTTCAGTAATTAGAGCGCCATTTGGCGCTCTTTTTTTTATCCAGAGTTAATCTTTGGCGTCAGATTAAGTATAATGCCGCTAATTAGTCCCACTCTTTGGTTTGAGCATGAGTCAAGTAGCACCAAGCATCGAAAATATTCAGTATCCGTTTCCAGCAAAGCCCATTCCCTTAAGCGATAGCGAGAAGCAGGCCTACAAGGCGCGCATCAAGCAGCTGTTGAAGGAGAAAGAGGCTGTCTTGGTGGCCCACTACTATACCGATCCTGAGATCCAGGCGCTGGCGGAAGAGACCGGCGGCTGTGTATCTGACTCTCTAGAGATGGCCCGCTTCGGCCGTGACCATCCGGCCAAGACGCTGATCGTGGCCGGGGTTAAGTTTATGGGCGAGACCTCTAAGATCTTAAGCCCGGAAAAGACTGTGCTTATGCCGACTTTGGATGCCACCTGCTCACTGGACGTAGGCTGTCCTATCGACACCTTTAGCGCCTTCTGTGATGCCCATCCAGACCATACCGTCGTGGTATATGCCAACACCTCGGCCGCCGTTAAGGCGCGGGCCGACTGGGTAGTGACCTCGAGTATCGCCCTTGAGATCGTCGAGCATCTCGACAGTCAGGGTAAGAAGATCATCTGGGGACCTGACCGTCACCTGGGAAGCTATATCGCCAAGCAGACTGGCGCCGACATGCTGATGTGGCAGGGCGAGTGTATCGTTCACGATGAGTTCAAGGCCAAGGCGCTGCGTCAGTTAAAAGAGCAGTATCCCAATGCAGCAGTGCTGGTGCATCCCGAATCACCGGCAAGCGTGGTCGAGATGGCCGATGCCGTTGGCTCCACCAGTCAGCTGATCAAGGCGGCGCAGACCCTGGACAATGACACCTTTATCGTGGCAACCGACAAGGGCATCTTCTACAAGATGCAACAGGCGGCGCCGAACAAGACCCTAATCGAGGCGCCCACCGGCGGTAACGGCGCGACCTGTCGTAGCTGTGCCCACTGTCCTTGGATGGCGATGAACGGCCTTAAGGCGATAGAAGCGGCATTGCTTAACGATGGTTCGGAGCAGCATGAGATCTTCGTCGATGAATCGCTCAGAGAGCGTGCGCTGTTGCCGCTCGATCGTATGCTGGATTTTGCCAAGACGTTGAACATGCAGGTTAAAGGTAACGCCTAGGCGTTAAACAGCTTCTGCTAGCACACTTTGCTAACGTTAAAAGCGCCACTAGGGCGCTTTTTTGTTGCCTGTCGATAGACAGTGCCCCGGCTATACTAGACTTTATGGGCATTGTGAGGCTGCTTAAGGCATGTTAAAAAGTGAATAGTGTCATTTTATTGATGCCTTTAGTGCATGTTTTTAGGCGAGTTTTACTTTAACGTCAGATTTTTATGCTAGTGTTAATACGGTAATGGGCAAGGCTTAAGTGCGCCTTGTCTATGAAGTGACGCAACGCCACTCTATCAACCCGCGATGGTTAGGGATAACGCAAGATGAATATGCAATGGATCAGTGATCTCAATATAAAAAATAAGCTTTTGCTGGTGATAGTGCCGCCTATTCTGGGGGCAACTTTCTTCGGTCTGTTCGTGGTCTATGGCCAATATCAGCTGCATCAGGGACTGAGTCAGGTAGAGACTCTTTCCGAGCTGGCTGTGGTGAACAGTGATTTTGTGCATGAGCTGCAAAAAGAGCGAGGCATGAGCGCCGGCTTTCTCGGCTCAAAAGGCAAGAGTTTTGGCGATAAGCTGCCAACGCAGCGTCAGTTGAGTGACGAGCAGCTTAATAACTTCAAGGCCTTTACGGCCAGCCATGAGCTGCCTAAGGCGTTTGCCCAGCAGATGAGCCAGGTCAATCAGATGATTAACCAGCTGGGCGATATCCGCAGCAGGGTCGACAGCTTAAGCATCTCAGTGCCGGAAGAGGTGGCCTATTACACCAAGCTCAATGGCCTGCTGTTGGCGATTGTGGATCAGACCAGTCAACAGGGGGCTAGCCGCCAGATCGCGGTGGAGTCGGCCAGTTTTGCCGCCTATTTGCAGATGAAAGAGCGCGCCGGTATCGAGCGCGCCGTGCTAAGCTCCACTTTTGGTAACAGCGCCTTTAAACCCGGTATGTTCCTCAAGTTTGTCAATCTGGTCTCAGAGCAGAACACCTATCAGGAGCGTTTCTTAGCCTTGGCGACCGATAAGGTAAACGCCGATTATCAGCAGGTCGCCTCTTCGCCCACCTTCATGGCGGTCAATGCACTGCGTGACAAGGCGATGAGCCAGGACGCTGGCGCCCTGAGCGGTCAGAGCTCTACCGACTGGTTTGCCAAATCCACCGCCCGTATCGACGCCCTGCGTCAATTCGAGCGTCAACTGTCTCATCATCTGTTAACCGATACTCGCAGCGCGCTCGCCAATGCCAAGTCGTTGATGGTGAGTGTTATCGTCTTGATGTTGGTATCAGGCCTCGTGGTGATCTTGCTATCGCTGTTTATCGGACGTTACCTGCATGCCTCACTCAGACATCTTTATCACAAGGTGACCGAGTCGCAGAAACATTACGATCTCAGCGTGCGGGTCGACCTTAAGGGTAAGGATGAGATAGGGCAGCTGGGCTCTGCCTTTAACCACATGATGGCCGATTTCGAGAAGGTGATTGGTATGGTGAGGACCAATACTCAGGGTCTGCTCACCGCGTCCCAGGAAATGGAAGGCTGCGCCCGCATCATGCGTGAAGATGTGGCCTTGGGTCACAGCGAGGTGGATCAGGTTGCCTCGGCGATGACAGAGATGAGTGCCACGGTACAAGAGATCGCCCAAAATGCGGTGCAGGCCTCTGAAGCCTCGGCCCAGGCCAACAAGGAGGCGAAAGAGGGCAGCCTGGAGGTTGAACGTACCGCAGATTCCATCAATGAACTGGCTCAGGAGATCGCCGATGCGGCTCAGGCCATCAATAACCTGGATGAAGACATCAAAGGCATCGTTGATGTGCTTGGGGTGATCAGCGGTATCGCAGAGCAAACTAACCTGCTGGCGCTTAACGCAGCCATCGAAGCAGCCCGCGCCGGCGAGATGGGCCGTGGCTTCGCCGTGGTCGCCGATGAGGTGCGCAGTCTGGCCCAGCGGGCACAGACCTCCACCGAAGATATTCGCAGCATGACGGAACGACTGGAGCGTGGCGCTAAGATCGCAGTGAAGGCGATGGAAAGCGGTCGCAACAAGGCGGAGATCAGTGTGGTCGAGTCCAAGCGCGCCGGTGAAGAGCTTATTCGTATCGTCAGCGAGGTGAGCGTCATCGACAGCATGAACGAGCAGATCGCGGCGGCAACCCACGAGCAATCGGCGGTGTCCGAAGAGGTGAACCAAAATGCGATGAAGATCAGCGACATCTATCGTAATACCCACGAGGTGTCCGATCGTCTCAGCCAGCTCAACGAGTCACTGCTTAACGATGTGAGCGCCATGTCGGAACTGGTGAGTAAGTTCAAATAGGGCGGATATGCAGCGAATTGGCGATCTATTACGCAAATGCCTGAGTTGAAAGTTTTTTAACTTGACCCTGTTTAGCGATTTGCGTAAAGTACCGCTCCGTTGATGCGATTCCTATTGGACATTGCACAACGCTTCGGTGAGTTGTCCGAGTGGCTGAAGGAGCACGCCTGGAAAGTGTGTATACGGCAACGTATCGAGAGTTCGAATCTCTCACTCACCGCCACATTCAATAAGAAAGACGCCTAAGGGCGTCTTTTTTTATGCCTGTCATTCGGCGCCTGTCATATTTATGCCTGTCCTATTTATGACTGGCTTAGGGCGCAAGTTGTCACTCTCCAGAACATATTTCTGATAAAAACTGTCTATCCTCCAAACCGCTATAGCCAACGTGCAAATTCGCGTGACATCCGATGAGACCCTTAGCCCACTAGCTAACATGGTACACAAGGCTAACTTCATAGCTTGGTTATTCTTTCTCAACGCTTAGGGGCAGGCTATAGGCAGGCGGCGTCTTAATGATTATAATCAAATGATAATGTTTTTAGTGCGAGGAGTTGGCAATGGAAAATAAGACGGCACGCTTTACCGTGTTACTCGACCCCAGTAAGAAACAGGCATTCGAACAGTTGTGCGCCTCTCAGGATTTGACGCCCTCACAGGTCGTCAGACAGCTGATCCGCGGTTACTTAGAACAACATGGGGTGAGCTATGGGCAGGCTGAGCCGACCAAGAATCCTAAGGTCAAATCTTAAGGTCAACTTTAACGGTGGGTGTAGCCAAGTGCGGCGTCTAGAATCTTAGCTGGCCTGAGTATGATAATTTTATTATAATACTATTATCATTGTGAGCGGTTACCAGTAGAAGGTCATAAAGTCATCTTAAGTGACAGGCCGGATACTTAGACCGATCCTTACCTTTTTAATGAAAGAGAAAGAGTTATGAGCGATACAATTCCACCATGCCCAAAATGTGAGTCACCTTATGCCTATGAAGATGGCTCATTGTTGATCTGTCCAGAATGTGCTCATGAATGGAACCCTAACGAAGTGGCTGTCGATCCCGATGCGATCATCCTGAAAGATGCGGTAGGCAACCTGTTAGAAGAGGGTGACAAGGTAACCCTGATTAAAGATCTTAAGGTGAAGGGCACTTCACTGACGCTGAAAGTGGGCACCAAGGCGGTGATCAACCGTTTCGTCGACGCCGACCACGATATTGACTGTAAGGTTGATGGTCACGGCCAGATGATGCTGAAGTCTAAGTTCGTGAAGAAGCAGAGCTAAGATCTCTGACTAGGCCTAGGCTAAGTTCTAGTTTTGGACTAAGCCCAAAGAATCAATAAAAAGACCTGCCAGCTGGCGGGTCTTTTTGTATCTAAGCTAAGTTTGAGCTTTGTAAACGTTAGCTATGAATGCCAATCAAGGTTTTCATGCAGTAGCCGTGAGCCAATTAAAGTAAAGGGCTGAAGAGATAGAAGAGGTGTTCAATCACCCTTTGGTATAGTGGTCTACTCTGCCAACGCTTGTATTCGAGCTGCTCGGCATTGTCGATATAGCCCTGCTGTAGCACTCTTAACTCCTCGGCAAATGTCTTATCATCGACCGCTAGAGTCAGTTCGAAGTTGAGCCAAAGGCTGCGCATATCCATGTTAACCGTGCCTATGAGGCTATGCTCATCATCGATCAACACAGACTTGGTATGCAGCAGGCCGCCCCTGAATCTATGGATCTTCACACCAGCCTTGAGCAGCTCGGCAAAGAAGGAGCGGCTGGCCCATTTAACCATAGTCGAGTCATTCTTCTGGGGAATGATGATGTTGACATCGACGCCCCGCGCCGCTGCTGTTGCCAGGGCATCGAGTAGATTCTCGCTGGGTACAAAGTAAGGCGTGGTGATCACTATCTTATGGCAAGCCTGGTAGAGGCTCTGTAGCAACACCTGATGGATCACCTCTTCAGGCATCCCCGGTCCTGAGGGGATCACCTGTACCAGGGAATCCGCCCTACGCATTACTTCACCTGATGGCTCATATGATATCTCGTGTGTTATCTCGTGTGTTATCTCGTGTGATAATGCATATGGTTTTTCGGGATTGCCCGGTGGCTCGGGCAAATAACGCTCGCTGGTTTCCACCTCCCAATCCCAGGCGGCGACCGTATTGACTAGCGGTACTGCTGGCCCCACCATGCGCACCATGACGTCGATCCACTGGCCGACGCCTTCTCCCTGCTTAAAGTACTTAGGATCTACAAGGTTCATCGAGCCCGTGTAGGCGATTCGGTTGTCGATAACCACTATCTTACGGTGCAGGCGCAGATCTAGGCGCCTAAAGAACATCCTCAAGGGGCTAACGCTTAGGGCCTGAGATATCTCTACGCCGGCCTTGCTCAGCTGTGCCGGCCAGGGGGAGTTAAAGAAGGTGCGGCTCCCGGCGGCGTCCAGCAGGAGTTTTACTGTGACACCACGTTTTGAAGCTTTTATCACGGCCCTGGCGACATCATCGGCCAGCCCGCCAGGATGCCAGATGTAGAACTCCATCACTATGCTCTCCTTGGCCGCGTCGATATCCTGGATGATGGAATTGAGTATGCTCGATGGCGTATGCTGCAAGCAGAGATGGTTGCCGCTGAGCGAGGGGATGCCGAGCTGAGTATCACACAGCTGACTGATGGCTCTGGCATGGTCACTCTGGCGCTCTGGCGTGTGCAGTGGATGCTGATACAGGGCCGCAAACCACTGGCCGTAGGGTTTGAACATCGCTTTTGAGCGACTCGCTCGGGTCTGCCCCAGATGCAGCTCGCCAAACAGGATGTAGGCGATGATACCGACGAGGGGGAGAAAATAGATCACCAATATCCAGGAGAAGGAGACGCCTATGGTGCGGCGTTTAATCACCAAGCGCAGCGCGATGGCGCCAAGAAACAGCCAATAGATGAATACGCCGGCAATGGCGAGGATTTGATGTACATTTTCCATAATGTCTGTTTGAGCCTGAATTGCACTCGCTCGAGTATGATTCGATAATGGCGTTGAATCTAAATATAGCCTGATCGCTATCATATAGGCTAAGCTGCTGGTGCTAAAGCACTATTTTTATCAGCTAGATTTAACAACAGTCACTTCGACAGTAGAGTAACTCTGTGAGCCAAAACCGATCCAATTCGCCGCGTTTACTGCGCTGGGGAATAAAATCATTACTATTATTACTCCTAAGTGTGGCTGCTTACGTGGCCGTGGTGACCTATCTTAACGGCGAGCCAGAGGTGATGATGAGTGAGGTTGAACCGTTTTTTGTCTCCCAATGTGTTGCCGCGCACACTAGTCAGGCGCTGGATAATGATGGGCAACTCAGGGTCGGTGTGTGGAACATCTATAAGCAGCAAAAGCGTGGCTGGCAACATGATCTCAGTAAGATCGCCGAACGTAGCGAGCTCATGTTGTTGCAGGAAGCTAAGTTAAACGCAGGCTTTAATCAGTATCTTAATGGCTCTAGCCTGCATCTGGTGATGGCTAAGGCCTTCTCGCTGCTGAAATCTCCCGTAGGGGTAATGAACCTCGCCACTGAGCAGGCACGCGATGCCTGCGCCTATCATGCAGTGGAGCCCTGGATCCGTTTTGCCAAATCCACCCTCATCTCTCGTTACCCCCTGTCTAATGGACAGACCCTACTAGTGGTCAATCTCCACGGCATCAACTTCGACTGGCAGCTTAAGAGCTATCGCGCCCAGTGGCAGCAGATAGTACAGAAAATCAATCTGCATCAGGGACCTGTGATCTTAGGCGGCGATTTTAATACCTGGCGGGGGCAGCGTATGGCCTATATCGAGCAGCTCGCCCACCAGCTCAGGCTGAAGGAGGCGGTATACGAAGAAGACAAGCGTCAGCGGGTGTTCGGCTTGCCGCTGGATCATCTCTATTATCGTGGCCTGAATCTGGTTGCGGCCGAGTCTTTTACCAGCCAGGCATCGGATCACAATCCCATCTGGGCCGAGTTCAGGTTAAAGCCAGTGACACATTAGCCCCTCGATACCTCACCACCAGTCGAAGCTCATTGATAGTCGAAACGACACTCCTCCGTATGGCGATTAAACCTGGCGAGGAAGCCAGGATGCTTGGCCAGGAAGGTTTTACCAAAGTAGACCCCGAGATCGATACGCATGTTCGGGCGTTTGACGAAGGCGTCCATTGAGAGGTGCGACTGACGTACCTGCTCCTCGAACAGTAGCGCATTCTCCATCACACCATCAATGCGCCTGGCGTCCAGTAACTTGACCAGCTCGTTGATGGTGGGAAAGATCTTCACCTTTTTGAACTTATTCTTGGCTAACCAATGGGCGCTATTGGAATGGATGCGCGCGCCAAACAGGGTATCGGATTTCAGGCTATTCACGCTGGTTGGGATCCGGTACTCGTTGTGGTAATAGAAGTTCCACTCCTGTTGAATAAAGGTATTACTCTGTACGGCAAATTGATCGCGCCATTCGTTGCGCGAGGCGGAGAAGAAGCCATCATATTTTCCCTGTTTAACGCTGTTTTGAGCCCGGCCCCAGGGAAGGAAGATCACCCTGTAGGCTTGATCGATTTTTGTCATGACACAATCGAGCGCGGTTAGTCCAAAACCGCCTTGATGGGCGACGCCCTGTGCGTCTCTCTCCTGGCTATGGTAGGGCGCCCATTCCTGCGTTGCTATTGTTACTAGTTTAGGAGTTGCTCGCTTAGTCTCGTCTTTTTGTGATGAACTATTTTGATCCTCTGTTGCTGTAACATTAGCTGCCATGAAGAGTAGGGTGCCTAAAACCAATAGACTGGCGCAAAATATTTTCATGGCTAAATAATGCGAAGAAAGTTGCCTAGAAGGGTCACTTTTCCTGCTTTTTAATTGGACGCTTATCTGAGCGTTTGGTTGCGCGCTAAATTGGGCTTTGGACTGGGTGTTATTCAGCATGACTACCTCTTGAGGCTCTAAATTCAGTGTAGTGCCCGTCAACTCTGTGTCAAAAGCCGCTTACTTTATACCTTGTGTGTATGAGCTAAGCGTTTAACTCTGGTGCAAGGTCAGCTTTTAACGCTTGACCGATAGAGGGTTAAGTCTGGCGAAGACCTTTGTAACAAAGCTTGTCTAAGATGGTGTGATAGCTGCAATTTTCGTGGCAACGTGATTTACTATGGGCCAACTGGGCTAAGCTCATGTATTGGCTCATCTATCGGTTCAAGTTTCACTGCTGCTAAAAACGTCGAGTAAGGCCGTTAAAGGCAAGTTTTAAGCTGCAAGCTAAGAAGTCGTTATTAGAAAGCCGTTAAAAGAAAGCCGTTAATAATAAGAATGAAGGGAAGAAGAATCATGAAGAAAAGCGTCATCGCTGCCGCCATCGTCCTGGGGCTAGGTAGTCTTACCGCCTGTCAGACACACACTAGCGAAACTGCAAGTACTCAGAAGGCGAGCGTTGCCGAGGTACAGGCACTGAGTTTTGCCGAGTTTTCCAATCAATTTATCGATGCCTTGTGGCAGCAGTCGCCGACCTGGGCGCTCTATAGTGGTTATCACAAATATGACGGTGTGCTTAAGGTGCCTAATGCCCAAAGCCGTATCGAGAGCTTAGCCTTCGTCGACGCCCAGCTTAAGCTGTTAAATGGCTTTGATGTGAATAAGCTAACCCCGAGTGAGCTTATTGACTACAAGCTTATCGAGAACCTGTTGAAGCAAGACCGCTGGGAGATAGACACCTTCAAGTCCTGGCAATGGAACCCTGCGAACTACAATGTAGCCGGTGGATTTGCTCAGCTGGTTAACGAAGACTTTGCGCCGCTGGACGAGCGTCTGCGCTCATTCCTGGCTCGCATGGAGAATGTTCCTGCCTACTACGCCGCGGCAAAAGAGAATATCGACAAGCCGACCCTAGAGCATACCCAATTAGCCATAATGCAAAACCGCGGCGCCTTCAGTGTCTTCTCAGATGATTTATTGAAGCAGGTTGCCGCCTCGGGTCTCAGTGATGATGAGAAAACCCTGTTCACTACCCGTTTCAAGCTCGCGGTCGATGCCATTAATCAACATATCGACTGGTTGACTGGCCTGGAAGCCAAGCTGACTAAAGAGGGCGCTCGTAGCTTTAGAATTGGTGAAGAGCTCTATGAGCAGAAGTTTGCCTTCGATATTCAATCGGGCATGTCGGCCAAGCAGCTCTATGAGAAGGCCCTGGCGGATAAAGCAAGAGTTCAGGGCGAGATGGCTAAGATCACCACGCAGCTGTGGAGCAAGTATTTTAAGACAGAGATGCCCAGCGACACTAAGGTGGCGACTCGTCAGCTGATCGACAAGCTGTCGGCCCGCCATGTGAAACGCGAAGACTTTGTTGCCGAGGTGCGCGCCCAGATCCCTGAGTTGGTCAAGTTCGTCAACGAGAAGCAGTTGGTGACGTTAGATCCTAACAAGCCGCTAGTGGTGCGTGAAACCCCAGAATATATGCGTGGTTTTGCTGGCGCTTCGATTAGCGCACCTGGCCCCTATGAGAAGACGGGTAATACCTACTACAACGTCACACCGCTGGATGGCATGAGCGACGCTTCTGCAGAGAGTTACCTGAGAGAATACAACCATTGGATCTTGCAGGTACTTAACATTCACGAGGCGATCCCGGGTCACTACACCCAACTGGTTTACTCTAACGAGTCGCCAAGCTTGGTGAAGAGCCTATTTGGTAACGGTGCCATGGTTGAAGGTTGGGCGGTTTACGCCGAGCGTATGATGCTGGAAGAGGGCTATGGTAACTTCGAGCCAGAGATGTGGCTCATGTATTACAAGTGGAACCTAAGGGTCATTGCCAACACCATTCTGGACTACAGCATTCAGGTTAAGGGGATGACAGAGGAGGAGGCGATTGCGCTGATGACTCAGGAAGCCTTCCAGCAACAGGCTGAGGCCGAAGGCAAATGGCGCCGCGCGACTCTGAGCCAGGTGCAACTCACCAGTTACTACGCGGGTTATCGCGAGATCTATGATTTCCGTGAGGAACTTAAGGCTAAGCAGGGAGAAGACTTTAACCTTAAAGGCTTCCACGAACAGTTCTTAAGCTATGGTAGCGCGCCGGTGAAATACATTCGCCAGTTGATGCTCAAATAGAGACAACTTGTCTTTAAGGGCCCCAAAAGGGGCCTTTTTCATGTCGCGAGTATCAATGGGGTGGGATGCTGGTCAAAGTTTTATCCTTTAGAGGTATAAAGGACTGGATTGGCCCGATGAGTTAATGTAACCTTAATGATAACAATTATCATTAAGGTTCTTAAATGGAAAGAGTGTTACTCGTTGATGATGATCCCTTTGCGCGCGAAGTCCTCTATCTTGGCCTAGTCGCCAGCGGGTATCAGGTGCATTGTGCCAGTAATGGCCAGGAAGCACTGCTTATTCTAGGCAAAATGGCGATCGATCTCATTATCTTGGATATCGAGATGCCCCTTGTGGATGGTTTTGCGTTTCTTGAGGCGCGCAGCGACAACCTGCCGGTGATTCTGATTTCGGCCACCGATGAAGAGGAGCGGCGGGTAAAAGGGTTTCGTCTTGGCGCCGACGATTTTCTCTCTAAACCTGTGAGTGTACGTGAGCTGGTGGTGCGTATCGATGCCCTGCGTCGCCGCGCGGCTATTACCAAGGCGCAGCTGACCGAAGTTCTGCCACTACCGATCAAGGCGATCTATTTTAATCAGAATGATTTCAGCATAGAGGTGGCTGAGCGGCGCGTCGCCCTGACTCAGACCGAGTTTAAGCTACTTAAATACCTGTTCGATCGCAAAGGAGAGGTGATCACTAAACAGGAGCTGCAGAAAAGTGTGTTGAAGAAAGATCTTGGACAGTTCGATCGTAATCTGGATATGCACATCAGTAATACCCGGCGTAAGCTTGCCAAGATCTGTCTGCCAAAAACCATCATCAACACTGTGCGAGGACAGGGTTACAGCTTTCTGTGTTAGTCAAAATGACAGCAAAAAAACTGGCTTTTATTTGGCGCTAGCGGTGCGAAAACGGGGCGAATTAGTTTATCCTTAGGGGATCAGCAGACCCAAGATGTCTGCCTTAACTCAATGAAGGAATGGATATGCTAATCAGTGCCAATTTTGACGGCGGTAATATTGAGGTCATCAACCAAGATGATATCAATAATGTGCAACTGGCCATTAGACCCGATGAAGGGGGCGAGTTTTTCCAGTGGTTCAACTTTCGTCTGCAAGGTGAAGTAGGCCAGCGCTATACCCTAAATATCATCAACGCGGGCCAAGCCTCTTACACTAAGGGCTGGGAAGACTATCAGGCTGCGGCCACCTACGACAGACAGCAATGGTTCCGCCTGCCGACTCAGTATCAAGATGGCAAACTCACCATAGAGGTCGAGCTGGATTGCGAAATGATCCAGATCGCCTACTTCGCGCCCTATAGCTACGAGCGTCATCAGGATCTGCTTAGCGCCGTTCAGGTGCATCCGCTTGTCTCACTCGAGCATCTTGGTAAGACCTTAGACGATCGCGACATGACCCTAGTTAAGGTGGGTGATGAAGATGAAGAGAAAGCTAAGATCTGGATCACCGCACGTCAACATCCTGGCGAAACCATGGCCGAGTGGCTGGTGGAAGGCCTGCTTAATAATCTTCTCGATGGCGATTGTCCGACGGCCAAGGCGCTGCTGGATAAGGCCAACTTCTATATCGTACCTAACATGAACCCGGATGGCGGCGTACGCGGCCACCTGAGAACCAATGCTAAAGGTGTTAACCTAAACCGCGAATGGCAGAGTCCGTCGCTGGAGAAGAGCCCTGAGGTGTATCATGTGGTCAATCGCATGAAAGAGACTGGCGTCGATCTCTACTACGATGTGCATGGCGATGAAGGCTTGCCATACGTGTTCCTCGCAGGCTGTGAAGGCGTGCCGGGTTACAATCAAAAGATGGCGGATCTGCAGGCCGATTTCGTTAAGGCATTGCTGATGGCCAGCGCCGATTTCCAAGATGAGTTTGGCTATGATAAAGACGAGCCAGGCCAGGCCAACCTGACGGTTGCCTCAAACTGGGTCGCGCAGACCTTCGGCTGTCTCTCTAACACCCTGGAGATGCCATTTAAAGATAACGCCAACATGCCAGATCCTATGTCTGGTTGGTCGCCTGAGCGTTGTATCTATCTGGGTGAGGCGTCACTGCTAGCCATGCTGGCCGTGGTCGATAAGCTAAGATAGGAGTCCGCAATGGCCTTAGTAGAATGCCCAAGTTGTCAAAAGCGCATATCGAGTTTGGCTAAGAGCTGCCCGCACTGTTCCTCGGGCTTGTCTGGGGATAACGAGTCGCTTAATCGGATCAGCCATATCAAGCGTACCAATCAGCTGATGAACCAGAGCTTTCTGGCGATGACGCTGTTTATTGCCGGTGTTGTGATCTGGTTTTGGGGCGGCGAGCCGGCGGAAGGGCTCAGAGCCAATATCGCCGGCATCTGCTTCGTCTTTGGCTTCGTCGGCTATCTGATAGCCAGAGTCCGCATAGTGTTACATAAACGGAAGAGTATATGAGTGATATCAATAAAGTGATCGACGATATGCCTCAAGAGGTATACGAGCGATTACTCAGCGCCGCCGAACTCGGCAAGTGGGAAGATGGCACTGTGCTGTCTGATGAGCAGAAAGACTCGACACTGCAGCTGGTGATGCTTTACCAGGCTCGCAGGTTGAACCAGACAGATCATTTCACCATCAATAATCAAGGTGAATTGAACGAACTGTCAAAGGCCGAGCTGAAACGTCAGTTCAAGGGCGAGAGTATCGCCGCCTTCAAAGAGCAAGACCTCTAAGAGTGAAAAGCCCCTGATGACAGGGGCTTTTTTATTTCGCATTGTTAGTCTTAAAGCAATTATACCAATCACGGTAGGTAAGTGATCAGAAATTGCGCAGAAAAAACGGTCGAGAACAAGGCCGTATTTTTAAATAAGTAGTTATTCTACAATCAAAAATAGTAACGCCGTTATCGGATGTTTTAACCAGCTAGCATGATCAGTTATTTACTACGATTGGTATTAGTCTTCGGTGAGCTCGCCGCAGAGATCTTGCTGCATCTGCACGCGAATATCGCTCGGTGAAAGCTCCGTAGATAGCAGGTAGTGCAGTTTGGTCAACGCCGCTTCAGTGGTCATGTCGAAGCCGCTGATCACCCCGGCTTTTGCCAGCGCGTTGCCCGTGGCATAGCCGCCCATGTTGACCTTACCCTGCAGACACTGGGTCAGATTCACTAAGATGATGCCGCGCTCGTTGGCTTTGCGCAGACACTCCAGTAACTCTGGGTTTTGTGGCGCATTGCCGACACCATAGGTAAGCAAAATTAGCGCCTTTACCGGCTGCTGTAAGATGTTATCGATGATCTCTGTGGTGATCCCTGGGTAGAGGGTAACCACACCTATGGGCTGAGGGCTTATCTTGTTGACCGTCAGGGTATTGGCCTTGCTTTCGCTGATGCGGCCCGCCTTAAGGCGGATCTTAATGCCTGCCTCTAACAGCATTGGGAAATTAGGCGAGGCGAAAGCATCGAAGCCATCTGCATGGGCCTTAGTGGTGCGATTGCCACGAAACAGCTTGTTGTTAAAGAAGAGGCATACCTCGGCCACCGGATAGTTGGCAGCGATGTAGAGGGCGTTAAGCAGATTGGTTTGGCCGTCTGAGCGCAGCTGGGCCAGGGGGATCTGCGAGCCGGTAACGATAACGGGTTTGGTCAGTCCCTGCAGCATGAAGGAGAGGGCCGAGGCGGTAAAAGCCATGGTGTCTGTGCCATGGAGGATCACGAAGCCATCATACTTGTCGTAGTTCGCCTTGATATCGTCGGCGATCATCTGCCAATCGGTCGGCGCCATGTTTGAAGAGTCGATCAGCGGACAATATTCACTGATGACAAAGTCTGGCATCTCCTGATGAAAAAACTCGGGCATGGCTTTGACGCAGTCGGTGAGAAATCCTGGTACCGGCGCGAAACCATTATCTGTCTTTTGCATGCCTATGGTGCCGCCTGTATAGGCGACATAGATGGAGGGTTTTTTCATTATAGTGATAGCTTTATTGATGCAGGATTGGCGCGATTATACTTAGGATAGCGCCAATAAAAAAGCCCGCATCGGCGGGCTTTTCTGTCATTGTGTACTTGCAGTGCTAATAGCTGAGTGATTAATAGTTACAGCTGTCGCAGTAGAGGTAGAGTCCGTTTGGATCGTCAAAGGCGTTAAACTCTTCGACTACGCTGCTCACCTCACCAAGTAGCTGTTCGACTAAGCTGCTCTGAGACAGACTCTGTGGCATATAGCTGATGGCCTGGGCAAACATCTGCTGGATGAACTGCTCCTGTGGCGACAGCTCCTGCTCAATAAGCTTGGTATCGAACTTCTCAAGCTTAGCCAGCTCGGCTGCCTTAGTCACCGCCTGTTCAAGATCGCCAAGATCATCGACCAGGCCAAGCTCAAGTGCGCGTTTGCCAGACCAGACACGGCCCTGGGCAATCTTATCCACCTCTTCGGGTTTCATGTCGCGCTCCTCTGATACGAGCGAGATGAAGTCTTGGTAGCCACGCTCGATATGGCGCTGAATGATCTCCTTGAGCTCTTCGCTGATCCCTTGGGTGCTGGAGAATGCGGTCCAGCCTGAGGTGGAGACGCCGTCTGTGTGGATCCCAAGCTCTGCCAAGGAGTCTTCGAAGGTGGTCATCATGCCAAAGATACCGATAGAGCCGGTCAGTGTCGTTGGTGTGGCGTAGATATAGTCGGCGCTTGCCGAGATCCAGTAGCCACCCGAGGCGGCGTAGGTGCCCATGCTAACGACCACAGGCTTGTTGGCCGCCTTGAGGGCCAACACTTCCTGGCGGATCTGCTCGGAGGCAAAGGCGCTGCCGCCAGGGCTGTCGACTCTGAGGACCACAGCCTTCACCTTGTCATCGAATCTCGCCTTGCGCAGCAGGGCAGAAGTGCTCTCGCCGCCGATCTGGCCCGCTGCTTGGTGACCATTGAGTATGTTGCCCTTGGCGACTATGATGCCGACGGCGTCGTGCATCAACACTGGTGGGAACTGCTGGATCACGCTCTGATAGTCATAGAAGCTGATCTGCTTAAAGCTGTGACCCTCTTTTGCTTCTCCTACACGCTCGACCATGTCCAGGCGGAACTGCTCGGCAGAGGCGAGCTTATCTACCCAGCCAAGGTTGATGGCCATCTCGGATGAGCGACCATTGGCTTTATTAAGCTCGGCAAGATAACGCTCGGCGCTCAGCATCAGGTCGTCTTGCTTGATGCCACGGTTTTCGCTGACCGTAGCTTCGAAGCTGTCCCAAATATCTTGCAGCAGCTCGCGGTTGGCCGATTTCGCCGCCTCAGACATGTCGTCGCGCATAAAGGGCTCGACCGCCGACTTGAAGGTGCCCACCCTGAAGACGTGCGCCTTGATCTTGAGCTTATCCAGCGCCGACTTGAAATATTGGCGATAGCGGCTTAGGCCTTCGATCTCCACCGAACCCTGAGGGTTGAGGTAGATGGTATCGGCGAAGCTGGCGAGGAAGTACTGGTTTTGTCCATACCAGTTACCCATGGCGATAATCGGCTTGCCTGAGGCTTTAAAGCGGGTCAATGCGTCGCCTATGCTCTGCAGCTTGCTGATCCCTGTCCATCTTAGGTGACCTATGTCGAGCACTAAGGCGGAGATGCGTTTGTCGCTGGCCGCATTGTCGATAGCATTTAGCAGATCGGCAAGTAGGATCTCGCCATCGCTCTGGCTCCCTTTACCACTCTTCATGGCCGCTTCTATGGGGTCCACCTGACGTTTCTGCTCAACCACGCTACCCGAGAGATCCAGCACTAATGCCGAACCTTCTTCGACCGTTGGACTCTCCTCACCGGCGAGGATCACGAACAAGAGGGCAATAAAACCGAAGAAGAATAGATTTAAGATCACCTTGCGTGTGGTGTTGACCACCTTCCACAAGGTGGAAAAGATCCGTTTAAATATTGAGGGCTTAGCGGACATTATCCACTCCTTTATGACTCTGTTCCCTCTATGCTAACTGAAAACGGCCATAGGGGCGAAACACAATTGTAAATGAATCTTAAGGCTTGGCACGCATTGAGTATTGAGCTAAATCCAAACAGCGGGTATGCTGATTTAAATCACTTGTTTAAAAAGGATGTTTAAATGTCGTTTCCGCATTTATTAGAACCCTTAGATCTCGGCTTCACACAACTGAAGAATCGTGTGCTCATGGGCTCCATGCACACCGGGCTCGAAGAAGAAAAGGGCGGTTTTGAGAAACTGGCAAAATTCTACCAAGAACGTGCCGCCGGTGGTGTTGGCCTGATTGTTACCGGCGGGATCTCGCCTAACCTCAGAGGTCGTTTGGCGCCCAATGCTTGTCAGCTAAGCTTTCCCTGGCAGGTCGCCAAGCATAAGATTGTCACCAGCGCGGTGCATGAGGCGGGCGGTAAGATCTGTATGCAGATCCTGCACGCCGGACGTTACGGCTATCATCCTTTTTCACAGGCGCCTAGCAAGATTAAGTCGCCTATTACCCCCTTTACCCCCTCGGCCATGTCGGCCCGTCAGGTAAGAAGCACCATCAAAGATTACGCCACCACAGCGGCGCTGGCCAAGAAGGCGGGCTACGATGGCGTCGAGGTAATGGGATCTGAAGGTTACCTTATTAATCAGTTTATCTGCGCCAGAACCAATAAGCGCAACGACGAGTGGGGCGGTGAGTTCAGCCAAAGGGCTAAGTTCCCTGTGGAGATCGTCAAGGCAATCCGTGAAACGGTCGGCAGCGATTTCATCATAGTGTTTCGCCTCTCTATGCTTGATCTGGTGGACAACGGCTCCTCCTGGGAGGAGGTGGTGCAGCTGGCCAAGTGGCTGGAGAGCGCCGGCGTGACCATTATCAACACAGGTATTGGCTGGCATGAGGCCAGAGTACCCACCATTGCCACTAGTGTGCCCCGCGGTGCCTTTGCCTGGGTAACTGAGCGCCTCAAGCAGGAGGTGAGTGTACCCCTTATCGCCACTAACCGTATTAATACCCCTGAAATCGGCGAGCAGATCATTGCATCGGGTCAGGCTGATATGGTCTCTATGGCGCGTCCTTTCCTGGCCGATGCCGACTTCGTCAACAAAGCGGCCGCGGGGGAGAGTCAGCTGATCAACACCTGTATCGGGTGTAATCAGGCCTGTCTGGATCATACCTTCGCGTTGAAACGCGCCACCTGTCTGGTCAACCCCAGAGCCTGTTACGAGACAGAGCTTAATTTTGTGCCGGCGACGAACAAGAAACGGATCGCCGTCATGGGCGCAGGCCCAGCCGGAATGGCGTTTTCCATCTATGCCGCCAGCCGAGGACATCAGGTGGTGCTGTTTGAGGCCAAGGGGGAGGTCGGTGGTCAGTTTAACCTCGCCCGTAAGATCCCGGGTAAAGAGGAGTTTGATGAGACCATCCGCTATTTCACCGAGCAGATGAAGCTCAACAAGGTCGAGCTAAGGCTCAACACCCGATTGGACGCCTCTGTGGTGAGAGACGAGCCTTTCGATGAGGTGGTGATTGCCGCCGGTGTTGTGCCTAGAGCGCTCGACCTGCCCGGTTTCGACAGCCCCAAGGTAGTGAATTACCAGCAGGTGCTGAATGGCGAGGTCGAAGTAGGCGAGCGGGTTGCCCTGATCGGCGCCGGTGGTATTGGCTTCGATATGGCTCACTATCTCGGAGAGCAGGAGTCGATCACACTCAAGCCCGATACCTGGCTCAAGCAGTGGGGCATAGACAAGGCCTATGGTGAGCGAGGCGGTTTAACCACGCCGCAGCCGGAACACACAAGCCGAAAAATTTATCTATTGCAGCGTAAAACCAGCAAGATGGGCAAGGGACTCGGTAAAACCACAGGTTGGATCCACCGCGCTGTGGCTAAGCACCATGATGTCGAGATGCTAAACGGTGTCAGCTACCAGAAGTTCGATGAGCAAGGCCTACATATCAAAGTCGGTGAGGCTGCTCAGGTTCTAGAGGTAGACAATGTGGTGTTATGTGCCGGACAAGAGTCTAATCGCAGCTTGGTCGATGAGATGAACAACACAGGTCTGCCTGTGCATCTTATTGGCGGTGTAGATGTAGCCGCCGAGCTCGATGCCAAACGAGCGATCCGCCAAGGCGCAGAGCTGGCCGCACGCATCTAAAAAATTAAAAAGTCGGCTACCGCTAGCTTGTGGTTATTAAACTAGTTTGCGGTTATAAAAAGTTAAAAGCTAATCCTTTGGGTTAGCTTTTTTTATGGCTTTGGCATAACTTAAGCTAATGCTTACTAAGGTGGATTAGATAATGATCGAAACTAGAACAAAAGCGAATACAAGAACGAGTACCAAAAACCATCGCTTGCTCGTTACTTTGATGGGCGTAGTAGCGGCACTGGTGGTGAGTTTGCCTCTTAGCGCGGAAAGCTATGATGCCGAGCTCGCGGCAAGAGTCGGCGCCGATGACTATGGTATGAAGCGTTACGTGATGGCCATGCTCAAGAGTGGCCCTAATCGCAGCCAATCCGAAGAAGAGGCAGAGCGGCTGCAGCGCGCACACCTGGATAATATCGGCCGACTGGCCGAGGAGGGTAAACTGGTGCTGGCAGGGCCTTTCTTGGAAGAAGGGGCGTTAAGAGGCATCTATATCTTTAACGTCACCAGTGTCGAGGAGGCCAAGGCGTTAACAGAGTCCGATCCCGCCATTAAGGCCGGACGCCTGGTGATGGAGCTGCATCCCTGGTATGGCAGCGCCGCCCTGATGGAGGTGAACCGACTACACCATAAGCTGGCGAAGAAGGCGATCTAACAGATTATCTCGCGAATCTGACCTGTGTATCAGTCAGCTTTTCTGTTTAATGCTTCTGTTTGAGACAAGTTTCTGGTTAATCTGCAAAGGAATGCCAGAATTTAATCAGAGTTTTGCCATGGATTTTGCTTGGGATTAGCTTGGAGATTGACTGTTTTCGCCAAAGGCAAGTTTAGGCCATGTTTGAGGCGAGATTTGGTTTAAACCTAGTTAGGCCTAGTTTCAGGTCAGGCTTAGTTCCAGTAGCGCACTATTCGGCGGTGCAGGCAACAGGCTCAGATGTATGAGTCGATACCACCTCGGCACCTTGGGCAGAAAGTGCCAGGTCGAGATCGCCGTCGGGATGACAGCAGCAGGGCAGACACTCATCGGCTTCCAGTTCGACCAGTGGCTCCGTGTGGTAGACGACGCTACCGCGATTAATCTTGGTCTTGCAGGCACCACAAAAGCCGTTACGACACTCAGAGAAGATACGAACCTTCTTCTGCTCGAGTGCCGCTAACAGGCTCTGGTGGTTACTGGTATAGAGAAGTACAGGCTGTCCATGAAGGCTCACGATCGGAGCCTTCTTAAAAACAGCCTGACTAAAGACCGCCTTGTTAGAGATCAAAGTCGGCAAACTCACTCTCATCCACAGACGCGTCAATTTGACCAACCAGGTAAGAAGACACCTCAACTTCCTGCGGCGCAACCTGTACCGAATCACTCTCGAGCCAGTTCTTCATCCACGGCAGCGGGTTACTCTGGTCGGCATAAGGGCTTACCAGGTTAACCGACTTCATACGCTCGTTGGTGATGTACTCGACATATTGGCAGAGGATCTGCTCGTTCAGGCCGATCATAGAGCCATCTTTGAACAGGTACTTGGCCCACTCTTTCTCTTGCTCTGCAGCCTTAACGAAGATGTCGATCGCCGTCTGTTCGCACTCTTTGGCGATCTCGGCCATCTCTGGGTCATCCTTGCCACCTTGCATCAGCTTAAGGATATGCTGAGTGCTGTTTAGGTGTAGTGCTTCATCTCGGGCGATTAGGCGGATGATCTTGGCGTTACCTTCCATCAGCTTGCGCTCGGCGAAGGCAAATGAACAGGCGAAGCTGACGTAGAAGCGGATCGCCTCGAGCACGTTAACCGACATCATACACAGGTAGAGGGCTTTCTTGATCGCGCGGGTGGTGACTTCTACCGTCTTGCCGTTGATCTCGTGGGTGCCTTCACCCATGAGGTGATAGGTCTGGCTCAGCTCGATCAGGTTATCGTAGTAATCGGCGATATCGCTGGCGCGCTTGAGGATCTCTTCGTTCTGTACGATATCGTCAAATACCACTGAAGGATCGTTAACGATATTACGAATGATGTGGGTGTAAGAGCGTGAGTGAATCGTCTCAGAGAAAGACCAGGTCTCGATCCAGGTCTCAAGTTCCGGCAGCGACACCAGCGGCAGGAAGGCGACGTTTGGCGAGCGGCCTTGAATTGAGTCCAGCAGTGTCTGGTACTTGAGGTTAGAGATGAAGATGTGCTTCTCGTGATCCGGCAGCGCCGCGTAGTCGATCTTGTCTTTGCTGACGTCGACTTCTTCTGGACGCCAGAAGAAGGAGAGTTGCTTCTCGATCAGTTTCTCGAACACTTCATATTTTTGAACATCATAACGGGCAACGTTAACCGATTGGCCGAGGAACATAGGTTCCAGCAGGGCATTGTTAGGTGTTTGACAAAATGTTGAATAGGCCATTTTTCTATCTTCCGATAAAGGGGGCAAAGCCCCCTGATAAAAGGTTAAAACACGTAGAGTTAGATCTTACATGCGCCGCCTGCGCAGCTATCGTCTTCTTTCTCAATGGAGGTGATATCGTCATATTTGTCTGACGCACCGTCACGCGTGTTGTGATAGTAAAGTGTCTTCACACCGTATTTGTATGCGGTCAACAGGTCTTTCAGCAGCACCTGCATAGGTACCTTGGCGCCTGGGAAGCGGCTTGGGTCATAGTTGGTGTTGGCCGAGATAGATTGGTCAACAAATTTCTGCATCAAACCGACCAGCTGCAGGTAACCTTCGTTGCCTGGCATCTGCCACAGCAGCTCATAGCTGTACTGGTACTTCTCAAAATCAGGGACCACCTGCTTGAGCTGACCATCCTTACTCGCTTTAACGCTGATCAGGCCTCGCGGTGGCTCGATACCGTTAGTCGCGTTAGAGATCTGCGATGAGGTCTCAGATGGCATCAGGGCAGACAGGGTCGAGTTACGCAGGCCGTGAGTCTTGATCTCCTCACGCAGGGTTTCCCAATCCATGTGTAGTGGCTCGTCACAGATCTTATCGAGGTCACGCTTGTAGGTATCGATAGGCAGGATACCCTTAGCGTAATTGGTCTCGTGGAAGGCAGGGCAGGCGCCTTGCTCTTTCGCCAGATTCATCGAGGCCTTGAGCAGATAGTACTGGATCGCTTCGAAGGTCTTGTGGGTGATGCCGTTGGCGCTGCCGTCTGAGTAACGCACACCTTCTTTAGCCAGGTAGTTGGCAAAGTTGATCACGCCTATACCCAAGGTACGACGGTTCATCGAGCCCTTATGTGCCGAGACGATAGGGTAGTCCTGATAGTCGAGTAGACTATCGAGCGCGCGCACGGCCAAATCTGCCAGGCTTTCCAGCTCATCAAGTTTCTTGATGGCACCCAGGTTCAACGCAGATAGGGTACACAGGGCGATCTCACCATCGGGATCGTCGATGTTGTTCAGCGGCTTGGTCGGCAATGCGATCTCAAGGCACAGGTTAGACTGACGTACAGGGGCAACCTTAGCGTCAAACGGGCTGTGGGTATTACAGTGATCGACGTTCTGGATATAGATACGACCGGTAGAGGCACGCTCCTGCATCATCAGGGAGAACAGCTCGACCGCCTTGATCTGCTTCTTACGTATGCTCTCATCCTGCTCATACTTCACATACAGACGCTCGAACTCTGCCTGATCTTCGAAGAAGGCATCGTACAGACCTGGGACGTCTGATGGACTGAATAGCGTGATCATGCCGCCCTGGATAAGGCGCTGATACATCAGCTTGTTCAGCTGCACGCCGTAGTCGAGGTGACGAATACGGTTATCTTCGACGCCGCGGTTGTTCTTAAGCACCAGCAGAGACTCAACCTCCAGGTGCCACATAGGGTAGAAGAGGGTCGCCGCACCGCCGCGTACGCCGCCTTGAGAGCAAGACTTCACCGCTGTCTGGAAATACTTATAGAAAGGCAGACAACCTGTGTGGAATGCCTCGCCGCCGCGAATTGGGCTACCCAGCGCGCGAATACGACCTGCGTTGACCCCGATACCTGCACGTTGCGACACATACTTCACGATAGACGAAGCGGTCGCATTGATTGAGTCTAAGCTGTCGCCACACTCGATCAGCACGCAAGAGCTGAACTGACGTGTCGGTGTACGCACACCTGACATGATAGGTGTCGGTAGCGAGATCTTAAAGGTCGAGGTCGCGTCATAGAAATCTTTAACGTACTGAAGACGCGTCTCTCTCGGGTAGTTGGCGAACAGACAAGCCGCTACCAGAATATAGAGGAACTGCGCACTTTCGTAGACTTCGTGAGTCACACGGTTTTGAACCAGGTACTTACCTTCTAACTGCTTAACCGCGGCATAAGAGAAGTTCATGTCGCGCCAGTGGTCGATATAGCTGTCGAGCGTGTCTAACTCCTCGCGGCTATAGTCGTTCAGAATATGCGTGTCATATTTACCCAGCTCAACCAACTTCACCACATGGTCGTACAGCGAAGGCGGCTCAAACTGACCGAAGGCTTTCTTACGCAGGTGGAAGATGGCCAGACGTGCAGAGAGGAACTGGTAGTCTGGTGACTCTGGCGAGATAAGGTCGGCAGCGGCCTTAATAATGGTTTCGTGGATCGCTTCAGTTGGGATTCCATCATAGAACTGAAGGTGTGAACGTAATTCGACTTCCGATACTGAGACGTTATTCAGTCCTTTGGCCGCCCAAGTGATCACTCGGTGGATCTTATCGAGATCGATGGTTTCACGTTCGCCACTGCGCTTCGTGACTTGCATATTGCTGTTCATTGAAGATAAGCCTTGAATTAAATATCGCTGGGAGGGGAAAACTCCGCCCTACGTTTCCATGTAAAAACAATCGAAGATGTAAAAAAAGTACCTGAGCACTACTGCAGTTCTAGTGGCTTCGACCGCCGCCCATACACAAGATATGGTGTTTTTTCTTTTATAGGATACAAGATAGTGAGGTTGGTGGGATATTGCAAGCGGGTTTTTAGGGGACAAGTTGTGGATATCTTGGGGGTAAACCAAAGGGTTAGTAACGGCTTACCTTTAACCCTTGTTTTCAATTACGATAGCACCGGCGGGTCAAGTTTTAGGCGACTGATTCGCCCTATCATGAAAGCTAAAATATTGGCCAGATCCTCGCGATCTTTTTGCGTCGAAAAAGGATCGCGATCTCAGCTTCGACGACTTTTTACTGATGTGTCACACGCCCTAGCTCCAGAGCACGTGATGCATCTCATTTAATTGTGACTTAACCGTGACTTATGCACGACTTAACCGCCACTTAGCCCTGTCTTAGGAGTTCAAGCACGGATACCGGGGTGTCGAAGCCAAAGTCGTGAGGCCAGAGGTGCGCCTGATCATTGTTTCCAATATAACCCCAATGGGCGATGCCCCCCAGCATGTCGCTATTGCGAGCCGCCTCTAGGTCACGTTTGGCATCGCCTAGGTAGAGAATTCCTTGGCAGCTGACGCCAATTTGCGACGCTGCCAGACGCATGGGCGCAGGATGGGGTTTACTCTGAGTGGTGGAGTCGCCGCTGATGATGGCCGGCATCTTGTTGGCTAACGCGAGTCTGTGCAGCAAAGGCCTCGCGAAACGCGCCGCCTTGTTGGTGACCACCCCGAAGGGGATCTGCTGGCCGCTGAGGTGCTCGAGCAGGGCACTCATGCCATCGAAAAGCTTAGCCTCTTGGCCGTTAACATTATGGTAGTGCTCAAGCAGCGCCTGCTGGATGGCCGCTTTTTCCTCATCATTAAGATGAGGCTGGGCGGCGTTAACTAATGCCAGGCTGCCATGGGAAGCCGCATAGCGAATATCTTCCAGATGTTGGCTCGGCAGCCCAAAGTCTTTTAGCGCCAGATTGAGCGCCAGCACGAGATCCGGCGCCGTATCGACCAGGGTGCCATCGAGATCAAACAGCACACCTTTTATTGGCCTAGTAGCAGTGCGCTTACCATCAATCGTTTCAGCGTTAGCACCAGGCAGGGTTTGATCAGTCATCCTGCTTAACCGTGGCGATCATATAGTTGACATCTAGCGACTTGGTGTAGCGGAAGATCTCCGTCAGCGGATTGTAGGTGATGCCGGTCGCATCGACGCACTCGAGATCGACCGCATCCGCCATGCCAATAAGTTCGGCAGGCTTGATGTACTTCTTATGATCGTGAGTGCCTACCGGTAGCATCTTAAGCAGGTACTCGGCGCCAATCACTGTCTCTACATAGGCTCTGATGTTGCGGTTAATGGTCGAGAAGAACACATAGCCGCCAGGCTTAACCATGTCGCTACAGGCCTTGATAACAGAGGCAGGGTCGGGCACATGCTCGAGCATCTCCATGCAGGTGACCACATCATACTGGCTCTGATGACTGTCTCTGTGATGCTCCGCCGTGTCCTGGATATAGTTTATCTCAACCCCCATCTCTAAGGCGTGAAGTTTCGCGACATCGAGGGGCTCGGCGCCCATGTCCAAACCATCTACTTTGGCGCCAAGACGTGCCATGCTCTCAGAGAGAATACCGCCGCCGCAGCCGACATCTAGCACACGCTTACCAAACAGACCGCCAACGGCTTGATCGATATAGTTGAGTCTCAGGGGATTGAGCTTATGGATGGGTTTAAATTCTCCTTCGGGGTCCCACCAAGTGGCAGCCATCTTCTCAAACTTAGCGATTTCTTGTGGATCGACATTGGCATTATTAGTCTCAGAAAAATTTGTCTCAGAAAGGTTAGACACGGAGAGTCCTCTGAAGGGAATAAATGATGTAGCTATTATACCCATCGCCTTAGATAAACAAAGGAGAACCCGGCGAAAATGTCTGCTTTGTCATCAGATTGCTGTTAAAGCGCTCATCTTGGTCAAAACGAGGCGGGGTTTTGGGTCGTAAACAGATATTTGGCGTGAAATTTCAATAGGGTCTAGCGCCTTTAAATATCTGTGTTAGAATGCCAAATCACGTTTTCAGGCTTGGTAAAATATTGCCTGGTTTTTAAGCAGTATTTTGTCGGCTAAATTTCAAGGGATCGAGCAGTTTATGACTGATCTGGCTTCATCTATAACACCAATTAATATTGAAGACGAATTAAAGAATTCATATTTGGATTACGCCATGAGCGTGATCGTTGGCCGTGCGTTACCCGATGTACGTGACGGTCTAAAGCCGGTTCATCGCCGCGTATTATTCGCGATGAACGAGTTGAAGAACGATTGGAACAAACCTTATAAGAAGTCGGCGCGTGTCGTCGGTGACGTTATCGGTAAATATCACCCACACGGTGACTCTGCGGTTTACGACACCATCGTTCGTATGGCGCAGCCTTTCTCTATGCGCTACACCTTGGTCGATGGTCAGGGTAACTTTGGTTCGGTCGATGGCGACGCTGCGGCGGCCATGCGTTATACCGAAATTCGTATGGACAAGCTGGCGCATCAACTGCTGGCTGACCTAGAGAAAGAAACCGTCGACTACGTACCTAACTATGATGGTACAGAGCAGATCCCAGCGGTACTGCCAACCCGTATTCCGGCCCTGCTGGTAAACGGTTCATCGGGCATCGCCGTAGGTATGGCGACCAACATTCCTCCTCACAACCTGTCAGAAGTGATCTCCGGCTGTTTGGCACTGATCGATGAGCCAAGTCTCTCTATCGAGCAGTTGATGGAACATATTCCAGGGCCAGACTTCCCAACGGCGGCGATCGTCAACGGCCGTAAGGGTATCGAAGATGCCTATAAGACGGGTCGTGGTAAGGCGGTCATGCGTGCCCGCGCAACCGTTGAGACTGAAGACAACGGTCGTGAGCGCATTATCGTTACCGAGATCCCTTATCAGGTAAACAAGGCACGTCTGATCGAAAAGATCGCCGAGCTGGTAAAAGATAAGAAGATCGAAGGCATCAGCGGCCTGCGCGACGAGTCAGACAAAGACGGTATGCGTATCGTTATCGAAGTAAAACGCGGCGAAGTGGGTGAGGTGATCCTTAACAACCTCTACGCCCAGACTCAGCTGCAGACCTCTTTTGGTATCAACATGGTGGCCCTGACCAATGGTCAGCCTAAGCTGTTTAACCTTAAAGAGATGCTCGAGTGCTTCATCCTTCACCGTCGTGAAGTGGTGACCCGTCGTACCGTATTCGAACTGCGTAAGGCACGCGAACGTGCTCATATTCTTGAAGCACTGGCGATTGCTCTTGCTAACATCGACCCTATCATCGCACTGATCAAGGCATCGCCAACACCGGCCGAAGCCAAGACTAAGCTGGTTTCTCAAGGCTGGGCCCTTGGCAATGTACAAGGTATGCTGGAGAAGGCAGGTGATGATGCGGCGCGTCCTGAGTGGTTGTCAGCAGAGTTCGGTATTCGTGATGGTCTCTACTACCTGACCGAGCAACAGGCTCAGGCGATTCTGGATCTGCGTCTGCACAAGCTGACCGGTCTGGAACATGAGAAGATCCTAAGCGAATATGAAGAGCTACTCGAGCTAATCGCAGCCCTGCTATATATCCTCCGCAGCCCTGAGCGTCTGATGGAAGTGATCAAAGAAGAGCTTCAGGAAGTGCTTGAAGTATTTGGCGATGAGCGTCGCACCGAGCTTAATGCCTCTGCGGTCGACATCAGCCTTGAAGATCTGATCAACGAAGAAGATGTAGTAGTGACCCTGTCGCATCTGGGTTACGCCAAGTATCAGCCTTTGAGCGATTACCAGGCCCAGCGCCGTGGTGGTAAAGGTAAGGCCGCGACTAAGGTGAAAGATGAAGATTTCGTCGAGAAACTGCTGGTCGCCAACACCCACGATACCATCTTGTGTTTCTCTGACTTTGGTAAGATGTACTGGCTCAAGGTGTACCAGCTGCCGCTGGCAAGTCGTCAGGCCCGTGGTCGTCCTATCATCAACTTGCTGCCGCTGGCGGAAGGTGAGCGCATCACCGCTATCTTGCCGGTGCGTGAATATGACGCCGACAAGTATGTGATCATGGCGACCTCTCACGGCACCGTGAAGAAGACCTCGTTGGATCAATACTCTCGCCCAAGAGCTAACGGTATCATCGCCGTTAACCTGAAAGATGGCGACCAGCTGATCGGCGTCGACATCACTAACGGTGACAACGAGGTGATGCTCTTCTCCAACGAAGGTAAGGTCGTTCGCTTTAGCGAAGATCAGGTTCGTGGCATGGGCCGTACCGCAACAGGTGTTCGCGGTATCAAGCTCGAAGATGGCCAGAGCGTGGTCTCACTCATCGTACCTAAGAACGACGGGGCCATCCTGACCGTTACCGAGAATGGTTATGGTAAGCGTACCGAGTTGGATGAATACCCAGCTAAGAGCCGCGCGACCAAGGGGGTAGTATCGATCAAGGTGAGCGAGCGTAATGGCGCTGTCGTCGGAGCGGTACAAGTACTCGAAAACGACGAGATCATGTTGATCAGCGATAAGGGTACCTTGGTTCGTACACCGGCATCTGGCGTATCAACCATAGGCCGCAATACTCAAGGTGTGACCATTATCCGTACGGCAACCGACGAAACGGTCGTTGGGCTACAGCGTATCGATGAGATCCAGGATGAACAGGAGTTTGACGAAGAGGGCAACCCTATCATCACTGATACTGTCGATGAGCAGCAAGTCGAAGGCGAAGCGCCCGAGGCCGAGCCAGACGTTGAGCCAAACGAATAACGTTTAACGAAATTAACGGGCGTCCTTATGGACGCTCGTTTTGTTTCGGCAAGTGAAACCCGATAATAAAATACGCCAATGGCATTTAATCTGACGCAACACAGTTGAAAGAAGAGCAAAGGAGAAAGCAGTGAGCGCGACATATAATTTCTGTGCAGGGCCGGCCATGTTACCTCAGCCCGTGATGCAAAAAGCACAAGAGGAGTTATTGGATTGGAACGGGCAGGGTGTCTCCGTAATGGAGATCAGCCATCGTAGTAAAGAGTTTATCGCGCTTACCGAGCAGGCCGAGGCCGACATCAGAGATTTGATGAATATTCCCAGCAACTACCATGTGCTCTTTATGCATGGTGGCGGCCGCGGACAGTTCGCCGCAGTTGTGAATAATTTTTTGGGTCAACAGGGTAAGGCCCTCTATCTGGTCGATGGCAGCTGGTCATCTGCGGCGGTTGAAGAAGCCAAGAAACTCGCCGGTGACGCGCAGATAGATACGTTAAACATTGTTGAAAAAGTCAATGGTATCAGCCGCATTGTCGTGCCAGATCTTAACGAGATCAAACAAGATTATCGTTACCTGCACTATTGCCCAAATGAGACGGTAGATGGCATCGAAATTTTTGAAGAGATTAATTCACCTTGGCCGATCGTTGCCGACATGTCTTCAAACATCATGTCGCGCGAGATAGATGTCAGCCGTTATGGACTCATCTATGCTGGTGCGCAGAAGAATATCGGACCATCGGGCTTAAGCATCGTCATCGTTCGCGACGACTTACTTGCGTATCCGCAGCTCACCCAGGCATCTATCATGGACTATCGCCTGGCGGTAAAACATGACTCCATGTTCAACACGCCGCCGACCTTCGCCTGGTATCTGGCCGCCGAAGTCTTCAAATGGCTCAAGGCGCAGGGTGGGGTGGCAGAGGTTGCCAAGGTCAATGATCGTAAGGCCGAGACGCTCTATGCCTATATCGACAGCGGCGATTTCTATGAAAACCGCGTCGCAGTTGCTAACCGATCGAAAATGAACGTAACCTTCTATCTGAAAGATGAGTCGTTGAACGAGGCATTTTTAGCCGAGGCTAAGGCCGCAGGCTTAGTGGCGCTAAAGGGTCATCGCAGTGTCGGCGGTATGCGCGCCAGCCTCTACAATGCCATGCCATTAGTGGGTGTTGAGGCTTTGGTGAGCTTCATGAAAGCCTTCGCCGAAAAACACGCGGCTTAGCTTTAAAAAAACATCAAAACATAAAGGGGACCAGATGGTCCCCTTTTTTATGAGTTTTCAGGCTGTATTACAGCACCTTGGCGATAGACTCCGCCAGATAGTCCACATTACCTTCGCCAATACCAGCGATGCTGATGCGGCTCGAATCGACCATATAGATGCTGTGATCCGCCTGAAGCTTAGCGACTTGCTCTGGGGTAACGCCGAGGAAGGAGAACATGCCTTTTTGCTTGGCGATAAAGCTAAAGTCTCGGGTGACACCTTTTTCGATCAGCTTATTGACCAGCATGGCGCGGTTGCCGTTGATGCGATCGCGCATGATCTTCAACTCATCTAGCCATTGCTGCTTAAGCTCGCTCGATCCCAGAATCGTCTCGACGATGGCGGCGCCATGAGCCGGCGGCATAGAGTAGATGCAGCGCACCACATAGAGCAGCACCGAATAGGCTACATTGGCCGAATGGCTATCTTTGCCGACGATAGAACAGGCGCCGATACGCTCACGATAGAGGCCGAAGTTTTTCGAGCAAGAGCTACACAGGATCATGTCATCGACGTTAGCGGCCATCTGGCGCACGCCGTAGGCATCTTCATCGACACCATCGCCAAAGCCTTGGTAGGCCATGTCTATAAGCGGCGTGAACCCCTGTTGCTTGGTCAGCGCGATCACCTGATCCCACTGCTCGTTAGTGAGGTCCATGCCGCTTGGGTTGTGACAGCAGGCGTGGAACAAGACCACATCGTCGGCGCCAATCTGGGAAAGGGCTGCCAGCATCTCATCAAATTTCAGAGTCTTGTTCTGATAGTCATAGTAAGGGTAGGTCTTAACCTTAATACCGGCCGCCTCAAACAGACCCGTGTGGTTGGCCCAGGTAGGATCGCTTACCCAGATCACGCTATTAGGGTTAACACGCTTGATGAAATCTGCCGCGACGCGAAGGGCGCCCGTACCGCCCGGAGTCGATACTGTACGAATGCGATCGGCTAGCAGTGCTGGGTTGTCCTGGCCAAAAGCCAGTTCTCCCATCAGCTGGTTAAAGGCAGGAGAACCTGTTGGGCCAATGTAAACTTTGGTTGCCTCTGTGTCGATACGGTGCTGCTCGGCGCGTTTGACACAGGCTAAAATCGGGGTGTTTCCCGCTTCATCCTTGTATACACCTACGCCCAGATCCACCTTATTTGCATGGGGATCTTCACGGAATTTTGTCATTAGCCCTAGGATAGGATCGGCGGGCATAGGGGAAAGATTCTCGAACATGGCTCCAACTACCTTATGTCTTGTTATAGGCCCTAAATGGCCTTCGCTGTGCGTGGCCTTAGGATAAACTAATTTTGCGCGGAATTTACAGCGCAATGCGCGATTTTATCGAAACTTAAATTTGGCAAATTTTCATGCCAGTGGCGGGAGACGGGTCTATTTCTGGTGATTTTTTGTGGGCATGCAAAGTGCTAAGAAAGAAAATTACTCATTAAAGGCCATAAATCGTAAAAAAGGGTTGAATAGTCCGCCTCAATCAGTAATTTTATAACCACGAGGCTCAGGTCTATTGAGCAGATAGCCATTTTGTCGTGATGGCAAGTTTTTAGTATCTAACAGTATCAATAATCCGCGGTCAATTCTGGCTGCAACCAATTAAGAAGTGATTAATGAAACAACTACGACTCGATCCCATATCTAAGGTTCATGGTACCGTGAATATTCCCGGTTCTAAGAGTATCTCTAACCGCGCTCTGTTATTGGCGACCTTAGCTGAAGGGAAAACCCGACTGACCAATCTGCTCGATTCTGACGACATTCGTCACATGCTTACTGCCCTCAAGCAGCTCGGGGTTAATTATCAATTATCTGACAATAACCGGGTTTGCGAACTCGAAGGGCTGGGCGGCGTAATTAATAGCGACACAGCCCAGACGCTGTTTCTCGGTAATGCCGGTACGGCGATGCGCCCCTTATGTGCGGCGCTGACCTTAGGCTGCGGCGAGTTTACCTTAACCGGTGAGCCGCGAATGGAGGAGCGTCCCATTGGTGACCTGGTCGATGCCCTTAACGCACTTGGCGCCGACATCCGATACTTGAAACAGCCTGGCTTTCCGCCACTGACGATTAATGCGACCGGACTCAATGGCGGCGATGTTGAGATCGCTGGCGACTTGTCTAGCCAGTTTTTAACCGCGCTGCTGATGGTGACGCCACTTGCCAAGGCCCAGGTGAATATCAAGATTAAAGGCGAGCTGGTCTCCAAACCTTATATCGATATCACAATCGCGTTGATGGCGCAGTTTGGCGTGACGGTTATTAATCACGACTATCAGCGCTTCGAGATCCCTGCAGGCCAGAAATATGTCTCCCCCGGCACTGTGCTGGTCGAAGGCGACGCCTCATCGGCCTCATACTTCCTGGCGGCGGGAGCCATCCGGGGCGGCGAGGTTAAGGTCACCGGCGTTGGGCTGAAAAGCATTCAAGGGGATGTTAAATTTGCCGACGTGCTCGAAGCCATGGGCGCAGAGATAGAGTGGGGGGACGATTACATCATCGCCAGAAGTGCGCCGCTACATGGGGTGGATCTCGACATGAACCATATCCCGGATGCTGCCATGACCATAGCGACCGCGGCGCTGTTCGCCACAGGCACCACGACGCTGCGTAATATCTACAACTGGCGTATCAAGGAGACGGACCGTCTCGCTGCCATGGCTACCGAGCTACGTAAAGTTGGCGCCGAGGTAGAAGAGGGCCATGATTATATTCGCGTCACGGCGCCGGCTCAGTTAAATACGGCCGATATCGATACCTATAACGATCATCGCATGGCCATGTGTTTCTCGCTGATGGCCTTTGCCGATTGTGGCATTACCATCAACGATCCCGATTGTACCTCCAAGACCTTCCCCGACTACTTCGCCCAGTTTGCGGCACTTGCCCAGTAGACGCAGTCTCTCATCGCGGGTCAAGGCTTTTGACCCGCGATAATAAGTGATCCAATTATGTTAATTCGTAACTTTTTGCCGCTTTATGATTGCTTTTAGTTTATAATGCGCGCGCAGTTTTTTCGTGGACGACATTCAGGATCTTTAGGGAAGATAGATTTAATTTGGAGAATCATATGTCACAACGGGCTCCCATCGTCACTATTGACGGCCCAAGCGGTGCAGGTAAAGGCACTATTAGTCAGATACTTGCTTCGCGTTTAGGATGGAAGCTGCTTGATAGCGGTGCCATATATCGTGTCTTGGCCCTCGCGGCAATTCACCACAACGTCGAGTTAGATAACGAAGCCTCGCTGGCCCTGTTAGCCGCGCATTTAGATGTGCAATTCATTACGGCTAATGGCAACGGCATTAAAGTGGTCCTGGAAGGCGAGGATGTATCCCACGCTATCCGTAGCCAAGAGTGCTCTAATGCAGCCTCAAAAGTCGCGGCTTTCCCTCGCGTACGTGAGGCGCTTCTTCGTCGTCAGCGCGCCTTTGCCGAGACGCCAGGTTTGATTGCCGATGGTCGCGACATGGGCACGGTCGTTTTTCCCACAACTCCAGCTAAACTTTATTTAACCGCGTCAGCTGAGGAAAGGGCCCAAAGGCGCTATAATCAGTTGCAGGACAAGGGCTTCGATGTTAATATCGACCGTCTTTTGGCCGAGGTCGTTGAACGCGATGAGCGTGATATGAATCGCCCGGTCGCTCCTCTGGTTCCTGCCGAGGATGCGCTGGTGATAGATACGACTGGCATAGGCATTGATGAAGTAGTTGAGCTTGCGCTCTCTCACATCAAAGAAAAATTACCTGATCTTGTTCTCTAGGGGGCAGGGTCGTTACGATTTGTCACATGGATGCGACAAATGATTAATCTGACTCCACGTCTAGGATGGGCCGTGGTTTATTACTTAAAGTAAATTAACATGACTGAATCTTTTGCTGATCTATTTGAACAATCCCTTCAACAACTTGAGTTCCGTCCAGGTTCTATCGTTCGTGGTACTGTAGTATCAATCCAGAACGGTATGGTACTGGTTGACGCTGGCCTTAAGTCTGAAAGCCCAATCCCAGCTGACCAATTCAAAAACGCTCAAGGCGTTCTAGAAATCGCTGTTGGTGATGAAGTTGACGTAGCCCTTGACTCTGTTGAAGATGGTTTCGGTGAAACTCAACTTTCTCGTGAGAAAGCTAAGCGCCACGAAGCTTGGATCGTTCTAGAAAAAGCTTACGAAGATGCTGAAACTGTAATCGGTGTCATCAATGGTAAGGTTAAAGGCGGTTTCACCGTTGAACTAAACGGTATCCGTGCATTCCTACCAGGTTCTCTAGTTGACGTTCGCCCAGTTCGCGACACTGCTCACCTAGAAAACAAAGAACTAGAATTCAAGGTTATCAAGCTAGACCAGAAGCGTAACAACGTTGTTGTTTCTCGTCGTGCTGTTATCGAATCTGAAAGCAGTGCAGAGCGTGATGCGCTACTTGAAAACCTACAAGAAGGTCAAGCCGTTAAGGGTATCGTTAAGAACCTGACTGACTACGGTGCATTCGTTGACCTAGGTGGCGTTGACGGTCTTCTACATATCACAGATATGGCTTGGAAGCGCGTTAAGCACCCATCTGAAATCGTAAACGTTGGTGACGAAATCAACGTTAAAGTACTTAAGTACGATCGTGAGCGCACTCGTGTTTCACTAGGTCTTAAGCAACTTGGCGAAGACCCATGGTTAGAAATCAGCAAGCGCTACCCAGAAAACACTAAGTTGACTGGTCGCGTAACTAACCTAACTGACTACGGCTGCTTCGTTGAAATCGAAGAAGGCGTTGAAGGTCTGGTACACGTTTCTGAAATGGATTGGACTAACAAGAACATCCACCCATCTAAGGTTGTTAACCTAGGTGATGAAGTTGAAGTTCTAGTTCTGGACATCGATGAAGAGCGTCGTCGTATTTCTCTAGGTCTGAAGCAATGCAAGACTAACCCATGGGATGATTTCGCAGAGCGTTACGCGAAAGGCGACAAGGTTACTGGTAAGATCAAGTCTATCACTGACTTCGGTATCTTCATCGGTCTAGACGGCGGCATCGACGGTCTGGTTCACCTGTCTGACATTTCTTGGAACGGTACTGGCGAAGAAGCCGTATCTGACTACAAGAAAGGCGACGAAATCAGCGCAGTTGTACTGTCAGTTGACCCAGAGCGTGAGCGTATCAGCCTAGGCGTTAAGCAGACTGAAGACGATCCATTCAACGCTTATCTTGCAGATAAGAAGAAAGGTGCTATCGTAACTGGTACTGTTACTGCAGTAGACGCGAAAGGCGTTACTATCGAGTTGGCTGAAACTGTAGAAGGTTACCTACGTGTTTCTGACATCTCTCGTGAGCGCATCGAAGATGCATCTACTGTATACTCAGTAGGTGACACTGTTGAATCTAAGTTCATGGGTGTTGATCGCAAGAACCGTTCTATCAGCCTGTCTATCCGCGCGAAAGACGAAGCTGATGAGAAGGAAGCGATGGCTAACTTGAACAAGCAAGATGACGTTGCTATGAGCAATGCCATGGCTGAAGCGTTCAAAGCGGCTCGCAAATAATTCGCCTGAAGTTCGGGGATGGTAACATCCCCGCTAGGTGACTGTGTTTGGCTTGATTATAGAGGGTACAGGATGACTAAATCCGAACTGATCGAAAAACTTGCCACTAGGCAGTCGCAGCTGTCGGCAAAAGAAGTAGAAAGCGCTATTAAAGAGATGTTGGAGCAGATGGCAACGACATTGGAAGGCGGTGACCGTATCGAGATCCGTGGCTTTGGTAGTTTTTCCCTTCATTATCGTGCACCACGTACAGGCCGTAATCCTAAGACTGGCACTTCAGTTGAACTGGAAGGCAAGTATGTACCGCACTTTAAGCCTGGCAAAGAACTGCGTGAGCGCGTTGATGCTATCAACTCGTAAATGACATTGTTTTAAAAGCCTCCGAAAGGAGGTTTTTTTATGCCTAAATTCTAGGTATGGCTAGCTAGTTCGCTAAATTTCTTGGATAATCAACCCACCACCACGGGTTTATGGAGAGTAACGTGAAGTCATTTATCGCGACCGTGCTTGTCGCCCTGTTTTTCGTCTTGGCTTTATTGTTTGGTGCACGCAATGAACAGCTGGTGACCATCAGTTATTTTGTCGCTCAGGGTGAATATCGACTGCCTGTCGTGCTCGGCGTGGTGTTTCTAGCAGGCTTCCTGGTTAGCTGGCTGTTTGCCATCTACCATATTACTAAGGTAAGGCTGCAACTGCGCAAGGCCAACAAGAAGTTAGAGCAGTTAGAAGCCAAGTTACCGGTTGAGATACTCCCACCATCTACCCAAATCGAACATCAAGCGAAGGAAGTAAACGCTTAATATGTTAGAGATTCTGTTTCTGTTGTTACCCATTGCCGCCGGTTACGGTTGGTACATGGGTCGCCGTAGTTTCAGGCATAAGCAGAATAGTAAACGTAAGCAGTTAAGCCGCGATTACTTTACCGGCCTTAATTTCCTTCTGTCTAATGAATCGGATAAGGCGGTCGATCTCTTTATCTCCATGCTCGACGTGGATGATGACACCATAGATACCCATCTCTCCCTCGGCTCTTTGTTTCGCAAGCGAGGCGAGGTAGACCGCTCGATTCGTATTCACCAAAACCTGATTGCCCGCCCAACACTGACAACCGAGCAGCGTGACATCGCCATGATGGAGCTGGGCAAAGACTATCTGGCCGCCGGCTTCTACGACAGGGCCGAGGAGATCTTCCTTAATCTGGTTCGCCAGGAAGATCACAGCGAAGAGGCAGAAGATCAGCTGATCGCCATCTACCAGGTGACCAAAGACTGGCAAAAAGCGATCGATATTATCAAGAGCCTCAAGCGTAAGCGTCAGCAATCGCTCAAACACCTGCAGGCCCATCTCTATTGTGAGCTTGCCGATGAGGCCAGCGATAGCGAGCTCAAGCTTAAACACCTGGCGCAGGCGATAAAGCAAGATCCCCTATGTGGCCGCGCCATGTTAACCAGCGCCAAGCTGTTCCTCGCCCAGCAGGAATTTGGCCGCGCCAAGGAGATGCTCTGCCGGTTGAAAGATGCCGATATCGAGCTCTTTCCCGAGGCGCTCGCCATCGCCAAAGAAGTTTATCAATCGACCGAGGATCTCGGCGCCTATCGTGAACTGCTACGCGAGGCGTTAGAGCAGGGGGCTGGCGCGAGTGTCGCCATCACTTTGGCGCAGCAGATGATCATTCAGGGAGAAACCCAAGACGCCGAGAAGTTGATCCTCGACGGCCTCTATCGCCATCCGACCATGAAGAGTTTCCAGCATCTGATGAAGATGCAGATCCAACACGCCGAAGATGGTCAGGCAAAACAGAGTTTGAACATGCTCGCCGAATTGGTTGAGCAGCAGATAAAATTCCGTCCCAGTTATCGCTGTATCGAGTGTGGTTTCCCGTCCCACACCCTCTACTGGCATTGTCCTTCCTGTAAAAGTTGGGGCACCATCAAGCGGATCCGCGGACTCGACGGGGAGTAAATAGACAATAAAATGCAAAGCAACAGGAGAACAGCATGAGCAACAAACCTATTATAGTGGCGTTAGATTACGATAATAAATCCGAAGCTTTGCAGCTCATCGATCAGCTAGACCCCAAGATGTGCCGCCTCAAGATAGGCAAAGAGATGTTCACCCTCTTTGGCCCTGAGTTGGTTAAAGAGATCCACAGTCGCGACTTTGACCTCTTCCTGGATCTCAAATTCCACGACATTCCGAACACAGTCGCCAAGGCCGTCGCTGCTGCGGCAGAGCTAGGGGTGTGGATGACTAACGTGCATGCCAGCGGTGGACTGGCCATGATGCAGGCAGCTCGCGAGGCGCTGCTTCCATATGGCGACAAGGCCCCGCTGCTGATCGCCGTGACGGTACTGACCTCAATGAGCGACGAAGAGCTCGCACTGCTTGGCATCAATGTGCCGGCGGCCGAGCATGTCAAGCGCCTGGCAAGCCTCACTAAACAGGCTGGATTGAACGGCATTGTCTGTTCGGCCCAGGAGGCCAGCATGCTAAAGGCAGAGTTTGGTGCCGACTTTAAGCTGGTCACGCCGGGTATTCGCCCAGCCGGCAGCGACAAGGGCGATCAGCACCGCGTGATGACACCGACGCAGGCGCTGGCAGCGGGTTCTGATTACCTGGTGATCGGCCGTCCTATCACCAAGGCGGCTAATCCACTCGCGGCATTGACCGAGATCCATGCATCACTTAAATAGCTTGACCTGACACTTCGAGCCTCCTAATTTAATTCTTAAGGTTTTATTAGACAGGGAAAGAAGATGTTCGATTATCAAGGTAAAAACGTCTTTGTGGTGGGCGGTACCAGTGGCATTAACCTGGGTATCGCCAAGGCTTTTGCCAAGGCAGGCGCTAACGTTGCCGTGGCCAGCCGCAGTCAGGAAAAGGTTGATGCAGCCGTAGAGGCGCTGCACGCGATTAATGGTCAAGGTAAGATGCTTGGCGTCGCCTTCGATGTTCGGGATCTCGACGCGCTAAAGGCAGGTTTTAAACAGATAGCCGATGCCTATGGCCAATTGGATGTGTTGGTCAGTGGCGCGGCCGGAAACTTCCCGGCGACGGCGGCGGAGCTTTCCGAAAACGGTTTCAAGTCGGTGATGGATATCGATCTGCTGGGCAGTTTTCAGGTGCTCAAACAGGCCTATCCCTTGATGTGTCGCCCCGGCAGCGCCATAGTACAGATCTCGGCGCCTCAGGCCTATATCGCCATGCCGATGCAGTCCCATGTGAGCGCGGCCAAGGCCGGGGTCGACATGCTGACCAAGAGTCTGGCACTGGAGTGGGGCGTTGAGGGGATCAGGGTTAACTCTATAGTGCCCGGCCCCATAAGCGGCACAGAAGGATTCAATCGCCTGGCACCCAGCGATGCGCTGCAACAGGCCGTTGCCCAAAGCGTGCCTCTTAAGCGCAACGGCAGCACGGATGATATTGCCAATGCGGTTATGTTTATCGCTTCACCCATGGCCAGTTACATTACCGGCACCGTGTTGCCAGTAGATGGCGGTTGGTCCCTCGGCGGTGCTAGCATGGCCATGAGTCAGTTAGGCAAATTAGCCCAACAACCTAAAGAGAAGTAGGTAGCGCAGATAGTGTTACCCAATGAGTGAGAAGAAAGATGGCAAACCCATTTCAAGAGCAGTTGCTCAAGGCTGGCTTGGTCAGCAAACAGAAGGTTCGCGATGCCAAGACCCAGAAGCGTCGCGATCGTAAAGCTAAGGTCGATGATGGCTCAGAGGCCTTGAAACAAGAGATAGCAGCGAAGAAACAAGCCCAGCTCGATAAGGATAAGGCGCTAAACGAACAACGTTTCGCCGAGGCGATGGAGAAGGGCCAGGTGCGCGGGCTAATCACCGAATTTAAGCGCTGCGCCATCGAACCGCCCAAGGATGCCGAAGTTAAATTTAACTACACCCTAGGCACTAAGATCTTTAGCCTGTACGTGAACGAAAAACTGCAGAGCCAACTGCTTAATGGCCAGTTAGGGATAGTTCGCCACGAAGAGGTGAGCTACCTGGTGCCTCATAAGCTTGCCGAGCGGGTTAACCTGCTGGTGCCCGACTGGTGCGGTTACCTGTGGCAGGCAGAAGATGCCACCCAAGTGGTGGAAGAAGATGACCCATACGCAGATTATGTGATCCCTGACGACCTGATGTGGTAAGAGCCTCATGTGCTAAGAACCTAGTCTTTTAAGTACCGCTTGTGGTAAATCACAGTAACCTAAAAAGCCTCGCAAATTACGCGGGGCTTTTTTATTTGCACCGGCGGACAATATTTGACTAAAGGGCTTTATTCTCAGCCGTAACTGAGATAGATTAAAACAACTGTTTTAATCTTACGTTTGAGAGAGGCGAGATGAATCCATACCAGGCGCCATTGGCCGACATGAAATTTCTGTTGGAGCGCGTGTTCGACGCTCCACAAACTTGGGGTGAACTAGCGGCCTTGGCCGAGACCGTCGATATGGATACGGCAACGGCGATCCTCGATGAAGCAGAGAAGATCTCACGGGATCTTATCCATCCTATTAACCGTCCCGGTGACGAGCAAGGCGTAAGCTTTGAAGATGCTAAGGTGATCACACCCGATGGCTATCGTGAGGTTTATGACCAATATGCCGAAGGCGGTTGGGTAGGGCTGTGCGGCGATCCTGAGTTTGGCGGCATGGGCATGCCTAAGATGCTTGGCGTGCTGGTCGATGAGATGGCCTATAGCGCCTGTAACGCCTTTACTCTGTATGGTTCACTCACCGCGGGTGCAGCCCTCTGTATCAATGCCCACGGCAGTGACGAGCTAAAAGAGAAGTACCTGCCTAACCTCTACTCGGGTCAATGGGCCGGCGCCATGGACATGACAGAGCCACAGGCAGGTTCAGATCTGCGTAACATCCGCACCAAGGCGATGCCACAGGATGATGGCAGCTATCTTATCTCTGGCAGTAAGATTTTCATTACCGGCGGTGACCATGATCTCACCGAAAACGTTATTCATCTGGTACTGGCAAAGCTGCCGGACTCAAACGGTATCTCACTCTTCTTAGTGCCTAAGATCAAGGTGGATGATAACGGCGAGCTGGGCGAAACCAACGGTGTGACCGTTGGCTCAATTGAGCACAAGATGGGGCTTAAGGGCTCGGCGACCTGTGTGATGAACTTTGACGATGCCCAGGGTTATCTGATCGGTAAGGCAAACCGCGGCTTAGTGTGCATGTTCACCATGATGAACTATGAGCGTCTGGCGATTGGTATTCAAGGTCTAGGCACTTCTCAGGCTGCCTACCAGATGGCCAGCGACTATGCCAAGGAGCGTCTACAGGGTCAGGCAGCAGGTGGCAGCGACAATGCCAGTGATCCTATCTTGGTTCACGGTGATGTGCGCCGCATGCTAATGACCATACGCTGTTTTACCGAAGCGGGACGCGCGCTGTCTGTGTTTACCGGTCAGCAACTGGATCTCGCTAAACACGCAGAGGGAGAGGTGCAGGAGAAGGCGGCTCGTTATGTCGGCCTGTTGACACCCGTTGCCAAGGCGTTCTTGAGTGACAGAGGCCTGGATGCCGCCGTAATGGCGCAGCAAGTGTTTGGTGGTCACGGTTATATTCGCGAGACAGGTATCGAGCAACTGGTTCGTGACACCCGCATCGCTCAAATCTATGAGGGCACAAACGGCATTCAAGCCATCGATTTCCTGGGTAGAAAGACCACAGGAGACGATCTGCGTACATTGACTGAATTTGTTGGTGAGTGCCAGAGACAGCTGGCAGCCATGACCCATGTTACGGATGCGCAAAAGGCGCTTATCACATCGCGTTTCGACGCCTTACTCGCAAGCGGTGAATATATCAACGCCAATAAGCTAAGCAATCCGGCCTTGATCAACGCCTGCGCCGTCGATTTCCTCGATGCCTTTGGTCATCTGATCTATGGCTATTTCTGGTTACTGATGGCCGATAGGGCTGCCGATCACCAAGATGCAAGCTTTAGCACGGCGAAACAACAGCTGGCCGATTTCTATCTGGCCAAGCTGCTGCCTAAGGTCGACTACCATCTGGCGCAGGTCAACGCCGGCGATGCCAGCGTGATGGCTATGGCAGAAGAGCTGTTTTAGCAGGTAGATTTAATAAAATGAAAACGCCCGGTTCATTAGGCCCGGGCGTTTTTATTTCACCTATTTTACTAAGCGCATGTTACTAAGCATATTTTACTAAGTGCATGTTATTGCGCAGTGAGCGTTTTTGGGTTGTTCTTCTTATCCTCGTCCTCATTGCCTTGGCTTTTGACTGTCTGTCCTTGATTATCCAGCAGACTTTGCAGGAAGAGGGCGCTAAAGGGGGCAGGGCTTTGTTTCTTACTCTTCTGGCTCTGGCCATTTTCCATGACTACGAAGAGCAATTGGTGACTTGTACCGAGTGAAAGGTAGCCCGCTAAATTATCGACACCCTGCATCGAGCCTGTCTTGGCCGAGACCTTATTCATCAAAGGGGGCTGATGAAAGCCGCGCTTGTAGTTGAGGGTGCCGCTAACTCCCGCAACCGGCAGCAGCTCAATAAGGGGGCGTAATTTTTCATCCTTCGCCATCAGGCCCAGGACCTCAGCCAGTTGCCTGGCCGAAATAAGGTTATAGCGAGAAAGGCCCGAGCCATCGATGATCTGCGAGTGGCTCAGATCTATCCCGTCCGCCTCGAGTATCGTCTTAACGGCCCTGGCGCCGGCATGAAAGCTTTCTGGCACCTTGTAATAGTGTGCGCCTACGGCTTTAAACAGGCTGTCGGCAATCAAGTTATCTGAATCGAGCAGCATGGTGCGAAGTAGCGCCTCAAGCCTTTCCGATTTGTGGGTCACTAAGGGCTTAAGGCCTATCGGCGTTCTGTGGGCGATAGCTACTTGTCCACTCATCTTGATGTGGGCGCTCTTTAACATGCGCGTTAGCATCTCCTTGGCGTAAAGCGCTGGGTCATCCACGGCGATAGCCAGATTAAGCGGCTTATCACCCGGATAACAGCCACTGATGTGGTAATGATTGTCGGGTAGCCTAGCTAAGTTGAGTTCACAGAAGGGCTCTTGCTGCGTCTTATCAAACACCGCCGTTGTCGACACCTTGATGGGCAGATATCGCGGAAAGTTGAGTTGGCCGGCATTACTTGCCAGCTTTGGCTTTAACTGGCCCTTGACGCAATTTTGATTGACGATAAAGCTGGAAACTGGCGCGGCGTAGCAGATCCCAAGATCGTCCCACACCCAGCCGGGGGCGCGCGTCTGCTCCTTGGCTTGCCCCACAAGCAAGAGATTTCCCTTAACGGTATGAATGCCTGCATCTTTCAAGCTCTTTAACATAGCTCGTAGATCGTCTGTGGTTAAGGTGGGGTCGCCACTAAAGGAGAGATAGAGATCGCCCGTCAACACACCGTGAGACAAGCGCCCCTTGGTTGAAAATTGAGTAGCAAAGCTGAACTCTTCACCCAATACCCGCATCGCTGCGACGGCCGTGAGTAATTTTTGCGTACTGGCAGGCAGCAACAGGGTATCGGCGTTGTGCTGATACAGTATCGCGTCGGTGCTGAGATCTTGAGCCCAAATAGACAGTTGCGAGTGAGGCGGCGCGATCACCGATAAGAGGTTGTCATAATAGCTTTGATTATCATAACCCTTGCTATCAATCTGTTTGGTATTGGTATTGGTATTAGCGTCGGTCCCGGCATTGCTGACTGCAGGTATTAAGGCAGCCGCGACAGCTAGAGACAAGGCGAATGGTTTTGCAGCCGAAATCGCCTTAGTCAGCAAGCTTGGGAAATTAAGGGGAAGGGCGTTTAGCCCTTTAGTCAATCTTGTATACATAAGCGTCGAAACAGATCCTTGTTTTCGGTTTTGGCTAATCGTCCGTTGAAGGCTCATCTTTTTCCATCAAACGGTATAAACGCAGGGTCACAAATAGCACTAATACAATAAAGAGCGGCAGCACCAGAAAACCGAGCTGCGCCTTAAAATGAAAGATGCCCCATGCGGCTAACAGGGTTAATGCCAAGGTAAGAAGAATGGTTTTGTTCATGCTGGAACCTAAACGAAGATGGATAAGCCTATTGTAAGGTGTTTTACGCCCGATGTCGGAGCGTTAAACGAGAATTAAGACTAAGGATGCAAAACTTGGCACTTTAGCCACTGATTCTGCTTAATTTTAACCCGGTTTGTCTCAAGTGCGACTGACAACAACAGAAAACCCTTGCCCCAAACCCGGTAAATGGGTAATTTCTACCCCTTAAGATTTGGGATGGAACCAGTATGCCACACATTCGTATGCGCGGTTTACCGCAAGAGGCGGTATGTCGAATCAGTGAGACCTTACTCGATGAGCTTGCAAACCTTTGTCAAATCAAGGCTGAGAGCTTCACCTTAGACTGGGAGCCAAGCGTCAGTTATCGCGCCGGCAAGGTCGATACGACATTCGTGCAAGTTGAGGTGCTCTGGTTTCCTAAAGATCCCGAAATTCGTCACGCAGTAGAGCAGATCATTCGTCAGGCCGTATTAGCGCACTATTCGCCTGCAAAACATATCTCAATCATGTTTATGGCGCTCACGCCACAATGCTACTACCGTGATGGGAAGCATTTTTAAAGGAGGATACCTTGCTGGATAAGCTAGGTGGAATTGCGTTACCCGCCGACGCCATACGTTGGTTGCTAACGCCTGCGGCGCTTAAAGCCGAATTACTCAAACAGATCGCGAACGCTAAACGAGCGATCACCCTTGCCGCGCTCTATCTCGAAGACGACGAGGCGGGCAGGGAAGTGTTGGCTGCCCTTATTGCGGCCAAGGCAGCCACACCCGAATTGGATATTACCGTTTTGGTGGATTTTCATCGTGCCAGACGTGGGCTTATCGGCCATAAGGGTGACAGCGGCAACTACCTCATGTATCAAGAGGTGGTTAACGCCGCAGAGCATCCAATCAATATTCTTGGCGTACCGGTAAAGTCCCGCGAATTTATGGGCGTACTCCACCTTAAAGGTTTCATCATAGATGACACTGTCATCTACAGCGGTGCCAGCCTGAATAACATCTATCTGCACCAGGGCGAGAAATACCGTTTCGACCGTTACCATGTGATCGAATCTAAACCCTTGGCAGAATCCATGCGTAACATGGTGATGGAGTACATCGCCAGTGACAGAGCCGTGACCTCGCTCACCCAAGACAAGGCGACCGAAAAGCTGCCGGAAAAAAATGATGTTCGCAGCCTGAAACAGCGTCTGGCTAAGGCCAAATATCGTTTTGCGAGTACCAAGACGGGCAATCGTATCACTCCTGTGGTTGGTTTAGGGCGCAAGAAGAATAAGTTAAACAAGCTAGTGATCGATCTGGTATCCCAGTCTCAGCGCTCGCTGTTTATCTGCACCCCCTATTTTAATCCGCCTTATATTCTCTCCAGAGCGCTTGCTAAGCATCTGCGAAAAGGCAAACGAATCGACATAGTGGTTGGCGATAAGACGGCTAATGACTTCTACATTCCGCCGGAAGAGAAGTTTTCGACTATCGGTGCCTTGCCCTACATGTATGAGCAGTCGCTGCGTAAATTTGCCAAGCGTCAGCAATGGGCCATTGATGCCGGGCTACTCAACATTCATCTGTGGAAGCATGATCGCAACAGCTATCACCTTAAAGGGATTAGCGCCGATGATCGCCTGCATCTGATCACTGGCTCTAACCTTAATCCAAGGGCATGGGCGCTGGATTTAGAGAACGGCTTATTGCTGCAAGATGAGACCCAAGCCTGGACCGAAGAGTTTAAACAGGAACAGGCGCATATCCTAGAGCATACCGAGCGTCTCTATCATTACAGCCAGATAGATACCCTAAATAACTATCCTAAGCCGGTACGTAAGATCATGAATCGTATTAGACGTCTGCGCGCCGATTTCCTGCTACGCCGTATCTTGTAAAGCATAAAGGCGAATCGTTGTCGTCGCGCATAGATAATGAGTTAGCATAAAAACAGGCGAACATCATGGTTCGCCTTTTTTATGAATGAGATTTAAATGGTGTTGCCCGGGTTATACTTAACAAGGCAAGCCGTGACAAGTAAGCCCCAAGTTTTTAATAGGTTATCCAATGACACTTCCTCCCCATGCGGTGCATCAACGCTACCAATATCGAAAGGCGATCTCTACCCGGCCCTATAATGCCCGGGGAAAAAACCTTGAGCGCTGTGAGGCGTGCCTGCTGGCTCAGCACTACTGCACCTGCGATACCCGCGCGCTGTTGCAATCCGAGGTTAGTTTTTTGCTGGTGATGTATGACGATGAGGTGTTAAAACCCAGTAATTCTGGTCGCTTAATTGCCGATCTGATCCCCGATACCCATGCCTATATCTGGGATCGCACTCGGACTAATCGCAAACTCCTGGCGCTACTCGAATCTCCTGAATATCAACCTTATCTGGTTTTCCCCAGCGAATATGCCATGCCATCTCAGGCCGTAGTGCCCGATGTAGCGCTTAAAACGCGCTTAGCCTCGGAAACCAAACGCCCGCTGTTTGTGTTACTCGATGGCAGCTGGCGTGAGGCGATCAAGATGTTTAACAAGAGTGAATATCTGCACCATCTGCCCATGCTGTCGTTTGCACCGGACGCCGCGGCGCGATATGGCCTACGTAAGGGAAGTCGTGACTTTCAGCTTGGTACCGCCGAGGTAGCGAGTCTTGTACTTAGCGCTGCCGCAGAGCCCGAGAATGCAGCCAGTCTGTCGGCCTGGTTCTCGCTGTTTATCGAATCATCCCTCTATAGCCGCAGCCGCAAGAGCCCTAAAGATCTGGCGTCACTCGACAGTTTGAAAGCCGCTTTCCTAAAGACTTTAAAGTAAACGTTAAAGTAGAGCCTTAAAGTCACAAGCTTGTCTGATTTTTGCGCCGAGGGGAATATTCTCATATAGTGAAATAAGGGGCTATGCCAGAGGTTGGGCGTGTTTGAGTCGGGTTATTCGATATTGGCTTTTGCTCAACGGGGTGTAGCATCAAACAAAATAAGGAGTAGCTATGTTAAATATACCTTTACATAGAAACTTGCGCATATGCAGGCATAGTTTAACCGCGGGCGGCTACTCACTCGTGCTCTTTCTCTTCCTCTTAATGGGCTGTGGTACGCCAAGCCAAATCGGTAACGGCTCAAATCAGGCTATTGGTGTGGATACCGTGAGCTACAACAGGTATCAAGCCATCTATTTTTGTAAACAAAATCGTTGGGCGTTTTGCCAGAGTTGGGGCGAGCTGGGTGTTACACGGCTCGCCTAAGGTTTGAGCCCTGAAATATAGTTAGCGCAGCTTAGATGTTCGAGATAGGTGTTTTGCATCTCTTAGCCATCTTTTTTGTTCTTACTGACACGCTTATTGTATCTACTGGCCGAGCCTGAGAAGCAAGGATACGCATAGGGACATTTACCTATTAACTTGCCGACTTATTCGCTATTAAGACAACTAGCCAACAGACAAATGCCCCCTACGGACTAATCTTTGTAGATCACGCCATCCTTCATAACGAAACTTACCCGTTCCATCACAGATATATCTGCTAACGGATCGCCATCCACGGCGATGATGTCGGCATAGAAGCCAGGCTTGAGCTGGCCGAGATTGTCTTCTTGCTGGATCAACGCCGCACTGTTAACGGTCGCGGCCTGCAGCGCCTGGGCTGGCGTCATCCCAAAGGTAACCATACGTGAGAACTGTTTACCATTATCGCCATGGGGATAGATGGCCGCATCCGAACCAAACACCATCTTGGCCCCGGCTAAGGTGGCGCGTCTGAAACTATCACGCTGGGCCTTAGAGACCTGTTTCTCTTTCTCTATGTTGGCCTGAGGGACGCCATTGGCTTCGCCAAAGGCCAGGGTATATTCGGTATTGTAGATATCGCAGGACAGGTAGGTTCCGGCTTTAACCGCCATCTTAATCGCCTCCTCATCCATAAAGCTGCAGTGCTCTATGCTATCTATGCCGGCGCGAATAGCGGCCTTGATGCCACTGGTGCCGTGGGCATGGGCGGCAATGACTAAACCGCGGCGATGGGCTTCGTCGGCTGCCGCGGCCAGTTCTTGCTCGCTATATTGCTGCACGCCGACCTTGGTTCCCTTTGAAAAAACGCCGCCGGTGGCGCAGATCTTTATAGCATTGGCGCCATATTTGATATTTTCGCGCACCTTCTGCCTGACAGCCCAGGGGCCATCGGCGACACCACCTGCGACACTATGTGCCTCTGGCGCGGCAAAGTTATCGTCACAATGGCCTCCAGTGATACTGAGCGCATGGCCAACGGCCCAGATGCGGGGCCCGGGGATCTCACCAGCGTCGATGGCATCGCGCGTTGCGATAACCGAGTAACCAGAGGCACCTAGGTCCCGCACCGTGGTAAAACCTGCCATCAGGGTGCTGCGGGCATTCTTAACCGCCTTCACCGTCTGTCTCGGAATGGAGTAATTCATCGATTCGAGAAAGTTATCTTCGGCGTCGCTGGAGAGATGCACGTGCATATCCATGACCCCAGGTAACAGATACTTATCCTTAAGGTCGACCACCCGATATTTGCCTTGCATTGCCACACTACCTAGCTTAGCCACACTGTGTTGATGGCCGACCGAGACAATCTGATTGCCGCGCACCACTATGGCTGCATCTTCGATAGTCTTTCCCTTAGCGACGTCAACATAGCCTTTAGCAAGTAGCAAGGTGTCTTGCTTTTGTTGCAGCGTTTGGGCATGAGTTTGGGCCTGAGCCTGAGTCTCTGCTTGGACTTGAGCTTGAGCTTGAGCAAAGCTTGGCAGTACTAGCGCCAAGGCCAGTGCAAGTGTGCTCAAAGGTTTGGTTGTGACTAGCAGGGAAAAAGATGCTCCTTGCTGAGAATCATCATAGGGGCGTTGCGACATCATAGGTTTTCCTTATTGTTATTAATGGGTAACGCAAGAGTCATCTTAAGTCATATTGGGCCGAATAGACGAGTAAGTTTTAACGTCAGTCCTTAGCTGTTAACTTTGCTTAGTGGCGAACACCTGTTGCCAAAACTCTGCGCCGAGAGCGCTGATAATCCGTGACTCTCCGTTGAGTAAGATGGCGATCCCCAGATCCAGCTCAGGTGAGTAGGCCACTTCGGTCACATAACCTGCGACCCAACCGGCGTGATAGATCAGCCGATGGCCGTTAAACTGGTAGATGCGCCAGCCCTTGCCATAATGAGCATCGTTAAGATAGGGTTTCCAATCGCGCCGGCGCAGCTCCTTAGTGGTGCGAACCCCCGGGGTAGTAATATCTTCGAGCACCTGAGGCGACAGCACCTTAGGTTCATGCCCCATGTTAGCCATGAGCCACTTAGCCATATCCTTGATACTGGCATTGACTCCAGCCGCCGGCGCCAGCTGATAATAGTTAGGTTTCACCTTAACCTGTTTAAATCCATGTTTCGTTTTGATATGGGGCTCGGCCCGATTGCTGGTATGAGTAAAGGCCTCATAGCCGATAGAGGCCGTTTCCATGGCAAGTGGCACGAAGATACGCTTGTCGATCAACTCTTCATAGGGCTGGCCGCTTTCCTGCTCGATCGCCTGCTCGATAAAGGAGAAGGCGACGTTTTGATAGCTGTAACAGACGCCCGGCGGGCAGATGGGGGTCAGCTCGGCAAATTTGGGAATGATCTTATTCAACTTAACGTTGGCATTAACCAGGTTATCGTAGCTGTTTGGCATCAGGCCCGTGCTTTGACCTATCACATGGCCTAAGGTGATCGCCTGACTATCGGCAGGCTTAGCCAGGGAAAAGTCAGGAAGGTATTGATTGATAGGTTGTTGCCAGCTGAGTTTATGTTCGTGTACAAGTTGACTGGCCAGTGCCCCGGCAAAGGTTTTTGAGACGGATGCCAGGCGAAACACAGTGTTGGCATTGATCTTCTTGCTGCCGCCTTGATGGCGTTTACCATAGGTATCCAGAGTAACTATGTTGTTGCCCTGGACGATCACAAAGGCGCCGCCGGGTACTTTGTTCGCCTTGAGCTGCTTCTTAAAATTTTGCTGAAAACTTTTGCCTAGGTGTTGATAAGACTGGGCCATTGTCGAGGCATTGAAAAGGAGTGCGCAGCAGCACACGGCGAATGACGACAGGACCGTATTGAAAGACATGAATAAGCTACCCGAATAAACAAAGTGAAACGATCAACGTCTGTAAATTATGTACGTTTGTATTAGTTATTATCTTAAAAATCATGCCCTTTAGAAAAAGGGCGCGTCAAAATCACAATCTCTGTCATGACTTTGACGTTCACTCCATACTAACTAAAGGTGGTTGAAGATGTAAGTCGTGGCGGTGTAACAATCTGGTAACTGCGCAATTGTTCGGCAAACCCAGCAAGGAAATTCAGCTAGCAAGCTAAGATTAAGTGACACGGGTTTGAAATCTAACGCTACTAGACACTAAGTAAGGTTTCTATTTACCTGCTTGTTGTCCCAAGGTTATGATGCTCGGTTCGTTATCTGTTGGAAATAAGGGAGTAAAAGATGAAGATAGCCGATAGCCAGAGATTAAGTTTTGAGATGATCACCGAGCAAGACGCCCAGCTGCTCTATGATTTAAATCTAGATCCCGAGGTAATGCGTTATATCAACGGTGGCAAGCCTTCGACCATGGCCGAGATTGAGGACTATTTCATCCCGCGTATCCAAGGCTTTTCCAATAGCGACACGGGATGGGGTCTCTGGAAAGTTACTACGTTAGCCAGCGAATCGGACCTTGGCGATACCTTTATCGGCTGGATCCTGGTGCGACCGATGGATTTCTATACCGATGAGCCAAAGCATTCGGATCTCGAGGTAGGTTGGCGTTTTGCTCAGGCGAGTTGGGGAAAAGGCTACGCCACTGAGGCTGCCAAGGCGGTTTGCAACGCGCTAGTTAAGCAGTCTAGTGGTAATGGCAAGGCTATCACCCATTTCAGCGCCATCGCAGACCCGAATAATAAGGGGTCAATCAATATTATGACCAAGCTTGGCATGGAGTATATTAAAAACACTAGTGTCGATACCCCGGAAGGCGAGGTCGAGGTGGTGTTATACCGCATGGCGGTTTAACGCAAACTAGCTTATGGGCACCAAGGTTTAGCACCTTATCTAGCCGATAGACCTAAGAGCAAGGGCATTTTCCGCTAGGCTATCCATAAATAACGTTTATTTAGCTCCTATTGGGGCGTACCATTTATCTTGAACCCCTGCATTAGACTAGCGTCTAACCAATTAAAGGCTGGGGAGTAATGTAAATTGATTTTCCTTTTGGTAAAATGCCGCAAAATTTACTGTGAGAGTTAATTATGCCAATGTACGTTGTGGGTCATAAGATCCCAGATTCAGATTCAATTTGTGGTGCGATTGCACTGGCTTACCTTAAAAACCAGATCGGTGAAGAAGCCATTGCCGCAAGACTGGGTGAGCCATCACCAGAGACCGCCTTTATCCTGGAACGCTTTGGTTTTGAAGCCCCGCTGTATAAAGAGCACTACGCCGGTGAGCAGGTTTACATCGTTGACCACTCTGAGCTGACACAGGCACCGGATGATATTGCCGAGGCGACTATTGTCGGTATCGTCGATCACCACAAACTGGGCGACCTGACGACCTCTACACCGCTTGAGTGTTGGATCCGTCCTGTGGGCTGCAGTAACACAGTGATCAAGATGATGTACGACTTCTACAATGTCGAGATCCCTAAAGATATCGCCGGCATCATGATGTGCGCCATCCTGAGCGATACAGTGATCTTCAAGTCTCCAACTTGCACCACGGCCGATATCAAGTGTGTCGAAGCCCTGGCAGAGATCGCCGGTATCGAAGACTACAAGGCGCTTGGCATGGAGATGTTCAAGGTTAAGTCGGCTGTCGAAGGCACACCGGTTCGCGATCTTGTGATGCGTGATTTTAAAGACTTCAACATGAACGGTAACCTGGTCGGTATTGGTCAGCTTGAAGTTATCGATCTATCAGTATTCGATAAGGTTAAGGCTGAACTCGAAGCCGATATCGCGGCGCTTAAGGCTGAAGGCAATCGCCATAGCGTGCTTTTGCTGCTGACCGATATCATGAAAGAAGGCTCTGAGATGCTGGTCGTGTCTGATGATGCTGACCTCACCGAGCGCGCCTATGGCAAGGCAGCTGAAAACGGCCGTGTATGGTTAGATGGCGTACTCAGCCGTAAGAAGCAGGTGGTTCCGCCGCTGCAAGAAGCCTTCGCTTAATAAGCTTAATAACTTAGCCTTAATAACTTAGCATTAATGGCAATGCTCTTAGCATTCGCTAAGTGGCTAAGTGGCTAAGTGGCTAAGTGGCTAAGAAGATTAAAAAAGCCGGTCTAGTACCGGCTTTTTATTGGCTAATGATTTGGGTTCTAGTCTCAAATCGGCACTTAAACCTTAATCCTCAAACCCTAACATTTTTTTCCTTAAATCTTCGCTCTTAAACCTTAGCCTTTTGAGTGCGCTTCACATGATCCCTCAGTTTCTGCAGTCTGGCATCGGCCATGGCATAGAGGCTGTCCTTCGGATAGTCTTCGAACTCAAAATCACGTTCACCCGCCGGAATACCCGTTAAGATCTCGACCGCTTCATTGACATGATCGATCGCCCAGATGGAGAACTCTCCCTTGCTCACTGCATCGACGATATCGGCTCTAAGCATCAGGTTTTGTATATTGGTGCGCGGAATGATCACTCCTTGGCCCTTATGACGTCCCTTTATCTTACAGACATCGAAGAAGCCCTCGATCTTCTCATTCACGCCGCCGATGGGCTGTGCCTGACCAAACTGGTTCATCGAACCTGTAATGGCAACATCCTGGCGCAGTGGCACCTTGGCAAAGGCGGAGACGATGGCGCACAGTTCTGCCATCGAGGCGCTATCACCGTCGACACCCGAATAGTTTTGTTCGAAGGTGAGGTGTGTGGTTAGCGGTATCTTATCCGTCTGACCGAAAATCGTCGCGAGATACGCCGTTAGAATCATCACCCCCTTGGAGTGGATCTGACCGCCGAGTTCTACCTTACGCTCGATATCGAACACGGCGCCTTCACCGAGTGAGACACTGGCGGTGATACGACTTGGGGCGCCGAATTGATGATCCGAGGTCGCCACCACAGACAGGGCATTGATCTGACCAACCACACTATCTTGGGTATCGATGAGCGTGGTGCCATTGATGAAGCTTTGCATCACATGATCACGCAGGCGACAGACCCTGAGCTCATGATTATGCAGTGCTTGCTCAACATGGCCTGCTCGGATCATATTCGACTTACTCGTCCTGGCCACATAATTAGATTCCCGCAGCAGGTTGGCGATATCCGCCGAATGCAGGGATAGCTTATTTTGCGCATCGGCCTGGCGGGCGCTGAACTCTATGACACGTTTTATGGCGCCGCGGTCACAGTGCAGCATCTTGTTGCCCACCACTATGCTGGAGATAAATTTCGCGTACTGCACCTCGGAGGCATCGGTACGTGGCATCTCATCTTCAAAATCGGCGGTGACCCTGAATAGCTCTTTAAATTCAGGATCATAATGCTGCAAAAGCTGATAGGTCTGATAGTCGCCAAACAAAATGATCTTCACATCTAATGGGATTGCCTCTGGGTCCAGCGAGATGGTCCCCGATAGCGTTACCTCGCGCTCTAATGAGCTGAGACTCAACTTACGAGAGCGCAGCGCGCGCTTCAAGCCGTCCCATACGTAGGGCTGCTCCAACACCTTGATGGCGTCAATCATCAGCACGCCGCCGTTGGCCTTATGCAGACTGCCTGGGCGGATTAAGGAAAAATCGGAAAAGATGGTGCCCTTATAGGTGGCGTTTTCTATATAGCCGAAGATGTTGTGATAGTTAGGGCTCTCCTCAATCACTATGGGCATAGGGATATCGGCATGATTAACTAACACATTGACCTGATAGCGCCTCGGCATCTTCTTAGCTAGGGAGGCGTAGGAGAGGGCGATCTGCTCCTCATTTTGCTCGAGGAAGATGTCCAGATTATCTAAGATATCTTTGTGCATCTCATTTAGGTGCGCCTTCACCTCGGGATATTGCGCGTAACGCTCCTTAAGGGAGTCAAGCAGATGCACCAAGACTTCCTGAGCCACCTGCTCGTCATGCTTCTGCTGCTTGTCCGAATAACTCTCTTCCCAGGCGGTAAACTTACGCACCACTTCCCTAAGCTTAGACTCGAGGGACCCGATATTTTTTTCGAGTTTTGCCTGTTCCTTGCTGCTTAGCTCGGAAAAACTCGATTCGGTATGTGGCTCCTCACCATTCATGGCGACCAGCTCGTAGCTGCCTTGTGGGTTGATGGACAGGCTGATCTGCTTGGCGGCGGCTTCTTTGGTTATCTGCCCCAGCGCCGATTCTTGCTTCTCGGCCAGCTGTGTCTTTAGTTTCTCGGCCCGCGAATAGTAGAGCTCATTGTCAAAGGCCAACGGCAGGGCCTTAACCAGGCGCTTCATCAAGTTTTCGATATCAGCCTTGAAGGCCTGGGCCTGACCACGAGGTAGTTTAAGCACCTTAGGCGTGCGGGCATCGTCGAAATTCACCACATAGCACCAATCGAAGAGTTGGTGATGCCCGTTGGGGTCATATCTGTCCAGGTAACGCATTACCATAGTACGTTTACCCAGACCATTTCGGCCGATGGCGTAGATGTTGTAGCCCTTATCTTTCATCGACATGGCAAATTCAACCGCCTGTTGGGCGCGTTCCTGGCCGACAATTTCGTTGAGCGGCGTCAGCTGTTTAGTCGATTTAATGCTGGGATCGAGTAGGGCAAGTGTGGAAGAACGATATAGCTTGTCACTGGCAAGAGGAGAAATGGACATAGGCGAGTGCCCTCATATGACAAATGTTAACCCCAGTGTAGGCAGCTCATTTTTCAATTTACAATCATTTTTTATGTTGAAAGAGGTATTTAGGCGCGCCAATTGATTTGTTCGCTCAATATCTGTACAAATCGCTAACGCTTTCGAAGTAAAGCGGCTCAAGATGATTATTTTGACGATTCAGGACCACAAAAACGGTCCGATAAATCCCGCAGCGCCGAGATAACTTGTTAATATAGCACTCGTAGTTAACACAACTATACTCTTGTTAGGTACAGGGAACGTCAATTTAAACAAGAAGAGACCCTAAATATGCCGTATGATGCGCCCAATCTACATCCAGATCTGCTCCAATGTCTGGCCAGTGACAGCTATCTGTTACAACTGACATTAGATACCTTACCTGTGCCTATCTTCTATAAAGATAAGGCTGGCGTCTATCTGGGCTGTAACAAGGCATTTGAATCCTTCATTAAACTCACCCGGGACGAATTAATTGGTAAGAGCGTCTATGAGCTGTTCGACGAAGAGCTCGCCGAAGTCTACCAACGCGCCGATCAGGCGTTATTCGACAATCCTGGCGTACAGATCTACGAGAAGCAGATAAAGACCCGTGAAGGTGATTCTGTCTTTGTGCGTTTTCATAAGACGAGTTTTAACGACAATCGTGGTGAGGTGGCCGGCCTAATTGGTGTGATATTCGATATCACAGAGTTAAAGGCGCTGGAAGCCCAGCTGACACACCATGCTATCTATGACGACCTCACGCAGTTTTATAACCGCCGCGAGGGTATCGCCATTGGCGAGCGCCTATATCACGCCTGTAGTCAGCAGCAGGGAGAACTGGGCGTCATCCTTATCGATGTCGATTATTTCAAGTTGATCAACGACACCTACGGCCACATGGTCGGCGATGATGCGCTGCGCCATATTGCGGCGACCTTAAAGCAACAGCAGGATCCCGAAGATGTGCTGATGCGCTGGGGCGGCGAAGAGTTTGTCGTCTTGGTTAATCGTCCCTTTGGCACGGACCAAGACTTCGAGACTTATCTCGAAGCCCGTGCACAGGTCTATTGTCATGCCATAAGACAAAATCGTTTTCAGATCGGTGATGACGCGCTGCAGATCACTTTTAGCTGTGGCCTAAGCTCATTCGAGCCGGGTAAGAGCCTGACGCAGATGCTACACGATGCAGACGCTGCGCTTTACAGGGCAAAGGATGCCGGTCGCGATAATGTAAGTTGGTAGCTGGCTGACTTGGTTGTTATTTTAAAGTAAAAGTTGCTAACGTTGCTTCAGGCTAATACTCGTTCTGCCCCATTTAAGCGTCTCATGGCTTGTAAATCCTACGACGCTAATTTGAGAGTCTCTTGGTAATACTGATATTTTGTTAACACCTATATTTTGGTAACACTGATATTTTGGTGTTTTGAGCCTGCCCAGGCTGTCACACTGAATTAATTACTTCATAATATTCAGCACCTTAATAACAATTGTTTATCTAGCGCCTATTTTATCCTTGAGCGGATATGTCATTTTAGGCAATCAATAAGTCACTTTGTGCAAACCCACCTCTGCTGTGATTCCTATACTGAATCGTAAGTCGGGAGGGCAGATACTTGAAGGTATTTTCTCTCCTGCTACCGATAACGAGTACGGAGTAAAGCAGATGAACCGAGTTACCTTTCCAAATACCAATGGCCTAGATATCACCCTAGCTGGGCTTGTCAATTTCCCTGCAGATTTTGATGAAAGCAAAATCTACCCAGCGATCGTCGTTTCTCATCCTGGCGGCGGTGTAAAAGAACAGACTGCAGGCACTTACGCTAAGAAGCTGGCCGAAAAAGGTTTTATCGCTATCGCATATGATGCTTCTTATCAGGGCGAAAGCACAGGTGAACCCCGTCAGCTGGAAAACCCACATGTGCGCACCGAAGATGTTAGCGCTGTGATTGATTACCTTACAACGCTCAACTATGTAGACAACGATCGCATTGGAGCCATGGGCATCTGTGCGGGCGCAGGTTACACAGCCAATGCCGCGATAAACGATCGCCGCATTAAAGCGGTCGGTACCGTGAGTATGGTTAATATCGGTCAGATGTTCCGCAACGGCTGGGATAACAATGTTAAGGATAGCGACGCTTTGCCATACATAGAGGCAGGCTCTGGTGCCAGAACGTCAGATGCTAGCGGCGCAGAAATCGCCACCATTCCAATGGCACCATTAAAAGAAGAAGACGCACCTAACGAAGAACTCCGCCAAGCGTGGGAATACTACCACACCGATCGCGCGGCCTATTGCACTGCGCCGGGCTTTGCGACAGCACGCAGTCTGACGCAAATTATTACCTACGATGCCTTCTTCAAGGCCGAGGCCTTTTTGACTCAACCCCTGCTTACCGTTGTCGGTAGTGATGCCGGCAGTAAGTGGATGAGTGATGACTTGATGGCGCGCGCGGCCAGTAGCGACAAACAAATGTATGTCGTTGACGGCGCGAATCACATGGATCTCTATGATGGTGAGTCCCCAATTGCCGAAGCTATCGGTGTGCTAGCACCATTCTTCCAGCGCACGCTGTAACCACGCGCCAAAGGTATTAACAAATAGAAAGGCCTAATGCTACTGGGCCTTTCTATCAGATAAGGCTTTCATTATGAACATCCAAAAAGTGACATTCAGAAATGCAGATATGGCCTGGGATATGTCGGCACTCATTCTGTTGCCCGAAGGCTTTGACGAGTCAAAACGCTACCCAACTATGGTCAGTGTCCATCCATTTGGTAGCTGTAAAGAGCAAACATCCAGTGCCGTGTACGGTAAAGCGCTGGCTGAGCTGGGATACGTGGTGATCGCTTTTGACGCCAGTTTTCAGGGCGAATCTGGCGGGTCACCTCGCTACGTCGAAGACCCAAGCCAACGGGTCGAAGACATCAGCCGTGTGATCGACTATGCGGTTAGTTTACCTTATGTCGACGAAGATAGAATCGGTGGTCTTGGTATCTGTGGTGGCGGCGCATATATTTTCAGTTCCGCTCTGACAGAAAAGCGTTTGAAGGCGGTTGTTGGTATCACCCCGGTAAACTTGGGACGCTTATTCCGAGAAGGATTCAGCCAGTACAATCCAATCGGAGCACTAGAAGCTATGGCCACCCAGCGCACTGCTGAAGCGAGGGGTGAGAAGCGACAGGTCAATGAGCTTCTGCCGCCGAGTCCTGAGTTTGCAAAACAAAATGGATTGACCGAACGCGACCTGTTCGAAGCCACGGATTACTATAAAACGCCACGAGGGCAGGCCGAGGGCGGGGCAACGCGTATGTTGTTCTCTCATGCGCAAAAAACGCTGAGTTGGGATGCTTTCGCCTTTGTAGAAACCCTGATGACGCAACCAATGATGGCAGTTGTCGGTCAAAAAGTAGGTGCATTTGGCGCGTATCGTGACGGACACGAGATCTATGGCCGCTCAATTGTGTCCAAAGACCGCCAGTTGGTCGAATTGCAGGATTGGTCCCACTACGATCTCTATGACCATCCGCAAGCGGTGAGTCTGGCAATGGAAAAAATTGGTCCTTTCCTTAGCCAACACCTCTAACCAACACTTCTAACCAAAGAGGTGAACGTGTCCTGAACACTGACAAGGGCACGTTCTCTTTTTACAAGGCAGCGGGTTTGCGCTAAGGCATATTGGCTTTAGCGATAAATAGCCAAAAGTAACAAAGGAAGCAACTATGGGTCGCTGGATATTGATTGGTTTGCTGATTGCGCTCGCATTAGTAACATTAATTGCCTTAGTCGTGACGCAGATTGAAAACGCCCAGGACGCCAAAAATAGATCGCATCTGTCCAGCACACCGACCAGTCGAGTGGCCGAGGTCAATACGGCTATTGTGGTGTTCTCCCGCTCTGGCAATACTGGCGTCCTTTCGGACCATATTGCGCAGCAAACCGCGGGTTATGTGTATGAGATCACGGCCGAGAGTTACCAACTTGGGATCCCGGGCTGGATTAACGCGCTGAAAGACGCAAGAAGCAATGTCGCCGACATTTCGCCATCGCATATTGATCTCGAGCCTTATGAAACTGTCTATCTAGGTTCGCCGATCTGGCTCTATAGCCCGGCACCACCGATTTGGCAGTTTGTCAAAGACAATGATTTTACTGGCAAAAACGTCGTGCTATTTAATACCTTCAACAGCAAGTTTAAGCAGCAATACATTGATGATTTTGCTAAATTGGTTTTTGCTAAAGGCGCCAAATCATTCAAGCACAGGTACGTAAAACGAGGTCGTATGGGCGACCAAATTTCACAGCAGCAGATGCTGAAAGAATTTGACGCGCAATCTAACGAGGTCAAGCAAGTAGGGCATGTCTATGTTAATCACTAGCGGTAACAGCATGATTCAATCTCTAGCAGATAAAGCATTTGCTTACGGGAGAAGGGAAGGTGACCATGACACCAGCATCCCTGACCTGACGCTTCACATCAGAAACAACCCGACCGAGCCACTGCACTGTATCTATACTTTGAGTCTGTCGCTTATCTTGCAAGGCTGTAAACAAGTCGCTATCGACGACCGTTTGCGCGTCTGTAACGCAGGACAATCTATGCTGACGACATTTGATTTGCCTGTCATTTCCCATGTAACTGAAGCGACAAGGCTTCATCCGTTTATCGGTTTAGTCTTGAAGTTGGACTATGGATTAATTGCCCAGACTTGCACTGAACTTAATCTGGAAAGACCATCCAAAGATCTTAGATATCAAGCCATTTCTACCCAAGATATCGATACTGGATTGTGTGATGCGATGAGCCGTTTGCTGGGGTTACATCATACGCCTGAATATATCGAAAGCTTGGCACAACTGTATAAAAAGGAAATCGTTATTCGATTGCTCCATGGCCCACATGGAATGCACTTGCGACATTTGGCGTCGGTTGGCTCGCCGAGCAGGCAAATCGTACAGATAGTGGCTTGGATGAAGCAGAATTTCGCTCAAGCGATAGGCATCAATGAATTAGCTGACAAAGCCCATATGAGTGCATCAGCCTTTCGGCAACACTTTAAAGCGTTGACGGGTAGCAGCCCATTGCAATATCTCAAGCATCTGCGCCTGCAGGAAGCGAGGGACCAGATGCTGTTAAATGGTTTAGATGCCAGCCAGGCAAGCGGAGTCGTTGGCTATGAGAGTCCATCTCAATTTAGTCGTGAATACAGTCGGCTATTTGGGCTTCCTCCACAAAAGGATATCCAGCGATTACGTCAGGCGTAATGAATAATGTTGTGCTCCTAGAGTGGTACGCGACATTGCGACGGATAACTTGTATCGGAAAAGGTCATCTGCAGGCTTATGACAACCTCCATGGAAATGTTCACTTAAACTCAGAATCTGAGCCAATTAAATCCAAACCAAATCATCAAGCTTTCTTACTGTGTCGCAGCAGCCTTGCTGGCGTAAATCCTAAATGTCTAACACAGCAATCGTGTGACGCGCTGTAGCAGAGTGGTGGATTATTGAATTAGCTATGCGGTGAACGAGAATCTCAGTCTGAATGAAAATGCCTAGAATTTTCCGGAAATTAATTAACCTTACACACCTTATTTAACATAATATACATTGTGCGCACAATTATATGTCTAAGACTGTGGTGGAGAGTGAGCCAAATATCAATCTTACAAAGACTAGCCTATATGCCATTTCTACTTTCACTTTTAAATTTGCCTTATCGGCTTATAGCTTAAAAGCTATCTGTCTCGAATACGCCCAATAGAATGAACTCATTGAATAATACTAAGTCCTTTCTCTTTCTTTTATCAGCGCTATCTCTTTTTATGGCAACAGAGATTCAGCTCATTTGGCTGAGTTACAGTTACTACAGTATCGCTATACTTTTTCATACAAAGCGAACTTACTAAGACTTGCATCTCAACAAGAGCTCCGAGTCGATACTTTAATTCAGCTACTGGCCTTTAGGCAGTCCGTTAAAGAATCGTCTTAGCTTTTCTAAAGTCCTTAATGGTATCTATCGCATTGAGATATTCTTTCTGTGGAGCATTCTAATCAGCATCCAGGGTTTTACTTGCCATGGTTTGCTCAATCATTAGGCGTCGCTACGTGAAATCTGGTGGGTAATCCCCTTGTTTAAGTCATTTCGTGCACGTAGCGACGCGTGCAATTTGTGTTGGATTTTCCCTGCGTCAGCTATTTGTTTAATAACGCAAGAATTTTGCGAACTACTGAAGCAAGTGCAGACATAGCCTTCAATTAGCAAGCACTTGGAAAGCTAAAGTTAGTTTAGATGCTCTTAGTGTTACGGGTGTTAGTTAGGAACCAACCAGGCTTGCCGGTTTGATCGTTTCGGCGCATTACTTTAAATGCTTCAGTGGAGTGCTTAACCTAATTTTTAACCTTTAGATGTTTAATCTGGGGGCTTTCAATAGACGAGTAATGCAATACTAAGCGCATGACTAACCTAACTGCAGCTCATAATCTGGCTAGCAATACGCAATCCGTACGCCTTAGCAGCTTAACAAATAATTCAATCTAGCCCCTCAGATGCAAACGTTCAAAAGTAACCTAAGTAACTTAGACCTCATAATATTGGGAATTGTCATATTGAATGAGAGTTACTAGCTAGAGAATTAGCTAAAACAAGTTTTTAGTCAGATGCCGATAATGATACTTATCGGCATTAAGCGATTTGAAAAATGGCTGCCACTCATATGTTAAAAGTAAGGTTATCAGTATGGCTAAAATTTACGCACCCGGTCATCGTAATGTTTATAGGTTGGCAGAAACCTTTAGTTAAGCATTAACTAAAGCGTCATCTGAATGACATGGAATCGCAAAACAGCCTGTTTAAACTATTATCGTCAACTCAAATTAGAGCCCTGTCTATTAAGTCTTTTCTTGTTGAGATACTTAAGCGATGCGACCGCTTTAGGCTCCCTACCCGTGTCTTCCCGGACACGGGCTTTTTTGATCATTCGATGCCGGCTAATCTGTCCATAGGCTTATTAGCTGCGCTCTGATGCCTTTCGGCCTGAGATGTGTGCAGATACTGAGATGTGGTATCGATGCTCTCATGCCCTGCGTCCGCCTGAACATGGGATAAGGGCCGACCATTGAGGTTAATGTCATGGGTGATCCCGGTATGGCGGATGCTATGCACTGTCAGTTTTCGCATCACCTCTGCATCTTCCAAAAGCCCGTCCGCTGCCGCTTTGTCGGCGGCGTGATTAATCAGCGACTGCACCGCCTCCCTCACCTGGCGAATGCCCAGATTTGCGTCGACCAATCCCGCTTCACGTCCTCGCCCTGCGGCCCTATGGCGCACGAAAATTGGTGTCTGTTCCTGATAGCCGGGTAAAGGTGACAGCCCCAAATGTTGCCGGTACTGTTTGAGTGCCTCTATTAATGCATTGGACAAGGGGATTTGTCGCCGCTTGCCCCCTTTACTCTTGGGAATATGAAAACGCCAGATCCCTGTCTGCTTGTCTTGCTTAAATTGTCCCATGATAGGGCTGTAACCGCTTCGCGCACTCACATCAGATACACGCAAATAACAACCGTAAATCAACTTGATAAGAAACAAACTGCGTTGATGGATTTCAGGTTCCGCGATGGCAAGTTGTTCGACACTTGAGATCACGTAGGACCATTGCAATTCCGTAAAGGCGAGTCCACTGCCCTCCTCTTCGCTCATGGCGAACTTTCGTTTATGGGCAAACTTTGAATGGTTCATCCAGGCCTGAGCAGGATTGCGTTCACAGTAATCTTCAGCCATCAAGAAGCCATAGAATGAGGAGAGTATCGCCATCTTAGTCTTGAGGGCGTTATCGCTAAGGCGGTATTCTTCCCCCCGTTTTCCCACAAAGGGGCGCCATAACGGATTGGGCACGCGCTGCTGACTCGCCTTATCGAGTTTAAACTGGGCAACATTAAACTGACCGATTAATTCCTTTGGTGGCGACTGACAGTAGGCCACGAATTTATCCATGTCACGCCTACTTATCTGCCCCGGCGACTGCTGCACCACATCGAAACACCAATGCAGAAAACAGGTGATTTCACTACGAAAACTCTTATAACTGTTCTCATTTTCCCGCTGGGCGAACAGTAGATCGGATGCCAGCTCATAAACCAAACCTGCATCTTCGACGCTATTCATGGCTATCGCCGTAATGTGCTGATTGATGATGGGGTTGCCGGCTTCGATATAGTCAATCGATTCAAATAGAGGTAAGGCGTGCAAGAGTCGACTCCATTAAAAAAGCGCCATGGGATGCCCTACGCACTATAGCAACAAAAGCGGGAAAATATTTAATAAAATTGGCACGTTAGATCAGTATTTGATCGGTTAGATTAAAGAGCGCTTGCTCAGTAAACACAAGTATATGTTTTCCGCTCTTATGTTCACCGCCCTGTTATCGTCACGCGATACGCAACAAAGAGGGCTAACTGCCTCATTTAATCTGCAATTTCAATTTCTCACCTTCTAAATTCTCCAGCTAAATGCCACGTGAGTTACTACACTAATAAATAAGGTCAATTTAGTTCACCTAAGAGGGGTACGGATGCTAATTGATATGGCGAAAAAGAGTCCACTGTTCTCAGGTAAGAAGAAAGCAGCCGAAACAGAAACAGGACCGGCCTGGCGCATACTGATCGTAGACGATGAGCCCGATGTACACACAGTGACAAAACTCGCACTGTCGCGGTTTAAACTAGATAACCGCGGCATAGAGTTTATTAATGCCTATAGCGGCGAAGAAGCAAAGCGGGTGTTACAAGATGAAAAAGACGTGGCCATGGCGTTTATCGACGTGGTCATGGAGAGCGATCACGCCGGTCTTGAGCTGGTCAAATGGATCCGTGAAGATCATAACGACCGCAGCATCAGATTAATCCTGCGTACCGGTCAGCCGGGACAAGCGCCTGAAGAAGATGTGATCGTCAATTACGACATCAACGATTACAAGGCAAAGGCTGAATTGGATTCACGTAAGCTGATCACTAGCGTCTACTCTGCGCTGAGAAGTTACCGCGATATCATGGAGATCGAAGCGGCGAAACAGACACAGATCCGTTACCGCGAGGGGCTAGAGCGTGTCGTTAAGGCGACATCAGGCCTGTTTGAACTCAGAACTCTGTATCATTTTGCCGACGGCCTGCTGACTCAGGTCGCCAACCTGCTTAACCTCAACAACGAGACCTTACTGCTAACCTGCAATGCCATCGATGCGATGAGCAAGGATTTAAGTACCGACAAACTCCATATCCTAGCCGGTACTGGCCAATTTGCCAGCCACCATGAACAAGCCATCCCCGAGCCCATCGAGAAGCTGCTTAAACGGGCACTACAGGAACAGACATGCCTGTATGAAGACAATCTGTTTGTGGGTTACTTCCCAGCAAAGAGTGGTTGGATCAACCTGTTGTATATGGACAACATACATGCCATTGGTGATCTGGATAAGAAGCTTATCGATATCTTTGCCATCAATGTCGGCGTCGCCTTCGAGAATCTGCTGCTGAACAAAGAGCTCGAAGATACCCAGTCAGAATTGATCTTCCGCCTAGGCGATGTGGTCGAGAGCCGCTCGAAGGAAGCCGCCAACCATGTGAAGCGTATGGCCGAGTACTGTTATATCCTGGCAAAATTGGCCGGGCTCGATGATCAACAGGCCGATCTCATTAAACACGCATCACCCATGCACGACATAGGTAAGATTGCGACGCCGGATGCCGTGCTGTTAAAACCTGGCAAACTAAACGATGAAGAGTGGCAGATCATGCGTCAGCATCCCGCCATCGGTCACCAGATCTTGGGCAACTCAGAGCGCCCTATTCTTAACGCCGCCGCCATCATCGCCTTGCAACACCATGAGAAGTACGATGGCAGTGGTTATCCTGATGGATTAAAAGGCGATGAAATTCATATCTTTGCACGCATTGTCGCTATCGCAGATGTGTTCGATGCGCTATCCCACGAGCGCTGCTATAAACCGGCCTGGCCACTAGATGAAGTGATAGCCGAGATCGCTAAAGGTGCAGGTTCCCACTTTGATCCTGACCTTACCTCACTCTTTATCGATAACATAGAACGCTTCAATAAGGTGCGATTAGCCCTGTCTGACAGCAATTAAGGTTAGCGATTAGCCATAATCAATAAGCGGTCGGCGTGAGCGGGTTTTATTGATCTAGTGAGTTGTGTCTATTTTTTGAGTCTAAATATTTGAATTTAAATATTTGAGTCGAGTGGTTTAGATGAAGCTAGCTGCCTAAAAGGCTCTTTCCTTACAAGGCAGCTTGAGTCGATTAGCACAGCTTTTAGCCATTCTTAGCCGGATTATCGGCCAAAAAGTCGTACATAATGGTCTTAGATTGACCGCCTATCTGGAAGCTGGCGATAAGACGCCACACCATATAATTGCTGCTGCAAGAACCGTATATTAGCGTTCCTTGATAGGTGTTTTTGCTAGTTTCACTTAAAATGAGTGGAATAACCCCCATAAACATATCTCTACCCTCAACACGAACCTGGAGGTTTTCCAGTGACTCACTACTGCTCAAGGTCACCGTTAACGGCTTCTCGCTAGGGGTATCTTCAGGTGAAATTGCCAATGAAATAAGCGTTTCACCGAGTTTTTTATTGCAGGTTTTTTGATGGAAATCGCACAGACTCTGGTCCATTTCAAAGGCGGTTTCGTCAGCCACTTTTACATCTTGTTTAGGGGCTTTTGGCGCTTTTTCGCAGCCCGTTAACAGGGGCATTAGAAATAGGCTTGCAGTCAGCGTAATTAGGGAGATTTGTCGATTCAGTAGCACAATTATTAACCTTTTGAATCATAGTGTTTACATTCTATCCAGGTAGTTTGATCTGGATCAATATCCTAGGCCGCATAATTCCTATCTTTTTTGATATTGCTCAAGTATCATTGCGTTACTCGGCATTAATTTGCGTTAATGTTGCGTGACACATTGACACAATCTTGTTTGTTTCGTAGGGAAACAAGCCTTTGATGTCATTTTACCGGGTAAAGTGCCGCTTTACTCAAACAATAAGTATAAGTAATAAGCAGTGGAAGCAATATGATGAACCATTCCCAGCCTCAAGGCGCTGATTACAATTACACTGTTGTCCGCCAATTTGCCCTCACCACAGTTTTGTGGGGCATTATCGGTATGACAGTAGGTGTATTGATCGCGGCCCAGTTAATCTGGCCACAACTTAACTTCGAAACTCCATGGCTAACGTACAGTCGTCTAAGACCTCTGCACACCAACGCCGTGATTTTCGCGTTTGGTACTTCAGCGTTATTTGCAACATCCTATTATATCGTCCAGCGTACCTGCCAAACCCGCCTATTTGCACCTAAATTAGCTGCATTTACCTTCTGGGGATGGCAAGCCATTATTCTTTCAGCCGTTATTACTCTGCCGCTTGGTCTAACCAGCAGTAAAGAATACGCTGAACTTGAATGGCCTATCGACATCGCTATTACCATAGTGTGGGTAGCCTATGCCGTTGTGTTCTTTGGCACAATTGTGAAACGAACCACGTCACACATCTATGTGGCAAACTGGTTCTTCGGCGCCTTCATCATCACGGTTGCAGTTCTGCACATCGTGAACTCTATGGCAGTACCTGTCAGCCTGTTCAAGTCATACTCATTATACTCTGGCGCCGTCGATGCCATGGTGCAATGGTGGTATGGCCACAACGCCGTTGGCTTCCTACTGACCGCCGGTTTCCTGGGTATGATGTACTACTTCGTACCTAAGCAAGCAGGTCGTCCTGTTTATTCTTACCGTCTGTCTATCGTTCACTTCTGGGCATTGATTGCACTGTACATCTGGGCGGGTCCTCACCACCTGCACTACACAGCGCTACCAGACTGGACACAGTCACTGGGTATGGTGATGTCTCTGATCCTGTTCGCACCTTCTTGGGGCGGTATGATCAACGGTATCATGACCCTGTCAGGCGCTTGGCATAAGCTAAGAACTGACCCTGTTCTACGTTTCTTGATCGTTTCTCTGTCTTTCTATGGTATGTCGACCTTCGAAGGTCCAATGATGGCCATTAAGACAGTTAACGCATTGTCTCACTACACCGACTGGACCATAGGTCACGTTCACTCAGGCGCACTTGGCTGGGTGGCTATGGTATCTATCGGTTCGCTATACCACCTGATCCCTGCTATCTACGGTCACGGTCGTATGTACAGCACACAACTGATTAACGTTCACTTCTGGTTAGCGACTATCGGTACTGTACTTTACATCGTTTCAATGTGGATCTCGGGTGTTATGCAAGGTCTGATGTGGCGTGCAGTTAACTCTGACGGCACCCTAACCTACAGCTTCGTTGAAGGTCTGGAAGCATCATACCCATTCTACTTTGTTCGCTTCTTAGGTGGCCTGTTCTTCGTCACTGGTATGCTGCTAATGGCATACAACGTGGTTAAGACAGTAAAAACGCCAAAAGAATCTTTGCCAGCGCTGGCTGAAGCATAAGGAGTAGATTTGATGAAATTTAATCATGAGATAGTCGAGAAAAACATCGGTCTGCTGGGTATCTTTACCGTGATTGCTATCAGTATTGGTGGCCTGGTACAGATCACTCCCCTGCTTTTCCAAAAAGACACTACTGAGCCAGTAAACGGACTTCGTCCATACTCAGCGCTTGAGCTAGAAGGTCGTGACATCTACATCCGTGAAGGTTGTGTAGGCTGTCACAGCCAGATGATTCGTCCGCTTCGTGCAGAAACTGAGCGTTACGGTCACTACTCTGTTGCCGGTGAATCAGTTTGGGATCACCCGTTCCTATGGGGTTCTAAGCGTACTGGTCCAGACTTGGCCCGTGTTGGCGGTCGTTACAGCGACAAGTGGCATGAAGTTCACCTACTTGATCCTCGCGCAGTAGTACCACAATCAAACATGCCTGCCTTCCCTTGGTTGGCCGAGAACGTCCTAGATGGCGAGCTAACGGCTAAGAAGATGGAAGTGTTCCGTGGTTTCGGCGTGCCTTACTCTCAAGATGATATCGACAACGCTAAGAAAGCGGTTGAAGGTAAGACTGAGATGCAGGCACTAATTGCATACCTGCAGTCGCTAGGTCACGCACTGAAATAAATTGGAGGCATAAATATGGATTACGGCACAGTACAAGGGATTATTACCATTGTTGTCATGGTGACGTTTGTCGGTATTTTTGCATGGGCTTATAGCGGTCGCCGTAAAGCGCAGTTTGACGAGGCCGCTAACCTTGTTTTCTCAGATGATGAGAAGCACAAGGACTCAGGAGAACATAAGTGATGATGAGTAGCTTCTGGAGTATTTGGATTACCGTACTCACAATTGTGGTAATCGCAGGATGTTTCATCCTACTGTTTGTTGTCTCTAAAAACACCACAGGTGTTGAAGAAGGCAAATCAATGGGTCACAGCTTTGATGGCATTGAAGAGATCAATAACCCGCTGCCTAAGTGGTGGAGTTATATGTTCTACATCACCATCATCTTCGGTGTGGTCTATCTGGCAGCCTACCCAGGTCTTGGTAACTATAAAGGTTTCCTAGGCTGGTCAAGCTCGAACCAAAGCATTGGTACCGACAAAGGTATCAAGGAAGATTCTGCCGCTGCCGTTGAACTGGCTGCAAATGAACATCGCTGGGTTCAGTATGACCAAGAGGTTGAGAAAGCCAATGCTAAGTACAGCCCGATCTTCGCGGCTTACCTAGCTACACCGCTCGAAGAGCTAGTGAAGAACGAAGAAGCCCTAAAAGTGGGTGGTCGTCTGTTCCTGCAAAACTGTGCTCAGTGCCACGGTAGTGACGCGCGCGGTAGCAAGGGCTTCCCTAACCTGACTGACGGTGACTGGCTATATGGCGGCGATCTTGCCACTATCAAGACCACTATCATGAACGGTCGCAACGGCATGATGCCACCAAAAGGCGGTCTACCTATCGAAGACAGCGAGCTGAAAGGCCTGGCTGAATACGTAGTTAAACTGTCTGGTCGCGACCACGATGAAGCCTTGGCCGCACAAGGTCAGGCATCATTCATGAAAGGTTGTTTCGCCTGTCATGGTATGGACGGTACTGGTAACAAGTTCATGGGTGCACCTAACCTCACCGACAACACTTGGTTGTACGGCGGTAGTCGTGGTGTGATCCAAGAGAGCATTAAGAACGGTCGTTCTGGTGTAATGCCTGCTTGGAAAGATGTCTTGGGCGAAGAGAAAGTTCACGTCATCGCAGCGTATGTTTATAGCTTGTCAAACAAGTAATTACATATAAGTAACACCAAGGCCTCGAAACAGATCGAGGCCTTTTTTTTAAGTGCTATCACTGCCTTTTAACGGTAAGATATGGCCAACAAAAATAACAGGTAGTATCCATGAATAAACCACAAGCTTGGTATAAACAGTTTTGGCCTTGGTTTCTGATTATTTTGCCGCTGTGTGCCGTATTTGCCAGTGTGAATTTGGTGTTGCTCGCAGTCGAAAATAAAGACTCCTTGGTATCGGAAGACTATTACAAAGACGGCAAGGCCATTAACATGGACCTGCGTAAGATTAAACACGCCAAGCAACTTGGCTTGCAGTTTGAGTTGCATCTGACCCAAGATGAACTCACCCTCACCCAGCATGGCGGTGAGCCCTATACAGCTGCGCTCAACGTATCCTTCTATCATCCAACGCTACAAGAGAAAGATTTCGCCGAGGTTGCCACCGCCGACGGTAATCAGGTTTACCATATTGCGCTCAACTCGCCACTTCAGGGCAGCTGGGAAGTCAGACTGGAAGGGTTTGATGGCACATGGCGCATCCAGAAACGTCTCGAGCTAAAAGATAATCAACAATACTGGTTAAATTAATCTTTTATGGATGCGTTAAACTGCTTTCATTGCGGCGAGCCGGTAACCACCGGCCGCCAGTTCGAGACCCTTATCGACAATGTCCCTCAGCCCATGTGTTGCCCCGGCTGCCAGGCGGTATCTGCCGCCATCATAGAGGCGGGACTGACTAACTATTATAAGTATCGCACCGAGCCAGGCAGCAAGCAGACTGCGCTGGTGCCCGAAGCCCTTAACGCATTTTCCGCCTTCGATCTTAAAGAGGTGCAGCAGGACTTTGTGCATCAAGACAAACAGAGTGCCAGCACCTCTCTAACCATAGATGGCATTACCTGCGCGGCCTGCGCCTGGTTGATCGAACATAAGCTGCAGCATCTCGAAGGCATCAATAAGATAGCGGTCAACACCACCACAGAGCGGGCCCAGGTCAGCTGGGATCCCGAAAAACTCAAGCTGTCAGAGATCCTGGCGCAGATCAGCCGTATCGGCTATCAGGCGGCCCCTTATCAGGTGGATGACGAAGAGATCCAGAGCAAGAAGAACAGTCGTAAGTTCCTGCTCAGACTTGGCCTGGCAGGCTTTGCCACCATGCAGGTGATGATGTTTGCCCTGGCGCTCTACTCTGATTACTTTACCGATCTCGACGTGGAGTTCAGGGACTATTTTCGCTGGGTCAGCATGATCTTCGCCGCGCCTGTGGTCTTCTATTCGGCGCAGCCCTTCTATTTCAGCGCCGTGCGCGCCATGTTATCAGGCCGGCTCAATATGGACGTGTCTGTGTCCATCGCCATCTGCGGCGCCTATATCGCCAGCTGTATCGCCACGGTATCTGGCCAGGGCGAAGTCTATTTCGAATCCGTCAGCATGTTTACCTTCTTCCTGCTGCTGGGACGCTATTTCGAGCAAAATGCGCGGCAAAAAGCCTCCATTAGCTCCAATAACCTGCACAAATTGATCCCGCTTACCGCTAACCTTTTGGACGATGAAGGTAATCAAACCGAAGTGCCGGCCAAGCGTCTCAAGGTTGGCGATCTCATCATGGTCAAACCCGGCGAGGTAATTGCCGCCGATGGCGATATCATAGAGGGGATGAGCAGCGTCAATGAAGCCATGCTTACTGGCGAGCAGATGCCGGTGACCAAGAATATCACCAGCCAGGTGTATGCGGGCACCATCAATGTGGATCATCCGATAAAGGTCAAGGTCACCGCGACTGGGCAAGACCAATTGGTCGCCGAAATCATTCGCCTGCAAGAGGCGGCATCGAACAACAAGCCTAAGGTGGCGCTCTACGTCGATACCATCTCCAACTATTTTACCTGGACCATCTTAGTGGTTGCCGCCCTCACCTATCTGGTATGGAAGCACTATTGGCCGGAAGATGCCTTTTGGGTCACGCTTTCCGTCTTGGTCGCTACCTGCCCCTGCGCGCTGGCGTTGGCGACCCCGACGGCGGTCACCTGCGCTACCGGCCTCTTTACCAGGCTTGGTGTGGTTGCTCGCCGTCCAGGTGTGTTTGAGAAGCTACCCAAAGTCGATCAGGTGGTGTTTGATAAAACGGGCACTCTCACCTGCGGCAGCCTCACGCTGCGCGAGACTAAGAAATTTACTCAGTGTTTTAACCAGGATGCCTCTCTCGATGTGCTGGCCATCGCCGCCGCCATGGAGTCGCATTCGATTCATCCCATCGCTAAAGCGTTTGCACCTTACTACAAGAGTGGCTATCGCTTGGATGAGAGTCAGTATCTAGCAGGTGCGGGCGTGCAGGCTAAGGTCAATGGCACTCACTATTATCTCGGCAGCGCGGATTTCATTCGCCAAAACACAGGGCTTACCGCTATCGACGGCCAGCACAGCGTCTATCTTGCCGATACCGACGCGCTACTCGCCGGTTTTACCCTTAGCGATACGGTGCGAGAAGATGCTAAGGCAACTCTGGTAACCCTCAAAGAGATGGGCTTTGCTACCTGTATCGCCAGTGGTGACACCAGTGAACACGTAGAGCAAGTTGCCAAAGAAGTTGGCATAGAAAACTTGCACAAAGGCCTCAAGCCCCAAGATAAACTTAAACTTATCAATCAGCTAAAAGATGAGGGCAAGCAGGTCGTCATGTTCGGCGATGGTGTAAACGATGCGCCAGTTCTGGCAGGTGCCAATCTGTCTGTAGCCATGGGCAGCGGCGCGGACATTGCTAAAAACAGCGCCGATCTTATCCTGCTCGGCGATCAGCTATCACGCTTTCCTCAGGCTGTTCGCATCGCCAAGATGACCGAGCAGATCATCAGACAAAACCTGATCTGGGCGCTTGGCTATAACCTGCTTATCATTCCTTTAGCGGTAACTGGACACGTGTTACCCTACATTGCCGCCATAGGTATGTCGGCCAGCTCATTAATTGTTGTCGCCAATAGCCTCAGACTACTAAAGGTTCGTGTATGAGTATTATCTATGTCTTGATCCCTATCGCCATGCTGTTCGTGCTGGTTGCCGTAGGCATCTTCTTCTGGGCGGTTAAATCTGAACAATTTGACGATCTCGACAGACAGAGCGTGTCTATCCTGTTCGATGACGACATCAAACAGAAGCCAAGCGAATCCAGCGATGAGTCGACGCCGCGTTGATCGACTTTAGCATTACCGGCGCTTTCCTCGTCGGCCTGATGGGCGCAGGCCATTGCATCGGCATGTGTGGTGGCCTGGTGGGCGCCTTCTCCCAGCAGCTCCCAAGAAAGGCCAGCGATAATATCCTGCTGGGTCAACTGCAGTTTATCCTGAGTTATAACCTGGGCCGTATTCTCAGCTATACCCTGGCAGGAGCGCTAGTTGGCGGCTCGGCCAGCCTGCTCAGCACCCTCTTTAGCATCGATGCTTACCTGATTGGCATGCGTGTATTTGCCGGTGTGATGATGATAGTCACTGGCCTCTATATTGCGCAGATCTGGTCTGGAGTGGTGCAGATTGAGCGCGTGGGGAAATTATTGTGGCGATTCATCGGTCCTATTGCGAATAAGTTGTTACCGATAACAGATTTAAAACAAGCCTTTGCGGCGGGTCTGCTATGGGGATGGCTGCCCTGTGGCTTGGTCTATAGCACACTTACCTGGGCGGTTGCGGCAAACTCGGCGCAGCAAGGGGCGATGATCATGGCCGCCTTCGGTCTAGGCACCCTGCCTGCGCTGGTCAGTGTCGGCATCGCCGCACGCTATTTTGCCCAGCTAGTACAGGCACGAAAAGTAAGGCTTATCAGTGGCTTAATCTTAGTAAGCTTTGGCATACACACTTTGTATATTGCATTTGCGCAGCTAGGCTAGCTGTGACTATTAAATTAGTTTAACATAAGCCTAATTGTGAAATTCGAGAGAGATTATGACAGATAATATTAAAAGTCGTCGTTCGGCTGTACCCGGATGCGCCATTCATTGTCATGACTGCAGCATGGGTACTTTGTGTATCCCTTTCACGTTGAATAACAACGAGCTAGATCAGCTTGATGACATTATTGAACGTAAGAAACCGATACAGAAAGGCGAGCAAATTTTTAAGTCTGGCGACTCGTTAAAATCTCTCTATGCGATTCGCTCAGGTACCATCAAGAGCTACACCATCACCGAACAGGGTGATGAGCAGATCACAGGCTTTCATCTGGCCGGTGATGTGATAGGTTTCGATGGCATTCACTCTCAGATCCACCAGAGTTTCGCCCAGGCACTAGAGACCTCTATGGTATGTGAAATTCCTTTCGATACCTTAGACGAACTCTCCGGCACCATGCCTAAGCTCAGACAGCAGATCATGCGTCTGATGAGCAACGAGATCCAAAGCGACCAAGAGATGATCTTGCTACTTAGTAAGAAGAACGCCGAGGAGCGTCTAGCGGCATTTATCAGTAATTTGGCCAGCCGTTTCGGCAGCCGTGGTTTCTCGCCCAAAGAGTTCCGTCTCACCATGACACGCGGTGATATTGGTAACTATCTTGGTCTGACTGTTGAAACCATCAGCCGTCTCCTGGGACGCTTCCAAAAAGCAGAATTGATCGAGGTAAAAGGAAAGTACATTACCATCGTCGATTTTGACTCGCTCAACAAGTTAGCCGGTAACAACAAGATAGGCCGCTAATTAGCCGATTTTCTGGGCAAATTTGATCTAAAACAAGGCAATTTGCCCTATATCGCTCATTATTTAAGTACCACCTCAGATAAAGGAAGAATCTATGAAGGACTATCATAAGATCCTTGTTGTAGTGGATCCAACAAGCGACAAGCAATCTGCCCTCGCCAGAGCCGTCGAACTGGCCTCTAAAAACCAAGCGTCAATCACCGTTTTTCTCTCTATTTTCGATTTTTCCTACGAGATGACCTCTATCCTGTCCGGTCATGAACGCGAAGCCATGCGCCAAGGCGTGATTGCCCAGCGCAGAGCCTGGCTGGACGATATCCTCGCCGGTTACAAAGATAGCGGCGTCGCCATCGACAGCGAAGTGATCTGGCACAATCGTCCCTTCGAGAGCATCATCTTACACGCCATCGAAGGCGGCTATGATCTGATCGTTAAAGGCACACACGAACACGACAAACTCAAGTCGGTGATCTTTACCCCGACCGATTGGCACCTGATGCGTAAGGCGCCAGTGCCGGTTCTTTTGGTGAAAGAACATGACTGGCCGGTGGCCGGTAAGATCCTGTGCGCCATCAACGTGGCCTCGGAAGATGACGATCATCAAACCCTTAACGGTAAGATCATCGAACATGCCCTGGATCTGGCCAAGAAATTCGATGCTCAGGTACATCTGGTGAATGGTTACCCTGGTACCCCAGTAAACCTGGCCATCGAGCTACCTGACTTCGATGCGCACACCTATAGCGAAACTATTCGCATGCAGCATGAGCAGCGCGTCTGTTACCTTGCCAGCAACTATGGTATCTCTAGCGACTTCTGCCATATCAAGGAAGGTCTGCCTGAGGATGTGATCCCTGAGCTCGCCGAGCAGCTCGATGCCGAGCTGGTGATCTTAGGTACCGTGGGTCGCACAGGCTTCTCGGCGGCGCTTATCGGTAACACCGCCGAGCATGTGATCGACAGCATCAACTGCGACCTGCTGGCGATTAAGCCCGACGGTTATAAGTCACCGTTAGAAGAGGAATGATCGCCTTAGGCCATCTTCTTTAGCCCCATTTTTTAAGCTATACTACGCGCCCAGAATTTTACGATACTAGGCGCGTTTTTTATTATGTCTGAAGAAACCCTCTCAAAGAAACAGATAACTCGGCTAAACAAGCTACAAAAGCGCCTAAGGCGCGAAGTCGGTAGTGCCATCGCCGATTACAACATGATTGAAGAGGGCGACACCGTCATGTGCTGTCTTTCCGGCGGCAAAGACAGTTATGCCATGCTGGATATCCTGGTCAATCTGCAGCAGAGAGCGCCGGTTAACTTTAACCTGGTAGCCGTCAACCTGGATCAGAAACAGCCCGGTTTCCCAGAAGATATTCTGCCGGCTTACTTAGATAGCCTAAAGGTGCCTTACCATATTCTCGAGAAGGACACCTACTCTATCGTTAAAGATAAGATCCCCGAAGGCAAGACCACCTGCTCGCTCTGCAGTCGTCTGCGCCGCGGCACCTTATACGGTTTTGCCCAGAAGATCGGCGCGACTAAGATCGCCCTGGGTCATCACAGAGACGACATCATCGAGACCATGTTCCTCAACATGTTCTACGCCGGCAAGCTCAAGGCAATGCCACCTAAGCTGCTCTCAGATGATGGCGCTAACGTAGTGATCCGTCCCCTCGCCTACAGCCGCGAGAAAGATATCGCCGAATATGCCGAGTTAAAGGCATTTCCTATCATCCCTTGTAACCTATGTGGCTCACAGGAAAACCTTAAGCGTGCGGCGGTAAAAGAGATGCTCAAGAGCTGGGATAAGCAGTTCCCGGGCCGTATCGAAACTATCTTCACCGCGATGCAAAATACCAGCCCGTCACAGGGCGTTGACCGAGACCAGTTTGATTTCGTCTCTTTGAAGCAAGATCCCGATGCACCGATGAAAGGTGATGTTGCCGAGTCAGACCTGCCGGCATTCGATTTCCTCGACTTGGCCAACAGTGGTCATATCGATCTCGACGCAGCTAAACGCAGCAGTGATCTGCTCAAAATCGATGTGGTGAGCACCTATACGCCTTAGGCGCGTATCTCAGATATAAAAACGCCCTCAGTTGAGGGCTTTTTTATTATTCAGTCATCGTGACCAATGAGGCGCTTAGATTAGGAGCTTTTCACCCAAGGGCTGACCACCTTAGGCGTTTCACTAAAACTTATCTTACTTAGCGCTCTTATTTCATCACTTGCTAAGCGATAGATGCCGTCAACCTGCTGCGCTTTACCATCGATCGTCACCTGCGCCTTACCCGCAAACTCAAAGCTGACGCCGGCAATATCCTCGGCGAAATATTTCATCGGAAAGCCCTGCATCTGCTTGAGTAGCTCATCCATCTGGGTTGCCAGCTCGCTGAGTGCTGCCTGGCTATAGTCTCGCGAAGGTGATTTGGCGCGGATCTGCATGGCGACACCGCAGCGGGTGGCATCATTTTTCATCTGCAGATTGATCAGGGCACGCTCGGACTTTAGGGTCTCATCGAACGGAATATACAGACGTTGGTCATTGGAGATCGTCAATGGATAATTGCGTTTCTCCGTGGTGATTGAGCCACTCTCGATAACACAGCCGTTCGCTTTAGGGACGGAAAAGGCGATATCGATAAGCGAATAGTTGCCTTTGTTCATCTGCTTCATTCTTTGATAGAAGCCCTGATAGTCGAGAGAGATGGGCGTTGCCTGAACAACACTCGTTGCCAGAAGCAGGCAACTACACAGCAGGCCTTTGTTCATGATTTTCCACCAAAAATTGATTGTTATGACGTAGCATATCAAGCAGCTCTTCAACATAAGCTTCTTGACGCTCTGAGTAATTCATTAGACCGTACACCAACTTCTCTGCGCTAACCGGCTGATTCTGCGCCCTTAGATCGGCGCGAATGGCGCGCAGCAGCGAATAAGCCGCATTCGAATTGAGGTTACGCATATAGGAGCCCACCGAATCTTCTACGCTCTTAAAGACGGCCACTTCATGGCTTAGCCCTTCGCTTCGCGATTGCGGCACCAGACCGCAGCCCTTCTTAAAGCACCATTGCCCAAAGAAGTTCATCCCTTCTCTGGCAAAACGGCTACTGCCCCAACCTGTCTCGTTAGCCGCCTGAATGAGTACTAAGTCTTCGGGAATGGTATCGACCCGTGTTAGTAGCTCATCAAGAGACTCCAGGGTAGCGGTGCGCATCGAATACTGGTATTTGCTCGCGAGCTGCAAGATACGATAGTCCTCGGCCTCGGACAGGGGCTGTTGGTTAGCCAGGTGTGCGCGAGATTGTTCCAGGAACTTACGCTCATCGCTAATCACCGCATTGTGATGCCTAATAGCCGGGCGAAGGAAATCGAAGAAGGCCTGCTTTTTCGTGCCGACATCGCCGATCGCCTGAAAATCTGGGATGGCACTAAACTGACTGCGATTTTTCAAAATCGTCCCCGGCGCCTGGTCTGGCTCGGTTTTGCGCTCTATCAAGAATAGCTTTACCGCCAATACCACCAGCGCAACGATTCCTAAGGAAAGTATCAACTTGTTGATGTGACCTGTTCTCAAATGCTTCGCTCTTATAATGAGTTCATGGGCGGCATTATATGTCATCTAGGCGATGAACAAAACCGCTATACCTAGAGGGGGATTTGGTTATAATGAGCGGCAGGTAAATGGGGATTCAGGAAGGAAATACCCGAAATGCGCGATTGTGCCATCAATCAATATCAACATGTCGTCGCCATCGGCGGAGGCCATGGACTGGGCCGAGTCTTATCCTCTCTCTCATTTCTCGGCCCTAAACTGACGGGTATAGTCGCGACCACAGATAACGGTGGTTCTACCGGACGACTACGCCAGCAACAAGACTGCATCGCCTGGGGCGATCTGCGTAATTGCCTGTCCCAACTCGCCAGCCGCCCTTCCGTCGGCTCACTGCTGTTTGAATATCGATTCGGCGGTAATAGTGAACTTGCTAATCACAATCTGGGTAACCTGGTGCTGATGGCGCTTGACGACCTTTGTGTGCGGCCGTTAGATGCGGTCAATCTGATCCGCAAGCTGCTCAACATTGAGACCAAGGTGATCCCCATGTCGGAGCAGCCTACCCATCTGGTCGCGATTCAGTCGTGTGGTAATCGTATCTTCGGCGAAGTCGAGGTGGACCAGAAGTGTGAAGACCCTATCGCCCTATCGCTGGAACCTATGGTGGATGCCACCCTCGAGGCCTGTGAGGCGGTTCGTCAAGCCGATCTCATCATCTTAGGCCCTGGAAGCTTTTTGACTAGCATAATGCCGCCACTCCTGCTGCCTAAGCTAGCTGAGGCGCTGCATGCCTCTAAGGCGAAAGTGATTCTGATCGATAATCTCACCCAGGAGCCCTCGGCCGCGGCGAACTTCAGCCTGGAGAAACGCCTTGGCTGGTTTAAACAGGTAATGGGCAATAAAGCCGTCGATCATGTGCTTTGTCACGGTGACAGATATCTCACCACAGGCATAGTCACCCACTACCCGCTACGTAGTCGCCATCATCAGGCGCTCCACGATAGAGCGGCGCTGGCAGACGCTCTGTCTCTCATCGTTGAGCCGCAAGCGCTCGATGCACTGGCATAAAAAAACGCCACGTTATTGCTAGCGTGGCGTTTTTGTTAATCGTGTTTTACCTATTATAAAGCTTACAGCACCTGTGCGATAGCGCGGCAGATGGTATCCATGTTAGCACGGGTCATGCCGGCAACACTGATGCGGCCCGAACCTACGATATAGACGCCAAACTCCTCTTTCAGGCGTGCCACCTGATCCTTATTAAGACCAGAGAAGCTAAACATGCCGTTTTGCGCCGAGATAAAACTGAAATCTTGCTCGACGCCCTGCTCAGATAATGTCTTGACGAACAGTACGCGCATCTCTGCGATACGCTCGCGCATTTGTGTCAGCTCTTCTTCCCATAACTTGCGCAGCTCAGCGTCACCGAGAATGGTCGCTACAATCAATGCACCATGTGCCGGTGGATTAGAATAGCTGCTGCGGATGGTACTCTTGATCTGGCTAAAGGCACGTTTGGCCGTCTCTTCATCTTCGGCGACTAAGGTCACGGCGCCAATACGCTCATTGTAGAGACCAAAGTTTTTCGAAAATGAGTTAGCTACCAAGAGTTCAGGCACCTTGCTCGCAACCAGACGAAGTCCTTGAGCGTCTTCTTCTACGCCAGCACCAAAACCTTGATAGGCGAAGTCAAACAAAGGGATCAGTCCTTTGTCGACACAAAGCTGGGCAATCACTTCCCATTGACTGATGTTAAGATCGATACCCGTTGGGTTGTGGCAGCAGCCATGCAGCAAGAGTAGATCGCCGCTGTCGGCCTGCTCCAAGCTGGTAAGCATGGCGTCGAAATCGATGTCATGACTGGCCGCATCGTAGTAACCATATTGCTTAACGGTTAGACCGGCAGACTGGAAAATGTTGTTGTGGTTTGCCCAGGTAGGATTGCTTACCCAAACGGTGCGAGAATCGGTATTACGTACCACGAATTCGGCCGCCATTCTAAGCGAACCTGTACCGCCCGGCGCCTGAGCCGTTACCGCGCGCTTCTCACTCATCACGACGTGATCTGCGCCAAACAACAAACCTTGTACCGCTTGGTTATAAGCGATCACACCATCGATACCCAGATAACTCTTGCTGGTTTCGGTTTCCAGTAGCTTTTGCTCGGCTAACTTAACTGACTTGAGGATCGGCGTCTGGCCAGACTCATCCTTATAGATGCCAACACCTAAATTAACCTTATCTGCGCGAGGATCGGCCTTAAAAGCATCGGTAAGACCAAGAATGGGATCTGCGGGGGCCAGTACAACCTGGTTAAATATCATGGTGGTGTTCCTAAACGTCGATATAAGAAGGGGGTCGGGGCTAGTTATACCACTGTCTTATCGCCCTTCAAAGCGGATATTTTTCTATATCAATATTTTTCTTATCCCGCCCTAGCTTTCCTGATTTTTAAAGGGTTAAAGCGTAATTCTTTTAGAGATTATCGAACGATATGAGCAAAATTTAGCAGATCCTTTAAGATGAGATCAGGCTCACATTAGCTTTGTTAAAGGAGTAGACTTACACACCTAAACTTGCTGATGGTAAGAACCGGGTTGCAGTGCTGACATTAAATGGAACGCTAACTCTAAGGTTAGATAAGAAAGTGGTTGCCCAAATACAACAAATCCCCACTTATTAGCGAGGCTCATTTCAATCATATTCTTTTGATAATGATGGTACCCGAGGACGGACTTGAACCGTCACGCTGTTACCAGCGAGGGATTTTAAATCCCTTGTGTCTACCGATTCCACCACTCGGGCCTAGTGTGTTTTATCGTGATTTACGTTAAAACGAAAAGTGGAGGCGCGACCCGGAGTCGAACCGAGATCGACGGATTTGCAATCCGCAGCATAGCCATTCTGCCATCGCGCCTTTATCTGAAGCGGTTTACGGTTTGACCGTAAATTTGGAGCGACATATCGGGTTCGAACCGATGACCTATACCTTGGCAAGGTATCGCTCTACCAACTGAGCTAATGTCGCATCTGAAACGCTTGCCAGCCAAGTGCCCTATCGAGCTTTCCCCTGACTGCGGAAAGGAATTCTACCGATTTACCTAAAAGTGTCAACGTCTATTTATGGCTTAAACAAGGTTTGTTGCATCAACTGCTGCATTAATCACCTTTGTGACTCTTTGTTAAGCATATTCAACTTCTTATGGATAAAAAAACGCCCCGGTACTTACCGAGGCGTTTAGATTTATCTAGCGTCTAAGCTTAAGCAGCAGGCAGAGACTGGTAGTTTAGACCAAGCATCTTCTGCATTACGCCAACAACCTGGCAGCTATAACCGAACTCGTTATCGTACCAAACATAAAGAATGGCACGGTTACCCTCGGCGATGGTCGCCTGTGAGTCGACAACACCCGCGTAGCGAGAACCAACCAGATCAGAAGAAACGATCTCTGTAGACTCGGTGAAGTCAACTTGGTTTTGCAGCTCAGAACATAGCGCGACGTTACGTAGGTACTCGTTCATGTCTTCTTTGCTGGTTTCACCATTCAGGTTCAGGCTGATAATTGCCATAGATACGTTTGGTGTAGGCACGCGAATCGCATTACCGGTTAGCTTACCAGCAAGCACTGGCAGTGCCTTGGCAACAGCCTTGGCCGCACCAGTTTCGGTGATCACCATGTTCAGCGGTGCGCTGCGACCACGACGATCGGCTTTGTGGTAGTTATCGATTAGGTTTTGATCGTTAGTGTATGAGTGAATCGTTTCAACGTGACCGTTGACGATGCCATACTTGTCGTTGACCGCCTTCAGTACTGGCGTGATGGCGTTAGTCGTACAACTTGCCGCCGAGACGATAGTGTCTTCATCCAGGATATCGTTTTCGTTAACGCCGTAAACGATGTTCTTAATTGCGCCCTTGGCCGGTGCTGTCAGCAGCACCTTAGAGGCGCCGTTACATCTTAGGTGTAGTCCCAGACCATCTTCATCTTTCCAGATACCTGTGTTATCAACCACCAGCGCGTTGTTGATGCCGTAACGCGTATAATCCACTTCATCTGGAGAGTTGGCGTAGATCACCTGAATATAGGTGCCGTTGGCGATGATAGCGTTGTTCTCTTCATCGACTTCTACTGAGCCGTTGAATGGACCGTGTACCGAGTCACGACGCAGCAGGCTGGCGCGCTTCTCGAGATCGCCCTTACGACCGCCGCGCAGAACGATAGCGCGAAGACGCAACTTGTTGCTCACACCCGTTCTTTCGATCAGTAGGCGCGCAAGCAGACGACCGATACGGCCGAAACCGTATAGCACTACATCGCGTGCTTCTTGGTTGTCTTCATGATCGATTGCCGAAGCCAGCTCTTGTGACATGTAGGCTTCGATCTGGCTCGCATCCTTATGTTCGCGCCAGTAGTTAACCGCTAATTTACCGATATCAACTTTACATTGCTTCACCGCTAGTTTGCTAAGTGCCTCAACAAACGGGAAACTTTCGCGTAATCTGAGTTTGTCACCCACATGACGACGCACTAAACGGTGTGACTTAATGATCTCGATAGTGGAAGCATTAAGAAGTGGCTTACCGTATAGAACGACTTCTACACCTTGGTTACGATATAACTTACCAAGTAGAGGCTGCATCGCCTCCGCCATTTCGAAACGTTCTTGCCAGCTTTGTAGGTGTTTATCAGCGGTCATTTACAGATCCTTTATCTCACTTTTACTACATTTATTGTAGAAATGATTGAGTAACAAAAAGAAAAGACCAATACTCTATTATTATCGGACGTCAATCCTGTTATTGGTCGGCGCCATTGTAATGAAAAGTGAGCCTGCGATCTAGTAAGATATTTTCTCTAACCGTGTAATTTTATTAGATAAAATCCTAAGGAGACACGCTTTTGAGATTAAATTTTGTAATCATTACACCAATTATGTCTCTTTTGGCGCTTTTCAGCCTGTTTGGCTGTGATAATGCTGCTAATACCGCCACGATTTGTAAAAATAATCCTGAGCTTTGCGACGATTTACATCGTGATAGCTGGTGTCGATATGAGCGAGCCGACCTAATCCAGAAGCGTTACACCCTTAAAAACACCCCCTTGCCCACCGGCAAGCAGATTTATCAGCATCTGATCAATCTGGAAAACTACAGTAAATGTATCGAACTGGCCGCTGGCGTGCAGCACATCATGCACCCAGAGCGCACCAACGATAGGGTGCGAGCCTTTGGCATCAGCGCCCAGAACCTGGCGCAGCTGAGAGAGACGACCAAGGACAACCCGGATCTCTATCTCTCCTACTATCACTGGATCCGCCTCAATGACCAGGCGGCCCTGTCTCGCGTAATAAAGGCACAACAGGCAGGTAGCATAAATGATCTCGATATCCTGGCCAGTCTCGCCTCTTATTACCAGAAGTCGGATCTTGACAAGGCTAAGACGCTCTATCTGCAGCTGTTAGACAGTGCCGATCCGGACAGCTTTAATCCCGACTGGCTATTAGGCCTCGCCAGCATCTACCACCAGCAAAACGATCTGGAAAAAACCTATCTCTTCTCAAAAGCCAACGTATTGATGACGCGCAACACGGCGTCCGATGCCAAAATGAACGCCTTAATCAATGGCAACCAGCAACTGGCGCATTTTTTAGATGAACAAGCCGATACCTTAGTGGAACATCTGAAAAACGGTGACTACGCTTCTAGTGAGATCCGCGCTCAGTTAAATACCTCGTCTTAATTGAGCCATTCTCCTTGCTGGCAAAATGTTTGCCACTAGTATTTTTTTTACAGAAATCGAGCCGGTTTTTGTAAAAAATCTGATCTTTGTAAAGAAAACAGCAAATTTGTTAAGCTAACTAGCCAATAAAACCCGATATTGCTTGACGATAGCTGTCAATTTGGTAATTTTACTACCAGATATTTTTATACATTTACCTGAGGGATATGAGATGACTATCCGCGTAGCAATTAACGGCTATGGCCGTATCGGTAGAAACGTACTTCGCGCACTTTATGAAAGCGAAAAGCAGTACCCCATCCAAATCGTTGCCATCAACGATCTGGGTGATGCTTCAATCAACGCTCACCTGACTAAGTACGACTCTGTACATGGTCGCTTCAACGCCAAAGTTGAGCACGACGACGAAGCTATCTACGTCAACGAAGACAAAATCCAAACTTTCTCTGAGCGTGACCCAGCTAAACTGCCTTGGGCCGAGCTTGAAGTCGATGTTGTGTTCGAATGTACCGGTATCTTCACTTCTAAAGAAGCGGTTCAGCCACATCTAAACGCTGGCGCGAAGAAAGTGATCATCTCTGCACCGGGTAAGAACGTTGACGCGACTGTTGTTTACGGCGTAAACAACGATGTGATCACCTCTGACATGACTGTGATCTCTAACGCTTCTTGTACCACTAACTGTCTGGCGCCTTTTGCTAAGCCGCTGAACGACGAGATTGGTATCGAATCGGGTCTGATGACCACTATCCACGCTTACACTAACGATCAGCGTCTATCTGACGTTTATCACACAGACCTACGCCGTGCTCGTGCCGCTGCTATGTCTATGATCCCAACTAAGACTGGTGCTGCAGCAGCCGTTGGTCTAGTGGTACCTGAGCTGGCTGGTAAGTTCGACGGTATGGCAGTACGTGTACCTACAGTAAACGTATCTCTGGTGGATCTCTCTTTCGTTGCCGCGCGCGACACCACTGTTGAAGAGATCAACGCCATCATCGAGAACGCTGCAAGTGTTGCACCTATGAGCGAAGTGCTGTCGGTAAACAAAGAGCCATTGGTTTCTATCGACTTCAACCATAACCCATTCTCTTCTAACTTCGATGCGACACAGACCCGTGTAAATGGTCGTCTGGTTAAAGTGATGGCATGGTACGACAACGAATGGGGCTTCAGTAACCGTATGCTAGACAACGCAGTTGCGCTGATGACTGCTAAGTAAGCAAAGTTATATTTGAGTTACATTCATAAAAAAGGAGCCTAAATGGCTCCTTTTTTGTGTCAGTCTTTCAACTCTTTTTCTGTTTTGTCGCAAGGCTTAGTGTGATTTTAATCGTCTTACACAGTGCGCGCCATGGCATCGTCCAGGCTCGCTATCCCCTGTGAAAGATACCCAAGTAAAATGTCTGTCTCTACACTGCTAAGATCAGCCGACAGCACATAGCGATAGAGTTCGAGTAATCGACTCTTATAGGAAAGGAGCTGCTTAACACTGATAGCGCCGGGTAAGAAGTAATGCTCCGCCAGGCAATCTGTGACCCGCTGACAATCGCTCTGAATAAGACGCTTGATAAAATAGGCTCGGCTATTGGCGGCGTGAAGTGCACCGGCCTGCGCCGCTGGAATATGTTTAAGCTGTGCTTGGAGTCTTGGGGTGGCATTTGCTTGCATAGTGAACCTCTTAAGCCTAACACTTATTTCGTTTCACTATTATATTGGCCACAAACTGAACAGCGGCTTACCCGAAATGGATTAATCAGCTTTTAAATCAGTTCAGGCGCCAAATCTTAAACTAAATCCGCCGAACCTTGCCGTCTATCGTGCGCTATCGTCTCAAATTGCACTAAGCACATAGCACGCACATGGCATCAAGCTAGAAGCGTTTGATACGCACCACTTTCATCACTTCGAAATCGAAGCCCGCAACGGTTTCGGTTTCGGGGTAATAGGTCATATTCACCTTGTGTCCCTGTAGGCTGCGGTACTTCTTCGTACGGCGAAACTTAAAGGGGGCGTCACAACCTTCTATGGTTACCGTATGTTGCACCCATTCATCAATCTCTCTCTGGGTATGGGATAAAATTTTCACGCCCTCTGAATGCACCAGTTTCTGATGTTTATCGAGCATCTTATCTACAACATGTTTCATAGCGGGTAACCTTTATCGATGAGTTCTAACCTGTTTAAAAAAACGACAGTAGAAAATTATAGAACATCTCATCGGCTTTGCGTGTGGTTGAGCTATGGTATCAAAAATTCAGCCCTAACTGTACCTGTCCCTGAGCCAAGCATATTGATAATAGGCACTTTGTCCTAAGCGTCGCAGTCGCGCGAAGGGAAACTTAGGCAGTGGTGATTGGTAAAGCGGCAGCTCAGGCAAGCGCTCGCCGGCAATATGCTGCGCCAGGCGATAGGCAGCCTGGGCCGAGAAGGCGACACCTGAGCCGCAATAGCCCAGACTGTAACCCATATTTCCCTGACTAAATACATGGGGCATATCATCTAAGGCGGCAGCGATCCATCCGGTCCAGTTATGATCAACTGTTATTTCGGCAAGCGCCGGGAAGCAATCTGCCATAGCACTCTTTAAACGCTCGCCATAGCGAGGATCGCTGGCATCGGCGCCGCTTATCGCGCCGCGGCCACCAAACAGCAATCGATTATCGCTAAGCAGGCGATAGTAGTACTTGAGCCTGCGGGTATCCATAACCACCTGATGTGTCTTAAGGCCCGTCGCCTCAAGTTGCGCATCAGTGAGAGGCGCAGTCACTATGATGTTACTCAGTATGGGCAGGTAGCGATTATCAACCACTTGATTAAAACGTTTAGGCGTATAGGCGTTACCGGCACTGACAACCTGCTTTGCGATCAGTTCTCCCTTATCGGTTATGAGTCTATGATGAGGTCCCTCCTTTAACCACTCCCTCACGCAGCTATTTTCATGCAAGGAAACGCCAAGGGATTGCACCACGCGCTTATAGCCCAAGCAGAGTTTTAGGGGGTTTACACCGAAACCATCGTTAAGGCGCAGCGCGCCATAGGCTTGATGGTTGTCCATGTAGCTCTCTTTAAGCTCACTGGGCGTGAGAAACTGGGCATCATCGCCGAGATGTTCGGCGATGAAGTCGGCCGCTCCCTTTAACGTGCTATAGGCCTTGGCGTTGTGCGCTATCTTAAGATAGCCCTTGGGCTGAAGATCGCAGGCAATCTCATGCTGTTCAATCAACTGCTCGACACGGCAAACCGCGCTCGTGAACTCACCATAGATCCCTTTGGTGGTCTCCATGCCCCACTTCTTGGCCATCTGACTATAGCCCATACGTCCAGAGCCTTTGAGTACGAAACCAGCATTGCGGCCGCTGGCGCCAAAGCCTATCTGATTTGCCTCTAACACCCTGGCGTCAATATTAAACTCGCTGGCAAGATAATAGGCGGTCAGCAGACCAGTAAAGCCTCCACCTACGATGGCTACATCAGTTTGCATCCGGCCGCTGAGAGCTGGCAAGAGTGCAGGACGAGAGACGGTCGTCGCCCAGTAAGAGTCTGGCCAGGGCTGACCATCGGGAAAGTCATTGAGTAAAGGATCGTAGGACATAATTTTTAGGACTTATAAAAAGTGATGACGTATAAGGTTATGGCTGGTTAATTCCCTAACCTAGAAAGTCAGGATCATCTCACAGGCGACACAATGACATTCGCTGCCACACAGCACGCAGACATAGTCGGGATGATCTGGGTTATTGTTCCAGCGCTCAGGATGTTCCTTGATAAGCTTGCCTCCAGCCTTGGTAAAGTAGCCCACGGCTGAGTTATCTGGGCTCTGTTTCCAGAGATGGCTCACCCCAGCCAAGGCGCCTTGGGCCTTACAGGTTTCAATCGAGCTTTCAAGCAGGGCCTTACCTATGCCGAGTCCCCTAGCCTCCTCGGCGACCGTATTACATTTAAAATAACAGCACTGTTCGGGTGCAACAGGCCAAAGCGCTGGCGAGCACCAGCGATCCAGCGACCAATTGCCTGGCGCGTAGGTAAGCCGAAAGCCGACTAACTCGCCCTCTAAGTAGGCAACAAAGTTTGCATTGAGGCCAGATTTAAAAGCCTTATGCTGCATCTCGCTAAGCATCTGCTCATCGAGATAGCCATCGCCATGCACCAGATTACCAAGGGCGATGACTCGCTCAAAATCTTCCTGCGCTAAGGGTCTTATCTCCATTTACTACTCATCCCTCACTCGTTTGTTTACCTTAAATTAACCTCAAGGTAACATAAAAACCCTTAAATGAAGTAAGGATGCGATTAAGCGCATATTTCTTGAACAATCCCAAATCATAATGGAGTCATTGGGTGAATACAGATTTCTCAAAACCTGCGCTGGAAGACAAACTCAACCGGATCACTTCGATACCACAAAGATTCAACCAGGGCCTTAAGAACGTGTGGCAACGCCTCACCCTGCCACAAAGGCTTTACCTACTGGCCGCGCCACTGTTGATGAGCGAACATTTAGGCTTAGTGGCCATCATTACCACAATTGCCCTCACCCTGGAGTTTTGGCCTCTGTTTGAGCGTATCTGGCACTCGCTCGCCGGTAAGGCGGTATTGCTGCTCTTCTACGCTATCGTGGCCAACTATGCTCTGGCAATGGCCGGTGCCATTGTTAACGAGGTGGTGGGCGTACCGGCAACACATTTTAATTACACTCATAACTTTGCCATCTTGCTGCTTCTGCCCGCATGGATCTTGGGCATTAGCGCCATCGGACTATTGTTTGTGCAGCTGTTGATGCCTTTCTATCTCATGATAGCCCTGATGTTAAAACCCATTGGTATCAAACTCTTTTCGCTGACAGGTAACAGTCATTACCGTTTCACCACCCTGATGGTGAGATTCGTACTCTCCTTGGTCTTGCTCTACCATTTGATCTTGCTAATCGGTGATGTGGAGGAGAGAGTGGAATCGGCGCTGAACGATTTAAAAACCATTGAGGAATCGGTAAAGGGAGAGTCGAACAAAGGTCAAGACAAGCTGCTAACCGCAAACACTGATGAGGTGGCCGCCAATTTAGAAATGAAGGCGCAACCCAGCGTTGAAGCGCCAGAGAAGGATGACGCGTTATCAAACGCCGAAACTGCCCAACTAAAGCCAGATGATCAACAATCTCGCCAAGCAGAGAGCGAGGCATCGTTAGCAAAAGAATACGCCTCGCTACGTCACGCCTATCAGGGTGAGATCCGCGAGTTAATCGCCGAGTTTGCCTACCGTCTCGAGGCCGATAGCCGCTCTCGTTGTGAAAAGAATGAGAATGCCAACGTGGTTGAGCTCAACGACTATGAAATTCTCGAGGTGGTGCCAGACGATACGGCAAAATACCGTTATCGCTTTACGGTAAGAAAATGTATTTCACCAGCCTTTCCGGCCAAATAGGCTAAATACTTCGCTTTGGCGTTAGCCATAGACCGTTAATAAAAGTCCGTTTATCATAGCGCCCAAGCCAGTCAACAATTGCCTTAACCGCTACCAAGGGATCTGCTGGCCATCGAAGTTTAAAAACTGGCCTGACTGAGTTGCGTTCAGGTTTTCGATACATCTAGCCATCTGATCTACAGCCTCATTTACTGTGATCAGCGCGTTGGGCCCGCCCATGTCTGTCTGTACCCAACCAGGATGAAACGCTAGGCAGTAGATCTCCTCGCTACTCAAGTCGATAGCCAGGCTCTTAAGCGCAGCGTTGAGTCCCGCCTTTGATGACCGATAGAGATAGCTGCCACCACTCTGGTTATCCTCTATGCTCCCCATCTTTGAGGAGATACAGATCACTTTGGCATTAGTCGCCTTTTGCAACATGGGATAGCAGATCTGAGTCACCATGATGGGGGCTATGGTATTAACCGCAAGCACCTTTTGCCACTCTGCCGCCCTAAGCTGACCGAAACCTATCCCCTTAGGGCCATAGTAGCCGGCGTTATTGATCAAAATATCGATGGCCGCGTCATTTAAATGCTGGGGTAAGGCGTGCACCGAGACATCATCGGTAACGTCCAGTTGAATAATGTTGAGATTGGCATGGATCTCCGCCAGTTGGATCAAGGCACTTGCCTGAGCGGGCTGCCGGCAACAGGCACTCACTCTATCGCCTTTAGCCAGATAATGCCTGACAAAGCCTAAGCCTATCCCGCGATTTGCCCCTGTGATCACCACATGCTTTGTCATAACAACTCCTTACATCATCAATAGTTAACAACAAGAATCATAACCTAAGGTTCGATGTTTTGCCTGTTTTACCCATCTTCTGCGAGTCTATAACCGCTGGATATGCAAACGGCCAACCGAGGAAGACGGCAAGCCGCCTTTCCTCGGTTTTTATTGTCTGCGACAATAGGGACAAATTGATGACAACCTATGTCATGTCAGCATGCCCTGTCAGTGACTAGCTAGGAATCCTCTATCTTGAATATTGAGCAACTGCTTTGCGAAACACTCTCATGCGAAAAAGTTATAAAACTAGGTAAACTGCAGACCCTTTGGAGTGGCTATGGCGAGATAGCCCGCTTTATGGTGCATTACCTGCCTAAAAGACCGCAGGAGAACGCCCGTGATGATTTAATTAACAGGCCTGCTTCGCAAACTGTCATCGTTAAGCATATCGCGCCGCCAACACAGAGCTGTCATCCCCACCAATGGGACACAGAAGTCTCTCATCAACGCAAGATGCGCTCTTATCAGGTAGAGCTCAATTGGTATCGTGACTTCGCTCCCCGTTGTCAGGGCGTGCTTAACCTCCCCCAACTTCTAGCGGCTGAGCAAGATACTGTGACCCAAGAGATGTTGCTCGTCATGAGCGACCTCGACGCACAGGGGTTCGATCAGCGCCGCATCAACCTGACCCAGGCCGAGCTTTACGCCTGCATAGAATGGCTGGCCCGTTTTCATGCCATGTTTGCCTATGAATGTGCCGATGAACTTGGCTATCAACTTGCCAATGAATTTGCCTATGAAGCTTCAGAAGCTTCACCAAAAGACCATCCGTTAGAAAAGGAGTTTCCAAATGCAGCGCCCTACGCTGGCCTTTGGCCAATAGGCACCTACTGGCACCTGGCAACCCGGCCCGATGAGCTTGAAGTTATGACAGATTCACCTTTGAAACGCGCCTCAGAAGTGATCGACGCTAGGCTTAATCAAGCCAGGTTTCAAACCTTAGTTCATGGCGATGCTAAGGTTGCCAACTTCTGCTTTCACAAAGAGGTTGAAAGCTTAGGCGTTAACGGTATGGCGGCGTTAGATTTTCAATATGTCGGTGCCGGCATTGGCGTAAAAGACTTTATCTATCTGCTGGGCAGCTGCCTGGACGAGGCTCAGTTGGTGACTATTTATGACGCTGCCTGTAGCCACTATTTTAAGTCCCTTAAACAGCAGCTTTCTGGTCGTTGGGCGGCTGAGCAAATTGAGGCTTTGGTAGCGGAGTGGAGTGACCTACTTCCCTTCGCCTGGGCCGACTTTGAGCGCTTTCTTGCTGGCTGGCAGCCAGAGCATCATAAGCGCAACGGCTTTAGCCAAGATATGACTCAGAGAGCGCTAAAGGCGCTCGGCTAAGCACGGTAGCTAAGTCCATTGTTTAAGCCTATTGTCTAAGTTTATTGCTTGAGTCCAATGTCTAAGAATGTTGTATAAGTTTGTTGGTTTAGGCGACTGATTGAAGAGGACTGATTTAAGACGACTGATTTAAGACGACTGATTTAAGACGACCGATTTAAGACGACCGATTTAAGACGACCGATTAAAGACTATTAGTAGAGCCATTGAGTCGATGTTGAGTAGCTTCAGCAAGCGCCTCCACACCCCAAAACTAGCCCCCAAAATCAGGTCCTATTTACTGACTCCCCCAAAGCGTCCAAAAGGCCCGAAAACAGGGGGCAAATCACACCAAAAGGGCTACAATCATACTAAGAGAGTGCTCGATATACGCAAACGGGTGAGTACCCAAATGTGCTATCTAAGTTAGCCAATAACGCGGCATCACACTCTCTTTCTTTTGCCTGATTCTTTCGACTCTATCTTGCCTAATCTTTTACATTTCTCGCGACCTTGTTCTGGTGCATTTGCGCCTCAAGCGAAAATTGCCAATGCCCATACATCGCAAATTACATACCTGTTTACATTTAAGCGCTTTAACAAATTACCTATTTCGATAACATTTACCCTGCAAAAAATCTTTCGCCTAAGTATAAAAGCGTTTTTATTAATAAATTTATTATCTTAGCTCCAACAAGAGGAAGTGTTTGTGGCTACCGTAAAACAGTTCGTATTGCCCATCGCCGTGCTAGTGCTCGGGGGCGGCACCTTTGCCGTGCTAGCATCGATGAAAAAACCACCAGAAGAGAAACCTGTCGTTGACAATACGCCCGTCGTGGCCGTCGAGATTATCGACAAGGAGCCCATGACCTTTACCGTAAACTCCTACGGTATCGTCAACGCCAAGTATGAAACTGACCTTGTGTCTCAGGTTACCGGTGAGATCGTCTACCTGAGCGACGCTTTCGTTCGCGGTGGCTTCGTGAAGAAAGGCCAGATACTGGCAAAGATAGATCCTAGCGATTACGAGGCCGCCCTTATCGATGCCAAGGCCACAGTGGCCAGTGCAAAGGCGACTCTGGTACAAGAAAAAGCCTATGGCAAGGTGGCCGCCGAAGAGTGGAAACGAATCGAAAACGGCACCCCTACCGAGCTCAGCCTGCGTAAACCCCAGCTGGCTCAAGAAGTTGCCCGCCTAAATTCATCTGAAGCGGGCCTTAAGCGCGCGACCCGTAATCTCGAACGCACTGTGATCAAGGCGCCCTATGATGCCTTGATCGAGAGCCGTCATATAGGCTTGGGCTCATACGTCTCTGCCGGCACCCAAGTGGGTAAGCTGCTTAGCACGGAAAAAGCCGAGATCCGCCTTCCCCTCCCCGATAAGGAGATACGTTATCTTGACAACAAGGGCCTGGGTGCTCAGGTCATGGTCAAGGGTAACTTCGCCGGTGAGAACACCTCCTGGAAAGGGCAAATAGTGCGCAGCGAAGGCGTTATCGACAATCGTAGCCGCATGACCTACCTGGTGGCCGAGGTGATCGATCCCTATGGGCTCAAGGACAACAAACAGCCGCTAAGATATGGCAGCTATATCACGGCGCAGATCCACGGCTCACAGGCCCAGGATGTCACCACCATCGCCAGACATCTGGTGGTTAACGACAAGGTCGCCATCATGACGCCGGAAAACACCCTGGCATTTAAATCGGTAGATATCCTGCGTCAGCAAGACACCCAGGTAGTGATCGGTGACGGGTTAGATGATGGCATGCGCCTCATCACTTCGGCGCTGGATTATCCCATCGAAGGGATGAAACTTGCCCTGGCCGATGACAAACAGACGCCGACCCAAGATGAAGCCGTCGCCGAGCAGCTGGCCATGGAAGATAAGGAGTAAGGGCGAATGCCAGATCCAAATAAAGGCATGATCGCCTGGTTTGCCCGCAACAGCGTGGCGGCGAACCTGCTAATGATCATCATCATTATCGGCGGCCTCCTCACCGCCAGCACCATACGTAAACAGTTTTTTCCCCAGACAGAAACCAACTGGGTCGAGTTTAGCGCCTTCTATCCCGGCGCCGCGCCCCAAGAAGTAGAGGAAGGGATCACCATCAAGGTCGAGGAAGCCCTGGAGCGGGTACAGGGCCTGAAGCGGGTTATCACCTATTCTAACCGTAACTCGGCATCGGGCTATTTTCGTATCGAAGACTCCTACGACCCTCAGGTGGTCTTGGATGAGATCAAATCTGAGATCGATTCTATATCGAGCTTCCCCGATGGTATGGAACGACCACGGGTTGAGCGCATCAAGAATCGACAGGAGGTGTTTTATATCAGCCTCTATGGCGACCTGCCGCCAAAGCAGCTCAAAGAGTTCGGCGAGAAGATCCACGATGAGTTGATGCAGCTGCCGCTGGTAAACATCACAGAGTTTTATGGCGGGCTGGACTATGAGATGTCCATCGAGGTCAGCAAGGATAAGCTGCGCGAATATAACATCTCCTTCAACGATGTCGCCAAGGCGGTTCGCGGTTATTCGCGCAACATGTCGGCCGGCCAAATCAAGGCTGAAAACGGTTACATCAGCCTGAGGGTGCAAAATCAAGCCTATGTCGGTTACGAGTTTGAGAATCTGCCGCTGATCACCCTAGAAGATGGCACCAAGTTGCTGCTTGGCGATGTGGCCAATGTGGTCGACGGTTTCGAAGAGGGTATTCAATACTCCAAATTCAACGGTAAGAACTCGGTGACTTTCTTCGTGGGCGCATCAAACGATCAGAGCATGACGGATGTCGCTAAGGTAGTGAACCAATACGTCGAAGATAAACAGGCCTCACTGCCCCAGGGATTGAACCTGGAGACCTGGGTCGATATGACCTATTACCTGCAGGGCCGTCTGGATCTTATGCTCGACAGCATGAAGAGCGGCGCCATCTTGGTGTTTATCATGCTGGCCCTCTTCCTGCGTGTTCGCCTCGCCTTTTGGGTGATGATGGGGCTGCCGGTCTGCTTCTTAGGCACGCTGCTGCTGATGCCGACCGCCATGATAGATGTCACCATAAACGTGATCAGCCTGTTTGCCTTCATCTTGGTACTGGGGATAGTGGTCGACGATGCCATCGTCATGGGTGAGAGCGCCCATACCGAATGTGAAGAGAAAGGCCAGAGCATTGACAATGTGATCCGCGGCGTGAAGAAAGTAGCCATGCCCGCCACCTTCGGCGTGTTGACCACCATTGCCGCCTTCCTGCCCATCACCATGGACGATGGTCCCTCTTCGGCCTTCGGCCAGTCAATCGGCTATGTGGTGATCTTGTGTCTGCTGTTCTCGCTGGTGGAGTCTAAGCTCATCTTACCGGCGCACTTAGCCAAGATGAAACATAAAACCCAGGTTAAGCCTGGCTCGAAGAATCCCATCAACCTGCTGCGTATCGGGGTCAACTATCTACAGGCCAAGGTGGACAATGGACTGCAGTTTGTGATCTATCGTCTGTACAAGCCGTCATTAACATTGTCGGTGAAATACAGATATATGATCATCGCCCTGTTCATCTCCTTAATTCTGGTGTGCGCCGGCCTCTATTCCGGCGGGATCCTGCGCTACGTGGGACAACCTAAGATCCCCCATGATTTCCCACGTATCAGCGTCGAGATGAACCTGGACTCATCAGAGCAAGCGACCCTGTCTGCGGCATTGGCGATCGAGGCAGCGCTACATAAGGTCGATGATCAGCTGGAACAAGAGTTTGGCCAACGAATGATCGCCGACATGCAGGTCGATCTTCAGGGCCGAACCCGTGCCCAGGTGATGACTAAGCTGGTGACCCCAGAGCTAAGGCCCATAGATACCTTTGCCCTCGCCGAACGCTGGCGTGCAGCCATGCCTCAGATCCCAGGGGTGAAGTCCTTCAATATTCAGGATAACCTCTTCGGTGGCGGCCGCGACGATGGCGACATCAGCTTCCGTCTTGAAGGCAAAGACGAGGCACAACTCATCGCCGCGGCGAAGGCGCTCAAGGCTAAGCTTAACAGCCTGCAGGGCGTTGGCGACGTCAACGACAGCCGCCAGTCCAGTGCCAAAGAAGTGCAATTTAGCCTCAAGCCTCTGGCCAACAGCGTCGGCCTTACCCTTGCCGATGTCGCCTCTCAGGTCAGCGCCAGCTTCTACGGTCTCGAGGCCCAGCGTATTTTGCGTAACGGCGAGGAGATCAAGGTGATGCTGCGCTATCCCGAGGAACAGCGTAACTCCATCGCCCATGTGACCGAGGTGATGATCCTCACGCCACAGGGCGCAGAGATCCCGCTCTCAGAGGTCGCCGAGATCCAGGTGACACAAGGGGTCAGCGGTATCCGGCGTGAAAATGGCAATCGCACCATCAACGTTTGGGCCTCGGTGGACGCCTCTCAGGCCGAGCCATTTAAGCTAGCCCAGGACATTCGTGATAACTTTATCCCTGAGCTGCTGCGTCAATATCCTAGGGTGAAGAGTGAGGTGGCGGGTAACATTCAGGAGCAGATCGACAGCGCCAATACACAGATGCGTAACTTCATCATCTCGCTGCTGGTGATCTACAGCCTGTTGGCCGTGCCGCTTAAGTCCTATGTGCAGCCCATGATGATCATGTCGGTGATCCCCTTTGGCATCATAGGCTCTGTGCTTGGCCACATGCTACTTGGGATAGACCTAAGCGCCCTCTCCCTCTTCGGCATCATTGCCGCCGCCGGGGTGGTGGTGAATGACTCCTTGGTGATGGTGGATTACATCAACCGCGCCCGACTGGCCGGTATCAGCATGAAGGTTGCCGTGATTGAGGCAGGTTGTCGTCGTTTTAGGGCAATTCTGCTCACCTCGCTGACCACCTTTATTGGCCTGGTGCCCATCATGAGCGAGACCAGCATGCAGGCGCAAATGGTGATCCCAATGGCGGTATCGCTCGCCTTCGGCGTACTGTTCGCCACCATAGTGACTCTGGTACTCATTCCATGTCTCTATGTGGCAATCGAAGATACCAAGTCTGCGTTTAGTTGGATATACAACCGAATTACCGGCGTTAAGGTGAACCAGCCTGTGGTTTCAGAGCAATAGTCTAATTGCCACTCGCTAAAACAGAAAAGCCCGCGTAACAGCGGGCTTTTTTACAACCAAACTCTTCTCCAGCGCCAGAAAGCTTAGGCACCTTGATTCAAACATTCCCTAAAAATGAACAAAGAAAGGAGAAAAGGCTTTGATTTCTGGAAGCGTTATTCTTTATGTGATGAAGAGATAGCCAGCGTTCTCTAACAAAAAGTGAGCATTAGGAACCCTGGGTTCAAATAATTCCTATAGCCAGAATTTAGGTAATTGCCTGTCAGAACGAAAAAAGGCCTACATTACTGGAAGCCTTTTCTCTTAATGTGGAGGAAAGATAGCCGGACACTCTGTTGAAAGGCATTAGCGTTAGGAACCCGGTTATTGCTCATTTCCGATATGCTAGATAACACAAAGCCCGCTTCTTAGCGGGCCTTGTTAATGTGGTGAAGAGATAGCCTGATTTAAGTATTAGGAAGCCTGGGTTCAATTTACTTCCGTTTACCTAGTAACTAGTTAGCGCTTATCGAGTCCATAACGAAAAAAGGCTTCCATTTCTGGAAGCCTTTTTTCTTAATATGGCGGAGAGATAGGGATTTGAACCCTAGACGGGCTATAAACCCGTGCCGGTTTTCAAGACCGGTGCATTCGACCACTCTGCCATCTCTCCGAACGCCGCGAATAATATAGCGCCCTATTTCACTTGTAAAGGGAAAATATGACTAAAAAGCGCATTTGGCGAACTTACGCTCACTTTGTCGAATCTTCCTCCTGATGCAGCGCAATTTTAGCCGGATCTGGTGTAGAGATGGCGCCGAACACGGCTCGCCACTTGTCGTAACCTCTCACCTGATAGCCAATTAATACGCCTATGGCACTGACGACTATTCCGACACCAATTGCCTTCTCACCACTGCTTGCCCATAACGCCACAAGAGAGGATGCACCAAAGGCGATACTGATCTGCAGGAAGTTTTGTAATCCCGCCGCCTTGGCCGATGCCTGCTTGAACACCTGCAGCGCAGAGTTAACCACTATGGGATAACAAGCGCCATTGGCCGCCGCCATCACAGAGAAGATGCTCAACAGAGGCCAGATAGTGGTCGATGGGTAACACAGGGTGACCAGGGCGATACCGGCAACACAAGCGCCGAACAGCAACAAGACCCAGGTAAGCGTCACCTCGGCGCCTAAGCGACGAATAAACAACTTACTCAGATAGCCCCCGAGAATAAACATCACGGTCTGCGGAATAAAACTCAAGCCGATCGCCTTAGCCTCATACCCATGTTGCTCCATCACTATCGGCCAGAGGGTTAGGTAAGAGAAGAAAGCCGCGGAGCAGGCCCCAAATATCAGCACGTTGCCCAGATATCTGGGGCTGGCCAGCATGGCCAAATAGCTCTCGCGCACACTCTTTTGAACTTGTGTGTCTGTACTGCCTTGCTGGCTAATTGCCTCGTCGGCCTTACTATTAAGGCTTTCCTTGCTTTCGACCCAGGCAAGGGTCGCCAGGATAAGCAGCAGGCTTAAGCCGCCCAGGATGAAGAAGATGCTGTGCCACTGCTGCCACTCCAGCAGATAGGCACCCAGGATAGGCGCTAAGGCCGGCGACAGGGCCACGAGCGGCATGATGTTACTAAATACCTGCTGCGCCTCGCTGGCCTTATAACGATCTATCACTATCGCCTGCCAGATCACCGAAGCGCTACAGGCACCTAATGCTTGGAAGAAACGCGCCACATTAAACATGGCAATTGAGTCGCTATTGGCAATCACCAGACTGGCTGCGCCGAACAGAACGAGACCCAATACCAGACTCAGACGTTTACCTACGGCCTGTACCAAGGGGCCATACAAGAGCTGACCCAAGGCCAGACCGGCGAGGAAGAAAGTCAGCGAGCTTGCGACCTGAGTAGCACTGGCATCTAAACTTGTTTCAATTGCTTTGAAAGCAGGTAAATACATGTCAGTCGCAATAAAGCCCAACATGCTAAGTAGCGCTAGATAGATAAGAAAAGAAAAATTAGCGATTTTATTCATAAAATTAGAAGATTCACTTTAACTAACCAAAGAAGTCGGTGAGTCTATTGACTTGCCAATTGCTTGTGAAACGTTTATTTTTGCTTACAGCCTTCAAATATTCTCACGGCAAATTTAGGAGCAAATTCGAGATGCTTTCAGAACAGTCGATGCAATTAATTGATATGGTGGCCCGAGTCGGAAGTTTTACCGCGGCGGCCAACAAGTTACACAAGGTGCCCTCTGCCGTGAGTTATGCCGTGAAGCAGGTTGAGGAAGATTTGGGGGTCGTGTTGTTTGAGCGCCACCATAGAAGCGTGAGCCTCACCCCGGCAGGCGAACATTTCGTCAAGCAGGTGCGCTCCATGCTTACCCATTTGGCGTCGCTAAAAGAAGACACCAAACGCGTGGCCAACGGCTGGCAACCCACACTCTCAATCGCCCTGGATAACATAGTGCGCGCCGATAAGATCAGTAACCTGATCGCCGATTTCTATCGCCATTTCGACAATGTCGAGCTGATCATACGCATCGAAGTCTTTAACGGCGTCTGGGAAGCGATCGCCACCGGTCGCAGCGACATCGCCATCGGTGCCACCACCGCGATTCCTGTGGGCGGTGATTATCGCTTTAAGGATATGGGCGATATCGAATGGACCTTCCTGGTGAGTAAGCATCACCCCCTGGCCGCAATAGATAGGCCCCTGCTAGACGATGAGCTACGTAGCTACCCCTCTATCTGCCTGGAAGACACCTCTCGCGAGATCCCAAAACGCATGACTTGGCTATTAGACAATCAGCGCCGCTTAGTCGTACCAGACTGGATCCGCGCCATCAACTGTTTCCGCGAAGGCCTGGGCATAGGTTACATGCCCAAGCACTTCGCCACCCCCTTTGTGCAAGCCGGCGCGCTGATAGAAAAAGAGTTGGAGCGTCCTAAGGCACCAAGCCCCTGTTGCTTGGCCTGGAACGACGCCAACATGTCCCCCGCCATGGCTTGGGTGCTGGATTATCTTGGTGATAGTGAAAAGCTGCAGCGAGACTGGTTTAACTGATCACATTAAATTTGTCCCATTAAATTTACTGGCTTAATTAACCGCTTATCGAGCAGATGGGCTTTCGCCCTCCCCTTGGCTCGGTTATGATAATAGCCTTGCAAAACAAGTTAAATCCGGTTCATGAAATGGAACTCTTGCAACCGATTTGACTCAAATAAACCATCAAGTTAGTGATAGTCACTGGAGATAAAGATGACGCAAGAAACACTATATGCAAGCCATGCTTCGACACAAGAAGTGAATAAGCTGCTTAAAAATACCTATCTGCTGCTCTCAATGACACTGGGCTTCTCCGCGCTCTGTGCAGGATTGGCAATGGTGTTGCAAATCAGTCCTCTCATGTCTATCGGTCTGTCGATCGGTGGTTTCATTTTGTTGTTTGTCACCCTGAGAAAAGCCGAGTCGGCCGCGGGTCTGTTTTGGGTATTCGCCTTTACCGGAATGGAAGGTGCCTCGCTTGGCTACATGCTTAATCATTATGCCGGCATGGCCAACGGTCCTCAGCTGATCATGCAGGCCTTAGGCCTAACCGCAGTGGTGTTTGTAACCCTGAGCGGCTATGCCATCACCACTAAGAAAGACTTCTCTTTCATGCGTGGCTTCCTGCTGGCTGGTCTAGTCATTGCCATCGTTGCAGGCATCGCCAACATCTTCATCGGTAGCGGCGCGGTGTTCATGGCCCTCAACGCGGGTATCGCCCTGTTGATGACAGGCTTTATCCTGTTCGACACCAGCCGCATCGTCAACGGAGGAGAGACCAACTACATACGCGCTACCGTGTCGCTGTACTTGGACTTCCTCAACCTGTTTATCTCTATTTTGCACCTGCTGGGTGCAGGCAGTGACGATTAAGCAAGCTAAGCTTAGAAAGCCCGCCCTCATCGGCGGGCTTTTTTTATGCCCGTTTCTATGACTAATTGGTCTTTCACTTGGGTAAAACTCCCTCCTTATCCACCAGGCATTTGGGATCGATTTAAAAAACAGATAGAATAGCGGCTCAAAGCCGAGCTATTACGGCGCAATATTAAGTTAGGGTTAATGAGTAAGCTCATCATTCAAGTCAATCAGGCTGGTTACGGCCAGGGTAGCAGCTATCAGGCGCTGCAATTTACTAAGGCGGCTATCGACGCCGGCCATCAAGTGGTCAAGGTCTTCTTCTATCAAGACGGCGTATTGTCGACCAATCATCTGCAGTCCCCCGCCTCCGATGAATTTGCCCTCTACCAGGCCTGGCGAGATCTAGGACAGACACATCAGGTGCCCCTGGTCAATTGCGTATCGGCGGCGCTGCGTCGTGGCGTGTTGTCTGCGGCCGAATCGGCTGAAAACCAATTGCAGCACTGGAATCTCGAGCCCCCCTTTCAGATGGGCGGCCTTGGCGAACTCGTGACCGGTATAGAGCAAGCCGATCGCGTGATCTGTTTTTAAACGCCAGATGTTAAGCATTCGCTTTTTGGAAAAATGATGAAAAAGATCACCATTATCTTCAGACACGCGCCCCATGGCAGTGCCAAAGGTCGGGAAGGACTGGATTTTGCGCTGCTCAGCGCCAGTTTCGAGCAAGAGGTCAGCCTCATCTTCGTCGATGAAGGCGTACTTAATCTTTTGCCACAACAGACGCCGGAAGCCATAGGGGCCAAAGATTTCCTGGCAGCCTTCAAGGCGCTCCCTTTGTATGATATCGAGAGCGTCTATGCCTGTCGGCAGAGTCTGGCAGACTATCAACTGGATGAATCGGCCCTGGCCATCCCGCTGGAGGTCAAAAACCCAGTCGATATAGGTGAGCTGCTAACCCAAGCCGATGAGGTCTTTGTCTACTGATGATACTACATATCGTTCAATACTCGGCGACTCAAGATAACGCCCTTGCCACCTGCCTTCGCTACATTCAGCCCCAAGACACCCTCTTGTTGCTCGGCGATGGCGTAAACGCTCTGCTGCTACAAAAATGGCAACATGCCTTGGCTGATACCCAGATCTGCCTGCTTGAGCAAGATCTGGTCGCCAGAGGCTTACAATCTCGCTTGGGCCAATATAAGCAACTTAGTCAGGCTGAATTTGTCCACTACACATTAACTCACGCTAAGGTGATCACTTGGTAAATTTTATTATGTATGGCGATAGTCAGATCCCCACGGATCCGCAGGGCTATTTGAAAAATGTCAGTGACTGGAATGAACAACTGGCAGTACTTATCGCCACCGAAGAAGAGATAACTCTAACGCCAGCGCATTGGGAAGTGGTGCATTTTGTACGCGATTTCTACATGGAATTTAAGACAAGCCCGGCCATTCGTGTGTTGGTCAAGGCCATAGGCCAGAAGCTCGGCGCCGAAAAGGGCAATTCCAAGTATCTCTATACCCTCTTCCCCCTCGGCCCGGCCAAACAGGCGACAAAGATAGCTGGGCTACCCAAGCCAGCCAAGTGTATCTAAACTTTAAGCCGTCAATGACCGTCTAATTAATTGTATTTAGATAATAAAAAACCTTCGCGATTGCGAAGGTTTTTTTGTGGTTAGAGATTTTTCATCACTAACATAATCGCTTTCCCAAATGTTGCTAACATTACTGCGACGAAGATACAGATAATGACGACATAGGTCAGCCACTGAAAATAGCGCCCACCGTTATCCATGTTTCACACTATCTCTTTATCGCGTTAGCCTATTTGAGTCAGGCCGCCCATGTATGGACGTAGCGCCTCGGGTACTGTGATTGAACCATCGGCATTCTGATAGTTTTCCAGCACAGCCACTAAGGTACGGCCGACTGCAAGACCTGAACCGTTCAGTGTGTGCAGCAATGCCGGCTTCTTGGCAGATTTGGCCTTGTAGCGCGCTTGCATGCGACGGGCCTGGAAATCTTGCATGTTGCTGCAAGATGAGATCTCGCGGTAGGTGTTCTGCGCCGGCAGCCAGACTTCGATATCGAAGGTCTTCGCCGCGCCAAAGCCCATGTCACCGGTACAGAGCACTACGGTGCGATATGGCAGACCCAGGCGTTGCAGCACGGTTTCGGCGTGCTGAGTCAGGCTCTCGAGCGCGGCCATAGATTCTTCAGGCTTCACCAGCTGAACCAACTCTACCTTGTCGAACTGGTGCTGACGAATAAGACCACGAGTATCACGGCCGTATGAACCGGCTTCGCTTCGGAAACAAGCCGTATGAGCCGTCATCTTAATCGGCAGCTCATCTTCATCGATAATGGTATCGCGAGCCAGGTTAGTCAGCGGCACCTCAGCGGTCGGGATCAGGCTTAGGCCCTGACCTTCTTCGGTCGCAGGCTTGGTGTGGAACAGATCTTCACCAAACTTAGGCAGCTGACCGGTACCAAGCAAGCTATCTTCGTTAACCAGTAGAGGCACATAGGTTTCAGTGTAACCATGCTCTGTTGTGTGCAGATCCAGCATGAACTGGGTTAGCGCACGGTGCATGCGGGCGATCTGCCCTTTCATCACGATGAAACGAGAACCAGTGATCTTAACGGCGCTCTTGAAATCAAGGCCTGCGTGTTGCTCACCCAGATCCACATGATCTTTCACTTCGAAATCAAACTGCTTAGGCTCACCCCAGCGACGGATCTCGACGTTGTCGTTTTCGTCCGCACCAATAGGCGCCGACTCGTCCGGCAGGTTAGGCACGCTCATGGCGATAGCATTCAACTCTTCAAGCAGCTGCTTTAACTCGGCTTCTTTACTGCTAAGCTCGGCGCCAAGATCGCCGACCTTAGCCATGATAGGCGCAACATCTTCGCCCTTTGCCTTAGCCTGACCGATAGACTTGGAGATCGCATTACGGGACGCTTGCAGCTCTTCTGTCGCCACCTGTAGTGACTTACGCTTTTCCTCTAACTTGCTGAGACGATCCACATCCAGGATAAAACCACGGGTGGCGAGACGCTCGGCGGTCGCTTCTAATTCAGTACGTAAAAATTTGGGATCTAACATGTTTTTAGTTTCTTAATAGTTAAATGCGAGAAAAAACCAACTGCTGTCCTAAGTAAACCATGAATAAACATAGACATAGGTTCAGAGCGATATTTGTAAATGCTTTCAACCAGGCGCCCTGCTGCATCAATAACAGGGTTTCGTTCGAAAAAGTTGAAAACGTCGTAAGTGCTCCTAATAACCCAACACCTACTAATGCTTTGATTTCAGGACTAACCTGACTCGCTTCACCTAGGGCATAGATCACGCCCATCAGGAAGGAGCCGATCACATTGACCATGAGTGTACCAAAAGGAAAAGAAGAGCCAAACACCTGAATCATGAATATTGAAATAAGATAACGAAATACCGCGCCGATGGAACCACCCAGGGCCACAAAAATGAGATTATTCATAGCGTTTCACCTCACTTGCCCTGTCCATCTCGGCCAAGGTGGCCAGCTTGGTCTTGATACGTTTCTCGAACCCATGCTCGCTAGGGTAGTAGAACTGGGTGCCAGCTAGCGGCTCGGGGAAATAACACTCACCGCTGGCATAATGATTGGGCTCATCATGGGCGTAGCGATACCCCTCGCCAAGGCCGATATCGGCCATCAACTGAGTCGGCGCATTACGCAGATGGTTCGGCACAGGTTGACTGCCGGTCTCCCGCGCCAGCTCGCGCGCCGCCTTGAAGGCGGTATAGACGGCGTTACTCTTGGGCGCGCAGGCGAGATAGACAACGGCCTGGGCGATAGCACGCTCCCCTTCGGCCGGTCCCACCCGATGGAAACATTCCCAGGCATTGACCGCCACCGACATGGCGACAGGATCGGCGTTACCTATATCTTCCGAGGCGATGGCCAGCAGGCGACGGGCAACGTACAGCGGATCGCAGCCCCCTTCGAGCATGCGGCAATACCAGTAGAGCGCCGCATCCGGCGCCGAGCCCCGAATCGACTTATGCACCGCAGAGATAAGGTCGTAATATTGATCGCCATTCTTATCGAATCCGGCGAGCTGTTGCCCGGCCACCTCGATGAGCATCTGAGCATTAAACTCGCCGCCATCCGGCAGCATGTCGCTCATCAATTCGATAAGATTAAGGGCCTTACGGGCATCACCATCACAGAGGCTAGCGAGTTTGCCCGCCACTTCATTAGGCATCTTAAGCTGACGCTTACCCAGACCACGCTCCCCATCTTCCAGCGCCTGACGGACTATCTTGATGATCTCAGCGTCTTGTAATCGCTTGATCAGGTAGACCCTGGCGCGGGATAACAATGCGTTATTGATCTCAAACGAGGGGTTTTCCGTGGTGGCACCGATAAAAATCACAGTGCCATCTTCGATAAAGGGCAAGAAGGCATCTTGCTGGCTCTTGTTGAACCTGTGCACCTCATCGACAAACAGCAAGGTGCGCTGCCCGCGCGATTGGGCCACACTCTTGGCGTGCTCGATGGCGGCGCGGATCTCTTTCACGCCTGAGGTGACCGCAGAGATGCGCTCGACATGAGCATTGGCATAATGGGCAACCAACTCGGCGAGTGTGGTCTTGCCGGTTCCAGGGGGGCCCCAGAACATCATGGAGTGAGCCCTGCCAGCTTCGAGGGCCTGACGCAGCGGCTTACCCTCACCTAACAGATGATCTTGCCCTATATATTGCGACAGGGTTTCCGGCCGCATTCTTGCGGCAAGCGGGCGGAAGTCTGGCGCGAAATCGAAACTTAAGCTAGACACAAATGGCCTTTTCTAATGACTTATTCAAATGGCTTATTCTAATGGCTAATTCAAAGACTTAATCCAATGCCTTGAGGCGCTGATCGTCAATATCGACGCCTTCGGGGACGGTAAACTGAAACAGGTTAGCATCGGCGTCTTTCAAAGGCGCCTGGGCTGACAGATTGAAGACGCTGAGGTTCCCCTGCTGATCTGTCAGCTTCATCACCTCGAGTTGCTCATCCTTAAAGCAGACCTCAACGCCGGTCACGCTAGCATCGACGGACTTTGGGGTGATCTGATAACAATCGTCCTGACGCTTTACCTTATAGGCCTGCCAGGTCGCTTCGTCGCGATGTACCAAAAGTGCGATCGGCGAGGCATCGATGGCCTGATTGAAATCTAACACGGATACCTCTTCGGCGAAGGGATTGTAGATCCACACGTCGCGGCCATCGGCAACGATAAGCGACTCCTCCGGCTGGGTCAGATGCCAATAAAACTGGTTAGGTACCGCCAGGGCGAAGGTGCCCGAGCCCTGCTGGATCACCTTATTGTTAACGTCGGTTACCTGCTGGCTAAAATTTGCCTTAAGGTTATCCAGCTTGGCAAGCTTATCCTTTAGGGCTGCCGAATCATCGGCGTAACTCGATACCGCCACGACTAGAGGCAAGGCACAGACTAATTGAGATAAGGGTTTTAGCATTTCAATTCCTTTCATGTAAAAGCGCTCGCTATTCACGCGGGTTACTGTCCCCATAAACTCAGGAGTTTAAAGTCCTGACTTATAACTCTCTACGTTTTATCAGAGAGTGTCCCACGAGTTTGTCACGAGAAATATTAACGAGAGCTTAATAATCTTTCGGCGGCGGAGGCGCTAGCACCTCACGGTTACCGTTATGGCCTTGAGCGCTGACGACGCCCTGCATCTCCATCTGTTCTATGATGCGAGCGGCGCGGTTATAGCCAATCTTAAACTTACGCTGCACGCTGGAGATAGAACCTCGACGGGTCTCGGTAACAAAGGCCACCGCCTCATCGTAGAGAGAGTCCATCTCTTCATCATTCTCCGCGGCTTCACCCGGCAGCAGCACCTGCTCCCCTTCTGCCGAGCCCTGCAAGATCTCATCGATATATTGCGGCTTGCCGCGACTGTGCCAGTCGGCCACCACAGCATGGACTTCATGGTCATCGATAAAGGCGCCGTGAACGCGGATTGGCACACTGGTCCCCGGCGGCAGATAGAGCATGTCACCCATACCCAGCAGGGTTTCAGCGCCTTGCTGATCTAAGATGGTGCGCGAATCGATACGAGATGACACCTGAAACGCCATACGGGTTGGGATGTTGGCTTTAATCAGGCCCGTGATCACATCGACCGATGGACGCTGGGTAGCCAAAATAAGGTGGATACCGGCGGCGCGGGCCTTCTGGGCGATGCGGGCGATCAACTCTTCCACCTTCTTACCGACGATCATCATCATGTCGGCAAATTCATCGACGATCACCACGATAGACGGCAGTTTATCTAGCTCAGGCGCCTGCTCTTCCATGCTGTCTTGTGAGCGCCACAGCGGATCTGTGATCACCTCACCGCGCTCCTTAGCTTCCTTGATCTTGGCGTTATAGCCCTTGAGGTTACGCACCCCTAAGGCCGACATCAACTTATAACGACGCTCCATCTCGCCTACACACCAGCGCAGGGAGTTGGCCGCTTCCTTCATGTCGGTGACCACCTCACAGAGTAGATGCGGAATACCTTCATACACAGAAAGCTCCAGCATCTTAGGATCGATCATGATGAAGCGTACATCATCCGGCCCAGACTTGTAGAGCAAGCTGGTGATCATCACGTTGACCCCCACAGACTTACCCGAACCTGTGGTACCGGCCACCAGAAGGTGTGGCATCTTACCGAGATCCACCACCACAGGCTCGCCCGAGATATCCTGCCCCAGCACCATGCTAAGATGAGACTTGCTATGCTCAAAGGCTTCGCTGCCCAGCACGTCACGCATAAACACGGTTTCGCGGAACTTGTTAGGGATCTCCAGACCCACATAGGCCTTACCCGGGATCACCTCGACCACACGAACGCTCTCGGCTAGCAGCGAGCGCGCGAGGTCTTTCGACAGGTTAGTGATCTTAGACGCTTTGACGCCTGGCGCGAGCTCAAGCTCGAAACGGGTCACCACTGGACCAGGGAAGACCCCTACCACCTTGGCCACAATGTTAAAGTCGGCAAGTTTGACCTCGACCAGACGCGCCACCTGATCCAGCTCTTCCTGACTGATTGGGTTTGTCTTACGATTTGGTACATCAAGCAGTGAGATATCCGGCAGCGGCGTAACAGGCTTCTTCGGCTGAGCCTCTTCCCCACCCGGCAGCACGACTATGCCATCGACAATCTTTGCCTGCTCGACCTTCTGATTTTTAGGCAGTTTCTTGGGCAGTACGGCGCCAGTTGAATGCTTGGTATCGAAATCTATCGAGACTTCATCATCCTGAGCAGAGAAGCTCAGAGCAGTCTCTTGCGCTTCTACCTCGGCAGCGGGTTTTGCCGTTGGCAGGCTAAAGCTTGGCTCCTTAACCCGGCCGCGAGAAGAAGTTTCTTGAGCCTCATCTTCATCATATTCATCATCGTAATCATCCTGTTCTTCTTCATAGACCTCTTCTTCGGCCTTAGCCAAAGCCTTTTGACGACGAGACTCCTTATATCGGTCAAATACCGACATGAACCCCTTGGTATCATCGGTTTCGGGCGCACTCGAGAATTTCTCGGGAACATGTTTAAGCTGCTTCAAACACCAGATGGTGGCAAAACCAACCACCTCGACCACGGTTAGCCAGCTGATGCCGGTCAGCAAGGTAAAGCCGGCGCCGACGAAACAGAGCAGCAGCAAGGTGGTGCCCAGTTGATTGAAATAAGGCAACATGGCATCGGCGATCACATCACCGGAGACGCCGCCAGCCGAGAACTCGTAGATGTCATTGGCATTCATGCTGGCAAGGGACGCAAGGCTGAAGGTGATCAACAAGAAACCAATCAGCCTTAGCCCTACCGAAAAATAATCGATCTCCAACAGGCGGTGAATACGTTTGAACAACAGCCAACCGGTCACCGCCACTATGATAGGAATAAGGTAGGCGGTGTAACCAAAGAAATAGAAAAGCACATCGGCAAGCCATGCTCCCACGGCGCCGGTAACGTTTTTAATCTCACCTTCGAAATTAGACTGACTCCATCCAGGATCAGACGAATGAAAGCTGCTCAGTGCAAGCAGAATATAGGTGGCGACCATGCAGCAGAGGATGAGTCCGCCTTCAAGCAGACGCTGCAGACCGCTGAGTGTTTTGACACTATTTCCCTTAGACAAAAGACAACCCACAAAGCAAAAACGAAAAGGTGAGCCTAAGATATCAAAATAATTCGTGCTATGCAGCGTTTTACCTGCCTATACAGCACAATAGCAAGGCAAAAGGCCTTCATTGGTGAAAAACTATTCGAGGTGAAAAAAAAGGAGCCTTTATGGCTCCTTTTTTACGACATAAATCGTTTTTAAGACTCAAGCGTTACATTGATTGCAACTCTATTGGTCTGCTTGACTTCTTCCATCACAACGTAGGTACGAGTATCAGAAACAGCGGGCAACTTAAGTAGAGTTTCACCTAACAAGCGACGATAGGCAGACATGTCAGAAACACGGGTTTTCAATAAATAGTCGAAGTCGCCAGAAACCAGATGACATTCTTGAATATCATCGAGCAGCTGTACGGCACGATTAAACTTATCAAATACTTCTGCAGTATCGCGATTTAACGTGATTTCTACGAACACAAGTAATGAAGCCCCAAGATAATGGGGATTTACTAGCGCAGTATATCCATTGATGTAACCTTGCTTTTCGAGTCTTTTAACTCTCTCTAAACAGGGAGTGGGGCTCAGCCCTACACGCTTTGACAACTCCACATTGGAAATGCGGCCGTCGATTTGCAACTCGTTAAGGATGTTACGATCGATCCGATCTAAGTCTTTTATAGGACTCTTTTTATTATTAACCATATTTTTAACCTTGCTTTATCACTAAAACAACATTTACTGCTACGTATGTCAAAAGTTCAGCAGCATTAACTGCCGAAGTGATACTATACTAGATTTCCCTGAAACAATCACGTTCAGGACCTATAAAATAACAATTCAACCCAGAATAAATGGGTTTTTATTCAATTTGAGGCTCGAAGATGATAATTGGTGTACCTAAAGAAATCAAAAACCACGAATATCGTGTTGGTATGGTGCCGTCAAGTGTCCGCGAATTGACCCTAAAAGGTCATGAAGTATTTGTAGAGAAGAATGCAGGTGTTGGGATCGGTTTTAGCGACCAAGACTATGTCGATGTAGGCGCGTCAATCTTAGACACTGCAGCTGAAGTTTTTGCGAAAGCAGAAATGATCGTTAAGGTAAAAGAACCTCAAGCGGTCGAGCGTGCCATGTTGCGTGAAGATCAGTTGCTGTTCACTTATCTTCATCTTGCTCCCGATCTGCCACAAACTGAAGATCTTATTAAGAGCGGTGCCGTCTGTATCGCCTATGAAACAGTAACCGATGCCCGTGGCGGCCTTCCGCTACTGGCGCCAATGTCTGAAGTTGCCGGTCGTATGTCTATCCAGGCTGGTGCCATGGCACTGGAAAAATCAATGGGTGGCCGCGGCATGCTACTTGGCGGCGTACCTGGTGTTGAGCCAGCTAAAGTCGTTATCATCGGCGGCGGTATGGTTGGTACCAACGCAGCGCAGATGGCCGTAGGTCTGGGCGCAGACGTGGTTATCCTAGATCGCAGCATCGATGCGCTGCGTCGTCTGAACGCTCAGTTCGACAACCGCGTTAAGGCGATCTACTCGACTGCCGACGCTATCGAAAAGCACGTACTGGAAGCCGACCTAGTGATCGGTGGCGTACTGGTTCCTGGTGCTGCAGCACCTAAGCTAGTAACCAAAGATCACATCAAGCGTATGAAGCCAGGCAGCGCTATCGTTGACGTCGCCATCGACCAAGGTGGTTGTGTTGAGACTTCTCATGCTACGACTCACCAAGACCCAACTTATATCGTTGATGAAGTAGTACATTACTGTGTGGCTAACATGCCAGGTGCAGTGGCTCGTACTTCTACCTTCGCGCTGAACAACGCGACCCTGCCTTACATCATCAAGTTGGCCGACATGGGTTACCGCGAAGCACTGCGACAAGACAAGCACCTGCTAAACGGCTTGAACGTAATGCATGGTAAGGTAACCTGTAAAGAAGTTGCCGAAGCCCTGAACTTCGAGTTTGTTGATCCAAGCGTACTACTCGCTTAATCAAGTAAAGAGTGTAAACAAAGGGAGCCAATGGCTCCCTTTTTCGATTAGAACAATCTAAAAGATTGCCTTTACCCCTTAGGGGAAATTCCCTACAATCGCTGCAATTCGCTAAAGGCACGGAGAAAAAGATGAGCCAAGCTAGACACTGTAACTTATTAATTTTGGGTTCGGGCCCTGCTGGGTACACCGCCGCTGTTTATGCTGCCAGAGCAAACCTAAAGCCTGTATTGATCACAGGTATGCAGCAAGGTGGTCAGCTAACGACCACGACCGAAGTTGAAAACTGGCCAGGCGACGCCGACGATCTAACCGGTCCAGCTTTGATGGAGCGTATGCAAAAGCATGCCGAAAAATTCGAGACTGAGATCATCTTCGACCACATCAACGAAGTTAACCTGCAAGAGCGCCCTTTCCAACTAAAAGGCGACAGCGGCGAATACACTTGTGATGCGTTAATCATCTCTACCGGTGCTTCGGCCATGTACTTAGGTCTTGAGTCGGAAGAAGCCTTCAAGGGTAAAGGTGTTTCGGCCTGTGCCACCTGTGATGGTTTCTTCTACCGTAACCAAAAGGTTGCGGTGATCGGTGGTGGTAACACTGCAGTTGAAGAAGCACTTTACCTGAGCAACATCGCATCAGAGGTTCACCTTATCCATCGCCGTGACAGCTTCCGCTCAGAGAAGATCCTGACCAAACGCCTGATGGACAAGGTTGCGAACGGCAACATAGTACTGCATCTCGACAGCACACTAGACGAAGTCGTTGGCGACAACATGGGTGTGACCGGTGTGAAGATCAAGAGCACCAAAGATGGCGCCATCACAGAGTTTGATGTCATGGGTGTATTCGTTGCCATCGGCCACAAGCCAAACACTCAGATGTTTGAAGGTCAGCTAGAGATGAACAACGGCTACATCAAGGTGCAGAGCGGTCTTGGCGGTAACGCTACCCAAACCAGCATTCCTGGAGTATTCGCCGCAGGCGACGTGATGGACCAACATTACCGTCAGGCGATCACCTCTGCTGGCACCGGCTGTATGGCTGCCCTGGACGCAGAGCGTTTCTTAGACGCACAGTAGCGTTACGCTTAATAAGAAAGCAGGCCGAGTGCCTGCTTTTTTTTGTCTTTAATACCAATCACGGTAGATAAGTACTCAGAAATAGCACGGGAAAAACGTTCGAGAACAAGGCAGAGTTTTTGATAAGTAGTTATTCTAAAATCAAAAATGATAACACCGTTATTGGACGTTTAAACAAGCTAGAATGACCAGTTATTAACTACGATTGGTATAAGTTCAGCCAAATAAATTTGCGGTGATCGGGCACAAAAAAAGGGACCCTGGGGTCCCTTTCAAAGCAAAGCTCACTAATTACTTAGCTAGAGCTTCTTTTGCCTTTTCAACTAGAGTGGCGAAAACCACTTTGTCGAATACAGCGATGTCTGCCAAAATCTTACGATCGATTTCGATAGACGCCTTTTTCAGACCGTTGATGAAACGGCTGTAAGACAGACCATTTTGACGAGAAGCCGCGTTGATACGTGCAATCCACAGTTGACGGAATTGACGTTTCTTCTGACGACGGTCACGGTAAGCATATTGGCCAGCTTTGGTTACTGCTTGCTTAGCAACACGGTAAGTACGTGAGCGAGCTCCGTAATAACCTTTAGCTAGTTTTAATACTTTCTTGTGACGAGCACGAGCGGTTACACCACGCTTAACTCTAGGCATTGTTCTTTACTCCTCTAATTAAGCGTATGGTAGTTGACGTGCAATTGCTGGCACATCAGACTTCGCAACTAAACATTTAGCACGTAAGTGACGTTTACGCTTAGTGCTCTTCTTGGTCAAAATATGACGTAAATGGGCTTGCTTGCGCTTAAAACCGTTAGCGGTTTTCTTAAAACGCTTTTGTACACCCTTGTCTGTTTTCATTTTAGGCATTGCTAAAACTCCGCATTGGGAAATTAATAAAACGCAAGGCGAGCAGAGGCCCTCAGAGAGGTCTCTGCTACTTTTAAATTTGCCTTACTATTTCTTTTTCGGCGCGAGCACCATCACAGCCTGGCGACCTTCCATTTTTGGAAAAGCCTCCACAACTGCTATCTCAGCCAGGTCGTCTTTAATACGATTCAAAAGATTCATACCAAGACTCTGGTGAGCCATCTCGCGACCACGGAAACGCAGCGTAACTTTCGCCTTGTCGCCGTCTTCTAGAAAACGCTTCAGGTTGCGTAGTTTTACCTGATAGTCGTTTTCGTCAGTACCGGGACGGAATTTTATTTCCTTCACCTGTATCTGTTTCTGCTTCTTCTTTTGCTCTTTTTGGGCCTTAGCCTTGTCAAAAAGATACTTTCCGTAGTCCATTATGCGACATACAGGCGGCTCAGCGTTTGGGCTGATCTCTACGAGATCTACGCCCGCTTCATCTGCAAGTTCTTGCGCTTCACGAAGACTCACAATGCCGATAGTTTCACCGTCTAATCCATTGAGGCGTACTTCTGATACGCCAACAATGAGTTCGTTAATTCTATTCGCCGCTGCTTTACGCACGTCTGTTTTCTTGATCTTTATGACCTATTCCTCCAACAAATTTAGACTACGGAGCGAAATCTGTTCTTTAACCATGGCAGCAAATTGATCGATTTTGATCTTACCTAGGTCAACACCATCTCTGGTTCGCACCGCGACTTCCCTATTTTCCATCTCTTGATCGCCCACGACCAATAGATAGGGAACACGCCTTAGGGTGTGTTCGCGTATTTTAAAGCCAATCTTTTCATTCCTCAAGTCTTTCGAGGCACGAATTCCCTGATCTTTAAATAATTTGACCACTTCGTCAACATATTCAGACTGTTTGTCAGTAATATTCATCACAACGGCTTGAACCGGCGCCAACCAGGTTGGGAACTTACCTGCGTATTCCTCGATCAGGATCCCTAGGAAACGCTCCAGAGAGCCTAGAATCGCACGGTGGATCATCACAGGCGTTTGGCGGCTGTTATCTTCTGCAACATAAGTCGCGCCTAGACGTCCAGGCAAGGCGTAGTCGAGCTGCACTGTACCGCACTGCCATGCCCTGTCTAAGCAGTCATGGAGCGTAAATTCGATCTTAGGACCATAGAAGGCACCTTCGCCCGGTAGGATCTCATACTCGATGTCGTTGGCTTTTAGTGCATCCATCAGCGCCTGCTCTGCCCTGTCCCACATGGCATCGTCACCGATACGCTTCTCTGGGCGAGTAGAGAGTTTCACCACGATATCGTGGAAACCAAAGGTCGCATAGGTGTCGTAGACCATCTTGATACAGCCACTCACCTCTTGCTGTACCTGCTCTTCGGTACAGAAGATGTGCGCGTCATCTTGGGTAAAGCCACGAACACGCATCAAGCCGTGAAGAGAGCCCGACGGCTCGTTACGGTGGCAACAACCAAACTCGGCCATACGCAGTGGTAGATCGCGATATGACTTGAGGCCTTGATTAAAGATCTGCACGTGACCCGGACAGTTCATCGGCTTCACCGCGTACTCACGGTTTTCAGAGTGAGTAGTGAACATGGCTTCGGAATACTTATCCCAATGACCACTGCGCTCCCACAATACACGGTCCATCATCAAGGGGCCTTTCACCTCCTGATAGGTGTACTGACCCAGCTTCTGACGAATGAATCTTTCAAGCTCGAGGAACAGGCTCCAACCGTCGTTGTGCCAGAACACCATGCCAGGGGCTTCTTCCTGCATATGGTACAGGTCAAGCTGCTTACCTATTTTACGATGGTCGCGCTTGGCCGCTTCTTCGAGGCGAGTCAGATGCGCCTTAAGGGCCTTCTTGTCTGCCCAAGCGGTACCATAGATACGCTGCAGCATCTTGTTGTCTGAGTTACCGCGCCAGTAGGCACCAGCAACACTCATCAGTTTGAAGTGGTGACAGAACTTCATGTTAGGCACATGGGGGCCACGACACATGTCGGTATATTCTTCGTGATGATAGAGCGCAGGCTGGTCGTCTTTGCTGATGTTCTCATCTAAGATTGCCATCTTGTAGCTTTCGCCGCGTGACTCGAAAGTGTCACGGGCTTCTTGCCAGCTGACGACGCGCTTCACCACATCATAGTTTGTCTTAGCCAGTGCCAGCATACGCTTTTCTAGCTCGGCTACATCTTCCTCGGTCAGCTTATGATCAAGATCCACGTCATAGTAGAAACCGTTATCGATCACCGGGCCGATGGCCATCTTGGTTTCAGGCCACATCTGCTTAATGGCGTGACCCAATAGGTGAGCACAAGAGTGACGTAAGATCTCTACCCCTTCATCGTCTTTTGCGGTGATGATAGCGAGATCGGCATCTGTCTCAATCAAGTCACAAGCATCTTTCAGCTCGCCATTGACGCGACCTGCGATACAGGCTTTTGCGAGACCAGGACCTATGTCCGCGGCGACATCTAGGGTAGAAACGGCGTTAGCAAACTCGCGCTTGCTGCCATCGGGAAGTGTAATTACAGGCATGTATAATCCTTATCCAGTGGTGACCCCTACGTAGGGCCACTTGGTCATATTGAGAAAAATTTAAGCAACTGAAGCGCAAAACATTACCGGAGTTTTGATCTACTTCAGCGCAGGCCTGACATTCTAGGGCCGCATCGGGCAAATCGCAAGGTTTAAGGCCGCCGCTTCGCCTTAAAAAAAATAGGCGCGAATCTGACTAGCCGGCTACAGGTCGTTAAATCTGTCACCAATTGTCCATCTGGATGTCATCGAAAAGTCATGGACGGCCCCTACTCTAGCCGCCATATCGTTATGGCTAATTCGCTAAGGAGCCCGACCATGATGAAGCTTATATTATTGACCGCACTCTTCTATCAGCCTTTGTACCCTAATGACGGCACTCGCGGCGCGTCTATGCTAGAAACTGCTACGCAGCAAACTCAAGTGCAGGCTTTCGAAACCAAAGGTATCGAACTGCAAACATCGACTATTAGCCTGGATGTAAGCCAACTGGAAAGTGAGATCGCTATTGAACTCGACCAGCAGCTCAAGGCACTACATGCCGAGCTGCCGCAGCAAGGCGGCGATCAGGAGCTGCTCGCCAGCCAAAACTGATAACGGTTGAAGCCGATGACGTCAGTTGCCTTGGGCTTCAACTGCACTATAGGCCTGCTATTGCCCAAGCACTTGCTATGCTATCGCAACCTATTGCTATGCTATCGCAACCTATTGCTATGCTATCGCAACCTATTGCTATACAGAGGAAAGTCATCCAAGATTGTGCTCAAAAGATAATGAGCAACTTAGATGACAAAGAACAAATGGGCACTGGTAACCGGCGGTGCCAAACGTATTGGTGAAGCGATCGTATCAGCCTTGCACGGTAAAGGCTTCAATATACTGCTGCACTTTAATGGATCAGAAAGTGAAGCAAGGGCGCTCGCAGGCAAGCTTAACCTCAGCCGGGTAAACTCGTGCCAGACTGTTCAGGCCGACCTCGCCACCGAACAAGGGCCCCTTAGCCTTATCCAACACATTAATGACAATCAACTCTCGCTTGGCGCTCTTATCAATAACGCCTCTCTGTTTGTACCAGACAGCAGTATTGAAAACTGGCAATCGAGCCAGCAGCTGTTAAACCTTAATCTGCTCGCGCCCTACCTGTTAGCCACCAAGCTTAGTGAAAACCTCGCCAGCAATGACGGCTGCGTCATCAACCTGGTGGATATTCACGGCGACCGCCCCTTAAAACACCATGGGCTATACTCAATATCTAAGGCAGGATTAAACATGGCGACCCGAGCCTTGGCCCAGGAGTTAGCGCCTAAGGTAAGGGTCAACGGTATATCGCCAGGCGCGATACTCTGGCCATCCCAGAGCGATCAAGCGGCTATCTCCAGCGTCACTCAGGCCATACCTCTGGCTAAAGCCGGCAGCCCCGAGGATATCGCCGATACCGTATGTTTTATCCTGGAAAGCCCCTACCTTAATGGTCAGGTGATCGCTATCGATGGCGGTCGTAGCGCAACCGGATATACAGGAGCCGACGGATGAAAATTTTTGATAAAGTGATCTGTTGTCCCCACTGTGGGCACCATCAACATATCAACTTAGATATCAGCTGTGGCGATCAGGACTACTACGACGATTGTCGCGTCTGCTGTAACCCTATCCATTTTCGAACCCACATAGACGATTCCAGACAGAAAATAGAGGTCTATGTGGACTCGGACGATGAGCAGTACTATTAAGCCAACTAAGACTCAGTGTAGGCCAACTTAGACTAAGTACTGCTGCGTTAAATTCAGCGAGATTAGGTTACCCACACCAGGCTACACCTTAATCTACGACTAAACGCCAAGCCTTATCCGTTAACCAAAACGTTTAACCCAAACGCTTGGCCAATACCCGCTCAACCGTATCCACGATAGCCTGAGTCTGACTGTCTATCTCGATATTAAGCATGGTGCCGACAGAAACCTTGTCTAAGTTAGTGATCTCCAAAGTTTCCGGGATCAGATGCAGCATAAAGCCAGATTCGCTGACCTCTCCTACGGTCAGGCTACAACCATTCACGCCAACGAAACCTTTGTAGAGAATGTAGTTCATCCATTTAGAGTCAACTTCGAGACGGATATCAAAATGGGCAGGCGTATGACTCACCTCGACCACGGTTGCCTGAGTGTGCACATGACCCGACAACACATGGCCACCTATCTCACTGCCATAGGTCAATGAGCGCTCGATATTAACCTGGCTACCCACAGACAGACCGGCCAAATTGGTAAGCCTCAATGTCTCTTCCATTACATCGAAAAACACCCTATCATCTGCCATCTCGGTAACGGTCAGACAGACGCCGTTATTGGCGACACTTGCACCTCGCTGCAAGTTTTCCTTCAGGTGTGACGGCATCGCAATTTCGATTGTATTAAGACCATCTTTTTTATGAATAGCCACCACTTCACATGTGGCTTGAACAATACCTGTAAACATTTTTTACTCTCTGCATTAAGGCGTTTTCATGAATCAATTCGGCTTTCAAGCCAAAAAGCTCGTCCATCTCGCGTTGCCTGTGCTTATCGCCCAGGTCACCCAAACCATGATGGGTTTTATCGATACCGTCATGGCCGGACGTGTCAGCGCATTAGATATGGCCGCGGTGGCCATCGGTGGCAGTCTGTGGCTGCCGGCGCTACTGTTTGTACAGGGTTTGCTGGTCGCCTTTACCCCTGTGTTTGCCAGCCATCATGGCGCCGATAATCAAAATGCTATCAGGCCGATGGCTTTTCAGGCTGCCTATATTGCCATAATCGGCGCGGCCGTAGTGATAAGCTTTCTGCTTTTTGCGCCGCAGATCTTCAAATTAATGGATTTGTCCCCCGAGCTAGCCGAGCTGAGTGTCAGCTATCTCCATGGATTTGCCTGGGGCGTCCCCGCCTTCGTGCTCTATCAGGTCTTGCGAGGATGTAGCGAGGGGATCTCCTACACACTGCCGACTATGGTGATAGGGTTTGTTGGCCTGGCGGTAAACATCCCGGCCAACTATATCTTCATCTATGGCCATCTAGGTGCGCCCGCGCTGGGCGGTGCGGGCTGTGGTATCGCAACGGCCCTGGTGTTCTGGGCCATGTTTATCGCCATGACCATTTACATGCAGTGGCATAAGCGCTTCGCCGTTATCAAACCGCTAGGTGCCTTCCACCTACCGGATCTTAAGACCATGAAGAGAATGACCAAACACGGAATGCCCATCGCCATGGCCTTGTTTTTCGAGGTGAGCCTTTTTGCCATCATAGCGCTGCTGCTCGCCCCACTCGGCGCAGACGTTGTAGCCGGCCATCAGATCGCGCTTAACTTTTCATCCATAGTGTTTATGCTGCCACTCTCTATCGGCATCGCCGTGTCGATACGGGTTGGATACTACCTCGGACAGGATAAGGCGGACGTGGCTAAGCTAGTGACTAAAGTCGGTCTGGCTATCGCCTTTAGCCTGGCGGCCTGCACGGCCGTCATCACTGTGGTGTTTCGCACTCAGATAGCGCTGCTCTATAACCAAAACCCCGAGGTGGTCGCCCTGGCAAGCAGCCTTATGTTCCTGGCCGCCCTGTATCAGCTGTCTGACTCGGTGCAGGTAGTTACTGCTGGAGCCCTGCGTGGCTATCACGACACCCGCAGCGCCTTCTACATTACCCTTGTCTCCTATTGGGCCATCGGCATGGTGCTCGGCTATCTGCTGGCAGAAACCGACATACTGGTTCCTGCCATGGGCGCCCACGGTTTCTGGATTGGCTTGATCGCCGGCCTCACCAGCGCCGCACTGCTGTTTGCCTTGAGGCTTCAGCATATTCAAAAGCATCCAAAGCAACTGGCCTTGGTTGATCAGCCGATTAATCACACCGACCTATAGCCAAGATCGACACAGGCAAGCTGATGTTTAGCTAAATAATCATCATCTTGCCTGAATCTTTATGTAAACGCTTTGCCGAATATAACGACGCTTTGGCGTTAAAAAGATCAAGTTGCGCAGCAAATCACCGCTTGATTGAAAAATTACGATTTTTTACTTGCAACTCACATCACATCCCTCGTAATATAGCGCTCGTTCGCTGGCCGAGAGGTCGTGAACGGTAAAGCAGTACAACCGTAGCTCAGTTGGTTAGAGCACCACCTTGACATGGTGGGGGTCGGTGGTTCGAATCCACTCGGTTGTACCAATTTTACAAGAGATAACAGTACAACCGTAGCTCAGTTGGTTAGAGCACCACCTTGACATGGTGGGGGTCGGTGGTTCGAATCCACTCGGTTGTACCATCTTGTAAAATATCAGCCAGCGCAAGCTGGTTTTTTTATGCCTGTTACTCGCTATTCAGCCTACTTCGCACTCACCATCACCACAATCGGTTCACCACCGCCGGATCTATTGCTGGCAAGATCGGTAATGCTCACCTTGGTCTTCACGCGATTGGCGATCGATGAGTGTCGCTCAAGAAACTGAAAGCTTTGTGATGCCTGATACTGGTGGGCAAATTGCGCCAGACTCACGCCATTGCAGGAGATGCTGTTGACCCCAAAGCGCATGTTATGGTCATAGTTAACCAGTTTACGCTTTAACGCCGAACTGTTATCGCTACCCGCCGCAATACAGATCTTGGTCTCGACGCTACTGTCCTGCGCCACAAATCTATAATTGGCATTGGTGTTAGTGCTGGTATTAGCAGTGGCTGCTGCCTCTTCACCCACTGCCGCCTGTGAACTCAAGCCTAAACCTAGAGCCGTAACAGCTACACCGATAGAAACAAACGCCCCTGTTTTCATCTTCAACTCCTTAAGCCGTATTGATAACGGCGCCGCGATACCTGTTTACTGCCGATCCGCAAAGGGACTTTGGTCTGCATCTCATTGCATTGCCTGTGGCCTCGGCGCATCAGTTCTCCTCAAGTAAAGCCCAAAAACCGCGTCAAGGTTGTTAACCCTTGATGTCAAAGTGTTGCAAGCTGTGTAGCCCAAATGAAGGGCATGGTGAACGCTGCTTATCCTACTAAAATCCTAGAGAAAAAAAGTACAACTGAGGTACACTGTTTGCTGGCGAGTGACAACAGGAGCCAGGAATGAGCCAGCGTACATTACACACCCTATTTAAACCTAAGTCGGTGGCCATTATTGGAGCCTCTAACGGCGCCAAGCGCGCCGGCAATGTCGTAATGCGCAACCTGCTCTCCAGCGGGTTTTCCGGGCCTATCATGCCGGTCACGCCTAGATACGATGCAGTGATGGGCGTGCTGGCCTACCCCAATATCGAAGCCCTGCCGCTTAAGCCCGATCTGGCCATCATCTGCACCGCGGCCAGCCGCGTCCCCGCCATTGTCGAACGTCTAGCCCAATTTGGCTGCAAGGTAGCGATTATCAATGCTTCCGGCATGGCCAATCAGCTCGATGAAGAGGGGCAGAATCTACTGACGCTGACCCGCGCCCACGCCAAACGCTACGGCATGCGAATCCTCGGTCCCAACAGCCTGGGAATGATGTTGCCTAATCTCGGCCTCAACGCCAGCCTGGCGCACACAAGCGCCCTACCCGGTAAAATCGCGTTTGTCTCCCAGTCTGCCGCCATCTGCACCACAGTACTGGACTGGGCCAACAACAAGGGGATCGGCTTCTCCTCCTTTATCTCCTTGGGTGATGCCACAGATATCGATTTCGACGAGTTGCTGGACTTTCTCGGGCGAGACTCGCGCACCACGGCGATCATGCTCTACATAGATTCAGTCAACGAGAAGCGCCATTTTCTCTCCGCAGCCCGCGCCGCCGCCCGTAACAAGCCGATATTAGTGATCAAATCGGGTCGCAGCATTGAGGGCACCACAGCCGCAAAGCTTCACACAGGTGGGGAAGTGGGTAACGACGCCGTCTACGAGGCCGCCTTCAGACGCGCGGGTATGCTGAGGGTAAACGATCTGGTAGAACTGTTTGCCGCAGTAGAAACCCTGGCCCACTCGGCGCCCCTGCAGGGCGAGCGTTTGGCGATTCTCAGTAATGGCGGCGGTCCCGCCGTACTAGGCCTAGATCAGCTAATTCTCGGCGGCGGTAAAGCCGCCACCCTAGACGATGATACCTTTGACAAACTCAATGCCTTGCTGCCCGATACCTGGTCCGGGCAAAATCCGGTGGACATAGGTGGCGACGCCGATGCCAAGCGATACACCCAGAGCCTGGACATTCTGATGAACGCCGATGTGGCCGATGCCATCTTGGTGTTGCACTCTCCTTCTGCTCTTGGAGATAGCATAGAGATCGCCGACAGCATCATAGAGCTTGTCTCAAAACATCCAAGGCGTCACAAGGTCAATGTGCTCACCAACTGGAGCGGCGAAGACTCGGCCTATCAAGCCCGTAAGCACTTTAATCGCGCCGGGGTGCCCACCTATCGCACACCAGAGGGAGCCGTTGGCGCCTTCATGCATATGGTGGAATACAGACGCAACCAAAAGTTGCTGCAGGAAGTGCCGCAATCTATCCCAGATAATATTCCCACCGATGCCCAACTTGCGCGCTCCTTGCTGCAAAGAGCGATTGCCGATAACAAGCAGGTGATCGAGACCCATGAGGCAAGCGCCATCCTCAAAGCCTATGGGCTTAACACCATAGAGACCCACTTTGCCGCCAGTGCGGAGCGCGCCGCCGAAATCGCCGAACAGATAGGCTATCCCGTCGCCCTCAAGGTGCAATCGCCGGATATTCACCATAAATCCGATGTTCACGGCGTTATGCTCAACCTCACCTCCCATCAGGAGGTGTTACAGGCCGCCGATGCCATGGTCGGCCGGGTACATTCTCTCAACCAGGACGCCGACATCCAGGGGCTCATAGTGCAGAAGATGGCACTCACCGCCGGCACCCAGGAAATACGCGTCGCGGTGACCCATGATCCCGTGTTTGGCCCGGCGATTCTGCTTGGTGAAGGCGGCTCCGAGTGGCAGCCCAGCACAGATGCGGCGGTTGCCCTGCCACCACTGAATATGACTCTGGCCCGCTACATGGTGATCCAGGCGCTGAAGACCCACAAGCTCAAAGACAGGCATCTGCCGCTGGGCTTAGACATGAACGCTCTGTGCGTCATGCTCACCCAGATCTCCCATCTCATCATAGATTGCCCCGAGATCGCGGGCTTAGATCTTAACCCTGTGCTGTGCGCCGGTGAGCAGATCACCCTGTTAGATGTGAATATTCAGCTCAATGCCAATGCCCAGGACAATACCAACCGCTTAGCTATCTGTCCCTACCCTAAGGAGCTTGAAGAGCATGCGGTATTAAAAAACGGTTTGAAGATCATGCTAAGGCCAATTTTGCCGGAAGATGAGCCTAAGCATCTGGCCTTTGACAACTCCCTCTCGGACGAAGACAGATATAAACGCTATTTTGGTGTGCGCTCTAAGATGACCCATGAAGAGATGGCAGTACTGACGCAGATTGACTACGCCAGGGAGATGGCCTTTATCGCCACCACTAAGGGCGCCGATGGTGATGATATTACTTTAGGCGCCGTGAGGGCCTCCATCGACCCCGACAATACCGAGGCGGAGTTTGCCATGGCGGTGCGCAGCGACCATCAGGGGATAGGCATAGGTAAACTATTACTGGAAAAATTGATCGCCTATTACAAGGCTAATGACACCGAGCTGCTCACCGGCTTCACCATGTTTGAAAACCGCAACATGGCAAGCCTGGCGAAGAAATTGGGCTTTAGCGTTACCTTCGACATGGAGGAGCATCTGATCAAGATGGACATGCCCCTCAAGCCGAAACAAGACTAGCTGGTGCGCCCAGCTTGTAAGCCTTGCTTATTTAGCATGTTTGCTAAGCACTAACCATTTTACGTTTAGCTGCTAAATCTGCTTTCACACCTGCATACAGAGAAGATAGCTCACAACAGAGCTAGCCTTTGAAACAGTTACTTATTGAGCCTATTAGCCCTTCACACAGTTACGGCCCGCCGACTTGGCTCTGTATAGGGCTTCATCGGCGCGCACCAGATAAGACTCTCTGTCATCATCATGGCGCAGTGTCGCCACCCCTATGGAGACGGTGATCGCCCCAAGTGAAAGCTTCTTGTCTTTGCCTATGCTTAGATGACGCTCGGCGATACGAGCCCTAAGTTGCTCGGCCACCACCATGGCGCCAGAGTGCTCGGTATCGGGCAGCAAGATCACAAACTCTTCACCGCCGTAACGCGCGACAAAGTCATCCCCCTTCACCCCTTGTTTTAATGCCAGTGCGATATAGGCAAGTACCTTATCGCCCACCAAATGACCGTGGGTGTCATTAAACTGCTTAAAGTTGTCGATGTCGACCAGCAGCAAGCTGCTAAGGCGCTGCTCTCTTCTGAACCTTTGAATATGACCCAGCACCTCCTCATCGAAGGCGCGGCGGTTACGAAGCGAGGTGAGCTGATCTGTCATCACGGCGATATTGAGATCTTCCATCTCCGCCTTCAGCGCGGCGACCTCCTGATTCATCGTCTTCAGATTAGCTTCCATCTGACGATTGCTGAGCACCACCTGAGACACCTCTTCGGCCAGGGTATCGACCAGGCGCTCGAGGGTTTTAGGGTCTGGGTCCTGGCTGATATTCTGCTGAAAGGTGGTCAGGCTTAGATTAAATTGCGCCGTACCTGCAGTGACCTCGGATAAACGGGTCATAAAATTATTGATCAAGATCTGCGTCTCAATCTGCACATTCTCGATCACCTCGGGTGACTGCTCGCGAATGAAGCTGTTATAAAGGCCGGCATTGACCTCAGAGGTAAACTGAGCACGACTGGCCACCAGGGTGTCGATGGCGCGCTTAAGATCCAGATTGACCCCACGGAAATACTCATACCAAACGGCATAATTATCTGGGGTTACTGGGATATTGAGTTCTGACATGCGCGGAACGGCATGTCGGAGAATTTTAGCGGAAAGTTCGGTCTCGGTAAGTTGTTTAGCCAAATTCATAGAGATTTTCGCCATTTTATTATTAGAGAAACACTAGCGCACACTCGGCGCCTTCATCCGCGTAATTTAATGAATGAAGGCGCAATCTCTACAATAACGAAAATTTTAAGCCTTACCAGCTATTTTTGTTGTTTTTATGTTACAAACCACTATTTTACCCGGCAAGTCGCAAATAGATCCTTCTCCTTGCGATACACCTCGGTCGATACGTTCATCAGACCAAGCAGGCTGGAGAAGAGGTTATCGTGTGAGAAGCCGCCCTTGGTGGCGTATTCACGTAGACACTGCTTGTCTAAACCATTTTCGGAGGCAAAATCCGCTGAGAGCCAGGCCAGCATAGGGATCTTGATCTGCTCATCCGGTGCTATCGTATAAGGTGCGCCGTGAAGGTACATGCCACTCTCCCCCAGCGACTCGCCGTGGTCGGACACATAGAGCAAGGCGGTATCGGCCTTGTTCTGCTGCGCCTTGAGACGTGAGATCACTTGAGCGATAATATAGTCGGAATACAAGATGGTGTTGTCATAGGTATTCATCAACTCTTCATCGCTGCAGTTTTGGATGTCGCTACGCTGACAATCGGGCACAAACTTGCGATGGGCTTCTGGGTAGCGCAAATAGTAAGTCGGGCCGTGTGACCCTATGATGTGCAGCACGATAAGGGTATCCTTGGTGACACCGTCGGCAAGGCGCTTATCGAGTTCATTCAGCAGCACCTGATCGTAGCAGTAGTGACCGTCGCAGAGCTCTGGGTCGCTATTGAGATCTATGTTGATGTGTTTAACGCGGTCACACACGCCCTTGCAGCCACTGTCATTATCCAACCAGTCCAGCGAGATACCAGCGTGATCCAGCACGTCCATGGCGGTGTCCTGGGCCTGTGCCTGGCGCGCGTCGTAATCTTCTCTATCCATACTCGAGAACATACATGGCAGAGATACGGCCGTTGCCGTGCCGCATGACTCGGTATCTTTAAAGGCAATCATGTCATAAGCCTTGGTATGGGCGTTGGTTGGCTTGTCATAGCCATAGTACTCATAGTTATGGGCCCTGGCAGTCTCGCCGACCACAACCACGACCAAGTTAGGCTTGTCGTTATGATCTAGGGTCAGATTCTTGGCATCTTTGCCCTGCACCTTATAGACCAGCGGTTCCTGGAAGTAGTTAACCTTGACATACTTGATCATAGATCCGATGGCATAGGTCGGGACTATGTAGCGCTTCATCTGATCGTTGTTACGGCCAAAGGCGACATAGTTTTGATAATAGAAGAAGCCGATCACCGCGATACCGGCAAGCATGGCGAACATGAAGGCAAGCTTATGCAGTAGCTCTTTCAGGAAAGGCTTGTAGACGATATCGGCCTTAAAGATCAGCAGCGCCGGCAGCAATCCGGTCAGGGTAAAGTTTAAGATTGAAGACCAGTTAAGATAGGTTAAGGCCTCGGCGCTGTTGGTCTGCACTGTGTTTTCAATCATGCCGTAATCGAACACGACGCCATATTGCAGCGCGGCGAAAAACACACTGGAAGAGATCAGGGTAACGATGATGAAAAACGGCTTAAGCAGATACTTCACCGAAAAAAGCGAGAAGATGAAGCTTAACGCGAAGATAAGAAATAGCGGAATGGTGGCAATGAAGAGGTAATTAACCTCACCCTGCTTCTCTATACCCTGCTGAACGATCTGAAACAGCGGAATATTAAATACGCCTACATAAAATAACGCGGTGATCAGTGTAAACTGATTCACCGAAAGGGTTTTAACGCGTGACAGCACTGAGTGTTCTCTCTGTAAATAAACCTAAAATGACGTTAAATAACTCGCCAAGCCGCCGGTTATAACGACCTGCCAATCAAATAACGCCAAGACTTCTTTTTCATTTCCTGCATCATCTTTCACATCAGGGCCAAACCTGGCCTGAGTCAGAAGCAATTCATGCTCAAAGCACTTAACTTTTAGCACTTAACTTTTAACAGTTAGCTAGCAGCACTTAACTAAAAGTACTTAGCTAATAGCACTTCTCACATAGCACTTAGGTATCAAAATTTTGCCTTTAGTCAAAATTCGGATAGCCTTGGCGCAGAAATGTTGCGGCAATATTACCAATCAACACAGCGCGCCACAATTGTAATCGCTATCCGCCAACCAACACAGGCACAGAACACCTTTGTTAACAGCTATGATTTAAGGGCGATAGCTGAAAGGCCATTTGTTAACTGCTATTTGCTTATAGCGTAAGCCTATTAACCAGCATCTTTGAAAGTTTTGAATTAACACTCGGGAGTTTACACACCCGAGGTGAAAAAAAAGTGTTTTTACAGACGCAGTGCATGAGTTGCGGGTTAAAACTCGCTGTTCATGCGCTGAAAAAAACTCAGCAAGAGCTCACGTTCGCTGTCGGAGAACTTAGCGGTAAGTTGATCGGACAAGCCATGGTGCAGTTGGTCATGCTCTCGGTAGACAGCCTGCCCCTGTTCGGTTAGACCAACCAGAATCGAGCGTCTGTCTTGCTGGTGGGCCTTGCGTGCCACCAGACCCGCCTGCTCCATCTTATCGATCTGCACCGTCAGAGTACCTGTGGTGATCCCCATCTTCTCCGCCAGCTCTTTCATGCGCATGTCACCATTGCCGCCCAAAATCTCAACGGCATGGATCTGAGGCAAGGAGTGGCCGGCATCCTTGACTACGGCCATCTCCCAAGAGGAGAGCTTTTCATAAAATTCGACTATGGTGTGGCTCAATAGGTCTTTATTCATCGTTAACGCACAATTCCTTTTTAAAGAGTTCGAAACTTAAGCTTATTCAGCCCCTTGGCAAGCTACTTGGCGACAAGTGATGAGTTCGACCGTAAGATGGTCAATACGTTCAAATTTGGCCAACTTCTGCTTGAAATAATCCAGCTCCTTCGGCGCATGGCTGACGATAGAGACCATGGCGGCATAATGATCGGCGCTAACACGCCAGACGTGAATGTCGCTCACCTGATGATCTTGCTCGGCCTCGATCAACTCGACCATCTGCTTAACGTATTGTTTCTCTATGCTGGCATCGAGCAGAATCGGCCCAGTTTGCTTCATCAAGCCCCACGCCCAGCTGGTGATGATCACAGCGCCAACCACGCCCATCACGGGATCTAACCAGGTGAGTCCCAGATACTTACCGAACAGTAAGGCGCCAATGGCGAGCAGAGAGGTCAAGGCGTCGGCCATTACATGGAAATACGCAGCGCGCAGGTTGTGATCATGATGACCCTTGTCACCGTGTGCATGCGCTTTTTCATGTTTATGCTCATGAACGTGGTAATGAGCGTCATGCTCGTGGCTATGATCATGGTGATGACTGTCGTGGTGAAGGTCGTGGCTATTATCGTGCTCATGGCTGTGATCATGCTCGTGGCTGTGTGCGTACTCATGGTTGTGAGCCTGATGATGCCCGTGACTGTGATCATGATGATGCCCGTGGTGGTGATGTCCATGGTGGTCTTTTAGCAGAAACACAGAAATTACATTGACCGTCAGGCCGATCACCGCCACAAAGATGGCTTCGTTAAAGTGGATCTGCTCGGGGTTAAACAGGCGGCTCACCGACTCAACCACCATAAGCAGCGCTACCAGTCCGAGTGCAACGGCACTGGTAAAGCCCCCTAATACGCTAACCTTACCTGTACCAAAGGCAAAATCAGGGCTGTTGGCATGTTTCTTCGCATAGTGATAGGCAAACAGGGTAATGAGAAACGCTGCGGCATGGGTACCCATATGCCAGCCGTCGGCCAATAAGGCCATCGAACCGTATACGGTACCAGCAACAATCTCGGCGATCATGGTAAATAGGGTTAGCAGTAACACATAACGGGTGTTGCGCTCGCCATCACTGTTTAAATTAGCGAACTGGTGGCTGTGCTGCCAGGGGGCTAGATGATCCTTTACGTTAGGCATGAATGTTTCTCTATTCGTTTTTATTGGTTAGCTTTTGCTGTTTACTTTGGTTAATTAACTTTGGCTAGTTAACTTGGGTTGTTTAGCTTTTAACGGTTAACTTCTACTGGTTCGTATATAGGTACGTACATAGCTTTGTACATAGGCTCGTTTATTGATTCGAAGCTAGCAGTTTGTGTTTATCAGTACCCGAGACGCTCAGCCCAAATACTTTGAAAACCAAACAGTCAGCATATTAACTAGTTTGATTTTCAAAGTAAACAAACATGAGATGTTCGAATAGAAAACTGCCATTCTCGTCACAAGCCATATTAAAAATTACCTAAAAACAATAAATTAAAAATTATTCTTTGCTTTTAACCCTTTTCCTCTATGCTAGCGTTTATACCTGGTATAACCGTTCAATTTAACGCTAGGAGCTTTCATGAAATTACCATTGAACAAATATACATCTTCCCTATTAATCGGCCTGGGTCTCTCCCTTAGCACCTTTTGTGCCCAGGCGACCAGTCCGGCTAAGCCACAGCAGTTAACCATGCCGGTCGCAATAAGCTACTCTGCAAGCGACTATCAAGCCGAGGATGCAACTAAGATGTTTCCTGCGCCAACAGACGGCCTGGTGCAACATATTCTTACCCTGCCAAAGCTTGCCAATGAGGGCGACTATCGCCTGGAGATAGCCATCGGCCGTAGCGAAGAGGTAGATTGCAACAAGCATGGGCTGTCGGGGGAGATAACTCAGCATACGGTAAAAGGCTGGGGCTATAACTACTATCAGGTGGATGCCATACATCAAGGTCCTAGCACCATGATGGCCTGTTTCGATAAGGCAAAGAAGACAGCATTTCTCACCCTGCCTGAGAAACTTACCTTAGCCTACGACAGTCGCTTACCTAAGGTGTTTTACTTGCCAGCAGGTGCTCAGCTTAGATACCGCATCTGGCAGGCCAGCAGCGACTATCAGTACAGCGAAGCCAAGTAGTTTTGTTCAGGCTGACGACCTGTAGCTCATATTAATCAGATACAAAAAACCTCTGCCTAGGCAGAGGTTTTTTTATAACGCTATCTGTAATTACAAAGCGTAATTACAGGCCGTTGATGGCGTCTTTACACAACTGAGTGATACGCGCCCAGTCGCCCTGCTCCATCGCATCGGTTGGGGCAATCCAGCTGCCACCGATACAATCGACATTCTTAAGCGCCAAATAATCTTTGTAGCTGCTCGGGGTAATACCACCGGTTGGGCAGAAACGTATGTCGGCTAGCGGACCAGAGAAAGCCTTCAGCGCATTCACGCCGCCAGATGCCTCAGCAGGGAAGAACTTAAAGTTGGTGTAACCCAAGGCCATACCCGCCATCACCTCAGAGATGCTAGCAACGCCAGGGATTAACGGCACACTGCCTTTCATCGCCGCCTTTAGCAGCTCAGGCGTGGCACCCGGGGTGATCACAAACTGAGCTCCGGCATCGATTGCCTGCTGCAGCTGCGCTTCGTTAAGCACAGTACCCGCACCAACCAAGGCTTCGGGCACCTCTTTGGCGATCTTGGTGATCGCTTCCAGCGCACAGGGAGTACGCAGCGTCACTTCCAATACGCTGATGCCACCTTCGACCAGGGCTCTGGCGAGTGGAACCGCATCCTCAATCTTATTAATCACCATGACGGGAACGATCGGGCTACGTTTAAAAATATCTTGGGGTTGAATTGACCAGTTATTCTCAGCCATTGCTAAAAGCTTCCTCAATGATTAATAATTTTCGTCTATGGTCGTGGTGCAGCGTGCACCCGTCTCTGGACTACTTAAATTGGAACGCAGGGCTGCAAACAGTTCGCGGCCCATGCCGAAACTGGTACTGCGTAGATCGACTTTTTCCGCTTCACGACTCGCCAGTACAGCCTCATCGACCAGCAGGCTCACCTCACCTGTATTAGCATCGACACGAATCAGGTCACCATTTTCAACTTTAGCGATCAGACCACCGTCTAATGCCTCTGGCGTCAGATGGATCGCCGCAGGCACCTTACCGGATGCACCAGACATACGGCCATCGGTCAGCAGCGCAACCTTAAAGCCTTTATCCTGTAGCGAGCCCAGGATTGGCGTTAACTTATGCAGCTCAGGCATACCGATCGCCTTGGGCCCTTGGCCTTTAACCACGACGACACAGTCTCTGTCGAGCTCTCCGGCCTTGAACAAGCCTTCGAGTTTGTTCTGATCGTCGATCACCACGGCTGGCGCCTCGACAAATCGGTGCGATTCGGCAACCGCTGATACCTTGATCACCGCACGACCCAGGTTACCCTTAAGCAGCTTCAATCCACCGTTGGCCTGGAATGGCGATGCCACGGCCGTCAGCACCTCTTTATCCAGAGAGTGACTTGGGCCTTCGACCCAAACCAATTCATTGTCGATAAGGCGTGGCTCCTGGGTGTAACGACGCAGACCAGGACCGGCCACCGTCAGCACATCTTCATGCAGCAGTCCGGCATCGAGCAGTTCCTTGATCAGGAAGGCCATGCCGCCAGCGGCGTGGAAGTGGTTGATGTCGGCGTGACCGTTAGGATAGACGCGGGCGAGTAACGGCACGGCATCTGACAGCTCAGAGAAATCATCCCAGTTAACGATAATCCCGGCAGCACGGGCAGCGGCAACGATATGCATGGTCAGGTTGGTTGAGCCACCCGTTGCCAACAAGGCAACTATGCCGTTGACCACAGATTTCTCGTTAACCACCTCACCGATTGGCGTGTACTGAGTACCCATTTCTGTGAGACGACACACCTGCTTGGCCGCCATCTTATTGAGGGCTTCACGCAGCGGATCATCAGGATTCACGAATGAGGAACCTGGCAGTTGCAGCCCCATTACCTCAAGCATCAGCTGGTTACTGTTTGCCGTACCGTAGAAGGTACAAGTACCTGCACTGTGATAAGACTTAGATTCTGCTTCCAATAGCGCGGCGCGATCCACCTGCCCTTGGGCAAACTTTTGACGAACCCGCGCCTTCTCTTTGTTAGGAATACCGGATTTCATCGGGCCGGCTGGTACAAACAGCATGGGCAGATGACCGAAGCTAAGGGCGCCGATCAACAGGCCTGGAACTATCTTGTCACAGATCCCCAATAGCAAGGCGCCGTCAAACATGTTGTGAGACAGACCCACAGCCGTTGACATGGCAATTACCTCGCGGCTCAGCAGACTGAGCTCCATGCCAGGTTGCCCTTGGGTCACACCGTCACACATGGCTGGCACACCGGCTGCCACCTGGGCAACGCTGCCAACCTCGTGACAGGCCTCTTTCAGCAGCTGAGGGTAATGCTCGTATGGCTGATGGGCCGACAACATATCGTTGAAGGCGGTGACAATACCTATGTTGGCTTTGTTGAATGTCTTGATGGCATTCTTATCCGCCGGGCTACAGGCGGCAAAACCGTGGGCTAAGTTGCCACAGCTTAGGCTGCTGCGGTGAACGCCGTTAGCTTTTGCTTCGCCCAGCGCCGCAAGATACTTTTCGCGAGTCGCTTTGCTTCTGGCAATGATCCTGTCGGTAACTGACTGTACTACTGAATGCATAATCGCTCCTTAAGCGCTCCAATAAACATCGACGGGTGTCTTATGCTGGGCCAGTACCGCACGTATCGGCATCGCCTTAGCATCGTCATTCTCAAGCGCCTGTCGGTAAACGGCTAGCTTCTGTTCACCGACTATGTGTAAATAGATTTGGCGTGACGCTAAGATCCCAGTCTTAGAGATAGTCATGCGTCCGTGTGGCGCCTCGCCCGGATTCACCGCCAGACAGAGTGCCTGGGTGCTCAATGCCTGCTCTATCTCTTTCGAGCAAGGGAACCAGGAACAGGTATGGCCATCGTTTCCCATGCCAAGCACCACCACATCGAAGGGTTTCGGGAAGTTGGCAAGCTGCTCTATAGCCATGTCGACCCCAGCCTCTGGCTTGGTAAACATATTCTTCAGACCGCGAAACTTGGCGCCCGCGGCGCGGTTTTGCAGCAGGTGCTGTCTCACCAGGCGCTCGTTAGAATCGCTGTGCTCACTATCGACCCAGCGCTCATCGGCCAGGGTGATATAAACATCGTTCCACTCGATTGCCTTGTGGCTTAACAACTTAAATAGCGCCAGGGGCGTCGAGCCGCCAGACACGACCAGGCTCGCCTTACCGCGAGCATCGATGGCAGCCTGTAGCTGCTCGGCGATGCGATCGGCCAGTTGTGCCTCTAGGCTGGCTTTGCTATCAAAAGATTTGAATACGGATTCTTTAATCATCTTAAATTTTCCTTACTCGTCCCAAGAGCGTCCGTCTTTAGCGATCAAAGCGACTGATGCCACGGGGCCCCAGCTACCTGCCGGGTATGGCTTAGGCTTCTCGTTGCTCTCTTCCCACGCTTGGATGATGCCATCGACCCAGGTCCAAGCCTGCTCGACTTCGTCGCGGCGCACAAACAGCGCCTGATTGCCCAACATGGCCTCTAACAATAGACGTTCATAGGCATCGGCGATGCGATCGTTTTTAAACGTATCGGAGAAACTCAAATCCAGCTTGGTGGTTTGCAATCTTTGTTTCTGCTCTAGACCAGGCACCTTGTTCATCATCTGAATCTCAACCCCTTCGTGAGGCTGCAGACGAATAGTCAGCTTGTTCGGCGGTAGGTTGCGATAACTCGAGCGATACAAGTTGTGAGGAGGGTTCTTGAAATAGACGACAATCTCAGAACTCTTGGTCGGCATACGCTTACCGCTACGCAGATAGAAAGGCACGCCGGCCCAGCGCCAGTTGTCGATATCGACGCGCAGGGCGACGAAGGTCTCGGCGTGAGACTGGGTGTTAGCCCCTTCCTCTTCGAGGTAGCCAGGCACAGGAGCGCCCTTTAAGAAACCGGCCGAATATTGTCCGCGTACGGTATTTTCATAGATGTTATCGGCATCTATCTTACGCAGTGACTTAAGTACCTTTACCTTCTCGTCACGAATGCTGTCAGCGTCCAGGTTAACCGGTGGATCCATGGCGACTAGGGTGAGCACCTGCAGCAGGTGGTTTTGGATCATGTCGCGCATCTGACCCGCTTTGTCGAAATAACCCCAACGTCCTTCGATACCTACCTCTTCGGCAACGGTGATCTGCACATGGTCGATCGTACGGTTATCCCACTTAGAGGCAAACAAGGAGTTAGCGAATCGCAGCGCGATCAGGTTCTGTACCGTCTCTTTACCTAGATAGTGGTCGATACGATAGACCTGGTTTTCATTAAAGTAGGCGCTGACTTGATCGTTAATGACTTTAGAAGAAGCGAGATCTGAGCCGATGGGCTTTTCGAGGACGACACGGGTATCTGGATAGATGAGGTTTTGTTCATGCAGGCAGCGACAGATATCGCCAAAGATGGCCGGCGGCGTCGCGAAGTAGTTCACCATGACGCGCTTCTTGGGATCGAGGATCTCATGGAAGGCACTGTAACCTTCTGCCTCGGTGAAGTTAGTCCCAATGTAGACACAGCGCTGGAGGAATCGCGTAAGGGTTTCATCACACAAGGCTTCTTTAACGAAGCTCTTTAGCGCCGTGACAACCAGCTCCTGATACTCATCATGGCTAAAGGCGTCTTTGGCTACCCCGACTATCTTAGTCTCCTCGTTGAGCAGACCGGCCTTATCCAATTGATAAAGCGAAGGGAGTAACTTACGTCTGGCGAGGTCGCCTTTGGTGCCGAACAATACAAAATCACAAGCTTTGGCTTCTGGTGATGTCATGCCCATAGCTTAAAAATCTCCTATGTACTGTGTCCCATCGTTTCGATGAGAAGCTCACATGTTTGTTGTAATATAACAACAGAATTTGTTAATTGCATCTAAATTTTGCAAAAAATGACCTATTAGTAAACTAGCAACGAGACACCAAAATCTGATATGCTTTTTGTGATTAAATTACTATATATAGTAGAAAGTTTGCTCTGTAGTTAGATCATAATTCGTCATATAAACCAAACTGTAGCACTTTTTGTTTGGTTCTATCATGACATAAAAGAATAAATATAATTACATTACAATCCAGTGGATGTACGCATATGAATACCCTAGAAAAGGTTCAGAAAAACCTAACACATTTCAGTAAGTCGGAACGTAAAGTGGCTGAGGTGATATTGGCGTCACCACAAACCGCGATTCACTCCAGCATCGCCACCTTAGCCAAAATGGCCGATGTGAGTGAGCCTACGGTGAACCGCTTCTGCCGCCGTCTCGACACTAAAGGCTTTCCCGATTTTAAGCTGCACTTAGCACAGAGCCTGGCTAATGGCACCCCCTATGTCAGTCGCCACGTCGAGGAAGACGACAGTCCAGATTCATACACCACCAAGATCTTCGAGTCTTCTATGGCGGCACTGGATACGGCTAGACAGAGCATGGACACGGCAGCCATCAACAAGGCCGTCGATATTCTTACCCAGGCAAAGAAGATTTCCTTCTTCGGCCTTGGCGCATCGGCCTCTGTCGCCCATGACGCACAAAACAAATTTTTCCGCTTCAACGTCCCGGTGATCTGCTTCGACGACGTACTGATGCAACGCATGAGCTGCATCAACAGTAGCGAAGGCGACGTGGTCGTGTTGATCAGCCACACAGGCCGCACCAAGTCACTCATCGATATCGCGCGCCTAGCCCGCGAGAACGGCGCCGCGGTGATCGCTATCACCTCGCGCAACTCGCCGCTCAGCGCCGAATGCACCCTCCCCGTCACCATGGAAGTGCCTGAAGATACCGACATGTATCTGCCCATGGCATCGCGCCTGGCACAGCTGGTAATTGTCGACGTGTTGGCCACAGGTTTCACCCTGCGCCGCGGCCCACGTTTCAGAGAGAGTTTAAAGCGCGTGAAAGAGGTGCTGAAAGAGTCTCGTATCGACAAAGAAGCGACTATATAGTCCAGTTTTGTAAGGATATTAGGCGGCCCTTGTATAAGGAGCCGCCTTTTTTTTCACTTTTAATCGCAGCGGTTCACAAAATTAATAATTTGAGATAGATCATTTTGTTTGTAATTTTCCTACAAAACTCCATTTTGTCTGTTAATATAGAGTAAGATTATTTAAAACTTAACGGAGTATCTCATGTTCCGCAGAACCAAAATTGTAACGACTCTGGGTCCAGCAACCGATCGTGACGACAATCTACGTCGTATTATCAAAGCTGGTGCAAACGTTGTTCGCCTCAACTTCTCTCATGGTTCACCTGAAGATCACCTAAAACGTGCCACCGACGTGCGAAATATCGCCAAAGAACTCGGTGTACACGTTGCTGTATTGGGTGACCTACAAGGCCCTAAGATCCGTGTCTCTACCTTCAAAGATAACAAGAAGGTGCAACTGGATCTTGGTCAGGCATTCGTCTTAGATGCCGACCTGGAAAAAGGCCAAGGTGACGAACACCAAGTGGGTATCGACTATAAAGAGCTACCGCAGGATGTCAGCATCGGCGATATCTTGATGCTCGACGATGGTCGTGTTCAGCTTAAAGTTGAGAAAGTTGAAGGTAATAAGGTTCACACCACAGTGACTGTTGCCGGTCCCCTGTCTAACAACAAGGGCATCAACAAGAAAGGTGGTGGTTTGTCTGCCGCAGCTCTGACCGAGAAAGACAAGCAAGACATTATCACCGCAGCAGCCATCAAGGTAGACTACCTGGCTGTTTCATTCCCACGCAGTGGCGCCGACCTAAACTATGCCCGTGAACTGGCACAGAAGGCTGGTAGCAATGCGCTGATCGTCTCTAAAGTTGAGCGCGCAGAAGCCGTAGCTTCAGACGAAGCGATGGACGACGTTATCCTGGCCTCTGACGCAGTCATGGTTGCCCGTGGTGACCTGGGTGTTGAGATTGGTGATGCGGCCCTGGTTGCCGTACAGAAGAAGCTCATCAGCCGCTCTCGTCAGCTGAACAAGAGCGTGATCACCGCGACTCAGATGATGGAGTCTATGATCACCAGCCCAATGCCAACCCGTGCAGAAGTAATGGACGTGGCTAACGCCGTGCTTGATGGCACTGACGCTGTGATGCTGTCGGCAGAAACTGCAGCCGGTGACTTCCCAGAAGAAACCGTTAAGGCTATGGCTAACGTTTGTCTTGGCGCCGAGTCACACCCAAGTGTTCAGGTGTCTAAGCACCGCATGGATGAGCGTTTCACCTCTGTTGAAGAGACAATTGCGCTATCGACCATGTATGCGGCTAACCACCTCGAAGGTGTTAAGGCAATCGTAGCCTTGACCGAATCTGGTGCGACGCCTCAGCTTATGTCGCGTATCAGTTCTGCACTGCCTATCCTGGCACTGTCACGTCACGATGTGACCCTGGCTAAGATGGCGCTTTACCGCGGCGTACAGCCTGTCTACTTCGACTCAACCGCTTACGGCGCAGATGAGCTTGCGAAGAAGGCTTTAGAAGCCCTGACCGAAGCGGGTTACCTCTCTTCTGGTGACATGGTACTGATGACCAAAGGTGACGCAATGGAAACCATCGGCGGTACCAACACCTGTAAGGTACTGATCGTTGCTTAAGACGACTCGCTGAGCGCTAGGTCTTTATATTCCTGGCCTAAGCAAATAAAGAAAAAGGTACGCAATGCGTACCTTTTTTTATGTTCAAAGCTATCTATTAATGAAAGCTCAAAGCATTCGCTTAGTTACAGACTTTCAAACTCATCCACCGCAATTGCAATCTTACGTAGCCTATCGGCCTCGAGTAGCGTATCGCGCTCGGCTTCGTTGATGATCGCTTGCTCAAATGCCTGGGCATACAAGGCATCGTTAGCCTGTTTACGCTCAAGCTTACCTTCCTTCTGAGCACTGCGCAGCGTCTTAAGCAGATGCTTTACCTTGTGCTGGGCGATAAACGCATCTTCCACTTCGGCGATGCCGCTCTTATCCCCGTCAAAATCCGGGCATAGGTGAGTCAATCTATCGCGAGCAGGGCCGGGTCTAAGCATGCTCTGACAAACGGCAATGGTAAGCTTGTCATCCGGGCCATTGAAGTGATTGCCAAGTGGAAACACCAGGGCGCGCATCGCATAGGCCAGCGGACGATTGGGGAAGTTACGCAGCGCGCCGTATAGCGCCTTCGCCGCCCTTTGCAGCCTTAACTGCATCACATAATGCACTGTGGGCAGATCGTCCTGCTGACGGCCATTGTCTTCGAACAGCTTGAGGGTCGCCGAACCTAGGTAGAGTTCACTCAGCACATCTCCCAGACGCGCCGACAACATCTCCTTACGCTTAAGATCGCCGCCCATCACCAACATGGAAAGATCTGTCACGAAGGCTAAGGCCGCGGAGAGCCTAGTCATATCCTTATAATACTGCTTGGTTTCCCCGGATACGGGCGCAGAGTTAAAGCGGCTACCGGTTAAGGCGCCCAAGAGTGAACTTAGGGCATTACGCGCCGCATAGCCCATATGACCCAGCAACAGGTTGTCGAAACGCTCTAAGGCCTCGCCGCTATCTTCCATGGCAGCCGCTTCCATCTCAGCCAGCACATAGGGGTGACAACGGGTCGCCCCCTGACCAAAGATCATCAGGCTACGGGTAAGAATGTTTGCCCCTTCAACCGTAATAGATATCGGCGTGGCCATATAGCCATGACCCAGATAGTTCTTAGGCCCGAGCTGGATCCCCTTGCCCGACTGAATATCCATGGCGTCGTTGAGCACGTCACGGCCCATCTCTGTCATATGATATTTGGCGATGGCGGTAACCACAGAAGGTTTGACCTTAAGATCGATCCCCGTGGTAGTCAGGCGACGCGCCGCCTCCAGCTGATAGGTATTAGCGATGATGCGTGCCAAGGCCTCTTGCACCCCTTCAAACTGGCCAATCGATAAGCCAAACTGATGACGTACATAGCTATAAGCCGTGGTGGTTTTCGTGGTCACATGACCCGAAGCCGTCGCCAGGGCTGGCAGTGAGATACCACGACCGGCAGAGAGGCACTCGACCAGCATGCGCCAGCCTCGGCCCGCGTACTGTGGCCCGCCGATGATCCAATCCAGCGGAATGAAGACATCTTCGCCGCGGGTCGTGCCGTTCATGAATCCCATGTTAAGCGGATTATGGCGATTGCCAATCTCGACCCCAGGATGATCCGTTGGGATCAAGGCGCAGGTGATACCAATTTCTTCTCTGTCGCCCAGCAGGCCATCCGGGTCGCGCATCTGGAACGCCAGGCCCAATACGGTCGACACCGGAGCCAGGGTGATATAGCGCTTATCCCAATTCAGCTTGAGGCCTAACACCTCTTCACCCTGGAACTCACCTCGGCACACTATGCCGGTGTCGGGAATGGCGCCCGCATCAGACCCAGCCTCCGGGCCCGTCAAGGCAAAACAGGGAACCGCCTCACCGCTGGCCAGCTTGGGCAGCCAATGATCGCGCTGCTCCTTGGTGCCATAGTGAGTCAATAGTTCACCTGGGCCTAGGGAATTTGGCACCATCACACTCACCGCCGCGCTAACGCTGCGACTGGCAAGCTTACTGACTATGGTGGAGTTGGCATAGGCAGAAAAGGCCTTACCGCCATACTCTTTAGGAATGATCAGTGCGAAGAAGCCCTCTTTCTTAAAGTAGTCCCATAGCTCGGGCGGCAGATCCTTGCGCTCCTGCACTATGTTGAAATCATCGATCATGGTGAGGGCCGTCATCACCTGCTCATCGATGAAGGCTTTCTCCTCTTCGGTCAGTCGAGGGCGGCCATAGCTGTGGAGCGTGTCCCAATTGGGCTTGCCGCGAAACAGTTCGGCTTCCCACCACACATCGCCGGCCTCCATCGCCTCTTTCTCAGTATCGGAGAGCGGCGGTAACACCTTCTTAAAGAAGGCGAACACCGGCCGAGTGATGCACTGCATACGGATATTTTTCACACCGAAAAGCACTATGATGACCAATAGTGCCAGAATAAAGAGTGTCATATTGCCCCCTACTGCGTTGTCACAGGCACTGCCACACCGGCAGCCAGATACGGAATCACCTTGCGGATCACGGCTTCGATATCGTTGTGCTCATTGAAATCGGCCTCGGCAATCTCTGTCAGGGCATCGGCGGATGCCATGGTGAAGACCACGGTGCCTAAGGTAAAGTGTAATCGCCAAAACATCTCTGCGGGGGGAATATGTGGTGCGCTTTCGGCAACGGCCTTAACGAACTCACTCAGATGCTCACCATAATGTGTGGTGATGAACCATCTTAAATGGCCCTGACTCTCGATATAGCCGCGACCCAGCAGCTGTAGGAAGGTGCGAGTGCCATCGGCCTTGAACTTGTTCAGCTCGAGCAGCGGCTTGACCAGCGACGAGAAGATCTCGTTCAGGCTAGGTTCGCTGACCTGTTTTAATTGTACTACCGCATCGGAGGCTTCTGGCATAAAACGATCCAGATAGCGCGCGAGCACGGCGCGGATCAGCTCTTTCTTAGAGCCAAAATGATAGTTAACCGAGGCGAGATTAACTTCTGCCTTGCTGGTGATCAGTCGCAAGGAGGTTTCTGAAAAGCCGCGCTCGGCGAATAGCTTTTCTGCCGCATCCAGTATTCTTGTTTTCGTGTCGGATCGATTTGCCATTCCGTGACCTACAACTCTGATTTAAACGTGTGTTTAAATTAAACACTGGTTCACTTATTGTCAAATGGAAATCGACATGCTTTGCGCCTAGTAACACTCGTTTGCGGCCAATAAAGGCGATCGCGAAACACACAGAGACGCCATAAACTGTAAACTTTGGCGAAATTGAGTAAACTATGCCTCACAAAAAGCCCCACAAAAATAACAAAGGAAGCTCTTATGAAACCAATTTGTGCCAAGTTGACCCCGATTGCCGTGGTCATAGCACTCTCTCTAGGGATCAGCGGCTGTGAAGGTGAGACCAACGCGGCTAAGTCTAACGGCGAAGGGAAAGCCGCTCAAACGAGCCCGAAACAAGATCCAGTAGCCCAGGCTAACCAATTTATCAACAAGGCCGAAAACCAACTGGCCGAACTGTCCATCGAACAGAATCGCGCCGAATGGATCTACAGTAACTTTATCACTGAAGACACGACCGCCCTCGCCGCCTCTGTTGGCGAGCGTCAGACCGCCCTGTCGGTACAGCTTGCGACCCAGGCCGCTAACTATAGCCAGCTACCTCTGGATGAGGTCAACGCACGTAAACTCAACATATTACGCAGCGCTCTCGTATTACCTGCGCCACTCGATCCTAAGAAGAATGCCGAGCTTGCTAACATCAGCGCCGAGCTAAATGGGCTCTATGGTAAGGGCAAATATTGCCTGGCCGATGGACGCTGTCTGACTCAACCTGAGCTTTCGGGCATCATGGCCAGCTCTCGCGATCCCAAAGAACTCGAGGAGATCTGGCAGGGCTGGCGTGAAATCGCCAAGCCAATGCGCCCGCTGTTTGAACGTGAGGTCGAGTTAGCCAATGAAGGCGCTAAGGATCTGGGTTATGCCAACCTGTCTGAACTCTGGCGCAGCCAGTACGACATGCAGCCCGATGCTTTCTCTACCGAACTCGACAGACTCTGGGGCCAGGTTGAACCCCTGTATGAATCTCTGCACTGTTACGTCAGAGGTGAGCTGAACGAACAATATGGCGATCAGGTGGCACCTAAGCAGGGGCCCATTCCTGCACACCTTTTAGGTAACATGTGGGCACAGCAATGGGGCAACGTCTATGACATGGTCGCGCCGCAAGATGCGGATCCCGGCTATGACGTGACCGAGCTTTTGGCGAAACAGGGCTACGATGAGCATAAGATGGTAAAACAAGCCGAAAGCTTCTTTACCTCGCTGGGTTTCGACCCGCTACCAGACACCTTCTGGAGCCGCTCGCTGTTTGTGCAGCCCAAGGATCGTGACGTGGTCTGCCACGCCTCGGCCTGGGATCTAGACAACTTAGATGATATTCGTATCAAGATGTGTATCCAGAAGACGGCCGAAGACTTCACCGTTATCCACCACGAACTGGGTCATAACTTTTATCAGCGCGCCTATAAAGAGCAGCCCTTCATCTTTAAGAACAGTGCCAACGACGGCTTCCACGAGGCGATCGGCGATACCATAGCACTGTCGATCACCCCAAGTTACCTGAAACAGATCGGCCTACTCGAACAGGTACCCGACGCCTCTAAGGATATCGGCCTACTGCTAAGACAGGCGCTGGATAAGGTTGCCTTCCTGCCTTTCGGTCTGATGATAGATCAATGGCGCTGGAAGGTCTTTAGCGGCGAGATCACTCCGGCACAGTACAACCAAGCCTGGTGGGATCTGCGTGAGAAGTACCAAGGCGTTAAGGCGCCAATCGCTCGTAGCGAAGCCGACTTCGATCCGGGTGCCAAGTATCACGTGCCTGGCAACGTGCCTTACACCCGCTATTTCCTGGCGCATATTCTTCAGTTCCAGTTCCACAAGGCACTGTGTGATATCACCGGCGATACAGGCCCAGTCCACCGTTGCAGCATCTATGGTAACAAGGCGGCGGGCGCCAAGCTCAATGCCATGTTAGAGATGGGTCAGAGCAAGCCTTGGCCGGAAGCCCTGGAAGTGGTGACGGGCAAGAAGACCATGGATGCCTCTGCCGTCATCGACTATTTTGCACCGCTAAAAGTCTGGCTGGATGAGCAGAATAAGCAGGCTAATCGCCAGTGTGGCTGGTAACTCTTGCCAGTAACTCTTGCCAGTAATTCTTGCTGGTAACCGGCATTATCGTTAAAAGACGTGATGCACCGGAGCTGACGCTGGAGCTGAGATAGCAAAAACAAAAAATCACCTCCTTGGAGGTGATTTTTTTTTCGGCGCTTACTAGGGCCTGATTAAAACAACCATCGTCGACCGAATATAAGTGTTAGCTCAACTCAAGGCGTTCTCATTACTAGGCCCATCTATGAGTGCCCTTGTGATGCTGCTCTGCGGTATCTAACTTATCTTGGGCCGATTTGGCCAACATCACCATCATGGCACCAGCACCGCCCCAGGCAGGCGGCGCACTGTGAAAGGCCTGTACTCCCTCTATCTCGGCCAACCAGGCGCTGACATAAGATTTAAGCTTTGCGGGGATCGGCTGGCTATTCACACCCGTACCGTGAATGACGATGAGGTTTCTCAGCCCGGAGCTATGACTATTGGTGACAAAATCATAAAGCAGTTCTCTCGCCCTGGCTAAGCTCAAGCCGGTTAAGTCCAGATCGGCCTGTATCTCATACTTTCCCTGGCGAAACAGCTTAAACACCTGTCCCTGCACGCCCTGGCTTTTAACGCTCACGACGGCTTGTGGCGCCAATGGGGTGATATCATCCAACTCGAGCGATAGTTTCTCCAGCGCCAAGCGCCGTAGCGCCTCTTGGTGGCGTCTTTGCCCCTCCGGACTCGTCCCGCCTTGGCTCGGGGCGACCGCATTGTTTGCCTTTAACGGCTTAACACCTTGCATAGAAGCGAGAAATAAAGCGCTGTCATCTTCACTCATGCCTATCTCCTCCACTCCTGCCTTTAACTACACCGGCGTGATCACTTTGGTGCAGGCGAACCTGTTACACAATCTGCCACAACTAGCCATCAAGACTATCAATCGCGATTATACATCTCGACTATACCGTCGCTCTGGCAGAAATGCTCATCATTGGGAAATTCTCAGCATCCCAGTCAGGTAAAAGTATCCGTTTAGGCTCTCAAAAACTCAAGCCCCCTATAACCCATGGCAGACTAAACGCCTCAAAAATCACCAGGAGGACAGTCAAAAACAAGGCTGCATCATGGAAAGCTCAACGCCGGCTCAACAACATCACCTATGGTGGCGGAAAAGACTAAGAGTCAGGCGAACAACCGCTTAATTGCAGAAAAAAACAACGTCCGGTGCCGGAGACACAATTTGTTAAGAACTAAATCTTTCGCATCAAAAAGCCATGGATTATAGTGACCCTAGTATTAGCAGCAGCGTATAGCTAAATGAAACTCTTCAAATTTGTCCTTATCTTGGGGCTCTGTGCTCTCAATTTCCAAGCCTTAGCCCAGAAGAATGACAATGACGCCTTAAATCAATTCTATAAGCAGTTCAGCGTCGCGTTTGAACAGCTCGATGAGTCTGTTATTCAAGATATTTATGCAGAAAACGCCTGCTACATCCCAGAGCAACAGAATAAAGAGATCACCATGGGGCGAGATAATATTATCGCGCTCTACAAGCGTTTCTTTGGCAAGATTAAACACAAGAATGCGCAGATAGAAGTGGATTTTCGCGTGGTCGAGCGTCAACTGGACAAGCAACAGGCTACCGACGTGGGCTACTATCTGATCCGTTTCTACCCGCCTAAAGAAACCGAAGAACCGGTAAGTGAGTTTGCCGGCAAGTTTGTGATCGTCTCCAAGAAGAAGACGGACGGCAAATGGTACCTCACGGTCGATACCAACAACCGCTCTGAGCCGTCGTTTTACTATAGTGCCAAGCCCTTACCCAACCTCTATTATGGTCGTCAGTTTTCGACCCTGAGCGAGTCAAGCAGCAAACATGACTAACCCCTCCCTCCCTTGCCCCTGTGGCAGGTCGGTAAAAGATAAGCCGCTAAGTTACAAAGAGTGTTGTGAACCTTATCATCTCGGCGGCATCGCGCCGGATCCTGAATCCTTGATGCGCAGCCGCTATTCGGCGTTTGTGCTCAAACGCCATCAGTATCTTATCGATACCCATCATCCCGACTATCTTAACGGCCTGAGCGTGCAGATCCTCGACCAGGAGAATCATACTCACTGGCTGGCGCTCAGCGTCAACAAGAGTCGCAGCGAACAGAATAAGGGAATGGTTGAGTTTCACGCCTGGTATCGGGCAGAAGATGGACTGGATGCCATTCATGAGATCTCAGACTTTGTTAAACAGGATGGACGCTGGTTGTATACCCAGGGTGAGCAACTCTTGCCCAAATACCCTAAACGCAACGATCCCTGTGTCTGTCAGAGTGGTAAGAAGTTTAAACAGTGCTGTCTTAAATAGTAAGGCAGCGTAGAAAACCTATACTGCTGGGAAACTCATCTAAGATGGTCAGTTAGCTATCAGACTGGGCCATTAGACTGTGCTATCAGGCAGAGCCATTAGACACGTCAATAGGCAAGCAAGCTGACAGGCTCACGGCTAACTAGCTTACATCTCAAAAGCTATCGCGCTACTACCTATCAATGACTGACCGGCTATTGCCGCCAGATTAATGCAGCAGCGTCTCTGTATTGGCACGTAGGAACTGGCTGAACTCGGCTTCTCGCAGCGCCGGGCTATAGAGGAAACCTTGCGCCTGATGGCAGCTTAACGCCGACAGGAAAGATTCCTGCTCGGCAGTCTCGACCCCCTCGGCCGTCAGCGATAGATTGAGCGCCTTGGCCATGGCAATGATGGCACTGACGATCTCGCGACTCTCGCGGCTGACACTGAGATCTGAGATGAAAGATCTGTCTATCTTCAGCTTGGAGATGGGGAACTGCTTCAAATAACGCATCGAGCTGTAACCCGTACCAAAATCGTCGATGGCCAGCCCTACCCCTAACTCGGCCAGCTCCTTGCACAGATGGGTCGCATAGACCACATCTTCCATCAGCTCGGTCTCGGTGATCTCCAAAATCAGGGTGTTAGGTCGAATACGGTACCGAGTCACCAGTTGCCACACCTGATCATAGAGCTGAGTACTGAAAAACTGGCGCGCAGAGACATTCACATGCATGGAGAGGTTAATGTTATGGTGCTGCCACAGGTTAAGCTGGCGACATGCGGCCTCCAACACCCATTCGCCGATGGCCGCGATCATGCCGGTTTGCTCGGCGATATCGATAAAGGCACCGGGATAGAGAACCCCTTTCTTGGGATGATGCCAGCGGATCAACGCCTCGGCGCCAATATAGGCCTGACGGCCGAGATCTTTCAGGGGTTGGTAATAGAGCTCAAACTCACGATTCTTCAGCGCCGCCTGCAGATCCCGCTCAATCTGGGCATCTTCTTTGAACGACTTTAACAGGGCGTGATTAAAGATCTGTATCGCACTCCCCTGCTTCTTCTTGGCATACTGCACAGCAATATCGGCGCAGGTGAGCGCCGAAAAACCTGCCTCTAGCGCGTTTATCTCGACGACCGACAGTGCAGGTTTAGCCTCGAAAGCTTCGGCGCCCACCTGGACAGGCAAATTTAACTGGTGATAGAGACGCTTGATGACATAGTCCAGACTCTGCTCATCCTCGATACCCTCAAGCACCAAGGCAAACTCATCGCTGCCCACACGGGCCATCAGCTCGGCCTTCTTGACGCTGGCAAAGTGTTTGATGCGGCGAGCCACCTCGATCAGCAGGCTATCGCCCTTCTCATGGCCGTAGGTATCGTTGAAGCGCTTAAAGCCCCTGAGATCGATCAGCATCAGGTGACCACTGCGTAGCTTTTCCAATGCGCGATTGAAATAGCTACGGTTGTAGAGGCCGGTTAGCGAGCAGCGCCAAGCCAAACGCTCGAGCTCATTCTGCTGCACCAACTCTTCTGAACAATCTTCGGCGGTCACCAGGGCGTAGTGATTGCCCCTAGGGGTGGTAAAGGGGCGAACCCGATAACGCAGCCAGTAACTCTCACCATCTCGACGGGTCAATTGGGTATTTCCCTTGGCAATCTTACCCAGCTTGACTTGGGCCAGCACGGCGTCGGCCTGGACCGGCGACTGCTTAAAGAAATCCAGACAAGCTAAGGGTTGCCCCAAGATCTGCTTCTTAGGCACACCTGAGATGGCATGATGTGCGCCATTAACATATTCAATCTTATCTGTGGCCAGGTTGACCACCATGCTGATCTGCTCCGACTGTTCGATTGCCTTTAAAAACAGGCTCAGGCGCTCGTCTGTGTCGTAAGCTCGTTGCGTCGCCAGGGTCAATGCCAGCTGATCGGCCACCTGGGAAACGATATGGATCTCGCTCTCTGGCCATTCATGCAGCTGACCCGATTCGAGATAGAGCACCCCTTCGAGATGTCCATTGATACGAATTGCCACATCAAGATGCGAGACCACCTGATTTTCATTGAGGTAATCGACTAATTCGGCGACACGGCCATCATTTTCGACGTCGACCACGTCTATGGTGCGACTGCGTTTGAGCTGATCGAAATAACTGGGACATAGCGATTGCGCGGGGCGTGAAGCCGGGCCTTGCAAACTTGTATGAGCGATGAGCTCACAAGCCTGGCTGCCGGAAAACAGACAAACACCTATGTTGTCCACCTCGAGGGACTGACTGAGCAGGTCGCAGGCAAGCTCGGCCGTCTCTTTAAACAGGCCTTCTTGTTTTTGCGTCGAATTGACTATGGTTTCAAGCAGATGTTGAAATTGGCGCTTGGTCATAAAATCCTACTGCCGATAACCTTCTGCCGATAAAAGGTTACCGAGGTAAAAACCGCCAAAGGCGGTAACAACATAGATGTTATTGTTATTATTAAATGTTCAATTTGTGCACATTACACGAATAACTCGCTAATTAGCAAGCTAATCTCGATGGCGCTGCTAGAGACCGTGTTCGAGTTGGAAAATCATCTTCTCGGCGCTGTAGCCAAAGGTGAGGCGCAGCTCCTGGCCACCTTCTACTGCCTTGATCTCACTCTCAACACCCTCGAAACGCTGCTTAGCCGCCTGTGCCATGGCTTGCAACTCACTTTGGGCGTTCTCTCCATCACGTACCAGAGTCAGTACGGTATCAAACTCATCGATCACGGCGCCGATATCGGCATAGCTGCCACAATCGTTACAGGTATCGTTTACCAACTCTGATTGACCCTCTTGAATCTTTTTCATTTTGACCCTTAACCTTTTAACTGAAAATGCTCATAGCTATATATAGCAAAAGCCGAGCTACCGCACTTAAAACTAAGCCAAAATGTCTCCTAACGCACGTTGCCTGACGATCTGCTCGGTAAAATGCGGTAATTCCAAACTAGGTGCGTCGGCATCGAGTTCATTGTGAAAACGCGCCAGGGTAACGGGATCGCAGTTAGCCAGCACCTCTTGCATCGCCAGCGGATCCCGTCCTCTGTGGACTAAGGGTTCGGGACTCAGATATTGCTGCAGATGAAAACCGCTTAGCCCTGCCTGGTGAAACTGCTCGCTGTTGTCTCTGTCTTCACCCAGATGAAGTGCGCTGGTCAGCGCCTGTGGCTCGGGTAACTCAAATTGACGCTTGAGTTTTGTCTCAACATCGCTTGGCGCCTGATCCAGATGAAACTGCGCCATATCTCTGGCATCGTTTGACAACATGGCCAGCAGCAGACCAAATTCTCCCCGGCGATGATCGACTATCGCCTGGTTGAGTCGGGTCCCTAATTGATTCTCGTTGATGATCAACTGACTAGTTCGCATAAAAAAACATCAATAAAACAGCTCGTTGCTATTTAATCGACCACTTACGCCATAACTTTAGCAATTATTTTAAATTGGGACTTTACAGCGCCAAGGATTCTGACTACTATGGCCGCCGCAATTGAGGAGGGGTTCCCGAGTGGCCAAAGGGATCAGACTGTAAATCTGACGGCTCAGCCTTCGAAGGTTCGAATCCTTCTCCCTCCACCATTTGCCTACAATGTAATAAAGAGATACTCGTGGAGGGGTTCCCGAGTGGCCAAAGGGATCAGACTGTAAATCTGACGGCTCAGCCTTCGAAGGTTCGAATCCTTCTCCCTCCACCATCTTTATCTCATTAATACCTTGTGCTGCTGTACCAAAAAATATGGAGGGGTTCCCGAGTGGCCAAAGGGATCAGACTGTAAATCTGACGGCTCAGCCTTCGAAGGTTCGAATCCTTCTCCCTCCACCATTTTTTCTCCCGCGTTATCTCATCTCTCAGCTTTACCCTAAACCTCAGCTTTATCTTAAGACTTAGCTTCCCTGTTTGGTTTACCTATTGTTTTAAAGCGCATCTGTTTTTAAGCAAGACTAATTTCGTCCCGTTTGCTACCCACTGCAGCCTAGGGCTTAAGCAATTTTCCAGTCGCTCCTTTTTCCATCACTGCTTCTACCCTCAATGCTCGGTCGCATTTCTTTTCGATTTTCCTTTTCGTTATAAATTATTTCGTTAAGCTATAAGGTCTATCCGCTCAATAACCTCAGGAGCCACAATGGATCAATCTTGGGTCAACCAGGCCATCGCAAAGATCGAGGCTGATTATCAACGCAGTGCAGACACTCATCTGATCAAGCTGGAACTGCCCATGCTGCCCGGCATCGATATCTACCTAAAAGATGAAAGCACCCATCCCACAGGCAGCCTCAAGCATCGCCTGGCGCGCTCTCTGTTTCTCTACGCCCTGTGTAACGGCTGGATCACCCAAGATACGCCCATCATAGAGTCTTCATCCGGCAGTACTGCAGTATCAGAGGCCTACTTCGCACGCCTACTGGGTCTGCCCTTCATCGCCGTGATGCCCGCCTCTACCGCCAAGAAGAAGATCCAACAGATCGAGTTTTATGGTGGACGCTGCCATTTCGTCGAGCATTCGAGTCAGATCTACGCCGAGTCACAGCGCCTGGCCGACGAGCTATCGGGCCACTATATGGATCAGTTTACCTATGCAGAGCGAGCCACCGACTGGCGCGGTAACAACAATATCGCCAACTCCATCTTCGAGCAGATGCAAAGAGAGCCGCATCCAGTCCCCAGCTGGATCGTGATGAGCCCTGGCACCGGTGGTACCTCGGCCACCATAGGCCGCTATATTCGTTACCAGTGTGCCAAGACCAAGCTTTGTGTGGTGGACCCAGAAAATTCGGTATTCTACGACTATTACCATAGTGGCGATGCCAGTATCAGCTGCGCCGGCGCCAGCCGTATCGAAGGCATAGGCCGGCCGCGGGCAGAGCCCTCTTTTATCCCCGGGGTTGTCGACCATATGGTCAAGATTGATGATAGCGCATCGATCGCCACCATCTATTGGTTAGAGACGCTGATCGGCCGCAAGGCAGGCCCCTCGACCGGCACCAACCTCTATGGCGCGCTGCAACTTGCCAGCGAGATGCTTGCCAACGGCCAAACCGGCTCCATCGTGACCCTGCTATGCGACTCGGGAGATCGTTATCTCGATACCTACTACGACAAGCAATGGGTAGATGAGCATATTGGCGATATCACGGAATATCAGACCAAGCTAGCGGCCTTTAACGAGTCGGGGCATTTGGAATAGCCAGTTCTATCTTTTCGGCTCTCGAGCAAGGACTTTAGAGAAGAGAAGATAAGCAAGCTTAATGAGTCATCAACAAAAACGGCGCCTTTAACTGTTTACTCCCGGTTGGCGCCGTTTTTTTATGTAAATATAAGTATCCCTGATGCTCAATCGATATTCAGATATTTATGGGTCTGAATAGAGAGGCGCCAGTTGCGCTCGATGCAGACCTTCATCGCCAACTCGGTGGCGCGGGGCTTCTGGCTAATCGGCTGAAGGCAGATGGTCTTGCCAAGGGTGTCTATGCCTTTGAGCAGCTCGTCGAGTTCCTCGATGTGGGAGGCCTTGGCGACCGGGTGTTTGATCTCATCGGCGCGTTCCAGCGCCTGCTCTAACACCTTATATCCGCCCTTCATGTTGATCTTAGGCGACACCGTCACCCAGGCACGAGGGTCCACTAACACATCGAAGGTCCCGCTTGTCTCAATTTGACACTGCATGCCGGCATCGGCAAAGGCCTGAGTCAAGGCGATAAGATCATAGATACAAGGCTCGCCGCCGGTGATCACCACATGTTTGGCGCTAAAGCCCTGCACCTTGAAGTGCATCAACAGCTCACGGGCATCCAGCTCGGCCCAGCGGCCGATGGCGCCATCCACCTGGATCACTTGCTCAGAGGAGACGCGGTTCTCGGCTAAGGTTTCCCAGGTATGTTTGGTATCGCACCAGGAACACCCCACAGGGCAGCCCTGCAGACGGACGAAGATCGCCGGCACGCCCGTGTATACCCCTTCACCTTGGATGGTTTCAAAAACTTCATTAACCGGATACTTCATCTTAAACCTCGTCACTTGCGGGCGGCTTTTATAGAAGATTTTGCCCCTACAAGCAAGTATAACCCCATTAATTCCCCAAGGTTTCACCAATTTGTCCATGGCTTAGGCGGATCGCCACAAGAAAATTTGCAAGGCCTTCATGGTCAGTTAAACTATCGACAAATTTTCTATCCGGACAGAGCAGATGTCTAAAGCTGTTGTTGTGTTTAGTGGCGGACAAGACTCCACCACCTGTTTAATTCAAGCCCTGAATCAATATGATGAAGTGCATGCGGTTACCTTCGATTATGGCCAGCGCCACAGCGAAGAGATCGCCACCGCCGCCAAGCTGGCCAAGGACCTCAAAGTCGCCAGCCACAAGATATTAGATGTAACCGTGCTGAACGAGCTGGCTATCTCAGCCCTGACCCGTGATGCCATCCCTGTGTCGAATGAATTGATGGAAAACGGCCTGCCCAACACCTTCGTGCCCGGCCGCAACATACTGTTTCTCACCTTGGCCGGGATCTACGCCTATCAGCTGGGCGCCGAGAGTGTGATCACCGGCGTGTGTGAAACCGACTTCTCCGGCTATCCAGATTGTCGCGACTCGTTTATCAAGGCAATGCAATCGGCGCTCGAACAGGGAATGGATCGTGAACTTAAGCTTGTCACTCCCTTAATGTGGCTTAACAAGGCCCAGACCTGGGCATTGGCAGACAAGTACCACAGCCTGGAGCTGGTTAGAGACCAGACCCTCACCTGCTACAACGGTATCGTCGGCAGTGGCTGCGGCACCTGCCCCGCCTGCCTGCTGAGAGCCAAGGGACTGAATGACTATCTGGATGACAAAGCAGGCGTCATGGCCGAACTGGACGCAAAATGTTAGGTCGGCTGACGTCACGCGCAACGCCCTATGGCGTGGTGCTGGGGATCAGCATACTCTGCGCCCTGCTCTACTTTCTCCACCTGGACGGCACGCTCGCCTTTCGCCGCAGTGCCATTGCCCACGGAGAGTGGTGGCGCCTGGTTAGCGGCAATCTGCTGCACACCAATCATTGGCACCTGCTGATGAACCTGGCGGGTCTGTGGGTGATCAGTTTTCTGCACGAGAACCACTACCGCGCCGGTAATTTCACCCTACTGCTTGCCCTGCTCTGCCTGCTTCAGGGACTGGGGCTCTACTGGTTTTTTCCCACCTTAGGCGGTTATGTGGGCCTTAGCGGCATGCTGCATGGTTTGTTTGCCTACGGCGCCCTAAAAGATATTCAGATGAAGATCCGCTCCGGCTACCTGCTATTTGCCGGCGTCTGCTTCAAGGTGGCTTATGAGCAGTATTACGGTGCCACGGATCAGATCACTAAGCTGATCGATGCCAGGGTCGCCACAGAGGCGCATTTGGTTGGGGTGATCAGCGGCGTGCTGGTCTTTTTGCTCTATCGTCTCATCAAGCGACTGGCGCGCTAATGACTAGGCACTAATGACAAAGCGCTAATAACCTAACGCTAATAACCGAGTTAACGGCATTGCTTATAACATTGGCCCAGAAAAGATAAAAAGGCTCACCTAGGTGAGCCTTTTCTTTGTTGCATCGCTTATGCGCTAGTGCTAAGCCTTAATCAGCGCCTCGCGCAGGGCCAGCACCTCATCACGCAGCGCTGCCGCCTGCTCGAACTCCAGGTCTCTGGCATGCTGGTGCATTCGCTTCTCCAGCTCATCTATCTGATGGCTGAGGCTGGACGCGTCTTGCTTGGCATAGGTAGTTCTGGACTCGGCCACCTTCTGGTATTTCGGCAACACCTTGGCGGTATGCTCGTTGTAATCCCCCAGATCCATCACATCGGCTATCTTCTTCGACACACCCTTCGGTGTGATGCCGTTGGCCAGGTTGAACTCATGCTGCTTCTCCCTGCGACGCTCAGTCTCGCCGATCGCCTTAGCCATCGACTTAGTCACATTGTCGGCGTAGAGGATCACCTTGCCGTTCACGTTACGGGCGGCGCGACCTATGGTCTGAATGAGGGAGCGCTCCGAGCGCAGGAAGCCTTCCTTATCGGCATCTAAGATGCACACCAGAGAGACCTCGGGCATATCCAGGCCCTCCCTAAGCAAGTTGATGCCGACCAGCACATCAAACACACCCAGGCGCAGGTCGCGGATGATCTCCACCCGCTCGACCGTATCTATGTCAGAGTGCAGATAACGCACTTTCACGCCATGCTCATCGAGATACTCGGTAAGATCTTCCGCCATACGTTTGGTTAACGTGGTCACCAACACCCGTTCGTTCACCGCGACGCGCTTGTTGGCTTCAGACAAGAGGTCGTCCACCTGAATTGCGACCGGGCGCACCTCTATCTCGGGATCCAGCAGGCCTGTCGGACGCACCACCTGCTCGGCGATCTCCCCGTCACTCTTATCCAGCTCATATTGCGCCGGGGTCGCCGACACGAAGATGGTCTGTGGCATCAAAGACTCAAACTCTTCGAACTTGAGCGGACGGTTATCCAGCGCCGAGGGCAGACGGAAACCATACTCCACCAGATTCATCTTGCGCGAACGGTCACCCTTATACATGGCGCCGATCTGCGGCACGGTCACGTGGGACTCATCGAGGATCAACAGGCCGTCGGCAGGCAGATAGTCCAGCAGGGTCGGCGGCCCCTCACCCGGACGTCTGCCAGAGAGATAGCGGGAATAGTTTTCGATGCCAGAGCAGTACCCCAGCTCTGTCATCATCTCAATATCGTATTGCACCCGCTCAGAGATCCGCTGCGCCTCGATAAGCTTATTATTGTCCAGCAGATACTGCTTGCGCTCTCTGAGTTCCTGCTTGATCTCCTCTGTGGCCGCCAGGATCTTCTCTCTGGGCGTCACATAGTGGGTCTTAGGATAGACAGTGGTGCGCGCGATGCGCTGCAGAATATGGCCGGTCAAGGGATCGAACAGGCTGAGGCGGTCTATTTCATCGTCGAACAGTTCGACACGGATCGCCTGCTTGTCAGATTCGGCGGGGAAGATATCGATCACCTCACCGCGCACCCTGAAGGTACCGCGATCCAGCTCGATATCGTTGCGGGTATATTGCAGCTCGCTCAGGCGCTGCAGGATCTCCCTCTGGCCCATAAAATCGCCCTGACGCAGATGCAGCAACATCTTCATGTAGGACTCAGGGTCGCCCAGACCATAGATGGCCGACACAGAGGCGATCAGCACCACATCGCGCCGCTCAAGCAACGCCTTGGTGGCCGAGAGTCGCATCTGCTCGATATGAGCATTGACCGAGGCATCCTTCTCGATGAAAGTATTGGTCGACGGCACATAGGCTTCGGGCTGATAATAGTCGTAGTAGGAGACGAAATACTCGACGGCATTATTAGGAAAGAACTCCTTCATTTCGCCATAGAGCTGGGCCGCCAGGGTCTTGTTGGGCGCCATGATGATAGTTGGGCGCTGCATCTGCTTGATAACATTGGCGATGGTAAAGGTTTTGCCGGATCCCGTTACCCCAAGCAATGTCTGGCTTGCCAACCCGGCATCCAGGCCGTCGACAAGTTGCTTGATCGCCCCGGGCTGATCGCCAGCCGGCGCGTACTGCGAAACGAGATCAAATGCTGATTCACTCAATGGTGCACTCCTTTATAGCTGTGCACCTATCTTAAAGTACCCACAGCTATTAGCCAATGAGAGGGTTCATTTTCTTATTAGGCAGAATTCACCGAATCGTCCCATAAATGTCATCGGTTTGTCATGTAAGTTTTGTACAAGCGGCAAATTTGTACTCGGCGGTCAAAAAACAGGCTAAAACTCACGCCTGTAGCCAATTTAATACACAAGCGAAGGGCCAAAACTCATTACATATCTGTAACGTCATGCAGATAATTGCATTAAGGGGCTTGATTTTCATAAGTTGTTGATAATTGTTGCCAATATTAAGATGCGCTAATTCTTGTCATTTTAAGTACAACCCGCAGAGCCACTGCGTTTGCCCGGCGATTTAGTGCCTAACCCACAGGCTTATCCACAGATTTAGTGGATAACTCCCGCAACCTCAGGATAATCGCGGCTTTAGCCCCTTTTGCACATAGCCGCCCTTTTCTCTAAAGGGATGTAATTTTACTACATTTGAAAACCCAGCCTATCAGAGGAGCGTCGTCGGCTGTCATTATAGTGTCAGCATAAAATGCCAATAGCCGATAAATTTCAGCCAGATATGGCCGTTAAAGCAGCAAAATGCGCACTTAGCGATCACTGTGCGCATTAGATGAGCACTTAACAGCATAATTACACTTTTTTTGCCAAGTCGAGTTGACTCATGTGTAAGAGCGATTTAATATGCGCTCCGTCTTCAACGACGAGTCGCTTACACGATTCCCCAGTAGTTCAGTCGGTAGAACGGCGGACTGTTAATCCGTATGTCACTGGTTCAAGTCCAGTCTGGGGAGCCAAAGCGTCAAATTGAAGAAGATGAGTTAGCTATATAAGATGTTCCCCTGTAGTTCAGTCGGTAGAACGGCGGACTGTTAATCCGTATGTCACTGGTTCGAGTCCAGTCAGGGGAGCCAATTTAGTTAACCATATAAGTATCAATTCCCCAGTAGTTCAGTCGGTAGAACGGCGGACTGTTAATCCGTATGTCACTGGTTCAAGTCCAGTCTGGGGAGCCACTTATAGCATAGAGAAGTATCTACTCCCCTGTAGTTCAGTCGGTAGAACGGCGGACTGTTAATCCGTATGTCACTGGTTCAAGTCCAGTCTGGGGAGCCACTTCACAATCATATCTCTCTCGATTCCCCAGTAGTTCAGTCGGTAGAACGGCGGACTGTTAATCCGTATGTCACTGGTTCAAGTCCAGTCTGGGGAGCCACCTTCTTAAGTTTTACCCTCTGCGTTAACCTAAAAAACTCATCGGCCATAAAGCGTTAGACTATCTGTTTCAAATTTAGCTAGAATGAGCAGTCGATCAATTTAGGTTACTTTCTTATGGGCGTTGGAAAATCTATACATCTATTGCTGATAACGGCTTGTCTTGCCTTGACGGCGCTGGCCTATCTCAACCAGCGACAAGAGATCGCCGCAATAGCCGACTTCCAAATTAAGGAATATCAGGCCGATCCCATCTGGCAACAGCCCCTACCCGAACAAGGCCAAGCACTCTTTACGTTGCTGACTAAGCAATACGAGTTTCAGTTCTTCCAATATGTACACCAATTAGACGGCAACCTTAACTACACCCAGGGCGAACTTATCGCCTCTGGTACGGATCTGGCCACAGTGCTCTTTAATCAGCCAAGGGAAAACACCCAGGCACTGCCCCAAGGCCGCCTGCAGGTGAAACTCTCCAGCCGCGCCATAGCCAAGGATGCGCTGAGTCATTTTACCCAAACTCTTATCTGGATAGTCGGAGGCTATCTGGCCCTGGCGGTACTCTTTACCCTCTTGATGGCCAGACAGAAGCGGACCATAGGCTATGCGGTCAATGCCCTGGACGGTTTCGCCGAGCTTAAATTTGATGCCATCGCCCATTCACGTTTTCACGGCGAACTCAAACCCTTGGGCAAGGCGCTGGAGCATTGTCGCGTTGCCCTGCATGACAAGTTCGATCAGCTGCAGCAACAGACAGAGCAGCTTAATCGTGAGGCCTATCAAGATCCCGTTACCCTGTTTGGCACCCGCCCTAAATTTACCGAGAAGCTCGACGCCCTCGCCAAGCCCGGCAAGTCACGCATCGGACTCATGGCGATGATCAAGGCCACCGAGCTTGGTCATGTTAACCAGAGCCAGGGGCGCGCAGCGGGTGATGACTATCTGGCAGGCGTCGCCACCTGCATCCGTAAGGCACTGCAGGGAATGCCCAATATCGAGGCGTTTAGGATCAGCAGCGCCGATTTTGCCGTCTTTATACCGGATCTGGTATTAAAGGATGCCCAGCAGCCGCTGGAAAAGCTAAAAGCCCAGTTCGATGAGTACCAGCAAGGCAGCGATCTCGATTCGGTCGCCTATATCGGCATGGTGCCCTATGAGCAAGGCGGCGACGCCCTGTCTCTGGTCTATATTGCCGACGCCGCCGTCAGCATCGCTCAGACACTCGGCCCCAACAGCTATCATGTGCAGGAGAAGCTCAACGATGAGGAGCTGGTTGGCGATTCTCACTGGAAGCTGGCCATCGAAGATATTATCAAGCGCCGCGCCATCAAGTTTCACGCCCAGGATATTCAACCCTGTCGCGGCGCCGACAACGTCTATCGCGAGCTGCTGTCGCGCTTCTATAGCAGCGAGGGCAAGTTTCTGCCCACAGGCACAGTGATCGCCATGGCCGAGCGTCATGGGCTCAGCGTAGAGCTGGATAAGATCATCATACTCAGCACCCTGCGCCTGTTGCTCGACACCCCAACCTTCACCGGCGCCTTGGGGATCAACATCAGTACCGCCTCGGTCAACCAGCCCGCCTTTACCGCCTGGCTGAAAGATATCTTCGTGCGTCAGCGCCAGATCGCCTCGCGCCTGGTGTTGGAGGTGAATGAGGCGGGAATGCAGGCCAATATCCGCCAGGCCCATAAGTTTGTGCGAGACATGCACAGCGTCGGCGCACGGGTGGCGGTCGAGCACTTTGGCATGGGGTTCACCTCTTTCAAGTTCTTTAAAGAGGTCAGACCCGACTTTATTAAGCTTGATGGCAGCTATTCTCAGGGAATAGACACAGACAGCAACAATCGCTTCTTCGTGAAGATGATAGTCGATGTGGCCCGTAAGCAGTCGGTTAAGGTGATCGCTTCTAGTATCGAGCGTCAGGAAGAGAAGTTTGCCCTGGAGCAGCTTTTGGTGGACGGCCTGCAAGGCTTTTACATCGCTAAGCCTAAACCATTCACCGTAAAGGATGAACAATCTGCGCGCAGTCAGACGGCGGGATAAATAATCCCTTCATTCTTTGTGTTGTTTATCCCGGCCGAAAGGCCGATAATAGCCCGTAAATTAGATATAGATAACCCATTGAGATGAGCGAATATCTCCTCCTATTGGTCGGCACAGTGCTGGTCAACAACTTTGTATTAGTTAAATTTCTCGGCCTCTGCCCCTTCATGGGGGTCTCGAGTAAGTTGGAATCGGCTATCGGCATGTCGATGGCGACCACCTTCGTGCTCACCCTTGCCTCTATCTTAAGCTACCTGGTCGACACCTATCTGTTGACCCCTTTCGATCTCAGCTATCTGCGCACCATGGCCTTTATCCTGGTTATCGCCGTCGTGGTGCAGTTTACCGAGATGCTGGTACAGAAGACCAGTGCCGCCCTGCACAGGGCCCTGGGTATCTATCTGCCGCTGATCACCACCAACTGCGCCGTATTGGGTGTAGCCCTGCTCAACGTCAACGAGAAACACGACTTTATCGAGTCGGCCATCTATGGTTTTGGCGCGGCGGTCGGTTTCTCCATCGTCTTGCTCCTCTTCTCCGCCATGCGTGAGCGCCTCGCCGCCGCCGATGTTCCGGCGCCTTTCAAGGGCGGCGCCATCGCCATGATCACCGCAGGCCTGATGTCTTTGGCCTTCATGGGCTTCACAGGTTTGGTTAATTAAGCATGAGCCAAGTTATTATTGCCATCATCCTATTAGGGTTACTCGCCCTCGCCTTCGGTGCGCTGCTGGGTTACGCCGCCGAAAAATTTAAGGTCGAAGGTGACCCCATAATCGACCAGGCCGAGGCACTGCTGCCGCAAACCCAATGTGGCCAATGCGGCTACCCAGGCTGTCGTCCCTACGCCGAGGCGATCGCCAACGGCGAGAAGATCAATAAGTGTCCACCGGGCGGCACCGCCACCATGGAGAAACTTGCCGAGCTGATGGGCGTCGACCCAGAGCCGCTCACCGCCAGCGCCGAGACCCAGGTGAAGAAGGTTGCCTTTATTCGCGAGGCTGAATGTATCGGCTGCACTAAATGTATTCAGGCCTGTCCGGTCGATGCGATCTTAGGCACAGGCAAACAGATGCACACGGTTATCACAGACTACTGCACAGGTTGCGATCTGTGTGTCGAGCCTTGCCCTGTAGACTGTATCGACATGATCCCTGTCGCCGAGACACTGCAAAACTGGAGCTGGCAGCTCAATGCCATACCCGTGGTCAATATTAGCGAGGAATCTAAGTGTTAACCTTGTTAGAACAGATAGATAAAGGCACACTCTGGCGTATCCCCGGCGGTATTCACCCACCCGAACATAAAACGCTTTCCAACCAGAGCAAGATAAGCCGCTTGCCCCTTGCGGACCACTACCTCATTCCTGTCCCGGGCGTCGGCGAAAACTGCACCTTAGCCGTGAAAGTCGGCGACACTGTCACCAAGGGACAGCCCCTGACCCTGGGCGAAGGCTTTCGCCATCTGCCGGTCCATGCGCCTGTCTCAGGCAGAGTCGTCGCCATCGAAGAGCGTGCCAGCAACCACGCCTCCGCACTCCCCGTGCTCACCTGCGTGCTTGAAAACGATCATCAGGAGCGGTGGATCGAAAGCGTTCATACGCCACTGAGTCTTGAACAAGTGGCCGAGATGGACAACGACGCCATCATCAGGCGGATTCAGTTGGCGGGCATAGCAGGCCTTGGCGGCGCAGCCTTCCCAACTCATATCAAGCTCAAACCGGTTAGCGAGATTGAACTGCTGATCATCAACGGCGTCGAGTGTGAACCCTATATCACCTCTGACGACAAGCTGATGCAGGAAAGCTGCGATGAGATCGTCCGCGGCATAGAGATAGTCCATCAGTTACTCAGCCCGAAACGCATTATTGTCGCCATCGAAGACAATAAGCCTGAGGCTATCGAGCAGATGAGCCATGCGCTCAACCGCAGCCAGCTGCCCAGTCACTGCGCGCGAGTGAGCAAGATCCCCACGCTCTATCCGTCGGGCGGCGAGAAGCAACTTATCCAGATCCTCACTGGACAAGAGGTGCCATCGGGCGCCATTCCGGCCAACCTGGGCATTTTGGTGCAAAACGTCGGCACCGCCTACAGCATCGCCCAAGCAGTCTATCGCAACATGCCGCTGATCGAGCGCGTGGTCACCCTGAGCGGCCAAAATATTGCCAAACCCGGCAACTACTGGGTCCCTATCGGCACGCCAGTCGAGCACCTGCTAGAGGTGGGTCAATTTAGGGGCGATGCCAATGCCCCGGTGATCATCGGTGGTCCCATGATGGGCTACATGCTGCCGAACGTGGCGGCGCCTATCACCAAGGGCACCAACTGTGTCCTGATGCCGAGCGAGCAAGAAGTAGCCCCGCCGAGTCCGGAGCAGCCCTGCATCCGCTGCGGCGAGTGTGCCCAGGCCTGTCCGGCGCAGCTGCTGCCTCAGCAACTGTTTTGGCATGCCAAGGCCCAGGAATATGATAAAGCTGCCAGCTACAATCTGCGCGACTGCATCGAATGTGGCTGCTGCAGTTATGTCTGCCCCAGCGACATTCCACTAGTGGAATATTATCGCGTCGCCAAATCGGCCCTGCGCCAAGAGGCGGAAGAGAAGAAACAGGCAGAGCTTGCCAAGCAGAGATTCGATTCCCGCACCCTGCGTCTCGAGCAGGAGAAACTGGCGCGTGAAGAGAAGGCCAAACAGGCGGCAGAGCGTCGCAAGGCGCAGATGACTGGCTCAGATAAAGATGCCGTCGCCGCCGCCATGGCAAGAATCCAGGCCAAGAAGGCCGCAGAAGCCCAAGCCTCAGCAGGTGCTGCGACAGAGAAGCCACAAGACAAGGTCGCAGCAGCTATTGCAAGAGCCAAGGCTAAGAAGGCCGCGCAGAAAGCAGAGACCATAACGGAAGCTGAGACGAGCGAGCTACCAGCATCAAAACTCACTGGTGCCGACAATAGTGAATCGACCGCTGTGAGTCAGAAAGAGAAAGTGGCCGCCGCCATCGCCAGGGCTAAGGCGAAGAAGGCCGCACAAGACACGGCCGATACCGCTGAAGCAAGCCAAGCGCCCGCTCAGCAAGGTGCTGAGACTGCGCCATTAAGCCAGAAAGAGAAGGTCGCGGCGGCAATCGCCCGCGCCAAGGCCAAGAAAGCCGCTCAGGCTGACTCAAATGAACAGCAAGCCGCGACTGTTGAGCGCAGCGAAGAGACTGCTAAGCCAAGCGAAAGCCAGAGTGCTAGCACAGACAATGCCGAAGCCACCGATAAGGCAGATGCTGCGGCAGCTAAGAAGGCAAAAATTGCCGCCGCCGTCGCTAAGGCTAAAGCCAAGAAGGCACAGCAAGCCGGATCAGGCGAGGAGCCAAAAGCAGGAGCCGCAACTGATGCAGAGCTAGATCCAGCGGCACAGGTACAAGCTGAGGCGATAGACAATGCAGAGGTCAACAGTCCTGAAGCCATCAAGAAGGCCAAGATAGCCGCCGCTGTCGCCAAGGCCAAGGCGAAGAAGGCTCAGCAGGCCGGATCTGGCGATGAGCCAAAGGCGGAAGTCACAACTGATGCAGAGCCAGCTAAAGCGGCAACTTTACAAGCTGAGGCGATCGACGATGCAGAGCCCAACAATCCTGAAGCCATCAAGAAGGCCAAGATAGCCGCAGCGGTCGCTAAGGCCAAGGCGAAAAAGGCCGCTCAGGCAAGCGCAAGTAATGAACAGCTCGCGCCTAGTGAAAGCGAGACCGATATCGAAGACTTTGCCGATACCGAAGACGTTGCAGATACCAGCAGCCCAGAGGCCATCAAGAAGGCCAAGATAGCCGCCGCTGTCGCCAAGGCCAAGGCGAAGAAGCTGGCTAAGGCCCAAGAAGAGACCCCAAACAATGAGCACAAGGATTAATCATGGCATTTAAGTTGGCCTCATCGCCACACCTATCCACCAAGGCACAAACCCGTGGCCTGATGTTTAAGGTCATGCTGTGCGCCCTGCCCGGCGCGTTGGCCCAGTGCTACTTTTTCGGTTGGGGAACCCTGATCCAGATAGCCTTGGCTATTGCCATCGCAGTGGCCACAGAGGCGGCGGTATTAAAGTTACGTGCGCGTCCCGTAGGCAAGACCATCAGTGACAACAGCGCGGCCCTTACCGGCCTGCTCATAGGTGTGGCGATTCCAGCCTTGGCACCGTGGTGGATTGCGGCCATAGGCGTAGTCTTTGCCATCTTAGTGGTCAAACAGCTCTACGGAGGCCTTGGCAATAACATCTTCAACCCTGCCATGGCGGCCTATGTGATGCTGCTAATCTCCTTCCCGGTGCAGATGACCACCTGGCTCGCCCCAAGCGGCGCCGCCCTGCATGACCTAGGGCTGATGCAGAGCCTGAGCATCATCTTCCAGGGCGCCGATGCCGAGCAGATCCTCGCCTATCGCGCCGGCATAGACGGCGTGACCATGGCCACCCCCCTGGATGCGGTCAAGACAGGCCTCTCCACCGGTCTGACCCTGGATGAAATTTTAACTAAGGCCAGCTTTAGCGACGGCTTTGGCATAGGCTGGGCGGTGATAAACCTGGCCTACCTGGCTGGCGGCCTAGTAATGCTCAAGCTTAAGCTGATCCGCTGGCAGATAAGCACCGCCATCTTGGCCAGTTTGTTTGTCTGCGCCAGCATAGGTTATCTGCTGAGCCCTGATACCCACATGGGCCCCTTGCTGCATCTGTTTTCCGGTGCCACCATGTTAGCAGCCTTCTTTATCGCAACCGATCCTGTGACCGCGGCGACCAGCACCCGCGGCCGACTGATCTTCGGCGCCCTGATCGGTCTCCTGGTCTATCTGATCCGCAGCTTCGGCGGCTATCCCGATGCCTTTGCCTTTGCCGTGCTGCTGGCAAATCTGTGCGCGCCCTTTATCGATTATTATGTCAAACCCCGAGCCTACGGCCACAGAGCAAGCCGCTAAGCCCACGGCAGGAGTATGAAGTGAAACGTTCTATCGTCAAAAATGCTAGCTTATTGGGGTTATTCGCCCTCCTGTGTACCGCCTTGGTGGCCCTGGTTAACCAGTTTACCTTCGAGCGGATCAAGCAGCAGCAAGATCTCGAGCTGATGCGCACCCTGCATCAGATCATCCCTGATGAGATGCATGACAACGCGCTTATTGAGCATTGCATCCTGATCCAGGACGCAGATGTCCTGGGTATAGATGAGCCCCTGCCCGCCTACATCGCCAGCCAAGGTGGTGAGCCGGTAGCCATCGCCATGGAAACCGTCGCACCGGACGGCTACAACGGTCAGATTAAGCTGATCGTCGCCATCGATGCCAAGGGCGAGGTTTTAGGCGTGCGAACCCTTAACCATAACGAGACACCGGGCCTTGGGGATAAGATAGATCTGCGTAAGTCTTCCTGGGTACTGGGCTTTAAGGGCCAGAGTATTCAGGGCGAACAAGACAAGCGTTGGGCGGTGAAGAAAGATGGCGGTCAGTTTGACCAGTTTACCGGCGCCACCATCACGCCAAGGGCCTATGTCGGCGCCGTTAAGCGCACCCTGGCCTATTTCAACGCCAACCAGCAGACCCTGTTAACCCGCCCTGCCAACTGTGAGGTCCAGTATGAGTAACTATCGTGATATCGCCTGGCAAGGGCTATGGAAGAATAACCCGGGCCTGGTACAGCTTCTGGGCCTGTGTCCGCTGCTGGCGGTCACCGCCACCCTAACCAACGCCATAGGCCTTGGCTTAGCGACGCTTGTTGTTCTGGTGGGCTCCAACGTGCTGGTCTCTCTGGTGCGGGAGTTTGTGCCCAAAGAGATCCGCATACCCGTATTTGTAATGATCATCGCCGCGTTGGTGACCTGTGTACAGCTGCTGATCAACGCCTATGCCTATGGCCTCTATCTGTCACTGGGGATCTTCCTGCCACTTATCGTCACCAACTGCGTCATCATTGGCCGCGCCGAGGCCTTCGCCTCACGCAACAGCGTGGTTAAGGCGGCGTTCGATGGCCTGATGATGGGACTGGGCTTCACCCTGGTGCTCATGCTGTTAGGCGCTTGCCGCGAGATCTTGGGCCAGGGCACACTGTTTGACGGTGCCGATCTGCTGCTTGGCGACTGGGCTAAAGGGCTAACGATTCATCTCTGGCAGGTGGATACCAACTTCCTGCTGGCCATGCTGCCGCCCGGCGCCTTTATCGCCATGGGTTTTCTTATCGCCATCAAGAACATGATCGACAAGCAGCTCGAGGCGCGTAAACCAGCCCCAGAGGCCGCGCCAGCCGTCACCCGCGCACGCATTACCAAGGTGAGTTAAGTAATGAATACCGAGAAACGTCGTAAGATCCTGGAGATCTTTCGCGATAACAATCCTAAGCCAGAAACCGAGCTTAACTTCTCCTCTCCCTTCGAGCTGTTGGTTGCCGTCACCCTGTCGGCCCAGGCCACGGACGTGAGCGTCAACAAGGCCACCGACAAGCTGTTTCCCGTCGCAAATACCGCCCAAGCCATCTATGACCTAGGCATCGAGGGGCTCAAGGAATATATCAAGACCATAGGCCTGTATAATAACAAGGCAATCAACGTCATCAAGGCCTGCGAGATCTTGCTGGAGAAGCACGGCGGCGAGGTGCCCGAAGACAGGGAGGCGCTCGAAGCCCTGCCTGGCGTGGGTCGTAAGACCGCCAACGTAGTATTAAACACCGCCTTCGGCTGGCCGACCATTGCCGTCGATACCCATATCTTTCGCGTCGCCAACCGCACCAAGTTTGCCATGGGTAAGAATGTAGATCAGGTGGAGCAGAAGATGTTAAAGGTGGTACCGGCCGAGTTTAAGGTAGATGTGCACCACTGGTTTATTCTTCACGGGCGTTATACCTGTGTCGCCCGCAAACCAAGATGTGGCAGTTGTTTGATTGAAGAGCACTGCGAGTTTAAAGAGAAGGTCTATCCAGACGAATAGGCGTTCAGGCTTGCGCTGATTCTTGAGCTGATTCTAGAACTAATACTTGAGCAAACACTTAAGCAAACTCTTGAATAAAAATAAGCTCTCAAAGATAAAAAGCCGCAGATGCGGCTTTTTTCAGACTCAGTAGCGAGGGTTCGCTGCTGAGCTATACCAATCACGGTAAGTAAGTGAGCAGAAATAGCACGGGAAAAACGTTCAAGAACAAGGCAGCATTTTTTGATAAGTAGTTATTCTACAATCACAAATGGTAACACCGTTATCGGACGTTTTAACACGCTAGAGTGATCAGTTATTTACTACGATTGGTATCAAAACATACAGACAAAAAACACAGATAGAAACAGTGCTATGGTGGCCGTTAATCCCAGGGCCATTTTCAATTCGTTTGGCATCGACAACTCCTCTAGTAACCAAGCTCAATTATCTCAGCCATCCGGGTTAACACCAGTGACATCACCCCATTCTGTGACAGTGATCATGGCGATTTACGCCTGTTATTCCCAGGCTGTTATTGAGCAAGCAAACCGATAGCGCAGATTTAAATGGCGGATAAATAAGGTATACTTGGGCCTAGCATTCCCCTAAAAAGAGGTCCTTATGGCACAACTTTTACACACCATGCTGAGGGTCGGCGATCTCGATCGTAGCATACATTTTTACACCGAGATCCTGGGCATGAAGCTACTGCGCAAGTCCGAGAATCCAGAATACCGCTATACCCTGGCCTTCGTTGGTTTCGACGAAGAGGCGACTGGCGCCGCTGTGGTCGAGCTCACCTACAACTGGGATACGGACAAGTATGATCTCGGTACCGGCTTTGGTCATCTGGCGATCGGCGAAGAGGATATCTACAGCCGCTGCGCCGCTATCGAAGCCGCCGGAGGTAAGGTGACCCGTCAGCCTGGCCCGGTTGCCGGTGGCACGACTGAGATAGCCTTCGTTGAAGACCCTGATGGCTACAAGATTGAGTTCATTCAAATGAAATCTGCCCAGCACGGCTTAGGCTAATCTTGATACTCACATAAAAAAAAAAGCGCCCTAGGGCGCTTTTTTATTTCCAACTGCTCGTTAGAACTTAACGGTTACACCGCCGTAGATCTGACGACCGATAGTGTCGTAAACCTCAGGCACTGTGCCTGCCTCGTTACCACTTGCCACCATCACAGGCTTCTCGTCGGTGAAGTTCTTCACGCCCAGGCTTGCCGTAATGCTGTCGTTGATGTGGTACATACCCGAGATGTTGTGGTACAGCACTGAATCAACTGTGTCACCATAGTTGATGTCATCCATCTCACCGATAAAGCGGTTAGAGTACATCAGACTCCAGTCACCCTGGCCGGCCTTTACGCTGAAGTTATTCTTCACCTTAGCGTAACCACCGAACATGCCGCCGATGGTGCCAGTGTAGTCGATGCCATCCTGTTCAAATTCGAGCAGGTAGGTCAGATCGTTGCTGATGCTCCAGTCCAGACCCAGGCCTTCGAAACGGTAAGCCAAGTTAAAGTCGATACCACTTGTGTCTTGATAACCCACGTTGGTTAGCGGGTTAGTCAGGTTCTCCAGGTTACCGTCAGGGGTAATACCGAAGGTTTCACAAGCTGTAGTATCACCGGCGTGACAAGCATTCAGACCCGCTTGAACGTCCAGACGCGAGATGGCGTCTTTGATCTTGAAGCGCCAGTAGTCCAGCGTCAGTGACATACCGTCGATATAGCTTGGCGAGTAGACCAGACCAGCTGTGTAAGACTCTGAAGACTCAGCCTTCAGATCGGGATCTGAAGTGTAGTTCACCAGGATCTGTGGGTCTTGCTCGTTGCCCCAAGGATCGTCCAGGTAGTCGTATGAACCCACGTTACCACCGAACAGCTCGCTCACGTTTGGCGCGCGGAAACCGGTTGCCGCTACAGCGCGAAGCATAAGGTCATCGGTCGCCTCATAGGTCAAACCTATCTTCCAAGTCGATGCGTTACCAAAAGTTGAGTAGTCATCGAAACGCAGCGCAAATTCACCGGTCAGCTTGTCGGTGAAAGGTACGCTCACCTCTTGATAGACAGACACCACGCTGTAACTACCATCGGTAGGATCTTGCTGGGCTGCAGTGCCTTCACCGGCGACGATCACTGGATCTGGATTGTAGTAACCGCTGTCATGGCGATACTCGGCGCCAATCGCATAAGCCACTGGGCCCGCTTCCAGGTCGAAGGCTTCGCCGCTGATCACGCCAGAGACGATGTGCTGCTCGTTACCGCCGGTAGTGCTTTCCAGGTAGCTGATATCGTCGACGATGGCTTGAGACAGTGGGTCACCGCTGAACCAGGCATCCTGGTTGTCATAGACAGACTGCGCCATGTTCTTAGCGTTGATTGAGTTGTGCACCCAGGTCTCTGCCTTGTTCTTACCATAGGTGTAAGAAAGATCCCATGCGATGCCTGTGTGAACATCGAATTCACCGGCCAGACCCGCTGAGACACGCAGGGTGTCAGTGTCTTGCTCATAGATACGGTTACCCGCATCTGTGGTTCTTCTGCGATATTCGACGCGACCTTGGTCGTCAGGCGTGATGCCACCGGCAACCATCTCGTCGGTTAGCGTGATGCAGTTGCCTGTAGAAGTCGGCGTGCACACATCTAACATCACAGAAGCTGGCTGAGCCGCCATCATCTGCTCAGATTGACGCTTGGTGTAAAGCAGGTCGCCGGTAAAGACGATTTCGTTCGCAAACTCTTGGGTCGCATTGGCGAAGAAGCTGTAACGCTCGTTAGGCGTCTGTAGCCAGCTGTCCTGGGTAAAGTCATAACCTTCGGTGCGATCGACCCAGTTGCCGTTTTCATCTTGTACCTTACCGCCTAAAGAGCCGGTTGGGATAAAGCTACTGGCACCCTTCTCTACCCAGTCGCGATCTTTTTGCATCACGCCGCCACGGTCTGAGTAAGCCACACCAAAGGTGTAGTTACCACCGTCGGTATTGAATCCGTAAAGCGCACTGATCTCAACGTTTTCGCCGTCGCCCTTGTCGGTCGCGCCGCCATTGATGTCCAGCTGGAAGCCTTCAAAATCTTTCTTGGTGATGATGTTCACTACACCGGCAATGGCGTCAGAGCCATAAACCGCTGAGGCACCGTCTTTCAGGATCTCCACACGGGCGATCATCGCCACTGGGATAGTGTTCAAATCCACTGCACTGTCGGCGCCAGAACCTGAGTTCACCATGCGGCGGCCATTTAACAGCACTAGCGTACGGCTTGCGCCCATACCACGTAGATCCACCTGGGCGACACCGTCGGCACCATTATTAGTGGTAGAGCCTACTGCCATACCCGCCATGGCAGGTTGCGCCTGTAGGATCTCATCGACCGAGTTGTAACCCTCGGCGCGAATAGCACTGGCGTCGATAACGGTAACAGGTGAAGCCGTTTCCATGTCTTGACGTTGAATGCGTGAACCCGTTACCGCGATACGTTCAAAAGAGGCACTTTCTTCGGCAGCAACGGCATTGTTGGCAACAAAATATCCGCTGGTCGACACTGTCGCAATTAAACTTAATTTAACTGCCGCAGCTAATCTGCTTGTTTTAATCATGTAGGTCTACTCCCTAATTCAATTTTTATTCGGCGCCGTTCTTTTATTTATTCAACGCTCGATTCGATACTCTCCTTTCACCCCAAATGCGTCAATCCACCAATTTATTAACCAATGAAAAATAAAAGTTAATACAAAGTATTATTTAAGTAACAACGCAAGTTTAATATTTCACCCCAGAGAGTGAATAAGCATTCACCTGGTTTAATTAACTAGAAAATTTGATCCGAGCCAGTGTTTTCCTCCGTAAGAGTTGCAACACAATCACAACGCACACAAAAGACGAAAGTGTGATCATTATCACAAAATAACGGTCTAAACACTTGTTTCAATCTGGTGTTTTTACGCCGCAGGCACATAAACACGCCACCATTAACAAATCCGCCGACCTGAGCCTTAAATGAATAAGGATGCTGAGCGATGATTAGACTTGCTTGTTACAATATTTTACAAACGCGCAGAAACTCAGCGTTAGTTAACTTATCTCTCTACCTAGCTTCCACGCCACGGCATTAAATCAATTACTGACTTAACGCATTTAATTCTAAAGAGTAACTAAGTGCAGAATTAATAAAATGGATACGAATCAATCTTCAATTTAAATACACTCAATCTTTGTGGAGGATTAACAAATTCACTAACAAGTAGGCTTATTAAATTATATAAGTGTAACGCTTTGTATCTTTCATTCCCTTAACAGAAACTCTTTTAGCTTAAATTTTAAACGAAAGGATTCTGAAATAGGATTCAGGAATAGCTAGACAGCAACCGACTCGAATCATCGACTGATTGCATAGAAATTCGAGTGCGTCCCCAGCAACGACAGAGCGACAGCCGCAAGATCATGACGCTCACGGCACACCCATGAAGACGTTTGTTAGCGTCTCAGATTGAAGACTTTGTTTGAAGGCTTTGTTTGAAGGCTTTGTTTGAAGGCTTTGTTTGAAGGCTTTGATTGAAGGCTTTGAGTGAAAGCTTTGATTGAATGTCAGACAGGGAGGTACTGGGTAGACAGCAAAGGCGTCGTATGTAGAGCCAGTAGGTGAAAACAAAAAAGCGCAGTCTTTCGACCACGCTTTTTAACGCTCAACTCACTAATGTGAAAAATAATAGCCGTTCGCCTAGCGATTATTCCGGCTGGATCAGGTTAAAGTGCTGATAGGCTCTCGCCGTCGCGATACGTCCTCTTGGGGTGCGCTGTATGAAGCCTTGCTGGATCAGGAAGGGTTCGAGCACATCTTCAATAGTCTCACGCTCCTCGCCGATGGCCGCGGCCAGGTTATCCAGACCCACAGGGCCGCCCATAAACTTATCTATGATGGCCAGCAACAGCTTACGGTCCATATAATCGAAGCCTTCGACATCCACATCCAGCATATCCAGAGCGCTCTCGGCGACCAGCTTGTTGACCTCGCCATCATGCTTCACCTCGGCGTAGTCTCGCACCCGTCTGAGCAGACGGTTAGCGATACGCGGCGTGCCGCGAGAACGTCTGGCGACCTCTACCGCGCCTTCTTGATCGATCGGCAGCTCAAGCACCTTGGCCGAGCGCGTGACGATACTGCTAAGATCTTTGACGTTATAGAACTCGAGACGCAGTGGGATGCCAAAACGGGCACGCAGCGGCGATGTCAGTGCGCCGGCACGAGTGGTGGCGCCAATCAGGGTGAAAGGAGGCAGCTCTAGCTTAATGGAGCGCGCCGCCGGGCCCTCGCCTATCATGATATCCAGCTGATAGTCTTCCATCGCCGGGTAGAGGATCTCCTCCACCACAGGGCTTAGTCTGTGGATCTCGTCGATGAAGAGCACATCACCGGCCTCGAGATTGGTGAGCAGCGCCGCGAGATCCCCGGCCTTCTCCAGCACGGGGCCCGAGGTGGACTTGATGTTAACCCCCATCTCGTTGGCGACGATCATGGCGAGCGTGGTCTTACCCAGGCCAGGAGGTCCGTAGATCAACATATGATCCAAGGCCTCGCTGCGCTTCTGCGCCGCCTCGATAAACACCTTGAGCTGGGCCCTGGCATCGTCCTGGCCCGTGTATTCATCCAGCAGCTTAGGACGCATCGCCCTATCTATCTGCTCGTCCCGCTCCTCAGTGCCTTGGGGCTGGGCGTGAACTAACCTATCGGCTTCAATCATCTATTTCTCACTCTGAGCGCTAGAGCATCGATTTCAGCGATGCCTTGATCAAGGTTTCTGAATCCATGCCCTCTTCGAAGACACTGGACACCGCCTTACTGGCCTGTGCCGGCTTATATCCTAACGCCAAAAGCGCCGAGATGGCATCTTCTTCGGCCGTGTTGGCCACAGGTGCAGGAGTATAGTTAGACTGCAGCACAAACTCGCGCTCGTTGCCATGGGAGGCTTCCATCAGGCTCTTGAGCTTGTCGCGCATCTCAACCAGCAGACGCTCGGCGGTCTTCTTACCGACACCCGGCAGCTTAACCAAGGTTGCGATGTCGTCATGCTCGACGCATTTCACAAATTCGCCCGCCGTCATGCCAGAGAGTATGGTCAGTGCCAGCTTAGGACCGACGCCATTAGTCTTGATCAGCAGCCTGAACAGTGACCTCTCCTGCTTGGTGATGAAACCGTACAGCAGCTGGGCATCTTCACGCACCACGAAGTGGGTGTAGATCACCGCCTCTTGGTTTAATTCCGGCAATTCATAAAAACTGGTGAGCGGCATCTGCACCTCATAGCCGACACCGCCAGTTTCAATCAGCACCTCGGGCGCTTGCTTCTCGACGAGTAATCCCCGTAAACGACCTATCATCTATATCTTCCGTAAGTTCTCGCGCTAGCCTTACCGCCCATGGCGATCAGGCTCTGATATGTGTGGAAATGGCACAGGGCAACGCCTAACGCATCGGCCGCATCGGCCTGCGGCGCCGCCGGCAACTTGAGGATCTGTTGCACCATGTGCTGTACCTGACTCTTCTGCGCCCGTCCCGTGCCTACCACGGCATTCTTGATCTGGGTCGCCGAATATTCGGCCACCGGCAATTGAGCATTGGTGGCGGCGACGATGGCCGCCCCGCGCGCCTGGCCGAGCTTTAACGCCGAATCGGCATTCTTAGCCAAAAACACCCGCTCGATGGCAAATTCGTCCGGCTGGTATTGGCGGATGATCTCGCTTATCCCGTCGAAAATCACCTTGAGACGGGAGGGCAGATCATCGGATTGGGTACGAATACAGCCGCTGCCCAGGTAGATCTGCTGCCTGCCCTGGCACTGGATCACCCCATAGCCTGTGATCCGCGAGCCGGGATCCACCCCCAAGATTATCGGCATAGTCAGCCTATTCGAGGCTGGCTAAGATCTCATCGGAGATCTCGGCGTTATGATAGACCTCTTGTACATCGTCGTGATCTTCAAGGTTATCGATGAGACGCAGGAATTTAGGCGCCGTCTCGGCATCCAGCTCAGCCTTAGTCGATGGCACCATGGTCACCTCGGCGTTAACCGCCTCGAGCCCGGCGCCGTCCAATGCATCCTTAACCGTACCAAAGGCCTCAGGCGTGGTGTAGACATCGATAGAGGTATCATCATTGGTCACCACATCTTCGGCGCCGGCGTCTAGCGCCGCGTCCATGATGGTGTCTTCATCGCTGCCTTCGGCGTAAGAGATCACGCCACGCTTCTCGAACAGATAGGCTACAGAACCATCCGTGCCCAGGTTACCGCCAGACTTGCTAAAGGCGTTACGTACGCCAGAGACGGTGCGGTTACGGTTGTCTGTCATGGTCTCGACCATCACGGCGGTGCCGCCAGGACCATAACCCTCGTACATGATGGTTTCCAGTACCTGACCATCGAGCTCACCGGCGCCGCGCTTGATGGCTCGCTCGACCGTGTCACGGGTCATGTTATTTGACAGCGCCTTATCGATTGCCGCCCTGAGTCTCGGGTTGGAATCGGGATCCGAGCCGCCTTCTCTGGCCGCTACCGTGAGTTCGCGAATGAATTTGGTGAAGAGTTTACCGCGTTTGGCGTCTTGTGCCGCCTTACGGTGCTTGATGTTGGCCCATTTACTGTGACCGGCCATAGGGACTCCTTATTCGAGTTTGCCTCGAAAAAGCCGAGCAAGATGCTCGGCTTATTGGTTCAATCTTGTTTTATTCCTGCTCTTTTTTCGCTTCCACTACGCTGACCCCAAGCTCCTCGAGCTGTACCGGGTTAGCAAAGCCAGGGGCGTTGGTGAGCGGACAGGCTGCCGTGGTGGTCTTAGGGAAGGCCATCACGTCGCGAATCGAGCTGGCACCTGTCATCAGCATCACCATACGGTCGAGGCCGAATGCCAAACCTGCGTGTGGCGGCGTACCATACTTGAGCGCTTCGAGTAGGAAGCCAAACTTCTCTTGGGCTTCCTCGTCGTTGATCCCCAGGATTCTGAATACGGCAGACTGCATCTCGGCATCGTAGATACGTACCGAGCCACCGCCCAGTTCACAACCGTTAAGCACCATGTCATAGGCATCAGAGATGGCCGCCGTTGGATCCGCTTCCAACTCGGCTGGCGTGATACCACTCGGTGCAGTGAACGGATGGTGCATGGCATGCAGGCCACCGTCAGAGGTGCGCTCGAACATTGGGAAGTCAACCACCCATAGTGGTTTCCAGTCGCCTTGAAGCAGGTCGAAATCTTCACCTACCTTGAGACGCAGTGCGCCCATGGCTTCGGCCACTATGTTCGCCTTGTCGGCACCGAACAGGATAAGGTCACCGTTGGCCCCACCTGTGCGCTCCAGGATCCCCTTAACCACCTCTTCGCTTAAGAACTTAAGCACTGGCGACTGAATGCCTTCCAGGCCTTTCTCCAGCTCATTGACCTTCATCCACGCCAAGCCTTTGGCGCCATAGATGTTTACATACTTGCCATATTCATCGAGCTGCTTACGTGACAGGCTAGCGCCGCCCGGCACACACAGCACGGCAACACGGCCTTCGCTGTCGTTGGCTGGCTCCTGGAACACCTTGAAGTCGACATCTTTAACCAGGTCGGCTACATCGACCAGCTCCAGCGGGTTACGCAGGTCTGGCTTGTCTGAGCCATAACGACGCATTGCCTCGGCGAAGGTCATCTTAGGGAACTCGCCCAGGTCGACGTTTAGCAGCTCTTTAAACAGGCCGCGTACCATCTCTTCAGTCTTGTCCATCACCTGCGCAGAGGTCATGAAAGAGGTTTCGATATCGATCTGAGTAAATTCAGGCTGGCGGTCGGCGCGTAAGTCTTCGTCGCGGAAACATTTCACGATCTGGTAATAACGGTCGAAGCCAGACATCATCAGCAGCTGTTTAAACAGCTGTGGTGATTGTGGCAGCGCGAAGAACTGGCCCTTGTAGGTACGGCTAGGCACCAGATAGTCCCTGGCACCTTCTGGGGTTGCCTTGGTCAGAATTGGGGTCTCGATATCGAGGAAGCCGTTACCGTCGAGGAAACGACGCACGGCGCTGGTCACCTTAGAGCGGAAGATGATGCGCTCGGCCATCTCTGGGCGACGCAGATCCAGGTAGCGATACTTAAGACGCTGCTCTTCGGTGTTGTGTTGATTTTTGTCCATGTTGATCGGCAGTGCCGGTGCGCTGTTGAGAATGGTCAGGGCCTTACCCAGCACCTCAATCTCACCTGTGCGCATCTGATCGTTGATCTGGCTGTCAGGACGTGCGCGTACCAGGCCTTTCACCTGCACACAGAACTCGCTGCGCAGTGTGCTGGCGACATCGAATACCTCGGGCAGATCAGGATCATATACTACCTGAATCACGCCTTCACGGTCGCGCAAATCCAGAAAAACCACGCCGCCGAGATCGCGACTGCGGTTTACCCAACCTACGAGAGTAACTTCTTCCCCAACATGAGACCGATTAACGTCTCCACAATAATGACTGCGCATCTAACACTTTCCTTTCATCCGTCAAGTCCGTGCTTGAGGATATTCAATACATGACAAAAGCGGCATTATAGTGAAATATTGCCGATTTCAAAACAACTTCATCCGCTTAAAATGAAGTAAACCTTTGGGTTGGATAAATATCCATCAAATCCTGAACTGGGGTCACAGATCAGGCGCTCTGGTAACAGCGCCCACCCTGTTTCACCGCCCGCGACATCAGCTTGTCGGCGGTCTTGAGTAGCTCCACCACAGTATCACCATCGCTTGGGAACATGGCCACCCCTATGCTGACCGATAGTGCCACATCCAGGCCGTTGATCGCAAAGGGGGCGCTAAAGCCACCGACTATGCCATCGGCCACCTGGCACACAGTATCGAGATCTTTGCTGCGATTAAGCACCATCACAAATTCATTGCCGCCGAAACGCGCCAGGGTATCTGACTTACGCACCGCCGACTTGAGGCGCTGCGCGCCCTTGGCCAGTACCCTGTCGCCCACCTGATGGCCATAGGTCTGGTTGATCTCACGCATGTTATCGAAGCTGATAAAGAGTACGGCAAAGGGCTGCATCTCGCGGCGATGTAGGAGCACAGACTGCTGCAATCTGTCATCGAGCAGGCTGCGATTCGGCAAGCCGGTGAGTGCATCGAACTGCCCCGCCCGGGTCAGCTCATGGGCCAGCTCCTTGGCGGCCGCCAAGCGGCTGCGCTGAGCGCGCCAGATCAGATAGACAAACACCACAAAGCTGAGTAACGCCAGAAGATAGAAGGCGCTCTGATAGTTCACCCATGCCTTCCAACTGCTAGGTTCATCTTTCACCCAGTGCTGATAAATTTCCTCTTGCCTCTCTGGGGTGATCTGGGCGATGGCCTGATCCCACAGGGGCACCAGCGCAGCAAACTTAGGGTTCAGGGCAAAATGGCTCTGCTGCTGGGAAAAATCCGCCAGCACAGACATCTTAAGCGCCTTGTAGTCTGACTCCTTTAGCACCATGGCCATGTTGATCACCTTCTCGATGAAGGCATCGGCCTTGCCCTGGGCCACCGCATCGACACCGGCGCGGCTGTTGGGCACAATCACCAGCTCGATGCCCAGCGCCTTGTTCATCAGATTGGCGATGAGATGATACCCCTCGACAATCGCCAAGCGCTTACCGCTCATCTGACTCAGGTTAAATACCGTCACCTGACTGAGGTTAGTCACCAATCCCCAGGGCGATGGCCAATAGGGGGTGGTAAAGAGCATCTCCCGTTCCCGCTCTGGGGTATGGGCGACGCTGCCGACGATATCGATGTCACCCTGTTTAAGCTCCTCCAGCAGACTGCTCCAGCGATCGAACGGCACCCCCTCAATGGTTAACCCCAGCTGCTCAGCGACCCAGTGGCTGATCTCGCTGTTGATCCCCATAAACTCACCGGACGGCCCTTGATACTCCATGGGGGCCCAGGCTGCAAGGTAGCCGACTCTTAAGGTGCCCAAGCTGTCTAGATAACGGCGCTGCTCCTCAGTGATAGCGAGCGGATTAAGCAGAGACTGCACGCTCCTGTCGTCTCTATCCAAGATCCATTTATTCTCTATCGCGGCGAGCTCGGCGTTGCTGATCAGACGAAAACCCGCTGCGATACGCTGAGCCAGTCCCTTGTCCTCGTTGCGGGTCAAGGCATAGATGTCTGTGGTAAAGGCCAGCTTGCGATACTGGTGAAAGTCAGACCAGGATTCGGCGCGCAGCAGATAGTGCTGGGTCCAGGCAGACGCGGCCACGAAGGCGGCGATATGCCCCTGCTGGGCGGCCTGGATCATCTGGGTCACATCGGTATAGAGCTTAAGCTCGGAGTTCGGCAGCGCCTGCTTGAGTTTATCCAGATAAGGCGCGGTGGGCACGGCGCCGACACGCTTACCCTTTAGCTCATCCAGGCTATTGATCGCCTTACCATAACTGAACAGACGACTCTTGACCTGATAGGTGCGCCAGGCACGGGTGAGATTGGTCTTCATGGTATCACTCTCTGGATACCCCACATGAATATCGGCGCGGTGAAACTTGAGTTCATCCAGGCCATCTTCCATAGCAGCGGGGCGAAACTCGACCTCTATGCCCGTCTTCTTAGACCAGAGCTTCCAGATATCGATATAGAGACCGTGTGGCTCACCGTCGCCGCCGGTATCGACAAAGGGTTGAATTCCTGTCGTGGTGGCAATCACTAAGGTGTTGGCATCATGGCTAAAACCTAGCCAACGCTTGTCTATCTCGGCGCGGCTGGTTTGACTCAGACGCTCGAAGCCGCGGTTGATCTCTGTGATAAGATCCAGCCGTCCCTTGCTGACGGCGGGCACCAGCGCCGTCTTCTTAATAAGCAGCCGATTATCAAGGGGAAACTCCTCCAGGACGGCGCGGCTAACGGCGTTATCCTTTAAGTAGCCTTCCATGCCGGCGAAGACATCCACCTCACCGGCCACCACACCGCGGAGCAGTTCGGCGCGGCTATTATAGTAGCGGTAACTCAATCCATTAACTTGCTGATTGAGAATGGACTCATGGGATGAGCCGGTCACTATGCCGATGCGATAGGGCTGGAGATCGCTAAAACTTTTCTTACCCTTTAGCGTGTTGCGCACATAGAGATAGGTACTGACATAGGCGATGGGCGCCGCGAAATCGAAATCTTTATCCCGCTCCTTGGTGATCCCAAGGCCAATATGGATATCGGCATCCCCCTGCGCCAGCTGTTTCAAGGAGTCCTGCCAATGACGGGCGACAAATACCACTGGCACCTGAGTCTGAGACGACCACTCACGCCAGAGATCCACCAAGACCCCTTTGACATCGCCATTCTCATCGACGAACTGATAAGGGTAGCTGTCTTCCCCCATTACCAAGACTAGCGGGGCTTGCTGCTCTTGTGCAGACACCTGAAAACTGAGCATTAAACTCAGCGCCAACGCGGCAGTTCCCATAACAAAACGGGCCATCATAAGCGGCGCAAAGACGATGCATGCCGACAGGAGACGTCGCCAGGCAACACAGGCCGAAGCAAAAGAGTGTAGTGGTGTCAAAGGTAGGTTCCAGTTTCTATTATCATTTTTATATCAAGCCAAGCTATCACTTGTTCTAAAACAGCCCCTTATAAAAAGGGCTTATAAAAGGCAGCTTATATTACAAGCTGGCTACAAAAAATAACCTTAGCATCCCTGCGTCGAGCGCAAAGTCACCGCGCTGTAAAATATATGTTGTTATTAGGATATTAGACAGAATTTTATTCCTAATTACCAGTACCAGACTTGCTGCGAACTGTTATCATTAGCTAGAATGAAATATTGAATTTACTCAAAAAACTCTGATGAACTCAACTCAAGATACTATTTACGCACAGGCCTGTGAACATATCAGTGACTTTCAATTCGACGATAGAGTCGCAGGCGTCTTTAGCGATATGATCCGCCGTTCTGTTCCCGGCTATGGACAGATCATCAACACCCTGGGCGATTTCGCCGACAAATGTGTCACCCCCAATAGCAAGATATATGATTTGGGCTGCTCTTTGGGTGCGGCCACCCTGAGTGTGCGTCGCCGCATCGAAGGTCGCGGATGTGAGATCATCGCCGTCGACAACAGTGAGTCTATGGTCGAGCGCTGTAAACAGAACCTCAGCGCCTATGTCAGCGAAACCCCGGTCGACCTTATCTGCGCCGATATACGCGATATCGAGATCCAAGATGCCTCCATGGTGATCTTAAACTTCACCATGCAGTTTTTGGCCCCGGAAGACAGACAGACGCTGATCGCCAAGATCTATCAGGGGCTCAAGCCCGGCGGCATTCTGGTGCTATCAGAGAAATTAGTGTTCGAAGACGAGCCGGTGCAGCATCTTCTGGACGAGCTACACCTCGACTTTAAGCGCGCCAACGGCTATAGCGAGCTTGAGATCAGCCAAAAGCGCAGCTCGCTCGAGCATGTAATGAAGCCAGACACCCTGCCCCAGCATCAGCAACGACTTAAAGCCCAAGGCTTTAGCCATTTCAGCGTCTGGTTCCAATGTTTTAATTTCGCATCTATGGTGGCCATCAAGTGATCAGCTTCAGCTCCTTTTATCAACAAATTGCCGACTCCAATCTTCAACATTGGTTAGAAGAGTTGCCGGCGATCCTCGGCCAGTGGCAACGTGAACATAAGCATGGCAACCTACCCAAGTGGGAGAAGGTGCTCAATAAGTTGCACTATCCTGCGCCGGACAGAATCGATTTCACCACTAAGGTAGAGGTCGGCAGCGGCGAGCAGCTCAGCAAGGGACAGCAGGAAAAACTCAAGAACCTGCTTAAACTCTTCTGCCCCTGGCGCAAGGGCCCCTTCGATCTGCATGGCATCCATATCGACACCGAGTGGCGCTCAGATTGGAAGTGGGAGCGAGTTCAGCCGCATATCTCACCACTGAAGAATCGCACCGTGCTGGATGTCGGCTGTGGCAGCGGCTATCACATGTGGCGTATGCTGGGTGATGGCGCTAAACGCGTCGTGGGTATCGACCCCTCGCCGCTGTTTCTGTGTCAATTTGAGGCGGTAAAACGCCTGGCGGGCAATGATCACCCAGTGCATCTGCTGCCTCTGGGCATAGAGCAGCTACCGCCGCTGGATGCCTTCGACACCGTCTTCTCCATGGGCGTGCTCTATCACAGACGCTCCCCCATAGATCACCTGCTGCAACTAAGGGATCAACTGAGGACCGGCGGTGAACTCGTCCTCGAGACCTTAGTGGTCGATGGCGATGAAAATACCGTACTGGTCCCAGGGGAGCGCTACGGCAAGATGAACAATGTTTGGTTCCTGCCGTCTGCCAAGGCCCTGGAAGCCTGGTTGAAGAAGGCGGATTTTGTCGATGTTCGCTGCGTCGATATCGATGTTACCTCGCTTGCTGAGCAGCGCAGCACAGAATGGATGCCTAATGAGTCCTTGGTGGACTACCTGGATCCTAACGATGTCAGCCTGACGGTTGAGGGGTATCCGGCGCCCAAACGCGCCACTTTTATCGCCGTTAAGAATCAACCTAACAAAGATTTGGTTTAAACAAAAATAGTAAACGGGAAGCACTATGTTAAAACAGATGACCACTCTCGCCCTGGTAACCAGCCTGGTAGGCTGCGCGGCCACCCAAGATCCTAAGCAGCCCGCGCCTGTCGATGTCGACACCTTCAATGCCAGCCTGAGCGAGCAGAAGAGCGAGCTAGTCACCCTGATAAGCACCAGCCAAAGCGAACAGCAGGCGGCGCTGACTTCCCTGTCTGCCCAGCTAGAGCAGCTGTCCAAGCAGGTGGCGGCCGTCAAGACCCAACCCGAGAAGCAGGTGGTACAGGTGCCAGTGCAGTGCGACCCATCCCCTATCGGTGACAAGTTTATCCTAGGCGCGGTAGAACACGTCTATGTCGATGAGATTAAGGCTGGCTTCGAGACCCGTATCGACACCGGCGCCGAATCCTCATCCCTCGATGCCCACAACATCATACTGTTCGAGCGTAATGGCAAGCAGTGGGTGCGCTTCGATGTCCTCACTCAAGGCGCCGATAAGCCATCACAAACCTTCGAGTCTAAGGTCGAGCGCTTCGTGCGCATCAAGCAAGATGCCGATGATAAGAATGACAGACGCCCGGTGATCCATGCCCATCTACAGATTGGCAATTACAAGGCGGAAACCGATCTCAACCTGGTCGATCGTAGTCACCTCGACTATCAGCTGCTGCTGGGACGTAAGTTTATGCAAGACATTGCCGTCGTCGATGTAGGACAGACTTTTGTGCACGGTAAGAACAATCCATCAAAAACAGCCAAATAATAGGATGTAAATTCGATGCACTCTAAAAAACCTTTTTATATCTTAGTGGCCCTGCTGTTTATCGCAGGCATCGCCGCCAGCGTCTATCGCGGCATAGAACACAATGTCCCCTTCCTCCCGGGCGAGCAGGTACAGAGCTGGGCCGTGGATGCCAAGGTGAGCTTCCAGGGCACAGGCGAGCCTGCCGAGGTGACCTTCTCGCTGCCCAAGGATCCTGCCTTTGAGATCTTAGCGGAAAACGCCACCTCTCCAGGCTACGGCTTGTCAGCTACAGAGGATGACACAGGCCGTCAGGTCACCTGGTCGACCCGCGAGGCGATCGGTCAGCAAGATCTCTACTATAAGGTCACTCTGGTACCGACCGGCAAGAATGAGATCCCAGCCGATAAAGAGCCCGACGCGCCGCAGCCCTACAACTGGCCTGCCACCGAGAAGGCCGCCGCCGAGCAGGTGATGAACGAGATCTGGTCGCGCAGCGCCACTAACCTGTCGTTTGCCCAGCAGCTTAACAAGAGCTTCAACGCCACCGAGCGTAGCCAGAACCTTGAGCTATTGCTGACCAGCAACTCCCGTGCCGAGCTGTTTATCCGCATGCTCAACAGCAAAGGGATCCCGGCCAAGAAGGTCAGCGGTCTGTTTTTAGAAGATCAACGTCGTCGTCAGCAGCTGACCAACTATGTTGAGGTCTATCATCAGGGTCAGTGGATCATCTTCAATCCCAACGATGGTACTCAGGGACGCCCTGACAACCTGCTCATCTGGGATAGAACCGCCAAGTCGACCCTGGACGTAGTAGGCGGGGTTAACTCTCAAGTTAACTTCTCCATGTTACAAGACACCCGCTCGGCGCTCGCCACCTCTATCGACATGCTGAAGAACAAGAATGCCTTGGACTTCTCCCTCTATCAGCTACCGCTGGAAGAGCAGAGCCTGTTTAAGGGTATCTTACTGATCCCTATCGGCGTGCTTATGGTGGTGTTCCTGCGGGTGATTATCGGCATCAAGACCTCGGGTACCTTCATGCCCGTGCTGATCGCCCTGGCCTTTATTCAAACCACCCTGCTGACCGGTCTTGTCGGCTTCCTGCTGATCGTCGCCTTCGGCCTGATGATCCGCTCTTATCTGTCGGATCTCAACCTCTTGCTGATCTCGCGGATCTCCGCGGTGATCATTGTGGTGATCGGCATCATAGGCCTGTTTACCCTGCTCTCTTATAAGTTCGGTTTGAGCGAGGGTCTCACCATCACCTTCTTCCCGATGATCATCCTGGCATGGACCATCGAACGTATGTCGATTCTCTGGGAAGAGGAAGGCGCCAAAGAGGTAATGGTTCAGGGTGGCGGCAGCCTGTTTGTTGCCACCTTAGCCTACCTGGCCATGAGCGCTACCTGGGTACAACACTGGGTATTTAACTTCCTGGGTATCCACCTGGTGATCCTGGCAACTGTACTCCTGATGGGCCAATACACAGGTTATAAGTTATTGGAACTTAGACGCTTTAGACCTTTAGCGGGAGAATAACTATGCTGTTTGCAAAGCCCCGAAAGCTGAAGGAAAACGGCGTACTTGGCATGAACAAGCGCAACATCGACTACATAGGTCGATATAACCCGCGCAAGTTCTACAAGCGAGTGGATGACAAGCTCACCACCAAGCAACTGGCCCTGGCGAACGATATCGCCGTGCCGGCGCTAATTGGCACCGTCTGTCAGCAACATGAGATCATGCACATCCCCGAGATGGTCAACAACCGTGACGGTTTCGTGATCAAGCCGTCACAGGGCTCGGGCGGTAAAGGGATCTTGGTGATCACTAAGGTGGAAAATGGCCACTATTTCAAGCCCAACGGTCACGAGGTGACCCCAAGCGAGATCGACCGCCATATCTCTAACATCTTGAGCGGTCTCTTCTCCCTGGGCGGCAAGCCAGACGTGGCCATCGTCGAGGGACTCATCGAGTTCGACCCCGTATTTGACGGCTACTCCTTCGAAGGGGTGCCCGATATTCGCCTGATCGTTTTCAAGGGCTTCCCTGTAATGGGCATGCTCAGGCTATCCACTGCGGCGTCCGACGGTAAGGCCAACCTGCACCAAGGCGCCGTAGGTGTCGGCCTGGATATCGGTACCGGCCGTGGCCTGCATGCGGTGCAGTTTGACCGTCCGCTCGATCTGCATCCGGATACCGACAAAAAGCTCACCGAGATCCAGGTACCCCACTGGGATACCCTACTGCATACGGCCTCTAAGGCCTATGAGATGAGTGAGCTGGGTTATCTGGGTACCGACATGGTGCTGGATCAGAAGCTTGGTCCTCTGCTGCTTGAGCTCAACGCCCGTCCTGGTCTGGCGATTCAGATCGCCAACGGCCAGGGCCTGCTACCAAGGCTCAAACATGTGGAGCAGATGAAGAACAAATCTATGTCAGTGGAAGAGCGCGTCGCCTATGCTAAAACGCATTTTAGCAGTCTCCCTAGCGCTTAACTTCAGCCCGGCGGCCCAGGCCGCCTCTCCTATCACACTGCTCAGCGAGCAGTGTATCGACTATCAGGTTTCCCTGTCTCAGGCTCAGGAAAGCCCCACGCAGCTCGATGCCAGCGTACGACTCGAACGCGAGTTGATCGGCCTGTTTAATCTCAAAGACAGTGTGCGCTTCTATCGCCACTATCCCTTAAATGCCGAAGATAAAGAGGCGCTGCTGCAATGTCAGCTGCATCTGGCCGATGAGTTTGACCGCCTGGCACACGAGCCTTGGCTCCAGACCCAAAGCCAGAACTGGTCTCAAAGCGATTCGCCAGGGCTGCGCCAGTTTGGTCAGTTGCTAACGCAGCAGATTGCCGAGCAGATTGACCAGCAGCAGAAGGCGAAGATCCATACCGCCCAGGCCAGCATCTCCCACGGCCTGAAGCAGAAAGACCTGTCGCTCAGCATAGGTCAGAGTCAGTGTCGCCTTACTGATGAAGAAACGGATCACGCTGACCAAACGGAGCAGGCCTTCGATAATTCGATAGCCAGCTACCTTATTCATCAACAAGATGAAAGCTGTAAACGCCTAGTGTGGCAGGCCTACCAGGTCAGGGCCAAACAGAAGAATCAGGCGGCCATCTCCCTCATCATGGCGACCAAACAGACGATAGCGCTCGAGCATGGCGCCGACGACTATGCAAGCTGGGCCCTGAGCCATCAGCTGCTCGCCACCCCCGCACAGGTCAAACATTTTCTGGACAGCCAGACCCAGCTAGCTCCTGCCCCCTGGGCACTCGGGGCCGTACTTGCAAAGCTTTCCAAGGTCGAAGTAACACCGCGCTCGGGCGAGCAGCTGCTGGATAATATTCAAGCCGAGCTCTTGCCCTTCGGCCTTGAATTTGAAACCGTTAACGTCAATATGCTGCGGCTTTGGCATAATGGGCGTTTGCTGGGGGATGTATTTCTCGATCGTCCGCCCAAGCTCCAAATAGCAGGTTCGCAGCTAGCTAATCCGCCATTAGGAAAACAAGAGCAACCCCCGGCGCTTAAGGAACCTAAGGCTCAGTTGAGCCCCCTGAGACAAACCGTGGTCGGGCAGCAATTTGGTCAGCTGACCCTGACCCTGCCAGATCAGGTAAATGATTATCGCAGTCAGGAACAGCTTGTCGCAGCGGTGGCCGAGATGGTGTCTCGGCTGCTCGCCGGCGGGCGCTACTATCTCAACAACACCTTGGGCGATGGCCAGGCGATCGCCAGTCTCTGGCTGAATCAATATCTGAGCCAACAGCTGCTACCCGAGTTGTCATCCAATAGCCGCGAAGCCGAGCTTAAGGCCTTCTCCAAGCAGCTAAAGGTATTTCGCAGCAAGCTGGCTTTGTCTGCGTATCAAACCTCTGATAATCGACTCTACCGGGATCTCAGCCAGGAGTTTGGTGCCAGTTTCGGCGCGCCCTGGCCTGGTGCCGATGACGCCCTCTACAGTTTTACCGGTGTGGTGACTCAAGGGCCACTCTATTATCTTACGCTGTGGCATCAACGCCTAGCTGAGCAGATCTTGAGTGACACTCAGCTGGAGGCAACAAGCGTTTTTGAACTCCTTCTCATCAACGAGCAGCAACAGCCCCTTGATGAGCAACTCACCGCAATTTTTGGCAGCGCGCAATCTGTCGCCACCATCCTAGAAAGGAGCCAACATGATCAACCTAAGCCCGTACACTAGAATCTTTGGGGCACTCGCACTCAGCTCCGCCCTGCTGTTCCCTAGCCTACCTGCCTCGGCTAAGACGACAGCATCACTGGACGCACAGGGCGTCAAACAGGCGATCCAACAAAATCTGGAAGATAACCTCTACCAGCTGCCACCAAGGGTGCAGGGACATTACGGCATCCGCCTGTATCGCATGACGGGCGATGACAAGTATGCCAATGCGGCCCTGGTGGATCTGTACGCCGTCACCGAGTCTCAGGCCTTCTATGCTTGCCAGCTGGATAAGCCGGGGTTTATCGAGCAAGAAGCTCAGGCCGCCATCGACGTGCTCGGTAAAGGCCCCAGAGCCAAGGCTCGCAAGAAGGCGCTTGCTGCCTTCCCCGAGTTTCTCTTCTATACCGACGTACTACTAAGGTTCTCGAGCCGCATCGATGAGTTTGGTCTACAAGGTCCCTGCCACGACAAGTTGGTCAAGGCACTAAAGGCCACCGATCTTAAACGCGGGCTCACCGACAAGGCGATGATCGAAGCCTGGGCGGCGCAGCTGGTGAACTATGTTTACTGGGCGAAACAGCTTGGTGTGGGTGATTATGTGCAGGAGTATAAGGACGGCTTCAATCGCGTCTATCCTCAGCGTCGCGACGCCAAACTCGATAAGAAGCAGTTTCGCAATAAGATCTACGGCATGACCCACTTTATCTTTGCCGCCAGTGAGTACTATCAGCATCCGGTCGATAGAAAGGAATTTGCCTGGATCTTAGATTACTTCGAGGCCAACATGGACAGGATCCTGAAAGATGCCACCGACGATATCATCGCAGAGGTGGGCATCAGCTTCCACTTGGCGGGAATGTCAGACAATCCTGTGGTGAAGAAGACTCAGGCGCACATCATGGCCGCCTTCGATCCTAAGGCGCAGACCATACCCTCACCCCGTGGCAACCCAGATCTCGCCCTGGGCGAACACCGTAACGTGTTAGCCATGATGCTGTTAGATTGGCCTAAGACTCTGCATCAGGGCCCCTATTTCCATCAGCTTAAGGCGACCAAGAAATATCTGCCTAAGCTGGTCAGCATCAAGGCAGATGCTGCAAAGGGAAAAACCGATAAAGCAAAATCTAAAGCCGAAACGCATTAGGAGCGAAGGAGCAGCATGAGTCAGGCAAAATCGACCTTCGAGCAGTGGCGCATCCTACAGGCGGTCGTCGACTGTGGTGGCTACGCCCAGGCGGCAGAGAAGCTTAACAAGAGTCAGTCGTCCCTTAACCATGCGGTGGCCAAACTGCAGACCCAGTTGGGGGTCGCCCTGCTGGAAGTAAGAGGACGCAAGGCTTACCTTACCGAGAGCGGCGAGGTGCTACTGCGGCGCTCTCGCCACATCACCCGCTCGGTGAGTGAGCTGGAGCAGTTAGCCAGTAATCTGGAGAAAGGCTGGGAGCCGAGCCTGTTGATCTCCCGCGAGATGATCTATCCCATGGAGCATCTCATCGACGCCTTGGCCGAGTTTGAGCCTCAGGGGCGCGGCACCCGGATCACCATCCTAGATTCGGTGATCAGCGGCAGCGCAGAGCTGGTCGAGTCGGAAGCCGTGGATCTCGCCATCATAGGCGGCGCGCCGCCGAAGGGTCATCTGGCTCAGCCCCTGTGCAACGTCGATTTTCACCTGGTCTGTCACCCTTCTCACCCCTTGGCGAGCATGGAGTTGCCGCTAGACGACCAAACCCTGGCGGAGCAGCTACAGATAGTGATCAAAGATACGGGTCAGATCGCCCGCGGCGAGCTGGGTTGGCTCAAGGCGGAGCGGCGCTGGACAGTAGCCAATTTCCATGAGGCCCTGGTGGTGCTGTCCAAGGGGCTCGGTTTTTGCTGGATCCCCAGTCATCTGATCTGCGATGCCATCAGGGAAGGTCGCCTCACCCGCTTGACGCTCAAGGGCTCGAGTCATCGTCAGGTGCCGCTCAGCCTGGTTATCCCCAACCGCGATAAGCAAGGACCCGCCTCACAGTTGCTTGAGCAGTTGATCCTCAAGAATCACTCTGTCTTAGAGGGAGAAGGCGAAGGATGAGGAAGATGCTGAAGAAGAGTCAGACTCGCCCGCTTGGTAACGCATCGACAGGACTTCAGCGCTAAACAGAAGACCATTGTCCGCCAGGAGCTGGCGACTGATCCGCTCTATCGATTGTGAAGGGCTCTTGTCATCATCCAGCGGTGAGGGGGAATCGATTCTGGCCGCAGAGATCTTGCCCTGATCATCCACACTACCGCTCACCTTAGGCGTCACAGGCTCTGGCAGCTGGCGCTGCTGCTCACTCTTACCGGCATCGATAAGCGGCTTCATCTGCTCAGGGGTGATGCCGCTTTGTTGACGCGTCTTAGCCAGCTCGGCCTTTGCCGAATTCATCTTACGCAGGGCTTCGCTGGCCACCCGGATATCTGCCATCGAAGGGGTCGCGGGCGCCATCGCCGCCGCGTAAACCTGCTTCATCTTATTCAGGGTAGCCAGGGGATCCCCTGGCACCGAGGAGATATCGATCGCCACCTCGCCATCTACCGCATATCGCCTGCCATCGCTCCCCTGCTCATACTTAAAACTTGGGCTGCGCGCGAAGGTGCCCCCAACGCTGGCATGGGCCTGCTCATGGGCTCTCACCTCGGCGTCACGCCTGGACAGCTCTTTTAGCTCGGCTTCCTGACGGGCAAGTTCAGGGTCTTGTGAGCGGCTCTCATCACCTGGTGCGTCCTTTCGCTCTTGCTTATCCGCGAAGGGGTTGTATGCCTCGCCGCGGGTTTCCTCGGCCCCACCAAAGATATCGACTACCGGCTTTTCGCCCTCAATTGAGCTGCCGCGACTAACGTCAACGCCGCCTTGTCCGCCTGCTGTACTCGCATTTGGCTTGCCATTGCTACCTCCCGAACTAGGGGGTAAACCAGAGCCTGCTGCGCTACCTCCCGCATCCGGTAGTGTAGAAGCGCCATCGGCCCCGCCGCCTTTGCTCAAGCCATTGCTAAAACCAGAGCTCGCCGTTTGATTGAGTAGGCCGCCGACTCCGAGCGGCCCGCTGGAGAGGCTATATCCCCCTTGAGTCGACGAACTTCCATTGAAGACAGGACGGCTCATACTTGAGCCGCTTTGCGTTAACAGGCTAGAACTTAAGTGAGCAGAGGTAAGTAGACTGGTTGCACCCGAAGGCGTCGAGGAAACCGCCGTGTTGGCCTTCAGGCTGGCATGTGACGTTTGATGAGAGGCTGCTGGCGTTGAAGCGGAGCTTATGGAACTTGAAGCTGTACTTTGGGAACTTGAAGCCCTATTTGAAGAAGATAAAGAAGCTGCGGAGGATGAGGAAATTGAAGAAGTTAAAACAGAAGAAGACGGCAATGCGCTAAGGCGCATCGCCGTTAAGGATGGCGTAGTCATGGCGCCAGCCACGGCCTACACCTTGATATCTATCACTGTACCTAGGGTTTCGTTTGCGGTCTCTAATACTTCAACCGCGGCTTCCCCTTGGTTTTTCGATTCGATGGCCGAGACCAGGGCCTCAGTTTTATCTGTGGCGTTGACCGGATTGGTCGTCTCTGTGCCGCCAGCTTCACTCACCTGAGGTTGGCTGGGTTTGGCGACATCCACAGTAGCCTGAGTCAGGCCAGACTGGGCGCTCTGCAAGCCGGCCAGACCGGATGAAAAGCTCGATGGTATTTCCATAATTGATGGCCCTTTTTCATGAGTCACAGTTATGGCTAATTATTAATCAAAAGCCAAGCAAAGTACAGCATTACAGAGGGCGCGGCTAACATCTTGAATTGGTTAGCCTGCGCCTATCCAGCCAGCCTCCCAGTCTTTCCAAACTGGGGTAAAGCCACGGCTTCGAAGGACACTGGCAACCTCGGCGGCGCTGCGCTCATCGCTAATCTCAAACTGATCTAGCTGAGTCGCCGGATTGACATAGCCACCCGGTTCGGTGCGACTGCCCGCGCTCATCTGGGTAATGCCGAGCCCTAACAGGTTATCTCTCAAACTAGGCGTCTCCCGGGTCGACAGGCTGATCTCAAGCTGCTCATTGAAGAGACGAAAGGCGCAGATGAGTTGCACTAGGCCCTTGTCGGTCAACTGCACCTTGGGCGTGATACCGCCGACGCAGGGCCTGAGCCTGGGCAAGGATATGCTGTAACGACTGCGCCAGAAGCGGCGCTCGAGATAATCCAGGTGATAGCCCATCAAGAGCGCGTCCATGCGCCAATCATCGAGACCCAGCAGCACCCCTAGGCCAATCTTATCCACGCCCGCCTGTGCGATCCGCTCCGGCGATTCGAGACGATAGCCATAGTCCTGCTTATTGCCCCTCAGGTGATGCTTGCGATAGGTCTCAGGATCGTAGGTTTCCTGATAGAGCATCACGGCATCCAGCCCCTTCTCCACCAATTTGCCATAGTGTTCACGGCTCAGCGGCTGTACCTCCATGGCCACATGGCTAAACTCCGCCTTCACCAAGGGTAAGAGCTCGGCAAAGTAATCTATGCCGACCTTGGTTTCATGCTCGCCAGAAACCAGCAAGATGGAATCGAACCCCTGCGGCTTGATCACCGCCATCTCGGCCGCCAGCTCATCATGGCTGAGCACCTTGCGCTTAATCTTGTTGCTCATGGTAAAACCACAGTAGTCACACTCGTTGGCGCAGAGATTTGAGAGATAGAGCGGCAGATAGAGTCCGATGTTAAGACCAAATCGTTGCCGGGTTAAGGCGGCAGCACGCTGCGCCATCGGCTCTAGGTAGGCTTCGGCGGCAGGCGATAGCAGGGCTAACAGATGACTCAAATTGCCCTGCTCACCCTCGATCGCCGCCTCTACCTGGGTCGGCGTAGTGGAATAGAGCGCCATACGCAACTGCTCGCGAGAGAGTCCACTCAAGGTATCGAAGAAACTCATTGCGTTACTCCGATAAGAAGGCGGTGAGCGCCTGCTGGGGACTGGTACCAATCGCCCTCTGATGCACCTGAGCCAATCCGGCCTCATAGGCCTTACGTCCCGTGGCGACGGCGTCGGCAAAACAGAGCGCCATCTTCACCGGATCGCGGCTGGCGGCAATTGCCGTGTTCACCAGCACGGCACTCGCGCCCATCTCCATCGCCGCCGTCGCCTGAGAGGGTGAGCCGATCCCGGCATCGACCACCACGGGCACATTGGCCTGCTCTATGATGATCTTCAAAAATGCCGCCGTCTCCAGCCCGCGATTGGAGCCTATGGGGCTACCCAGAGGCATCACAGCCGCACAGCCCACAGACTCAAGATTGCGACAGAGCACTGGATCGGCATGCACATAGGGCAACACGGTAAAGCCGCGCTCACACAGCACCTTGGCGGCGTTAAAGGTCTCTATGGGATCCGGCATCAGATACTTAGGATCGGGATGGATCTCAAGTTTTATCCAGGAGGTTCCCAGCACCTCTCGGGCCAGCTCGGCGACGAAGATCGCCTCCTTGGCATTGCGCGCCCCCGAGGTGTTGGGCAGCAGCTTAACGCCGCTCTGGCGTATGGGCGCCAGAATATCATCGAAACCCGCCTTAAGGTCGAGCCGCTTCATCGCCAGTGTCACTAATTGCGAACCGCTGGCCGCCAAGGCCGCCAACATCTGATCAGAGCTGGCAAACTTGCCTGTGCCGGTAAAGAGGCGTGAAGAGAACCGACTATCGCCTATCGTTAACATATTAACCTCCTGCCACTACGCCAAAGAGTTCAATCACATCGCCCGCCTCACATAGGGTCAATGCCCACTGCGACTTGGGGACCACCTCGCCTGCCCGCACCAGGGCCACGCTATCCAGGGCTATCTGCTGGCTCTCCAACATGGACAGCAGACTCGCATTGGCAGCCACCTGTATTAACTGACCATTCAAACTTAAGCTGATCTCACTCATCATTTTCTCCTAAGGCCGATGAACAGGCTAACTCACCGCATGCAGCATAAGCCTTTATATTCGATTCTTTAATTGCCGCACAGACCGAGCACTTGGGATCTCGTCGCAGCGTGAACTTTCGCATCTCACCGGTTAATCCGTCGAACCTATGCAGTACACCTAGACCCGGTAATCCCAGCAATAGTTTTATCGCCAGCAGCACCTGCATCGAGGCCATGGTGCCCACCATGGGCCCAAGAACGCCTATGGTGCTGCAGCTCTCGCTCACCCTAAGTTCGGCCGGAAACAGGCAGTGATAGCAGCCGCTGTCCGGGGATTTGCTCAGATCAAACGCCATCAACTGACCGGCAAAGTGGGCAGCGGCAGCCACCACGTTAGGCGTGCTCAGCGCCACACAGGCGGCATTGACGTGCTGACGGGTGGCAAAGTTGTCGCAGCAATCGAGCACCAGGTCAGCACCTGAAAGCAGAGACTCGGCGTTATCGCCATCCAGACGCACAACCTTGGCCGCTACCTGACCAAAAGCCGATACCTGGCTTTTGTCACCTGTGCCTTTTCCTACCAGCCTATCTCTGGCGACTTCAGCCTTATACTGGCCGCAATCGTCATAGGAAAACAGCAGCTGCCTGGGCAGGTTACTCAGCTCCACCTTGTCATCATCGATCAGGGTTAAGCGGCCGATCCCCGCCGCGCTCAGATACTGGGCGCAGAGCTGTCCCAAACCGCCGACGCCGACTATGGCGACACTTGCTTCCATCAGCCTTTGCTGGCCCAGTTCGTCGACCTCGGGCAACATGATCTGCCGTGAATACTGAATAAATGCCTTATCATCGAGGGACATAGGCGTTCTCCCACGTCCTGGCAAGCTGTGTATAGGCCTCGCCCGGCGAGTCCGCCTGAGTCACCGCGCGCACCACGGCCACCGCCTCAACACCTGTTGCTTTAACCCGCTCCAAACGCGAAGCATCTATGCCGCCTATGGCGACTCTGGGGCAATCGGGCGTCCAAAGCGCGACCACACGAGCGAGCGTACTCAACCCCTGAGGATTGGAAGGCATAGATTTCGTCGGTGTGGGGTAGATATGCCCCAGCGCCAGATAGGAAGGATTAAGCTGACTGGCCAGCGCCAACTCGAACACCCCATGGCTAGAGACGCCTAGGGCTATACCCGCCTCGGCGATTCTATCGAGATCCGCTTCAAAAAGATCTTCCTGTCCAAGATGGATGCCGAAGGCACCATGCTTTAACGCCAGCTGCCAGTGATCGTTGATAAACACCTGAGCATCGTACTTGCGCCCCAGCGCGATAGCCCCTTGGATCTGCGCTTCTAACGCGGCAGCGCCTGCGCCCTCTTCTTGATTGCTAGCTGTTTGGCCATAATCCTCAAGCTTGATCCTCAGCTGCGCCGTGCTTGCACCGGCGGCCAGCACCTGCTCCAAGAGCATCAGGTTATCCACCACGGGATACACCCCAATGGGATGCTTAAGCCTTGGAAAGCTATGCCTTGGGAAGCTAAGCCTTGGAAAACTCAGTATCGAGGAGGCATCTGAAGCGCGATCTGAAGAGCTTAACGAAGTGATGCCAGCAAACTCTGTGATACGGGGAAGCGATACCAGGTCAGAGGGCCAGCCGGTACGCGCCAGTGGTCCGGCACCGGCGCCCAAGGCCTTGGCCGACGCTATCCCTTGGCCCACATAGGTTTTAGCGAGCAGAACAGCGTCGTGAAGCACCAGACCCTGGGCAAGAAAGCTGGCGATCGCCGATGACAAGGTGCAGCCGCTACCGTGATGATTGGGGTTATCGACCCGCTCGCCGCTCAGGCGAAAGCTAGTGTGCTGGTGCAGCGGCGAGGTATGCGCCACCGCATTACAGATAAAGAGATCTTCCGCCTTATCGCTATGCCAGAGCGCGCCCTTGTCACCGCCTGTGATCAGCAGATTACAGGCTAAGCGCCTTGAGAGTGCGCTTGCCTGACTTAATATCTCATTGTTTGTTTTCGCCTCTTCGCCCACTAACTTGCCAAACTCGCTGGCGTTTGGTGTAACAAGGGTAAGCAGCTTAGCGAAGGGACTGAAATCCAACCCGGCAAGGTGCTTGGGCTCAGTTTTGAGCTCAGTTTTGAGCTTAGTTTTGGGCTGGGCAGAGGCTTGAACAGCAGATTCACCAGTCAAGGCATCACCGCAGGAGGCCACCATCACGGGATCCAGAATAATCGGGATAGGCTGGCCATCATCCGTTTTTAGTGGCGCCATATGGGTCACCAGCCAATCGGCGACAAGATTAATCTGACGCTGATTGGCAAGCAGCCCTATCTTGATCGCCCTTGGCGGCAGATCTGCCAGCAAGGTATCGAGCTGAGCGAGCAAGATAGCCTCACTCACAGGCTCGACACCATTAACCGCCACCGAGTTTTGCGCGGTGACGCAGGTGATCACACTGCAACCATGGCAGTCCAGGTCCGTCATGGTCGCAAGATCTGCCTGAATGCCCGCACCGCCCCCGCTGTCTGAACCGGCAATGGTCCAGACGATAGGTTTTTTAGCGGACATGGCTACACCTCTTCTGCTTTTTCGAGAGCAGTACTTTCAAGAGCGGTATTTTCGAGAGAGGCGCTTTCAGCGGCAGGGCTTTGTCTTATCCCACTGTGATAGAGCTCGCTACCACTTCGCTTAAACTGCGCCGACATCTGCGCCATTCCTTGCTGGATCTCCGCCTTTGCCGCGCTAGCAGTAACGTCAAGCTGCTTAACCTCAACCTCCCTCACCTCAATCGCTTGGGCCGCAGCGTATTCGCGCACCTCTTGGGTGATCTTCATCGAGCAGAACTTGGGACCGCACATGGAGCAGAAATGGGCTACCTTGGCCGACTCCTGAGGAAGTGATTCGTCGTGATACGCCCTGGCGGTGTCGGGATCCAGTCCCAGGTTGTATTGATCTTCCCAGCGGAACTCGAACCTCGCCTTAGACAAGGCGTTGTCGCGGATCTGCGCGCCGGGATGGCCCTTGGCCACATCGCCGGCATGGGCGGCAATCTTATAGGCGATCAGCCCCTGCTTCACATCTTCCTTGTTTGGCAGACCAAGATGCTCCTTGGGTGTCACGTAGCAGAGCATGGCGCAGCCATACCAGGCGATCATCGCCGCCCCTATGCCTGAGGTGAAGTGATCATAACCTGGAGCAACGTCGGTGGTCTGAGGGCCTAGGGTATAAAACGGTGCCTCGTCACACAGCTCGAGCTGCTTATCCATGTTCTCCTTGATCAGCTGCATCGGAATATGACCCGGCCCTTCGATGATGGTCTGCACGTCATACTGCCAAGCCTTCTTAACCAGCTCGCCTAAGGTTTCCAGCTCGGCAAACTGCGCCTCATCGTTGGCATCGGCGATGGAACCTGGTCGCATGCCATCCCCCAGCGAGAGGGAGACATCGTAGGCGGCGCACAGCTGGCAGATCTCATCGAAGTGCTCATAGAGGAAGTTTTCCTTGTGGTGAGAGAGGCACCACTTGGCCATGATGGAACCGCCACGAGAGACTATGCCTGTGAGGCGCTTGGCCGTCATGGGCACATAACGCAGGAGCACACCGGCGTGAATGGTAAAATAATCCACCCCCTGCTCCGCCTGCTCAATCAGGGTATCTCTGAAGATCTCCCAGGTGAGATCTTCGGCGACGCCATTGACCTTCTCCAGCGCCTGATAGATTGGCACAGTCCCGATGGGCACCGGCGAGTTACGTATGATCCACTCGCGGGTCTCGTGGATATAACGACCGGTCGAGAGATCCATCACTGTATCCGCGCCCCAACGGGTGGCCCACACCAGCTTCTCCACCTCCTCTTCGATAGACGAAGTGACCGCCGAGTTACCTATGTTGGCGTTGACCTTCACCAGGAAGTTTCGGCCGATGATCATAGGTTCGGCCTCGGGGTGGTTGATGTTAAGCGGTAAGATTGCCCGGCCCGCCGCCAGCTCCTGACGCACAAACTCAGGCGTGATCGGCTCACCTAGCATGGCACCGAAACTCTCACCCGGGGCGCGCTGATTGAGCACCTCGTCGGTCACTTTCTCGCGAGCCATGTTCTCACGCAGGGCCACATACTCCATCTCTGGGGTGATGATACCGCGTCTGGCGTAGTGCATCTGAGTCACCACCTTGCCTTCAAGGGCGCGTCTTGGCTTGGGCAGCTGCTCAAACCTCAGATGATCCAGCCCCTCATCGGCTAGACGCTGCTGAGTGAAACCTGAGCTGACCTGCTCGAGTTCCTGGGTATCGCCACGCTCAGCGATCCACTCGCTGCGCAGCTTAACAAGACCACGACGTACATCGATATCGGCCTCGGGATCTGAATAGGGCCCGGCGCAGTCATAGACTGTGATGGGGGTATTCTTTTCATAGACAGGCGCCTCAGCCGTGCCGCCAATCAGGGTGTCTGACTGAAAGATCTGCCGCATAGCGACCTTGAGATCTGGCCTGCTGCCGCTGAGATAAAATTTCTGCGAATTGGGATGTTGTAAGGGCTTGAGGTTATCGATAAAGGCCTGGGCCTCTGCTCGCATTTCGCGACGTGTTGACATAAGCAATCTCACTATAGGGTTAGATGAAGTTGCTTGTCTGGAGAAGTTTGGCGTTGAGGGCATTGAACCAGGCTAACGAATGGTCTGATTCAAAAATATGCTGGGTGTCACTGGGATTGCGCTCGCCAAATTTGCGGCGATTTTAATCCCATTAGCCGATAAAATACGGCGGGACACTAAGGTCATATTATGCTTGTTTCCTTCGCAGGGACTAACCTGATCAGGTTCAACGGATCCCGAATAAACGGTCTCAGCCTAATGGCACTCCGACAAGAGGGGCTCAGTATAGACATAAGGGAGTGAGGGTGGCAAGCCCCTTCAAATGAATGCTTGCATCAAATTAATCGACACACATAATAAATAAAAATCAAACATTTATATAAAATTTAAAGCATAGTGTTAATTTAAGCCTGAAAATATATCACACTAGTTTTTATCTTTAATCTCTACTCCCATCATACTCAGATGCTTATCAAGGGAGTCTTTAATCGCCTGTTTCACCTTATCGCCACCACACTTAAAGGGGAAGCCTAAGTTTTCCCCGTGGGGGTTAATTGGTGTCGCCACACTCACCACGCGATAACAGGTATCCCCTATCTTGACGATGCGATTGGGATCCACCTTGCTGTCTAAGGTGATTGCCGTCTCATACTCGTTCTCCTTAGGCAGGGCTAACACCCTCATCTTGCCATCCATCTCGCTCATCGACTTTTTCTGGGTGGCCTTGTCGGCGGCGTGCTCAACTAGCTTATCCAGCTGTGCCTGCCTGTATCTCGCCATATAATCGCCAGTTGCAGCGCTTACCGCTCCCGAGTCTGCTGCCGCGCTGCTCTCCAGATTAAGACCTTTCGCACCATCGAAGGAGAATGCTTCATTCTCTTTCTGAGTATCAGCGGGAGCCTCGATTTTAGAGACGATGTTAGACTCGGAGGGATCAACTGCAGGCTCAAGGGCAGGCTCAACACTTGTTTGGACAACATTAGGCTGGAAACGAGTAACTTGAGTCGCTGACGTCCCCTTCTCAGGACTCGGCTTAATCGGCACCGCACTTTGCTGAGTGAAAATCGGCGCCGGATTGTTCTCTGTCACTTCAACCCTTTGATTAAGCGTATCTTGCTTTGGCTCGCTCGTCAGAAGTGCTTTTACTGGTACCTCGGCAGGGCGAGATTTGGCCTTCATGGCATCAAACTCTGCCTGAGTCAGCATATAGGCGCTGATGGCCTTCTTGCCTTGCTTAATTGAACCCTGAGCCAGGTATGGCCCCTTAAACTGCCAACTCAGCAGGGCCAGCAATGCAAGGTGCGCCAGCAAGACAACCAAGAAGATAAACAACTCTCTCCAGCCAATCCTTGCAGCTAGAGCGATAGAAAGTGGGCCTTCAAGAGGTGCGCTAGGAACAAGCTCCTTAAGCGAAAGTTCCTCAAGCGAAAGCTCCTTAACCAAAAGCTCCTCAGCATGAGCGCCTTGGTCGGCGTGATCTCTCGCTAAAGGCTCTCTTGCTAATGGATCGTTGGCTAGATGGATGAAGGCTAATTGCTCGACATCATTATCAAGATTGAAGTTAAAATTTAAATTGATATCGAGCCTGTTAGATTGGCTATCCTTAGGGGGCACTCGCAATAGCAACTCATTCTTTCCTTAGAAAACTTAGCATTTTAGAGAAGAAGAGAAGCTTTTAGTTCAACCAAGGATAGATGGTGGACAGTCTGAAATTTAAAAAGCAATAAATACAATTACTAACAAAACAAAATCCGAATTAGGCGTACACATGTACGCTTAACTGTTTCTTTTGCACCAGCATGCTGTTAGACTCACCATTAACGAGGTCTAACCAGTTTTAGAGAGTCTAATGCCACCACAGTCCCTGCCGCCACAAACCATACAGCCCCAAGAGATCGGCCTGAATAGTCAGCCCAGCTTTGCTGCTACGGCCGCTCCCTATAGCCGCGCAGAAGAGCTGGCAAACGCCCTCAGCCATGGCCTGGGTGTGATTGCAGGTATTCTGGCGCTAGCGTTTTCACTGCATAAGGGATGGGACAGGCTCACCGATCTTCAACTGGGCGGATTGGCACTCTATTGTTTGAGCATCATACTCCTGTTTCTCTGCTCAACGCTCTATCACAGCGTCTCGGCACCTAAGTTAAAGCATAAACTCAAGATAGCCGATCACTGCGCCATCTATCTGTTGATCGCCGGCACCTACACGCCGCTGATGCAGATCCTGCTCGACAGTGTCGAGGCCGATGCCATTCTCATCGCCATCTGGAGTCTGGCCCTAGGCGGGATCCTGTTCAAGACGCTGTTTATTCATCGCTTCAAGATCTTTAGCCTGGTACTCTATCTGGTGATGGGTTGGTTGTGTGTCATAGTTATGAAGCAGCTGCTTGCAGCCATGAGTCCACTAGGGTTTAAGCTCCTCTTGGCTGGCGGAATTTTTTACAGCGTCGGGGTGATCTTCTATGTGGGTAAACGCATTCCCTATAATCACGCCATCTGGCATCTGTTTGTCCTCGCCGGCGCCCTCAGCCACTTCCTATGCGTCTACCTGACGGTGATCTAACATAAAGAGATCAAACGCCTCATCGAGCTGCTGTGCCTCCTGGCTCATCCCTAAGCTGTGCATCAGGCTGATGATGCACTCTATGGTGCACAAGCCTTGAGATAATTGATTTCGCCTCAGACGATAACGTGACGGCTCGCTCTCCTGTAGCGTCAACCTTCTCGCCGCTTGCAGATAGGGGCTCTGACGCATCATCTTTCTGGCCTCCTTCCAGGTGGCATCGAGAATGATCACCTGACGCATGCCCTGCTCTTCATCTATTTTGGCTAGGAGTTGCTCGAGCGTGCTAACCTGATTCACGCTCGAGCCCATTCTCGAACCTGAGTCCGTTTCGTCTGTGTCGTACTCCTTTGGAAAGAGCAGCAGAGCTTCACCCAATTCACAGGCCTGTTTCAACACCTCATCGGGCGTAACCCGCGACCAGAGCACACGGCTACACAGCTCAGGGAATGCGGCTAACGCCAACTGGCCTGTGTTACTGGGACGATCGTACTCCCGCTCGTGTGTTAGCAAGACAAACTTCACCCTATCTCTCCCGGTCATTTTGCTGGTATTTGGAGCCTAAACTCACGCCTATCGGTAAACCAAAGGCGATGAGTATACCTCATAGGGCTAGAACGAGGATAATGACAGGGACAATCCTTGATGGCCTGTTATAGCTTGCCAGGGTGGCATCATTAACACGCGGCCACTAACGAAAATCCCGCGAACTCGATTCAAAATCATTCACCAGAGCCGATAGATCGTCCAGCCTACCCGCGATAACATGTGACACGCCAGACTGGGTCTCAAGCACCCCGGTTACCTTTAAAATTTTTGATGTTAAAAATGGCTGACGCTGCGCCCTGGCCGTGGCGCTCCAGACGATCACATTGATGTTGCCCGTCTCATCTTCTAAGGTCACGAAGGTGACCCCAGAGGCGGTACCGGGACGCTGACGCCCCACCACCACGCCCGCCACATGCACAAGCTGCCCATGACGACAATCGGCTAACTCACTGGCACGGCGACAGCCCACAAATGGCGCCAACCCTCTTAGCTGAGCCATCACATGGCGCCCCAGGCTGAGCCCCAGATGGCGATAGTCGCTCTGCATGGCAGCCATCTCACTTGGGGGCGGCAACACCACCTCACTGGCGACAGCTGGTAAGTCATCGAACAGCGGAAGACTCGGCTGATAGGCGCTGAGTTGCCAGCGCGCCTGATACCTATGCCCGGCCAGCGTCAACAGGGCATCGGCACTGGCCAGTAATGTCAGACAGCCCTGAGACAAACCTAGCTCATAGAGCTGCTCGGCCCGGGTAAAGCCGCCTTCGGGTCGCGCCGCGATAAGGGTCTTGATCTCCTCCAGCCAGAGTCCCTTCACTTGCCTAAAGCCCAGGCGTATCGCAGGCTGCTCAGCCTCCAGCAGAGGCACCAAGCTATTATCCCAGTCACTGTGATTGACACATACCGGCAGCACCATGACGTCGTGGCGCTGCACATCCTGAATAAGCTGCGACGGGCTATAGAAACCCATGGGTTGGCTGTTAAGCAAGGCGCAGCAGAAGGCCGCCGGATAATGATGTTTAAGATAGGCCGACACATAGGCCAGCAGGGCAAAGCTGGCCGAATGCGACTCGGGAAAGCCATACTCGCCAAAGCCTTTGATCTGCCTGTAGATCTGCTCGGCGAATGTTTGGCTGTACCCCCGCGCCGCCATCCCCTGAAGCAGTTTAACCTCAAACTTTTCAAGCTCACCGGTACGCTTCCAGCTCGCCATCGCCCGGCGCAGCTGATCCGCCTCGCCGCCACTGAACCCCGCAGCCACCATAGCCAGCTGGATCACCTGCTCCTGAAAGATAGGTACCCCCATGGTACGGGACAGCACGGACTCGACCGCCGGGCTGGGATATTCTACCGCCTCCAGGCCATCCCGCCGCCTCAGATAGGGATGCACCATATCCCCCTGAATAGGCCCTGGCCTAACAATGGCGATCTGCACCACCAGATCGTAATAACAGGCTGGCTTCAGCCTTGGCAGCATGGCGCTCTGCGCCCGTGATTCGACCTGAAACACCCCTATGCTGTCGCCCGCCTGCAACATGTGATAGACCCCGGCCTCCTCCCATGCCACATCGGCCATGGAAAAGGCTTTCTCTGGGCCGCTCAGCAAGGCGAAGGTCTTACGGATCGCCGTCAGCATCCCCAGGGCCAGAATATCCACCTTTAACAGCCCCAGGCTCTCCAGGTCATCCTTATCCCACTGGATCACGGTGCGATCCGCCATGGCCGCATTTTCAATGGGTACCAGCTCAGACAAGGGCCCTGCCGAGATGATAAAGCCTCCCACGTGCTGAGACAGATGGCGGGGAAAACCGATCAGCGTCTGCACCAAGGGCAGCAACATGCGCCCGCGCCCAGCCTCTGGCAGCATGGCGGCAAGCTGAGCCGTCCAGTGATGCTTGGGATCCCGGCGATCGATATTCTTTATCATCAGGGCTACCTGCTCGGCATCTATCCCCAGCGCCTTGCCCACATCCCCCATGGCACTCTTGAAGCGATAGCAGATCACCGCCGCGGCCAGCGCCGTACGCTCACGACCATATTTGCGGTAGATATACTGAATCACCTCCTCGCGCCGCTCATGCTCGAAGTCCACATCTATATCCGGCGGCTCGTTACGCTCCTTGGAGATGAAGCGCTCGAATAACATGTTGATCTTGGTGGGATCCACTTCTGTGATCCCCAGGCAATAACAGACTACCGAGTTGGCCGCCGAGCCCCTTCCCTGATAGAGGATCTGCTGAGACTTGGCGAAACAGACGATGTCATAGATGGTCAGGAAGAAATACTCATAGGCCATCGCCGCGATCAGCTCTAGCTCCTTCTCATACTGCGCCTTCACCCTATCGGGCACCCCATTAGGAAAGCGGCGTTTAGCACCTTCACGCACCGCCTGCGCCAGATAGTCGCTGGCCTGCATGCCGGCGGGCACCACCTCGGCCGGGTACTCATACTTGAGCTCATCCAGAGAGAAGTGGCAGCGACGGGCCAGGGCCAGGCCGTTATCGATCCACTCCTGAGGATAACGTTTACGCTGCGCCGCAATCGGCTTGAGGCTGGCCTCGGCGTTGATGGAGCATAGCGCCGCGCCGCTGTCGAGATCCCGCCCATGGGCGATACAGGTTAAAATATCCAGCAGCGGCTGACGCGCAGCCTCGTGCATGCGCACACCACCAGCCGCCACGCAAGGAATGTTCTGTGCCTGACTCAGCCATTGCCACTGCTGCAGATTAAGGGCCTCTCCCGGCAGTAAGAGCCGCTCCATCAACAGATGCAGACGATCCGGGAAGGCTACAACCAGCCGTGAGGCGATGCTCGCTATGTGCTCGCGATAACGAGACAACAGATTAGGCTCATCGCTTTGTGCCGCACTCCCCTTTGCCGTATCGCCCCCAGCCATCTCACTCTCTGCCGTATCGTTTACGGCCAAGCCACTCCTTGCATCATCACTCCTTGCCTCATCTCTCCTTGCCTCGCCAGCCTGCCTGAACTGCGCCAGCGTGGGCGGGCGCCACAGCAGTTGGCTCTGCTGCTGAGCCAAGATTGCCTCCAGGCTCACCCGGTACTCTCCCTTGCCCTGACTTCGCCTGGCGTTGGTGATCAGGGCACTGATCTCACCATAAGCCAAACGGCAAGGCGCCAGCAGCACGAACAGCCCCTCGTCGAGATGAAACTCGGCGCCCAGGATCAGCTTAAGATCGCAGCGCTTGGCCGCCTCATGGGCCTTGACCACACCGGCAAAGGAGCATTCGTCAGTCAGCGCCAATGCCTGATAACCAAGGCACTTGGCCTGCTCCACCAGCTCGTGAGGATGGGAAGCCCCGCGCAAGAAGCTGTAGTTCGAGAGGACGTGCAACTCGGCGTACTGTAATTCGCTGTACATTAGCCAAACCACCCCTGTAGGAATAACCCCTCTGGCGAGCGAAATACCCAGCAGAGCCCCCCCTGATGCATACGGGCAAGGTAATAATCCCGCGGCGAGGCCGTCGACCAGGGACTATGCAGCCGCTCCGGCCCCTTGAGGAGGCTCACCGACTCCGGCGCCAACGGTTCGGGCTGGCGCAGTAACCAATTAGGGCGGATGCGGCCATCGCACAGGCCATGAAACAGATCTGTAAACAAGGTCGCCTCCTCGCTCAGCGCCCGAGTCTTTCCCTGATAGCTGGCCCTCGGCTCGGCGCACCGATCATACGCTTGGCGCTCAAGCGCTTGGCTTTCAAACTTTTGGCAGGAAGCACCTCGAGTAGAAACGCTTTGACTAGAAATACTTTGACGAGAAGTGCTTTGACGGGAAGTGCTTTGAGAAACAGCTTGATTCGATCGCTTGCCCCCCTGAGCACCCGAGCGGCTTTGAGAAACTCGGCTCTGAGAAAGCGAGCGGCTCTGCCAGCTCAGCTCCGGCAGATGGTGACTGCAGTGCTCAAGTCCCTTGACCTTATCCGCGCCTAGACGCGCCTCAAGCAGTGAGAGCAGGCGCATGCTGGCATCACTCTTACCCTCGCCCTGCCACCAATTGGATGTCTGCACCAATAGCGGCACCAGGGTATCGGCCTGAATAGCCAGACTGATCACCGGCGCCGCCAGGGTGAGGCTCTCTAGCTGCACACGGCAGAGTTTAAGTAAGGCATCCCCCCTATGCTCGGCGAATGGATAACGGATCTCGCAGCGCAGTGGCGCCAGACTCAAGTCGCGAAACACTAAGGTTAATGACAGGGCCAGCACCGCCTGCTGACGCTGCACCAGATAGGCCGATAGGGTTGCTAGCATGCGCCCGAGGGGAAAGGCCAAGCCTTCGAGGTGGCTCACCTCATAGAGCAATTCAAGCTTATGGCGATAAGACTCTGGCATCAGGTAAAACTCATGCACCTGAGGCAGCTGCCCCTTGAGCTGAGCCAGCAGGGTTAAGACACTCTCGCCAAAGCGCTCACCAAGCTCCTTGAGGGGCAAGGCGAGCAGCGCCTGCACCTGAGTCAGCCCCATGTTCTCGCAGGCCTGCAGCACATGCTCAGGCAGTGGCAAGATAGAGAGCGGCAGGGGCGCGATCTGCTCGAGAGCCATCTGAGGTAAATTCACCGAATACGCGCCTGTCCGATCATCTATCGATTGCGCTTGGGGTTCTACTCCTTGGGCTTCCTTCTCACTTGCCGATTCTCTATCTTCTCGTTTGGCGAGATATGTGGGTGCTGTGGCACCTATTTCCGACTCTAAGCTCCCTGACTCAAAGTTCCCTCGCTTAGAGTTCCCTTGCTCAGAGATCCCTAACTTAGTGCACCTAGACTCGCGAGCTTCTTCCGGATTCCTCTTGTTATCACAGGTGACATCTGCAGGCAGAGTGAGCGGCAGATACCTGGCTCCCAGCTGAGCCAGCAGTGCATTCTCCCCCAGGGCAAATTGACACTCGAGGCCATAGCCTTGGGCGCTCTTCCGATATTGGCTAATGAGCCTGTCCAGACCGCCGAAGATCTTTGCCATGGAGCCCACCTCCAGCAGCAGGGTGTCTGTCACACTCGGCGTACCAGTGGGTTTACTTGCTTTATGTGGCTTACTCGGCTGAACCACCTTATCTAGCCTATGCTGCTGGGCCTGTTCAAACGGGCAGACAGGCGGCACGACCCTGGCACTGTAGCCATAGCTCCACTGGCACAACCAATGGCTGGCCTCCTGACTCAAGGAGGGGTCATAGGCCAGCAGTTGCAGCGATGGACTGAGCGTCTGGGCGGTAGCCAGGCTCTGCCCCGGCTCCACGCCCAGCTTAGCCGCAGCACTCGATGCGATCAGGATCTGACTCGACTGACGCTCAAATAGGGCCAGCTCGCCGCCTTGGGGCAAGCCTTGATGATAGCTTTGATACTGGAGTAACCAGTGGGGAAAATAGACCGCCAGCCACAACATCTACGCACTCCAGGGACCTTGTAAGATCTGACCGCTCTGCTGCTTATCCAGCTCATTTTCCAATCTCTTATCCTGCTCCTGCTGTTTAGTCACATCGAGCATCAGACTCTGGGCCAGCAACTCAGGTAGCAGGGATAAGGAGAAGCGCGGCGCCGGCCAGCCCCCACGGCGCTTTAGAATATCCACCTGGGTCTCGAGAAGCCTAGCACTCCCCGTTTCTGTATTGGTTTCTGTGCTGGGTTGCAAGGCGATCCGCAGTGGCACGGGATGAGCCTGATCCTTGACCTTGCTTGGCAGATAACAGAGACACAGGCTCTCACCCTTCTCGCAGGCAAGCTGCAAGCGCCTGGCCTGACTGACACTGAGCTCCTCGAGCCAACATAAGACCAGGGGTGAGGCGCCGCTGGTTAAGATCTGCTCGAGCGCCCAAAGCTGTTCCTTAGGCGTCTGAGTATCGACCCACAGGAGACGGCTGACATCTATCCCCTGCATCGCCAGCGACTGGGGATAAGGCACGTGAGGCGGCGCCACCAGACTCACCAACCCGGCAGAACTTCCCTCTCTCGATTGCCTAGGGATCAGACGGCGCATCAGAGGCAGCGCCAGGCTCAGCTCGCCGATCCCTTCGCTGGAGCAGAAGATCTCGCACAGCCCCTGACTGGGCCAGCCCCCCTGTCCCAGATGACGATTAAGCTCGGGATAGCCGCTATCCAGCCCCATCTGCTGGGGATGATAGGCATCGCCGCGCCAGAGATCGCTGCGCTGGAGTAAACGTTCAAGTTGAAGATCTGCCAAGGCCATGATGCACCCGCTCTCATTCAGTTCGGTTAAGCGCCCCTCGGAAATCGGACTATAGGCTTAGACCTGACTTAAGCTATCGCCATGCCTGACGTCCGAGCAACACTCAACAGAAATATCGCACAAATACTGTATATAAATACAGTATATTTATAAATTGGCAGATCGCAAGCAGAGAAACCTAAGATTGGAGTGGAAGATCATGTCAAAGCATCGAGCCAGTAAGCGGCAGACAGGCACAAAAAAACCACCCTAGGGTGGTTTCATTGGTTATCGATTATCGCTATTGATTAGCAGTATAGATTAGCGATATTTCTTTACCTTCTTGAGTGCTATCTGCTGCTTGAGGGTCGACAGATGCTCGATAAAGACCTTGCCATCGAGATGATCCATCTCGTGTTGCAGCACGATAGCCAGGAAGTCATCGCTCTCGATCTCAAAGGCCTCACCCTCACGGTTAAGCGCCTTGACCTTCACCTTCTCGAAGCGTGTCACCTTGGCGCGGTAGCCAGGAATTGAGAGACATCCCTCCTCACCGACGATCTCGCCCGAACGCTCGACGAACTCAGGGTTGATCACCACCATGGGCTGATCGCGATCCTCAGACAGATCGATCACTAAGATGGCGTGTTCGCTGCCCACCTGGGTAGCGGCGAGCCCTATGCCATCGTCTGTGTGGTACATGGTTTCGATAAGATCATCGATAAAACCTTGCACGGCGGCAATGTCTTCTACGGGCTTGGCCTTACGTTTCAGGCGCTCATCGGGAATGGTCAATATATCGAGTACAGGCATAGTCTCAGGTTCTGATTAATCAAATTAGGCATATAAAGTGGCGCCATTATGACCGAAATCACATTAAAGGCAACCGCAATCGGGTTTTCCCTTCAGGCCAGGCCATGCCGCCGACTTGTATTTCATCGCTCAAGTCGATAGCATGACCAGACAAATGTATACAATATACGAGAATAATAATGACGACCCCTACACGTACCCCATTGCCCAGTACCTTTTATGTGGCCAACACCATGGAGATCTTCGAGCGTCTCGCCTGGTATGGCTTCTTTACCCTCTCCTCCCTCTATATGACCTCTCCCGCCCATCAAGGCGGCTTAGGCTTTAGCGAACAGGAGCGTGGCCTGTTGCAGGGAATGATCCCCTTCTTTCTCTACCTGTTTCCTGTACTTACCGGCGCCCTGGCCGATCGGTATGGCTACCGTAAGATGTTTCTGATCGCCTACGCCATCATGTGCCCCAGCTATTTCCTCCTGGGTCAGGTGAGCAGCTTTAGCGGCTTCTTCATCGCCTTCATGGGGGTCGCCATCGGCGCGGCCTGCTTTAAACCTGTGGTGACTGGCACTGTGGCGCGCACCACAGATCACACCAACCGCGGCCTGGGTTTTGGCATCTTCTATATGATGGTCAATGTGGGCGGCTTCCTCGGCCCCTTCATCGCAGGTTATGTCCGCGCCATCAGCTGGGACTGGGTCTTCATCATGTCGGCGATCTGGATAGGCATTAACTTCATACCGGCGACCTTCTTCTATCGCGAGCCGACGGATCCCCACCAGCAACGAGGCAAGCCGCTGTCTCAGGTGTTGAGAGACATCCAAGAGGTGCTGGGCAATGCCCGTTTCGCCCTGCTGTTTTTCGGCACCTTAGTGATCCTGCTCTCCTACGGCGCCAAGTGGATCAGTGGCGAGCAGTGCCTCACCATCTATCTGGTGTGGTTTAGTCTGCATTTTCTCTGGAACACGCTGGCCAAGTCAGACAAGCAACTGCCCTGGTATAAGCAGAAGATCGCCCTGGGCAACAAACCCTTCGTGATCTACCTGCTTATCCTCTCCGGTTTCTGGATGGTCTACCAGCAGATCTTCATCACCCTACCCATCTATATCCGTGACTTTGTCGATACCTCAGACCTGGTCGCTATGCTCGCCCCCTGGCCAGGATTGCTCGACTTCTTCGCCCTCGTAGATATCTCTCTGCTCAGCGACGAGCTACTGAGCGCGGCAAAAGCCTACACCACCGGGAGTCTGAGTCTGTCAGAGGCCTACTTCGACTTGGTACATGCCAAGGTGATGATCCCAAAGGAGGAGCTGGGCGCAGCCCTTGGCGCAATCGCGCAAAGCCCGGAGCTGGCGAGTCAATATAGCCAGCAGTTCGCCCAGCAGTATCGTCAGGTGAACCCAGAATACCTTATCGGCTTGAACTTTCTCTCGATCGTGCTGATGCAGGTGATGGTGAGTCGCATCGCCGAGCGCTTCAGTCCACTACCCGTACTGGTGGCTGGCACACTCATCCTGGCACTGGGCACGGCACTTGGCGGACTGGCTCATGGCATACTCATGGGCGGCGCCATGGTGCTTACCTCTATCCTGGTCTTCTCCATTGGCGAGATGGTGGCATCACCTAAGAGCCAGGAATATGTGGCTAGCTTCGCGCCGCAGGATAAGAAGGCGATGTTCATGGGCTACTATTTCGTCTCATCGGCCATCGGCTTCCTGCTGGCGGGCCCGCTATCGGGTTACCTCTACGCCGAAGTGGCTAAGGGCGCCGGGCAGCCTGCCCTGATGTGGTACATCATAGGCGGCTTCGGCCTGCTGGCCGCCATAGGCCTGGTACTGTTTCACCGCTTTGGTGCCAAACAGGCGTTATCACAGGCGCAGCCAACCGCCTTGGGCGCGCAAGGCTAGCGAAACCGCCGCTTTACACAGATAAGTAAACAGACAGTTGAACAGACAGGCCAAGCGACAAGAACCTGTCTGTTCTTTTGCCCCTGCAAACCCATAGCCTCGGCTTTTTCACCTCACTTACCCATTTCGCCGCTCAGGCTCTCGGATAGATTGACTCTCCTTTTAACCTTAGAAATTATAAAAAATCTGGTTTACTATCAGAACATAGCCTTAAGCTAGACAGAGGCGTGCTTAAGTTAAGCGCACTGAATTAAGCGCATTGAGCTAAACACTTTGAGTTAAACACTCTGGGCTTAAACAATAGATCACTAACCTAATAAACAGATGCCTTAGGGCCAAAACGGAGAACGCGTGGATCAGACACAGTTATCGCCCATGGCCAAGATATGGCATGTGATTGCCCTGATCCCCGAGGGGAAGGTCAGTTCCTATGGCAAGATAGCCGATCTCGCGGGGCTGCCCGGACGGGCACGCTACGTCTCCCGCGCCCTCAAAATGGCGCCCGATACATTGGAGCTTCCCTGGCATAGGGTGATCAACAGCCAAGGCAAAATCGCCTTTCCCGAGACCAGCCCCCATTTTATCGAGCAGATGCAGAGATTAAGAAGTGAAGCGATAGAAGTGAACCGAGGTAGGGTTAAGCTGTCCAAGTATGAGTGGCAGCCGGATCTGGCGACCCTAGTGTTTGCATTACCCTTTTAACCTTTAGTTACCGGGAGAAGGCCTTGTCGATATTCAAATCCGCATTCATGATTTCATCTTTCTGTGCCATTGCCCTTACCGCACAGGCCGATGAATACCCTTTGACCCCCCACACGGCCGAGTATCAGGTGAACTACGGCAGCATAGAGCTGGGTAAGGCGCGCTATCAACTGCCGGCGCCTCAGGGCAACTTATACCAATACCGTTTTGACAGCGACGTCAGCCTCTTGATGCTGTGGGATAAACGCACCGTCATCAGCACCTTCAGCAAGGAGGGAGAGCAGCTTATTCCCATGCGTTTCACCCATAATCGCAGCGGTACCGGCTCCGACTATCAGGAGCAATCCGCCTATGTGCTGGATCAGAAACTGGTGCACAGCCGCTACAAGGATGAGCGGGCTAAGTTTCCCTATACCCCGGATCTCTTCGACCCCTTGATGGTTCAGCTGCAGTTTAGGCTAGATATCATGAAGGGCAGCAATAAGCTGCACTACAAGATGCTCAAGAGCGGCGAGATCGATGAGTATGACTTTAAGGTGGTCGGTAAGGAGCGCATGATGATTTCCAGTGGCACCTATGAGACGGTCAAGATAGAGGTGGTGCGGGACAACGATAAACGCCAAACCTTTTTCTGGATGTCACCCGAGCTCGGCTATCTTCCCGTCAGGCTCACCCACTTCGAGAAGGGCAGCAAACAGCTGGATATCACCCTGCTTAATTATCAGTACAGCGAGCCGACCATGGCACAAACCAGCGAGCAGACAAATAAACAGGCGAGTAAACAGGCGAATCAACAGACAGGTGAACAGACCAAGGCCCTCGCAGACAGACAGAACCAGTCTCAGCCATAAAACGTCAACCGTAGAAAGTCAGCCATAAAAAGTCGGCCATGAAAATCAGACATAGACTGAATTACTTGTCTGAATCACTCGCACATTCTGCCCGAAGGATTGGCGTTACCAACATCAGCATTAAAAAGGGGCCTTAGGCCCCTTCTCTTTTTCCACAGTTTACAACTAACCGTTTGCTTGGCTTAAGCCTTTTAACTTAAGCCCTTTTAACCTACGCTCGCTTGGCTTCAGCTCTCATGACTTCAACTCTCTTGGCTTCAGCCTTCTTGAGTTAAAACAAGCTCGCCCCGGGCAAACAGCTTCCACTCTCCGGGCTTAAGAATATGCCAGTCTTCATTATCGGTCAGCGGCCTGGTCGCGATCACGGTGACGATATCGTTGGGCGTGGTCTCCTTGTCGAAATCGATCACCACGTCGGTATCGATAAGCTTGGCCTTACCAAAGGGGGCCCGGCGGGTAATGTGGCACAGGTTATTGCTGCAATAGCTCATCAGGTGCTCACCATCGCTCAAGATCATGTTAAACACCCCAAGGGCGCGGATCTCATCGGCCAAGGTGGCGATAAACCGATAAACGGGCAGCAGATCTGCAGGCGCCTGATCGCCGAAGCGCTCCACCACCTTCTCTAAAATCCAGCAAAACGCCAGTTCGCTGTCGGTGTCACCCACAGGCTGATAACGGCGCACCGCAAATTTTTGCTGATAATCGCTAAGCTGACCATTATGGGCATAGGTCCAGTAGCGTCCCCATAACTCACGGGTGAAGGGATGGGTATTTTCCAGCGACACACAGCCGCGATTGGCCTGGCGGATATGACTGACCACCACTTCACTCTTGATAGGGTAAGACTTGATCAACTGCGCCACATGAGACTCGCTGCTGGGGCAGGCATCCTTGAAGGTGCGGCTGCCCTTACCTTCATAGAAGGTGATTCCCCAACCATCGACATGGGGACCTGTGACGCCACCACGCTCTGCCAGCCCGGTAAAACTAAACACGATATCCGTGGGCACATTGGCACTCATGGCCAGCAACTCACACATAAACAGACACCTTAACTCTAAATTGCTTATCTTATTTAATTCTAACGACTTGACCCAATTTGTGGAATCCTCGCCTCAACAAAAAAGTTAAACAATTGTTTGAAAAATGCTTGTATAAAACCCGCCATAGGGTTAGATTTTATGCGACACAGGTCTGACCAGCATCTATAATTGTGATTATGGTCATATAAAAAATGCTGACATAGAGCAGCTTTCGGTCGCTATTGAAGGAGAATTACCGTGACTAGCTTACTTTGGATTTTTGTGATGCTCTTTGCGTTAGGCGCCTTAGCCTACCTTAGAGTATCCCTGCTGACCTCGACCATCATCGCGGCTATCGTGATGGCACTGGGCACAGCAACCGCGAGCATTTCCCCCCTTGCCTGGCTGGTCTTTCTGGCCATCGCCCTACCGCTTAACATAGGCGCCTTCAGAAAAAGCGTGATCACCCGTCCGCTGCTGAAACTCTATAAAGGGATCATGCCGGAGATGTCTTCCACCGAAAAAGAAGCGATCGAAGCCGGTACCACCTGGTGGGAAGCGGATCTCTTTGCCGGTAAGCCTAACTGGAAGAAGCTGCATAACTACCCTGTCGCCCGTCTGACCGCCGAAGAGCAGGCCTTTATCGAGGGACCGGTTGAGGAAGTGTGTAAGATGCTCAACCAGCATCAGGTTTCTCATCAGCTCGGCGATCTGCCAGAGTCTATCTGGCAATACCTCAAAGACAACGGCTTCTTCGCCATGATCATCAAGAAGAAGTACGGTGGTCTGGAATTCTCTGCCTATGCCCAGTCTCGCGTACTGCAAAAGCTGGCGGGCGTCTCTAGCGAGCTGGCCTCAACGGTTGGCGTGCCTAACTCTCTCGGTCCCGGCGAGTTGCTACAACACTATGGTACCCCGGCGCAGCAAGATCATTATCTGCCTCGCCTGGCCAAAGGCCTGGAAGTTCCCTGTTTCGCCCTCACCAGCCCTGAAGCGGGTTCGGATGCCGGCGCCATCCCTGACTTTGGTATCGTCTGTAAAGGCCAATGGCAAGGCGAAGAAGTGCTGGGGATGAAACTGACCTGGAACAAGCGCTATATCACCCTGGCGCCGGTTGCGACCGTGCTGGGTCTGGCGTTTAAGCTGCAAGATCCCAACAAACTGCTGGGCGACAAAGAAGAGCTAGGCATCACCTGTGCCCTGATCCCAACGGATGTGCCTGGCGTCGAAACCGGTCGTCGTCACTTCCCGCTTAACTGTATGTTCCAAAATGGTCCGACACGCGGCAACGAAGTGTTCGTTCCGCTGGACTTTATCATAGGTGGTCCAGAGATGGCCGGCCAGGGCTGGCGGATGCTGGTCGAGTGTCTCTCGGTTGGACGTGGTATCACACTCCCTTCTAACTCGGCCGGCGGCATCAAAACTGCGGCGGTGGCCACAGGCGCCTACGCCCGCATTCGTCGTCAATTCAAGCTACCTATCGGTAAGCTGGAAGGTATCGAAGAGCCAATGGCACGCATCGGCGGCAACGCCTATCTGATGGATGCGGTCACAACCCTGACCACCACAGGTATCGATCTTGGCGAGAAGCCTTCGGTGATCTCGGCCATCGTTAAGTATCACCTGACCGACAGAATGCAGAAATGCGTCATTGACGCCATGGACATTCACGGTGGTAAGGGCGTGTGTCTGGGCGAGAACAACTACCTGGGCCGAGGCTATCAGGCGGCGCCTATCGCCATTACCGTTGAAGGGGCTAACATTCTGACCCGCTCTATGATCATCTATGGTCAAGGGGCGATCCGTTGCCATCCTTACGTACTGGCCGAAATGGAAGCGGCGTTTGATCCTGACATGCACAAGTCACTGAATGACTTCGACTCAGCCCTGTTCGGCCATATCGGCTTCACCACCAGCAACCTGGTGCGTAGCTTCTGGCTGGGCTTGACCTCGAGCTACTTCTCGAACAGCCCATACAAGGACAAGACTAAGCGTTACTATCAGCACATGAACCGCTTCAGTGCTAACCTGGCCTTGCTATCGGATCTGGCCATGGCAACCCTTGGTGGCGGCCTCAAGCGTAAAGAGCGCGTCTCTGCCCGTCTTGGCGATCTGCTAAGTCAGCTGTATTTGGCCTCGGCGACCCTGAAGCGTTATCAGGACGAAGGCCGTCAGAGTGAAGATCTTGTGCTAGTACAATGGGCGGTTGAAGATGCCCTCTACAAGCTGCAAGACTCGCTGGACGATCTGCTCAACAACTTCCCGATGGGACTGGGCCGCGTGCTAAGAGTCATCCTCTTCCCATTTGGTCGTCCACTGAAGCGTCCAAGCGATGTGCTGGATCATAAGGTGGCTAAGATCATGCAAACCCCTTGTGCCAGCCGTGATCGTCTGGGTAAAGGCCAGTTCTGGACACCGTCTCCATTCAACGCCGTTGGTATTCAGGAGCAGACGTTTAAGGACATTCTGGCCTGTGAACCGCTGCACGATAAGATCTGCAAGGCAACCGGTAAACGCCACCCCTTCATGTGGCTGGATAAGTTAGCCGCCGAGGGTAAGGCGCAGGGGATCTTGAGCGATGAGGAAGTAGCACTGCTCGAGCGCGCCGAAATTGGCCGCATGAAGTCAATCAATGTCGATGACTTCGACCCAGCCGAGCTCAGAGCGCAGACCCTAAACGATGAGACTCAACATCAGGCCGCCTGAACTCGAGGCGATAACTGATTCGTAAAAAAAGGAGGCAATCGCCTCCTTTTTTATCTCCTAAAACTGCCAACGCTAATATTCAAGCGATAAAGATTAACGCTAAAACATTAACCTGCCGCTTTCTCGTCGGACGTCACGGCAGACAGCTGCTGACTGCTTTTACTTTCCTGATTCCCATCAACTGACGTAGAAGGCACACATTCACCGTCTTCAAGGGACGCTGCCACCTTCTTCTCGTCGGCCAGCAGCGCCTCATTGAGCGCCTCCTCGGATAGTAGGCTGATAAGCTCTATGCCCACCGGCAAGTCATCCACCGCCTGGGTAATAAGCTTCACCTTACCCTCTTGCAGATAGATGAGCGGCAAGGCACCTTCGCCGTAGCGCTGCTTAAAATCGGCAAAGCTAAAGTTCTCCGTCAGGCTGGTACTCTTGATCTTACCACCCTTGGCAATAGTGCTGGCGAGCCTTGCATAGGTAACATTGTCACCAAACAGGCACAGACGCTTTAAATATGACTCGGACAACTGATGGCGGGCGCTGTTACCCTCGCCGCTTCCCAGGCCAAACACCTTATTCTTGCCGAGAATATCTTGAAAATGAAAAGTCACCAGCGGATTGAGCTGACGATAGGGAGACAAGACCAGGAGGCGACCCAATCCCGTCATATCCAGCGCGTTATCGGCATGCTCTGAGGCCGGGTTACCAAAGTACACGGGAATATTATCCATGCGCGATAAACGTATATTATCCCAGTTGTTATCTGCCAAGACCACGGACACATTCTTTTGAATCAGCACCTTAGCCAGCTCTCTGGCAAACTTGGAGGCGCCAAAAATCAGCAGCCCCTGAGCGGAACCCGCCTTCACCCCCAAGAACCGCGCCCAGGCACCGGCCGTGAGGCTCTGAGAAACCACTGTGCCTATGATGATTAAAAACACCAGCGGCACTATCTTGTCGGCCCCCGCCACCCCGAGTCGCTCAAGCTTGATGGCAAACAGTGAAGACACCGCCGCCGCGACTATCCCCCGCGGAGCCACCCAGCTGAGAAACCATTTATCGGCGCGAGGCAGCGAGGTGCCCACGGCGCAGCACCAGACACTTAATGGTCTGGCGACAAACATCACCACCAGCAAAAGCGCCAGCCCCTGCCATCCCAGTTGCATTAGCGCGGTAGAGTCCAATCTGGCCGCTAACAGAATAAACAGGCCCGAGATGAAGAGTACGGTAAGCGTCTCCTTAAATTCGATGATCTCACCAATATCCACACCGCGCATATTCGCCAGCCAGATCCCCATCACGGTCACGGTAAGCAGGCCAGACTCTTCCTGCAGCAGGTTAGAGGCCACGAAGGCGCCGAGCATGATGGTGAGCACGGCGGTATTCTTAAGATAATGCGGCACCCAGGCGCGGCGCAGCATCACCCCTATGCCATAACCAAACAGGGCGCCAAGTCCCAGGCCGACACCCAGCATGGAAAACAGCGATAACAGCACATGACTGGCGGGCTCGGCGGCCACAGTCAAATATTCAAATACTAAGACGGCCAGCAAGGCGCCGATGGGGTCGATCACTATCCCTTCCCAGCGCAAAATACTGGCCAGTTGCGATTTTGGCTTGATGCTGCGCAGCATAGGCACGATCACCGTAGGGCCGGTCACCACTACCAGCGCGCCAAACAACATGGCCAGCTCCCAAGAGAACCCCATGATGAAGTGCGTCGCTACGCCGATACAGAGCCAGGTGACTAAGGTGCCGAGTGACACCAGATGGGTCACCATGCGGCCATGTTCGCGGATTTCGGAGAAATTGAGTGTCAGGGCACCTTCAAACAGGATCACCGCCACACCGAGGGAGATCACTGGAAACAGCAAATCGCCAAAAATGGCGTCGGGATCCAGCAAATTAAAAACTGGCCCCACCAACAGACCACAGAGCAGCAAGGGGAGAATCGCCGGCAGTCGCAGCCGCCAACCGAGCCACTGACACACGATTGACAAGATCCCCACTAACCCCAACATGGCCGTGATCTTTTCTACCATTATTTTTATCCTTAATGCGCTAAGGCTGACTCGTCCCAGTAACTAGCATGAGTATAGCCAAGACGGGCGACTAATATAGCACGCCTACTTTCCCTTTGTTTGCAAGATAACACTGTCAGCTCAAATGTATAGGACAACTGGATGCGAGCAGCGCAGTTTGGAGAGTCTGCTCCTTACAGAAACAAGATATTGGAAAGATTGCTCGTCCCTTCACCATTGAGACCTGAATCTTGTCGGAGAGTTGGACAGGACTCGAAATTGCGCCCTCCGGTATGACATGCCGCCATGGTTTCAAAAGCGCTAACTAACTGAGCTACAGTGCTTATCCTAAAACCCTGGTAATCTGGGACCTATGCAAATCAAAGAAAAATAGATACAAAAAAGCCCCGTCATTGCTGACGAGGCTTCGATGTAGTTGGCGGAGCGGACGGGACTCGAACCCGCGACCCCCGGCGTGACAGGCCGGTATTCTAACCAACTGAACTACCGCTCCTAAACTCGGATAAAACGCCTTGGCATCTCATCAAAATTAGGTACTTGACTGGCGGAGCGGACGGGACTCGAACCCGCGACCCCCGGCGTGACAGGCCGGTATTCTAACCAACTGAACTACCGCTCCACATCAAGTTGCGAAGGATAATACTTAGGCCACCTAGTCCCGTCAATAACTTTTTTCCTGAAACAAACTAATCAGTTAAAAATTCGCCAACCAAGCCTGATTATTCAACAAGAGCGGCTAGCTTTTCTCCGGCTCGGCGCCTTTTAGATCGTCCTCTTCCGGCATGGTCAGGTCGATCTCATCCAGGGTCGGCCCTATCTCCTTAGCCCGCTGCTCTTCGAGGCGCGCCGCGGTTACCGCCAGCGCCTGCTTAAGATTTTGTCGCTTGCGCCACACCAGTAGCGCCAGCGTGCCCAAGACCAAGAGGCTAAGGTTCACAGTAACTATCCAGAACATAGCATCATCTTTTGCCTTGGCCTCGGCTATAGCCGCCTTCTTGGCCGCTATGGCCGCCAGCTCTTCAGCCGTTGGCGGTGGCTCGGGTGGTGGAACCAGATTAAAGAACTTCTCAGGCAGAGTGAGCAGCACCTCGCGCCCGGAGACAGAGGTGGCCGCCGCAATCCCCTTGATTCGATAACTGCCGAACTCAGACACCTGAGGCAGGGTCAACTGCATACGCTTATCGGTAACACTTTGTACAGGGAGGGTCAGCTGCAGCCCGGCGGGGCCGACTAATTCAAATTCGAAATGGGTGTTTGCCAGCTGCAACTGCTCATCATCGACAATCACCTCCACCTGCCAGCGGCCTTTAAGGTGATCCTTCGGGGCGATGACAGAGAGAGAAACCGGCATAGGCAACAAGACGATGTCGCCACCAACCTCGCGGCTAAAGGTGTTGTTCTTGGCGCTGACCAGAAAACGATAGTGGCCCCAGGGCTGATTGAGGTTGATATCGGCGGTAAAGATGCCATCGTCGGGGGCGCCATCCAAACCTTCGCCGTTATCCTTATAGCTGCCGACGATTAGGGTACCGGCGGCAAAGTTCTCGTCCCCGGGTCTGTGCTCACTGATAAACTTCGCCGTCCAGTCCACCAAATAGTCCAGTCCAGGCATGCGCATGCGCTGCTCGTCGCCTAACAGCTTGGCGGTTACCTTGATTCGCTCACCCTGATAGAGCGGCTGTGGCATGGGGTCGACCTCGATCCCCAGCTTGGAGACCTTATCGATTTTAGAGCCCTTAGCGACCTTACCCAGCAGCTGCCAAGGCCCAGGCATGGGAGATTTGATGGTGATGATGTCGCCGCTTAAGCCATCGACCCACTGCACCGACTCTGGATGGCGCGAGACATACCACTTGCTGCCGTCGGGCAGCACGATGATCACAGGCGCGCTGCCATAGTCGCGCTGCACAAACAGGGTCAGCTCATCGACCATATGATCGATCCTGAAACGGTTTTTAAGCTCGCTCGCCTGGGATGATGGCACGACCTGGGCCGTAGCATTCAAAGTAAGCAGCAATAATCCTGAGGTGAAAATCGCGCGTAGCAGCCAATTTCTCATAGGATGACGTTTATCCTCGCCAAATACATTGTCCTGATTTTTCGACTAAATCTAATCTTTGCTCATGCATATTCAATTCATCGGCCGATGCGCCAATCACTTTAAGATTTGGACGATTATTTGCGAGACGTATGATGCCGCCACTCTCCTGTCCCGGCTTCTCATTTGAGAGTTCAAACTTGGTCTGTCCCCCCGTCATGATGAGGTATACATCGGCCAGGATCTCGGCATCCAACAATGCCCCGTGGAGTTCGCGGCGCGAGTTATCTATGCCGTAACGCTTACACAGGGCGTCCAGGTTATTCTTCTGGCCTGGATGAAGAAACTTGGCGATCTCCAGCGAGTCCAGCACCTGACAGATATCTGTGGTTTTGGGTCCCCTGGGGGTGAGCAGCGAAAACTCATGGTCCATGAAGCTCACGTCGAAGTTCGCGTTGTGTGCCACAATCTCGGCGCCATCGATAAACTCGAGGAAGGCTGGGGCTATCTGAGCAAACACAGGCTTATCGGCCACAAACTCGTTGGTGATACCGTGCACCGTGATCGCCTCTTCGTCGATCGCCTGCATCGGATTGATATATTCGTGAAAATGGCGACCGGTCAGCTTACGGTTAATCACCTCGACACAGCCTATCTCAATAATACGATGGCCAAAATAGACGGCACCGGCCCCCTGGTTCATACCCGTGGTTTCGGTATCGAGAATCACTTGGCGCTTAGCATTGGAGATGATATTCATATAATTACACGCTTTTACAAAAAAATATTGGGTATACTGCAGTCCTATTTGGCTATGGTAGCAACTTGATGCACGGACTGAAACAACTCTTAATCTTTACCGATGGTTCTTGCCTGGGCAATCCGGGTCCCGGCGGCTATGGTGTGGTGATGAAATATAAGGCCCACGTGAAGGAACTCAGCGGCGGCTTTGCCTTGACCACCAACAACCGCATGGAACTCCTGGCCCCGATCATGGCGCTGGAGGCGCTCAAGGAGCCCTGTCAGATCATTCTCACCAGCGACAGCCAATATATGCGCCAGGGGATCACCCAATGGATCCATGGCTGGAAGAAGCGCGGCTGGCTCACCGCAGCCAAGGAGCCGGTGAAAAATGTCGACCTCTGGCAGCGCCTGGATGCCGCCACCAGTGAGCATAAGATAGACTGGCGCTGGGTGAAGGGTCACGCGGGTCATATCGAAAATGAGCGCTGCGATACCCTGGCACGAGAAGCCGCCGAGGCTGGGCCGAGTGAGGTAGATACCGGCTATCAGGCGAAAGGCTAAAACTTAACACCTAATTAATTAACACCTAACTAATTAACGCCTCATTACTTAAGCTTAAACTGCTTGACCCTTCCCGCAGTTGGCGCGGTAGACCATTTAGGCTGACGCACCTTCTGCCTGTCCAGAATTGGCGTCATGGGGGAGTCTAACTTGCGAGCCACCAGAATATAGACACTGCCACTGCCAGGCAGCCAGGCCTGCAGCGCATGTTGCCAGATGGAGTCGCCGCGGATCTCACTGAGCAGATGATGGTAGACCAAACGCTCATCACCCACCACCTGATAGCCCAGCAGACCGAGCCAGTCCTTGACCCTAGCGGGGGTAAAGAAACGGCCGCTCCAGGGGAGCTTTTCCTGACGACTGGGGAGCATCTTACCGAAGAAAGCCGGGCTCAGGGGGTTAAAACCTATGATAAACAGGTAGCCGCCAGAGATAAGTACCCGGTCGGTTTCGCGCAGCACGCTATAGGGATTGGCCTCAAAATCGAGCAACATGGAACAGACCACGGCGTCGATCACCCCATTTTGAATCGGCAGTTGGGAATACTCTCCCTGCAGGCAACACAAGGCAGACTCACACAGAGAAAACTCACGGCCGATAGGCAGGTTAGGCTTCTCAAGCGCATGACTGAGGGGCCCCATGCAGAGCATATGATAGCCAAACACCTTGGGCCACCAGGGCATCAACTTATCCTCGATGGCCTCTTGCAGCCACAAGCCGTTAGGCAACTCCTGCCAAGCCTGGGGTTTTATCACATTAAAGGACACTGGCCACTCCGCGACTCACTTTTCCGGTTTCCCTAATGATTTGACTATTTTAGTATTAAATCCTTAAAGCGCTATACACGCAATAGCTTTGCTCAGTAAACTAAATCCGTGTCACCCAATCCCTGTGAGAGACGAGTATGCATACTGTTACCCCCATCCCCGCCTTCAACGATAACTATATCTGGCTGATTAATGCAAAAGAAAGCGGCGGCCATTATGTGGTCGATCCCGGTGATGCCAAGGCGGTGCTCGACTATCTTGAGCAACATCAAATTGTGCTCGATGGCATCTTGATCACCCACCATCACCAAGATCACACTGGCGGCATCGCCGAGCTACAGGCAAACCATGACCATAAACTCACTGTCTACGGTCCGGATAACGAAAACATCAAAGGGATCAATCATCCTATCTCGGGGCAAACTGAGTCCGTTAAGCCAGAAAAACTCGACAGTGACGCCGCGGTTTTTCATCTTCCCGGCCACACCTTGGGGCACATTGCCTACCTGATTGACGATCATCTGTTCTGCGGCGATACCCTGTTTAGCGCAGGCTGCGGCCGACTGTTTGAGGGCACTCCAGCTCAGATGCGCCTATCCCTGCAAACCTTGGCACAGCTCGATGACGATACCCTCGTCTACCCCGCCCACGAATACACCCAGGCCAATCTGGCGTTTGCCCTGACTGTCGAAAATGACAATGAGGCCCTCATCGCCCACGCAGCCAAGGTCAAACAGCTTCGAGATCAAAACCTGCCGAGTCTGCCGTCCAGCATAGGGCTGGAGAAGCAGATCAACCCCTTCCTGCGCCCTGAGCAGGCAAGCATAAAACAGAATCTGAGTCGCCATTTCGCCCAGGATGTGACAGATGACACCACCAGTTTCACGCTTCTACGTCAATGGAAGGACAATTTCTGATAATTCCTATACAATGGCGCGCTAATTAAGTCCCCACCGAGACGGCCCTAGGGTTATCGCCTCGCCGAGAGGGACCCAAAAGTAAGGAATTATTGTCGATGCGCTTACCCATTGTCTTGGTCGCAGGGGGACTCTCCCTGCTCACAGGCTGTCAAACTTTTACCCAGCCGGAACCGGCTGCGCCGGCGATCACCACAGCGCCCGTGGTCGTCGAGCCTCAAGTTATCGCTCCTGTCGAGCCTGAGCCAATTCAGATCACCGATGTGTGGCAACGTATCCGCCTAGGACTTAGCCTGCCGGTACCAGATCAGAAACTGGTTAATCAATACCGTAACTGGTACCTGAAACACCCACAGCATCTGGCACGGGTATCGGAGCGCGCCGAGCCCTTCATGTACCTGATCGTCGAAGAAATTGAGAAGCGCAACCTGCCGATAGAGTTGGCGCTGCTGCCGATCGTCGAGAGCGCCTTCGATCCCTTCGCCTATTCCCACGGCGCCGCGTCAGGCCTGTGGCAGTTTACCGCCCCCATGGCCAAACACTTTGGCCTGGAGATGAACTGGTGGTACGACGGTCGCCGCGATGTGCCCGCCGCCACCGTTGCCGCGCTGGATATGATGGAGTACCTCTACCAGAAGACGCACAACAACTGGTTGTACGCCATCGCCGCCTATAACACGGGCGAAGGCAGGGTACTCAACGCGGTTAAGCGCAACGAGGCCAAGGGGCTGGCGACCGACTTCTGGGCACTTGACTTGCCGCGGGAAACCGAGCGCTACGTGCCTCAGCTACTGGCACTGGCCGATGTGATCGCCAACGCCGATGATTACGGCATCTCCCTCTACCCCATTCCTAATGAACCACAGCTCAAGGTTGTCGAGGTGGGCAGTCAGATCGATCTGGCACTGGCCGCCGACATGGCCGGCATGAAGCTCAACGAGCTGCATTCGCTCAACCCAGGCTTTAACCAGTGGGCGACGGCGCCCGAAGGCCCACATCGTCTGGTGGTTCCCCTGGATCACGCCGAGCTGTTTGAGACCAAGTTGGCCGCGAGCGACCAAGACCAGCGTCTCAAGTGGCAGCGCTACAAGATCAAGTCCGGCGATAGCCTGGGGCTGATCGCCAAACGTTTTAACACTACGCCGTCGGCCCTTCGCGCGGTAAATGACATTAAGAACAACCGCATCATCGCAGGTAAGCATCTGTTGATCCCCGTCTCCTCAAAGGATCCGGCAAAATATCTACTCTCGGCCGAGCAGCGCCTGCAAAAGCGTCAGTCCGGCGGCAGCGGCTATAAACTGAGCTACAAGGTGAAGTCTGGCGACTCCCTCTGGCTGATCGCCAAGCAGCACAAGGTCAGCGTTGCCAAGCTTGCCAAGTGGAATGGTATGGCGCCTAAGGATCCCCTCTCTATCGGACAGAAGCTGGTGATCTGGCAACAGGGCGACAGCAAGGCAGTGACCCGCACGGTGAACTACACGGTACGCTCGGGCGACTCACTGGCTAAAATCGCCACTAAGTTTAATGTCAGCGTGAGCCAGTTGGTGAAGTGGAACAGCCTCTCGACCAAGAAGTACCTGCAACCAGGACAGAAGCTGACCCTGTATGTGGATGTGACCAAATCTCGGGTGTAAATTTCGGGTGTAAAGCTCGGGTCTAAAGTCTCAGGTGTAATCTCGCACACATACAAGCATGACAGCTTTACCCTCATGACAGCTTTAATTTAAGCAGCAATTACCACACACAAAAAAGCGATGCCGAGGCATCGCTTTTTTATTAGTGCTTTTTTATTAGTGCTTTTTTGTTAGTGCTCTTTGTTAGCGCTTGTTTATCGGTTACAAAGCTCGCTTACAGACCGCCTAACTTCTTAAACAGCTTGTCTTTTAGCTCGTCAGTCGCCTTCTCGGTTTCCTTTTTCAGCTTGGCATCGAACAGGGCTGCGGTATCGAGGGAGAACTTAGGCTCGCTGATGGTGCCGGCGATGGCAAAGGGGATCTCGACGCCGTAGAGCACATCTTTCTCTGCGCCGCCCTGACCCTCTAACGAGCCGACCACCGAAGTCTTCAGCGCATAATCGATCGCCTCGGAGAGCAGATTCACATTGCCCTTACCCTGCAAACGAATCAGCGGTGATGCCATGTTGAGATCCGGGTTATTCACTATCCCTTTGGCCATGGTAAAACTGCCAGTCAGGCTGGTGAAATCGGTTTTCTTCTCACCGCTGGAGGCCGCATTCAAGTTACCACCGAGTTTTGCCTTGGCGTCACGCAGCATCTGAGGAATGTTCACCCCATAAAGCGCACCGTCGGCGATCTCAAACTGTCCCTTGGCATCGAGGTTACGCTTGATGTTATCCGGGATCAGGCTGTGGCCGCTGCCTGTCACCTCGAAGTTGGTGGTACCGGCCAGCATGTCGACCTCGGCGGCATCGGTCAACAAAGGACGCACCTTGATGCCGGAGATCTTCTTGTTGAAGCGGTAGCTGGCCACAGGTTTACGACCATCGAGCTGAGCGCTGGCAAGTAGTTTACCCTGATAGAGCTCTGCGCTTAGCTGGCTGACATCCAGCACACCATTTTTCAGGGTCAGCTTCATCAACCAGTTCTCTGTCTTGATCTTATCGGCAGTCACAGACTTGGCATCAAGATCCAGCTTGAGGTTAACCGCCTTCATGCCGCTAAGGTCAGGCTCCTTGGCAGGTGCCGCGCCCTCGCCTTTAGCCGTCTTATCTTCGCTCTTAGCACCATCATCTTTGGCCATAAATGGCGTCACATCGACATCGCCAAAGCTCATAGAGGCCACCACATCTGGCACCTTGGCGCCGTAATTGACCGACATTTTGCCCTGGGCCTTAATCTGCTCGACATTCAGACTTGAGAGCACCAAGGCCATGGTCTTGGCGTTGTTGTCCAGTTCAAGTTGAGTGGTGAGATTGATGTTCATGCGCTTATTGGGAATGGCATCACCTTCCAGGCTGTTCTCAATCTCAAAATCCTTGATGGCGATTTTCGCAAGACTTGGGTCGACCTTGATCTGCCCCTTACCTTGACTGCTGACCTTCATCTCAGGCTGAGTCATGGAGAACTTGTAACCCAGATCGGCAAACTGCCCCAAAGAGAACTCGCCTAAGGTTAAGGATTCAAGTATCAGTGACTGGATCTTACCTGTCGCCTCATCATAAAGATTCACCTGAGTGTTGGTGATGGCGATGCCACCAATATTCAGGCTACTCAGCTGCACGCTGCCCTGAGCGGCACCATCGCTACCGGCTTTGTCGCCAGCCTTATCGGCCTTCTCGCCGGCGGACGTCAAACCATCCATGCTGCTACGGCCATTCTTATAGCTGTCGAAGTTTAGGGTCAGGCCATCTAAGTTAAGCTGGGCAATCTCCACCTCTTTACTCAGCAGCGGCATCAGTGCCACCTCGGCCACTATGCCATCGACCTTAAGCATGGTGTCATGTTTGAACCCCTCAGGATTCGACAGGCTGATGTCGCCAAGGGCGATGCCTATGCTGGGGAAGAAGGTCCAGCTGAGGTCTTGCTTAATAAGTAGATCGCGCCCAGTTTGCTTTTTCACCGCCTCGACAATTTGCGGCTTAAAGTCATTGGGATCGAAGATAAGGGTGAGATAGGCGATCAGTAATAGGAAAAGGGAGGCAAATACTATGAGTAGCCATTTTACAAATTTCATAACAGGTTCCGTCTGGTAAGGGTGAGCAATTGGCCCGTTAGGCCAATTGCGAGAGATCCAACTGCTCTGACGATACGGCAACGCCATTATCGTCGGCATAAAGCATCATACCTGGCTTTATTATAACGCGATCTATCTCAAGCGTAACGTTAACATCGCCAAGATCCCGTTTATCCGTCTTGATGGGGTTAGCGCCAAGTGCTTGAATTCCAATGGGCATCTGCGCCAAGGCGCCGACATCTCGCACATAACCGTTGATCACTATGCCGCTCCAACCATTGTCCACCGCACTCTGGGCAATCATATCGCCAAGCAGCGCGCGCCGATTCGAACCGCCGCCATCGACCACCAGGACTCTGCCTTCTCCGGGCTGTCCCAGCAGTTGCTTGACCTTGGAGTTGTCTTCGAAACACTTTACCGTGACCACCTCTCCCCAGAAGATTCGCTTCTGGCCAAATTGTCGATAATGGGGCGCCAATAACGACAGTTGAGTCTCATAGTGGTCAAAGAGATCGGGCAGTAGATCTTGCATTGCAGCCTCCCTGCAGAACTGAGAAAAGTTAAGTTACTATAACAAGGCGAATATAAAATGAAAATTAGATGAATTTAAATTCGATCGGTTTTAGAATGTGCCTTCGCTAATATAGGTTGGCGATTTAATCATCAAGATAATAAACACTAGACCCTGGCTAATAGACACGTCGATATTGACCAATATCGACCAATCGATAATGGAATCACATGACAGATCATCTCAATTTACATGATGCAATGGCTGCGCTCGACGAATATGGCTACGAGCAGAAACACAGCAGCGAACTGAGTCAGGCCCGTACCCATGCGCAGATGGATAAATATCTTAGATCGTTAGACTTCAACCTACGCAGATTGCTGATTTTGCAAGAGGTCGTTGGTAAGCTGGTCGACGAAGAGCAGGCCAATCTGGCCCGCCAGGAAAACATTCAGACCTATAAGACCAAGGTAATTAACCTGTCCCGCGAATATGGTATCTCTTACGACCGCGTACTTGAGATCATGCAGCAAGGAACAAAGTAATCCAAATAACCTGCCAGATAGCAGGTTATTTTTCATTAGAGCTTAAAGGTCGAAATAAGAGATTCAAGATCCGCCGAGCCCGATTTTATCTGCTCACTGGTACTGCCAATCTCTTCACTCTTCTGCTGGTTCTCCAGCGAAATATCGTTAATCCGGGTCACATTCATATTCAACTCGGCGATCACCGCACTCTGCTCCTCGGTCGCCGTGGCGATCTGGATATTCATGTCGGAGATCTGTCTGATAGAGGACTTGATGGTCTGCAGCGCCTCCACCACCTGACTGGTTTCACCTACCGTCTGCTCCGACTGCGCCTTGGCCCTGGCCACTGAGGCATTGACACTGTCTACCGAGGCGCGGATAGCCTCTATGATGGCATTGATCTCCTGGGTCGATTCCTGGGTTCGACTGGCCAGGGTGCGCACCTCATCGGCCACCACGGCAAAGCCGCGCCCCGCCTCACCGGCCCTCGCCGCCTCGATGGCCGCATTAAGCGCCAGCAGATTGGTCTGCTCGGCGATGCCGACGATCACATCCAAGATCTGCCCTATCTTGCCTGAACTTATCTGCAGCGCCTGAGCCTCATCGGCAGTCACCTCTAACTCGTTAGACAGGCCTTTTATCTTAGCCACGGCGCCGTCGACCACGGCCACGGTATCATCGGCTTCGCCATCGGCGCTGCCGGCACTATCAGCCGCTAGCTGGGCATTGGACGCCACCTCGGAGGAAGCCATGGACATCTCATTGATGGCGGTAGCGACACTTTGCGTCTCCGCCTGCATGTTGGCCGTCACCATACTGGCCTGGGCCGAGATATCCGCCAGGCCTTCCGCCAGTTCGCGGCTGTGGGTCACTGAGGCGCTTACCGAATTAACCAGCGCCTGTATCTTGGCAACGAATTCATTAAAGCTCGCCGCCACCTGTTTGAGTTCATCCCGGCCCGACTCTTCGAGCCTCAGAGTAAGATCGCCTTCGCCGCGAGCGATATTTTCGAAGGCGGCTATGGTGTCGGCCATAGGCGCCGAGATACTACGGGAAATCGCCCCTAAGATCAGGATCACCGGCAGCCACACCGCAATGCAGATCAGCAGATACTTGTAGATGAAGGCCTGCATCTCCTCTTGGATATCATCTACATAGATGCCGGTCCCGACTATCCATCCCCAGGGAGTAAAGCGTTTGACCACACTCATCTTAGGGCTCGGCGCCGAGGCATTGGGGCGATTCCACATATATTCGATCAGCGCATAATCGCTGTTTGCTGTACCTGTCACCATCTTCTCAAATAGCCTGACGCCATTGGGATCTTTCATTCCCAACACATTGGTGCCCACCAGCTTCTTGGCGAAGGCATGCTGCACCATGATCCCCTGCCTATCTATGGTCCAGAAATATTCGTTACCCTCATACCTCAGGGTATCCAGTGCGGCGATGGCGTTACGTTTGGCCTCTTCCTCACTCATGGTGCCTGCTTGTGACGCCTCATAAAACTGGCTTATCACCTTCTCGCCCACGTCGGACAGGGCCGATAACTTGGCCTGTTTCTCCTGAACCAAGACCTCTTCGATATTTGCCAACGCAAACACAAACATGATGCCGGTCGCGACGATGGCCAGCAGCAACATAAACAGTAAACGATGGGCAATTTTAAACTTGCGAAACAGGGCGTAAATGGCGTTCATGGCGATCACCTTCAGGCAAGTGACTGGAAAAATAGGGCAACCCTTTAAATCTCGCCCATTCAAAACCTTTTGTCAAAGCCGCTAACTACCTATAAATGCATACTTTAGTGGAATAAACAGGGGTCAAAAGCAGGATATAATACCTATTGGTTAATTATTCGTCTCTGTCGGCCGATAACAACTAAACTAAAGTGTCAGTACTTTTTATAAGGGTAATCTTTCACGATGAAAGCTAAGGGAATAGTGCTTCTGGTCTTAGTCGTTATGGGGCTCTTATCGATCAACTGGTGGGGTGGCAAGGCGCCCGCTACCGAGCCACCCATTAAGTTAAAAATAGCAACCTCTACCACTCCCTTAAGTGCCCCGCTGATCATCGCCAGGGAGCTTGAGCTGTTTAAGCCCTATAACCTGGATATCGAACTTATTCCGCTGCGCGGTGGTCACCTCTGTTTTCAGGCTATGATCCAGGGCGTTGCGGATCTGGCGACCAGCTCGGAAACCGTGATAATGTTCAACGGCTTTCAGCGCAGCGACTTTCGATTGCTGGCAAGTTTTGTCGAGTCGGATAACGATCTCAAGCTGCTCACCCTCAACGATGAACACCCCAAGAGCATCACCCAGCTCGCCGATAAGAAGATAGGCATGGTCAAAGCCAGCTCCAGCGAGTTCTTTGCCGATGCTTTCCTGATCATCAGTGGTCATCAACAGCAGGATTTTCAGAAGGTCTTCATGTCCCCCCAGGCGTTAGGGCCAGCGCTGCTGGCCGGTGACGTCGACGCCATCTCGGTATGGGAACCCTTCGGCTATAAGCTGATCGAAGAACATGGCGATGCCATCTACCAGTATCCGGGTAAAGGGATCTACAACCTCTCCTTCAACCTGGTTACCTCGGCGGTCAACACCAGGCTGCATGAGAAGCAGCACGCCGACATTCTGCGGGCGTTAAAGAGTGCACAAAACTTTATTAATCAGCACCCTCAAAGTGCCAAGCAGATCATCAGCGACTATCTGGATATCTCCTTGTCCGAGCTAGAGTGGGCGTGGAATGATTACGTATTTCGGCTATCTTTAAATAACTCACTGATCTCAAATTTACATGCGCAGGCGCGCTGGGCCATTGCCAGCGGCGCCGTCGATGCACAGACCACCCCGGATTTTAGGCTGCTTCTGGATGATTCAGCACTCAAGCAGGCGCTCGATAACTAGGACGTTAACAGCAAATGATGATCAATACCCGGTTGAAATTGTTGCTCTTTATCAGCCTTTTTCTGACAACTACCATACTGTTAACCTTTGCCGGGCTGAGACACATACAGCAGGAGAACCTGCAGCAGCTTTCCCATATCATGCAGTTGGAAAGCAGCATAGACGTGCTCAGGAGCCGGCTCTGGGCCCTGCAGGAGTTTCAGGATGAAGAGGTGTTGACCCAGACCCTCAACGCCCATCAACAGCTCAAGGCCAAACTTGCCGAGGCGCAGTTCTTAGCGCCCGCAACCAAAGTATTAACCACCAATTTGAATCGTCAGGCAGACAGCCTGGCCGCACTGCTCAAACTCACCCAGCAGCATATGAGCTCGCCGCCACAACGGGGCATCACCTCCGCCCGCGGCATGTTAACCACCCGGTTTAACATCACGATACAGTCGATGAGTGAAGATCTCACCAGTCTGCAGCGCCTGGTGATCGACAGCCTGGCCGAACAGCAATCGCAGATCCTCTCGTCCACGATTCTGTTCCTGCTGGCAGGCTCAGTCATCTCGCTGCTGGTCACCATGTCGACTCTCAAGGCGTTCAGAGAGAGCCTGCACCGCATGAAGATGGGGATCAGCAAACTCAGCCAGGGGGATCTGGACAGTCACATCGAGATAGTCCACCAGAACGAGCTGGCGATACTGGCTCAGAAATTTAACACCATGACCCACAAGCTCAAGGAGACCACCATACGCAAGGAGGCACTTCAGGGCGAAGTGGCGGCGCAGACCAAACAGCTCAAGCGCCAGACTCAGAAGCTCAAGTATGTGGCGGAGCACGACGATCTCACCGGCCTCTATTCCCGCAGCGCCTTCGAGCGCCAGATAGATACCGCCATCGCCCGGTGTCAACGCACCCAGATGCATGCCGCCATGTTGTTTATCGATCTGGATAAATTTAAGCAGGTGAACGACAGCTTGGGCCATGACAATGGCGATAAGGTGCTGTCGACGGCGGCGAGGCGTATACAGAGTGCGGTGCGAAGCTCAGACATCTGCGGCCGCCTGGGGGGAGATGAGTTCGTGGTCTGGCTCGAACCCATCAACGACATCGAAGAGGTGACCATAGTGATCGATAAGATCATACGTCAGATCTCACCGCCTATCGTCTGTGGCCGCACCACGGTTTCACTCACCGTCAGCATAGGCGTGGCCATGTATCCGCGCGACGAACTCACCCGCCTCAGCCTGATCAAAGTCGCCGACGACAACATGTACCAAGCCAAGCAGGTTAAGGGGAACAGCCACCGCTTTACCGAGCAGGTAGCCCGCCAGGTTGACAAACACCAGGTAGACGAGAGTCAAATAGATGAAAGCCAGGTGGGCTAGTTGGCCCGCAGCGACAGTCGCCGCTGCAACTGCTTGAGATTAACCCGGATAAGTAGCAAGCAAATCAAGCCGATAAGATAGAGACTCGGCTCTATCACCTCAGATTTCACCGACCAATAAAAGTGGATCGGCGCCAACAAGGCCACCAAATAGACCCAGTTATGTAGCTGTTGCCAGCGACGCCCCATGGCACGTTTGACCTTTGCAAAGGAGGTGATCGCCAGCAGCACCAAGATAAGATAGGCGGTGGCACCTACCAGAATATAGGGCCGCTTAACAATTTCACTCAGCAGCAGTTGCCAGGCGAACAGCAGATCCAGACTCAAGAAGGCCAATATATGTAAGCTTGCATAGGCAAACACATACAGGCCCACTAAACGGCGAGTCTGCATCAAAAGCCCTACCTTTAAATGTTTCGCCACCGGCGAGATGAGCAGCACGGCGATCAGTGAATTGATCGCCCCCATCCCGGTATAGTGGATGATGTACTGGACGGGATCGCCCCCAAGCTGGTCATTTAATACGCGCCACACCAGCACCACCAAGGGCACCAGGGCGATAAGATGAAAAGCTATCTTTAAGGGCAACAGATGCCTGGCTTGCAATCGAAACAAAGGCTTCTCCTTACTGGGTCAAATTAATGTATGAGGGCTTAATAGTACTGGCGTAGGTTCATCCCCTTGTAGAGATGGGCTACCTGCTCGCCATAACCATTAAAGGGCAAGGTTGCGATACGCTGGGCCGAGAAGATCCCGCCCTCACCTATGCGACGCTCCGTCGCCTGAGACCACCTTGGATGGTCCACCTCAGGGTTCACGTTGGCGTAGAAGCCATATTCGTGAGGCGCCAACTGATTCCAGCTGGTGGGTGGCTGCTTGTCCATCACGCGGATCCGCACCACCGACTTGATGCTCTTGAAACCATATTTCCAGGGCACCACCAGACGGATGGGCGCGCCGTTTTGCGGCGGTAGCGTCTTGCCATAGAGACCGACGGCCATAAAGGCAAGCTCGTTGGTTGCCTCATCCAGCCTTAGCCCTTCGACATAGGGGTAATGTATACCGCCGCCCATCAAACGGCTCTTCTGCCCCGGCATCTGGTCGGGATCGAACAGGGTCTCAAAGGCAACATGGGTCGCGCCCGCCTTGACCCCGGCCTTAGCCAGCAGCGCCTTCAGGGGAAAGCCCACCCAAGGGATCACCATAGACCAGGCCTCGACGCAGCGCAGACGATAGATGCGCTCTTCCAGTGGCAGCAACTTGGTCAGGTCATCCAGATCCAGTGTCAGCGGATTATCCACCAAACCCTCGACCCTCAGCGTCCAGGGATCCACCTTAAAGCCTTGAGCGTTCTCGAAGGGATCGGTCTTGCTGGTACCAAACTCGTAGTAGTTGTTGTGGGTGGTCACTTTCTTCTCTGGGGTGAGGATCTCCTGCTGGCCGTAAGCCTTGTTGCCACTAAAGGCTAACGGATGGGTCACAAAAGGGGCGTGGGGCTCAGACTTACCGAACAGATCAAACAGCCCTGCCTGCACCTGGCCGGGTATGCTCGCCCCTAGCGCGCCCAGGCCGAGCGCCTTGATGATATTGCGTCTATCGTTAAATACCGCCTCTGGCGTGACGTGCGCACTCTTCTCTTGCCAAGCCTTTCTTCCTGTACCCATGATGCCCTTCGCCATATCTGTTACCACCTTTTATCCATTGCGTTTCAGCCCATGCTTAATTAGATAGTCAAAACCCTTAAAAAATTTCACCTAAATAATATTTAACGAACGAGTGTTCGTCATTTGCCCTATCTCCCCTTGAACCTGCACTGGCCTCATGAGAGGCTTAACGCCAAGCTTATAACGGGTATCGACTATGTTGACAGAACTTCCTTTATCTCTCCCACAAATCATCGTCTTAGGCGCGGTGGCCATGTTAGCACTGCTGATCGGAGCCCTGCTCAATCAGCGACTCACCCGCAGTAAGTGGCAGAGGGTCAGAGAGGAGCTCGTCCAGGAGCACACCACGGCCATCGCGCTGCTGGAAGCCTCGCTGGAAGAGAAGCGCAGCGATGTCGCCCAGCTCAACCAGAAGCTTGAACACCAGATCAATCTACTCGGCATGAGCCAGGCCCAGGCCCAGCGCGCGGACGATCTTGAGCAGCAGCTCCAGCAGAGCCAGCGTAAACAGATGGAGACGCAACTGGCCCTGTCCAAGTCTAATGCTATTCAACAGACCCTGACGGTAAAGTTTGAGACGGAGCAGCAGGCGCTGGAAGACAAGATTAAGCACCTGCATGAATCAGAGACCCGCCTGACCCAACAGTTTGAAAATCTCGCCAACAAAATTTTTGATGCCAAGGCGCAACGTTTACAGCATGAGAGCGAGCAACAGCTCTCTAATGTGCTGTCTCCCTTTAAACAGCAGCTTGAAGGTTTTAGAAAGCAAGTCCAGGAATCTTACACGGTTGAGCAGAATGAACGTAGCGCCCTCAAGCATCAGCTGGAATCGCTCAAGGCGCTAAATCTGCAGATGAGTCAGGATGCCATCAACCTCACCAAGGCACTTAAGGGCGACAACAAGCAGCAAGGCAACTGGGGCGAAGTGATCCTCGAGCGGGTGCTGCAAGAGAGCGGCCTCAGAGAGGGTCACGAGTATGAGACCCAGCAGGATCTCAAACACGACAACGGTAAACGCTTCAAGCCCGACGTGATCGTGCACCTGCCTGAAAACAAAGATGTAGTGATCGATGCCAAGATGTCGCTGGTGGCCTACGAGCGTTACTTCAACAGCGAAGATGAGACCGTCAAGGCGGCCGCTATCAAGGAGCACTGCCTGTCGATCCGCAACCACATCAAGGGCCTCAGTCAAAAGGATTATCAAGCGCTTCACGGCTTAACAAGCCTGGATTATGTGCTAATGTTTATTCCATTGGAGCCCGCGTTCCTGTTGGCGCTCGAGCATGAACCCAGCCTGATCAACTATGCGCTGGAGAACAATATCATGCTGGTGAGCCCAACAAACTTGCTGGTGGCGCTGCGTACCATCAACAACATCTGGCGATATGAATATCAGAACCAGAACGCCCAGCTGATTGCCAAGCAGGCGGGTAAGATTTACGACAAGTTATGCGGCTATCTCGAAGACATGGAAAAGATTGGCCGCGCGGTGGAATCGCTGGACAAGCACTACCAGGCGGCCATGGGCAAGCTGAGTACGGGTAAGGGCAACCTGATCCGCCAGGCCCATCAGATGCAGCAGATGGGCGTCACCACCAACAAGCAGCTGGATAACCAGTTGCTCGACAAGGCCCTCAGTGACCACCTGGAGCATGACATAAAACTGAATTGATCCAGCGTTACACTATAAATGGGTAAGTAGATGGGTAAATCTGCGTCATTGGACGAATCGAGCACTGCAGGAAAACAAGGATAGGAAGACAATGCCAAAGCGGTTAGGCACACTTTTTCAGGCAAAACGTTATCTCCTCTTGGGCTTAGGGGCGCTCATCCCCATGACGCTGTCGGCCGCCAGCTTAACCCCAACCCAGCAGCGCTACCTGGATGCCAGAGAGGCGCTGGATAAGGGCCAACTAGACAGCTATCAGACTCTGAGAAAACAGCTCAATGGCTATCCCCTCACCCCTTATCTGGACTACCACGCCGAGATAGATACCATTCTCGACGCGCCGGGTGCTAAGGCGCTGGAGTCCATGGCGCGCTTCGATGGGACACCTCTCTATAACAGCGCCCGTCACCGCTATCTGGAACATGCCGGTAAGCAAAAACATTGGCAGGATTTTCTCGCCATGAGCCCTGACCTGCCCCGTAGCATCAACCTGCAGTGCTATTACTACCGCGCCCAACTAAGCCAGGGCGATAAGGCCGCTGCCTTCGACGGCGCCGAGAAGCTATGGCTCCACGGCCATTCGCGCCCCAAAGAGTGCGACCCCCTGTTTAACGCCTGGGAAAAAGCTGGCCATCGTAGCCAATCTCTGCTCTGGTCGCGCATGTTACTGGCCTTCAACGGTGGCGAGTATGGCCTGCTCAAGTATCTTGCCAGTAAGGTCACCGCCCACCAGAAAGAGGCCAAACAACTCCTGGCCGTCTATCAAGATCCCCGCAGCCTGAGACACACCAAACGCTTCAAGGTTAAGGCCACCATCTATGGTGATATCGTCGATGCCGGTCTCAGGCGTCTGGCCCGAAAAGATCTTGTTAAGGCAGTCAGCCTGTTTACTAAGTATGAAAAGGCCCATCGCTTCAGCGACTATCAGGGGCAGAAACTGGCCCGCTACCTGATGAAACGGGCCCTAGTTGCTCAGGAGACAGAGCTCAAAGCCTTCGTCGACAGTCGCCTGCCCAAGACAGACAGCGACGATCTTAAGGCGCTGCGCCTGCGCTGGGCGATTCGAGAGGCGGACAATCAGAGTCTGGACAACTACCTGCCCCTGCTAAGCGAGGCTAAGCGGCAAAAGGCCCGCTGGCAATATTGGATAGCCAGGCGTCAGATGGAAACAGGTGCAAAGCTGGCCGAGACCGCGCTGCCGAGCTTAAGTAAGCAGCGTAACTTCTACGGCTTTACCGCGGCCGATCTGGTATCGACCTCGATAAACCTAGCGCAGATAGACACACAGCTCGACGAGAGTCTGACGCCACAGCTCGCCCAAGACCCGGGTCTTGCCCGGGTCGAGGAGCTGTTGGCGCTGGATAAAAAAATCGATGCCCGCGCCGAATGGGTGTTGCTGCTGGGCCGCCATCCACAGAACAAACAGGCGCAATATGCCCTGCTGGCTCAGCGCAACCAGTGGCACGATCTGACCGTGCAGGCCAGTATACAGGGGCAGCTGTGGAACGACATGACGCTGCGCTTTCCCTACGCCGCCGACGAGTCCTTCAAGGCCGCCAGCAAGAGCGCCAAGGTCGATATCGATGAGATCCGCGCCATCGCCCGCAGGGAGTCCGCCTTCTATCCCTACGCCACCTCTGGCGTGGGCGCCCGCGGCTTGATGCAGCTGATGCCGGCTACGGCAAAAGAAACCGCCCGCAGGCACGGCATGAAATACACCGGCAGCAAGAGCCTCTACGACGTCTCCCTCAATACTGCCCTGGGGAGCCGCTACTACAAGTCGCTACTGGACAAGTTCGATGGCAACCGGGTGCTGGCTACTGCCGCCTATAACGCCGGCCCCCACAGGGTAACCCGCTGGTTAGAGCAGAGCCAGGGCAAGCTGGATGTGTTCGCCTTTATCGAGTCGATCCCCTTCACCGAGACCCGCGAGTATGTGCAGGCGGTGCTCAGTTATCGCGCCATCTATCAGGCAAGACAGCAAAAGCCAGTCGCCCTCTTCTCCGCCGAGGAGCTAGCGTTCAAGTATTAACCCTTCATCTCCCCCTTCATCTGCTGCTTAGTTAGCCTCTTGATAAGTCCAACTGGCCGTCAAGAGGCTGGCGCTTATATGAAACCTTTGCCTCAACTCGCTACTCGTAACAAGTCCCCACAATAGGCCCCGCAGTCCCCCCGATAATAGTACAGAGGACATGTCAAAATTCTGGCAAAACTCAGAGCAATATTTCTCTTAAGAAAAAGATGAAAAAATCTGGCCAATCATAGACTTCTGCCTCATAGTTAAAGGTCATCATCATGGTGACTTTCGACTTTTTCTTTGATTAATACCTGCTCGCCATTAAGGAGTTCCATGTCTCATACCAGCATCACGGCGATCTTAAACCAGCTGCAACGAGTGCTTCTGGGTAAACCCCATCAGATAAAATTGGCCCTCACCTGCATCCTCGCCAAGGGACACCTTCTTATCGAAGATCTGCCCGGCATGGGCAAGACCAGTCTCTCCCAGGGGATGGCCCAGAGTCTGGGGCTGAGCCACCAACGCATTCAATTTACCAGCGATATGCTGCCGGCGGATATTCTCGGCGTCTCCATCTTCGACAAGGAGCAGTCCCAGTTTGTGTTCCATCCAGGTCCCATCTTCAAGCAGATGATCCTGGCCGATGAGATCAACCGTGCCAGCCCTAAGACCCAGAGTGCGCTGCTCGAGGCCATGGCCGAGCAGCAGATCACGGTCGATGGCGTTACCCACGCCCTGCCCAGCCCTTTTTTCGTGATCGCCACCCAGAACCCCAGCGAGCAGTCGGGTACCTTTCCCCTGCCGGAATCTCAGCTCGACCGATTCATGATGCGGATTTCCATCGGCTATCCCGACGAAACCGCCGAGTTGGCCATGCTGAAGGGGGAAGATATCTCGCCGCAACTGCAACACCTGCCCGCCTGTATCGATCCGCTCACCCTGATTGAGCTGCAGTCTCAGGTGGCTAAGGTTAAGGCCTCTGAGGCGCTGCTCAACTATATTCTCGCCCTGATAAAAGGCTCGCGCCAGCTCAACGAAGGTTACGGACTATCGCCCAGGGCCAGCAAGGCGCTGCTCAATGCCGCCAAGGCCTGGGCCTTCATTCAGGGACGCAACTATCTGGTGCCCGACGATGTGCAGGCGGTGTTTGCCGCCGTGGCCGAACACAGGCTAAGGCACACCAGCCAGCAACAGGGCGAGGCCCTCTCTCAGCGCCTGCTCGCCAGTACCAATCCTATCTTGTAAGCCTCACTTATTAAGCCCATGGCCAGCATGAAGACGAAAAGCAGTAGATTAACAGCATGGTGGCAGGCCTGGATCGCCAGACGCCTGCCTGCCAGCACTAAGGTGACCCTGGCCCACCGTAGCATCTTTATCCTGCCCACGGGCTTTGGCCTCTTCTGGCTGCTGTTTGTGGTCTTGCTGTTTCTTTTTGGCACCAACTATCAGAATAATTTGGTGATCGGGCTTTCTATCTTGCTGCTCAGCCTGTTCAACACCTGCATCATCTACAGCTATCGTAATCTGGCGGGCATGACATTAGAGGCGAAAACCGGGCCCGAGGTCTATGCCGGCGAGACCCTGCTCTATGGCATCTCCCTCCATGCCAAACAGGTGCAACATCAGGTGGAGCTGAGCTATGACAAGAACCAGGTACAGACCATAGACAGGGTAGATGATAAGCCCCAAGAAGCGCTGATCCCCCTGAGCAACAACCAACGAGGCTGGATCGCTCCCGGCCGCCTTAAGGTAGAAAGCCGCTATCCGCTGGGCCTTTGCCGGGCCTGGTCCCATGTGGATCTCGCCAATGCGCAGATCGCCTTTGCGCGGCCCAAGGCAGGCCAATATGAGCTCAGCGCCGAGCTGCAAGGCGACGATCATCAGGCGAAAGATATGGGTAAGAGCGTCATAGGCGTCGAGGAGTTTCGTGGTCTCAAGCCCTTCGTCACCGGCGAGTCGCTCAACCAGATCGCCTGGAAACAACTGGCCCAGGGCCGCGGCATGCTTACCAAAGAGTTTGAACAGCCCCAGAGTGCGCCTCAATGGCTTACCTTAGACACTAACGCGCCGTTAGAGGAGCAACTTAGCCTGCTGACCTGGGCGGCAGATAGGCTTGCTGCCAAGGGACAGGTCTTCGGCCTCAAGTTACCGAACAAAACCTTAGCGCCCGCCAGCGGCGAGCAACACAGACGTTTAGTGCTCGCCACTCTCGCCGTCTATCCTGTCGCCGTCTATCCTGAGCATCTGGAGAGTCCCCATGGCCGATAGCAAGAGCGAAAATATCGGCCGTCAAAGCCTGCTCTGGTTACTGCTAGTTAACCTAAGCGTGCTGGCGCCCCTCTACGATAAGATGACCCCCTGGAGCATGGCCATCTGCGCCATCTGCCTCCTGTGGCGAGTGGGGATCTTTGCCGGTAAAGTCGCCAAGCCGCCGAGATACCTGGTCACCACGCTGGCGATCGCCTCCGCCGTCACTCTCGCCTTAGTCACAGCGCAGATAGGCCTGCTTAACGGTTTGATCAATTTGCTGATCTTGGGCTATGCCCTCAAATATATCGAGATGCGTGACAGACGCGACGTGCGCGCCGTGGTGCTGGTGGGATTTTTCCTCATCGCAGTCACGCTAATCGAGAAGCAGAGTCTCTGGTTTACCCTGCAACTAACCCTAGTCGCCACCATTAACATCTGTGTGCTAGTCAGCCTCTATCTTAATGCCAGTTCAATTCGCCGCACCGCCAAGCTTGGTGCCAAAATCATGCTGCAGAGCCTGCCATTGGCTATCGTCCTGTTTATGGTACTGCCAAGACTGCCACCACTCTGGCTGGTGCCAAATCCCAAGAATGCCACCACAGGGCTCAGTGACGAGCTCTCCTTCGGCGATATCGGCAAGCTGACCCGCTCCAGCGCCCTGGCCTATCGCGTCACCTTCGATAACAGCCGTCCTGCCAACAATCAGCTCTATTGGCGCGCCCTGGTGCTGGATCACTATGATGGCAAGACCTGGACCCAAGACCCAGGCATCAAGACGCTGCAGCGCCAGCTCACGGTGTCAAACGCTCGCCCTAGCCCCGAAGGCACCTCGATAAATTATGAGGTGATCGCCGAGCCCAGTTACCAAAACTGGCTCTTCGGCCTGGATCTCGCCTACACTAATACCCGGGAGATCCTTGAGCTGCCCGATGGCCGCCTCTACGCCAAGGCGCCCCTGAGTCAGAAATACCAGTATCGAGTCTCCTCCTATCCGGAGGCGAAACTGGATCCTCGTCTGTCACCAGAGCTTAGACGCCGCAACCTGCAGTTACCGCCAAATACCAATCCAAGATCCCGGGCACTAGGGCTTGAACTGAAACGCGACTATCCAAATCCCGAGCGTCGCCTAAAAGCCATCATGACGTTGTTTAACGAGTCGCCCTATTTCTATACCCTGGAGCCGCCTAGGGTCGGCCCACAGCAGATCGATGACTTTCTGTTTGAGAATCGCGCCGGTTTCTGCGCCCACTACGCCAGTGCCATGGTGTTCCTCGCCCGCCAATCTGGCCTGCCCGCCCGCATGGTCACGGGTTATCAGGGCGGTGAGTGGAATCAGGCCGGCGATTACCTCAGCGTCTATCAATATATGGCCCATGCCTGGGTCGAGGTCTGGCTCGAGGGCAAGGGCTGGACCCGCTATGACCCCACCGCCATGATCGCCCCCGAACGGGTCGAGGCAGGCTTCGATGCCATGTTCTCCCCCGAGCAGAGCTATCTGATCAACAACCCCTTTAGCAGCCTGAGGCTGCGTCAGTATCCCCTGCTCAATAATTTGCGCATGTCCCTGGCCAGCATAGATTACTACTGGAGCAAGTGGGTACTGGGCTTCGATGAAGAGAGACAAAGCCAGCTGCTCAAGGAACTACTTGGCGAGATCAACGCCACCAAGCTGGCGATCTTCATCATCGCCTCCTTCAGCGTCATCGCCCTGTTTATCGCCTACAGCGTCGGCCTGCTGCGCTTTACTCGTCACCCAGACCCTGTCGTCGCGGGATTTGAGCAGATAGGCGCCATGCTGGCCAAACGCGGCCTGCCCCGTGCTCAGGGTGAATCGGTCGATGCCTATCAAACACGGGTACTCGCTGCCGCGCCCGAGCTGAGCGAGCCAATGACGCGCTACACCACAAGTTATATGACGCTGAAATATCGCGCGCCCTCTCTAAAGGCCAGCAAACAGCTTAAGCGCCAGCTGAAACAGGATCTGCGCCGCCTGCGTCTCGCTATCCTCAGACTCAAGGGCCGCTTGGATACCAGCGAAACCACAGATTAGTGGCCACATAAATACAAATTAGATCGATAGCGTCAGGATACTCATTCAAGCGTTTTTGATGCAGGCTAATCCTCAAGCAAAGCCATTGAAAATGTGTGAAAAACAAGCATAAACTGAGCTAACATATCGAATTACACCGATATTGTACGGCGAGCATTGGCCGGAAAACCCAGATGCCCTAGAATGGCCACAGAACAACGAAATGGATAAGTGATCTCATGCTGTATTTGGTGCAATCGAATCGAATGGAGGCTTTGGCAGAGCTGCTCGCCAACGAGCTACAGACGCCCCTGCCGGGTCAGTCGCCGCTGAGCAATGAGCAGATCTTAGTCCAGAGTCCCGGCATGTCCACCTGGCTCAGGCTCGCCATCGCCAAACAAAACCATGTCGCGGCGGCGCTGGAGTTCCCCCTGCCGTCGAGCTTTATCTGGCAACTCTGCCACCAGCTGCTGCCGGATGTCCCCAAGGAGAACGCCTTTACCAAACCGGCCATGACCTGGAAGCTGATGGAGCTGCTGCCAGGCCTCCTGTCTCAGGAGGTGTTTACCCCGCTGGCAAACTATCTGAAAGACGATGCCATACTCACAGACAGCGCGGCGCCGCACTCGTTAAAACTGTTTCAGCTTTGCAGCCAGATAGCCGACATCTTCGACCAATACCTGGTCTATCGCCCCGACTGGATCTTGGCTTGGGAACAGGGTGAGGATCGACTGCCCCCCAAGGAGCGCCCGCTAGCGGCCAACCAGCAGTGGCAAAGCCTGCTGTGGCGCGAACTTATCCACTACAATCATCACACGCTGAACCAGAGTCGCTATCACAGGGCGAACCTGCATCAGGCGCTGTTTGATGCCTTAAGCGATCCCCAGTGCGATCTTAGCAAGTTGCCGCCGCGCCTGTTTGTCTTTGGTATCTCCTCCATGGCGCCGCAGACCCTGGAAGTACTCTACTTTTTGGCCAAACGGATCGATGTAGTGATGCTCAACCTAAGCCCCTGCCAACACTATTGGGGCGACATAGTAGATCCTAAACTCAGGGCGAGAATGGCGCTGCAATATGGCGACAAGCAGCAACTCGCCATCGATTGGGAGAGTAAGCTTGAGGTGGGCAATCCCCTGCTGGCCAACAACGGCAAGATGGGCCGCGAGCTGTTAGACCTTATCCTGGAACTGCCGGAAAATGACACCAACTTCAACTTCGAGTGCTATCAAGATCCGGGCTCAAACACCCTGCTCCACGGCGTGCAGCAAGATATCCTCGAGCTTTGCACCCGGGGCGAAACCCTAGGGCCGGACGCCGAACTCTATCTCACCACCAAAGGCAGACGAGTACTTAAGAATGACGATGATTCCCTGACCCTCAGGAGCTGTCACAGCCCGCTGCGAGAGCTCGAGACACTGCACGATCATCTGCTGGAGCAGTTGTCGCATTCGGATGGTCTCGCCCCCAAAGATATCGTAGTGATGATGCCTGATGTAGCGACCTACGCGCCCTACATAGATGCGGTGTTTGCCTCCAAGCGTGGCGATCATTTTATCCCCTATGCCATTGCCGATCGCGGCGCGGCACAGGAATCACCGCTGATCAACAGCTTCCTGCACCTGCTAGATCTCAACAAGAGCCGCTTCGCCCTGACGGACATCTTAGGCATACTCGAGGTGCCCGCCGTGATGCGCCGATTCGACCTGGACGATGATGATCTCCTGCTTATCCGCCGCTGGCTGGAGCAGGCGGGCGTGCGCTGGGGACGGGATGAGCACAGCCGTCAGGCGCAGCAGCTGCCTGCCTTCGAACACAACTCCTGGGCCTTTGGTATCAAGCGACTGATCTTGGGCTATAGCTTCAGCGATGAGGCCCCCATCTATCATGACAGCCTGGCCCTCCCCGGTGTCGAGGGGCAGTCTGCCCAGGCTCTGGGTAAACTGCTTAATTTTATCGAGGCAATCGACGAGTTTAACCTGGCGCTTGGCGAGCATTGCCCCTTAAGCGTGCGCATCACTCAGTTGCAATCACTGGTGGAGACCTTCTACGACTGTGTCGATGAGGAGCTGAGTCAGAAACAGGAGCTTTTACAGGCAATCACCCGTCTGAATGAGGAGCTCACCGCCACACAGTATCAGAGCGAACTCGAACTTGAGGTGATGCAGAACTGGTTTACCCGTCACCTCACCGAGTCCCGAGTGGGACAGCGTTATCTAGCCGGTAGCGTCAACTTCTGTACCCTGATGCCGATGCGCTCCATCCCCTTTAAGCTGGTCTGTCTGCTGGGGATGAACGATGGCGTCTACCCCAGGGTACAGCACCCAGTCGGCTTCGACCTGGTAGCGCAAGAAGGGCCACGTAAGGGCGACCGTTCCCGCAGGCTGGATGACAGATACCTGTTCCTCGAGGCGCTGCTCTCTGCCAGAGAGCAGCTCTACATCAGCTATATCGGCCATAGCGAGCGGGATAACAGTGAGCGCATCCCCTCTATGCTGGTATCTGAGCTCATCGAATACTGTCAGCTCTGCTATTTGCCGGAAAGTTGTGCCCACCTGCTGAATAAAGCGAGTGAAGATGACACAAGCACGGCAGATATCACCCAAATCGAGCAGGCCATCTTAGACCAGCTAATCATCACCATGCCGCTGCAGCCCTTCGATGAACGCCTCTATCTGGCAGACGAGTCTGAAGGCGCAGAGTGTGAAGGCGCAAAGAGTGAGCCAAGACGTCTTCGCCAGAGCTATAGCGAGCAGTGGTGTCCCCGAGCCCTTACTGAGCAGGATAAGCAGCACGACGGGGAGCAGGGTGCCAAGCCAGCAAGTGCTGGTCATTTCATCGAGGCGCCGCTGAGTCTGGTCGCCGATGAAGATAAGGGCGAGCCGCTTGAGCTCTCGGCGCTGATCCGCTTCTACCGTAATCCGGCGCAGTATTTTTTCAATCGCACCCTCAAGCTGGATCTTAATCTCAGCATACAGGCGGATGAAAACGATGAGCCTTTCGCCCTCAATCCCCTGTCTCGCTATCAGCTGCAATCGACCCTGATAGAAGATGCGGTCAAATCCGGCGATGAGCGGCCATCAAATGAGCTGCTAGAGCGGCTGCGGCTCTCGGGTCAGTTACCTCTTGCCCCCTTTGATGATCTCCTGCTTAAACAGTATCAGCACGATATTCGCGCCCTGGTCGGTCGCACCCTCTATCTGCAGGGTGAGAGCAGCCATACCCAGGATATCAATCTTCTCCTGGTTGACAGCGCCGCAACTGCTCTGGTTGGGCGAATCGACGGCGTCAGCGCCAAGGGGCTGGTCAACTACCGTCCGGGAACGGCGAACGCGCGGGATCTGATCCGTGTCTATCTGCGTCACCTGTGCCTTAACGCTAGCCTTAACGCCAGTCTTAACGCTAGTCTTAACGCCAGCCTCAAAACCAGTCTTAGCGACAATAGCGACGTGGAAAGCCATGAGGCCACGCCCTGGCAGCGACACAGCTATCTGCTCGATATCGGCCATTTCCACGCCTTCGCGCCGATAACGCCTGAGCAGGCGCTCAATCAGCTCTCGCTCTGGGCCGAGCATTATCATCAGGGGCAGAGCCAGCCCCTGCCCTTCATGCCAAGAACCGCCTTTGCCTATGTCGAAGCCGAGGGTGATCATATTGAGAAGCTGATCGCCGCCCAGCCACAATGGCTGGATGAACAATCCAACCTGGGCGAAGGCCAGGAGGCTCACTATCAGCGGCTGTTTACTTTCCCCGATGACTTTAGCGAGGCAGGCTTTGGCACCATCGCCAGCACGCTGCTCTCGCCTATGCTGAGTCTCTATCACAAGGCGCCGCTGAGCGAGTTGGCCGATTTCGTGGAGGGCCAATAAGATGGCGACACAGACACTAAATCCCCTAAGCCTGCCGCTGTCGGGCACTCGCCTCATCGAGGCCAGCGCGGGTACCGGCAAGACCTACACCATCGCCGGGCTCTATGTGCGTTTATTATTGGGCGATAGCCAACGTGCGCCGCTAAGCTGCGAGCAGATCCTGGTGGTGACCTTTACCAACGCCGCCACCCAGGAGCTTAGGGATCGTATCCGCAAGAAGATCCAGCTGGCCTACCGCGCCTTTCTCGGCATGGAGGTGGACGATCCGCTGATCAACACACTCTATTCTGAGGCTGAGCCCGAGGCGCGCAGTCAGGCGCTAAAACGCCTGGATCTCGCGCTCAAGTCGCTGGATGAGGCGGCCATTTTTACCATACATGGTTTCTGCCAGCGCATTCTGTCGGACATGGCGTTCGAATCATCCCTGCTGTTTGAGTCTGAATTTACCCTGGACGACAGCGAGTACCTGCACCATGCGGTGCGCGACTTCTGGCGTGAGGCCTGCTATCCGCTGCCCGGCTATCTGGCGCAGATCATCAGCAACAAGTTTAGCGATCCCGACGGCCTGACCAAGCAGCTAAGGCCGCTTCTCGGCGCCAATCAGGCCAGCGTCTCGCCGACACCCGAAGCCTTCAGTCAGGTGGCGGAGCGCCTGAGTCAGAGCCTTTCGAGACTCAGGCTCATCTGGCCGCGCGAGCGCGATGCCACCCTTGAGCTGCTCAAGGCGCTGCCGCTCAACGGCACCCGCTTTGGCAAGAAAGATCAGGGCTATCCCAAGCTCGAGACCCTGTTCGCCGCCATGGATAACTGGGCGGCTCAGCCGCTCTCCCTGCCCGACAACAAGGTGCTGGGGGCGCTGGCATTAGGCGGCCTCAAGCTCAACAAGGGCGGCGAGATCCCAACGCCGGAACAGGCGCCGCTGCTTGCCCATATCGAGCGCGTCACAGAAACCATAGACACCTTAGTGCCCAGTTTCCTCTATGGCGCCCGTGATGGGATTAAGCGCCGCTTTGCGGCGCAGAAACAGCTTAAGAATCTTCGCACTCCGGACGATCTGCTGATCGCTCTGGCCGACGCCCTAAGCGAAGAAACCGACAAAGAGCAGGCGCTGGCACATGCCATCGCCAAGCGTTTTCCCATCGCCCTTATCGATGAGTTTCAGGACACAGATCCGCTGCAATATCAGATCTTCAGCCGCATCTATCAAGGCCAGCAGGTCTCAACAGACAGCGACCTCAGCCTCTTGATGATTGGCGATCCTAAGCAGGCGATCTACGCCTTTCGCGGCGCCGATATCCACACCTATATCCATGCCAGGGGCCAGACGGAAAACCACTACAGCTTGGACACCAACTACCGCTCCAGCCAAGCCATGGTCGAGGCGGTCAATCAGCTGTTCTCAAGAAGCGACGATCCTTTTATCAGCCAGGCGATCCCCTTTGAGCGCATCAAGCCCTCCCCCATGGCGGCAGAGAAACGCTTGGTCGAGAAGGTCCCCCAAACGAGCGCGCTGCGGCTTAAGCTGCTTGGTGAAGATCCCAACGCCGGGCTTAACAAAGCCAGCGCCCGCAGCCAGTTGGCCGAAGATGCCGCCAACGAGATAACCAGGCTGCTCAACGAGGCTCAGCGCGGCGAGTGCTTGAAGCAAAATAAGCCACTCAAGGCAAAAGATATCGCCGTGCTTGTCAGGGATCGCAACGAGGCCGCCTATATCAAATCGGCACTGAGTAGCCGGGGGATAGGCGCCGTCTTTCTCAGCCGTGACAGCGTATTCGATACCCTGGTGGCCAAGGAACTCGCCCTGGTGCTACAGGCCATCGCCAATCCCAAGGATGAGCGCGCGCTGCGCAGCGCCATGGCCACCGCCCTGCTGGACTATGATGCCCAGGCGATCCATGCCTTTAATCTGGATGAAGACGTGCGTCAGCAGCAGCTCGAGGCCTTCGACAACCTGCATCAGACCTGGCTAAAGCGCGGGATCATGCCCTGCATGATGGCCTTGGCGGCCGATACCCGCCTCATCGAGCGTCTGCTGACTGCAGATGAAGGGCAGCGCCGCCTGACCGATTTCAGGCACCTGGGCGAACTGCTACAGCAAAAAGCGATGGAGCTGGACGGCATCTGCGCCCTGCTTAACTGGTATCAGCAGACGCTGATCGAGGTGAGCAGCACGGAAGAGGCCCAGCTCAGGCTGGAGAGCGAGCAGAATCTGGTACAGATAGTCACCATACACAAGAGTAAGGGACTGGAATATCCCATCTGTTTCCTGCCCTTCGTCAGCCTGGCCAGAGACAATCGCCGCAAGCCGGCGCCTATGCTCTACCATGAGCAAGACGCCCTGGTGTGGGATATCGACCAGAGCGACGAGGGCTGGGCCAAATACAAGGCGGAGAATCTCGCCGAAGATCTGCGCCTGCTCTATGTGGCGCTTACCCGACCCGTGCTGGCCTGCTACTGCTATGTCGCCAACCATTCGCGCTTCACCAAGCGTGACGGGATCAGCAGCCAGTTATTCGAGACTGCCATCGGCTACCTTCTGGGCATAGAGACCAAGGCCTGCGAGTTTGCCGACATTCAGGCCGCCGCTCAGGCACTGGCGAGCGAGGCGATCTCGGTCGACTTGGTGGAAAGCGACGCGCCCAAACTAGACTTTGACCCTATCGACACTACCGATGCCGCCAAGCTGGCGCCGCGGCCACTTAGCCGCAGGCGCGAGATCCCCTGGCGGGTGGGCAGCTACTCAGGCCTGGTGAAACATTCGGCTCACGAACAAGTCAGCCCAGGCATGGGCGATGAGGCCTTTCCCGAGCTTGAACAGTTAGCTACCGATAGCGAGCAGCTGTCCAGGTTCAGCTTCGAGCGCGGCGCCAACGCGGGAAGTTTCCTCCACTGGGTGCTGGAGCAGATAGACTTTACCCAGGCCGATACCTGCCTAGGCGACGAGCTGCCCAAGGCGATGGAGCGCTTCGGCATCGATAGCGAGTGGCAAGCGATGCTGCATGCCTGGTATCTGGATCTGCTGCATGTGCCGCTCGATGGTGATGGGCTGCGTCTCGCGAGCCTCAGCCAGGCACAAAAACTGGTGGAGATGGAGTTTTATATGCCAATAGGCAAGCTCGATGCACATGGGCTTAATCAGCTGCTGAGTCAGTATGGCTATAGCGCCACACTGAGTTTCGAGACCCTAGAGGGGATGCTCAAGGGCTTTATCGACTTAACCTTCGAATACCAGGGCAAGTTCTATATCGCCGACTATAAGTCCAATCATCTGGGGGATCACCTGAGTCATTATGAAAAGCCCGCCATGCAGCGGGCCATCGCCGGTCACCACTATGACCTGCAATACATCATCTATAGCCTGGCACTGCATCGCTACCTCAAGCTGCGCCTGCCCGGCTACCAGTATGACCAACATGTGGGCGGCTGCTACTACCTCTTCCTTAGGGGCATGTCGGCCAACTCACCGAGTACCGGTGTCTATTACGACAAGCCGCCCCTTGGGCTGATCCAGGCCCTGGACACCCTGCTTAGCGAGGCAGAAACCAGCGAGTCTCAAGCTGAGTCACTAGCAGAGTCTCAAGCTGAGTCACTAGCAGAGTCTCAAGCTGAGTCTCAAGCTGAGCCTGAGTCGCACTCGCCAACAGACAGGCAATCTGACATGCCATCAGGCCCTGCACAAGGAGAGCTAGACCTATGATCCAGCTAGCACAGCCACTTAGCCAGCTGCTTAAGCACTGGCAACAGGAGGGACTGCTGACCCCATTGGATCGCCACTTTGCCCTGCAGATGCAAGCCCTGCACAGCGATGGCGACGATCTCTTTACCCTGATCTGCGCCCTGCTCAGCCGTCAATTGTCTCAGCAACACACCTGTCTGCCCCTGACTCAGATAGACAGGGATAACCCGCTGCATGAGCAGCTGCCCCAATGTCAACTTGAACTGTCGCCCCAGGCACTGGCCGAGCAGTTGACGCAATATCAAGCCATTAGCCCGGCCGATGGCGAGCTAAACACCCCCTTGATCCTCGATGGCGACAGGCTCTACCTGCAGCGTTACTACCAGTTTGAGACTCAGGTGGCCGAGCGTCTCACTCGCCTCAATCAGCCCATCAGAGTTGCGGCGCCAGATAAGGTAGCCAGCATACTGAATATTCTGTTTGCCGGTCAGGCCGAGAAGCCCGATTGGCAGAAGATCGCCACCGCCACCGCCTTTAGCCAGAAACTGGCGGTGATCACCGGCGGGCCCGGTACGGGCAAGACAACCACAGTGACTAAGCTATTACTGCTGCTCTGTCTGGAGCAGCAACTCACCATCAAGTTGGTGGCGCCAACGGGTAAGGCGGCCGCGCGCCTGAGCGAGTCGATCAAGGCCTCCAAGGCGAGGCTTTCCCAGGAGCTGGCGCCCTATGGCGACGAGTTAGATCTTGAGCAGCTTAAGCAGGTCCCCGAAGAGGCGGCCACCCTGCACCGTCTGCTGGGGGTGATCCCCGGCTCCCACAGATTCAGGCACCATAAGGACAATCCTCTCAGGCTGGATCTCTTGATCCTCGATGAGGCCTCCATGGTAGATCTGCCCATGATGCACAAGCTGCTGGAAGCGCTGCCGGAGCACGCCAGGCTTATTCTGCTTGGCGATCAGGACCAGCTCGCCTCGGTCGAGGCCGGCGCCGTGCTGGCTGATATCTGCGCAGGGCTAAAACAGACAGACTCACAGGAAAGTGGCTGGCGCATGCGCTACTCACAAGAGAAGGCAGCACTCCTCAGTCAATTAACCAAGGAAGATCTCAGCGCCTATATCGATGCGCGCCCGGCACTGGGCGATAGTCTGGCCATGCTGATGCACAGCCACAGATTTAAGGGCGATGCCGGTATAGGACAGCTAGCCGGCGCCGTCAACCGCCGAGATCTGACGGGCATATTAAGTGTCTGGCAGAAAGGATACGACGAACTTAGCTGGCTTGAGCATCAACTCTCGCCCCAGGGCAATGCCGGACTCACGGCCTTGATGGCTCAGAGCGTCGACAAATATCGTCCTTATCTGGACTTGGTCGGTCACCTGGCCAACAAAGAGCAGGTTCAAGAAGTAGATAAAGAGTCAGATCAACAACTGGATCTGGACGAAATCGCCAACCAGATCATCACTCGCTTCAACGACTTCCGTATCCTCTGCGCCATGCGTGCCGGCGAATATGGCGTCGAGGGGATCAACGCGGCGGTCACCCAGGCACTGAAAGATGCCAAGCTGATCCAGCCATCCAGCGAATTTTACGCCGGACGTCCCATCATCATTCAGAGTAACGACTATAACCTAGGGCTGTTTAACGGCGATATTGGGGTGATCCTGCCAGGTCACGGCCCCACTCACCGCCTGATGGCCTATTTCGTTCAGGCCGATGGCAGCCTGCTCAAGGTACTGCCCGCCCGCCTGCCCAGCCACGAGACCTGTTACGCCATGACGGTGCATAAGAGTCAGGGCAGCGAGTTTCAGCAGGTCGCCTTCGTCTTACCGCCAAGGCCCAGCGTCGCCCAGCGTCAGCTACTGACCAAAGAGCTGGTCTACACCGCCATCACCCGCGCCAAGGGACACTTTAGCTGTCTTGGCAGCCAGGCGGTGTTCGAGGCGGCCTGCAGCCAGGCGACCCTTAGGGCCTCGGGTCTGGCACATAGGTTGTGGCCAGCATGACTCAAACCTTGTCCCAGCTGCTCAACCAGCGCCCGAGTGCCCATCCGAGGGCATTAGTGGTGGGTAACGGCATCAATCGCTATCGCCCTCGCAGTCAAAGTGACGAGCAAGTAACCAGCATCAACGCCTGGGATAAGATGCTTCTCAGCCTTTGGCGTGCCCACCAGGGCGATGAGGTGGCCAGCATCCCGGCAGGCATCGCCCTCACCGAGTTTTATGATGCGCTGGATCTCATTAGCAGTAAGCCCAACACGCAGCTACAAAAAGCGTTCTGTAATCTTATGGCCAGCTGGCAACCCCAGCGTCAACACCAACGAATGATTGCCTGGGCAGCGGCGAACAACACGCCCGTGCTGACCACCAACTTCGAACAGACCCTCGCGAAAAGTCACCAACTTAAACTACATCACCTGCAGGCCAAACATTTTACCGACTTCTACCCCTGGTCCAGCTACTTCGCTAGCGCGCCCATCGCCTCACCCACCGAAGAGTTTGCCATCTGGCACATTAACGGCATGCAGAGGTATGCCCGCAGCGTGCGCCTTGGACTGAGTCATTACATGGGGGCGGTAGACAGGGCCAGGGATATTCTGCATCAGGGCCATCTGGGTGGTGGCTTTAAAAAGGCGCTAAAGGAACATTGGCGCGGCAACAGCACCTGGCTCAATATCTTGCTGCATAACGAACTGGTGTTTATCGGACTCGGGCTTGAAAGCAACGAGATCTTTCTGCGCTGGTTGCTTATCGAGCGCGCCAAGCTGTATAAGGCCTTTCCCGAGCGCAGGCGCGCGGCCTACTATGTTTACGCCGGTGAGCCCATCTCCCAGGGACAAGCGCTGTTTCTTGAGGCGGTAGGCGTAACTGTGCTGGCGCAAACCGATTATGATGCGCTCTATGAGGCGCCTTGGGCCGGGCGTTAAGGCGCCATAGATAATGATTTCGGCCACAAATTGCCCGGTCAGACATTAAGCTTTCTTTAAGCAGCATCCAGGACTTGCATAAAAAAATCAGCACGTCATAGTGAGCATGGAAAACGATACTGAGTCGAAAACGGAGACCCGATGAATCCGATCAACCTTTTACTTTTATGCGGTGGCGGCGGCGATGAACACGCCATCTCCCTGCTGTCGGCCAACTACTTCGAGACCTCGCTGGCGAAACTTCCCCACCTGAATGTGCTGCGGGTCGAACTCGATGCCAAGGGACAATATCAAACCAAATCAGGTGAGCGTTGTGAGCTGACCAACCGCCGTGAGATCCGTTTCGAAGATGAGAGCTTGGCGCACTGGCCGGTGGATTATGTGATCCCCTGTATTCACGGCTACCCTGGCGAAACCGGCGACATTCAGTCCTATTTCGAACTCATAAATCTGCCCTATTTCGGCTGTGACGCCGAGGGCTCGCGCAACTGTTTCAACAAGATCACCGCCAAGATGTGGTTTAGCGCCCTGGGGATCCCTAACACCCCCTACCTCTTCCTGAATCAACTGGACGAGCAGGCAATTGCCCAGACCACAGACGCCCTAGCCAAGTGGGGCTCAGTATTCGTAAAGGCCGCCTCACAAGGCTCCTCTGTGGGCTGTTACCGGGTCGATGACGCGGCGCAGATCCCGGCCATTCTGGCCGATGCGTTTCATTATTCGCCCTATGTGGTGGTGGAGAAGACCATTCAGGCGCGTGAGCTGGAAGTCGCCGTCTATCAATATCGCGGCGAGACAGTCGCCACCTTGCCTGGCGAGGTGATCTGCGCCGGTGGCACCTTCTACACCTATGATGAAAAGTATGCCGCCGACAGTAAGGCCACCACTCGGGTCGTGGCCGAGGTAAGCGATGAGATAGCCCAGCAGATCCGCGCCTATGCGGTAAAGGTATTCGATGGCATGAAGCTTAGACACCTGTCGCGCATCGATTTCTTCCTCACGCCAGAGGGCGAGATCTTACTCAACGAGATCAACACCTTCCCGGGCCTGACACCGATATCTATGTTCCCTAAGATGCTGGCCAACCATGGCGATGACTTTAGCCAATACCTGAACGAAGCCATTCTGACCGGGCTTAATCGCTAAGCCAGAAAAGTGAACGATAGCCATCAAAAAAGGGAGCCTGGGCTCCCTTTTTTATTCGATGCTGCGTTCTAAAGCGCTGCACTTAGACATTCATTTAGGCGTCTAGCAGCCTTGAAGTTGAGATCTCAATCTTGCGCGGCTTTAGGGCCTCGGGGATCTCACGCTGCAGATCGATATTGAGCAGGCCGTTTTCAAGATCGGCGCCAATCACAGTCACATAGTCGGCCAGCTGGAAGGTGCGCTCGAAACCGCGCTCAGCGATACCCTGATACAGGTATTTACGCTCGCTCTCCTGCTCCGCCTTGGTGCCTTTCACCACTAGCTTGTCGCCTTCGCTAGTGATATCTAATTCTTCCATCGCAAAGCCGGCCACCGCCATGGTGATGCGATAGCGATTCTCGCTCAGCAACTCGATGTTGTATGGGGGATAACCCGAATTACCCTTGTTCGATGCAGCATGCTCGGCAAGCTGGGCTAAACGATCGAATCCAATGGCACTACGGTATAGAGGGGTTAAATCATAATTACGCATAGGTATATCCTTTTATTAAGCAATATAGAGGTTAGTGGCCGACAATAATTCACACGATATGATTCGAATAAATTGCGCCGCGCCTTTTAGTGATATCACCGGGCAGCCCAAAGGCACTGCCATAACAAGATCAACATCTTGGGTAACATCAGGGGCCTCGATGAGCGCCCCATACTCACTATATGTGGATAGGCATTTATGATTTCAAGGAAGAAATTTAAAAAATTTTTCTGCGCTTATGAATGGGCAAATACACAAGCTGATCACCCAGAAATTGCACCAGAAATCGAATCAGAGCGTGGATCAGAGAATGGCCTAGAGAATCACCAAGAGAATGACCCGGCTAATTCCTCTCATAAACTGACTAGGTCCCAATACGGTGAATGCGCAATCTCGGGCATAAAAAAGGCAGCCCTGAGGCTGCCCTTTGTGTCGCTTAATCCTGCTTATTGAGCAGTGATCTGACAACCTTCAACACTTTCAGAGTTTTCGTAAACGATATCGCCTACTGGGTTGTAGTCGGCCGCTACGATAGTGCCTGCATCCTTGAAGAAGGTGTACAGTACTTCGGCATCAACATAACCGGTTTGTACTGGGTTTAGCTTAGGATAGCCGTCACCACCTGCCGCGTTGTAGCTAGGTACTGTCATGGTGTAAGAGCCAGTCGCGCTGTACTCTTTACCGTTAACTTCGCTGATAGCCACTGTCTTAGCCGCACAGTCAACCGTCATCTTAACGCCAGTGATCTGAGCGTAAGCGCCTGCACCAATCTGTAGGCTAGCCACTTCACCCAGGTAAGCGCTAAGCTCTTCACCTGTCATAGTGCTTAGAGTCACCATGTTACCGAAAGGCTGTACAGTCAGAACGTCACGGTAAGAGATGTCACCGGCTTCGATTGACGCACGAACACCACCAGAGTTCATCACGCCCACATCGGCTGCAACCTTGGTACGCTGTGCATCGGCGATCAGACGACCCAGGTTAGTCTGCATGTAACGTACGTTTGCACGCTCACCGTCTAGTAAGCCATCGGTAGAAGCAATCACTTCATCCAGTTGGCCTTGACCACGCTCTTGGTAGTAAGAAAGCATCTCTTTCAGTGCAGCATCTGCCTCGATCGCTTCACCTACCAGTACTTTAGTCTCATTACCTTGCTCATCTTTTACTTTCTTCACTAGGTTAACTGGAACCAGCTTGTAGTTAGCCAGGTGCAGTTCACCGTTGAAGTATTCGAAATCGGCACGGCCAACATACTTACCCCACTCGTGAGCTTGCATGATGTAGGTACCGTTTTGCTGATCAGGCGTACACTCGTCGCCCGGTGCGAAGTCAGCATATTCGCCGCCTTCCATACAAACTGGGTTTTGTGAGTGACCACCGATCACAGCCTGAAGTTGACCTTGCTCAAGCGCCTTGGCCAGAGCCACGTCGCCAGGTGCGTTGCTGCCGTGTTCGCCGTTCGCATAGTGACCCATGTGAGTCGTTGCGAAGATAAGATCGGCTGCCTTAGCGTCTTTGATCTCTTTGATCACCTTAACGATCTCTTCTTTAGGATCGGTGAACTTAAGACCTGAGATAAATTCTGGGTTACCCAGCTTAGCCGTGTCTTCGGTGGTTAGACCGATAACAGCAATCTTGATGCCGTTAACATCGAATACCTTGTAGGCTTCGAAGTAGCGAGTGCCATCTTCTTTGTAGATGTTAGCCGCTAGCATTGGGAAGTTAGCGATAGAACGCTGTGAATCCAGTACCGCCAATGGGTTATCAAATTCGTGGTTACCGACCGCCATAGCGTCATAACCGATATCGTTCATACCAAGGAAATCTGGCAGTGCGTCTTGCAGATCAGACTCAGGTACACCTGTATTGATATCACCACCAGAAAGCAGCAGCGTTTCGCCGCCATTGGCCGCCACTTCGGCGCGGATCTTTTCGATCAACGTCTTACGTGCCGCCATACCATATTCGCCGTCTTTGTTTTCCCAGAAACGACCATGGTTATCATTGGTGTGCAGTACGGTAAATTTGGTGCAAGCAGTGCCAGCTTCAGCACATGTTGTTGGCGCCTTGTCGTCATCGCTGCTGTTACAACCAGCAAGTGCTGCTAATACAGCGGTAGCGACTAATCCTTTTAAAAGCTTATTTGTCATTACATCAACCCCTAGATTATCTTTTTTATTAACCATCATATTTTTTGATAGCGAACGTCATAATCTCGCCGCGAAATATAATAGCAAACAATATCTAGGAAATGTGGCATTTTTATGAACAAACATAGGGCAAATGTTTATTTTAAAAGCGTTTTACGCCTTTCATTGTTTCACCATCAGAACAAGGTAAAAATGAATCGCGAGACCTATCGATAAATTAAAACGGCCATAGATATCGATTTCCCATCTATTTTATTAACTTGCACCTATTTTCTAAAAAATGAGGATACTCCCATTAAACAAACAAGCTCTAGCGTACCTAGATCACAAAACCGGTAAAAATTTCACACTAGATCAACTTTATCTAAAGCAGTAAAACGTAATACAGCACAAATCGATGCTTTTTTAGCCGCAAAGGTCGCCATTTATCGGTAATTGTTAACTTATGGTTACGGCAAAATGATCAGGCTGTACCCGCCAATTGATTGACGTGATATCCATCACACTCTTGCAAGCATAAAAAAGAGGCGCCAACTGGCGCCCCTCACTTATTGTAATAATCCTGTTTCAGATCAGGCAGGTAATAGCCAGGTAAACAGGTAGCCTATTGGCTCAGACGCGCCTTAAGCCACTGACCTATCTCCTGAAGCTGATTTGGCAACACGCTATGGCCCATAGGATAGGTATGCCACTCGCTGGAATAGCCCGCCTTGGAAATCAGATCATAGGCCGCGCGGCCAAGAGCCAGTGGCACCACCTCATCCTGCTCACCGTGTTGTTGCAGCAGCGGCGTATTACGATTGGCCTCACTCAAGTTATCGGGCATGGCATGGCCCGTCGGCAGATAGCAAGATAGTGCCATGATCCCCGCCAGGCACTTAGGGAAGCGTAAGCCGGTAAACAGGCTCATCACGCCGCCTTGGCTAAAACCGGCCAGGACTATCTTATCGCTCGGCACGCCAGAGGCGATCTGCTCCTCGATAAGTGTTGCAATCGCCAGCTCAGAGGCCAACACACCAGCCATATCGGCGCGATTGTCTACATCCATCCCCTTGATGTCATACCAGGCGGGCATCACATACCCTTGGTTGATGGTCACCGGTATGCTTGGCGCATGGGGAAAGATGAAACGCACGCCGAGTTCATCGGGCAGACCCAGAAGTGGCACCACAGGGGCAAAACCGGCACCGGAATCGCCAAGGCCATGCAACCAGATCACGCAGGCGCGGCACTGGGATTGAGGTTCTATGGTGATCCGCTCTAACGGCTGTTGAGACATAGGGTTTCCTTTATTACTCTTCATTAGGTGTTTATGTGCGGCCGATCATATCAGGAAGCCTAAGTCCACCCAACTATAGCCCGCCCAACTATTCGATAAAGTCGAATAAAAAACGCCAGTTTTCGCGTTTTTTATCCGCTTAGGCGACTGTTACACTGCACTTAACGAGTTAGAAAAGCGAGGCAGACACAGATGGGATTACTTCAAGGTGGCCAATGGGTCGATAAATGGTATGACACAGATAAGAGCAAGGGCGCGTTTGAGAGAGAAGACGCCGCCTTTCGCCGCTGGATAAAGGCGCCAAGCGCAGATGAGCCTGAGCCCGAATTTAAAGCCGAGTCGGGTCGCTACCATCTCTATGTCTCTCTCGCCTGTCCCTGGGCGCATAGAACCCTTATCTTTCGCGAGCTGAAGTCGTTGCAGGCCCATATCGGCGTCACGGTCGTTGAGCCCCATATGCTGAGCAACGGTTGGGAGTTTAGTGGCCCCAAGCAGAGTGAGAGCGCCCAGCACATAGAAGGCAGCGAGATCGACAGGCTCAACGGCAAAGATTATCTCTATCAGATCTACCAGTTAGCAAAACCCGACTATAGCGGCAGAGTGACAGTGCCCGTGCTGTGGGACAAGCAGACCCAAACGATAGTCAGTAACGAGTCGGCGGAGATCATCCGCATGTTTAACAGCGCCTTTAACGAGATCACCGGCAATCATCTCGACTTCTACCCCGCCGCTCACAGAGAGGAGATAGATGAGATCAATCACTGGGTCTACAACAAGATCAATAACGGGGTATACAGAGCCGGTTTTGCCACCACACAGGCGGCCTATGAGCAGGCCTTCGACGCGCTATTTGACGCCTTAGACACCTTAGAGACACGTCTTAGCCAGCAGCGCTATCTAGTGGGCGACCAAATTACCGAAGCCGACTGGCGCTTGTTTACCACACTCGTGCGCTTCGACGCCGTCTATGTGGGTCACTTCAAGACCAATCGTAATCGCATCGCTGACATGCCGGCAATCCAGGCCTACCTGAAAGAGTTATACCAACACCCTGGGGTCGCCAAGACGGTCAACTTCGAGCATATCAAGCAGCACTACTATTTCAGCCATGGCCAGATCAATCCGACGCGCGTGGTTCCCAAGGGGCCCAGGTTAGATCTCGACTCGCCCCACGGCCGCGACAAACTTGGCCACAATTAGCCCTGCTTAGACGCGACTTGCTTAGATGAGACTTGCTTAGCCGCGACCAGCTTATTCGCCACAAGCATGGCCATTAACGGGCGGCATGGGCAGCAACTGATGAAGTAAAAATCAAACGTAGTTAGGCGATATCGATACCGAGACACTCGGCGATATCACCTAGCTGATTTGCATCGTCTAAGGTGAGGTGCCAACGCACCGCGCCTGCATCGGCCACCATGATGTTGCCGGCGCTGAGCAGGCGCAGATCATCGGCCATCGCAAAGAGGCTGACACCAGTGGTGAGTTTTACCAGCACCTCTTGGGGCGAGACGATTATCCGTCCCCCTGAAAATTCGATGACCACAAGCTCTTCCTTCAATTGATATCATACCAATCCTAGTCAATAACTGATCATGCTAGCTTGTTAAATCGTCCGATAACGGCGTTATTATTTTTTGATTGTCGAATAATGACTTATCGAAAAATCATGCCTTGTTCTCGAACGTTTTCCAACGCAACTTCTGATCACTTACTTACCGTGATTGATATAAAAAGACCCAGGTTCGCCCGGGTCTCTATGGTTATTCAGGTGCTCGCCACCAGCCTAGTGGCCGTGACCATTCTAGTGGTGGTGACCGCCGACGCCATGGGCGTGACCGTGGGCGATCTCTTCGGCAGTCGCCTCGCGCGCGTCGACAACCTCAAGATCGAAAGTCAGTTCGCGGCCAGCCAGAGGATGGTTGATATCCACGGTCGCCATAAACTTACCCACCTTGAGTACAGTCACCTGGCGCTGGCCCTGGTCTGTGCTCACGATGGCACGCATGCCAGGCTTCCACACTTTCGCGCCTTGCAGATGCTTGATAGACACGCGCTGCTCGCCGTTTTCGTTACGTACGCCATAGGTTTCTTCCGGTGGCAGGGTCACAGAAAACTTCTCACCCACAGCCTTACCTTCCATCGCCTTCTCGACGCCAGGCATCATGTTGTCATGCCCATGTAGGTAGGCAATAGGATCTAATCCTTCGTTGGTTTCGAGCACTTCACCTGCTTCATCGCGTAAGGTGTAGTTAAACTGCACGACCATATCGTCTTTAATGCTCATCAAGCGTCCTTAGTTAGTCTCTTTTCATCAAGTGGGCGAAGCTTAGCAAAACTTCCCCCGGGGCGCTACGCCTGTTATGCCTTGGCGCCCGGCACTATGGCCAGATGCTCTATCTCGCTTAAGATGGCGTGATTCTTAAGGGCGAGCTGACAGACGCCGCTGCGGATCTGATGCTGGGCCGAGCAGTCTACGCTCCACTGGCGCAGCAGATAACCCGCCAGGGCGGCGCGGCAACTGAGTACCAATTCCCCCTCGCTCATCTGATAGTCCAGCGCAATCGCCTCGGGATGCTTCAAGCTGGGATGGGGGATCAACACCAGACAAACCAGCTTCTGCCAGTAGCCATCTTTGTCTTGCAGTTCATGATCGAAGGGCTCGGTGGCGCTCTGAGTCACCGCCTTGAAGCGGGTCACCACAAAGTCGGTAAACACCTGATGGGTGCGGTCGAAACATCGCACATGCCAGCGCTGACCGTTGTTCACCAGGGTGTGCGGCACCAGCTCTCTTTGAGTTTCCCCCGATGACACGGACACATAGGTCACGGCTATCGCCTGCTTATGGGCGATAGCCCGCATCACGGCGGCGATAATATTGGTATCGGGATGAATAAGCTGCACCGCATCCAGACAGACGCTACTTGGTGTCACCGGATGGGATAGCCCGTCACCGAAGCCATTGGCCAATCCATGGAGGATCGCCTCGGGATCATGGTCGAACAGGGGGATAAACTCGGCGCGTCTGTGATAGCGCTTGGTCTGATGCACCAGCTCCATGTTGTGGGGCGCCAACTCGCGGTAGCTGGCGAAATCCCTTGTCGCCGCCGCCAGGCCTGTGGCGAATTTGGCGATCAAGTCCTGGCGCGATACCTGGCCAAAATATTGCAAACTAAAGTCGATAAACGCCAGACGTTGCCGCTGGGCAAATGACAAACTCTCCATCGCATCCATATTGCTACCTTATGTGGCCACTCGTTAGTTGTTACAATTTGGCCGAGCAAAATGCCCGGCCAAAATCTTAAGCTAATGTAATTCTTATCGAGATGCAATCATAATGGTTAGCACTATTTGATGCCCAGGGCGCTGAAGGTCTCATCGCTTGGAAAACCGTCGGCCACCAGGCCAATGCTGCGCTGAAAGGCCTGCAGGCCGGCACGGGAGTTGACTCCAAGCACGCCATCTGGCTTACCCACCTCATAGCCCTTCTCGTTGAGTTTGGCCTGCAACTGCTTAAGCTTGGCGCGGCTGATATTGTCATGTTTCGGCGGCGCCACATGCAGGCGAGCCCCACCATTGATGCGATCGGCCAGATGCCCGACGGCGATGGCGTAAAACTCTGAGCGGTTCCAGCGCATGATCACATCGAAGTTGGCATAACCTAAGAATGCCGGCCCAGTATGCCCGGCCGGAAGATAGAGGGCGGCTTGCATGTCGGGAGTCGACAGCGCGCGGCCATTGGCCTGAGTGATCCCCAAACCGGCCCAGGTGGTTAAACTTTGTTTATCGTTACGCCCAAGATGCCGAAAATCATAATCCTTTGGCAGGGAGACCTCGCGGCCCCAGCGCTCGTTGCGCATCCAACCGAGATTATTCAAGAAGTTAGCTGCCGAAGATAAAGCATCCTCAGTGCTGTTAAACAGATCGGCCTTGCCGTCACCATCGGCGTCCACCGCATACTTGGCATAGGCCGAGGGCATAAACTGAGTGTGCCCCATGGCGCCTGCCCAAGAGCCTTGCATCTGGGCGTTATCAAATTGGTAGGCCTCTTTAAGCTTCAACGCCTGAATCAATTCACCGGTAAAATAGTCGCTGCGTCTCGGATCGCAGGCAAGGGTTGCCAGGGAGTCGATCACCGGCATCTTGCCTTTATAGGAGCCGAAATTGGTCTCCAGTCCCCAGAAGGCCACCAGATACTGGGGCGGTATACCATATTCTTGCTGCAACTTGTGCAGCAGCGGGCCATGCTGCTTAAGCAAACGCCTGCCCTCCTGCACCCGCCAGTCAGTGACGCGTTTGGAGAAATAGTTGTCGAAGGTCTGACTAAATTCCGGCTGCTTCTTATCCAGCTCAATCACCCTGGTCACATATTTCACCTGACCCAGACCCTCTTCTACCGTCTTGCTCGACACTCCGGCGGCGAGCGCTTTTTGCTTGAGTGCGCTGACACAGGTATCGAAATCTTGGGCGAGCACACTAAGGCTTGGCAAGCCGGTTGCCAGGATCAGGGATGCAAAGGTGAGCAATTTTTTCAAAATAGAGACTCCAAGAGAAAACGGCTAAAAAAATAAGAAACTTAATGATCTGCAGCCGGCGAGAAACCAGACCTTCCCCAGACATGATAACGACTCGAGGCACTTATACTAAATGATTTATGATTAATTATTCGAACTAAGACCAGTTTGCACCGTGAGCGGATAAATAGTGGACTGTTCGGGTCACCTAGCGCTTGGCTCGTTAGCCACATCGCGTATAATGGGCTCGATTTTACCTACTCTAAGAGAACTCACATGACAGACACTAAGATGACAGACAACAGTCCCGTTTTAGCAAGCTTTATCGACAACGTAAAAGAGCAGCAAGCCGTTTGGGGCCTGCAAGATGAAACTGGCGAAGGTTGGGTCGTGTGTGACTCGTCAGAATATGAAGAAACGGATGTGATGCCGCTGTGGTCTAGCGAAGCACAGGCCAAAGTACACTGCACTGAAGAATGGCAGGATTATCAGCCGGCTCCCATTCCACTGGAAGAGCTGCTGGAATATTGGATTCAAGATCTGCACGATGACGGCGTATTAGTGGGTATCGACTGGGTCGCCGAGCAGGAATGCCTGGAGCTCGACCCTATCACCCTGGCCAAGAGCCTGGTCGACATAGAGCAAGAGTAAGCCCAGAGCTTGCGCTTTAATATGCGCTTATGCCAAGTCGCAGACAGGGGATAGCCCTTGTCTGCAAGCCTGCCCCTGGTCGACATCCCCTTCGACAGACGCCATACATGCTGGTTCTGCGCCGAGCCCTGTGCTCATCAGTTTGACTATCACGCCTTGGGCCATTGTCCTCACCCTTCGCTAGCGGTTCCCGCCTGTAAGGAGTGTCTGCAGATCGCCGAGAAGGCACCGCTCAGCTCTATCTGGGACTGTCACAGCGCAGTTAAAGACGAGTTAATGCGCCGCTATGCCAAACACCTGGCCATAGGCGAAAACTGGACCCAAGAGGAGCTCGAAGAGTCGGAATTTAGCTGTAAGGTATTCGAAGGCTTTAAGAAGAGCGCCTGGTTTATGTATCAGGTCGCCAAAGCTCGGGTGAGCGTTGCGCCCTGGCCCCTCAGCCTCAAGGGGATCCCACTCGACACAGCTGGTTTTGGCGGCGGTTTTGAGTTCGATGGCGTGCAATTTTCGTCGCTGGCCAAGGCCGTGGAACATTACGCCAAGATGCTGGGACTGGATAAGGCCTTTCTGCATCAGCTGCTGGCCGCCGTCGGCCGTGACCGTTTCGGCTACGCGGTGCGCATCGCCAGGATCAATATCGTCTCCACCGCCGTGGTCAAGCGTCAGGTATTGCGAGATATCCTTGCCGAGCAGACACTCGACTATGATTCGCTAGACGATAAATAGCTTGCCGACAATAACTAGTAGTTGGCTAGTAATTGACTAAAAGTACCGAAAGATTTCCGCTTAATTTACCTGTTCGGGCAACTGAGTACGTAGACGCTCCTGAACCACATCCACCAAAAGATCGGGCTGAAACTTAGAGATAAAGCGATCGCACCCCACCTTCTCCACCATGGCATTATTAAAGCTGCCACTCAGTGAGGTATTGAGGGTAATAAAGAGATTGGCCATCCGCTTGTCGTTACGTACCTCATAGGTGAGACGATAACCGTCCATTTCGGGCATCTCGGCGTCGGTGATCAGCATGAGTATCTCTTGGTTGATATCGCGGCCCTCATCGCACCAACACTTCAACAGCTTAAGTGCCTGCAGGCCATCCGAAGTCTCTATCACCTCGATACCCAGCGGGGCGAGCGTGTCTTTCACCTGGCGGCGGGCGGTAGCCGAATCATCGGCGATCAAGATCTTGCGCCCTATCATCTTATCCACCAAGGCCTCATCTAACACCCCTTCCGAGATGGCGATATCATAGTGCACGATTTCCGCTAGCACCTTCTCCACATCGATAATGGAGACCAGACGGGTCGCGCCATCCACCTCCACCTTAGTGATGGCGGTCAGATAGTTGTGACTGCCGGTGCTCTTGGGCGGCGGCATGATGTCACTCCAGGTCATATTAATGATATGGTCGACCTTGCCCACCATGAAGCCCTGCACGCTACGGTTATATTCGGTGATGATAAGGTTCGCTTCCTGGTCGCTGTTCATGGGCTGAAAACCGATGGCGGCACGAAGATCGATGACGGGAATCGAGGTGCCACGAATGTTGGCGACCCCCTTGATGCTAGGATGGCTACCTGGCAAGGCGCTCAGCTTTGGCAGCTTAACCACCTCTTTGACCTTAAACACATTGATCGCAAACAGCTGCGTCGCATTGATACGAAACAGCAACAGCTCGAGACGGTTTTCGCCAACCAACTGGGTACGCTGATCGACACTCTCTAGCACTTTAGCCATACAATTCTCACTACGTCATGATGTGATGGACGCGATACGCCATTAATTATAGCCATGATCCCCGGATTTCGAGCCGACATCAAGACCCAGAGATCACAGCTTTAACATTTATCCATTATTCAGGGCAACCGGTGCCACCGGCACGATGCGAGAGCCATTCTTCACCACTATATCCATGATTTTTAAATGTAACTCTTCCGATGCCAACTGAAAGGTGGGAAAACTCTTGGTGCCGATATAGGCCAGCACATTAACCTGTAGACCATGGAGACCGAAGCCCTTAAAGGTGACCCTGAGGGGCTCTTTGAGCACCAGCTCATGCTCTTCGAGCATGGCTTTTATCTCGGCGACAATCGCCTTGAGCTGCTCTGAGGTGGTCACCGCATAATCGAGACGAATATCCGCCTTGAAACGGATCTTCTCGCGCTGGGAGATGTTTTCGATCTCCATCTCCACCAACTTAGCGTTAGGCACATGGATAAGCGTCCTGTCCAGGGTGCGGATCTGAGTGCAGCGCAGGCCTATCTCCTCGACCGTGCCGCTGATGCTACCAAACTTACACAGATTACCCACCTTAATCGGCGCCGCCGAATAGAGGGTGATGGTGCCGATAAAATTCTCAATCGACTGCTTGGAGGCGAGCGCGATGGCGATGCCCCCTATCCCCATGCCGGCGATGATGGCGCTGGCGTTGAAGCCTAAGTGTTCTAGCCATAACAGCACCGCCATGATCACGAAGATCACCCGCAGGAAATTGGTCAGCGGCCGGAGCAGAGAGGCGGCCTGATCTTTGCCCTGCTCTTTCCAACGCTTCTTCAGACCCTGCTGGAAGATCCCCATGGCGCTCCAGCCAAACCAGATGATGGCCGACACTAACAAGAATCCCGTGTCTATCATCTCGATTGCCGCCGGAGAGATGCTGCTATGAGACACCCAGGCTCTGACCAGTAACACGGCCGCCAGCAAACGCAATGGCCCGGCGACGATATAGGCCAGTTCTTCTTTAAGCTCATATTGAGTTAGCAAGATCACGCGCTTGATGATCCAGGTAATGGGCACCATCACCAGAAATGCGGTGATCAGATACGCCAGCAGCAGGGTCCACTCCCACAGGTTGACGTTAAACCAGCGCCCCTCGGGAATATGATTGACAAACCACTCGGCCACAGGCCCATAGCCCAGGTTTTGATAGAGCTGAGGCACCTTGGCGACGGTAGCGTTAGAGACCTTCCAGATGGTGCCGCCTTCGCTGGGCACCCGCTGTAGATAGAGGGCTATCTGATCGCTCTGCAAGGCGACCCGGCCGAAGAGATCCCGATAGGCGGGAAGCTGATCGTTATCCTGTCCAAGTGGAGTATCGTTAAGCTGTCCCAGGTCGAGCCAGAGATTACGCTCTATGATCAGCTGCAGCTGTTTGGCATATTCGGCGCCTTCGTTGGCCGACATCCCCTCGGGCAGGTAACGCAGATCCAGATATTCTGCCGCCTTCTCATAATCCTGCTCATAAACCGCCGCCATAAAACCTTCTACCGTGCCCCTTGGGGTATCACGCTGCAGGCTATCCTGATAATCGAAGTGCTCAACCGAGCGCACAAATTGGCTCTGACCACTGTCGGCGGCGGCATCACTTAAGGCCCCCACCAGACTATTTGGCGCCGCGCTCCAGGCACTGCCAACAAAAAAACTCATCACCAACATAAACTGCCAAACAACAAAGCGCATCCCAGTCCCCTTAATTGTTAACAAGCGCCTAGAAATATTAGCATTTATTCCTAAATTGCACAGTAGAAAGCGAAGCAGGAACGGGCCTTTTCATCGCCATGGGCCTGGTCAAATCGACAGAATTGATTAAATATTGACAAGTACGCCGCCGAGATTATAATGCGTTCCTTCTGCAGTACCCTGCTTTAAGTTTTCTGCCTTCAAGTTTTGCATCGCTAGACTCTAAATCATCGCATAGTCATCGCTTCAACAACTCGCAGTTATCTCGTCACACTATTGTCATTTATTGATGATTTACTGTGTCCAATCCGGTGAAAAGCCCCCGTTTAGGGCCCAAGCAACGGCTTTAGCGAGGCAGATCACTTGATTATTTAAATTAGGCTGGGTAGTCTCAGAAAGGATTTAATTCATCTTTCGCAACAGCTAAGGATCTATTATTTGTTAAATTTTTACTGCCACAAGGCAGTTATAGTAATAAGGAGTATGGCCTATGTCGTACAAAGTTAACGGTCATGAGATCACGGTAAACTTCCCGGTGGACTCAATTTCAGTCAACAAATCCTCTATCGCATTTACCGATAGCCTAGGAAAAAACAAACAAACTTTTGCTAAGCGTACCGACGCCCTGCAATTTATGAAATGGTTGCTCTCAAGCAATAAATAACCCCCACGCTATTCGATACACCTCCTCTCACACGTATCGAAGGTTGCCCAGGCAACAAGTAGGATTGACCCCATTCGTCAACGACTCAGCAGGTAACATTTGGCTCAGGTTGTACCCCTTTCACAGGTACCGACCTGGCCAAATGGCATTTATCTCTCTAGCTCACCAAACTTACGCCTATACCTAGGCAGCATAGATTGATTACCCAGCAAGCCCCCTTGGTGCAGATAGAGCACGGGCGCAGCTAACCCCTGTTGCCACAGCTGCTTAAGGCAGAGCCAGCCAAGAGGATCGTAGAGCAACTCAAACGCTATCCCCGTCGACTCGAGTTCATGCCACATCTGGTAAAACTCAGGGTACAGCTTACCAAAGTGGTAGCGCTTGGCAGCCGGGATAATCTGAGGATGCAGCGCTTCGTCTTGCTCAAGTTCTAAAAATTGCTTCTTAAGATACTCATCGCCCCCCACCACGGCGCAGGTCATGACGCTGATGCAGGGATCTATAGCTAGGAACTGTTTTTGCAAATAGAGCGCCGTGGTACCTGTGCCGGATGGCAGGAACACCACTAACTCGTTAAGTGGCTGCGCGTTTTTCCAGCTGGCTATCTCGCGGGCGAGCTGGGCCACACCTGGCTCGGCAAAGGCACAGCGCCCGCCTTCTGGCACAAACAGCTGCTCATCACTGCCCGTTAACACCCTTTGCCTGATATAGGCTTCGCTATCCAATCCATCTCGATCCGTCTTTCTTGAGAGATCTATTATGTTAGCGCCGTTATTTAACGCGGCCAGGTAGTTGCCGCAGGGATGCTCCGTCAGATAACCGGGGAGATGGTCCACGTAGAAATCCAGCTGCCACCCCTTGAGCTTAGCCAGGGCCGAAAGCGAATAGAGGGAGTTGGCCTGGGGCGAGCCATAGCCAATCAGTTGCCTAACAGTGGGAAAGTCGTTCTCGAGAAAATAGGCGAACTTACGCGCCTTATTACCGGAAAACTCGGGATGCAGCAGATCGTCGCGCTTCACATAGACCTTGTGCTCCCCAAGGCAGACAGCCTCTACGGGCGTGTGGCTAAGCTTCATGTTATCGGGCCTGAATGAAATGACGCGCCAGAGTGTACACCCTTTAACGGCAAATGCGTAATTTGACCGACTTTTGGCATATTATGTCAATAACCCCAGAATCACACCAGCACAATAACCAATAAAAACATACAGATATAATATGGCATGCTTTTCGCTTATTCCGAAGTAGATCTAATTTAAGGCCAATGCCTTAACAACAATAAAAGCACTGCAACAAGGAGCTCTTCATGGCACTACTGCGCTTAATCTTTAATATTGCATGGTTTATTTTAGGCGGCTTCGTGATGGGGCTGGCCTGGTGGCTGGCTGGCCTACTCTGTTTTATCAGCATCATAGGCATCCCCTTCGGCCGTGCCTGTTTCGTTATCGGTGAGATGGCCTTCTGGCCCTTTGGTCAGCAAAACGTTAATCGCCGCGCGCTGCAAGGGGTCGATGATATCGGCACAGGCCCGCTCGGCATGGTAGGTAACATCATCTGGTTCCTGCTCTTCGGGATCTGGCTTGCCATCGGTCATATCACCCACGCGCTGGCCTGTTTCATCACCATCATAGGGATCCCTTTTGGTATTCAGCATCTAAAACTGGCACTGCTGAGCCTGACCCCTATAGGGCAGACGATCACGGCAAAGGCTTAAAAACCTTAAAGGCTTGATTTAGGGGCTGGAGGGGAGTTCGCGAACCTCGACAGCAGAAGCGAATCAGGATTACTACCGTACGACGAACTAGAGGCTTTGCAGGTAATCTTCGAGGAGCTGCTCGACTTGGATACGGGCCAGGCCAGCGTTATAGATCTCTCGCCACCTGCGCCCCTCTGGGGTGTTTCTAAAGGCGATATAGAGCTGTTTCGACTCCAGTAACTGCTTATTAAATTGCAGCCTAGTCTTGAGTTCGCTCAGGTGTGGCTGCTCGATGAGAAACTGATAAACATAGAGATCCATGACGGCGCCCTGAACCCTTCCTGTGGCGACCTTGCGGATATTGTGTTCATCTGAGCTCACCAGCTCTACCGGTTGGGCGCCGATGGCAATCATCTCATCGAGCGCCTGGGTGTTCACATAGTCTCTGACCACGCCCAAGGTGTAGGCATTGAGGTCCTGCACCCGCGACCAGGTAATGGGGTGCTGGCTCTGCTCCAAGATCCCCAGGGGACTCTGTCCCATGGAGTCGGAGAAGATGAATTTATCGGTTGGGTGATGATACTCGGGGAAATAGCCCTGATAGCCGGAGTCATCACGGGTCACCACTCGCACAGTGCGGCTCCAGGGGAAATAGTCCACCTGAAGCTCATGACCCATAGCGGCAAGTGCGGCTCTGGCCACCACCACACAGGCGCCGCCATCCTTCAGCGTCGGCCCCGAATAGGGTGGCCAATTTAAAGAGGAAAGCTTGAGTGTCTCGGCCTTCGGGGCTGAAGCAACACACAACAAGGTAGAAATGAAGATGGAGACAAGCAGTAAATGGAAGCGTCGTAGCCTTGCTGGCCATAGCTTTACTGGCATTAGCGGTGCTGGCAATAGCGACGTAGAGAGCAAGGACTGCCTATTAGCTCTTTTTATGCTTAAGTTAAAGCCGCTTAGTCTCATCAATACCCTTCCCCCGAATCACTGTTTCGCCGCACTCCATCGCACCATAGATGTCCTTTTGTTACACATTTTCACTGGCATGGATAAACAAGATGATGCAAAACAAGTATAGGAGAGAAGGTCAAATGAGGTATTTATGCTGAGAAAAACCTTGATCACCGTCATCGGCGGCGCACTTTGTCTACTCGGGTTGGCGCTGGTTATCTTGCCTGGCCCGGCCTGGTTACTGCTCCCCATAGGACTTGCCGTATTAAGCCTGGAGTACCACTGGGCCAGAGGCTGGCTAAAGAAGAGCCAGAAACAGATGACCCGCAGCGCCGCCTGGCTTGACGCCAAGTTGCGCGATTGGCGTTACAGCCGCTAATATGCGGCTATTTGCCACCATTAGCGCTATTTCCCGCCAATAGTGCTTATTCCCCACCAATGATGACTTGGGCGCTAAGGCGCCTTAGCCCAATAAAGGGTGGCAAACCAACAAAAAGCAAGGTCAGCACAAAGAGTTAGGCCAGCGCGAAGAGGTCGCGCCCGCAGCTCTTATGAGTCAATACGTTGAGCCGCTCCAGAATCGCCAGCAACACCCCTTGCCTGCGCATATTTTCCAATACGCCTCGGCTGAAGCGCTCCAAGCGGCTCATGGCGGTTAACAGTAAGCGGCACTGATAAAAGCTCGCCTCGCGGATATAATCTGGCTTATCGACCAGATGAGCATTTTGGTACCACTCCTGCCAGTTGAGGGTATCGAGTAACAGTCCCTGCTGAGCAAGCTGCTCGACAAAGCCCTGCATCGTCAGCTGACTGCTGGCCTGATCGCCACGGGCAAACTGCGTGGCATATTGAGAGTAGAGATTTGCTATCTGCAAAGATATTACACTTTTCATATCGCACTCCTTAGTCCCAAGGACTGGTTGCCCTTAGCGGCCCCCATTGCCCTAACGCCTTTCGCCTTACTTTCTAGGCGTTTACCTGACTTCACATCTCATAAAAAGCTTGCTGAGTCTTAAAAAGAAGACATTCGCTAAGCCCCTTACCTAGAGAATTTGCATACTCCGTACCACAGCTTATCTAGGAGGCTAATAGCCTGGTGCGCCCGGCGCTTTATCAATGACTTAACTCCAGGTTAATGAGAAGATGCTGAATACAAGCTGAACATGGCTAAGGTCCTGACTGGCTGGACATTAACAGGGCGAGACCATATGCTAGCTGAGAACGCAATGATTGCGCTGGAGAATTCAGATGAAGAAATACACCACAGGCGTTAGCCTTATCCTACTGGGACTGTCTATCGGTTTTTCACCGCTAACCCTGGCTAAAAACGATAAGCATGAACATGGTGCCAAGGCCCATAACGAAAAGAGCCTGCCACCAGGATTGCAGAAGAAGGTGGCCCGCGGCGAGCCGCTACCACCGGGCTGGCAGAAGAAACTGCACAAGGGCGATTACCTGTCTGATGACTATTATGATCGCGGCAAGATCCATGTGCCTATCGACCGTGACGGCAACATCACCATAGATGTCGATGGCACCTTTATTAAGCTGCACGACAAGACACGTCGTATCCTAGACATTATTAACGACTAGCTATTATTAGCGACTAGCTTTCAATTAAGACTAGCCATATAGAAAAGCGAGCTTAACGGCTCGCTTTTTTGATCTAAAAATATCGGCTTTAACGACTGGCCTGGGCTTGGTAAAGGTTAAACTCTTCCAGGATCAGGCTGGTAAAGAGCCGGCCGGCGCGACCTAAGGGGCGCTCCATGGTCGATACCAACTGAGGGGTAAAGCTGTAACGACTGCCACCGAGAAAATCCAGTTCCTGTAACTCACCGCTGGCCAGCTCCTCTTTGATCAGAAAGTCAGGCATCCAGCCAAAGCCCAGTCCCATCAGCAGGGCATTCTTCTTCATGATAAAGCCTGACAGGTAAAACACCTTATCGCCGCCAAATTGCAGCTCATCGCTGTGGATCTTGCCGGGGGAGGAATCTTCGATGGTCAGCTCCACATGCTGCAGCAACTCAAACAGGCTGAGCTCCTTGGCCTTGGCTAAGGGGTGAGAGCGACTCACCACCAGTATGCTGTTGATGTCAGGCAGAGGCTGCGGCCGATAGTTAGGCCCGGTGCGATAGTCTTTCACCAACATGAGATCGGCATTATCCCGCTCGAACCTGTGTTGTACCCCACCGAGAAACTCCATGTTGAGCTGGATCTTGGTAGGGATCTTATGCTCAGACACCCGCTTCAGCGCCCGCATGATAGGCTCCATGGGCAGTGAGCCATCCACCACAAGTTCGAGTTTAGGCTCCCAGCCTTCGCTGAAACGGCTGGCTAAATGTTCAATGTTGCCAAGGTATTGCAGCAAGCGTTTGCCTTCGGCAAGGATCACCTTACCCTCTGGGGTTAATTCGGCGCGATACTGATCCCGACAAAAAAGCTTTACACCCAGGTGCTGTTCCAGCTTCTTTACCTGATAGCTCACCGCCGACTGCGCCTTGTGCAATCGCTCGGCAGCCTTGGCGAAACTGCCCTCTTCTACCAGAATCGACAACACTCTAAAGGCTTCCACATCGATCTTCATCTCACATCCTCGGCGTAAACAAAAGACAACCATCTAAAATTTAGATTGAGTTAAGCTATTTATTATTCTTTTTTTTGTTCATGCCAGCAACTAAATTGTTACTTAGATCACATAAACATAAGTGTGCCCGCTAAAGCACCCAAGGAAAGAAGCCATGCCATTTTATGTAAGACAGGGGGAGATCCCCCATAAACGCCACATCACCTTCAAGAAAGCGAATGGTGAACTCTACCGGGAAGAACTCTTCTCCACCCATGGCTTCTCCAATATCTACTCCAACAAGTATCACCACAACATGCCGACCAAGGCATTAGAGGTGAGCCCGTTCGAGGTCAATCACGGCCAAACCTGGCAAGACACCTTGATTCAGAACTATAAGTTGGACGCTAAGCAGGCCGACCGCGAGGGTAACTTCTACTCGGCGCGCAACAAGATCTTCTTTAATAACGACGTGGCCATGTACAGCGCCAAGGTCACTCAAGACACCGAAGAGTTTTACCGCAACGCCTACGCCGATGAGGTGATCTTCGTCCACGAGGGCCAGGGCAAGCTCTATAGCGAATATGGTGTGCTCGAGGTGAAAAAGTGGGACTACCTGGTTATCCCGCGCGGCACCACCTACCAGCTTAAGTTTGACGACTACCAACAGGTTCGCCTGTTTGTTATCGAAGCCTTCTCAATGGTTGAAGTACCTAAGCATTTTAGAAACGAGTACGGACAGCTTTTGGAGTCCGCTCCCTATTGTGAGCGCGACATCCGAGTTCCTAGCCTACAAGAAGCCGTAGTAGAGAAAGGCGCCTTCCCCTTGGTGTGTAAATTTGGTGACAAGTATCAGCTGACACAGCTTGAATGGCATCCCTTCGATCTCGTGGGCTGGGACGGCTGTGTCTACCCTTGGGCTTTCAACATTCAGGATTACGCCCCTAAGGTGGGTCAGATCCACCTGCCGCCGTCGGATCATCTGGTGTTTACCGCCCACAACTTCGTTATCTGTAACTTTGTGCCGCGCCCGTACGACTTCCATCCCCAGTCGATCCCGGCGCCTTACTACCACAACAATATCGACAGCGACGAAGTGCTCTACTATGTCGACGGCGACTTCATGAGCCGAACCGGCATCGAGGTCGGCTACATGACGCTGCACCAGAAAGGGGTACCACACGGACCACAACCTGGCCGCACCGAGGCCTCGGTCGGCAAGAAAGAGACCTATGAATACGCAGTGATGGTCGACACCTTCGCCCCACTGCAGCTAACCCAACATGTACAAGGTTGCATGAGTAAAGACTACAACCGCTCTTGGTTAGAAGACTAATACCGTTCGGTACACACCGAATCACAATGAATAGCCAGACAAGTCACCAAAGAGTGACTGTGGTTGTAACAAATTGAACGAGGATACTCACATGGCAAGCGAACAAAATCCACTGGGATTACTGGGCATCGAATTTACCGAGTTTTGCACCCCAGATCTCGACTTTATGCACAAGGTCTTTATCGACTTTGGTTTCTCTAAGCTGAAGAAGCATAAGCAAAAAGATATCGTTTACTACAAACAAAACGACATCAACTTCCTGCTAAATAACGAGAAGAGCGGCTTCTCCGCCGAGTTTGCCAAGAAGCACGGTGCTGCCATCAGCTCTATGGGCTGGCGCGTAGAAGATGCCAAATTCGCCTTCGAGGGTGCGGTTGCCCGTGGCGCCAAGCCTGCAGGTGATGAGGTGAAAGACCTGCCCTATCCGGCCATCTACGGCATCGGCGATAGCCTGATCTACTTTATCGACACCTTCGGCGCGGACAACAACATCTACGCCACAGATTTTGTCGATCTTGAAAACCCAGAAATCGTACAAGAGAAAGGCTTTATCGAAGTCGACCACCTGACCAACAACGTCTACAAAGGCACCATGGAGCATTGGTCAAACTTCTACAAAGATATCTTCGGCTTTACCGAGGTACGCTACTTCGACATCAAGGGTTCACAGACCGCACTGATCTCTTATGCGCTGCGCTCTCCCGATGGCAGCTTCTGTATCCCAATCAACGAAGGTAAAGGCGATGACAGAAACCAGATCGACGAGTATCTGAGAGAATATGACGGCCCAGGCGTACAGCATCTGGCGTTCCGCAGCCGCGACATCGTAGCCTCACTGGATGCGATGGAAGGTAGCTCGATTCAGACCCTGGATATCATCCCTGAATACTACGACACCATCTTCGACAAGCTGCCACAGGTAACCGAAGACAGAGAGCGCATCAAGCATCACCAGATCCTGGTGGACGGAGACGAGGACGGCTACCTGCTACAGATCTTCACCAAGAACCTGTTTGGTCCTATCTTCATCGAGATCATCCAGCGCAAGAACAACCTGGGCTTCGGCGAGGGTAACTTCAAGGCGCTGTTCGAATCTATTGAGCGTGACCAGGTTCGTCGCGGCGTACTCTAAACATTGGCTCATACAGAGCAGTGTGACACTAAAAACCAGCCTCACCGGCTGGTTTTTTTCTTTGCAGCAAGGCGATAAATCACTACACTAGCCTGCCTAGTCACTCACTCATCGCACCGCAAGATGTCAGATCATATTCTTATTGCCGTTTTTCTGCCCACCTTCTTCTTCGTCTCCATTACACCCGGGATGTGCATGACACTGGCGATGACCCTCGGCATGAGCATAGGAGTGCGCCGCACCCTGTGGATGATGATAGGCGAGCTGGCCGGTGTAGCCCTGGTGGCCGTTGCCGCCGTGATGGGAGTCGCCACCATGATGCTAAACTATCCGCAGATCTTCGAGGTCCTCAAGTGGGTCGGCGGCGCCTATCTTGGCTATATCGGCATACAGATGTGGCGCGCCAAGGGCAAGATGGCGAGCCTTGATAACCAAAGTACACAGATCAGCAACCAGGCCTTGATCTCACAGGGTTTTGTTACCGCCATCGCTAACCCCAAGGGCTGGGCCTTTATGATCTCTCTGCTGCCGCCTTTCATCGATGTAGAGCGCGCGGTGGCGCCGCAGCTGAGCCTGCTACTGATGATCATCATGATGACAGAATTTGTCAGCATGCTGGCCTACGCCAGCGGCGGCAAGTCGCTCAAACTGTTTCTGGCCAAGGGCGATAACATCAAGTGGCTCAATCGTATCGCGGGCTCTCTGATGATAGGGGTCGGATTCTGGCTGGCGTTGGGCTAGGCTTAACTTAAGTTAACTTAGCTTACTTAGCTTACTTAGCTTACTTAGCTTACTTAGCTTACTTAGCTTACTTAGCTTTCTTAGCTTTCTTAGCTTTCTTAGCTTTCTTAGCTTTCTTAGCTTACTTAGTTAGTCTCCCTCACGCTTAAAGGGCAAGATGGCCTCAAGCTCACTCATATAGATCTTCACCGCCTGCGCTTCCTGCTCGATGAAATCGGCAATGGCGCGGCGAAAATCACCGTGTAAGTTCTCGTGTATCGAATAGGTGGGGATAGGCTCAAAGCCCCTGAGCACCTTGTGCTCTCCCTGGGCGCCGGCATCAAACTTCTTAAGCCCCTGTGCGATGGCATAGTCTATCCCCTGGTAGTAACAGGTCTCGAAATGCAGCCCCTCTATCTCCTCCAGAGCCCCCCAGTAACGGCCATAGAGGCAATCATTACCGACGAAATAGAGCGCCGCCGCGATGGGCTCGATTTCTTGCGCGCACTCTTGCGTGCTCTTTGCCTCCTTCTCTGCCTTGCTCCCTGCCTCACTCCCTGCCTGGGCTTCAAGCTTGTTAACTTGCGGGCGCTCAACCATTAAGAGGCGCACATTATCGGCCATATTTTTGACGATAGCGCTGAAGAAGGCGGCGTTTAAATAGCCCTGATGGCCGGAGCGCTTGTAATAGGTGCGCTGATAGCAGCGCACAAATTGAGTGAGTTCATCTTCAGTGATATCTACTCCGTCGATGAAGCGAAATTTCAGCCCAGCGTTTACGATGGCGCGGCGCTCCTTGAGGATCGACTTGCGTCTGCGACTGGTAAGCCTCGAGAGAAAATCATCGAAGCTTTGATAACCTTTATTAAACCAGTGAAACTGAGTGCCGAGGCGCTCAAGATACCCCTGACTCACCAAAGGCAGCCGCTCATGCTCTAACAGAAACAGGCTGTGCCAGCTCGATGCCGAGCAGGCCTTGGCCAGCAAGTCCAGATGCTCGCCAATTTTACCGATAAGCCCCGCTTTTTGCGCCTCAGACAGACCGGCTCTAAAGCCGATGCGCGACCCCGTTACCGGAGTAAAAGGGATAGCATTGACCAGCTTAGGGTAATACTCGAGCCCGTGGCGCTCATAGGCCTGGGCCCAGGCCCAATCAAACACATACTCGCCATAGGAGTGCCCCTTGAGATAGAGCGGCATCACGGCAAGCACCTTATTGGGATCAAGCTGTCTGTCACCTCCCTGAGCACTCGCCTGATTATTATCCCCCATTTGCCCGGCCTTGCTGACCACAAGATGCATGGGTCGCCAACCCGTCTGCTCCCCCACGCAGCCGCTTAGCTCGAGGGCATGTAGATACTCATAACGACAAAAGGGGTTAGCCTGTCCGTTCTGATCCTGCATGTTCGCGCTCGCCATCAGGGCATTCCACAGAGGCGCCCCCAGGATAGCGATTTGACTAACACACTGAATCGAATATGATACCGCCAAGACCTGCTCCTTAAAAAGATGGCTTGATTTCAGCAGTGAAAATCGGCACATTGAAACCAAGAGAACTGACTCAGTAGCTTAACACGCTTAATATTCTTATCACTCTTCTTACTCTTAACGCGCGTATTCATTGCAATACTCTTATTACTTTAATCATTAAGGAACCCGTGTGCGTCCAATAAAAACCTTACTCTTTGCCATCAGCCTCAGCCTGCCGCTCGTCGCAGGTCAATTTGCCCAGGCCACCGAATCCTCCATCTATAGCCACAGCGCCACAGTTCAGCCTATTTGGGCCAAGCACGGCATGGTGGCCAGCCAAGAGGCCGTAGCCACTCAAGTCGGGGTCGATATTCTCAAGCAAGGCGGTAATGCGGTCGATGCGGCGGTCGGCGTCGGGTTTGCCCTGGCGGTCACCCTGCCAAGGGCCGGCAACATAGGCGGTGGCGGTTTCATGCTGGTGCATTTGGCCGAGGGCAACAAGACGGTCGCCATCGATTATCGCGAGGTTGCCCCAAAACGCGCCCACAAGGATATCTTCCTTAACGAGCAAGGCGATGCGGTCGCCAAACTCAGCCGCGAACATGGCCTGGCTGTAGGCGTACCCGGCACCGTCATGGGGATGGAACTGGCCCTTAAGAAATATGGCACCATGACCATGGCCCAGGTGATCGAGCCCGCCATTAAGCTTGCCGAGCAAGGCATCACAGTCACCCCGGATCTCGCCACCTCCCTTGTCGGGCTTAAACGTCGCATCTCTCAGTGGCCAAGCTCCAAGGCGATCTTCTATCGCCCAGATGGCAGCAACTTCGAGATAGGTGACACCCTCAGCCAAAAGGCGCTGGCCCACTCACTCAAGCTGATCAAGACGCACGGCAGCAAGGGATTCTATGAGGGCGAAACCGCCGATAAGATAGTCGCCAGCGTCACCCAGGCCGGCGGCATCATGACCCTAGATGATCTTAAAGGCTATCGTGTGGTCGAGCGTCAGCCCGTGCAGGGCGAGTATCGCGGCTACCAGGTGATCTCCATGCCGCCCCCCTCATCCGGTGGCATACACATTATCGAGATGCTCAACATGCTCGAGCCTTATCCCATCGCCAAGTTAGGCCATAATACGGCCGATACCCTGCATTTGATGGCCGAGGTGATGAAACGCGCCTATGCCGATCGCAGCGAATATCTGGGGGATCCCGATTTTGTTGAGGTACCGGTGAAAGCGCTCATCAGTAAAGACTATGCCAAGTCCCGCGCCAAGGGGATCGCCATCAACCGCGTCACCCCAAGCAGCGAAATTGCCCCGGGCAAGCTCGCCGGTTACGAGAGTCCACAGACCACCCACTACTCAGTGGTCGACAAGTGGGGCAATGCGGTGGCTAACACCTATACCCTGAACTTCAGCTATGGCTCGGGCCTGGTGGCCGAAGGCACGGGCATTCTGCTCAACAATGAGATGGACGATTTCTCCGCAAAACCCGGTGTGCCTAACGGCTATGGCCTGATCGGCGGCGATGCCAATGCGGTCGAAGGCGGCAAGCGCCCCCTCAGCTCTATGAGCCCCACCATAGTGATGAAAGATGGCAAGCCCTTCATCGTCACCGGCAGCCCAGGTGGATCACGCATCATCAACACCACACTGCAGATCATCATGAATGTGATCGATCATGGACTCAATATCGCCGAGGCCAGCTACGCCAGCCGTGTGCATCACCAATGGCTGCCAGATGAGCTGAGAGTGGAGAAGAGCCTCAATCGCGACACCATCTCGCTATTGGAAGCCAGAGGTCACAAGGTTAGCGTCAAAGATGCCATGGGCTCGACTCAGTCGATCATGATCACAGATGAGGGCCTGTTTGGCGCCTCAGATCCTCGCCGCGCCGGCAGCGCGACTGCGGGTTACTAGTATCATTCGCAGTAGAATGACCCACAAAAAAGGGAAGCTAAGCTTCCCTTTTTTCTTTACTCAATATTTCTACTCAATGTTTTATCACTTAATGCGCAGACTCTGACGCCAGAACTGCTGTGACAGATGATGGGTCTTGGCCGACAGACGCGCCACCTGACCGCCCCGCTCTGCCGCGGCCTGGGTCTGACTCAGGCTGGCCAATGCTAGCTCGTTGATCAGCTGAATCGACTGGCTGATCTCACTGGCCACCGCCGTCTGCTGGCTCATGGCCGCGGCGTTGGCATCACTCATCTGGTTGATCTTATCGATAGAGGCGCGCAGCTCCTCGAAGGAGGCATCCACCTGCTGGGCCAAGCCTACCGAGTGCTGGGCCTGACGCTGACCCGCCTGCATGGTCTGACTCGCCTTTAAGGTGCTGTCTCTGAACTTGCTGACGATCGCTTCGATATGGCTGGTCGACTCGCTGGTGCGGCTGGAGAGCTGGCGCACCTCATCGGCCACCACGGCGAAACCCCGGCCAGATTCACCGGCGCGGGCCGCCTCGATGGCGGCATTGAGCGCTAACAGGTTGGTCTGCTCGGCGATACCCCGTATCACCTCCAGCACCTCGTTGATCTCCTGACTGTCCTGCTCGATAGAGGCCACCACGGCGGAGAAGTTACTCACCTCCTGATGCAGACCCTTGATGGCCTGAATCACCTCGACCAGCAGCTCATGGCCCTTCTCGGCCGCCTCATGACTCATCGACATCTCTTCGGCCGCATGCTGGATATTCTGGCTCACCTCATTAAAGCTGGCGCTCATCTCCTCCACCGCGGTAGCCGCCTGGCTGGTCTGCTGGCTCTGACTGTCGGCGCGATCCCGGGTATGGCTGATGGTCTCATTCAGACTGACGCTGAGTTCCTGTATCGACTCGGCCGAGTCCGCCATGCGTCCCACGGCGCCGCCGGTTTCAGTCAGCAGATACTGCAAGGCGAAACTGAGTTTACCCAGCTCATCCTGACGACCACAGTACACGGCGGTCGCCAGCGGATCGTCTATGATGCCGCTCGCCTGTTCAACCAGCGCATTAAAGGGCTTGAGGAGCAGAGCGAGTCCGGCTAGTCCCAGGCCCGCCGCCACCAGCAGTGCCAGCAGGGGCGAATAGCCGGCGAGCGCGACGCCGACGCCGAGGCTCAGCAGCAGGACCAAGCCCAAACGCTTACCAAAGCCGAGGCGCGCCGCCTTGAGGGCGCGGGGCTGTTTACCAGCGTTGAGCTCGCCATAGAGGGCCTGGGCGTTATCTATCTGCGCCTGGGTGGCCTTTCTGCGCACCGATTGATATTCGTGTACCTGGCCGCCTTCGAACACAGGAGCCACATAGGCGTTGACCCAGTAGTGATCTCCCGACTTAGCGCGATTCTTCACTATGCCAATCCAAGGCTTGCCCTGCTTGAGGCGACACCACATGGACTCGAAGGCCGCCGGCGGCATATCCGGGTGGCGAACAATATTGTGTGGCTGGCGATAGAGTTCATCCTGGGTAAACTCAGACACCTGAGTGAAGCCAGCATTAGCGTATTTGATCTTGCCCTTAAGGTCTGTGGTCGACAACAAGATAGTGTCGGCGGCAAACACCTTCTCTTTCTGAGTGACAGGTTGGTTATTTTTCATATTATTGTTCTTCTGGGTACAAAGACGTTAGCTATGCTTATCTAACGCAATTAAAAAGTCATTGATAATTATCAACAAAGACTAAATTACCTTAAAAACAGTCAGGTTATTTTGCAAGCTTTAATCGCTGGTGCGCTGCGCCCCGGTCTTAGCCGCTTGCTTAGTCTTTTGCTTAGTCTCTTGCTTAGCCTGCTCGGATAGCTGCTCTGTCGATACGGCCAGCTCGACGAAGGCGGCGGTATACATCTGTAGATTGAGCATAAACTGCGCCTTGGTGATGAATTCGTGCTCGCTATGGCCGGTATATTCAACGCCGGGCATGGCGGGGCCAAAACTTAATGCGTTGGGAAACAGCTTGCTGTTGGTCGAGCCGCCGATGGCCACAGGCCTTGGCGATGGCGTATCGGTAAAGTGACCAAATACCGACAGCAGGGTCTGCAGATGCGGCGCCTTGTCCATCGACTTAGGTTCGCCCCAATAGGTCTCGATCCCCTTAAGCGACACACTTTGCTGCGCCTGCCAGCTCTCCAGCGCCTGATACGTTTCTTGGTCCAGCTGCTCGGGCGTCTTGCCCACGGGGCGCCTCAAGTTAAGCACTATCTCTGTGCCCTGCTCATTTGGCTTCACCAGGGTTGCGGCCAGGGTCATGGGCCCCATAAAATCATCTTCATAGGCGATATCGCCAAACTGCTCGCCATAGAGCCCTAGCCCCACCATCTGCTGGATAAACTGCGCCGTCATCGCCGACTCGCTACGCGCAAAATGAATCCCCTTCAACAGCTCGGCCAGATGGGTCACGGCGTTGACCCCCGCCTCGGGCGTAGAAGAGTGGGTCGACTTGCCCTCGGCAGTGATGGTCAGCAGTCCGTTAACCTGGCCCGCAGATGATGTCTGCTCAAACTGATACTTCATCCCCTGCTGGGCGCTGGCCTTATCCTTAAGCGCAGCGATTGTCTTCTTATCTAGCCCAGAGATCTTGGCCACCGCCTGCTGGGGCACCTGGCTGTCGAAGGCGCCGCCAGAAAAACTATCTAGGCTGGCCATCGCGCCAGAAGCGGCTTTACCATCCTTAGGCATCTTGGCCGTCTTGGGCATCTTAGGAATAGTCAGGCGAATTTCACTCCAGCCCTTCTCGGCGGTCACCACCGGGTACTCGGCGTCTATGGTGATATTGATATCGGCGGGGGTAAATTCGGTCAAAAAGGCCTTAAGCGGCGCCCAGTCCGACTCTTCGGCCAGATAGACCAGCAGCTCGATGCGCCTGTTTAAAGCTAGGCCCTTGTCCTTGATCGCCTTCATGGCATACATGGCGGTGACTATGGGCCCCTTGTCATCTTCGGTGCCGCGACCAATCAAAAAACCTGGCTGTGACTGACTGTCCAGAGTAAAGGGGTCTTGCTGCCAGAAACTGGCATCGGCAGGCTGCACATCGCCGTGGGTGATCACCCCAAGCTTCTGCTCCCCTTCCCCCAGACCGATGAGTACCACATAGCCTTGATCGCTATAATCCAGCCCCAAACTCTGACTCAAAGACTTTAACTGCGCCTTGAAACCGATAAATTCGGGATGGGTCAAGGGGGTCATCCCCTCTGTTTCCACCGTCTTAAAGGGGATCAGGGTCGATAGCGCGGAGATGGTCTCATCGCCATAGGTATTAAGGGCATATTGAGCCACTCGGTCGGCCAGGGCCGAGACCTTAGGCGCGGCTTTTAGAGGGGCATTAGAACTAGTTTGAGCACTAAGCTGTGAATCGGCTTGAGACGTGGCAAAAGTTAAGCCGCTGCACAGCAATAGACTAAGGGCGCTGGCGGCTTTAAGGGAGAGTTTAAGAGTCATCTGTTATTATCATTTTTAACGTTGAATTGACGCATTTTGCCACATTTATGTGCATCTAGGGTGCAAAAACAGCCAACTCAAAACATTTGTTACAAACAAAACACAAAATCGATAGATTTAACCGTCAGAAACCTGATAATGAGCAGTTTAATGTCGCCGCTTAAGCCAATTTAAGCGCAGATATTCGCGGTCAATTTGGCCGCTTAACGAGTCGTGACGCCAGATCGCGGCCTAAAACAAGCCAATCATCGGGGAATTTAACTATGAAGGGATTGACCCTCAAGCCAATCGTGTCGGCCATGGCACTCGCCATCGCCTTAGGCGGCTGTAGCGCCCAGCAAGGTAGCAGCCAGCAAGCGGAAGTCGCACCCAACGTGGTCGCGCAGCGCATCATAGACAACAACGCCAGCAACCCCTTCTTCAAGCCCTACGATACCTTCCTGGGTATGCCAGATTTCGACAAGATCAAACCAGAGCACTACTTGCCAGCCTTCAAGGCGGGTATCGCCCAGCACAAGGCTGAGATCCAGGCCATTATCGATAACCCGGCGGCCCCTACTTTCGCCAATACCATCGAAGCCATGGAATTTGCCGGCGATCTCACCACTAAGGTGGCCAGTGTCTTCTATAACCTGACCAGTGCCGACACCAACGAGCAGCTACAGGCGATCTCTAAAGAGGTCTCGCCTATGTTGTCTGCCGCCGGTGATGACATCCTGCTCAACGACCAGCTGTTCAAGCGCGTCAAGGCCGTATATGACCAGCGCGATAGCCTGGCGCTTAATACCGCCCAGCAGAAGCTACTGGAAGATACCTACAAGTCATTCACTCGCGGCGGCGCTAACCTGAGCGATGCCGACAAGGTTAAACTCAGAGCCCTGAACGAGAAGATCGGCAAGCTGAGCCTGGAATTTGGCGATAACCTACTGGCCGAAACCAACGCCTTCGAGCTGGTTATCGATAACGCCGCCGACCTCAAAGGTCTGCCGCAGGATGTGATCAACACCGCCGCGCAAACAGCCGAGAAGAAGGGTCATCCGGGCAAATGGGTATTCACCACTCAGCGTCCATCTATCACCCCTTTCCTCACCTATGCCGACAACCGCGAGCTGCGTGAGAAGATCTACAAGGGATACGTTGAGCGTGGCAACAATAACAACGCCCACGACAACAAGAAGATCCTGGCTCAGATGGCGGCCCTGCGCGCCGAGCGCGCCCAGCTGATGGGCTATAAGAGTCACGCCCACTTCGTGCTGGAAGAGCGCACCGCCAAGACCCCTGAAAATGTCTACGGTCTGTTAGATAAGGTCTGGCCGGCAGCCCTTGGTCAAGCCAAGGCAGAAGTCGCCGTAATGCAGGAGCTTATCGACGCCGAAGGCGGCAACTTCAAGCTGGCGGCCTGGGACTGGTGGTACTATGCAGACAAGATCCGTGTGGCCAAGTACAGCTTCAACGAGCAGGAAACCCGCCCATATTTCTCGCTGGAAAACACCCTGAAAGGCGTGTTCTACACCGCCAACCGTCTCTACGGCATCACAGTTAAAGAGCGCACCGACCTGCCTAAGTACAACGACGAAGTGCGTACCTGGGAAGTGTATGACAAAGATGGCTCGCTGATGGCGATCTTCATGGGCGACTACTATGTGCGCGACAGCAAGCGTGGTGGCGCCTGGGCCAACGCCTATCGTAAGCAGTACAGAATGCATGGAGTCGAGTCTAAGCCGATTATCGTGAACGTACTCAACTACCCACGTCCGGTAGGCGACGAGCCGGCGCTACTCACCTTCGATGAGGCCAGCACTCTGTTCCACGAATTTGGTCATGCCCTGCACGCCATGTTGTCAGATGTCGAGTATCGCTCACAGGCCGGTACCTCTGTGCCACGTGACTATGTAGAGTTCCCATCACAGGTGATGGAAAACTGGATGACCCAACCAGAAGTATTGGCGCAGTTTGCCAAGCATTACAAGACGGGCGAAGTGATCCCTCAGTCCCTGGTTGAGAAAATTCAGGCGGCCAGCAAGTTCAACCAGGGCTTTGCCACGGTTGAATATATGGCGGCGACCAAGCTGGATCTCGACTGGCACACCCTGAGTGACTTCGAGCCAAAAGATGCGGCCAAGTTTGAAGCCGACTCGCTGAGCAAGATGGGCCTTATCGAGGAGATCGCGCCGCGCTATCGCAGCACCTACTTCTCACACATCTTCTCCGGTGGTTACTCGGCCGGTTACTACAGCTACCTATGGTCTGATATCCTGGGCGCCGATGCCTTCGAGGCCTTTAAAGAGAACGGTATCTTCGACAAGGCAACCGCCGACGCCTTCAGAAACAACGTACTGTCTCAAGGTGGCAGCGAAGATCCTATGCTGCTCTACAAGCAGTTCCGCGGTAAGGAAGCGGGCATCGAGCCGCTGCTTCGCAGTCGTGGCCTGCTCGCCAAGTAAGCTGCATTTGTCAATCGACAAGAAGCACGCTCCGGCGTGCTTTTTTTATCCCATCAAACCGCGAGATTGCACAATTCCCGCGCAACTTGCTCAAGGGTTCACCGATTCATAGCAAGTCGATACAAACTGTCACATAAACAGTCGCTTACTGTCACAGTTTTTACATTTCATCTCTCTATAATTCGCCAGGCGGCACTCGGGATTAAGCAGGCCTAAAATAAGCCTGACCAAGGCCTTGCCGCACAAATGAAGCCCAACTGAAATCAACAGCGGCTTCGGGGTCAAACAATAATTAATAGAGATTGATGGATATGTTTAATAAAAAACTATTAGCCGTGGTTATCGCATCGAGTATCGGACTCACCGCCTGTAGCTGGAACGATGATGATGAGGATACGATCACCTCGGCAAACGTGGAGCTCAGGGTACTGGAAACCACAGATCTGCACACTAACATCATGGACTATGACTACTACCAGTCTAAGGTCGATCCCACCATAGGCCTGGCGCGCACCGCCAGCCTGATCCACGCCGCCCGTAAAGAGGCAGCTAACTTCGTGCTAGTGGATAACGGTGACCTGCTGCAGGGCAGTCCAATGGGCGACTACATGGCCAAGATCGGCCTCAAGGAAGGTGATGTCCATCCAGCCTACAAGGCGATGAACACCTTAGACTATGAGGTGGCCAACATAGGCAACCACGAGTTTAACTATGGCCTGGATTTCCTTGAGAAGGCCCTCAGCGGCGCCGAGTTCCCCTATATCAACGCCAACGTCTACTGCGCGGCCGATGACTGCTGGAATGACATCAAGAAAGGCGACAACCTGTTTACCCCTTACCTGATCAAGGAAAAAGTGGTTATCGACACCCAGGGGCGTGAACACACCATCAAGATAGGTTACATAGGCTTCGTGCCGCCACAGATCATGTTGTGGGACAAGCAGCACCTGACCGGTAAGGTCGAGGCCAAAGACATCATAGAGACCGCCAAGCTGTTCGTGCCTAAGATGAAGGCCGAGGGCGCCGATGTGATCATCGCCATCCCTCACTCTGGCATAGGCTCGACGGAAAACCCTGGCGATGCCATGGCCGAGAACGCCACCTTCGCCCTCACCAATGTCGAAGGCATCGATGCCATCATGTTCGGCCATAGCCACTCTATCTTCCCACACGCTAACTATGCCGATCTGCCCAATACCGATGTGGAGAAGGGTCTGCTCAACGGCGTAGCCGCCGTCATGCCGGGCCGCTGGGGCGACAACTTAGGGGTGGTGGATCTTAAGCTGACCCTCAAAGATGGCGCCTGGTCGGTAACCGATGCCCAGACCGAGGCGCGTCCCATCTATGATGGCGCCAACAAGGTAGCGCTGGTCGATGCCGACAAGGATATTCACGATGCGGTCGAACTTGAGCATCAAGGCACCCTGACCTTCGTTGATCAGCCCATAGGGGTCGCCGCGGCGGATATGTATAGCTTCCTGACTCTGGTACAAGATGATCCTACGGTACAAATCGTCTCGGATGCACAGATTGCCCAGGTGAGCGCCAAGCTACCCGAATCGCTACAGGGGATCCCAGTCCTCTCAGCAGCGGCCCCCTTCAAGGCGGGTGGGCGTCACGCCACCGAGGCCGATGCCTCACAGTTCGTGCAGGTGGATGCCGGCGATCTGACCTTTAAGAACGCCGCCGATCTCTATCTCTACCCTAATACCATGGTGGCGGTGAAGATCACAGGTGTCGAGCTGAAAGACTGGCTCGAATGTAGCGCCAACCAGTTCAATCAGATCGATCCAAGCTCGAGCGAGCCTCAGTCGCTGATCAACTGGAATGGCCATCCGACCTACAACTTCGATGTGATCGACGGCGTAACCTATAAGATAGATGTCACTCAGCCTAGCAAGTTTGACCGTGACTGCGCCGTTATTGCTGGCAACGAGAACGCCCAGCGTATCGTCGATCTGGCCTACACCACGCCAACGGGCGAGGTGTTAACCGGTGATGCGCTAAGCGCCCAGGAGTTTATCGTAGCCTCTAACAACTACCGCGCCTTTGGCGGTAAATTTGCCGGTACGGGCTCAGAGTATGTGGTGATGGAGCTGCCAGACACCAACCGTGAGGCCCTGGCCGCCTATATCACGGCGCAATCCAAGCCAAACGATCAGGGGGGTTATGATGACATGGTCGACCCAAGAGCCGACTACAACTGGGACTTCAAGACCATCAACACTCAGGTGGCGCTAGATATTCGCTTCGAGACTCAGAACAGCGACAAGGCCGACAAGTTCATCAGCGACAACCAGCTGCGCAAGATGGAAAAGCTGGCCGAGCCAGATGCCCTTGGCTTTGCCATCTACCGCATCGATCTGACCAGCGAACCCGTCGCGAAATGATCATTCTGTAATGAGCATCTTAGCTAAATAGCCAAAAGCGCCTGCGGGCGCTTTTTTATTGGCTTGCGAACAGGCGCTGAAATATCGTAGATTGACACTCACTGCCCACAATTAACATGCATTATGTCTCTCAGCCAACTGCCCTTTTCACAATCCTGCGAAAACAACAAAGCGCCTATTCTGGCGGTACTGCAACAGAGCTTTAGGACCACACGGCGAGTGCTTGAAATCGGCAGCGGCACGGGCCAACACGCGGTATTCTTTGCGGCGCACCTGCCCCATCTCACCTGGTGCCCCAGCGATCAGCCGCGATTTATCGAGCCGCTCGAGAAGCGAATCGCCCTGCAAGGCGGCGATAATATCGCTAAGCCCGTTAGCTTAGATGTCACCGCCCCCTGGCCCCTGGCCCAGGGAGAGGTCGACGGCATCTTCAGCGCCAATACGCTGCACATCATGAGTGAGGCCATGGTGACCGATTTCTTCAGGGGGGTTGATCGCCACCTCAGCGAGACTGGCAGCCTCTGCGTCTACGGCCCCTTCAACTACCACAACCAATACACCAGCGACAGCAATCGCCAGTTCGATATCTGGCTCAAGCATCGCAACATCCACAGTGGCATCCGCGACATAGAATGGATAACTGAACTCGCCGAGGCTGCAGGCCTAAGCCTAGAGGCCGACCATGAGATGCCGGCCAACAACCGTTTGCTGCATTTCATGCGATAACGACATCCCCCTGTCGCTTACTCTTTAAATCAGCAAGTGAATGGGCATGAAAAAAGGGCCTTGCGGCCCTTCTTGCTAGATCGAATCTGACTCAATCCTAACTTGCCCATTCGAATCTGGCCGAATCGAATCTGGCCGAATCGAATCTGGCTTAGTCGAAATCGCCGTCTTGTAACTGAGTCAGCAGCTCACAGCTACGCTCCATCTGGTAGCGAATACTCCGGGTCTGAGGCGCCCAGTAACTCATGTAGAATTTCGCCGTCACCAGCTTGTTGGCGTAGAAGGCCTCCTCTTCGCCCGCCACCGTGGCCTGATGAGCCTTGACCGCCATGCGCGCCCACATCCAGCCCAGAGCCACTATACCCAGGATCTGCAGATAACCCATAGAAGCGGCGCCTATGATGTCGGGATTTTTCACCCCATTAGCGACGATATACTGGGTCGCCTTCTCGAGATCTGTAGTGGCCTCCATCAGCGGCATCAGGGAAGGTTTCAGCGCCTCATCCTCGAGATGTTTAGCCAGGAACGGCTTAACCATCTCAGACCAGAGCCCCAGCGCCTCGCCTTTATCCGCAAGCAGCTTACGGCCAACGAGGTCCAGCGCCTGCACGCCGTTGGTACCTTCGTAGATCATGGCGATGCGGCTATCGCGCACAAATTGCTCCATGCCCCACTCGTGAATATACCCATGGCCGCCATAGACCTGCTGGGCATCGACACAGGCCTTAAAGCCTTGATCGGTCACGAAGCCTTTCACCACTGGGGTAAAGAGCGCCGCTAACTTGGCCGAGGTAGTCGCCTTGGCCTTATCCTGATGACGATGGGACTCGTCGAGCCAGAGAGCCTGCTGACCCATCAGGGCTCTAGCACCTTGGTTAAAGGCCTTCTGGGCCATCAACATGCGTCTGACATCGCCATGAACCAAAATCGGGTCGGCCGGTGACTCGCTTGCCTTGACGCCACTTAAGGCGCGCCCCTGCAGACGTTCTCTGGCGTAACTCAGGGCATTTTGATAGGCGATCTCAGAGACCCCGAGCCCCTGCACGCCCACGCCGAGTCTGGCCTCATTCATCATGGTAAACATGGCCCTCAGCCCCTGATGGGGTTCACCCACCAGCTCACCGATGGCGCCGTCAAACACCATGACACAGGTAGAGTTACCGTGGATCCCCATCTTATGCTCAAGGGCACTGGCCTCGACGCCGTTGCGGCAACCTAAGGTGCCATCGTCATTCACCAGATATTTGGGCACGGCAAACAGGGAGATCCCTTTCACGCCATCGGGCGCATCGGGCAGGCGCGCCAGCACCAGGTGCACTATGTTGTCAGCCAGGTCGTGATCGCCAGATGAGATAAAGATCTTCTCGCCGCTGATGGCATAGGTGTCTTCGCCCACCGGCTTAGCCTTGGTGCGCAGCAGCGCCAGATCCGTACCCGCATGGGCCTCTGTCAGGTTCATGGTGCCGGTCCACTCGCCCGAGACCAGCTTCTCGAGGTACTTGGCCTTGAGGGCGTCGCTGCCATGGGCATGGATCGCCGCATAGGCGCCGTGGGTTAAGCCTGGATACATGGCAAAGGCCATGTTGGTCGCCGTCTTCATCTCGGTAGCAAACACCCCGATACATTCGGGAAGACCCTGACCGCCATATTCTGGGTCGCTGGTGAGCGTCGCCCAGCCGTTATCCACGTATTGTTGATAAGCATCTTTAAAGCCTTCGGGGGTGCGCACCTGACCGTCCACCAGCTGGCAACCCTGGGTATCGCCCTGGCTGTTGAGCGGCAGCATGATCTCTGTGGTGAAGTCGGCGACCCCTTGAAGAATGGCGTCAGTCAGCTCGGCGTCGATCTCATCGAATCCCTGAAGGTCATCGCGCCCATAGATGTTAAGTAGCTCGGAGAGAATAAACTGATAGTCGCGCAGTGGAGCTTGATAGATTGGCATTCCTTAATCCTTCTTTTGTCGAAACCCAAAACGAACAGGCGCTAGCCGGGACATTAGCGCTCGCTCAACTATAGTGCTCCGACCACTTTACCCAAATCTGCTCAAAAATACAGCCCTTAAACTCAGCTGTTTTATTTCAATCGTCAAAAAGCCTAAAAACAATCAAGGTCATACTACAGCTTAGCGCGAAAACTCTGTAAGCTAGGTCATCAGCTAAATGACCAGCCCGGCTTAACTCGTGAGGAGCATTTATGGGTTCTGTAACCGTAAAAAAACATCCCCAGGGACTCGAATATGTCGAGGTCGATACCGATCTCTGTCAGGCGCGCATCTTCATGCAAGGCGCCCAGATAGACAGGTTTCAGCCTAAGGGCCAAGCCCCGCTGCTCTGGGTGTCTAGCGCCGACGATTACCAGCCGGGTAGCGGCATTCGTGGCGGCATCCCTGTCTGCTGGCCCTGGTTTGGCATGCATGAGAACCCTCAGTGGCCGCAACACGGTTTTGCCCGTACCCGCCTATGGAATTTAGATTCGGTGCAGATGCTGGATCAGGTCGTGGAGCTCAGATTCAGCCTGACGGTAAGCGATGAAGACAGGCAGTACTGGGCGCATCCGAGCAGGGTCGAGCTCATCTTTACCTTAAGCGATAGCCTAAGCGTCAGCCTGGTCAACACCAACCTGGGTGATGCGCCGTTCAACCTGACCCAGGCGCTGCACACCTACCTCCCTATCGAAGATATTCATCAGCTTAAGGCCAGTGGCTTTAGCGGCGCCCGCTATATCGAATTTGGCGAAGGCCCCTTCGAGCAGGAGGGAGATGAGGTGCACTTTGATCGGGAAACCGACCGTGTCTACACCCAGCTTGGCGACTGCCAGCTACTGCATACCCCACAGGGGATCATAGAGGTGCGCCGTGATAACAGCCGATCGGCGGTGCTGTGGAATCCTTGGATAGAAAAGTCTAAGCGTCTGTCGCGCTTTAACGACCAGGATTATCTCACCATGGTCTGCCTCGAGGCCGCTAATGTATTAGAAGATAGGGTCGAGCTGGCGCCGGGTGAATCCCATACCCTGAGCACTCATATCCGCTGGCAACCTCAGGGCTAAACTTGAGTTTCTGGGCACCAGGTTAATAAGGTACCCTCTTTAGCCAGGTAAACTAGCGATGCATCGAAGCCGTTCTCTCCTATTGGTCATTGGTTTTACTGGCAAGAGCGCTAAAATGGAAAGGTTAGTTTCAATCATTGAGACCTTAAGTAACCAGCGCTAGCAACTTTCGCTAAATAATCAGAGACAGGGACAGATGTCGCGACGCTTTTTTACCTCCCGCAGCATAAAATGGATAGCCGGCGCCATGGCGATGTCCCTACTGCTGTTGCTGCTGCTCCTTGTGCTAGCGGCGAGTCAACTGGAATACCTGGTTAAACGTCTCGCCAATCCCTATCTGGCTGATGCCGGCATCAGCATAGAAGCGCTGCGCTTAAGCTCCAGCGATCTGATGGCGCTTAAGCTGCCCATGGCGCAGCTTAAGGTCGATAATAATCTGGTGAGACTCGACGATCTTCAGCTTACACTCGCCGAAGACTGGTTATCGGCGCCAATGGGTCTCACCCAGATAGACTCGCTTTCGGTGCGGCGCGCCGAGGTGTCACTGAGCCAGGACTATTTCGATAATTTAGGTCGTGAGCAAGCATCAGGCGCCAGCAGCGCCCTCAATCTGGGCGCCCTGCCGCAGATCGCCCTAGGCGAAGTCAGCTTCAACCTGTTAGGCAAACAAGCTAGCTCCTTAAAGACGCAACCCTTGGGCCTCAAGCTGGATTATCTTAACCTGGATAATCAAGGTCAGCTCACCGGCGCCCTCAGCTTCTATCAGGCGCCACTGCTGAGCCTTGCGGCGACACTCGAGAAGACCCGCTGGCGACTCGAGAGTCGCCTCGAATTCGAGCCCCTTGGCCGCCTCATCGGCGAACTTAGTGCGCTCACCTCTGCCGGCCAAAGCGAACCAAAGCCAGACACTTCAGCTAGGCAAAAGGCATCTAACGCTTCAGAGACGTCTGGCGTTTCAGAGGCGCCCGCATTAGTCACGGCCCTGCATGATGTTAATAAGCGTTTAACCGAAATCTTTACCCTAAGTGGCGGTCTCAGCTCCCGCGGCGAATTAGACCTTATCAAGGGCGAACTGCATTCAAGCCATGAATTTGATGGGCTCAAGATTCAGCTAAAACGGTTAGGTGGCCAGCAGCTTTCTCCAGAGCTAAGCATTGCCGTGACTGGCCAGGCGCAAGCTAAACAAGAAAGCGCTAATATCGGTCAGTCCCGTCAAACTCAATCAAGTCATGCACAATCCAATCAGGCTCAGACCAGTCAGGCTCAGTCCAGTCAGGCTCAGTCCAGTCAGGCTCAGTCCAATCAGGCTCAGTCCAATCAGAGCATGATACTTGGACTGAATGGCCCCCTTAACGATCTGCATTTGACGCTGTCGCCTACCTTAGTCACCAGCAGCACATCGCTGGAGCAGCTTGGAGAACTGGCAGGCGAATCTGAGCCGCTCACAGCCCTGCTCACGGCACTTAAGGCCCAGTCTAATGATAAAAAGTCTCTAGATGAGCAAGCACATGATAAGCAGACGCCAGATATGCGAGCTCCAAACAAGCGCTCAGCCGATGAACAAACCACCAAGCTCTCTCTGGAGCTTGGCCAAGAGATGAGTGGTGAAGATGCGCTCGATTTTTCGCTCCAAGATGTAGACTTGCAGCTAGGAGTTCTCACCGCCAAGGTTGAAACTCAAGGCCTGATGCTCGCAGCTAAGCTTGAAAAAGCTAGGCTAGAACACGTTAGCCAGCCAAAGTCAGCCTCAAATCCTGATTCAGATCCTCAGTCAAAGCCAACTTCGGCCTGGCAGCTCACCGGCAACTGGCAACTTGATGCAGTGCTTAAGCAGCCGCTGTGCCTAATCCTGCCGCCCTATCCAGAGACAGGCAACGGCTGTCAGGATCGGCCTAAGAATAAAACCAACATAGACAACCGCCTCACGCTTGCTAAAGCAAACTTGAAACTCGAAGGCGAGCTGGATGCCAGACAAGCAGATGCGACAGATGATGCGACAAATGATTCGCAAAAAAATAGCACTCTCAATCTAACCCTGGCGGGCGAGCTGAACCTAGCGCAACCCGAATTTAATCACAGAGACCTTAAGGTGGGCGCTAGCCAAATCGCCACAGAAATTCCGGCGCCTCTTAATCTCAGCCTCGAGACTGGGCCAGAACTTAAGCTAAACCTCGATTGGCAAGGGCTAAACGTCGCGATCGATGGGCATCATCTAAGCTGGCCAGCGATGCAGGAGATGGCTAACAAAGAGCCAAAAGCACAGCTAACCAGCGAACAGACCCGCACGAGTTTTGGCGCAGGTCATTTTACCTTTAGCCCAGGTAAGCCTCTTCTGGCCGAGTTAGCGAGCTTTATGAGTGTCACTCGCTCCCCTCATCTGACGCTGCCACAGGCCTCAATGGGTGAGATCTCCATAACAGACACCTCAATGACAGGCGCCTCAAAAACAGAGAAAGCAGCAAAGCCGCTGGAGCGTGAACTTACCGCCAGTGAATTTGTACTCGAAGCCGCGCAGCCACTGCGCCTCGATGCGCAAGCACTGGTGATCCCGCCCGTCGGCTTAAAGGTTATTGCGCTGGCCGCCAGCGAACAGAAAGCCGTTAAGGGAAAGGGCCAAGAACAGGCTCAAGCTCAGGTTAAAACCACTCAAGTTAAAACAACTCAAGTTAGAACCACTCGGGTCAACCTGGATGAGTTAAGCCTTGCCACCCAAACCATAGCGCTAACGCCAGGAGCCACCAAGGCTGGGACAGAAGCGGAAAACAAAGCGGTGACACTATCACAGTCGACGCTATCACTGTCGCCAGATGCCCTGTTAGCCTTCCCCTGGCAGAGTGAGGTGAACTACCAGCTGACCAATCTTAAGGTGAGCGAGGAGAGTGTTCGCCTCAATAAATTGCGCCGCAAGACGCTGCTTAAGCTCCCTAACGCCAGCCTGAGTCAGTCGCTGCTTTGGCAAGGTTCCCTGCAAACTTCAGGCAGCTCAGGCACTAAGTCCTATTCAGAGCCTGTAGCTGAGCCATCAAAAATTTTGATCCAATCAGCCGGCGATTTGAGTGGGCACTACGGGCTGACAACCAAAGAAGAGTGGAACCTGGATGGCCTGCCATTTTACAGCGAGCATCTTCTTGCGCTGACTCATTCACTTAAGCCAAGCCTGCTTACCGGAGAGTTCACACTAGCAAGTGATGCCAACGAGCTGATGAAGCGTTTATCTCGAATGCAGGGCGCAAGCCTGGAAAATCCCTTAATTGGCGATATCAATCTCACCAGCCAGCATAACCTCAAATGGCATGGCGATAAGATGGACTTTGCCTTTGCCTTGACCCCAGAGGTTAAGCTCAGCGAGGGTAGCTATAACGCCCTGCCGTTCGAGCAGGCAGAGTTTATTGGCCAATGCCAGTTAGATGGTGTCAAAGCGCCTCACTCTCAAACGGCAAAGCTTGCCTGTGAGCCGCTGTCACTCAAGGTCGCCGCCTTCAATCCAGGGGTGTTGATCACCGACATAAACGCCCACGCCAGGCTAGAGTTAGATCTGACCCAGGGAGAAACGGAAGCTGCACTCGGTGCTCAAACAGGTGCTGAATTGGCGCTCAGCGGCGCCGATGTCAAGCTCGATGCCAGGGCCAACACCTTGGGGGGCGAGATCTTACTGCCCATCTTTAACCTTAACCTCGGCGCCCCCTCCTCCGCCTATCTGGTACTGCAGGGGCTGGATCTCGAGCAGCTGCTCGCCGCCCAGCCCCAAACCGGCATCTATGCCGACGGCATCTTCGACGGCGTGCTGCCGGTGCAACTGGAGCATGGTCAGGTAAGCATCACCAATGGGCAGCTCGCGGCGCGCGCCCCCGGTGGCCTCATCAAGGTGGATGACAATCCGGCCGTGCTGCAGATGCGCCTGTCGCAGCCCTATCTCGATTTCGCCTTTTCGGCGCTGGAGGAGCTGCACTACACCCAGCTATCCAGCAGTTTCGACATGGCCCCCAACGGCGATGCCCTGCTAAAGGTTCAGGTGAAAGGCCGGGCCAAAGATATTGAACGTCCTATCCATTTAAACTACGCTCAGGAAGAAAATATGTTGCAGTTACTCAAGAGTTTACAAATCGGTGATAGACTGCAGACTGAAATCGAGCGGGCCATGGCCAACTAATTTCGCACAAGCATCGACATAAGAGTCATAGCCAGCGACAAATGCAAACGTTCAGCCTATGGTCATCTTAGGGATCTACACTAAGACCATAGCCAATAGAATTTTCAACCAGATTAAGGAAGCACTGTGAAGAAATTGCTAACCTTGCCGACGATAACCCTGAGCCTGGCTGCCCTGCTGCTCATGGGCGGCTGCACGCCAACGGTCAAGATAGAGCCACCTGAGAAGCCTATCGTTATCAACCTTAACGTTAAGATTGAACATGAGATCAAGATTAAGGTGGATAAAGAGCTCGATGAGCTGATCAACAACGATGAACTCTTCTAATCAAGGTATAAGGTGATCCCAATGAAAAGCAAAATACTCCTCCTCATGGCCGGACTTCTTCTCAGCCTCAATGCCTTCGCCATCTCGTTGCAAGACGCCAAGGCGCAAGGGTTAGTGGGCGAACAGGTCAACGGCTATCTAGGTGTGGTGGTCAGCAATAGTGAAGCCAGCGCCCTGGCCAAGTCGGTCAACGCCAAGCGTAAGGCGCACTACGAAAAGATCGCCCGCAAGAACCAGATCAGCGTAGATGATGTGGCCAAGCTAGCCGCCGAGAAGGCGATAGCGGCCACCGCCAAGGGCCATTACATTCAGACTCCCCAAGGAAAATGGGTCAAGAAATAAATGGTCAAAGAATAGATGGGGTAAAAATAGATGGGCAAAAAGTCGCCGTTGATAGTCCTGGCTGCTAGTTCCCCTCAATTTATGATGAGTGCCTAACCAATAAGCGACGCCTAATGCGTCGCTTATTGGTTTCTTTAACTCTCATTTATCTAACCGACTAACCACCTACTCTCACAGTGGCTCATTCAACTAAAAAAACTAGATGGCGTGAGCGCTTTGGGGTTTAACCACCAAGAGATCGCACTGGATCCTGTCTATCACCTGCTCCCCCACATGACCGCACATGTTGGAAAACATGCTGCCATTGCCGGTATCGCCGACGATCACCAGCTCAGAGTCCACCTCCTTGGCTAAGGACTCGATGGCATCTTCCGGCAGTGACTTGGCCAGATGAAGATGATGATTACTCACCGCCGCCCCCTTTGGCTGCAGGTGATAGCGGCTGGAATAACTGGACATCTTCTGCAGGTGGTAGTTCTCATCATTGGCAGGGGCCAGCGCCTGATGGAAGGAGATGCTTGGCGTCTCGCCATAGTAGCAATCGATAAGATGACAATCCCCAGCCAGCAGCTGAGAGAAATGCTCAGAGGTCTGCAGCACGGCGTCATTGAGCGCCCTATGGGTAACATCATCGGCGCAGGGCTCAACCAGGGAAAGAATGTGCCCGCCGGGTTGCCACAGATGGTCCTTAACCACCACCACGGGGCGGGAAGACTCGCGGATCAGCCGCACATCCAGCGGTTTGATGGTCAGCCAGTTCCATAGCTTATGGCGCGAGGCGGCCAAGATCACCGCATCCACCTTGAAGTCGTCGCAAAACTGCAGCACATCGTCGCTGCTATGACAGGCGATAGACGCCTTGGAGATAGAGAGCCCCGATTGGGCGGCCTGACTGATAAAGGCATTTAAGCAGCTCAGCTTACGCTCCTTGGTCAGGGGTTGGGTCTGCCCCTCGTTGCCATCGGCCTCGAAGGTGTCCACCAGACGATTGACGAAATGGCTGTGCTCTAACATCATCACTATGATTGCCGCGTGGGTTTTACTGGCCAGATACACGGCTCGGGAAACGGCCTTTAAACTGAAATCGTGTTCATCTACAACCACTAAAAGTCTCTGATAGCTATCCATAACTTTGCTCTCACCTAGGATTCGCACCTAATTGTAGCTCAAGCCAGAGGCGCCAAAATGGCGCTAGCCCTTTATTGGCGTGGGTTTGCGGCAACTTTATGATAATAGAAATGATTATTGTTAAGAACATTTTTAGCTAACCTAGCCCCAATGCAAACCTTTAGCTATTAGCTGAGCGCAAAATGGCTTTTTAACCATTAAAATCACCAGATTACATAGAATTTGATATATATTAAGCATAAAAAAGGCCACCCTAGGGCGGCCTTTTCAAACTGTATTAGCTAAACATTAGAAGTTTAACTTAGCCTTACCCTTGAGGCCGTCGTTATCCTCAACGGTCAGCTTCACCTTACTGGCGCGGTGACCCAAGCTGATGGCCACAGGGCCCGTCTGCTTGCCGCCATTGTTAAACTTCCACGACTGCGACACTATCTCACCGTCAGTGTCATAGCTTAGCGAGACAAACAGATGCATAAACCAGAGATCCAGATGCTCGATAACGGCAACAGGCTTTTGCTGCTTCACCTGTACCTTCACCACCTGAGTCACGCTATGGCTCAAACCATCGTTGTCGGTTACCGTCAGGGTCACTGGGTACTCACCGGCCTTGGCATAGCGATAGCTTAGCTGCTGGCCGCTGGCGGTCTCACCATTGCCAAGATCCCATTGATAATCGACAATCTCGCCATCTTCATCCGTGGCGCTGCTCACCAGGCTCAGGGTGCGGCCCTGCAGCTCATAGCTAAAGCTGGCAACTGGCGCTATGGTCTCACGCTCTAGTAGCAGGGAGATCACCACAGGGTCATGGTCCGAAGAGCGATAGGCATCGCTGCTGTAGAGGGACTCAATCTGACCGGCAGACTTAAACTCTTCGTTGTAGTCCAGCAGTCTTGGCTCGTCGGTATTGATATGCCACTCGGTCACATCGACAACCCTGTCGGCCAACTGGGTATTGGCCAGTGCATGATCCAGTTGCCCCGTCTCACCGGAGAAGACATAGGAGTATGCTCCCGACTTGCCCAGATGGTCGAACAGCTCGAGGTATCCTGCGCCACGTAGTGCATCGATTGGATCTTCTTTGGCATAGGCGTTCATGTCACCAATCACCAGGGTCGGCAGCTCACCATACTCGCTGGCCAGCCAAGCCCCCAGGGCGGTCGCCGCACGGGTACGAGTCAGGTTACAGTTACCCTGACCGTCGTTGAGATCTGGGTCGCCCAGACTGACACAATCACTGCCCTTAGACTTAAGATGGTTCACCGCCACCACAAGTTGTTGCTCTTCACCCAAGACCTCGAAGGCCTGGGTCAGACTCGGACGATTCTTACCATCGTTAAACAGCACCTCACCCTGCTCATCCAGCGGCGAGTTGGCGCTAGACAGCACCTTGGCCGCGCCCACGGGCGTGACGCGATCGCTACGATACAGCATGCCCACGGTAATGGCGTCAGTACCTATGGTTGGCGTTGGCGCCGAGATAAACTGGTATCTTGCCTCACCCACCGCCTGGTTCAGACCGCTAACCAGGTCATTGATGGCCGACTCAGTACCAAAGCCGTCGTTTTCTATCTCCATCAGGCCGAAGATATCGGCGTCTATGCTCACCATGGCACTGATGATCTTGGCGCGCTGACGGGCAAACTCGCTCGGCGTGTCGGCGCCGCGATCCGTCGGGAAGCCGCCGCCCAGGCCATCGCCGTTAAAGTAGTTCAGCACGTTGAAGCTGGCGACCTTGAGGTTACCGCCGGCGACCAGGGCTGGCTCGCTGCTTCTTGGGTTGGTCGCCACGAAATTAACCGTATCGATTGGCATCAGACGGTACTTGCCAAAGCCATAGTGCATCACGGCGTGAAGCTCGGTAATTGAGTCGCCCACACGCACAGTATTATCGGCGCTCAGGCCAGGCGCTGGATAACGCACAGGATCTGGGTTTTGCGAGGTTAATCCATCGTCCAGCAGCACTGAGTCTAAGGCGTTGGCCTGACTCACCGCCAGCGCCTCGCTGCCAGGCTCGGCCACCTGAGTCCCGATGAAGTGACGCTTGCTACCAAGCAGGATCTCGCCGTAGCGTCCTAAGTTATAGACCTCGTTCACCACCAGGTTCTGGGTAAAGTGTACGCGCATGCCTTCGACCGCTTCCAGGTCGCTGCTCTGAGCCAGCGGCAGGCTCACCTCGGCGGCGCTCGGCAACTCTTGATCGCTGTCACACAAGGCGTGCTCGCTGACATTGGTCAGCTCGGTCAGGCCGTTGTACTCCTTGACCGTGGCAGTCAGACGCACGCGATCGCCCGCCTGATAACCCAGCGAACCACCGGTATAAACGAAGACCCCCTCAGAGGTCTTGATGTCAGCGTCAGCCTCGGCATCGGCCATCTGCAGGAACAGCCCCTTGAGGCCGGCTTCCTGGTTGCTGGTGACGATCGCCTCGACCGTTACACTCTGACCATTGAGCGGGCTGATATCGCCACTGCCCTGGAGTTCTGAGATCTTGATGGCCGGATCATGACAGACCAGACTCACCGGCGGCTCGGTCGGATCCGTCGGATCGGTTGGGTCTGTCGGTCCCTGACCGGCAAACTGGCCGAGATCGCTAAAATCATCCTGTGCATGCCCTGTCCAGGTGGCCAGGGTCACGGCATCATCGAGCTGAGTATCGGCGATCAGTTGGTTAGGATCCCGGCGCAGGGTGTTATTCTGGGTCGACAGATCGCCGCTACCCCACTCAGACCCCGGATCTGTACCCAACTGGCCAAGGCTGTCGATAACCTGGCCCTGCTTGCGCAGTACTAAGGTGTCGTCACCATTGAAGAAACTGGCCGTGCTTAGCTGGTCGGCGACCGCTAAGATCTCACCGGCGGCATCGTTGTCGGCCAGCACATAGGTCTTGCCGGCGGCCAGGCTACCGGTAAGGGCTATAGTAGAGCCAGCACTGGTGCTGCCATTAAAATAGAACTCGAGTTGATATTGACTTAAATCGATGGCGGCGCCGGTGGGATTGTAGAATTCGACGGCCTTGTTGTTGCTGCTGCCTTCTACATACTCTGAGATGATCAGATCGTCTGCGGCCTGGGCAAAGGTGGAGACACCACCAATCGCCAAGGCAAGCGCGCTTGCTTTGGTAAACATATTAACCCCTAAAATTATCCATTAACCTAGTGTTTAACTAGTGCTGTGCTAGACAGTATCCGAGTCTTATCGCTCAAATTACTGCGGTGCTGATCCTTCGACCAGCGCACACTATAAATCAGCTTAGTGACAAAGAGGTTACAAATTTTACATAAAGTTAATGCATTAGGTGTTAAGCACAATTGACAGCTTAGAGGCGATTTTGCAGCACAATCCTCTTCAATGAGCGGTTCGATGAAGTCATTCAATAGAGGCTTACTGAGGTAGACGGATTTAGAATCTGACGTGAAGAAGTACGAATAGGTTTTTGAAATAAAGCTAAAAAGAGATGTTAGAAGCGAAAGCCAGACCCAAGGCTATACGCCCAGGCCCGGCTAAAAACAAGCTAATACTTTAGATAGCTTATTGTTGAATGTACTGATTGTTAAAAGTGCTTAGTTATCCTGCCAGATCATCACCTTGGCCGGCTCGCCGCCCTTGCGGGTCGCGCGGTACATGCCTTCGGTGTTAAATGGGGTGGCGATGTTGCCGCGCTGATCGATGGCAATCACCCCGCCGGTACCACCTGCGGTGATCAGGCGCTGATTGATCACCTCATCTGCCGCCTGCAGAATCGATTTTTGTTGATATTTCACCTTGGCGCAGATATCCCCCGCCACATGGTAGCGAATGAAATACTCGCCATGACCGGTGGCCGACACGGCGCACACCTGATTTTCGGCGTAGGTGCCGGCGCCGATCACCGGCGAATCACCGATACGGCCGAAACGCTTGACCGTCATGCCGCCGGTCGAGGTGCCGGCCGCCAGGTTGCCTTGCTTATCCAGCGCCACGGCGCCCACGGTGCCAAATTTGTAATCCAGATCCAGATAGTTAACCGAAGCTTGATAGTCTGGCTTACCCGCCTCCTTGCTCTCGGCCGCTTTCAGCTTGGCCTTAGCACCGATAAGCTGCTGATAACGGCTGTCGGTATCAAAATAGGTCACAGGAACCAGGCTAAAGTCCTGACTCAGGGCGAATTCCTCCGCTCCCTGGCCCGATAGCATCACGTGGGGCGACTTGTCCATCACGGCGCGCGCCAGATTGATCGGGTTCTTGATATGCTTCACCCCGGCCACGGCGCCGGCGTTGAGGCTGCGACCATCCATGATGGAGGCGTCCATCTCATGGGTGCCGTCATAGGTGTAAACCGCGCCTTTACCCGCATTAAACAGCGGACTGTCTTCGAGAATATTGATGGCAGTAGTCACCGCCGTCAGGCTATCGCCCCCCTTCTCCAGCACCTTATAGCCGGCATCCACCGCCTCTTTTAACTTGTCGCGGTAGGCTTGCTGCTGCGCCTCGGTCAGATTGGCCTTAGAGATAGTGCCGGCGCCGCCATGGATAGCGATGGAAAATGGCTGGGTTTCGGCCAGAGTGCTAGTGCTGATCAACAGGCCCATCAGGCCGGCGAGTAGGGAGGGGGTAATAGTGCTTCTCACGGTAGGCTTCCTCGTTATTGTTTGCCTTCTTTGTACCGATTTTCATCATTAATTACAATCACCATCTTGCTTGGCCTCTATAATCTGCGACAATAAACAGCAACAAACTTTTCAACTAGATAGAGCCTTTTTCTTGCGGATCTTTGCGACCTTATCCCGGCTATCGATACTCGCCCTACTCAGCCTCAGCGTGGGTATCTCCCCCGTCTGGGCAAACGACTGGTTGAAGGTCGAGGTCGACGGCGCGAATGAGTCGCTCAAACGCAACATCACCGCCCACCTCGGCGCCCTCCCAAGCTCAGAGGTGCAGCGCCGTGCCTATATCTTCAACGCCGAAGAGAATATAGAGGCCGCGCTTCACTCCCTTGGCTACTACAAGGGCAAGATAGACCAGCAGCTGGAGAGCCCGGAATCCGGCCCCTGGACGCTCCGCCTCACCGTCACCCCGGGCGCCCCGACGGTGATCCAGTGGATAGATATTCAGCTCTCGGGTGAGATCCTCGATGATGAGGTGATCAACGCCTGGCTCAGACAGATAAAGGTTAAACCCGGTGATGTGCTCAATCATGGCGAATATGAGGCGATCAAGTCGCAGCTGCTCACCTACGCCTTGGCCAGGGGTTACTTCGAGGGCAAATATCTGACCAATAAGATAGTGGTCAACCGGGATCTCGACATCGCGCAGATCAGCCTGCACTACGACTCCGGCCCGCGCTATCGCATCGGCGAGGTCAGCTTCAACGGTCACGACCTGGTGCCCGGCTTTCTCGACAAGCTGATCCCCTTTGAGCCAGATTCCCACTACAGCACGGGTAAGATAGGCGCCCTCAATCGTGAGTTGGTAGATACCGGCTACTTCACCAACATTAAGGTGTTGCCGCAGCTGGACAAGATGCAGGATGACAGGGTGCCGATTCGGGTTGAGGTGACACCTAAACCCAGCCACTCCATCGAGCTGGGTCTGGGCGCCGACATAGGCAACTCCATCGACAATAACATAGAGCCGAGAGTCAGAGTCACCTGGCGCACGCCGCAGATCAATCGCTATGGCCACTCCCAGGAGACCAGCCTGGAATGGTCGCCGGACAGACCTAAGTTTCTGACCACCTATACCATTCCCCTCACCCATCCGCTGGATGATCAGCTCAAGCTACGCCTCGGCCTGCTGAGGGACAAATATGGGGTGACCCAGATCTACGACCCCGATAAGCGCGACTATCGCAACACGGGTGAGCTGGAGTCGGTCAAGAAACTCGTGGGGGTCGTCAGGCAAAAACGCCTGCACAATCAATGGCTGTTTACCTATTCGTTAGATGCCATCAACGAAGAGTATACCCAGTCGGATATCAAATATAATCCCGACATCTTGCTGCTCGGCACCAGCCTGTCCAAGACCAACAGGGGCGATAAGAGCCTGGATCCTAAGTCGGGCTTCTTCCAATATTACAGCCTGGAGTATGCCGACCCGAGTCTTGGCTCAGATCTGCGTCTGACCCGGCTCCAGGCCAAGTTTAAGTGGATAGACACCTTCTTCGACAAGCACAGGTTTGTCTCCCGGCTGGATCTGGGCGCCAACCTGGTGAGCGAAGAGGATCTGCCCATGGTTCCGCCTTCATTGCGCTACTTTGCCGGCGGCGATCAAAGCATCCGCGGCTATAGCTACCAGGAGCTAGGCCCCTATATCGAATATACCAACAGCCAAGATCAGCTGGCCCGCATGGTAGTGGGTGGCCGCTACCTGATGGTCGGCAGCCTGGAGTATCAATACTACCTCACCCCCACCTGGCGTCTAGCCACCTTCGTCGATGCCGGTAACGCCTTCGACAATCAGCAGTTCGAGCCCATCGTCTCTGTGGGCGGCGGTGTCCACTGGATCTCCCCTATCGGCCCCATCAAGCTGGATCTCGGTGTCGGCCTTAAGGAAACAGAGACAGTTGATCGCAGCTGGCGCATCCATATCACCATGGGGGCCGAGCTATGATAGAGCGGCCAGATGGAATCGACCAAGGGCAGATGACCCAGGAACAGCCGCTATCGGCGCAGGGCGGCGAAGCGCCGCCAAGATCTTTGCTATACCGCCTGCTCTGCTGGCTGCGTAACCTTGTTCGGGTGCTGCTCTATCTGCCACTGGCCCTGCTCATCCTGCTGGCCATCTTGATAGGCACCCCCTTTGGCAGTCGCATCGCGGTCAACCTCGCCGATCTCCTGGTGCCGGACTTAAGCCTGAGCTATGGCGGCGGTACCCTCAACGGTCAGCTGCAACTGGAGCATGCTAAGTGGCAGATGACGGGCATAGAGGTCGAAACAGAGGGGCTTAGCCTCAACTGGCGCCCCCTGTGTCTGCTGCAGCGCCAGGTGTGTGTCGACTCGCTAGGCGCCGATGCGGTGCGCGTCGATATTGATACAGACCTGCTCACCGCATCATCGCCAGAGTCTCCTCTCGAGGAGACAGCTCCGACTGACGAAACAAGCGACCATGGCCCGCTCACCCTGCCTATCGGCATCATACTCAACCAGAGCGATCTCAATCAGATTAGGGTGCGGGTCAATGAGATGCAGTTTAATGCCGAGCAGCTCGCGGTCAAGGCCAGCTGGTTAGAGACAGGCCTGAGGGTCAATCGGCTCGACAGCAGCGGACTCTTGGTCTCGATTCCCCTTGGGCAGAGCGAAGATGGCGCGCAGCAAAATCAAACTAATAGCCAAATGCAGGCTCAAAATCAGGTAAAAACTGACCAGCAAGAAACGAAGGCGAGTTGGCCCTTGAGTCAGCTACCCGAGGTCGAGATCCCCATACCCATCTTCGTCGATGGCGCGCATCTGGTTGACAGCGAGCTCAGGCTCGGCGAGCGCATAGACAAATTTGCCGCTATCGATCTGTCCGGCAGTTACCTTGGCTATAAGATCACCGTCGATAGCCTGGCCTTCAGTCATGACTATGGTAAGGCGCGCCTCGATGGCGAGATGAGCCTGACTCAAGACTATCCCATGGCGCTGCATCTCGAGGCGGAGTTGAATGCCAACAAGATCAGCGAGCTGCCGGAACTCAAGCACCAGCGCCTGAACGCCGAGATCAACGGCGGTTTCTCGGCCCTTGCCGTCAAGCTCAAGGGCGAAGGCCACCTCGAGCTGGATCTCGACGCCAAAGGAAACCTGAGCACGCCTGCGATGCCCTACGAGATAACGCTTTCCAGCCCGCACCTGATGTGGCCACTTACCCAGGCGCAATATGAGGCCAAGGCATTGGCGCTTGAATCGAGCGGCAACCTGGCATCCCAAAATCTCAAACTGACCGGTGAGCTTAAGACCCCTTATCATCCATGGTTAAGCCTGAACACCCAGTTGACCCATCAAGACCAAAACGTCGAGGTGGCTGCGCTTTCCATCGACAGCGAGATGGGCAAGTTGGATCTTAAGGGCAAGCTGGGTTACGGCGAGGCGATTAGCTGGCAGCTCGAGGCCGACACCCAAGACCTAGATCTTGCCCAGCTGGACGTGATGCCAGACAAGCCCCTGCCCGAGACCCAGATAAGCGGCAGCCTGCATAGCCAGGGACGCTTTAGCGACAAGCAGTGGTCAGTAGGCATCAGCCAGGCGGATCTCCAAGGCCAGGTGGATCAATATCCACTGAGGCTCCAGGGGGATATCTCCCTAAACGATAAGTTCCAGCTTAACGCCGAGCATCTGCAGCTCGACGCCCTTGAGTCACAGCTCACCCTCTCCGGACGGGTCGATGATGCCTGGGCGCTAGATGGCCAGCTGAGCGTGCCTGCCCTGAGCCTGTGGGATCCGAGCGCCAGCGGCGCCATCAAGGCGGTGATCAATGTCTCGGGCGATGACGAGCACCCGGAAGTGGCCATCAACGCCGACACCATAGAGTTTAAGTACGCCGATATCACGGTAGACAAGGCTAAGCTCATCGCCTTCTACCGCCCCCAGGATGCGCACCAATTTGCCCTGTCACTAAAATCTACGGGTATCAAGGGGCAAGGCATGGCACTGAGCGACCTCACCTTGGGCTTCAAGGGGGATATCGCCAAACAGAAACTGGGCCTGCAGACCTATGGTAACCTGCAGCTCAACACCTCTATCGCCTCCACCTTCGACGAGAAAACCCAGCGCTTCGACGCCAAGATAAAGCGCATCAGCCTCAATTCTCGCCTCGGCGCCATGGCGCTGGATGAACCCTTCGACCTCTATTGGGACAACAAGCACGCCAAGGGCGAGATCTCCCCCTTCTGTTGGCGCCATGATGCCGCCAGCCTGTGCCTCACCGACACAGCCGAGCTTGGCGACAAGGGCGATACCCGATTGCAATTTGCCGGCGATCTCGGCGCCCTGCTGGCACCCGTGCTGCCGGAAAACCTCAAATGGAAGGGACCGACTCAGCTCGATGGCGAGCTGCAATGGGCCAAGGGCGCCAAGCCCACGGGTCAGCTGACACTGGCCATGGCGCCGGGACAGTTTGATCTCACCACCACCAAGCGCCATATCGAGGCCCAATACCATTACCTCAACCTCAAGGCTCGCCTGGATGAGCTACAACTTGCCATCGATACTCAGCTGGAATCTGAGCGTTTTGCCAAGATAGACAGTCAACTCACCATAAGTACCGACCCAGAGCACAGGCTGAGCGGCAAGATAGATCTCAAAGATATCGACCTGCATGCCCTGGCCGACTTTACGCCCCAGCTTGAGGTGCTCGACGGTAAGGTCTCCAGCGCCATCATCTTGGGCGGTACGCTGAGCGAGCCTGATCTCAGCGGCACAGTAGATCTCATCGACGGCCAACTGGCGGCCGCCGCCAACCCGACCCTGCTGGATAACATCAACCTCAAACTCACCCTGCTGGGGCAGACGGGTCAGGTGAAGGGTCAGTGGACCATGGGCGATGGCAAGGCTGGCCTAGATGGCGTGATCGGCTGGCAAGAGGGACTCAAGGGGGATCTTAACTTTAGCGGCGACAAGCTGGCGATCATTCAGCCGCCGCTGGCGATACTGGATGTGTCACCGGATCTCGACATCAGCTTTAGCGATAAGCACCTGGATATTCGCGGCAAGCTGGATGTGCCATCTGGGCATATCAAAATCGTCCAGCTGCCCGAGGGCGGCGTGGCCGAGTCCAGCGATGTGGTGTTCAACGACAGCCTGGCCAGCCAAGGCCAGGTAAAAGATCCCATCGCCGTCACCAGCCAGATAGCGGTCAAGGTAGGCGACAAGCTCACCATAGACGGCATGGGGCTGCGAGGCATGCTAGTCGGTACCCTGGAGCTGCGCCAAGCCGCCTTTAAGCCGCCGCTGCTCTATGGCGACATCAAGGTGGTTAACGGTAACTACAAATTTATGGGTCAAACACTGTCGATCAAGGCGGGCGAGGTGCAATTTATCGGCCCCATGGCGGTGCCTAACCTGAATATCGAGGCGATCCGCGAGATCAAGGATGAAGATGTGGTCGCCGGGGTGCGCATTACGGGCACGCCGCTAAAACCTGTGGTCACCCTCTTCTCCAATCCCGCCAAGGAGCAGGCGGAGATCCTCTCCTACATCATCAAGGGCACTGGGCTGAATAACTCGAGCTCAGATCAGAACAATGCCCTGATGATGGGCGCCGCCCTCACCCTGGGCAATCAGCTGGGAGATAACGCCTTTAGCAATCTCGGCAGCTCCGCCTCCGGCATCATAGAGAAGTTCGGCATCTCCAACGTGCAGTTCGACGCCAACGACGAAGGCAAGGTCGCCATCAGCGGCTTCATCGGCGAAGATCTCATGGTCAAATATGGTGTGGGGGTGTTCAACCCAGGCTATGAGATGACGGTGCGCTACTACCTGATGTCTCAGCTCTATCTGGAGAGCGTCTCGGGTACCATCTCCAAGACCCTGGATATCTACTACAACTTCGACATCGATTAGCGCCGCGAAAAACTACCAGATAAAAAGACGCCATAAAAAAAGCCGCTTCAATGAGCGGCTTTTTTTATCAAAGGGTGTTGCGGCTGGCGCTTAAGCCTTGCTCGCCTCGGCCGACTGCATCAGGTTGGCCTTGTAACGCTGCCACACCTTACCGCTGTTGATGCCATAGCTGCGCATCAATACAGGTACGTCGTTGTGGTTATGATCTTTGGCCAGGGCTTCGAGCGCCTGGTAGAAGTCCAGCGCCAGCTCGCGCGCCTTCTCGATGGCAAAGTACTCTTCACCCACGCGGCTATAGAGGCCCTTGAAGCCGTTGAGGATCAACACATACAAAGGATTACCCGAGTGGTACGCCAGGGTGTGATGCAACTGGTAATCAAACTCGATAAAGGCCTTGGCATCATCTTTCAGGGTGGCCAGTGGCGCTAACGCCTCAAGCACCTTGTCTGGGTTGTAACGCACGGCGCCCTTAAAATAGATGGCGCTGATGTTGGTGCGGGCAGATAGCAGCTGCTCCAGCAGCACAGGTTCACCGGCAGGGTTAAGATCGGCGATGGTTTCCAGCACGTTCAGACCCGAGGTTTCCCAGATATCGTTAACTCGTGTTGGCTTACCGTGTTGAATGGTCAACCAGCCGTCGCGGGCCAGGCGCTGCAGCACTTCACGCAGCGTAGTACGTGTCACGCCGATCAGTTCAGACAGTTCACGCTCGGCGGGTAGAATGGAACCGGGTGGAAACTTTCCCTCCCAAATCGAACGAACAATATACTTTTCGGCAAAGCTCGCAGGACCTTTCGCTTCAATAATATCTTTGTCTTTAGGCGCTACAGGTACTTGGGGGACAGTTGTCATCAGGCCACTATTCCAATTTATTCAAAGTTATCTTGGGAACTGATCATACCAGAGCGGTAAAAAATGGAAACCTAATCCGTAACATTACTGGATAAGATCAAGGACTCAGATCTCATTAATGAGCAAAATACACACCACATCAACAAGCTTGTGATATAGATTGCAGTTAATGTCTGTTTTTGGGCAATGGGGACCATAAAGGTATTAAATTCTACATATCATTAGGATACACTGAATTGAACAGCGGACAGTTCGTTAACTTTCTGTCAAAAAATAATTATATAGATGAGAGGATGCCATGCCTGTGACCATGAGTCAGGCGTTTATTGACAATTTCTTAGGAAATTCTCCTAAGTGGTTCAAAATCGCAATTTTATCATTCTTAGTGATCAACCCGATCGTCTTCTACCTCAACCCATTCGTCGCCGGATGGTTACTGGTAGTCGAGTTCATCTTCACGCTGGCAATGGCGCTGAAATGTTATCCCCTACAACCCGGTGGTCTGCTGGCCATCGAAGCCGTCATCATAGGCATGACCTCGCCCAGTCAGGTGCTGCATGAGATAGAAGCCAACCTGGAAGTACTGCTGCTATTGATCTTCATGGTGGCCGGCATCTACTTCATGAAACAGCTGCTGCTGTTCGTGTTCACCAAGATGATCACCAAGATCCGCTCTAAGGTAGTGGTCTCCTTGATGTTCTGTATCGCCTCCGCCTTCCTGTCTGCCTTCCTCGATGCGCTGACGGTAATCGCCGTGATCATCGCCGTGGCCGTAGGTTTCTACTCCATCTACCACAAGGTAGCCTCAGGCAAGAGTTTTACCGACGATCACGACCACACCTCAGATAGTCACGGTGAAGGCCATCCCCTGTGTGAAGATGAGCTGGAGGCGTTTCGTGGCTTCCTGCGTAACCTGCTGATGCATGCCGGTATTGGTACCGCATTGGGTGGTGTGTGCACCATGGTGGGTGAGCCGCAAAACCTGATCATCGCCGCCCAGGCCAACTGGCAGTTCGGTGAGTTTGCCCTGCGCATGGGCCCGGTCACAGTGCCTGTGTTCATCTCGGGTATCGCCACCTGTTTCCTGGTGGAAAAGTTTAAGTGGTTTGGCTATGGCCAACAGCTGCCAGAGGCGGTACATAAGATCCTGTCCGATTACGCCTCCTATGAAGATGCGCACCGCACCAAGCATGACAAGATCAAGCTGGTTATCCAGGCGTTTGTGGGTGTATGGCTGATCGTCGGCCTAGCCTTCCACCTAGCCTCTGTGGGTCTTATCGGTCTGTCGGTTATCATCCTGACCACCGCCTTTAACGGCGTCACCAACGAGCACGCCCTGGGCAAGGCCTTCGAAGAGGCACTGCCCTTCACCGCGCTGCTGGCGGTCTTCTTCGCCATCGTGGGCGTGATTATCGACCAGCAACTGTTCGCCCCTGTGATCCAGTGGGCACTGAGCTACGAGGGTAACACCCAGCTGGTGATCTTCTATATCGCCAACGGCCTGCTCTCTATGGTGAGTGATAACGTGTTTGTGGGTACTGTCTATATCAACGAGGTGAAAGCCGCGCTGTTAGATGGCCAGATCACCCGCGACCAGTTCGACCTGCTGGCGGTTGCCATCAACACGGGTACCAACCTGCCATCTGTGGCAACCCCTAACGGTCAGGCAGCCTTCCTGTTCCTGCTGACCTCGGCGATTGCCCCATTGATCAGACTCTCCTACGGTCGCATGGTGTGGATGGCGCTGCCCTACACTATCGTATTGTCTATCGTGGGCATCCTGGCCATCGAGACAGGATTCCTGGGCGAGATGACCCAATACTTCTACGATTCCCATTTGCTGATCCACCACTCGGTGGCGGAAGCGGCCAAAGGCGCAGTCACCGGACACTAATTTGTTGATTGACTGAACTTATCTAGTTTCGTAAAGTCTTAAAAACGCCTCTAGCAGTTAGAGGCGTTTTTTTATAGGAGAATATCGTTGAGTGCCCTGACCCGATTTGCACAGTCTCGTTTAGCCTGGACTCTACTGCTACTCACAGCCGTAGGCCTGGAAGCTTGTGCCCTCTTCTTTCAACACGTGATGAAACTCGACCCCTGTGTCATGTGTATCTATCAGCGCTTAGCGGTGCTCGGCGTACTCACCGCCGGCCTCATTGGCGTGGTTGGCCATCAATTCCGCCTGCTGCGTTTCCTCGGCGTACTCCTCTGGGGCGTTAGCGCCGCCTGGGGCCTCAAGCTGGCACTTGAACTGGTCGAGATGCAGACCAACCCATCACCTTTCTCCACCTGCTCCTTCCTGCCGGAATTTCCAGAATGGATGCCGCTACACGAATGGTTCCCGTCAGTCTTCCTGCCCACCGGCATGTGCACCGACATCCCCTGGGAGATGTTTGGCATCACTATGTCACAGTGGATGGTGGTGGCCTTCAGCACCTACCTGATTGCCCTGGTGGTGTTTATTGTTCCGGCACTAATGCCGACTAAGAAAGCCTAATTGCGTTTAGGTTATCGCTTTTAAGAAACGCCCTTAATGGGCGTTTTTTGTGGCTAGCTATCGCCTAGCCACGAAAGTCGCTTGTTCACACATCTACCTTAAATCCTATTGAATTGATATGTGAAAATCACTCCTTCAATCTAGTTAATAGCCTGCGGCTCGCTTATGTGCAGATACATCTGCTACACGCCGTAAATCCATCCTTGGAGGCTCGACGATGGCATCCCTGCCATCGACGTCCGCAGATGCATCTACACTGGGTATCTAACGTCTCTTCGATTTGGCGGCATTGGTAATGAAAAGAAGATAAGACAGAGATTAGAGGTACAAGCCCCTTCTTAAGAATAGGGAGCTAGGATGTGTGAAAACTAAGATAAATAGGCTAAACGCCACATTCAGTGTGAGTAATGATACCCCCTAGCCTAAGTCATCTACGATAAGCACAAACCCTAACACGGAGACAAAAATTCCACCTGTTGGCTTCACTTTTAAATACTTGTTTTGTAACCAAATCATTAAGATGAAAATCTGTACCTTGCACAATACGACTTTAAACTTTCATACTCCATTTTATCGGTATCTATATCAGAGTACATTGGTGCCACTTTATCTTCTATTCTGCAATGCCGTGCATTAATCACATAGCCTTTTCCATTATCGTATGTTTTGACCGTAAGCCCAATGTTGTTTGATACAGACCAATTTCTGTACTGGGTGTATTCAATCCATCCTAGATATTCTTTCTTTGAGGGTGGGTATCCAGACTTTAAAGGCCATATTTTACCATTTATAAACACAGCAAAACCTTCTGCAGCAGGTCCAAAACCGGGAGCACACTCTCCAGCTCCAGACTTACAGTAGCCTTTTACTTCAACAGTAACGTCTTTTGTTAAATCGCATATAAAAGGACTTTTTTGTAGCTCATGTGCCGTTACAATTTTTGAATCCTTTTCCATGCCTTCATAGCTAGGGTTCCATACCTGAAACGTATTAAGAGAAAAGTATGACAAATCTTTATTACAGGAAATTTGGATGAAATCCCAAGATTCATCAGCTTTTAACTGAGGAGAATAGAAAACTATACAACACAATAGAGCAAAAATATTTTTCATTAGAACCCTCCTTAGTTCTAGTTAATTAAGTAGTGGCTAATACCACAATAATGGGCTGATAATACTTGGCTATACTGTTTAGCAAAGCCAAATTGAGCAAAAATTGAGCCAAGATTTATAATTCCAGCTTTAATTGGCTTATTATGCCTTTTTACGATACTTGCGCTCTGAGAAGTACCAAAGCCAATTGGTCCAAATTAAACCGCCAACGGGAAAAACGATAATAGCGACAAGCGGTCTAACCCAAATAGGTTCTTGTGGCTGAAAGACCTGCATCAAAATTGACCATAGCACTGCAGTAGAAACGCCCCAAAGTAGAAAGCCATTCATCCAGATAAACCTAGCTTTGCCCTTGGCACGTACTTGCTTCCATTTCTCTATCCTCATCGACTTCTCCATAACTCGATTTCCATATAACACCGTATTCAGCGTAAGCAACGCTACTACCCAGCCTACCCCATCGCACGATGAACACAAAATTCAACAAGAATCATGTGCCAATCAACTCTCTTAAAAAGCTTACTCTGCCCCCATTTATTCTCGCTGCCCAAGATATGTCGTTTTCGGTTAGGCTAGAAGCTTGTACATGCCCCTTCCAATTAACTTCTAATTGTGGGGCAGCGTGCTGTCCCACACCAATTATTTATTAGCGTTATGCATCCACACGTCACTTCTATCGCCGCATTCATAAAGAATTCTTTCTGCTAGCAATGAACCTGTATGTGAAAAATAGTTACCAGTATTACCAGAGAATGTTTGATGGCAAAGCATAAATTGACCTCTTGCAATCACAGCATGTAATAGAGGGATTAATGATGTTGTAGATGCGATTCTCGCAGTAAACTCATTATTCAATCGTTCAACTGACCAATATGATGGTGCATGTTTAACGGTTTCATTTAATGCTCGCCTGCAAAATTCGAATGAAAATGAACCAAAGCTAAAAATTAGTTTTGGTTTGTAGCGATTAAAAAGCTCATTAAGCTCATTTATTTCACGATCTAAGTTTTTCGAGCTGCTAGTAAGGTTTTTCTTTAACTCTGAATTGGATACAGCATTTCTTATGTAAAAAGCATTTTGAGATAATCTGTTTAATTTTTGAGTAAATACAACCTCTTGAATTTGATCAAGAATTGGTGTCCAAATGTTATGTCTTGTCGGATGCCTTGAATCTAAAGGAAATTCGAGTATCGACGCTAATTTATGCGGTTCTGAGTCTCCAATAAGCCAAATTGGAGAATGAGGATTGCCATCTTCTTTTTTCATAACGAATATTTCTTTATGAGGCTAACGCCCGGCACAAGGGCAGACAAATAAGCGCAGCGTTTTGGCTGTCCCAGCTCCCGTAGGGAGCGATTGCTGCCGTTTGTTAGGCTTATTCATTGACGATGTGCTCAGGTGTTAATGAGCGACCACATATGGGGCAGGACGGTCTCATTTTTGCCACAAGGTGATGAGCGCCCGAATATTGCCCCTTTCCATCGAGATCTCTGAGGCTGGTTTTCGACCACTCTTTAGAGTATGGCTGGTCGTTCTCGCTTTCGACAATTTGACCAACATGACCACAATTACATTGAAGTTTAGTAAAAGTTCTATAAGTCATTGAGAAATCTCTGGCTTTAAGGGCATTCAGGTAAACTAAGCAAGTTATTTGGTTGTTCGCCGTCATTTTGCGTTTTTAAGTATTTATTTCCAGCTGCGCTGGTTGAAACGACAACCCAAACTGATTGGCCGTTTACACTCACATAGAATTTCCACTTACCGGACTCGATTCCTTCTATAGCTCGATCTAAAGTTAGTTTCCAACGACTTCCATCACCGTTAGTACCACCAACATGGCTAATACGCTCATGGGCACTTTGACGATTGGTTTTGTTGATACATTTTATTTGATGATTCTCAGCCATTTTTCTACTCCTTGTGTTTTGGTTTTTAGCCTAACAACTTATTAGTGATACCTTGCAAGGTAGGAGTCCAAGCATGCAAATAAATGGGGTCAGAGTTAACTTTTGAGGGATTAGATTGAAGCATATTGGTTGGCTTTTTCATTCCCTGAATGGCGTAGTCGATGTTTGATTCGAATTGGCCTAGCTCTGTCCTTGATTGGTTACACATTAAGCTATTGGTCAGGTAACAATCAACAAGTTCCGTCACATTTTTGTACGTTTTTTTCTTAAAAAGAATAACTTGTCTCAATACCCGCCCAATGACGCTAAATCGAAGAGACATTAAACACCGAGTGTAGATGCATCTGCAGACGTCGATGGCAGAGATGCCATCGTCGAGCCTCCAAGGATGACTCCCTTTAAAACAAAGAGTCGGCGTGTAGCAGATGTATCTGCACATAAGCCTGCCGGAGGCAATTGATCCACCATGAAGTGATGATTCTAGGTGCCCTTCCAAATACAAAACGTAGCTAGACGCTCAGGCCCAAACATTATCCGATACCAGAAAGGTTAAATCGAAGAGACAATTAACTTGGTGCAGGTGCGGCTGAGGCCTTCGACAGCAGGGATGCTGTCGTAGAGCGCCCAGGGAGGGGTTTACAGCGTGCCGCAGCGGCACCTGCACGAAGAGCCTGCCGCAGGCAATAAGTAACATTAACGGTTAACGCTACAGCTAAGTGATGTCAATCAAAGAAGACTAAAACCACTTTTCACGAGTTAAGTGAAGAACTAGTCGCAATCTTTGAGCGGCCACAACACGATATGATCCTCAAGGTACCTAACCTTGTTCTCATTCACTATCTTGTTGCGGGTCGACATCCCCAACTCATGCATCTTGGTCTTGTCGCCGGTTAACAGCGGATGCCAGCTCGGCAGGTCCCTGCCCTGATACAGGCGGCGGTAGGCGCAGCTGTCTGGCAGCCAGGTGAGCTCGGCGATGTTATCCACCGTCACCTTAGTGCAGCTGGGGACGAAGGTAAAACGCTGCTCATAGTGCATGCAATTACACGCCTTTGCATCGAGCAGCTTACAGGCGGCGTTGGTGTAGTAGAGCTCATCGGTTTCATCGTCGATGATCTTGTTGAGGCAACACTTACCACAGCCATCGCACAGCGATTCCCATTCCTGGGCACTCAACTCTGCGAGGGTTTTCTCTTTCCAAAACGACATCTTTACAATTCTTTCAAGGGCCAACTCTTTTAAAGGCCATATATTTCAATGACCAGGAGTTGGCGGAGTGCTTAGGCGCCGAGCCAGCTTAAACCGGCTAAGCGTCTCGAGTAGCCTATTTTATCTCAGGATACTTAATTCTTTCTGACAGGTAGGTCACAGCCAGGGTCAGATGATCCGACGCCTGTGTCTGTCTCAGCACCCGGTAGTTGTCATACACCAGATAGCTGCGACCGCCTTTGCCATCGGGCCTAATCAGCGACACCTGCATATCTTTGCGTGACGGCAGGTCGCTGCCATTGAAGCGCCTTACGCCGAGCGCCTGCCACTGATCAAAGCCTTTGTGTACCTCGAGCCCCACCAGATCCTTGGGCAGTTCGCTAGGGGATTTCACCTGGCGTCCCCAGGTGCCATCATAATCCCAGCCGAGCTGCTTGAGATAATTTGCCGTGGTGGCGAAGGCATCGGCGAGGTTTTGCCAGATATCCACCTTACCGTCGCCATTACCATCTTTGCCGTATTTGGCCAGCTGCTTGGGGGTAAAGTGGGGGTAGCCCATCAGGCCGGTGGCATCGCTCTTGAGACTGTCGAAGCTGAGCTGGTCACGCTCCATCAGCTTGAGCGCCGCGAGAAACGCCGCATCCTGGCCTTCGCCATGATAGGCGTTGGAGGCGATCACCGTCAGGGCCGGATAGTCGCTGGCATCGAATGCCGAGGCTATGCCCCAGTAGGCCAGTACAAACCTTGGCTGGACGCCATATTCCTTACCGAGACGGTCGAAAAGCGCCTTGTTGTCGCGATAAAGGCTTCTCGCCTGCTCTACCAGGGCTTCGCTCACCCGCTCTGGGAGATAGGTTTCCAGATTTTGCGGACCATTTTGCGGGCCATTGGCGGCGGGTTCGTTAACCACCGCCTTCTTGAACAGCTTTATCTGATCGAAAACCGCGTCTATGGTGCCTTGGGCGATCCCCTGCTCGACTGCTTGCTGCTTTAACTCAGAGAGATATTGATCATAACTGAGCGCTGACTCTTGGGCTTGCAAGGGGCTGGCCAAAAGCAAGCCATTTGCAAGTAGAGCACTTAGCAAAACATTCTTCAAAAACATGCACTTTCCTATCGGTAACTAGTCTCTGCTATAACCTATCTCTTTCTTGTACTCTTCGAGTAGGTTAACCGGCGGTGGTGGTAATTGAAGATAATACCCCTTCTCGGCTAGTTCAACTTTTACTTTTTCTATATCGGCAAGGGCTAACTGTTCCCGTTTGTTTAGCGGCAGCAACATCACCAGTTCTGGCGTGCCAAACATCTTCATCAGAGGCTCGGGCACACGCTCGAAATCGTTACGTTTCTCCACAAAAAGATAGCTATCGGGTTTTAAGCGACTCTTATATACAGCACAGATCATATAGGGTGAAATTTCCAGTTTATTCAACTTGCCAGCAAATTGCGCACACTATAACATGGAGCGCAAGGATTATAATAATATCTAGCCGGCGCGAGCCGGTTAATTTTATCAAGAGCAAGTTTAGGAATGCAGAAACCTAGCCTCGAATTAAAAGGCTCTTCATTTACGCTTTCAGTGCTGCATATTAATGATGCAGATCTCGACGGAATTGCCCGCGAACTCGACGATAAACTGGCCATCGCGCCGCAGTTTTTTCTTGGTGCGCCCCTGGTGGTCAACCTCAGCGCCATCTCAGACCCCGATTACAACCTCGCCGGCCTCAAAGATCTCTTGATCTCCAGGCAGTTGGTGATTGTGGGGATCACCGGCGCGCCGAGTGCTATCGCTAATCAGGCCAAGGCCTTGGGGCTTGCGCTGATCAAGTCTGGCAAACAGAGTCAGACCCAGCCGCAGCTGCCGAAAACCACCAAGATAGTGAAGCAGAACATTCGCTCCGGGCAGCAGATTTACGCGCAAAATGGCGATCTCATCATCATAGGCGCCGTGGGTAATGGCGCAGAAGTGATTGCAGATGGCAGCATACACATATACGGTAGTCTTAGAGGCAAGGCCATGGCGGGTGCCAATGGCGACAAGAATGCCGTGATCATCGCCCAGAATATCGATGCCGAGCTGGTCTCCATCGCCGGGCAATATTGGTTAACCGAGAATCTACAGGCACATGCCTCGATCAAGAGCGGTTGCATCAGGCTTGACGGCGACAGCCTTACCGTCGAAGCACTATCGCTATAGAAATTGAAAAGGACAGAAACAAACATGGCACAAATTATTGTTGTCACCTCAGGTAAGGGTGGAGTGGGCAAGACCACTTCGAGTGCGGCCATTGCCACCGGCCTGGCATTGAAAGGACATAAAACCGTGGTAGTCGATTTCGATATCGGCCTGCGTAATCTGGACCTCATCATGGGGTGCGAGCGTCGCGTGGTGTACGACTTCGTCAATGTGATCAACGGCGAAGCCAACCTGAATCAGGCGCTGATCAAAGACAAGCGCACCAGCAACCTGTTCGTGCTGCCCGCCTCTCAGACCCGTGACAAAGACGCCCTGACCAAAGAGGGCGTGGGCCGCGTACTGGACGAGCTTAAACAAGATTTCGAATACATCATCTGCGACTCACCTGCGGGTATCGAAACAGGCGCCATGATGGCCCTCTATTTTGCCGACACGGCGATCGTCACCACCAACCCTGAGGTGAGCTCGGTACGCGACTCTGACCGTATCCTGGGCATGTTGCAGAGCAAGTCTAAGCGCGCCGAAGAGGGCCTGGAGCCGGTCAAGGAGCTGCTGCTACTGACCCGTTACTCCCCTACCCGCGTCGCCACCGGCGAGATGCTGAGCGTAGCCGACGTGGAAGAGATCTTGGCCATTCCGCTACTTGGGGTGATCCCCGAGTCACAAGCCGTACTCAAGGCCTCTAACTCGGGCGTACCTGTGATCATCGACCAAGAGAGCGATGCCGGTAAGGCATACAGCGACGCCGTGGCACGACTAACGGGTGAAGACGTAGAGATGCGTTTCGTCACCGAAGAGAAAAAAGGATTCTTGAAAAGGATATTTGGTAGCTAATTATGTCTTTACTCGATTACTTCAGAGCGAAAAAAGAGCCTACGACCGCAACCACCGCCAAGGAGAGATTGCAGATCATCGTCGCCCATCAGCGCGGCGAGCGTGATGCGCCAGACTACTTTCCGGCGATGAAGCAGGAGATCATCGAGGTGATCCGCAAGTATGTGCAGATAGACAGCGATCAGGTATCGGTGCAGCTGGATCAGAACGACGACAACCTGTCGGTACTGGAACTGAACGTGACCCTGCCGGAAAAGCCTTAGGCGACGAGCAGGTCTTACTCAATAGCCAGAATATGCATACAGAAAAGCCCTCAATTGAGGGCTTTTTCATGGGCGCCGTTTGGCTAATAGCAACTTAAATAATCCAGCCTTAACAGCTGATCTCGGCCAAGGCGTCCTTACTCAGCTCACCGCGCCAGCCCTGTAATACTAAGGGCATCTCGCCCTGACCATCGTTCCAGCGCCATTGAAGGTACTCATGAATATGACGCTTAGAGCCAAGCAGCTCCATCGGCACCTCATTGGTTTCCGCCACCTGGGTCAGCGCCTGTTTGATCGCCTTAAAGGCCGACTTGTAGCCGGGTTTCAGGGCGATCACGTCGATAGCCTCGGGCAGGTTATCCAGATCCGCCTTGGCCATCTCGGCGATGATTGCCTTGGCATGCAGGCGCTTCTCCTGCTCGGTCAGCTCTGTCATCCTGAAGATCTCGCCTGTACTCTTGGGCTGCTTCTTGGCCAGCGCCAGCAGCGCGTGATCTTTGATAACGAAGCCCAGGGCCAAGTCTCGGTCCAGCGCTTTTTGCAGGCGCCACTTGGCCAGCACCTTCAGATAGGCCAGTTGTTTAGGGCTTAGCTGGAAGGCGTTCTTCACCTTGAGGTAGGCGGTGTCACCATCCGGGCTCTCAAGACGCCCCTGGGTCATGCGCTCGCCCTCTTCGAGCAGCCAAGGCATTCTGCCAGACTCTTGCAGCTTTTCTAGCAGCTGAGGATAGAGCCGATAGAGATAATCCACATCGTTAGCCGCATACTGCAGCTGAGCATCGCTGAGCGGACGTTTCATCCAGTCGGTGCGCGACTCGCCCTTATCCAGCTGCACGCCCAGGCAGTGCTCCACCAGCTTGGCGTAGCCCATGCCATGACCCCAGCCACAGAAGGCGGCGGCGATCTGGCTGTCGAACAGCACCTTAGGCTGACAGCGACCGTAACGGGCCAAGACTTCGAGATCTTCGCTGCAAGAGTGCAGCACGCTAATCATATCGTCGCGCTCCAGCAGGGCCCAAAATGCAGAGAGATCGCTTACCGCAACAGGATCGATCAGCGCCAGGGTCTCGCCGTCATAAACCTGGATCAGTCCCAGCTTGGCGTAATAGGTGCGGGTGCGAACGAATTCGGTATCCAACATCAGGACCTTAGCCTGACGATACTTAGCCACCAGCTCTGTTAGGCTGGCGTCATCCTCTACATATTGAAAGGTCAAATCTCATCTCCAAATGCTATGGCTCGGTGAACACAAAAGCCGGCATAATGCCGGCTTTGAGTCACCTACAACGGGTGGTTTCCTATATAACTAGGCCGATTTGGCTTCGTCACGCAACTCGCGGCGTAAGATCTTGCCCACGTTGCTCTTAGGTAGCTCATCCCTGAATTCTACCAGCTTAGGAATTTTATATCCCGTCAAATGATGACGACAATGCTTGATCACCTGCTCTTCGGTCAAAGATTTGTCTTTTGGTACCACAAATACCTTCACCAACTCGCCGCTCACCTCATGGGGAACGCCGACTGCGGCCACTTCCAGCACCTTAGGATGCAGGGCAACCACCTCTTCCACCTCGTTGGGGAAGACGTTAAAGCCAGAGACCAAGATCATATCCTTCTTGCGATCCACGATAAAGAAGAAGCCTTGCTCATCCATGTAACCGATATCGCCGGTGGCCAGGTAGCCATCCTTATCGATCACCTTGGCCGTCTCTTCCGGGCGCTGCCAATAGCCTTTCATCACCTGAGGGCCCTTGGCAAAGAGCTCGCCGGTCTCGCCCTGAGGCAGCACATTGCCCTCTTCGTCGCGCACCTGCATGTCGGTATTGGCGACCGGGAAACCAATAGAGCCGTTGTAGCCCTCCAGGTTATAGGGGCAACAGGTCAGCAGCGGCGATGCTTCGGTCAGGCCGTAACCTTCCAGCAGACGTGTCTTGGTGATCCCCTGCCACTTATCGGCCACGGCGCGCTGCACCGCCATACCGCCACCGATAGAGAGCTTAAGGTTGGAGAAATCCAAGGTCTTAAACTCTTCCGAGCTCACCAGAGCATTAAACAAGGTGTTCACCCCGGTAAGTGCCGTGAATGGATGCTTCTTCAACTCAGACACGAAGGCCGGGATATCCCTTGGGTTAGTGATCAGCAGGTTGTTCGCGCCTTTATGGAGGAACAAGAGGCAGTTCACCGTCAGGGCGAAGATGTGATACAGCGGCAGTGCGGTAACCACAAACTCCTTACCATCGGCGAGCAGCGGCGAATAGGCCGCGTCGGCCTGCAGCAGGTTGCTGACGATATTACCATGGGTCAACATAGCGCCCTTAGACACACCGGTTGTACCGCCTGTGTATTGCAAGAAGGCGATATCGTCCCCCTTGATAGTCGGCTTCACATACTGCAGGCGGCGTCCCTTAGAGAGCGACTGACGCATAGAGATGGCATGTGGCAGATGATACTTAGGCACCATCTTCTTGATGTACTTCACCACAAAGTTCACCAGGGTGCGCTTAGGCGCGCTGAGCAAGTCGCCAAGACCGGTTAAGATCACGCTCTTCACCGGCGTCTGATCCACCACCTGCTCCAGAGTATTGGCAAAGTTAGATACCACGACGATCGCCTTGGCACCCGAGTCGTTGAGCTGATGCTTCAACTCTCTTGGGGTATACAGAGGGTTCACGTTGACCACCACCATACCGGCACGCAATATGCCAAACAGGGCGATGGGATACTGCAGCAGGTTAGGCATCATGATCGCCACGCGATCGCCCTTCTGCAGCTTGAGTTCGTTTTGCAGATAAGCCGCAAAGGCACGGCTGCGCTCTTCGAGTTTTCGATAGGTCAGCGTCGCGCCCATGTTCACAAAGGCGGGCTGATCGGCATACTTGGCTACCGAGCTTTCAAACAGGTCGATCAGCGAGCTGTATTGCTTTGCATCGATAATAGCGGGCACATCATGGGGTAAATTTTTCGTCCAAAGCTGTTCCACGAGTCTCTCCTAAATCCCCAGGCAGAGTTAGGTGAATGAGGTCATTCACTTAAGGTTTCAAAAACAGAAACTAAACACTGACTTATAAATATTGTAGGTAACACCCAAAAAATCATACGGGCGTTTTAATTTTGAACATCATCACACAATTAGAGTAAAAATCCTAGTGTAATTTTACCATCCCTCCCCGAGGGGCTGTCACGCTAAAAATGCCTTAATTGCCGCAGCCACCTCCAGGCTATTGCCCATATGGAGATGATGGTCACCTTCGAGGGTCACCTGAGTGAGATCTTGATACCAAGAAGCGGCGGTTTCGCATAGCTCATCGCCAGCCGTGTCATGGGCTTCAGACACCTTTTCTGTCTGGTGATAGCCCATCAGGGGATAACCCTCTTTGCCTCTAATGACCAGCACCCTGCCAGCGTGGCCCTGCATCAGGCCGCTGACATGGTCAAAATCGAGCCGCATGGGGGAATCTAACTTGAGTCTGGGGTCGCTACGCCAGTAGTAGTGACCGTCTGTTAGCTGCAGGTTGCGCTCGAGGATTAGCCTACACCAGGGCATATCCAGCCCGGTGAGTTTATGCCTTGCCCTGACGGCGGCATCCAGCACCACAGGTTTGGGGGTCTGCTGACTCATGGCGGCCCGCTGATGGGCATCGAAGCTGCGCCTGAGCCTTAACTTGCTCTTAGCGGGCGCCTCAAACAGGGGCGCGAGCGCCTCGATAACGATCCAATGCTTAGCCTTCTCGGCAAAGGCGGCGCTGTAGGCCGAGGCCACTATGCCGCCCAGCGAGTGACCTATCACGCCATGCAGGGGCTGATGACGCACTATGGCATCGATAAGCAGCTCGAGATCATAGAGGTAGTCTATCCAGTGCAGCGGATAGCCACCGGGCCTGTGCTGTGACGCGCCATGACCGGGCCAATCGATCGCCAGCAGTCGATACTCGCTTAGGTGCTCCGCCAAGGGCGCAAAGCTGTTGGCATTATCCAGCCAACCGTGAAGCGCCAATAGCAGGGGCTTATCCGCCTCCCCCCACAGCCGACCAGAGAGACGAATATGGGGCAGTGAAAGCATCACTTCATTGCCATCAATTGAGGGCTGACACAGAGGGGCTAGCGGATCGCTCATGGTTAAGACTTCTTCACAAATTTAAGCGTCATGCGGTCGCTCTCGCCGATGGCAAGATATTTGGCTTTATCCTGATCGCCCAGACGCAGGCTCGGCGGCAGAGTCCAGACGCCCTTAGGATGATCTTTGCTGTCCTTAGGGTTAGCATTGACCTCACTGCTGGCCACCAGGGTAAAGCCGACTTTCTCGGCAAGCGCGATCATCTCATCCTGCACCATGTAGCCTGTGCTCAGATCCATGCCAGGGTTTGCCCTGTGCTCCACCACGCCAAAGGTACCACCAGGCTTTAACACCTTGTAGGCCGAGTCGAACACCTGCTCCAATACTCCGGACTTGGCCCAGTTGTGCAGATTTCTGAAGGTCAGCACCACATCTGCGCTGTTAGGTGCGCCGAGTTCCGCAAGCCTTGGGGGATCGAAACTGATACTCGACGCCTGACCTAAGGTATCGCCATGATCCTTGAGCCACTTGTCCAGCGCCTTACCCAGGCGAATACGATAGCCCGGCACCTCTAGGCCCTCTGGCGGGTTGGCATCGAAATTCGCGGCGATATAGTGACCCTCTTTCGCCAAGTATGGGGCGAGGATCTCGGCGTACCAGCCACCGCCCGGCCAGAGTTCCACCAGGGTATCGCTTGGCTTAACGCCGAAGAAGCTCAGGGTCTCACCCGGGTGACGATACTGATCACGCTCCATGTTTGCCGCTTGTCTCAGTGGATTGGTGAGCGCATCTGTGACCTGCTGATTGACCAGGTGTGTCTCGTTAGCCTGGGCATAGTTTGGGCTGACCAGGCTAGGCGCCGCCACGCCTATGGCTAATGCCAGTGAGGCCGCTAAGGTTAAACTTTTCATATTCTCTCCCTAGATATTAGATAAGGCTAAAACACCTAAGCTATCAGGCTAATAACGAAAATTAAACTAGATATACAGTCGGTTACACTTTTTGCGCGCTCAGCTGATTGGCACTATCGACCCGGCGCCAGCAGAGCCAGAGCATGGTTAAACTGGTGAGCAGCCAGATGCCTACCCAGATCCAGGCCGGGATCCAGGTCTGCTCCGCCAGCATGGCCGCATCGCCGCGCCCCGGCATGCCCAGCAGCACGGTCGGGCTGGCTAGCGCGTTCAACATCACCATCAGCGCCATCACCCTGAGGGCAAAGGTCAGCAGTGGACTATGACTGAGTTTTAACGGCAGCAGAAACAGCAAGGCGAGGATCAGCAAGATGGCGACGGTGAGCAGATCCCGCCCCCAGAGCACGATACTCAGCAGTACCACCAGCCCGAGACAGCTAAAACTCACGCGGATCCCCCTGGCCCAGGTGGCCAAATGAAAGATGAGTAGCCCCCAGAGCGCGGCGCCGAAATAGCCGGCAAAGCCAATCAGCACAGGCCAGCCCCCCTGGCTCACGCACAGACCGGCGCCATTGGGATAGAGCTCGATATGACTCACTATCCCGCCGCTAATCAGGGTCGCCAGGGCGTGAGACGCCTCGTGAAAATAACTCTCCAGCCACTTGAAGGGCACGCTCAGATAGGGAATGCGGGTGACGACTAAAGCCAGCAGTAACTCGACCATGAAGAGGCTGCGAGATGGCATACCAGAGCGAGAAGAGGGAGAATCGATAGAAAAAGCCATACTGAAGAACCCGTCCTATAGGTTGTTGATGCCTTAATGGCCGGCAATTTAGACACGCTGGCGCTACGCCGAAACATCTTCCTTTATTGAAGACTAAACATATCCCTGTTTACGAGACTAAACATGAACCTAGACATAGGTGTCTATGCCCACCATCTGGGAGATGGCATCGCGCTGGGCGGCGTGTTGGTGCAGCAGATATTGGCCTATGGCGCCGCGACTGCCGCCAGTTTGTTGATCGTATTCAAGCTTGGCGCTGAGCCGCTCTTCGAGGGATTCCTGCTTGCGCTCGACCAACTGAGTAGCGTCGCTATTTGCATCGCTAGTGGCACTAGCATTTGCCGCAACTTGGATCTCGTCTCTAGCAGGTACGGCCGGCCCCACTGGCGTCACATCGATAACATTGGTCCGCAGATCCTGCTGTGGGGCGATAGCATCGCTAATGGCAGAGGCGCCAGAAGAGAGCCCAGGTATCAGGTTAGATGACGAAACTTGCATCAAAGTAATTTCCCCTTCTCTCCTAACAGTCTGGTTACGCGATTATGCTTCAAGCCTACACCAAATTACTCGCGACCGGGCAGTTTTTTCCAGGTCACGGTATCACGCAGGTACACAGGCTTTAGCTGATCCACATCGGTCGCCTGCCCCGCCTTCACCGCGGCTTCTGCCAGCGGCAACATAAAGCGCGCGAGTGGGAATTTGGCTTCCTCGACCAGGCTCATCTGCTCGGTCAATAGCGCCGGATAGGCATCGAAGCCTGTGCCACAGGCGGCAAGGGGCGTATCAAAAGCCAGCTGGCTCGACAACTCCTCTGGCGCACAGACCCGCTCTTCCCCAACCAGGCTGGCCAAGCCATCTACAGACAGGTACTCGCCGTAGTAAATCTCACCCATGCGCGCATCGATGGCGGTCGCTACTTGAGTCGCGCCCTTTATCTCGATAGCCGCCTGGGCCATGGCCGCCAGGGTTGAGATCCCCACCACGGGAAGATCTTGGCCTAAAGCCAGCCCCTGGGTCATAGAGGTGCAGATACGGATTCCGGTGAAGCTGCCTGGCCCGCGGCCATAGGCGATCACATCCACCTTACTCAGCTCGATCCCCGCCTCCTGCAGTACCTCCTGCACCATGGGCAGCAGGCGTTGGCTGTGTTCCCGCGGCGCGTCGGCCTCACGGGCAAACACCTGTCCCTGATATTGCAGGGCGACCGAACAAAACTCTGTGCAGGTGTCCAGGGCGAGTAAACTTAATGGGGCTGAGAAATCTTTATTTTCCGGCATGCAAAAACGAACCAAATCTGTCGCGATATCATGGCATTGCGCTGCTAATCGAACTGCGCAAACCCCTCATCGCCAAAACCATAGGATGAATGGCGCCGATTATAACGTAAAACCCGCTTAGGTATAGCCTTAATTGCCCGCTCCATAGCGGTCAACCTAGGTATTTTAGCGACTAGACGTCACTTGCCCTTTGGCCCTATAGCCCCTTGAGTTGATATCGACGCCAGGGCAAAAAATCCGTTTTCTCTTTGAGATAAACCCGATAGGATAGGCTCACGCTTATCGGCTTCTTAGCTTAAATTGGCACTTAAATCTGCACGAAAGCTAATGACCTAATACAAAATCAAATACAGAAAGCTAGCACAGACACTCAACCCAAGGATCTAGAGTCGCACTCAGATGTAGGCTAATGACGTAATGAGTCAATCAAGAGCACAGTCCCAACCTCTGTCACAATCGCCATCCCACTCCTCCCAGGCCGTGATGATGGCACTAGGCTCGGCCATTTTAATGGGCACAATCGGCGCACTGGCGCGCACCGCCAACCTCGATGCCAGTATCATCACCTTCTATCGCCTGCTGATCGGCGCCGCCTGCCTCATCGCCTACATGCTTGCCACAGGCAAGGCCCGGCAGATCTTCCATCGTCCAGGGAAACGCCATCTGTTTAATGGTGCTATGCTCGCCGGTTTCATGGTGTTTTACGTGCAATCCATAGGTTACATCAACATGGCCAATGCGGTGATGCTGATCTATCTCGCCCCCCTGGTCAGTGCCATTGGCGCTCACTTCCTCTTCCATGAGCGGCTTAGGCGCCAGGACCTGCTGGCCATAGGCATCGCCCTTATTGGCGTCGTAGCCATCTTGCCGAGCCTTGAGAGCCTCACGGGCAGCACGGCCGAACTCAAGGGCTATGGCTTTGCCCTGCTGGCTCTCTTGAGCTACAGCGGTTTCATGTTAATCAATCGCCGCCCCGCAAGTGCCAGCCCCTACCAGAGCACGCTTATTCAACTGAGTTTCGGCGCCCTCTGCCTGCTGCCTTTCGCCCTGCATCAAGCCGTGCTCCCCAGCTTAACCCAGTGGTTCTGGCTGGCGCTGATCGGCGTGTTTCCCGGCTTTCTGGCGATCTTATTCGCGGTCAAGGCGCTACGGGTGTTGCCCGCGGCCACCTTCGGCACCTTGGCCTATATCGAACCTGTGACAGTGGTGATCCTCGGCTGGAGCCTGTTTGCCGAGCACCTCACCCCGATACAATTAATGGGCTGTGGCCTTATCATCTGCGCCGGACTGATACAGACGCGCAAACGGCGCCGGGCCCCTAATCCCCAATAGAAGGAGTTGTCGATGAGTGCAAAGATCCCAAGAATCGTGATAGTGGGCGGCGGTGCCGGCGGACTCGGCCTGGCCACCCAACTGGGACACAAGCTAGGCAAGAAGCAGCGGGCCGAGATCCTACTGATAGACAAGAACCGCACTCATATCTGGAAACCCTTGCTCCATGAGGTCGCCACAGGTTCACTCGACGCCGACCTCGACGGCGTGGTCTACTCCGCTCATGCGGTTAAACATGGCTACCAGTTTCAATTGGGGGAACTCACCGGGCTGGACCTTCAAGGCAAACGGCTGCAGCTTGGCGCCATCAGCAACGATAAGGGCGAGGCGCTACTGCCCGCCAGAGAACTTGAGTACGACACCTTAGTGCTGGCCGTTGGCAGCGTCAGCAACGACTTTGGCACCCCGGGCGTGAAGGAGCACTGCTTCTTTCTCGACTCCCACCACCAGGCGAGCCGTTTTCACAACGCCCTGCTCGACAGCTTCACCCGCATGCATCAATCTGAGGAGCAGCAAAAGCTCAATATTGCCATCGTCGGCGGCGGCGCGACTGGGGTGGAACTCTCAGCCGAACTCTACCATGTGACCGATCTGCTCAAGAGTTATGGCCTGAGCAAGATGACCGCCGACAGGCTGAGTATCACACTGATCGAGGCGGGCCCGCGCATCCTACCCGCCCTGCCCGAGCGTATCGCCGCCTCGGCCACCCGTGAGCTGATTAAACTGGGCGTATCGGTACGTCAGAGCACCCGCATCGAAGAGGCGAGCTCTAAGGGCTTTGTCACTGCAGACGGCGAGTTGATCGCCGCCAACCTGATGCTGTGGGCGGCCGGGGTCAAGGCGCCAGATTTTATCAAGCAGATAGAGGGACTTAACCTCAACCGCGCCAATCAGATCCTGGTGCGTCCTACCCTGCAGGCCCAGGGGCACGACGATCTCTATGTGATCGGCGATTGCTGCGCCTGCGAGCAGGCCGATGGCAGCTTCGTTCCGCCCAGGGCGCAGTCGGCGCACCAGATGGCCCAGTGTGTCGAGCACAATATTCTCAACGAGCTCAGAGGCCTAGGTCTCACCGAGTATGAGTATGTGGATCACGGCTCCCTGGTCAATCTGTCACGCTTTAGTACCGTGGGCAGCCTGATGGGTAACCTCACTAAAGACAGCATGTTTGTCGAGGGAAAGATCGCCCGCTTCATGTATATCTCCCTCTACCGCATGCACCAAAAAGCAATTCACGGCCTGGCCAAGACCATCGCCCTCTGGTTGGTGGAGAAGATGATGCGAGTGGTGCGCCCACGGATGAAGCTGCACTAAGCAGGCTTAACGCTAGTCTATGGATTGCAGGAAACGCACCGCCCTGTCGAGATCCCGGGTGCGATGCATGGGCGGCAGCGAGTTGATAAAGGCCTGACCATAGGGGCGATTGACGATGCGATTGTCGCACAGGATCAACACGCCCCTGTCTTTCTCATCGCGAATCAGGCGGCCGACACCCTGGTTAAGCGCTATCACCGCCTGGGGAAGTGACAGGGTCATGAAGGGATCTTTGCCCTCACGCTGCACCCCGTCGGCCCTGGCCTTGTAGAGGTTATCGTCCGGCGAGACGAAGGGCAGCTTGTCGATGATGACGCAGCTCAACAGCTTACCGCGTACATCCACCCCCTCCCAGAAGGCGCCCGTGCCCAGCAGCACGGCGTTGCCCAGCTGTCGATACTTCTTCAAAAGCGTCTGCTTGCCCGCCTGTCCCTGCACCAGGAGCGGATAATCGACCCGTCCCTGTAACATCACCGCCACCAGATTGAGCATGCGATGGCTAGTAAACAACATGAAGGTGCGGCCCTTGGCGGCGTTTATCGCCTTCACCGCCACCTCCACCAGTTGCCTGGCGGCGCGCTCCTGGCTGGTGACCGACGCCAGATGGCGCGGCACACAGAACAGAGATTGGCGCCGATAGTCGAAGGGACTGTCCAATATACTCGTGTTGGCCTTCTCCAGCCCCATCGCCTTGGTAAACAGCGACAGGTCGCGATTGATCTGCAAGGTAGCCGAGGTAAAGATCCAGCTGACATCCGGGCTAAACAGCGACTGACACTCCTTGGCCACCTTGATGGGCGAGATCCTCAAGGTCAGGTGCTGATAACCATAGTCTATGCTGTAGGCGCTATCAGGGTTATCGCATTGAATAAACACGGTTAACTTGCTGAGCAGCCCATCGATTTTTTCGACGCCGTCGTCGAACGCCTCATTGCGACCAAGGTAACCCAGCAACATGGTGCGATAGGCGGTCAGCTCGGAGACCAGCGACCAAGCCGCCTCCATCAGTGCCTTATCGCCGATAAGCCTTCGCCAGTCACGCTCCTCGCTGGCAAACAGCAGTCCCTGCCAATGGATCAGCTGAGTATGGCAGCGGGCCGTCATAGCGCCAATCTGCGGCGAATCGGCCATCTGAGTACGATAGAGTTCGTTAAAACGTTCCAGCAGGCGGATGAGGCTCTTGATGCTGAGCTGCTGGCCGAAATAGGTCACGGCGATATCTGGCAGCAGATGCGCCTCATCGAAGATCACCACGTCGCTGTCGGGGAGCAGCTCGGCAAATCCCGTCTCTTTTAGGATGCGATCGGCGAAAAACAGGTGATGGTTGACCACTATGATCTTGGCATCGAGTGCCTTGGCGCGGGCCTTGCGGGTAAAGCAGGCCTCATAGTGATCGCAGGCCTTACCTATGCAGGACTCTTTACTGCTGACCACCAGCGGGATCGCCGGGGAGTTTTCCGGCACGGCGTAGAGACTGCCGATGTCGCCATCCACCGTCTGGCTGGCCCACTGATCGATTCGCAGCAGGTCGTCGAGGATCTTGCCATCGTTCACCTCGACACCGCTGAGCTGCTTCTCCATCAGGTATTGGCACAGGTAGTTACTGCGCCCCTTAAGCAGAGCCACTTTTGGCCTGATCCCTAAGATGTTGAGCAGTGCGGGTAGATCTTTGAAAAACAACTGCTCCTGCAGGTTCTTACTGCCGGTGCTGACAATGATTTGCTTACCGCTGAGTAGTGCCGGCACCAGATAGGCGTAGGTCTTGCCCACGCCCGTGCCCGCCTCGACCACCAGGTTGTCGCCCTTTTGCAGGGTCTCACTCACCCGAGTCGCCATCGTCTGCTGCTGAACGCGACAGCTATAGCCCTTGATATGACGGCTTAAGCTGCCATCTGGGGCGAATACCTGCTGTACATCTTGGGTCAGTCGTTTATTCAATGAATGGCTGATGATAGTTAATGTTTAAAATGACATGCTGGCATTATGCGGATTTTCTTACCCAGTACAAGCCACAAAGCACCCGCGATAAATAAACAGGAAATCATTGAGATCCAATGGGGATATTGCAGTGTTAGTTGAATAATTTTCAATCGACCCAAATTAGCGCTTGCATACACCGAAAAACTTGATTAGTTTAAATACAACTTAGGGCAGACACTGCCCATTGATACGCACTAAGCGAGAGAAGACAGAACATGACACAGCGTTTGAATACTATCCATCATCACCATCATATGCGGTAGCCTTCGGATGCTTACTGCCGGAGGACTATTTCCTTCTGGCGGTTGATTCAAAAGCGATCTAAGACCCCTGGAAGGAATTCCGGGGGTTTTTAGTTTTTAGCTTAAGATTTTGTTTTAAAACGATTTAAACAATTTTACTGAATCAACAAATGAGGAAACATCCTATGTCAGAGTCAAACCGATTACGTATCGCCATTCAAAAGTCCGGCCGCCTGTCCAAGGAATCCCAGAAGCTGCTCAAGAGCTGCGGCATCAAGTTTAACGTTAACGAACAACGCCTCATCGCCCACTCTGACAACATGCCTATCGACCTTTTACGGGTCCGTGACGACGACATTCCCGGCCTGGTGATGGACGGCGTGGTCGACCTTGGCATCATAGGCGAGAACGTCCTCGAAGAGGAGCAGATCGAGCGTCAAACCCTGGATAAGCCGAGCGAGTGCATCAAGCTGCGCCAACTGGATTTCGGCGCCTGTCGCCTGTCGCTGGCGGTGCCTACCGAATTTCGCTATCAAGACGCCAGCTCGCTCGAGGGGCTGCGTATCGCCACCTCCTACCCTAACCTGCTACGTCGCTACATGCAGGAGAAAGGCATTAGCTATCGCGACTGTATGCTCAAGGGCTCGGTAGAGGTGGCCCCCCGTGCTGGCCTGGCCGACGGTATCTGCGATCTGGTCTCAACTGGCGCCACGTTAGAGGCCAACGGCCTGTACGAGACTGAGGTGATCTACCGCTCCATGGCCTGCATCATCCAATCGACCCAGGAGCAGAGCGAGGCTAAACAGGCACTGATCGATAAGATCCTTTCCCGCGTCAACGGTGTGGTGCGCGCCAAGGAGAGCAAATATATCCTGCTACACGCCCCGACCGAAACACTGGATCAGATCGTCGCCCTACTGCCAGGCGCCGAGAACCCGACCGTACTGCCGCTCAACGATGACACCAATCGTGTGGCAATCCACGCAGTCAGCAGCGAAGATCTCTTCTGGGATACCATGGAGGCCCTGACCCAGCTGGGTGCCAGCTCCATCCTGGTGATGCCAATCGAAAAGATGATGGGATAACGCCATGACGACAAACACCATGACATCCACACAGATGCAGCGCCTCGACTGGCAGGCGCTCGATGACCAGGCAAGACGGGAGGCGCTGTCGCGCTCGCCCCTGATTGGCGATGCCAACCTTGAGCAGCAGGTCAAGGCGATCATCGACCAGGTGGCCAGCCAGGGCGACGCGGCACTAAAAGCCTTCTCACAAAAATTCGATAAGGTAGAACTCGACGCCCTGCGCCTTAGCGATGCGGCGATAGCAGCCGCCAGCGAGCGAGTCACGCCCGAGATCAAGGCAGCTATCGAGCAGGCCAAACAGAACATTGAGACCTTTCACCAGGCCCAGGCCTTCAAGGGGATCGACCTTGAGACCCAAGCCGGAGTACGCTGCGAGCTGCGATGCGAGCCAATCGAAAAGGTGGGCCTCTATATTCCCGGTGGCAGTGCGCCGCTCATCTCTACCGTGCTCATGTTAGCCCTGCCGGCCAAGATAGCCGGTTGTGAGCAGCGGGTGTTGGTCAGCCCGCCACCGATCGACGATGCTATCGTCTACGCTGCCAAGGCCTGTTGCATCACAGATATCTATCAGATAGGCGGCGCCCAGGCGATCGCCGCCCTGGCCCTGGGCACTGAATCTGTGCCTGCGGTTGACAAGATCTTCGGTCCAGGCAACCGCTATGTCACCGAGGCCAAGCGCTTAGTTGCCCAGGACAGCCGCTGCGTGGTCAGCATAGACATGCCCGCCGGCCCCTCAGAGGTGCTTGTGATCGCTGATGGCGATGCCAACCCCGACTTCATCGCCGCCGATCTCCTCTCTCAAGCCGAGCACGGCCCCGACTCTCAGGTGATGCTGGTCACCGACAGCCAAACCTTGGCAGACGCGGTCAACCAGAGCCTTGGCGAGCAACTGGCAAGACTGCCCAGGGCCGAGATCGCCATGCAGGCCCTGAGCGCCAGTCGCACCCTGATTGTTGCGGATATGGCCCAGGCCGCCGAGGTCTCTAACCGCTATGGCCCTGAGCACCTGATCATTCAGACCCGCGCGCCCCGTGAACTGCTGAGTAAAATCCGCGCCGCCGGCTCGGTATTTCTTGGCGCCTACACACCTGAGTCAGTTGGCGATTACGCCAGCGGCACCAATCACGTGTTGCCAACCTATGGCTATAGCCGCGCCGTCTCCAGCCTGTCTCTGGCCGACTTTAGCCGCCGCTTCACCGTGCAGGAGCTGAGCGCCCAGGGGCTACAGAGACTGGGCGAGTGCGTGATGACCCTGGCCAGCGCCGAGCAGCTCGATGCCCACAGAAATGCCGTCGCCGTGCGCCTTGCCACGCTTACGGGCGAGGAGAAATAAGATGAGTGTAGAAGCTAAGATGAATGTTAACGCGACATCGCTCGCCGAGCGTCTCGCCAGACCCGAGCTCCTGACTCTGGAGCCCTATCAGTCGGCGCGGCGCATCGGTGGCGAGGGGCAAATTTGGATCAATGCCAACGAGTCGCCCTTTAACAACAGTGACCTGGATGGCCTCAACCGCTACCCTGAGTGCCAGCCGCCCAAGCTTATTACGCGTTACGCCGAGTATGCGGGCGTAAGCAATCAACAGGTGCTTACCAGTCGCGGCGCCGATGAAGCCATAGAGCTGCTTATCCGCACCTTCTGTATCCCGGGGCGGGACAGCATTGCCTGCTTCGGCCCCACCTACGGCATGTACGCCATCAGCGCTAAGACCTTCAACGTCGGCGTCAAGGCGCTGCGCCTGGATGATGAGTATCAGCTGCCACAAGCACTTTGCAGTCAGGTCGGCGATTCCAAGCTGGTGTTTATCTGCAATCCCAATAACCCAACCGGCACGGTGATCGCCCCGGCCACCATAGAGGCGGTAATCCGCAGCCTGCCAGATACCTTGGTCGTGGTGGATGAAGCCTATATCGAGTTTTGCCCAGACTACAGCGTGGCAAGCCTGCTGGATAAGTACGACAACCTGGTGGTGCTGCGCACCCTGTCCAAGGCCTTCGCCCTAGCCGGTGCCCGCTGCGGCTTCATGCTGGCAAACCCTGAGGTCATCGAGATGGTGATGCGGGTGATCGCCCCCTATCCCGTACCGCTACCGGTCGCCAAGCTGGCCATAGATGCGCTAAGTAAGGAAGGGATAGCCCGAATGCAGACCCAGGTCGCTCAGCTCAAGGCCAATGGCCAACGACTCGCCGATGCCCTACGGGAAGCTGGCGCCAGAGTGCTGCCCGCCTATGGCAACTTCGTGCTGGCCTATTTCGACCAGGCAAATGAGATAAAAATCGGTGAGATGCAGGCACGTCTCAAACAGTCGGGTGTGGTCGCCAGGGCCTACAAAGACCCGGCCCTTGCCGATGCGATACGCTTTAGCTTTGCCAGCGACGACCAGACAGAGACGCTGCTTGCCATACTCAAGGCCTAATGGCAAAACGAAGTAAATCCGCACCCAGCCAGACAATAACGACAAATTTAAGATAGAAGCAGATTTAAGGTAGAAGCATGATGAAACAGAAAATCCTCTTTATCGACCGCGATGGCACACTGATCGAGGAGCCGGTCACCGACAAGCAGGTCGATAGCCTGGCCAAGCTGGTATTTGAGCCTAAGGTGATCCCCGCACTGCTTAAGCTACAGGGCGCCGGCTACCGCCTGGTGATGGTGAGCAATCAGGACGGTCTGGGCACCCCCTCCTTCCCCAAGGATGACTTCGATGCGCCCCAGGATATGATGATGCAGATCTTCAACAGCCAGGGGGTCAAGTTCGATGATGTGCTCATCTGCCCACACTTTGACGATGAAAACTGTAGCTGCCGCAAACCTAAGCTGGGCCTAGTCAAGGCTTACCTCACCGAGGGCCGGGTCGACTTTACCCAGTCGGCGGTGATCGGCGACAGAGAGACAGACCTTGGCCTGGCCGAGGCGATGGGCATCACAGGCATACAGTACAATCGCGAGACCTTGAACTGGGACGCCATCGCCGAACAACTGCTTGGGGGTAATCGCGTGGCGACTGTGGTTCGCACCACCAAGGAAACCGACATTAAGGTCACTGTCGATCTCGACAGCCAGCTAAAGAGCAGCATCAATACCGGCATCGGTTTCTTCGACCACATGCTGGATCAGATCGCCACCCACGGTAACTTCAGGCTAGATGTCAGCGTCGATGGCGATCTTGAAATCGACGATCACCACAGCGTGGAAGACACGGCGCTGGCCATTGGTGATGCCCTCAGACAGGCCCTTGGGGATAAGCGCGGCATCGCCCGCTTCGGCTTTAGCATCCCCATGGATGAAGCCAGTGCCAGCTGCCTGCTGGATCTCTCGGGTCGCCCATTCATCAAGTTTGAGGGGCAGTTCGAGCGCGAGATGGTAGGCGAGATGGCCACTGAGATGGTACCTCACTTCTTCCGCTCCCTCGCCGATGGCCTTCGCTGCACCCTGCACCTCTCGACCCAGGGCGATAACGATCACCACAAGGTGGAGAGCCTGTTTAAGGTCTTTGGCCGTACCCTGCGCCAGGCGGTGAAGGTCGAAGGTGACGCCCTGCCATCGAGCAAGGGGGTGCTATGAGCAGCCCTGATACCATTATCATAGATACCGGCTGCGCCAACTTAAGCTCGGTGCGTTACGCCTTCGAGCGGATCGGCGCCGACGTCGAGGTGAGTGACGATATCGACAAGATAAAAGCAGCCACCCGAGTCGTGTTGCCGGGCGTAGGTACCGCCAGGGCCGCCATGAAGGCGCTGAAGGACAAGAAGCTTATCGACACCATCTGCTCCCTCACCCAGCCTGTGCTTGGCGTCTGCCTCGGCATGCAGATGCTGACCAAGGCCTCACAGGAGCGCGGTGGCTTAAGTTACGGGAATAGTAGCAAGAACTGTCAGTGCCTTGGGCTGATCGACACTAATATAGAGCAGCTGGACGCAAAGGGCCTGCCGCTACCCCATATGGGCTGGAATCAGATAAGCCCGGGCAATCACCCACTGTTTGCCGGGGTTGCCGAGGGCAGCTATGTCTATTTCGTTCACAGCTACCGGGCGCCGCTTGGCGATTTCACCATCGCCAAGTGCGAATATGGCGAGGGTTTTAGCGCCGCCATCGCAAAAGACAACTTCATGGGGGTGCAGTTCCACCCGGAAAAAAGCGCCGCGGTGGGCGCCACCATATTAAGAAACTTTATGAAAATGAATGCCGACAGTTTTGCCGATAACCACAAATCTACACAGGAGAGCGCCCAATGATCATCCCAGCAATCGATCTCATCGAGGGCCAAGTGGTGCGTCTCTACCAGGGCGATTATGCCCAGCAGACCACCTTCGAACTGAGTCCGCTCGCCCAGCTACAGGCCTATCAGGCCCAAGGTGCGACCTGGCTGCATATCGTCGATCTAACCGGCGCGAAAGACCCAGACAGACGCCAGACCCGACTCATAGGTGAACTGGTCGAGAATCTCGAGGCCAATATTCAGGTCGGCGGCGGCATTCGCAGCGAGGCCCAGGTCAAGGAGCTGTTAGATCTCGGCGTCAAGCGGGTGGTGATAGGCTCGCTCGCCGTCAAACAGCCAGAGCTGGTGCAATCCTGGCTCGAGACCTATGGCAGCGACGCCATCTGCCTGGCACTGGATGTAAACATCAACGAGGCGGGCGAGAAGATAGTCGCCGTGTCGGGCTGGCAGAGTGGCGGCGGCAAGACACTGGAATCTCTGGTGGCCACCTTCGCCCCCTATGGGCTCAAGCACGCCCTAGTTACCGACATCAGCCGAGACGGCACACTGCAAGGCAGCAATACCCAGCTCTATCAGGAGATCGCGGCGCGTTATCCCGATATTGAGTGGCAGGCCTCGGGCGGCATCGCCACCCTGGAAGATGTGAGCGCCGTGCGTGATAGCGGCGCCAGCGGCATCATCATAGGCAAGGCCCTACTCATCAACAACTTTACCGTGAAGGAGGCGATCGCATGCTGGCCAAACGCATAGTTCCCTGTCTGGATGTCCGTGACGGTAAGGTGGTCAAGGGGGTTCAGTTTCGTAACCATGAGATCGTCGGTGACATAGTGCCCCTGGCTGCCCGTTACGCCGCAGAGGGCGCCGACGAGCTGGTATTTTACGACATCACCGCCAGCGCCCACGACAGAGTGGTGGACAAGAGCTGGGTCAGCCGCGTCGCCGAGCAGATAGATATCCCCTTCTGCGTCGCCGGCGGCATCAAGAGTATCGAGCAGGCGCGGGAAAAGTTGGCGTTCGGCGCCGATAAGATCTCGATAAACTCGCCGGCCCTGAGCGATCCCAGCCTGATCGATCGCCTGCAAGATGAATTCGGCCGTCAATGTATCGTGATAGGCATAGACTCTTACTATGACGCCGATACCAACAGCTACAAGGTGAAGCAATTTACCGGTGACGAGGCCGCCACCAAAGATACCCAGTGGTATACCCAAGACTGGGTGGAAGAGGTGCAGAGACGTGGCTGCGGCGAGATAGTGCTGAACGTGATGAACCAAGATGGCGTTCGCCAAGGCTATGACATCAAGCAACTCGCCATGGTGCGCGCCATCTGCGACGTGCCCCTCATCGCCTCGGGCGGCGCCGGCACCATGGAACACTTCCTCGAGGTGTTCACCCAGGCGGGTGTGGATGCGGCCCTCGCGGCCAGCGTCTTTCACAAAGGGATCATAGAGATAGAGGCGCTTAAGCGATACCTGCTCGACAATGGTGTACAGATGCGCCTGTAACCGCCGCAAATTTGTTCAAGGAATAAAGATGAAAAACCTAGAAGATTTTAACAACTTAGATTGGGACAAACAGCAGGGGTTGCTGCCCGCCGTGGTCCAGAACCACCTCACGGGCAAGGTGTTGATGCTGGGCTATATGAACCAAGACGCGCTGGCCCAGACCCTGGCAAGCGGCAAGGTCACCTTCTTCAGTCGCAGCAAGCAGCGCCTGTGGACCAAGGGCGAAACCTCGGGCAACACCCTAGATCTGATTGCCATCGACAGCGACTGTGACAACGACAGCCTGCTGGTGCAGGTGATCCCCAATGGCCCCACCTGTCACCTGGAACGAGAAAGCTGTTGGCCCGACGGCGAGGCACATCCCTTTATCGACAATCTGGCAAATCTCATCGCCTCGCGCAGGGGACAAGATGCCAAGAGCAGCTACACGGCGCACCTGTTCGAGCGCGGCACCAAACGGATCGCCCAAAAGGTCGGCGAAGAGGGACTGGAGACCGCCCTCGCAGCCGCCACCCATGACAAGGAGGAGCTGATCAACGAGGCCTCAGATCTCATCTATCACCTGCTGGTGCTGCTTGAAGATCAAGACCTTAGCCTGAAGGATATCACCGCCAACCTGCTGGCGCGTCACAGCGCCGCCAGCAAATAGGCCAAGGCTAGCATTAGCCATACAATTAAGGGCGTCCGGGAGAAGCCGGCGCCCAGCTCTATATCTTGCCATGACGGTTTATGCCCATCCCCACGCTATCCCCCTTTTCTTACTCCTCTGGGTGACTTAAGCCACTATCTCTAAAATCCACTACGCTATCTCTAAAATCCGCTACGCTATCGCAAAAATCCACTTCCCTGGCGCAAAAATCCACACCGCTATTGCAAAAATCCACCTTGCTGAATAATATACATTCATATACAAAAGAATACACAGTGTAACAAACGGACTTATTAGCAACAAATTCATTACAAATTCACCGATGAAATGCCCACTGATGTTAGCGTTCAAACAAGAGGTATCCGGTTATGGCTAGGCGTTTTCGACAGCTCACACTCAAAACAACTACATGCTTTGCCTGTAGCTTAATGCTACTAGTCTCTAGCCAAGTCGCGGCGAGTGCTAGCCAGGCTCAGCCTATGATCATGCCTTATGCACTCACATCTCACGCCCTCATGTCTAGTACGTTGGCCGCCCCCTATAGCATGGTCGCCACCGCAAGCCCTAGACTTGAGCTGAGCGGTAAACCATTCCGGTATGCCCCGGCGCAATCTAACATGGCTTCCGTAGGCCTTTCCCAAAACTCCAAGGCCTCAGCATCACCGCCGTACGACCCAAGCCGCCAGGCCGGCATTGCCTCCTCATGGCTGGGCAAGCTCAAAGCCCATTATCCGAATCTGCTGCTTCACTATCTTGCGCCGCTCATTGCCATCGCCTTGGTGATGCAGCGGGTCTACAGACAGGCCAGTACCCTGTCCAGAACACGACTGGAGCAAGCGATCGATGAACGCACTCAGGCGCTGCAACTTGAAAACCTGCGCCTGCAGGAGATGAGTCACAGAGACCCCCTGACCGGCCTTAAGAATCGCCGCTTCATCGAAGAGATGATTGCCCAAGACCTGAATCGGGTCGACCGCAGCTATGACGCCACGCAGCTAAGGGGTGAAGGCACGCCGAGCAAAGCCGACCTGCTGGCGCTCATCATAGATATCGATCACTTTAAGCCCATTAATGACACCTATGGTCATCTGGCCGGCGATCGCGTCCTGAGCCAGGTGGGTCAGCGACTGACTACACTGTTTCGCAACTATGATTATGTGGTGCGCTGGGGCGGTGAGGAGTTTCTGGTGGTAGCACGCTTTATCGATCGCCAAGAGATAAACCAGCTCGCGGAAAAAGTCCGTCACGCCATCGAGTCGATGGAGATCGAACTCGACGCTAAGCGCACCATAAAGATCACCGCCTCGGTCGGCGCCGCGCCCTACCCCTTCTCCACAGCCCAGGCGGACAGGATAAGCTGGGAGCAGGTGGTTCATCTTGCCGATATAGCGCTATACCAAGCCAAGACGAGTTCGCGCAATACCTGGTTTAGTTACATGGGGAGTGACCAGCTGCCTATCCCGGATGAGCTGCAATTAGACCCCACCAAGATCCCTCGAATCGCTATGGTTTCATCTAAGCCATTGTCCAGGCAGAGTCTTGATCTAAGGAAAGCCGCTCTTTAAGCAAAACTTCTAACCCCCCTACTACAGCCTTATCTCGTTCTGAGTGCTAAGTGCTAAGTGCTAAGTGCTAAGTGCTAAGTGCTAAGTGCTAAGTGCTAGGTTTCATGTTTAAGGCAGGGAAGCCTTAAACTTTTTTATCTCCCCTCAGCTTCTAACCCTTCCATTACGCAGTTAACTTATGTCACTAACTTATGCTGCTAGCTTATGTCGCTTGCTATAGTTTCTAGCCACTCTTCGAAATTAAGCTTCGAAATTAAGCTTCGAAAATAAACGTCAAAAAGAGACTGGAAAATAAGCTTGTTTGCCACTAAGTTGGACCGATTTTGCGCTAACTATTGCTTTCACAACAAGTTTTATATACATAAACATACATTAGAATACAAAAGTGATATATAATAACTGGCAATAAACCTTTTACAGTATTGCAACACTTCAGAGGGATATCGTGAAGGATAATAACTGGATACTGATTGTCGATGACGATGCCGATCTGGCAAATCTGGTCGCCGATTTTCTCGAAATGAACGGCTATAAAACCGAGATAGAACATAACGGTGCCAAGGCCGTCGAGCGCATCATTGCCGAGCAACCTATGTTGGTTATCTTAGATGTGATGCTGCCCGACATGGACGGCTTGTCCATCTGCCGCGCGGTGCGTCATGGCCATACGGGGATCGAGGGTAGCTACAACGGCCCTATCCTGATGCTGACCGCCCTTAACAACGATATCGACGAAGTTGCCGGCCTGGAGACAGGCGCCGACGACTACCTGGCCAAACCCGTGCGCTCCCGGGTGTTGCTCGCCAGAGTCCGGGCCCTACTGAGACGTAAGCCTGAGCCACCTGTCACCGAGAAGCTCAGTAAGCTTCACAGCAATAACGAAAGCCTCATCGAATTTGACGGCCTCAGCATAGATAAGAAATATCAACGTATCCAACAACATGGACAGGATATCGAACTCACCACTGCCGAATTTGAGTTGCTGTGGTTGCTGGCCAGCCGACCCGGCGAGATCTGCGACAGAGACTCTATCTCTGATTACTTCAGCGACCTGGGATACGAGAGTTCCCACAGGACCATAGATCTCAGGGTGTCACGCATTCGCCGCAAGCTTGGCGACGATCCCAGCCACGCCACCCGCATCAAGACGATCCACGGCAAGGGTTATCTGTTTGTCGGAGACTGACTCTAGATGCGAAAAAAGCCCATTGCCTTACTACTGCTCGCGATACTGATCAGCCTAAGCCTGGTCGGTATCGCCGCACGTATGGATCCTCCCGAGGCAAGGGCCGACATCACAGAGCGAGAGGCGCAGCTGACGACGCTACCGGAAAACCAGCAGGGAGAGCTGCTCACCGCGCTGGTCAAACATTATCGCGACAACGACCCCCTCAAGAGCCTGGCCTATGGTGAACAGGCGCTGACCCTCTTCTCCAAGATCCCCGACGATATCCGTAAAGTCACAGTGCTGAACAACATGGCCTGGATATATGTCTCCCTGAGTCAGTATGAAAATGCCCAGCTGCGCACCGACCAAGCCAAACAACTGGCCAAGGCAAGCAATGACCCACATGGACTCTTTACCGCACAGACCATGCAGGGGATCATCTATTGGCGCAAGGCGGACTATCAGACCGCCCTCAAGACCTTCGAACAGGCGCAGGAGATAGCCAAGCAGGAGAAGAATCTCAGGGGAATCGCCAGCACAACCAACTATATGGCGATCATCTACCAGACCCTGGGCCAACCTGAGAAGGCGCTCGACTATTTCATCCGCGCCTTCAACATTCAAAAAGAGGTGGGTGATGAGAAGAGCATAGCCGTCTCCCTCAATAACATCGCCAACATGTATGGCACCAGCGGCAACTATAGCCTGGCGCTGGACTATCAACTGCAGTCGAGGAAGATTCGCGAGGAGCTGAACGATCTGCCTGGCCTGGCGCAGATCCTGGGTAATATCGGCCTCACCTATTTCTATCTGAAGGACAGCGAACAGGCCCTCTCTTACCTGCAACGCTCTCTGGGCTATTACGAATCCCTCAAGGATCAACAGGGCATCGCCGAGATCCACGGCAACCTAGGCATGGTCCATCTGCACGAGCATCAATTGGAATCGGCGCTGTTGCAGTACCAAGAGGCTCTGTCCCTGGCCAAGGCGATCCCAGATACGGCGCTCGAGGCCAGGATCAACATAGATCTCGCCAATGCCTATATCGAACTCGATGATCCCGAACAGGCCTTCAAGCAGATCACCACGGGCTTAGATCAGGCCAATAAGCTCGGCATCGTCTCCCTCAGCGCCTATGGCCTGCTGACCCTCGCCAAGGTGGAGAAGCTACGCGGCAACAGTGAACGCGCCCTCACCTTGAGTGCGGCGGCGTTAAACAGCTCCCAGCAGCTGCAAGATAAGCGTATCGTGCGCGACGCACACGAGTTTCGCTATCAGCTTTACAAACATCTCGGGCAGGCCGAACAGGCACTGGCGAGTCTGGAAGCCTTTAAGCAGGTGAACGATGAGATGTTTAACTCTGAGAGCGACCAGAGAATGGCCTTTCTCCTCAGCCACTTCGAGGCCGAGCAGCAGGAACAGCAGATAAAGTTGCTGCAGGCCGATCAGGCGCTGCAGAAGACCCAACTGGCGCAACATACTTATCAGCGCAACGTATGGCTAGGTGGTCTGAGCGTCTTGTTTATCATCCTGCTCCTGCTGGTGAATCGTCATCACCAGCGCAAGATCAACGCCTCGCTCAATCAGAACATTCAATCTCAACGTGAATTAATTCAAGCCGTTGCCCACGAGTTTAGATCCCCGCTTGCCCGGGTTCAGCTGGCCTTCGACATGCTGGAAGAACAGTTTGAGCAGGACAAACCCACTCGCCTCATCGACACCATCAACAAAGGCCTGAGTGAGCTGGAGAAGCTGATCAAAGAGGCGCTGGATTTCATTCAGATAGAGAGTAAATCCAGGCCGTTGCACCTCTCACAGGTTAACCTCAATAAGCTGCTGGGTGAGTTGATGGACGCTAATAGTGTCCTCTATCCCGATAAGGCCTTTAAGCTGGAGGTTAACCCAAGCGAAACTTGTCTAGTTAAGGCCGATAGCACCCAGATTGCGCGGGCATTTTCCAATATACTGCGCAACGCGGCGCGCTTCGCCCGCTCTCAGGTACTCATTAGCCTCAAGCAAGAAAAGTCCCGTATCCTGGTCATCATCGAAGATGATGGCCCAGGGATCCCCACGGAGCAGAGAGAAAGGGTATTTGAGCCCTTCGTCAGGCTCGATCAAAGCCGTTGTCGGGATTCGGGCGGTATCGGCCTGGGTCTCGCGCTGGCCAAGAAGATATGCGAAGCCCATGGTGGCGCCCTCACCATCTCCTCGTCCAAGCTCGGCGGCGCTAAGTTGTCGCTCGCCTGCCCTTTAGTTAACAGAGAGTCTGATAACAAAAATTCTTCAACCAAGCCAGCTGAACACTAAGCGGTAGAACATAAGGCAACGGAACATCAAGCGGCCGCTCACCAAGCTGCCACAAGCAAAGCCCCTGAAAACAGATAAGCCAGAAACAGAAAGTCGGTAAAGCCTGTAGAAACAGGTCTATAAAACCGATCCGCTGCTAGTGCCAGTTCGCTGCTCATCCCCCTTCCTCTTCTAATGCCCCTGCTAATCTCCCTGCTGATAAGCCAACTTTTCACCCCCAAGCGACGAGAGTTCATCCGGTTGCATCCCAACATTTTCCGCCTAATCTACTAAACCACCCTAAAAAATGTTTATTATTTGTTAAATATATTTGATCAAATGAATATTTTTGCATATAAATGTATATTTAAAGCTGTAAATCTTGCAGAGAAATCCCCCTCAGCAAGGGGAGCGGCGCCATGAGCCTAGCTCATCCCTACCACACACAATAACAACGAGGCACCTGAGCCGGCAGCGGTATAGCAGGATATGCAAGCAGCCAATGCAACAGGAAATCGTGGAGCATATAAGATGAAAATCAGTAAACTAGCAGGCATGATCTCCCTAATCACACTGGGCATCGCCGCCTCGAGTCAGGCAGCAGACAACCGCTATGTGGTTCAAGTCGATAATCAACACAAGGGCATAGTGAAGGCCCTGGCAGTCAAGTCGGGCGCGACAATCGAACTCGACGGTGATGGCTTCTTCGCCGCCAGCTTTAACGCCCAAGATCTCGCCCAGGTCAAAGGCCTGTTAAACAATCCCCATGTGAAGCTGGTCGAGGAAGACCAACGCCGTACCCTGCAGTCACTCTATCAGGATGATGCAGGCGACCCTATGTTGAGCCAACTCACCCCCTATGCCATCTATCAGTCTCAGGCAGATCAAGTTGATTTCGTGCCGGGCGCCGGCATTAAGGTGTGCGTGATCGACTCGGGCCTGGATAGAAGCAACCCTGACTTTAACTGGGGAGCCATCACAGGCGATAACGATTCAGGCACAGGCGATTGGGATGTCAACGGCGGACCTCACGGTACCCACGTTGCCGGAACCATAGGCGCGGCCGACAACGGCATAGGTGTCGTTGGTATGGCACCTGGGGTCGATATGCATATCATCAAGGTCTTTACCGCCAGCGGCTGGGCCTACTCTTCTGATCTGGCTCATGCCACCGACCTTTGTAGCCAGGCGGGCGCCAACATCATCAGCATGAGCCTGGGTGGTGGCGGTGCGAACAGCATCGAATCTAACGCCTTCGAAGCCTTTACCCAGGCAGGTGGCCTGGTGGTCGCCGCCGCGGGCAACGATGGTAACAACGCCCGCTCCTACCCGGCCGCCTACCCCGCCGTCATGATGGTTGGCGCTAACGACGCCGATAATAATATCGCCAGTTTCTCGCAATTTCCTAGCTGTAGCAGTGGCCGAGGCAAACATGCAACCCAAGATGAAACGACCTGCGTAGAAGTCACCGCTGGCGGCGTACAAACGCTGTCGACCTATCCCGCCAAAATGGCCACCATAGCCGCCATGTCGGCGAATGATGTTTTCTTCGAGGCCTCGGCCATGGAAAATATCGGCAGCGCCAGTGGCGGCACCTATTTCATGGGCACGGCCGAAACCTTAGACACCCGAGCACAGGGCAGTGTCTGCGTTATCGATCGCGGCAACATCTCCTTCCATGACAAGGTCGCCAACTGTGAGGCCTCTGGCGGTATCGGCGCCATCATTGTCAATAACGTCGACGGCATGCTATATGGCACGCTGGGTGACGCCAACAGCACTCAGATTCCCGCCGTGGGTGCGGCGCTCAGTGACCGCACAGCCTTAATGGCAGCGACTCAGGCATCTGTGTCTATCGCGAGTGGTGATTATGGCTATATGAGCGGTACCTCGATGGCGACCCCTGCCGTGTCGGGCGTTGCGGCACTGGTGTGGTCAAACTTCCCAGAGTGTACTGGTAGCGAGATCCGTCAAGCACTTAAGGCGACCGCCGAAGATCAGGGCATACCTGGACACGATGAGTATTTTGGCTATGGCATAGTCAAGGCCAAGGCCGCTTATGACTATCTGCAAAGCAGTGGCTGTAACGGTCAAGGCGGCACGCCGGGCAGCTTTAGCCTAAACGCCGAGTATGAATACGCGCGAGGCAAACACAGGATTAACCTGACGACGGTCGCGGCATCTAGCCCTAAGGTTGACATCTACCGTAACGAGCAGCTCATCGCCACGGTAGCGGCAAACACCCTCTATACCGATAGCTTTGGTCGCAAGGCAAGCGGCAACTTCAGCTACAAGGCCTGTGAGGAAAATACCCAGATCTGTACCGAGACCCAAAGCGTCAACTTCTAGTCACTGAGATTTGTCGCTGCAGCTAATCAAGGCGATTTGGTAAGGTGCTGATAGCCTGAGAGATGAGTGCTATAGCGGCTGACGCTAGCCATTGAGCAATAGCTCATCAAGCGTGAGCTCATTGGGCACTGTCTCTCTAAGAAAAAGCTCGCTAAGAAAAGGCTCGCTAAGAAAAGGCTCGTAAAGCACAAGCTGATTGAGCACAAACTCGTTAGACACGAGCGCCTTATGCGTAAGTAAATTGAAGGGCGGAGATCATCTCATTTGATCTCTGCCCTTATTCTTGATTGGACAGAGCTCAATTAGACATATCTCAATTCGACAGGGCGAGATTAGACAAAGCTCAACTAGACAAATCTCGGCTAGATAGGGCTCGATTAAACAGTGCCCGATTAAGCAACATTAGTTGAATCCCAGTGTTTGTCGTCTAGGGATTCGTCGATCCCAGTACATTTCCCCAACTCATACACTGCTTCACCACTTCCACACTATTTACAGAGCACTCCCCTTCTCCATCGCGTCTATCTCCAATAAAATGCTATTTATTTATAAATATCAGTCCATTGCGACCACTCAGTCAGATTAACACACAAAAACCTATATACATAAATTCACATTTAAGACTAATTTGTGACATTTTTGATAAACAAATGTTGATCAAAACCAAATCGAGGTATATAAATGTATACATATCGAATACATTTGTATGTGATATAGCCCTATTGAAGACCTCATCAAGTAACTGGGTGCGACAACACTGAGTACTTATAAATTTTATAACAACAGGAGAACAGTTGATGACTACACCCAAGAAATCATCTTCCAAGCTGCTCACAACACTATTAGGTGCCTCACTCTTAACTGGTTTGAGCCCTGTAGCACTGGCCGTAACCAAGGCGCCGCTGAAGGCAATGCCGCAGTACGATAACCAAAGCGTACTGGTCAAGTTCAAGCAGAAAGTCACTAAGAAAGATCGTAAGGCGCTAACCCGTAACCTGGGCGTCTCTTTCAAAGATAAGAACAACGACGGCGTGGATGACCGCCTGCGTAACATCGCCAATGGTCGCCTGGCCGTGCTGGATCTGGGCCAGGGTCGCCAGGTAGAGGCCGTCCTCAACAGCCTGAAAAACCACCCTCTAGTTGAATACGCAGAACCTAACTACATAGTACACACCACTGCAGTGCCCAACGATACTTCATATGCAAGCCTTTACGGCATGCAGAAGATCCAAGCTGAAACTGCCTGGGACTATGTGATCGGTGATTCTTCTGTTGTTGTTGGTGTTATCGACACCGGCTTCGACTTCAACCACCCAGATCTAGCTGACAACATCTGGACCAACCCAAATGAGATCGCGGGCAACGGTATCGATGACGACGGCAACGGCTACATTGATGATATCCACGGTATCTCAGCTATCCTAGATAACGGTAACCCGTCTGATACAGGTGCTCACGGCACTCACGTATCTGGCACTATCGGTGCCAAAGGTAACAACGCCCTGGGTGTTGTCGGGGTAAACTGGCAAACCAACATGGTCGGCTGTAGCTTCCTCGGCACAGGCGGCGGTACCCTAGCCGATGGCGTTCAATGTATCGACTATATGATCGGTCTTAAAAACGCCGGCAACAACGTCCGCGTGCTGAACAACAGCTGGGGGGGCGGTGGCTTCACCCAAACCCTAAAGGATGCCATCTCGGCGGCCAACAATGCCGACATCCTCTTCGTTGCGGCTGCGGGTAACGATTCTGCAGACATAGACAACGGTGGTTTCTACCCTGCCGGTTACGATGTGCCTAACGTAGTGGCGGTAGCCTCTACCGATAGCGCCGACAACCTGTCTGGTTTCTCTAACTACGGCGATCAACTGGTTCACCTGGCTGCACCGGGTTCATTCATCCTGTCAACGACGCCTAACAACAGCTACGACACTTTCAGCGGTACCTCTATGGCGACACCGCACGTAGCCGGCGCCGCAGCCCTGATCCTAGCAGGTAACCCTAACCTGACCACGTCTCAGCTAAAAAGTGTACTCATGAATACTGGTGATGCGCTTACAGCATTGCAAGGTAAAACCATCTCAGGTAAGCGCCTGAACCTTGCCAACGCCCTGATCGATTCAGGCGGAGCGGGTCCTTCTTTCTTCATGGAAGCAACACCAACTAAATCGACCGTCAACCAAGGCGACAGCCAAGCTTATGCTATCGATCTGGTGGCTGCGGGCGGTTTCAACGGCACAGCGACTATGAGTCTGAGCAGCGTGCCTGAGCTCAACGCAGAAGTGGTATTTGCACAAAACCCGGTTGCGGGCGACACCACTAACACTATGACTATCAATACGACCGAGCAAACTGCGCCAGGTACGTACAACATGACGGTCAACGCCACTGACGGAGCCGTGTCTAAGAACATCAACCTGGAGCTGAAAGTATGGCCTCAAGGTACTGTTTCTACTATGTTGACCAGCAACCAAGTCGTGCCTATCAGCGATAACGATCCTTCATTCCCTGCAACCAGCAGCATCAATGTTCCATACGACATGACGCTGACTCAGGTTGAAATATTTGTTGACATCACCCACGCCTGGGCACCTGACATGCTTGTGTCTGTCATTTCACCAGCCGGCGAAGAAGTCATTCTGCACGACCGTGCGGGCGGCAATGGTACTGGCCTTGTTGGCAACTTTATTCCTACCGAATACGAGCTGGACAACGCATTGGGTGAGTGGACACTGAAAGTTGTTGACGAAGTTGCGGGCGACACGGGTGCTATCAACAGCTGGTCGCTAAAACTGACTGGCGCGCCATCGGCAGGCACGGACTTCGTACCAAACGTACAGATAGCGACACCTGCTAACCAAGGCGCGTACCTGACCGGTGAAACCGTCAGCTTCAGCGCAAGCTCAAACGACACCGAAGACGGCGACCTGACGTCTGGCATCGTTTGGACCTCAAGCATCGACGGCGTTATCGGTAACGGCGCAACCTTCACTAAGTCTAACCTGTCAGTAGGCGACCACGTGATCACTGCGACCTCTACTGATTCAGCAGGCCAGGCAAGCACAGAAACTGTTGAGCTATCTGTTGCCGATGCTAACACTACAGTAAGCGGTGCTAATAACACGGCTATTGCTATGCCTGAGATGGGCGGCAAGGTATTTACTGAAATCGACCTGCCTACCGGCGTTGCTATCGATGCAATCGAAGTCAATGTCGATATCTCGTTCGAATCGGTTCAATACCTGAACGTGTGGCTACAGTCTCCGTCTGGCACCCTGGTTAAACTGGTGACTTGGCGTCAGTTCTGGAACAAAGACCTGGTTAAGACCTTCAACCCGGTTGAGTTCGCAGGTGAGTCGAGCATGGGTACATGGCGTCTGTTTGTAGAAGATACCTCTAGCTACATCATGAATGGCGTACTGAACAACTGGAGCATCTCGGTTTCAAACGGCGATGCGGTACTTCCGCCTCCTGCTGAAAACACTGCGCCTGTGATGACTATCAATGCACCTATGGGTGGTACTAGCTTCAACCTAGGCGACAGCATCACCTTCACAGGTACTGCAATCGACGCAGAAGAAGGTAACATCAGTTCACGTATCGACTGGTACTCAAACTTCGGCGGTAAGATTGGTACCGGTGGTTTATTCACGACTAGCTCACTCGTCGCAGGCGACCACATAGTGACAGCAGTAGCTCACGACTCTGAAGACGCATTCGACCAGGCACAGGTAAGCTTTACCGTGCTAGATGCGCCTGCTAACGAAGCCCCAGTGGCTGACTTCAGCTTCGCGGCTAACTTCTTAGCGGTGCATTTTAGCGACCTTTCAGGCGACAGCGACGGCGCGATAAGCAGCTGGTCTTGGGACTTCGGCGACGGTGCTAGCTCAACGCTGGCAAACCCAGGCCACAGCTATGACGCCGCAGGCATCTACACTGTCACCCTGACCGTTAGCGATGATGATGGCGCCGAGCACTCAGTCACTAAAGAAGTAACTGTAACTGAGCCATCTATCGTACTAGAAGGCAGCGCAAGCAGTGATGGTAGCCGTGTGGTAGCAAGCTTGTCTTGGACTTCGAAGAATAAGGTAAACTTCGATGTATACCGCGACGGTGCCCTAGTAAGCTCTGGTGTAAGAAAAACAAGCTACACAGATCGCTTCAGCTCTAACGCTACTAGCTTCACTTACCAAGTATGTGAAACTGGCACAAGCACCTGTTCTTTAGAGGAAACCATTGTGGCTACTCCTAAGACTAAAGGTAGAAACAAGTAAGTTGTAACCCAGGGAAGGCTCTGCCAAGAGCCTTCCTTTTTTTCTATCTATATCTAATTTTAGCTAACGCTATCTAACGTTATGAAAAGCAATCACTCCGCCGCTGGATTGACCTATATCCAGGCCGGGCAGACACCCGAGGCACAAGCGGTGAACAACAACCGACTCTCCCTATTCGCGATACTCCTGCTATTTATGCTAACGCCCTTCACCCATGGCTCGAGCGAATTTCGCGCCTACCAGAGCCGCTATGACGACCCACTGCTCAATATGGTTGCCGAGGACAGGGAAACGCTTGAAAAGTTTAACGCCCAGCACAAGGCAACTATCGGCTCGGTAGAGATAAAACCCAAACGGATCAGCGAAACGAACACAAAAAGCAAGACGCCGATAGCGAGCGTTCAAAAGGAGGCTTCAGCCACTCCAGAGGACAAGCCTACGGAATTGACGCCCGGTTTCGTGCTGTCGGTAAAAGAGAAACGCTTAAGCAAAGCTGCCGGTGAGACTGCGATTTATCACTTCTCGACACTTGAAGACAGAACTCTTGTAGACAAAGCACCTGAAGACAGAGCACTTGAACAGAGAGCGCTTATAGACACTAGCCTTACAGGAACGAGTTTGGCTAGCGAGAAATTAGGGGGACAGATATGCCTGAGCCTGGCCTCCTCGCTTCCCGGCGCCAGGCTTACTAAGGAAAGGATTCATCCTGGCGACACATTCAGCCTCTTGGTGCCATCAAATAGTGACGCCCGATGGGGCGACTACATGTTTACCGTGACCGCCTCGGCTGACGGCGGCAATTGGGTCAAGCAGCAAAGTGTCAATCTCAGCCTGCTTCCCGGCGACATACGCGAGATAAAGCAGGCCAACTTCACCTGGCATCCCATCATAGACAATACTCCTGAGGGAACAGTGAGTCGCATCGCCGTCGAAGATGAACTTGCCGCCTTTGGCGTGCGCATCTTGGTCAATATCGCCCACACCTGGCACAGGGATCTTAGCATGACCCTTACCTCCCCCATGGGCACAAGCTATCAGTTGGTGAGCGAAAGCCATGCTGGAAAAGACAGTCAGTATCGAGATTATCGTACCCAGGCCTTCAATCACGAGGCGATAAGAGGCGACTGGACCCTCAAGGTGAGTGACCTGGCAGCAGGCGATGTAGGCACGCTAAGGGGCTGGCAACTCCTCATCTCGGGTTACTCGGCTGCTCAGCCACAAGAGATAAGTGCTAGTCCTTAGTCCTTAGTCCTCCGTAGACCAAAGTCCATAATCCATGCAATGACATGAGCCAGATACGTACTGAATCACGGCAGAGCAACATCCAAGCATACTCGCCTAAAAAGCCGCCATTTCGCGCGAGAAAACGCCTATTTTATCGTGCATCTTGCATTCACCTTCTGCCAATGAGAACACTCTGTTTTCGCAAAAGAATTAAAGCAAAAAAGCTGTTGTCCCATAGCAGTTCTGCTACAATTTCGCCGTAATTTCCTCCTCTAACATTACATATAAAAATAGTACCCTATGAATCAATCTAATAAAGTTCTAGCCGTTAACGATGATCTGCCCATCCGCACCGACAAGCCGGTACATTCAGGTAAAGTCCGCAGTGTTTATTGGTTAACCGCCGAAGACAGTGCGCGCCTGATCGAGCAGAAAGGTTATGACGTTCCCGCTGACACGCCGCTGGCGATCATGGTGATCAGTGACCGTATCTCTGCCTTCGACTGCATCTGGCAAGGCGAAAACGGCCTCAACGGCGTCCCTGGCAAAGGGGCGGCGCTTAATGCTATCTCTAACCATTGGTTCAAGCTATTTAAAGAGAAAGGCTTAGCAGACAGCCATATTCTGGATGTTCCACATCCTTTCGTGTGGATCGTGCAGAAGGCGCAGCCAGTGATGGTCGAAGCGATCGCCAGACAGTACATCACAGGTTCTATGTGGCGTGCCTACAGCAAGGGCGAGCGCGACTTCTGTGGTATCACACTACCCGAGGGACTGGAGAAGGATCAGAAGCTGGAAGAGGTGCTGATCACCCCATCGACCAAAGGTGTACTGACAGGTCTTGAGGGCGTCCCCGAAGCCGATGATGTTAACGTCTCACGTGCGGATCTGGAGCGTCACCTTGAAGGCTTCAACTTCCACAGCAAGGGCGATATCGACCTTTACGAGAAGCTGCTTAAAGAGGGCTTTGCGGTGATCAGCGAGGCCCTGGCCGAGCAAGATCAGATCTTCGTCGACACCAAGTTTGAATTTGGTTACGTGAAAGATGCCAGTGGTCAGGAAAAGCTGATCTATATGGATGAAGTCGGCACCCCTGACTCATCACGTATCTGGGACGGTGAAGCCCGTCGTAACGGCCAAATCGTCGAGAAGTCGAAAGAAGGCTTCAGACAGTGGCTGCTAAACCACTTCCCAGATCCCGATATTCTGCTCAACAAGGAGCGTATGCCTGAGCGTTTCGCCCTGGCGCGCGACAACAAGCTGCCAACCGAGGTGATGATGGATATCTCTAACACCTACGTAGGCATCGCCGAGACCATCATAGGTCATAAGCTACACCTGAGCGAGAATCCTCGTCAGGAGATCATCGATATCCTGCGCGATGAGTATCAGCTGATCCAAGCCTAATGGCGCTAAGCTCCTGATGCTCAACTGGCATAATTTGCCAGGGCAAGATGAGATAATCAGGGCAGACTAGAAAACGAAGGCCAGCGTTCAACAGACGCTGGCCTTTTTATGCGTGTTTATCTGCGTTTCACCTGAGATTCGATTGGGCCTTTTTATTGGAAAGTCACCCAGAAGTGGTTTTATCATGCTTGAGCTTGAGCCCTAAAAGCCGCCAGCAATGGCGCTAAAACCTGCCACAGCTCGCTCATAAGACGATGATGAAAGAAAATTAATCTGCTAAAGCAGATAGGCGCGCCATCGAACGGCGACTAAAAATTCGCTTAATCTGCGCCAATGATTCGCTTTGGCCAAACATGACCAAGATGGCAACTTACCTCAGAGTGGGAAACCTCATACGCGGTCGGCCGGCATGGCTTAGCTCAAATAGCGCCAGCACATCCATTTAAATGATTAACACACAATAACCATTAAAATCAGGATGATATACAAGCCTCAATCCACTCAGGCCTGGGTATTCGGTGGTGATAAAAGCTGCAACTCGTCTCTAAAGCACCGCTCGCCGCAACTTCATAAAGCTAAGGCAATGAAATAAACATTAACTAACGAGAGACAGACAAGACGGGATCTGGCAACTGAAACCACAGTTCAGAACCCAGTTAAAAGGATGGCCTTAACATTTTCTCACAACTTTATTAATCCAATCTTAAACTTTTGATTTGCCGCGCCCCTGCCCCGCTTGATAAGGTATGGCGGCAATCACATCTTTAGCGCCCCCATGCCTGTTAGGCAATAAAAAAACGATTGGGCGCCAGCAACAGGGAGAACCCATGCGCAAGTCTATCCTCACCACGGCTATCTTAGCCGGTCTATATCTCACTGGCTGTACACCAGCAAGCCAGGAAGCAAGCAATACAGAAGTAGCAAGTAGCGAAGCGGCGAAGCCTGCCGTACAGGCGAGTGAAGGTCAAATCAATGCCAGCAACGTACTGCTCAAGAAGAGCGTGTTACAGTATCAGGCGCCTGAGTTTGATAAGATCACCTTCGACGATTATGCCCCCGCCTTCACCCAAGGGATCATAGAGCATGATAAAGAGATCCAGGCGATCATCGACAACCAGGCAGCCGCAGATTTTGACAACACCATAGTTGCCATGGAAAAGTCTGGCAGCCTGCTTACCCGCGTGGCCAAGACCTTCTTTAACCTGGCCAGCGTTAACTCTAACAGCCAGGTACAAACCCTGGAAGCCGAGCTAGCACCTAAGCTGTCTGCGCACTGGGACAACATCTTCCTTAACCCTGAGCTGTTTGACCGCGTCGAGAGCGTCTACAAGAGCCGCGACAGCCTGAGCGCCGAAGATAAACACTTAGTCGAGTATTACTACCTGGCATTCGAGCGCGCCGGTGCCAAGCTATCTGACGCAGATAAAGAGAAGATGCGCGATCTCAACGGTCAGCTCGCCAGCCTAACCACAGAATTTTCTAAGAACGTTCTCGATTCATTTAAAAACGAAGTGATCATAGTTAAAGACAAAGCGGAGCTCGACGGCCTATCTGACGCCGAAATCGCTACCCTCGCCCAGGCCGCAAAAGATGCCGGCAAAGAGGGATACCTGATCACTCTTGTGAACACCACCCGTCAACCAATTCTTTCCAGCCTGAACAATCGCGAGCTAAGAGAGAAAGTGTGGAAGACCTCGGCAAACCGCGCCATGGCGCTTAACGGCCCGAATATCGTCAAGCAGTCACACCTGCACGCTGAAAAGGCGGCGCTACTTGGCTATGACTCTTGGGCAGCCTACACTGTAGCCGATCAGATGGCCAAGACGCCGACGGCCGTGTATGAGATCTTAGATGACCTAGCCCCTAAAGCTGTGGCCAAGGCCAAGCTAGAGGCGGCGGACATACAGGCGCAGATTAAGGCATCGGGTCAAGACTTCGAACTGGCACCATGGGACTGGGCCTATTACAGCGAGAAGGTTCGTAAGGCCAAGTACGACCTGGATCAGAGTCAGGTTACGCCTTACTTCGAGTTTAACCGCGTCCTCAACGACGGCCTCTTCTTCGCCATGGAAAAACTCTACGGCATCACGGTCAAGCCGCGCAAAGATCTGCCTGTCTGGAACCCAGATGTGCTGGCCTATGAGATCTTTAACAAAGACAAGAGCTCAGTCGGTATCTTCTATCTGGATCCTTACGCCAGAGAAGGTAAGAACGGCGGCGCCTGGATGGATGAGTTTGTGACTCAGAGCGGCCTGCTGGGCACTAAGCCTGTGGTCTATAACGCGCTGAACATTCCAAAGCCAGCCTCAGGCCCAACCCTAATGACCTATGATGAAGTCAGCACCATGTTCCACGAGTTCGGTCACGCCGTACATGGTCTCTTCTCTCAGGTGAAATATCCAAGTGTGGCAGGTACGGCGACACCGAGAGACTTCGTCGAATTCCCATCACAGGCCAACGAAGACTGGTCTATCGATCCTGAAGTTTTGGCCAACTACGCCAAGCACTATCAGACCGGCGAGCCTATCCCTGCCGAGCTGCTGAAGAAGGTATTGGCGGCGAGTAAGTTTGGACAAGGCTTCGATACTACAGAGTATCTAGCGGCGGCAATCCTGGACATGGAGTGGCACTCAATTGGTGTCGATGCCAAGATCGACGACGTGGCTAAGTTTGAGCAGCAGGCACTGGCGAAACACGGCATCGACTTTGCGCCTATCCCGCCACGCTACAAGTCAACCTACTTTAGCCATGCATTCGCCGGCGGCTATTCAGCGGGCTACTACGCCTACCTATGGACCGAGGTCTTTGCGGCAGACGCCTTCGACTTCATGAGCCACAACGGCGGCCTGTCACTGGAGAACGGTAACAAGTTCCGCGACAACGTGCTGTCTAAGGGTAACAGTGAAGATTTGATGCAGGACTACATCAAGTTCACCGGCAGAAAGCCAACCGTGGATGCCCTGTTAAAGCACAGAGGCCTGACGGAATAAGTCTGGATTTCAGGCATTAAAAAAGCGGCTCATTGAGCCGCTTTTTTTATCGCTATCTGCTTCAGTGCAATCTTTTCCCTAACTCTAACGCAAACTTTCAAGAGCTTACTTTAAAAGCTAGTAGATAGAGGCTTCGCCCGGCGGACGAGTACGCAGGAGTTTGAGGAACCACATATATTGCTCTGGATAGGCGTTTATCACCTGCTCCACCGCGCGGTTTAATGCTAAGGCCTCATTCTCCTTGCCCTGCATCTCCTCGGGTGAGATGGGCGGCAGTACCGTCAGCAGGTACTGACGCTTTTGCTGATCATAGCCAATCTTCACCGGCATCACCTGAGCGTTGCCCGCCGAGGCCAGACGCCCCACCACAGGCAGAGTGGCCTTAACAGTGCCAAGAAATGGCGCGAAGACGCTCTTCTCTGGGCCTAGGTCTTCGTCTGGTAGATAGAAGAAACTGTTATCGTTTTTCAGCTCTGACAGGAGCGCACGTATACCCGCCTCGCGCATATAGACGTTGCCGCCCTTGGAGCTGCGCATGCGGTTATTGAACCAGTCAAACAGCTTGTTACGATGGGCCTTGGCCATGGTCACCATGGGCAGCTCCAGGTTCAACCTGAGCCCGGCGTATTCTATGCCCCATACATGGGGCATGATGAAGATCACCGGCTGACCTGCATCACGGGCACGCTGCACATGCTCGAAGCCTTCAAGCTGGACCCGGCGACGCAGATTAGCATCTGAGCGCAGTAGCAGCTCAGACTGGGCCAACAGGATCAACACGAAATTCTCAATATTCTCATCGAGTAGCTTGTCGATCTCTCCCTTCGATTTATCCGGAAAACAGGTCTCTAGGTTTGCCCTGGCCACCCTGAGGGGCTTCTTGGCGATCTTCTTCACCAGACGCGCGAGCAGGCGCGCTATCGGATCCCTTAGCCAGGCGGGCATAAGGCCGAAAAACACCAACAGCCCTATGGCAAACCAGGTCGGCCAATGCTTAGGATGTAATAACTCGGCGCGAAAGCGGCGATCGAAATACTTAGGTTTTCTAGACAAGAGTACAACCTCTTACTCATCCAGCGCCTGTGACCACACAGGCTGAAACAACAGATAACCAGTTCAGAAGAAACAGAAAAAGCCACTCAAGGAGTGGCCTTCTCTATGTATTAAGTCGGATTATTTACCGGCGTTAGCCTCTTCAACACGACTCTTAAGTTTCTGCCCTGGACGGAAAGTCACCACGCGGCGAGCAGAAATCGGGATATCCTCGCCTGTTTTAGGGTTGCGACCCGGTCTTTGATTTTTGTCCCTTAGGTCAAAGTTGCCAAAGCCAGATAACTTGACCTGCTCACCGTTCTCGAGGGCTTGACGAATTTCTTCGAAAAATGCCTCAACCATCTCTTTCGCAACTCGCTTGTTAATGCCAAGCGTTTCAAAAAGATGTTCTGCCATTTCGGCTTTGGTAAGTGCCATACTTTTAATCCCTCAACAGTGCGTTGAACTCGGTCTTGAGTTCAGAAACTACCTTTTCTACCATTTCAGCAATTTCTTTCTCTTCAAGTGTACGAGCGTTGTCTTGTAGTGTAAGTGCAATCGCCAGACTCTTTTTACCTGGTTCAACACCTTTACCTTGGTATACATCGAACAAGTTTAAGCCAACCAACTGATTTTCGCCAACTTTTCTTATCAAATTTACAACATTTCCTGCCGAGACATCTTCATCAACCAGGATGGCAATGTCACGTCGGTTTGCTGGAAACTTAGACACAGTCTGGGCTTGCGGCAAACTTGCGTGCAATAAGGCGTCTAATTCGAGCTCGAATACGATGGTTTTACCATTTAAGCCGAAAGGCTTTTCCAGGCTCGGATGGACGGCACCAATGACACCAATCACACGATCATTTCTTAAGATTTCAGCACATTGCCCCGGATGAAGCGCCGGATGAGATGCTTTTTTAAAAGTAAATTCATCCTCTGAAACTGTCAAGCCGATAATGGCTTCGAGATCGCCCTTAAGGTCGAAAAAGTCTACAGTTTTTGATTCCATCGACCAATGTTCGTCATTTTGGTTACCGGCAATGACGGCACCTAGCATAGCCTGCTGACGCACACCCGATTCGGCCTTGGCATCTGGCACGAAACGCAGACCGGTTTCAAACAGGCGAACACGGTTTTGCTGGCGGCTCTGGTTGTAGCCCACAGCAGTCAACAGACCGGTGAACATAGACAAACGCATGGCCGACATCTCAACCGAGATAGGGTTTGGCAACACCATGGCATCTACGCCCGGATGTACCAACTGCTGCAGCTTAGGATCGACGAAGCTGTAGGTCACGGCTTCCTGGAAGCCACGGGCCACCATCATGGCGCGCACGCGCTTAAGGTCGATATCTGACTCATTGTGCAGAGGCATGCTCAGGGCCGCTACAGGCGCAACATTCGGAATGTTGTTGTAGCCATAGATGCGGGCAACCTCTTCGATGAGATCTTCTTCGATCGCCATATCGAAACGGTAAGTCGCAGTAACGACCTGCCAGTTGTCATCCACACGTGACACGCCAAAGCCAAGACGTTCAAGGATCTCGGTGACATCGGCATCTGCAATATGATGGCCGAGCACGCGATCTAGCTTGCTGCGACGCAGCAGTATGTTGGCAGGCTGAGGCAGATGCTCGTCGGCCTTAGACTCAACCACAGGGCCGGCTTCGCCGCCACAGATCTCTAGTACCAGGCGCGTAGCACGGTCTATCACCTTATGTTGCAGCTCAGGGTCAACGCCACGCTCGAAGCGGTGTGACGAGTCTGTGTGCAGGCCAAGACGACGTGATTTACCCATGATCGCCAGCGGCGCGAAGAAGGCGCACTCCAGCAGGATATCTTGGGTCTCACCGGTCACACCCGAGTACTCACCACCGAACACACCGGCCAGGGCCAGAGGTTGGCTGTTATCGGCGATAACCAGGGTATCGTTTGGTACGGTAATTTCGTTGCCATCGAGCAGAGTCAGCTTCTCTTCACCATCACCCAGACGGATCTGGATCTTGCCGTCGATTTTCGCCAAATCGAAGGCGTGCATCGGCTGCCCGAACTCGATCAACACATAGTTGGTGATGTCGACGATAGGATCGATAGAGCGAATGCCGCTGCGACGCAGTTTTTCCTGCATCCAGAGTGGCGACTGCGCCTTAACGTTAACGTTTTTCACCACACGACCCAGGTAGCGTGGGCAGGCGCTAGGGGCCTGATTATCGATCTCGATAGCATCTTCGATGCTAGGGGTGACCGCTTCCCATGTCGGGGCAACAACCGCTTGACGGTTAAGCACGCCCACTTCGCGGGCCAGACCCACCATGCCGAGACAGTCGGCGCGGTTAGCGGTCAGATCGACATCGATCACCGCATCATTAAGGTCCAGATACTCACGTACGTCCTGACCGATAGGCGCATCGAGCGGCAGCTCGATAATGCCATCGCTCTCGATGTCGATACCCAGCTCGCCATAGGAGCAGAGCATGCCAAATGATGGCTGACCGCGTAGCTTGGCCTTCTTGATCTTAAAGTCGCCCGGCAATACCGCGCCCACCATAGCCACGGCCACTTTCAGTCCCAGACGGCAGTTTGGCGCACCGCAGACGATATCGATCAACTCATCCTGACCAACATTAATCTTAGTGACACGTAGCTTGTCGGCGTCTGGGTGCTGGCCACACTCGACCACCTCACCCACGATCACGCCTGAAAAATCACCGGCTACCGGATCGACACCGTCGACTTCCAGGCCCGCCATGGTGATCTGATGTGACAAATCGTCACGGCAAATATTTGGATTGACCCACTCACGAAGCCAAGACTCACTGAATTTCATTATTTACTCGCTCCGTTATTTGAATTGCTTAAGAAAACGTAGGTCGTTTTCGAAGAAAGAACGCAGGTCATTAACCCCATAACGCAACATAGAGAGACGCTCTACCCCCATACCAAAGGCGAAACCTTGGTACTTCTCGGGGTCGATGCCAACGCTGCGTAGCACATTCGGGTGAACCATGCCGCAACCCAAGACTTCTAACCACTTGCCGTTTTTACCCATTACGTCAACTTCGGCCGAAGGCTCTGTAAATGGGAAGTAAGAGGGGCGGAAGCGTACTTGTAGATCTTCTTCGAAGAAGTTACGCAGGAAATCATGCAAGATCCCTTTCAACTCCGCGAAGTTAACATTTTCATCGACAAACAGACCTTCTACCTGATGGAACATAGGCGTATGAGTCTGGTCATAGTCGTTACGGTAAACGCGGCCCGGAGAGATGATACGCAGCGGCGGCTTTTCCGTTTCCATGGTGCGGATCTGCACGCCCGAGGTTTGGGTACGCAGCATCAGCTTAGGATTAAAGTAGAAGGTATCGTGATCGGCACGTGCCGGATGATGCTCAGAAATGTTGAGCGCATCGAAGTTATGGAAATCGTCCTCGATCTCTGGCCCCTGCTTTACGCTGAATCCCAGCTCACCAAAGAAGGTTTCGATACGTTCGATGGTACGGGTCACAGGATGCAGGCCACCATTGTCGATGCGACGTCCAGGTAGGGTCACGTCGATACTTTCGGCGCTCAGCTTAGCTTCGAGCTCCTGAGCCTTTAAGCCTTCGATACGCTCAGACAGCTTTTGCTGTACCGCTTGCTTCGCCTGGTTGACCGCCTGACCGAAGGCCGGCTTCTCCTCTGGACTCAGCTTACCCATCATCTTCATCATGTCGGTGATCTTACCCTTCTTACCCAGGTAATCGACACGAAGGTCATCGAGGGCTTTCAGATCATCTGTCCCTTCGATTGCCTGTAAGGCCTGTTCTACGATTTCTGTTAACTCTGACATCATCTCTTCCAGTACGCCCGCCCTCACGCTGAGAGCCAAGACTTTCTATATGCTGACTATTTAATCTTTACGAAAATAGAAAAAGAGACAAATTTTACGTGACCATAAGACGTTTGACTAGGGCTTATTTGGTATTTTTCTAACGAAATCCGTGAGAAAAGGCCAAGCTGGCTAAGCATCAAACTCAGATAGGCTAAAAAGCCATCCCAAAATGTAATTTTGATTCGCCGCGATCTCAGCAAGCATGTACACTTGAGCCGTACCTTATTTAACAATAACGATAAAATCCCAGTACAAATAAACAACAAACAAACGCCCTGGGGCAAAATTCTCGTTAAGTAATCACTTTGCGATCCGATAACGAGATCATCCCCAGGCGGCAGAGAAAAGCTATGAGAGAAGTAAAGTTTCGATGGATAGATCAGTATCTTATCCATATGACCCTGAAAACCAAATTTACCATTCTGGCCATCATCCCCATCATCACCCTAATGGGGCTTTCCTATATCCTCTATGGGCAGTTCAATAGCCAGATTAAGCAGAGTCACCAACAGAGTGCCTTGGCAGATGCCCAGAAGATGGTGGAGCTTATCGACCTGAGCCTTAAGTACGTGCCAAATGACAAGGCGGCGAGCTTTAAGCAGGAACTGGTCAGTGCCGGCTTTGCCGATAACCCATCGTCCCTCAACGCCAAGGCGAGCCGCCTGGTACAGGCCGGTGGTGGCACCTTAATGCAGGGGGACAGCCTGACAGCCCATAGCCGCGCCTCAAGCGCCAACCTGGTAGCCAAAACAGAGGTGACAGATCTCGACCAGGTACTGAGCTCTGCTCAGAGCGTGGTCATCATCAGCCTGGTGGCGCTTATCTTTGTTATCCTGCTAAGCAGCTACTATATCTCCACCTTCGTCGGCGGCGCCCTCTACACCAACGTGATGGCACTTAAACGCGCGGCCGATGGCGATCTCACCGGACGACTGAACTTCTTTGAGGTGAAAGATGAGTTCAGCATCCTGGCGGTGAGCATAGACACACTCGTCGAGCGTCAGCATCAGCTGGTGAGCCGCATGACTCAGGCCAGCAGCCAGATCCGCACCGTAGTGCAGGCCTTCAGGCAGACGGCCCAGGAGGGACAAACTCTGGCCGCCGAACAGCGTCAGCATCTGGATTCACTGGCCACGGCTATGGAGGAGATGACCGCCGCGGTGAAAGAGGTGGCCCGCAACGCCGAGCAATCATCTAACGAGACCCAAGAGGCCAACCAACAGGTTGAGGCGGGCTCGAAAGATATCGCCATCACGGTTGAAGCCATTGGCGATCTTGCCAACGAGATTGGCGACGCCTCGACGGCGGTGAATACCCTGAACGACAATGCCGCCAAAATCGACGAGGTGGTCACCACCATCAACGCCATCTCAGAGCAGACCAACCTACTGGCGCTTAACGCCGCCATCGAAGCGGCCCGCGCCGGTGAACAGGGTCGCGGCTTTGCCGTGGTCGCCGATGAGGTCAGAACCCTGGCCGGACGCACCCAGGCCGCCACGGTTGAGATCAAGTCGATGATCGAGGCATTGCAGACAGGCTCTCACGCACTCACTCAGGTGATGAAACGCACGGTCGAGAAGGCCCAGGACGGCAAGCAGCATGTGCTGGAAACCGGTGAGGATCTCAAGGCCATCGCCCACCACAGCGAGCGGGTGTATGAGATGAGCGTGCTGATCGCCACCTCGGCCGAGGAACAATCGGCGGTCGCCAACGAGATCGCCACCAACCTGATGGAGATCCGCAACCAATCGCACGATGTGGAGCAGTCTGCCAACCAGTCTGTCTCAGGCTGCGACGAGCTGCACGCCACCGCCGAGCAGTTGGATCAGCTATTGGTTGGACTGAAAGTCTAGTCACCAATGCTCTAGTCACTAAAAGCTAGTCACTTTAACGGCTTAGGGAGGCAACTCGTCACCCTAAGCCGACTTCATAAGAGTTTAATCCTGTCGCATTTTGATTTAATCTTGAGCTATCACTAATGCATGAATGGATCACAAGCCCCTATGGTCGCCAATGAGAAAGACGAGGCCGGCTCATTAAACACCCAGTGGAAAAACAGCCTTACCTTTAAATTCACCATAGTCCAATTTGTGGTCGCGGTTCTGATCATCGCCTCAAGCATCTGGTTGATCTTCTCAACCGAGAAGAAACATCACATGGACACCCAGCTCTCGCTGAGCCAGAACTATGGCCTGGCGGTCATAGAGCAGCTGCAACAGGTCACCTCCAAAATCGAGACACTGGCGAACACCATAGGCATAGTGGGCGAAACCTATCGCGGCCAAGATGAGGTGGTGACAGAGCTGATCCCTTCCCTGCTGGATATCGGCGAGCGCCATCAGCTGATCGCCGGCGGCGGGATCTGGCCCGAGCCCGGCATGTTCGGTAAACAGAAGACGCGCAACAGCTTCTTCTGGGCGCGGGACAAGCATGATGAGTTTCAATACCTAGACAACTACAACAGCGCCGAAGGCCCTGGCTATCATCAGGCCTTCTGGTACCTGCCGGCAAAATATTTCCAAGACGGCCATACCCACTGGTCTAAGTCCTATGTCGACCCCTACACCAAGGAGGTGATGATCACCGCCTCTGTACCCATGCGTGCCGACCACAGCTTTATCGGCGTGGCCACAGTCGACATCGCCCTGCGCGGCCTGGATAAGCGCTTTAATTTTTCCGACCAGAATCCCCTGTCGAAGGGATATATCCTGGCGCTGGACAGCTACAACAATCTGCTGGCGGATCCTTTCGACGAGTCTGATAAGCAGCAGACCTCCATGCTCGGCCAGCCGCTCTCCAGACTTATTCAGCGCTACCCGCAGCTCGCCCCCATTGCCAAACGCATAGAGACGATGGACCAGACCTTTAGTCAGCAGATAATGACCAGCCCAGCCTATCGCCCCGAACAGCTCGAGAAAGTGCTCGTACAGACGCCTAGAGAGGAGCGAGAGCGCTTAACCACACTCATCAATGCCTCTATCAGGGGAAGCCATGGCAAGACGCCTATAGTGACCCTGGAGCTAAGTAGCGATCCCCTGTTTAAGGAACCGGTGCTGGTGTCTATCCTCACCATGGCCCAGACTCAGTGGAAGATCATCCTGGTAACGCCGCTGTCGAGCCTCGCATCCCAGGCCAACGCCATCGCGCTGAAGATAGGCGCGTTTCTGTTGCTGGCGCAGCTTATCGCCCTGCTCATTCTGTTTATCTTCCAGCACAAGCTCTTTATCCGGCCAATCTTTCAGATCGTCTCGGCGCTGCAAAGCGGTAACTTGGGCAGGCTGGAGCTCGATGCCAACAAGCGCCACGATGAGGTTGGCCAACTGGCTAAGGCCTTCATCGCCCGCAGCAATCAGCTGGAGATCGCCTATGCCAGTCTCGATGCCAGCAACCTAGCGTTGGAGCAACAACTGGCGATGCAGCAACTGGCGCAGCAGGAGCTGGAGAACAAGAAAGAATTGATCAACTCCCTGCTCAACGCCTCGCAAAACCTCATCTGCATCAAGGACACCCATGGCTGTTACTCCTTGGTCAACGACAAGTTTTGCGAGGTGATGGGCATAGAGCGAGCCCGGGTCATAGGCATGCGCGACAGCGACCTCTATCCGGCGCATATTGCCGAGATCATCAATCATCACGACCACATCATCTTGGGCAGCGATCAGGCCCAGAGCTTCGAGCAGCCCATGCCGACTGTACATGGTGAGCGTATCTACCTGATCACCAAGTACCCAATCAAAGACAAGGATGGCAATATTATCGCCCTGGGTGCCATGGCAGTGGATATCAGCAGCCTCAAGGCCAAGCAGGCAGAGCTGGAACAAACCATCAAGCTACAGGGGGCAAGAAACACTGAGCTAAAGCAGGCCTTAGATGCCAAGCCACAAGCCGTGGTAAAAGAAGGAATAGATCCCAAGGGGCTGGCGCAACTTAAACAGATAGAGCTGGCCCAGCAGGCTATCTTGCCTCAAGTCGTTCATCAGTTACTGCGCCAGGAGCTGCAGGCGCTAGAGCAGATCTTTATCATGCTGCGTCAGTTAGATGCAGGTGATATCGATGAACCTCAGCTTGCCAAATTTACCGAGGCCCTGACTTCCCAGATAGATATCATACGTCATGGTCAATCCTTGATCAGCGCAGACATCACAGATGTTCGCGCCACTGTTGCCGACCTCTTCTTGCAAGACCTGGTGGCCATGTTAAGGCCTCAGCTCGACGCCAAGGGCGTAGCGGTGGAGATAGACTGTCCCCATCACCTGACACTGCCCATCTCACCCTGGCATTTTCTGGTGCTCTGCCACAGATTGCTCGGCAACAGCCTGCAACATGCGTTTCCCGACGGTCAGGCACTCAATCGACCGAAACAGCTGAGCCTAGGTATTCGCTATCGAGAAGGCTTGCTCACTCTGACTCTGAGAGACAACGGCCTGGGGATTGGCCAAGCTCGGCTGGAGAAACTCACTCACGCGCTAGACAGCAGTAGCAATAATAATGACAAGGGACAAGGCTCCCTCATCCATATCAATCAGTGGCTCAAGGCTCACTTCAACGGCAGACTCACTGTCAGCAGCCAGAGCGCGCAGTTTACCGAGCTGGTATGCGAGTTACATCTCGATAAGGCGTAAAAAATCCCCGGAGGTAGCCACTTCCGGGGACGCTATTTTGTCTGCCTTGACTAACAGGTTACTTCGCGACGTCGACCAGATAGTGGCCTTGCAACCAGTTACGGCCTATCAAGAGCTTGTTGGTCATCTTTGTACGGTCTCTCAGGTTCACCTTGACCTTATACTCCCTGCCCGGCTCACCCACATTGAGTTCCACCATGTAGCGCACCTCACTGCCCTGGGCATTGCGAATAAGCGAGGTTTCGACGATACGGGCATGGACACGTTTTGTTTCACCTTTCTCGTTTTCCGTGGTGAAAGCGAGCATCTTACCGACATTCTGCTCCATATCTTCGACGCCATTTTCCACCTTGAGATCCACCGCGTGCAGCGAATTTTCTACCGCGCCGGTATCGATACGGGTATCAAACAAGAGGCCAGTTTCCAGAATGCTGATGGGGGCCCTGGCACCTATCACCCGCTTTTCAGACACATCCACCACATACTTGCCTTTTAGCCAGTTACGGCCGATCAGCAGCTTGTAATCCATGTGGCCTCTGTCTCTAAGGTTTACCTTGACCTTGCGGGTTTCACCGGCAAAACCGACGTGCATCTCCACCATGTAACGTGTCTCAGTGCCCTGAGAGTTGCTGACGGTGGAGGTTTTAACTATCTTGGCGCTCAAGCGCTTACGCTCACCTGCGGCGTTTTCTGTGGTAAACCAGATGGTCTTACCCACGTTGTCAGCCATCTTCTTGGCGCTGCCCCCTTTGATCTCAAGGTCGAAGGCATGCAAGGAGGTATTACCTGCGCCGGTATCGATGCGGGCCTGATAGACGAGCCCGGCTTCATCGACCGTCATCATGGCCGTCTGGCCAATGACGGCTTTATCGGCGCCATAGGCAGGCGCAAGCAGAAATAGCGCCACTAACATTAATGCTTTGGTCAACGATTTAAGGCTCGACATTCTCAAGGTCAACATGCTCAAGGTCAACATTCTAATCATAAAAAATATCCTAAACCCAATGAAACGAAGCCGACTGAGTGTCGGCCTATCTACAATCTTAATCCGGCGAACGCTCACTCAGCCAGCGCAGCGCCTCATCCGCCGCCTGCCGGGCAAACACCTTCACCGGACAGGGCGCCATATAGGCCATCACTTTGGCAGTGTTGGCCACCCACTCGCTATCTGTGATGATGGCGACTCTGGAAAAGTCCGTCAAATGAAAGAATCCTAATTTGGCATCATCCCACAAGGTTTCAACAGAAACCCCTTCAAATTCTTCACTAAATTCATACCAGAGCTTAATGGTTGAGTGATCTTGCAACTTGGTCTCTATCGCCGGAACCAGAGTCTGGTCATAGTCGGCCCGAGAGAGCACGCCTCTGGCTTTGACCGCCACGGTATCATGATGAAATCCCGACAGTAGTTCTATCATCAACCACTCCTTTTGAACTAATAAACAAAATGATAGACGAAGAGACAAAATAGCGTACAGGTACAGACACAATGCACCAGGTGCTCGCTGATGTTGGGCCCTAATCGTATGTACCTGTAATGACGTACAAACTGCACCCCCAACCAGACCAAGATGAAGGGCACAAAGGGCAAGGAGATGACAAACGGAATGAACCCCCAGCCAAACGCCAAGGCGTTAGCACTAAAGATCTGAAAAATGACCCAAAACAACACGAGTACCGCATAGATAACAAAATGTTGTTTACTGATAGAGGTTGCAGACATGCACACAAACTTCCCAATTTCGCACTTATGCTAACAGTAGGAATAAAGGCTGACATTCTCAAGCAGTGAGTTGTAAACACCTGTTTCGGATTGCAAAACCTAAGCTTGCATCTTGGCAATTTCTTGATCGAACAGATTTTTGATCAATCCCGAAAACTCGGTAATAAACAGGGTCTGCTCTTGGGTGGCATTGTGGTTAGCCACCTTGGCTAAGATCTCTTCTAAGTCATAGACGATGGCGTCGACTTCGCGAATTACCATGTTGCGTTCGGCAAAGGTTAAGGAAGGATTTTGGCCACACACCATGATGATCTGCGCCGCCAACTGCTCTTCAAACAATTCCATGACGGTGTCACCCGCTACCCCACCTGCTTCGGAGGCCTCAAACAGGCCTAGATGCTCGGTAAGATATTGTATTAGATGTATGTATCCGTCTTTATCAGTAACCATTTTTTACCCTAAACACGCGACTTATATATGAGCATGGTATAGCCCATGCTCAATATCCAGTTTCTACCGCCATTATGATATAAATCGAGTATCCAATCTTGTTGTTAGTGCACGTTTTTCTATCGCATTAAGGTTAACACGAAAGAAACCGGCACCGCCTTGCTGATAGCAGGCAGACCGGCTAATTCTCTGAGCTTCTCAACCCCAGGTGTCAGGCCAAAGTCACCTGCATTGACTACCAGTGGCGCCTCACTGGCCACCATCAACTTATCACCGGCCACCTTGGCCACACTCACCATCACAGGAAGAGTCTGGGTCTTACCATGCAGGCTCACCTTGGCATCGACACTCATCGACATTATGGTGCCGACACTGGCTTTGTCGATCGCTTGTCCGTCGAGACTGGCAGTTAATTCGACGCTCGGATACTGAGCGGTTTCAAACAGTATCTCTTTCATACGCTGGTCGCGGATCTCCACATTGGTGACCACACTGTTAAGGGGAATAGACAGGCTAAAGGCGCCAGCGTCGCTAAGCTGACCCGAGACCTGAGTAAAATGATGCACCTCTGCGATATCGCCCTTCTTGATTGAGATAAAGTTAACCCGTGAGCCCTGGTTACTCACCTGCCAATCGGCCGAATAGGCGTTTAAGCTTAAGATCCCAAGTCCTGCTGCCATGATCAGTGTTTTCATTTTACGCTCCATTTATAACCCGTAGTCCGTCGAAACCTCTGCGATGAAACCCAGCTAGTTTAATGATTAGCAAGGTAATCTTATCTATATTAGCCTAATACAACAGATTATGAACCACTAATATTTATCCCAATAAAAAAGCCCTAACTCAGTTAGGGCTCTTGCTAGATAAATGACAGTCTGTCAGTTAGGCTTTTTTCTTCACCTTTGGCTTAGCCTTGGCTTCGCTTACCCACTTACCGCCGACAAACTTGGCCGTCCAACCGGTCGCCTTACCGTCGATTTCGGTTGCCACATACTGCTCCTTGGTCTTACGGCTAAAACGCACAACTGCCTTATTACCGTCATCATCCGATACAGGGGCATCGGCCAGATATTGATATTTGGGCCATAAGAGCTCACGGTACTTCACCAGCTCTTCCACTAAAGGCGCGCGGGTTTCGCGGGATTTAGGGAAGGTGCTCGCCGCCAAGAAGATGCCTGCGGCGCCGTCTCTTAGCACAAAATAGCCATCAGACTTGGTGCATTTCAGTTCTGGCAGGTGGATTGGGTCTTCCTTTGGCGGCGCCACTTCACCATTTTTCAACAGTTTACGCGTATTCTTACACTCGCTGTTGGTACAACCAAAATACTTACCAAAACGGCCATTCTTCAGCTCCATATCGTTGCCACAACGATCACATTCGATAATCGGCCCTTCGTACCCCTTGATCTTAAACTGCCCCTGCTCGACCTCGTAGCCGCCGCAGATGGGGTTATTACCACACACATGCAGCTTGCGCTTCTCATCGATAAGATAGCTATCCATCGCCGTGCCGCAGACATCACATCTGTGCTTGGCGCGCAGTGCATCGGTTTCGGCATCTTCGCTGTTTTCGCTGACGGCCTCTTCGCCCGGCGTCAGGTTCATGGTCGTCTTGCAGCGCTCTTTTGGCGGCAAGGCATAGCCTGAACAGCCGAGGAAGACGCCGGTAGTACCGGTACGAATACCCATTGGGCGTCCACAGGTTGGACAGGCGATATCGGTCAGCACCATCTCGTTAGGGCGCATGCCGCCCTCTTCCGGCGGTAGCTCGGCCTTTTCGAGCTGAGCGGTCAAGCCTTTATAGAAGTTATCCAGCACCTTCTTCCATTCGAGCTGGCCCTGGGCGACGTTATCCAGGGTCTGCTCCATGCCGGCGGTGAAGTCGTAACTCATCAGCTCTTCGAAGCTGCCGATGAGGCTCTCGCTAACGATCTCACCCATCTTCTCGGCGTAGAAACGACGATTCTCGACCTTCACATAGCCACGATCTTGAATGGTTGAGATGATGGTCGCATAGGTCGATGGACGACCGATGCCACGCTTCTCGAGCTCTTTCACCAGTGATGCTTCGCTATAACGCGCCGGTGGTTTAGTGAAATGCTGCTTGGGTAATAACTCTTCTAATGCCAGCACATCACCCTCGGCAACCATCGGCAGGGTGTTATCTTCCTCGTTTTTCTTCTTAAGCGCGGTCTGAACCCGAGTCCAACCGTCAAACTTAAGGGTACGGCCACTGGCCTTGAGTTCGTAATCCCCTGCGGTCACGGTCAAACGCGTCGCATCATATTTGGCTGGGGTCATCTGACAGGCAACAAACTGGCGCCAGATCAACTCATAGAGACGCTGGGCATCTCTTTCCATATCGCTAAGGCTGGTGGCACTAACGTTCACATCGGACGGACGAATCGCTTCGTGAGCCTCCTGTGCCCCCTCTTTGCTGCCATAACGGATCGGTGCATCGGGCAGGTACTTATCGCCATACTCCTTGCCGATCATGTCACGCACACTATCGAGGGCTTCCTGACTTAGATTAGTCGAGTCGGTACGCATATAGGTGATATGACCCGCTTCATAGAGACGCTGAGCCATCATCATGGTCTTCTTCACCCCAAAGCCTAGGCGGGTACTGGCCGCCTGCTGAAGGGTCGAGGTGATAAAGGGCGCCGAGGGCTTGCTAGACGTCGCTTTGACTTCACGGCTAGAAACCTGGTACTTGCTGTCTTGTAGTGCGTTAACCGCCACCATAGCCTGGGCTTCGTTTACAGGGTTAAAGTTATCCCCCTTAAACTTAGCCACCTGCATCTTGAGCCCTTCGTTACCTAGGGTCGTCAGCTCTGCATGAATGTCCCAGAACTCTTCAGGTACGAACGCCTTAATCTCGCCTTCACGCTCGACCACCAAACGCGTCGCAACCGATTGCACACGCCCTGCGGAGAGGCCACGGGCCACTTTCTTCCATAGCAGGGGGGACACCATGAAACCCACAACACGGTCGAGGAAACGTCTCGCCTGCTGGGCATTAACCATATTGGTGTTGAGCTGCGACGGATGGCTGAACGCCTCTTGAATCGCGCTCTTGGTGATCTCGTTAAAGACCACGCGCTGGTAGCGCTCAGGATCCCCACCAATCACTTCTTGAAGATGCCATGCAATTGCCTCCCCCTCTCTATCCAAATCGGTTGCGAGGAAGATATGATCTGCATTTTCAGCAAGTGACTGTAATTCTTTAACGACTTTTTCTTTGCCCGGAAGCGTCTGGTACTTAGCCTTCCAGCCTCGCTCTGGGTCCACTCCCATGCGCGCAACCAGGGCTTTCTTCGCTTTCTCTGCCTTATATTTAGCCTTCTCTTCGGGGGACATCTTGCGCACTTCGGCGGGCGATTTAGTCGACGAACTGGCGTCACTGGAGGATGAGGTAGGGAGATCACGGATGTGACCCACACTCGATTTTACGATGTAATCTTTGCCGAGATATTTGTTAATAGTCTTGGCTTTGGCCGGTGATTCGACAATAACTAGCGATTTACCCATAGAATGATCTGCGCCAAAAAGTCTCAAAATTCTGTAAATTGGCTCCATATATAGAGGGTTGTATCAATAGTTTCAAGCTAATCCCTGTTTTATTTGTTACGGCGAGCCAATTTTTAACCGTTTTTGAAAAAAATGTGAAAAATAATATTGCGTAATTAAAAACTAATATTTCATTATTCCCCAACTAGCAAGTAATACTTATGCATTTCTGAGCCAATATCACAGATAAGGCCCCTTCCCCCTAGCTTGTTATGCCCCAAAGCTCAAGTATACTGGAGCACAAATTCAACGAATTGCGGCGCCACCTCTACCCTGTGTTGACGCCCTATTAAAGCAATAATAACTTGAAGGATATGCAATGAAGCATTACGAAGCGAATTTTGATGGACTCGTCGGACCGACTCATAATTATGCGGGCCTGTCATACGGTAATGTGGCTTCTTTAAATAACGCCGCCGCAATATCCAGCCCTAAGGCGGCTGCGAAACAAGGCCTCAAGAAAGCCAAAGCCCTCGCCGATTTAGGCTTGGCCCAAGGGATGCTTGCCCCTCAGGAGCGTCCAGATCTTCACACACTGCGTCGAATTGGTTTTTCTGGTACAGACGCCGAAGTATTAAATAAAGCCGCCAAACAAGCCCCTGCGCTCCTTAGAGCCTGTTGCAGCGCCTCTAGCATGTGGACGGCCAATGCGGCAACCGTCTCACCAAGCGCCGATACCCATGATGGCAAGATTCATTTCACCCCGGCAAACCTGGTAGACAAACTCCATCGCAGCATTGAGCCTGTGACCACAGGTAACATCTTGGCCGCTACTTTTAATAACTCGCGTTACTTCCATCACCATCAGCATCTGCCTGAACACGTAAGTTTCGGCGATGAAGGCGCTGCTAACCATACGCGTCTGTGCAGCGAATACGGTCATGCCGGTATCGAACTCTTCGTCTACGGTCAGGAAGCGACCAACCCTAACGCGCCAAAGCCAAAGAAATACCCGGCAAGACAGACACTCGAAGCCTCACAGGCCATCGCCCGTCTGCATCAGCTCGATGATGAGAGCAGCGTCTTTATCCAGCAAAATCCCGATGTCATCGATCAAGGCGTGTTCCACAACGATGTGATTGCCGTGGGTAACCAGAATGTGCTCTTCTACCACGAGCAGGCCTTTGTCGATACACAAAAGAAACTGGCCGAAATCCAAGATAAATTCAACGGTAAAGAGCTTCACTTTATTGAAGTCCCTACCGCCAAAGTCGGCATTCAGGATGCAGTAAAGAGCTATCTATTCAACACCCAGATAGTCACCCTACCAAACGGTGAGATGGCAATTATTGCGCCGACAAACTGTCAGGAAAATCAAGCGGTATATGCCTACCTTAATGAGCTCGTCACTTTGGGCACACCGATCAAGCAGGTGCACTATTTCGATGTGAAGCAGAGCATGCAAAATGGTGGTGGCCCCGCCTGTCTGCGCCTGCGCGTCGCCATGAACGAGACCGAGCTTGCTGCCGTCAACCCCAACACCTTGATGAATGATGAGCTGTTTAACAGGCTGAACCTCTGGGTAGAGAAACACTATCGTGATGAGCTCGCCATCGACGATCTCGCCGATCCACAGCTCATCGTCGAATCGCGCACCGCGCTGGACGAACTGACACAGATCATGAAGCTCGGCAGCGTGTATCAGTTCCAGAAATAGCTATTAATTACTAAGTTAAAACTGAAAAGCCATCTGAAAAGATGGCTTTTTCACTTAATGCTAATATCAGGTGCTTACAATCCCTTGTCTAAATTTCTCCCATAGTGACGTAATTCTAGCCCAACATCTCACATAAGAATTTAAATCAATATAATCAATAAGTTAGCCGATTTCGACCCATGATTTTTATAGTTAAAGCACCTTCTATAACTTACCATCAAATTATATTTTTACTTCAGACGATTTCTATTTTTAAATCAACTCTTTGGCATGTAAAAATCCACCTGCATAGCAGGTGGATTTGCTTTTGAGGTACTCTATAAGGGTGCCATAGAGATTTTAGTGTTCTCTATGACCTACTTTCGTCTTCAGCAACATTATTTTAGTTTTCACTCTTCCTCAATCATTCCACCACAGGCAATACCTAAACCAGAATAATCACAAAATTATTCAAACACTTAACAACAAAGATGTTTTGAGTAAATAGGGAAAGATTGAAAATACGAGAGATACTGTCTAGGAGAAAGTACGGGCATAGCCCAGAAGGAACGATCACCACCTCCATAGGAGGTGGTTTCAGATTGCCCAAAAAAAAGCGCACAGTAAACTGCGCGCTTCTATAAATAACCAAATTCAATTTAGTGAATCGTGATTGGAATTTTCGCCAATTCACTAATATCACCCTTAGGCGTTGTTGCTTCAATTATAAGCGTACCCGCATCTGGTTGATCGGCACCTTTAATAGTCACACTATAAGGTTCCGCTCTATTAACATTGGTTGATGTAACCGTATAGCTTCCCTTACTTGCCAAGCTACCTGCTGATGGAGTAAAAGTTATTACTGTTCCCTGTGGCAGTGGTTGGTTGTGAAGATCACCGACAATGATCGACACACCACCCGTTGACTTGCCCAGGATATCGATCGTTTGGTTTCCATTAAGACCTTTACAAGGATCGTCAGTAAGTGACGTATCTTCAGTACAGCTATCCACAATAATAGGAGTGGACGCTACGGCAGTGCTTCCTGACATAACTAAAACCAAAGAGGCTCTTACGTCTAACGATTTCTTCACCGAAGAACACCCCGCGTGCGGCGCACCAGTTTCATCTAAGGCGCACAAACTACCATTATATAGACCATCAGCTACATCAAACTCTTTGTTATTATTAAAATCAACAAAAGTTTCGGCATCACCACCAGCTTCGCCATCGAACTTTGGATTGTATAATCCATCTTCATTATGGTCGACGAAAGCTTCATCTAAATCATAAGGGTTACCCGATACGTCCTGTTTAGTTTTAAAGTCTTCAAATTCAACTAAATCGAAACGACCATTTCCGTTAAGATCGGGGAAAGACTCTTCACCGATTGCTCTCGCCAAAATAGTCACGCGTCCGCCATACGGTTGCCCAATGTCGGCTCCCAGCGTAGGTTCTTGGCCAAGTTCAAAAAGTGTCTTACCAGTAGGTCTTGGGTTTTGGCTCTTCCACTTCACCGAACATACACCATCCTGTGTCGTACACGATGAATCAATTACGCCACCCTCTGTTGTAAAGGAGACCGCAGTGCCATCAGGTACAGGGTTATTAAATGCGTCCGCCAAACGCGCAGTTATGTTAACTTCGACACCATCATAATCCCAACCTTCGGGGTTAAGAATATCAGCAGAAAGCGAAAAACTATCCTGATCCGGTAAACCTGTCGATATAACCAATAAATTAGATTGACTTGAAATCTCAGGTGAACTGCCGTCAACAACCGCAGTTACTCTAACAGATGTAGCAACGGTACCAGAGTTAACCACTGTTTGCGCTATACCTTGGCTGTTAGTCGTTGCAGTTGTCGGATCGAGTACAATATCACCAGTATCCGAGTTAAGCGAAAAATTCACCCTTTGATTGCTGACAGGATTACCATTCTTATCCATCACCTGGAATTTAACTGTTGATGATTCAGCGCCTCCAGTTCCCTTTAATCGAATAAGTTCAGGTATTGCTTCAACAAACTTAATACTTCCTACACTAGCCGACAAAACGTTGAGTGTAGCCTTGGCTGACAACGATTTACTACCAACGACTGCATTCACATTAATAGCATCGTCACCCACACACCCCTTTGCAAGGTAAGTTGTGGTCGCTACACCATTTACGGCTACAACAGGAGAACTGATTTCTGCTTCTGCTGGTGTTTTATTTGCACAAACAGATGAAAACTTAACTTCAACCGGCTCGCTAAAAAGATTACCGGCATCATCTTGAAGCGTAACAGAGATACTCGCCGTACCGCCTGCAGAGACAACAGCAGGCGAAACAGCGGCTACTTCAGATTGGAACGGATCACCACTTCCCATCAACACATTTGTCGCCCCAACTTTAAAGACTAATTCAGCCTTTTCCCCCGTTACAAGTGTTGCAGTGGCAATGCCCGCACCAGGCTGAGAACCAGCTAATATCTGTACATAAGCTTTACCATCTTCTGTGGCAGCGGTCTCAATAGGTAGTTCGCCAATATCACTAGTGAACTTAACAATCGTTGCTTTGGAAATTCCCGTTACTGTAGCGACCAAATAACCTGGCGATAATGAGGATATAGTGCTAATCGGAGTCATAGTGGCTAAATCGTCAACTAATATCAGAGCAACTTGCGCACCACCTGTTGCTGCGCCGCCATCACCTTGAGTATTAAAAGAAACGGAAGCTTCTACTGTCGTACCGCCTATAGTTTCATAGGATGCGGTTATCTTACCTGACCCCAACTTATCTCCAGGAAGTACATCTATCGAGACTTTACCATCAGCATCACTAACACCACTATCAGGAGTCAGCACCCCTTCCCCTTGAAGTGAAAAAACTATTCTGCCTCCAGATAAAGGAGAACTATTTTTAGTTAGGGTTGCATATAACTTCCCAGGTTGAGCATTGGAAATGTCAGTAGTTGGTTCACCACTTCCATTAACTAACGCAAGCGACAAACTATAAGAGTCCTCACCTGGAGTCGGCGTACCGCCACCACCATCTGTGACATTTCCCCCGCCGCTACAGGCGACAATAAAAAGCAAAAATAAATATGAGGTAAAAACTTTAAACGCTGACTTCATTGTCAGACTCCCTGTTACTCAGATTATCATTAAAAGCATCTGCTTATTACTTATAGGCTAACATTACACAATTTTCCCATAACTTTTCCATCACTAATCGCAATTAAGAGCGTAAAAGTGACAAAAACTTTAACTATTTAGCCGTTTCATCACCTAGGGTTTCTTGCTAGGCTTTAGGTGCAAATTGAAAAGCATAAAAATAATACAGGAAGCACTATGGCTGGCACGCAAAACAAAAAATTAGGCCTCACCGGAAAAATACTCATAGGTATGGCCGGAGGCATTTTAACCGGGCTACTGCTACGCAGTTTTTTCCCCGGTAGTGAGTTTATCGAAGAGTATATTACTAACGGCTTATTGAACGTGGTCGGCAGTATTTTTATCTCGAGTTTACAGATGTTGGTCGTCCCTCTGGTTTTCATCTCCCTGGTCTGTGGTACCTGCTCGCTGAGTGACCCATCATCCCTTGGCAGGCTCGGCGGAAAAACCATCGCTTTTTATCTGTTTACCACGGCGATTGCCCTTTCAATGGCCATCTTGGTCGCGCTGCTCGTTCATCCAGGTAACGCCTCGCTAGCGGCAGAGAACATGCAGTACAGCGTTAAAGAGGCCCCTAGCCTTTCGGACGTATTGATCAACCTGGTTCCCCGCAACCCGATACAGGCAATGACAGAGGGCAATATGCTGCAGATCATCATCTTCGCAGTGATCTTTGGCTTTGCTATTTCCCATATTGGCGAGCGCGGCAAACGTGTATCGGCACTATTTAATGACTTAAATGAAGTGATCATGCGTGTGGTCACCCTCATCATGCAACTGGCCCCCTACGGTATATTTGCCCTCATGGGTAAACTCGCCTTAACCTTAGGTCTCGAGACTTTTGAAAGCGTTGTTAAATATTTCGCGGTAGTTCTGGCGGTGTTATTAGTGCACGCCTTCGTGAGCTACCCTGTGCTATTAAAACTCTTCTCCGGACTCAGTCCCTTTACCTTTATTCGTAAGATGCGTGATGTGCAGCTGTTCGCCTTTAGTACGGCCAGCTCAAATGCCACGCTGCCAGTGACACTAGAGACCGCTGAGCACCGTCTAGGGGTGGATAATAAGGTCGCCTCTTTCACTCTGCCGCTGGGCGCCACCATTAACATGGATGGCACGGCAATTATGCAGGGTGTCGCCACAGTCTTTATCGCCCAGGTTTTTGGTATCGATCTCACCATTACCGACTATGCCATGGTGGTGGTCACAGCGACCCTCGCCTCTATCGGCACAGCAGGTGTACCTGGCGTCGGTCTTATCATGCTGGCAATGGTACTCAATCAGGTGGGTCTGCCTGTTGAAGGTATCGCCCTCATCATGGGGGTAGACAGACTGCTAGATATGGTGCGAACCGCAGTCAACGTGACCGGCGACTCGGTGGCGACTGTGATCATCGCCAAATCGGAAAATGCCTTTAACCAAGCTACTTTCGATGATCCTCAAGCAGGTAAGACGGCAGGCAGCTTTGTCGATCAGGTAAACGCCGAGCTCAAAGAGTAAATATGCTAGATATCATCAATCTGTAAAAACGAAAAGGCGTCCAATGGGCGCCTTTTCTATTGATATACGGTAAAACAGGAATTAGCTCTATTAGAGCCTTTCTAAATCAGCACAAGCCTCTTTAAAACAGCACATGCCTATTTAAAGCAGCCAAAGCCTATCACTCCCAATAGCCTATCTTTCCCAGTAGGCTTCTTCTAAGCTGTCTTCCCGCTCTGGCAGGCCGCGAGACAGGCGTGGACTGTGCTGCGCCAATACCTCGTAAGCCACGCGGTTGGCATACTTACAGATCTGCGAGAAAGAGGAGTAACACAGGCCGTCGCGTTTATGCTTGCTCGAACCCGGCACATTGGCCTTATGATAGGTGTTAGAGGCAAGGTCATGCAGCAGCGCCGCCAGCGCACCATCTCCCGCGCCATTAGTGTTACGTATGATCTCAGGACCGCCCATATAAGGCGAGATATGCGCAAATACCTTGATCGGCGTCTGACAGTCACGCTTTAGTTTAGGCCTTGAGAACTCGAAGCGATTAAATTCTGGAATTGCGCCGGGTAGCAGCGTATGACTGGTTTCGCGCTTCTCAGAGTCCTCGGTATAGCCTGCGGTGTAGAGCCCCAGCGGGCCTGCCGTGGTAAGCACCATATCACACCACTCTAACGCCGCGTTGCTGGCACTCAAGGGGTCTTTAAAGCCGGTCAGGGCTTCGCCCTCATCTTCGTTCATCGCCAGTATGGTGACATTTTCCTTAATGAATTCGATCCACCACTGGGGATCTTCCTCAATAAGGAAGCGTGTCCCCAAGGTCAGTACCACGGGCACATCTGCCGCCTTGGCATACTCGATGGCTTTTAATGCGGCATCTGTGATCATATCGCCACCGCTCGCGCGCATCAGGTAGGCGGTAAGCACTAGCGCCGACGAGGTCTGCACTATCTCCTGGTCGATATATTCAGGCGTAAGCTTATCCATCGAGCCCTTGCTGATGGCAAAGGTACGCTCGCCGCACTCTGAGATCAGGGTGAAACAACGACCGATAGGCCCATCCACCGGCTGCAGAAAATTAAGATCTACCTTAGAAGAGGTGTTGCACAGATAACGATAGGCGTAACTGCCCACCTCGATGTGGTTGCTCATTACCCCAAACAGCACTGAGCGATCGTCGGCGAGAATAGAGTAGTTGTGTACCGTGTTACCTATGGTGCCACCGGCAAATTCATCGCTGATCAGCTCAGAAGACTTCAGTTCGGTGTAGAGCTGGTGCGCCTTCTCGTCATCGATCAGCGTCGAGTTTCCTTTCGGCAGGGCGTAACGGCTAAGCAGCTCGTCCCCCACTTTGGCCTCGATGTCGACCAGCGTCTGATCAATCCCGCTGATATGGGTGGAAATATGCTGCGGCTGCAGGGTTAACTGCGCCAATAATGGATCGCGATTCTTAACTGGAAAGTAATGTTTCGACTTACGTTGACCGGGAAACTTCATACAGAACTCACTCTAATGCATCCATGCAGAATCAAATAAGAATAAACAGCACACTAGACCCCCTTAGTCTGCTGTCTACCAGGCCGCGTTATGGTTAATGCTACGCGGACGCCATCGCCTCAAAAAAACGGCGGCAGATCGTACCATATAAAATAGCATCGGGCAGTGATTTATGCCGTTTACCTAAGATTCTTTGCTTAAGATTTAAGCCAGCCCGCCGCATGTTCGTCGACCAAGTCCGCAAGCAGCTGCATGTGAGCTTCATCCTCGTTCAGACAAGGGATGAAATGATAGGCCTCACCGCCGGCCTCAATAAAGCTCTCTTTGCCGCCAATGGAGATCTCTTCAAGCGTCTCCAAACAATCCACGGCGAAAGCCGGACAGAGAATGTCCACGCGCTTTACCCCTTGACCCGGAAGGCTCTCGAGCAGCGCATCCGTTGCCGGTGTCAGCCACTCCTCCTTACCAAATTTCGATTGAAAACACAGGCGCCACTGTGACTCTGTAAGCCCCAAGGCCTCGGCCAGCAGCTCGGCAGTACGTTGACACTGACGCTGATAGGGGTCACCCTCGGTGACATAACGTAGCGGCACGCCATGAAAGGACATCAAGAGGCAATCGCCCTGGCCCTTATCTTGCCAATGACGCCGCACTGAATCGGCCAGCGCCGCGATATAGGCTGGATGTTGATAGTATTCTTTACTAAAACGAGTCTCGGGATAATTGCGTCTGCCCTTATAGTCACTGGCGATGGCATCGAATACCGGTGCCACGGTGGAGCAGGAATACTGGGGATATAGCGGCAGCACTACCAGGCGCTCAACGCCTTGTACTATCAGCTTGTCTATTCCCGACGACAGTGAGGGATTGCCGTAACTCATCCCCAACTCCACCGGAATATCGCTGCCATGACGCGCTTTTAGAATCGCACTCAGCGCCTCACGCTGACGCTCGCTGATCACCATCAGGGGCGAGCCCTCGGGCCACCAGATAGACTCATAGAGCTTGGCTACGGCCTTGGGACGCGTATTTAAGATGATGCCATTGAGTATGGGTTTCCAGATCCAAGGATTTAGGTCGACCACACGGGGATCGCTGAGAAACTGTTTTAAGAACTGCTTTACATCTTTAGGCGTGGGCGTATCGGGCGTGCCGAGATTAACCAGCAAGACACCAAGCTTAGCGGGAGATAAGTTGTCGACTTTATTCAAGAATTACTCTACTCATATTCTCTGGCAAGGATAGCGCTAGGCTAGCACCCACCCTGACATAAAAAAAGCCCACCTAGGTGGGCTTTTTCAAATATGAGAAGCAGCTCATATAGCGCTTTACTTTATAGCAGCGGGATTAGCCAATCGCCTTAACGATAGCTTCGCTCACAGCACCAACACTCTGAGTGCCGTCGAACTTGTTGTAGGTCAGCTTGCCTTGTTCGGCGACTTTACCGTAGTACTCAACCAGCGGCTTAGTCTGCTCATGGTAGATGCCTAGACGCTTACGCACTGTGCTCTCTTCATCATCTGGGCGGATAGCCAGATCTTCGCCGGTTACATCGTCTTTACCTTCCACCTTAGGTGGGTTGTAAACGATGTGGTAAACACGGCCAGAGCCTGGGTGTACACGACGACCGCTCATGCGCTTAACGATCTCTTCGTCTGGCACGTCGATTTCGATCACGTGATCGATATCGATACCGCTAGCCGCCATGGCATCTGCCTGAGGAATGGTGCGTGGGAAACCGTCTAGCAGGAAGCCCTTGGCGCAATCGTCTTGGGCGATACGCTCTTTAACCAGTCCAATAATCAGCTCATCAGAAACCAACTGTCCTGCATCCATCACTTTTTTGGCTTCTAGACCCAGAGGCGTTCCCGCTTTAACGGCTGCACGGAGCATGTCGCCCGTAGAAATTTGTGGCACACCGTATTTTTCCATGATGAATTGGGCTTGAGTACCTTTACCGGCACCTGGGGCACCTAATAGCATAATGCGCATCTGAGAGTCCTCTTATTTCGCATAAATTTGATTATTAGTTTTATCTGGGCGGCGATCTTCGCACAAATGGGCGCCTATTTGAAGGGCCGCATGGCCAGTTTTAATTCGACTTTAGGCTGATACCACACATACCACCTCATAAAGCAACCGGGTCAGCATATATCACTGGTATGATAACCCGATGCAGAGACTCATTAGGGACTGTTGTACTTTCAAGTTTGATTTTTGTTCAATCTAAACGCGTTTTGCACGAGGCGAGAGTCATGAAGCATAGTTACTCTATGTGAATGGCGAACAACCAAGAAATCGTCTGGAACGATTTCTAACAGCATTGCTGACCGCCCACGGTGAAAGGCAGGAAGCCTTTCATAAAGTGCAGTGCGTGTTTAGATGAACCCATTGGGCAGTGTTTGTAGGCCATTTTTACAGCGTTATCGCCCGTTTGTGTAACTCTGGTTTATAAAAACACTACACGCACAGGCTCTGCCTTGTATAAATCACCTACAAACTGCAGCAAAAACAAACAGCAAAGATCAACAGGCCCTAGTAGAGCAAGGTGTATAATTTGCGGCGATATTGATTGGCCACGGCATGTCCCTGACCTAATGCGGTGAGGATCTCCATGAAAAGCTGCTTGATCTCACCTTGCTGAGCCTGCAGATCTGTCTTTAACACCAGATAGAGACGCTCAAGCGCTTCTTCATCGCGCTTGGCGCCATGAAGTGCCTTGGCAAGGGAAAGTAGCTTGGCATAATCGCTGGGGTCTTGTTCGACATCATCCAGCAGACTTCTAATCTCCGGCGTATCGGCGGCGTCCAGCGCCAGGGAGAGCTTGGCCTTGAGGCTCTGATAGTAGGCGTCTTGATCGGCAAGGCCGATACCATCGAGCAACACCTTAGCCTGATTAATGTCTGACACGGCCAGCAGCGCATCGGCATACACTAAGGATATCTCGGCCGTCTGGCACTCCTGATAGGCTTGCTTAAGCAGCGGCAACGCCCCTTCTGCATCGCCCTCGGCGAGCTGGACCTTGGCCTGATTGAGGGCGACTTGCCAGGCCTTAGGCAGATGCTGGTCGAGTAAGGCCTCGATTTGCGCCGCCTCTTGCAGGCCGGCAAAGCCATCGACCGGCTTACCCTCTTTTAACACCAAGGTGGTCGGCAGGCTCTGGATCTGAAAATAGTTGGCTATCTCCATCTCCTGATCGCAGTTGACCTTAGCCAGCAGGAAACGTCCCTGGGCGGCTATCTGGGTCAGCATCTGCATCAGCTGCAGGCTCTCTGGGCTCTGCTGGCTCCAAAACGTCATGACCACCACCTGCTGCATGGAGGCATCGACCACTTGCTGAATGTTTTCTTTGGTTAAATCCAATACTGAATCCATAAAATCTCTTTTATCGAGAGCGTCTCTTTTTTGAGAGAGCTTGTCTCTGTTAATGAGTTAGCGATAAGTAGATAGCATAAGAGGCAGTCAAACTGCCTCTTACTAACTCTAGCTTAGATTTATTTAACGCTGGCTAACAACATCTTGTTCATCAGTTTGATAAAAGCTGATGGGTCAGCCAGGCTGCCTTTCTCAGATAGCTGCGCCTGTTGCAGCAAGAGCTCGGCCCACTGACCAAACACCTCTTCATCCTGCTCTGTGTCCAGACGTTTCACCAGCGGGTGCTCGGGGTTAAGCTCAAACACAGGCTTGCTCTCTGGCACGGCCTGGCCTGCAGCCTGCATCAATTTAATCATCTGCGACGACATCTCACCGGCGCCGGCGACCACACAGGCTGGGGTGTCGGTTAGACGACTGGTTACCTTCACCTCGGCCACCTTATCACCCAGCACCTCTTTGACGCGTTTAACCAGGCCTTCAGACTCGGTTTCCAGCTTCTCCTGGGCCTCTTTCTCGGCGGCATCTTCCAGCTCGCCCAGTTCGAGATCACCACGGGTCACCGAGTGCAGCTGCTTGCCGTCAAACTCGGTGAGATGGTTGATCAACCACTCATCGATACGCTCTGACATCAATAGCACCTCGATCCCCTTCTTACGCAGTAGCTCTAGGTGTGGGCTGTTGGCCGCCGCTTCATGACTGTCGGCAACGATATAGTAGATCTTGCTCTGACCTTCCTTCATGCGCTCAACATAGTCACTCAGTGAAACGGTATGGGCCGCCTCGTTGGTGTGAGTCGAGGCAAAGCGCAGCAGCCCGGCAATCTTCTCCTTGTTGGCGAAATCTTCCGCCGGACCTTCTTTCAGTACCTGGCCAAACTCGGCCCAGAAGGTTTGATACTTCTCGGGATCGTTCTTAGCCAGCTTCTCTAGCATGCCAAGCACGCGTTTGGTCACCGCAGTACGCAGCGCCGTGGTGATCTTGTTGTCCTGTAAAATCTCACGCGAGACGTTCAGCGGCAAATCGTTTGAGTCGATAAGACCCTGTACGAAACGCAGGTAGCTCGGCATAAACTGCTCGGCATCGTCCATCACGAATACGCGCTGCACGAAGAGTTTCAGGCCGTGTTTACGGTCGCGGTTCCACAGATCCCAAGGCGCCTTCGATGGTATGTAAAGCAGACTGGTGTACTCCTGCTTACCCTCAACGCGGTTGTGGCTCCACAGCAGAGGGTCGGCAAAATCATGGGAGATATGCTTGTAGAACTCTTGATACTCTTCGTCGGTGACATCGCTCTTGTTACGAGTCCACAGGGCGGTCGCCTTGTTCATCGCCTGCCAGTGACCTTCGGTAGCAGGAATGGCCTCACCGCCCTCCTCGGTCGCTTCCTGGGCTGGCGTGCCTTCTTGCCACATCTCTACCGGTACCGAGATATGATCTGAGTATTTGGTGATGATAGAGCGCAGACGATAATCGCTCGCAAACTCTTTCTCTTCTTCGCGAAGATGCAAAATGATCTCTGTGCCGCGGCTCTCTTTGACAATATTTTCGACGGTGAATTCGCCCTCACCGGCTGATTCCCACTGCACCGCCTCGTCGGCGCCATGGCCGGCGGCGCGAGTGCGTACGGTCACCTTGTCGGCAACGATGAAGGCCGAGTAGAAGCCCACACCAAACTGACCAATCAGTTGTGAGTCTTTAGACTCATCGCCCGATAGATTCTTGAAAAATTCTGCGGTGCCCGACTTGGCGATGGTACCCAGATGTTCTATCACGCCATCGCGGGTCATACCGATACCATTATCTTCGATGGTCACTGTACCTTTCTCGCTATCGGCACTGACGCGTACGCGCAGCTCACCGTCGCCTTCGTAAAGCTCATCTTTAGTCAGGGCTTCGTAACGAAGTTTATCGGCCGCATCGGCGGCGTTAGAGACCAATTCACGCAAGAAAATCTCTTTATTGGAGTATAAAGAGTGGATCATCAAATTGAGTAGTTGTTTGACTTCTGTTTGAAAGCCATGGGTTTCTTGATGTGACATGGATGTTTCCTTCTCTATTTCACAAAAACGCTTATGGCATTAGAGATGGGGCTGGATTTTTGCTTTTCAAGCCAAAAACAGACAAAGGATTTTATTTGGTCAAAAAAAATCCAGCTCAAGATGAACTGGATTTTATTGCTGGACTTTAAAGGGGCCTTATAACGGAATGCGTCCATTAAAGGAGAGCGCCAGCGTGGTGCTGTCGACATACTCGAGCTCGCCGCCCACGGGCACACCATGAGCGATTCGGCTCACATTGACCTCATGCTGCTTGGCCATATCGGCGATAAAGTGCGCCGTCGCGTCCCCTTCTACCGTCGGGTTGGTCGCCAGGATGAGCTCGCTCACCTCGCCACTGGCCAGATGGGTCTCCAGCAGGCTCAGCCCGAGCTCGTCCGGTCCCACACCATCGAGGGGTGACAGGTGGCCTAAGAGCACAAAATAACGGCCAGAGAAGTGACCGCCGGCTTCAATCGCCAGCACGTCGGCAGGCGTCTCGACCACACAGATCAGATCTGAGCTGCCACGGCGACTACTGGCGCAGATGGGGCACAGGCTCTCTTCGGTAAAGGTGCGACAGCTGCTGCAGTGCCCTACATCACTCATGGCGCTCGACAATGCCTGAGCCAGCTTATGACCCGCCTTGCGGTCGCGCTCAAGCAGCTGAAACGCCATGCGCTGAGCCGACTTAGGGCCAACCCCAGGCAAGCAGCGCAGCGACTGGATCAACTCATCGACCAGGGGACTAAATTTCATCGTTAGAAAGGCATCTTCATGCCAGGTGGCAACTGCATGCCGCCTGTGACTTCAGCCATCTTCTCTTTCTGGCTCTCTTCGACACGACGCGCCGCATCGTTACAAGCCGCCGCGATCAGATCTTCGAGCATCTCTTTGTCATCTTCTAGCAGGCTTGGGTCGATCTCGACCTTACGTACGCTGTGAGAGCCTGTCATAGTGACTTTAACAAGACCCGCACCGGCTTCACCGGTGACTTCCATACGCGCGATCTCTTCTTGCGCCTTGGCCATTTTGTCTTGCATCATCTGGGCCTGTTTCATCAGGTTGCCCATACCGCCTTTTCCAAACATATCGAGTTCTCTTCAATATTAAAAAAACTGGCTAATCTTACTGAATTAGCACCAATAAGCAATCAAAGCTGATCACCAATCTTAAAACTTATGACCTGCGAGCCCTTTCGCTTTGCTCGCTCCATTCATTCATTCTATCGAGCCTACTGCACGAGCTCACTGCATTTGCTCACGATATTAGTTAGTCGCACTAACGCCTGACTCAAGCATGACTAATGTAAGCGATAACTCGCGAAAGTTAAGACTCCTCTGTCGCCACAAAGTTCGACTTATCGATAAGTGCTATCGTCTGGCCCCGCTTACCCAGCAGCTCTGGCAGATAACTTAAGCTATCTGGCTCCATCTCTGCCTGCATCATCTGTGTCAACCATTGAATGTTTTCATCTTGTAATAACCCCTGATGCGCCTGCTCGAGCAGCTCGCGATGAAAACGCTGACGTATCTCTAGCGGCGTCTCGCGCTCCGGCTCGACGCCGACACTAAACGCCACCTGGCAACTGCCGCCCAAGGCCTTCGACAAGGCATCTTCGAGCTGCGTGATGGCGCCTGGCGCCGCCAAGTGCTTCTGATTGGGTTTGAGCACCAAAGGCAGCGGCTCACTAAAGGCCTGACATACGGCGTTGACCGCCAGCTGTCTTACCCGGCCGCCGATCTCCAGCGCCGACATCAAGCGGTACCACTTAAGATCCGTATCGTGCCCTGTGATCTCATCAGTCACAAAGGCCACCCGGGTCGTCTGACTGACGGGCTCGGTTACTGCTGAAGATGCAGAAGATTCCTGCGCTGCAGGGCGCTGGACGGGATGGTTGCCGAAAGCAGCGCTTTCATTTGGGCTTTGGTCATCCGAGCTATGGTCCTCCAAGCTGCGAGCATCCAAGCCTTGTTCAGTCTGGGCAACTGCATCGGCGCGGGCGTGTGACTCAGATTGAGTATCAACTTGCCCAGCAAGATTAGGCGCGTCATCGCTTGGGGCAGTAACTGCCTGCTGGCTCGGCTCAGGCGCCACCCAAGGCGGCCTGTCTTCATCATTTAGGTATGCAGTAGGCTGCTGCGCAGAATTATTGTTCTGCGTCTCAGACGCATCCGTCCCAGGCTCCGTCATCGCAGTCATGTTCGAGACAGCTTCGACGCTCAAGGCATTATCTTGATCGTTCTGAGCTGTCTCACCAAAGCTCTGGGGAGTAGCTTCCCCGCTCAAGGCATTTTCACCTACGCTCGGGGCTTCATCATTCCCGCTCAGGGCTGCTTTTTCTCCGCTCAGGGCTGCTTGCTCTGGCCGTTTGGGTGGCACATAAGGCTCTGCGCCAAACTTGTTCTCTTCGCCCGTCAGCTGTTCGCTACTCGGTTGAACCTGGTTAGCCCCAGGCTTCTTAGCGCCGACTAGAGGCTTTTTTGATGCGCTCTCCTTAGCCGCGTCCTCCTTAGCCGCATCTTCCTCAAGATCGCTAAGCAGGCTCTGACGCGCGTTCAATACGGCGTCGAGCAGATCATCTTCTAACAGGTTGGACGTTGTTTCTTCATTTGGCGATGCTGTATCGGGCGTCAAGCCGCCATGGGGGGCATCTTCATTTACCGAAGCGCTAGCCTGGGCACTGTTGTCAACAGGCCTTGTTGCCGCAGAGGAAGAGATATCACCAGATGCCTGACTATCCTGGCCCTGTTGATAGGCAAGGTAGGCTTCATAGTCGCTTGGGTCGCCGGACTCATCGCCATCTGAACTGAAATAGAGGTCATCGTAAAAACTGCCACTCTCGTTTGCCGATGATGCAGCTTGCTCGGCTATTGAAGCTGTTTGCTCGACGGTCTCTGCCGGCATTTTTAGCTCGCTAGGCTGAACCGCTTCACCGCCTTGTGCTGTCGCAGCACTCGTCGACACATCCGCTTTAGAATCGGCAGATGCTTCGCTTACGGGACTCTTATTTGCCGAGCTTGTTTCTTGCGAGCTCGGCTCAAGGCTAGACACAGGCTCAGTGCTAGGCTCAGGGCTGTGGTTAGTGCTAAGCTCAGGGCTGTGCCCTTGGCTTTGGGCCTGGCTCAAGATCAGCTGCTGCTCGGCAAACAGATCGAGTGCGCCCTCATCCTCCTCAAGCTCTTCCTGCTCAGCTGAATCCGCTTCGAATAAATCCGCTGCAACTAAGTCCGCTTCGACTAAATCCGCTTCAATTGGGCCGTCAGTATCGTTTAACTTTTTCGTCTGCTCAGCAGTTGCTTGTGCATCGTCTTGAGAAAACATTGCCGCACTTGCTTTACTGCTGGCCTCAATCTTAGCTTTTTCTTCTACCTTAGTCTTTTCTTCAACCTCGGCTTCCACTTCGCCCTGACTGTTTGACACAGACGCAGCAGGTTTTACCGGCTTAACTGTTTCATCTGGCTTAGCAGAGATTGGCGCAACATCTTCACCCTTGCCCGGTTCTGGTAAGAGAGGTTCAGGCAAGAGGATCTCACTACCGGCCTCGCCCATCCAGCGCTGCACGGGCGCCTCGGGCACGAAAGCGATAGCGCGCAATAGCGCCATCTCTAGGCCAGACTTAGGATCGGGCGCATGGGGTAGATCCTGCCGACCGTTTAGCAATAATTGATAATAGAGCTGTACCTGCTCGGGCCTTAACTGTTTGGCGAAGGCCTTGATCTGCTCGGCATATTGCGACAGCTGAGCGGCGCTGGGCGCAAACTGGGTCAAGGTGATCTGGTGCAGCAGTTCCAGCAGGCTGCGCAAAACCTCATGGGGATCGGCGCCGAAGGATAAAACATCCCCAGTCACCTTCATGAGCTGATCCACATCGCCATCGCACAGGGCTTTTAGCAAGACAATCACATGATGCTCATCTATGGTGCCCAGCATGGTCTGCACCTGAGTGAGCCTGACTTGACCAGCCCCGAAGGCGATGGCCTGATCCGTCAGACTCAAGGCGTCACGCATACTGCCGTTGGCTGCCTTGGCGAGTAGTTTTACCGCGCCATCGTCATAGCCAACCTGCTCCTGCGCCAGGATGTGGCCAAGCTGCACGCAGATCTCATCGAGTGTCAGACTCTTAAGGTTAAATTGCAGACAGCGGGAGAGTACGGTGACCGGCAGACGCTGGGGATCTGTGGTCGCCAGCAAGAATTTAACATGCTCAGGGGGCTCTTCCAGCGTCTTCAACAGGGCATTGAAGCTGCTGCGCGAGAGCATGTGCACCTCATCGATGAGATACACCTTGAAGCGGCCACGTGTGGGGCGATACTGAACGTTGTCCAGCAGCTCGCGGGTGTCGTCAACCTTAGTGCGCGACGCCGCATCCACCTCGATAAGATCGACAAAGCGACCCTGGGCGATCTCGACGCAGCTGGCACACTGGCCACAGGGCGTGGCCGTTACTCCTTGCTCACAATTCAATCCCTTGGCAAATAGCCTGGCCAGACTCGTCTTACCTACCCCTCGGGTACCGGTAAACAGATAGGCATGATGTAGACGGTTTTGCGATAAGGCATTGGTAAGGGCATGCAGCACATGTGACTGACCGACAACTTGCTCAAATGTTGCAGGGCGCCATTTTCTGGCTAACACCTGATATGACATGGAACTCCCCAAGGTTGGTAACTATTACGAAGCACACTTCATTAATCAGCAAACAATAACATGCCAAGGTCCATCTCGCTAGCAAGCTAAGCGCTTAGCGCGCCTTAATTTATCTTTGTTAAGCCAGCTTGCTTCATGTTTAACCTATCACCCGCTTTGCCCGCCCAGATGAGGCCTAATGCTAAGCCATCATGAGCCACTCTTTAGCCAGTCTTTAGCGAGTTGACAAGGCAATATTAGCCATCTCCCTCACCCATCAATCCCATGGGGTAGACAACAGGCTCACATATGTCACAGGCCTAACATCACAGATGTCCAGATAGCAAAATGCCGCGGCATAGCCACGGCACTTATATGATCAACCAGAGTGATCAATTAGACGGTATTACTCGCCTTCAAACTCACACAGGGTCATCAGAGAGAGGCCCATCTCGGCTAGACGATGCTCGCCGCCAAGCTCTGGCAGAGAGATCACAAACGCCGCATGCTCAACCTCACCACCGAGCTGACGGATAAGCTTTACCGTCGCTTCGATAGTACCGCCTGTAGCCAGCAGATCGTCGACCACCAATACCTTATCGCCTGGCTTAATGGCATCCGTGTGGATCTCCAGCATGTCATGGCCATATTCCAACTCATAACTCTCAGAGATAGTTTCGCGCGGCAGTTTACCCGGCTTACGCACAGGCACGAAACCGACGCCCAACTCTAACGCCAGCGGCGCGCCGAAAAGGAAGCCACGCGCCTCTGTGCCCACCACTTTGGTCACGCCAAGATCTTTATAGCGCTCAACAAACAGGGCAATCGTCGCCTGATAGGCCGCTGGGTCTTCCATTAAACTGGTTACATCGCGAAACATGATCCCTGGTTTCGGATAATCTGGAATTGTCTTAATGCTCTGCTTGATCAAGGCTAACTTGTCTGTATTCATTACTACCATCTTTTTCGTTTGAGCCCTTAAAAAGGACAAACTGGCCATAGGGCCAGTTTTGACTAGAATTTTCGGCTAAAGCTTAAGCTCCTTTGATATGGGTTGCAACAGCGAATGTCACAAAGCTTAACCAAACTCACCGCCAAGGTTCACAACCTAAGTTCACAATCAGTCGTCTAATTCGGGAATTTGCCTGAGGTAAAGCAGCAAGCCTGTCAGCATGGCCAGCAGCGTCAACTTCACCCACAGCAGCGGCACCAAGATGATACTCACGCTAAAACTTAAACAGGTGGCGATATAAGCCTTGCGCTTCAAGCCGCGGCGAATGGCGCGCTCGCTATGCCAGTTCTGCAGCGCGTCGGCAAACCAAGGATGGGTCATCAGCCAGTCATGCAGGCGCGAACTCGAGCGGGCGAAACAAAAGGCTGCCAGCAAGATAAAAGGCACGGTCGGCAGCAGCGGAAGGGCAATGCCAAGCAGGCCGAGAAACAGACTGCTAAGGCCTAGGAGTAGATAGAAGCCCCGCTTGATAACCATGAATTCCTCGCATAAAAAACCACTCAAGAATGAGTGGTTAGTATACCCGACTTAGCCCGCTAAGCTAGCTGCTTAACCGCTTAAGGCTAATGCTTAAGGCTAACGCTTAAGAGATCAGGTTTAGGTGTTTCAACCATGACAGGGTAGCTGGCAGCGTAGGCAACATCATTACCAGCAAGAAACCAAGAAAATAAACAAAATTAAACGGGTCTTTAAACGGCTGACTCATACTTTCCTCACTCATGATTGACAACTTTTATTGATCTAGATCAATTTTCACCGCCATTATAGTGACAAGCCAGCACGATAGAAAGGCTTAATTTGGACAAATTTTATCTCGCGGCGACCACTATGCCCCGCTGCGCCATATCCAGCAGCAACTGCCGACAACCCTCTACTATCTGAGGCCTCGGCATCTGCTGATAAAGGGCTGCAAGCCAGTCACATAGCGCAGCAAACTCCACACCATCTTGCTGCTCGATATAGGCCAGCACCTGTGCCGTAAGCGGATTAAGCTGCAAGAAACAGACTTCATCGTCAGCATCCCGGTAGATACAGAAAAAGTTTGGCTGCTCGCTAGGCGCCTCGGGGCGATAGTCGGGGCTAATGCGCTGCACCTCAAAATGGTATTGGGCCACCCTGGCGGCCAAGCTTAACCCCAGGGGCTGGGTTTCCAGGCTTTGCTCGTCAATACGTTGCGACTGTCTGTCATCGAGCGCCGTGGCCACCACCAGCTCCAACCATTCATAGTGAGCCAGCTCTAGCATGAAGGCGGGATCTTGCTCGCTCAGCTGATATTCGTTTTGCAAGAACAGCAAAAACTCCTGGGCGATTTCGATGAAGATCGGCGTCTGACAATCATGGGTCACAAAAAACTGCTGCACCAGCGCCTGCCAGTCATCTTCTTCATACAAGGAGCAGAGCACGGGAAAGCCGCTGGCGACAAACCCCTTCACATTATTAAAAAACAGTTCGCGATAGATCCCCATACGCCTTTCGTCCGTCCCCTGAGGCAGGGGCGATGAAGGGTCTTTGATGTAATCGATAAACGACTGCTGAACTTGGGTAAAACTCATCTAGGCGCTCCGATGACTGGGCTGCAATGCCTTAGTCTGATAGTCATGTATCTTGTTGATCTCTTTGAGCAACTCTGAGGTGGCTGGAATATTAAAGTCACGCTCTAGTAAGGTTGGAAACACACCATGGGTCTGATAGCAGATCGCTAACAAACGCCACACGGGGTCGATCACCTCGCTGCCATGGGTATCGACCTTAAGATCTTCTGCCTCATCGTAATGACCGGCAATATGCAGGTAAGCGATACGTTCACTGGGCATGGCCTTCAGAAAGGCCTCGGCGTCATACTGATGATTGATCGAGTTAACATAGATGTTGTTCACATCCAGCAGCAGGCGACAATCTGCCTCTTCCAGCACGGCGCTGACAAACTCGCACTCACTCATCTCGCTCGCGGGCGAGGCGTAAAAGGATACGTTTTCCAGAATAAAGGGACGCTCAAGGATATCCTGTACCTGCTCAATACGCCTTGCCACGTGGCGCACCGCCTCATCAGTAAAGGGGATTGGCATCAAGTCATACAGATGGCCCTTGCCCGAACAGTAACTTAAGTGCTCCGAATAAATCTCTATGTCGTGATGGTCTAGAAAGGTTTTAATCTGCTTAACGAAACGCGTATCTAGGGGCTCTGGGCCACCGATAGAGAGCGACAGTCCGTGGCAGAAAAACTTGTGCTTCTCGGTTAACTGCCTAAATTGACGGCCAAACTTACCACCAAGTGTCATCCAGTTCTCAGGCGCCACCTCGAAAAAATCGATGGCACCGGGGACAGACTGGCAAAACTCATCTAGCATCTCGCGGCGCAGGCCGAGCCCCACCTTAGCTTGTGTCATCATCACTCCACCTCTAGTGAACAAATTGACGCATTTACCTTATGTAAAAAGAATTAGGCCAGTATTCACTGGCCTAATCGACATGGGCAATTGCCTTAAGGCCTATTACTTATGGCCGCCACACTTGCCTTCTTTACCCTTCTTCATATCTTCGCCACACTTGCCCTCTTTGGCCTTCATGTTCTCGCCACACTTACCTTCTTTGGCTTTCATGTTTTCGCCGCACTTACCCTCTTTATGGGCCTTCATCTGGGCGCCGCATTTACCTTCGCCACACTTACCTTCTTTGGCGCCTTTCTTCATGCCTTCGCCACATTTACCCTCTTTGGCTTTCATGTTCTCGCCGCACTTACCTTCTTTGGCGCCTTTCTTCATATTCTCGCCGCACTTGCCTTCGCCACACTTACCTTCGCCATCGGCGATCTGGTAACCAGCTTGCATTTCACTGTAACCAAACGGATTAGCTTGAGCCTGCGCCGCAAACGCGCTACCAACAAACACAGTGCCTAACGCTACAGCAACAGCAGTATTCTTAACTAATTTCATAATCTCTTCCTTTGTTGATCTCTTATATGCAATGGTTTGCCAACATCAGTGCGTTGCTGGCTCGGATAATATGACCCGGCCCCCTAGATTTTTATTTCAAAAAACTTATCAGGCATCACATTTATGACCCAAATTATGTGTTAGCGCAAGCATCTAAACAGCAGTAATCGATTGATCTCACGTCTTTATTGACTAAAAATCGAGAAGCCAGTCATCAATAACAAAAGATACTCGTATCTGACTCATAAGTTTGGCTGGGCACAGCCGTTATCCCCACACCTTCCCGCACGCACACAGGCTTTGTATCTGCCAGGCGCTTGACGTAGAATAAGCGCCTTTTTACCCGGCCTGGCAATGCAGTACTAAAGCAATACGTACACCATGGCCGACAGGTTCACCTTTTTAGGCTCTGCGCCTTAAATTAATGAGAAAACAAGAATCATGCGTGTCATCTTAGCCCCGATGGAAGGCGTTGCCGACGCCCCGATGCGAGCCCTGCTAACCAGCGTTGGTGGCTATGACATGGTGATCAGCGAGTTTATTCGTGTCGTCGATCAGCTGCTGCCGGAAAAAGTCTTCTACCGACTCTGCGCCGAGCTTAAGTACCAATGCAGAACCGTCTCGGGCACTCCCGTGCGCCTGCAATTGCTGGGGCAGGAGCCTAACTGGATGGCCGAGAATGCCATTCGCGCCGTCGAGCTCGGCTCTCGCGGCGTCGACCTTAACTATGGCTGCCCTGCCCCTATGGTCAATCGCAGCAAGGGCGGCGCGGCGCTGTTAAAAGAGCCCGAAACCATCTACCGGGTAACCCAGGCCGTGAGGCAGGCGGTGCCCAAGGACAAGCCTGTATCGGCCAAGATCCGCCTGGGGTGGGATGACAAGAGCCGCTGCACCGAAATTGCCCAAGCTATCGAGGCAGCCGGCGCCACCGAACTCACGGTGCACGCCCGCACCAAAGAGGAAGCCTACCGACCGCCGGCGCACTGGGAATATATCGCGCAGATAAAATCTGTCACTCGCCTGCCCATCATCGCCAACGGCGAGATCTGGGGCAGAGAAGATTACCTCAAATGCCGCGAGGCCAGCGGCTGTGATGATGTCATGCTCGGACGCGGCGCCCTGACCATCCCCAACCTGGCCCACGTCGTTAAAGGCGAGCAGACGCCTATGCCCTGGCCCGAGGTGCTGGCGCTGCTGCTGCAATATTCAGAGTTTGAGATAGTCAGCGAGAAAGAGAAGTACTATCCGGCGCGCATCAAACAGTGGCTGAGGTTTATCGCCCGCCACTATGAGGGGGGCGAAGCCCTGTTCCGCCAGGTACGCGTACTGAAAGATACCCAGAGCATCTTGTCCCTGCTACGCAGTTGCTAGCAAGATACTTGTGCCTGACGGTCGCATCTGTAGGCTCTATGATGCTTCAGGGCATCAGGCACTGCTAACCTTCAAGCCTTCCCTATCTCAAGGCGCGACAAATAGCCAGCCCAGTCGCGCCTTAACTGGTCTGATCTTCACATCCCTCAACGCGATTCACTATAAAAGTCACCGACTTTTGATCTTAGTCATAGCCAATACGCCCAAGCGGTTTAGACTGATTATCTAAGAATATCAACTAGGCAATGATTTGTGAGCAGATCCCATATCAGACATGAACTGTCGGTGCTTGAAGCGAATCTCAGGAAAGAGTTAGGTACCCTGCTGGCATTACATCAAATAACGCTCGATACCCAGCAACTCTCGCTGACCTCCCTCATCGACGAGATGACCGCGGCCAAACTGGCCGACGAGCCCCTATTTATCAAACTGACCCAACTCGATGCGGCGCTGTGCCAGCTGGATCTGGGTCTCTACGGCTTATGCTCAGACTGTGAGGCCGATATCGAAGCCGAGCGGCTCAACGCCAATCCGCTCGAGCAGCGCTGCACCCAGTGCGCCGCCGATTACGCCCACGAGCACAGGCACGAGCTCAGGCTCACCCACTAAGCACACATCCCTAAGCGGGCTGCTTGCTAATCGAGCAGTTCGCTCAATCGCGCCAATTGAGTTAGTGAGCTTGTCGCGTCAGCCGAATTAATCACGCCAGTCACGATAGCCGCGCCAGTCGACAACTAATTTAAAAGACAGTCCACTTAATGACCCCCATAAAAAAAGCCTCCTGAATCAGGAGGCTTTTATCGTTAAGTCACAGGGAGGGTGAATAACGATTTAGAACTTCTGGTTAATACGCAGATAGAAGGTACGACCCAATACATCGTATAGGTTGGTGTTCACATCGCGATAACCCGCATAGTCATACCAAGTCGGTGCTTTCTCATCGAACAGGTTGTTCACACCCACTGTGATGGTACCGTTCCAATCATGGGTATAACCCACCTGGAAGTTATGCTTGAAGTAGCTTGGTGTGTCGATGATGTAGTCGTAACCAAGGTCGCGCCACATTGCACCTGACTGACTACCGATATACACGGTTGTCCAAGCCGCGCTGAAATCGTTGTAGTACCAAGCCGCGGCGAAGTTACCACGCCAATCAGGATAGTCTTGGGTACCTGAGTAATCGATCTTCTCTGATTCGGCATCGGCCTGCTCTTTAAAGTCGAGGATGTGAGTAACATCTAGCTTAAGGTTGAAGTCACCGAAGCCTGTCTCGAAGTTGTATGAAGAAGCAAAGTCAAAACCAGACGTTTCCAGCGATGCCTTGTTCACATAACCACTTTCAAGGTACTCAATCTTACCATCTGGGCCACGAGTCACGAAGTCAGAGCCATCGTTGATCTTCTCATCACGGATCACGTCTGATGCGCTAACGGCTTCAATCTTGTTGTCATAAGTGATTGAGTAATATGACAGTTCAACACTCCACGCATCGGTCACGTTCCAGACGCCACCCAATGTCAGTGAGTTACCCTCTTCCGCTTCTAGATTCGGGTTACCACCAAACCAAGTCTTGTGCTGGTTACCTGTAGCACAGTAGTTGGCGTCAGAGTTGTTGTTGGCTTCACACCAAACCGAATCGTAGGCCTTCTCGAAGCTCAGAGATTGCGACGAGAACATCTCACCCATATTGGGTGCGCGGAATGAATCACCGTAGCTAGCACGAAGCAGCAACGAATCGACAGGGCGCCAGCTCAAACCAAACTTAGGTACAACAGCATCGAACGTAGAAGAGTTAGTCACCTGACCTTCTGCACCCGTCAAGGTACCTTCCTGCTCATAACGCTCATAACGTAGCGCCGCTGACAGTTCGAAGTTGGCAGGTAGTGCCATCTGGATTTCGGTATAGGCAGACTGACGTGTACGCTCAGCATCAACATCGTCACCACCCGAACCACCAGAGATAATGCCAGAAGCCGACTCTGGATCAGAGGTTTGCTTGAAGTTGATCATCTCATACTCTAAACCACCTACGATGGCCACTGAGAAATCACCTTGTTCATACAGCATGGTGCTGGCAAGACCGTCGATCTGCGTGCTGTCGAACTTACCTTGGTATACCCCTGTGTGATTAGCGGCAGAATACAGTGCAGTCATCTGCTGCTCCCACTCTGCATAGCTCATACCTGAGGTATTGAAGACATCATAGTTGCCAGTATCGATCTCGCTCTGAATGATGTTGTCATTGATCAGGTTGTAGTTAAAGGCGTTAGTGGTCGATGCAGAATGCTGCGCGTTCAGCTCCCAATCGATACCATTACCCACGTCGGCATAACCCACGAAGCCACCTAGGATATCGAAACTGTTTGTTTCGGTTAGGGTGTCACGCTCACCAATCTGAACAGAGCGCATGTACAGCGTCATGTCCTTACCCGTTGGGTTATATTGGTTATCCGCGCTCATCACAGGATAGTTAGTCGATACGGGTGTACCGGCATAACGTGTGTTGGTTTCGCTCAAAGATGCGGTACCACGACCACGGAAGCGAATGTTATCCGTGATGTCATAGTTAAAGTTGGTCATGAAAGAGTTGCGGGTCATGTCGCCAAATAGCTTGGTTACCGCGCCATAGCTGTATAGACAGCGACCATTGTTCTGACCATCTGTGGTATCGGCAACGTTATCGGTATCGGCACACATCTCAGAGTTTGAGTAGAATGCATAGATATCATCGCCATCGGCATCTTTCTCGCCGGTGTTATAATAGCCATTCGGCACAGAGCTAAAAGAGCTGTAGTCACCATAGCTAGGATCATCCATGTTCCAGATGTCACGGTCCATCACAGCCTTAGTGTCATAGTACTCATAGGTAAAAGTCACATTACCTTTCTCAGAGTTGAAGCCAGCCGCAATAGAGAAACGATTGGCATCACCGCCTTCTACGCTAGGCTGCTCTGTGCTGAAGTCGACTTGGAATCCATCAAACTCTTTCTTGGTAATGATGTTAATTACACCTGCTACGGCGTCTGAGCCATAAACTGCAGATGCACCATCACGTAGGATCTCGATACGTTCAACGATTGCTAGTGGAATCTGAGATGTATCTGCCTCGGCACCCGAGCTAGAGCTGGTACCAGGCATACGACGGCCATCAAGCAATACCAAGGTAGCCTGAGAACCTAAACCACGCATGTTGACTGTTGAAGTCGCACTCGCACCCGAACCATAACCCGAAGTACCACGCCAAGAACCAAAGGCGTTGATAGAAGAGTTATTCAATACGTCGGCAACAGTTTTTTCACCGGTCAACGCGATATCTGCCGCACTTAATACAGTCACAGGAGACGAAGTCTCCATATCAACTTGCTTAATACGCGAACCAGTTACTTCGATGCGTTCAACTTTATCGCTTTGCTCTTCAGCAATTGCGATACCAGAAAATGCAATGCTAGATGTCGCGGCGGCAAATAAGCCTACGCGAACCGCTTTTGCTGTTAAGGTCAAAGAGTTCATATGTTTCCCTCACAATACGAAACCAGACAATCTGAGTTTCGATCATTAATTTATTTTTTATTTTTAAAATAAGAAGAATGTCCTTCGGTGAAGATATTGTGAAAAAAGATAAAATAAGTCAACGCAGTTAACATGAAAATAACCACAATGATAAACATTGATACAACTCGATAATAAAAACCGATAACACTCAACCGCCAAAAACAACACATACACTTGATTTACAACGAGTTTTCATAACACCAAGATTGTCAGAAAATGTAAAAATGAAAAAACAATCAGACGATACAAATTAATACGTCTGTACCAAATATGTTTAATAGTTTAACGAAAGATCAATTAAATATAAAAAACAACCACAAAAGTAACAATGTAAAATAATGTATCTCGATAGTAAGAAATGGTAAACAACAATTTTAACAACAAAAACATTAAAACTTATCTATTACGCACCTTAACCTTTACCTTAAAAATAAATTAAAAATCCACAGAATTAGAAAGAATTGACATTCAGGATATTTGACTAAACAAAATGCGAAAATACAGAAGTGATAAAGACCAAATGATGTCTCACTCGGTCTTAAATAGGTTAAAGGGCAATTTTAGCGAAATAAATGGCGCAGTCGCCTTCGTGGGAGGAGTAATAACTGACCATCAAGATATTGTCACTGAGCACGACACCGGCATAACTGGTGTCGCCGCCCGAAGGCAGGGTGAGCAACTCCGCTATTTGCGCGCTTTGTCTGTCGATCGCCACCAGAGCGGTACGCACACGACCATCATAGAGGCGCACCACGCCATAAAGCTGACCTTGATAGAGAAAGGTTACGGGTCCCCCTACGCGGCAATTCGCCGTTTGCCAATGCCACTGGGTATATGGAGGCGCTGACTCGCCCAGCAATGCACGCTCATCGGTCAGCCACAGTGGATCCCGGCGCAGCAGACAGATGGCTTTGTCTTCCTCGTCGAACACTAAACCAGACTCATTGACATAACCGGCCTGACTAAGCTTCTCCACCAGGGGATAAAAATCGGTATTAGCGTCACTCTTATACAGCGCCGCATAGCCATCATGTTCATGACAATAATAGGCTATGCCATAGAAGTAGCCCTTGTGGGGCGTGATGCGCCACAGCCACTCTCTCTCTTTCACCAGCGCCCTTGGCGCAGACCAATGTATCCCATCATCAGACTGCCAGCAGTAAGAGCGCATGCCCTCACCCTTGCCCTCATGCATAGCGGCGCCGCCAAACAGAAACAGGCTATCCCCCTCGATCACCAGTTTACCGTCCCTAAGGTCGGCAAAATCGGCCTCGATGAGGGCAACACTATGCCAGTCTTGTCCATCATTATCGGAGCATAGGATCCGCAGCGCGCCATCAGGTGACACATGGGCACTGGCTTCCCTGAATACGCAATAGAGCTTGCCGCGATAGAGAGCAAGATCGGTAAAGGCATTGTGAGCCGACTTATCCCATATTTTGGTGACTGAGCATAATTTCATCTTGCGCTTCCTGAAGCTAATAAGCTTCATCATGGCTGACGACGACAGATGACTCAAGTCTGTGAGGCTTAGGGAAGGTGCGAATAAGTCCCGTGCTTGCTCTGCGTGTGCTTAAAGTGGGTAGATGCAAGGCACAGTTTGCAGCGAATGGCCCTAGTCCTTCGCAAGAACTGTAACGCAGTAAATACCACTGTAAGCCTCGCCCTGCGGGGCTTTGCGACGACTTGTTCGCACCTTCCTTAGGCAACACTAGAAAAAGGCATAAAAAAAGCCGCACGAGGCGGCTTTTACTACACACTTTTTTAGCTGCGTTGACGCGGCGTTTTACCCGCTGTGGTCTTGTGCTTACGCACGGCGCGGCGGATCTTGGCGCTTTTTACCTTGGCGCGGGCCACACTGTGTTTGTCTGTGCCCAGCAGGGTGCGCGTCTCCTCATCCATACCGGCCAGTTTACGCAGATAGTTCACCTGCTCGATTGGCAACTCGACCCAACCACCGCGAGGCAGGGATTTAGGCAAATCTATCATGCCGTAGCGAATACGGATCAGGCGGCTCACCTGCACTTCCTGCGATTCCCACAGACGGCGAACCTCGCGGTTACGGCCTTCGGCCAGCGACACATGCCACCACTTGTTCATGCCCTCGCCACCGGCAGGCTTCACCTTATCGAAATGCGCCGGGCCATCCTCCAAGGTAACGCCACTGCGCAGACGCTGAATGCAGGCGTCAGTCACCTCACCAAAGGTACGTACGGCGTATTCACGCTCCACCTCATGAGACGGGTGCATCAGGCGGTTGGCCAGCTCACCGTCAGAGGTAAACAGCAACAAGCCTGAGGTGTTGATATCCAGACGACCTACCGCCACCCAGCGAGAATCTCGGGTCTTAGGCAGACGGTCGAATACCGTCGGGCGCCCTTCGGGATCTTTGCGACTGCAGATCTCCCCTTCAGGCTTGTGATAGGCGATCACACGGCACACCAAGTCGTCTTCCGACTTAATCGATACCGTACGGCCATCGATACGCACCTTGGCATCGGCCTCGATACGATCGCCCAATTTGGCAATTTCACCGTCTATACTAACTCGGCCTGCAGCAATCCATGCCTCCATCTCACGACGGGAGCCATGGCCTGCACGGGCCAAGACTTTCTGCAATTTTTCACTCATTAGTAGACTCTTCATCGGTTTGAGGCGCTGTGTTGTCAGGGGTCGACTCGACCGCCTGGGTTTGTCCAAACAGCGCCGCTAGTGACTCGGCATCGGATAAGGGAGGAAGGTCCGCTATCCTGTCCAAGCCAAAATAGGCTAAAAACTCATTTGTGGTCGCATAGAGCGCGGGCCTGCCCGGTACCTCTTTATGACCGACAATCTTAATCCAGTGTCTATCGGATAGACTCTTGATGATATGGCTTCCCACGGCCACACCACGTACAAACTCAATATCGGCGCGGGTGACCGGCTGACGATAGGCGATCACCGCCAGGGTCTCCAGGGTCGCCCGGGAGTATCTCGGCGCCTTCTCCTGCCACAGTGACTGCAGATAGGGACTCAAGGTTTCGATGGACTGAAAACGATATCCGCCCGCCACCTTGACTAACTCTATGCCGCGCCCCTGATAATCTTGCTGCAACTCCTCTATGGCGGCCTTAACCTTGGCGCGGGAGACGCTAAAGTTTGCCAGCACACTCTCGTTTAAGTGCTTGATAGAGACAGTCCTAGCCATCACAAACAGACTGGCTTCAATCAGCTGCTTGAGCTGATCCGGGTTTATTTGCAGTTTCTTACTCGACAATCAATAGGCCCTAACATGTATGGTCGACAGCGGCTGCGCCTGAATAAGGTCGACCAAAAGCTCTTTTACCAGCTCCATCAGCGCAAGAAAGCTCACAACCACGCCGGCTCGCCCCTCAGAAACATCAAACAGCTGCTCGAAAGGCACATAGGACTTGCCTTCTAGCATAGCCAATATTTGCGTCATGCGTTCCCGTGTCGACAGATGCTCGCGCTGCACATGGTGATGCTCAGTGGCCTCGACCCGCTTTAACACGGCGGCGAAGGCACCGGCCAACTCCACTAGAGAAACAGACGGCGGCACTAACACCGGCTTGATATCAGGCGCGGGCAACACCTTAGCCTGAAACACATCTCGCTCGAGTCGCGGCAAGGCATCTAGCCTTTGCTGCGCATCTTTAATCACCTCGTAGGCCTTAAGCTGTCTGATCAGCTGGGCGCGGGGATCGGCCTCATCTTCCTCTGCAAGCTCGGGTCTTGGCAGCAAGAGGCGCGACTTGATCTCGGCCAGGGTTGCGGCCATCACCAGATAGTCGGCGGCAAGCTCCACCCTCGCCCCCTGCAACAGCTCGATATACTCAAGATATTGATCCGTCACCGGCGAAATGGCCATCTCGACCACATCCAGTTTCTGCTTACGGATCAGATAGAGCAGCAGATCCAACGGGCCTTCGAAAGACTCGAGAAACACCTCTAGCGCCTCGGGCGGAATAAAGAGATCCGCCGGCAGCTCCTTAACGGGCTCGCCCCTGACCACGGCCAAAGGTAAACTTTGCTGAGTCCCCTGCATCCGCTCTCCAAGTCAGCAGACAGGCAATTGCCTGCCACAGGCTAAAGGTTAGATAATAACGATAAATTACCGCCATTTAGGGCGAATAATCACCGGTTTCTGGCGAGGCTAATCGACACCAAACGCGCGATTATACCTGCAAATTTGACCAATAGACAGGGCTTTAGCCAAACTGGCTAACATCCCCTGCACCTTCACGTAAGATCTCGATATCGCCCTCGGAGAGATCGATAACCGTCGTCGGCTTCTCACCCAGATAACCGCCATGAATAATCACGTCTACCTGATGCTCCAGGATGTCACGGATATGCTCGGGATCTGACTCGGTAAACTCTTCACCTGGCAGGATAAGACTAGTAGACATCAGCGGCGCATCGAGCGCCTCAAGCAGCGCCAGGGCGATCACATTGTCTGGCACGCGAATACCGATAGTCTTCTTCTTCGGGTTCTGTAGGCGCTTAGGCACCTCTTTGGTGGCCTTGAAGATGAAGGTAAAAGGACCAGGAGTGTTGTGCTTGAGCACGCGGTAAGCCTGGTTATCCACCCTGGCATAGGTCGCCAGCTCTGATTGATCACGCACCATCAAGGAGAAGTTGTGATCGTTCTCTATCTGACGAATACGCACTATGCGGGTCATCGCATCTTTTTCACCCAGCAGACAACCTAGGGCATAGCCCGAGTCTGTGGGATAGACCACCACACCGCCCTGCTTGATCACATTGACCGCCTGATTAATCAGACGAACCTGAGGATTTTCCTCGTGTACATAAAAAAATTGACTCATGGGTTTCCCATCCAATTATCCATTTGCCAAACCCAATCGACACCTTGGGGTTGGAACATATTTCTGCCTAACTCGAGCCAGCTACCGGGAAAATGAAAATCGCTTCCCAGCGAGGCATGCAGTTCATTGAGCCGACTCAAGGCAATTAAATTGTTACGATCGTCCAGGGTCTGCTGACCCAGCACCACTTCCATGGCATCGCCACCGGCGGCCTTAAATTCACGTACCAGACGCTTTAACCATTTGGCCGACAACTTGTAGCCGCTAGGGTGTGCCAGCACGGCGACGCCGCCCGCCTCATGAATGATGGCGATAGCTGTATCCATGTCAGACCAATTGTTTGGCACATAGCCTGTCTTGCCCCGGGCCAGGTATTTCTTGAACACGGCGGCAGCATTGGTAGCATAGCCGTTGTCCGCCAGCCAGCGTGCATAATGGCCACGACTCAGCGCAGCACCTTCGGCTAACGCCTTAGCCCCTTCATAGGCGCCGCTGATGCCCGCCTTCTCCAGGCGCACGCCTATCTCCATCGCCCGCGCCTCACGCAAGGCCCTCTGCTGGGTCAGGAAGGTATCCAGCCCCTGATGTTCAGGGTCAATATTCAAGGCGACGATATGAATATCGAAGTTATTCCAGCGGGTAGAGATCTCGCAGCCGTTAATCAGAGTTAGAGGCTCTGCTTGACTGTCGTTGAAGCTGTGGGCTTCCTTAAGACCGGCTAAGGTATCGTGATCGGTAATGGCCAGCATCTGCACCCCATTGTCTAGGGCGCGGGCCACTAATTCTGACGGGGTTAACTGGCCGTCGGATGCCGTGGTGTGGCTGTGAAGATCGATTAAACGCGTTTCATCTGTCATCCCTTTATTCTACTCGACTTTGTTATTAGAAACATCTAATTGGATGAAAATGGACGAAATTGCATGAGATTCGTTAAATCTCCTCGGCAATCGCTGCAGATTGTGATCTTAAAGTGCTAAATAACAGCCAAATAGAAAAATATTCAATTGACAAGGCTGCGGGGGGGATGTTTTTATATAGCCATCAACAAGATTTTACCTTTACATGAGATAGACACTGAAATGACAACGCAGCTATTCAACAACATCAACTGGTGGTGGCACTTCCCAACATAGCGGGTGGTGTGAATTTCTGTGCTCATGTAAAAGAGACAAGATTTAAACAAAAAGCCCGCACTCGATGCGGGCTTTTTGCATTTAATCACCTAATTTTATTAATAGATTTATAAACGACTAACCCAAACGCATAAACAAGTTAGTCTACTATCGGCAAGTAGGAGCGCAAATATGGGGCAAGAGTTTCTGGCCAGCGTCAACACCATAAAGGAGCGGATCACCTATCATGATGATCCGCTCCAGCTGTATCAGCACCTGACGCAGGATGCGGCACATACCATGTTGCTGGAGTCGGCTGAGATCGACAGTAAGGACCACCTTAAAAGCATCATCATGACCCACGCCGCCCTGGCCATACGGTGTGAAGGTTACCAACTCTGTTTCACCGCGCTGAGCGACAATGGTCAGGCGCTGCTGGTCCCCATCGCCCGCTTCTTCGGCGAAGATGAAAGTCAGGTCATCGACAACACATTGACCTTAGTCCTACAAAAAGACACCTCGCTCCTGGATGAAGATGCCAGATTAAAATCTACCTCACCGCTCGATGGCCTACGCAGCCTGATAAAGCATATCGACATGGGCGATGATGCCCAGTTTGAAAGTTTGTTCCTCGGCGGCGTACTGGCGTTCGATCTTATCGACACGGTAGAGCCGCTTCCCAAGGTGAGCCAGAGCGCCAATAGCTGCCCTGATTACCTCTTCTACCTGGCCGAAACCCTGATCCTGGTCGATCACCAAGCGCGCAGCGCCGATATCATCAGCCATAACTTTACCCAACAGGCAGAAGTTAAGGCGGCATTGGCCGAGCGAGTCACCCAGCTGCACCAGGCCTGTAGCAGGCTTCCCGATATCGCCCCGCTCTGCCCTGTGGATGCAGAGACCCAGGTTAATGTGTCAGATGATGAGTTTAAGAACATAGTGACAGATCTTAAGTCTCATATCGTCGCCGGCGATATCTTTCAGGTGGTGCCATCGCGCAGCTTCAGCCTGCCTTGCCCGAATGCCCTGGGCGCCTACCGCGCCCTGAGACTAACCAATCCCAGCCCCTACATGTTCTACTTCAGAGGCGATGACTTTACCCTGTTTGGCGCCTCGCCCGAGAGCGCCCTCAAGTATGAGGCCAGCACCAACCAGGTGGAGATCTACCCCATCGCCGGCACCCGCAAGCGCGGCAAGACTGCGAGCGGCGAGATCGATTTCGATCTCGACAGCCGCATCGAGCTGGAACTGCGCCTGGATAAGAAAGAGCTGTCCGAACACCTGATGTTGGTGGACTTGGCCCGAAACGATGTGGCCCGCATCAGCCAGAGCGGCACCCGCAAGGTGGCCGAGTTGCTGAAAGTGGATCGCTACTCCCACGTGATGCACCTGGTCAGCCGGGTCACCGGCCAGCTTAGAAGCGATCTCGATGCCCTGCACGCCTACCAGGCCTGCATGAACATGGGCACACTTACCGGTGCGCCCAAGGTGAGCGCGGCCCAGCTTATTCGCGGCGCCGAAAAGACACGTCGCGGCAGCTATGGCGGCGCCGTGGGCTATCTCAACGGCCTTGGCGACATGGACACCTGCATAGTGATCCGCTCCGCCTTCGTTAAAGCGGGTACGGCCCATATTCAAGCCGGCGCAGGTGTGGTGTATGACTCAGATCCCCTGACCGAAGCCGACGAGACCCGCCAGAAGGCCCAGGCGGTCATATCAGCCATCAAGATGGGAGGCGGACAATGAAGCTCTACCTACTGGATAATTTCGACTCTTTTACCTACAACCTGGTGGATCAGTTCCGCAGCCTGGGCTTCGAGGTGGTGATCTACCGCAACGACTTAGATGCCCAGTTTATCGCCGACAAGCTACTGCAAGAGCAAGGCAAGGCGGCGCTGGTATTATCCCCCGGCCCGGGAGCGCCCCATGAGGCGGGCTGCCTGATGGCGCTCATCGGCCTCCTGGCGGGCAAGGTGCCCATGCTGGGGATCTGTTTAGGCCACCAGGCGATGATCGAACACTTCGGCGGCAAGGTGGAGCGCGCCAAACAGGTGGTTCATGGCAAGGCCAGCCCTACGATACACAACGGCCAGGGGATCTTCTCCGGCCTGCCCTCGCCGCTGCCGGTAGCCCGATACCACAGCCTGGTAGCGACACAGGTGCCCGACTGCCTCGAGGTGATCGCCACCACAGAGGAGATGCCTATGGCCATCTCCCACAAGAGCGTCAAGGCGGTTGGCTTTCAGTTCCATCCCGAGTCTATCTTGACCACGCTCGGCAGCCAGTTACTGACCCAGACATTGACCTATCTGACCCAAGATGCCCAATTAAGCAGCGGCCAAGGAGTATAGTAATGAGTGAACTACAGCCGATTTTCGACAGGCTTTATCAGGGGCAAACCATCAGCCGCGAGGAGACCAAGGCGCTGTTTAGCGAGATAGTCGAGGGCAAGATGGATCCCGTGGCCATGGCCGGCATGTTGGTCGCGATGAAGATGCGCGGCGAGACAATAGATGAGATCTCAGGCGCCGCCGACGCCCTGCTGCAAGCCGCCAAGGCGTTTCCCGCCCCCAGTGAGGCGACACGCACCCAGGGCATAGTGGATATCGTGGGTACAGGCGGAGACGGTCACAACACCATCAACATCTCGACTACCTCTGCCTTCGTGGCCGCGGCGGCGGGCGCTAAGGTGGCCAAACACGGCAATCGCAGCGTGTCGAGCAAGTCTGGCTCGTCGGATCTACTGGCGCAGTTTGGTATCGATCTCACCATGGCGCCCGAAACAGCTAGGGACTGTCTCAACAATCTTGGGCTCTGTTTCCTGTTCGCGCCCCACTATCACGGCGGCGTGCGCCACGCGGTACCTGTGCGTCAGGCACTGAAGACCCGCACCCTGTTTAACGTATTAGGTCCATTGATCAATCCGGCTAGGCCCGACTACATGCTGCTGGGGGTCTATGATCCTATGCTGGTGCGTCCTATCTGCGACGTGCTCAAGGCGCTGGACGTCAAACGCGCCATGGTGGTTCACGGCAGCGGCCTTGATGAGGTGGCGGTACACGGCGAAACCTTAGTCTGTGAGTTGAAACAGGGCGAAATTGTCGAATATTACCTCTCACCCGAGGCCCTGGGGCTCAGCCGCGCCGAGATATGCGATCTCGCCGGTGCAGGCCCTGCAGAAAACGCCGAAATCACCCGCGCCATATTGCAAGGCCATGGCGAGTTGGCGCACACTGAGGCGGTAGCTGCCAATGCGGGCTGCGCCCTCTATGTGTCCGGCTGCTGTGACAGCCCACAGCAAGGCACGGCGCTGGCTCTACAGACCCTCGCCAGCGGCAAGGCATACACCCTACTCGAGCAGCTTGCTCGCGCGAGCCAAAGTGACAACCTAGGAACAAACTGATGCAAGCGAGTATAAACAGTCAAACAGGTACGTCGAACACAAGCAGCAATGTGCTGACCCGTATCGTCGACACTAAGCCAGCCCACATCGCCGCCCTGAAACAGCGCTTCCCCGAGGCCTCGCTAACGCCCAAGGTGTCGGATCGCAGCCTGTATCAGGCCCTCAAGGCGCCCAATGCCGGCTTCATCTTCGAGTGCAAGAAGGCCAGCCCCTCTAAGGGCCTGATCAGACAAGCGTTCGATGTCGAGGCCATCGCCGATGTCTACAAGCATTATGCTGCGGCCATCTCGGTGCTGACCGACGAGCAGTTTTTTCAGGGCGACATGGATTACCTACCCAAGGTACGTGCCCGGGTGAGCCAACCCATCTTATGTAAAGATTTCTTCGTCGATCCCTATCAGGTGAAACTGGCGGCCCACCAGGGCGCAGATGCCATACTACTGATGCTGTCGGTACTGGATGATGAGCATTACCGCCAGCTGGCAAGCCTGGCGGCCCAGTACCGGCTGGATGTGCTGACCGAGGTCAGCAATGAAGAAGAGCTCAAGCGCGCCATCGCCCTAGACGCCGCCATCATAGGGATCAACAACCGCAACCTGAGAGATCTCACCACAGATCTGGCGACCACGGAGGCGCTTGCACCGCATATCCCGGCCGACCGCGTGGTAGTAAGCGAATCAGGCATCTACACTCAGCAGCAGGTGAGACGCCTGAGCCCCCTAGTGGATGGCTTCCTGGTGGGCAGCTCGCTGATGGCCGAGGCCGATCTGGATCTCGCCTGCCGCGCCCTGACCCTTGGCCACAACAAGGTATGCGGCCTGACCCGCAGCGAAGATGTGCGTGCCATCGCTGACGCCGGCGCCCTCTATGGCGGACTAATCTTTGCCAAGAAATCGCCTCGCTACGTGACCCAAGAGCAGGCGCTAGACATAGTCGAGCAGCAGCGAAGCAGTGGTAAGGGGCTGAATTTTGTCGGCGTCTTCGTCAACGAAGAGGTCTCCATCATCGCCGAGCTGGCCAAACGTTTAAACCTGTTTGCGGTGCAGCTTCACGGCAGCGAGAGCGAATATGATATCGATCAGCTCAGACTTAAGCTAAATGAACTTGATTGCCAGACCCAGATCTGGAAGGCGGTAGCCGTCAGCGTCGATAGCGACGATTGCCAGGCCCCCTCCACGCCAGCCAATGCCGATCGCCTGCTCTACGACAGCAAGACAAAGGCGGCAAACGGCGTGCAGTTTGGCGGCACGGGCCATGCCTTTAACTGGCAACAGCAACTGCCGAACAAGGCTGATGCCATGTTGGCCGGAGGGCTTAACGCAGGCAACGCCTTCGACGCCGCCAGGCAGGGCTTCTTCGGCCTGGACTTTAACTCGGGCCTCGAGTCGGCTCCCGGCGTCAAGGATGAGGAGCTTATCAAGCAAGCCTTTACCGCCCTTAGAGAATATTAACGTTTTGCGGCGCACCTTAACGGCGCCGCTCCATACAGAGAGAGCTTTATGATGACTAAGCTGGACCCTTATTTCGGCGAATATGGCGGTATGTTTGTACCGCAGATTTTGATGCCCGCCCTCAAGCAGCTCGAAGCCGCCTTCGTCGATGCGCAAAACGATCCGAGCTTTCAAGCCGAATTTACCGATCTGTTGAAAAACTACGCCGGCAGACCGACCGCCTTGACGCTGACCCGTAACCTCAGCCCCAATCCTCTGGTGAAGATCTACCTCAAGCGTGAAGATCTGCTCCATGGCGGCGCCCATAAGACCAACCAGGTATTGGGGCAGGCCCTGCTGGCCAAGCGTATGGGCAAGAAAGAGATCATCGCAGAAACCGGCGCCGGACAGCACGGCGTGGCCACTGCCCTGGCCTGCGCGCTATTAGGGCTCAAGTGTAAGGTCTACATGGGCGCCAAAGATGTCGAGCGTCAATCGCCCAACGTGTTCCGCATGCGTTTGATGGGCGCGGAGGTGATTCCCGTCACCTCAGGCTCTGCCACCTTGAAAGATGCCTGTAACGAGGCGATGCGCGATTGGTCAGCCAGCTACGACAAGGCTCACTACCTGCTGGGTACCGCAGCCGGTCCCCATCCCTTCCCCACCATAGTGCGCGAATTCCAGCGCATGATTGGCGAAGAGACCAAGGCGCAAATACTCGAACGTGAAGGACGTCTGCCCGATGCGGTGATCGCCTGTGTCGGCGGCGGTTCAAACGCCATCGGCATGTTTGCCGACTTTATCGACGAGCCTTCGGTAAAGCTTATCGGTGTCGAGCCCGCAGGACTCGGCATAGACACGCCTAAACACGGCGCGCCGCTCAAGCACGGCAAGACGGGGATCTTCTTCGGCATGAAGGCGCCGCTGATGCAAGATAAAGAGGGCCAAATTGAGGAGTCTTACTCCATCTCGGCAGGCTTAGACTTCCCATCGGTGGGCCCGCAGCACGCCCATCTGGCGGCGACCGGTCGCGCCACCTATGAGTCGGCCACGGATGATGAGGCCTTAGCAGCCTTCCAGCTGCTGGCCCGCAGCGAGGGGATCATCCCGGCACTGGAATCGGCCCATGCCCTAGCCTACGCCATCAAGCTGGCCGAGGCCGCCACCGAGGAGACCCTATTGGTGGTCAACCTCTCTGGCCGCGGCGACAAGGATATCTTCACCGTCGCCGACATCTTAGAGAAACAACAAGCAAACAACGAGGAGAGCGGCAATGAGTAACCGTTATCAGGCAGCATTTGCCGCACTTAACGCAAGCGGGCGCGGCGCCTTCGTGCCTTTCGTCACCATAGGCGATCCCAATAAAGAAATGTCGCTGAAGATCATCGAGACCCTGGTAGAGAATGGCGCCGACGCCTTGGAGCTGGGCTTTCCCTTCTCAGATCCTCTCGCCGATGGCCCGGTGATCCAGGGGGCAAACCTGCGCGCCTTAGCCGCGGGCACCACCCCGGGTGGCTGTTTCGAGATCATCACTGCGGTGCGCGCCAAGTACCCTGAGCTGCCCATCGGCCTGCTGCTATACGCCAACCTGGTGTATGCCAACGGCGTCGAAGCCTTCTACGCCAAAGCCAAGGCCGCCGGCGTGGATTCTGTGCTTATCGCCGACGTGCCGGTGGAAGAAGCCGCGCCCTTTATCGCCGCCGCCAAGGCCCACGAGGTAGCGCCAATCTTTATCGCGCCGCCCAATGGCGATGCCGAGACGCTGCGCCAGGTGGCCGAGCAGGGCCAGGGCTACACCTACCTGCTATCACGCGCCGGCGTCACGGGCACAGAGTCTAAGGCCGGCATGCCGCTGGATGATATCCTGGCCCAGCTCAAAGCCTTCGACGCGCCGCCGCCCCTACTGGGCTTTGGCATCGCAGAGCCAGCTCAAGTCAAGGCCGCCATCGACTCGGGCGCGGCGGGCGCCATCTCGGGTTCTGCCGTGGTGAAGATCATCGAGGCCCATCAAGACGACGAGCAGGCCCTGCTCGGCGCCCTGGGTCAGTTTACCCGCGAGATGAAGGCGGCGACCTAAGCCTAAACGTCTAACCCCCTTCTCATCCAATCTAAAATCCCCGCACCAGCGGGGATTTTTTTATCCGCTACTCCCCATTACTGATCCATTAGTCGCCCGGCGCCGTATCACCTCAGACAAACCAAAAGGGAGTTGGCGCTTGAAACGCTCGCTAATGTCAGCCCTAACAGGAGTGACAGGCAGCTACTGGCTATACTGATAGCTATTAAGCTAGCGACTTTCTTAACAACAGCCTTCTTAACAGCAACCTTCTTAACAACAACCTTCGCCTTGAATCTAGATAAGGACTCTTCATGCAGAGCTTTAATAACTTGTTTAAGGGAGTGATCTTCGACCTCGACGGCACCTTAGTGAGCAGCTCCCTCGACTTTAAGGCCCTCAAGCGGGCGGTCGGCTGCCCGTTAGACCAGGATATTCTCGCCTTCGTGCAGCAACTGCCAACAGAGCGCGCCAAGAAGGCCCATAGCATCATCACCCAGGCCGAGCACCTGGACGCTATGAGCGCCAAGGCGATGAGTGGCGCCTTAGCCCTGCTGGATTTTTTGTTGCTGCAACAGATCCCAACGGCAATCGTCACCCGCAACAGCCGCCAGGCGGCCGAATTAAAGATAGAGCGCTGCGCCCTGCCAATCGATCTCATTCTCAGCCGCGACGATGGCCCGGCCAAGCCAGATCCCAGCTGTCTGCTGGCGCTAGCAAAGTTGTGGCAGCTGCCGCCGTCGCAGATAGCCTATGTGGGCGACCATCACTATGATATCCAGGCGGCCAAACGAGCGGGCATGCCATCTGTGCTAGTCAGCGAGCAGAGAGCCTATGGCGAGCAGCATGACGCCAGCTACATCTTCAGGGATCTCATGGCGCTGCACAGGGCCTTGCCGTCCATCTCTCTGTGCGCCTGAGCTTGCAAACAATAAGCAGCGCACATGAAGATGCTACTTGGCTTGACCTTGCTAGGCCCTTACCTTCTCACTATCCAAGGAGTCGATACTAAGATGGAAACATTAGCCTTACTGACTCATCCAGGTCACTGGCAAATCGTCAACGATGGGGTAATGGGAGGCCGCTCCCAGAGCGAGCTGAGTGAGTTCCTCAACGCCAATCAGCAATATCGACTGCGCTTTAGCGGCAATGTCTCCCTCGAGAACAACGGCGGCTTCGCCTCGGTGTCGCGCACATTAAGCCAGGAGGAGCAGCAGATTTTGCAACAGGCTCGTCCAGGCGGCATTCGCCTCACCACCTTAGGTGATGGCAAGCACTACCAGCTCAGACTCAAAGTGCTTAAGCAGGGCGAGCTGGTCAGCTACAAGGCAAACTTCGATACCCAGGCGGGCAGACTCGAGCAGTGGACATTTACCCCAGGGGAGTTTATCGAGACCTTTCGCGGCGCGGACTATCCAACGCGGCCCTACCCAGACCTGACGCAACTGGTCGCCGTTGGTCTCTTGATTGGTAATGGCCAAGCGGGAGATTTTGAGCTGCAACTCGCCGAGCTGGCAATTCAATACACACCGGCCTCGCAATGATCCAGGAAAGCCCAATTAACTCCGGTCGTTAAAGAGCTAGGGGTTAAATGAGCTAAGGGTTAAATGAGCTAAGGGCTAAAAAGCTAAGGCGTTAATAAGCTAGGGCTCGTCCAAAAAAGCGCTAGCCCTCGTGGGAGAGAAACTCGATGATCTCATCCATGTCGAGGTCGAAATCATCGGCGCGCACATTCTTGACTATGATGTCGTCACGCATCGCCGCCAGATCGATATTGGCGGAGATCTCGAAATGATTGGGATTCAGGCTATAGAAGGGCTTCACCTTGGGGCGGATAGGGTCTTGATGATTATGACTCTCGACGATCGCCAGACGGTTAGATTCCAGCTGCACCAGAGAACCCACGGGATAGACCCCCATGCACTTGATGAAGTGATCCACCAACTCGGCATCCAGCTCGTTATTCTCCCCCAGGGCGCGCAGTATGCTAAAGGCCTTCACCTGAGGATAACCCGCCTTATAACAGCGATTGGCGGTCAAGGCATCGAAGATGTCACAGATGGCGATCATCCGGCCAAAACGGGAGATCGCCTCGGCGCTGACGCCAAAGGGATAACCCTTGCCGTTGAGCTTCTCATGATGCAGCCTGGCGACCTCAAGGCTCAGCGGGCTGATGTTGGGTGTATTCTCTATGATGCGGATGGAGTGATTGGCATGGGTCTTCATCACCTCAAACTCCTCGGTCGTCAACCGACCCGGCTTATCGAGAATGCTTGGGGGGATCATGATCTTACCCACATCGTGTAGGAAGGCGCCGATCGCCAGCTCACTCACTATTTCTTTATCTATCTTGAGATAGCAGGCAAAAATCGTCATCAGCACAGAGACGGCCACCGAGTGTTCCAGCAGATATTGATCTTTATGGCGTATGTTGATCACGCAGGCCAGCGCATCGGGATTATCGAATATCGCCTCGATTGACTGCTCCGTGACCCGTCTCACCGGCTCCAGCGTCAGGGGCACGCCAGCTTGGGCATCGTCAAACAGGCGTCTCTGTATCGCCTTAGACTCGTTAAACAGCTGCTTGGCCTGGCTAAGTCGCTGTTTAAACAGTCCAGGAGGTTTCGTTAGCCGGGCGGCTTGTTTAACCTTGGCAGGCTCAGCTGGTGTTACACGCTGTTTGCTGCTGTCGACCAACAGCTTCTCAATGCCTTTACGCTTAAAGCCATCAATCACCTGCTGTTTAGTGATCCATCCCTGCTCCGCCAGTTGAAACTTGTTCTTGGGCTGAGTGATCTCAACCACATACATGCCAACGGCCAGTTCAGAAACATCCAGTTCCACTTTCATATGCTGTACGCCTGCCCCCAGGAGGAAATTCGCTGCTTGCTCTGAGACGCCAAGGTTTTCAAAAACCTACTTGGCATCATCTGCAAAAATGTAACACAAGCTTAAACAAAAAACTGCGCCTCAATAGCATCAAGATTTGAGACAAATCAAAAATCTCACCAATAATCATTAACATACAAACAACAAATATCCACTAAGGCTAGCCTGACTGCGCAAAAGAGCAACAGCATGGTCACTTAATTATCAAACACCAGATGTGCGCTATCCCAGATTAAGGGAATTTCATCCCAATTGCGCCGCTTTCACCGCGCCCCAACGTTTGCCCCACTCAAGAGGCATGTTACACTGCCAGCCATCTATATCCCTTGTTTGGTGAACTAGCCTACATGAAACAACTGCTCGACTTTTTACCTCTGGTGATCTTTTTCGCCGTCTATAAATTTTTCGACATCTATATCGCCAGCGGCGCCCTGATCGTGGCCACCGCACTGCAGTTGGTAGTCACCTATCTGCTCTATAAGAAGATAGAGAAGATGCACCTGATCACCTTCGCCATGGTGAGCTTCTTCGGCACCCTCACCTTGGTCTTTCACGACGATGCCTTTATCAAATGGAAGGTCACTGTAGTCTATGCCCTGTTCGCCCTGGCGCTGGCCCTGAGCCAATATCTGAAGAAGCCAATCCTCAAAGGGATGCTAGGTAAGGAGCTTATCGTCGCCGACAAGATATGGTCGCGGGTCACCTGGTATTGGGTCACCTTCTTCCTCGCCTGTGGCCTGGTTAACATCTATGTCGCCTTTAACCTGTCTCAGGAAACCTGGGTCAATTTCAAGGTGTTTGGCCTCACGGCCCTGACACTGATCAACACAGTGATCACTGTGGTATACCTCTACAAACACATGCCTGAAGAACATAAAAAGGAACTCAAATAATGTGGTACATGATCTCATCTCAAGATGTTGAAAACAGCTTAGAAAAACGCCTTCAAGCCCGTCCTGACCACCTGGCACGCCTGCAGGAGCTCTCTGACGAGGGGCGCCTGATGATCGCAGGCCCACACCCAGCCATCGACAGCGACAACCCAGGTGAAGCCGGCTTTACAGGCTCTCTGGTGGTTGCCGAGTTCGACTCACTGGAAGCGGCGCAGGCCTGGGCAGATCAAGACCCATACGTGGCCGCCGGCGTCTACCAAAGCGTCATCGTAAAACCCTTTAAGCGCGTACTCCCTTAACCAAAATCGCAGGAAGCAAGCACTTGAAAATTGTTTCATTTAACATCAATGGTCTCAGGGCCAGACTGCACCAGCTACAGGCGCTGATCGACAGCCATAGCCCGGATATCATCGGCCTGCAGGAGACCAAGGTCCACGACGAGGCCTTCCCCCTGGCCGAGGTCGAGGCCATGGGCTATCAGGTGCACTACCATGGTGGCAAGGCCCACTATGGCGTGGCCATGCTCTCCAAACTGCCACCGGTCAAGGTGCAGAAAGGTTTCCCCACAGATGATGACGAAGCCCAGCGCCGGATGATCATGGGCACCTTTACCCAGGCCAACGGCCGTCAACTGACGGTGCTCAACGGTTACTTCCCCCAGGGCGAGAACATCAGCCATGAAACCAAGTATCCGGCCAAGCGCAAGTTTTACCAGGACCTGATGCTCTATCTGCAGCAGCACCATAGTCCAGATGAAGATATCGCCATCATAGGCGACATCAACATCTCGCCAATCGATTTGGATATCGGCATAGGTGAAGTCAACGCCAAGCGTTGGTTGAAGACGGGTAAATGTAGCTTCCAGCCCGAAGAGCGTGAGTGGCTACAGACGCTGCTGGATTGGGGATTAATCGACACCTTCCGTCAGCTGCATCCGACACGCTCTGAGCGCTACTCCTGGTTCGACTATCGCAGCAAGGGGTTCGATGATAACCGCGGCCTGCGCATCGACGTGATCCTGGCAACGCCGTCACTGGCTGAGCGCCTGACCGAATCTGACGTAGACTATGATCTGCGCGGTATCGACAAGCCTTCCGATCATGCACCCATCTGGAGCTGCTTCAAAGACTAATACCAATCACGGTAAATAAGTGATCAGAAATAGCACAGGAAAAACGGTCGAGAACAAGGCAGTATTTTTCGATAAGTAATTATTCTACAATCAAAAATAGTAACGCCGTTAGCGGAGGTTCTAACCAGCTAGCATGATCAATTATTTACTACGATTGGTATCATTAGTTGATGGATCGAAAAAGGCGCCGAGGGCGCCTTTTTTATTGAGTCACTTTTATAGACTATTGATTCATCTAGCTACTGCAAGCGATATTGCGACAAAATCCCATCCAGCTCAGTGGAAGACTGCTGCAGCTCGCTAGCCAAGACCACCGAACGCTCGGCGGTCTCCTTGATGGTCTGGGACTGGTCACGGATCTCATTGAGCTGGGAGGCGATATCCCGCGCCGATACACTCTGCTCTTCTGCCGAGGCCGCGATCTGCGAGCTCATGTCGAACACCTGATCGATAGAATCGGCCATGGTATCCACATCGCTGCCCACTGACTCTATGGCCGCGCGGCCAAGTTCGGCCTGCTCGACGATCTCATGGGTAATATCCGCCAGCTGACCCGAGCCCGACTGCAGCCCCTCGATCATCGACTGTATCTCCACCGTCGCCTGCTGGGTGCGTCCCGCCAGGGTACGAACCTCGTCGGCCACCACGGCAAAGCCACGGCCCTGCTCACCGGCACGCGCCGCCTCGATGGCCGCATTCAGCGCCAGCAGGTTGGTCTGCTCGGAAATACCGTTGATGGTGGTCACCACGGCGCCAATTTCTGTGGCGTTGCCCGACAGCTGATCCACCGCGCTGGAGGCCGCATCTATCTGGCCAGTCAACTGGCCGATACGGCGCACCGCCTCGGCGATACGCTGCTTGCTGTCGGCCGCGGCCGTCGCATTATGCTTGGTATGATCTGAGGTGTTTGCCGCGTTATGGGACACCTCTTCGATGGCGGCGGTCATCTGATCCATCGCCACGGCGACGGTATCGAGAAACTGATGCTGGAACTGCGCCAGCTCATCGTTCTGCTTCGCCTGCAGATTAAACTCATCGGAGGCATTAGCGAGCGTCCTGGCGTTGTTGCCTATGGCCTTAACCATCTCGCTCATGTTGTCGGCGTTTCGGTCGATCTCCCTGGCGATAAGGCTAAAGTCATCCTTACCGAAGAAATTGAGTCTGAAGGAGAGATCGCCATCGGCTAAGCGCTTGATAGCGATATACATGTCCCACAGGCCGCCGCCCAGGGAGGTAGAGATCCAGTAACTTAGCTGATACAGCGGATAGAGGGCGATAAGGGCGACCCACAGCATCCACCAGGCATCGCTCTTGCCTTCGGCTTCCCAGGCGGCAACGTCCTGGCTCAGCTGCAGATATTGACCGGCGACCGGCGCGCTAGCGGTCACGCTATCACCGCGGCGCGACTGCTCATCTCGAGATGCCAGCCTCAGGCTGTTGTCCTGGGCAAAACGCGCCAGCGAGTCACCACTTAAGCCCATCTGGCTCGCCACCTTGGCATAGGCATCGACGCTCGCCTGTACCCGGGCCGCCGAGCCGGCGTGCAATTGATTGTTGGCGGCATTTAAGTTCAGCAAGGCGATGGTCAGGGTAATGGCCGTCACCATAGAGCAGACCACCCAAAATTTACCGTTAAGACTGAGTTTGATCAGCAAGGCATCTATCTTTCTAAACTGGATAGCTTTCATGGAAACCCACTTGTTTATCAGGCTAAATTGACAATTTCTTTCGACCTACAGAATCAAGTTAAGCACAATTTTTATTGTTGAGCCTTGATTAGACGTAACTTTATGGCAGGTATAGTCTTGGCGGTAAAAGCCACCATCTGTCCCGTTAGGAGTGTCATGGCATAACCCAACAGCGCACCTATCACGAGTGGCGGCAGTATGCTTGCCATATCGCCACCCAGGGCGAAGGTGATGCAGCAGCCGATGAAGGCGCCGGGAATAAAGGCGAGTCGTTGATAGCTGGCTTGCAGACACATCAGGCTGGTAACGATACCTGTCAGCAGATAACCCACCAGCGGCGTATCGAAATAGCTACCACCGGAGATCACCACCCAGGCCCAGAACACGCCGGAGAGATTAGTGAACCAAGTCATTAACACCCCTTGAAAGCCCGCCTTTGGCTGAGCGAAGAAAGTGCTACACGCGAGAAAGCCAACCCAAGTGACTAAGTGAAATGCATCGGCGACCCCTGCCCAAACGGCAGCAAGTAGCCCTGCAGATAATGCGACCTGCATACGATTTTCCATGTATGACCCCTCATTACAGTGGAATATTATTTTTGGTTAAATTACTCCAAATTGAATGACAAAAACAGGATCTAGGCCAAATAAACCGGATTAAATGTTATTGAATTGAAAAACCGGCAGCATTTGTAGTAAAAGAACCAAAAATCGTGTCACAAGTGCATAAGAACGGCGAGAAAAAAGCCAGTCGATATAACGACTGGCTTTAATGGTCTACAGCCTATCTATGGATAGCGGCTAGATCTTGAAATGATCGCTCAGGGGCAGATCGCGAATGCGCGTGCCGCTGGCCGCATAGATGGCGTTGACGATACTGGGCGCGATGGGTGGTACGCCCGGTTCGCCCACCCCGGCGGGCGGCGCCATAGATGGCACCAAGATGGTCTCTATCTCGGGGCATTGACTCAGTCGCAGCAGCGGATAGTCATGAAAGTTAGACTGCTCTACCCGTCCATCCTTAAAGCTAATGCGCCCCATCAGGGCGATGCTCAGGCCAAACATCACGGCGCCTTCTAGCTGAGAGGCCACCCGGTCAGGGTTGACCAGGGTGCCGGCATCGATGGCGATAACCGTCTTAAGCACCTTAAGCTGCTTATCCTGAGTCACCTCCACCAGGCTCGCGGCCGCCACATAGGCGGTAAAGCTGCGGTGCACCGCAAAGCCCCACCCCTGGCCTGCTTCAGGCTTAGCCATCTGCTTCACCTTCTGCTCCACCGCTGAGATCACCCCCTTATAACGGGCGGTGTCCACAGGGTGACGCTCTAACGTCTCGCCATAGTTGCCATAGTTGAACTGCTGATCGCTAAAGGTCTCCAGCCTGTCCTTACCCAGCAGCTCGCGCCACATGGTAAAGGTATCCAGGCCGCGTTTGCTTGCCAGTTCATCGACAAATACCCCTATGCCGAAGCCATGCTGAATGTTGCACACAGAGCGCATCCAGCCGATACGGGTATGGGCGCTGGCCTTTACCGACTCACAGCGCAGGCTGTCGATGGCCAGGGGCACATCCACGAAGCCCAGATCCAGCTCGGAGGCGCTGGGTTCATCCACACCTTCGGCGAAGGTGGAGCTGATGCTGGGGAAGCCGGTGCGCTGCAATATGGCCTCGACCGCCTTGTCGCCGACTCTGGCCTTGAAATATTGGGCGCTGATGGCATGCAGGTAACCATTTTGCAGCTCATCTTCCCGGCTCCAGCACACCTTGACCGGCCGCCCAATTTTTTGGGACAGCAGCGCCGCCTCGACACAGAAATCTGGCTTAGACTTGCGACCAAAGCCGCCGCCCAACAGAGTCACATGCACTGTCACCTGCTCGGCCTGCAGCCCCAAGGCTGCGGCAACTGTGCCTTGGGCACTCTGAGGCGTCTGGGTCGATGCCCAGATCTCGGCGCCCTTATCGGTCACGCTGGCGGCCGCCGCCGGCGGCTCCATCATGGCGTGGGCCAGATAGGGCACGCTGTAGACCGCCTCTATGGTCTTGTCCGCCGGCCAGCTCTGGCTCTGCTCGCCAAGTTGCCTGACGGGCTTGCCGCTCTTCTGCACCGCGCGCTTCAGCTGCGCCAGATAAGCGCTGGAATCGTGCCCATGGTTTGGTGAGTCGCTCCAGCTAATTTTAAGCGCCTTACGCCCCTGGGCCACACTCCAGGAGTTAGTGGCCAGCACGGCGACGCCGCCCAGCGGCTGAAAACTTGGTGCGCCTTGATGTCCCGGCAAAGTAATAACATCCACCACTCCGGCGACGGCGCGGGCCGCCTTATCATCGAGCTTGTCCACCTTACTGCCGAGCACCGGCGGGCGCACTATGCTGGCATAGAGCATGTTTTCCAGCTGGATGTCGTAACCATACTCGGCGCTGCCGTCTAAAATCGCCTCCATATCCACTATGGTGTGGCCCTTGCCGATATGGGTAAAGGCCTTGGCTGACTTGAGTTTAAGGCCGGTCACCTCGGGCAGTGGCAGCTTAGCGGCTGCCATGGCCAGCTCACCGAAGCTGAGGCTGCGACCGGAGCCCGAGTGAGTGACCTTGTTATCGGCCGTGCTCAGCTCGGCTACCGGCACCTTGAGACGTTCGGCCGCGGCCTGCTCCAGCATGGTACGGGCCATGGCGCCCATCTCACGCATCTTGTCGAACCCCTTGCGTATGCTGCGGGAGCCATCAGTGTTCTGACTGCCGTAGCGTTTGTCCGCCAGCCCCTGCACCACCACGACCTTGTCCCAGTCGGCGCCTAGCTCGTCCGCCAGCACCTGAGGGATACCGGTGCGAATCCCCTGCCCCATCTCGGAGCGGTGACAGGTGAGATAGACCCTGTCATCCTCGCCGATGGCGATGAACAGATTGAGGCGCGCCTCGCCGTTTTGGGCCAGCGCCATCGGGCTCCAGGCAAGGCCACTGGCTCCCAGGGCCAGACCGCCACCGGCCGCGCCAAACAGCTTTAACACATCCCGGCGACTGAAATTTTGTACCGCGCTGAACTGACTCATGCCTCGACCTCCCTTTCGCTCACATCCCTTTCGCTCAGATCAAGCTGAGCCGCTGTGCCGCTCGCCTGTTTGATCGCCGCCTTGATGCGGGTATAGGTGCCGCAGCGACACAGGTTACCCACCATGGCCTCCTCTATTTGGGCATCGTTTGGCTGAGGATATTGACTCAGCAGCGCCGCCGCCGACATCAATTGCCCCGCCTGACAGTAGCCACACTGGGGCACATTATTGTCGCGCCAGGCCTGCTTGAGGCCATCGGCCGCCAGCCCCTCTATGGTGGTCACCTGCTTGCCCTGCACCTGCTTTAGGCTGGTCAGACAGGCCCTGGCGGGCTCGCCATCGACATGTATGGTGCAGGCGCCACAGAGACCGGCGCCGCAGCCATATTTGGTACCCGTCAGCCCCAGGAGATCCCTGATGGCCCAGAGCACTGGCATATTGGGATCGGCATCTAAGGTATAATCTTTTCCGTTTATCTTGAGTCCTAGTTTGGATTGGGACATCAGTTTCTCCTTGTTGACCAATAGGCTATGGTTAACGGCCTTGCTTTAATTTGAATAGTTTTAATTCGAGTCGGTGGTGTCATTGGGCGCCCGCCTTGCTCCTCGCCAAGTACGCCATTAGCTGAGATCGGGTATCGATATCGACGCTGGCAGCCTCCATCGCCATGGCGATGAGGCTGCCCTCCTGGTAACGTCGAGACAAGAGGGCCTTGGCGCCGCGATCGCCGCTCAGGTTAGACAGCGCCTCATAATCGTCAAAATGAAACAGCGCCGGCGCCCCCAGAGTTAACTCATAATAGGCACAAACCCGGGTGTTTGCCCGGACGCGGGCGCGAAACAGCCCAAGGTAATCATCAGCCCCCAGTAGCAGCTGATCCCCAAGGGCAATCAATAGCGTCTCGGCGCGCTTCGACCTGGCCTCCTTGGCCGCCGCGGCGATAGAGTGACCAAGCCCCCCTTTCCAGTCAGGGTTATGCACTAGCTTAGCCGATGGCGGCAAGCAGGCTGCCACCGCCTCATGGTAGGCACCGGTGATCACACAAAGACTCGCGCCTAATCTGGCTGCCACCTCACTTAGCGCATGAAATTGGTGACCTATCAGGGTCGTCGGGGATGGACCGGCAACGTAATGAGCCACTATGTTTTTAGATTCAGTCGGCTTAGGTTCTGACGAAGCACTTGCTAGGTCATTAGCGATTAAGTCATCACTCGCCAAATCATCATTTGTTAGGGACTGCGCCAGCTTCACGCCGCCGAAACGTCGGCTCTCCCCCGCCGCCAGCAGGGCGAGCATCACCTTACCTTGGATACAGGTATCAGGCTTCACGCCATCACCTCTTTGAGGGCGACCCGCTTGGCGCCGTGCAGCACGCCGTGACATTCGGACAATATGGAGAGGGCTATCGAAGATGGCAGCTCGCCCCCTAACGCCAGGCCGGCCGGCGCCGAGAAATAGGCGCCAAAGCTTGCAACCTCTAGCCCGGCAAGGGCCAGCACCCTGTCACGCCTATGGCCAGGGCCCAGCAGCGCCAGGTAGCTAAGCTCCCGGGCGTGTTGATGAATTGCCGCCAGGGCCTGGGCATCCAGCTCCAGGTTGTGCTGCATGACGATGGCGCCATCGAGGCGGATCCAGAAACTCTGTGGCAGCTCGTTGACCGGCAGCTTGATGATGTTGGCGCCGACAAAGTCATACTCCCTGGCATAGCTGGTGCGACGGTCGACCACATCCACTCGCCAGCCCAGCTGCTGAGCAATCTGACACACTGGCTGGGCATCCAGGCCGCCGCCGAAGATGGCGATGCGATGACGTTCACGCAGGGGAATTATGAGACTGGCTAGCTCACCCTGCAGGACGCCGGGACGGGGAAAGTCGCTCAGTTGCCAGCCCGCCTTGGCATCATCCAGGGCCTGCTGACTGGTCCACACCTGGGCGTCAACTGAATCTGAGGAGCCAGCGGCACTAGTCGAATCGAGCGACAGCGAAGCATCGACAAGATCTAGCTGATAATGGCATCGCCCCTGGCTGGCGAGCGCGGCCTTAAGCGCCTGAAAATGCAGATAGTGATTGGCGGCGCACAGGGGCACCAGCATGAGATGAACGAGTCCGCCACAGCCCAGCTGATAGCTGGCATCGGCCTCGTCGGTGGCATCGTAACAGACGCTGGCGGCCTGCCCCGTCTGGATCACCTTCTGGGCCAGGCGGCGCAGGTCGGCCTCCAGGCAGCCGCCGCTCACCAGGCCGACACTCATACCCATGCCGTGGATCAGCATCATGGCGCCCACCTTCCGATAGGCCGAGCCCTCCACATGGGTTACCACGGCCAGCACCCAATCATCTTGGGGCGCCGCCGACCAGGCGTTGAGCAGATCTTCGATGTGATGTGACATATCCCTGTGTCTCTTAGGCAAAATTAAGGACTAATGCCTTAACCTAGCAGACACAGAAATAAAAAACAGACTCAAAGCGTTGCAAAAGATTTCACAACGAAAAAACGGCGATTCGAATGAACCGCCGTCTTAAAACAAGTATTTAGAATCCTGATTATCAAGATTAGTTAGTGAGATCAGTTCAGCAGTTGATCCGCCACGAAGGGGTTTTGCTGACGCTCGGCGCCGAAGGTCGAGATAGGCCCATGACCGGGAATAAAGCTCACCTCACGGCCCAAAGGCCAGAGCACCTGGGTGATGGAGTTTATCAGATCCGTATGACTCGACTGAGGAAAATCGGTACGGCCGATAGAGCCCTTAAACAGCACATCACCCACCCAGGCCAGCTTGTCGGCCTCACTGTAGAACACGATATGGCCCGGCGTATGCCCGGGGCAATGCAGCACTTCCAGGGTCTGCTCGCCCACGGTGACGCGATCGCCCGATACAAGATACTGGGCTGGCTCGAAGGCGGCCACGGGCAGAAAACCAAAGTGCTTGCTCTGTTGCGGCAGGGTCTCCAGCCAGAAGGCATCATCCTTATGGGGGCCTATGATGGGCACCCCCGCCGCGTCGGCCAGCGCCTTGGCGCCGCCCACATGGTCAATATGGCCATGGGTGAGCAAGATTTTCTCTAGGGTCAAGCCATGATGGGCCAGCTGCTGCTGGATCCGCTCTATGTCGCCACCCGGGTCGACCACGGCCGCCTGTTTGGTTTTTTCACACCAGATGATGCTGCAATTTTGCTGAAATGGCGTCACAGGCACAATTTGATACTTCATCTTATTCTTTCCACTTTCATCCACCCCGGCATAGGTTAAATCATCGGGTTGGGATTCTCTAACGGCACTGACAAAAAGATTGATCTAGGATAACCTATCCGCGTCATTTAGTACCCTGCTGCCTGACATTAGCGCACATTTATTCATCAAAAAGCATTACCAACAAGAATCAATCAAAGGCTCATCATGTCCGATCTACAACGCCTCGCCGGCATCCATTGCCGCAAACACTTTTTTTCGCTGCCACTGGATCATCAAACCCCGGATGGCGAGTGCATCACAGTCTTCGCCCGGGAGTTAGTGACGCCTGAACACACTGATCGCAATCTGCCTTATCTGGTCTACTTCCAGGGCGGCCCTGGCTTTGGCGCCATCAGACCCGCAGCCAACGGCGGCTGGATAAAGCGCGCCCTGCAGGAATATCGCGTCTTGCTGCTGGATCAGCGCGGCACCGGCCTCTCGAGCCCGATCAACTATGCCTCACTGGCCCATCTGGACTCACAAGCCCAGGCCGACTACCTCAGCCATTTTCGCGCCGACAGCATCATCCAGGATGCCGAGCTTATTCGCGCGCAGCTCATAGGCGATGAGAAATGGAGCATACTCGGTCAGAGCTTCGGCGGCTTCTGCGTACTGAAATACCTAAACGATGCGCCCCATGGCCTACATGAGGCCTATATCACGGGCGGCATCCCTTCGCTGACCCGCAGCGCCGATGAGGTCTATCAGGCCGCCTACAAGCGGGTGCTAGCCAAGAACCAGGACTTCTTCGCCCGTTTCCCAGACGCGCAGGAGCTGGTTAAACGCCTGGCCAGCTACCTGCAAGAAAATGAAGTGCGCATCGCCACCGGCGAGCGTCTGACGGTGGAGATGCTGCAACTACTTGGGATCAACATAGGCATGGAGCAAGGCGGCGAACCCGTCTATTACCTGCTGGAGCAGGCCCTGATAGAGACGACCCAGGGCACTCAGGTCAACCCACTGTTTTTGGCTCACTTCTGCCAGCTATTGGACTTTAACACCAACCCCATCTTCGCCCTGCTGCACGAGAGCATCTATTGTCAGCAAGACGCCTCGAGCTGGGCGGCCCATAGGGTAAGACAGACTTATAACGAGTTTAACTACCAGGCAGACAAGCCCTTCCTGTTTACCGGCGAGATGGTCTACCCCTGGTTCTTCGATCAGTTCACTAACCTGAAACCGCTGAAACACGCGGCGCACCTGCTGGCCGACAAGGCCGACTGGCCCATGCTCTACGATCCCGCCAAGCTGGCCGACAACCAGGTGCCGGTCGCTGCAGCCATCTACAGCGAAGATATGTTTGTGGAGATGAATTACAGCCTGGAGACGGCAGCTCAGGTGGGTAACCTGAGGTACTGGCTCACCTCTGAATATGAGCATAATGGCATCCGTATGGATGGGGAGCATATATTGGATAGGTTGATTGAGATTAATCGAGGGGAGCGACTTAGGTAAATCTTCTCGGGGGCGTATCGCTCGCCCCTTTTCCCCTGCTCTATCTCTTGATCATTTCCTGTTTCATTCGGCGGCTCGAACATCGAGGCTATTTCGCGTTTCTAGCATAGTTATTTTAGCCGTTGGCGGTGATGGATTTTGTTGAGATGATTTGAAGATCGTACCTACATTGCTGTTAATTGCCTGCGGCAGGCTTATGTGCAGATACGCCTGTGAGACGCCGTGAATAAATCCCTTTAGGCTCTACCGAAACATCCCTGTTTCGGAAGCTCACCGGCGTATCTACACTCGGTATCCAACGTCTCTTCGATTTGGCTTCATTTGTTACGAGAAGTAATTGTAACTGTTCATCTGTTAAGTGAGTTGGGAGTTGTACCTTCATGGCAATCTAACGCCTGCTCCGGCGGGTGCTGTACATGGAAGTACAAATGTCGTAATCACAGGGATGTGAAGGAGCGACGGATGTGCAGATACGCCTGTGACACGCTGTGCGCCTTCTGACCTACATGGATGTAGGGAATGCCAAAAAATGTAGGGAACATTTTTGGCCTTGACCGCTCTGCGGTTTCATCCCTGAAACCGAAGGTCACCGGCGTATCTGCACTCGGTATCTAACATCTCCTCGATTTAGCTTCATCTGTTTCTCGTTGATATAAGCTATTATTTTTAAGGAAAACAGCGCATAAAATATGACGCGTCATGTTGAATACCAACTATAGATTAGATTAAAGTTTCACCAATCAAGGACAGAGCTAGGCCAACTCGATTCAAACATCGACGACGCCATACAGGGAATGAAAAAACCAACAAGCACCAATCAAATCCCTCAATAAGTTAACTCTGACCCTATTTAATTGGGAAAACAGCCGGAATCACGCAATCGTACTTTATGGAAATCTTGGCACCAGGTCTGGACAGATGGACAAGTCATAGACGATGTGCTTGGTGGAATGTTGGGGTGGAGTAATTTGAAATGAACAAGCTGATTTTAAGTACATTTTTAGGTATCTTGGCTGTACTCAATACTTTTAGTGCTAGTTCAATACCACAAAGCATACAGATTAATAAGTCTGGCGAGATTATAAATGGTGAGTTTTCAACATCATTTATGTCACCTGCTCTTGAAAAGTTTGTCATTTCGATCTCTATGGTTGATGATACGAACATTAGCAATATTCAGTTAATTATGCCGAGTGGAGTTGTCATTAATTCTGAGAATGCTTCAAATTACAATTGTAACTTTCTATTCTTTACCCCATTGACTCCACAAGAACACTTAATTTCGTTAGAAAAGAGCCTTATCATAGAGCTCAATAATGTTACCTCAGGTAACTATGTCATTACAGGAAAGGCGAGTGGCTCTCAAACTCTTATCCCAATCAGTATAAAATTCCCTACATCAAAGATAAATGTTGCATTAACAGTTGGCGAGGTTGGTCCAAATAAAAAACCAATTAGCGTAGGAAATATGTTTCCTGTCGATGTGCAACTGTATGATGATGGCGTTCCACTGGCTACAGCCGAAGCCTCTTTTGAGTTTGTGAAAGATGGTGTTGTAGTCAGCAAGATTATAGCTGTAGATGATGGCTCTGGAATGGACTTCAAAGCCAGTGATGGGAGTTATCATGCTTTTTTCATCCCTGAGGTTGAGGGGGAGTACACTGTGCTTGTCAGAATTAATGGTACTAATTTAAACGGTGAGAGGTTTGAAGTCAGTGTTGACCAAAGCTTTAAATCTATACTCCCACAAGTATATGTTACCGGCAGTGTTAATGAGATATTGGTCGACTTAGATAAAGATGGTTATATTGATGAACTCAGATTGGAGTTTGAGACTGCAGGCCCATTTCAATCGACAGGATTTTATTACAACGGGGTTACGTTAGAGACCGAAGATGGTACTAAAATTTTTGCAGGGAACAAAATGGATGCTACAAAAAATAAAATTTTTGTAACGTTTAAGGGGGAGAAACTAAGGAGCCTAGGATATTCAGGTAAATTTACAGTTTCAGATTTCTGGCTTGATTATGGTTATTTGAGGATTCAAGATAAAGATAATTTTTACACTACTTCATATTTTGAACAAGATTCCTGGGAACGAGACGATTTACTTTATTTAGGTAATGTGACATTCGAGCCCATTGACAGCGCGGATGGACGTTTCATCGAAATGATAAACGTATCCTTTGAGGTGGATACGCTTCCCGCAGCAGCAAAGTTTGGCTATTCGGCCACAATAACCACTGTCGGTGACGAGCATGTCGGAGTCTATGGCAATCCTGACATCGAACTGAAGAAAGGGATTAACAGAATTACATTCTCCATTCCTGCTGCTGATTTTGCAAAACTACAATCAAACACAGCATTGAAAATAAACCAATTAACCATGTACCCCTTGATAAAGGGTGGCAATGTTATATCTAAAAGGAATGTGGCAACCAGTGCATTATATTCCTGCTGGGAATTTCTAGGCTGTTCAACGGCCGAGAATGCCACTCCCGTTGCGGTAGGCGATGAGGTCACTTCTACTGGAAAAGCCATGTATATACATGTAGCCCAAAATGACTATGACGGTGATTTGCTCAAGGTTAGCGATCAAAAGAAAGATAATTTTGGCACGTTAACACAGTGGAGCATTCAGTTTGATTAAGTTAAGAATGTTAGAGGCGTTGTGTTCGCTATTATTCGGCGCAGCACTGTTTTACAGTGCAGCGCCTGGGGATACAGGTATCTCTTTTTTCCCTATGTTGCTGGATTTAGAGCCGCTCTACATATGCTTTGCTATCTGGCTAATATTATCCGGTCTTATCGCTTGGTATTTCGGGCCTGCTAAATGGCCGAATATGTTGGTTTTTGGAACCATAGGCATGTTGGCTGTTGTCTTGTTATATCCTGTTGAAAAAAGAGTCTATCAGCCCCCAAGCAAGATAGTTGCCGCCGCCACACAGTATTTGGATAACAACAATATCTTATATAGCGATTTCATAGCAGTTCCAAGGACTAGAAGCTTATTTGATCCATTTAGACCTCATTATTGGACTATTAGTGTTTACGCCAATAATAAATTTCCCAGTGAAGTAGAAACTGATGTTTCCTGGGATCTAGAAAAGCATGGGCGGTTTGCGGTGTATGTTAGAGAATCATTTTGGGGAACTCTGGATATTAAAAGTGGAACATGGTCATCCGATCCCTCATTTTTTTGGCATAAGAAGTAAATTGCATAAATTATGGATACCATCCAACAACACTTCAACATCACTCAAGCCCGTCTCTAGAGCGCAAAAGAAATTAATCGGGCTCGCCATATGATATGTGGAGTCAGTGATATGTGGGGTAAGAGTAGACTTTATTTGATTACCATATTTTTCCTCCCCCCTAGCTTTAGAGTTCATGCTCTATCGCATTTCTGTCCAAAAGTTTCTCACAAGATTAAATCGAATCAACTTGGGGAGAGGCTTAGGTAAATCTTCTCGGGGGCGTATCGCTCGCCCCTTTTCCCCTGCTCTATCTCTTGCTCATTTCCTGTTTCGTTAGCCGATTCGTCCGTCGAGGCTTTTTCATATTTTTAGCATGATTACTTTCGCCGTTAGCGGTGTTGGCGTTTGTTAAGGTGATTTGAAGGTCGAACCTTCATTGCTATCTAACGCCTGCCCGGCGAGGGATGTGCAAGCACACTTTTGGCACGCCGCAAGCACATCCGTGTGGGCTTCACGGCGGCGTCCATGCCGCCGAGAGCCAAAAGCGTGCTTACACCAGTATCTAAACGTCTCTTCGATTTGGTCCCATTGAGTGCGGAAAGGAGTCAAAAAGTTAACTTGTTTATACCCAACGCGCGTTTGTACACGTGATATTTCATATAACTCATTTTTATCAATCAGTTATGTGTTGACGACTTGAGATAATAGGTTTGGCAAACGCGCATGCGCGTTTTTCCAGATGGTATATTTAGCAAAATGCTGATAAGTTCATTGTATACAGATAGTTAACTGTGCGCGTTTTCACTGGTCCAACGAGGTAAACGCGCATGCGCACTAATAAAATGTTAGGCTACTAAGGAAAGTTATGAGCACACCTGAGGTTGTATCTGAATTATTGAGTACACGTGAAATCATTTCTATCGTTGCGGTTTGTGTGGCTTTTATAACATTTATTGTTACTAACGCTTGGAATTATAAGAACCATAAGAAAGATATAAAAAAGGATACGCTTTTAAAAGTCTCGGGAGCTATCAATAGGCAAACTCAATTAATTATAAAAATGGCCGACGTTAATACTGAACAGGCTGATATTAATAAAGTGCTCTCAGAAAATGAATTCATTTTTGGTCAAATGTTTACAGCCGCAAATGCAGAAACATCAAAAGTTGTTCTAGAGTATCTAGCTAATATAGCTGAAACCATCTTTGAAATTTCTTTAAAGAAAGGTAGCCCAGAGTGTGACTCACGAGAGCTTTTATCATTCGCACTTTCAAAGCACACTGATCACATGTTAAAAATGCCTAAGGTTATTTCTGTTATAAAGAAAGAATTAGGAATTTCAGGTGGTATTTTAGAGTTAGAAAGTGCAATCAAAACAGGTTGTGATCTAATAAATAATAAAATAAAGCCACTATTAAATAGTGGTGATAACTAGCCTAACAAGGCCTTCAAACGGACAAAATACAGTTGGCTATTTTCACTCCGTTCAATATTTTAGCCAACTATATTTAGCCGCTTAAGGTGGCGTTAAGCATCAAAACCAGAATTTACAGGAGTTTATGAATGGCACAAATTTATAGAACGGTTAGCCACGTTGATGGATGGCAAGGTCTCCCACAATATGAGATCCGTGGTAACGAAATATATCGTACTGTTTCGCACGTCGATGGCTGGCAGGGTTTGCCCCAGTATGAAATCCGAGGCAACGAAATATACCGAACAGTTTCACATGTAAACGGCTGGCAAGGGCTTCCGCAATATGAAATAAGAGGTAACCAAATCTATCGTACCGTTTCACATGTCGATGGTTGGCAAGGCCTGGCACAGTATGAAATCAAGTAATGCTTAACAAAGCAAAGCACGTTCGCCAGCGAAGCTGGCTGGACCTCCAAAGCGCTGCGCGCTTTTCCGGCCCGTGTTCGCGGCGTTAGCTGTTACGTAATCTCGAAGGAAGGATTTAAAATTAATGGCAATTGATAGAGATAAAATAGCAAAGAAATTAAGCGAGAAGGGGGCTACTCGTCCTTGTCATCGTTGTGGGCAGAATGCCTTTACTGTTCTAGAGGGCTTCACAAATATCCAGATCCAAGATGATTTTTCTGCTGGTTTTTTCATAGGAGGCCCGAGTGTGCCTGTGGCACATATCGCTTGCAATAATTGCGGCGCAATCACCTCTCATGCGTTAGGAGCTTTAGATATGCTTCCTAAAGAGGGAGGAACCGATGGAAAATAATGAGCAAATAGCCAGCTTCGAAACAAGTGATGCTAGTGAAAGTCGCTTTGTCAATGAACGTCGTTCAAACGTAAAATCTGACTTAATTGAAATTACTGAAGATAAGCTAGAAAACATTCTCTTGAAACATCTTAAAAAAATGGGAACAAGAAAAGGCTGGCTAGCTCCTTTGGGTCTTTTCATATCGGTAGTTCTAGCAAATGTATCTGCTGCGTTCACTGAAAAATTCGGAATCCCCGCAAACACATGGGAAGCGGTTTTTATTTTAGCCGCAATTGGTTCTGGAATCTGGCTTGTTGCTAGCCTTATTGCAATGTGGCTAAACTGGAAAGAAAGTACAACTGATTTCCTTATATGCCAGATAAAAGACTCTGAGCAAGAGTAAAACAGCTAACAAACAAACGCAGCTTCGCCCTGCGGGCTGGACGCGCTAACGCGCGCCGCTGCTTTGGGCGTTATGCCTAAATATTTGGAACCCCAATGTGTAAATCTGAATATAAAGAAAAGTTTTTGGAAGCTATCAAGCTTGGTAACCAGTTGCTCTCAGGCTGGTCAGTAGATGCAGATGAGTTGGGGGATTTTATTGATAGAATTGAAAAATCAGGGAGTCAAAATCGCAACCGTTCTTTTAATAAAGAGTTAGTAGAGCTGCTAAAGGAACAATTAATTAACAAAGGCTTTGTTAAACCTGCGAATAAATGTTTAGAGTATTCCACCTACGCAGTTCAATTAATTGAGGATTTACAAGACCGAGGCCGATTACCTGAGCTGCCATTCTTTCTGACCGTGGGCAATGTCTATTACAAAGGTGAGCCAGAGCCATCGTTAGCAAGTAAGGAGTCAATAGAGGCTTTAATAAAGAAAGGTAAAGGCGTTTCAGACGTTAACATACACGTTTGGATAACTTCGTTCGATCTGAGTGTTATCGATCTTACTCTTCAGTTTTCATTAGCGGCCAAAGGAAAGCTCGCCGGTCAACCAGTTGCTATGGTAACTGATCCATTAAACAAAGATTATGTCTATGAACCAATTTTGGTAAACAATCTATTCGATAGAGCTATTTGCCATGGTGATTTAACCTCATCGTGGGTTTAGGCATAACAAACGCAGGCACAGGGACAAATCTTCCGCTGCGCTCCACATTTGCCCATGATTTGGGTGTTATCCCATAGAAATTTTTATCCGAAACTGACAGGTTAGAGTTAAGGCTTTAACTCGAAAATGTCCAAGAATATTTTAAAGCTGGGCTGTCCTGTAACGTCAAATCGAAGAGACGATAGATACTGGTGTAAACACATTTGTGACCTTCCTATGTATGGCCAAAAATGTTCCCGACATTTTTGGCATTCCCTCCTTCCGTGGAGGTCAGATGCCGAGGTAGAGCTCACAGGGAAGTGCTCGAACAACATCCTTGTCTAACGGCCAGTTCGGCATCCATGCCTCTCGTTCGTATGCACGAAGCTAGGCTTCACTCACCGTGTCACAAATGTGTTTGCACATAAGCCTTGCCGCAGGCAATTCAAAACCATGATGGTCAACGCTACCATCAGCGAAGTAAAAACCTATGCCGCTAAAGGTTACAATCTAAAAAGCCAATACCTTTATTCGACGGTCTACTTGCTTTTGTCCAAAATAAGTTATGTCGCGCAAGACACCTCTACCACGCTGATAGTTACTCGAGCCAGGCGTAGGTGTCTAGGGCGAGGATTTGTAGTTCGACGCTTTGGTGTAGTCGTAGTGGCGGCTTAGTGGCCTCATTAACTCCTTCGCCCTGTCCTGCGCCTAGGGCGACGTAGAAGGGCATCAGGTGTTCTATGCTGGGGTGGTTAAACCTGGCGTGTGGGGCCTGGCGCTCGACATCCAGCAGCGCGGGTAGATCTCCTTGGGAAAGCTTATCGGCGATCCAATTCACGAAGCTTTGCATTTTCTCTACTTTTTGCGGGTCGCCGGGGCGGCGAAACAACTCGCCCAGGTTGTGGCTGATGCCACCCGAACCCAGTACCAGCACGCCGTCGGCGCGCAGGGATTTTACCGCCTGTCCCAGGCGATAGTGATAGTTTGCGCCCTGACGGCTGTCGATAGAGACCAGCACCAGAGGGATATCCGCCTCGGGATAGAGACGGCTGAGCGGCGTCCAGAGGCCGTGATCCCAGCCAAGCTGCTCATCTAACTTGGCGTCAAACCCGGCGGTTTGCAGAAGATCCGCGACCTCGCCAGCCAGCTTAGGCGCGCCAGGGGCCGGATAGTTGACTCGGTAGAGGGCGTCGGGAAAGCCGTAGAAGTCGTGCACAGTGCGCGGGGCCTCGCTAGATGCGATACGCACCTTGCCACTGAGATCCGTGTGCGCCGAAAACACCAGTATCGCCTTGGGCCTTGGCAGCACCTGGCCCAGCTCGGCGAGAAACGCGGCGTTGTCGCTGTCATCCAGGGCCAACATGGGCGAGCCGTGGGAGACGAACAGGCTGGGCATTAGCCCGGCGCTGGTTGCTGTTGCTATGGTTGCTACCTTTAGCTGCTCACTCACCTCAGGGGAGATTTGTCTTGTACTCATGCTTTGACTCACTTTTAAACTCTTTCTGAACTCACTTTCGACTCCATACCTGGCGTCATAAGCTAACCTGAGGGCCGACAGGCACTATGCCTGTCGGATTCAGCGCCTTGATCGAATAGTAGCCCTGCTTGATATGCTCGATATTGACCGAGGCTGCGATGCCATCGAGGGCATAGATGCGCTGCAGATAGGCCTGTAGCTGCGGCTTCTGGGCGATCAGCTCACGGTTACACTTAAACAGGCCATAGTAGGCGACATCGAAGCGCACCAGAGTCACGAAGGCGCGAATATCCGACTCGGTCAGCTGCTCGCCGAGCAAGTAGGGGCGACCATCGCTCAGGGTCTGCTCCAGCTCATCGAGCAGGCTAAAGACGCCTTGATAGGCCTCTTCGTATGCAAACTGACTGGTGGCAAAGCCCGCCTTGTAGACGCCATTGTTTAGCTCATGATAGAGACGCTCATTCAGGCTATCGATAGCTTGATGCAGCCCCTGCGGATAGAGGTCCAATGCCGGATTTAGTGCCGAGTCGGTAAGGTGATCGAAGGCGGTGTTTAACATGCGTATGATGTCTGCCGATTCGTTATTCACTATCACCTGGCGCTGCTTATCCCAGAGCACGGGTACGGTCGCCCTGCCGGTAAAGCGTGGATCCACCTGGGTATAGAGCTGATGCAGATACTTGTGGCCATTGAGGATGTCGCTGTCTCCAACTACCTTGCTATCAATCGCGCCGCCAAACTGCCAGCCCTGCTCCGAAAGCACGGGGTTGACCACGCTGACACTGATATGCTCGCTAAGGCCCTTGAGCGCCCGCACCATCAGGGTACGTGAGGCCCAGGGGCAGATATAAGCGACATAGAGATGATAGCGACCAGACTCCGCCTTAAAACCGCCCTCACCCGTAGGGCCAGCCTCACCTGTCGGCGTTATCCAGTTGCGAAAGCTAGAGATCTGACGCACGAAACGCCCCTCATCATCCTTCGCCTGCACCGGCTGCCAATCTCCATTCCAACGACCATCGACTAACATCTGCTTCTCCTTCTAAACCCGTAACAGGATGCGGGGCATAGTCTCCTACACCCGCCCCTACCGTAAAATTGGCTAACCTTAGAGACGACCGGTCAGTAGCTTGTCGACCGAGTAGCGTCCACCGCCCTGCACCGCCAGAGATAGTGAGGCCGCCAGCAATATCAAGGCAAACTCGTAGCCGTTATTAGAGACAAACAGGCCGTTGCCCACGTGCAGCGTCATGGCCACCGCCATGGTGAAGGCCGTCAGCGCGGCGGCGGGACGGGTCAGCAGACCCAGCACCAGTGCCAGACCACCGAAGAACTCGGCGCTACCGGCCAGCAGGGCCATCAGGTAACCGGGTTCGAAGCCGACGCTGGCCATCCACTGCCCTGTTCCTTCCAGGCCATAGCCGCCAAACCAGCCGAACAGCTTCTGGGCGCCATGGGCGGCGAAGATGAGTCCTAGGGGTAGACGCAGTACCAAGGGGGCCAGTCCTGCATCGCTGTTAAGTAGTTTGATTAACGTTTGCTTGTTCATAGTGATCTCCTCAAAGATGTTTGGTTTGCAGCCTTTGGCCTTTGACTTTGATTAGATAAAAGTCATTAGCCATTCGCTGCCGATGAGGTAAATGTAGCTCTCAACGCTAAATTGATAAACATCACTATCATTTAATGATTAACAACAAAATGGCGATAATAAACCTAGACGGCAGATGGGGCTTACGTCTTTTAGCTTTGGTATTGGAGCATTAGTCTTGAAGCTTAGGGCTTAAGGCTTAGCGCTCGGGCGCGGAAAGCTTGAGGACGAGAAAGCTGGCTAAAGCTATAAAGCTAGCCAAAGCCAGCTAGTCGTCTATCGCATCCCAGTAAGGGGTCTTGCCATAGTATTGGCTCAGGGCGTCGACGAAACAGCGCACCTTGCTGGCGAGAAACTTACGGTGCACATAGACGGCGTACAGGCCAAAGGGCTCTGGCGTGTAGTCGGTGAGGATCGCTTTCAGCTTACCACTACGCAGGGCCTTGCTCACCAAGAAGGTAGGCTGCACCACTATGCCACGACCGGCGATGGCTGCCTCCACCAGCATGTCGCCGTTATTACAGGCCAGGTCGCTTGGGATCTTCAGCGCCGAGAAATGCTCTCCGAAACGACCGAATGCCGCGCCAAGATCCGAGTAGCTAAAGTGCAGATAGTTGTGATGGATAAGATCCGCCGGGGTCTTGGGCTCGCCGCGCTCGGCCAGATACTCGGGGGAGGCGCAGACAACCAGCTTGATCGGGGTGAGCTTCTTGGCGATAAGCGAGGAGCTCGAGAGCTGACCGATACGCAGCGCCACATCGACGCCATCCTCCAGCAGATCCACCTTCTTGTCCGTCAGGGTGATATCCAGCCTGACATCCGGGTGTTGCTGCTGGAACTGAACCAGGGCGCTCGGCAGATGGTGAATGCCGAAAGACATGGGGGCGCTGACCTTAAGCAGACCCGAGGCGGTCTCGCTGAGGTTGGTCAGGGCGTTATCCATCTCCTCGATATCGATAAGCACCTGCTGACAACGCTCGAAGTAGGCCCTGCCCGCCTCGGTCACATTGACCCGCCGCGTGGTACGATTGAGCAGGCGCACCTTGAGATGCTCCTCGAGCTGAGACACATACTTGCTGACCAGCTGCGAGGAGAGTCCTAGCCTGTCTGCCGCCTTGGTGAAGGAGCCCTCCTGCACCACGGCGGTAAAGGCCTTCATGGTATCGATTCTATCCAAGATAAGCTCCCCTATTCGTTCTTAATCAGTCGCCAAATTAGTCATCAGATGTTGATAATCAAAGACAAAGTAGCCTATTTAATCGAATAACTGAAGGTAATAGCTGGAAAATTGCGGGGAAGAGACAAAGAAAAAAGCAAAGAAAAAGACCACAGCAGCGGGAGCGTGCGCTGTGGCCCTTGTCCCCAGACTCGGCACTGGGCGCCCTAGCCTAACTTGGCTAACGTTTCATCTTAGGGTACTTAAACTCATGACACTGGTTACAGTACACCTTGCTCTCCTTGTGCTCCTGATGACAGTAAGTACAAGGAAGATCGCTGCCATAGTGCAGGCTGTCGTGGGGGTTTGGCTCTACGCTGTGGCCTGCCCCCTCGGGACGCTTGGTCAGCTCGGCCATCTCGGCCGCCGTGCCGTGGCAAGACTCGCAGGCACTCATCTTAGGTATACTCTTGCGTTTCGCCTCGCCATGACAGGCGCTGCACTCCACCTTGCCCTGCTCGTTGGTCATGATCTCTTTATGATAATCTTTTAACTTCATGGCCTGTGCGCCCGGCGCGCTCAGTAGCGCCGCCAAACAGAGGGCCGATAATACTCTTAACATCTTGAATCCTTATTGTGGGGCGCCCAGCGCCCCAGCTAATAACTTGCTTAGGCTAACGCCCAACCCATCAGTACTTGACGATGAAGTCGTGTGACGCCTGAATGTCTGGCGTGAACGGACGGTCAAGCTCGACGAATGACACCTGCTGACGATACGCCTGGTACATGGCCTGGGTCGCCTTACCTAGCTTAAGGTCGGCGTTGGCGGCCTTGCGCAGGTCGATCGCCTGGGTAGAGTGCAACAACTCCAGGCCATACATGGTGTTGATGTTGTCGACGATCTGGATCAGGTTATCGCTCGCCAGCTTAAGGTTTGTGAAGGTGTCTTCGATGTTACCGGCGATCTGGATGCCGTCGAATGACACAGGGGTCGCCAACATCTTGTTACGCACCTGCATATCCACGAAGGTCTTCTGGATGGCGCCGAAGGCGTGACCATTGTTACCCGGCGCGCTCAAAAAGCGTGGCAGATGGGTAAAGTGATCGTCCGACAGGTGAATGGTGCGCATGGCGCTGTTGTGAGACACATGGGTCAGGGCCACACTCAATTGCTGCACCGCCAGGGCCACGGGGAGCGGCTCGAAGTTGGTGGTTGGGAACACACCGCCCTTGCCTTCTACCAGGTACTTGGCCACCTGAGAGTTTTCGGCGTACTGCTTGCTGGCGCCCAGGATCACCCCAGGGTTATCGTCTGAGTGGTTGATCTGGATATCGATCACCTGACCGAGATCAGACAGCGCCTTCTGGGCACTCGCCAGGGTATAGGCGGTGGTGCGGTAGCTCAGCGGATCTTGCAGCGGACGCTCGCTGTTGAGATCCCACAGGTAGCTGCCAGAAAGTGAGCCTAAGATATCCTCAGTGGTCGCCTTCAGATAAGGGAAAGGACGAATGTCATTGGTCTGTGGCAGGAATGGCGCCACATTACCGTTTAGCCCTTCCAGGCTCAGGCCAAACACGGTTGGCGAGACCTGCAGCAGATGCTCGGCGTCCTGATAACCTTGCATGGCGTAGGCCACGGCGACCGAGTTGTTCGACAAAATAGAGAGCGCATCTTTACCGATAGGCTTAAGCGGCTTGACGCCAGCCTTGCTCATCGCATCGAGGCTGCTCATGCGCTTGCCTTGATAAAACACATCCCACTCGCCGATCATCGCCAGGCCCACGTGGGATGCCAGCAAAATGTCCGCCTCGCCTACTGTACCCAGCGATGGAATCACAGGCGTGATCCCCTGGTTCAGGTAGGCCTTGTAGATCTCGGCCACATAGGGCTGCACGCCGGTGTGACCAGACAAGATGGTATTTAAGCGAACCGCCAGGGCGACACGGGTGAGTCTTACCGGCATCGGCTCGCCAACGCCCGCGCTGTGTGCTCTTAGGGTGCTGTAGTTAAAGGATTTAGAGGCCGCCATCACCTCGGCGCTTAACTCACCGTTGGCATCGAACAGCTTGTGGTCCTTGTTCAGGCCAACGCCTACTGTGAGACCATACACAGGCTTACCCAGACGCGCCGCTTCCATCAGCAGATCGTGGGCCTTCACCAAAGCGGAGGCCGCCTGAGGCGCGATATCTACCTTAGCGCCATCGGCGATCGCCCAGGCCTGGGCCTGAGTCAGATGCTGACCGTCGAGCACCACGGTATCGCTTGCCATGGCGGCGCCTGCAGTCATCGCCAAGGCGCTAGTGGCCAGGGCGGTAGTTGCCAACAGAGTATTTACTTTTTTCATCATCAATTCCTTAATATTTTTCTCGGCTGCACACCTGTGCTAAGCCTGTTTTAATTCGATTGCCGCGCTCGCCGCGCAGATACGACCGGCGTTTCTGCCCGTCACCACACCTTCTGCCACGGCGCAAGCGCCGAGACGGCTCGCCCCATGGATGCCACCCGTCGCCTCACCGGCGGCATACAGGCCATCGATCGGCTCGTTGCTCACCAGGTGCAGCACCTGAGACTGGGTATTCACCTTCACGCCGCCCATGCAGTAGTGCACCTTGGGCCACATACGCACGCCATACCAGGGGCCCTCTTCCAGCGCCATGGCCTTCTGCATGGGGCGACCAAACTCCTTGTCTTCGCCGGCTTTTACCGCGTCGTTCCAGCGCGCCACCTGGGCTTTCAATGCCTTGGCGGGGATCTGATACAGGGCCGCGAGTTCTTCTAATGTGTCCGCCTTCTGGATCACCTTGTACTTGAGGCCCCACTCCAGGGTCTGGGCCTGGGCCGCGCCCTTGGCATTGGTAAATCCCACGGGATAGACGGGATTACCCTGGTCATCACGGCGGGTCATGATGGCATCGGCGCGAGCCTTACGGTCCGCCAGTTCGTTGAAGAAACGCTCGCCGGTGCGCACATCCACCACTATGCCGCTGGGATAAGTGGCGATGGTGTTGAACTGAGAGGCGGTGCCGAAGCCCTTCTCGTCCGGTGAAGCCCAGGGGCCGAGCTGGATCTGGTCCAGATGGATCGGGTTGGCGCCGATCAACATCATCTGCTTGAGGGCCTCAGAGGTCGCGCCGGGATGGTTGGTCGAGTCGAGATCGCCATTTAATTCAGGCTGCTGCATCTGACGATACTCGAGATCCCGGGAGAAACCGCCGGTGGCCATGATCACCCCCTTGCGAGCGCCGATAAGCCGCATTTTACCCGTGCGCTCCTGCGGGAAATAATAGCCATCGCGAACTTGGACACCGATCACGCGACCGGCCGGATCTTTCACGAAAGATTCGAGCTTGGTCTGATTTCGCATCTCGATACCATGCTGATTCGCCGCCTTGATCAGAGGGCGAATGATGCCGGCGCCTGAGCTCTGCACCGTCTGCAGCACACGCGGCAGCGAGTGGCCACCGAAGTGCTGCACAAAAGGCTTCCACTCGACGCCATAGGCCTCCAGCCACTGGCAAGACTCGGCGGTGCCGTTACACACCAGCTTGAGCATCTCGACATCGTTCATGCCGCGACCCGCCTTGAGCATGTCGGCCACCATGGTATCGACCGAATCCTTGATCCCCTCCTTAGCCTGCAACTTAGAACCGGCCACCGCCATGGCGCCGCCATTAATGGTGGAGTTGCCGCCAAACACGGGCATCTTATCGATCACCATGACGCTGGCACCGGCCTCTTTGGCCTGCAGCGCCGCCGACATGCCGGCGAAACCGCTGCCAATCACCAAGACATCGACTATCTCATCGAAATGAGGCGGTTTATCGCCACTACACTCGGCCGCCTGGGCGCTCATGGCACCCAGTCCCGCCACACTGACGGCCATCGCGGCGCCGCCTTTTAACAGCTGGCGACGACCCGGGCTTATCAGATCTTTCTGTTTCATTTTTAATTTTCCTTTCGACCATTTGAGCAAAGTAGAATCGGGGGAATTCACCTCGATTTCATGCAGATAAGATTGCACCCGGCATGCCAACTACCTAAAAAGAGGGGGATAAGGAACAATTTATGAAGGGGGGCACAGAATCACGAAATATGATGATCTACAATCACGAAACTTCGTGATCACCGTGACATATCAATGCAAAAACAATTCTATTTCGAAGCCACCCAGCGACTCTGTAGCAGCCTGGAGTTGGAGCAGTCCCTGCGAGCCTACTTCGAATATGTCAGGCAGCACCTGCCCATCGACGGCATCTACCTGAATATCTACCGCCCCGAATATGGCGACATCCAGTTTCTGGCCCATGTGGATGAGGCGCAGACTACGGCGCTGAATAAACAGGTGAAGATCTCCGCCGAGATGGAGACCCTACTGAGCCAGCCCGACCGCCCGGTGATCCGCATCATCAACGATCTCGAGCACGATCAGGTGACAGGCTTCGTCGCGCCTCAGGTGATCCCCAATATCCAGTCGGTGATTCTGCTGCGCATGCTCAGCGGCAACACCCATCTGGGGGTGGTGGGTTTCTATGCCAAGCAGAAGGCGCAGTTTTGTCATCGCCACGCCGAGCTTATCGAGCCCCACAAGGACACCCTGTCGCTGATCACCGCCTTTAATCTCAAGGGGCGCAACCTGCTCAGGGCCAATCAGGCACTCACCCAGCAAAACCGCCTACTCAAACAGGCCTTCAATCCCTGCGGGGTGATAGGTGCCGACTCTGGCCTTAAGCGGGTGATGACCCAGGTAGAGGCGATCGCCAAGCTGCATACCAGCGTGTTGATCCTGGGGGAAACTGGCTGTGGTAAGGAGGTGATCGCCAACGCCGTTCACTGCAAGTCACAGCGGGCCGACAAGCCCTTCATTAAGGTGAACTGCGGCGCCATCCCAGAGAGCCTCATCGACTCTGAGCTGTTTGGCTACGAGAAAGGCGCCTTCACCGGCGCCGAGCAGCGTAAGGCGGGCTTCTTCGAACAGGCTAACGGCGGCACCATCTTCTTAGACGAGATCGGCGAGCTTCCCCTGTCGGTACAGGTACGGCTGCTGCGGGTGCTGCAGAACGGCACCATCACCCGGGTAGGCGGTTTCGATGCCATTAACCTAGATATTCGAGTGATCGCCGCCACCCATAGAAACCTGCAGGCCATGGTGAAGAAGCAGACCTTTCGTGAAGATCTCTGGTATCGCCTAGCGGTCTTTCCTATCGAGATCCCCTCGCTGCGTCAGCGCCGCTCGGACATTCCCCTGCTGGTGCAGCACTTTATCGAGGTGCTGGCGGCCAAGTTTAATCTGGACAAGCTCCCCAGAGTCAGCAGTGAACAACTCGACAGCCTGAATCACTACCATTGGCCGGGCAACGTGCGTGAGCTGATCAACGTGCTGGAAAGGGCCATGATCGAAACCCCAGAGGGGCCGCTTAACTTCAACCTGACTCAGGTGGACAAAGTGGAACCCGCGGCCAGCAGCAAACATGAGACCATTATTATCGATCCCAGCCATGCCAGCGATAAGCTGGTGCCCCTGGATGTAATGGTGAGTAAGTATATCACCCATGCACTGCGGATCACCGGCGGTAAACTCTATGGGCCGGGCGGCGCCGCCGAGATGCTGGACATCAACCCCAACACCCTGCGCAGCAAGATGAAGAAGCTGGGGCTGTGTTAACTGCCAGAGCTAAATGCTTTTGTATTAATAGCTTAGCGTTAAAATCTTGGCGCTAGGCCTTTATATATCAGAGACAAAAAAGCACTCCGAGGAGTGCTTTGAACTTTGCAGGGAACAATCAAACTAGAAGAAGTAGCGGATACCGACGGCGTAGCTGTTGTCTTGTGCCGCCTCGAACCCCTTGTCATCCATGTCGCTGAAGTCGAACTTAGCTTCGGCAAACATCACGGTATCGCGGCTGTAGCGATAGTGCAGGCCTACTACGGCAAACTGACGTGTCCAGTTACCCTTGATGGCCGTAGTCTCGTCGGTATCCAGATCCTGATAAGAGATCAGGAAGCTTGGCACGAAACCATTGTCATAGTGGTAGGCCAGCAGGAACTCGGCGCCGGTAGAGTCATACAGCTGACCGGCCACCAATTCGTTTTGCTTGCTCTGATGGGCGTTGAAACCGACATAGAGGCCCTTGGCGTCGCGGCCCGGCGCATACTGGTAGAAGGAGCCATACTGGGCGCCGATACCTATGATCTCGTTGGTATCATCGACGCTAACTCCGGCCAACTCACCCTCGAAATCGCCGCGGTTAAAGCCGGCAAGTACCTTGAACTTATCGGTCACATGATAGGTCAGGTTGGCGCCATAGCTGGTGTCGAAGCTCAGGTGAGAGCCATCGTCCACCGCCTGACCATTCTTATCAAACAGAGCGACGTCACCATTTTGCTTGGCGGCGTATTGCAGCGCGATATCCAGGTCGCCGAAGATGTTGCGATAGATGAAGGCTGAATCGGCACGGCCCGCGCCCGTTAGGCCACCGTCACCGAAGGTATAGGCGCCGACCGAGTAGCCGGTATAGACGTTGAGCACGTCGGTGGTGTAGGCCACATCATAGTAAGCACCCCACTGCTTACCAAAGCTCAGGCTACCCCACTTGGCGTGAGACAGGCCGACATAACCCAGGCGGTTAAACAGGAAGTCTGAGGTCTTCTGCGCGCCCAGCTGGCCGCCCACATACTTGAGCGAATCGTCGCTGGTGACCATGTTGATGCCCCACTCGGTGTGAGCGAAGCTGCGCCAGCCGTTCTTCTCCTGACGGTCAAACCGGAAGCCGACACGCGAAAAATTATCAACTACGGCAGTATCATCACCATCGTTGACCGCGGCAAAACCTAGCCAGCCCATCATATTCAGAGCATTGGTTTGATCCTTGTACAACTCGATAGCCTGCGCCGAGCTGGCCATCAATACAGATGGGATCAACAGAGCCAATAACTTCTTATTCATCACATTTTCCCTTTATCAGTGTTTACGCTGTTTTTTTGTTAGCTTGGGTATTCCCAATGAGCTCTCTACCAGCAGCTAACGTGCCAGCACTGGATAAAAGGGCTGTATCGACAGGAAGTTAGAATAAGATCAAACGTTCACGAAATATCGTGATACGTCATCACTAAATATCGTGTTAACAGTTAAATATCGTTGTAAATAGCTATGGAAAGAGGTGTCATCAAAGGGCGGAGCCAGGTAACAGCGCCGTTGTCAGCCCATAAAAACTGGGCTAAACCTATAACAGATGCATACTCAGATGCAGGAGGACGAGATGGATTACCACTTAACCCAGCTAAGCGGCGATATTTTGGTGGGCATAGTCAACGAGCAGCTCAGGCTGAATTGTCATGACAAGCAAGACCTCTTCTACCAGCTGGACATTCCCAGTGCCCAGCTGGAGCAGAAGCTGGCGGCCTCTGGGTTCGAATATGACCCCATCAGCAACCAATACAAGGCCTGCAAATAGCGATTAACCTGCCAGCGAGTTAAGAAGCTGTTTAGCTATATCCCTGGGGATTGCGACACTGCCAGCGCCAGCTGTCTTGCATCATCTGCGTAAGATCTCTCGCCGCCCGCCAATCAAGCTCACTCGCCGCCTTATCCGGACAGGCATAGCTGGCGGCGATATCCCCGGGGCGGCGCGGCGCCATATGCAGCGCAATGGCTTTACCGCTCGCCTGCTCGAAGGCTCTTACCATCTCAAGCACAGAATAGCCCTGCCCCGAACCCAGATTAAAGGTATGGCACCCCGCCACCCCATGTAGCCGCGTCAGGGCCGCCAGATGCCCCTGCACCAGATCCACCACATGGATATAGTCGCGCACACCTGTGCCATCGGTTGTGGCATAGTCGCTACCAAACACCGACAGATAGGGCCGACGTCCCATGGCGACCTGGGTGATGTAGGGCAAGAGATTATTGGGCTCCCCCTTGGGATCTTCACCAATCAGTCCGGACTCGTGGGCACCGACGGGATTAAAGTAGCGCAGCAGGATCACGCTGACATCTTGCTGCGCCCTGGCCCACTCGGCGCACATCTGCTCCACCACCAGCTTGGTCTGGCCGTAGGGGTTAGTGCTGGAACGGGGCGCCGACTCTGTGATGGGCAATGTTGGATTGGCCCCATAGACGGTGGCCGAGGAGGAGAAGACCAGGGTCTTCACCCCGTGGCGAGTCATGGCGCTAAGCAGCCGCATGGAGCCGACCACATTGTTATCGTAATATTCCAGTGGCAGCCGGGTCGACTCCCCCACCGCCTTGAGTCCGGCAAAATGCATCACGGCATCTATTACATAACGCTCAAACAGGGCATCGAGCGCCCGCTCATCGCGAATATCCCCCTCGACGAAGATGAGTTTAGCCGCAGTGATCCGCTCGACCCGCGCCAGGGACTCGAATTTGGCCCGCGACAGGTTATCCAGCACCACCAACTGATGGCCTGCGCTTAACAGCTCGACGCAGGCATGGGAGCCGATATAGCCGGCGCCCCCTGTGACTAAGACGTTCATCTTTTCACCTTTCATCTGCTGAATGCCCTACCACCAGGTGACGTAGAGGAAGTTGAGGATCACCACCACCCCAAGGGCGCTGAGGTTGAAGGCTCTGCCCGTCTTGAAGCTGACACCGCCTAGCGCCACACTCGCCCCCTCTTCGAGAGAGCGCCCCATGAGCGACACCATCACGCTAAGGGCCAGACAGAGCAGGAACACCAGGCCGATGCGATCCATGAAGGGTAGCTCGGGCCAGTAGAACCTCAGGCCGAAGGAGAAGATGGCCGAGCCCAGCGCCGCCGCCAGCGCGCCTTGAGAGGTCGCCCGGCGCCAGAACATGCCCGTGAGGAAGATCACCACGATCCCTGGGGTGAAGACCCCGGTAAACTCCTGAATATATTGAAAGGCCTGCTCGAACTCACCCAGCAGCGGCTGGGCCATCACCAGGGCTATCAACAGGCTTATCAGGCTAGACAGCCTGCCCACCAACACATAGTGCCCCTCGGATTTGGCCGGGCGCAACATGGCGTAGATATCCATGGTGAATATGGTCGAGATGCTGTTGGTCATGGAGGCCAGGGAGGAGACGATGGCCGCCACCAGCGCGGCAAACACCAGCCCCTTAACCCCGGCGGGCATCAGGGCCATCATGGAAGGATAGGCCTGATCCGGCGACTCCAGCCCGGGATAGAGGAGCACGGCGGCGATCCCCGGCAGCACCACGATGAGCGGCATCAAGAGTTTGAGGTAGGCGGCGAAGGCGATCCCTTTCTGCGCCTCGGCCACGCTCTTGGCCGCCAGGGCGCGCTGTATGATGTACTGATTAAAGCCCCAGTAGCTGATGTTCATGATCCACAAGCCGCCCACCAGCACAGAGATCCCCGGCAGGCTCATGTAGTGGGGGTTACTCTGACTCAGGATCATCTCGAAATGTTCCGGCAAGGCGCTGGAAAGCCTGTCGAATCCGGCCCAGACGCCCTGCCCGTCGGCGACCCTGTCCAGCGCCAGATAGCTGAGCAGCAGGCCGCCGAAGATCAGCAGCACCACCTGAATGATGTCAGTGTAGGCCACCGCCTTGAGGCCGCCATAGAGGGAGTAGGCCAGGGAAAACAACGCCAGCAACACCATGCCATAGAGCCAGTCGATCCCTGCCACCGTCTCGATCGCCAGGCCGCCGAGCCAGAGCACGGCGGTAAGGTTGACCAAGATGTAGACAGACAACCAGAACAGCGCCAGCGTGGTCTTGACCCGCTTGTCGAAGCGCTGCTCCAGGTACTGGGGCATGGTGTAGATCTCGTTCTTGATGAAGATGGGCAGCATATACTTGCCCACCAAGATCAGGGTGATCGCCGCCATCCACTCGTAAGAGGCGATGGCCAGGCCGATGGCATAACCAGAGCCCGACATGCCGATGATCTGCTCGGCGGAGATGTTAGAGGCGATGAGTGAGGCGCCGATCGCCCACCAGGGCAAAGCCTTGCCCGCCAGAAAGTAGTCCTTTGTGTCTCGCTCATGACGTTTGTCCTGGCGGGAGATCCACAGCGCCAACCCCAACAGCCCAAGGGCGTAAACCAGCAATATGCCAATATCCAATGTCTCTAACATAGTCGTCTTCTCTTATTCTTATCGTTTTCTATGGCGAGCCCCTGGCCCGCCCCCAAAACAGGCTTAAGCGCTTAGGCCTTTAGGCGCTTAGACGCTTAGGCGAAGGCCCCCGCCCCGCTATGGCACAGATAGATGTCCGCCGTCAGCCCTGTCTTTGCCTGATACTCGGCGGCGATTGTCTCGCGCACCTCGGCTATCTTGTGCTCTGGCAGCAGGGCGACCACGCAGCCACCGAAGCCGCCGCCAGTCATGCGCGCGCCGCCATCCATGCCCAGCACCTCGCTAACCAGTGCCACCAGACAGTCCACCTCAGGAGTGCTCACGGCAAAATCATCCCGCAGCGAGCGATGAGAGGCGGCCATCAGATGGCCAATGCGGGCGCTGTCGCCTGCGCTTAGCGCCTCAGCCATCTCAAGCACCCGGGCGTTTTCACTCACCACATGGCGGGCACGCCGAAACAGAGTGGACTCGAGCGAGGCTTCTGCCTGACACAGCTGCTCATAGCTCACCTGCCGTAGCGAGCTCACGCCGAAATGCTGCGCCACTTTTTGGCACTGCTCACGCCTCAGGTTATATTCGCTGCCCACCAGCGCCCGCTTCACGTTAGAGTTGATGATCATCAGCCTAAGCCCCTCAGTCAGCGGCACCTGATTGATAGCGAGATCGCTACAATCGAGCAGCATGGCGCGCTCCGCCTCTCCCATGGCCGAGATCAACTGATCCATGATGCCGCAGTTACAACCGACAAAATCATTCTCCGCCTGCTGGCCCAGCTGCGCGGCCTTGATGCCGTCAATCTTAAGATCGAACAGCCCGGCGAAGGCCTTGATAAGCGCCACCTCAAGGGACGCCGATGAGCTAAGCCCAGCTCCTTTAGGCAGATTGCCAGTGATCATCAGGCTAGCGCCCCTGAGAGGTGGCTGACCCGTCTCGGCCAGATAGGCGCTTAGCATCTTCACCGTGCCACGCACATAGTTGCTCCAGGGCGAGACGCTATCCAGTGGCATCTGCGCCACAGCCTGGTCATCGAGCGAAAAGCTAACCTGCTCATTGCCCATGTCTCTCGCCACCACCTGGATCTGCGGCTCATCGCTCGGTAACGCTGCCACCCAGGTGCCTCTATCGAGCGCCACAGGTAAAACCCAGCCCAGGTTGTAGTCGGTATGATCGCCAATCAGGTTGACCCGCCCCGGGGCATAGGCCACCAACGCCGGTTCTTGGCCGAAGGCCTGGGTGAAGGCCTGGGTGAAGGCATAGGTAAGGGCTTGAGTTAGCTCGCCATTTTTCATCTTTCTGTCCTTTTATTTAAAGCCTGGCTTTATCTGTGTTTTTATTGGCTCTGCTTGTTGTGACTCTGCTTGTGTTGGCTGTTCTTGTAATGGCAACTCTTGTAGTGGATTGGGGATTGTTCCCTCAGGCGCGCGGCGGCCTGCTCTGGGGTGATGTCCCGCTGGATCTCGGCCAGCAGCTCGTACCCCACCATGAATTTCTTCACGCTGGCACTACGCAGCAGCGGCGGATAAAAGTGGGCGTGCAGGCGCCACTCGGGGTGGTCCTGGCCATCAAACGGCGCGCCGTGCCAACCCATGGAATAAGGAAAGGCGCACTGAAACAGGTTGTCGTAACGCACGGTGAGCGCGCCTATGATCGCCCCAAGCGTCGCCCGGGTCTCGACCGTCAGCTCCGGCATGCGACGGATGTCGAATCTTGGCAATACCAGGGTCTCGAAGGGCCAGCTGGCCCAGTAAGGCACAAGCGCCACCCAATCATCATTGCTCACCACAATGCGCACTTCTTGCTGTAGCTCACGCTCGACATAGTCACCCAGGAGATTGCCGTGATGCTGCAGGTAGTAATCCGCAAGGCGCTGCTGTTTCGTCGCCACCAAGGTGGGAAGATGGTTATGGGCCCAGATCTGCCCATGGGGATGGGGGTTAGAGCAACCCATGGCGGCGCCCTTGTTTTCAAATACCTGCACCCAGAGATACTTCTTCCCCAATAGCTCGCTCTGACTCTGCCAGGCGGCGATCACCGCCTGCATCGCCTCGTGGCTGAGCTGCGCCAGCGTCAGGCTGTGATCCGGCGAGAAGCAGAGCACCCGACTCTCCCCCTCTACCGTCTTGAAGCGAAACAGCGGGTCCTCCCCCTGAGCTTTGGGACCGTCACTATTGAGGGCCGCGAAGTCGTTTTGAAACACGAAGGTGGTGTCGTACTTGGGGTTTTGCTCGCCATTGATGCGTCTGTTGCCAGGGCAGAGGAAGCACTCGCTGTCGTAACTGGGCGCCGTGGTCAGATCCAGCGCCTCGGTCTGTCCCTGCCAGGGCCGCTTACTTCTGTGAGGTGACAGCAACACCCACTCGCCGGTGAGAGGATTGAAACGGCGATGGGGGTGTTCATCGGTTGAAAACTGCGGCTTAGCCTGGGTCTTTTGAAACATAATAGCGATCTACATCCTTGGTTCTTAAGTGATCGCTATGCTCGGCCAGTTGCCCCTGCTTCGTCATTCCTGAAAAGGGGCTTTTATTTCCCATTTTCTTGCCTGAACCCTATGAGCCCCTCTCTACCGCGCAATCTTAATTCGATTCCGTGCAAACAAAATGACTATCTTAGCCCAACAATCGCCGCCAAAATTTTACAACCAAAACGTTACGGCTAAAGCTTTGCGGCCGGAGCATAGCGGGCCAACTATTGGCGGCAAAATCAGGCTGGCAGCAAAAGGTGTTAAAAAGCCCAAAACTGATTTTTCAATAATGATTGACGTATTTTCGAGGTGATCCATTACAACTTGGGATGCTTGGATAGTCTGGCTTATCAAAAAGAAAGCCACCGATAATTATTGCATAGCCAAACTGTTGATTCGGCTGAAGTTGCTGAGGTTAATCATCATGTATAAATAACTCATCAGGAGTTTAACAATGAAAATAACCCCAAGACCCTGTGTAACTCTCACCCTGGCTATCGGCCTCGCGCTGGGCACCCTGCCTAAGGCCGGTCTGGCCGATGGCCTGATCCGCGACCCCAGGATCAGGCCTGACACCCAGATCACGGTTAGCTCCAGCGATCCTCAGCTGGATCTCGCCATCGCACGTTCGGTCGATTACATCTACGACTATCTGGTGGTCGGCCCTCAGCAATACCCCACCACGGAAGAAGCCGAGCGGATCACTAAGTTTCGCGATGCTGGGGTACCCGCCGTTCCCTCCCTGTGGGGCAGCTACCACGGCACACCGACGGCCAATGCCACGGGCTACAGAGAAAACTTCTGCCTGCGGGATGTCGCCCATCAGACTGAGGGCGCGGCCCTGCTGAGCCTCAACGAAGAAAATATCGACATGCTGACCCGCTTCGCCTTCGACGCCCTGCAGGATAAGCGAGTTGAAGTCAGCGACCCCAATCTCGACCCCTTAGACCCCTGGGCCTCGGCGCGCCCTAAGAGTTTCTGGCAGGAGTACTGGACCCTATGGTCCTACAACTTCTACGGCGCACCTTACTATATGGATGCAGGTTTTCAGGAACTGCCCGCGCCGCTTGAGCTGTTAGAAAAAGTCTATCGCATGTATCGATTTACCGGCGATGAGCGCTGGTTATCCCAGACCTTCATGGACTATGGTGAGCAGCTGCTCAATGAGTTCGCCAGTCGTTACGACTTTAACGGCAACGGCATAGTCGACAACCGCGGTAACGAAGGGATACTGCCCACCCTGTGGGAGTTTGAGGGCGCCAGCCATATCGGTGACAACGAACTCAGCTTTAGCCTGTCGGCGGATCAGCAAGGCGGCAGTCTCATCATCGACAAGGGCTACTTCGCCCGACTCCATGTGCAGGACATGAGCCTTAAGGTGAGATTTAGAAACGGCCGCGACGACTACCTCAGGGTCAGAATAAACAACCTGACTTCCGCCACGGGCGAGGCACCTATCCTCTCTAACGACTACCTGTTTATCGAAAATACCCAGCCAACCCAAGATCTGCTGCTCAGCTTTAACCGAGCGCCCGGCGTCACACTGACTGCACTCACCGATGGCAAGAGCGCCTTGGTGCCGGGCAGTGACTATAGCGTCAACGGCAATCAGGTAACCCTCAGCAAGAGCTATTTCGATAGGGTTATAGACAACAGTTCCTATCGTTATAAGTTCTCCTTCGGCTTCCAGTTTAGCGATGCCAGCCAAGCCCGCCTGGTGGTAGAATCTGGCTCCCACAGCTACGCCGATGCCATCTTGAGTCAACACAGCGTCACCCTGGACTGGAACAATCTGCAGGATGTAAATCTAACACTGGATTTCAGCCAGACACCAACGGAAAACCGCGATCTTTATCGCATCGAGAATAACATGAACCGCGTGGTCGAAGCCGGGGATACCCTGGGCGTTCAGTACCAGGCCATACTGGCCTATGAGCAGATGCTGCGCGCCAAGGCGCTACTGGTGAACGACAACCAGGAGGCCGCGACGCTTATCACCAAGGCCGACCAGTATCAGGTCAGTGCCCAGTCACTGCTGAGCGATTTCCAGACCCGCTGGTACGACGATACACAGTTGACCTACGCCAGGGCGTTTGACGGCTATGGCAACGCCATCTTCGGCTGGGGCCATGAAAACAGCTTCTTCATGCCGATGAAAGATCTGCTGGAGCCTGGGGCTAAGGCCGACGCCTACCTAAGCTTTATCCACGATAACTCGGAGAACCTCAACGAAGAGGCCAAAACCTACCTGCCTGAGGCCTTCTTCAACTACGGCCAGAACGACCGCGGCTGGTATTGGATGCAGGCAGGGCTCAAACGCTTCTTCGCCGATCGCAGTGACGATCAGGTGATCAAGACCTATCCTGAGATCGCCTTCACCAACGTCTCCAACCTGGTGACCCATATGATGGGCTTCGAGCCCAATGTACCCCAGCACAGCGTCAGCACCCTATCGCGCCTGCCGGCGAGCCTTGGGCATGTCGAGGTAGCCAACCTCCCCCTTGGCCAGAGCCTGATGCAGACCAGCGACTATCACAGGGAGATAGACAGCCTGCTCACTCTGCGTCACGACGGCCAGCACAGCACGACACTGAGCCGTAGCGCAGGTAGCGGCGAGCCCCTGACCTGGCGCGCCCAGTTTATCGGCAGCTACCCAAGTCTCTATGTAGATGGTCAGGCCCTGACCGCCAGCCAGGCAAGCATCAACGGCGTCACCCTCTCCTATGTGGATCTCGACCTCAACGGCGGCCAGAGCATTGTTGTCTCGACCTCAGAAGATGGCACCGAGCCGCCGGTCGAACCACCGGTAGAGCCGCCTGTAGCCTGGACACCACTGACAGATCTTACGCCCGTCAGCCAGCAGAGCGACTGGGGCAGCATCAATCTTAATAAGAGCGTGGACGGTAACCCCCTGAGAGTCGGCGGTCAGCAATACGATAGCGGCATAGGCACACATGCAAGTGGCGAGATCATCTACGACCTGCAGGGACAGTACAAAGGCTTTACCGCTCTGGTGGGGGTCGACGATGAGGTGGGCAGCAACGGCTCGGTGCGCTTCAAGGTCTATCTTGACAATCAGCTGGCGTTCGACTCAGGCGTGAAGACAGGCAGTGACGCCGCCAGTGCGCTCGATTTGGATGTCGTGGGAGTCTCGAAGCTTAGGCTGGTTATTGAGGATGGCGGCGATGGCATCAACAGCGATCACGCCGACTGGCTACAGCCCCGCCTTACCCAGAAGGTAACAGTGCCGCTGACCAGCCTCACGCCCCTGAGTGCCAGCACAGGTTGGGGCAACATGCAGTATGACAGGAGCATAGAGGGCAATCCGCTCACCCTGGGCGGCCAGACCTTTGCGACTGGCATAGGTACCCACTCCACCAGCGAACTTGTTTACGACCTAAAGGGCCTCTATAGCGACTTCGAGGCCAAAGTCGGCGTTGACGATGAGACCGGCACCAATGGTAGTGTGGCCTTTGAGATCTACCTCGATGGTCAGCTCGCCTACGACTCTGGCACACTGCTTGGCAGCGATTCCCCCCATGCCATCGCCGTCGATGTCAGCGGCGCCCAGCAGATGCGTCTGGTCACCACAGACGGCGGCGATAACATCAACTTCGATCATGCCGACTGGGCCGAGCCTGTGCTCATTCAAAACGGTCACTAGCCGATAGGCTCGAGTGCCACCTTTGCGGCGAGTGTGGCTAGCCCCACTCGCCTTCTTACATTCGGCGGCTCACCTCACATTAGAAACCAGATGCTTAATTTCTTACGGTGTCCTTGATTATCACTTAGCTGGTTCAGGTTCAGTCTCCACCAGCTCTGGCTTTGCGCTACCTGCATTTTCGCTACTGACATTTGCGCTATCAGCCTTTGCACTGTCTGCATTTGCACTATCTGCCTGGGCCTCCATGCGGCGAAAGCCTAGCACCCCGATAAAGATGAAGAGTACACCCAGTAGCTGCAGCTGATTGACCTCTTTGACGATCAAGTCAAACAGTACGCCGGAGAAGAGCTGGCCCGAGATCACCAGCAGGCTGCAGAGGGTGGCCCCCAGCCTTAGGATCACCTGAGTGTTAAGCACCACAAATCCGGCGCCCACTACGCCGCCAAGCCAGGCATAGAGGGGCGCATCGAGCAGGCCGCTAATGGGGGTAGTCGGCATCAATACCAACAACAGACTCAACAGGGCAAAGCCCACCCCATGATTCCAAAGTGAGGCATAGTAGGCATCGCTCGCCTGACCCAAGCGACCATTGAGGATGCGGCACAGGCCGATACAGACGCCGTTAAGCAGCGCAAGTAAGATAAGAGTTATCATCATGCGCCCTCCTGTGCCAGCAACACAATCAGCGCGCCCAGGGCCATCACGGTCAGAGCCGCCCCCTGGCCCCAGGTCAGCCGACGCTTGACCATCCCTAATAATCCGAGACGATCGCACAAGAGGCCAAAGAGAATTTGCCCCGCCATGATAAAGGCGATACTAGCGCTCAGCCCCAGGGTGCTGTTGACCGTCATGGCGCCCAACACCACGGTAAAGGCGCCGGGCAGACCGCCCAGATAGGCCCACCAGGGCGCTGCCTCGTTGCACCTTGCAAGGGCACCTTGTCTGAGGCGCACCGCGCCCAACAATAACAGCGAGACCAGAGTGCCGACCCCATGGGCGACCCAAGAGGCTTGCAGCGGCGAGCCATACTTGGCCAGCTCGCTGTTTAGGGCGATCATCACCGCCAGGGCCACTCCGCCCAGCAGCCCAAGCATCAGGTTTAGTGGCGTGCTCGCCTGTGGCTTAAGGTCAATGTGAGCCTGGCTTGTCGGTTCTTGTGGCATAAGTTGTGGTATTAGCTGTTTCGTCATCGTCTCGTTCCACGCTAAGTAGCGTCTTATCAGTCATCTTAATCTCGATGGCGCTACTTTAATCTGTTCCTATAAAATAGATAATCCGTTATATTCGAAACTCTTTGTTGCCATAATGGAAACTATATTTGGACATCTACGCCAACATTCCCCTGTTTGTCTCGGTGGTCGAGCTGGGCAGTTTCTCCGAGGCCGCACGGCGTTTAGGCATCAACAAGTCGGCGGTGAGTAAGCGCATCAGCGCCTTAGAGCAGGCCTTAGGGGTCAAGCTTATCCAGCGCACCACCCGCAGACTGCACCTCACAGATGCCGGCAGACAGTACTATGAGTATGTGCACCAGGCGGCCGCCCTGATGCAACAGGCCCAGGATGCCCTGGCCAGCCAACAGGGGGCAGTACAGGGCAACCTAAAGGTGAGCCTGCCCAACGTCTTCGGTCAGCGTCATATCGCGCCGCTGCTGAGCGAATTTAGCCGCCAATACCCGGCCATCAACTTAGAGGTGAGCCTGGACGATCGCGTGGTGGATCTGCTTAAAGAGGGCCTGGATATGGTGGTGCGAATAGGCGATCTGCCAGATTCCAGCCTGGTAGCGGTGAAGCTCGCCCCCTGTCACAGCCTGTTGTGCGCCTCCCCCGACTATCTTGCGCGCCAGGGCCATCCAAGAAGCATTACGGATCTCAGAGGGCACAACTGCCTCTTCTATTCCTACTTTCGCGGCGGACTGGAGTGGAGTTTTGAGCGGCGCGGCGAGGTGAACCGAATCAAGCCCCAAGGCAACATCAAAGTGAATAACAGCGAGGTGATCCGCCGCCTGCTGCTCGATGGCATGGGGATCGCCCTGATGCCCAGGTATCTGGTGGAAGAGGAGTTGGCTGCGGGCACCCTGGTGCCAGTGCTCAGCGATTACCAGGCGCCGACACATGGCATCTACGCCCTCACCCCGGAGCGGCAACATATGCCCGCCCGGCTCAGGGTGTTTATCGATTTTCTCAAGCAGGCGTTGGCGGAGCGCGGGGCGAACTGGTAACACCTTTCCAGCCTGACCTCACTTTAGCCTGACCTCGCTTAAGCCAGAGAAAAAGCCTGAGATTAGCCCTGAGATATCGCCCGGATAAAGGCCCTGTGATCCGGCAGCTTCTGCGCCAGAAAGGCCTTGGCGTGAGCGATCTTATCCAGCTGGGCCCTGGCCTGCTGGCGCGCCGCGTCATCGAGGGTCTTTGGCTGGGTACTGAAGCCCATGCCATAGAGCAGATAGAGATAGTTATCCACCCCAAACACCTCGAACTGAGAGAAGAAGTCGTCGGGATGGGGCGTGAAGTGTTGCCACAGGGCGAGTCGCCGCGCCAGCTCCTCGGACGTCGGCTGGGCACTCAGATGAGTACGATAATCGCGCCAGAAGGCGGAGTCGCTACGATCCGACAGCTGATAATGCAGCGCCACGAAGTCGATCACCGCCTGCCAGGCGTGGCCGACGATACGGTTAAACCTGGCCTCAAGCACAGGCAGTGTCTCACTGTCTGTGGGGAATTTTCGTGCAAGTAATGACGCGGCGAAGTCGGTCAGCAGGATAGAGGTCGCCTCCAGGGGCTCGAGAAAGCCCTGGGCCAGCCCAAGTGCGACGCAGTTGCCCTGCCAGAACTTTTGCAGGTGGCCTACCCGCATGGTGAGGCTGCGAAACTCGCCGGCACTTGGCAGCTGGTCACCCAGATACCGCTTTAGCTTTTGGCGCGCCTCATCGTCACTCAGGTAGCGGTCGCAATAGACCAGCCCCACGCCTCGCCGCTTGGGCAGGGCGATATCCCAGATCCAACCGGCCTGATGGGCGCTCGCCTGGGTATAGGGCGGCAGCGGCGCATCGGGCGCGCTGGCCACCTGAGTCACTAACGCCTTGTTCATCCAGAGCTTATCTGCAAGGGAGGTAAACTCGACGCCGAGGGCTTTCTCCATCAAGAGGCCACTAAAGCCTGAGCAGTCTAGATAGAAGTCGAAACAGCGGCGACCGCCCTCCCTGAGATGCAGGGCCACTATCCTCTTATCATTTTTACTATCATTACCCACTTCAGCCCTGTCCGTCTCTACTTCGAGCAGGTGATCCTGGATATGCTCGACGCCGAAACGCTCTATGGCATTCTCCCTGAGCAGCTCGGCAAACTTGGCGGCATCGAAGTGATAGGCATAGGCGTGGGCCCCCTGATAAGGTGCGGAGGCGAGCGTCTTAGGCGCCTTTTGCGCCTCGCAGCTGAAACTCTGGGGCGACAGGGCTTCATCGAACCCCATGGGGTTCTCACCCTTTGCGAACCCATCGAGCCAGAAGCCGCTGAGATCCACACCAAAGGGACTCGGCGGGTCGAACAGGTGATGAAAGGCGCTCATCTCGCTGCCAGGCATGCGGTGGCGCCAGTTGATGAACTTGATCGACTGCTTGAAGCTGGCATCGCAGCGCCTGAATAGCGCCGTCTCCTCAATGCCGAACGCCTGCAGGGACTTGCGGATCATGGGCACTGTGCCTTCACCCACCCCTATGGTGGGGACATCGGGCGACTCGATAAGGGTAATGCTCACCTTAGGGCTACGTCCCTTGAGCGCCAGGCCCAGATGGTTGGCGGCCAGCCAACCGCTGGCGCCGCCACCGACGATGGCAATGGATAAGATGCTCACAGCTAGGGCCTCCGATATGGGCTAAGGCGATTCAGACCTGACTCGCAACAAGTTGAAGACGCGCCCTTCCGCCCCCTTAAAGGCCAGAAAGGCGCTTGTTAGCGATAACAGCTTAGAGCGAGAGCGACACAGGTCCCTGGCCGTCCCAGCTGAACTTCTGCTCCTTGCCATCTGGCTGCTTAACGCTGATCTGGTAGGCATCATCGCCCTTAGCCTGGGTGCGATTGACGCAGAGATCTACCTTGCTGTTGAAGGCGCGGATCCCCCTTAAACACATGTTATTCCAACCGGTCGGCAGATAGGGGGCGACCTTGAGGCGATTAAAGCCTATGGGTTCCATGCCGAAGATCCCCTCGGTCACGACCCGGGCGTAGAGGGCGCTCTCGGCCGAGAGGTGGCGCTGATTACCCTCGGGCCAAGCCTCGACCGCATAGGGCACATGCTCACCCAGCAGGCGTTTGCGCGAATAATACTTAAAGTAGCGCATGGCGGTGTCTGTCTCCTGGGCGCTGAAGATCCCCCTGAAGGCGTACAGGGTCGCCCTGTCCCAGAAGGTCTTGTTGCCCGCCTCGCTGTAGATCCCCTCTGGGCTCCACAGGTAGTCCGACAGCAGGGCATCCAGGGTCGCCTGCTTACGGTCGAAGATGCCGAAGGTGAGCGGCAAGGCGATCCAGGCCCTCAGCTTGTCGTTGCCCTGATAATACTGATAGGTATCGAACCCCTGCACGTTCGCGCCAAAATAACCCTCGATGGCGGCCTTAAGCGCTTCGGCTCGCTGGCGATAGTCGCTGGCTAGTTCAGTGCGGCCCAGCTCCTGATTCAGGTAGGCCGAGGAGATCAGTGCGCCATAGGTCAACATGTTGGTACTGAGGTTCACCTCTCCTGCGGGGAAACGTCCCTCCAGCTCATCGCTGTCGGAGGCGATAACCCCATCTTGGGTCTGCTTCTTGTAGCTAAAGTCGATACACCAGTCGATGAGAGGCAGTAGCTCGCGGGCCTGCTGCTTGTCACCATAGGCCAGGGCGAAACGGCTGGCACCATAGGCGATCATGGCACAATCGCCCCTGTCACCGGCGCCGTTCCAGTAATCGTCACCCTCGGCGATGATAGAGGATGGGATCGCCCGGCCCTCATCGTTCATGTAACGGGCAAAGTGGGCGAAGCTGTTGATGGCCGACTCGTTGCCGCGTTTATCCCCCAGGAAGGGGAAGAAGGGGTTGATATACTCCGCCTGATCGTTGGCCCAGATCGCCGCGTAGTAGCGACCGCCGCCGGGGCCATGCATCAAGCCGCCCTTGGTTCTGAAGATAGACTCGGCGCTGCGCAGCTTGGCAAACTCAAACATCTTGTTGAGCACAGGATCTGGCGTCTCCAGACGAAGGTTTTGATTCAGCTCGGCGACATAATCCTTACGTGCGCTTATCTCCTGTGCCGGCGTTAGCTGGTTCGCTTGAGATAGATCATTTGCCTGATTTCGCGCCTGGCCAGGACCCGCCTCACCGGCTTGCTTGTCGGCTCTGTGGGCCTCGAAGGTCACGAAGAGCTCCAGGTTGCTGCCGGGCGCCAGGCTGAACTGCCCCGCCTTGTCGCTGCTAGCCTGGATGAGGTAGCGGCCATAGACCCCCTTATCCGCATCCGTCTCGACCCTGTAATCTAAAGGCTTAAATTCCAGCACGACGGCCTGCTCGCCCTGGTTAGTAAACCGCAAGCGCTCGATCATCTTAGGCCCAGTGGTGCTGGGTGACAGGGTACGACTGAGGCGGACCTTGCTGCCCTGGGCATCGGATAGCTGGCTGGTTAGATTCAGGGTGCCATCTATGGTCACACGCGCAAGTGACTCTTTCGCAGGCGGCTTACCGCCAAGCATGATCTCAGGCGAGACGCTGAGTGGAAAATCATGGATCAGGCTGGCATGGGTGTCGTTAGGAATGGTGCGCAGCATGGGCCAGACCAGCTTACGCTTCAGGGTCAGCTGTCCCTGCTCGTCGCTGCCGTAGTAGATGATGGCCGAGATCTGCTCGCCGCTCATCTCGATATGATCCTCATGCTTGTCCTGTACCTGCCAGGTGATCCCCTCATCGCCCAACTGCCAGCGATCATTTAGGGTATTGGCGAGATCGTTTAACTGCACCTGATCGTTTAACTGCATTTGGGCCTGAGGGGCTTCTGGGGCGACTTGCTGCTCGCCTGAACGGGGCGCTTGGTAAGAACAGGCCGATAGGATGGAGATTGCGCATGCCGATAATAAAATGCTTTTTTTCATACTCTTCTCGGTATTAATAACGTTTTTATCTTGTGTCATCCGAATATTTGGCTATCTATAAAGTCAAAATATAAAATAAGCCATTAAGGCTTAACCCAATAATCAAAGACACTCGGTTATTACTATTCAGTATTATTTTTTATAAGTGGCTCGTGCCGATAAATATCCAAGGAAATAGATACTCTTGTTAAATAGCCTTCTCTATTTACCTGCCAAGCCTTTATTCGCTGCGCCTTTGTTGATTAGCCAGTCTGGACGGGCTAAGCGCTAGCGCTTTACAGATTGAAGCACGCGAGAGCGGCAACAGGCTTACTAAAAAACAATGACACTTTCTCGAAAAATAACCCTCATCCCACCCGCCGACGAAACTCCAGCGGCGACATGTTGAACTCACGCTGAAAGATGTCATAGAAACGGCTCACCGAGCCAAATCCCGCCTCCAGCGCTATGTTCAGCACAGGATTCTCGGTATCGATCAGCAAGGCCTGGGCATGCTGCAACCGTAGCTGGTTAATATATTGTTTTATTGAGACTTTCATTACGCGATTGAAGAGCTTCATCGCATAGTTCTTGTGCAGCCCGGTGGACATGGCCACATTCTCTATGGTGATCTTCTGATCATAATGGTCGGCGATATAACGCAGCATGGTCTGGATATGGTTAAGCCCACCAAACACCGGCTTGTCGACCCCATGGCCGCTACGATGAGCCAGATTAAAGGTGCTGTAATGCTCTATCGCCATGCGGCGGATACGGTTGCGGATCTCGTTGATCACCTGACTGGCGAGCAGAGGCTCCTGGCTGGCGATATCCGCCTCCCAGATCTGCGTCAGCTGGCGATCGCACACATAGAGGCTGTCCGACACCATCACCTCGCCGTGGAGCAGCTGGCTGACAAACTCCCCCGGCAGCATCCAGGTGAGGAAGGCCTGCAGCGGAATGTAGATATTGACTATCTCACCGTCGCCATGACAAGCGGTCATCTGATGGGGAATCGAAGCCCAGAAGATGATCATCCGCCCCTCGGGCACAGAGATCTCCTGACCATTAATCAAATAATCGGCTGAACAATCAAAGAGGTAGTTAATCTCTATATGGCCATGCCAATGGCTGTGGGCCATCACCTCTGGCCGCTTACGATGAAAGCCAAACTTATTGTCCTGCGCCTGCGCCGTTAACGGACTGGCTTCACTAAACGAAATTTTCTCGACCCATTCGAACATAAGGATAACCCCGGTTAACCCACCTCAAGCGAACCTAACCCAAATACATTTGATTAACAAACATAAGTTATTTTTCGGGAAGTTATACCTGATTTTCAGGAAGGTTCAGAGTGAAACTTACTCAAGTAGCAAACATGAAAACGCCAGATGTTAAATATTCGTTAGGATATTTTCTGGAAATCATAGGCACTATTTCGGGAAGTTTCCCTTCCAGTCTCGGGGATATAAATATCAGTGTGAACTGATTTCAAAAATTAGTTTATTGAGCCTGATAAGAATTAATTCAGCCCAAACAATAAAGCTCAAAAAGCCTGAAAACACGAAGGGAACACTATGAAAAGAAATTATCTTGCCTTTGCGATTAGCCTTGCATTGGCCTCTTCACTTCCCGCCTACGGGGCCGACGACGAAGAGAAGCAACAAAATGATGAGACCGAGATGGAAGTCATCGAGGTGCGGGGGATCTTAAGCAGTCTGAAAGAGGCGCAGTCGATCAAGAAGGAAGCCGACAACGTGGTCGACGCCTTGGTCGCCGAAGATATAGGTAAATTCCCCGACAGCAACGTCGCCGAGGCGATGCAGCGCATCCCTGGGGTGAGCGTTAACCGCCTGCGCGGCGAGGGTCAGAGCGTGACCGTGCGCGGTCTGAGTGGTGACTACAACGTCACTACGCTCAACGGCAGAAAGATCGCCTCGGAAACCGTGGGGCGCGACTTTAACTATGATCTGATCGCCGCCGAGCTGATTGGCGGCATTCAGGTCAACAAGACCCAGCAGGCCTCCCTGCCCGAAGGCGGCATAGGCGCCATCATCAACATAGACACCCTCAAGCCCCTCAACGTGGGCAGTAAGGTAGCCGGCTCTATCGAGGGCTACTATAACGAGCGCGCCGGTGAGACAGATCCCCAGGCCTCGCTGTTGATCAGCGAGACCTTTAACGACGACGAGCTGGGGATCTTGATCTCCGCCAACCACACCTCCTCCTTCACCCGCTTCGACAGCCACAGCGCTCAGTGGGGCTGGAACGAGTGGAGCGAGGCCGAGCTGATGCCAAACGGCGATCCTAACGTGTCGGGCCGCTTCCCCAGCTGGCCTAACATCATGGTGAGCACGGATCAGCGCGAGCGCAGCGGCGGTACGCTGGCGCTGCAGTGGCGGCCGACCCCGAACCTGGATATCAACTTCGACGCCCTCTATACCAAGTATGAGATTGAATCCACGGGGAACATGATCTCCCTGGCCCTGTTTGAGGGCACCAACCTGGACAACATCCAGGATGTGCAGTTTGGCGCCGACAGTCACACCAACAGCATCACTATCGGTGAGCCGGGCAACATGGACTCGCCGGCCATCGCCGAGCTGCTGGAATCGCAAAATCCCCGCGACAGTGATGCCATGCAGGTGGGGCTGAACCTCAACTATATCTGGGACAACTTTAACTTTAACTTCGATGTGGCCTACTCGGAGGCGGAAGATGCCTCGGCGGCGGTCAGCTGGGTGGTGGTGCGCACCGCCATCGACACCCTCACGGTCAACTGGGATAACGGCGAGCAGGTGCCCGACATCTCCTTTGGCGATACAGTGCTGGACGAGAATATCGACTATGGCGCCTGGTATGCCCGCATCGACGGCGACAAGGTGAAAGACAAGACGGGTAACTTTAACTTCAACGGCACCTATGAGCCGGACGATGGCATCATCAGCAAGGTGCTGTTCGGCACCGGCTATAACATGCAAGACAAGGGCAAGACCTACTGGAGCCAGGAAAACCCCAGCGCCTATACCTTCCGCAACGGCGTCACAGAGAGTGAGTGGATCAATGCCCCCGATAGCGAAAAGGTGGATATTGCCGGCAACACCCTCTGGGGGCCACTACCGGCGACGGCCCTCAATCCGGGCAACTTCGACGATTTCATGGGTAGCTCAAACGCCATGCTGCCCAACACCTGGGCGGGGATCAACATTCCCGGGCTGTTCGACTATTATCGCTCGCTGGACAGCGAGGCGTTCGATCAATACCTGGTGCCCAGACCTAACCTCACTGGCGGCAACACCTATGGGGTGAAAGAGGAGACCATCCACGCCTACGCCGAGCTGATCCTCGAAGATGAGATTGCCGGCATGCCCTATATGCTCGACTTCGGTCTGCGCTATATAGACACAACCGTTACCTCCTGGGGCTACTCTCAAGATCCCGCCAACATCGCCTTCGATGAAAACGGCCTGTTTACCGACGCGGTGGATACCGTCGGCCTGGTGGAGTTTGAAGGCGACTACAACAAGTTGCTGCCGAGCTTCAACGGTAAGCTGGGGCTAACCGATGATTTAGTCTGGCGTCTGTCGCTGTCACAGGCGATATCACGTCCGCCGCTGACCAACCTGTCGCCGGTTACCTCTATCTGGCAGAACGAAGAGAAAACGCCGCCGGAGAACTTCATCTATGAGAACGATCCAGGCCTGGAGCCCTACTATGCCGATCAGCTCGATACCACGCTGGAGTGGTACTACAGCGATAGCGGCACCCTCAACCTGGCCTTCTACTACAAGGAGCTGCACGGCTTCGTGATCTACGAGCCGACGCGGGAAACCATCAATGGCGCCAGCTTCGAGGTCACCCGCCCCTACAACGACGATGAAAACCAGTCGCGTATCCGGGGTTATGAGCTGAACTGGCTACAGACCTTCGACGACTTCCTGCCTGATGCCCTCGCGGGCTTCGGTGTGCAGGCCAATTATACCTATAACAACAGCGAGTCGGGTGAATACACGGACGATGGCGAGCAGTTGCCGTTCAAGGGATTGTCTGATCATCAGTACAATGTGGTCGCCTTCTACGAGAACCATGGGCTTAAGGTCAATGTGGCCTATAACTATCGCTCCGAGTACAGCCTGGGCAAGCAGTGGTATTGGTCAAATGCCCTCAACGACTGGACTTCAGAGACCCTACAGGTCGACGAATGGGGCCAGCTGGATATGCAGGTGGGCTATGACGTCACAGACAATATCACCCTCACCTTCGAGGCCAACAACCTGCTTGACCCCGATTATGTGCAGTACCTGAACGGGGACAAGAACCACGTGGACTATATCTCCAGCTGGGGCCGTAGTTATCGTGCGGGGGTTCGCTTCAAGTTTTAATCTCCCTTGTTAAATGATTCGCTCAAAGACAATTTAAGCAATCGTTTTGTTCGCCCATTACCACTAGGTGATGGGCTTTTTTATCCCCATTTCCCGCCGCAAAACTCAACTTATCCAACTGATATTCCTGAATAATTAATAGTGTTTCTCGAAAACTACTCTAGGGCTGATTAGCCCTTGAATGGGTCAGCCTGGATAGCTTAATTTTTAGTCGCCCATGGATATCAATCCATCACCAACACAATCACCTACTTCTTCATCGACAGGGAGATTTTTCACATGGACAAACAACTGAGCAATAAGCCAAACAGGCAATTAAGCAATAAGCCAAACATACAGTTAAGCAAGCACGGAGCATCCACCCTACTGAGCCTACTCTTCTTAGGTGTCATAGGCCTCAGCCTGCCGGGCTGCGGCTCGGGTGGCGATGACGGCCAAACTAGCGAGCCAGCGGTTACACCACCGGTAGCCACACCGACACCAGAGGGGAGTCTCACAGTCAGCGCCAGTGAGAGCGGCGCCGCCATCTACCTAGATGGGCGCTTCACTGGCAAGCTGACCCCGGCCGAACTCACCCTCGAGCCCGGCGAATACACCATAGGCGTGGGGCTCAACCAGAGTGAGCAGTATCTTAGACACACGGTTCAGGTAGAGGCCGACCAGACCATTAGCCTGGCGCTGGATGAGAGCGATCGCCAGGCGCCCAAGGCCTGGAAGGCGCTGTTTATCGGTGTGGCCAAGGTGCAGGCTCAGGGTGATAGTTGTGTCAGCCAATACCAGACCGAGCAGCTCGACGCTGGCTTTGACTTCTTTCGCTGGAGCTTTAAGGAGCGCGTCGAGCCCTACAGCTATCACACCATGGATTGGCAGTTTGAGCGCCTGGATATCACGGATGAGGTGGTGACCCTCAGCAATGAAAAGCTCATCGGCCCGGCGGAGATCGAGCCCTATCTGACGAACGTCGACAAGGGCGACTATGACCTCATCGTCAGTTTCTTTCGCGGCGGCGCCGGCAGCGATGACTGCTACATAGACGACTTCAAGGGCATCGCCTGGTATGACTATCGCGTGCTCAACTCAGACGCCTCCTACTACACGATACGCTTCTATGATGATGTTAGCGGGCGTATCGAGGCGGCCAAGGCAAATGACAGAGATCCGGGCATGTACATCCACGAGTGGCTGCACACCACGGCGGAGTGGTTCTTTCCCGATCAGGGCTATGCCCAGCCCAGCAGCGACGGCCAGGTGGTCCACGCCGCCGAGGTATACGACTACAGCTGGCCCTGGATGAGTTGGTATAGAGACCTCATTCGCGGCCAGGTGAAACAGCAAGCCAGCTATGTGGGCATAGGCCCGGACGCCCTGCTCGGCTGTAGCGTCAGCGAAGACGCCTTAGGCCTGTGCTCGAGCGCCGCAGGTCAAGCAGCATCAGACGCCTCGAGTCAGACGGCGCCAGAGGCCTTGATTCAAACATCCTTGCTCTATGACAAGATCGCCGGACAAAAGGTGTCCTGGCAGACGGTGAGCCGACCCTATCGAGATGGCCGGGTCTCATTTGGTCAGATCCCGTCCGGTGAGCAGCTCTGCCTCAATCGCCACACCGTCAGCTACCTGCTCGGCGATGGCACCCTAGCACTCACCTTAGATGAAAGCCTCTGCGGCGAGCCGTCCAGCGCCCGTCTCAGCTTTACGCCTTGGCTAGCAGAGGAGCAGTCGTCGCGTGTAATCACGCTGCCCATTGACCAAGCCAGCAGGCTTTTAGCCAGCGGGCTTTTAACCAGCAAAAAAACCTTTATTGAACATGAGCACCTCGACTTAGATGAGATCTTAATTGAGCTAAGAGCACTGATGGCGCACTCGCTCTAGGAGTATCTATCTAACACGCAGCAGGCGGGGCGAAACAGAGGTTATTTTTCGGGAAACATTAGCCCCGTTTTCATGCGCCCGGGCGTCAATCGACATGCTTCAATGACTTACCTTCGGGAATTTCCCCGTATGAATCAGGAGTAATGAAACATGTTGCAGCGTTTTTTGACGGCGCCCCAAGCGTATAAGCAGCTGATGTTGGCAGGAGTACTAACGCTTCCCAGCGCACTGGCCATGGGCGAGACCTATCAACTCAGCTCCCCGGACGGCAGCATCTTGGTCGATGTCATCGCCGAGGAGCAACTCAGCTATCGCGTCAGCGTCGACGGCCAGACCATCCTGGCCCCATCACACATCGCCATGACCTTTGCCGATGGCACGGCGCTCGGCAACGCGCCTCAGGTTGTTGAGGTCAAGCGCAGTGCTATCTCAGAGCAGCTCACTCCGGTTATCAAGGTGCGTACCGCCAAGATAGACAACCAATACAACCAGTTGAGCCTGAGTTTCAAAGATAACTACCGGGTGGAGTTTCGCGCCTTCAATGAAGGAGTCGCCTATCGTTTCAGCGCCCAGCAGTCTGGCAAGAGTGCCCTCACCTCTGAGCAGGCCGAGTTTAACTTCGCCAAAGGTGCCTTCGCCTACTTCCCCTTCGAGAAAAAATTTGCCAGCGCCACCCAGCCCAGATTTACCCCCATCGCCGCCAAGGGGATCGATGGCGACGAGCTGGGCAGCCTGCCCGCCCTGTTTGTGGTCAATGGCATCAATGTGTTGCTGACAGAGACTGACTTACAGAGCTACCCCGGTCTCTGGCTAAGGGGCAAGGGCGATGGCAATGTCTATGGCGTGCATCCGTTCGAGCTGGATAAAGACGAGCAGTACACCCAAAATCTGGGCATCGTCAGCAAGTCCCGCAGCTACCCCTGGCGCATCCTGGCCATCGCCCGCAGCGACGGCGAACTGCTCGATAACCAGATGAGCTACACCCTGGCCGAGCCATCACGCATCGAAGACACCTCCTGGATCAAACCCGGCAAGATAGCCTGGGACTGGTATAACGAAAACAACCTCAAGGGGGTCGACTTCAAGGCGGGGATCAATACCGAGACCTACCAATACTACGCCGATTTTGCCGCCGACTTTGGCATCGAAAATATCTTGATCGACGATGGCTGGTCGTCACAGGAGGATGTACTTAACGTATTGCCGGGGATCGACATGCAGGCGATCATCGCCCATGCCAAGGCCAGAGGCGTCGGGGTACAGCTATGGGTGCCCTATTCGGCGCTGGACAAAAACCTGGAAGAGGCGTTTAAGCTCTACGCCAAATGGGGGATCAACGGCGTCAAGATAGACTTCATGGACAGCGACAGCATCAAGCGGGTGGATTTCTACTGGCGCGCCGCCGCCATGGCCGCCAAGTACAAGCTGATGGTCAACTTCCACGGCGCCTACAAGCCCGCGGGGATCCACAGAACCTACCCCAACGTGATGACCCGCGAGGGGGTCAGAGGATTGGAGAACAACAAATGGTCAGAGGTGACCTCTACCCACAACCTGCATCTGCCCTTCATCCGCATGATAGCGGGTCCGCTGGATTACACCCCGGGCGCCATGGCCAATGCCCAACAGAAGAACTTCAACAAGGTCTGGTCTCGCCCCATGAGCCTCACCACCCGGGCGCAACAGATTGCCATGTATGTGATCTACGAGAGCCCGCTGCAGATGCTCGCCGACACCCCCACCAGCTACCGCGCCGAACCTGAGATCCCGCGCTTTATCGCCGCCATCCCTACGGTATGGGATGACTTTAAGGTGCTGCATGCCAGCATAGGCGAGTATTTCACCATAGCGCGACGCGCAGGTGATAACTGGTACATTGGCGCCATGACCAATACCCAGGCGAGAAGTCAGCAGATCAGCCTGGACTTTCTTGGAGATGGTGAGTATGAGATGCAGCTGCTGCAAGATGGCATCAACGCGGGTAACTTCGCCGAAGACTATAAGCTGATCAAGAAAACCGTTACCAAGGGCGACAGCCTAGATCTCAACATGGCGGCCAACGGCGGCTATGCCATACAGCTGATCAAGCGTTAAACGCCCCACCCCAAGGGTCTGAGTTGCATCACATTCCATGCGTTCAGGCCCTTGCCTTTTCTCTTGCTTACGCCCTTGCCTATGCCCTTGCTTAGGCCCTTATCTCTTGCTCAGATTCTTATTTAGCCTCTTATTTAGCCTCTTATTTAGGCCTTTGCCTTAGCCGCGGCTCTAGTCGCAGTCTTTTTCGCCCCGCTAGCCTTGCCTTTGGCACTTGTCGTCCCGCCGCGTCGATTGCCATAGCTACGTTTCTTAAACGAACGCTTAGGCGCCTCGACACCTTGCAAGGCCTTGGGCAGCTGGGCACCTGCCTGCATGATAAGCCCATTGAGCGACTCGACTAGCGGCGCCATAAAGCTTAGGTACTTGGCCTCTTTACGGCTGATGGCATCCAGGTGACTCTCCCACAGTGCCGTCATATCAGGCGTGGTGGCAGATTCGGGCAGGCTGTTGATGAGGCCGCGACCGACCGGGGTCGAGACGATAGACTTCCCCTGGCGGGCCAGAAAACCACGCTTGAACAGCAACTCGATGATCCCCGCGCGGGTCGCCTCTGTGCCCAGGCCGTCGGTTTCTTTAAGGATCTTACGGATCTCTGGGTTGGTCACATAACGGCTGATCCCCGTCATGGCGCTAAGCAAGGTCGCATCGGTAAAGGCTTTGGGCGGCTGGGTCTGCTTCTCGATAAGCTCTCCCTGGCCAGAATGCAGCTCTTGCCCCTTATGTAGCGGCGGCAGCTGGGCCAGCGCCTCGTCGCCCTCGCCGTCGGCCTTGTCATCGCTGCGCTTAGGGAACAGTTGCTTCCAACCGGGGGCGATCTCCTGCTTAGCCTTGGTGTGAAAATGGCCGCCGGCGATCTCCACCTCAACCTGAGTCTCATGGTAACGATAGACGGGGTAAAACTGCGCCAGATATTGACGGGCCAGTTGCAGGTAGATCTGTTTCTCGGCCTGAGTCAGGGCACTCAGGTTGGCCACCTTCTCGGTGGGCACTATGGCGTGGTGGGCATCCACCTTGGCATCGTTCCAGGCCTTAGAGACTATCTTAGGATCCGGCGAGGCGCACTGGGCGGTGAGTTCGCCAGCTCCCTTGAGCACGGCATCGATCACCCTGGGGGCCAGGGCCAGCTGCTCCTTGGGCAGATAACGGCTATCGGAGCGCGGGTAGGTGATCAGCTTATGTTTCTCATACAGTGACTGACAGGTATCGAGCACCGTCTTAGCGCTCATGCCAAATCGCTTCGCCGTATCTATCTGCAGCGACGAAAGGTTATAGGGTAAGGGCTGGCCCTGCTGCTTATCTCTAGCCTGCAGATCCGTCACCTTGGCAGGCTGCTCTGTGATCCTCCCTACCACGTTTTCCGCCAGACGGCGCGACAGCACCCGCCCCTCCTCATCCATGTAGGGCTGACAGGCCTCACTGGGCTGCCACTTGGCCTTAAAATGCGCCTGCTCTTGGGTATAGAGATTGGCCAGCACCTCATAGAAAGGCTTGCTGACAAAATGTTCAATGGCCTCATCGCGGCGCACCACCAGGCCCAGCAGGGGCGTCTGCACCCGGCCGACAGAGAGCACCCCCTGATAGCCCACCTTGCGACCCTGCAGCGTATAGGCGCGGGTCATGTTCATGCCATAGAGCCAGTCGGCGCGGGATCGCGCCAAGGCCGAGGTCGACAGGGGGATAAACTCTCGGTTGCTACGCAGCTGCCCCAAGGCCCGTTTAACGGCCTGGGGGTTGAGGTCGCTCACCAGCAGGCGCTGGGTCTGTTCTAGCTTGTCGCCCTTGACCCCCAGATAGGCGATCACCTCATCCACCAGCAGCTGACCTTCACGGTCAGGGTCCCCGGCGTTCACCAACTGACTGGCCTGCTTGACCAGTTTTCTCAGCACGCTGAGCTGACCACGGGTCTTGCTCTTGGGGGTCATCTTCCACTGCTGCGGCACTATGGGCAGGTGGTCGAACGACCAGGACTTGAAGGCCGGATCATAGCTGTCGGGCTCGGCCTGCTCCAGCAGATGGCCTATGCACCAAGAGACGGTATCGCCATTGGCCGCCGTGATATAGCCCTCGCCCTTCTTGTGGGGTTTAGGTAACACATCGGCGATTGCCCGCCCGAGACTGGGCTTCTCTGCTATGTATAAGATCATGCTGACATCAAATTACTGTATAAATTAACAGTAACTTTAAACCACTCGCGGCCTTGGCGCAAATAGGAAAGGCGATCTCATGCTTACGTGTAAATCTTGTTGAGAATCATTCTCATTAATGGCTAATCTAAGGGCTAGTCTGAGGGCAATTCACGGAGGCAAATATGCACACACGACTCAAGACCCCACAACGACCCGAACACCTACTGATTTACGCCACACTGATGACGACGGCGCTGCTGTTACTCTCGCTGTCATCCTCTCTCTTTCCCTGGCGCCTGGATCCCTTGGTGCAATTTAGCCTGCTGCTGTTGCTAAGCTGCGCCGGCACCCTGTTTGCCCTCGCACGCCATGGCGCACACCATAGACCGGCCCTTGGGCTGCTCTTCGGCCTCTGGCTAATGGTGTGGGTAAGCCAGGGGTTACTCATGCCGGTGTGATCGCTAACCTGCGCTTGCCCCTATAAGCTAAAACTTAGCTCTGCCGCGGCCGCTGCCCCTCCCACAGCCACGGCCGTGCATTCGATGCGACTGCCATCTGACCACAAAAAAGGCGCCTCCCAGGAGACGCCTATATTACAGATATGAAAACCTCAGCTTTAGGTCTTTAACTTACCCAGCTGCTGATGTTGCTGCTCTACCAGGCCCGCCAGGCTGGCACTGCTCTGCTGGGCCTCGTCGGCGAGTCTCGCCAGCTCAGAGGCGGAATCTGAGATACCTGTGATGTTACGGCTGACCTCTTCGGTGACGGCACTCTGCTCCTCGGCCGCGGTGGCGATATGGGTCACCTGGCTGGAGACCTCCTGAATTTGATTCACTATGGTGTTGAGTGAACTCAGGGCCGACTCTGTCTGGGCCACGGCGCGCTGGGCACCGTCCACCCCTTGGTCGATGATCTGCGAGGCACTGTTGACCTCGCGCTGCAGCGCCTCGATCAACTTGCCTATCTCATCGGTCGAGCTCTGGGTCTTGGAGGCCAGCGCGCGCACCTCATCGGCGACCACGGCGAAGCCCCGGCCTTGCTCACCGGCGCGGGCGGCCTCGATGGCGGCGTTAAGTGCCAGCAGATTGGTCTGCTCGGCGATGGCGCTGATCACCTCGAGGATCTTGCTGATGTTGGTGCTGCTTTCCGCCACCTTACCCACGGCCTCCTTAGCCAGCAGGGATTCCTGAGACATATGAGTCACATAGCCCATGGCCTGGCTCAGGCTGTCCTCACCTGCCTTGACGTTGAGGGTCATCGCCTCGGTTTCCGACGCCGTCTGCTCAGACGCCTTGGCCACCTCGAGCGCGGTGGCGCTCATCTCATTAACCGCAGTCACCACACTCTCGATATCGCTGTACTGACGATTGACGCTGTTGTGGGTCTGCTGGGCGATCTCCGCCGCCACCTGACTCTCGGCCTGCGAGCGTGACGCCAGCTCCTTAAGCTCGCCGATCAGCAGCCTCAACTTATTAATAAAGCCGTTAATGCCACCGCCCAGGGCGATGAGTTCGGCATGGGACTCCACCGTGACCTGCTGGGTCAGATCCCCTTCGGCGCTGGCTAAGTTCTCCACCCGGCTCTGAATCACCTTGAGCGGCGCGACAATAGAGCGGATCACCAGGCTGATGGTAACCACGGCGATCAGCGAGACGATGACGCCTACGATCAGCAGCAGGCTGCCCAGAGAGCTGGCCATGGCAGACATCGCCTTATCCATGGCATTCGCCGCCTGATAGGCATCGGCCTTGGCCACCTCAATCACCAGTGACCACTGCGCCTTGGCGAGCGGGATCTCGATGGGATAGGCAACTACGATGTTATCGCCCTGCTCCAGATAACCGCCTTGGCGATGTAGCCCGGTCAACTGACTGGCGAGCGACGGGGCGATAGACTCGCCCAGTGGCCGTGCCTTCTTATCATAGTGGCTGGCCGCCACCACTAAACCCTTCTGGCTCAGCAGGGTCACCTTGGCCTTACCTTGATACAGGCTGGCTGAGAGCTCGTCGATCAGCTTCTGAAACACGGGCAGATTAACATCCACGCCGATTACGCCGCGAAAGCTGCCGCCCACCACCACAGGCACGGTTAAGGAGGTCATCAGCGCCGTGTTGCCCGGGCTTATCTCATACAGGTAGGGCTCCATCAGGCAAGGTTGCTTAGTATCCTTGGCGCACAGGTACCATTCGGCCTCGCGTACGCCAAACTCCTTGAGGGTGGCATCGTACTTCTCGCTGGCGTCATCCACCTGCTGATGCTCGACGCTGCCATCATCGCTGCGGGTGTAATAGATCTCCAGGGTACCCACCTCGGGCACGCTATGACTGATCTTCTGGGTATAGTCGCCGTCGCGACCATCGTAGCCGTTGGGCTCGAACTGGGCATACATGGAGGAGAGCTGACTGTTCTTTCGCAGCACGCCGGCCACCGACTCCTCTACCCCTTCCCGAGATAGCGGCTGGCTAGCGGCGCTCTGCTCTATCATGCCGGCAAACGAAAAGGGGATCCGATAGGCCTCATTGATAAAACCCGCCACCCGCTCGCCATACTCACCGGCCCGGGCACTGAGGCGCTGGCGAGTTTCATCATGCAGCGCGCCTTGCACCTGGCCTGCCAGTTGCGCGTTTTTATCGCTGAGCGACCACCAGAGGCTGAAGGAGAGGATGGCGACTATGATCAAAAACAGCGCTGAGGTGATCCAAAGCAACTTAGTACTGATGGACAAGTGTTTCATTTATCACTCCTAGGGATGACGGCAGGCTCGAGGCTTAATACTTTCACTCATTAAACATAGCACTAAAGCATTAAAACACCATGCTATCAGGTATTTAATTACCCTTGCAGAAGAAGAGATGTAGCAAAATGCCCCATAAAAAAACCGACCACTTCTATAAAAATACCGACCACTCCCATAAAAAAACCGACCACTAGGGGTCGGTTTTTAGCTAACGCATGCGCTATCCCTTAGGGATGACAGACGTTATGTAGCTCTAAGTTAGTGCCGATATCCTTGATGCGATTGGCCTTGGCATCGTCGTTACGCAGCTGGGTCAGGTGATCCAGATAGGCCTGATCCACGTCGTTGGTAATATAGTTACCGTCGAATACCGAGGTCTCGAAACGTTTGATATCCGGGTTTTGCTGACGTACGGCTTCAATAAGATCTTGCAGGTCCTGGAAGATGATGCCGTCGGCACCAATCAGCTTGTTGATCTCTTCCGCGTCACGACCATGAGCGATCAGCTCGCTCGAGGTTGGCATGTCGATACCATAGACGTTAGGGAAACGGATCTCAGGGGCCGCCGAGGCGAAGTAAACCTTCTTGGCACCGGCTTCACGGGCCATCTCGATGATCTGCTCTGAGGTAGTACCGCGCACGATAGAGTCATCCACCAGCAGCACGTTCTTGCCCTTAAACTCGGCGTTGATGGCATTTAGCTTGCGGCGAACCGATTTCTTACGCTCCTGCTGACCCGGCATGATGAAGGTACGGCCGATGTAACGGTTCTTCACGAAGCCCTGACGGTATGGCAGGTCCAGGTTACGGGCGATCTCTAGGGCGATATCGCATGAGGTTTCAGGGATCGGGATCACCACGTCGATATCGTGATCTTCCCACTCTTTCTTGATCTTCTCACCCAACATGGTACCCATGTTAACACGGCTGCCGTAGACAGACACCTTGTCGATGGTCGAGTCTGGACGTGCAAAGTAAACGTATTCGAAGATACAAGGTGAATAACTTGGCGACTGGGCGCACTGACGGGTATAGAGCTGACCATCTAACGAGATATAGATGGCTTCGCCTGGAGCGACATCACGTACCGTCTCGAAGCCTACGGCATCAAGGGCCACGCTCTCAGAGGCCACCATATATTCGGTGCCCTGCTCTGTCTCGTTCTTACCCAGTACCAGAGGACGGATGCCGTAAGGATCGCGAAACGCCACCAGGCCCTGGCCGATGATCATCGCCGCCACGGCGTAGGCGCCACGTGTCAGCTCATGTACCTTAGTGACCGCCTCAAACACCTCGTCGGCAGTGAGGTACTGGCTCTTGGTGTGTTGTAGCTCGTCGGCCAACAGGTTCAGCAGGACTTCAGAATCTGAGGTGGTGTTAACGTGACGACGTTGCTTCACCAGACGCTCGTGCAGCTCGACCGTGTTGGTCAGGTTGCCGTTGTGCGCCAGAGAGATCCCGAAAGGAGAGTTAACATAGAAAGGTTGCGCCTCAGACGCGCTCGAGCTACCCGCAGTTGGGTAACGCACGTGACCTATGCCGGCGGTGCCCTGCAGGCGCTGCATATGCTTAGGTTCAAATACGTCTTTTACCAGACCATTGGCCTTACGCAATCTAAACGCATTGCCATCAACGGTGACAATGCCCGCGGCGTCTTGGCCACGATGCTGTAGCACAGTGAGTGCATCATAGATTGTCTGATTAACCGATGTTCGGCCAACTATTCCGACGATACCACACATGGGTAGGTTTCCTCATTTTAAGATGTTCTGATAATTATTATCTGCGGCCATGACCTGAGGTTAAGGCACGCCTATGCTTACGCATTCTTATATTTTAGGTACAAAGCTTGAGGTGTTTTCCACATAGTCGAAGAACCACTGGATAACCACTCCGAATTCGGGAACCAGTTGCGAGCTGGCCCACCAGTCTGTCTTGGGCGCCCCGGTAAAGGCGTCCAGGAAAAAGAGTATCGCGCTAACGATGAGTGCGCCGCGCAGGGCGCCGAAACAGAGGCCCAGCACCCTGTCTGTGCCAGACAGGCCCGTCTTGACCACCAGTTGGCCGATAAGGTAATTGACTAAGGCACCGAGAATAAGGGTCGAGATGAACAGGATGGCGATGGCGATGCCGTTACGCACCATTTCATCTTGCATCTGGGTCAGGTAGACGGCGAGATCTTCATAAAATTGACTCGCCACGAAGAAGGCGGCAAACCAGACCACGAGTGACATGGCTTCCTTAACGAAACCACGAAGCAGACTAATTAAAGTCGAGATTGCGATGACCGCAATAATGGCATAATCGATCCAAACCATTGAATAAGGTGATCCAGCATTAGCATTAAGACGGCGGGATTTTACCAGAGACTGAAGACATTCTCACCCCCTAGCCTGATTTAAAAGTGATTTAGTTTATCCGCAATTACGGACACTGAGTTCTGACTTGAGGCTATTTTCACCCTGTAGCGCAGACAAAAACGCCCAGGACAAAGTCTGGGCGTTTGGAAGTGATAACTGCAAATCGGTGCAGTGGATTAGAGCAGCGGATTATAGTCGACCACCGCCGACTTAAGGCCGGTAAACTTATCCAGCTTGGTCTGCAGCTTTTGTAGCTTGCTCTTGGAGATATCCGGGCCGACAAACACCTTAGTCAGCTGACCATCCACCGGCTTTTGCGGCACAGTATAGGCGCGGTAACCCTCGCCTCGCAGACGCTTGACCAGGGCATTGACATTATCGGCATTCTTAAAGCTACCCAGTTGCAGGGTATAGGCCGAGCTTGCGACCTCAACCTTAGATTCAGTCGCCTTAGCTTGCGTGACTTTCGCTGGGGTTTGCTTAGCTTCACTGGTTTTAGCTTCACTGGTTTTAGCTTCACTGGTTTTAGGCTCGCTGGTTTTAGCTACGCTGGTATTAGAGCCGTCCGTTTTCGCCGCGCTTGTCTTATCATCCGCGCCATCATTCGTCCCCTGCTGCTCGGCTGAGGCTTGGCCGACGCTATCATTCTGGGCGCTCACCTGGTTGTCAAACTGAGCCTGCTGCTCACTCAGGTCAATGGCCGTAATACTCTCCTGCTCATCGAGGCGGGACTCGGCCTGGGGCCGCAATGGGATCTCGGCAAACTGCTCTTCCTGATGCTGCTTCTTACCATCTAAGATATCGGGCAAAAAGATCACCCCCAGGGCCACCAAGACTATGATGCCCACCAGACGGTTTTGAAACTGGCTCGATACCTTCTCTTGTTTGGCTTCTACTTCATCCACCTGCATTTAACTTAGGTCCAATTGCTTAAACTCTGCCACAGTGTAAAAGGAGCCAAACACAATTACCACATCGGATTGGCCAATCTCTGGCTTTAACGCCTGGTATGCCTGCTCAACCGAGGCAAACCCATAGGCAGCTTTATCGCCACTCAAATAGCTGAGCAGATCTTGCGCCTTAGCGCTGCGCTCACAGTTAAGGTCCGTCAGATACCAGGCGTGGATCTGATCCTCGAGCAGGCCGAGCACGGCGCGGCAATCCTTATCTTTTAGCATGCCACACAGGGCGAAGATACGCTTACCCTTGTAAGCCTCGAGTCGCTGGGCCAGATAGGCCGCCGCATGGGGGTTATGGGCCACATCTAAGATGATCTTAGGCTGCTCGCTGACCACCTCAAGACGACCAGTCAAATTAGCCCCGCTTAGCCCGGCATCGATAAATGTACGAGCCGCTGCTGTCACAAACTGTTCCGGCAAAAGTTGCTGCACCACAGCCAGGGCGGTTGCCGCATTGGCCAAGGGTAAGGTTGGCAATGGCAAGCCTGACAATGAAAATTGAGGCACAGACGATTGAGGCATATCACCTAGCTCAAAACACCAGTCAGTCTCGCTCGCCTGGTAGCTAAATTCATGATTCACCCGCAGCATATTGGCGCCGATAGACTCGGCGTATTCAATAACGCTTGCCGGCAAATCTGGGTCGCCAATCACCGCGGGACGGCCAGCGCGCATGATCCCCGCCTTCTCGCGGCCCACCAACTCCCGGGTATCGCCCAGGTATTCCTGGTGGTCGATGTCGATGGCAGTGATCACCGCGATATCGGCATCGATAATATTGGTGGCATCCAGGCGTCCACCCAGACCCACCTCGAGTAACACGAGATCCAGTTTCGCCTGCTTAAACAGGTAGAGTCCGGCCAGGGTGGCATATTCGAAGAAGGTCAGCGAGGTGTCGCCGCGCGCGGCATCTATGGCGCAGAACGCCTCGATAAGCGCCTCATCGCTGACATCGACCCCATCGATGCGTACCCGCTCATTGTATTTGAGCATGTGAGGCGAGCTGTAAACACCGACGCGCTGCCCGGCTTCTCTCATGATGGCTTCTATCATGGCGCAGGTGGTTCCCTTGCCATTGGTGCCGGCGACGGTCACCACCTTGGTGCCCTCGAGGCTGTCCAGCCCCATGACCTTGGCAACGGCCGCAACGCGGCCAAGGCCCATATCTATCTCTGTGGGATGGATAGCCATCAAATGATTCAGCCAGTCGTTAAGGCCAGATTGTGCGTTGGGTACAGGCGTCATATCAGAATCTTTTTAATCTTTGGTAATCAGATGTTTAGTTTGGGTTAGTCGAGCATAAACAGTGGCCCCAGGGCCAGTTTAGGCAGGGCATAGTGCTCGGGATAGGTCACATCCACCAGATAGAGGCCGTTAGGTTTAGCGGTCGCCGCCGCCTGAGTGCGATCCTTCAGCGCCAGCAGATCTTTAATCCAGCTCACAGGTTGACGGCCATAGCCCACCTCGAGCAGGGAGCCAACGATATTACGCACCATGTGATGCAAGAAGGCGTTGGCCTTGATGTCGACACAGATATACATGCCCTGGCGGGTCACATTGACCTCGTGAACACAGCGAAACGGGGTGTTTGACTGGCACTGGATGGCGCGGAAGCTGGTAAAGTCCTGCTCACCCAGCAGATACTGGGCCGCCTCATGCATCTTGCTCTCATCTATCTGCCCCGGATAGTGGCTCACGCCAGAGCGGAGAATGCCGGGTCTGAACTGATGGTTATAGATCATGTAGCGATAACGGCGGGCGGTGGCGGTAAAACGGGCGTGGAACTCGTCATCCACATCCTTGGCCCAGCGCACGGCGATATCATCCGGCAGGTTGACATTGACCCCTAGGGTCCAGGCACTCTCTTTACGCACGGCATTGGTCTCGAAATGCACCACCTGCCCCGTGGCATGAACGCCCGCGTCGGTACGTCCGGCGCATTGAATCGAAATAGGTTCGTTGGCAACGAAAGATAGGGCTCTCTCGAGCTGGGCTTGTACCGAGTCCACCTCGGCCTGACGTTGCCAGCCAAAATAACGGCTGCCATCATATTCGATACCTAATGCTACGCGCATGAAATACCTGTCCTCATGTTTAATTACTCATGTATAAATAAATCTGTTCGCTAGGCGGCGGATTCTAGCACAAGCTAGGTGTTAACTGGATAGTAAATGGCGCGTTAACTGGAGAGTTAACTGCCCCCATAGTTAACGCTCTGGCTCGCCGCCATAAAAAAACGGCGCCTAAGCACCGTTTTTCAAATCGCTTTTCTAGACTAAATCTCGTATAAATTAGAGCTCGTCTAGCAGCTTCTTGGCTTCCTGCTGCTGACGCTCGTTGCCGTCCAGCTCGACCTCTTTAAGCAGCGCCTTGGCGCTGTCCATATCGTCGATCTCGATATAGGCGCGGGCCAGATCCAGCTTGGCATTCACCGCATTCTCTTCATCGTCCACATCGACCATGGCGGCGTTGCCCATCAGGCTATCGAGCTCGCCCATGTCGACGTCCAGCTCCTTGTACTTATCGACATCCAGCTGCTCCTCGTCGGCCTCATTGAGCAGTCTGTCGATATCGATAAAGCCGTTGTCTTGCTGGAAGGCGGTCAGGTCGTGCTCGGGCACGGCTCTGGCGGGACGCTTCTTCTCCGCCGCATCCAGGGCAGCCAAGGCCTGATCTACGGTCAGATTATCGTCATCGTCCAGCTGCAGCGAGATAGCGTCGTCATCGTCCTCAACCGGCGTCTCTTGGGTGCTTGGCGCGTCGCTGGTCAAGGCTGATTCCCACTCCAGCATATTATCGCTGCTACGCTTGTTCCCCTTGAGATCACCGAAGAAACCCGATTCGCCCTTTTCAACCTTAGGCTCTTCCGCCTCTTCGACCGATTCGAGATCGGCAAGCAGTGCGTCGAGATCCACCTCGCCGTCATCTTCGGCCTTAATCTCTTCCTCAGCTTCCGCCTCTACAGCCGGCTTATCTTCACCCAGGTCGAACTCGAGCGGCGCATGACCGGCCGGCTTACTCTCTTCCTGCTCTGCGGCTAACTCGGCTGCAACGTCAAGTTCTGGCCCTGTCTCCTCAGGTGCAGTCTCCTCAGCTTCAGCCTCGGCGAACTCAAGATCGGCGACTTCAGCTTCTGGCTCGCTTGTCGATGCAGCAGGTTCGAACTCGGCCAGTAAGGCATCAAGATCCGCCTCTTCGACTTCATCGTTTTCCTCCTCAAGCTCGGCGGCGATCTGACGAGCAATCTCATCATCCTCGCTATCGGTCGCTTGGGCTGCCGGCTCGGCATCGAATCCGGCCAGCAAGGCGTCGAGATCTGTCTCATCGACATCGCCCTCATCGCCCTTGGCCTCGATCGCCTCTTCAAGCTCCTGAGCGATCTCATCGGCCAAGGTTTCCTCGGACGCTGCTGTCGCTTCAGGCTCGACGGCTTCTTCTGGCTTAATCTCTTCTACGTTAGCCTCTTCGTTCGCAGTTTCTGCCGGCAGGTCAAACTCCGCCAGCAGCGCATCCAAGTCTTCCTCTTTAGCGTCTTCGCTTGGCGTCTCTTGCTCAAATTCGGCTAGCAACTCATCGAGATCTGTCTCTGTGGTCGCCTCTTCTTCAAAAGTTGGCGCCTCGAAGGCAGTTTCTTCGATGCTCTTCTCTTCGACATGCGTCTCTTCGATTGGCGCTTCTTGCGGGGCATCCAGTTCGGCAAGCAGGCTATCGAGATCATCTTCCTGAGTTGTCTTGGCTTCTTCCTGCTCCTGCTCACCCATGGCCTCGGCCCAGAGATCGTCCAGTGATTGACCTTCATCCTCAATCGGTGACATCACCTGCTCATCACCCGCATCCACTACCATCTCGGCAGCTTCTTGGGGCAGCTCATCACTCAGATCCGCCTCAGGCTTAAGCTGAGTCTCATCGACCTTCATCAAGGAATCCAGCGAATCGGCCTCATCATCTGTATCCAGATGCACCGCCATCATCTCTTCGCTATCTTCAGGCGCTGGCGCGACTGGCTTGTCGTCCATCGGCGGCGTTACGGGCGTGCTCGACTCTACCGCTTCGCTCTTGTTGTTGCGACGCTTGATGAATAACCATACCAATACCAGCAGCAATAGCGCCGGAATGGCAGCGAACAGACCGAGATAGAGGGGGTTGTCCATCATGGTGCGCCAGCTGTCGTCCACCTCTTTAGGCTTGGCCGGTTGGGTCGCGGCGGCCAGCTGCTGACGAAGCTGCTCGACTTCGCTGTTCAGCTGCGCCTTCTGCTCTTTTTGAACCAGCAGCGCCTCTTCCAGCTCGGCGATTCGGCTGCTTTGTTCGTCTATCTTAGCCTGCAGCATCTCGCTGTCGTTGTTGCCCAGGTTTAACTTATCCTGTGCCCTGGCCAGCTCGTCGGTGAGCGACAGGTTCTTGGCCTGCTCAGCCTCGAGCTTGGCGGTTAACGCCTCGATCTGCTTCTGCTGCTCGGCGCTAGGCTTATCAGCCTGAACCATCTCTGGCTGACTAGCTTCTGACGCCTGAGCCTGTTTAGTCTGTGTCACTACCGGCTTAGGCTTTGCTGCCGTCTGCGGCTTCTGACGCCAGCCTTTATCGTTACTCTCTGCCTGCTGTTTGGCCAGGCTCTTAGGAATAGCCAGCATCACCTCTTTAGATGGGATCAGCAGGATCATCCCCTTCTCTAGGCTGTTGTAGTTGTCGCTGGTAAACGCATGAGGATTGGCTTCATAAATCGCTGCCATCACCTGATAGATGGTCACACTCGCATCGGGACGGGTTTTCTGTGCAATACTCCAGAAGGTATCGGATGCCGTGGTCGGCCCGTATTGACGCAGAGTCTGGCGACTTTCGCCATCTGGGCCGGTAATATTGAGAGGTTCTGCGGCAGATAAAAGACCCGAAGTCGACGAGAGAACAAGCAGAGCGCTGGCTAGCAAACCAGCAAGATGCGATGTGCGAAAGTTCATCAATTCTTCCCTTTCAAGCGATGATGGACTGCCATTTGGCAGTGTGCTTTAGGCAATTGTATTTATTGAGATTACTATAAACCAGTTTTAGGTGGCCTGCTACTGTTCACATTTCAAAAACAAGTGATCACACAAAAAAAGCCTGCAAACTGCAGGCTTTTTCTCCACTTATGCGCTACTTAGCCCGTCAGGGCCAGGGATCAGTAGTAGTCTCTGACCAAGACTTCGGCGATCTGCACGCTGTTGAGCGCCGCGCCTTTTCTAATGTTATCAGACACAACCCAGAGGTTGATGCCGTTAGGATGAGAGATATCTTCGCGCACGCGGCCCACGTATACAGGATCGGTTCCTGCCGCCTCAGTCACCGCCGTTGGGTACTCTTCGTTAGACTCGAACAGCTCAACACCCGGCGCATCACGCAACACGGCCTTAACATCCTCGGCGCTCACCGGCTGCACGGTTTCGATATGTACCGCCTCAGAGTGACCGTAGAATACCGGTACACGTACCGCGGTTGGGTTAACTACTATCTGGTCATCGCCGAAGATCTTCTGGGTTTCCCAGACCATCTTCATCTCTTCTTTGGTGTAGCCGTTGTCCATAAACTTATCGATCTGCGGCAACACGTTAAAGGCGATCTGCTTAGGGTACGCCGTAGGCTCTACCGGCAGCCCCTGAAGCAGTTTGGCGCACTGATTAGCCAGCTCTTCGATAGCCTGCTTGCCCGAGCCAGATACCGACTGGTAGGTCGCCACATTGATACGTGAGATCCCGTAAGCATCATAGATAGGTTTAAGGGCAACCAGCATCTGGATAGTCGAACAGTTCGGGTTGGCGATGATGTTGCGATTACGGAAATCGGCGATCGCCTGTGGGTTCACCTCGGGAACGACCAGAGGGATATCGATGTCGTAACGGAAGTGCGAGGTGTTATCGATCACCACACAACCGTGTTCGGCGGCGATGGGCGCCCACTTGGCCGACACGTCACCGCCCGCCGAGAAGAAACCTATCTGCGCCTGAGACCAATCGAAGGTCTCCACATCTAAAATTTCGACCTGTTTACCATGGAAAGTTACCGTGTCGCCCGCACTACGACTACTGGCCAGAGGATACAAGTTGGCAACGGGAAAGTTGCGCTCTTCGAGGATCTCAATCATTGTTTGACCCACGGCTCCCGATGCACCTAAAACGACGACGTTAAATTCCTGCGACATAATTACAGACCGACTCCTGAAAAACCTAATTCGAGCAACCAATCTACATCAGAACCCGCGGTATTGGCTAGCATTAACGCGCTAAATTCACGTCGATGCTTATGATTTTTTCTCATCAGGTCGAAGCCTTTGTTATTTTGAAAGCGCTGGCGAAACAGTTCGTCGTCATCGCGTAGGTCATAGACCAGTCGCACCAGGCTGAGCAAGGCCTTTTCATCGGGCACAGACAAGGGCGACAACTGATGACTCCAGAGCACTGGCAACAGGCTGGCAAGCGACTTGTCGACCTCCCTGCCCAGCTGCGCCATCAAGGCCTGATATAGCATAAAGGTGCCGCGGGCCTTACCCTCCAGGCTATAGCCGGCTATGTGTGGGGTGGCTATCTCAACCAGTGGCACCAACTCAGGCATTGGCAGCGGCTCCCCCTCCCATACATCGAGCACCAGCTTGAGATCGCTGCGCCGCTGTTTCACCTCGAGAAGCGCGCGGTTATCGATCACCTCACCGCGGCAGCAGTTCAGCAGCCAGGTGCCTTCACCGAGTGTGTTAAGGCGTGCCTTGTCAAATAGATAGTGGGTGGGATGCTCGCCATCTCGAGTCAGGGGCACATGCAAAGAGATCACATCACAGCGCTCAATAAGCGTATCTAACGAGACAAACTCACGCGCATCACCCGCTTCTTCGAGCAAGGGATCGTTCAGGAGGGTCTTCACCCCATAAGCCTGCAGACACTTTTGCAGCGCCGTGCCCGTGTTACCCGCGCCGACTATGCCGACCGTCTTGCCCTTAAGCGGGCTGTGAAAGCGTCTGGCCAGCTCCAGCATGGCATTGAAGGCGTACTCACCGACGGCCACCGCATTACAGCCCGGTGCATTGGTGCAGAAGATGCCGCGCTGCTTAAGATAGTCCAAGTCCAGATGGTCCATGCCTATAGTGGCGCTGCCCACAAAGGAGAGCTTGTCGCAGCCGTCCAGTAGGCTCTTATTCACCTTAGTGACGGAGCGCACTAGCAGCACATCGGCATCTTTTACCTGAGCCTGGGTCAGGGTGCGGCCATCGACCATCACCACCTCACCAAGATCGGCAAACAGGGCTTCGACATAGGGCATGTTTTCATCGGCTACAATTTTCATCGACTTCTCTTCACAGTTTACTTAGGGCTACTTTATCGTATTATTTCGCCGTACTATTTTGCCGCACTATTTTTTTGCAGTAAATTTCGGGCACAAAAAAGGAGCCCTAAGGCTCCTTTTCGAGAGTTTTGCATCAGACTCGAATTAACGAGTACGTGGACAAAGTTCTTCAGCGCTGAAGAAGTAAGCGATTTCACGCTCTGCAGAAGCAACGGCGTCAGAACCGTGAACGGCGTTCTCGTCGATGCTGTCAGCGAAATCAGCACGCAGAGTGCCACGAGCCGCTTCAGCAGGGTTAGTTGCACCCATGATTTCACGGTTAGCCAGAACAGCGTTTTCGCCTTCCAGTACTTGAACCATGATAGGACCAGAAGTCATGAACTCAACCAGTGCGCCGAAGAAAGGACGCTCGCTGTGCTCGGCGTAGAAGCCTTCAGCTTGTTCTTTGCTTAGGTGAACCATTTTAGAAGCGATGATTTTCAGGCCAGCGGTTTCAAAACGGTTGTAGATAGCACCGATGTGGTTTTTAGCAACAGCATCAGGCTTGATGATAGAAAAAGTACGTTCGATAGCCATGTCTAGCTTCCTTCATTAAACAGGTTTTTAAAAATTCGCGCGGATTATACGAAATTAAATCCGAAAAACCTACCTTTATAGCGAGATGAATGAGACATTCATCAAACCGTCATCTAGGCTGGCGCGATCCGGCTAGCAAACTGGCATGTGCAAATCGAAACCAGCTAGTAAGCAAGCGAGACTTTAAACCTCGATACAGGCTCAGTACTCGTTGATCCAGCAGGCCTGAATCGCCTCCAGGATCCGTTCGTTACAATGGTTTGGGTCGTCGTCAAACTCATCCAGGTCCAGGATCCATTCCCGCAGATCGGTAAAGCGGATCTTGGCGGGATCCACATCGGGATGGGCCTCGAGCAGACTGAGCGCCACATCGAGAGAATCTATCCATTTCATTGTCTTACCTCTATCGCAAATGCTTATCCCTTAAGTTTAGCCCCTAGGCAGATAGCGGGATCAAAAAAGCCGATCTGATAGACCGGCTTTCTTTGAGATAGCTAATACGCTAATCAGTCTTAGCCTTCACTCACCATGTTGATGGTGTATTTAGGGATCTCTACCACCAGATCGCTGTCAGGTACCTTAGACTGGCACGACAGACGGCTCTCAGGCTCGAGGCCCCAGGCCTTATCCAGCATGTCATCTTCCAGCTCATCGCTCTCTTCCAGCTCATCGAAGCCTTCACGGATGATCACATGACAAGTGGTACAGGCACAGGATTTCTCACAGGCGTGCTCTATGGTGATGCCGTTACGCAGCGCCACATCCAGCACAGTCTCGCCCACTTGGGCCTCGACTACCGCGCCGTCCGGGCATAACTCTTCATGGGGTAAAAAAACTATCTGAGGCATATTGTTACCTATATATTGTCAACCGACTGGCCCTTGAGCGCCAATCGAATGGAATTATCCATACGTTTCGCGGCAAAGTCCTGGCTGGCATCATCCAGCGCAGCAATTGCCTTCTCGATGGCGTCAGTATCAGACTGGCTCGCCACCTGTGCCAAATTGGCCATGCCCGCCTGGATGGTCGCCGCTTCCGCTTCGTCCAGCAGATCGCCATCTTTGGCCAGCGCCGCCGACAGGGACTCTAATACCCTGGCCGCTTCTACCTGCTGCTCCGCTAACATGCGGCGCTCGATATCCTCTTTGGCATGGGCCATCGAATCTTTGAGCATGGTGCCGATCTCTTCGTCGGTCAGACCGAATGAAGGCTTCACCTGAATGCTCGCCTGCACGCCAGACGACTTCTCCATGGCGGTCACGCTGAGCAAGCCATCGGCATCGACCTGGAAGGTGACGCGAATATGCGCCGCGCCGGCTGCCATAGGCGGAATGCCCTTGAGGGTAAAGCGTGCCAAGGAGCGACAATCGGCCACCAGCTCACGCTCACCCTGCACCACATGAAATGCCATGGCCGTCTGACCATCCTTAAAGGTGGTGAACTCCTGGGCGCGGGCGACCGGAATCGTGGTGTTACGAGACACCACCTTCTCCACCAGGCCACCCATGGTTTCGATACCCAGCGACAGCGGGATCACATCCAGCAATAGCAGATCCGATTCTGGCTTGTTACCCACCAGAATATCAGCCTGAATCGCGGCGCCGATGGCGACCACACGATCAGGATCGATTGAGGTCAGCGGCGCCTTACCGAAGAAGCCTTCGACGCGCTCACGCACCAGAGGCACGCGGGTCGAGCCGCCCACCATCACGGTTTCCAGCACTTCATCGTTGCTGATCCCCGCATCGCGCAGCGCGCGGCGACAGCTGGCGATAGTCTTCTTCACCAGAGATTCGATCAAGGCGTCAAACTGCGCCTTGTCGACAACTTGTTCGTGAACGTTGCCCTGCTCCAGGGTCAGACTCGCGGTCACACTTGCCTGTTCGGTCAGGGCCTCTTTCACGCGGCGACTCTCGATTAAAAGTGCGCGGCGCTCACTGGCAGTGAGGCTGGTCAGTTGCCAGCTACTCTGCAGATGTTCGGCCAGGGCGTGGTCGAAGTCATCACCACCCAGCGCCGAGTCGCCGCCGGTCGCCAGAACCTCAAACACGCCTTTGTTCAGGCGCAGGATAGAGATATCGAAGGTGCCGCCGCCCAGATCATAGATGGCAATCACCCCTTCCTGGCCTGAGTCCAGACCATAGGCGATGGCCGCCGCCGTCGGTTCGTTGAGCAGACGCAGCACCTTGACACCAAGCAGGTTTGCCGCCTCTTTGGTGCCCTGACGCTGAGCGTCATCGAAATAGGCTGGCACAGTGATCACTACGCCTTCTAGGGAACCACCAAGGGTCTTCTCGGCGCGATCCACTAGCGGCCTTAGGATGTCGGCAGAGATCTGAATGGGGTTAAACTGCCCCGCCTGAGTGTTGAACAGTGGCAGGCCATTTTCGCTGGCAGAGAAATGATAAGGTAACGAGGCGTCCTTGGCCTGAATATCACTCAGGCTGCGGCCCATGAAACGCTTCACAGAGACCACGGTATTGAGCGGGTCCTGGGCGGAGAAACGCTCGGCATCCACGCCAACCTGAACTCCGTCTTCACTGTAACGCACAACGGAAGCCAGGGCATGACGGCCGGATTCATCGGCCAGGGTATCGGCTACGCCGCTGCGCACGGCCGCCACTAGTGAGTTGGTCGTACCTAAGTCAATGCCTACCGCCAGCCTGTGCTGGTGCGGTGCGGCGCTCTGTCCGGGTTCAGCGATCTGCAAAAGTGCCATATCTTTCCAACTTAAAAAAATAAAGGCTCAGTCGACCGTAATCGACGACAGAGCCATAAAAAACATTCGCGCTTAATAGAGAGCGTCTTCGGCTCGCTCGAGTTCCGCCTGCAACTTATCCATAAACTTGAGTTTACGCACCAGGTCGGCGGCCTGCTCCAGGACTGAAGCCTCTTCACTGCCTATCTTTTGCGCGAGCTGCGCCGTGATGTCGCTGCGATACTCGCCAAAGGATTGATGCAAGTGCTCGATAGCCTCGTCGGGATCGTCACTATCGGCAATCTCCTCCAGCGCCTCGCGCCACTCCATCTGCTGCATTAAAAACATTGTGTCTTTAACCGTGGTGGATTCGTGGCTGAGGTCGATTCCCTTGAGGCAGAGCATGTGCTCGGCGCGCGAGATGGGATGTTTCAGGGTGTTATAACCATCGTTGACCTGGGCGGTGTGCTGCACCGCCAGGCGCTTGTCCTGCTCGCTGGCATTGGCAAACTTGTCAGGGTGCACCGCACGCTGCAGTTCGCGATACCGCTCTGAAAGCACAGCGGTATCTAGCTCAAACGATGGCGATAAACTAAACAACTCAAAATAGTTCATGTATCTCGATTCGCTCTAAACGGTGAAGCTCTCGCCGCAGCCACACTCCCCTTTTGCATTGGGGTTGTTGAACTGGAAGCCCTCGTTGAGTCCCTCTTTGACGAAATCTAACTCGATCCCTTGCAGGTAGATGAAGCTCTTGGCATCGATGATGATTTTCACCCCATCGATCTCATAAACTTCATCGTCGTCGTTGAGTTCGTCGACGAACTCCAGCACGTACGCCATGCCGGAGCAGCCGGACGTCTTCAGTCCCAAACGTAATCCGATACCTTTACCGCGGTTGGCCAAGAAGCTTCTTACTCGATCGGCCGCCGCCGGTGTCATCGTTATTGCCATTATTACTCCGACTATTACTTTTCGTGCTTAGCCTTGTACTCGTCTAACGCTGCCTTGATGGCGTCTTCAGCCAAGATTGAGCAGTGAATTTTCACAGGCGGTAGGGCAAGCTCTTCAGCAATATCCGTATTTTTAATCGCTTGCGCTTCTTCAATCGTCTTGCCCTTCACCCACTCGGTGACCAGAGAGCTTGACGCGATAGCGCTACCACAGCCGTAAGTCTTGAACTTGGCATCTTCGATGATACCGTTGTCGTCGATCTTCAGCTGAAGCTTCATAACGTCACCACAGGCAGGCGCACCTACCATACCGGTAACCACTGAAGGGTCGTTCTTGTCGAATGAACCTACGTTACGCGGGTTCTCATAATGATCTATTACTTTTTCACTGTAAGCCATGATTCTGCTCCAATCTCTATTCGTTTATCGGCCGGATTAATGGTGTGCCCACTGCACTGTTGACAAGTCAACACCATCTTTAAACATCTCCCACAATGGAGACATCTCTCTCAACTGACCGATAGACTTGGTAATGGTCTCGATCGCATGGTCAATCTCCTCTTCAGTCGTGAAACGACCAATAGAGAAACGGATTGAGCTGTGCGCCATTTCATCGTCTAATCCTAATGCACGAAGCACATAGCTAGGCTCTAAACTTGCTGAGGTACAGGCAGAACCAGAAGAGACCGCCAGATCTTTCAGCGCCATCATCAAAGACTCACCTTCGACGAAGTTAAAGCTGACGTTCAGGCTGCCGCAGTATCTTTGCTCTGCATCACCGTTGATATAGGTTTCTTCGATATGCTTGATGCCGTCCCACAGTCTGTCGCGCAGACGACGGATACGGGCGTTATCGCTTTCCATGTCGGACTTGGCAATCGCCGCCGCTTCCCCCATGCCCACAATTTGGTGAGTCGCCAGGGTACCACTGCGCATGCCACGCTCGTGTCCACCACCGTGCATGGTCGCTTCCAGACGAATACGTGGCTTACGACGGACATACAGGGCGCCAATGCCTTTAGGGCCGTACATCTTGTGCGCCGAGATAGACATGAGGTCGACCTTGCTCTGTTGCAGGTCGATAGGTAGCTTGCCGGCACTCTGAGCAGCATCCACGTGGAAGATCACCTTCTTGGCACGGCATAGCTCGCCGATGGCGTCGATATCATGGATCACGCCTATCTCGTTGTTAACATGCATCAGGCTGAGCAGTATGGTGTCTTCACGCATCGCCGCTTCGAGCTTCTCGATAGGGATGATGCCGTTTGACTCAGGCTCAAGGTAAGTCACCTCGAAGCCTTCACGCTCTAGCTGACGACAGGTGTCCAGCACAGCCTTATGTTCTGTCTTGCTGGTGATGATGTGCTTGCCTTTCTTATGATAAAAATGCGCAACACCCTTGATGGCCAGGTTGTCAGACTCGGTAGCACCCGAGGTGAAAACGATCTCGCGTGGATCGGCGTTGATCAGCTCGGCGACCTGGTTACGGGCGATATCCACCGCCTCTTCGGCCTGCCAGCCGTAACGGTGAGAACGTGAAGCGGGGTTACCAAAAATCCCGTCCATCGTCATGTATTGCATCATTTTCTCTGCCACGCGCGGATCGACCGGCGTCGTAGCAGCGTAATCTAAATAAATAGGAAGCTTCATCTCACACTCCGTACTGAGTAGTCATGGCGCGACCACTTAACCACGTACATATAGTAATAATTAATAACAAAGTTAACTTACAGGGTTACCCTTTGTTCCTGTTGCATCTTGTCTTGCTTGATTGAGATAAATTGCACATCTCGCTTGTTCATCAGACCCGCAAGGCTAATGCCATTTAAAAAATCTGAAATCTGTTTGCTCAAATCGCCCCAGAGCGAATGGGTTAAACATCGGGTGCCGCTCTGACAATTTCCCAAACCTTGACAACGTGTGGCGTCGACCGACTCATCTACCGCCCTAACCACCATGCCCACGGAGATGTCGCTCGCGTCGAAACCGAGACGATAACCGCCACCGGGTCCTCTGACGCTGGAGACTAAACCATGCTTACGTAATTTAGCGAAGAGTTGTTCAAGATAGGAAAGGGAGATTCCCTGACGCTCGGAGATGTCAGCTAATGGGACCGGGCCAGAAGTAGAATGCATTGCAACGTCTAACATTGCCGTTACCGCATACCGACCTTTTGAAGTTAGTTTCATAGCTACCACTGCTCTCTAAAATGCTTAGGTCAATTCAACCATACTTGACTGTTTTAGTCAAGTATAAAACCTAGCAGATTAGTCAGGTATTAAGGACGTTATCGGAAACAGGAAATACCCTGCTTCGTTGCTGGGGTATTTAACCTGTTTCAAGGCAAAGATTCAACGCTCAGAGGGCAATAAATCTCACTCTTTATCAAATAATGGGATCAAACTCATCTATCGCCTGCTGGCGCTTCTCGGCCGCGGCCTGCTCGGCGTCGCTAAATTCACCCACTTCAAGCTCGGGAAGGCGCTCGGTACAGACGCTGCCGCCCATGCTCTGCACGGCCTGACACACCTCTTGCACCTTAGAATCCATCAGGTGCATATGATCCAGCATCTTGCCGATGGCATTGGCCACAGGGTCCGGATTATCGGGCGATACCGCGTAGGCATCGAAGCCATATTTCTTGGCCATCTCGGTGCGGCGCTGAACATGCTCCTTGGCCTCTTCGCTGGGCCTGGCCACCTCACGGGCAGGGATCCCCACCACAGTGGTATCTTTTGGCACCTCTTTGACCACCACAGAGTTAGAGCCGACACGCGCCCCATCATGCATGGTGATCGGCCCCAAGATCTTGGCGCCGGCGCCCACTACTACATTGTTGCCCAGGGTCGGGTGACGTTTGCCCGCCTGCCAGGTCGTTCCTCCCAGGGTGACACCATGGTAAAGGGTACAATCGTTGCCTATCTCGGCAGTCTCACCTATCACCACGCCCATACCGTGGTCGATGAAGAAACGGTCGCCTATGGTGGCACCAGGATGGATCTCCACCCCGGTCAGCCAACGGGAGAAGGTAGAGATCATGCGTGCGGTGAGACACCACTTGGCCTTCCAAAGCTTATGGCTGACACGGTGGATCCAAATCGCCTGCATACCAGGGTAGTTGAGCAGGATCTCTAGGGTACCGTTTGCCGCCGGGTCTCTGTGATAGATGGAGGCTATGTCATCTTTAATTCTGGAAATCACGCCCATGGCTCTATTATTCCTTCGTTGACTGTGCGTCTTGTGTGGCCTGCTGTGCCAATTCAACCTTCTTATCCACCGAGGTCAGGATACCGCGGAGAATATTCATCTCCTGACTCTCGATTCTCGCCCGGCTAAAGAGGCGTCTGAGCTTAGTCATCACCTGCCCCGGATGTTGCTTGATGATAAATCCGGTCGACAACAGGGTCTTCTCCAGGTGAACGAAGAAGTTTTCCTGCTCCTTGGCCAGGGGATACGCCTGCTCTTCTACCGTCTCGGGATCCATGGCGAGGTGCGCAACACGCGCCTCATAACAGATGATCTGCACCGCCTGGGCCAGATTAAGCGAGGTGTACTCAGGATTGGCCGGTATGGTCACATGATAGTTGCACTTTTGCAGTTCGTCGTTGCTCAGACCGTTACTCTCGCGGCCAAAGACGATGGCTACTGGGCCGTTAACGGCGGCGCCGGCGAGTTTCTCACCCGCCTGGCGGGGATCCAACATGGGCCAGTCCAGGGTGCGGCTGCGAGCACTGGTGGCGATCACCAGGCTGCAGTCTGCGATGGCATCTTCCAGACAATCGACGGTCACCGCATGTTTAAGGATATCCGACGCCCCGGCGGCAAGGGCTACAGACTGGCCATCGGGTGCCACCTTGGGCTCGGCGAGATAAAGCGTGGAAAGGCCCATGGTTTTCATGGCACGGGCGGTTGAACCTATATTACCTGGATGAGTGGTTCCTACGAGAACGACACGAATATTGCTAAGCATGAAACAAGTTTGATTTCTTTCTATAGAACAGTGGATTGATGGTATCACAGCGCAAGGGGATCCCTTAATATAAAAATCTATATTTGATATAACGATTGAAAAGCGTATAATACGCGCCGATTATTTATATCTGTTCTTTAACATCCAGGGGATTGTAATGCATCCGATGCAGACCATCGCCGTGCGCGCCGCTCGCGCCGCCGGCCAAACAATTATGCGTGCCTATACCGAACTCGACCGTGTAGAAGTTAGCGCAAAAGGTATCAATGACTACGTGACTAACGTAGATAAAGAAGCAGAAGCTGCCATTACATATCAAATCCGCAAGTCGTACCCGGACCACACCATAGTTGGTGAAGAAAATGGTGAGAACAAGGGTCAAAACAGCGACTACATGTGGATTGTCGATCCTCTGGATGGCACTAACAACTTTGTTAGAGGCATCCCTCATTTCGCGGTATCTATCGCCGTACAACACAAAGGCAAGACAGAAGTTGCCGTCGTCTACGATCCTGTTCGTGACGAGCTGTTCACTGCTGTGCGCGGTAAAGGCGCCAAGCTAAACGATTTCCGTATTCGCGTAAGCAAGGCGAGCGATCTTGATGAGGCCATCGTGGGTACAGGTTTCCCCTTCAAGGCGAAGCAACACACTGAAACTTACATGAAACTTTTTGCTTCTACCTTTAGCCAATGTGCCGATCTGCGCCGTGCAGGTTCAGCCGCCCTGGATCTGGCTTACGTAGCAGCGGGTCGTATGGACGCCTTCTTCGAGATCGGTCTCAAGCCTTGGGATATAGCCGCTGGCGATCTGATCGTCCGTGAAGCCGGCGGTACCGTTACCGACTTTACCGGTAACCATGGCTACATGGGTTCAGGCAACATCATCGCTGGTAGCCCTAAGGCGACTGTTGCCATGGTGAAGAGCTTCCGCCCTCTGCTGAGCGATGCCCTAAAGCGTTAATCCCCGGATTAAACAGCATCGCACGCTAAAGACCGCCTTCATGGCGGTTTTTTTTTGCCTGAAAATTAAGACATCTGTTAATAGATTTTGTTTCTGTCTATGAGTAGCGCTTTTCTCTATGTCTGTCCTACGTTCAACTGTTAGTTGCCGTAAGCTTTCCTCAAGAGTGCGCCTTGTTAAAAGCCACCACGCGAAATTACCGTCCCAGATGAAGAAGCCACCTTCATTCAAAGCCGCTGCCCTGATTCAATCGACATTCATTAAAAGCAAGCTGCGCTTATTTACATGCATATAAATTACACCTTATAATATCTGACATAATTACTCGGATATTTAATGAGACGCGTATGCTTAACATAGACGAACCCGCCCATCTCCAACCCAAACTCGCCCTGCTGCGTTTGGGATTTCGTCCCTTCTTCCTGTTTGGCGCCCTGTTCAGCCTGGTCGCCCTGGCGCTGTGGGGAAGCTTTCTCACCGGTCGTCTCGGCTTCACGCCCCATGGAAATCCGCTATGGTGGCATGGCCATGAGATGCTATTCGGCTTCGTAATGGCGATTGTCGCCGGCTTCCTGTTAACCGCCGCCCAGACCTGGACCGGCCAGAAGAGCATCAAGGGCTGGCCGCTAGGCGCCCTCTTCCTGCTATGGCTGGCGCCGCGCATCTTGCTGGCAAACAATCAATGGGGCACATTTGAGGTGGTCGCCATGCTGGATCTGCTTTTCGCTCCGGCGGCCGCGCTGGTACTGGCGAGACAGGTGATTGCCGTCAGGCAGTGGCGCAACTTTGCCTTCATCCCCATTCTCCTCCTGCTGACGGTAGCCAACGCCCTGAGTTACTACGGCGTCAGCAGCCAAAACAGCCTGCTGGTGTCCCATGCGTTTCACGGCGCCACCATCTTGATGGTGACCATAGTGGCCCTCATCGGCGGTCGGGTGATCCCCTTCTTCACCGACAGAGCCACACAGTGGCAGCGACTGGACAACATCTCCTGGCTGGAAAAGCTCACCTTCGTCAGCCTGATGGCACTCTTTATCGCCATGCTTATCGGTCAGTCTCTTGCAATAATGCTCTGCGCCGCCGTGGCCGGGATCACCCTACTGGTGCGCTGGTCCCGCTGGGGCGTGCAGTCTACCTTTGGCGTGCCACTGCTCTGGTCGCTACATCTGAGCTATCTCTGCATCCCTGTGGGTCTGCTGCTGATCGCTGTGGGCGCCAGCGTCTCCGCCGGTCTGCATGCCATGACGGTGGGGGGACTCGGCGGCATGATCCTGGCGATGATGGCCAGAGTCTCGCTAGGTCACACGGGTCGCAACCTCTTGCCACCTAAGGTGATGACGGGTGCTTTTGCGCTGATCCTTATCTCGACCATCACCCGGGTCTTGGCCAGCCTGTTCCCGGCGCAGTTTATGCTCTGGCTAACCATCGCACTGGTCGCCTGGATTTTCGCCTTTGGCACCTTCGTTATCTGCTATGCCCCCATTTTGCTCACGCCAAGGGTAGATGGCAGACCGGGCTAGGCGCCTAACAGAGGCTAAAGCGTCAGATTGTGAAAAGCATCACACCCAGACGCTGGCGTAGCGCTCAATACTTGTTACCATCTATAAAAACACAATTGAGCGCTATTTATGGGAAAACTCTACACGCAATATGGCTCTAAAAGCCTCAAAGCAATAGAACATTTTGTTTTAATTATCATCGCCATCGCCACCATAGTGGCCATAGGGCAAGAGATAGCGCACATCATCAAGATGGGAGAGGTGGCACTGGCGGATCTACTGCTACTCTTCATCTATCTTGAGGTGCTGGCCATGGTGGCCAACTACGCCGAGTCGGGTAAGTTGCCGGTGCGGATGCCGCTCTATATCGCCATCGTCGCCCTGGCCCGTTATCTGATATTGGATATGAAGGGAATGGAAGACTGGCGCATTCTGGCTATCTCAGTATCTACCCTGGTGCTTGCCAGCACGGTTATCGTGATCCGCTGGGGTCAGCTAAAACTCCCCTATCCGCGCAAAGAGGACGACCACTAGCCTGTTTAAGAGCCAGTGAGCTCTAGGCTGGCAATGGCCAGCAAGTTATGGGGCGGTAAGCTATTAAGACGGTATGCTATTAAGACGGTAAGTGCCGCCCCTCTTATCACAAAATGCCTGACTCGGCCGACACACGTAAATCCCTCAAGCGTCACTGTGCGCCTATTCACTCCTCATCGCTCCTCACTAGCCGGTTTACCCCATCAGCTCGCCTGCAAATAACTAACCGTTATTCATGTTGTTATAACTATTATTTCCCTCATAAACTGTGCTACGTTTAAAAGGCTTTACCCCTATCTCTAACAGCAAGGAATACTCTGATGGATCAAAGCCACGAAGATTTTGAAGAACGCCGTCAATCCCTGCGGGTTGACATGGAAGCCGAACGCATACAGATCTCATGGACAGATGGCTTAGGCGTGGTGCACACAGATGATGCTATCTGTATGGATCTGGCACGTCGTGGTGTGCTGATTGAATACAAGCAGGCCTTTACCCTGGGCGAGCTGCTCACCGTTACCTTCAATCCCAACACAGATAAACAAAACAGCATCAAGGCTCAGGTGTGTCGCTGCAGCGAATGTGCCCCGCACCGTTTCCAGGTTGCGATGCAAATTATTTAGGCTTTTCAGTGAACTAAAAACGGGAGTTCAGGCAGTATCCATAACTCTGTTCTATACTAAACAGCACAAGTTCTGCGACATAAATCAGTGCCAATGCTTGAGGGAGACACGCTATGATTCTGCTTGTTGGGGGTGAGAAAGGCGGCGCGGGCAAGAGTTGCCTGGCCCAGAATATCGCCGTACATATCACTCAAAAATTCAATGCCAACGTATTGATGGTCGACTGTGATCCCCAGCGCACCACCTCAGACTGGATCCAGGCCCGTAACGAAGATGCCAGCCTGCCTGCGATCAACTGTATCCAACTGTACGGTAAAATTCGTAATGATCTGCTTGGGTTGGACCAAAGGTTTGACTATGTGATCGTCGACTGTGGCGGTCAGGATAACCTGGCGATGCGTGCGGCCATGTCGGTAGCCACCTATGTGGTGCTGCCACTCAGGCCCAAGCGGCGCGATCTCAAGACCCTCCCCCATATGGAAGATATGCTCAGCACCTGTAAGATGGTTAACCCTAAGATGGTTGCAACCGTGGTGATGACGCAATGCCCTGCGCTGCCCAGCCAATATAAACGCATATTGGAGGCCAAAGAGGTGGTTGAGTCATTTGGGCTGAGGGTATTGGACGCGGTAACCTTTAGCCGCAACGTCTACGATGACAGTGAAGAACAGGGATCGTCGGTCATCGAAATCGAACCGGATGGAAAAGCCGCCGCCGAGATACGTGCTATCGCCGATGAACTGTTTGCGATACCACCAGAAAATTCCTATGAGCTTAACTGATCTTAAACGTCGTAAATCCAAACCTCGCAAGAAATTGTCGGTTGAAGATTTTATCGAGGATGCCAACAACTATGCGTTTGGTCAGCCGAGCCTTGCCAATCGCGTCAAGAAATCGCGCAAAACCAACACCACGGTCAATCAGAAGAAACAGGCGAGTCGCATCTTTCGCCACGCCACCTTCACCCTGACCGAGACCAGCATAGCCCAGCTCAATACGCTGGCGAAGGAGAGCAAGGTCGCCAAGTCTCGGCTGATCCGTATGATGATCACCGAGTTCGCCAGAAAATCCAAGGCCGAGCTAGAGGTGCTAATAGAGCTCAGCCAAGACTAGTCATCCGTAGGGGCTATTCGTTAGTGGCTATTAGTTGATGACAAGTCGTTGATGACAAGTCGTTAGTGATTACAGATACGATCGGCTGCGGTGGCTATCCCTTCGGCCGACTCGGTAAACTTACCCTTACGCTCGAGAAACGCGATCAGCTCCTGGGCGTCCATCTCGCTGGCCGAGCAAGTATGATAACGAGCCTGCTCACCAAACTCCTTATGCATGAGCTGAGTCAGCTCCCCCTTAGATATTGCGCGGCCCAGGGACAACATAAGTTCCATCACCTGATGGCCATGAATTGAATCTGACATACTCTTCCTAAAAGATATAAAATAGATATCTCTTTATAACCTATCTCGGTAGCAGAAACTTTGATCCCGAGCCCAAAGCCCGCCCTTGTCCTAAAACCAGCGCCAGTGCTATGCTGAGGATCACTAAGGCCTCTCCCACACGAGTACCCAAGTTTCTATGCCTTTAATCCTCCTGCTCACCCAACAGATGTGCCTCTACCTGGTCATAGTGTACCTGCTGAGTAAGACGCCACTGTTTAAGCTATTTGCCGAGACGGCAACCCGTCTGCCTCATAAGATCTACATCTATCTTATCTTCTCGGGTTTCTGCATCATGGCCACCTATTTTGGCGAGCAGACCAACGATGCCATCGCCAATACCCGCGCCATGGGCGCCGTGCTCGGCGGCCTGTTAGGCGGACCGGTTACCGGCTTTTTGGTGGGCCTAACCGGCGGCCTGCACAGATACAGCATGGGCGGCTTTACCGACTTGGCCTGTGCCATCTCCACCACGTTAGAGGGCCTATCGGCGGGCATAGTCGGCTATTACCTGCGTAAGCAAAACCGCAGCGAGATGGTCTATGCGCCGCTGCTGGTCGCCCTGGTCACCTTCTCCGCCGAGATGTTACAGATGGCGCTGATCCTGGCCATCGCCAAACCCTATGGCGAGGCCCTAGCCCTGGTGAAACAGATAGCCCTGCCCATGTTGACGGTCAACTCCATCGGCGCCGCCCTCTTCATGAGCATGGTGCGGGATCAGAAGACCATGTTCGACAAGCTCTCCTCAGCCTTCTCCACCAAGGCACTTAAGATTGCCGAGCGCAGCGTGGGGATCCTCTCCAAGGGGTTCGATCAGGAGGGCAGCACTAAGGTGGCGCAGATCATCTTAGAGGAGACCAATGTCGGCGCGGTGGCGATCACCGACAGGGAGAAGCTACTGGCCTTCATCGGCATCGGTGACGACCATCATATTCCCGGCACGCCCATCTCATCTAAGATCACCCAAGATGCCATAGAGCAGAACTGCGTCATGTTCGCCGACGGTGTGGAGACCCCCTATGCCTGCTCAATCTCGCCTCAGTGTCGCCTCGGCTCCAGTTTGGTGATCCCATTGAGGTGCGAGTCTGAAGTGATAGGCACCATCAAGCTCTATGAGCCTAAGAATAAGCTGTTTCTCAACATCAACCGCACGCTGGGTGAAGGGATCGCCAGGCTGATGAGTAACCAGATCCTCTATGGTCGCTACGAGCTGCAACAGAGCCTGCTGACTCAGGCAGAGCTCAAACTGCTGCAGGCGCAGGTCAATCCCCATTTCCTGTTTAACGCGCTCAACACCATCGCCGCCATCATAGGCAAAGATCCCCTGATGGCGAGGCAGCTGCTGCAACATCTGTCGCAGTTTTTGCGCATCAACCTCAAGCGCACCACAGGCCTGGTGACCCTCAGCGACGAGCTGGAACATATTGACGCCTATCTCACCATAGAAAAGGCGAGATTTATCGATAAGCTCAGCGTGCATATCGACATTCCAGCCACGCTGCATCAGTACCGCCTACCGGCCTTTACCCTGCAGCCCATCATAGAGAATGCGGTGAAGCATGGTACCTCACACCTGCTGGAGCCCGGGGAAATCTGGGTCAGTGGCAGAGCCGAGCAAAATTTATTAATATTGGAAGTAAAAGATAATGCAGGTCTGTATCGAGAAGAGCTCAATGCAGACACCTCAGGATTAGGTATGTCCATCGTCCATAAGCGGATCCAGAGCCTATTTGGCCCCCACTATGGCGTTAAGATCAACTGCGAGAAGGACCGTTTTACTCAAGTCATTATTACCCTGCCGCTAAATGATGTGGCACAAACGGAACCCACAGCGTGATCACTTGCTTAATTATCGATGATGAACCCTTTGCCCGCGAAGCCCTCAACGACCAACTTCAAGCCTATCCCGATCTCGAGGTGATAGGCCAATGCAGTAACGCCATCGAGGGGATGCAGGCCATAGGCAAGCTCAAGCCGCAGCTGATCTTCGTCGATATTCAGATGCCCAAGATAAGCGGGCTCGAGATGGTGGCCATGTTGGATCCCGACAGCATGCCCAGGGTCGTGTTTGTCACCGCCTTCGATGAATACGCCATCAAGGCCTTCGACAATCATGCCTTCGACTATCTGCTCAAACCCGTGGACGAGGCGCGCCTGGCCACCACTATATCCAGGGTGCGCAGAGACCTGCACCAAGTGCCACTCGATGCCGTGTTGCCAACGATGCTCGAACATGTCCCCTGCTACTGCGGTAACCGTCTCAAGGTGATCAACGTCGAAGAGGTGGAGTTTGCCTTTAGCGATCTCAGCGGCATTCATGTCACCACGGCACAGGAGCAGGTGCACACCCATCTAACTCTCAAGGTGCTGGAGGAGAAGACAGATCTGGTACGCTGCCATAAGCAGTATCTGGTCTCGCCCCAGGCGATCAGCGAGATAGTTATCTTAGAAAACGGCGCCGAGGTCCTGACCCACTCGGGGAAGACGGTTCCCGTCTCCCGCCGCTTCCTGAAACCGATAAAACAGCTCTTCGGCTTTCACTAATACAGTTACTGGCTCGATTTTACCGCTTAATCTGCTTATTCGACCACTCACCTAAATGTCGGTTTCCTTAAATTGCCGACAGGTTACACTCTTGTTAACTTTAAATGGGAGTACTAATTATGATGTGGTTTCTAATGTGTGTCGGCCTGCTACTCGGCGGATACTTCATCTACGGTAAGTTTGTTGAGAAGGTGTTCGGTATCAATACCGCTCGCCAAACCCCCGCCTTTACCAAGACAGACGGCGTCGACTATGTGCCTATGTCAAAAGGTAAGGTTTATCTGATCCAGCTGCTGAACATTGCTGGCGTCGGCCCCATCTTCGGCCCTATCTTAGGTGCCCTCTATGGTCCCGCCGCCATGCTGTGGATCGTGATCGGTTGTATCTTCGCCGGTGCGGTGCATGACTACTTCTCTGGCATGCTGTCGGTGCGTAACAATGGCCAGTCTGTGCCAAACCTTGCCGGTAAGTACCTGGGCAACAGCGCCAAGCACTTCATGAACGTGTTTGCCATCATACTCCTACTGCTTGTGGGCGTGGTCTTCATCTCGGCGCCAGCTGGCCTCCTCGGTAAGTTAACCGGTTGGGACGTTAGCCTGTTCCTCGGCATCATCTTCACCTACTATCTGATCGCCACTATCGTGCCGGTCGACAAAATCATTGGTCGCCTCTATCCCTTCTTCGGCGCCCTGCTGCTGTTCATGTCTGTGGGTCTGACCATAGCACTGATCGTCTCTAGCGAGCACACATTGCTGCCAGGTTTCAGCGCCGGTGACTTCCTGTCTAACCTGAACCCTAACGACATGCCACTCTGGCCTGCCCTGTTCATCACCATCGCCTGTGGCGCCGTATCTGGCTTCCACGCCACTCAGTCCCCGCTGATGGCTCGCTGCGTCGAGAATGAATCTAACGGCCGCTTCGTGTTCTACGGTGCCATGATAGGTGAAGGTATTATCGCCCTGATCTGGTGTGCTATCGCACTGTCATTCTTCGGCGGTGTAGAAGGCCTGAATGCCGGCATGGCGGGCAACCCTGCAAACGTTGTGTATGAAGCTTCTACAGGCCTGCTAGGCGCTGTGGGTGGATTCATGGCTATCCTAGGTGTGATTGTTCTCCCTATCACCTCTGGCGATACCGCATTCCGCTCTGCACGTCTTATCTTGTCTGAGTTCTTCAAGATGCCACAGACTGCATTGCCTAAGCGTCTGGTTCTGGCTATCCCACTGTTTGTGATTGGTGCGATTCTGACTCAGGTTGACTTCGGGGTGATCTGGCGTTACTTCGGTGTGGCTAACCAGACCACGGCCGTGATGATGCTTTGGACCGCTTCTGCCTACCTGCTGCGCCATAACAAGCTGCACTGGATCTGTACCGTACCGGCCATGTTTATGACCACTGTGGTTATTAGCTTCCTGCTGAACTCTGCCACCTTAGGTGCTGGCCTACCTATGACAGTCTCTACCATTGCCGGTGTGGTATCGACCTTGGTCATTACCGCACTCATCATAGTGAAGACTAAGGGCCGCGGCGAAGAAGAGTTACCCGAAGAAGCCTAATTCTCTCCAGTAACATCCCCAAAGTAAAAAACCAGTCGCGAGACTGGTTTTTTTATGTCTGTGTCGGTGTCGCTCACAACACCAATCCTTTTAACGCTCAACACCAATCCTTTTAGCGCTATACGCCTGAGCGATTTATCCCTTTAGCTGCTCAGGGGTAATATGCACGCTGCCGCTATCGTTGGAGAGCCACACCTCACCCTCGCTGATATTGTATTGCAGGCTCATGTTGCGACTGACCATCTCGCCCATTGCCTTCACCTGCTCTTCGGGTAGGTTCCACACAGCAAGGTTCTGATAACGGCTGAGGGCCTGCTCATTTTGCTGCCACCAGATAGGCACGGCGCGGCCGCCATAGGTATAGAGCAACACCCTATCGGCGCGGCTGCTGGCCTTTCTCAGCCACTTCTCATCGCTCTGACCAAACTCGATCCACAGCTCTATCTCGTCGCTCAAGGATTTCTGCCACAGCTCGGGCTCACCCTCGACGCACAGCCCCTTGCTAAAGGCCAGGGTGTCGCTGGCGTTCAGGGCAAAGGCGAGCAGCCTGACCATCATGCGGGCATCGGTTTCGGAGGGGTGTTGTGACAGCGTGAGGGAATGATCTTGATAGTAGCCACGATCCATGTCGGCAATCTGCAGCTGCACTTTATAAACGGTTGCTTTGGGCGCCATAATGCTCAGTCGTTAAGAATAAAGCGCCTAGTTTACCCTAAATAGGCGCCCTTTGAGCAAGAGATGCGTTACAGTGCGCCCGGGCGCAGGTGTTTCGCCATGGGGAAATGGGCCACCAGCTGAGCTATAGTCTCAGTTTCAGCGTAGACCATCACCCGCTCGCCCTTGTCTAATCTGGCTGACAACTCACTGAGCGGTAACATGGGCTGACGCCCGGCGTCGCGGCGCACCAACTCAGACAGGCGCTCTGGCAACGCTAAGTCACTACAGAGCCAGTCGAGACGCTGCATCATAGGCACGGCGGCCAGAGGCAGCAGATCGATTGGGGTGTGGGCCTCTAGCAGCAAGAGCTCGCCGCTACCCGAAAGCGTACCGAACGCCTGCTCGAAATAGCTACCCGAGCGCTCATCGAATCTGTCGCCATTGAGGCGGAAGAACTGCTCCCAGAACAGCTTACGCTGCTCAAATGCCGGCAGGCGATGCTGCACCTCGGTGCGTTTACCTGCGATAAAATCGAACAGTTCACTCAAGGAAGCCGGCAGCCAGGTCTCCAAACGTGCCCTAAGCTCGCGGGCAAACACGGGGGCGGCGCCACTGGTGCTAATAGCAACCTGTAAGCGGCCCCTGTCGACGATGGCGGGGGTGATGAAGTTACAGAGCTTGGGGGCATCGACTACATTGACCCAGAGCCCAATTGCCTTGGCCTGCAGGGCAAACTGACGATTGAGAGGCTCGTCACTGGTGGCCATATAAAGCAGATCTATCCCTTCGAGGTCATCGAGCTCGGCAAATCTCTGCTCCAGGGCGATCTGCCCCTGGTTAGCCATGGCCATCACGGCGTCACAGACATCTGGGGCGATCACCCGAATATGGGCCTGGGTGCGGCTCAGCAACTCAAGTTTGCGGCTGGCGACGTCGCCTGCGCCTATCATCAGGATCTTCAGCCCATCGGCCTGGGCGAAAATGGGAAAATATTGCATCGATTAAATGACTTGTCTCGACTAAGGATAAGACAAGAGTAAAGTAAGCCTCTGCGAGCGGCAAGCACTACTAGCTAAGCTGCTCGCTACGCTCGGCGCTGCAATGCCAGCAGAGCTCAAAGTTACCTTCATTCATCTCGTGGCATTTGACGCACTGCCACTTTGGACTCTCGCTGTTTAGGGTCTCAAGCTGCGCCCTGGCATCTTCGTATTGCGATTCGGCCACCCAAAGCTCGACATCCTGCAAGTCGACCGGCAACTCGCCGATCCCCCCCAGCAAGGCCTCGCCTCGCAGTTCGACCCCGATACCGCAGGCCTCCAACATCCCTTTCCAAGCATGGGCCTGTAATAAGTTACCACCGGCCACCAACTTACTGCGCTCTTCCATCTTTATCCCCTACAACGCTTGCTCTTTTTGGCAAATTATCAGGTGTATTGATTAATCGCTGAACATCCTAGCCTTAAAACTTACATTTTGTCGAGTCGGGATCCGGCCAAATTGGCAATAAAAAAGCCACGAAATCGTGGCTTTTTCATGACACTGGTCGGGCAGCATGTGCCTACGGCATCAATGCATCCTGATCCGCGCCCTCTTTTTCGATCTCCACAGGCATCATATGCTCGCGGTTGATCCCCAGCTTGACCGCCAGGAAACTCGCCACATAGATAGAGGAGAAGGTACCCACGAAGATACCCATCAGCAAGGCTGTCGCGAAGCCGTGGATCATGGTGCCGCCCTTGAGGAACAGGGCCACAACCACCACCAGGGTCGTACCTGTGGTGATGATGGTACGGCTCATGGTTTGGGTAATAGAGTTGTTTACCACCTCTTCAGGGGTGCCCTTACGCATCTTGAGGAAGTTTTCACGGATACGGTCAAACACAACGATAGTATCGTTGAGCGAGTAACCTACTACCGTCAGCACACCCGCCAGCACCGTCAGATCGAACTCCAGCTGGAACAGCGAGAACACACCAAGCGTGATGATCACGTCGTGCGCCAATGCCGCCACCGAACCGAGCGCCAGACGCCATTCGAAACGGAAAGAGACGTAGATAAGGATACAGATCAGCGCCACCAAGACGGCTAGGCCGCCCTGCTCGGCGAGCTCTTTACCCACCTGAGGACCAACAAACTCGACACGCTTCTGGCTTACACCAGGATCGACTTTGGCCGCAGCCTCCATCACATGCGCAACCTGTAGGTCGCTCTTAACGCCTTCCTTTACCGGCAGACGAATGAGCACGTCGCGGCTCGAACCAAAGTTCTGCACCACGGCGCCATCTGTCTCGTCTGAGGTCAGGGCTGCGCGCAGCTGATTCAGATCGACAGGGTTCTTAAACTCCATCTCAACGACGGTACCGCCGGTGAAATCCAGACCCCAGTTAATTCCATTAATCGCCAGAGAAGCCAGAGAGCCGATCACCAAGATGAGTGATAGCGCACTGATAGCTACGGCGTGACGCAGGAAGTTGATCGTGCCTTTAATTGATAAAATCTCGAACATGGTCAACGTCCCCTTAAATAGACAGTTTCTTCACGCGCTTACCGCCCCAGATAGCGTTAACTATCGAGCGAGTACCCACGATGGCGGTGAACATAGAGGTCGCGATACCTATCATCAGGGTCACGGCGAAGCCTTTCACGGCACCCGTACCCACGGCAAACAGGATCAAGGCCGTCATAAAGGTTGTGATGTTGGCATCGGCAATGGTTGAGAACGCGTTGCCATAACCTTCATGGATCGCCTGTTGTACGCTGCGTCCTGCACGTAACTCTTCACGAATACGCTCGTAAATCAATACGTTACCGTCAACCGCCATACCGACTGTCAATACCATACCGGCAATACCCGGTAGGGTCAGCACGGCGCCGGGGATCATAGACATGACGCCCACTACCATTACTAGGTTAGCCGTCAGCGCCAGGTTAGCGATAAGACCAAAGCCGCGATAGTAGACCAGCATGAAGATCAACACGACCGCCATACCCCAGATCATCGCCTGCAGACCGTTGTCGATGTTCTCCGCACCCAGGCTAGGACCAATGGTGCGTTCTTCGACAATTGAGACTGGCGCGATCAAGGCACCGGCACGTAGCAAGAGGGCAAGGCTTTGCGCTTCAGAGTGATCAAGACCGTTAATAACGAAGTTACGGCCCAGACGCCCCTGGATGGTCGCAACCGAAATCACCTCTTCGATCTTATCCATCTTCACGCTGCCGTCAGGATTCTTGGCACCGTTATCTTTATACTCGATGAACAGGGTCGCCATCGGCTTGCCGATGTTGTCCTTGGTCACGTTGGAGAAGATAGAACCCCCCTTAGAGTCCAGGTTAATAGACACCTGAGGACGGCTGTATTCATCGAAACTTGGTTGTGCGCCCTGGATATGGTCACCGGTGAGCATCACCTCTTTGTGCAGGGCCACTTTACCGCCCTCGCGGCGATCGTAGATCTGCGAACCTGGTGATACGCGACCGGCTGCAATCGCCGCCGCATCGGCCTTCTCGTCTACCATGTGGAATTCAATAGACGCGGTAGCACCTAGGATATCCTTGGCGCGGGCCGTGTCTTGAACACCCGGTAGTTCGACTATGATGCGCTCCGCGCCTTGGCGCTGAACCACAGGCTCGGCAACACCCAACTCGTTTACACGATTACGCAAGGTGGTGATGTTCTGCTGCAGCGCTTCCTCTTTCACTTGCTTGAGGTAGATCTCGCTCATGTTCGCTAGCAGCATGAAATCGCTACCAGACGACGCATCGACGAACACCATCTCGTTAGTGCGGCTCTTGAGGAATCGTTCTGCCTTGGCTAAATTCTCGGCATCACGAAACTTGATCTCAATCCCTTTAGGGGTATTGCGAATACCCGCATAACGAATTTTTTCACCACGAAGATCGGTTCTGAAATCGGCAATTTTCGCTTCGGTCATCTTACGGATCGCCTCGCTCATGTCCACTTCCATCAGGAAGTGCACACCACCGCGAAGGTCCAGACCCAGCTTCATCGGGCTACCACCCATAGACTCCAGCCACTGAGGCGTAGCCGGGGCCAGGTTAAGCGCCACGATATATTTGTCGCCGAGTACCTCGGCAATTGCTTCTTTCGCCAGCAGTTGCTGGTCTGCATCGGCAACACGTACCAATAGCTGACCGTTCTCCAACTCTGAACGCTTCACCGCGATGCCTTTCGCCGACAGGATGTCAGTGACTTCACTCTGAGTCGAAGCATTAACTTCCGCGCCACGTGTGGCCACGACTTGCACCGCGTGATCTTCACCAAATAAATTTGGTATTGCGTAGAAGGCACCGACGGCGATGATCAACGCCACCATCAGGTTCTTCCACATTGGGTATTTATTTAACACACCATCGCCCTCTTGGCTTAAAGTGACTTAACTTTCAACTTAAAGTGACTTAATAGACCCTTTAGGCAAAACAGCCGCTATGTAATCCTTCTTGATTGTGATTTCTGAGGTTTCGTTGATCGTCAGCAACACATAATCGTTGTCATCGCTGATCTTAGCGATCTTACCCAAGATCCCACCACTAGTGAGCACTTCATCACCCTTGCTCAACGAGCTCATCAGGTTCTTATGTTCTTTTACACGCTTAGATTGCGGACGGAAAATCATGAAGTAAAAGATCAGACCGAAAATGACCAGCATGAAAACCAGTTCCATGGTACCACCCGCACCACCTACTGGCGCATCGGCTGCGTATGCATTTGAAATGAACATATTTCTCTCTTCTTATTAGCAGTAAAATTAATCGGATAACTTAGGAACTTCGCGACCTTGACTGGTATAGAACTCCTCAACAAAGGCGTCTAATGTACCTGTCTCGATAGCACCACGCAAACCTTCCATCAACATTTGGTAGTAACGCAAGTTGTGAATGGTGTTTAAACGTGCTCCTAAAATTTCATTACAACGATCTAAATGGTACAGATACGCCCGTGAGTAGTTCTTACAGGTGTAGCAGTCACACTTAGCATCGAGCGGTGAAGTATCATCACGATGACGCGCATTGCGGATCTTGATAACGCCTTCACTGGTAAACAGGTGGCCGTTGCGCGCGTTACGAGTCGGCATGACGCAATCGAACATGTCGACACCTCTACGTACCCCCTCAACGAGATCCTCCGGTTTACCTACCCCCATCAAGTAACGCGGCTTATCGGCCGGGATCTGTGGGCAGACATGCTCCAGAATGCGGTGCATATCTTCCTTTGGCTCCCCAACCGCCAAACCGCCGACGGCATAACCGTCGTATCCTATCTCTAACAAGCCTTTAAGGCTCTCATCGCGCAGGTCTTCATACACACTGCCCTGAATGATCCCGAACAAGGAGTTAGGGTTTTCCAAACGGTCAAACTCATCGCGTGAACGCTGTGCCCAACGCAGCGACATCTGCATCGATTTACGTGCCTCGTCGTGGGTCGCCGGGTATGGCGTACATTCGTCGAAGATCATCACCACATCTGAGCCCAGCGAGTATTGGATCTGCATCGACTTTTCCGCGTCCATGAAGATCTTCTCGCCGTTGATTGGCGAGCGGAAATGCACGCCCTCTTCGGTGATCTTACGAATGTCACCCAGGCTAAATACCTGGAATCCGCCTGAATCGGTTAAGATAGGACGCTGCCAGTTCATGAAGTCATGCAGATCGCCATGCTTACGCATGATCTCTTCACCAGGACGTAACCAAAGGTGAAAGGTGTTCCCCAGCAGAATATCGGCGCCCGTGGCGCGCACTTCTTCTGGCGTCATCCCTTTAACCGTACCGTAGGTGCCCACAGGCATGAATGCCGGCGTCTCTACCGTACCGCGTTCGAACACTAAGCGACCGCGACGCGCGCGACCATCGGTTGTATCTAATTCAAATTTCATTTTTAACCTCGCCAGAGAAACAGTCTGACTCTCTTCGTGCCATTAAAACAGACACAGCTGAACAATAGAGATAAGGGCAAACAACTCAGTATCAACCCTAATCAATAAAAATCTCTAAAAAAATACCCACCTCAAGTGTGGGTGGGTATTTTAAAGCAAAATCATCGCTTAGATCGCTTTTTTAGTCACAAACATGGCATCGCCATAGCTGAAAAAGCGGTATTTTTGCGCAATCGCGTGCTGATAGGCGTTTTTCACCTCATCGAAGCCGGCAAAGGCACTGATCAACATGATGAGGGTCGATTCCGGCAGGTGGAAGTTAGTCACCATGGCATCGACAATTTGAAACTCATAACCTGGGTAGATAAAGATGTCGGTGTCGTTGCTGTAAGCCTTAAGCTCCCCTTCGCTGGCCTTGGCCGCACTTTCTAATGAGCGCACCGAGGTGGTGCCCACGGCGATGACGCGTTTACCGGCCGCCTTGGTGGCCTTAATGCTATCGACCACATCCTGAGGCACCTCGGCCCACTCGGAGTGCATCTTATGATCTAAGATGCTGTCGACCCTAACCGGCTGGAAGGTGCCCGCGCCCACATGCAGGGTCACGAAGGCAACATTTACCCCTTTCTCTTTCAGCGCGGCGAGCAGAGCATCGTCAAAGTGCAGACCCGCAGTCGGTGCAGCCACCGCGCCAGGATTCTGGTTGTAGACGGTCTGATAGCGCTCCTTATCGGCATCCTCATCGGGACGGTCGATATAGGGCGGAAGTGGCATATGACCAACCTCTTCGAGCACCTCGAGTATGCTGGACTCGCTATTGAGTTCAAGCTCAAACAGGGTGTCGTGACGGGCAAGCATGGTCATCTCGTAGCCGCCATCTAAGCAGATGATGGTGCCGGGCTTAGGTGACTTGGAGCTACGCACATGAGCCAGAATACGCTTGTCGTCCAGCATACGCTCGACCAAGATCTCCAGCTTGCCACCGGTTTGCTTCTGACCGAAGACGCGCGCCGGGATCACTCGGGTGTTGTTGAACACCATGAGATCGCCAGGGTTAACCATCTCCAGGATATCGGTAAATTGCTTGTCCGCCACCGCGCCGCTATTTCCATCGAGTGTCAATAGTCGGGACGCCGTGCGATTAGGCATGGGGTAACGGGCGATCAACTCATCGGGAAGATCGAAAGAAAAGTCGGCAACGCGCATAGTCTGTCTCTGCTTAGCATAAATCGGCCGCTAGTCTATTGGCAGATGATGATAAGATCAAGACACACAGCTTAGCTGGCCTTCTTCTCCTTGTCTGCCACAACAAGATTGGCCTGAAGATCTAAGCTGGCTTTTCGATAACTGTGCTGTTCGAAGGGGATATCGACCTCGACCCGCCGCCGTCGAGAGGAAGATTTTTTGCCTAGGCGTTTCATTAACCAGTTCCACATCATCCATGATCCTTTAAACCGATAATTAATATGAGGAGTCATAGGTGCACATCCTGCCGATCCCAATACCTAAGCGAGCAGTCGGTTAAAGATAACGTCGCGTAGAATAAAGGTTTCATCGCACCTTCTGGCATGATAACGTGAAAAGCGTGATTTAACAAAGCAATTAACTTTATCTAATGAACTTTTTGGCTCATCTGCACCTGGCAGATAACAGTAAAACCGATCTTGCCGCCAACCTTGCCGGTGATTTTGCCAAGGGCAATATCGCCGACCATCCCAAAGCCCTGCAACAGGGGATCTGGCTGCACAGGCAGATAGACTCGCTTACCGATAGCCATGAACTCACCAAGGAGCTCAAGGCGGCCTTTCCCAAGACGCTGCAACGCGCCGCGCCGATACTGATCGATCTGGCCTTCGACCATATGCTGGCCAAATATTGGGAAGAGTATCATCACCTGTCCCTGCCCGACTTTGCCCAGCAGGCTTACCTAGCGCTCAGCAGCGCCGAGCAGCTGCCTGTTAATCTGAGCGATATCATCATTCGCATGCGCCAGGAAAACTGGCTTATCGCCTATGAAAGCCGTGAAGGGCTGAATCAGACCATCAAGGCGGTGAGCAAAAGGGTCTCTAAGCCCGAAATTTTCGATGGCGCCATCGACACGGTTAAGCGGATGGATACCGAGATAGAGATAGCCTTTCGCACCTTCTATCCCCAGCTGATGGCCTACAGCCGCATTTGGACCCGCCAGACGCCGCCCGAGTTTCTCTAGCCGGTGAAGCGCTAAACCTAAGGGTTCAATTCTGTGTCATCGACCTTCAAAAGCCTGGCAAGCAAGCTAATGCCGTTCGTTAGGCCTAGGCGCAAGCGCTATCGCTATCTCAGAGATGCCGCGTTAATGGTGCTGGTTGCCTTTGCGGTGCTCAGCTATCAGCAGCGCAACATGATCTCAGGCGAGGCGCCGCCCCTGAGCGGCTTCACCATCCAAGGCCAGCCCATTGCACTTAAGCAGGGGGAAGTTACCCTGGTCTATTTCTGGGGCACCTGGTGCCCGGTCTGCCGCGTCACCTCCCCCATGGTCAGTAACGTTTCCGAGCAGCACAAGGTGATCAGCATAGCCGTTGCCTCGGGCACGGATGGTGAGATCAACCAATTCATGGCGGAGCACGGCTATCAGTTTGACGTCATCAGCGATGAGGAGATGCTGCACCAAGCCTGGGGCGCAAACGTTTTCCCCGCCATCTATATCGTCGACAAGCAAGGGCAAATTCGTTTTAAGACCTCTGGCGCCACCAGCAGCTGGGGCATGAGACTCAGGCTGTTGCTCGCGGCCTGGTGAGCTATCGCTTTAATTGACATAGACGCTATCAATAGCCTTCTCGAGCGACAGCAGGCCGCTAATGCGGCAACACAGCTAATCTAGACCAGCTGATATTTCTCTAATCGATAGAGGAAGGCCTTGTAGCTCAGGCCTAAACACTTGGCGGCCTTGGTGCGATTGCCTTCAAAACGGTCCAAGGCCTGGCGCAGGCAATCTTTCTCGAAACTCTCCCACTCGATACCCGCCTCGGGCAAGACAAAACGCCTGGTATCCAGCGGCTGCGGCGCGGCGCCGAGTTCCTGCACCATCTCCTCTTCATCGCCGAGTAACACGAAACGTTCGATGCGATTCGCCAACTCGCGCACGTTACCCGGCCAGCTATGGTCCAGCAGCGACTTTAGGGTATCCCGGCTTAGCTTGGGCACCTCCATGCCATATTGATTGGCGTGGAGTTTAAGAAAGTGCTCCACCAGTCGGCCGATATCCTCGGGTCGCTCCCTAAGCGCCGGCATATGGATAGGCACCACGTTGAGACGGTAATAGAGATCCTCGCGAAAACGCCCTTCGGCCACCTCCTGCTGCAGGTCCCTATGGGTCGCGGCGATTACCCTGACATCCAGCTTGATCTCACTGTTCTGCCCGAGACGGGATATCACCCCCTCCTGCAAGAAACGCAGCAACTTGGTCTGTTGCAGCAGGGGCAATTCGCCTATCTCATCGAGAAAAACGGTGCCGCCATCGGCCGCTTCTAGCTTACCTATCTTCTGGGTATTGGCCCCCGTGTAGGCCCCCTTCTCGGCGCCGAACAGCTCTGCCTCGGCCAGAGACTCTGGGATAGCGCCGCAGTTGATGGCGATGAAGGGCTTATGGCTACGCGCCGACAGCTGGTAAAGCGCCCTAGCCGCCAGCTCCTTGCCCGTGCCACTCTCGCCGCCAATGAGCACGGTCGCATCTGTGGCGCTCACCCTCTGTACCCTCTGATACACCTTCTGCATCAGGGCAGATCGCCCCACCAGCCCCACCAGCTCCTGCTGCTGAGACAGCTCGGAAGAGAGGCGGCGGTTCTGCCGCTTCAGCGCAATAGACTTGGCCACCTTCTCTATGGCCAACAATAGACTCTGGCGCTGATAGGGCTTGGCCAGATAGTCGTCTGCCCCCGCCTGCATGGCATCCACCGCATGGGTGATGGTGCCGTAGGCGGTGGCGATGATGAAGCCCATGTCCGGATGTTCGCGGCGCACATAGTTAAGCAGATCCATGCCGGTTAACTGCCCCAGCTTCCAGTCGGAAAACACCAGATCCGGCGCCGATGCCTTAATCATCACGATCGCCTGCTCGACGCTGTCGGCGCTCTCCACCAAATACTGGTTGGCCGTCAACATCTGTACGATCAATGCTCTCTGATCCGGCTCATCCTCTACCACCAAAATATGCAACTTAGGCTGCTCCATCATACTTCCTCTGTCTGGGGCTTATCTTCTTGCTGTGTTTTATTACTATCCGGCTTGGCGAAATAGAGGGTCACCAGAGTGCCGCCGCCGGGATTATCATCGAAGGTGATGCGCCCACCATAATGCCCTTGAATCAAACGCTCGGCGATATAGATCCCCATGCCGGTACCTTCTGCCTTGGTGGTCACATGGGGCTGGGCCAGCTTATCACGCACCTCAGGGCTGATCCCTTTGCCTGTATCGGCCACGACTAAGGTATAACTCTCATCATCTTCCGCCAGGGTCAGGTCGATACGGCCTGTGTCCGGGGTGGCCTCCACCGCGTTGATCATCACGGCATGCAAGATGCTGCGGATCTCCGACTCGGCGCCCTGCACCTGAACCCCTTGATCCTCACAGTGAAAAGCGATGCTGGGTTTGCTGCCGTTGATCGACAGTTCCAGCAAGATATCCTGCACTGTGGCCGCCAGTGGTACCCAAGACTGGCGATTCACCTGAGTGCTCGACAGTGTCAGCAGAGATTGAATGCTCTTATCCATCATGGCGATCTTCTGCTGCATCTGGCTGAGCAGCTTGTTGGCATCATCGATTGACGCTGACTGGGCGACCGCCTCAGACAAGAGCCCCAGGGTGTGCAGCGGATTACGCAGGCTATGGGCGATCCCTCGAGTCACTTCACCCAATTCGGCAAGCTGTTTCTGCTGCGCCATCTGCTTCTTCTGCTCGCTTAGGGAGGCGAGCTGACTGCTCATCTTATTAAAGCCGTTGAGGATACTCTTTAACTCTTTGACCCCACGCTCATCCACCTGATAACCAAGCTCCCCCTGTCCCAACTTCTTGTGGCCCTTCGCCAGGGCCGATAGCGGCGCGCTGATCACATGGCTGAGCATATAGACCAGTAAGAGGCCAGCCAGTGAGCTCATCAGAATCGCCCCTATCATGGACTCGCTGAAACGCTCCAGCTGCTCGTTGGTCTCCTGATTAGGCAAGTTGATATCATGGGCAAACTCCACCGCAACCTTACCCTTCTCAGGCGTGGTGGGCGAGATAGGCGCGTCTATGATGGCCACGTTACCCTTGTCGAGCCAGCTGTTGGTGTCGATCTCAATCTGGCTCACGGCGTCATGCAGGCGCCGGCGATACTCATCGGCGGCCTCGCGCTTGGCCTCGGCAATACTGGCTCTTTGGCGCTGCTTCAGCTCCTTCTCGTAGGACATCATGGCGTTGAGATGATCCCTAAGCTCCTGCTGCTTGGCCGCCAATTTGGCGCGAAAGAATGCTTTCTGCTCGGCAGAGGCGTTGTCCGTCTCCATCTCCATGCGCACCACCTCTTCGCTAAGCTGGGCAATCGCTTGGGAGACAGATTCGATATCCTGCTCAAACTCCTGCCTGAGCGCCTCGGCATCTTGAAGCGACTCCTGCAGGGCCTGCTCATCAAACTGCACCACAAACTCTTGCTCTGTGCCGACGTTGTCGATCAGCACCTTCACCAGGTTTTGCGACAGATCCCGCGAGCGTTCACTGAGCTCGCTCTGCAGCTGCGCCTTATAGAAATGGGAAACCAGCAGCTGGCTGCCCCCCAATATCAGGATGAGCGCGCCAAATAGCACAAACAGATAACCTTTAATCGACATAGAGCCCTCTCGTTTCGATAACAATGCCGCGCCGGCGCTTGAGAAGATTAGTAATAGAGCGCCCGTCTCTCAGGTTATACAAAAACAGTACCAAGATAAAACCCCTTGTGGATCACCCGATTAGCCGCCGGGTGTCTCCAGCCATGCCTAGGTTAAGATTTAAATTTCCCCATATCGGGAAATCTATGTCCCATATGGGGGTAAGTCGGCAATGGCGACAGGCGAGTTTTAACGACAACTGCTCGCGAATGCCTTATCCAGTCTGGATTTCGCTAGTTTGGCACGCCTCTAGCAGTACATAGGGAAATCATAATTCATCACTACGGAAGGAAACACCATGAAACTCAATAATCTCACTTCGCTTATCGCCTGCTCTGCGCTGTTGTCATTTACCCTGGCGGCGGCACCTACCGACGTGCGTCAAATCGATTTTAATGACAATCAACTCAAGGCCAACTTGATTCAAGATGGCGACAAGGACACTAAGTTGACTCTGGATCTTGAAGGTAAGCAGCACCACTACAGCTTCAGCAATGATGAGATAAAAGATGAGAAGCTCATTAGACAGAAGCTCGCCAAGTTGCCTAAAGAGACCCAAGATAAGATGGTTCGCCTGCTCAAGCAGATCGACCGTGACGAGTCTCACTACCATTATCTGCGCCACAGTGAGCTATCTGAAGCCGATCAGGCCAGAATGGACGCGCTCACCAAGAAGATGGCCAAGAAAGAGGCCGAACTAGCCAAGCACATCGCCAAGATAGAAGTTAAAGTTGCGGCCAAAAGTGCTGAAATGGAAGCCAAAAGAGCCGAAATGGAACGTAAAGCCGCAGAGCTTGAGGCTAAGGCCCGTGAATTTGAGGTGATTATAGATACGCAAGACGGCGAGTTTAATAAGAACATTGAGCTGTTGTCGGACGATATCGCCGAGATCGCCACCGAGATTGCCGAGATCGAAATGAAATACCACGGTGACGGTGAGCGAGAGTTTGTGGTGATAAGAGGCGATGACGAAGCCGATGTGGAGCAGCTGATCCAGCTTATCGAAACCGGCAAGCTGAGCGATGACCAAAGGCGCAAACTTCAACAGGCGCTAAACAATGATGATCGCAAATAAATGAAATTGTGAACAATGCGATAGAATGCGCCGCTGCCCCAAGGTAATCTGCCACCAAGATGTTTACTCTCACTCCGACAACTTGAGGCAATTATCATGTGGTGGCGCATTCTCATCATCTTTCTCGCTTTCGCACTGCTCGGTGCCCACTTTATGCGCTTCGGCCAGACGCTGATCAGCGCGGCCTTCATCGCAGCGCCACTACTGTTACTCATTCGCCACGTGGCCATCACCCGCACCCTACAGTTGGTGCTTATCTTAAGCGCCATCTTCGTCTGGGGCCTGAGCGGCCTGGATTATGTACAGATGCGCATCTCGATGGACGCCCCCTGGCTAAGACTCGCCATCATAATGTCGGCGGTGACCCTGTTTACCCTGCTGGCATCATTTTGCTGCCAAGGCGTGCAGCGCCTGCGACAGGCTAGGCGCTAGACTCTCATTTAATAGTCATTCGCTAATAAGTCATGCACTAACGAATCATTCGCTAACTTGTCTTTCGCAAAAAAGTTAGACCACGCAAGATACCTGGCCGACCGCCATCCCTTGATTCAGGCGCTTGGCCAGCATTCGCCGCGCCAGGCTATCCACCAGCACGTTGAGTAAAGCGGTCACGATAAGCAGATAGAAGGCGTTGTTGTAACGTATCTCGCTAAAGGCGCTATCGATATAGAAACCTAGGGTCATCACCCCCAGCACGCCAAAGATGGCGGTCTCCCGCAGTATCACCTCGAAACGATAGAAGAGCAGCGACATCAGGTTGGGATAGATGCGCGGCAACACCTCATAACCATAGTGGTCGCTGCGGCGCTGGTACAGGGCGCTGGGTTTGACCAGGCTGTCCTGGCGCGTCAGCAGGTAGGCGATCAGGGCGCCGTTGTGCAGCCCCAAAGCCAAGATGGCGGGCAACATGGAAGGGCCACAGAGCATCATGAAGATGAACGCCAGAATATACTCTGGCATGGAGCGCAGGATCAGCAACAAGAGTTGCCCTATGGGCATAGAAAACTTGCCGCGGCTATGCATGCTGGCAAAACGATGGCCGAAAAGTGCCAGCAGATGGGTCAAGCCAAGTGCGCTTATCGCCAGCACTAAGGTGGCCCCCACGCCGGGTAAGGCCTGCTCAACAGTCAAACGCTGCCACCAGCTGGCAAATCGCGACAGTCCCTGAGCAAGCTCTTGCTGCCCATAGATCACCTCACGGATCCCCGGAGGCAGAATATCTACCGTTAAGAACTGCCAAACCAGCTGCAGATCCACGCTGGTCAGCTTAGGTAGGGTAAACAGCGCCGCCAACAGATAGAGCGGCAGCAGACGCCTGCGTGACCAGAGCGGGATAGTGCCGATCAGGACCACGAAGAGGATGAGCAGCGCCGCCCCCTCATGATACTTACCCTGACGAAAGGCGGTCTCCAAGTAGAAACCCAGGGTCGGCATGCCGATAAAGCCCAGCACGGCGCTGCTGCGCAGGGCACACTCGAACCGGTAGCGCACATAGGCCAGCATCAAAGGCAGCACATGACCAAGCTTTCCGTAGAAGTAAGCACTCAGCCTGTCGCAACCGAAAGGCAAGGTGTCATTGGTGCTAATGGGTGCCTGCAGCAGTATGTCATGAAATACCCTGGCGAAGGTGGCGCCATAGGGTAAGGCGATCGCCAGCACCCCCGTCACCGGCGACAGGCCAAAGACTTGCAGAAAGAGCAGCGCCCAGAAGATCTCATGGATCCCCCGCACCATGGCGCAGCAGGCCGCGACCCAAGGGGAGCGATAAATCAGCGCCAAAGGAGAGCCGAGCAGCAGGCCGAAACTCACCCCGAGCAGGGCAAAGCTCACCGTCTGCCACAGGGCATTGACCAGCGACTCGGTGGCGAAGAAATCTGGCGTCAGCAGCCCCTGCCCCATGCGCAGCAGCTCACCCCAGGGATCCAGGCTGATGATCTCAATATCGACAAACAGCAGACTGATCGCCACCAGCAGCCAGAGGCCCAATGTCAGCCGCTGCCAGGGCCCGACAAACTTAAACATCTGATCTAAACATCGAATGTGAACATCTAATTTTAAACATCCCCGCTCGCCGCCATCTGGTTATCGAAGAAGCAGGCCAGCTGCTCACCATCGAGCTCACACGTCGGCTTATCGAGCACCAATTTTCCCTCGCTAAGGCCTATGATGCGATCGAAGTGACTCAGGGCTAAGTCGCTGTCATGCAGCACCATGATCACGGTTTCGTGACGGGCCTTGACCAGACTCAGCAGGCGCTGGGCCATCACGGGATCCAGGGCGGAAAACGACTCGTCGCCGATGAAACTAGGTTTTTGCTGATAGAGCGCCCGCGCCAGGGCAACCCGTTGGCGCTGGCCACCAGAGAGCGAAGAGACAGGCTTCTGCAGCGGCGCCTCAAGGTACAACTCAGCGCACAGCTTGGCCACCTCTTCACGCCTCGCCGCCAATGGCCAGGCGAGATTTAACAGGTTATAGGCAAAGGAGTGTCTGGCCAGCGCGCCCATATAGACGTTATGGAACACGCTCAGGGCATCAACCAAACCTTGGGACTGACTGCATAGGGCGGCGTCTTGCTTAAGCTGCTCGTAGATATAACTCAGCAGCGTCGACTTACCCGCCCCAGAAGGACCGACTATGGCTAAAGACTCTCCCCGTTTAATCGACAAGTCGAGATCGTCGATGACCCGAGTCTCACGATAACTCAGGGAGAGTGATTCTATTTGGAGCACAGAATTAATCTAGCAGGCCGATCGCCGTGGCCACAGATTCGATAGGCTCGTAATCTGCGTTGTCTGCCTCAACAAACGACTGACGTGGGAAACTGGCCAGCAGATCCGGATCTTTCATTTCCAGTAGCGCCTTGGTCAGCTTCTCGGTAAAGCCTGCACCGAAACGTTGATCGGCGTCGGCGCGTACCGTCCACTGATAGTCGGGATAGGCAGGGGTTTCCCAGATAACCTTCACCTTGCTGGTATCGACTGTGCCATTGGCTACAGCGGTTTCCCACACCTTGTAGTTTACCGCGCCCACCTGGTAGGCGCCGGCCTCGACTTGGGCGATGGTGCGGCTATGGTCGCCAGAGAAACCGATACGGGTAAAGATATCTTTCACCTGCTTGCCCATGTTGCGCTCGATGTAAAATTGCGGCATCAGGCGGCCAGAGGTCGATCCTTTCGAACCGAAGGTAAAGGTATAACCGTTCAGGTTAGGGAAGTTGGTCGACGGCTCGAGCGGAGTCGAGGCATTGGCGATGAAGAAGCTCTTAAAGTATTGATCTTCATAACCCTGAGCAATCGCTTGTGAGCCAGGCACCAGACGTCTCGCCTGCACGCCAGAGAGGCCACCAAACCAGGCCAGCTGCACCTGATTGTTACGAAACGCGGTAACGGCTGCCGAGTAAGATTTGACCGGGACATAGTTCACCTTAACGCCCAGCTCAGTCTCCAGGTACTTTGCTACCTTGTTAAAACGCGTCTTTAGCTGACTCTCGTTTTCATCAGGGATGGCGGTAAAGGTAAAGGTTTCGGCTAATGTCGCCGGCACAAACAAACAGGTAAAGATTAAGGGTAGAATTTTAGCGAAGGACATATCTAGGCCTAAACGAGTAAGAAATTTACCGGATTCTAACCATTTGACAGGCAAATTAACAGGCGGAACATGACCTTATTGCTCACAAAAATCTAACAACTAAACTTTGTTTGAAGATGAGTCAGTCCCTGTTAAGCTAACCTATTATAAATTAATGTTTTATAAAACGTCCTCCGCTTGGCTAACAATTGCCCTAACGGGTCACCGAGCGAGCACTTAAATAAACATAGGCAAAGCATATGAGAATTTTGGTCGTTGAAGATGATCCCCTACTGTCCCACCACCTCAAGGTACAACTGAGCGAGTTAGGCAACCAGGTTCAAGTCGCCCAGACCGCCAAAGAAGGCTTCTATCAAGCGACTAACTATCCCATAGACATTGCCATCATAGACCTTGGCCTACCGGATCAAGACGGTATCTCGCTGATCCAGTCTCTGCGCAAGGCCGAACTTAAGGCGCCTATTCTTATCCTCACCGCCCGGGTCAACTGGCAGGATAAGGTCGAGGGGCTCAACGCCGGCGCCGACGACTATCTTGTGAAACCCTTCCAAAAAGAGGAGCTGGTCGCCAGGCTCGACGCCCTGGTGCGTCGCAGTGCGGGCTTCGTCAAGCCGCAGATCACCAGCGGACCGCTTGAGCTGGACTTGGCCGCCAAACAGGTCACCCTGGATCAGAGCCCCATGGAGGTGACCGCGTTCGAATATCAGATCCTCGAATACCTGATGCGCCACTGTCACGAGGTGGTGGCTAAACAGCGACTGCTGGATGTGATCTATGGCGATAAGGAAGGCGATCCCAACACAATTGAAGTAATGGTGAGCCGTCTGCGCAAGAAACTGACCAAGGGCGGACTGGAAAACCCCATCGCCACCATTCGCGGTCAGGGCTACAAGTTTAATCTGCCATGCAAATAAGGTTTAAGCCCAAACAGCGTCTGCTCACGCGGATGTTTCTCACCTCGCTCTCCATCATCGCCTTGGTGGGCTTCGGCCTCGCCTGGCTGGTCAACCTGTTGTATGCCCAGAATAGCTACAACGAGGAAACCGCCGAGCTTATCGCCGAGATCCCCAAGGTGGCCGCCGAGCTGAGGGAGCACGACCTGATCCCAGAGACCTCAGAATGGCTGGACGAGAACAACACCCCGGAAAAATATATCATCGCCAGCTGCAACGAGGATTTTAAGCAGGTATGGACCTCCTCTCTGGCCGTAGACCGTGGTCTGTTCGATACCTGCGAGCGCTTCAACGAGATACGCTTCGACTCGCCGCCCTACTACCTCAATCTCGCCGACAGTAAAAACTACTTCGTCTACCTGCTCTCGGTGGAGATCGCCAAGCAAAAATACAACCTGCTGGTGATGAAAGACGCTCAGAAGCTGGAGCAGGAATTCGACAAGTTCAGTCGCCGCACCTACTGGCGCCTCGGCATGATCTTGGCCCTGGCCTTAGTGCTATTGATCAGTGCTGGCTACTGGGGAATGCGTCCATTGGTGCGTATGCGTAACGAGCTGCACCAGGTCAGCAGCGGCAAGGCCAAGGCGCTCTCCGAGGATTACCCTGTGGAGCTCGAAGGGGTCACCCAGGCGCTCAACCAGCTGCTGGTACAATCCAGCGCCCAGCAGGAGCGCTACCAGAACGCGATGAACGATCTCGCCCACAGCCTGAAGACGCGTCTGGCGGCGGTGCACGCCATCACGGACGACCAGAGTTTGAGCAAGTCGAGTGCCAGCGAGAAGATCATGGAACAAGTCAGTCAGATGGATCAGTTGGTCAAGTATCAGCTCAAGCGTGCCATGCTCGGCCGTAAGGGCCTGAAACAGGAGCAGACCCTGGTTGCGCCGCTGATCGACCAGCTGTCGCAGATGCTGTTTAAGGTCTACCGTGACAAGCAGATCCAATTTAGCGCCGATATCCCGGATGATCAGGTGTTCCCCGGCGACAAAGGCGATCTGATGGAGCTGTGCGGCAATCTGATGGAGAACGCCTTCAAACTCTGTATCAGCAAGGTCGCGGTCACCGCCCGTTACGGCGAGAACAGCGAGTTTATCTTGATCGTGGAAGATGACGGCCCGGGGGTTCCCGAGGCCATTCGTCAACGTATCATTGAGCGCGGCGTGCGCGCCGACACTCAGAAGGCTGGCCAAGGCATAGGGCTTGCCGTCTGTAACGAAATCGTCTCCAGTTACAACGGCAGCCTCAGCATAGATACCTCATCCCTCGAGGGGGCGAGGTTCACCATCAAGATCCCGCTTTAACCCACAGAGGCGTATAGCTTCTCGGCGCGATTAAACATCACCCAGGAGGTGGCGATATACTTATCGCCACTGATGGGCATATTACCCCTGTGGCTGTGGGTGAAGCCAGCAGGGGCGATCACCATGGTACCCTTCTTCGGCTTAATCTTACGCTGCTGATAGAAGAACTCGGTTTCACCGCCCTCTTCCACATCGTTCAGATAAAACATATAGAGCACGACCCTGTGCAGCGCCTCGTTATGTCCCATCTGCGGAAACTGCTCCGAGTGCCAGTGGGGATAGCCCCCCTTACCCTGCTGATAATGCTGAATATTAATGGTGCCGCTGCGATACAGGTATTGCACCAAAGGCTGTACCCTGTGCCTTCCCAGGGTATCGAAGTTGTCCGGGGTCAGCGTCTGCGGCTTACCCTGCTCGTCCGCCAGAGTGACCGCCACCGCCCCCATCAAACCCAGGGCATATTTTTCAAAATATTGCGCGCTGTGTTTTAGCGTATAATTAAGGAGTTCGTTTCTCAGTGGCAGTAACTCCTGAAAGTTATCCATGGTTATGTCACGGCTAATTTTCTTTTCCAGGTCAACACCATGACCCGTAATACCATCAATGACACCAGGATGTGTGTTGACGGTCTCGATGAGACGATCGCACAGTTCATCTGGAATGGCATTGGGGTAGACTTCGATGAAATCCATGTACAACTCGCTAAATTAGACAAATTTGTGATGCAACTATGCTGACACATAGCTTAAGTAATTGTAAAGCCAGCTGGTTCAGATAAAATAACGCGCAACTTAAGGCAAACGTAAAGACACATGAGCAGAAGCTGTAAGGTAAACACAAACCAACTACAAGTGGGCAATTTTGTTAGATTACCTGTCTCCTGGAAAGACCATCCCTTTCTATTTAATTCCTTTAGACTCAAGCAAGAAGCTCAGATCGAACTGATCAAAAAACTCGGTATCGAGTATGTGTTTGTCGACCTGGATAAGAGCTCAGCGCCGCCGCTGGGCAAAGAAGATGCCTACGATGCCCCAAGCTTTAGAGATGACGGCGACCTGACCAAACTCAGTCAGCAGATGAATCAAAACAAGCAGGAGCGTATCGAGCACCTCAAGAAACTCAAGCGCGATCTCAAGAAAACCGAGCAGGAATTTGACCGCTCAGTTGCCATGATGCGCAACCTGATCGCCAAGCTGAGAAATCGCCCGCTTAACGCCATCTCCGATGCCAAGGAGCTGATCAACAGCATCACCGAAGAGCTGCTCAACTCTGACAACCTGGTGCTGCACCTGATGAGTGACGCCAAAGACAGCGACGGGATCTACTATCACTCCCTCAACGTGGCGGTGCTCTCTATGATGATCGCCAAGGAGCTGGACTGGCCAAGAGAGGATATCGAGGCCGTCGGCATGGGCGCCCTGTTTCACGATACGGGCAAACTCAAGATCCCGCCTCAGCTGCTTCGCAAGAAAACCCCGCTCACTCAGCCCGAGCTGAACTTCATCCGGCAGCACCCCGCCATGGGGATAGAACTGTTGAAGCTGGCCAATAACTTCCCCGAAGATGCGGCGCCAATCGTCAGAGACCATCATGAGTTTCTCGATGGCAGCGGCTATCCCAGGGGCTTGAAGGCGGAACAGATCAGCCTGCCAACCCAGCTGGTCGCCGCGGTCAACCTCTACGATCAGCTCTGCCATCCAGAGGGGCAAGTTAAGGCGCGAACCCCCTATGCGGCGCTGGGCTACCTGTACAAGAACTACAAGGAGCGGCTAAATCAGGAGGCGATTGGTAAGCTCATCAAGATGCTCGGCGTCTATCCGCCTGGCAGTGTGGTGGAACTTTCCAGCGGACAATATGCCATGGTGATGGCGGTGAATCTCGAGAAGATCCTCTTCCCAAGGATCTTGGTATACGACGCGCTCGTGCCGAAAGAGCAGGCGCCTATCGTGGATCTGGAGAGCGAAGGCCTAACTATCGTCAGGTGTATCGCCCCCTCGGCCCTGCCGGAAAAGATCTTCAAATACCTGAGTCCCAGAGAGCGGGTCAGCTATTTCTTTGGTGGCGATAAGAAGGCGTAACGCACACCTGACTGTCTTTCTCCGCAGGCCAGACTAAAATTAGAGTACTGGCCTTGCATTATGGCGTTTATGCGCTAAGGGGAAAGAGTATGGTAGAGCTACCCGATTTCGACAGCCTGAAATGGCTGGCGCAGCATGCGCCGCAGCAACTGGCCACCCTGCAGAAAAATCTCAACCAGGCTTTGATCAACGAGGCCCATGCCAACAACCGCGCCCAACTGGAAACCATTCGTCATCATCTCGAGTTCAAGCTGTCGCGCTGCACCACGCCTTACGCCCGCTGCTATATGGCGCTGCGGCTGATGAATGACAAGTTCATCACCTTAAACCAAGTGATCAATCAGCCCGACCTATACACAGATAACAGAGCCAAGGTGCTCTGTTATCCAGGTAGATAGCTCACGCCGTTAAGATGTGCGTTTGACTGCCGGCCAAAGCTTTAAGCCAGGCCGGTAGCAACCTCAGACTGATATTAGAGCCAGCCTTTACGCTTGAAGAAGAAATAAGTAGAGGCCGCGCTGCCAATCATCATCATGATCGCCATAGGATAACCCCACTGCCACTCAAGCTCTGGCATGTTGGCGAAGTTCATCCCATAGGCGCTGGCAATCACGGTCGGAGGCAGGAAGATCACCGCCGCAACCGAGAAGATCTTGATGATCTTGTTTTGTTGTAGCCCACTGAAACCCATAGCCGCATCGAGCAGGAAGTTCAACTTATCGAAGATGAATTGACTGTGGGGCATCAGAGATTCGATGTCCGACAACATCTCCCGCAGATCTTTCAGATCTTCATCGGTCAACTTACCGCGATAATAACGCTGCATGTAACGCAGGGAACGCTGGGTATCGAGCAAACTCAGACGGATCTTACCGTTGGAGTCTTCCTGCAAGGTGATCAGCTTAAACACATCGTCGAGTTCACTGCTCTCAAACACCTGCTCACCCACACTATCAAGCACGGAATAGACATCTTCGATAAGATCCGAGAGGTAATCCACCTTAAGATTGAACAGCTCCAGGAACAGCGCCTGTGGCGTCTGTACCTCTAAGCGGCCTAAACGCAGATAGTTACGCAGTAAGCGGATCAGCCCCACATCATCTTCCCTCAGGGTCACCAGAAACTGTGGACGCAGGTTGAAGGAGACGTTCACCCCTTTAACATCCTGTCCCACACGCTGGGGGAACAATGAGTTGATGTGTAGACCATCCTTGTTTTGATAGAAACGCGCCGAGGCCTCAATTTCGTTAATATCTTCCTCGTCCGGTAGCTCCTCTACCGAATAGCCCCTCAGCCATTCACGTTCGTCATCTTCAGGTTTGTAGAGATCCAGCCATAAGGTACCCTCGGGAACACTGTCTCGAATATTCAACTCGACAATGGATAACTTATTCGCTTGAAAGACATAAGCCGTGATCATAGGACCTCCTGAAAAAGACACTTAGATGAAAACGCACCACATCCAAGCGCAGGGTATAATTTGGCGTTATTCTACCGAATAACGCGCCATTGAACAGCCTAATCGACTGCTAATGAAGGGAATATAACCAAAATAAAAATGAAGCGGTGTTAAAAACCAGCCTACCTCATATTCGGCGGGGTATCGGCTATCACGATCCGCTCTTGAGTCGACAAGCGAACCTTGAGGCCGTCGACAGTGGTGAAGGCATCGCTCTGTAACTCGCGTTTACGTACCTGGTAGACCTCTTTCGAGGCAGACGCCGGCGAGATAATGGTGACATACACTAGCTGATTGCCCTCTTGCCAGGACCAATACCAGTAGCCAGCACTCCCCAGCAGTGCCAGGGCGGCGATACCAAAGGCAAGGTATTTAAATACGATTCGCTGACCCAACTGACTGGCCGTCGGTTGGCTGACCACCTTAGGTCGTCGAAGATAGGCGATCGCCGCGGCAATCACTAACAGAGTCACTAAAATTTTAGTTAACACGCTAAGCTCCTGAAATTAATCCCCACCATTATAGAGTCTTAGCAAACAAATTACTGTAATCCATCCCCCAGGATGCTCAAAAAGCCCAATGGCCGCTTGTAAAGTTGTCCAACTGGGCCACGAGGTGCTATAACACAGATAAATTATTCTTTTCCCGGTTTACCATGAAATCTTTAATCCATTGCCTATTCTTGATCCCACTCTTTTTTGTACAAGCGCACGCCGAAGTCACCATCACACTGCCAGATAGCGCAGAGCCACTGCTGCTTAACGGTAAGGATATCACTAGCCATCAGCTGATCTCACAAAATGGCCCGCAGCAGCTGGTCTTTAATGCCCGCGCCAGCTACCGGGAATTTGGCCAACAAAAGCGCTTCGTCTCAGAAACCCTTATCGTCACCTTCTCTGGCGAAAACAATCACTATCGCGTCAGCCTACCTAAGATCAGCTCACCTAAATCGGCGGAGAAATTTAACGACGTCCCTCAAATTGGTCTCACGGATACCCAGGGCAATAAGGTCGCTTACAAGATAGATAAGTTGCTAAAGGATGGAATTCAGATAGGCCGCAATTACAGCGAAGAGATAAAGGCCTACAACATCGGCCAAGGCGTTGCGGCCATAGCGATCAATCAGCCTGTCCAGATGGCACCTAGCACCTCAAGCAGTGCCTCAAGCGGCGCGGCAAGTCCTGCGGCGACCTCAACGGCCTTGGCAGCGCAGCAAACCACTGCGCCACAAGGCGCTCAGCCGGTTGGCCAGCCAACTAGTCAACCAAACACCCAGCCTGTAAGTCAAACAGGCACGCCGCGCCGCGATCAGATCAATGTCGGCCAGATGCTAGATTTCTGGTACGAACAAGCGGATGAAGCCACCAGAGAAGCCTTTAAAAAGCGTATAGGGCTCATTGAACAGGCTCAGCGAGACGGGCACTAAGCCAGCCGGTTAGATACTCTCGGTATCGATAGGCGGCATGACTTTCAATGAAATAGCTTTAAGTAAAATAGCTTTAGCCAGCATAACGTTATGCGGCGCATTTCATGGTGGAAAGGCTATCCTGTTTCAGGAACTTAAATCCCGCCAGCCGCCCGAGGCGATAGTCCCTATCAAGCTCTGCCGTCGAACTGCCGAGTAACTTGCTCGCTAGTGCCCGGCGGGGAAATAGCTGAATGATCTCCACGCCCTCAGGTGGATTGTCGATAAAGGAAAGTGAGCGCTTATATTCCGCTTCATGATGCAGGTAAAACTCAATCGCCCTAGGGCAGCGATTCGAGCTACAGATCCAAGACTTGAGACGATTCACCCAAGGGGTATAAGCCTGATATTCCTCGGGCATAGTACGGATCACCACTATCTTAGTCGCCCCACGCCGATAGGCCTCCTCCACCGGCAACGGAGCCGACAGGCCGCCATCGACATAAAAGCTGTCCTCTAAAGGCACTCCTTGGCGATAGAGAAACGGCAGCGCGCTCGACGCCTTGAGTAACTCCAGCCAGTTCTGCTTATCGGGCTGACGAAATATCGCCTGATAGTTAGAACCATTGGTCATGCTAAAAAGCAGTCGGCGATGGGTCAATGCCCGCATCCCGGCAGACAGATCCAAGCCTAACGACTCGCCTTGCACCTGATTAAAGTACCAATCGAGATCCACAGTACTCTTCCCAGCAAGACCGCGACTCACCTTCACAAATTGCGGATCGCGGGACAAGCCCTTAATCGCCTGCTTGGCAAAGCCAATCTGCCCCGTGAGATAACTCGAGAGATTCTGCGCACCAGCCGAAGTACCGATGAGCAGCGCAAAAGGGTTATAACCCCTCTCAAGCCAGGCATCTAATACACCGGCGGTAAATATTCCCCGCTGCCCACCCCCTTCGGCGATCAGCGCCGTATTAGCCTGAACGGGCGTTAGCACTTGCCCTAGCTGACTGTCCTCTCCCCTAGGAGTCAAGGATGACCCCAACAGAGAAAGCGAGCCGGTAGAATCATTATTTTGAGAACCATTGTTAGGAAAGCTAGCAGTAGAAAAACCAGCATTAGGAAAGCCAGTATTAAGAGAATGCATCACAGATTTAGTGCCCCAGTTAGCCATTAGCTTCATAACCTAAATCTAAATCCCCCTAGCTCCCCTGTATAATTGAATGATCAAATCGCGCAGATAGAAAACATCTATTAACGCCCAAGTAAGCTCAAAGTAACCTATCCGAGCCTCTCACATAGAGGCGTAAGACATCTGCCAATTCAGTGCTTATTAACGGATGGAGATAAACTGTTAGGTCGAGGCCTAGCAAAAGAAATGGCGTACGCAGACTGCCTCTCTCATGGGGGCGTAAGTTATACGCTTATCAAGCGAAGCCTGATGGATGGCTAGAGCGCGAAGCAGCTATGCTGCAAGCTGAGGGGCAAGGCACATGGATGTGCCGAATGCTATAAACGCAGGATGCAGTTTATGGCCAAGCTCAGCGGTAATATTAGGCACCTGTCATAGTCATATTCAAATAAAATATCAGGTGGTTATTAACGACTCATCTCACATGGGGGCGGAGAAGCCCTGCTATAGATGCGTAGCATATAAGGGCTTTGTAGCGCGAAGCAGCTATGCTGCGAGCTGAGGGGCCTGACCGCCATGGATGGCGGAAATGCAGTTAATGATTGGAGCACTTAACTGCCACCCACGAAGTGGCTGTGGGCTGCATGTGAAGTAGCACTTTCGCGCGACCTACATGGATGTAGGAAGTGCCTTAAATTGCTGGGAGCAATTTAGGCGCCTGTCATGGCCAGCTCCGCTAAAGCTTCGCGCTCATAAGCACATCGCTATCGCGATATTCGCCCTACTTCACATGGAAATGCACCTCACTACGTTCGGGCTCTTTATATTCCCCATGTTCGAGTCGATATTTCAAAAGCTGTTAAACGAAAAAATCCCCAGCACTAAGTGCTGGGGATTTTTTCGTTTATTAGGCGCCTGGAAATGACCTACTCTCACATGGGGAGACCCCACACTACCATCGGCGCGATTGCGTTTCACTTCTGAGTTCGGGATGGGATCAGGTGGGACCACAATGCTATGGTTTCCAGACAAATTTGGAAATTCGGAAAGCTGTACTCTTATCTAAGAGTCAATCTGAGTTCGCACTTCAATCAAGTACTTTGTATTCTTTTGATTACGTAAAACCATTATACGAAACCCTTTTGGGTTGTATGGTTAAGCCTCACGAGTCATTAGTACAGGTTAGCTCAACGCCTCACAACGCTTACACACCCTGCCTATCAACGTCCTAGTCTCGGACGGCTCTTTAGAGACCTTAAAGGTCTAGGGATGACTCATCTTAGGGCTCGCTTCCCGCTTAGATGCTTTCAGCGGTTATCGATTCCGAACGTAGCTACCGGGCAATGCCATTGGCATGACAACCCGAACACCAGCGGTTCGTCCACTCCGGTCCTCTCGTACTAGGAGCAGCTCCCTTCAATCATCCAACGCCCACGGCAGATAGGGACCGAACTGTCTCACGACGTTCTGAACCCAGCTCGCGTACCACTTTAAATGGCGAACAGCCATACCCTTGGGACCGACTTCAGCCCCAGGATGTGATGAGCCGACATCGAGGTGCCAAACACCGCCGTCGATATGAACTCTTGGGCGGTATCAGCCTGTTATCCCCGGAGTACCTTTTATCCGTTGAGCGATGGCCCTTCCATTCAGAACCACCGGATCACTATGACCTGCTTTCGCACCTGCTCGACGTGTATGTCTCGCAGTTAAGCTGGCTTATGCCATTGCACTAACCGTACGATGTCCGACCGTACTTAGCCAACCTTCGTGCTCCTCCGTTACTCTTTGGGAGGAGACCGCCCCAGTCAAACTACCCACCAGGCACTGTCCTCAACCCCGATTCAGGGGCCAGAGTTAGAACATCAACACTACAAGGGTGGTATTTCAAGGATGACTCCACGAGAACTGGCGTTCCCGCTTCAAAGTCTCCCACCTATCCTACACATGTAGGGTCAATGTTCAGTGCCAAGCTATAGTAAAGGTTCACGGGGTCTTTCCGTCTAGCCGCGGGTATACGGCATCTTCACCGCAATTTCAACTTCACTGAGTCTCGGCTGGAGACAGCGTGGCCATCATTACGCCATTCGTGCAGGTCGGAACTTACCCGACAAGGAATTTCGCTACCTTAGGACCGTTATAGTTACGGCCGCCGTTTACCGGGGCTTCGATCATGAGCTTCTCCGAAGATAACCCAATCAATTAACCTTCCGGCACCGGGCAGGCGTCACACCGTATACGTCATCTTGCGATTTTGCACAGTGCTGTGTTTTTGATAAACAGTTGCAGCCACCTGGTATCTGCGACTCCCGTCAGCTTAGAGAGCAAGTCTCATCACCAACAGGAGCGTACCTTCTCCCGAAGTTACGGTACCATTTTGCCTAGTTCCTTCAGCCGAGTTCTCTCAAGCGCCTTGGTATTCTCTACCCGACCACCTGTGTCGGTTTGGGGTACGATTCCTGCTAACCTGAAGCTTAGAAGATTTTCCTGGAAGCATGGCATCAACTACTTCATCACCGTAGTGACTCGTCATCAACTCTCAGTATTAGGTGCCCGGATTTGCCTAAGCACCCTACCTACAGCCTTAAACGCGGACAACCAACGCCGCGCTAGCCTAGCCTTCTCCGTCTCTCCATCGCAGTTAGCAGAAGTACGGGAATATTAACCCGTTTCCCATCGACTACGCCTTTCGGCCTCGCCTTAGGGGTCGACTCACCCTGCCCCGATTAACGTTGGACAGGAACCCTTGGTCTTTCGGCGAGGAGGTTTTTCACCCCCTTTATCGTTACTCATGTCAGCATTCGCACTTCTGATACCTCCAGCGTGGGTTACCCCTTCACCTTCAACGGCTTACAGAACGCTCCTCTACCGCACCAGCGCAAGCGCTAGTACCCATAGCTTCGGTGTATTGCTTAGCCCCGTTATATCTTCCGCGCAGGCCGACTCGACTAGTGAGCTATTACGCTTTCTTTAAATGATGGCTGCTTCTAAGCCAACATCCTAGCTGTCTAAGCCTTCCCACATCGTTTCCCACTTAGCAATAACTTTGGGACCTTAGCTGATGGTCTGGGTTGTTTCCCTTTTCACGACGGACGTTAGCACCCGCCGTGTGTCTCCCGAGTAGTACTCATTGGTATTCGGAGTTTGCAAAGGGTTGGTAAGTCGGGATGACCCCCTAGCCTTAACAGTGCTCTACCCCCAATGGTATTCGCTCGAGGCGCTACCTAAATAGCTTTCGAGGAGAACCAGATATCTCCCGGTTTGATTGGCCTTTCACCCCCAGCCACAAGTCATCACCGCATTTTTCAACATACGTGTGTTCGGTCCTCCAGTTGATGTTACTCAACCTTCAACCTGCCCATGGCTAGATCACCGGGTTTCGGGTCTACACCTTGCAACTAAACGCGCAGTTAACACTCGGTTTCCCTACGGCTCCGCTATTCGCTTAACCTCGCTACAAAATGTAAGTCGCTGACCCATTATACAAAAGGTACGCAGTCACGGTCTCAAGAACCGCTCCCACTGCTTGTACGTATACGGTTTCAGGTTCTATTTCACTCCCCTCACAGGGGTTCTTTTCGCCTTTCCCTCACGGTACTGGTTCACTATCGGTCAGTCAGGAGTATTTAGCCTTGGAGGATGGTCCCCCCATATTCGAACAAGATATCACGTGTCCCGTCCTACTCGTTTTCACCTAAAGTTAGTTTTCATGTACGGGGCTATCACCCTGTATCGCTGTGCTTTCCAACACATTCCACTAACACCCTCTAGGCTTAAGGGCTAATCCCCGTTCGCTCGCCGCTACTAGGGGAATCTCGGTTGATTTCTTTTCCTAAGGGTACTTAGATGTTTCAGTTCCCCTCGTTCGCCTCACTAAGCTATGTATTCACTTAGTGATGACACCTTATGGTGCCGGGTTTCCCCATTCGGACATCGTTAGCTCAAATGCTTGTTACTAGCTCGCCAACGCTTTTCGCAAGTTACTACGTCCTTCATCGCCTCTGACTGCCAAGGCATCCACCGTATACGCTTAGTCACTTAACCATACAACCCAAATGAGTTTCATCTGAGTCGCATCGCAACTAACGGTTTCTACTTTCGCCAAAAGAATACTCAAGTCACTTGATTAAAGTGTGTTTTGAGAACTCAATTATTTTTCGCAATAACCTTTCGGTTATTACTATCAGCTTTCCAAATTTTTAAAGAGCGGGCTTAAAAAAGCCAAAGATAAATTCTGCATTTATCTTTGGCATCTCTAACCATAACTGCATGCTCTCTTTAAGAGCAAATGGTGGAGCTATGCGGGATCGAACCGCAGACCTCCTGCGTGCAAGGCAGGCGCTCTCCCAGCTGAGCTATAGCCCCATTACATGCAGCGAACAAAGTATACCATTGCCAATTCGAGTTGAAACAAGGCATGTATTGAGGACGTTTAGCCTGCTAAACGACAAAATACATAACGCAGCATCAACGAAGAATTGGTGGGTCAGAGTGGACTTGAACCACCGACCTCACCCTTATCAGGGGTGCGCTCTAACCAGCTGAGCTACAGACCCATTTATACTTGTTTCTTTGCTCCATCGCGTTGTTGTTTTTCATTACTCACTCAGTCATGTAGTTATCTACATTCCTTCGTTAGCAATTCAAACGCCTAGCGCTGAAACAAATTAACAGCGTCTAAATAGACGTGTATATCTTTGCTCTATCTTCTATCAAGTAATCTGTGTGAACACTCAACAAATATCAGTCAATCGTATAGGTAAGGAGGTGATCCAGCCCCAGGTTCCCCTAGGGCTACCTTGTTACGACTTCACCCCAGTCATGAACCACACCGTGGTAAACGCCCTCCCGAAGGTTAAGCTATCTACTTCTGGTGCAGCCCACTCCCATGGTGTGACGGGCGGTGTGTACAAGGCCCGGGAACGTATTCACCGTGGCATTCTGATCCACGATTACTAGCGATTCCGACTTCATGGAGTCGAGTTGCAGACTCCAATCCGGACTACGACCGGCTTTGTGAGATTAGCTCCACCTCGCGGCTTCGCAACCCTCTGTACCGACCATTGTAGCACGTGTGTAGCCCTACTCGTAAGGGCCATGATGACTTGACGTCGTCCCCACCTTCCTCCGGTTTATCACCGGCAGTCTCCCTAAAGTTCCCGGCATTACCCGCTGGCAAGTAAGGATAAGGGTTGCGCTCGTTGCGGGACTTAACCCAACATTTCACAACACGAGCTGACGACAGCCATGCAGCACCTGTCTCAGAGTTCCCGAAGGCACCAATCCATCTCTGGAAAGTTCTCTGGATGTCAAGAGTAGGTAAGGTTCTTCGCGTTGCATCGAATTAAACCACATGCTCCACCGCTTGTGCGGGCCCCCGTCAATTCATTTGAGTTTTAACCTTGCGGCCGTACTCCCCAGGCGGTCTACTTAATGCGTTAGCTTGAGAACCCAGTGTTCAAGACACCAAATTCCGAGTAGACATCGTTTACGGCGTGGACTACCAGGGTATCTAATCCTGTTTGCTCCCCACGCTTTCGTACCTGAGCGTCAGTCTTTGTCCAGGGGGCCGCCTTCGCCACCGGTATTCCTTCAGATCTCTACGCATTTCACCGCTACACCTGAAATTCTACCCCCCTCTACAAGACTCTAGTTGACCAGTTCGAAATGCAGTTCCCAGGTTAAGCCCGGGGCTTTCACATCTCGCTTAATCAACCGCCTGCGTACGCTTTACGCCCAGTAATTCCGATTAACGCTTGCACCCCTCGTATTACCGCGGCTGCTGGCACGAAGTTAGCCGGTGCTTCTTCTGCGAGTAACGTCACAGCTAACGGGTATTAACCGTTAACCTTTCCTCCTCGCTGAAAGTGCTTTACAACCCGAAGGCCTTCTTCACACACGCGGCATGGCTGCATCAGGCTTGCGCCCATTGTGCAATATTCCCCACTGCTGCCTCCCGTAGGAGTCTGGGCCGTGTCTCAGTCCCAGTGTGGCTGATCATCCTCTCAGAACAGCTAGGGATCGTCGCCTAGGTGAGCCATTACCTCACCTACTAGCTAATCCCACCTAGGTACATCCAATCGCAGAAGGTCCGAAGATCCCCTCTTTTCCCCCGTAGGGCGTATGCGGTATTAGCAGTCGTTTCCAACTGTTATCCCCCTCGACTGGGCAGTTCCCTAGGCATTACTCACCCGTCCGCCGCTCGTCAGCAAAGTAGCAAGCTACCTCCTGTTACCGCTCGACTTGCATGTGTTAGGCCTGCCGCCAGCGTTCAATCTGAGCCATGATCAAACTCTTCAATTAAAAGTTTTTGTGTTTGACTTACGCCAAACGACTCAATGAATTCTGATTCACATAAATGACTCGGAAGAATCATCTACATGTTTGTACATATTGCTATGAACACTCATCGTTGCATTGAGATCTAAATCGTTTTCGATTAACTCAATACCTGTGAGTGTCCACACAGATTACTTGATAAATTGTTAAAGAGCGTGCCCATGGTGGCTTAAACACCTCATGAGCGCTAGCACATCTCGGCAGTTCCAAGTGGCTAGGGCTGCGTATTCTACTCAGGGCGACCGAGGCGTCAAGGCCTTTTCTCAGATTGTTTTATAAATTCGGCTCAAATGCTCAAACATCGAACAACATGACGAATTAGCCATCAGAAAAGGCACATTTTGAGGAATGATATAGTGATTTTCGGTCACTAGGTTCGTCTAATCTGGTCGAGATAAACGAGCAAAAAGGCGATTCTGACTAGATTCGTCCATCAAAGGCATATAAAGGCGACTTAATAGCTATTGATAACCATTCATCAGATAACACATTCATCAGATAACACATTCATCAGATAACGGCTTAATCCGATAATGACTTGATCACTAGCTTATAAGGACTTGTAACTAGTTTAGCGACGCGAGGTAAGTCGGCACATCGGCGATAGAGTCTAAAACAACAGTAGCCGCGGCTATGGCTTCATCTGTTACCGTTTTGCCAGTGCGCACTAAGATACGTGTCGGCACCCCTGCGGCCTCGGCAGCTAGCATATCGTCACGCTTATCCCCCACCATGACAGAGCGGCTCAGGTCTATCTTTAAAAACTGCGCTGCACTCTTGAGCATGCCGGGTTTAGGCTTACGGCAATCACAGTCCTGTTTATACTCGCCAATGCCTTTTTCGCTGTGATGAGGACAGTAATAGATGCCATCGAGGTCGACACCCTTATCGGCGAAGTTCCAGTCCATCCATTCGGTCAGGCTGTGAAACTGATCTTCAGTGTAGAGTCCGCGGGCAATGCCCGACTGATTGGTCACCACCACAAGCTTATAGCCTTGCTGCTTTAACGCGGCGCACGCATCGAATACTCCTTCGACATATTCGAAATCATCGACCTGATGCACATAACCATGGTCGATATTAATCACTCCATCTCTATCTAGGAAAACGGCACGATTCACGAAAACTTCCCCAATCCGACTGAACCCAAAAATTAGTTGACCATTATTATCACACTTGAATCAACAAAATGCACCGAACAATCACGAATAAAGTCGATGAGGACTAGAAATGAATAAAATATACAAATATAGTTAAGCCATTCGCATACCGCTATAAAAAGATAGGGATAGGGATAGAGATGCCCGCAAACAGCCAATATGTAATTAGACGCCAACGCCTCATGGATAGCCTACCCGAGGACAGCTTTGTGATCCTCGTGGGTTATCAGCAAAAGGTGCGCAGCAAGAACATCAAGTATCACTTTCGCCAAGACAATGATTTTCTCTACCTCACCGGCTTTAACGAGCCTGATGCGGTCGCTCTGCTCTATCGTAGCCCGCAAGGCGAGATAAATTACACCTTGCTCTGCCGCCCAAAAGATCCCCAACAAGAGGTCAGCTTCGGTGCCAGAGCCGGCGTCACGGGTGCCATCGAAGATTTTGGCGCCAACCAGGCGTTTGATATCGCCGAGCTAGACAGCGTCATCGCCTCCAGCCTCACTCATCAGACTCAAGTATTTATCAGCGACGAGCTGGGCCGTTTTAATTATAAATTGCTGGCGTGGTGTAACGCCCAGCGTCATGGCAGCGCCTTCGATACGCCTAAATGCTTTCGCAGCATCACGCCGCTGGCCAAGCATCTGCATCCACTGAGAGTGATCAAAGATGAGAGCGAGCAGGCTGCTATTCGCGCTGCGGTCAACGCCTCTATCGACGGCCATAAAGCAGTAATGACAGCCTGCCGCGCAGGGATAAATGAAGCGCAGCTTGCCGCCACCTTTAATTATGCCATCGCCGCCCACGGCGCTAATGAGGTAGCCTACCCCAACATAGTGGCGGCGGGCGACAACGCCTGCTGCCTCCATTATGAGGAGAACTGCTGTCAGACCCAATCAGGTCAGATGCTGCTGATCGATGCCGGCGCCGAGCTCAATCACTACGCCGCCGATATCACCCGCAGCTATCCGGTAGATGGCCGCTTTACGCAGGCACAAAAAGCTATCTACCAGCTTGTGCTCGACGCCCTCGATGCCGCCATCGCCAAAGTCAAACCTGGCACGCCCTGGAACCACCTCTATGAGACCTGTATGCAGGTAATGGCCCGCGGCCTCATCGAACTCGGCCTGTTACAGGGGAGCTATGAGGAGGTGATGGCCAGCGAAAGCTACAAGCGCTTCACGGTACACAAGACAGGGCACTGGCTGGGAATGGATGTCCACGATGTCGGCCCCTATCACGATGAGGATGGCCAGTGGCGCAGGCTTAAGCCAGGGATGATCTTTACCATAGAGCCAGGCATCTATATTCCATCCTCAGCCACAGATGTGCCAGAAGCCTATCGCGGCATGGGGATCCGCATCGAAGATGATATTTTGGTCACTGCTGACGGCCATGAAAACCTGTCAGAGAAAGTACCTAGGTCAATTGCCGAGATCGAGGCCTTCATGGCGCGCGGCTAGTTTTTAATGACGTGAGCGCTATAACAGCATTAGGGCTCTAATGACTCAAGGTTTCTTGGGCTTAGAACTCTAAAAAAGCTATTACGCGATAGCGCTCGCCACCCGAGCCTTGAGTACGGGCAATAATTCGATTTCAAACCAAGGGTTACGCCTGAGCCAGAGATTGTTGCGAGGGCTGGGATGCGGTAGCGGCATGATCTGATTGCCGTAAAGTTGCCAGCCTTGCACGCATTCGGTCACCCCGCCACACTGCTTACCGAAATGATAGGCCTGGGCATACTGGCCAATCACCAGGGTGAGTTGAATATTCTTAAGATGTGCCAGCAGAGGCTCTCGCCAGGCCGGCGCACATTCTCCCCTTGGCGGCAAATCCCCAGAGCGTCCCTTCCCCGGATAACAAAACCCCATGGGGACTATGGCAAACAGGGAAGAATCGTAAAACTGCTCGCGGCTAACACCGAGCCAATCCCTGAGCCTGTCACCGCTGGGATCGTCGAAAGGAAGTCCGCTGGCCGCGGCCTTAGTGCCCGGCGCCTGACCGACAATCAACACCTTGGCGTTCGATGCCGCCTGCAGCACGGGCCGCACCTTATGGCTAAGATGCGGCTGGCAGATCTGACAGCGGGCAATACGCTCGAGTAGTTGATCTAAGGTTTCCATAGAGGCTCCGGCAAAATATTATTAGCCACTATAATGCTACAGCAATGCCAGAGCTAAAGCGCAATCGAATCTTTACCGAGATGCGATCTTACAAACATGCATGCTCGCCTTCCTTCTATCTCGTTTTCCTTAAATCACTATGTTTGTCTCTTAGCATGCCGCTTAAAATCGGTCGATACGGTAAGGGGTCATATCCACCTGAGTCTTCTCCCCTTTGATGGTCTCCGCCATGAGCTGTGCGCTAAAGGCGGCCCAGGTGAGTCCTAGGTGTTGATGACCAAAGGCAAAGAAGATCTTATCGCTCTTGGGTGAGGCACCCAGCACAGGCAGGGAGTCTGGCAGCGATGGCCTAAAGCCCATCCACCGCTCCCCCTGAGAAGTTGTAGCGCCAACCAGTACTTCGGGCAGCAGCGCCTTGGCATGGGGCAGTAGACAGTCGGCTCTGGCCTCGACCAGCGGCGCCTTGAGACCGCCAAATTCAACCGTGCCGGCCAGACAAATCCCCCGATTCATGGGAGTGATGATGAACTTACGCTCGAAAGATGCCACCGGCCGCTGCAGACGGCTTTGCTGTGGCATCATCAGATGATAACCACGCTCGGTTTCCAGCGGCACCTTAAAGCCAAGCTGCTGCGCCAAAGGTTTTGACCAGGCGCCGGCGCTGAGTAGCAACTTATCACTTTGATAATTAACACCTTCACCCACACAGACGCTGACACATTGCTCGCCCTTGCCTATATTAGCCAATCGAGTCACCTCACCTATCACCAGCTTGCCGCCCAGCTTCTCAAACTGGGTTGCCAAGCGATGACACAGCTCGGCCGGGTCCGGCGTATGGCCGACCTGGGTAAACCATAGTCCGTGGTTGATATTGAGGCTAAGATCCGGCTCTAGCGCCCTCACCTCCTCACCACTGATTAGCTTCACCGCCACGCCGGCATCACGGTAGCTCTTGTATACCCGCTCGACCTCGACAAGAGGCGTCTGCTCAAACACCAAGAGACTGCCCTCGAGTTTGAGTAGCTCGGAGCAGCCGCACTCGCTCACCAGCTGCTGCCAGGCATGGATACTCTTTTGATTTAACGACTTGATCGCCGCCGAGTTGTGGGCACGTTTTGCGGGCAACATATTGACTAAGAAGCGCATAAACCAAGGCAAGGCCTTGAGGAAATAGCGCGGCTGAATGCGAAACGGCCCTAATGGGTCGAGCAACATGCCGGGCAGTTTGAGTAACATAGCCGGGTCGGCCAGGGGAAACACCTGCTCGGTGGCGAAGTGGCCCGCGTTTCCAAAGGAGGCGCCCGCCGCCACCCCTTGCTTGTCGATAACGCGCACACTAAAACCTGCCTTTTGCAAGGCGATGGCATTGGCAAGCCCTATAACGCCAGCGCCTATTACAGTGACATCCACGTTTCGGGCAGAAGACACGTTGGCCTGTGAGGCTTTATCCTGGCTAGTTAACTCATGGTTTGTCATGTGATTAGCCTCGATCATCTGAGCATAAATCCCTGCTGAAACTGATCCTTAGGCTCTAAGATAAACTCATGACGCCCGGTAATAAAGGCGCGGCCGCTCACCTCGGGTATCACCGCTGCCTTGCCATAAAAATCGGCGTTTTCCAGCGCGCAAACCTGCATGGCGCCATCGACGATACTCTCAATCTTCAGGCGCTCACCCAGTGTGACCTCGCCGCGAGCATGAAGCAAAGCTATTCGACCCGCAACCCCTGTTCCCGTTGGTGAGCGATCCACCTCGCCATCGGCAAAGACGCACACATGGCGCGAGTGGGCATCATTGGAGCTGGTCTTATTTGACGTAAATATAGTGCCGTAGAGAAAGCCTAAATCCGCTTCTAATGGATGAGCTAGCGGATGCTGAGCCATCACGGCGTGCTTGATACGACGTCCCCAATCTATCAGCTGGGCGACATTATCTGGTGCGCAGCTTAACCCCAGCCCATCGGCATCGACATAGGCGTAATAGGCACCGCCGAAACCTATATCGTAAGCCACCTCGCCAATGCCCTCGACGGTTACGCGACAATCCAGCGCCTCGGCCCAGGAAGGCACGTTACGAAAGCTCACCTTAAGCTCTCCCGTCTCATCACGATAGGCCTTGGCATGGATAAGCCCTGCAGGCGCATCTATCTTTATCTCTCTTGGCGTATCGCCAAGCGCTAGGGTGCCCGTCTCGACCGCCACTGTTACCAAGGCCAAGATCCCGTGACCGCACATGCTGCTGTAACCCTCGTTATGGAGAAACAGCACGCCGAAATCGGCGCCCGGGGTGATAGGCGCTGTGATGATGGCGCCGTACATATCGGCATGGCCCCTGGGCTCATGCATCAAGAGCTTACGATAATGGTCCAGATGCGCCGTGAGATATCTGCGTTTGGCCAAAATGGTGTCTCCGGGGATCTCGGGGTATCCCTCCAGCAGGATCCGCAACGGCTCGCCTTCGGTGTGAGCGTCGAGGGTCTTAAATCGGGTACAAGCATCGAGATAGCTAGGACTTAAATCTAATAGGCGCATAGGGACTTCCTTTGTTATTGTTTGTATGCAATATATAGTATTTACCGGTGAGAGATAAAAACATAAATAGCGGCAATCTCATCAAGGGGCTTTTCTTCCCCTTAAAATTGTATACAATATACTATAGCTTTTGGTAAACGCCAAAACTTGATATCACTTTTTCGCCGCGCACGTTGCACGGCAATATCTATAGAGGTCTGAACATGAAAGTAAACTGGCAAGGTGTATTCCCAGCAATTTCTACCCAATTTAATGACGATGGTTCGATCAACTATGAGTCGAACGCAAGAATGCTGGAAGACCTCATTCGTGACGGTATCGATGGGGTGATCGCCCTGGGTACCATAGGCGAGAACGCCTCCCTTTCTCCGGAAGAAAAACGTGAATTCATCAAGCACACGGTCGAGACGGTCAATGGCCGCATCCTGGTGCTCTCTGGCTGCACCGAGAACACAGCCCAGCAGGCGGCAAAATACGCCCAGGATGTCGAGGCGCTCGGCGTCGATGGCCTGATGCTACTGCCCGCCATGGTCTACCGCGGCACTGACCGCGAGGTGATCGCCCACTACCAACACGTAGCGCGCTCGACCAAGCTGCCAATCATGATCTACAACAACCCTGTGGGTTATGGCGTCGACATCAACCTGGAGATGACCGCAGTGCTGGCCGAAGAGCCAAACATAGTGGCCATCAAGGAATCGACCACAGATACTCGCCGCCTCACCGAGTTGCAGAGCCGCTTTGGCGATCGTTTCAACATCCTCTGCGGTGTCGATGATATTGCGCTGGAAAGCATTTTGCTGGGCGCCACAGGTTGGATCTCTGGCCTAACCAATGTCTTCCCAAGAGAATCTGTTACTCTGTTTAAACTGGCCCGTGCCAGCCGTATCGAAGAAGCCCGTGAGATCTACCGCTGGTTCATGCCGCTGCTGCGCCTAGACACCATTCCGACCCTGGTACAGTGCATCAAGTTTGCCGAGCAGATCGTCGGCCGCGGCAGCGAAAATGTGCGCCTGCCTCGCATGACCTTGATCGGTGAAGAGCGTGCCTATGTGGAAAAGGTGATGGCCGAAGCCTTGGCTACCCGCCTGGATCTCGACAAGTACAACCTCAACTAATTCTAGGGAGTATGGCATAGATGTTAAAAGGTACCTTCTTTTGCGTCGATGCTCATACCTGCGGTAACCCGGTCCGTTTGGTCACCAGTGGCCATCCGGACCTCAAGGGTCGCACTATGAGCGAGAAGCGCCAGGATTTCCTGGCGCAGTATGACTGGATCCGCAAGGCGCTGATGTTTGAACCCAGGGGCCACGACATGATGTCTGGCGCCTTCCTCTACCCCCCTTGCAGCGACAACGCCGACGCCGCCATCCTGTTCATCGAGACCAGCGGCTGCCTGCCCATGTGTGGCCACGGCACCATAGGCACCATCACAGCCGCGCTCGAGTCTGGCCTGTTAGCCCCTAAAACGCCCGGTCAGCTCACCATAGACGTACCCGCCGGGCAGATTAAGGTGCAGTATCAGCAAAGCGGCGCCAAAGTGGATTGGGTCAAGATCTTCAACGTACCCGCCTATCTGGCCCATAAAGATGTGGTGCTGGATATCCCAGGCCTTGGGCCGCTCAAGATAGATGTCTCCTACGGCGGTAACTACTACGCCATCGTCGATCCCCAGGCCAACTTCCCTGGCCTGCGCCACTGGAACGCCGGCGATATCCTGCGCTGGAGCCCGATCGTGCGCGAAATCGCCCACAGAGAACTAAACTGCGTGCACCCAGACGACCCCACGGTCAACGGCGTCTCCCACGTACTTTGGACCGGCGACACCATCAGCGAAGGCTCCAATGGCGCGAATGCAGTGTTTTATGGCGACAAGGCGATCGACCGTTCACCCTGCGGCACAGGCACCAGCGCCCGTCTGGCTCAGCTCTATAGCCGCGGCGAACTCAAGGTCGGCGATGAGTACACCCACGAGAGCATCATAGGCAGCCAGTTTGTCGGTCGCATCGAAGCCGCCACCAAGGTGGGTGCGTTTGACGCCATCATGCCGAGTATCAAGGGCTGGGCGCGGATCACCGGGCATAACGCCATCACGGTCGACGATGACGATCCCTATGCCTTCGGATTTCAGGTGGTCTAACCGGCCATCCCAAAAGGACAATAGCAATGACACTAAGCATCACCAACAGATTAACCGGCCAGCATTACATTAATGGCGAGTGGCAGGGCGAAGCCTGCGCCTTTCAAAGCTTTAACCCCGTCGCTAATACTCCAATTGCCTGGCACTTTGCCTGCGCGGATGATGAGCAGCTCGCACTCGCCACCAAGGCTGCTGAGCAGGCCTTTAACAGCTATCGCAGCAAGAGCGACAGCGAGCGCGCCGCCTTTCTGAGCGCCATTGCCGAGCATATCGAGGCCGACAAAGAGGCGATCATAGAAGCCGCCCACCTCGAAACCGGCCTGCCTCTGGCTAGATTGCAGGGCGAAACCGGGCGCACCTGTGGTCAGCTGCGCCTATTTGCCCAAAACCTTGTTAACCCGATAGAGCAGTCGATTGCCGACATGGCTCAGCCAGAGCGTCAGCCACTGCCAAAGCCAGATACCCGCCTAGGCAAGGTTGCCATAGGGCCTGTGGCCGTCTTCGGCGCCTCTAACTTCCCGCTGGCGTTTTCCACCGCGGGGGGCGATACAGCATCGGCGCTCGCCGCTGGTTGCCCCGTTATCGTCAAGGGCCACCCGGCGCACCCTGCCACCAGCGAGCTGGTCACCCAGGCCATAGAAAAGGCTATCAAGGCTTGCGACATGCCAGCCGGCGTATTTAGTCTGCTGCAGGGACATACCCCGGACCTCTCGACAGGCTTGGTCGAGGCGCCAGAGATCAAGGCGGTGGGCTTCACCGGCTCATTAAAGGTGGGTCGCATCCTGGCCGATCGCTGCGCGGCGCGCCCCGAGCCAATCCCCTTCTATGGCGAACTTGGCTCTACCAATCCACAATTCCTACTGCCAGGAATACTCGCCGAGCAGGCAGAGACGCTGGCCGAGACTCAGGTGCAGTCTATGATGATGGGCCACGGTCAGTTCTGTACCAGTCCAGGGCTGATTGTCGCCATCAAGGGCGAGGCGCTGACCCGCTACTGTGACAGACTCAGCCAGACCCTGGCCGAACAAGCCGCAAGCGCCATGCTTACCCCAGGCATCGCCGCCACCTATCAGCAGCAAACCGAGGCCCTGCTGGCAAATCCACGGCTAACGCTTCTGGCCCAGGGCAAGGCGGCCGAGGCCAGCCACCATACCCGCCCGGCGGCGGTAAAGGTGGATGCTGCCGGTTATCTGGCCGACAGCGCGCTGCAACAGGAGGTCTTTGGTCCCTTCGCGATAGTGGTAGAGTGCCAAGACGGCGCGCATATGCAGGCCGTTGCCGAGCAGCTTGAGGGGCAACTTACCGCCACGCTTCATGGCAACGAGGGCGATTGGGCTCATGCCCATAGCCTAGTGGATGCCATAGGTCAGCGTGTTGGCAGGCTTATCTTCAATCAGATGCCAACAGGCGTCGAGGTGTGTCACTCCATGAACCATGGCGGGCCCTACCCTGCCAGCACCGACAGTCGCAGCACCTCGGTGGGCAGCATGGCGATACACCGCTGGACACGGCCCATCTGCTATCAAAACATGCCATCTGCTTTGCTGCCCGAAGCATTGCGAGATGGACAAAGTCTCCTAAAGCACTTCTAACAGGCATATTAAATAAAGGGAAACCACGGTTTCCCTTTATTTATAGTGCTATAAGCGGTAATCTTATGCGGATCACATATAATAACGAAAAGACATTACGGGAACTATGAGCCGAACAACTCCAATCGTTCATAAAACGCGCACCCAGGTCGTGGTGGAAGTCTTAAGAGAGAAAATCCTTTCAGGCGAAATTGCCGCCGGCGAACCATTACGCCAGAGCGCCTTAGCCGAGGCACTGAACGTCAGTCGCATCCCGGTCAGAGAAGCCCTGCTGCAACTCGAAGCCGAAGGACTCGTAAAGTTTGAAGCCCATAAGGGCGCTACTGCCACCGAATTATCGGTCGATCAGGTTACCGAGCTGTTTGAGCTAAGGGCCCTTATCGAAACCGATCTGCTTGCCAAGGCGATCCCGAATCTCGATGATGAGATGCTGGCTCAGGCCCAGGGGTACCTGGATGAACTGGAGGCGGCTTTCCAACAGGAAGATGCCGTGAGCAGCTGGAGTGAACTCAATACCAAGTTCCACACCTGCCTGTATCAGGCGGCCGATCGTCCTCACACCATGGATGTGGTACACGGTCTAAATACCAACTGTGATCGCTACATACGTCTACAGCTTCTGCTGGCAGGCGGCATCCCCAGAGCGGCGCAAGATCATAGAGACTTGCTCACCTACTGTCGTAACCAAGAAATTGACAAGGCAGTAACGCTTCTGAGAGACCACATATTACATGCAGCCAATGCCATACGTGAGCTGGTTGCCCAACAGGTGAGCTAAATCACTGTAGCTTGCTTGACTTATTGCTAGGCTTATTAGATTAGTTTGATAAGGCAGAGCTGATGTACTCTGCCTTTTTATTTTTGAGAGAATATTCAGATGCAGTACGCCACCATTACCGGCTGGGGAAAATGTGTTCCCCCCGCAACGCTTACCAACCATGATCTTGCCACTTTTATCGACACTTCCGATGAATGGATTAAGCCGCGTACTGGGATCAGTCAGCGACACATCAGTCATGTCAACACCTCTGAGCTAGCCACCGTTGCCGCCCAGCGCGCCCTGGCCGCTGCCGGTGTTAAGGGCGAAGAGATAGATCTTATCATACTGGCGACCGCCAGCCCTGATACGCTGATTCCAAACATAGCATCAACCGTACAGGCCAACATTGGCGCCAGCTGTGGTGCGTTCGATATCAACGCCGCCTGTAGTGGTTTCCTCTACGGCTTAGGTTTGGCCAGCTCACAGATCAAGAGTGGTCAGTCGAAGAAGGTATTGGTGATCGGCGCCGAGCGTCTCTCCTTCTACCTCGACTGGTCTCGCCGGGAAACCGCGGTCCTCTTCGGTGACGGTGCAGGCGCCGTGGTCGTCGAAGCCACAGACCAGCCTGGCGGCGTATTGGGCTATGAGCTCAACAACGACCCAGCCGGTCGCGACATCCTCAAGGCTGGCTTTGGTACCGCCATGGACAGATTCAACGCCGCCTCACTGGATTTCTATATCGAGTTCAACGGCCAAGAGATCTTTAAACGCGCCATCGCCGGTATGGGTAAGCTCAGCAACACAGTGTTGGAAAAATGTGGCGTCGACAAAGACGAAGTGGATCTGGTGATCCCGCATCAGGCGAACGAGCGCATTATCGATACCCTGATCAACCGCATGAAGATCCCGAAAGAGAAGGCAGTGGTGAATATCGCCAACTACGGCAACACTTCGGCGGCCACTATCCCTATCGCCATCTGCGATGCGCTGGAGAAGGGTCTGATCAAGCCAAATCAAACCATCTTGTCTTGCGCCTTTGGTGCCGGCCTGACCTCGGCAGCAGTGCTGTTCAAGTGGGGCGAGCGCGTGACACCGATCAGCGAATCGGATGCCGAGCTACCGCCATGCGATCAGACAGGCATCGAGCTGGTGAAGCGCGCCGTGAACTACTTCTGCGGCGAATAATCGTCAGATTGGAAACAGAAAATGCCGACATGATGTCGGCATTTTTTTTAGCTTAACACTTAATGAATTGACCTTCGAACCAGGTCCAAGCTAAGCCTTTCTTAATCGCGTTTCGCTATTGCCGCCTCATCCCAATAGATGGCCTGGGCGAAATGGCTGGCCAGCAGACGATTAAACTTATCGAAACTCGAGATACTCAGCTCCTCGCCGGTAAGACAATACCAGACGAAGCGATGGCAGTTGTTATCGAAGAGATCATAGTCGCGATACTGATAGATGGCCTGCTGCGCCCTCTCAAGCACGGATTCACCAATTAAGGGTCTATGTTGATGGTCACAGGCGACGAAGATACGGCTACCGGTGCGCCCCGCCAAGAAACGCTTAGATGACACAGGCCGGATCAGACCGCAGCCGTGCAGCTCAACCAAGGTATCGTCGCCAAGCCAGATACCTGTATGCTCTATCACCCCGAAGACGAAGCAGCACACCATAGCGCCGGGAGGCGGCGTGACCTTGACCTCACCAAGGTGCAACACACTGGGGGCGAGTGGGCTCACCCGCTTACCCTCTGGCGCCTTGGGCGCACGGCCTAACCGCCTGTCTAAGGTCAACTGTCGTTGTTTCTGTTTGGCGTCGGCGATAAAGGCGGCCCCTAGTGCGGCCCCGCCGAGCCAGAGTAAAGGAAGCGCCATGATTAACCTCTTTGCTCTAACCGTTACACTGCCGGACACCTACTTGTCTCAATGCGTCCAACATCTTGTCTCTACTGAGATAATGGCGGAAAGTCGCCAAAGATAAAGGCGCAAAATGTAACTAAGTATAATCAGGTATTAAGGCAGCAGCTCGGCGATCTTCACCTTAGTTGCGCCGCCCATGGCCGCCACCTGCGCCAGCAGCAACTCGCCGCAGGCCAGCGCGTCGATGAGTGCGTTATGAGCGGCATACACGGGCAGACCATATCGGGCGCGGCTGCGCCCCAGGCGCAGACAGCCCTCTTGCAGATGTTCCTGTTGTCTGAGCAGTCGCTGCTTCTCTAGCAATAAGGTATCGATGGCTAGCAGGCGCGGCTTCTCTCCCAAACAGGCCTGCAGGCCAGATTGTAAGAAGGCGAGATCCAGCGGCGCATGGTGGGCCACCAACACCTTGCCTTCACTCACGGATAAAAACCAGGCCATCGCCTGCTCCGGGGTCAAGGCCGCATCCAGATGGGTGTCTAAGATGCCGTGTATGGTGGCGCTCTGGCCGACGCTGCCCTCTATCTGCACCAACTTGTGCTGCGCCTCGCTGAGAATAAGCTGCCCCTGACGGATAGGCACCACGCCGATACTCAAGATCTGATCGAAGCTGGCATTAAGCCCTGTCATCTCAAGATCTATGGCCAGCAGCTCCGCCTCAGCGAATGACTTGTCGATAACCGGCATCAACGCCTGCTGATAGGCCTTGAGCCCGGCATCTTTTGCCTTCAGGGCTCGCCAACAGAGCTGCGACCTGACCTTAATCCCTGCCAGCACCTAGAAGCTCCGGGTAAATTTAAGTTTTAGACCCGCCTGCGCGTCATGTACCACCTTGAAGGCGTCACGCAGCTGATGACGTACCAGAGAGGAGAGCTGCTGGGGCATCAGATAATTAGTGAGGGGCTGGTTATGGGTATACTGATAGCCCTGATTCGACAGGCGCATATGGGCAATAAACTCGTGGGCATCGGCGAGATTCAGCGCATCTTTGCGATTGATGATGTTCTGCTCCATCAGCAGGCGAATACGCTTGGCGGTGTTGACCTCGCTAATGCCCGCCGACAGCGCGTAAATTCTGGCGATATCGTTGATGAGCGCGCTGCCCTTGTGCTTAAGATCGATGCCTTTCACCTCCTGACCGTCACGCTCCAGGACAAACTTCTTGAAGAAGCCCAGCGGTGGTGACACCTGCAGGGCGTTGCCCGCCATCCCCGCGAGGAAGATATCGTTATCCTTAGTGGATTCCAGCACCTGAGACTGCAGCCCCTCAAACAGGCTCGACGGCCCATAGACGCAGCGCATATCGAAGAAGATGCTGGCGTGCATCAACGCCTTAGGCTCGGGATGCTCGACCCAGTTGGCAAACTTCTGTTGCCACTGGGCTAGCGTCATTCGCCATTTAGGGTTCTGCGCCATGATATCTCCAGGGCAGTAGACATAACCGCAGCGATCCAGCCCGGCGCAGACCGCCTTGGTCAGGGCCTCGAAATAGCCCTGGGCATGCTCATCCATCTCATGTGCCAACAGCAGGCCGTTATCCTGATCCGAACAGGCCGCCTGATCCTGGCGCCCCTGAGAGCCAAACGCCAGCCAGCAAAATGGCATAGGCGCCTGACCGAGGATCTGCTGATTGAGCACGATCAGCCGCCGGGTCAAGGCATCGGTTACCGAGGTCAGCACCCTGCCGATCTCCTCGGCCCTGGCATCGGCGCTGATGAGGTTTTGCAGCAACAGCGGGATCTGTTTAGAGACATGGATCAGGCTCTCGAGATCATGTTGTCGCTCTATCTCGCCAATCAGCAGCAAGGGCTGCGAGCTCTGGCCCCGCAAAATATCTGTGCTGGTGATCACCCCTATGGGGTTTTCTTCGTCCATGATGGGCAGATGGTGAATATTGTGCTGGCTCATCAGCAACATGGCCTCGAACACCAGGGCATTGGCACTCAGGGTGGTCGGGGTTACCGTCATCGCCTGATGCACAGGCAGGCTGCCGTCGAGGGACTCGGCTAGCACGCGATTGCGCAGATCCCTGTCGGTGAGGATCCCCGCAAGCTTGTGGTTATCTATGATAAGTACCGATGAGACCCGATTATCCCGCATCAGGCGGGCTGCGTCGCTGACGCTGGCATTGATATCCAGACACAGGGGCTGCTTGGACATCAGGCTGCTGACCCTATTGGTAGAGCCAAGCTCCTTGGCCTTGAAGCGCCCCTGATGGCGCAGCCGCTTGGCAAAGGCGCGGTTAAAGAAGCGATCGAACTCGCGGCTCTCGCTTCTTAGCTGATTGAAGGTTTCTGGGTCTAAGTGATACACAAGGCCATCTTCGAGGATCTGTACTCTGTTGCTCACCTTCTCGCCGGAGAGCAGCGAGGGAAAGCCGAAAAAATCGCCGTCGCCGAGCCTGTCGATCAGGTCACCATCTTCGCCGCGCACCTCGAAGGCGCCACTGCGGACGATATAGAGCTGAGGATGCTCCTCATCCAGCGGCACATAGACAGAGGAGCGGCTGTAATAACCGACGGTGAGGGCACGGCAGCAGCGCTCCAGAGTCTGCTCAGATAGGCTGTCAAAGGGCGTCAGCTGGCCAAGAAATTGGGTAATAGGTTGCAGTTCGCTCGCGTCCATGATCTCCCTCTTACGTTATGGTCGGCATCTCGCCCTAGACTCTCGCCAAGCATCGGCCGTTTTATTCACTATAGCCTTAACAAACAAACTCTTGCTATACGACTAAAGGCCAGCCGATTCCCTAGCGCCGCCTGGCAATGATGAAGAGATCCACATCGCCCCGCTCGGGATAGTCCTGACGGTGGCAGTTTAGCAGCTCAAAACCTGCCGAGCTCAGCTCAGCGCTGAGCCACTCGCCGCAGTGATAATAGATGAAAGCCTGATCGCCAGTGCTGGAAGTCTGCAGCATTGAGGCGGCATAATCGCCCTCCATGGTGCTCAAATAGAGCAGGCCACCAGCGTTAAGCCTTCTTGCCATCGCCAGGATCAAGGCCTTTGCCTCGTCCCGATTGAGATAAGGCAGGCAGAAACCACACACTATGGCATCAAACATCACGGTTAGACTGTCGATAGCCAGGCAGTCCATTACCTCAAACTTGCCGGTGGGATTATTCTCTCTTGCCAGGCTCACCATCTGCGGTGCCAGATCTGTCCCCAAATAATCGAGCTGAGGATGGCGCGCTAACAGATAGCGGGCGATGTTACCTGGGCCGCAGGCAAGCTCCAGCACCCTATCTTGCTCGCCGAGTAACTCACTCAAGCGGGCATAGGTGGGCTCGTAGAGCGGCATCTGCATATATTTATCCTGATACTGGCGCGCCAGCTTATTAAAGGTGGCCACAGATAATTGATAGTTACTCACCCCTACTCCCCCGAAAACTCCAACCATAAACTCTAAACACAAACCCTGAGACTGCCAGATAAGCAAAAGGTAAATCAATAAGATATGAAATAAAAAAAGGGAGCGCACTGCGCTCCCTAGGTCGATAAGTCTATCGATTAGTGGTCGTGGGCCTCACCGGCTCCCTTAGGGAAGCGGATTGATTCCACCATATCAACCACATTCTGTGGTACTGCAGCCGTTACCTTGCTGACGATAAAGGCTACCGCGAAGTTGATGATCATCCCCAGCATGCCTATACCTTCTGGCGAGATGCCAAACAACCAGTTCGCCGCGTTGTTATCACCTGGGTTCACAAACTTGAAGTAGATGATGTAGCTTGCCGAGAACAGCAGACCTATCACCATACCGGCAATGGCACCCTCTTTATTCATGGTGCGAGAGAAGATACCCATGATGATCGCCGGGAAGAGTGACGATGCCGCCAGACCGAAGGCGATTGCCACCACGGCCGCTACGAAGCCTGGAGGGTTGATACCAAAGTAACCCGCCATGACAATACCCAGCGCCGCAGCGATACGAGCATAGAGCAGCTCCTGCTTATCCGAGATATCCGGCATGAAGTTCTTCTTCAACAGATCGTGCGATACCGACGTTGAGATAACCAGTAGCAGACCCGCAGAAGTTGACAGCGCCGCCGCCAGACCACCTGCCGCAACCAGAGCGATCACCCAGGCTGGAAGATTAGCGATCTCAGGAGTAGCCAGTACCATGATGTCGCGGTCGATCTTCATCTCGTTGGTTTCGCCCTTGGCATAGTAGATCTTGCCGTCGTTGTTCTTATCGTCCCACTTGATCAGACCTGTCTTCTCCCAGTTCTTGATCCAATCTGGTGCCGTCTCATAAGCCACACCCGTTGACTCAGGACCATTGATTGTCTCAATCATGTTCACGCGAGAGAAGGCGGCCAGTGCAGGAATAGTGGTGTACATGATGGCGATAAACACCAATGCCCAACCGGCTGAGACACGTGCATCTTTCACCTTAGGCACGGTGAAGAAGCGAACGATAACGTGTGGCAGACCCGCAGTACCGAACATGAGTGCGCCCGTGATGAAGAAGACGTCGATCATCCCCTTAGAGCCCTCTGTGTACTGAGAGAAGCCAAGCTGAGCTGACAGACCGTCGAGTTTCTCAAGCAGGTAGACACCCGTGTTGTTGCCCGCGGCATCCACCAACTCGGCGCCGAAGCCAAGCTGCGGCAGGATGTGGCCTGTCATCATCACAGAGATGAAGATAGCAGGTACCATGAAGGCGAAGATCAATACGCAGTACTGAGCCACCTGGGTATAGGTAATGCCCTTCATGCCACCGAGTACCGCATAGAAGAAGACCACGGCCATACCGATATAAACACCGGTATCGACCTCTACTTCCAAGAAGCGTGAGAACACCACGCCCACACCGCGCATCTGACCGGCAATGTAGGTGAAACAGATGAAGATGGCACAGACTACCGCAACGGTACGGGCCGCCTGGGAGTAGTAACGATCGCCGATAAAGTCAGGCACGGTAAACTTACCAAACTTACGCAGGTAAGGTGCCATACAGAGCGCGAGCAGCACATAGCCGCCAGTCCAGCCCATCAAGTAGACGGAGCCGTCATAACCGACGAAGGAGACGATACCCGCCAATGAAATGAAAGACGCCGCCGACATCCAGTCTGCCGCCGTGGCCATACCATTCATCACAGGGTGTACGCCACCGCCAGCAACATAGAACTCTTTGGTTGAACCGGCGCGAGACCAGATCGCAATGCCAATATAGAGGGCAAAGGTAAAGCCCACTATCAAATAAGTTAACGTTTGAACATCCATCTCATTGCTCCTTAGTCTTCATGAACATTGTATTTTTTGTCCAGCGCATTGGCTTTCGCCACGTAGACAAAAATCAGTGCAACGAATACATACATGGCCCCCTGCTGAGCAAACCAGAAGCCCAGTTTGAAGCCCATGAAATGGATCTCATTGAGTACATCGACCAATAAAATACCGCAGCCAAATGACACTGCAGCCCAAATTGCTAGCAGTCCGAGCACTAGACGTAAATTTTCACGCCAGTAACCTTCTGCCTTTTCGTTATTTTCAAAAGCCATTGCGACTCCCCTGTGCTGATTATTATTAAGTCATGAATTAATCTAGCAAGCGCAGTCATTAGGACAATCGCGACTTTGGTCTAACGCCAGCGTCAACCTGAGCGCGAATTAAAACATTTTCTTTACAAAACAATAAGATCAAAGTTGACGCCAGCGTAAAGCTATAATTTTCATAGGCTTGCAAACTAGACTAAGGTCGAACAGAATTGTTAATGGAATGTACAAAAAAGCCGCCAAGTGGCGGCTGATGGATTAGAGAGGCTTCCAATTAAGAGACTCTCTATTGAGGGACTTCCTAGTAAGAAGTGGCCTATTTCAGGGTCGAAAGATAGGCAAGCAGATCGGCCAACTCCTCGGCGCTGCGCTGCTTATTGCTCACCAGATATTTGCCGTTCACCAGCAGCGAAGGCACCCCGCGGATCCCAGATAATTGCGCCTGAGTATCATAATCGGCGATCGCCAACTTGTTATCTACCGACGCCAGCGCCTTGTCGACCTCAGCCTTGGACAAGCCCTGCTCGACGAAGAACTGACTCAGCTCCTCCTGACGCTTAAAGGCGCCGTTACCCTCATGGATCCGCTTAAACAGATTGCCATGGGTCTGTTCGGTCACATGGAACTTCTTCGCCAGGTAGTAGGCTTCCTGGCTCAGCTGCCAGGCCGCGCGGCCGCCCGCCACCGGCGTGCGCTCAAATGCCAGCTCATCCCCCAGCTCCGCCTTTAACTTGGACACGGCCGAGGTGATCAAGCCATCCTGACGATAACAGTGGGGGCAGTTATAGGAGAAGAACTCACGCACCACAGGCTGATTCACCTCAGGGATCCCCGCCACCTTCACATAGTCGACCCCTTCGACATACTTAGCCTGAGCGCTAACCTGAAAGGCGGCCAGGGCGATAAATAACAGACTCACATAACGACATAGATTCACGACTCTTTTCATAACCAACTCTTCTTATTATTGAAAAAATGTTTCTACCCCAGGCTTAGCTGAGGCTATTTATCTTGCAACCTTATCTCACAATCTTCTCTTACCATCTTTTCTTACCAAGACAAGGACTCATAAATTCAGTTAAAAGGTTAATCAAATACGCTCTCGGCCTTTTGAACGCAAACCTTTATGAACATTAGCCTTCACAAACACTAGCTTTCACAAGCATTAGCCTAGCAATGGACCAACATAGCTAAGGGATCGGTAAACTTATACTGATAGTTTAACTCCCGAGTGATAAGGCCTCCATCGACGCGCTTATCTTCAGCTAAGTGTCCCTCGATAAAGCTTGGCGGCGTGAGCCCCAGCTGAGTCGCCGCTTTTTGATAAAATTCCGCCTTGGTGGGATGCAGCGGCGCGCAGAGATTATAGGCTGGCGATAAAGGCCCCTCGGCTTTCAGCAGTGAGGTCACGGCACCAATGCAATCATCGAGATGCACCATATTCACCGCCAGGTTACCACCAGGCACATTCTCTCTTCCCGCTAGGAATCGCCCTGGATGCCTTTTGGGACCTATGAGACCGGCAAAACGCACGACGACGCAGTTATTCTTAGACTCGCCACCAGCGGAGTGATTGTTAAACACGCCATCGGCAGAGTTAGCACCAGAGAAGAGCGCCTCGGCGGCCAGCAAGGTCTCGCTCGCCGGGCTGTGGACCTTAGCATCGCTCTCGACGCAACCACTCTCAGCACTCTCGCTCGAAAAACAACCGCCACCGGCAGGATAGACACCAGACGTGCTGATAAAAATGATGCGCTGATATTCGTGAGTCCCCATTAACGCCTTGAGGCGCTTGAGACGATCCAAATAGCCGTTATCACCACGGCGAAGTCCGGGGGGAATGTTGATCACTATGGCATCGCAGGCGAGGCCTTGAGTTATCGCTTCACGGGCCTGAGAGGACAAACCTTCACTCTCGAGTGCTTCTAAATCCAGCGCAAAGCCTGCGATTCCATCGGCTGATAAGGCCTCGGCCTCCTTTGGCGAGCGCTTGGAGCCCGTGACCTTTAATCCTTGGCTTACCAGCACCTTGGCCAAAGGCAGACCAAACCAGCCGCAGCCGACGACGGCAACAGAAGTTATCATCTTGAATGCTCTAAATTAAAATATTTTGACTTGAAACCAGACTTCTAAAATAACGCAAGGGGACTAGGGGGTACCAGCAAAATAAAAACTAATTCCACTGTCGGCCTGTAACACTCGCATTGCACCTTCGGTTAATTCTTCAAGCTTTAGCACGCTATCGACAAACACCTCCTCCTGACTGAGGAAACGCAGGCCCGGCTCACTGCCGTCGGGATGACAGGCCCACACCTGAGGTTGTTTCACCGATTGAGTGGTGACCATCACCTTACCGACATCGCCATCGCTGAGACGCACCAGAGTGCCCGGCGGATAGATCCCCAGCAGCTTGACCAACACGGCGATCAGCGTCTCCGAATGTTTCCCCGCATGGTTCTTAAACAGATAACCCAGGGCTATCTGAGGCGAGCGGCTCTCTTCGGCCCACAGCTGACCGTCATAATCATTCGCCAGGCTCACCAGCTGGGTGGTGATGGGGATCTTCTTCTCTGTCAGGCCGTCGGGAAAGCCCGAGCCATCGATAAACTCGTGATGATGCAGGACGATGCTGAGCACCGCCTTATTAAACAGGCCCGTCTTGTTGAGCATCTCGTAGCCAAAGTTGGGGTGCATCTTGAGGAAATTGGCTTCGGAGGCCGTTAACTGTGTCTTCTTGCGCCGGATAGACTCAGGTACCTTGAGCTTACCTATGTCATGGAACAGGCAGCCCAGGGCGATGTCGCGCATATCCGATTTGGGCAGCTCCATGGCCCTGGCGATCATCAGCGCCAATACCGCCACCGAGATGCCGTGTTGGGTCACGCTATTGTCGCTCTCACCTGCAGTCACTAACGCCAGGTGGGTCTGTTCATACTCAAACATATGCTCGATGAGCGACTCCACCAGCGAGGCGGCCTCACGATAGGCACCCTCGGGATCGCTGGCTATCTTGCTAAAGGTCGAGCGGCACTCGTTGACACAATCGATGAAGCGTTTCTGACTCAGACGCAGGGATTTGCGCACATTGCGTTTGGCTTCTATGATGGGATCCACCACCTCTTCTGCCTTTTCAGCCTGCTCGTCCCCCTCATCATTCTCCTCTTCCAACAGTTCTTCACCCGACACCAACAGAACATAGGGCACGCCAAGACTCTTGATCAGCTCTATCTGCGCCTCTTCTTCAATCTTGATGCGGTTAAAAAGGAAAGGATGGTTTTTCCAAGACAAGGGTAACTTAACAGTGATACCTGTTTGTAACTTAGACAGGGGTAATTGTATCGGCTCAGTTCTGGCCACTCGAAGCAACTCCATTGATTTTCCCCATACCCATTGGGTCCCCTGCTCCAGATCTGGATGCGGGATGATCCCCTAAGAATATGAAAAGCAACCTAACTTTAATAACATAACTATAGTCAATAGCAACTCAATTTGTACAATCTGTCATTAAATTGACCACTTACGCACAGATTGACGCCAAAGTGCACCGAGAGACAATTAGCTGCTGGTTATAAGATATGCAAAAAATCTAAACTAAGATTGAAATTATTTATTGTATACAATATTCAATTGATGTTAGTATGCTTCTGTTCTTTAGAGATACGTAGCAACCCCGGATTATGTTTCTTTAAAGAGTGTTGCTGTCAATTGTCCTTAATATAAGTCCTGTGAATTTGTTGTTTTTCACATTGATTTATAAGGTATTTTGTAACATTCCGATATCTTGAGACTGAATTTTCATTCAAAGAGATATGCTTAGCGCTGCATCTTGCAGCGCTTTTTTTTGACCGCGATTCGCTAATCCGTCTGATTACGCCAATCCTGCAGGTAGTATTTAAGGTGCTTCGACTTGCCGATGTAGAGCAGGCTCCAGAAGAGAAACAGCGCGTCCAGACCGAAGCTCCAGCTATAAAGAAAATGGTTATGAATCAGGCGCTGCAACAAGAGACCGGCATCTAACATCAAGAGCGCGATCAGCAGAGGTTTGAGTTGATTAAAGGCAGGTCTTAACCAGAGTGGAGCGCGTTTGCGCTCGGCGATCACTAAGCCATAGAGAAATAAGCCACCGACACCGGCCGCCAAGGCCATCAGAAAGTCAGACTTTTGCGGATAGATGAGGGCGACCAAACCGGCTCGATCGCTGGCCTGAGTCAGGGAGGCGATAAACACACACCATCCCCGGGCGATAAAGGCCAGCATCAGGTACAACATAAGCGGCGGCTTAAAGTGTCCCTTATCGTCTAACCAATTAATATGTCCAAAATTCAATAGTGTTCTCCCTCCCCCGTTTCTCTCTATATGGTGATGATGTCGCAGATTTCAATATCTGATAACAAATGGAGGCGGTGAACGATAAAAAAAGCGCCATCTCTCGATGACGCTCTCGTTTAACTTCGACCTAATTTAGTCGGCTAATTCACACAGCCAATTTAAGAGCCTAGGATTGCCAAGAGCTCGGCCTCATCGATCACCTTCACCCCAAGCTCCTGCGCCTTGGTCAACTTAGAGCCGGCCGCCTCTCCGGCAACCAAGCAATCGGTATTTTTCGAGACACTACCCGCGACCTTGGCACCTAATGCCTGCAGCTTAGCCTTGGCATCGTTGCGATTGAGTTGCGTCAGAGTGCCGGTTAGTACCCAGGTCTGTCCCTTCAGGGAAAGCGCCTCTTCGGCAACCTCTTCGATATCGGGCCAGTGCACTCCAGCTTGCAACAGGCCATCGATCACCTCAAGGTTATGGGGCTGCTCGAAGAAGTGCACCAGATGCTGGGCGACGATCACCCCCACATCGTCAACCTTCATAAAGGTCTCAGCGTCCGCTTGCTTAAGTTTCTCAAGGGTCTTGAAATAGTTAGCCAAGTTGGCGGCGGTGGCTTCACCCACCTCCCTGATCCCCAGCGAATAGAGGAAACGGGCAAAGGTGGTTTGCTTGGCCGCTTCCAGGGCATTGACCAAATTAGTGGCCGACTTCATCCCCATACGATCCAGCATAGTGATCGCCGAGGCGGTCAACTTGAAGAGATCCGCAGGGCTGGTCACCAGCTCTTTATCGATCAGCTGCTCCACCACCTTGTCACCCATGCCATCAATATCTAACGCCTTGCGAGAGGCGAAGTGCTTGATCGCCTCCTTACGCTGGGCCTCACAATAGAGACCACCGGTACAACGGGCAACCGCTTCACCCTCGACGCGCTCCACGTCGCTGCCACACACGGGGCATTGCGGCGGGAACTGGATCGGCTGGGCATCACTCGGGCGCTTCTCGGGCACCACGGCAACGACCTGAGGGATCACGTCACCGGCGCGGCGGATGATCACGCTATCGCCTATCATCACCCCGAGACGGGCGATCTCATCGGCGTTATGCAAAGTGGCGTTGGAGACGGTAACCCCGCCGACAAAGACAGGTTGCAGGCGCGCAACCGGGGTCACCGCGCCGGTACGGCCCACCTGGAAGTCTACCCCTTCGAGCAGGGTGATCTCCTCCTGGGCCGGAAACTTATAGGCGGTGGCCCAGCGAGGCGCCTTAGCCACGAAACCAAGAGTTTGCTGCTGGGCGATATCATTCACCTTAAGCACCACGCCATCAATCTCATAGGCCAGCTCGCTGCGACGGGTCAGTATGTCCTGATAATAGGCCAGCACGCTGGGGATATCCTCACATACCTTGACTTCACTGCTCACCGGACAGCCCCACTCTTTAAGCTGCATCAACTGCTCGAAATGGCTGGCTGCCAGCGGCCAGGTTTCTGGCTCCACCACGCCCAGGGCATAGGCATAGAATGCCAAGGAGCGGCTGGCGGTGATCTTACTGTCTAGCTGACGCAGACTACCGGCGGCGGCATTACGCGGATTGACGAAAAGCTTCTCGCCCTTGGCGCGGGCCTTATCGTTGACCGCCTCGAAAGCTGCCTTAGGCATAAAGACTTCGCCGCGCACCTCGAGCAGTGGCGGGAAACCGCTGCCTCTAAGTCTCAATGGCACAGATTTGATGGTGCGCACGTTCTCGGTAATGTCCTCACCGACAGTGCCATCGCCGCGGGTGGCGGCGCGCTCAAACACGCCATCGCGGTAGAGGATACTCACCGCCAGACCGTCGAGTTTAGGCTCACAGCAAAATGCCGGCGCCTCCGGCAGCTTATCGCCGACACGCTTATAGAAGGCGTTGAACTCCTCTTCGCTAAAGACGTTATCCAGGCTCAACATGGGCTTGAGGTGAGCCACCTGATTAAACTTGCTCAGCGCCTCGCCCCCGACTCTCTGGGTTGGCGAGTCGGCCAGCGCCAGCTCGGGATGCTCGGCCTCCAGCTCCTGCAGGCGACGCATCAGACGGTCATATTCGGCGTCGGGAATTGAGGGCGCGTCATCGACATAGTAGCGATAGTTGTGCTGATTAAGCTCGTCGGTTAACTGTTTAATCTCGTCTTGTATGGCTTGCATGATTTCTTATCCAGTTTAAGCAACAGAGGCCGCTGATGCGGCCTCTACTTCAATGTCGGTCTAGGTATCACATCTGCGCGCGAATGCGCTGCAGGTAAGACTGTTTAGTCTGCTCGCTCCAGGCGCCGCGACCACCGTCGAGCACTTCGCCGCCGAGATCATCGGCCAGCTGATGGGCCGAGTTAAGCATGATTGAGAAATTCATCAGAGGATCGCCATAGCAAGGCAACGTCATAAACAGCACTATGCCCTGAGTGGTAAACTGCTCCATCTCATCTGGGTTGAATACCCCAGGCTTAACCATGTTAGCCAATGAAAACAGCACCTTGCCTGTGCCAGCATTATCCTCATGACGATGGAAAATATCCATGTCACCAAACTTGAAGTTAAGGGTTAACAGGCTAGGTAGCAGCTCGGCACCATTGAGGGCCTCACCCTCTTTGGCCACCACGTGTAGCACCAGTACATCCTGCGGATCGCCAAGCGGCGCCTCTTCGGCCACTTCTGGCTCGGGCTCTGGTTCAACAGGCACTGGCTCTACAGACGCAGGCGCTACTGACTGAGTCGCTTCGACTCTCGGTGCGGGGCGCACTGCTTCCTGCTTACGCTCGGTAACAGGGTCTTCAAACAGCGAAGGCTGCGCCGGGGCCTGACCCAGGCCAAGCTCCATCTGCTCGAGATGTGCATCGCTAAGGTCTTCGTTAGGGGTTACCGACATCACCGGCTCTTGACGCGAACGCGGCGCCTTCTGCTTAGGCTCATCCGACAGGGAGAAACTGGGCGAGACTTCTGCTGGCTCGCTCTCTTGCGCGCGTGCACCAATAGGTGTGGCACGACTGGTCGAGGTGGCCTTAGGAATGCTGCGATCTTCGCCGTTATTTTTAATTACTCTTACAGGGCCAACGCCATCTGCGTCGAAACCGTCACTGTCACGTGTCTTATCTGTGTATAGCCCTGTCATGGGCGATTCTTTTAATGATTTAGGTTGCTGCCGCCTAATGGACCAAAAACCATGCACAAGTACCGCGATAATGGCTACCGCGCCTAACACGAACAATACCAGTTGCAAATTTTCCATTGATTACCCTGTTTTTCCCAAAATTATACTGCGTCGGCTAATGCCACCGCCTCATCGATATCGACGGCAACTATGCGTGAAACCCCTGGCTCGTGCATAGTGACACCTATTAGTTGATCGGCCAATTCCATGGTGATCTTATTGTGACTAATATAAACAAATTGCACGCTCTGAGACATCTCTTTTACCAGCCGGCAGAACCTGTCGACATTGGCATCATCGAGCGGTGCATCGACCTCATCCAACATACAAAATGGCGCTGGATTCAGCCTGAAAATCGCAAATACCAATGATAAAGCGGTTAATGCTTTTTCTCCACCCGAAAGCAGGTGAATCGTACTATTCTTTTTCCCCGGCGGTCTGGCCATGATGGTGACCCCAGTCTCCAGCAGATCATCATCGGTCAGCGCCAGATAGGCGCTGCCGCCGCCAAACACCTTAGGAAACAGCACACCAAGATCTTGGTTGACCTTATCGAAGGTCTCCTTAAAGCGCGTCTTGGTCTCGCGGTCGATCTTGCGAATCGCCTCCTCCAGGCTGCCAAGGGCCTTGGCCAAGTCCGCATCCTGACTGTCGAGATAGGCCTTGCGTTGACTCTGCTGCTCGAACTCTTCTATCGCCGCCAAATTTATCGCGCCAAGATGTTCAATCTGCGCCTTTGTGCGCTCAAGCATCTTCTGACGATGACTTAGGCTCACGGTCAGATCCAGCGAAGCTTGCACCTCGGCGATATCCACCTCTTGGCTCCTGATCTGGGCCAACTGACTGTCAATTTGACCTTTTATCCCTTCGCGACGTAACTTTAACGCGCTGATGGCTTGAGTCAAGTGCTCTAACTTGCCAAGTTGTTGTTTTTGTTTGGCGCTGATCTCGTCTGCTTGATTTTGCAGCTCAGTCTGCTGCAGACGCAGGGCATCGAGCGCCGCCTGGGCTTCCCCCTGACGCGCCAGCGCATCATTGAGCTGGGCCGTCATGGCATCGGCTTGCAGCTTACCATCTAGCTTATCCTGCCCCTCTAGTTGCCCTTGAAGCTCGCTCAGCTCTTGGGCCAGCTCCGTCATCTGCCGCTCGAGCTGCTCACCCTGCTGGCGGCTAAGCGCTTGCTCGGTATTGATCGCCTGCAGCGACTGCTGTAGCTGCTGGGACTGCTGCGCCAAGGCCTGACGCTCGCGACCAAGGTCCTTATGCTGGGCGCGGCGATCGGCAAGTCCTGCCACCTGGCTGTCAGCTGAGCGTGTCAGCTCGGTCAGCTGCGCCTCGTCTTGATCGCGGCGACTTGTAAGCTCACTCAGGCTTTGTTCCACAGCTTCTAGCTCGCCGCTCTGCTCTTCGAGCAAGGCCTTTAACCTGGCTTGCTGCTCCCCTCGCTGGGCGATACGCTCCTGAGTCGCCTGAGCCTGCGCCAGCAGGCGTTCACGCTCAAGCTGCGTCCCCTGCAAACTGGTATTAAGCTGGGTGTGCGCCTCACGCTGCTCATCCAAGCCCTGATTGACCTCGGCAAGCACCGCCCTGCGCTCATCGATCGCCTCGACACTGGCCGCTATGCTGAGCTCCAATGCTTCCTGCTCGGCCTTGAGCTGCACCAACTGGCTGCCCTGCTCGGCCTTTTGCAGCACAAAGCCTTTACCGACGATATAGCCATCGGCGGTGACGATACGCTCGTCATCTTCGAGTGAATCCAGCATCGCCTTAGCCTGACTCAGGCTATCAACCCAGCTAAGCCTGGACAGCCAGGGCGCCAGGTTGACCTCGCTGCTGAGCCCTGTCCACTGCTGAGATCTGCTTAACTTAAAGCCGCCCTCATTATCTGTTTCCTCTGTGCTGTGCTTGTCACTCACCTTCTGAGTGAGCAGACCGTCGAGCAACAGGTCGACCGCCGCTTCCCAACCGGGCGTCACCTGAATCGCCTGCCAGAGGGCGCGGCCCTGAAGCGCGTCTTCCTGAGGTAAGATACGCTTGACTACCGCCAGACGCCCCCGCTCCTCGGCCAAGGACTGCGACAGGGCTTCGACCTGCGCCTGGGTCTGGCGCGCCTGCTCCTGTCGCTGAGACTGAGTGGCAGCCCCCAGCTCTATCTCGCCCTTCAGCTCATCGAGCCGCTGGGCGAGACGTTCACACTGAGCATGTTGCAGCGCTAGATTGGCGCTCTCATCCTGATGGGATAATTGCTCGAGCTGGCGTGACGCGCTCTCATATTGCGACTTAAGCTGAGTCAGGGCGCTCTTCTTATGCTTGAGCTCCCCCTTGGTGAGTTCCAGGCGTAGCTGACATTGGTTAACCGCCTGCTTGGCCTGACTCTCGGCTTCCTGTGCCTGCTCCAGGGATAACTCGACCTCGCCAAGCTGCTCATCGAGTAGCTCGAGCTGCAGCTGCAAGGTCTGATGGGCCTGCCGGGCATCGTGCTGACGCTCATCGAGATCGCCGCGCGCCAATATAAGCGCCTGCTCCTGAGCTTTTAACAGTGCCAGCTTATCTTCGTCCTGCTTAATACGCTGCTTGAGGTGCGCATCTTGCTGCTGGCGATGCTTGACCTCCTGTTCGAGCTTGGCGATCTGATTACCGTTAAGATAGAAGGCCTCGACCTGTTGCTGCTCCTGGCGCTCAAGCTCATCGAGTTTGAGTTTTAGCTCGGTCAAGTTGCGCGACAGAGCTTCTCGCCCGGCGTCGCCCTCGCTCTGGGTCAGCGTCTTGGCTTCTATCTCCTGGGATAACTTGTCAGACTGGGCGCTCAGCTCCAGGTATTTGGCCACCTCGAGCTGGGCATGTTGATCCCGCTCCGTCTGTTTCAGCGCCCGATATTGACGCGCAGCCTCTGCCTGCTCGGCGAGCTTGTCTATCTGTCGGCCCAGCTCCTGACGGATATCCCCTAAGCGTTCGAGGTTCTCGCGGGTATGGCGAATGCGGTTTTCCGTTTCGCGTCGCCGCTCCTTGTAGCGGGAGATGCCGGCGGCCTCTTCTATGAAGACCCTCAGCTCCTGAGGCTTAGATTCGATAAGCCGTGAGATGGTGCCCTGCTCGATAATGGCGTAGCTGCGCGGACCGAGTCCCGTGCCCATGAAGAGATCGGTAATGTCCTTACGACGGCACTTTTGGCCATTGAGGAAGTAACTGGATTCACCGTCGCGGCTCACCTGACGCTTCACGGCAATCGCCTGATAGCTGGCATACTGACCGCCCAGACGGCCCAGACGGCCCTGCTGATTGTCGAAGCTGAGCTCGACACTGGCCACGGAGACCGGGCGTCTGACCGAGGAGCCGTTAAAGATAACGTCGGCCATGGAGTCGCCGCGCAGGTGTTTGGCAGAGCTTTCGCCCAGCACCCAGCGCACCGCGTCGATCACATTGGACTTGCCACAGCCATTGGGGCCGATAATTGCCGTAAGCGGTTGGTTAAAAGGGATTTTAGTGACATCGACAAACGACTTAAATCCAGCAAGTTTTATCTGTGTGAGTCTCATTGTGCCAGTTTGGTCGTCTATTGGGAGGCGCGCTTGATATCGCTGTTATTATTACTAACCACTTTATCAAAGCATGCCGCATTTTGTAACGTTTTTTCTGTTAGGCGGCGTGATTTCACCCTTGTTTTTATAACAGGGCTGACACACAATCGGCCTTAAGCAAGACATAAGGATATTCAGATAAGACTATGAATCAAAAAGCAAGCAAGCCCGCTAAGAGTGGCGTGAACTATTTTCTCGATGGCTTTCGACTGATCAAACAGCCGGGGCTGAGACGCTTCGTCTTCATCCCGCTGAGCGTCAACCTAGTGCTGTTTGCGGCGGTGATCTACTTCGCCATCGGTCAGCTGGAACAGGTGTTTCAGTGGATCAATGGTCAACTGCCCGAATACCTGAGCTGGCTGAACTTCCTGCTCTGGCCGCTGGCGGTGCTCACCCTCTTGGTAGTGCTCTCCTTTATCTTCAGCTCTGTGATGAACTGGATAGCCGCCCCCTTCAACGGCCTGCTGGCGGAGAAGGTTGAGCAGTATCTCACCGGCAAAGACCTCAATACCGGTGGCACCATAGATCTGATCAAAGATCTGCCGCGTATCCTGGGGCGCGAGTGGATAAAACTGAAATATTATCTGCCCAGAGCCATACTGTTTCTCATTTTGTTCTGGGTGCCTTTCATCGGCCAGACCGCCGCGCCTGTACTCTGGTTTCTGTTTAGCGCCTGGATGATGGCGATCCAATACTGTGACTATCCCTTCGATAACCACAAGGTGCCCTTTAATGATATGAAGTTTGCCCTTAATCAGACCAAGGGCAGTAGCTTTAGCTTCGGCGCAGCCGTCACCCTGTTTTCGATGATCCCCATCATCAACTTTATCGTGATGCCGGTTGCCATCTGTGGCGCCACCTCTATGTGGGTCGACAAATACCGCGCCGCCTATCGCAATGAGCAGATTGCCCCTGAATAAAGCTCACTTCAAAAAAAAGCCTGCAATTGCAGGCCTTTTTATTACGAATCAGGCGCCACCATATACCTCAGGGGAGCTCTCCCCTGCTGGGGTTTCTCTTGGCTTAGAGAGATCAACAACGACAGTTTCTGAGATCTTATCTTGAATCGCCTGACGGTTAGCATCCCAATATATCTGTAGGAAGCCGAGTAAACCTGTGGCGAAACCGGCGCCATAGCCGCCATAACGTCCAAAGGCATCCCATAACGAGATAGATGAGGCATCCAGCGGCACCACCCGAATGTTGAGCAATTTCTTACCCAGCGTCTGGCCATCGAACCAGGCGGTAAAGATAGTAAAGTAGAAGGCGGCCCAGCCAAAGCCGAGCCCGAGATCGTTTAAGATACCTTTGGCCCATTCCAGCAGGCTGTAGGGCGAAGGCTTATCTTCCTCTTCATCAAGTTTATCCGGGTCAATCCCGAGCGCTGCTGGCTCATCCATTAAGGCTTGTTGGCTTGGCTCACTTGCCTCTTGCTCCACCGTGCTTTGTTTCACCGTCTCTTGCTTCAGTGCTTCTGAATTCACCACGTCTTGCTTAACCTCGCCTTGCTTTACAGCATAGCCATTAGGGTAAGCCTGCTTTAGGCGCTGCATCAGTGCTTGTTTTTCCTGACTCGGCAGAGACAGCTCGTCGATCAGCTGAGATGCCAGCGCCACTTTCTCCCTGTCGCTTGCCTCTAAGCTGTCCATCGCGCTAAGCAGCTTAGTTAATTTCTCGTCGGCGCAGCTTGCCTCCTCACACAGGCTAAGGGCTATGATCTGCGGCATGACCTTAAGTGCATTCAGTGACTCCGCCTGCTGACCCGTGGTTTGCGCCACTTTCTCCCCGTCTTTACCTTTATTCGCATCGCCGTAGGAGATGATGTTGTCGCTGGTGACCCAGATTGTCATCAAGAGCATGGCAAGATAGAGGCCCCACTTCAATGCCTTGCCCAGTTGATGGCTGCGACGCTCAATGACTAAGGTTAAGCCGACCAGGAGAATAAACAGGGCGCCGGCCTGCTCAGCTAATACGCTAATCAGCAAACCATCGATCAGCATCGCCAGGCCACGCTTGAGTGGCGAGGCCAGCGGGGTATAGAGCAGCTCTGGCGCTACGTGAAAGGCGAAGGGGGTGACTATTGTCTTAGGGTCCTTGCTCTTAGGATCTTTGGTCTTACGATCTTTGGAGTTTGGAGCTTTTGTCTTAGATTTTTTAGCTGAATCAGGGCTCGCAGATTGATGCGCTGTGCTCGGCATATTTGCCACATCCCCTATCCTATCGTTTGTGCTGCTCACTCATCTGCTCCCTGCGATTTATTCTGCTTATTTTGGCTAGCGGGCTTGATACATTTCGCTAACTTATCAATAGGATCCCCATTAGACCAGCCCCCTTAGCGATGTAATTATGATATAAGTGACAGCTTTTATAACAGAAAAGAATAACGAAGATGAAACTATCATTTCTAATGCGCCCAAACCACACTATGATTTAGCTGTAAACATTAAGGAGCAAGTAATCCATGAGTAAAATTTTCGAAGACAATTCATATACCATAGGTAATACACCTCTTGTTCGCCTAAATCGCGTCAGCAAGGGAAATGTGCTCGCCAAGGTTGAGGCCCGTAACCCTAGCTTTAGTGTAAAGTGTCGTATTGGCGCGAATATGATTTGGGACGCCGAAAAGAAGGGCTTGCTCACTAAAGACAAAGAATTGATTGAGCCGACCTCAGGCAACACAGGTATTGCACTGGCCTATGTCGCCGCGGCCCGTGGTTATAAGCTAACCCTGACCATGCCAAACACCATGAGCCTCGAGCGTCGCAAACTGCTTAAAGCTTTGGGTGCCAATCTTGTGCTGACCGAAGGTGCCAAGGGTATGAAGGGCGCCATCGACAAGGCTGAAGAGCTGCGTCAATCTGCGCCAGAAAAATACCTGATCTTGGGTCAATTTGATAACCCAGCTAACCCAGAGATCCACGAGAAGACCACAGGCCCTGAGATCTGGAACGACACAGACGGTGAAGTCGATGTGGTTGTGGCGGGCGTGGGTACCGGCGGCACCATCACAGGTGTGAGTCGTTATATCAAGCAAACCCAGGGCAAGGCGATCACCTCGGTTGCAGTTGAGCCTGCAGACTCTCCTGTCATTGGCCAGACCATGGCCGGTCAACCTGTGCAGCCTGGTCCACATAAGATCCAAGGTATCGGCGCAGGTTTCATCCCAGGCAACCTAGACCTTGACGTGATCGATCGCGTAGAAGCCGTGACCAACGAAGAAGCGATCGAGATGGCCCAGCGCCTGATGAAAGAGGAAGGTATCCTGGTAGGTATCTCTTCGGGTGCAGCGGTTGTTGCGGCTAACCGTATCGCCGAACTGCCAGAGTTTGAAGGTAAGAACATCGTAGTGATCCTGCCATCTGCGGCCGAGCGTTACCTCTCTTCTGTCCTGTTCCAAGGCCAATTTGGCGACGCGGAAAACGTTCAGTAAGACTCGCCTAATAAGGCAGGTTAACTCACTTGAAGCCCCGATAGTTTTAATATTGGGGCTTTATTTTATGGCACACAGGATCTTGTCGATACAGGCGCCAAGGGTCTGCTGCAAAAAGTCGCTGTCCAGATTGCCACTGATAATGCTCTGATACTCCACCCAACGAATCAGCCCCAACAGCTGATGGGCATCGGCATTGGCCGTGGTTGATCCTAAGGCGGTAAAAAACTGCTCGATAGTGCTGACAAAGCCATTGTCCAACAGTTGAATCGCCTCGGCGAGCGCGGGATTACGCAGCGCCTCTTCGTGAAACGCGACCTCGAGAATGCGATCGTCCCTATGACTCACTTGGGTTTGAATATGTTCACAGAGAAATTCGGTCAGATGCGCCGCCACCTTGTCCGGGGCCATCTGGTGACTGTCTGCCTTAAGTGCCTCGAGCAACTGAAAACTCTTCTGCTCCAGAGTGTTGTTCATCCACAGAGTTTTTTCGGCAAAGTAGGTTAAGGCGTCGCTGATCAGATCTTTGATATCTTTAAAGTAATAGGTGGTCGAGGCAAGCGGTACCTGCGCCTCTGTTGCCACGGCGCGATGACGCACGCCGCGTACCCCCTCCTTGACGATCAACCTTAGAGTCGCCTCTAAGATGGCCACGCGCCGCGCCTCACCATCGGCCCTGTGGGTGATACGTCCAACATAACTAAGAGGTTGCTGCATTTATCTATCCTTATCGAACTAAACCATCGGCGACAGAGCTGATGCTATGTTAACACCGGAGTAACACTTGACCTAGCACAGCATCGTTACACGCCCCTCTCAACGATCAATAACGCCTTGTATCGTAGATAATTTCGGCTATCTTGGGACTGTTTTCGCGAGCCAGGTCGATAAAACGACATAGACTTGATGTCCTCAGCAGGGGATCGGGCTAGAGTGGATGGCATTTCACTCACTCAAGCGTCAGGACTCTGATGGACTTTTACCAATCGCCGAAACAGATATCGGCATTTGATGCCAAATTTGAAGCACAAAAAATCGCATTCGCTCCAATAACCTTCCAGGTTGCCCGTTGCCTGCTGAAATTCGATCTATTAGCCCAAATCGAAGCTAAACCTGGCTCGAGCCGCCCACAGCTCGCGAGTCTGGTTGATCTATCAGACTATGCCGTCGGTGTCCTGCTGGATATGGCCCTGAGCATGGGACTCGTCTGGCAAGATGATCAAGGCTTTCACCTGGACAAGATAGGCCACTTCCTGCTTCACGATGAGATGTCCAGAGTCAACCTTAACTTCAACCATGACGTTTGTTATCAAGGGATGTTCGAGCTCGACAAGGCATTGGAGAATGGCGAAGCCAGTGGTCTGAAGGTGTTTGGCGATTGGCAGACCATCTATCCTGGCCTAAGCCAGCTGCCACCGGCGGCCAAGCAGAGCTGGTTCGAATTCGACCACTTCTATTCCGATCACGCCTTTGGCACTGTGCTGCCACTGATCTTTAAGGCCGAGCCGAAGACACTGGTGGATATAGGTGGTAACACGGGAAAATGGGCACTCGCCTGCACCCGCTACGATGCCGAGGTCGAAGTCACCATCATGGATCTCCCGGGTCAGCTGAAGGTCGCCATGGAAAATGCCAAAGACAAGGGCTTGAGTGACCGTATCCATGGCTTCGAATGCGATCTGTTAAAGGCAGATACGCCCTTCTTTAAGGGAGGGGATCTTTACTGGATGAGTCAGTTCTTAGATTGCTTCTCCGAGGAGCAGATACTGACCATATTAAAACTAGCCGCCGCCAATATGGCTTCCCATAGCGAACTCTGTATCTTAGAGACCTTCTGGGACAGACAACCCTGCGAAGCCGGTGCCTATTGTGTCAATGCCACCTCGCTCTACTTCACTGCCATGGCAAACGGCAATAGCCGCATGTACCACTCGAAAGATCTGCTCAAGCTGATCTCATCGGCGGGCCTCTATGTCGACGAGGATATCGATAACATAGGACTAGGTCATACCTTGCTGCGCTGTCGTAGAAAGCCTTAAATACTTAAACCTAAATTCTTAAATCTTTAACCTTAAATCTTTAACCTTAAAAATCTTAGGTAGACCAATGACCTCAGGTATGCGGTCTACCTAGCTCTCGACTTTCTCTAGTCTCTATAGTACCGATGTGTACTCTGTTAAATAGCGCTAGGTTTGGGTTAATAGATGTATAGACGCTAGATTAATTAGCTTAATAGCCAATTCGACAGGGCCAACTGTGTTGCTAAGCACCTTCTCAGCCAACAAACCGTCGCCCGTCAAAGTGACTTCTCTTTCCCTTTCCCTTTCCCTTTCCCTTTTCCTTCCTTTTGCCCTCTCATTGGTGCAAATAGTCGAGCGGAAAAGAGCAACACAGATTTAACAAGCCTAACCCTCAAACTTAATAATAATGACTTATCATGAGCGCCAAATAGACCATGAATTAAGAAAAACACCGCACATTAGTATTAGAATTTAATCCCCTCACACCTTGCCGTTAACAATATACAAACAATTAAACAGACATGAATAGCGGTGATTTTGGTCACAAACAAATCATTTCCACAATATTTTTCATATTTTTTGTATTTTTTTTAAATAACAAACAGCACAAGTAAAAAACAACTAGACACAAAAACAAAAACAAATGAAAAACAAATAATCGCACAAGATTTCACACCACCTTTACAAGCGACCACAAAAAATAACATTAGGAAGCATTTTGAAATAAATCGCTTATTTAACACCCATCTTGCAATGTTAATTGTTTTTTCTTTGTTAAAAAAAGGATAAAAATCTAAGTGCGTGAGTAGGCGTATCGGCTGTAGCCACCTTGTTGCAGTTGTTACCTCTCTATGATTATATCGAGCACGAGGTAAAGATTTATCAATATAAGTAAATATTTGAAAAGTTTTTACTAAATAAAGATCGACACTTAGATCGAATACAAACGGTCAGTCCATAAGTGTTAAATCAAAAATTAAAATAAGTCTCAGGGAGAAACACAATGCAGCCTAATTCTATATTGGCTAAAGCTGTTCGTTTCGCATTAATTGGTGGTGCCGCGACGGCAGCACTAAGCGTACCTGCCGTTTATTCGGCGGACGAAGACAGCGTAGAACGTATTCAAGTAACAGGTTCACGTATTAAGCGTACCGATATGGAAACGGCTACACCTGTTACCGTCATGAGCGCAGAAGACATGGCGAAACAGGGTTTCACTAACGTTCAAGATGCGTTGGAAAGCCTAACTTCAACCACCAGTGCAATGACCACCCAGTCAGTTCATGGTTTCACACCAGCCGCCTCATCTATCAGTCTACGTGGCGCCGGTGCTAACCGTACTTTGACACTGATCAATGGTAAGCGTCTAAACCAATATCCAAAGCCATCTGGTGGTACCGATAACTTCGTAGATACTGCTAACCTACCTATGGAAGCGGTACAACGTATCGAAGTACTGCAATCTGGTGGTTCTGCTATTTACGGTGCTGACGCCGTTGGTGGTGTGATCAACATCATCCTGAAAAAAGACTTCGAAGGTGTAGCACTTAAGTACCGTCACGGTGACACCACAAACGGTGGCGGCGGAAGTGACCGTATCGCGCTTTCTCTAGGTGCTTCATCTGATCGCGGTAACGTATCGACTTTCATCGAATTTACCGATAACGAGCAGCTAAAAGCGACTGATCGTGAAAACTTCGGTCTACACACTGACAAAGTACCATACAGCGAATTTTCTGCTTACAGCTCATACGGTGCTCGCATCGTAGGTTCTGGTACTGGCGCACGTCAACTGACTGAAGAAGAATGTACCGCTGGCGGTTACCTGTGGACTGGCTCTCTGTGTGGTTTCGACCGTTCAGAATGGCGCGACCTACAACCTAAGAGCTCACGTTTCATCAGCTCAACCAACTTCAACTATGAGCTGGCCGATGACATTAGCTTCGTAGGTCGTTTAGATTTCGCCGAAGCGAAATCTACCACTAACATCGAGCCTATGGCGATCAATGACTACGACATCAAAGTCGCAGGCAACAGCGTCACCGTAAGCAATGGCGATCTAAGCAAGACTTTCAACGACAAGACTACTGCCCTAGGCGGTGACTTCGCCAACGCAACCGATGGTGATTACAACTACCTACGTCGTCTACACGAGTTCAGCAACCGTGCTGGCGAGACTAAGACGCGTAACTACTTCTTCACCGCTGGTCTGGAAGGCACACTGGCTGATGAATACAGCTGGGATGCATCAGTTAACTACGGCCGTACTAACGTAGACGTGTTCCGCAGTGGCTATGCTACTGTTGGCGGCATGTTCGACTACATCACTGCCGGTGAAAACGGCAACTCTCTGCTGAAGAACATGAGCGCAGAAGATGTAGAACAAGCCTCTTACTCACCATTTGAGAAGGCTCAGTCTACTCAGAAGAACATCCAGGCTAACATCTCTGGTATGGCGTTCGAAATGCCAGCGGGTGACGCTCAGTTTGCATTCGGTGCTGAGTACACAGAGCAAGACTATGAAACCAACACAGATTCAGAGTCTAAGAAAGGTAACATCCTTACCACTGGTGGTTCTTCAGGTGCCGGTGAGCGTTCTTTCTGGGCAACTTATGCCGAATTGAGCCTACCTGTTCTTGACGTACTGACTGTCGACGCGGCACTACGTTATGACCGCTACGATGATTTCGGTGGCAACCTGTCTCCACAGTTGACTATTGAATACCGTCCACTAAGCGAGCTATTGGTTCGTGGTTCTATCAGCTCAGTATTCCGCGCACCAGACATGCATCGTGTATATGGTGATGCGACTAAGGGCTTCTCTACTGTTATCGATTTCAAACAGTGTCAAGCACTTGGTGGTATTCCAGGTCAGGGCTACCCAGGCGATGAAACACTGAATGCTGTTTGTAAGGAACTTCACGTAGACACTACAACAGGTGCTAACAAAGATCTGGAAGCCGAAACTGGTTACACAGCTAACATAGGCGCGGTATGGGGCGGTGATGCACTCAACGCATCATTCGACCTATGGGAATGGAAACTGGATGACATGGTTAGCGACATCAGCGCTAGCAAGGCTGCTCGTGAATACGAACAGTACGAAAGCATGCTGACTCGTGATGCAAGCGGCACTATCACTCACGTGAACGCCGTTGCACAGAACCTGGCATTCCAAAAAGTACGTGGTTTAGATATCACTGCTGGTTATAGCTGGGATCTGGACAACATTGGTGAGCTGAAGCTTAACTTCACCGGTACTTACATCCTGTTGTCTGAGTACCAACTGTCACCAACTGATCCAGTTGAAGACGATCTAGAAAACGGTGGTCTGCCACAGTACCGTGCAAACGTTGTACTGGGTTACTACATCGATGACTTCGAAGCGACCTTAGGTGCTTACCACACTGCGCGTATGCACGGTGTTCAATACAAGACGTTCAAGCAATCTGCTATCGACAACAACGAAGCATTCGACGAAAGCGCACACGAAGTGGCATCACAAACTAAGTGGAACCTGACTGCAGGTTACAACATCACTGATGCTATCAAGGTGAAAGCTGGCGTAGTTAACCTGTTCGATGCAGGTCCTAACTTTGACCCAACCGATACTTCTTGGCCGCACTACCCACGTTCAGTGTACAACGCACGTGGTCGTGAGTGGTTCCTAGAAGGTGAAGTGAAGTTCTAATCTAACTGAACTTTAATGAAAAAACGGCATCCTAGGATGCCGTTTTTTATTGCCAAAATTAAAAACTTGCTCTTAGACAAAGCCGAGATAGTGAGCGGCGACTACCACTAGGCTAGAGACCAAAAACAGCGCCAGCATGAAACGCCAGATAAACTTGACCCAAATGCCCCAATCGACGCGGCAAACACCTAAGGTGGCCATCAATGACGCCGACGTCGGCACCAGCACATTGGTAAAACCATCGCCCAATTGAAAGGCCAACACAGCCACCTGACGGGACACGCCGACGATATCGGCAAGAGGAGCCATCAAGGGCATGGTCAACGCGGCCTGACCCGACCCCGAAGTCACAAAGAAGTTGAACACCGACTGAAACAGCAACATAAACCAGGCCGAGGCGACCGCAGGTAACTGGCCAATCAGGCTGCCTGCGCTGTTGAGTAAGGTATTAAGTACGCTAGGTTCATCAGGCTTACCGCCACCGAGAAGCAGCAAGATCCCCGAGGCGCAGCCTACCAGCAGAGCTGGCTCAAGCATGGTGCCAGCGCCTTGTTTGAAGCTGGTCGCCATACGATTCAGCGTCATACCATTGAGCCTGAAGATCACAGCAATCATCCCCACAACAATCCCCATGGCAAAGAACTGACTGGCTATTTCGGGAATAAACCAAGCGTTAGCGACAACGCCCCAAATAACCCAGATCACCGTTAGCAAGATGGTAAGCAGCACCAGGCTATCGCCGAGGTTAAACCGGCTCTGTAATTCGTTCGCTCCATGATGCTCGCGAAAATATCTGTCCGACTCATTACAGAGTGAGCTTTGGGGATTGGCCTGGATCTTAGCGCCGTAGCGCATGGTAAAGATCACCCCCATCAGGGTGAAGCCTGCCCACATTAGGCCCCTTACCCCAGCCCCGGAAAGCACGGGAATGCCAGCGATGCCCTGAGCAATCGCCACGCTGAAGGGATTCATCCAAGAGCTGGCAAAACCCACCTGTGTCGCCACATAAGTCACCATCACTGTGGTGATGCCATCGAACCCTAAACGTATCATCAAAGGGCAGATAATGATGGCAAAGGCGATCGCCTCCTCCCCCATGCCAAACACGGCGCCGCCAAGGGAGAACAGGATAAAGAGCACGGGAATGAAGAGGCGCTCATTACCCTGGGTCTTATCAATAAGCCTTATGATGCCATTATCTATGGTGCCGGTTTCCATCACTATGCCGAAGGCACCGCCTATCACCAGCATAAACATGATCACCCCGATGGCGGTGCCCCACTTAGAACCCGAAGTTAAGCCTTCGAAGGCAAAGTTAAAGAAACCTATGCCTCCGCCTCCCTCAAACAAGGCGACCGGCTGCTTGAGATGCTCTCCGGCCTCATCCAGGCTAAAGCGAAACGAGTTCGGGTCGACCACACTACGCTGTTTTTCGACGCCATCGGCAAGATAATGGATCTCCTGGGTCTCGAAGGAGCCAACAGGTACCAGATAGGTCAGCAACATGGCAGCCAGGGCCACGAAGAAGATGATCACTAAGGTATCGGGTAAAGGGATTTTATTTTGCGGGTTCGCCGCCGGGGAAGGCGCTTGATTTGCCATTGCTTTTCCGTGGTTATTCTTGGAGTCTAAGTTATTGCCCGCCAATATAAACCAATTCCCCTTTTGCTGCACAAGAATCCCCCGCGCAGGCCAATAAGGGATAACCCTCAAACCAGGCGGCCATATTGCTCAAGCATCCCTGGATAGGATGCACGTATTGGTCAAAATTGTCATGGGGCGCACAAGACGCCGCCAAAGAGTGAGGCAGGTCGAGTAACTTAGATAAAATCAACGCTTTACTTGTGAAAGCATTCGGGCGCTCATACAATCAATATCACACAAGCATCAATTTTATTGATAGTTTTCTTTATTGTTTAAATCAGTTAGGACGCCAAAAGCTCGATGAAGTACTCACTAAAACAAATCATGGTGTTCGATGCCGTAGCCAGCCTGGAGAGTGTGAGTGCCGCGGCGCGAAAACTGTCGATGACTCAGTCTGCAGTCAGCATGTCCCTTGGCCAGTTGGAGAACCTGCTCGGCCGCCCCCTGTTTATCAGACAGGGCAATCGCCTCACCCTCAGCCACTGGGGAAACTGGTTACGCCCAAGGGCGAGACGCCTGCTACAGGATGCACAACAGATCGAATTAGGCCTTCACGAACAACACCTTATAAGCGGTCGTTTTCGTTTATGCTCGAGTCAGACGGCAGCCGAGCATCTGCTGCCCGAGCTCATCAGTAAAATCGATACCGATTTTCCCGAACTTAGGATCGAGCTCACAGTGGAAAATACCGAGAACGTGGTCGAGGGCTTACTTAATTACGAATATGACTTTGGCATCATAGAAGGCCGTAACGACGACAGCCGACTCTATCAGGAGCAATGGTTAGACGATCATCTGGTGGTAGTCGCCTCGCCTCATCATCCCTATGCCAAGCAGATCAACATCAGCCTGGCGCAGCTTGAACAGGCAAGATGGGTGCTGCGCGAGCAAGGCGCCGGGACCCGCCGCATCTTCGAGGGGGCGATCCACGGCGTCATCGAAAAGCTTCACGTATGGAAAGAGTATGAGCATGTCTCCCTGCTCAAGGCCTTGGTGAAAAATGGCCCCTATCTGAGTAGCCTACCTTTCCTGGATGTGGAGAAAGAGGTGGCCGCCGGCGAGTTGGTTATCTTACCGACCCCGCAGCTCAATATGCAGAGGCACCTCTCCTTCGTATGGCGCTGCGATTCAGGCGAGAATCCGCTACGTGACTGCGTGATCACCGAGGCCAGACGCCTGAGCAAACATCGCCAGCACGTCAAAGGCAATAAATAGCGAATTTGGTTAGTTGCACAACTCACTGACTGCTTAACTCAAAGGTAAATGAATAGGCAATTGAACTGCAAATCGAACAGACAGTTGAGCTAGTAACTCAGTAGACATTAAAAAGGGGCATTCGCCCCTTTTTTGTTGTTAACAGCTGGTCTTGGCCACTATTCGTAGATGGCGCATACCTTGGCTACGATGGACTCTCGGTTAATCACCCCAACTAACTTGCCTTCACTGACCACAGGAAAACAGCTGGGCTTACTGGCGCTGGCGTGGCGCAGTCGCTCCTCGTAACTGGCATAGGTATGGCCGGTCAGCACCCCCATGTCACTCACGGGAAACAGCTTGTCACGATCTACCACCATCACCTCAATAAGATCGGCCACCGCATCATCAGGGGTTACCGTCAGCACCCGGGTCTGCATCAGATCGGCCACCTTGTAGCTAATGCCACGGACAAACTCTTCTGACCATAGGCTACGCAGCAGATCTTGCTGAGAGACAAAACCCAGCAGACGTTGCTTAGCATCAACCACGGGCGCGCCGCGCAGCTGCTTCTCGTTGAGTTGCTTCAGCCCCTCATACACAGAGAGCTCAGGTGCTAGGGTAAAAGGTGTCTGCTCCATCAGCGCGCTGACATTTAATTTTTGAATCGATTTAGGCATTTGGGTCTCTCCCCTACAAACTTTACTAGATAATATTGAGATTGAATGTGCAGCGAGCTCGCTGCCGTTGTCCTGTCTGTTACTCTGATCACTGCGGCTTAACACAGGCTCGAGATGCACCGTCATAGATGTCACCTGAGCGAGTGGGCCAACATGTGCCTTACTTGAATCTATCCACCAGTAACCCAGCCCCACCACTAGGCCACCGCCGACGATATTGCCCGCGGTCACAGGGATCAGGTTATTGGTTAGAAAATGAAGCAGCGTCAGATCACTAAACTGCTCGGCGGTAAATCCGGGGATCTGATACCAGCCCCAGATGGCCAACTGCTTAATGGCGATCCCCAGGGGCACCATGAAGAGATTGGCTATGCTGTGCTCGAAGCCGCTGCTGACAAACATCGCCACGGGTAGCATCAACAAGATGGCCTTAGTCAGCGCCTCCTTACTGGCGAAGGTCATCCAAACCCCTAAACAAACTAGCATGTTACATAAGATGCCCAGTGCGAACGCCTGGCCCCAGGAGTGGTGCAGCTTATGTTGGGCAACCTTCAAAGCGTTGAGGCCCCAGAGTCCACCGTCCAACAGGTACATCTTGGCACTGAGGATCAAAGCCAGCATAAACATGGCGCCGCAAAAGTTACCCAGATAGACACGTCCCCAACAGGCCAACAATTCCCGCGTGCTGACACGCTTTTGCGCCCAGGCGACGCTGCTCAGCACGCTACTGGTAAACAGCTCACCACCACAGATCACCACCAACATCAGCCCCAAGCTAAAGGCCAGGCCGCCAACGAGCCGCACCATGCCCCAATCGCCCGACGCTCCCGTAGTGACGGTGAGATAAAACACGAAGGCGAGTGCGATAAAGGCGCCGGCAAACATCGCCTGACCGATAGACTGCATCGCCTGCTTAGTTACCTTCTCCTGACCATAAGTCGCGGCGCGTTGACACAGGCTAGGCTCGATCGAAGGCGCTGGCTCGACCCGCCTGGCTGCAAGTGGCACTAGATTAGGTATCGTCATGGCGCGTCCATCTCCAGCCGAGCGTAAAACAGGGGTGAAATTTCATTAACATCATCTCCGCAAGTGCCAAGTCCCGAAAGACGGCTATTGATTAATAAATGTTTTTACAAAGAGTTAGCCTATTGCCTCACTCTCTGATGCCGAGATTAGCCATTAAAAGAAGGAAATAAAATTTGATAATAATGAATGAGGTAATCAGTAAAATTGATAATCAAACCTGGAGGTAAGCAAGTTGTTAAGTCAGCAACAAATAACCTTTAAAGCGATTAAATACAATAAGTTATAAGAAACCAAATGTTACTTGGGAAAATAGAGATAAAAGCGCCCATGAGGTGTAAAGGCGTGCGGCTCACAAGGGCAAACTGGCAACTAACCACCTATTGCCTAAGCTATAAGGCATCTTGATTAACATCCCTGGCGAATCCTTTGTGTGGGCGCGCAGGAGACGAAGCGGCAGACCCAGATGAGCATTTTCGAGACACGAAGCACACCGTACTGGCTTTTTGTGAAGCCCGCCCCAGCCAAAAATGTGAGCCGTGCGAAGCATCTCTAATTTGCTGAGAATGGGGGGAGTGGCTCCCAAAAGTGACAAAAGGCGCGATCCATATCCAAACGCAATATATATGCCTAATGTAAAAATTGATCTGAAATGGCGATACAAGATGTTAACTAGCTCCCAAATCATCTAATCACCAGTTTCAAGTTTATTGATAGTTAATGTCAGGTGAAATTCACTATGTTAAGATTTATGAGGTAAATTGGTCAGACCAATTTTAAACAGCGTTAGGGATGCAACTGCTCGCCGGATTTAGGGTGTTTTATCCATTCTAGGGGGCGGACAAGTTACTCGAGTGGCACCTGGGGGTTTATCAACAAACGACACTCGCTGACTTGCAAGGATTACCTCTAAGTCTTCATCGAATTGATGAGTCAATAAGTTCTTTTCGGAGAATGAGAAATTATGTCAGAAACAGTCAAAAAAGAAGAGATGGAAGCCTCTGAGCTGACTTACAAGGCGCTTCACCGTCCTGCCAGCGAGTTTGCCACTCGTGAAGAATATTTAGACCACGAATTACAGATCATGAAGCCCAGACGTTGGGGCCTCAACCTGCCGGGACGCGACTTCCGTTTCGAGTGGGAAGACTTAGTACCCGCCATCGCTGGTACTATCGGCATCACGGTAATGTATTCCGCCGTCATGGCCGCCTGGGCATCGGGCCTGAGTGAGCGCTGGGAACACATCAACCTAGGCGCCGAATTCGCCATTCAGGTGGTTCGCGTCGAAATGCTCATCCCCGCCCTGCTCTTCTGTATCATCAGTTCCGGCTTTATCAACCCTCGCGCTAACCTTGGCGGCAACCACGGCCCCATGATCCCGCTTATCGGTACCATCGCCTTAGCTGGCGCGCACCCATTAGCGCTTGCGATCCTTCTGGGTATCTTTGGTCTGCTGCTCAGTTACTTTAAAGGTGGCTCCAGGTTGGTAAACCTCACCTCCAGCGGCGTCGCGGGGGGACTCTTAGTCTTCCTCGGCTTCATGGGCGCTAAGAGTCAGATCACTTCGCTGTTTGACTGGGCCGGCGGCCTGCAGGCCAAGCACGCCCTGGACTATAGCCTGGGCTACGTGGCCTTCTTCATCCTCTTGGTGAACGTCGTTCTCTACGCCTACCTGGCCAAGGTGGGTAAACGCTGGCTGGCTATTCCGCTTTGTTCTATCGCGGCAATTGCGCTGGCCTTCGCCCTCGGCGCCGGTTTAGATCTGCAGTTTGTTACCGCGCCTGGCATCCCTAATCTGAACCCAGTGTACTGGTGGGGCTCTACCGAACACGGCTGGCAGCTAGGCTTACCTAACTTCGAGCACTTCATCGCATCACTGCCTTTCGCCATCCTGGCGGTTGCCATGTGGTCACCAGACTTCCTAGGTCACCGTATCTTCCAGGAGCTGAACTACCCTAAAGGCACAGAGAAAGTGCTGATGGATGTGGATGACACCATGACCACCTGCTCGCTACGTCAAATCGTGGGTACGGCTGTGGGTGGTGGTAACATCACCTCTTCATGGGGTACCTACATGATCCCGGCGGCGATCGCTAAGCGTCCTATTCCTGCCGGCGCCATCTTGCTGGGCAGCCTGTGTATCATAGTCGCGGTACTGGGTTACCCAATGGATGTCACCGTATGGCGTCCAGTGATGTCAATCGCGTTGCTGGTTGGCGTATTCCTGCCGCTACTGGAAGCCGGCATGCAGATGGTGAAAGACACCCAAAGCAGCCAGGCGGCGGGGATCTGTATCTTCGCATCATTCGTCGCCAACCCTGTGCTGGCCTGGGCACTCACCATGCTGTTAGACAATAACGGCCTGATTGGCGACAAAGAACGTGCCGCTAGCCTGAGCCTTGCCGACAGGCTGATCATTCCGGGTCTGGCCTTTGTTATCTGTCTCGCCGCCATGCTCGCGGTGGGGATGATTCAAGGGATCCCGGCGCTACTTTAATCGCGCAAACGACAACGAAGAGGGCTTAGGCCCTCTTCATTTTTATCTCCCCTATACTTACATCAAACTTGCTGATAACAGGCATCAATATGCCCTATGGGCATGACGCTCATAACGCCGGGGAATCGCCCTTATCTTTGATGTCATAGGCAGTCAGACAAAGGTGTGAACCACCTCGCGCAAATAACCGACTCTTAGGTGAGATGCAAACGAAATTTTGCGCCAAAAATGATAACCAGATAGCAATTTTGGCATTAACTCGGGCAAAAGCGGACCGATTCAGATGCAGCGCCTAGGGAGATATGGTACTATGCACATGGTTAATTGGTCTTACCAATTTAATGATAGCCGAATCAATTTAGACAGTGAGTGTCAAACGGCTTCGGATATCGCGTAAAACAGATTTAAATCGATACGGTTTACCGGTTCGATAATTCAGTTCCCATCATCCGGGTAATACATTGAAGGGAGCTGCGAAGAATAGCTATTGGTGTATCGCAACGTCTGCAGTGACAGCCTCTCGATAACCAATAACCTTTATCTCAAACAGAAGGTATTAGTACGATGACCGAAAAAACTGAGCTGTTCACCAAAGCGTGGGAAGGTTTTACTCCTGGTGATTGGAAGTCTGAAGTAAATGTACGCGACTTTATTCAAAAGAACTACAAGCCCTATGAAGGAGACGAATCTTTCCTAGCAGGCGCCACCGAAGCGACCAGTGTGCTTTGGGACAAAGTGATGGAAGGTATCAAGCAGGAAAACCGCACCCACGCGCCGGTTGATTTCGATACCGACAAAGTCTCTACCATTACCTCTCATGCAGCAGGTTACATCGACCAAGATCTTGAAACCATTGTCGGTCTACAAACAGACGCGCCACTTAAGCGTGCCATGTTACCCAATGGCGGTATCCGCATGGTCGAAGGTTCATGCGCTGCATATGGTCGCGAACTGGATCCAAACATCAAGTATGTCTACTCAGAGCTCCGCAAGACCCACAACCAAGGCGTGTTCGACATCTACACCCCTGAGATCATGCGCTGCCGTAAGTCTGGCGTACTGACAGGCCTGCCAGATGCCTACGGCCGTGGTCGTATCATTGGTGACTACCGTCGTATCGCCCTGTACGGTATCGATTACCTGATGCAGGAAAAATTTGCTCAGTTCAGCTCACTGCAGGCGCAGTTTGAAGCGGGTGAAGATCTTTCAGCCACCATGCAGCTACGCGAAGAGATCGCCGAGCAGCACAAAGCCCTGGGTCAGATGAAGCAGATGGCTGCCAGCTACGGCTGTGACATCTCAGGTCCAGCAACCAACGCTAAAGAAGCGATTCAGTGGACCTACTTCGGCTACCTGGCCGCAGTGAAGAGCCAAAACGGAGCCGCCATGTCTCTTGGCCGTACCTCTAGCTTCCTGGATATCTACATCGAGCGCGACATCAATAATGGTGTCCTGACCGAGCAGCAAGCTCAGGAGATGGTTGACCATTTCGTGATGAAGCTACGTATGGTGCGCTTCCTACGTACACCAGAATACGACGAGCTATTCTCTGGCGACCCAATCTGGGCTACCGAGTCTATCGCAGGTATGGGTCTTGATGGCCGTACACTGGTGACTAAGTCTAGCTTCCGCTTCCTGCACACCTTGTACAACATGGGCCCAAGCCCTGAGCCAAACATCACAGTGCTTTGGTCAGAGAAGCTACCGCTTAACTTCAAGAAGTACTGCGCTAAGGTCTCTATCGACACCAGCTCTATCCAGTACGAAAACGATGACCTGATGCGTCCAGATTTCGACTCTGACGACTACGCCATCGCCTGTTGTGTGAGCCCTATGGTTGTTGGTAAGCACATGCAGTTCTTCGGCGCCCGCGCTAACCTGGCCAAGACCATGCTTTACGCCATCAACGGCGGTGTGGATGAGAAGCTTAAGACTCAGATCGGTCCTAAGTTTGAGCCAATCAAAGATGAAGTGTTGGACTTTGACGATGTGATGGGCCGCCTGGACACCATGATGGAGTGGTTAGCCACCCAATATGTGTCTGCACTGAACGCTATCCACTACATGCACGACAAGTACTCTTACGAAGCGGCCCTGATGGCGCTACATGACAGAGACGTACGTCGCACCATGGCTTGTGGTATCGCTGGTCTGTCTATTGCTGCCGACTCACTGTCTGCCATCAAGTTTGCCAAGGTTAAGCCAATTCGTGACGAAAACGGCATCGCCGTCGATTTCGACATCGAAGGTGAATATCCTAAGTTTGGTAACAACGATGCACGCGTCGATGACCTGGCTACCGAGCTGGTTGAGCGCTTCATGGCTAAGATCCGTCACAAGAAGATGTACCGTAACGCGATCCCGACTCAGTCTATCCTCACCATCACCTCAAACGTGGTTTATGGTAAGAAGACGGGTACTACGCCAGACGGTCGTCCAGCCGGCGCGCCATTTGCTCCGGGTGCAAACCCAATGCACGGCCGCGACGAGAAAGGCGCTATCGCGTCACTGACCTCTGTTGCCAAGCTGCCATTTGCTCACGCACAGGACGGTATCTCTTATACCTTCTCTATCGTGCCAAATGCCCTGGGTAAAGATGACGACGGCCGCCGCGCTAACCTGGCTGCGCTCATGGACGGTTACTTCGCTCACAACGAGACCCGCGAAGGTGGTCAACACCTGAACGTGAACGTGATGAACCGCGAAATGCTGGAAGATGCCGTGGTTAACCCAGACAAGTATCCACAGCTGACTATCCGTGTTTCTGGTTACGCCGTGCGCTTCAACGCACTGACACCAGAGCAGCAACAGGACGTCATTACACGTACTTTCACCAAAGGGATGTAATTTCCGTCAATCGAGCGGTCAAACGCTAGATTTTTGGTGAATATAAGCTAGGCTGTGCACTAATTTAGCACAGCCTACTTTAATTGAAGTTTTCGGAGTCACAATGACAGTAAAAGGGCGGATTCACTCACTGGAATCCTTCGGCACAGTTGACGGTCCCGGCATTCGGTTTATCACCTTTATGCAAGGCTGTTTGATGCGCTGCCAATACTGCCACAATCGTGATACCTGGGATCTTCACGGTGGACGTGAAATTGAGGTCGACGAGCTGATGGAACAGATCATCAGCTATCGACCTTTTCTCGAGTCCAGCGGCGGAGGCGTCACTGCCAGTGGCGGCGAAGCCATACTGCAAGCCGAATTTGTCGCGGCCCTGTTTAAGGCCTGCAAAGCGCAAGGGATACATACCTGCCTAGACACCAACGGTTTCGTACGTAAATACACCCCTGTTATCGATGAACTCCTCGATAACACAGACTTGGTGCTGCTCGATATCAAACATATCGATGACGACCAACACATCGCCTTAACCCATGTCAGCAATCATCGCACGCTGCAATTTGCCCAGTATCTCCAAAAACGCCAACAAAAAGTGTGGATACGCTATGTGGTCGTGGGCGGCTACACCGATGATATTGCTTCGGCAAAGGGCTTGGCAGAATTTATTAAACCTATGACCAACGTGGAGAAGGTAGAGCTACTGCCCTACCACGAGCTAGGAAAACACAAATGGGAAGCCATGGGCGAAGAGTACACCCTCAAGGATATCTCTCCCCCATCGCGCGAGACCATGGAACAGATTAAACAGGTGTTTGTGGAAGCCGGCATAGCTGCCGTGTACTAACAAAGGTTAGAGCGCTTCCCAGTAGTGTTTATCGAGACGCTCGAAGGCCATCTTCAAGATGACCGCCATGTCAAGATAACAGGCACTGGCACCTAGCGGGGGACAAGCCACTCCCATCCCCTGGAGCTTGGCGGACAGATTATTGCCCCAATCCAGCAGAGAAAGTGGCAGCGGATGCTTGGCTCGCCAACCGAGCCAGAGCAAGCCTTGAATAGGCAAGCTAATAAAGAATAAGGCGATGGTGATAGCCTGAGGTAACCAGGCCCAGCCATACAGATAGAGTTGACTGCCGCCGGCCAGCAGGGCCAGCAGCGGCATCAAGCGAATCGCCAGAGCCGTCGCGTGGATCACGCGATACTCTGGAAAATAAAAACTAAGTTGTCTAACCATAGGCCAGGTCTTCATATAGCGACGACCGACCCCTAAGGTTTTTAACACTTGAACAGTCAATGATGACACCTAACACTTAAGAGACTGTCTTTACCATAGCACAAGGCGAGCGTCAGCCCCAAGCGGCATCGCCTTGGCAAAGACCGAATCTTAATCTCAGGAACGAGAATTTAAAGCGACACCGGCCCTAGGCTTTGTGGTCATTTAATTTTGGTGAATGCCAGTCATTCACTCACTTTGCAAAAGGTTTTAAACATGTCTAACAAACTGGTTTTGGTACTAAACTGCGGCAGCTCATCACTGAAGTTCGCCATTATCGACGCGCTTACGGGTGACGACCAGATCTCAGGTCTAGCAGAGTGCTTTGGTCTGGAAGATTCACGCATCAAGTGGAAAGTCGATGGCAACAAATTCGAGTCTAAGCTAGGGGCCTTCACCGCCCACCGCGAGGCGGTCGAGTTTATCGTTAAAGAGATTCTGGGCCAGTATCCTGACGTCGCCGCCCAGATCCAGGCAATCGGTCACCGCGTGGTTCACGGTGGTGAGAAGTTCACCCACTCTGTGGTGATCGATGACAGCGTGATCGCGGGTATCGAAGATTGTGCCGCTCTGGCACCGCTACACAACCCTGCGCACCTTATCGGTATTCGCGCCGCCCAGGCATCTTTCCCTGGCCTGCCACAGGTAGCCGTGTTTGACACCGCCTTCCACCAAACCATGCCAGAGCGCGCCTTCGTGTATGCCCTGCCCTACAAACTCTATCGCGAGCATGGCATCCGTCGCTACGGCATGCATGGCACCAGCCACCTGTTTGTGAGCCGCGAAGCCGCCAAGGCGCTGGGTAAAGAGTTAGCCGACACCAACGTCATCTGTGCCCACCTGGGTAACGGCGCGTCTGTCACCGCGGTTAAAGGCGGTAAGAGTGTCGATACCTCTATGGGTCTGACACCGCTCGAAGGTCTGGTCATGGGTACCCGCTGTGGTGACATCGACCCCTCTATCATCTACCACCTGGTAGATCGTCTGGGTTACACCTTAGATGAAGTCAACAACCTGATGAACAAGCAGAGCGGTCTGCTGGGCATCTCTGAGCTGACTAACGACTGTCGCGGCATCGAAGAAGGCTACGCCGAAGGCCACAAGGGCGCGACGCTGGCGCTTGAGATCTTCTGCTACCGTCTGGCCAAATATATCGCCTCTTACACTGTGCCACTGGGTCGTCTGGACGCCTTGGTATTCACCGGCGGTATCGGTGAGAACTCAGATCTTATCCGTGAGAAGGTGCTTAACCTGCTCGCTATCTTCAACTTCGAAGTGGATCCAGCGCGTAACCAGGCGGCACGCTTTGGTAACCAGGGTCAGATCACCACAGATAATGGCCCAGTTGCCATGGTGATCCCAACCAACGAAGAGTGGGTGATCGCCGAAGACGCCGTTTCACTGCTAAAGTAATGTTATCGAAGCAGTAAATGCTATCGCGGCGCCAAACGCCGCCACCAATTTTGACAAGACCCGGCCAAGTATCTGGCCGGGGCATAAGAGGTAACTATGTCTCGCAATATTATGCTCATCCCCAATGGTACCGGCGTCGGCCTGACTTCTATCAGTCTAGGCATGGTACGCGCGCTGGAGCGCCACGGGGTAAAGGTGAGATTCTTCAAGCCTATCGCCCAGCAGCGCCCAACCGATAAGGGCCCTGAGCGTTCGACCACCATCCTAAGCAAGTCGCCGACGGTTAATCCGCTCGAGCCCTTCGACATGGCTCACGCCGAGCACTTGATCCGCACCGATCAGACTGATGTCTTGATGGAGCAGATCATCGCCCGCGCAACCGAGTGTGCCGACCCAAGCGAGACTCTGATCGTCGAAGGTCTGGTGCAAACCCGCAACCACCCTTTCTCTGATGACATCAACTATGAGATCGCCAAGGCACTGGATGCAGACATCATCTTCGTCGCCGCGCCGGGTAACGAAACCCCGACTGCCTTGATGAATCGTCTCGAGATCGCCCACAACGCTTGGGGTGGCAGCAAGAACAAACGCCTCATCGGCGCCATCATCAACAAGATTGGTGCCCCGGTAGACGATGAAGGCCGTGCCCGCCCGGATCTGTCAGAGGTGTTCGATCACCAGGATGTGCAGCGTCCAGACGCCGCTAGCATGTTCCAGCTTCCAGGTAAGAGCAAGTTACGTATCTTAGGTAGCGTGCCATATAACCTGAATCTGGTCGCCCCACGCGCCTCAGATTTGGCCAAGCACTTGAGTGCCCGCATCATCAACGCCGGTGAGATGAATACCCGTCGTCTGCGCAAGGTCACCTTCTGCGCCCGCAGTATTCCTAACATGGTTACCCACATCAAGACAGACTCTCTGCTAGTGACCTCGGGCGACCGCTCGGACGTGATCGTCTCTGCCTGTCTGGCGGCGATGAACGGCGTCAAGGTGGGTGCACTGCTACTGACAGGTAGCTACGAGCCAGAGCCTGAGATCATGGCCCTGTGTGAGCAAGCCTTCGAGACAGGCCTGCCGGTATTCTTGATCGACACCAACACCTGGCAGACCTCGCTCAACATCCAGCGCTTCGACCATGAGGTGCCTGTGGATGATGCCGTGCGTATCGAAGAGGTGCAGGAATATGTTGCCAGCCATATCGACCAGAGCTGGGTAGAAAGCGTCACCATGAACTCACCGCGTGAGCACAGACTGTCGCCACCAGCGTTCCGCTACAAGCTCACCGAACTTGCCCGCGCTGCGGCCAAGACAGTGGTTCTGCCTGAGGGTGACGAACCAAGAACCATCGAGGCGGCCGCCATCTGCGCCGAGCGTGGTATCGCCCGCTGTGTGCTTATTGGTAACCGTGAAGAGATCCAGCGTATCGCCAGCCAACAGGGGGTAACCCTGGGCGAAGGCGTTGAAATCATCGAGCCTGAAACCGCTCGTGAGCGCTATGTTGCGCCTATGGTTGAACTGCGTCGCCACAAAGGCATGACAGAAGTGGTCGCCCGTGAGCAGCTTGAAGACAACATGGTACTGGGTACCATGATGTTGGCCCAGGGTGAAGTCGACGGTATCGTCTCTGGTGCGGTAAACACCACCGCCAACACCATACGTCCGCCACTACAGCTGATCAAGACGGCGCCGGGTTCTAGCCTGGTTTCCTCTATCTTCTTCATGCTGATGCCGGATCAGGTACTGGTTTATGGTGACTGTGCCATCAACCCAGATCCAAACGCCGAGCAGCTGGCGGATATTGCCATTCAGTCGGCAGACAGCGCCGCCGCCTTCGGCATCGAGCCTAAGGTTGCTATGATCAGCTACTCAACTGGTAGCTCAGGCACAGGTTCAGACGTCGATAAGGTGCGTGAAGCAACCCGTATCGCCAAGGAGAAACGCCCTGAGCTGGTGATCGACGGTCCACTGCAATACGACGCCGCCGTGATGCCAAACGTGGCTCAGTCTAAGGCGCCTAACAGCCCTGTGGCCGGTCAGGCAACCGTGTTCGTCTTCCCAGATCTGAACACAGGTAACACCACCTACAAGGCGGTTCAGCGTAGTGCGGACCTGATCAGTATCGGCCCTATGCTGCAGGGTATGCGCAAGCCGGTTAACGATCTGTCTCGTGGCGCCCTGGTCGACGACATCGTCTACACCATCGCCCTAACGGCGATTCAAGCCTCACAGAACTAATCTATACTCGCCGTAAGATCGAAAAAGCCTGTCACGAGACAGGCTTTTTTTATACAGGAACGGTTTGGCAAGATTAAAAAATATTCAGAGATGCACAATGCGTCAAAAAATGACCACACAAATTTACCAATTAAGTTCAGTCACTTAAGAGTTATGCATCGACTCTTCAACATACTTGTCCACAGATTCTGTGGATAACCGTAACAATTTGTTCATTCAGATATGCCAGCCCAGCTCCTAAGAGTCAAGTACTTTCGACTGACGCGCCCCGCTTGCCAAGGCTTTAGAGAATCGCGATACTAGGTCAAAGACTTTCAATTAAACCCTATGAAAAAATTACTCTTTATCTTCATTTTATTCTTAACGGCATGCAGCCCAGACTCGGAAACCGTGTCGGGCGTCATGACACCTGAGCAGGTCTCATTAGGATTCTTTCGTGCCATCTATGTCGACAGAGATGTCGAGAAGGCCAAGCAGTTTGTCGACGAGCCGATGCAGAAGGTGTTGTCGCACTACTACATCGCCGCCTCGGTGCAGCGCCACGTGTTAAACCTTTCCATGCGCGATGTGACCCTGGAGATCGAAGAGATAGATATCGACTTCTTCCGCAAATTTACCAAGGATGTCACGGTGATCGTCAAAATGACGGGACTCAAGGGCGGCCAACCTTGGATAGACGATCGCACCATACGCCTGCACAAGGTCAATAAACGCTGGGTGATAGTGGAAATTCTGCCGGAGAAAGGCAACCTCAACTAAGCACTAGTCTCTTCATGCGTTAGTCTCTTCAAGCGCTAATATCAACAAATGCTAGTCTCGACAGAAGTGGCCGATGCCAGGCTTCTAACTTTAGAGACCTAGGTTTAGAGGCCTAGCTTTGGAGGCCTCGCTTTAGAGATCGAGCTTAGAGGCCGAGCCTACAAAAACACGGCCGATCATGTCGCCCATAAAGCGGCATAAGAAAGAAACAAACCTACCGACCACAAAAAAGAGCAGCCCTAGGGCTGCTCTTTCTGTCTGAAGACTCCCAACTTAACGCACCCAGTCAGACTCAGCACTTAAGTGAAAATTCAGTTTGGATATTTCCTTAATCCAAAAACGCTTCGTCATCCATCTCAACGGGTAATGACTCAATTACTTCATCTTGTACTTGGTAATAAGCGCTCTCGTATTCACGGGCTTCCATAACAACTCCAGATTTTTGTGTAGGGTACAGGCATGCTTTTTTATTGGTGCATTTTGCCTTGGGTATAAGCTGCAACTATCTGCTAACTCATGGGCGCTAGTGTAACACTAAAAAAGTGAGACTTACAGAAAACTTTCAGTATTGTGGCCACATTTAGCAAAAAAACGCCTAAAAGTGTCAATATTCAATGGTCAGGGTGAAAGTCTTTCATTTTTTTACTGCTGCGAAAACTAAAAAACATTTTCTTTACAATAAAACGATCTAATGACTCAAATGAGAACTGCTATCAATTAATTAATAGCGAATCGTTTGCGCAAGCAGGAGTGAGGTGATGCAATGAACACGCTGATCGAATTTGAGGCCCAAAGGCTAGCCGACCTGTTTACGCAGGGAGACACCTTATCTATCCACCTATTCATGGACTCAATGTCCATGCCCTTCGACGTACAAGAGAAACTGTTTAACGAAATTTCGGCATTAAAAAATCTGGACCACCAACAGATAGCCCAGGTCATCGAATCTCACGGTCAGTCCTTGATTCAGGAACTCTACCGCTACTAACTCTACCCCTACAAACTAGAGGCTCATGGCTTTAATAGATCTGGCCATGAGCGCGGCTCATTAGCCCTTAAAGCCTATTCTGATTCTGCTTGGCGCTGACGATAGCGCAGCACCTTCAACGCCTTGTCGGGATCTTTATCTAGAAACACCTCGGGATTAGCCAGCTGCTCGACAAACTCCAGCGTCGGACTCTGCTCTGCCACCTGCTGTTTGAGAAAATCTATGCCAAGCTCGGGCGCGTTGAGACACAGCAGGACTTCGCCCTTTGGCGCCAACAACTGAGGCAGGCGGCGCAGCAGGCGCGCATAATCCTTAGTCGCCACGAAGCTGCCGCGCTGATTACTCGGCGGATCGGCGATGATGAGATCATAAGGCCCCATCTTGGTTAGCTTGCCCCAAGACTTGAAGATATCGTGCCCCAAGAAGCGTGCACCATGGGGGAACTCGTTGAGCAGATGGTTCTGCTTGCCTATGGCTAACGCCCCCTTGCTCATGTCGATATTGACCACCTGATCCGCACCGCCCTGTAGCGCCATCACAGAGAAGCCGCAGGTATAGGCAAACAGGTTGAGCACATTGGCCTGGGCGGCATTAGCCTTCACCCAGGCGCGCCCGGCGCGCATATCGAGAAACAGGCCATGGTTTTGCCCGCGCAGCAGATGGATCTGAAAACGCGCCCCGTTTTCACTCACCAGATGTGGCTCGGGCACCTCACCATATAGCAGATGGGTCTGGGTCTGCCCAGCGCATCTGAGCTGGAATACCAGGTTAAAGCCCTGCTCTCCCTGCTCTTCTCTCCAACGCGCCTGAATCGCCTGAGTCAGCTCCTCAAGCGCCGCCTCATCGATCTCTTTGAAACTGGTGAGCAGGAGCACAGGGGGAAACCAGTCGAGACACAGATGCTCGGCGCCCTCATAACGACCACCACGGCCATGAAACAACCGCTCGGCCTCATCAGAGAATTGCACCTGCTGTATTGCTTGCTTAAATGACTCCATCTAACGCTATTTACCTATTACTTTATGCTTTAACTAATGCTATTTGCTTTATCGAATAATGAACTACTTTTCCGCGTCGGCTTGTTCGCCGGCATCGGTTTGTTTGCTGGCCTTGCCACTTACCTGAGCATCGGCGTTAACCTGTACCTCAGCGTTAACCTGTACCTCGGCATTAACCTGTGCATCGGCGTTAACCAGGGTCTCATCGACGCGATCGGCCAGCAAGATGGCCAGCCAACCACCACTCTGACTCGACTCCAGCGCTATCTTGACGATCATGGTCAGCGGCACAGAGAGCAACATGCCCACAGAACCCAGCAGCCAGCCCCAGAAGATCAAGGAGAGGAACACCACCAGAGTCGAGAGTCCCAGGCCGCGTCCCATATATTTGGGCTCGACGATGTTACCCATCACGGTATTGGTCGCCAGATAGAGCAGCGCCGTGCCCCCCGCCCCGGCAGGGCCCAGTTGAATAAAGGCCAGCAGCACAGGCGGAATCGCGGCGATGATAGAGCCTATGTTGGGGATATAGTTAAACAGAAAGGCGACAACGGCCCAGAGCAAGGCGTAATCGACGCCCATCAGCGCCAACCCCGTCCCGACCACCACGCCGGTCCCCACGCTCACCAACGTCTTGATCACCATATATTGGTTTACCGACTGCAGGAACTTGTCTATCTGCTTGATGCGCATGTCAGGATCGTCCAGCGCGAAATGCAGCTTCTTGGGCAAGTCCTGGGCCTCAAACAACATAAACACTACGGTCAGAATGATCAGAAACAGGTTAGCCATCACGCCACCGACACTGGACAACATGTTGGTGGTCATCGACAGCGCAATACCCGGGTCGAAATAGGCCAAGATCTGCTCCTTGGAGACCTCGATATTCAGCGCCTGTAACTTGGTCAATACCCAGGAAAACTGCTCCACCAGCTGATCCCTATAAAGGGGCAACTGACGGGAAAATTCGTTGATTGAGCTCCCCACCAAGGAGGCCAGCCAGAGCCCCATCAGCACGATAAATACCATCATGATGGCCACCGCCAATGCGCGGGGCAGCTTAAGGCGGGTCATGCCATTGATTGCCGGGTTGCAGATCACCGCAATAAAGGCCGACAACACAAAGGGAACCACGATAGGGCTGGCGGCTTTTATCCCTGCCAAAATCACGACGATAAACGCCATGATGGCAAAACCTTTAAACGCGACCCCCTGATTATCAAATCGAGTCATCTAAATAAAGTCCTTCTGAATTACCCATAATATTGATAGGCTTAACTTAAATCTTACACAAGAAAAATTACGATCATGAAACCAGAAATCGCCATCATTCGAATTAAAAATCTCCGTCTTCGTACCTACATTGGCATCAAGGAAGATGAGATCAACAACAAACAGGACGTCACCATCAACGCAGAAATCCATTACTGCGCCGCTAAGGCCCGTAACAGCGACAACATGCAAGACGCCCTGAATTATCGCACGATAACGAAAAAAATCATTGCTTTAGTTGAAAACAATCGCTTCTCACTGCTCGAACACCTCACGGATCAGGTGTTAAGCATTGCCAGCGATCATGAATGGGTCGATTTCGCCTCGGTCGAGATAGACAAGCCCCACGCCCTGAGATTTGCCGATTCGGTCTCGATGCAGCTCTGCTACCAAAAGGGCTAAGCCTCACCCATTCCCTAATTACCTGCCGCCTAAAAGTGATCCGAATCCCTCGCTATGGTGTATATTTTTGATATCCCCTAAAAAATTGGAGTCGGCATGCGGATTTTGATCACCGGCGGAACCGGATTCATAGGCAAGGCCTTGGTGAAGGCCTTGGAAGGCGAACATCAACTCACCTTGCTCACCCGCTCGGCCGGCAAGGCCCATCTCACCCTTGGTAACCAACACAAGTTACTGGGTAACCTTGGCGCCCTAGCCAATCTCGACGGCTTCGATGCCGTCATCAACCTGGCGGGTGAACCCATTGCCGATAAGCGCTGGAGCCTGGAGGTAAAGCAGAAGATCTGCGACAGTCGTTGGGATACCACAGCGCGTTTGGCCAAACTCTTCGAGGCCAGCAAGACACCGCCTAAGGTCTTCATCAGCGGCTCTGCCATCGGCATCTATGGCGATCATGACAAGCAAGTGCACCTGGATGAGAGTTTCGATCTCGCCCACTTCAAAGACACAGGCAAAGAGGAGAAATTCCCCCATAGCGTCTGCGCCAAGTGGGAAGAGTTAGCCCTGCAGTGCCAGGGGCTGAGCAGGGTCTGTGTGATTCGTATTGGCCTGGTGCTAGGTTTAAACGGCGGCGCACTGAAGAAGATGTTGCTGCCCTTCAAGCTGGGCGCTGGCGGCGTGGTGGGCTCTGGCAAACAGGGGATGAGCTGGATCCACAGAGAAGATCTTATCGCCATCATACTGTTTCTGTTAAATAACGAGCAGTGCCAGGGGATCTATAACGCCACCGCCCCTAACCCGGTCAGTAATCGCGAATTTACCAACTCTTTGGGCACCGCACTGAGCCGCCCAACTCTGCTGCCCATGCCTGCCTCTGTCCTAAGTCTGGCTCTAGGTGAGATGTCTCAGCTCTTGTTGGAAGGCCAATATGTCTACCCCGATCGGCTAACCCAAGAGGGCTTTAGTTTTCATTACACCCATCTGGATGACGCGCTGACAAATCTATTTGGCGCCTCCACAAGCTAAAGTCTTCCCCTCGAGCCTTAAAGGCTTAAACCTTGAGCCTTGAACTTTGAACTTTGAACCAGCGGCGCGCTAACCACTCGCGCCGCTCTTCTCTTTTACTTCCCGTTAACCTTGCAGGAGTTGTCGGCAGGACTTCTGCAGCAGCTGACGACAACGCCAGGTGCCCAGCAGCGCAACGATGGCCGCACCAGCAAGCGGCGCTAACAGCCACCAATCCCAATGCATATAGACCACCAGCTCAAACACCTGAGTCTTCAGCAGATAGATGGTGAACTCGGCCACTATGGCGGCCAGCAAGCCGGCGATAAGCCCTAGCAGGGCAAACTCCAGTGCCGTGGCCATTCGCAGCAACCAACCCGATGCGCCGAAGGTGCGCAGCACCGCCAGCTCGCGCTGACGCGTCGCCATTCCCGCCTCGGTCTGCGCTATCATCACCAGACTGCTGGCCAGCAGTACCAACACCAACACCAGGGTCAGCGACAGAGAGACCTGATCGATGATCTGCCTAAGTTGCTTCACCATGGCGCCAACATCTATGATGGATACCGTGGGGAAGCGTTTGATCAACTCGATCACCAAAGGTCGCTTGCTATCGTCCAGATAGAAACTTGCCATTGAGGTATAGGCAAAGGGGGCTAAGGCGTCGGGGTGGAAGATCATGAAGAAGTTAGGCTGCATCGTCTCCCAGTGTACGGCGCGAATGCTGGCCACTTTTACGGTCAGCGGCTGGTTATCTATCACATAGCTCAGCTCATCCCCGAGCCCAATACCGAGACGCTCGGCCACGCCTGACTCCACCGACACCTCATCGGCCTTTTGGTTAAAGTGACCCGATAGCAGCTCGTTATTAGGCGGCAGAGAGGTCCGCCAGGTCAGATTCAGCTCACGGGAAATCCCTACTCGGCCTTGGGCCCCCTCATCGGCCTGCTCGGCAGAGATCAGCGTCTCGCCATTGATCGCCACCAGACGGCCACGGATCACAGGATAGATATCGGTTGCCTTGACGCGATTGTCGCTGAAGTAGGCCTCCAGCGGCGCCTGCTCCTCGGGCGCTATGTTGACCAGGAAGTAGTTGGGCGACTGTTCGGGCAGCTGTTTATGCCACTCATCGAGCAGGTCTTGCCTAAGCGCTATGATGGTCAGCAGTAACACCAGGGCGCTACTAAAGCCCACAAGCTGCACCGCGTTTTGCCTGGCGCGGCGTCTGAGCCCCGCCAAGGCCAGCTGCATCGGATTGGTGGTCTTCATGCCTACGCTGTGACCGGCGCGGATCAACAAGAAACCAAACAGACTCAGCAAGACACCGAGCAACATGACGGCAGCAACTACAGTCAAGGTAAGTACTAGACTCTGTGAATAGAGATACCCAAGCAGTGCCATCGCCGATAGACTAAGCACCAGGTGCAGCCACATCCCCAGCTGGATCCCCTCCAGCTGGCGCTGCAACACCCTCAGGGGCGGAATAGCCAGCAGCCTCATCAGCGGATAGGCCGAGAACATGAAGGCCGAGATAAGCCCGGTGGCGACCCCTAAGGCGATAGGCCTAAACAGCGGCGGCGAATACGCCGAAATAGATGCCGGCAGATAGGCGCTGATCAACGTATCGAGCAGGAAACCGCCTATGAGCCCCAACGCGATACCCGCAAGGGTTACTAAAAGTAGATGCAGGCCAAAGAGAATGCGGATCTGCCGACTCGATGCACCGAAGGTCTTGAGCATGGCCACCACGTCGAAATGGCGCTGACAGTAGCGCTGCGCGGCGATCCCTAAGGCGGCGCAGGCAAGCGCTATCCCCAGCAGGCTGGCGAGCAGCAAGAAGCGCTCGGCCCGTTTGACCGCGCCGGCGATTGGCGAGTCCCCCGACTGCACATCGACCCAGCGCTGACTGTTGTTGAGCAGCGGCTTAACTTCGGCCTCGAAGGCCTTGAGCTGGTCAGGCTCTCCAGCGAACTGATGGATATAGCTCACCCGGCTGCCCGGCTGAATCACTCCCGTCTTGGGCACATCTTGCAGACGCATCAGCACCACAGGCGATGAAGCGAAGGGATTAAAGCCCGCATCGGGCAGCCTGGCTATCTCGGCGCTCAGGCTGAAGTTGGCATTACCTAGCTCGAGCTGCTTAGGGTAACCCAAGATCCCACCCAGGCGGGTCTCGTACCAGATCTGATCCGCCTTGGGCAGCTTATCGGTCGGGCCATCGCTCAGCTCTATCACCCCTTTTAAGGGGTAGCCGTCGCCGACCGCCCTTACCGTCACCAGCTGAAAGGCATCACCTGCATAAGCCATAGAGTTAAACTGCATGCTGGCAACGTGTCTGAGCCCCAGTGCGTCGGCCTTGGCTAAGATCTTTTCGTCCAGCGGAACCGGCGAGTTAATGATGCGATCGGCGGCGATAAACTTAGAGGCCTGACCGTTAATGGCAAGCTGCAGGCGCTCGCTCACCCGCGCAAGACCAGATACCGACAATACAGCAAGGGTGATCGCCAAAATGATGAGTAAGAGCTGCCCCTGTAGCAGCTCTCGTTTAAACAACTTCCATGCGATGCGAGACTCCATTAACTCGCCTCCGCTGCGCTCGAACGGGCCATCTCTTGCTCGCCGCTGTTGTCAGTTTCGCTCATCACCTCACTCAACTGCCCCGCCTGCATGTTCAGGCGGCGCTGACAACGATTGGCCAGCTGGAGATCATGGGTCACCAGTACCAAGGTGGTGTCACTCTCGCGGTTGAGCTCAAACAGCATGTCCGCCACCCTGTCGCTGTTGGCCCCATCCAGGTTTCCCGTCGGCTCGTCGGCAAACAGCACCTTAGGCTCACAGATGAAGGCCCTGGCGATGGCAACACGCTGCTGCTCGCCGCCCGACAGCTGGTTGGGGAAATGGTTGAGTCTGTGGCTTAATCCCACTCGCTCTAACATCTGCTGCGCCTTCTGCTTGGCGTTACCGATCCCAGACAGCTCGGCCGGTAGCATAACGTTCTCCAGGGCGTTGAGGGTATCGACCAGCATGAAAGACTGAAAGATAAAGCTGACTTTCTGTTTACGCAGTGCGGCCTTGCCTTCCTCATCCAAACCATTGAGGGTCACGCCATCAAGGACTATCTCCCCCTTGCTGGGCGAGTCGAGCGCCGCCAGCAGTCCGAGCAGAGTCGACTTGCCCGAGCCAGAGGGGCCAAGAATCGCCACACTCTCCCCCGACTTGACATCCAGATTGATGCCATTGAGGATAGTAAGCTCTCCCTCTTGGGTAGTTACCGATTTATAGAGATCACTGACCTTGATAGCACTATTTTCTAACATAAATTCCTTCTCGCTTCGTCGCTTAAGCCGTTTTGTGCAAGCCACTTGCCTGCTTGTCATATTCTTGATCCCCCAGGCCCATGCTAACCCGATATTGATCTTAGGTGATAGCCTAAGCGCAAGCTACGGCATGGAACAAGACAAGGGCTGGGTGCATCTTTTGCAGCAGCAATCCCCCGATGTCACCATAATCAATGGCTCGGTCAGCGGCGAAACCTCGGCGGGCGGTCTGCGCCGACTGCCCGCCCTGCTTGACTCGACCAAGGCCAAGCGGGTCTTTATCGAGCTCGGCGGCAACGACGGCCTGCGCGGATTTTCGCCTAAGCAATTGAAAAATAATCTTACAAAAATGATACTGCTCGCCAAGGACTCAGGCGCCGAGGTGCTGCTCAGCGAGGTAATGGTGCCGCCCAACTATGGTCCGCGTTACGCCAAACAATTTACCCAGGTCTATCAGGAGCTATCGAGCGAGCAAGGGGTCACCTTAGTGCCCTTCTTCATGACAGAGATAGCCATTCATCCCGAGCTGATGCAGGCCGACGGCATACACCCCAACGAGGAGGCGCAGCCACAGATTGTCAGCTTTATTCGCCCTTGGCTTATCGATACGCAGCAACCGAGTGAATAGGATCACCTCGGGCACGCATTTGGGCAGGCTATCCCGGTATGCACACCTGTTTGCCCGAGTGATTTATTCTTACGCCAAGTGCTGACAGTTCCCCCTGACTGTAGGCTTGGCTTTCCCCTTCCTGTTGTGCACCAACCTGCGCCCAGATGTCTCCAAGGCCCTGCTTGCTCAAGCCCGTGCTAATTCTTACGCCTCTGCCTATCCGTGCCTCGCCACGATTTACCGCAAACGGCTTACGCCCATGCCACCAAGCTCTAAGCTCTAAGCCCTACGCCCCAAGCAACGGCCCTAAAGCTAACGGTTTAGGCTCCCTATCAGGCTTGAACGCCAAAATCAACTCCTCCTACCAGTTGAGTGTGGTAAATTTTACCGTTTGATAAATCGCACACCTCACTGTTTTCCCTCAATTTTATCTCAAACACTTGTTTAATAAATGTACTAAGCCACTGACTGTTACGGATGTTAATGATTTGTTGGCCGGATTTCACATTGCTTATCTAGTACGCCAGTGCAATCTAGAGTGGGAATAATAACAATAAGTAGGAGATACTATGTTCAACAAGATGCCTTCATGGCTGCTCCCAAGTCTAGTGGCCAGTGCAGTGGCCCTCTCCATCACCGCCTGTTCCTCTGATGATGAAGATACCCCTAACGTCGAGACACCACCTGTTACCACCACACCAACGGATCCCGGCCCAAGCTTTCCGGTCGGTGCCATCATCATCGAAGATGGTGAGAACCTGACCACCCGCATTCAGGAAGCCCTGATCAACGCCCAGAGCAATGATGTGATCGTGCTGCCTAAGGGACACTTTAAGATAGAGTCTACTCTGCTGTTTGACGGTGACGTGGATGGTGACGGTGCCTATGCCAAGAACATCACTATCATGGGCTACGGCATGGAAGAGACTGTGCTGGACTTCTCCGAGTCGATCACCGGCGATGGTATCTTCGTGCAGAACGCCGTTAACATCACTATCCAGGATCTGTCGGTCAATGAGGCCAAGAACAACGGCATCAAGCTGAAAAACACCAACGGCATCATCTTGAGACGCCTGGCCACCGTATGGGAAGGTGCGCTGGATGAAGATAACGGCGCCTACGGCCTCTATCCGGTGGAGTGTGAAAACATCCTCATCGAAGACACCTATGTGCGCGGCAGCGCCGATGCCGGTATCTATGTGGGTCAGTCTGAGTACATAGTGGTTCGCCGCAACATCGCCAAGGAAAACGTCGCCGGTATCGAGATTGAAAACTCTAAATACGCCGACGTCTACGACAACGAAGCCATGGGCAACACAGGCGGCATCCTGGTATTCGATCTGCCGATCAACAACCACAGATATGGCTCCAGCGTGCGTATCTTCAACAACAAGGTGTATAACAACAATACCCCTAACTTCGCCAACGCCTCCTCTAACCCTGCCGGAGTGCATATCGTGCCGCCGGGCACAGGGGTGATCATCCTCTCCACCAACGATGTGGAGATCTTCAACAACGAGATCACCGGCCACGACACCTTAGGTGTGACCGTCTCCAGCTTCTTCATCGCCGAGCCGGATATGACCAGCTTTGTGGGCAACTATGGCCAGCCGGGCCAGCCCATTGAAGATGGCTGGCGCCCGACACCGCGCAACATCTATCTACATGACAACGTCATCACAGACTATGGCAAGAAGCCTAATGGCTATCTGATTGAAGATATCATCAAGGCCTACCTCCTGAGCCACGGCGCCTTCCCGGGGATCCTCTACGATGGCCTGGGTGAGATGCTCTCCAACAACGGCACCGCCGCCTACCTGGGGCTTAAGGAGTTGCCTTTTGCCGATGATGGCAGCGACAACATCTGTGCCCGGGATAACGGCGATGTCTCCTTCGGTCGTCTCTATGCCAACAACAACACAGATATCAGCATCGCCGACGTCCTCTATGAGAAGACCCAGGATAAGATCATGAACTGTGCCCAGGTCAGTTTGCCTGTGCATACTGTCACCTTTGGCGATCAGATCTTCGGCTGCGGCGTGGATGACGATGTCGAGGGCTGTGACGGCGGTAACCTGGTCGGTGGTGGCGGCACCATAGGCGAAGGTGAAGGCGGCCTGGTGGGCGATGGTGACCTTAGCCTGTGTAGCACCACCACCCCGGGCGTAAATTGGGATGCCCTGCTGGGCGCCAACTGCCCTAACCTCTCAAACTATCAGCTGTTTGCCGACACCAAGGATCCGAGCACTGGGGCGAACTCAGGCGGTATTCCTTACGATCTCAACACTCAGCTGTTTACCGACTATGCCAGCAAGTATCGCTTCGTCTTCGTGCCAGAGGGCAAGGTAGCCAACTACTCGGCCAACGAGAGCATGGACTTCCCGGTCGGTACTGTGATCACTAAGACCTTCGCCCTGCCTAGCGACACCAGCAAGCGCGGTGTGGCCAACGAGACACTGGTCGAGACCCGACTGTTGATCAAGCGCGCCACAGGTTGGTCGGCCCTGCCCTATGTGTTTAACGCAGAGCAGACAGATGCGGTACTGGCCAAGGCCGGTGCCATCCAGGCCAAGCAGGTGATTCACAACGGCAAGACGCTGGACTTCGACTATGTGGTCCCCAGCATGAACCAGTGTAAGCAGTGTCACCAGTTTAAGAGTGATGATGCAAGTAACGCGGTATTCGTGCCCATAGGCCCTAAGGCGCGTCATCTGAACAAGGACTACGCCTATAGCGACGGCACCATAAATCAGCTGATGAAGTGGCAGGCCGCCGGTATCTTGCAGGGCGTGCCAGACACGGCAAGCATCCCCACAGTGCCCGCCTTCCACGATGGCGATGAGGCCAAGGTAGCAGCCATGACAGACGCCGAGCTGATGCAAACCGCCAAGGGCTACCTGGATATCAACTGCGCTCACTGTCACCGCCCAGAAGGCAACGCCTCTAACACAGGCCTGAAGCTGGAGTACTGGCGTACCTACGAGGAGGACAGCGGTTATTCTCACGGTACCTGTAAGTCGCCAATCGCCTATGGCGGTGGCTCGCTGAGCTACGATGTGGTGCCGGGCTCGAGCGAGACCTCTATCCTGCACTTCCGTATGGATAGCACGACACCTGGCGATCGCATGCCAGAGATAGGTCGCAGCCTGTCCCACACCGAAGGCACGGCATTGATTGCCGAGTGGATCAAGCGATTACCGCTGGCCACCTGCTCTCAATAATCCCAACCCAAGGGCCGCCATCTGGCGGCCCTTTTTCTCACGAGCCGAAACTATGTTAACCAGCCCAGTAAAAGGTTTGCTGCCGCTTTCGAGCCCAGTTTTATTAGCTCTCTTGCTGCTATGCCTCACGGCCTGCGGCGGCAGCGATGACTCCTCGACCAATCCAACAGGCACAGACACCAACCAGCCTGGCACACCTGTGACCCCGCCGACGGGCGGCACAGATCCCTCTACGGATATCTGCGATAGCCAGGAGGGGGAGATCAACTGGCAGGCGCTGATGGAGCAAGATTGTCAGCTTCTGTCCCAATATCGGCTATTTCAGCAGCCTGATAAACCAACCACAGCTCCTAATGGCCCAGGTTTTAGCTACGAACTCTCCAGCCAGCTATTTACCGACTACGCCCATAAATACCGTTTCATCTTCCTGCCCGATGGCAGCCAAATCGACTATCACCCGAGCGATACCTTCAACCTACCGGTAGGCGCTGTGCTGGTTAAAACCTTTGCCCTGCCGAGCGACACCCAGCTCACAGATGAAGCCAACGAGACCTTGGTCGAGACCCGGCTGCTTATCCACCGCGAGAGCGGCTGGACGGCGCTGCCCTATCTCTGGCAAGGCGGCGAGGCGCGCCTCGCCGTTGCTGGCGCCAATCAGGCCCACAGCCTGACGCGTCAAGGCGAGCAACTGGAGTTCACCTACCATGTGCCCAGCCGGGCAGAATGTAAGGTGTGCCATCAACGCGCTGGTGACAATGGCGCCCAGATCTATCCCATAGGCCTCAAGCCCTACCTGCTAAACCATGAAGTATTAGTCGATAATCAGACGGTGAATCAGCTCAAGCATTGGCGCGACCAGGGGCGCTTAAACGGCTTACCAGTGGGCGGCGCCCCAGATTCGGCGCCGGCGATCACAGATGGGAGCGGCGAACTGACCATTAGAGCCAAGGGATATTTGGATATCAACTGCGCCCACTGTCACAGGGCCGAAGGCTTTGCCAGCATCTCGGGGCTGCGCCTGGGTTTCTATGTGGATCATACCAGCTATCAATATGGGATCTGTAAGCAGCCACCTGGCTGGGACGGCGGCGAGAAGGGGCTCTCCTACGACATCATCCCCGGAGATAGCGAGCACTCCATCTTGCTCTATCGCCAGATACTTGATGCCCCCAAAGATCGCATGCCGCCTATTGGCCGAAGCCTGAGTCATGTGGAGGCGTTGACCGTGCTACAAAGCTGGATAGATAGCCTGTCGCCAAGTTTAGGCAACTGCCAACATGCAGGCTAGATCTTGCGAATAAACTGGCCTGGCGGCAAGCCAAGCCAGTGCTTGAAGCTCTGGCGGAAATGGCTCACATCGCCGAACCCCATGATGTCGGCGATATCCACTATGCTCTTGTCGCCCTGAACGATGAGGCCGATAGCCGTCTGACAGCGCACCTGATCCACCAGCTTCTGATAGCTGGTGCCGGCACTCGCTAGGTGTCGTCTCAAGGTGCGATCACTCATGTTGAGTCTCAGCGCCATCGACTCCAGCTTAGGGTTATTGGGAAAATCCTGGTTTAGGATGGCCAGCACCTTCTCGATCAAGGAGGTGTCATGCAGGGCCTGCTCATCAAGTTGTAGTAGGGAGAAGTCATACACAACAGGCAGCGAAAGCATTTCATGGGAGATGGCCCACTCGAAGAACTCGCCGTCGAAACCAACATCTGCCTGGCAAAAGGCCGCCAGGAACTCACTGTCATGGGCCGGAGTGGCCAGCTGCACCCGCTCGAGTGTCACCATCTCCCCCGTGAGCTGACGCGCCAGGGCTAACATGGAGCAGACGCTGTTTTGAAACTGCAGGCTGAAATAGGGCGCCGAGATCTTCGCCGTATTGAGCCAGCGAAAATAGAGGCATCGCTCGCCATGGCTCACCAGGGTATCGGAGACGCTGCCCACCAGCTCGGGATGGGCGATAACAAACTCAAGGCACTCTCCTAAGGTCTGACACTTGGCCAGATAGGGCCAGATAAGCGCCAGCTCTTCCACTTTGTAGGTCTCGCCGAGCCGCGCACCTATCTGAGGGTCATCGGCTAAGTTCCCCAAAAAGGCCATGGCGTAATCCACCTGCCAGACATAGACAAAGTTTAACTTGGCCAGCTCATTAAGCCCCAGGCCTATCTCCTGACATAGCTGCTCGGCATGATGCTCGCCGTAACGCTCGGCCAGGAAATGAACCAGGCTTCTCAGTTCATAGGCGGGATAAGATTGATCGCCAACTTTTAATGTCGCCTGATAGCGGGTATTACTCGTCATCTCATCATTACAACATCCAAGGATAATAGTATTTTGTATAAGATTTTAGAGACGAGTAAAAGCCCAGCAGGGATAAAAAGTTACAAATATGTAAAAACCCGCCGAGGGCGGGTTTTTATCCGGTGAAAGTCACACCCCTTAGTTAAGGGGTTGATTCTTTTCTGCCAAGCGATTGAACACGGCATTGACCGCCTGTGAGGCGCTATGGGCAAACTTGTCGGCGATCTTCTTCTTCAGCTGATAGCGAACCTTGATCACCGTCTTCTCTTCGGCAAGCTTCATCACCACATCGTCACTGGTAGAGAGGCCATCGACCAAGCCAAGATCCAGCGCCTGTTGACCATACCAGTGCTCACCGGTCGCCACCTTGGCGATGTCCAATGTAGGACGATACTTGCTGATAAAGGCTTTAAACAGTACATGGGTCTCTTCCAGCTCTTCCTGGAACTTCTGTCTTCCTTCGTCGGTGTTTTCACCAAACAGGGTCAGGGTACGCTTGAAGTCACCGGCGGTGTGCTGCTCATAATCGATATCATGCTTCTTCAGCAGACGATTGAAGTTAGGGATCTGCGCGACCACGCCGATAGAACCTACGATGGCAAAAGGCGCAGCATAGATGGTATTGGCTACACAGGCCATCATATAGCCACCGCTCGCGGCCACCTTGTCGACACAGATGGTCAGTGGGATCTCCGCGCTTCGCAGTCTGTCGAGCTGGCTCGCCGCCAAGCCATAGCCATGTACCATGCCGCCGCCACTCTCGACATTGACAACCACTTCGTCGCCTTGCTCGGCAATGGCCAGGATGGCGCTGATCTCTTCTCGCAGTGACGCCACCTCATGGGCATCTATGCTGCCCTTGAAGTCGATAACAAATACACGAGGTGTAGGCGCGGCTTCGCCATCGGCCTTCTCTGCCTTCTCCTTGGCTTTTGCCTCGGCCTTGAGGCCCTTCTCGTAGGCCTTAAACTGCTTCTTGCTCAGCAGTTCTTCCTTCAAGTCGTGTTTGAGTGCCTTAAGATCTTCAGACACATTGGTCAGCTTAAGCTCACCCTTATCGGCCTTCTGCTTCACCGCCGAGGCCAGCACCAGCACCACAACGGCGACGATAGCCACCACTATGGTGACGGCTTTTGCCAGAAAGAGTCCATACTCGTACAAAAATTCCAAAATTCAGCTCCGTGATCAGGCCTTTAAAATCTGGCCGCTATTCTATCAGCCCTGAGGGCAATAACAAATCCAGCCATAAAAAAACCCAGCCAGGCTGGGTTTTTATTTAGTCCTTTTTGGATTTAGGCTTAGTTAGCTGGCACCGCGCAAGGCTGAATCACTGAATCATCCTGCACCAGTACGCTTGCCTGGCCCTTACCCGCAGTCAGGGCAAACGCGGCAACTTGCTGCTGCATCTCAACTGTAGCTGCGGCGGCGCTACCATCTGTCACACCAGGAACCTCACTTGGGCTAATCAGCGAGCTGTGATGACCTTTGCTAAAGCGCACGGCGCCAGAGCCAACTGTCGTGGTATCTATACACTCAAGACCCAGGTTGGCAATCAGCGGCTCGGTACCCGCCACAGGGAACTTGTCTACGCGATTCGGCAGTACCTGATCCCCTAAGTTGCTGCCATCTCCCACGACTTCAATCAGATGTACAGGCAGGCCAGTCGATTTAAGCGTCGCTGCATGGTTGATAGGATCCGCACCATCTACCGCCGTTTGTACCGCGAAGGCGAAGGTTGGAATGAACTCGGCGTACACAGTCTGAACCAGGGCCGCATACTCAGGCGTACCAGGCTCATAACCGGCAACGTTAGCCTCATCCACCAATGCCTTGAAGGTATCGCTGGCGGTCACGTTTTCAAACAGCAGCGGGCCGAAGGTGGCAGAGCCGATGAAGGTGCCCGACAAGCCGCCAGTTGGCGCAACCAGAGAAACCGCATTGAGCTTATGCACATAGCTAAGGTCTGCGCCGTTAGCCGGATGGCTCAGGCCAGAGTTAGCATAGGTAGCAAAGTCGGTACCGACGATGGCGCCAAGGCTCAGGCCCTGTGCGCTGATCTTGGTGATATCGAACATCTGCGGCATCTGCGCGGCGGCCAAGCCACCGGCAAGCCCTGTGAGGGCGGCGCGAAGCGCTAGATGGTCAACCGTTGCCTGTCTGAAGTTATCACGTACCGCCAGAGTGCTCGCTATGTTAACAAACACCAAGGGGTTACCGTTTTGGAACGCATCAGGGTTACCTATCACAGCGCCAAATGCTGGATCTGAAGCCGATACCTCATAGATGCCGTCACCGTTAGCGTCGAATGAGCGAGCGCCGTGCAGCGGCATATCGATGGCGATAGTGGCAACCCCCATGGCAGCATAACTACCGGCATAGGCCAGTGACATCTCTTTACCGCCGCCCAGGCCATGCATGGCGATGGTAGTCGGCCAACCACCCGTTGGCGGGGTAAAAGGTAATCCCTGAGAGGCGTAGAACTGCGCCAGACGCTCGGCGTTTGGCATAGAGATCAACACAGGAACCTTCTCTGCACCGGTTGGTGCAGGGATAGGGTTGAACTTAGTCAGGTGCTTGGCCTTATCGGCCGGTGTGCCATCATCAAGTAGCCAGGTCTTACCCGCTAACAGGGCAGGATCGGCCAGACCCGCTGCGGGGTCGATACCGTGCGCCACGGCCTGAGCGCCGTAATTTTGCTGACTCAGGGTACCCGATTGCAGGGCTAACAATACGGCTACAGGGCTGTCGCCCAGCGCATGCCAGTTACCGTTAATGCCATTACACATCACAGAGTTACAGGCGCCATAAGTAGGCAGGGTCAGTTCAGCAACATAAACATCGGCCAGGCTAGAGACCACATAGGCCACGCCATCGGCAGGAGTCAGGCCAGCCGCCTGAGCGACGGTGATCCCCAGCGGATGCGGTTGAGGCACAGAGATAGACGGCGCAAAAGGTGTGCCCTCTTGCAGCATCAGTAACTTAGTCGTCTCATAGACATCGCTGATCGCCTGGGTAGTAAACAGGCCCGCATAGCTGATAGTCGCGCTATCTACACCGTGAGCAGCAGCCATGCCCTTCTCATAACTGTTCACCAGCGTTTGCAGCATCAGCTGATCTGGCGTCTGCAGCGGCTTGGTCTCGATATCGAGTTTCAGCGTGGCATAGGTGGTCGACGGCGCAATAGAACGGCCAGCCGAGTCTTGAATCAGGTCTGTGGTCGCATACACATAAGATTGGCCCGCCTTAAGTGGCTTAAGCGGTACGATAGCGATAGTGTTGCCCGAGGCGCTAGCAACAAAATCAACGCCAAACTGAAGCTCGTTGCCTATCTTACAGGCTGACACAGATGGCGCAGACTGACACTCGGGATCCGATGATAGCGGACCACCTACAGTGGCTTCGAACATGCGCACCGCGCCAGGCTGGGCCACAGAGGCAGCCGCCAGCGTCAGCATGGTACCGTCATGGTCGGTAGCAGGTTCAACCGTGATAGAGATGGGAGAGGTGGTAGACCAACCGTCCAGTGCGCCCAGCGCCATCTGAGGGTCGGTGTAATCGCTTGAGCCGTCAGCTTTTTCGCCCGGCATGGTCAAGGTACCGTCGGTGGTGCCACTAAAGAGTAGATCGTTGGGTAATGGTACCTTGCTGTTAGCAGGATCGAATACCATGTGTGAAAGAGGGATTAGCGGCTCAGTCTTCTCTGCGAGTTGATCGACGCTATCTTCGCTACAACCAGCCATTCCCAATGCGGATGCAATTGCGACACCCAAAAAGAGTCTTTTCATCTTTTTTCCCCAAATCTTGTTGTAATAATTTTGTTTTCCCCAAAAATTGGTCACAATAGTCTTCCTTGTGTGACCAATAGGACTTTTAGTGTCCTTATGGCTACTCAAGTTAACGCAAAATTATTGAGTTAGCTACAATTTTGTCACACACAAACAACAGAACGATGGTCATTAATCAGTCATTTGTTTTAAACATTCGTTTCAGGCTCAAATAAATCATAGAAATGGCGGGGAATTCCGCTAACAGGAAAAATTGACTCATGTTGGAATATCAGGCAGCAAAAGATTTACTTAAAGATAAAACGATACTGGTCACAGGCGCCGGAGATGGTATTGGCCGCGCCGCTGCTCTGGCCTACGCTGAACATGGTGCCACGGTGATCTTACTGGGCAAGACAGTCAAGAAACTGGAAGCCGTCTATGATGAGATAGAACAGGCCGGCTACCCTACCCCCGCTATCGTGCCACTCGATCTCAAGGGCGCCACAGAGCAAAACTACCAGGACATGGCCGAAACCATAGAGCAGCAGTTTGGTCACCTCGACGGCCTGCTGCACAACGCCAGCCTCTTGGGTGTACTGGGCCCGTTCGAACATATCTCGATGGATTCGGTAAAAGAAGTACTACAGGTTAACCTGGTCGCAGAGATCATGATGACCAAGGCGCTGCTTCCCGTGATGAAGAAAGCTCCTGCAGCCTCTATCCTGTTCACCTCCAGCAGCGTTGGCCGTCAGGGACGCGCCTTCTGGGGCGAGTATGCCATCTCAAAATTTGCCACCGAAGGCATGATGCAGTCTCTGGCCCACGAATATGAAGACAGCAACCTGAGAGTCAACAGCATCAATCCAGGCGCCACCCGCACCAAGATGCGCGCCAATGCCTACCCGGCAGAGAACCCACAGGATCTCAAGGCGCCAGAAGAGATCATGGCGACCTATCTCTACCTCATGGGTGACGATGCTAAGGGCGTCACGGGCCAGCAGTTTAACGCTCAGTAGTTTAAGACTCAGTAGTTTAAGACTCAGTAGTTTAAGCCACGGTAGTTTAAAGCTCAGTCATCAAAAACACGCCCGTATTTATGGGCGTGTTTCACTTTTTATCAGTAAGATGACCAGCAGAAGCTAGGCACAAAAAAGGGAAGCATCTGCTTCCCTTTTCTAATAACTGTCAAAAACAGCTGAGCAATTACTTGTACTTGCGCATGACCAGGGTAGCGTTTGTGCCACCGAAGCCGAAGCTGTTGCTCATGATAGTGTTAAGCTCGGCATCGCGATATTCGGTCACGATAGGCATACCTTGGGCCTTCTCGTCGAGAGTATCTATGTTGATGCTCGGTGCGATGAAGCTGTTCTCCATCATGATCAGACTGTAGATCGCCTCATGCACACCCGCGGCGCCCAGAGCGTGACCAGTCAAAGACTTGGTCGATGCGATAGCAGGCAGGTTGTCACCGAAGGTTTCGGCCAAGGCTTCCAACTCGCGCATGTCGCCAACAGGCGTTGAAGTACCATGGGTGTTGATGTAGTCGATTGGTGTGTCTACACCTTCGAGGGCCATCTTCATGCAACGCACCGCGCCTTCACCCGATGGTGCAACCATGTCGTAACCATCTGAAGAAGCGCCGTAACCGATCACTTCGGCATAGATCTTAGCGCCGCGAGCGAGCGCATGCTCAAGCTCTTCGACAACCACGATCCCGCCGCCACCAGAGATAACGAAACCATCACGGTCCGCATCATAGGTACGAGAAGCCTTCTCAGGGCAGTCGTTATACTTAGTCGATAGTGCGCCCATGGCGTCGAAGCCCATGGTCAGGGTCCAATCCACCTCTTCGGCACCACCGGCGAAGACCATGTCTTGCTTACCCATCTGAATGAGTTCCACCGCATGGCCGATACAGTGAGCACTGGTGGCACAAGCCGAACTGATTGAGTAGTTCATGCCCTTGATCTTAAAAGGCGTAGCCAAACAGGCACTGGCCGTGCTCGACATGATGCGTGGCACGATATAAGGACCAACGCGCTTCACACCTTTCTCACGCAGGGTATCGGCAGCCTGAACCTGGTTAGCCGATGACGCGCCGCCAGTACCGGCGATAATACCGACGCGGTGATTTGAATATTGTTCTTCGGTGAGGCCAGCATCGGCTATCGCTTGCTCCATGGCAATATAAGCGTATGCGGCTGCATCACCCATAAAACGTAATGCTTTACGGTCGATATGTTCTTTAGGGTCTAACTTAATGTCGCCCCAAACATGGCTACGAAGCTTCATTTCTTCAAACTGATCTGAGTGGGTAATACCACTGCGACCCGCTTTGAGTGACTCGGTGACTTCTTGCTTGTTGTTACCGATACTTGACACTATGCCAAGGCCGGTGATCACGACTCTTTTCATTATTTACTATCCATTCCGTACGTCTAGTACCAATTTAGCTGCGCCAATAGTATCGCTTTTACTGCATTTAAGTGGTCAGCTTTCCATAAAGGCAGGTAAAATAATGCCTAATATCCCCTTGAGAGTAAATTCATTGGCCACCGAACACCCGAATAACGCACAAAATAGTGACAAAATGCCTACATTCGACGCAATTTTCAGCCATTTATCGGCGGTAAAGAGTCAAAACTCTCACCAAATTATCGCCCTACTCCCAAGCCATGACACCAACTGGCCAGCCGCGCTTATAACAGAGCGACTAACACAAGCCGGTTCAAAGCAGCACCTTCAAAAGCAGCATCTTCATCTACACCTGTTTGCCGAACATCAGGCAACCTGGCTTAAGACTCTTGCCGAGAATGAGTCCCTATCGTCACCAGCCAAAGAACAAATTAAGGCAATTTACGACGCTCGGGTGTCGGGCTGTCACAGGCTCAAGCTGGCAAACGCCCGGCTAATCATCGACATCCATCTTGGCGATCCGCTTTCCCAACTCAAGGACTTAGTCGCCCCAAGCTTAGCAAGTCAAGCAATCCAAGGCTGGTTGGCGGATACCCAGGCTACCGATGAGGCGCTTATCTGGCAGATGGCGCGCCTCAGCCAAGATAACGCCGAGTTTCTCCTTCTCGAGAATGTCGATGTTAATCTAGACAAGACTTCAGATAACGCCAATACAAACTTACTGACCCAGTTGATCATCAAGGCGGGTTTTACCTGCTATCGCCTTAACTTATCTCCAGAAGATGACCAGCTCGTGACTCTGGCCGAAAAACCAAGTCTAGCGTCGCAGGATATCGCCATGGTGGAGCGGCGCGCCCTCAGGCGCCAACAATTAGATAAGTTCGCTTTCAATCCTTTGACACAAGGTCGTGAGGGAGAAACCGCCATCATAGGTGGTGGGGTCGCCAGCGCGAACCTGGCGCTCTCACTGGCCGAGCGCGGCAAAAAGGTTAGCTTCTTCTGTATGGATAAGGCGCCGGGCGAGCAGGCCTCGGGCAATAAACAGGGCGCCATCTATCCCCTGCTCACCCCAGAGCATAGCAGCCTGAGTCACTATTTTCTGCAGGGTTACCTCTTTAGTCGTCAAAGGATCAAGCAGCTCCTTGAGGCTGGCCATGAGATCCCCCATGATTTTTGCGGCGTGCTGCAGACCGGTCACGATGAGCGCAGCCATAAGCGCCTCACTAAGATAATCAACGCCCAGCCCTGGGCGGAATCGATCGCTCTGCCCGTCAATGCGTCCCAGGCCACGGCGCTCGCCGGGGTCAGCATAGAACACCAGGGACTCTACTATCCGCTCGCGGGTTGGGTGTCGCCACAAGCCTTTACCCGCGCCGCCATCATCCAGGCCGAACGGTTAGGTACACAAACCAGCCACTACCAATGCCAAGTTACAGCGATTAGATTCGAGAGCCAGCAGTGGTATCTCAGGGCGGTTCAAGGTGGTCAAGACGGTCAAGAAGTTGAATTTGGCCCCTTTGCCAATCTGGTGCTGGCCAATGGCCGCCACCTGACCGATTTCGCGCAAACCGCCCGCCTACCCATCAGCGGTTTTCGTGGCCAGGTTAGCCATATTCCGGCAAGAGCGCCACTTAAGGATCTTAAGACGGTGCTCTGCGCCCACGGCTACCTGACGCCTGCCCACGATAAGCTGCACTGCACAGGGGCCAGCTATGTGAAAGACGCCAGTAACCTGGACTACAGCGCGGTGGAGCAGGTGGAGAATTTAGACAAGATCCGCACCAGCTACGGCGGCGAGTGGACCAAGGCGGTGGATATCACAGGCCATAGCGCTCGCGTAGGGGTGCGCATGGTCACACGGGATCACGCCCCTATGATGGGCTGTGCACCTGACTTTGAGGCGATATCGGCTACCTATCTCAACCATCAGCAAACCAAGAAGAGTACCAAGGAAAGCGCCAAGTATTGGCAGACGACACCGGCATCGGTGCATCAGGGACTGTTTATTCTCGGCGGACTTGGCTCGCGTGGCCTCACCTCTGGCCCACTGGCGGCAGAGATCTTAGCCGCCCAGCTTTGCGGCGAGCTCCTGCCCGCCACTCAGGATATATTAGCCCTGCTCAACCCCAACCGCATGTGGATGAGAAAGCTGATTAAGGGTAAAGCGCTGTAAGCGCTAAATTGAGAGATTAAGGGTAAGCAATGAGTACCAAGGGCGAGTCGTTAAGCCCTTGGTAAGTGATCCACCAGATGAGTTAGGCTTTGACCTTAACGCGGTTGTTGGTGTCACGACTGGCGCGAATGAGGTCATCGCCCGAGAGATGCTCCCCCTTGGCCAACCTGTCATAGAGCAGCACATTGACCGAGGAGGCCAGATTCATGCAGCCCACGGTCGGGACATAGACCACCTCATCGGCGCAGTCGATAAGCGCCTGATCTAGGGTGCCATCTTCGGGGCCGAATAGGTAGATGGCCTTCTGCGGATGGCTAAAGGCTGGCAATGGCGTGGCGCCTTCCACCAGATCGACGCAGATCACCTTGGTATCGGCATCGAGTGAGTCAAGCAGCGACTCTACGCCATTGAGGGGAATATGCTGACTCACCCGCTTGGTGTCGGTATTGTACTGCTCGCCCCTGTGCTTGGCGGCCAGCGCATAACGTTTACCCGTGTAACGCACCTCATCGGCGCGATAACAGCCCGCGGCGCGCATCACGCCGCCCACGTTCGTCGGGCTCTTTGGGTTTTGCAACCCTATGATCACCTTGCTCGCATTAGCCATAACTAGGCGTTTGCTACCTGAGCCATCTTCTCGCGCAGCTCAGCCCAGGCATTAACCACCAGGGCAAGATCGGCAGGCTCGAGCTCAGACTTGGCCGTTTCCAGACAGACCTGCATCTTAGCCTCCAGCGCCTCGCTGTCTTGCACCGTTTCCTGCTCGAGCTCTGACAGCACCACGGCCACATGCCCTTGTAGGTAACCACTGGCAAAGAGTTGGTCGTCATCACCGCCTGCTACCTTAGTGGCGATCCACTCGTCTAATGCTTGCTCATACTGCTCTAACATTGTGTCTCCAATTGTCTTCTTGCTATTCAGGCTGCCCGATCACATCTGGGCTGACTAAATCTAGGCTGATTAGGTCAGGATTAGCCACCTGATACATCACATAATCGTGGTAGCCGGTCACGACTTTATAATAACCACATAATTTGCTGTCTAACTCTGGGTCGCCACTATCCACAATTAAGGGCCGACCTTCAAGTGCTTTTAACTTAGTTTTTGTCGCCAGGATGATAATATTTTCTTTGCCCACCTGACGAATAAGCGCCGGCGACAACTGTTGATTGCCCCGCCCCAGGATATGCCCCTGGCCACCAATGAGGGTGATCACTAACTTACACTCACGGCCTAAGGTCGCCTCGAGCAGTGACTTGGCGCTGAGATCGCTGGCAAGCAGCTCGCCCGCGTCAATCAGATCCACCCCCAGCAGAGTGTTATCCAGCCCAAGTTCCTCCATCACGGCGGCGACTGTGCTGCCCGAGCCCATGATGGCGAGCCCATCGCCTATCTGCTCAATCGCCTCGGCGGCGATATCCGCCAGCACCAACTCATCGACCTCTTTGCCGCCCATCTTAACTGCCTGAATGTAGCGTGGCTCGGCAGGCACCTGCATCTCGCCGAATCGGCGCGCCCTTACCACACCTTGCCTGAAGGCCACCTCGTCGATATCCATCACATCGGCCGACATCAGGCTCACCAAAGCCCCCTCGAGCAGCAACTTGACCACCATGCCCGAGGCGTGAGGCGTAATACCATAGACGCCCGAGTGAATCTTCACCCCGGCCGGCACGCCTAGCACGGGCTGAGTCTCATCGATCACCTCAAACAGATCCCGCGCCGTACCGTCGCCACCGGCAAACAGCAAGAGATCCACGCCTGCGGCCTGCAGCGCATTGGCGGCAGCTTGAGTATCGCTGGCCGCAGTAGTATCACCCACCTGATAAACCACCTGATGGTTAAATCCCATCTGCGCGGCTAAATCGGCGCCCATGGCACCTGAGGCAGTAACGACAGTGATCTTATCCAGATAAGGTTTAATCACCTCTAGCGCCTGGGCCATTCTCAGATGGGCCTTAGGTTCGGCGCCGCGGGCTATCGCCTCATCCGCCACGCCATCGCTCCCCTTGAGTGCCACACTGCCCCCAAGCCCAGCCAAAGGATTGATGATCACGCCGAGGCGAAATGTCTGTTTCATGGATATTTCCTTATCATCTCTTATTGTTTTGCAACTTCGCGCGTCTTAGGGATTAACAGTACCGCAAGCATGGACAGCAAGGCACAAACGGCAGCCGCCAACCAGCTCAGCCATGCCTGGGAACCGTCCCCCCAGATAAAGCCGCACAGCCAGGTGCCCAGCGCGCCGCCGACACCGAAACTTAGGCTGGCATAGAGCGCCTGCCCCTTACTGCGGTGGCGCACGTCGAATCTTTGATGAACGAACTGAATCGAGGCCGCATGCACCAGACCAAAGGTAAAGGCATGCAGCAGCTGACTAACCCCGAGCCAGACCATGTTGCTGGCACAAAAGGCCATGAGTAGCCACCGCACCGCCGTGAAGCCAATAGAGATAACCAACAATACACTGACCCCATATCGACCCAACAATCTCGGCGCAAACATAAACATCACTATCTCGGCCAGCACCCCAAGAGCGACATAGATGCCGGCACTGGACTCGCTGTAACCCACCTGTTTCAGATACAGCACAAAAAAGCCGTAGAAAGGTCCGGCGCTCATCTGCAATAACATGGCCGATAGCAAGAACCAGATGATACCCGCATCTAGCTTTAGCGGCGTGGGTGCCTGACTCTTATCAACTTTCACCCGGGTACTTGGCAGAGCCAGGGAGCAACCCAGCAAGCCAAGGAACAGAGCGAGACCGACAAAGGGCAAGATCTCTGTGCCGAACTGGCTGATGGCAAAGCCTACGCTGACCACGAACACCAGATAACCCAGGCTGCCGAAGCTGCGGATCTTACCATAGCCCCCGGTGTTCTCCCCTAGGGTCTCTAGGGTGATCACCTCGAGTTGGGCCAAGATAGCGTTCCAGAAGAAGGTATAGATGCTGAGGCTGATGGCCAGATAGACAAAGCCACCATGATAGAAGAAACTCATAAAGGTGACCGCCGAGCAGGCAGCCCCCATCTTCACCAACTGACCACGCATGCCTGTCTTATCGGCCACCATGGCCCAGATATTGGGGGCTATGATGCGTGTCGCCATCAGGATGGCGAGCAAAAAGCCAATCTGCTGCGCATCGAAACCCCGGTTCTCGAAGAAGACCCCGAGATAAGGCACCAGCACGCCGAGGATCGCGAAGAAGAAAAAGTAACAGGCGCTAATCCAGTACAGTTGGTGTTGTGGATCAGACTGTTGCATGCCGTTAGGCGACATGCTAGTGGATGACTGGGCGTTGGACGACATTTGTGTAGGGCTATTCCTATGTGTAGGGCGATTTCTAGCAGGGTTACTATCTGCTCTCGAGGTGACTCGGAGCGACTTCTTATAATGACTTTAATTCTGAATTCTTATAATGACTGGAACCCATAGCATTAATGGCTCCCATAAAAGAAGGCACAATACTGTGCCCTCTTTTTCGCTCAATTACGTATTACTTCATCCCAATCACAGGGGTAATGCTCTCGACATTCATGTTTTGTGCCCTGTGCCTGAGGAGATGGTCCATCAGGACGATAGCCAACATGGCCTCGGCGATCGGCACGGCACGAATGCCTACACAGGGATCGTGACGTCCCTTGGTAACCACCTCGGCACGCTCACCCTGCACCGTCATGCTCTCTCCCGGCACGCTGATGCTGGAAGTCGGCTTCATGGCGATATGCGCAACGATAGGCTGACCCGATGAGATCCCGCCGAGAATACCGCCCGCATGGTTAGAGGCGAACCCCTCGGGCGACATCAGATCTCTGTGCTCTGAGCCCTTCTGGTTTACCACGGCAAAGCCATCGCCAATCTCCACCCCTTTAACGGCGTTGATCCCCATCAGGGCGTGAGCGATATCGGCATCGAGACGGTCGAACACCGGCTCGCCCAGTCCCACCGGGACATTGGTCGCCACCACAGACACCTTAGCGCCTATGGAGTCACCGCTCTTTTTAAGCTCACGCATATACTCGTCGAGTTGCTCTAGCTTAGCGGCATCGGGAAAGAAGAAGGCATTGTGCTCAACCTGATCAAAATCCAGGGTCTCGGCGCAGATAGGCCCAAGCTGCGACAGATAACCCTTGATCTCTATGCCGTGCACCTGTTTTAGATACTTCTTGGCCACAGCGCCGGCCGCTACACGCATGGCGGTTTCCCGCGCCGATGAGCGCCCGCCACCGCGATAATCCCTAAGGCCATATTTTTGCTGATAGGTGTAGTCGGCGTGGCCCGGACGGAACTGATCTTTGATGTTGGAGTAATCCTGGCTACGTTGATCGGTATTCTCGATCACTAAGCCGATGGAGGTGCCGGTAGTTTGCCCCTCGAACACACCCGAGAGGATCTTCACCTGATCCGGCTCACGTCTGGCTGTAGTGTAACGCGAGGTGCCCGGACGGCGCCTGTCGAGATCATGCTGCATATCGGCTTCATCGATCGCCAGACCCGGAGGGCAACCATCGATAATACAACCTAAGGCTTTACCGTGGCTCTCACCAAAAGTCGTCACCACAAAATTTTGACCGATACTGTTACCCGACATTCGCTTACTTCACCTCTACTTGATTATTTGCCTCAGCATAACCTAAAGCCGCCACTGGCTATATTCCTAAATCGGCTTAGTCATTCTAAGCCGACAAAACATTGGCCAATCAGACTCTAGCCGACCATACATTATTCACTATCTTTGTAGATGGCGAAAAGTGATTCATTTTCAACTAACTGATCGCGAGTCAGCACAAACACGCCGTCGCCGCCATGTTCGAAGTTAACCCAGGTAAATGGCACCTCGGGGAACTGTTCCATAAGGTGAACCATAGAATTACCCACCTCGACCACCAACAGACCATCTTGAGTCAGGTAATCGGCCGCATTGGCAAGGATGCGCTTGGTGAGATCCAGACCATCGCGACCCGAGGCTAAGCCTAGCTCTGGCTCGTGGTGATATTCCTCTGGCATGTCACCGATATCTTCGGCATCCACATAAGGCGGATTAGAGACGATCAGATCGTATTGCGGTCCCTTAGGGATAGCGGCAAACATGTCAGACTCGATAGGGAATACCCTGTCCATCACGCCTAATGATTCAATGTTGATCTGCGCCACTTCCAGGGCATCGCTGCTGATGTCGATAGCATCGACCTCGGCATCTTCAAACTCATAGGCACAGGCGATGGCGATACAGGCGCTGCCGGTACAAAGATCCAGGATACGGTTGACTGGCTTGTTATAGAGCCAAGGGCTGAAACGGTTAGCGATCATCTCGGCGATCGGCGAGCGCGGCACCAACACCCTGTCGTCCACATAGAACTCCAGGCCGGCAAAGAAGGCGCGGTTGGTCAAATAAGGCACGGGCAGACGTTCGCGTACCCGGCGAATGATGAGCTCGACAATCTTATGCTTTTCACTGCTGGTGAGATTGCTATGGATCACCTGCTGACCAATCTCTTCTGGCAGGTGCAGCGCATGGAATACGAGGGCGATGGCTTCATCCCAAGCGTTATCGGTACCATGACCATAGTAGATATTGGCATCGTTAAAGCGGCTCACCGCCCAACGTAACATATCGCCGATTGTACGTAATTCCGTCACGGCTTCATCAACAAAAATCTTGTCCAAAACTGGCTCCCGCTAGATAGTTCCGCCTCATTGTAACTGAACTCTATTCATATGGCATCGGATTCAATAAAATAGCGCCATGAATAAAGAAAATGATGATGAATTGGCGCTTTTTTCGGCGTTAACCAAAGGGATAAAGCCGCTTAAACAGGATAAGCGTCATTTCGCCGCGCCGCAAAAACCGAAGCGAGAGCTGGAGATAGCCACCACCCAGCTGCACGCCGATAGCTACTTCTCCGATACCTACCAGCCCCTGCTGCCCCTGGAGGGCGCCATGCGCTGGGCGAGAGAAGATGTCGACAGCCACGAACTCAAACGGCTCAGACGCGGCGACTATCAACCGGATCTGCTGCTGGACCTACACGGCATGCGCCAAACCGAGGCCAAACTCGAACTTGCGGCCCTGATCCAGGCCTGCGTTAAACAGCACAGCCACTGCTGCTGCGTCATGCATGGCCATGGCACCGGCATCTTAAAACAGAATCTTCCCATGTGGCTTGCCCAGCACCCTCAGGTAAAGGCCTTTCACAAGGCGCCTAAGGAATGGGGCGGCGATGCGGCCCTCTTGGTGTTGATTGACGTTGGCGAGTTACCGAGCTGGGATTAATCCTTTGTCTTTTGGAAATGTGACCGGCGGAAACGATAAAGCTCACTGCTTGATTGACGAGCGGACTGAATAGCCGCCTTCTTATTTCTGTAGAGATCAAAAAGGACGCCGAGGCGTCCTTTTGTTTATGTGCTCAATGGTTACGCAAATGCGTTAATGCACTTTTCTCTGAGTTAGCTCACCGTGTGAGGCGTATGCTGCCAGCTGAGCGAACCACGCTCACCGTGACGATCAATCAGGGTCACACCTGAGGTGGCAAACAGCGGCGGCTCTATGCCAGGCACCAACTCGCTAACCATATAGCCCAACAGCGGCATGTGGGCAATCACTAACACACTGTCTGCCTTATACTGTTCGGCATAGGCCATGGTCAGATCGGCAGCAAGGGTCGGCTCGGCCGATGGGGTCAGCTCGTCTAATACCAGCCACTTTCTCGGTTCGGGGAAGTGCTTACTCACTTCCTGCCATGTTTGCTGCGCACGCAGATAGGGACTCACCAACACGAGATCGAACTCGGTCACATCACGGGCCAGCCAATTACTCATCAATTCAGTCTGATAACGGCCGATTTCTGTCAGTACTCGTTCTCGATCTGAGTGGGCGTGATAACCCGCCTCGCCATGTCGCATCAAATATAGCTTCATACTACTCTCGCTATGATTATTCTTGTTCTACTATGAATTGTAGCGTTAAAGTGCAGCGCAACAAACCTTAACCCTGTTATTAATTAGTCGAATAATGGATAAGATATTTGCCAAAGTCTTTTTTGAGGCTCAATATGTAGGCTTACCGCTTTAGTCGCCTAAACTCCGATGAATATCATACGTTTGTCCAGCATAAGGATGGAGCCAGCCATTGCAAACATCTATGCCGATCACTAAAAGCCCCAACGATCATCGCCAGTATCAATATCTGCAGCTGGACAATGGGCTACGTGTATTGCTAGTGGAAGATCTCCAGGCGCAACAGGCCGCCGCATCGATGGCGGTCAACGTCGGCCATTTTGACGATCCCGTTTCGCGTCCTGGCATGGCTCATTTTCTTGAGCATATGTTGTTTCTGGGCACAGAAAAATACCCCAAGTCTGGCGAATACCATGCCTTCATCAATCAACACGGCGGCAGCAACAATGCCTGGACAGGCACTGAGCAGACCAACTTCTTCTTCTCCATCGACGCCGAGGTGTTTGAAGAGTCTCTGGATAGATTTAGCCAGTTTTTTATCGCGCCCTGCTTCGATCTTGAGCTGGTCGATAGAGAGCGCCATGCCATCGAGTCTGAATTCAGCCTAAAACTCAAAGATGATATCCGCCGCACCTATCAGGTTCAGAAGGAAACGGTTAATCCGGCTCATCCCTTTTCAAAGTTTTCGGTTGGCAATCTCAAGACCTTAGACGGCGATGAGAAAGCCCTGAGACAGGAGTTGCTGGATTTCTATCAGACCCATTACAGCGCCAATCTGATGACCCTGTGTCTGGTAGCACCCTTACCACTAGATGAACTCTTGGCATTGGCCGAGCGCTATTTTGCACCGATTGAAAACCGCAAACTGGCAAAGCAATACCCAAATGTGGCTATCTATGAAGCCGCCCAGCTTGGCCAGCAGATCAACATAGTGCCGCTAAAAGAGCAGCGACGCGTGGCGATCACCTTTCCCCTTCCCGCTATCGACCGCTTCTATAAGCGCAAGCCGCTGACCTTTATCAGTCATCTATTGGGTTTTGAGGGCAAGGGCAGCCTGCTGAGTCACCTCAAGGATCAGGGACTGGCCATCAACCTCTCGGCCGGTGGCGGGGTCAATGGCTATAACTTTAAAGACTATAACATCAGCATTCAGCTGACCGAGAAAGGCCTGTTACAGCTCGACGATATGATTCAGGCAAGCTTCGAATACCTGAAGCTGATCAAGACCCAGGGCATGCAGGCATGGCGCTATCAAGAGCGAGCCAACCTGCTCAAGCTTGCCTTCAAATATCAGGAACAGATAAAACCACTGGATCTGGCCAGTCATCTCAGCATCAACATGCACCACTACGAGGTATCTGATCTCATCTATGGCGACTATCGCATGGATGGTTTGGATGTAGCTCAGGTCACCGAATTGCTGGACCTGATGAGCCCGGATAACTTGCGTATTCAGCTGATCTCACCCGACTTAGATACAGAGAAACAGGCCGCTTGGTATCACTCGCCCTATCAGATGAAGCCCATAGATGCACAGAGGCTCAAGCATTGGCGCGAGCCTGAGATTCGAGAGGCACTTAAACTGCCGGAGCCTAACCCCTTTATTATCGAAGACTCGATCGCCAGAGACGTTAAGAGTGACCATCCGGTGCCAGTTGTCGTCTGTCAGGAAACCGGCTATCGAATTTGGCACAAGAAAGATGACGAGTTTAACGTGCCAAAGGGACATATGTACTTGTCCCTCGATTCGCACCAAGCAGCCGCAACCCCAAAACATGCGGCGCTGACCCGCCTCTACGTGGAGATGTTGCTCGATTATCTAACCGAGTTTACCTATCCAGCAGAAGTCGCCGGGCTCAGCTACAACATCTACCCTCACCAAGGGGGGATCACTCTGCATCTGACGGGCTTGACCGGTAAACAAGAGGCCCTACTGTCACTGCTGATCAACAAAGCCAGGGAACGTAACTTTACCCAGGACAGGTTTAAGCAGATAAAGAAGCAGATCCTACGCAACTGGTTTAATCAGAGCCGCGCAAAGCCCATCTCTCAGCTATTTACCAGCCTGACGGTAACGCTGCAGAAACGCAGTTTCGAGCCCCAACGTATGGCTGAGGAGCTAGAAGACATCACCCTGGACGATCTCCACAACCATGTGAGGGCCTTCTATGAGAAGATCCATCTCGAGGGTCTGGTCTATGGCGACTGGCTGACCGAAGAGGCTCAGGCCCTGGGTAAACGATTGGATCACATACTCTCTTTGGTCTCCTCACCCAGCGGCGAGTCTGAGCGAGAGCTGATCAAACTTGAGAATGTCGGCACCCTGATGCGTGAGGTCAGCGTTAATCATCAGGACAGCAGCATCATAGTCTACTACCAGTCGGCCCAGGCAACGCCGCTAAAGATGGCCCTGTTTAGCCTGTTAAATCACACCATGTCCTCGACCTTCTTCCACGAGCTGAGAACCAAGCGTCAGCTAGGTTACATGGTGGGCACAGGTTATCTGCCGCTGAATCGTTATCCTGGGATGATCTTCTATGTACAGTCCCCCACTGCCGGCCCCTTAAAGCTACTGGAGGCCATAGATGAGTTTATTGCCGACTTTAACTACGCCGTCATGCAGATCACCAATGATCAATGGGAACTCACCAAGCAAGGGCTGATCAACCAGATCATGGAACACGACCCCAATCTTAAGACCCGGGGGCAGAGATATTGGTCGAGCATAGGAAACAAAGACTACGACTTTAACCAGCGAGAACTGGTCGCCGAGCAAATTGGCGAACTCACCCGTTCGGATCTGATTAAGTTTATGATGCAGAAGATGCGCACCAAACACGGCGACCGCCTGATCCTCTTCACCACAGGGGAGCAACACAGAAATCAGGAACAGCTGACCTCAGACAATATGATCACAGATCTGAGAAGCTTTAAACAGCGAGCCGCCAAGTTTAGCTATTAGGCTAACGCCCTCCCCTAAAATCTGGCACTCTTATGTCTAAGGCCTTGGGCCTTGGGCCTTGGGCCTTGGGCCTTGGGCTTTAGATTGCGCACATAGTTAAAAGGTAAAGTGTTAAAGGCGCAGCTCTTTAATTAGCATACTTCTGATAAAATGCTTAAGGCATATTCTTGAAAAGGAGTAGTTCACTTCGCAAGTTTAAGACAGAGTTGCTAACCTCAATACTTGATACATTCGTCTTAGTCCTTTGGTTAGTTCTTGTGTTTTAAGCGCTTACCCCCTATCTGATCCACTACGAGACTACTGTGAGAATCGTTAACAGATCGAATCTGCTTTTACCTTACAGCCCCGACCCAACATTATCCCAACGCCATGACACTGATTATTAGCGTCTTTTTTCTTCAACCGCTAAAATACGCGATATAGTTCGAACGTCTGATTGGCTCGCACACAACAGACAAAGCCAAATCACAAAGAAGATTTAGCAGTACAAAACCCTAAAAGACAATGAAAATGAAAGTAATTTGCAAACAAGAAAATTCAGTGTTCTTTTGACAAATCCCCCTATTTCTGAATAAAGTAGGTTAAATAACTGTTGCCTATGCATTATTGGCTAATAATCAAACTAATAATTATGCCTAAAATCCTCTCAAGATTGCTACTCTCACTGCTAATGGCCCTGACTGTCTCCAGCTATGTCTCCGCTAGTGAAATACCAAGCAACGCGCCGATCTTAAAGGTCGATCACTATAACGTTCCCGAAGGCTTATCGCAGAGTACTGTCACCTCCATCGTCGAAGATGAGCATGGTTATATATGGATTGGTACGTTAAATGGCCTTAATCGCTTTGATGGCACCCAATTTAAACAATATTTTGCCGAAGGGGTAGATGGGTCATTACCAAGTTCATTCATTAGAAGCCTGTATATAGACGATAGTAGTAGATTACTAGTTGGTACAGACAAAGGGTTAGTCATCTACAATGATGATTTAGACAATTTTGAAAGCTTTGAAAACCAACTAATAAAAGAGCAAGCAATCTGGTCTATTAGTGAAGATAAAAAATCAATTTTGATTGGAACAGAAAGTAACTTAATTGAAATAAACAAATCAGAAAACAAAGTTCAACTGCTAACAAATTATGATTTTGGCGGTATAAAAAAGACTATTTCACTCAACGACAAAATATACCTTAGAAATTATGATGGTGAAATCTATGAGTACACCAAAGGAAGGGTTAACTTAGTCACTAAAAATTCAATAGGGTTACTTTTATTTAAAAACAGTATTTTCACCCTACAAAAATACAACCTCGTCAATATATTAACAAAAGAAAAAGTACTATTCCCAAGCGAAATCACGAGCATTTCAGAAAACAACTCAACTCCGGTAATCTTAACAGATAATCTAATTACGACTATTGATAACAACCTAAAAGTAGAGGTAATAGGAACATTAAAAACTGACTCAGCGACAACTTACCCACCGCTAGTTTATTCAAGTAATAAAGGGATCTACATTGCAACAATAAACAACGGGATAACGATCATAAAACATGATAGAAACCTAATAAAGAACTACATATCAAACAAAAATGTATGGTCAATTGACAGCTATAATAAAGAGAAATTGATTGTCGCTTCAGACTCACCTTTAATAGAAGTATTTGATAAGAACTTAACATTAATTAATAGTTATGACTCGAAAATTGCAGGTCCAAAGTCTGCGATAATAAAGAACAATAAGATATACATTGCTTCCACCGAAGGGCTACAATCAATAGACATCTCAAGCAGAGAGCATAAAGTTCTGAGCAACAATAGATTTTTGATTGTTAGAAGCGATAAGGATAAGAATAGAATTATCACTGGCTCATTTGATGGTAAAGTATTTTTTTATAGCCTAGATGACGAAATTACAACGCCAGTCACTATTGATAGTGGCAATCCGATATATGATATAAAAATAAAAAAAGACACTACTTGGGTGGCAACTCAGAGCGGTTTATTTTCATTGAATTCTGGCGTGGTCTCTAAAGTCGTTGCCGCCGACCTAGTTAGTAGCATTTTTATAGATGAGAACACAGTATACTTTACAACTCGAAATTCACTTTCAAAATATGACACCTTAACAAATCTCGTAACAGAAATATTTAAAAGTAGCAAGCCTATTTATGCCATTGAAAAATCAGGTGACAACATAATAGCTTCTTCAAATGCTGAAATCTTTTTGATCACAAACGATCACGATATGTACTCATTCCCTTCATCTTATGGTAGCCAAGATGAATATAACTCTCAGGCCATCTCCAGCTTAGACGAAACAATTTACATAGGTGGTATAAATGGATTAAGCGTTTTAAATACAAGAAAAATTTCTAACTTCTTAACAGAAAGAATACCTCCAAAAGTAATTGTGGACACCTTGTTAGTTTTTAATGTACCAGAAAAAGTAAACGGTGGCATATTAAAGAAACAACTACCTAAGACCCAGAGGATAAGTCTAAAGTATTCTGATTATCCATTTACACTGAAATTTAGTACCCCAGGAAACATAGATAAAACATTAGAATATGCCTATCAGTTGGAGGGACTTTCAGATACATGGATAAACTCTAAAGGCATTAACTCCGCGACTTACACTAATTTATCACCAGGTGAATACTATTTTAAGGTACACACCATAGACCCCTTAACAAAAAAATTAGGTATTACACAAAGTCTTTCAATTGAAATCACCCCTCCTTGGTGGTTATCGATTCAAGCTAAAGTCGTCTACCTGCTTATTACCCTCTTGATCACGGGCATCATAGTCAAGGCAGCGCTTAGAAGAAGAGAGGTACAGCGTCAGATCGCTAAGTCGGAAGAACGGTTGAAACTCTCCCTGTGGGGGAGTGGTGATGAGATGTGGGACTGGGATATCGAAACGGGTCAAATCTACCGCTCAAATATCTGGGGGTCTCTCGAGTTTCCACGAGATGGTCAACGCTCCGGTGAGGAAGGTGAAGAGAGTAACATTCACCCGATGGATCAAGAACGTGTTAACACGGCGCTGAATAAACACTTCTACGGTGAAACCGATCACTTCGAAGCAGCTTATCGCGTTAAGGGCAAAGATGACCAATGGGTCTGGATCTTGGATAGAGCAAAGATCGTTGAACGCGATGAAGAAGATAAAGCCTTGCGTATGACAGGTACAATCAAAAACATCAGCAACTTCAAACAAGCCGAGGAGCAGCTCAGACTGTTCGAACGCGCCATCGAGAACATCTCAGAAGGCATGTTCATCCTGGACAACAAATTTAAGTTTGTTGAGGTCAACGAGGCCTGCTGCGATCTGTGTGAGAAGAGTCGCAATGACTTTATTGGCGAGCTGTTTAAGTTTGACCTTTATCCCGAGAGTTACTCAGAGCAAATTCGTCATATTCTGCAGCAGCAAGGCAGCTGGAGTAACGAAGTCGAGTCCGCCAAGGGCGACGGCAGTAGCTTCCTGATGGAGCTCACCGTCGATGCGATTTACGATGAACAAGGTGTCCTCTCCCACTATGTAGGGGTGTTCTCTGATATCTCCCGTCGTAAGCAGCAGGAAGAAGAGTTACGTAAACTAACCAACAACGATCTACTCACCAGTCTGCCAAACCGCTCTAGCCTCATGGTCACCCTGGGTAACTTGGTGAAGAAAGATACCCATCACACCCTGATGGTTTTGGACTTAGATAACTTTAAGAAGATCAATGATTCACTGGGGCACCAGGTGGGTGATGAGCTATTGATCAAAGTAGCGAGACGCATCGAATCCACTGTTCCTTACCATACGAGTATCTATCGTTTGGGGGGCGACGAGTTCGCCATACTGGTCGATAACAATCCAGATATCGGCTCCAGCGCCGTCATCGCTAATCATGTTGTCGATGCCTTCTCAAGCCCATTCGAGCTCACCAAAGACAGAGTTGTTGTCGGCGTCAGTATAGGCATAGTGCTCTACCCAGAAGACGATCAAAATGAACAGGCGCTTCTGCGCAAGGCAGACATTGCCATGTATCACGCAAAATCTGCCGGTGGCAATCGTTATCAATTCTATTCGGAGTCTCTCAACCGTAATGCCATTCGCCAGCTGGAAGTGGAGAACCTTATCCGCGAAGGTTTAAGGGACGATCTCTTCGAAGTCTACTATCAACCTAAGATTGACCTTAGAACCAGCAAGATGGCCGGTATGGAGGCCCTGGTGAGATTAAATCATCCTGAACACGGTCTCATTCCGCCAGGCGACTTTATCCCACTGGCCGAAGAGAATGGACTCATCGTCGAGATTGGCGAGGTCGTACTACGTAAAGCCTGCTTCGCGGCACAAAATTGGCGTCGTCAAAATTTGTTCAACGGCCGGGTCGCTGTCAATTTATCATCACAACAATTCGCTCTTCCGGACTTACAACAACGGATAGAGTCAATTTTACGTCTAACTCAACTGCCTGCAGCCAACCTTGAGCTTGAAATTACCGAAGGCACCGTCATAAAACAGCCAGAAAAAGCGATAAAAGTGATGATGCAACTCTCTAAGATGGGCGTCAGCCTTGCGTTAGACGACTTCGGCACAGGATATTCGTCACTGTCATATTTAAAGCGCTTCCCAATTGACACCCTAAAAATCGATAAGGCTTTTGTTGACGACATAGATAAATCTGACAGAGATCTAAAGATGGTCGACTCTATTATCACTATCGCCCATAACATGGGGCTCTCTGTGGTCGGTGAAGGCGTCGAGGAAGCCTCTCAACTCAGCATATTGAAAGCACTAAAATGCGAAGAAATACAAGGGTTTATATACAGCAAGGCGGTAGATGAAACCAGCTTCACCGAGTTACTAAAACAGGAAAGTTTTACCTATACACCTGTCTCACAACACAAGAAAGCCTAGCCATAGAATGGGAAAACACACACTTAAAGAGGAATATGTTTAACTAAAATTAAGCTAAAAATAAAAATTGGCATAACACCTGCAATACATCTCTCAGACGTCAACAAATTGTTGGCACTATAACTTCAATAACCCTGAGAGATAAAGACAATGATTAACGGACTAGTTACTGCCATCGCTTTAGCAACAAGCTTAACAACTGCAAACATTAATACAGACGAAGTGTCGATTGTGTCAGATATTGCGGTGCAAAAGACCGAGCAATTAGCAGTAACTGGCTACCCACATGTTAAGTTTAAACCTGTAGAAGTCGCTGGCTATCCACACGTTAAGTTTAAGCCTTTAGAAGTCGCTGGCTACCCACACGTTAAGTTCAAGCCTGTAGAAGTCGCTGGCTACCCACACGTTAAGTTCAAGCCTGTAGAAGTCGCTGGCTACCCACACGTGAAGTTCAAGCCTCTAGAAGTCGCTGGCTACCCACACGTTAAGTTCAAGCCTCTAGAAGTCGCTGGCTACCCACACGTTAAGTTCAAGCCTCTAGAAGTTGCCGGCTACCCACACGTTAAATTCAAGCCTGTAGAAGTTGCTGGCTACCCACACGTTAAGTTCAAGCCAGTGGAAGTCGCTGGCTACCCACACGTTAAGTTCAAGCCTGTCGAAGTTGCCGGCTACCCACACGTTAAATTCAAGCCTGTAGAAGTCGCTGGCTACCCACACGTTAAATTCAAGCCTGTAGAAGTCGCTGGCTACCCACACGTCAAATTCATCAACTCAGCCGTTGCTTAAGTCTTAAGGAGAATGATTATGTTAGATTCATTGAAAAAAGCTCTAGGACTTACTCACAAACCAGAGCGCAAAAAAGTACAGCTTCCAGAAGGCCTGAATCACTTAGAGGTGATCCCAGCAAAAGGTTGGTGGAACTAATTGACTTCAAACGTCTTTCGAAAACCAGACACATAAAAAAGGAGCTCCAAGAGGCTCCTTTTTTTATCTGACTTATCTATCTGATTTTTTTATCTATTTCTTTATATTAACTGACTATTATCCGAGATGTAGATATCTAGGCCCAACGCCCATGCCACGCTAAACGAGCAGAGATGATGGCATCTGCTGGCACTTCAAACTTGCTAATAAGTCACTCATATCCACCACTGCTCTACATCTTGATAGCGCTACACCCTTATGGCTTTTATACCTTAATAGCTCTATACCTTAATAGACATGCTTTGCTTACCCTGCGCCCGCTTCTGCGCGAATCGCTTGTGAGTGCTAAATAGCGGATAGGCGACCGGCCCTATGATGAGTCCTAGCATGGCCCAGCGTTTCACCCCTAGCCCGGCGCGAAATGCCATATTGCCCATCGCCACACTACTCACCATCAACACACCAAGAATGTAAATCACCACAGACACTACCTCACAACAACGGCGTCAATAAGGCTAAAAACAGCCAAAACGAGCCCAGCATGATAACCGAATCCACGCCTTGAATGAACAAAAAACAGGCAAAAATAATCCTAAGGCAAAAAAAATGCGGCATTATGTTGCCGCATTGTTAAATATAGAGAGGGCTATTCGTAGAACTTACTGCCAGATTCGGCCATCTCGACTAGGCGATCACAAGGCGCAAAACGCTCCCCGAATTGATCTTGATAACGTTTCAAGGCCTCAACCAAGTGCTTGGCACCCAGGGAGTCCATGTAGCGGAAAGGTCCACCCAAGAATGGCGGGAAGCCGATACCAAATATAGCGCCGATATCACCGTCTCGTGGCGAGGCGATAATCCCCTCCTCCAGACAACGAACCGCTTCATTAAGCATCTGCACCACACATCGCTCAGCCAACGCTCTTGGCTCGCTGTCGGCGCCAGGTGTTAACCCAAGCACACCATAGACGCTCTCATCCACCAGCTTCTTCTTCGATTTAGCACCGTATTGATAGAAGCCCTTGCCATTCTTACGACCTTTACGGTCATCGGCCAACAACTTGTCAAAAGCCGCGGGTGCCTTAAAGCGCTCACCCAACTCCTTCTCCAGAATCGGCGAGATCTTGGCGCCCACATCTATGCCGACCTCATCGAGCAGCGTCATAGGACCTACCGGGAAACCAAACTTCACCAGCGCCTTATCCAAGTGATCTACGCTCTGCCCTTCCAGCAGCAGATTCGCCGCCTCGTTCATGTAGAGCGCTAGAATACGATTAACATAGAAACCTGCACCATCTTTCACCACGATAGGCGTCTTACCCTGCTTGCGGGCAAAGGCAACCGTAGTGGCGATAGTCTGGGGAGAGGTCTTGTCATGGGCGATCACTTCGACCAGCGGCATCTTCTCAACCGGCGAGAAGTAGTGCAGGCCAATCACATTTTCAGGACGCTCGGCAGCCTCGGCGATCTGCTTGATGGGCAGGGATGAGGTGTTCGAGGCAAAAATCGTATGCTCGCCACATTCACGCTCGACATCCTTCACCATCTGATGCTTGAGGTTTAGATCTTCAAACACGGCTTCCACCACCATGTCTGCATCCTTGATCCCTTTATATTCGGTGGTGGTGGTCATCAGCGCCATCAGATTGTCACGCACCGCAGGCGTCATGTGACGACGTTTCACCCCTTTGGCCAGCAACTTATAGGCATAGGCCAGTGCGTTGCTTAAACCAGTCTCACTGATATCTTTTACCCGCACCGGGATCTTCGCCTTGGTGGTGGTCACAGAGGCGATACCGCCACCCATCAGGCCACCGCCCAGTACCATCACCTTGTTGACGGCCTTTGGCGATACATCACCGGCACCAGTTTCTTTCTTCATCTCAGTGGTTGCAAAGAAGATGCTGCGAAGAGCCTCTGACTCACTGGAGACCACTAGGTCGCCAAAGTGCTGCGCCTCAACCTCTAGGCCTTTCACTATGCCTTTGGTCACGCCCTGACGCACACAATCGATGATCTTCTCTGGCGCAGGATAGTTACCCTGAGTCTTCTTATTGACCTGCTTAAGCGCCTGTTCGAAGATGATGTTACGACCAACAGGTGTGCCCTCGAGCAGCTTCTCTACTGTCGACAGCTTTGGCTTCTTCGCCGGACGTGCTCCGGCCAGCGCCATCTCTATCGCCGTCTGCAAAAGAATCGATTCCGGCACCACATCGTCAACCAGCCCCATCTTCAATGCCTGCTTGGCGCGCAGCTGCTTGCCGGTGAGCATCATATCCAGCGACTTGGCAATACCCACTAAACGTGGCAGACGCTGAGTCCCGCCGCCACCTGGCAGCAGACCAAGTTGCACCTCGGGCAATCCCAACATGGTCTTGTTGCTGTCGGTACAGACACGCTGATGACAGGCCAGGGCCAGCTCTAGCCCCCCACCGAGACAGGCGCCATTGATGGCCGCTACCACGGGAATCGAGAGCGACTCCAGCGCAAAAAACACCTCGTGGCCCTGCTTAGACAGCTCCCTGGCATCTTCGGCGGTAGCGCAGGCATCCAGCATAGAGATATCGGCGCCCGCTACGAAGGAGTCCTTCTTACCCGAGATGATCACCACACCGCGAATCCCTGTATCGGCCTTGATCTCGGCCAACATCTCACAGATCTCCGGGCCAAACTCGGCTCTAAGGGTATTCATGGTCTCGCCAGGCACATCCATGGTCAGCACGGCGATGCCGTTGTCGAGACGATTTAATGTAAAACTCTTATCCATGAGATCACTCCACTTCTACTATCATAGCTGCACCTAAACCGCCCGCCGCACAGGCTGTTGCCAGACCGGTACCGCCGCCACGTCGTTTGAGCTCGCGACACACCTGAGTGATCAAACGCGTCCCGGTCGCCGCAAACGGGTGACCATAGGCCAAAGAGCCGCCCAAGACGTTGAACTTAGTCATGTCGATCTCGCCGATGGCGCGATCGCGACCCAGTTTCTCCTTGGCAAACTTCTTCGAGGCAAACATCTGCATGTTGGCCAGGGTCTGCGCCGCAAAGGCTTCGTGCATCTCGATAAGGGTAAGATCCTCAAGCTCCATGCCGGCACGTTTCAGTGCCAACGGCGTCGCATAGGAAGGCCCCATCAACATATCCTGCCACACGTCGATGGCGCTAAAGGCGTAACTCTTAATATAACCAATCGGCTCATAACCCAGGGCCTTGGCACGGCTCTCGCTCATCAGGAGGACCGCCGAGGCGCCATCGGTCAGTGGCGTACTGTTGGCCGCCGTCACAGAGCCGTGTTTACGGTCGAAGGCTGGACGCAGCTTGGCGTAAGAGTCGAGCGAAGAGTTTTCGCGAATGTTGTTATCTCTGTCGATGAAGGATTTGTATGGCGGTACGTGCGCCACCATCACCTCATCACGCAGGTGGCCCGAATCCCAGGTCTCTGTCGCCAGGGTATGTGAGCGATGCGCCAGGGCATCTTGATCGGCGCGGCTGATGTTATAGGTCTTGGCCATCTGCTCGGCGGTCTGTCCCATGGAAAGGCCGGTCGAGTATTCGGCAACCGCAGGGGGCACAGGAAGCAGATCTTTCAGTCCAAGGCGACGAATAATAGCCAACTTTTGACCAAAGCTGCGCGCCTTATTGAGATCTACCAAGGCGTGAGCCAGCTTCTTCGACACGCCGATAGGCAATACAGATGATGAGTCGGCGCCGCCGGCAATCCCTATCTCGATATTGCCCGTCATGATGGACTCGGCCACATTGACCGTCGACTGGAAACTGGTGGCGCAGGCACGTGTCACGCTATAGGCATCGGTGGACACATTCATGCCCGTGCCTAAGACTATCTCGCGGGCGATGTTGGGCGCCGCTGGCATCTGTACTACCTGACCATAAACGAGCTGTTCAATCTCTTTCGGGTCGAGTTCCGAGCGAGACAGGAGTTCGTTCACCACCATCTTGCCCATATCCAATGCCGACACCCCATGAAACGCGGTCGCCTGTTTAGCAAAGGGGGTTCTAAGCCCCATCACTATCGCAATGCGATCGCCCTTCGCGTTCCTTACTTGCTGTAATTCACTCATCTTTTGCCCTCGTGACGCGTCTGATAGAAACGCTTCTACTAACGCCGTTATTATTCTTCCCTACCCCGTTGCCGGGTATCTCGCTACACTCTCGCAACAGGTCAGACCATCAAAGTGTGATCTGATTCTAACTTCTTATTTCAAGGTTTTAAACACCTGTTTGGTTTTTAAACGACAAATATCGAAAAAGATGTTGATTAACAATGTTTAATAAAAGCAAAATTAGCCATTAATGCCGGTTTAATTCCCAGTTTAAGCATGCTAACTTATTTTGCTGATTGAAATTTGGCGCCGCCAAGCCCACAAGGTCATCCAACTCACCTAAGGCTGAGGTAAGGCGTTTATCACTGAATTTTTTACCCGATACGCTGTCTACAGCTCACACAATAGATAATACCGAGTAGCATCATGCCCTTAAGTCGATTTCATGCATTACGTGAATACCTGGATAAAGTGATCCTGGGTCAACCCACTCTTACCGAAAACTTATTGATCGCACTGATTGCCGATGGTCACTTACTGGTTGAGGGCCCGCCGGGTCTGGCCAAGACACGTGCGGTCAAGGCGCTGAGCGATGGCGTAGAGGGGGACTTTCACCGTATTCAGTTTACCCCGGACCTACTCCCGGCGGATCTCACCGGCACCGACATCTATCGCGCCCAGACGGCCACCTTCGAGTTTGAGGCAGGCCCTATCTTTCACAACCTTATCCTGGCCGATGAGATCAACCGTGCGCCAGCTAAGGTACAGTCGGCGCTACTGGAAGCCATGGCCGAGGGCCAGGTTACCGTGGGTAAACAGAGCTACAAGCTGCCAAAACTGTTTCTGGTGATGGCGACACAAAACCCGCTGGAAAACGAAGGCACCTATCCCCTGCCCGAGGCGCAGCTTGACCGCTTCCTGATGCACCTGAATCTTGACTACCCCAGCGCCGCCACCGAATTTGAGATCATGCGCTTGTCCCGCAGTGAAGCCCTCACCCAGGAGCTGCCAAAGGTTGAGCCTATCGCCCAGGAAGAGGTATTCGCCGCCCGTAAGGCCGCGCTGGATATCTATCTCGCCGAGCCGCTGGAGCAGTATATTGTCAACATCGTGATGGCCACCCGCCAGCCACAGCAATACAGCGATCAACTGGCTAACTGGCTGGAGTATGGCGTCAGCCCGCGTGCGACCATCTCCATCGAGCGCTGCGCCCGCGCCCGCGCCTGGCTGATGGAACGCGACTTTGTCTCGCCGGAAGATATTCAGGCCGTGGTGCCCAACGTACTGCGTCACCGCCTGCTACTCAGCTATCAAGCCCAGGCCGAAGGCGTGAGCAGCGATCAGGTAATAAACCATATTCTGAGTCAGGTAGCGGTGCCTTAATGGGACAGAATGCTTTACCCCTATTTGCCGATGGCGTCTCCCTCAATCAGAAAGAGCTGTTAGCCTGCCAAAATCTTGCCCGGGCCCTGCCCGAGCGCAAGAGCAAGGCGCGCGCGGCACTAGCCGGCCACAGAGCCAGCAGCATCAAGGGACGGGGAATGGAGTTTGCCGAGGTTCGCCATTACCAAGCCGGCGATGATGTGCGCACCATAGACTGGCGAGTGACTGCCCGCACCGGCAAGGCCCATACCAAGCTTTTTGTCGAGGAGCGTGAGCGCCCGGTATTACTGCTATTGGATCTCAGCCACAGCCTCTATTTCGGCTCGAGTCTAATGCTACAATCGGTGCAGGCGGCGCATCTGGCAGCCACCCTGGGCTGGGCCGCCGTCGGTCACGGCGATCGCCTGGGCGCACTGATCGCCAGCGAGGCCGAGCATCTCGAGCTTAAACCCCGCAGCCGACAAACCGGCATGCTGGCACTTATCTCTGCCATAGAGCAGGTCCACCAGCAGCAACTTCATCAGCTAAATCAGCCGGTGAAACAGCCCGAGCACATCTTCAAGGCCTGTCAGCGCCTGAGGCGAATCGCCAAGCCTGGCTCGCTAATCTGGATCATCAGCGATGGCAGCCATTTCGGCCCCCAGTGTCTGGGACCACTGAGCGAGCTTAAACGCCACTGCGATATCGGCGCCTTTCTGATCACTGACCCCCTCAGGCAAGGCACCCTTAAGCTGCCGCCCCAGTTTCAATTTCCGGTGAGGGATGGCGATAAGGAGCTGATGTTAGACAGACGCAGCTACGATGCCTGGCTGGCTCAGCAACAAACACAGCAACAGGGATTTATCACCATGATGAATCAGATCAACGCGCGGCCAAGACGCATCGACGCGGCCCAGCCGTTAAACCAACAAATTGGAGCCCTGAGGTAAATGCAAGCGGCAAGTCAACCTGCGCTCGCCAATCTGCAGGATATCATCACCCCGCCCCCGGTCGGCGTCTGGCCCCTCGCCTATGGTTATTACCTGCTGGCGCTACTAGTGCTTATGCTGATAGCGGCCCTGTTCATCTATATTAAACGCAGAGGCAAGCTGCTGGCGGCCAAACGCGAGGCGCTTACTCTTCTCTCTAAGGTGACGTCAGAGGCCCCTCAACTACCGCTGGCGGTCAACAGCCTGCTAAAACGCAGCGCCATGAGTTATCTGCCCCGGGAGCAGGTCGCCTCACTACAGGGCGATGCCTGGTATGCCTGGCTAAGGGCCCAAGTGCCGAGCATGGATCCTATGCTGCCAAGCCTGTTGGAGAAGCGTTTCCAAGCAGATAAGCTCTCACCAAGTGAGGCCACGCAACTCCTCGATGGCGCCAAAGCCTGGCTACAGCAGGCGCTGCCACTCAAGGCTGGCAAGGAGGCGTCATGTTCACACTAGCCTGGCCCTGGCTACTCATATTACTCCCGCTGCCGCTGATTTTTTCTCTCGGCAAAGCAAGCGGCAGCAAACAAGCCACGCAGACGGGCGGCGGTCATCTACAGATGCCCGGCGTCGCTGAAGCGCCAACGACAAGGTTCGATCACTCCCCTCGCCGAAGCCGCTGGCCCTATTGGCTCATCTGGACGGCGCTGGTATTTGCCGTTGCCCGCCCGCTATGGGTTGGCGATGCAATAGAGCTCCCCAGCAAGGGACGCGACCTCATGCTGGCGGTGGATCTGTCAGGCAGTATGCAGATAGAAGATATGGTGCTGAATGGTAAGACGGTCGATCGTTTCGCCATGGTACAGCAGGTAATGAGTGAGTTTATTGAGCGCCGCAAGGGCGACAAGCTGGGGCTGATACTGTTTGCCGATCACGCCTATCTGCAGGCGCCGCTCACCCAGGACAGACGCTCGGTGGCCCAGTTTCTCACCGAGGCGCAAATCGGCCTAGTGGGCAAACAGACCGCCATCGGCGAAGCTATCGCGCTGGCGGTTAAACGCTTCGACAAGGCCGAGCAGAGCAACCGCGTGCTTATCCTGCTCACCGATGGCTCAAATAACTCGGGTAGCATCACGCCGGAGCAGGCCGCCGATATCGCCGCCAAGCGAGGCGTAACCATCTACACCATAGGGGTGGGCGCCGAGGTGATGGAGCGCCGCACCCTGTTTGGCAAGGAGCGCGTCAATCCGTCGATGGATCTCGATGAGACGCAGCTCACCCTGCTGGCCCAGAAGACCAAGGGGCGTTACTTCAGGGCACGTAACTCAGATGAGTTAGAGCAGATCTATCAGGAGATAGACAAGCTAGAGCCTACCGACAGCGACCAACTCAGCTATCGACCACAGGCGGAGCTCTTCTACTATCCCTTGACCATTGCCCTGCTTGTCAGTGTGCTCATGATGTTAAGTGGCTTCGCTGCCGTGCAGGCCTTAGTTCAACGTTTACCACGGAGCGCCTCATGATCCATTTTCTCCGTCCCGAATGGCTGTTGGCCCTCATCCCCCTGGCGCTATTGCTCTGGCTGCGAAAGCGCCAGCGACATCAGGCCTCTAGCTGGAATCGCTATATCGCGCCGCACCTAGCCAAGGTGTTAGTGAGCGGTCAGGCAAGCAACAAGAAACAACACTTGGGCCTCATCGCCTTTATCTGGCTCGTTAGCGTCCTGGCGCTCTCTGGCCCGGCGCTGACCAAGCAGCAACTACCGGTATTTGAAGCCAACCTTGGCAGGGTGATAGTGATGGATATGTCGCTCTCCATGTACGCAACCGATCTGGCGCCTAACAGGCTGACTCAGGCCAAGTTCAAGGCAACGGATCTGATTAAAAGCCTCAAGGAGGGCGAGACGGGTCTTGTGGCCTACGCCGGCGACGCCTTTACCATCAGCCCGCTGACCCGGGACAAATCAACTCTACTAAACCTGCTGCCAACCCTGTCGCCGGAGATCATGCCTGTGCTGGGCTCCAACCTGCCAGCGGCGCTAGAGCAGGCCAAGCAGTTACTTGTTCAGGGCGGTCACCTCAAGGGCGAGATCATCTTGCTGGCCGATGGCGTGAATCCGGACCAAATCGGCGAAGCCAAATCGATACTGGACGATACTCAGTATCGTCTCTCCATCATCGCCATGGGGACAAACCAGGGCGCCGCCATCCGCTTACCGGATGGACAACTGATGCGTGACCAAAGCGATCAGGTGGTGGTCAGTCAAACGGACCTCGCTCAGCTTAATAGTTTAATTGGCAACAGCGGCGGCAAGTTGTTTGCCTACCGCGCCGATGGCAAAGATCTTGAGTCACTGACCCAAAGCTTAAGCCTGGAGAGCGATGCCAAGACCGCAGATCTCCAGGGAGAAGCCTGGCAAGATCTCGGCCCCTATCTAACCCTGCTCCTGCTGCTACCGGCGCTGCTGAGTTTCAGACACGCCTTCGCCGCACTGGCCTGCCTGGCAATTCTCGCCCCGAGCCCTGAGGCCCAGGCTGCCAGTTGGCAACACCCCTTCTCCACAGACGATCAGAGAGCGATGCAGGCCTATCAGGCGCAAGACTATCAAGGTGCGGCCGAGCAGTTTACCTCGCCCCAGTGGAAGGCCGCATCCCTGTACAAGAATGGTGATTATCAAGAGGCGCTCGAGCTTTTCGAGCAGGATGACTCGGCGAGTGGCCTGTTTAATCAGGGCAACAGCCTGATGCAACTCAATGACCTTAATAAGGCCATCGAGCGTTATCAGCAGGCGCTCAAGAAAGACCCTCAGCTTACTCAGGCCAAGCAAAATCTTGAGATGGCAGAGCAGCTAAAGCAGCAACAGCAAGCTAGCCAAGATCAAGGCCAATATGATAACGACCAGTCGAATCAGGACTCAAATAAGCAAGAGCAGTCCCAACAAGATGGCGCCGGGCAAAATCAAGGCCAGCAACAAGGCCAAGGCGATCAGCAATCGGGCCAGGGATCGAGAGGCCAGCAGTCTCAAGGCCAAAATGATCAGGGCCAGAATGCTCAGGGAGAGAATGGGCAAGACTCAAACCAGCAAGGCACTGACCAACAAAGCACTGGCCAGCAAGGCGCTAGCCAAGAAAGTCCTGAACAACAAGCCTCTGGCGAGCAGGATGCCAGCCAGGATGGTCAGTCGCAAGACCAGCAGGCAGGCGCCGCTAATGACGCTCAGATGAGCGCCGATCCGGCCAAGGACGCCAAAAACCCAATGGACGCCAACGCGAGCCAATCCGACGCTGGCCAGCAGATGGGACAGGGGCAGCAGGCGCAAGACGAACAAGACAGCCCCGAGAATCAGGCCCAGGCCGCGAATATGACCCAGGGCAAACCCGGCGAGGGCGATGAACAAGGCGAGCCGGTCGCGGCCGCAACCAACGCCATTGCGCCAGAAGATCTGCCCCCCGAGATGCAGCGCGCCCTTACCGGGGTGATAGACGACCCTCAGGTCTTGCTGCGCAACAAGATGCAACTGGAATATCAAAAACGCCGCCGTCAGGGGGCGACCATAAAGGACAATCAACAGTGGTAATACGACGCTTTTTGACCTTAGCCTGTTTGGCGCTCTGCCTGTCGGCGCCAGCCTATGCCTTAACCAAGGTAGAAACATCGGTAGACAGAAACCCCGCCATCCAGGGGGAATATCTGGTGCTCAGCATCAAGGCCGATGACGATGTGGACAACGCCAGCCTGGATACCAGCGGTCTGTTAAAAGACTTTATCGTCGGGCGTACCAGTGTCAGTCGCAGCACCCAGATCATGAATTTCGACGCCAGCAAAGAGACCCGCTGGCAGATCCTGCTGGCGCCCAAGCAAACCGGCACTGTGATCATTCCCGCCATGACCATAGATAACATAAGTTCAGATCCCATAGAGCTCAAGGTGGCCGCCCCCGGCAGCCAACCCGAGCAGATGAAGAATCTATTCATCCGCAGTAGTGTCTCGACCGAGACCGCCTATGTGGGCCAGCTGATCACCTATAAGGTCAAACTCTACCTGGGCGTCGAGCTGCAACGGGGCGTACTCAGCGCGCCCAACGTCGAGGGGGCGCAGCTTAAGCAACTGGGGGAGGATGTCGATGGCGCAGAGATCATCGATGGCCGTCGCTACCGGGTGATCGAGCGCACCTATAGCCTGATCGCCGACGAGCCCGGCACGCTGTCGCTCTCCGGCGCCAGCTTCTCCGGTGATGTCTTAGTGGAATCTTCCCGTCGCGGCGGCATGTTCTCCTTCAACGAGAGCCGTCCCATGCAGGCCAAGGCCGCCCCGAGTGAGATAGAGGTGTTGCCTATCCCCGCAGGTTATCAGGGCGACTGGCTGGTGAGCGATCTCGTGGTCTTAAAAGAGGACTGGAAAAAAGATGCCCAGTATCAGGTAGGCGTGCCCATCACCCGCAACATCAGCCTGCTGGCCTCCAATGCTGACGACACCAGCCTGCCCAGCATCAGCCTGAGCCTGCCTGACTCCTTTAAGGTCTATCCGGAAAAACCCCAGCGCAAGACCTATGTGCGCGATAAGCAGGTGGTCGCCCAGCTCAACCAGACCACGGCGATAGTCCCGACACAGCCCGGCAGCTATACCCTGCCCGAGATCCGTATTCCCTGGTGGAACAGCCGTACCCAGAAGCAGGAGTTCGCCACCCTGCCCGCGCGCAACATCAGCGTCGCGCCGGCTAGCGCCAACCAGGAGAGTCCGCAGCTCACCACGGTAACACCACAATCGGATTCGAGCGGCCTCTGGCCGGCCATCAGCGCCCTGTTTGCCCTGCTCTGGTTGGCGACTAGCCTGCTCTGGTACCGTCACTACCAAGCTTATCGTTATCGCGCCACGCCAAGCGGTGCAGACGAAGGTGCTACGAGTCACGCGCCCAAAGCCACGGATGCGTTACGTCAATTTGAAATCGCCTGCCGGGATGGTAAGACGGGCGATGCCCTAGTTGCCCTGCAGCGTCACATGAGCCAGCAGGCCGGCAAGCCAATGACCCTGACCGATATCGCGGCCCTAAGCTACGATCTCGACCAGGCGATTCAAGCCATTCAGCGTCAGGGATACAGCCCTGATGGCCAGGGGCTAGAGGTTGAAAAAGTGATCACTGCGGTGAAAAATGCCCCAAAAGCTGCGCCCCACAGCACACAATCTGCTTTAAGGCCCTTAAATCCGCTCTAACAACTTGCCTCAGGCGCGCCAATGGCGTTAACGTAGTCGAAACAATTGACGCGCCTCCCCTCCTTTCTATGCTGCGAGTAAAAAATGTTTAGCGTGATACGAAATAAAAAACCGAAAAAGTCGGTCAATAGAGACATGCTGAATAAACAACGACGATACGATAGCCTTGTCAGGGCACTTCATGGCGATCTGTTCCGCTACGCCTTCTGGCTGTGCGGGGATAAACATATCGCTGAAGATATCACCCAAGAAACCTTCTTACGCGCCTGGCGCTCCTTGGAATCACTCAAAGATGACAAGGCCGCCAAGGCGTGGCTGATCACCATATTACGGCGTGAAAACGCCCGCCGCTTCGAGCGTAAGCAGTTCGACTACTCGGATGTGGAGCAGGCCGATATCGCCGACCATATCTCTTCCTCCAGCGAGGAGAACATGGAGCAGCATATGCTCAGACGCCAGATAGCCAAGCTCGAAGCCGAATACCGCGAGCCCTTGATCCTGCAAGTGATCGGCGGCTTCAGCGGCGAAGAGATCGCCGATATCTTAGATCTGAATCGTAATACCGTAATGACTCGCTTATTTCGCGCCAGAAATCAGCTAAAAGAGATACTCGATGACACGCAAACCAGGGGGCGCTCTAATGGATGAGCTCAAATTCCGCCGCGAGGCCTATGAAAATCCAAACCGTCAAGACGACGAGTTTCTTGCGTCGATGCACGAGTCGAGTGAGCGCACTGCCTTTGTCAACGATCTCAAGCTATTAGACAAGAAACTCGAATCCGCCCTCAAGATAGAGGTGCCAGAGGATCTCGAGGCTAAACTGCTGCTCAATCAACAGCTGCATCAGCATCAGGTGGATCGCCGCAAGACAGGCTTTACCCTGGCCCTGGTGGCCTCTATCGCCTTCATCGCTGGCATCAGCTTCACCCTGCTGCGTCTCGCCCCGGTGGATCTGGGACAGCACGCCCTGGCTCATGTCTATCATGAAGAGATGGCGATGAAGAGTGAAGAGAACATCAGCGTCGATGAGGTCAATACTCAGCTGGCCTCGTTGACTAGCCTGAAGCATGCCCACTTTACCGAGCAGCCCGGTCGCGTGCTCTACAGCACCTACTGTGACTTCCAGGGGGTGAAGAGTATCCATCTGGTGATGCAGGGCAAGCAAGGCAAGGTCACCCTATTTATCGTGCCGCTGGAAGATCGCATGGTGCTCGAGGAGGCCTTTGCCGACAACCGTTATCAGGGAATGGGCTTCAAGTCTGACAACGCCTACGTCCTCTTGGTCGGCGAGCATGCCACAGATCTGGATTTTGTCAGAGACGAAGTGAAAGAGTCTTTCATCTAGGGCTCCTACCGTTAGACCAGAGTCCAAGGCACATTCCAATTAGTCAGGTAAGCTAATACAGGGAGTCGACCACAGGTTGGCTCCCTTGCACTTGCACTTACACTTGCGAGCTTTGATTTAACCCCACGGCCACTAACATATACGAGCCGCAATCCGCCAATATGACCAACAAAGCCACAACATTTCCGCATAACTTGGCAATTAATCGACCGATAAAGCCTAGATCTTGATCACATTTCACGGCAGATTTGGGCTAGCGCTCAAACATCTGCTAGCATACAGGCTCATTTAAAACAGACATGTCAGCGCACTTTGACGCTGGGCTCACATCCCGGCTAACAAAAGGCATTGGCATGAGAACAATATGGCGAAAGCATGAATATTGAATTACCGATATTAGTTACTTTTTTCGGCTACCTCATCCTCATGATGGGCATTGGCCTTTGGGCATATAAAGCAACCGACTCTGTCGACGATTATATTTTGGGTGGCCGCTCCATGGGACCAGCCGTCACCGCTCTCAGCGTGGGCGCCTCGGACATGTCCGGCTGGCTGCTGCTGGGACTCCCCGGCGCCGTCTATCTCGGCGGCTTGGGCGAAGCCTGGATCGGCATAGGCCTGGTATTTGGCGCCTGGCTAAACTGGCTGTTCGTGGCCAAACGCCTGCGGATCTACACCCAGTTTACCGACAATGCCCTCACCCTGCCGGACTTCTTCGAGAAACGCTTCGAAGACAAGCAGTCCGTGCTTAAGCTGGTCTCGGCGATCACCATTCTGGTTTTCTTCACCTTCTATACCTCGTCAGGCATGGTGGGCGGCGCCATACTGTTCGAGAAGGTGTTTGGCCTTGACTACAACCTGGCCCTGCTTATCGGCTCTGGCATCATAGTGGCCTACACCTTCGTCGGCGGCTTCTTCGCCGTGAGCTGGACCGATTTCTTCCAGGGCTGTCTGATGCTGATCGCCCTGCTGATCGTGCCGGTCACCATCTTCAGCCAGCCTGAGACCCAGAACGGCATCCATAGCCTGGATCCTGCCATGCTGTCACTGCTGAGCGATAACACCACTATGATAGGCCTGGCATCTCTGCTTGCCTGGGGTCTTGGTTATTTCGGTCAGCCCCATATCCTGTCGCGCTTCATGGCCATCGGCAGCGCCGACGATCTTAAGGTCTCGCGCCGTATCGCCATGAGCTGGATGATAGTGGCGCTGATGGGCGCGCTGGCGACCGGTCTTGCCGGCACCCTCTACTTTGCCGATCAGCCTATCGACAACCCAGAGACCATCTTTATCCACCTGGCTCACGCCGCCTTTAACCCATGGATCGGTGGCCTCTTGGTGGCGGCGATTCTCTCGGCCATCATGAGCACCATAGACTCACAGCTGCTGGTCTGCTCTAGCGTGATCACCGAAGACTTCTACAAGAAGTGGCTCAGACCCGATGCCAGCAGCAAGGAGCTGATGATGATTGGCCGTATCGGCGTGCTGACCATAGCCGTCATCTCTGGCGTCATCGCCCTGAACCCTGAGAGCAGTGTGCTGAGCCTGGTAAGCTATGCCTGGGCAGGCTTCGGCGCGGCGTTTGGCCCTGTGGTGATCCTGTCTCTCTTCTGGCGTGGCTATAGCCGCAATGGCGCGGTAGCCACTATCATCGTTGGCGCTATCACAGTGGTGCTTTGGAAGCAGAGTACCGGTGGCATCTTCGACCTGTATGAGATCTTGCCTGGCTTCCTCTTCGCCACCCTGGCCGGTGTCTTAGTCAGCCTGGTCTCGGCGCCAGCCGACAGCACCCGCGAACAATTTGAGCAATTTAGCCAGAAACTCTGAGGCAAGGCTCCCACTTCGCTGACGTAAAAATGAGCGGAAGATCAAAAAAGCGTACAAGTGTACGCTTTTTTTATACCGCATAAATTTTACTTACAATTTGCCATTTCACAACCCATTAACTTTTAGCAAAACCTTAATCAAACCCAGAAGCTACGTGGCATAGCGCCATCAAGCACCTCTTCAAACAACAGCTAACTTTCCCGCATAAAACCGGCCATCCATTTAACACAAAATCAACAAAAAGTTGTATCTGGTCGGAGTTGTTGAGGTAACACCTCATCCCTACTATGCACGGGAATTATAAAATGGACCTGGCCGCCACGACTCAGGCACAAGCATGAGCACAATATGCAGCCGGGCCGACAATAACGAGAACAAACTATGAAGCGTTTCAACAAGACAATACTCGCAGTAGCCGTCACACTCGCTAGCTCACAGGCGATGGCCGCCGGTTTCCAACTCAACAGCCAGTCAGCCACTGGTGTCGGCCGCGCTTTTGCCGGTGATGCCGTCATCGCTGACAACGCCTCAGTGCTGTCTCGCAACCCAGCGGCCATGGCCCTGTTTGACGAGAAGCAACTTTCTATGGGCCTGACCTACGCCGATGTCGAAGTCAGTGTTAAAGATGTTTACATCGACTCGCTAGTGGGCCCGATCCACTATGGTCATGTGGATGATGCGGCAGAAGCCAAGATCATCCCTAACTTCTACTATGTCAGCCCAGTTAACGACAAGTTTGCCTATGGCGTTGCCATGTTCAGCAACTTTGGCACAGGTACCGACACTACCCCTATGTCACAGCAGCTGGTTAACGGCCTGCCTGCCCCGCTAGATCTTTTGGGTAAGACAGAAGTGACCACGCTCAACTTCAACCTGAGCGCCTCTTACCGCTTTAACGACCACTTCAGCGTCGGCGCCGGCGTCGATGTGATCTATGGTCAAGGCACCCTGACCCGCGGCGGCCTGGTACCGACTCAAGCCGGTGCAGTGCAGCAAGATCTTGTGGATGTTGACGCCGACGGCGTAGCATTTGGCGGCATCATAGGGGCAGTGTATGAGATCAATGCCGATCACAGATTCGGTATGAGCTACCGTTTCAGCCCAGATTTCAAGGCGACGGGCGACATCAACATGTATAACCCAGTTGCCGGTGCCAACGTCGCCTTCGATGAGATCAACATCCCTATGCCGGATATCTTCCAGATGGCGGGTTTCCATCAGCTAACCGAGAAGTTTGCCCTGCACTACACGGCGCAGCTGACCACTTGGGGCGATTTCAAAGAGATCACAGTGACCGACGGCACCATAGGCGGCGTGCCTGTGGCGCCAGAGGCTAGCCTCAAGACCTACGCCTGGGATGACTCTTGGCTGTTCAGCGTCGGCGGTACCTACACCCTCAACCAAGACTGGACACTACGTGCCGGTTACATGTTTGACCAAGGCGTCGTTGGCGAAGTCAGCTCTATCTCCATCCCTGACTCTGACCGTCAGTGGTTCACCGCTGGTGCCACCTATAACCTGGGCAAACACGCGAGCCTGGACTTCGGTGTCGCCTTCATCCGCGGTGAAGATGTAGACCTTATCGAGCACAGCGCCATCACAGGCGGTCTGCCAATCGGTCCTGATACCGGCATGGTTCACGCGACCACACGCTCGAACGCCACTTACTACTCTATGCAGTACAACTACAAGTTCTAACTTGTATCACTGCCCCCAAAAAGCCGCAGCCTACTGCGGCTTTTTTGTAGTTATCGGAAAACTTTTCTACAGTTAATACAAAGCTCCCGTGACGACAGATGGACAATGGCAAAAGTAATTGGTTTAGGTGGCATATTTTTCAAGAGTGACGATCCCCAGCGACTCGCACTGTGGTACAAGACCTACCTGCAGGTGCCGGTAGAAAACTGGGGCGGCGCGGCCTTCTACCTCAATAATCTGATGCCGATGGCCGCCACCGGCTACAGCGTCTGGACCCCAATGGGGAGAGACACAGATTATCTTCACCCCTCTAGCAAAGAGTTTATGTTTAACCTGATCGTCGACGATCTCAACGAGGCCCTCTCCCAGGTGGCCGAAGGCGGCGCCGAGCTTTTGGCCGAAACCGAGGACTCAGAATTTGGCCGATTCGGCTGGTTTATCGACCCCGACGGCAACAAGGTCGAGCTCTGGCAACCAAGCACCCAAACCTGAGCGCTGTTTCCCTGGAAAACCAAACGAAACAAGCATATGCTGGCTTTATCCCATAGCAACTCGGACGCTTATCCATGCAAAAATCACTGGCAAGTATTCTCTTAGGCGGCTTCATCTGCGCCGGTCTCTATCTGTTAGGCACTAGCCTTGGCGATAGCATCATCAAGATGCGTGCCATGGAAAGAACCGTCACGGTCAAGGGCCTCGCCGAAGTCGAGGTAAAGGCCGATACCGCCATCTGGCCCATCCGCTTCACCCAGGTAGACAATGATCTCAATAACCTCTATCAGGAGGTGCAAAGCAAGACGGATAAGGTGATAGCCTTCCTGATTAAACAAGGCTTTACGCAAGATGAGATCTCAAGCTCCCTGCCCTCCATCGAAGACAGGCAGGCCCAGGGTTATGTAGACCCTAACGTCAAATACCGCTACGCGGCCCAGGTCACCGTATCCCTTTACACTAAGCGGGTGGATCTGCTGCTGGGCACCCAGCGCAATCTTATCGAGCTGACTAAGGAAGGGATTGCCATTTCCAACCAGGATTACAATGGCCGCACCGAGTTTCTCTTCACCGGCCTGAATGAGCTTAAGCCGCAGATGGTGCAGACGGCCACGGAGAATGCCCGCCAAACCGCCGAGAAGTTTGCCAAAGACTCCGCCTCCCAACTTGGCAAGATTAAACAGGCGTCTCAGGGGCAATTTACCATCAGCAACCGTGACAGCAACACGCCGAGTATCAAGAAAGTCAGGGTGGTTTCGACCCTAACCTATTACTTAAACGATTAGTTTTAAAGGGGCAAAGGATTTTCGCCCCTTCAATCGTATTTTTCTAATAAAAGATTGCACAAGCTTAAAAAGTCCATTAGAATTTTCTTATGAAGTTTTAAGAGGTGATCTTCCATGCAAGTACAACACACACTTTCCATCGGCATTTTGCTGTCACTCGTCAGCCTGGTATCTGGCGCCAGCGAACTGCCCACCATGACGGTAGCCAAACACTCTCAGCCCCAGTGGATCACCTTAGATGCACAGCTTGAGGCGGTAAAATCGGCGACGGTATCGGCGCAAACCTCGGGCCGCATCATCAAGATCAACTATGACGTCAACGATATCGTGCCCCAGGGCGCATCCTTGCTGGAGATCACCAGCAAGGCCCAGGGCGCCGAGCTGGCGGCCGCCGAGGCCGACTTTGCCCGCGCCCAGGCCCAAAACGAAGAGGCGCAGAAACAGCGTAAGCGTTATGAGCAGCTGTTCCCCCAGGGGGCCATCTCCCAAGGCGATATGGATCAGGCCATCGCCAACGCCCGCGCCTCGGCCCAGGCGGTCAGCGCGGCCAGGGCCCGTATCATCCAGGCCAACGAGTCTCTGCAGTACACCACTGTCAGCGCCCCCTTTGCCGGCGTGGTCACCAAGCGCCATGTAGAAGTGGGCGAAACCGTGTCTCCCGGCCAGGCACTGCTGAGCGGCTTTGCCACCGAGCATATGCGCGCCGTCACCCATGTGCCCCTGCGTTACATAGATGCGCTGCGCGCCAATCCCAAGATGAAGCTAGTACTGACCAACGGCAAGGAGCTCGAATCAGACGCCCTGACCATCTTCTCTTTCGCCGATGCCAAGAGCCACAGCTATAAGACACGTATCGACCTGCCACCGCAGGAGCCCAACCTGATGCCCGGCATGTGGGTCAAGGCCAGCTTCAACGCCGGCGATCGCAATACCCTGACCATCCCCGAGTCAGCGGTGATCTACAACAACGAACTGAGCGCGGTCTACCTGATGCAGAACAATCAATTCATGCTCAATCAGGTGCGCCTGGGCAACAAGCAGGGCGATAGCTTCGAGGTGCTTTCGGGCCTGAGTGATGGCGACACCATCGCCATCGACGCCTATCAAGTGCTGCTGAAGCTGAAACAATAGATCTGGTGATCGAATAGGAGCCGTATAGATATGAATCAGCAAGATCGACACCAAGATAATCCGCACAGCCCAAAACGTCTGGGATTTTCCGGACGCCTGGCGGCCATGTTCCAGCTGAGCGCCATCACCCCCTTGCTGGCCCTGCTTGGCCTGCTGCTGGGGCTGTTTGCCGTCATGGTGACCCCCAAAGAGGAAGAGCCGCAGATAGATGTCACCTTTGCCGACATCTACATCCCCTTCCCCGGCGCCACGCCGAGCGAGGTCGAGCATCTGGTGACCCAGCCCATGGAGGAGGTGATCTCGCAGATCAAGGGAATAGACACCCTCTACTCCTTCTCACAACCAGACGGCGCACTGATCATCGCCATCTTCGAGGTGGGGATCCCGCGCAACGAGGCGATCGTCAAGCTCTACAATCAGGTCTATTCCAACAAGGACAAGGTTGCCAGCCAGGCAGGCGTGGGCGAGCCACAGATCAAGCCCCGCGGCATCGACGATGTGCCCATCGTTAGCCTGACCCTATGGTCGAAAGACAAGGCGCAATCTGCCGAGCAGCTAACCCATATCGCCAAGGGATTGGAGAGCGAGCTGAAACGCATTCCGGGCACCCGCGAGATCTACAGCGTCGGCAGCCATGAGATCAGCCTCAACGTGCGGATCGATCCCGCCAAGATGAGCTTCTATGGCCTCACCTACGACGATATCAACCGTAGCCTGTCGAGCAATAACCATGTCTCCATGCCGGTATCTCTGGTGCAGGATAATCAGGAGATCAAGGTTCAGACTGGGCAGTTTTTAAAATCGAAACAAGAGGTTGAGCAGCTGGTTGTCGCCGTGTATCAGGACGAGTCGGGCCAGAGCGCCCCCGTGTACCTGGGCGATATCGCCAAGATTAGGCTCAATAGCGACATCCCGACCCAGCACGCCTGGCACGGCGATAAGTCGGCCATCTATCCTGCGGTCACCATCGCCATCGGCAAGCAGCCCGGCGAGAACGCCGTGGATATCGCCAATGTGATCCTCGAGCGCTTGGACAAGATAGACAACATACTCGTGCCCGACGATGTCAACATCACGGTCTCGCGCAACTATGGTAAAACAGCGGGCGACAAGGCCAACACCCTGATCCTCAAGCTGGTGTTTGCCACCTCGGCCGTGGTGATCTTGGTCTTCCTCACCATGGGGCTACGCGAATCTGTGGTGGTGGGCATCGCCATCATCATCACCCTGGCGATCACCCTGTTTGCCTCCTGGGCCTGGGGCTTTACCCTTAACCGTATCTCATTGTTCGCCTTGATCTTCTCTATCGGCATACTCGTCGATGATGCCATCGTGGTGGTGGAAAACATCCACAGGCATATGGCGCTGGGCAAACGCTCCTTTGTGGAGCTGATCCCCGTCGCCGTCGATGAGGTGGGCGGGCCGACTATTTTGGCGACCTTTACCGTGATCGCCGCGCTGATGCCGATGGCATTCGTATCCGGCCTCATGGGCCCCTACATGAGCCCGATCCCCATCAATGCCAGCATGGGGATGCTGATCTCCCTGGCCATCGCCTTCATCGTCACCCCCTGGCTGGCCACTAAGCTGCTCAAGGGTCATCAACACCAAGGTGGTGATGGCGAGCATGATGTAGACGATCGCATGCTAAGGCTGTTTACTGGGCTGATCTCCCCCTTCGTCAGAGGCAAACAGGCCGGTAAGGCGAGGATTGGCCTGGGCGCGGCCATCGCCCTGCTGATCATGATCGCCGTCTCCCTGCCCGTGGGTCAGTTGGTGGTGCTCAAGATGCTGCCCTTCGATAACAAGTCGGAGTTTCAGGTGATGCTGGATATGCCAGAAGGCACGCCGGTTGAGCAGACCCAGCGCGTACTCAAGGCCCTAGCCATGGAGCTGGATAAGGTCGAAGAGGTGGACAACTATCAGCTCTACGCCGGCACCGCCGCGCCGATGAACTTTAACGGCTTGGTGCGCCACTACTTCCTCAGACAGAGCCAGGAGCTGGGAGACATTCAGGTCAATCTGGTTGATAAAGGCGATCGCGACAGAGACAGCCACAGCATAGCTTCAGAGGTGCGCCGCGCGCTGCAGGCCACCGCCAAGCAATACAATGCCAACGTCAAGGTGGTGGAAGTGCCCCCTGGCCCACCTGTGTGGTCGCCGATCCTGGCCGAGGTCTATGGCCCTAACGCCGAGATGCGTGAGACCGCAGCCAATGCACTGCAGCAGCTGTTCCACGATACCCAGGATGTGGTGGATATCGACATCTACCTGCCCGCTGCGCAACAGAAATGGCAGGTCAATATCGACCGCGCCAAGGCCAGCCTGATGGGCGTGCCCTACAGCAATATCGTCGATCTGGTGGCCACTTCGGTGGGCGGCAAGGCGGTGAGCTACCTGCACAAGCCGAATCAAAAGTCGCCAGTGCCTATCAAACTTCAGCTGGAGGAAGGCGCCAAGGTGGATCTCGAGCAGGTGCTTAACCTCAGGCTCACCAATGCCTCGGGGAACTCTGTGCCCGTCTCTGAGCTGATCACCATACACAAGCGAGCCATAGACGCGCCTATCATACGCAAGAACATGATCCCTATGATCATGGTGGTCGCCGACATGGCAGGTCCACTGGACAGCCCGCTCTATGGCATGTTCGAGATCGCCGGCAGCATCAATCAAGAGGGTGGTCTGGGCTTCGATCAACACTATGTCAAGCAACCCTCAGGGCTGGACAGCATAGCCGTGCTCTGGGACGGCGAGTGGAAGATCACCTATGAGACCTTCAGAGACATGGGTATCGCCTATGGCGTGGGCATGATCGCCATCTACCTCCTGGTGGTGGGTCAGTTCCGCTCCTACAGCGTGCCGCTGATCATCATGGCGCCTATTCCGCTCACCATCATAGGGGTGATGCCGGGCCATGCCCTACTGGGGGCACAATTTACCGCCACCTCTATGATAGGCATGATCGCCCTGGCGGGCATCATAGTGCGTAACTCCATCCTCTTGGTGGACTTTATTAATCAGGAAACCGCCGCGGGTGTGCCCTTCGAGCAGGCGGTGATCCATTCTGGCGCCGTCAGGGCCAAGCCCATCATGCTGACGGGACTGGCTGCCATGATTGGTGCCCTGTTCATCTTAGATGATCCGATCTTCAACGGCCTGGCCATCAGCCTGATCTTCGGCATCTTGGTATCAACCCTGTTAACCCTGGTGGTGATCCCCGTGCTCTATTACGCCGTGATGCGTCACCGCCCCGAATATTTTGCCGCGGTTAATCCGCAATCTTAAGGAGATACAGTATGTCTGTCGAACGTAGTATTTTCGCCTTTGCAGGCTTTATGGTCATGTTGTCTTTGCTGCTCACGACCTTTGTCCACCCTAATTTTATCTGGCTAACGGCTTTTGTAGGCGCTAATCTATTTCAAAGCGCCTTTACCGGCTTCTGTCCGGCCGCCATGTTAATGAAGAAGATGGGGATCAAGACGGAAGCGGAATTGGCCCGCATGAAATAACTCACAGATCACAAGGAGCCAACGTGAGACAAGCCAATAAGATGCTACCCAAATCAATCATCAGCCTGATGGCGCTGCTATTTGTCGCCATCATGGGCGTATCGGCGCCAAGCTATGGCGAAGAGAAAAACCCTAAGGTTGCCTGGGAGCATATACAGCAAGGGGCCATGGTCGTTGATGTCAGAACCCCGGAGGAGTTTGCCGAGGGACATCTAGAGAACGCGATTAATATTCCCTTTGAAAACATTGCCGAAGAGTTTACCAAGCGCGGCATCGCCAAAGATCAGTCTGTGGTGCTCTATTGTCGCAGTGGCCGTCGCAGCGGCATCGCTCAGGAGAGTCTGGTAAAGCTAGGCTACAGCAACACCTATAATGGTGGCGGCTATCAGAGCCTGGCTAAGCACTAGGAGAAGATGAGCTTAACGCTCAGACATCCCTAAACCGACTAAGGCATCCCAGGGTGCCTTTTTCATTAGCTGCCTTTTTCATTAGCTGCCTTTTTCATTAGCTGCCTTTTTCATTAGCTGCCTTTTAATTCCCAGTATTATTCACTAGTAGCCGTGTTCACTAATAGCCTCGTTCAATAGCAGCCTTGTTGACTAGCAGCCTCGCTCATTAGCAAGCTGGTTCGTTAGCGACCTTCTTAAACAGGCGCCTTTTCACAGATAATGCATGCCTCCCCCTTTAGAAGGCTAAGGATCTCGCGACATTAGGACGCTGCCAAATTGTAACAATTGAAACAACATATAACTATTCGCTATATGTTATTACACTTATGGAATAACGATTATCCTATAATTACAATAAGTTATAAATTAAGGTCAATTTTACGTCGCAGGTAATCAGGCAACGCACCGAGCAAATAAACAGGCTGAAAATTCGAATAAATACTCAAAAACACACTATCCCATCGGCGAAACAATCGTATTCACTGAATATTTTCTGCATAAAAATGCTCTACACAGATCGCTTCTTTTACCCAAACACTGACTTAACAGCTTGTTTACAAATGTTTCATCAGCAGATAAATTCACTGTCGAGTAACGCATATGATGGCAGTCATGCTGCTATGCACTCCAATAATAATTATTAATTCTAACTTTTAAAATGGAAGACAATATGACAGTTAAAAAGACAACTGCGGTCGCTATGTCTTTGTCTGCGCTTGCCCTGGCAATTGCAGCAAACGTCAATGCGGCGCCTGCGAAAGGACTCCACCTTCAGGCAGAAAATGCTCGTATCAATCAAGCATCTCCCCTGCCTAAGCGCTATATCGTCAAGTTTAAGAATGCCCAGGCCGCCGCACAGGCCGATGCCAACAGCCTGAACGACTATCAACCAAGAGCCAACGAAGTCTTCTCTCAGCACAGAGCACTGAACAGCGTTAAGGCCAAGCAGATGAAGCGCATCGGTCGCTCAAACGCTTACTCGGCGCAGCTGGATAACAATGGCGTTAAGGCCCTGAAATTGCGCGCCGACGTTGATTATGTTGAAGAAGATATGCCGCGCCACCTGCTGAGTGAGACCACACCTTGGGGTCAAACCTTTGTGGGCGCCACCAGCCTGAGCGACAGCATGGCCGGCAACCGCACCATCTGTATCATCGACTCGGGTTACGATCGTAGCCACAGCGAGCTGAGCGGCAACAATGTCACAGGTACCAACAACTCAGGTACGGGTAACTGGTATGAGCCAGGCGCCCACAACGCTCACGGTACTCACGTAGCGGGCACCATAGCTGCAATTGCCAACAACGACGGCGTGGTCGGTGTGATGCCAAACCAGAACGCCAACATCCACGTAGTGAAAGTATTTAACTCAGATGGTTGGGGCTACTCATCATCTTTGGTTTCGGCGGTTGACACTTGTGTGGCCAACGGCGCGAACGTAGTGACCATGTCTTTGGGTGGCTCTCAGTCAACCACCACAGAGAAAAACGCCCTAGCCGCTCACGCCAACAATGGCGTGCTGCTGATCGCAGCGGCCGGTAACGACGGTAACAACACCCACAGCTACCCAGCATCATACGATGCGGTTATGTCTGTAGCTGCAGTTGATAACAACAAAGATCACGCGGCCTTCTCTCAGTACACCAACCAGGTGGAGATCTCTGGTCCAGGTGAAGCGATTCTTTCAACCGTTACACGCGGTGAAGGTCGTCTGGCTAACATCACCGCCGGTGGTCAGTCATACTTCGACAATGGCGTAGTGCCTCACAACCGCTATGTGAAAGACAGCAGCGGCAACTATGTTGGCACTCCTATCACAGGTTCTGTCACAGCCGAGCTGGCCGAGTGTAGCGTATCGGGCGGTGTCTTTAACTGTGGCGACATGACTGGCAAAGTCTGTCTGGTTGAGCGTGTTGGCAACCAAGGCGCCAGCTACCCAGAAATCGACGCGGTTAAGGCATGTAACAACGCCGGCGCACAGGCAGCTATCGTGTTCAGTAACACTGCGCTGCCAGGTCTGCAAAACCCCTTCCTGGTTGACACCAACAACGAAGCCCCAATGGTTTCTGTGTCTGTCGATCGCGCCACAGGTCAGGCACTACGTGCTCACCTAGGCACTAACGTCACAGTAGCCAACACTAGTGGTGAAGATTACGAGTACTACAATGGTACTTCTATGGCGACACCACACGTATCGGGTGTTGCAACCCTGGTGTGGAGCTACCACCCAGAGTGTAGCGCCGCTCAGGTGCGTGCTGCGCTAACAGCAACGGCTGAAGATCTCGACGTTGCCGGTCGCGACGACAAGACTGGTTACGGTCTGGTTAACGCGGTTGCCGCCAAAGAGTACCTAGATGCCTCTTGTAACGGCCCAACCGATCCAGGTACTGGCACAGGTGGTAACGTGCTGGAAAATGGCGTGGCTAAGACCAACCTGACTGGCGTGAAAGGCGACGAGCTACACTTCTCTATCGACGTACCAGCCGGTGCCAGCGATCTGAACTTCTCCATGAGCGGTGGTACTGGCGATGCTGACCTTTACGTTCAATATGGCGCGGCACCTACGCTGAGCAGCTACGACTGTCGTCCATGGAAAGGTGGCAACAGCGAGTCTTGCCCAGTGAGCACGCCACAGGCGGGTACCTACTATGTGATGGTTCAAGGTTATAGCGACTTTAGCGGTGTTAGCCTGACAGCCAGCTACACAGAGCAGAGCACTGGCGGTAACACAGGCGGCCCGGCCACCTATACCAACAACACCAGCTATGCGATCCCTGACAACAACACTGCGGGTATCAGCAGCCCAATCGATGTGACTCGCAGCGGCGACTCTGGCACGGTAACGGTAACAGTTAACATTACCCACACCTACATCGGCGATCTGCAGGTTGAACTGCACAGCCCAAGCGGTCAGGTAGCCGTGCTACATGACAACAGTGGCGGCAGTGCCGACAACATCATCAAGAGCTACACAGTCGACATGTCTGGCGTTGAATCTGCCGGCACCTGGACACTGAAGGCAGTTGATAGCGCCCGTCGCGACACAGGCACTATCGATGCGTGGCAGCTAAGCTTCCAATAATCGCATCATCAAGATAGGGGACCTCAGGGTCCCCTTTTTTATCGAAAACGCCTTGGATAAGCTGATATAATGGGCCAAATTTTTTACTCAGCTATCACCATGACTCAGGCGAATAACCCACTACACGGCATCAAACTCGAAGCCCTACTCACAGACCTCGTCGACCACTACGGCTGGGAAGAGCTTGGCAGACGTATCGACATACGCTGCTTTAACCACGACCCATCCATCAAATCCAGTCTCAAGTTCCTGCGTAAGACCCAGTGGGCCAGGGAAAAGGTGGAGCGCCTCTACCTCAAGATGATTGGCGAGCCTATCCCGGCGCACCTACGCGGCGATGCCAGTCGTCCTATAGATGCCCCCAAGCCTAAACGCACCACTGACGATGAGGCGGAAAGCTCAGGCACCAGCGGTGTCAACCAACATATTTGGGGCAAATCTGACGACTAAGCCAGGTGATTTCACCAGAAAATCGAGCCTCATCAGATTAATCCCATCAAAATCCGCTTAAGCTTCTTCCCTGCCTGCCGATACTAACGTCAGGCATACTTTTAATTGCATCTCTTTAATGAAGTAACAAGGAAGGTTAAGCAGATGAATGTTCACGGTATAAACGCCTTCGGCGCCCAAAGCCTGGGCCCTCAGAGCCTAAGCTCAGTCGATGTGCGCGATTCCAATGCGCCCGAGGCGGCTCAAAATCCAAGTCACCGAAACCAGAGTGAACAAACTCAGTCCAGCAGTGACAGAGTCAGCCTGTCTGAGGCCGGCAAGAAGGCCCTCGCCGATGCAGCCGGCAAGGCGCTGCACAACAGCGAAGCCGCCAAGACTGACAAGGCGCGCAAGACTGAGGAAGCAGAAGACGATGAAAACTTGTCTGATATCGACAAGAAGATCAAAGAATTAAAACAGAAACTCGAAGAGCTACAGCTAGAGCTTCAGGCCCTGCAGGGAGACGATTCTGAGGCGGCAGAGCTGGAGCGCAAGCAGATACAAGATCAGATAGCCATCACCACCAACCAGCTGATGGCCCTGCTTAAGGCCAAAGAGAAGCAGGTTCAACCCAGAGAATAGTATCTATAGAGGAAGAGTTGTCAGCATGTAGGCCGTGGCGACACATTAAGGTCACCACGGTGCTAACTCATATTTAGAAGTTATCCCAAAGCCTATACCGTGAACTTAGCCACGGCAAAAGCAGGATTAGTCTTGATGCTCTTCGGTGAAGTGATATTCAGACATCATGTGACCCAGCTCGGTCGACTTGGTCTTCAGATAGGCCTCGTTATAACGATTCTTACCCACCTGCAGTGGCACACGCTCGATAACCGCGATGCCAAGTTCCTTCATCGCCTTCACCTTGCGGGGATTATTGGTCATCAGCTTCACCTGCTGCACACCAATCTTCTCAAGCATGGGCTTGATCATGTCATATTTGCGCATATCGGCGGCAAAACCCAGACGCTCGTTGGCTTCCACCGTATTGGCGCCTTGATCCTGCAGCTCATAGGCACGGATCTTATTGAGAAGGCCTATACCACGGCCTTCCTGACGCAGATAGAGAATAAATCCCTGACCCGCCTCGGCGATATTTTGCATCGCGGTTTGTAGCTGAAAACCACAATCGCAGCGCAGACTGAACAGGGCATCGCCGGTCAGACACTCGGAGTGAATTCTGCCCAGAATGGGCTGGCTCGCATCTAACTCGCCAAAGGTGAGCGCCACATGTTCTTTGCCCGTCTCTGTATCTTCGAAACCATGCATGGCAAACACTCCCCAAGGGGTGGGAAGCTTTGAGGTGGCGACATACTTAATCGACATGAAATAACCTTTACAACTCGCTCTGTCTGAGATGCGAACGAAAAATGAAAACCAGGAGGAGAGACTCTCCCCTTTCTCAGACCGAGCATTCTATGTGTTTTTGCCTAACAGTGAAATACCCGAGTGATGAAATCGGTTATTGCTTCACCGCAACCGCTTTGGCTTATAAGGATACGCCCTGAGTGGCGGCAAGGCTATGAAGTCGCTCACGCCGCCATCAAAAACCTCTATGGCCTAGAAGGCCTTAGGCGCGTATCCAGTCACCTGAGTCAGTCCCATCTGGCGCCCAAGGGCCGTCATGGGATGCACAACGATCAAGCCCTTCACCGAACGCTTGAGCTTACCCATATCCGCCTGCTCGGCCTTGGTCAGCGCACGGCTAAAGGCAAGTTCGCTCACCTCTGTGCCGCGTTTGTTCAACTGACGGCTCTGCTGCTGTTTAACATGGGTAATTTGCTTAGTTACCGCATTGATCTCTTGCTTAAATTGCAAAATAACCGCCTGATCGCCACGCTTCTCTGCCGCATCTAATTTACGACGATACTTATCGAGACGATCGTTTAACTGCTGTAACTCTTGCTTTAAATTCATTAACTTGCCTTAAAAATCTCGCGAATATACAAATGCCACTCAGATAAAAATAGGCAGCATTTGCCAGTTTGGCGAACATTATACCACTAATGAGGAAGGTACGAACAAGTCATCCGGCATCGGCAGCGTCCTAGCCACAGCAGTATCTGCCGCTAATTTCAGCGTTTTTCGGTGAGATAGTGAATAACCTGATTGCTGCTCCCGCGAAACACCAGACTGGGATCGGCGAGCGACTGCTCAAACTTGCCATCCACCAGCACGTCCACATGGGCGATAACCGCTTGTTGGGCCGGGCTGAGTTCATCGAGTCTATAGCCAGTCCACAGCCAGATATCCTTGCCCCGGCACTCCTGCCTTACACGTTTAACTAAGGCCAAGATGACATCGAGATTACCCGGATGCAGCGGGTCGCCGCCAGAGAGCGACAGGCCGCGGCGCACAATGCGGGTATCATTGAGATCCTTAATCACCTGCTCAAGCATAGCCTCGTCGAACAGATGGCCCGATTCGGGATTCCAGGTCGATTGGTTGTAGCAGCCCCGGCACTGATGCTCGCAGCCCGAGACAAACAGGGTCGCCCTGGTGCCGGGTCCATTGACCACGTCGATGGGAAAATATTGATGATAGTTCATGTGCCCCTCATACAAAGATAGCAAGTGCCCCGGGGCGCCTTGCTATCTTCATCTTTTCTTTCACTTTCTACATTCACTTTGTGCCCGCAGCCGAAACTTAATGCTGCTTGGCTCAGCTCATTAGAGGTGCTTCACCCGGCGTTTAACTTCTTCCTGCTTACCATAGTTGAAGGGTCTTGCATCCGGGCTGCCCAGGTAGCCACACACCCTGCGGGTTACAGACACCCGGCTCGGCTCATGGTTGCCACACTTAGGACAGGTAAAGCCCTTACTGGTACAGCTAAACTCGCCGGTGAAGCCACAGTCGTAGCACTCATCAATCGGGGTGTTGGTACCATAGTAAGGCACCCGGCTGTAACTATAATCCCACACATCTTCCAGCGCCTCGATATTGTGCTGCATGTTAGGGTATTCGCCGTAGCAGATGAAGCCGCCACTGGTGAGTGCCGGATAGGGCTGCTCGAAATCCAACTTATCGTACGGATTCACCTTCTTCTCCACATCCAGGTGGAAGCTGTTGGTGTAATAGCCGCGATCTGTTACGCCGTCGATCACCCCAAAGGCCTCGGTATCCAGCTTGCAGAAGCGGCTACACAGGTTCTCGCTCGGCGTGCTGTAGAGGCTGAAGCCATAGCCCGACTCCTCGCGCCAACGCACGGTCGCCGCCTTGAGGTGTTCGATAATGGCAAGCGCCTTGCCGCGCAGGGCCTCGCTGTCATACACATGGGTCTCGCTGCCATAGAGGGCATTGATGGTCTCATGCAGGCCGATATAACCCAGGGAAATAGAGGCACGGCCATTCTTAAAGATGCCGCTGATCTCATCGTCGGCGCGCAGACGCACGCCACAGGCGCCTTCCATATAAAGAATTGGTGCGACCCTCGCCTTCACGCCTTGTAGACGCTCGATGCGCGTGTCCAGGGCGCGGCGGGCCACCGCCAGACGCTCATCCAGCAGCTGATAGAAACGCGTCTCGTCGCCCTTAGCCTCGATGGCGATTCGCGGCAGGTTCAGGCTGACCACACCAAGGTTGTTACGCCCTTCGTGCACCAGCTCGCCCTCCTCCTCGTAGGTACCGAGGAAGCTGCGACACCCCATAGGCGTCTTAAAGGAGCCGGTGACCTTTTCGACCTGCTCATAGTTGAGGATATCCGGGTACATGCGCATCGACGCACACTTGAGCGCCATCTGCTTGATATCATAGTTGCAGTCGCCCGCCTTGTGGTTGATGCCATCGCGAATGGCGAAGACCAGCTTAGGGAAGACCGCCGTCTTACGGTTCTTACCCAGGCCCGTCATGCGCACCTTCATCATGGATGACTGGATGAGGCGCGACTCCCAGGAGGTGCCCAGGCCGAAGCCGAAGGTGACAAAAGGCGTCTGGCCGTTGGCTGTGTGCAGGGTGTTGACCTCATACTCCAGCGACTGGAAGGCGTCGTGACACTCTTTCTCTGTCTGCGCCGTGGCAAAAGCCTTGGCATCTGTGATCCCCCAGGTCAGCGCGACCTGATAGTGCTTGTCATAACTCTTAGCAACGAAAGGCGCGAGCACCTCGTCGATACGGTTGATAGTGGTGCCGCCATAGATATGGCTGGCCACCTGAGCGATGATCTGCGCTGTAACCGCAGTCGCAGTCGAGATAGACTTAGGAGTCTCGATCTCGGCGTTGCCCATTTTGAAACCATGGGTCAACATGCCTGCCAAATCGATCAGCATACAGTTAAACATGGGGAAGAAAGGCGCATAGTCGAGATCGTGATAATGGATCTCACCCGACTCATGGGCCGCCACCACATCCTTAGGCAGAATATGGCGTGTGGCATAGTGTTTGGCCACAATGCCCGCCAGCAGATCACGCTGGGTGGGGATCACCTTGGAATCTTTGTTGGCGTTCTCGTTCAGCAGCGCCGCATTGCTCTGCTCGACCAAGCCACGGATCTCGCGGTTGAGACGGCTGCTCAACTCACGATGAATATCCCTGTCGTGGCGATACTCGATATAGACCCTGGCGAGTTGCTTATAGGGGCCTTCCATCAACTGATTTTCTACCGCATCTTGCAGGTCGTGAATATCCACCTGCTCGAGTTCGGCCACCGACTGGCGTACTTGTAAGGCCACCTCGGTGGCATAGGCAACATCATCAATACCTGCCGAACTTGCTGCAGCAACCACTGCATCTCGAATCCTTGTTTCGTCAAAAGGCGTGCGGTAACCATCCCGCTTAATAACCACTGGCATTGTTCAATATCTCCTCAAGTAACGGCCAAATTAACACCATATATAGTGTTAATATAGACGATGAACACAATATGTAGCGCATTAAGCTACAAGTTAGGCTCAAGTACCTTGATCCAGATCATTAATTTGCGGATGGAATTTTGTGACACAAGATTACTGCCAACTGGGCCACTTATCGTTAAAACTTGCCTTGACCCAGTCGGCAAAGGGAGCTAGATGCGGGATAAAAATGGGACAAGCTGTGAATAAATTACGTAATTCGTTTAGATAGTGCCAGATAACGCTGTAATTGCCCGGAAGCCTGTTGCGAACTTCCCGATGCGGCGGCCAATTGCATGGTGGATTTAAGCGCCTGCCACATCTCCTTGTCTCTGCTCGCCAGACCGTTATCGCCCTGTACAAACACCGACAGCTGGGCCGATACCCGCGCCGCCTTCTGGTTCAAACCCTGACTGTCGAGGCTGTCCATCTGCTTAAGCACAGACTCGGCGTCATCGAGCATGGCGATCATCACGCTATCGGGATTACTCTCCTTGAGCTGCTCGCGCTGGCTGGCGATAAAATCAAGCAGTGACGGCTGCGCCCCATCGCCCCTTGGGATCTCAAAGCCCGCCTGACTCAGGCGATTAAGCTGACTTTCTGACAAGATGCCGTCCTGATGCAGACGCTGAATTAACTTGGGAATATCGCCGATGCCAAACTGCCCCTTGGAGAAGAAGTCTTTGGCCATCGCCTCTATCTTCTGCGCCCGCTCGGCCCTTGGCGAGAGAAATACCGCCTCTTGGGGGATATCTGGTCCTGTCGTTTGCACCTTGGAGCCTTGATTTGACAGGGTCACCTTGTCGCTGGCCGATGATCCGTCGACATTACGTGTGTCCTGACCCTGTGTTTCTTGGCCATAGCTGTTGGCGATCAGATTGGCTTGTGAACCATTAATGGCCTGGCTAATTGAATTCATTGTCAATTTTTCGACTACTGCAGAGAAATATCCCTACAAGCAGCAAAAACCAGGCCAAAGACCTAGCCAGAGCTCCTAAAGAGACAAGCCTTAGGGAATGTTAGCCGTTTATTTAAACAACTCCTGTTTATAAGGACTGACGCCTAAGGGCTAACAACTACGCAGTCACGCCTAAAGACTATTACTTAGACTATTACTTAGGCTATCAGTGACGCTCCAGCTCATCGATACGGGCGCGGATGATATGAGCCACCTGTTTTACAGCCTCCTGTCCCGCCTCGATAGCCTCGCCAGCGCGGTGAAACTCCATGGTGCCTATCTCCATCACGTTAGGGGTGATCAGGATATCCGGTGGATCCCCCATCAGGCGCACCCGCTTGTGGCGCTGCTCCAGGATATCCATCGACTGAGACATCACAGCCAACATGCCTGGCTCGCTGCGATTGCCGAGGGAAAACTTATCGGTCAGGCCGCTGACATAATCCCGTCCCCGGGCCAAGAGATCCATGAAGCCGCTCTCCAGCTCCTTCTCGGCTTTCACCTGCTCTGCTTGGCTCGCCTTCACGTCGGAAGAGATGGCCACAGGCAGCTGCTGATGGCGGGTCTTCCTGTGGGCGTTAAGATCCACGGCAATCACCAAGTCGACGCCCATGGCCCGGCTTACCGATACGGGCACAGGGTTAACCACGGCGCCATCCACCAGCCAGCGCTCGCCAATGCGCGCCGGCGGTAAGATCCCCGGCATAGAGCAGGAGGCTCGCACCGCATGACGCAGGCTACCCTGCTTAAACCAGATCTCCTGGCCGGTATAAAGGTCGGTCGCCACCGCGGCAAAGGGCATCTGCATCTGCTCGATATCCAGGTTGCCGATATGCTGCTGCATCACGTCGAACACCTTCTCGCCGCCAATCAGCCCGCCCTTGCGCCAGCTCAGATCCATCAGGCCCAACACATCCCAGCTGGAAAAGCTGGTCACCCAAGCCTCTAGATCGTTAAGGTTATCTTGCGCATAGGCGGCGCCCACCACGGCGCCGATAGAACAGCCGGCCACCTTGTTGGGGAAGACTCCCATGTTCGCCAGCTCGTTTAGCACACCTATGTGGGCCCATCCCTTCGCCGCACCACTGCCCAGTGCAATGCCGATATTCGCCATCTTCTCTGTTTCTCTCCCCGGGACGCGAGCCACTTAAGTTAGTCACTTAAGTAAGTCACTTGAGCAAGCCGCGTCTTATTGTCTTTAGCTTTCATCATAAGCCAAACCATGACGCCGCACAGCCTATAGCGGAAAAAAATTAATCTAAGCGCTGCGCCTTAGCATTGACTGGCGACGAGCCAGCGCGCAAGTCATGGCTGAATCGCTCACAGCGATGTATAATGCGCCCCTATCTATATTTCGGAGCACAGCATTGCAATTTTCAGATTTTTCACTCGATAAACGTCTACTGACCAGCCTTGAACACATGGGCATCGACACGCCGACCGAGATCCAAACGCAATCGATACCCGTAGGCTTATCGGGAAGAGATCTTATGGCATCGTCTAAGACGGGCTCGGGCAAGACCCTGGCCTTCCTGTTGCCAGCAATGCAGCGTGTCATCGCCACCAAGGCGCTAAGCAAGCGCGATCCCAGGGTGTTGATCCTGCTGCCGACCCGAGAGTTGGCCACCCAGGTCTACAGTCAACTGCGTCTGTTAGTCGCCAACACCCAATACAAGGCGATCAAGATCCTCGGCGGCGAGAACTTTAACGATCAGGCCAAGGCCCTGGCGAGAGACCCCCACTTCGTGGTCGCAACCCCTGGCCGTCTGGCGGATCATTTGGCTCAGCGTCACCTGTTCCTCAACGGACTCGAGCTGCTTATCTTAGATGAGGCCGACCGCATGCTGGATCTTGGCTTCGCCGAGCAGCTCAGGGCCATCAACCAGGCCGCCGATCACAAGCGTCGCCAGACCCTGATGTTCTCGGCAACCTTAGATCACGGCCAGATCAACGAGATTGCCGCCGAGCTGCTCAAGGAGCCGGAGCATGTTGCCATAGGCGCCTCTCATGTGGAGAACCAGGATATCGCCCAGAAGATCTACCTGTGCGACAACCTGAGCCACAAGGAGCAGCTGCTCACCCGCCTGCTACAGCTTGAGCCCCACAAGCAGGTGATCATCTTCACCGCCACCCGTGGCGATACCGACCGCCTGGCCGGCGTGCTGGCCGAACAGGGCTTTAGCACCAGCTCCCTCAGCGGCGAGTTGAAACAGGCGGCGCGTAACCAGATCATGGACCAATTCAGCCGCGGTCAGCAGCAGATATTGGTCACCACTGACGTGGCCTCCCGCGGCTTGGATCTGCTTAACGTATCCTTGGTGATCAACTTCGACATGCCAAAGTTTGCCGAAGAGTATATTCACCGCATCGGTCGTACCGGCCGCGCCGGCGCCAAGGGCGATGCTATCTCCCTGGTAGGCCCGAAAGACTGGGTCAACTTCAAGCAGGTACAAAACTTCCTGCGTAAAAGCTTTGAGTTCAGCGAGCTGGAGGAGTTGGCGCCTAAGTTTAAGGGGCTAAAAGACAAGCCGAGCCAGGAGAAGCGCCAAGGTAAGCAGCAGGCGAAACCTAAGGCCAAGAAGGCTAAAGCCGCCAGCAGCGCCAAGCCGACGAAGCCGCGAGATAAGCGCTTCATCACAGGCGTCGATGTAGGCGATGCGCCTATGCTTAGAAAGCCCAAGGCAAAACTGCAGGATACGCCTGAAGATTAACGCCTGGCCCCGAGCCAAAAACCTATGATTTGCGGTCACTTAGCGGGCACTTAGCGGTCACTTAGCGGTCCCAAAGTATTCACTGAGGGCCGCTTTTTATTGCCCGTTTTACCTCTTGTCTATCTGCTCTCTACTGTTCTGTACCCGTTCTGCATCTATTCTGTATTTGTTCTACATCTCCCGACGCCAATCGTGTCGGGCGGTTATCTATGGCACATGTCACCATATTTAAATCAAGCGGCAGACGATAGCGGCGATTTTCACCTAACAACTAGTGCTCAATCGGACCAATTAAGGTTACAATAGCCGCCATTGATTTTTTTATATTAGGGTTATCATGAGAGTTTGTGGCGTTGAGTTAAAAGGTGGCGAAGCCATCATCTGTTTGTTGAGCTATGAGGGTGAGACCTTTAACATCCCAGATTGCCGTTCTCGCTCACTGACCATCTCTAATTCGGCCAGCACTGAGTCGATCAAAGAGTTCCACTTCGCCTTCAGCAAGCTGATGCAAGACTACAAGGTCGATCAGGTCGCCATCATAGAGCGCGAGCAGAAAGGTAAACTAGCGGGCAGCGCCACCAGCTTCAAGATGGAAGCGGCGATTCAGCTTTGCGGCCTGCCGGTGCAGCTGATCTCACCGGTCAACATCAAGGAACAGCTCAAGCGCAATCCACCTATGGTGGATTTCGAAGGACTGGATCTCAAGCGTTTCCAAAAGAGCGCCTTCGAGGTCGCCTACTGCTACCAAAACAAGTGCATCTTCGCCAAGAAAGATTAAGCCTGTTGCCGGGCGCATCCCGCCCGGCATTATCTAATCGCGTCATCTCAGCCGTCATCCACTAGGCTTTCGCTTATGTCATCACTGCCCTATCTGCAAGGCTATCGGCCCGAGCTTATCAGCCAGGTCAACGAACTGATCGAGACCAATCGACTGAGAAGTGTCCTCGAACGCCGCTACCCAGACAGTCACACAATCCGCAGCGACAAGGCCCTGTACGACTACACCATGGCGCTGAAGAACCGCTATCTCAAGAAGTCTTCGCCCCTGAGTAAGGTGATCTTTGACGATAAGATCACTCTCAAGAAGCAGGCCCTGGGATTGCACAGCTATGTCGCCAAGAATCACGGCGGCAAGACCAAGTCGAAGAATGAGATCCGCATCGCCGCGCACCTCAAGGAGGTGCCCGAGCCCCTGCTGCGTATGGTGGTGGTACATGAGTTGGCGCATCTTAAAGAGAAGGATCACAACAAGGCCTTCTATCAGCTCTGCTGCCATATGCTGGGTGACTACCATCAGCTGGAATTTGACCTGCGGCTATGGCTTACCATGCTGGATCTCGAGGCCCAAGAGAAAGCCTGACCATAAAAAAACGCCACATCATGTGGCGTTTTTTATATTCGATAAACAGTTATATCAATCGGTATTAATTAGCTTTTTAGCTTTGGCCCATCATCATCTGACGCACCTTGACCAGCTGAGCAAACTCGCCCATCTGCTTCTTCGACAGCTTACTCGCCATAGGAATATCCGCCTTCATAGGATCCACGGGGCGGCCATTGATATGAAACTCATAGTGCAGATGTGGCCCTGTGATGCGGCCCGTCTTACCCGACAGGGCAATCACCTGACCTCGAGACACCCTCTGTCCCTTGTGCACCAAGGCTTTGGAGAGATGCAGATAACGGGTACGGTACTTGTTGCCGTGGTCGATCACCACATATTTACCCGCATATCTATGGTCGGTCACCAAAGAGACTATGCCATCACCAGGGGCTACCACCTTAGTGCCAATCGGCGTGGCGAAATCAGTGCCGTTATGGGGCGCGGTGCGACCCGTGACCGGATGGTGACGATGACGATTGAAGCGCGAGCTGACACGGTAGTTCTTCTGCAGCGGCACACGCTGGAAGGCCCTTGCCAGGCTGCGGCCCTGTTCGTCATAGAAGTTGCCGTCGCTATTCTGGTAGGCGTTGATCGTACTGCGGCCACGTTCTATGGTGATGGCGAGAATGTCGCTGTTACCCGTCACCTCACCGTCGATATATTGATCGCTCTTAAGCACAGAGAATCGGTCGCCCGCGCGCAGATCCCGGGCAAAATTCAGCTTCTCTTTCAGCAGAGACTCGATACGCTGGATCTCACCGGCATTCAGGCCGATACGCTGAGCCGACAGATAGAAGGAGCCCTGGATCTCACCGCTTAAGGCCCTGTCCTGCCAGATCCCCTCAATATTGATCTCATCGACGCTGAATCCCCCCTCCTCGTAACGGCTAAACACCACCTGGCGCGCCGCATTGAAGTAGAGTTCGAGTTTCTCCAGCTGACCCGAATCATCGAGCCAGAAACGTATGATGTTGCCGGGTTTTAAGGTATCGAGGGCCAGGATATTCAGATCCGCCTCCAACACCTTGTACATGGTCTGCTGATCCACATTGGCCTCGACAAACAAGCCGCTGAGGGTATCGCCGGACACTATGGTCTTAACAAAATCGGCATGAGACAGGGTTTCGACCGCTTCGTCGCCCAGGTGCAGGTTAGTCACCAGAGACTCAATATCCAACGCCACCGGAATGCGTTGTGGCAGGGCCTGTTTCTGGCTTGGCCAAAGCAGCGCCGCGCCCACGACCAGCCCGGCCGCCAATAAGATCTTCTTGTGGGGCGAGGGTAACGCCATGATACGGGATTGAGACATGCTCAAAAAAGAAATTTTACCTGCGCGCAACCTGTGCCTCATTTTTCATTATTATGCTTATCATTAGACCCCAAAACCCCATAAAACATGGGGTCGATGCCAAGTTATATCAAAAATAGCGGCATTTACAAACCGATCAACAACACAATTTAATGGAATAAACAGAGGTTTTTGGCGACCAAACAGACAAAAAAACTAAAAAGGTGCTGAAAATCCCACTGATATCAGCACCCTTCTTAATCCAGCTTAAGGTAAAACTAATTTAATCTCGCTACCTTCGGCACTCTTAAGGATATCGATGCGGCTAGCGATCTGCTCCTTCATCTCGGTCACGTGGGAGATCACCCCCACCATGCGACCGGCCGATTGCAGATCCATCAGGGTTCTGATGGCCAGCTCGAGAGAATCCTGATCCAGGCTACCGAAGCCCTCGTCGATAAACAGGGTGTCGAGCTTAATGCCGCCAGCATAGGCCTGCACCACATCCGACAGGCCAAGGGCCATGGACAGAGCCGCCATAAAGCTTTCGCCGCCACTCAGGGTCGCCACTGAACGCACCTTGGCGGTGTAAGCATCTTCCACCTCCAGCTCAAGGCCAGAGGCCTTGTTACCCTTGGCCCTCTCCTCCTTGCGCAGCAAGCGATAGCGCCCCTTACTCATCAGCTGCAACCTGTGGCTGGCTTCCAGCAAGACATCGTCCAGCAATACGCTCAGCACGAAACGTTGCAGGCTTATCTTGTTACCCGTGTTGCCATTGGCCACATCGGCCAGGGTGCCGACCACGGCGTATTGCTGCTCGAGAGCGCCGGCCTTAAGATCCAGCGCCTTGAGCTGCTCCTGGGTTTGACTTAGCTGAGCCGCCCTGGCGCTCACCTTTTGCCACTGAGCCAAGGTCTGCTGCATCACCTGCTCGGCGTCCATTTTTTGCTGCTCGAGCGCACTCATATCCGGCGCCTCACAACCGGCTAAGGCCTCTTGGAGCTGAGACAGGTTGGCCTGATGAGTGATAAGCGCCTGCTCGAACGCCTTAATCTGATTGGACAGCTCGGCCTGCTCGGCCTCGGTCAGGCTGGCCTGCTCGAAGGCGGCAACGCTTTCAAATTCCGAAGCCGCTAGCGCCTGTTGGAAACTCAGGCTCTCCTGCTCGGCTAGAGCATTCACCTCACCAAGACGGCGGCTCGCCGCCTCCAGCGAGGCCTTGGCCGCCGCACTATCCTGCTCCGCCTTGGCATGGGCCACCCTCACCGATTGCTGGCGCGACTTAAGCTCATCGATAGTCTTGGTAAGATCGGCGATGGCCGCGCCGAGCGTAGTCATGTCACTAAAGCCCTGTGGAATGACCGCACTTATCTGCTGATACTGCCCCTTGTCGCTGGCCAGCTGCTCGGCCAGTTTGCCGTAGTGGGCACGCGCCTCATCCAGCACGGTTTGTAGCTCTCGTCCCTGGCGCTCGCTGCGCTCAAGCTGAGTCTCTAACTGGGCAAGTGATTGCTGCGCCGCCTTGGCCCGCTCGAACCCGTCGCTGAGCTCTGCAAGTCGCGCCTGATGCTCATCAAACGACAAACCCGCCGCCTCGCCAAGCTCCTCTTGTAGCTGAGATGCACTTAGCTGCAGGCTCGAAAGGGATTGCTGGAGCAGCTTATACTCGCTTCTGGCCTGATGCAGCAGATTAAGCGCGTCGCTCTCTCGCTGCTTGGCCTGGGCCAGCGCCTCGTCGCTCGGCAGGTCAAACTCGCCCATGGCAGGCTCTGGGTGTTCCAGGCTGCCACAGACGGGGCAAGGCTCGCCCGGTGATAACTCTGCCGCCAGGCGCGCGGCCTGACCGCGATGCCAACTAAGCTCCAGACGCTTATGGGCATCGATCGCCTGCTGGTGCTTTTCGGCAAGCTCACTGCCAGCTGTCTTAGCCGCCGTTAACTTCTGCTCGAGCGCCGTTATTTCCAGCCCCTGCTGCTGCCAGCGCTCAAACACCTTGAGCTGGGCACGACCGTCGCTCAGAGATTGTTGCAACGCGAGCTGCGGCTCGGCGTCACGTTTAAGGGTCTCGCGGCGACTCACCATCTCCTGCCGGGCCTGATTAAGCTCGTCTAGCTGCTTGGCGCTCTGCTTACCACTGGTCTCGGCTGCCTGCATCTTGGCCTGACCATCGGCGAGTCGCTGGTTCAGTTGATTAAGCAGTTCAAGCTGAGGCGCTAGAGCCTCGAGCTGGGTCAGGCGCTGCTGCTGGCTCAATTGCTCTTGCTCGAGCGCGCCCAGCTGCTCGAATGCCTGCTGGCTCTGATTCAATGCCTGCTCGGCGCTTGCTTGAATCTGCTGACACTCACCTAAGTGCTGGCTTGCCGAGCGCTGCTCGCCGAGGCGGGACTGCATCGCCCGGTAAAGGGGGCTTAGGCTATTGGCTCGACCGGCCGCCTGCAGTCTTTGTTGCCACAAAGTCGCCTCAAGCTGGCGAGCCTTGAGCCCCTCGCCCTCGCTTTGCAGCGCCTGCAGGCGATTGAAATCGCTCTGCAGCTTCTGGCCCTTGTCCAGATTCTGATTGGCGGTCAGCAGCGTATGCTCGGCTTGCTGCTTTTGCGCTTGGGCAAGTTCCAGCTCGGGAGCAATGAGTGCCTGCTCATCGATAAGTGCCTGATCGCTCTCAAGCGAAGCGCCCTCCAGAATACCACCACGGCGATTGCGCATCGCCTCGACGTCTCGGCGGATCCCGGCCGCCTGCTGCTTGAGGCGCTCCTCGATGCGGCGATAGATATGGGTCTGAAACAGCTGGCTGAAGATCTTCTCCCTGGCCTTGGAGTCGGCCATCAAGAGCTCGCGAAACTTGCCCTGGGGCAGCACCATCACCTGACGAAACTGATCCACATCCAGGCCAGTCAGCTGCTCTATCTGCGCGGTGGCGTCAGACACCTTGGCTGCCACCAGCAGGGTCTCGCTGCCATCCGTGTCGACGCGAGACAGCTGCGCCTCGCTCTTTTGCAGCGTCACCCCATCACCACTCTTCTTGGCCCTTGGCTGCTCGGGCACGCGGCGAATGAGATAACGCGTGCTGCCCAGCTCAAACTCGAAGCTGACCTGAGTCAGCCTCTGCTCATCGGCCATGTCGCAGCGCATCTGGGTACCTTCGCGCTCATCCCCTGTGGTCTTGCCATAGAGGGCGAAACAGATAGCATCGAGAATCGTCGTCTTACCCGCCCCCGTGGGGCCGTTGATTAGAAACAGCGGGTTACTGCCCAGGGCGGCAAAATCTATGGTCTGCTCGTCGGCGAAGGGGCCGAAGGCGGTCATGGTCAGTCGCAGTGGTCTCATTGCGCCGCCTCCCCTTTGTGCAGCTCATCCAGGGTCTGGGTGATCAGCTCAAGCTGCGCCTCGTTAAGTGGATCGCCGGAGACCTGTGTGAAGAAATCTTTAAACATCTCGAGCTCACCTTTCTTGATGTGATCCGAGGCGATGGCCAGCTGCTGGCTATTGGCCATCAGGCCGGTGCGCTCCAGATGCAGCACGTTGGGATAGACGCTTCTGAGCTTGCCCATGGCATCTAAGATGGCGTGTTTATCCAGCAGACGCACCATCAGATAATCCTCTCGGCCGGGATCTTTTACCCCTTGCTGCAACAAGTCATCGAGCGCGCCCTCTATGATACGCACATCGCGAAGTGGGCTGAGCGGCAGCAGTGTCATGACAGCCTGGCTGTCTGCCGTGAGCTCCACCAGGGTAACCGACTTGTTCTGATGCTGCTCGCTAAAGGAGTATTTGAGGATGGAGCCAGAGTAGCGAACCTGCTCCGCCCCCTTGTATTGCGGGCCATGGAGATGGCCCAGGGCCGTATAGTCGAAGGGCACGAAATGCTTAGGCGAGATCTTGTCCGCGCCGCCGATACTCAGTGGTCGCTCTGAGTCCGATTCGCTGCCGCCGTCGAGGAAACAGTGGCCTATCACCACCTTAGGCAATCCCTGACTGTCATGGTCCTGCACCTGCTTGAGCAGCTCGACCATCGCCTCCTCATGACTGCTGGCCTCGCATTCCAGTTGCTGTCTGACGGTGGCGGGCTCGGCATAGGGCAGCGGATAAAAAACAGCATCGCCGCTGCCTGAGCTTAATCTTATGGGGCTCACCTTGGGCGCCAAGGGACCTATGATGTGCAGGCCGCTGGCCTGCATCTGGCGTGCGGCAAACCCCAGCCTTTCATGGCCGTCATGGTTACCGGCGATCATGATGATGTCGATCCCAAGGGCGATAAATTCGTTGAGCACCTCATCGAGCAGGGCCACAGCGTTGGCCGGCGGCACGGAGCGATCATAGATATCACCGGCGACAATCAGGGCATCGACCTCATGGGTCTTAGCCAGGGAGACTATCTGATCGAGCACATGACGCTGATCGTCCAGCAGGCTCTGATTGTGCAGCTGACGGCCGATATGCCAGTCTGAGGTATGAATAAATTTCATCTTTTCTCGTTTAAAAATGAGGAGGATAGGAAGAGAAGCTCTGCAGGCTATAGTAAGAAATGTCACCCCATTAGGCAATGCGCTGCCCAAGGCTTTGTGAAAGCGGCTTAGCAGCTGCTCAGTATTAGGCCCAAACCTGCCCTGCCAAAAACTCTTGGCCAGCGTTTTATTTCGTCTAAATAAAAAAGACCCACCTTAACGGGTGGGCCTTCTCTGTTTACAAAGCTTTTACGCAAAAGCTATTTTTCCGGCGTCAACGTCAGCACGGCGTCGATATCATCAGCGCTGTGACGCTCGGCCAGCAGCTCCCAAGGTTCACCCCAGGTGCGATTGACGATGCGACCGCGCTTCACCGCGTCCCGCGCGGCGATCTGCTCGGCCCAGCGCTTGAGATGCAGATAGCTGTCGACGTCGAGGAACTCAGCGGCGTCATAGGCATGACCCAGCACCAGATTGCCATACCAGGGCCAGATCGCCATGTCGGCGATGGAGTAGTTGTCCCCGGCGATATAAGTGTGCTCGGCCAGCTGCTTGTCCAGCAGATCCAGCTGACGCTTCACCTCCATGGAGAACCGATTGATAGGATACTCAAACTTTTCCGGCGCATAGGCGTAGAAATGGCCGAAGCCACCGCCGAGATAGGGCGCCGCGCCCTGCAGCCAGAAGAGCCAGTTGAGTACCTGAGTGCGCTCATGACCAGTCGCTGGCAGGAAATGGCCATACTTCTCAGCCAGGTGGAGCAAGATTGCACCAGACTCGAACACATTAACCTCGGTGTCACCCGTCTTATCCATTAAGGCGGGGATCTTAGAGTTGGGGTTGACCGCCACGAAGCCGCTGGAGAACTGCTCGCCCTCCCCTATCTGAATAAGATGCGCGTCATACTCGGCATCCGCGCCGAGGGCGAGAAGCTCCTCGAGCATAATGGTGACCTTCTGGCCATTAGGTGTCGCCAGAGAATAGAGCTGCAAGCCATGCTCGCCCTGGGGCAGTTTGGCCTCATGACGGGCGCCCGCCGTGGGGCGATTGATGCTGGCCCAGGTACCGCCATTTTCGCTGTCCATGGTCCACACTTTCGGGGGAATATAGGTTTCAGACATACTGCTTCCTTTATCTTATTAGTTGGTGTCGCGATCAATAGTGTCGTCGCGCCATGCCCGCTGGGGACATACTCTGTCCTGGAGTGATCTCGGGGCGTATGCTGACAATTTAAACCCTTGTGGGGTCAATTGGATAGAACCTTTGGCTATAGAGCCAACTGAATTGGCATGAAAGAAAATCGCCATTCGCCGCAAGGCCACAACTGACAGGCGTTCGCTCAATAAAAGGCGTTTCAGACTGACTTAATCCGAATCCGCATCAGCATCCGACTCGCCGGCCTGTTTGGCCTGATATCTTTCTAAGATCCCGCTGCGGGCAAGTCCGCGATGCACATTGCGGCACAGCTTGGCGAAGCGGCTCACCTCACCGAGTAGTGGCGTATCCCCCTGCTGTATGGCGCTTTCCCAATAGCGCATCTCGCTGTCTACCAGCTCGAGTAACTTCTTGGGGCAACCGATACAGGAACCCTGAGGGCCACAGACGAAGGTCTCGGGCTCATTGAGCGGCATCGTCTGTTTGACCTGATCGATCAGCTGTAACATGGCGGTGGTGCTATCAGGCTTGCGCGTCACGGGCGTTGAAATCTCCATCGAATCTGACGAAAAATAAGACGGCTATATTACCTTTCCCTGAGATAACAAAACAGGACCTGGATCATAGCGCCCGGATCAAAGCCCCTGAGTCATAGTCTTGGTTCATGGCCACTCGTAATAGGTCTGCTGACCCGCAGCATTAAAGTAAAACGCCTCGAGCAATTTCCCCTGGCCGTCGAAGCGCTCACGCTTAATCAAGTTGCCCGATTCATCGAAGGTCTTCACCTCTGTATCCACCATGACCCCCTGTCGATACTCCTTGGCATTCATCAGCTGGCCATTGCAGTGATACGACTCGAATCGCCCCTGCTCGACGCCCATCTCATAGTGGGCGAGCTCCTCGAGCGCGCCGCTAGACTGACAGAAACTGCGCTGCTCACCATGGCGCACAATCAGCGGATCGAAACCATATTGCTGCTGCGATTGTAGGCGACCGTTTGGCCAGTAGGTCTGCTGCGTGGCCTGGTTGCTCTCCCTATCATAGGCATAGCGCGTCTTGACCTTGCCGCTGGCATAATAGGTTATCTCGCTGAGCCGCTTAAGATCCTGTTTACGAAACAGGGCGTCGCTGGCCAAGCTACCGTCTGGGAAATAGTGACGCTGGCGCTCACGCTGCTCGCCGTCCTGAAAGAAGAGGTGCGTCCAGGGGCGTCCCTGCTCATAGGTGATGGACTCTACTGTCTTATCGCCCTCCAGGCGGCGATAACTTTCTATGATGCCAGCCTCATCGAACAGGGCGACCGCCTGTTCCTCGCCATTCTTGTAGATGGCCTGACGTTTCGGTCGCTGGCTTTGCATATGGTAGTCTAAGTGCTCACCCTCTCTTATCCCTTGGCGATACCAACCCTGGGACAAGATGCGACTGCCCTCGGCCGAGAAGCTAAATCCATGACGTTTCCCCTCGAGGTACTGGGTGGCGCCAAAGTAGGTCGCCGGCTCGCCTCGGGTCGCTATGCCGCTAAAGGGCTTGCCGCGATAGCCAGTGAGGCAATCGGTCTCGACCCAGATCCCGTAAACCTCCTGCTTGCTGCACGCGATAGGCGTAAGTAACTGCTCATCGATGGGCAGCTGAGGCGCCTGATGGCAGCCAGGTAACAGCAATAAGGCAAAGAGCGCCGGGGAGAAAAGCTTGACGCCAGGCTTCATCTTATCCCGGCTCCAATTTTTTCGAGCAAAGCTCGAATTCTTGTTCCTGCTTTGATCAAATTGAGCTGTTCCAGCGTCCTTTGGATAAATGGCACGAATCTTCTTCTCATCTAGTGATGTTCCGTCTTGATCAGCTTGCCGAATTGATCATAGAAGGCCCAGTCGCCGGCCTGACGGTCTGCGATATAACTGCCTTCGCTTCGCAGCTCACCACTTGGCCAGTAGGCGCGCCACAAGCCTTCCTTGCGAGAGCGCAGGAAGGCCCCCTGCTCGGCCTGCTTACCATTAGCGTGAAAATAGCTGGCCTCGCCTTCACGTTGACCATCCAGCCACTGCTCCTTGGCCTGGGGCTTACCCGTCTGGAAGTAGCTGAGCTGCTCGCCACTCAGCTTGTCATTCTGGTAGTGGGCGCGCACCTTTAGCTGGCCATTGGGGTAATATTTGGCGTACTCGCCGTTAAGTTTACCCGCAAGATACTCGCCGCTTTCCGACAGCACGCCGTCTTCAAACCAGCTTTGCCAGAGTCCGACCTGCTCCCCCTTGAGCATCTCGCCCTCACGCTTGAGTTGGCCGTTATTGGCGTAGTACTCGCTGTAGTGGCCGCTGAGTTCACCCGCCTGATATTGCTCGCTGCGATAACGCACCTGCTTAAAGCTGTAATAGGCCCGCTCGCCCTCGAGTTTGTCCTGGCGATAATGGCTGACACGATAGATGTTGCCCTCGGGAATAGGGCCAAAGCTGGGATCCTTCTCCTGGTAGCGATACTCGGTCCACTCGCCCTCCTTGCGATCCTCAAGGTAATGACCTGTCACCCGGCGACGTCCGTTATCGAACTCTCTGTAAGGCCCGTTTAGCTTACCCGCCTCGAAGGTCATCTCGCGGCTCACTATGCCCTGACGATACTGACGCCAGGGACCCTGTTTCTCGCCATCCTTGTACTCGCCAGCCTCGTTGAGATCGCCGTTGGCATACCAGCGGGAAAACTCGCCATGAAGCGGATAGCGGCTGCGACCGGCGATTTTCTCATCGCTATAATGCATAAGCTCTCTGGGTTTACCCGTCTCATAGAAGGATTCATATTTGCCGACCCATTGCCCGTCGATGCGAGTCCCGCGCTCCTTGAGGGTGCCGTCGTCGAAATAGCGCTCGGCCTTGCCTGTCTGGCGATTGTCCTGATACTGATCCAAGCTGCGCAACTGGCCATTATCGTAATAGGCGATGAAATCCCCATGGCGCGCGCCCTGACGCCACTGCTCCTGACGCTGCAACTTGCCCTGACGATAGGTCTCGAACTTGCCATCTTTCAGCCCCATATCGTAATGCTCAGTGGCCAGCAGGTTACCCGCCGGATCGAAGCGCTGCTGCAGGCCATGCAAGGGATATTGCCCGTTGTCGGCCAGTATCTGATCCTGGTAGCGAATCACCTTCTTGGGTTTACCATCGTCAAAATAGGTCTTCTGCTCGCCCGCCTGCAAGCCCGCCTTATAGTTCAGCTCGCTCACCAGGATACCGGCGCGGTTAAAATAGCGCTGAATGCCGTCATGTTCGCCATCGAGGTAGTTTTCCTCCTCGAGCTTGACCCCAGTGTCGCTGTAATGCACCAGAGTGCCTTGGCGCAGATCCTCACGATACTGCCCCTGCAGCGATAACTGGCCATTGGGATAGTAGCTTAGACTCTCGCCGTGGAGGCGACCGGCGACGTAATGCTCGTCGCGCTCGGGCGTGCCATCATCATAGAACGTCTGCCAGCGGCCCTGACGCTCGCCATTGGCATCTAGCGTGCCTGTCTCAATCACCTGTCCCTCGCTATTTTGCGCAAGATAAGGGCCGGATAACTGGTTATTGGCATACTGCTGGCGCTGAGCCAGCACGCCGTTGGCATGGTAGGTCTCCCACACTCCGTGGCGCAGATTATCGACATAAGTCTCTTTGGCCTTAAGCTTACCGCTGGCGAAATAGCGCAGCACCTGGGTCTTCGCCCCAGCCTCATAGACCGTCTTCTGATACAGATTACCCAAGTCATCATATTCGGCCCACTCGCCGCTTGCCACGCCGTTGAGATAGAACTGCTCCTCGCTGAGCTCGCCGTTTGGGCTAAACAGCTGCCAGCGCCCCGACTGCAGGCCGCTGACATACTCACCGTCCACCAACTTCTGATTATTAGGTAGATAGACCTGCCAACGACCATTGGGCACGCCCTGGGCAAACTCCCCCAGGGTATAGCCTTGATTATCCCGCACCAGGGTCACCTGACCACTCAGCGCCATGCCGGTGGCCAGGTTGTAGTAGGTGGCGATCCCTTCCTGCTGGCGGATCTCCACCATCAGAGAGGAAAGATTCTGACTCGCCGCCACGGGGCTGGCAATAAAGCTAGACACGCCCAGGCCGAACCCAGCCAACAACACAGAATAAGCGCAATTAGAGTGCATATGAGCTTCCTTGTACCTAACCATTTGTTCCTAAAAACATGTTTCTAAAAGACGTCTAAAAAATAATATTTACTGAATAATGCTGTGAGCAGCCAGGCCCTGCTGCTATCGCTGGAAGATCCGCTCATGCTGAGTGCGATAGGGCCAGCTTTGCTCTGCCGCGGTCGGCTCGCCGTGGCGATATTCGCTTCGCTTGCTCAGGGCGCCATCATCATAAAACGCATACTGAGTGCCATGCAGGCGCCCCTGCTCATCAAACTTCGCGATAGCCAGCCTATAGCCCTGGGCGCTGAAACGCTGCCATTTCCCCACCTGCTTGCCTGCCCGATATCGGCCTTGCCAATTTTCGCGCCGAGTCACGGGGCGCGGCGAATAATCCCCCTCGCTCGGCGGCACTATCCAATCGCCGTCACGCTGACCGTTAAGATATTGCCCTAGGGCGTAGATCTCGCCGTCGCTATAGTAGCGCTCAAATTTGCCGGTCAGCTCGCCATCGCGATAATGGATTCGCTCCAACACCTGATCCGCCTCCCCCAGGGATAAATACTCGCCATCGAGCCGGCCATGGCGGTTATAGTGGCACTGGGTGCGCATCTCGCGGCTCTGCATCACCCAATCACCCACCGGCTTATCGGCGGCATATTCTCCCTGATAGATGAGCCTGCCATCGCCGCTTCGTTTCTCGGCCTTTCCCTGCTTCACGCCGTCGTGATAGTGGCTCTTCTCTATCCAGGCGACTTGATTATTCCGGCCGTGGTTATTATTAGTGGCGTGGCTATTGTTGGCGCCAAGCCTGTTGTTACCGCCAAGCTTTGCCTCAATTTTTAATCCGGTGAGCTTACCCGCTATAGTCTCCTCGCGGCCTATCATCTCGCCCTCAAGATATTGGCTGACCAGACGCCACTGCCTCTGTTTGTGCTGCTCTATCTGCTTGACCAAGACCTCTTTTTGATAGAAGCGCCTCACCTCTTGGCGGTCGCCATCGGCGAGGTAGCGATATTCCGCCTCGAGATAGCTCTCACCATTGTCACGATACTCGACCACGCTCTCGGTGCGGCCACGTTCATCGAGGACCTCGCGTTTGGCCAGGCGACCATCTTCGAAATAGTTCAGCTGCTCGCCGGTCTTGACCCCATTTTTCCATCTGAGATGCTGCTTGAGCTGACCACTTTGAAAATAGGCAAAGTAATCCCCCTCCTCCTTGCCGTCACGATAGGCCTGGGTCACCTCCACCTTGCCATCCTGCCAGAAGGTTTCGGTACCATGTTTACGCCCACCTCGTTTCTGGCTTTCCATGGTCAGCTGACCTTGTGGGTTGTAGAAGCGGTCACTGCACCGCCCGGTATGACAAAAGGTACGTACCGGCGCCCCGGTCTGTGTATAGACCATCTCCTGCTGCACTGGCTTACCCTGGTGATAAACAGACTCGCGCTTAAGCTCGCCTGTTGGGTAATACTCTTTCTGCGCGCCCTCTCTTTCGCCCCTATCGAACTGACAGTCGCAGCTGAGTTTTCCCTGCTCATCGTAAATCTTCACCTGACCGTGGCGCTGCCCTTGGTCATTAAACTCGCCCTGCTCGATCAAGGCGCCATCGCTGGCGAAGAAGCGATAAGGCCCCACGGGATGAGTGCCCTTATCTCCCAGGCGGTCACTGCTTAGGTCGCCACTAAATTGCTTGATGTTTGTGCCGAGATAATAGGGCTCGAAGCGAAACCGCCCCAAGGACGGGCCGGGCAGAGGCTCAAGTGGTTTTTTGAGATAAAACTTGGCCTCGCTCTTTAGCTCGGTCGGTTGCCAGTCCTTATCGAGCCAGATGCTCGCCTCGGCGGCGCCCAAGCTTAAAAACAAGACAAGCAGAAACAGTAAGATACGCTGCATACTCATCTCCTAGGGCAGTGGCTTGAGCTTAAACTGATAGGGAAAGCTCATAGGCTCATCGCCGATGGCGAGATAGGCGGCGCTGCTCGCCGCGCCATCGACGCTAAGAAATCGCCCCTCAACCAAGGCCTTCTCCAGCCCCTCGACATTCTTAGGCAGACGCGGCGACAGTGGCCGTCCCTCGGCGTCTGTTATCAGCAGCGAACGATATAAACGACTCACCTTAGCCTTGCGCTTATCCAGATTAGATAGCCAGGGGGTTAGATCCACCAGCCAGGGACGACGCTTATCGCCCTGCCCAATGCTCTGCCATTGTGGGCGCCCCTGACAGACAATGCTGCCTTGGATGCTTTTGTCGTAGAAATAGCGCCGGCTGCCATCTTGGCTGGCCAGCACATAGGCGCTTTGCCCCTGACCGTTATCGATAAGGCGCCACTGTACCGGCTTACCGGCCTCGCTAAATCCTGTATCTATCTGCGGCCGACACACCTCGGCAAGGGCCGTCGGCATAGGGATATAGAGATCGTTCCCTGTACGAGAGACGACCGATGGCTCGGCAAACTGCCATCTATCCCTCGACTTAGCAGATGCATCGCCATCAAAGCTGTACCTTGAGACTGGCGTTAGCGGTGGATTGGCGAGGTTCGCCTCATAGTCTGACTGAGTCACAAAGGTGATCGCTTTTGTCCTCACCCTATCTCTTAGCTGTTCGCCATGGAGGATTGAGAGTGATGTGGGCACCTCTGCTAACTGCAAGATGTAGACATGACTAGTCTGCTCACGGGAGGCCTGCTCGCCAGAAACCTGTTCACGGGAGGCCTGCTCACGGAAAAATAGCTCCTCGAGCAGTAGCTGCTCTGTGCTCGTCAGCCACTTAGGCCCCTGACCTACTGGCGCTTCGAAGCCCAACTTGCCGTTTAGGCCGTTGAAATCAGGCGACAGGCTGTTAACTCCACGATTAGTCACGACCAGGCGATAGCGACCGGATTTGTTCAGTGCACTGAGTGTTAGCGTCGCCTCACCAAAGCGGTAAGACTGCTTCAACAGCGCTTGCCAGGAGACTTGCTCAGTGTATGTGCGTACCGGAGTGAAGTTCACCTCGGCGCGGATCTGATAGAGTTCCTCCAACTTGGCCCGGCTCTCGCCCCAGCCGAGCGGCAGCAGATTAACCCCTGAGCTGACCACACCCTCCAGGGCGCTGGCGCCGCGGACACTATGGCGCCACAAGGGCAGATCTATCTCTCTGTCCCGCCAGTCGATAAGCTGGATATTTTGGTATTCGACCGAGGTGGCAAAGTCCCCCGCGACTAGGCCATGAATGTAGCGCAGCTCGATATCATCACCGCCCCAACCGGCTGACATGATCCCTTGGTCCGGCTCCATCATAGGGAGGCTAGCATCAGGGTCGTCCGGCGTCATGGGCAAGGTTGGGATCTCAAAGAGATCATCATCAGGTTCAAGGGGGAAGCCACTATCATCGAAAGTGCTTCCATCATCCTGCCACAGCATGTCGCTCACATAGAGAGTCGATTTAGGTGCCAGCAGCCAGCGACGCGTCTGCCTCCTATCGCCTTTCTCTTGCTGCTCCACCCACAAGAGCCTATCTAGCCAGCCGGTATGCCTATCGAACCTCAGCTGGCCATAGCGTCGGTTTTCTATTCCTTGTTGCACACTGCTCTGCTCGAGCGTCGCCGTCACCCATTGCCCCTCGATGGCGGTTATCTGCCAGGGTGCTGACTCACTCGCTGCGATTTGAAACAGGTCACCGAGCACAAGGGTGTCACCCACACTAGCCGCCTTAGCTTCCCTTTGAGCTAAGGGTATGAGCGGATTGAGCGTGAACAGGGATTTCAGCGGTGCCAGCGCCCTAGTTGCCTCTTTGCCCTGCTTGGCGAGATAGGCATCCCATTCATCCTGAGCCTTGAAACGCGCCTGGCTTTGACTTGTAGCGACCTTGTCGTCACCGCTTAATTGCGCTCCCTGACGCACTATCTTGGCCAGGGCCGCGCCGCGGCCGGCATCATCGAAACTATTAATATTGAGTCGATAGGCAGGGTCTTGATACTGCAACATAGTCGGGATAACAGAGAGGCTAACCGACTCGGTGTTACTCGATGCAGAATCAGTTTGATACTTGAGGAGCGCCCGGGCCCGGACGCCGACTTGCTGGCTGTCACCATGGGCATAGAGGGTACTCATGGTGACTTGATATTCATGGGCGCGGGCATCCGTTTCCCGGCTATGCGCCTTACAATAATGACTCTGAGACGCGAACAGGCTCAAACAGAGCGTCAATGCCGTACAAACAATCCTGTTTTGGCTAAAGGCCATCCTAACTTCCCTGGCTTTGCATGTTACTGAAATGTAATTAGATTAAACTAAACCTTCAGCCATTCTACACAAAACTCAGGTGAAATACACAGCATTCGATTTCCGCTGTCAAATCCCCTAAGTCACTGACTTACAGAGACTACGGCTCTTTTATGTCAGAGAAAGTACTACAGGTAATGCTCCAGCAGCAACTTGCCGCTCATGGCGATCGACATGGTTACCACCAGCGGGCGAATGATCTTACTGCCCTTAGTTACCACCATGCGCGAACCTAAGGTAGCGCCAATCGCCTGACCCAGCAGCATGACACCGCCCAGCAGCCAGAGCACCTTGCCGCCCAAGGCGAAAAAGATCAGTGAGGCAATGTTGGTGGAGAAATTGAGCACCTTGGCATGGGCGGTCGCCTTCGCCAGCCCATATCCGGCGAGCGACACGAAGGCCAGCGCGAAGAAGCTGCCGGTGCCTGGGCCAAAGAAACCGTCGTAGAAGCCTACCCCTAAGGCGGCCGTCAGGCCAAAGAGGGTTGGCGACATCACCTGATGCTTATCCTCTTCACTGATGGACTTGGAAAACAGGAAGTAGCAGCCGATCGCCAGGATCAAGAAAGGCAGCAGCAGCTTAAGCACACTGGCATCGATTAGCTGCACCGCGACCGTCCCAAGCGCGGCGCCAAGAAAGGCGCAGCAGATGGCTAATTTCATCTTACTGAGATCCACCATCCCCTTTCTCACGAAGTAGAAACTGGCAAAGAAACTGCCACCACAGGCCTGTAGCTTGTTGGTCGCCAGCGCCGCCGTAGGTGGCAGGCCGGCCCACATGAGCGCTGGAATGGTGATCAGGCCGCCGCCTCCAGCGATGGCGTCGATAAAACCGGCCAGGGCGGCCACTGCAAACAGCAGTGCCATCAGTTCATAACTCAGTTCGAGGGACATAGGGACTCTATAAAGGTTTATTCACAATTGGCCGCTATTAAACGCGCTTTGCATCCATTTGGCAAAGGAGTTATCCTCGCCTTAGCGTGAAATAATCTCACAAATAAAATATGGATCAACTGACACTCCCGCCCCTAAATGCCCTGCGTGCCTTCGAGTCGGCGGCAAGACACCTAAGCTTTACCCGCGCCGGGAATGAACTCTTTGTCACCCATGGCGCCATCAGTAAGCAGATAAAAACACTAGAGTCTTACCTAGATGTCAGCCTGTTCAGCCGCCAGCATAAACAGCTCAGCCTCACGCCTGAGGGCGAGCGTTATCTGCGCCATATCAGCAGCGCACTGCAAAGCATCAGCCAGGCCACAGAGGAGCTGAGGTCACAACCGGGTATCGCGCAGGCGCTGTCGATCAACGTCTTGCCCAGCCTCACCATCAACTGGTTGATCCCGAGACTCGAGGAGTTTAAGGCCCGCCATCCCCACCTCTATGTGGATCTCTCCATCGGCGACTTTCAGGTGGATTTCAAGCGGGATAAGTATGATGTGGCCATTCGTAGCGCCACCGTGCGCCCGACCCATTGCCATGTGCTCAAGTTGATGGATGAAGATCTCTGCCTGGTCTGCGCCCCGCAGCTGGCCAAGCAGATAGACAGCCTTCAAGATATCAACCGTCAGACGTTACTGAAGCACACCACCCGCCCCGAGCTCTGGCCACTGTGGGCCGAGAAAGTGGGGCTCAAGCTGACCACAGACAAGATGCTTGGGATGGAGCACTTCTATATGCTGAGCCAGGCGGCGGTCAGTGGCATGGGGCTTGCCCTGATCCCCCGCTTCTTCATCGAAAAGGAGCTGGCAGAGGGCAGCCTGGTGATCCCCTTAGCGACCCAATTTACCAGCCCCTACGCCTACTATGTGTTGACGCCGAATCTACCGCCGTCAAAGCAAAGTGAGCGACCACTCAAGGTTCAGGCCTTTATCGACTGGCTGCTGGAGATCTTTGCCCCATACCGCCACCAAAGCGACGATCTAAGCTAGAACTTACTCAAGCAGATCGCTCGCGTCGAAGGCGTCGAGATAGTTAACGCCCTGGCCCACATCGAACTCGAAGTTGAGCACCTTGAGGCAGGTATCGAAGGTCTTCTCACCAAACCACTCCCGGTCGAAGGCATACAGCGCCTTGATGATCCCAGCCTGACCACCATCCCCCTGGAGTTTGACCGGCGTCAGGGTGGCGATAAAGCTTGCCACCAAACCGTAGAGGTCCTTCTCCGCCTCCCCTTCGGCGGCCCACAGCTGAGGGTCGGCGTAACGGCGAGCATAATGACTGGTGGCGATATCCAGCCCTATGCCGAAGTTCACCAGTACAGCCTTATCTTCGCTGCAGATGATGTTTTTCGGGCAGATGGCGCCGTGATAGATATCCATCTGATGCAGATACTGCAGTGCCGACAATAACTGAGTAAACCAGGTTGCCGGTTGCCCAAGTTGAATATCCCTTAGCTCATCCAGCGACACGCCGCGCTCCCAGGCGCGGCTGATAAACAGCTCATCGCTCTGGGGCAGCTGGCCGAAATTCAGCACCTGCTCCACATGGGGGTGATAGAGTTTCGACAGGCTGCGATAGAGGCTGCTGAGCATCAGCCAGTCGGTTTCCACTTTGGCATAGATTGAGACGCCACAGGGATAGTTGCCCTGAAGATGACGCGCGCGCCAGAACTGGCTATGGTCGGTGGCGGCGATGAACTGCTCCAGCTGATAGTGATGATCGATAATGGCGCCGCTGGCAATTTCGATGTGCTCCGGCAGGGTGTCGCAGACGCCGTTGTCTATTAATGCCGCGATATCACAGCGGATCATATCCAGATCTGTGGTACTGCCACTGGCAGCCTGGCGAAACCATTGATAGATCCTCGGCTGACGTGTCTGCTCCGCCAATGAAAGAAAACTGGCGGCGAAGGCGGCGATATCTTGGCTGGCATTGAGGTTGTCCTTGATATCGATAAACTCGACATCGCCGAGATCCGAGACGAACAGACAGTTGCTCTGCCAGCCGCCAACCGTGACACCACGACGATGGATCTGCTGCAAGCCGGAGACGGCGCGGCGCAGGATCTCAAGTAGCTGATAGGTGGTCAGCTGCTCATGTTCGAGCACATCCAGTGGCACGCCCCGTGGCATCCGAATGGGCAACACCAACTGCTCGCCATCTTGAATAAGCGGCGCGCATTGCGGCACGCAGCTACAGCCCGCCAGGGTCTGCAGGCGCTTAAACTCATCGCGCAGACGCAGCTCATATTGCAGCGACTCATCGCTGTTCTCAAACTGAGTCGGCACCAATACCTTGAGCAGCCAGGGCGCCGTCCAACCGCCGGGGCTGTACTCCGCCTGCCACACCTCGAGGCCGCTCTGGATGAAGAGACACTTGAGCTTAACGAAATCCTGGATCTTATTGTTGCGCTGCTCCACCAAGGCCACCTGGCCTATGGTCTCCAGCACCATCTGTTTCTGCTTGTCGGTCACCTGATGCTTACGCGGCGCCGTGAGGCCCCACTCTTTGGTGAGCGCGGCGACTATCTGACTCGGAGTATAGATGCTCAAAGAGCCCTGCTGTTTCTCAAGCTCAATCTCCTCCCCTTTGCGGCCGGTGACAAACACCATCCCCTGACACCAGGGCGCATAGACCCCCACGGGGATCTTGTGTTTGACGTTGCCTGCCAGCACGCGAGCCACATAGTTGGCCTTGGCTAGGCTGTTATCCACCTGACGGCCATCGAGCGACCAGGCATGCAGGCCGGCGTCCAGACGACCGATATAGCCCTTCACGTCGACTACATAAACGCCCCACTCGCCGATCACCAGCGCATCGACCTCCATCGCCTGTCCCGACTTGGTGGGGATCTCCACATTGGTCAGCAGTATGTAGTTGTCGGGCAACTCGTCGGCCAGCATGGCAAATGCCCAGCGCTCGGCGTCGTTGACCGGGGTACCAAAACTGATCTGCTTCGCCATCTGCTCTCCCTAATCCTTGGCTCGCTTATCTTATTGCTTACGTTACCGCAAAAAAAAGCCACTATAAATAGTGGCTTATTAAATTAGTGGCACTTTGAATTAGTCGCGATTAATGATGGCAGTCGTCATCGCATTCATGGTCATGGTCGGCAAACTCATCGTCACCTTCCTGATGCTGCATCACGCCCCAGCCATCGGTCGCCCCACCGAACTCGGCGGCAAACTCGTTGAGCTCAACCTCCTGATCGACGATGGCCTGATATTCCGGCACCATGTTGATGCAGACGATCAATTCCCACTTACCGAGCTCATCGTTGAGGTGTAGCTCCAACTCACCTTCTAGCTCTGACTGGGAAAGCTCTTCCACCGCGGATTCGGCATCGCGCTGATCGTCGAAGATCAGGAAAAAATCCACATCCAAGGCCTTGGTTAAATCGATACCGGCCTCGGCCATGGCGGCTAACATCTTGCCATTATCATCATCTGGGAACTGCATAGTTTGACTCCTTCTGGATCTGTCGCGACGAATCACTCAGCGACAATTGTCACGCTTTCGCCGTTGTAGCTGACCACCTGTCCGGCAATCACCTTCTTACGTTTACGGGTCTCGACTTCACCGTCGACGGTCACCAGGCCTTCGCTGATCACCATCTTGGCTTCGCCGCCACCTGAGGTCATGGATTGCACCTTCAATACTTTATAGAGTTCAATAAACTCTTCACCCGGTAACAGGGTCAAGGTTTGAGATTCTGTGGTCACACTAACTACCTTTATTTAACTGAGTCGGCGGGAGTATATCACTCTGGCCTATTGCGGGCTATCACTGCGCTCCGAGGCGAGCAATCCATAATAACGATCGTCCACCCAGGCATCATTTAGCCTGAAGTTATGCCTTAAGGTGCCCTCAAGGATAAAGCCGCACTTCTCAAGCACCCGGGCCGAGGCCAGATTCTGGTCGGTACAGAGCGCAATAAATTTATGGGCATTAAACTGCAGGCAGGCCCAATCGATCACCGCCCTGAGGCTCTCGGTGGCATAACCGCGCCCCTGGCCACTATTGCTTAGCATATAGCCCACCTCGACCTGACCCAGGCTGGTATCGACGCCATAGAAGCCGGTGAAACCGATAAACTCACCATCCTCTATGGTTTCAATCACCAGGGTCAGCCAGGCACCAGACTCGTAATCCCAGGGCGCGAGACGCTGCTCAAACTTCTCCCGGATCACGCCTTCAGTTTGGGGCGCCCTGACATAGCGGTTTTGCCGCTCATCCTGATGGACCGACAAGAAATTCGGCCAGTCCTCAGGCATGAGCGAGCGGATCTTTAAGTTGTCTGTATATAACTCGACGATCAAGAGATTAACCGCGGCTGGTCACTTCGAGCAGGTGATAACCGAACTGGGTCTTAACCGGGCCTTGCACCTCGTTTAGCGGCGCACTGAAGACCACCTCGTCGAACTCACGTACCATCATGCCAGGACCGAAAGACCCCAGGTCGCCGCCCTGCGCCCCTGATGGACAAGATGAATGCGCCTTGGCCATCTCGCCGAAATCTGCGCCATCCAGGATCTGTTGCTTGATCTGTGCGCATTCTTCTTCGCTGCTAACCAATAGATGACGTGCTGTTGCTTGTACCATGTGGCACTCCTTTGATTTCCCTAAAAATGAATAAAATAAAACCCAGCAAGTATAAAACATTTGCTGGGTTTAAAAAGGTATAACGCTCAGATTATGCCTTTGCGCCCTGAGCTTTTATCCAGCGGTGGATTTTTTGCTCCATTACCGCCATCGGCAGCGAGCCAGAGGTTAAGATCTGATCGTGAAACCCTTTGAGATCGAACTTATCACCCAAAGCCTTTTCCGCCTCGGCGCGCAGAGCCAAGATCTTCAGCTGTCCCACCTTGTATGAGAGGGCTTGGCCAGGGATAGCCATGTAGCGCTCCACCTCGGCGATGATGTCGGTCTCGGCCATCGGCGAGTTATCCTTCATATACTGAATGGCCTGTTCGCGGCTCCAGCCCTTGGCATGTAGCCCTGTGTCGACCACCAGACGCATGGCGCGCAGCATCTCATCGGATAGCTTACCGAAATACTGGTAAGGATCTTCAAACAGGCCCATCTCGATGCCGAGATACTCGGCGTACAGGGCCCAGCCCTCTTCGAAGGCGGTATAGCCGCTAAAGCGTTGGAACTCAGGCACACCGGTCAGCTCCTGCTTGATGGCGATCTGGAAGTGATGCCCAGGTGCGGCCTCGTGCAGTGACAGTGTCGTCATCCCCCACTTAGGCTGCGCCTTCAGATTGTAGGTGTTGATATAAAACACACCTGGACGCGAACCATCGACCGCAGGCGCCTCATAAGATGCACCGGCCGCAGACTGCTCGCGGAAGCTCTCGACCGGCTTGACCACATAGTCGGCCTTAGGCATGACATTGAAGTAGTTAGGCAATACGGCGTTGATCTTGTCCTTCAGTACCATGTAGCCGTCGATCAGCCCCTGACGCTCGCTAAAGAAATATTGCGGCTCAGAAGACAGTGAGGCAAAGAAGGCCTTGAGATCGCCCGTGAAGCCCACCTGCTCTCTGACCTTATCCATCTCGCTGAGAATACGCGCCACCTCATTAAGGCCAATCTGGTGGATCTCATCAACCGGCATAGTGGTCGTGGTGTGGGCATTGGCTAGATGCTGATACCAGAGTTTACCGTTAGGCAGTCCCCACCATCCATCGCTGGCTCTGGCCACGGGCAGATAGGTCTCCTGGAAATATTGCTTGAGCGACGCCAGTGCAGGGATCAGCTCTTTGCCGATCAGAGTGTCATATTGCTGGGTCAGCTTCTGCTTCTCCTCTTCACTAAAGCTCTCTGGCAGATTAGTGATAGGCGCATAAAAGAGGCTGTCACTCGGCTGCTCGACCAGTTGGGCCTCCAGCTGCGGTATGATGCGCTCGACCAAGACTCTTGGTAAAACGACCTTGCTGGCGATACCTTCATCCATGCGCGCTTGGGCCAACTTAGTCCAGTTGATGAAGCCCGATAGACGCGATAGCCAGTTTTCATAGTCTTTAACCGAGTTAAATGGCTGCGCGCTCTCACCGCTGCCCAGCTGCACCATGGTAATGACTGTGCTGTAGAACTGGTTCATTGGCATGAAATAGGATGGGAAGGTCTCGGACACCAGCGCCATGTTTCTGTCGTAGGTAAACATGTCATAGCTCAGCTGCAGCGACTCGGGTAAGGCGCTGCGATCTATCGCCTTTACCGCCTTCAGGTAGCGACTGTTAAGCTCGTGACGCGCCTTGAGATACTCCTCAGTCAGATCGCCGCCAAACTGGTCGTTGTAGTCATTGACGCCGACAAAGGTGGCGTACATTGGCTCTAGTTTGAGCATGTCGTTAAAATAACGATCCACTAAGGCGAGGTATTCCTGCTCTGCGCTTTGTGCCTGAGGCGCCACAGTCTGTTCTGGCGCTGGCGCATTGCTCTTGGCCTGGCTTGCACTGGTTTCCTTGTCTGAGCAGCCCACCATGGCCACTAAAGCTGATATCGTCAATGCGAGAAGCGTTTTGTTCATTCGAGTTATATCCTTCATATTCTGTGCAAGTGAGTGTTGTTTTCTATAATTACCTTAGGTGTATCTGAGGAGCGAGCTAATGATTTACTCATTTAGTAATTCTGGATTCAGAGATCCCGAAACTGGCGTCTACAACCAAACCTATTTTATGGAGGTGTTTAACCGTGAGTGGCACCGCCACATGCGCGAACGCCAGACGCTGGCCTTATTGTATCTTTGCCCACACATTCATGAAACAGTAAAGCAACCTCATTTACTGGAATTATTCATGAAACAGGTTCAAGAAGCGATACTTAGGACAACGGATATGGTCGCCAGACTGAATCAGGATAACTTTGCCTTGGGGCTGTTTAACATAGATAGAGAAGGAACCGAAATCGTTATCGCCCGCATAGAACAGAAAATAATGGACTTCAATCAAGACTATCAACGCAAACACAGCAACCGCATCGACTATGAGCTGGCCGGGTGTCTCTGCCAACCCGAGAGCGATCTCAACATCGAAAACCTGTTTGAAGATGTCCGCTCATTGACCCACACCTTAGAGGGGCAGAAGGAACACCATACGGCGATGCATTGTCTGAACTAACTTGTTTACTTATCTACAGGCATAAAAAAAGCCCCTTGCGGGGCTTTTTATTTTAAGGCTTAAAGTGCGACGTTATAAATACGTGCCTTTTCCTTGATATAGGCGAGATAACTTGTCGCTGAACGCTTAGTCTTCTCATCCTTAGCAGCCTTCAAGCAGGCATTGTATGCTGCTTTAATCTGCTTAGTACCTAGATAAGCCAAGGTTAGTTCAAACTCAACTTCACCTTCACTCACACCGCCGGCAGCCAATGCTTTTTTCAGCACAGGGATCGCCTCTTTGTGCTTCTCTTGCAGAGTGAGCAGACGGGCTTGTTTAAGGTAAAGTTTACCATCGTTGTTGATGGCAGCAGCCTTACCATAATAATCCGCCGCTTCCTTTAGCTCTTTAGCATTGTGATAGAAGCCACCCAGGATAGAGAAAGTCTTCTCATCTTCCTTAATCAGGCCACTCTTCATATGCTTTTCATAGATTTTCGCCGCGCGATATGGTGAACCATTTTGCGCCAGCAGTTGAGACAGACGCGTGATGTTACCCGACGTCTCTAAAAATCCATTCTTATAAGCTAAGTCGTAGGTTGCTAAAGACTTATCATAGCTTTCAGTCATCAAATAAAACTGCGCTAACTGTACCCATAGACGGCCATCTTCTTGGAAAAGAGGCACCATAGTCTCTAGGACTTTAATCGCATTTTTATAATCTTTCTTGTTGAAGTAAGCAGTCAGCTTCATCTGGTACAAGCCTTTATCTGGCTTAGTACTGATAGACAGACCCTTATCGACAACGCCGAGCACCTTATCCCACTCTTTGAGCTCTGAATAAGCGATACCTATACGACGATACACTTGTGGATCTTCTTTACAGGTAAACTTCATCCACTCGTAGTAATAAGGGATAGACTCTTTAAACTTCTTTTCCTGAATCAACAGGTCGGCATATAGACGCAGGGTTGCACCATGGTCTGTACCGCCAAGTACATCAGCGTCAACGGCTTGCTTCAGGTACTTGATCGCCGTACCCATCTGATTTTTTTCGGCGTAAAAGTTACCCAACATACGGGCAATATAGGCCTTATCAAAAGCATCGCGTGGGCTGGCTTCAAGCAACACGGCAATCGCTTCGTCGATATTGCCTTCTTGATAAGCTTCGAAAGACTTTTGCACTTTCTTTGCCGAGCTTTGGCCTACAGCCTTAGACTGGCGCTTCTCAATGGGGCATTTTTCGGCAGCGTTTGCTGCTGGTGCAACGACTAGGCTTCCACCAATGGCAAGCAATAGTGCGGCTGCAAGTGTATTAACCTTTTGCATCTCTATTTGCCTCCATCAAGTTTAAAGTCTAGTTGTACAGTCATACCAGGTTGCTTAAGGGCTTTACCGTCAACAATCTTTGGCTTGTACTTCCACTTCTTCAGTGCACGCTTAGCTTCTTTGTCGAAGATACGCTTAGGATCGGCGTTGATCACTTGCACATCTTCTACACCACCAAGTTCGTTGATGGTAAAGCTAAGTTGAACCCAACCTTCCTTACCGTCACGCGCTGCAGCAATCGGGTACTGTGGCTCGATACGAACGATAGGTGTTGCATCACCGTCACGAGTCATCATGTTACCCAGCTTAAAGCCGGTAGATGCTGCACCTGCTACTACACCAGTCATGTTGAAAGACATGTTAGTGTCGATGTCTGATGAGCTATCAGGCGGTGGCGTATCTGGTAAAGGTGGCTGCTCAGGCGGTGTAGGTGGCTTAGGTTTAACCCTAGGCTTGTCCTGCACTTTCGTATCCTGTTTATCCATACTGATCTCAATAACCGGAGAATCAGTGGCAGTGTCGGCGCGTTTCGCGCCGCCACCGACCAAGAAGGCCATGAAAACAAACAGGGCGAAAGTAACAGCACCACCAACTAATAATGATACTATTCCTCTCAGCATATTAGTCTTTCCCCGCTGATACCGAAATCTTGTTGATCCCAGCTTTCTTCACATTGTCCATAACCTTAACAACAATGCCGTGTTCAGCTTCTTTATCTGCTTCGATCAATACAGCCGCTTCTGGTGATTCAGCCAGCATACGCTCAACGTTTGCTGTTACACGCTCGATGTCAACCTGACGGTTTTCCATCTTGATCACGCCTGTCTTGCTCACACCGATAAAGATGTTTGCCGACTTCTGAGTTGTCGCTTGAGAAGCCTCTGGCTTGTTGTAGTCAAGACCAGATGGCTTAATGAACGACGTTGTTACGATAAAGAAGATCAACATGATAAACACGATGTCGAGCATCGGTGTCATATCAATTTGCGCTTCTTCTTCTATACTTGAATGCTTTTTACGTGCCATGTTCAATCTCTCTCTAGTGGTGTGGCAGGCTATCTTTTAGCTTTTCCATACTGATTTTCATCTTGGCGTCTAGGCGAGTACTAAAGAATACTCCCGATAACGCTGCGACCATTCCCGCCATTGTCGGCATGGTTGCCATTGAAATACCAGCTGCCATCATACGAGCATTACTCGTCCCATGAACTGCCATCACATCGAATACCTGTATCATACCGGTTACGGTACCTAGTAGACCGATCATTGGACAGATGGCTACTAAGGTTTTGATAATCAGCATACGAGCATTCATATCTTGTTTCGCTTGGGATACCCAAGCTTCACGGATACGGTGTGCATGCCAAGAGGTTGAATCCTCTCGCTTGTCCCATGCGGTGATAATGTTTTTGTGCTCTTTTGGCGCAATCAGATTGAGATACCAATAGCGCTCAAGCATTAACACCCACATGAGGAATAGCACTGCCGCAACCAACCAGAGGACGTCGCCTCCGGAGGCCATGAAGCCCCTGACGGAATCCCAGATGTCCATCAGGTATAGCATCATTAGGCGTTCCTCTTCTCAGCGTGCTCGGCAACGATACCTGCACTTTGCTCTTCAAGTACTTGAACAACTGACTTGCTACGTGCAATCACGATAGCGTGCATTAGCATTAGTGGCAGTGCAGCAACTAGACCTTGTACGGTTGTCATCAGAGCCATAGAGATACCACCAGCCATTAGCTTAGGATCACCAGTACCGAATAGCTGGATGCTTTGGAAGGTTGCAATCATACCTGTTACTGTACCCAGTAGACCCATCATAGGTGCGATAGCCGCTAAAACCTTGATGATAGAGATACGAGTCTCAAGTGCTGGAGTTTCTTTCAGAATCGCTTCGTCAAGTTTCAGCTCTAGGGTTTCAACGTCAACATCTTTGTTGTCGTGATATGCCTTAAGTACGCGACCCAGTGGGTTATTACCTGGGTTGTCGATGTTCTTACGTTGAGCGTTAACTTTCGCGCCAACAACATACAGAGTCACCAGACGCTCGATAGAGATCAGGGCACCAAGAACAAGCAGACCGATGATGATGTAACCGATAGTACCACCGGCTTCGATACGCTCTTCGATAGTTGCCTTCTGAGTGAACACGTTTAGCAGTACACCACGTGCAGGGTCAACAAACAGCTTGTGAACGCCTGAAGTTTGACCTTCAAAGTCTTTAACGCTGGCAACTTGCTCGCTACCTGGCTGTTGTGAAAGCTGCTGAACCAGACCTAGATCGGCGTTATAAACAACATACTGACCATCGGCTAGCAGGTTGTAAGCACCAACACGAGTGATCTTGGTGTTGTGAACGTTACCGTCGATACCAGTTACGGCACCTTCAAAAGTAACCACTTTACCAGACTCAGCCATTTCGAATAGCTGCTCTTCCCAGAACTTTTCTAGTTCTTCGATTTTTGGCAGTTCTTTACGTGCACCTAGCTCGGCGATGAAAGCATCACGACCAGGGAACTGAGCGCTTACGTTTGATGAAACAAGCTTACCGGCGAAATCACCGGCTTCACCTTTAACAACACCGAACATCTCACCCAAGTCACCTTGAGCAATCTTACGGTCTTCTTCTAACTGAGCGATTTTACGCTCGTTATCGGCAAATGCTTGAGAAAGATCTTTACCGCGTTGTTCTTCAGCCGCTAGAGCCGCTTTTTCACGCTTTAGCAGTGCAGCTTTATCGCCACGCTCGGCTTGGAACTCGGCTTCACGCTTCTTGTTTACTTTAGCAGCGTTAGCACGGTCGGTTTGAACTTGCTTAAGTAGCTGGTCGATGTTCTTAGGCGCATCAGCAGCGCTCACCATGCCAGCAGTTAAAGACAGACTTGCAGCAACGATTGCTGTAGAGATTAACTTTTTCATTATTGTGCAGCCTCCGCAGCTGGGATTGGTAACGCGAACATATCTGGAGCACCCTGGCCACGAGCCTGGCGAATTGCTTTAGTAATGTTACGTAGATAGCTATCTTCTAGCTTATCCCATGCTTTTGTCTCAGGATTGAACATCCATGCAGACTTTTGATCTAGGCTTTGTGCGTAGTAGGCAACGCGACCGAAGTTGATGAAATCAACCAGGATCTCTTTACCGTCAAGTTGCAGCTTACCGGTTTCAACATTCAACTTAGAACCATATTCACGCTCGATGTTATAAGCATCAAGGATCAGACGGTATTTTTCAGCTAGCGTTACGTTAGCGGTATCTAGAGTTTCACGAAGACGCTTGATACGGGCTTCACGAGTTTCTTTGTTGAATGGCAGATCCAGAGCAACAAACTGCTCTAGTGCATCAACCATCTTGAACATTAGCGGTACAACGCCTTGACGTAGCTTATCAACACCGTTGATGTCTTCTTGGATAAGCTTCATGGTGGCTTCTTGGTCTGCTACCAGGCCAGCTACATAATCGTTGTATGACTTAGTTGACTCACGAGTGTCTGCAACTTGGCCATATTCAAACGCCATGTCTTGCGCTTGATCGTAATACTTATCAACTTTCTTTTGAGATGCGGCTGCATCTGCATGAATTTTCGCATCCGCTTTCTGAACATCAGAAAGTGGATCGGCAACCACTAAGTTACTGCCTGCTAAGGCCAGCGCGCCAATGAGCGCCGTAGCGATTTTAGTTCTATTGCTTACCTTGGACATAGTTCCCAACCAATTTGAAGTGAAAAATAAAAGGTTTAACTTATTGGTAACACGGGTTTTCTGCTTATATTTGCATGAATTCCGCCACCATAAGTGTGCATTTCTCTTGTGATTGTTAGTTATTATCTTCCCTTTTCTACACCAATCAAGGTGTAGACCCGCAGGCATCATTTCACAAAATGTTGACCTGTGTCAACATTTGGAAACGGCTAAAACTAGCAGAAAAAGCTCTTAGGGGCTGAAAATAACACAAGAGGTGTTTTTTCAAACAAGTCAATATTTACAATTCTAATTCCCACGAGTCGATTTAAACAACAATACATATCTAACCACATGATTTTAATAAGATATAACAAACAACAAAAACCAAATATACTGTTAACAAACTATTAACCAAATAACTTTATCGCAAACGTTTGCATCAAATTATGTTGTGCTGGTATTACCACGTGGTCTATCTGAAACATCTTTTATACATATAGCGAATTGGGGCCTGCAGATACTAGATAGTTTTATTTATAACAATCTTCCAACCCAAAACCTGACCGGCATTATCTTCAATCTGATTAATGCTGCTTAAGTTCGCACCCAGTTCAATTAGATTAGCTAACATGGCTGAAAGTGCCAATTCATCTAGAGATGCTTCGACAAGCTCACCGAGGCGATCTCTTAATGTTTCAATCTGCTGCCGTGCAAAAGCGAGATATTGCTGCTTCTTTGCCAAGGGCCAAAAGAGGCCTTGTTGAAAAAGGCTCGCCACATAGGTAAGCAACTCACTGTCCTTCAGCCCTTCCTCATCGGACTGAGCCAGGGTTGAGATCTCTTGATTCAATTGGTGGCGCAATTGCTCGCACTCGATATCTTGCTTGATGCGCTGAACATCTTCTGCGTTGGTGAGCGTGCCCATTTTCAAAATGAGCGCTTCTATGGTCTCGAATACTTTGGTTATCGAATGCTGACTGACGACATTCAAAATTCGCCGGTTTCGATTAATGATCATCGAACGGCTATGGTGAGTCACCAAGCTAAGTCTGCCTCCGGGCTTAAGCACACGAATCGCCTCCGGAATAGAAAGGGCTAAATCAGAGTACTCTAAACCATATTGGGAGATAACCAGGTCAAAACTACTGTCCTCAAAAGACAAGCTTGAACAATCTATGTGGGAAAGCAGTGATAGCCTCACCTGTTCATTTAACGCTAACTCATCTAAATTTGTATTAATTTGGGCAAGGTCTACACCTATTACTTCACCTTTCTTATTAGCGCCTTTGAAATGTTGATTCAACAGCAGCGGTAATGCCCCGTTGCCAGTCGCGAGATCCAGCACCTTAAAGTTGTCTGCTAAGGCATTAAAATCCTGATGCCAATTTGTCTCTAGCACGCCTGAGTAATTGCCAGAAAAACTGTCACCAAAAGATGTCAGATGTCCCTGTTGCCAGTATTCGTCCCAATGATGGCTCATAATGCTCGCCCTTTTGTCGTTTTTGTTATCGGCTTTTATTAATACCATAAAAAAAGGCCCTAAATAGGGCCTTTTTATCAGATATTTATACTAAAACTATTGGCTTACTCTTAGAACTTCAGAGTGTAGCTTGCGCGGTATTCGCGGCCATAGTTGTTGTACAGATCAGCGTTTTCAAACTTACCGTCTGAAGATAGAACTGGATCTTCGTCAGTTAGGTTGTTAACACCTAGCATGATGCGACCGAAAGAACCTGCATCATAGGTGTAGCTGATGTTGTGGATCAACCATGAATCTAAGCTACCTTCTGGAACAATAGTGTCACCAACTGACTTGCTTGACTCATAAGTGCTGTCAGTGTAGTTCATGTTCCAAGATACGCGGTGGTCACCCATTGTATAAGTAGTAGTAAATACAGACTTGTACTCAGGCTGTCCTGACCAACCAGCAGTGTCGATTGCACCTGAACCGCCTTCAACTTCTTCAACATACTCAAGAACGAAGCTGTTAGTCCATGCGATACCGAAGTCACCGAAATCAGTTTCAAAGTTACCGTTTAGACCAACGTCGATACCTTTGATCTGTAGCTTATCGCTGTTGCCATAACCAGTACCAACTTCTAATGCCTTACCTAGTTTACCTGCTTCACCTGGAGCACGAACTACGTAGAAGGTATCAGATGGAGCCAAGTTACCACTTGCAATGCCGCGCATTACGTTAGTGATAGAACGACGGCTGATAACGTCATCGATCTTCAGGTCGAAGTAGTCAACCTTAATACCAAAGTTATCTACGATATCCCATGCAAGACCTAAGTTGATGTACTCAGAAGTCTCAGGACCTAGGTCCTTGTTAGCACGGATGTATGTATCGTATTGCTTCTCAGGACAATCAGCAATGCCGTTAGATACACAGTATGGGTAGTCGGTACCGTCATCAGCACTGAAAGTGGTTGCAGCATATAGCTGATCCAGAGCTGGTGCACGGAACGCTTCTGAGTAAGAAGCACGTAGAACCAAGTTATCCAGAGCTTGCCAACGAACAGATGCCTTAGGCGCTACGTTGTTACCGAAATCGCTGTAATCATCGTAACGAGCTGCGATGTTCAGTTCGATGGTGTCAGTTAGAGGCATAGCCGCTTCATAGAATGCAGCCCATACTTGACGGTCACCGCCAGCAGAGTTACCTGCGCTACCACCGATTAGACCCGCTTCAGATTGCGCGTCATAGATAGAAGCGAAATCTTGCTCGAAGTACTCTAAACCGAAGTAGTGAGCAACAGCACCACCTGGCAGTTCAAATGCATCGAAACCGATACCAGCATTGTACTGGTGGAAGGTAGCACGGTCTTGAGTCAGAGTAGTGGCCTTCATGTTGTTTACACCGGCTTCAGAACCTAGATCGATTCCGTTAGCTTCGTTGTAAGCAAGACCAGAGTAGCTCAGGTAGTACTCACCGATAGACTTGTTATCGGCCTTGTTGTAGTGGTAGTAGAATTCCCAAGTCGCATCGTTCCATGCGCTGATAGAACCACGAAGACCAGTCAGGTAATCTTGGTTGTAGTCATCTACGTTACCGTCACGAGTACCGATACCAACCCAACGGAAGTAACCACGAGTTTCTTCGCCGTAAGGGTTATGTGGGTTATCGGCAGACATGTTGTTCCAAGCAGCTGCTGGAGGCGCATAACGACCGAAAGAGTTGTTCTGCGTAAACATGATGCGACCGAACCACTCTACATCTTCAGCGATTTCATAGTTTGCATCTACATATACAGTGTTACGGTCAACAGAAGCTTTGTTGTAAGAAACGTTACCGTATGCATACATACAGTAGGTTGAACCTGGGCCCCAGTCATCGTCAGCTTTAACAGTCTTGAATACGTTGTCGCCGTATTGTGCTGCTAAGTCATCACAAAGTGGTGAAGCTTGAGCTTCTGAGAAGTCTGGAGAAGCAATGGTTGCACCATAGATAGACCAGCCATCAGTTTCGCTGTAAGCCTGGATTTCACCGTCACCGTTCAGGTCACGCATCCAAGGAGCAGAGAAAGCACGGTCGCCGTCAGCGATACCCTTACGGTCTTGATGGTCGAATGCAAAGGTAATGTTACCCTTATCCATTTCATAACCAGCAACCACAGAGAATTCTTTACTTGTCAGGCCGCCGTCACGGTCACGTGAACCACCACCAACGTTGAATTCGATACCTTGGAAGTTCTTCTTCATGATGATGTTAACAACACCAGCAATCGCATCAGAACCGTAAGTAGAAGAAGCACCGTCGGTTAGAATTTCAATACGCTCAACCGCTGCCATAGGGATGGCGTTAAGGTTAGCAGAAGAACCACCTAGAGTAGGTGAACCTGGGAAACGCTTACCATCGATCAGAACTAGGGTACGGCTTGAACCAGCACCACGTAGGTTGATTGTTGCTTGAGACTGAGCAGAGCTACCAGAGCGCTCAGAGAATGAACCAAAAGAGTTTAAGTTACTGTTACGTAGCGCATCGGCTACTGTAAAGTTACCTTCAACTTTCATATCGTCTGCAGTGATCGTTGTTACAGGTGAAGCACCTTCAAGATCACTACGCTTAATGCGTGAACCAGTAACTTCAATACGTTCAACTTTATCTGCAGCTTGCTCGTCTGCCGCGAATACTGCTGGAGCAGTAAAAGCTGTCATAGCTGCACCGCCAACTAGTGCGAAACGCACTGAATTAGCTAATAAGCTGTTCTTATACATGTTGTTTCTCCCTGGACTTTATTTTTTATTTTTTTGTGAAAGTAAACACAAATAAACATCAATCGTTACACTTGTGCACATTCGCCAACAAATAGAACCACATGTGAAACATTTAATCAACAATCGCATCACTATTTTCACAGATTTAATTGGCGATCGCTCAATTTGTAGACGCCTGTCACAATAAGTCAGATTTTTGCTAGATGTAGCAAGTCGACGATTTAGGGCAAAAATTGCCGCAACAAAGTATTGCGAACAGAGAGGAGTTATAAATAAACCCCACAAAACCAATGAGATATAGTATTTTGACATACGGACACTGATTACAGATAAAACTAATTTAGGTGGGCTATTAATTAGCGATTCATCAAACCAATGATCGACAAGATGTTAAATATCAGTAGTTGTAACAAAGAAGCTTAATTGTAAAATCACGCTGTCAATTGGGTAAAATCAGCAACCGTACGTAAAGAATTGATTACAAATTAACCTGCTGTTAGAGATTAAATCGCAATACCTCTCACATAAGGCAAATTCGGCAGCATTAGGGGTAGTTAAGATAAAACAAGGTAAGGACTAAGGTTAGACCCAGATCCTACTAAGACTAGACTAGGCGCAGATAGAGACTAGCCTCGAGCCAGGCAATGAGACCTAGCTTCGACTCTTGATAGACACTCAAATATTAGTGTGAAAAACCAGTCGAGCAGAATAAATAGAGTAGCTTATGGCAGGGTCATCACTCGCCATCAATGGATAAGAATTGGGATTTTAGAAAGGTAATAAAAAAGCGCCTATTAGGCGCTTTTCATTGAATTGTTCAGACTTTCACTCGTAATGACAAGGCGTATTACAGAGTGTAACGAATACCTATGGCTATACCGTCTTCTTCGAATTTAGCCTGGGCTTCAGCATCGGCACCTTCAAACTTACTGAAGTCTTTACGGCCTTCAACATAAAGCACTGTGTTGGCATCCCACACATAGTGCAGACCAACAACCACGAACTGACGCTTGAACGAAGAGTTAGGGTCAACGTTGTTAGGCTGGATCACATAGTCCTTACCCGCGTCTAAGATGTTGTAAGAAACAAAAGGACGGAAACCGTTATCAAACTTGTAAGAGAACAGTGTTTCGACACCGTACGAATCCTTGATCAGACGACCCAGGTTATCGGTATCGTGGTTCTCGTTCTTGTTAAAGTTAGCCGCGCCATAGAAACCGTCGGCGTCCCAGTTACCCCAGGTCACACCCATACCGTAGATCACGTCGATTGCGGTGATCTGCTCTGAGGTCTTTCTGAAGGTGACATCAAACTCACCACGGTTGATACCAGCAGAGACAGAAAGCTTGTCGTTAACCTGATAGGTCGCAGACGCGCCATAGGTGTAGTTGTACTTAACTTCTTCTGAATCTAAGACAGGATCTTGGCTGTCCCAACGCTCTTTACAGTCGGTAGACAGGTTAGGATCATATTCACAGGTATAGAACTTATCGTTCTTTAGCTGCGCCTGAACCGCAAAGCTCAAGTCACCTACGCTGTTACGGTACTGAACGATCTTGTCACCACGACCCACACCGTTTACCGCACCATCTGCCTTGTTATAGGTGTAAACACCGGCAGCGTTACCGTCCCATACGAAACCGTAGTTAGTGTTGTAAACCACATCATACCAAGCACCCCACTGCTTACCTATGGTCAGGCTACCATAAAGATCGTGGGCGATACCGACATAACCTAGACGATTGTTAAGAAAGTCACCGCTCTTAGATTCGAAGTTACTCTCACTGCTGTAAACGATTTCGCTGTTACCGAATGGGTTAACACCCCACTCCAGCTTAGTGAACGCCTTCCAGCCGTCGCTCATCTCACGGGTGAAACCAAAATTGATCCGTGACGCACCGTTAACCACTTCAGTTGAACCTTGAGTGTTAATAACACGGGCATCAATAAAACCACCAATTTCTACCGCATTTTTATCGTCTTTATAGATTTCGATAGCGGATGCAGCGGGGACAAAAATGACAGCCGCTAACGCTGTTGCTATTACACTCTTCTTCATCTGTTAGTCTAACCTTTTGTTATGTTCAGTTTGCTTTATCTTATTGTGCGACATTCCGTTGTTTTATTTCGTTCCAATTTCAGCTAAAGACTAGCAAAAGATTAGCATTCCCTCAAAGACGAATATCACAATAACGGCGCTATTTTTCACCAAGTTAACTAAAGAATTCCAGAAAACTCAGACTTTACACCAAACGTTAACAACTCATCACTATCTCAACAACCAGAAAACAACTAAATTAACGACATTTGCTTGGCCACAAGATTATTGAAACTAGTGTTTAAAATTGAAAGTATGGGATCAGAAATGGGGGCGATCTGTTTATCCAGATAATACTGATAATCGATCTTTCCGAGTAGATGCTGTACAGGTTCTGCGCCGTTTTGTGTCATCAGATAGCTTATTTTTTCGCCCCGCTTGCCATGACTGTCATCGCCACTTCGTTGACACCAAAGAGTCGCCGCCTTCACATGGGGTGATGACTTGGCGGTATAGTCTTCGATATTGCGCCTGAGGCGTTTAGAAAAAATCAGCTTGTCGTCGAGTTCTCCCCGCTGCAGCGCATCCACAATTTGTTTCAAATAGCCAAGCACATCCTGCTTGGCAAACAGTCGATAATAGAGCTCGGCCTGCACCTCCCGCGCCAAGGGGCTCCAGTCACTCCTCACCTGCTCCATCCCCTTAAACACCAGCTTGAGGCTTTGGTCCTCCTGCAGGTAGGCGCCAACATAACGCTTCTTGGAGCCTTCGGTAGAGCCACGCAGTGTCGGCATGAAGAACTGCTCGAAATGTCGCTCATATTCAAGCTCGAGATAACAATCTAACTGAAACTCCTGCTTGAGCTTGAGTCGCCATTTCTCGTTGATGGATGCCACCAGCTCCCTGGCAAAGGCATCGATATCACCGACACGCTCGGGCGAGGAGATATGCACGAAGGTAGAGTCAGTATCGCCATAGATAACGGTCAAGTCCAGCGCCTCAATCCATTGCTTGGTCTGCTTCATGATCTCATGACCCCTAAGGGTAATTGAGCTTGCCAGGCGCGCATCATGGAATACGCAGCCGCGAGACCCCAGCACGCCGTATAGTGAGTTCATGATGATCTTTATCGCCTGCGACAGGGGGGCATTGGCTTCGCGCTTGGCTTCCTCGCGCTTGGCAGACAGGCTAGCGATAAGCTCAGGCAGAATGGGCGAGTTGCGGCTAAACTGGGCGCCCAAAAAGCCAGGCACGGTATCATTGCCTTCATTTGCTCCCCTTACCCCAGCATTAGCCCCTGCTTTTAATCCTTCCACCAGCCCCTTGGGGTCAATTAGAAACGTTCTGATGATCGACGGGTACAGGCTCTTAAAATCGAGCACCAATATATGTTGATAGAGACCGGGTTTGGAATCCATCACATAGCCGCCGGGGCTCTCTATGCCATCGCTGACCGGCACACTGGGGGCCACATAGCCAGCGCGGTGCAGATGGGGCAGATAAAGATTATTAAACGCCGCCACCGAGGCGCCGACGCGGCCAAGCTCCAAGCCGGTTAGACGCGAACGCTCCATCACAAAGGCCAGCAAATCGGTTTTGGCAAAGATCTCCCACACCAGGCGACAGTCGGTAATATTGTAATGGGCCAGCGCCGCCTTATCCTCACGAAACAGGGTCGCTATCTCCTCGGCGCGGTGACTGACGTTGTGAATCGCCTTCCCCTCGCCGAGTAGCTCTCTGGCGACAGATTCCAGGCTAAAACTGTCAAACTGATAGAAGGCCGCCTTGAGCCAGTCGATGCCATCGAGCACCACACGGCCAGGCAAGATTAAGGTCTCCGGTCGATATTTGTTATCGACACGCCAGGAAAGCTGAGTGCCTAGCCTGCCAAGCGTCAGCGGAATATTGAGCACCTTGGCCCTGCGATACAAGAGCGCCAGGTCGAAGGTCACAACCGCCCAGCCTATGATGATGTCGGGATCATGCAGCTTAAACCAGTCGAGCAGCGCCTTAATCAGCGCAGCCTCATTGGGCACAAGCTCGAGATACTCAGGCGGCGAGTCACACGCCTCCCCCACCATGATCACCTGCTGATAGGGCTCGCCGCTGGCCGATTGGCCGTACAGCCCGACGCTAAAAAGCTCACCATCCATGGCACATTCGAAATCTAGCGAGACCACAGCCAGCTTAACTTCTCGATTAACATCTAGCTCACAGCGTCTGGCCCGCTCGGCGATGAGCGTTGGCGTGTCTAGTGCTTGGCTGCTTTGCCAGCGGCCGATAAACTCTACGTCCAAGGCGATGTAACGCTCGATGAGATAACGCTGCTCGGCCCTGAGTTCAGACTCGTAAAGGGAGATCCCCTTATCGGTGGCGATACGGCTTAGATGACGAAAGCTTTGATTATTGGCGAAATAGAGGGCGCTGACCGGCTCATCGTCGAAGGTGGTCAGATTAAGCGCCTCGCTGCGTACCCCACTCTCATGGTTGCCGCCGAGAAGGCTCAACTCATCCTGAGTGCGACAAAAACAGATGCGCTCGGCATTGGGCACAATGACCCGAGCCGGCCCTTCGGCCGTACTAAGATAATAATGTAATTCGCTGCCTTGGTGGTGACGGGTTAAGATCCGCCCTTTTACGCTCACCAGCGGGATGTTTAAATCATGCAAGCCTGGCTATTATCCAATTAATTTCAACACATTAGGTGACACGACAACAAATAAGTCGTGAATTCCTTACTTCTACTCTTCTTAGGCTATGTAATCACTGTTATTATGTACAGCATTATTTGCCAGCACTAAGCCTTCATGTTATCTGCCGACGTTAAAACCCAGATCCGAACGATTTACAAAGAGATTGCCGCCGCCCTGCCTAACTTTAGATCGCGTCGGGAACAAAATTATATCGTCGCCGAGATCTCCAAGACACTCGCCGGAGAATATGACAAGCATAGACGCATCATAGTGGTCGAGGCAGGCACAGGCATAGGTAAGTCGCTGGCTTATATCTTAGGTTCGATTCCACTGGCGTTGGCAAGCAAGAAGAAGGTTTGTATCGCCACCGCCACGGTTGCTCTGCAGGAGCAGCTGCTCAACAAGGACCTGCCCTTCTTCTCCAAACAATCAGGGCTCAACTTCACCTTCGGCCTGGTAAAGGGACGTCAACGCTATGTCTGTCTCTCTAAGCTTGAGATGCTGATCGGCGGCGATGACGGCACTCAGATGGCCATGTGGCAGACCAAGCCGGATCATAGCCAGGTCGAGCTCTTACAAGGCCTGCTGAAAGACTTTCACGAAGGACGCTGGAACGGCGAGCGAGACACACTGTCTCAGCAGCTGCCGGATCACCTGTGGCAGCAGATCGCCTGTGATAAACACAGCTGCCACAGACAGCTCGCCAGCCACAGACACTGCCCCTTCCATAAGGCCCGTGAAGACGTAGACACCTGGGACGTACTTATTGCCAACCATAGCCTACTGTTTGCCGATCTCGAGCTGGGCGGCGGGGTGATTCTGCCAGATCCGGAAGAGCTCTATTATGTGATCGACGAAGCCCATCACCTGCCGATAGTGGCCAGAGATTTTTCCAGCGCCCAAGCGACCCTCAGGGGCGCCATCGACTGGCTTGAAAAGGTCGGCAAGACCAGCGCCAAGCTGCAGAACCAGCTCAAGAGCAACAACATCATCGCCCCAGCCCAGGCCATGCTAGATCACATCAACGATCTCACCAGCCTGCTCACCAGCGTCGCCCAATATTGCGACGGCCAGGCGGCGAAGTTTGATAACCCCGAGCGGCGCATCCGCTTCGAACACGGCAAGCTGCCGGCGGCCTTGACCATGCTGGCGGAAAACCTGGCCACGGCGTCGAGCAGCGCGCTCAAGCAATTTAATAAGATGCTGGTGCTGCTCAACGAGGCGATTAAGGATGGCGAGCTACCTAAGCATCAGTCGGAGCAGCTACTGAGTGAGACTGGCTTCATGTTGCAGCGTCTGGAGAATCTGCAGAAGCTGTGGAAGATGATGGCCAAGGAAGACAGCGCCAAGGGCGCCCCCATGGCCCGCTGGGTCGAGCATTTGGTAGGTAAGCAGAGCGACTATCTGTTTAACGTCTCGCCGATTGAGGTGGGTTATATGCTCGAAACCCTGCTGTGGGAGAAGGCCGCCGGCGTGGTGCTCTGTAGCGCGACTTTAAGGGCACTTAATAACTTCAACCACTTTACCCATCAGGTAGGACTCTCTATCAACGATGGCAGTCGCTATCTGGCCATGGACAGTCCGTTTGATTTCCAGCAGAACGCCACCCTGTATCTGCCCAAGATGCGCACCGAACCTACGGACGATCGCTATACCGACGAGCTGGCGGAACAGATCCTCACCCTAATCGACGGTGAGATGGCGACCCTGGTACTGTTTGCCTCCTACTGGCAGATGGAGAAGGTGGCCGATCTGGTCAGAAGCAAGATAAAGTCGCCGCTGCTTATCCAAGGGGAAGCCTCCCGTCAGCAGCTGCTGCAAGATCATAAGCAGCGCTGCGATAACGGCGAGGTCAGCATCATCTTCGGTACCGGCAGTTTTTCTGAGGGTCTCGACCTTCCCGGCGACTACCTGACGAACCTGATCATCACAAAACTGCCCTTTGCCGTGCCCACCTCACCGGTGGAACAGGCACACGCGGAATACATTAAGGCAAAGGGAGGAAATCCCTTCTTGCAGCTGACGATCCCAGATGCTTCGCGTAAACTGATCCAAAGTTGTGGTAGATTACTGCGTAAAGAAGAGGATTATGGCAGAATCACCATATTGGATCGCCGTTTAGTGACCAAACGCTACGGCAAATCCCTACTGGATGCCCTGCCTCCCTTTCGTCAAGTCATTGAATAGAAAGCAATCTAATAGAAAGCAACCGAATAGGATAACCATTGGATCTATTACTCGACCCAGGTAGCTGGGCGATTCTGGCTGCGACCGGCTTTATCGCAGGTTTTATCGATGCCGTCGCCGGTGGCGGTGGCCTGCTGTCGATCCCGGCCCTGCTCACCATAGGCATTCCACCCCATACGGCACTGGGCACTAACAAGTTGGCGGCCAGCTTCGGCTCCTCCATGGCGGCCTTCACCTACTATCGCAAGCAGTTTTTCACCCCCAGATTTTGGTATCACGCCTCCATTGCCACCTTTATCGGCGCTGTCATAGGCACTTTTGTGGTCTACCTCATCGACAATCAATGGCTCGAGAAGTGGCTACCGCTATTTATCATCGCCGTGGCACTTTATACGCTACTAAAACCCAATGCCATGGGCTGCCCCACCTATGAGCCACCGGTAAAGCCGCCCTCGAAGTTCAAGCAGTGGCGCCAAGGGTTACCGCTTGGATTCTACGACGGATTTGCCGGCCCGGCGACCGGCGCCTTCTGGACCATCAGCAGCGTGTCTCAATATAAGCTGCCTGTACTCAATAGCTGTGGCCTTGCCAGAGCCATGACGCTGATCAGCAACCTCACCTCACTGAGTGTGTTTCTGGCATTAGGCCAGGTGAACCTGATGGTCGGACTGTCGATGGGGCTGTGTATGATGCTTGGCTCATTCATCGGCGCCCGCACCGCCATCAAGTTTGGTGTGCCTTTTATTCGCCCCCTGTTTATTAGCATAGTGATACTCATCGCCATTAATCTGGCCTGGGGAGCCTGGGCATGAAGACAAATGAACTTATCCACCGCCTGCGAGTCCAACTGAAACAGTTAGAGCAAGAGGTGCTGCAACACGACAGCCTATTGCCTAAGGGCGAGCGGAAGCTGCTGCAAGATACAGAGCGATTTAACGACAATCTGTTTAATCAGGCGGGTGCTCAGCTTGGCCCCTGCATAGATCAGCTCAGTAAGAAGATTGCTCAGCTCGAGAAGTTGCTCCAGGGCAATATTTCGGCGACGACCATCGCCCTGGCCTGCGAAGGTATTCAGGACAGGTTTACCGCCCTAAGGCGCGCGTTGAACACCACGGCGCTTGGGGTAAAGTCGGCCGAGCAGCAGAAGGCATCTCGTATCGCCCACGCGCGCAAACGGCGACAGAAGAGCCATGCCCAGAGTGGATTTAGTTGGATCGCGGCCGGCGTGATGAATAACAGCCACCAGCTCTATGAAGAATTGAACAAACATATGAACTGGGTTCACACCTTTGAACAAAAAATTGCGCATTTGCAATCTAAGCTTGAAAACTGTCATAGTGCTGACAAAATTGCACTGCAAAATGAAATACTTTTGGTCCATCGCCGCCTAGGCAAGTGCCGACAAGCTATCAGCTATATAGAAGATCGTATTCAGGCGTTCGAACGCCCATACAAGCATCAGAATCGTTAAGGAGCAACAATGAAATCAATCAAGCCAATCACCGCTTTAATCGCTCTGCTTGGTGCCTCATCGGCAATGGCTGCCAACCTCTCCATCCCCATGGCATTCGAATACCTTGCCCTAGACGGCAAGAAGGTAGAAGGCAGCCTGTTTAATCACAAATCTGATCTTGAGCTAAGCCAAGGCACGCACAAAATCGCTATCCGTTACCATGACATGGTGCAAGACGACTTTAGCGACAGCGAAAGCTTTGTAAAATCATCTCCCTTCATCGTGACCCTGGCGGTTGACGGCGACTATGATTACCGCCTGCAGCCAGCCGAAGGCGAGATCATCAAGAAGCCCAAGTCATTCGCCAAATCACCAGCGGTCGTGATCAGCCGTATCGATGGCGGCGCGGTCAACTACAAGGTGACTCACACCGAGCTCACTGAAGACAGCTTCGTCAGCAAGCTGTTTAACGGCAACTCGGGTCAGGATATCGAAACAGCAGCCGCTGCCGCGACAGGAACAGCCGTCGCCGCCCATGCAACTGCGCCAGTGCAACCAACTGGTACTGTCGAAGCCGTTACCCTACCCGCGACGCTACCGGCCAATCCAACTGCTAGCGATGCCGATCATGCTCAGCAGATGTTGCAATACTGGTGGCTACATGCAGACGACAAGACACGTAAAGAGTTTATGAGCTGGGCAATCAAACAGCTGTAACTTTTAGATGGTTCCACTTGTCTATCACGCCAGCTATTCACAGCTGGCGTTACCCCACCACCACAGATTTCCCATTACTAAATACCAGGCGCTCTACCAATACCTGCTGGACAGACAGATAGTCGACCCGGCCGCATTTCACTCCCCCGAGGCGGTCAGCCTAGAGTGGCTGAAATCGATCCATTGTCCCGACTATGTCATGCAGTTTATCGAGCAGCGTCTGCCCGACAAGGCGGTGCGCCGACTGGGATTTCCCCTTAGCGAGCGATTGACTCGGCGGACACTAAACTCTGTCGGCGGCAGCCATCTTGCCTGTGAGCTGGCAGTTAGACATGGCGTTGCCCTGCAACTGAGCGGCGGTTATCACCACGCTCACTATCAGTTCGGCAGCGGCTACTGCGTATTTAACGACCTGATCTCCGACGCCCTGCATGCCCAGAGCCTGGAAGGCATAGAGACAGTGCTCATCTTCGACTGCGACGTGCATCAGGGCGACGGTACCGCCGCCATGGGCCAGGCCTATGACAATCTCTACACCTGCTCCATTCACTGCCAGGAAAACTTCCCCGCCCGCAAACAGACCTCAGATCTCGATCTGGAGTTGAGCCGCGGCATCGGTGATGAGGAATATCTCGAGGCTGTCGCTCAAACCTTAGCGCTCGCTATTCGCCTCTATAAGCCGGATCTGATTATTTATGATGCCGGGGTCGATGTGCATCAGGCCGACAGGCTAGGCCATCTCAATATCACCACAGAAGGGATCTACCAAAGGGACAGGCTGGTGCTGGACAACGCTAAGGCAGCCGGCATTCCCATCGCCTGCGTCGTCGGCGGAGGTTATAGCAAGGAGATAGAGGTGCTCGCAGAGCGCCACGCACAAGTTTTTATTGCCGCTCATGCCATATGGTAGCAAACTAGATTATGCTTAGTTAAACCACAACGGAGCCTGAGGGAGAGACCTATGCAACTGGAAATTCGCAATTATTACGAAGTGCTGTTGATGGAGTTACTGTCTGATGAAGGATTATTTGACGAGCTACCCGAAGACTATCTAGCCGATCTCTGCTGCGTGACCCTAAACCAACTGCCGGTGCGCTATATACGTCATCTGGTGGATACCTATTTCTTCGAAGACTACAACGAACTCAAGCAGATGAAGGAAGAGATCCAGACCGCACTGGAAAAATCGCGCGCCTTCTTAAAGTCAAAACTCCCGGAAGAGCAGACTTAGACGGATTAGCCCAGGGGAAATACCAGACAGTCTTCGTGGGTTGCCGTCATAAGCAAAACCAACCGCCGGAAACTTTCTCTGGTGGTGAGCTACTTTCTGCTATCACACTTCCCCAGAAGAAATAGCCAGAATAAATGGGCAGAATACCTTGCTAAACCATTGGTAGCTAAGCCCAAAGTAGCTGAGCCTAGAGCACGACACTCACGCAAACCAAATGACTGATGTATGGACGAGATTGAAACAGATAAGGAGAACTTTTAGGTAGACTATTTATCATCGAGTGTACCACCAAGTGTATCACCTGAGGTATTTCTGAGTTAACTCGTTGATAATAGTTGGGATTGGAGGTTCCCCTAGAGCCAACACCCCGGCACATGAGTCGCCTGCTGCGGTTGCTCCCTTCCGGGCCTGGCCGAGTTCACAAGTTATCATTGCGGGGGGACCCTAGGGTCACCATAGATTCTCAAGCAATTAAATCCTTAAGACGGCGAGCATTATCTACTATGGCAGCCCGGCAATCAAGTCAATAACCAAGAGTAATCGCCAGAACAGGCCCAACTGCCCATTCTATAAACAAAAGCCCGCGAGTGCGGGCCAAATTCCATCGACGTTCAGGGTGTCTACAGGGCCAATATCGCCTTGTTCTGTTCGATCACCTTAGGGCCGATACCCTTTACCTGAGTTAATTCTTCAATGCTGTTGAATTTACCGTGAGCATCTCGGTACTCGACTATGGCCAACGCCTTAGCTTCACCAATCCCCTTGAGCTGAGTCAGCTCCTGGGCGCTTGCGGTATTGATATTAACCTGGCTTAGGCTCGCCTGGGCCGTGTCGGCAGGTATCGAAACCTGTTCGGCAGCCAGCGCGGGAAAGAGGGAAAATGACGCTACGACGAACGCAGCTAAAAGTAGGTTCTTCATTGGGGCTCTCCTTAAATATCCTTATGCTGTTCATGGCCAACAATCCATTTTCCTCGGCCACCTCGAAAACATAGAACAGCTTCAAAAATTTCGCCAATTCGTGACCAACGAACACAGAGTCCTAACCGCGGCGAGAGATGGATCACAAAATAAATTATATTAATTTATTTCAGTCTGTTATTAATTAGCGCCCCGTTACCCAGCCGCCGTAAAAAAAATTGATCGTCAGACGTCACCACTGCGTGACCTACACGCCAAACAGCCACAAAAAAGCGATCTGAATCACACTAGAAAAAGTATGAAATGTAGTTTTGCCACAGAAAAAATTTAGTTGCGCCCCGCAACCGCTAGGCTAGTGTAGAGCGCCAAAATAATAATTAAGGAACCCCTATGTCCCTCGACACCACACAAGAGGCGCTCGCCGCACCGCCAAAGCAGGCAGCCCAAACCAACTTGCCGATTCTGTTTGGCGATATAGTGCTGTTCGCCTTGCTCTATAACTTCCTGCCTTTCGAGCCAGGGGTGAATACCGGCATCGCTATTCTCGTCTTCGCCGCCGTACTCTGGCTGACCGAAGCGATTCACATCAGCGTCACCGCCATACTGATCCCTATCATGGGCGTCTTGCTAGGGGTTTTTGAAACCAAGGCGGCCATGAGCAACTTCGCCAACCCTATCATCTATCTCTTCTTCGGTGGCTTCGTGCTGGCTGCGGCCCTCAACCATCAGGGCATTGATAGACGCATCGCCCAAAAGGTATTGACCGCCTCCAAGGGCAAACTCAGCATCGCCTGCATGTTGCTGTTTGGGATCACAGCGCTACTCTCCATGTGGATCAGCAACACGGCCACGGCGGCCATGATGCTGCCTCTGGCCCTTGGGATCCTCAGGCAACTGGATTTCAAGGAGCACAGAAGCACCTATCTCTTCATGCTGCTGGGCATCGCCTACTCGGCCAACATTGGCGGCATAGGCACCCTAGTGGGCAGCCCGCCGAACGCGATCGCCGCAGCCCAGGTCGGCCTGAGTTTCGCCGACTGGCTAGAGTTTGGCCTGCTTACCGTGGCCCTCATGCTGCCTAGCATGTTGATTGCTCTCTATATCTACCTAAAGCCCAATCTCAATGTGGTGTGTGAGATCCCCAAGAGCAACGAACATCTCGCCCTACAGGGTAAACTCACCTTGCTTATCTTCCTTACCACTGTGTGCTGCTGGATCTTCAGCAAGCCTATCTCCACCGCACTGGGGGGAATTAAGCAGTTCGATACCATAGTGGCACTGGGCTCAGTCGTCATGCTCGCCGGGCTTGGCCTGGTTGACTGGAAGAAGATTGAGAAAACCACTGACTGGGGCGTGCTGATCCTCTTCGGTGGCGGCCTCACGCTCAGCGCCATCCTCAAAACCACGGGCACTAGCGTCTTCCTGGCCCACTGGGTCACAGATATCTTCGGCAACACCCATATGGCCCTGTTTACCTTTGCGGTGATCTTCTTTGTGGTGATGCTTACCGAATTTGCCAGTAACACCGCCAGCGCCGCCCTCCTGGTGCCGGTATTTGCCGCCATCGCCGAGGCACTTGGCCTGTCACCTGTGATGCTCTCTGTGCTCATAGGTATCGCCGCGTCCTGCGCCTTCATGTTGCCGGTCGCTACACCGCCAAACGCCATCGTTTACGGCTCTGGCTTTATCAAGCAATCGGAGATGATGCGCGCCGGGGTGATCATCAACTTCATAAGTATGTTGGCGCTCTATGTGATCGCCCATCTGTTCTGGACCATCTAGAACACAAAAGCCTGCAACTGCAGGCTTTTATATTCGTCCGATTTAACGGCTCACATAACACTCAAGACGTTAGTTTCCCAATTTATCGTCAAATTAGTCGTCGAATTAGCTCTCGCTCTAAGCCTCGAAGGCTTGGGCCAGATCGGCAATGATATCCTCGCTATCTTCAAGGCCCAGAGAGATCCTCAGCAGGGTATCACCTATGCCGGCATCCCTTCTCGCCTCTGGCGAATAGGGCGAATGTGTCATCGAGGCGGGATGCTGGATCAAAGACTCTGCGTCCCCCAAGCTGACAGCGATTTTAAACAGCTTGAGCCTATTAGCGAATGCCTTGGCAGTGTCGAAACTGCCTTTAAGTTCGAAGGCCACCACGCCGCCGGCTCGGCGCATCTGTTTACACAGCAAAGCATGCCCAGAATGCCCCTTGAGGCCAGGATAGTAGACTCTGGCCACCTCAGGATGCTGCTCGAGATAGTCGGCGACCCGCTCGGCGTTATCGCAGTGGCGCGCCAGTCTCACATCTAAGGTCTTAAGCCCTCTTAGGATCAACCAGGCATCGTGCGGGGAGATCACCCCGCCGATATCCTTAAGCACCTCGAGTTTCACCTTAGTGATCATCTCCTCAGTGCCGCAGACGATACCGGCAATCACGTCACCATGACCGTTGAGATACTTAGTCGCGCTGTGGATCACCATGTCGATCCCCATACTCAGCGGGCGCTGCAACAGCGGCGTCATGAAGGTGTTATCGACGATACTCACCAGCTGATGTTCTTTGGCCAGCGCCGCGATTGCCTCAAGATCATAGACATCAAGATGTGGATTAACAGGCGTCTCGCAAAACAGCGCCTTAGTGTTGGGGCGAATGGCCTGAGCTATGTTGGCGACTTCGCAGAAATCCACCAGGGTCACCTCTATGCCAAAGCGCTTAAACTGCTCCGTCATCAAAGCAAAGGTACAGCCATAGACAGCCTTGGAAGCGACCAGGTGATCGCCTTGGCTTAAATTGGTCAGCAGGGCCGCAGATACCGCCGCCATGCCGGATGCGGTCGCAGCAGCGGCTTCGCTGCCTTCCAGCACCGCCATCTTACGTTCTAGTTCTGCCGTAGTGGGATTACCAAGGCGAGTGTAGATATAGCCTTGTTGTTCGCCGGCAAAGCAATCACCGCCCTGCTCGACTGTCTCAAAGGTAAAGGTGGCGCTTTGCACCAAAGGGGATACCAAGGCGCCATGCTGATTGGCCTCATGCCCTGCATGGATCACCTGAGTGGCAAGTTTCCATTTATCTTGCATACACTTTCTCCGTCATACTCGCTGCCTATTATTGTTGGCTTATATTTATTGGTTTAGCGTGGCAGCGATGCATTAACTTGCCCAGTTTCGGGACGCGGAGTAAACCTGTCTCGAGAAATTATCTCCTATTTGGATGTAAAATCTTTGTTACGAACAGTTGTTTTACCTAAGACGTTAATGGAGAAGTCTTTCAACTCGCCAAGCAGGGCCGTGTGTATCTTACTCAACTTAGGTCGGGAGTCTGGGGTAAACACCACGGGGCGGCACAGTCGCATGGTCTGATAGCCCAGGCGCGCCGTGAGCAGGCCGCCGCCCAGCCCCTGTGCCAGTCTGGCAGAAATCTTGCCTGACATCTCCAGCGAAAACAGCTGAGTCCCTATGTCGGTAACAATCTCGCTGGTGCCGGCGTAGATGATGTTAGTGATCACCGACCGGATAAGCTTGATGCGGCTCCAGTAGCCCAGCTCTATACCGTAGCAGCGCGCCAGCTCTGCTATCATCTTCTGATTGCGCCAGAGGATGATTGCCATATCAAGCACGGCGATAGGACTGGCCGCCAACAGGAGTGCCGATTCGCTAGCATAGCGATGCACTAGTTTCTTCGCCTTGGCATCGACCTGCGGCAGCACGCTGCTCTCGAACAGTATCAGGCGTTCGGCGTCGTTATGCTCCTCGTGCACCAGGCGATAATAACTATTGGTGTCAATATCTTCTGGCAGATTCGAGATGAGTCTGTCGATAAACCTGTCCGCCTCGCCCCTCTGCATGCTCTGAGATAAGCGCTCACTCACCGCCTGGGCCTCTTCTACCGCCCTTAGCCTGCGCAGTTGGCGCCACTCCTTCACGCCTAGGGTGATAGCCCACAGACTCACGATGGCAGTCACGCTACCATAGAGACCAAACAGCCAAGGGCTCTGCGCCCACGCATCCCTTAGGGTCAACCCGAGCTCCACTAGTAAGATACTGCCAATCCCGAGTAAGGACGCCTTGGCAAGCCATGACCATGATCGCCGACGCGCGCCAGATGGCGACTTGCTAACGATGCCGTCAAGCTCAGGCACCAGCGCCTGGAGCGCCGCTTCGTCGAGTTCACCTCTCTCAGCATCCTCAAACACCACCTGGTCATCGAAGCGCTCTACCGCCTTAAGCTCGGTAACGCTTAACGCCTGCTCTGGCTCGAACACTTGCTTCTTTTCAATCTGCATATCGGCTTTACTCATAACGCTTTTCGGTGCCCTCTTTGCAATGCATGCTTTCTAACAGCTAGTTTTCAAACAACTAGCTCTCTACACCCAAATGCCCGATTTAACTCAGCTTGTCGCCGAGCAAAAATTGCAATAGGTGATCCAGGCGTATGTGCTCAAACTGCGCCTGATGGCCAGACTCGGCCAGTCGCGGCGGGGCAAAATCAACAAACTCGAACCCTTGTCGCTGCCAGAAATCGCCACCAGGTAAGTGAGTGGGGACTTCGCCGGGGAACATAGTCACCTCTTGGTTTGATGCAAGCTCTATCCCCTTCACCACCTCGACCGATTTCCCCTGGCTCTGCACCATGCCGTGCTGAGTCGCCTTGATGGCACTGATCGCCATCACCTCGACTTCACAGCCTTCAAACTGGGCGTGTTGCTGACTGCGCTTCACCAGATGAGACAAGAGCGACAACACATTGCCCTGCTGGTCCCGGGTGATGTGATCGACCTTGCTGGCGGCAAACAAGAGCTTGTCAATTCGCGGGGCAAACAAGCGTCTCAGCAGATTCGATTGCCCGAAATGAAAACTCTCCATGATGGCATCGAGCGCCCCCGTCATATCATCAAACTGAGCCTTGCCGCAATTGAGCGGCGTCAGGCAGTCGACCAGCACCAGTTGGCGGTCGAACTTGGCAAAATAGTCACGATAGAAGGGTTTCACCACCTGGCTAACATAGCTGTGGTAGCGCTGCTTCAATACCTGATAGTAGGAATGCTTTGAACTCTCTTCAGCGGCGTCCAGCTCGGCCTCGCTCAGATGCAGCAGCGGAAAGAATGCCAGGATGGGGGTATCTGCAAGCTCCCCAGGCAGCAACATGCGCCCGGGCTGAGCATGATAGAAGCCTTGCTGTTCCACTAAATCTACCAGCAAGGCCTGATATAGGCTGGCTATCTGCTTTAACTTGAGCTCGTCGGCACTTTGCTTGAGGTCCAGCTCCCGACAAGCCGCTACGAACGCCTGATAATGGGCGCTCTGAGACAACACGGCATCGCGGCGCGCCTGCACCTGGCACCAGGCCTTGAAACTCAGCTTGAGCATAGGCAAGTCCAGCAGCCACTCGCCGGGGTAATCCACTATGTCCAAAAAAAGCGTCGCGCTGTCGGTAAATTTCGCCCTAAGTCCTGCCGAAGGCTGATAGCGAATGGCCAGGCGCAATTCACTGATGGTACGGGTCGATTGTGGCCAGGTAGGCGTCTCGCCACACAAGGCGCTCATGGCGCCTTCATAGTCGAAACTCGCTATGGTCAGATCCGGCTGTAGCGCACGTTTCACTCCATGTAGGCGCCCCTCACGGGAGACCTGCAGCAGCGACAACGCATTATGGCGCTGACCGACACCGGCATGCAGCAGTTGATTGACCAGTCCGGTAATGAAGGCGGTTTTGCCCGCGCCCGATAAGCCTGTCACCGCCAGACGAACATGATTGTCCGTGGTGCGTTTAACCAGTGACTTGGAGTGATGGCCGAGTTGACGAAGTGAGCGGTTAAATGAATTCATCATTTGCTTTTACTATTGGCTAAGGGCTTTATGGCTAAGAGCTTTAGGGTTAAAGACTTCTTATCTTAATACGGCTAAGGGCGGTATACACCGCCCATTGAAAGGATTTAAAGATTGTTGATCTGTTGTTTAAGATCGAAGCTATCTGAGGTGACGTGCCTTTCAAGATGCTGCAACCTGAGTTCTAAATCGCGGAACTGGTTGTTGACGTCTCTTAAGGCAGCCTTAGCCGGCTCTCCTGCCTGCCATACCTTCTTCTTCACCTCGATCTCCTTGTGTTGTTGCTTGTTCTTTGCGCTGCCGGGTTTGATATCCAAGATCATCCAGAGTAGTACGTAGATGATAAGAATAACCCCAGATCCCCCAAGCAAAAATATCGATGCGGCGACCACTCTGACCAACCAGGTTTCAAAGTTGAAGTAGTCCGCTATCCCTGCGCATACTCCAGCTATCTTGCCTGACTCGGGGATTCGATATAAGGGTCGTCCCTTAGATTCGCTCATCTCGATTCCTCCACTGCGGGGCCTCGCTATCTAAAATCGCTTCCAATGTCTCTATGCGTTGGGCCATTTTATCAGCTTTGCCGATTAGCTCATTTAGCTGAGCATACTCTTCTTCAGTGAGTCCCTGGCTCACTTGGCGTTTGCTACGATAGTGCAGTATCAGCCAGATGGGCGCCACCACTACCATAAAGATAATAATTGGGGCTATTAATAAATCCAAATCCATAACTCACCTCAGAATTGTTGTTATTTAGTCTGTTTCTTGGCTTTCGCTGCTTTTACCTTAGCCTTCAGGGCTTCTAGCTCTGCACTAACGGCATCTTCAGCTTCCAGCGCGGCGAATTCATCGTTCAATGTCTTCTGGTTACCCAGATCATAGGCTTCCACCTGAGATTCAAGACCTTCGACACGACGCTCATACTGCTCGAATCGGCTCATGGCATTGTCAATCTTGCTAGAGTCCAACTGACGCTTCACCTCAAGGCGAGAAGACGCAGTCTGCTTACGCATAATGATAGTCTTCTGACGTGCCTTGGCATCGGCCAATTTCTCTTGCAGCAGGTTCACTTCCTCTTTCAGGCGTGCGATCTGCTCTTCGACAACCACTAGCTCTTGCTCTAGGGTGCTTGCCAGCTCACTGGCCTTTTGCTTTTCAAGCAGAGCGGCCTTGGCCAGATCTTCACGGTCTTTCGACAATGCCAGTTCCGCCTTGTCTTGCCAATCCTGAACCTGCTCCTGCACCTTAGCGATACGGCGAATGATCTCTTTCTTCTCTGCCAGTACCTTGGCTGAGGTAGAACGAACTTCTACTAACGTATCTTCCATCTCTTGGATGATCAGGCGAACCATTTTTTCTGGATCTTCTGCTTTATCGAGTAATGCGCTGATATTCGAGTTAATAATATCTGCAAAGCGAGAGAAAATTCCCATAATACTGTCCTCAAATTTATGTTGGTTTCGCCTAGATTAATACATTAAGTGTGCCAACTTAACTATACCGATTAAAAACAATCAGTTAAACATATTTATAACTTTTTCTTTATTTTAATTCACAGGGCACATATTATAATTTTCACCAATAATTAGCGTGAAAGACTAAAAAATAAAGTGGCCAATCAATTTCAACAAGACAACCTCATAGGTCAGTCGAACGCTCTACTGGAAGTCCTTGAGCACGTTTCAAAAATTGCACCCTTATCTAAGCCAGTCTTAATTATTGGCGAGCGCGGAACCGGTAAAGAGTTGATCGCCGAGCGCTTACATTATCTCTCCAAGCGCTGGGATCAAAGCTTTATTAAGCTAAATTGTTCATCCCTCAGTGAAAATCTATTAGAGAGCGAGCTCTTCGGTCATGATGCGGGCGCCTTCACCGGCGCCAACAAGAAGCATGAAGGACGGTTCGAGCGCGCCGATGGTGGCACTCTGTTTTTAGACGAGCTCGCCAACACCTCTGGGTTGATCCAAGAGAAGCTGCTGCGCGTCATCGAATATGGCGAGTTTGAACGTGTGGGGGGCAGCAAGACGGTACAGACAGATGTGCGCCTGGTGTGCGCCGCCAACGAAGATCTGCCCTCACTGGCCGAAGCCGGCGAATTTAGGGCCGACCTGCTCGACCGCCTCGCATTTGATGTGATCACCCTGCCTCCGCTGCGTCATCGCCCGGAAGATATTATGCCCCTGGCCGAATATTTCGCCATCGGCATGGCTCGCCAGCTGAAACAGCCACAATTTGACGGCTTTAGTCGCAATGCCATCGACCAATTACTGGATTATCACTGGCCAGGCAATATCCGTGAGTTGAAGAACGTGGTCGAGCGCGCCGTCTACCGTAATACGGATCTGGAAGAACCGATCGACAGCATTATCATAGATCCCTTTGCTTCCCCTTATAGGCCGACCAACCGCGTCAAGACCAAGTCCCGCCAGGTGCAGAGTGAGCCGATCGCTGAACAGGAGAGCCCTGCGACGCCCGCTACCGAATCAACGAGCAAGGCTAAGGGCTTAGATATCAGCTTCCCGCTGGACTTTAAAGAGCACTGCGAGCAGCAGGAGATCATGCTGCTTAAGAAGGCGCTGGAATCGGGGCAATACAACCAGAAGAAGACGGCGGAGCTGCTCGGGCTTAGCTACCATCAGCTGAGAGGCATCTTAAAAAAGTACAACTTACTGGATAAATAAGCGCGCCAGGGGCAGATGATGTTTGCCCCTAACTCCAGACCACTGTTAAAATAAACCCCTTCATTCAAATAACTATTACATCTGCTGATGAAAGAGCTGCTCAAACGTCTCACGTTAAGTTCGGCGTTTTGTTGTATCGTGCCACTGCTGTCGGCCTGTGGACCGACGCGAGTGCCCTCGGGATTGGTCTATTGCTCTGAAGGCAACCCTGAGTCCTTCAACCCCCAATTGGTCACCTCTGGGACCACGGTCGATGCGACCTCACAGCAGCTATACGACGGTCTGGTGGATTACGATGCCAGAACTGGTGAGATGACCCCATCTCTCGCCACCTCCTGGCACCTGAGCGATGATGAGAAAGTCTACACCTTCGAGCTACGCCAGGGCGTGCAATTTCATCGCTCCGACATCTTTACCCCGAGTCGCAACTTTAATGCCGACGATGTGCTCTTCTCTTTCAACCGCATTATAGATACCGACAATCCCTATCACTTTGTCTCTAAAAGCGGTTATCCCTTCTTCCAGAGTATCGGCTTTGCCGAGCTTATCGACGACATAGAGAAGATAGATGACTACCATGTCGCCTTTCATCTCAAACACAAAGATGCCTCTTTCCTCTCTAACCTGGCGACAGGCTTTGCGGTGATCCTCTCTAAAGAATATGCCGACCAACTACAGCGCACGGGCCAGGAAGAGTTGCTGGACAAACTGGCCATAGGGACCGGACCATTCAGGCTGATCGATTACGTCAAGAACGACTTTATTCGTTACTACCGCAACCCCTACTATTGGCGCCTGACCCCAGAGGTCGACCAGCTGGTGTTTGATATCACGCCAAAGAGCACCACCCGCCTGGCTAAGCTTATCACCGGCGACTGTAACGTCTCGGCCCTGCCTAAGGCCGGTGAACTGCCGGTGGTGATCGAGAAAGAGGATCTCGAAGTGGAGTCGCTCCCCGGATTTAACGTCGCCTTCTGGGCCTTTAATACCGAGCGGATCCCCTTTAACGATGTCAGGGTGCGCCGCGCACTGGCCCACGCCATAGACAAAGAGAACATCCTCAGGGCCGTGTACCAGAAGACGGCCGAAGAGGCGGTGGGCCTGCTGCCGCCACTCTCCTGGGCCTATTCGGCCAACGAGAAGATGATCGACTACAGCCCGGAAAAGGCGCGCGAGCTACTTGACGAGGCTGGAGTGAAAAACCTCACCATAGATATCTGGGCCATGCCGGTCGCCCGTATCTACAACCCCAATGCCCATAAGACCGCCGAGCTTATCCAGGCAGACCTGGCCAATATTGGCGTCAAGGTCAACATAGTCAACTACGACTGGAGCGTCTTCAATCAGAAGCTGAGCCAGCATGGTTACGACTCTGTGCTCATCGGCTGGAACGCCGATAACAGCGACCCCGATAACTTCTTTACCCCTATTTTGAGCTGCGCCTCGGTGGGCTCAAACAGTAACCGTTCTCGCTGGTGCGACCCCGCCTTCGACCATATCCTCAACGCGGCCAAGTCCACCACAGACAGAGAGATGCGAGCGCGTCTCTATCAAGAGGCCGAGCAGTATGTGGCCGAGCAGGTACCTATGCTGCCCTTCGCCCACGCTACCCGCATGGTAGTGAAACAGAAATCGGTGACCGAGGCTAAGCTGACTCCCTTTGGCGGCATCTCCTTCACCAAGACCTCCGCCCAGCCTCGCCTTGCCAGCGACAACAAGGAGAGTAACTGATGGCCAGATATCTGATCCGTAGGTTAAATCTTTTCCTGGCGACCTCACTGGTGCTTTTCCTGGTGATGTTTATCGCCACCGGTAAGTTTCCCGTCGCCCACACTTTTGCATTAACGGGCCTACAATCACCGACAGCTCAGGAGCTGACGCAGATAGCGCAAGATTATCAACTCGATAACTCGCAGGCACACCAGTTTCTCGCCTATCTGCAGCAGCGCCTGTCGGGCAATCTGGGCATATCGGCCACCTCACAGAATCCGGTGATCGACGAGCTCACCGCCGTGCTGCCCGCCAGTTTCGAGCTGGGGATTGTCGCCGGGCTGATTGCCCTGGTGTTGGGTCTGCCGCTGGGGGTGCTTGCCTCCTTGAGCAAACATAAGATCACCCAGCACACCATCATGGCGATCACCCTGACCGGTTACTCCATTCCCGTGTTCTGGCTCGGCCTGTCACTGTCGCTCTGGTTTGGGGTGCAGCTGGGCTGGCTGCCGATTTCGGGGCAGATAAATCTCTTGTATGACATACGCCCTGTCACCGGCTTTCTGCTGATCGATACACTGCTGTCGGACTCCCAATACGCCACCTCGGCCTTTATCGACGCCCTGCTGCACATCATCTTACCTGCGGTGACCCTGGCGGTACTGCCTTTTACCGTGGTGGTGCGTATCACCCGCGCGGCGATGATATCCATCATGGAGCAGACCTATATCAAGGCCGCCGAGGCCCGCGGCCTTCACACCAGCATCATAGTGCTGCGCCACGCATTGCCGAACGCCTTTATTCCCGTGCTGAAAAACCTCGGCCTCATGCTGGGCGCCTTCGCCAGCTATGCTATGGTGGTAGAGGTGATCTTTAGTTGGCCTGGCGTGGGCGCCTGGCTGGTCTCCGGGATCTATCAACGGGATTATACTGTGATACAGGGCGGGATCCTCGCCGTCGCCTTAATCATCATCTTCTTAAGCATTCTTATCGAGGTGATCCATACGGCAATGAACCCCCTCAGCAGGAAAGAGCTCTATGCCGCAAATTAAAATCTATCAGGAAGATCATATCCCCTCGCCCCTGAGCCGGATCTGGTCCGCCTTTACCGATAACCCCTTCGCCTTCGCAGGGCTCTGGGCCGTCTGCTGTCTGCTGCTTCTGGCTCTATTTGGCCCGCTTATCGCCCCCTACAGCCCTGAGCATCAAGACCCCTTAGCGCTGCTGCTTGCGCCCTCCTGGGAGCCCACAGGCACTGTAGAGCACTTCCTCGGCACAGACGACCTGGGCCGCGACATCTTCAGCCGCCTGCTTCACGGCGCTCACCTCACCTTCGGCATGGCGCTGGCAATCGTTATCACCGCCCTGCTGCTGGGCTTCATCATAGGCTCCATCTCGGGCATGATGAAGGGCCTCAAGTCGAGTATCTTGAGCCACCTGCTCGATGCGCTGCTGTCGATCCCCTCGCTGCTGATGGCCATTCTGGTGGTGGCGGTCACAGGACCAGGGCTTGGCAACGTCTTCTGGGCCGTGGGCATCGCGCTCACGCCGCAGTTTGTCCGCGCCATCCATCAGGCGGTGCACGAAGAGTTACAGAAAGAGTATGTCACCGCCGCCAGACTCGACGGTGCCAATAGTTTGCAGATCTTCTGGTATGTGATCCTGCCGAACGTCATGGACACCATGATCATTCAGACCACCTTAGGGATCTCGGCCGCCATTTTGGATATCGCCGCGCTGGGCTTCCTCAACCTGGGGGCCCAGGCCCCTAGCCCGGAATGGGGCGCCATGGTGTCACAAGGCTTAGATAATCTGCTCACCGCCCCCTGGACGGTTACCATACCCGGCGTCGCCATCCTCTGTAGCGTGCTAGCCATTAACCTTGTGGGAGACGGACTGCGCTCTGCCCTCTCGCCGATTCGCTCCTAACGAGACGCACCTATGCCATTACTGGACATTAGAAACCTCACCATAGAACTCGATACCCCCCACGGCCGCGTCAAGGCCCTGGAGCGTGTGAGCCTTACCCTCAATCCGGGCGAGGTTCACGGCCTGGTGGGCGAGTCAGGCTCGGGCCGCACCTTGTTAGCCAAGGCTATTCTTGGCATCCCGGGTCACAACTGGACCATACAGGCGGATCGCATGATGTGGGATGGACAGAACCTGATGGACATGTCTCCCAGCGAGCGCCGTGTACTCATGGGCAGCGAGATGGCGATGATCTTTCAAGACCCCATCAGCAGCTTGGATCCGGCCATAGCCGTCGGCACCCAGATCATCGAGGCGATGCCCGAAAACAAGGAACTGCCATGGTGGAAGCGCGGCAGCGACAAGCGCAAGAAGGCCCAGCAGTGGCTGCACAAGGTAGGCATTAAAGAGACCCAGAAGATCATGTCCAGCTACGCCTGGGAGCTCTCCGACGGTGAGTGCCAGAAGGTGATGATCGCCATCGCCGTGGCCAACCAGCCCAGGCTGCTGATTGCCGACGAGCCCACCAACTCGATGGAGGTACGCACCCAGGCGCAGATCTTCCGTCTGCTGAGTAAACTCAACCAGCTACAAAACGTATCTATCCTATTGATTAGCCACGAGTTAGAGACACTTTCTCAGTGGTGCGACCGTTTAACCGTGATGTATAGTGGTCAGGTGATGGAATCGGGAGTGACTAGCGATGTTATCGCCAATCCCTATCACCCTTACACCAAGGCGCTGTTGGATAATATTCCCGATTATTCCAATCCGGAGCACCACAAGACCATGATGCAGACGTTGCCAGGCTCGGCGCCGGCGCTACAGCATCTGCCCATAGGTTGCCGACTCGGCCCACGTTGCCCCCAGGCACAGAAACTCTGTGTCAATCAGCCTAGCCTGTGTCACCAGAAAGATCGCTATTTTGCCTGCCATTTCCCTTATCACAATGAGCCATGCCATGAAGAGCCCCTTACTAAAAGTTAATCGACTCAGTAAAACCTTTTTCGCCGGCTATAAGGGATTTAAGCGCCAGTATAACCATGCCCTCGAGCCCATCTCCTTCGAGCTTAATCGCGGCGAGACCCTGGCAATTGTGGGCGAAACCGGCTCGGGCAAGAGTACCCTGGCGCGTATCTTGGTGGGCGCAGAGCAGCGCACCGATGGTGAGATCTTATTTGAGGGCGAAGCGCTGGAAAGCCGCAACCTGAAGCAGCGTTGCAGGCTCATTCGCATGATTTTCCAAGACCCAAACACCTCGCTCAACCCGCGCTTGACTGTGGGTGAGCTGCTGGATGAACCCTTAAGATTCAATACGGATCTCGACAAGCAGGCACGCTTCGCGCAGGTGGTCGATACCCTGCGCAAGGTCGGCCTACTGCCAGAGCACGCCGACTTCTATCCTCACATGATCTCAGAGGGGATGAAACAGCGGGTCGCGGTGGCCAGGGCATTGATGTTAAACCCAAAAATCATCATCGCCGACGAGGCATTAACGGCACTGGATCTCTCGGTTCGCTCGCAGATTCTGAACCTGCTGCTCAAGCTGCAGCAGGAGATGGGACTCTCCTATATCTTCGTGTCCCATAACATGAATATCATTCGCCATTTCAGCGATAAGATCATGGTATTGCACCAGGGCAAGATGGTGGAAAAAGCCACCACAGAGAAGCTGTTTAACGCCCCGGAGCATGAATACACCCAGCGGCTTATTCAGGAACAGACCATGTTTTCCTACAAGCGTTAAACTGCTCCAACCACTGGAACATTAACGTCTTATTATTAAAAAAGGTGTGCCATTTCAGCGTGGTTTAATTATCCTTATGGCACTTTTTCAAGAGAAGCAGAAACATGATAATCAAACCCAAAACACGTGGCTTTATTTGTACCACCACTCATCCGGTTGGCTGTGAAGCAAATGTACTAGAGCAAATCAACATCACTAAGGCAAAAGGCCCTGTCGCCAACGGCCCTAAGAAAGTATTAGTGATCGGCTCTTCAAGTGGCTATGGTCTATCTTCGCGCATTGCGGCAGCCTTTGGCAGCGGCGCGGCAACCCTCGGCGTCTTTTTTGAAAAACCAGGTACCGAGACTAAACCTGGTACGGCTGGCTGGTATAACTCAGCGGCCTTCGACAAGTTTGCGAAGCAAGACGGTCTCTATTCTAAGAGCCTTAACTGTGATGCCTTCAGCCATGAAGCCAAGCAGAAAGCTATCGAGCTGATCAAGCAAGATCTGGGTCAGGTAGACATGGTCGTCTACTCACTGGCCTCTCCGGTAAGAAAACTGCCTGACAGCGGTGAGCTGATTCGCTCGTCACTGAAGCCAATTGGCGAGACATACAAGTCTACCGCGGTTGATACCAACAAAGATCTGATCATCGAAACCAGCGTAGAGCCGGCCACAGAGCAAGAAATTCAAGATACTGTTACCGTCATGGGCGGTCAGGATTGGGAACTGTGGATCAATGCCCTGGCCGAGGCTGGCGTGCTGACTCCAGATTGTAAGACAGTTGCCTACAGCTACATAGGCACAGAGCTGACCTGGCCTATCTACTGGCACGGCGCCCTGGGCAAGGCCAAGATGGACCTTGACCGCGCCGCGCAAGCACTCAACGACAAGCTATCGTCCACAGGTGGCAGCGCCAACGTCGCCGTACTCAAGAGTGTGGTCACTCAGGCCAGCTCGGCCATCCCTGTAATGCCACTCTACATCGCCATGGTATTTAAGAAGATGCGCGAAGAGGGTCTGCACGAGGGCTGTCAGGAGCAGATCAACCGTATGTTCCACGAGCGCCTCTACCGCGCCGACGGTGCAGCACCGGCAGTCGATGATGCTAACCGCCTGCGTCTGGACGACTGGGAGCTTCGTGACGAAATTCAGCAGCACTGCCGCGACCTATGGCCGACCATCACCACAGAGAACCTCAGCGAACTCACCGACTACCGTGAGTACAAGGAAGAGTTCCTCAAGCTGTTTGGTTTCGGTATCGAGTCTGTAGACTATGACGCCGATGTGAACCCTGAGGTGAACTTCGACGTCGAGCAGTTCTAAACCGCTCGCTCATCGATAAAAAGCCACGGCCATTGCCGTGGCTTTTTGTTTTCCGGCTTATTTGCCCTGAAGCGCCTCAGACGTATTCTTAAGCCGCAATTGGTTCGACCTGCCATAAGCCCCAATAAAAGTTGCATTCTCTCAACTCATCTCTTCTAAGCGGCGTTATGAGTAGGCTAAAAACAATCTCCCTACCAATCCCCCATAGAAGACAAATAAGAGTGATAACTGCAAAAGCAGATGCTGATCGCTACTGGCTAGAAGCCTAGACCAAACACCCGATAGAAAGGCAGTTGTCCACACTCACCTCCCCAAACGAAGCGGTGAAAATGCCTTCTAAACAGCAATTCAGGCTGATCTCCCCCTTCGTCGGATTGTCGCTCTGAACACACAGGCAAACCGAATTTAATGGCCTCTGGCCAAATCTTAGCAACAAAAAAGCCAGTCACTAGGACTGGCTTTTGGCAACTCATCTTATTCTCAAGATAAATTATTCGGCTGGCGTGTAAACCACTTCCGCCTGAGCCTTCAGCGCGGCGATAAGCGCGCGGTAGTCGTTCTCACTGTACTGAGAGTTTAAACGTTGCTTAAGAGCCGTTACCAGGCTCTCATCGACGCTCTCGGCTTGATTCACCTTATCTAGGATCACCACGGCATAACCGTTAGCCAAGGCCGCGGTATCAACCACAAACTGCTCTGCTGGCTGGGCCATCTCGAACGCCTTGCTAACAATAGAGGTATCTATGCCTTGCTCGCCACGGCTTAGCTGAGTGCGAGTGATCATCTCGGCCGGGATCTCACCGCCCTTGATGGCTGCCATCATCTCTTGCGCCTTGTCGCGTGCCAGCTCGTTAGCCTTATCTTGCTTGAGACGCTCGACAATGGTCGCCTTCACGTCGGCAAACTCCATGGTGCCCGCCGCAGCGTGCTTGTTCACACGCACCACGACCACATGGTTATCACCCAGCTCGATCACATCACTGTTCATGCCATCGAGCAAAACCGTGTTAGAGAAGGCCGCTTTAAGCACATCGGCAGAGTTTAGTGGCTCTGGCGCATTGTCGCGGGTAAATACTGGGCTGGTCTTGACCGCAACGCCCACTTCTTTAGCCGCTTCGGCTAGGGTATCAGGTACTTCGTAGCTCACGTCAGACAGGCGCTGTTGCAGGGTATAAAACTCGTTAACTGCCTTGTCTTGTTGGATCTGGGCAACGATCTTGTCTTTTACCGCCTCGAATGGCGAGGTCGATGCCGCTTGTAGATCGAGCAGCTTGATGATGTGGTAACCAAAGCTGGTCTTCACTATGTCTGAGTACTGACCTTTTTCCAGTGCGAATAGCGCCTGGTCGAAAGGCGCTTCCATCACGCCCTGTTCGAACCAATCCAGCTTACCGCCCTGCTCACCACTGAAGCTGTCATCTGAATCACTCTTAGCCAGCGCTTCAAAATCTTCGCCCGCCTTAAGCTTAGTCATGATCGCTTCGGCCTTAGCCTTAGCGGCATCCTCATCATCACCCAGGCTTACCAAAATATGGGCAGCCAGACGCTTCTCAGGCTGCAGGTACTGCGCCTTGTTCTCGTCGTAATAGGTCTTAGCTTCATCATCGCTTACCTGAATCGCCGAGGCCAATTGATTAGCACTTAGCTCGATATAATCCAGCGCAATGGTTTCAGGACGCACAAACAGCGACTGATTTTGCTGATAGTAGGTATTCGCTTCTTCGTCACTTACGCTTACAGTGGCCAGCATAGGCTCGGCATCGACCACATGGTAACGAATGTCACGGGTTTGTCCCTGGATCTTGGCCAGATACTCGGCTTCACCAGGCAACACAAATTCAGAACCTACAACGGTCACCACTAGCTGACGACGAGTCATGTCACCACGCATCATGTCGCGGAAGCTGTTGGCTTGATAGCCAAGCTGGCGGATTAAAGCTAGGTAACGGTCGTTGTCAAACTTACCGTCGGTTTGGAAGGCGGGCTCATTCATGATAGCCGTCTTGATCTGTTGATCAGACACTGTAAGCCCTAAGTCGGCAGCGGCTTGATCCACCAACTTGTCGGCGATCAGACGCTCTAATACATTCTGCTTCACGCTAGCCAGGTAGCTTTCGTTGCTGGCCAAGGTGTCGTACATATCACCCAGTTGCTGCTCTAATCGAGCACGCTCGCTTTGATAGGCTTGCTCCAGTGCAGATTTACTGATCTCTTCACCATTAACCGTAGCCGCGCTCGGCTCCGAAGATGAACCCAAATAGCTACTCACGCCAGTAAATGCAAAGGACAAAATGACAAGAACGAGAATGCCTTTAGCAATCACGCCCTGTGAGCCTTCGCGAATCTTTTCTAACATCAGACTTCTCGCTCGTTGCAATAAAAATAAAAAGGCGCATCACCTATTGGAGGATGCGCCATTTTTGTAATTTGTAGACCTAGTTTACACAGTGCGTAATGTTAGGCCAACGGCTTGATAATGAGGGTTACATTATCAAAACCCCTACTCGTAAAAAGCACTGTCTAAACAGTGCTTATCAAACTACTCGTAAGGTTTACAAAGGCCACCTTAACTAAGTGTGTCTTAGTTTACAGCGTCTTTAAGTGCTTTACCGGCCTTGAATGCTGGAATGTTTGCTGCAGCAATCTTGATCTCTTTACCAGTCTGTGGGTTGCGACCAGTACGCTCTGCGCGTTGACGCACTTCAAAAGTACCAAAACCAACTAGAGAGATTTTATCGCCATCTTTTAAGCCATCAGTCACAGCAGAAATAAAAGAATCTAGAGCACGACCAGCGGCCGCTTTAGAGATATCAGCACCAGAAGCGATTTTCTCGATTAGTTCAGATTTGTTCATGTCATCCCCTTGAATTTAATTTTTGCGCCGCAACCAAATCCTTCTCTAGAGCGGTCTGCGGAGGCTTTTTATAACAAGCTTGAAACTAAAGTTCAAGCCAAATAGGAAAACCTAAGAATTAAAATTGGAATAAGCCTAAAAACCAGCAGCGCCAAGGGCTGCAGCTAATATGCTATCCACAGACCTAGGCTACCACAGGTTTAGATTTTAAAAAGCCCCTTTTTGCATTTTTTTTAATGCAAATAGGCATTTTCTTGCGTTAGACCAAATTTTTAACAACTTCAAAGCCTTCGATTGGTCGTTCTAGCGCCAGCTTAAGCACCTCATCCACCCAACGTACGGGTCTGATCTCAAGGTCGGCCACGACATTGGCTGGGATTTCCTCGAGGTCACGCTCGTTCTCCTTAGGAATAAGCACCAACTTAGTACCGCCGCGATGGGCCGCCAGCAGCTTCTCTTTCAGACCGCCGATTGGCAAGACCTCACCGCGCAGGGTGATCTCACCGGTCATGGCCACATCGGCGCGCACCGGGTTCCCTGTCAGGCTCGAGACCAAGGCGGTACACATGGCCGCACCGGCAGAAGGACCGTCTTTCGGCGTCGCCCCTTCAGGCACGTGCACGTGAATGTCACGCTTCTCATAAAAATCTGGATTGATGCCCAGCTGCTCGGCGCGGGCACGTACCACTGTCATGGCCGCCTGAATCGACTCCTGCATCACGTCACCCAGAGAGCCAGTGTAAGTCAGCTTGCCCTTACCCGGCACAGAGGTAGCTTCGATGGTCAGCAGATCGCCACCCACTTCGGTCCAGGCAAGGCCTGTCACCTGGCCAATCTGGTTGTTCGACTCGGCCTTACCATAGTCGAAACGCTGCACGCCGAGGAACGACTTGAGATTGTCTTGGTTGACATCCACATGCTTCACCGACTTGTCCAGCAGGATCTGTTTAACTACCTTACGGCAGATCTTAGACAGTTCGCGCTCAAGCGCACGCACACCGGCTTCGCGGGTGTAGTAACGGATGATGCCAATAATGGCGCTCTCATCGACGTTGACTTCGCTGGCCTTGAGGCCGTTACGCTCGATCTGTTTAGGCAACAGATGCTGCTTAGCGATGTTGAGCTTCTCATCTTCTGTGTAACCCGACAGACGAATCACTTCCATACGGTCCAGCAGTGGACCTGGAATGTTCATTGAGTTAGAGGTGGCCACAAACATCACATCGCTCAGATCGTAATCGACTTCCAGGTAGTGGTCACTAAAGGTCGCATTCTGCTCAGGATCTAACACCTCAAGCAGCGCCGACGCCGGGTCACCACGCATGTCGCTGCTCATCTTATCGATCTCATCGAGCAGGAAGAGTGGGTTCTTCACGCCAACCTTAGACATCTTCTGGATCACCTTACCTGGCATTGAGCCAATATAGGTACGGCGATGACCACGGATCTCGGCTTCATCTCGCACACCGCCGAGCGCAACACGGACATATTTACGTCCGGTCGCCTTGGCGATAGATTGTCCCAGCGAGGTCTTACCCACACCCGGTGGCCCCACGAGACACAGGATAGGTCCCTTTAGCTGCTTAACACGGCTCTGCACCGCCAGATACTCGAGAATGCGCTCTTTAACCTTTTCCAGACCATAATGGTCTGTGTCCAGCACATCCTGGGCCTTGGCGAGATCGCGCTTAATCTTAGAGCGCTGTTTCCAGGGCACAGAGATCATCCAGTCCACATAGCTGCGCACTACAGTGGCCTCGGCGGACATAGGCGACATCATCTTCAGCTTGTTAAGCTCGGCGGTGGCCTTCTCTTTGGCCTCGCTCGGCATGCCGGCTTCTTCAATCTTACGGGTCAGGGTCTCGAACTCGTCGTGAGACTCGTCGATATCCCCAAGCTCCTTCTGAATTGCCTTCATCTGCTCATTGAGATAATACTCGCGCTGGCTCTTCTCCATCTGCTTCTTGACGCGAGAGCGAATGCGCTTCTCCACCTGCAACAGATCGATCTCCGACTCCATCATGGCCATCAGATATTCGAGGCGCTCGGAGACGTTAACCATCTCCAGCACCGCCTGCTTATCTTCAAGCTTAAGTGGCATATGGGCCGCCATGGTATCGGCAAGGCGCGCGGCTTCATCGATCCCCGACAGTGAGGTTAATACCTCTGGCGGGATCTTCTTGTTTAGCTTGATATAACCTTCGAACTGACCGATGGCCGATCGCACCAATACTTCCTCTTCCTTATCGGCAAGTTCTTCCGATTCGAGGTATTGGGCGGTCGCCACAAAAAATTCGGTTTCTTGAGTGTACTTGTCGATACGGGCACGTTGGCCACCTTCGACCAGCACCTTCACAGTGCCGTCAGGCAGTTTGAGCAGTTGTAAGATAGAGGCAACGGTACCGACCTCGAAGATATCATCGCTGGTCGGCTCATCTAATTCAGCATCGCGCTGGGCCACTAATATAATCTGCTTATCTTGCTCCATCGCCGCTTCCAGGCAGCGAATAGATTTTTCCCGACCGACAAACAGGGGAATAACCATATGGGGGTAAACCACCACGTCTCTCAATGGCAGTACCGGGAGTTCGATTCGCGCTTCACGCTCTAAGGTCATAGCTCGATTCCGTTTGGTAACAATATTAATGAGTATATTGGGGTGTTTAAGTGGGTTTCAATGGCAAATATAAAAAAAGGAGCCCAGTGGACTCCTTTATGTTTATTTCGCTTCACGTTAGCCGAATTATTGTTCAGCCACCGCGGCTTGCGTCTCGTTGGCTTCGTAGATGAGGATAGGAGCGGACTCGCCCTTAACCACAGACTCATCGATAACCACCTTGGCCACGTTCTCGGTTGATGGCAGGTCGTACATGATGTCCAGTAGAATGCCTTCGACGATTGAACGCAGACCGCGAGCACCCGTCTTACGATCCATCGCTTTCAGGGCAATCGCCTTGAGCGCATCTTCTCTGAACTCAAGCTCAACCCCTTCCATCTCGAACAGGGCGGCAAACTGCTTAGTCAGCGCATTCTTTGGCTCAGACAGGATCTGAATCAGCGCCGCTTCATCCAGCTCGGCCAGGGTTGCCAGTACAGGCAGACGACCGATGAACTCAGGGATCAAACCATACTTCACCAGATCTTCAGGCTCAACCTGCAGCAATACGTCTGAGATAGTCGCCTTATCGGCCTCGCCTTTCACCTCGGCACCGAAACCTATGCCGGTACCGACATGAGAGCGCTGCTCGATCACCTTCTCTAGGCCCGCAAAGGCGCCGCCACAGATGAAGAGGATCTTAGAGGTATCAACCTGCAAGAACTCCTGCTGAGGATGCTTACGTCCGCCTTGGGGCGGTACGGCAGCCACTGTGCCTTCGATCAGCTTAAGCAGCGCCTGCTGCACGCCTTCACCGGACACGTCACGGGTGATCGATGGGTTATCTGACTTGCGGCTGATCTTATCGATCTCATCGATATAGACGATACCGCGCTGGGCCTTCTCGACATCATAGTCGCATTTCTGCAGCAGCTTCTGAATGATGTTCTCAACATCCTCACCCACATAACCGGCTTCGGTTAAGGTGGTGGCATCGGCCATGGTAAAAGGCACATTCAAGAACCGAGCTAAGGTCTCGGCAAGCAGCGTCTTACCACTACCGGTTGGGCCAATAAGCAGGATGTTACTCTTGCCCAGCTCGACACCGTCTTTAGGCGTAGCATTCTTTAAACGCTTATAGTGGTTATATACAGCAACAGATAAGACTTTCTTAGCCTTCTCTTGACCTATGACATAGTCGTCAAGATGCGCTCTGAGCTCATGTGGCGTAGGTAATCTATCTTGATCTTGCTTTGGCGATATCTCACGAATCTCTTCACGGATAATATCGTTGCAAAGCTCTACACACTCGTCACATACATACACAGAAGGGCCGGCGATGAGCTTACGAACCTCATGCTGACTCTTTCCACAAAAAGAGCAGTACAGCAGTTTCCCGCTATCACCGTTACTTTTGTTGTCGCCCATTAGTTTACCTCTTTTGCAGTTTCACTCACTGCACAATTCTTCTCTTACGCCTTTTACTGATCATAGCTCAGCAAGCGACAAATATCAGCCTCGTTTATCGAGCACAGAGTCAACCAATCCGTACTCTGCGGCCTCGGTTGCACTCATGAAATTGTCACGATCCGTATCGCGCTCGATCACTTCCAGCGGCTGGCCTGTATGGTCGGCAAGCATCTGGTTCAGCTTGTTCTTGATGCCCAAAATCTCTTGTGCATGAATCGCGATATCGGATGCCTGGCCCTGGAAGCCACCCAATGGCTGATGGATCATCACACGTGAGTTCGGCAGACAGTGACGCTTACCCTTGGCACCACCGGCAAGCAGGAAGGCCCCCATACTGGCGGCCTGGCCGATGCAGACTGTGCTGACGTTTGGCTTAATAAACTGCATGGTATCATAAATCGCCATCCCCGCAGTGACCGAGCCACCAGGAGAGTTAATATAAAGATAGATATCTTTATCTGGGCTCTCAGACTCGAGGAACAGTAGCTGAGCCACAATCAGGTTAGCCATATGCTCTTCAACCTGACCAACGAGAAAGATCACCCTCTCTTTGAGCAGACGAGAATAAATATCATATGAACGTTCCCCTTTGGCAGTTTGTTCAACGACCATAGGCACAAGTGCATTCAGTACTGATTCTGGCGCATTTTGCATTATTAACTTCCCTAAATAAAAACGGCCCGCATGAGGAGCCTCATACGAGCCATTATAAATGGCTAACAGCCATTTAAGTCAAGCATAGGTTACGCGCGACCGGTAGCCTTGTTCATAAATTCTTCGAATTGAACTGCTTTCTCGGTAACCTTGGCAGTTTTCAGCAGTGCTTCAACAGCTTGCTCTTCTAGCGCAACGTTACGCATGTTCTGCATCATCTCTTGGTTGTTATTGTAATATTCAATAACTTCCTGTGGATCTTCGTAGGCAGAAGCCATAGAAGCGATCAGCGCTTGAACACGCTCGTCGTCAGCTTTCAGCTCGTTAGTCTTGATCACTTCGCCAAGTAGCAGACCCACTTTTACGCGGCGCTCGGCTTGCTCGGTGAACAGGTCAGCTGGTAGCTCAGGCATGTTAGCGGCTTGGTTGCCGAAACGCTGCATAGCTTGTTGACGCAGAACGTTAACTTCGCCATCGATTAGTGCCTTAGGCAGGTCGATTTCGTTTTGCTCAAGCAGACCGTTTAGGACCTGATCTTTGACGTTAGCTTTAAGCGCTTGCTCAAGCTCACGGCTCATGTTCTTACGGATCTCAACTTTCAGCGCTTCCAGGCCGCCATCGGCAACGCCGAACAGCTTAGCGAACTCGTCGTTCACTTCTGGCAGGTTAGCCGCTTGTACTTCTTTCAGAGTAATAGCGAACTTGGCTACTTTACCCTTCAGGTTTTCTGCGTGGTAGTCTTCTGGGAAAGTCACGTCGATATCGAATGCTTCACCGGCTTTGTGACCTTCAACACCAGACTCGAAACCTGGGATCATACGGCCGCTGCCTAGTTGAAGTTCGAAATCTTCAGCCTTGCCGCCTTCGAACTCTTCACCGTCGATAGAACCAACGAAGTCGATCTTCGCCTTGTCGCCTTCGGCAGCTTCACGCTCAACCGCTTCGAACGTAGCGTGTTGCTTGCGCAGCGTTTCGATCATTGCATCAACGTCTGCATCGGTAACTTCGGCAGTTGGTTGCTCAACTTCAATCGCATCTAGGCCTTTTAGTTCTACTTCTGGGTAGATTTCGAAGGTAGCAACAAACTGGAAGTTTTCAGCGTCGGTTTCACCAGGAACGAAAGTTGGTGCACCGGCTGGGTTCAATTTTTCTGCGATGATGGCTTCGATAAAGTTACGTTGCATCACTTCGCCAGTGATCTCTTGACGAATCGCTTTACCATAACGCTTGTTGATCACGCTTACAGGTACCTTGCCTGGACGGAAACCAGGAATACGTGCACGCTTAGCTTCATTTTTCAAACTATCAGAAACGGCTTTTTCAATCTGCTCAGCAGGAACAGAGATAGTTAGGCGGCGCTCTAAACCTTGTGTTGTTTCTACAGAAACTTGCATTGTTTTACCTCGAAATATGTCAAACGTCTTTTGTAATAGCCGAATCATCAACTATTAAGGTATTCGTTTCTTGATCTAAAAAAACGACTAAAATGCCTTGGTAACTGGGTTTGGCAGTCGTCGCACATAGTTGAAATTTATCAAGACGCGACATTATAGCCACGGTTTTCGGCATAGTCGAGCCTCAAAGCCCTAATTACGGACGTAAAAAAAGCGACCAAAGGTCGCTTTTTTTATTTTCTTCGAAAGAAGTGGGGTGACTGATGGGACTTGAACCCACGACAACCGGAATCACAATCCGGGGCTCTACCAACTGAGCTACAATCACCACTGATTTGGTACGCCCGGCAGGATTCGAACCTGCGGCCATCCGCTTAGAAGGCGGATGCTCTATCCAACTGAGCTACGGGCGCGTCGTTATGAACTTGGTTCATATCCTAACAGGGCAAATAACGTCTCCACGTTATTTTAAAATTTGGTCGGTGATAGAGGATTCGAACCTCTGACCCTCTGGTCCCAAACCAGATGCGCTACCGGACTGCGCTAATCACCGAGAATCTTGATTCCTGACGATACTCTGGGTGTCGTCGAGAACGGAGCGCATATTATCCCCTCATATGGTTAGCGTCAACGATTTTTTTGCAATGCCGACGCGCCTGACTATTTAAGCAGCTATCCGCAACTTTATTAAGCAATTCGCGCAAATATCCAAGCAATTAATCAATTTCATCCCCCTAAATAGCCTTATTTAGAGTAGCTAGACATATCGTGGCCCTCGCCGACATTATTCATATATTAGAACTGACTGTTATCGAGCTAAGTCAATGACAGTTTCCGCCCCCCCTGTTAAAATGTCGCCGATTTTTTATTATCGCGCCATATTAAGGAAATCCACCCCCCATGACAGCACAAATAATCGATGGCAAAGCGATTGCTCAATCCATTCGAAAACAACTGAGTGCCAAAGTAACCGCCCGCAAAGAGGCCGGAAAACGTGTACCGGGATTAGCCGTTATCTTAGTGGGAGCCGATCCCGCCTCTCAGGTCTATGTCGGCAGTAAGCGCCGTGCCTGTGAAGAGGTTGGCTTCCTATCACAATCTTTTGACCTGCCGACCGAAACCTCGGAAGCCGATCTGCTGGCCCTGATCGACAAGTGCAACGAAGACCCGAGCATCGACGGTATCTTGGTTCAACTGCCGCTACCGGATCATATTGAAGAGTCAAAGGTGATCGAGCGTATTCGCCCGGATAAAGATGTCGACGGTTTCCATCCTTATAATGTGGGTCGTCTGGCTCAGCGCATTCCAGTACTGCGTTCTTGCACGCCAATGGGGATCATGACACTTATCAAGTCCACCGGCGTAGATACCTATGGTCTGGATGCTGTGGTCGTTGGCGCCTCTAATATCGTCGGCCGCCCGATGACGCTAGAGCTGTTATTAGCCGGCTGCACCACGACTACCTGCCACCGCTTCACCCGTGACCTTGAAGACAAGGTGCGCCGCGCCGACCTACTGATCGTCGCCGTGGGTAAGCCGAACTTTATTCCTGGCGAGTGGATTAAACCGGGCGCCATCGTTATCGACGTGGGCATCAACCGCTTAGAGAGCGGTCAGCTCGTTGGTGATGTGCAATATGATGTGGCCGCCGAGCACGCCAGCCATATCACGCCAGTACCGGGCGGTGTCGGTCCTATGACCATCGCCAGCCTACTGGAAAACACCCTGTACGCCGCGGAAAACTATCACGACTAAAGCTATCACGACTAGTTCTCTCGACTAAGCTATCACGACTAACGTCGACGGCTAAATGTCGACAAGTATTAGTCGTCTGACTTGATTAGCTAGCGACAGATACAAAAAAGCCTGCATATTGCAGGCTTTTTTACGCGTGTCACTTTATTAAGTGACGGAAAACATCATAACGCCTTACTTCTTACGCCAGGTCGTTCCTTCTGGGCCATCTTCCAAGATCACCCCAAGGGCATTAAGGCCATCACGGGCCACATCGGCCGCGGCCCAATCCTTCTCGGCGCGGGCACGGTTACGCTCAGCGATCAAGGCTTCGATCTGCGCCACCTCATCGTCGCTGCCCTCGCCTTTGAAGAAGCCATCGACATCCTGCTCTAAGATCCCCAGCACGTCACCCAACTGCTTCATACTAACGCCCAGGGCAGAAGCCGCCGCTAGGTCATCAACTTTTAGACGGTTGATCTCACGGGCCATGTCAAACAGCACTGAGTAGGCCTCAGGCGTATTGAAGTCATCGTCCATAGCCTCTTTAAACTTAGCCACATACTCGTTTGCTGGCGCAGCCTCGACGCTCAAATCCAGTCCCTTCAACGCGGTGTAGAGACGCTCAAGCGCTGCCTTGGCCTGTTTTAGGTTATCTTCCGAGTAGTTCAGCTGACTGCGGTAGTGACCAGACAGCAGGAAGTAACGCACGGTCGAGGCATCATAATGTGCGAGCACGTCGCGAATGGTGAAGAAGTTATTGAGCGACTTGGACATCTTCTCCTTGTCCACCATCACCATGCCGGTATGCATCCAGTAGTTCACATACGGGGTGTCGTGGGCGCAGCATGACTGAGCGATCTCATTTTCATGGTGAGGGAACTGCAGATCTGAACCGCCGCCATGAATGTCGAAATGCTCACCCAGATGCTTGCTGTTCATCGCCGAACATTCAATATGCCAGCCTGGACGACCAGGGCCCCATGGCGAATCCCAAGTTGGCTCGCCCGGCTTAGACATCTTCCACAGCACGAAATCCATAGGATCGCGCTTGTTCTCGTCCACTTCTACGCGGGCCCCAGCCTGCAGCTGATCCAGGTTCTGACCAGACAGACGACCATATTCAGGGAAGGACGCGACGCTGAAGAGCACATCGCCATTGTCGGCGATATAGGCATGATCACGCTCCAGCAGACGCTCGACCATCTCGATGATCTCAGGCATGTGCTGAGTCGCGCGAGGCTCAAAATCGGGACGTTTCATGTTCAGCGCGTCGAAGTCGTGATACATCTCTTGGGTCAGACGCTCGGTGAGGGCGTCGCAGCTCTCGCCATTCTCGGTGGCGCGCTTGATGATCTTATCGTCGACATCTGTGATGTTACGGTGGAAATTCACATCATAGCCGATATATCTCAGGTATCTGACGATCATGTCAAAAGCAACAAACGTACGTCCGTGACCAATATGACACAAATCATAAATGGTAACCCCGCAGACATACATGCCGACTTTACCTGGCTGTATTGGCTTAAATTCCTCTTTTTGGCGGGTAAGACTGTTGTATAGCTTCAACATTGATATTCTCTACAGATAATTGACAACAAATAGGCCGCTCAGTCTACCACCTGCAAACGGACGCTTCCAGCGTGATTGCGTGAATCTAAAGCGTTTTTTGTGCCTACGCACATTCTCTTAGTCGAATAGGGCAAAATGCGAGAGTTTATCGCTCGGCTAAGCATGTTCCGGGGGAGAAAAGTCACGTCATCCCTTTATGCGCCTTGGTTAATAGGCTAGAATCTGGCGCTATCTGAATAAGTAACCATGATGAGATACAGTCATATGATCACAATGCAAACCAACCACGGTGTTATTAAACTCGAACTCGATGCCGAAAAAGCCCCAGCAACCGTCGCTAACTTCATCAAGTATGCGAAAGACGGCTTTTATGATGGCACCATCTTTCACCGCGTTATCGATGGTTTCATGATCCAGGGCGGCGGATTCACCGAAGATATGTCGCAAAAGCGTTGCAACGAAGCGATCGAAAACGAAGCCAACAATGGTCTGTCTAACCTGGTCGGCACCATCGCTATGGCCCGCACCTCAGATCCACATTCGGCCACCGCGCAGTTCTTCATCAACATCAACGACAACACCTTCCTCGACTTCAAATCTGAGTCGGTACAAGGCTGGGGTTACTGTGTATTCGGTAAAGTCACCGAAGGCATGGATGTGGTTAACCAGATCAAGGCCGTTGCCACCGGCAACCGCGGCATGCATCAAGACGTACCGCTAGAAGCCGTGATCATCGAAAGCGTAACCGTCGAAGCGTAATCACAGGGCCGACACTCGTTGAACTACACCCTGTTTGTGGGCGATCTGCACCTCAGTGCCGATCGCCCCGATATCCTAAACGCCTTCCATCAATTTCTTGACCAAGATGCCAGCCATTGCGACGCCCTCTATATCCTGGGTGATCTGTTTGAAGTCTGGGTGGGCGATGATATCGCCGAGCCTTTTGCCCTGGAGCTTGCCGAGCGCTTAAAGCGATTCTCGACCCATACGCCCATCTATTTTATCCATGGCAACCGCGACTTCCTGCTGGGTAAAGAGTACGCCAAGCGCTCAGGCATGACGCTGCTGCCCGAGGTTTATAGCATTGATCTCTATGGTGAGCCCAGCGTGTTACTCCACGGCGATAGCCTGTGCACCCTGGATAAGGCTTATCAGAGATTCCGCCGCTTTAGAAATATGGCCTGGGCCAAGTTTATCTACAACCACCTGCCCAAGTCGAAACGCATAGCAATTGCCGACAAGCTGCGCAGCAAGAGTAAGCAGAGCAATCAGCTTAAAAGCTATAGCATCATGGATGTGGAGCAGAGTGCGGTCGAGCAATTGATGGCTGAGACTGGGGCTAAGCGCATGATCCATGGTCATACCCACAGACCAGACATTCATCGCCTAGCCGATAACGCTCAGCGTATCGTTGTGGGCGACTGGTATGAGCAAGGCAGCGTGTTGAAGATCAGCCCCAAGGAAGTGAACCTGCAGAGCCTGCCCTTTGGTGAAACAGAGGCATAGGCCAGCCGAAACAGCCTAATCCTCCGATAGTCTACAATGCGCCCTAACTAAGGTCTGTTAAACTTTTCCCGTATCAACAGGCCTCGGGTCTTCCCGAGTGAAACTTAAACTCAGTGTCTGGCGCGCTGATAAGTTCCGCTTCCAGCTTGGCAAAGTGGGCCACACGTTCATCTATATTCTCAGGCGATATCGCCTGGGCCAGCACCAGATAATCTTGATAGTGACGCGCCTCTGAGCGCAGCAGCGACACGTAGAACTTACTCAGGCCCTCATCGAGATAAGGCGCTAGCTTGGCGAAACGCTCACAGGAGCGAGCCTCGATAAAGGCGCCTACGATCAGCTTATCCACCAGGGTAGCCGGCTCATGGGTGCGCACCGCGCGCATCATCCCCTTGGCATAGCGGCCTGCGGTGAGATTCTGATAGGGTATGCCCCGTGCCTGCATGATCTCCAGCACCTGCTCAAAATGGTGAAACTCCTCTTTTATCAGGCGTACCATCTTGGCGATAAGATCCAGGCCGTAATCGACCCCACCCTTCGCGGTCAACTCACCCACCAGCTCATTCTTTTTCACATCCCGCGCCAGAAAGGCATCGATATCCCGCGACTTGTTATAGACGAACTCCTCATAGGGCCTGGCCCACTGGAGTAGCTGATCGCCACTCGCCTTATCCACCGCATACTTACGGATCAAAAACATCGCCGTCTGCGCCGCCTTCAGCTCACAGTTACAGTGATCGATAAGCAGCGCAGCAAGCTGCTCCGGCTGGCTGGCGAGCGCTATCCACTCATCAGGGGTTTCACATTGTAGGAATTGCTTTATCGGGGCTAATAGGGCTTGCATCACACACTCGAGGGTTAAACGGACAGACGCCGACTATTTTACCTATAAAAGCCAGCCTTGGGCAGGTCCATCCGCCTAACAGATGAAAGTTAGCTTGACTAGTCTAAGTTTATGTTCAATAAATAAACTATGTCAGTCCTCACAGGGCTGTTTGGGAGCCTGAGGTCTATTGGGTAGCAGACCAACAGGCAATGCGGGTTCGTCTGAAGTTTGGCGAGCACAATATGAAAGCTGAACAAGGATAATTATAATGATATTGAATCACTTAATGGGGTTATACACTCATCCGAAAGAAGAGTGGCACACAATTGAGAAAAACCACGAAGCGCTGAGAAGCAGTCTTAGCCATGTCATGCTAATCGCCCTCATACCGGCCATCTGTACCTATCTTGCCTCCACCATGTTCGGCTGGAACCTAGGGGTATCCGATCCCCTCTTCCTCACCAAGCAAAGCGCCATGATGATGTCCATCAGCATGTATTTCGGCCTGATTGCCGGCGTCTTCGCCCTGGCCTATCTGGCCTATTGGATGGCAAAAACCTTCGATGCTCAGCCTAGCTACACACAGGCGATCGAGCTGGCAGCATATACCGCAACGCCACTCTTTATGGTAGGCCTGGCGGCGCTCTATCCTGCGCTCTGGTTCATGATGGTCGTTGGACTGGTAGGACTCACCTACTCTGTGTACCTGCTCTACACTGGGGTACCTATCATCATGAATATCCCGGAAGAGAAAGGCTTCATCTATGCCAGTTCGGTAGTCACCGCAGGCCTGGTGCTATTGGTCGCGCTGATGGCTTCGAGCGTCATCCTTTGGAGCTTCGGCCTAGGCCCCATGTACCAATAGACGACTTAGCTGACGCAAGATACAAAAAAGGCTTTAGGGTTCACCTAAAGCCTTTTTTTTAATATCAAGTTTAATACCAAGCAGTATTAGTTAGAAGAGTCTCGCAGGGCAACCGTCAGGTTAAACACCAGATGCTCAGGCGATGAGTCTTTGCTATCGGCGCAGAAGTAACCTTCGCGCTCGAACTGATAGGCCTTCTCGGCCTCTGCATTAACCAGACCCGGCTCGACCAAACCATGCTTAACCACCAATGACTCAGTGTTCAGCACCTCATCAACCGTCTCGGCGGCCGCCGGATTTGGCTGATTGAAGAGTCTGTCATACAGGCGGAACTCGGCTGGCAATGCGCTTGTTGCCTCAACCCAGTGGATCACCCCTTTCACCTTACGGCCATCTGCTGGGTTCTTACCCAGGGTCTGATCGTCATAGGTACAATAGATGGTGGTCACATTGCCCGCCTCATCCTTATCGCAGCGCTCGGCCTTGATCACATAGGCGTTACGCAGACGCACCTCTTTGCCCTGGATAAGACGCTTGTACTTCTTGTTGGCCTCTTCACGGAAATCATCGGCATCAATATAGAGTTCGCGACCGAATACCAGCTCGCGCTCGCCCATAGACTCGATAGTCGGGTGCGCCGGTGCAGATAGCTTCTCTACCTGGCCTTCTGGGTAGTTTTCGATGATCACCTTAACCGGGTTGATCACCGCCATGGCGCGAGGCGCGTGCTCGTTCAGCTCTTCGCGAATACAGGCGTCAAGCATGCTCACTTCGACCATGTTCTCTTGCTTTGTCACACCGATACGACGGCAGAATTCACGAATCGCCGCTGGCGTGTAGCCACGACGACGCAAACCGGCGATGGTTGGCATACGTGGGTCGTCCCATCCCGAAACCAGACCACGCACCACAAGATCGTTAAGCTTACGCTTCGACATTAGGGTGTATTCCAGGTTCAGGCGAGAGAACTCATATTGACGGGTACGGTTTGGCGCCTGGAAATCGTCCAGGTTATCCAGCACCCAGTCATACAGACGGCGGTTGTCCTGGAACTCCAGCGTACAGAGCGAATGAGTGATATCTTCCAGCGCATCAGAGATACAGTGGGTGAAATCATACATAGGGTAGATGCACCACTTGTCGCCTGTCTGATGGTGATGGGCGAAACGGATACGATAGATCACAGGGTCGCGCATACACATAAAGGGGGACGCCATATCGATCTTGGCCCTGAGTGCACATTCGCCCTCTTTGAATTCGCCCTTGCGCATCTTCTCGAACAGCTCAAGGTTTTCTTCGACAGAGGTATCGCGATAGGGACTGTTCTTACCCGGCTCTTTCAGGGTGCCACGGTATTCACGGGTCTGCTCACCATTGAGGAAACAGACATAAGCCAGTCCCTTGTTGATAAGTTCTACCGCGTATTGGTGCAGCTGATCGAAATAGTTCGACGAGTAACGGATCTCACCATCCCATTGGAAACCTAACCAATGTACGTCGGCCTGAATAGAGTTAACGTAATCGATATCCTCTTTCTCAGGGTTGGTATCATCAAAACGTAAGTTACATAGCCCCTTGTAGTCCTGCGCCAAACCGAAGTTCAAACAGATCGATTTTGCGTGACCGATATGAAGATAGCCGTTTGGCTCGGGCGGAAAACGAGTGTGCACACGGGTGTGCTTACCGCTCTCTAAATCTTCATCTATGATGTTACGAATGAAGTTACTTGGACGTACTTCGGTGTCCACATGACTCATGGAAATCCTCTTTGCGAACTCTATTTCATCGGGCGCACAGGTGCCGCTCGAGACTAATGGGAGAAAACCTGCATATTCCTACAGATTTCGCTTCGTTACAACGGCCAAATCGCAAAAACTACCATGATTTAGCGCAAAAACAGAAAAGCAGCGACTTATCGCTGCTTTTCTCGGTTTAACAAGCTGTTTTACATCAGGCTTAAATCTACTCGGTCACCACATTGATCACCGGAATAATAGTCTGAGCACGCTGTCCCTTGCGCTTTAGCCAGAGGTAGAAGACCACCAGCGCGACCAGGAAGAAGGCGATCCACAGGCCAGACTGCAGCGGGTGCGCCGCAAAGGTCATCGCCTGATAGAAGACGGTCGCTGTGCCATAGGCCAGACCCAGGGTCCAGGTTGCTGCAAAGGTTGCCCAGCGAGGGCCAAACTCACCCACTAGAGCGCCCATGGCCGCCACACACGGCGTATAGAGCAGGATAAACAGCAGGTAGGCAAAGGCTGCCGTCACACCGCTGAAACCGCTCTGCAGCGCGCTGAAGGTCGAGGTATCTACGTCCAGCTCACTCGAAGCCGTCTCAATGGTCTGAATGTCACCTACAGAGATAGACAGCGGATCTTCAGGCGCGATGCCAAACAGGTTCTCAGGGATGGTCGCCAAGGCTTCGCTAAAGCTCTCAGACAGTGGCGCCAAGGCTTCATCTTCACCGCTCGCGGTCGAGTAGAGGCTGTTCAGAGTGCCGACTACGGCTTCTTTGGCGAAGATACCTGTGATGATACCCACGGTTGCTGGCCAATTATCCTGCTCTATGCCCATTGGCGAGAAGAGCGGGGTAACCTTCTGGCTCGCCACACTCAGCACAGACTCAGAGCTATCCTCGTGGCCGAAGCTGCCATCGACACCTATGGCGTTGATGAAGTTAAGCAGGGTTACCACGATAACAATTGTCTTACCCGCGCCCAGAATAAAGCTCTTGGTACGCTTGCCGGTTCTGGCCATCACCGCCTTAAGCTTCGGCTTCTCGTAGTTAGGTAGTTCCATCACCACGGCGCTGCTGCTGCCGGGAAGCAAGGTTGAACGTAACAATAAGCCCGTCCCTACCGCGGCTAATACGCCTATGATATAGAGCAGGAATACCAGGTTCTGACCCGACTCGGGGAAGAAGGCCGCCGCAAACAGGGCATAAACCGGCAGACGCGCACCACAAGACATGAAGGGTGCCATCATTCCTGTCACGATACGTTCACGCTCGCTGCCTAAGGTACGGGTCGCCATGATGGCAGGTACCGAGCAGCCGAAACCGACGATCATAGGCACAAACGCCTTACCCGGCAGACCGATACGACGCATCAGGCCATCGACCACGAAGGCGGCGCGTGCCATGTAACCTGAGCCTTCCAGCACCGAAAGCGCTAGGAAGAGCGCGGCGATCACTGGAATAAAGGTGGCTACGGTTTGGATACCCTGGCCCATACCGCCAGCAACTATGGTCACCAACCAGGCTGGGGCACCGATATTGCTCATCAGAGCGCCGAGATGATCGACAAACAGGGCGCCGGCCGTGATGTCGAAGAAGTCGATAAAGGCGCTACCGACATTGATACTGAACATAAACATCAGGTACATCACGAACAGGAATACCGGGACACCTGCGATGGGATGTAACACCAGCTTATCGAGACGGTCGCTCAGGGTAAGCTGATCGCTGTCTTTCACCGATTGGTTAAAAACCTGCTGCACGAAATCGAAACGTGTGGTGGCCACCATGATCTCGATATCCTTACCCTGGGCCGCTAAGCGCTCGGAGCACTGGGACACCTCAGACAGCATCTGACCATTCTTACACTGGCCACAGCCAAGACCGTTACCCATCATCGCCAGGGCGCGGCCACGACTCAGCTGGCTATCACGCTCAAACAGCGCCTTAATACCCGCCTCGATCTCAACATCGTAATCCAACACCAGAGGCGCCTCGGAAACCTTACCATCTAACAGGTCGACCACCTGGGCCTGTACCTGCTTGATATCATTCATATCGCGAGAGCAGACGGCGATCACTGGGCAGCCTAGCTGCTGACTCATCTTGTCGACATCGACCTCGATCCCATGGGCCTTGGCCGCGTCAATCTTATTGATCACTACCACCATAGGAATGCCAAGCTCACGCAGCTGCACCGTCAGATACAGGTGACGCTCTATGTTGGTGGCATCGACCAGGTTGATGATGCCATCCATCTGCGCCTCGGCCAGGTATTGCTGGGCAATCTGTTCGTCGAGAGAGCAATCGCAGCTGCTACCGGCGGGCAGCAGATCGTAAATTCCAGGCAGATCCGTCAGCAGCACCTGGGTATCGTTAAGGGTAAAGGCCCCTGTCTTCTTCTCTACCGTCACCCCAGACCAGTTACCCACCTGCTGGTTGGCACCGGTTAGCGCATTAAAGAGTGTTGACTTGCCCGCGTTAGGGTTACCAACGGTCACACAATGAAATTGTTTAGCCATGAGCCAGCTCCACCTCAATTACTTCAGCCAGGTCCTTACGCATGCATAACTTACTGCCACGAATGGCTAACTCTAATCCCGAGCCCAGTGGGGCGCGTCGTAACAGGGTCAGAGAGGTGTTGGGGGTGATCCCCATAGATAAAAGCTTGCGTTTCACCACCGCAGGCAGGCTAATCTGGCCAACCTCGGAGATCACTGCGCTATCGCCAGGCTTTAATTCGCTTAATTTCATATTGCAACTCTACCTTTTCAGGTCTCGATAAATCTGAACTACACCAGATTCTAACGGAGCAAGGCTTCCAATAACTTTATCTAGATCAATATTTATGATTGGAAACGATAATAATTTTCAATTGTATTTTATATTATGTGACAGATATCTCAATCAGTAAACGAGATTATCAAATGAGAACCATTTTCATTGGCGAGCAATTCTACGTCCCAACTCACGGGTGCAACGTGATCTAGCTCACATAAAGTGCTAATTCGCTCAAATACTTCATTTTTACCCATTATTTATCGCCACAAAATTTACACATTCGTCACAAATCTTGCCTATTATTTAGCTTTGGTAAATTAGTAATTCATAAAGATAACAACTAAACGCCACACTGTGCTTGGATGGATGATGATGAAAAAGGAATCGACTTGGCTGCGTGCCCTTAGGCTAACGGCCCTACTCGCGCTATACCCTCTCTTTAGTTTGCTCGCTCAGGCAACCCCCTGGGACGAGATGCCCGCCGAGGAGGTGGAGAAGATCCTCGATAGCAAATTCGCCGAAGGTCAATACTCCCCCAAGGGCGCCGATAGCTGCCTCATGTGCCATCGCAAGAACCAAACCGTCATGGCGCTATTTGACGGCGTGCATGGCAATCCCCAGGTAAAAGGCTCGCCCATGGCCGACCTGCAGTGCGAAGCCTGCCACGGCCCCATGGGCAAACATAATCGCGGCGGCAAGGAGCCTATGATCACCTTCGGCGCCAACTCACCCGTGCCAGCCGAGAAACAAAACAGCGTCTGCATGAGCTGCCATAACGACGACCAGCGTATGGGCTGGAGCGGCAATCATCACGACAATGCCGATGTTGCCTGTAGCGACTGCCATCAGGTGCACACTGGGCATGACCCCATTAGCGATAAGAGCCAGGAGGTCGCCGTCTGCACTACATGTCATACCCAACAAAAGGCCGACTTACACAAGCGCAGCAGCCACCCACTCAAGTGGCAGCAGATGGTTTGTAGCGACTGTCACAATCCCCACGGCGGTCTGGGCGAGGCCAGCCTGAAGCAGATGAGCATCAACGACAACTGCTACGCCTGCCATGCCGAGAAACGTGGGCCTAAGCTGTGGGAGCATGCACCGGTCACCGACAACTGCGCCAACTGTCATAATCCCCACGGCACGGTCAACGAGGCCATGTTGATCGCCAAGCCCCCTCAGCTTTGCCAGCAGTGCCACGCCAGCGACGGTCACGCCGCTAATCCGGTATTTGCCAACAGCCCTAATGCCTTCAACGGCGGCCAAAGCTGCCTCAACTGCCACAACCAGGTGCATGGCTCTAACCATCCATCGGGCAAACTACTGCAACGTTAATGAGGGAGCATAGCGATGAACAGACTTAAAGGGACTCAAACACGCGCTTGGCCACTCAGCCTGCTGACCCTCTCAATCCTCAGCAGCCTGGCATCGGCCCAGGGCTACGATCTATCCTCCGCCAATCGCAGCAAGGTGAAGATGGATGCCTGGAAATGCCAACGCTGTGAGGTCAAAGATGCAACCACTGGCGAGATAGGCGTCGGCGTCGCCTATAACGACGGCGGCGATAGCCGTTTTGGTAACACCACGGGCACAGACACAGATGGTGCCGTGGCGAGCCTAGAGGCAGATCTAACCCACAAGAAAGCCTCTGGCTACCAGACCCAATTTAAGGCAGACCGCCTAGGCTATGACGCCGGCTCGGCCAGCCTAACCACAGGGCGCAAGGGTCAGTACGAGATTGCCGCCAGCTATCGAGGCTTTGCCCGCTTCGACAATAACGCGGCGCTAACCCCCTATCGACTAACGGCCGCTAGTTGGCAGCTCCCCAGCCAATGGCAGAGCGCCGCCACAACCGATCAGATGAGCAGCCTAAACGATAGCCTTATGGCGAGTGAGCTTAAGATCACCCGTGACCGCTACCGTCTCGACGCAGCCTATACCGGCAGCTTCTACGAGGCAAGCCTCGGCTATCAACATGAGCAACGGCAGGGCAATCGCCGCGCCAGCGCCAATCTGCTCACCAACAGCACCATGCTGGCCGAGCGCGTCGACGACAAGAGCGATCGCATCGAAGGCAAACTCTACTTTCGTGGCGATCAGTGGCTGACTGGCATAGATGCCGAGCTCAGTCATTACAAGAACGATATCAATGCCCTGCACTGGCAATCGGCCTTCAGCCCCACCTTCGGCGCCGCCTATTATGGCCAGAGCGCTGTAGCGCCCGATAACAAGGCCTATCGCGTCGCGGCCCACAGCCAATTCTCCGCCCCGGGTCAGCAGGTGCTGATGCATCTGGGTTTTAGCCGCATGACCCAAGATCAGGCGTATCTGCCGGCCACCATCAACGGCCCTTCCCCCATGCTGCCTGCGACCAATCTCGACGGCCAGGTAGATCTGCTGGAGATGAAGCTTAAGTATCTCGGGCGTCTCACCCCAGAGCTCAGCCTTAGGGCCGGCTACGATTATCGCGATCGCGACAACAAGTCTGAGATAATGAGTTACCCGCAGATCATTACCGACAGCTACTACAGCGGCGATAAGGTTAATCAGGCCTATGACCGAACCCGTCAACAGGCGAATCTGGGAGCCAAGTACCGCTTTACCCGCAGCCTCTATCTGGATCTGCAATACCAGTATGAGCACAACAACTACAACGCCCTCGACCGCGACAGCCTGCAGACATCAGATGTTACGGCCAAGCTCCACTATCGGCTCTCCTCCCAATGGCAGGCCTGGCTCAAGGCCGAGTTTGAGGATCGCGGCGGCAGCGAATATCTGGGATCGAGCGTCAGCAATCGCCCCAACAACCAGCTGTTAAGGCGCAGCTATCTGGCCGATCGTGAGCGCCAGCGCTATGGCCTCTACACCAGCTTTAGCGGCGAGGCACTCAGCGCCACGCTCAACCTGCACCTGATGCAGGATGACTACACAGACACCCAGATAGGCCTGCCCCAAGTCGATAGCCAGGGTTATGATCTCTCCGCCAACTATGCCCTGAATGAGCAGATTAACCTCAGCGCCTTCGTCAATCAGGATTGGCGCGACAGCGATCAGGCGGGCAGCAACAACTTCGGTAGTCCCAACTGGTTTGCCACCACCAAGGATAAGGCGACCCTTATCGGTGCCGGGTTCGATTACAACGCCCTGATGGAGAACCGTCTGCGACTAGGCCTCAACTACAGCTATAGCGACGGCCAGAGCGACACAGAGGTCAGCCAGGGTCTGCACAGCCCATACGGCAGCTATTACGCCACCCGGCACAATCTCAACGCCTTCGCCGACTTTAATCTCAGCGAGAGCCTGGGGCTGCGGCTGGATTGGATCTTCGAGCAATACCAAGACGCCGACTGGGCCAACGACAACCTGATGCCAGACAGCATCCCCAACGTGTTGACCTTCGGTGACCTCAGCCATGATTACAACGCCCACTACTTTGGAGTGACCCTGAGTTACCAGCTGTAACTCAGGCGCCCCCTATGCCAAGGAAGCGATGATGAAGATGAACAAAACTTTCCATTATGCCGCCCTGTTTGGGCTAGTTTCGCTACTCTCCGCCTGTGGCGGCGATGATGGTAAACCCGGTAATCCTGGCGAGCCCGGCGGCCCACCAGCCATGGTGATCGACACCTTAGTGGTCAGCTTCGATCCCGTGCAGATGCAATCAGGCGTTGCCACGGTGAACTACCGCGTCACCAATCAGGATGACGAACCTGTAGTAGGGATCCCAAGCGCCACCTTTATTGCCGCTCAGCTGCTGCCCCAGGGCTACACCAATGCGGGCAACGCCTCCCAATGGCAATACTTCACCTCGGAGAGCTGCAACGACAGCTGCCCTGGGGAGTATGTGGATCTTAAGAATGGCCGCTACAGCTACACCTTTAGCGCCGCCTTCGACGGCTTGAACGATGTCGGCTACCAGGCCGGCGCCACCCAGCGCATAGTGGTTAAGCTAGGCGGCGACAGCCTGGCCGACGGCACCAGCCTGCCCATCACCAACCAGCACTTCGACTGGCAGGGTGACAAAGACGGCGCCAGCAGCGATCCGGTTTACACACGTAACCTGATCAAGATAGAAACCTGCAACAGCTGTCACAGCGATCTGGCCTTTCATCGCGGTAACTATAACCAGATTGAGACCTGCGTGACCTGTCACAATGCCGATCGCGTCAGCAATCCAGATAACATCTTTCCGCAGATGATCCACGGCAAACATCTGACCGGCTTCCCCGGCTCGCTGGCAAACTGCCAGACCTGTCATGCCGAAGATGAGACCCTAAGCGAGCAGATGAACTGGGCACGGGTACCCACCATGGAGGCCTGTGGCGCCTGTCATACCTATATCGACTTCAAGAAGGGTGAAGGCCATCCGGCGCAGCTCAACAACGCCAACTGCGTCGCCTGTCACAACCCGGATTGGACCGCCAGCGTCCACAACGACGGCGGCAACGCCCAGGCATTGGCACAATTTAAGCCAGTGATCACCAAAGCGATGCGCAGCGGCGATACCGTCTCATTCACCCTAACGCTGGAAAATCCTGCGACGGGTCAACCCTACACAGCCAGCGCCGACCAACTCGATTTCGTCTCCGACCTTCGCGTCTACGCCAACTGGGGCACCAGCTTCGACTATGCCACCCGCTCGGCGCGCTCCATACGTGTGCATGAAACCGCGCCTATCTCCGGCAGCAACGGCAGCTTCGACTATCAGATAGCCGGGCTGACGGTCCCCGCTGGTAGCGAGATGGATAAAGGCACGCTAGCGATTCAAGGCAGAGTCTGCGCCGCCAACGGCGTACTGGGCGCCTGTAGTGATGAGGCCAACAGCGAAGTGGTGATCAAATCCAGCCATCGTTTCTTCGCCACAGAGGCCTTAAGCGATAGCGGCCGCCGCGTAGTGGTCAGCAACGACACCTGCGGTAGCTGCCACGGGGATCAACAGCTGAATTTCCACGGTTCGCGCAACGATCTTGAGGGTCAGTGTCAGCTATGTCACAACCCCAACATGCAGGCCGAGGCTGCGGACAATCCGTCCCTCACCACGGCGGACTTCAAGCATCTTATCCACGGCATTCATAGCGGCCAGCGCGTCGGTTTCGAAGGGATCAACTACCCGGGCAACATAGGTAACTGCGCCCAGTGTCACGCCGACAGAGATGGCGTGCTCTCGGTCGCCCTGCCGCTGGATCCCGGTGTGAAACCGCTGGCCATAGACGATGGCAGCTATACCAGCCCGACGGCCGCCATCTGTAGCGACTGCCACAGCAGCGAGACCAACAAGAACCATATGATCCAGCAAGGCGCAGTATTCAGCGGCACCCTGTCCGATGCCACCGCAGGCACCGAGAGCTGCAGCACCTGTCACCGACAAGGCGCCGATGCCGATGTGCTGAGCGTGCATCCCATCAAATAAACCGGACAAGGCGCCAGGCCACTGGCGCCGATTCGACAACGCATTGAGAGATTGACTGAAATGGAAGGCACTATGATGGATATGAAGAAGAAGGTGAATCAATGGAGCCTCATCGCCCTGAGTTGCAGCGCGCTGCTACTGGGCTGTGGTAGCGACGGTAAGGATGGTAAAGACGGCCCCGACGGGGTAATAGGGGTCAGCATCACTGATACCCCAAGCGTGATGGCCCAGTTTACCCAGGCATCGGTAGAAGATGGCCAGGTCAGCGTGACCTTTAAACTGGAAAATGCCAACGGCGTGGCCGTACTCGGCCTGACCAAAGACTATGATCTCAGATTCGGCATCGCCCAGCTGGCCCAGGTAACAGAGACGATTGATGGCCAAAGCTTCGATCGCGGCTACCAGTGGCAGGCCTACATCAACAGCCTAAGACAACCGGGGTCATTGCCAGATGACACCTCAGGCCTTAACCCCTCGCCTCAATATCAGGCCAATGTCGAGGCGGCCAGTGCCTGCGAAGACTGCCTGACAGATAACCTCGATGGCAGCTACACCTATAAATTTCAGCAAAACATCGCCAATGTCACAGAGCCTTTGGCCATCACCTACAATGGCGATAACACCCACAGGGTCACCCTGGAGCTGAAGCTACCCCAGGCGACCGCCAACGCCCACCATGACTGGCAGCCCTCTTCGGGGTCGACCGACGGCATTCAAACCCGTAATGTAGTGAGTAAGGAGACCTGCCTTAACTGCCACCAGGAGGAGAGCCTAGCCCTGCACGGTGGCCGCCGCATCAGCCTCGAGAATTGCGCCAGCTGTCATACCGCGACCTCAGGCGATCCCGAGAGCGGCAACAGCATCGAATTTACCTATCTGATCCATGCCATCCACAAGGGTCAGGACAGGGTCACCAGCACGCCTGAAGGGATTGTACCCGCCCCCTATAAGATAGTGGGCTTTGGCGGCAGCCTGCACGACTATGGCAAGGTGATGTTCCCGCAGAAGCCAGCAGCCAACTGCGCCGCCTGTCACAAAGAGGGCGACGGCGCCCCAAGCGACGCCGCCCTGTTTAAGGCAGATAACTCCAGCGTCGCCTGTATCAGCTGTCACACCGAGAAACCATCGCAGAATCACTCAAGCACCAACTGCGTCGCCTGCCACAACGCCACGGATACCTATCCGGGCACAGGCAACGCCGAGAAGCGCCATGGCGACGTGCTAAAGGCCTACTCGCTGGCCCAGGCCATGGGCGTCAGTTTCAGCAACATAGGCCTGGATGGCGACGGCAAGCTGAAATTTGATCTCCAGGTAACCGACTCTGCCGGTAATCCGGTAGCCAGCGAATTTATCGAGCTTGGCACCCGCGTCGTGGTCGCCTGGGATGTGGACAAGGACTACCCGGCCTACACGGATGCCTCATACAGCAATCGTCGCTTCAGACTGTCCCAAGGCACCTATGACGATGCCAACAAGACCTTCACCATAGTGGCCAGCAGCTTCGACATGCCAATGGATGCAGCGGGCAAGACCTTCGAGCTCTGGTCTGCCATTGAGGTCTGCTTCAACCACGGCGGCTATGGCGTTGCCGATGTGGTGATGACCGCCTGTAGCGATGATACCCGCTCGGTAGCCGTTAAAGAGGCGCCCTATCGCTTCGTCTGGTCCGGCACAGGCGTTGCCGAAGATGGCCAGGTGGCCATGCGCCGCACCATCGTCGATACCAGCAAGTGTCAGACCTGTCACAACCAGGAGAATCACCATTACAACAATGGTTATAACTGTCAGACCTGTCATACCTCAGACAAGACTACCAGCGGCGACGACAGCTATCCGGGCGGACGTCGCCCCACCAGCTTCGCCTTTAAGGCCCACGAGGCAGAGGGTCACTATCTCAAGTATGCCGGCGTGCAGTCGGGCACAGTGCTCAAGACAGACTGCCTCACCTGTCATACCGATGATGGCATCACACTTGGCCGCGCAAGCGATCGCGTCTGGCGCTATGGCGATACCACCACAGGCATCGATATCTGGGTCTCATCCGATGCCGGCGCCTGCCTGAGTTGCCACCAGAAATACCTTAAGGATTCTGGTGCGGCCCATATCCAGGCCAACGGCGGTATCTTAGACGGTATGGACGCAGACGATGTGCGCGCCCGGGCGGCAGAGACCTGCGCCACCTGCCATACGCCGACTCAGCTGTTAGGCATTCACCTAGAGTAGCATCGCTACTATAAAAGATGGTGAGCGAAACACTGGATAAAAGGAGGCTGCAGCCTCCTTTTTTATCGCCCTACACCTATGCATGCCATCAATGCATAACGCCATATGCCGCGCCACTCAGTCGCATATTTCACAAAATAATAACATCAGGCCCACAAACCCGGGAATTTCATCGGCAAAATGGATCGGTTTCCCAGCGCCTATGCTTGCGTTAGATCAAAACTGCGGTGAAAAAATCCCCTGCCGATTAAGCTTTATTTAAGAAAAGGCTTATTTTTAGGCCTCCCAAGAGAAAACGCCCCTACTCGATATTTGTAAGCCACTGTAAAACAATAGATTTAACAAGTTTATCAATTTCCACCAAGCTTAATGGATCCGCTTCACGTTTGCGCCAAGTGGGCCGTTGCACCTACCCCCTTTTAAGTAATATGGCCCCTAAGGTGCCGCCAAGTTGTTGAGGCAATAGCAATAACTCTGGCCACCTTGTTCATACCAAAAAAGAAAAAATTGAGATCACTCTCATTCTCATGCAGGGGAAAAATGATGAAACGGTATTCAATCAGTACCGCAGTCAAAGCAGCATTCGGTGTCGGAGCCTTGTCTCTGGCGCTGGTCGGCTGTGGCGGCAGCGATGGAAAAGATGGTGAAGATGGCAAGCCTGGTGAAATCGCGGTCGATATCAACAGCGCGACTGCGGTCCAAACAAAGATAGAAAGCGCCAGCTATGACGCGGCGGCCAAGACCCTAAGCTTCGAATTTAGCCTGACCAATCCTAATGGCGTCGCCGTCACAGGATTAGAGGCGCTCACCGACCCACTACGCATCGCCTTCGGTCGTATGGGCACACGCAGCGAGGCATTCACACCCTACAGCCTGGAAGATGGCACCCAGGTCACCGGCCGCGCCGATGGCGACGAGGAGATCTGGCTCTCTTACCGCAACGCCAGCAAGAACGGCGTACCTATGACGGGCACCAACAACTGGCGTCCAACTCGTGACTGCCCGGAAGGACTGAGCTGCCTGAGCTACCTAGGCGAAGGCCGTTATAGGGTTACGGCGCCAGAGATCATAGACACCAATGGCCTGGACTACGACTATGATGCCAACCGTATCAATGGTATCTACCTGATCACCTATGGTGTGGGACAGAACAAGCTAAAGAATGTCGAAGCCTACTACTGGGATCCTTTGACCGAGCAGTCAGTCTCTTCGCCTAAGAAAGTGCTGGAGATGGATACCTGTATCAGCTGTCACGTAGGTCAGGATCATATCCGCCACGGCAACTATGGTAATACCGCCGACGGCTGTGGTTTCTGCCACACAGACTATACACAGTACAGCGGCTCAGGTATCGATGGCGAAGGCAACACGGTCGAATTTAACTTTGATGGCTCCATCAAGGGACTGGTTCACGCCGTGCACACAGGCATCACAGAGGGTGATCGCCGCGAGCTGGCCAAGTTCAACTCGGTTATCGCCAATGCCAACAACCCAGCCTTTACCTATGAGTTTGATGGTGCGGCGCTCGATAGCGAAGGCAATCCTAAGGCCGAGCTTAACTTCCCGGCCTCGACAGCCAACTGTCAAAGCTGTCACGTAAGCTACACCACCACAGAAGAAACGCTGCCCGAAGGCCTGACCGCTCACGCCCTCGCCTGGTTTGGCGATAAAGATGTGACCAGCTGTCAGAGCTGTCATGGCGAATACCACAAGGGCAGCAGCCTGGTGGCGCCGGGTGAAGATGGCGCAACCATGGTAGGTTGTGTCACCTGTCACAGCAGCCAAGATGGCATTACCCGCGGCGGCGCCTTCCGTCACTTCGCCGGCCACGAGCAGGCCAGCAGCCAGGCCGCGTCACAGGCCGGTATCTTAGTCGGTGCAAGCTACAGCCAAATCGCCTGGGATGAAACCAGCGCGACCTTAAGCTTTACCCTTAACCTGAATAAGGGTGAAGAGGCGGTTACCAGCCTACATGTACCGCGCGTTACCGTGTACGTTAACGCCGTCGATGCGGTTAAACCTGACGCCTACCTGGCGGCGCGCACCAGTGGTAGTGCAACCGCGAATCCTGATGGCAGCTATACCGTGACCGTCGATGCGTCTAAGCCTAACTATGGCCTACCTTCACTGGCCGAGGTTATTGCCAATGGGGCCGATCTGGCGATCACCTCAAGCTTTAGCACCTGCTTTAAGAACAAGTCTTCCACCTTGGTTGAACTTGACGGCGAAGGCAACTGCGCCGGCGTGTTAAGCGCCAACGCGGCTAAGACAGAGTTCGTTAAGCTTGATGGAACACCAGGTGCAGTGCGTGCCAGCGCCGTGGACTATGACAACTGCGCAAGCTGTCACAACAACGACATGGTGGCCCGTAAGGGTGCGGCGCACTACCGCAACGCCGACGTACACACCTGTGCCCAGTGTCACGAAGCCGGTGACTACAACAGCCTAGTGGTGCGCGTTCACGGCACCTTCGGTAAGGCCCATGGCCGCGCCGATGTGCATCAACTGGTCAGCAGCGCCAACTGCTCTGCCTGTCACAGCGATCTCAACTTCGGTCTAGAGAATGCACGCTCAACACCGATGCGCTGGAACAAGGGCGATGCCAGCTACTCCAGCCCACAGGCCGGTGTGTGCGCCTCTTGCCACGTCTCATCGAGCTACGAGATCGGCGGTGGTAAAGATGCGGCCAAGTCTCACATCGAGAGTATGGGCGGCGTCGTTGCCGGCAGCTATGAAGCGGCCATGCTAAACAGCGAGTCGTGCCTCACCTGCCACAGCGCAGAGAAGGTCGCCGAGCTGCACAAGCAAAACTAAAACAGACGCCACTGTTTTAAAGACCCATTTAAAATAAGCTAAGAGTGTCAGGCCATGCCTGGCGCTCTTTTTTTATCGCCGCTTTCTGTTCCACTTTCGCTCCCATCTGCCGCAAGACCACGGGTGCGCATGGAGCAAACTCAAAGAAACACAGGGTCTACATACCCCCAAAGGCGCCACATTTTCGGCTACAGCAAATTAACAGGATGTGATTTAACTGGCTGACTTTCTTAAGTGAAAATGAAAATTTCACCAAAAATGCATTTTTTTACCTACCTCTAAAGAAATAGTCAGATCTCAATCACATAAGCAGACTGAAACACCTGCTAAAAAGTTGCCATTTCGATAGCCTTAGAGGTGGAAATTAATTCCACACACTAAGCGGGTGTTTTCAGTAGACAAAACAAATACTGTTCTCAATTTCAGTGCTTGTTTTTATTGAAGAACAATCAATTAGTGATGATTAAAACTATTGCAGGGAATAATCATGATGAAAAAGTTCAATGTTAATGCAGCGACAAAAGCTGTATTAGGTGCCGGACTTCTCTCTCTCGCCTTATCCGGTTGCGGCAGCGACGGTAAAGATGGCGAAGATGGTAAGGACGGCGTCATTGGTGTCAACATCGACACTACACCTACCCTTCAGGCAACCTTTACCAATGCGACAATCGACGCAGGTAAAGTCACGGTCGACTTCAAGCTTCAAGATGCAAACGGCGTTGCCGTACTTGGGCTCACCAAAGACCACGACCTGAGATTTGGTGTCGCGCAGCTGACCCATGTGGTTGAAACCAAAGCTGATGGCGAAACCGCCGATCGCGGCTTCCAATGGCAGGCCTACATCAATAGCGAGAAAGCGCCTAACCCAGACTGGGTACCTGAGGGCGATACCGACATCAATCCGTCTAACCAGTTCCAAGCCAACGTAGAGCAGGCCGCCAAGTGCGACGACTGCTTGGTCGACAACGAAGATGGTAGCTACACCTATACCTTCCAGACCAACATTGCCAACGTCACCTCACCTGTCACTGTGACCTATGACGCCGATGCGACTCAGCGTATTACGCTCGAACTGGAACAACCTAGCGTTACGGCTAACGCCAACTATGATTTTCAACCTTCTAGTGGCGCGACCGAAGGCATTCAAACCCGCAACGTGGTTGCTATCGAAACCTGTTACACCTGTCACCAGCCAGAGAGTCTGGCGCTGCACGGTGGCCGTCGTATCAACATCGAAAACTGCGCCTCTTGCCACACCGCCACCTCTGGCGATCCAGAAACCGGCAACAGCGTCGACTTCACTTACATGATCCACGCCATTCACCGTGGTGAAGAACGTCACACCTATGATGCCGACGGCAACCAGGTGCCAGCACCTTACAAGGTGATCGGCTATGGCGGCGGCGTACATGACTACGGCAAGGTGATGTTCCCACAAAAACCAGCGGCCGATTGTAGCGCCTGTCACGTCGAGGGCAGCAATGCACCGGCAAATGCCGACCTTTACAAGGCAGACTTGAGCAACACAGCCTGTATCGCCTGTCACAGCGAGAAACCATCTTCTCACCACAGCAGCACAGACTGTATGGCCTGTCACAACAGCACCGAACCATACGGCGGCACAGGTAGCGCCTTCAAGCGTCATGGCGACGTACTGAAAGCCTACCAAGATGCCGAGGCGATGAGCGTTAAGTTCAGCAACATAGGTGTTGATGCTAATGGTAAGTTCGTCTTCGACGTACAGGTACTGGGTGCCGATGGCGCCGCCCTGGATGGCGAGCTATTAGATCCAAAATCTCGTGTGGTTGTGGCCTGGGATATCGACAAAGACTTCCCTGCCTACAGCGATGCCTCTTATAGCAATCGTCGTATCGCCCTAGAAGAAGGGGTTTACAACGCCGAGACTAAGACTTACACCCTAACCGGTACTAAGTTTGATCTACCTGCCGATGCCAACGGCAAGACCTTCGAGCTCTGGTCAGCGCTGAAAGTCTGCTTTAACAACGGTGGCTATGGCGTTGCCGAGATTAAGCCTACCGCCTGTGCGACCGAAGGCGTACGTAAGGTAGAAGCTAAACAAGAAGCGATGCACTTCGTCTGGAAAGATGGCGCCATCGACGACAGCGCAACACCTGCCGAGCGTCGTGACATCATTGACCCAACCAAGTGTCAGGGCTGTCACAACCAGGAAAACCATCACTACAACAATGGTTACAACTGTCAGACTTGCCATACCTCTGACAAGACCACTAAGGCTAACGCCAGCGAGCAGTATCCAAATGCGAAGAAACCAACCAGCTACGCCTACAAGGCGCACGAAGCTGAGGGTCACTTCCTCAAGTATGCTGGCGTAGGTTCTAGCACTGTTGTGAAAACCGACTGTATGACCTGTCACACAGACGGCGGTATCGAACTGGGCCGCGCTCCTGAACGTACATGGCGCTATGGCAACCTGCTAACAGGTGAAGACATCTGGGTATCTTCCGATGCAGGTGCTTGTATGAGCTGTCACCAGAAATACCTGAGCGATGCAGCCAAGTCTCACATCGAGACCAACGGCGGTATCTTAGACGGTGTTGATGCCGATGACGTACGTACTCGCGCAGCAGAAACCTGTAAGACCTGTCACACACCTGAAAAGGTGATGGAACTGCACGGTCACTAGTAGGTTTGACCCACTAACTCTCAAGGTTAGTGGGTCGACATCTACCTAGAAGGGAGGCACTCGCCTCCCTTTGTTTTTACTGTAGAACAGTGAACGCTAAAATAAGAACAAAAATCGCAAAACTGTTTCATTTTGCAACATTTTTTCGCCCAATCCGCCCCATTCTCCGCCCGTCGGGCTACCCCTTTAGAAATAGAAAGATCTCGGTCACACATTAGACTCAGTCAGGCAGATTTTAGCCGCTTGTTACGTTAGCATTTCCTTGGGGATTTCTATTTCCAGCATTGACTTAGGTCGCACAACTTATAACTGAGAACCGGCGCAATCAATGGCCATGCACTTAAGACGATGCCAAACCTATGCAGGGAAAAAATGATGAACGTACAAAATAATAAATTTAAGCTGCTACTCGCAGCAGGTGCCGTCTCCATGGCTCTCACTGGTTGTGGTGGCAGCGACGGTAGTGATGGTAATCCTGGCAATCCAGGCGGCCCAGCAGCCGATGCCATTGAAGTACTTCACCTTGATGTCACCAAGGTTGAATACGACAACGGCACACCCACAATCACAGTCTTTGCGACCAACCAGGAAGATCTTCCTGTTATCGGTCTGAAAGATCTTGAAGTGAAAAAAGTGGTTCAGCTACTGCCACAAGGCGCGACCGGTGCAGGTAATGCCGCCGAATGGCAATATATCGGCTCACAAAAAGCCTTCACCGACCACAAGAATGGTAACTACACCTTCACCATCGAAGTGGAAGGCTACAACTCAGAACTGACCCAAAGATACAATATCGTCGCCAAGGCCTCGACACTGCTCGACGGCGTCACCCTGGTGCCGCAAACCGAGATCGCCGAAGACTTCTCTGGCGAAGGTTATGAGCCACTCTACACCAAGAATGTGGTCTCAACCGCCAGCTGTAACAGCTGTCACGCCGAAGGACAGAAGATCTACCACAGCTACACCAGCGTAGAGACCTGTGTCTCTTGTCACACCCAAGAGATGGCTGATGAGAAAGGTAAGCCACAAGTTGCCTTTAACCATCTGATCCACAACGTCCATAACGACGCTAAGATGTATGGCCGCAACATGGACCAGAGCGCCGAAACTGCGCACCACATTGTCCAGGACAACTGCCAAGCCTGTCACGTTCAGTCTGACGAGCTCACCGAGTGGGGCAACTGGTCACGTATTCCAACCATGGAAACCTGTACTAGCTGTCACGTCAACATCGACTTTAAGGCGGGTAAAGGCCACTCTCAGCAAAATGACAACAGCAACTGTGTTGCCTGTCATAACGCGAGCTGGACTGCCGAGCTGCACACCCAAGCTGGCAACGACAAGAAAGCCCTTATCGACCAATACGGCCTGAATGTTGAGTCAACCATCAACACCGAAGGCACTGCAGCCACCATCAGTGTTCAAGTGGTCGATGCCAGCGGCGCCGCCGTTGATATCAACACCATTCTACCTATGGTACAGCGCTTCGAGATCGTGACTAACGTAGGTCCTAACAATGTGACCCTAGGTTATGGCGGTAAAGACTCTATCAACGCCGTGAAGAATGGCGTGGTCGATGCCAAGGCTCTAGTCGAAGATGGCAAACTGGTTTACACCACTAGCAAAGATCTTAAGCTAGGTGCCAACGGTATCGACAGCGAGACCGCCTTTACCTTCGTTGGCTGGGCAATGTGCTCAGACAAGGGTGAGTTCGTCAACTGTGACGATCCTGCCTTCGACGGTAGCGACACCGACAAGTACACCGGCATGAAAGCCGACCTTGCCTTCGCCGCACTAGCAGACAAGGCGCCAAGCATGCGTCACGTCGACTCAGTGAACTTCACCGCCTGTGCCTCTTGTCACACCACAGAGTTTGAAGTGCACAAGGGTAGCCACCATGCAGGTTTCGTCCTGTCTGAGCAGCTCTCTCACGCGAAAGACGCCAACGACATGCCTATCATAGGTGTCGACGCCTGTGTGGCCTGTCACACTCCTGACGGCACATACGCTGGCGGCGCGAACAAGGGTGCCCTGGAGATGAAGCTGCACGTGGTACACGGCGAGCAAGGCATCATCAAAGATTGTGCCCAGTGTCACAACGACTTCAACCTGGACGCCTTCAAGGCTAAAGGTGCCCTGGCAACTGCTGCTGGCCAATACAGCACACCTATCGCCGCGACTTGTACTTCTTGTCACACCAGCGATAGCGTCAAGGCCCACGCCGAAAGCCAAGGTGCCATCATCAATGGTGCTAAAGATGTCGCTAACGATGCGGCGCAGCTAGAAACTTGTTTCTTCTGCCACGCACCTGTTATCGAAGATCACACTGCGGTGAAGATGTAATTTGCGCATCTCAAATTGAAAACCGGGGGAGTCACCTCCCCCACTTTTCACGACTCATTTGTGCAAATTAGGATGCCTATTATGAAAATCACAAATCAATTCAAAAGCCTGTTTCCGGCGGTGATGGCAGCGGCACTGCTGTCGCTGGGCATAAGCCAGGGCGCGGTAGCGTCCAAGTGGGATGCCAAGATGACCCCGGACGAGGTGGAAGCCACCCTGGACAAGAAGTTCGCCGAAGGCCAATACTCGCCTAAGGGCGCCGACTCTTGTCTCATGTGTCACGGCAAGTCTGAAAAGGTCATGGACCTGTTCAAGGGCGTACACGGCGCTGCCGACTCGAGCAAGAGCCCGATGGCCGGCCTGCAATGTGAAGCCTGCCACGGCCCTATGGGTAAGCATAACCGCGGCGGTAACGAGCCGATGATCGCCTTCGGTCCCGACTCTACCCTATCTGCCGAGAAGCAAAACAGTGTCTGTATGAGCTGTCACAAAGATGACAAGCGCATGGCCTGGAACGGCGGTCACCATGACAACGCCGATGTTGCCTGTGCCTCTTGTCACTCGGTGCACACAGATAAAGATCCTGTGCTCTCTAAGAACACAGAGATGGAAGTCTGTACCAGCTGTCACACCAAGCAAAAAGCCGACATGAACAAGCGCTCTTCTCACCCGATGAAGTGGGCGCAGATGGTCTGTAGCGATTGCCACAATCCACACGGTACCCTGTCGGACTCGGACCTGGTCAAGCCCAGCGTTAACGAAACCTGCTATTCGTGCCACGCAGAAAAACGCGGCCCAAAGCTATGGGAACATGCGCCCGTAACTGAAAACTGCGTTACCTGTCACAACCCGCACGGCAGTGTTAACGAGGGCATGTTGAAGACCCGCGCCCCGCAACTTTGCCAGCAGTGCCACGCTAGCGATGGCCATGCCAGCAATGCTTACATGGGCAACACTGACCAAGGTTCTACCGTGGGTGGCAATGCCTTTACCGGTGGTCGCAGCTGTCTGAACTGTCACAACCAGATCCATGGTTCTAACCATCCATCTGGCAAACTGTTCCAGCGCTAAGGAGACGAGAAGATGAAATTCAAACTCAATGTAGTCACCCTCGCCCTTATCGCTAATGCCGGTATCGTCATTCCCGGCATGGCGCTGGCCGACGGCTATGGCATTCAAAACGCCAACACAGAAAAGGTGAAGTTCGATAACTGGGACTGTAAGCGCTGTAAGATTGAGACAGGCGTCACTGGCACTATCGGTGCCGGCGTCGGTTACAACGACAGCGACGACATCCGCTCAGCCAACGCCTTTGCCGCCGAAAATGAATTTGTCGGCAAGGTCGACGCCGATGTGAGCTACATCAGCGAGTCTGGCTACCGTGCCAGCATAGAGGCGCAAAATCTCGGCATGGAAAACGGCCGCCTGGATCTCGAGTCTGGCAAGGTAGGTCAGCACAAGCTGAGCCTCAACTACCGTCAGATCGCCACCTACAAGACCGATAAGGCGATGAGTCCTTATCAAGGCGTAGGCGGCGACAACCTAACCCTGCCAGACAACTGGCAGACGGCGGGTTCGAGCCAGGATATGAGCGAGCTATACAGCAGCCTCAACCCACTGGAGCTGTCGCTCAAGCGCAAGCGCGCCGGCATCGGCTTCGAGTATCAGGGTGAAGAACTGTGGAGCACCTACGTCAACTACCAGCGTGAAGATAAGACCGGCCTTAAGCAGGCATCGGGCAGCTTCTTCAATCAGTCTATGATGCTCGCAGAGCCTGTGGACTACACCACAGACACAGTTGAGGCGGGTATCAAGCTTAAAGGCGACAATTGGTTTACCGCCCTGGCCTACTCAGGCTCGAGCTTTAAGAACCAGTACAGCCAGCTCACCTTCGACAACGCCTTTAACCCGACCTTCGGCGCCCAGACTCAGGGCACCATGGCCTTAGATCCAGACAACGAGGCACACACAGTCTCGCTGATGGGCCAATACACGGCGGGCAGCACCATCATGAGCGGCCGCGTACATTACGGTCAGATGAGCCAGGATCAGGCGCTGGTTACCTCAGGTTATGGTTACCAGACACCTGTGGATGCGCTGGATGCCAAGGTCGACATGAAGGGCGCTAACCTCAAGGTGGTGTCTCGCATCAACCGCACGGTTCGCGTTAACGCCAGCTATGACTATAGCGACCGCGATAACAAGACCAATGTGGAAGAGTGGACCCAGATCAGCATCAACTCCACCACAGGCAAGGTGGCCTACAACACCCCTTATGACTTCACGACACAAAGGGCTAAGTTGGGCGCCGATTTCCGTCTAAGCCGTGGCATGAAGCTGGAAGCGGGTTATGATTTCCGCCGCGACGAGCGTAGCTACCAGGACCGCGAAACCACAGATGAGAACACGCTATGGACCAAGTTCCACCTCAGCGCGTTCGACAACTGGGATATGTGGATCAAGGGCAGCTATGGCGAGCGTGATGGCTCCGAATATCAGGCCTCAGAGTGGACTTCGAGCGAGTCTAACAGCCTGCTGCGCAAGTACAATCTGGCGGATCGTCAGCGCACCATGGTTGAGGCACGTATCAGCCACACGCCAATCGATGCCCTGACCATAGACTTCGGTGGCCGTTATGCCCTGGATGACTACAACGACACCCAGATAGGTCTGACCGAGTCGAAAGATGTCAGCTACGACATCAACGCCAGCTACCTAATCAACGACGACATGATGGTGAATGCCTTCTACAATCGTCAAAACATAGACTCAGAGCAGGCAGGCAGCAGCAACTACAGCACGCCTAACTGGTTTGGTCTGGTGGAAGATCAGGTCGATGTGATCGGCGCCGGGTTCAGCTACAACAATCTGTTAGAGAAGAAACTACGCCTGGGCGTGGACTACACCTACTCAGATTCGAGCAGCAACACCCAGGTGAAACAGGGTCTCAGCGGCGACTATGGTGATTACTATGCCAAGGTCCATAACGTCAATGTCTACGGTCAATACCAGGCCACAGACAATATGGCACTGCGTCTTGACTACAAGATGGAGAAATACAAGGACAATGATCCAGGTAATAGCATAGCGCCAGACGGGATCTGGAACGTGGTCGGCTTTGGCTACAACAGCCATGACTACAACGCTCACCTGATCATGCTGAGCATGAGCTACAAGCTGTAATTACCGTGCATTTATAGCTAGCTAAAAACCCGCGCCCGTCGCGGGTTTTTTATGCTCCATCGTTAATGACCATCTCGCAAAAACAGCCTCCCAGGCTTTTTCCCGTCGGGCTTTTGCCGTAAGCTCAACACACCACCTCCAAGATGACGCAGCGCCTTGTACTTTCTCGATAATCAACTCGCCCAGCAGATAGTGGATCGCACCATGGCGATCATAGGACACAACATCAATGTGATGAACAGCCAGGGGGTGATCCTCGGCTCGGGCGAGCCCCACCGCATCGGCTCCACCCATGAGGGCGCCCTACTGGCCATCAGTCAGAACCGCACCGTCGAGCTCAACAGCGCCAGCGCCGCCAGCCTGCAGGGGGTCAAGCCCGGCATCAACCTGCCGCTGCATTATCAGGGAGAGATCATCGGCGTCATCGGCATCACGGGAGAACCCGAACACCTCAAGGCCTTCGGTGAGCTGCTGAAGATGACCGCCGAGATGATCGTCGAGCAGGCCAACTCACTGGATGTGGCCCAGTGGCGCGCCCGTCAGCAGGAGGAGTTTATTCTGCAGCTGATAAAACCCGAGGGGCGGGACCTCAATCACCTGAAGATCTGGGCCCAACGCCTGGATATCGATCTCGAGATGCCAAGGGTCGCAGCAGTGCTGCGTATCAGCGACGACGCCGGCGACGAGCTGGCCAACTCCCAGCTCAAGACGGTGCTGCATCTGTTAGAGACGCCGTCCCGCGGCAACCTGATCGCCATGACCTCCATGACAGAGCTGGTGATCCTCAAACCCGCCTTCCTCGATGGCAAGGCCTGGAGCGCCGAGGCCGAGAGCCTGCGTATCGACCGTCTGCTCAAGCGTCTGCCCAGTGATCTAAACGCCAGGCTCAAGATCGCCCTGGGCCACTATTTTCCCGCCACCATGGATATCAACCGCTCCTATCAGACGGCGCTGGAAACCCTTAATTTTGGCCAGCAGCTACACCCAGAGCAGAGTAAGTACCTGTATGAAGATCATGCCCTGCTGGTGATGCTCTCTGGGCTTAAACATGACTGGCGCGGCGAGCAGCTGCTGAGGCCGTTTCAGCGCCTCATCGACAGGGACAAAAACGCTCTGCTGCGCAAGACGCTGGCCAGCTATCTGGGCCATTTCGGCGACCAGCAGGCCTGCGCCAAGGCGCTGTTTATCCACCGCAACACCCTGAGGTATCGCCTGGATAAGATCGCCCAGATCACTAAGGTGGATATTCAAAAACTCGACGGCCTGCTACAGCTCTACCTGGGCCAGGTGCTGCTAAGCCGCGGCCATGACCAAGGTTAAGTGATGACTATGGCAAACAGGCCTAGAAATCGGGATCGCAGCTAAAGCTTACCCGCTCGCCGCTGATGGGATGGTTAAAGGCCAGATACTGGGCGTGCAGATGTAGGCGGTTAGCCTTAGCCCCGTAGAGATCATCGCCTATGATGGGCATGCCCAGGCCATCCTGGTGGGCACAGTGCACCCTGAGCTGATGGGTACGTCCCGTCTTAGGAAACAGTGACAGCAAGGTCGTCCCCTCGCCTCTGGATTTTACCTGCCAATAGGTATGGGCGTGTTTACCGTGCTCGAAACACACCAGCTGACGCGGCCTGTCGTCGAGATCTACCCGCAGCGGCAGCTTGATCTCGCCCTCTTCCCCCTGCACCTCACCTGCTACCCTAGCAAGATAACGCTTCTCCACTGTGCGGCCGATAAACTGCTGCACCAATGCGGTATTAGCCTCACTGCTCAGGGCGATCACCATCAGGCCTGAGGTGGACATATCCAGGCGGTGAACGATCAGCGGCCCGGTCGCCTTGGGAAAGGCCTGGCGCATACGGCTATAGACGCTGTCGGTTACATGCTTACCCGGCACAGAGAGAAACTCCGCCGGTTTGTTCACCACGGCGATCGCCTCATCCTGATAGATAATGGAGAGATCTTTGCCCTCGGCGGGATTGTTCAGCAGTGGGTTGTCATCCAGCGCTATGCCGCTCAGCATATGGGCCAAAATCGGCTCACACTTGCCGTGACAGGCGCCATAGAACTGCTTATGCTGCTTCACCTCCGACTTGGGCGATGCTCCCCACCAGAACTCCGCCATGGCGACGGGCTTGAGGCCATTGGCGAAAGCAAACTGCAACAGCTTAGGCGCGGCGCATTCTCCCGCACCAGCAGGAGGTAATCCTTTTGGCGACAGGCTTTTAGTTGAGAGGCTAAATAGGGTGTTGAGATCTTTGACCTCCCCCGCCTGATTCAAGAAGCGATACTGGGCAAACAGCTTGCGCTGCAGCGCGTTGGACTGAGCGGCCCGCTGCTGCTTAAGCGCCTCAATCTCATCTTGAAGCGCGCTTAGGCGATGCTCGCGCTCGGCTATCTGGCTATCCCACTGCTCATTTAACTGCCTTAGCCTGTGCTTCTCGGCCACGCTCTCGCGGCCAAGTTGTTGCTGCAAATCCTCGAAAGCCTGGGCATCTAGCGGCTCGCCGGCCACACGTCTGGCCTTACGCGCCTTACGGTTCTCGATGATCTCTGCCCGCAGCTCGGCCACCGCCGCGGCTTTATCAGCGTTTAATGTGTTTAGCTCATCACTAAGCGATGCCAGTTCTGGCGCCTGCTGCAGCAATTCAAGCTTGACGGTTAACTGATTGATGGTCAGCTGCTCGCCATGAAAGAAGCTGTCCTGGGTCAGCATGTCAAATACCGGCGGCACGAAGCCCGGCAGCAGATTCTGCTCGGCTAACTTGCCGGAAAACGCCTTGAGGTAGCCAAGCTCGCCATCAGCCTTTTGCACCACCAGCACGCCAAACATCTTACCTATGGCCCCTTCGCGCTGCCCCGTCAGGCCAAAGTTATGTTGCCAACTCTGTTGCTGCTCTAAATGCTCTTGCAGCTCGCTGGCCGCCAGCTCACACAGCCTGTGGGGTTCATAATAGAAGGGAAAGGTAAACCGCTCAGGCAGCGCTATGCCCTCAATTGAGGCGCTAAAGGGGGTAAAACATTGCTGGGCACTGTACATGGCGTCTGACATCTTGAGTAAATAGGCGATAAGCGGGCCCATTTGGCATTAGGGCCCTTACTGAAAGCGGGGATTTTACGCGCTCACGCCGGTGAAGTCATGGGGCTGACGTAATAATTTGCACTATAAGGAGAAAGGCGGCCAGGTTTGTATTCTTGCTATACAGGTTAGCGAAAGGCAATTGAGAGCTGAAACCAAGGCATCCTTGCCAATAATGCATATCGCCATTGCCCTATAGACAGGACGCGATACTAGCCTATCCGTAACACTAGGCTATCCGTGACACTAAGCCGTCCGTGACACTAGGCGCGGCTGTATCAGGAGGCTGTTGATGTAACGCAGCGCAACATAGACCACCACAACTGTGGCCACCACCAACTCCAGCGCCGCGAGGTCTCTCACCTGCTGCACATACTCGGCTTCTAGCCCCTCTACCACCATCCAGTTGGCCATCTTAAACAGCGCCGTGCTGCCTATCACCATGGGGAAGGTAAACGCCGCATAGCCAGGACTAAAGGGCAGCCTGAGGAGCTTATAAAACGCAAGGTAGATGATGGCTGTCATCAACACCGCGATACCAAATAACAGGGCGATGATCACCGGCGATGGCGTCACTGTCACCGTTAGATAGCCAGCCAGAGACAGGCTAGCCGGCGCCGCCAGAATCGCCAACGTAGGCTTGGCCGCATCGGGCACCTCATAGGTGAACATGAGGCGATAGATCATCATGGGCAGCATCACGGCATAGGCCAACATGCCGAAGACCAGAGTGCCCTGGGCAATAGTCGCAAGCACAGGATTGCCGGAGAAGGACACATCCGCGACCACTATGCCCACCGGCGGCACGAACCAGCTGGGCACCATGTGGTGCAGCTCAAAATCCTTCGCCCTGTGATAGATAAAGCTCACCAGGAAGACGATATGCAGCGCTACAGCCGCGAGCCACAGGGCGTCGCCCGCAACCGGAAAGAATTGCCCCAATGAGTTAGACACCACCATGGTCGCCATCGCGAAGGTAGGCACCACACTGCCGACGACCGGGTGGGCGAGATCTTGCCTTAAAAGATGGTTATGAAAGAAAAACTTAACGCTCAAGACGGCTAACAAGACGCTGGCCAGGGCGGCGCCAGCCCACTGACCATAGCCATGGAGCTCAGTGAAGTTTTCCCAACACCAACCCAGGCTTGCAATGCCTAGCGCCAAGCCCGCCATCGGTGTGGGGACGCCCATTACTGCCTTTTTCGTTTTATGAATCATCACGGTCTCAATCAAGTTTCTTGCTGTGAAGCGATAATACTCTTGCCTTTCGTTTCGTTATATCTAATTATTTATAACTAACGTTCAGAATAACTAAACGCGCATCATCTATGGCCAGCCACATCTCGCTCAAGCAACTCAAGGTCTTTAGCACCCTCACCCAACACAAGACCCTAACGGCCGCGGCCGACAGCCTGTTTCTCTCTAAGGCGGCGGTGAGTATGGCGCTGTCGGAGTTGGAGAAGCAGCTCGGCCACCACCTATTTGACCGGGTGAACAACCGTCTCATCCTCAATCAGGAGGGACACAAGTTGCAGCCCTTGGCCGATGAGCTCTTACACAGAGCCGACGATATCGAGCAGCTGTTTAACGATGAACAGTCACTCTCGGGTCAGCTGCGTATCGGTGCCAGCGATACCCTGGGCAATCAGGTGGCCCCCTATCTGCTGAGTGACTTTCGCCGCTATACCCAGCACGAATTGCAGAGCCTGTTTATCTCTAACTCGACACAGATCTGCGACATGCTGATCGCCTACGAGCTGGATATTGCGCTGATCGAGGGTAAGATCCAGCACCCAGAACTCGACGCTACCCCCTTCAGCTCAGATGAGATGTGCGTGATCTGCCCGCCAGATCATTCCCTGCCAGCAGGTAGCGACATCCCCTTGCATCAACTCGAGGCCAGTCACTGGATCCTGCGCGAGGCCGGCTCAGGCTCCCGGGAATTTTTCCTGCGCGTGGTCGCCCCGAGGCTAGAGCAATGGCATGAAGCCTTTCAGCTCAACAACACAGAGGCGCTGATCAACTCAGTCTCGGCCGGCCTTGGCCTCGCCTGCCTGTCACGCCTGTCCGCCGAACCGGCGATCCGCGACGGTCGGGTCAAGGTGATTAGCCTGCCGCTAAACATGAAGCGCCGCTTCTGGTTGCTGGTCCACAAGGAGAAGTACTTAAGCCCACTGCTGAAAACCTTTATCGCCTTCTGTCATGACTGGGAGCGGGAACATCAGCTGTAGGGTGACAGTTCACGCCAATAATAAGAGGATATTGGCAAGCTTGTTTTGATCTAAGTCGGTTTGTTGTCAGGCTATGATCAGCCGACTGGGGATTAAGATGGTCGCGTCTATCAGGGTTATTTTGTTGTAGCTTCTAACGACATGGTTCTTTGAAAGGTCCTTGAAGGCCGCACCTTCATGGCCACCCAACGCCTGTCCGGCGGGGATCGTGCAAACACTATTTTGGCACGCTGTGGATATATCCCTATACGCTCCACGGCGACGTCCTGTCGCCGAGGGCCAAAATCGTGCTTACACAATTACTCCAACGCCTCTTCGATTTAACGAAATTTATTGTGACTAGAGATTAAGTCTTGAGGTATGAGCAAAGATCCAACCCTACTCACGATTTAGGAAACAAAGCCCGTCGCTTTACCAAAATTTAAGTACAGTCAGAGCAGGAGTAATGAACATGTCTATCAAGGTCGTTGATATTGACCTTACATCATCCTTCAAAGAACAATCCAGGTAAACGCAAACATTTAAAATTCCCCGAAGCAAGCAACGCCAAGTAAATCAAACACAACCAGAGAATGAAATCAGGGATTTCGCCTCTCCTCCTACCAGCACCAAAATGTAATTAATTACACCCACCGCGTTTGACATAATGAACACAGATTGGCAGACTGGTGGTCAACAAATGTGCTTTTACACATTTTGCTATCCTTAAGAAAGGCGATAGCTAGGGCCAGTAGCGGCCTCACCAGGCTACACAGACGTCACGCATCGGGTGACATACAAATCGACCAAACGGGTGATCTATGCCAATAACACAGACTATAAGTGCTAAGAAATCCAAACCAATCATCTTGATGACCATGGGTCAACAAGACAGGAACCAGCATCCCTACCAGGTGATGACCCACAAGTATATGCAGCCGATTGTGGAGATTGCCGGGGCCATCCCGCTGCTGATGCCGACCTGTTTCGGCATCGAAGATGTGGACCGCTACCTGGATATGGTCGATGGCGTCTATCTCTCGGGCGCGGGCTCCAATATCGACCCTAGCCTCTATGGTCAGGAAAACCTCACCCCGGAAAAAAGCCAAGATGTGAATCGCGACACCGTCGATCTGGCCATCATAGCCGGCGCCCTCAAGCGTAAGTTGCCTATCTTAGGGATCTGCCGCGGCATGCAGGAACTCAACATCGCGCTGGGTGGCACCCTGTATCAGAAGGTCTATAGTGAGCCAGGTTTCGATGATCACCGTGAAGATCCACTGACCCCAAACCATGTGCAATATGGCCCAAGACACCCCATCAAGACTGTGCCCGGCAGTTGGCTGGCCAAGCTGATTGGCGATAAGACCATGGTCAACTCTCTCCACGGCCAGGGGATCTGTACCCTGGGTAAGGGGCTAGAGGCCTTGGCCTATGGTGAAGATGGCCTGATCGAGGCGATCCACGGCCCGGAATATGGTCAGTTTATCCTCGGCGTCCAGTGGCACCCCGAGTGGCAGGCCAATGACAACCCGGATTCAATCAAGCTGTTCCAGGCCTTCGGCAGCGCCTGTCGCGGCGAGGCCAGCTGGCAATCGGCCAACGACGTTAAATTAACCGCCTAATCGAACACCCCTTGTCGGTCATTTTGTGATCCAGACCGACTTTACTCCTCCCCCTCAACCGATATTTGGGCAAAAGCACAAATATCGGTTGCACATAAGTTAAATATTAGGAAGCTGGCACGAAGCCAGATTGTCCGATTCTCCGGATAATAGTGCCAGCCTGAAAACCCTTTGCTCCCGCGCTTGGAGCGAGTTAACGGGTCATCGCTAGATCAAACCAACAACTATAGCCAACAAATATAACCCAATACAGGGACACCCTATGAGCCTAGTACTGATCTTGATCGCCGTGATAGCCTTTATCGTTATCGCGACATCCAAATTTAAGCTTCACCCCTTCCTAACCCTCATTCTCGCCTCTTTCATCGCCGCCTTTGCCTACGGGCTACCCAGCGCCGATGTGGCAAAAACCATCACCTCCGGCTTCGGCGGTATCCTGGGCTATATCGGCCTGGTTATCGTGCTGGGTACCATCATAGGTACCATATTGGAGAAGAGCGGCGCGGCCATCACCATGGCCGACGTGGTGATTAAGGTGCTCGGAAAGCGCTTCCCGACCCTGACCATGTCGATCATAGGTTACCTGGTCTCCATCCCGGTATTTTGTGACTCGGGCTTCGTGATCCTTAACTCGCTCAAGCAGTCGATGGCCAACCGCATGAAGGTCTCCAGCGTCTCCATGAGCGTCGCCCTGGCTACCGGCCTGTATGCAACCCACACCTTCGTGCCGCCAACGCCCGGCCCGATTGCCGCCGCCGGTAACCTGGGGCTAGAGTCTAATTTGGGTCTGGTCATAGGCGTGGGCATCTTCGTCGCCGCCGTCGCCGCGCTGGCTGGCATGTTATGGGCCAACCGCTTCGCTCATGTCGAGCCCGACGGTGAAGGTGCCGAGGAGCTAAAGAACAATGTGGAAGATTTCGAGCAGCTCAAGGCTGCCTACGGCGAGCTACCTAGCCCGGCCAAGGCGTTTGCCCCTATCTTCGTGCCTATTTTGCTGATCTGCCTGGGCTCAATTGCCAAGTTCCCATCACAACCACTGGGTGATGGCGCCCTGTTCGATACCCTGGCCTTCCTAGGTCAACCGGTAAACGCCCTGATGATAGGTCTATTCCTATCGCTGAGCCTGCTCAAGAGTCAGGATAAGATCAAAGAGTTTAGCGATCGCATCAGCCACGGCTTAGTGGTGGCAGCGCCTATCCTGTTGATCACGGGTGCTGGCGGTGCCTTCGGCGCCGTGCTCAAGGCCACAGAAATAGGTAACTTCCTCGGCAGCTCACTCTCCGCCCTAGGCATAGGTATCTTCATGCCGTTTATCGTCGCCGCCGCGCTGAAATCGGCCCAAGGCTCATCGACCGTAGCCCTGGTAGCCACCTCTGCCTTGGTAGCCCCTATGCTTGGCGATATCGGCCTTGCCAGCGACATGGGCCGGGTGCTGACTGTGATGGCCATAGGTGCTGGCGCCATGACAGTTTCCCACGCCAACGATAGCTTCTTCTGGGTGGTGACTCAGTTTAGCCGCATGAGCGTGAAGCAGGCCTACAAGGCGCAAACCATGGCGACCCTTATCCAGGGGGTCACCGCCATGATCCTTGTCTACCTGCTGAGTCTCGTCCTACTCTAAGCTAAACAAGCCGGCGCCATTGGACTAAGCCTGGGCGCCGGACAACCCAACTCGTTTATTTCAGAAATGTCCTTCTCTCTTCACACAGGAAGCCTGCATGAAAATAGTCATCGCGCCCGATTCATATAAAGAAAGTTTGAGCGCCATGGAAGTCGCCACCGAGATAGCCCGGGGGTTTTGTGAGGTGCTTCCCAACGCCGAATATATCAAATTGCCGGTCGCCGACGGCGGCGAAGGCACGGTGCAATCTATGGTGGATGCCACCGGCGGCAAATTAGTCGAACTTAAGGTCACCGGCCCCCTGGGCAGTCAGGTGGATGCCCACTATGGCCTGCTGGGCCAGGAGGCGCAAGGGCAGCGCACCGCGGTGATTGAGATGGCCTCGGCCTCTGGGCTACACCATGTGCCGACCCTCTTGCGCGACCCTTTGGTCACCACCAGCTATGGCACGGGCGAGCTTATCTGTCATGCCCTCAACAGTGGCGTCACCCATCTGATCCTCGGCCTTGGCGGCAGCGCCACCAACGACGGCGGCGCCGGCATGCTGCAAGCCCTGGGCGCGCACCTGCTGGACAATGACGGCAAGCCCCTAAGACCTGGCGGCGCCGCGCTTGAGCACCTCGCCAGTGTCGATATCGGCGAGCTGCATCCACGGCTTGCCCAGGTAGCAATTGAGGTCGCCTGCGATGTAGATAATCCACTGTGTGGCGACAAGGGGGCCTCGGCCATCTTCGGGCCGCAAAAAGGCGCCGATGAGATCATGGTCGCCAGATTAGACAAGGCCCTTAGCCACTTCGCCGCTATCACCAGCTCTGCTGGCCTCAAGGAGTGCCGCGACATGCCGGGCGCCGGCGCCGCGGGCGGTATGGGCTTTGCCATGCTCGCCTATCTGGGCGCCAAGTTAAGACCCGGCATAGATATCGTGATGGAGACGGTCAGGCTGAGCGAACACCTCAAGGGGGCGGATCTCGTCATCACGGGTGAAGGCCGCCTCGACAGCCAGACCCTGCATGGAAAGACCCCCATGGGCGTCACCCGCGAGGCCAATAAACAGGGGATCCCGGTTATCGCTATCGCCGGCTGCGTCAGCGAGGATGCCAATGTGCTGCTGGACCACGGTATAGACGCCCTGTTTTCCGTAACCCCCAGGGCCTTGCCGCTCGAAGAGGTGCTAGCCGGCGCCCGTCATAACCTCTATAGCTGCGCAGTCAATATCGCCCGTCTCTATCGTCTGGGGCGTTAGCTGCCGCTCTGAGTTGACTCTAAATGCCCTGACGCCGCCTTGGCTAGGGGCTTTTTACTATCAGTACGTATAATAAGCTCAAGAATGGTCTCTAATAGGCCAGTCGCCCGCCAGCCATTTCACTTTTCCCCTTGATGCGGTATAAAGCTTACAGTAAAGTTAGCTCCCTTTTTCGATCGCCTGTTTTTCTATTTCAAAACAGACACAAGTTAAGCGACGCGCCTCGATGACATCAAAACAGACACGACAAGCGACCGCCTCTGAAGAGGCCTTGATGCGTATTTTCACTCTGCCCGAGGCACCGAATTCGACCCTGGGTAAGATAGAGAAAAACCTGTCGGAAAACCTGATGGGCTTCCTCAAAGAGAGTATCGTCGCGGTCGAGAAGCCGCTGACCGAAATAGAAAAAGATTTCCAGGCCTACCAGATCCCCACAGCCCCCAGCTTCGTCTCCGACTATGCCGAGCAGATGATGCAGACCCTAATCGCCCACAGCGTGCACACCTCGGCTCCCAGCTTCATAGGTCATATGACCTCGGCGCTGCCCTATTTCGTGCTGCCGCTGTCGAAGATGATGGTGGGACTCAACCAGAACCTGGTGAAGATAGAGACCTCCAAGGCCTTCACGCCGCTGGAGCGCCAGGTGCTGGGGATGATGCACCACATGGTCTATGGCCAGACAGAAGAGTTCTACCAGAGCTGGATGCACAGCGCCAGTCACTCACTGGGCGCCTTCTGCTCCGGTGGCACGGTCGCCAACATCACGGCGCTGTGGATCGCCCGTAACCGACTGTTACAACCGGATGGCGACTTTAAGGGCGTGGCCCAATCTGGATTGATGCGGGCGCTGCGTCACTACGGCTACGACGATCTGGCCATTCTGGTCTCGACCCGAGGTCACTACTCTCTCGGCAAGGCCGCGGATCTGCTAGGCATAGGCCGCGACAACATCATCAGCGTGCCTTGCGCCAGCGATAACAAGGTAGATGTGGCCAAGATGCGCGAGGCGGCCGAGCAGTTAGCCAAGCAGAACATCAAGGTGATGGCTATTGTCGGCGTAGCTGGCACCACGGAGACAGGTAACATAGACCCGCTCGGTGAGCTTGCGGATCTCGCCGAGCAGCTGGGTTGCCATTTCCATGTGGACGCCGCCTGGGGCGGTGCCAGCCTGCTGTCGAATAAGTATCGCCACCTGTTAGCCGGCATAGAGCGCGCCGACTCAGTCACTATCGATGCCCACAAACAGATGTATGTGCCCATGGGCGCAGGTATGGTGCTATTTAAAGACCCGGAATTTGCCAACGCCATCAAACACCACGCCGAATATATTCTGCGTAAGGGCTCGAAAGATCTGGGCAGTCAGACACTAGAGGGCTCGCGCCCGGGCATGGCCATGCTGGTACATGCCTGCCTGCAGGTGATAGGCCGCGACGGCTACGAGATCTTAATTAACAACAGCCTGGAGAAGGCGCGCTACTTCGGCGAGCTGATTGCCATCCAGGACGATTTTCAGCTGGTCTCCAGGCCTGAGCTCTGCCTACTGACCTACCGCTATGTGCCGGCCAAGGTGCAGGCGCTGCTCAATGAGGCGGTCGCAGCCGGTGACGCGGCCCGGGTGAGCGAAATCAATGCATTACTGGACGGCCTGACCAAGTTTATTCAGAAGCGCCAACGTGAGCAGGGAAAATCCTTCGTCTCCCGTACCCGCATCATTCCGGCCAATAACCTTGAGCAGACCTCTGTGGTGTTCCGCGTGGTACTGGCCAACCCCTTGACCAGTAATGAGATCTTACAGCAGGTATTGGATGAGCAGCGCGACATAGCCAAGCTAGACGACCGCTTCCTGCCTAAGCTGCTGGCCCTCTAGTTTTTCAATAGCTCAATCTAGAAAGTGCAATCGAGCACGCTCACTCGACAAATCTGCCCCTGTCTACCTCGGATGGCAGGGCGCAGGCTCTGCGACCAAACAGACGATAACGCCGATTGGCTATCTGGCGATAGCCCCAGTCTCGCAGGCCCCTGGGCAGCACTTTCAATACCCTTAACAGGGGCCAGAGGCCATCGAGCTTGCTTGCCACCGCCAGCGCCGCCTCGCTCTGGGCTAACACGCCCTGCTCATCGAGCAGATAGAAGCTGCTGAGATCCTCAAGGTCAATCTCTATACCGCGATCTGCCAACAGCCGCTGGGCCGTCTCGCTCTGAATCGAGGCGAATTTGAAATGCTCGCGCCTGTCGCGCCTGACGATAAAGCGCACCGCGCCGTGGCACAGGTTACAGCTGCCATCGAAGATCACTAAAGGATAGAGATCCCCCTGCTGGGCTCTATCCTCAATGTCAGTGGGTTGATTGTTAATTCGCTGAATCCTCATTTTTGCCACATTCTTGACTTTCGACTCACAACGTTCTCGGCTCTCGACTCGCTTCCCAAGCTATCAGCTATCAGTTCTCAGGGCTTGGAAAGCCTTTGCGCTCGCCTCTCTCCTGAGTGTACCACCCAAGACACCATAATCCGCTTTAGTTCATTTTAAACAGAGGCCAATTTTGTACAAAAACAGTCAACTCATTTAGGCTATGATGGCTAAGAGCCGATACAAACCAGTGACGAACCAGAACTATTGAGTACTAACCACTGAGTATCGGCCTCTCGACGCGAGTATAAGAGATTGCCCAAACACCCATGAAGTCACCAGCAACTGAGTCAACAACCAAGCATGCAGCTGCTCTCCAAAGTCTCGGCCGTAAATCAGCAAAGGCCCAAACGAAAGCCCGAGAAAATGAGCAGACAAAAGAGCAGGCCAACTTCAGCCTGGCAAAGGAGCTGGGCGGCATAGAGCTACTGGATGCCAGTTACCATCAGCAAAACTTCTCGCGCCACAGTCACGAGGGCTATACGGTGGGCGTAATCGAAACCGGCGCGCAGCGTTTCTATCGCACCGGCGGCAATCACACGGCGCCGCAGCACAGCATCATATTGGTGAACGCAGATGAGGTGCATAACGGCCGCTCGGCCACAGATTTTGGCTGGTCCTATCGCGCCATGTATCCCCTGCCGCAGCAGTTTGCCAGGGTCCATGACGAGCTAGGCGGTAAAAGTGGCGACGCGCCCTATTTTCCCAAGCCAGTGGTGCACGACAAACCATTAGCGGAGCTGTTACGCCTCACCTTCGACACATTAAGCTCCTCAGACAATGCCCTGCTACGTGAGAGTCTTATCTACACCAGCTTGGCACGCCTGATGTCCCGCCATGGTGCCAGTCGCCCGGTCGAGAAATCACTGCGGCCAACGGCGCAGCTGGCATTGGTAAAGCAGTTTCTGGATGATATGCCCACCGCCGATGTCTCCCTCGATGCGCTGGCCAAACTAGCGGGGCTCAGCCCCTTCTATCTGATCAAGCAGTTCCAGCGCCAGTATGGTCTGCCGCCCCACGCCTACCAGATCCAGGGACGGATTCGATTGGCCAAACAGATGATCCGCCAGGGATGCAAGCTGCTGGAGGTCGCGCTGGCCTGTGGCTTTCACGATCAGAGTCACCTCAATCGTCACTTCAAACGCGCCATGGGCGTCACCCCGGGCCAGTATGCCAGAGAGGTCGAAGCCAGTAGGGCAAGAGGCCAATAGCCCAATCGGCAAAGCAAGACAGAAAAAGCAGCGCAACAATGTACAAGCCAGGTGCGCCCTTTTCTAGTAAGGTCGAATAATCCCTCAATCAAAACCAGCTAAGATGACACGCCAATCTCAACCAGACTCGAATAAGCCTTTGCCTAACTCGGCCACCGAAAGCCCAGATGCCGGAAGCCCGGATGCAAACAGCGCTAATACCGAAAACGCTATGCTCGACAACGAAAGCCTAGGTAACGAAATAGGTAACGAAAGAATAGGCAATGCATCACCAATGCGTGCGGCGCTCAAGGGGGCGCTGGCCATCTCGCCCCTGACACTAGCAGTCGTTCCCTGGGGCATACTCGCCGGTTCTTTTGCCATAGACGCCGGGCTCACGCCATTGCAAAGTCAGGCCATGTCGGCGCTGGTCTTCGCCGGTGCGGCGCAGCTGGTGGCGCTTGGGATGATCAAGGCAGGGATTGGCCTTGCCAGCATATTAATCACCACCTTGCTGATCACCTCGCGCCACCTGCTCTATGGCATGGCGATGCGCCCGCAGATCAGCCCACTGCCACTTAAGTGGCGACTCACCCTAGGCTTTCTGCTCACCGATGAGCTGTTTGCCATCGCCAACCTGGGCAAACAGCGCAGCCTGGATCCCTGGTTCGCCTTCGGCGGCGGCTTTAGCTTCTATCTGGGGTGGAACCTGGCCACGGCAATGGGGATAACCCTGGGCCATAAGATAGAGAATCTGGACGCCTTGGGGCTGGATTTCGCCATCGCCGCCACCTTCATCGCCATTGTGGTGCCAGCGGTGAAACGCCCCTCAATCCTGGTGTGTGTGCTGGTCGCCATGGTGAGCAGTGTGGTGTGCGCCCTGATGGAGCTGCAGGCGGGACTGCTTATCGCCTCTTTGACCGGAATGGCCTTCGGCCAGCTCTATGCCAAACTCAGCGGTGAATCTTGGAGGCAGGCATGATGATTTGGCTTACCATGATCGCCATGACGGCGGTGATCTTCCTTAGTCGTTATCTGTTTCTCGAGCCGAAACTGCCCCTGCGCCTGAGTAAAAATACCCTGCAGTTTCTTGGATATTCCGCGCCTGCGGTGCTAACCGCCATCGCCGCTCCCATACTCTTCGTGCGCGACCAGCAGCTGGCGATAGCTCTCGATAACAGCTACCTCATCTGCGGCTTACTAGCCGTATTACTGGCCTACTTTACCCGCAACACACTGCTGACCGTGCTGGTGAGTATGGCGCTGTTTTTCATCATACATTAGGGAGAAAATAAGATGGCGGTTACCTGTCACGTGAAATACATCATCGACCCGGATAAGCTGGATATGTTTGAGCACTATGCCAGACTCTGGCTACCTTTGGTGGCCAAGTTTGGTGGGCAACATCACGGCTACTTCCTGCCCAGCGAGGGGGCCAACGATGTCGCCTTGGCTCTATTTAGCTTTCCTTCGCTGGCCAGCTACGAGCAATACCGCGAGGCCTCAGTGCATGATAAAGAATGTATCGCGGCCTTCGAGTACGCCAAGCAGCACAAGTTTATCCGCCGCTATGAGCGCAGCTTCATGCGCCCGCTGCTGCCGGAATAATCTAAAATACCGATGGTAAGACAGCTAACACTCGCCATGTTGCGCCTGCATCATGGCGATATAATCTGGCATCTCCTGGCCCGGCGTGTGGGGGAAATGGCTGCCAAGGGGCAAGACGCCCACTATGCGATCGACACGAAAGTTACGAAAATCACCGCGCAGCTCGCACCAGGCAAGTAGTGTCCAGACCCCTTGCCAGTAATAGAGCGCGAGGGGGCGAACCTGGCGCTCGCTACCGCTTTGCTTCACGTCTTGATAGCTCAGCAGAATATATTCCCGCTCCCTGGATGTCCTTCGCAGCAGATCGAGAAAGGAGAACAGCTGCCCGTCGCTGTAAAAATCGGGGGCAAACATCAAGGATTGATAAGCCTTGAGCCGCTCAGGCAACACGGCTTCGACCTTGATCATCGCCTGCTTGGCGGCGCTGGCCAGCTCGTGGCCCCCCTGGGCCTGCACCATACGCATGCCCACCTGTATCGCCTCCAGCTCCTGCTCGTTAAACATCAGCGGCGGTACATTCACCTCCTGGCGCAGCAGATAGCCGACGCCGGCCTCCCCTTCGATGGGGATCCCCGACAGGCAGAGATCCTGAATATCCCGGTAGATGGTACGGCTAGAGACCTCGAGTCGCTCCGCCAGCTGCTTAGCCGTGGTGAGGCGTCTGTGTCTGAGAATTTGTACGATTTGAAATAGGCGATCGGCGCGGCGCATGACTTACCTGAATTGGCCGCCCCTTGGACGGCCCGTGGTGATTATGACTGGACCTTGCTAAATCCAGGCTTAACTAGACTTTGGCTAGACCTCTACCTATCTAAACTTCGACGTGGACGCCGATATAGATATCGACGCTGTCAGGCTGGGCGTAACACTCAAAATCGGTCAGGTACTGGCGACGATAGGGGCAATCGGGGCGCTGAAAATAGGCCCAGATCTGCTGCCAGAGTGAAATAACCGCCTGGGGCATCTCTCCTGTGGCGCTGAAACAGAGGTAGTTACCGCCCTCTAAGGTGAGCGGAGTTAACTTGTCGTCATGCTCTATGGTGCCCGCCTCGACCGCCGTCATCAGGCTATAGTCGCCATCCATGTCGCTGGCATAGTCGTAATAGACCCCATACACAGGCAACTTACCGAAGATCTGCTCGCCATACTGCCCCATGAAGGCCTGCCACAGGGGGGCGATTTTTTGCGTCGCCGCTTCAGACTCGGCTCCATTGTTGGTACGAACACTCATGCCGACCAGTGACTTGGGGGCGAGGTTTATCGTCTTCATCTCAATTCCTTCTGTTATATCCTTTGCATAGCTTGAATTACATAGCTTGCAAGCGCCGCGGCGCTTGCGTTAACTCTATTAGCTCTATGAACTTAAATCGTTAGCGGTTTAAGTGCTCTCGATTAACCTTTGAGACTCGGCGCCCAGAGGCCGACGCGATTGCCTTCGCTATCGACGATGACGCAGCTATAGCCGCACTCCCCTTCCTTGATAGCCATGGCAGGCAAAGCGATTTCGACATCATTTTGCTCCAACCTTTCAATCAGGGGGGCCAGGTGATCGCTAAGGTGTAGATAGAGGATGCTGCCGGCTCCACTTGGGCGCATCATATCATGTTTTACCAGGGCGATGCTGGCCGCCTGGGGCGCCTCAGTCTCTAGTATGGCCATCTCCATGCCAAACATCTGCTCATCGCGAAAACGCACCCCGAACTGAGTCTGATAGAAGGCCTTGGCCCGCGCCATATCCGAGACGGCGATCTCGCCCCAGACTAAAGGTGCCTGCTGTAAAGGTGCCTGGTGTAACACTTGCTGTTCTTGCATCTTGCTCTCCTTAATGGGCCGAATGCGACGCTCAACCCTGAGCGTCTCCCTCACTCGGTCAGTAAGAAGAGCTTAACGCCCCCCTACTGACAGCCTAGTGTCAGTAGGCTGTCAACCAGTTAACAAACCATGACTCGCCTCCAGACATTAGGCGCCAGGCGTTAGGCATTAGGCTTTAGGCATTAGGCGTTAGGCAAGCCCGCTTGATGCCGGGAGACAAATTCCGCCATGGCGGCCTCGGCGCGGCGCTGCACATCCGCAAGCCCCTCCTGCTCGCCGAAGGGCTCGACCACCTCGTAATAGCACTTCACCTTAGGCTCTGTGCCCGAGGGGCGCACTATCACCCTGGCGTTGCCTTGCAGACGATAAATGAGCACGTCGCTGCGAGGCAGGTCTATTGTCTCTTCGCGGCCATCGACAAAACGGCGCACGCCCAGGCTGATGTCATCCACAGACTCCAGGGCCCTACCGGCAATCTCGATGGGGTTGAGCGCCCTTAGCTGCTCGCCTATGGTGGGCGCACCTGGCTCGCCGCTGAGGGCGATACTCACCTGACGGTTGAGATAATAGCCATATTGACGATAAATGGTCTCCAGCCTGTCCCACAGAGTCTCCCCCTTGGCAGCCAGCTCGGCGGTGAGCTGCACGAAGGCAACCAAGGCTGATAGACCATCCTTGTCCCACACCATGCTGCCAACCGTGTAGCCGAGCGCCTCTTCGTAGGCGAACAGGAAGCGGTTCTCCTGAGTCTGTTTGCTCATGCCAACATTGGTCAGCCACTTGAAGCCTGTGAGTGTGGTCTCGCAGCGAGCGCCGCATGCCTCACTGATGCGGGTCAGCAGGCTGGAGGAGACTATGGTACAGCAGAGCAAACGCTGATCATCACTGGCGTGGGAGAGTAGGTAGTGGCCCAGCAAGACCCCCACCTGATCCCCGGTCAGCATCTGATAGGCCTCGGTGGAGGACATCTCTGGTGTGGCACCGGGTTTACGCACCGCTACCGCGAAACGGTCGGCGTCTGGATCGTTGGCACAGGCCAGCATGGCACCATGCTTGTGAGCCTCGGCCATCACCAGATCCATGGCGCCTGCCTCTTCGGGGTTGGGGAAGTTCACCGTGGGGAAGTCACCGTCTGGCTCACGCTGGGCCGCGACCGAATAGACCTGTGTAACCCCGATATCCTTAAGCAGGGTCTCGGCCATTTCGGCGCCGACCCCATGCATGGCGGTGTAGGCCAGGCTCACCAACTCGGGACGGGCGGGGCTTTGCAGCACCTCTGCGTTTAACACGCCCTGACGATAAGCCTGATAGTAATCCTCCTCGAGCATCACCAGCTTACCATTCTCCACTGCCGTTTCCAGCGGCAACATATCCACCGGCGAGTTGGCCGCCAGCTCGATGCGGGCCGCGATGCCGGTATCATGGGGCGGAATGATCTGCGCGCCATTACCCCAGTAAACCTTATAGCCATTGTACTGCGGCGGGTTATGACTGGCGGTCACCACTATGCCGGCAGCCGCCCCGAGATGCAGAACGCCGAAGGCCACCAGAGGGGTCGGCGCCACCTTGCTGGTGAGGAATACCTTGAAACCCGAAGCGGTAAGCACGCTGGCGGCGTCCTCGGCAAACTGCTTGGAGTCGTGACGGCCATCGTAGCCGATGACAACGCCGCGACTCACTGCATTTTCCACCTGAGCCTTGAGGTATTCGGCGACCCCTTTGGAGGTCTGCTGCACCACCAGACGGTTCATCCGCATGGGACCTGCGCCCACCACGCCGCGAATGCCCGCGGTACCGAAGGTGAGACGGCCAGCGAACCTTGCCGCCAGCTCCTCCTGCGCCCCCTGTTCGACCAGGGCCTGGATCTCGGCGCGACTCTTGGCGTCGCTATCGAGACTCAACCAATGTTTTATCCTTGCCTGTATCTGTGTTTGCATAATGCCTCCGCAGCACCAGTTTCCCTTAACAGTATGTCTGCCTGAAGGGGTTAACAAGTGAATTTGCATTAAAGATTCATTATATAAACTATAGAAGAAACACCCAGATGCCCCAATTGAGGTGACCTGTTTCTAGTGCCGATTTAGCTATCAAAGAGGCGGCCTCCCCCTAGATGGTCGCCAGCGCCAGAATGAGCGCGTCGATAAAGAAGGTAAAACGGCTTAGCGAAAGCCTAAGGGATATAGCTCAGCTGATTCTTACCCAGGTCTTTAGCCTGATACAGGGCCATATCGGCTCGCCTTAGGGTATCCTGGTAGGAGGTATCGCCCGCCTTGATCCCCGTCATCCCCAGGCTGATGGTGGCCAGCAGCTCATCCTCGGCCAGGGCAGATAAGGCGCGATTGAAACTCTGATGCAGCGCCTCGACCATGGCCATCGCCTGGGTCGGCAGCAGACCCGGCAAGACCACCACAAACTCATCACCACCGAAGCGGTAGGCATAGTCTGTCTTACGGAACTCGCGGCGGCAGATCTCGGCCACGGCCAGGATGTTCTCATCCCCCTTATGGTGGCCCTTGGCGTCGTTGATCTGTTTCAGGTTATCGATATCCAGCATCAATATAGTGGTTGGCATCCCCTGCTCGCTGAAGTTGTCGAAATGCAGGGCAAAGTCGCGCTCGAGACGGCGACGATTATAAAGGCCGGTCAGCTGATCCGTATCACTCAGTTCCCTGAGCCTTAACTCCAGCTCGTGGCGCTTAGAGATATTACTGGCGACCCAGAGCACCACCTCTTCGCCGTCGACGCGAAAATCCAGCGCCTGAATTCGCCCCTCGAACCAGATGGGCGCCACCGGCCCCTCGTCGGGCAGCCCCTTCACATCCTTGTTGCTCAGCTCATACTCTTCGATCAGCAAGCGGCGAGTCGAGAGTGCCCTGTCTATGGTCTGCAGAAACCAGGCGGCCTTAGCGGGCTTGATCACCTCATGGAGGTAGGCACCTATGAGGCCACGACCATCGTGATAGTAGCGCGCATCGCTGCCGCCGAAGACGGCCACATATTTGCCGCTACTGGACAAAATAAAAGCTGGATCCGGCAGTGCCTCAAGCACGGCGACCATCTGCTCATTTGCGATCATAACCACCCCATCAATGCAGCCTGACTCACTCTCATTAAACCCTATTTGACGCCAAATCGACAAGAATAGCCAGACAAATCAATATACTTAATCGAACCACAGTTCAGGTTCGCTGAGCAGGTTCTTACTGGTCTGTGACAGAAATGGATTATCCAGGCGAAACACACGTCGCTCGGTCAGCCTAGCCCGCCCCAACATACCTTCTGTGATGGCATGATGATAAAAAAGTTCATCGAAGCTGCCATCGCTCAACGCCGCGCGCAGGCCATATTCGATCCGCTCCGACAGCGCCAGATTATCAGGGCTAACGAAGAAATAGAGGGGCGCGGGATAGACGATGACAAACTGAGTATCCACCATCAGCTTTGGTCTGTCGGCAATCTCGTCCCAGGGCTCATGGAGCGCCCGCAGAAAATAGTCGAAGCGGCCCTTCTCCAGCATGGTCAACAGGCTGTGGGCCGTCCCCCTTACCAAGGTAAAGCCCTGGCGCTGCAAGATATCGCTGTCTGGCCAGTCGCTGCCCTGGCCAACGGGGAGCCGCTGGAGCTCTTCTATCTGGGTGATGTTGGCGAAACGGGCCTCATCTTCGGTGCGTATGATGGCGATACGATGACCCATCAACCCCTTGAGCAGGGGAAAGTAAACCGCGCGCAGTTGCCGCTCCCGGCTGATGCTGGTCATGGTCCACACCACATCCAGCTTTCCCTGTTCCACCAGCTTGATGGTGCGTCCCTGGGGCATATCCATCTCCACCGGCAGCAAGCGATAGTCGCCATATTGGTCTTGGCTCTTCTCCATGGCCAGGCGTAGCAGGTCGATATAGTAGCTCTGTTTGGGATCGACGAAATGGGTCGACAGGTTGTAGCGCACCTCAGTCACCTCGGCCCGCGCCACATTTGCCGTTATGAGACAGGCGATTATGAAACAGGTAGTTATGAGACAAGCAGTAAATGAGCAAGCTTTTCTCAGACAAACGAATGTCTTGCACACCATCGCACTTTGCACCATCTCGCTCCTCCCTGCTCCCACTGCCTTGAGTATAGCAGCCGATGCTGAGGTAGAGAGCAGAGGGAGAGAGCCGAGAGCAGAACTTAACCAATGACAACAAGGCCAAGCGTCAAGCGCCGCAAAAGGGGAAAAATAGTGTAAACTGACGGGGTTTTTCGCCCAAGAGCTCTCTAGTACGTAAAGCTAAGCCGTAAAAGATAAACCGCAAAAGATAAGCACCTAGAAGATAAGCCTGCCATGCAACCAGACTCCAAGCTAAGCCCTATCGAACATCACCTCAATGTCAGCCAGACAGAGACGGACGCCTGCACCCTGCTGGCCGAGGCGAGCCAGCTTTCCAAGCAGGAGATTAAACAGGCGATGGCCAAGGGCGCCGTGTGGCTCACGAGGGGCAAATACACTCAGCGTCTACGCCGAGCCAAGAAACCGCTTAAGCTTGGGGATCTACTGCACCTCTACTACAACCCTAAGGTACTGGCTCAGCAGGTAGAGGATGCCCAGCTGATTCTGGATAAAGGCGAATACAGTATCTGGTACAAGCCCTACGCCATGTTGTGTCAGGGCTCAAAATGGAGCGATCACACCACCATCAACCGCTTCGTCGAGACTCATCTCACGCCGCAGCGCCCCGCCTTTATCATCCACCGTCTGGACAGGGCGGCGACGGGATTGGTGATCATAGGCCACAGCAAAACGATTACGGCGGCGCTCGCGGCCCAGTTCGAGCATCGCGAGCTGGACAAACAGTACCGGGTGATCGTCAATGGGGAGTATCCCAAGACACCACGCACCATCACCACTGAGGTGGACGGCAAGCCAGCGTGTTCCCACGCCAACCTGGTGGAATACGACAGCGAGCTGGATATGTCTCTGGTGCAGGTAAAGATAGAGACGGGCCGCAAGCATCAGATCCGCATCCACATGGCCAGCATAGGCTTTCCCGTGGTGGGTGACAGACAACATGGCGGCGCCGAGACGGGCGATGTGAATCTGCAGCTCACCGCCTGCTTTTTGGACTTCACTTGCCCCTTAAGTAAGCAGCCTCTGCATGTGGCACTCCCCGAGGCGCTGCAGCCCAGCCTAGCAGCGCTTAAGGCTTGAGCAGCGCTTAAGGCTTGAGCAGCGCTTAAGGCTTGAGCAGCGCTTAAGGCTTGAGCAGCGCTTAAGGTTTGAGCGCCGCTTAAGGCTTGATCTGCTCGTCACCAGGCGTCGATGGCAAAGGTTCTTCGACCCGCTTGACGGTCAGGGGCTCATCGCCGTCCAGTAGCTCATCATAGCCCTTGGGCGGCGGCGTCCAGCCCCGCTCGCTCATGGCATACTTGTCGTTTCTATCCCTGGCCATGGCGGCCTTGATGGTCTCTTCAAGCTCGATAAACAGCTTGCGATAGTTGTTATCGAATCGCTCGCCGCTGCTGTCATCTTTCCAGGCGCCGTAGAGCATGTCGGAGCTGCGCTTCTCGATGCGCTTGAAGGTGTTCTTCTGCTGCTCCACATGGAAGGGGTGAAAGCCGAGACACTTCATGGCGTCGGCCCCTAGCTCAAGGGCTGAGAGCAGGGTCTCCTTCTGGATGAAGTCGGCACCTGCATCCCGCAGCAGATAGGCATGACCGCGGTCGAACGCCCTAGCGAGCACCTTAACCTTGGGGTAGGTATGCTTAACATACTTCACCAGCTCCACCGCGCTGTCGCGATTGTCCATAGCCACCACCAACAGGGAGGCTTCCTCTATCCCCGCCGTATGCAGTAGGTCCGGGCGGGTCGCATCACCAAAATAACTCTTCACATTGATGCGCCGCAGCATATCCACCTGGCTAATCTGATGATCCAGCACCACAGTCTTGATGCCATTGGCGCTCAGCAGGCGATTGATCACCTGTCCGAAACGACCGACGCCCGCGATGATCACGCTGCCGTGCTCATCTATGGTGTCCGCCTCGCGATCCGCCTTGGCGCTGCGATACCTAGGTTCAATAAAACGCTCGAACAGAATAAACAGCCCAGGGGTCAACATCATGCTCAGGGCCACCACCAATGAGAGCTTCTGCGCCAGCTCGCTTGGTAGCACATGATTCTGCACGGTGAAACTCAGCAGCACGAAACCAAACTCCCCCGCCTGGGCCAGACTGAGGGCGAACAACCAGCGATCGCTTTTGCCTATCTTAAACACTGGGGTGATCAGCAAGAGCACCAAGGCCTTAAGCACTATGATCCCCAGAGTCAGCCCCAGGATGAGGCCGAGATCCTGCCACAGTATGCCAAAATCGATACCGGCACCGACTGTGATGAAGAAAAGCCCCAGCAGCAAGCCCTTGAAGGGGTCGATGTTGGACTCAAGTTCATGGCGAAACTCACTGTTGGCCAACACCACGCCCGCCAAAAAGGTGCCCAGAGCCGGCGAAAGCCCCACCAGGCTCATCAGAGCCGCGATACCTATCACCAACATCAGCGCGGTGGCGGTAAAAATTTCCCTCACCCCGGATGAGGCCACGAAACGAAACAGGGGACGGCTCAGGTAGTGGCCGCCCACCACTAAGATGGCGATAGCCGCGACGATCACTATGGCGTAGGCCCAGGGCGGCAAGCCGGCCACCAGACTTATCTCTTCATGCTGGGTCGCCACCTGAGTCGCCGCCTGCTGCGCCTGCTCCACCAGCTCCGGCAGGGCCAACAGTGGGATAAAGGCCAGCATGGGGATCACAGCGATATCTTGAAACAGCAACACAGAGAAGGCGTTGCGGCCACCATCGGTGCGATTGAGTCCCTTCTCGTTAAAGGTTTGCAACACGATCGCCGTCGATGAGAGCGCGAAGATAAGGCCTATGGTAAAGGCGATGCTCCACTGCACCTCGAAATAGAGCGCAATGGCCGCCACGGCGGCCGTGGTCAGCGTAAGCTGCAACCCACCTAGGCCCATCAGGCGGTTCCGCATGGCCCACAGCATCTTAGGTTCGAGCTCCAGCCCCACCACAAACAGCATCATCACCACACCGAACTCGGCAAAGTGCTGAATGACTGAGGTCTCCTCCCCCACCAGACCGATCACAGGCCCTATCACCACCCCGGCGATCAGATAGCCAAGCACCGAACCCAGGCCAAAACGCCTGGCCAGGGGCACGGCGATCACGGCGGCGACCAGATAGATAAAGGCTTGCAGGAAATAGTTGGTCATGGCGCTTACCCCGTGATGATCTGATCAAGATGGCCGTTTAACCTCTCAAGCTTGGCGGCCAGACGGCGATTGAGCTTGCCCGCCACCAGGGCGGTGAGCAGCTCGCGCCACTCCTCGAGGTGCTGCGCCATCAGGCCATCTTCGACGGCGGTGCGGGCACCAAACAGGGCGAACGGCGGCAGATAACGCATACCGGTGAGGCTGGCGGTCTGCTCCAGCGGCGCCAGCAGTTGTCTCAGGGTGAAATGATTGTAACCCTCGGCCTGATAGGCCTCCTCCTTGCCCCCGGCCGTGATGGCGCAGAAGAAGCGTTTACCCTTGAGTGCATTGCCATCCGTGCCATAGGCAAAGCCATATTCCAGCACCAGGTCTTGCCACTCCTTCAGGATGGCGGGCGTGGAATACCAGTAGAGGGGAAACTGAAAGATCACCACATCATGGGCCAGCAGGCGCTGCTGCTCGCGCTCGATGTCGATATCAAATTCGGGATACTCGCCATAGAGATCCACAGTGGTGACACCGGGTACCGTCTTGGCCAGTTCAAACAGGGGCAGATTAACTTCAGATCTATGTTGGGAAGGATGCGCCAATAACAGGAGTACGGCTTGTTGTGGCTCTGACATGAGGATCCATTCTTGAGGGTGACGCGTCGGTTGAATATCGGGCGCTAGGTCTAGATAAAATAGCGCCTAACACCTTGTTCTTCAAGCGCAGCTAGCGCGACTCTAGGCAATTTTTCCCGTTTAACCAGTTATGTGCCAGATCTGTTATTTGCCAGGGCGGTTATGTGCCAGTGCGTTATGTACCAGGTCTGCTATTTACAAGGGCCGTTACGCCTCGAGGGCTGAGCAAGGTTATCCGGGGGTGCGGTAGAGATAGAGGCGAACCCCGTCATCCTCGTAGCTGTCGATCCGCTCCATGCCCGCCTTCTCCAGCACCCGGCTGGAGGCGATGTTTTCCACCATCACCTCGGCGTATACGCAGGCTATGCCTAATGTCTCTCTGGCGTAATGCAGACAGGCGATCACGGCCTCGGTGGCCAGCCCCTTGCCCCAATACTCGGGCAGCATGCGATAGCCGATATCCACCCCGCCTTGTCCGCGGTTGAGCAGCGGCTCATACTTAACGCCGCAGAAGCCGATAAGCTCATTGCTCTGCTTATGGATCAGCGCGTAACGGGCATAGCCTGGATCGCGATAACCTGCGAGCCAATACTTCTCAATGACATGCCTAGCATCATCCAGGCTCTTTACCGCATCCTCATCGCCGGTATAACGCACCACCTCAGGATGAGAGGAGAAACGGTACACAGCCTCTGCATCTTGCAGCACAAACTGGCGCATGATGAGCCTGGGCGTCTCAATCAGAATAGGCTCTGCGCCCGCATCCACTTTAGTCATTGTCCTCGGTATCCTTGTACTCATGCTCCCAGGGGGTGATGGCGCTCATATCATGGAGATCATAGGGGGTCAGCTGGTAGACATAGTAGTTTAGCCAGTTGCTGACCAAGAGGCTGCCATGACCATGCCAGCGGGCGACCGGCTCCTGGCTGGGATCATCACCGCGAAAATAGTTTTTCGGCACACTCGGATTAAGGCCTTCGGCGAGATCCCGCTGATACTCATCCTTCAAGGTGGATTTCTGATATTCGGGATGGCCCATCACAAACAGGTTGCGATTGTTGCGGCTCAGCACCAGGTAGGCGCCCGCCTCGTCGGACTCGGCCAGCACCTGCAGCTCTTTATGAGCCTTGAGATCGGCCACCTCCATCTCGGCAAAGCGAGAATGAGGGGCAAAAAACTCATCGTCGAAGCCCCGCAGCAGCGGAAAATGTTTATGGGTGCGCTGATGATTAAACACCCCGGAGCGCTTGGCCGAGAGCAGCTTACGCTGCAGGCCATAGAGGTGATACAGGGCAGCATGGGCCGCCCAGCAGAGAAACAGCACAGAGGTCACATGGTGCTGGGACCAGTCGATGATCTCGCGAATATGATCCCAGTAGGTTACCTCTTCAAACTCTATCTGCCCCAGCGGCGCGCCCGTGATGATCAGGCCATCGTAATTCTTATGGCGCACCGCCTCGAAATCACGATAGAAGTTGTTCATATGGTCGATAGAGGTGTGCTTAGAGACCTTGTCGTGGATGCGCAGCAGATCCACATCCACCTGCAAGGGGGTATTACCCAGGAGGCGAAGCAGCTGAGTCTCAGTCTCTATCTTGTTTGGCATCAGATTGAGGATCAGCACCTTCATGGGTCTGATATCCTGATTGGCCGCCCGGGTCTCGGACATGACAAAGATATTTTCTGATTCGAGAATTTCCGCCGCTGGCAGATTATCGGGAATTTTTACCGGCATACCGCGCCTCTTTCGACCTGGTTAACAGAGCCCCATAATAGGCTAGGTGTCGCAAGCGGCGCGGTGTCTCGCCTTAACCGCCGACGCGTTGCACTAGCACAGAGATAGGCGCACTATCGCCTAAATCTATGGGGTAGGATTGAGTATTGATGAACATCAGCTTGCCATCCAGGGTGATCTTGGCGCCCACACTATAAGTATGGCCCGCCTCGAACTGATCCCTTGGGATGACAAAACCAAAGGGTGCCGGTGTTGTCACGTCGTCGCGATCGAAGGCCGCTAACACCACGGCAGGCGCATCCATCTTAGACACGTCCTGGATCTGCACCGACAGCACAGCCTGGGGTGGTAAGGCGATTCGCTCCTTAAACCAAACCTCCCCCTGGATCTCCACGCTGGCATTAGGGGTTGCACAAGCCGTCAACAGGCCCGCACTCATCGCCACTGCCGCTAGGGGTTTTAACCATCTGTTCATACTCTTGCTCCTAATCATACATCAAGACTTCTGGATGTCCATATGTCTACACTATAAATCTTGTTCTCTATCAGAGATCTTCATATCATAGGCGAACCATTTATTGAGAAATAGCCTCATGTCTCAAGCTACTGCAATAATTGTGGGCGCCAGCTCACTCGTTAGTCGTGAAATTGCCACACAACTTGCCGAGCAAGGCGTCGAACTGGCCCTGCTGGCACAAGATACCGAATCCCTTAAGGAATTTTCCCAGTCTCTGCCTTCCCAGGTCAGCCTACATGAGCTGGCGATAGAGAGACCAAAGGATATCATCGCCACTCTAGAAAGCGTCTGGCAGCAACTGGGCGGCGCCCATCTGGTGATCGTCAATACCGGCCTCAATGGCTACGACGCCTCGCTGCCCTGGCAACTGGAACAGGATATCATTACCGTCAATGTGCAGGGCTATAGTGCCATATGCAATACGGCATTCAGACTATTTGTCGAGCAGGGCTATGGCCAGCTCGCGGCCATCAACTCCATCGCCGGACTAAGGGGCGGCCCAAGCGTGGCCTATCATGCCTCCAAGGCTTATGCCAGCAGCTACCTCGAAGGACTGAGCATGCATGCCCAGCGCCTCAAGCTGCCGATCACCATTAGCGATCTTCAGCTTGGCCTACTGGACAAGGCGGCCATGCAGCAGAGCCGTCTCTGGCTATCACCACCCCATGAGGTAGCGCGCCAGGCACTCAAGGCGATGCAGAAAGGTAAGCGCCGCGCCTATATCACCAAGCGTTGGCGTCTGGTAGCCTGGTTAACCAAGCTGCTGCCTGAATTTATCTACAACACCCGTCACTGGCGTACCAAGGAAGAGCGCAAGGCGGCCAGAGCGGCCAGAGCGGCCAAGAAGGCCCAATAGGCCAAAGAAAGCAGAAAGTTAAAAAGCAGAGATGAAAAAAGGAGCCGATTGGCTCCTTTTTCTTTTCGCTATCTAGCGAGATTAGAAGGTGTAACCTACGCTCACCATGTAAACCCAAGGGTCGATATCGGTTTCGATGCTAACCGCTTGACCGGCAAGCTTAAAGTTCACATCGGTATTGATCTTGGCGTACCACACTGAGGCGTTAACCAACCAGTTCTTGTTCACTTGGTAGTCGATACCCGCTTGCGCCGCTAAGCCCCATGAGTTGCTTAGGCTAAGGTCGGTCAATGCACCATCGAGGTCATTGGTAAATTCACTGTCGAAGAAGTTAGTGAAGTTCACACCGGCACCGATATAAGGACGCAGCTTAGAATCGGCCGAACCAAAGTAATACTGAGCCACTAAGGTAGGTGGCAGGTGCTTGGTCTCGGCAATCTTACCAACGCCTTTTAGCGATACGTCATGGCTAAAAGGGGTAGCGGCCAACAACTCGATACCAATGTTATCGGTCAGCATGTAACCGAAGTTCAGACCCAGCTGCGTATTGCTGCTGATGTTGAATTCGCCAAAACCAGCAACGTCTTCGCTCGACTCATTAGGGGCAACAACAACACCACCGGCACGAACGATGATGTCACCAGCTTGGTGAGCAGAAGCGGCAAATCCAGTAGACAGTAGGGCGGCAGCGATCAGACCTGAAACGATAGTTTTTTTCATCATACTACTCCATTAATACAACAGTTAACGTTGTTTTTATTATCAAAATCCTTACATTTGCGCGTATCCTGCCAGATAGACACCAAGAAGTTATTGATCCAAATCAATAAGCCAGAGTAATACCCCTTTTTGTATAGCCTGGCGCGATCCAGATCACAGCAAATAAACAAATATTGACAATACCCCTTTAATTTCCGTGACCCATATCCGCATCGATCACTTGTTGACCAACCAAACCGATCTCGGCCAAATTATGTTATTAACAAGCTGATAACGCTGCGTGAATTAGCGCTGCATTTAAGCATACGCCTCATAAAACAATGCTGAGGGAAGCCCTGCTAACTGGAGAAATGAGCAAGCGATAACGGCCTAGAGACGCACAGCAAGATTGGCCGATATGGGAGAAGGGGTTAGCGCATCAAGCTGACTGGGCAATTCTGATAAGCCGGGACAACTTTGACAAGCCTGGGGCAACTTTGATAAGCCTGGGGCGGCGCAAGGAATATGACGTTAGGAATACGGCGCTAGAAATAAGACACTAATAACAAGAGGCGTCAGCTTTCGCAGCTCCCTGATGGCAAAGCTAAGGAGACACTTTTTAGATGACACACTCTAGATGCCAAGCTCAAGAAGCTACGCTCGAGATAACACGCTTGAGATGCAACTATCTAGATGACACGCATAAGAGAACAAACCTCAGATGACAATCCCTAGCTGAGCCCCCTGAGAGAACAGGCTTGAGACGGCAAACTTGAACTGACTAGACTCGGCTAACTCGCCGAAGAGATGGCGAGCGTGAGACACAACATCGCCAGGCTGAGCAGTACCAGGCTGGCAAACAGGGGCTCCTGAGCTTCAGGATCCTGCCAACTAGCATGCTGCCAATTATTACGCTGCTCACGCTTATCTTGAGATCCAGCGCCCTGATCTTCGGCGCCGGGCAAGCTACCTATGAGATGATGACTGCCGATAAACTGCATCTGTTCTTCCTTGATTTGTTATTGTTATCATTTCACCCTATTGGATAAAATATATTTAATCAAGGTTCATATAAGGGCGCCTGGCTGAAATTTACTCAAGTTAATAGATATAAGAGCAAAGACGACGCCCACAAGTGGAGATAACTTGGAGCAAAAATCGGGTGATAAATTAGAGGCAAAATAAGGGCATAAAAAAGGAGCCCTGAGGCTCCCTTATCTGTTCATTAACTGCTTGGCTTATTTGACCAGCTTCATCACCACTTCCGTGGTGTATTTGCCATTATTGATCACCGGGAACCTATCGTAGGTCTGGAAGATCACCTTGCCCTGATACTGGATCATGGCGACCACACCATAGTTGACGCTCTTGTCTATGGTCTCGCGGGCGAAGGCAAACTTAAAGGGCACAGGCGCCCTAGCGATATCGAAGCTCTTCTGGGCAATGATGGCACCCGGGGTGTCGAGATCGATCACCGCTATGGTAATGCTACTGCCTTGCGGCAGGTTAATCTTCTCCAGATAACCGGCGGCGCCGTTGACAAAAATCGGAGGTTCAGGCTCTACCGTCACACAACCCGCCAACATAATAAGCAGCAAAGACGCCAATATGGCTTTCATTTTCATCTTCATCACATTCAACCTTTCACTCACTGTTCGTTTATCCCTGTGTTAATCGAATCAAGCCTTCCTGGGTCGCCGAGGCCACCAACTCACCACTCTGGGTGTAAAACTCGCCGCGCACAAAGCCACGGCCGCCACCGGCATTGGGGCTATCTATGCTATAGAGCAGCCACTGGCTGAGATCCAGCGGACGGTGGAACCACATGGCGTGATCTATGGTGGCCATGCGCATACCCGGGGTCAAGAAAGAGACGCCGTGGGGCTGCGCCGCCGTCACCAGGAAATTAAAGTCTGAGGCGTAGGCCAGCAGATACTCATGCACCGAGAGATCCTTGGGCACCTTGCCATTGGCGCGGATCCACACATGCCTGATGGGCTCACTCTGGTTGGGTTCCATGGGATTGCATGGGTTAACCAGGCGCATCTCAAGCGGCGAGTCCGCCATAAACTTCTCCAGCACCTTACGAGGCACCTTGTCCCTCAAGGTCGAGGCCAGCTCCTGCTGATTCAGCAGGCCCTCAGGGCCCGGCACATCCGGCATCTTGCTCTGGTGATTTAGCCCTTGCTCGGGCTTCTGGAAGGAGCAGGTCATGTAGAAGATGGGTCTGCCCTTCTGAATCGCCTTCACCCGGCGGGCACTAAAGCTGCCGCCGTCGCGCATATTTTCCACGTCATAGACTATGGGTTGCTTCTCATCACCGGCGCGCAAGAAATAGGAGTGGAAGGAGTGCACCTGACGTTCGCTGTCGACGGTTTGCGCCGCTGCGCTCAGGGCCTGGCCCATGACCTGTCCGCCAAACACGTGGCCGAAGCCCAGATCTTGGCTCTGACCCCGATAGAGGCCTACCTCTATCTGTTCCAGCGATAAAAGGGATAACAGATCATCTAACACCTGACTCATGCAACCTCACCGATAACTCATCAATATTGGTCGTCAAGCTTACCTTAGATTCCCCTTATCTTGCTAGGGCCTGTTGATCTTTGCCGTTTGTTTTTGCAGCAGTTTGAAGGTGATTTATACAAGGCAGAGCCTGTGTCGTGTAGTATCCTACACCAACGGGCGATAACACCGTAGAAATGGCCTACAAACGCTGCCCAACGGGTTCATCTAAACGCGCGCTGCACTTTGTTGTTCGCCATTCACATAGAGTAACTATGCTTCATGGCTCTCGCCTCGCGCAAAACGCGTTTAGATTGAACAAAAATTAAACTTGAAAGATCAACAGGCCCTAGGGCTGTTGACCTTTCCTGGTGGTTCCTGCAGCAATTTGTCACCGATTCGCCATCTCTTCGTTATCTCTCCATTATCTAGGCCTACTCTATATCCACGTGGTGCTCGGCGGCGCTGCGCCTCGCCCAGGCGGTCACCTGCTCTTCGCCAGACTCATGAAAATGATAGGGCTGCGCCCGGTATAGCTCATCCCAGCGCTGGGCAATCACCTCGGGCTTGCAGCCATCTTCCACAATACGCAGCGGCTGAAACTCGACAAACATCCCGTGGCTCACACTACCGGCCGCGGCCAGCAGGTGCTGACCGCTGCAGGCCATCGATGAGCAGAGATACAGCAGGGTGGCATTGACCGAAGAGGTACTAAACAGCGGCTTCACCAGAGGGCTGAGATGATGCGCCGTCATGGCGGTTAATGCCTGGGGCACCAGGGTATTGACCGAGATGTTGTAGTCGCGCCCCTCCTTGGCCAGGCTGTTGACCAGACCGACGAGCGCCATCTTGCTGGCACTGTAGGAGGTCTCATGCATGTCGCCATAGAGGCCGCTGGCCCCGGCCGTCATGACGATACGACCATAGTTTTGCCGTTTCATCTGCGGCCACACCAACTTGGTCAGATGGAAACTGCCGTTGAGATCCACATCCAGCTGCCGCTGCCATTGCTCGAAACTCAGGCTATCGAAGGAGACTGGCGTGTGGATGCCAGCGTTATTGATGGCGATATCTATGCGCCCCCAACGCTTGAGGACAGTCTCTATCGCGCTCTTTAGGGCCTGGCTGTCGGTGACATCCAACTGGAAGCTCAGACAGTCGGCGCCCAGTTCGGCCAGGGTACGGGCGGTCTTGTTGAGACCTGCGCCTGCATAAGTCTGGCAGCGACTATCGCCGCAGCCCGAATCGATAATGGCCAAGCGCGCCCCGCGCTCGGCTAAGGCGATCGCATAGGCTCGTCCTAAGCCAGCCCCCGCTCCTGTGACGACAGCAACCTGTTCATCAAAACGCATCATCCTGATCCTTGTCTCTCGCCGCCGAAACGCCCTAATTAAGCCAAGTGCTAAATTTATAAAATCTATATAAATTAATTAGATAAGCTTAAAACATTCCCAGCAGAATCTCACAGTCAGACAGCTATAACAGCACATGTCTGGCAAGAGTTCTTTGAGGCTGGCAACAGATTTGAAGGAAAGGGGCCGCAAAGATGTGCGCCGCGTCAAAATCACACAAATTTTTAACAAGACGTTTAAGCTTTATTAAAGGCTCTGGGATTAGGCTAGAGCTCCCTGAAAAATAAAACGAGGCTGTTCACATAATGCTAATGCAAGCGCTTCATCGACTTGGGCTTTTTTGCTATGCTTGGGCTATATTTTCGAGCCTAGCTCAGTCCCTACCTAATAATTACGAACGCAGATAATGAATCCCTGGATCCTGGCGACACGCCCACGTACTCTTCCCGCAGCCATTGGCCCTATCTTAGTCGGTAATGCCCTTGCCCTGTCATTGACACAATTTAGTTGGCTTATCGCCGCAACCTCCATGTTGTGCGCCCTGCTGCTGCAGATCGCCGTTAACCTGGCAAACGACTACTTCGATTTTAAGAGCGGTATCGACACCGAGGAGCGACTCGGCCCGGTGCGCGTCACCCAGAGTGGCCTGCTCGACCCAAGCAAGGTACGCAACGCCATGATCGCCTGTCTGCTGCTGGCACTTCTGGTGGGCTCGCTGCTCATCTATCATGGTGGCTGGCCCATCGCCATCCTGGCCGCGGCTTCCATCCTGGGCGCCCTGGGTTACAGTGGCGGCCCCTACCCGCTGGCGTCCCATGGTCTGGGTGAAGTCGCCGCCTTTATCTTCTTCGGCCTGGTGGCCGTGGTGGGCAGCTATTACCTTCAGGCCCATGACACCAGTGTCGCCGCCTGGATCTTAGGCAGCGCCATCGGCCTGTTTAACGCCGCCGTGATGCTGGTAAACAACACCCGCGACATCCCAACAGATGCCAAGGCGGGCAAGCGCACCCTGGCGGTTAAGATAGGTGAAGGTCAGGCCAGAGTCCTGTATCAGGCGCTGGTTTATCTGCCGTTCGCCCTCGTCATTGGTGGTTTTCTGCTTGGGACTTTACCCGGTCTGCCTGTGCTGCTCGGTGGCCTGTCGCTAGTCCTGGCGCGTAAACTCAACAGCGAATTTAGTCAGACCTCGGGGGCGGCGTTAAACCCGCTGCTGGGACGCACGGCGAAACTCACGGTAATCTTCAGCGCCCTGTTCAGCCTGGGACTCGCCTTGGCCTAAAGCGGCAAATCGACATGACCATAAAAAATGCCAGCAATTGCTGGCATTTTTTATGGCGAGTCATCACACAATTTAGAGGCAGTATTCGGTTCCGTCTTTCGAGGTGAACTCTTTACAGTGTTGATCTGCCTGACCCGTGACCAGACTGGTCCAGGTACGCTGACAAGGGCTCTGCTCGCTGTTGACGATAGTCATCAGCGCCGCCTCGACCTGCACATCGTTGATGCCGGCCAAGTCGTGACGTCCCTGCTCGCCGCGACGATCCAGCGCGATCTCGATATGGAAGCCGTTATTCTTCAGCACCAGAGAGCTTGGCTCGCACTTATGACCAGAGAGGGCCACAAACTGCTTGGGCTGTGCCAGACCGCTCTGGCTGCCATCGGCGAAGAAGGCCAGTAGCTGCTTGTAGTAGATCACATAGCTGCAGACATCCTGGTGAGAACCCTGACTCAGTGGAAAGTACTGATCCAAGATCTGCTTGGCATAAGTCAGGCCATCTTGCTGCATCTGAGGTGCCAGCGCATTGTTTCCATTAATCTGTGTCATAGGCATTACCTGCTTGATGAAGTTGTAAATACTCTGGTCTAGTTGTTCTGTCTGTATATTCATCGCCTCATCCCTCTCACTTATGCTATCTATCGCTATGTTTGACTCGCTGATGACATCTTTGCCCTACAGCTTTAAGTGGCGCTCTAAGGGATTTGTCGCTTCCCCGATTGCTTAATTTGTAGTCTAGCGGCTTTTTCATTACAATTTCACAATAGAAATTTCACAGTGTGAATTTTACAAAATGAAGACCAATAGCAGCTTGATGAGAAAGTCGCATTTCCTGGGCACTAAGATACGCAATCTCAGGAAACGTAATAATCTAACCATGGAAGACCTATCGGCCCGCTGTGTCAGGGTGGATGCGGATTCCGCACCCTCTGTCTCCTACCTCTCCATGATAGAGCGCGGCAAGCGCGTGCCCAGTGCCGGCATGTTGGCGGTGATCGCCGCCGTGTTTCAAAAGGAGGTGGATTGGTTTCTCGACGACGCTCCCGAGGAGCAGGCGATCACCCCGGTCAAGGGCTCTCGCGGCGGGATCAGTGGCATGGCGCTGGAGCCGAGCTTCCTGTTTTCCAACGAAATACTGCAGATCGCCATCCCAGAGATGCTCTCCCAGACAGGGATCAGCGGCCGTCAATTTGCGCACCTGTTGATCCGTGCCCATCAGGAACATCATCAGAATCATTTTCCCGATCTCGAGCGCGCCGCCGAAGAGGTGGGGCTCAAACGCATGCCCCTGAGCCTCGAGGATCTGTTGGCCATAGTCCAGCGTCTCGGCCTGGTAGTAAAATGGTTTACCCGGGCGCCCAAGGCGATCCGTGAAGAGGCGGGGGCCGGCAAGCAGCACATCATCACCTCCTATTTCGAGCAGCCCAACAAGATCTGCCTCAACCAGCTGCTCAACCAGCATACCCGCCGCCTCAAGTACGACCTTGCGGTCCATATCGGCCACAGTGTGCTGCACAATAAAGACGGTTTAAAAAGTATCATGGTGGCCGGACGCAGCCATGGCACCAGCCTGGTGGATGAGGCGGACAATCGTGGGCAATCCTCCACAGTCGATGCCCAGGATATCCTGCATGCCTGGCGGGACTTCGAGTCCAGCTTCTTCGCCGGTGCCCTACTCTGCCCTAAGGTGCCCTTCAGGCAGCTGCTCGACCGTCACGGCTATGAGATAGATGTGGCCAAGTTGGTGGATGTCTCCCCCTCGGTGGCTATGCGCCGCATGACGGCGGTCTCCCCCTACAGCCACTGGCACTATTTCGATGCCTATTCACCCGGTAAGCTCAAGGCCGTATACCGAGGCAACGGTATTCCCCTGCCCTGGGGCAACATGCGCCAGGTGGAAGATCCCTGCCAACACTGGGCGGTGTTTAGGATGATCAACGCCTCGACTCAGGGCTCCTCGGCGCAGATCTCCATCCTGGATGTGGCCAACGAGCCCAAGATCTACTGCTGCGAATCGATTCGGGTAAAAGACCTGGCGGGCAATCCCCATGTGCTCTGCGCCGGTATCGACCTTAACCCGGCCATCGAGGCCCAGGGCGGCGATGCCAACCAGGTGGCCCAGCAACTCAAGGAGGTCTGTGTGGACAATGGCGGCTCGGCGCCCCTGCCCAGCAACATCAAGACGGACATCAAGCGTGTGGCGAAGATCCTCAACATCAATTGGGTCGAGCGTGGCATCGACAGCGAGGCGAGGCTCATCTGTTCCCGCGGCGCCAGCTGCCCCCGCAAGCCAAGCTGCTACGAGAGTGGTGGCTGTCAGGGCTAGGCGGCCACAACGCCGAGATAAAAAAAACGCTAGTCAATCGCTAGCGGTTTTTCTTTTCTATTGAAGCTTAATGAAGCACTAGAGCTTCTCCAGCGTGCGCTCGCTATGGCTCCAGTTGAGGTGATATTTCTCACCGGCGGGCTTGTCGATACGCTCGAAGGTATGGGCGCCGAAGAAGTCCCGCTGACCTTGCAGCAGATTGGCCGGCAGGGTCTCGCTGCGGTAGCTGTCGTAGTAGGCCAGCGCCGAGCCGATACAAGGCACGGGCACGCCGCTCATGATGGCCCTTGCCACCGCGCGGCGCCAATCTTGCTGCTTGGCCGACAAGGCCAGGCTAAAGGTCTCGGCCATCAGCAGGTTGTCGAGAGGCTCACCCACCTTCTGCGCCTCTTGATAGGCCTGGGTGATCGATTGCAGGAAGGTGGCGCGAATGATACACCCGGCGCGCCAGATCTTGGCGATTTCGGCAAAATCCAACCGCCAGCCGCGCTCCTGAGCATTCATCGCCATCAGCTGGAAACCCTGGGCATAACAAGCGATCTTGGCGCAGTAGAGGGCGTTTTCCAGCTCATCGATAAAGGCGGCGCGCTCATCATCACTCAATGTCTGCGGCTCGGGGCCAGCCAGCAACAGGCTCAGCTGCTGACGCTGTTGCTTCTGGGTGCTCACCGCCCTGGCATAGACGGCCTCGGCGATGGTTGGCGCGGGACAGCCAATCTGCAGACTGCTGACCGCGGTCCACAGGCCGGTGCCCTTCTGACCCGCCTTATCCAAGATCATCTCCACCAGCGGCTTACCGGTTAGGGGATCGGCTTGTGACAGCACATCGGCGCTGATCTCCATCAGGTAGCTATTGAGGCTGCCCTGGTTCCAACGCGCGAAGATCTCACCCACCTCGGCGGCGCTGAGCCCAAGCCCGTCGCTCAGCAGCTGATAGGCCTCGCAGATCAACTGCATGTCGGCGTATTCGATGCCGTTATGCACCATCTTCACATAGTGACCGGCGCCTGCCGGGCCTATGTAGGTGGTGCATGGCTCGCCCTCGGTCACAGGGTTACCCGGCTCTTGGCGCTCGATAGGCAGGCCGGTTTTAGGGTCGACCTTGGCGGCAATCGCCTCCCAGATGGGCTTGATTCTGTCCCAGGCCTTGATGTCGCCGCTCGGCATCAGAGAGGGCCCGAAGCGGGCACCCATCTCGCCGCCTGAGATGGCGCAGCTAAAGAAGATAAACTTGTCCTGGTATTGGGCTTCGCGGACAACGGTATCTGTCCACAGGCTGTTGCCCGTATCCACCACGATATCGTCCTGCTCTATCCCGGCCTCAAGCAGGGCACTACAGACGCCATCCACTGGCGCACCGGCAGGTACCGACAGGACCAACACCCGAGGTTTTGCGAGACTGGATAACATTTCTGAAAGATTGCTACATCCTAGGATGCGCTGGACTTGATCGGCGGGACGCTCTTTTTGCTCCTGTTCAAGCAGGGCATCTCGCTTGGCTGAGTCGAGATCGAAGGCGGCGACACGGTAGCGATTGTCGGCAATGTTAAGCGCCAGGTTTTTGCCCATAACGCCTAGGCCTATCACGCCTATGTTGAGGAGGTCTGAGTGATTTTGCATGAGATTTTTCCCCATGGGAAACTGAGATTGTCTACACCTATCCTTTATTATAGTCTGGACTATCCGAGTCAAATCATAAGCTTAAATCGCTCAATTGCTTCAACTGCGAGCCACATAGTCGATAGGCACGAAATTGGTCGCGATTATACAAAAGTTGGTAAGTTAATTACTAGGGAAAGTCCAGGCTTACTGGCCGCTGTGCAGAACAGTGTTTTCTCATTTAAAAGGTAGCGCCATCAAGCACCTGAATAGCTTGCTGAATCGACTACTTCTGGTTGAGCTCATGGGTCAAGGTTAGACAAACTTGCCTTAGCTGTTCCAGCTCAATGTCCGACACGCTCACCTTCTCCAAAAGCTGCTGCTTCAGCGCCAGCGCCTCTTGCTTTAGGGCCTCGCCGGCCTGAGTCACCTGAATCACCTTCTTGCGCTCATCCCGGCTGTCCACATGACGCACCACCAGCCCCTTGGCCTCCAGGCGCTTGACGATAGGGGTTAAGGTGCCGAGATCCAGCCGTGTCACCTGGGAGAGATCCGTCAGGCTGGCGTTATCTTTAAGCCAGAGCGCCTGCATCGCCAGGTATTGTGGATAGGTCAGATCGCACTCCTGCAGCAAAGGACGATAGGCACGCACCAGGGCATTGGCGGCGGTATAGAGGGCGAAGCAGACATTATCCGACAGGCATTGCGCCCCTTCAGTTACTACTGCTGTCTCTGCTTCACTCATCTGCTTACTCATAGTTTTACCCATCTACCTGACTTAACTGTTACTCAACTTTTGCTCAATGCGCTACCGCTTAATGTGCAACTTAATGACTTAACGCCTTATGACTTAATGCGTTACGACTTAAGATTTCATCACCTTTCCCGCATATGCTAGCTGCCGCAAGCTTTAGGGCGGCTATCTTAACAGAATTCACGAGCAAGGAGCGGACATTAAAACACATTGCTTTGCGCACAAAGTATTTGCATTGTACTCAATTTGTTTGTAGAGTTTACCACAATTAGTTAGCGCGCAAAGCAAAAAGAGGTTAATTCCATGCAAGCACAAGAGATAACACTGGCCAGCCGCCCTGAAGGCATGCCAACCCAAGCCAACTTTGGCCTTAAGCAGGTGGAACTTCCGGCCCTCAAGCCGGGCGAATTCCTGGTCAAGAACCTCTGGATGTCGGTCGACCCTTACATGCGCGGCCGCATGATAGACAGAGAGAGCTATATCGCCCCCTTCGCCTTAGGCGAAGTGCTGGAAGGCGGCGCCATTGGTGAGGTTGTAGAGTCGAACCATGAAGGCTTCCCTGTGGGCAGCAAGGTCAGCAGCATGAAGGGCTGGCGCAGCCACTATGTCACCGACGGCGCAGATCATACCCTGCTACCGGACACTCCTTTGTCTGAATCTCATTTCCTCGGCGTCATGGGCATGCCAGGTATGACCGCCTGGACCGGCCTTAACCGCATCGCCCAGCTGAAAGAAGGCGAGACCCTGTTTGTCTCGGCCGCCTCGGGCGCGGTGGGCAGCGTCGCCTGTCAGCTAGGTCTCTTGATGGGCGCCAAGGTAGTTGCCTCGGTCGGCTCGGATGAAAAAGCCGAGGCCCTCAAGGTGATGGGAATCGAGCAGGTGATCAACTACAAGACCACGGCTAACCTGAGCCAGGCGTTGAAAGATGCGGCGCCACAAGGCGTTGATGTCTACTTTGAAAACGTCGGTGGCGAACATCTGGCCGCGGCGCTGGACAACATGAACGACCATGGCCGTATCGCCGTATGTGGCATGATCGCCCAGTACAACGACACTAAGCCGACCCCGGGCCCAAGCAACCTGGCCTATATCATCATGAAGAAGCTCAGAGTCGAAGGCTTTATCGTGTTCGAGCATTGGCAGCACTATGGCGAGTTCGCCAAGCAGATGGGTCAGTGGCTGGCCAGCGGTAAGGTTAAGGCCGAGCAGACCATCTACGAGGGACTCGACAACGCTCCGGCGGCCTTTATCGGCCTGTTTGAAGGCAAGAACCACGGTAAGATGGTGGTTAAGCTGTAAGCATTCGCCTCACAAGATAACGCCACAAAGACCGGCTCCATAGGGCCGGTCTTTTTTTACCTTTATACAACAAAGTCTTGGGCATTCACGGCCCGCCATACACAAAGGCGACACAGGCTTACAAACTCATGATACTTATCTAAGTGCCCAGCGAGTACATTGCCCTCAACCAATAAACACCTTCAAAGTGGAGTGAGCAATGAATTACCTTCCCTTAGCCCTAGTTGCCCTTGGCAGCATCAATCTGGCCCAGGCCGCCGAGTCGGACACCTATATCAGCAATGGTCAGGTCTATCACAGCAGAGGCTGGGTGGTCGAGTTTGGCGCCGGCTACAACTCAGACATCATCAAAGAACAGAAGAACGACTACAAATTTGCCTTCGGCGACCACAACCGCTTCGGCCCCCGCTTGAATGTGGGCTATCACGGCGATCGCTTCAACGCGGATCTGGACAAGGGCATCAACTACCGCCTCTATGGCAAAGACAGAGACGCCATCACCTTCAGCACCTATCTGACAGGTAACGGCCTCTGGCTGGATAAGGATGTGTCTAAGGTGCTGACCGGCATGGAAGAGCGTCGCATGAGCGTGGATCTGGGCCTGAACATGGATATCAAGGTGGGGCCGCGCGGCGTCCTCTCCACCAACTTCCAGCACGACATCAGCGGCGAATATAAAGGCTATGTGGCGGGTGTGCGCTATCAGCAGATCCTCAACCTCGGCCGTCTGGATCTGGTGCCGTTTGTGGGGGTGAGTTACAACAGCGCCAAGTTTAACGATCACTACTTTGGCGTCAGCAAGAAAATGGCTATGCCCAAGCGTGCGCAGTACGAGGCCAAGGCTGGCGTTAACTATGACATTGGCTACCAGCTGATACTGCCGCTTTCGAGTAACTGGCGCATAACCCAGCAGACCAGCTACACCCACCTGAGCAAGGAGATTGCCGACTCGCCCATTACCGATTCACGCAATCAGTGGTCGGCCAACCTGATGGCGAGCTACCGTTTCTAAAAAATTGGAAAAATTAGGCCTAAACCCCGCTCGGCCTAAGGGCAAAGGATCTGCCCAGCTTATTTGAAGCAAGAGAAACTCCCTGGAAAGAGACTTCCTGCAAAGAAACTTTTTCTGCAAAAATAAGCTCCCTGCAAAAGAAAAAAGCCTGCATCATGCAGGCTTTTCATCTAATACACGCTTTCTCCTGGTTTGGTTTAGCGACATATATAACCTAAGGACTATTTCAGTTTCAGCAGGCCAACCAGCACACAGATGGCGCCGCCGACCATGCCGGCCCAGGCTTCTATGGGGGTGTCGCCGTTAACCGCGCGGGTGATCTGCGAACTGGTAGAATCGTAGATGTTGTAGCCCCACCATGCCAAGGCCACACCAATAACCAACAGGACAATCCCCAAATACTTACTCTTCATTTCCCCAACCTCTTGAAAATCAATCTCGGTCCCAGCATACGACAGCTTAAAGCCATATTTCAATGACAGGATTTGCGCCTCAAGATTTATCCCGCAACATTTACGGCTGAAACCCTGAGCAGGCTTTGATCCCTCGGCGACCGCCCTAAATAGCCCCCAGCGACAAGTCCCCATCTAATCTAAAAGAGCCAACTAGAAGACTAACGTCATGCTCTGCCCCGGTGTTAGGGCCTGCCATTGGCGGGTAAGCTCGGTGATCTCATCGATTATCTGCCTGAACTCATGCTCACTCACTACAGGGACGGTTAGCCCTCGCTGCTCACAGCCCTGAGCCAGTAGATAACAGAAACCCTCGAAGTTGAGATCCTGCGACCAATAGAGCGACTGCAGCGCCTCCACCATAGATTCTGTCTGCCACACCTGGGTCTTATCGGCTATCTGCCGCGACAGCTGATTGTGCTCCAGGGTAAAGCTGATGTTGGCGCCGGCCTTTAGCTGACCATAGAAGGCGCCTCCTATGCCCAGGATCTTCTCCACCACGTAATGGATCATGTCGTGGGGCGCGATCCCCTGCTCCGGTATCTGAGTCTCGGTGCGACTGGCGTCCTCTCGCACGCAGCAGAGCCTGCCGTAGCGGCCATCTCCCTTGATAAAAATCACTTCCATATTTAATGCCTCACTCATTCCTTACAAAATAGCGCCTTACTCGTCGCTCACAGCAATGTCCGCTTCCAGCCTGACCCTTTGCTCCTCATGCTCGGAGAGTAGCTCACCATTCGGGCTGAAGCGGCGCCATATACCGACCTTCTCGCCATCTCGGTATTGCCCCTCTTCGGCAAGCAGACCACCGCGGAAATATTCGCGATAGCTGCCCTCTAGCTTGTCATTGCGATAGTTTTTTACCTGCTCCAGACTGTTATCATCATAAAAACGTGTCCAGGTGCCAACCTTGCTGCCTGTGGCATAATATTCGATGCACTCCTTTGCGCCATTCTCATAAAACTCGGTCACCTCACCGTGAAGCTGGCCCGCCCTGAAATGAGCGATCCCCTGCAAGATGTCGGTATCCTGAAAATAGGTGCGCCACTCGCCCTCTTCCTTGTCTTCGACCATGGTGCCTTCAATCACCACCTTGCCGAAGCTGTATTGCTGCCACAAACCGTCGCGCAGGTCGTCCACATAATGGATGCGATTCCTTAATCTGCCCGGATCCCAGTAACTCGTGCTCCAGCCGTTACGCTTGCCCTGGCGATATTCGATGGACTCAGACAGCAGGCCTCCCTCGAAGCCATAGTGTTTTTCTGTGCCCTGTTTCAGCCCATCTTGATAGGGGATCTCCTTATTCAGGGTGCCATCTTCCAGATAGACACGGGTCACGCCCGTTATCTGACCATCGACATAATACGTGACCGCCTGGACGGCACCACTTTCATAAAACTCCTGCAGCTCGCCGTTAAGCTTGCCTTGACTGAGCATGGCTTGCTGCTTCAGCCAGCCATCATCGCCGAAATACTTGGCTTTACCGCTATAGGGCTCGGCCTCACCGCGCAGATGAAAGCGGCCGTCGATCCTTTCAAGCTTCTCGAAGTCGACATAGTCCTTAGCGAATGCGCCCATTTTCACGCTAAGCCCCACGGCGCTCAGCGCCACTAACGCAACAGCAACTATACCCGCCAGTAATCCTTTCGCTTTCATCCCTTGCTCTCCACTTCCCTTACTCTCCACTTCCCTTACTCTCCACTTCCCTTACTCTCCACTTCCCTTACTCTCCACTTCCCTTACTCTCCACTTCCCTTACTCTCCACTTCCCTTACTCTCCACTTCCCTTACTCTCCACTTCCCTTACTCTCCACTTCCCTTACTCTCCACTTCCCTTACTCTCAACTTCCCTTGCCAAGATCCTTTTCCTCACTCCTTGACCAACTCGCGCTTAATCAGGTTTTCCCTAAACCTTCCCAAAACCAGAAGGCCGCGACTCATAGGCTGCGCCGAATACCCCGCTATGTTCGATAGATGAGTCTATTTTGGCAAGTATTTTAATGGATAAATCTATGAAAATTAGCGGTTTGGCTATTTTGTTTGTGATCTTATTTAAGCTACTACTTTAAGCCATAAGCGCAGACCAGACGCCCGCAAGTAGCGAGAAGCATGCAACAAAAAAGGGCCCGAGGGCCCTTTTTAATTAACTAGTAGAAGACGCGCTAGACGTGGGCGTCAGCGTAACCCATACGGGTCAGGGCGTTGCGCACCAGCTCTAGGGTATAAGGATCTTCTATGGTTGCCGGCATCTTGAACTCTTGATTGTCGGCAATCTTACGCATGGTGCCGCGCAGTATCTTACCCGAGCGCGTCTTAGGCAGCTTAGGCACGGCGCTCACCAGCTTAAAGGCGGCCACAGGGCCAATCTGCTCACGCACCAGGGCGATCAGCTCCTTGTAGAGCTGCTCGTCACTGAGATCGCAGCCCTTCTTGAGCACCACCAGACCGAGCGGCACCTGTCCCTTGAGCTTATCGTCCACCCCAATCACCGCCGCCTCGGCCACCTCCTCATGCTGACACAGCACCTCTTCGAAGCGTCCGGTCGACAAACGGTGACCGGCCACATTAATGATGTCGTCGATGCGGCTCATGATATAGAGATAGCCCTCTTCATCCATGTAGCCGGCATCCCCTGTGAGGTAGTAACCCGGATACATGGAGAGGTAGCTCTCCTTGTAGCGTCCCTCGTTTTGCCACAGGGTCGCCAGCGTACCCGGCGGCAGCGGCAGCTTGATCACCACGTTGCCCGACTGATCCGGCGCCACGATATCACCCATCTCATCGAGCACCTGCACATCATAACCAGGCACCGCCTTGGCAGGAGAGCCCGCCTTGACGGGTACCGGCGCCGTGCCCATCAGATTGGCGGCTACCGGCCAGCCGGTTTCCGTCTGCCACCAGTGGTCGATCACCGGCTTGTCTAGCTGCTGCTCGGCCCAGTGCAGGGTATCTGGATCGCAGCGCTCGCCGGCGAGGAACAGGGTACCGAGACAGTTAAGATCCACATCCTTGAGGTAATCGCCCTCGGGATCGTCGCGTTTGATGGCGCGGATCGCCGTCGGCGCGGTAAAGAAACTCTTCACATTATATTTGGCTATGGTGCGCCAGAAGATACCGGGATCCGGCGTGCCCACCGGCTTGCCCTCGAACAGCACTGTGGTGGCGCCAACCAGTAAGGGGCCATAGACAATGTAAGAGTGGCCAACCACCCAGCCCACATCCGAGGCCGCCCAGAAGACATCCCCCGGGTTGATATCATAGATATGCTTCATCGACCAGGCGAGCGCCACCGCGTGGCCGCCATTGTCCCGCACGACCCCCTTGGGCTGACCCGTGGTGCCCGAGGTATAGAGGATATAAAGGGGATCGGTCGCCTCTACCGTCTGACACTCGATGTTTGGCGCATCGGCCATGGCCCCCTGCCAGTCGACGTCACGGCCATCGACTAAGTCAGCTTGCAGCTGAGGACGATTGAGGATCACACACTGCTCCACCTTGTGGCTCGCCTGCTCCAGCGCATCGTCCAGCAGCGGCTTGTAAGCGACCACGCCCGAGGGCTCGACGCCACAGGAGGCGGAGAGGATCATCTTAGGCTTGGCATCATCGATTCGGGTCGCCAGCTCGTTGGCGGCGAAACCGCCGAACACTACAGAGTGAATCGCGCCGAGTCGCGCACAGGCCAGCATGGCATAGGCTGTCTCTGGCACCATAGGCATATAGATGATCACCCTGTCACCTTTGACCACGCCCTGGCTGGCCATGTAGCCCGCCAGTCGGCTCACCTGTGCCTGCAGCTCGTTGTAGGTGATCCCATATTCTGTGCCCGTAATCGGGCTCACATATTGAATCGCCACCTGCTCGCCGCGCCCGGCCTCCACGTGTCTGTCGACCGCGTTATAACAGGTATTGAGCTGCCCGCCGCTAAACCAGCGATACATAGGTGCATGACTGTCATCGAGTACCCGCTCGAACGTCTTGTCCCAGGCTAAGGCCCCGGCGGCCTCGCCCCAGAAGGCGTTAGGATTATCGATAGATTCCTGGTGTAACTGATTATGCAAATCCTTCATGTGATCTTCTCCGAATGACATGCGCCCGCCACTCACGGTCGACATATCGGCTTCCCCTTCCATACGATTTGGCTTATGCGCCATAGATCACATTATGGAGCCAAGTTGCACTTTTCCCATTAGACCTTTGCATAAGGAAGGTGCGAACAAGTCCCCTGTGTGCTCTGCGTCGGCTTACAGGCCTGAATGCAAGGCGTGGTTCGCGGCAAATGGCCTAAGTCCTTTGCAAGAAGCACAACACAGCAATCTGACCTGTAAACTACGCCCTTCGGGGCTTTCACAGCAACCGGCTCTCTGCGTTATCTGACTTTGCCAGGCCCCGGCATGCGTTCAGTCAGACGCCTTGAACGCCAATCGCTGCGTAAGCCACTCTCAATAAAAGAGAAGGCCACGAGGACTTATGCGCAACTTCCCTTACCTCACCCCAAACCCGCGGCTGGCGGTTATTTCACCAGTTTGCCGTGCGATTTTTACAGCCAGATAGACCAATAGCGCCACCTAAAATCTTTACCTTTACGTAAACTTCATATATCGTGCTAGGAAAGTTAATCAATATGGTATTTTTTCGATGAGTGACAAACACAGTCCACAGACCACCTACTCTATCAGCGACCTGTCGAAGGAGTTCGATATTACTACCCGTAGTATCCGTTTCTACGAAGACCAGGGGCTACTGAAACCTAAGCGCCGCGGGCAAACTCGCATCTATGGCCTGAAAGATCGCGTTCGTCTCAAGCTGATCTTAAGGGGTAAACGTCTGGGCTTTTCGCTCGCCGAAACCCGCCGTTTGTTCGAGCTCTACGACGCCGACAAGAACAGCAGCACCCAGCTTCACACCATGCTGGAATTGGTGGAAGAGAAGAAATCGGCCCTGCAACAGCAGATGGACGACATCAAGGTGGTCTTGATGGAGCTCAACTCCGCCGAGCAGCAGTGCCGCGCCGCCCTGGAGCAGCAAGAACGCGCCTAGGCCAGGCACAGACCATATCGAGTTAACGCAGCAACAAATTGAACACAAGCAAGGCTGGGTAAACCGGCCTGATAAAAAATTATAAAAGCATCTGACCTGTAGGATAAAACAATGACTCAACTCTACTCCTCTCTCAACTTCGGCCTCGGCGAAGATATCGACATGCTGCGTGACGCAGTACGCAGCTTCGCCGCCAACGAAATCGCTCCTATCGCCGCCAAGGTGGATCAGGAAAACGCCTTCCCTAACGAGCTTTGGCCTGTGCTGGGCGAGATGGGCCTGCTTGGGGTGACAGTGCCCGAAGAGTACGGCGGAGCAGACATGGGTTACCTGGCCCACGTGGTCGCCATGGAGGAGATCTCCCGCGCCTCGGCCTCTATCGGCCTGAGCTATGGCGCGCATTCAAACCTGTGTGTTAACCAGATCAACCGTAACGGTAACGCCGAGCAGAAGGCCAAGTACCTGCCTAAGCTGGTGAGCGGCGAGCATATCGGCGCCCTGGCGATGAGCGAGCCTAACGCGGGTTCCGACGTGGTCTCCATGAAGCTGAGCGCCCGTAAAGAGGGTGACCGTTATATCCTCAACGGAAACAAGATGTGGATCACCAACGGCCCAGACGCCGACACCTATGTGATCTACGCCAAGACAGACATGGACAAGGGCCCACACGGCATCACAGCCTTCATCGTCGAGCGTGGCTTCAAGGGCTTCAGCCAGGCGCAGAAGCTGGACAAGCTGGGTATGCGTGGCTCTAACACCTGTGAGCTGGTGTTCGAAGACTGTGAAGTGCCGGAAGAGAACATCCTAGGCGGCCTCAACAACGGCGTTAAGGTGCTGATGAGCGGCCTGGATTATGAGCGCGTGGTGCTCTCTGGCGGCCCACTTGGGATCATGACCGCCTGTATGGATATCGTGGTGCCTTACATTCACGAGCGTGAGCAGTTCGGCAAGTCTATCGGTCAGTTCCAGCTGGTACAGGGCAAGCTTGCCGACATGTACACAGGCATGAACGCCGCCAAGTCTTACGTCTATAACGTGGCCAAGTCATGCGATCGCGGCGAGACCACACGTAAAGACGCCGCCGGCGCCATCCTCTACAGCGCTGAGCTGGCTACCAAGATGGCCCTGGATGCCATCCAGCTGCTGGGCGGCAACGGTTATGTCAACGAATACGCCACGGGTCGCCTGCTGCGCGATGCCAAGCTCTATGAGATTGGCGCCGGTACCTCAGAGATCCGTCGCATGCTGATCGGCCGCGAGCTGTTCAACGAGTCGAAATAGTCGAATGCGTAGAGTAGGCCGGACCCAGTCCGGCCTCGGGCGGGCAATCGCCACTTCCCGTTCACCACAGTCTTAAAAGGAACCAAGCCGTGACGCAACTGAGCAGTCAAATCAATCCCCGCAGCGACGAGTTTAAGGCCAAGCATCAACAGATGAGCCAGGTGGTCGCCGATCTCAAGTTAAAACTGTCTGAAATCGAACAAGGCGGTGGCGCCGTCGCCATGGAGCGCCATCTCTCCCGTGGCAAGCTGTCGCCACGTCAGCGTGTCGAGAAGCTACTGGATCCCGGCTCGCCGTTTCTGGAGATCTCCCAGTTTGCCGCCTACCAGGTGTATGACGACGTGGTACCGGCCGCGGGCATCATCGCCGGTATCGGCCGCGTCAGCGGCGTCGAGTGCATGATCATCGCCAACGATGCCACGGTAAAAGGCGGTACCTACTATCCACTGACGGTGAAGAAACACCTTAGGGCTCAGGAGATCGCCGAGCGCTGTCACCTGCCCTGCATCTATCTGGTGGACTCGGGCGGGGCTAACCTGCCGCGCCAGGACGAAGTCTTCCCCGACAGAGACCATTTCGGTCGCATCTTCTATAACCAGGCCAAAATGTCCTCCAAGGGCATCCCTCAGATCGCCGTGGTGATGGGTCTGTGTACCGCGGGCGGCGCCTATGTGCCCGCCATGGCCGATGAGTCGATCATCGTCAAGGAACAGGGCACCATCTTCCTCGCGGGCCCACCATTGGTGAAGGCCGCCACAGGCGAAGAGGTCTCGGCCGAAGAGCTGGGCGGCGCCGAGGTGCACACCAAGATCTCGGGCGTAGCCGACCATATGGCGCAAAACGATGAGCACGCGTTGGAATTAGCGCGCAAGTCGGTGACCCGCCTCAATCACAACAAGCAGATCGCCAGCCAACTGAGCCAAGTCAAGCCGCCTAAGTTCGATATCAACGAGCTCTACGGCATAGTGGGTACCGATCTGAAGAAGCCGTTCGATGTCAAAGAGGTGATCGCCCGTATCGTGGACGACTCAGACTTCGACGAATTCAAGGCCAACTATGGCGCCACCCTGGTGTGCGGTTTCGCCCGCATCCACGGCTACCCAGTTGGTATCGTCGCCAACAACGGCATCCTCTTCTCCGAGTCGGCGCAAAAAGGCGCTCACTTCATCGAGCTCTGCTGTCAGCGCAAGATCCCACTACTGTTTTTGCAAAACATCACAGGCTTCATGGTGGGTAAGAAGTATGAGCACGAAGGGATCGCCAAGCATGGCGCCAAGATGGTGACTGCGGTTTCCTGCGCCACCGTACCTAAGTTTACCGTGATCATCGGCGGCTCTTACGGCGCCGGTAACTACGGCATGTGTGGCCGCGCCTTCGAACCTACCATGATGTGGATGTGGCCTAACGCCCGCATCTCGGTCATGGGCGGCGAGCAGGCAGCCGGCGTACTGGCGACCGTGCGCCGCGACGGTCTGGCCCGCAAAGGGGTGGACTGGCCGGCCGAAGATGAGGCCGCCTTCCGCGCCCCTATCGTGGCTCAGTATGACAAGGAGGGACATCCTTATCATGCCAGCGCGCGTCTGTGGGACGATGGCATTATCGACCCGGCCCAGACCCGTGACGTGGTCGGCCTTGCCCTCTCTGCGGCGCTCAATGCGCCGATTGAAGACACCAAGTTTGGCGTGTTCCGCATGTAATGCGCCGCTAAGTCAACAATCGATAACGCAGAGGCAAGGAAGTAGACCATGACAAGCCAAACGATTACGCAAGAATTTGAATACTTAAGCTGCGCCCTGAGCGATGGGGTCGGCGAGATGGTGCTTGACCGCGCCGACAAACATAACGCCTTCGATGAGGTGATGATCGCTGAGATGATCGCCGCCCTCGATCTGTTCGCGGCCGACGACAACTGTCAGCTGCTGGTGCTTAAGGCCAACGGCCGTAACTTCAGCGCCGGCGCCGATCTCAACTGGATGCGCAAGCAGGCCAAGATGGATTTCGAGCAGAACCTGAGTGACGCCAACGAGCTGGCGACCCTGATGCACAAGCTCGACAAGTTCCCCAAGCCGACACTGGCCTTGGTACAAGGAGCAGCCTTCGGCGGCGCCCTGGGTCTTATCTGCGCCAGCGATATCGCCATCGCCGATAGCCGCGCCAGCTTCTGTCTGAGCGAGGTCAAACTCGGGCTTATCCCGGCGGTGATCAGCCCCTATGTGGTACGCGCCATGGGCCAGCGTGCCTCGCGCCGCTACATGCTGACCGCCGAGCGCTTCGACGCCGAAACCGCGCTCAAGCTCAATGTGATCCATGAGATTAACGATGATCTCGAGGGTGCCAGCGCGCCTATCATAACCGCGCTCAAGGGCAACAGCCCTCAGGGCATGGCTTGGGTCAAGACCCTGCTGTCACGCCTGGAAGATGGTGTGATCGATCAGGAGACCCTGGCCTACACCAGCGAGCGTATCGCCCGCATTCGCGTCTCAGACGAGGGCCAGGAGGGGCTAAACGCCTTCTTCGAGAAGAGAAGCCCGAGGTGGAACGCCTAATGAAGCCAGAGATCATCTTAGACCCTATTGCCCTACCAGTTCGGGGAGCACGCTAACATGTTTACCAAATTATTGATCGCCAACCGTGGCGAAATCGCCTGCAGAATCATCAAGACCGCACAGGTCATGGGCATCAAGACGGTCGCCCTCTACTCGGACGCCGACAAGGACGCCCGCCATGTGGCCATGGCCGACGAGTCTTTCTACTTGGGCGGCAGCGCCCCGAGCGAGTCTTACCTCAAGGGCGAGTTAATCCTGGAGATCGCCAAGCGCAGCGGCGCCCAGGCTATTCACCCTGGCTACGGCTTCCTGTCGGAAAACGCCGATTTTGCCCGCCAATGTGAGCAGGCCGGTATCGCCTTCGTCGGCCCAAGCGCCGATGCAATCGATGCCATGGGCAGCAAGAGCGCCGCCAAGATCATCATGGAACAGGCCAATGTGCCCCTGGTACCCGGTTATCACGGCGACGACCAGAGCGACGAGGTGCTGCTCAAGGCCTCTAAAGAAATTGGCTTCCCTCAGCTGATCAAGGCCGCCTACGGCGGTGGTGGTAAGGGGATGCGCATCGTCGAGTCCGAGTCTGAGGCCCTGGAGGCGATCAACTCGGCCCGCCGTGAAGCCGCCTCCTCCTTTGGCAACGACAAGCTGCTGATCGAGCGCTACCTGAGACAGCCTCGCCACGTCGAGGTGCAGGTGTTTGCCGATACCCAGGGCAACTGCATCTATCTGTCGGATCGCGACTGCTCTATTCAGCGTCGTCACCAGAAGGTGGTTGAAGAAGCCCCGGCGCCTGGCCTGTCTGACAGCCTACGCCGCGCCATGGGTGAGGCCGCCGTGGCCGCCGCCAAGGCGATCGACTATGTGGGCGCCGGCACGGTAGAGTTTCTGCTGGACACTCATGCGACCGAGGAGAGCAACAGCTTCTACTTCATGGAGATGAACACCCGTCTGCAGGTGGAACATCCGGTGACCGAGATGGTCACAGGCCAAGATCTGGTCAAGTGGCAGCTCATGGTCGCCAGTGGCAGCGAACTGCCCCTGAGCCAGGAGGATGTACGCATCCACGGCCACTCCTTCGAGGTGCGTATCTACGCCGAAGATCCGCAGAACGAGTTCCTGCCCGCCAGCGGCAAGCTCAACTTCCTGCGTGAGCCTGAGCAGAACCGCTATGTGCGCATCGATTCCGGCATCCGCGAAAACGATGTGATCAGTAACTTCTACGACCCTATGATCGCCAAGCTGATCGTCTGGGACGAGTCGCGCCCCCGCGCCCTGCAGCGCCTGGTGCACGCCCTGGAGTCGTACCAGATCAGCGGCCTCAAGCACAACATTGAGTTTCTGGCCAACATCGCCGAGCACAAGGCCTTCAGCCAGGCGGATTTCAGCACAGACTTTATCGAGCGCTATGGCGACACCCTGATAGGTGCCAACCTGGATGGCGACAACAGCCATGAACAGAATGGCGCCCTGGCCTTCGCCGCCCTCTATCACCTGTGCGCCCAGAAGGAACAGGCCAAGCTTACCGCCACCAACAGCCAGGATCCCTACTCGCCTTGGGGACAGGTGAGCGGCTTCAGGCTTAACCGCAGCGGCATGCATCAGCTCTCCCTGCTGGACGATGAGCATGAGGTGCAGCACCTGACCCTGAGCCAGATTGGCGATTGCTACTACCTGAACCTTAACGATCAACAGCTGACCCTGAGCGGCGAGCTGAAGCAAGATCTGCTACACGCCGAGATCAACGGCCACAAGAGCAAGATCCCCGTCAGCCGCGAAGGCGACGACTTCACCCTCTTCCTGCCAAGCGGCAGCTATCACTTCCGCGCCCTGCAGACAGAGGTCGTAGAAGAGCAGGCCAACAGCGAAGACAAGCTCAAGGCGCCGATGAACGGCACTATCGTCACTCACCTGGTCGAGGTGGGCGATGAGGTCGAGGCGGGTCAAGGCCTAATGGTGATGGAAGCGATGAAGATGGAATACACCATAGAGGCGCCGTTTGACGGCAAGGTGGCGGCCTTCTTCTTCCAACCAGGCGAGTTGGTGAGCGATGGCGCCCTGCTGCTCGAAGTCACTGCGAAAGAGGATGTCTAACCATGTCCGCGACTAACAGCTTTCCAAGCAGGGTCAGTATCTTCGAGGTCGGCGCCCGCGACGGCCTGCAGAACGAGAAGGCGGTCACCACCGCCGACAAGCTAGCTCTAATTGATCAACTGGGCGCGGCGGGCCTGACCCGTATCGAGGCCGGCAGTTTCGTCTCCCCCAAGTGGGTACCGCAGATGGCCGACTCGGGCGATATCTTCCGCCAGCTCAGCAAACGACCGGGCGTGGTCTACAGCGCCCTGACCCCTAACCTCAAGGGGCTGGAACTTGCGCTTGACGCCGGCGCGGACGAGGTGGCCATCTTCGGCGCCGCCTCGCAGAGCTTTAGCCAGCGTAACATCAACTGCTCTATCGAGGAGTCGATCGAGCGCTTTATCCCTGTGATGGAGGCGGCTCAGGCGAAACAGATCCCCGTGCGCGGCTATGTGTCTTGCGTGCTTGGCTGTCCCTACGAAGGCGAGATCCAGGTCGAGGAAGTGGCTCGCGTGGCAGAGATCCTTTACAAAATGGGCTGCTACGAGATCTCTCTGGGTGACACCATAGGCGTTGGCACCCCCTTAAATGCCCGTAGAATGGTGGAAGCGGTCGCGCGCAGGGTGCCGGTAGAGAAACTGGCGCTACACTTTCATGACACCTATGGTCAGGCATTAGCCAATATTCTTGCCTGCCTGGAGACTGGCGTCAGCGTCATCGACAGCTCGGTAGCAGGGCTGGGCGGCTGCCCTTATGCCAAAGGCGCATCGGGCAACCTGGCCACAGAAGATCTGGTCTACATGCTTCACGGCATGGGCATAGAGACAGGTGTGGATCTTAACGCCCTGATCACCGCGGGTAACAACATCAGCCAGGCGCTTGGCAGAGTCAGCGGTGCCAAGGTCGCACGCGCGCTAACAGAATAATAGGGTTGGGCTCAGGCCCGACTCACGCTCAAAGGAGATAATGATAATGGCAGGACTCAATAAGCTGGTCGCCAGCTATGAAGAAGCATTGGAAGGTCTGACAGACAACATGACCGTCATGGTCGGTGGCTTCGGCCTCTGCGGTATTCCCGAAGGCTTGATCGCCCAGATGGTCAAGAGTGGTGCCAAGGGGCTCACCGCCATCTCGAACAACGCCGGGGTAGACGATTTTGGCCTGGGGCTACTGCTCAAGAGCCGTCAGATCAGCACCATGATCGCCTCCTATGTGGGCGAGAACGCCACCTTCGAGCAGCAGATGCTCTCGGGTGAACTCAACGTGATCCTCACCCCGCAAGGCACCCTGGCCGAGAAGATCCGCGCCGGCGGCGCCGGTATCCCCGCCTTCTTCACCGCCACCGGTTACGGCACCCCAGTGGCCGAAGGCAAGGAAACCCGTGAGATCGATGGTCGTCACTATGTGCTGGAACCTGCGCTGACCGCAGACTTCGCCCTGGTGCGCGCCTGGAAGGCCGATACCATGGGTAACCTGGTGTTTCGCAAGACGGCGGCTAACTTCAACCCTATGATGGCTACGGCCGGTAAGATCACTGTGGTCGAAGCCGAGCATATCGTCGAGCCGGGCGAGCTGGATCCCGACCATATCCATACACCAGGCATCTATGTGGATCGCCTGATCCAAGGTACGTTCGAGAAGCGTATCGAGCAGCGCACAGTGAAGAGCAAATAGGGAGGAGACACCATGGCTTTATCGAGAGAACAACTGGCACAGCGTGTTTCCCAGGAACTACAGGATGGTTTTTATGTCAACCTGGGCATTGGCATCCCGACGCTGGTCGCCAACTATATTCCCGAAGGCATGCAGGTGATGCTGCAGTCGGAAAACGGCCTGCTCGGCATGGGTGAATTCCCCACCGAAGAGACCATAGACGCCGATTTGATCAACGCGGGTAAGCAGACGGTCACCGCCGTCCCCGGCGCCTCCTTCTTCTCCTCAGCCGAGAGCTTCGCCATGATCCGCGGTGGTCATGTGGATCTCACCGTGCTGGGCGCCTTCGAGGTGGATGTGGAAGGCTCAATCGCCTCCTGGATGATCCCCGGCAAGCTGATCAAAGGCATGGGCGGTGCCATGGATCTGGTGGCCGGTGCCGACAATATCATCGTCACCATGATGCACGCCGATAAGCACGGCAACTCTAAGCTGCTGCCTAAGTGTGAGCTGCCGCTGACCGGCTATGGCTGCATCAAGCGTGTGCTAACTGACCTGGCCTTCCTGGAGATCAAAGATGGCGCCTTCCACCTGCTGGAACGAGCCCCAGGCGTGAGCGTCGAGGAGATCGTCGAGAAGACCGCCGGCAAGCTTATCGTGCCTGAGCATGTACCTGAGATGCAGCTCTAATCCCTAGGCTTTAAGCCTCATCAAAAGAAAAGCCCAGCGTTAACGCTGGGCTTTTTCATTTCCGATACTAACGCTTAAACATTCGCCAGGCTTTCATTAAGCATTGGCGCGATGCACCGCCTGACGCCAGAACTGACGCGCCAGCTGGCGTGACTCCATCGACTTGAGTGAGCTGCGCTCGCCAAGCTGTCTATCGGCCTGGGACTGGGCAAAGCCTTCGCTGGCCAGCTCGCTGATCGCCTGCAGCGAATCGCTGATATCCACCGCCGCCAGTCCCTGCTCCTGCATGGCATCGGCGCTCAGCTCCGTCATCTGATTAATCTTATCGATACGGGTCACCAGCTCGGCAAACACGGCCTCAGCTTGTTTCACCAGCTGCACAGCCTGGGTCGCCTGGCGCTGACCCGCGGTCAGTGTGTTTGCGGCATTAGCCGTGCTCTGCTGGAACTTGGCGATGATGGCATCGATCTGACTGGTGGAATCTGCGGTGCGCGCCGACAGCTGGCGCACCTCGTCCGCCACCACGGCGAAGCCCCGGCCCGACTCCCCTGCTCTTGCTGCCTCGATGGCGGCGTTAAGCGCCAGCAGGTTGGTCTGCTCGGCAATCTTAGTGATCACCTCAAGCACCTGATTGATGGCCACGCTGTCATGCTCTATCTCGCTGACCACCTGGGCAAAGTTGCCCACCTCATTGTGTAGCTCATCTATGCTGGCCACCACGGCGTCGAGCTGCTCATAGCCCTGCAGCACAGCCGCCTGGCTGGCCTCCACATCCGCCGAGACCTGCTTAAGCTGCTGACCCAGCTCGTTAAAGCTGGCGGTCAGCTCTTCCACCGCCGCCGCGGCCTGTGCCGTCTGTTGATTCTGACCATCGGCGCGATCGGCCGTGGCCGTGATGGAGCCGAGTAGAGCGTCGCTGTCTCTGGCAATGACGCTTGAGGCATCTGTCATCCGCCCTACCACCCCGGCGATCTCCGCCGTGGTGAACTCCATGGCAAATTGAATGTTGCCCAGCTCGTCCCGCCGCCCGGCGTAGATGTGTCTGGCCACCGGGTCTGACACGATAGTGAGCGCATGCTCATTCAGCGCCCTTAGCGGCGCCAAGAGGAGCCTCATGCCAAACGCCAACAGCGGCGCGCAGGCAAGCGCCAACCAGGGCGAGATATTACTCAGGCCGATGGCTAACATAAGGCAAAGAAAAGCAAACAGGGTCAGCTTGCCGCCGTAACTGAGCTTGGCATCCTTGATTTCGCTGCGCTGCTCAGACTTATTCAGGCTCTGATAGATATCGCTGGCACGCTCTACCTGGGCCTGACTCGCCCGGCGGCGCACCGATTGATACTCCTTGACTTGACCATTCTCCATCACGGGCGCCACATAGGCATTGACCCAATAGTAGGAGCCATCTTTACAGCGATTCTTCACCACCCCCAGCCAGGATTGCTTCTGCGCCAGGCGCTGCCACAAGATGGCAAAGGCGGCCTTGGGCATGTCGGGATGGCGCACTATGTTATGGGGCTGGCGAACCAGTTCCTCCTCGGAAAACCCACAGATACGGCAAAAATCCTCGTTGGCATAACCTATGTTGCCCTTGAGATCCGTCGTGGACAGCAGAATATCATCGTCGGTCAGCACGACCTCGTTGTCTATCACGGGTTGATTGTTTCGCATTGCATTTTAGTTAGTTATCCAAGCGGTGACTGAATTTTGACGCCTGACAATTCATTGGCAATTGATCTAAAGCAATGTTTCTGTATCAAGAAAGGTTACAACTGTTGATTTTTTGAGCCAGATCTCATAGGAGGCATCTTTCAACAGCTACTAATTAAGACGTTAATAATAAAGATTATTTTCACCTAATTCGTTGAATTTATGACCACAAAATACCTTGTAACAGCTTTTGTTTGCTATTTACGTCTAATCCACACTATTATCATGGCCTTTAGCGACGACGCGCCTGCCAGGGTGGCCCATAGCGCGTTCGCCATCAAGATGACAAAACCAACTAAACTAAAGCCGTAAGAGTGAAATGATGAAATTTGCAGGCCACCTCAACTGATGCACTATTTTGCCTACAAGACGCAGCTCCTTGTCGCCCTCCTCCTCTTTTTGAGCCTGCCAGCGCTGGCGCAGCATACCCCAGCGGCGCGCTGCGGCGTGGCCACAGGATTTCCCCCCTATCAGTTTTCCGCAGGCGGTGAGACCACAGGCTTCGATGCCGACGTGGCCAGGCTGATCTTCAAGCGTCTTGGCATGCCGTTTCAGTTTCGGCAGCAGGCCTGGGATCTGGTGTTCAACGAACTCAGGTTTGGTGATATTGAGCTGATTGCCGGTATGGAGATCAACGCCCTCAGGACCAAGTTTTTCGACTTCACCCGGCCCTATTACTATCGATATGACGTGATCTTCATTCTCGAAGACAACCAGCAGATCACTAAGCTAGAAGATCTTCATAACCAGTTTGTCAGCGGCGATCGCCACTCTTACATAGAGACCCACTGGAAGGAGCTGGGCACACTGTACGATTTTCGCATCATCGCCACCCCGAGCAAGGAGAGGTCGATGCAGCTGTTAAAAGAGGGCAAGATCCAGGCGGCCATCATGCCCAAGGCAGTCGGCCTCTACCTGGCACAGCAGATGGGGATAGAAGTTAAGATACTGGACAACCCGGATCCGGGCTCGCCGGTGGCCTTCGCCGTCAAACGCGGTAATCATCAACTGCTGGCACAGATCGATGAGGCGCTGGAGGCGCTGATCAGCGAAGGCGAGATCCAACGCCTCTATGAGAAGTGGTTCCCCGAACATCCCCAGCGCCATGACGAGAAAGCCGATGAGGTACAGGGCGCACCACTCACCTCATAAATCTATTCACCTCATAAACCTTTTCACCTCTTAAACCTATTCACCTAATGCTCTGACACAGCCCATAAACCCATGCAGCGGTGAGCGCCTCTGACGACCAGAGCATACTCAAGACATTAGGCCATTAAAAAAGCCACCCCAAGGGTGGCTTTTGTATTAGTGCGATCACCTAGGCGGGTATTAATCCCACAGGAATTCGCGAAAATGCTTACGGCAGACGGACTCGTAACTCTCGTTACCGCCGATAGCCACCTGTTCACCCTCTTTCATCGGGCGGCCTTCGCCATCGAGTCGCACCACCATGTTGGCCTTTCGACCACAGTGACATATGGTCTTAAGTTCCACCAGCTTATCGGCCCAGGCTAACAGGTACTGACTGCCACTAAACAGCTCGCCCTGGAAATCTGTCTTGAGGCCATAACAGAGCACGGGAATATCCATCACATCGACCACATAGGTCAGCTGTCTCACCTGCTCCTTGCTGAGAAACTGCGACTCATCGATCAAAATGCAGTGCAGGGTCTGTGCCTGACAGGCGGTTTTAACCATCTCGATCAGGTTATCGTCGCTGGCAAACACCTGAGCATCTGTCTCGATACCGATACGAGACGCCACCTTACCCACGCCGTAGCGATCATCGATCGACGCCGTCATGACCAAGGTATTCATGCCACGTTCGCGATAGTTATAGGAAGATTGAAGCAGTGAGGTAGATTTGCCGGCATTCATTGCCGAATAGTAAAAATAGAGCTGTGCCAAAGCGAGTAGTCCCCTGATTATTGTTATCGAGCGATTCTATCACCATCTTGCGCCAATTAGCAGCGCCAAAGGCCTTAGCATTGGGCGATGCCACACATTATCATGCTTTCCCCTCGCTTTATCCTTGACGGTTAACAAGCTCGAAGCAAAGCCATAGACAAAAGAGTGGAAGGGCAAAGGATAGTTGGAAGGTGAAAGCTTAGAAGACAGACACTCGCCAATAGCCAGCCACTAAGCCTAAAAGGCGAAAAGGCGAAAGTGATTAGAGAGTAACAGGAAAACAAGACAGAGGAATAGGCAAGCTAGAGGCCTATTCCCTCGCTTGCTCGGCAATAGACTCGCTTGCCGCCCCTCTTGACCCTCAGCTCCTAGCCCTTAGCTAGTGGCTTTTGGCGCTTCGTCCTTCCCTATGGTTTTTCGACATTCCCTTTGCCCACTCAGTTGTTCCCTCAAATGTTCCTCCTAATGTCCCAACTAATGTCCCTTCAGGTGTCCCTTCTAATGTCCCCAATGGCCTTTAACTATGCCCCAGGCCAAGATGTTACAAAAATGCAAACCCAAGCTTAATTTAAGCTTAATTTAAACTTAATAAACCTTAAGCAAGTTATTGATTTTAAATAAATTTAACAAAAATGAGATCTACCTCCAAAGAGATACACCTTCCTGTGAATTGGGTCAAATAACCAACAGAGATTTAACAATACACTCATTTTCGAATCGATAGCTTTCGCATCCATTTTCTTTATCGATAGATGCATTAGCGTCGGTTTAAATAATAAATATAACCAGTATCCAAAAGGCTCGGGGTATGTGTTGAGACGAATGCCCTCCCCTGCAAGCAGTCGCCCTAAGGCATCACATCTGGCACTTTGGATCGAACGGAGATGAATGATGAAATTATTCACATCGAAAAGACTCGCCTACCTGGTCGCCGCCGTGCTGACCGGTGCGCTAGTAGGATGCAGTGGAGATGACGGTAAAGATGGTAAAGATGGGGTTGATGGTCAACCCGGCGCACCAGGCGAATCTTGGAAACCGCCGGTAGCTACCAGCTCTCTGGAGAGCTTCGTTAAGGTGATCGACTACACCTTGGGCGAAGGCACCATCAGCTTCGAATTCGAACTTACCAATGAAAACGAAGAGCTGGTCAACGGCCTGATGAACGCCGAAGGTAAAGTCGCCGCACTGACCGACAAAGGCTTTATCAACAACCGTAACGAAAGCCCAATCAACGAAGTGGAAGATAATGTCCACATCGGTGGCGCGGTAACCATGAGCACAGAGGGCGCGACACTGACCGCTCTGGGTGACGGCCACTACCGCTTCGATGCCCCTATGCCTGGGGTCAACGCCGGTACCGAAGGGATCGTCTGGCTACGTGTCGGCGGTAACAGCGAGTCGGGTATCGCCCGCTCAAATGAGATAGTGGTCAACAAGCCAGAAGGCGCCTTCTCGACCACCACGGAAGCCTGTTTCTCCTGTCACGTCGACTACTCGACCAGCCCTAATCGTCACTCAAGCTATGTGTCTCAAGGCATGGATGGCGAAGTCACCTTCGTCGAGGGCTGTATGGCCTGTCACGGCTCGGTGAGCCGTAGTGTGGTGAATGAACAAGGCTTCTCAGTTGGCGGCTACGCCAGAAACACCCTCTCTAAGATAGGTCACATCAACCACCAGGAATTTGAGACCGGCTTTAGCGCCTTGAACTGTAGTTCTTGTCACAGCGAGCCAACCGTCAACGTCAACGTCGCCGGCCCAGGCTGTATCGACTGTCATGACACTGGCGGCATCCCAGGCGATATCGTTCTCGGCAATGGCTCAGATCTGCGTAAGCTACACGAAGCCAAGAGCGCCATCACCTCTAACCAAGCGATCAAGGATAGCTATAAGGTGACTGGCACGGCGCCAGCCTGGTTCCCTGACTCAGGTGCTGCGGGTCAATGGTGTACCACATTGTCGCTGTTTAAGGTCGATGCCGAAGGCAAGGAAACCTTAGTCGATCTACATGAACTGTTTGATGATACCCAGACAATTCATAACCCTGACAAGCCAATTAACTATGTGGGCTCATATCTGCACGGTGTGTATAACGACAGCGTGATTGGCCGTGTTACAGGTGCCTATGATTACAGCTATGACGCAGAGGGTCGCAAGACCATGTGTTTTGCGCAAGATGCTGGCCACGGAAATCCACATGTCGTCGGCTCAACGCCCGATCTGACGGCTTGGGCTGATGCAGGCTTGATGGCCTCACTACGTGTCAGCTTCACCGCCAAAGACTACATGGGCGCCGAATCTGACGTGGTGACTATCCACGGCTACACAGATGTGGCATCGCAAGCCGATGGCGCTGTGACAGCCTACGAGCGTCGTCACAACGTCGGCAGCGAGTCTTGCACTACCTGTCACAACAGCGAAGCCAACTTCCACAAGAATGGTAACTTCGCCGAAGGTGGTCTGGGCTGTGTGGCCTGTCACAACAATGGTCAGGATCGCCGCGCCGGCAACTCTTCACCAGGTTTCGGCCCTATGGTGCACAGCATGCACTGGGGTGTGGGCAGCAAGAGCTTGGATGAGAATGGCAAGGAAGTGTCTAACTCTGCCAGCGTGATCGCACCGCAAACCGGCTGTGTGGCCTGTCACGATAGCGGTGTGGTTGATCTGAAAGCCGTACCAAATCAGTTCATCAAAGCACGTGCCTATGGTGTAAGCAACAAGATGGCCAGCCCTATCACGGCCAACTGTTACGCCTGCCATAACGATGACAGCGCGCTGAACCACATGATGCAAAACGGCGGTACTACCACGGAAGATGTACCGGCTACCGAGTGGTACAAGCTCAGCACCACCGAGTCTTGTGCAACCTGTCACGCCGAAGGCAGCAGTTTTGGTATCGAAAATTACCATAACTTTACCCGCTAACACCTGAGGTGAAAGCAAGGTAATTAAACATTATCCCTAGTTCCAACCAAAGGAGCCCTTCGCCAGGCTCCTTTTTTCTTGGCCCCAGTGCCATTTTCAGCCTGAGTTAATTTACAAAAGCTACATTAACGCCAAACTCGCCCACATAAAAATAACAATCGCAAATCTAAGGAAGTTGTACTAGATGAAATTGAATCTTATCGCCTTTGCCGTCGTCGGCGCCTTATCGACCACACTGCTCCTCAGTGGTTGTCAATCAAGCAGCTCTACCACACAGGCCACCGCCAGCATCGAGGCGCAAAACCCGCTGATGCAGCCAAGCACCCTGCAATATCAGGCCCCAGATTTTAGCCAGATCAAGGATGAGCATTTTAAGAGCGCCCTAGAGCAAGGCATCAATGAGCATTATGCCCAGGTGCTGACCATTGCCGACAACAGCGAGTCTGCCACCTTTGCCAACACTATCGTGGCACTGGAAACCAGCGGCGAGCTGCTGACCCGCGCCTCCAAGGTGTTCTATAACTTAACAGGGTCTAACAGCAACCCGGCGCTGCGTAAGCTTCAAGGCGAGATGGCACCTAAGATGGCCGCCCACTCGGACAACATCCACCTCAACGGCAAGCTATTTGCCCGCATCGATAGCCTGTATAAGAGCCGCAACACCTTAGGGCTGACCGCCGAAGAGGTGCGCCTCATCGAGATCTACCACCAACGCTTCGTCATGGCCGGTGCCAAGCTAACCGAGGCGCAAAAAGCGCAGATACGCCTGCTTAACGAAGAGCAATCTAAGCTTACCAATGAGTTTGGTCAGCGTCTGCTAAGGCTCACCAAGGAGATCGCCGTCGTGGTCGACAGCGTCGATGAGCTAAAGGGACTGTCAGACAGCGAGATCCGCGCCGCCAAGGCCGATGCCAGTGCCGCTGGCCATGAAGGCAAGTATCTCATCAATATCACCAATACCACCCGCCAACCTATCCTGGCCAAGCTTGAAAACCGTGAGCTGCGCCAGAAGGTGTGGCAAGCCTCGTCGACTCGCGGCATGAGCGGTGAGAATGAGACCGCCTCACTGGTTGCCCGCCTGGCACAACTTCGCGCCGAGCGCGCCCAATTACTGGGTTACAAGAGCTGGGCCGACTACCGCCTGACGCCGCAGATGGCCAAGACTCCGGATGCCGTCTACCAGATGTTCGGCTCTATGGTGCCCGCAGTGGTGGCCAACACCCAGAAGGAAGCCGATGATATCCAGGCGATGATCGACAAGACTGGTGGCGACTTCACCCTGGCGCCATGGGACTGGGCGTTTTATGCCGAGAAGGTGCGTAAAGACAAGTTCGACCTTGACGGCGCCGCCATCAAGCCCTACTTCGAATTCAACCGCGTGCTGCAAGACGGCGTCTTCTTCACCCTGGAGCGTCTCTATGGTGTGACCCTCAAGCCACGCCCGGACCTGCCTGTCTACCATGAAGATGTGAAGGCCTACGAGATGTTTGACGCCGACGGCAGCTCGATGGCGATCTTCTACGCCGACTACTTTGCCCGCGAAGGCAAGCGCGGCGGCGCCTGGATGAGCTCCTTCGTGACCCAGTCTAAGCTGCTCAACCAGAAGCCTGTGGTGGTCAACGTGATGAACATCAAGAAGGCCCCAGAGGGTGAGCCGACCTTCGTCAGCTACGATGAAGTCACCACCATGTTCCACGAGATGGGCCATGGCACCCACGGCATGTTCTCTAAGGTGACCTACCCTAGCCTGTCGGGCACCGCCGTGTCCCGCGACTTTGTCGAGTTCCCCTCGACCTTCGAGGAAGATTGGGCAGCCCACCCCGAGGTGCTGGCCAACTACGCCAAGCACTATGAGACAGGCGAGGTGATCCCCGATGAGCTGCTGCAGAAACTGCTGAAATCACGCAGCTTCAACCAGGGCTTCGACACCTTAGAATATATGGCGGCGGCCCTGGTGGATCTCGAGTGGCACTCACTGAGCGCCGATGCTCCACTGCAAGATGTGGCCGAATTCGAAGCCAAGGCGCTTAAGAAACACGGCATCAATATCGCCGCCGTGCCGCCACGCTACAAGTCGACCTACTTTGCCCACGCCTTCCCGGGTGGCTATTCGGCCAGCTACTACGCCTACATGTGGAGTGAGATCCTGGCGGCAGACGCCTTTGCCTATGTGCAGACCCAGGGTGGCCTCAACCGCGAAATAGGCATGAAGTATCGCAAGACCATCCGCGAGGTGGGTAACAGCGTGCCGCCAATGGAAGCCTACAAGGCCTTCCGTGGTCAGGCACCAACCACTGAGGCCCTGCTTCAGCGCCGTGGCCTCAACTAAATCCTGCCTCAACTCACTCCCCAGTAATGGGGAGTCACCCATAAAAAATGCCGCTCGATGAGCGGCATTTTTATATCAATTGAACCTTGATTTGGCGTAGCTGAATTAAGCCGGGCGATTGGCCTTATGGCGCAGCACCAGAACGCTCACTACAAACAGCGCACTACAGGCGGCCAGACCGGCGCCCACAGATTCGGTGAAGCCCAGCACGGTATAACCCACCAAACTGATCCCCGCCACGATAAGGGCATAGGGCAGCTGAGTCAGCACATGGTCTATGTGGTGACAGTTGGCGCCGGTAGAAGACAATATGGTGGTGTCTGAGATAGGCGAGCAGTGATCGCCAAACACGGCGCCCGCCAGCACTGAGGCCAGCATAGGCAACATCATGTTGGTATGGGTGCCCATGGCCATGTCGGCGGCGATAGGCAGCATGATGCCGAAGGTGCCCCAACTGGTACCTGTGGAGAAGGCAGTCAGGCCCGCCAGCACGAACAGTACGGCCGGCAGCAGCGCGAAGGGAATATTACCGGTCGCCAGGCTGGCCATATATTTACCCGTCTCCATCTGGCCTATCACACCGGCGATGGTCCAGGCGAACAGCAGAATATAGATGGCGGGCAGCATAGAGCGGGCACCGGCAATCACGCCTTTAAGGATAAGCGACTTATCCAGCCCCTGACTGACCACCAATACCAAGGTCGCGGCCAGGCCAACCACGGCGCCGAAGAAGAGCGATGAGGCAACGTCTGTCTTCTCGAAGGCACCAATGACGCTAAAGGGCAGATTCTCCACCGCCAGGGCATCGGCACCGCTACCTATCATGAAGTAGATGGTGGCAAACACCAGCACAGTGATCGGCAGGAACAGGCCTAATATCTTGCCAGAATCGGCCTCAGGCAGGTCGCTGTTAGCCCCGGGCGGCAGGCCCTTGGCCTCGTCATACAGGTTACCCTTCTGGGCGTTGAGCTCATGTTGACGCATGGGTCCCACATCCAGCCCCATAAAGGCGACGCAAAGCAGCAACACCAGGGCGAAGATGGCGTAGAAATTCATCGGGATCATCTGAATAAACACGCTCAGATGACCGCTGTCGGTGAAGCCGTGGGCGGTGAGTATGCCGCCGATCAGCGCGATAATGTATGCGCCCCAGCTAGAGACGGGTGAGATCACACAGATAGGCGCGGCGGTTGAGTCCAGCAGATAAGCCAGTTTGCTACGCGAGATATAGTATCTGTCGGTGAGCGGTCTGGCGACACTGCCCACCACCAGGCTATTGAAGTAATCATCGATAAAGACCACGCAGCCCAGGAACATGGTGAGCAGCTTGGCATCACGCTTGTTGCGAATATGCTGGCGCGCCCAATCGGCAAAGGCCTTGGCGGCGCCGCTGACGGTGATCAGGGCGGTGATCATCCCAAGCAGAATCAAGAAGCCCAGCAGATAAACGTTCCAGCTGTTTAGGGCACCATCATCCCAAAACAGGCCCACCACCTGCTGTCCCAGGTATTGACCCATATCCAGCGGTGAAAAGTCGGCAATTAACAGTGCCCCCAGGAGGATCCCCACACCGAGTGAGAGCAGAACGCGGCGGGTAAAGATCGCCAGCAGAATCGCTACCACGGGCGGCAGCAAAGAAAGTGCCGAATCGGCATAACTCAAAGTTGTCATTGTAAAATTTTGTCTTCGTTAAAATACGAATGGAGGGCAACTGAACTGGTGGGATATAGCATGAGATATTACACCTGTCCTATCAGTAGCGCTCCATAGTGATACCCATTCTCGGTATACCTTCCACTTATCAATCCAGATAAGAAGCACTATGGCAGTGCTGCCTCTATTCGATGACAGCCCCAGCGGCAAGCCTTGATCAACTCCACCACTTCGGCACCAAATCCTTTCATATTCGCTTAACGGCATCACCCTAACGAATACTACTGATATTTAATGCACCTCTACGTCTCAGGACGCCTGCCAATGTCACTATCGGCAAACGTGAGGCACATAAAAACACAAGCGGCTTTAAGGACGCTACCTCAAAGCCGCTCCATGTGATCTATATCACACTAAATTTTAGGTGAACACCAAAGTGCTCACCAGGCATTTACATTTTATTAAAGAAGTTCGAGTAGCTTAGGGACTGCCTCGAACAGATCCGCTTCCAGACCATAGTCGGCTACCTGGAAGATAGGCGCTTCTGGATCTTTGTTGATCGCCACGATCACCTTAGAATCTTTCATCCCCGCAAGGTGCTGGATGGCACCCGAGATACCCACGGCGATATAGAGATCCGGCGCGACAATCTTACCCGTCTGACCAACCTGTAGATCGTTTGGCACGTAACCGGCATCGACCGCGGCGCGCGATGCACCCAGTGCCCCGCCCAGCTTATCGGCCAACTGCTCGAGAATCGCGAAGTTCTCTGCGCTGCCCATGGCGCGGCCACCTGAAACCACCACAGAGGCGGCGCCAAGATCGGGACGCTCTGACACTGACAGAGTCTGAGTTACAAACTCAACATCGCCGCTGTATTCGTTGTCCAGGGTCTGCACCGAGGCGCTACCGTCCTGGGCTACCGCATCGAAGGCGCTGGCACGAACCGTCATCACCTTGATGTTGTCCAGGCTCTGAACCGTCGCCATGGCGCTACCGGCATAGATAGGACGCACGAAGGTGTCTTCGCTCACCACTTCGACCACTTCAGAAAGCTGCGCCACATCCAGAAGCGCCGCCACACGAGGCAGCACATCTTTACCTACGCTTGAAGCCGCAGCCAGAATGTGTTGATACTCGCTGGCCACTGAGACGATCAGCTGTGACAGGTTTTCGGCGATGGCATTGGCATAAACGCCGCTATCGGCAACCAGTACCTGACGTACACCGGCAAGCTGCTTGGCACTATCGGCCGCGGCGCCACAGTTATGACCGGCTACCAGCACATCGACTTCACTGCCGATCGCCTGGGCACAAGCCACAACCTTGGCGGTATCGAGTTTTAAAGTCGCATTATCATGTTCTGCTATTACTAGAATCGCCATTTAGATCACCTTCGCTTCATTCTTTAGCTTTTCCACCAGCTCCTCGACAGAAGCCACCATAATACCCGCTTGACGCTCGGCAGGCGGTGTCACCTTGAGCACCTTCTGATGCTGTTTCAGGGTCACGCCCAGGCTGTCTACCGTCACGGTATCGAGCGGCTTACGTTTCGCCTTCATGATGTTAGGTAATTTGGCATAGCGAGGCTCGTTCAGACGCAAGTCTGTGGTGACAATCGCAGGCAGTGGCATCTTAAGGGTCTGCAGGCCGCCGTCGATTTCACGGGTCACCACAAGTTGTTCGCCCTCAACCTTCACCTCAGAGGCAAAGGTAGCCTGAGGCAGTCCAGCCAACGCCGCCAGCATCTGGCCAGTCTGGTTGTTGTCACCATCGATTGATTGCTTACCCAGCATAATCAGCTGAGCCTGTTCATTGGCTTGAATCGCATTAAGGATCTTTGCAATAGAAAGCGGCGCAAGCTCTTCGTCGGTTTCAACATGAATACCGCGGTCGGCGCCCAGCGCCATCGCCGTGCGTAGCTGCTCTTGCGACGCCTTAGGCCCTATGGTTGCTACCACAATCTCGGTCGCAATACCTGCTTCTTTCAAACGTACCGCTTCTTCTACAGCAATCTCACAAAATGGGTTAATGGCCATCTTCAGATTTGCGGTATCGACATTTGTATTGTCAGCGTTAACCCTGACCTTCACATTAGCATCGACGACGCGTTTAACTGGCACCAATACTTTCATAAGGCTTCCTTCTTACGTCTTTATTCTGGATAACAAATAGTGCATAGCGAAACTATCACCAACTTATGCCACTTTACGTGCTGTTGACGTTAACGTCAACAGGAAGTCATCAGCATCTTTGTATCAGATCAAAAACAGCGTGTTTAGGGGGAAGTAAAGGGTCAAAAAGGGGCGAAAATAGAGAAGCTGAAATAAAATTTACATTAAAGCGTCAAATATTCATTTAATTCGTTTGATAAAACCTTTTTTAGTTTCTATTATTAGCCCTGTAATCCTATTTACTATTTTATTTTTAAGCAGGACATAATTAATATGAGCGAATTTCTAGATATATTGACGCATGGTCGTCGCTTTAAAGCTGCTGTTAAAGATTTGTCGGTAGAAGATTTAAAAGATGTAGCGGTTAAGCTTGAAAAAATCATCACCGAGAAAGAGAAGCAAGCAGAAGAAGAAAGCGCGGTTATGGCCGAGCGCAATGCAAAGATAGAAGAGATTCGCCAACAAATGGAAGCTGTTGGTTTATCAATTGACGATTTAGGTACAGTGGCTGCTAAGCCAGCTCCTAAAAAACGTGCTCCACGCCCACCAAAATATAAAATTGAAGTGAATGGCGAAACGATCACTTGGACGGGTCAGGGTCGCACACCAACCGTATTTAAGAATGAATTAGATAAGGGTCGTTCACTCGAAGACTTCCTTATCTAAGCCTAAACGCCCCACTTAGGGCGTCGCAAGCAAAAGCCAACCTCAAGGTTGGCTTTTTTATTTCTACTCTTTATTTGTGATTAAGCGCGTTTTGCCCTTTATGTCGCTCATTTGCCTTGGGCATGTCTAGAGTATTTTATCTATCCTTATTTAGGTCATTCATTTAGGTCATTCTTCTGGGCATTATTCCTTGGTACTATTTCCGTCAAAGTTAGCCAATCAATAGCCTACCCTTTCAGATAACACCTGCCCTAAGGTTTGACATAAACCGATACAGTTCCGCCCTTGGAAATTGTTCATGATATGGGATAATCTTGGGCTACTTTTGATCCCAGCCAATAATAATTAAACTCTATGCGAATCCATTTTCTCTCTGTGAGCGCGATTCTGGCGGCCTGTCTATTGGGGAGTCCGTCGGCGATAGCGAATTCTCAATTAACTGATAACACGCCAAAATTAACCGCGCTGTCCCACGCCACCCTGATGATCGCCCCCGGCGAAACCAGGCAGGATGCCACACTGTTAATTGAAGATAATAAAATTAAAGCCATTATCGCCAACGACAAAATACCCGAGGATGCCTATGTCATCGACATGACGGGTAAGTTGATATATCCCGGCTTTATCGATCCCTACACCAATTACGGTATCGACTTTAAATATGACCAGCAGAAAGTGGCTCGCCCGGTATATGAAATTAAGCGTATCGGTGGCAACGCCGATAATGGTGCCGTGCACGCAGAGAAAGAGTGGTTTAACTATATTTATCCCGACCAGGAAGCGGCGAAGCAATGGATAGATAATGGATTTACCAGCGTACAAACCGGCATGTTGGATGGGATATTCAGAGGCCGGGCGGCGACTGTCTCGCTGGCGCCGTTAAAAGCCAATGATATTATTTATCGTGCAAAATCCAGCCACCTACTCGCCTTCGATAAAGGCAGTTCGATTCAGGATTACCCCAACTCCTTGATGGGCAGTATCGCCCTTATTCGGCAAACTCTGGCCGATGCCAACTGGTATCAGGCCAATATCGATAAAGCCGACTCAGCCACCCAAGAGAAGAACATAGAGTTTAATATCGCGCTCGAACGCCTGGGCGATATAAGCAAGAGCCCTACGGTATTTGAAACCAAGAATTTAAATAACTTACTGCGCGCCGCTCAATTATTAAACGAGTTTAAATTGCCGGCGACTCTGGTCGGCAGTGGCCGAGAATATGCGCGAATCGATGAGGTGAAAGCCAGCGGCTTTAGCATTATTGCGCCGCTCAATTTTCCTGCGGCGCCCAATATTAAAGACAGCGATAAAGAGAGAGAGATAAGCCTGGCTCATCTGCGCCACTGGGAGCGCGCGCCGAGTAATCCTCATGCACTAGAAAACGCTGGTATTCCCTTTGCCTTTACCCAACATGGCATCAAGGCCGACGCCTTCTGGCCTAGACTCAAACAGGCGGTCAAGCAGGGGCTGAGCCAAGAAACCGCATTGGCGGCGCTCACCACAGAGGCGGCAGAAATCGCCGGCATCTCGGCCTTCAGCGGCAAGCTGAAACCCGGCTTCATGGCAGATCTTGTGGTCACCGACGGTGACATCTTTACCCAAGGCAAGATAGTCAGCGTCTGGCTCCAAGGCAGCGAGAACCAAAAGGTACCCCGCGACAGACACTGGCTAAGCCAGGGCTATCAGCTGACCCTGGGCGAACTCACCCTAGATCTGGACTTAGTCGATGACGATAAGCTGAGCGGCACCCTGGCCAGCGGCGAGCAGGAGATCAAACTTAGCGATCTTAAGTATGCCAAGGAGCGTCTCACCTTTAATGCCGATCTCGGCGAGGCGGGTTACCCTGGCATCAGCCGTTTCACCCTCTGGTTCGACGCCCAGGGTATTCACGGCCGTATGCTGGACAAGAGCAATCGCCAACACCCCATAGCTGGTGTGGTGATGGCCAAAGACGCCATTGATGGCAGTGGTGAGAGTGATAAGAGTGATGAACAGAAAGCGGCCGAGTCACCTGCGCCCGAACTCGTCTCTAAGCTGACCAAGCCCAACACCGCCTACGGCCTGACAGCGCAGCCCAAGGCTGAGCGCCTGCATATCAAAAATGCCACCCTGTGGACTTCGAGCGAGCAAGGGGTGCTGGAAGGCTATGATCTGCTTATCCGCGATGGTCGTATCGAGAAGATTGGCCAATCCCTCAAGACGCCATCTGGCTACCAAACCCTGGATGCCACGGGTAAACACCTGAGCGCAGGTATTATCGACGAGCACTCCCACATCGCCCTTAACGGCGGCACCAACGAAGATACCGACGCCGTCACCGCCGAGGTGCGTATCGGCGATGTGATCAACCCAGACGATATCGCCATCTACCGCGCTCTGGCGGGCGGGGTGACCACGGCGCAGATCCTCCACGGCAGCGCCAACCCCATAGGCGGACAGGCCCAGGTGATCCAGATGCGCTGGGGCGAGAGCGCCGAGGCGATGAAGCTCAAGCAGGCCCCCGCCAGCATCAAGTTTGCCCTGGGTGAAAACGTCAAGCAGGCCAACTGGGGCGACAACTACAACCGTCGCTTCCCCCAGAGCCGCATCGGGGTGAAGTCGCTGTTTGAGGAGGCTTTCAACGAGGCGCTCGCCTACGAGAAAGCCCTGGCCGACTATGATCGCCTACGCAGCAGTCAGCAGCGCAAGCAGGTAGCGCCTAAGCCAAACTATCGACTCGAAGCGGTAGCCGAGGTGCTACGTGGCGATCGTCAGGTACACATTCACTCCTATGTGCAATCTGAAATCTTGATGTTCCTGCGCCTCGCCGAGGCCTACAAGTTTAAGGTCGGCACCTTCACCCATATCCTGGAGGGCTACAAGGTCGCCGAGGAGATGGCCAAGCATGGCACCTACGCCTCCACCTTCTCCGACTGGTGGGCCTACAAGTTCGAGGTCTATGATGCTATTCCGCAGAACACTTGCCTGATGCATAACAAGGGGGTGCTCACCAGCATCAACTCGGACGACTATGAGATGCAGAGACGCCTCAACCAAGAGGCGGCAAAATCCATGATGTATTGCGACATGTCGCCAACTGACGCCTGGAACATGGTCACCATCAACCCGGCCAAACAGCTGGGGATCGACCAGCTGACTGGCTCATTGGAAGAAGGCAAGCAGGCCGACCTGGTGCTCTGGAGCGACTCTCCCCTCTCCGTCTATGCCAAAGTGGAGAACACCTGGGTGGGCGGCCGTCGTTACTTCGACCGCCAGCAGGATAAGCAGGCGCAACATGAGGTCGAGCTGGAGCGCGCCGCGCTGATCCAGGCGGTGTTGACCCGGGATAAACCCGAGGTCCCTGGCGAGACGCCAGAAGAGAAGAGCGAGCCCCAGTGGCACTGCGATACCCACTACAACGCCTGGGGCAATACAGCCCTAAGCGAAACAAAAACCAAAAACAGCGCCCACAGCCACGCTTTCATGGAGGCATTCTGATGAAGCAGACACTCTTTGCCCTTAGCCTAGGCCTCTTCTCCTGTGCAGCGCTTGCCCACGACATGGTGCCCGCCAGCGCCCAGAGCCAGCCGATACTGATCCACAACGCCCGAGTTCACACCGCCCTTAACGGCGTGCTGGATGCTACCGACGTACTGTTCGACAAGGGCAAGATAGTCGCCATAGGTCAACAGCTCTCACAAGAGGGTGCCAAGGTGATCGATGCCAGCGGACAAGATCTCTACCCAGGGCTTATCGCGCTGGACACCTCTATCGGCATCGTCGAGGTGGAGATGATGCGCGCCAGCAACGACGCCTTCGAGGTGGGTGACAGCAACCCGCAGCTGCTGGCCGTTAGCGCCTTCAATCCCGACTCAGAGCTTATCCCAACCATCAGGGTCAACGGTATCACCCATGCCCAGGTGGTACCCCAGGGCGATGCCCTGGCCGGTCAGTCCTCTCTGGTCTCCCTCGACAGCTGGACCATAGAAGATGCCCTGGTAAGTACCGCGCCCCAGTTCCATCTCTACTGGCCCGCCATTCGTTATCTCTCCAAAGATAAAGAGGTCGCCGCCAAGCAGCTCAAGGCGCGGGATGAACAGATGAGCCGATTAGCCGAGCAGCTCGAAGATGGTTACCGCTACTATCTGGCTGACAAGGCTGGAACTGTACAGAAGCTGGATAACCGCTGGCAAGCAGCGCTGCCCCTGTATCGAGGCAAGGCGAGCCTGTTTATCCACGCCAATCGCAGCGAAGAGATAGAGCGCGCCATCGCCATGACCCGCCCCTACGGCTTCAAGCTGGTATTTGTCGGCGGCTACGACGCCTGGCGCCTGGCGGATCAACTGGGCGAGATCGGCGCCTCGGTGATCTACAACCGCACCCTCAGCCTGCCGCTGCGCAAGGATGAGCCGGTGGAGATGAGCTTTAAGATCCCAGCCTTGCTGAAACAGGCGGGCGTGCCCTTCGCCATCGGCTTTAGCGGCGACTGGAACGCCCGTAACCTGCCCTTTGCGGCCGGTCAGGCGGCGGCCTATGGCCTAAGCAAAGAAGAGGCACTTAAGAGCATCACCCTGGATGCGGCCAAGATCTTAGGCGTGGATGACATGGGCGCCATCGCCGTGGGTTACCGCGCCAACCTGGTGCTCTCCAAGGGCGACATTCTCGATCCCGCCGCAAGCAAGATAGATGCTGTGTTTATCGACGGTCGCCAAATAGATCTCAATAATCGCCAACAACAACTTTATCAAAAGTACCTAAAGCGTTAGACTTTTGCTTCTAAACGACTCAAAACTGGCCGGTTATTGGCCAGTTTTGAGCTCTCTTCCTAATACAGGCCCAAATCATGACTAATTCCGACCTGACCACTGCTCTGAAAATGGCTCCTAAGTCTGTCCTGCTGCTCTCTGCCCTGCTACTCGGTGGCTGTGCGGGCGAATACACCTTCAACAGCAATTTAGATGGTCAGGCCATCGACGACTACTTCAAGGCCGGTGAGGTCCAGCTGTTTCAAGAGACTCAGCCAAAGGGTCCTTATGAGCTCAAGGGAATGGTCGAGGGTGAATCTTGTCAGGAGCGCGCCCAGGATGTGCCGGCATCGGTTAGCGAGGCCCGCACCATGGCCCGCCGCGCCGCCGCCGATAAAGGCGCCAACGGGCTGATCATCAAACGCTGTGCCCTCATCGAGGAGCCGAGCAAGGCATGTGTTAGCCAAGCCCTGTGCGTCGGTCAGGCCATATTGTTGCCCACCACAGAAAAGTAGTTTTAGCGCCCTGCGCAATAGCGTGAACATAAGTCTTTACCATGACACTCAAGCGTGAAATTGAGGCGGTGGCTATCTGCCGCACTCCCTATAAGCAGAAATTTGGTATTCCCAGACAGCCGGGGCTGGTCACCGCCGCCCGCGGCTTCGTCGAGCTGCAGCCTCCCTATAACCATATCGATACCGTGCGCGGCCTGTCCCAGTACTCGCACATCTGGCTGCTGTTTACCTTCCATGAAAACCTGAGCCAAGGCTGGAAGACCACGGTCAGACCGCCGCGCCTGGGCGGCAACGAGAAGCTGGGGGTATTTGCCACCCGCTCCACCTTCCGCCCCAACGGCATAGGTCAGTCAGTGGTTAGGCTGCACGCCATCCACCAGCGTAAGGGCAAGGTGGAGCTCGAGATCTCCGCCATGGATCTGCTGGACGGCACGCCGATCCTGGATATCAAGCCTTACATCCCCTTCTCCGACGCCATCGAGGGAGCCATAGGCGGCATTGCCCATGAGGCGCCTGTGCTGATCGATGTGCGATTTAGCGATGCGGTGCTCGGTCAGCTAGACAAGCTTTCCAGTGACAAGTACCCCAACCTCAAGGCCATCATCGAAGGGGTGCTGGCGCAGGATCCCCGCCCAGCCTACAAGAAGGCCAAGGAAGATCCTAAGCATTATCAGGTCGCCCTCTATGATCTGGATATCCTCTGGCATGTGGATGAGACAGGCATCTTGGTCGATGCCGTGCGCCCGGTGCAGCCAGACGCCCTTAGGGAAGCAGATTAATCATGCAAGCTCCATTAGCTAACCAGGTGGACTACCGAGAGCAACATAAGCAGCGCCTGGCCTACATGCCCTGGCTCTACTTCTCCTTAAAGCCCAAGCATCTGGTCTGGGCCAAGCCCTGGCAGGATGAGATACAAGCGCAGTTGATGGCCGTTGAAACCGTGAGCATAGGCAAGGAGTGCTTTATCGCTCCCCAGGCGAAACTGTTTGCCGAGCCGGGACGAGATATTCTAATCGGTGATCGCTGCATGATCGCCGCCGACAGCTTTCTGCACGGCCCCATCGCCATGGGTAACGAGGTGGCTATCAATCATGGCTGCTCCCTGGACGGCGGGCGCGGCAAGATAGTGATTGGCGATCAGACCCGCATCGCCAACAATGTCACCATCTACGCCTTCAACCACGGCATGCACCCGGACACGCCTATCTATCAGCAGAGCAGTCAGTCGAAGGGGATCGTCATAGGCAGAGATGTGTGGATCGGCGCCCAGGCGGGCATAGTCGATGGGGTGACCATAGGTGACTGCGCCGTGATCGGCATGGGCTGTATCGTCACCAAAGATGTGCCCGACTACGCCATCGTCGCCGGTAATCCGGCCCGCGTTATAGGCGACAGGCGCGATAAGAAATAAACGGCTTAGCTAATTTGCTAATTAGCTAATCGGCCAAGCTAATTGCCATGGATCAGCTTACCGGTACCATGGAAAATCACGTTGACGACTCCGCCGCCTAAGTCCTTATCTTCCACGCGATTATCCGGATTATTGGGCCGTGACTCGGCGCTTTTCTTAACCCCATCGTAGAAGGCCTGATCGAGAGATTTATTACTGGCGCAGCCGCTCATGAGCCCTAGGCAGACACTTGCCATCAGCACGATTATTGTAGCCTTCATCGTCTTTTCCTTATCCCAAGTGACTTTCATCGTCATTCCCTGAATCCACTAACATGAATAGCGCCAAACAATGGCAAACCTACATTTACCAATAGCTTAAAGCTAAATCAGATTTTTTTAACAAGCAAACAAACTTAACAGATCTTTGCCCCGCCATCGCTCCCCTCTTGCATCAACCTTTCTGATGCACATATGATGACTATGCCAATCGTAGTAAATAACTGAACATGCTAGCTTGTTAAAACGTCCGATAACGGCGTTATTATTTTTGATTGTAGAATAACTACTTATCGAAAAATCATGCCTTGTTCTCGACCGTTTTTCCTAGGCTACTTCTGATCACTTACTTACCCTGATTGGTATTAATCGTTTGCCATTACCCATGGCGGCGAGCTCCAGATAATAAAACAAACATCACAAAAGGAAGTCGTCTGTGAATACCCCACGCCTCTTGGGCTTACTCGGCCTGTTGCTCCTACCGGCCGCCAGTGCCGCCCCCTTCGTCTTTGACCAACAAAGCTACCGTCAGGATGTGCAAACCCTCGCCAGCGATGAGTTTGAGGGCCGCGGCCCCCTCTCACAGGGTGAAACTCTTACGGTGGAATATCTTGAGAATGCCTTCAAGAAGATGGGGTTAGCACCAGGCTTTGGTGACAGCTATCGCCAGAGCGTGCCCATGGCCAAGATCACCGCCGATCAGAATATGCAGCTAAAAGTAGGCGAGCTGGTGTTTAACAACGGCAGCGACTTCACCGCCCGCACCGAGCAGATCCAGCCAAGCATCACGCTGGATTACAGCGAAATCGTCTTCGTCGGCTATGGCATCAACGCCCCCGAATACGGCTGGAACGACTACGCCGGTATCGATGTGAAAGGCAAGACGGTGATCCTCATGGTCAATGACCCAGGCTTTGCCACTCAAGACCCAGAGGTGTTTAAGGGCAACGCCATGACCTACTATGGCCGCTGGACCTATAAGTATGAAGAGGCCGCCAGACAAGGGGCCAAGGCGGTATTTATCATCCATGAAACCGCTCCCGCCGCCTATGGCTGGAACGTGGTGCAAAACAGCAACACCAATACCAAATACACCTTGGTAGACAAGGAGAAGAACCGCTCCCACATAGGCGTCATGGGCTGGGTCCAACATGAGGTGGCGCAGAAGATCTTCACCGCCGCGGGCCTGGATTACGACAAGCTCAAACTCACTGCCGCCAAGCCAGGCTTTAAGTCGCGCTCGCTAGATCTCAAGGCCAATCTGGAGGTGAACAACGATATCGAACTGGCCACCTCCTATAACGTTGCAGGTCTCTTGCCGGGCAAGACCCGCCCTGACGAGTGGCTGGTGATGCACGCCCACTGGGATCACCTGGGTAAGACGGTCCATGAAGATCAGACCCGCATCTACAACGGCGCGGTAGACAACGCCTCGGGCGTGGCCGGGGTACTGCAGCTGGCGCGTCACTTCAAGGAGCTTAGCGCTACTCAGCCACCTGCGCGCTCCATGCTGTTCAGCGCCTTCACCGCCGAGGAAACCGGCCTCATCGGCGCCCAGTATTTCGCCGAAAACTCACCTGTGCCCACCAAGCAGCTGGTCGCCTTCCTCAATATCGACGGCATGAATGTCGGCAAGGGAGTGAATTACATACTTCGCTATGGTGAAGGGGTCTCTGAGCTGGAAAACTATCTGGACAACGCCGCCAAGGCGCAAGGACGTTGGGTAAAGGCCGATCCTAGACCGCAAAATGGCCTGATGTTCCGCTCGGATCATTTCGCCCTGGCCAAGCAAGGAGTCCCCGGGCTGATGTTCATGAGCCTGGGAGACACAGATCCCGACTATATCGCCCACAAGTATCATCAGGGCGCCGACGATTACGACCCAAGTTGGACACTCGGTGGCGTCGAGCAAGATTTGGCGCTCATCAGCGATATTCTGGAGAAACTAGCCAACAATAACGACTGGCCAAAGTGGCTCGAGGCGTCAGATTTTAAGACCCGCCGCGCCCAGGATGGCCGCTAGCCATAGCCGTGATACTTACCGACAAAAGGAGGCCACAGCCTCCTTTTTCATATTGTTTTTATTCAATAAAACCCTAGTTTCACCTTTCTATCTATCCCCCGCTGCCAACTTAGTTCTTTAGTCTATAAACGCCATTCTTTGCTTGTGAGAAACCTCACACTTTGAGTAGTGTGTCTTCAGACCGCTATCGACACACCCTATGCACGGAGGCTCTATGTCTGCTGTAACGACATTTGCAACTGAGAACCAATTTCCCCTACAACTGAGCCAATTTGACGGCGACACCAGCACGCCGCTCATCGAACAAACCATAGGCGACTACCTGGATCAGATGGCCGCCAGCCACCCCGACCAACTCGCCATCGTCATGCATCATCAAGGGATCCGCTGGAGCTACCAGGAATACCAGTCCCATATCGACGAACTGGCCGCAGGCCTGCTGGCCATCGGCATCAAGCCCGGCGATCGCGTCGGTATCTGGTCACCCAACAACATAGAATGGTGTCTGACCCAGTTTGCCACCGCCAAGATAGGCGCCATCATGGTGTGCATCAACCCGGCCTACCGCCCAGAGGAGCTGCAATATGCCCTCAACAACGTGGGATGCCGCGCCATCATCTGCGCCGAGAAATTTAAGTCCAGCCACTACCTGTCAATGCTCTACGAGCTGGCCCCGGAGCTGAAACAGTGCCTGCCGGGACAGCTTGAATCGGCCAACCTGCCCAGCCTGGAGTTTGTGATCCGCATGGGCGATGAAGCCTCGCCCGGCATGCTCAACTTCAACCATCTCAAGCGTCCGCTCACCGAGAGCGATCGCAAGGCGCTCAAAGACACCGCCGCCCAGCTCTCCCCCTTCGATGCCATCAATATCCAGTTTACCTCGGGTACTACCGGCAGCCCCAAGGGCGCGACCCTGAGCCATCACAACATCTTGAACAACGGCCTATTGGTCGCCAAGGCGATGCGCTTAGGGCTTGAAGATAGACTCTGTATTCCTGTGCCCCTGTATCACTGCTTCGGCATGGTGCTAGGTAACCTCTCCTGCATCTCTGTGGGCGCCTCGGCCATCTACCCGAGCGACTCCTTCGATCCCCTGACTACTCTTGAGGTGGTCGAGGCCGAGCGCTGCACAGCGCTGCATGGGGTACCGACCATGTTTATCGCCCAGCTGGAGCATCCAGAATTTAAGCGCTTCGATCTCAGCTCGCTACGCACCGGCGTGATGGCGGGGGCTACCTGCCCCGAAGAGGTGATGCGCAGGGTGCAAGATCTCATGTATATGAAAGAGGTGCTGATCGGCTATGGCCAGACGGAATGCAGCCCCATCAACAACATGACAGAAATTGGCTCGTCGCTGGAGAAACGCGTCACCACGGTCGGCCGCGCCCTGGCCCACACCCAGGTGAAGATCGTCGATGAATTTGGCGAGGTGCTCCCCGTCGGCCAACCAGGTGAGGTGTGTAGCCGCGGCTACTGCGTGATGCAGTTCTACTGGAACGATGCCGAGAAGACCGCCGCCACCATAGACAGCGAAGGCTGGCTCCACTCGGGCGACCTGGGTGAGATGGACAGCGAAGGCTATGTCAAGATTGTCGGCCGCATCAAGGATATGATCATCCGCGGCGGCGAGAACATCTACCCGAGAGAGATCGAAGAGAAGCTCTACACCCACCCGGACGTGCAGGATGCCGCCATCTTCGGTGTGAAGAGCGAGAAATATGGTGAAGAGGTGTGCGCCTGGATCAAGGTGCAACCGGGCGCCAGCGTTACCGAGGAGGAGATACGTCACTTCCTCACCGAGAAATTTGCCTACTTTAAGGTCCCGAGATATATCAAGTTCGTCGAGCAGTATCCCATGACGGTGACCGGTAAGATCCAGAAGTTCAAGATGCGCGAGATGATGTATCAAGAGCTTTATGAGGCGATCAACTGCAACTAGCGATCCCAGCTAGCCCTTCGCCAGCCTATTCCCTAAATAGGCTGGCATTTTTTTGCCCGGCATCTGGTGCCTAGCATCAATTTAAAAGGCTGATTTTAGAGGCTGATATCAGAGACTCAGCAGCTGAGCGCCCACCTTCTCTACCCGCTTCTCGTTGCGGCTGATCACATAGCCCTGGTCGATATAGTCGTCGATACAGGCTTGATATTTGCTGTCCGACAGGGTGTCGCCAAAGCCAAGCCCGGTCCAATTCACCTCGCACTGCACCGTCTCCCCCTTGTCGTTGCTCAGGGTCGCCTTCTGATAGGTGGTCTCGAGCTTAGGCACCACAAACAATGCCCCCAGGGTCAGTCCTATGACGATAATAAATTTTGCTTTCATGGCTATCCTTAAATAACTGCGCTTAAAACAACGGCCTAAATAACTACTTTTAAAATAACTGGCCTAAAATAACGGCCTAAAATATCTGGCCTTAAGGACAGATGACTAGCGCCTGCTCTTTCCGGCGCCTATAGGCCGAGAGCTAGGCTCTCGCTAGCTGTATCCTGACATCACGGGCACCGGCGCTCAGACCAAGCTCCATCAGGCAGCGCTCCTCGATCTCAGACAGGCCGCCCTCACACATGGCCATAGGTTGGATGACGAGTCTTGGCCGCTTAAACAGCCCAATGCAACCCAGCTCATTAAGCCCTTGTTTGAGGCACTGCTCGGCAGGGGAAAAATTGCCCACCAGCAAACGCCGGGTAGTAAAAGGCGTACTCGGCGACAGGGCCGTTTGCCGCTCGCCATGACTCACGACGATACGGTCGGGATAGATCTGTGCGATCACTTCCATGTAACTGTTTACCTTTAAGCTGACAGTAGCTTATTACGAAAAACCCAATACTTTACGCGATTTATCCCTGTTGATCACTAGGGGTTGTTTATGTTTAAGGTTAAATTCTGTTTAATCTCAGGGCGGTTTGCTCACGAGCCGAGCAATGAAGTGGCTAATCAAACAAGCGGTGAGGTGGCTAATATTGTGAATAGCGCGATAGTCAACAGAGCACAGTGAGTAACGTCTATTGCACGCGCTTGCACACAATAAACCTGAGCGCGTTACATGCCCCTTGAGACCGCTTTTATCGGCCCTTTCTTCGGGCTTATCACTCGTTTGGGCAGAAGAACTGCGCCACGCTAGCCCTACCCTGTATGAATCGTCAACACATTGCCACAAAGGCAAACAGTAGAGGTCCAAAGCCGCCTGCTTACCGACACAGATCTCCCGCGGCTACTGGCCAACAAACTAGGTGACATCAAACGTCAGGGTGCTAAAATGTCGACCTATTTCATCACACAACTGGATATTGGGAATGCGAGTTAGCAAGTACCTGCTTTCAACACAAAAAGAGACCCCAGCAAACGCTGAGGTGGTCAGTCATCAATTAATGCTGCGCGCCGGCATGATACGTCGTAACGCTTCTGGCCTATACAGCTGGTTGCCGTCAGGCTTACGTGTGCTGCGCAAAGTCGAAGCGATCGTTCGCGAAGAGATGAACAATGCAGGTGCTGTTGAGATCTTGATGCCCATGGTGCAACCGGCAGACCTTTGGGTTGAAACCGGCCGTTGGGACAAATTTGGCCCTGAGCTGCTGCGTTTCCAAGACAGACACAACCGCGACTTCGTACTGGGCCCAACCCACGAAGAGGTGATCACCGACATCATTCGTAAAGAGGTTAGCTCTTACAAGCAGCTACCGCTGAACCTGTATCAGATCCAGACCAAGTTCCGCGACGAGGTACGTCCCCGTTTCGGCGTGATGCGTTCACGCGAGTTCCTGATGAAAGATGCCTACTCTTTCCATCTTGATCAGGAAACCATGGATGATACCTATCAGGCCATGTACACCGCCTACAGCAACATCTTAGGCCGTATGGGTCTGGCCTTCCGTCCGGTATTGGCCGACACAGGTTCTATCGGCGGCAGCATGTCACACGAATTCCACGTGCTGGCCAACAGCGGTGAAGACCTGATCGCCTACTCGACCGAGAGCGACTACGCCGCCAACATCGAGAAGGCCGAGGCGCCAATCCCTACCGAGCCTCGTGGCGCCGCCACCATGGAAATGAGCGTTATCGACACACCAAATGCCAAGACCATCGAAGAGTTGGTTGAGCAGCACGGTATCGCCATCGAAAAGACCATCAAGACCATTATCGTTAAAGGCGCCAGCGAAGAGGCACCTCTGGTAGCCGTGATCGTGCGTGGCGACCATGAGCTGAACGAAGTCAAAGTCGAAAAGCTCGATGCCGTACTTTCTCCATTTGAGATGGCCGGTGAAGCCGAGATCCGCGACGCACTGGGTGCAGGCCCTGGCTCACTCGGCCCTGTTGGCATGACCATCCCTGTGTATGTAGATCACAGCGTCAACGTCATGAGCGACTTTGCCGCCGGTGCCAACCAAGACGGTAAGCACTATGTGGGCATCAACTGGGAACGCGACCTGCCACAGGCAGAGGTTGCCGACCTGCGTAACGTTATCGAAGGTGAGCCTAGCCCATGTGGCAAGGGCACCATCGGCCTGCTACGCGGCATCGAAGTGGGTCACATCTTCCAGCTGGGCACCAACTACTCGAAAGCCATGGGCGCCAGCGTACTGGACGAGAACGGCAAGGCACAGACACTGCTGATGGGTTGTTACGGTGTTGGCGTGAGCCGTATCGTGGCCGCAGCCATCGAGCAGAACCACGACGATCGTGGCATCATCTGGCCAGCCGCCATTGCACCGTTCAAGGTCGGTATCCTGCCGATGAACATGCACAAGTCACATCGCATCAAAGATATGGCCGAGAAGCTCTACAGCGATCTTTGTGATGCCGGCATCGAAGTGCTGTTCGACGACCGTAAAGAGCGTCCAGGTGTGATGTTTGCCGACATGGAACTGATTGGTCTGCCGCACGTCATCGTGATTGGCGAGCGCAACATAGACAACGGCGTATTCGAATACAAGAACCGTCGTACCGGCGAGAAGCAAGAGATCCCATTCGAGGAGATCGTCGACTTCATCAAGTCCGCCAAATAATACGCTTAGTTGCTTTCAAAATAAGCTGCTTACACAAAAACGCCCGGCAACTGCCGGGCGTTTTTATTATCTACTAAAAAAATAACCAAGAGTTTTAGATATTAACGACTGACCTCGGGCACATCTTCTCGAGCCTTAAAGGTGCCAGGGACCAGGGCATTGACCAGAGATTTAAACAGCCCGCCCCAAAAGATAAGCAAGCCAAACCAGAAGTAGATTAGATAACTGGTTTGAAACTGACGTACCTTAGGCTTCATATACTTATAGGGAAGCAGAGTCTTATTAGCGGCTTTCAGCTGAAGTATCAATCCAGCTTCATGCCAGATGGCGATCTTCTCTCCCACTTTGAGACTTTGTGCTAGGCGATGGCACTTGCTCGCGCCGATATTGACGGCATAAAAGTTATCTTGAAAAGAGGTAATTTCCAGGTCGTAAAAAGTCCCACCCGTCTCCTCATCGATAACCTCGCTACTACGGCACTGGATAGCGTCTATAGTGGTCGAATACTCATGCACATCTGCCAACTCGGCCACATGATATTTAGGCAATACATAGGCGAGAAAGATAAGATTGACCATGAAAAATAAAAAGATAAACAAGTATCTGGAGCCCTTGGGGCCATCCGATGCGAACTCAATAAAAACATCGTCCTCATCATCATAAAGCCAATCTGGTGGCCCCTGCCTGCTGGAGGCAACCTCGCCAGCGGCCCTCCTACGTTTTATCTCATCTGTGAGTTGTTGATACCTATCAGGGTACTGTTCTTTATCTATGTTGTCGTTAACATCAAGCAGCTCATCCAAGGTACATTTCGAATAATCGACTGACACACTATCTCCCTTTACCAATTTCCTTGTCTAATTCCCCTTCCCATTGCAATGTTCTTTTGGCCTTTTCAGCAGTCTTTATCGAGCTTGGACCGAATAGCCTGAATAAACGCTCCTGGGTCATCCACGCCGAGATACACCTTTTCTAGCTGACCAATTGGCTCACTTAAGCTGATTTCGACATTGGGAATGCCAGCATAGTTATAGCGTTTAACCTGTGAGGATCGCTTAACAAAGGCCTGGTTTGACACCACTCGCGATATATTACCAAGGGGGATCACCAAGGGCGAATAGAGACCGCAGCGGATCACGAGATCATTTTGGCTAAGTGAAATAGGCCGTCTGGACAGAGCGCGATATTCGGCAACAAAGAATACTAAACTCAACAACGTCAGTAGGCTAATAACATTCGCCGCCATGGGCGACCAGAGGTAATGCATCAGAAGGTGCATCAGTGGCGCCTCAAAGGCAATCACTAAGATAAAACCCAGCAGATTGCTCTGAGCCCCATCCTTTTGATGATAACTAAAGTGCTGCACGCCGTTAAACTGATGCCTGTCGATGCGAGAGGCAAATAGGGCGTAGGTCCAGATGCGGGTCTCGAAACGCAATAAAGAGACAATAGCGCCGCCTCCGAGCAATTTTGTTATTGGCTCATCGATCGCTAGATCAGGATCTCTGCCCTGCGCGAGCGCCGATCGGATGGCTAAGACTACACTGGCTATCGCCACCACCTCAAAAAGCACCATCACGGCGACGATCAGATAACGCCCCAGCTCCAGGTGATGCCAGATAAACTTGTTCTGCTCAGGCACAATAAAACTGCCAAACAAGACCCCGAGACAGATAAGCGCCAGCGCCTTAATGAGTGCATCCTTCTTCTCCTTGATACAGAAGAAACACAACAGCGGCGCGACCACTAAGGCATCAAGCAGATAAAGCCATTCGAAGTTAGCCCTGCCATAGTCATTGAACGGGCCATTACTCTGGTAATAAAACGCCCACCAGACAGAGACACAAACTAGAAACAGCAGAGGTATTTTTGATTTTACTGAAGCGCTTAGCATCATTCGGTTCCCTCCATCATCTACCCTGACAATTGTCCATTTCCATTGCCCATTTAAATTGTTGAGCCACTCAGCGAGACGCTAGGAAATGGCCGCATATTCAAACACGGCGATATACATAGGCAGAAAGAGCAGCATACCCACCAAGCAAAGTACCTTAGTGGCTTTAGGGCCTATTTGACTCAGGGCATAATCGACCTTTGCCGATTTAAATAGCGCGATGACAGACCAGAGAGTGGCAATGACTAACCAGGCGTACCAAAGCATGGGATTCGCCACACTATTGTCAGCATAAACATATCCCCAAAATGCGAAAAGCCCTAAAAAATGAAATATCGCATTGGCTTGCTCTTCGATAACGGCGGCCACAGGGCGTTTATCCTTTCCCATCACCAGCGCGCCGACCTTAAAGGGAAAAGGAATTAACAGATAAGCTGCAGTGAGCCAAAACATGACCACCCAAATCGTACTCTCTGCAACCCTTTCTTCAAACATAGATATCACTCCTTGATAATTAGTTGATTTTTAACGCCAAACCTCATCATGCCGTAGACATAGACATGATGTAAAAATCTAAAGTAGATATAGACATAATGTAAAAATCTCAATAGTAACGCCTTACTAATGGGCGCATAAATGCTTGGCTAAAATTTGCGACGAAGGACCACAAGCCAAGCGTTATGCGTCCTTTTGAGTAACTTGTTATACGTTTTTTTCTAAAATGCCAAAAGTACCTTCGCTCAGCAACATAAAACACCAAGCCAAAATAGCGACACCAGTTACTTCTGACAAAGGAACTTGGAAAGATGAAAAATAAGTTGGAAATAAACAAGCAAAACCCAATGGCATTAAGGCTATTGAAATAATTGGCGCAGCATCTTTGCCTTTAAAAAGGTAAATAGTGCAAAGAGTAAGAAGCATAAATATAACGCCAGTTAGAATAAACCCGCCAATTACGAATACTAGATAAGTTTCAAGTAAACCAGCGCCTTTATAGGCTTGAAAGGTGGGGCCTAACTCGACTAATAAAGAAGCTATTACACCAGGAATAAAGATCTTCCCTGCTAAATCGTCTATAGCTTTTGCATATGTTGTAGCAAATCCTTCTGACATACTCCGAACTCCAGAAACGTATAACGCCCCATTCAGGGGCTGATAATAGCTTGCTAAAATGTGTAGCGAAGCGGAACCGAGCAAGCTGTTAGCAGTCCCGTTGCTGTAAAGCCTAGTTATATGCCGATTAACGACAAATCTTGCCACACATCCTCGTAACCCTCAGTAACTAGAAATCTATGTCCCGGTGGCAATGCCAAATAAGACTCAACTTGAGGAAGGTACTCGTTAATACGTTTAACGTGTATAGGCTTGAAGAAGTCAGGGGCGTCGCTCCATTCTTCGCCGCACCAAATATACCAACCACACGTACCATTTTCAGCCACATGCCTTAAACCATTTATCGGAAGTTTACCGATAGTTTCAATAGCAATGCCTAGTTTGTCGGATTCACTACAAGGAGAAAATTCCGTTTTAAATTTAGCGCAAATATCTTGCTGGCTACTCATGCTATTCCTTAGGCATATAACGCCCAATTAAGGTGTGAGCCACGCTACCACTGCACTCAACTGAGACACCGTAAACACTGAGCTAAACCCGAAACAAAAATGCCAAGCGTGGGGAATCACTCTTAAATTGTTTGTTATATTTTGCATTAGTACCCAGCCAATTCTGGAAGGGAGAACAACTCTCTCGTCCTCGCTTTGTCTAACCAATTAAAAGCATCACTTACACCATAAATATCAATCAACTCCTCAGCTAATTCGTCATAGTGTAGGCAAAACAGGCTCATAACTAAGTTATCAAAAAAGTTTGTCTTATCAGCCATGTGCATAATACTATCCCACACACCGCTGCCACCCTCGTTGAAGTACATTGTCGATTCTTTCAACTCATTTTCGTAGGTAGTGACATACCTTTCAGAAAATTTCTTATCTCTAGCGAAATAGAAGATCGCATTTAAACCTGCTAAGCTTTCAGGCGTCAAATAGCCATTCAAATTATCCCAAAACATTGCTTTGATCTTTGAATCACGATCTAGTGAGTCCAACATTGAGTCAAGTTCGAACTTAACCAAACCACCTGTATGATTTTTGCGAGATAATATCTCCGGATTTAATTCCATCCAAAAATCTAGGAACCAAATCAAGTCATACTCATCTATACCTTTAAGTGGCAAGCGCGAGCCTATTCTATGATTTAATTCATAGTTAGATTTTATGAGATCTATTGCTTTACTAAGGTCTCGACTTCCTAAAGAAAACCGTTCCATAAGTTTCTTTTTAGTCTCTTTAAAGGTGTCATTGCGCCATGAAGTAATACTTGGCAGTTCATCTGCCAAAGAAAATAATTGCTGTCTTGATAACTTTGTCGTGAATGTACTTAGTGAGTATTCCTCTCTCAGGAATTCAGTCAGGAATAGTAGGTTATCAAGCTCTTCTTCTAATGATGTAAATTTAGCCTTTAGCACATTAAAATTGATGATGGCGACTTCTGCTAAGTGCTTTCGGCTATCTCGATCAACGGGATACCTAAACGTTTGACCTGTTGCGTCAACACCTGCGATATCTAATATGGTAGGTTCAATCTTTTCATTGATAGATTGATATCGAATATCTATAGCTTCTGATTCTCGTTTAAAAAACTCCCAAATATTCCCAATATCATGAGAACCTACCAAGTCGAATTCAATTCGACGCCCTTGCCATTTAGCAATAACCTCAAGATCTTCGATTGCACCTTTCAATCTTAGTTCGACAGAATGTCTCATGTTGAAGCATGCTGGATAAACCATGTCATCTACATGAAAATCTACATTTTCAGAGTCAAGTGCTTGATCAATAATCAAGTTAGCTGCTTTGGAGAAACCTTTTGCGTATTCAACGTAACTAGGAGAACCATTATCCCCAACACACGCATTAGCCCGAGCAGGTTCACCCCCTCTAAAGGTAGAATTTGTAATTTTCATACGCTAAACTCCAAGCAAAATATAACGCCCAATTAAGGGGTGAGCAACGCTACCACACAAACCTAAAGCATTGTACCGTAACCACTAAAATTGAAGTAGAAGCAAAAATGCCGAGCGTTGTGAATCCCTCTTAAATTGCTTGTTATGTGCGTCTTAAAGTTGTTCTAAGTATTCTTTAAGCTGCTCAAGTATCCACTTATCTTCAGAAGCAACAAAACCATTTTCATCAAGTTTATCGAGAAATTCAGTTATCTGAGGATGATAGCTAATTAAGCCCAAAATTAGTGATACAACGTCATCTCGATTCCGATCAAAAGCAAGCTTGATAGCACAAAAAATCCGGTTTAATTCTGAAAGTGTTAACAGCTTTAATCGACTTTTGAATTGTTCTTTTTGCAAATCGGAAACTGTTGGGAAATACCATGACAAGCGATAACCAACTTCACCTATAATGTCGCTACCACTATCGGATGAAAAGAATATGGATATAAGCCTTTTCCATGAATCTTCTTTCGATGTTTGAGTGGAGTCAACGACTTGCTCTTGAATAACGACCAGTTTATCCACGTCCTCTTTCGTCACCGGAAGTTCATAGTATTGATGCGCTAACTTTATTAACTCGTTTAGCCCTTGCCCTATTTCAAGCACATTACTTTTGTTGATTTTTTGCTTGATTATAGGTGGCTTGTCGTTTTCAAGTATCACACTAGCGTGTTTCGTAAGATCAAACCAAGACGCTTTTTTAAGGGTTGGAGAGTAAACTACACCAATAGCAGGAATACGTAATTGTTGCCAATATTCAAAATGAGCCTTACTGGATTTAAATGAGAAAATCTCTGAATGATTGTCTACAAAAGAATCTCCACTTTTAACTTGAACACCTAGTAGCATACCTGTAGCTGTGCCATCATCAGAAACTAGCTCTAATTGCCCATCAACACCTACATCAGTTGATGACGTTTCTCTGAATATGACTCCCTCTGTCGAAAATACATATCCTGCATAGTGGACTCCAGCCCTACTGACCAATTCACTTTTTGGTGCTTTCACTTTCAATACTTCTCCTAAGCACATAACGCTAGCCATAACCAGCAACTAAAAACATAGCGAAGCGACGCTTTTAGTTGTCTGTGTTAATGGCATTGTTAGGCCTATATTTCTGAACACACCTAGCAAAAATAGGATGATAAATATTTAATGCTTGCTCTACAGCTAACCAGATAACTGCCCCTGCCCCGAGAACCATTGGAAGCCGCTGATCGGTAAGAACCCCGAGATTTGAATCTGGTGCAGTAAGCGCAACATAACCAAATGCGATACCTACCACAGCACCAACACATGACAGCACAATTGTAGCGAATTTCTTAAAGTCAGGTGGCTGCTTTATATATAGGTGCATTAGCAAATAGAGAACGCCAAAACCAAGTCCGACATAAATTCCATAAATGGTTGGCTGATTAATCATCTTCACCACCATTTTTAGATTTTGACGCTGCCAGCGCACCAAGTATGCCGCCAAGTATCACTCCGCCTATACCTGGAATAATGAGATTCCCAATCAATGCGCCCCCAATAGCAGGCGCAATCATATCTGTGCTATCTGTGCTTTGGTGTACTGAGCAGTAATCATTGTTGTTGATCGCCGTTTTCTTACACCGCTCTCCAGATTTAGTTGTTGCTTTACATTTCTTCATATGACCCTTCTTGTAGGCCTAACGCTTATTAGCGAGAATGCCGCCTATGTAAATCACTACCACCTAATATACATCGCGACAAATTTTTTTAACCATCTGAAATTTATATCAATAATGACATTGCATAACAAGTAGAAAGTGAGCAAGCCCAAAACAAAACGAGACCCTATTTAACGAGACCCTCACCTCTTCCCATTAAATAGAAAGCTCTAAGTAATTAATTCAAATTAATCAATACGTTAAACATTAATGTAAAAACAAATCGAGAATCGAAAGATTACATAGTAGGAAGCGAAAGGGGCGTTTTTTTGCAAAATCCCATTATACCTGTATAGATCCGCAGTACAGCGAGCAGAGTTTGGCAACCTGCCGAACAATCATCTAGCTATCCTACTCACATCAAATACAGCCAAATCGAAGAGACGTTAGATACCCAGTGCAGATACGGCTGTGACCTTCGGTTTCAGGGATGAAACCGCAGAGCGGCCAGGGATGGCGCACAGCGTGTCACAGGCGTATCTGCACAGCCCTCGCCGGGCAGGCGCTAGGTTCCCATGAAGGTACAACCTTCAAAAAACCATCAAACACCAACTCTGCCAAATTCAACAATCCCAAATAACAACAATGCCCAACCTCATCCAAGGCCGGGCATTACCCTAAAGTCAGACTAGACGAAGCCTAGACCATTATCTTTGATCCTCAATCACCACCCCATCATCCGCCAAGGCCCCAGGCGCCACCAAGGCCACCTCACCCGACAATTGGGTCTCGGCGCGGATCGAGTCCTGCACCGCGGCAATATCCACCTGAGGACGCATCGCCTCATCCACCTCGCACAGCAGACGCATCAGATCGTTTTCCTGTTGGCGGGTGACCACCAAGCGCACCTTAGCGATACCGGGATGGCGGCAGCGAATCCGCTCCACCTGCTCGGGATGGACAAACAGCCCCTTCACCTTAGTGGTCTGATCGGCGCGGCCCAGCCAGCCCTTGATACGCACATTGGTGCGACCGCAGGCACTCGTGCCCGGCATGATGGCCGACAGGTCGCCGGTGGCGAAGCGCACCAGTGGATAGTCGCGGTTAAAGCTGGTAACCACCACCTCGCCCACCTCGCCTTCGGGCACTGGGGTTAAGGTGCCGGGCCGCACTATCTCGACGATAATGTCTTCGGCGACCACCAGGCCTTCACCCGAGACGCTCTCGAAGGCGATAAGGCCAATATCGGCGGTGACATAGGCCTGCTTGACGTCGATATCCGCCGCCTCGAAGCTGGCCTTAAGGGAGGGGGTTAACGCCTCGCCCGACACCAGTGCCTTGGTGATGGAGCTGGTGTCCTTCCCCAAAGTCTTGCCCTTCTCCAGCAAGATATTAAGAAACGAGGGGGTGCCGCAGTAACCATTTGGCTTAAGCGAGGCGATAAGGTCCAGCTGCATCTCGCTCTGCCCAGGCCCTGCCGGGATCACGGTGCAGCCGCAGGCCCTGGCGCCCGAATCCATGATGAAGCCCCCCGGCGTCAGGTGATAAGCCAGGCAGTTCTGCACCAGGTCGCCTACTCTAAATCCGGCAGCAAAGAAGGCCTGCCCCATGCGCCACCAGTCGTGGCCGTCACACTCGGGATCATAGATGGGCCCGGGTGACTGAAAGATGCGCCCGCTGGGCTTGCTTGGCGTCATGCCGGCAAAAGGCGGCAGCTTGGCCTGCAGGGCGATAAGGTCTGCCTTGTGGGTGATGGGCAGGGTCGCCAGCGCCTCACGGCTATCGACGCTGCTCACCTCGATATCGGTCAATAGCTCGGCGTAATAGCGGCAGTTTGCCTTGGCATAGCTGAGCTGCTCAGGCAGCGCCGCCATCAGCTGCTGCTCGCGCTGCTCGGGCGCAAGCGCCTCTTCGGGTTTGAAATAATCGGCCATATTGCCTCCCTACAGCCAACGCTTACGGCGTTTATAGGACTTTAGGTTCTTGAAGCTCTTACGGGTTTCGTTGCCGCCCCCCAGGTAGAACTCCTTCACATCTTCGTTGTTGAGCAGCTGCGCCTTGGTGCCGTCGAGTACGATTTTGCCCGACTCCATGATGTAGCCATAGTTGGCCGCCTTGAGGGCGTAGTTGGCGTTCTGCTCCACCAGCAGCATGGTAATACCCTGCTCGCGGTTGATCTTCTCTATGATGCCAAACACCTCCTTCACCAGCAGAGGCGATAGCCCCATTGAGGGTTCATCCAGGCAGATCATCTTAGGCCTCGCCATCAGGGCGCGGCCTATGGCCAGCATCTGCTGCTCACCGCCCGACAGGTAACCCGCCAGCCCGGTGCGCTCCTTGAGGCGCGGGAAGTAGTTGAATACCATCTCGATATCCTGATTCACCTGACCGTCGCGGCGGGTATAGGCCCCCAGCTTGAGGTTTTCGATCACCGTCATATCCTCGACGATGCGGCGCCCCTCCATCACCTGAAACAGGCCGGAACGCACCACGTCATCGGCATTTTTCACGTCTATACGCTCGCCCATGAAGTGGATGTCACCCCGGGACACCTCGCCATTTTCTGTCTTTAGCAAGCCAGAGATCGCCTTGAGGGTGGTGGACTTACCGGCGCCGTTGGGCCCCAGCAGGGTCACTATCTCGCCCTGTGGCACCTCTATGCTCACGCCGCGTAGCACCTGGATCACATCGTCATAGACCACTTCGATATTGTTGATAGCGAGAAGTGGTGTCTCGGGCTTTAACTGCACTGCTTGTGTCATAACAACTCCAAGGTCAAGAAGCGGGCCGGGCAAGACGGACTTACCCGGCGCAGGGAAAAGAGATTAGTAGCCTAACCAGTCGACGCGACGCTCGAGGGTCACCTGATTGACCTTCTCGACCTTGATGTCGCCATGGTTATAGTTACCCTTGTAGATGTTGACCTGGTTGATGCCGCGGTGATCTTCCGGTGTCCAAGTAGCTGCCAGGCAGACGCCCTCTAGCCCCTTAGGCACCCAGTCTTTGTGCACATACATGCCCTTCTTAACGTTCTCACCTGTGATGCCACCGTGCGCCTTGGCCCACTCCATCGACTCCTTCATGAAATAGGTCGAACAGACGCCGCGAATATAGTGGTGCAGACGCTCCTCTTTGCCCGTGCTGTCAGACATCTTAGAGATCTCGCGTACCAGCTTCATGCCCGGCACATCGTCGGTCCAAAACGGCGTCATGGTCGGGAAGATATAGTTCTTCACCCCTTCACCGGCGGCCTTGAATACCAGCTTGTCGCCGCCCCAGATGTTAGACATGAACTGGATATCGGTTCCGACCGTGTCGCAAGACTTGATCAGCGACTGCACCGAGCCCCCCAGGTTGCCGATATAACCATAGTTGGTGCCTGAGCTCTTGAGGCTCAAACACTGGGCCTTAAAGTCACCCGGCTTCATGGAGATCACCACGGATGGCTGCACGTCGAAGCCCAGCTCGGTGGCGTACTCGGCGCAGGCCTCTTTCGGCGCGTTAGGGAAAGGATGGTTGGCGCCGATATGGGTAAACTTAGGCTTGCCCTGCCCGCCCTTGGCCTTCCAATCTTCAGCCGCCCACTGCACCAGGCCGCGACAGGCGTCAGAGTACGATGCGCCGTAGAAGAAGTTATATGGCGCCGGTTTAGTGGTGTTCGGGTTCTTGCCCTGAGGGTCGGTCAGGTGGCCAGAGTAAGAGGCCGAGAAGATAGGCGTCTTATCCTTGGCGGCAAAAGAGATCAGCGCCTCGGTATCCGCCGTGCCCCAACCCTGCATGGCCACCATGTTCTTGCGCGACAGCCACTTCTTGTAAGAGGCGATCGCCTGAGGCACCTTGTAGGCATAGTCTATGGTCTCATATTCCAGCTTAGTGCCGTCGATGCCGCCGTGGGCATTGATATAGGCCAGGGCATCACGCACGCCGTCGGCGTAGGGCTTACCCACGAAGGCCGTGGGGCCAGACATGTCGGCCAGGTGGCCAACAAAAACCGTGTCTTCGGCCTGGGCAGCGCCCGAGGCGAAGGCGAAACAAGCAAGCGTGGTGCTAAGTAATATTTTTTTAGTCATCGTTATCTTCCTTCAACATGATCCAGATAGATTGAATGCGGTTAACGCAGCGCTACAGCCAGGATCAACGCTCATTGCTATTCAAACTGTGTCGGTTTTACATCAATTTCATTAGCCCTCGACTTAGTAGGCGAAGGGGTAACACTTCCAATAGTTCTTAATTTGTCCCCAGCGATGGGCCAGTCCCTCGGGTTCGAAGATGAGGAACAGGATAATCACCAGGCCGATAGCCATCTCCTTGATGTAGGCCAGACCGTCGGTGACCATAGGCAGGTTGCCGAAGTCGGTATACTTCATCAGTCCCACCATGCCCTCTAACACCTCGGGCAGCAGCACCATGAAGACCACGCCCATCAGGGTGCCCTTGATAGAACCCAGGCCGCCGATGATCACCATGGCCAGGAACTGAATCGACATTAAGATGGTGAAGCCCTCGGAGGAGACATAGCCCAGGTAGTGGGCATACAGGGCGCCACCTATGCCGGCGTAGAAAGAGGAGATGCCGAAGGACAAGAGGCGATACTTGTTAAGCTTGACCCCCATGATCTCGGCGGATAGATAGTGGTCGCGCACCGCCACGAAGGCGCGGCCGTCGCGGCTACGCATCAGGTTGCAGCCCCAGATATACATGAACACCAGCGCAAACAGGGCGATGAAATAGAAGCTCATGTCGGTGTCGAAATCGAAACCGAACAGGCTCACAGGCGCCGCCATGGCGCCGGACGAACCACCCGAGAACCACTCGGCGCGGCCGAAGAAGTCCTGAATGATGAACTGAGCCGCCAGGGTCGCAATCGCCAAATAGAGCCCCTTGATCCTTGCTGCCGGCATACCGAACATCATGCCCACGCCCATGGTGAGAAAGCCCGCCAGCGGAATACAAAACACCACAGGGATGTTAAAGCTGGTGTTGAGCCAAGCCGAGGCGAAGGCGCCGAAGCCGAAGAAGGCGCCGTGACCTAAGGATATCTGCCCGGTAAAGCCCACCAGGATATTCAGCCCCAGGGCGGCGATGCCTAAGTATGAGATCTGAATAAACAGGGTCAGAAAATAGCCGTCCAATACCAGGGGCGCGGCGCAGGCCAGCGCAATCACCAGACAGGTCACCAGGCGTATGGTCTTGGTTTCAAAAATCGTGTTGTCAGCCTTATAGCTGGTGCGAAAATCCCCGCACGGGCGCATCGCTAAACTAGACATAGAAAACTCCTTGAACTGCAATAGGGTCGAACGCAATTAGCTGTGTCATGGCTATGCTCCTTAAATTCGCTCGATATCACGGGTGCCGAACAGGCCGTAAGGCTTGAACCAGAGGATCACCAGCAAGACATAGAAAGGCGCGATGTCGTACATGTTGCCGATATGCAGCCACTGGCTGTCGAAGAACTCGGCGATGTTTTCCAGCACGCCTATCACCACGCCGCCGACGATGGCGCCGACGATAGAGTCCAGCCCGCCCAGGATCACCGCTGGGAACACCTTGATGCCTATGGTGGAGAGTGAATCAGACACGCCGTTGACCATGCCGATCACCACGCCTGCGGTGGCCGATACTGTGGCGGCGATGCCCCAGCTCATGGCAAACACCTGCTTGACCGAGATCCCCAGGCTCTGGGCCACCTGCTGGTCAAACGCCGTGGCGCGCATCGCCAGACCATGCTTGGAGTACTTAAAGAAGAGGAAGAAGGCCGCCATGATGAGTATCGCGATCACAGTACTCATCAAATAAGCCAGCTCTATGTTCAGGCCGAAGATGGCGATGGACTGAGTGTCGAACACCTGAGGATAGCTCTGGGGCGACACGCCGAATATCCACTTGGTCAGCGACTGGAAGAAGATAGACAGGCCAATAGTTACCATGATCACCGAGATGATCGGCTCGCCTATCATGGGGCGCAGCACTATCATCTGTAAGAGCACGCCAAACACCGCCATAAAGCAGAGGGTGAAGAGGAAGCCGACGAAAAAGGGCAACTGGAAGTAGGTCAGGAACGCCCAGCAGACCCAGGCTCCCACCAGCAGAAACTCCCCCTGGGCAAAGTTAACGATCTGGGTCGACTTGTACACCAGCACGAAACACATGCCCACCACGCCATACAGCAGGCCGACGATCAGGCCGTTGATAATTAATTGAATTAAGAGTTCAAAATTCATGATGCTCTCCTTTGACTCGCCTCGCCCTCGATGGACTGACGCGGGGCGATCACGGTCGCCACCTTGACTTGAGTTTGGATGCGCGACTTGGTGCCATCCTGGAAGGTGATCACTGTGTCGATATCCACATGGGACTGGTCGCCATAGATGGCCTCGATGATCTCGCCATACTTGTCGGCTATTACCCCACGTCTCACCTTACGGGTACGGGTCAACTCGCCGTCATCGGCGTCCAGCTCCTTGTAAAGCAAGATAAACTTGTTGATCTTCTGCGCATCGGGCAGTGTCTCGTTCACCCGCTCCACCTCGGCCTGTAGCTGCTGATACACCTCTGGCAGACTCGACAGGTTGGTGTAGTTGGTGAAGGCCAGTCCCTGCTGCTCAGCCCACTTGGAGACGATGCTGAAACGGATACAGAGGATGGCCGACAGATAGGGCTTGTCCTTACCTAAGATCACCGCCTCGCCGATGAAGGAGGAGAACTTAAGCTTGTTCTCGATATATTGCGGCGAGTACTGAATGCCCTGGCTGGTCTTGGCCAGATCTTTGATACGGTCGATCACCACCAGATGGCCCGAGGGCTTGAAGTAACCGGCATCCCCCGTGTGCATCCAGCCATCTTTGACATCTTCATCATAAGCCGCCTGGTCGCCCAGATAGCCGTTGAACATGCCTACGGTTCTGGCGATCACCTCGCCCACCCCTTCGCTGTCGGTGTTGATCACCTTAAGCTCGGCGGTATCGAAGGCCACACCAACCGTGTCGTAATCCACGTCATGTTCGTCGTGTATGGTGTAGGCGCCGCACATCTCGGTCTGGCCATAGAGCTGACGCAGAGGCACACCGATCGCCTGGAAGAACTTGAAGGTATCAGGTCCCATGGCCGCGCCGCCGGTAGCCGCGGACTTGAGGAAGGAAAACCCTAGGCGGTCGCGCAGCGCCTTCATCAAGATGATGTCGGCCAGCTTAGAGCGTCTGCCCTCGGCTAGTCGCTGCTCGGCACGCTTCATGGCAAAGTCGAACAGTTTTTGTTTGAGCGGAGTCGAGTCCATCATGCGCGCCTTCACATCGGCGAGGATCCCTTCCCACACTCTAGGCGCTAACAAGACGAAGCTAGGGCCTATCTCGCGCAGATCCGCCATCATGGTTTCCTGCTCTTCGACAAAGTTAACGATCTGACGGGCGATGAGCGCCTGACCCACGGCGTAGACCTGCTCCATGATCCAGGGCAGCGGCAGTACCGAGACATAGTTGTCCCCCGGCGCGCGGGGATCGGCTCTTAGATAAGAGCAGCAGTGGTCGATAAACTTGCTGCCCTGCAACAAGACAATCTTAGGTTTAGAGGTGGTACCCGAGGTGGTGCAGTAGATGGCGATGTTCTCGGCCTTGCCCGCATCGACCAGGTTGTCGTAGTGGCGCGGCTGGGTGTTATCCACCTCCTGGCCGAGACGATAGATCTCCTCGACGCTGATTAGGCGTGGATCGTCGTACTTGCGCATGCCGCGTGGGTCACAGTAGACGATATATTTCACCGAGGGGATGCTGTCGCCCAGCTCCAGCAGCTTGTCGCACTGCTCTTCATCTTCGGCGACGATCACCTGGGCCTCGCTGCGATTGAGCAGATAGGCCACCTCTTCGTGCAGCGAATCTTGATAAATCCCCAGTGAGAAGCAGGCCAGCGCATGGGCCGCGACTTCGCCCCAGACCCACTCGGGACGGTTCTCGCCCAGCAAGGCTATGGTGCTGTGTGATTTGATGCCCAGGTGGTCGAAGGCCAGCGCCATCCACTTCACCCGGTTGTGATAATCTTGCCAGCTGAATTCGGTCCAGATGCCGAACTCCTTCTCGCGCATGGCAATCTCTTTACCCCAGTTGGCCGCATTGTGGCGCAGGATCTTGGGAAAGGTATCGAGATTACCCATGTCGAAGGCCCGCGCCGTCGACGCATTATTTACCTGAGTCATTAGCCAACCTCTTGTAATTGCTCGTCATCTTCAAGGCCGAGATAGGCCTGTCTCACGTGCTCGTCGGCCATCACCGCTTCGGGCAGGCCAGAGATCAATTTCTTACCGAAATCGAGCACCATCACCTCATGGGAGATATCCATCACCACCCCCATGTCGTGTTCAATCATCACCACGGTAATGCCGAACTCCTCGTTGAGATCCAGGATATAGCGGGCCATATCCTCCTTCTCTTCGAGGTTCATCCCCGCCATCGGCTCGTCGAGCAGAATCAGCTTAGGATTGAGCGCCATGGCGCGGGCCAGCTCGACCCGCTTACGCAGGCCATAAGAGAGGGTGCCGGCGATAGATTTGCGCACATGGGAGATGTCGAGAAAGTCGATGATCTCCTCCACCTGACGGCGATGGGCCAGCTCCTCTTTCTGCGCCGGTGAGGCCCAGTACAGGGGGCCGGTGAGCCAGTTGTTTTTCATCAGGTGGTGACGACCCACCATGATGTTGTCCAGCACCGACATGTGGCCAAACAGGGCCAGGTTTTGAAAGGTACGGCCTATGCCGAGATCGGCACGGGCATTGGGTCTGAGATGGGTGACATCCTGATTATCGAAATGAATTGTCCCCTTCTGCGGACGGTAGCGACCCGAGATGCTGTTGAGCATCGAGGTCTTACCCGCCCCGTTGGGACCGATAATCGAAAACACGGCGCCGCGCTCGACCTCAAAGCTCACATCGGTCAGGGCCTTTACCCCACCAAATGCGAGCGAGATCTGATCGACAGTTAAAATGGTATCTTTCACAACCCTACTCCTTTAAACGGCTCTGCCTGGGTGTCTCGGCGATGAGTCGCCCCGGCAGATGCCAGGACGAGGGTTAAACGGGTAAAAAAAGTGGGGAGGAAGTCCTCCCCCAAGAGCACTTACAAGGCGTAACGCATTGAGAACTGTGCGTAGTTAGAATCGACCTTCTGGTCATCCAGGGCGAAGTTACCCACTTCGATGCCCACGGCCAGTGCCGGTGTCAGGTTCTGGAACAGGTTGACGCTCCACTGGCTGCGATCGGCATCGGACTTGTCGGTCTCGATGCGGCCATAGAGGAAGGTGCTGCGCAGGGTGTCTGTCCAGTAGTGGCGGTAGGCGGCGAGATAAGAGGTACTGGTTTCCACCTCTTCGCCGATAAGATCTTTAGTCACCCCCAGGCCCACGTAGCGGCCCACTTCCCCTTGGTGGAACTGGAAGCGCAGATCATCTTTGCCGAAGGTGTTGATGCGACCGGCAATCGAGCCACCGAAGGCAGTTTCGCTGTTGCCGCCCAGGGTGTTAAGTCTGCGACCCAGCGCCGAGATGGAGACGTTACCCCAGTCGCCCTTGAAGTTATAACGGGCTACCACATCCGGCAGATCGTCGTTGGCGGTATCGCCGCCGTCACTCTCAGGGTTCTCGATAGAGACCTGGAAGCCGCCCATGTCGTAACGGATCTGGCCCTGACGCACGAAGGCCAGACCAACCGTGGCACCGGCGAAGTCGGCGGTTTCCGGGATGGCACTGGTGTTCATGAAGGTGGTCCAGGTCTGACCCACGGTTAAGTCTTTATACTTGATGAAGGCGTGACGCAGACGCGGATGGGCCGAGTTAGACACCACCTGGTTGCCGCCACCGCCGAGGAAATCCATCTCGATGAAACCCATCACGTCGCCGTGAACATACTTGGTATTGAAGCGAGACTCGTTGGCGAAGATACGGAACTGTGACGCGCTCTCTTCGAGCGGCGTGCCTGTGCCAATCCAGAAGTCGCGATAGGCGACATCGCCATTAACATAGCGGGCATCGACCTTGAGGTAGCCGCCGAAAGACAGCTTGCCGTCGTCGCCGACGTTAAAGTCATAACCTGCCATGGCAGAACTGGCCATCAGACCGAGTGAAGTTGCGAGTGTGAGTTTTTTTATTGTTAATGTGAGCATCTTGATTATCCCCTTTTGTGGTTGCCTCCAAGATGGAGAAATGCCTCCTTTGCCTCAATTGGGAATAGGTAGTAATGCAGCGGTCGTAGGCCATAGGGCGCAATACCCAAGGATTAGGCAGTAAGCACTAATACTTAAGTCGATGGCCGTAAATGCCGACTTTCACCTTAACTGTGATATGTTGGCTTGAATAACAAAATAAAAGGAGCGAGCCGGGATGGCGAGATAAGCTCCTGAAAAGATAGGATAAGTGACAGATGTTCCCAAACTGGCTATTGGTTGCCATCAGCATCAGCTATATCGGCCTGCTGTTTTTAATGGCATTTCTGGGTGACAAGTACCGCGGCAAGTGGTTTGCCGGGCAGCACACCATCATCTACTCCCTGTCGCTGGGGGTCTACTGTACCTCCTGGGGCTTTCTCGGCACCGCCGGACAGGCCGCCAACAACTCCTTCGCCTATCTGCCGGTTTATATCGCGCCTATCTTGCTGTTTATCTTCGCCTGGCCCTTTATCCAGCGGGTGATCCGCGTCTGTCTCAAGCTCAACATCACCTCGATTGCCGATCTGCTGGCGGCCCGTTTCGGTAAGTCGCCCTTGCTGGCGGTGGTGGTCACCTTCGTCGCCCTGTTCGGCACCCTGCCCTATATCGCGCTGCAGCAGAAGGCGATCGTCAACTCCTATGAGATCTTGCGGCAAGATCACCTGCTCTCCTCCTGGCAGCTGGGCCTGGTGGTGAGCCTGATCCTCGCCGGTTTCACCATCGTCTTCGGGGTACGCGCCATCGACGTGACCGAGCGCCATCCGGGCATGATGCTGGCCATCGCCTTCGAGTCCTTCGTGAAGCTTATCGCCTACCTCACCATAGGCATCTTCGTCTCCTTCTTCCTGTTCGACTCGCCCATGGATATCTGGCGCCAGGCGACGGAGATAAAGCCCCTAGAGGCGGAGTTTAATTACCCCAACTTCATCTCGCTGTTTGGCCTGTTGATTATCGTAATGTCGGCATTTCTCTGTCTGCCGAGACAGTTCCAGGTGTTGATCGTCGAGCTGAAATCACAGAAGCATGTGCTCTGGAGCCGCTGGACCTTCCCCCTCTATGTGCTGGTGTTTGCCTTCTTCGCCACGCCATTGGGTCAGGCGGGCAACATCCTCTATGGCGACTCGCTACAGAGCGACGCCTATGTGCTGTTTCTGCCTGTCTTCAGCGGCGATATCTGGCTGGGGCTGTTTAGTTTTCTCGGCGCCATCTCGGCGGCCAGCTCCATGGTGATCATCTCCACCATCGCACTGAGTACCATGCTGAGTAACGAGATCGTCTTCCCAACCCTATTTAAGATCAACAACATACAGAGCAATGACTTCCACAAGTTCCGCTCGCACCTGCTTAATATCCGCAAGGCGCTGGTGCTGCTGGTGATCTTCATGAGCTATGGCATGTTCCTCATCGCCCCGCCCGACACCCTGGCATCTTTAGGTGAGGTGGCCTTCGGCGCCATCGCCCAGATAGGCCCGGCGTTGTTTGCCGCCTTCCTCTGGCGCCGGGTCACGCTGATCGGCGTATTGGTTGGGATCTCCAGCGGCTTCGCCCTCTGGCTGGTGCTGAACCTGTTGCCGCAGCTGGGTCTCTACGGTCACCCCTTCGCCGGCAGCGGTTATTCGATGACCACTATGGCAACTCTGGTGGGTCTGTTTGTCAACGTGATGGCCATCTGGCTGGTCTCCTCCTTTACCCGCCAGAGCGTGCACGAGCAGATGCAGATAGGTCACTTCATTGAGCGCCCAGAGCTGGACAAGGCGCTGCCCGAGGTACCCAAGCATGTGAACCCGACCGAGCTTGAGCTACTGGTGGCCCGCTTCGTGGGTAAGGACAAGGCCGCCCAGGGCTTCTACTCCTTCTTCTCCTGTCAGCCCCAGCCAATTCAGGACAAGAACGCCCACAATCAGGCGCTGATCTTCTTTACCGAAAACATGCTCGCCAGCGTCATGGGCTCGGCCTCGGCGCGCCTGGTGCTCTCCTGCGCCCTCCACGGTCGCGACATCGCTATCGAGGATGTGGCCCAGCTGGTAGAGGAGGCCTCCAGCCATCGCAAGGAGTTCAGCCGCAGCGTGCTACACAGCGCCATCGAGAACGCCAGCGAAGGGATATCGGTTATCGACAAAGACCTCAACCTGGTGGCCTGGAACCAGCAATACCTCAGCCTGTTTAACTACCCGGACGACCTGGTCTACATCGGCTGCCCGGTGCGCCAGCTAATCGAGTACAACCTCAAGTTCGGCAAGGGCTATATTCCCAACCTGGATGAGCAGGTGGAGCGGCGCCTCAACTTCCTGCGCCAGGGGAGCCGCCACGCCACAGAGCGCATCCAACCCGACGGCAAGACGATACGCATCCAGGGCAACCCCATACCCGGCGGCGGCTTCGTGATGATCTTCTCCGACATCAGCATGTACCGTGAGGCGGAGAAACTGCTGAAAGAGAAAAACTTAGACTTGGAAGCCAGGGTGTTTGAGCGCACCAAGCGGCTCGAGCAGGCTAATCTACAGCTGGCCAAGTCCAACGAAGAGCTTGCCGAGGCGCTACAGAAGGTAGAACAGGCGCACCAGAAGAAGAGCCAGTATCTCAAGGCCTGTAGCCATGATCTGCTGCAGCCGCTGTCGGCGGCGCGGCTCTTCTCCTCCGCCTTCGTCCAGGGCGGTCAGCTGTCCAACAAACAGAAACAGCAGATAGGCTATATCGACAATGCCCTGCAGGTGGCCAACGAGCTGCTGCTGGATCTCAATGAGGTGTCGCGCATCGAGGGAGGCACAGTAGTGCCCGAGATCACCGAGTTTGCCTTGCAGGAGGTGCTCGACTCCCTGGTGGAGGAGTTCAGCGCCATGGCCAGCACCACACAGGCGGAGTTTAAGTGTATCAAGACCAAACTCTGGGTGCGCAGCGATAAGGTGCTGCTCAGACGCATACTGCAGAACCTGATCAGCAATGCGTTTCGTTACGCCGGTGGCGGACGCATATTGCTGGGTTGTCGCCGCCACGGCGACACCATCGCCATCCAGGTAGTGGATGACGGCCCTGGGATCCCCGCCGATAAGCAGGCGGTGATCTTCGAGCAGTTTACCCGTTTGCAGCACTCAGGCCATGAGGGCGTTAACGGCCTGGGACTGGGACTGAATATCGCCCAGGGCCTGGCGGAGCTGATGCAGCACAGGCTTACCCTGTCATCACAGGTCAATCAGGGCAGCATCTTCAGCCTGAGCCTAAGTGTCGCCCAGCCAAAGCTTATAGAGGAGCAGACCAGCCAGCCGGATATCCTCACCCTCAACGGCGTCAAGGTGCTGTGCGTCGATGACGACCCCAACGTGTTGGCGGGCATGGAGGAGCTATTGAAGGGTTGGAAGTGTCAGGTGCATACCGCCTCCTCGGCGCAGCAGGCCAAGGCCTGTGTCAGCCAGTTTGCCGGTAAGCTGGACATAGTGCTGATGGACTATCAGCTGGATAACAACCAAAATGGCCTGGATCTCATGGCCGAGCTACAGGCCCTTTCCAGCCGCCCCATTCCGGCGATTCTGATCACCGCCACCATAGACGAGGAGGTGGTGCAGCGCACCAAGGCGTTGGGTTATGGCTATCTGCGTAAGATCATCAAGCCCATCGCCCTGCGCGCCGTGATGAGCGCTACCCTGGCCAACAGCCTGCACAACAACTATTCGGCCCAGCCGAGTCCCCACTTTAATCTGGTGGACCCGCTGACCGATTAAAAGCAAACGCCCCGCTTCAGACATAAACCGCTGCGGGGCGTTTTTTATCAAATGTGAGAAACCTATCAGCCCTAAACGACTAGACCTCTTCCACCTCGGCGGTCAGCGGCGTCTTGTCCAGATAGAGCTGACTCATGGCGATCACCGCCTGGGTGCGGGTATGTACCCCAAGCTTGAGGAAGATAGCGCTGGCGTGGGCCTTAATAGTAGCCTCTGACAGACCTAACTCATAGGCGATCTGCTTGTTGAGCAGGCCGTCGGCAAACATCATCAAGATCTTATGCTGACGTGGTGACAGGCTGGCGATTTTGCTACTCATGCTGTCCAGGGTCACGGCGCTAAGATCCTCACAGCCCGGCGGCGTCCACTGGCGGCCGGCCATCACGGCATTGATCGCCTTGACCATCTGCTCGACCGGCGAGGACTTGGGAATAAAGCCCGCCGCGCCGAAGGACATCGCCTTGCCCACAGTGACTTTATCTTCCTGGCCGGAAATCACCACTATCCCTATGTGGGGATAGCTGTTACGAATATTGACTAAGGTGTTGAATCCATGCGCATTAGGAATATTCAGATCCAATAAGAGCAGGTCTGCATCCTGATGCTGGGTTAAGATCTCATCCAGTGCCGTCACCGTTTCCGCCTCAAACAGCATAGGCTGATCGAACTGAGTGGTTAGGGTGTTTACGAGTGCTTGCCGAAACAGTGGATGATCATCAGCTATTATTATTTTTAGTGGCTGTAACATGTTTGATCCCTCATATGTACTCATTTCCAGTCTACGCGAACCTTAGAGATTATCAAACAGGCCCAAAACCCATGGTCGAGGGACAACTTGTCAGTTAACATTTACATTACAAGTAGATAGCGGCATTGGGACGCCAAAAGCGACCACTGAGGCTTGAGTCAATATAGACTTATTATCTAGGTCATCACCCTATTATTTGTGCTAGAGATGACGTATTGAGGCCGAATCGCAGCTTGTTGATCCCAAAAGGCCCTAGAAGCTACGCCACTGGGGCGAGAAAATCATCCAGGGACACTAGCTTGAACATGGCTCACGGCTCACATATCCTAATCAATATCGGCCTCGGCCATCATAAAAGAGACAGCGCTAAGGGACGTTTCCAATTGCAGGACATAGCTAACTTGGCAAAGCGTATAAAAATGACAGGCTGGTCAAGGCCAGCGCAATCACAAGACTTGCCGCCAGGCGCGACACAATAGAATTCATTCAGAGGGAACTCAGTTGCCAGATAAGACAGCATTGGTGTTAGGGGGCGGCGGTGCGCGCGCCGCATACCAGGTCGGGGTACTCAAGGCGATAGTGCAGTTCTATCCCCGTAACCACGGCGTGCCCTTTAAGATCATCTGCGGCACCTCTGCCGGCGCCATCAACGGCACCTCGATTGCTACCCACGCCTCCTGTTTTCACCTCGGGGTACGTAAGCTAGAGTGGGTCTGGCGCCACTTTAGCACCCATAAGGTCTACCGCTCCTCTTTTGGCGGCATCTTCTCTCACCTGGCGCAGATGGCGCTGATGGGGCTACAGGATGTGAAGATCAACACCGAAGCCGGCAGCCTGTTTGACAACCAGCCCCTGAGAAACCTGCTGAACAACCTGATTAACTTCGAGCGGATCGACCGCAATATCGCCAACGGCGCCCTGCATGCCCTGAGCGTAGACACCTCCTGCTATAACTCGTCGCGCTCGGTAAGCTTCTTCCAGGCCGCCAAGGAGATTGACGAGTGGAACCGCGCCCGCCGTGGCGGCCAGCGCACTCATCTTCATACCGAACACCTGCTGGCCAGCGCCGCCATCCCCCTGGTGTTTCCCTCGGTGAAGCTCAATCGCGGCTATTATGGCGATGGCTCTGTGCATCAGCTGGCCCCCCTGAGCAGCCCGATTCATCTGGGGGCGGAGAAGATCATGGTGATCAACCTGGAGAGCCCCCATAAGCAGGTGCACAAGGAGTTCGAGCATCATCCCAAGACGGCGACCATAGCCGGTCACCTGCTCGATACCATCTTCTCCGATACGTTAAACAGCGATCTCGAGCGTCTTCAGCGGATCAACAGCACACTCAATCTGATCCCCAAGGAGCGCAGACATGAGGCGTCACTCAAGACCATAGACACACTTGTGATAAAACCCAGCGAGGATCTGAGTCTTATCGCCGCCCAGCACTATCAGGATATGCCGATGGCGGTGAAGGCCCTGCTGCGGCTAATCGGCATCAACCAGCAATCTGACTCGAGTATCGTCTCTTACCTGCTGTTCGAGCAGTCTTATTGCAGCGCACTGATCAACCTGGGTTATCAGGATGCCATGTGTCAGATAGATGAGATCAAGGCCTTCTTCAATATCCGCTAAAGACTCTCAAAAGGCGTTAACTAGACTGGACGGGTCGACTATAAGGTGACAGCCCCGCGGCGGGCGAGGATCGCCTGACTGGCGCATTTCGCCCACAGACGATAGCTGGCCGCACTGGGGTGAAAGCCATCGCTGGCCAGGGCTTCTGGCGTCAGAGGCAGCATGAGGGGCAGGAGCTGACAGGCCGCTTCCTCTTGGCAAAACTGCTCTAGCGCCCGATTAAAGCGCGCCTCCCGTCGCCGCAACACACCGGCGAGAGGCTGAGAAAATCTCGGAAAGTCCCCTAGGGGCGGCAGTGGCGTCAGCAGCACCCTTGCGCCGGGCGAGGCCTCGAGTAAGCCGCCTATCAGCGCGCCGGTCGAGGCAAGCCAGCCCTGCACGTCTATGGGCGAGAGGAGATCGTTGACTCCCAAAGAGATAAGAATGACATCGACCCTATTTGGTGCCTGCTGGATAAGCTTGAGCGTCTGGGCTGTGGTCATGCCCGACTTGGCAAGTAAGCACCAGTTGAGTCGATAGTGAGGTGCCAGCAGACGAGTGAGCAGACCGCTCAGGGCTTCATCCTGGTGGGTGACGCCGACGCCCGCCGCTGCTGAGTCGCCAAGAATCAAGAGCCTAAGCGGCTTCCCTTCCCCCAACTCGCCACTGCGTTCACCATCGGGCTCTGGCAGCCTTGGCGTGCGCCACTTGACCCATAGCGCCTGCATCAGCAGCAAGGGAGAGAGCATAATTAACAGGGCTGGTCGTACCATAGCGCTTTTACCCTCTCTTATCCGATTAGCCTTGAAGCAGGTAATGCTCGGCCTTCTCAATGCGCCTCGGCTTACCCAGGATGATGAGGATGTCCCCGGGGCGAATCAGCCAATCAAGCTCAGGGCTTTCCACCTCGGCGCCGCTGCGGCGTACCGCCCTGAGCTCCACCCTGAGCTTGTCCCAAGGAATGGCCGAGAGCGGCTGGCCCACCACTTGGGCGCCTTTGGGCAGGGCCACGGCGTGCAGCAGCTCCAAGGTAAAGTCTGTCTCCTCGCCGGAGAAGAAGCCATGCAGATATTGATAGTGATTGCGCCGCTCATATTCGAGGCGCTTGAGGATCCGGGTCAGGGGCACGCCGCACTGATAGAGCACCTGAGACACCAACATCAGGCTGCCCTCCAGGGTTTCCGGGATCACCTGACTGGCGCCCGCCTCCTCCAGTGCCTCCATGCCCTCGTCGTCGCGGGTCCTCACCAAGATCTTGGCCTCGGGCGCCAGCTGACGGCACAGGGGCAATACCTCATCGAGCACATGACTACTGGTAAAGGTGAGCACGATCAGCTTGGCCTGTTTGATCTGCGCCTGCTTGAGGATCGCCCGCTTGGCCACATCGCCAAAATAGACAGGCTCTCCCGCCCGGCGCGCCTCGCTCACCCTGGTAGGATCCCGGTCAAGCACCAGATAGGGGATCGCCTCGGTCTTCATGAAACGGGCTATGGTCTGCCCCACCCGACCGTAGCCTAGAATCAACACCAGGTCGCTACTCTGCTCCGGGATAGGAATAGTCTCGTGGCCGCCCTGCTTAACCGACTTGACCCCATGCAGGCGTCTGGCGATATCCACGCTGTGACGCACCAGCCAGGGAGCCACCGCCATCGACAGCACCGCCACCATCACCAGCTTAGTGCTGACGGTGATCTCCAGCAGCTGATAGTTAACCGCCAGCGCCAGCACCACGAAGCTGAACTCACCCACCTGCGCCAGGCTGATGGCAGTAGCCACAGAGGTGCGAAACGACTCCTTGGCCGCCCTGAGCAGGCCAAAGACGATCAAGGCCTTGGCGATAATCACCGCCACCACCAGCAGCAGTACCTGCCACCAGAAGGTGATCACTAGGCTAAAATCGAGCAACATGCCGATAGAGATGAAGAAGAGTCCCATCAGCAGATCCCTGAAGGGGCGAATGTCCGCCTCCAGCTGGCGCTTGTATTGGCTCTCCCCCAGCAGCATACCGGCGATAAAGGCGCCCAGTGCCATGGAGAGCCCCAGCCACTGGGTCAGGGCGCCAGTGACCAGCGCCACCACCAGGGTAGAGAGCACAAACAGCTCGTTGGAGCGCGAGCGCGCCACCTCATCAAACACCTTAGGCAGAGCCCACTTACCCACTGCCATCAGGGCGATAAAGGCCAATACCCCCTCCCCCATGGCGAGCAAGATCTGGTGCCAGCTCAGCATCTCACCATCTGAGGCCAGCAGAGGCATGAGGATCAGCAGGGGCACCACGGCCAGATCCTGAAACAGCAAGACACTCACCGACAGCTCACCGTGGCGCCGCCTGAGCCAGCCGCGCTCGTTGAGCAGCTTGAGTACGATGGCAGTAGAGGAGAGAGCAATGGCCGAACCCACCACGATGGACTCGCTCAAGTTAAGCCCCAACAACATGCTGATGCACATGGTGAGGACGGCGGTGACGAACACCTGGGCGCTACCCAGGCCAAATACGGTGCGGCGCATGGCCCACAGCCTGGGCAGCGAGAATTCGAGACCTAGGGAGAACATCAGCAGTACCACCCCCAGCTCGGCCACCGAGTGGATCTGCTGCTGAGTGAACCAGTTGAACACAGAAGGGCCGCTGATCACCCCGGTGATTAGATAGGCCAGGATAGCCGGCAGCCCCGCCCGCCTAAAGAGGGCGATCGCCACTATGGCCATCATCAACATCAACAGGATCTTAATCAGTATGCTGTGTTCCATTACCGCTGCGCGCTCCTCTGCCTGCCCTCAAATACTCTCTTCCCAAAAACTGTGTGCCAAAACGGTGTGCCCAAATGTGCTTGGACGCGATCTCTAACGTCAAGTTTCTTGCCAAAGTCAAAATACTGTCACAGGCTCAGTCCCCCCTTCCCCAGACTAACTCAATGACATATATAGACAAACTCATCATTTAGTATTAGGCACGTTTTTTGCTTTATATAACCTATCTCGGGTCCGTTACATTGTGGAGTAAAGATTATGGACTTTGCCTTAGCGACAGAATTTTCGTTTGACGAATATCGCTATCAGCCAGATCACCATCACAATACAGTCGGTGCGCCTAATCTGGTCACCGTCATGCAGCAGCTGCATGAGAGCCTAGATCCACGGACGGTATTTGCCTGCTACGGCAAACTCATGGGACAACACTTGCCAGTGCTGGGGATCACCCTCTGCTATAAAGAGTATCAGCTAAGCTGGGGCGGTGAGCAAGGTTTACTAATAAAACAAAACCTTAGCCATGATGGGGTGAGCATCAGCATCGCCTATCGTCTGTCGGCGCCGCTGATCAAGCCACAGACAGAGCTGCTGTATCAGTTGCAGTCGCTGCTGCTGAGCCCTTTAGTGAACGCCATCGCCTACCAGCAGATGGCGAAACAGGCGATGCATGATTCACTCACCCACCTGGGAAACCGCCGCTACTATGAGCAGAGCCTCAAGCAGGTTCTGGCCCGCGCTCAGCGCCATGGGGATGCGATCACCTTAGTGGTGCTGGATCTCGATAACTTCAAGAGTCTGAATGACAAGTATGGCCACCTGGTGGGCGATGAGGTGCTGAGTCAATTCGGTCACACACTTGAGCAGGCGATTCGCGACAGCGACCAAGCCTTTCGTATCGGCGGCGACGAGTTTACCCTGCTGATCGAAGGCGATACCCAGGCGGCCAGCGTGCTGTGTGAGCGGATCCTCGCCATGATGGAAGGCGATAGCCTGCTGACCAAGTTTCAGGTGCAGACCAGCATGGGCCTTGCCCAGTGGCAGCTTGGCAATGATGCCGAGACCCTGTACCTCAGGGCCGACAAGGCCCTCTACCGCGCCAAGGCGGCCGGACGTCGCTGCTACCGCGTCGATTAGAGTGGCATCCGAGTCAAAGGCGAGATCGAGTAGAGATTAGAAGGGCTTTGGAACAGGTTTAGAGCAGATTTAAAGAAGTCGCGATTTGAAAAGTACCCGGCAGGATAGCGCTATCCTGCCGCTTGAATGATTGATATTAGATGTTAGGTATTGGAAGATTGGTATTAGATGTTAGGTATTAGATGTTAGTTATTAGCCGTTAAATACTAGATGTTAGCGATTAGATATCAGCTATTAGCCATTAACTTCAGCAAGGCTGAACTGCCAGCCCCCCTCGCCTTGAGGTGCCAGGTAGCGCTTATCCACCCAGAGCCCCACAGCCGCAACTAATTGCTCTCCGTAAAAAATAAGCGGAATACGCCCTCGCTCCCATGGCGGCACGGCAAACTCTTGCCACAGCTTCTTCAGCTCCCGCCCCTTGTCCCGCCCATCGGGGTGACAGCGCAGACTACCCGAGGCACCAAAACGCAGCGTCACCTCGTCGGCCTTTTCTAGACGTAGCCTAGGGCCAGTTAGGCTCCAGTTCGCCACAAGCTGGCTTTGGCTGTCGATGGGCCAGCTTAACGTCGAGCCTTGGGATCTCACATCCTCATCCAGGCCTTCCAGCACTTGCTCATGCCTGGGGCCGACCTCTGCAGAGTCCAGATAGAGGGCGTGTTGAAAACGTCTCAGCACCATAGATTTGATGCGAATCGCCACCTGAGCATCGGCCTTGGCCTCGAGCTGCGCCAAAATATCCCCCAGCTGCGCCGCCGAGGGTAAGGGGAAGCCGCGATGCTCGATAAAGCCCCGCAGCAGATGGGGATGCCAGCGCCCTGGTTGCTCTGCCAGCACCTTTAGATCCAACACGGCCGCCTGGCTATGGGACACACTTAGCAACATGGCAGGTAAGCGAAGACTCACCTCCTCATCGATCAGCGCCTGCTGCTCGGCGCACAATTGAGCGCTGCGACTGGCGGTGGCGGCAAAGGCTGGCCAGCGCGCCGTGAGAATCGGCAGCACCTCGTTCCTCAAAAAGTTACGGTCGAAACGACTGTCCTTATTACTCTCATCCTCGATATGGCTAAGCCTCTCGGCCTTAGCGAAGGCTTCTATTTGGGCGCGGGATGTGGTCAGCAACGGCCTGAGCAACAGATTATTGGGGGTAAAAGCCTGAACCTCTCCCATGGCCGCCAGCCCCTTGGGCCCGAGACCTCGCTTGAGCGCCAACAATAGCGTCTCGAGCTGATCGTCCTGATGATGGGCGGTGAGCAGGATATCGCCGGGGGCTAACTCACTTCGCAGCGCATCGTATCTCGCCTCGCGGGCCGCGGCCTCGAGACTGATGCGGGCGCCGCTAGCCACTGTCACCCGCTTGACGCTAATCGGCAAGCCATACTCGCGGGCGCGGCGCTCACAGTGGCTCTGCCAGCTATCAGCATTGGCGCTGAGGCCATGATGCACATGCACCAGGAGATATTGATACTCGGGATGCTGCTTGGCAAATAGGCTCAGGCCATGGGCAAGCACTTCTGAGTCGACGCCGCCACTGTAAGCCAGCACTAACTTCATAGCTGGCTTAGTACGTGACTTAATGCCAGCCGCAGGCTTCACCCGCGCTAGTAGCTGGGTCAGGGCATGAAATGGACAGAAGCTGTCATGCGCCATCTAGAAGAGGATCCTTACCTTGTCAGACCCGGTCAGTGTCTCCAATGCCAGCATCAGCTCGTCGGTCGGATTCACCCGCCACTCATCCCCCAGCCTGAACTGGGCCTTGGCGGTAGGCTGGGCATAGTTGATCACCAAGGGCACACTGCCCGCCTTCCAGGGCTCGACCGCCTGCTGGAACTGGCCGAGCCACTCTGGTGTGATACTAGCGCCGTCCAGATCCACCTCGACCGCGTGGGCGAAGTGGCTGCGCGCCTCACCCATGTCGATGATGTTACGGGCCGTCATGCGATTGCCGCCGGAGAAGTCATCGAAACTTACCTCCCCTTCGACGATCAAGATCCTGTCTTTCTCCAGCAGCTCACCAAATTTCTCAAAGGCCTCGGTAAACAGCATCACCTCCAAACGCGCACTCTTATCGTCCAGGGTAACCAGGCCCATCTTGGAGCCGCGTTTGGTCATCATCACACGGGTCGCCACCACCAGGCCGGCGGCCTTGGTGGTCTTGCCTCGCTCGGTGGGATGCACATCCTTGAGCCTGCCCGAGGTGTAGTGCTTGAGCTCCTTGAGATACTGATTGATCGGGTGACCAGTCAGATACAGACCTAAGGTCTCCCGCTCGCCCTCGAGCCACACCTTGTCCGGCCAGGGGGTACAGTGCACAAACTGCTGCTTGTTGTCTTCCGGCTCGCTGTTGAGCAGGCCAAACATGTCGTGCTGACCAATCGCCTCGGCCTTGGCATGCTGATCGGCAGCGCGAATTGCCTCAGGCAGAGTCGCCATCATGGCGGCGCGGTGCGGTCCCAGGTTATCCAGGGCGCCGGCGCAGATCAGTTTCTCAATCACTCTTCGATTAAGCTTCTTGAGATCGACCCGGGCGCAGAAGTCGAACAGGTCCACGAATGGCCCATCCTCACGCGCCTTCAGAATCGATTCCACCGGGCCTTCACCCACGCCCTTGATGGCGCCGATGCCATAGACGATGTTGAGATCGTCATCCACGGTGAAGCGGAACAGGCCCTTGTTGACGTCCGGCGGCAACAGCGGCAAGCCCATGCGCTCACACTCGTCCACCAGGGTCACTATCTTGTCTGTGTTGTCCATATCCGCCGACATCACCGCCGCCATAAACTGCGCCGGGAAGTGGGTCTTGAGCCAGAGGGTCTGGTAGGACACCAAGGCGTAGGCGGCCGAGTGCGACTTGTTGAAGCCGTAACCGGCGAACTTCTCCACCAAGTCGAAGATCTTCATCGCCAGCTCGCCGTCGACGCCGTTCTTGACCGCGCCCTCTTCGAAGACACTACGCTGCTTGGCCATCTCTTCGGGTTTCTTCTTACCCATGGCACGGCGCAGCATGTCCGCGCCGCCCAGGGTATAGCCCGCCAGCACCTGGGCGATCTGCATCACCTGTTCCTGGTAGAGAATAATGCCGTAGGTGGGCTCCAGAATCGGCTTGAGGCTCTCGTGTTGCCACTGCTGGTCCGGATAGGAAACCTCTTCACGGCCGTGCTTACGCTCGATGAAGTTATCTACCATGCCCGACTGTAGCGGCCCGGGACGGAACAGGGCCACCAGTGCGATCATATCTTCGAAGCAGTCAGGCTGTAGGCGCTTAATCAGATCTTTCATGCCGCGGGATTCCAGCTGGAACACGGCGGTAGTTTCATAACGCTGCAGCAGACGGAAGGAGGCAGGATCATCCAAAACGATCGCCTCGATACGCACTGGCTCTTTGCCCTGCTTCGCCAGATGCGGATTGATCATCTGCAACGCCCAGTCGATGATGGTCAGGGTCCTCAGACCCAGGAAGTCGAACTTCACCAGACCGGCGGTTTCTACGTCGTTCTTATCGAACTGGGTAACCGGGTTGTGGCCCTCGGCGTCACAGTAGAGCGGCGCAAAGTCGGTGATCACAGTCGGCGCGATCACCACGCCCCCGGCGTGTTTACCCGCGTTACGGGTGACCCCTTCCAGCACCCGGCACATGTCGATGAGATCTTTTACCTCTTCGTCGGCATCATAGGCCTCGGGCAGCGCCGGTTCGGCCTCGAACGCCTTGGCCAGTGTCATGCCTGGCTCGGCCGGGATCATCTTAGAGATACGGTCAACGAAGCCATAGGGATGGCCCAGCACACGGCCCACGTCACGCACCACGGCCTTAGCCGCCATGGTACCGAAGGTGATGATCTGCGATACGGCGTCGCGGCCATAGAGTTCGGCCACGTGATCGATCACCTCGTCGCGTCTGTCCATGCAGAAGTCGACGTCGAAGTCGGGCATGGAAACACGTTCTGGGTTAAGGAAACGTTCGAACAGCAGGTCGAATTCCAGCGGGTCGAGGTCGGTGATCTTAAGCGCATAGGCCACCAGAGAGCCCGCCCCCGAGCCACGGCCGGGACCGATAGGAATACCGTTGTCTTTACCCCACTGGATGAACTCCATCACGATGAGGAAGTAGCCGGGGAATCCCATGTTGTTAATTACCGTCAGCTCGACATCGAGACGCTCGTCATACTCACCGCGGCGCTCGGCGCGCTGTGCCTCATCGGGGAAGAGGAACTCTAGACGCTCCTCCAGGCCCTTCTTGGAGACCTCGACCAGAAAATCTTCGATGGAGAGATCGCCGGTGGGGAAGTTAGGCAGGAAATACTCTCCGAGTCTCACGGTAACGTTACAGCGCTTGGCGATCTCCACGCTGTTTTGCAGCGCCTCAGGGATATCGTCAAACAGCTCACACATCTCATCCTGACTGCGGAAATATTGCTGCTCGCTGTAGCGGCGCGGCCGCCTTGGGTCGGCCAGGGTGAAACCATCCGAGATGGCCACGCGGATCTCGTGGGCCTCGAATTGCTCAGGCTGTATGAAGACCACCTGGTTGGTGGCGACCACGGGCAGGTCTTTCTCGCCCGCCAGCTCGACTGCCATATGCAGATAACGCTCCTCATCGGGGCGCCCGGTGCGGATAAGCTCGAGATAATAACGGTCGGGGAAATGGGTCTGATAGAAGGCGACCAGAGAGTCCACCTGGCCCTGGTTACCCTTGAGCAGCGCCTTGCCCACGTCGCCATCTTTGGCGCCGGAGAGCAAGATCAGCCCTTCGCTGTAGCGCTCCAGCCAAGCCTGGTCGATCACCGCCCTGTCTTTCACATGGCCACGCAGGTAGGCATCGCTGATCAGCAGGGTGAGGTTTTTATACCCCTCGTTGTTCATCGCCAGCACAGTCAGAGAGCAAAATTCATCCTCGAAACCCGGCACCAGCATGAAGAAGTCACAACCTACGATGGGCTTGATCCCCGCGCCGTGACAGCCGCCATAAAACTTCACCAGGCCACAGAGGTTGGTGTTATCGGTCAGGGCCAGGGCGGCCATCTGATCTTCACTTGCCTTGGCGAGAATGGGCTTGACCTTGGCGAGGCCATCAGACATGGAAAAATCACTGTGTACGCGCAGGTGCACGAAACGAGGTTCTGACATAAGAAGATTCTGATTTAGTTAGCAAATTTTCTAATATTTATGCGGCGAACTATTCCCGTGAAAGAGTCGCCTTGAAAGAGTACCAGAGTCACACACAGGGCACCAGTCGCAGGCGCCCGGAGCAGGCGGTTTAACAGGCCTCCAGACGCTCCTTGACCGGCCTGAAACTCTTGCGGTGCTCTGCCAGCACGCCATGGGCCTCGAGCGCCTCGAAATGCGCCTTGGTGGGGTAGCCCTTGTGCTTGGCGAAGCCATACTCGGGATAACGCTCATCCAAGGCTTCCATCTCTCTGTCGCGCACCACCTTGGCAACGATAGAGGCGGCGCTGATGGCTGGGATCAGGCCATCGCCTTTGATCACCGCATGCCCCTCCAGGGTCTCATCGGTAAAGTCCGGTACCCGATTGCCGTCGATCAATACTCTGTCAGGTCGGGCGCGCAGTCCAGCAACGGCGCGCTGCATCGCCAGCATGGTCGCGTGCAGTATGTTGAGCACATCGATCTCCAGCGGCGAGCAGCGTCCGACGCTGACATCCAGCGCCTTGGCGAGGATCTCCTCATAGAGGGCGTCGCGCTTCTTCTCCGACAACTTCTTGGAGTCATTTAGCCCTTCGATAGGATTGTCCGGGTCCAGCACCACCGCTGCGGTCACCACATCGCCCACCAAGGGGCCACGGCCCACCTCATCGACGCCGGCGTAGAAGCCGCAACACAGTGCCTCGACCTGTTCGGCGGTAATTTGTTTATAGATAGCCACTATTTTGTCTCCACTAGCTCGATAACCGCCTGTGCTGCGCGCGCACTGGCATCGCACCTTAGCTGTTGATGCAGAGCCATAAAGGTCTCCATCAACGGCTGATGATCGCCATCGAGCTGATTGGACACCGCGTCGACTATCTTATCCGGGGTACAGTCGGCCTGGATAAGTTCAGGGATGATCTCCCTGCCCGCCAGCAAATTTGGCAAGGAGTAATGAGAAATCTGCATCATTCCCTTGGCGATACGGTAGGTGATCGGCGATACCCTGTAGGCCACCACCATGGGACGTTTCACCAGCATGGCCTCCAGGGTCGCCGTGCCGGACGCCAGCAAGATAGCATCGGCCGCAGCCATCACGGTGCGAGACTGTCCCTCGACCAGATGTATGTCTAGATCCGGTGCATGAGTCTTGAGGGCCAGCTCAAACTGGGCCCGACGCTTAGCATTGACCAGCGGGGTGACGAACTTAAGGTCCGGGTAGCGCTGGCGCAGTTTAACCGCTGCCTGTACGAAAGGCTCGGCCAGCTGTTTGAGCTCGCCGCCCCGAGAACCGGGTAAGATGGCGAGGTATTCGGCATGGGGATCTAACCCCAGTGTCTCGCGGGCGCTGAGCTTATCGCTTACCAGCGGAATATCGTCTGCAAGTGTGTGGCCGACAAAGGTACAAGGCACATTATGCTTGTCGTAGAAGGCCTTCTCGAAGGGCAGTAGCGACAGCACCATGTTGGTCGCCTTGGCGATCTTGAAGATCCGCTTCGGGCGCCAGGCCCACACAGAAGGGCTGACATAGTGAACCGTCTTAATCCCCTGCGCCTTAAGCTTCAGCTCCAGGCCAATATTGAAATCGGGAGCATCGATACCGATAAAGCAATCTGGCTTTAGGGCGGTCAGCTCGTCGATCAGCGTTTTACGCACCTTAAGCAGGCGTGGCAGGCGCGATAACACCTCGACCAGGCCCATCACGGCCAGCTCCTCGAAAGAGAACAGGGACTCAAACCCCAGGGCATCCATCTGCGGGCCACCGATACCAACGAAGCGGGCATTCGGATATTGCTGTTTCAAGGCCTTGATCAGGCCGGCGCCGAGAATATCACCGGACAGCTCACCCGCCACCATGGCGAATACTTTTTGATTGCTCTGATTCATCTTCTGTTACTTGCTTACTGAAAATAAAAAAGCCCGTGAACACGAGCTTTTCTTCGATAGCTAAACCAATTAGCTAAACCGATTAAAGAAACCGATTAACGAATAATGCCTCGGCTCGAGTTGACCACAAAGTCCATCAGCAGCTTAACCTGCTCGTCCTCGGCATCCTCACCCAAGGCGGCAACCGCTTCTTCAATGGTCAAGCCCTTTCGATATAAGGTCTTGTAGGCACGGCGCACCGCCAGTTGGCTCTCCTTGGAGAAGCCGCGGCGTTTCATGCCTTCGCTGTTCAGTCCCCTTGGGATAGCGGGCTGACCCGACGCCATCACAAATGGCGGCACATCTTGCAGGATCAGTGAATAACCAGCGGTAAAGGCATGGGCACCGATATGTACAAACTGATGCACACCCGTCATGCCGCCTAGTATCGCCCAGTCGCCCACATGGACGTGGCCAGCGATAGAGGCGTTGTTAGCCATGATCACATTGTTACCCACCACACAGTCGTGGGCGATGTGCACGTAGGCCATAAACAGGTTGTTAGAACCGATACGGGTCTCACCGTTATCCTGCACCGTGCCGCGATGTATGGTGACAGATTCGCGGATCACATTGTTATCGCCGATGATCAGTCGGGTTGGCTCGCCAGCATACTTCTTATCCTGGCAGTCTTCCCCTACTGAGGCGAACTGAAAAATACGGTTACCCTTGCCGATAACCGTAGGGCCCTTGACCACCACGTGAGAGCTCAGATGACAGTCATCGCCGATCTCGACATCTGGGCCGATATAGGTCCATGGGCCTATGGTAACATTGTTACCGATTTTGGCATCTGGGTGTACAAATGCTAACTTATCAATCACTTGGCAATCTCTCTGCGGGCACACATGATCTCTGCCGAACAAACTAGTTCGCCATCGACCTTAGCTTCACCTGTGAAGACGCCAATCCCGCGGCGTTCTTTAATCATCTTAACTTCGAAATGAAGTTGGTCGCCAGGCTCGACCACACGCTTGAAGCGAGCGTTATCGATACCGGCAAAATAGTATAAGGCATCGTTAGATGGCTCATCGCTCATGGTTTTAAACGCTAACAGACCGGTCGCCTGAGCCATAGCCTCTAGGATCAATACACCTGGCATCACAGGAGCTACAGGGAAATGGCCCTGGAAGAATGGCTCGTTGATGGTGACATTCTTGATCGCATGCAGTGTTTCACCTGGCGTAAAGTCGAGGACTCTATCGATCAATAAAAACGGATACCTGTGAGGTAGGAACTTTAGGATCTCTTTGATATCCATCGTATTTAATTGATTTGACACTCAATAACTTCCTTAGCTGCCCTCAGGCAGTTAATCATCTGATTTAACGTTTTTTTCAAGCTGTTTGACGCGTTGGAACAATTCATCAAGTTGCCTGAATCTGACGGTATTACGTCGCCACAACTTGTTTTCCATCGCAACGGTAGCAGAAGAGTATACACCAGGCTCACGAATAACACTCGTCACATTGGTGCCACCTGAGATATGGGTACCGTCGGCAATCGACAGATGCCCTGCCACGGCGCTGCTGCCGCCTATGATACAGTATTTACCTATGGTACAGCTGCCGGCAAAGGTAGAGCTACCGGCCAGCGCGGTGTTTTCACCTACCACCACATTGTGTGCAAGTTGCACCTGGTTGTCGATAATAACGCCATCGTGGATCTCTGTGTGATCCAGGGCGCCGCGGTCGATACTGGTGCAGGCACCTATCTCGACACGGTTACCAATACGCACCCCACCAGTTTGTGGGATCTTGATCCATTGACCACGCTCATTGGCATAACCAAAACCGTCAGAGCCGATCACTGTGCCCGAATGCACGATACAGTCCGTACCCAGCTGTACGTCATGGTATAGGGTCACGTTGGCCCACAGGATGGAGTTTGAACCGACGATAACATCCTGACCAAGCACACAGCCGGGACCTATCTGAACATTCTCACCTAAGATAACATTGGCGCCGATCACCGCATTGGCCCCTATGGCGACGCCTTCACCCAGCTGGGCGCTAGGATCGATAACCGCACTGGGGTGAATAGCCTCGGCGGCCCTAGGCGTGGTGTCGAGCAGCTGAGCAACTCTTGCAAAACCGACATAGGGATCGGCTAACACTATGGCATTGCCGCTATAATGCTCGGACATCTTGGGCGAGAGCAAAACGGCAGAGGCCGCCGTGCCTTCTAACTGACTCTGGTATTTGGGATTCGCCAGAAAGGAGATCTCCCCCGCCTGTGCCTTCTCCAGCGTGGCGACACGGTGAATAGTCACCGTCTCGTCACCCTTGACCTCGGCATTCAGATGGGCGGCGATCTCACTTAGGGTATAACTTGTCATCAATGCTTAGCCTTTGCTCAGAGCTTCAACCACTTTGCTGCTGATGTCTGAAGTCGGCTTCACGTAGATCACGGCGCCGCGCTGTAGCACTACGTCATACTTCTCTTTCTCGGCGATAGCGCTGATGGCTTTTTGAACCTTAACCAATAGCTTGTTTTGCTCTTCACCGTTACGACGACGCATATCTTCATCCAGCGCCTTGCCCTTGAGCTGCAGCTCAGCCTTGAGAGATTCCATCTTGCGCAGCATCTCAGTCTTCTGCGTTTCGCTCATCAGGGCCGCGTCGCGTTGCTGCTTCTCTAGCATGCCGCGAAGCTCTTCCTGCATCTTCTGTACGCCAGCCACACGATCGCCGAATTCGGTTTTCAGCGTTTTGCTGACTTCTTCGCGCTGTGGTAGCTGCTCAAATACCGCCTGCATATCGACAACGGCGATCTTTTCAGCTTGTGCTGCAATTGGTGCGCCTAACAGAACCAACACCATCATTGCGCGATTAAACATCTTATTCAAAATAAACTCCTTATAATCAGCAAAACTTGCCGATGACTTTTTATTTAAATTAGTTCTACTTTAGAAAGTTTTACCAATGTTGAACGAGAAGATCTCTGTGTCATCATCTTCATATTTTTTGATTGGCCATGCAAGACTAAATACCATAGGTCCCATTGGCGACAACCATTGAACGCTCATCCCCGCCGAGGCACGGATACGTCCTGGGTCGGAATAGTCAGACAACTTGTCAAACTGCTCAGCCGGCAGGAAGCGATATGAGTCGTAATCGAACTCGGTATCCCAAACGTTACCCGCATCGACGAAGAAGCTGGTACGAACCGAGTTAGTGTAGGCCTCATCCAGGAATGGGGTTGGCACTATCATCTCGACACTCGCCGTAGCGATGGCGTTACCACCGATAGAGCGGCCACCGCTCACAGTGACACGGTTAGGATCCCCTGGCAAGGTACAAGTATCCCCTGCAGGATCTGGCGAGCACGGCTCACTACCACGATACAGGTAGAATGAACGTGGACCCACAGAGTTAGACTTGAAGCCACGCAGTGAACTGCTACCGCCCGAGTAGTAGTTCTCCCAGAAAGGTAGGATCTGGTCGTTGTCGTTGTACTGACCATAACCGTTACCATAACCCAGGCGCGCCTTAGTCAGGAGCACGAAGCTGTGGCTGCGATTGACTGGCCAGTAGAAGCTGGTATCGAAATCTGTCTTAAAGTACTGCAGATCCGAACCTGGCACCGTCATCTTGCCGCTCAGACGCTGTGACGAACCATCGGTTGGGAAGGTGCCGCGGTTAAGCGTGCTGCGGTACCAGCCGAGGGTCAGCTCGAAGTTATCGAACGACAGGTCGGCGTTAGGATCGTTGGCATCACGATAGATGTTGTAGAAGCGCAGGGCCTGCTCGTAGGCCGAGATCTCCGAGATACTGTTGTGACGATAGCCGATACCACCGTTGATACGGTTGTATTCGTTGATCGGGAAGCCAGAGTTGACCGCAATACCGTAAGAACTGTTCTTATAGCGTTCGAGGTTCGCTTCCTGAGCGTCAAACTCGTTCCAGTAGATGCTACCACCCAGGCTCACGCCATCTTTGGTGAAGTAAGGATCTGTGTAGTTGATATTGACGTTCTTCGAGTATTTGTTGGTATTAAGGTTGATACCTGCCTGGTTACCTGTACCCAAGAAGTTACTCTGCTGCACACCAAACTGTAGGCTCAGGCCCGACTCGGTACCATAACCCACACCCGCGTTGAACGAGCCTGATGGCTGCTCCTTCACGGTGAAGTCGACGTCCACCAGATCGTCTGTGCCCGGCACCTGAACCGTCTGAGTATCGACGGTTTCGAAGTAACCCAGGCGGTTCAGACGCGCCTTGGATTGCTCAACCTGGGCCGAGTTCAGCCAAGCGCCTTCCATCTGACGCAGCTCGCGGCGCATCACCTCATCTTTGGTAACCTGGTTACCGGTAAAGTTAATGCTACGCACATAGACGCGCTTACCCGGCTTGATGTTGACGTTGAGGGCGACCTCTTTGGTCTCATCATCGATCTCAGGGTAGGTCTTCACCTCAGGATAGGCATAGCCGAAACGGCCCAGATACTTACCATACATCTCTTCGGTAAAGGTCACGTCTGCGCCGTTATAGGTATCGCCTACCTTGATCGGCAGAATCGCCTGCATCACCTCTTCACGGCCCATGAGGTCGCCAGTCAGGTTAACTTCTTTAACCTTGTACTGCTCACCCTCATCGACGTTGATGGTGATGTAGAGACCCTTACGGTCAGGGGTCATCGCCACCTGAGTGGAGGTCACCTCGAACCGGATATAACCGCGGTTGTGGTAGAAGGTCTTGATGGTTTCAAGGTCGGCCTGCAGCTTCTGCTTCTGATAGCGGCGCTCACCGAAGAGATCCCACCATGCCACATAGTCTTTCAGCTCCAGCATGCCGATCAGTTCGGCGTCGCTAAAGACAGTGTTGCCCACCACGTTGATCTGACGAATCTCTGCCGCCAAACCTTCGGTAAACTTAAACTTCAACTCGACACGGTTACGTGGCAGGTTGATCACCTGAGCCTGAACCTTGGCTCCATATTTACCCACGCCATAGTAGAAGTCTTGCAGGCTCTTCTCGATGCCACTGAGCATGGTGCGATCCAGCGACTCACCGGCCTTGACGCCACTGCCGTCGAGACTCTCTTGCAGCTGCTCGTCTTTAATGTCTTTGTTGCCTTCGAAGGTCACTGCGCTGATGGTAGGCCTTTCTTTGACCGTCACCACCAAGACGCTGCCATCGCGGCTCACCTCGATATGCTCGAAGTTGGTCGAGGAATACAGGCTCTTGATCGCCTGCTGCAGACGCAGTTCGTCGACCGTGTCTCCCACCTTGATAGGAATATTCAATAGCGCCGCACCCAGTGCAACACGCTGCAGTCCCTTAACCTGGATGTCGGTCACTTCAAAAGGCTGGAATGTATCGGCCCAACCCTTCCCTGATAAAGACGCACCGACTAATAACATCGAGGCAAAAATTTTATTCAATCTCATAGAGCACTTCTAATTATGTGTGTGTCCTTGCTCAGAGTCGGGAAAAATCATTGAAAAGGGCGATACTCATCAATATTAGCAGCAAGGCTGCCCCAAATCTGAATCCAATTTCCTGCACCTTTTCCGGTACAGGCCTGCCTGTGATCACTTCGATGAAGTAATATAACAGATGCCCGCCATCAAGCACGGGTAAAGGCAATAAATTAATAATGCCTAAATTCACGCTGATTAATGCCAGGAATCCTAAAAAGTAAACTAAACCATAATTGGCGCTGTTTCCCGCGCCCTGAGCGATAGAGATTGGGCCGCTCAGGTTCTTCACCGACACATCACCGGTAAAGAGTTTGCCAATCATCTTAATGCTGACCGATACAAGTTGCCATGTTTTATCGGCGGCGACCATGAGAGACTCACCGACACCGTATTCCAGTTGCAGACGCATCTCATCGGGCCAAGGCGCCTGGGTCGGTGCCACGCCAATCACGCCCTCGACCTTACCGCCGTCAATAGTGCGCGCTTTAGGAGTGACATTGAACTTAAGCTGCTCACCATCGCGTCTGATGGTCACGCTGATAGGCTTGTCGGCCGATGCCTTGATCTTGGCAACAAACTGATCCCAATCGCCATAAGATTTGTTATCGACGGCGACTAAGGTGTCACCTAGGCGCAAACCAGCCGCGTAGGCGGCGCCATCTTCGTCGACAAAACCGAGCTTAGGGGTGATGGCAGGCCTAAAGACATTGAGGCCCAAAGAAGTAATGGGCGACTCAGTCTCAGGATTAAACTTCCACTGGCGGGTATCTAGCTTATGGGTGCGCTCCTCGCCCATCACGCCCGACAAAGGGGCCAGCGTGACGTCGATGGCATCATCGCCTATGTGACCGACCAAGGCGTAGGTCACCTCTTCCCAGTTGCGTACGCTGCGATCGCCAACGGCAATCACCTGCATCGGCTTCTTGACCTGAATCACCGCCGCCGGCGAGCCGGACTGTGTCGATTCGATCACAGGTTTAATCGAGGGCACCCCGATAAGGTACATGATGTAAAGGGCGAAAATGGCAAACACGAAGTTGGCCATGGGGCCGGCACCGACGATGGCGATGCGCTGCCAGACAGATTTACGGTTAAAGGCCTGGGGCTTTAGCTCGTCGGCAACGGTATCGACCCGCTCGTCGAGCATCTTCACATAGCCGCCAAGGGGGATCATGGCCACCACGTACTCGGTACCATCGGCGCCGATCTTACGCCATATGGCCTTACCGAAACCGATAGAGAAACGCTCAACTTTCACGCCGCAACGTCTGGCCACCCAGAAGTGACCATATTCATGGGCCGTGATGAGAATTCCAAGGGCGATAATGAATGAGCCCAAGTTCCACAAAAAGTCTAGCATTCCTCTCCTTATCTCTGCTTATCTTTGCTTACGTAAGCCACGAAAGCCTTTAAACTAGCTAGCGCGAGCCTTACAGCTTGGCGACCCGCTCCTGCGCAACACGCCGTGCCAGGCCGTCCAGCGCCAAAATATCTTCTATGGTGTCTAAACTACGCTGCTCGACATGACTCAGGCAATACTCGTTTACCCGTGCGATATCGGTAAAAAGTATCAATCCTGCCAGGAAGGCCTCGACCGACACTTCGTTGGCCGCGTTCAATACCGTGGTGGCTTCCTGTCCCTGCTCGCAGGCATCTATGGCCAACTTCAGACAGGGGAAGCGATTGAAGTCGGGTTCAAGAAAGCTTAACTGTCCGACTTTGAAAAAATCTAAAGGTTCAACGCCCGCCGAAATTCTTTGCGGATACGCCATGCAGTGCGCGATGGGGGTGCGCATGTCTGGGTTGCCCATCTGGGCCAACACGCTACCGTCCTTATACTGCACCATAGAGTGGATCACGCTCTGGGGATGCACCACCACCTTGAGTTGCTCTTTGGTGGCATTAAACAGCCAACGGGCCTCGATATACTCGAGTCCCTTGTTCATCATGCTGGCGGAATCGACCGAGATCTTGCGGCCCATCGACCAGTTAGGATGTTTGCAGGCCTGATCCGGCGTCATCTGACTCAGACTATCGAGATCTGAGGTGAGAAAAGGTCCGCCCGATCCGGTCAACAGAATATGGGAGATGCCGGCACCGGCCAGATCGCAGGCGCCAATGGCTTGCTGGGCAGGCTCTGGCAAACACTGGAAGATGGCGTTGTGCTCACTGTCTACTGGCAACACCTTGGCGTTTGAGCCCTGCATCGCATCGATAAACAGACGACCCGACATCACCAGTGACTCTTTGTTGGCCAGCAGCACCCGCTTACCTGCCTTAACCGCCGCCAGTGTGGCAGGTAGACCTGCCGCACCGACGATGGCCGCCATGACGCAATCCACCTCGGGCAGCGCGACGATAGCCGCCAACTCATCTTCGCCCGAAGAGACGGCAATCGCCATGTGCGCCGGCAAACGACGCTGCAACTCGGCCGCCGCCTGGGGATCGACCATATGGGCTATCGATGGATTGTACTTGATACACAAGTCGAGCATCTTATCGACACTCTTATGGGCGACCAGGGCAAAGGCCTTGTAGGCCTCAGGATTTTGCTCGATAACGCTCAGGGTACTGGCGCCGATAGAACCTGTGGCGCCTAGAATCACCATTTTCTGCATGGTTACATCCAAAATGCGATATAAATTAGGGTAAAGATGGGCAGCGCCGCCGTCAGGCTGTCGATGCGATCCAGCACCCCGCCATGACCCGGCAATATGGTGCCAGAATCTTTAATGTCGGCCACACGCTTAAACATACTTTCCGATAGATCCCCAAGGGCCGAAACCAGGGCGACAAATAGGGTCACGCCGATCACGAGTCCCAGCTCCTGCTCTGGCGAGACCATCATCACGCCCGCCACGACCACCATGGTAGTCACCAGGCCACCGAGCAGCCCCTCGACGGTTTTCGCCGGACTTACGTTAGGCATCAGCTTGTGCTTGCCCAGGGCCTTACCGGCAAAATAGGCTCCAGAATCGGTCGCCCACACGGTCAGCATCACCAGGAATACCAAGGCGCCGCCATAGTATGGCATGCTCGCCGTGCTCAGGGCCTTTAGCGCGATCAGCGCGGTAAAACAGGGCACTAGGGTCAGCTGGCCGAACATGGATTTCAGCATGTGGCTCTTACCCCAGAGGGCGGCGCTTTTAGGGTAGCTGAGCACCAGGAATAACGAGATGACCCACCACATGGCGCCAATCAGTGTGATGGCGAGATAGACAGGATGTAGCTGTCCCTTAAACCAAACCTCTTCGGTGGGCACCAGGAGGTTTAACGCCACCAGCAAGATGCCTATGGTCAGGGTGAAACTCCACTGGGTCACATTACAGCGCTTGTCTATGATGCGTCCCCACTCTTTGGCGGCGATCAGGAACACAGCCACCAAAGCCCATGAAAAATACTCCACAGGGAAAAAGAAAATGGCTCCCATCACCAATGGGATCAACCATACTGCTGTTATTATTCTATGTTTTAGCAAAACTTTCCCTCTTAAATTTATTACTCAGCCTGCAAAGTCTCAATTTGAGAACCCGTCAATCCAAAACGGCGCTGCCGGGTAGCAAATACGGCTACCGCATCTTTAAAGGCCTGTTCATCAAAATCTGGCCACAACACATCAGTAAACACTAACTCTGCGTAAGCCGCTTGCCATAACACAAAGTTACTAATGCGAAAATCGCCACCGGTGCGAATCATTAAATCAACTTCCGGTTGATTTTGCATGCTTAAATGCTGACTTAGCGCCTCCTCGGTGAACTGACTGCTGGTCATTTCGCCAGATTCCACCTTTTTGGCTAAGGTTTGCGCCGCCTGCACTATGTCCCAGCGACCGCCGTAGTTGGCTGCCACATTGAGGATCAAACCATCGTTGTTGGCCGTCTTCTCCATCGCCGCGGCGATCTGCTTTTGTAAGCGGGCAGAAAAACGACTGATGTCCCCTATGATGTTGAGCCTGACCCCGTTTTTATCCAGTAGTTTTATTTCTCGTTGTAAAACGGTGAAAAACAGCTCCATCAAGAGGCTGACTTCTTTCTCGGGTCTGCGCCAGTTTTCACTGGAAAACGCAAACAGGGTTAACGAACCTATCCCCATCTCACGCGCCATACTCACCGCGCGACGAACAGTCTTTACACCGGCCTTATGGCCCACTACACGGGGCTTGCCCTGTGCCTGTGCCCAGCGTCCGTTGCCATCCATGATGATCGCCACGTGCTTGGGAATAGACTGTTTTACCAGCTCTGCGAGTGCTTCATTAGATAACTCAGAGCCAGATTGAGATTCGATTGACATCTATTACAACCCTTAAAAATAGCAAACGCCGTGTAGTATACCCCTACACGGCGTGCGAACTCTAGTAACGAAACAGGGAGATTAGACTTCCATCAACTCTGCTTCTTTTGCCGTCAAGATCTCATCGATCTGCTTGATGTGAGCGTCAGTAAACTTCTGAATCTCATCTTCAGTGCGGCGTACATCGTCCTCGGTACACTCTTTCTCTTTCTCTAGCGCTTTCACGTCAGAGTTAGCGTCACGACGTACGTTACGTACGGCGATACGACCGTTTTCAGCCTCGGCGCGAACAACCTTGATCAGGTCCTTACGACGCTCCTCGGTCAGTGCTGGTAGTGGAATACGGATAGTCGTACCGGCAGACATAGGATTTAGACCCAGATCTGAACTCATGATCGCCTTCTCAACCGCTGCAATCATAGTGGTATCAAAGACAGTGATTGCCAGAGTACGAGAATCTTCAATAGATACGTTACCTACCTGCTTAAGCGGAGTTGGCGTACCATAGTAAGGCACCTTGATCGAATCAAGCAGACTTGGGTGAGCACGACCAGTACGTACTTTAGCCATTTGATTCTTAGTCGCTTCAACACACTTCGCCATACGGCTCTTTGCATCTTCTTTGATTTCGTTAATCACGTTAAATATCCTTAAATTCGTTCGTATCGGGTTATTTATTCGGCAGTCTTACGGCTACTTCTAATAAGCGTACCTTCATGGTCGCCCATGATAACACGTCGTAGCGCACCAGGCTTGTTCATATTAAACACTAAGATAGGCATATCGTGATCTCTTGCAAGGGTAAATGCCGCAAGATCCATCACTTTCAATTCTTTTTCCAGGACTTCGCCATAACCCATCTCGTCATATTTTACCGCTTCTGGGTTCTTGACTGGGTCATCAGAGTAAACACCATCTACCTTAGTGCCCTTGAGTACCACTTCGGCTTCGATCTCGATACCACGCAGGCAGGCGGCAGAATCTGTGGTACAGAAAGGATTACCCGTACCGGCGGCGAAGATCACCACGCGGCCAGATTTAAGCAGGCTAATCGCTTCGGCCCAGTTATAGTCGTCACAGACGCCTTTCAAGGGGATGGCCGACATCAGGCGGGCATTCACATAGGCCCTGTGCAGCGCATCGCGCATCGCCAGACCATTCATTACGGTTGCCAACATGCCCATATGGTCGCCCACCACACGGTTCATGCCAGCTTGTGCCAGGCCTTCACCACGGAATAGGTTACCGCCACCAATCACAACACCTACCTGAATACCAAGCTCAACCAGCTCTTTAATCTCTTGTGCCATGCGATCTAGCACCTTGGGATCGATGCCAAAGCCCTCTTCGCCCATCAGGGCCTCGCCACTCAGTTTGAGAAGAATACGTCGAAAAGCAGGTTTTGGATTTGTGCTCATAGTTGTTTGTCCTGATAAATGCCGATGGGTAACGTGCCAATTATATAGAAAAAAAAGCGCTGTGCAGCAATCTAATTGGCATAATAAAACCGCAGCGAATGCTGCGGTTTTTAGGGTATCTTACAACTGGCGATTACGCCTTAGAAGCGGCGATTTGCGCTGCTACTTCAGCGGCAAAATCTTCTTCTTTCTTCTCGATACCTTCACCAACTTCTAGACGAATGAAGTTAGTTACTGTAGCGCCTTTCTCTTTTAGGATTTCGCCAACAGTCTTCTTAGGCTCCATGATGAAAGCTTGACCAGTCAGAGAAACCTCACCGGTGAACTTCTTCATACGGCCAGCAACCATCTTCTCAGCGATCTCTTGAGGCTTGCCTTCGTTCATCGCGATTTCGATCTGAACGGCTTTCTCTTTCTCAACAACTTCAGCTGGTACGTCTGATGGGTTAACGTATTCAGGCTTAGAAGCAGCAACGTGCATAGCAACGTGCTTCAGAGTCTCTTCGTCAGCTTCACCAGTTACAACAACACCGATACGGTCGCCGTGACGGTAAGAAGCTTGGCTAGCACCATCGATGTACTCAACGCGACGAACGTTGATGTTTTCACCGATTTTAGCAACTAGCGCAACACGAGTTTCTTCGAACTGAGCTTGTAGGTCGGCAATAGATACTTTGCCAGCTGCAGCAACATCCAGAACTTCGTTAGCGAAAGCCAGGAAGTTAGAGTCTTTAGCAACGAAGTCAGTTTGACAGTTAACTTCTAGAAGTACTGAGAAACCTTCGCCTTGCTTGATCAGGATAGTACCTTCAGCAGCGATGTTACCTGCTTTCTTAGCAGCCTTTGCAGCACCGCTCTTACGCATGTTTTCAATCGCTAGCTCAATGTCACCATTGGTTTCAGTTAGCGCTTTCTTACAATCCATCATGCCAGCGCCAGTACGCTCGCGTAGTTCTTTAACTTGGGCAGCAGTAATTGCCATTGTTAAATCCTCTATAGGTAACTCTACAAATCAAATGTGAAAAAACAGGGGCCTTAGGGCCCCTGTTCACCAATTATCTATCTTGGTTAATAAGGGCGATGAAATTCATCCCGCCTTTATTATTCAGCTTCTACGAAACCGTCTTGCTCAGCTTGTACAGCTAGGTCTTGACCACGACCTGCTTTAGCAGCCGCTGCTACTGACTCAGCATACAGACGAATTGCACGCATAGCGTCATCGTTACCAGGAACGATGTAGTTGATGCCGTCTGGAGAAGAGTTAGTATCAACAACAGCAACAACTGGGATACCTAGGTTGTTAGCTTCTTTAATAGCGATATGCTCATGGTCAGCACCGATAACGAAGATAACGTCAGGTAGGCCGCCCATGTTCTTGATACCACCAAGAGACTTTTCTAGCTTCTCAAGCTCACGAGTACGCATTAGCGCTTCTTTCTTGGTCAGCTTGTCGAAAGTACCGTCTACAGACTGGCTCTCAAGATCTTTTAGACGCTTGATTGATTGACGAACTGTTTTCCAGTTAGTCAGCATGCCGCCCAACCAACGGTTGTCAACGTAGTATTGATCACAAGAAATAGCAGCTTCTTTGATCGCTTCGCTTGCAGCGCGCTTAGTACCAACGAAAAGTACTTTACCTTTCTTAGATGCTACGTTGCTGATGAACGCTAGTGCTTCATTGAACATAGGCACAGTGTGCTCTAGGTTGATGATGTGTACACCGTTACGAGCGCCGAAGATGAAAGGCTTCATCTTAGGGTTCCAGTAACGAGTTTGGTGACCGAAGTGAACACCGGCCTGAAGCATGTCGCGCATTGAAACTGTAGTCATTTTTTTACCTTAAAAAATTGGGGGTTAGACCTCCACGCATCCCATATCTCCGACCTAAATAGGCACCCCGAAGAACGTGTCGATACGTGTGTGATTTAGTATTTAGTCATAGCCATGTATAATGGCCGCCACATTCGCTCAAAGATGGGGTCACAATGAACCTCATCGGCAAGAGTCAAACATAACGGCGCGCTTTATACCATAATATCGGCGCCAACACAAATTTTTAGCGCCTTGAGGCGCCCCAAATTCGACTACCGACACAACAGAGAAAGCTTAATGAGTATAGTGATAAAAACAGCCGAAGAGATCGAAAAAATGCGCGCGGCAGGCAAGCTGGCCGCCGAGGTGTTAGAGATGATTGCTCCCCATGTTAAGGCCGGGGTAACCACAAACGAACTCAATGATATCTGTGCGAAATATACCGAAGAGCAAGGCGCAATTTCGGCCCCGTTAGATTACCATGGCTTTCCTAAATCTATCTGTACTTCTATCAACGAAGTGATCTGCCACGGCATCCCAAGCGATCGCGCCCTGAAAGATGGCGACATCATCAATATCGACATCACAGTGATCAAAGATGGCTACCATGGCGACACCTCTAAGATGTTCCTCATCGGTGACGTCAGCGCCAAAGATAAGCGCCTGTGCCGCGTGGCTCAGGAAAGCCTGTATGAGGCAATCAAGAAGGTGCGTCCAGGCATGAAACTGGGCGAGATCGGCACCATCATCGAGAAATATATCAAGAGCAAGAAAACCGGCCTGGAAAAATACAGTATCGTCACCGACTACTGTGGCCACGGCATCGGCGCCGGCTTCCACGAGGAGCCGCAGGTGATGCACTACAAGAACAATGACAAGACGGTACTGCGTCCTGGCATGTGTTTCACCATAGAGCCGATGATCAACGCCGGTCGTCACACCAGCGTACTGGACAAGGACGACAACTGGACGGTGACCACCTCTGACGGTAAAAACTCGGCTCAGTGGGAACACACTTTGCTGATCACCCCAACGGGTGTAGAGGTCCTGACCCTGCGCGAAGAAGAAAACTTCCCCCGCATCATCAACCACTAATCGCACACGCAGCTAAATTGTGGTTTACTCCCATAGCAGGCCATCCGGCCTGCTATGCTCGCTCTGAGGTTAAGGACTGCAATGAACACTGCGCTAACAGCTAAGAACGCCCTAAAACAACAAAATCAAGAACTCCTAGAACGTTTCAGCGCCGGCGAATCTGTGACCGCCCTGGTCAGCCAACGCTGCCGTTTCGTCGATGAACTCCTTATTGCCCAGTGGCAAGCCCATCAGCTCGATACCACGCCCGTGGCGCTAATCGCCGTCGGCGGCTATGGCCGGGGGGAACTGCATCCCCAATCCGATGTGGACCTACTCTTCCTTATCCAAGGGTCGCTCGCCCCAAGTGACGAAGCCAAACTCAGTCAGTTTATCGCCTTCCTCTGGGATGCGGGTCTCGAGGTGGGTCACAGCGTCAGAACAATTGATGAGACCATAGCTCAGGGCAAGGCCGACATCACCATCGCCACTAACCTGCTGGAAGCCAGATTACTCTGTGGCCCCCAGGCTATGTTTAATACTCTGTATGACAAGGTGCGCGAAGGTGACTTCTGGCCCGCTAGCGACTTCTTTGTCGCCAAGCGCGATGAACAGGTGGCGCGCCATGCCAAGGCCAGCGCATTCGATCTCGAGCCCAATCTCAAATCCTGCCCGGGCGGTCTGAGAGACATTCAGACCATCACCTGGGTAGCGATGCGCTACTTCGACGCCAGTTGCGCCGAGGAGCTGGTTGCCCACGGCTTTCTGGAGCAGGATGAACTCGAGGAGCTGCTGGAGTGTCAGGGCTATCTCTGGCAGCTGCGCTTTGCCCTGCACCTGATCTCGGGGCGCGACGAGAACCGCCTGCTGTTCGACCTGCAGCGTCAAGTGGCGGAGCTGCTCGGCTACAAGGATGAGACCCAACTTGCGGTCGAGCAGATGATGAAGCGCTACTATCGCACCGTACGCCGGGTGATGGAGCTCAACCAGATGCTGCTGCAACTCTTCAAGCGCGCGACCCTGGGCCACACCAAGGAGCTGGAGATCCAGCCCATAGACGAGGATTACCAGCGCCGCGGCAGCTTTATCGAATCTCTGCAGGCGGATCTGTTCCATGACCCGGTGGAGATCATGCGCCTCTTCCTGCACACGGCGCGCAACTCTAATATCAAGGGGATCTACGCCCCTACCCTGCGTAGCCTAAGGCGCGCCCGCCGCGCTCAGCAGACTCCCCTGATGGACAACGAGGATTGCCGCAAGGTGTTCCTGGAGATCTTACGTCACCCTCGGGGCATCGCCTCTCTCTCCCTGATGCACCGTCACGGCATACTGTCGGCCTACCTACCCGCCTGGCGCAACATCGAGGGGCAGATGCAATTCGACCTCTTTCACGCCTACACGGTCGACGAACATACCCACAGACTGCTGCTCAACATCGACAGATTCTCACAGACGGAGCAAAAGGATGAGTTCCCCTTAGGCTCCATACTGATCAATCAGCTGCCGAAGAAGGGGCTGCTGGTGCTTGCGGCCATCTTCCACGATATCGGCAAGGGACGCGGCGGCGATCACAGTAAACTCGGCGCGGTGGATGCCCAAGAATTTTGCGATCTGCATGGCCTCAACAAACATGATGGTCGCCTGGTGAGCTGGTTGGTGGAAAATCACCTGGTGATGTCGGTCACCGCCCAGCGCCGGGATATCTCGGATCCCGATGTGGTGGCCGAGTTTGCCGACAGGGTGCGTGACGCCGTGCATCTTAGCTACCTCTACTGTCTCACGGTCGCCGATATTTGCGCCACCAACGAGAAGACCTGGAACAACTGGAAGGGCTCGCTGCTGCGGGATCTCTACTTCTCCACCCAAAGGGTGCTTGCCCGGGGCAAGGAGAAGCCGGTGGATATTCGCGCCCGCGTGCGCGAGCATCAGGGCAAGGCGAAGAAGGAGCTGCTGCGCCGCGGGATCAAGGAGAAGAGTCTTGATACCCTGTGGCAACGATTCAAGGCCGACTATTTCCTGCGTCATCAGCCCAATCAGGTGGCCTGGCACGCCGAGGCGATACTCAAACACAAGCACGATGAGGCCCTGGTGTTGATCTCCAAGCACACCACCCGCGGCGGCACCGAGCTGTTTGTCTACAGTCAGGATAAGCCTAAGCTGTTTGCCACAGTGATGGCCGTACTGGATAACAAGAATATCAATGTCCATGACGCCAGCATCATGACCTCAAAAGATGGCTACGCACTGGATTCTTTTGTCATTTTAGAGCAAGATGGCAGCCCGGTGTCGCAGATCTCCCGCATCCAGGGGATCAAAAAGGCACTGGTGAAAACCTTAAGCAATGACACGGCGAAATTGCCGAAATTTAAGAAGCTGCCCCGTAAGATGAAACCTTTCAGGGTACCGACCCTGGTAAGCTTCCTACCGGCGCGCAAACAAGGCACCAGTATGATGGAGCTGATCGCCCTGGACAGCCCAGGATTATTGGCCAAGGTGGGTGATATCTTCTATCGTTGTGAGATCACCCTGTTGGCGGCGAAGATCACCACCATTGGCGAGCGCGCCGAAGATTTCTTTATGTTGCAGACACAAGATGGGCAGCAACTGAACGAGACACAACAAGAGGCGCTCAGTGAAGCACTGGTCAAGGCGCTCGATACGCAAAACCAAGTTTAATCAACAGACAATTTTATGATAATTGGGAGACGTTAATGGAGGCTTTACGCCAACGTATAGAAGCAGCTTTTGAAGCTCGCGCAGAAATCACCCCTACCACGGTCGAGCCGAGTGTTCGCGCCGACGTTGAGAAAGCCATCGCCATGCTAGACACAGGTGAAGCGCGCGTCGCCGAGAAGATCGACGGTCAATGGCATGTGCACCAGTGGCTAAAGAAAGCCGTATTACTCTCTTTCCGCATCTTCGACAACCAGGTGATCGACGGCGCGGAAACCAAGTTCTTCGACAAAGTACCGATGAAATTTGCCGACTATGACGAGGCACGTTTCAAGCAGGAAGCGATCCGTGTGGTACCACCTGCCGCTGTGCGTAAAGGCTCTTTTATCGGCAAGAACACCGTACTCATGCCGTCTTACGTTAACCTCGGCGCCTATGTCGATGAAGGCACCATGGTTGATACCTGGGCGACCGTTGGTTCGTGCGCCCAGATTGGTAAGAACGTGCACCTTTCAGGCGGTGTCGGCATCGGCGGCGTGTTGGAGCCGCTACAGGCAGGCCCTACCATCATCGAAGACAACTGCTTCATCGGTGCGCGCTCAGAGATCGTCGAAGGCGTAGTGGTCGAAGAAGGCAGTGTTATCTCTATGGGGGTATACATAGGCCAGAGCACCCGCATCTATGACCGTGAAACCGGCGAGATCCACTATGGCCGTGTGCCAGCGGGTTCGGTTGTCGTATCAGGCACCCTGCCCTCTCAGTGTGGCAAATATAACTTGTATGCCGCCATCATAGTGAAAAAGGTCGATGCCAAGACTCGCGGTAAGGTAGGTATCAACGAGTTGCTACGCATCGTCGATTAATTCCTATCGCACCCTAACCTTAAAAAGCCAGGTATTCACCTGGCTTTTTTACCCCTAAAGGGATATCCAGACATATTCTGTTACTCCCAGACATAGCCTGATCCAGTCCTCACATACCGATACATTTCGCGACAAATAGCTAACAGCTTTTCGCTAAATAAAGGGCTTTACTCATAGTCGATCCCAACGGAAATATGCTAGGAGCACAAAATGAGAAAGTTACTAACGATTGCCGCCATCGCATTAGCCCCACTGGCTTTTTCTTCTCAAGCCGCCATGTCGCCTCAGATGGAAAAAACCTTAGTTGCCGTATGCAAAGCCGGCGCAAGCAACAGCATTATTGAATTTAACGGTACAATGAAAGAGTATCGCATCAACAAACAGCGCGTCTTCCCTCGCCTTGTCTGCAATGACCAGAGCTTCCATCAATTTGCTCTGAGCAACGGCGCCGATCGCACTGCCGCTAAGATTGAACGCTACAGCTTAGGTACTGTGACCATTAAAGATCTCGCCATGAACTATGGTGACGAAGAGATTTTAGCCGTTAACTTCTAAGGTAATAAGCTTTGGCAATAAGCTGACCAGCTGCTAAAAACCAATAAAAAAGAGCCTACAGGCTCTTTTTTATTAACTATAAATTATAGATTTGCTCGGTACTACAGACTAGAAGACCACAGTCTTGTTACCGTAGACGATCACCTCTTCCTGCAACACCAATTGTAACGCCTTACTCAGCACACTCTTCTCCACATCCCGGCCACACCTGGCCAGCTCCTCGGCGCTGTAACTGTGATCCACAGGGATCACATCCTGTTTGATAATCGGCCCTTCATCCAAGCAGTTGTTTACGAAGTGGGCCGTGGCACCGATGATCTTCACCCCACGCTCCCACGCCTGACGATAGGGCGAGGCGCCGATGAAGGCTGGCAAAAACGAGTGATGAATATTGATGATACGGTTTGGATATTGCTCGACAAACTCTGGGGTCAGCACCCGCATAAATTTCGCCAGCACCAGATAGTCAGGGTCATGTTGCGCAATCACGGCTAACATCGCCTGCTCATGCTCATGGCGCGTCTTGCCCTCATGAGAGACACAGTAGAAAGGCACCTCAAACTTATCGGCCAGCGGCTTTAGCGTGTCGTAATTTCCGACGATAGCGGCTATCTCCACATCCAGGCCACCATAATAGGCCTTCATCAGGATATCCCCGAGGCAATGGGCCTCCTTGGTCACCATCACCACCACGCGCTTCTTGCCCTTAACCACCAGCTTACGATGACGCTGCTCAGGCAGCACCTCATCAATATCGGCCAGGAACTTTGCCTCATCGAACACCCCTTCCAACTCGGTGCGCATAAAGAATCGCCCCTGAGCATTGTCGACAAATTCACTGTTCTTAACGATATTGAGCCCGTGGGCATAACAGACACCCGTGATCTTAGTGATAAGTCCTGGTGCGTCGGCACAATCTGTGATTAAAACTCTCTGTTGCATCTTCTCTACCTCTAAATGTCTAACCTTTCAATTTCACGATTTGTGCCTATCTAGATAGCGCTGCAATAAACGCCTGATACTCTCCGCTTTCGTGCCATAAACCAACTGAACCCCGTTGCCGACCAATACCACGCCCTTGGCGCCCAGCTTGTTGAGCTGGGCCTTATCCACCAGCTCGGCATGTTTCACACTGATGCGTAGTCGTGTCAGGCAGGCGGTTAATTCATTGATATTATCCTGTCCGCCCAACGCGGTGATCATGGAGATCAGCCCGGCCCGCTGGCCGCTGCCCGCCTCCATACGCCCCGGGGTCTTAAGGTTAAACGCCAAGATGGCGCCGCGAAACACCAGATAATAGATAACCGCCGTGAGGGGGCCTAGAATCAAAAACCATTCTACATTTCTGGACTGTCCCAGCAATAGACTGAAATCGACTAAGCCATGGGAAAATACCACGCTATGGTGGATATCCAGCGAAATCGTCACCGCATAGGCGATCCCCGTCATCAGGGCATGCAGAATAAACAGCAGCGGGGCGACGAACATGAAGGCAAATTCGATGGGCTCGGTGACCCCGGTCAGCCAACAGGCAGTAGCCGCCGACAGCATGATCCCGGCGACCCGGTTACGCTCGTGTTTATCGGCGCAGCGCCAGATGGCCAGCGCGGCCGCAGGCAGGCCCCACATCTTAATCAGGTAACCACCGGCCAGATTTCCGGCCTGGGGGTCACCGGCCAGATAGCGGGCCACTTCGCCTCTTACCCATTCATCGCCATTGAAATACTGACCCATCTCAAGGTAAAAGGGGGCATTCCAGATATGGTGTAGCCCAAGTGGGATCAGCAAGCGTTCCACCATGCCATATACGGCAAAGGCCGAGGCGGGTTCCTGATAGACGGCCCAGTTTGAGATCTGCTCGATCCAACTAGACAATAAAGGCCACAGGAGCAGAAACAGGTAGGCCAGCAAGATGGCCATCGGCAGCATTAACAGCGGCGCCGAGCGGCGTCCCTCGAAGAAGGAAAACACCGCCGGCAGGCGTATACGCTCGCTGTGCTTGACCGCAAGACAGGTAAAGGCGCCCACCATCATGCCACCGGCAATGCCCGTGTCTATGGTGGCCTGCCCCAATATCATCTCAGTCGGCAAATGATAGATCTTCGCCAGCGCCGACAGGCTAGAGAAGAAGACGCCATAGCCGAAGACCGCACTGAAGGCGGCTATCCCCTGATCTCGGCAGAAGCCTATGGCAATAGTGACCGCAAACAGCATGGGCATCATGGAGAACACCAGGTTGCCCACGGTCCACATGAGTGTGGCGAGATCCGCCGAAATAAAAGGAATGGGATTGGTCGCAAGACCAATCATCACCCCCGCCGCGGGCAAGATGGCGATAGGCAGCAGCAGGGCCTGGCTCAGCCGCTGGGCAAACTTAAACCATTGACGACTGATCCGGCTCAGTCGGCCGCGTGGTCGTTGATGAGTTGGGTCCATTGGGTTAACCATGCTTTTGCTTCTACTTCCGGCTCCATCGTCTCACAGGCATCTATCTTAAGCAGTTCACCTATGCGCGTGCCGCCAAGCTCAGTTAACAACTCATCGAAACGTATACCGGCGAAACAGAAGGTCTCATAGCTCGAGTCCCCCAGCGCCACGACACCATATTCGAGCTTTGGCAGGTAAGGCGCCTCGCCTCTGAGGGTCTCAAACCAGGGGCTAATATCATCGGGCAGATCGCCCTGCCCCGTGGTAGAAGTGACCACCAGCAGCAACTCATCCTCGGGCGGTACGAAGCCATTTAGGGTCTCAGGCGTCATCAGAGTGACCTGGATATCTTTGGCCAATAGCTCTTCTTGCAGGGTCTCAGCAACAAACTGTGCATTGCCATAGACAGTTCCATATACCAGATTCACTTTTCTCATGTTTTACTTAGCCCTTAGCGCATTAATTACTTATACTCTAAACATACTTTATTGAAAGCTTGATAGCTACACTAGGTTATTGAGTTTCAAGGATCAATTCGATGCGACACTCGAGCCGACAGAAACATCTAAAGCATGTTCACCGCAGCGCGCACATCAGGCGCATGTGTTATTTCAGAACTGTTCAGTCCCTCTCGCTCAACCCGCATCCCCCATCAGAAATTGACCTCCCCGAAGAGAGGCTATCGCCCCTAACAGTGATTAAATCGGCCTGCGCGCTGGTCAAGTAACCCTAAGGCCCGAACTTCAAGTATCGAGTCACGGGCCTTTGGGTTGGGTGGCATAAACTTCTCTAGGCGCTCACCTTTAGCAGTTAAGCCTCACAGATAAGTAGCGCTTGTTCGCCACTCAGCTGCTGATCATCCCAGCCGAGCAGTTCAAACAGCGACAGCCACTCGGCCTCTAGCTCTGTCTCCACCGCTATTCGCTCGCCACTTCGCGGATGATTGAACTCAAGTTTCTTGGCGATCAGCCATAAACGATTGATGCCAGCGTGCTCGCGCATGAAACGGTTCTGCTTGCCGTCACCATGGGTAGTATCGCCAATGATGGGATGGCGCAGGTGGGCCATGTGCCGACGCAGCTGATGCTTGCGCCCCGTATGGGGAGTTAGCTGAACCAAGGCATAGCGACTGGTGGCATAGCGGCCAGAAGGATAAGGGATCTCACAATTGAGTAAGGGCTGATAACTGGTCTGCGCCTCCTGCGCCGCCTTATTGGGGTCGACATTCTTGTCACCCAGCTCATCGAGCTCCTGCTTCAAAGGGTAATCCAGCAGCCCGGGCTCGTGCATGTTCCCCCTGACCAGGGCAACATAATGCTTTTGCACCGACTTGCTGGCGAACTGTTCACACAACTGATTCGCCATCTCACTGCTCTTGGCAAACAGCAGTACACCCGAAGTCGGCCTGTCGAGACGATGGACTGGAAACACATGGCAGCCCACCAAATCCCGCGTCATCTGCATGGCGAAATATTTTTCCCGCCGCGCCAGATAACTGCGGTGCACCAGCAGACCAGCGGGCTTATGGATGGCGACAAGATCGTCATCTTCATAGAGGATCTCGATTGTCGGTGCCACTTCTACGGCAAGGCTGTCATCGTCTCCAGCTAGTTGCTCGTTAAGGTTTTCCATGGTTTCAGGGTTATTTAGATCCACTCAAATGCTCATCTAATTGATTAATAATGGTGATTAATACTCGCATCTCGCCCCGACCCTGCCACACATGCTCGGCCATGGGAGCCAAGGCAATCTGACTGGGCAGCGCGCCATTAACGGCGATGATCTCGCCCATCTTGGGCAGAAAGATAAACTGCAGCCACTGCTCAAATGTCATCGACTCGCAGGCAAAGGGCGTCGGGTCCGCCATCGCCTCGGCAGAAGGCGGCTGGTCTTGCCACAATTGCAGTCGTTTCAATTCGGCTTCGATAAGCCTGAGCTGTTTTTCGGTATAGAGAGACACACTTTCCTCAATGATATCTTTCGCCGCGGCGCCTAAGCCTTTACATGAACCCGAGTCAGCACATGAGTCAGTACAAGAGCTTTAGCCTGCGAGCTATTTCGGCCGAAATTGTACCATCTCAGCGGACTTCTCCCTATAATAAGCGCCATTTAATCTGTTCCCTGTAAGCAAGACGGCATTCTAATGACTGAAATTACCACTCTTACTCAATTTCTCAGCACGGCTAACACCCAATTCCAAGTCTATGATCTCGGCCGCCGGGTACAGCATATTGACATGATGGCCTTCTCCCAGATTGAGGCGCTCCAGGCCCCTTATCCCTCGCCTATCCAAGGCCATGCCCAATTTGCCATCGTCTTCTGGGACGACTCCAACCAACACTTCATCTGGTTCCTTAAGCTCCCCTTGGATGAACGAGGCCTACTCTCACCTGCGCCGAGAACCCAGTTTATTCGTATGGTGATAGAGGCGCTGGGCAGCGATCCAACCCAGGCGCTCTCACAAGATCAGCAAGACAAGCTCGCCAACCATCCCTTCGCCTTTAAACCAAGCGCGGAGAAGCTGGCGCTGTTCAACGCCTTGGTACGTAAACAGCTGGGCCTGCCCGCCTCGGCGCAATATGAATTTGCCTATCAATACCTATCGGGGCAAGTATCACCTGAGCGTTGGCAAAATGTGGGATTACAGGGATTAGCGGATATCTGCGTGCGCGCCGCGGCGCTCGACCACAATGAGCAGCTGCTTAACGCCTTTGAACACAGCACAGACGAAGTCAAGATAGCCCTGTGCCAACAGCTGGAGCACATCACGCTCGAGGCGCCTTTAGCCGAGCGGCTGTTAAGCGCGTTTTATCAGGCCAGTCCCGAACAGAGACTCTACTATCTGCGCGCTCTGGCCTCGGCGCCAGCCCTTGCACAGCAAGCGATACAATATCTGGATGAGCAAGATGCGCTGGATGACAACGCCTTAATCACCATTGCGGGCCGAAATTGGATCGCATTAAAAGACGATCAGACTCGCAAGATCTATCTCGAGGCCTTAGCAAAACAACCCCAGGGCTTCTTTAACCAGATCTTTGCTGATATTGTGGCAATTCCAGCTATACGAACTCAACTATTGATGGCATTAAGAGACAGCGAGCGCAGCCAAGCCCTCGCCAACGCCATAGGTGGACTCTTTAGGGTGACCAAAGCATGATGACAGACTTTTTAATGATCGCCGCGCTGGTGATCATTGCCGCCTTCTTCTGGCAATTACGCCAGATGGCGGAGCTGAGCCGGGTATTTGCCAGCAGTGAATGCAAGAAACAGCGAGTGCAGCTCCTGGCTATCGCCATGGAATCGGCCCGACCCAGCGTGGGGGGCACTAGCGGACTGACCTGGAAAGCCAAGTTCTTGATGGAGTTCAGCACCGACGGTATCAATCAATATCGCGCCCATATCTGGATGCATGGTAAGAAGATAGAGAAGATTCAGTGGCCTATCTTTCCCGAACCCGAATGGTTGCAAGCCCCAGAGGCACGAGGTTCGGTCGGCGGCAGCTGTGGCAGTCGCGGCGGTTGCAACTCTGGCGGCTGCAAGTAAGCATTAAGTACGCATCGACGGCTGCCTCGCATTCCTAATACTCACTAACATTAGTGTTCAACCGGTAGCCACGCATAATGCCAATCGTAGTAAATAACTGAGCATGCTAGCTTGTTAAAACGTCCGATAACGGTGTTATCATTTTTGATTGTAGAATAACTACTTATCAAAAAATGCTGCCTTATTCTCTAACGTTTTTCCCGCGCTATTTCTGTTCACTTACTTACCGTGATTGGTATAAATCCAGGCGCCTGCTATTACCAACAGAGCTCCAATTCTAAAACCCAAATAAAGAAAAAGCGCGGCTCAATTAAGAGTCGCGCCTTCTATCTTTTTCGCTAAGCAATCCAGCTATTTTAGTGCTCCCTGCTCCATCCTTGCGAATTTATGCTCCTTGCATCTTCCTTGGTCCATCTATTCCTTGTACCTTTTAGCACTTCCATACTAAGGTACCGTCCCTGAGCTTGGTCATCCATTTACCAAGTTTGCTTAATCCCTAAGCATGTCCAGTCTCTTCCTTGGGATTCCTTTCCTACACTCCTTGTCATCTGCCATCCTAGGCAGATATCCATCATCCGTGAGTGTTTGGCCTTCCCTAGTTGTCGACTCTTCCGTGAGTTGCCATCCTTGTACCATCCTTGCCATCATCATCCTGATGATGTGTAGGTCATCCTAACCCGTCCTTGCGCATTCATCCTTGAACACTGTTAATTCTAGCGTCCCTGTCGCCCAATAATAGGGATGGAAAAAATTCTGCTTAAGGAGTCACATTATTGCCATCTTACCGCTTAACTATAAACGACTGAATTTCAAAACAAATAAACACCGTTACAGATATAGATAGCATGTTATCAGCTTTATCTCGCACATCAATGTAAGAGATGTCTCACATGGCGGCGGGCACTTTCTGTGAGCTAAGGCCAACTCCAGCAAAACCTTTTACTCAATGCCCCTAGAACTCTGGATTCCCTAGCTAAAAAGAGGGGCTAAAAAAATCAAGCAGAAAAAGAAAAGGCGCACTATAAAGTGCGCCTTTCTATACTCTTGTGTTAGCCATCCCGCTATCGCCGTGCTCCCTGCATCATCCTGATCACATCGGCGTCCTGCCGTCTCCAATTCCTGAGACATCCTGTCTTATTCTTCCCTGGGTGGTCGACTCATTCAACCACGCTCCCACATCCTATGGGTTCCAACGCATCCTGCCATTATCCTTCTATGCTTACTCTTACCAGTTCCTTAGGTAAGCAATTCCTTGATAAACAGTCCTTGGTTACACTCACAATCCCTTGAGTGGCAATCCTTTTAGCAATAGTCCTTTTAGCGATAGTCCATTTTGCTGAAGTCCATTTCGCGATAATCCCTATCGCCTATCTTCCTAAAGCATCCTGCTCTCATCCCTGACGCTAAGATTCTCGCTTCCTCGACAATCTCTCTATCCTTGGCTTTCCTTCGCCATCCGTATTGCTTAAGTAAGCTCCTTAACATGAGTTCAGTATACTTAACGCTGCGCTAGAATGTACGCTATCAGAAACAATTGTAAACCGTTTAAATTTTAACCGCAGGCAAATATACAGTTAACTTATTGAACATTAATGATATTCAAATATCCGCAGGCGAAAACAGGGTTGATTTCAGGAGAAAGACTCACATGTTTGTAAGCGATCTCTCACAAGCGACCTAGCAAATTGTGAGTCGCCGCATCCTTCGCTAAGTTTATTCACCGCTGCGCTAGGACAATCATATTCACCGGCTCATTCAATGTTTGTGGGTCAAAGGCTCAATAAGACACTTCCTAGCCGACGCTAAAAAACTAATGATTAACGAGTCTGTTATTAGCTCGACGAGCGCTATTAGATGAAGACTTAATAGCTGAGAAGCTATTAGGTGAAGACTTAGTTAGAGGAGAACTTATTAGCTGAGAACTTATTAGCTGAGAACTTATTAGCTGAGAACTTATTAGCAAAGAACTAATCAGACGATTATCGACTAGGCCCATCATAACCTGGCCATTAGTGACCTGGCCATTAATGACCTTGCTATTAATGACCAGACGCTAAATATTCAGCCTTAATGCCCAGCCTCATAATGTCCAGGCGCTCAATATCCAAATTATTCGCGATTGGCCCTCATCGACGGCCGGTTAGCCACTGGGCCAACATCACCCAGTCGGCAATGAAGCTATATAAGGGGTACTCGAAGGTTGCGGGCCGGTTTCGCTCAAACACGAAATGCCCTATCCAGGCTGCGCCATAACCCAGAACAGGCAGCAGCCAGAGTAGCCAATACTTGGCTAGCACTATGGCCACCACCAGGAGCGCGATCACCGACAGGCTACCCACATAATGCAAGGCGCGGCATCTGGGATCCCTATGTTGCGACAGGTAGAAGGGATAGAAGTCTTTGAAGTTGGTGTAGCGCTTACTCAATCTCAGGGCTCCGGTAGAAAAGCAGCTCGCCCGGCACGCCGCCTATGACAAGGCGCTCGATGGGGGCAAAATCCATGGAGGAAAACAGGTGGGCATGATCATCCTGGGTCACGTAAACCCCAACCCCTTCGAGCTCCGGTTGCTCGTCGCACCAGCTCATCACAGCCTGGATCAAACGTCTACCTAACCCCTTATGCTGCTCTATCGGTGTGACGGCAATGAACTGCAATATGCCACATTGAGTGCTGGGTAGATGCTCTAGAATCGAAGATTCTTTCTTCATCAGCGCCTGGGTCGACTGCCAGCCGGCGCTCAGCAACATCTTCAGGCGCCAATGCCAGTATCTGGCCTCCCCCAATGGCACCTGCTGGGTCACGATACAGGCCAAGCCAATCAGGCGCTCCTCCTCAAACAGGCCGATCAATGCCTGCTCCTCTTGCCACAGGGTGTGCAGTTCCTCGCGAATGGCACCGCGTAGCTTCTGCTCATATTGCGCCTTGTCTCCCTTATGCAGGGCAGCAATAAAGAAGGGGTCGTCATGGTAGGCGTTATAGAGAATCGAGGCGGCGACGCGTAGGTCTTCGGCGGTTAAATAGACAGCTTTATAGGTTTCGTTAACAGGTGGGGTAGCTGTTGTCATCATTGCTGTTATTCCTTGATCCAGATCAACATGGTCCAATGTAACAAGCTTGTAAAAAAGTGCAAACTTTAATCGATTCGAAACTTTATCAATTTATCGCATACTAAATAGAAGCACCTCATCATCAACAAGCGAGGGATAAGATGGACATCACACAACCGGATCTAGCCACCCTATTTGACCAACTCGGCCTGCCGAGTGAACCCGATGCCGTTGAGGCTTTCATCAAGCAGCATTCCATCTCCGCGGAGATCCATATCGCCGAGGCCCCCTTTTGGACCCAGGCCCAGAGGCATTTTTTAGCCGAAGCCTTAGCAGAAGATGCCATGTGGACAGAGGTGATCGATCACCTCGATGCCCAGCTTCGCACTTAGATAGCGAGGCTTAAACATCCTCTTATGACTCGGGTATCTGGGACTAAAGAATAGGCTTAAAAGTTAGGCTTCGAAAAGTCTCACTTGTGAATGGCTTATACAAAAAAGGCAAGCCGAACTGGCTTGCCTTTTTACTAAAGAGTATCCCATTACATGTTGTGGTAAGCCTTCTCACCCCAGCCCACGACGCGATTGTCTGTGATCACGATAGGCGTACATTCATCCTTGGTGGTGGTGCCATCTTCGCGCGTACGCTGGGTACGATAGTAGAGCACGTTGATCGTCTTATCTTGCTTGGTATAGGCCTCGTTAAAATCGGCGGTGCCCATAAGTGTCATCACCTGATCGCGCGTCATCCCCAAGGACAACTTAGACAAATTCACGCGATTCTGCTCCTGCACGCGCTCCCAAGAATTACCCGTGCTCCAGCCCTTGTCGCCTTCACCCACATTCAATACACACCCAGATAGCGCTATACTGGTCGCGCCGAAGACCAATGCTGTTATTAATTTTGTTTTCACTTTCACGTCCTGTTTATCTATTATAACTGGATTCAGGTAAAGCAAAGCTTATGCCAAACAGATATATCTATAATTTTCAACACCTTGAAGCAGGCCCAAGGTTCAAGAGTATGTCTGTCAGGCTAAAAAGTAAGGAATTTCACCAATCATGAGTCCACTCGAACAGGTGCTGGTCGCCGCACGTAAATTGAGTCTGGCGGGTAAGCCTCCCAGCCTGGCATTGATCAAGGCAAATCTGGGCAACTCGCTGCCCATGCCTATCCTGGTTCAAGGATTACAACGCTTTAAATCTATGTCAGCCGATGAGCAGGCGGCGATAGTGGTAACCTCGACCGCGCCAGCAGCAAATGTCCAAAGCGACGACGCTACGCCAACGCTGGCGCAGCTCGCCGAGCAGGTTGCCAGGCTCACAGCCAATCAACAGGCCTTGGTTGAGCGTATCAGCGAACTCGAAGCCAAATTGAACGACAAGGACCCTCGCTGATGCACGTGGTGGAACTCAGATTCGAGTGTTTTGACAACACCACTATTACGGCCGCCGAACGCGCGATTAATGGTCTGATGGAAGCCTACCGGGCCAATGGCCAGGTACTAGGCCGAGAATTTGCCGTGGCCTTCAATGAAGGGGAGTTCAGGGTACGCCTGCTGCTGCCAGAAAAGAGTAGCCTGGCCAAACGATTCAACAGCCCCTGGGTCAATTACGCGCTCGAGGAGCTTACCCAGGCTAAGCTGCTGCATCCAAGGGAAAAATATATCGGCCAGGATATCAACTCTGAAGTCAGCAGCACTGAGACGCCCAGCTGGCAACTGCTCTACACCAGCTATGTACACATGTGCTCGCCGCTACGAAACGGCGATACCCTGCAACCCATTCCCCTGTATCAGATCCCTGCAACCTTCAACGGCGATCACAAACGGGTGATCAAGTGGCAAACCGAATGGCAGGCCTGCGATGAACTGCAGATGGCGGCGGCCACTAAGGCGGAGTTCGCCGCCTTAGATGAATTGAGCCAGTGTGACAGCGACCTGTTTCGCCGAGGCTGGGATCTGCGTGGACGCATCGAATATCTCACCAAGATCCCCACCTACTACTATCTCTACCGCGTGGGCGGCGAGAGCCTGGCCGCCGAGCAGCAAAGGCCCTGTCCTCGCTGCGGTAACACTCACTGGCTATTGGAAACCCCTTTGCTGGATCTTTTCCACTTCAGGTGCGACAACTGCCGCATCGTCTCCAACATCTCCTGGGATCATCTCTAATGGCGGTTCGCGCTCACTCTCTTCTCGCGAGCTAATTATCTTTCAACACGCCGACTATCTCCTTGAGCCTAGGTGCCGCCACATGGTCTTGAGTCGCTGCCAAATCCCGGGATGATCCATCTCGGGCATAGGCACTTCAACCGGCTTTTGCGGCGGACAGACTCGCGGGCGAAGAGAGGCGATAAAATCATCCAGGCTAGCGGCCAATTGCCTATGTGGCTGCTCGCCTGGGATCTCTATCCAGACGCTGCCGGTCTCGTTCTCCACCACCAGCATCTCATCCCCCTCCCCCAGCACACCGATAAACCAGGTCGCAGGCTGTTTCAGCTTCTGCTTCATCATCAGATGGCCGATAAGGTTTTGCTGCAGATATTCAAAATCTTGTTGGTTCCAGGGCTGCAACAACTCACCCTCACCAAAGTCTGAGTCAAACATCAACGGCGCCGCAAAGTAACGCCCGTAGAAGGCCTGTATGCTTGGATGCAGTGTGATTGAGAGGGCATGCTCTATGTTATCAAACAGCCCCCGGCTGTCGCGTTTTACCGCCTGCCACTGCACCGAACGCTCGGGCGAGGCATCGACCTTCTCCTGATCACACTCCAGCACGCAGGGAGAGGCCTCCCCTAGCGGGAAATAACGGGGCGATTCCCCCAGTCTATCGCTATAGGCTTGATGATAAAGCGTAAAAAATTGATCCAGTGCAGGCAAAGAAGACACTTAGCAGTTACCCGAATTTTAAGTATAATGTGCGCCTATTTTGACATGGAAAAACGATTGATGACACAGGTTCATGACCCTTATCGCGACGCCCCCGCGTTGTCCAAACTGACCTTAGGTAAATCGACCGGCTATCAGGCCCAATACGATGCCTCCCTGCTACAAGGCGTACCACGCCAGCTCAATCGGGATGCCATCGCCTTAGGCGATACCCTGCCCTTCCATGGCGCCGACATCTGGACCGGCTATGAACTCTCCTGGTTAAACGCCAAAGGCAAGCCCATGGTGGCCATCGCCGAGTTTATCCTCGACTTCAACAGCGACAATCTGATCGAGTCCAAGTCTTTCAAGCTCTATCTCAACAGCTTCAACCAGACCCGTTTCGACTCCATCGAGCAGGTTCAGCAGACCCTGGCTAAGGATCTGTCGGCCTGCGCAGGCGGTGAGGTAGTGGTCAAGATCATCGAGCCAAAGCAGTTCGCCCATCAGCGCGTCGTGGAACTGCCTGGCACCTGTATCGACGATCTGGATATTGAGATCGACAACTACGAATTTTCGAGCGACTACCTTATCGACAGCACAGACGACAAGAGCGTGGTGGCCGAGACACTCACCTCTAACCTGTTGAAGTCTAACTGCCTGATCACCTCTCAGCCCGATTGGGGCAGCGTGATGATCCGCTACCAGGGCCCAAAGATAGATCGCGAGAAATTGCTGCGGTATCTGATCTCCTTCAGGCAGCACAATGAGTTTCACGAGCAGTGTGTCGAGCGTATCTTCGTCGACCTCAAGCGCCTGTGTCATTGCGCCAAGCTGACCGTCTACGCACGCTACACCCGCCGCGGCGGCCTAGATATCAACCCCTATCGCAGCGACTTCGAAAATCCACCCGAAAACCATCGACTGGCACGCCAGTAACCTGGTGGATGAAGGATTGAGCCCGCATTAAGCGGGCTTTTTGTTATGAGCCCCAATGAAGTAATAAAAGCGCTACACTCACCTCACGTGCCAACTCATCTCACTTCATCTCACTTCATCTCACCTCAATGCATGCAAAAAATATTATTTAGCACACCTTAAAAAATACCACTTTAGGGATACCTCTAATTTAGTATAAGCTCATGATCTTTATCACAATTATTGACACAAAAAATCAATCACTGTGCAACATTGTTTTAGATCAACAAACCGATCCTTTTGCAGCCCTATAACAGCTCCTGAGCAATGACCAAACAAAAGGATCACAATTAATGAAACTTCACGCCCTCAGCCTCGCCGTGCTTGCCAGCTTGTCCGCCTCTGCCCTTGCGACAGAGAGCATCGATCCCCTCAAGAAAGCCTTTATCGACGATTCTCAAGTCAAAGTGCAGTTCCGCCTGCGCTATGAAGATGTGGATCTGGCCGATGTCGACCAGCAAAATCAAACCACACTGCGTACCCGCCTGACCTATCAAACCGGCGACATCTACAAGCTATTTGCCCTGGCTGAAGTGGACGACGTGCGCTCTACCGACGATGAGCCGCTGATTGCCGACTATGAATATACACAAATTAATCAGGCCTTTATCGGCTACCGCGGCCCGGCCAATACCTTGGCCCAATACGGTCGTCAGCGCATCCTGCTCGACAACCAACGTTTCGTCGGTGGTGTTGGCTTCCGTCAAAATGAACAAACCTATGATGCCTTCTCGGTGAAGAACACTGCGGTCGAGGGGCTGACGGCTTACTACGCCTATGTGAATAACGTTAATCGTATCTTCCCGGAAGGTTCTGGCAAGGATGAGCACAAGAACAAGACCCACCTGGTTAACGTTAACTACAAAGGGTTAGACTTCGTTAAGCTTAGTGGTTACGCCTATCTTATCGACAACGTCAATGTGGCCGCCTTCTCCACCGATACCTATGGTCTGCGCGCCACTGGCGATATCAAGCTGGATCAACTCAAGTTCAACTACGAGGCGGAGTACGCGCAGCAGTCTGAAGGCGGCGACAACCCTGTCAGCTACTCGGCGCCTTACTATAAGCTGGGGGCTGGCGTAAACTTCGATGCCTTCGGCGCGAAAGTGGGCTACGAGGTGTTGGGTTCTGACGATGGCAAGGCGGGCTTTATCACGCCACTGGCCACACTACACGCCTTTAACGGCTGGACAGATAAGTTCCTCTTCGGCGGCAAGGGTAACTGGGAAAACGGTATCGTAGATACTCATGTGATCCTCACCGCAAAGGTTGCAGGCTTGAAACTGTTGGCCAAGTACCACAAGTTTGATTCAGACTACGGCGATGTGGACATGGGTAAGGAATGGGGCGTCTCGGCTACCTATCCTTTCGCCAAGCACTATAGCCTAGGGGTGAAATACGCCAGCTTCAGCGGCGCCGACGCTGGATATGCCTTCTCTAACGACACAGACAAACTCTGGTTGACCTTCCAGGCAAACTACTAAGCCCTTTTCCTATCGCCCGCAGCGGGCGATAGGCGCCAATACTCCCTGAGTAAAAACAGCTTTTGCGGGAAAACCACAGGTGAAAACCTCGGCCTTCCCGCTTTTTTTAGCGGTAAATATCAAGCTAGCTTTTGGTTCAGTTGAAATCTTTAGCTCGGGTGAAGCCTTTGGCCTGGTAAGGCTTATCACTCGGGCAACAAGGCCTGTGCACTTACCATCTCACAGCGTAAATCTAGCGGATCTGTCGATGAGAGGCTCAACGCGAAGCGATACTCATCATCCAGTTGCCACAACATACTCTGCCAGCCCGCAGCCGGTTGAGCCTGTTGTGGGTCATTGCCTAAATCCGTTTGCTGAGAATCTTCTTTAACGATAAACAGGCGCGCCGCCTGCTCAAGTCTGGCTTGTCTGGTATCTAGCCCCTTAAAATTTAGCGCCTGACGCCGAGCCTCGCTCAATTCGAAATAGAAAGATTTGAGCGAGAGTGCCAGCCCAAGCCCCTTGGCCTTGATGTAGGACTCCTTCAACGCCCAGAGATCGAAGAAGCGCTCACGCTGACGCGCGCTCGGCAGCGCCAGCAAGGCCTCTCGCTCCTGGCAGGTGAAGTAATGATTCAGGATGGCATGAATGTTGGTGTTCTGCCTCAGCCGCTCGATATCGACCCCGAGTTCCAGCTGCGGCGCTTGAGCGATAGCCAGCAACATATAGTCGCCACTGTGGCTCAGGTTAAACACCAGCTGGCTGCGCGCAAAAAAAGCTTTGTTGAGCACGGGCTTACCCTTATCCAAATAATCGAAGCGCCACTCACTCGGGGCGATAGCGCCATCTATGTTCGCATTTAATTGGCTTTGGTTTAACGGGCTTTGGTTTAACGAACTTTGGATTAACTGGGTGTGAGATTTTGACAACAGCGCGCGCAGATAGCACCTGACCAGGAGCCCCTTCTCCCTCGCCGGCGCCATTCGATAACGCATCACTTTCTGCTGCTCATCCAAAGGTAAGGTATTGAGCAGATGCGCTTGCAGCTCGCTGCTGAGTCCCGGCAGGTTCAATGGGCACAGATAAAGATGTAGGGGGATAGCGTCGCCGGCGGCCATGTTCAACTCGATTAATTTCCTGCGCTTAATGTCCAGCAGAGGAGGAGAAAAGATAAGAGGCCCAAGCCTAGCATCTCAGGCTTTGAAGTACCACACATGCCTTTTAAGCTGAGCCTTTCAAGCGGCGCCGTTCAAAAGGAATCGTTCAAAAGGAGTCGTTCAAGCAAGGCCTTAAGCATAGGATTAGACAGGCGAACTAAAAGCTCCACATAAGCTGCAGGTAGCCCAAGGTGGAAGCCGACTGGCCGAACAGGCTGGCGTTCGAGCCGTCGAAGCGCTGCGCGATCAGGCTAAGTTGCCAGTCATCCGCCAGCGAATACTGGTAGGTTAAGCCGACAAAAAAGGAGTCATCATCATAGTAGCTGGCATTGGCACTGAGACGACTGAGCGGCGTCAGATCAAAACCCAGATCCAGATAATAGGTCCAGGTGGTGAAACTCAAAGTACGGGCCGAGAGCGGCAAATTCAGGTAGAGCAAGGCACTGTCGACGCTCAGGGGCGACGAGATATAGAGGGCGGCGCCCAGCATGCGCCAGTTGGCATCAGTGGCGAAGCTGTAATCCATCTCCAGGGTCGCCACAGTACTGGCCTCAAGTATCTGTGTCGCGCTTGCGAGCGACTGCGTAGTCCTAGACTGGGCATCGACAGGCGCCACGTATGACGTATTTATAGGATCGAAATGGGTCACCTCGCCCCGCAGCCCCGCGCCCCAAATATCGCCAGCGAATCCGCCGCCAAACACCCTGTCATCACGGGTCTCGCCGAGTATCAGCTGCCAATCCCAGCCGAAGTCATAGCCAAAAAAGTTATGCCCAAGATAGCGCCCGGCGTACTGACGATTAGTGGGGCCAATCGATACATCATTTATTGCGCTATCTGCCCCCTGGCTATAGACAAACTCCAGCTGGCTGGCGTAACCCAATTGGCGGCTAAGCTTAAGAGCATCGACCCCGCGGCGCTCGGCATAGTCGACATCATAGATAGAGTAGGCGTTGAAGATATCATTGGGATTCCACAGGGTGCTCATGGCCCAGTTAACCCTAAAGCGCCCGGCGACCAGCTCCCAGTTGTCAGCAAACTGCCAGCTCAAATAAGCGCGATCTAACTGGCTGTTGCCGATCCAGCCGTCGCTATCTAGCCAGTTGGCCGACAGATCCCAGTAACCGGGATCCCAGGCGAGCAGGTCACCGTATCCAGGCAGCCTGCCGCTGTCCCCGACCATGAGGCGATTGCGCAGGCCAACATTCACCCTGAGCGACTGCCAGCGATACTCGGCGTCGATACGATTATGCAGCAGGCTGTCCCACAGCTGCTCGCCCTCGGCCGGGGCAATGACAGAGCCGAGATAACTCACATAGCCCTTGACCTGCCAGGGCTGCTCTGGCGTAACGCCAGGAATGGGCGAGGCTAAAGCCGCAAGACTTAACACAGCCGCCCAAAGGCAGAGGGTGGCAGTCAACATTGGCCTTAACCCTAGCTTTAGCATAAGCACTCAGCCGCCCGATTCATTGGCGACGATCCTCAACCAAGCGACCATCCTCGAATACGATCACCCGCTTGGCCCTGGCGATCACCCTGGGATCATGGGTCGAAAAGATAAAAGTAGTGCCCTCCTGCTCATTGAGCGACTGCATGATATCCAGCAGCTCGGCGGTGCTCTTGGCATCCAGGTTGGCGGTGGGCTCATCGGCCATCACAAACCTCGGCCTGGGAGCCAGAGCCCGCGCAACGGCTACCCTCTGCTGTTGCCCGCCCGACAACTTGGCGGGGATCTTATCCTGCTGACCTGCCAGCCCCACCTGGGTGAGCAGCGCCATGGCCCGCTCACGACACTCGTCCTCGCTGTGGCCCTGCAGCTGCATGACAAACTCGACATTCTCCAGCGCCGTCAGCACCGGCAGCAGACTATAGTCTTGAAAGATGAAGCCCACATGGTCGCGGCGAAAGGCGATTAGCGCCTGCTCGCTCAGGTGGGTGATATCCTCGCCGTCGATAAACACGGCTCCGCTACTGGGAGTATCTATGCCACCTATCATGTTCAGCAGCGTGGTCTTGCCCGAGCCCGAGGGGCCCATTATGGCGACAAACTCGCCCTGGGCTATGGTGAGGTCCAAAGACTTTACCGCCGCCACCGGAAAGTCACTCTCGGGGTTATAGATCTTAGTTAATGCTTGAATCGCTATGGTCATTAAATATCTGACTCCTTTGGCCCTAATGCTTCTGCGACATGGCGTCTACCGGACGCTGCTTGACTATCTGCCGCGCCGGATAGAGGGCCGCCAGCAGGCTCACAATCACCACCATCGCCAGGGTTGAGAGATACTGACCGAGGGTGACCTGGGGATAGAGGGTGGTCGACACCCCGAAGGCGCCGAGTCCATCGGCCATGTTACCAAGGGGGATGCCTGTGTTTGCCAGCAGCGCTATCACCAACATGCTGAGCAAGAGGCCAAGTAGCGCCCCCGTCAGCCCAAGCAGCAGAGACTCCAGCAGGATCAGCCCCATTATCTTGCGCTTCACCATGCCGATGGCCATCAGCACGCCAAACTCCCGCGTGCGCTCAAACACCGCCATCAACATGATGTTGGCAATTCCCAGCCCCAGCGCCGAGATGAAGATCAGCAGAATCACCGCGTTGCTGGTGTCCATCTGAGCGATAATGGTGGCCAGCATGGGCTGGATCTCTTGCCAGTCGCGCACCCTGTTCTGGGGCGCCAACACGCTCGACAACCTCCTGGCAAGATCCCTGGCGCGGCTATTATCCAGACTATCGCTCTTTGTCAGGCGAATGGCGATCTCATGCACGCCATCCAGCCCCGCCAACGCGGTCAGATCGGCGCGGCGCACATAGGCGTTGGCCTCATCGAAGGTGCTGGAGGGGGAGCGATAGAGGCCCGCCACCCGAAACGCCGCGCCGCTAACCGCCTTATCGGCGTTGCTGAAGGTAAGCACCACCTTGGAGCCCAGCCTTAACTTGAGGCGGCTCGCCGTTTTCTCCGAGATCACTATGGGGTGGCGTCCACCTGCTTCGAGCCAGCCACCCTGGGTGATATTGTCGGCGATGGGCGTCACCCAGGCCTCGGCGACAGGGTCGACGCCATTGATGCGAATGCCGCGACTCGCCCGGGGTGAGGCCAGCATGCCCTGCACCACAAAGCGCGCCGAGACACCTTGCACCTCAGGGATCTCACTAAGCTTAGCCAGCACGGGCTCTGGCGCGCGTATCTGGCTATTGATATCCGGGTCGAGCAGATAGTCCTTGTTATGCACCTGCAGGTGGCTGGTCTGCCAGGCGACAGCGTTATCTATCATGTTGGCGTACATGCCCGTCATGAAGCCTAACATCACCACCACGCCCACCAGGCCAAACACCATGGCGCACACCATGATGCTGGTGCGCAGGCGGTTACGCCACAGATTGCGCCAGGCCAAAAGGGCCAACATGGGCGGATGCCAGACTGGCCTATCCTTGTTCATCATCGCCTCCTTTGAGGGCCGCCACCACCACCAGATGCTGGGTGCGCCACAGGGGGTAACAGAGGCACAGCGCCATCAAGCTGAGGATAATTAACACCTGATTGCGTACCAGCGCCAGCGATACCTTCATGGGCATCACAGGCTCCCAGCCCATCTCAAGCATCATCTTGGCGGTCTCGCCAGTCAGAGAGATGGGATGATAATAGAAATAACCTATCACCACGCTACTGACCCCGAGCCCCAAGGCCGTCCCCAAGGCGGCGATCAACAAGGATTCTATCATCACCAGGCGCAGCAAGGTCAGGCGCGCCATGCCGGTCGCCAGCATGACGCCAAACTCCCGTCTGCGCTCCAGTGTCATCATCAAGATGGTGGCAAACAGGGCGAAGCCGACGATAAGATAGAGCAGGCAGATCATAAACAGGCCGCCGGCCCTATCCAGGGCGATCTGCTGCGCCATCTCAGGGGCCAGCGACTGCCAGTCCCGTACCTTGACCCTGTCACCATAAAGCGCAGAAAGCCTCTCGGTCAGAGGCGCCACCTCATCCAAGTCGTCGCTATGCAGCACCCAGGAGGTCACCTGATCACCGGTTGAAAACAAGCCTTGGGCCGCGCTCAGGGGCATATAGACCAACTGATTGTCCAGCTGCGCCAAGGGGAAATGCAGTATGCCGGCGATAGGATAGACACCGGCCGCCGTCTGACCATGGTAGCCCTGACCATAGAGCACCAGCTCATCGCCGACACCTAGTTTCAGATACTCCGCCAATCCTTGTCCCAGCAGCACCTGCTGGGCACCCGGGGTTAAGTAACGACCAGCCACCAGCTTGTCATCTATGCCCGAATAGTCGCTCTCAAGCTGTGGCCGCACGCCATACACCAGCACGCCTTTGGAGCGCTCCTCGCTGGAGGCCAAAAGGAAAGATTCGATTCTGGGCAGGGCGTAGCTGATGTGGGGTAAGGCCTTGGCCGGCGCGATAAAGCCATCATCGCCGGGAAGCAGGTCTTCGATGCTCTCTGTGATGGCATACTCGGGAGATTGCAGCTGGATCAGGCCGGTAGAGAAGCGGGCACTGTTGTCGATATTGTGCTCGTAACTGCCCTCCTGCATGCTGCGCATAAAGAGGGAGAGAAACAGCGCCAGCGCCAGGGCGAAGGCGGTCAGCAGGGTGCGCCGCTTCTGCCGCCAGAGATTGCGCCACGCCAGCTTAATCAACATGCCTCACCCCTATTCTTGTATCTAAGTCTCTGTACCTAAGTCTTTGTACCTATGTCTTTGTAGCTTAGGCTTAGCGTCTTAGATTTATCTCTGTGTTAGTCCCGCAGCGCCTTCATCTGCTGCTGAGAAAAGAAATCATCATCTATCTCGAAATCAAATGCCGCCTCATGGGTGATAAGCTCGGTGCGCTGCCCCGGCTTATCGGCCGGGATCATCACCATCTTGGTGGCTAAGATGCGCCCGCCCATCTCCTGAATACCCGAGGTGGTCAGGGTGTTTACCAGCTCATCGAACTCGTCGAAAAATTCCACCTTACGCTGCAAATAATCGCGACTCGAGATCCACAGACGGATACGGCTCCAGACCACTGGCGCGTCTGGCTTGGCAAAGGCATCGATGACGAAGCAGTCATCCCCCTCGATCGATTCGTGCTGCACCAGCTGATGGCGATAATCGACCACTATGGAGGACTGATTGATAAGATCGTCATTGGTGAAGTCTGAGCCCATCCAAGACTGACTCAACATGGAGGGAGCTATCTTGATGATACGCTCGATGGCGGGCACCCAATTCCACATCTCACGGTAGCGTTTGAGAGACACGCTGCCCTTATCCTTCGCCGGCGCCGTCACCAGTACCAGCGACAGCTCCTGCCCCTTGGTCCAGCTCTTCATGCTCATGGAGCGCGTCCAGTCCGGGCGCACGATGTTCATGGTCGCCACCACATAGCTGGACTTGCCGCGCATCTGCTCGTCGGCGCGGCGCACTATCTCGCGCGCCTCCAGGGCGTCGCTACTATTTATAACCGCAGTCTCGGCAACCCTAGCCTCTGAAAGCAAACTCTCAGCAGCCAGAGTTTCGGCTGTCGCTGAAATTGGTGCCATACACACCTGGGCAAGGCCTAGCATGCCCGCTAACCAAGGTCTCGCTCCATCCATGTCGACGCCTCCAACAATTGCTCAAATGCCGCACTAAACACTAAAACTTTAGACTATAACTTGTTGTCTTAAAAGGAAACAAACGAAAGTGTGACCCGCTTCTTTCCCTCACTCTTAACTTACTTAAACCTTTTTCCTAGGCCTTTTCTCTGTCACCATGGCTTGGCGGTGTCGAGGTCACCAGAAATTCCAGCACCTGCTCGCCGCCGTTGCGCAGGCAGTGAGCCTGACCCGGCGCCACATGCATCCCCTGGTGAGCAGTGAGTCTATGCTCGATCCCCTCCACCTCAAGCAGTGCCGTGCCCGACAGGATAAAGAAAAACTGCTCCGCCACCTTATGGTAGTGACGCTGCTCGCCCCTGCCCACAGGTACCCGCTCCTGAATCACGCTTAGCGCAGGACGCTTCACCAGATGCCAGCCATCACAGGCTTTGCCTTCCATATCCTGTTCGCCCCAAAGATAGTGCTCACTGTTGTCGCGACTGACCACCGTCATCGATACCCACTCCTCATTCCCGCTGCTAGATTAATCTATGATGCGACCAAGCTAATGCTAAGACTCAGCGAGTGCAATAAGCGTCGGGGTATTTAGCTAATGCAACATAGCGCTGGCACAAGAAAAAAGGAGAACTTAGTTCTCCTTCTTGCGACTCATTTTCTTGATTCAATCATCAAGGTTCATTTTCAATAACTCATGTTTCAAAAGCAGTAAATAACGCTAATGCCTGATCGAGTTTTAGTGGGCCTTTGCCGCCGAGACCAATGCCTTCTGCACATGTTCCGGCACCACATCGTAACGGCTAAAGGTCATGGCAAACTGACCATCGCCGCCGGTTAAGGATTTCAGCCGGGTCGAGTAATCGTCGACGGTGGCAAGCGGTGCCTCGACTTCCACCTCGACCTTGCCATTGCCTTGAGCCTGAGTGCCGCAGATGATGCCGCGATTGGCGCTGATATCCCCGGTAATGTCACCCACATGCTCCTGAGCCACCTGCACCTGCATCTCGACGATCGGCTCCAAGATCACAGGGTTGGCTTCCTGCACGGCATCGAGGAAGGCCTTCTTACCCGCCATCACGAAAGCGATCTCCTTCGAGTCGACGCTATGATGCTTACCGTCCAGCAAGGAGACGCGTACATCCTGCATAGGGAAGCCCGCCACGGCGCCGCCGTTCATCGCCTCTTTCACCCCTTTCTCGACCGCAGGAATGTATTGGCTCGGCACAGAGCCACCCACCACCTTGCTGACAAACTCGAAGCCTGCGCCTCTTGGCAGCGGCTCGACGGTGAGCTCCACCTCACCAAACTGACCGGCACCGCCAGACTGCTTCTTGTGACGGTAACGCGCCGTGGCGCTGCGGGTGATGGTTTCGCGATACGCCACCGCGGGCACATCGGTTTCCATATCCACGTTAAAGAGATCATGGGCCTTCTCCAGCGCGATCTGCAGATGCAAGTCCCCCTGACCTTGTAGAATCGTCTGTCCTTCGGCCTCGTTCTTGGCGATATGCAGGCTAGGATCTTCCACCACCAGCTTGTTGAGCACCTCGGCGATCTTCTGCTCGTCGCCGCGGCGCTTGGCCGACACCGCAAGACCGAAGATAGGTTGTGGCAGCACCAACTCAGGCAGGTGGAACTCATCTTCGTCGTGACTGTCGTGAAGCACGGCGCCCACAGTTAGCTCATCCACCTTAGAGATGGCGCAGATATCGCCTGGCACCGCAGAGTTCACGCTGATCTGCTTGTCCCCCTGCAGCTTAAACAGGTTGCCCACCTTGATGGGTTTACGACCATCGCCGATAAACAGTTTCATCCCCAGAGAGATGGTGCCCTGATAGACCCTAAACACTCCCATGCGACCAAAGAAGGGATCGATGGCCACCCTAAAAACATAGGCCAGGGCGTGATCTTCGCTGGACTGGGTCACATCCACCGGCAGGGCCGATTCCCCTTGCCCCTTGATGAACTGGGGCGGGTTGGCCTCTAATGGATTGGGACTGAGTTTAATAATCAGCTCCAGCAGCGCGCCTATGCCCACCTGCTGCTCGGCGCTGGTGAAACAGACAGGCACCAGATGGCCCATGCGCAGCGCGGTTTCCAGCGGGGCATGCAGCTGCTCGGGCGTAAGGTTTTCCCCTTGCTCAAGATACAGCGCCATCAGCTCATCGTCTTCCTCCAGCACAGTATCCACCAGCTCATCGCGGGCGCTGGCTACATCGTGGAACAGGGCCTCGCCCTGCAACTCGGGCTGCGGATGCAAATAACAGTCGATCACATCATCCAGGGCGGCGTTAGGCAGATTCACCGGCAGGCAGCGATGACCGAACTTGGTTTGGATCTCATCGAGCAAGCCCGCCAGATTGGCGCCATTGCCATCGATATGGTTAATCGCAATGAGCACCACCTTACCCTGTGCCCTTGCAGCCTCGAAGGCGCGCTGGGTGATGGTCTCTATGCCGGTGGCGGCGTTGATCACCAAGAGCACAGACTCCACGCCGCTAAGCGGCAACAAGGCACGGCCAAAGAAATCGGGCAGGCCCGGGGTGTCGATGAAATTGATGTGATGATTGTCGAAATCGAGATTGAGGAAGGAAGGTTCTAGGCTATGTCTGTGGTCTTTTTCCTGGGCAGTGAAATCAGCATGATTTGTGCCCTTGTCCACCCTGCCTTTTTGGGCGATCGCCTCGCCCTGGAACAGCAATGCCTCGAGCAGAGTGGATTTACCCGCCCCAGTGTGTCCGAGCACCGCCAGATTCCGGATCTGCTCCGTGGTAAACTCAGCCATATCGGCCTCCTTTGATCTGTTATATCAATAGGTAACAGCACCACGACCTCTTTCCCTGCCACTAAAATCGTGTTTGCTGCAAACAAAAACAATGTGTTGTGATCGGTCTATTAACAACCAGTATAGGCCTGTCACCCTGCCTTGCTTTTGATCGAGATCACGCTTTAACTCACAGGGTTAATTTAGCTAACGCCTGTCACAAACAGCGAACATATGTAAGCTAAAATAGTCGGTGTCGAAGACTTTTAAGTCCCAGGTGATTGTATTGGCCCTCAAGCTACTGTAGTCTGCTGCTCTATTAACGTCAGTTCAGACGGACAACGCGGGCTTATGCAGGCTAGCAGCGAACCGCGACAGCGCTTGTCCCAATAGATTATTGATGGAACGCCCTAACCAGTATGCTCGAGAAGCCTAACCACAAGACGCAGCGCCGGGACTCGCAAACCGCGGCGCGAAAACTCAGCGCCAGTGAATATAGGCACAAGAATGCCACCACCACCCCTGAGATGCGTCAATTTATCCAGGAATCGAAACTACCGGTGAGCCAGCTGGCAAAGGTGCTCAACATCAGCGAAGCAACGGTGCGTAAATGGCGTCGACGTGACTCCATCGAGGACACGCCCAACACCCCTCACCACCTCAACACCACGCTAACGCCTATGCAGGAGTATGTGGTCGTGGGGCTGCGCTACCAGCTGAAGATGCCGCTGGACAGGCTGCTCAAGGTGACCCAGGAATTTATCAATCCCAATGTGTCCCGCTCCGGCCTCGCCCGCTGCCTCAAACGCTACGGGGTATCGCGCATCCACAACATCGAGCGTCCCGAGGTGCCGGATCATTACTTCAACCAGCTGCCCATCGCCCAGGGCAGCGATATTGTCACCTATACCTTAAATCCAGAGACCCTGGCCCATACCCTGGCGCTGCCACAGGCCGACGGCGACACAGTGCTGCAGGTGGCCTCGCTCACCCTGCCGCCACAACTGGCGGACGCCGAGCCAAGCTCGGTACTTTTGGGCATAGATCCCCACAGCGACTGGATCTACTTAGATATCTATCAAGACGGTAACACCCAGGCCACCAAGCGATACATCACCCATCTGCTTCGTCAGGGGCCGTTTCATCTGCGTAAGCTTTTGGTACGCAACTATCACACTTTCTTACAGCGCTTCCCAGGTGCCACCATGGCACAGCTAACACCCGGCGCTGACATACAGATACCTGAGCATCAGGTAGCAAGCGGAGACTCATAATGAGCCAGACCGAAACATCAAAGACGTCAAGCGATCAGCGCCTCAACAAGCGTCTGAAAGATATGCCCATTGCCATCGTTGGCATGGCGAGCATCTTTGCCAACTCACGTTATCTCAACAAATTTTGGGATCTGATCTGCGACAAGATTGACGCCATTACCGAGGTGCCAGACACCCATTGGCAGGTCGACGATTACTACGACAGCAACAAGAGCGCGCCGGACAAGAGCTACTGCAAACGCGGCGGTTTCATGCCCGAGGTTAACTTCAACCCTATGGAGTTTGGCCTGCCGCCCAACATCCTAGAGCTGACCGACACCTCACAGCTGTTGTCACTCATCGTTGCTAAAGAGGTGCTCGCCGATGCCAAGCTACCGAGCGACTACGACAGAAACAAGATAGGCATTACCCTAGGTGTGGGCGGCGGTCAGAAGATTAGCCACAGCCTCAACGCCAGGTTGCAATATCCAGTGCTCAAGAAGGTGTTCAAGCACAGCGGCATCAGCGACGCCGACAGCGAGATGCTGATCAAGAAGTTTCAGGACCAATATGTCCACTGGGAAGAAAACTCCTTCCCGGGCTCCCTGGGCAATGTGATCGCCGGGCGTATCGCCAACCGTTTCGACTTAGGCGGCATGAACTGCGTCGTCGACGCCGCCTGCGCCGGCTCGCTGGCAGCCATGCGCATGGCCCTGAGTGAACTGGTGGACGGCCGCGCCGAGATGATGATCACCGGTGGTGTCTGTACCGACAACTCCCCCTCCATGTATATGAGCTTCTCCAAGACGCCAGCCTTCACCACCAACGAGACGGTGCAGCCCTTCGATATCGACTCCAAGGGGATGATGATAGGCGAAGGGATAGGCATGGTGGCCCTGAAGCGTCTAGAAGACGCCGAGCGCGATGGCGATCGCATCTATGCGGTGATCAAGGGCGTAGGCGCCTCGTCGGACGGTAAGTTTAAGTCTATCTACGCACCGCGCCCCGAAGGCCAGGCCAAGGCGCTCAAACGCGCCTACGACGATGCCGGATTCCCGCCACATACCCTAGGGCTAATGGAAGCCCACGGCACGGGTACGGCCGCCGGTGACGTGGCCGAGTTTAACGGCCTCAAGTCTGTGTTCAGCGAAGGCTGCGAGACGACCCAGCATATCGCCCTGGGCTCGGTGAAGTCGCAAATTGGCCATACCAAGTCGACCGCTGGCACCGCCGGGCTTATCAAGGCGGCGCTGGCATTGCACCACAAGGTGCTACCGCCGACCATCAATGTGGACCAGCCCAATCCTAAGCTGGATATCGCCAACTCGCCTTTCTATCTCAATACCGAGACGCGCCCCTGGCTGCCACGCCCCGACGGCACCCCGCGCCGCGCAGGTATCAGCTCCTTCGGCTTTGGTGGCACCAACTTCCACTTCGTGCTTGAGGAGTATCAGAGTGACCACGGCAGGGATCTGGGCAAGCTGACCCAATTCCGCCAGCGCGCCGTGCCTCAAAGCTTGCTACTGAGCGCCGCCGACAAGACGGGGCTTATCGCCACCATCAGGCAGCTCGTTGCAGACGCAGAACAACAATCCCTCTATGCCCTGGCCGCTCAACATCCGCTGCGCGCGCTTGACGCCAATGCCCCGCGTCTTGGCCTGGTGGCTAGCGACACAGACAGCCTCAAGACCCAACTTAATCAGGCGCTAAGCCGCCTGGAAGCGGGCGATGAGGCCCACTGGTCGCTGCCTGGCGGCCTGCACTATCGCAGTAGCAGTCTGACTAACCCTAAAATGGCGGCGCTGTTTGCCGGACAAGGCGCCCAATACCTCAATATGGGGCTTGAGCTTGCCTGCCACTTCCCTGAGATGCGCGAGCAATTTGTAATAGCCGACAAGGTGTTTGCCAGCCAGGATAAGACGCCGTTGTCACAACTGGTGTACCCGGTGCCAGTCTTCACGACTGAGCAGCGCAAGGCACAAGAGGCACTACTGACCAATACCGCTAATGCACAGAGCGCCATCGGCGCCATCTCCATGGGACAATACACCCTGCTCAAGCAAGCCGGCTTCACGCCCGACATGGTGGCAGGCCACAGCTTTGGTGAACTCAGCGCCCTGTGCGCCGCCGGGGTAATAGGCCTCGAAGACTACTACCAGCTGACATTCGCCCGTGGCGATGCCATGGCCAGCCCAAGTGCCGAGGGGGCCGATCGCGGTACCATGTATGCCATCATCACCAAAACCGCCGAGGATCTGACTCGACTGGAATCTACCCTTGAAACCTTTGAGGGGGTTAAGGTCGCCAACTACAACGCGCCGACCCAGCTGGTGATCGCAGGCCCAACCGAATCGACCACCCAAGCGGCCAAGGCCCTTAGCGAGCTCGGCTTCAAGGCGATCGCCCTGCCGGTATCCGGCGCCTTCCATACGCCACTGGTGGGCCACGCCCAGGCACCGTTTGCCGAGGCGATCGACAAAGTGAAGTTTGCCAAACCGGCGCTGCCTGTGTACGCCAACGCCAGCGGCGCTCGCTACGCCAATGTCGCCAAGACCATCAAGAATGAGTTTAAGCAGCACATGCTGCAATCTGTGCGCTTTAGCGAGCAGCTAGAGGCCATGTACGCCGATGGTGCGCGCGTCTTCGTCGAGTTTGGCCCGAAGAATATTCTACAGAAACTGGTGGAGAACACCCTTAGCGACAAGCTAGATACCCTGTGCACCATCAGCCTCAACCCTAATCCTAAGGGCGATAGCGACCTGCAACTTCGTCAGGGCGCCATGCAGCTTGCCGTCTGCGGCATCGCACTGGATGAGATAGACCCGTACCAAGCCGAACCGGCCCAGGCGGAGCCTGTCTCCCCCATGAATATCACGCTCAACGCGACAAACTACATCAGTCCGGCGACCCTGGCAAAGATGGAAAAATCCCTTAACACGGGCACCATCACGCCACAGACCCGAGTGCAAGAGAAGATAGTGGAAGTTGAAAAACTGGTCGAAGTCGAAAAAGTTGTCGAAAAATTTGTAGAAGTAGAGAAGATAGTGGAAAAATCGATCCCCGCAGCCCTAGCGCCACAGGCCAATGACTCTCATGGCTCAGTCATCAATACACCTGCCATCCAGACGTTACAGACAATCGCTGGCGATGATGCCCTGACGGCACTGTTCGCCGCCCAGCAACAGACGGCTCAGCTGCATCAACAGTTCCTGACCATACCTCAGCAGTATGGTGAGACAGTCACTCAGCTGATGACGGCGCAGGCACAGATGGCCGCCGCCGGTGTGGCGATCCCTGAAAGTCTGCAGCGCGCCATGGAGCAGTTCCACCAACATCAGGCGCAGACGTTACAGAGCCATACTCAGTTCCTCGAGATGCAGGCCCAGAGCAATCAAAGCGCCCTGCAACTGATGGGACAAGGCGGTCAACCGCTAACGCCTAGAGTGCAAGCCGCGCCGCTAGCGACGCCTGTTATTCAGCCTCAATCTCTGCCAGCAGAGACGCCCGCCGTCCAGAGCGCACCTGTAGCGGCATCGGCACCAGTGATTCAGCAAGTGCAACAGGCGCCTCAGACTCCTGTCGTAGCAGCACCAGTCCATACCGCAGAGGTTCAGGCGCCTGTGCCTGCGACCCCAAGCACTGCTGCAAAATCGAGTGCAGACGAGATTCAGAAGACCATGCTTGAGGTGGTCGCCGACAAGACAGGTTATCCCACAGAGATGCTGTCGCTTGAGATGGACATGGAGGCCGATCTCGGCATCGATTCCATCAAGCGGGTGGAGATCTTAGGCACAGTGCAGGATGAACTGCCGGGTTTGCCCGAGCTCAGCCCGGAAGATCTGGCCGAGTGTCGCACCCTGGATGAGATCGTGGCCTATATGGAAAGCAAGCTGCCGGCCGCAGGCGCTCACATTACAGAAACCGCCGCTGGCGCAACTCAACAAGCCGCCGCGGGCACTGTTGCTACAATAGAGGTTCAAAACACAGCTACTAGCGGTTTATCTTCGACACAAGTCCAAGAGACCATGCTCACAGTTGTGGCCGATAAGACAGGCTACCCTACCGAGATGCTCTCACTTGAAATGGACATGGAGGCCGATCTCGGCATCGATTCAATCAAGCGCGTAGAGATCTTAGGCACGGTTCAGGATGAGCTACCGGCTCTGCCTGAGCTGAGCCCGGAAGATCTGGCCGAGTGCCGCACCTTGGGTGAGATCGTTAGCTATATGAACAGTAAACTACCCGTCGCAGGCACTCTCATTTCAGAAGTCACCACAGGCGCTGTTGCTACCCCAGAGGTTCAAAACACAGCTACTAGCGGTTTATCTTCGACACAAGTCCAAGAGACCATGCTCACAGTTGTGGCCGACAAGACAGGCTACCCAACCGAGATGCTGTCGCTTGAGATGGACATGGAGGCCGATCTCGGCATCGATTCCATCAAGCGGGTGGAGATCTTAGGCACTGTGCAGGACGAGCTGCCAGAACTGCCTGACCTCAGCCCGGAAGATCTGGCCGAGTGCCGCACCCTGGGTGAGATAGTTAGCTATATGAACAGTAAACTACCCGCCGCAGGCGCTCATATTCAACAAGCCACCGCAGGCGCTCATGTTCAGCAAGCCGCGGGCTCTATGAACAGCCAACAGCCAACCGCAGGTGCACCTATTCAGCAAGCCGCCGCTGGCTTGTCTTCGACACAAGTCCAAGAAACCATGCTGAGCGTGGTCGCCGACAAGACAGGTTACCCAACTGAGATGCTGGCCCTTGAGATGGACATGGAAGCCGACCTAGGTATCGACTCTATCAAGCGGGTGGAGATCTTAGGCACAGTTCAAGACGAACTACCGGGACTACCGGATCTCAACCCAGAAGATCTGGCCGAGTGTCGCACCCTGGGAGAGATCGTCGCTTATATGAATAGCAAGCTGCCCGCCGCAGGCGCTCACATTTCAAAAGCCGCCGCAGGCGCTACAGTCAGCCCAGAGGTTCAAAGCTCTGTTGCGACTGATAGCCTGTCATCAACACAGGTACAGCAGACCATGCTGAGCGTGGTGGCCGACAAGACAGGCTACCCAACCGAGATGCTCGCCCTCGAGATGGATATGGAAGCCGATCTCGGCATCGATTCCATTAAACGGGTCGAGATCTTAGGCACAGTTCAAGACGAACTGCCGGGACTGCCTGACCTCAGCCCAGAAGATCTGGCAGAGTGCCGCACCCTGGGTGAAATCGTCGCTTATATGAATAGCAAGCTGCCCGCCGCAGGCACTCATGTTCAACAAACCGCCGCGGGCGCTTTGGCAGAAACGACGGGCAACCAGGAGCAGAGTGTCTCGGTTACCCAGGTGCAAGCCATCTCCGCCGAGCCGCTGGTCGAGTTGCCACCTCACAGCGAGGTCGCGCTAAAAAAGCTTGAAGCGGCGAAGCCTGATGCCGAGGGTTTCGCCGCCAATGCTACCCTGGTGATCCAAGACGATGGCCACAATGCCGGGGTACTGGCCGAGAAACTCAGCAACAAGGGACTCAAGGTCGTAGTTTTGCGCCTGCCAGAAGGTCAGCCTCAGTCACCGCTGAGCAGCGCCATCGCCAGCTGGCAGCCAGAAGGACTGGCTGAGCAAGATGTGATGCAGGCGATAGCAGGAATTAGCGCAGACCACGGTAACATTGCAGGTTTTGTACACCTACAGCCTCAGCAGGAGGCCAACGCTGTCTCAGGGCTACAACTGAGCGACGCTGGCTTTAGCCACCTGAGCTCGGCGTTCCTCTGGGCCAAGCATCTGCAGGCGCCATTGAGCGCGCAGACGGGTCGTCGCTGCTTTGTCACCGTCAGTCGTATCGACGGCGGCTTCGGCTACCTGGATGCTAAGCAACTGGCCAAGAGCGAACTCAATCAGGCCGCGCTTTCGGGTCTCACCAAGACTCTGAGTCATGAGTGGCCAGGCATCTTCTGCCGCGCGTTGGACTTAGCGCCAGAGATGAGCGCGGCGCAGCTGGGCGATGCCCTGCTCGCGGAACTCATGGACAGCGACAGCGGTCTCAACGAGGTCGGTATCAGTGTCGATGCCGGCGGCAAACTGTGCCGTCATAGGCTACAGCCGGGTGAAGCGGCGATAAAAACCGCAGAATCCCAGCTAGATAGCTCAGATAAAATACTGGTGACCGGGGGTGCAAAAGGGGTGACCTTCGAATGTGCCCTGGCACTGGCTAAGCGTTGCCAGTCGCACTTTATCCTAGCCGGTCGCAGCGAACATGTTAGCGCGAAGGATCTACCAGAATGGGCCCAAGGCAAGACTATCGGCGAACTTAAGCAGGCCGCAATCGCCCATATTATGGCTAGCGGTGACAAGCCGACGCCTAAGCAGGTCGATGCCCTCATCTGGCCGGTAAAGAGCAGCCTTGAGATCCAGGCCGCCCTCAACGCCTTCGAGGCGGTGGGTGCCTCGGCTGAATATCTGGCGATGGATGTCAGCAAGGCCGAGGCGATCGAGCAGGCTCTCGGCGCCATCAATCAGCTAACGCCAATTACAGGACTCATCCATGGTGCGGGCGTACTGGCCGATAAACACATACAAGACAAAACCTTAGATGAGCTTGGGCGAGTCTACGGCACTAAGGTGGCAGGGCTTAAGGCGCTGCTAAGCGTGATCGATCCCGCCCAGCTCAAGCTGGTTGCCCTCTTCTCCTCGGCGGCGGGTTTCTATGGCAACACGGGCCAGAGCGACTACGCCATGGCCAACGAGATCCTCAACAAGGCGGCACTGCAACTGACTCAGTTAAACGAGCAGACCAAGGTGATGAGCTTTAACTGGGGCCCTTGGGATGGCGGCATGGTCAATCCTGCGCTGAAGAAGATGTTTGTCGATCGCGGCGTCTATGTGATCCCACTGCAGGCGGGTGCCGAGCTGTTTGCCACCCAGCTACTGGGTCACAGCGGCGTGCAGCTGTTAATCGGCAGCGACATGCAAGGCAACACAGCTAAAGCCAATGAGGTAAGCTCAGTAAAAAAGCCTGATGCGGATGAGGTGCACGTCGCACAGCATCCGCTGCCGCCTGTCACCTTAACGCGCCAGTTAACGCCCGCGACCATGGCCTTTGTCTCAGACCATGTGATCGGCGGTAACCCGGTATTACCGACGGTTTGTGCTATCCAATGGATGCGTGAAGCCGCTCGGGCGCACATTGGCGCCCCGGTAAAGGTGCGCAGCTACAAGCTGCTCAAAGGCATTATCTTCGATACCGAAGCGCCGCAAACCTTAGTGCTTACGCTAACCCCTGAATATAAGGGCGATAGCCTGACGGCCATTCAGGCCTTAATAAGCAGCGAGGGACGGCCGCAGTACCAGGCGAGCCTTTGTTTGATGGATAGCGAGGACAGCTCGGCGCCAATCAAGGCCTTCGAGGGGCTGTACAGTGGCGAGGCGGTCACCGATGCCAGCACGCTCTACAGTGACGGCACCCTGTTTCATGGGCCAAGACTGCAGGGATTGGATAAGGTTGTGAGGTTCGATGAGCAGGGGCTTCTCGCCTCTGTTAGCCTGCCCCAGGTGCGCGAAGCCGACTGCGGCGAGTTTGTACCTAGCCTAAGCAGCGCAGGCTGTCAGCCTTTTGCCGAGGATCTCTTGCTCCAAGCCATGTTGGTCTGGGCAAGGCTCAGCTATGGGGCGGCCAGTTTGCCATCGGCCATCGACGAGTTCATCAGTGTGCAGCCGATGCACGGCGGCGAAACCGGCTATATCGAGCTGAACGTTGACAAGAGCAATCGCAGAAGCCTGACGGCCGATGTGGCGCTTTACCATCAAGATGGCCGCCTGAGCGCCCTGATGAAAGGGGCCAGGATCACCATCAGCTCAACCCTCAATGCCGCCTTCGTGCCGCACGGCGCACGCGGTGAAACGGCCAACGAGGAGGCGATGCAGTGACCCAGGAGTTTGGCCAAAAGGTAAGCAATGCTAACGCTAACAGCGAAGGCGCTACTCCACTACGGGTAGCCCTCTTGCTGTTGCCAAAAGATTCAGCCTTGCCCGATACCTTAGCCAATCAGCCAGTTCGTGAGCTGCAAGTTGACCAAATTGAGCCTAAGTTAACCGAGGCTGAGCAGACTGAGAATAAGCTGGCTCAGACGCTGGAGCAGGCAGTGAGCTGGGTCGCCACAGGCGATCTGGTTTGCCTGCAAGGCGCCCAGCAAACTATGCTGCTGATGCCAGCGCTCAAGGCGGCGCAGCACAAGCTGCACCCTCATGCCCATCTGGCGGCGCTGCAATATGGTCAAAGCCAGAACAGTGCACTGCAAGGCGCGCTGGCACAGGCCAAACGCCAACCGGATAGTGTCCAATGCAGAGCGCATATCGATGATATGAACAAGGGCTTCGACGCCTTGTGTCGCCTGATCGCTGATATTGCACAGCGAACCATTAGGCGTTCAGATACTCGGCGTCACTACTGGTTTACCGAGCCCTATCAGGGACGAGTGGCGACGCTTACCCTGGAGAATACCCAGCCTCAGCAAGCACAAGGGAAAGCGCAAACTCATCTGGCCATGGTGCTGACACAGGGCACAGGCCGGCTCAAGGCGCGTTCGCTACTGTCGGCCAGCCAGCTGTTCTTTCTGTTACCCGGTAGCAGTGAAGCCGCGCTCAACCAAGGTCTCTGGGCCCTGGCGGCGGCCTTGGATAAGCTCGCCTTATCACAGACCGAGCCCTTAGCGCGCGAGATGGCGATCATTGAGCTGATGCAGCAAAATCTCGATGCCTTTGTCACCAGCGGTCCGACACGTTTTGTGATCTGTCTACAGGCCATAAGTATCGAGGCGCTTGGGCAGGAGATCACCGCCATGAGCCAGGCGCTGGCCAAAATCTGTAAGGAGAAAGGGGAATACCGCACGCCATCGGGTAGCTACTTCAGCGCCGCGCCGCTGGGTCAGGCCAAGCTAGCCTTCGTTTATCCCGGCGTTGGCACCATCTACCCTGATATGCTGCATGAGCTACATAGCTACTTTCCGGCGTTGTTTAGCCGCTTGCAGCAGCAAGGGGATCTCAAGGCGATGCTGCAGGCCGATATGATCTATCAAGAAGATAAGGCCGACACTCAGCAGATCCCTCTAAGCAAGATGGCCATTGCCGGTGTGGGCGCCAGCTACCTGCTGACCAAGCTCTTGGTGGATGAATTTGCAGTGCAGCCGCACTTTGCCCTGGGTTACTCCATGGGTGAAGCCGCCATGTGGGCCAGCCTGGATGTGTGGCAAGATCCCCATAGCTTGATCGATAAGACCCTGAGCGAGCCCCTGTTTACCGAGGAGATCTCAGGTCCGCTCAAGGCGGTTCGTCGTCACTGGCAACTGTCAGACAAGGATCCTCTCGAATGGAACAGTTTTCTGGTGCGATGCCAAGGCGATGATATTCAGCCTTTGCTGGAGCGTTACCCCAGAGTCTATCTTGCCATCACCCAGGGGGATACCTGCGTGATCGCTGGCTGTCAGGCCAGTTGCCAGGCCCTGTTACAGGAACTGGGTAAACGTGGCATAGCCGCCAACCGCGTCACCGCCATGCATACGCCACCAGCCTTAAGCCTGCAGTCGCAGGTGCAGGCCTTCTATCATCAGGCGATCATGGCCGAGGCCGCCGAGCATCCGGTCAAATTTATCAGCGCCGCCAGCCTCATCGATGGCCAAGATGGCGCCGTCAACGAAATTCAGTCCCTGAGCGCCGAAGCTATCGCTACCTCGATAGCCAAGACCTTCTGCCACCGCCTCGATTTTGAGTCGCTCATCCAGAGCGCAACCCATCAGGGGGCTGCGCTATTTGTCGAGGTCGGTGCCGACAGACAAAACTGCACCCTGATAGATAAAATTCTAAAAGCCAGCGAGACACCTCATGTCAGCGTGCCGGTCAATGCCCGCGGCGCAAACGAGGTGATCACCCTGCTCAAAGCCTTGGGCACACTGATCAGCCACAGAGTTCCCGTCAGCCTCACTGTGCTGCAACTGGGACTCAAGCGTGAACTGGCTAAGCTGCAACAGCGCAGCGCTCAAGGTGAGCCACCGCTCGCCAATCCCCTATTTCAAGAGGAAGTCTAATGCCTTCAAATGAAGCGCCTTCTGCCAAACAAGTGCCCCCAAAGACCCAAGGTCATGGCAAGATTGCCATCGTGGGTCTGGCAAACCTCTACCCAGACGCCAAGACCCCTAAGCAGTTTTGGCAAAACCTGCTCGACAAACGCGACTCTCGCACCCAACTCAGCGATGACAAGCTCGGCGCCCACTTAGCCGACTATCGCGGCGAGCAGGGCGAAGCCGATCGCTTCTACTGCGACAAGGGCGGGTATATTGAAGATTTTCACTTTAATCCCTATGGCTATAAACTGCCGCCCGAGCAGCTCCAAGGGATGGACGATAGCCTGCTGTGGGCGCTGGACACCAGTCGCAATGCCCTGCTCGATGCGGGCATTGCCCTGGATTCTCCTCAGCTATCACGCTGCGGCATCATCATGGGCACCCTCTCTTTCCCTACGGCAAAATCGAATGAGCTGTTTCTGCCCCTCTACCATAAGGCGGTAGAAAAAGCCCTCAAGCAGAAGCTGGCCTGCCCAGACTTCAGCCTGAGCGACTATAACGCCCATCGCCCCGCAGCCAACACCTTAGACGTTGCCAACGGTGCCATCGCCCACAACGCCTCTAAGCTAGTGGCCGATGCCCTTGGCCTTGGGCGCGTTCAACTTAGCCTGGATGCCGCCTGCGCCAGCTCTGTCTATTCGCTCAAGCTGGCCTGCGACTATCTCAACACGGGCAAGGCCGATCTCATGTTGGCGGGCGCGGTGTCCGGCGCAGATCCCTTCTTCATCAACATGGGCTTCTCCATCTTCCACGCCTATCCAGAGCACGGCTTCTCGGCCCCCTTCGATCGCAATACCAAGGGGCTGTTTGCCGGAGAAGGCGCCGGAGTTCTGGCACTCAAACGCCTCGAAGACGCCGAGCGTGATAATGATAAGATCTACGCCATCGTCAGCGGCATCGGCCTGTCTAACGACGGCAAGGGACAGTTTGTGCTCAGCCCCAACAGTAAGGGGCAAGTAAAGGCCTTCGAGCGTGCCTATCGCCACAGTGGCGTCGATCCTAAACAGATTGAAGTGATCGAATGCCATGCCACGGGCACCCCGCTGGGAGACAAGGTAGAGCTGGCCTCTATGGAGCAATTTTTTGCCCCTAGGCTAGAGGGTGCGAAGCCGCCCATGATAGGCTCGGCCAAGTCCAACTTAGGGCATTTACTTACCGCCGCGGGCATGCCGGGGATCATGAAGATGATCTTTGCCATGAATCAGGGCCTGCTGCCCCCAAGCATCAACCTCAGTGAGGCCATCGAGTCGCCAAACGGCCTATTTGGCGCTCATACCCTGCCAAGTCAAGTGACGCCTTGGCCGGTTAAGGTCGATAACGCAGCGCGATTAGCCGGGGTGTCGGTATTTGGCTTCGGCGGCTGTAATGCTCATCTGTTGTTAGAGTCCTATACACCCACAGAGTGCGAGCCTTCAACCACAGCGACATCGCCGCAGTTAACTGCGCCTTGTCACAACGGCTCGACACCACAATTTGTGATCAGTGGCATTGCGGCGCATCTCGGCCCACTTGGCAGCATTAACGCCCTCGACACCTGTATTCGCCAAGAGCAAGAGGCCTTTGTGCCCCTGCCACCAGCGCGCTGGAAAGGGTTAGATCAGCACCCAGAACTGCTAGCACAATTTGGCCTGGACTCGGCTCCCCAAGGCGCCTATGTAGATAGCTTCGAGCTGGATTTCCTGCGCTTTAAACTGCCCCCCAATGAAGACGATCGCCTTATCGGCCAACAGCTGATGCTGATGAAAGTCGCCGACGAAGCCATACGCGACGCAGCGTTACAGCCAGGGCAAAGAGTGGCCGTCTTGGTCGCTATGGAGACAGAGCTGGAACTGCACCAGTTCCGCGGCCGGGTAAACCTGCACACTCAGCTCAAACAGAGTCTGGATGCCATGGGGGCCAGCCTGAGCGACAGCCAATATCGCGAGCTTGAGGCCCTAGCGATGGACAGCGTGCTCGACGCCGCCAAGCTAAACCAATACACCAGCTTTATCGGCAACATCATGGCCTCGCGTATCGCCTCCTTGTGGGACTTCAGCGGTCCGGCCTTCACCATCTCCGCTGGCGAGCAATCTGTGGGCCGCGCCCTGGATGTGGCGGAAAATATCATGGTGCAGGAGCAGCTTGATGCCGTGGTGATCGCCGCGGTCGATCTCTGTGGTAGCCTGGAGCAGGTGATGCTAAAAAACGCCATCGCCCCTGTGGCCAGTCAGAGCCATCCAAACGGCTGGCGACTGGCGGAAGGCGCCGGCGCCCTGGTACTGGAAACCACAACCCACCAAAGCCAGCGTAGCGCTAAAGCCTATGGCAAGATAGAGAGCCTCAACTTTGGTCCTCAGCACCAATTAGCGCGCCTGTGCGATGAGCTATTGACTCTCAATGGCACAGATGCCGAGCAGATCTCACTGGTCGAGATGAGTGTGGCGCCTTGCAGCCAGCATCAGCCCCAACAGCTGATAGCGCAGCTGCCTACGGCGCAGGCTCGTCTGATGCAGAGCGACCAACAACTGGGCCACAGCTTTGCCGCCGCCGGCATGACCAGCCTTATCGCCACACTGCTGCGCATGACACAAGAAAGCGCAGGCAACGCCCTGGTCGCCAACTTCAGCGAAGATCAGAGCGCCTTGGTGCACCTTACTCAAACCCACGCCCAGCGCAGCGCGCTGACCCAAAGGCTAGACCAAGATCTCACTACCCATGAGGGGCGTAGCCTGATCAAGCGGGTCACCCTGGGTGGACGCGGCATCATAGAACACATACTGACTCAGCCGCTGACGCAACTGTCAGCGCTGCAAGATAAGTTGGCCGCGGCCAATGGACAAGTTCAGACTAAACCGAAAAAAGTGGCCAAGCTTGTAAGCTATTTAGGCCAGGTTAATTCGAACACGACTCAAGCATCACAGTTTGCCACGCCGTCGATGACAGGCGGTGCAACAGGTAACTTACCCACTATGACCCAGCATTCAGCTAAGCCACCAGGCTCACCGATCAGCAACCCTGATCTCAGCGCCTTTCATGACAATCAACAAAAGGTGCGTCAGGCCCATCTAGCTTTCCTCAAGAGCCGTGAATCAGGCCTGAAAGTGGCCGACCTGCTGCTTAAGCAGCAACTGGCCCAAGCCATAGGTAGCCCATCGACGCCAGCTTCGGCCTCAAGCGTCACCCAGATGCCACTTAGGCCAACGCATGATCTGGTCGCGCCATACCGCGCGCCCGTCCCCGAGCATAAGCCCTGCATCTGGGACTATCACGACCTGGTGGAATACGCCGAGGGCGATATCGCCAAGGTATTCGGCCCCGACTATAGCGTCATCGACGGCTACTCGCGCCGGGTGCGCCTGCCCACCACAGATTATCTGCTGGTATCACGGGTCACCAAGCTGGACGCCAAACTGGGCGAATATAAGCCCAGCACCATGACCACGGAATACGACATTCCCGTCGACGCCCCCTACCTGGTGGACGGTCAGATCCCCTGGGCGGTCGCGGTGGAATCGGGTCAGTGTGACCTCATGCTAATTAGCTACCTGGGCATAGACTTCGAAAACAAGGGCGAGCGTGTCTATCGCCTGCTTGACTGTACCCTCACCTTCTTAGGGGATCTGCCCCGTGGTGGCGATACCCTAAGATATGAGATTAAGATCAACAACTTCGCCCGCAATGGCGATACCCTGCTGTTCTTCTTCTCCTACGAGTGTTTCGTTGGCGATACCATGATACTCAAGATGGATGGCGGCTGCGCCGGTTTCTTCACCGACGCCGAGCTGGCTGACGGTAAAGGGGTGATCCGCACCGAGGAGGAGCTGCTGGCCCGTAGCCGCGCCACCAAGCAGACCTTTAACCCACTCCTGGATTGCCCGCGCACCCAGTTCAGCTATGGCGACATCCACAAGTTGCTGTCGGCCGATATCCAAGGTTGTTTCGGTCCCTCACATGCTGGACCTGCTCAGCCCTCGCTCTGCTTCGCCTCGGAGAAGTTCTTGATGATCGAAGAGGTCAGCAAGGTAGAACAAAACGGCGGCGCCTGGGGCCTTGGACTGGTCGAGGGCCATAAGCAGCTGGAGCCTAACCACTGGTATTTCCCTTGCCACTTCAAGGACGATCAGGTGATGGCCGGCTCACTGATGGCCGAGGGGTGTGGTCAGTTGCTGCAGTTCTACATGTTGCACCTTGGCATGCATACCCAGACCCAAAACGGTCGTTTCCAGCCGTTGGAAAATGCCTCGCAGAAGGTGCGTTGTCGCGGCCAGGTGATCCCGCAATCGGCCCGTCTCACCTACCGCATGGAGGTGACAGAGATAGGCTTCAGCCCACGCCCCTTTGCCAAGGCGAATATCGATATCTTGCTAAATGGCAAGGTGGTGGTCGACTTCCAGAATTTGGGGGTCATGATCAAAGAGGAAGCTGAGTGTACCCGCTATCCGGATCTCGATACTAAATCTACCAACGAAAAGCCAACCGAGGCGACACAAGTCAAAAAGGTTCAAGGTGCATCAGCCAATGCACCGCTAATGGCTCAGATCCCCGATCTCAACGCCACACCCAACAAGGGGGTAATTCCGCTAACGCATGTGGAGGCGCCTGTCATCTCTGACTATCCTAACCGGGTACCCGACACAGTGCCTTTTACCCCCTATCACCTGTTCGAATTCGCCACTGGCGATATCGAGAAGTGCTTCGGCCCTGAGTTCGCCATCTACCGCGGCATGATCCCGCCGCGTACGCCTTGCGGCGATCTGCAGCTCACCACCCGGGTGATAGAGGTCAATGGTCAGCGCGGCGACTTCAAGCGTCCCGCCAGTTGTATCGCCGAGTATGAGGTGCCACGCGATGCCTGGTATTTCGATGCCAACAGTCATCAGGCGCTGATGCCCTACTCTGTGATGATGGAGATCGCCTTGCAGCCAAACGGCTTCATCTCGGGCTACATGGGCACTACCCTCGGTTTCCCAGGTCTCGAGCTCTTCTTCCGTAACCTAGATGGCAGCGGCGAACTGCTGCGTAAGGTGGATCTGCGCGGCAAGACGATAGTCAACGACTCGCGCCTGCTCTCTACCGTGATGGCGGGCACCAATATCATCCAGAGCTTCAGCTTCGAGCTGAGCACAGATGGCGAGCCCTTCTATCGCGGCACCGCCGTCTTCGGTTACTTCAAGGCCGAGGCACTTAAAGATCAGCTAGGCTTAGACAACGGCAAGACCACTCAGCCCTGGCATCAGGCCAAGGGTATTACACCGGATATTCGGGTCGATCTGCTGGACAAGGGCGGCCGCCACTTCAACGCGCCAGCGGGCCAGCCTCACTATCGTCTGGCGGGCGGTCAGCTCAACTTTATCGACAGCGTCGAGATCGTCGATAACGGCGGCACCCACGGCCTGGGCTACCTCTACGCCGAGCGCACCATAGATCCGAGCGACTGGTTCTTCCAGTTCCACTTCCATCAGGATCCTGTGATGCCGGGTTCATTAGGCGTTGAAGCCATCATAGAAACCATGCAGACTTATGCCATCAGCAAAGACTTGGGCGCCGGGTTCGCCAATCCGAAATTTGGCCAGATCCTCTCCAACATCAAGTGGAAGTATCGTGGTCAGATCAACCCACTGAACAAACAGATGTCGATGGATGTGAGCATCACCTCGGTCAAAGAGGACACAGGCAAACTGGTGATCACCGGCAATGCCAGCCTGAGTAAGGATGGTCTGCGGATCTACGAGGTGAGCGACATCGCCATCTGCATCGAAGAAGCCTAAGCACAAACAAAGATGTAGACAGCACGATAGAAACACATAGATTGAGCAACATAAGAAAATCGGTCGATGCGGGCCATGCCTAACAAAACAGGCATGTTCCCGGGTCGCCCAAGACGAAAAAGGTCTTTTATTAGATGAATCCGACTACCACAAACGAGCAGCTTTCTCCCTGGCCCTGGCAGGTAAGCGACAGCAAGATAAGCTTCGACAGGGCCGCCATGGCGACTGCGCTCAAAGATTTCAGCCGCGCCTGCTACCTGGTCAACGACAGCGACCTAGGTGTGGGCATCGCCACCGAGGCGAGCCTGATGACCAATAATCAAGGCTCGGGCGCTCAGGCCTCGGGCCACCCGGTCAGCGCCTTCACCCCGGCCCTGGGCACTGAGAGCCTGGGCGATGGCAACTTTCGCCGGGTGCACGGTGTCAAGTACGCCTACTATGCCGGCGCCATGGCCAATGGCATCTCGTCGGAAGAACTAGTGATCGCCCTAGGCAAGGCGGGGATCCTCTGCTCCTTCGGCGCTGCGGGACTCATCCCCAGCCGGGTCGAGCAGGCGATCGAGCGTATCCAAACCGCGCTGCCAAACGGCCCCTACATGTTTAACCTGATCCACAGCCCGAGCGAGCCTGCACTGGAGCGCGGCAGCGTCGAGCTCTTCCTCAAGCATAAGGTGCGCACGGTCGAGGCCTCGGCCTTCCTGGGGCTAACGCCGCAGATCGTCTACTATCGCGCCGCAGGCCTGAGCCGCGACGCCAACGGCAACATCGTCATAGGCAACAAGGTGATCGCCAAGGTAAGCCGCACCGAGGTCGCCGAGAAGTTTATGCAGCCAGCGCCTATAAAGATGCTGCAAAAGTTAGTAGACGAGGGCTTGATCACCCATGATCAGATGGAGATGGCTCAGGCTGTGCCCATGGCCGACGATATCACCGCGGAGGCGGACTCGGGCGGCCACACGGATAACCGTCCTCTGGTGACCCTGCTGCCGACCATTTTGGCACTCAAGGAGGAGATCCAGGACAAGTATCAATATGCCACGCCCCTGCGCGTCGGCTGTGGCGGTGGCATAGGCACTCCAGATGCGGCCCTGGCGGCCTTCAACATGGGCGCGGCCTACATAGTGACAGGCTCTATCAACCAGTCCTGTGTCGAGGCGGGCGCCAGCGAGCACACCCGCAAGCTGCTGGCCACCACAGAGATGGCCGATGTCACCATGGCACCGGCCGCCGACATGTTTGAGATGGGCGTTAAGCTGCAGGTGGTCAAGCGCGGCACCCTATTCCCCATGCGCGCCAACAAGCTATATGAGATCTACAGCCGCTACGACTCGATAGAGGCGATACCTGTCGATGAGCGCGACAAGCTGGAGAAACAGGTGTTTCGCGCCAGTTTAGATGAGATCTGGGCCGGCACAGTCGCTCATTTTAATGAGCGCGATCCTAAGCAGATAGAGCGCGCCGAGGGGAACCCCAAGCGTAAGATGGCGCTGATCTTCCGCTGGTATCTGGGGCTGTCGAGCCGTTGGTCGAACACCGGCGAGCAGGGCCGCGAGATGGACTATCAGATCTGGGCGGGTCCCGCGCTGGGCGCCTTCAACCAGTGGGCCAAGGGCAGCTACCTGGATGACTACAGCAAGCGTCATGCTGTGGATCTGGCCAAACACCTGATGTATGGCGCCGCCTATCTGGCGCGGGTCAACGCCATCAAGGCACAGGGGATCAAGCTGCCTGGCGAGCTCTTGCGTTACAAGCCGCAAGTGGCGCTGGCGTGAGCCTGACCATCGGCTAACTCGGACTCTAGCTAGATCAAAAAAAAGCCACCCCAGGGTGGCTTTTTTGTCGGCTTATACATCTATTGCCTAGCCCCTATGAATCAGTCTTGCGCCTGGCTCGGAGTCAGGATCAGCCTGGCCTCTATCTCTCCCGGCAGCAGCGGCGTCGCCGCGCCGCGGGCATACTCGCTAAAGCCTGCGCGGTAGTATTTCGACAAGGGGTGGCCCGACTGACCACCGGGGATAGCCATGATGGCTCGCTCCTCATAACCTGGCTGTACGATGAAACGCTGGGAGGCGCCGAAACTCTTGCGCTGCACTGCCGGCATGAAGGTATCGCCAAAACCAGCCACCTTAGGCATATCCAGCCAGCGACTCAGCAGCGGGAACTGGCGACTAAAGGGATGCTGTATCGCTAACGTATTCACCCGCCCCCAATTAAGCGCATTCAGCTCACCATCCTCGCTGTATTTATCTAGCAGCTCGTCGCGGGCGGTGACATAGCTGGCGATCACCAGCTCATCCCAGCTGGCGACATCTTGTGGCAGCCAGTCGGCAGGCTGCTGCTTGACCAGTTGCCAGATGGCGGGCTCCAGGTAACGCTTGAGCACAGAGAGACTCAACTGGGCGCTATTTAGCTCGGCTTCCACCGGCGCAAAGGCGCTGTCTAACATCTGGCTGCGAAACGCTTTCACCAGGGTGAAGCCCACCGACTCGGCGCAGGCACACTCCTGCCAGTCGCGCAGCTGCACTATATCCTTAGCAAAACGCTTAGGCTCGCGCATCAAGCTCTCCAACAGAAAAGCCTGCCAGGGACGGTAGAAGCGAGCCTGATTATCGAGCTGAATGCGATAGAAGTCGCTCTCATCGAACAGCTCCTGCTCCAGCAGCCGGTCGCGGATCTGCGCGCTTCTGGCCCCCAGGGCGTAGCCGCCATCGCCGTAACGCTCTGCCTCTTGGGTCGACATCACCCTGGCATTAGCGCTCCACAGCCTGTCGCTAGTGGGATCCTGAAGCGACGGCAGCACCTTGTCTCTCTCTTGCCACTTATCCCAGGCTATCTCCTCACTTGGCAGGGCGATATCGCTGCTATTGGTGCGCGCAGGGACGGCGCCGGCAAGCTGCCAGGCGGCGTGGCCCTTATCATCGGCCAGCATCAGGTTCTGCACCGGGATCCCGAAACCGCTGGCCTTGGCCATCGCCTCGGGCACACTATCTATCTGCTCCAGCGCCATCAGCTCCATATTGACCGCATACTCTTGATGAGCGACCCAGGCCAGGGCATAGGCCTGCTCCCCCAGGCGGCGAACCGGACCGAAGCGCGACAGCGTGATGGCATAGTCCTGCTCCCCCTTTGGCAGCTTAATGGTCTCGTGGACCACCTCAAGCGGCTCATCTTTGTCCAGCGCCACCCAGTCGGCGGTGTCGATATAGGCGTTGGTAAACCCCCAGGCCAGCTTGCCGTTGCTGCCGACCACAATCGCCGGTGCGCCGGGCAGTGACACGCCGGTCACCTGCACCGCCTTGCCCTCACCATCCGGGTAGTTTAGCTGCGCGCGGTACCAGATGATGGGCACGGCGAAGGAGAGGTGCATATCATCTGACAGCATGGCGCTGCCGGTGCGGGTCATCTTGCCTGTCACCGCCCAGTTGTTGCTGCCCACTTCGATGGGCTCCTCTAAGGTCACCGCCAGGCGCTGGGCCAGGGTCGAGGCCGTGCTCTGTTGTAGACTGACGCTTGGACTTAGCTTTGGAATTGCCGGCGGATCCGATGGAAACAGACTGTTATCCAGCGCCGCCTGATAATTTGAGGTCTGGGTGATAAAACTGCGCATCTCCGGACCGAAGCGGCGCTCGACATGATCAAGGGCGAGATCACGCTTGGGGCCATTGCCCTGCAGATCCAGATACATGCTGTAGATCACCAGCAGGCTGTCCGCGGGTCGCCATGGCTCACGCTTGGCACGGGTCAGAAGATACTCGAACGAGGGCAGCGACTGGGCGGTGAGCGCGCGATTGACGCCGTCGGCATAGCGCTGCAACAGCTGTTGCTGGGCGGTGGGCAGATGACGATAGATATGCTCGGCGCGCTTTCTCAGCTGATGGAAGCGGCGCGATTCATCCAGTGCCAGGGCGGGCTTACCAAACAACTCGGCCAGCTCACCGGCAGAGTTGCGTCTGAGCAGATCCATCTGAAAAAACCTGTCCTGGCCGTGGGCAAATCCCAGGGCAAAGGCGGCATCCTGACGATTCTCGGCGTGGACCACCGCTGTGCCCAGGCGATCCCGCTCTATGCTGGTCTTGGCCGAGATCTGACTAGTTTGAACCTCGCCAGAGAGTTTGGGCAGGCTGAGATTGAGGCTGACATAGACGCCGACCACCAGCAGAAAAACAAGCGATAGTAGGATGAGCAACAGGGTTTTCAGGTGTCTTAACATGAGATAAGCGAGTGATAAGTCAATGGAAACTCATCATAACAAAAGTTGCTTACTTGTTAAGCTCCTAAAACAAATTTGTATTTGTTTTCTAGGCCAAGGCCGCGCTACCCCATAGGATGAAGGTTAACGCGCCAAGGTACGATCTCCCGGATGGTCCCCCGGATAGTTGTCGATGATCCAGTCGACGATACGCATAATACGCGCGTCACGCTTCTTGGAAGTCTTGTAGGCGATGTAATAGGTCAGTCCCGAAAGACAAGTCGGCAGGTCCAGTTTCACCAGATTTCCCGAGTCCAGCTCCACCTTGAGTGTCTGCTCTAGCCCCAATACTATCCCCTGGCCATAGATAGCCGCCTGCACTGCCAGCATGTTGTGATTGAAGAAGATCTTCTTCTGGTTGGGACTGATGGCGATATCATTGTTTCTAAACCAAGTATCCCAATCGACGCCATAGTCTTTATGTTTGGAATAGAGCAGACAATGTTGATCTAGGGTCGCCAGGCTGATCCCCTGTGACTGAGCAAGATAATCTGGGCTGCAGAAGGCCACCAGCTTCTCGGTGACCAGAGGGATGATGGTATAACCGTCCTGACATTCCCGGGTGACGATAAAGATATCGGCGATCATGTCACTCATCTCAATATCATTCTGGAACATGCCAACATTGATATTGAGCTCCGGGTACATCTGCCTAAGCTGCTCCATCTTAGGCACCAGCCATCTGGCCGCCAGCGAGGTATAGGAATGCACCCTCACCTCACCCGCCATGTTCTGCACCAGGCTGGAGCAGACGCTGTTGAGATCGTAAAACACAGGTGCCAGGCGCTCTCTGAGCTCTATGCCCGCCTCGGTAAGATTGATCTTTCCGCCTTGCCTGTAAAATAACTTCTCTAAGAAATAGTCTTCCAGCTGCTTTATCTGCTGTGACACCGCACTCTGGGTGATACACAGTTCATTGGCCGCGAGGGAACAACTTTCTAATCTGGCACATGCCTCAAATATCTGCAGTGCTCTTAGTGGAATATTATTGTTCATGATTCTTTAGCAAAGCGAAAACCGAATCAAAATGCTAACAAGGGATCTGCAGAAAAGATGTAACGCCGCGCACAATATCTAAGTTAACACCAGGTTAAATTACTGATTCATTGCGGTAATCAGACTAAGATCACTAAGTGACAAGCATGAGCTAGTGATATCGACCACAGACGGCAACTTAAGTGGGGGGTGACAGCAGATCCTGCGGCCAACCCCACTCCTCACGCCGCTCGTTGAGCCCCTATCGCCGAAGCCGGCTATTCTCCCTGAGGCGCCAGCAGCGGCCTTACCGCCTCGCTCAGCTCATCAAGAAAGGTCTGCGCCAGAGTAAATCGTTGCAACATCTTGATAAAGCCGTGAATCGTGCCCTCATACATCTTGTAAGACACAGGCACACCGGCCAGTTTTAGCTTCTGCGCATAGTTAAAGCCATCGTCACACAGGGGATCGTACTCGGCGGTATAGATGAGCGCCGGCGGCAGACAGCTATGGCTGGCGGCATCTAAGGGCGAGCAGTAGGGGTTTTGTCCATCGGCCGGACTGCGAAGATAATGCCCCCAATAATATTTCATGCTCTCTCTTTGCAAAAGATAACCAGTGCCGTGAAGCTTTGCCGAGTCCGTGTCCCAGCCATAATGCACAGCCGGATACACCAGCACCTGACAGGCTAGCAGAGGCCCCATCTCATCGCGCAGCCTCAAGGTCACTGCGGCGGCTAGATTACCGCCGGCGCTGTCGCCCATGATACCGATACGCTTAGGGTCCAGCCCCAGCGCCTTAGCCTGTTCAAACACCCAGAGCGTCGCGTTGTAACAATCGTCCATGGGAATAGGAAACTTATGCTCAGGTGCCTTCTGATAGTTCACCGCGATCACCACGGCCCCGGTGCGATTGGCCAGGGCGCGGCTAAAGTGATCATTGGTCTCTATGTTAGACACCACCCAACCGCTGCCATGAATAAAGATCAGCGCTGGTGCGCCAGCCTCAGGCACCTCTATGCCCAGGGGGCGATAGATACGTACGGGCAGATCCGCCGTCGGGCCGGGAATAAAACTGTGGATCACCTCACTGACGGCCTCAGGCGTCTTACCCGCATTGGCGATGGCGAGATCCGTCAGCTCCTGACGTCTGGCCTCGGCAGGCGTCATCGTCTCATAGGCAGGCGCCCCTGAATCTTCAACCTCTTGTAAAAATTGCGCTACCTCGGGATCGAGTGGCATGACTAACTCCTTATACTTAAAGCGCCTTAGATTGAGTCGCCCCCAAGCTGCGCTCGTTTCACCGTCGCCATTCACAAGGCTCATCCGGTCTCATCTTGCTGATAAAGATACAGAAATGGAGGCGCCTATTAGGCGACCTCCATCCCAATTTGCGTCTATTGCGGCTTACTTGCCTTGCCACACAGGGTCACGTTTCTCGGCGAAGGCCGCTGGGCCTTCCAGCGCATCTTCAGAATGCAGCACACTCGGATAGTGCTTAAGCTGACCACTGCGGATGTGGGCATAGCCCTGTTCGACCGACAGCTCGCCAGTCTCACGATAGATCTCCTTGATGGCCGCCAGGGCAAGTGGTGCGCTCTGGCTGATCTCGTTTGCCAACTCACGAGCCGTCTCCATCAGTGCTTCTTGCTCAACCACACGGTTGACCACACCCCAGCGCAATGCCTCCTGAGCGTCCATGGTGCGGCCCGTCATCATCAACTCGTTAACGATAGGTGCAGGCAGCAACTTAGGCAGACGCAGCATGCCGCCGCTGTCTGGCACTATGCCTAACTTGGCCTCTGGCAGCGCGAAGCTAGCGTTGTCGGCGCAGACGATCAGATCAGCCGCCAGAGCAAGCTCGAAACCGCCACCGAAGGCATAGCCATTGACCGCGGCGATCACCGGCTTGTCGAGATCGAACAGTTCGGTCAAACCGGCAAAGCCACCCGGGCCGAAGTCTGCATCTGGTGCCTCTCCCTCTGCCGCCGCCTTGAGATCCCAACCCGCAGAGAAGAAACGCGCGCCGGCACCGGTAATGATGGCGACCCTTAGCTCGGGATCGTCACGAAATGCCAGGAAGACTTCTCCCATCTCGTAACTGGTTTTTGCATCGATGGCATTGGCCTTAGGTCTGTCTAAAACGATCTCTAAGATGCTGCCATTACGGGTCACGTGTAATGATTCGCTCATGTTACTACTCCATTGAAGTTATCGCGTGATAACGGAAAAATTTGTACGGCTCGTGGCCTCAACGGGTCTCGAGCAGTTTCTTATCGACTTTGCAGGTGCAGGTGCGGGGAAAGCTCTTGCGGATCTCCACCACACTGGGCACCTTAAACTTGGCCATGTTGGCGCTACAAAACGCCAAGATCTCCTCTCGGGTGAGTGACTGGCCTGGGGCGAAGATGACAAACGCCTTAACGGCCTGATCTCGAATCGGATCGGCTATGCCGATGACGGCGGCATCCTGGATGGCGGGGTGTGACATCAGCACGTTCTCCACCTCTGTGCTGGAGATGTTCTCGCCCGAACGCTTGATCATGTTGCTCTTGCGATCGACGAAGTAGAACAGGCCTCGCTCATCCACGTAGGCCTTGTCGCCGGTGAGCAGCCAACCATCGTCACCTAACGCCGCCCGGGTCGCCTGTGGGTCCTGGTAATACTCTTTAAACAGGCTGCGGCCAGGCACGCCCTTGACCCAGAGATCGCCCACCTGGTTAGGGGCCACCTCCCGCCCTGTCTCATCGGTCACCTTGGCTTCATATCCCAGCCCGGGACGTCCTATTGATGGCCAATGGCGAGGCTCGCCGGGCGTGTCGCCAATCAAGCCCACCAGGGTCTCTGTCATGCCGTAGGAGTTAAACAGGGTCACCTTGAAGCGCGTCTCGAAATCCAGCTTCTCCTGATCTGAGATATGCATGAAAAACAGCATATCCCGCAAACAATGCTGGTCTTCCCCCTCGGCCACGGGTTGCAGCATCAGGGTGCGCAGGATCATCGGCATGCTATGGGTCAGCGTGGCTCGGTAGTCGCAAATCTGCTTCCAGAAACGGCGGGCGCTGTATTTCTCCAACATCACCAGGCAAGCGCCGACGGTAAACACCGCCATGGCCGCATTGCACTGAAAATCGATGTGAAAATTGGGCATCATGGAGAGATACCTGTCCTTGGCCGTCAAGCGGGTCTGCCAGGCGGTATAGTGCCCGGCAAATTGCAGGTTGCAGTGGGTGAGCACCACTCCCTTGGGTAAAGAAGTCGTCCCCGAGGTAAAGAGGATCTCCGCGGGGTCTTCGCTTTCCAGCGGCACATGCAGGTCGAGAGTTGGCGCCTGCAGTGCTAACTGATCATCGAAATTCACCCGCCCCGCAAACTGCTCTCCCGCAGCACGGGCGACCAAGACCTGCTCGAGCCTTTGACCCTTCGCCGCCACCGCCTCATAGATAGGCAGAAAGCTTGGCTCTGTCACCAGGGCGGTGACGTCACACTTGGTCAGTATGTAGCTGCACTCACCCTGCACATATTGGGTGTTGATAGGCACGATCACCGCGCCTATCTTGGCCAGACCAAACCAGCAGAAGATAAACTCCGGGCTGTTATAAAGCTGCACCGCCACCTTGTCGCCCTTGGCTATTCCCTGTTTGAGGAAGAGGTTGGCCGCCCGGTTAATCTGGGCGTCCAGGGATTGATAGGTAAAGGTGCGGATATCGCCGCCAGCATCTTCATATATCAATGCCGTGTTATCACTGTACTGCTGAGCACGCTCCTGCCACATGCACCTTAATGTTCTGCTGCCCACGATATCCATCACTTGCCTCACTTACCTTCAAACACCTTGGCAAGACCCTTGGCGCTCAGCGCCGCGATCTCTTCTGCCGAATAACCGATATCGCTCAAAATCGCCTCGGTATCCATGCCGTGCTTAGGCATTCCGCGCCAGATCTTGCCTGGGTTGTTCTTGAACTTAGGCATCACGTTAGGGCCCTTGTAGGCCTTGCCATCGATGTTGGTCCACTCGGTGATAGACTCACGCGCCTGGTACTGAGGATTTCCTTCCAACTCGGGGATGGTCAGCACCTTGGCACAGGCAATCTTCAGCTCGGCAAAGCGTGCCAACACGGCTTCGATGGTCTTGCCGTTGAGGTAGTTGTCCAGGCTGGTCTCGACTTCGTCGCCAAATGGGCATTCCACCCTATGGATAAGCTGAGTGCCCTCTGGGATCTCAGGCGTTGCCCACAGGTGGCTAATGCCCATATCCTTGAACATCTCTTCGATCTGCATGGCACCCACCAGCTCCATAACGATGTAGCCATCGGCACACTTGTAGAGGCCGCAACCGGCATAGTAAGGATCTTTGCCTTTGGTCATGCGTGGGCAGACTTCGCCGCCGTTGAAGTAATCCATCATGAAGTACTGCCCCATGCGCAGCATCACCTCATACATGGCCACATCGATACTCTCGCCGACACCCGTCTCGCGTACCTTATGCAGGGCCGCCAAGGCCGCCGTGGTCACCGTCATCCCCGAGAAGTAATCGGCGGTATAAGGGAAAGCCGGCATTGGCTGGTCTTTGTCGCCGTTTTGGATCAGGTAACCACTGAAGGCCTGGGCGATAGTGTTGTAGGCCGCAAGATTGGTGTACTCATCGGTGCCGTACTGGCCGAAACCAGACAGGTGAGCGACCACCAATTTAGGATTGTGTTGCCATAACACCTCATCTGTGATGCCACGACGGGCAAAGGCAGGGCCCTTACTGGCCTCGATGAAGATGTCTGTAGTCTCCATCAACTTAAGGAAGGCATCTCGGCCTTCATCCTTAAAGATATTGAGCGACAGGGCATGCAGGTTACGACGCGACAGCTCTGGATAGTGAGGCTGCACGCGAATGGTATCTGTGTAGGCGACGTTTTCAATCCAGATCACCTCGGCGCCCCACTCGGCCAACATCTGCGCCGCAAAAGGACCGGCAATTTCAATCCCTGAGAACACCACACGCAGGCCCGACAGGGGACCAAATTGCGGGGTAAATAACTTCTTCGACATATCTAACATCCTTTTTTACACAAACCCGTCCCCGGCACTAATACAAAGGCATCAATGCGGTAGCGAATTTACAAACTTAATAGAGTGTGAGGAGGACGGCGGCCATCACACCGCCATCCGTGGGCAGCGACGCTGGGAGCCGCGCCGCTACCCTCCCCGCTTAGCGATATTGTTTCAACACGGCGCGGCCTAAGGTGAGGATCTGCATCTCATCCGAACCACCGGATACGCGGTCGACGCGGATGTCGCGCCACATACGACTGATGCGATGTTCACCGGCGATAGCATAGCCACCCAGTACCTGCATGGCGGAGTCGATCACCTCGAAGCCGGCATTGGCACAGAAGTATTTACACATGGCCGAGTCACCCGATGTCATGGTGCCTTGATCGCACTTCCAGGCCGTTTCATAGACCATGTTCTTCATGCTGTTGAGCTTGATGGCCATGTGAGCAAACTTGTCTTGGATCAGCTGGAAGCGACCGATAGTCTCGCCAAACTGTACGCGCTGGTTGGCGTACTTGGCCGCATCTTCGAAGGCGCAGTAGGCCGCGCCATAGTTGGTCAATGCCACCAGGAAACGCTCCGAGTCGAACTCTTCCTTCACACGTAGGAAGCCGTTGCCCTCGATACCGAACATGTCAGACTCTTCCAGCTCGACCTCGTCGAACTGCAGCTCGCAGCAGCTGTCCATCTTCAGACCCAGCTTAGGTAGCTTGCTCAGCTTGATGCCCGGCTTGGTCATGTCGACAAACCACTCGGTGAAGATTGGCTTCTCGCTGTCTGCATCTTTGGCCATCACTACCACATAGGGGATACCTGCGGCGCTGGTGATGAAACACTTGCTACCCGTCAGGTAGACCTTGCCGTTGCGACGCTTGTAGGTGGTCAGCAGGCTGCCCACATCAGAACCCGCGCTTGGTTCGGTAATGGCCGAGTTCCACATCTGCTTACCCGTGCCACGCAGCGCCATGATCTTATCGATCTGATCTTGGTTACCGTGTCTCAGCACAGTGGCGATGCCAGGTAGTTGATACAGTACATAGGTTGGCGCGCCCAGGCGGCCCAGCTCCTCCCAGATCGCCGTCAGGGTCACCATGCCCTCTTCGAAGCCACCGTGCTCCTCTGGCAGCAGCAGGCTATCGATACCCATCTCGGCCAGCTCTTTGACAAACCTTTCAGGGTACTGGCTATTTTCGTCACACTCGGCAAAATAGCTTTCCCAGTTCTCCTTCGCCATGAGATCGCGAATACCAGAAACGAATAGCTCTTGCTCGTCGGTTAATTTAAAGTCCATCGTATATTCCTATCTTTACAGTTAACGGCTGCTTAGTGGGAGGGCCCCATTAAGAAGCCCAATTGTTTTTACGTGCATCTTTCAAGAAAGAGATGATCACCAGGATGTTGACGATCACCAGCGGCGCCCCGCCGGCAATGATGGCGGTTTGCAGGGGTTTCAACCCACCCAGTGACAGCAACACGATACCGATCACCCCCACCAACACAGACCAACCCACACGGATCCACACAGGTGGCTCGTTGTCGGCGTCGGCGCCCTTACAGGTCGACATGGCCAGGGTGTAAGAACAGGCATTGATCAGAGTCACTGTGGCGAGGAAACAGAGGATGAAGAAGCCCCACATGGTGATAGTGCTCATCGGCAAGGCAGCCCAGGTCTCGATGATGGCGCGTGGCGCCCCATGATCTTGGATCAACTGGCCCATGTTGATGATGCTTTCGTGCATCAGGTTCACAGTGTTACTACCGAGGATGGTCCACAGGAACCAGGTAGAAGCGGTAAGACCCAATACCATGGTCAGACACAGCTCACGCACTGTGCGGCCACGAGAGATCTTAGCCAGGAAGATACACATCTGGATGCCATACACGACCCACCAGGCCCAGTAGAATACGGTCCAGTCTTGTGGCCAGCTGTCGGCGCTGATTGAGCTGGTGTAGAACAGCATGCGTGGCAGGTAAGCCAGCATCACACCGACGGACTCGGTGAAGTAGTTAACGGTAAAGCTGGTCGCACCGATCAGGAACACCCAGAACAGCATGATGATGCTCAGGTAGCTGCGCAGGTCACTGGCGATCTTAATGCCCTTAGTCAGGCCGAAGGCCACACACACGGCGTTGAAGATGATCCACACAGAGATCACGAAGGTATCCACTTCTATGGTGCGCTCAATGCCGAACAACCACTGAATACATTCGGTCACCAGCGGCGTCGCCAAACCAAGGCTAGTGCCCATGGCAAGGATTAGTGCTACCACATAGATGTTGTCGATGAATGTGCCGAGGATCCCCTTGTGATGCTTACCTAGCACTGGGGCCAGGGTACCGCTGGGGCGAACCACGTCCATCTTCTTCACAAACAGGAAGTAACCTAAGGCGACGGTAAAGAAGCCATATCCCATCCAAGGCAAGGGGCCCCAGTGGAAGAGACTATAGGCCACACCAAGCTCCTTGGCCTGTACCGACATCGACTGAATTTCGAATGGCGGGTAGGTCAGATAGTAGTATGCCTCTAACGAGCCCCAGTAGAGCACGGCGGCGGAGGTACAGGAGGCAAACATCAAGAAGATCCAGCTTCCTGTGCTGAACTCAGGTTTTTCCTGACCCAGACGGTTGTTGGCATAGGGTCCCCATACCAGCCAACCCCAACCTATGGCCAGGGCAATCATGTACCACTCAAATGCCCATCCCCAAGAGTGGGTCAGATAATGAAATACTTCCTTGATAACAACATTGGCCGCATCGAGATCTCTTACGGTCAAGTAAGAGAGCAATATCACGGCAATCAGAGAAGGGAAAAAGATTTTAGGTTCAATCGTCACCTTCTTCTTTTTCCCTTCTGCGAGATCAAATCCCATGGTTTTTTCGTTCATCTTAATAGATCTCCCTCTTTTTAGGAGGACAATAGGTAAAAGCCAATTTCATCCGTACATTTATGTTTTATCGACAAGCAGACCTCGACCAAACACTTCCACATACAATTGATAAGCAGTTTTTATTTTGTTTCACCACACAACTTTAATTACACCGCAATTAACGAGTAATTAAATGGTTAGCAGGCATTTAAATAATACGCAGGCAATCTTATTGTTCAGTGATCGTTATCACGTATAAATAAAATCAATAAAAAAGCCATAAATACAGACCATTCAAATGACATCTATAAGACATAATTGATCATCGACACGGTCACAAAAAACATGTGCTCACGATATCAAATTAGAAATAAAAAGTGATTTAAATCATAGTGAAACCAGCTAACGCCATACAACCCAAGGCAAGAAAAACCATAAAATACAACAACTTACGACTTGATGGCGATAATAAAATCTAGAATCAAGACGACTAACAATAAATACTAAATAGGTTATTAGAAAATCTAAAAATGACAGAATAAGTTTGACTTAACTGGTCATAAGAAAAGCTAAACCATCTTATTAGCCATACTTATACCCTTTTAAATAAAACTAAAAAATATTAGATATATTAGCCTGACTAATATATCTGTTAGAAACCCTATCAGGTAAAAATTAAATTCAAAGCATAAATGTGAAGCGTGTAACATCAGATTAAATATTTATGATCCTATAATTACCCCACAGTCAATCAACAGAATGGCAAATACAAATTATTTATCGTCTATCTGTAGCGACTACATGTTTAATTCTATTAATGAGAATTCTAGATCATCTGTCTCACTCAACGACAGCAGATCATCAGAATTAGTATTTTATCGTTTTGATTAGGCCATAAATAAACACTGATAATTTGGAGATATAATGAAAATTATTACCTGCTATAAACTGGTCCCCGAAGAACAAGACATATCGGTAAATGGTGACGGCTCGCTAGATACCAACAAGGCCGCCCCTAAGATTAACCCTTTCGATCTCAACGCCGTCGAAGCCGGTGTACAGCTTAAAGCTATGGTTGAAGGCAGTCAGCTCACCGCCCTAAGTGTTGGCGGCAAAGCACTGGATAATCCCAAGGCACGCAAAGATATCCTCTCCCGTGGTCCTGACGATCTGACGCTAGTGATCGATGAGCAATTTGAAGCACTACTGCCCCATCAAACCGCACGTGTTCTTGCTAGCACAGCACGTCAATGCGAGTTTGACCTGATCCTGTGTGGCGATGGCTCGGGCGATCTATTCGCCCAACAGGTGGGCATGCAATTGGGTGAACTGCTTAATGTCAGTTGCATCAATGCCGTCAGCAAGATTGTGTCGGCTACGAACAGCACACTAACGGTAGAAAGAGCCCTGGACGATGAAGTTGAAGTGCTGGAGATCGACCTACCTGCAGTGCTCTCAGTTTCTGCCGACATCAATGAACCTCAGATCCCATCGATGAAGACGATTCTGGCGGCGGCGAAGAAGCCCGTTACCACACTCGACACCCAAGCGTTGGCTCTGGAAGCGCTACCTAAACTGGTCGACGCCATCAGTGTTGTCGCACCTAAACAGGCCGAGCGCGCACAGATCATCGTCGAAGGTGACGATGAGGCGCAAATCGCGGCCTTTGCCGACCATCTACGTAAAGCAATGAACTAATCGAGGGGAATACGATGAGCAAACTATCAAATGTATGGGTATTTAGTGATATTGCCACACGTCTACCCGAGACCATCGCCGGTGGTCGCGCCTTAGGTGAAAAAGTCTCTGCCTTTATCATCGGCAGCGAAGCCGATATCGCCACGGCCTACTCCTACGGCGCCACGCATGTCTATTACCTTGGCAACAAGGCCGATGCTCAGATGGTGGAAGACTATGCAGCTACCATGAGCCAAGCGATCAATGACGGCGACAAGCCAACCCTCGTTTTGCTTCCGGCCACCAAGCGCTGCAAGGCACTGGCAGCAAAACTCAGTGTCCAGCTTGAGGCTGGCCTAATCAACGATGCCACCGAGGTAAGCCTGGATGAAGGCGTCACCGCCAAACATATGGTCTATGGCGGCCTGGCCATAGGTACTGAGAGAATCACCTCCCCCGTGGCCCTGGTCACCCTGGCCAGCGGTGCCTTTGAGCCACAAGCGGCCGATACCTCACTAACGGGTGAAGGGGTCTCCTTAGCTTTCGTTGCGCCTAAACAGGCCATTCGCTGCATCGAGCGCCGCGTCAAGCAAGGCAACAGCGTCGATCTGGGTAAGGCCAAGCGGGTTATCGCCGTCGGTAGCGGCATCGGCAACCTGGACAACCTGGCTCTGGCTGGTGAACTCGCTACAGCCATCCAAGCTGAACTCGGCTGCTCACGCCCTATCGCCGAGACCGAGAAGTGGATGGAGCGCGAACGCTACGTGGGCGTGTCGGGTGTCATGCTTAAACCCGACATCTACCTTGCCCTGGGTATCTCAGGGCAGATCCAGCACATGGTGGGCGCCTTAGGTTCTCAAACCATACTCGCGGTCAACAAAGATAAGAACGCGCCGATCTTCCAATACGTGGATTACGGTCTGGTAGGTGACATCAACAAGGTACTACCAGCCCTTATTCAGGCCATGAAAGGCTAGGCAGATCAAGGCGGAGAGCCGGGCCTAGGGCTCGGCCTCCCTCCCCCAACACAAGAGTGACTAGATATGTCAGAAGAAGCATTTGACGCGATCATCGTTGGCGCCGGGCTCGCAGGCTGCGTCGCCGCCTATGTCCTAGCCAAAGAGGGCGCCGATGTATTGGTGATCGAGCGCGGTAACTACGCCGGCAGCAAAAACATGACGGGTGGACGCCTCTACGCCCATAGTCTGGAGAAGATCATCCCAGGCTTTGCCAAAGAGGCTCCCATAGAACGCAAGGTCACCAAGGAGAAGGTCACCTTCTTGACGGATGATACCGGCGTCACCCTGGATTACCACAACGGCCGCGATCAGAGCCCGCTGCAGGAGTCTTACACCCTGCTTAGGGGCGAGTTTGACCAGTGGCTCATGGGCAAGGCCGAAGAGGTGGGCGCTCAGTTCATCACAGGGATCCGAGTGGACGAGATCCTCACCCAGGATGGCAAGGTTATCGGTGTTAAGGCCGACGGCGATGAGCTTACCGCCAAGGCGGTGATCTTGGCCGAAGGGGTCAACCCCATTTTGGGCGAACAGCTAGGCATGGTGAAGCCTAAGGTAAGCGCCGATGCTATGGCGGTCGGTGCCAAGGAGCTAATCGAGCTCCCCGAGTCGGTGATCAAAGACAGATTTAACCTCAAGGATGACGAAGGCGCCGCCTGGCTATTTGCCGGCTCCCCCTCCAATGGCCTGATGGGTGGCGGCTTTATCTATACCAACCGCAATAGCATCTCCCTAGGCATAGTGTGTGGCCTGCATGGCATAGGTGAGTCGGATAAGAGCGTGCCACAGATGCTGGAAGACTTTAAGAATCACTCGCTCATCAAGCCTCTCATCGAAGGTGGCAAGCTACTGGAATATTCAGGCCATGTAGTGCCCGAGGCGGGTCTCAACATGGTGCCTAAGCTGGTTGACCATGGCGTGCTGATCACCGGCGATGCTGCGGGATTCTGCCTAAACGTCGGTTACACGGTTCGCGGCATGGATCTCGCCATCGCCTCTGGAGAGGCTGCGGCCAAGGCAGTACTCGCGGCGCGCGCCCAGCAAGACTTCTCAGCCCAGGGGCTGAGCAGCTACCAGAGCCTGCTGGAAGAGAGCTTCCTGATGAAGGACATGAAGCTGTACAAGCAGCTCCCCGCCTTCATGGAGACGCCGCGCATCTTCAATCAGTATCCAAAGATGGTGGCCGACATCATGCACGAGATGTTCATCATAGACGGAACCCCTGCGCAGCCACTACGCAAGACGTTGCTGAAACACTGCAAAGAGGTGGGTTTCATGAACCTAATCAAAGATGGTTATAAAGGAGTCACATCAATATGACCGAAGCAGTCAATGTCGACGTGAAATTGGGTGTCAATAAGTTCTATGTCGATGAGGGACACCCACACATCATTCTAAAAGACAACCCGGACATTAAGGAGTATCGCAAGCTGGTAAACGCCTGCCCTGCGGGCCTCTATAAGCTGGAGCAGGACGGCAGCATACGTTTCGACTCCGCCGGTTGCCTGGAATGCGGCACCTGTAAGTTTCTCTGTGGCGAGACCATTCTAGAGAAATGGGAATACCCAAGGGGCACCTTCGGTATCGAATACCGCTACGGATAACCCGTTTGGGATATAAATAAGTCTTTAATCGTTATTATCGCGCCAATAATATGGCAAATAGATATCGGCCATTCAAATAAATTAATACTTGAAACGATATTAATCATAAAAGTTTTATTGCGCGCGATAAAAAATAACCAAAGCCCTACACCGATCACGAAGTTATAAATTAACAATTAACAGACTTTAAAACAGAACAAAAAACTTGGTTACATCACCGTTTACAAAATGTAAACCAGATAAAATAACAGCGCGGGTCGATGATTATAAAAAGATCAAATGTACAAATTTAAACCTGTGTACATTTTAACGCCCGGCACAACCTGACAAGTTGTGATTTAAATTAACAAGTTAAGTCGGTGGTTAGAAGCATGAAATCAAAGAAGAGTTTCGATGATTTGGAGTTTACTCCGCTTCATAAAAAAATAATGTTATGGGGAAGTGGGGGTCCTTTCCTCGATGGTTATGTGTTAGTGATCATAGGGTTAGCCCTACAACAACTCACACCTGCCCTAGAGCTAGATGCCCAATGGATAGGACTAGTCGGAGCCGCAACTCTGGTCGGCCTGTTTATCGGTACGGCGCTATTTGGTTATGTCGCTGATCTTTTTGGGCGCAAACTGATGTTCATGATAGATATCATTGCCATCGCCGTCCTCTCCTTCGCCACCATGTTCATCTCCTCCCCCATAGAACTGGTGATATTGCGTTTCTTGATTGGCATAGTCATAGGCGCCGACTACCCTATCGCCACCTCTATGGTCGCCGAATTTTCCCCAACGAAACAACGCGCCTTTACCATGGGCTTCATCGCAGCCATGTGGTACGTGGGCGCGACCGCCGCCAATATGGTGGGCTATCTGCTATACGATGTCACCGATGGATGGCGCTGGATGTTTGGCAGCGCTATCATCCCCTGCCTGGTTATCTTGCTCGGACGCTTCCATCTGCCGGAATCTCCCAGGTGGCTGCTGAAGAAAGGCCGTATCGAAGAGTGCAAACAGGTGATGCACCAATTTTTCGGCAAAGATATCAGCCTGAATTTTGAGACTGCAGAGCAGACTAAATACAGCAAGTTATTCGAGGCCGTTTATTTAAAACGTATCCTGTTTGTCGGCATTATCTGGACCTGCCAGGTGATCCCTATGTTCGCCATATATACCTTTGGCCCGGAGATCATCGAACTCTTGGGCTTCACCGACGGTAAAGATGCCGCCCTGGGTAATATTGTCATCAGCATCTTCTTCATGGCGGGCTGTATTCCGGCCATGTACTGGCTTAACTCCATAGGTCGTCGCCCCCTGCTCATCGGCAGCTTCGCCATCATGACAGCCGCCCTAGCGGTGCTGGGAATAGTGGATACCCCGAGTATCTGTCTGATTGTTGCCGCATTTGCCATCTACGCCTTCTTCTCCGGAGGCCCGGGGATCTTGCAATGGCTATATCCTAACGAACTGTTTCCGACAGAGATACGCGCCTCGGCGGTTGGTGCCGTGATGTCTTTCAGCCGTATAGGCACTATCGTCTCCACCTATGGCTTACCACTGTTTATGGCGACCTATGACATCTCGGCCACCCTGCTAGTTGGCGCGGCGATCTCCCTGCTTGGGCTACTGGTTTCCATCTTTATGGCGCCGGAAACCAAGGGGCTGACACTGGAGACCACCAGCTCGGTGGACTTTGAGTAGCACCATCCTAACTGGATGAATGACGAGTATTATCGGCATGAAGAATAGGACAATACAGACAGCTTAATAAATAACGCTTTCGATAGTTAATTAATCACAAATAAAACATTCAATAAATTATTACCACTCTTGCAGAGTTCAGGTAAGGAGGTTTTGCACACCTTGGAAAACACAAGATATATAAAGCGCTACATCAATAAAGATCAAAAAGTAATAAACAAATATAAAGCAACACAGTTTAAAATTTAAATTGGATATACGATGATGAATAAAACAACATTTTGCCTTTCTATTTTAGCCAGCGCCATGGCGCTCAGTAGTTTCAATACCTTAGCCGCAGAAGAAGATGGTATTAATATTCACGGCGCCGTGCGTATTAATTATGCTTATAAAGACTATAGCGAGAGTTCTAAAGACAAAGGCGGTGACTTTACCTTCGATATGGCCTCGCTAAGATTTGATGGCAAACTGGGTAATTGGGGATTGAAATCTGACTATCGTTTCACCTCTGGCACCAACTACATCAAATATGGTTACGCCTTCTATGATCTCAATCCAGAGTGGCAACTACAGATGGGTATCAACCAGGTACCTTTCGGCAACCGCGATTATATTTCAAATAGCTATTGGTTCGGCCTGCCCTACTACCTGGGCTTCGAAGACGATTATGACATTGGTGTGAAGGCGACCTTCGAACGCAACGGCTGGCATACCGACATGGCCTTCTACAAAGGCGCCGAGTACGGTCCAACCGAGAACAAGCGTTATGCGGCCGATCTCTACACAGGCACCATTAACGGTACCGAATACAACAACGAAGAGACCAATCAGATCAACCTGCGCCAGACCTATACCTTCGAACACCAGGGCGGCACCACCACGCTGGGTGCATCCTTAGAAGCCGGCCAAATCTACAATGCCAAGACGGGCAATAACGGCGATCGCTACGCCGTCGCCGCCCACCTCAACACAGTATTCGATGGCTGGAACATTCAACTGCAGGCGATGCAATATGAGTTTGATGCAGCCGATGCCGTCGATGACAACAAGATCGCCGTATCTGTGGTGAGCTGGCAGTACGAGGTAGCTTCAAAGGGGCAGATCTATAACCTGAACATAGCTAAGACCATCCCTACCGATTGGGGCAGTATCAAGTTCTACAACGATTTCGGCCTGATGACGCCGGACGTAGATGATGACACCTACGACAACAGTATGCAGAACGTACTAGGCGCCGCACTTTCTGCCGGCCCGACTTACACCCATATCGACTTCATCATGGGTAAAAACATGACCTTCTCTACCGCTAACAACGACCATGTCGGCCTGCCCGAAGTCGGCAACGATTGGGACAAGCGCATCAACATTAGCATGGCCTACTATTTCTAACCGCCAGTGTGGTCTATCGACTATCGGACGCCACCCTCATTCGATAGTCGATGACCACCTTTAGGGTCGGCTCCGAGTTCGTTTAACGCTGTACGAATAGCTTTTGGCCCAGCCTTCGCCCCGTCGAAGGCTTTTTTTCTCAGCCGATCTAGGGCATTCTCTCCCCCAACGTCCACTACCCTATTCGGCCATGGCCCGCCCCAACAAGAAAGCGCCCAGTCGCACCGTCGAAATTTTCTGTGCCCAGTGTAAGACCCGGCTGTTTAAGTATCGCAAGGGCGGTAAAGGTGCCTTGGTCAAATGCTTCAAGGAGCGCATCGTAGAAGATGATACGCACACGCCCTGCCATTGCCCAAACTGCGAGCAGTGTTTTGCCCGCGATACCTTGATTAGAGGCGTACCCGCTTTTAAGATAATTGGTGGCAAGGCAACAATGAAATAGCTAACCAATTGCAAGATAAGCTAAATTTATCATTCGGCCTACGCCACTCTCGGCGCGACTAGGCACAACTTGACGCAAATCGATTAAAGTTGGCAGTAAAAAGGGATTCAATGCATAAAAGGGATGATTGGCCCATGGGATTAACCAAGCGAGCAGCAAGGTTGTTACAGGCAAGTCCTGGGGATACTGCTGGCCTGACGGAGCAAAAGGCTCGCCTCACACGCATCCCTCATAAGCCCTCCTTGTCACTAGCCCATACACTCGCGCTTACACTCACACTTACATTTTCCCTAACACTCAGCACTAACGCCGCCTCCTGCGAACTCACCATGGGCTATCGCACCAGCGAGCGCCTGCCTTACATACATGCCGAGGCGAATAACCAGGGGCTCTATCTCGCCCTGTACCAGAAGGCGGCAGAGCGGATCGGTTGTACCCTCAAGGTACTCAGGGCTCCCAAGAAGCGGATACTCAGAGAAATGCGTCTGGGCAAGGTGGACTTTTATCCCGGCTTTGGTTTTACACAAAAGCGTAATCAGTACAGCTACTTCATTGCCAATGGCCTCTATGAGCGTTACACAGGGATCAGCCACAAAGACCTAGCACAAATCAGCTCCCTTAACGAGTTGGTCGGCACCCCCTATGTGCTACTCATCTCACCCGGGGGCTATGATCTCGATGGCATTCCTAAGGGCATAATCACCCGTCGTCCGCCGGAAATGGATGCCGCCCAGGCCTTTGAGCTGCTGATTGCCCGCAAGGGTGACTTCTTCAGCTATGATGAGACCACCTTAAGGTTCGAACTGGCCCACCATCCCCACCCCGGGCTCAAGCTTCACCCAGAATGTTGCGAGCCGATGCGCGACATGTATCTGGGATTTTCACGGGCGAGTCGCTATTTTAAGGCCTCACCCAATCCTGATTACGATCCCAGCCAAGCCGACTCCATCGCCAACAGAAGACTCTTGTTGACGCCCGGCAGTAAGGCTCACGCCCTGGCCGACGAACTGGAGAGAATGCGTGCCAGCGGCGAGACAGAAAGGATAAGAGAGAGCTTTTTCGCGCCAAGCCAAGCCACTGATGTGACTTCCGCCTCACACAGTCAATGACTTGAATGACTTGAGTGACTGAATACCGGCTTGAGCAACTGCTTAGGCAGTGCCTGCGACTTTATTGTGTCACAATCTGCGATTATGCTATGACTGGCTGCAAGCTAAGGCCAAATCCAAGCTTGGCCTGTTGCATCGATCGCTCACTAGACTAAACTGCGTCGGTGAAGGCTAATGGATAAGCGAAATGGAAAGCACAAATTGGCATGAGGAAACAAGGATGAATTCACTACTCAAGGCATGGGACGCCACCCCCGAATTACTAAAACCACTCGTCGCTCTGGCGTTGTTGGGACTCTTGTGTCTCACCGCATTTTTCTTCGGCCGGATGATCGGCCTGCTGCTCTACTAAGCGCTAACTAATCGTCAGGCTAGCATCAATCGCTAGGCTCGCTGGCGATTGTCTCGGCAAGGCAGAGATCACTGCCGGTTTTGCATGAAATCTTCGCTGAAGTCGGTCGGCCAGTACTTATAGCCTTGTACGGTCGCCTGCGCCGCCGCCCCCATCAAATTAACCTGATAGGTTTTTACGCCGTCGAGATCCACCGACTGATTGGCCGACACCTGATCGCCACTCTCCTCATATTTGGCACTGGCCTCCGCCTGGGCCTGGCCCTCATAGCCTGAGTCCTTAAATCTTTTCAGCGCATCTGGCTTCATGAAGGCCTGCACGAAGGCCACCTGCTTCCAGCCGATCCCGGCACCAACGCCGCCTGTCGCGAAGCGATAGTAGCTGTTCTTGCCGCCTTCGCTCAGTACACAGATGCCGCCCCCCGTAGATAGCGCAAACAGATAACTGTTGCTGCCGGTACAGACTACGTGGGCAACCGAGTTCACCACCGCGCGCTTAGCCCCCGGATGCTTTGCGTAGATGCTCGCTAAGGCCTCCTGTGTCTCCTGACGAGCATTGGCCTTCTTCGCCTCGGGCGTATTGCCTGTAGCGCAGCCAGCAACAAGTGTTATCCCGATAAAAGCCAAAAGTGTTTTTCTTGTCGAAATTGTAAACATACCAACTCTCTATTAACGCCTGCGTGAAATACGCAAAATAAATTTAAACAATTGAATTTTAATGAAATATTTTATTGCCGCGTAATATATCCAGGCATTAAAACAATGCAAAACAGATGGTCAACTGTGAGAGCTCAGCAGCAAATCTACCCGATGAAATAATGGATAAACCTAAAATGTATGAGTGATGCAGATAGTTTGAGTGATGAAACATCGAAGGCAATTAGCCAGAGTCGATACAAGCTAATGGATGAGCGAAAGGGAATGAACTAATCGGGATGAACTAAATGGGTGAATAAAACGAAACGAGTAGTCAGTTAAATAGCTGTCGCTAGGCCAACACTAGAGTTAGAGCTAAATCTAACGCTAGCGCTAAAGCTAAAACTGATTACTAAGAGTGGGAGTTAATCAAGCTCGCCTGCAATCGCCAGTCAGACTGGCGATTGTCTTGGACAGAAAGCCGCTACTTATCTTTCTCGATGAAGTCATCGGTAAAGTCTGTCGGCCAGTATTTATAGCCTTGCACCGTCGCCTGCGCCGCCGCCCCCATCAAATTGATCTGATAGGTTTTCACCCCATCGAGATCCGCAGATTGATTGGCCGACATCTGATCGCCACTCTCCTCATACTTGGCGCTGGCTTCGGCTTGGGCCTGGCCTTCATAACCAGAGTCCTTGAATCGCTGCAGCGCGTCTGGCTTCATGAAGGCTTGCACGAAAGCCACCTGTTTCCAGCCAATCCCCGCGCCAACGCCGCCCGTCGCGAAGCGATAGTAGCTGTTCTTGCCGCCTTCACTGAGCACGCAGATGCCACCACCCGTCGATAGCGCAAACAGATAACTGTTGCTGCCGGTACAGACCACGTGAGCAATCGAACTCGCCACGGCCGATTTGGCAGCAGGATGCTCGGCGTAGATACTCGCAAGGGCCTCCTGGGTCTCCTTACGGGCATTTTCCTTCTTCGCCTCGGGCGTATTGCCTGTGGCACAACCGGCAATGAGTGTAACCAAGATAGCCGCCATAAATGGCGTTTTCATCGACAATGTAAACATCCTTTTCCCCTCATTCATTTCAGCATTAATATTTGAAATAACACTAATTTATAGAAGTGAAAATCCAATAAATCAAATTGGTGCCGAACAAAATTTATCCAGGAATATAAGCCATATAGAGACCCTGCCGATGCGAGCGCCACCGCCATTTTGCTCACTTAGACAATGCAAAGCTTATGAGATGTTAAGACTAAGCGATGTTAAGACTAAGCGATGTTAAGACTAAGCGATGTCGAAACTAAAAAAATGTTGAGAATAAGGGAAAGCCAAGCTGTGATTGAAGCAGGCTGTTCATAAGTGCGCCATCCATAACTTAGTCAATCCAAGGCGCGACATTTTGTCTCGCCCGCCACTTAATTCAGCGATCCCTGTAGCAAGTTAACTTGCCGGCTAAAGCCGTCTATTGCCCAGGGGCTAAATCTCGGGTTTGATAGGCCAATCTATGACAAACAGGGATTTTAATCATGAAATATCAGTGGTTTCTAGGCACGCTTTTCATCGCAGGCATGAGCACTCAAGTGATCGCCCATGAGGCGCCCATCGAATTTCGCGCCGCCGGCAGCCTCAAGGCCGCCATGACAGAGGTGATTGGCGCCTATCAGGCCATGGGCTATAGCGAGGTTGCCCCTCAGTTTGCTCCATCTGGACTGCTTAGAGCGCGTATCGAATCCGGTGAGAAGGTGGATCTCTTTGCCTCGGCCAACATGAAACATCCTACTACTTTGAGCCAAGCTTCCCGCAGCGGCGATGTGGTGATGTTTGCCCGTAACAAGCTCTGCGCCCTGGCGCAGCCTGAGGTTGAACTCTCAAGCGAGACTTTGCTGACCCAGATGCTCAATAGCAAGATACGCCTTGGCACCTCGACCCCTAAGGCAGACCCCGCCGGTGACTATGCCTTTAAGGTGTTCGAGCGCGCCGAGGCCATCTCATCCGGCGCCCAGCAGCAACTGGAAGCCAAGGCACTTAAGCTAACCGGCGGCCCAGACAGTGCTAAGCCACCGAAAGGCCGTAATCCCTATGGCTGGGTGATGGAGAACAAGCGGGCGGATATATTCCTCACCTACTGCACCAATGCCGTGCTGGCACAGAAAGAGGTCAAGCCCCTCAAGATAGTGCAGCTGCCTGAAAACCTGAGCGTCGGCGCCAACTATGGCCTGACCGTCATTCAGGATGCGCAGCCCCACGCGGCGGATCTGGCACTCTTTATCCTGTCGCCACAGGGGCAAAAAATTCTGGCCAGCTACGGCTTCGACACCCCAACTCTGCCCTAGCTACTACACAGTCCTAGCAACTACTCAGTCCTAACAACTCCCCTTCCTTAGCAACTAAGTCCTTACAGCAAAAAGGGCTGGCACATGCCAGCCCTACCTTAAAAAGTGCTCTAAAATATCGACCCGTTAACGCGCTATTCCTTAAACAGATCCAAGGCCGCACGGCTCATCGCCTGCACTCCCGCCTCGATGGCGACGGGGTAATCGGGCGCAAACTTGCTGGAATGCAGCGAGGGGAGACTCGCGCCCGATACCTGACTGGCCGCATAATCTGCAGCCGGCACAGCGCCTAACCAGAACAGGGTGATAGGCTTTTTGGCGGGGGTTAAGCCATACAAGCCAAAATCTTCTCCCGCCATCACAGGCGATGCCTCAAGGACATTATCATCCCCCAGTTGCTTGGCGATGCTGCCCCTGACCTTAGCTGTCTGCTCCGGGTCATTATAGGTCGATGGAATGCTCTCCTCCTGATGCACATACACATCAGGCCACTCGGCCTCGGTCAGTCCCGCACTAATGGCGATCCCCTTAGTGAGTCGCTCGATGGCGGCGATCTGCTGCTCGCGCACCTTAGGATCGTATGAGCGCAGCGTCAGCTGTAGCTTCACCTCATTACCTATGATGTTATGTTTCGAGCCGCCGTGAATGGAGCCCACGGTGATCACATTGGGCGATAATGGCGAGACCTCCCGACTGACAATAGTCTGTAAAGCAAGCACTATGCGCGCCGCCAAGACCACAGGGTCGACCGTAGTATGAGGATAGGCGCCATGACCGCCGCGCCCCTTCACGCTGATATCCACCGAATCCACGTTCGCCAGGGCATAGCCCGGGGCGATGGCCACCTTACCCGCAGGTACCGAGGTGCTGACATGCAGCCCAAGAATATGATCGGGTGTCGGGAACTGGCTAAACAGCCCCTGTTTAAGCATCGCCTTGGCACCGCCCCCCACCTCTTCGGCGGGCTGAGCCACCAGCATCAAGGTGCCCTGCCACTTATCTTTTTGCTTTATCAACTGCTGCGCCGTGCCCACCAGATTGGTCATGTGCACATCATGGCCACAGGCGTGCATCACCCCCACCTGATTGCCCTGGGCATCAAGAGTAGTGACCTTAGAGGCGTAGGCTTTGCCCGTCTCCTCGACAATCGGCAATGCATCGGTATCGGCGCGGATCATCACAGTGGGACCCTTACCGTTACGGTAGATGCCAACCACGCCATGACCACCAAAATCCCGGGTCACCTCTATGCCTAAGGCCTCAAACTCGGCCGCCATTCTCGCGCCACTCTGTTGCTCATGATAAGAAAGTTCGGGAGCTTGGTGCAGCTCGAGATAGAGACTAGAGAGCGCCGGCATGGCTTGCTTGACCGACTGCGCCAGCGCCTCGTCTTGGGCCCAGAGGCTTTGGCTGGTGCCGAGGGCAACCAGGGCGCCCGCTAAACAGGATTGATGAATGATCTGGCGTAACATGCTTGACTCCATTGCCTAAAATTTTTCCACTAGGTGCTCAGCATAGCGACTCTTAGGGCGGAAACCAATCTAGCCATTATTCTATATCCCATGCACCATCGGCGAGACAAAAGAGAGTTTTGCCTCTCCCTTGCCATTTGCCCGGCAAATCGGTAGTTTCATATGCCTGTACCCGGACACGCATACGTCCAGCTAGTCACAAGAATAATGAAAGGACTTTTTGATGGGGAATATTCTTTGGGTCGCCTCCTATCCCAAATCGGGCAACACCTGGGTTCGCGCCTTCCTTGAAAACTATATCCAGAACGCCGAGCAAGGGGTCGACATCAACACCATGCACAAGATCTCGACCGCCGAGTCGGCAGCGCACCGCTTTCAAGCGCGCCTGCAAGATGGCCGTAAGACGACAGACCTCAGTCTGGATGAGATCTGCGCCCTCAGGCCCGCGGTACAAGCCGACATCGCCATGCAGGCTCACGGCACCACCTTCGTGAAGACCCATAACTATCTGGGCACCTATAAAGAATATCCGCTGCATAACTCTTCGGTGACCTCGGGCTCCATCTACATAGTGCGAAACCCCTTAGACGTCACCGTCTCTATGGCCAACTACTTCGGTTACAGCATAGATGAGACCATCGCCTACATGGCAGAAGAGATGACAGGCACCCCCAACGAGCCCGAAAACGTGCCACAGGTGATCACCTCATGGTCAATGCATGTCTCCAGCTGGACTCAAAACCCAGAAGAGGCCAAGCTGGTACTGCGCTACGAAGATATCTTAGATGACCCTAAGAAGGTGTTTCGCAAGATAGAATCTTTCCTCGGCCTGAAGAAAGACCCCAATCGCCTCAAGAACGCCATCAAGCACTCCTCCTTCGCCCAGCTTAAGGCCCAGGAAAGCAAACGCGGCTTTGTGGAGAAACATGAAAATGCCAAGTCTTTCTTCCGCCAAGGCAGCAAGAACCAGTGGCGTCAGGTACTGAGCGACGAGCAGGTGGCAAAAATCGTTGAGCACCACGGCGAGCAGATGGCGAGATTCAAATATCTGCCGGGTAAATTACGCTAGGATTTATCCACAAAAAAACGCAGCATGGGCTGCGTTTTTTATTACCTATCTAGCTGATAACAGGGCCAGTTATAAACGATAGCTGAGGCTCAGCTTAGCGTTGCGTTCGGCGCCAGGCATACCGCCGAGGAACATGGCTTTCTCGTAATAGTCCTCATCCAGCAGGTTATTCACATTCAGCTGCACTGTCCAACTGTCTGCCTGATAACTCAACGCAGCATCCATCACGGTATAACTGGGCACATAACCATCTGGGATCCCAAACGATGCGGAGTGGGTGCTGCGCTCATCTACATATTTTGCGCCCAGGCTAACACTGAGCGGACTCGGCAACTTAAACCAGTCGGCATCATAGGTCACCCAGGTACTAGCCGTCACGTAAGGCACACCTTTCTGACGGGTATCGAAGCTAGTGCTGTTGGGATCTTGCTTATCTCTGGCGTCCTGATAGACACCATTGACATTTATCGCCCAGCGCTCGCCAAGGTGAGCATTGAGATCCAGCTCAACCCCTTTGGTCTCTTCCTTGCCGTCATAGAAATATTGCGCCACATCTGGGCCCGATACCCCCGCCTCATAGTCCTTGTTGTTGTATTGCAAGTTCGTTCGTGAACTTTCAAACACCACAATCGAGGCCAGCATCTGATCATCAAAGGCTTTAAAACGTACCCCTATGTCGTTGCTGATAGACTCCGAGTCTTCTCTATCGGCACCATCGCCCTTTAGGCTGCCCAGCACGCTATAGGCGGTGCGACCCTTGGCGTGATTGATAAAGAACGACAGATCATCAGTTGGCATGTAGGTAATGCCCAAGTTATAGGTCATCCCATCATCTGAGGTATCGGCTTCCGGCGTAGGCTGTGCGAGACTGGCGCTGTAGCGCGCATCGACGCCATAATGCTCGTAACGCTGAGAGATGTCATTGAAGGCGACGCCAATTCGCGTCGTAATACCAAAATCAAAGTAGCCCACATGTTGCAGGCCCACGCCCCATGCCTGCACCTTCTTGTTATAGTTGCTGGTCATCAGAGGGTCATAATCTTCGAACTGTCCCTCCGCCCAATTAGGCGAGCGAATATCGAAAATATAGGGCAGCTGGCCCTGATAGATCACCTCACCGGCCTTATTTTTGATCACCTTGTCCGCGTCATAGATGGAGTATTGCTTGAAGCGAATATTGCGATCTTCAAAATTGGCGTTAACTAACAGCTCGTTATCTATTCCCGCGACGCTAAAGTCATAACGCAGATCGGCAAAATACTGCCACGAAGTCTCGTCGGCTTGAACCTGACGATACTCCTGGCGACGTGCGGCGAAGGGATACAGTCGATCATCAACTACCAGAGGCGCTCGGGGATCTCTGTTGATCACCCCGTTGCGGTTCCAATAAACATAATTATAGGCACCTGTCTGACGGGCAAATCCCGACTGATAATCGCGATATTGCAACTGCTGATTAAGAAAGAGATTGTCAGCGAAAAAGATATTATGGGTCAGCTTAAACCTTAGCTCTTCACCCTCATTGTCTTTCGCCATAGGAGAAATAATTCCCGCCTCACCGAAAGCATAAGGGGTCAGGCCATCGCCGGCAGATAGCGAGTCAGCCAGTTGCTGGCGCTGTTCATCGCTCAGCTGTAATTCCGCGCTAGAAGCATCGTTGACCAGATCCTGCCAGCTAACCTCACCCGCTGGCTTACCCCCAACCGACGCGGCATTGTAAATACGAATAGGATGTCCGATAGAGTCTACCGCTATCGCATCTTTGATGTAGGCGGCGCTGAGCATGATATCTTGCTGATCGCTCAGTAGATATTTTAATGAAGCGTAAGCCTCATCCCTATCGGTACCTATGTCTCGATACCCCTCGCTTCTGGCATGCTTTGCCACCAAACGATAGGCCGCCTTATCAGTCAATGCCGCCGTGCTGTCTAGCCCCAGTGAATAGCTGTCCCACTGACCAACTTCGGCAGTGAATTGATGGCTGGCATTAAACTGAGGCTTCTTCTCAATAAGGTTGATCACGCCGCCGGCGCTGCCCATACCATAGAGGCCGGTTGCAGGGCCTTTTAACACTTCAACCGACTCGACATTAGTCAATGATCGTGTCGGATTAAAGGTGTTCCCGAGACCGGCGCCACCATACATGCCATCATAGGTGTAGTTCGCCCCCAGGCCACGAATAACGATATTGTCGCCTATGCCATAGTTGTTGCCCGCCTGGGTCACACCACTGATGTTACGCAGCAGCTCCTGCAGCTCTGTTGCCCCCTGGGTCGTGATCAACTCCTCATCGACCACCACCACGGCCGCTGGTGTCTCCATGAGTGACATATCAGATTTAGTCGCCAGACCTGAATTCATCACGACCTTGTTTTGCCGGCCATATACGGTAATGCGTTCGACCTCTGTCGAAGCTTGTTGCTCGATACTGGTATTGTGTTGCTCTGCCGATACCGATAAGGATACGGCACATCCTAGCGCGACTGCTGATAAGCGCATCTGTTTCATTTGTTAAGAATTCCCCTAAAAATTGCACGCAAATGATAACGATTATCAATAAGCTTTCAATATGGAGAAGCCAAGGGGAGAGAGAAGCAGAAGCTTTGTAATTGTTTAAGAAGGAGTTATTGTAGATTTTTTACATTGTAAATACGCCTTAGATGACGTTTTACAAACTTAAAGCGCAAAAAATGCAGCCCTGGGGCTGCATCTTATTTATCGACATTCACTATCTAAAATTGGACCTGAGTCTAAAAATGGAGGTGAGTCTAAAGTTGGGCTAACGCCTAACGTTAATCTAGCGCCTAAAACTGATAGTGCACGCCTAGATAGACATTGCCCCAGTCGCTTTCCACCTGCTCATCGAGCCCGGTCGCATCGAGATCGGTATAGAGCATCTCATAGGCGATACGCACGTTAATGCCATTGTCGAAAGCCATATTAAAGCCAGTGCCCCACAGCCAGCCGTTGCCGTCGTAGTCCAGATCGGCTTCGACCTTAGTAGCCGCCATCCCCGCCTTGATGAACATAGAGTAAGTATTATTGAAATAGTGGTGGAACTTGGCCGCGATAGACAGCTGATTGGCCTTCACATCCCCCACATCGACAAAGTTGTCGGTGCGAACATAGGTGCTCTCGACGGCGAAGTTTTTACTGAAATAGTAACCGCCATAGAGACCATAACTGATGGCCGACTCGTCAAATTCTCCCGCCTCTAGCGTAGAATGACCCGCCATGGCCCCCAGGTAATACCCCTTAATATCGGCAACCGCCATCGCAGATCCCGATGCGATAAGACTCGCCAAACACAGTGCCAGCATAGATGCGCGCTTCATGCTTCCCCCGGAAACGAAACATTTACAAGTAGCCAACATACTAGACCAAAAATCGCATTAAATTAAGTCTTTAATTGCCACTTTGATAAAAAACCAACCAAGCTTTGTCTGCCCGGCAAATAGGTAGAATCCAGGGCATAAAAAATGCAGCCTGGGCTGCATTTTTCTCACAACGACGTCTAAAACCAGTTAACTGATGGCATTGGCTTAGGCAATTAATCTTCTAACGCCTTTGTTTGCCGTAGTTAGTGCTTCTCATCCTCGGCGGGACCGCTGAGGGGCTTGTTACCCGATATCATCGCCGACACTAGGCCAGGCTGATGTTTAATCTCGGCTACTATCACCCCGGCCACATGCAGCACTATCATCAGGATCAGCAGATACACGCTATACACATGCACCTCGCCGGCCAGCGACTTATAGGGCTTTAATACCGCTACCTTCTGCGCATCGACGCCGGTGTCGTCATAGGGCTTGATGCTGGCACCATCGACGCCAGGCTGGGCGATATAGTCGCTAACCGGACCGCCAAAGGGAGGGTAATAGATATCGGTTCCGGCGCGCACCAGGCCAGTCACCATTATGGTCACCAACAGCAGCATCATGGCAAAGATGGCCAGACGCCCCATGGGGTTATGATGCAGATATTGAGGCGACTCCCCCTTGGCCAGCTTGGCCTTGTAGCGAGACAGCCCCTTGAAATCCGGGAGAAACTGACTCAGGCGGGCACTATGACTGCCGATGACACCCCAGATCAGCCTGACACTCAGGTTAATGGCAAACAGGTAACCGACCCAGACATGCAGTTTCTTCAAGCCAATCTTGGCTTCCAGGCCGCTGATGCCGATATCACCCTTAAATAACATCACCATGCCAATGAAGATCAGCACCATGACTAAGCCAAGGTTTATCCAGTGAAACAACCGTGTGGGCTTGTCCCACACCTTGTAAACCTTCACCTCTTGACTAACTCCTTCATAACTAACTCCTTCATGACTGACGGCCCCTTGATTGGCAGCTACTTGATTAATCGCCTCTTTTGGCATCGTCTCCCCCATTTCAGACGTTTATCCAGTGGCTAATAATATACGCCTGTTGGGGGCAAAATTTTGTGAAATATGCTTCATGGCAAGGCAACTTAACCTTAATTCTTTTATGGTTAATTAATCTTGCTACGAAGGAAGATCTCGATAACTTTGTTAACCCTGCTGGCGGCGTCTGATAAGGCTCAACCAGCCCAACCCCAGTAGCCCGAACAGCCAGCCCACAGAGAGGCTACCGCCACTCACCTCGACTTCGGTGACAACCTCTTCGACCACATACCGGTCACGATCGGCGCTCTCCAGCGGCAGACCATAGAGATCATCCAGATCATCGCTGCTGATGGTGGCGACGATATCGCTGTAACCCACCTCATAGAGATCGATCAACACATCATAGTGGTCCGTCGGATAACCAGTATGTAGCGTGGTGAGCACCTCAAAATCATCGTCGCTGGCATCGTCCACTATGGTGAACACATCTGTGGTGTGGTACAGCTCCCAGGGGCCACCATTCCGGCTCAGATAAAGGTCGGCATAGACGTTGGCATGCTCACCCAGATAATAACTGTGGACGTCGGCATCGAAGGTCACGCTGAAGGTGCGATAGAAGCCGTCATAATCGATATCTTCAAACAGGCGGCTGCTGGCCTCATAGATAGCAAATTCGTGGTAGATCCCCGCCTCGAGGCGCTGAGCGGAGGACTTGAGCACCTTAATCCCAGCATCAGATGAGCTAAGTGCCAGCCCCTGACGCTCGGCAATCACCTGCTCACGCGTCTTACGCGGGGCAAGTTCCACCTTCTGCTGTTTAAGCTGGTCGGCGCTCGCCTGCTGCGTGCTGGTCATGGCCTGCCCGGCGCGGCTAAAACCTTGGGCCAGCGTCTGTTCATCCTGCACTACGCTGGTCGATGCCGAGCCGACTAGAGCTGTATTTTCTCCGAGATTGTCTGCCGCCATGGCTGCGCCGCTACCCAGCATGGTCAACAAGGCGGTGGCCTTGATGGCGCTATACAGCTTACCCAGAGCAGAGGGGGCCTTAATTGAGGGCGTCATAGTTGAGAGCGTCTTAGTTAATGGCGTATTAGTTGCCAGCTGCTGGCTCGTTTTCATCGTGAGTCTGTTCATAATCAATCTCCATAGAATGGACTGCGTCTTGCTTAAGGCCATTAGATGCGATCGAAAATGAACGTAAGCTGAACATTAAAAATCAGCCTATTCAACAAGATGGCGAAAAATTAAACATTCAGCTCTTGTTCATCTGCGCAAGATAACAATGAAAAAGCACGCTTGCCGCTTTACCCTGGCGAGCATGGAGATTCGCGGCATATGTTTCTTATTTTTATAGGATCTTTTACACTGTCCGAAGAATTCAACACAGGTGATTTTGATGAAACCAGCCCTAATATTGCTCGCCATAGCGTCACTCCTGTTTCCCCTACATGGATACAGTGCGGACTATGGAATATCGGCGGCCAGTAGCAGCATCTTGATGGCGGCTCAGAAAAATACGAATCAAAATCTACGTGTTAAAAATCGTCAGCAGGCCACTCAGATGGTAAAGGGGCGCTATAACGCCAAGGTCCTGAGCGTGCAATCATCACGGGTCAATGGCAACCCAGGCTACCGCGCCAAGTTGCTCAGTAAAGATGGCCTGGTCTTCTATGTCGCCATCGACGCCGTCACAGGACAGATGAGCCGACAATAACCTGCTAAGAAAGGACACGCCAATGCGATTACTACTGGTTGAAGACGATTTAGCCCTTCAGGAAAATTTGAGACAACACCTGCTCGATGCCAACTACACCTTAGACATCGCCAGCGACGGCGAAGAGGGCCTGTTTCAGGGACGAGAGTATCCCTACGACGCCGCCATTATCGACGTGGGACTGCCTAAGTTAGATGGTATCGCGCTGATCGCCAGGTTAAGAGAAGAGGGAATAGACTACCCCATACTGATCCTGACCGCCCGCGACAACTGGCAAGACAAGGTCGAGGGCCTGGATGCTGGCGCAGACGACTACCTGACCAAGCCGTTTCATCCCGAAGAGCTGGTTGCCAGGCTCAAGGCGTTGATCCGCCGGGCGGCGGGTAAGTCCAGCCCTGTGATTCAAAACGGGCCCTACTCTCTCAACACCAGCAGCCACGAGATCAAATTTGGCGACCAGGATGTCAGCCTGAGCGGCTCCGAATACAAGCTGTTCGAGTACTTCATGCTGCATATCGGCGAGGTGAAGTCCAAGAGCATTCTCATCGAGCACATCTATGATCAGGATTTCGACTTAGATTCCAACGTCATCGAGGTCTTTATCCGCCGTCTGCGTAAGAAACTCGACCCCGACGGCCAATATGGGCTTATCGAGACATTGCGTGGCCAGGGCTACCGCCTCAAGCCACTGGATAACAGTTAAGCTTTCGAGGCCATTTGATGAGCAGCCAGCGCGCCCCACAGGGCAAACTCAACTCCCTCAGGGTTCGCCTGATCCTCAGCGCCCTGCTGCTGATATTGCTGCTGCTGCCCACCATTGGCTTCGCCCTCAACAACGCCTTTAAACAACAGGTGATGACCAACGTCAGAGAGCAGCTAAGCGCCTACCTCTATTCTGTGCTGGCGGTGGCCGAGATGGACGATGGCAAGCTCTATATGCCAGAGGCGCTACTGGAAAATCAGTTCAATGTCATAGGCTCAGGCCTCTACGCAGTGATCGACAGCGCAGGCGATCATGGAACTGATAGCGTCCGCCTGGGTGAAAACCAAAATGACAGCCAGAGCGATAACCAAACTGAAAGTGACCGCCAGGCCAGCGTTGAGCCCCTCTGGTCATCCAACTCCTTTCTAGGGTTAAACATCACGACGCCCCTGCCCCATCCCAAGGTGGGACGCAGCGAATTTGGCGAGCTGATGTTAGAAAAACAGCCCCATCTCATCTACAGCTTCAGCGTACGCTTCGCCCCCGGCGAGGCTCAGCGCCGGAGCGCACCAATCACCATCCACATCATCAAAGATCTCGACGGCGTGGCGCAGCAGCTCAAGGCCTTTAGCCAACATCTGTGGAGCTGGCTGGTGGTGTTGATGCTGGTACTGCTGGCGATTCAATTTGCCTGGCTGGCCTGGACATTAAAACCCCTAGCGCGCTTCAGAGAGGAGCTGGGACAGGTACAGCGAGGCGAGGCGGAGCAGCTCAGCGGCCATTACCCCAATGAACTGCAGGCGGTGGCCAAACAACTCAATACACTGCTGAGCACAGAGCAGCGCCAGCGCAGCCGCTATCGCAACGCCCTCTCTGACTTGGCCCACAGCCTCAAGACGCCACTGGCGGTGATCCAGAGCCAGAAAGACCTCAGCCCAACCTCGCTTGAGCAGGTCGGACAGATCAATCGCACCATAGGCCACCAACTCAAACGTGCCCAGAGCGCCGCCGGTAACGCCTGGCACCTGGGGATCAAGGTCAGCCTGGTCTCCGACAAGCTGCTGCGCACCCTGGTCAAGATCCATCCCGGGGTAGCCCTCAGCTATGGCAAGGCCCCAGAGGAAAACCAGATCTTCTACGGCGATCAGAGCGATCTCACCGAGATGCTGGGCAACCTGCTGGATAACGCCTGCAAGGCGGCACGCGGCAAAGTGATGCTGAGCGTCGGCGCTGACAATGGAAAGCTCATCATCAGCGTCGAAGATGACGGCGCCGGCGTTAGCCCAGAGCAGCGTCAGCTCATACTCGAGCGTGGACGACGCGCCGATACCTATGAGAAGGGCCACGGCATAGGACTCGCCATCGTCGGCGACCTGGTGCAGAGCTATCAGGGAGAGCTCACCATAGACAGCTCGGCGACGCTTGGAGGCGCCAAATTCATCCTGAGCTTCCCCCAACAGTTCGCCGAGTAGTCAGAGTTCAGGCTTAAGCGTGAGCAAAAGCCGGTTTTGATCTAAAGCCTAAATCATCTCTGTTCGCATTTATTTATTATTTTCTACCCCATTTTTAGCTTTCAGCTAATGTTCATCTTGGGCCTTTTATTATCTGAGTAAATCCAATGACAGATAAGCCTAGGAGACGTTATGAAAAGCATCAGACAATGGACTTTGCTCCTGCTCATTGCCCTTTCACAGTCACTGCTTACCCCTTCAGTGTCGCGGGCAGAAGACGCTGTTCAAGAGATCCAATTTAGTGATGCCGAGCTGGCACAGATGCTGGCCCCCATCGCCCTGTATCCCGACAGCCTACTCACCCACATCTTAATTGCCTCCACCTATCCGCTAGAGGTGGTGCAGGCCAATCGTTGGCGCAACAAAAACAAGTCGTTAGAAGGCGCTGAGGCGGTTAACCGCGCTGAGAAACAGGACTGGGATCCCAGCGTCACCGCCTTGGTCGCCTTTCCCGACCTGCTGCAACGCCTGAGTGACGATCTCGAGTGGACTCAGAAGCTGGGCGACGCCTTCTTGCAGGACGAGGAGCGAGTGCTGGACAGCATTCAGAGCCTGAGACAGCAGGCCGAGCGCGCCAATGCCTTCGACGAAATGGAGAATATGAAGGTCACTAAGGTCAATCGCCAGATCGTTATCGAGCCTGTGCAGCGTGAGGTGATCTATGTGCCTTACTATGACACCCGAGTAGTCTACGGCCATTGGCACTGGTACAACTACCCGCCAGTATATTGGGCCTATCCGCCCCATTACGCCCGTTACTACCCGGGTCATATTTCGGGACACTTCTACTTCAACAGCGGCATACATATCAGCTTTAACTACTTCTTCAGTGCGTTTAGCTGGCATCAGCGTCACATAGTGGTGACCCATCACCATCATACGACTCGCTACCGCCCTTACAGCCGAATCGTGACCAGCAGCGGCGCCCAACGTTGGCACCACAAGCCGGTCCATAGACACGGTGTGGCGTATCGCTCGCCAAAGGTTAAGGCCCGCTACGACAAGTATCGTCCTAACCGCTATGACGTAAAACACAATAGCAGCATGGAGCGCTATTCCAATTCAAAGCAGGCCAAGCCGAGTCAGGCCAAGCACTATAACGCGGCGCAGGTTCAAAAGCGCCGCGAGCAGAACTTCAGCCATAAGCTGAGCGATGCTCGCGGCCAGCATGACCGTCATCAAAACGCGCATAAGACGCCGACCAAGTATTACGAGAAGCGCGACCGGCTCAGCCTTAATGACAAGGCCAATCGCTCATCGAGCAATAAAGCCGACAACAGGACGAAAGAGTGGAATAGAGAGAAGAGCCGTCAGCACGATAAGAGCCCTCAGCGAAACGACAGCTATCAGCGTGAGATGAATAGCCATCAGCGAGAAGTGAAAAGCCATGAGCGAGAAGTAAAAAGTCATCAGCGCGACAATAAGAGTCATCAACAGCAAAGCTACCAAAGAGAGAGGAGCCCTCAGCGAGAAGTGAAGAGCCCTCAGCGAGAAAGGAGTCATCAGCCCCAGAGCTATCAAAGAGAGAGGAGCCCTCAGCGTGAGATGAAGAGCCCTCAGCCTGTGAAGAGCCATCAGCGGGAAAAGAGCCATCAGACCAATAACGGTCGCGGAGCCTCATCTCACAATCAACAGGGCCGAACTAAGCAACGTGATAACTAACATTATTGGCGGTGGCAATCACCGCCACCATTTTTCTCGAGCCAGATTTCAATACTCGGATCCCGCCCCCTATTCACCTAAATCTACCAGCGTCTTAATCTAACAGCCTAGGGCGCCACGGCAAGCCATAGAAGCGGTAGTAGCCCACCAGATTACTGCCGATAAACAGCAGCTCCATCACCACAGCCGTCGGCGAACCCAGCAGATAGTTGTTAAGCAGCCAGATGCTGGTACCCACTAACATCAGCTGTCTCAGGCGTTGATCCCTTGAACAGAAGGCGGCGATAGTCTGAGTACAGCTACCGGCAAAACTTATCAGGCTCAGGGGGCCGGCATAGGTAAATAGGGCGATCAGGCTATTAATCCCCAGGAACAGCCAGAGCAGGCGCCGCGAGTGCGAAAATACGGTTACCAGATAGCGAATCGCGGCAACCAACATGAGCCCGGCGGCCGTCCACTGGAGCAGCAACGCAAAATGAACGCTGATTAATACCCCAGACAGTGCGAGGCAGAGCACTATGTGGCGCTTCTGCTTGAATTGAAAAGAGAGAATGTCTGTAACGATCGCCATGGCGATCAGACATTGAGAGAGAAGAAACAGCGACATACACCACCTAAGATTTCAACATGCGAAAGATGGCGCTAGTATGGTTCAGCCTTGATTCAAGGCGCATTAACTTAAGATAAGCCGGGAAAAATCTTTTCGGTGCTGATATGTACTAGCTTATACCAAGGCAGAGAAAGTGTCGCACCGATATCTTTTCACCTATAGCAACAAGTCTATCTTTTTAAACTACTGATTCTCATTCGTTCCTCTCATCAGTTAGTCTCAGGCTAGGCTAGCCTGGCCTTGAGCCGCGACAGACTCACGGGCGTGATACCTATATAGCGAGCCAGCTGCACGTTACTCAGGCACTCGACCCACATGGGCCTATGGTTGACCAGATAGAGATAGCGCTCCTCGGGACGTTTGAGCAGCAAGAAGGCCTCCTTCTCCTCCTTGTACAGCAGCTGTTGACTCAGCAGAGCGATCAGCACGGCTTGCCAGCTAGCCTGTTTGAGCAATGCTAGGGGGAAGCGCACCAGGGTCGCGTCAATCACCGCCTCCAGCTGATAGGGCGCCGCATCCCCCGTCAGCAGGCTGTGATAGAGCAGACAGAGCTCCCCTTCGAAATAAAACTCCTTCGAAAACAGGCCGCCACAATCGCCATAATACTGAGCCCCCAAGATGCCACCGACGATGAAATAACCATGCTCCTGGCAGGCCCCTTGGTGCAGCAGTATCTCACCTCTGGGCGCGCGAATGCATTTGGCCTGACTCAGCGCCTCACAACATTCATTATCCGCCAGCCCAAGCTGACCTAGTCGCTCAGCAAAAATGCTAAGGGCATCATTAGCTGGTCTCTGTGTCACTCTGTTTCCTCTGCGCTCTGTTAGGGCCCTGATGATAGCACTCCCAGACGACGCTGAATAACCATCGCTCTATTCGCCAGAAACGCATGAGCATATCAGTGAAACGCCTCCTTTAAACCGCGCCGCTTTTTAGGCTAGACTCAGAGGTCATCCATGATTTTATTTAGTTTTTTAACCAGCGGAGAGCCACAGATGTCAACACGCGTTTTTGTGATAGCCCAGTTTCGTCCCAAGGCGGGAAAAGCCGCCGAACTCTTCGAGGTACTCAAGGCACTTGAGCCCGACTCATTGCGGGAACAGGGCTGTATTCAGTACATTCTCACCCGCCAGATAGATCATCCGAGCGCCAGTCGCACCGACTACCCTATCGTCTTCAACGAGATCTGGGCCGATGGCGAAAGCTGGGCGGCTCACGGCCGTCGCCAGCAGATCAAACACTTCTTCGACACTCAGGTAAGCGACCCCGCAGGCCTGGTGGATGATGCCATAGTGACCGCCTATACCGACGAGGGCTACGAATACGACGCCCCGGTATTTATCTAGCCATTTGTCTAATCTTCGCCTCAAGAGATAAAAAAACGCAGCCTAGGCTGCGTTTTTTTTGAGCGTTTTCATGGCTTTCGCTATTAGTTAGCCACACCTGTCGCGGCCTGGTTTTGCGCCGACCAGAGGGTCACGCGAGCCTGACTGTCGAGGCCATTAACCATACGCGCCACCTGATCTTGGGTGAAGTTGGCGTATTGATCTGAGTAGGCCATAAAGTTCTGCCAGTTGATGGTCTGTCCCATGCAGTTGACTATGCCGCCATCACCCGGGTTCATCTGCCAGCTGTTTTGCTGCGGTGTATCGCAGTTTTCATCGCCCGTGGTGCCGCAGCGGCGCTCCATGCCACGTTTACAACCGCCTTCGAAGGTGTGGATCAGATCCAGGAAGTGACCAAACTCGTGGGTCAACACAGAGCGAAAGTTCTCGTCGGTATTGCTACCAAGGTAGGCGCCGTTGTAGGTCACCCGTGCCAGTCCCTCGTCTGACATTGTGGTATCCGGGTACCAGGCCACCCCTGAATTGTTGGTCACCCCATCGGCATAGAGGTCGTTCTGAATATAGACATTCATGTACTTATAGTTATCCCAGTGATCCCGCTTCACATCTGAACTGGAATAGTTACCCGCCCCGGACGATGCCGGATGATAGACGATACCCGAAGTGGGATTCCCCTGGGGATCGATACTGGCTAGGCGAAACTCGATATTGAGCGCCTGCTTCACCCCTTGGAACTCGGCATCTATGTCGGCAAAATCGGCGGTGCGCCCCTGAAAGTCTTCGTTGGTCTTGTTGAGCGCATCTATGATCACCGCATCTGTCACCGTCTTGCCATTGAACTGGGTGCCATACACATGAAACACCACAGGGATCACGTAACTTGGGTTCGCCGACAAGGCTAGCGCCGAAGGGGTATCGCCCGTCGCCACACTGGCGTCATCACCAGGCTTAGCCATGGCACGCTTACGCTCAAACAGCTTGGCATGACGAGCCTTAGCCTCAGCCTCGGCAGCAGGGAAATTACGATAATGCTGAGCGTTGATCTCCCCCGCCTTACAGTGATCGGCGGCAAACTCGGGCTGCTTGGCGCTAACGCCTGCGCTAGTGGTCAACAGGGCGGCCAGGATAGATAAAGTCAATTTGTTGGTCATGTTATTAGTCACTCTTATTGTTAGCTTTTTAGGGTAAATCGCCCTCTCCCTGGCGTCTGCGCTTCCTTTCGGGTGAATAACAACATTACCTATTGAGATAAAATATTCTGTATACAATATACCCAAATAAAAATAGGAGTAAACCCAAATGTGAATATTTTGTAAATCCGTAATTTCGCAGAGACACTGGGTTGCAGTGACTCAACGGCAACTCAGCTCAAAGCTAAAGAGACAGAAAAGTATGTTGATTGAACGGGGAATATTGCTGGCTAAGCGCCAGCCAAGATTTGTAGTATCAAGCTAATTTTATTAAGGTAATTACATTAAAAGACACAAGATAGCCCAAGTGCGATCGCCTAACGCGCAACAAGAGAAAAGCGTCGCCAAAGATAACGCTCTGCCAGATAGAAAGTGCAGACAAATAGAAAACGCAGAAAAAGAGAAAGCGCCGCTAAAGATAAAGCCTTGGCAGCAACTCGACTCGACCTAATGGGCTAAATATTCGGGCTTGTCTAGCGCCTTACTTCCCTGCTATCGACCAAAATCCACTAATAACCAGTCTGGGCGCCAGCCCTCGCCCTGAGCAGTTTAAACTTATGAAATCCCAGGTTTCTCAGCCTTTGTAGATCGAAATCTATCATGCCCTGCATCTCTCTCGCCTTAAGATCTTGGGAGCACTTAAACTCGCCCCCCTGCCCCTTATTAAACTTAGAGATAGACTTGTAACAGATACGCGCCGGACAGGTGTAGGCACAACCTGCATTGGCAAACAAACGAATACGATCTTTCTGCGCCAAGGCCGCCAAGAAGGCCTCATCATCGTTGAGCACCATAGGAAGCACCAGGGTGTCGTAGAGCCCAAAGGCCTCTTCGATCTGCTCGGGTTTTAGCAAGTTCTTAATCACGCTGGCTTCGATGTCATAGTCGGGAAACTCCTGCTTGATCCAGTAGGCCAGGTCATCGCTTGTGCAGATAATAGAGTTGCGCTTGTGATGATACTTAGCCAGCAAGGCGCGATTGGCGTCGAACTCTTCCTTGGTGGCAAAGTGGTTGGTAAAGGGAATTCTAAGCCCAATACCATGATCCGCCAGCAGGCCCGTGTCCCGCTCAGACAGCTGACGCATCAGATAGAAACGCCCGCCATATAGGGTCGATGGCTCGACGAAACCAAATACACTCTCAATCTGCCCAAGGGGCACCGCGGCAAAGTGTTGTTTTAAAAACTTAATCACTGACTGATGATCCGCCTTGCCCCGCGCCGAGATGGTATAGGTACTCTTGGGTGTATTGTTCTCGCAGCTATCTGCCTTGTTGCTCATATCATTGCTTCGTTAACCTTTAGATAACAAAACAATATAAAGCTATGCCTGCCAGACCACTATGACACAGATCAAATAGCAACCTGTCCCACGTCGACATAAAAAAACGCAGCCATTGGCTGCGTTTTTGTCTTAGAAAGACTAAGGATTAATCGCCGAAGTCGTCCAGTAGTATGTTCTCCTGCTCAACCCCTAGGCTTTCTAGCATGTTGATCACCGAGGAGTTCATGATCGGAGGGCCACACATGTAGAACTCACAGTCTTCCGGCGCCTTGTGATTCTTCAGGTAGTTCTCATAGAGCACATTATGGATGAAGCCTGTGTAGCCGTCCCAGTTGTCCTCTGGGAGAGGGTCCGACAGGGCCACGTGCCACTCGAAGTTATCATTTTCCGCCGCCAACGCGTCGAACTCCTCCTGATAGAAGATCTCGCGGCGTGAACGGGCACCGTACCAGAAGGTCATCTTACGCTTGGTCTGCTCACCCTTAAGCTGGTTAAAGATGTGTGAGCGCATCGGCGCCATGCCGGCACCACCACCGATAAACACCATCTCGGCGTCTGTCTCCTTAACGAAGAACTCACCGAAAGGCCCTGAGATGGTGACCTTATCGCCCGCCTTGAGGTTAAAGATGTAAGAGGACATCTTACCCGGTGGCAGCCCTTCTGATGGCGGCGTGGCGATACGCACGTTCAGCATGATCACCCCTTTCTCATCCGGGTAGTTGGCCATGGAGTAGGCGCGCAGCACGTCTTCCTCTACGGTCGAGACCAGATCGAACAGGCCATACTTTTCCCAGTCATCACGGTACTCGGTCGGGATATCGAAATCGCTGTATTTCACCTCGTGAGCAGGCGCCTCAATTTGAATGTATCCGCCCGCCTTGAACTTCACATCTTCCCCTTCGGGCAGCTTGAGCAACAGCTCCTTGATGAAGGTGGCCTGGTTATCGTTAGAGATCACCTCACACTGCCACTTCTTGACGCCGAAGATCTCCTCCTCCAGCTCGAGCTCCATATCGGTCTTCACCGCCACCTGACAGGCCAGACGACAACCCTCTTTGGCCTCTTTCTTGTTGATATGATCGCGCTCGGTCGGCAGGATATCGCCGCCACCCGACTTAACCTTTACCCGGCACTGACCGCAGGTACCGCCGCCGCCACAGGCCGACGGAATAAAGATATTCTTGCTCGCCAGGGCGCCCAGTAGCTTATCGCCCGCCGCCGTGGTTATGCTCTTGTCATCATCGTCGTTGATGCGGATGCTCACGTCACCGTTGATCACCAACTTGCTCTTGGCGACTAAAATCACCATCACCAGCACACACACCACTATGGTGAACATGCCTATGCCTATTGCCATTTCCATCTAATAACCCTTTTCTTAATGCACTGACACTAGCACGCCCGTTACAGCGAGATGCCGGAGAAAGACATAAAGCCCAATGCCATCAGGCCCGTGGTAATAAAGGTGATCCCCACACCTTGCAGTCCGGCTGGAATGGCGTGAAACTTCATCCGCTCACGCAGACCCGCCAGCAGCACGATGGCCATCGCCCAGCCAAGACCAGAGCCGGTGGCAAACACCACTGACTCACCCAGGGTGTAGTCGCGGTTGGCCATGAAGATCACCCCGGCGAAGATGGCGCAGTTAACCGTTAGCAACGGCAGGAAGATCCCCAGGCTGTCGTACAGGCTAGGAATATACTTATCCAGAAACATCTCCAGGATCTGCACCAAAGCCGCAATCACACCGATAAAGGTGATGAGCTTGAGATAACTCAGGTCCAGCTCGGGATAACCCGCCCAGGCCAGGGCGCCGGGTGCCAACACCTTAGAGTAGATAAGCTGGTTCAGCGGCACCGCAAGTGTCATCACCACGATAACCGCAATACCCAGACCGAAGGAGGTCGATACCTTCTTCGACACGGCCAGGAAGGTACACATGCCCATGAAGAAAGAGAGCGCCATGTTGTCGATAAAGACGGCCTGAACAAAGAGATTGATATAGTGTTCCATAGCCTTAACCTCGCTTACGCTGGATAACATTGATGGCCCAGATCAGTAAGCCAATCAGGAAGAATGCACTCGGCGGCAACTTGAACATCTCGTTGGCCAGATACCAGCCGTCGTTCTCGACCGTCTTTAAGATCTCATGGCCAAACAGGGTGCCGGCGCCCAGTAGCTCACGCACGAAGGCGACGCTGAGCAGGATAACGCCATAACCCATGGCGTTGCCCATGGCATCCACCACAGCCAGATGCGGCGGCATCTTCATGGCGAAGGCTTCGGCGCGGCCCATGATGATACAGTTGGTGATGATCAAGCCCACAAACACCGACAGCTGACGCGACAGCTCGTAGGCCACATCCTGCAGCACCATGTCGACGATGATCACCAGGGATGCGATCACCGTCATCTGAGCGATGATGCGCACGCTGTTAGGAATAAAGTTACGGATGCTGGAGATGATCAGGTTGGAGAAGACCAACACGAAGGTCACCGCCAGGGTCATCACCAATGCGGTCTGCATCGAGTTGCTCACCGCCAGCGCCGAACAGACCCCCAGCACCTGCATGGCCACGGGGTTATTGGCGAAAATCGGGCCGGTTAGAATGTCCCGGGTCGCCGTCATACTCTTACTCATCTTAAACCTCCGACGCTTTTAGCTTGTGAAGGAAGGTCTGATAACCTTCGACCCCGAACCAGAACTGCATGGCACGCTGTACGCCGCGTCCCGTCATGGTCGCGCCGCTCACGGCATCTACACCGTGGAGATCGCCGGCCTTAGCACCGCCCTTGACCACCTTGAAGGAAACCTGTCCCTTCTCATCAAACAGCTGCTTGCCCTTAAGCTTGTCGGTCCAGGCCTTGTCGTCGAGGAAGTCGCCGATACCCGGTGTCTCACCATGCTCGTAGAAGACCACGTTTTCTATGGTGTTCAAGTCTGGCTTGAGCGCCACATAACCATAGATGATCGACCAGAGCCCCTTGCCATAGATAGGCAGCACCACGGCGTGCAGCTCGCCCTTGTCGTCAAACACCTTGAACACGCGGGCCTGATTGGCGCGGGTCTTGATTTTGGCGATATCTTTCTTGGGCTTGCTCGAGGTCTGCGGATTGATGGCCGCCATGCGGTCGTCGAAATCCAGCACGTTCGCCTGGCTATCGATAACTCCAGTGTCCAGCTCCACCAGCAGAGGCTTCACAGACTGCTCGAAGATGGCGCGAAAATCTTTGTCGCCGCTGATATCGATATCGGCGGCCAGCAAGACGTTGCGCTTAAGCTCGTCGCGCTTCTTCACCAACTTACGTTCTTTGAGTACCTCGGCCGTTCCTGTGATCATAAAAGAACAAGAGAGGCAGAGGACGAGTGTGAAGATCATGGTCCCCACAACGGTATCTTTCTTAAATGCCATTAGCGTTGCTTCTCCATAGTGGCGCGCTCTCTGGAACGACGAAACAAAAAGGATGCGAAGATTGACGACCAGAGGTTGGCGGTCTGGATCCTTAACATATGTTCTGACTTATAAGGCATTGCGTTTCAGCCTCCGCTTCATGTTGCTGCGCGCCACCAGGTAATCGAAGAGAGGCGCCCACAGGTTGGCAAACAGAATCGCCAGCATGATCCCTTCAGGCATCTTGAGATTCAGCACGCGGATAAGCACTGTCATGAAGCCGATCAGGGCGCCGTAGGCAAACTTGCCTTGGCGGGTATAGGCGGTAGTCACAGGATCTGTGGCCATAAACATCATCCCCAGGGCGAAGCCGCCGGTGACCAGATGCCAGGTCCAAGGCATGGCGAACATCTCGTTCTTGGCCGAACCGATAAGGTTGAACAGCACGGCGGTTGCCACCATACCGGCCATCACACCGGCCACCACGCGCCAGTCGGCCAGGCGAGTCAACAGCAGGAACAGGCCGCCGATCAGAATGGCCAGGGTGCTGGTCTCGGCGATAGAGCCGACGGTGAAGCCGAAGAAGGCATCCCACCACAGCGGGTCGCTAAAGGCCTGATACCAGGTGTAACCCTCGAAGCTCATCTTGCCTGCGGCAGTCTGAATCAAGGTTGTCGCTCCCGAGAAGCCATCGACCGCCACAAACTGGGCAATCTGCGCCACCTCGGTCGGGTAGGCAAAGTAGATAAAGGCGTAACCAGCCAGCGCAGGGTTAAGGAAGTTGTACCCCATGCCGCCAAACACCTCTTTGGCCATGATCACCCCGAAGGTGATACCAAGGGCCACGATCCACACCGGTGTCGATACCGGCAGGATCAGGGTAAACAGCAAGGCGGTGACGAAGAAGCCTTCATGCAGCTCCTGGCGACGCACCTTGGCGAACACCATCTCCCAAAACAGGCTCACCAACAGCGCGGTGAGATAGATAGGCAGGTAGAAGCTCAGGCCATAGCCAAACAGGCCAAAGAAACCGCTCTGCTCGCCGAGGCCGCCGGTGATGGCATTGAACGGCAGTAGCTGCCAAACATCGGGAGTGGTCAAGCCAGAGGCCAGCGCCAGCTGCGCCTGCAGACCCAGGTTATAGATGCCGAACAGAATCGCCGGCAGCAGACACAGACCCACCAGGGTCATGGTACGTTTTACATCGATCGCATCACGAACATGCACCTTACCTTTGGTGCTACGGCCATGGGCATAAAGCAGCGAGCGCAGGAAGCTACGCATCGACGAGCCGTGGGCATAGTAATTCTCTTGCACATCTGGCTTATTGTCTTGCTTACTCATTAACCTTCCCTCTCAATAATATCTAGGCAGATGCGAAGTTCCCGTCCGAAGTCATACTTGCCCGGACAGACAAATGTACACAGGGCCAGATCTTCTTCATCCAGCTCTAAGGCCCCCAGGGCCTGCGCCTCATCTGTGTCACGCACCACGAGGTCGCGCACCAAAAGGGTCGGCAGGATATCCAGCGGCATCACGCGATCCAGCTGACCGAAGGCCATCATGGCGCGGTGTGAACCACCGGCGTGAGTGGTCAGGTCGAACAGACGCTTAGTCGCCTTGAAGCGAGAGGTCACGGCGCGGGTGATAGAGAACTTGTCTGCGCCGCCGCGCACCCATGGCAGTAGCTGATGTTTAGCGTCTTCCGCCAGCACGGAGATCTGCTGATGGAAACGGCCCAGATAATCGTGAACGCCAAAGGCGGTATGGCCGGCCAGCACAGAGCCTGACACCACACGGTTGCTGCCTGGCTTGATCTCCCCCTCTACCAAGGTGCTGAGCTGAGCGCCCAGCTGAGTGCGCAGCAGTCTCGGATTGAGCGCCGTCGGGCCACCCAGAGCCACGACGCGATCTGTGTAGAGCTCACCTGTCAGGAACAGCTTGCCGTAGGCGATCACATCCTGATAGCCAAGGTGCCATACTGGGCGTTCCAGGCTGGCAGGCGCGATGAAATGAATATGGGTGCCCACCAGGCCAGCGGGATGCACACCGGCAAAACGATGGCTCTCGACACGCGCGAGGTCGGCGCCCGGCAGGGCTTCACCGGCATCGTGACATAGGTGGATCTTGCCAGAGGTGAGATAAGTCAGTACTTGAAGTCCGGCGGCAAAGGCCTCGCGCTGCTCAGCGATGATCACGCGGGGATCGGCCGCCAGCGGGTTGGTGTCCATGGCGTTGACGAAGATGGCGGCAGGTTCGCTGTCGAGCAGGGGCACGCGCGAAAAGGGGCGAGTGCGCAGCGCGGTCCACAGACCACTCTCGACCAGGTTTTGCTGCACGGCTTCACGGCTGAGGCGGCTCAGATCTGAATAGGCCTTAAAGGTGACTTGCTCATCGCCCTCGACCTGGATCACCACAGACTGCAACACACGACGCTCGCCGCGGTTGATCTCGACGACCACACCACTGGCCGGCGCGGTAAAACCTATGCCCGGCGCCTTCTTGTCTTCGAACAGGGTCTGACCCTTCTTCACCCGATCGCCGACCTCCACCAAGAGGGTGGGTTTCAGGCCAACATACTCTTCACCCAGGAGTGCCACCTTTGCAGGACGAGCGCAGCAATCTATCTCTTGCCTCGGCTCGCCGGCGATAGGCACATCTAGGCCCTTCTTTATCGTCTTAATCTTGTCTGGAAAACCTGCCATCGCAAACATCAACCGTTACTAAATTGGGATGCCTCATGGTAAAAGTTTGTTAACCGGGATTCCGCTATTGAGGTCACATTCCGACACCAGCTTGTAACTTAGCTACAGTTTTTCCGCCGGATTTGTGATCCTGATCGCTGGCGAATCCTAAGAACTGTTAACAATGTAGTTTTATAACAATAAAACAGGTAAAGGGGATGCCGCTTATTTAGCTGGGGCTAAAACATTCAATTTGGGACAAAAATTGCTCGACTCGAGTGATGTCATCCGGGCTCATTTTTTGATGCAATAGGATCCAGAGAAAAAAGCCGGATAGCCAATCCGCTCTCGAGCCAATTCGACCATAAAACTCACCTCATAGAGCAAATCACCTGCAAACCAAAAAGATTTAGACATCTAGAAGTCTAAATGCTATGGTCATTTTTCGATCACAGGTTTTCAGTTAAGCGATAGGATGAATTAGATGAAACTCGAATCTCTAGCCCTGCATCATGGATATATCTCGGAAGCGACCACCAAGGCGGCGGCCGTGCCCATTTATCAGACCACCTCTTATACCTTCGACGACACCCAGCATGGTGCCGACCTGTTTGATCTTAAGGTGGCGGGCAACATCTATACCCGCATCATGAACCCCACCACAGATGTGCTCGAACAACGCCTGGCCGCCATCGAAGGCGGTATCGGCGCACTGGCGCTGGCCTCCGGCATGGCCGCCATCACCTATGCGATTCAGGCACTGACACAGGTGGGCGATAACATCGTCAGCACCAGTCAGCTCTATGGCGGCACCTATAACCTGTTTGCCCATACCCTGCCCAGACAAGGCGTCGAGGTGCGTATGTCGGCCTTCGACGACTTCGATGGCCTGGAGGCCCATATCGATGACAAGACCAAGGCGCTGTTTTGCGAGTCTATCGGCAACCCGGCGGGCAATATCGTCGACATCGCCCGTCTGGCCGAGATAGCCCACAGGCATGGCGTGCCGCTGATCGTCGACAATACGGTCGCCACTCCAGTGCTCTGCCGCCCCTTCGAACATGGCGCCGATATCGTCATCCATTCACTTACCAAATATATTGGCGGCCACGGCACCACCATAGGAGGGGTGATTATCGACTCGGGCAAGTTCGACTGGGCGGCCCAGCCTAAACGCTTCGCCCTGCTCAACGAGCCAGACCCCTCCTATCATGGTGTGGTCTATACCCAGGCCTTCGGTCCGGCAGCTTTTATTGGTCGCTGCCGCGTGGTGCCACTGCGTAATACCGGCGCCGCCCTCTCGCCCCAGAGCGCCTTCCTGTTACTGCAAGGCTTAGAGACGCTGGCCCTGAGAATGGAGCGTCACTGCGACAACGCCCTGGCCCTCGCCAATTTCCTCGAGCAGGACCCCAGGGTCAGCTGGGTCAACTATGGCGCGCTGGACAACAGCCCCTACCGCGACAACTGTGAGAAGATCACCTCGGGTAAGGCCTCGGGCATCATCAGCTTCGGCATCAAGGCGGAAGATAGCGAGGCGGCCAAGGCGGCCGGCGGACGTTTTATCGATGCCCTGCAGATGATCCTGCGCCTGGTCAACATAGGCGACGCCAAGTCCCTGGCCTGCCACCCGGCCACCACCACCCACAGACAGCTCAACGGCGAAGAGCTGGCCAAGGCCGGGGTATCGGAAGATCTGATCCGCATCTCGGTCGGTATAGAGCATATCGAAGATATTATCGCGGATGTCTCTCAGGCGCTGGATAAGGCAATCTAATTTAAACGGCTCCTGCAAAGCGCTTAGATAACTGACTTAACAAGCCAACTCAGATATCGGCCCCAAGCACCGCCCTACGAGGCGCGGCCATTGGGGCCGTTTTTTATCTCCACTTTAAGCCCGCTCCTGGCGTTAACACGGCCTCAAGGGCTAGGCGCGCAAGCAAGAAGTTGAGGCAAGCGCTTGAAAATACGGTGGTAACATTAAGTCTTGGGATAGGCTATGATGCCGAAGCGGTCTAGATGCTAAAAAGGAGAAGGCGGGCATGAAGACAAAGAGGTCAAAAGCTTGATGATGCACAGGCAAGCGATCGAACATATCCCCGTCTTTGGCTCGTCATCTCAGCTGTTTAAGCCGGTTGCTCGGGAGTATCCTGATGGCCAGCTACTGGCGCCCCATTGGCACCACGCCGCCCAACTGATTTACGCCGAATCCGGCGTGATGGAACTGAGCTGCCAAGAAAGTTTCTGGATAATCTCGCCTCAGCAAGCCCTGTGGGTGCCTGCCGAGCTGCCCCACAGACTCAAGGCCCGAGGCCAAGTCAGTCTGCGTAGCGTCTATTTTCAACCAGATGCCCTGCCCGAGCGCTTCTCCAAGCAGCCCCAAAGCCTAGTGGTCAGCCCCCTGCTTAGCGAACTGATGAAGAGTGCGATGCCGGTGACCAGCAGCAGCCCACCCAGCAGCAGAGAGGTGCACCTGATGCACCTTCTGATGAGTGAGATCGGCTGGGCACAAGAGATCCCCTTGAAGCTCCCCATGCCAAAAGATAACCGGCTACAGAAGATCTGCCTAGGCTTGCTCGCAGATCCCGGCAACAGTAGCACCCTTAGCCAATGGGGGGAGATAGTCGGCGCATCACCCAGAACCTTATCCCGGCTATTTCAAACCCAGTTGGGGACGAGCTTTGCCATTTGGCGTCAACAGGCCAGAATATTCGCCGCCATCCCCAGGCTAAATCTCGGCGAACCCATAGTACGGGTGGCGATGGAGATGGGCTATGATTCTGCCGGCGCCTTCGCATCGGCATTTAAAAAGATGATGGGAGTCACCCCAAGCGAGTTTCGCACGCAAGTTGTCTGATTAGCGAAGATACCTGTCCGTTTCAAGGCAGACCCCTTCGCCCTCTCGCCTTACTATTTTCTCGTTTCCTCATATTTGAGGTTCAGAGTTAATGAGTGATAGAGAGGTGATTATGAGTCGATTTACCCGCCACAGCGTTAAGGTGCCAGCCAACGGAGTCGAGCTAGACGCCTGGCTTTATCTGCCTATTCGCGAAGAAGCATCCCTGAATAAACCAGCCCCGGCGATTGTGATGAGCCACGGCTTCGCCGCCGTTAAAGAGCTGTACATCGACAAGTTCGCCGAGGCATTTGCGAAGGCGGGCTTTGCCGTGCTGCTCTATGACCACAGAAATTTCGGCAAGAGTGGCGGTGAACCCCGAGGCGAGATCATCCCCTATCAACAGATAGAAGATATGAGAGAAGTGATCAGCTGGCTGAGCTTTAATCCCGAGGTTAACGCCGAGCAGATAGGCGTGTGGGGCACAAGTTTTAGCGGTGGACATGCCATCATGGTGGGCGCCTTAGATCGCCGGGCGAAATGTGTCGTCGCCCAGGTGCCGACCATCAGCGGCTATCAAACGTTCCTTCGCCGCGCAGGTTCACGGCTCAGCGCAGTGCAAGACGAATTTGAGCAAGACAGGGCAAGGCGCTACAAGGGCGAGACGCCCACTTACATAGGAGTGATCCCTCAAGAAGAGCTGCCCGGCATCTATGCCAGCGATGAAGCCATGGCGTTTTACAGCAAAGCCTGGACGCTCGCCGAGGGATGGGAAAATCGGGTCACACTCAGGTCCAGCGAAAAAGCGAGCGAGTATGAGCCTGGCCTATGGATAGCGCGCGTCAGTCCAACGCCGCTCTTGATGATAGTCGCTGAAAATGACACTGTCACACCGACAGACTTAGCCCTATCGGCCTTTAACAGGGCGCTAGAACCCAAGCGGCTCTGCCTGCTGCCAGACGGTCACTTCGACCCCTATGTGACACACTCGACGCGCTCGATAACGGAGGCGATAGCATGGTTTAGCAAATACCTGAAATAAGATTCGAATCAGGCTTTAGTGGCCGAGGTCGCAAAAACCGTTCACTCAGATTTCTTGATTAAGGTCATGGTTTTACGCCTTTTACCCCTAAGCCATAGGTATAATGCTATCTCTGCCGATGTGTTGACTATAATGATGGGTAGCGATTTGCGCGCAAGCAGGCGACAGGCCAAGGGAGCGGCACATGTACTACACCTCGACGGACCTTAATCAGCACCCCTCTATCATGAGCAAGCTGTCACACCTTCACGCCACCACCCAGGCCAAGCTGCCGCAGATCACCCGTATCGCCGTCGCCCTATTCGACCAGGACAGCGACATAGTGCGCACCTTCATCTATAGCGGCAAGCCCTCCCCCCTCAACCACTATCAGGCCAATCTCAGCCAGTGCCACTCGCTGCAAGAGGTTGCCCGCTCCAGACAGGCCAGGATAGTGCAAGATCTTGGCATCTACAGAGACAGCCGACACGAGCACGCCATCAAGATCTATGAGGCGGGCTATCGCAGCAGCTATACCCTGCCCCTGCTTTCAGGCAATACCCTGCTGGGCTTTATCTTCTTTAACGGCGACGATGAGCAGGTGTTCGACAAGCGCTGCGTGGAGCATCTGGATCTTATCGGCAATCTGCTGGCGCTGATGGTGATCAACGAGTTGAGCGAGGTGATCACCCTGGCCTCGACCATGAAGACCGCCATAGATGTCACCCATTTTCGTGACCCGGAAACCGCAGGACACCTGAGCCGCATGGCCCATTATTCGCGGCTGATCGCCCAGCGAGTGGCGGATGAGAGAGGCTTAAATGATCACTTCATCGAACATATCTTCATGTTTGCGCCTCTGCACGACATTGGCAAGATCACAGTACCCGACGAGATCTTGTTTAAGCGTGGCCCGCTCACCCCAGATGAGCGCACCGAGATGCAGAAACACTGTGAGTCGGGCCGGGATCTTATCGACAAACTCTTGTGTAACTATCGCCTGAGTAACCTGGACCACACCAAGATGCTGCGCAATATCGTACTCTGTCATCATGAGGCGATGGATGGCTCCGGCTACCCAGCGGGACTGATTGGCGAAGCTGTGCCGATCGAGGCAAGAATCGTGGCGGTTGCAGACGTGTTCGATGCCCTCACCAGTGAGCGCCCCTACAAGGCCGCCTGGACCAATAGCGATGCCTTTGCCGAACTGGCACGTCTGGCGGGCAGTAAGCTGGACGCCGACTGTGTCGCCGCCCTCCATGAGGCTCTCCCCGAGGTGCTCAGGATTCAAGCCACCTTCGACTCCACCGAGTTCTAATGCTAGCAGCAAAAAGATTGGGCGCGAAAAAGCAAAATAGGTAGCAAAGCATTAGCGCCAAAGGCCACTGATCTGAGACCTGAGATCAGAGCGCAGAAAAGGATTAGCACTGAGCTAGGCATCAATATGATCAGCAAAAGAAGATAAGAAAAAGGCCTGCCAAGCCAGGGCGCTAGCAGGCCTTTGTTACTCACTATATCTCTCACCTTGAAAACAAGATTTTAAAGCAGAGACACTTAGTCAGAAACATTAGGTCAGAGACACTAAGTAAGAGACACCAAGTAAAAGACATTGAGTCTCAAACATTTGTCTGGCAGAAATCTTAGAAACGACCGACTACGCCAAGACCGATATTTACGCCATCGAAATCTGAATCCAATACGCGAGCCAATTCGAAGTTAGCCGAGAAGTTATCAGAAATACGTAGCCAGTAAGCGGTTCTCACGTCGAATGCATCATCATCGTCGGTATTGGTGTAACCCAGCCCCACAGACCAAGCATTGTTCACATACCAGTCTGCACCCAGATTGATCATGTCGTCGCTATCGCTGTGAGTCCAGTTAGCCTGCAGATCCACACCGGCAGTAGATTGTAGCGCGATATAGCTGCGAACCTTCACACCATAGCTCTCTTCCACGCCTTCATCACCATCGGCGTAGAAGACAGACACAGCTGATGTGTCGTTGAAGTAGTAACCCACTTCGGCGCCATAGGTGTCGAAGTCAAAGTTAGCATAGTCGTGCTTGTTATAGTTCACGCCAACAAACCACTTAGAGGCGAATACATAAGTACCATCGATACCGTAAGAGTCCAGGTCGGCATCGTCGAAGTTGCTGTAGTAAGCACCCAGGTTAGAGCTTTGCGCCAGGAAGCCATTTAGGGCGTATGGGCTGCTTTTCTGATCCACTGGCGTCACATAGTAGCGGTAGTTCGCGTTCCAGATACCATCGCCAAACTCTTCAGAATTAGACTTATAGTTCAAACCGGCTTCGTGTTGAAAGGCATTGTCCTGGGCAGCGATGGCGCTCATGCTGCTAAGACCAAGAAGAATGGCAACGGCTGTTACTGATTTTTTCATCAATGTATTCCCTTATATTTATGAAGCTAGGAGAATAAAAGACAAAAAATAGAAAGGTGTTTTACACAATCCATTGTAAAATTCTGATATTTATGAGAATAAATATCCGGCGCTCTCCTAGCGGCGCTAACGATACGCCATAGTTTAGGAAAAGTGCAATAAAAACTTCATAAAAGCCAATCAATAAAACATTAATAAAAACAATGAGCAACAAATAGATAACAAGTGATACCTAAAGGTTACACTTCGCCACCCTGACTCAAAGACACCCCGCTGCTTGCTCTCGTATCCTCATAAGCCATTAATTTTTAGAGACCACTAATCCTAAGACGCTTTAACCTTATCGGAAATTAGTGCTCGGCGAATAGCGGCGCTGGGCAGCTAGTTGCTCAGGGCAATCTTGGGCTCTGGGTAGTCAGTTGCTCTAGTTCTATTTAGCGCTAGACAGTCTTAGTCGCTTTTGCCTGCTCACGTTCATCGAGGATCAACATTCCCTGAGTGATCGCCTGCACCGCCCTGGACTTAAACTCGCGGCGATACAGGGTATAGACCACCACCAGGCTAGAGACGATAAACAATAGCGGATGGAAGAACCAGCCCAGCACAGCCATCGAAAAATAGTAGGAGCGCAGGCCATAGTTATAGGCGTGGGCAGCCCTGTCCTGCACTATCGCCATCTGCAGCGCATAGGCCTTTAGCTGCTCATCTTGACCACTCTTATCGACTGGGGTCGCCCCCACCATGACGTTGAGAAAACCATACTGGCGCATCGACCAGGTAAACTGAAAGAAGGCCATCACGAAGATCAGCGTCAATATGCCAAGTTTGAACTGGATCAGCATGTGAACCGGCGGCGCCGTCATGGGGATAGAGGCGATCACCGCCTCCAGACGCTCGACCTGGGCAAACAGGGTCAATACCCCGGCAAGCACCAGCATAGTGGTACTGGCGAAGAAGGTGATGTTTCGCTCAAGATTAGCCAGCAGGGCTGCCTCCGCCACCCTCACCTCGCGTCCTAGCAGCTGATACATCCAATGAATACGATGCTGATGCAGGCAACGGGCGATACAGTTAGTGTTCTTGGCCTTCTTGCGGGCAAAGCGGGCGTAACCTATCCAGCAGCTAAAGAAGCAGGTCACGGCGATAAGGTCGAGCAGGTAATTATTCATTATGGATTCAACTTGTTAACAAGGGTCAAAGTGGTCAAAGGCTGCCAAGATTCATTTAATCATAGCCCATTGATATTGCAACTCAATTTCCTCGTATCTTAATGTCTAATTGGTGTGGTTATGCGCGATCGCTCCCTCAGGCGGCTCATCGCCAGCAAAAGCATGACAGGTGACAATTGTCGGCTGGCTATAAGGTACAGTTAAATGGGTGCAAACGAAGAAACGCAGGTAAATTAGAACCGATCCCAATGCCTGCATATTCGACCATTTCTGCTGCAATATCTGCGGTTTATCTGGATGCTCGCCCTGTTAAGACCACCTTCTCGATGCAATCGGCTACAAATAGATGGAAAACGAGCAGGAAAACACAAGACCGTCCGCGACTTAGGCTATACCTGTCTGCAATTCTTAGCTAAGATGGTCAAGAAATTGTTACACCCATGTTTTCCGGCATGAGACCCGTTAACAATTGCAACATCACCAAACACAAGAGTTTAATAATAAAGGATTATTTATGAAGTCAATCTCAAATGCTCTGTTTACAAGCCTGATCGCATTAGGCCTCTTGCTCACTGGCTGTAGCGGCGGTGGCAGTGGTAGCGATACCTCTGGCAGCGGTGGCTCCATAGGCACGGGCAGCACGGTGAAATGGGTCGAGGGAGAATTTACCCCCTATGCACAATTGGCCAACCAATGCGATGCGGGTCTCAAGGAAAAACTGTGGTTACGTTCTTGGAGTAACGACACCTACCTATGGTACAGCGAAATCATCGACAGAGATCCGGCGCCTTACCAAGTCTTAGAATATTTCAGCCTACTGAAAACCGAAAACCTGTCGGCCACGGGCAACCCTAAAGATCAGTTCCACTTCTCTATGCCCACCAGCGAATGGGAACAGCTCAATCAATCGGGTGCCTCGGTCGGCTATGGCATGAGCTTCCACCTCCAGCAGGCCAGCAGCACAGTAGACAGAAAGGTTACCGTGACCTACACAGAGCCTAGCTCACCGGCCACCAGCGCCAATATCGCCCGCGGCGCCGTCATCGTCAGCATAGATGGCGTGAGCGTGAAAGATGCCAACGACACGGCCTCGATCAATACCCTGAATAACGGCCTCTTCCCCAGTGACGACGGCCAGCAGACACGCTTCACCATCCTAGATCTTGGTGCCAGCCAGACCCGTGACGTGGTTCTTACCGCGCAAACCGTGGTCTCTACCCCAGTGCAGAATACCAAGGTGCTCGCCAGCCCATCTGGTAACGTGGGTTACTTCCAATTTAACTCCCACATCGCCACGGCAGAGCGCGGCCTCTATGATGCCATCGCCACGCTGGCCAATGCCAAGGTAGACGATCTGGTACTGGATCTGCGCTACAACGGCGGCGGCTTACTGGCCATGGCGAGCCAGCTGGGCTACATGATTGCCGGCCAGCAGGCAACGCAAAATCGTATCTTCGAGCGCAGCACCTTTAACGACAAGTACCCCACCAAAGATCCTGTCACCGGCCAGACATTAACGCCTATGCCTTTCATCGATGAAACCATAGGCTTTAATCCAAGTCTGTTGAGCGGCGGCCAGAGCCTGCCAAGCCTTAACCTGTCACGGGTATTCGTGCTCACCACAGACAACACCTGCTCCGCCAGTGAGGCGCTGATCAACAGCCTGCGCGGCGTCGATGTCGAGGTGATCCAGATTGGCGGCACCACCTGTGGTAAGCCCTATGGCTTCTACCCAACGCCAAACTGCGCCACCACCTACTTCACCATTCAGTTCAAGGGGGAAAACGACAAGGGCTTCGGCGACTACTCAGACGGTTTCGTCCCCAGCAGCAACCCGACGCTACAAAGCGAAGTGCCAGGCTGTGACGTAGCAGATGATTTCAATCATGCCTTAGGCGACCAAGATGAAGGCCAGTTGGCTGCGGCCCTCTACTACCGTGACAACAACAGCTGCCCGGCTCAGGTGGCTAAGGCGTCCCGTGCCCAGGCGAAACCCCAGTTTGTCGATGCGGGTTATGTGCTGCAAGATACCCGCAATCAAAACCTGCTGTTTAATAACCGGATTCTGACTCAGCCTAAGTAGGATTTATGATGAAACGCATAGTTCATATCATGCTCGGCGTCATGCCGTTAACGCTCCTTGGCTGCTCACTACAGGCACAAGATGCAGCTTTGGCAGATCCTGTGCCTGCCCCAGTGCCAGCAATAATTAGCGAGCCGAGTGCAGAGAGTCTGGCTGAGCTGGAAAACGCCATCGCCAAGTTGTTACAGATGGAGAAGGTGACCCTAGCCGCCGACGCGTTCACCCGAAACAGTCGATTGGCGTTTGAGCGCAATCCCCATAGGGATCCTAATGGTCAACTGTTGATGGGCCGTAACTTTGAGCTGCCGCAAATCGTCCAGCTTTGGATTAGCGGTGATGAGTGTTTTATCTTAGATACCGAGGAGCATCGTAGTGCGCCGCTGACAGTGACTCGCTGCTCTCCTGAATAAGCCATGTGGAATAAACCAGGCTGAATACAATCAGCCTGGCTATTTGCCCATGACGATGAGTCATCCCCACGACGGCTGCTTACCCAAAGCAGCCGTCGTTTTTTATTATTAGTGCACTCATAGCTAATCTTATCTGCTGGCCGCGAACCTATCATCAGGCCTAAACTTTGGCGTTCCCCCTCCCCAACGACAAGGACCCATTCTGCAAACATCATCAAGCTCACTGGGCGCGTTAGGCGAGATAAAATGCTACTTCGATACGCTATCGCGAGTGCTCAATAGAACCGTCTGCACTGAGTTAGTACATATCCTTCTAAATGTAACAATTGTTACAGTGATATTATCCCGCGCTTCTCATTATTGTTTTACATACCAATTATTAAGAGGCCTTATGCGCTTAGCTGTTTCCGCATTAGCAGTGTCATCTGCACTCATCCTTCCTGGCGTCCACGCTGAAGATCAACAAGCGACCTTAGATCAACAAGCCAGCTTCGAAAAAATCGAGATCATAGGTTCACGTATCGCACTACGTACCGCCACAGACAGTGTGGCACCGGTGGACATTATCACCGCCGAGCAGCTCGAATCGACGGGGATGACAGAAACGGCTAAGGCACTGCAATTTGCCGCACCCAGCTACAGCTTTCCATTCTCATCGGTAACCGATGGATCAGATGCGGTGCGCCCGGCGAGCCTGCGCGGTCTATCACCGGATCACACCTTGGTCTTGGTCAACGGCAAGCGTCGTCACGGCTCGGCACTGGTCCATCTGAGTGGCACAGTAGGTAAAGGCTCTTCTAACGTCGACCTGAATGCCATTCCGATGACCGCAATCAAGCGTATCGAGATCCTGCGTGACGGCGCGTCGGCGCAATATGGCTCCGATGCGATTGCCGGCGTCATCAACGTGGTGCTAAAAGACAGTGAACAAGGAGGTAGCCTATCCGCACAAGCTGGCCAGACCTACGCCGGTGACGGCGAACAGTGGCGCTTGGGTGCCAACCATGGCATAGCCCTGGGTGACGATGGCTTCGTCAATGTCTCACTCGAAGCACACCATAAAGACAGCACTAACCGCGCTGGGCTAGATCCTCGCCAGCAGTATCCGCAGTTAGCCGATGGCTCAGCGGATCCTCGCGAAGCCACCTTTAATCGCAAGAGCCATCAGGTTGGTGATGCCGAGTACGACAACCTAGGCCTGTTTATCAACGCAGCCAAGGCCATTTCAGACAAGGGCGAGCTATACGCCTTCGGTGGCGTAAGCAAACGCGAAACTAAATCAGGCGCCTTCTACCGCAGAGCCCTGGATAAGCGTAACTTAACCGAAGTTTACCCCGACGGTTTCTTACCCCAGATCAACCCTGAAATTATCGACACCTCGTTGGTGCTTGGTTATGAGTTCACCCTGGGTGAATGGAACATCGATACCTCCGCAGGCCATGGCGAAAACTCATTTAACTACAACATTGTTAACTCATTAAACGCATCTTTGGGCCCCGATAGCCCGACCGAGTTTGATGCAGGCACCTTGTCGACCCGTGAAACCAATGTAAATATCGATGCGTCGCGCTACTTTAACTTTGCAAACGACTCAGAGATCCTCTTTGCCGCGGGTGTGTCATGGCGCAAGAATGGCTACCAAATTGAAGCCGGTGAGAGTGCTTCCTACATCAATGGCGGTTTCGATAATCGCGCCGCCGGCAGCCAGGGCTTCTCGGGCTTTACCCCAGAATCTGAAGTCGATGAGACCCGAGATAACACGGGCGTTTATGTCGAGCTTGAAAACCAGTTAACCGATGACTTTTACTGGGCGGCGGCGCTGCGTTACGAAAATTATTCAGACTTCGGCGACAACACCAGCTGGAAGCTAGCGGGCCGCTATGACTTTACCGACAACCTGGCACTGCGCGGAACCATCAACACAGGCTTTAGAGCACCTAGCGTGCAGCAGCTGTATTTCAGCAACATCTCTACCCTGTTTAACCCAGATCCCGTCACGGGTCAGTTGGTACCGACAGAATCGGGCACCTTCAACACCCTGTCACCGGTGACAAAAGGCTTAGGGATCAATGAGCTCGAGCCAGAGTTATCACAATCTTTCAGTCTAGGTCTGGTCTATCGCAATGATGCGGGCCTGGCACTGACCTTGGACGCCTATCAGATCTCTATCGATGACCGTATCATCTTGTCGAGCTCAGTCACGCCAGATGATTCACCGGCGGTCGCAGAGGCGCTGGCCGGCACCAACGCCGAATCGGCACGCTTCTTCATCAACGCCGTCGATACCCGTACCCGAGGCGTCGATCTGGTAATAAGCCAGGACTTCGATATCGGCGCTTGGGGCGATCTGCGAGCCAACCTGGCCTATGCCTATAACAAAACGGAAATTCAAGACATTCATTTCCCGCAAGTGTTAGACGGCGTAGGTAAAGAGCTCTTCGATCGTATCGAACAAACCCGTATGACCGCGGCCACGCCAAACAACACAGGCAACCTTGGGCTCACCCATAGGCTCGGCGACTTCAAAACCAACATTCGTCTCAGTTACTTTGGCGACTATACTGTGGGTTACTCCTCAGGCGATGTCACTTACAGCGACCAGTGGGTAATGGACATGTCGGTGCAATATGCGGCAACTGATGCGCTAAGCTTCACCGCCGGGGCGCAAAACCTGTTTGATGTCTACCCGGAGAAGCGTCCGGACAGCAATAACTTCAATGGCATCTTCGTCTATCCATTAACCAATACGCCATTTGGCTTTAATGGTGGTTACGTCTTCTTAGAAGCCAAATATACCTACTAACCCCCGTAGGTTCATCACACTAAAACAGGCCATTTATGGCCTGTTTTTTTATTTAGCAACACATAGATGCATGCAAGTGACAGCCTAAGCAACTTGTTCCCATTGGCGCCCTATGTGAGAATCGACTGCAGGCATTTGAGGGAAGAATATGACGCAAGCACCAGATAACTCGACCACGGCTAAGACGGCTCTTGATGACGCGAGTGATGAAATCAAACTCGCCGTAGACCTTATCTATCTTCTGGAGAGTCATGAGATTGAGCCAGATGTGGCGCTGGCGGCTTTAGAGATAGTCAAGCAGGATCTACAGAGAAAACTGAGCAAAGCAATTTGAGCAAGGCTAACAGTTTACGCCTTACATTCAAGGCATCAGGCATTCACATGCGGCTCATTCATTGCTCCAACTCATTGCTCCCTTTCATTGCGCCCATCTATTGCTAAAGAATTAACCATAAAAAAACGCAGCCTAGGCTGCGTTTTTAGTGTTACTCAGGGAGTTGTTTAGAAGATCACTGTCTGCTCGGCAGTGCAGGTAGAAGTACCTTCGTCACAAGCCTTATACACGTAAGTTCCGCCACCCTTAGTGTTGATGGTGTCAGTGTAGGTGCTGCTCGCCGAAGTGGTCGCAAGCTTGCTGCCATCACGGTAAACATCTACGTTTGCACCAGCGGCGCCAGAGAAGGTCAGATCCACTGTCTTAACGCCCTTGTTCTTGTAGCCGTTGGCCGACAGAGTGAAATCACCACCGCCGTTGTTTCCGCCACCATTGTCGCCACCAGCACAGCCGTTAGCCGTCAGGTAAGCATCGGCAGCCGCAGCCTGAACGATACCGTAACCGAAGTACTCATCTTTACCCGGTGCACCGCTGTCCATGGCAGTCGCTTTCAGCGCCGCACGGATCTCGCTACCTGTACACTGGTTGTGGTTAGACCAAACCAACGCCGCAATACCAGATACCGCAGGTGTCGCCATAGAAGTGCCGCTCATGAAACCGTAGTCGGCAGTACCGATATCTACAGTTGCAGTACTCGCCGCAAGCAGCGCCGCACGATCTTCCTGTGCTGTGCCCACAGCTGGGATAGAAGTAGTGTTGGTGTCACCTAGAGTGCCGTACAGCATGCCAGGCTCGTTGTTGATGATGATCGCACCGACACCACCCGAGTTTTCACAGTTAGCGACCTTGTCGTGGAAAGAGATCACGCCGCGGTCGATCACGCAGATGTTACCGTTAGCACCAGCATCGGTCGCTTCGGCAGTGCCCATGTAATAGGTGTTGCCTGAAACTGTGCCTGAATTTTCCATCGCGCTGCTGGCAAATGAAGCGCCGTCTGCACTCAGGTTAGACGCAGTCGCCATGCCTGCTGGGTAAGTTGATAGTGTGTCCACACCACCGGCAGTCACTTCCACACAGATAGTCTCGTCTGAAGTCGCCTTAGGACCACGACCAGAAGTACAAGATGGGAACTGAGAGAAATCTGCGATGTTGTTGTTTGCATCGTTCGCGCCCACCATCATGACCGATGGATAACCCGCTGGGTATGAACGTACGTTGTTACCATCGTTACCCGCAGCGGCGACCACTAGACCGCCTGCATCGACGAAGGCTTGGAAAGCGTTAGATTCGGTAGAGTTAGCTCCGCCGCCACCTAAGCTCATGCTGATGATGTTGGCACCGGCCGCGCTACACAGGTTAGTGGCGTGGGCCAGATCAGATGAGTAACCCCATCCTTCGGCGTTGAATACCTTGATGATGTGCATGTCGACGCCAGGCGCCATACCGATCACACCGACGTTGTTGTCGGCTGCACCGATAGTACCGGCAACGTGAGTACCGTGTGGGCCGCCGTTGACGTTCCAGCTACCTGTACCCGAATCGTTGTCGCCAGTGATCTTGTTCCATTCGAAATCTGGGTTAGACGCGTCCAGACCCGAGTCGATGATACAAACCTTCATGCCGGCTGCGGCGTTGAAAGTCAGCTGGTTAGCCTGTGATTGATACACAGCGTAAGGTGTTACCTGCTGCGTCATTGGGTTACCCGCATCATCGCTAAAGCTCATCAGATGACGACGCTGGTCCGCCTCGACCAATTTAACGTGTGGGTTGTTTAACAGTCCCTTGACCTGGGCCAGATCTTTGCCCGCAAAGGTTGCAGCGATAAAGCCTTCACCATCTACATGGATCTGTGCGCCTAACTGCTTAGCCAGTGCCTTAACGACACCCTTACTGCCATTGTCTACCTGGATGATGTAACGATCATCATCGGCAAATGCCTGAGTTGATAGGCCAACACTTAATGCCATTACCGCACTTGCCAACTTAGTTAACTTCATAGAGGTCTCTCCATTATATTTATTTTGTTAAGAGTCTTTTTATTAGAACTTCCCTGAATAGCAAATGCCGCGGTATATCTCTCTTCAATTGCGACCTGATTTGGCATTTACTACCACACAACAAGGCACAAGCTATCACACCAACTTGATAGCAACAAGGTGTTAACAAAAAATAAACATATGTTGCACGAGCGTACATTTTATTCGGGAGTGGAATTCGCTGGCTGGCTTATCGCTCTGCCAGACAAGAAGCTTTGCAATCATCAGACAAGACGCTTTGCAATACAGATCCCGGCTTGTCGACTGGTAAAAGCACTGTTGCAACGCGCCAAGGCTGGTATACTAGGGCCTCATTTGCCACTATTGACGACATTGACGATGACAGACAACGCCACGCCAGCAAACCAAGCAGTAGACTTCTCGGCCATCAACAAGAGCACGGCCGCCTCCTTTAACGAGCAGAAGAATCTGATCAAGCGGCTATTTAAGGGCAACAGAGTCGATTGCCAAAAATGTAAACAACCACTGCAGCTGATCGTGCCCACCGAGAAGGCGCAGACAGGCCATTACGGCGTGTTTTGTAAGAAGGGTTGTACGGATATCGAGCTGGAAATCGATCTGCTTTAACTTTTGACACCCTAGATCAAGCAACCCATTAAACACCGGCAATGTCTATACAACCGCCATTCCCGGTGACGAGCCTCCCCTTTGAAACTCAGTCAACGCCTCTCTCACCTGCAGGACATGGTCGATGGCCACTACGCCCATATCTGGGATTGCTGCTGCGATCACGGCCTGCTCGGCGCCGCCCTGCTAAAGAAGCAGGTGGCCGGTACCCTGCATTTTGTCGACATCGTGCCTGGCATCATGCAGACCCTGCAGGGCAAACTCGAGCGCTTCTTCCCACTAAATCAAGATGTCACCAGCCCTCAATGGCGGGTGCACTGTATGGATGTGGCCAAGCTGCCGCTGGCGGACTTTCCGAGCGAGACGCCGCAGCTGGTGATCATCGCTGGGGTCGGCGGCGAGCTGACCGGCGAGCTGGTCAGCGCGATTCAAGCCAGCGCCGACGCCTTCGGGCAAAACATAGAGTTTCTCCTCTGCCCCGTGCATCACACCTATCAGCTCAGGGACAGGCTAAGTGCCATGGGGCTCAATCTGATCGATGAGAAACTCATCAGCGAGAACAAGCGCTGCTACGAGCTTTTGCATGTGGCGCGCCGCGGCGAGCGTCCCATCACGGCGATTGGCGACAGCCTCTGGTCAAAGGCGCCGTTTGAGTTACAAATGGCCTACCTAAGGCGCCTTTTGAAGCACTATCATCAGGTGGTCAGAGGCAGCCAGTTAGATCAGAAACCGCTGCTCGAGCGCGCCATCTCAGACTATCAGGCGCAGCTGGACCTGCTTAGCGCCTAGCCTGTTGTCTTTGGCATCCTTTTTCATCTTCAAGTGAGTCACTTATGCGCATGCTGAAATCCACTATCCATCCCGACCTTAATGCCGCCACGCCAGAGGAGGTAGAAGGACAGGGCTTCATCCGCCGCGCGGCGCGCGCCATAGTACTTAGGGGCAGCCAAATTTTGATGCTCTACACGGCGCGCTATCACGACTACAGTATTCCCGGTGGCGGCGTGGATGAGGGCGAAGATATTCGCCAGGCGCTGCTGAGGGAACTGGAAGAGGAAACCGGCGCCCACACCATCGAGATACTGAGCGAGTTCGGCCGCTACCAGGAGTTTCGCCCATGGTATAAACCCGGATTCGACTTTGTGCAGATGGAGTCTTACTGCTTCGTCTGCGAAATTGGTGAGGAGCTGGGCGATACTAAGCTGGAGAGCCATGAGCTACAAAACGGCATGCACCCGGTCTGGATAGAGATTCATGAGGCTATTGCCCACAATGAACACACCATGGCCCATAGCGAGAAGAAGGGATTATCTATCGAGCGCGAGACCTATCTGCTAAGGCTGATCCGCGATGAGCTACTCACCAGATGAACTGCTCACGAATTAAAATCATCTCAAGATAAACCACCAATAAACCCACAAAAAAGAGCGCCGCAGCGCTCTTTTTAATACCTATTGCTAGGAATTAACGGCTGTACTCGCAGGCGATCTGCGCCGCCAGCTTGGCATTGTTAAACACCAGCTGGATGTTGGCCGCCAGGCTGCTGCCCTCTGTCTTCTCGGCGACCTTGGCCAGCAGGAAAGGCGTCGAGGCCTTACCAGAGATCCCCTTGGTATCCATCTCGGCCACCGCATCTTTAATCACCTGATCGATCATTGCCTTATCCAGGGCATACTCGGCCGGGATAGGATTAGCCACAACCACACCGCCCTTGAGGCCCATCTGCCACTTAGCCGTCATGGCATCGGCCACCTGCTTAGGAGTGTCCAGACGATAGTCGACGCCGAAGTCGCTCTCACGGGTGTAGAATGCAGGTAGCGTCTCGGTTTCATAACCGACGACTGGCACGCCTTGGGTCTCTAGGTATTCCAGGGTCAGGCCGATATCCAGAATCGACTTGGCACCGGCGCAGACCACGGCCACATCGGTATTGGCCAGCTCCTGCAGGTCGGCAGAGATATCGAAGGTCTGCTGGGCACCGCGATGCACGCCGCCGATACCGCCGGTGGCGAACACCTTGATGCCTGCCATCGCTGCCAAGATCATGGTCGAGGCTACCGTGGTGGCACCATCGGCCTGCTTAGCCACGATAAAGGGAATGTCGCGGCGGCTGGTCTTGATCACCGCCTGACCCGCCTTACCCAGATACTCGATCTCATCGTGAGTCATGCCCACCTTGAGGCGTCCCTTGAGGATGGCGATGGTCGCAGGAACCGCGCCGTTATCACGGATGATCTGCTCCACCTTGAGGGCGGTCTCGACGTTTTGCGGGTAAGGCATACCGTGAGAGATGATGGTCGACTCCAGTGCCACCACGGGACGACCGGCTTCCAATGCCGCTTTCACTTCTGGGTTGATATCTAGGTACTGCGCTAACATAGAGACTCCTTGATAACTCGGTTAACTGATATTTCAGACATATTTGGGTTGATCGTTGCCAGATCCGACAGGGCGACTACCGCCGCCGCCATGGCAAACTCGGTCGACTGACGGGTCGACCAGCCTTGAATAAATCCGTGGGCCAGGCCCGCCAGGAAGGCATCGCCGGCGCCATTGGCATTGACCATCTCCACCGGAATGGCCGGAATATGGGCCTGCTCCTCACCATCGCTGTAGAAGACACCGTCGATCCCCAGGCTCAGGAAGACGCGCTTAACCCCCTGCTCGTGGAACCAGTTCGCCAGCACTGGCAGCTCACCATAGTTGGCGATGGAGATCCCCGACAGCTGCTCGGCCTCTTTAAGGTTCGGCTTGAGGGTGTGGACGGCGCTGAGATAGGGTTTGATCTTCTCCGCCTTCGCACAGGAGACGGTATCGACAAACAACGGAATATCGGCGAAGTTACTGAGCAGATAGGCCAAGGCGGCCTCGGACAGGTTGGCATCGATAATCGCCAGGCTGGCGCGCTTGAGCATCTCCTGCTGACTCTTGAGCTGCTCGACCCCGAGACGCTCCAGAATCGCCATGTCGTTGATCGCCACATGCATGTCGCTGTCGCCGTCGAGCACTGAGAGGTAGGTGGAGGTCACGCCATCGCTCAGCTGCAAACTGGGCTTCATGTCGATGCCGGCGCGCTGACAGTGCTCGACGATCTGCTGACCATAGGCATCTTTGCCCACGGCGGTCATCAGGCGGGTATCCGACCCCAAGCGGGCCAGGTTCTCGGCGATGTTACGCCCCACCCCACCTGGGCTGCAGCTGACGCTCCCCGGATTGGAATCCCCCACCCGCAGGCTAGACGCCGGACGACCGAGAATATCCATGTTGGCGCCGCCGATCACCATGGCGTACTTGGCCTCGGCCAGGATATAGCCCTTGCCACGAATCACCCCCTTGTTGGTGAGATTCATGATATGCCCCGCCACGGCGGAGCGACTGATCCCTAAACGGTCGGCCAGCTCCTGCTGGGGGATCAAAGGGTCTTGCTTGAGTAGTGCTAAGATTTCTAATTCACGTTCCGTCATTTAGGCGATCTCACTAAGCAATAGGTAGTGTGTGCATGGGTACTGTCTGGCTATGCAAAGCTATAGCAAGCAAATAGCAAGAAACAAACAAATGTTTGCATACCAAACTTTTGTTTTACATTAATCGATCTCGCCAGCGAGCGCAAGGTAAACAAAATCGGAATCAAGTAGTTATGTGAGGAGTGCCACACAGGTCGACAACCTCTTTCCCACTCAGGCAGGCACTTTGGTGTCAGCAAGCACTAACTTTCGAGCATAAAAAAAGCGCCAAATAGGCGCTCATTAATTGACGGACGGCAGCTGAAACTAGGGCTAAATAGCTTAAGCTGCTTAACGCTTGTGATACTTAGTGATCAGGCGATCCAACTGATTGCCGAAGGCCTGTTTCTCGCTCTGGCCTATGGCCGCCGGGCCGCCAGTCTGCACGCCGCTGGCACGCATGGTGTCCATGAAGTCGCGCATGTTGAGAATAGACTTGATGTTATGCTCGGTATACAGCTCGCCCCTAGGGTTTAGCGCCAGGGCGCCCTTGTCGATCACCTCCGAGGCCAGTGGAATATCGGCGGTGATCACCAGATCGCCAGGCGCCGCGCGCCGTACTATCTCATTGTCGGCCACGTCAAACCCAGAGGAGACTGTCACCAGCTGAATAAAACGCGATGGCGGGATCCGCATGGCGTGGTTGGCCACTAAGGTCACGGCAATCTCGGCGCGATCGGCGGCGCGAAACAGTATCTCTTTAATCACGCCTGGGCAGGCATCGGCATCGACCCAAATTTTCATCTCTTCTTCCTGTCATCACAGTCAATCATGGCTGCGAGCACTATAGCATAGCTATCGCGCTTAATAACGAGTGACCTTATCCCTTAGCAAGCGGCATTAACGCTCCGGGGATCTCTTATGGTAATTTATTCAATACATTGATTTTAAGTAGATAGATTATGACCACATCTGCCACCAAGGAAGCGCTTTTCAGCCCGGGCTGTCTCGAATTTCTCGCCAAGTTGGCCAGCAACAACGAGCGTGACTGGTTCAAGGCCCACCAGGCCGAGTATGAGGCCAAGGTACGCACCCCGGCGCTCAACTTTATCGGCGCCATGGCGCCCCATATCCAGCAGCTCTCGCCGCGCCTCACGGCAGTGCCTAAGAAGATCGGCGGCAGCCTGATGCGCCCCCAGCGCGATGCCCGTTTCAGCAGCGATAAGACTCCCTACAAGGTCAACGTGGGCATTCAGTTTCGCCATTTTCAGGGCAAAGATGTGCACGCTCCGGGGCTCTACCTGCATATCGCCAACGACGGCTGCTTTCTCGGCGCCGGGATCTGGCACCCAGACAGCAAGGCGCTGAGCCAGATCCGCAGCTGCATCGACGATAACCCCAACGCCTACAAACAGGCGCTCAAGCAACTCAGCGCCGCCGGATTTGCCATGGAGGGCGACAGCCTGCAGCGTCCGCCCAAGGGCTATGACAAGCATCACCCCATGTTAGACGAGCTCAAGCGTAAGGACTTTATCGCCATCAAGCCGCTCGACACTCAGCAGCTGTTTGCCAAAGATTTCGACACCTGGTGCGCCGAACAGTTTAACCAGGTCAACAAACTCATGGGCTACCTCTGTTTCGCCCTGGATCTTGATTATTAAAAAGGATTTTTGATGTTTAATCGTAAAACCAACAAGACTTTCGGCCCACGCATAAGCGGACTCGGCCGTCTGAAATTTATCGCACTGCTTGTGGTGGTACTGCCCCTTGCGGGCGGCCTCTCTGGCTGCACCAACCCCAACACCCCGGCGGGGGAAGAGGGTTATGTGTTTGAGAAGCCACGCATCTTCGGCGCAGGTGGTTATCGCGGCACCCTCATAGGCCCCAGCAACTATGGGGTCTCCCTGTGGCGCAACGAGGTGATCAACATCGACATGCGCCCCAACACCTACACGGAAAACTTTAAGATCCTCGCCAAGGACGATCTCAACATCAGCTTCAACTTCCACGCGGTGATCGCCATCAAGTCGGGCACGGTGAAAGAGGTGGTGGAAAAATATGGCGCCGAGAACTGGTACGTGCGTTTCGTCCGCGAGACCTTCCGCACCTATGTGCGCGACGAGGTGCAACGCTATGACAGCGTGGCGCTGAAAGAAAACCGCTCTGAGATCGCCCAGGCGGTATCGGTCAAACTCAAGGACTACCTCAAGACATCACCTTTTCAGCTCAACAATGTGATCGTAGGTAACATCAACTACCCCGAAATAGTCGCCATCGCGGTCGAGAAGAAGCTCGCTGCCCAACAGCTGTTGTCGGAAAAAGAGACCCAGAAGGAGATCGCCCAGAAAGATGCGGAGGTCCGCATCGAAGAGGCCAAGGGGATCGCCCAGGCACAGAAGATCATCAACGAGACCCTGACGCCCAACTATCTACAGCACGAGGCGATTAACGCCCAGCTGAAGATGGCGGACTCGCCGAATCACACGACCGTATACATTCCGGTCGGCACCAACGGCATCCCTCTGATCAAGGGCGCCAAATAGCAGTAACGGAACTCAAAAAGCCTGTCGTCCTTTAGGCGACAGGCACTAGAAGCGTTAGAGATAAAGCATTAGTAAGGCCTTGATTCGAGTGCCTTAAACAAACTAGTTAGCGAGCAACTTTAGCTAACCACTCACAGCTAGCGATTTAAGATAACCCATAAGCACCTCACGGGCCTGGGCGATACGCGCCTGCTGCCTCGCCTTGCCCAGCACACGTATTCCCTGCATCTGCATCACCAGAAAGCTTGCCAGCTGCGTACATTGGACACCTGCCGACAACTCACCGCGTTGCTGCGCCCCTTGCAGCACCCGCTCGAAGGTCTGATGCAGCTCGTCAAACAGGCGAGTACAGATCCCCTGCACCACCTCATCGCTTAGGTATTTTTCCAGTACGGCATTTTGCAAGAAACAGCCGAAGGGCTGGTTAGACTGCCTGGCGATAAACTCCTCCAGATAGGTCACCAACTCATCTAAACCTGCCGTTTCGGCAAACAGGGGCGTGAGATTGGGCATGGCATGGTTATCGAAGTAGTAGCCCAGCGCCTCACGATACAGGCTCAGCTTGTCACCAAAGCTGTTATACAGACTAAAGCGGTTAATCTTAAGGTGATCCACCAGATCCGCTACCGAGGTATCGGCATAGCCTTTCTGCCAAAACAGCTCCATGGCTGCTATCAGCTTCTCCTGCCTATCAAAATTACAACTTCTCGCCATAGATGATTTTGCTCTGCTGTAGTCACATGTGTTCGCAACAAGTTTCTTGACCGAACGTTCAGTTATGAATTAGATTCTATTCTAAACGAGCGTTCAGTTAAAGCGAAAACCTTCAACTGCGGCCACCACAACAACTTCCACAAGAGTCAGAGAGGGATAGATGAAACTCTACGAATTAGCCATGACCCCCAGCGCCAGACGCGTCAATATCTTCCTTAAGGAACTTGGTCTAAACGAACAAGAGATAGGTCTTGAGCGTGAGAGCCTCAACCTGCGCGCCGGTGACAATTTGAGTGATGAGTTTAAGGCCATCAGCGTCAACGGCCGCATCCCGGTACTCGAGCTCGACGACGGCCAGACCCTATGTGAATCTGTGGCCATCTGCCGCTATTTCGATGAAATCACTGCGCCAGCACACTCGCTGTTTGGCAATACGCCGCTGGAGAAGGCCCAGGTTGAGATGTGGCAGCGGATCTGCGAACTGCAAGGCCTATTCGTCGCCTTCCAAGCCTTTAGAAACATCACCAAGGTGTATGAAGACAGAGAGCGCTGCGTCGAGGCCTGGGGCCAAGAGTCCCGCCAGCGCGTGATAGAGTTTCTGCCCACACTAGAGAAACAACTCGGCCAGCAGCCTTTTGTGGCCGGTCAGAAGTTCTCCATCGCCGACATCACCGCCTACGTAATGATGAGCTTCATCAAACACCTGGAGATCACCCCAAGCGACGACCAGCCCCACCTCACCGCCTGGCTCAACAAGATGGAACAACGCCCCGCCATCATAGACGTCAACGGCTAAATTTGAGATAGAAGAATCTAAGGTGGCGAGTTCAAATGCTGAAGCTCGCCTGCCAAATGGCCAAGGACAAAAATAGTGAAGGTTAGGAATACTAGCTCAACGTCACCAGCTTCGGCCGAGTAAAACAAAATCCAGCAAACAACGGAAGCAGTGCTGGCTCGGTTAGATTTACTTGTTCCTGCGTTTACCGGCGCTTTTTCGCCATTTATTAAAATACAAATATGCAATAGCAAAAAAAACTATTCCAATTAAGACTCTTTCCCCCATTGAATCAACGGTTGTTCCTTGTCCTGTCCGCGAAGCTAGTAATCCAAAAAATGAGACTAAAACACCTAGCACTATATACATTAGTGCATAACCTAGAGGCTCCCTTCGCTTCCTTGACTTCTGAGCACGTTCTTCTTTTATTTTCTTACGATATTTATCAGTATTAACCTGTGCTCGCCGCTTAACCGGATCATTAAGAATCAGCTCTATTTCTTTTACGCGATCAGGCCATCTATCCCGATCAATGTGCCTATATGCGTCTTCTAATTCCTCGACGCTATACTTTGTGTAATCAATTTTATCCATATTTGACTAGTAACGCTTCACGTAGTGGGAACAGAATTCCCGGCTAAAATTTACGAGGCACGATCATGAAATACGCCTGCAGTGTCTTTTTATACATATTTTTAATTTTTAACATCCCATGGATTTGTATTAACGTTGTCATAGCGGAAATAGTCTGAACCATTTGGAAAACTATAATGCGCACGATACGCTATATCTAGTACCCATTTAGCAATCTTTTCAGCCTGATTTTTTGATAAATTAAAATTGTTTATATAGAAGTATGAGAGTGATTTCTCTGCGACCGGATATGATTTGATGATTTCTGCATAAACCTTTTTATATGAAGAACCAGTTTTAGACCATGCTGCTAAAGCCATATTAACTTCTTCCGTTGAGTTATAGGTATCGGAGTCAGAAAGAGCCCATGGTCTGAGAGCTGCATTTGCCCATACATCCTGAACATGGTTTCTTAGGCGAGCAGTTGGTTGTAACGTACCTTCATCATTTCCTGGCCCCATTGTTTCATCCAAAAGATGGGCGAAGTATTGAACTGGGTTTGGTAATAATGACTGAGAGAGTTTGACGTCCGGACGAAATTTGATTGTGCAGGATTGGTCGAATGCTTCAGAAGAATTTATATATATAGCCCATGGTGCTAGAAAATCATAAGGCTGGCCAACAGACATGAACCATTTTCTTTTTGTTTGCTTTGAAAGAAAGATAAGTGGCGGTCTCCAAACATCTCCAATTAGTGCTGTGTATTTGGAGTGACCATAGCTTTCTTGTAAATCTTGCAGAAACTCATTTTTCTGGGCTTTCGAGTCAATTAAAAAAAGTGAATACATATCTCCACGCCAGCCAAAACTAGTTTCTTTTACTGCAATACGTACACCACCCGTAATATTCTTTTCCCAGTAAACACTGCGTATAGATTCTTCTCCAAATTGAGGAACTTTTTCAAACTGGTCTTGATCTGCTTCTAATGCGGCGCCACCAGAAATATCAAGTGCTGATGAACCTAAAATTAAATTACTATTTAGATTTTCAGGAATGTCGAGTGGGGCATATAGTTGTGTTGATTTTGAGTTAAACATGGATCTGGCGAGTGTTAAAGCATCTGAACATTCTTGACTAGATACATTGCCGGATATTGTAGGAAAAGTTTCCGCAATGGCATTAGAAACGATAAGTGATAGCATTGAAGCAAATATGTGAATCTTAATCCTTGAGCGCACGTGATATATCCTTTGTTTTAATAAAAAGCACGATCATGCAGTTTGCAAATATGTATAACGCGCGCTCTGCGGCAAATTTGGAGCGCAGCGGAAAATTTGTCCGACAGCAGCACCTTGTTAACCCTTACACAGATCGACCATGCCACGGAGCAAAACTGACGAATTCACTTTTACCCGGCTTTATTTCAATCAAGCCAATCTCCGACATAAACTTAATCCACTCAAACATTTGCAGACCTATATCATTCAACCGAACACCACACTCGTATGCAAAATACTCGTAAGCGGCATTAACGCCAGACATGACATCTCCGTTTGACAACACTACATCAGGAACTTCCTCATCATCCCACCAGTCTTCAGCATCTTGATCTACAAAAAACTCTATATAAGGATATGCATCCTCTAGTTGACCAATACTCATCATGTACTGCCAGTGCTCCCTAAGGATCACCCTTTCAGTTTCACTTTCTTCATAAATATAGAGCTGGCTTCTAGTCTTACTTTGCCAATCCCAAAACTCTAACTTATGACATACTGCTCTGCTCTCGGCTGTTGCCAAGTGCCAAATTAGGTCGTAATCTCGATAGCAGACATCTACATGCTCGTTTTCGTCCCCAAGAGCTTTCTTCCATTCTTTGATGTCATTTTCTTGCAAAATAAGACGAAATGCCTGCGAATCTAGCTTGCTGCTCGTGGGAACATTAATTGTTGCAGTCTCTTGGCTTAGCGTAAGAATTTCTCTGCCCCAAGTGTTTTTTACGTACTCAGATATATTAAGAATTAAGAACTCTTCCGCTGACTCAATAAATAAAACAAGATAAGTCGGCATTGGTTGTAGAAACCAATAACGAAGGTGGTTAACTGATAAAGATATTTTTACTTCTTTGCTTTTCTCGTACTCTCCTAATGAAATGGTTTTTGCCATTTTACCTTTCATTTGAAACCACACGAGCGCGCTAGTCAGTTGCTCCTTCCCAGAAGAAAGTTTACGCGTAAGGTGCATCCCAATATCTCGAGCACCTCGATCATGTTCATAATTAATAAACTCTCCATACTCAGAAGCGAATGCTCTGAATTTCTCCATATACTTTCTTTCAAAGGAGTCAGTCTCTCCAACTACGATCACGTTTGTCTCCTTTTGGGGTTAACAACTTATTAGTGAGACCTTGCAAGGTACGCTACCTTGTAAGGTAGGAAACCAAGCATGTAAATAAGTGGGGACAGAGTAATCTTCTAAAGGAGGTGATTGGCGCATGTGGTTGGCTTTTTCATTCCCTGAATGGCGTAGTCGATGTTTGATTCGAGTTAGCCTAGCTCTGTCCTTGATTGGTGATACTTTAATCTATCTAGTCAGGGCTATACAACATGCCCGCTCACATTTAATCAAAGAATTCTCTCTAGAAATTAGTAAATTGAATCTATCCATTCTCAGTGACGGTAAATCGAAGAAGCGTTAGATACCAAGTGTAAGCACACTTTTGGCTCTCGGCGGCATGGACGCCGCCGTGAAGCCTCCAGGGATGACTCTCTTTGACAAAAAGTCGGCGTGCCAAAAGAGTGCTTGCACAACCACCGCCGGGCAGGCGATAGATTGCCATTAAGGTACGACCTTCGAATCCCTCACAAATACAAATGTGGCCAAATGCTGCCTCCAAATCGAAAACAATCGACGATGAATCGAAGAGACGTTAGATACTCGGTGTAGATACGCCGGTGAGCTTCCGAAACAGGGCCGAAAATGTTCCCGACATTTTTCGGCATTCCCTCCATCCTTGGAGGTCAGATGGCGCACAGCGTGTCACAGCAGTATCTGCACATAAGGTCGCTCATTTACATCCATGTGATCGCGACATTGGTACATCCATTTACAGCCCCCGCCGGGCAGGCGATAAATATCCATGAAGGTACGACCTTCAACGCCCCTTCAAACAACAATCCCGGTAATCGCAACAACAGAAACAAAAGGGCAAGAGTCCCCTTATGACTCTCCTTCCAACCACTCGCTAATCACCTCATTGGCGGCGCGAAACGCCTCAACTCCAGCTGGCATGCCGCAGTAGACGGTAGAATGCAGCAGCACCTCCTGGATTTCCTCGACGGTGCAGCCGTTACGCAGCGCGCCGCGCACATGGCCCTTGAGTTCGGTGGAGGCCTTGAGTGCGGCCAGGGTCGCTATGGTGATCAGGCTGCGGGTGCGTCTGTCGAGTCCCTCTCTAGCCCACACCTCGCCCCAGGCGTTACGGGTCACCAGCTCCTGCAGGGGCTGGGTAAAATCGCTGGCCGACGACAGCGCCCTGTCGACAAAACTATCGCCCATCACCTCGCGCCTGATGGCTAACCCTTGATCATACTTGGCCTTATCCATAGAGACTCCTTCTACGTCATGATTATAAACACTCGTTTAAAGTGCTTGTAAAACCGCCAAAGGTCAACCCCATTCCTGAGCCATCAGCCAGAGCTAAGAAGCATCAGCCATCCACCATAATCATGAACCTGAACTAAAAGGCATGAACCATCAATCATAACCATGAACCTGAAACATGAGTCATGAGGCTAAAACTGCAGCGCGGATTAAAGCGAAGGCTAAAACAAGCAAAAGAAACGAGATTAAGACTGCAAGGTTAAGACAGATTAGGGTTCACCTGAGTGAACACGAATCGCAACAGACGGCGAAGAGTTAGCTGTTGGCAATAAAGGCCAACAGGCTTGGGATAAAGGCTTCACCCTCGCTAAGGCCGCGACGATAGACGGCTTCGACCTTACTCACGTCACGCTCCAGACGCGACAACCCCAGCGGCGTGGCGGGCTGCAGCACCAGGGCACTGCCATCGGCCTGGGCCTTGGCCAAATCATCCAGCGCCTGATTGTAGATTTGGTGACGGGCGAGCAAGGCGCTAGCCACCTTGGGATAGCGGCGATAGAGACGTTTCGCCAGCCATTTGGCCTTGAAGGCCGATTTACGATAGTCCTGCTCTTGGGTCAGAATCACTACCTGGCGCTTAAAGCCATCTTCACGGGCCTGTGCCAGGGGGATCGGTGCCCCTATGCCGCCATCGAGATAGGGCGTGCCGTCGATGAAGGTAGGTTTTGAGATAAACGGCAGGCTACTCGAAGCAATAAGCACCTCAAGAAAGGTGTCGTGATCGGCAAAGTCTGCCATGCCGAAGAAGTCGGTATCGCCGGTCAGGCAGTTAAAGGCGCCCACCTTGAACTCGGCCTCGCTGCTGGCAAAAGCGTCGAAATCATAGGGCACCAGCTCATGAGCCATGCGGCGGTAGGTAAAGTCGGTGTTGACATAGTTACCGGTGCGCAGCAGGTGCTTGAGCCCCATGTAGCGCTTATCGGCAAGAAAATTCTGTTGAATGGTGAGATTACGTCCCATCTGACGCGACAGATAGGAGGCGGGATAGATGGCGCCGGCGGAGACGCCCACCAGATACTGGAAATGGATCCCCGCCCTTAAGAAGGCATCGAGCACGCCCGCGGTATAGATGGCGCGCAGACCACCGCCTTCGAGTACCAAGGCGCAGTTATCCACCTTGAACTCGGCCGCTGCTGACGTTTCAGAGCCTGGCAAGGGTGAATCTGACATTCCTGATCCCGGTAATGCTGAGTCTTGTAGCGCCGCGCCCAACACGAATTACTCTTCCGCCTGGATCTGCCCCACCAGGAGTACAGGGGCGGCATCCAGCTCCTGGGCATCCATCATGGAGGCGATACGCTCGACGGACGAGAGCAACTGGCTCTGTTCCCAGTCTTCAAGGTTTTGATAACGCTTGATAAAGTGATCCTGCAGCGGCTTAGGCGCGGCCTTTAAGATCTCGATGCCCGCCTCGCTGAGAGACAGGTGCCACTTGCGCTTGTCTGACACGCTACGGGTTCTCACCACCAGATCTCGCGCCTCGAGGCGGTCGATAATGGTAGCCACCGTGGCAGGACTGAGCGCCACTTCCTGGGCGATCTCCTTGGCCAGCGGACGGTCGTAGGCGGCAATGGTCTGCATCACCATCAGCTGCGGCCCGGTGAGGCCTGATTGCTTGTTGAGCTGCCGAGAATGTATATCGATGGCGCGGATCACGCGGCGCAGCGAAATCAGTAGTTGTTCGTACTTTTCCATAATCTCCTCTCGTTTCAGCCGCACCATACCAGAAATAATTTCCAGACTCATGCTCTATTAGCAAAAAAGCAATACAAGCTTATCACTTGCTCTGCTTTTGCACTAATGCCAAGGGCTTATCTATGCTGAGGTTTTTTAAATATCGAGAAAGATGGGCTAAGCACAACGCTTGCAAGCCGACGAAGGCTTGAGGCACTAAGCCTTAACCGGCGCCTTGAGTCAGACACTGACGATAACGCTTGGGGGTGATCTTAATCAGCTGTTTCAGCTCCCGGGTCATATGGGCCTGATCGGCAAAGCCAAGCGCTAAGGCGACATCGGCAAGGGGCGCCAGAGGAGAGAGTTTCAAGGCCAGCAGAGTCTGCCTCGCCCGCATCAGCCGCTGATAATATTTGGGGGTCATCTCGAGATAACGGCGAAAATACCTCTCTATCTGCCGCTGACTCATGACCCCATTCTCAAAGGCCGTCATGTCGGCATCGGGCCGGTCTAGCGCCTGCAGCACCTCGGTGATCACTTGTGGCAATGGCTGGTTTAGCGTCTGATTGGCTCGCAGCCAGCGATAGGTCAGGCTTAACCGCTGACGATGGCCACGACATGCGCGCAGCGATGCCGCCAAGGCCATGAGTTCCGCGTGAGAGGTGAGCGGCGTGATGACCTCCCTCCCCTGCTCGAAGGCGAAACGCTCCATCATCCAGGCCCGCCCGGCGCCGGGCAGGAAACGCACGCCAACGGCCAGGGCGTCGGGCGGCAACGTCACCCTAGTAGTCTGCTTATTGACGGGCAGGAGATAGACTCCGGCGGGCACCTCCTGCTCGTCATAACCCAGCGGCGCACTGAGATTAATCAGCAGGCCGCTGGCCGCATCGCTATGGAGCCAGGCATGCAACTCGTCGGCCTCTGTCGGGCGCGAGACTGACCAGATCCCCTGAACTAAGTCAGACAGCACGCCCTTAGGGCAGAAGAGGTGAAAGTCTAAGTCGCTGGTCACGTTTTCTCCCTTTAAATTCTGGTCTCGAAACCTGTCAGTCTAGATTAGGCTAGGCTTGAGCGCCTTACAGAGACGATTCCAACTATTGATCGCGTTGATCCCTAAGGTCAAATCGACCAATAGCTTGTCGCCAAAATAGCGCCGCGCTTGTTCACGGGCCTCGATAGAAATGTGCGGCAATGCCAGTTGCTCGGCCCAGGCGAGCGCCTCACGCTCCGCCTCGCTGTAATAGGGTAGACCACGCCAGGCACTGAGACCGACGATCTTCTCCAGGCTCACGCCTAGCTCCAAGGCAACCTTGGTATGCATCTCAATACAGAAGGCGCAGCCATTCACCTGGGAGACATGCAGTTTCAACAGCTCAAGCTCCGCCAGCCCCAACTTCTCATGATCACTAAACACTTGCTTTAGATAGTTTTCTTGGTTGTATAAGATGCCCAGGGCCTCTGGCGCCAGCGTCATGTAATCGATATTTGTACTCATGTGGGTTCCTCCGATAGTCGAGTAGCATCAGGATACCCAGCATCTGATTTGCGCTATTGCAGATTTTCGACATCTTGCGAACTTAATACCAATCGTAATAAGTAATTGATCATTCTAGCTTGTTAAAACGCTCGATAACTGTATTAGCATTTTTAATTGTAGAGTAGCTACTTATCTAAAAATCCTGCTTTGTTCTCAAGCGTTTTTCCTGCGCTATTTCTGATCACATACTTACTGTGATTGGTATAACCTGCCGGTGTGAATGAGGCGAGAGTGGCGACTAGAACCAAGGTTTTATGGGTCGTTTCGCGTGCCTCGGCGGTAGCAAATATGCCGACATCTGGTACACTTGCGCCCTCAGTATCAGATCTCAGCTTAGGCATACACTCATGGGCGACTCCACAACTTCGGCAACCACCTCTAGCAAGGCTCCTCTAGCGGTCGCCAGCATATGCAGCGAGCAGCTTCATCAGGCGCTAAACGCCCAAAGCGGCGCCGAGAAACGCGCCCTGAGTTACAGCCTGACCATTCACCAGCTATTTTGTCAGACCCTGCAGAGTAAGCTGCCGGGGGATCGCATTCTGGCGGATTATTTTCGCGCCCATAAGAAACATGGCTCCAAAGACAGACGGGTGATCCGCGAAACCCTGTTTGGCCTGTTTCGCTGGCATGGCTGGCTCAAGTTAATCCCGTTAAAGGACGACAGCCAACAGGCGATCACCCAGCAGTGGTTTGCCCAGCTGGCCATGACCGCCGCCCTGGAGACTCATCCCTGGCAGGATATCGTCTCGGCCTGGCGCGGTTTTGCTGGACTCGATGAGTCAGCAATAAATGCTCGAGCAGACACTGACGATCTTAAGATCAAGCAGGCCATGCTAGCGGCCGCTTTCCCAGCTCAAGTCTTCCACTTTACAGCCCTGGCGCCGGACTGGTTCTGGGCCCATTTCGACCAAGACCTTGAGATGCAAGAGCGCTTAGTAAGCAGCCTAAGCACTCGCCCGCCTATCTGGGGTCGTCTGCAGGGGATCTCCCTGGCTAAGGCAAAAGCCAAGCTGGCACAGCAAGAGATAGTGGCAAGCGGCAGCGACTACTTCAAAGATGCTATCAACCTTGGCCATAAGAGCATCAACCTCAATGGCGTAGCACTCTATAGCGAAGGCAAGCTGGAGATCCAGGACCTCGGCTCTCAGGTGATAGGCAACATCTGCGCGCCCAAGGCCGATGAATCTTGGTGGGATGCCTGTAGTGGCGCCGGCGGTAAGACTCTGCAACTGCGCTCGCTCATGTTACAGCAAGATAGCAAGGCCAGCGGCAGCGTGGTCGCCTCTGACATTCGCCGTAAACCGCTCGAAGAACTCACTAAGCGCGCCAAGCGCGCCGGTTTTAGCCAGATCAGCACCCAGCCTTGGCAGTCGGATGCCCTGCCGGTTGCCGCCGGTCATTTCGACGGCGTGCTGGTCGACGCCCCTTGTAGCTGCACCGGCACCTGGCGACGCAACCCGGATATGCGCTGGCTGGATGATGCCAGTGCCATCACTGACAAGGCGAGCCTGCAGCTGGATATCTTAAGCCGCGCCTGTGAGGCGGTAAGACCCGGCGGCGCTTTGGTCTATGCTACCTGCTCTATCAGCCCGGTGGAAAACCAAGAGGTGGTAGAGGCCTTCCTGGCCAAACGACCCGACTTCAGCCTGCAGACACTGACCCATCCTTTCACCCATGAGGCCACACAGATGCTGACGGTACTGCCCTATCAGGCCGATAGCGACGGCATGTTTGTCGCTAAGATGATCCGCCAGGGCGAGTAGTCTTCTCGTCTGTCAATGCGCTGCGCCGCACTCTTGCGGCGTGCGCTTGCTCCGTGCGCTTTCTCCGTGCTCTGACTCAGTGCATTGGCTCAGGGCTCTTGCTCCGTGATCTGGCGGCGCACGTGTCACCTGTTCGTCTCATCTCTGTCACCTAAGCGTCATCTTAGCTTCTTACCATGCGACTTCGGCTTGATTAATGACAAGAGGCTGGCCTCAGCAGATTAGTCATTAAACTTAGCCACAAAAGATTAGTCACAGAAGATTCGTAACATTAGATAAGTCACAAGAGACAGGTGAGATCATGTCACACTATGATGAATTTGAGATGGCATCGGAGCAGACACCCACTTGGGAATTTGATGCCCAGGATAAGCTACGCAACAAGCGTAGCAAGCAGAGACGTCGCCATCAGGCAAACCAACCAAAGCGTTATGACCATGATGACGAGTTTGACGAAGAGATCTGGCGCTAGCCACTCTTGAGTAAATACCTCTCTTAGATGAAAGCTTGGGTGAGCATGAGGCCACGCTCACCCAATTTACCGAGCGGCTAATCGCCAACTAAAAGTGAGCGCTGGCGCCGATGTAGAAGCCACTGTCGAAGGTGTTGTCGGAGCGATTATCGTACTGCAGGCGTATGTTACGGTAGCCGGCAAACAGTCCCAGGCTGGGGTTGACCTGAAACTGGATCTTGCCATCCAGCTCATACTGGCCATCGACGCTGCCGAAACTCAACACGGAAGGCGCATAGTAGGCCGAGGTCTTAAGGGCAATGTTTGAGCCCAGATCCAACGAGTAACGACCACCGATAGCCACCACGCTGCCGTTACTGCTGTTTTTCGCCCAGTAATGGGAAAACTTTGGCCCTATCTCGAAGTGATGCGCCCCGGCATCGTGACTCATATGGGCCGCGGCCGAGACTGTGTGCCCCTCATGATTGGAATATAGATACCCCATCACCAGATTGGCCGACGAATTAAGATCCATCTGCAGATCCGTAGAGATCACATCATCATTTATTCCAAGATTAAAGTCGTTAGCCTGGGCCGTGAGGCTCAGGGAGCCTAAGAGCAGTAGCGCAAATTTGGTTTTCATCTTCACCCCTTAAAATGCGGTTTTTATTCGGCCAAGAGGGTATCAGACTGTATTTTTACTCACCATTAAATATGCTTCATCAAATTGTTTTTAAAGGCATTATTAACAAACTCGCTGCATATTCACCCCATAGAACTTACAAGCCCATCGAGTCAGACACAAAGGTCACCTAAGTCTGCTCGATGCCGACCCGCAGCAGATTAGGCCCCTACGAGCTCATTCACCTCGAAACCGCAATTTAAATTGCGCACAATGTATTTTATTGCTAGGCTTATAACATCATCAGGAGGAAGCCTATTATGTCGATTTACGATTTTTCACTCACCCGCATCGATGGCAGCACCCAGCCGATGGCGGATTACAAAGGTAAGGTACTGCTTATCGTCAACACGGCCAGTAAATGTGGCTTCACCCCTCAATATCAGGCGCTACAGGCGCTGTATGAGCAGTTCGGTCCTGAGCGTTTTGCCGTGCTCGGCTTTCCCTGCAACCAGTTTGGTCAGCAGGAGCAAGGAGATGAGAGTGAGATCAGTCAGTTCTGCGAACTCAACTTTGGCGTCAGCTTCCCGCTCTTTGCCAAGATAGAGGTGAACGGCGACAAGGCTCATCCTCTGTATCGTTACCTCAAGCGTGAAGCCAAGGGGGTGCTTGGCAGCGAATCGATCAAATGGAACTTCACCAAGTTCCTGGTCGACGGACACGGATGTGTGCTGGAACGCTTCGCTCCCACCACAAAACCTGAATCTTTGGCAGAAAAAATTGCTGCTTTAGTGAGCCAATCCAAATAGATAGGAGAATGTTGGAAATATTTTCAAACATTTTTGGTTATTTTTTGAACTTTTCAACGTTTGAAAACTCCAATTATTGAACGCGAAGATTTGCTTTTTCATGTTCATCATTCTCCCTGGGACTTCTAGCGCAGTCCCCCTAGATCTAGATGGATCGACAGGCAACCTCCTTGGTTGCCTTTTTTTATAAAAATCATCTATATCAATCTATTAGGATTCAAACCCCCACAGCTTCCTGCCCAACACCCGGAGCAATTTAGGCCTATTCCCGACGGCAAGATGACAATCTGACATCTATACTAAAAGGTTAAAATTGCCCCTTTGGCGACGGATAGGAAAAAAATTTGAATTTTTTACAAGCTTTATTGAACTTATCTGCTAAGGGAGACTCTGAATAAGTGAACGGATTAGCGGGTTGGGTAATTTAGCTAACGAATGATTCGGTAGGCTTGCCTGGCTCAAGTTACATTGTTCATCATCATCTCCCTTTGGTGACCCTCTAGGTCCCAAGAGCATCTACCTCGCTAGCGCATTGAGGTTTATGACTCGACACTTATTTGATTCATGGCAACCTTTGGTTGCCATTTTTTTTGCCTGTTTAGACACTTTGGTGCCTAGCGCCCCAGCTAACGGGAAAAATCGGCCTTTTGGAAAATTTTTTAATTAATTGTCGCGGCGTGGGGAACTAACTCGTTATTGGTGACTCTGAAGAGATGTAACAGATTTTTCATCATTGTTTGTTCATCATCTCCCTTCGAGACTGAGTTGGTCTCAGGAGGCAAGAAATTTCGCTAGCGCACAGATTTCTTTCTCCAAATAGATAGTTGTGGCAACCCCTTGGGTTGCCATTTTTTTATCCTGCTTCTTTCGTTCTACTGCAAGCGATCTGTCTTACGGCAATAGCTGTTTATCCAGCTGCACTGACAGCGAAGGATGGTAACCCGCCCTCGCCTTCTGATAGATGCGGCGCAGCTCCTCGCCATAGCCGGCCAGCAACAACTCGTTATACAGGGGACGCACAAACTTCCCCCGCCCTATTTTCATCAGATAAGTCTCGACGAAAGGCAGTACGGGATCGTAATGATTACGTATGGCGACCCGATACCAGTCACAGGCGATCTCGGCATTAGTGCTGCGGCTGAAATCGAAGCTGGTATCTAAGTCGATCAACGACTCTTGCTCGAGTACCTCGGGCAGGCTGTTTAGGAAGTACTGCCAGTGGTGCACCCGCCAATTGGCTGTGTTGGCCTTATTGATCGGCTCACCGGCGAGCCAGGCGGCGCGTAGGGCATCGACCTTCTCCAGACTGTCTGAGCCAGGCGGCACGAACCAGGCGGGCATCCCCTCGCCATAGACCCACTCGAGTAACTCGGCCTCGGTTATCTTATTGCCGTGCTGGATAAGCAGTGTCTGTCTGGCGTAATCGACGAAGGTCTCAGTGGTGATCGCCTCAAAGGCAAAATGATTCACATACTCGAACAGGAAACGGTCGAAGGCGTCACGCCCCAGACGATGCTCCAGCTCGTGAACAAACATGGACGCCTTATCATAGGTGAAGCGGTTAAAGGCATCGTTAGGGTCACCCGCCTGCACATTGGCCGGCAGGGTCTGCGCCTCGAGTGGCATGCTGACCAGCTCCTCTTTGAGCCGGCCATATTCCAACACGACCTCAAGCTCAGCCAGCTCCTTGCCATACACGGCCTCGACGATACGATTGGTGAAATAGGTGGTAAAGCCTTCGTTGAGCCAGAGATCCCGCCAGGTGGCGTTACTCACCAGATTGCCGGTCCAAGAGTGGGCCAGCTCGTGGGCGACAGTTGAAACCAGGCTCTTATCGCCAGCGATCAGTGTGGGGGTCATGAAGGCGAGTCTTGGGTTTTCCATACCACCGAAGGGAAAGCTTGGCGGTAGGATCAGCATGTCGTAGCGATCCCAGGCATAGGGGCCTAGCAGGGACTCGGCGATCTCCACCATCTTCTCGGTATCTTCAAACTCCTTCACCGCCGCGGATAGCACCTCGGGCTCGGCATACACGCCGGTGCGCGGGCCGATAGCGCCAAAGTGCAGATCCCCAACGGCAATCGCCAGCAGATGGGTCGGGATAGGCTTTTCCATCTCGAAGCTAAACTCGCCCGTTAACGGCGCATCGCCATGGTTCATGGCGCTCATCACCGCGCGCATGCCTGGCGGCACTGTGATCTTGGCATCGAAAGTGATTCTCGCCTTGGGACTGTCTTGCAACGGGATCCAGCTGCGGGCGTTAATTGGCTGCGACTGACTGAAGAGAAACGGCAACTGCTTACCGCTGGTCTGCTCCGGTGACAGCCACTGCAGCCCCTGAGCCGAGGGCGAGGTGTGATACTGCACAGTGACCTGTTTACTTGGCGAGCTCAGTTCGATGGCTAGGCGCTGACCGCGCACCACATCTTGCTCATCCAGTCTATAGATTAAGGCATTGCCGGCCTCGTCCTGCACACCGGTGATGGTAAGCTCGCGGGTATCTAAGTAGAGGACACGGCAATCTTGCTCGCGATAATCTAAGTTAAGCTTGGCGCTACCTTTGAGTTGCTGCGCCGCAAAATCGACCTCGAGGGCCAGGCTCAAATGCGTGACCCGCAGAGCGTCCACATTGGCAAATGAATGATGATCTTGTTGATTATCCCACTGAGTGACCACAAGGATTCCTTTTTATGATGGAGGGCTGGTGCCATTTTAGTCCCGCAGGCCAAGAATGTCATGGCCACCCGATAGAGCGACCTGACTAAATAAAGCCTAAGGCGATTGGCTCAAACAAATGGCCATTACAAACGGGCTAAGCAAACGGGCTATACGGACCGCTTATACAATCTGCGTAGAAATTGACTTCAACGAATGAAGGTGAAACAATTAGGATATTTTATACAAAAATAACAATAAGGAAACCTCTGTGTCTCAATCATCTCTCATGGGTTTTGTGGTTGCCCTGCCCTTGCTGACCAGCTTTGCCTTGCAGGCAGGTGAAACCTCGCCGGTTGCACCATTACAACAAATCTTAAGCCAGAATCACGACTGCAGCCCCACCATCACCATTCGCTCCCAGGCGCTTACAACAGAGCAGATAACCAAGGCCTGCGCCCTGATGCAGAAGCAGGAGGCCAAGTTCCACCAGCTGTTTGGCACCCAAGGCAAGCCGGTGGCCAATGACAACAACCAACGCATGCGCGCCAACGTCTACCACAGCCGCGACGACTACACCCGCTACGTCACGGCGCACTTCGACGTGCCAAGCGACAACGGCGGCATGTTCCTGGAGGGGCTCCCCCACCTGGCAGGAAATCAGGCAGAGTTTGTCGCCTATGAGCGCGGTGGACAGATCTGGAACCTAGCCCACGAGTATGTGCATTACCTGGACGGTCACTTCAATCTCTATGGCGATTTTTGCGCCTCGCTGCACGACTCCCACAGCGCCCCCGAATATTGTCCTGAGCCGGCGCCGCTGCTGCCTCACCTAGTGTGGTGGAGCGAAGGGCTGGGGGAATATATCTCTCAGGGAGACGACAACCCGGCGGCCATCGCCATCATCGCCAAACAACACTTCGAGCTGAGTGAATTGTTTAACACCAGTTACGAGCACAACGGCGGCACAGATCGCGTCTATCGCTGGGGCTATCTGGCGGTGCGCTTCATGATGGAGCATCACAAAGACAAGGTAGACACCATGCTGGGCTTTACCCGCAAGGGCGATTACCCGAGATATCAGGCATTGGTAAAGCAGTGGGGCACCAGCATGGATGCTGAGTTTCAGGCCTGGCTTAAGGCGCTGAATGCCACCAGCGCCGCTAAACAAACCTCTTAACGCCGAGCTTCCTACTGAGTACTGCCTTCCCCATCGCGCGCCAAAAGCCAATAGAGGCCTTGGCTCGCCGTGGTGGGAAAGGCGGTTTCGTGGCGCGCCCCCGCTATGGTGAGGCTCTCGAGTACCAAGTTATCCCCCAGCTGGCGCCTTAGGTGGCGTCCGAGTTTATCCGCCCCGGCCACCATGTCGTGTTGCATCCCCGCCTTGGCTGGTGTCTCCAGCGCGCCGACCGCCAGAAACACTCTCCGCGCCTGTTTATCATCGGCTCTCGGCTTTGCCGTCAGGGATAACAGCTGCTCGCCATTAAACCACACCGAGGGGCTGCCCAGCACATAGTTATCAAACAGATTCGGCTTCTCCAGTAGCAGATAGGCCCCAAGCAGGCCGCCGAGGGAGTTGCCGACAAAGGTGCGCTCCTTGTCATCCACCCGATAATGCTCGGCCATGAAGGGTAACACCTGAGTCTCTAGATAATCGGCGTAGCGACTGGCACCGCCGGTTGTCAGCTTCCAGCTCGAATCGTTAAACGGCGTATAGTCGCGCACCCGGCTCTGCGGCCCCTTGTCCCCTTTTGCGTAGGAGAGCCCGACTATGATGGCCTCACGCATCTTGCCGCTATTCATGGGAAAGCGGGTTATGCCCGAGACAATCTGAAAGGCATAGGGCGCATCGGAGACATAGACCACGGGGTAATGTCTCGTGCTATCGGCTTGATAAGAGCGCGGCAACTTGACCCAGAGCGGATAGATGCGCTTACTCACGGGATCGGTCATGTCAAAAATCTGAGTGCGGGGGATCTCCACCTTAGGCACGGACGCTTTAGCAACCGCCTTAGAAGCCGGCGCCGCATCGACGACTGACTCCACAGCGGCGGCTATAGTGGTCAATGAGACGATTAATGGCAAGATGGCCAACGATAGAGCCAGTTGATGTAACTTCATGTCGGTGTGCTATCCCTTGTAATGATGCGTGATGAGTAAGCAGGTCAGCCTACTTTAGATGGCGCTAAAGATGAAGTTTTTAATTGATTTAATAAGGTTTTTTTAAAAACAGAAAAATATTTAAAAATTTTTCTGAACTAATCCCGATTAAAGCACTCTGATAATATGAACAGAATTTGCATCGATTAGTTATCCCAGTGACAGGTCTTAATTAATCATCAGTGTGTTTACCGTTCATCATCATTCCCTTTAGATAGTTTCTAGCGCAACTATCCTTAGATTCCGAATTTGGAACTTAAGCGACCTCATCAGGGTCGCTTTTTTTTATCCGCAATTTTCGCCACTGTGCGCGACATAGGATATCCACGGCTAATCGCTGGGGTACTTCTCAACATAGGCCCTGAAGTTATCTAAGATGCTCTGCCAGCCCTGACGTTGCTGCTCCACGGGATAGCTGGATTCGGTCTCGAAACGTTGAGTCACCCTGACACCGGCATCATTGGGGAAGAAACCAATCTCAACCTCCCGCCCATCTTCGAGCCTGTAGGCTATCGCCTCATTCGGCGCGACCTGGGTAAACTCGCCGCAGTAGTCAAACCCCATAGCGCCATCTTTGGCCTCCATACGATAGCTAAATTGCCCGCCTGGCGTTAACGCCTGCTCTGCAGCCGGACAGCACCAGTCGTCGCTGGCAAAATACCAGCCTTTAATCTCCTCCGCCTGGGTCCATGCCGCCCACACCCGGTCGATACCTGCCCTCACCTGAGTTTCAATCGTCAGCCTCATAGGTTTCCCTCCCTAAAATCATCATCTAGTTACGCTTATTCAACCTAACGTGAGAGTAAGTGAAGTCCAAGACAAAGGATAACGCCATCATGCTTTTGGCTGCTCATGCACTAAAGACGACCTTATATAAAATTGGAGAGACAATAAAAATTGGAGAGACTTGAGTGACTATGCGAAAATCTTAAGCGGTAAGCTCAGGCTTTAAGCTCATAGATTTAAGGTCATAGATTTAAGGTCATAGACTTCAGACGGTGAATTAGCCCCTAGGGTGCGATGCGCAGCAATGGCCAGCGGACCAGCCAGTCTTTTGAGTTGACCCTCTGCTCAAATGTCTGGCGGGATCGCTTGGGGTTAGCCGTAATGCTGCAATTCAGCAATGATTCGAAGCCGAAGGCGGCAATACACTCGTACAGATTGTCTGCGATCAGCCTGATACCGATGGCCGTCTCCTTCTCAGGCCAATGCCCCATGGCATCCAACGAACTGGTATAGGGAGAATCGCCATTGCGCAGGTGCATAACGGCTTGATTGCGAACCTGCCAGTTAAGCCCCGGCATCTGCACCTTTAACTGCGCCTCATAAACCAGATAGGCATCCGTACTAGTTTCGGCTCGGTTAAAGTAGATCACATCGACATCGTTTAGAGGAGTCGGTTCATTGAAATTATGCAATGAATCCCAAACTAAGTTTCGAACAAAACCTGCCGCAATATAGCATTGGGGCAAACCTAATTGAGACACATGGTAAAGTGCCTCAACTCTGATTGGATCTTGTTTTATTAGCTCTACGATCTTGTCCATTTTCGCCCTGCACCCTAACGTTTAAGTCATTAGACCCTCACTCACCACAAGCGGGAGCGCGTGGCGAGTGAGTGGTCTAATGCACTTTTTGATTATGCTCTTCATCGAGGATATCCACTGCAGATATTAAGTCCTTCATTTTCTAGCTCCCACTTACCATCAGTCTTTTTGAAGGTCGTAAAAGAAGATCCACAACTGGAATCTTTGTCTATTGAACTTACCGAATATTCGCAAAGTCCAATTTTTCTATCTTGATTTTGAAACCAGACTTGAACACTTTGAGTTGAAATTGAGCGTTCAATATTACCTAGCTCTGATATTTCTTCAGAAGTTAACATAACTTCGACCCATTCAGAGTCTTCGAAATGTGAGCAGCGTTCATTCATATTCACGGACGCACATCCTATCAATAGGATTGATAATGAAAATATTGTGATTATTTTATTCATATGCACAACAATTTATTAGCGAGACCTTGCAAGGTACGCAGCCTTGTAAGGTTGGAGACCGAGCATTTATAGGCACACTTTTCAGACTCAAAAAATTATCGTAAATCAGACAGTAAAGTAAATACTGCCTCAGCACAATGTGAACAGGGTGAATCGCCACAGTCGTCTTAGCCAAGTTGCAGCATTACTAAAATTTGGTCAACTAAGGCGCTCACAAGACTCCGAAGAAAACTCACCGCTAACAAGCTTTGGGGTAAAATTTAGACAGCTTTTTGTTCCCCGAATCCACAGACGCCAAATCGAAGAAACGTTATATACCAAGTGTAGATACGCCGGTGACCTTCGGTTTCAAGGCCAAAAAATGTTCCCGAAATTCTTGGCATTCCCTACATCCATGTAGGTCAGATGAAACCGCAGAGCGGCCAGGGCCAGATATGTTCCTTACATATTCAGGCATTTCCTCCATCCTTGGAGGTCAGATGGCGTACAGCGTGTCACAGGCGTATCTGCACAGCCCTCGCCGGGCAGGCGTTAGATAGCCATGAAGGTGTGACCTTCAAGTCCATAGCAAATACCCAAGCAGCCAAACGCTACGACCTGAAAGCATTCCCACATTCCCCCGCCGTGCAGGCGTTAGCTTGCCATGAAGATAGGCTCTTCAAACACACTCAACAAATAAGAATGCAACCAAGACTCAAACAAAAATATCGTCTTATTTGGAAGACAAAAAAGGCCTCACTAGGAGGCCTTTTCAGTTCAAGCTGTCGTCTTACAGACGGATACCAGCTTTTTCCAGGTCTTTCGCAGTCACACTACGTGGTAGTGGTACATAACCGTCTTTCATTACGATTTGCTGACCCTGCTTTGACAGTACGAAGCGTAGGAATTCGCGCTCGAGTGGTGCCAATTCTTTGTTAGGGTGCTTGTTCACGTAAACGTATAGGTAACGTGATAGTGGGTAGCTACCGTCAGCAGCGTTAGCAGCTGATGCTTCGATGTAGTTGGTACCTTTCTTAGCGATAGCAACCGCTTTCACGCCTGCTGTCTTGTAACCAATACCTGAGTAACCGATAGCGTTAAGTGATTGAGATACAGACTGAACCACTGATGCAGAACCAGGTTGCTCGTTTACGTTAGCCTTGAAGTCGCCCTTACAAAGTGCTTTCTTCTTGAAGTAACCGTAAGTACCAGATACTGAGTTACGACCATATAGCTGTACGTCTTTAGCAGCCCAAGAACCGTCTAGACCTACATCGCCCCAACGTTGAACATCGCTACCGCCACACTTGTGTGTTGCAGAGAAGATACCGTCGATCTGCTCGATGCTTAGACCCTTGATTGGGTTATCTTTGTGTACGAATACTGCAAGAGCATCGATTGCTACACGGATAGCCGTTGGCTGGTAACCGTAGTGCTTTTCGAATGCTTCGATTTCGTTAGGCTTCATCTTACGGCTCATTGGACCGAACTGTGAAGTACCTTCAGTCAGTGCTGGTGGCGCAGTAGATGAACCCGCTGCTTGAATCTGAATGTTAACGTTAGGGTACATTTCTTTGTACTCTTCCGCCCATAGGGTCATCATGTTGGCTAAAGTGTCTGAACCTACAGAAGATAGGTTACCTGATACACCACTTGTTTTTTCATAAGTTGGCAGTGATGGATCAAGAGCGGCCATAGAGGCTGCTGAGAATACACTAGCGGCTGTTAAACTCACCGCACCGACAAGCTGTTTAAGTTTCATTCTATGCTCCAGTGTTAAGCGGACTTGCTTACTCGTTTCATTTAAGTTGCAGCCAGTATCAATCGCAACAGTGACAAGTCTATGACTGTGATGTGACACTTAGATGACAATGACAAATTAATTTGCCGCAAATGCGCTTTTTAGCGTCGCCATATTAAGTTTGACATCAAATCGTCAAGTTTGCGTCATGGGTGGCGGCGAGTGCCATAACCTAGCCGCCATAAAATAAGTCCCATAAAAAACGCCGTCATTATCGACGGCGTTTGAGCTTTGCAAGACGGCTAGTACCTAACAACTAATTCCTCACGTCTAACATCTGGCACTTAACATCTGACACCTAACATCAAACCGCTAAAGGTCGAGCAGATGATTAGGGATGATGAAGCTAAAGCGGCTGCCCACCCCGAGCTTACTCTCTATGGTGAGATCGCTCTGGTGATGATGCAAAGCGTGTTTGGTGATGGCCAGACCCAATCCCGAGCCGCCACTCTGGCGCGAGCGGGCGCTATCGACCCGGTAGAAGCGCTCGGTCAGACGGGTAAGATGCTGCGGCGCTATGCCCTCGCCGGTATCTGTCACGCTAAACTCGGCCCCCATAGGCACACGTTTCCAGCGAATGCTGATCTTACCGCCGGGTTCGGTATAACGAATGGCGTTCGACACTAGGTTAGAGCAGGCACTGCGAAGCTGCACCTCGCTGCCATAGAGATTCAGCCCGGGATCCGCCTCGATAGACAGTTCATACCGGCCCAAGGCCAGCGCCTGCGCCTCCTCTTTGAGGGTCTCCATGAGCACTGTCATGTTCACCTTGGTCTCGAGGTTAACCGCGCTGCCATCTTCGATACGCGACAGCACCAGCAGCTGCTCGACCATGGAGCGCATGCGGTTGGTCTGCTGCTGCATCTGCGACATCGCCTTGGCGTTGGGCGAGTCAGGTTCGGCCATCCCCTGCATCATTTCCAGGTACCCCTGCAATACCGTCAGCGGCGTCTTGAGCTCGTGAGAGACGTTGGCCACAAACTCCTTACGCATCCCCTCGAGCTGGCGAATACGTGTGATGTCGCGGGCAATCAATAGTCGCTGCCCCGAACCATAGCCCATGATACGAATCTCTAAGATACGGCTATCGCTCTGGGTGTCGATAAGTTCGAACGGCTCGTCGAAATCGGCCTGCTTGAGGTATTTGGAGAAGTCGGGGTGACGGATAAGGTTGTCGATCCGCTGACCGTTATCCTGGGGCCATACCAGGCCTAACATGAGCTGAGCCAGCTTGTTACACCAGGCGATGTTGTTCTCGGAATCGAGCACCACGGCCGCATCAGGTAGCGCCTCGGCCCCTTGTCTGAAGCGGGCGAGAAGATAGGCAAGCTGGCTGACACGTTTACGGTTTTTACCTTGCAAACGGTAGATACCGTTGAACACCCCTTCCCAACTGCCACTGCCGTTGGGGGGCGTCAGCCGCTTATCGCGCCACAGCCAATAGTTGAGTCTTGAGATCTGTTTATAGTGCCAAATGAGCAGGGCGATACTGCCCAGCAACATGATCCACAGCACCTGATTTATGAGTAATCCAACGGCAAGACAGAGCAGTAGATATATCACTAATCGAGTGAGTAGTTGATACCCTGAATATGAATCAAACATAGATAAGCCATAGTGAGCGAATGGGCACAAGATAGCTTAAATTGCCGCTTGTGCCTATCAATTTGCTTGGATCTATCGACCCTTGCTGTTTGTTTCTGCGGCGATCTTTTGTGTTTTTCCCCAGCAGTCCATGTCTGAAGCAATGATGTACACAGACATGGGATGGCTAATAAATAAGACACAAGAGGCGCGGCCCCTAGGGTTCATCTAAACAGCGTCTGTGCTTTCTTGCCGGCTAGCAGTCTATGGTTACACCCCCCAAGCCATGCAATCAAAACCTGTTTAGATGAATCTTAAACCACAAAGAAATTTGGCCCTAGAGACGGGTCGAGAAACGGTAGCCGGCACCACGAACGGTTTGAATCAAACGGTCGTGATTCGATGGCTCGACGGCCTTACGCAGGCGACGAATATGCACATCGACGGTTCTGTCTTCGACATACACATTGGTACCCCAGACGTTGTCCAACAGCTGCTCACGGCTGTAGACGCGCTCTGGATGGGTCATGAAGAAATGGAGCAACCTGAACTCGGTCGGGCCCATCTCCAGTACCTGATCGCCCACGGTCACGCGGTGGCTCACAGGGTCGAGTACCAATCCTTGTACGTCTATTGGCTCTTCCAGTGCCGTTGGTGCCGCGCGGCGCATTACCGCCTTGATGCGTGCCACCAGCTCTTTGGGCGAGAAAGGCTTGGTAATATAGTCATCGGCGCCCACTTCGAGCCCCTTCACCTTGTCTTCCTCTTCGCCACGGGCCGTCAGCATGATGACGGGAATGTGACGGGTAAACTCATCCTGGCGCAGTTTCTTGGCCAGCTGGATACCACTGCCGCCCGGGAACATCCAATCGAGCAACACCAAATCTGGATAAGGTTCTGACAACATATCCAATGCTGAGTCGAAATCCTCTGCTGTAGTTGTCGTAAATCCATGTTGTTCTAAAACAAAAGCTAACATCTCTCGGATGGCCAGCTCATCTTCAACTATCAAAATCCTAGCAGTCATATGCGATCTTCTATCTGTGAATTCCCACGTGTCCATTATTGGTCTTTTTTATTACAAAATTATGAAACCGCAGGGCTAGTTTGTCATAAAACGGCTTATTTTGTCATAAATCTTACATCAAAAAGGGAGGCATAAGCCTCCCTTTAGTCAGCACTCGACTGGCGAGTGAAAGTTATTTATCAATAACTTAGAACTTGTGCTCTAGACCCAGACCGAAGAATTTATCGGTAGTGTCAACACCTTCGAAATCACGGTTGGTGTAGAAGGCAAACAGTTTAGTTGGCTTGCCTAGCTTGTAGTCACCACCCACTGACCAAGAATCACCTTTATCTTCCATGTCTTGGTACTGAGCCTTCAGTACTACGGCATCGATAGTGTAAGCAGCACTTACCAGGTAACCTGTCTTGCTGTCAGCACCAACAACGGCAGTACCGTCTTTCTTGTAAGTCTCTTCCTGCTGCTGGTACATACCACCAATCTTCAGGCCAGCGATCTTACCTTGAACAGTAGCGCGAACAACTTCGTAACCTTTAACGTCTGAGTCGTAAGCGATAGAAGCGAAGATAGGAGACTTCTTCAGCTTAGCATCACCGTACATAGCGGCAACGCTGAAACCGTCTTGGCCATACTGTGAGCTAGCGCCTTCAGCAGCATAAGTCACACCTACTTTGAAACCGCTGAAAGAAGGCGTCATGTAAGTCGCAGTCTGCTCGATACGGTTTTCACCCTTGAACAGGTGCTTCAGGTCACCAGACAGGTCGTTGAACTGGTCAACTTTACCTTGAGATTGCTTCAGCATGGTGTCGTTACGACCCACAGAGAAAGCACCGAAGTTACCTTTTAAACCAACGAACTGGTTACGAGCCAAGAAGTTTTCCTTAGCCGCATCACCTGTGTCCACTTCATACTCAACAGTGTAGAAAGCTTCAAGTGAGCTGCTCAGCTCGAAAGCACCCTTCACGCCAAAACGAGAAGCGTTGCTCTGAATAGTCGTCGTTGCATCACCATCTACATCGTTAGATTGAGCCGTTACGTTTAGTTTGCCGTAAACAGTCAATGGCTCTGCAGCGTGTGCAGAAGCGAGAGTGGCAGTTGCTAGCGCAGAAGCGAGTAGTGTTTTACAAAAAACGTTCATCATTTAATCCTTTCGACGTTTGTTCGTCTTGGTTATTGGTTTGGACGGCCGAAAGTGTGCAACTTTTATGTTGCAGTTTTATTTCATCGATTTAGCAACTGGATAAATTTGATAATATGAACTACGCCCCCTGGCCACAAACCCAGGCGATATGGGCGCTTCGAGGCGATAAAAAGAAATATTACAGTTTGATGAATTATGTCACTTGAGCAATATTTGTGACATTTTGAGGAAGATTGTTAGCGGTTTACCCGCGCCCAACAATGGCTTACACTGCGGCTTTATTTTTGATTGAGCGCCTATCATGTGGTTTAAGAATCTTACCGTATATCGTTTTAATAAACCTTTCTCTGTCGATACCGAAGCGCTAGAGAAGTCACTGGAAGACTTTACCTTTTCTCCCTGCTCAAGCCAGGACATCAGCAAGTTCGGCTTCTCCAAAGCACTGGGTAAACTCGGCCACACCTTAGTACACAGCGCCGAGAACAGACATCTTATCTGTGCCACCAAAGAGGAGAAGATCCTGCCTTCTCAGGTGGTAAAAGAAGCCCTCGAAGAGAAAGTGGCGCAGATCGAAGCCGAAGAAAACCGTAAGCTCGCCAAGAAAGAGAAAGATGCGCTTAAAGAGGAGATCACCACCACGCTATTGCCACGCGCCTTCTCTCGTCGCAGCCAGATCCACGCGTTGATATTGCCTGAGATTGAAATGATCCTGGTGGACTCATCAAGCGCCACCAAGGCAGAAGAGTTACTGGCCCTACTGCGTAAGGCGCTGGGCTCACTGCCAGTGATCCCTATGAGCTTCAAGACGCCAATCGAAGCCCAGCTGACCGAGTGGCTCAAGAGCAACAGCGCGCCTGCACCGTTTGAAATGCAGGATGAGGCCGAGCTTAAGTCAGATTCAGATGAAGGCGGCATAGTACGCTTTAAACAGCAAGACCTGACCGAAAACGAGGTGCTGGCGCATCTTGAGGTGGGCAAGCAGGTGCATAAGCTGGCGCTGCATTTCGGCCAGTCTATCGCCTTCGTGCTGCAGTCAGATGCCGGCATCAAACGCCTGAAGTTCTCGGAGGAGTTTAGGGCGCACAACGACGAGGTGAGCACAGAAGATCCACTGGCGCGTCTGGACGCCGACTTTGCCCTGATGGGCAGCGAGCTGATCGCCCTGATGAACTCACTAGTCGAAGTATTGGGCGGCCTGGAAGATAGCCTGTAAGCTAGCCAGAAAGATGGCTTGTAAGCCAGCCTGTAAGCTTAGATTCTTGACGGCTTGAGAGACTAACTTTCGAGTTGCCAAGGAATAAAAAACCACCCAAGCGGGTGGTTTTTTTACTGGTATGTTCTTGCGTTCAGACGATGCAACTGGCCCGACACCACAAATGCGATAGGCGTGAATTAGCCTTTCAGCTTACCTTCGCCATCGAAGGGCCAATCAATTCCCAGCCAGGCCTCGAAGAAGGCTTTCTGTTTCCGGCTCGGCTTATCGACACTAACGAGCTTAAGCTTCTCACTGGGCTGCTCCGCCAGCGTCAGCGCCACCTCTTTTAGGGTATCGTTACTAAAGAGCGTCACCTTGATGCTATCGCCCGGGGTAAAGTCTTTGATGCGCGCCGCAAAGCCCTTGGCGGTGACCTTAAGGCCATTTATCGCCACCAGCTCATCGCCCGCTACTATGCCTGCCCGCCAAGCCGGTCCCTCACGTTTCACATGACTTAGCTTCAGGCTGCCCTCGCGGGTCAGCATGCCGGCATAGGCGATCGCCTTATTATCACTGCCATAATCTTTTTTCAGTCCCGCCTTGGCCAGCAAGGCCTCATAGTCCAGCACCAGCGGGCTGTTGACATGACTCTGCCACCAGTCGCCATAATCTTCGCCCGACAGCTCACGCAGAATCTGCTGCACATCGCTAACTTGGTATCCCACCGGAAGCTTATAATCTTGATATAGTTTGGCATGCAGATCCCGATAGGAGGCCTTGAGGCGGGTGTCACTCAGCAGGCTAAAATCCAATGCCAGAGAGGTCAGGTAGCCTTCGGCATAGATGTTACTGCTGTGGTTTTGGGCATAATCGCCACCACCGGCCACCCACTGACCGGCGCTGGCCTCGGCGACAGACTGCACCTCCCGCCCCGGTGTCTGCTCGTTGCGCGTGATACGCCGCGCCAGATCTTCCAGAAACTCCTTAGGAGTGATCACACCGGCGCGCAACAAAAGCTGACTCTGAAAATAGCTGGTCGAGCCTTCGGCGATCCACAAGAGCTCGGTGATCCCCTCCTGCTGATAATCGTAGGGTACCAAGCCCTGAGGGCGATAGGCCTTCACGTTCCAGGTATGAATAAATTCGTGGGAAGCCGTCTTGATAAAGCCGAGGTAATCTTTGCGCTCGCGAAAGCTAAAGCGTGGGCGCTGGATAACGGTAGAGTTCAGGTGCTCGGTCGCGCCACTGGCGCCGCTGGTGGCGTGCACCATATAGACATAGCGCTTAAAAGGATAACCATCCCAAATCGCCTTAGCCTGGCCGCTAAGCTTGGTAAGGTCTTCCACCATCTTATCGAGATCATAGTTACCCTCCCCCCAGACCACCAGCTCGTAGTCACGGCCGTCTGCCGAGAAAGCTCTGTGCTGGCTGATCCCCGTCTCTATGGGCGAGTCCACCAGCACATCATAATTGTCCGCTATAAATAGATGGGCATCCTTTGATTCCATGCCCGAGTAGCTGCGCCAGGCCTCAGGCACTTTTAGCGAGACATTTACCTTTTGATCGCGAAAATCCGGGCTGTAGACAAATACGCCGCAGGCATCCAAATAGGCATGGGAGGCATCGATATGACTCACTCTCTGCCCCAGGCTGTTGGCATACAGCTGATAAGTGACCTTGACCTGAGTCGGCTGGCTCAGTTTCACCTGCCATTCGCCGCTGGCGCTGCGCTGCCACGCTAGCGCCCTGCCCGACTCATCTTCGGCCCTGAAATGACGAATCGCATCCCCCAGGGGCAACACCTGATACTTGCCGGTGCGCCACACGGGCAGATTCACACTAAGCTGCTTGGCCTCGCTGCGGGGAAAATCGACCTCCACCTTGGCCAGGTGATGCTGAGGCTGGGTGAGATCGATCCGGTAATTAACATCTGCGTGAGCTTGAGACAGGAAAAAAGGGCTAAAAATCAAAATCAAGGGTACAGCTAGTTTCACTCTGGCTTCCTTCTGTTATCATAGTTGTAATGTGAAGTTCGTCAGTATAACCCGATTTATCCCTCTCACTGCGGACAGAATTCTAAAAACATAATATGCCCGCCTGCGGCTCGGTGATGCTACAAAAATGCGCGTATTTCTCTACAGTCTGCTGCTGTTCTTTTGCTGTGCGACCTCGGTCAATGCAGCCTTCAGCCAATTGATCAGCAAAGAAGTCAAGTTTAAAGAGTCGGCCCCCGAGTTTTACCAAGACGCCATCGCCAGCCTCTCCTTTCCCATCGAATTTGCCAGCGTAGTGGAATTCAATCACCTCGCCGATACCCAGGGCTTCAGTAGCCAGGAGCTAGAGCAGCAGCTACAGTGGCTGGCCCGTGTCTACCTAGAGCCGGGTATAGGGGTCGATGACGCCATGGAGAAGGCGCAGCAGGTGATGACCCAGCTTGAGATCATCGCCGACACTCCCTACGACAGGGCTTACTTGCTGATGCTACAGGGGCGCAAGACAGGCCGGGATAAGCAAGATTACCAGCAGGCGATCACTTACTATCAGCAGGCGCTGGCCCAGCTCAAGGCCAGCGAAGATCTGCCGACTCAGCTGCTGCTACACAACATTCATTATCAGCTTGGCGACCTCTATCGCATCACGTTGCAAAAGAACGCCGCCCTCACCCACCTCAATCAGTATCGCGAGCTGGCCTATCAGCTCAGAGACGACTATCTGATCGCCAAGGCTGAGTCGACGCTGGGGCGCTACTACAGCGGTGATGAGCAATTTGCCAAGGCGCTGCAACATTATACCGAGGCGATCCGCCTGGCCGAGGGGCTGGACAAGCCTTTCCTCAACGCCATCTTGTCGCTGCGCCTCGCCCGCGTCTATCGGGATCTCAAGTCTTGGGATGAGGCCCTGACCTACGCCCACAAGGCCGCCGACGGTTTTACCAAGGTGGGTAAAGACAATTATCTGTCCAGCGCCATGACGGTGATCGCCATGGTGTATGGTGAACAGGAGCGCTGGAATCAGGCGATCGATTACTACCTCAATGCCCAGCAGATAGATATCAGACGCGGCAACCTTACCGCCCAGGCTCTTAACCTACACAACCTGGGCGAAGCCTATTTCAACAACAAGGAACCCAAGCGCGCCCTGACAAACCTCATCAAGGCTAACGGCTTGTTCCTGCAGAAGAAGAGCAAGCACTACCTGATCTATAACGACCTGCTGATCGCCCAGGTGGCCAGCCAACTCGGCGACTGGAGCATGGTCAACGCCTATGCCGCCAAGGCCTTCGTATTGGCCCGGGAGAAGAAACTGCCAGAGCAGATGTTTGAGGCGCTGCAATATAAGACCCGCGCCTTGAAGGAACTGGGCGACATCGACAAGGCCCTGGCGGCGCTGGAGCAGCTAATCACCCTGAGTCAGGATCTCGAACACGAGAGTCAGAAGCCCTCAGACTATAGCCCGAGCGTGTTGGCCGAGCAGCAGCTCAAGCTGCAGCTCAGTCAGCTACAGGCATCAAACAAGACACAAGAGAAGCAGGCCCATCAGTTCAGGTTGGCCGCCAGCATCATCTTTATCGTGAGTCTGCTGCTGGCGCTGGCCGGCATCAACCAGTGGCGCGGTAAGAGTAAGTTGAAACAACAGCTGGCCAGCCTAAAACAGAAGGTAAATCAGGAACCCATCACTCAACTGCCGGGCTATCACGGCTTCATCGCCCGCATGCGACAGAAAAATGAGATTGCCCAGCTGGCGCTGCTCTCTCTCGATGACGGCCACACGCTGGATCTCAACCTGGGCAACGATACCTATCTCGAGAGCACCGCGCGCCTGATGGACACCCTGAGCCGGGGCCTAGCCGGAGAGGCTTATCTTATTCGTCCGGGCCTTATCCTGCTGACGCTTAACGAGGTAAACGCCCATCAAGCACTGCTGGAGCGGATCCGCAGCCTGCTCGATGACCAGCCACAGAGTCAGGGCACTTATTTCAAGCTGGGCTGCATCAAGGTGCCGCTACTTGGTAATCCGGACATCAAGGTGACGCCGGATACCTACTTCAATGTACTGCAAATGTTAGTAGCAGGTGCCATGAGTCTGGGCACGCAAAAAGATTGTTATGTCAGTATCACACCACTGAATTTTGCGCCGGCAGCAATTTTGTCTAACCCGCTATACTTACACTTGGAAAAAGGGATCAGCCGAGGATTGGTTAAGGTCGAATGTAATGAGAATAAGGCACTCATCCAATGGCCCAAATGGCAGGGAGCAAACGATGCAGACCCCACATAATTTCACAAAAGTATCCTGCTTGGGTCACATCCCCTCGACGGTACATTTGCATAACCTACGAGATCGGATACCATTGGCCTCAAATAGGTCTCCATTAGCCAATGGTAAAATTGTTCGGCAACTTCTAACTGCTTTACAATATAGAAGTTTCTTCCATCAACTGACGCTGAAGCTTATTGATAAGGTCTAGAATGAAAGACGCTATGACAAGCCTCTCCCAGGTATCGCTCCTTCAGCAGAAACTCCATTCTGCCAAAATCGCCTTGGCCGAACTCAACGATCAGAAGGCCCAGAGCCAGAGCTCACTGCTGCAATTTATCGGACATCTCAGCCTCGCCTGTAAGGGTCAGAGCATAGAGCTGGACAACAAGCTGGCCAAGCTACGCCACAACCTGATCAACGTCGAACATATCGACGAGGTCTTGCCGGACCTGCTCGAGGTCGAGCAGCTACTCAAGCAGCAGTACCACCATGTGATGGGACAGCTCGAAGATGGCCGCGCCAGCCTCGCCAAGGTGATCCGTCAGCTACAGCGTGTAGACTCGGTACCGGACAAACTCAAGAAAGAGATCGCCTACTACAAGCAAGATCTCGGCAAGCCGTTTCATACTTACTGGGACTACTTTCCTAAGGTAGAGCGCCTGGTGGGCTTTTTCGAAGCCATCATGCATGAGCAGCTCAGCCAGGGCGACAAGCTAGAGGTTCTGCCGAAACACAGGCAGCTGGCCCACGAGCTGGCGCAGATGATCTCTGAGATCGAGTTTCGTAAGGATCAGCGCGATCAGGTACTGGTGATCAAGGATTACCTGGCCGCCGAAATAGATGTCGACGGTCTAATCGACGCCTATCAGACCATACTCTCCCTGCTGCTGGAAAATATTGCGCTGGAAAAGAGCGCCTCTCAGGAGTTCCTCTACGCCCTTAACGATGCCCTCTCTGCGGTGCGTGAGGTGGTGAATGACTCCTACAACAGCAACCAGCGCAGCTATCAGCTGAAGAAGCAGCTCAACCGTGAGATCAACTCGCGAGTCGACAATGTGGGCGATGCCATCATAGACATAGATGACATAGACCACCTCAAGCTGCAGGTCACTGAACAGTTAGCCTCTATCCGCACCGCCCTAGGGCGCAAGGAGGCGCTGGAGCAGCGCGAACAGGCGATGCTGCGCAAGTCGATGGAGACGATGCGCGACGAGCTCAACGAGCTAAGTAAAGAGGCCAACGCCTATAAAGAGCGTCTGTTCGAGCAGCAGAAACTCAACCTGCTCGACACTCTGACCCAGCTGCCCAATCGCGCGGCGCTGGAAGAGCGTATGGAGCAGGAGTTCCGCAACTATCAACGCCATCGTCATCCACTTTGGGTGGCGGTTGCCGACATAGATCACTTCAAATCCATCAACGATAACTTCGGCCACAGCACTGGGGATAAGACGCTACAGGTGATCGCCATGGCACTGAAGAATTCCCTGCGTGAATCTGAGTTTGTGGCCCGGTACGGCGGTGAAGAATTTGTCCTCCTCATTCCGGATGTGTCGGCCAACGACATAGAGCAGTTGTTGAATCGCGTGAGGGAGAAAGTAAAAAATATTCCCTTTAAGTTTAAAAATCAGAGGATTACAGTTACAGTATCAATAGGTGCTGCACAAATTCTTGAAAACGAGCAGATAAGCGAAACCTTCGAACGCGCCGACGCAGCACTCTACAAGGCCAAACATGAAAGCAGAGACAGAGTGATTATTGACGCCTAATCCTGGGGCTATCCCAGGAGTTTCCACCCTTTTCCCCGGTGTCATGGCTTTGGGTCTACTGCTAAGGAGTCGCCATGATCGTCAATATCAGTCCCAGAGGCAGTATGGATCAACTTTCCCAGCTGGAAGTTGATCGCCTCAAGCAAAACGCTAGCAGTGAACTCTACCAACTCTTTCGCAGCTGCTCCCTGGCGGTGCTCGCCTCAGGATTAAAGAGCGACAACGCCTGCACCCTGTTTGAGCAGTACAGTAACTTCAATATCAACGTGCTCAGGCGCGAGCGCGGCATCAAGATAGAGCTGGTCAATCCCCCCGAGGCCGCCTTCGTCGATGGCAACATCATCGCCGGGATCCAGGAACATCTGTTTGCCGTCCTCAGGGATATCGTCTACCTCAGCGATCGTTACGACAACCTGAAACATATCAACCTGACCAACTCCAGCCATATCACCAACGTGGTGTTCGACATACTGAGAAATGCCCAGGTGATCCCCCGTCAGGATCCCAACCTAGTGGTCTGCTGGGGCGGCCACAGCATAGATGAAAATGAATACCAATACACCCGAGAGGTAGGTTACGAGCTGGGCCTGCGTAGCATGGATATCTGTACCGGCTGCGGCCCGGGTGCCATGGAGGGCCCCATGAAGGGCGCCGCCATCGGCCATGCCAAGCAGCGGGTACGCACCGCCCGCTATGTGGGTCTGACCGAGCCCAGTATCATCGCCGCCGAGCCCCCCAATCAGATAGTCAACGAGCTGGTGATCTTGCCCGATATCGAGAAGCGCCTCGAGGCCTTCGTCCGCCTGGGACACGGCATAGTGATCTTCCCCGGTGGCGCCGGCACCGCCGAGGAACTGCTCTACCTGCTGGGGATCTTGCTCAACAAGGAAAATGCCAACATCCCCTTCCCCTTGGTGCTCACAGGTCCCAGAGAGAGCGCCGATTACTTTACCAAGATAGATGAGTTTGTCGCCGCCACCCTAGGCGAAGAGGCCCAGAGCAAGTATGAGATCGTCATCGATGACCCGGTGCGGGTCGCGCGGATCATGAGCCATGGCATGACAGTCATCAAGCAGCATCGCAGGGACACGGGCGACTCCTATCAGTACAACTGGTCGCTGAAGATAGAGCCCGAGTTTCAGCTGCCCTTCGTGCCGGATCATGAGATCATGAACAACCTCAACCTATACTACCAGCCCAACAAGGCGGATCTGGCCGCCAACCTGAGACGCGCCTTTTCTGGTATAGTGGCGGGCAACGTCAAGATGGACACCATGCGAGAGATAGAGCGCTCAGGCCCCTTCGAACTCAGGGGCGATAAGCAGTTGATGAAGTTAATGGACACCCTGCTGCAGGCCTTCGTGGATCAGCAGCGCATGAAGCTGCCCGGCAGCGCCTATGTCCCCTGCTATCGGATCGCCACTTAACCCTATGTTAGAGACAAGATGAACCGATTTTTAATCATAGATGGACTCAACCTGGTGCGGCGCATCCACGCCGCCCAGCCAAACGAAAATGATGTTAACGGCCTGCCAGAACGGGTCACCTCCGCCTGCCGTAAGCTGCTGAGCAAACACAACCCCAGCCATGTCACCCTGGTGTGGGATGGCGATGCCATCTCCTGGCGTAAGAAGCTCTATGACGACTATAAGAAGGGGCGCAAGCCCATGCCCGAGGCCTTGAGTCAGGCGCTGCCCGCCCTTAAGCAGCACCTCGCCGAGCGCGGCTTTCACTCCATCGACGCCATTGCCGAGGCCGACGATGTTATCGCTACCCTGGCCAGCAAGATGGTACAGGCCAAGGGAGAGGCGATCATCGTCTCCACCGACAAGGGCTTTACCCAGCTGCTCTCCCCCCAGATACAGCTGTGGGATCACTTCAATCAGCAGGCGATCAGCATAGAAGATCGCGAGCGTCAGCTCGGCGTCGATAGGAGTCAGTTCATCGATTTTCTCGCCATGGCGGGCGACAGCGGCAACAAGATCCCCGGCATCCCGGGTATCGGCCCTAAGTCGGCCTGCGAGCTGCTAAAGACCTTCCGCACCCTGGCCAACGTCTACGCCTCCCTGGATAAGATAGGCGCCAAACAGGCCAAGAAGCTCGAAGAGGGACGCTCGCTAGCGAGATTGAGCTATAAATTGGTGCAACTGCAGACCAATATCCCCCTCAACACCCGCCTGGCGAACTTCAGGGTCGAGCAGACGGCCAAGGCGTAAACATTCGCTTACTTATTTGTTGGCGTTCTCGCACCTGTAAGCAATAACGGTACTACCATACCTTTTTCATCTGATTTATATTGTAAGCAATATGTTGCAGTGGTTTAATCCACTGCAGATACACCCGCAGCATGGAAGGATCCCAAGGTAAGATGAAATCTAAAGTTCCAGTGATCATAGGCTCAATCTTCGCGGCCTATCTGGCCTTTGTCGCCGTCGTCGTCCTGGTTTATGAACCCACGCCAGATGATATGGACTGGGAAGACAGACAGGCCTACAACAACGCCAAGTTAACCGAACTGTCCATAGGACAACCGATAGAACAGATCAAGACACTCATGGGTAAGGCCGATTTTTCCGAGGCCAAGAGCAGCAATCAAGATACCCTACAGGTGCTCTTCTATCGCACCCATCACAGCAAGTCGGACGGCGAGACTACTCGCGACGAATGTACCCCGCTACTGTTTAAGAACAACAAGCTGATCGCCTGGGGCCAGGACACCTATCAGCAATATCTCGACTCTCCCGTCGGCGGCTAATCGCCAAGATAGAACAGGCGCTGTTATAACCAGCGCCTGACACTCTTTAGATACGCCCCATATTCATTAGGAAACTTTGCCAGCAGGTAGGCCTCCTCACGGCGGATCGCCAGCCAATAGACCCCGAAACAGGCAGGCAAGGTGCTGAGCAGTAACCAGGGCGAAGCTAACAAGAGCCCTAATCCAATGGGAAAGCCACAGAAGGCCACATAGATGGGATTGCGGCTATAACGATAATAGCCAGAGGTGATGATGCTGGAGGTAGGCTTCCAGGGCTCGATGGCGGTCTGGCGTCGCCTGAAGATGAGCATTATATGCAGCAAGACTAAACTAGTTGCCAGCAGCAAGGCAGCACCGGCTATCTGACCTATGGGGTGACTCGTCAGCCCCATGGGATAGCGCCACTCTAAGGCCAAAGCCAGGCCCATGGAGATGATAAAGATCAAGGGCGGCGGCACCCTGACGCTGGCGCCCTTGCTGTCGGTATCTGTCATGCCCTGCTCCATGTTGTTTCGCCCTCCTTAATCCTTTAATTCCTCAAACACCCAGACGCTTAATTATCTTAGGGTGCAGCACGCTATTAAGACACACCATAAAAAAGCCGGGCTAGGCCCGGCTTAAGGTATACAAGTTGGGCTTAGCCCGCCTTCTTATACTCTTGATAGGCCTCTCCCTCAGACAGCCACTTAGGCGCTGGCTTGCCCTTAAGGTAGTGATCGAAATATTGCATCATGCGCAGGCTATAGTCGACCTTATTAGGATATTTCTTCAGGTGATGTGGCTCATCCTGATACTGGAGGAACACCACATCCTTACCCGCACGGCGCATCGCCAGATACAGCTCAACCCCTTGCTCCCAAGGCACTGCATCGTCTTTGTCGCCAAACATGATCATCATAGGCGTCTTGATCCGTTCGACATAGAAGACGGGCGAGTTTTCGATATATTTCTGCGGCGCCTTAAACAGGCTCTCACCGATGCGGCTCTGTCCCGTCTCATACTGGAACTGACGCGCAAGCCCAGTGCCGTGACGAATGCCGCTGTAGGCGCTGGTCATGTTAGATACAGGCGCGCCGGTGACCGCCGCCTTGAAGATAGAGGTCTGTGTCACGGCAAAGGCGGTCTGGTAACCGCCCCAGGAGTGACCCTGGATGCCCACGCCATCGGGATCGGCGATGCCCATATCGATAAGCTTCTGCACCCCAGAGGTCAGCGCCTGAACCGAGCTTGCACCTGGATAACCCACCTCGAAACGGATATCCGGCAGGAAGATGGCGTAGCCGTTATCGGCATACCAGGCGAAGTTTGGTCTGTGGTTCAGCTTCATGTCTGGGAAGGCATGCAGTCTGTCGCTCATGAAACGGTAGAAATAGACCAGCACAGGGTAGCGCTTACCGGCCACATAGTTAGATGGCTTGATCAGCACGCCATCGAGCGGCTTGCCGTCACCATTGGTCCAGTGCACCAACTCGGCCTTACCCCAATCGAGCTGACGTTTCTGGTCGTCGAGACGGGTCTGGCGGGTCGCCTGTTCAGGACTTTGCAGATCGCTGGCGTAGAGATCCGGGTAGAGATCATAACGCTCCTTAGAAAACAGCACCTTATCACTCTCTTCGGCGCGGGCCAGCAGCTTGAGCTTATAGTCGCCCTCTATCAGCGCCTTGACGCCAGAGACGCCCACCTTGGCGCTGTAGAAACCATCGCCCTTGGTGCGTTCGTTATAGCCATGCAGCAGCAGGTTCTGATCCGCCTTAAGCAGATCCGGCTTGTCCGCCTTGTCTAGCAAGCCCGTGACGCGATACTGGATCTGCGCCTTACGTCCCTTGGCGGCTGTGAGACGAAACGCATCGCGAGAATCGGTATTGAACTGCCAGATATCGTACTTATCGTAGGCCAGGAAGGCCGAGCCATCTTCGACCCAGGGGCCCAGTCCATAGCCTGGAGCCACAGACGGATAGTCATGATCTTCGTCGGCAAACGACGTCTTGAAATCTTTGGTCAGCTTGACCCTGCTGTCTTGGGCGATCTGATACAGGAAGATATTGCCCTGCTGATAATAGGCCACGAAGCGCTCGTTAGGCGACAGCGACGGCTTCTCGGAAACAGGTTGCTGAACGAGAAACGCCTGCTTGCGCCCCGTGTTGAGATCCACCAGATAGTAGTCGCGGTAGAAACCGGCCCAGGTGATCATCTTAAGGTAAGGCACATCTGTGCTGGCGAGCATGAAGCGCTGCTGCTGACCAAGCTCAATATCCGGCACCGCCTGATCGGCCAGCTGCACCACCTGCTTAGAGCCAAGGTGCAACACCGCCAGATAGGTACGTTTCAACTCTTTCTTGTACTGTTTGACCTCATTTGGCTTGATGCGTGGGTCGTCCCCATGCCAAACCCTGAGTTCGCGCTGGCCGGTGATCACCTCAGGATCATAGAGATCCTCGGCCTTGGCCACCTTAGGCAGCTCTAGCTGCTGACTCACCTCGGGCACGCGGCCGAAGAACAGACGCTTACTATCCTCGGAGAAGGTCAGCTGGCTGTAACGATTCAGGGTCCACTCTTTGGTGTTGGCCACCTGATGCAGTTTGTCGCTACCCACTTGATGCAGGGCGAGATGATATTCACGTCCCCAGGGGGCATCGCCGGCCTTACCATAGGTGAAAGCAACATACTTGCCATCTTCGCTGGCCGACACTGCGCCTACTTGTTGATCCACATAACCGGCAATCACCTCTAGCTCGCCGCTGGCAAGATCCATACGCTGCACTCTGTGTAGATTGTTGGCGATATCGTTTTGTGCCACCACCAGCTGGCGACCCACCTTATCGAAGTAATAGGCGGTCACATGGGCGAGCTTCTCACTGCTTCCCGCCTTGAGGTTCACCACCTCTAAGGTGCGTCCCTTGTCATACTTATCGACTTTGGGCTTCTTGGCAGCGGGGGCAGGCTTAGCCTCGTTATTCTTGTCGTTAGCTTCCGGCTCATCTTTCTTATCGCCATCGACCTCTTCACCGGCCTCATACCAGATGGCCAGATGAGTCCCGGCATCGTTAAAGGCAAACTCCTTCACCTTGTCATAGCGGGTCTCTTTGCCAGATTGAGTGTCCAGCAGCGCCAGACCGGCCTTAAGTTTCTTGCGGGCCTTGGGGCTGGCTTTTTCCTGCTCAAGCAAGGCTGGCGCGATAGCAAAGGCGGCGAAACGGCCATCATGGCTGATCAGCGGCTTGCTGCCACCCGCCACGGTAAAACTTTGCTCGCTGTCCAAGCGCTTCACCATGCCGTGACTGTCTCCCCTGTCGGGACTGAACTCGACGGCAAAGGCACTGCCATTGGCGGCGAGCACTGGCTTATTGAGAGATTCGAATTTCATGATGACATCGGGTGTCACATCGGCGCTGAAGGCGGCGCAAGAAAAGAGACTGGCACACAAGAGGGATAGGGTCGGTAATGGCTTCAAGGTCTTCCTCGTTTTTAACTTATTATTAACGGATGCAGCTTGTCATTAACGGATGTAGCCTGGGTTATTAGACTAAAGTAGACTTTTTTAACGCTTAAGGATCAATCATCGTCATTAGCCTTTGTTATTGCAAGTTAGCCTACACAAAAAAACGTGAGATTGCTCACTATTTCCTGTGAAATTTGCGCAAAAGTAGTTAAAATAAGACCGATAAGATTCTAAAAATTCATAGTCATAACACCGTGTCTTTCGACATGGTCAGACAATAGCAGTAACGACCAACCGTGGAAGGACTCTCCATGTCAAAAAGAACTATTACCGTTATCCCGGGTGATGGGATTGGCCCAAGCATAATCGACTCAGCAATCAAGATCTTAGATAAAGCTGGATGTGATTTCGAATACGAATTTGCCGATGCTGGCCTAGCCGCACTTGAGAAGCAAGGTGAACTTCTACCTCAACGTACATTGGATATGATCGAGAAGAACCGTATCACGCTGAAAGGGCCACTAACGACCCCTGTCGGCGAAGGTTTCACCTCAATCAACGTCACTTTACGTAAAAAATTCGGCTTATATGCCAACGTACGCCCTGTATTGTCTTTTAAAGGCACTCAGGCACGTTATGACAACATCGACATCATCACGGTACGTGAAAACACCGAAGGCATGTACTCAGGCCTAGGTCAAACCGTTTCAGAAGATGGTGCGACGGCTGAAGCCACCAGTATCATTACCCGTCAGGGTGCCGAGCAGATCACTACCTTCGCCTACGAGCTAGCGCGCAAAGAGGGTCGTAAGAAGGTGACTATCGTACACAAGGCTAACATCATGAAGTCGACCTCAGGCTTGTTCCTGAAGGTAGCTCGTGAAGTGAGCCAGCGTTACCCAGACATCACCACTGAAGAGATGATTGTCGACGCGACCTGTATGAAGCTGGTGATGAACCCAGAAAACTTCGACGTGATCGTCACCACCAACCTGTTCGGCGACATCCTATCGGATCTGTGTGCCGGTCTGGTGGGCGGCCTGGGTATGGCACCTGGCGCCAACATAGGTAAGAACGCGGCGATCTTCGAAGCGGTACACGGCAGTGCGCCAGATATCGCCGGTAAGAACCTGGCTAACCCAACGTCAGTGATCCTGGCATCAATCCAGATGCTGGAATACCTGGGCATGTCAGACAAGGCGCAAGCCATTCGCGCTGCGGTTTCTGCCGTGATCGAAGAAGGCGATCGCACGACTCGCGACCTTGGCGGTACTCACGGTACTTCTGACTTCACTCAGGCGGTACTCGAGCGTCTGTAATAGACCAAGTAGCCGTAAGCTAAAAAACAAAAAGCCCCGCAATCGCGGGGCTTTTTTTATCCGATATTTCTTAAGTTAACCAATGATTCTGTTGTTAACCATGGATTCTGCTGTTAACCAAAGTTAAAACCGACGCTAGGTTTTAGCCAGAGATGCACTGTCACCTCGTCTCTATCGTGGTACAGATGCTTACAGGCTAGGTGGAAGTCATCGATACCATTTTCCCTTAGCACCTCTTGCATGGTCGCCAGAATGGTCGATACCTCTTTATAGCGGCTCTTCATCGGTAGCTTAAGGTTAAAGATCGCTTCCTTAAACCAGCCGTTGATCGCCCAGGCCTCCATCAGCTCGGCCACTCGCGAGGGCTTCTCAACCATGTCGCACACCAGCCAGTAGATATTCTTCTTAGGCGGTTCGAAACGGAAGCCGTCGGCCTGATAGTGTCTCACCTGCCCCGTATCCATCAGATTTTGCGCCATGGGGCCGTTGTCCACGGCCGCTACAAACATGCCGCGGCGCACCAGTTGATAGGTCCAGCCACCCGGGCAGGCGCCGAGATCCACAGAGTTCATGCCGCTGCGCAGACGCTGCTCCTGCTCCGACTTAGGGATAAAGTGGATGAAGGCCTCGTCCAGCTTGAGGGTAGAGCGGCTCGGTGCATCGCTGGCCATCTTGAGTCTAGGGATCCCCATGAAATAGGGAGAACTGTTATGGCTCAGGGAGTAGCCCACATAGGCAGTACCCGGCCCGACGAAACAAACATGGATGATGGGACGCTTAGGGTTTTCCTTCTCCAGCAGGGCGCCGCTGCGTTTCAGTGCCTGCCTCAGGGGCACGGTTAACTTACGACAGAAGGTCGACAGCTCCTTGGCCTCGTTGGTATCTGGCGTCTCGACCCTGAGCTCGCCCGCCCTATGCACCTTAGCCAAGGCATCGACGATAGGCGTGACGCGATCGCCTTCGGGCAGATCTTTGAGCAGCTCATTGGCGGCAAACATCTGACGGGTGAAGATAAGCGAGTCCAGCTCGATCTGCTCGGCCAACAGATCGGCATCGCCCACCTGGAAGCACTGAAAAATCACGTAACCATCGTTACGATTGGTCTTTACAAAGCCGCCAACATTCAGCTCCGCGGCTCGCTGCTGGATCTCGGCGGCGCAGTCTTTCTCGTAGCCGGCACGGCAATATAAAAATAGGTTTATCATAGGAAGATCCTGAATAAAAAATGGCGACCCATATCATTGGGGCGCCATTCTACACTTTCTCGAAAATGAATACGATTATCTTAGCGGCTGGCTAATCGTCCAGCTCCACCACGCGATTACGCCACACGGCTACTGCGATGAACAACCACCCCAGCAGGAAGCAGACGCCGCCCATAGGGGTCACAGGGCCAGTCCACTTGCTACCCACCAACACGTAGAGGTAGAGGGAACCGGAAAACATCACTATGCCCAACAGGAACAGGTAGCCCGCCCAGTCGATCAGGCGCGACTTGAGCCAGTGACCGCTAAAGGCCACGGCGATCAGGGCAAAGGTGTGATAGAACTGATACTCGACCCCTAGATTAAAGATGTCGATCATCTCTGGCGTGGTCACCTGCTTGAGTCCATGGGCGCCGAAGGCTCCCAGGGCCACGGCTAAAAAACCACTCAAGGCTGCCAGCAATAGAAAACCTTTACGCATCTAACCCCCTAATAAATTGAATACTGTGTGAGACTGCCAAATCCAGATTAGCGCTTTGGCTCGTACCTGACGACTTTCTTGGTAAAAAACTATGATCGCCATCGGTTAACCACTCGAGTTTGGCCTTAAAAGGTGCAAGCCAAGGTTCGACCTGCCCCTTGGCGCCAAATTTATCGCGCTCCCCCTGTATCACCAAGAGCGGCGCCTGACACTCGGCGATAGGCTCGAGTCTGGGCTCGCCCCCTTTGGGCGGCACGAAGGGATAACCCAAACAGATAACCCCATCGACCGCTTGCTCGCCAGCGAGTATCGCCGCCATGCGTCCGCCCATGGACTTGCCCATGACTATAAGGCACTTGGGCTTATAGACCTCACGCACCGTCTCTAACAGCAGGCCAAAATCCTTAATCAGCTTAGGCGCCCTGTCCGGCGGCCTGCGCTTACCATCTATGGCGTTGCTGCGCATGTAGGGAAAGTTAAAGCGGATCACCCCAAGCCCCTGGCCTGCGAGACGCTCAGCCATCTGCGCCATGAAATCGTGTGCCATGTTGGCCCCAGCGCCATGGGCCAGCACCACTAAGGTGTCGCAGGCCAGCGCATTGTCATCCAGCGGGCCCGAGAATAGGCACTGGCTCGCGGGCAACTCGGCCGCCTCGAGCCGTGCATTTAATTTTTGGGTAAAACTCATCTTGCCTCTTTATGTTTGGCTCACCCCCCATGAAGAGCGTAGCCAGGTAATTCAATCGGGTTAGCCCGGCAGTAGTTCGCTGCGAGACTCCTCTTCGAACATGTCGAGCATCCACTTTCTGAAAGCAACAATCTTGCCTATCTCGGCATGATTCTGCTGACACACCAGATAATAGGCGTTCTTACTCACCAACACCTCGGGGAAAGGACACACCAAGCGCCCGGCCTTGATGTCGGGACGGGCCAACACGCTGTAACCCAAGGCGACCCCCTGACCGTGAGCGGCGGCCTGCAATACCAGGGAGGAGTGACTGAAGATGGGGCCCTGGTTCACATTAATGTCATTAATTCCACATTGTCTAAACCAAGCCTGCCAATCATGACGGCTAGAATCATGCAACAGGGTGTGATGTTTCAGGTCGCTCGGCTGGGATAACGGCTTGGGGCCGCTGAGCAACATGGGCGAACAGACAGGGATCAACACCTCGTTTCTCAGCTTATCGGCGCGCAGCCCTGGCCAGTTGCCCATGCCGTAATAGATGGCCACATCCACGTCGTCGGTCAGGCTGCTGGTCTCATCGTCCACCGCCTTGATCCGCACGTCGATGTCGGGATTATTCTCGCTGAAATTCGCCAGGCGGGGCACCAACCACTGAATGGCGAAACTAGGCGAAGTGCTTACCGTGAGCGAGCCTATGGCGCTTCGGGCCAGCAATCTGTCGGTGGCATCGGCCAGTTGTACAAAGATATCTTTTATGTCGAGAAAGTAGCCCTGCCCCTCTTCAGTCAGCAGCAAAGATCGGTTCTTACGACGAAAGAGCTTTAGCCCTAAATATTCTTCTAATGCCTTAATCTGATGACTTACTGCGGCCTGTGTCACAAAAAGTTCTTCCGCGGCGCGCGTAAAGCTTAAATGACGGGCTGCTGCCTCGAAAGCCTTCACCGCATTCAATGGAGGTAAACGTCTCGACATAGTGATCCTTGTCTCACATTTTAATTAGTTTTTCTAATCCGTATTGTTACATTTTATCGTTTGTAAAGGGAAGGGGTTTTGGTTAAATTTTGCGCCAACGAAATGATTGAAGTTAGACAGCCTCTACGACGTATTTGGGGAGTGTCTGACACCCCAAGATATGCCGCCCGGAGGCGACCACTATGATTAACTTTAAAACTGTATTTGCCATCGCACTGCTCTCAGCCTCAACCGCTGCCACTGCCGATGAAATCGTTATCGATACCACAGACCTGCATGCCGCCATCAGCGCACAACTGGCCGAAGGCCTAGAGCAGATGCAACAAGATCTGAATGAAGATCTTAACGCCATTCTGGTTGCTCAGAAAGACGAGCAGGCGGACACCAGCGTCAGCGCCCAGCGCGCCGAGTAATCGCCAGTCGGCAGTTAACGATAGCCAGCTGTAAGCAATAGCCAGCTGCAAACACTAAGCAACAAGCCGCGTCTTATGATGCGGCTTTTTTATGCCCGCGAGCTTAACGTCCACCAACACAGCTACCCCATCTCTTGCAGTAAAGGCGAGAGCGACTTGCCAGATACGTTACGTGAGAAGCTAAACAGATCCAAGGCTTTATACCTCGAAGCGTGAAAGTTCTCCATAGAAACAACCCATAAAAAAGGCCGCCCGAAGGCAGCCTTAATCTCGAATGCTTGGCTTTCTAATACTTAGCTTTCTAATACTTAGCTCTCTAATACTTAGCTTTCTAAATACTTAGCTTTCTAATACTTGGCCCTCTAAAGAGAGCCACTTAAAGCCATTATGCGGGGCGATAGACCTTCACGTTGTGATAACCCTGCTCCTGCAGGTAGAGCGCCTGTAGCTTGCTCATGACGCCTCTGTCGCAGTAGAGCAGATAGGTCTTCTCTTTATCGAGATCGGCAAACTGAGTCGCCAACTTGAAGAAAGGAATACACTTCACCTCGATACCATTAAGGTCAAGCGGGCTCTGCTCCTCCTCTTCTGGCGAGCGGATATCAACCACAACCTCACCACCGGATACCGCATCGACAGTCTCAGTCTCGGTGATCTTGGTATCCATGCTGACGGCGATGTCGCGAATATCGATCACCTCGGCGGCTTCCACCACACGGTCGATCAAGTCTTCGGAGAACTTCTCCTCCTCGGCGAGGATCTTACCCATAACCGCCTTCACCGTCGGCTTCTGTGAGATCACGCCGCAATATTCAGGGATCGACTTGGCAAAGTCTTCGGTGCCGATCTCGCGGCTCATGTTGATAATATCTTGCTTATCCATCACGATCAGCGGACGCAGAATCAGCATGTCGGTGCTGCGGTCGATCACATTCAGGTTGGTCAGGGTCTGGCTGGACACCTGCCCCATGGCCTCACCCGTCACCAGCGCCTGAATGCCCATCTTCTCGGCGATACGGCTGGCGGCGCGCATCATCATGCGCTTGAGGATAACGCCCATCTGGCCGTTATCTATCTTCTCCAGGATCTCCTGCACCACAGGATCGAACGGCACAGAGATAAATTTCACCTTATGAGACTCGCCGTACTTCTGCCACAGATGATAGGCCACCTGCTTCACACCTATCTCGTGTTGGTCGCCGCCTAGGTTAAAGAAGCAGTAATGGGTACGAGAGCCGCGCTTGATAAACTGGAAGCTGGAGACACCTGAGTCGAAACCACCCGAGATCAGCGACAGCACATCTTCCTGGGTCGCCATAGGGAAACCGCCCAAGCCGTCGATGCGTTTCTCCACCAGATAAAGATGTTCGTTGTCTATCTCAAGGTTTACCGTCATGTCAGGGTTCTTCAGTCTGACACCGGCCGCCTCGGTAAACTGGTTGAGTCCACCGCCCACGTAGCGCTCTACCTCGATAGAGTTGAACTCATGCTTACCGCTGCGCTTTACCCGCACACAGAAAGTCTTACCGGCCAATTCCTCTTTGTAGAGTGCCAGCGTCTGCTGGTAGATATCGTCCACCGACTCGAAGGTGCTCTCACGCACCTGCAGCACATGGGCGATACCCGGAATACAGGCGAGACGTTCGGCATAACGCTCAATCATCTCTGGCTTGTCTTCTGGCACCCTGACCATGATCTTATCCCACTGGCGCTGCACTCTGGCCTCTTCATCGACCTTGCGCAGCACGTTTCGGATATTGGTTTCAAGCATCTTGGTAAAACGCATTCTTACCGGTTTGCTTTTCATCATGATTTCAGGAAAGAGTTTTACGATAAATTTCATGGGCGTTCCGCGGGAATAATTTTAAACAGCAATCTTGCCATTATACCAAGCCCGGTGCACAAATGCCCATAAATCAGCGACTCGGCAGGGATTTTCTGCCCACATCCCCTTAATGTGCGCAATATTTATTCAGCTTAGGATAATCCGCTCCGAAGAGAGTGGCTGAGGATAGGCTGGTAGAAATGAAAAGCGTCCACTGGTGTGGACGCCTTATCTGAAACTGTTTGCCTTAAGTTAAGACCTAAATAGACAGGCTACTGCTCCACTTGAATCTCGTCTGACTCCTTCGGCTTGCCCTGCTCGATGGCAATTTCGACCCGGCGATTTCGGGCGCGGTTGGCTGCCGAATCGTTCGGCACCAACGGCGCCGTGCTGGCCATGCCCACCACCTTCATCCGCTGCTGGTCAAAGCCCGGCACACGCACCAGCTCATGGGCCACGGCCACGGCGCGTTTACTGGAGAGATCCCAGTTGGAGCTATAGAGTTCGTTGCTGATATTCATATCATCCGTGTGACCGGATACGGTAATGATCCCCGGCACATCCTTGAGCAGCTCGCCCACACGGCGGATCACCGGCTTAAACCTAGGCTGTAAGAAACCAGAGCCCGATGAGAAGGCCCCCTTCTCTCGGATACGTATGATGATCTGCTGCCCCAAGGACTCAATCTCGATCGCCCCATCGACGATCTCCTTATTGAGCTCCTGGGCCATCTTCTTCACCTGATCGTTGATCTGATCCTGTGACGCGGCGTCTTGTTTCTCCTGCTTGGCTTGGGCCTCGGCATCCGCCTCTTCCTGAGCGGTGGATGACGCCTCGCCGCCGCGCTGCTCACCGCGCTGCTGCTGCACGCCGCCGGCGCTGTCGTCTTCACCTGCCTGCACCTCTATGGTGGGCTCGGTCATCTCGTTAGTCTGTTGATTGATGATCTCGATGGGGGTAGGTTCTGGCTTACCGGGGCGAAACTCCAGTGCGATCACCGAGGTGCCCTTGGGAATATCTTTGACTTCAACCTTGTTCTGCACACCGAAGGCATACTTCATCGACCCGGCGATCTGCTTGAACTTCATCACGTCCATCTCGGAGAAGGCGAGCAGCAATACGAAGAAACACATCAATAGCGACATAAGGTCGGCAAAGGTTGCCAACCACATCGGCGCCCCGGCAGGAGGGCAATCGCATTTGACCTTCTTAGCCATCTGGCTATTCCCCGTCCGTCGTGTCTATATTTCGCTGTTTCTCCGAGAGATAGTTCTTCAAGAAACCCTCGATAACCCTGGGGTTTTGGCCGTCTTGAATGGCGAGTACCGCATCCATGATCAGGTTGCGGTTGAGCATCTCTTCGCCCATGCGCAGCGAGAGCTTATCGGCGATCGGCAAGGCGATCATGTTGGCAATCACGGCGCCATAGAGTGTAGTCAACAAGGCCACCGCCATGGCGGGGCCGATAGACTTAGGGTCATCCATGTTAGACAGCATAGCAACCAGACCGATAAGGGTACCTATCATCCCCATGGCAGGTGCTACATCACCCAGCGCCTTAAAGATACTGATCCCCGTCTTATGCCGCTCTTCGGTGAGGGCAATATCCTTCTCCAAGGCTTCGCGCACCACCTCGCCGTCATGGCCGTCCACCAGCATGTCGACCGCCTTCTGCATGAAGCTGTTGCTGATCTCCGCCTCTTCCAGAGCCAGAAAGCCCCCCTTACGAGCGGCATCGGCCATGGTGACCGACTGCTCGATCAACTCGTCCGGCTTATCTATCTTGAACATAAAGGCTTTTGCGGCGATCTTAACCGCACCGAGGAACTGTTTGAGGTTAAATTTCATCATCACCACAAACAGAGAGCCTATCATCACGATAAGCACAGAGGGCACGTCAACAAAGATGGCGATACCGCCACTGCTGACCATAGCTCCGATAATAAAACCAAATGCACCTATCAGGCCTATCAGGGTCGCTAAATCCACAACTCTTCCTCATTTACAGTATCGGCCGTTGCTAATATCTTGATCTCGGGATCAAGCTCTCAGTCAACACCATAATCATCTCGAGACAGGTCTCTACTCTACTCACTCTTGCAACGAAAGGCATCTCCCAGGACCTGGACGACGACACAAAAGTCGTCAATTAGACGGGAATTCGCCTAACCGCATACGGGAGTTTACGATATAATATCTGACAAAATTGAGTATTGTTCTAATTCAATTATCGGACAGCTTACACGCAAGTTTAGCTACAAATTCAATTTTTTATAAAAAAACCTCCTTAAAGCGTGCTATTGCACAAATATACGACAGCGCAATTTGACCCCTAGGGTCGACTGAGATACTTTGTCTGTCGCTAAATTCTTGGGAAAATCACCGTGGCCAAAAAACCTGAAAACCTGACCTTCGAAGAGTCACTCACAGAATTAGAAAACATCGTCACCAGCCTGGAGCAGGGCGATGTCTCTCTGGATGACGCCCTCAAACAATTTGAGCGCGGCATCAATCTGGTCAGAAACAGCCAAGGCAAACTCGAACAGGCCCAACAGAAAGTCTCTATCTTGACCCAGGAACAAGATCAACCCAGCTTGCAACCCTATCTGCCAGAGGGCGAATAATTGCTAAACGAAGCGATAACGCGATACCAGCAGCGCGTCGACGGCCAGCTGCGCCATTTTATCAACGCACAAGACGATACCGAGCCACAACTCAAGGCCGCCATGGAACACGGCGCTCTGATTGGCGGCAAACGTATCCGCCCCTTTCTGGTCTACGCCGTGGGCGAGATGCTGGGTGTACCACTGGAAAGGCTAGATGCCTGCGCTGCCGCCATCGAATGTATTCATGCCTACTCGCTGATCCACGACGATCTCCCGGCCATGGACGACGACGCCCTGCGCCGCGGCCAGCCGACAGTGCATATCGCCTTTAATGAGGCCACCGCCATCCTGGCCGGCGATGCCCTGCAAACTTTGGCCTTCGAGATCATCAGCCAGGAAGGCGGCGAGCTGAGTGCCAGTCAACAACTGGCCATGGTGCGCGCCCTCGCCAAGGCGTCTGGCTACAGCGGCATGTGTGGTGGTCAGGCGATGGATCTTAACGCCACCGACAGACAGATAGATCTCGAGACCTTAAAGCGGTTACACAGATTAAAAACCGGCGCCTTGATTCGCTGTGCAGTAGAATTACCTATCATTGCTGCCAAGGTCACAGATGAGCAAGCGAGCCATCTGTTAACATTTGCCGACGCCATCGGCCTCGCCTTCCAGGTACAAGACGACGTGCTGGACATCATCGCCAGCACAGAAGAGCTGGGTAAGCCCCAGGGCTCGGACTGCGAATCGAACAAGAGTACCTATCCGAAACTACTCGGTTTATCCGGGGCCCAAGCGACTGCGAAAAGTTTGATCGAAGACGCCCTATCAGCGCTGGCTAAATTACCATACAATAGCCAGTTAATTGCCGAATTCGCCCGTTTCATCATAGAGCGAAGAGTATAATAAAGAGCCAAAGAATCTCGCTATGAGTTTGGATATTACGAAATACCCTGTGCTGGCACAGGCCGACACCCCAGATGAATTAAGACAACTTCCCCAGGGTGTGCTACCAAAACTTGCTGACGAACTCAGAAGTTATCTCCTACAGTCGGTAGGCATCTCCAGTGGCCACTTCGCTTCTGGCCTGGGCACGGTCGAGCTGACGGTAGCCCTGCACTATGTCTACAACACGCCATTCGATCGCCTGATCTGGGACGTGGGCCATCAGGCCTATCCCCATAAGATCCTCACGGGTCGCCGGGACAAGATGCCTACCATACGCCAAAAAGGCGGCATTCACCCCTTCCCTTGGCGGGAAGAGAGCGAATATGACACCTTCAGCGTGGGGCACTCAGGCACCTCTATCAGCGCGGCGCTGGCCATGGCCGTTGCCGCCGAGAAAGAACAGGCGGGCCGTAAGGTCGTGGCCGTCATCGGCGACGGCGCCATGACGGGCGGCATGGTATTTGAGGCCATGAACCACGCCGGCGATCTGCACAACGACATGCTGGTCGTGCTCAATGACAACGAGATGTCGATCTCCGAGAACGTCGGTGCGCTGAACAACCACTTGGCGCAACTGATGTCGGGCCGTCTCTACACCACTATTCGCGAAAACAGCAAGAAGGTGCTCAAAGGGATGCCTGTCATCAAAGAGATGGCCAAGCGCACCGAGGAGCATCTCAAGGGCATGGTCGTCCCCGGCACCATGTTTGAGGAGCTGGGCTTTAACTATATCGGCCCTATCGATGGCCATGATGTCGACGCCCTGGTCGAGACTCTGCGCAACATGCGCAACCTCTCCGGCCCGCAGATTCTGCACATCATGACCAAGAAGGGACGAGGCTACGAACCGGCGGAGAAAGACCCCATCGGCTGGCACGCCGTGCCTAAGTTCGATCCTTCCACCTTCGCCAAGCCAGCCGCGAAACCGGCTAACCCCACCTTCTCTCAGGTGTTTGGTCGCTGGCTGTGCGACATGGCTCAGAAGGATGACAAGGTACTGGGGATCACCCCGGCCATGCGTGAAGGCTCAGGCATGGTGGAGTTCTCCCAGCGCTTCCCGAATCAGTATTTCGATGCGGCCATCGCCGAGCAACATGCGGTGACACTCGCCGCCGGCTTCGCATGTGAAGGCTACAAGCCTGTACTGGCGATCTACTCTACCTTCTTGCAACGCGGCTATGATCAGCTGATCCACGACGTGGCGCTGCAGAAACTGCCGGTGATCTTCGCCATCGACCGTGGCGGCATCGTCGGCCCTGACGGCCCGACCCACCAGGGCGCCTTCGATCTCAGCTATATGCGCGCCATTCCTAACATGGTGATCATGGCGCCGTCGGATGAGAACGAATGTCGCCAGATGCTCTACACAGGCTACTGTTACAACGAGGGACCGACGGCGATCCGTTACCCACGTGGCAGCGCCACCGGCGAGCCTCAGGTCGAGACCATGACCGCCTATGAGATTGGCAAGGGCCTGATCAAGCGCGAAGGCAAAAAGATAGCTATCCTCAACTTCGGTACCACGCTGGCATCGGCGAGTCAGGCGGCCGAGGCGCTCGATGCCACCCTGGCAGACATGCGCTTCGTTAAGCCGCTAGATGTGGAGCTGGTGAAACAACTGGCTGCCAGCCATGATCTGCTGGTGACTGTGGAAGAGAACGCCATCATGGGCGGCGCAGGCTCGGGCGTACTCGAACTGCTACAGCAGCTTAAGCTACCTATGCCTGTGCTCAATATCGGCCTGCCCGATGAGTTTATCAAGCATGGCGAGTGCGGCGAGATCCTGGCCGAGCTACAGCTGGATGGCCCGGGCATAGAAGCGCAGATCCGCGCCTATCTGGCGAAGTAAAATCCATTTTATGCGAACAAAAAAGGCCTCATATTGAGGCCTTTTTTATCGCTTTCTTTTACTGACTTAAATCAGCCTCAGCCAATTAAGCCTGAGTATCGACGCTGCCACCGCCCTGAGACACCATCACCATAGCAGGACGCAACAGACGCTCGTTTAGCATATAACCTTTCTGCATCACCATCATCACGGTATTGGCCGGGAACTCCTCGCTAGGCTGCATACCAATCGCCTGGTGATGATCCGGATTAAAGGCTTCACCTTGTGGATCGACCTGGGTCAGACCAAACTTGGCCACGGCGCTGGTGAAGGTCTTCAGGGTCAATTCAACCCCTTCGTAGATAGCCTTGGTGGCCTCATCTTCACTGCTGGTGCCTTGCAGCGCGCGCTCCATGTTATCGATAACAGGTAGCAGCTCGTTGGCAAACTTCTCCAAGGCAAACTTATGGGCCTTCTCGACGTCGATGGCCGCACGGCGACGCACGTTCTCTACCTCGGCGGCGGCGCGGATCACAGAATCTTTCTGCTCTTCCACCTTAGCTTCGGCAGCGGCCAGGGCCTGCTCCAGCTCTTCAACTCGGAAATTAGCTTGGGTAAGCTCGTCCATCAAACTGGCTGCATCTTCAACCACCTCGGTTTCAACGGCTACAGCTTCGGTTTCTTCAATCTGTGGTTCTTGGGCTTTGTTTGACTCTTTGCTCATTGTTACTCCAGCTAAAAATGCTTTGTTTCTGCATGCTCTGGGCATATTATGGGGATCAAATTTGAGGTTTCAAGCCCTAGGGTCTGTTTATCTTTCAGATTTGATTTTTGTTCTATCTAAACGCTTTTTACTCAAGGCCCGCGCTGTGTCGCATACTTATTCTATGTAATAGTACGCCACACGACTCAAGGGGTGTTTAGATGAACCCTTCGGGCAGCTTTTGTAGACCATTTCTACTGCGTTATCGCCCGTTTATGTAGAATAACTACATGACACGGGCTCTGCCTGGGATAAATGGCCTACAAATTGCCGCAAAAACAAACAGGAAAGTTCAACAGCCCCTAAGGCATGGATCAAACAGAAATATGAGCAAAGCGTTTCACTCAATCGGCTTAATCGGCAAACCCCATCACTCAGGGACCCATAAGACCCTCAAACGTCTGCACCACTGGCTGACCATGCAGTCCTATGATGTTTATGTCGAAGAGCGGGTTGCCGCCGAGATAAGCCCACAGGTGAAATCCGTGGATCTGCTGCAGATTGGCGAGTATTGCGATCTGGCGATAGTGGTGGGCGGTGACGGCAATATGCTCGGCGCCGCACGGGTCTTGGCCCGCTTCGATATCGGCGTGATTGGCGTTAACCGCGGCAACCTGGGCTTTCTTACCGACCTGCCCCCAGATACCTTCGAAGAGGCCCTGGGCAAGGTGCTACAGGGCGAGTACGAGACTGAGCACAGGTTCCTGCTGGAATCTGAGGTGCACAGACACGGCGAGATGAAGTCGAGCAACACCGCGGTCAACGAGGCAGTGCTCCACCCGGGCAAGATTGCCCATATGATCGAGTTCGAGGTCTATATCGACGACAAATTCATGTACAGCCAGCGCGCCGACGGCATGATAGTCTCCACCCCAACGGGCTCGACCGCCTACTCGCTGTCTGCCGGTGGCGCCATACTGACGCCGAATCTGGAAGCCCTGATCCTGGTGCCAATGTTTCCCCATACCCTCTCCTGCCGCCCAATCGTGGTAGACGCCTGCAGCATCATTAAGCTGGTCGTGTCGCCGGACAACGGCGACGCCCTGGAGGTGAGCTGTGATGGTCACGTCACTCTGCCTGTATTGCCGGGGGACGAGATCATCGTCAGGCGCAGTAAGGAGCGGCTCAGACTGATCCACCCCAAGGGCTACAACTACTTCCACGTGCTTCGAAACAAACTGGGTTGGGGCAGCAAGCTGTTTTAGGCCACAAGTATCATTAAAAAGCCCGCATCTATCGCGGGCTTCTTGTTAGTTGACCTTATACTCGAGCTGCACGCTCACCTCGGCAGGTACGGGTTTACCATCGACAAACTTAGGGGCGTAGCGCCAGCGCTTGATGGCCTTTAGCGACTCGCGGGTAAACTGCTGTCCCCCTTCAGAGGCCAGCACCACAGGGTCACGCACAAATCCCTGCTCATCCACGGTAAAGGACATCTGGGTCCAGCCTTCCCGTCGATCTCTGGCATAGGAGATAGGGTACTTTGGCGCTTCCCGATAGAGGGGCGCCTGCTCCTGTTCGTCAGACCAGGGCTTCATGCTGCCGATCGCCACACAATGCTGAGTCGACTTGTCGCTCTCGCCTTCGGCCTCATAGATCTCCACCAGACGCGCATGGGCGGCCAGTTTGTAGGGATGGCTAAAGTCGAGCACGGAGAACTGCTTGATCACCTCTTCGAGCAGAGGAACCGCCTTGTCATACTTCTTCTCCGCCGCCTTGATCATGCCGACATAGTAGGTGGCTTTGAGCCTTGACATGGCATCGGCCGGCATCTCTTGGCGATAGATCTCGTAGGCTTCCAGCGCCTCGTCACGTATCTCCCGGGTATAGAAATGGGTCGATGCCAGACCATGAAAGGTCAACATCTTCACCTCGGCCAGCAGCAGCGGCTTATCGGCGTCCTCGGCGATGGCGATCGCCTGCTTAAACAGATCCACCTTCTCTCTCGAGGCGGGCATGGTCTGGGCGGCGCCAATCAAGGGATCGACTAGCTCTATGGCGTCGCGGCCAAAATGTTTTCGATAGACCTGAATGACATTGTTGAAATGCTCGTGGGCGGCCTGAGTCTCGCCACTATCTTGCAGCGCAGTGGCCAAATTAAGCTCGAGATTAACCAGATCGATACTGTCTGATTCGAAATAGCCCTGGCCTAGCTCGTAGGCCTTGGCCGCGGTAAGCGCCACCTGGGCTTTATCTTGCCCGGCCAGCGCCTGCTGATAGGCGGCGTAGCTTTCGCTAAATGGCGAGGCGAAACTTAGGGGCGCAGCGAAGTGCGCGCACAACACCAGGGCGAGGCCTGATAATGACTTCTTCATAGTGAACAAATATCCTTATTTGTGATCCTGCAACATTCTCATATAGAGAATGGCGTCCAGCGATTAGTTTCCTATATAAATTTAAACAGCCTTGCCGAATCTCAGCCGGGATACGCCCACCTTGGCACACCCGGAGTATCGACTCGCAGCGCGGAAACTACAATCGCCACTAGGGTAACAGGAATCCAGGCCAACTTAAATCACTGGCTAATTAAAATCCCTGACTAACTTAAAACATTGGGTTAGTTAACTTCTTGGAAAGCTTAGTTAAAGTGTAAACCATCCAGATGGTCAGCAATAAGGAGCAGCTTGCCAGGGAGATCCAGACGCCTGTAACCCCAAACAGCCAGGCGAACAGATAGAGCACCATGGCGATCAGCACCAGCTTGCTACCTGTCAATATCGAGGCCTCCTTAGGACGGTTGATCGCCTGGAAGAAGGCGGCGCCCACCAGAATAAGTCCCTCAAACGGCAGTCCCCAGAAGTAGAGACGCATCCCCTCTATCGCCACGGGCGTCAGCTCAGAATTATCCCCGGCAAAGATATAAACCAGATATTCTGGCGCCCAGTAGATGAAGGCGACGCCCGCCAGCGCGGTCACCAGGGTCATGATAATGACCAGCCTCAGGGTCTCGAACACCCTGTCGAAACGCTTCGCCCCGGTGTTGAAGCTAAACAGAGGCTGGGTACCGAAGGCTATCCCCTCGAAGATCAGGTAAAACAGCGCCTCGGCGTAGCTCACCACCCCATACGCCGCCACATGAATGGGGCCGCCGACCCAGAGAAACGCCATGTTATGCAGGGTCAGGACGATGGAGAGGTAGAGGTTCATCAAGAAGCTTGGCACGCCGACCCTGAGGATGTTGCTGCAATGATCCAGGTTCAGACGCATCTGCTGCCAGTTGATCCCCAATCGCGTGCGCTTAGTGAAGAAATGCTGCAGGCAGGCGAGCGCAGTGAAGGCCTGACATATCATGGTGGCGATGGCGGCGCCCGCCAGGCCATAGGGAAAGACGACGATCAGCAGCCAATCCAATAACACGTTCAAACAGCCCGAGAGGATAAGCACCAGGGTGACGAAGCCGGGGCGGCCATCGTTGCGCAGCAAGGCGGTAAAGGCGATGGCCAGCACGGGAAAGACCCCGAGGGCAAAATACCAAAACAGATACTGCTCGGCGCTGGTCAGCACCTCCCCTTCGGCCCCGAGCCAGATGAGTATGGTCTGGCTCCAATGGGTACCCAGCAGGGCCAGTCCGGTGCCCGCCAGCAGACAGAGGGTGAAGGCATTACCCAGCAAGTGCCGCGCCCGGGCGACATCTTTAAGCCCCAGATTTATCGACACCAATGATGCGGCGCCCATGCCGATCAGGGCGCCGACGGCGTAGAGTATCGCCCCCACGGGATAGGCCAGCATCATGCCCGCCAGCCCCACCTCGCCAAGGTAATGGCCGACAAACATGCCGTCGATGGCCACATAGACGCCGGTCACCACCATGGAGAGTATGGTGGGAATGGCGTAGCGCCACACCAGCTTAGGGATGGGGGCTGTGGCTAGATCTGAGTGCTCATCACTCTGGTGCGCGGCATGATGCTCGGTCATGATTTTCGGAAAATTTCTCTATCATGTTTGTTGATAATTTGTTGATTCAACACCTAAACGGCTATTGGAGAGCGAAGATATCAGATAGCGAGACGTTTAGATAGGCAGGCGTTTAGTTAGACAGGCGTTTAGTGAGACTGAGCAGCGCCTGCTCTATCTCGGCCTGGGGCTGCGGCTTCTCGGCTATCATCTCCAGGCGCGAATCCAAGCTATCATCCAGCTCCATCACGCCAAGTTGACCGTCCACATAGTTAAAGGCCGCGATCCCTTCATCTGTTATCATCACCGCCTTGAGGCGCAGACAATCTTGGGCCTTTACCCAGGCCACCAAAGCCTCGAAGTCAAACTCATAGCGACAGTCGAACACCCAGCCCAGGGTATAACGGCCCTCATGCCGATTGCTGGCGCGGTAAATCCCCAGCTCATCAAATGCCTGCTCATCAATCGATAGTTTACGCGCATCATCCGCCTCATCGAAGGGCATCGCGGGCCGGCTGCCTAAGAGCGAGGAGCCTGTCGAGTTTACAGGCTTACTAATGCGCCAGGCGGTTGGGCGCGCAAAATAGTGCTTCTCAAGATATTGATACAGACTGGCTTCTTTTGCCGAGAGGAGCTGCGCCACCTGCACCGGCAACACCTCGGCCGTGATGGATTGCTGCTTCAGATAGGCCTCTAGCTGCTGCAAGTCAGCCAAGCTTGCCAGATCCATCTTGTTGGCCAGGATAAGGTCGGCGATGCTTAGCTGATCGGTAAACAGTTCGCTTTCGAGGTAACGCGGGTCATTGAGTTTTCTGGGATCCACCAGACAGAGACTGGCTCGCATCGACAGCACCGGCTTGAAATGCCCCTGGCTCAGGGTCTCGACGATAGCCTTGGGATGGCCCAGCCCAGTGGGCTCGATAAACAGACGATCAGGCCTCGCCTTAGCGATAAGCTGGTTGACCGCCACCTGAGTCGGCACCCCTGCGGCGCAGCAGAGACAACCACCCGCCACCTCCTTGATGGCGACATCATCGCCCTCACCCTTGAGCAGCTCACCGTCTATGCCAATCTCGCCAAATTCGTTTACTAGCACGGCCCAGGTCTCATCGGCTGGCTTATGGGCGAGCAAATATTGGATAAAACTGGTTTTACCCACACCGAGAAAACCTGTCACGACATGGGTAGGAATAGGCTTGAGGATCATTGGCGGCTCCGCACTGAAAAATCGCCCCAGTGTAGAGGGCGGGCCTGAGATTGCAATCCTTTTCAGCAGCCCTCGCTTAACCTGCTAGCGCTTGCCCCGAAAGCCCATATCACTCGATGGACGTCTCGCCTTACCACTACCAGCCTTGTCGCTACTAGCCTTGCGCTGGGGTGCCTTAGTGCGACTCTGGCCTCTTCGATTATCCTGACCGCCGAACTTCTGCCCCTTGCCTTTCTTAAACTGATTGGCCTTTGGCTGCACGGCGGCGTCGAGCTCGCGATACCTGGCTGGTAACGGCGCCCCTAGCTCATATCCCGGCTGCACCTCACGTGGCAAGGTCTTGCCGATAAGAGTCTCGATCGCCGCAAGTGCGGCCTCATCCTGCTTGGCAACAAAAGAGATGCTGACCCCACTGAGACCGGCGCGGCCGGTACGGCCAATACGATGCACATAGTCCTGAGGCTCATCGGGCAATTCTAAGTTGATCACTAAGGGCAGCGCGGTGATATCCAGACCGCGGGCGGCCACATCGGTCGCCACTAGCACTCTCAGCTCGCCGGCCTTAAACTGCTCCAGCGCCCGATTGCGCGCCCCTTGGGTCTTATCCCCGTGAAACACCGCATTCTTGATGCCATCGAGTTTCAACTCGCGGTGCAGGCGCTCCGCGCTCTCCTTGGTGTTGACGAACACCAGCACCTGTTGCCAATTATTGCGGCCGATAAGCTCGGCCAGCAGCTCCGCCTTACGCCTTGCATCTAAGGGATAGATCTTCTGCTCGATCTGCGGCCCGCTACTAGCGCTGGTCACATTGATCCACTCAGGGTTATCCAGCATCTTAGTGGCTAATGCCTTCACCTCTGGGGTGAAGGTGGCCGAGAACAACATGGTCGAGTGAGACACGCACAAGAGCCGCTTGGTGCGCTCGATATCTCTCACGAACCCCATGTCGAGCATGCGATCTGCCTCATCGACAATGAGCTGATCAACCGTCTCCAGGCTCAAATCATGTTGGCCCAAGAGATCGAATAGCCTCCCCGGCGTGGCCACCAGGATATCGACCCCTCTCGCCAAGGCCTTGCGTTGGGGATTGATGTTGGCGCCGCCATAGACGGCCAGTGTGGTCAGCTCGGTGAACTGGCTGTAGCGACTGATGCTATCTGCCACCTGGATCGCCAGCTCTCTCGTTGGAGTCAGAACCAAGGCTCTGAGCTGTCCTTGCTGTCTGGGCTGATTGAGCAGGCGTTGCAACAACACAAAGCTAAAGGCCGCCGTCTTACCGGTTCCTGTCTGGGCGCAGGCCATCAGATCCCGCCCGGCCAGCGCCGTGGGGATCACCTTGGCCTGAACCTGAGTCAGGCTTTCGTAGCCGCAGGCCTTAGCCGCCTGGGCCAGTAAGGGGTCTAACGGGAGGGCATCGAAATTCATGGGCAACCTGCGAGCTGACAAAAAGTGAGCGCGGAGTCTAGCAAAAAGCGCCCCATAAAGGTAATGCTATCTTCACTGCTCAGGCTAGCGCGCCTCGGGGTTAACATAGAGGCGCTCAAACTCCGGTAGGGAGACAGGCTTGGAGTAGAGATAGCCCTGGGCAAAATCACATCCCGCGCTAGCCAGGATATCGTGCTGGAACTGGGTCTCCACCCCTTCGGCGATCACCTTGATCCCCAGCTTGTGGGCCATCACTATGATCGCCTCACACAGGGCCACACCGTCGCTGTCGGATTCGAGATTACGGGTAAAGGACTGATCGATCTTGAGATAATCTATGTCGAACTTCTTCAGATAGGCCAGCGACGAATAGCCGGTACCGAAATCATCCAGAGACACCTGAATACCGGCGTCACGATAGGCCAGCAGCTTGTCGGTCACCCCCATTGAAGCATCCAGCAGCAGACCTTCAGTGATCTCGACACAGATGGCGTTGCTGGAGAGCTCGAGATGCCGCAGAAGCGCCAGCCAGTCGCTGAAGGTGTCACCCTCGTCCCTGAACTGGATCGGCGACTTGTTGATACTGATCTGGATCTCGACGCCATGCTGAGTTCGCCAGCGGGCGCTCTGCTGAGCGGCCTTCTCAAATACCCAGTTACCTATCTCGTTGATAAGCCCTGTCTCTTCCGCCACAGGAATAAACTCGCCCGGCGAGACCAGCCCTCGTTGGGGATGCACCCAGCGGATCAGCGCCTCCGCCTTGTAGACTCCCTGTTTGTTCATGTCGACGATAGGCTGGTAGAAGAGCTCAAACTCCTTGCGATTGATGGCGTTACGCAGATCTTTAATCAGCGCCATGCGATAGCGGGCGTACTCCTGCATCGACGGGGTAAAGTAATGGAATCGGTTGCGTCCCTGCTCCTTGGCGGCGTACATCGCCTGATCCGCATGTTTCAGCAGCCCCTCGATACTGGTGGCATCGTCGGGATAGATGGTAATGCCGATACTGGCGCTGATGTAGGCGGTCTCATCCCCCAGGCTGTAGGGCTCGGCGATGCGCTCCAGTATGCTCTGGGCCACCCGCTCGACGCCGCTGGGGGAGTCGATCCCCGAGAGCACTACGGTAAACTCATCGCCCCCCAGGCGCGCCACCACATCCGACTCACGGATGCAGCCCTTGAGCCGCTTGGCGGTCTCCTGCAACAAGAGATCTCCCATATCATGGCCCAGGGTATCGTTGACCTCCTTGAAGAAGTCCAGATCCAGGAACATCAGGGCAAAGTGGCTATGATTACGATCGATACGCAATATCTCGGTATTGAGGTACTCCAGCAACATGCGGCGATTGGGCAGGCCGGTCAGGGGGTCGTAGTTGGCCTGTTTCCAGATGATATGCTCAGCCTCTTTCTTCTCGGTGATGTCGGAGAAGAGCGCCACCCTGCGGTACACCTGGCCGTGCTGGTCGAAGATGGTATTGATAGTCAACCAGACCATATACTCCTCGCCGCTCTTGTTCTTGATCCACAGCTCCCCCTGCCAATAGCCGGTATCGCGAATGGCATTGTTCATCTCATCGTATTGGCTTCTCGGGGTGCGGGAACTCTGCAATATACGGATGTTTTGCGTCAGCGCCTCCTCCTGGCTGTACCCAGTAATCGCAGTGAAGGCGGCGTTGATGGTGATGATATGCCCCTTGTGATCTTGCACGCTCATGGCTTCGCTGGAGTTGTTATACACAGAGGCCGCCAGCTCCAGCGATTCTTGCACCTTCTTCTGCTCGGTAATGTCCGAGTGCACGCCGCACATGCGGGTCGGCAGGCCATTACGGTCGCGGCTCACCACCTTGCCGGTGTCCAAGATCCAGTGCTCTTCGCCACTGAGGCTAATCAACCGGTATTCGATGTAATGTTTCTGAGCCTCCCCCTTGAGGTGACGGTCGATGGAGTTCAACACCGCCATCCTGTCCTGGGGATGGATGGCGTCGATCCAGATACGGCTGTCGCGATTGAGCTTCTCGAGGTCGCAGCCCAGCACCTTGGCACACCAGGGATTACGCTTGGTCTCGTTACTCTTGATATCCCAGTCCCACATGCCAAGATCGCTGCTCTCCAGCACCAAGGCCAGGCGCTCCTGACTGGTGCGCATCGCCATATCCGCCCGCTTATGCTCAGTGATGTCGATAAGACCGGCGATCACCATATCCACCATGTTATGGTTGCGGCGACAGGCCACCGTCAGGTGGGTATAGACAATCTCCCCATCCTTGGCGACGAAGCGCTTATCCATCTCGTAGGCATCTATCTCCCCCTTTAACATGCGCTGGAATTGAGTCATATCCGCCTTAAGATCTTCGAAATAGGTCAGCTCGGTCCAGGTGCGATTGAGCAGTTCTGTCTCAGAATATTTAAGCATCTTACACAGGCGAGGATTGACCTTAATCCAATGCTGATCCACCGAGGTGATGGCTATCCCCATGTTGCCAACGTTAAATTGCGAGCGAAAAATAAAGTCATCCTGAAGCTGGATCTTAGCGTCCCGCTCCACCTCCAGCCGCCTGGCCAGCAACATGCCCAGCAGGGCCGTCACTATGGGAAAAATCAACATCACAGGCAAAGCGATCTGCACCAGGAGATCGACAAACATGGAAAAGGGCAGAATAAACAGCAGCGACAGGGTCGAGAAATGCAGCAGGAAACCAAACAGATACAACTCGATAAAGCTGAGATCGGCGATGGTGGTCTTGCGATAGTAGCGCCACAGGCTGCCAAACAGGGCGGAGACTAGAATCACTGTCACCCCGACCAGCATGCCATCCCCCCCCTGGAACAGGCGATAGGCACAGGCAACAGAAGCGGCGACGAAGGTAGGCAGGCCGCCGAAGAAGAGCCCACTGATGGCCAACACCACAGAGCGGGTATCGATAAAGACCCCGGGCTGATATTCCCAGGAGGTCATCATGGTCAGTACTGTCACGCCGCCTATTACCGCCCCCATGATGAGGCGCCACAACAGAAAATACTCGCTACGATGGTGCCGTGGCACCGCGTCGTAGATAAATACCATGATCAACAAGAGCGCGGCATTTTGAGAGAGCGAAAATAATGTATCTTGATTCATACAAGGCTTAAATTTTCTCGAGGCTAAGTTTTTTATTATCAACCTGATAACATCATTCAGAGTGTAGCAGAAGCCCCGAAAAAAAAACCCACTAAATCATAATAAGCTAATGATTTTGAACGCCTCTCCCTCAGTCCCGCAACCCCTTGCCCAGCAATACAAATCACCGCGGCAGCAGCGAATGACAGCCTAAATCGCCTAAGCCACACACAGATGTAGCTCGAATGCTACAAAAAACACCCCGTCAGCCGCAGCAATGCAGTTGATCTCCCTCGAAAACCCCTTATCATGGGCAACATAAGGACGCGACCGCTGCAAGGAATCTGATGTTGCACCCCAGCTTATCTCGGCAAATCAATCAACTCACCTCTGGCCTGACACTCATGCTGGCGCTTTTTAGCCTCACCGTCACTGGCCAGGAGCTGAATATGGCCTCGGCCGACAGCCCGTCGGCGCCGCTAAAGGTCAAGCTGGCCGCCGAAGATAACTGGGCGCCTTTTGCCGATCCCTATGGCAAAGGCCTGTCCCATCGTCTGGTCAAGCAGGCGTTTTCCCGGGTCAATGTCGATGTCGACAGTCTGGTGGTCTCCTATGCCCGCGGCGTGGTGATGACCAAGCAAGGCATAGTAGATGGTGTCTTTAATCTGCACAAAGAGCGTAAGACCCAGGAGGAGTTTGTCTTCGGCCAGATCCCCCTGTTCACCACCTCAGCCTCCTTCTATCAGAACAATGCCCATCCGCTGCAGGCAGAGGACAAATGGCACCTGCCCCAGGGGTTGCTTGTCGGCATCATCAAGGGCTATGAATATGGCGATGAGCTGTCTGAGCTTAAGCAGCTCAAATTAGTCGAGGTGGACAATCACAATCAGCTGATCAACCTGTTGCTGCTCAACCGCATCGATGCCGCCATCATGTACGACGAGGTAGCCAATCAGTATCTTGGTCAGATGGGGGTCGGCAAGGTGATTAGCCGCAGCGTGCACAATCATACCGGCGACCTCTATGTGGCCTTCTCCAAGCAGCGTCCCAACGCCCAGCTGTTTGCCGATAAGCTAGATCTCGGCCTCAAGGCCCTCAAGCAAGACGGCAGCTATCAGAGCATAATGAACAGCCTACAGGCTATCGCCAGCAAATAGCACGTTAACACACCACTCGCCAACAAGTCGTGCCATGACAGACCGAGAGTATGCTATGCTGGCCGCCTCTCTTATATAGCGTTATTTAGCCCAGACTCCAGATGAAGCCAGACGATAAGTTCAGCCCTACCTTTCATTTTCCGGTGCAGATCTACTACGAAGATACCGACTTTTCCGGCGTGGTGTACCATCCTAACTTCTTGAAATATTTCGAGCGTGCCCGCGAGCATGTGATCGGCGCCGAGCGACTGGCAGCCCTCTGGCAGCAGCACGGCCTGGGCTTTGCCGTCTATCGCAGCGACATGCTCTGCCATGAAGGGGTTGAATTTGCCGACGTGGTGGATGTACGTACCCGCTTCTATTTCGAGAGCAAGTATCGCACCGTATGGCAGCAGGAGATCTGGCGTCCCAAGGGCACCAAGCCAGCGGTGACCGCCCATATCGAGATGGTATGCATGAACAAGGCGAGACAGCTCTGCCCCATGGCGCCGCCCCTCATCGAGGAGCTCGGCCGTCACTTCGACCAAGCCATCAGCCTGTAATAAAGCCTTTTAGCTCTTAAATCCTAGCAGAGCGGCCGATTTAACTTGCGCCAGTGCATCTCAAGCTCTGGAGCTCGCATCGGTTTGGCGTAAATATCCCCCTGCACCTTATCGACCCCCATCTGCTGAAGCAGCTTAAATACCGGCATCTGCTCGACACCCTCGACAGTCACCGAAAAGTCTAGTCCTTTGGCCAGGTCGACGGCGCTGCGAACGATATGCTGCGCCCGAGGGTCCGACTCCAGCCCGGTCAGGAAGGCTCTGTCTATCTTAACTTCGTCCACCGGCAGGTGTTTGAGGTAGGCCAGCGAGGAGTGACCGGTACCAAAATCGTCTATGGCCACCTTGACGCCGGCGCGCTTGAGGCGATTGAGCACGGCCACGGTGCGCACCATGTCTGTCATCAGCTGGCTCTCGGTGATCTCGATAGAGAGCACCTGAGCACTGAGCCCATGTTGCTTCAAGCGGGTGATGATCCGCTCGCTCAGCTGCTTCTCGCTCAGATCGTCAATCGCCAGGTTGATCGCCAACTGCAGGCGAATATCGCTCTCCTGCCAACGCACCTGCTGCAACAGCACCTGATCGATCACCCACTGGCTGAGCAGGCTGATCATCCCGGCGCACTCTAAAAGCGGGATAAACTCACCCGGCGAGACAGGCCCAAGCACAGAGCTGTCCCAGCGGATCAAGGCCTCGGCGTGAGTGCAGTTGCCTGTGGCCAGATTATATTTGGGCTGAAACACCAGATAGAGTTCGTTTTGCTCCAGCGCCTTGGGGAAACAGCTGACTATGGTCAACTGCCTATGCTGACTGCGATCATCCCCTTCCTGATAGGCGGCGATATAGTTACTGGCCGACTTGGCCCGCACCAATGCCAGATCCAGGCGGCGCAGCATCTGACTAACATCCGCGTGGTGCAATGACAGCTCGAGATAGCCAAGTTGCAGCTGCAAATTGATCACGGTTCCCTTGATGCTGATGGGCTGCGCCAACCCCTGCTGAAACACCATAAGCTCCGCCTCGCTCATGGGGGTATTAAAGTAGATCAGAAACTCATCTTCATTCATCCGCGCCAGCATGTCCTTATCGCCGATTCGTCGCTCCAGACGTTCCGCCAAGGCCTGCAGCAGCTTATCCCCCAGGGAGAAGCCAAAGAGATCATTCACATAGCGAAAGCGGTGAATATCGATAAGCACAAACATCCCATGGGTGAGAGGCATCTTGCGGGTCAACTTGGCCTTGAGGCCGACACGATTGAGCAGCCCGGTCAGCTTGTCGCGCCCCTTGGGGGGCGGCAGCTGTTTCAGCAGATGTTGCAGCTGCACATAGAGGGGGATAAAACGGTAGGGAATGGTGGCAATATTCAGGGGCTGGCGCACCTTATGTTGCTGACTTAACTGGGTCACCAGACGCTTAAGAAACTTAAGCTCAGTGCGCCTATGCCAGTACCAGTAGATGATACCAGCGATGCCGATTGCTATCAGATAGACTATTAACCAAATCAGCTCAGTTGCCGTCACACAATCCCTAATATTTTGATAAATAAAGAAACGACAAGACGGATCGGCACACTCTGCCGACCAGGCCTTATCTATTCATAACTTAATTTAATCGAATGGTAGTTGTCGAGAAATTCATCCGATCCCAGATATTCCGGGCTCACGGGTAATCCGCGCTGAAGGAACACGTCCAGACGCTCCTCCAGATCGTGACCGGCACGCAGTTCGCCGGTATAGAAGGCCGCCGCGCGCACGAAATCCAGATAGGTCACCTGCTCTGGCAGATAAGGCAGATCCGCCCAGCGCTCGACCACCTCTGTCACCTCGGGCGAGAAGTCCCAGCTCTTGAGCACGGCGCGACCTAGCGGCCCCTGCATCTTTCTCACCAGCGCCCTGAGTTGCTCTATGCTGGTAAACAGATGGGGATTGGCCTCGGCCTCGGTCAGTACCGGCAAGGCGCCGATATTGTGCACCAGGCTCGCAAGAGTCAGGGTGTCGTAATTGAGTCCACAGCCCTTATGGGTCTTGGAATACTTGAGTAGCAGGGCGCAGGCAGCCGAGGTCACCTCGATAGAGGCACGCCACACCTCGTCCATCACCTCCCACACCATCTCGTTGGTAGAGATGAACAGCTGCTCCATGGCCACTGAGGTGGCGATCGCCTTGATCTGCGTCAGGCCGATGCGAGTCACCGCCGCGTTGATATTTTCCGCCTTGATGCCGCGGCTATACATGGCGCTGTTGGCCACCTTGATCATACGGGCCGAGATGGCGGCATCCTGACCGATTATTTCGGCCACCTGCTTAGGGCTGGAGTCGGGGCGGGAAACCACCTCCTGAACGCGCATTGCTACCTCGGGCAAAGTCGGCAAGACCAAAGCATCTGCCTTTAACTTTTTCAGTAACCCAACCAGTAGTTGATGCTCGCTAGACATGCAAACTCCTTAAAAAAACTATGCCCATATTGATGTTGCCAGAGAGTATATCAGCACTCTTGCTAACCGTGATGGTAAAAATCATCCATCCAGTTAAGAATTTGTGTAATTTTAGCTAAGTTTAAGATTATAGGTTATTAATTGGCTTAAATTTCTCCTGTTTGCCCGCTTTTATCGTCAGTCATTGACGGCTGTCGATAAAATAAACAACTTCTAATTTGCATAAGCCTTGTCCCATTGAGTAAAATGCCCGCCCCAAGTTTGTTCGATACCTGTTAATTGAGAGAAATGATGTTTAAACCTGAGCTGCTGTCTCCTGCCGGGACCCTAAAAAATATGCGTTATGCCTTCGCATATGGCGCCGATGCGGTTTACGCTGGCCAACCGAGATATAGCCTGCGTGTCAGAAACAACGATTTCAAGATGGAAAACCTCGCAACGGGTATCCAAGAGGCCCACAGCCTGGGTAAGAAACTCTATGTGGTGAGCAACATCGCCCCCCACAACACTAAGCTCAAGACCTATATCAAGGATATGGAGCCAGTGGTGGCCATGCAGCCCGATGCGCTGATCATGTCAGACCCGGGTCTTATCATGATGGTGCGCGAGGCCTTCCCGGATCAGACGGTGCATTTGTCTGTTCAGGCCAATGCCATCAACTGGGCCTCGGTAAAGTTTTGGCAGCAACAAGGGATCAAGCGTGTGATCCTCTCTCGCGAGCTGTCGCTGGATGAGATCGAAGAGATACGTCAACGCTGCCCAGACATAGAGCTTGAGGTCTTCGTACACGGCGCCCTGTGTATGGCTTATTCAGGCCGCTGCCTGCTCTCTGGCTATATCAACAAGCGTGACCCTAACCAGGGTACCTGCACCAACGCCTGCCGCTGGAAGTACGACGCCCACGAGGCGGTGCAGACAGAGACCGGCGACATAGTGGCGGTTAACCCCGAGGTGCAGATGCACAACCCTACCCTGGGCGAAGGCGCGCCAAGCAGCGAGATCGTCTTGCTACAAGAGGCGGGACGTCCGGGCGAGTATATGCCGGCGTTTGAAGATGAGCATGGCACCTATATCATGAACTCCAAGGATCTGCGCGCCATCCAGCACGTCGAGCGCCTGACCAAGATGGGCGTAGATTCACTGAAAATCGAAGGTCGTACCAAGTCCTTCTACTATGTGGCCCGTACCGCCCAGCTCTATCGCCAGGCGATCGAAGATGCCGCGGCCGGTCGCGAGTTTAACCCGGCGCTCATGTACCAGCTCGAAGGGCTAGCGCACCGAGGTTACACCGAGGGCTTCCTGCGTCGTCACGTGCACGACGAGTACCAGAACTATGACTATGGCTACTCCATCAGCGATACCCAGCAGTTTGTCGGCGAGTTTACCGGCAAGCGCAACGCCAAGGGGATGGCCGAGATCGACGTGAAGAACAAGTTCTCCGTCGGCGACAGCGTCGAACTGATGACGCCCCAGGGCAACATCAACCTGACCATAGAACACCTGGAAAACCGCAAGGGCGAGAGCGTCGAGGCGGGACTAGGTTCGGGTCACTTCGTCTATCTGCCGGTACCGGCCGAAGTCGAGGTCGAGCGTGCCATCCTGATGCGTAACCTGACGGGCGAGCAGAGCACACGTCAGCCACACCCTTAAGATTCGCCTCGAACGACTTAAACACAGCCTTTAAACAGCCCGAATCTCTCGGGCTGTTTTTTTATCCCCACAAAATAAGCCTAACTCGACACCTAGCTCAACGACTTACTCTAGTTCTGACTAAGCGACTTATCCTCAGTGACTTAACTTAAATGACTTACCCTAATCGACTTAACTTAAGTGACTTAACTTAAGTGACTTAACTTAAGCGACTTACTCTAAGCGACTTACCTTGAACGACTTACCTTGAACGGCTATGGCCGAGTGCCAGACTCGGCAAGCGTCTGCTCCGCGAAAGCCTCCCAATGTCTGACTCTAACCCTAGACATAGCCATGCCTCGCACACGCTCCACAGCCAAGTCTCACAACTGACTCCCACACTCAAGCTCCACATCCAAGTTTCACATCCAAGCGCCATACTTGCCCCCTGTTACATCTTCACATTTTTTCTACAACTTGGTAGCAAGCCCGCCATTAGCTGTTACACTGAAACGCATAGTTATCTTGATGAAATACAAGGCATAAAAATGATGACTCCCCGCGCTTCCGTTAAATGTCTACTCCCTACTCTAATGGCCGCTAGCCTGGCGTCACCGACGGCCTACGGCAAGAGTGAGATCCTCGAAGGCCAGTCAGGCACAGTCTCTGAGGTGGGGGATGTGGTACAGATCGCCCTGCCCGCCGCGGGCCTAATCGGCGCCCTCTGGATAGGCGATACCGAAGGCGCCTGGCAGGTCACCAAGGGGGTCGCGGCCACGGCGGCCATCACACATACCCTGAAGTTTGGCGTCGAGCGCCTGAGACCCGACGGCACTGAGTCCAACTCCTTCCCCTCGGGTCACACCTCGGCGGCCTTCTCCGGCGCCGCCTTTATTCATCACAGATACGGTAACGCCTACGGCATTCCGGCTTATGCGGCGGCGGCCTTCGTGGGCGGCAGTCGTATCTGGGCCAACCGCCACTACATGGACGATGTGCTGGCCGGCGGCTCCATCGCCGTGATGACCAGCCTCTATTTCACCGACCCCTATGCCCAGACAGATCTGGTGATCGCCCCAAGCCTGGGGGAAGATCATATTGGCCTGGCGCTGAGCTACACCCCAGGGCTGGCGGGTAACAAGGGCCCTCGGAGCGAGCGCGAAAAAAGCCATGATTGGGGCCAGCAAGACAAGCCACTCAATAACAGCTACACCTTGATGATCGGTGGCTTCGACACCGACACCAACTATATTCGCGACAAGCAGGAAACCGGCTTCGACCTTAATGGCTTCAGCAAAGAGAGCGAACCCAACACCTACGCCTCTGCGTTGGTCAACTGGGGGATGGGTAAGCAGCAATATCTCTCCTTCAGGTTTACCCCCTTGGAGGCCAGAGACACCAGCGTACTCAACCAGGATATCGGCTTTAACGGCAAACGCTACGCCGCCGGTAGCGAGGTTATCGCCGCCTATCGCAGCTGGAACCTCTCCGCCGACTATATGTTTAACCTGATGCCAAAGAGCGACTGGATAGTGAATGTCGGCGCCGGTATCAGCCTGATCGATCAATGGATCCGCCTCGATGACCTGGAGGGCGGAAATCTTGGAGAGTTTAACGACTTCTTCATCGTCCCCGCCGCCGCTGCGGAGCTGGGTTATCGCTTTACCCCGGCAGTCAAAGCCAGCCTGGGCTATCGCATTACCGGTCTCTCCGATTTTGATTCCAGCGCCTTCTGGGGCAATGTCACCTACCAGATCAACGAGCGCTGGGCGGCCTCACTCTTCTACGGTCAGCTAGAGCAGACCTCGGACACCGACGAATATTATAACGACGCCCGCTTTAACTTCGCAGGCTTTGCCGTCACCTATAGCTTCTAAGCCAGCTCTGGTGACATCAGCCTCCTGCGCTGGCTTTCTCTATCAGCAGCGAAGGGGTCAAAAGTTGCGGCAACACCTGCGGCGCTGGATTGCCCTTGCTGTACCAGAGATACAGCGGCACACCTGAGCGCCGGTTTTTTGCAAGGAAACGGGTAATCGCTGGATCCCCCTTGGTCCAGTCGCCTAGCATCACAGCCGTATTTGCACGGGCGAAGGCAGCCTGGGTCTCCTGGCGCTCGATGGCCACCTTCTCATTGACCTGACAGGTTAAACACCAGTCGGCGCTGAAATACACAAACACATCCTGCTGTTTGACCAAGGCCAATAGGCTAGCCTCATCGAACACTAGAGGGTGTACAGACTCAGCCGCAGCATCTGCATCAGCACCAGCCTTCATCTCAGTACTCGCCGCCGAGTTCGCCCCGAGATGATTGCTGCCTCCAGGCACTGCAATCATCAGGGTGCCGCCAACAAGGATAACGATCGGCACCAGCGGCCACCAGGGGCGATGACGACCCGAGCGTTGCAACAATCCCATCAGCCATAATCCCAGGCTCAACAAGAGCAACAGCAGCAAGGCGATGAACAGATAGCCGCTGTCAGCTTGCTGCATCAATACCCATACCAGCCCCAAGGCCGTCAAGAACATGGGCACGGCAAAGCAGCGTTTCGCCGTTAGCATCCAGGCGCCGGGTCTTGGCATGCGTTTACGCAGCGCCGGAATGAAACCCACCAGCAAGAAAGGCAAGGCCATCCCCAAGCCCAAACCGGCGAACACCATGAGGCCTACGCGGTTCGGCAGCAACATGGCTGCACCTAGGGCCGTCGCCATGAAGGGGCCGGTGCAAGGTGTCGCCACAAAGGCGGCCAGCACGCCGGTCCAAAAATCTCCCGAAGGCCCGGGCTTTTGTTGTAGCTTGCTTCCAGAACTCAGGGTACCCAACTCAAACAAACCGGCCAGATTGAGCCCTATGGTCATCATCAGCAGGATGAGTACCACTATGATCTCCGGACGCTGCAGCTGAAACGCCCAGCCCACCTGATGGCCAAATGCCCTAAGCATCAAGATAAGCGCGCCCAGCAGGACGCACACCAACACGGCTCCCAGTGTATAGGCCAACGCGCCTGTTTTGGCTGTCCGCTCGTCCCCCAAGTTAGTCAGGCTGAGCACCTTCAAGCTGAGAATGGGAAAGACACAGGGCATCAGATTAAGCAAGAGTCCACCTAACATGGCGCCAAATACGGCCACCGCAGCTGTAACCAGCGGATTGCCGGGCGCTTCTGGCGGTATAGCGGCAATTGAATAGTTCTCTTGGGTTGAAACTGCAACCTGAGCCGTCAAGGCCGACGAGGTTGGAAACACCAAGGCAGCTTCTGGCTGCCGAACGGCCCTGAATCTGACGACCAGCGACTCATTTAGGGTGATCACCCCATAAAAGTCACTGATATCTTCCTCGCCATCACCATCACCATCACCATCACCATCACCATCACCGGCCGCAGTCGTCATCAAGAGGCGATTGCCCTTTCTGATAAAGTTCTGCTGCGCCGTGTTTGAAATCACCCCGTTCATCTCTGGGTATAGATGGGCAATGTCAGTCAGCTGGACAGACTCAGGCAGAGGGAGTGACAACGCAAGCTGCCCATCTTGAATACTAAACTCAGCGCTGGCCACAATTGGCCTTGGCAGTTGTTGACGCCAGCCATCGAAGGTCTCGAGAACCTCTTGAGTCGCGCCGCCATCCCCTACGCTGAACTGCACATGAAGGCTCTGCTGCTCCGGCAGACACAGCTTGGGACTGCACACCAGATAACGAAGATCCGCAGTCAATGTGATAAGGCTGCCGATCGGCAGATCTTCGTCTATGTGCAGCGGTGTCAACAGGGCGTAGTCGCCGTGATAGATGTAATTCATCAGACCGCTGGTCAGCAACTGCTCGGGCGCAGGATATTGCAGCTCACCAACCGTCACCCCGTCAGGCAGCAGCCATTGCACCTTTAGTGGGAAGCCGGCATCACCTGGGTTAAGCCAGTAGCCGTGCCAGCCAGCTGCGGGAGACATAGTGATTGCCAGCGTAGTTTCGGCGCCGGGCGCAGGCGCGCCGGACTCCAGCAATAGGGATGCCGTTATCTTTCGGCCGCCCTCGTCACTGGCCTGAGCCGGTGTGGCCTGAGCCGGTGTGGCCTGTGCTGGCAAGACCTGCGCCTGAATGAACAAGCACAACATCAGCCAGAAGCCGGCGATAACTTGCGCCCATAAGGATCTGTTTTTAAACATATACCTATACTCCAAACGCGTGATTTATTTGCGTTCTAGGTCGGCGAGCAGCGACTCGAGACGCTCGGCAAAGTCGGGGGCTCTCAGGCTAACCTTTTCGGTGATTTTGCCCGTCTCATCGATGAAAACTATGGTCGGCAGCTGGGTAACCCCGAATCGCTCAAACAGGCTGCCATCCTCGTCGAATACTATGGGCAAGCGAGTGTGATAGTTGCTTTGATACTCGACCAGATCGGCCTGGGTGGACCAGAGGTTGCTGGAGAGATGCAGCCACTGGACGGCGTTCTCTGCAGTGGCATTATCGGCAGCGACACCAGCAGCAAACTGCTCGACCCGCTCCCGCACCAACTGACAAGACTTGGCCGTCTTAGGCTCGGACTCTGCCAGGTACCACTCACACCAAGGGGCGAAGAACACGAGTCCGGTTGCCTTGCCGTGGCGCGCCGCCGACGGCAAGGGGTAGTCACTGTTATCAAGCGCCTTCAATGACATAGGGCTCACTTCTGCACCCAGCTCGTAGCCGGACGCCTGCTCGGCCAGGCTTCCTACAACAGCTGAACCACTAACGGCCTGAGCATTACCAGAAGGACCATTGGAATAATTTCCCGCGATAACCTGCTCCAATGCCTGATGAAACGCCTCGTCATCCTGATGTCCAACGTAGGCGATGCGGCCATTCTTATCGATCAAGAAATGCTGCGGCGTCACCCGTAACTTGAAGGCCCGCGCCAGGGAGCCGTCATCTATGGTCACCGGCATCTTGAGGCCAGCCTTCTTGACAAAGGCGCCGACTGAGTTGCTGTCGTCACTGATCCCAGTATTTACGGCAATCACCTGCAGCTTGTCGCCATATTCTTGATAGATCTTTTCAAATCCAGGCATCTGCTGGCGGCACGGGACGCACCAGGTCGCCCAAAACTTGATGTACACAGGCTTGTTGCCATACAGCTCGCCAAGGTTAATCTTGTCCCCGGCTAATGTGGTCAGCTGGCGCTGCGGCGCCGGCGTACCAAGCAGCGAGCTGCCAGCAAGCTTGGCCCTTCTCTCCCCTTCGGCGGCAAAATCATCTTCTGCCAACGCCTGCCCCAAAAACGCCGCGGATAGCAACAATACAGACAGGCTGACGGTTAGCCACTTGGAGGGTTTAATTGCTAGGAGTTTCATGCTGGGTTCCCATATTCGATGATGACTAATGAAGGTCGCAGGCCAAAGGGCCAAACCTGGCGAGCGCACAAGTTCAACCTGCCATGGCAGATAAGCGACTAAGGGCATCTTATGTAAAGCTGGGAAATGCGAATTGTAAAATTTCGACATTTCATTAAGATTCGAAGGAGACGACTCGCTTTTACCGCATCCATGCACAGATAAACTGGACTGAGAGGTTAAAGGAGCAGATTAACATGCCAACCTTGGCACACCTTGGCTTTCAGCGCTTTCTTCCCTGCGTCGCGCTTCAGCCCTATATCCAGTGTTACTGGCATATTGTTAGGACTGAGGGACCAGAGTCGCTGTCGACAGAGTTTATGCATCCTGAGGGCGGTAGTGGCATCATCTTCAACTTCGGCGCGCCGATTCACTTGGATGGCATGCAACATGGCGCCCATTGCCTGGTGACCGGGCCCACGAGACAAAGCACCAAACTGGAACTGTCGGGCAAGGTCGATGCCTTAGGGGTGCGCTTCTGGCCCGGCAGCGGGCGCACCTTTCTAAATGCCCCTATGTCGGAGATGCTGGGACAAAACCTGATGCCAGCCGATCTATCCGTTGCGCTACTCGGCGATGAGTTGACCGAGCGCCTAGCCGCGCTGCCGACGACGCCGGCGCGAATTGCCCTGCTGGAAACCAGGTTGCTGTACTATCTGGCAGCCAAGGAATCACTGTTTGATGCCAGTGAATCTAGGATGAGGCAGGCCTTAAACTGGATCACCAGACAGAGAGGCCAGGGAGAGCTGCGCCACTTATTGGGCGAGCTAGATATCGGCCAGCGACAGCTGGAGCGTCTATTCCTGCAAGATGTAGGCATGACGCCGAAAAATTACAGCATCTTACAGCGCACCGCCTATGCCAAGGAGCTACTCAGGCATGACGCCGACAAGTCACTCACCGACATCGGCTATCACGTCGGCTTCTACGACCAGGCTCACTTCATACGAGAGTTCAAGAAGGTCATAGGCATCACCCCAGGCATTTACCGAAACAAGGCCTTGCACAACCAAAAGCGCTAGTTTGTGTCCATTAGGATAACTCCAAGCAAGGAGAGACACTCCCGTCGAGGCTCTAGCCATGCCACCCAAAAGGAGTGCATAAGGCTGGGTTAGACGGTCCCCACCTAGCCACCGCTATTTTGTCATCGGATAACCAAAGCCTGTGATACAATAGGCGCTAAGCGATTGTCTCCAGCAAATGAGATAAGAAAATCGGCGTAAGGCAAGGCTCTTAAACGGGCGAAATAAGATTATCGATAACAATCACAATTAAACTTAACTGATTGTTATAAAAGGCAAGTATAAGGTATTACAACTAGATGGCATTACTGATCGACGACAGCTGTATCAACTGTGACATGTGTGAACCTGAGTGTCCCAACCAGGCGATCACCATGGGGGAAGAGATCTATGAGATAGATCCTAACCTGTGCACCGAATGCGTCGGCCACTACGACAAGCCTACCTGTGTCTCCGTCTGCCCCATCGACTGTATCGACCCGGACCCCGCCCATGTGGAGTCCCAGGATGAACTCCTGGTCAAGTATCACCTGATCACCGGTAAGCCGATCGATTAAGCTACCAACAAGAGTTAACCGTCTTCAAATAAACAAAAAGCGAAGCCTTGGCTTCGCTTGTTGATGACTCATCATGAGTTAGCTCAACGGGCTATTTTAGGCCCAGGGCATGTTCGCTTGGCGCTGCAACTGAGTCAGCATGGCGGCGGCCTGAGTGATGCTCTGGCGCATAAACACTGGCATGGTGTCGAACTCTATGCTGAGCAGCAGATTTTTTACCTCGAGCCCCAACTCGGTATCTCCCTCAATCGCCAGACGGCGCTGGAAAAACAAGGTATCAGGGTCTTCCTTACCGGCGGCGATCAGAAGCAGCGCCTGACTACAGCCGCTAAAGCTCACCTCGGCCTCGCCACTTTCACGGACGATGAGGCGCTCATCGAAGCTAACCTCGAAGCTTAACTCGAGATCGGTCACAGTTATCTTCACCCAGCGAGCCTGCAAAAAATCCAGCTCGCCATCTTTGATCTGCGCCGCCATCAGCAAATTTAAAATACGCTCGATAAGCTGAGCCTTAATTGAAAAAGGCAATAAGTTTAATGGTTTAGCTATGACTTTAGGCCCATATTGCAATAGATGTTTGGCCATGTTTGCCAACACACTTCGCTGCATGACTGACGTTCTCCTACCAAATTGGAGGACCGAAATCGTGACTTCGATCAATGTTTAGTGAGGTTCCCGACAACCGCTGTCGAGAGTGATAAGGAAATCAATTTTAACCAGATTTTATGATCACAAACCTGTTTTACATCAAGAATTGTTCAGCCATTCCCTTTTACACTTCACACTTTTTAAGGGAGAACAGCACATGGAACTTCTTTGTCCGGCGGGTAACCTCGCCTCCCTCAAGGTCGCCTTAAACGCCGGTGCCGACGCCGTCTACCTTGGGTTGAAAAACGATACCAACGCCCGCTCCTTCGCCGGGCTGAACTTTACGCCGGAAAAATTGGCCCAGGCGGCCAAGCTGACCCAGCAGGCGGGTAAGAAGATTTTTCTGACCATCAATACCTTCCCCAAACCCGGTGAAGAGCAACGCTGGTACCAGGCGATCGAGCTGGCCGCCGACACTGGCGTCGATGCGCTGATCATGGCCGACCTCTCCCTGCTGGATTATGCCCACAGCCGCTATCCTCACCTGCCGTTGCATCTGTCGGTGCAGGCCAGCGCCACTAACCTAGGGGCCCTCAACCTCTACAAGCAGGAGTTCAACATCGACCGTGTGGTTCTGCCGCGGGTGCTGTCGATGAAACAGGTCAGAGACCTCTCCAAGGTGACCCCTGTGGATCTCGAGGTGTTCGCCTTCGGCAGTCTGTGCATCATGGCCGAGGGGCGCTGCCACCTCTCCTCCTATGTGACGGGTCAGTCCCCCAATACGGGCGGGTCCTGCTCGCCGGCCAAGCATGTGCGCTGGCAAGATGTAGGCGACAGCCAGCAAACCCGGCTCAACGATGTGTTGATCGATCAGTCGGGCAAGGATGAGCAGATGGGTTATCCCGTAGTCTGTAAGGGGCGCTACACCACCAGCGACAGCCAGGAGGCCTCGCACCTGCTGGAATCCCCTACCAGTCTCAACACCCTCAGCCTGCTGCCGGAGCTCGCCAAGGCTCGCGTGGTCTCCCTCAAGATAGAGGGGCGTCAACGCAGCCCGGCTTATGTGGAGCAGGTGACCCGGGTCTGGCGTCAGGCGATCGACACCTACCTGAACGACCCAGCGGCCTACACCACCCAGGCCCAGTGGGATCAGGCCTTGGCCAAGGTATCAGAGGGACAGGTCACCACACTGGGCGCCTATGAGCGCACCTGGCAATAACTGCAAAGCAATAAAGACAAAAGGATAACAAGATGAAAACCTCATTAGGACCGATTCAATATTGCTGGCCCAAAGAGAAGGTGGTCGAATTTTATGAGGCCGTGGCCCTGAGCAGCGTGCCCCTGGTCTATCTGGGCGAGACCGTCTGCAGTCGTCGCCGCGAGCTCAAGTTCAGCGATTATCTTGCTTTGGCGCGCATGCTGAAGGCCGCAGGCAAGGAGGTGGTGCTCTCCACCCTGACGCTTATCGAGGCGCAGTCGGAATTTCTTGAACTCAAGAAGCAGGTGGAAAATGGTGAGTTCACCATAGAGGCCAACGATGTCGGCGCCATCTATCTGGCCAAGGAGCAAGGGATCCCCTTCGTCTGTGGGCCCAGCATCAACAGCTATAATGCCGCCACCGTAAAGAAGTTTGCCAGTTGGGGCATGCAACGTTTCGTGATGCCGCTGGAGCTGTCCAAGGCCTGGCTTACTCAGGTACTTGAAGATCTCGCCCCGCGCCAGGTCGAGGTCGAGGTGTTTGGCCATGGCTTCATGCCGCTGGCCCATTCGGCCCGCTGCTTCACCGCCCGCCACAAGGGACTCACCAAGGATAAGTGCCAGACCATCTGTATCGAAAATCCCGAGGGATTACTGGTGCAAACCCAGGAAGATCAGCCGCTGCTGCGCCTCAACGGCATACAGACACAGTCGGCCAACTATATGGATCTGTGCGACCAGCAGACTCAGATGCAGGCCTTGGGGGTCGACTATTTCCGCATCTCCCCCTCGTCCCTGGCATCCATCGCCCTGGCCGATAAGTTGCCGGCCAAGTCGGCCAGCCACGACAGGCAGTGTAACGGTTATTGGCATCAGCTGCCCGGTCTGACCCTAAGCTAGGCGGGCGATAACTAGATGAAAAAAGCAGGACTCATGAGGGAATTTTAAAAAAGCTGATAAAACGTCGGTTTAGATAAAAGGAAAGGTTAACCGAGTCGACGCGTCTCTCGCTGGGTCCACACCAGCGAGAGTAGCCATCCCATGAAGCTGAACAGCGCCGCCCACTCCATGATCACAGGGCAGCGAAACTCGGGTCTTGGCTCCACCATCACGAGATCATGGTAAAACCAGGTTCCGCTCGCCACCACGCCATCATCCGTATGAGCCATCAGGATAAACACCAGCAGCAAGCCCAGCGTCAGCCCAGAGATCAACAGACTACCGCGCAGGGCAAAGCGCTTGGACCTGTCTCTACGACTCAACAGGTAGACAAGATACGCCGCCACGCTCATCGCCGCGAAGTAGAAGAAATATTCTATGCCTAAGATATGCAGGTGATAGACGTTAACCGGAAACAGGCCGACACAGGCCAACGCCAGAAGCGATGCCACCAACACAGAGAAGCTGGTCAACACCCAAGGGCCGTCGCTGTTTTGCAGGGCAAACAGGGCAAATAACACCAGGCTTAAACTGCCGAAGAATAGTCCGCCGTTAAACACCACCGCCAGCTCGGAGTGGCCATACTGACCCAGCTCACTCAGGGAGAAGTTGTAGAAGCTAAAGCCTTGGCCGCTGTAATCGCTGAACCCTAAGCTGGCCGCCACCAAGCCGATAAGATGTCCTACGAGTCCAAGCAAGCCAAACCTAAATGCTAATTTAGACAGTTTCTGCTCTTTTGAAGTCATAGGCCCTTTATCGTTTAACACACTCATTGGTTAACCATATATGGAATCAGAATTTTTTGCAGAGGTCTAGCGCATATTTCTGACACGGACTGAATAAAAACTCAACAAAAATCATACATGATAATCATAGCTCACCTCCACTAAAGGGGTATCTCTCAGACTAAACGGCGCGTCGCCATGCAACACCCAAGCAACAAATGCATAACCTTGTTTTCAAAGGGGTTTAACCAATATTTACCTAGCATAGACCTTGGCAATTTAGGTACAATATAAATAGTCATAAAGTGCTAATAACTATGCTGCGGCGGTGAAACGGTTCACCAAGCATTATAATCGTTTTACATCACTGGACTTAGGGGGTAACCTTCCCCGCTTATCTCATGAATGGATATTCAGAGTGTATTGATTAACGGATCTTTGAGTAGATGGCTGCCCACGCTTGGGAAGCAAAGAATAAAGGCTAAATAAAGTGGCTGAAAAACAAACCCATAACATTAAAACCGTGCTGACGTTTCTAGTCCCTTCCATTATCGGACTGTTACTCTTCATGACCCCCATTAGCTATCAAGATGCCATCACGATCCCCATCGCCATCGTATCTAAGGGGCTGCAAAATCTATTGGGCGATAGTATTGTCGCCATCGTCACCGCCATTGTGGTGCTCACCGCTGTCGCGACTCTCATCTGCAAGGCGGCAAAACCCGCGATACTCAATCGCTATCCCTTCTTTCGTGCCCTGCTCGATGTCAGCCCCATGTGGACCCTGGTGCGTGTGCTGGGTGCCATCTTCATCGTACTGACCTTTACCGGCACTGGGCCCGAGGCGATTCACTCGGGCAATACCGGCGCACTGGTGCTCAACGACCTGCTGCCCGTGCTATTTTGCGTGTTTATCTTTGCCGGCATGTTGCTGCCATTGCTGCTTAACTTCGGCCTGCTGGAGCTGTTCGGCACCCTGCTGACCAAGGTGATGCGCCCTGTGTTCAACCTGCCGGGACGCAGCGCCATCGACTGTATGGCCTCCTGGCTGGGCGATGGCAGCGTCGGCATTCTGATGACCAGTAAGCAATATGAATCCCGTTTCTACACCCAGAGAGAAGCGGCGGTGATCGGCACCACCTTCTCGGCAGTCTCTATCACCTTCTCACTGGTGGTGATCTCTCAGGTTAAGCTCGAGCACCTGTTCGTGCCCTTCTATCTGACCGTCTGTCTGGCCGGTGTGGTCGCGGCCATCGTTGTGCCTAAGCTGCCTCCGCTCTCTTGGAAGAAAGATCACTACATAGATGAAACCCCGCGTCATCCCGACGACGAGGTGATCCCTCATGGCAAAGGCGTCTTCGCCTGGGGCCTGGAGCAGGCGCTGACCAAGGCGGCCAAGGCCGAAAGCGTGGGTCATACCCTGAAAGATGGTCTGAAGAACGTGATCGACATGATCTTCGGCGTGATCCCTGTGGTGATGGCCATAGGTACGGTCGCCCTGATGATCGCCGAATACACGCCTATCTTTAACTATCTGGGCATGCCATTCATTCCGCTGCTTGAGCTGCTACAGGTGCCGGAAGCCGCCGAAGCTTCTAAGACCATAGTGGTGGGCTTTGCCGACATGTTCATCCCGTCGATCCTGGCCAGCTCCATCGAGTCGGACATGACCCGCTTCATCATCGCCGCCATGTCGGTGACCCAGCTGATCTACATGAGTGAAGTGGGCGCCCTGCTGATCGGCAGTAAGATCCCGGTCAATATCCTAGAGCTGTTTGTCATCTTTATCCTAAGAACCCTGGTCACCCTGCCGGTGATCGCAGGCGTCGCCCACCTTATCTTCTAAGGCAGAGGCGTTAGCTTAAGAGGGCAGCTCAGGCTGCCCTTTCTTATGGCCGTAATGGCACATTATCTTATTCATTCAACTCGCAATTTCCCCAAAGACTTCTAAACTTAAACACTCAAGCAGCGCTCATTGTGCCGGGATTTACGCGGCTGTTTTTCGCCCCCCATCCCCAAAAAACTGAGCGCCAAACCGCCCCCTAGATCACAAGGGCCAAGTTATGACTTGCAAACACACGAGTTGGCGCGCCTAGATGAGAGCACTCATTCTCTCACTCCTGCTATTGCTACTGGTGAGCCAGCCCAGCCTAGCCTTCAGCTATCAGCCGCAGTTTGATTCCTTCGGCGCCAAGGAGGGGCTGTCGATGAACACGGTCACAGATATAGTCAACGACAAGGAGGGACATCTGTGGATCGCCACCCAGGCCGGGCTCAACCGCTACGATGGTAAGCGTTTCAAGATCTTCGACACCCAGGGGGATAATCGCGGCCCCTCGGCCAAATATATCAAGAAGCTGCATTTCAGCCGCACTACCCTCTGGCTCATCACCCGTAACGACGGGATCAACCGCTATCACGCCGACAGCGGCATCTTCGAGCCCTTCAACGCCAGTAACAGCCCGCTGCCCGACGATATCGTCGATCTCGATGAAGATGCCCAGGGTAACCTATGGATCGCCACCGCCGACAATCGCCTGCTCTACTTCTCCCCCGCCAGCAACAAGCTGCTGGCGACCCTGGACAGCAGCACGACTCAAGGACTGCCCAGCGGGCGCATCAACACCCTGTATCGCGACCGGCAGGATAGGCTCTGGGTAGGCACGCTCAACGGTCTCGCCAGCCTCAAGCAAACAGCAGATGAGATTAGCGTCACCCAATACGCCCCTGAGGTGCTGCGCGGCGTCTCCGCCATCGAGGCGGGTAAGAGCAACACCCTCTGGGTCGGCACCCAAACCCGCGGCCTGTTCCTGCTGGATATCACCAACGATCAGGCCATGGCGATCGCCGCCGTGCCCGCCAGCCCCGCCTTCTCCATCTCCGCCCTCAGGCGGGATAAGTTCGGCAGCCTCTGGATAGGCTTTCGCGCCCAGGGGCTGGCCAGATATGAACCGAGTCGCAACGAGATCCACAGGCTCAACGCCTCCGCCGAGAACCGCTACAGCATCAACAGTCCAGTCATCACATCCTTATGGATAGACAACGAGCAGCAGCTATGGATCGGCAGCAAGGGTGGCGGCCTGAGTAAGACCTTTCTCGACGCCCAATATTTCGGTCATATCCATGGTTTTAGCTTCAACGACAATAACCTGCTCAACGTGGACATTCGCAGCCTGCTGGAGGACAGCCAGGGCACTCTCTGGGTCGGTACCGCCAGCGGCGTCTACCGGGGGCTGAAAAATCCCAGGGGCGAGCTGACAGGCTTCATCCCCTTCCATGTGCAAAACCCCAGCCTGAGTCAGGCCTTCATCAGCTTCATCAAAGAGGATGAGCCGGGTCAGCTGTGGATCGGCACCCGGGGCGATGGCCTCTTCATCTATACCGCAGACAAGCAGAGCTATATTCACTATCTGGCCGATGCCAAGAGCCCCAACAGCCTCCCCAGCAATCAGCTCTATTCGCTCTATTTCGACAGGCAGGGGACACCCTGGATCACCAGCAGCGATGGTGGCATCGCCAGATACGCCGGCATAGCCACAGGCTTCATTGCCGTGCCCCTGCCCATCAAGACGGTCACCGACATGCTGCAGGATGGCGACGGCAACTACTGGCTCACTTCCTCCAGCGACGGCCTACTGAGGCTCGCGGCCAATGGCGAGATCACCCACTTCGCCAGCCACACGCCCCATGCCTTGCCCAAGCAACATCTCTTCTCCATCGTCGCCGGTGATAACCACAGCCTATGGATCGCCAGCAACGAGGGGCTACTGCATTTCAATACCCAAGACTTCAGCAGCCGACTGCTTACCACGGCAGATGGCCTGATCGACGACACCATCTATCTGCTGTTTGCCGACCAGCGCCGTCACCTCTGGCTCGGCACCACCAAGGGGCTAACCCAGCTCGACCCAGGCAGCCTGAAGACCACTAACTACACAGATATCGACGGCATACAAGATAATGAGTTCAACTTCGGCGCCGCGGCGCTCGGGCGTAACAACAGCCTCTATCTTGGCGGCGTCAACGGCTTTAACCATTTCAATCCAGCCCAGCTGCCCCGTCGTCAGCCACCGACCCTGCCGGTGATCACAGATCTCTTTGTGCTGGATCAGGCCCAGGGACTCCCCGACATGGACCAGGGCACGCCAAGGTTGCCCCCTTCGCTGGCGCTGCCCCATACCGCCGATATCTTCTCGCTGCACTACCACAGCCCGGATCTGCACAACGCCACCCGGCTGAGCTATCAGTACCGCCTGCTCGGGCTCAACGACACCTGGATAGCGGGCTCGCCGGAGCAGGTCGCCTACTTCACCGGCCTCAACCCGGGCAACTATCTGTTTGAGATCCGTGCCAAGGATATCAACCAGCAATACAGCCCTATCAGGCGCCTCAAGATCATGCTCGAACCTGCCCCATGGCAGTCGCCCTTCGCCTACACCTTGTACTTCACCCTGACCCTGATGCTGGTAAGCCTGATCTTCTATCGCAAGTGGTCCCAGTATCAGCAGCAGGCCGCCCTGCTGCACGAGGTGGCCCAGAGCGAGCAACGCCTGCAGCTGGCGCTGTGGGGCAGCGGCGATGAGTTTTGGGACTGGAATATCGTTCATGGCAACGCCACCCGTACCAACACCTTCCTCAAGTATCCCGAGCAGGAGCAGGAGCTGAAGAAGACCATAGCCACCTGCGTCCACCCGGACGACATCCCCAAGGTGTCACGGGTCGCCAAGGAGTGCATCAACGACCAGATAGATAAGTTCTCCCTCACCTATCGTGGCCTGGCGCCCGACGGCGAGTGGCTCTGGGTGCTCAATCGTGGTCAGGTGGTAGAGCGTGACGAGGCGGGCAAGGCGGTACGCATCGCAGGGACCATCAAGAACATACAGCAGCAGAAAGAGACGGAGCACGCCCTGCGCGAGCTCAATCAGCGTCTCGAGCAACGCGTCAACGAGCGCACCCTGGAGCTACAACAGCGCAACGACGAGCTGAAACACACCCTGGATGAGCTGGAACATACCCAGGGCGAGCTGATGGACAAGGAGAAGATGGCGGCGCTGGGCGGCCTGGTGGCCAGCATCACCCACGAGGTCAACACTCCCATAGGGATCAGCGTCACCGCCGCCTCCCACCTGCAGGAGAGCGTTAAACACTTCGACCAGCTCTATCGCCGCGGCGAGATCACCGAAGAGGACTTTGAGCAGTATCAGAATGAGGTGGCCGAGTGCTGCCGACTGATCCTGGCCAATCTGGAGCGCGCCTCAAAGCTTATCGCCAGCTTCAAACAGGTCTCGGTGGATCAGTCCCACGAAGATGTACGCGAGTTCGACCTGCATGCCTACCTGGAGGAGATCTTCATCTCCCTCAACCCCATGCTGTCACGCACGCCCCATGAGTACAGCTATCAATGTCCGGAGAAGCTGATCATCCAGAGCACCCCGGGGGCCTTCTACCAGATCGTCAGCAACCTGTTCAACAACTCGGTGATCCACGCCTACCCAGATGGCAAATCTGGCAAGCTCAGCCTAGACGTCGCTCGAACCGACCAGGGGATCTGCATCACCTATCAGGACGATGGTTGCGGCATGTCCCAGGAGGTTCAGGCCCAGGTGTTCCAGCCCTTCTTCACCACCAAGCGCGGCAAGGGCGGCAGCGGCCTGGGGATGAACATCGTCTCCAACATAGTCACTCAGGTCCTCAAGGGCGAGATCAGCATAGACTCCCAGGAGGGGCGCGGCAGCACCTTCATCATACATTTGCCCGACAGCCTGATCGTTCGCTAGGCGTCATCTGGCTGCAATAATTTGTTCATCTCTTAGTCAAACTCCCCTCTTACTCTGGCGCTATGGATAGGGTGTCTCCATCACGGGCACCATCCCTTACACAGCGAGCAGACCCCATGCAAAAGATGATTTTCACCGTAGACGATGTGGTAGCCAACAACCTGCCCAAGCTCAATCAGAGCCCCTGGCTGGCGACCCCCACCAAGGCGCTGCTGCGCTATTTCCTGATGGAAAAAGAGTGCCATGCCATCACCCAGGAGTTCGATTACCTGGAGGGGGTAGACTTTATCGAGCAGGTCCTGGCCAGCTTCAACTTCACCTACAGCGTGCCCAGCACAGAGGTGGAGAATATCCCCAGCGAGGGGCGGGTGGTGATCTATGCCAACCACCCTATCGGCTCACTGGACGCCCTGGCGATGATCAAGCTGATCAGCAAGGTACGCCCCGACATCAAGGTGGTGGCCAACGAGCTGCTGATGGCCCTGGAGCCGCTGCACTCCATCCTGCTACCCGTTCGCAACATGACAGGCGGCACCCCCAAACAGCACCTGGAGAAGATCCACCAGCACCTCAAGAGCGAAGGCGCCGTGCTGATCTTCCCCTCCGGCGAGGTTTCGCGCCTGCGCCCCAACGGCGTGAGGGACCTGCACTGGCACAGCGGCTTTCTGAAGATCGCCAAGGCCTGTCAGGCGCCGCTGCTGCCCATGTTTGCCGATGCCAAGAACTCGGCCACCTTCTACGGTGCCTCGATGATCTACAAGCCTCTGGCCAGTCTGCTGCTGGTCAAGGAGATGTTCAAGCAGGCCAAGCGCACCATGCCCCTGCGCATAGGCCAGCTGATCCCCAAGGAGGTGGTGGCCAGCAGCGACTTCCCGCTCAAGACCCAGGTGAAGCTGCTGAAGAATCATCTCTACCGTATCGGCAAGAACCGCAGCCCACTGTTTAAGACTCAAAACGCCATCGCCCACCCCGAGTCGCGCAGCGATCTGATCGAGGCGCTGTCTCTGTGCGAGTTGCTGGGCCAGACCCATGACGAGAAGCTCATCTATCTCTACCGCCACAAGCAGAGCAATCCCATCATGCGTGAGATAGGCAGGCTGAGGGAGATCGCCTTTCGCGCCGTAGGTGAAGGCAGCGGCAAGCGCCGCGACACAGACAAGTACGACGCCGACTACTTGCATCTGGTACTCTGGGATCACAAGGCGCTGGAGATCGTCGGCGCCTACCGTTTCGCCAGCGCCAATAGCCTCTACCAAGATGAGCATAAGGGCCTCTACAGCCAGTCGCTGTTTCAGTACCGTGACGAATTTGCCCCCTACTTCGAGCAGGGGCTGGAGCTGGGGCGCAGCTTCGTGCAGCCTAAGTATTGGGGCAAGCGCAGCCTGGATTACCTCTGGTTCGGCATAGGCGCCTTCCTCGCCAAACACCCACAATATCGTTACCTGTTCGGCCCCGTCTCCATCAGCGACGCCCTGCCGGAGCAGGCCAAGGCGATGTTGGTCTACTTCTACCAGACCCACTTCTGCCCGGTGCAGGAGCTGGCACACGCCAACAGCCGCTACAGATTTACCCCAGAGCAGCACGAACAGTTACATAGCCTCTTCCCCGGCGAAGACTATCAGGCGGAGTTTAAGCTGCTCAAGCAGGCACTGGCCAGCATGGGCGCGGCCGTGCCCGCCCTGTATAAACAATATGGCGAGCTGTGCGACGGTTTAGGGGTGAGTTTCCTCGACTTTGGCATAGACGCCGAGTTTGGCGACTGCATAGACGGCCTGGTACTGGTGGACACCCACAAGCTCAAGGCCAAGAAGCGTGCCCGCTACATCGACTGCCACCTGCCCGAACTCAACACCAGCGGCGAAGACAGCCCCCTAAAATAGCTCTAACTCTAACTCTAGCGCTAGCAGGGCTATCTTCAAGCAATAAAAAAGACGCCCCAAGGCGTCTTTTTTATCGCAAGCTTTTGTGGATTGATTTAGCGGCAAGCTCTTGTGAATTTTTTTGCGACAAAGGCTTGTCGTTAGCTCTGCGAGTTAGTTCTGTAAGTTAGTTTTACCAATAGCTTTGGCGGACTCTCAATTAACCGTCCGACCAAGCCTCCCAAGCTTAACTATTTAGTCATGAATCTCTAGTCATGAAAGCGCGTCAGCAGGGCGCGATAGATACGATACAGGCGCACTATCTGCGCCAGCTCCACCCGCTCGTTGACCTGATGTATGGTGCGATTGGGAAGCCCCAGCTCGATCACCTGAGTCTGGGGTGATGACAGAAAACGCCCGTCAGAGGTGCCCCCCGAGGTGGAAAGGCGCGGAAAGCTGGCGGTAACCTCAAAGATCGCCGCCTCCACCTGAGCGATCAGGCTCTGCTCATCATTTTCCTGGGTATGGTAGGGCAGACAGCCGCGCTCCCAGCGCAGGCTAATGGCATCCTCCCCCAGGGAAAGCCCGTCGAGACAGGCCTGGATCCGCGCCATGATCCCCGCCTCGCTGTAACGATAGCTATAGCGGATGTTGAAGCAGATCTCACAGCTACCCGGGACGATATTGTCGGTAAACGCCCCAGAATCCACATGGGTCACCTGCAAGCTGGTGCCGGGGAAGTCGTCGCTGCCCTCATCCCAAATGAGAGCTTCTAGCGCCTGCATCACCCGCGCCGCCATATGCAGGGCGTTGACCGCGTTCTTGGGATAGGCCACGTGTCCCTGCTTGCCTTTGAGCGTTAGCCGGGCCGAGATGGCGCCGCGACGACCAATCTTAATCACATCGCCCGCCTGCTTATCGGCGGTCGGCTCGGCCACCACACAATACTTGGGTAGACGTGCCTGAGCCTTGAGGCGCTCGACCAGGGTGCGGGTACCATGTTCCGCCTCGCCCTCTTCGTCGCTGGTGACGATAAACTGCCAGTTGGCCTTGGGCAGGCCATGACAACTGATGTGATCCTCGACCGCCGCCAGCATCACCGCCAAGCCTGATTTCATGTCCACAGCGCCGCGGCCAACCAGCATGCCATCCACTAAGGTGGCGGCAAACGGCGGCGTCTGCCAGCGGCTCAGATCCCCAGGCGGCACCACATCCGTATGCCCCGCCAGCGCCAGCTGCGCCGGGCGCTCATCGAAGGAGGCCAACAGGTTACTCACCCCCTGATCCTGATAGTAGCTGACGTCGAAACCCATTGCGGCAAGCCTTTCCCCTAACCACTGCTGGCAACCGGCATCTTCCGGGGTGATAGAGGGGCGGCGCATCAGCTCACGGCAGTAACGCACCGCCTTGTGCTGGCTAAGATCTTCCTGGCTTAGCTCTTCCCGGCTTAGATCTTCCTGGCTTAGCTCGTCTTGATTATGCTTGCCTTGGGTGAGCTGAAATTGAGCGGAATCGACATAGAAAGGGTCGGACTGGCTGGCCTGGGATGCCAATGGCATGGATTTCATCTTTTTGCCCCGATACTAAGATAAACCCAACCATTAAAGGGCAAACCCATGACATTTATGTGAAATTTAGATGGTCATTTGTTGAACATTCATTTATCTGTTATAACTGGAAACAGGGTGAACATTCACCAAAGTCACTGAGAACCTTACAAAACTCAGTCAACCTCCCCCTAAGTCTCAGGAGTCTGCCATGGCAACACGGGTATCGGAGATCATGAGCACCAGGGTCGTCACCATAGAGATGGACGACAGGCTTACCATAGTCAAAGAGATCTTTGACAGCGCCCCCTTTCATCATCTGCTGGTGATCGAGAACGACAGCTTACAAGGCGTGCTATCTGAGCGCGACTATCTGCGCACCCTCAGCCCCCATATCGGCAGCATAGGCGAGACGGAGCGCGACAGCGACACCCTGCAGCGCCGCGCCCATCAGGTGATGAGCCGGGATCCCATCACCATAGCCCCCGAGGCCGACATCAAGACCGCCGGGCAACTCATGCTGGCCCACGACATCGGCTGCCTGCCCGTGATGGCATTTAGCAAGATAGTGGGCATCATCACCTGGAAAGATCTGCTGCGCGCCTTCTGCCATGATGAGCTGGTTCCCCAACAGGAATAGTGCTCGCCAGTTTTGAAATTGGCCTACTCAACAGCCTTACTTATCAGCCTCGAACCACAGCCTTAAACGACAAACCCAGGTCAAGCGACCTGGGTTTGTGTTATTTGAGCTGCAGCTCAAAGCTGCTGACTCGATACTTTCTAGATAGCCCAGCCGCCCATGTAGAAGACCACCAGGCCGATAGTGATGGCTAACACACCGGGTTTCAGGGCGCGCCACTCGCCGCTGGCCAGACGGCCAACCACTAGGGTCACGAAGCCCAGCATGATACCGGTAACGATATTACAGCTGAGGATGATGAACACGGCGCAAGTCAGTCCCGCCATGGCATCGACCTTGTCGTCGAAGTTCAGCTTAGTCACGTTGCTCAGCATCAAGAGGCCCACATACATGAGCGCCGGCGCCGTAGCATAAGCAGGTACCAGATAGCTCAGCGGCGCCAGGAACACCATCAGCAGGAAGAGCACGCCGACGATTGTCGCCGTCAGGCCCGTCTTACCACCGGCCGCGGTACCCGCCGCCGACTCAATATACACGGCCGCCGGTGCGCCGCCCACGGCACCTGCGAAGATGCTGCTCATGGAGTCTGAGGTCAGCGCCTTACCGCCACCGACAATATTGTCTTTCTCATCCAGCAGTTCCGCCTGACCGGCCACCGCGCGAATGGTGCCCGTGGCATCGAAGATTGCCGTCATCACCAGCGCCAGCACAATAGGCAGCACCACAGGGTTGAGGGCGCCCATGATATCCAGCTGACCGATAAGCGACTTATCTGACATCAAATCAGGCAGGGCGAATAAACCCTGGTAGGTCACGCTTGGGTCAAACGCTAGGCCAAATACCGACAGGGCGATGATCACCAGCAGAATGCCACCGGGCACGCCGCGACGCTCCAGGCCTATGGTGGCCGCCAGGCCAATCACTGTTGCGATGACAGGCAGGCTATGAATATCGCCAAGCTTCACCGGCAGGCCAGCGTCGTTGGCGACGATCAGATGCACACTATTGGTGGCGATCAGCAGCAGGAACAGGCCGATGCCTATGCCGGTACCGTGGGCGATCCCCTTGGGCAGGTTGGTCAGTACCCACTGACGCACGCCAGTGACACTCACCAGGGTGAAGACCACGCCCATGAGGAAGATGGCCCCTAGGGTCACGGGAATCGAGATCCCCTGGCCCAGCACCATGCTAAAGGCGGTGAAGGCGGTCAGTGAGATGGCGCAGCCAATCGCCATCGGCAGATTAGCCCACAGCCCCATCAGCAGGGAGCCGAAAGACGCAATCAGACAGGTGGCCACGAAGACGGCGCCGGGATCGAAACCGGCGGCGCCCAACATGTTTGGTACCACGATCACCGAATAGACCATGGCGAGGAAGGTGGTTAAGCCGGCAATCACCTCTTGGCGCAGCGTGCTGCCGCGAGCGGTGATGGCGAAATAACGGTCAAGCAGGGAGCTTGCAGGTACAGCGGGTGCAGCGGGTGCAGCGGGTGCAGCGAGAGTCTGTTCAGACTTCATAGTAGTTACCTTTTTTGATCTCTTAATTTGGAAGGCTGTGGCAAGTTAGAGCCCCACGACAGATGTCTGTGGGTGAGAGATCCACTGGGTACTTATTGGTGTACCTTACGTGACCTGCAGATCGGTAACCGAGGAGATACCGACCTTTTAAGGTAAGCAAACACTTACCCATAACACAGCCTTTGTTGGCGGCGCATTCTACAGCAAAGACTGTGACATAAACTAGAGCAAGCTAACAATTCGCCAAACTTTTGTTCAACTTTCGCGCGAAGGCCTTTTTAGCCTGAAATACCGCGACAGCCATGGGATATACGCGCAAGAGAACACTCAATTAACTCATTTAATATCAGATAGTTAAAAACGAACTCTTCGCCATCAAACCACCAGGCTCAGTTTTATTCATATTTTTTCATAACTTGTCACCCTTGGTTCATGCCAGGCAGCACCCCCATTCACATCCCTCCTCTACCATGCAGCCATGGACAAAGATCAACTAAGAGAGTCTGTCATGCCATCACACCCAATAAGCGAAACACGAGATCAGGATAAATCCAAAGAGCTCAGAGCCCTCGGCTTCATCATAGTGCTGCTCTTCCCGATGCTGACCGTCACAGGCATCAGCGCCTATGGCTTCATCATCTGGATGATCCAGGCCTTTGGCGGCGTCGTCGCCCATTAACCCATTACCAACTTGAGAAAGGATGTTGCTATGAAGTGGTTTATCACCCTTTGGCGTACCCTCAACAAACCCGCCAAAACCCTCACCCTTGGCGCCATTAGCCTGTCAGCCTTCCTGATGGGCATCATCTTTTGGGGTGGCTTCAACACTGCCCTGGAGGCGACCAACACAGAAGCCTTCTGCATCAGCTGCCACAGCATGGAGAGTAAACCCTACCAGGAGCTGCAAAGCACAGTGCATTGGTCGAATCACTCAGGTGTGCGCGCCACCTGCCCCGACTGTCACGTGCCCCACAACTGGAGCCGTAAGATAGGCCGCAAGATAGAAGCCTCCCACGACATGTGGGGCTGGCTGCTGCAAACCGTCAACACAGAAGAGAAATTCGAGACCAAGCGTCTGGAGATGGCGAGCCGCGAATGGAAACGTTTCGATCGCGACAACTCACTCGCCTGTAAGAACTGCCATAACTATGATTCGATGAAGTGGGACGAGATGTCCAAGCTGGCCCAGAAGCAGATGAAACGCGCCGCCGAGCTGGATCAGAGCTGCATCGACTGCCACAAGGGGATCGCCCACAAGCTGCCGGACATGGGCACCTCACGCGCTCCTGAACTGATCGCCCAGGTGGGTTCTGGCGAGAGCAGCCTGGCTATCGGCGAAAGCTACTTCAGCGCCCTGACCAAGCCGCTGTTCTTCAACGAGAAGACAGACGTCGAGGCGGGCACACTCAACATCGCCACTAAGGTGAAGGTGCTTGAGGTCAAGGGTCAACGCGCCAAGGTAGGTATCGATGGCTGGCGTAAGAAGATAGGCGCAGGCCGGGTGATCTATTTCGATTTCGGCATGAACATCCTCTCGGCCCAGCTCTCTAAAGATGCCGCCTTGGAGCCTGGCGTGATGCAAGTGTTCGAAGAGCAGCAGGATCCGCTCACCGGCCTGATCTGGCAGCGCGTCGAGGCGCAGATCTGGGTGGATGGTGACTATCTGGTGAAAGACCTGCAGCCACTCTGGGATTACGCCCGCGACACCTATTCGAGTAGCTGTAGCGTCTGTCATACCCAGCCCGATGAGGCCCATTTCGACGCCAACACCTGGCCTGGCATGTTTCAGGGAATGATCGCCTTCGTCAACATGGATCAGGACACCCAGGCACTGGTGCAGAAATACCTGCAAGAACATTCATCGACTTTTGCCACCTCAGCGCACCAATAGGATAGCATCATGAACAGAAGAGATTTCCTAAAAGGCCTCGCCGCCAGCTCCTATGTCACCCTAAGCGGCTCATCGCTGTTGGCGCCGCTCAACGCCCTGGCCAGCACGGGCACGGATGAGGTGTGGAAAACCACCGGCTCCCACTTCGGCGCCTTTAAGATGACTCGCAAAAACGGCGTCATCGATAAGGTGATCCCCTTCGACCTAGATAAATACCCCACCGATATGATCAATGGGGTCAAAGGACTGGTCTATAACCCGTCCCGCGTGCGCTACCCTATGGTGCGCCTCGACTTCCTGCTCAAGGGACACAAGAGCAATACCCTGGAACGCGGTGATTACCGTTTCGTGCGCGTCACCTGGGACAAGGCCCTGTCGCTGTTTAAGGACTCACTCGATGAGATCCAGACCAAGTATGGCCCCTCGGGGCTGCATGCGGGCCAGACCGGCTGGCGCGCCACGGGTCAGCTGCACTCCTCCACCAGCCATATGCAGCGCGCGGTAGGAATGCACGGTAACTTCGTCAAGAAGGTCGGCGACTACTCCACCGGCGCCGGACAGACGATTCTTCCTTACGTTCTCGGCTCCACCGAGGTCTACGCCCAGGGGACGTCCTGGCCACTGATCCTTGAACACAGCGACACCATAGTACTCTGGTCAAACGACCCCTATAAAAACCTGCAGGTGGGCTGGAACGCCGAGACTCACGAGTCTTACGCCTATCTGGCAGAGCTGAAAGAAAAAGTGGCCCAGGGCAAGATCCGGGTGATCAGCATAGATCCCGTGGTCACCAAGACCCAGAAATACCTGGGCTGCGAGCAGCTCTACATCAACCCACAGACAGACGTGGCCCTGATGCTGGGTATCGCCCACGAGATGGTGAGCCAGAATCTGCACGATAAGGCCTTCATCGACGGCTACAGCCTCGGCTTCGACGAGTTCCTGCCCTACCTGCTTGGGGAGAAAGATGGCGTGGCCAAAACCCCTGAGTGGGCTAGCCAGATCACAGGCGTGAGTGTCGAGATCATCAAAGATCTGGCCAAGGTGATGACTAAGGGACGCACCCAACTCATGATGGGCTGGTGTATTCAACGCCAGCAGCATGGCGAGCAGCCCTACTGGATGGCGGCGGTGCTGGCCACCATGATAGGCCAAATCGGCCTGCCGGGCGGCGGCATCAGCTATGGCCACCACTACTCCAGCATAGGTGTGCCATCGTCGGGTGCGGCGGCGCCGGGCGCCTTTCCGCGTAACCTGGATGAGGGCCAGAAGCCTCTGTTTGACAGCACAGACTTCAAGGGCGCCAGCAGCACCATCCCGGTGGCGCGCTGGATAGATGCCATACTGGAGCCGGGCAAGACCATAGATGCCAACGGCAGCAAGGTCACCTACCCCGACATCAAGATGATGGTGTTCTCGGGCAACAACCCCTGGAACCATCACCAGGACAGAAACAAGATGAAGCGCGCCTTCCACAAGCTGGAATGTGTGGTCACCATAGACGTGAACTGGACGGCTACTTGTCGCTTCTCAGACATAGTGCTGCCGGCCTGTACCACCTTCGAGCGCAACGACATAGACGTCTACGGCAGCTATGCCAACCGCGGCGTGTTGGCGATGCAGAAGATGGTCGAGCCCCTGTACGAGAGTCTGTCGGACTTTGAAATCTTCACCCGCTTCGCGGCGCTCATGGGTAAAGAGAAGCAATATACCCGCGGCCTGACCGAGATGGACTGGCTGAGAAAGCTCTACGACGAGTGTAAGGCCGCCAACGCAGGTAAGTTCGAGATGCCTGATTTCGACACCTTCTGGCAGCAGGGCTATGTGCACTTCGGTGAAGGAGAGAATTGGACACGCCACAGCGATTTTAGGGATGATCCCGAGATCAACCCACTGGGCACGCCATCAGGCCTTATCGAGATCTTTAGCCGCAAGATCGCCCAGTTTAACTACGACGATTGCCCCGGCCATCCGACTTGGATGGAGAAGAGCGAGCGCAGCCACGGCGGCCCAGGCTCAGACAAGTACCCCATCTGGATGCAGTCTTGTCACCCGGATCAGCGTCTGCACTCCCAGATGTGTGAATCCCAGGAGTACCGCGAGACCTATACCGTACAGGGACGCGAGCCTGTCTACCTCAACCCGCTCGACGCTAAGGCCCGCGGCATCAAGGATGGCGATCTGGTGCGCGTGTTCAACGACAGGGGCCAGCTACTGGCGGGCGCCCGGGTATCGAACCGCTTCCCTCAAGGCGTGATCCGTATCCACGAGGGTGCCTGGTATGGCCCAGTGGGCAAGGATGGTAGCAAGCAAGGCGGCAACGAGATAGGCGCCCTGTGCAGCTACGGCGACCCCAACACCCTGACTCAGGATATCGGCAGCTCTAAGCTGGCACAGGCCTGCGCCGCCTACACCTGTCTGGTGGAGTTCGAGAAGTTCAGCGGTAAGGTCCCAGAAGTCAGCGCCTTCAGCGGCCCCATAGAGATCAGCCGCTAAAGTAAGCTAGCGGTCAAAGGAGATTTAAGATGAATAAGCCATCGATTTATCAAACACCAGCCAACCAGGCGCGAGCCAGGGTCTACCGCCTGCTGTCGGATCTGTTTGCCAAAGAGATAGATCATCAGCGCCTACAGAGCCTGCAAAGCGCCGACGCGCAGGCCTTCTTTGACCTGCTGGCTGGGGAATCCAGGCTGGCGCCTGAGGTGAACACCATCCAGGAGGTGTTGGCGGGGCTGGGCGACGAGCCCTCCCTGCTGAATCTGGCCGCGGATTATTGCGGCCTCTTCCTGGTCGGCGGCAAGCAGAGCGCCAATCCCTATGCGGGCCTCTATCTGACGCCTGACGGCGATGAGGAGCAGCCGCTGCTCTTCGGCTCTCAGCATCAGGAGATGCTTGCCCTGCTCAAGCAGAGCAAGCTGGGAGTGCAGAGCGATTTTCCCGAGCCGGCCGATCATATCTCAGTGATCTTGGCCTATGTCGCTCAGCAGGCCAGCAGCCTGGATGATAAGGCGCAGCAGCGCTTTATCGCTAAATATCTTGATGCCTGGCTAACCGAGTTTGCCAAGCGCGTGAGTGACAGAGACCCAGGCCGCTTCTATCAGGCCCTCGCCAGGCTCACCCAAATCTGGGTCAGCCTAGATTGTGAAGCACTTAGACAGTGAGGCGCTTGGCGCCTGATATCAGAGCTGCTAGCGTCTGCCACCCTGACCGCGCCGCTTGGCGCGGCGTTTCTGCGCCGCCTTGCCATTGCGACGGGGATTGGGATCAGCCTTGGTGAGATCCGGCTCGAAACCGGGCAACCATTGCTGAGGCAGACGCTTATCCAGCAGTGCCTCTATCTCCTCCAGCAGCAAGGCATCCTCTTCGCAGTAGAGGGTCACCGCGACCCCCTGCTTACCCGCACGGCCCGTGCGACCGATGCGATGTACATAATCCTGGGCCACATAGGGCAGCTCATAGTTAACCACATAGTCCAGAGACTCGATATCTATCCCCCGCGCCGCCACATCCGTGGCCACCAGCACCTTGATCTCTCCGCGGCGGAAATCGGCCAGCACTTGCTCACGCGCGCCCTGGCCCAGATCCCCATGAAACGCCTTGGCGGCTATGCCTTGCTCACATAGGCGGGCGGCCAGCTTGTCGGCGGCCACCTTCTTACGGCTAAACACCAATACCCGCTGCCAATCCCCCTTGTTGATCAGATGAGACAGGAGGGCAAACTTGCGCTCGCTATCCACCGCATAGACCTTCTGCTCGACATCCTGGCTGGCGCTGTTCTGCGGGCTGACGGCGATGCGTTTGGGCTGCTTTAACCAGCGATGGCTCAGTGCAAGCACCTTGTCATCCAGGGTCGCGGAAAACAGCAGGGTCTGACGCTCGCTCGGCAACAGCGCCATCAGCTCGGTAATCTCATCGGCAAAGCCCATGTCCAACATGCGATCGGCCTCATCGAACACCAGGTGTGCCACGCCATCTAGCTTGGCGGCGCCGCGTCTGTGCAGATCCAGCAGGCGACCCGGGGTCGCGACGATCAGGTCGACGCCTGCGGCGAGCTGCTGGCACTGGGCCTCTATGCTGACGCCGCCATACACCAGTCCCGCCGACAGCGAGGTAAAACGGGCGAGATCGGAGATCCCCTGATGAACCTGCAGCGCCAGTTCGCGGGTGGGCACCAGCACCAGGGCTCTGGGCTGTTTATCTGACCCTTCAGCCTGCGCAAGGCCCATCAGCTTAGCCAGGATAGGCAGGGCGAAGGCGGCTGTCTTGCCTGTGCCCGTCTGGGCCGAGGCCATGAGATCGACGCCGCTCAGCACCAGGGGGATCGCCTCGGCCTGGATCTGAGTCGCCTCGCTAAAAGCCAAGGCTTCCAGCACCTGTTGCAGCGGCTGAGGCAGAGACAATTGAGAAAATAACATAGGTGAAGATCCCGCTTTAGTTGCTGTTGTGAGCAGATGGTTAACAATGGGGCGCAAGTGTAGCAGATTTCGCCCATGGCTCTAGCAGATTCAGGCGCCTAATGCGCCGCTTTGTTAACTCCGCTATTGCATTGATGCCAGCTGCACTATTGCGTTGATGCTAGCTGCACTATTGCGTTAATGCTAGCTGTGCCTCGAAGGCGGCGACCGAGTCACGCCACAGCTGCCTGAGCCCGCAAATATCAGTCGCCTGCAGCTCGCTTTTTTCCAGCTGTTGGCAGCGCCTTGTTAGCCTAACCATGCCCATGTTGGCGCTGCTGCCCTTGAGACCGTGGAGTAGCTTACGACACACCTCATTCTTACCATCATCTGCCTGTTTGGCTTTCTGTTCAGCTTTCTGTTCAGGCGTGGATTCGACAAGCTGCTCCAACTTGGTCAGCTGCGCCTCGCTGGAGGACAGATAGAGGCTCAGCATCTGCGCCATGGCCGCCTCGCCGAGACAGTCGAGATCCCCCTGAAACTGGGCCTTATCCAACAGAGGAGCATCCAGCAGAGGGGCATTCAGCAGAGGGGCATTCAGCAGAGGATCATTCTTTTCTATAGCCTCCGCCGACGTTTCACCAGATTCGACTAATACTACTGCTTCGGCCTCTTGTGTTTCTTCGGCCTCTTCGCTTCCTTTGGCGACAGGAGCCGATACTTTGGACGCCCGCCCTAGCCAGCACATCAGGGCCTGCATGTTGAGCGGCTTGGCCAAGATCTCATCGAATCCTACCTCACGATAGACTTCGAGATCTTGTGGCTGCAACTGGGCGGTGAAGGCGGCAAACAGCACATCACTCGCGGCGCGCTCACGGAGCTGACTCAGGAGATCTATGCCAGAGCCATCGCTGAGCTGAATATCCAGCATCACGGCATCAAAACCCGCGTCTTTATCCTCGAAAACCGCCATGGCCTCGGCGCAGCTTGGCGCCAAAACCGCCTCGTGGCCAAGGTGCGCCAGGAAGCCCTGGGCCACCATGGCATTGACCTGATTATCCTCCACCACCAGCACTCTTTTTGGTGCGACCTGCGGGATGATATCGGTAGCGCTTAACACGGGCGCCTCACAAGCCTCCGAGGGCAGGCTAAAGCCGAAGGTACTGCCCTTGTTCACCTCGGTCTCGACCCAGAGCCCCTCATCGCCGGCCCCCATCAGGGTGACCAGCTCCTTGCTGATGGCCAGTCCTAGGCCCGTGCCACGGCTGCGTCCCTGATTGGGCTGGGCGCTATAGGCGATAAACAGTCGCGCCTTGGCGTCCTCGGGGATCCCAAGGCCAGTATCGCTCACGGTAAACTTAAGGCGCGCCCCTGCTTGGCTCACCCGCAGACAGATCTCCCCCGTCGGGGTAAATTTGATGGCATTGCCCAGCAGATTAAACAGCACCTGGCGCAGCTTTGGGCCATCGATATTGATCCACTCGGGGAGGCGGTCTCGCTCCAGACGCAGCGACAGGCCGGCGTTGCCCGCCCCGGCGAGCATGATGGAGACCACCTCGTCGAGCAGTTCGTTGATGGCAACCGGGCGCGGCTCATTGCTCAGCTTGCCCTGCTCCAGGCGGGAGAAATCTAAGATGTCGTTCAGCACAGTCTGCAGCAGGGCGCCGCTGTACTGGGACAGGGCCAGCATCTGCTTCTGGGCCGTGGGCAGCTCAGATTCCCCCAGCAGAGTCAGGGTGCCGAGCAGGCCGTTGAGGGGGGTGCGGATCTCATGGCTCATGGTCGCCAGGAAGAGGGACTTGGCCTTGTCGGCCGCCTCGGCCATCTGTCTCGCCTGGGCATGGCCCTGCACCTCGGCATCGAGACGGCGATTGGCCTGGGCCAGCTCCTGGGTACGCTCTTGCACCGTCGTCTCCAGCGATGCCTTGTGGGCCGACAACTCGGAGGCCGTCTCCTGCAGCTCAGATTGCAGACGCTGATTGTGATCTGTCTTCTGCTTGAAGGCATCGATGGCCGAGGCCATGGCAGTCAGCTCATCGTCGCCATGGGGGTCCAGCGCCACCTGAGTATCCCCTCGGCTCAGCCGTGACAGGGCGTCGGTCGCCTCGTGTAGTCTAAGTGCGATCCCCTTGTAGATCACCCGGTATACCACCAGCAGAATCAACACCAGCATCAATAACCCCGTGCCCCAGAGTCCCGCCTTGGCCCAGAAGAGCTGGCGAAGAAAATCCCCCCTGGCCTGCTCCGCCTGGCTTTGCTGGGCCGTCATGGCCGCATCGACCTGGGTGTTGAGCTGGCTCAGCTTGTCACTCAGTGTCTGAAGCTGCGCCGTCTGGGAAGCGAGCACCCCGGCATAGCGGCGCTGCAGCGTGAGTTTATCGCCGACGCCGCGCAGTATCGCCAGCTCATGGGCCAGCTCTGTGGCCCGCACAGGGTCACGCACCACGCCCTTGAGCAGCTCGAGCGGCATAAGATTAGGTTGATTGATGCCGAGGATAACATCGCTGGTGGCGCTGGCGAGCTCATTGCCAGGCATGCCGCCCCGGGCCTCAGTTGGCTGCAATCGATACTCGCCGCCCTGCTCGGTCAGCACCCGCGACATGCTGACCAGCACCTTGCTCAGCCCCAGATGTTGCTCGGGCGATTGCAGCAGCTGGCCCACCAGCGCCAGGTGATGAATGAGGGCCAGGGCGCGATTGAGACGCGCCTGAATATCGAGATCCTTCTCTATGATGGTATCGAGCAGATAGCCGCTCTGGGCTGTGCCGGCAACCTCGGGATAGGCTAGGCTCAGCTTGGCCAACACGGCGGAATCGACGACAGCCAGCTCGGCCTCCAGCAGCTCGATAGCCCGTCCGGAGGCATCCACCAGAGCCTGACCATCGCCCCTGAGTTGCTTGGCGAGGGCCAGACGCTCGCCCACTTGATGGCCTAGCTGAGTCAAGTCGTGGATGATCTCGGCCGCCCTGGGGCCTAGTTGGCTGTCGCCCTGAAGGTTAAGCGACTTGAGGCGGGCGATGGCGCCGAGCAGGTTGCTGCTCTCGATGGATAGCTTGCGCCCGAGAAAGGCGCGCTCCGCCTCCTCCTGGGCCCGCTCTAAGGCCTGGGCGTTTTCCTGCAGGGCGCTGACCGACTGCATCAACTGGCGCGCGGCTTCCGAGGCGGGCAGCGCCTCCTCATAGAGGTATTTGTCGGCGGCCTTCACCCAGTAGAGGGATACGCTGCCCAGGCTCACCAGCATGAGCAGGAGCAGCGCCAGCAGGCTAAAGGCCAGCATGAGACGGCCGACTAAACTTTTCCCCGAGAGTGATAAAGCGCCCACATGGCTCCCGTTTAACTGTTACAATGAATCAATGACATGCGTCTGGTTACATTATACTGAGTGCCCTGTGGTGAAGCATAATAAATCTCCCTTTTTCCGCGCCTTTTCCCTCTGGGCTTGCCTCCATGGGCTGGCAATCGCCGCCAGTTTTTCGATATCGGTGACGGCCAATGCAGTTGAGACCTGGTCACTGGAGCAGCGCACCCCCTATAACGCCAAGCTCCAGCAGGTGGAGTCGCTCACCTATCGCCCCCTGAGTGTGGCGAAACGGCCCTGGCGACTCTGCGCCCTGGTGCCCCACCTCAAAGACGCCTACTGGATTGGCATAGACTATGGCCTGGTGACCCGGGCGCAAACGTTGGGAGTCGCCCTGGAGCTGTTTGAGGCCGGCAGTTACTATGGCAAGGCGAAGCAGCTCGAGCAGCTAGAACACTGCATGAAATCCGATTTCGACGCCATCTTACTGGGCACTGTGGACCCTGAGCTACTGAAACAGTATCAGGGACAGATAGGCAAGCCCATGCTGGCCCTAGTCAACCGCCTCGACAGCCCCCTGGTGAGCACCCGCATAGGCGTCAACTGGTATCAGATGGGCTGGCATGCCGGCGATTATATTCACCGCACCACAGCAAAACCGCCGGCCAAGGCTAATACCGACAAGACTAACACCGGCCAGGCTGTGCAACTGGCACTGCTGCTCGGCCCAGAGAAACTCGGGGGCAGCACCTGGGTCGAGCAAGGGATCATGGCGGCGCTTAAGGGCAGCAGTGTGACCATCTCTTCCAACCGCCACGCCGATAACAATCGCGATCTCTATCGGGATCAGCTACATCATCTGCTCAAGGATCACAGGCCAGACTATATACTGGGCAGCGCCGTGGCCATCGAGGCCGCCATCGGCGCCCTGGCGCAACAGGACACAGCTCAAGGCATAGCCTTGGTGAGCAGCTATCTCTCACCCGCCACCCTGCGTGGGCTTTACCGCCATAGGGTCGCCTTTAGTAGCGACGATCAGGTGGTGCTGCAGGGGAAATTAGCGATAGATGTGGTGGTGCGGGAACTTGAGGGCGCAGCCCCCTTTGGCGATATAGGCCCCAAGATAAAGGGGCTTACTCCAGACAATATTCAGATGAAGCAGCTGACCGACAGCCTGGCGCCGGCGGACTTTTACCCCATCTACCGGGTCGAGACGCCGAAGGCGACTCCTCAACCCTAGTCTTATACCCTAATCTTCTACTTTTGCGGAGAACAGATAGCCCTCGCCGTGGACGGTAACGAAGAGTTCCGCATGTAGCTTGTTACGCAGACGGCGGATGATCACATCTATGGTTCTGTCGTTGACATCCTGATTACGGTGGCTGGTCAGCTGCATCAGGCGTTCACGGCTCAGCACCTGCTGTGGGTGCAGCACGAAGGCGCTAAGCAGCTCAAACTCCGCCTTGGTGAGTTTGATCACCGACTCGCCCTGAGAGAGCCTGCGGCTGTTGAGGGCCAGGCTGTAATCTTCAAATTCGATGAGATCGTCACAGCGCTCCAGCTCGGCAATCGCCTGCTGCTGCGCCTTCTTCACTAAAGAGATACGCCAGAGCAAGTTCTTCACCCGCACCAGAAGTTCACGCAGCTCAAACGGCTTAGTCACATAATCGTCTGCGCCCATCTCCAGGCCGATGATCTTATCGATCGCCTCGTCGCGCCCGGTCACGAGTATGATGCCTACCTCGGATCGGCTGCGCAGTTCGCGGGTCAGGCTGAGGCCATCGACGCCGGGCAGGTTGATATCCAACATCACGAGATCGATATGCTGCTGACTAAACTGCTGCCACATCTCTTCACCGTCGGCGGCTTCGAGCACCCGATAACCCTCTTTCTCGAAATAGCCCTTCAGGCGAGCACGGATCACCGCCTCATCATCGACCACAAGCACACAAGGTTGTAATGAAGTTAGGGCCATGACCCCGCTCCCAGACGCGTTAAATAAAGGTTAAGGCTATTATTCACAATTTTTCATAATTGCATATCAGCTTTATCTCAATTATGAGATCTGGCGCGGTTTTTAGCCGCCATAGCGTCCCTGCTATTAAGGCCTATGCTACCTATCAGATCTCACGCTCAATGCAAATAGATTTTGGCACAAGTCACTAAAGCTAAATATAAATCAAGATTTTTACACCCGGGTCATGTTAGCTTATGCTTACCTTATTAACATTACGCTCACACTTGAGGCTAGGACAGGTTATGAATGAACGGCGGCAATTTTCGCGCATCTTCTTCGATGTCGATGCGACGCTCACCCAAGAGGATAAGGTGTGGTCGACCAAGCTGCACGATCTTAGCCTGAATGGTGCCCTGGTCGAGCTGCCCCAAGAGTTCGCGCCAAATCCGGCGCCAATACTCCTGAGTTTCACCCTGGAAGGCTCGGATGTCGAGGTCACCATGGAGACCCAGGTGATCCACCGTCAAGATGGCCAACTCGGCCTCGAATGCCTGCATATCGATATCGACAGCATCAGCCACTTGAGGCGCATGCTCGAGCTCAACACAGGCGATGCCTCTCTGCTCGACCGTGAACTCAAGATGTTTATCGAGGTACATGATCAGGGCTGATGCGCTCTCCTGACAGCCATGAGCTTAGCTTGAGCGCACTTAGCCAATCGCACTTAACTTGAACGCACCAGGCTTCAATGAATGCAACGCAAAGGGGACCTAGGGTCCTCTTTTCGATCTGGCGCAACTTGCCTTCGCTCTAACCATTGGGCTAGCTGCTAACCCTGGCACTACCCGATGCGGGCGCCATGAGTTAACTCTCTATGCTCTCCTGTCAATGGGCCGCAAGCTCGCCTCCCCCACAACCACCGAATAACTCACTATGTCACCCGCTTAAGCACTTCCTTAACTCTCTTTATAACTCTCTTAGTAACTCGCTTAACCACTCATTTAAAAACGCGCGTTAAGGCTCGCCAAAGCACAGCTAAAAGCCTCCCTAAACGCTCGGCGTGAATCAAACCAACATATTCGAATATCGAATAGTTATTAGTTATTAACTATCAGGTTTTGAGCCTATTCTAGACCCATAGGCAAGACCTAGCCGAGAAACCAACCCATTTTAGGTTCAACCAAACGAGGCACTCATCATGAAAAAATCAATCGTCGCAGCCAGCATCGTCGCGCTTATGACAATCGGTGCAGTACAAACCGCTTCAGCTTGCTCTAGCGTTTCAGCCACCACAGACTATGGCACGCTAGTCGCCCGCTCACTAGACTGGGATGTTCACGTGGAAGCTCGCGCCAAGATCATTCCAGCTGGTGTAGAAATCAGCTCCAAGGCGCCTAGCTACAAGACTCAGGCCACTTGGACCACCAAGTACAAGTCAATGTCACTGTCTGACAACCCTATCTTCCATGGCACTGCCTACGATGCCATCAACGATCAAGGCCTGTCGGTACATGGCCAGTATCAGGAAGCCAGCAAGCCGTTCCTGACAATGCACAAAGACAATGATAATGGTGCCCCAGCGGTCAACAACGGCCTGCTCGCCACCTACATCACCTCAAACTACAAAACCGTTGCCGAAGCTATCGACGGCCTGGAAAAAGGCGAATGGCAGCCAGCCTTCTCGGATCCTATGATGGACATGGAACATCTGGTACCCGGTCACTTCAACCTGCGCGATAACGAAGGCAACGTGGCCCTCATCCAGCTCAACGCAGGTGGTAAGCTGAAGGTATGGCGTGGTAGCACCAACGATGAACTGCGCTTCGTCACCAACGAGCCCCTGTTCCAGGATCACCTGGAGTTCTCTAAGACGATCGACCGCAGTGCGCTGGGCACTAAACTCCCTGCAGATTACTCGCCACTGTCACGTTATGTGCGCGGCCTGCACCATGCAGAAAGCCAGGACTTTAAAAACATGACCTATCAGCAGACTATGGCGGCGCAGCTACTGGCCTTCCACAGCGCGGTAGCCATCCCACAATCAGTCCAGGCACCTTTCGTCGATGGTCCTAAGATTGCGGAAGAAGGCGGCGTGTTCCCAACCTTCTTCACCGTACAGTACAACCTGAAGAACGGCGACACCGTCTACTCAGACCTGTATGAAGGCCATCAGATTAAGTTCAACTTCGCAGAGGTTAGCGTTGGCAAAGAGCCGGTCTGTGCAAACCTCTCAGTCGATGCTCACGAAGGTCGCGCCGCACCAACCTTTGGCAAGTGTAGCTAACAGACCCTAAGCGCAAAAAAGCCTCCGATATCGGAGGCTTTTTTTATCTAAACGGATCCGTTTTTTAATCTGGGCCGTTAGCTTAATCCCTTACCTGAAAGGCATCATGGTAACTCACCTCGCCCTGAGGCCATTCGCCGCGCAGTTTACATGCGAGAAAATAAGCCTCGGGCACGCCGGGCAGAATAAGCCCTGCCTTGGGGGCAAAGCCGAAACGCTGATAAAACTCAGGCTCGCCCAGTAACACGCAGCCATGGGCACTTGCGTTATCGAGCGCCTCCTGCGCGGCGCCCATCAAGGCGCTACCGATCCCCTCTCCCTGACGCTCGGGCAATACCGAGATGGGGCCGAGTCCATACCAGTCTTGGCTCCCATCGAAGATGGTTACCCTGGACAGGGCGACATGCCCCACTATCTTTCCCTGCACCTCGGCCACTAACGATATCGCCAGCGCACCTGCATCTCTCAGGGCGTTAACGATAAGATGCTCGGTATGGTCTGTGTGGGGCGCCTCGAGAAAGGCGGCCTTGGTGATCTCTTCTATAGCGGCGATATCACCGGGTGCTTCGCTACGTATATGCATGGGTTTCCTCTCGCTGTCCGTTCACCTTAACAGATCAGCTCTAGTAGCTCGTGTATCGTCTTGATGGGGTTGATCTTGGCGCCCAGACCTTCCATCGATTTATGATAGTTGCGAAACGGAATGAAGATCTCGGTGAAGCCATGCTGCACCGCCTCCTTCACCCTGGGCACGCCGCTGTCGATGGGGCGCACATCGCCGTTAAGACTCAGCTCACCCATAATGCAGGTGGTGCGCGGCACCACGAACTCGTTGAGGCTGCTCAGCAGCGCAGCCACCAGCGCCAGGTCGATACAGGTCTCAGACTCGTCTATCTTGAGCCCGCCCACCAGATTGAAATAGGTGTCGTGATAGATCTTGGTGCGGGTATGTTTACGTAAAATCCCGGTCAACATCTTGATACGGTTCATGTTCAGGCCAACACAGACTCGCTGGGGAAACTCCCCCTCAGCCTCAGTGGTCAGGCACTGGATCTCCAGCAACAGGTTGCGATTGCCCTTGCGGATACAGGTGATGGCTGCCCCGGGGGACTCGGTAGTCGAGCCCGAGAGGAAGATCTCGCTGGGGTTATCGACGCTTAACATGCCCCGCTCCGTCATCCTGAAGATGCCTACGGTATCCACGTCGCCGAAACGGTTCTTGTTGGCCCTCAGGGTGCGCACCTGGCCATCGTTACACTCGAGATGCGTCAGGCAATCGACGATGTGGATCAGGGTCTGCGGGCCTGCCGTCTCGTTGTTCTTGTTCACGTGGGCGACCAAGAACATGGTGACATTGTTCTGCTTACAGTATTGGGTCAGCGCCTGGGCACTGCCCTTGACCTGAGATGGCGAGCCGGGACTGCCGTTGGCCAGATCCGTCACCACGGCCTGAATCGAGTCGATCACCGCAAACTTGACCTGCTTGGCCTCCAGCTCGGCGATGATCGCCTCCACATTGGTCTCGGCCATCAGGTAGAGGTTTTCCTCGTTGCAGTCCAGCCTGAGGCGATTGACCCGGTTCTTAAACTGCGACAGCGACTCCTCGGCGGTACAGTAGAGCGAGGGCATCAGCTGGGACATGCGCGACACCAGATCCGACAATATGGTCGTCTTACCGGCGCCGGGATCCCCCGAGATGATGTTGACCGAGCCCGTGGTGAGCCCGCCGCACAGCACCCGGTCCAGCTCACCAATGCCGGTAAGCAGCTTCTTGGCCTCGAACTCCTCCACCTCGCTAAGCTTCTTCGAACCGCCACCGACGGCCCCCGCATAACCGGCCACGGAGCCGGCGCTTGACTTAGCCGGTGCCAGCCTCACCTCAGAGATGGTGTTCCACTCGCCGCAGGCATTACACTGCCCCTGCCAGCGGGGAAAGTCCTGACCACATTCGCTGCACACATATGCTGTTTTATTCTTCGCCATAGCTTAACTGTTTGTCATCTCATCAATGTCCGGACTCTGCTGCATCTGCACGCGCAGACCAGAAAGGCCCTTTTCCATGCAGGCATTCTACATGAGTATCTTGAGCGGCTGTAGTGTGCATACGCCAATCCGCGTTATCGCTCTGCAGTAAAATGATTCCCACAAGGGAGCTAAAATGCCTTACACTGGCGTTAGAGCTTTCAACCAAAGTGTCCGCCGCAGCGTTAGCAAATTGTGCTGAATAAACAAAAGGCTATCAAGTTTTTACCTAAGCTGCCGACACATGAAGATAAGCCGCGCCATCCACTATGAGTCGAAAAGATATTATCCATGAGTCTAGAGCAACATAAGGCATTGATCGAACAGTTAAAACCCCTGCTGATGGAGACCAACTTCCAGGAGCTGTTTGAACATCTGACCTCAGGCGAGTCTAATTCGACCCGTTTTCTGCTCAAGATGGAGCTCAACCGCCTCTCCTCTCCCTGTACCCGGGTTATCGATCTCAGGGACAGATCCGAACTGCCCTGCGCCCCCTTTAACAGCGGCGCCCAGACTCACTTTATCGATACCCCGGCGAAAGAGAACTTTATTCAGGCCCTGGCCCTGTATCAGGGACAGTACACCCTTGGGGTATACGAGCAGGTGGTCGAGGGGCATAAGCTGCGCCGGCAACGCGCGCGCGAAGGCGATCAAGGGGCCGACACTGCCCTCACCCCCTATGTGGCCAGCGGCGCCATCTTAGGCAGCTACTTCAATCGCTCCGAAGAGCGGATGAACTATGCGATCCGCATCGGCGTGCTGCAGCCGGGACGCAGCGAGGTAAAAGGGATCACGGTCGACCTCTCGGTCGGCGGCGCCCGCATTCGCCTGCCAGTCGATCACGGCCTCAATCCTGAACAGCCGCTTATCGTCAAGCTACTGGAGCTGAGCGCCGAATACTATTTCGATGACCTACAGAAAGGGGTGGAGTATCAGGTGGTCGATGTCGAGAGTAATCACGAGTTCAGCTGGATGCGTCTCAAGCGTGTCGGCGGCAGCGACGCCCTGTCGGACATGCTGGCCAACCTAATCCAGGGCTACAAGTTTCGCTACAAGGTGGATATCAACGACATACTGGTCGCCGCCACAGGACTGGGCTTCGAGCGTCACTATCTGCCCCATCTGCCCCACCTACCGCTATATGTGGAGCTTAAGGATAGTCAGCATCGCATCACCCACAAGCTGCTGAGCCGCGACAACCAGAAGCTGCAGCAGTATTTTGTCGACGAGAAGTCGGTCAGCCAGCTCGGCGGCATGTTGACCCATGAGCGGTTACAGGCGCTGTTTAATGCACCTCAAGACCCAGATCACAACCTGTTTTTCTGTTTTACCTTTCAGGCACAGGGGGCGATCTTCTTCTATTCCGCCAGCCTGGCCGAGCTAAAACAGAGCGATCTGCTCGGTCTCTTCCTGCGCTTTGGTGCTACTAAGGCCAGTTGGCGCATCTTCAAGCTGGCCTGTCATGAGATAGACCATGAGATCTCCTATAAATCCAGTATTTTACCCGGTGACTCCAGCTATTACGCCTCGCTGACCGAGGCCCAGCTCAAGTGCTTCACCCATGTGCTGCAGCTGATCGATCTCACCAACGAGGAGGTGCTGCCGCAATATGAGGCCTGGGATGCCAAAGGCCATCAGGCCAACGAGCTGAAACGCTTCGGACAGGAGAAGCTGCTGGAAGATCAGATCAAGCTGTTGTCGCTGCAATTTACCGAGCGACGTAACGAGGCGCGCTTCTCCTTCAAGACGCTGGTCACCGTCAGCCAGGGCAAGCAGACTCACCACGGTTTCACCTTAGATATCTCGGGCAAGGGGCTGCAGGTTACCCTGGATGAGCCGGCCAACTTCGATACCACGGCCCCTGTGATGGTCGCCTTTCCCAAGCTGCAACATCTGGCGGGTAAGACGCGGCTGGCGCAGCTGCCCTATCGACTGATCCGCACCCGCAAGAACGGCGTCACCATACACCTCGCCGCCATGGTCGGCCACACGCCCCATGTCGGCGTCGCCTTCCTCAGCCGCCTCATCGAGGCCAACCGTGACAAGCTGAGAAAGCTGACCGAGGCCAACAGCGACATGAAGGAGCTCTCGGACGGGCTGAAGAACCTGCTGATGCGTGAGCTGGCCTCCGTCCCTTACTTCATCGAGAAGACGGCAAAGTCGGCCAAACTCAGCGTATTAGGGGTGAGTAAACATTCCAACGCCATCGCCGACCTCTTCGCGGCGGCCACCCAGGAGGCATTGAAATATGACCTCAGTGCTCTGCTGGACAAGGGGCGCCTCAAAGAGGATTTCATCACCCCTATCCGTCAGATGAAGCCGCAACACGGACTCGAGTTTTTCGAGACCTATGTACAGATCTCCCGCCAGTCTCAGGGACGCATCAAGATAAAATGCGTGCCGCCAAGGGAGATTGGCGATCAACAGGCCCAGCTACACTTCATCAGACAGAGCCAGAACCTGGGACGCTTCATGGCGCTTCGCGTCTACCGCGGCGCCGCCGGTAAGCCGGATATCAATTATATCAAGCGCGAGCTGGAATATATTGGCCTACATGCCCAGCACAAGGCCAAGAAGCTGGAGCAGCTGATGTGGCACATCATAGGGGTTGGTGAGCTGCTGGACATCACGGACGAGGTGATGCTGCGCTATCCAGAGCTGCTTGAGCCGCAAAAAGAGTAACAGCCGAGGCTAGAGCGCTTGGTACCAGCTCAGCACCTGGGGAAAGTGATCCTCTGTGGCATCCTTGTGGGTCAGCATCTCGGCGTGGCCATAGTCGTGGCGGTTGCCATTGGCCTTGCTGAGTAAGGTATAGGTCACCGGCTTGATATAGCACTCCTTAATCATGCGCTGCACGTCGGCCGGATTACCCAGCACCTGATCCCCCTTGCCAGCAATAAACCAGCTCTTAGGCCAGCCCTGCTTTGCCCCTAAGGCAGTTGCCGCCTTGGCGTAATCGAAGCCATCGTCATGATCAATCCACTCGCCTCTGACCCAGTCGATACTCTGGGACAAGGAGGCCCTGGTCTCATTATCCATCCCCATGCGCCAGCGATCGGCGGCCAGATAGCCATGACCGGCGGCAATCGCCGGCGCCAGTTTGTTCCATACCAGATCCACCATCAGCCACTTCTTAAGGGAGCGCACCTTGATGGCACGCTTGCTGCCGAAGGTCAGCAAAGACGCGACACTGGTCTGAAAGAAATCGAAACGCGCGATGGCGCTGGCCATCAGTACGCCCCCCCAGGAGTGGGCGCACCAATGCACCTGATGAGCCTCGGGATGCTGAGACAAAATATAGTGCTGTACCAGAGGAAGCTGTTCACGGATCACCTCACCCTGACCATGGCTGGCGCCTGTGCTCAATTTTGGTGTACTCAAACCGCGCCCCAGTGTATCGAGCACATAAACCACGAAGCCCGCCTCGGCCAGGTAGCAGCCAAGCCCCCTGCCCTTATCGCTATAGAAGACCCGGCCGTTAGACATGGCGCCATGAAGCATCAGTATGGGTGGCCGACTCATGTCGGCATCGGGCCGTTTGAGCAGGCGCAGGTGGAGTTGTCCCTGACGATAGGGAATAAAACGTGATTCTTGGATCAGAGTTGACACTGAAAACATCCCAGTAAAATTTGATTTAAAGTACTGACTTTAAAGGAGTAACACAAGAGCAAAGCGAGAGAAAAACAGGACTCAAACAGGCCTGAAGCCATCTTAAACAAGTGTTTTAAAATTATGACTTGAAGATCAAAGATAAAAGGATGATTTTAAACGCGAGCTTTAGATTCGATCAGGCAGAAACTTAGCCATTCTAGTCGAGATAAAATAAGGCCCGCACAGGGCGAGCCTTTTGATGTTGAGTTAGATTCGGCCGAGAATTCCGCCTAGGCCAGGTTCACCAACATGTAGGGCAGTACCCTTAGATCCAACTTGGCAATGGACGCATCGGCTGCCGCCTTTAGCTTAGGCTTAGCATGATAGGCGATGCCAAAGTCGGCCGCCTGCACCATGGGGATATCGTTGGCGCCATCGCCTATAGCCAGGCGTTGACCCACAGGGATCTGCCAGCCCTCGGCGCTGCGTAGCACGGTATCGGCTTTGAACTGGGCATCGACCACAGTGCCTATCACCTCTCCCTTGAGCTTACCCTCGACGATCACCAGCTCGTTGGCATAGGCGGCATCTAGGTTTAACTGCTGCTTGAGGTGCCCAACAAACGGCGTGAAGCCGCCAGAGGCCAACACCAGGCGCCAGCCATAATCCTGGAGCTCGGCCACCATGGCCTCCAGCCCAGGCATCAGCGGCAGCTTGCTACACAGGGTATCTATGATACCGGCATCGGCGCCCGCCAGCTTGGCTACCCGCTCACGCAGGCTCTGCTCAAAATCCAGCTCGCCCTGCATGGCGCGCTCGGTAACCTCAGCCACCGCCTCGCCAACGCCGGCCATGGCCGCCAGCTCGTCGATACACTCTATCTGAATCGCCGTCGAGTCCATGTCCATCACGAGTAGACCGGGCCTATCCAGCCTAGGCTGCTCTGCGCCGATATGCAGCAGCTCGATATCGTCTCGCTCGCCGAGCGCATCACAGACTTGCTGCCCCGCCTGCTTGTCGAGGCAGAGCTCGATACAGGTAAGATCGTTTTGGCGGGTGATAAGGGCGATGCTCACAGACGCTGCACAGGACAAGAGCTGCTCGGCGATAATCACCTGACACTGAGAGCCCAGATAGACCAGGCGCAGGCGAAAATCAGCGTTGGGGGCGCTTGCTTCCTCATGGCGTGAAAACAGACAGCCATCCAGGGTGATACTCGCGCTAACCTCATCATAGAGCCATGAAAACAGAGGATTTTGTTGCTGATTTGCCATTAGTCGTGCGTCTCCGGGTATCGGGTTAGAGGATAATCCATTATGATTAATAAAACCCTTATCATCTTCAGGTACAAAGTGTTTTTTCTTAAAGGACTCAAAAAGACCCAGAGGCTGACGCGACTACTGCAGATTGCTGTGGCGGTCGCCCTCATGGTGGGCCTGTTCCAATTATGGGAAACTAGCCTACTACAAGGTCAGCAGCTTCTAAAGTCCCAAACCCAAAAGATGGCACGATTATTAGTGCAGCAGACCGCCTATGGCGCCGCCCCGGCGCTGCAGCTGCAAAACGATGAGCAGCTACAATGGCTCACCAGCGCCCTGGTGCTGGATCCTAAGGTGATGTCGGCCACCATCTTCAGCGAGAAGGGACAGCGCCTGGCATTCGCTCAGAGCGTCACCAACGAGCAGCTGGAGCCGGAATCGGAAGAGCTAAAGGCCCTGCTGGCGCCTTACCCGCCCTATGTAGAGGCGGTGCTGCAGGATGATAAGAACCTAGGTTACATAGAGGTGCGTCTGGTGCCGCAGCGCTTCTTCAATGAGATCAAGGAGGCGCACCAGCTCAACATGGAACAGCAGCAGATGATGTTGATCATCGCAGGCCTCATCGGCATGTTGCTCTCCCGCGCCCTCTCCTTTAAACGAGCCGACTTCGAGCGCCGCAAGACCAAGAGCAAAATCGGTAAGAAAATCGCCGCCACCCTGGGAGCGGATGACGCGCAGGAGAGCGACGACTCAGCCCCAGATGCAGGCGGTGATAAGAAACAAGGCAATTAAGAAGGCGTCACCCGGCGAAGGATACAGATAAGACTCACGCTCAGCTTAAGCCAGGTTTAAACAGAGGAAACTCTTAGTCAGATGAAAGGCTAAGTCAGAGGAAAGCCCTAGTCAGACAAAAACCTTGATCAGAGGGAAGCCTTGATCACAGTAATGCCCTGGTCAGAGAAACCTTGAAACAGACATAAAAAAACGGGCCAATTGGCCCGTTTTTATTAAACACTCGCGTGATAATTACAGAGTAATAGCCGCTTCCAGTGTCATTTCGATCATTTCGTTGAAGGTAGTTTGACGCTCGTCAGAAGAGGTCTTCTCACCGGTACGGATATGGTCAGATACTGTCACCACACATAGCGCCTTAGCACCAAATTCTTTAGCAACACCGTATAGACCAGCGGCTTCCATCTCAACGCCTAGCACGTCCATCTTTTCCATCACGTCGAACATTTCTGGATCTGGCGTGTAGAACAGGTCGGCAGAGAATACGTTACCAACGCGGTACTTAGTACCCTTCTCTTCGGCTGCCTTAACCACTGCGCTCAACAGGCTGTAGTCACAGATAGCGGCGAAGTCTTGGCCCTTGAAGCGTAGACGGTTAACTTGAGAATCGGTACAAGCACCCATACCGATGATCACGTCGCGTACTTTAACGTCTGTGCTGATCGCACCACAAGTACCCACGCGGATTAGGTTTTTCACGCCGTAGTCTTTGATCAGCTCAGTCGCATAGATAGAGCAAGAAGGGATACCCATGCCTGAACCCATCACAGAGATACGAACGCCTTTGTAAGTACCTGTGAAACCTAGCATGTTACGTACGTCGGTGACTTGCTCAACGTTCTCAAGGAAAGTTTCTGCAATGTATTTAGCACGTAGCGGGTCGCCTGGGAATAACACTGTATCAGCGAATGCACCGTCGACTGCATTAATGTGTGGTGTAGCCATCTATATAACCCCTATTTTTAGACTTAAGTCTTTTTCTAGTAGCGGTGGCCCAATTTAAGCCACCAAATCATAATATTGTAGCAGGATGACCTTAAGTCATCCTTATTGTCTAGGCGACGAATGACTCGCCGTATTCCATAGGCTCTAGACCGAAGTAGCTCGCAATGCTCTGACCGATATCGGCAAAGCTGTTACGACGACCCAGTGAACCAGGTGCTAGACCTGCGCCATAGGCAAGTACTGGCACGCGCTCACGGGTGTGGTCTGTACCCTGCCAGGTTGGGTCGCAACCATGGTCTGCGGTCAGCAGCAGTAGATCCTCTTCACCCAGCAGCGCCAACATCTCTGGCAGACGGCTGTCGAAGTACTCCAGCGCGCGGGCATAACCGGCGATGTCACGGCGATGGCCGTAGTGAGAGTCGAAATCGACGAAGTTAGTGAACACGATAGTACGGTCACCGGCTTGCTTCACCTGCTCCAGGGTCGCATCGAACAGAGCTTCCAAACCTGTGGCCTTCACCTTCTTGGTGATACCGCAGTGCGCATAGATATCGGCAATCTTACCCACGCTAACCACTTCACCACCGGCCTCTTTCAGCTTATCGAGAACCGTCTTTGATGGTGGCTCGACCGCGTAATCTTTACGGTTACCGGTACGGGCGAAATCGCTTGGGCCTGTGCCAACGAATGGACGGGCGATAACGCGGCCGATGTTGTATGGCTCAAGCTCTTCACGAGCGATTTGACACAAGGTGTAGAGGTTTTCCAGACCAAATGTCTCTTCGTGACAGGCGATTTGGAACACAGAGTCCGCCGAGGTATAGAAGATAGGTAGACCAGAGGTCATATGCTCTTCGCCTAGCTCTTCGAGAATCGCCGTGCCTGAGGCGTGGCAGTTACCCAGGAAGCCTGATAGACCGGCGCGCTCAAGGATCTTGTCGGTCAGCTCTTTAGGAAAAGAGTCTTTCAGGTCGCTAAAATAGCCCCACTCATACAGAACGGGAACCCCCGCCATCTCCCAGTGACCGCTCGGCGTATCTTTACCCGAACTCAGCTCATCGGCATGACCGTAGGCACCGATCACTTCGACATCGTCACCGAAACCTTCAGCAAAGCTGCCTGTGCTCTCTTTAGCGGCCAGTGCCAGGCCAAGCTTGGCCAGGTTAGGTAGCTTAAGCGGGCCTTCACGACCGTCGTTGGCCTTGCCTTCGGCACATGCCTTAGCAATATGACCAAAGGTGTTTGAACCTGAGTCGCCAAAGGCTTCAGCATCTTTTGCTGCACCGACCCCGAAAGAGTCGAGCATCATAATGACAGTTCTTTTCATCTTATACTCTCCTAGAGATCTGACTGACGAATGTAACGATAGATCTCTGGTGTTTTCTCTGGCGCTTCATCGCCAATGTGAATCGCTTTCTTCACGGCTGCCGCCGCTTCTTCGAAGGCGCTTTCAGATTGCGCATGTACCATGGCAATCGGCTTATCTGAGGTGATCTCATCGCCCAGCGCACAGACTTGGGTCAAGCCCACGCTGTAATCTAGGGCATCACCTGGCTTACGACGTCCACCGCCTAGGGTTACTACCGCAAGACCTAGCTCACGGGTATCCATAGAGGCCGCGAAACCGCTACGGTCGGCGTATACAGGACGAATGATCTGCGACTGTGGCAGATACTTAGCATAGTTTTCGATAAAGTCGGCTGGGCCGCCCAGGCCGGCAATCATGCGACCGAAGATATCGGCAGCCTTACCGTTATCCAGCACGCGGTTGAGTTTCTCGCGGGCTTCGGCTTCATTGGCGGCCAGGCCACCTAGCTGCAACATCTCGGCACATAGACCCATAGTCACTTCATACAAGCGTGGGTTACGGTATGCACCGGTCAGGAAATCCACCGCTTCTTTCACTTCTACCGCGTTACCGGCACATGATGCCAGCACCTGGTTCATGTCGGTCAGCAGAGCAGTAGTCTTGGTACCGGCACCATTGGCTACCGCGGTAATGCTGCGAGCCAACTCTTCAGAGGCCTCATAAGTTGGCATGAAGGCGCCACTGCCCACCTTAACGTCCATGGCTAATGCATCGAGACCGGCGGCAAGTTTCTTAGAAAGAATAGAAGCTGTGATGAGAGAGATGGATTCAACGGTTGCGGTATTATCGCGAATAGAATAGAAGCGCTTATCGGCGGGGACCAGGTCTCCAGTTTGACCTATGATGGCGACGCCGGCTTCTTTAACGACTTTTCTGAACAGGTCGCTGTCGGGCTCAGTCTGGTAACCAGGAATCGCATCGAACTTATCCAGAGTTCCGCCGGTGTGACCCAGGCCACGGCCGGAGATCATTGGCACATATCCGCCACAGGCTGCAGCCATGGGGCCAAGCATCAGGCTAATCACATCGCCCACACCGCCAGTGCTGTGCTTATCGATGATAGGGCCGTCGAGGCCGAGGTTCTTCCAGTTAAGGACGGTGCCAGAGTCACGCATGGCTGTGGTCAGCGCAATACGTTCATCCATGTTCATGTCTTTGAAATAGACCGCCATACCCAGTGCAGCGATTTGGCCTTCAGAAACTGTGTTGTTGGTGATCCCCTGAACGAAAAATTGGATCTCTTGGGTAGACAACACTTCGCCATTACGTTTTTTACGAATAATCTCTTGTGCTAGAAACATGGTACTGCCTCCAAATTTGTCACAAAAAATCGTATTTGAGTGACAAATTCTCTTGTTTAACGCCAAAACCGTAATTTAATTACGAACAATATATACAAGTTTTGGCGTTATCAAATAGATTTAGATCACACTTAACTAATAAAGCTAACCGCGTCGCTTAGTAACCTTGAGGACCCTTAGGCGCTTCGGCCAATTCCAGGGTGTGTAGCAGGTTGTTTAGCAGGCTAGACGCTCCGAAACGGAAGGTACGTGGAGTAGCCCAGCCCTTGCCTAGCAGACGCTCAGCAACACCTAAGAACTCTTCTGCGGCTGCAGCATCACGCACGCCACCGGCTGGTTTGAAACCAACTTTAGGGTTCTTCTCGGCGATAACTGTCATCATGATCTCGGCGGCTTCCAAGGTGGCGTTTACTTCCACTTTACCGGTAGAGGTCTTGATGAAGTCGGCGCCGGCGTCGATAGACAGCTCAGAGGCCTTGCGGATAAGCGCTGGGTCTTGCAGTACGCCAGACTCGATGATCACCTTCAGCAGTACGTCGTCACCACAGGCTTCTTTACAAGCTTTAACCAGCTCATAGCCTACGGTTTCGTTGCCTTCCATCAGGGCACGGTATGGGAATACTACGTCAACTTCATCGGCACCATAGGCAACGGCGGCACGCGTCTCTAGCACGGCGATCGCGATATCATCGTTACCATGGGGGAAGTTGGTGACTGTAGCGATTTTGATCTCTTCACAACCCATTTCATTCAGGGTCTTACGAGCGATAGGAATAAAACGAGGATAGATACAGATTGCAGCTGTGTTGCCTGCAGGCGTCTTAGCCTTATGACATAACTCAATCACTTTCTGATCGGTATCGTCATCGTTCAGGGTCGTCAGATCCATCAGCTCAATGGCTTTCTGTGCTGCTTTTTTTAAATCACTCATATTAGCTCTCCGAAACGTAAATTATAAATTCAGAAACAAGAAATCGACGTATGGCAGCACCTAGAGTTGGCATCTTCTGATTATATTTATGGCCGGGCCTTCAGGCGTTGCCGTAAATTTGTTTTATCGGTACGACATAACAAGTTTACTAATTCAGGTATTCAATGCCCTGGTGAAACCAGCGGCGATCCTGACACAAGGGTCACGACTTGAATCCTTGAAGACCGGGAAGGGGGAACTAAGTAATTATACTTTGTAGAGTAGTGTTCCAGCCTTTCCGCGAAAAATCCTTTTTAGCGCGTAAAACTACTAACCTTTATGTAAACAAGCTCTATTAATATAGTCCATGCTTAGATAAAGATTACTCACTTAGGTTAAACAATCATGACAAACCTAAGAGAGAGATGAGGAGCCGCCTTCAGGCGGCTCCCAAACCTACAAAATTCTGAATTTAGAACTTGTAAGTTGCGGTGAAGTAGTGACCCCAACCAGTGGTTTCCAGGCCAACGATACCAGCGCCATCTTTCAGCAGGTAAACGTCTTTGTAGCCTTTCAGGCCATAGCCAAGTGCATACTTGTCAGAGTGCCAGTACAGACCGAAGAAGGCTGCACCACCGTTGTCAGACATAGGAACGAACTCGTTACCCATATCTTCGTCACCACCGAACTGCCAATCAACATAACCTTGGAAAGATAGGAAGCTCTTGTTTTCGAAGAAGTAGAAAGGCTTGAACCAGTTAGCAGAGAACTGGTAACCGTTCCACTCTTTCTTGTTCAGGTCGTAGTGAGCGTATAGGTTCATGCCGGTTTTGCCTAACCAAGGCACGTTTACGTCAGCACCGATACCCCAGAAAGTAGCGTTTACGTCTTCACCGATAGCTCCGCCACCCCAGTTGAACAGAGTTGAGAAGTACAGCTCTTGAACAGGACCGAAAGACAGGTCTTTACCAGTGATCGCATCTAGAGAGAAGCGTGGGTTAAACTTCATGAACATTTTGCTAGCGCCAGAACCTTGTGCCTTGTCGCCAGCTTTTTCGTTGCCTAGGTTGAACACGTCAACATAACCGTATAGATCAACGATACCTTTACGGCCGCCGAATTCCATCTCTAGGTAGTTGTGTCCGCTTTCACCTGAGCTTGGTAGCTCGTCTACAGAGTACATAGCGTTGAACTGCATCCACTTGTAGTCGGTAGCGTATAGATCTGAACGATCTGCTGCAAAAGCACTGCTAGACATTGCTGCTACTGCGGTAGCGGCTAAAGCTAAAGTTTTAACGTTTTTCATCATCAACCCCATTATTTTATGGTTTTACTGCTCTTTACGAGTCAGCGTTTCTTTCTTTGTTGGCGCCGCATTTTACTCAAATTGTATTAAATCACAATACAATTAATGTAAAAATGCGAACACAATATTCTAACACTAAAACAAACTTCTGATTTATCACTGATATTGGTGTTTTATCACCGGCCAGATCGAAGTTTATCTACCCATGACTAAGCATCAACAGCAGTGATAAACAGTCATCTTGTTGCTAATATGTTGAAAAATGGTTGAGTTAACGCTGACTCTGCCCTGCTGGGCAGAGTCGTCGTTCAGGGGCATCCCCCCAAGGAATTTCCTGAGACTTATAACGCTAGGAACAGGCCCGCTAGCGTTGCACTCATTAGGTTAGCCAGAGAGCCAGCTATTACCGCACGGATACCAAGCTTAGCTAGGTCATGACGACGGGTAGGAGCCATTGCACCTAGACCACCCAGTAGAATCGCGATAGAAGACAGGTTCGCGAAACCACACAGAGCGAATGAAATGATTGCCTTAGTTCTGTCAGTCATTACAGCGTTAGTCGCTTCAACTAGCAGACCACCGTCAGCAACGTCTTTCAGGTATGGAGCAAAGTTCAGGTAAGCAACGAATTCGTTAACAACGATCTTCTGACCGATGAAAGAACCTGCGATAAGCGCTTCGTTCCAAGGCACACCGATTAGGAATGCAAGTGGCATGAAGATGTAACCAAGGATCAGCTCTAGGGTGATACCTTCCGCACCGAACAGACCAGTTACGCCACCGATAATACCGTTGATCATCGCAATCAGACCAACGAAGGCTAGCAGCATAGCACCAACGTTCAGAGCTAGGTGCATACCAGATGAAGCACCGGCAGCAGCAGCGTCAAGTACGTTAGCTGGCTTGTCTGGATCTTCTGGCAGCTCATCCATTTCGTTAACAGTTTTCTCTGTTTCAGGATGCATTAGCTTAGCCATCAATAGACCACCTGGTGCAGCCATGAATGATGCAGCAACTAGGTACTCGATAGGTACACCCATCTGCGCGTAACCAGCCAATACTGAACCAGCGATAGAGGCTAGACCACCCACCATGATAGCGAACAGCTCAGATTGAGTCATAGTCGCGATGAATGGACGAACAACCAGTGGCGCTTCAGTTTGACCAACGAAGATGTTAGCAGTCGCTGACATAGACTCAGTACGGCTAGTACCCAGAGCTTTCTGCAGACCACCACCGATGATACGGATGATCCACTGCATGATGCCCAGGTAGTAAAGTACCGCGATCAGCGATGAGAAGAAGACGATAACAGGCAGTACGTTGATAGCGAAGATGAAGCCCACTTTGAAGTTAGCCAGATCGCCGAACAGGAAGCCGATACCGTTTTGTGCGTAACCGATAACGCTAGATACGCCATCTGAAACACTTTTTAGAATGTCTTTACCGATAGGTACGTACAGTACGAAACCTGCAAAGAATGCCTGAATCGCAAGTGCACCAAATACGGTACGCATGTTGATAGCTTTTTTGTTGTTAGAAAGCAAAAAACCTATCGCGAGTAGGACGACCACCCCTACTAAACTCATTAAAATATCCATTAACCATCACCCTATTGTTAATACTTTTTAATTATGTTGTTAACCAACCTTTTTCACTGTCAGATTATACCCGACCGAATGGTTAAAATCGTCGTTTTGATCAAGTTTTTGAAGTTTTATTTCAAGGTGTTACAAAAAAAACTTGGTGCGATTAACATCTGTTTTTTCAAAAATAAACTAGAGGTCAAAGAGTTGCAGTGTATTTAGGAACACTTGTTCTGATACCAGAACGTTAGATTTTTTTTGCAATTTAGCGATTTTCTCAATTAGCAAATGCAAAATTAAGCTGGATCCGCCGGTTTTATCGGCAAAGTCCGACTTTTTCACCTGGGAAACCAGGGCTAAATCAGTCTCGATCACCAGATGTTCTAACGGTAACTTGACAAGGGTTTCTTGCAATTTTTTCGCTTTTTCCTCCAGCAACAGATGCCCAATACCTAGGTAATACCCCGCATCCACATATCGCTGAGCCAGCTGCATCGAGCCATAAAAGCCATGTATCACACCTCCTCTTGTTAGTGGGTAGCGCTTGAGTAACGCCAGCACCTCGTTGTGGGCCTTGACGCCATGCAAAATCACCGGCAAGTCGTGTTGCTGTGCCAACTGCAGTTGCGCCTCGAAACAGGGAAGCTGAGCCTCCCAGGAAGCTTTATGTAAGGCATCTAATCCACATTCGCCGATGGCTACCAGCTTAGGATCACCGCCTCGCTCATCAAGCAGTTTAGACAAGTTTTCAATATCTTGCCGCCAATCTGCCGTGCAATACCAGGGATGCACCCCGAGACTGTAGTGAAATCCGTAGCGGCTGGCGACCGCCTGCAGCTTAGGCCATTGACTGGCACTGACGCCTGGGATCACCGCATCTTTAAGGCCACTGGCCTTGAGTCTCTCGACAAGCAGCTCACGCTCAGCATCAAATTCGCCAAAATCCAGATGCACATGACTGTCGATAACGGTTAGGCGATTATCGCCGACGTCACCGCCTCTCTTATCGGCGGCTGACATCATCGGCTTTGGCCTTAAGGTTTTGAGACACTTGAGATTCTTTAGATTCTTGAAGGGCTTGCTGAGGCTCTCGCACCTCTTGGAAGCTTGAGCTTAAATTTGAGTCCTTCAGCTCTGGTTTATCTAACTCTGGTTTACCTAGCTTTGGTTTATCTAGCTTTGGTTTATCTAAATGGGGATCGCTCAGCTTGGGCGCGCAGCAACGTTGATTCTCGGGCGTGAGGCCCATACGATCGCACCAGGCGATGTAGGCCCGCCACCATTTGACTATCATCTTAACTCCTCACTTCTATGGCTCACCTTTATACCAATCACGGTAAGTGAGTGATCAGAAATAGCCAAGGAAAAACGTTCGAGAACAAGGCAGAATTTTTCGATAAGTAGTTATTCTACAATCAAAAATAATAACGCCGTTATTGGACGTTTTAACAAGCTAGTAATGATCAATTATTTACTACGATTGGTATTACTATACTGAAGGGCTCAAAAAATATGCATAAAAAAAGCAGCCTAGGCTGCTTTTTCATTTGATTAGTTTTCGCGGGTCTTGGCGAACTCTATGTCGGGATAACGTTCCATCGACAGATTCAGATTCACCATGGTCGGTGCCACATAGGTGAGGTTATCACCACCGTCGAGTGCCAGGTTATTGCTGCATTTACGCTTAAACTCTTCCAGCTTCTTGGCATCTTTGCTGTAAACCCAGCGCGCCGTTGCCACGCTGATCGCCTCGTAGATAGCCTCAACCTTATATTCGCTCTTGAGACGCTGCACAACTACTTCAAACTGCAGCACACCCACGGCGCCTACAATCAGGTCGTTAGAGTCGAGCGGACGGAACACCTGCACCGCACCTTCTTCTGACAGCTGTACCAGTCCCTTGAGCAGTTGTTTCTGCTTCAGCGGATCTTTCAGCCTGATACGACGGAACATCTCAGGTGCGAAGTTAGGCACACCGGTGAAACGTAGCTTCTCGCCTTGGGTGAAGGTATCGCCGATACGAATGGTGCCATGGTTATGCAGACCTATGATGTCACCAGGATAGGCCGCCTCGGCGCGGTTACGATCGCCCGCCATAAAGGTGAGCGCGTCGCTTACATTCACATCTTTACCGATACGCACGTGATGCATCTTCATGCCTTGCTCGTAACGGCCTGAGCAGACGCGCATGAAGGCGACGCGGTCCCTATGCTTAGGATCCATGTTTGCCTGGATCTTAAACACGAAGCCACTGAACTTAGGCTCATCGGGCTCGACGTTACGCTGATCCGACTCGCGCGGCTGAGGACGCGGCGCCCACTCGACGATACCATCGAGAATATGATCGACACCGAAGTTACCCAGCGCGGTACCGAAGAATACCGGTGTCAGCTCGCCCTTGAGGAAGGCCTCAAGATCAAACTCATGAGAGGCACCCAGCACCAGCTCCATCTCATCGCGCAGGTCTTGTGCGTAGCTGCCGATTGCCTCATCCAGCTCTGGATTATCCAAGCCCTTGATGACGCGTGAATCCTGGATGGTATGACCCATGCCGTTCTGGTAGAGGATCACCTCATCACGCAGCAGGTGGTACACGCCCTTGAACTCTTTACCTGCACCGATTGGCCAGGTAATTGGCGCACAGGCGATGTTCAGTATGTTCTCTACCTCGTCCATCAACTCGATAGGATCACGAATATCGCGGTCAAGTTTGTTCATGAAGGTCACGATCGGCGTATCACGCAGACGGGTGACTTCCATCAACTTGATGGTGCGTTGCTCAACACCCTTTGCCGAGTCGATCACCATAAGGCAAGAGTCAACCGCCGTCAGCGTACGATAAGTATCTTCCGAGAAGTCTTCGTGACCTGGAGTATCCAGCAGGTTCACCAAGGCCTCGCGGTAAGGGAATTGCATTACAGAGGTGGTAATCGAGATACCACGATCCTTTTCCATCTCCATCCAGTCAGACTTGGCATGCTGTCCCGACTTCTTACCCTTTACCGTGCCCGCCTTCTGCAACGCCTGTCCGAACAACAAGACCTTCTCGGTGATGGTGGTTTTACCCGCATCCGGGTGCGAGATGATGGCGAAAGTACGACGCTTGTCGACTTCAACTTTATAGCCTGACATGATTACCTGCGAATTTGATGGAGTGTTAAAAGCGGGCAATTATAGCGCCAAGCTTGACCTATGGCTAGTTTAGCGCGGCGGAACTGAGGCAGGCAGCTAACCTAAGTAAAAAGGCCCGCCGAAAATGGCGAGCCTTATAGAGTGATAGGTTGCTGAGTTGCTGAATCGTTCGGCTTGGCTAACCTAAACCAGGCACTAGGGCTGAGCAATCAGCTCGTTTATCTTCGCCAGTTCGACCCTGGCATACCTGTGCTCGACAAAATCATAGATGTTGGTCGCCAAGGCCAGGCGGAAGTAGTTCGCGGCGTCACTGTAATTGCCCTGCTTCTCGGCGATCTTGGCGATATAAAAGTAGGCTTCGCACAGGCGCTCGGCATACTCGTTGGGATGGCTCAGCCCCTGCTTGGCCACCTCAAACACCTGCTCGCGGCTCTCCTTACCCAAATAGAAGTCCACTAACGTAGTCGACCATTGAGAGTCATCCAGCTTGGCTCTATTGGCGGCGAGATGCTGCATCGCCTGCTCGCCATCGAGTTTCGACTCGGTAATATAGAGCCAAAGCGCGCGATAGCCATCTTGCTCATTGGCCTGATAGAAAGACTGCATGTCGGCCACGGCCAGCTCATCGCGCTGTCCATAATAGAGAGCGATACCGCGATTGAGGTAGGCATAGTCATAATCGGGTGACAGCTCTAGCACGGCGTCGAAGGCCTCATAGGCGCTCTCGAATTCTCCTTCCTGGGTGTAGTAGATGCCGATAAAGTTATAGGCATCGGCAAGATTAGGTTGCAGCTTCAGCGACTGATGAAAATCGATGCGACTCAGGATGCGTAGCCCGACGCTGTCGTAGATCACCCCGCGGTCATAATGAAAGCGCGCACGCTGCTCTGGGGTCAACTCGGCCGAGGCCAAGATATCGTTTAATCTGGCGAGGGTCACCTCGAGCTTATAATCGGGCATAACCGGGGCAACCATCAACTTGCCCTGCTCCGCCGTCGCCGCCGGTTGAGTCGATACACATCCTGTCAGTAACAAACTTAGGCTGGTCATCACCGCTAACGAGACCGAGCGTAATTTATGAGTCATCCATTTAACCTTTTCAGCGCTGCAATAGCCACAATCATAGCAATACCAAATAGTGACGGCTATCTTCTATGAGAAAAAACCAATAAAAAAGGAGACCTAATGGTCTCCTTTCAAATTTCACTCGCTTTCGCTATCGATTATTCGCTTGCCGCTTCTTCTTTCGGCTGAGCTTCTTTCATCGACAGACGTACGCGGCCTTGGCGATCGACTTCCATCACCTTAACCTTCACTTCCTGACCCACTTCCAGGTAGTCAGAAACGTTGGCAACACGCTCCTCGGCGATTTGCGAGATGTGTACCAGACCGTCTTTACCCGGCAGGATAGTCACGAAGGCACCGAAGTCAACGATACGAACAACCTTACCGTTGTAGACAGTGCCCACTTCTACTTCGGCAGTGATCTCCTGGATACGACGGATAGCTTCTTTGGTCGCATCGCCGTTAGCAGAGGCAATCTTAACGGTACCGTCATCTTCCAGCTCGATAGTAGTGCCAGTCTCTTCGGTCAGCGCACGGATTGTCGCACCGCCTTTACCGATCACGTCACGGATCTTCTCAGGGTTGATCTTCAGTGTGGTGATACGCGGTGCGTGATCAGAGATCTCGGCGCGGTGGCCAGAGATAGCCTGGTCCATCACATTCAGGATGTGTACGCGAGCACCGTAGGCTTGTTGCAGAGCGATCTGCATGATCTCTTTGGTGATACCTTCGATCTTGATATCCATCTGCAGCGCGGTAACACCGTCACGGGTACCAGCCACTTTGAAGTCCATGTCACCCAGGTGGTCTTCGTCACCCAGAATGTCAGAAAGTACAACGAAATCGTCGCCTTCTTTAACCAGACCCATAGCGATACCAGCAACTGAAGTCTTGATTGGTACACCGGCATCCATCAGGGCCAGTGAAGTACCACACACAGACGCCATTGAGCTTGAACCATTAGACTCGGTGATCTCAGATACTACGCGGATGCTGTATGGGAACTCTTCAGCGGTAGGCATTACCGCGTGGATACCACGCCATGCCAGCTTACCGTGACCGATTTCACGACGCTTAGGCGAGCCAACCATACCGGTTTCACCCACTGAGTATGGAGGGAAGTTGTAGTGCAGCATGAAGCGGCTGGTTTGCTCGCCCATGATGCTGTCGATCTTCTGTGCGTCACGCTCAGTACCTAAGGTACAAGTCACCAGCGCCTGAGTTTCACCACGGGTGAACAGAGCACTACCGTGAGTACGTGGCAGCACGCCCGCCATCACGCTCAGGGCACGAACCATATCTGGTTCACGACCGTCGATTCGTGGGTTACCCGCGATGATGCGGCTACGAACCACTTTCTTCTCTAGGCTACCAAGCAGACCGTCAATTTCGCGTGCATCGGCATCTGGGTTTTCAGCCAGTAATGCTTCTTTAGCCGCCGTTTTAACGACATCAACCTGAGCATAACGATCTTGCTTAACCACAATCTGGTACGCTTCGGTTAGACCCGCTTCAGCCAAATCTTTAACCTTAGCAACCAGCTCTTCATTTTGTACTGGTGCAGTCCAGTCCCACATTGGCTTGTTAACTTCGGCTTTTAGCTCTTTGATTGCCTGGATAACAACTTGCTGTTGCTCGTGACCGTAAACCACGGCGCCAAGCATCACTTCTTCTGGCAGCGCATCGGCTTCAGACTCAACCATAAGTACTGCATTTTCAGTACCGGCAACAGAAAGTTCCAGCTGGCTGTTTTCTAGCTGCGAAACCGTTGGGTTGAGGATGTACTCGCCATCGACATAACCCACACGAGCAGACCCCAGTGGACCATTGAATGGGATGCCTGAGATAGACAGTGCCGCAGAAGTACCGATCATAGAGATCACTTCTGGGCTGATTTCTGGATCAACAGAAACCACAGTGATGATCACCTGAACTTCGTTCTTAAAACCATTAGGGAATAGAGGACGAATAGGACGGTCAATCAGACGTGCAGTGAGGGTCTCGCCTTCAGATGGACGACCTTCACGCTTGAAGAATCCACCAGGGATTTTACCCGCAGCGTAAGTTTTTTCCTGGTAATTAACGGTTAACGGGAAAAAGTCACGACCTGGCTCTTCAGCTTTCTTGCCAACAACAGTAACCAATACTGTTGTATCGCCCATACTTGCCAAAACAGCTGCGTCTGCTTGACGTGCAATAACCCCAGTCTCTAGCGTGACTGTGTGCTGACCATATTCAAAACTCTTTACGATTGGATTCACGTGAACCTTTCCTTAATTTAATAACCTTAATTTCGCGGCTAAGTATACTGCAAGTCTAATCAATAGATAAAGAGCACATGTAGATGACAAAGCTGAATCTTTTCTCTAAAGTGGTTAGATAAAGATAAATTTCTGTCTATCGCTGCTTTTTCTGAAAATAGAATGTGATTGGTCACTAGGAACAAGGGGTGGCAAATGAGCGCTCGGTTTAAATCCTTAACATGGAAACAGACGACACTGGTCGTGTTTTCAGCGTTATTTTTTGCCGTTGCCATCTTTATTGTCGAAGTCGCCTTAGTCGGCGTCTCGGCCCGTCAACAGCTCATGGTGGCCCAGGAAGAGCTGCTGGACTCCATCGAACAACCCGCCGCCAACGCCGTCTGGGCACTGGATGACAATCTGGCGACTCAGACCCTCGAAGGGGTACTTAAGGTCGAGCATGTGGGCGAGGCGGTGATCGAACTCGACGACGGCAGCATGTTTGTCTCCATGAACAACCCCTTCACCGACAATCCACTGGTGCGTAAGCTCAGTGAAAAGCTGTTTGGTGACCTGAAACAGATAAGCCGTACCCTCTACCGTCCCTCTTTCTTCGAGGGCACAGAGAAGCAGCAGATCATCGGCACCCTGACCATCTTCTATAACACCCAGGAACTGACCGACTCCCTCTTCTCTCAGTTACGCTTTAGCTTCTTGGCCACCCTGGCCCGGGCGCTCCTGGTCACCATGGCACTGTCCATCATCTTCCACCGCTTTCTCACCAAGCCGATCGCGCAGATCAGTGAGGCGATTGATAAAATTGACCCTGAGCTACCGGATGAGAACCTGCTGCCCACGTCAACCGCCCACCAAGATGACGAACTAGGCCTGGTGACATCAAAATTTAATCAAATCTTAATTCAATTTGGCCAGACCCAGAGCAAGCTTCGCCGCATGGCGACCCGGGATCCTCTCACTGGCCTGCCTAACCGCACCCTCCTGCTGGAGACCATAGCGGTATCGATTCAGCGCGCCAGGGTGCACAAGCATCAATTTACTATGCTGTTTATCGACCTCGACCGTTTCAAGAACGTCAACGACTCTCTGGGCCATGCCTTGGGGGATCAGTTCCTGGCCCGTATCGCCAGGGTGCTGGAGCGGGTAGTCGGCGATCGCGGCACAGTGGCGCGTCTCGGCGGCGATGAGTTTGTCATCCTGGCCGAAGATGCCAGAACGCCGGATCAGGCCGCAGATTTTGTCGATAAGCTACTGATGCAACTCAACGTGCCGCTACAGTTGAACGAGCACACCATACATCCCGCCGCGTCGGTGGGGATCTCCATCTACCCCGACGATGGCCTGAGCGCCGAAGATCTGATCCGCCATGCCGATATCGCCATGTACAGCGCCAAGGCAGCGGGGTCTAATCAGTGGGCCTTCTTCAAGCAGCAGATGACAGAGCGGGCCGCGGTGCGTCTGAGAACTGAGGCCTCCCTGCACGACGCCCTGAAGAACAACGAATTCCTGCTGCATTTTCAGCCCAAGTTTAATATCAAGACAGGCAAGGTGATCGCCTGTGAAGCGCTGATTCGCTGGAAGAAAGATGGCAGGCTCATCAGCCCCATGTCTTTCATCCCTGTGGCCGAAGAGACAGGCATCATCATCCCCCTGGGACGCTGGGTGCTCGAAGAGGCCTGTCGCACCCTGAAACATTGGCGTAAGCGCTACAACTATGCAATCCCTATCGCGGTCAACGTCGCCTCACAGCAGTTTGCCGATGCCAGCCTGGTACCGGACATCAAACAGCTGGCGCTGAGATACCAGATAGATCCCAGTCTTCTAGAGGTAGAGATCACCGAGACCTCACTGATGAATGATATCGAGCTCGCCATCCATAAACTAGAGCAGCTCAAGGGCGCAGGATTTGGTATCGCCGTCGATGATTTCGGTACCGGCTACTCCTCGCTCTCCTACCTGCGTCATCTGCCGATCACCACCATGAAGATCGATCGCTGCTTCGTGACGGACCTGCCTAACGAGAGCGCTATCGCCTCCACCATCTTGATGCTCGGCAAGCAGCTCAACCTACATATCGTGGCCGAGGGGATTGAGAATGAGCAGCAGCTGAACTGGCTAAAACAGATGGATTGTGAGATAGGCCAGGGCTTCTACTACAGTCAGCCGCTGGATATCAGCGAATTCGAGAACCGCTATATCGCCCCCAACACCGCCAGCATCAGTCAGATTTAATCGCTGAAAATCAGGCATAAAAAAAGGAGGCTAAGCCTCCTTTTTTCACTACAGCACTAATTGATAGATTAGCGACGTAGACCTAACTTCTTGATAAGCTCTTGATAGCGCTCGTTTTCAGTGCGCTTCAGGTAAGCTAGAAGCTTACGACGAGAGTTAACCATGCGAAGCAAACCACGACGTGAGTGATGATCATGGATGTGCTCTTTGAAGTGACCTTGCAGGTGGTTGATCTGTGCAGTTAGCAGAGCAACCTGAACTTCAGTAGAACCAGTGTCATTTTCACCACGACCGAAATCAGCCAGGATTTGTGCTTTTACTTCTTTACTTAGTGACATTTCTTTCTCCAAAAATAGATAGAAACTTCAGCCGATCACTAACTCAGCCAAAGAGAGCGCGCTATAGTACCGATTTTAGCGCCATTAAGCAAGCCTCAAGCCTGCTCGTCGTGCAATACCACCAAGCGCTTAGGCGCCAGCAGGCCATCGTCGTTCATCTGGCCGATACCGACAAACTGTTTCGCCTCACCTAGGGTGATACGCACCAACTCATCGACGGGCAAATTGGCCACCTGAACCGGATTACCGTTCATCAGATAGTGGGCCAGCTCATCGGAGACGTTGATCTCTTTGAGCCCGCTCACCGCGGTATCCATGGGCAGCAACAAAGGATCCAGCAGCTCCTTAGGCGGACGCTCCTCTTCCTGCGCCTTGGTTAGCAAGGCCTCGAGCTGCTCCAGTGTCACCATCTTATCGTAAGGATAACCGGCAACGCCTGTGCGGCGCAGCATGATGACATGAGCACCACAGCCCAGCATCTCACCGAGATCATCGGTAATGGTGCGGATATAGGTCCCCTTGGAGCAGTGGATGTCCAAGGTCAGCTCGTCACCCTCAAGCTTAATAAAGTTGAGTTCGAAGACCTTGATAGGACGCGCCTCGCGCGGCACCTCTTTGCCTTCTCTGGCGTACTTGTACAGGGGCTGGCCCTGATACTTGAGCGCCGAGTACATAGAGGGGACCTGCATGGTCTCACCACGAAAATGCTCCAGCGCCTCTTCGAGCTGCTGCTCGGTGAAGTTAATCGGGCGCGTCTGCACCACCTCACCGTCTGAGTCGCTGGTGTCTGTGCGCACACCTAGCTTGGCGGTCACCAAGTAACGTTTATCGGCATCGAGCAGATGCTGCGAAAACTTGGTGGCCTCCCCCAGGCAGATCGGTAGCATGCCGGTCGCTAGAGGGTCCAGCGCGCCGGTATGACCCGCCTTGGCGGCGTTGTAGATTCGCTTTACTCTCTGTAAGGCGAAGTTGGAGCTCATTCCCGTGTCTTTGTCCAGCAGCACTATGCCGTCGACCAAGCGACCTCTAGGTTTACGCGCCATTATTTATCGTCCTGCTCGGTGTCGTCCAGCTCTTCGTCTTCACGACCGTGTTCAGCCGCCTTAGCCTTATCCTTGGTGATCACCTGACTCACCAGGTTAGACATGCGCATCCCCTCGATCAGCGACGCATCGTAGATGAAGCGGATTTCGGGCATGACCCTAAGCTTCATACGACCCGCCACCAGAGAGCGAACATAACCCGCGGCCGCTTCCAGCGCCGCCAGCTTCTCTTCTACAACCGCCTTGTCCTCCTCGAAGAAGGTGACATAGACCTTGGCGTAGTTCAGATCGCGAGATACATCGACGTCGTTAACCGTCACCATACCGATACGCGGATCTTTGATGTCCCGTTGCAGCACCTGAGCCAGCTCCTGTTGCAGCTGCTGAGCGATGCGACGAGTACGACTAAATTCTCTTGCCATAATATTTTGCCATCTCAAAAACAGGTGACCGACTCGTTAAAACTGCAACCGCTGTTATTTGGGTCGAGTCTTGACGCTGGGTCATGCCTGAACAAAAAGGGCGGCTTACGCCGCCCCTTGGTATTATAAGGTTCGAGCGATTTCGACCGTTTCGAAGACCTCAATCTGATCGCCGACTTTGACGTCATTATAGTTCTTCACGCCGATACCACACTCCATACCGTTACGAACTTCGTTAACGTCATCCTTGAAGCGACGCAGTGATTCTAGCTCACCTTCGAAGATCACCACGTTGTCACGTAGTACACGGATTGGCGCGCTACGCTTGATGGTACCTTCGGTAACCATACAACCAGCGATAGCACCAATCTTAGGCGACTTGAACACGTCACGCACTTCGGCAAGACCAATGATCTCTTGCTTGAACTCAGGTGCCAACATACCGCCCATCGCCGCTTTAACTTCATCGATCAGATGATAGATAACGCTGTAGTAACGTAGGTCAACGCTTTCGCTTTCAATCGTCTTACGCGCCTGTGCATCGGCACGAACGTTGAAACCAACCATGATAGCGTTTGACGCAGCCGCCAGGGTCGCATCTGTCTCGGTCAATCCACCTACACCGCTGGCGATGATGTTAACCTTCACCTCGTCGGTAGACAGCTTGTTGAGCGAGTCAGAGATCGCTTCCAGCGAGCCTTGTACGTCGGCCTTAAGGACGATGTTCAGCTCTTGGACTTCGCCTTCGGTCATGTTAGCGAACATGTTCTCAAGCTTAGACTTCTGCTGACGGGCCAGCTTAACGTCACGGAACTTACCTTGACGGTAGAGTGCCACTTCACGTGCTTTACGCTCATCACGAACAACTGTCGCTTCGTCACCGGCAGATGGCACACCAGAGAGACCTAAGATCTCAACTGGAATCGATGGACCGGCTTCGGTGATCGACTTACCGTTCTCGTCCTTCATTGCACGGACTTTACCGTACTCCAGGCCACAAAGAACGATATCGCCCTGCTTCAGGGTACCTTCTTGTACCAGGATAGTCGCCACAGGGCCGCGGCCCTTGTCTAGCTTAGACTCAACAACCACACCAGCTGCCATGCCTTCGCGTACCGCTTTCAGTTCTAGTACTTCGGCTTCAAGCAAGATGCCTTCCAGCAGCTCGTCGATACCTTCACCAGACTTAGCAGACACGTGAACGAACATGTTGTTTCCGCCCCAATCTTCTGACATCACGCCATGTTGAGACAGTTCAGACTTAACGCGATCAGGATCCGCTTCTGGCTTATCAATCTTGTTCACCGCAACGATAAGCGGTACACCGCCCGCCTTAGCGTGCTGAATCGCTTCGATGGTCTGTGGCATCACGCCGTCATCGGCGGCTACTACCAGCACCACGATATCGGTCGCCTTGGCACCACGTGCACGCATCGCGGTAAACGCGGCGTGACCTGGGGTATCCAGGAAGGTGATCATGCCATTGTCGGTTTCAACGTGGTATGCACCAATGTGCTGGGTAATACCACCCGCCTCACCAGAGGCTACCTTAGCGCGACGAATATAGTCGAGTAGCGATGTCTTACCATGGTCAACGTGACCCATGATGGTCACAACCGGCGCACGAGGCTCAACCTTAACGTTGCCGTCACGGTCGGCAAGAACTTGATGCTCAAGCTCGTTTTCACGAGTCAGAACCACCTTGTGGCCCATCTCCTCGGCAACCAGCTGCGCAGTTTCCTGATCCAGCACCTGGTTGATGGTAACCATAGAGCCCATCTTCATCATCTGCTTGATGATCTCGGTCGCCTTAACCGCCATCTTCTGTGCCAGCTCGGCAACCGTTACGGTTTCGCCGATGGTCACGTCACGGGTAACGGCCGCAGCAGGCTTGTTAAAGCCATGGTCCATCGCCTCAGGCGCGTTGCGCTGATTGCGGTTGTTACGACCACCGCGAACTTCTTTACCGCCACGCTTCTTGCCGATAGGCTCTTTCTTGCCACCGGCAGGCTTACGTGCACGGCGACCACGTCGCTCGGCGTCTCTGTCGGCCGAATCTTCGGCGGCACGCGCTTCACTCGATGTGGTCACATGGTGATCGGCGCTGTTTTCAGATTCTTTACGCTGACGTTCTTCTTCCGCCCAACGCTTCTCGTTCTCTTCGGCAAGACGACGTGCTTCTTCGGCTGCAGCCTTAGCTTCTTCGTCGGCCTTAGCCTTAGCGGCAGCTTCTTTAGCCGCTAGCAGGCGAGCTTCTTCCACCTTGGCGGCTTTCTCTTCTGCTGTTTCTTCAGCAGCAGGCTTACCTTCGGCAGCCTTCTTCGCCTTAGCTTCTGCCTCGGCCTTAGCCTTAGCTTTTGCTGCGGCTTCCGCCTCAGCTTTCGCCTTGGCTTCCGCGTCTGCCTTGGCCTTAGCTTCTGCTTCCGCAGCTGCTTTCGCTTCGGCTTCAGCCTTGGCCTTAGCTTCTGCCTCGGCTTCAGCCGCTACATCACGCTTAACGAAGGTACGCTTCTTACGCACTTCTACCTTAATATCTTTCGACTGGCCGCCGCTACCCGACACGCTCAGTGTCGAGATAGACTTGCGCTGCAGTGTCATCTTGGTTGGCGCTGAATCGCCACCGTGTTGCTTCTTAAGAAACTCAAGCAACTTCTGCTTTTCATCTTCTGAAACTGTGTCGGTCTTACTCTTCTTAATACCGGCCTCAGAAAACTGCTCAACTAATCGATCAGCACTCTTCCCTACTTCTTCGGCCAGTTTTGCTACTGTGGTATCTGCCATCTGTAAACTCCCCTCTGTTGATCGACTTAAGCTTCTTCGCCAAACCAACAGATGTTGCGGGCCGCCATGATGAGCTCACCAGCCTTTTCTTCTGTTAATTCTTCAATCTCGATCAAATCATCAATGCCTTGTTCGGCTAAATCTTCAAGCGTAATCACGCCTTTACTTGCCAACACATACGCCAAGTGACGCTCTAAACCTTCTAGGGCAAGTAAATCTTCGCTTGGCTCAGCACCGTCAAGTGCTTCCTCGGATGCCAAAGCCCGTGTAGAGATCGCAGCCTTAGCGCGTTCTCTGAGTGCCTCAACGATCTCCTCGTCGAAGCCGTCGATTTCAAGCAACTCTGACTCAGGTACGTAGGCAACTTCTTCAAGTGAGGTGAAACCTTCATCTGCCAGTACTTGAGCAAAATCTTCATCGACATCCAGTGCAGAGACGAACAGGTTAACGATCTTGGCGCTTTCCGCCTGATGCTTAGCCTGCATATCTTCCACTGTCATCACGTTTAGTTCCCAGCCCGATAACTGAGTCGCCAAACGTACGTTTTGGCCGTTACGGCCAATAGCTTGCGCCAATGAGTCGGCTTCAACGGCGATATCCATAGAATGGTTATCTTCGTCGACTATGATAGAAGCCACATCGGCCGGCGCCATCGCATTGATCACAAATTGCGCTGGGTTATCATCCCAAAGCACGATATCAACGCGCTCGCCGCCTAACTCATTAGACACGGCCTGAACACGCGCGCCGCGCATGCCCACACAAGCACCGATAGGATCGATGCGACGGTCATTAGACTTGACCGCAATCTTAGCGCGAGAACCTGGGTCACGAGCGGCGCCCATGATCTCGATCATCTCATCGGCAATTTCCGGTACTTCTACGCGGAACAGCTCGATCAGCATGTCTGGCTTGGTACGGGTCAGGAACAGCTGTGCACCACGTGCCTCTGGACGTACGGCGTAGAGTAGCGCACGAACGCGGTCACCAGGACGGAAGCTCTCACGTGAGATAAGATCTTCTTTGAACAGCACGGCGTCGGCGTTGTTACCCAGATCCACAACGACGCTCTCGCGGTTGCTCTTCTTCACCACACCCGTGATCAGCTCGCCTTCCTTTTCCAGGAACTGGTCGACGATCTGAGCACGCTCTGCTTCACGTACCTTCTGTACGATTACCTGCTTAGCGGTTTGAGTGGTGATACGGTCGAAGACGACTGACTCGATCTCATCTTCGATATACTCGCCCACTTGAATCTCTGGGTTTTCGTAACGGGCCGCTTCCAGGGTGATCTCGCGGAAAGGATTTTCCAGCGCCTGACCTTCGTCCTCAACCACCATCCAACGACGGAAAGTTTCGTACTCGCCTGTCTTACGATCGATAGCGACACGAACTTCGATATCGCCTTCATATTTTTTCTTGGTAGCCGTCGCTAACGCAATCTCCAACGCTTCAAAAATCTTTTCGCGTGGCACGGCCTTCTCATTTGAAACCGCCTCAGCGACTAGCAGAATCTCTTTGTTCATTCTCTTGCCTCGTTCAGCTCGAATCCATCAAAACTTAGCGATTAAGTTGCCCTTGCGGATGTTATCCAAGGCAATAATCAGTTCGTTGCCATCTACGGTAAGGGTCAGCATCTGCCCCTCAACGCCCGCGACGGTCCCTTTTAAATTACGACTACCAGCGACAGGCATAGTCAGTTGTACCTTTACGGTTTCACCTAGGTATCGTGCATACTGCTCTGCAGTAAATAATGGTCTATCGACACCCGGTGAGGAAACTTCTAGTGTATATTCGGTCGAAATCGGGTCCTCGACATCGAGCACGGCACTGATCTGGCGACTGACATCGGCACAATCATCGATAAAGATGCCGTTTTCATTATCTATATATACACGCAGCACTGAATGCTTGCCTGCCTGTACATATTCCAATCCCCACAGACTATGGCCCAATGCTTCAACTGGTGCGATAAGCATCTGTTCCAGCTTACTTTCTAAAGTTGCCAAGGTTACCCCCCGAAAAACAAAAAAGGGCATAAAGCCCCAGTACGACATCATCAAATGACGATATTTCAAAAGTCCAGATAACAAAAAACCCCGTAATCACGAGGTCATATCATTCAGAACCTGTAACAGAAATGAAGCGCTGCTTCATCACTGGGAAGCTGGTTGCGGGGGCCGGATTTGAACCGACGACCTTCGGGTTATGAGCCCGACGAGCTACCAAACTGCTCCACCCCGCGTCAACTGCTGCAATTATATTGATTGTGAACAATATTTGCAATGATAAAGGCAGAAACCTCTGCCACTTTATCGATTCAGACCAAGCTAGGCTCAATCTAAATTTGGTGCGGATGGAGGGACTTGAACCCTCACGAGCTAGGCTCACCACCCCCTCAAGATGGCGTGTCTACCAATTCCACCACATCCGCATGTGATCGTTACTTCGACTGGTTAAGAATTTTTATGAGTTTGAGGAGACTCATCTTTTCCAGTCACACTACCTAAATAAAACCAAGGTCTAATCTAAGTCGCGCTATGCTCTTTCGAGCGATTAGTCAGGGATCTTATCTTCTGACTTTTGTGCGTCTTTTGCTGCATCGGTAACTTGTTCAGTTACGGCCGCCGCATCGGCACCTAAATCTTTCCAAGATTCTTCTGTTTTAGCGTGGTTTGCGCTCAAGTTGCCAATCGTCAGACTCAGGGCAAAGAAGGCAATTGCCAGTATCGCTGTGGAACGAGTCAAAAAGTTACCCGAACCAGAAGAACCGAACAGAGTGGCTGAAGCACCGGCGCCGAAAGAGGCCCCCATGTCAGCTCCCTTGCCTTGCTGGATGAGGATTAAGCCAATCAGGCCCAACGCAACCAACAAGTAAATAACCATTAGAACTTCGTACATATTATGCGCTCATCGCTATCGAACATAAACTTAAAAACTCGGTAGAGTTTAAGCTAGCACCGCCTATCAGTCCACCATCTACATCAGGTTGAGCAAATAGATCTGCTGCATTACTCGGCGTTACGCTACCACCGTACAAAATCCTGATATTCTCTCCGATATACGGAGACACTTCAGAGAGACGCTTGCGAATAAACGCGTGTACTTCCTGCGCCTGCTCTGGCGTAGCGCTCTTACCTGTCCCTACGGCCCAAAGTGGCTCATAGGCGATAATCGCATTATCAAAAGCCATGGTGCCATTCTTCTCGATGACCACATCCAGCTCTTCGGCAATCACCTCGAAGGTGCGTCTTGCTTCACGTGCTGGACCCGACTCACCTACACATAAGATAGGGGTCAAACCATGCTTCTGTGCGGCGGCAAATTTTTCCGCCACGATGTCGCTAGTTTCGCCGTACATTCTACGACGCTCGGAGTGACCGATAATCACATAGCGACATCCAGAATCTTTCAGCATCTGCCCAGACACTTCGCCTGTATAGGCACCGAAGTCATGCTGACTCAGGTTTTGGGCACCCATTCTAACTAAGCAGCCGTTTAAGGCTTCTTTGTTAGCATCGAGTTGCTGACGAACACTTTCAAGAAAAATACTTGGTGGACACAAGACCACTTCCGCAGAATCATTTTGAAGCTTGGTAGCAAACTTGGTAAACAACTCTTGCGCTAGCTGCGCAGTACCGTTCATTTTCCAGTTACCAGCGACCATTGGGCGTCTTAGTGCCATCACTGTCTCCTTCTGAAAGCGGGCTGAATAATAGCGAACCACTTGTTAAGTTACAATACCTAAATCTCGAATTTTTGCGATAAAGTGTCGAAGCGATTACTTTTTATCCTCGCGCGGGATAAATAGCACAGGATTTAACCCGGCAAGGCTAAATCCTGTACAAGGGCCTTAAACTAGCGCCTTGATGGCCTCGGCAATATAGTTTGCGTGGGCTTTTACATCGCTGGCGACATCGCCTTCGACCATGACGCGAATCAGCGGCTCTGTGCCCGACTTACGCAGTAGCACGCGGCCACGCTCACCAAGTTTGGCTTCCACTTCAGCCTGGGCGCTCAATACGCTATCGGACTCTAACGGGTTGTGAGTACCTTCAAATCTGACATTAACCAGCACCTGTGGCAGCATCTTAATGCCTTCGGTCAGCTCCTCAAGAGTCGCCTGCTTACGACACATGGCCGCCAGCACCAGAATACCGGCAACGATACCATCACCCGTGGTGCCATGATCCAAGTTCAGGATATGGCCTGAGTTCTCGCCGCCGATGCGCCAATCTTTCTCTTTGAGCAGCTCCATCACATAGCGGTCACCCACCTTAGAGCGGGCAAAGGGAATATTACGGGCCTTGAGTGCCAAGTCCAGCCCCAGGTTAGACATCAGGGTACCGACCACACCGCCCTTTAGCACGCCGCGGTCCTGAGCATCACAGGCCAGGATATAGAGGATCTCATCGCCGTCGATCACCTTACCATGACGATTCACCATCATGATGCGATCACCGTCGCCATCCAGTGCGATCCCCAGGTCAGCCTTCTCGGCGATCACCGTCTCGCGGATCTTACCCATAGAGGTGGCGCCCACCTCATGGTTGATGTTGATGCCATCTGGCTTGTCACCTATGGTGATCACCTCGGCGCCAAGCTCGCGAAACACACTCGGCGCGATATGGTAGGTTGCCCCGTGGGCACAATCGACCACTATCTTTAGACCGTTGAGGGTATGCTCGGCAGGGAAATTCCCCTTACAGTATTCGATATAACGACCGGCAGCGTCTTCGATGCGAGACACCTTACCCAGCAAGTGTGACTCGACACACTCCAGCGGCTTTTCAAGCTCACGCTCGATCTCCAGCTCTACCTCGTCATCCAGTTTGCTACCGTCGGTAGAGAAGAACTTGATGCCGTTATCATAGTAAGGATTGTGAGATGCACTGATCACCACACCGGCTTCCGCCCTGAAGGTACGGGTCAGATAGGCCACTGCCGGTGTCGGCATAGGTCCCATCAACATCACATTCAAACCTGCGGCCGACAGGCCGGCTTCCATCGCAGACTCGAACAGATAGCCTGAAATACGCGTATCCTTACCTATGATCACCTTCTTAGTGCCGGTGCGGGACAACACGCGCCCCGCCGCCCAGCCAAGTTTGAGCGCCAATTCCGGGGTCATCTTACCCGCGCCCACCTTGCCTCTGATACCATCGGTTCCGAAGAATTTTCTCACTTGTTATTACCTCTGCCCCATCCCAGGGTCTTTCCTATTTAATCCAATTGGCGTCGCTGCTCTTAGCGCCGCGCATCAATCTATAATGCCTGATAATTGGCGCAAGCCTGCATGACCTTGATCATATCCATGGTCGGTTTTACGTCATGGACACGAATAATATGTGCGCCCTGCTGAATACTCAAGAGCGCGGCGCTCAGGCTGCCCGAAAGACGCTCGCTCGGCGGCACGTTAAGCAGGTTGCCTATCATGCTCTTGCGCGACAGGCCGATAAGCAGCGGCAGGCCAAATGCCTTAAGCTCGGCCTGACGGTTTAACAATTCATAGTTATGTGACAGTGTCTTACCAAAGCCATACCCAGGGTCCAGCAGCAGATTGTCTCTGGCGATTCCGGCATCCAGACAGGCCTCGATACGCTCCTCAAAGAAGGCACTGATATCCCCTATGATATCTTGGTATACGGGTGAGTCTTGCATGGTTCTCGGTTGTCCCTGCATATGCATCAAACAGACGGGCACATTCAGCTTGGCGGCCACGGCTAGGGCACAAGGCTCCTGCAGGGCGCGCACATCGTTGATCAGATGGGCGCCGGCGGCAACCGCCTCACTCATCACCTCAGGCTTGCTGGTGTCGACCGAGATCCACACATCGTGATTGGCACTGACATATTCCACCAGGGGGATCACCCGATCCAGCTCATGTTGCACGCTGACCTCGGCCGCGCCGGGGCGGGTCGACTCACCACCGATATCTATGATGCTGGCGCCCTCACCGACTAATGTATCGGCATGGCGACAGGCCGGCTCAAGATTGGCGAAGCGACCACCGTCTGAGAAGGAATCCGGCGTCACGTTAAGTATTCCCATCACTCTGGGCTGGGAAAGGTCCAGGCGTTTGTCGCCACAGACAAGTTGAAACCCTTGCTGCAAGATAGGCTCCTCGATCACACTGATGACGTAAACAAGAAAACCCCGTTAAGGGGTTTTCTGAGATAATGCAGTTAATCTATCGCAACGATGATTACTTGATGACAGGTGATTCATCACCTTCTTTTGGCTCGCTCGCAGGCTCGGCGGCAGGCACTTCACTCGGCTCTGGCGATGTAACCGCCTCACCACGACCGCCATTACCCTTACCGTTTGAACCATTCTCATCCATGTTCCAATCGGCCGGTGCACGCACCTCACGACGGGCCATCAGATCGTCAATCTGAGTCGCATCTATGGTCTCGTACTTCATCAGTGCATCTTTCATGGCATGAAGGATATCCATGTTATCGGTCAGGAACTGATGCGCGCGTCCATAGTTATTATCGATCAGCTGCTTCACTTCGAGATCGATAATCGACGCCGTCTCATCCGACATATGCTGCGCCTTAGCCATGCTACGGCCGAGGAACACTTCGCCCTCATCTTCGGCGTACAACACCGGACCTAGCTTGTCCGAGAAGCCCCATTGGGTCACCATGTTGCGCGCAATCGTAGTCGCATACTTGATGTCTTGAGAAGCACCGGTAGAGACACGCTCGCTACCATAGATCAACTCCTCGGCGATACGTCCACCATAGGCCACAGAGATCTGACTCTCGAGCTTACGACGGCTCTGGCTGATGGCATCCGCCTCAGGCAGGAAGAAGGTCACACCCAAGGCGCGGCCACGAGGAATGATAGTCACCTTGTGCACAGGATCGTGCTCGGGTACCAGACAGCCAACGATAGCGTGACCCGCTTCGTGATAGGCGGTCATCTCTTTCTCTTCTTCAGACATCACCATGGTGCGGCGCTCGGCGCCCATCATGATCTTGTCTTTGGCGCTCTCAAACTCTTCCATACCCACCACGCGGCGATTACCACGGGCAGCAAACAGCGCCGCTTCGTTTACCAGGTTAGCCAGATCGGCACCAGAGAAGCCTGGCGTACCGCGGGCAATCACGCTCGCCTTAACGTCATCGGCCAGCGGCACCTTACGCATATGCACCTTAAGGATCTGCTCACGACCACGTACGTCTGGCAGGCCAACCACCACTTGACGGTCGAAACGTCCCGGACGCAGCAAGGCTGCATCCAATACGTCTGGACGGTTAGTCGCGGCGATAACGATGATACCTTCGTTACCCTCGAAGCCATCCATCTCAACCAGCATCTGGTTAAGGGTCTGCTCACGCTCGTCGTGACCACCACCAACACCCGCGCCACGCTGGCGACCTACGGCATCTATCTCATCGATGAAGATGATACAAGGCGCAGACTTCTTCGCCTGCTCAAACATGTCGCGAACACGTGAGGCACCGACACCGACAAACATCTCAACGAAGTCAGAACCGGAAATCGTGAAGAAAGGCACCTTGGCCTCACCGGCAATCGCCTTGGCAAGTAGAGTCTTACCCGTACCTGGAGGACCAACGAGGAGCACACCGGTAGGTATACGGCCACCCAGTTTCTGGAACTTAGTCGGCTCTTTAAGATAATCGACCAGCTCTTTGACATCTTCCTTGGCCTCGTCGCAACCGGCGACGTCACCGAAGGTGGTCTTGATCTGATCTTCGCTCATCAGCTTGGCTTTACTCTTACCGAAAGACATGGCGCCTTTACCGCCACCGCCCTGCATCTGGCGCATGAAGAAGATCCATACCCCGATGAGTAACAGCATAGGGAACCAAGAGATGAAGATCTGTGTGAGGAAACCTGACTCTTCGGCTTCCTGACCTTTCATGGTCACACCCTTACGGTCAAGATCGTTGATCAGATCCTGATCATACATAGGCATGATAGTGGTAAATTTTTCCCCGGTTCTTTTGGTACCCTCGATGGTACGCTGGTCACTCTTCACCTCGACGGTGTTGATCTGGCCGGAGCGAACATCATCCAAGAAAGTTGAATAATCCATCTTCATGGAGTTCGATGAAGAGGGGGAGTAGCCCTGAAACACTGACATCAGCACGACGGCGATGACAACCCAGAGAATTAAATTTTTTGCCATATCACTCAAAATTACTAGACCTCATACAGTCTTGCGGTTACTGACGTTAGGTTACTACAACTTGTAACCCGTCGCCACAAGATAGACTTCACGCGAACGCGGTCGCGACGAGTCTGGCTTACGTGTTTTAACGGTGGTAAATGCCTCTCTCACCGCCTTCATATACTCATCAAAGCCCTCCCCCTGAAAGACTTTGACAGCAAAACTACCATTTGGTGCCAACACCTGATGACACATATCCAGTGCCAGCTCCACCAAATACATGGCGCGCGGCTGATCCACACCGCCCGTACCACTCATATTAGGTGCCATATCCGACAACACAACATCGACTTTAGCATCGCCGACCCGTTCGAGTAAGGCGTTAAGCACCTTCTCCTCGCGAAAATCGCCTTGCAGGAAATCGACACCGACGATGGGGTCCATAGGCAGAATATCGCAGGCGATAACCTTACCCGTCTCTCCCGCCAACTTGACGGCAATCTGCGACCAGCCCCCGGGCGCGGCCCCGAGATCCACCACAGTCATGCCGGGGCGGATCAGCTTATCCTTTTGTTGTATCTCTTCTATTTTAAACGCAGCGCGCGAACGCAATCCCCGTTTCTGCGACAACTTAACATAATGATCATCGAAATGTTCCTGCATCCAACGGGTGGAACTGGCTGTTCGTTTTTTACCTGACATTTAAAATCCGCAACAAATATGAGTTACACAAAGGCTATATGAGGGTAGAATAGCGGTTTTTCAACAGTAACTCAGCATAAAGTTGGTAGAAATGAACTTAACAACCAAACAAAAACAGCATCTAAAAGGCTTAGCGCATAACCTCAAGCCTGTTGTGCAGCTTGGTGCCAATGGCCTGACTGAAGGTGTACTGGCTGAAATTGATAATGCACTCTCTCATCATGAATTAATCAAAGTGAAAGTTGCCTCTGGAGACAGAGAGCTAAAAAATGCAGTCGTTGACGCCATTGTACGCGAAACTCAAGCTGAAAAGGTTCAGCTTATCGGTCACGTATTGGTCCTATTCCGTCAATCTCCAGAGATGAAGATTGCCGTACCAAGAGCAAAATAACTCCTGGACTCATGCCCACAAAAAAGCCGCTATCGATAGCGGCTTTTTTGTGGGCATGAGTCCATGCATAAATCAGTTTAGATATACTCTACCGCAGTGATCTCATAATCTGTCATACCACCCGGGGTCTGAATAGAGACTTCATCCCCTTCCGATTTACCCACCAGGCCGCGAGCGATCGGCGAGGTCACAGAAATAAGGTTAGCCTTAATATCGGCTTCATCTTCACCCACGATACGGTAGGTAAATTCCTCGTCGCTATCCAGGTTCAAAATGGTTACCGTGGTGCCGAAAATAACACGACCCGTATTTTCCATCTTGGTCACGTCGATGATCTGTGCATGAGACAGCTTGCCTTCGATATCGCGCACGCGGGCCTCACACAGCCCCTGCTCTTCGCGGGCGGCGTGGTATTCGGCGTTCTCTTTCAGATCGCCTAGTTCACGCGCAATCCCAATGGCCTCGGCAATTTTTGGACGCTTCTCAAACTTCAAAAAATCTAACTCTTCACGCAGTTGATTTGCACCAACAACTGTCATTGGAACCTTATTCATAGGAACACTCGTCTCCTCAAAACAAAAGCAGCCTAGTCAGCCTGACCACTAGGGCCACTGACCAGGAATAAAGAACGCTTGGAATCCATCTATTCTATACCCTGATGCATAGAGAAGCTATCGGATCCCCAAGAGATTGTTAGCGCGCCATCAGAACTGTGTGTTCCATGGCGCGCCCAAGGCAAGCAAGATGGCGCCATTCGCCCAGTATCAAGATTGCCTTGTTATATCTATTTCAACGAATTGAACGCCCATAAAAAAGGCCGCTTGCGCGGCCTTTTCGTAAGGGGTAACCCTTAGCCTTTAATGCGCTGGTGCAGCTCCTGCACTGAAGTCACATTGGTGCGACTGTCGGCAGAGTGCGCCATACAGGTCGCGAAGGCGGCGTTCAAGGTTGTGGTGTAGTTCACCTTGTAACGCAGCGCGCCACGACGCAGCTGACGTGAGTCTTCGATCGCCTGGCGGCCTTCGGTAGTGTTCACGATATAGGTGTACTCGTCGTTCTTGATACGGTCAAGAATGTGCGGACGACCTTCGTGTACCTTGTTCACCAGACGAGGATTGATACCCGCCTCGCCCAGCACTACTGCGGTGCCGTGGGTGGCATCGATCTCATAGCCCAACTCGATCAGCTTGGCGGCCAGGTCGGCAACACGCTTCTTATCGCTGTTACGTACAGAGAGCAGCGCACGGCCAGACTTAGGCACCTCAGAGGTCGCACCCAGCTCAGCCTTAGCATAGGCCTCGGCGAAGGTAGCACCCACACCCATTACCTCACCGGTAGAGCGCATCTCAGGGCCAAGTAGCGGGTCAACACCCGGGAACTTGTTGAACGGCAGCACTACTTCTTTCACCGAGTAGAAAGGTGGGATCACCTCTTTGGTAAAGCCCTGCTCTTCCAGACTCTGACCGGCCATGACGCGCGCGGCGATCTTAGCCAGCGGTACACCCGTCGCCTTAGAGACGAATGGTACGGTACGGGCCGCACGCGGGTTAACCTCGATCATGTAGATGGTGTTGTCTTGTACCGCGAACTGCACGTTCATCAGACCCACAACGCCGAGTTCCATCGCCAGCTTGCGCACCTGTTCGCGCATCTGATCCTGGATCTCCTGGCTCAGTGTGTATGGAGGCAGCGAACAACCCGAGTCACCCGAGTGAACACCCGCCTGCTCGATATGCTCCATGATGGCGCCAACCACAACAGTCGTGCCGTCACATACTGCATCGATATCCACCTCGGTGGCGTTATCGAGGAAGTGATCCAGCAGTACTGGCGAGGCGTTAGAGACGCTTACCGCTTCGTTGAAGTAACGACGCAGGTCTTGCTCGTCGTACACGATCTCCATCGCGCGGCCACCCAGTACGTAGGATGGACGTACCACTAGCGGGTAACCGATACGCTCGGCGGAGATCACGGCACCTTCTACCGTAGTGACGGTATCGTTTTCCGGCTGCTTCATCTCCAGGCGTTGAATCGCCTGCTGGAAACGCTCACGGTCTTCGGCGCGGTCAATGGCATCCGGGCTGGTACCAATAATTGGCACACCGGCGGCTTCCAGGTCACGCGCCAGTTTCAGCGGCGTCTGACCACCGTACTGCACGATAACCCCTTTAGGCTGCTCGATGCGGACGATCTCCAGCACATCTTCCAGGGTTACAGATTCGAAATAGAGTCTGTCAGAGGTATCGTAGTCGGTAGAGACTGTCTCTGGGTTACAGTTAACCATGATGGTCTCGTAACCATCTTCACGCAGGGCAAGCGCCGCGTGCACACAGCAGTAATCGAACTCGATACCCTGACCGATACGGTTAGGACCTCCACCCAGCACCATGATCTTGTCGCGGTTAGATGGGTTAGCCTCACACTCTTCCTCATAGGTCGAGTACATGTAGGCGGTATCGGTTGAGAACTCGGCGGCGCAGGTATCGACGCGCTTGTACACAGGGTACACTTCGTGACGGTAACGCAGCTTACGCATCTCTGACTCGCTAACACCCATCAGGGCCGCCAGACGCGCATCGGAGAAACCTTTGCGCTTGAGCTTGTAAAGGAAATCTTTGTCCATGCTAGCCATGCCAGCTTCTTTCACCTGGTTCTCAAGTGATAGCAGCTCTTCAATCTGCACCAGGAACCAAGGGTCGATATTGGTCAGCTTGAAGATGGCATCCAGACTCAGACCAGCGCGGAAGGCATCGGCGATATACCAGATACGCTCGGCGCCTGGCTCTTTCAGCTCGTGGCGAATACGCGACAGGGCATCGTTATCTTCGACATCGACGATAGGATCCAGGCCATTAACGCCGACTTCTAGGCCGCGCAGTGCTTTTTGCAGCGACTCCTGGAAGGTACGGCCAATCGCCATCACCTCACCCACAGACTTCATCTGAGTGGTCAGACGATCATTTGCGCCGGCAAATTTCTCGAAGTTGAAGCGTGGCACCTTGGTAACCACATAGTCGATGGCAGGCTCGAACGAGGCAGGGGTGGCACCGCCTGTGATGTCGTTGCTCAGCTCATCCAGGGTGAAGCCCACGGCTAGCTTGGCGGCGATCTTGGCGATAGGGAAACCTGTCGCTTTCGATGCCAGGGCAGATGAACGCGATACACGCGGGTTCATCTCGATGATCACCATACGGCCATCTTTCGGGTTGATACCAAACTGAACGTTTGAACCACCGGTTTCTACGCCGATCTCACGCAGTACCGCCAGTGAGGCGTTACGCATCAGCTGATATTCTTTGTCAGTCAGGGTCTGCGCCGGTGCGACTGTAATTGAGTCGCCGGTGTGCACGCCCATAGGATCGAAGTTTTCGATAGAGCAGACGATAATACTATTATCGTTGCGGTCACGAACCACTTCCATCTCATATTCTTTCCAACCGATGAGCGACTCGTCGATCAGCAGCTCGTTGGTCGGTGACAGCTCGAGACCCTGAGAACAGATCTCCTCGAACTCCTCCTTGTTGTAGGCGATACCGCCGCCCGAGCCACCCATGGTGAATGATGGACGGATAATACAAGGGAAACCAACCTGCTCAAGTACCTCGTAGGCATCTTCCATGCTGCGGGCGATACCGGCGCGAGGACACTCGAGACCAATCTTCTTCATCGCCGCATCGAAACGGCTACGGTCTTCGGCCTTGTCGATGGCATCGGCCGTCGCGCCGATCATGTCGACGTTAAATTCGGCCAGCACACCTTCTGCCTCCAGGCGCAGGGCACAGTTCAGTGCAGTCTGACCGCCCATGGTCGGCAGAATCGCATCGGGACGTTCCTTAGCGATGATGTTGCGCACCACTTCCCAGTGGATAGGCTCTATGTAGGTCGCATCGGCCATCTCTGGGTCTGTCATGATGGTCGCTGGGTTAGAGTTCACCAGAATAACCCGGTAACCCTCTTCACGAAGCGCCTTACACGCCTGGGCACCAGAGTAGTCAAACTCACATGCCTGACCGATAACAATCGGGCCAGCACCCAGGATAAGAATACTTTTTATGTCTGTACGTTTTGGCATTGCTGAAACTTTCTCCCGGACTACTTGGCGTTATGACGATATTCTTCGATCAACTCGATAAAGTGATCGAACAGCGGCGCGGCGTCGTGTGGACCCGGGCTTGCCTCAGGGTGGCCCTGGAAGCTGAACGCTGGCTTGTCGGTCAGGTGAATACCCTGCAACGAGCCGTCGAACAGCGACTTGTGAGTCACCTTAACGTTGGCCGGCAGGCTGGTCTCATCGGCAGCAAAACCATGGTTTTGGCTGGTGATCATCACGTTGCCCTTCTCCAGGTTGCTTACCGGATGGTTGGCACCATGGTGACCAAACTTCATCTTCAGCGTCTTAGCGCCAGAGGCCAGTGCCAACAGCTGATGGCCAAGGCAGATACCAAAGAGTGGAATGTCAGTCTTGAGGAAAGCCTGAATCGCTTCGATGGCGTAGTCACATGGCTCTGGGTCGCCAGGGCCGTTTGACAGGAAGATGCCATCTGGATTCATCGCCAGCACTTCGGCAGCTGGGGTTTGCGCCGGTACTACGGTCACATCGCAGCCACGGTCAACCAGCATACGCAGGATGTTGCGCTTAACGCCGTAGTCGTAGGCCACGACCTTGTATTTCAGTTCTGACTCAGGAGTGTCACTCGGCAGGCCGCCCACCAGACGCCAGCTACCGCTGCGCCATTGGTATTGCTTCTGCGTGGTCACTTCTTTGGCCAAGTCCATGCCTTTCAAGCCAGGGAACGCCTTGGCAGCCGCCAGCGCCTTAGCTTCATCCATGTCACCCACTAAGATGGCACCCGCTTGTGCCCCTTTTTCCCTGAGGATACGTGTTAGTTTACGAGTGTCGATATCGGCAATGCCTACAACATTGTTGCTTTTTAGGTAATCGCTGAGGGATTGCTCATTTCTGAAGTTGCTCGCCAGTAGCGGTAGATCGCGGATGATCAGACCACAGGCATGGACGGCTTCAGATTCGGTATCTTCACTATTGGTACCAGTGTTACCAATGTGCGGGTAGGTTAGAGTAACAATTTGACGAGAATAGGAAGGATCCGTGAGGATCTCTTGGTAACCCGTCATGGAAGTGTTAAATACCACTTCACCAACTGCGAGTCCATCAGCACCGATTGCAGTGCCAGAGAATACGGTTCCATCTTCGAGTACGAGTAAGGCAGACTTTGTCAACGCGACCTCCGAAAAGAGCCAAGCCATTGAATAATAAGGTTTTATTTTGTGTTTAAAATACCAACTTCCGCTTAAATACGAAATTTTGACAAATTCCGACAATTTTAAAGGTAATTGTGAAGCTCGTCTATAGATAAGCGGTACTTTCTTTCAAAAAAAAACGCCAATTTGGCGTTTTTTTTAAATACTAATCCTTCAGGCCCAAGACCTGTTGCATGTCGTATAATCCGGGGCCCTGATCGCCCAACCAAAATGCGGCGCGCATGGCACCGTTGGCAAAGGTCATTCGACTCGAGGCCTTATGGGTGATCTCCAAACGCTCACCGATATCGGCGAACATGGCGGTGTGCTCACCCACCAAATCGCCGGCGCGAATGGTAGAGAAGCCTATGGTCTCACGGCTACGCTCTTCGGTGATCCCCTCACGGCCATAGACGGCGCATTTTTCCAGATCCCGACCCAAGACCTCGGCGATCACCTCGCCCATCTTGAGTGCAGTGCCTGACGGCGCATCTTTCTTATGTCTGTGGTGACCCTCGATGATTTCGATATCTGTGTAGTCGCCCATCACCTCGGCGGCCAGCTCCAGCAGGCGCCACATCAGGTTGACCCCCACAGACATGTTAGGCGCCATCACGATCGGCGTGTTCTCGGCGTAGGCGGCAATCTGCTCTTTCTGGGCATGATTGAAGCCTGTAGTGCCGATGACGATCGCCTTACCGTTACGCGAACACCAGTCGGTATGCACCACACTGGCCTCGGGCGAGGTAAAGTCGATCAGGATATCGAAGTCGTCTACGGCATTGTCCAGCGAATCAGTGATGGCAACATTCATCGCGCCCACACCGGCGAGTTCGCCCGCATCGACACCTATCAATGTGGAACCCGCACGCTCAACCGCCGCACCTAAATAGATATTGCTGCTGAGTTTTGCCGATTCAATAAGAGTTCGGCCCATGCGACCACTGCCACCGGTTATCGCCACTCTTACTTGCTCTGTCATCTAATTCTCCTAAACATTTGCTGCGGTTATTTGAGCACAAGGCTAACGCCAAATCATTTCAAAAAAAAGCCTAAGCAAACGCTTAGGCTATTTCGATTAGATAATGTCGAGCAATTCCACTTCGAACACAAGTGCCGAATAAGGAGGAATTGAGGCACCTGCGCCACGCTCGCCATAGGCCAGGTGATGCGGTACATACAGCTTCCACTTAGAACCAACTGGCATAAGTTGTAGTGCCTCGGTCCAACCGGCGATCACGCCAGAAACTGGGAACTCGGCAGGCTGGTCGCGCAGTACTGAACTGTCGAATACGTCGCCGCTGATGAAAGTACCATGGTAGTGAGTACGCACAGTCGAATCATAGCTAGGCTTGTCGCCTGAACCTTCGGTAATGATCTCATATTGCAGACCAGACTCCAGGGTCACAACGCCGTCACGCTTTTGGTTTTCAGCGAGGAAAGCTTCGCCTTCGGCCGATGCAGCCGCAGCAGCTTCTTCCTGAACCTTTTGAATACGCTGACTAATCTCAGTGAATGCAGTTTGAAGCTCTTGCATAGAGACAGCACTCTCTTTACCTTCAAACGCATCTGACAGACCAACCTGAACAGCTGAAATATCGATACCTTCGAATGAGTTAGCTGCGAGTTGCTCGCCTAATTGGCGGCCAACGCCATAGCTGGCGTGCTGTTCAATTGTGGTGAACTTATCAGACATAATGATTGTACTCTCATTTATTCAATTAATTTCGCGGCGGATTTTATCACAGACTGTGATAAAAAAGCCAAAAATTGACCCTAGTCGCAGCGATTTTTTCCACTGGCGCTTGCACTGCGGTACAGCGGCGTCACCTCTGGCAACATCTGCTGCAGATCGGCGATGCGGTGGTCATGGGACGGATGGGTCGACAGCAGCTCTGGGCCCTGACTGCCTCCCGCCTTGGCCATGTTTTGCCACAGGCTTATGCTCTGGCTGGGGTCAAACCCGGCTCTGGCCATCAGCTCGACGCCCATGACATCGGCCTCACTCTCCTGGGCACGGCCATAGGGCAGGATAAAGCCATATTGGGCGCCCAGGCCAAGGGCCGACATGTAGAGGTCTTTGTTGCTCAGGCCGCTGACATCGATGGCGGCGCCGGCGATCTGCATGCCAACGCCTGTCATCTGTGCCCGCGACACCTGCTCGTTGCTGTGGTTGGCCAGCACGTGGGCCACCTCATGACCGATAACGGTCGCCAGCTGATCCTGATTTTTAGCCACTTTTAGCAATCCGGTATAGACACCAATGTGGCCACCGGGCAAGGCGAAGGCGTTAACCTGATCCGATTCAAACACCACTACCTCCCAGTTGGGCTGACGGCCCGGCAATACCGAGGTGATGCGGTTTGCCACACAGGCCACATACTGATTGACCTGCTTATCCTGGCTCACCTTCTGCTGCTTCTTCATCTCGGCAAAAGACTCGGCCCCCATCTGATCCATCTGCTGGGCTGAAAACAGCAGGGTCTGCTTACGCCCTGTGGGCGATTGTGTGGTGGCGCAGCCGGCTAATAAAAGTATTACCAGCGCCGCGGTTAACTGTTTCATCTCTCATCCCTTCTCGTTATGAAACCTTATTCTTGACTATTTAAAGATAGCTAATACCAATCACGGTAAGTAAGTGATCAGAAATAGTGCAGGAAAAACGCTCGAGAACAAGGCAGAATTTTTCGATAAGTAGTTATTCTACAAACAAAAACAGTAACTCAGTTATCGGACGTTTTAACAAACTAGCATGATCAATTATTGACTTCGATTGGTATAAAACATGTGGCGATAAAAAAACCTCGCATCGCGAGGTTTTTCATTGTGTATCAGCAAGGCTTAGCTGTTCAAGTCCTGAAAGAACTTCTTCACGCCATCGAAGAAACCTTCCGCCTTAGGGCTGTGCTTCTTTGATGACCCCGTCAGGGTGTTATCGAACTCACGTAGCAGTTCTTTCTGCTTGTCGTTCAGATTCACCGGCGTTTCCATCACCACCTTACACAGCAGGTCGCCGACCGCATGGCTGCGCACCGACTTGACCCCTTTGCCACGCAGACGGAACATACGACCGGTCTGGGTTTCCGATGGGATCTTCAGGTTGACCTTACCATCGAGTGTCGGCACTTCGATCTCACCGCCCAATGCCGCCGTGCTAAATGAGATAGGCACTTCGCAGTAGAGGTTGTTACCGTCACGTACGAAGATGGCATGCTCACGCACTGTGACCTGTACATAGAGATCCCCTGGAGGTGCGCCAAACTCGCCCGCTTCCCCTTCGCCCGACAGACGAATGCGATCGCCGGTATCCACACCCGCAGGAATTTTCACCGACAGTGTCTTGCTCTTCTCTACGCGGCCTTCGCCATGACACTTTCCGCAAGGATCTTTGATGATCTTACCTCGGCCATGACAGGTAGGACAGGCTTGCTGCACAGCGAAGAAACCTTGGCGCATCTGCACCTGGCCCTGACCGTGACAGGTACCACATGTGGTCGGAGAGGTGCCTTTCTTGGCGCCGCTACCGTCACAGAGGTCACAGGTGGCTAAGGTTGGAATACGCAGCTCTTTAGTCAGGCCACGTACCGCCTCTTCCAGTGACAGTTCCAGGTTGTAACGCAGATCTGAGCCGCGCGCCGCTTGACGCTGGCCACCACGGCGTCCACCACCGAAGATGTCACCAAATACGTCACCGAATACATCACCGAAGTCGGCGCCACCGCCAAATCCGCCACCGCCGCGATTAGGATCGACACCCGCATGACCAAACTGGTCATAGGCCGCCTTCTTATCGCTGTCGGTTAGAATTTCGTAGGCTTCTTTTACCTCTTTGAAGCTGGCTTCGGCCGCCTTGTCACCTGGGTTGCGGTCCGGGTGAAATTTCATGGCGAGGCGCTTATAGGCCTTCTTAATCTCACGCTCGCTGGCGTCGCGACCTACGCCCAATACTTCGTAATAATCTCGCTTTGACATAGTCTCATACTTTCTGCGCTAGGGTCTGTTGACCTTTTAGGTTTACTTTTTGTTCAATCTAAAAAGATCAACTGCCCCTTAAGTTATACGAACGGGCGTTAGAGTTACCCCATAACGCCCGCTGGAAATAATTTAGGCTGGGCCTGAATTATTTTTTGTCGTCTTTAACTTCTTCAAACTCGGCATCGACAACATCATCAGCAGGAGCTTCGTTAGACTGCTGAGCCTGCTCGCCTTGGCCAGCTTGCGCCTTAGCCTGAGCGATCTCCATCAGCTTGGCAGACGCTTCCATCAGAGCTTGCGTTGCCTTTTCGATAGCTTCTTTGTCGTTGCCCTTAGTGGCAGTGTCGACGTCAGCCATCGCAGCTTCGATCTTCTCTTTGTCTTCGCTTGGCAGTGCATCGCCCGCTTCTTCGATCTGCTTCTTAGTCGCGTGAACCATGCCGTCAGCCTGGTTGCGTGCAGACACAAGCTCTTCGAACTTAGCATCTTCATCGGCGTGCGCCTCAGCGTCACGTACCATAGCTTCAACTTCTTCATCGCTCAGACCTGAAGAGGCCTTGATGGTGATGTTCTGTGCCTTACCCGTCTTCTTGTCGGTCGCAGACACGTGCAGAATACCATCGGCGTCGATATCGAAGGCCACTTCAATTTGTGGCATGCCACGTGGTGCAGGCTCGATACCTTCCAGGTTGAACTGACCCAGCGACTTGTTGGCGCTAGATTGCTTACGCTCACCCTGTAGCACGTGAATGGTTACCGCGCTCTGGTTGTCATCGGCCGTTGAGAAGGTCTGACTAGCCTTAGTCGGGATAGTGGTGTTCTTCTCGATAAGCTTGGTCATCACGCTGCCCATGGTTTCGATACCCAGAGACAGAGGCGTTACGTCTAGCAGCAGTACGTCTTTCACGTCACCAGCCAGTACACCCGCCTGAACCGCAGCACCGATAGCAACCGCTTCATCAGGGTTAACGTCTTGACGCAGCTCTTTGCCGAAGAAGGCAGAAACTTCTGCACGAACCTTAGGCATACGGGTTTGACCACCCACCAGAATCACTTCGTTGATGTCTGATACAGACAGGTCTGCGTCAGCCAGTGCCACTTTTAGCGGCTCGAGTGAACGTTGGATCAGGTCTTCAACCAGAGACTCAAGCTTGGCGCGAGTGATCTTAACCACTAAGTGCTTAGGACCTGTCGCATCTGCCGTGATGTATGGCAGGTTAACTTCAGTCTGAGTCGTGCTAGACAGCTCGATCTTCGCCTTCTCGGCAGCTTCTTTCAGACGCTGCATCGCCAGTGGATCGTTACGCAGATCCAGAGACTGTTCTTTCTTGAACTCGTCGGCCAGGTAGTTGATCAGACGGTTATCGAAGTCTTCACCACCTAAGTGAGTGTCACCGTTGGTTGCCAATACTTCGAAGGTCTGCTCGCCATCTACGCTATCGATCTCGATGATAGAGATATCGAAGGTACCACCACCTAAGTCGTATACCGCAACGATGTTGTCGCCTTGCTTCTTATCGATACCGTAAGCCAGTGCCGCAGCAGTAGGCTCGTTGATGATACGCTTAACTTCCAGACCAGCGATACGACCGGCGTCTTTGGTCGCCTGACGTTGTGAATCGTTAAAGTAAGCCGGAACGGTAATTACCGCTTCGGTTACTGGCTCGCCCAGGTAGTCTTCGGCAGTCTTCTTCATCTTCTTCAGAATCTCTGCAGAAACTTGTGGCGGTGCCATCTTCTTATCGTGCGCTTCAACCCATGCATCACCGTTGTCTGCCGCGATGATCTTAAATGGCATGATGTCTACGTCGCGCTGTACTTCGTCATCTTTGAAACGACGACCGATAAGACGCTTAATAGCAAAGAAGGTATTCTTTGGGTTTGTTACAGCTTGGCGTTTCGCAGGCTGACCAACTAATACTTCTTCGCCTGTATATGCGATGATCGACGGGGTAGTGCGATCGCCTTCCGCGTTTTCAATCACGCGTGCTTTATCGCCATCAAGTACAGCTACACAAGAGTTAGTTGTACCTAAATCGATACCAATAATTTTACCCATGGAGTCCTCCAAAAAAACTTTTAACTTACGCTAACTTTGTTATCTGATTCAGATATGGGGATAGGCGAATTCGTTTTCAAGCCTAATTTTCCGAGCCAATATCTTTCCTTAACACCCTATATTGGGACAGCAAATGGGAATACAAGGGCAAGAAAGATAAAAATTAACTTAATTGAGTATTTTTTTGATCTTAAAAGCTGCCGGGTGGCCAACAAGAAGCGTATAATGCATGCAATCGAAGTAAAACTCCCTCTGTGCCCCAGGCGCGTGGGATTTTTTTAGTTGTCTCGTTTAGTGAGAAGGTTCAGTGAAATCATCCAACCAAGCTTATCTCTATGCCTTAGCGGCCATCTTACTCTGGTCGACCGTCGCCACCGCCTTCAAGTTGGCCCTGAGCCATTTTACGCCGCTACAGCTGGTGTTTGTCGCCGTCTCGACCTCAATCGTCGCCCTAGGCGTCATACTCGCCGCGACCGGTAAGCTGCACCTCATCAAGCGCCAATTTGCAAGTCGTCCTTGGTTCTACCTGCAGACCGGGCTGCTCAATCCCTTCCTTTATTATCTAGTGCTGTTCAAGGCCTACGCCCTGCTACCTGCCCAGCAGGCGCTGTCGCTCAACTACACCTGGGCCATACTGCTGCCGCTGCTGGCGGTGCCACTATTGAAACAGAAGCTGCGCAAGAGCGATCTCACCGCGGCGCTGGTCGCCTATCTGGGCGTCTTCGTTATCGCCACCAATGGCGAGATCACCAGCGTGCGCTTCGAGAGCGCTACCGGGGTACTGCTGGCGCTCACCAGCACCCTGCTTTGGTCCCTCTACTGGATAGTCAACACTAAAGATGAGGGCGACCCAGTGGTGAGCCTGCTGCTGAGCTTCTTGGTGGGACTGCCGTTTATCTTGGTAACCCTGCTGCTGACCCAATCGTTGCCGAACTGGGATCTCAAGGCCCTTGGCGCCGGCATCTATGTGGGCCTGTTTGAGATGGGGGTCACCTTCGTCCTCTGGCTGGTCGCGCTGAAAAAAGCGGATCGCACCGCCAGCATGAGTACCCTAGTATTTATCACCCCTGTGCTCTCGGTGGGCTTCATTGCCTGGATCCTGCAAGAGACCATCACCCCGTCGACCTTTATCGGTCTGGGACTTATCCTGACCGCGCTGGCGCTGCAGCAGCTATTGCCTCAGCTTAAACGCCTGCGCGCCAAAACAGACCCTGCGCTGACGCCGGAGAACTAAAGTCATCGGCTAACATAAGGTGTAAGAGATAGACACCCTTGCGTAAAAAAACCGACCCTAGGGTCGGTTTTTTTACGCTTATCGCTCATTGATTTTCAGTGGCTAGTTGCGCACGTCTATCTCGCCCACACCCACCGACACATACAGATGGTCATTGCCGGCTGTGCCTTGCTGATGATAGCTCTGGCTCACCAAGTTCTGATTTACCTTGAGGCGCTGACCACCGTCACGAATGCTCACCTCGCCCACGCCTGACTCGAGCGACACATCACCAAAGCTCGCCTGGTGCGTGATCTCCGCGCGGCCTACCCCAAGTTCCACCTCTATGCTGGCACTCAGGCCATCGACAATCACCTCGCCCACACCGGCATCCACCTTGAGCGCGGCGTTACGAGGCAGATAGACACGCCACTTCTGGTTCACATCATCCTGATCCGCCAAGCGCAGCACCAGCTTGTCGCCATCATCGAGGATATCGAACTTGGCCGAGCTCACATCGCTGTTTTGCCAGAAGCCAAACCATTTCGAATCATTGGCCTTTACGACTACCTCGACCCGCACCTTGTCCTGGTCGCCGGCGATCAGCTCCGCCTGACCCACATCCATGTCCAACGCCACCTTCTGGCCGCGATAATCGAACTCATCGTTGAGTGTGATGCTAGAGGCCGCCTGAGCACCCACGCTCATCAAACCTACTAGCAGACTTAAACTTACCAATGCCTTGTTAACCATGTTGTTTTTCATCTTAAGCTCCGTAACCGACTCCCTGTGAGATTGATTAAGACAAAGCAAGCAAGATGCCAAAACTGTAACCTGTTGTAATTGTAAGTATTTGTGGTGGTTTTGTATTTTTGATTTAGGGTTTTCCCCAAACAAGTTGCGAAACTCACCAAGGGATCTGGTCAATTTCATCACTAGCGATCATGAGATAAAGCTACTGAGATAAAGTGACTTGAATAAAATCTAGCGAAGCAGAAAAACGAAAAGGAGCCCTAAGGCTCCTTTAAACTACTGGCTGTTAGCCCGATTAACCGCGGGCGGTGTAGTCGCCGACGCCAATCCACTTATAGGTGGTGAGCGCCTCGAGCCCCATCGGGCCTCTGGCATGCAGCTTCTGGGTCGATACCGCCACCTCGGCCCCCAAGCCAAACTGACCACCGTCGGTGAAACGGGTGCTGGCGTTGACATACACGGCCGCCGCATCCACCTCGTTGATGAAACGAGCCGTGGCATGAATGTTATCGCTCAATATCCCCTCAGAGTGACCACTGGAGAAGCGGCGAATATGGGCGATCGCCATATCCATATCATCCACTACCCTAACGCCCAGGTTCAGCGACAGCCACTCTGTGCCAAAGGTCTCATCGCTCGCCTTGTGAGTGACAGTGCCGGCATCCTTGCCTATGGCCTCGGCCTGGTCACAGGCATAGAAACTCACGCCGAGTGCACATAAGTGGGCATAGAGCTTAGGCAGGAAACTTTGGGCGATAGACTGGTGAACCAGCACAGTATCCAGGGCATTACACACGGTCGGGCGCTGTACCTTGGCATTGGCAATCACCTCAATTGCTTTTAGCTGATTCACCTCGCTATCCACATAGAGATGACAGATACCAATACCGCCCAAGATCACCGGAATAGTCGCCTGCTCGGCGCACAGGCGCTGCAGATTCTGGCCACCACGGGGCACTATCATATCCACATATTTATCGAGCTTGAGTAGGCCAGAGACCAGAGCGCGATCAGGGTCTTGGATCAGCTGCACCGCATCGCTCGGCAGCCCCTGCTCGCTAATGGCTTCCCTGATCGCCTTGCTTAATGCCAGGTTAGAAGCCAGGGTCTCCTTGCCACCGCGCAGGATCACCGCATTGCCGGTCTTGAGCGCCAGCACGGCGATATCCACGGTCACATTGGGGCGTGCCTCATAGATAACCCCGAGCACGCCAAGCGGTACCCGGCGGCGGGACAAGCGCAGCCCGTTATCCAGCAGCTGGCTCTCCAGCTCGCTACCAATGGGATCGGCCAGGGCCACCACGTTTTCGATGTCGGCAATCACGCCAGATAGACGCGACTCGTCCAGCAGCAATCTGTCTATCATGGCGTCATTCAGGCCGTTTTCCCGCGCCTTGGCCACATCCTGCTGATTAGCTGCAACTATCTGCGCGCGCTTATCGGTAAGCTTAGCGGCTATTGCCCTAAGCAGGTCGCGCTTCTGCGAAGCCGTGAGGCTCGCCATGGCGTAGCTGGCCGCCTTGGCCTGCTCGCCTAGTGTGTTTAAGTACTGCTGTTTATCGTCCATCGTTTCTGTTCCACTCATCTTTAATCTGCACAGATTGACTCTGCCGAAAACCTTACAGGACCACCATGTCGTTACGATGCACTATGGCATCGCCGTAGTCGTAGCCCAGCAGCGACTCAATTTCATCCGAATGTTTACCGGCGATCTTCTGCAGATCTTTGGCGCTGTAACGGCTCATGCCCCTGGCATGTTCCCGCCCCTGCTCATCCACCAGCTGCAGGGTGGCGCCGCGGTCGAACACACCGCTCACCGACACTATCCCTTTAGAGAGCAGGCTGCGTCCCTTCAGGGTCACGGCATTAATGGCGCCGCTGTCCAGCACCAGCCGGCCCTTGGTCGCCGGGCCGGCCAAGATCCACTGTTTGCGGCTCTCCAGCGGATTTTCCAGCGCGGTAAAATGGGTGCCGACCGGCAGCTGACATACGGCATCTAAGATCACCTTAGGATGATGACCCGAGGCGATCACCACCTCGACTCCGGCGCGGCGGGCAATATCCGCCGCCTGCAGCTTGGTCGCCATACCACCTGTGCCCAGGCCAGAAACCGCGCCGCCCGCCAGGCTGCGCAGGCTGTCGTCGATATTGACCACCTGCTTGATAAGCTTGGCATCCGGGTTGGCCCTTGGGTCGGCATCGAACAGCCCCTTCTGATCCGTCAAAAGGATCAGCAGATCGGCATCACACAGCAGCGCCGCCCGAGCCGACAGGTTGTCGTTGTCGCCCACCTTGATCTCGTTTGTGGCCACCGCATCGTTCTCGTTGATGATAGGAATGATGCCGTTGGCCAGCAGGGCGTTGAGTGAGTCTCTGGCGTTGAGATAACGCTCCCTGTCGTGCAGGTCGGCGCGGGTCAGCAGCAGCTGGCCCACATGTAGCCCGTAGATGCTAAACAGCTGTGACCAGGCGAGGATCAGTTGACTCTGGCCGACGGCCGCCAGCAGCTGCTTGTTGGCGACCGTATCCGGCAGTGTGGGGTAACCTAAGTGCTCGCGTCCGGCCGCGATGGCGCCCGAGGTGCACAGCACCACTTCGACACCCGACTTCATCAGCTTGGCCATTTGTCTGGCCAGCTCAACCATATGCGCCTTATCCAGCTGGCGCGATCCGGAGGTGAGCACGCTAGTGCCCAACTTTACCACCACACGGCGGTAGCCTATCTCACTTAAGTTCATTGACATTTAGACAGAAAAAAACCGAACCCCAAGTTATACCCAATCCCCAGGGTAAATGGTAGCGGGTAAGATAAAAGATTAGAGCCAGTCTACTTTCCTTCAATAAAAGCCCATAAAAAAGGCCATACATTGTATGACCTTTAATCTAAGTTGGCTGGCACTTAACTTAAGCTAAATTCGGCTCAGGCTAAATTCAACTTAGGCCAAAAGCTAACTCCCGGCTTCGCCTAACCATAGATGAACTTAGCCATAGATGAACTTAGCAAGGAACAGCGCTGCCAGCACCAAGACGCCCAAAGAGAGATCCTTGTAGCGACCACTGAAGAGCTTGATCCCCGCATAGGCAACAAAGCCCATGGCGATGCCGGTCGCGATCGAAAAGGTTAGCGGCATCAAGATACAGACCACGACCACGGGCGCGGCCTCGGTGAGATCTTCCCAATCCACATGCACCAGGCCAGACATCATCAGGATGGCGACATAGAAGAGTGTGCCCGCAGTCGCGTAGGCCGGCACCATGCCCGCCAGCGGCGAGATAAACAGCGACAGCAGGAACATGATCCCCACCACCACGGCGGTGAGTCCGGTGCGGCCACCTGCGCTCACCCCGGCCGTACTCTCGATATAACTCGTAGTCGTCGAGGTGCCCAACATGGCCCCGGCTATGGTGGCGCTGCTGTCGGCGGTCAGGGCGCGACCGAGACGCGGCAGTCTGCCTCTGTCGTCGAGGAAGCCGCCGCGCTGAGCCACAGCCACCAGGGTGCCAGAGGTGTCAAATAGATCCACAAACAGGAAGGCGAACACCACGGAGAGCATGCTGATCTCAAGCACATTGGAGAGATCCATCTTCATGAAGGTGGGCGCAATCGACGGTGGCGTCGAGATCATGCCGCTATATTGCACATCCCCCAGCAGCAGGCCCAGCGCCGTGATCCCCAGGATGCTGATGATCACCGCCGACTGATAGCCTCTGTGTACCAGGGCGATAATGATGAAGAAGCCCAGCACAGACATCACCGCCGGCAAGGCGGTCACATCGCCCATGGTCACCAGAGTCGCGGGGCTGGCCACCACTATGCCGGCACTCTTGAGGCCAATCAGCGCCAGAAACAGGCCGATACCGGCGGCGATCCCCAGACGCAGCGACATAGGGATGCTGTTGACGATCCACTCGCGGATCTTCACCAAAGAGAGGATCAGGAAGCAGATACCCGACAGGAATACAGCCCCCAGCGCCGTCTCCCAGCTGTAGCCCATCTCACCAACCACCGTATAGGTGAAGAAGGCGTTGAGCCCCATGCCCGGTGCCAGGGCGATTGGATAGTTTGCCACTATGCCCATCACCAGACAGCCCACGGCCGCGGCCAGACAGGTGGCGACGAACACGGCGCCATGGTCCATGCCCGCATCGGCCAGCATCATGGGATTGACGAAGATGATATAGGCCATGGTTAAAAAGGTGGTCAATCCGGCCACCACCTCTTGTTTTAACGTTGTTTGGTGCTCGGTTAACTTAAATACTTTTTCTAACATGGAACGAGGTTCCTTGATTTAATTATGGTTTATTTAGGTAGGGTAAAAGTTGAAACCAAGTTAACGACTTGATAACAAGCGACGATTATATACGCAATAATTGCGCAAACGCGAGCCAGTTTAGAGCCATGACTCGAGACGATTGCATAAAGGTGATCTACGCCAGATTTATCGCCGGGGATGCGAGACAGAGATGGCAAATTTCAGGCAAAAAAAAGCCTGCTCAAAGAGCAGGCGAGACATGTTTCAAGTGTTCCGAAAGGAAAGAGTTACCGCGCTAGCGGGTTACACTGGCCTACCGCTCAATGAGCAATAGACAACTTGAGTCTAAAAATCCCCAAATGGGGTAAGGTTGATGGATGATGCAACTACTTTAATCAAGTGAACTAGGTTCAAATGATCTCAGGGGTAGTTAACCCTTAAAAGTCATAGCGTACAGACCACCGCGAAGGGCATCGGTACAAAACCAAGTATTCTGCCAATAAACGTGCTGAATTCCTGTATAAGACATAGTCATTAACTCCTAACAAAGTTGAAAAAATAATCTCTAGTGAAACTTGGCAGGCCTTTCATTTCCGGGGCCATGCCGCAGTCAACTTGTCGCTCGGTTCCTTGGAGAGTTATCCATCCTGGATAGACTTTGAGGTGGAAGACACTGTGTCTAACCAACGAGAGCCATTATATTTAAATGTAGTTTTATTACAAGCTTTTTTTCTATTTTTTTTAAAAAACCCTTCAAACTGTAATTTTACTACATCAAAACCCCTTTGCGAGGCGGGGCAAGATCACGCTTTTTCACCCTATTGTGATCCGGCAACAAAAAGGGGCAAGCCTATGCTTGCCCCGGTCAAATTTTGCGCCCAGCTAGGCTAGGGTCTGCTTAGTTCAGCCACGGATCAGCTGACACAAACTAACAAGTGGCGCCGCGGTAGGCGTGCCATACAAGGGGTCACCCTCGGTCGCACTACCCGCGATATCCACATGGGTGTAGGCCAGCGGCTTGTCGCTCGTCAGGCCATGGGCCTCCAGCCCTGAGGCTTTCAGCAAGAAGGCCGCGGGATACTGATGGCCCCTGGCCGTCACGGAGGAAGGCGCGTTGTTGGACGACAACACGTCCGCCGCGCCAGAAGGATCGACAATCTTCTGATAATCGTCGCGGCGCAGGCGCGATACTTCTATCGGCTCACCCCAGGCCTCGCTGATCGCCTGTAGGCTGTCACCCACCTGCTGCTGACGCGCCACGGCATTTTCGACCACTGCGGTATAGCCGCCGTAGGCGCGCACCACATGGCCGGTCAGGGTCGCTACCGAGAAGAGCTGCGGCGCCACGGCATCCTGCGCCTTGAGTCTGAGGTGCGACAGCAGATCCGCCAGCACCAGGCGCCCCTCGGCGTCTGTGTTACCGATACGCACCCGTACGCCGGCGTGGCTGGTGATGATCTCGTCGGTCACGAAGGCCTCGCTGCCTATGCTGTTACGCACCAGGCCAAGCTCGGCCACCACACGAACGCCTTTAGGTTTCAGTAGGGCCAGGGTCTTCATCAGGCCGGCAACCGCGGCCGCACCGCCCTTGTCGCGGCTCATCCCCGCCATGGCGCCGCCAACCTTAAGGTCGGCCCCGCCCGTGTCATACACCACGCCCTTACCGGCAAAGAAGTAGCTGCGCTCGATCGGCCCCTCGGCCTTATATTCCAGCTTGACCACTCTCGGCTGATGTCTTGATACCGCGAAAGAAGCCCGGCCCACCGCGCTCAGCAGCGGATAGTCACGCTCCAGCACGTCTCTGTCTTCGACCACAGACATGGTCAACCCCAGCCCCTTAAGCGCATCGACACAGTACTGGGCAAAGGCGGGCGCCGACATGCGCTCTGGCTCTGTGCCGCAAAGGTCGCGCGCCAGGTGTTTACCCGCCTCGATGGCGCTAAGCAGCTCAGCGGCCTTATCGTCCACCAGCAGGCCGATCTGTGAGATGTTATCCATCTCACCCAGTGCCTCGCGGCGCTCCAGCGACTGCCATAACGCCTGGGCACAACCCAGCGCCGCAACCCCCATGGACTGCGCATATCTCGCCTGAGTCGATGGCGTGACGATCAGCAGCGGGCGTCTTGCGCCGGCATCGAAGGCTACTTTTATGCCCTGGCGAGCGGCGTCGCTATAACCGCGCACATCCTGAATATCGCTGTCGCCATCGGCCACTGGCGCCACAATCAGGCGCCCCCCGGCCAGCCCGGGAGCAAACAACAGCGTGGTCGAGCGCCCTACCCTGGCATCCACCTGGGCGCCATGGCTGGCGAGCATGGCCAGCTCCTCCTGGGCGATGGCGTCTAGGCCATGGGTTACCAGTACCACGGCATCCCACTGGTTATCGTCAAAAATGGCTTCTGAATCTGTTACATCTATAAATTGAACCCCGGTCATGCCTCATCCTTTTCATCTAGCGGTTTTTCGGTCTTAGCCGAATCAACTGGCACCTATATAAGCCATACAAGCGCCCTGAGCTTTGACAGATCTTTGCCTGCCTATCGTGAATATCAACCTCTCACTAAAGACAATACTAACCCCTGCCATCTCTGGAAGGCCGCTTACCCAAGGTTTGAGGGTTGGGTTAAGGCCATGTCCAGCAAGGTTAAATCGCCGTGAGTGTTGGCATTATTCTCCTATCTGGCGCCAATGCCAAATGAAAATAATGATGTCGCCCCCTAAGGCGGCTTTTGGCGGGTGGCAACTTAGTATGACACTTGAGGGATACCTACCCGCTTTCATGCCCCCGCACCACTAGAGTCTATGATAGACTATCGCCAAATTTGACCTCAAAGACCTTTATTACAGAGGAGTTTGTCCGTGAGCACATTAAGTCAATTGCAACCTCAGGCACTTTGGCAGTGGTTTGAACAGATCTGCGCCATTCCCCACCCTTCCAAGCATGAGCAGGCGCTAAGCCAATACATCCAAAACTGGGCCAAAGACAAACAACTCAGCGTTGTCGAAGACAAGGTCGGTAACCTGATCATCAAGAAGCCGGCAACCCCTGGCATGGAAAATCGCAAAGTCGTGGCCCTACAGGCGCATATCGACATGGTGCCGCAGAAAAACGCCGACAAGGTGCATGACTTCGAGAAAGATCCTATCGAAGCCTATGTAGACGGCGAGTGGGTTAAGGCCAAGGGCACCACCCTGGGCTCAGACAACGGCATCGGCATGGCCTCTGCGCTGGCTATCCTCGGCAGTGACGACATCCCTCACGGCCCGCTGGAAGTGCTGCTGACCATAGATGAAGAAGCTGGCATGACAGGTGCCTTCGGTCTGGAAGCCGGTTACCTTGACGCCGAGATCCTGATCAACACAGACTCAGAGCAGGAAGGCGAGATCTACATGGGCTGCGCCGGCGGCGTCGATGCCCAGATCACTGTGCCTATGGTATGGCAGGCGGCCGAGCCGAGCCTGTCGACCTACACCCTAACACTCTCGGGACTTAAGGGCGGTCACTCAGGGGTGAACATTCACCTGGGTCGTGGCAACGCCAACAAGCTGTTGGCCCGCTTCCTGTTTAACCACGCCGACGAACTGGCACTGGAGCTAACCAACTTCAGCGGCGGCTCGCTGCGTAACGCCATCCCACGTGAGGCCAGCGTCAGCTTCATGCTGCCGAGCGAAAACCTGCCACGCCTGGAAACCCTGATCCAGGAATATACCGATCTGGTCCGTCAGGAACTGGCCATCGCCGACCCTGACATGCTGCTGACCCTCAGCGAGATCCCGGCCGCCACCCAGGTGTTGAGTGAAGCCACCCAGCAGACACTGATCGACCTGCTAAACGCCTGCCCTAACGGCGTGATGCGCATGAGCGATGAGATCCAAGGCGTGACCGAGACCTCGCTCAACGTTGGTGTGATCACCACAGAAGCCGAATCGGTAAGCATCCTCTGCCTCATCCGCTCGCTGATCGACTCGGGCCGCGAAGAGGTCGAAGGCTACCTCACCGCCCTAAGCAACCTGGCCGGTGCCGAAGTGGAATTCAGCGGTGCCTACCCTGGCTGGAAGCCAGACAGCAGCTCTCCTGTGATGGCGATTGTGAAAGACACCTATGAGTCTATCTACAACAAAGAACCCGTCATAATGGTGATCCACGCGGGTCTGGAGTGTGGCCTGTTCAAGAAGCCATACCCAGAGATGGATATGGTCTCCATTGGCCCCACCATCCGCTTCCCACACAGCCCAGATGAGATGGTACTTATCGAGACCGTCGAGCAATACTGGAAGCTACTTCTCGCCGTGCTGGAACGTATTCCAGAGAAAGCGTAATTAGGTAAATGATGAGAAAAGGCGTCTCACGAGACGCCTTTTTTATTGGCAAACAAATCTTGCCTAGCTGAAGAATTCAACGGTATAGCTCTTACCGTAACAAACTCCAGCGTTAACCTTCATTGTTTTGAATTGCCTCGGAAGGCCATAAGCGTGTTTCCACCGAGTTATCAGCCTCTTCGATTTGGCCTTTACTTGTATCATCCGAAAATCAAAAGCTGAATCATATTTGGACATTTCTACGTTAGGACTTTTGCTCTACTATGTGAGTTTAAAATTAATATTTCGATGGCTAACGCCCTATTAACGGGCTAAAAATTGTGGGCTAAACTTTTTGCGAAGCAAAATCAGCTCGCGATTTTTGGTCCCTGTTGAATGCTTGTTAGGTGAATATTTATACCAAACCCGAATCTTGATTAATTACTAAACCACCAACAATTAATAACATAAAGCCAGGTATCGCATGACAAAACAATGCAGGTAATTGCTTTACATGCTGATACTTAGGAATGAAAAAGTAAGGGTCTAGCTTTTGAATTTTTTTATAGATAGGCAGCAAAATTGGTTTAAACCAAGAATTAAAGTAAAAACCAAATACAGCAATTAATTGGACTTCTAAAAGCATTAAAAACAGATCAAGACCTATTACATCAATAAACATTGCAAGTCCAACTAGTTCTGAATTAACGAGTAAAAAGCCAATAAAAACCAAAGTGAATAATTTCCACATCCATTTTTTTAACACTAGACTCTCCTTGTTCAGCTAACGCTTATTAGCGAGAATGCCGCTCATGTAAATCACTTCCTACTAATGTACATCGCGGCAATTTTTTAAATATCTGAAATTTATATCAATAACAGCATTACATAACAAGGAGAAAATAAGCTGCCGAAAATAAAGCGAGACTTGGCTTATTTGAGAGAAAGGGCGAGACCTCCACCACTCCCTATTAAATGGCTGATGCTCAGTTTTTTACTAAACTTAATCAATTAGTTACGAATTTTCAAAAAACAAAGCGAGAACCGCAAGATTACATAGTAGGAAGTGAAAGGGGCGCTTTTTTGCAAAATCCCATTATACCTGTATAGATGCGCAGTCTAGCGAGTAGAGTTTGGCAACCTGCCGAACACTCATCTAGCCCTCCTACTCACATCAAATGAAGCCAAGTCGAAGAGACGTTAGATATCCAGTGTAAACACGTTTTTGGCCCTCGGCGGCATGGACGCCGCCGTGGAGCGTATAGGGATATATTCACAGCGAGCCAAAAAACTTGTTTGCACATAAGCCCACCGCAGGTGATAGATAACCATGAAGCTACAACCTTCAATCGCCTCTCCAGCATCCATGCAGATCTGAAGACGTACAGCGTATCACCAAATGCTATTCAAACAGGCGCCCTAATGACTCCCCTGTTTTTTCCATTTACGAATGACGTTTCCATGTTTATCACGCCAACCTTCAATTTCGGGAGTGGAAAGAAGGTAAGCATGAAAAGTAACGATTCCGAGTGTTTTACGAATACTCTCGGCCCAAACAACACCCGCAATAGCGCCGACACCAGCTGCGCCGTAACAGATATTTAAGGCCGTTTCGAAGTCAAAAAGATAAAATCCAAATACACTCAACATACAAAAAATTGCGGTTGCAGAAAGTACGATTTGAAAGTACAGCCATGCAAAGATTAACCAAGCGGTTAGATCTAGATAGCCTTCCAGTGGTTTCATAACCATTTGCTTCAGAAAATTCATATAACTCCATTTATTTACTTCTAAATCTTACGCTTACCAGCTAACGCCTAAGCAGGCCTTACTCCCTAAACCACCAAAGACTCGGCATCACTCTCACACGCCGAGCGATGCTCATAGGCGGCTTCGGCCGATTGGATAGTCTCGGAAATAAGCGTTTCAAATATCTCCATTTGCCCTGCGGGGATCAACTGACTCTGGATCTGCTTGCGTTTAGCCGAGTCAAACAAACGCTCGGCTAACCAGCCCACTAGATAGAGGAGAGAAAGACAGCCACCAGCGGTTGCTATGTTCCCCTCTATCACCAGGGGTAGATCCTGAACATCACCGCCCATGCCTTGCAGAACCGCCTTAGCATCTGGGTTTGTCGTTAGCTTCTTTCCCTTCAGTAACCCCAGCTCATGAAGCACAAAGGAGCCTGCACATATAGAGCCAATCAACTGCCTGCTCGGGTCGAGTTTTAAGGCAGACATAAAATTCTCATCTTGCAGCGCCGCGGGAATACCGCGATAACCACTGGTGATAAGAACGACATCTTGATCCTTTACCTCAGACACATGACCGTCAGTCTTCACCGTCATCCCTAGCTGTGAATGATGCTCAGGTTTAGTGCCGAGTATCCTGACCGTCCAGCTATCAGAGGTTCTTCCCAGCAAGTCATTCATCAAAAAGAAATCTACATCGGTAAAGTCATCAAGCAACACGATGCCAACTTTATACATAATCCCTGTACCCTTAATCACTTAGCTATGAATCGAATCACGCCTTACTGTGAGTTAGCTATATCTTTGTAGCCGCAAACTAGCCAGAACATCAAAGAGGCGACACCCAGCCGCCTAAAAACCAATTTATTCAATAACGGCAATTGGTTATCAGAGTTATATCTCACAAGCAACGAAGAAAGCACTCAAAAAATCCGAGCCTCCCCCAGTTCAACCCCAGATATCGAAAATTTCAGCCTTACGACTTATTCAATCAAGAGCGCCACACCGGGCAGGTGTTAGATGGCGATGAAGGTACGACCTTCAACTCATTTAATAAATGAGCATCTCGTTAAATGCTAATCAAAAAAACTTTTGGAAAGCCGAACCTTCATTCCGAGGCCAACACACTTTAGGGCAAAACCAAGTTAGCTGTTGCTCTTCTTTCTGAACCAAATACAGCCAAATCGAAGAGACGTTAGATATCCAGTGTAAACACGTTTTTGGCCCTCGACGGCATGGACGCCGTCGTGGAGCGTATAGGGATATATTCACAGCGAGCCAAAAACGTGTTTGCACATAAGCCCACCGCAGGTGATAGATAACCATGAAGCTACAACCTTCAATCGCCTCTCCAGCATCCATGCAGGTCTGAAGACGTACAGCGTGTCACAAAATGTACTTGCACATACGTCGTTCCTTCACATCCCTGTGACCACGACATTGGTACTTCCTGTACGGCACCCGCCGGGCAGGCGTTAGATAAAGATGAAGGTGTGACATTCAACCTTCCAGCCAATAAACAAGGTGGTCAAGGCAATAGCTAGATTTCAATGACCAAAATGGCAGGCGAACATTCGCCAATCTACCCCTGCCCCTGCATCAGCGCAGTAATAAACTCCCTTAACCAGCGGTTGGCGTTATCCTGATCGGCGCTGCGATGCCAGTAGAGATGCCACTCTATCGGCTCCACCTCGAAGGGCAGCTTAAGCACCTTAAGGTCGGTATTTTTCGCCAGGCTCTCGGGTACTGTGGTTGCCAGATTCGTCTCGGCCACCAGCTTGGGCGCGGCCTGGTGATGCTTGGTGCGTACCTGGATATTGCGATGTTTGCCGAGACGGTTAAGCGCGGCATCGACATAACCTACCCCCTGGCGGCGGCTGGAGACATGAACATGGGAGAGGGCCAAATACTGCTCCAGGCTCAGGGTATCGCCAACCTCAGGATGATCCTTCCTCACCAGGCACACATAGGGCACAGTAATCAGTGGATGATGGTAAAGGTCGGGATGGGTCACTATAGGGGCGTCGATGGCCAGGTCCAGCCTGCCGGAAACAAACTCCTTGAGCATCTCCTCCCGCGATACCGGATAGCTGGAGATAGACAACTTGGGCGCATGCACCTGCAAGGCGGCAAGCAGGGATGGCAACATGGTCTCTTCGGTCACATCGAACATCCCCAGCTGAAAATGATGCTCCGCAAGTAGGGGGTCGAAGCTGTCCCCAAGGTGCATGCTGCTGCTCAGCAATTTCAGGGCTTCGCGCACCTGGCCTATCATATTTTCTGCCACGGGCGTGGGCATCATGGCCTTGGGAGTACGGATAAACAGGGGATCGTTGAGACTGGTTCGCAGCCGGCTCAGGGCATTGCTGACCGCGGGTTGGGTGATACAGAGACGCTCGGCTGCCCGGGTTAGGTTGCGCTCGGTGTAGATGGCGTCGAACACCACAAACAGATTTAAATCAACATTTTGTAGACGCATTGGCGCTCCCATCGGCAGCTGGTTATATACATCACATGAATAACAAGGTATCAAAATAATAAAGTACGTAAATATTAGTACAGCCACTATACTTTTTTCAACGCAAAGATCGCCAACGGGCGGTCTAAACCATTATTAAAGATGCGAGGATTGAGCATCAATCCGTCACTAGTTTAGGGAGCCCAAGATGAGAGAAGCCGTAATCGTATCCACCGCCCGCACAGGGATGGCAAAGTCATTTCGCGGATCGTTAAACAACACCAAGTCCCCAACCATGCTGGGCCACTGCATCAAGCACGCCGTCCAGCGCGCCGGGGTTGAGGGCGGCGAGATAGATGATGCCATCATGGGCACAGTGCTCACCGCCGGCACCGCCGGGATGAACATCGCCCGTAACGCCGTGCTGGCCGCCGGCCTGCCTAACACCGTCTCGGCCCAGACCATTGACCGTCAATGCTCATCGGGTTTGATGGCCATCGGCATGGCCGCGAAACAGATCATCGTCGATCATCAGCAGATAGTGGTTGCCGGCGGCCAGGAAAACATCACTGCCGTACAGAATGAATATATGAAGTGGGCCGCCGATAACGCCGACCCCAACGTGATGCAATTCGAGCCCCACGCCTACATGCCAATGCTGAAGACCGCCGAGCACGTGGCCAAGGTCTATGGCGTCAGCCGCGAGGCTCAGGATATCTACGCCTTGATGTCACAGCAACGCACCGCGGCCGCCCAGGAGGCAGGCTACTTCGACGACGAAATCGTCCCCTTCACCACTACTATGGCGATTCAGGACCGCGAGACCAAGGCGCTCTCCTACCAACAGGTGACCCTGGAGCGCGACGAGTGCAACCGCCCATCGACCACCATGGAGAGCCTGCAAAATCTGGCGCCTGTGATCGAAGGTGGCTTTATTACCGCGGGTAACGCCAGCCAGCTCAGCGACGGTGCCTCCGCCTGTGTGGTGATGGAACGTAAACTGGCCGAACAGCGTGGCCTGGCGCCACTTGGCATCTACCGCGGCATTGCGGTAGCCGGCTGCGCGCCGGAAGAGATGGGCATAGGTCCCATCTACGCCATCCCTAAGCTACTGAAACAGCACGGCCTGACCATAGATGATATCGGACTGTGGGAGATCAACGAGGCCTTCGCGGTGCAGGCGCTCTACTGCCGCGATCATCTGGGTATCGATCCCGCCCGCTACAACGTCAATGGCGGCGGCATCTCCATCGGCCACCCCTACGGCATGACAGGCTCGCGTCTGGTGGGCCATGCGCTTATCGAAGGCAAGCGCCGCGGCGTCAAATATGTGGTCGTCGGCATGTGTATCGGCGGCGGCATGGGTGCGGCCGGTCTGTTTGAAGTCGCCTAGCAAGACACGGCACCAGACTGATGGCAGCGCTCTATCTCATCCGGCACGGTCAGGCCTCCTTTGGCAGCGCCAACTATGATCAGCTCTCAGACCTGGGCACCCAGCAGTGCCTCTGGTTGGGTGAGTACCTCAAAGAGCGCAGCGTCCGCTTCGAGCGCATCATCTGCGGCGATATGGCGCGCCATCGCCAGTCGGCCGAGGCGATCTGCCAAGGGCTTGAGCACCGCCTTGAATTTGAATGCCACCCTGGCTTCAATGAGTTTGACTTTATGACGCTACTGAAAGGCTTCGGTGAGGCAAACCCGCAGCACGCCATCAAAGATTGGCGTAATCCCCGCGAGGTGTATTCCTGTCTCAGGCTCGCCATGTTGGCCTGGTCGGAGAACGCCCTGCCCGCCGAGTTGCCGCTGGAAAGCTGGCAGGCCTTTGAGCAGCGGGTGGCCGACGGGCTGGATTTCGCCCGCCGCCAGCCCAAGGGCAACACACTGGTTGCCACCTCGGGCGGCGCCATCAGCATCGCCCTGAGCCAAATCATGGGCTTTGGCGCCCAGACGGTGGTGAACCTGAATTTGCAGAGCAAGAACTCGGGGATCACCCACTGTTATTTCTCTGACAGCGCCACCTATGTTACCGGCATCAATGCCACCCCCCATCTGGATCGTCCAGACCGATGGGATTCGGTCAGCTACAGCTAAAGGAATCTACCATGAACTTCGAATTCTCACCCAAAGTACAAGCGCTGCGCGAACGTCTGCTGGCCTTCATGGATGAGCACATCTCCCCCAACGAATCCCTGTGGGAACAACAGGTCGAAGAAGGCGACCGCTGGGAGTCGCCGGCTATCCTGGCCGAGCTGAAGGCCAAGGCCAAAGACGCCGGCCTGTGGAACCTCTTCCTGCCCCAAGTCTATGGCGAGTTCAGTCCGGGCCTGACTAACCTTGAATATGCGCCCCTGGCGGAGATCATGGGCCGGGTCTACTGGGCCTCTGAGGTGTTTAACTGCAGCGCGCCAGACACGGGCAACATGGAGGTGCTGGCCCGCTACGGCAACAAAGAGCAACAGGAACGCTGGTTGCAGCCGCTGCTAAATGGCGAGATCCGCTCGGCCTTCTCCATGACAGAACCCGATGTCGCCTCCTCAGATGCCACCAACGTCGAGACCTCCATCGTCCGCGACGGCGACGAGTATGTGATCAACGGCCGCAAGTGGTATATCTCAGGCGCCTGTAACAATCACACCCAGATCCATATCGTGATGGGCAAGACTGACCCCGATAACAGCAATAAATACCTGCAGCAGTCTATGATACTGGTGCCGGCCAACACCCCAGGGGTCAAGGTCGTGCGCCCCATGAAGGTATTTGGCTATGACGATGCCCCCGAGGGCCATGCAGAGGTGATCTACGACAATGTCCGCGTGCCGCTGAGCAACATGCTGCTGGGTGAAGGACGCGGCTTCGAAATCGCCCAGGGGCGCCTCGGCCCAGGCCGTATTCACCACTGCATGCGCACCGTGGGCCTGGCCCAGCGCGCGCTGGAGCAGATGTGTGAGCGAGCCGAGACCCGTATCGCCTTCGGCAAGCCGCTGAGCAAGCAACAGTCTGTGCGTGAAGCCATCGCCAAGTCGGCCTGTGAGGTCGAGCAGGCACGCCTGCTGACCCTCAAGGCCGCGGCCAAGATGGATCAGGGCGGCAACAAGGCCGCGAAGGATCTGATCGCCATGATCAAGATTGTCGCCCCCAACATGGGCTGCGCCGTGATCGACCGCGCCATTCAGCTCCACGGCGGCGGTGGTCTGAGTCAAGACTTCTTCCTGGCCAAGGCCTACACGATAACCCGCTCCATCCGTCTGGCGGACGGCCCGGATCAGGTGCATATGATGCAGCTGGGTCGCAACCTGGCCCGCGACGTTCACGCCCAAAACCTGGCGTCTCAACATGCTGCAAAACCTGTGGGAGCCGTATCATGAGCCGCGCCGTGGAAAACCTGGACCTCGATACACTGCAGCCCTATCTCGAGGCCCAGGTAGCCGGCTTTAAGGGCCCAATGCAGGTCGAGAAGTTTGCCGGCGGCCAGTCTAACCCCACCTTCAAGCTGACGACGGCGTCCGGCACCTATGTGCTGCGCCGTCAGCCGCCGGGCAAGCTGCTTAAATCCGCCCACGCGGTGGATCGTGAGTATCGTGTGCTCAAGGCGCTGGCCGACACAGATGTGCCGGTGGCCAAGGTGTATCACCTGTGTGAAGACACCGGCGTCATAGGCTCGATGTTCTACCTGATGGAATATTGCGAGGGCCGCATCTATTGGGACGCCGCCCTGCCCGAGGTGAGCCGCGAGGAGCGTGGCCAGCTGTACGATGAGATGAACCGGGTATTAGCGGCGCTACACAACGTCGATATCGACAAGGTGGGCCTTAGCGATTACGGCCGGCCCGGTAACTATTTTCAGCGCCAGTTCGACCGCTGGAGCAGCCAATACCGCGCCTCGCAGACCGGTCATATAGAGGCGATGGAAGCCTTGATGACCTGGCTGGGCAGTAACATTCCACAAGATGACGGCCGGGTATCCTTGGTCCACGGCGACTACCGACTGGACAATTTGATGTTCCACCCAACTGAGCCGAAAGCCGTCGCCCTGCTGGACTGGGAGCTCTCGACCCTAGGCCACCCCTTTGCCGATCTTGGCTATCTCTGCATGCAGATGCGCATGCCCGCCATAGGCACAGTATCAGGCCTTCGCGGTAAAAACCTTGCCGAGCTTGGGATCCCAGATGAGCAGGCCTATGTGAACAGCTACTGCCAGCGCACCGGCATAGACAAGATAGACAACTTCGGTTTCTACATCGCCTTTAGCTTCTTCCGCCTGGCCGCCATCATCCAGGGCGTCGCCAAGCGCGCCATCGATGGTAATGCCTCCAACAAGAACGCCGCCGAGCTGGGCCAACATGTAGGGCCACTGGCGGAAATGGCGCTGGAAGCCATAGCCGATCAGATTAAGGAGTAACGCCATGGACAATAAATCACTGTTTGACCTAAGCGGGCGTATCGCCCTGGTAACTGGCGCCAGCCGCGGCATAGGCGCCGCCATCGCCGAGCTGTTGGCCGCCTATGGCGCCCATGTGATTGTCGCCAGCCGCAAGGCCGAGGGTTGCCAGGCGGTGGCCGAGCAGATCATCGACAATGGCGGCAGCGCCGATGCGATGGCCTGTCATGTGGGGGATCTCGAGGCCATCCAGGCCACCTTCGAGCAGATCCAGGCCAAACACGGCAGGCTGGATATCCTGGTCAACAACGCCGCCACCAACCCCTACTTCGGCCATATCCTCGATACGGATCTCAACGCCTTCAACAAGACCATGGAGGTGAACCTGAGGGGCTACTTCTTTATGTCGGTCACCGCCGGTCGCATGATGCGCGAGCAGGGCCACGGGGTGATCCTCAACACCGCCTCGGTCAATGCGCTGCAGCCCGGGGAGATGCAGGGGATCTACTCCATCAGCAAGGCGGCCGTGGTCAGCATGACCAAGGCCTTCGCCAAAGAGTGCGCCCCGCTTGGGATCCGCTGCAACGCCCTGCTGCCCGGTTTCACCAAGACCCAGTTTGCCGGCGCCCTGTTCAATAACGACAAGATCTATCAGCAGCTGATCGCCAGGATCCCCATGGGCCGCCACGCCGTGCCCAGCGAGATGGCCGGCGCCGTGCTCTACCTGGTCAGCGATGCCAGCAGCTACACCACAGGCGAAACCCTGGTGGTAGATGGCGGCCTGACGCTCTAACAGAGGAAGAATCAATGCAGTCGAATTTTGAAGGTAAGGTGGTGCTCATCACGGGCGCCGCCAGCGGTTTTGGAAAGCTCTTGGCCCAGCGTTTGGCCCCTCAGGGCGCCAAGTTGGTGCTGGGTGATATTAACGACACGGCGCTCGACGCCCTGTGCAGCGAGCTGGGCGAGTGCGCGGTCGGCCAGCGCTGTGATGTCAGCATCGAGGCCGATCAGCTGGCCCTGGCTCAGCTGGCCGAAGAGAGTTTTGGCCGCCTGGATATCGCCATCAACAATGCCGGTATCTCGGCCCCCATGAAGAGCCTGCTAGAGACCACAGAGGCCGACATGGACCTTAGCTTCGCCATCAATACCAAGGGGGTGTTTTTCGGCATGAAGGCGCAGATCCCTCTGATGCAGAAACATAAATGTGGGGCGATCTTAAATGTCGCCTCCATGGCCGGCATTAACGGCGCCCCCAAGCTGACCCCCTATGTGGCCGCCAAGCATGCCGTAGTCGGCATTACCCGCACCGCGGCGCTGGAGTTTGCCGCCCAGGGTATCCAGGTCAACGCCATCTGCCCCTTCTTCACCCCAACACCTATGGTGACCGAGGGGGTCAATCCCGCGCTAATCGAGCAGCTGACCCGCGCCGTCCCCATGCGCCGCCTGGCCGATCCAAACGAGGTGGTCAGCGCCATGCTGCACATGGTCAACCCGGACAACGGCTTTATGACCGGCCAGGCCATTGCCATCGATGGTGGCGTCTCTGCCATCTGATCCTCATTCACAACAATAACAAGGGTATCCCTATGACGAACGCCACCCTGTACCAAATTCATGGACGCACCGCCGTTATCATACTCAACCAGCATCCTGTCAACAGCCTGGGACTGGCGCTGCGCACCAGCCTGCTGGCCGATCTCAAGAGAGCCGAAGCCGATGAGTCGGTCGACGCCATAGTGCTCGCCTCTTCGGGTAAGCTGTTTTGCGGCGGCGCCGACATCAGCGAGTTCTCTTCCGACGACGCGCTCGCCGAGCCCAACCTGCCTCAGGTCTGCGATGCCCTCGAGGCCTCTCCCAAGCTGGTTATCGCCGCCGTGAACGGCCTGGCCCTTGGCGGCGGCTGTGAGCTGACGCTGGCCTGCGACTATCGCATCGCCCTGCCTGCGGCCAAGCTGGGACTGCCCGAAGTTAATCTCGGTATCCTGCCCGGCGCCGGCGGCACCCAGCGCCTGCCCCGCATCGGTGGCGTTCAGCTCGCCCTTGAGATGATCACCAGTGGTCGCCCCCTCGGCGCGGCGGCTATGCTGGATGCTGGCGTGATCGACAATTTGTATCAAGAGGGCGGCGACTTCATTCAGGCCGCGGTCGACTTTGCCCAAGAGCTGGTCGCACAGCACCAGCCTAAGCGCAGCTGCTTCGAGATGAGTGTCGACACCCGCAATGTCAGCAGTGAGATCTTTAACGAGTTTCGCGCTGCCATTGCTAAGCGCAGCCGCGGCTACTACGCCCCCGAACGCTGCATTCAGGCGGTGGAAGCGGCCTGTGAACTGCCACTGGCCGAGGGCCTCAAGCGTGAGCATCAGCTCTTCATGGAGTGCCTGGATACGCCCCAGGCCCGCGCCCAGCAACACCTGTTCTTCGCCGAGCGTGGCGTTGCCAAGATCCCTGGCATAGACCCTAAAACCACGGCGCCCCGTGAGATCCGCAAGGTGGCGGTGATAGGCTCAGGCACCATGGGCGGCGGCATCGCCATGAACTTCATCAACGTGGGGATCCCAACCCAGATCCTGGATCTCAACGGCGAGGCCCTTGAGCGTGGCCTTGGGGTGATCCGCAAGAATTACGAATACACCCTCAAAAAGGGCAAACTGAGTCAGGCCCAGCTCGATGAGCGCATGGCGCTGCTCAGCGGCACCACAGATTATGCCGACATCGCCGATGTCGACCTGGTGATCGAAGCCGTGTTCGAGAAGATGGAGATCAAGAAGCAGGTATTTAAGACCCTGGATGCCACCTGTAAGCCCGGCGCCATACTGGCCACCAACACCTCCACCCTGGACGTGGACGAGATAGCGGCCGTGACCTCCCGCCCTCAGGACGTACTCGGCCTGCACTTCTTCAGCCCGGCGAACGTGATGAGGCTGCTTGAGATAGTGCGCGCTAACAAGACGGCTCCGGATGCCCTGCTCACTACTGTGCAGCTGGCACAGCGCATCAAGAAAGTCCCTGTGGTCTCAGGCGTCTGCTGGGGCTTTATCGGCAACCGGGCGACCGACTCTTACCTGCGTGAGTCCATGTCGCTGATCCTCGAAGGGGCGAGCCCGGCGCAGATAGACAAGGTGCACACAGACTTCGGTATGCCGATGGGGCTGCCCTCCATGGTCGACCTGGCCGGTATCGACGTGGGCATCCTCACCCGGGAAGATCGCAAAGCGTTCACCACAGATCTGGACCCCAGCCACTTCGCCATACTGCACAAGCTCTATGCCAAGCAGCGCTATGGTCAGAAGACGGGTCGTGGCCTCTATATCTACGAGGGACGCGACAAGCAGGAAGATCCAGAGGTGTTGGAACTGGCCGCCGAGGCCGCCAAGGAGTTCGGCGTGACCCGCCGCTCGCCAGAGCAGATAAGCGACCAGGAGATCCTCGAGCGCACCATCTACCCCATCATCAACGAAGGCGCGCGGATCCTGGAGGAAGGCATCGCCCTGCGGGCCAGCGATATCGATATCGTGCTGGCTTACGGCTTCGGTTTCCCCATCTTCCGTGGCGGCCCAATGCAGTATGCCGACGAGATAGGTCTGGAGAGGGTGCTAACGGCGCTGAACAAGTACCGCGACACCCTGGACAAGGGAGAGCTGTGGTTTAAGCCTGCGCCCCTGCTGGAGCGACTGGTGAAAGAAGGCAAGACCTTTGCCCAATACCAGGCTTAACTAGCGATCGGCGAATGGCCGTGTAGCTAACTCACGGCCAGTAAATATCTGCTGATAAACAAGGCGCGCCCGAGGGCGCGCTTTCGTCGTGGTCGGATATTGCCGAGGCTGGCTTTGCACCAAACAAGCAGTGGCAATCATCAAGCTAACTGCAAACCTGCCTGGTTCAAACTAGTTGCTGTCGGGCTGCAGGCCACGGAAGAAAATGGCCACCATCTCATCATAGGTGCGTTGATACAGCTCGCCACAGGCCTGCTCCTCAGGCATACAGAGCCAACGCTGCACTATGTCGATGCGTAGCAGATCATACATCTCACAGACGAGCTCTGGAGCGATATCGCCGCGTATGACGCCCTGCTCCTGCGCCCGCTTGACCCTGTCCATCCGCGGCTGGCGATACTCGGGCGGGAACAGCAGATTCTTGCCTGCAGGCACCAGGGAGGAGTAATAGACAGAGGCGAAGAGATCCGTGTGGCGCATGATCATCTGCAGAATATGCCTGTGGGCGATCACCCACAGCTGAATCTCATTGAGGTTTGGCGGCACCAGGGCCGAACGCACATCGGTCACATTCTCCGTGGGCGACGGCCAGAGGTTAACCTGGCGCAACCAGCTCAGCAGTAGCTCCTCCAGCAACTGCGCCTTAGTGGGAAAGTAGTTGAAAAAGGTTTTCTGGCTGATGTTGGCCCGCGCCGCGATCTCATCGACCATCACCTCCTCGAAAGGCAAGGTCGAAAAGAGCTCCTCGGCAATATCCAGCAGGGTTTGACGCATCTGCAGCTTCTTGCGCTCCCTGAGACTCATCTCGGCTCTCTTCCCCCCAGCCTTAGCCTTAACCTCAGCCTTACCTTTAACCTTAACCTCAGCCTTACCTTCTGCCATGCCCTCTACCTTCCCCTCAGCCTTACCGTCTGCCATATCGTCCGCCACCTAAAACCTCGCCTTGAGCGCGCTTCAAGTGAAAAACGCTTTTCTCGAAAACACTTTTCTTAAAAACGCTTTTTTTCGAAAGCACACGAAAAATATACCGACATTCTAACTTACCGCCTTGATAAAACGAACTTTCGTTAGCGCGTCGCCACGCCAGTCTCGCCTCAGAGATGTCACGTTCGCACCACCCTAAATGTAAATTAATTTAACAATAAGTCGTAAGTATTAACATCATAATTGACATATTTTTATAGTTACTGTAATTATACATTTGCTGTATAAGTAATGCCTAATGCCGAAATCCACAGCTGGCTGCCGACCAAAAATCATGGTCGAAACGGCCGCGGGATACGGCGTCGCAGCGTCAACAAGACTATAAGAAATTTCAAGCAGGACAGTTAACGGCTCCGGCTGCAAGGACTGGGTTGACTTGAATCGAATACGCCAGGTGGTGCCATAGAGCTAATCACGGGTTAGCACGATATGACCGGCACCGGCCCATAACAACAATAGCGAGGCAGAAACATGAACGAGCAAACCTATCTCCAGCAGGTCAAAGCACTCCAAGCGGCAAGATGGCCCAAAGGCACAACGCGGGAACCCATCTACCCCCATGGCGAAAAGCCGGTCACCGAGTATCTCTCCGCCTGGGCGAGACTCAACCCTACCAAGGTGGCCATCCAGTTCTACGGCTATGAGCTGACCTACGCCCAGTTGGATGAGATGAGCACCCGCTTTGCCAACGTCCTCAGAGGGCTTGGCGTGGGCCAGGGTGACGGTGTTGCCGTATTCATGCCCAACTGCCCGCAGTTTCACATCGCCTTTCTCGGCATCTTAAAGTGCGGCGCCGTGCACATGCCGGTGAGCCCACTGTCGAAAGAGATGGAACTGCGCCACCAGCTGGGTGACAGTCAACCTAAGGTTGCCCTATGCTACGACGCCCTGCTGCCCACCATGCGCCCCGTCTGTCAGGAGCTGGGCATAGAGCACATCATCACCACCAGCTATACCGATGTCAGGCCCCGCGCCATCACCGCCGTGCTACCTGATCTGTTTGAGATCCCCAAAGCCCCCTTGGCAGATGGCATTATCGATTTCTTCGAGGCGATAGATAACGCCTCTAAGGAAGTGCTGGACTATATCCCGGCGCTGGACGATCTTGCGGCCATCAACTACACCAGTGGCACCACCGGCATGCCCAAGGGCGTGATGCACACCCACCGCAACATGATAGGCACTATGGCCTCTTACTATCCGGTCACCTTTGGCGAGGTCGGCCCCGAAGGCACAGATCTGGTGATGCTCAGCTTCCTGCCAGAGTTCTGGATTGCCGGCGAAGACACAGGCTTACTGCTCCCCCTGTATTCGGGCGCGACTCTGGTATTGATGGCCCGCTGGGACACCAAGGCCTTTATGGAGCTGGTACACCACCACAAGGTCAATATGACCATCATGCTGATAGACAGCGTGGATGAGATCCTCAACCACCCTCAGCTCCACCAGTTCGACCTCACCTCGCTCACCACAGTGCCCTGTATCTCCTTCATCAAGAAACTCAACCGAGACTACCGTCAACGTTGGCGCGAGCTGACCGGCACCACACTGTTCGAGGTGGCCTATGGCATGACAGAGACCCATACCTGTGACACCTTCACTCGCGGCTTCCAGGTGGACGACATGGATCTCTCCTTCGACCCGGCATTCCTTGGCCTGCCCGTGCCCGGCACAGAGATCAAGATCTGCGACTTTGTCACCGGCGAGCTCATGCCGCTTGGCGTGGAAGGTGAGATTCAGATCCGCACCCCTACCCTACTCAAGGGTTACTGGAATAAGCCAGATCTGAACAAAAACCTGTTTGAGGAGGGTGGCTGGTACCGCACCGGCGATCTGGGAATGATCACCGAGGAAGGCTTCTTCCGTTATCTGGGCCGCCGCAAGGAGATGCTCAAGGTCAACGGCATGAGCGTATTCCCCACCGAGGTGGAAAGCATGCTGGGCCAACATCCGGCCATCGCCTCATGCGGCGTCGTCGGTCGCCCCGACGAGCGCAAGGGTCAGGTGCCCGTGGCCTTTGTTACCCTAAAGCCGGGCTTCGACGAGACCCAAGAGTCCCTGCAGGCCTGGTGTGTGAATGCCATGGCCATCTTCAAGGTGCCGGAGATCCGCATCCAGGAGAGATTACCTATGACCGCCACCGGCAAGATCCGTAAGGTGGATCTGGAGAAAAGTTTATGACACGTGTTTTTAATCGGATCCTGATTGCCAATCGGGGTGAAATCGCTATCCGTATCGCACAGACCTGTGCCGATATGGGCATCGACAGCCTGGCAATCTACGCCGAAGACGACAGTCAGTCGCTGCATACCAAAAAGGCTGATCAGGCCGTGGCCCTCGAGGGCCGCGGCGTCAAGGCGTACCTGGATATCGAGCAGCTGATTGCCGTGGCCAAGGCCCATGGGTGTGATGCAGTGCACCCCGGCTATGGCTTCCTGTCTGAAAACAGCAGCTTCTCAAAGCGCTGTCACGAGGAGGGGATCTGCTTCATCGGCTCATCGGCCGAGCTCTTAGACCTGCTTGGCAACAAGGCCACAGCGCGGGAAACCGCCCTGCGCTCAGACACGCCGCTCACCGGCGGCATCAACAAGCCCTGCAGCCTGGAAGAGGTGCAAGCCTTCTTCACCAGCCAGGGTGATGGCGCGGCGGTGATGATCAAGGCCCTGGCCGGCGGTGGTGGACGCGGCATGCGTCCCGTCAGCCGCTACGAGGATCTGGCCGAGGCCTATCGTCAATGCCGTGAGGAGGCGATCATCGCCTTCGGCAGCGGCGAGCTGTACGTGGAGCAACTGGTGCAACATGCCCGTCATATCGAGGTGCAGATCTTGGGTGACGGCACGGGCGCCGCGGTGCATGCCTGGGAGCGCGAGTGTACCCTGCAACGCCGCAACCAGAAGCTGCTGGAGATCGCCCCCAGCCCGAGCCTTGACGACGCGACGCGCATGCCAATCATCGAGGCGGCATTGCAGCTGGCCAGCGACGTGAAATACCAGGGCCTTGGCACCTTCGAGTTCCTGCTGGATGCAGACGATCACAGCAAGTTCTACTTCATGGAGATCAACCCTCGGATCCAGGTGGAGCACACCATCACCGAAGAGATCACCGGCCTGAACCTGGTCAAGTTACAGATATTGCTCGCCGCCGGTAAGACCCTGGCCGAGCTGTCACTGACCGAAGCACCGGTCAAACGCGGCTGCGCCATTCAGGCGCGCATCAATCTGGAGCAGATGTTGCCCGATGGCAGCACCAAGCCCGCCTCAGGGGTGATCAAGGCCTACCAGGTGCCAAACGGCCACAACGTGCGGGTGGATGACTACCTGTACGCAGGTTATAAGGTCAGTCCCAGCTACGACTCTTTGGGCGCCAAGATCATCGCTAAGGGCGAAGACTACAGCGCCGCGCTGAACAAGGTCTACCTCAGCCTCAAGGCGCTGAATATCGACGGAGTGCAGAGCAACAAGGCCCTGCTGATGAACCTGCTGCAGCGTGAAGAGGTGCAGCACAACCGTCTCAGCACCCGCTTCGTCGAGGCGCACATGGCCGAGCTGTTGGCCGATGACGACCACCACGAGCACTTCTTCAACATCGCCAGCGACCAGCAGGAAACGGTGCAGGCGGTGAATATTCCCGCCGGCTGTGAGGGGGTCAAGTCTCCCACCGCAGGCGTGCTGGTGCAGGTCAACATCGAATCTGGCGATGAGGTATACGCCGGCCAGGAGATCGCCGTCATCGAGGCGATGAAGATGGAGATCCCGGTAAAATCTGAACACGCAGGTATCGTCACCGAGGTGCTAACCGGCAATATCGGCGAGGTGATCGACGAGCATCAGATCCTGGCGGTCATTCAACCAGGCGAGGTCTCTGTCAGCGGCGGTCAGACCGAGATGGAGATCGATCTCGATTATATCCGCGCTAACCTGGCCGAGTTCTTCGACCGCCGCGACAAGACACTGGACGAGAGCCGCAGCGATGCCGTGGCCAAGCGTCATAGCGAGGGCAAGCGCACTGCCAGGGAAAACCTTAACGATCTCCTCGACGAAGGCAGCTTCAACGAATATGGCCAGCTGGCCATCGCCGCCCAGCGGCAGAAGCATGCCATCGATAAGTTGGTGGAGATCAGCCCGGCCGATGGCAAGATAACAGGCATAGGCACGGTCAACGCCGATAACTTCGGCGAGGAAGCCGCGCGCTGCGCCGTGATGTCCTACGACTACACTGTCATGGCAGGCTCACAGGGCCTGGTCAACCACAAGAAGACCGACCGCCTGCTGGATCTCTGTAAGAAGTGGAAACTGCCACTGGTGATATTCGCCGAGGGGGCCGGTGGGCGCCCCTCGGATACCGACTACCCTGGTGTGGCCTTCCTGAACCTGCACACTTTCTCCTCCCTGGGCGAGTTGTCAGGTTTGGTGCCCACCGTGGGTATCGCCGCCGGTAACTGTTTTGCCGGTAACGCGGCCCTCTACGGCGTGTGCGACCTCACCATCGCCACCCGTCAGGCCAGCATAGGCATGGCGGGGCCTGCGATGATCGAAGGCGGCGGCCTGGGTGTCTTTAAACCCGAAGAGGTGGGGCCGCCGTCGGTACTCAGTCCTAACGGAGTGATCGACATTCTGGTAGAGGATGAGGCCGAGGCAGTTGCGGTCACCAAGAAGTACCTCTCCTACTTCCAAGGGGATCTGAGTGAATGGCAGGTGGCGGATCAACGCAAATTGCGCCATCTGATCCCCGAAAACCGCATGGCTATCTATGACATCCGTGAAGTGATCGACACCCTGTGCGATAAGGACTCGGTGTTGGAGCTAAGAAGCGAGTTTGCCAAGAATATGATCACCGCCATGGTGCGTATCGAGGGCAAGGCCTACGGCCTGTACGCCAACGACCCACGCTTCCTCGGCGGCGCCATAGATGCCGATGCCGGAGACAAACTGGCCCGCTTTATCCAGCTGTGTGACGCCCACGATATCCCTATGATCTCCCTGTGCGACACCCCTGGCTTCATGGTGGGCCCAGAGTCGGAAAAACGCGCCACTGTGCGCCATATCTCCCGCCTCTTCGTCCACGGCGCCAACAGCACTGTGCCTCTGTTCGCCCTGGTGCTGCGTAAGGGCTACGGCCTTGGCGTCATGGGGATGACAGGGGGCGGCTTCACCGCACCTGTGTTTACCGCCTCCTGGCCAAGTGGCGAGTTTGGTGCCATGGGCATAGAGGGTGCTGTGCGTATCGCGGCCAAGCGACAACTGGAGGCGATAGCCGACCCAGATGAACGCGAGGCCACCTTCAAAGCCATGGTGGATAAGCTCTACAGCCACGGCAGCGCCATCAATACCGCCAGCTATCTGGAGCTGGATGCGGTGATCGACCCCATGGAGTCCCGCGACTGGATCGTTCGCGGCCTAGCCTGCCTGCCAAAGCCCGAGAAGCGCAGCGACAAGAAACGTAACTGTATCGATACCTGGTAAAGCCCAAGGCTGTCAAACAACTCATTTTACCGGTATCAGATAAGCCCAAAGCCAGTCAGTGTGACGCACAGGCTGGCTTTTTTTCTCCCTGTTTTCTAGCGGCTAACCTCCTCTACCACGGCCCTGTCACAGCCCTTCCCAATCGTCTCCTAACCGGCTCACTGAGCAGCGACAAGCAGCGCTAGGCGCCCTGAGGCTGCCCCAAGCCGATACAATGCAACCGGGCAATACAGCGTCTCGACGACAGGCAAAGCGCGCTGAGAAGAGGCTGAGAAAGCTGAGAACGCTGAGAAAGGCATGCAGCGATTCGATGAGCCGCAGAGGGGAAAAGCAGGGATTTGAGTTAAAGAGCAGAAGAGAAGGAGCTGGAGAGAAAGAGCAGGAAATAAGGAGCAGAAGGTAACAAAATGCCAGCCTGAGATCCCTCCCGACTGGCATTGCTACTGGTACAGACGTTACAACTGATATTGCTATCGGCGATCTAAGGCCCTAGTCATAGACAGCCCTAGCATGCCCCCTAAGCCTGGAACCAGGCGTCCTGCATTTCGAAGGGCACACAGTTATAACTCTCCAGCAGGGCGATCTGCGGGTCGATCTCCGGCAATTCCCACTCCAGATAGTAACGCGCCGCCTGCAGCTTACCCAGGTAGAAGTTGGCATCATCGACAGACAGAGTCCCCTCTTCAGCCAGCTTGGCCGCGGCGATATTGGCCTGCTGTAGCCAGATCCAGCTGGCGGTGACGCGGCCAAACACGTCCAGATACAAAGTGGCATTGGCCAGGCCCAAATCCGGATCTTTGGCCAGCATAGGCAGCAGCACGGCATTGAGCCTGCTCAGCTTGCCAAGCGCGGCGAGTAGGGACAGCCCCATCTCGGAAGTTGTTTCCCTCGCAGCGGCCTCGGCGGCGGTGGCTTCCACCGCCTTCACAAACAGCTCATAGGCGGCCATGTTCCCCATAGGCACCTTGCGCCCCAGGATATCCAGGCCATGGATCGCCTCCGTGCCCTCATGGATTGGATTGAGGCGGTTGTCGCGATAATACTGCTCCACCGGATACTCGCGGATATAACCCGAGCCACCGAGTACCTGTATGGCCAGATCGTTGGCCTTGAGGGCGTACTTTGAGGGCCATGACTTAACGATGGGCGTCAGCAGATCCAGCAGCATGAAGGCCTGCTGACGGGCCTCTGGCGTATCCGCCGTGTGGCTATCTTCAAACAGCGAGCTGGCATACAGACACAGCGCTAGCGAGCCTTCCACATAGGCCTTCTGCGCCAGCAGCATGCGGCGCACATCGGCATGTTGCACGATAGGGACCTGCTTGGACTCTGGATCTTTGTTCGATGGCAGACGTCCCTGAGGACGCTCACGGGCGTATTCCAGGGAGGCATTGAAGCCCTGATAGCCCAGCACTGCCGCCGTGCTGCCGACGAAGATGCGCGCCTCATTCATCATCTGGAACATGTAGGCCAGGCCCTTGTGGGGCTCGCCGACCAGGTAACCCACGGCGCCGCCCTTCTCGCCAAATGACAAAACGGTAGAGGTGGTATTACGAAAGCCCATCTTGTGCAGCAGACCGGCCAGCGCCACGTCGTTGCGCTCCCCCTGGGAGCCATCGTCATTGACCAGGAACTTGGGCACGATAAACAGGGAGATCCCCTTGACGCCGGCCGGCGCGCCCTCGATCTTCGCCAGGGTCATGTGGATAATGTTCTCTGTGATGCTCTGATCACCGCCTGAGATAAACATCTTCTGGCCCGTGATCAGATAGCTGCCGTCGGCCTGTGGCACCGCCTTGGTGGTGATGTCGGCCAGCGCCGAGCCCTGGCCCGGCTCTGTCATCGCCATGGTGCCGGCGAAGCGGCCCTCCTGCATGGGGGGAATAAATTTAGCCTTCTGCTCGTCGCTGCCAAAGCTCTGAATAAGGTTAGCCGCTCCCAGACTCAGGCAAGGATAGCCGGCGGTGGCGGTATTGGCGGCGCTGAAATAGGCCATCGCGGCGCGCAGTATGATCTCTGGCAACTGCATGCCGCCATCTTCGAAGTCATAGTGGGCAGCCAGAAAGCCTGCATCGGCAAAATGATCCCAGGCCTCCTTGGTTTCCGGGATCATCTGCACCCTTTCACCATCGAAGGTCGGCTCCTGCTCATCCCCCTTATGGTTGTGATTGGCAAAGTATTTCTCGGCGATGGTTTTCGCCGTCTCCAGGGTGGCGTCAAACACCTCGCGGCTGTGCTCGCAATAACGGGGGCGCTGCAGTAGTCCTTCTGTGTCCAGGAATTCATACAGCAGAAAATCCATGTCGCGGGCATTGAGTAGTTGTACTGTCATTGGGAAACTCCATTAACGTCTGCGAAAATTGGCCTAGTGAACCGCACTCTGGCACAAAAGCCCTCACGAGTGAGGGCGCTGTGGCGCAGGGACAAGATCTGCCCGGCCGGTATAAATTGGGTACCTAAACCAAAGCCGATATCCAATAAACTCAATAAGTTATGTGATGAAACGGCACTATCTCCGCCGTTTTATCAACCATTAGGATTAACACGCTACATCAGCGGCAAGGCGATTTGCGATGCCTGGGCACCACCTACGCTCAGGGAGAGCTGCGCCTCGGGATATGGCGGCGCCTCCATATTGTCTTTGTCACCGCCCATGATGGCGACGCGCAGACGATTGCCTTTGTTGATGCGATAGACCACGGGCATGATGTCGAAGTCGGCTTCGACCACCTCGCCCGGCGTCAGCAGTTGCTGATCCTCCTTTAAGGCGCGATGCCAGGGGATATCCAGATTATTCCAGGGCGCCTTGTGCTGCTTGCGCAGGGATAATCTCAGATTGCCTTCTGTGATGTAGTTGGAGCGACCGTCGGCCTCCACCTCTTCCAGCAGGGCATACACATCGGCATCTGGCGTACTGGCCGAGACGAAGAGTTTGACCAGCGGGATGCCGGCGATCACCATATCCTTGTCGAGGGGCGCCGTCGTGAAGGTCAGCGAATGCCCGTCGTTAGCCGTCATATCCGGATAGTTGACCTGAGTGCCATAGTTGGAATCCCAGCGAGTCGCCGTGCCCGTCGTGGTCAGATCGTTGACCTGATAGGCCAGCAGCGCGCTGGCATCGGGTTTCTGCGTCGACAGCACAGGCGCCTGAGTCGACAGCAGATGATCTGTCACCAAGTCGCTCTTGGCGCTGGATTCACCAAAATAGAAGCTGGTGCGCGCCTTCTGGAGGGGGAACTGGGGCAGCGAGATCCATTGCCACTGCTTGCGCATGCTATCCACCTCGGCCACATGAATTTGCGGCCCATCCATCACGCCGTTCTTGATCCCCTTCAGCCAGTAGTCGAACCAGCGCTGAAACTCGGCGCCATATACTTTGTCACGCTCCAGCTTTTCCGCCTCGTTATTGGTGACGTGGGACCAGGGGCCAAAGGCCATCTTCTGCGGGCCGTGATAGTTTTCGAAATGCACTAAGGTGTCTGTGGTATAGGGATCATGCCAGGAGCCGAAATGGTAGATGGCTACGCCAGACTCGTTGAGGGCAGTGTTTATCGCCGAGGGCATATCCTTGTACCAATCGAACTCGGGCGCGGTATCGTCGCGCAGCTTCGCCGCCGCGAGTGGCGCTATGGGGTCGAAGTTGGTGGCATGCTCCTTCACGGCGGCCGCCGCCAGAGTGCCATCGCTATCGGCATCCACCGGCGTTGGCTTGCGTACCTTATCCAGGTACTGAGTACCCTTGCCCCAGCTTTCCACCAAGTCCTGACGCATTATGCCGCCACGGCGAACGGCGTCATAGAGGCTAAAATAACCGTTTTCCGGGGTGATCGCCTTAAGCGCCGGATGCTTAGTGCTGGCGGCCATGTACTGGGTGATCCCCATGTAAGAGAGGCCATACATACCTATGTTGCCGCTGCTGTACGGCCGCTTGGACAGCCAGTCGATGACATCATAGGCATCGCGGGTCTCGGGCGCGCTGAACAGCCCCTGGTAACGGCCGAAAGAGGCCCCGCCGCCACGCACGTTGACGCTGGCGATCACATAGCCGTGTCTGGCGAGACGCTGCAAGATGGCATCGTCGTCTATGTTGGTTACCCCAGGCTCAAACTCCCTGTGGTAGCGAGAATAAGTCCAGAGTACAGGTAACTTCTCTTTCGTCACCACGCCATGATTGGCCGGACGTGAGATATCCGCCGCCAGCTTGGTACCGTCGCGCGTGGTGATGTACTCAGAGCTGGTCACCCAGCCATCGAAACGTTCCTGAGAGTAGCCTTGGTAGTGGCCAAAGCTGGACACCTTACTATTTTCACTAAGAGCCTGTTCGCTACGAGCCTGTTCGCTCTGCCCAGGCTGGTTTGTGGCAGACTCAGCCGCGGCGATTACTACGGGTGTTACACCAGCCGAAATCGTCAACAGGCCGGCGGCCAGCCAGCAAGCGGCGCGTTGTGATTTTCCCCTAACTTGTTCCATGTCTCATTTCCTATCTGTTATTGATCTTATTGCGCTTACACCAACTTAAGCCCTTCCCTCCAGGGTTATCCCTTACCGCAGAGTTATCCCTTAGCGCCCCGCCTTCGAGGCCTGGCGATGCAGATACATCGCCAGGGAAGGAATAAAAAGCGGCTCCCTGACGACAGTGTGCAGTCTTTAAGTCAGGGAAGCCGGGGAAAAACTGTGCTCTAGTAGTTGTAAGACAGGCTCACACCAAAGGTTCGCGGCGCGTTATATTCGCTATAGCCACTGTCCAAACCATCCAGATAGAAGCTGTTGCGATAGGTCTTATCGGTCAGGTTGCGTCCCCAGACAGCCACACTCCAGTTGTCGGCCGGGCTGAAGATCTCCGCCCGCATATTGACCAGGGTGTAACCCTTCTCGCGATAGATGGGTTCGTTAGACACAGACAGCCAGTAGTCATCCTTGAAGGAGGCATCCAACTGGATGAAACCTTCCAGCTCGGCGCTGAGCTGATAGTGATAACGGGCGATCAGGTTGCCGCTGAACTTAGGCGCGTTGTTGAGTTCGTTACCCTGAATATCGATCACTTCACCGAAGATGTTAGTGATACCGACATCGGCAGACTCGAACTTGGTGACCTTGTCGACTTCGGTGTCGAGCAGGCCGATAGCGGCGCGGATCTCGAAGTCCTCGGTCGCCATCCAGCGCAGATCCAATTCGGCGCCCTGCATGATGACGTCACCCAGGTTACGCAGGCCGTTGAAAACGCCGCCGGTTGACTGGTCAACCTCCTGGATAGCCGACTGGAAGTCGCGGTAGTCGTAGTAGAAGGCCGCGCCGTTGATCTGTACGCGATAGTCTTCCAGAGTCGACTTGAAGCCCAGCTCCACCCCGTTGTTGCGCTCCGGCTTGTAGGGACGGATAGCGTTAGGGTTGGTCAGGAAGCCACCGAAGAAGCCGCCGGACTTAAAGCTGCTGCCCACACTGGCATACAAGAGGGTATCCGGGGTGACCTTCCAGTCCAGGTTAACCTTCCACGACGGGTCGCTCTCGTCATAGTGAGACTTGTTGCCTCGCGCCAGATCGTAGCGGCCGGTAACTGGGTCCCAACCGATGAAGTTGGCGCAGTAGGTCGGGCTATCGGGATCTGTGGTGTTAAGGCCATTGGCCGTACAGATCCAGGTGCCGTCGTTGACAAACACGTCGCCAACATAGTCCTTCTTCTCCTGGGTGTAACGCAGGTCCACCGTAGTCGACAAGGTATCGCTGATGGCATAGGTGAGCTGGGCATAGCCTGAGGTCACCTCGGTATCCTGGGTATAGGCCATGGTGCCGCAGCCCGGGAACTGCTTCCAGTCGGCATAGACGTTGGCGGCAAAGGAGCAGTTTCTCAGGTCGTCCAGGTTATCCTCGGCATACACCAGACCCACCATCCAGTTGAAGTCACCACCATAATTGGACAGCAAGCGCAGCTCCTGGCTCCATGAGCTGGTGTCAGAGTCATACTGGGTGACATACATCTCGTTGAGGTCACCACCATTGAGGCGACCATAGTCACGGCTGGCTTGCTCCCAGGCTTCTTGATCCTGACCAGGGCCAAGACCGACCGAACCGACACCGTTGCGATGCTTAAACTGCATCTGGGTGTAATTGGTGATGGAGATCAGCGAGTAGTCGGAGAAATCCCAGTTCATGTTTAGCGACACCGAATGGTAGGTGTCGTCGTTAGGATGCACCCTGGCATCGGCGCCGCTGTATGGGTCGCCATCGGCGCTGGCGCGGTTCATGTTGATACAGCTGGCATCCGGGATACCGGTTTGCAGCACGGCGTCACAATAAGCCGGTGTGCCATCCTGGTTGTAGGGAATATTCATCGATGGCAACCCAGGGAAACCCGCCAGCGGTCCCTCCCAATAGGCGTTGCTGTCCAGCAGGCCTGTGACCTCGGGGATCGACGCCTCTGAAGTGTCACGGCCATAGGTATATCTGAGATCTGCCGCGAAATAGTCGGCTGGCTCATAGTGCAGGGTGAAGCGTGCCTGCTGCTTATCTTTGCCGCCCTGATCGCGACTCAGATAGGTGTTGTAGTAGTAACCGTCGCTGGTCTCTGACTGCACGGCGAGGCGCACAGCGGCGACCTCACCCAGGGGCAGGCTGGCACCGGCGCGGATGTTGAGCGAATTATAGTTACCATAATCCACCGCCACATTGGCTTCCGTGGTCTCCAGCTCTGGTCGCTTGGAAGAGAAAGAGATGGCGCCGCCGGTAGAGTTACGTCCGTACAGACCGCCCTGAGGCCCCTTGAGCACCTCTACCCTATCGGTATCGAACATGGCGAAGGCGCTATAGATGCCATAGGGCTGATAGACGTCGTCGACGACCACGGCCGTATTAGGCGTGTTGTTGGTGTTGTAGTCCTGCAGACCCACACCACGGATCACGAAAATAGGGATGCCGCTATCGTCTGAGACGGCGACCTCCATGTTAGGGATAAATTCCGCCAGAGCCGACGCCTGATAGGCACCGAGATCTTCTAGCTCATCGGCTTTAAACGCGGAGATCGCGATGCCGACATCTTGCATACGTTGTACACGTTTTTGCGCCGTCACCTCGATGACTTCAAACGCGCTCGCCTTCTGCTCTTTCGCTTCTTCTGGCGCCTGCGCTTCCTCTGCAAAAACTTGACCTGAAATAGCCCCAAAAACCGCCATGGCCAAACAACTTAGCTTCATGTTGCTCCGACTTACTGCTGCTCGGGAGCGTAATAAGTGATTGGGTTTAATGTATTTTTCCATCATCCTATCCTTCCTTTATTACGTTTTATATTTATTAGGATGTTGGCGATGTGGAAATCAGCCGCACCTCCTTACCGAGTCCTGCACTAACTGCAATATTTATTGCCATAGCACCTATTCCCCCCGCGGTACATCAGGCCACAAACATAAGCAAAGACTGTAAGAATCGAGTATATGGAGCGCGTTACCAATTTTTAAATTTATTATAATGATTGTGTAACATTCATAATGGTGATGATGAATCATTCATCTGCCCCCATAGCTCCCCTAAAAACCCCTACCCCTTGTAGGGGCTCGTTTTTTAGGCAAAGCTAGCTCTATTACACCTGGGCAAACGTAGTGAAAGAGAGAGGAAAACAGCCCCATAGATGGCCCAAACCACCAAGCTCATCGGAGCTGTTACAAAGAGTTAAAGTCAATTCGCGCCAAACCATTGGAAATAAAAAAGGTCAAATCGAAGAGATAGAAGATACAGGTGTAAGCAGGCTTTTGACCCTCGGCGACAGGACGTCGCCGCGGAGCGTATAGGGACATATTCAAATAACATCCGTGTTTAAATGCCAGTTCGGCATCCATGCCTCTCGTTCGCGAGCGCGAAGCTGCGCTTCACTCACCATGTCAAAAGTGTGCTTGCACATACGTCGTTCCTTCACATCCATGTGATCACGACATTGGTACCTCCATGTACTGCACCCGCCGGGCAGGCGTTAGATTGCCATGAAGGGTAAAGCTTCAAAAATCTAATCAGGTGCAATAACCGTCCAAGCTACGAGCTAAATTAGGTTAATAGGGTTAATAGGGTTAACGCTAAAACCCGAGATCCATCTGCGCCCCATGCTCGGTCTCATCCAGCCCGGCCCCCACAGCCTCGCTCTCGAGCCCGACCGATACACCCAGCAGGCGAATGCCTCTACCCGCGCGGCGCTCCAGCGCCTGTTTAAGCAGGTCGTAAAACAACTTCACCGAGACCTCGTCGCTACGTTGCTCTATGGTGGTCTGTTTAAAGTCGTCGAACTTTAGCTTAACCACCTGCTTGTGAATGCGACGCGACTTGGCGCTGCGACTGATACGCCCGGACAGCTCCTGAATAAGCTGAGGCATCACCGCCTGGCATTGCTCATAGGTGTAGATATCTTTGGCCAGGGTGGTCTCGACGCCGACAGACTTCCGCTCCCTGTGGGGGGAGATGCCGCGGGGGTCTATCCCCTGCGCCCTGTCATAGAGCACGCTACCAAACTTACCGAAGCCCTCCATCAGGCTCTGACGGCTAGAGGCCTGCACGTCGGCGCAGGTAATCAGCCCCATGGTTTCCAGCTTAGCCGCGGTCACCTTGCCGACACCGGGGATCTTAATCAGCGCCAGTGTCTTCACAAACTCGGGGATCATCTGCGGAGTGATCACATACTGACCGTTGGGCTTATTAAGGTCCGAGGCTATCTTGGCCAGAAACTTCACCGGCGCGATGCCAGCAGAGGCGGTGAGCCCGGTCGCCTCGAAGATCTCCCGGCGAATCGCCTCGGCGATCAAGGTGGCCGAGCCCTGATGCTGGGTGCATTCGCTGACATCCAGATAGGCTTCATCAAGCGACAACGGCTCGATCAACTCAGTGTAGCGGGCAAACACCTCACGGATCTGCGCCGACACCTCCTTGTAGACAGACATGCGCCCTGGCACCAAGATGAGATCCGGGCAGAGCTTGAGAGCATAGGCGGAGGCCATAGCCGAGCGCACGCCAAACTTGCGCGCCTCGTAGTTACAGGTGCTGATGACGCCGCGGCGATCGCTGCGGCCGCCGACGGCAATGGGCTTGCCCCTAAGCTCGGGAAAATCACGCATCTCGACCGCCGCGAAGAAGCAATCCATGTCTACATGAATAATCTTTTTCACCTTAATACCTCCACCACCAAGAATACTGTACATTTAAACAGTATTCAATCACTTCGCGATGAACGGCAGCTATGCGTCAGATGACGGGCAGCAAAAAGCCACCCTAAGGTGGCTTTATCTCTGTTTCGTGGCGCCGAATGGCTAATGCATTATATCGGCTCAGTCTATTACATTTTAGACTGGAGGTAGTTCTGCAGACCTATCTTGTCCATGAGGCCCAGCTGCTTCTCTAGCCAGTACATGTGATCAGACTCTGTCTCTTCCAGCAAGACCTCTAACAGTTCACGGGAGACGTAATCCTGCTTTTCCTCGCACAGGGCGATGGCTTCACGCAGGTTGGCCGCTACTTGATACTCATAGTTGAGATCGTTCTGCAGCATCTCCTGGGGATCTTTACCTATGTTCAGCGCCTCGCGACTGGCGACATCTGGCGTGCCCTCGAGGAACAGAATCCGCTGCACCAGCTTCTTGGCGTGTTCGCGCTCGTCGTCAGACTCGTGGGAGATACGCTCGTGCAGCTCGTTAAGCCCCCAGTCTTCGTACATCAAGCCGTGAACAAAGTATTGATCCATCGCCGACAACTCACCGGTAAGCAGCTTGTTGAGGGTGTCGATCACTTCCTGATTGCCTTTCATGCTTCTCTCCCTATTCAGATTCCATCTGCGACTGCAGGTAATTTTGAATGCCCGTCATCTTAATCAGATCTTGCTGCGCCTCGATCCAGTCCAGATACTCCTCCTCATCTTCGAGCAGGTCTTCGAGGATCTCGCGGCTCACATAGTCTCGCTCCGTCTCACACAGGGCGATCACGCTGCGCAGCTCGACCAACTGCTCTTCGAGCATGGTCTTGTCGCATTGCAACATCTCTTCCGGGTTCTCACCTATGCGCAGCTTCTCGAGCTGTTGCAGGTTAGGCAGGCCTTCGAGAAACAGCACCCGCTCGATCAGCTTGTCGGCATGCTTCATATCTTTGATCGACTTCTTGTAGCACTTCTCATTGAGCTCTTCCAGCCCCCAATTTTTGTACATGCGTGCGTGCAAGAAGTACTGGTTGATGGCCGTCAATTCGAAGGTCAGTATCTTGTTTAACTGACGAATGACGTTCGGATGACCCTTCATTTGATCTCCTTAGTAAGATTTGATCTAAATCAATATTTAAGCCTAGAGCAATTTTCACCCAATTACAAATAAACATTAAGTTTCAATCAGTTATCAAAGAAAATCGTTCTCATTCGCGCTTTGATTACCAAGGCGATTAAAGATAATAAATCCAGCGTGTTAACGCCGATAGTAAGCACAAAGCGCTAAGGAGGAGATGAGACTAGGTAAAGGCAAGTCTAAGTGAAGAGTGATGAAAAACAGGGACAACAAAAAAGGCCCCGAATGGGACCTTTAGTAACGACGCCTCAAAGGCATGAACTAGATGATACGATCTTTGGCCAGCTTCTCGCGACGGGCCTCTTCTTCGGCCATCTTCGCTTTACGCTTATCGCATGGGTCGTCACAGTCACAGGCCTTCTCGATACCCAGGGCACCCAGACCACCGCAGCTGCCGGCAACCGCCTTCTGCTTCACCAGGTAGCCGATAGACATAAGAACGAAAAACAGTAGTAATACCACAAAAGCCGCTAAAAAAGTGCTCATCACTGACTCCAGATACACATAAGTGGCTGTTTCGCTTATGTGTCTAACCATTCGCTAACTAGTCGACTAGCTCGTTGACAAGCTAATCAACCGACATGCAAGACTGCATTTAAGAGTGCGCCTAGCCACTATATTGAGCGGGCCGGCGCACCGATGGACGCTATTCTATCACAAACCCACGTAGGGCTTAAAGGCATCGCTATAGTAGACCTTGAAACCTTGCGCTTGCTTCTCGATCAACATGATGGCCAGATGCTCACGTTCGGCCAGCGCCAGCGAGGCCTCTGTGCCCAGCACCATCATGGCGGTGGCGTAACCGTCGGCGATCATGCTCTCCTTGGCTAGTACGGTCACCGAGGCAAGCTTATGGTCGATCGGGTAGCCGTTGCGCGGGTCGATAATATGAGTGAAGCGTTGCCCCTCCTCCTCATAGTAGTTGCGATAGTCGCCCGAAGTCGCCATGGCGATATTGCCAGGCTCCAGCAGCTGCTGCACCACGCGCTCATCCTCATCGGGCTGCTCTATGGCGATCACCCAAGGGCTGTCGTCGGCCTTGACACCGAAGAGGCTGATCTCGCCGCCTATCTCCACCAGATAACCTTTGGGCTGATACTTGCTCAGCAGCTTGGCCACCTTATCGACCCCAAAGCCTTTGGCGATGGAAGAAAGGTCGACATACAGAGCAGGATTGGTCTTGCTCAGCTTAAGGCCATCGACCTTAAGATACTCGATACCCGTCTTGGCCTTGGTCTCGGCAATCAGCTCGGCGCTTGGCACGCGAGTCGGACGCTTGTCGGGACCGAAGCCCCAGAGGTTTACCAGCGGGCCCAGGGTGATGTCCAGCGCACCATCTGTCTTGCGATAGAGGTCGATACCGGTCTGCACTACCTTGGCCGTGTCTGGCGATACCGTCAGGCTAGATTCGAGCGTCATCTGATTGAAGCGCGACAGCTCTGAGTCTTTGCGATAGGTGGACATCTGATCGTTCACCTGCTCCAGCGCCAGGTCGATCTCCGCCTGCAGCAGCTGCTCGTCGGGCATCTGCTTGTCGCCGACAAATTTGATGTGGTAGGTGGTGCCCATGGTCTGCCCAGACATGGAGATCATCTTGACAGGTTGGCTACAGGCCGAAATAAAAAAGGCTAGTCCCGCCAGGACTAACCCCTTGATAAAGGTCTTATACATATTGACCATTGTCCTTAATGATAACCCGGTAACACACTCCCTAAGGGCCTTTGGCGCCTTAGGGAGCACGATAATCACGGCAATAATATCACAAGAATGATTGCTTAGCCGCCGAAGTCATCCAGCAGGATGTTTTCATCTTCAACGCCAAGATCTTTAAGCATACCGATAACGGCCGCGTTCATCATTGGAGGTCCACACATGTAGAACTCACAATCTTCTGGCGCGTCGTGGTCACGTAGGTAGTTTTCATACAATACGTTGTGGATGAAGCCTGTGTAACCATCCCAGTTATCTTCGGGTTGTGGATCAGACAATGCCACGTGCCATACGAAGTTATCGTTCTCAGCCGCCAGGCCGTCGAAATCTTCAACGTAGAACATCTCACGCTTAGAACGCGCACCGTACCAGAAGCTCATCTTACGCTTAGACTTAAGACGCTTGAGCTGGTCGAAGATGTGTGAACGCATAGGCGCCATACCTGCACCACCACCGATGAATACCATCTCGGCATCGGTGTCTTTCGCGAAGAACTCACCGAATGGACCAGAGATAGTCACCTTGTCGCCCGCCTTCAGGCTCCAGATGTATGAAGACATCTTACCGCAAGGCAGTGACAGATTACGTGGAGGCGGTGTCGCGATACGTACGTTCAGCATGATGATACCTTCCTCTTCAGGATAGTTCGCCATTGAGTACGCACGGATTGTCTCTTCGTCAACCTTAGACTCCAGCTTGAAGAAGCCAAAGTGCTCCCAGTCACCACGATATTCTTCTGGTACGTCGAAATCGGCGTACTTAACATGGTGCGCAGGCGCTTCGATCTGGATGTAACCACCGGCACGGAAAGGCACAGACTCGCCATCAGGGATAGCCAGCTTAAGCTCTTTAATGAAGGTTGCCTTGTTATCGTTAGAGATAACGCTGCATTCCCACTTCTTGATACCGAAGATCTCTTCTTCCAGTTCGATCTCCATATCTGACTTAACGTTCACCTGACAAGACAGACGACAACCGTTACGGGCATCGCCCTTAGAGATATGGTCGAGCTCTGTTGGCAGAATGTCACCGCCGCCAGACTTAACGATCACCTTACACTGGCCACAAGAACCACCGCCACCACAGGCTGACGATACGAAGATACCGTTACTAGCCAGAGCGCCCAGTAGTTTACCGCCCGCAGGTGTTTTAATTGCTTTATCCGCATCATGGTTGATGCCGATAGTAATATCGCCACTCGGAACCAGTTTTGATTTGGCGAACAGAATCACCAACACCAAGACCAGTACGATGGCTGTAAACATACTCACACCGAGGTATACATCGATTGGAGTAGATTCAATAATACCCATTAACTTATCCTTAAAGGTTCAAAATCAGAAGCCGTTAAGGTGTCTCTATTACAGAGACACACCTGAGAACGACATGAAACCTAGCGCCATCAAACCCGCAGTCACGAAGGTAATACCTAGACCACGCAGACCATTAGGGACATCAGCATATTTTAACTTCTCACGGATACCGGCCAGCAGCACAATCGCAAGTGCCCAACCGATACCTGAACCTATGCCGAACACTAAACTTTCACCCAGGTTGTAGTCACGCTCAACCATGAAAGAAACCGCACCGAAAATCGCACAGTTTACTGTGATCAGTGGTAGGAAGATCCCCAGCGCGTTGTATAGCGGTGGGAAATACTTATCCAATGCCATCTCAAGGATTTGAACCAGCGCCGCGATCACACCGATGAAGGTGATGAACTTAAGGAAGCTCAGGTCCGCATCGGGTACGCCAGCCCAGGCCAAGGCGCCCGGTGCCAAAATACCCTGATAGATGATTTGGTTAACAGGTACTGAAATTGCCAATACCACGATTACGGCAACACCTAAGCCCATGGCCGTGGTGACTTTCTTAGACACAGCCAAGAAGGTACACATACCAAGGAAGAAGGATAACGCCATGTTTTCAATGAAAACAGAACGGATTAATAGACTAATATAATGTTCCATTACGCTTATCCTTTTGCTTCAACTTGCTCTGGCTTGATGGTACGGATAATCCAGATCAACGATGCAATCAGGAAGAACGCACTTGGTGGCAGCAGAAGCAGACCGTTTGGCTGATACCAGCCGCCCTCAGAGATCTTGCTTAGGATCTCGACACCAAATAGCGAACCGTTACCAAACAATTCACGCACGAAGCCAACTGACAACAAGATGGCACCATAACCCAGACCGTTACCGATACCATCCATGAAGCTCATCATAGGCGGCGTCTTCATCGCGTAAGCTTCGGCGCGGCCCATTACGATACAGTTGGTGATAATCAGACCCACGAATACCGACAGCTGCTTAGCCACGTCATAGGCATAAGCTTGCAGTACCTGGTCAACCACGATCACCAGTGAAGCGATAATGGTCATCTGAACGATAATACGCACACTGCTTGGAATGTGGTTACGTATCATAGAGATGAACAAGTTAGACAAGGCCGTTACGGCAGTCAGAGCTATGGTCATTACCAAGGCAGTTTCCATCTTACTGGTTACCGCCAGGGCACTACATACACCCAAGATCTGCAACGCAATCGGGTTGTTACTAATGATAGGTCCAGTCAGAACCTGTTTAAGTTCTTTTGCGTCAGCCATTAGCTCAGTCCTCCGTTGCGCGCCTTCTCAAGAAAACGTGCAAAACCTTCTTTACCCAACCAGAAATCCAGTGAGTGCTGTACACCATTACTGGTCAGTGTTGCACCCGATAGTGCGTCAACACCGTGAACGCTCTCTGCAACGGCAGGGTTCTTAGTCACTTTGATAGCCAGGTTGCCTTGGTCATCATAAAGCTTCTTACCTTTCCACTTGGCGATCCACTTAGGGTTCTGAACTTCACCACCTAGGCCCGGAGTTTCACCCGAACCGGTAAAGTCGTAGTACACCAAGCTGCGAACTGTGTTCAGATCAGACTCAACGGCCAGGAAGGCGTACATGGTTGACCATAGGCCGTAACCTTTAACCGGAATGATCACTGTCTGTAGTGTGCCAGCGTCATCACGTACCAGGTAAACCACGCCCTTGTTCGCCACACGCTTAACTGAAGCGATGTCGTGCTCAGGCTTGAAAGAGGTCTCTAGGGTGCGAGCCGCTTTCTCTGTGTCGAATGTGTCGGCGTTGCCTTCAACCCAGTCACCAGACTTAAGGTCAACCAGCTTAGCTTCAACATACTTGTCGTAAGTCTCAAGGATCTTAGCCTTGCTGACTTCACCAGACTTAGTGTCTACCAGGCCAGCGGCTTCAAGAATGTACTTTTGCTTATCAAGCAATTTGTTTTCTTGTTGAGTTGGCTTAAGCAGTACGGCCGCAGTAGAAACGAATACCGAACAGATAAAACATAATCCAACAACAACAAACAGCGTTCTACCGAACGAATCTTTATTACTAGCCACGAGCAATCCTCCGCTTGATATTCGCTTGAACCACGAAGTGGTCGAATAGCGGCGCAAATAGGTTGGCAAACAGGATGGCCAACATCATACCTTCTGGGAAAGCAGGGTTAATGACACGGATGAATACGGCCATAGCACCAATCAAAATACCGTACGCCCACTTCGCTTGGTTGGTGAAAGACGCAGAAACTGGGTCAGTCGCCATGAACATCATACCGAAGGCAAAGCCACCCAGTACCATGTGCCAGTACCAAGGCATCGCAAACATAGGGTTAGTGTCGCTACCGATAGCGTTAAGCAGCAGAGAGACGGCAATCATACCGACCATCACACCACCAACGATGCGCCATGACGCGATACGGGTATAGATGATGACCAGACCACCTAACAGAATCGCCAGCGTAGACACTTCACCAACAGAACCTGGGATGAAACCAAGGAAGGCGTCCCACCAAGCTTGGTTAAAGCCATATTCCAGTGTGCCCTGTGCCGCTTGGCTCAGCGCCGTCGCACCAGAGAAACCGTCAGCAACCACCCAAGTGGTGTCGCCTGACATGTTTAGCGGGTAAGCGAAGAACAGGAAGGCACGGCCAGCCAGTGCTGGGTTAAGGAAGTTACGTCCGGTACCACCGAAGATCTCTTTCGCCACGACCACACCGAAGGTGATACCCAGCGCCACCATCCATAGCGGAATGGTTGCCGGCAGTGTCAGGGCAAACAGGATAGAGGTAACGAAGAAGCCTTCGTTAACTTCGTGGCCACGTACCGTAGCAAACAGCACTTCCCAGATACCACCCACGGCGAAGGTCACCGCGTAGATAGGCAGGAACCAACAGGCGCCATACCACATCAGGGCAGCAACACCAGAGTCAGCCGTCAGCTCAGTACCGAACAGGCCAAACAATGCAGTTTGCCAGGTATCCGGCGTCGCAAAGCCAGCGAGCAAGGCATCTTGTGCCTGAAGACCCACGTTGTACATACCCACGAACATCGCAGGGAATGCACAGGCCCAAACCGTAATCATCATACGCTTCAGGTCTAAGTTATCACGCACATGGGTACGACCCTTGTTTACGTGACCTGGGGTATAAAATACCGTGTATGCCGCTTCGAACAGCGCATACCATTTCTCGTATTTCCCGCCCTTCTCAAACTGGGGTTCAATACTTTTGAAAAACTGTTTCAAGCCCATTAGCCTTCCCTCACAATCGTATCTAGGCAGTCGCGTAGGTACGACGCGTAGTCATACTTACCAGGACATACGAAAGTACATAGTGCCAAATCTTCTTCGTCTAACTCTAACGCGCCTAAGGCAGCTGCGCCGTCGGTATCGCCTGACACCAGGTCACGCAATAGCATGGTAGGAAGAATGTCGAGAGGCATAACACGCTCATAATTGCCGATAGGCACCATGGCACGGTCAGAGCCCCCTGTGCTGGTCGTCATGTTAAACAGACGAGACGGTGACAGGTGACCCAGGAAAGCGCGCGTGATAGAGAACTTGTTGGCACCAGGCATAGCCCAGCCGATAAATTCTTGTTCGCGGCCTTCTTCAAGCAGAGAAACCTGGTTAAAGAAACGTCCCAAGTAGGCGTGTGGGCCAGTTGCCGTCTTACCAGAAAGCACAGAACCTGCGATAACGCGTACATCGCCTTGGGCTGTTTCACCGGCAGTTAGCTCAGCAATAGAGGCGCCACTGTGAGTGCGTACGAGTCTAGGCTTAAGGGCCTTAGGACCCGCAATCGCTACCACGCGCTGAGTGTTTAGCTCACCAGTAGTAAATAGTTGACCGATTGCGATCACATCTTGATAGCCAACATGCCAAACGGTGCGTTTAGCCGATGCAGGCAGAACAAAATGGATATGAGTACCAGCAAGACCCGCAGGGTGCGGACCGGCAAACTCTTCGACTTGTGCGTTGGCCGCAGGAATATCGGCTCCTGGCGCCTTACACAGATACACCTTACCTTCAGTCAATCGTGCAAGGACTCTTAAGCCATTGGCAAAGTCTTCCTTGTGCTCGTTAATGATAACGGCAGGATCGGCAGCAAGCGGTTGGGTATCGATAGCGGTCACAAAAATACCGGCAGGCGTTGAGTCAACTGCGGGTGCTTTGCTGAAAGGACGCGTGCGCAATGCAGGCCACATACCTGATTCGATCAGGTTGTCGCGTACGAGTTGCGGCTCTAGGGTGTCTAACGCTGCGGCATCGTATTTAGCGAAAGAAACGCTGTCGTCTCCCTCTACTTCGATGACGACAGACTGAAGAACACGCTGGGCGCCCCGGTTAATTTCTGAGATGGTGCCACTGGCTAAAGCAGTATATTTAACGCCAGGATTCTTTTTGTCTTCAAAAATCACCTGACCTTTCTGCACTTTATCACCCACTTTGATCTTCATCGTGGGGCGCAGGCCAATATACTCTTCACCCAAAGTAGCTACGTGTTTAATGGCTGGGCCATTATGGATAACTTGCTCTGGTCCGCCTGTTATAGGCAGGTCCAATCCTTTCTTTATTGTAATCATATCCACAAGCACTACGTTTATGAAGGAAAGATAATGCGTCGCGTTCCTGCTAAATGAGATAGATTTCAAACATCAGCTATCGCATTGAGCTAGCGCAGATTTATTACAGAAATGCGATCGCAATCACGCTGGTCGGGCGCATTTTACCGTAAATAATTGCTTATCGCCATGAAAAATACGGGTGTTTTAAAAGGGATGCGGGGATTTTTACAGTGAGGAGTAGATCACAGTTCGAGAGATTTTTATGATTTAGGTAAACGGAAATTAATTTAGCCCCCTGTCCTAGCAGGGTTATATGGATTTGCGAAGCAAAATCGCCCCCTAAAACGCGCTTTTTTTCACCTCTTTTTAACGCATAAAAAATCGGCGAAAAGCCGGACTGTTCGACTAAAGTTTAACCACACCATAAGCCAAACTCAGGCAGAAGTCGGCGTCTATTTGAGCATCACGAGCCAGATGCACACTGCCACCAAGCACTAAAAAGAAGATACAGATAGCCAAAAAGCAGCCTAAGCTGCTTTTTATGACATTTTACCACTCAGATTAGCACTCTGATGACGCTAAATTCCGAGGCGAAGTTACAGACCCTTTAGGATCTCATCGCTAAGTTTAAGGTCGTCATTGCGATTCACATTCACCCCGGCGGCGATGATGTTCTTTGCGATCTCCTTGGCCTGCTCCAAAGAGTGCATCTCATAGGTGCCACACTGGTATTCGTTCAGCTCAGGGATCTCAGACTGCTGCTTGACCTTGAGCACATCTTCCATGGCGGCCAACCAACACTCGGCCACTTCGGCCTCTTTCGGCGTGCCGATGAGGCTCATGTAGAAACCGGTACGACAACCCATGGGCGAGATATCGATGATCTCGACGCGATCGCTGTTGAGATGGTCACGCATAAAGCCGGCAAAGAGATGCTCCAGGGTGTGAATGCCGCGCTCGCTCAGGATCTCCTTGTTGGGCACGCAAAAACGCAGATCGAAGACGGTAATGGTATCGCCCTTTGGGGTGGTCATCGTCTTGGCGACGCGCACGGCAGGGGCGTTCATGCGGGTATGATCTACGGTGAAGCTATCGAGTAACGGCATTATTATTCTCCCAAAATGGTGATGCTCAAACTATCTACTTGCCAACATACTGAGCACCAGTATGGCGTGCGGCGACAGGGTGTTCCCTCGCGCCGCGATAGACCTACACAATATGCGGTAGGTGCCGGGGAAAGTAAAGTGAACTTAGCTCAAGGCCTAGAAACCAAAAAACCACAGCGGCGGTTACCTGCTGTGGTCTTTGTATGGCGCAATCATATGGGTCATTAGGGCCGGTTGCTAGGGTTGAGCCCTTACACCTTTAGCCCTTACATTTTGGCGAGTTAGGCACCTGCACCTCTTGGTCCCACTCTTCGGGGGTAAAGGTGTGCATAGACAGGGCATGGAGCCCGGCGTCGAACTGCGCCTTGAGCGCCTCGTTGACTGCTCGGTGGCGGCCGATGAGACGCTGGCCCTCGAACGCGGCGCTGGCGACGATCACCTTAAAATGGGTCTCGGAATTTGGCGGCACATGGTGGTTGTCGCTCTCGTTGATCACCTCAAGATGCACAGGGGCTAAGACTTGGGTGAGCGTATCGATTATCTGCTGTTTTACTGACATGGCTATCGTCTCTATCGAATAGAAAACTTAAGTGGCCGCAGAGTACTGTGAGTGGCAACAAAGATCAACTCTCCATCACCCAGACTCCGCAGGCGATCACTTAACCCACAGCCCTTGCCTCTGGCTTAAGTCAGGCTGACTCTGGCATCTTGGGAAACATTTTCCAACAGCTCGATAATGCTGTCGCCGCTGATCTCATCGGGCACGGATACGGCCAACTTGGCGGAGAATACCGTCTGTCCCAGGGTAGAGACATGGACCCGGTTGCACTCCATCTGCTCCACCTCGAGATCCAGATTGGAGAGGATATCGACTATCTCCCGCGTCAGCCCGGGCCTGTCTGAGCAGTCCACATTAAACCTCAGGCTGCGGGTGTGTTCGCTCAACACCTCGGCCATGTCGCTGAAGCTAAAGACAAGTTCGGGGAACTGCTGCACAAAATCGGCTTGCAGTGCGGCGACTTTATCCCCGGCGATCGCCACCTTCATCAAGGCGGCAAACCAGGCATCCATCTTGATCACCTTGCTGCTTAACCACTCGCCACCCGCCTCTCGGGTCAGGTTAGCCATCGCCTTCACCACCCCAGGGGTGACAATACCCGTTACCGTGGTCACGAACATCTTATTCATAAGCAACTCCTTCTGGTGGTTATAGGGTCACACAGACATTGTGCGACACACCTGCTCACGATGAGAATAAAACTTTCATCCCTGCAAAGGTGAGAGCTAGCTTACACTTCCCGCCTCGGCGCGATCACTTTACCCCTGATGAAAGTGTGGAATTAAATGCCGATAGGTCAAGTTTAGCCTAGGCTTGGTTACCTTGGCTCGTTTCGGTAGCGCATGTTGCCAGCTCGACTGCATGGGCCAGTGCATGATCAGCAGATCGCCGCTATTGAGCATCAGCTCGACCTTGGTGTTACTCTGAGTATGGCGCAAAAAGAAGGAGCGACTGGCCCCAAGTGTCACTGAGGCGATATCCGAACCCGGCACGATCTCGGCCTCATCGTCGCTGTGCCAGCCCATGGTATCGCTACCGTCACGATAATGGTTGACCAGCACGCCATTGCTTACCAGGCCAAAGTCGCGCTGCAGTTTCTGCCGCAGGCGCAGGGCATACTTGGGCCAAGGCTCAGCGCGAATGAAGAGGCCTGAATAGAGATAATCGCAGCCGTCGTCGCCAAACCATACCTGACGCCTGGGGATGGGATGGGTGCGGCCAAATAGAGTAATCTCTGGTCGGCTGAAGGGATAGTGCTCGGCCTCATCAAGCAAGGCGTTTTGCCGGGCCTGATTGAGATACCCCGGGATCAGGGTAATAGGCGGCCTGGGAGTCGGTTGCTTCTCAGCCCCTTCATCTTTGGCCTCGTCGCCAATATCTTCAAACCCAAACCCTTGCTGTTGCATCTGTCGCTTCCTACTGCCCTAGTCACCTAACTCACACATCGCCAGGCATATACCTCGCGGAGCAAATCTGCGATAATCGCCGCCCCAATTTTCAAAGTAGCAGCCTAGCCATGACAACTCAATTCTCCGTTGCCGATATCGAGCTGAGTCTCTCCCGTTATCCCGCCAATCAGGTCTCTAACCTGCAGGCCTGGGATGCGGCGGACGAGCACCTGATAAAACATCTAATGGAGATTGAGCAGAAGGCTGATAACACCGCCGTCATCAACGACAGCTTCGGCGCCCTGTGCACCGCCCTCACCGCCCAGGCGGCCGACTGGCCTATCTGGGTAGAGACGGATGCTAAGACGAGTCAGCTAGGCACGCTGCAAAACCTCAAAGCCAATCGGCTAAGCGATAGCAAGCTCACCTGGCTCAACAGCCGCGAGCTGCCGCCCCAAGGCTTAAACTTGGTGCTGATGAAACTGCCGAAGAACCTCAACTATTTTATCCACCAGCTGCAGCGCCTGTCACAGTCGCTAGCGCCCAACACCCCTGTGTATATTGGCGCCAAGGCCAAGTCGATCAATAAGTCACTACTTGAGACCATCGCCAAGCATCTGGGGCCTGCCAGCGCCAGCCTGGCTTGGAAGAAGACCCGGGTGATCACCTGCATCGCCGACGGTAAACAAAGAGCCTTGCCGAGCGAGGTGAGCTGGGCGGTGAAGGAGTTTAACCTCAGCATCAGCAACCTCAGCAATGTCTTCGCCGCCAACAAGCTAGATATCGGCGCCCGCATCATGCTGGACAATTTGCCCGAAGGCCAGTTCGACACCATAGTGGATCTCGGCTGCGGCAACGGCATCCTGGGGCTGCGGGCCAAGCAGTGTTATCCGAACGCTGAGGTTCATTTCGTGGATGACTCAGAGATGGCCATCACCTCGGCGAGACAAAACTGGCAGGCGAACAAGCTCGACAATTCCGAGCTGCCACAGGGCCACTTTCACTGGGACGACTGCCTGACCCACCTGGGCGATGAGGTGAAACCGGATCTGGTGCTCTGTAATCCTCCCTTTCATCAGGGTGAGGCTATTACAGATCATATCGCCTGGCAGATGTTTCTAGACGCCTTCCACCAACTCAGGCCTGGCGGCATGCTGCAGGTGGTGGGCAATCGTCATCTGGGTTACCACGTCAAGCTCAAGCGGATCTTTAAGAACTGCGAAACGGCCGCCTCTAACGGCAAGTTTGTGATCTTGAGGGCCATCAAGTCAGCGAAAGAGCCAGTTAAACCGGCTAAAGATGTGAGCGCGCCAGACCACCAAAGCTGATGGCTCGGCCAGCAGACCGAATCTGATCAGCACATCTCTTGACCAGCTCGTCACTTAACTTGCTAACACAAAAAACAGGGCCAGGGCCCTGTTTTTTTATGAGTGAAGCTTAGCGGTTCGTCAGAGACTGCTTCCCCCTAGATCACCAAGCGATTCTTTTATTAACCTTGCTTTTATGAGGCAAGCTTACGCTCGGGCTCGGCATCGGCAATTTCATCTTGCGGCTCGGGCGCCGCCGGCGGCGCGAACATCAGGGCAAAACGCTGCTTAAGGTTTAGCCCTGGCGCGAAGGCCTCGCTAAACATCGCCTTCCACTCGCTAAAGGTCACCACCAGCGGGTTAAAGCTGTTCACCGGCTTAGTGATGCCGTACTCCACCGTCTCCTCTTCCTTTACATAGGTGCCAAACAGGCGATCCCAGATGATCAGCACGCCGGCGTAGTTCTTGTCTATATATTGGGGATTGCGTCCATGATGCACCCTGTGATGGGAAGGGGTGTTAAACAGCCACTCCAGCGGCCCCAGTGTCTTGATCGCCTGGGTATGCACGAAAAACTGCAGTCCCAGGTTAAGCAATACGGCAAATACCACCCAGTTAGGATCGAAGCCGACCACCACCAGCGGCAGCCAGAAGATCCACATGCCGGCAAAGGGGTACATCAGGCTCTGCCTGAAGGCGGTACTGAAGTTCATGCGCTCCGAGCTGTGGTGCGCCACGTGGGCCGCCCACATCCAGCGCACCCTGTGGCTGGCGCGGTGGAACCAGTAGTAGCAAAAGTCCTGGGCGATGATAAGCGCGATAAAGCTGCCCAGCCCCATCTGAATATCCAGCAGACGCCAGTCGAAAGCCCAGAGATAAAGCTTGGCTATTAATAGCCCGGTGAGAATATCCGCTCCCTGATGCAGGCCCGCCAGGGTAAAGTTACACAGCACCTCGGGCAGATGATATCGGGCATTATCGGGCAGGCGACCACGACGGTCCCCGAGATACCACTCGGCCAGGATACAGACAAAAAACAGCGGCGCCAGCACAAGTAACAGCACCTCGGGGTGCGCGATGAGTGAATTAAAATCCATCTAATTATTCCTTTATATTCCCTAAGTTATTCCCTAAGCACGCCCTACCAGCGGGCAAAGTGATCTTCGGTTAAGCCAAGCAGATTATCTATGTAGTGAGTACGTCCCAGGCCGTCGCGGATCTCGCCGTCGAAATAGCCCAGGTACTGCCTGAAGTTACTCTTCAACAGCCAGAGGTTGAGCTTCTCCTGGCGGCGATTCAGCGGGCGGAAGTTCAGCGCCACCCGGCCGTCCTGGGAGCTTATCTGCCAGCTGGCGTCATCAGCGGATTCGGGCGCGCGGCTAAAGGCAAAATGCACCGGCCCCAGCAGATGACGCTCGCCGTTGACCCAAAACACATTCTCGTTGCAGCCGGTCTCATTCACCCCCGCCGCCAGATTGAGGCCGAGCAAATCATCACCCTGATAGCCATTGATACTGGCCCAGCGCCAGCTGGTCTCCCGGCGCATATAACCGGCGGAAAAATCATAGCCCGCCAGGGCGCGGTTGAGGGGCTGTGGCTCGTGATGAATGGTAAGGCTGCCGCCTACCTTGAGGCCGTTGTGCTTCTGGGTATAGGTCCAGCCGCTATAGCCTGTTGGGTTGCACATGGCCATGGGCAGGCTAAGGGGCATAGGCGTGAGCACCAACTCGGCCTTGATCTGCGCCGTGTCGATGTTGAGCTGCCATATTCCCTCGGCTATCTCTATGGTCACCTTCCCCTTGCCGCTGGCGAGCTGTGCCCGACCACTCCAAGGTGAGTCAGCCAGCTGGCAGCCCATGGCCAGAGGCTTGAGCCAGGTGGTTTCCACCAGCTGATTGGCCTTGATGTCATAGAGGTAACAGAAACCTGTGCCGGCGTAGCGGATATCGGCGATGGCGACCCCAATCACATACCTTGGCGTCACCACAGAGACAAACTGGAACTGTTTGAAATGAAAATGCCGGGCGAGATGACTGGCGGGCTTGTCCATCACATTGGTATAGCGAAAGTGCTCCAGGCCAAAGGATTTGACCGGACCATCGAAGTGACCATATTGTACCTGGCCCGAGTTTGAGATCAGGCTATCCGGCGCCCCCAGGGTCTGCACCGCGTCGGATTGAATATCCATCTTCATTGCTTGTTATCTTTCTTATCTTTGTTATCTGGCTGACGGCCATTTGGCCGCGCCTTTTTAGTGGAATTTTTACTCTAACGCTTTCTGGTTTAAGTTAAAACCCCGGCGAGCAACAAAGCCTTAACAAACAGGTCACCCACTGGCATCCAATGAGGATTCTGGTATGCTGATGCCACCTTTTTTACAGCATGATTTTCCGCTATGAAACGATTTATTCCCATCATCGCCTGTGCTGGCCTGCTGTTTGGCTGCGCCTCTCATACACCGACCCATATGGCGCTCAATCCGCAACTGCCTGCGATTGAATCTCAAGGGGTCCCGGCCAAGCCCATCGCCATCGAGATGATAGATACCCGCTCGGCTAGCTTTATTGCCCGCTTTAATAATGAAGGGGATGCCGCCAGGCTGGTGAGCCCATCTGAGTCGCCACGCCGACAACTGGAGCAGGTGTTTCGCGACGGCTTTACCAAGGCGGGATATCGTATCGACCCAAGCTCGGTGAACCATATGCAGCTGCAACTGGAAAAGCTGCTGACCGATGTCAGCGACACCACCTTTGGCTATCAGGCGACCAACGATATCATCATCAATGTGATCGCCAGTAACGAAAGCAAGACCTTTACCAAGCGCTATACCGCCCGTAACCTGGTGTCGGGTCCCTTTAGCGCAGACTTTGCGACTCTGGAACTGTCGGTCAACGACCTGCTCGGCGATCTGACGGCGAAGATCATCAACGATCCCGAACTCAACCAGTTCATCCAACAATAACTAAGATAAGGAAGTTCACATGAGAATCTGGCTTGGCGCCCTACTATTACTCGCTTTTTCCGGCCTGGCGCAGGCACTGGACATTCAGAGCGACACCATCTATCCCAAGGTCAAACTGGAAACTACCATGGGAGATATAGTGGTCGAGCTGGATCGTAAGCGCGCTCCCATCACGGTAGATAACTTTCTCACCTATGTGGTCAAGGGGCACTACGACAACACCCTGTTTCACCGCATCATCCCTGGTTTCGTGGTCCAGGGCGGCGGCCTCAACCCCAAGCTGGAAGAGAAGCCCTATGGCAAGCCTATCGTTAACGAGTCTGGCAATGGCCTAAGCAACGGCCTGGGCACCATCGCCATGGCCCGCGAAGACGATCCCCACTCGGCGACCGCCCAGTTCTACTTCAACGTGGGTGACAACAAGCGTCTGGATCCCTCTAAGCGTCGCTGGGGTTACGCCGTCTTCGGTGAAGTCACCGAGGGGATGGAAGTGCTGGAAGCCATGGCCGAGGTAGAGACGCAGATCAATACCAAGCTGGGCTGGCCCGACTTCCCGGTGCAGCCGATCATCCTCAAGAAGGCCACCCTGCTACCTAGGCAATAGATAGTGTCTGCTGGCTTGAAAAACCTATAAGACTTTGCATTCATTCAAAATTAATGGCACTTTAATTCAAGATTGATGTTTCTTTCATTAAAGTGCCATAAATCAGAACATTAAATTTTTTATCTCAGACAACTGGCGTTCAATCCACTGGCTATACTTAGGCCTGTAGTAGCAAGGAGGCGGACGATGACACCCAATGAGTTCATCGATAATAAAGCGCCCCAGCTGGCTCAATATGGAAAAGCGTTTTTAAATAATCAACTCGATTTCAATGAGATCCAGCTTTACTTATGGGACACCCTTGAAGAGTGGGCACAGTTCAATCATCAGGGTGATGCGCAAACCGATATCGAGCGAGTGTTTTGGCACTTGATACACGCCTTCGACAGGTGGCCCGACTGGACCATACGGGGCAATCAGTTCTTGCGAAAGCAGATAGACGATTGCTGCGATTTTCTCAGTCTCGGTGGCACCTGCCCAAGTTGTTGTGTCGGTACCAGGCCAAGCTCAATGTCATAGCGACTATCTTTATTAAGATAAGTCGAAAAAAAGCCAAGCTCAGTCTTTCGGGACTGGGCTTTTTTCATGACTGATTTTTCACTTTTTATTTGCGGCGCCAGCGTTTAAGCTAACCCCACCTAGCCTGACAACGCCGACTGCTATTTTGATTGCATCCCGAGTTTCCCGATTGCGAGACGCCCTCACCATCTATTTTCACAAGCGGGTATTGATCCTGCTGTTTCTCGGCTTCTCCGCCGGCCTGCCCTTGATGCTGGTGTTCTCCACCCTCTCCTTCTGGCTGCGGGAAGCCGGCATAGACCGCACCGCCATCGGTTACTTCAGCTGGATAGCCCTCGCCTATGGCTTTAAGTGGGCCTGGTCGCCTCTGGTAGATCGCATGTCGCTGCCCTTCTTCACCCAAATATTGGGACGACGCCGCGGCTGGATGCTCTTCGCCCAAATGCTGTTAGTAGTCGCCATCTTAGGCATGAGCCAGAGTGATCCCCTGGCCGACCTGGAGCGCCTGGCGCTGTTCGCCCTCATGGTCGCCTTTGCCTCGGCCACCCAAGATATTGTGATCGATGCCTTTCGTATCGAATCGGCGCCGCAGAAGATGCAGGCCGCCCTCGCCGCCGCCTATCAGGTGGGCTATCGCAGCGCCATGATTGTCGCCACCGCCGGTGCCCTGACCATAGCCGCCTGGGTCGACCCCAATAGCGAGACCTATGATCTCGCCTCTTGGCAGACTGCTTACCTGGTCATGGCGGGCCTGATGTTTATCGGTATCTTCACCACACTATTGAGCAGTGAACCCAAGATCGAGGCTAAGGAGGCGGATCAGATAGAATCAGACCTGAAGCAGAGCCTATCAGAGCGCTACCCGAGGCCCGTGGCCGCCGCAGCCTCCTGGCTCTATACCGCCAGCATACTGCCCTTCATCGATTTCTTTAAGCGTTACGGCCGCAGCGCCATACTGATCCTGCTGCTGATCTCCTGCTACCGGATCTCAGATATCGTCATGGGGATCATGGCCAACGTCTTCTATGTGGACATGGGCTTCTCTAAGACGGAGATAGCCACCCTGAGCAAGGTCTACGGCCTGATCATGACCCTGGTGGGCGCTGGCGCCGGCGGCATGCTACTGGCCCGCTACGGCACCATGAAGATCCTCTTCTTAGGCGCCTTCATGGTGGCGGTCACCAACCTGCTCTTCGCCTATCAGGCGATGATCGGCTACAACCTAGAGCTATTGACTGTGGTGATCTCCATCGACAACTTCAGCGCCGGAGTCGCCACCGCCGCCTTTATCGCCTATCTCTCCAGCCTGACAAGCAGCGGCTATAGCGCCACCCAATATGCCCTGCTCTCCTCCATCATGCTGCTGTTTCCCAAGTTTGTAGCGGGCTTCTCGGGCCAATATATAGATGCCTACGGCTATGTGAACTTCTTCGTTGCCGCCAGCGTCATCGGCTTCCCTGTGCTGGGGCTGATTGTCTTGGTCCAGAAATACGCCCCCCATCCCAATGGCAACGAGCAGGCCGAGTCTCTGGACTCACCTAATGGGCAGCAGGCGAGAGACCAGTAAGCAAGAGACTAATAGGCAAGAGACTAGCAGCCAAAGGTCACTCGTCTCGATAACAGACAATAAAAAGCCCCGCTCATCGGCGGGGCCTTTTAATCTGAGCTTAACGCTTCTTAAATTGAAGCAGGCGAGAATGATACCAATCACAGTTAGAAAGTGATCAGAAATAGCGCAGAAAAAACGTTCGAGAACAAGGAAGAATTATTGATAAGTAGTTATTCTACAATCAAAAATGATAACACCGTTATCGGACGTTTTAACCAGCTAGAGTGATCAGTTTTTTACTACGATTGGTATTAATCTCTGAAGTTATTGAACTGGAACGGCTGGCCCAGATCCGATTCGCGGGCAATCGCCATCACCGCCTGCAGATCATCACGCTTCTTACCGGTCACTCGAATCGAGTCACCCTGAATGGCAGCCTGCACCTTAAGCTTGCTGTCTTTAATCAGCTTCACCAGCTTTTTGGCCACCAGGCTGTCGATCCCCTCTTTAAAGGTCACCTTGAGCGAGAAGGTCTTGCCACTGTGGATCGCCTTCTCCGCAACGTCCATAGAGGCAGGGTCTACGTTACGCTTGCTCAGCTGATTGCGCAGCATGTCGACCATCTGCTGGCACTGGAAATCGGACTCAGATGACAGGGTCACCTGATGATCTTTATAGGAGACTTCGCTCTCGACACCGCGAAAATCGAAACGGCTATCCAGTTCGCGGCGCGTATTATCTACCGCGTTACGCAGTTCAACTTCGTTTACTTCCGATACGATATCCATCGAAGGCATATTTATCATCCTCTATTTAGCCACTTTATCTGCCCGCTAGTTTACCCGCTCGGGCCTGTGAGCGCCAAAAATTCTTAATGTTACAACAGGCGTTTCTTAATGACTTTAAGATGACATTTTCCTATGATTGGGCAAAACCACTTAACCTAAGCGACCCGTGAATTCTCGAAAAACCTTTTTTAAGATAGCGCTTCTTCTTGCCATCATAGTGATCAGTTACCTGGTATTCTCCCGCCCTAACTACCCACAAGTGATCCCGCACATGGATAAGCTTGGCCATCTGGGCAGCTTCTTCTGTCTGGCGCTATTGACCCATCTCGCCTTCGAGCCTAAGTGGTACAGTCTGGCAGGCATACTGGCCGGCTATGCCCTCTTTATCGAACTGGTGCAGTCTCGCCTGCCCTATCGCAGCGCCTCCAGCGCCGATTTCATCGCCGACATGGTGGGTGTGCTGCTGTTCTACTTCGGCCTCTGGCTCTACCGCCGCTATATTAAAGCCGCCGTGATCGGTAAAACCCGGGCTAAGACCCAGTCATGACGACAAGTAATATGACTCATGCGGGTAAGATAGTGATCCTGGGCGCAGGCGCCATAGGTCAGCTGATCTTCCACCAGCTATCGGCATATGGACTCTCGCCCGCGCTGCTGGGTAGAGACGCAAGCGCGGATAGCCAGACACTGGAATTCACCAATCTCGAAGGCGAGACAGTTACGCGCCAGGCACAGTTTATCGATAAATCAATGCTTGCCAGCTGCAAGCTGCTGATCGTCTGCGTCAAGGCCTATCAGGTCGAAGCGGCCCTACTACCGCTACTAGATGCCCTCCCGACCGATGCCCACATACTCTTGCTGCACAATGGCATGGGCCCACACCTTAGCGTGGCGCCCCATCTAGCTGGTCGTGGCCTTAGCCTAGGAACCACCTCGCAGGGCGCACTGAAACTGGGAAGGTGGCAGATCAAACAAACCGGAGCCGGGCTGACACAAGTTGGCCATGCTCAGGGACCAAGGATTGCGGACAAATTGCGCCAAGCGCTGCTTGGAGCGATCCACAACAGCGAGTGGTGCGAGCCCATTCTGCCCATGCTGTGGCAAAAACTCGCCATCAATATCGCCATCAACCCGCTGACCGCCATCAACGACTGCCGTAACGGCAAGCTGGTCGATGCTGAGTTCGAACCATGCATAGCTGCACTTGTCCAGGAGGTGGTTGCCGTGGCAAACGCCGATGGGATAGCACTTGACCAAGCGCAGCTAACCGAGCGCGTCTATCAGGTGATCCAGCTTACCGCTAGCAACTACTCCTCCATGCATCAGGATATCCACCATGGCCGCCAGACGGAGATTGAGGCGATCACCGGCTACCTGCTGAGCCGCGCCGCCGAGCACGGCATAGCCACACCGGCCAACCAAGCCATCTACCACCAGCTAAAATCTCTCGAGCAGGGCGACTAACTCCGAGCATTAAGCAGTGCAATAATCAACTCTCTAGGCAGCTCTCTAACCAACTCTCGAGTAAGCTCTCTAACCAAGCATGGGCAGGACAATTTCTGCCCCACCTCGACATAAGCGTCTAGAATTATTCTTAAAAGGCGCGAGGCTCGAGGTGATCGATGAAACGAGAGCAGTGGAACTCTAGGGTAGGTTTTATTTTGGCGGCGGTCGGCTCGGCCATCGGCCTGGGCAACATCTGGCGGTTCCCTTACATGGCCTATGACAACGGCGGCGGCGCCTTCTTCATCCCCTATCTATTCGCCATGATCACCGCCGGTATCCCCTTTATGATCATGGAATTTAGCCTGGGCCATAAGATAAAGAAGACCTCACCGCGCATCTTCGCCCAGCTCGGCCACACCCTCGGCTTCAGACTCGAATGGCTCGGCTGGTTTCAGGTGTTTATCGCCGCGGTTATCGCCGTCTATTATGTGGCCATCATAGGCTGGACCCTCTCCTATCTCGGCTTCTCTTTCAGTCAGGCTTGGGGAGACAATCCCAACGACTTCTTCTTCAATCATTATCTTAAACTCGGCAACAACTCCCCCTCCCACCTGGGCGAGTTTCAAATCGGCATAGCGATCGCCATGAGCATCGCCTGGCTGATGACCTTCATGGCGGTCTTTACCGGCGTCAAAGGGGGGATCGAACGCGCCAACAAGATCATGATGCCCATGCTGTTTATCATGGTGCTGGTCCTTATCGGCCGAATAATGTTTCTGCCCGGCGCCCTGTCGGGGCTCAACTATTTGTTCGAGCCCGACTTTAGCCGCCTGGTGGATGCCCAGGTCTGGTCCGCCGCCTACGGCCAGATCTTCTTCACCCTCAGCGTCGGCTTCGCCATCATGCTCGCCTATTCCAGCTACCTGCCGACCAAGGCCGACATCAACAACAACGCCTTCATGACAGTATTGATCAACTGCGGCTTCTCGATTCTGGCGGGGATATTAATCTTCGGCGTGCTCGGCTATATGGCAGAGGAGCAGATGAAACCGCTGACCGAGGTGGTCAGCTCGGGGATAGGCCTGGCATTTGTCACCATACCCACGGCCATCAACCTGATGCCGGCGCCCTATATTCTCGGGCCCCTCTTCTTCATCGCCCTGGTGATCGCCGGACTGAGCTCTCACATATCCATCATAGAGGCGGTGACCAGTGCGGTGATTGACAAATTTCATGTACGCCGCAAGCCCGCCGCCGTGCTGGTGTGTAGCCTGGGCTATCTGGTCTCCATGGCTTTTGCCACCAATGGTGGCCTGCTGCTATTGGATCTGGTGGACTACTTCATCAACAACATCGCCCTGCTGCTCAGCTGCCTGCTGGAGCTGGTGATCATCACCTGGCTACTCAAGGTGACAGTGATCCACCAGCATGCCAATGAAAATTCGGAGTTTAGGGTCGGCGGCTGGTTTGTGATCTGCCTGCGCTTCATCAGCCCAGCGATTCTGGCCACCATATTGGCGAAGAACCTCTACAACACCTTAGTTAACGGCTATGGCGACTACCCCATTGCCGATCAGCTCTTCTTAGGTTGGGGCCTAGTGGGCACCATGCTCTTTTTTGCCGTGCTGATCAACTTCACCAGCAAGTCGCCAGGCTATCCAGACCAACATCCGGGAGGTAAAACATGAGTCACAGCGCTCTTATCATGATGCTGTTTGCATTGACGTTGACCTGGGGCGGCGCCGCCTTGTGTATCGGCATCGCCATCAAGCGCAAACAAAAAGAGGAGGCCGACGATTAGCCGGTCTCCTCTTACTCATTTCACCAGAGTCAGTTCAAGCAGATCAGCCCAGCTGACCTATCTGCTGCAGGCTGAAGGCGGTCAGAGGATCTATCTCCTTGACCAGCTCCTCAATCTTGATGATCGCCTCTAGCGACCCGCTGTCTTTGCGGTAGGAGAGATAGATGGGACGATTCCAGGGCTCTACCCCTTCCACCCGATAGAGCTGCTTAGATTGCAGAAACGGCTCGACGATAGACAGCGGCAGATAGGCCGCCCCCGCCTTATCCAGAATAAAGTCCAGCGCGATACGCCCGGTGGAGGTGCGCAGATAAGGTGGCGGCATGCGATAGTGGCGCTCGGCGTGCTCGGAGGCAAAACGTGTGCCCCAATCCACATAAACATACTTATCGCTCAGGGCTTCTGACTGATCGCAGGGGCGGGTCGAGACCAACACCAGGATAAGGTCGGCCACCTGCTTACACACCAACTCCTCCGACTTAAGCGGATCGAAGGCAAAAGCCATGTCTAGGGTTCGCTCCAGCAGGTTACGGTTGAGCTGCTCGCGACTCAGCGCCTCGGCCAGGAAGCCATAGCCACCGAAGGCATCTGTCACCTTACTCAAACAGTGCTGCAGGTAGGCATCCCAGATATTGGGCGTCCCCGCCATGGTCAGCTGCAACGCCTTATGATTGGTCAGGGCCAACTCGTTCTTCGCCTGCTCCAGGGTGCTCACCATCACCTCGGCGTAGGGCACTAAACGCTCACCCGAGGTGGTGAGTTGAATGCTGTTGCGATTACGCACAAACAGGGCGGAGTCGAAGAAGGACTCCAGCTGCTTAATACGGGCGCTCACGGCCGCCTGGGTGATATAGAGATTCTCCGCCGCACGGCCGAAATGCCGGGTTCTGGCCACCTCTAAAAAGGTCTTAAATACTTTGACGTCCATTTTATTCTCTCGGTCAATTTCACCGAGAGAATAACAACTAATCCTAATGGTGACGATAAAAAAGTTTTGTTTCTCTTTTAACGACAAAAATCATAATTTCGCGATCGAAAAACCCTGTAGTTACAGCGTTGCTATCACAGTGAGAGGTTGTTATGTCAGAAGATTCATTTCGTTTTGGTCAAAAGCGTTTTTTTGATGACAAAAACTTTCCCCGCGGCTTCAGTAAGTCCGGAGAGTTCACCTTGTCTGAAGCTGAATTATTGAGCCTATATGGCGACACTATGCAGGCCTTTGAAGCAGGCGATCTCGAGCCTGAAACTGCAGAGGAAAAACACTTTGTTAAGGTACTAAAACACCCCAACAAGGCTAATACCAAGCTTGAGCATGTATGGTTGAAATACACTAAGCTTACCCGCGAACCAAAAAAGTTCCACACCCTAAACAGCACGACTAATAAGCGTGTTGAACAGTATGAATATGTGGAATCTCCCCCAGAAGATGAGGTTGCTTAAAGAATGCACATCTGTTTTTTGATGTACCCGTGGGAGCGTATCGATCCTGAAACCGATACCACCCTGAGATTAGTTCATGAGTGCGCGCAGCGTGGTCATACCGTTGCCATCACCACGACCAGTGGGCTGACCATTCGTGACAGTAGCGTCTACGGGTTTTGTCAAATCATCAAGAAAGGGATGAAGATATCGGACAACATTCCCCGCTTTTACCGCTCCGCCGAATTTCATAAGGCGCGCCTGCCCATGGCCGGCTTCGACTGCATCTTTATGCGCGCCAATCCGCCGTTGGATAACCTGGCGCTTAACTTCCTGGATTCGGTAAAGGGCGACACCCTGATCATCAACGATCTCGAAGGGTTAAGAGTCGCTAACAACAAACTCTACACCGCCAGCATGAGCGGTGCGGCGAGCCAGTATATTCCTGCCACCCACGTGTCGAAGAACCGCGACTACCTGCAACGTGTGCTGGAAGAGAGCGAAAGCGATAAGATGATCCTCAAGCCGCTCAATGGCTTCGGCGGTCATGGCGTTATCGTGATCGAAAAGAGCGCCCGCCAAAACTTCAGCTCGCTGCTGGACTTCTATATCGGCACCGACGAGCAGAGCAACTATGTGATCCTGCAAGACTACATCGAGGGCGCCGAGGAAGGCGACAAGCGCATCTTGATGCTAAACGGCGAGCCTATTGGCGCCATGCGCCGCGTACCCGCCTCGGGTGAGTTCAGATCTAACGTCCATGCTGGCGGCAGCGTGGTCAGACACACAATCACACGTGAAGAGCGCGAGCTATGCGCCGCCATCGGCCCTAAGCTGGTGCGCGACGGTCTCTACTTCACAGGTCTGGATGTGATAGGCAACAAGCTGGTCGAGGTTAACGTCCTCAGTCCGGGCGGCATCACGCGTATCAACAAGCTTAACCGCGTCCGCCTGCAGAAGCAGGTGATCGATTTCGCCGAAAACATCATCAACTCCAAAGAGCTATTGGTGCAACGTAAGAGTGCATATCGTCAAGCGGTAGAAAATGCAAATCTATAGTCTCGACCAGATGCTCTCCCTGATTAAACGCGGGGAGACATTCTCAGGCCAGCTGGCCTCCTCCGGCTGTGTGATCACCATCCAAGAGTATCTGCCCGTAGTGTGCACCGCGATTCACGCGGGGCACAACCTGCGCCCTGAGCTGATCAAATTATGTCAGCTGAGCGCCGAGGAGCGTTACTTCGAGGAAGATCCCTTCACCGACGAGGTGATCGCCTCCCAGCCCATTACCCTGGCGGGCAGCGACTCGCGCTTCGAGTACGATCTCAATCGCCCTAAGAGCTTGAGTACCTACTACAAGTCCGCCTGGATGAAGCAGGTGTGGCGCAAGCCGCTAAGCGCCAAGCAGCGCGCCATCAGCCACGCCAAACACCAAGATTTCTATCGACTCTACGAGGCCTTGATCGCCAAGTTGGAGAGCATGTTCGGCATGGTGATAGTGTTCGACCTACACTCCTACAATTACAAGCGTATCGAGAAGGCGACGCCCGTGTTTAACATAGGCACCTCGCAGATCGATATGGAGCGCTGGGGCAGCGTGGTCCACAAGTTCCAGCGTGAACTCAAGACCATCACCCTGCCCAACGTAGAGGTAGACGCCGAGCTGGACGTGGCCTTCGAGGGCCGCGGCTACCTGATCGCTCATACCAACGCCCGCTTCGACCGCACCTTAGTGCTGCCGACGGAGATCAAGAAGGTATTTATGGATGAATTGACCGGCGAGGTCTACCCCATAGTACTGGACGATCTCAAGCTGGGACTGAAGAATGCCTTTAGCGCCACCAGCGCCTACTTCCAGCGCAAGCTCAATCGCCAGAGCAAGACCCGTAGCGCCGACATGCTCAGCAGCGCCATCGAGCCCGAGGTGCTGGAGATAGACGCCGCGCTGTTCCGCCTGGCACAGAAGGTCGACACGCTAAAGTATGTCAACCCGACCAACCTGGCGGCCGAGCGTCGACGCTTCATGAAGGCGCCGAGTCGTTTCAAGCCAAATTTTGCCTATCGTCAGCTGCCTATTGATGCCAACGAGTTCAAGTATCGTCTCTATCGTCTGCCCATAGACAATATTGCCGATCCCGCGCTCAAGCAGCTCTACAAGGATATCGTTAACAAGCTGGGCGAACAGATAGATCTCCTAACCAGCGTTGGTCAGGAAGGCTTCGTCTACAACTCGCTGCGTTATCATGGCCGCCCGGATAAGAGCGCCATCGCCAACGCCAAGTTCCTGCTGTACGCCAAGGAGATCCCCGAAGAGAGAGGGGAAAGCCTGGATGCCCATCAGGTCTGCGAGATGATGAAGCAGAGCGCCGAGCAGTGGCAGATGCGCTGTAAGATTGGCCTCAGCGGTGCCATCGTCGCCCGCGCCATGGTCAGCTCCAATCCGGCGCAGCTGGCGATCAGCACCCATGCCCAGTTCCACGAGAGCGAGGTGCAGCGGCTGATCCAGCATGAGCTTGGGGTGCACATGGCCACCACGCTCAACGCCAAGCAGCAATCGCTCAAGGTGCTGCGTCTGGGTCTGCCCGGCTCGACCTATACCCAGGAAGGTTTGGCGATTTTGGCGGAGCTTAAGGCGGGCTTCATGGCCCACTCACGCCTCAACACCCTGGCCGCGCGCGTGCTAGCAGTAGACTCAATGCTCAAGGATCAGGACTTCTATCTCACCTACAGCTATCTCATCGATGAGCTGGAGATGGACAAGGATGATGCCTTCATGACCACGGCCCGGGTCTATCGCGGCGGCGGCTTCACTAAGGATCACCTCTACCTGAGCGGCTTCCTGGATATGTTACACCTGTCTAAGACCCGCAGCCTGGACAACCTACTCGTGGGTAAGACCAGCGTGCAATACCTGGATCTGCTCGACGAGCTGGTGCAGCGCGACTGGCTGATTCCGCCTAAGTACAACGTCATCCCGACCAGTAACTTAGAAGAGAGCCCCAGCCTCAACTATCTTATCGAGAGCCTGCGTAGCTAACGAATTGGTATTAGGTCGCGCGTCATGGCGGCAAGGTTCATGCCTGCCGTCATGACGCTTACTTATCTCTTTTATAGATACTCACTTCTCACGCCACCCAATCTTATCGCGCCCTAACAAGCGCTGCGTACAGGTGCAGCGAGAGACAGCCAAAATAAGCAGAGTGTGAAGTGGCAAACTTTGCAAGTACTCGGATTTGCCTTAGGCTAGGGCTTTCTCCCAAAGATGCAAAACTCCATGCTAAAACCCCTGTTTCCCGGTAGCGCCAAGGGCGCCCTGCTCCTCTATGGCCTGCTGCTTACCCTGGTGCTTATCTCGGTTCACTTTATCGATCGCCAGCTGGCGGACCTGATGCACACCCAGCAGCTGTCACACCCCGCACTAAAGCTTCTGAGTAAGACGCCCTTGCTACTGGAGTTTCTCGCCGGGCTGACCATCTTCGCCTGCATCAGCGCGCGCTTTCGCGCCAGGTTCCAGGCCCTGGCCATTGAGTTGGGGCTCACCCTGGCGCTGGCCTTCTCGATTCGCTGGGTCGCCAAACTGCTCTTTGGCCGCACCTGGCCTGAGAGCTGGATAACCCTGGGCGAGGGCCATAATCCCTCCTGGGTAGCCGATCGTATCGAGGCGTTTCATCCATTTGCCCAGGGGCTCGCCTATGACTCCTTCCCTTCGGGCCATGCGCTGCTGACCTTCGCCCTCGCCTTCACCTTCTGGCGCCACACGCCTAAGCTGATGCCCCTCTGGCTAGGCTGCATGTTTGCCGTCATCACCGGGCAGTTGAGCCTCAACTATCACTATCTCGGGGATCTGCTGGCCGGAGCAAGCTTTGGTCTGCTGGCCAGCCAATTGGCGCTGACGCTACACAACTCCCTCAAGCGACGAATGCCAAGCTTGACCTAGAACAGGTGCGCCGCAACCTATGTAAAAAAAACGTTAAACCATCCTGTATTTATTGGTAAAAAAGGCGTAATTTTAAGGATGTCGCCGCATTTTATTCTACTATTGTCTAAGGCCTCAGCCTTAATACGAGACGGAAAAAAACTATGAGAGAAGTTAATTTTCGCACCATAGACAAACTCTTCATCAAGATGTCTATTAACGATAAATTTTGGGTCATTGGGGCGCTGTTTTTCATCGCCATCACCTGCATCGGCGTCAGCCGCTATCAAGGCAGCATAGATGCCATAGAGCAAGCCACGATGACGGCGCTGGAAAGTGAGCTATCGGGCATGGTACGCGCCCTGGAAACCAGCGGCCAGACCGATAAGTTTGCCAGCCTGAATATCCAGCCCAGCGGTCAGGCAAGCTCAAGCCGCAGCCAAGACAGCGTCACCGCCGTGGTGCGCAGCGCCGCGGGGCAAAACCTGTCGCTGACGCAGAATGTCGCCAGCCGCGAGCGCGATGCCAAACAGTCGGCCCTCTACAGCCTGCTGCTCACCTATCTCTGGTTACTGCCATTCGCCGTCCTGCTCTACTGGAACGCCACCTTCATCGGCGGTGCCCTCTGGGTGCTGTGGACCACCACCAAGAATATCGCCAAGGGTGACCTCACCTCACGCCTGGGCTTTCACCCGGGTCGTGACGAGTTTGGCACCATAGGCTGCGCACTGGACAACGCCATGGACACACTCACCGAGCTTGTGGTCACGGTGAAAGATAATGCCGAGACGCTGCATCACACCGCCAGCTCCTTCGCCTCGGAGAATCAGGAGAGCGAGCGCCAGATCGAGCAGCAATATCAATCCCTCGACTCGGTTGCCACCGCCATGGAGGAGATGACGGCCTCAGCCGGTGAGGTATCCAACATCTCCAACAGCTCGGTGGAGAAAGTGGAGCAAAACTCACACTCAATCCGTCAGAGCTATGAGCGCGTACAGAAGGCGATCAAGGATATCGAACAGCTGTCTGGCTTTATCGAGCAGACCTCAGATTCGGTCAGCACCCTCAAGGTCAACGCCACCAAGATCAACGAAGTGATCACCACAATCAACGCCATCTCGGAGCAGACCAACCTGCTTGCGCTTAACGCCGCCATCGAGGCCGCCCGCGCCGGTGAGATGGGCCGCGGCTTCGCCGTGGTTGCCGACGAGGTGAGAACCCTGGCCAGCCGCACTCAGTCGGCCACGGTGGAAATTCAGGCGATGATCGAGAACCTGCAGCAGGAAACCAATAACATAGACAACATCACCCAGCGCACGGTCAAACAGGCCGAATCCAGCCAGTCGCTAATCACCGAGATAGGCACAGACGTCAGCGCCATCAACGAGTCGTCGCAATCGGTTATCGACATGAGCTTCCAGATCGCCGCCTCCTCGGAGGAACAGAGCGCCGTGGCCAACGATATCGCCTCCGAGTTGAGTGAGATACGTCAGCAGGCCAACGTGATCAAGGAGCTGGCCAACCAGTCCTCGATAGGCGTCAGTCAGCTGTCTCAGGCCTCTGAGAGTCTGGGCAAGATCCTCGCCCGCTACCAGACCGCTTAAGTCCGCATCATCCCCAGATGACCAAGATGGCCGCCACTGCGATAAGCAGCAAGGCGGTCATCTCCTTCGGCTTCACCTTCTGCTTGAGATAACTCCCCGCCACGATTAGGGTAAAAAACACCTCAACCTGACCCAATGTCTTCACATAGGGCACCGCCTGCAAGGCCATGGCGCTGAACCAGCCGATGGAGCCCAGGCAGCTTGTCACGCTGATAGCCAGGGTCAACTTAGGCCGACGCCACAGGGCCGCCAGGGTCTGACGGTCCCGCAAGTAGAGAAACAGCAGCAAGATAACGGTCTGCACGCTTATAACCCAGAACAGCACCCAGGCGGCGCTGTGAGGAAAAGGCAGAGTCAGCACCAGACTCGCCTCTCTGACCCAGAGCGAAGTGAGCGCGAAGGCACTGCCGCAGGCGAGTCCCAGCAGTAACACCTGAGGCGAGAGCCTGGCAACCCCAGACCCCTTGCTCATCAGGAGCACGGCCAGGGCGCCTACCACCACGCCGAGCCAGCCCAGCAGGCTCAGTTGGGTGCCGAAAAACAGGGCGCCAAACACGGCAGCGACGATCGCCTCGCTCTTGGCAAGGCCTGCACCTATGGCGAAGTCTCTGAGCTGAAACAGCTTCACCATCAAGCCCGTGGCCACAATCTGCATCAAGGCGGCGCCGAGCACGAAACCCCAGAAAGGGGCGGGAAACAGCTGCAGGCTCTCTTGCCCCGCTTGTTGCCCCGCTTGTTGCAGATCAGGCGGCAGGAAGAGGTAAAGCGCGGCGAGATAACAGGCGGCGATGGGCCCGGCCCAGAGAAAACGCGCCAGCGTCACCCCGGCCACCTTGACGTCGCGGCTCAGCTGACTCTGCAGGGCATTACGCCAGGACTGCATGAAGGCGGCGAGAAAGGTAAAGACAATCCACATAAGCGACTCTCACAAAAAGGGGCTACTAGCCTAACGCCTAACCGCCTGCCGGGCGAGTGAAAATGCCTCATGGACAGTGAGCCGTGTGATTAAGCCTTAGGACGATTGCAGGCTAAAGCGCTGGTGCCTGAGACAATTCAACGAACAACAAAAAGCCCCGCACAGGCGGGGCTTCAGCATTATGTCGACCTCGATTAACAGCCGTCTGAGTGAAGGCTCGCTTACTTGCTGGTATCGATTGGGTCGAACGATTTCACCAGATCGTCGATCGCCTTCATCTGGGTCAAATAGTTTTCCAGCTGATGCAGTGGCAAGGCACATGGGCCGTCACACTTGGCGTTGTCTGGATCCGGGTGCGCCTCGATAAACAGACCCGCCAGGCCAAGCGCCATGCCGCTACGGGCCAGCTCGGTGGCCTGGGCACGACGACCGCCAGCGCTATCGGCACGTCCGCCTGGACGCTGCAGGGCGTGGGTCGCATCGAAGATCACTGGGTAACCCGACTGCTTCATCTCATCCATGCCCAGCATGTCGACCACCAGGTTGTTGTAACCGAAGCAAGAGCCACGCTCACACAGGATGATCTCGTCGTTACCCGCCTCGTTAAACTTGGTGATGATATGACGCATCTCATGGGGCGCCAGGAACTGTGGCTTCTTCACGTTGATGATGGCGCCAGTCTTGGCCATGGCGACCACAAGATCCGTCTGACGTGCCAGGAAGGCGGGCAGCTGAATAATATCCACCACCTCGGCCACCGGCTGGCACTGGTAGGGTTCATGCACGTCGGTGATCAGCGGCAGCTTAAAGGTATCCTTAATCTCCTGGAAGATCTTCAGTCCCTCTTCCATGCCTGGGCCACGGTAAGAGTTCACCGATGAGCGATTAGCCTTGTCGAATGATGCCTTAAACACATAAGGGATCCCAAGCTTCTGAGTAACTTCCGCATAGGTCTCTGCGATCTGCATGGCCAGGTCTCGCGACTCGAGCACATTCATGCCGCCAAACAGGACAAAGGGCTTGTCGTTTGCAATTTCAATGCTACCTAACTTTATGGTTTTATTACTCATCGCTACTTCTCTCTTAAGAAGCCGGGGCAAGCCCGGCAGGAATCAAATTCTTTATCGGCCTATCACTGAGCCACGACCTGCAGTATCTGACCACACACCCACGCCATATAGGTGCCTACAGCATAGCCTAATACGGCCAGGAGTACACCGACAGGTGCCAGGGCCGGATGGAAGGCCGCGGCCACCACGGGCGCCGAGGCCGCGCCGCCGACGTTGGCCTGACTGCCCACCGCCATGTAAAACAGTGGCGCGCGGATAAGCTTGGCCACCAGCAGCATGAAGCCGGCATGGACTATCATCCAGATGATGCCGATGGCGAAATACCAGAGGTTGGCCGGGTCAAACAGTTTGAACACATCCATATGCAGGCCGATAGTCGCCACCAGGATATAGAGGAACGCCGAGGCGACCTTAGAAGCCCCCGCCGCCTCAAGATGGCGCACAGGCGTAAAGGACATGGCCAGGCCTATGGTGGTTACCGTCACGATCAGCCAGAAGAACTTAGAGGTCAGGCTGTAATCGCGGGTCCAGGGATAGTTGGCCTCGAAGAAGGGGCCGAGGAAATCGGCGATCACATGGGCCAGGCCCGTGATACCAAAGCCCACGGCGACGATCATCATCAGATCACGCAGGCTGGCGATACGGGCATTTTCGGCGTGATACTTCTCTACCTTCTCTTTGAGGGTCTCTATGGCGCGGGTATCGGCGCCCGTCTTAGCATCGATCTCCTTGGCCTTAGAGGCCATAAACAGCAGCACCGCCATCCAGATGTTGGCCACGATCACATCGACCGTCACCATGATGGAGAAGATGTTGCCACCGGCCTCGTAGATCTCCTTCATCGCCGCCTGGTTTGCGCCGCCGCCAATCCAGCTGCCGGCCAAGGTAGTCATGCCGCGCCAGACCGCATCTGGCCCGCTCACCCCGAGGATCTCAGGGTTGAGGGTCGACACGATAAGTAAGGCAATTGGCCCCCCTATCACTATGCCGACGGTACCGGTTAAAAACATCACAATCGCCTTGGGGCCAAGGCTTAGGATCGCCTTGAGGTCGACACTTAAGATCAGCAGCACCAGACAGGCGGGTAACAGGTAACGGGAGGCGACAAAATAGAGATTTGAGGTATCGCCATCCAGGATATTAAAGGAGTTGAGCAGCGAAGGCAGAAAGTAGCAGAGCAGCAGCGCAGGAATGAAACGATAAAACTTCACCCAGAATGGGTGCTGGCTGCTATTGGTGTAAAACACGAATCCTAAGATCACCGCCAACAGGCCTAGGCCCGTGGCATCATTGGTGACTAATGCCGTGGCGTCATTGCTGACTATCGCGGTACTGCTCATCTCATCTCCCTTTTGTTTTGTATGGGTTATTTATTGTTGTAGTTATAGTGGTGGCCGCGCCAGCCGATTGGCAATCGCGGCAAATTCGCCCCGCGCCTGGCCATCCTGGCCTCGACGCTAAGGGTTAATGATAGACCTCAACCTCGTCGTTGAGCTCTTTTAACTGTAATTTGACCAGCTCGGTCACAGGGTCATGGGGACTGTTATCGACAAAGTGTCGCAGATCCGCCGCCGCGACGCTGATACAACCTAGCTGCTGGGCGATAAAGGCCCGCTCCCGGTTAAGATTCAGGTCATCTTGGTGCCACTGCAGCAATAAGTTACAGCACTCCATGGCGCTCTCAAACTTGCTCGCCAGAATGGCGCCGGCCTTGAGTTCATGCAGCATGCGTGACAGCAGGCGCTTGAGGCTCGCGGGCTTCAGATAACGCGGCTTAAAGGGCGCGCCATTGCCTAACTCGCCGCGCACCAACACATGCAGTTGATGACGAGTCAGGGATTGCCCAGTGAGCGGGTCGATATAGCGCACCTTATCGTCAATACGACAGCTTAGCACTGTGGTGCCCGGCAACAGCAGCGGCTGCATTACCAGGTCCAGCTGCTTACCCAGCAGCATAAGCACGCTTGCCAGCGTGGTACTGTTCCCCTGCCGCGTGGTGATGCAGCTGGCGAGATCCGCCGCCTCGATACTGAAATAGGACTCTCGCGCACAGAAGCCGAGATCCTGATAGAACCATTTGAGCAGCGCCTCGAGACGGGCTTCTCTGTTGACCAGATAGTGGCTAAGTACAGAGCCTGCCAGTTCAAACCAGGCCCACTTAGCCGCTTCCTTATCGGAAAATCCCAGGTGCTCGGAAATATCAAAGGCGCTCTCTGGAAGGGAGAGCGCCTCGTTTAAGATCAGGTTTGTCATTAGCTCATTAATATTGCTTGTTTAAACATGGCAATTTTCGCAGCGTACATCACCCAGGCCAACGCGCCCAGGGCGGCAAAGGTCTTGAAGAGTTTGTTACGGTTAGCCTTAAGCGAGATGGCAGCCAGGAAGATGTAAGCGATCACTGCGCCTATCTTCTCGGTCAACCAAGCATCCTGAAACGGATACTGCTTGATGATGAAGCATAAGGTTAGGCCGGAGAGCAGCAGGAAGGTATCGATCACATGGGGCGCAATCTTAACAAATTTCTTGTCCATGATGGCTGATTGTTTAAGATGCAGCACAAATCGTACGATAAAAAACAGCACACTCACGGCAATCAGGGTGAGGTGTATATGCTTAATAGCTGGGTATAAACTGTCCATTATATCTTCTTTCGTGGCTCGCAAAGGCGCTAGTGTACCCGATCAAAGGCCGGGGCACCAATATCGGCACAACCGATTTCAACATATCCACTTAAATTGAGTTAACACCTTGGATGATCACGCCTCTCAGGTGTCGAACAGCTCGTTTATCTGCTCCCTCAGCCAAAGGTTTTCTGAGGTGTTTTCGGTCGGCTTATAACTCATCAACGTCAACTTGTAGCTTGGCATAGGCAGAGGGACGTCGAACTCATTGAGCGGTAGGCTATGGGCAAGCAGGCGCGCCGCCTGACGCGGCAGGGTCACCAGATACCCCGACTCCTCCACCAGAAATGGCGCGTTGATGACATTTGGCAGCTGTATGGCGATATCCCGGCTCAGCCCCTGTGAGGCAAGTACCTGATCCACTATCCCTGTATCAGTTCCCCATGGGGAAACCAGGATATGCCGACTGGCGAGAAAGATGTCACGGTTCATCTTGGTCACCTTGGAGCTTGCCAGGGTGCAATAGTCTCCCTCCCACCATAGGGACTCGCTGATAAGTCTGTGACCCTGGCCCTCGTCATGGGAGAAGTCCAAGGCGAAATCCAATTGACCAGACTCGAAACGGCTCAGGGGCATACGCTGCTCATCGTGAATCAGATTGAGGCGAACTTTGGGCGCCAGGGTGCTGAGCCGCTTGGCAAGACGCGACATTAACATCAGGGCGGTAAAGTCAGTCACCGCGATGCGAAATGCATGCTGACTCTGCACCGGAGAAAATGCCTGTTTGGGTAATAGGCAGTCGCTGAGCCTGTCCAGCACCTGGCCGACCTCGACGCTGATGGAGTCGGCATAGGGAGTTGGGAGCATCGCGCTGGCCGAGCGGATAAACAGTGGGTCATCCAATTGCTGGCGTAGCCTGGAGAGCGCGTGACTAAACGCCGACTGACTCAGGTGCATCTGCTGCGCCGCTTGGGTTACACTGCGACAGCAATAGAGCGAATGAAACAACTTAAGAAGATTTAAATCAACATGATACAAACCTTTATGCACAGATTTCATCTCCCAATGCAGATAATGCACTTATCAGATTTATCCCGCTAGTTTAAGCTAGTCGGCATAGGAATCAACATCAAGGTAGTTAATCATGAGCATCACTTTTACCCAAGACGCCAGCCCCGAATTTGCCGAGGCAGTGCAGCAAAAAATCGCCGAGTTTAACTGGCAGCGTTGGGAGGTGAGCGAGCGCTTACCCCTGGGGCTTAAGCTGGAGAATGAGGCGGGAGAGATGATCGCCGGCCTGTCGGCCCGCACCTTCGGCAACTGGCTGATGATAGATAACTTTTGGGTGAGCGAGTCGCTCAGAGGACAACAGATCGGCAGCCAGATGTTAGAAGAGGCCGAACGTATCGCCAGGGAACGCGGCTGCATCTACGCCATCTTAGATACCCTAAACTTTCAGGCGCGACCCTTCTACGAGGCCAGAGGCTATTCTCTAGAGTGGACTCAGGAGCAATACCCTAAGACGGGCTGTAAATACTTCATGACCAAGATGCTCTAAGCGAGCAAGTCTAAACTAACCAGCCTTAGCGAATCAATTTCAAACCTAAGGCTTCTTCAAACAGTAGCGGCCTCTCTTTTAAGCGCTACTGGCCCTCGGCTTCCTTTAACGCCTTGGCCCGCTTCTCGGCCTCCTCCTGCATCAGGGCGTTCATCTCCTTATCGAAGGTGGCGATTTCATCCGGGCGGGTCGGCACCTTAGGACCTGTGCCTTGAGTGGCCTCCAGGGCCGCCTCGGTCTGCTCGCTGAGCACAGGTTGCTTGGCGAGTTGCTGATAATACAAGAGGCCGATGATTAACAAGGCCAGTAACATAGCGATCATTTTCATGGTGTTTTCCTGAAACGCTAGGTCAGCCCTAGCCTGCGACCTGTTGAGTATGGACTATCCTGGGAGGCATTAAAACAGAACGACAATATTACGAAAAGAAAACGCCACAGGCTCAGGCCCATGGCGTTTTTAGTGTCGCGCGGTGAAGTGCTAGTGCTGTGGCTTAAGCTAAGAAGCTATCAAACCCAACTATCTTGGCCAGCGACCTAGGGTACATCTGTCGTTGCTGCCAAAATCGCGTACCGTCGCGACCGCCTCGTAACCCAGCTCGATCATCTTATCGCGCACCGTAAGAGCCTGGCCGAAACCATGCTCAAGCAGCAGATAGCCGCCGGGCGCCAAGTAGTCGCGCGCCGCCTCGGCGATGTAGAAGAGATCCGCATAGCCGTGTTCACCAGCGGTGAGCGCGCTATGGGGTTCGAAGCGCACATCCCCTTGGGACAGGTGCTCATCTTCCTCATCGATATAGGGCGGATTGGAGACGATCAGGTTGAAGTCATAGCGATTGATGGCGTCGAACCAGTCACTCTGCAGCACCTCCACCTGAGGCAACTTGAGATTGTCACGGTTAGCCTTGGCCAGGGCGACGGCCTCGAGCACCTTATCTACCGCGGTGATCTGCCAGTGGCTACGCTCGAAGGCCAGCGACAGGGCGATAGCCCCAGTACCAGTCCCCAGGTCCAGCACCTTAGCATTCTCCGCCAGCGGCAGGTTAAGGGCCGTCTCTACCAAAATCTCGGTATCCGGGCGCGGGATCAGTGTGGTGGGATTAACCATGAAGGGCAGCGACCAGAACTCCCGTTCGCCGACGATGTGAGCGATGGGAGTACCTAACTCGCGGCGACCAACCATCTGCTTATACTCGGTCACCTGCTCGCTGGTCAGACGCTCGTCTGGCCAGGTATAGAGATAACTGCGCTGCTTATGAATGATATGCAGCAGCATCACCTCGGCATCGAGCTTGGCACTGTCAGACACATCCTGGAGTCGAGTCGAGGCCCATTCGAGGGCCTGTGCTAACGTCTGGAACAAAGCATATCCTTAATCACCTAGCGGCAATGATAGCAAGATTAACCTTCGGAAAGGGCTGCTAACATGTCGGCTTGGTTTTCCTGCATCAAGGGGCCGAGGATGGCATCGAGGTCGCCTTCCATCACTTCGCTGAGGCGATAGAGAGTCAGGTTGATTCTGTGCTCGCTCACACGTCCCTGAGGGAAGTTATAGGTACGCACACGCTCCGAGCGGTCACCACTGGCCACCAGGTTACGACGTGTCGATTCCTCTTCGCTGCGGCGCTTCTCATCTTCCACCGCCTGAATACGAGCGGCTAAGACGCTCATCGCCTGGGCGCGGTTTTTATGCTGCGAGCGCTGATCCTGACACTCCACCACGATACCCGACGGAATATGGGTAATACGGATAGCAGAATCTGTCTTGTTAACGTGCTGACCACCGGCGCCCGAGGCGCGGAAGGTGTCGACCTTTAGGTCGGCAGGATTGATTTCGATCGCTTCGGCTTCTGGGATCTCAGGCATTACTACCACGGTACAGGCCGAGGTATGCACACGCCCTTGAGATTCTGTTTCAGGCACGCGCTGTACGCGGTGTCCGCCCGACTCGAACTTGAGCTTGCCATAGACGCCATCGCCTGAGACTTTAACGATGATCTCTTTGAAGCCACCATGTTCGCCTTCATTGGCGTTCATGATCTCCATCTGCCAGCGGTTTGCCTCGCAGTAGCGGCTGTACATGCGGAACAGGTCACCGGCAAAGATAGCCGCCTCGTCACCACCGGCACCGGCACGTATCTCGAGGAAGGCGTTGTTGTCATCTTTAGGATCTTTTGGCAGCAGCAAGATCTGCAGCTCGCCTTCCAAGGCTTCCAGGGTCGCCTTGGCTTCTTTAATCTCTTCTTGCGCCATCTCTTTCAGATCGGCGTCATCTTCGGCGAGCATCTCCTGCGCCGAGGCAAGATCTTCTTCTGCCTGACGATAGGCCTTAAAGCTCTTTACCACGTCTTCGAGTTGAGAATACTCTTTGGACAGAGCGCGAAAACGCTCCTGATCGGCGATGATTTCCGCATCACTCAGCAGCGCCAAAACCTCTTCATTACGCTCAAGCAAGCCTTCGAGCTTGCGAATAACACTGTCCTTCATTACAACGCTAACCTTAGTCTTTATCTAGTCCGAGCGCTGCTCTTAATTGTCCTAAGCTATTGAGGTCACCGCGGCGACTCGCCTGGGTGAGCGCCTGGGTCGGGGCGTGGATCAACTTATTGGTCAACTTGTTCGCCAGTTCCAGTATTAGCTGCTCGCTATCACCACCCTGGGCCAACTTATTGATCGCTCGCTCGACCAACTCATCTCTGATCGCCATGCTCTGGCTTCGGTATTCACGGATGCTGTCGACCGACTCTAACGATCGAATCCACTCCATGAAATGATGAGATTCCTCTTCAACAATTAATTCAGCTTTCTCGGCCGCCTCACGTCGGGAGGCCATATTCTGTTCAATGATGCTTTGCAGATCGTCAACCGTGTATAAGAAGGCATCGTCCAGATCGGCAACTTCGGCCTCGATATCTCTAGGAACTGCTATATCAACCAATAACATAGGTTGATGACGACGCTGCTTAAGCGCTTTTTCTACCATGCCTTTACCCAGTATAGGTAATGGGCTGGCGGTAGAGGATATCACGATATCGGCCTTAGGGAGAAAATCTGGTATCTGTTCGAGCGTAATTGCCGTCGCACCGAACTCTTCACACATGGCTTCGGCGCGGGAAATGGTGCGGTTGGCGACTATCATGGAGTCGACACCATTGTCTTTCAGGTGGCGTGCCACCAGCTCTATGGTCTCGCCGGCGCCGATCAGCAGCACCTTAGTGGCGCTCAGCGCCGAGAAAATATGTTTGGCCATGCTCACGGCCGCAAAGGCGACCGATACGGCGGCGGCGCCGATCTCGGTCTCGGTGCGCACCTTCTTGGCCACCGAGAAGGTATTTTGGAACAGTCTGTCCATGGTGACGGCAACCGTACCGGCCTCTTTGGCCTTCACGAACGATTGCTTCACCTGACCTAAGATCTGCGGTTCGCCCAGAATGAGCGAGTCGAGTCCCGACGAGACTCGCATCAGATGCTGTACCACCTGCTGCCCCTGATACTTGTACAGGCATGGCAATACGTCATCGTGAGATAACTGATGATAAGACTCCAGCCAGCTGATCACATCCGCCTCATCACCCGTGTTGCAATAGAGCTCGGTGCGGTTACAGGTCGAGACGATCACCGCCTCCCCTGTCTTAGTCCGACTGGCAAGACTCTTCATCGCTTCATGAATTTTATCAGGCGCAAACGCTACCTTTTCTCGTAGGTCTACAGTGGCTGTTTTATGATTAATACCGATTGCTACAAGGCTCATCTGACTCTTTCTGGTCTCTAGGGTCTGTTAATCTTGCGAGTTCATTGACTACCGGCCATAGGCCTTAATCATCTCACTTAATGCCAGTCATTCTACGCAATTGAGTCGACTAAAAACAGAATACGCTTAACAAAACCGAACAATAATCTGGCTTGTCACAACTTTTTTCTATTAAACCTGAGGCTTAAAATCAAGCCCTCAGGCCTCGGCGAAAATTAGCCATTGCTAACCCTAGCCTAGGCTGGCAGGAAATTTGGGATTAGTCGTTGGTATTTAAAGTCAGCCCTCGTATGATATGCGCTAGTGATTTTAGCCATAGATGAATAATTTGAACTACTTCACAAAAATTTCGGCAAGCTGTGCGGCCTTAGCGCTAATGACCCTCGCCGGCTGTGCCTCCCACAAACCGATCGACTACGCCCCCACACAGGTAGAAAGTGCTAACCAGGCAGAGGCCTGGGAGCTCCAGGGCAAGTTAGCGGTGCGCACCCCAGACGATAAATTCAGCACCAACCTCTACTGGTTCCATACCCAGAGCAATGACGACCTGACCCTAACCACTATGCTGGGCACCACTGTCATGACCCTTAACAAGACCCCTAGTCAGGCGAGCCTGGAGATCGAAGACAAGGTGTATCAGGACAGCGATGCCGAGGAGCTGCTCAGGCGCCTCACCGGCTGGTCGATACCGGTCGACACCCTGCCGCTGTGGATCACGGGGCAGGTTTCCGCTCAGGATGAGGTGGTCGCAGTCGACGAGCAGGGTCGCCCCAAGGAAGTGCTCAACCACACGGGCAGCAGCCCCTGGCACGTCAGCTTCAACAGCTGGCAAGAGCAGAGCGGCGCCGAACTGCCGAGACTGCTGCAGCTAGAGCGCGACGAAATTCGTTTAAAGCTACAGGTCAGCCAATGGCAGGCACTGACACCCAAGCGCGCATCACAACCGGAATCGACAGATGACAAGCAATAGATCCACCGCCTGGCCGGCACCGGCTAAACTCAACCTGTTTCTCCACGTCAACGGCCGCCGCGCCGATGGCTACCATGAGCTACAGACCCTGTTTCAGTTTATCGACTACTGCGACTACCTGGATTTTGCCGTCAACGACAGCGGCAGCCTCACCCTGCATTCCGAGATGGAAGCTGTTGTCGCAAATAACGATAACTTAATTCTAAAAGCTGCAAAATCTTTGCAGGAGTACACAGGTACCCATCAAGGTGCCGAGATCTGGCTGGATAAAAAACTACCAATGGGCGGCGGCATAGGTGGCGGCTCATCCGATGCGGCCACCACACTGGTCGCCCTGAATCATCTGTGGCAGACTCAATTATCACAGGATGAACTGGCAAAGATAGGCCTGTCTCTTGGCGCTGATGTCCCTGTTTTTATTAATGGTTTAGCGGCATTTGCCGAAGGGGTCGGCGAGAAGTTGATCCCGGTCGAGGCGCCGGAAAATTGGTACCTGATCCTGACCCCAGATGTTCACGTTTCCACCGCCGAGGTGTTTAACGATCCCCAGTTACCACGGGATACGCCTAAGCTCTCCATGGATGATTTAATGAGCAGTGACTGGCACAACGATTGCCAACCCAGAGTCGCCGAGCGATACCCCCAAGTTGCCAAAGCATTGGCGTGGCTGATAGAATATGCGCCGTCCAGAATGACGGGAACCGGAGCATGTGTATTCGGTATCTTCGACACACGCCAGCAGGCAGAGCAGGTTTTTGCCAAGTTGCCGGCGGGTTTGTGCGGTTTCATCGCCAAAGGGACAAATAAATCACCATTAGCGTTGCGGTTAACGCAGCGCTAAGTTCATGCGGGATAGCCTAGGTTATCCCGACAATTACAATGAAGCATACGCCTGAGGTCCATACAGTGCCTGACATTAAACTATTTGCTGGTAACGCAACCCCCAGTCTCGCCAAGAAGATAGCAGATCGCCTATTTTGTAAACTCGGAGACGCTGAGGTTGGCGTTTTCAGTGACGGTGAAATCAGTGTCCAGATTAACGAAAATGTACGTGGGGCGGATGTATTTATCATTCAATCTACGTGTGCACCTACTAACGATAACCTGATGGAACTTATCGTTATGGTAGACGCGTTACGTCGCGCATCTGCTGGCCGTATTACTGCGGTTATTCCTTACTTCGGTTACGCTCGTCAAGACCGTCGTGTACGCAGTGCTCGTGTACCTATTACCGCTAAGGTAGTCGCCGACTTCCTATCAAGCGTTGGTGTTGACCGCGTATTGACCTGTGACCTGCACGCCGAGCAGATCCAGGGCTTCTTCGATGTACCTGTAGACAACGTATTCGGTAGCCCAGTGCTGCTGGAAGACATGCTGGCCAAGCAGCTGGACAACCCTGTCGTAGTTTCACCAGATATCGGTGGTGTAGTACGTGCCCGCGCCGTAGCCAAGCTACTGGACGACTCAGATCTGGCTATCATCGACAAGCGTCGCCCACAGGCAAACGTTGCTCAGGTGATGCACATCATTGGTGACGTTCAAGGCCGCGACTGCATCATAGTCGACGACATGATCGACACTGGCGGTACCCTGTGTAAAGCAGCCGAGGCACTTAAAGAGCACGGTGCTAACCGCGTATTCGCCTACGCCACTCACCCAGTATTCTCAGGCAACGCGCCTAAAAACATCGCCGAGTCTGTGATCGACGAAGTGATCGTGACCGACACCATCCCACTAAGTGAAGAGATGGCGGCACTGGATAAAGTGACTCAGCTGACCATGTCTAGCGTGATGGCTGAAGCTATCCGCCGCGTAAGCAACGAAGAGTCTATCTCTGCGATGTTTAAGCACTAATCACCCACTTTCAAGGGTAACGAAAAAAGCCACTCGATTGAGTGGCTTTTTTGTATCTAGCATGACTTAGTGTCAGCGAATGCTTATCTATGCCTACTCTTATCTGACCGTGCGCCTCAAGGCGTCATCCCGTACCGCCAGGGTAAGATCATAGGCGATGGTGCGGCGCAGTTTGACCAGCCAGCCACTGACCTTGTCCATATCGACGTCACAGTTCTTGGTGCAGCCTTCGCGCTTGGCATCGATCAGCGTGATGGCGATACCCTTGTCGCTCTCAACCAGCTCGACGTTTATCTCGTAGGTCTTGTAGCTCAGTCTGGCGAAGCGTTTGTCCCCCTCACGCTCGAAGCGCCAATGGTTGCGAGACACGGCCTTGTCCAGCATATCGTCGTAATCTGTCACATAGCTGCCCAGTGGAATGGGATCTTGATAGAGGTGCAGCCCCTGTGCCTGCAATGGCGCCGCAAGGCTTAGACCTATGAGCATTCCTAGCATAATCTTTTTCATCTTCACGCTTCCTTAACGCATTTGCAGCTGTCTGGCGATGCTGGCTCTGAGGTTCTTGATGTAGTTGAAGTAGCCTCGGCCATTCTTATAGCAGATCCCGTCGATGAGATTTGCGCACTGATAATCGCCCAAGGCATCTTGATACTTGAGTTGCACCAGGGACTCGTCGTATTCGATGCGCATCACATTGGTGTCGCCCCGATAGTCGAAGCGCGCCAGGATATAACCCTCGCCCTCGCCGTCATACACCCAGGCGAACCCCTTGGTATTCAGCATGCCCATCAGGATGGCGTAGCGGGTCTTTTCGAGCCCTATGTTGTGGGTCTCTATCTCTTGATGCACCGCGCGAATATAACGGTCTGAAGACTTAGGCTTGGTGTTTTGTTTTATCGTTAGTGCGCTGGGCTGTGCCAGCACCAGAGGGCTAATCATAAGAGGGCTAAGCGCCAGTAGGCTCAGGCCACAGACTAATGTTTTAATGCTCAAGGTTGTCACTCCCTGTGATAATAAAAAACTCATGCTATCACAGGGGCCTAGCAGCGACTAGCCAGTTAGATCAAAGCTTGAGTCGGCTCGTGACTTGAAGACTTCACGCAAGGATTGAAGCGATGCTTAAATCTCGAATCAGAGGAATCAGAATCAGGCCTGATAGGCAACTGATAGATAAACAAACGACGGATAGGTAAAAGACAGATACAAAAAAGCCTGTCACTTGGACAGGCTCTTTGCAATCTTAATAATGGTACGGGAGGAGAGACTTGAACTCTCACACCTTGCGGCACCAGAACCTAAATCTGGCGTGTCTACCAATTCCACCACTCCCGCATCGCTTTACATCTGATTTGATGGCTTAGTTTAACATCTTAAGCTAGATAAAAATGGCTGGGGTACTAGGATTCGAACCTAGGAATGCCGAGATCAAAACCCGGTGCCTTACCGCTTGGCGATACCCCAACAAGCTCGGCTTAGATTACAGGAAACACCTATAACCTCAAATAATGGTACGGGAGGAGAGACTTGAACTCTCACACCTTGCGGCACCAGAACCTAAATCTGGCGTGTCTACCAATTCCACCACTCCCGCTTAGCATCTAGTTTTATATCTTGATGAAGATTCTAGTCATATGTCTGAGCCGGGGCTCAACTAACTAGCAGACCTCAAGTTTTACATCTTGAGCAGATGGCGCCGATAACGGCGGATTTACCTGAAATAAGATGGTAGCTATGGCGGGACTTGAACCTGCGACCCCAGCATTATGAGTGCTGTGCTCTAACCAGCTGAGCTACATAGCCACATTTATCTTACTGATAAATGGCTGGGGTACTAGGATTCGAACCTAGGAATGCCGAGATCAAAACCCGGTGCCTTACCGCTTGGCGATACCCCAAGAATCAAATTAAGCAAGAGGAAAATGGCTGGGGTACTAGGATTCGAACCTAGGAATGCCGAGATCAAAACCCGGTGCCTTACCGCTTGGCGATACCCCAATTTTCTTGCTTAAGACTAAAGGTAGACAACCTCTAGTCAAAAATAAATGGTACGGGAGGAGAGACTTGAACTCTCACACCTTGCGGCACCAGAACCTAAATCTGGCGTGTCTACCAATTCCACCACTCCCGCACTGCTTCTAGTTTTACATCTTGAACAGATGGTGGCGTCTGCCACTATCAATTTTACATCTTGAAAGGATGGTAGCTATGGCGGGACTTGAACCTGCGACCCCAGCATTATGAGTGCTGTGCTCTAACCAGCTGAGCTACATAGCCATCGATATTTCGCGCCCCTCTTGCTGAGGAACGGGGCGTATTATGCTTATTCAGCGTAGGCAGGTCAACAGCTTTTTTTCGCTAATTTAAACTATCTTAGCCGTTCGCCTATAAACTCACCAAAGTGAACAGGCCTTATGCAATTCGCCCCTAAAAACCTGCAATTAACGCCTATTTTACCTAGCAGGATAAAGCAAAACGGCCCGATATGAGTATCGAGCCGCTTAAGCGTTTATTGGTTTTCGCCGCCAAGAACGACGTCAACCGCTAAACGTTGAAGAGGAAATGCATCACATCGCCATCTTTAACCACATAGGTCTTACCTTCGACGCGCAGTTTACCCGCTTCTTTGGCACCCGCCTCACCCTTATAGGCGATGAAATCGTCATAAGACATCACCTGGGCACGAATGAAGCCACGTTCGAAGTCGGTGTGGATAACGCCGGCCGCCTGCGGCGCACAGGCGCCAACTGGTACAGTCCAGGCGCGAACCTCTTTCACACCGGCGGTAAAGTAGGTGTGCAGATCTAGCAGTTGGTAACCGGCGCGGATCACTCGGTCTAGACCAGGCTCTTCCAGGCCAAGGTCGGCCATGAACTCATCACGGTCTTCAGGATCCATCTCGGCCAGCTCGGATTCGATCGCCGCACACACGGCCACGACTACCGCATTCTCTTTCGCCGCGATCTCGCGTACCGCGTCCAGGTGTGGGTTGTTCTCGAAACCATCTTCGGCAACGTTAGCGATATACATGGTTGGCTTGAGGGTCAGGAAGTTAAGGTAGTTAACCGCCGCCAGCTCCTCTTTGCTCAGATCCATAGAGCGCAGCATGTGACCTTCGTCCAGTACTGGGCGCATCTTCTCCAGCACGCTCACCTCGAACTTAGCATCTTTGTCGCCGCCCTTGGCACGCTTTTGCTGACGCAAAATGGCACGCTCACAAGAGTCTAAGTCGGCCAGTGCCAGTTCGGTGTTGATCACCTCGATGTCGCTCGCAGGCGAAACCTTGTTGGCGACGTGTACGATATTCTCATCTTCGAAACAACGCACCACGTGACCGATAGCATCGGTTTCACGAATATTTGCCAGGAACTTGTTACCCAAGCCTTCGCCTTTCGAGGCGCCCGCTACCAGGCCGGCGATATCGACGAATTCCATGGTAGTCGGCAGGACACGTTCAGGCTTAACGATTTCCGCCAGGGCCTCCAAACGTGGATCCGGCACAGGTACCACACCCGTGTTAGGCTCGATCGTACAAAACGGGAAGTTTGACGCTTCGATACCCGCCTTAGTCAAGGCGTTGAACAGAGTCGATTTACCTACGTTTGGTAGGCCGACGATGCCACATTTAAAACCCATATTATTACCTTTATTTAATTAACCTTATCGCCGAGGCGATAATAAAGCTGTTCATTGCCGACGAATCGACTTAACCGGCCTTGTAAGAGTGCAACCTGTGCATCGCCTTACTCATGTCTTCCTTAAAGAGCACCTCGGTGGCGCGCACCGCCTCGTCAATCACCTCTTCGATGAGGCGTTGCTCGGTCTGCGGCGCCTTACCCAGCACATAGTTGCTGACCATGCTCTTGTCGCCTGGATGGCCAATGCCGATCCGCAGTCGATAGAAACCTTTGTCGTTAGCGAGCTTGGCGATGATATCTTTGAGGCCGTTATGGCCACCGTGACCGCCGCCCAACTTAAACTTAGCCACACCCGGCGGCATATCCAGCTCATCGTGAGCCACTAAGATCTCATCGGGTGCAATACGAAAGAAGTTTGCCAAAGCCGCCACCGACTTGCCACTGAGGTTCATGAAGGTGGTCGGGATCAAAAGGCGCACATCTTTACCGTACAGAGTTGCCCTGGCGGTCAGGCCATAGTATTTGCTGTCGGCCACCAAGCTGACACCGCATACCCGTGCCAGCTCGTTGACATACCATGCACCTGCGTTGTGCCGAGTCTGCTCATATTTGTCGCCTGGATTAGCCAAGCCTACGATAAGCTTTATATTGCTCATTTCACCCTTGTCCATTCGCAAGTGCCAATAAAAAACGCGGCATTTTAGCACTCAATCGAGTCGGCAACAAATTTATCCCAGACAAGGACAATATGGCCGGAGCTTATAGCCCCATGGCGTATTTCAGCACCTTCTGCTTGATGGGCCCGTCTATGTTCGCCAGCTTGAGGGCGCCGTTTCTAAGCAGTTTGAGCGGCAAGAGCTCGTTGCTAAAGCCGGCGTAGAAGAGATCCATTGTGGTCATCATCAGCTGATTGTCGGTGTAACGCTTAGCCTGATAGCCCTTAAGTACCTCGTTATCCCACCAGCATTTATGGTTAGCGATGGCATCGGCGAAGGTGTCTATCAGGGCGCTGACATCCTTAAAGCCCAGGTTAACACCTTGGCCGGCCAGCGGGTTGATGGTATGGGCGGCATCTCCCAAGATGACCAGGTGATCATCAAAGTAGCGCTGGGCGTGGCGACGGGTCAGCTTGAAACTTCCCTTAGAGAGCACCTTGAACTCACGCGCCAGACGCATAGGAAAATGGATATCTATCTGCTCATACAGCGCCTGATTACTCAGGCTTTTCAGCTGCGCGATACGACTGGCATCGTCATACCACACCAGGGAGGCGTGCTTACCCGGTAGCGGCAACAGGGAGCGCGGCCCCTTAGGGGTAAACTGCTGCCAGGTGACATCCTGCTCTTCCTGCTCGGTGGCGATATTGATCAGCATGGCCGACTGGGCGTAATCCCAACCCGTCACGCCGATCCCTGCCCATTGGCGCACCTGAGAGTTGGCGCCATCGGCCCCCACCAGCAGCCGCGTCTCTATCTCGCTGCCATCCTCCAGGGTGAGGCGAATGCCGCCTTCCATGCGGGCAAACTGGCTGACCTTAGCAGGGCAAAGCAAACTGAGATTGTCATGTCGGTCAAATTGCTGCCACAGGGCCAGCTGCACCAGACGGTTCTCGACGATATGACCAAGATGAGAGGCGCCAATCTGGTCGCTATGAAACTGGGTGATGCAACCTTCCATCTCCCAGGTTTCCAGACCCTTGTAGGCCACCTGACGCATCTCGCCGAGTGCCGACAGGGCGCCGAGGCGCTCGAGCAACTGCTCGGAGGCCACGCTGATGGCCGATACCCTAAGATCCAATTCCAGCTCACTGTCGTAGGCCTTGGGCGCATAGGCCTCAACCACCGCCACCGACAGGCCAAGCTGCGCCAACCCGAGGGCCGTCGCCGCCCCCACCATACCGCCGCCTAACACGACAACATCTTTTACTAAGGTCTTGCGCTGGTTCTGACTCACCTTGGGTTCGACTCCCTACTTCTTATTACCAAATATGTCACATCGACGGATTGCGTGTATAAATGTTACCAGGCAGGCAACTACTCACACTCAGTTACAAAGGCGCGGCGCATAACGCCATTTGCGCCTTTACACTCTCAGTTCACAGCTAACTTGCAATACAGCTAACCATTACTGCTGAGTGTCACGGAGTGTCCTATGAAAAAGTTACTGCTAGCCAGCCTAATCACCGCCGCCAGTCTAGTGTCGGCCTCAGCCCTTGCCACGCCCACCTCTGGGATGGAGAGGATGACTGTAACCTATCGCAACTCGCTTGATTATGCCCTATATCAATATACGATTGAATTAATGAGCCATTATAGGGCGGATATCCAAACAAGCATACAGCGTCAGGCCAAAAGCAGCAGCCAGGCGATGGCCGATGCCTTCTTTACTCAGACGCCCGAGGCGCAGGTCGCCCTGGTGGATTTCCCGGTCAAAGGATCCGCACGCACCGAGTAAATTCATCCTTATGACGTGCAAAAGCTAGCCAGCAGGCGGCGCAGAGGGTAAAATGTCGCGCTATTTTTCCCAGTAGTTGCAACAACGGCGCAAAACTGATGAGTAAAAAACTCCACATTAAAACCTGGGGCTGTCAGATGAATGAGTATGACTCATCAAAGATGGCCGACCTGCTCGACGAATATCAAGGCTACACCTTGACCGAAGAGGCCGAGGAAGCAGATGTACTGCTACTCAATACCTGCTCGATTCGCGAAAAAGCACAGGAAAAAGTATTCCACCAGCTGGGTCGCTGGAAGACGCTAAAAGACAAGAACCCTAACCTTATCATAGGTGTAGGTGGCTGCGTGGCGTCTCAAGAAGGTAAGGCAATCAAAGACAGAGCTCAGTGTGTCGACCTCATTTTCGGCCCACAGACGCTACATCGTCTGCCAGAGATGATCGAACAGATCCAGCAAGGCGGCAAAGCAGTCATCGACGTCAGCTTCCCCGAGATTGAAAAGTTCGACCGCCTGCCAGAGCCGCGCGCCGAGGGCCCGAGCGCCTTCGTCTCCATCATGGAAGGCTGTAGCAAGTATTGCTCTTTCTGCGTGGTGCCCTACACACGTGGTGAAGAGGTGAGCCGTCCGGTGGACGACGTGATCCTAGAGATCGCCCAGCTCGCCGAGCAAGGCGTGCGTGAGGTTAACTTGCTAGGCCAGAACGTGAACGCCTATCGCGGCGCGACCCACGATGACGATATCTGTACCTTCGCCGAGCTGCTACGTTATGTGGCCGCCATCGACGGTATCGATCGTATTCGTTTCACCACCAGCCACCCTATCGAGTTTACCCAAGACATCATAGACGTGTATGAAGACACGCCTGAGTTGGTGAGCTTCCTGCATCTGCCGGTACAGTCTGGTTCGGATCTTATCCTCACCCAGATGAAGCGTGGCCACATGGCAATCGAATATAAATCGATCATCCGTCGTCTGCGTAAGGCAAGACCCGATATTCAGATCAGCTCTGACTTCATCGTCGGCTTCCCTGGCGAGTCTAAGCAGGACTTCGCCGATACCATGAAGCTGATTGAAGATGTGCAGTTCGACCACAGCTTCAGCTTTATCTACAGCGCACGCCCGGGCACGCCGGCATCGGATCTACCCGATGATGTCTCGCTGGATGAGAAGAAGGAACGCCTGGCGATACTGCAAGACAGGATCACCCAGCAGGCGATGCGCTACAGCCGTCAGATGCTAGGCACAGTGCAGCGTATCCTGGTTGAAGGCCCATCGGTGAAGAACCCGATGGAGCTGCGTGGCCGCACCGAAAACAACCGTGTGGTGAACTTCGAAGCCGATCCTAAGCACATAGGTAGCTTCGTCGACGTCGAGATCGTCGATGTATTTACCAACTCGCTGCGTGGCAAGTTCATTCGCGGCGAAGATGAGATGGACCTGCGCCGTGACCTGCGTCCATCTGACATCCTGGCCAAGCATAAGAAAGATGACGATCTTGGGGTGACTCAGTTTATCCCTTAGGCATCTCTAAAATGCGAATTGAAAGCGACCCCAGGGTCGCTTTTTTATTGCACATTTCTATCGCCCATCTTTACTGCGCCTTGAATCCATAAACCTTTTAAGGGCGGCGAATTTCCAATCAAATGGTGCAATCAAATAGCATTAGCAATTAAACTTAATGCCTCGTAAACTGTCACTATAGTCTGTCGGGAATGACACCCGATGGCACACGCATTCACGACAAACGCAACTGGAGCTATTTTTGTCAAACAAACTCACCACGCTCAATCTGTATCTCGAGCCGTCTGATACCCGTAGGCTAGCGTCGCTCTGCGGCCCCTTTGATGACAACATCAAACAACTCGAACGCCGCATCGGCGTCGAGATCAACTATCGCAACAACCATTTTCAAATTGTCGGTCAGGCCCGCAACTGCCTGACGGTCAATAATCTGCTCAAAGAACTCTATGTCGAGACGCAGCCGGTACGCGGCAGTACGCCAGACCTGGAACCCGATAAGGTGCACATGGCGATACAAGAGGCGATCGCCCTGGAAGCCGACGCCCCCCGCGACGACAAAGAGCTCTATATCAAGACCAAGCGCGGCGTGGTCAAGCCTCGCAACCCTAACCAGAGCGATTATGTGGCCAACATAGTGCGCCACGACATCACCTTCGGTATTGGTCCGGCCGGTACGGGTAAGACCTACCTGGCGGTCGCCGCGGCGGTCGACGCCCTGGAGCGTCAGGAAGTGAGACGCATACTGCTGACCCGCCCAGCGGTCGAGGCCGGCGAGAAGCTCGGCTTCCTGCCCGGCGATCTCAGCCAGAAGGTCGACCCTTATCTGCGTCCCCTGTATGACGCCCTGTTTGAGATGATGGGATTCGAGAAGGTCGAGCGCCTGATCGAGCGCAGCGTCATCGAAGTCGCGCCCCTGGCCTACATGCGTGGCCGTACCCTGAATGATGCCTTCATCATCCTGGATGAGAGCCAGAACACCACGGTAGAACAGATGAAGATGTTCCTCACCCGTATCGGCTTCAACTCCCGCGCGGTGATCACCGGCGACATCACTCAGATCGACCTGCCCAAGCATCAGAAGTCTGGTCTGCGCCATGCCATCGAGGTGCTTAGCGAAGTCGACGAGGTGAGCTTTAACTTCTTCCAGGCCAAGGATGTGGTGCGCCACCCCGTGGTTGCCCGTATCGTAGAGGCCTATGAGGCGCACGATCAGAAGGTAGCCAGCGAAAAGGCCAAGCGTGAGAGCCAGTTTAAGGCAGAGGAGCCTAAGCACCATGATGCCTGATAGCCCAATAGCACTGCACCTAGATCTGCAGGTTGCGACCCAGGCCGAACAATTGCCGAGCCAGGAAGAGTTCGAGTCTTGGGTACGTCTGGCCCTTGGCAACGTCATGCCCGAGGCCGAGATGACCATACGCCTGGTAGATGAGGCGGAAAGTCAGCAGTTAAATCATACCTATAGAGGCAAAGACAAGCCGACAAATGTGCTATCATTCCCGTTCGAGTCGCCGCCGGAGGTTGAACTGCCTCTGCTGGGCGACTTAGTGATCTGTGTGCCTGTGGTCGAACAGGAGGCTGAGATCCAAGGAAAAAGCCTTACAGCCCACTGGGCCCACATGGTTGTACATGGTTGTCTGCATCTGCTAGGGTATGATCATATTATCGATAGCGAAGCAGAAGAAATGGAGTCTTTAGAGACTCAACTTATTGAAAGTTTGGGATTTCCCAATCCTTACAAGGAGCAATAGCCGGCCAATTCTGGTCAGGAAATTACTATGAGTGACGATAACCCACCGAGTAGCAACGCCCATAAGAAGGGCTGGTTTGAAAAAGTAAGTCAGTTATTCCAGGGCGAACCACAGAGTCGCGACGAGTTAGTGGAGGTGATCCACGACGCTGAACAGAGAGAAGTGATCAGCGAAGACACGCGCGAAATGATTAAAGGTGTTTTAGAAGTCTCCGATCTGCGCGTGCGTGACATCATGATCCCACGGGCACAAATTGTGGCGCTAAAAATAGACAACACGGTAGAGGAGCTGCTGTCGACCGTAATCGGCTCGGCCCATTCCCGCTTCCCCGTGGTCAACGAAGATAAAGATCATATTGAAGGCATACTGCTGGCTAAAGACCTGTTGCAGTATGGCTTTAAAAATAACGACGAGCCCTTTTCCCTCGAGCAGGTGATCCGTCCGGCCGTAGTGGTGCCAGAGAGCAAACGTGTCGACGTGCTCCTGAAGGAATTCCGTTCCCAACGTTACCATATGGCGATCGTCGTCGATGAATATGGTGGCGTTTCCGGTCTGGTCACCATCGAGGATATTCTCGAAGAGATCGTCGGCGAGATCGAAGATGAGTTCGATCACGACTCCGCCGAAGAGACAGAGATCCGCAAGGTGGGCAAACAGATCTACATGGTCAAGGCACTGACCCCTATCGACGACTTCAACGAGACCTTCGGCACTCAGTTTAGTGACGAAGAGTTCGATACCGTCGGCGGCCTGGTCTCCCACGCCTTTGGCCACCTGCCCGAGCGCAACGAGAAGATCACCATAGATGAGATTGAATTTAAGGTGATTAGCGCCGACACCCGCAGGCTGGTTCAGCTCAGGGTGAAACTTCCCGATCCCCAGACCGAAGAAGAAAACGCGTAAACCTTCGGTCCCCTGATGAGGCTATAATGCTGCTACGACTTAGGGCAATTGCCCATCATCCTGTAATACGGCTGGTACTCGCCTATCTGGCGGGTGCCAGTACCGCACTGGGCTTCGCCCCCTATGCACTTTGGCCCATCTATCCGCTGGCCATGGCGTTCGCCCTTGGGCACAGTCGCCGGCTTACCCCGAAACAGACATTTCTCTACTGGCTGAGCTTTGGCTTTGGCTGTTTCTCTGTGGGGATCAGCTGGGTGCATGTCAGCATAGACACCTACGGTGGCCTGCCGCTTATCGCCTCACTGGGCCTGATGGCCATCCTGGCCCTCTACCTGGCGCTCTACCCGGCGCTGGCGGCCTACCTCAGCATCAAGCTGGTGCCTAAGTCGCTCACACTGCGCTTTCTCGCCGTCTTCCCCGCCGCCTGGGTGCTAACCGAGTGGGCCAGAGGCTGGGTACTGACCGGCTTCCCGTGGCTCTGGGCTGGCTATAGCCAAACCAATGGGCCACTAGCGCCCCTTGCCAGCAACATAGGCGCCCTGGGTCTCAGCCTGGTATTGGCCATGATCGCCGGCGCCTTAGCCCTCACCTTTACCCATCGTGCTGATGCGCTGGACTCAAATGGGCCACGCTCATTTAGCTTGCGAGTAGCACCGCTGCTCCTTATCACCCCCCTTGCCGGCCTAGGGGCATTTGCCAGCGCGCAACTATCGCCCATTACCTCTACGGGCAAGTCGGTCAAGGTGGCGCTGGTGCAGGGCAACATCGCCCAGAGCATGAAATGGCAGCCCGAGGCGCTCTGGCCAACCATGATTAAGTATATGGATCTCTCAAGGCCGTCGCTGGCCGACACAGATCTGTTTATCTGGCCTGAAGCGGCAATCCCCGCCCCCGAGTATATGGTGGAAGAGTTTCTCGACAACGCCAACAAGGTTGCCAACCTGAATAACAGCGCCATCATCACCGGCATCATCAGCAAGCAGCAGAATCGCTTCTATAACTCGCTGATCGTCCTTGGTAACCACCAGCAGCTACAACAAGAGAGCGCCGATTATCGCGGCGATGGCAGCAACGAATTTCGTAAGCATCACCTGCTGCCCATAGGCGAGTTTGTACCGCTGGAAGATCTGCTCAGGCCGCTGGCGCCCTTCTTTAACCTGCCCATGTCCTCTTTCGCCAGAGGCGACTTCCAGCAGCCTAACCTAGACGCCTTAGGGCATCAGCTGGCGCCGGCCATCTGTTATGAGATAGCCTTCCCGGAGCAGCTCAGGGCTAACGTGAATGCCGGTACTGAGCTGCTGCTCACCGTCTCTAACGATGCCTGGTTCGGCCGCTCAAACGGGCCGTTGCAGCACATGGAGATCGCCCAGATGCGCGCCATCGAGCTGGGCAGGCCGCTACTAAGAGCCACCAACAATGGTGTCACCGCCGTGGTCGACCCACAGGGCAAGATCACCCACAGCCTGCCGCAGTTTGAGACTGGGGTGCTCAAGGCCGAGGTGCCGCTGGTGTCCGGCAGCACAGGCTTCGCCCGCTGGGGGCAGACGCCACTCCTGCTGCTGTGCACCATCATCTTAATCGGCGCGGTGATCCGCAAACTAAGGCTCTAGCTCAGGTGCTCTCTCCATTTCCGAACGGAAACAAAAATCCCCGCATTGGCGGGGATTTTTTATGAGCCGGTAAGACTCACGACTCTGGTTAGATGCTTATGCATCAGGCACTCAAGCAACGAGACTCAGCCAGATTAAGGCGCTAGCGCCTCACGGGTAAACTGATCGCCATCGCACTCGGGGCAGTCGGGGACAACACCGGGGAATTCGATACGCATCTCGTGGCCGCAGCCGGTGCAGACCATCACTCCCTGACCCACTATCTCGCCGCTCTGATAATAGCCGTGATGTTTGAAGTCTTGGGTCACCTCATGCCACTCCACCTGACTCCTGTCGGTAATCTCACTCAGCCAATGCCACAGGGTATTCTCGGCGGCGATGACTGTGGGGCTGTGGCTAAGATCCGTGGCGTTCTTTTCGGCCAGGTAGCTGCCGATATCACGCTTTAAAAATTCTTCTACCAGGGCAAGCTCCTCCTCCTTGGCCTGCTCCTTGAGCAGCAAGAACTCCTTACTCGCCGTGACAGTCTTATATAATTCCTTTGCAGTCATTGAGTTATCTTCAGAGAAATCCGATTTCACCTGCTCGAATAGGGCCTGGTAAAGCGCTAGCAACTCGGTACTTCTTTCACTCATGTTCAATACTCCTTCATGCGAACCTTTTTAATGACTCACTTCTAGTTTATTCTATGCAGATCTAACTCGCGCGCAAGATGCGCAAGATCAAATAAATAGGCGGCATGGCCGGGAATCATCAATGCAAGAGCAATATCTACCTTCAGAGATTGAAGCTAAGGTGCAGCAGCACTGGCAAGACACTAAAACATTTGAAGTAACCGAGGACGAAAGCAAAGAGAAGTTTTACTGTCTCTCTATGTTTCCATACCCTTCTGGCCGACTGCATATGGGCCATGTCCGCAACTACACCATAGGCGATGTCGTTGCCCGTTACCAGCGTCTGCAAGGAAAAAACGTATTACAACCCATAGGTTGGGACTCTTTCGGTCTGCCTGCTGAGAACGCCGCCATCAACAACAAGACGGCACCGGCCCCTTGGACCTATGAAAACATCGATTACATGAAAAACCAGCTGAAGATGCTGGGTTTCGGCTACGACTGGAGCCGTGAGATCGCCACCTGTACCCCAGAATACTACCGCTGGGAGCAGTGGTTCTTCACCAAGCTGTACGAGAAAGGCCTGGTCTACAAGAAGACCGCCTCGGTTAACTGGTGTCCAAACGATGAAACCGTACTGGCCAACGAGCAGGTACAAGACGGCTGCTGCTGGCGCTGTGACACCCAAGTGGTGCAAAAAGAGATCCCTCAGTGGTTCATCAAGATCACCGACTACGCCGAAGAACTGCTGAACGACATCGACCAGCTGGACGAATGGCCAGAGCAGGTCAAGACGATGCAGCGCAACTGGATTGGCCGCAGCGAAGGTATCGAGATGACCTTCCAGGTTGAGGGTAGCGATCAGAGCTTCGACATCTATACCACTCGCCCAGACACAGTTATGGGCGTGACCTATGTGGCGATCGCCGCCGGTCATCCGTTAGCTGAGCAAGCGGCAGAGAACAACCCTGTGCTGGCCGACTTTATCGAAGAGTGCAAGAACGCCGACACCACAGAAGCCGCCATGGCTGCCATGGAGAAGAAAGGTGTCGACACAGGCCTTAAGGCCATCCACCCGCTGACAGGTAAGCTGGTGCCTATCTGGGCCGCCAACTTCGTACTGATGAACTATGGCACGGGCGCCGTGATGTCGGTACCGGGTCACGACCAGCGCGACTACGAATTTGCCACTAAGTATGGTCTGCCTATTGAGGGCGTGATCAAGCCTGTGGACGGCGAGCTGGATATCAGCGAAGAAGCCTACACAGAAAAGGGCATAGTGTTTAACTCTGGCGACTCATTCCCAGAGCTGGACGGTCTGGACTTCCAGGCGGCGTTCGATGCCATCGACGCTAAGCTAACCAGCGAAGGCAAAGGTAAGCGTCAGGTAAACTATCGTTTGCGTGACTGGGGTGTCTCCCGTCAACGTTACTGGGGCGCGCCAATTCCTATGGTCACCCTGGCCGACGGTACCGTGATGCCAACGCCTGAAGATCAACTGCCGGTGATCCTGCCAGAAGATGTGGTCATGGATGGTATCCAGAGCCCAATCAAGGCCGACAAAGAGTGGGCTAAGACTCAGGTTAACGGTCAGGAAGCCTTTAGAGAAACCGATACCTTCGACACCTTCATGGAGTCTTCTTGGTACTATGCCCGCTACTGTAGCCCTAAGGCCGACCAGATGCTGGATCCGGCCAAGGCCAACTACTGGCTGCCGGTGGATCAATATATCGGTGGTATCGAGCACGCCTGTATGCACCTGCTCTACTTCCGCTTCTTCCACAAGCTGCTGCGTGACATCGGCCTGGTTAACAGCGATGAGCCAGCCAAGCGTCTGCTGACCCAGGGCATGGTGCTGGCCGATGCCTTCTACTACACAGACGACAAGGGTGCCCGTGTGTGGGTATCGCCGAACGACGCCAAGGTTACCGAAACCGACGACAAGGGCCGTATCGTCAAGGCCGTCGACAGCCAAGGTCATGAACTGGTTTACACCGGCATGAGCAAGATGTCTAAGTCGAAGAACAATGGTATCGACCCGCAAGAGATGGTGGACAAGTATGGCGCCGATACTGTGCGTCTGTTCATGATGTTCGCCTCGCCACCAGAGCTGACCCTGGAATGGCAAGAGTCGAGCGTCGAAGGAGCTCACCGCTTCATCAAGCGTCTGTGGAAACTGGCCCACGATCATGTGTCACAAGGCCCAACTGTTGCCCTGGATGTTGCCTCACTCGATAGCGCTCAAAAAGAGCTGCGTCGTGAACTGCACAAGACCATCGCCAAGGTGGGTGACGATATTGAGCGTCGTCAGATGTTCAACACCGCCATCGCCTCTGTGATGGAGCTGATGAACCGTCTGCAAAAGGCGCCGATGGAGAGCGAGCAAGACAGAGCCCTGATGCAGGAAGCCCTATGCGCCGTGGTGCGTCTGCTCTACCCTATCATCCCGCACACCAGCTTCGAGCTGTGGCAGGCACTGGGTCACGAAGAGACGATTGAAAACGTGCTTTGGCCGGTCGTCGATGAGTCGGCGCTGGTCGAAGACAGCAAGCTGATCATAGTACAGGTGAATGGCAAGCTACGCGCCAAGGTAACAGTGGCCGCCGACGCCGACAAAGAGACGGTGGAAGCCGCCGGTATGGCAGAGGAAGGCGTTATCAAGCACACCGAAGGCAAGACGGTACGTAAGGTGATTTATGTACCTGGTAAGCTACTCAATATCGTAGCCAACTAATTGCCCGCTTTACTCGGCCACCTCTGGTGGCCGAGTCTTATCAAACATGGAAATAGATGGCTTAGCCTATGCTTATTAAACGCTTATGTTTTGCAATCTTAGCCCTCTCGGTGCTGCTTAGCGCCGGATGTGGTTTTAAACTTCAGCGCAGCTACTCGATCCCAGATTCTCTTAAGACGCTCACCCTGAGCAGCCAGGACGAATACAGCGAGCTGACCCGCCTGGTGCGCGAACGCCTGCGTCTCAACAGCATCACAGTGGTGGAAGACGATACCAGTGTGCCTGTCGTGCGGATCCTCAACGACTCGCTGGACAGAAGTACCCTCTCCCTCTACCCCACGGGGAATGTGGCAGAATATGAGCTCAACTATCATGTGCGCTTCGCGGTGCAGTATCCCGAGCGCGAGGCCAAGGCCTTCGATGTCGACATTCACCGCGACTACCTGGACGATCCCCGCACCGCACTGGCAAAGAGCCGTGAGATGGAGCTGCTCGTAAAAGAGATGCGCATCCAGGCCGCCGACCAGATCATCCAGATCCTGGCCTCTATCGAGACCAACTGATGCGCGTCTACCCTGACCAACTCGCCAAGCAGCTCTCGCCGGTCAAGCCCTGTTACCTCATCTTTGGTGATGACCCCTGGCTGTGTGAAACCAGCAAGCGGGCGATCTTCGATCAGGCAAAGCGAGAAGGGTTCGAGGAGCGCATAGTGCTCAATCAGGAGACAGGCTTTAACTGGCGCGAATTGCAGGATGAGTGGAACACCATGAGCCTGTTCGCCAGTCGCCGCATCATAGAGCTGCACCTGCCCCAGGCCAAACCCGGCAGCGAGGGCAGTAGCCAGCTACAGAGCCTGATGGCGCAGGTGAATCCGGATATTCTGTTGGTGATCACAGGACCTAAGCTTGCCAGCGAACAGACCAAGTCGAAATGGTTTAAGCAGCTGGATGACAAAGGGATTTATATCCCCTGCGCCACGCCCGAAGGGCCACAGTTTCAGCGCTGGTTACAGACCCGCATTCGCGAGGCCGGCTTAAACCTCACCCAGGACGCCCAGCAGCTGTTGCTGAGTCTGTATGAAGGCAACCTGCTGGCGGCAGATCAGGCGATACAACTGCTGGTGCTACTTAGCCCCAGCAGCCAGATCACCAGCGAGCAACTGCAAAACTACTTCGAAGATCAGTCCCGTTTCAGCGTGTTTCAGCTGGCCGATTGCCTGCTGGCCAATCAACAGGAGAAGGCTCAGCATATCCTTGCCCAGCTCCAGGCAGAGGGCACGGCCCTGCCGATACTGCTGTGGGGCCAGTTTAAGGAGCTGACCACACTGTTACAGCTCAAGCAGGCTCAGGAGGCGGGAACGCCACTGCAGAGTCTGTGGAGTCAGTTCAGGATCTGGGACAAGCGCAAGGGGCTGTATCAGGGCGCGCTGTCGCGCCTGAGTCTAAGTCAGATAGAGACAGCTCTGGCCAGCGCCTCGAAGATCGAGCTAAAACTCAAGCAGCAAGGAGCTGAAGACTGGACCGCCATGAGTCACCTCTGCCTGCTGTACGATCCCAAGGCTCACAGCCATCTTAGCCATATCGAACTCGGCTAGGAAAAAGCTGATGAAAATTGGCATACTGGGCGGCACCTTCGACCCCATTCACTATGGTCATATCAAGCCATTGCTTGAGGTGCAGGCCGCCCTGGGACTCGACGAAGTCTGGCTGATGCCCAACCATATTCCGCCCCACAAGGACGGCACCAACAGCTCGACCCAGCATCGCCTGGCGATGGCCCGGCTTGTGTGTCAGCAATACCCGCAGCTCAAGCTGTGTGACATAGAGGCAAACCGCGACCAGCCCTCCTATTCGGTAGAGACCCTGAAACACCTGCGTCAGGCCCATGGCCAGGATCAGCTGGTATTTATCATGGGGATGGACTCCTTCGTCGGCCTGCCGACCTGGTATCACTGGCGGCAGCTGTTCGAGCTGTGTCATATCGCCGTCTGTCAACGCCCCGGCTGGACGTTGTGTGATGATAGCGAGATGGCTGCACAGCTTAATACCCGCCGCGCAGACAAGACAGGATTTGATAGGGCTGCCGAGTCCGATTGCTACGCCGGTCTCATCTTCCCGGTGACCATCACACCTCAGCCCTACTCCTCTACCGAGATTCGCCAGCAGCTGGCCCTGAATCAGCTGGCGCCCGATGCCATGCCGCAAGCTATCGCCGACTATATCGCTGCCCATCGGCTCTATCGCTAACAGCCAGATAACAAGGCTTCAACCTTTAGCCAAACTCACGCCCGTTAGGGTGTAGACAGGCATTTCGCGCACCGCTATTAGCAATTACTTTAGGGGCATAACCTGTTATACTGCCTCGCTGTTAAAAATGAATGAGGAATTTAGCGTGCAAAGCGCCGAGCTTAAACAGTTTGTAGTCGACAAGGTCGAAGATTTAAAAGCAAAAGATGTTGTAGTACTGGAAGTCACCGACAAGTCGAATGTGACCGACTATATGGTGGTCTGTTCGGGTACTTCTAAGACCCACGTCAGAGCGATCGCCGAGAACGTGGTACTCGAGGCCAAACGTGCCAACCTACATATCCATGGCGTCGAAGGCCGTGACAGCAGCGAATGGGTGCTGGTCGACCTGGGCGACGTGATTGTTCATGTGATGCAAGACAAGACCCGTGACTTCTATCAGCTTGAAAAGCTGTGGTCTGAAAAGCCAGCTTAATGAAGTTACAACTCGTTGCCGTGGGCACTCGCATGCCCGCCTGGGTCACCACAGGTTTCGAAGAATATCAGCGCCGTTTCCCCCGGGACATGGCGTTCGAACTGATTGAGATCCCTGCCGGAAAGCGCGGTAAGAATGCCGACATCGCCCGCATCTTGCACAAAGAGGGCGAACAGATGCTGGCGGCTATCCCTAAGGGAAACCATATCGTCAGCCTGGATCTGCCGGGAAAAAACTGGACCACGCCCGAGCTTGCCACTCAGCTCAATCGCTGGCAACTGGACGGTCGCGATGTTAGCCTGCTTATCGGCGGCCCCGAGGGGCTGGCCCCCGCCTGTAAACAGGCGGCGAATCAAAGCTGGTGTCTATCGGCCTTGACCCTGCCCCACCCCTTGGTACGCGTCTTGGTGGCCGAGAGCCTATACCGTGCCTGGAGCATCAACAACAACCACCCGTATCATAGAGAGTAGTGCGCCGCGCGACACTCGAGTCAATCGAGGGATAGACGATGATAGTGACAACCAACATACTGCCGGAGAGAGTATAATTGGCGCCACGTAAACGGATGGCCATGCATGATCATGCCGCCGAAGCCTCGCTGTTCAAACGCCGCGCCATCTTTACTTTTGCCTGCGTGGTGGTCTTGCTAAGCGTACTGCTAGGCAACCTCTATCATCTGCAAGTCCTGTCCTACAAAGACTATGAGACCCGCTCCAACGACAACCGCATCCGCGTCGTGCCAGTGGCGCCAAGCCGCGGCCTGATCTACGACAGACACGGCCAACTGCTGGCGGAGAACCAGCCCTTCTATTCGCTGGAGCTGATCCCAGAGAAGGTTAAGGACATCCCCGCGACCCTGGATGAACTCGCCAAGGTCGTCGAGCTCAGCAAGGATGACAGAGAAAGCCTGGTCGCCTCTCTCAAATACCATCGCCGCTTCAAGCCGATAACGGTCAAGAACCGCCTGTCGGAGGAGGAAGTAGCGATCTTTAGCGTTAACCAACACAGATTCCCTGGCTTCTCCATCGACGCAGGCCTGAAACGCCACTACCCCTACGATGGGCTGCTGACCCATGTGCTGGGCTATGTGGGCCGCATCAACAACCGGGACCAAGCCGCGCTGCAGCGCAACGGCCAGTGGCAGAACTACGCCGCCACCAAGGATATTGGCAAGCAGGGGATCGAAAAGTTTTATGAGAGCCTGCTGCACGGCATGCCGGGCCATCTGGAAGAAGAGGTCAACAACCGCGGCCGCACCATTCGTACCCTTAAATCTGTGGCGCCAGAGCCGGGCCAGGATATCTACCTGACCCTGGATCTTCAGCTACAGAAGAAGGCGATGGAACTGCTGGCGGGTCGCCGCGGCTCGATCGTGGCTATCGATCCCCGCGACGGCGGCATACTGGCCATGGTCTCCAGCCCCAGCTATGACCCAAACCAATTCGTGCACGGCATCAGCTCCAAGGCCTATAGCGATCTGCTCAACGCTCGCTCTCGCCCGCTGATCAACCGCGCCACCCAGGGCCAATACGCCCCGGCATCGACGGTTAAGCCTCACATGGCGCTGCTGGGGCTTGAAGAGAAGGTTGTGACTCCTAAGACCCGGGTGTGGGATCCAGGCTTCTGGCAGATCCCCGGCGTCGAGCGCAAGTATCGCGACTGGAAACGTTGGGGCCACGGCTGGGTCGATGTCAACGGCGCCCTGGTACACTCCTGCGACACCTACTTCTACGACATGGCCTACAAGACGGGCATAGATAAGATCAGCAACTTCATGCAGCAGTTCGGCTTTGGCGAGCGCACAGGCGTGGACATCTTCGAAGAGTCGGCCGGTAACATGCCATCCAAGGACTGGAAGCGCCTCAAATACAATCAGCCCTGGTATATCGGCGATACCATCTCGGTGGGGATCGGCCAGGGTTACTGGACCACAACACCGCTGCAGCTGGCCAACGCCACCGCCATCATGGCAAACAAGGGCGAGCGCTTCGTGCCGCACCTGCTGAAGTCGATCAAGAATGATACCGTCAAGGTCGATACGCCGGTAGACAAGATGGCCCCCGTGGTACTGAAGAGTCCACACAACTGGCAGATCATCAACGAGGCGATGAGAGATACCGCCCATAAGTCGCGCTTCGTCGATGCCGGCTATACCGCGGCGATGAAGACGGGTACCGCCCAGGTCTTCAGTGTGGCCGAAGATGAAAAGTATGACGCCGAAAATATTGACGAACACCTGAGGGATAACGCCTTGATCGTCGCCTACGCCCCCTATGAGGCGCCGCGCATCGTGCTGGCAGTGGTGCTGGAAAACGCCGGTTGGGGTGGCGCCAACGCCGGCCCTGTGGCCCGCGCCCTGCTGGATGAGTATATGCTACGCGACAACCTGCCCTTAGAAACCGCCGGGAGCCCACACAATGAACGCCCATAGCCATAGACCCAACATCTGGCAGCGCATGCATATCGACCTGCCACTGCTTCTTGGGCTGCTGGCGCTCATGTGCTATGGCCTGTTCGTCATCTATTCCGCCGGCGGCGAAGATATGGCGCTGATGGAGCGTCAGCTGATCCGTATGGGACTGTCGCTGGGGATCATGCTGTTTGTCGCCCAGATCAATCCAGAAGTGCTCAGGCGCTGGGCCTTCCCCATCTATATCGCCGGGGTGATCTTGCTGCTCGGGGTGCATTTCTTCGGTGAGATCAACAAGGGCGCGCAGCGCTGGCTCAACCTCGGCTTCATGGAGTTTCAACCCTCTGAGCTGATCAAGCTGGCCTTCCCCATCACCATGGCCTGGTATATCAGTAAGTTCCCGCTGCCGCCGAAGAAACGTTATCTGGCCGGAGCAGGGGTGATCCTGCTCATTCCGACGCTGTTAATTGCCAAGCAGCCAGATCTGGGCACCTCTATCCTGGTGGCGGCCTCAGGGATCTTCGTGCTGTTTCTCTCCGGCATGAGCTGGGCCATCGTCGGCAGCTTCATCGGCGGCGTGCTAGCCATGCTGCCTGTGCTCTGGTTCTTCCTGATGCACGATTATCAACGTACCCGGGTATTGACCCTGCTGGATCCGGAAAAGGACCCGCTGGGCGCTGGCTATCATATTATTCAATCCAAGATCGCCATCGGCTCCGGTGGGATCTGGGGCAAGGGCTGGCTCGACGGCACTCAGTCTCAGCTGGAGTTCCTGCCTGAGCGCCACACCGACTTCATCTTCGCGGTTATCGGCGAGGAGTTTGGCCTGATCGGCAGCCTCATTCTGCTCTGCCTCTATCTGTATGTGATCGGCCGCGGCCTGGTGATCGCCTCGCGGGCACAAACCAGTTTTGCCCGTTTACTCGCTGGCAGTATTACTTTAACCTTCTTTGTATATGTCTTTGTGAATATTGGCATGGTATCGGGACTACTCCCCGTAGTTGGTGTGCCCCTGCCCCTCATCAGTTACGGCGGTACCTCTATGCTGACCCTGATGACAGGCTTCGGCATTCTGATGAGCATACATACCCATAGACGATTCATTGACCGTTAAAGGAAGACGATTTGAAACCAGTTTCACAGCTATTTTTCGCCCTGATGCTGGGCGGCACCAGCTTGCTGGCCCAGGCCGATGACAAGGTGATCCCCCAAGAGGGTGACATCAGTGAGTTGAAGACAGCCTTCACCGAGCAGCAACTCGGCGCCGGCTTCACCCAGGCAGAGATAGACAGCTTTCTCGCCAGCGCCCAATACAACCAGAAGGTGATCGACGCCATCACCACCCCATGGGAAGCCAAGCCCTGGTTTCAATATCACCCCATTTTCCTCACCGATAAACGTCTGGAAAAGGGACTGGCCTTCTGGCGCACCCATGATGCGACCATCGCCAAGGCGGCAAAGACCTATCAGGTGGATCCTGAGATCATCGTCGCCATTATCGGCATCGAGACCTTCTACGGCGGCTACATGGGCACCTATCCGGTGATCGATGCCCTCTACACCTTGGGCTTTCATTACACGCCGCGGGCCGACTTCTTTCGCAAGGAACTCGCCCAGCTACAGACCCTGGCCAAAGAGGAAAAACTGGACCTGACTACGCTAAAGGGCTCCTACGCCGGCGCCATGGGTTATGGTCAGTTTATTCCCTCTAGCTACCGTCATTTCGCGGTGGATTTTAGCGGCGACGGCCGCCGGGACCTGGTTGGCGATCCGGTCGATGCCATCGGCAGTGTCGCCAACTATTTCCATCAACATGGCTGGCAGAAGGGCGACCTGGTCACCCTACCGCTGACGACTCACCATCTGCCCGCGCATCTCAAGGCCTGGTCGGGAGAGAAGCTCTCCTATAAGGTTGCCGACATCCTCTCGCCAACCATCTCCCTGGCGCAGAATGTCGATCTCGACGTGCAACAACCTGCACTACTGGTCGAGCTTGAGCAGCAAGACGGTAAAGATTACTGGCTGGGACTGAACAACTTTTACGTGATCACCCGCTATAACCGCAGCCCGCTGTACGCCATGGCGGTGTATCAATTTAGCCAACAACTCAAAGATGCTTATGCGAAACAGTAACGCCCTGTCACTGCTCTCCTTCATCCTGCTACTGGTTTTGGCGGGCTGCTCGTCGCAGAGCGGCCGCTATAAGATTGCCGACGACTTAGCGCCGACCGATGCGCCCGATGTCTCCAAGGTCGAAGATGCTCACCCCAAGTTTGAGCCCTACAGCCGCGGCGGCAACCGCAAGGAATATACTGTTCTGGGCAAGACCTACCGAGTGCTGGACACAGGCAAAGGCTATCAGAAGACGGGCATCGCCTCCTGGTATGGCGCCAAGTTTCATGGTCACCTCACCTCCAATGGCGAGACCTACGACATGTATTCCATGTCGGCGGCCCATAAGACGCTGCCACTGCCAAGCTATGTGAAGGTCACTAACCTGGCCAACGACAAATCGGTAGTGGTGAGGGTCAACGATCGTGGCCCCTTTCATGATAACCGCATCATAGATCTCTCCTACGCCGCGGCGCATCGCCTGGACATGCTCAAAACGGGCACGGCCAAGGTGCAGCTCGAGGTGATCTACATCGAAAACCCCGAGTCTGTGGCTTTGGCCGCACTGCAGGAAACCAAGCTTCACTATGTGCAGGTGATCGCCTCCTCAGATAAGGGGCGCATCGACCATCTGGCACAGACCCTGGCGGACCAGTATCAGGTGCAGACCCGTATCCAGCAGAGCGGCACCCTCTATCGCCTGCAACTGGGCCCCATAGGTCGCCAGCAGATCGCCGCCCAGTTGCATCAGACACTGCAGCAAAACGGCTACCCCCAGAGCTATCTGGTGACAGAATAAGGTAACGACCCGAAATCGGTGCGCTTTTCCTTAAGATTAAGGAACCTTCACTGATTTCGATGGTCGACTAATGTTATACTCGCCCGACATAGCGCCCAAATTTTTGCATTCAACCAGAAGACGTGCCTTGATAATATGAAATTACTGAATCATAGCTTGAAAACACTCCTCCTTGTCTCTTCTCTCTCTATCACGGCAGCCAACGCGGCACCCGTTGTTACGCCTGATGCACCTAAGGTTGCAGCCAAAGCCTTTATCCTGATGGATTACAACTCGGGCCAGATCATCGCCGAAGAGAATGCATATGAGAGCTTGAACCCGGCCAGTCTCACCAAGATGATGACCAGCTACGTGATAGGCCACGAGATCAAGGTGGGCAACATCTCACCACAAGACAAGGTGACCATCAGTAAGAATGCCTGGTCGAAGAATTTCCCCGACTCCTCCAAGATGTTTATCGAGGTGGGCAAGCAGGTCTCTGTCGAAGAGCTCAACCGCGGCATCATCATTCAGTCGGGTAACGATGCCTGTGTCGCCATGGCCGAACATATTGCTGGTACCGAAGATGGTTTCGTAGATCTGATGAACTCCTGGGCCAAGCAGCTGGGCATGCGTGACAGCTACTTCGAGAACTCCCACGGCCTGGACTCGGAAAATCACAAGACCACCGCCTACGACATGGCACTGCTGGGCGCCGCGCTGATCCGCGACGTACCCGAGGAATACCGCGTATACTCGGAGAAGTCTTTCACCTATAACGGCATCAAGCAGTACAACCGTAACGGTCTGCTATGGGACAAGAGCCTGAACGTCGATGGTATCAAGACGGGCCACACCTCTGGCGCCGGTTATAACCTGGTGACCTCGGCGACCAAAGATGGCATGCGCCTAGTGTCTGTAGTCTTGGGTACCGCCAGCGAATCAGCCCGTAAGGCCGAGAGCAAGAAACTGCTCAACTATGGTTTCCGCTTTTTCGAAACCATCACCCCCTACAAGGCGGGCGACAGCTTTGTAACCCAGAAGATCTGGTACGGTGACAGAGAGTCAGTGGATCTTGGCGTATTAACAGATACCCCCATCACCATCAGCCGCGGCCAGGCGAAAAACCTCGAGGCCAACTACGAGCTGAACAAGGAGCTGACCGCCCCGATCGCCAAGGGTGAGACAGTAGGCCGCATCTATTTCCAGCTTAACGGCAAAGACATTGCCCAGTTCCCGCTGGTCACCCTGCAAGAGGTGAACGAAGGCAGCTGGTTCAGCAAGCTGATGGACTACTTTAAGCAGATGTTTGCCAGCTGGTTTAACTAATTCCACAGCGACAAATGCATGAGATAGTAAAAAGTCACCTAAGGGTGACTTTTTTGTTTTTAGCCTCTCAGGCTTGAATTAGGTATAATAACCCCCATTTTATAGCCATTAAGTTAGGCAAGAGATAGACACCTATGTTAGACACCAAATTTCATGAACTCCTAGACTTCCCCGCGGCCTTCCCTTTCAAAGTCGTGGGCGACGCCAGAGACACACTCGCCGATGACGTCGTTGCCGTTGTGCAGCGTCACGTGCCAGGCGACTATATGCCAACCTCCAGGGCCTCAAGCAAAGGCAGCTACCACTCGATCACCGTCAAGGTAACGGTTCACAGTAAAGAGCAGATCGAACTACTTTACATCGAGTTAGCGGCTATCGAAGGAGTTAAGCGCGTCCTCTAAGATGCGCCCTCCTGGTAGGAAATGTGATCTACCTTACATTTCCTGATTTCGCGCGTATAATAGGCGCACTTAAACGCTGAGGGGAGAGGTTGCCCTTGAAAGATACGGTTTTACATATTCGTCATCTTGGTCGCCAGGATTACGAGTCGGTATGGCACGCCATGCAGGAATATACCGATAATCGCGATGAAACAAGCCGAGATGAGCTTTGGATAGTCGAACATCCTCCGGTGTTCACCCAAGGCCAGGCAGGCAAGAGTGAGCATATTCTCAACCCCGGTGATATCCCCGTCATTCAAGTCGACCGTGGTGGCCAAGTGACCTACCATGGTCCAGGACAGCTAGTCGCCTACCCGCTACTGGACATCAAACGCCTCAAAATAGGTGTTCGCCAACTGGTGACCGACATAGAGCAGAGTATCGTCAAGATGCTCGCCCTCTATGGTATCGAGGCCTATCCTAAGGCCGATGCTCCTGGTGTCTATGTCGAGGAGCGCAAAATAGCCTCTCTGGGTCTGCGGATCCGTAAAGGCTGCTCCTTCCACGGCCTGGCACTGAACGTCGATATGGATATGTCCCCCTTTCAGCGCATCAACCCCTGCGGTTATGCCGGATTAGAGATGGCTCAATGTAAGCCGCTCAAGGGGCCACAAAGCGTCGAAGAAGCCGGCGAGAAACTGATACAAACCTTTAGCCAAGAATTGGGCTATCAACATCTAGAACATCATCAAGGGTTAACAGACTAATATGAGTAGGCCTGAAAGATTACAACCCGGAGTCAAGTTACGCGATGCCGACAAGGTCTCTCGTATTCCGGTCAAGGTCGTGCCTTCCGAGCGCGAAACCATGCTACGCAAACCCGATTGGTTGAGAGTCAAGCTCCCGGCATCGAATCAACGTATCGTCGACATCAAACAGGCGCTGCGTAAGAACGGTCTGCACTCTGTATGCGAAGAGGCTTCCTGCCCTAACCTTGCCGAATGTTTTAACCATGGTACCGCCACCTTCATGATCTTGGGCGCCATCTGCACCCGTCGCTGCCCCTTCTGCGACGTGGCCCATGGTCGTCCACTCAAGCCTGATGCCGAAGAGCCGGTAAAACTGGCGCAAACCATCAGAGACATGAAGCTGAAATATGTGGTGATCACCTCTGTGGATCGTGACGATCTGCGTGATGGTGGTGCCCAGCACTTTGCCGACTGTATCCGCGAGATCCGTAAGCTCAACCCAGAGATCAAGATTGAGATCTTAGTGCCCGATTTCAGGGGCCGCATCGATGCCGCCTTGGAGATCCTGGCCACCGAGCCACCCGATGTCTTCAACCACAACCTTGAAACGGCACCTAAGCACTACCGTAAGGCTCGTCCAGGGGCGAACTACCAATGGTCACTGGATCTGTTGAAGAAATTCAAGGAGCAACACCCACATATTCCGACTAAGTCGGGCCTGATGATGGGTCTGGGTGAGACCAACGAAGAGATCGCCGAGGTGCTTCGCGACCTGCGTGCGCACAATGTTGAGATGCTGACACTCGGTCAATACCTGCAGCCTTCTAAGTTCCACCTGCCGGTAGAGCGTTACGTGCCGCCAGCCGAGTTTGACGAGCTGAAAGACTATGCCGAAGAGATAGGCTTTACCCATGCCGCTTGTGGTCCTATGGTGCGTTCTAGCTACCATGCCGACCTGCAGGCCCAAGGTAAAGAGGTTAAATAGCCTTAAGTCATAGGCTTTAATAGCTTAGATGTAAAAATAGCGCCCTTGCGGCGCTATTTTTTTATCCCCAAATACAAATCCAAACAGTTAGAACAAACGCTCCATCAAAATAGCGTCTTCTTTGCCCTGTTCCAGCTGATAATAGTTGGCCCGCATTCCTGTCTGCTCGAAGCCCATCTGGCGATATAGGGCGATAGCCCTTTCATTAGAGGCCCTCACCTCTAACATCATACGTTCGGCCCCCTGAGTGGCTGCCAGCTCGATTAACGCCTCGGTGAGGCGCTTACCCAAACCTCGCCCCTGAGCGTCTGGCCTGACGCAGATATCCATCAGGGTGGCATCTTCGAAGATTTGATGCAGAATACTGAAGCCCAACAACTGCTCATCATCGAAGAGACCGATAACATGGTAGAAACGCCCGAAACAGGTCTCAAGGTTACTCAGCGACATGGGGAAACGATGGCAGGCCGACTCCAGCTCATGCAACTTAGGAGCGTCTTCCTTGGTCAGTGTCTTAAGCGTTAGCGTCATAGGCATCGCTCTCCCAAATATGCTGCCATAGCTCGCGCTTGGCCTTAGATTCTTGCTCGAGAACGGCGATAGGTGCAGAGCTGATGGCGCATGCCACCTTAGGTAACCTGAGACTTCGCATATCCCAAAACACCTCTTTGGTGCTGCTAAGCGAATCGCTGACGACGACCTGCTTATCCTGCTCGGGAAAGAGCGCCAATACCTGACGGATAAGCGGGTGGTCACCTGAGACGCTCGCTCCTCGATCCACAAGAATATGGTACAGGGGAAGCTCGGCTCCCTTCTCTACCCAGCGGATTATACCCATCGCATCTAAATATGCACTCGGTTCCAAATCGCCTCCAGACAAATGCTAACCCCTTAAGGATAACCTCTGCCCAGGCGAGTGTCACGACGACCAGAGACTATATGAACTTGAGTGAAAAGATAAAACTCAGAAAAGCAAAAAGCCGTTCATTTCTGAACGGCTTCTCTAGAATGTGGCAGGGGTGGCAGGACTCGAACCCGCAACCATCGGTTTTGGAGACCGCTGTTCTACCAATTGGAACTACACCCCTGTTGACGTGGGGCATTATGCTAAAACCCCTTCCAAAGGTAAAGGACTTTTTATGGCTAACTCGCTCAATTGCGGCTTTTTCATGCAAGATAGCGAATATTAAGTCATATCCTCACATTCCCGACCAAATAACTGTCATCTATACCATCATTTAACCCGCTTTTAATGACGTTATGGGTCATTGATTAATGGCATATCGAGCCTGAAATCCCCCAAGCAAGTTCTATTAATGATTACCTTCAATAGGCAAATAACAGCCCTACCTAAAACATCCTAAATAAGCCCGCATGTTTTTGCATCGAGCCTCTTCGAGACAAGCACCTGGGGACAAATACATAGAGACCTGCTACCCGCACCTTCCTCTCTATCCTAGACACCACAAACGAAAACCATACTAGCGATCCAACCAGCTCTATAAAGCAATTATTACGACTCAGTCACCATATGAGAACAAAATAGGGCCAAGACACTAGATAACCACGGCGCGAACCAGATCTTCTTGCGAGCCTCCAACTTACTAGAAGGCATTCACCCTAAATAATCGAAGCGTCGATATAGAACAAAGGCTTGAAGATATAGAGGGAGATATAGGTCCATTTTAACTAGACGGCTGAAGCACAGATTACAGGGTTGAATGCTAGGAAACCGCTATCTAGTCATATCTCGAAAAATGGAATCCGCCAAAGGTTTCACGCATGAGGGCGTAAGACATCCTCTTATCAAACACAGATTGATGGATGACTGGATCGCGAAGCAGCTAAGTTGCGAGCTGAGGAGCCAGACAAATAAAGAGAAAAGGCGCCTGTCATAGCCAGCTTCGAGCCAGACATCAACACTAACTCCCTTCTATCTCACATGGGGGCGTAAGGCATCCGCTTGTCAAGCGCAGCTTGATGGATGACTGGAGCGCGAAGCAGCTAGGCTGCGAGCTGAGGCTCTAATGAATAAAGAAGAAAGACGCCCGTCATGGCCTGCTTCGAGCCAGATATCAGATACTAACTCCCTCCAGTCTCACATGGGGGCGTAAGACATCCGTTTATCAAGCGCAGCTTGATGGATGACTGGAGCGCGAAGCAGCTATGCTGCGACCTGAGGGGGCTGACCGCCATGGATGGCGGAAATGCAGTTAATGATTGGAGCACTTAACTGCCCCCCACGAAGTGGCTGTGGGCTGCATGTGAAGTAGCGCTTTCGCGCGACCTACATGGATGTAGGAAGTGCCATAAATTGCTGGGAGCAATTTAGGCGAGCGTAGAAAGCAAAAAGCCCTAGCGTTTTAGGCTAGGGCTTTTTGCTTTATTAGGCGCCTGGAAATGACCTACTCTCACATGGGGAGACCCCACACTACCATCGGCGCGATTGCGTTTCACTTCTGAGTTCGGGATGGGATCAGGTGGGACCACAATGCTATGGTTTCCAGACAAATTCTTACTGGTTAATTCTTCGTCTGACGGCATTGTTTCCTTGCTACAGTGCTCATGTACTCTAGTACACTCCGCGCTTCGCTTCGTTACGGCTTTGTCAGCCAAACAATTACCTGCGTAATTAACCAAAATAGTAAATTTAGAAAGCTGCTTGAATTCGCACTTCAATCAAGTACTTTTGTATTCTTTTGATTACGTAAAACCATCGTACGAAACCCTTTTGGGTTGTATGGTTAAGCCTCACGAGTCATTAGTACAGGTTAGCTCAACGCCTCACAACGCTTACACACCCTGCCTATCAACGTCCTAGTCTCGGACGGCTCTTTAGAGACCTTAAAGGTCTAGGGATGACTCATCTTAGGGCTCGCTTCCCGCTTAGATGCTTTCAGCGGTTATCGATTCCGAACGTAGCTACCGGGCAATGCCATTGGCATGACAACCCGAACACCAGCGGTTCGTCCACTCCGGTCCTCTCGTACTAGGAGCAGCTCCCTTCAATCATCCAACGCCCACGGCAGATAGGGACCGAACTGTCTCACGACGTTCTGAACCCAGCTCGCGTACCACTTTAAATGGCGAACAGCCATACCCTTGGGACCGACTTCAGCCCCAGGATGTGATGAGCCGACATCGAGGTGCCAAACACCGCCGTCGATATGAACTCTTGGGCGGTATCAGCCTGTTATCCCCGGAGTACCTTTTATCCGTTGAGCGATGGCCCTTCCATTCAGAACCACCGGATCACTATGACCTGCTTTCGCACCTGCTCGACGTGTATGTCTCGCAGTTAAGCTGGCTTATGCCATTGCACTAACCGTACGATGTCCGACCGTACTTAGCCAACCTTCGTGCTCCTCCGTTACTCTTTGGGAGGAGACCGCCCCAGTCAAACTACCCACCAGGCACTGTCCTCAACCCCGATTCAGGGGCCAGAGTTAGAACATCAACACTACAAGGGTGGTATTTCAAGGATGACTCCACGAGAACTGGCGTTCCCGCTTCAAAGTCTCCCACCTATCCTACACATGTAGGGTCAATGTTCAGTGCCAAGCTATAGTAAAGGTTCACGGGGTCTTTCCGTCTAGCCGCGGGTATACGGCATCTTCACCGCAATTTCAACTTCACTGAGTCTCGGCTGGAGACAGCGTGGCCATCATTACGCCATTCGTGCAGGTCGGAACTTACCCGACAAGGAATTTCGCTACCTTAGGACCGTTATAGTTACGGCCGCCGTTTACCGGGGCTTCGATCATGAGCTTCTCCGAAGATAACCCAATCAATTAACCTTCCGGCACCGGGCAGGCGTCACACCGTATACGTCATCTTGCGATTTTGCACAGTGCTGTGTTTTTGATAAACAGTTGCAGCCACCTGGTATCTGCGACTCCCGTCAGCTTAGAGAGCAAGTCTCATCACCAACAGGAGCGTACCTTCTCCCGAAGTTACGGTACCATTTTGCCTAGTTCCTTCAGCCGAGTTCTCTCAAGCGCCTTGGTATTCTCTACCCGACCACCTGTGTCGGTTTGGGGTACGATTCCTGCTAACCTGAAGCTTAGAAGATTTTCCTGGAAGCATGGCATCAACTACTTCATCACCGTAGTGACTCGTCATCAACTCTCAGTATTAGGTGCCCGGATTTGCCTAAGCACCCTACCTACAGCCTTAAACGCGGACAACCAACGCCGCGCTAGCCTAGCCTTCTCCGTCTCTCCATCGCAGTTAGCAGAAGTACGGGAATATTAACCCGTTTCCCATCGACTACGCCTTTCGGCCTCGCCTTAGGGGTCGACTCACCCTGCCCCGATTAACGTTGGACAGGAACCCTTGGTCTTTCGGCGAGGAGGTTTTTCACCCCCTTTATCGTTACTCATGTCAGCATTCGCACTTCTGATACCTCCAGCGTGGGTTACCCCTTCACCTTCAACGGCTTACAGAACGCTCCTCTACCGCACCAGCGCAAGCGCTAGTACCCATAGCTTCGGTGTATTGCTTAGCCCCGTTATATCTTCCGCGCAGGCCGACTCGACTAGTGAGCTATTACGCTTTCTTTAAATGATGGCTGCTTCTAAGCCAACATCCTAGCTGTCTAAGCCTTCCCACATCGTTTCCCACTTAGCAATAACTTTGGGACCTTAGCTGATGGTCTGGGTTGTTTCCCTTTTCACGACGGACGTTAGCACCCGCCGTGTGTCTCCCGAGTAGTACTCATTGGTATTCGGAGTTTGCAAAGGGTTGGTAAGTCGGGATGACCCCCTAGCCTTAACAGTGCTCTACCCCCAATGGTATTCGCTCGAGGCGCTACCTAAATAGCTTTCGAGGAGAACCAGATATCTCCCGGTTTGATTGGCCTTTCACCCCCAGCCACAAGTCATCACCGCATTTTTCAACATACGTGTGTTCGGTCCTCCAGTTGATGTTACTCAACCTTCAACCTGCCCATGGCTAGATCACCGGGTTTCGGGTCTACACCTTGCAACTAAACGCGCAGTTAACACTCGGTTTCCCTACGGCTCCGCTATTCGCTTAACCTCGCTACAAAATGTAAGTCGCTGACCCATTATACAAAAGGTACGCAGTCACGGTCTCAAGAACCGCTCCCACTGCTTGTACGTATACGGTTTCAGGTTCTATTTCACTCCCCTCACAGGGGTTCTTTTCGCCTTTCCCTCACGGTACTGGTTCACTATCGGTCAGTCAGGAGTATTTAGCCTTGGAGGATGGTCCCCCCATATTCGAACAAGATATCACGTGTCCCGTCCTACTCGTTTTCACCTAAAGTTAGTTTTCATGTACGGGGCTATCACCCTGTATCGCTGTGCTTTCCAACACATTCCACTAACACCCTCTAGGCTTAAGGGCTAATCCCCGTTCGCTCGCCGCTACTAGGGGAATCTCGGTTGATTTCTTTTCCTAAGGGTACTTAGATGTTTCAGTTCCCCTCGTTCGCCTCACTAAGCTATGTATTCACTTAGTGATGACACCTTATGGTGCCGGGTTTCCCCATTCGGACATCGTTAGCTCAAATGCTTGTTACTAGCTCGCCAACGCTTTTCGCAAGTTACTACGTCCTTCATCGCCTCTGACTGCCAAGGCATCCACCGTATACGCTTAGTCACTTAACCATACAACCCAAATGAGTTTCATCTGAGCTGCATCGCAACTAACGGTTTCTACTTTCGCCAAAAGAATACTCAAGTCACTTGATTAAAGTGTGTTTTGAGAACTCAATTATTTTTCGCAATAATCTTTCGATTATTACTATCAGCTTTCCAAATTTTTAAAGAACAAGCATCGTCGCTCGGACGTGCCACTCGCTCTAACAAGAACAAGTTATCTGTGTGAACACTCAACAAATATCAATCAATCGTATAGGTAAGGAGGTGATCCAGCCCCAGGTTCCCCTAGGGCTACCTTGTTACGACTTCACCCCAGTCATGAACCACACCGTGGTAAACGCCCTCCCGAAGGTTAAGCTATCTACTTCTGGTGCAGCCCACTCCCATGGTGTGACGGGCGGTGTGTACAAGGCCCGGGAACGTATTCACCGTGGCATTCTGATCCACGATTACTAGCGATTCCGACTTCATGGAGTCGAGTTGCAGACTCCAATCCGGACTACGACCGGCTTTGTGAGATTAGCTCCACCTCGCGGCTTCGCAACCCTCTGTACCGACCATTGTAGCACGTGTGTAGCCCTACTCGTAAGGGCCATGATGACTTGACGTCGTCCCCACCTTCCTCCGGTTTATCACCGGCAGTCTCCCTAAAGTTCCCGGCATTACCCGCTGGCAAGTAAGGATAAGGGTTGCGCTCGTTGCGGGACTTAACCCAACATTTCACAACACGAGCTGACGACAGCCATGCAGCACCTGTCTCAGAGTTCCCGAAGGCACCAATCCATCTCTGGAAAGTTCTCTGGATGTCAAGAGTAGGTAAGGTTCTTCGCGTTGCATCGAATTAAACCACATGCTCCACCGCTTGTGCGGGCCCCCGTCAATTCATTTGAGTTTTAACCTTGCGGCCGTACTCCCCAGGCGGTCTACTTAATGCGTTAGCTTGAGAACCCAGTGTTCAAGACACCAAATTCCGAGTAGACATCGTTTACGGCGTGGACTACCAGGGTATCTAATCCTGTTTGCTCCCCACGCTTTCGTACCTGAGCGTCAGTCTTTGTCCAGGGGGCCGCCTTCGCCACCGGTATTCCTTCAGATCTCTACGCATTTCACCGCTACACCTGAAATTCTACCCCCCTCTACAAGACTCTAGTTGACCAGTTCGAAATGCAGTTCCCAGGTTAAGCCCGGGGCTTTCACATCTCGCTTAATCAACCGCCTGCGTACGCTTTACGCCCAGTAATTCCGATTAACGCTTGCACCCCTCGTATTACCGCGGCTGCTGGCACGAAGTTAGCCGGTGCTTCTTCTGCGAGTAACGTCACAGCTAACGGGTATTAACCGTTAACCTTTCCTCCTCGCTGAAAGTGCTTTACAACCCGAAGGCCTTCTTCACACACGCGGCATGGCTGCATCAGGCTTGCGCCCATTGTGCAATATTCCCCACTGCTGCCTCCCGTAGGAGTCTGGGCCGTGTCTCAGTCCCAGTGTGGCTGATCATCCTCTCAGAACAGCTAGGGATCGTCGCCTAGGTGAGCCATTACCTCACCTACTAGCTAATCCCACCTAGGTACATCCAATCGCAGAAGGTCCGAAGATCCCCTCTTTTCCCCCGTAGGGCGTATGCGGTATTAGCAGTCGTTTCCAACTGTTATCCCCCTCGACTGGGCAGTTCCCTAGGCATTACTCACCCGTCCGCCGCTCGTCAGCAAAGTAGCAAGCTACTTTCTGTTACCGCTCGACTTGCATGTGTTAGGCCTGCCGCCAGCGTTCAATCTGAGCCATGATCAAACTCTTCAATTAAAAGTTTTTTGCTTCACTCTTTATTCAAAAGGAAGCGACTCAATGAATTCTGATTCACATAAATGACTCGGAAGAATCATCTACATGTTTGTACATATTGCTATGAACACTCATCGTTGCATTGAGATTTAAATCGTTTTCGATTAACTCAATACCTGTGAGTGTCCACACAGATTTCTTGTTTTATCTTGTTAAAGAACGTTCGCCTCATACTGGAGTCCAGCGGGCTAGGGCTGCGTATTCTACGCTTCTCCCTGTCGGCGTCAAGCGCTTTTTTCAAAAGATTTTTAAGTGGTTAATTACTGTGCTTTCGCGTTGTAGCTACCGGCTTAAAAACTCGAACCGCTTATCGCCTTGACTCGACATTCGTTACCTACTCACTTGGTAAGTAGCGCCGTTTGCCGTATCAGTGGGAGCGCATTATAGGGAGCCAAATCTTTTGCGCAAGGGCTTTTTTAACGAAATACATCGATCGAACAAAAAACACGCAAAACGAGATAGATTCAGCGAAAAGCCACACACAAAGGCAACATGCGAGTAACGACAACACCACAAACTATCGATTGGGTGACCCGCTTATTTGAAACCGGAAAATAAGTTTGGCACAAAAAATTCGACTCTGCCAAAAATCTGAGCAGCCTGATTGCAAGGCTGCCCTGTTGGCTTATTTACACTATATAGCAAGCCCCCTTATGTCGCCTTATCTCTGTGTCGCCTTCTTTTGGCTACTTATATGGGTATAGGCTTAGAATATAAGCTTAAGTGTTACTGCTTCTTATCAGTATCTGAATCATCTTGCTCAGTTGGTTTGGATGCATCAGTCTCTTGAGCAATATCTATATCGGTTTCGTTCTCATCACCCACCACATGGCTCACCTTTAACTTCTTCACCGTGCGTATGGTGTAGATGGGACCGGAGAGAGCATAGAGACTAAAGACGATAAACAGGATAGTTGCCGGTTGAACCGAGACCACCACAAACAAGCCCACCAGCGCCAGGATCACCATGAAGTTAACCCGGCCGCGCCAGTCATAGTCTTTGAAAGAGTAGTAGCGGAAGTTACTCACCATCAAGAGACCCGCACCAGCTGTCATTAGCAGCGCCAATATGCTGACCTGCTGGCCTTCTATCTCATAATAGGTGCCAGTCCAGATGGCGCCGGCAATAATCGCCGCTGCGGCCGGGCTCGCCAACCCCTGAAAATAGCGTTTATCGGCGACACCAACCTGGGTATTGAAGCGTGCGAGCCTGAGCGCGGCGCCGGCACAATAGATAAATGCAGCCAACCAACCTACCTTGCCCAGATCGGCCAAGGCCCAGTTATAGGCGATCAACGCCGGGGCCACCCCGAAGGAGACCATGTCGGCCATGCTGTCATATTCGGCGCCGAATGCACTCTGGGTATTGGTCATCCTAGCGACACGGCCATCGAGGCCATCGAAGATCATGGCGACGAAGATGGCAATGGCTGCTGCCTCAAAGTGACCATTCATGGAGGCGATCACCGCATAAAAGCCGGAAAACAATCCCGCCGTGGTGAACAGGTTGGGTAAAAGGTAGATACCACGGTTCTTCACCGTCTCTTTGTTTAAATTTTGCATATACTAAGGAGCAAGGTTATCTTGATAAAATAAAAAGATAACACAGATTTAAGCTCACTTTTTATACGGACCTCTAATTGTTGGCAGATGAGTCACTCCTGCACTCTCTCCCGGCCTGGATATGGATACTATGATGACCGGAAAATTTTATCTCAGCGCACTGTTAAGCCTATTCCTTTGCGCCCCAGCATTTGCAACGACCATCTATAAATGGGTGGATGAAAACGGTGTCACCCACTACAGTCAAGAAAAGCCCCCCGAGGCAAAGACAGAAAAGCTCTATAGCGAAGATATCGAACAGAAGAAGGTTGGCTTCACCGCCCCTAAAGTCGTCGAAAAACAGGGCGAGCAGAAGAGCGAAGCCGCGTTAGCCGCCGAAGCGATCAATGAGAAAGATAAGGCGCAGGCCAAGGCCATCTGCGAAAATGCCAAGCATCAGTTAAATGTGCTCGAGACACATACTCGTCTGACACGTAAGAATGAAGAAAATGGTGAAATGGTGCGTATGACAGAGGAAGACAGGCAGTCAGAGATCGCCGCGCAGAAACAGCGCATCAAGCTTTTCTGCGACAAATAGCTCTGCTAATTTAAACTGCCCTGCTAATTTAAACAGCCCTTCTTTCTTACTTCTCTCCTAATATAGAGAAGTAGAAAAGTAGAGAAGAAATAAAGAAGCGACAACCAAAATGAATCTGCCTGTCGCTTCTTGTTTTTTAGGGTTACCGTCCAAATAGCCTTAACCGACCGAATCTAACCACTCGCTTTCACCGTATACATAGAACGGCTCACCCCATCCTGACAGGCCTGAGTACCGGCGTCCCAGCCTTTATCAAACTCGCTCAAACCATCCAACACCTTATCCTTCATTCCTTCTAAGGTATCGGCGCCTGGGTTTTGCTTCAGGTATCCGGCGCTGCGGCAACCCGTGTTGTAGCCATAGTGATAGAGGCTGTCATAGTCGACGCTGCCGACGCCGACAAAGGCCGGGCCACTGCTTTGCATTGGTGCTGAGCTACATGCCGTCATCAACACGGCCAGAGATGCTATAACTGCTAACCTTGCTTTCATCCAGTACTCCTTCACAGTATAAAAACTTAAATTAGGAAGAGATCTCACCCTTTGCAAACTAGTGCAAATAATAGCCAAATGCAATCTGATGCCAGTGATAAAAAAAGCCCAAACCTAGGTTTGGGCTTCTTGTATAAGGCTAAGACTTATTGATGGAAGGCGAGTTCGCCACCCGCGGCATCGACCTTGATGGGCGCGCCAGGTAACAGCTCACCACTCAAGAGTTTCTGAGCCAGTGGGTTTTCCACCTCTTGCTGCAGGGCGCGTTTTAGCGGCCTTGCACCATAGACGGGGTCGAATCCAGCCTGAGCGATCAAGGCTAGGGCATCGTCACTCACCTCAAGCTCAAAGTCTTTCTCCGCTAGGCGTGCCTTCAGATTGTCTATCTGGATCTGCGCAATATGAGCGATATGTTCAGACTCAAGCGGATGGAAGACCACGCTTTCATCGATACGATTGAGGAACTCGGGCCTGAAGCTGTGGGTCACCACATTCATCACCTCGCTCTTCATCTCGGCATAACTGGCGATACCAAAACGCTCCTGAATCACATCGGACCCCAGATTAGAAGTCATGATCACCACGGTATTACGAAAATCGACCGTGCGTCCCTGACCATCGGTCAGACGACCATCGTCCAGCACTTGCAACAGTATGTTGAACACATCGGGATGCGCCTTTTCCACCTCATCGAGCAAGATCACCGAATAAGGCTTACGTCTCACCGCTTCGGTGAGATAACCGCCCTCTTCATAGCCGACATAACCTGGAGGTGCCCCTACCAGACGCGACACCGAATGCTTCTCCATAAACTCGGACATATCGATACGCACCATGGCCGCTTCGGTATCAAAAAGGAACTTCGCCAGCGACTTACACAGCTCAGTCTTACCCACACCGGTAGGGCCGAGGAAGAGGAAGGAACCGATAGGACGATTCGGATCCGCAAGACCAGCGCGGCTACGGCGAATGGCGTTAGCCACCGCATCCACGGCCTCGTTCTGACCAATCACCCGAGTATGCAGCGCCTCTTCCATGTGCAGCAGCTTCTCTTTCTCCCCTTCGAGCATCTTAGATACAGGAATACCGGTCGCCTTAGACAGCACCTCGGCGATCTCCACATCGGAAACCTTATTACGCAGTAGCGTCATATCCTGCATCTCGGCCTGAGCCGCCAGATCCAGCTGTTTCTCCAGCTCTGGGATACGACCATATTGCAGCTCAGACATGCGGGTCAGATCCCCGGCGCGTCTAGCTACCTCAAGATCCATGCGGGCCTGCTCGAGATCTGCCTTGATATGCTGAGTGCCCGCCAGCGCCGCCTTCTCGGTATGCCATACCTCATTAAGTTCGGCGGCCTTGGCCTCGACCTCGGCAAGCTCGCTACGCAAGGTGCTGAGTCGACGCAGACTCGCCTCATCACTCTCCTTGCTCAGGGCCTGCTCCTCCAGCTTAAGCTGAATGGTGCGGCGCTCTAATCTGTCCAGCGGCTCTGGCTTAGAGTCTATCTGCATACGAATACTGGACGCCGCCTCATCGATAAGATCGATCGCCTTATCGGGCAGCTTCCTGTCTGAGATATAACGATGCGACATGCTGGCCGCCGCCACGATAGCGGGATCTGTGATCTCCACATGGTGGTGCAGCTCATAACGCTCTTTCAGGCCGCGCAGGATGGCGATGGTGTCTTCGACACTCGGCTCATCCACCAGCACCTTCTGAAAACGTCGCTCGAGGGCGGCATCTTTCTCGATATATTGACGATACTCATCTAAGGTAGTCGCACCTACGCAGTGCAGGTCGCCCCTGGCCAAGGCAGGCTTGAGCATATTCCCCGCATCCATGGCGCCATCGCTCTTTCCGGCGCCCACCATTGTATGTAGCTCGTCGATGAAGAGGATCACCTGCCCCTCTTCCTGAGCCAGCTCGTTGAGCACCGCCTTGAGGCGTTCCTCGAACTCACCGCGGTACTTAGCCCCGGCCACCAGGGCGCCCAAGTCGAGTGACAACACCCGCTTATTCTTGATCCCCTCAGGCACCTCGCCATTGATGATGCGCTGCGCCAGCCCTTCGACGATGGCCGTCTTACCCACACCCGGCTCACCGATGAGCACAGGGTTATTCTTACTGCGGCGTTGCAGCACCTGAATGGTGCGGCGGATCTCATCGTCACGGCCAATAACAGGGTCTAGCTTGCCCTGCTCGGCGCGCTCGGTAAGATCCACGGTAAACTTCTTCAGCGCTTGGCGCTGATCTTCGGCGTTAGGGTCGTCGATATTCTTGCCAAGACGCACCTCTTCTATCGTCTTCTCCAGCAGCTCCTTGGTAGCGCCAGACTTCTTCAGACATTGCGCCAACGCATCGCTCCCCTCGAGTGCCGCCAAGACAAAGAGCTCGCTGGAGATATATTTGTCTTTACGCTTTTGCGCCAGCTTGTCACACAGGTTCAGCAGGCGAATCAGTGCCTGCGAGAGCTGGACATCGCCGCCCGTGCCCTCAATTTGCGGTAATCGTTCAAGCTCCTGGCTCAGGGCGGAACGCAAGGTGCTGACCGAGATCCCGGCCTGGGTCAGCAGTGGATGAATTGAGCCACCATCTTGATTAAGCAGCGCCATCATCAGATGGATCGGCTCAATAAACTGATGGTCACGCCCCAACGCTAATGACTGAGCATCGGAGATTGCTATCTGGAATTTGTTCGTCATACGATCGAGTCGCATACAGCCTCCTAAAAATTAACGAATGAAGGAAACCTTCAGTGCTTTGTTACCAGTATAAATGGGGACTTTTTAGGAGGATTCAAGCAACAAGGAAAAAATTGCTGAAAATTTACGCTATTTTTCCAGCCAGATAAATGAGGCCATGCGCCCGGTTTTTGCCTCGCGGCGGTAGGAGAAATAGTCTGCGCTCATGCTATAGGTGCAGTGTGGCAGTTGAAAGACGGAAGCGATGCCGAGACGCTCTGCCCGGTAACGGGCGATCCCTTGCAGGTCGGCTAAAAACTTATCGTCTCTCGAGGTAAAAAAGGCATCTGTTTCGGCATGCTGGGCGATAAACTGCGCCCTGACTTCCGCCCCGACCTCGAAGGCCTTGGGGCCGATGCAGGGGCCAAGATAGACAAGTAGCTCATCGGCGGGCGCATCAAACTCGGCGATAGCGGCCTCGACAATGCCGTTACACAAGCCGCGCCAACCGGCGTGCACCGCCGCCACCTGATTCGCCGCGCGATCGCAGATAAGCACAGGCAGACAGTCGGCGGTCATCACCACACACGTATGCTCGCCGCTGCGGCTGAAGCTACCATCGGCGACACGGTTAGTGTCCAGATCCAGGTTTACCAGCTCAATACCATGAACTTGCTGCAGCCAGGCTGGCTCACCAGACATGCCCAGAGCCTTTGCCGCAAGCAGACGATTTTGGCGAACATGCTCGGGATCGTCCCCGACATGGTCACCAAGATTGAGACTATCGAAGGGAGCCTGGCTCACACCGCCCTGACGCCGGCTAAAAGCCAGCTTCACGCCAGGGGGAATGAACCAGTCTTGAGGCAGCATTAATATTCCACCGGATGAGCCTTAGTGTCGTCACGCAGAGCGCGGGTCAAGGCCACCATATCTTCTGGGATAGGCGCCTGCCAACTCATGATCTCACAGGTGAAGGGGTGTGCCAGCTCGAGGCGCACCGCGTGCAGCGCCTGACGCTTAAAGCCGTTCAGCGCCTCCATCAATTCAGGTGTCGCCTTCTTCGGTGGACGAGGACGACCACCATAGACGGGATCCCCCACCAAGATGTGACCTATGTGCGCCATGTGTACCCTGATCTGGTGGGTACGACCGGTTTCCAGACGCAGACGCAGACGGGTATGGGCGCGGAACTTCTCTGCCACACGGTAGTGAGTCACAGAGGGGCGACCACTATGATGCACAGCCATATGGGTGCGCTTGGTTGGGTGACGCGCGATCGGCTCATCCACCACGCCGCCAGCCGTCATGGTGCCACTCACGATCGCCTCATATTCACGGGTGATCTCGCGGGCCTGCAGGGCAGCGACCAGATGGGTCTGGGCCTCGACCGTCTTGGCCACCACCATCAAGCCAGTGGTGTCCTTATCGAGACGATGCACGATACCGGCCCTGGGGACGAGCTCAATTTCAGGACAATGGTGCAGCAGCGCGTTCATCAGGGTGCCGTCGCTGTTGCCCGCTCCCGGATGAACCACCAGACCCGCCTGTTTGTTGATCACGATAATATGGTCATCTTCGTAGACGATATCCAGATCGATCGCCTGAGCCTCTGCCTTGATCTCTTCCTTAAGAGTGGTTTCGATCTCAATTTCCTGGCCTTCGAGTACCTTTTCTCTCGGCTTAGTCTGCACCATACCATCGACGTAGACGGCACCAGCCTGAATCCACTCTTTAATACGTGTACGGGAGTAATCAGGGAACAACTCGGCCAAGGTTTGGTCTAATCTCTGCCCGGTTTGTGTTGCTGTGATCTCGCTTTTTAGATTAATCTCTTGTGTCATAGGAACCGTACCCGCGTTTTGGGGTCCAAAATAAAGTGCTATCTGTTACAATCGGATTGTTTCTATTTTATCGTGAAATGGAAAAATTCTTAAACAACAACTTACAAAGAATCGAATTCAAGTATGCATAATTTTGCTAAAGGCGCAGCTATCGCCTTGTTGTCATTGGCCTTAGCGGCGTGTAGTAGTAAACCCGAAGATGATATTGAACTGAGCAAATCTTCCCCCGAAGTCCTCTATTCTCAAGCCAGAACCTCTATGGAACTGGGTAACTATAGTAAAGCGGTGCGCTCTTTGGAGGCCCTAGACTCTCGTTATCCCTTCGGTCCACACAAGACTCAGGTGCAGTTAGACCTGATCTACGCATACTACAAACTGGACGATTCGGCGTCAGGCATTGCCAATATCGATCGCTTCATTCGCCTCAACCCCACACATAAAGATATCGACTATGTCTACTATATGCGTGGCCTGGTGAACATGCAGTCGGACAACTATATGTTCCACGACATGCTCAACATCGACAGAACCGACCGAGATCCCAAGGCCGCCCAGGACGCCTTCAAAGACTTCGATCGTTTGATCAAGCAATATCCTAACAGCAAGTATGCCGCCGATGCGCAAAAACGCATGCAGTTCCTGAAAAACCGCCTGGCCAAGTACGCCGTCACGGTTGCGGAATACTACATCAAGATGAATGCCTGGAGCGCCGCAGCAGTGCGTGCCCAGACAGTGCTGGAAACCTACCCGGGTACTCCTGCTACCGAGCGCGCCCTAGAGATCATGGCAACCGCCTACGAGGAACTCGGCCAGCAGAAGCTGAAAGATCACGTACTAATGGTGATGCAGAGCAACTTCCCTAACAACGATATGCTCAAGTAAGCCTGGCAATAATTGAATTAAGAGGCCCCGCAACTGCGGGGCTTTTTTTGATCTGTTTTTATCTCGGGAGCCTCTTACTCGCTATCTAGCCTCTTACCCACCACATGGCCCAACTGTCGGCACAAATTACCATTACACCTTATCGGTTGTTACACCTTGTCCGTTATTATCGAAATAACCATCCATTCCGCCTATAAGCAGTCAGATTTCACCGAGATAAACGACCAATAACTAACTCCCCAGTCCACGTCCTTTCTCACTCCTCCCTGAGGCCTTACAGCGACATTTGATCTAAAAATCGACGTTTCGAGTAAAAGTTATCCAAACAAGCGAGATAAACAAAGTTTTTGCAAAAATGTGTTGACTCAAATGCGCAAAAGCCTTTTAATGCACCCCGTCGCCCGAATAGCTCAGTCGGTAGAGCAGAGGATTGAAAATCCTCGTGTCCCTGGTTCGATTCCGGGTTCGGGCACCATATTCTGAGGGTGCCTAGCGCACCACACAAAAAAGCCTCGCACTGCGAGGCTTTTTTGTTTCTATTCATCTTACCCATTTCAATCTTTTGCTATACCTATAGATACGTCATAAGTTTTAGCTTTCTGCTATTTACTCCTTCATTTGGGTATCTATATGAACAATATTCAAATCAAGCACAAGATGGCTTTCGGCATCTTACTCCCCCTCTCGCTCCTCATCTGTATCTGCATCTTAGCAATCAACATGATGAATAATATCGAGAAAGGTGTCGTCACCATCTATAACGACAGAGTCGTTCCGCTAGAAGATCTCAAGGTGATCGCCGATGATTACGCGGTATTTGTCATCGATGCCATCAACAAGGCCAATGCCGGTGAGTTCAGCGCCGAACAGGCCAATCAAGCCCTGCAGGAAGCAAGCAACAACATAGACAGCAAGTGGCGCCAATACGTCGCCACCGAACTCACCACGGATGAGAAACGCTTGGTCGATGAGGCCGAGCGCCTGTTTGTTCCGGCCAATCAGCGTATCACCCATCTGGAACAGCTGCTCGGGGGTAAGTCAGGTAACATTGCCGGCCAGCTTCGGGAGGAGATTATCCCACTCTACCGGGTGATCGATCCCATCAGCGGCACCATCGCCGAACTGATCAGCCTGCAGCTCAAGGTCGCCGGCGAGGAGAAAGACAGGGTCGCCGAGATCTACGAGTCCTCTATCTCCCTCTTCATTCTCATCACCCTGGTGGCCGCCATTGCCAGTATAGTGCTCGGCGTCTGGATCAACCGCAGCGTGATGAAACCCATCAACCACATACGCACTCAGCTACATACCATACAGCAAGACTCAGATCTCACTGTCACCTTCGAGCAACTGAATAAGGACGAGCTGGGGCTGATCTCCACCGGGCTCAACGACGTCTTTCGCCACCTGCGCGGCATCCTCAAAGGCGTTGCCGAGGCGGCCAACAGCGTCAGCGACTCGGCGTTAGCCCTCAACGAGTTCACCCAGATCTCCAATGCCCGCATTCAACAGCAGCAGGCGGAGACAGAGCAGACCGCCACGGCAATGAATGAGATGACGGCAACGGTCAACGAGGTAGCACAGAGCACCACGGCCGCCGCCGACTCGGCCAGAAATGCCGACCGATTCGCCGCCAACGGTAATGATATCGTCCAACTGTCAATTAGCAGCATGCAGGCGTTGTCGATGCAGATCCAGAGCACCTCAGAGGTGATCACCCACCTGTCTCACGAGAGCCAACATATCGGCAGCGTACTAAGTGTCATCAAGGGAATTGCCGAGCAGACCAACCTGCTGGCGCTCAACGCCGCCATCGAGGCCGCCAGGGCCGGTGAGCAGGGGCGCGGCTTTGCCGTGGTCGCCGATGAGGTTCGCTCCCTCGCCCAGCGCACCCAGGAGGCGACCCAAGAGATCGAGACCATGATAGAGACGCTGCAGAGCGGGGTGAACGAGGCGGTCACCGCCATGGATGTGGGCATTAAACAGGTGGATGATGCCAATCAACAGACCAACAAGGCGGGGGAAGCGCTACAGGAGATAGTCGCCTCGGTCGACAACATCACAGAGATGAACACCCATATCGCCACGGCGGCGGAGGAGCAGAGCAGTGTCGCCGAGAGCATTAACCGCAGCATTATCGCCATCAGCGATATCGCCAGCCAGTCAACGGAATCTGCCTTAGAGCTGGGTCACTCCATCGCTCAGCTCACCTCACTGGCCGACTCGATGCGGCAACAGGTCACCACCTTCAGGCTCTGACTCAGCCGACCACGAAGAGCGGGCTCACCTTGCGATGCAGTATCTGCAAGTTATTTCGCCCGCTCTCTTTTGCCTGATAGAGCTGCTCGTCGGCCAACTTGACCATATGCTGCCAGTCGTCATCGGCAAACTCGGGATGATAGCCGTCGTAGAGCACGGCGCCCATGCTGACGGTAATGATCTCGTAGGGCGAGGCTTGGTGATAGATGTTGAGGTCCCGCACCCTTTGCAGCATGCGCCTGGCCAGCAGCTCCATCTGCGCCAGGTTATCGCCGTGGATCACCACACAAAACTCTTCGCCGCCATAACGGGTAACTAGCTCGCCACGGCGACGACACTCAAGCATCAGGGCCTGGGCCACCTTGATCAGGGCCTGGTCGCCACTCTGATGCCCGACCGTGTCGTTATAGGGCTTGAAGAAATCGATATCCAGCATGATGAAGCCAATCGCACCCTTACCCTCGCGCCACTGTTTATGAGCACGCTCGGCGAACACCTCCAGGCTGCGGCGATTGGCGATGCCTGTCAGGGGGTCGTTAAAAGAGAGAGATTCCAGATAGTTTTGATGCCGCTCCAACTTTTCCACCACCAGATTGAAAGACTCGGTCAGCTTAGCCACCTCGGTGATCGCCCAACCCGTAGGCATGGTGAGTAACACACCTCTGTGGGCCATCTTATCCAGCACGGCGTTGGCGACCCGCAGCGGCCGGACCACCAGCGCCGAGAAGGGGACGATGGCGATGTAGGACATCACCAGGACGCTTAAAAACATCAGGATTGACTCTACGGTAAAGATAGAGGGGATAAGGTTCCGGTCGTGGATCACAGTGATCTTGAGGGAAGGCACGTTAAGCGCATCATGCAGATACCAAGAATGCTGGGCAGCGATCTCATCCACCTTAGGTGTCTCTCTAAAGCCCAGCGAGGTCTCACCGGAAAGCTCAGGTTTAGCCAGCACCTCGAGATCGAACTTGATCAGGCTAAACTGCTCTATCTCCTCATGAATCGCCTGACTTACGTTACGTACTGTCAGCAAGCTACCCGCCACCTCTCCCTCGCCGTTACTGGGCAAGACGGTGACATTGCTGAAATAGACCACCCTAGATCCCATGCGCAGCAGACCGCTGCGCACCGAAGGCTTCCCTGCATCCATCTCCACCTTTGAGGGGAGAAGCTTGCCTGCCACACCAACCTTGCCTAAGGGCAGCTGCTGCGAGTCAAAATCGGCGCCACTTCGATATTGCCACACCAGCTGATTTTGGCGGTTAAACACATAGAAACCATCGACATTGGCCGCCTCAAAGGCGTTATCAAACAAATTCTTGGTCACAAACTCAGGCGATACATTATCGACAAAGCTCACCATATCATCCCAGATGGCGTAGTCGTAGCAGAGGGTGTCCAGGTTTTTTTGGGCGTAGGCGATCCCCTTTTGGACCGCCTGCAGATCTCTGTCTTGCCTTGAGATCACTTGCTCTTCAATTCTTGGCAGGTAGATGAGGTAATAGATGCCGCTTGCGGTCAGAAATGACAGCAGCAAGAGCCCTAGGGCTAAAATATTTAGGAAGTGATTTAATCGCATCGACCACTCTCTTTGTCCTGCACTCTAGACTAGCTTAGTCGACCCGACGACAGAATTTGAGTATAAACCCAGCATTTCACAAATAAATTTCAAAAAAAAAGGGGCCTAAGCCCCCTTTCTAAATCAACCGCCTAAATCTTAAACAGACTCACCGCCTGATAGAGTACCTGAGTGCGCGCCTTCACATCGTCGGAGGCCTTGGCGTTTTCATCCGCCGCCTGGGCCGACTCGGCGGCGATGTCGCGGATCACTACCACATTCTTGTTCACCTCGGAGGCTACCATGCTCTGCTCCTCGATGGCCGCGGCGATTTGCGTACTCATGTCCATGATGTTGGTGACATCGGCGTTGATCTGCTCCAGCAGGGCGCCGGCACTCGCCGCCTGATCGGCACTCTCAATGCCTTGCCTTTGGGTCGCTTCCATCAGCTGCACAATAGAGCGAGTACGAGACTGCAGTGTCTGAATGATACCGGCGATCTCCTCGGTCGACTCCTGGGTACGCATCGCCAGACTTCTCACCTCATCGGCGACCACGGCAAAGCCTCTGCCCTGCTCACCGGCCCTGGCGGCCTCGATGGCGGCATTTAGCGCCAGTAGGTTGGTCTGCTCTGCGATGCCTCGGATCACATCCAACACGCTGCCAATGGTTTCGCTGTCTTTCTCAAGCTCGGAGACCACCTGGGCCGAATCGGTCAGCTGCGCCGCCAATGCCTGGATCTTCTCTATGGTGTGCTCGACGCCGACCTGACCTTGCTGAGCATTATCATGAGTGTTGCCGGCCCGCTCTGCCGCCAGCTCGGTATTGCTGGCAATCTCATCTATGGTCGCGCCCATCTCGGTGATCGCGGTCGCCACCATGTCAGTCTCATTGAGCTGACGTCCCACCCCTTCCGAGGCACGCATCGAGTTCTCCGACAGCTCCTGACAGGAGTGATTCACCACCTCGACCGAGGTCAGCACCTCTCGGATCAGCGACTGAAACGACTCCACCATGCTATTAAAATGACGGGCTATCTGGCCGATTTCATCATCCACCTTAGTATCGCATCTCAGGGTCAGATCTTTGGTTGCCTCGATGCGGGAGATCGCATCGCTGATCCGCTGCACAGGCTCCATGATGCTGCGAATGATCGCCAGAGTGAAACCGATTAAAACCAGAGTAATTAGGATAAAAACAACGATACTGATGGTAACAGTTGCGCTCTCAGCATCGCTAATCGCGTCCATGGATTGTGCCTTAAGCTGCACCAAGGACTTCTCTGCCGAGGAAATACTGTCTCGCAGGCTCGCCATGCTGCCACTGTCTTTGTCCAAACCCAGCTCCTGCTCCTTGCTGACCAAGGCCTTGAAGTTCTTCTCATAATCGTCGATCAAGGCGTTAAGCTCCCCCTTGACCGAATCGCTGAGCATGGCGCCAGAAACTTGCTGTCTCAGCAGCGCCAAGTTGCCATTAAACTTATCCAGATAACTCATGGCGCGCCTGAGCATAAAATCTTTCTCGTTGCGGCGCAGCTGCAACATGGTCACCATCAGCTCGGGCTCGTTCTTCTCCTTCACCAGGGTCTCTACGTTATGCACCGCGCTTCGCAGCGCACCATAGAGGCCATCCTTAGGATGCAGGCCAATCTGCTTTTGCAGCTCGGCAATCTCGGCAAAGATAGACTCGTAACGGGTCAGGTTCTGCCTAAAGGCTTGCAGATCGCTCTGGGAGATATCATGCCGATCGAAGATGGCTCCCAGGCTGACCATCTTCTCGTCTAACTCTCTCGCCTGCATCTTGTGCTTATCTAGATAGGCCAGATCCAAACGGGCAAAAAAGTCTTTTTCATCTCGACGTAAACTCAAAACATCCTTTTCAAGTTCGATAACTTGTTGTGCAGCATGGGACAAATCATCCAGCTTTGCCGCTGAAAAGCGCTGCAAACCAAACATCGCTATCACAGAACAGATAGACACTGCTGCGCTAACGAGTAATTTGTGACGAATGAGCATAGGGGGAGATCCTTTTTGTTGAAGTTATTGCTTTACTTGTCTTCAACGACAATTAACACCTTGGAATGCCAAATTTGATTCCAATATTGAGTATAGTAACTATCGACTTACATACATTCATCTTTAATGAATTATTAATAATTCAGCCGCTTATCGAGCTCGATTGACTAAAAAAAATCCACCATCAGCTTTAAGTATATGGCCCAGCTTTCAATTTAATCACAAACTGCATACAATATCCCAAAATAAATAGGAGGTACTATGCAAGTTATCGATGCCGAAGCGGTGCACCAGGGGCTGGACTTCCCCAGTCTCACCGCCGCCCTAAGAGACACCTTTGCCCAGCCCGCCGGAATGCCCCAGCGCCAAGTCTTTCCGTTAGACGACAGCAGTCACAGCGATGCCTTTGCCGTATTGCCGGCCTGGAACCAGAAGACCATAGCGGTGAAGGCCTTCACCTATTTTCCCGGCAATCCCAAGAAGTCTCCCGAACTTGAGAGCCTCTACTCCAAGATTTTAATCTTCAACCGTGAAACCGGTGAGCCCCAGGCCCTGGTCGATGGCACCAGCGTCACCTACTGGCGCACGGCCGCAATCTCGGCGCTGGCGAGCCAGTATCTGTCGCGTTCTGATGCCAAGCATCTGCTGCTGTTTGGTACGGGACGGCTGGCGACCTTTATGGCATTGGCGCATGCCAGCGTGAGGCAGCTAAAAACTATAACAGTATGGGGCCGCTCGCCGGATAAGGTTGATAAGACCATCAGCGCTATCCAGGCCGCCGCGCCGCAGATAGAGGTGAAGGCCTGTGAGGAGCTTCCAAAGGCCGTCGCCACGGCCGACATCATCAGCTGCGCCACCGGGGCGCCAGCGCCACTCTTCGATTCCGCCTGGGTCGCGCCCGGCACCCATGTGGACTTGGTGGGCAACCACAACCATGACAGACGCGAATGCGACAGCGAGCTGGTCGTCAAGGCCGAGGTTTATGTGGATGCCAAGGTCAATGTCTTCGCCGAAGCTGGCGAGCTGCTGATCCCTGTGTCGGAAGGCGTGTTTGAGCTGTCCCAGGTCAAGGGCGAACTCGCGGATCTTTGTCGCGGTGACATACCTGGTCGCCAAGACGAGCAAGGCATTACCCTATTTAAATCGGTCGGCACCGCCCTTGCGGACCTGGTAGGTGCCCAGCTGGTATACGAAAAACAGGCCTAACGCTTATAAGATGACACCATGGGGCGGCTAAGCTAGTACAGCTAATCTAGTACAGCTAATCCGCCCTGTTTTCTTAGCCCCTTTTAACCGTTGCCTCCTTCGACATTCGCTCCTTCAATGACGGTTTCTTCATAGGCTGCTTCACCATAGCCTCGAATGTTTCTACCTCTTCAAATGCGACTTTTCCCACCTGGTTGGCATTCGATCTTCGCTGATATACCTTAAGCCAACACTTTTTTTCATTTCGCTTTAAACCATTTCAATCGCTGCCTATGTCTAATAGGTATTGTTCACTCACAGGGAAGACAGATTTGAGCGCACTCACGAGTCCAGATGATGCTCACCAGCTCCTCGATGCCGTATTGGTGCAGCGCGCCAAACAGGGAGACAAGACGGCATTTCGACAACTCTACGATCAGCATCACAGACGCGTCTACGCCCTCTGTTTTCGTTTGGCCGGCCAGACCGAGCTGGCAGAAGAAGCCACCCAGGAAACCTTTGTGCGCCTGTGGCAGAAGCTGCCCCTGTTTGATGGCAAGAGCCAATTTACCACCTGGCTGCACAGCTTGACGGTGAACCAGGCCCTGAGCTGCATCAAGAAGCATAAGAGCTTCTGGGCCAGGTTTATGCCGAGCGAAGAGACTCACGCAGCCGCCATCGACTTCGACTACCAGGGGGTGGACAAGTTGCTGCTGCGTCTGCCGGAGCGCGCCCGTATCGTCTTCGTCCTCTACGCCCTGGAGGGATATCAGCATGACGAGATCGCCAAGCGCCTCAATATTGCCCCCGGCACCAGTAAGGCGCAGTACCACAGGGCCAAGAAACTACTGCAGGAGATGATCTAATGGTCGACAAGGCAGACACACTCAGGCGCCTGATTGAGAATGCGCCGAGGGAGATGACGCCAGAGCGGGATCTCTGGCAAGGGGTCGAACTTCGCCTCGATGCGCCCAAGGATAGCCCCCGCAGCTACTGGCGTCCCATGGCAATCGCCAGCACCCTGTTGCTGGCGCTGCTGGTCGGCAAGTTGAGCCTTGGGCCAACAATTCCTGATGCCGAGAACGAGGCCCTCATTCAGACTCTGGCCGCCATTCAGGCCCAGCATAAGGCAAGCGTCGACGCGCTAAGCCTGACCAAGCGAGTGGATTGGCGCAGCAGCCCATACAGCCAGCCGGTCGAGCAAGGGATAGAACAGCTAAGAACCGCCGCCAAGGAGATCTATGAGGCGCTAAAGCTCAACCCGACTGACAAACAGCTGTGGCAGCTTTGGCTATGGACCCAGCAACGCGAGATTGAATTAATCAAACAGGGGCAAAAACTCCCTGTCGATCGAGATACCACAGGAGAGATGATATGAAAATACAACTAAAAACTACCACCCTGGCATTGCCTTTGCTTTTATTGAGCCAATCTGTGCTGGCGGCGCAGAGCGTGGATAAACGCATCGAAGTCGAAGGTGACCTGCGTCTGAACCTGGAGGTGCAGCGCGGCGAAGTCGAGATCCTCTCCTGGGATCAAGACGCCATCTCCATCACGGGCACCCTGGATGAGCTGAGCGAAGGCCTCACGGTAGAGCAAAAGTCCGGCACCATCTCTATCGAAGATAAACTGCCCCGCCACTACTCGGGTAGCAACAAGGAGGGCTCACGCCTGACCATCAAGGTGCCGGCAAAGCTCAAGCTCAACGGCGAAGGGGTCTCGGCCAACTACAGAGTGAGTAAGCTTGCCGGTGACATCAATGTGCAGACCGTCAGCGGCAACATCAAGGCCGAAGATCTCACCGAGCAGGTGACCATCAATACCGTCTCGGGCAACATTGTCAGCCAGAAACTTGAAGGCAAGCTCAAGCTGGAGACAGTATCTGGCAACATCAAAGACAAACAGAGTCTGGGTAAGGTCAGCTACACCCTGGTCAGCGGTAAGCTCGAGGCCGACAGCGGCGCCGACCAGGTCTCTATCGAGCTGGTATCGGGAGATGCCAAGGTAACTTTAGATAAAGTGGACCGACTCAAGGCCCAGAGCGTCAGCGGTGACCTGAACCTGTCGGTTTCCACCCTGGCCACCAAGGCCAGCCTGGACAGCGTCAGCGGCGATATCAGCTTCAGCCTACCGGCGAACCTGGATGCGACCTTCGCCATCGACGGCGGCCCAAGCGGTGACATCGACAATCGCCTGACCCAGGATAAACCGAAACGACCTAAGTATGGTCCTGGCAGCTCGCTACAATTCCAGATGGGCAAAGGCAGCGCCGATATTTTGATCAACACCATCAGCGGCGATATCAATCTCAAGCAGCGCTAGGGCTGAGATTGACAACCCAAATCTTCGCATCAAAAAAGGGCCTGATATCAGGCCCTTTTGTTATTTCTCTTATCGAGTAGCTAAAAACCAACCGCCTTGGCGGAAGAGTGGGTCAGTAAGGAGTCGACAAACTGCTCGGCGCTGTGGCTCAAGCGACGATTCTTCATCGATACCACACTAAAGCTCGCCTTGATATTCGGTACCCCCACCACATCCAGAGCCACCAGTTCTCCCGATGCCAGCTCCTCGCGCACCGAAATATCAGGGGTAATCACCACCATGTCACACTCTTTTATGGCCGACTTGATCGGCTGAAACTGGGCATACTTAACCAAGCCCACGAAGTCATGTCTGTCTTCCTCAAACAGATCCTCAAATCTTTGCCTCAACAGCTGCGGCATGGCGCTGGGCATACCCACAGGGTAATCGCGCAGACTAGGTAAGTAGACGGTTTTCAGACGAGTCAGTGGATGATGGGGACGGCAGCAGAAAATGGCCTGGGACTGAGGCAGGCACTGCGTGATTACATTGTCTCGCTGATCCAGTAAGGTGGCATTAGTCTCGGCGATGAACATGTCGAGTTCCCCCTTAAGCAACAGCTTGTAGAGTCGGCTCCAACTCTCGACCTTTAACTCCAGAGAGATATCCGGGTTATCGCGGATAAACCTGCCTACCGCAGGGCCAATAATACTGTTGGACGGAATGGGGCTGGCGCCGATGACCAGCTTGGCCTTTTCCAGCCCCTGTTTGGTTTTGATCTCAGATTCCAAGTATTCGAGTTGGCTGACGATCAACTCCCCCTGAGCCAATACCAAGCGGCCATATTCGGTCAGGGCAAAATGCTTCTCATCTCTGGCCAGCAGGCTGGCCCCCAGACGCTCCTCCATCTTCTGAATACTGCGAGATAATGAAGGCTGAGCTAGGTGCAGCTCATTGGCTGCCTTGCTAAAACTCTTCAACCTTGCCAGAACAATGAAGTGCCTTAAGTGTCGTAATTCCATCTATCTCACTCTTATAGTTATTTTTATGATTGCCACAGATATGAACTTGGCCTAGTGCCGCATTGAATACAGCCTAGGCTTAATTTCTATCACTATCGCGAGACAAGAGAAATAGGGGGTGCGCCTACCAAGCGCAAGACTCGGGCCTTAGGGGATACAGAAGAAAAAGATCAGCCTCCGGACAAAATTCAACCAAGACTATTTAAAACAAAAACTTAACATAATTGATGGTTAAGTATTCGCTAATCAAATAGACAAATTGGTCGCATGCAACACAAAATTAACAATTTGTATCAGTTTGCTACCAAATGATACATACGGCAGCCTGTTATGCGAGTCGCAAACTTTCCACAAAAGTTTCTCCTCACAAACAGTTAAAACAACAAAACCCATCCATTGCAATACAAAACACTGTTCATTGAAAAATTAACAGCCTAAAAAACCAATCAACTCTCATCTCACCCTGGCGATTTAAGCTTTCTCTTTTCCTCCCCACATACCTGTTATGCATACCCCTATAGCTTTTACGCATTGGCCTGCACATCAGTAACTCAATAAAAATCGAATGGTGTACGAGTGCCTTACTTTTGCAACCAAGCCCAAGCTTTGACAATAAAAAGAAAAGGGAACAACCAATGAAATTGAAAAAAATAAGTCTCATGACGATAGCGGCCATCTATGCCGCCGGCGTTGGCGGCGCCGCCGCGTCGAGTAATGCTGATACGCATAACATGCGCAGCATAGAGATCACCGACGCCATCCTGAAATACAATGAGGACCTGCGCGCCGGTAAACAGCGCAACGGTATCCAGAGTAGTGAATCGCTGCAACAACGTGGCAGCAACGGCAAGAACGTACACCGCGCAATTGCCACTCAGCAAAACAGCAAGGTGCCGTTCAAATTTGAGGCCGGCCTAACAGGCGAGCAGACCTATATCGTCGAGCTCAGCGACAAGCCGGTTTCACTCTATCGCGGCGACCTGCCTAACCTGGCGGCCACCTCACCTAAGATGAGCACTGTCCCCGTGATGCTCAATGCACGAGGCCACAACAAGGTCGATATGAGTAGTCGTGCGGTGAAGCAATACACCAACTACCTCGCCGACAAACAGACTCAGGTATTGTCTCAGATCAGTGCCACAGTAGGTGGTAATGTCGAGGTGAAGCAACGATATAGCCTGGCCTTTAACGGCATGGCAATGCGCATGACCCAAGATCAAGCCGCTCGTGTGGCTGCACTGCCAGGCATTCGCAATGTCAGCCTGGAAAAAATGTATGAGTTGCACACAGACGTGGGACCTAAACATATCGGCGCCGATGGCATGTGGATGGGCACGGCAGCAGACGATAAGTATAAGGGCGAAGGCATAGTCGTCGGCGTACTGGATACGGGGATCAACACAGATCATCCATCGTTCGCCGCCGTCGCAGGTGATGGCTACGTGCACCAGATGCCTGCACGTTACAGTCACTATCTAGGTGACTGTGAAAAGGCCGAATTTGCCAGCATGTGTAACGATAAGCTAATCGGGGTACGCTCGTACGAGGCGATCACAGATAGCTATCTCGATCCTATCTTCCAGCCAGATATCCCAAGTTGGCAGGTCGAGGATCCTAAGCGTCCTCAAAACGGTGAAGACTACAACGGCCATGGCTCACACACCTCCTCGACCGCAGCGGGTAACGAGCTTTCAGATGTCGACTATGTGGTAGCTTCACTTGGCGAAACCGGCGACGGTATTCCTACTGGACTCAAATTCAGCAAGATCTCAGGCGTCGCGCCTCGTGCCAACGTCATCATGTATCAGGTCTGTTATCCGGGTGATGGCAGCTTTGGCGACAGCTATGCTGGTTGTAAGGGCTCTGCCTTGCTTGCAGCTATCGATGATGCCATCGCCGATGGCGTGGATGTGATCAACTACTCTATCGGGACTACCTTCGGCACATTCCCGTGGGACGATCCTATGGAGCTGGGCTTCCTGGCCGCCCGTGAAGCAGGCATCTCAGTGTCGGCCTCTGCGGGTAACTCCTACATGCCACAGTATGCCTCTCAGGCACGCGGCGCCATCGATCACTTCTCGCCTTGGCTCACCTCGGTAGCGGCCACCACGCATGGCCGTGTTATTGCCGTCGAGGGTAAGATGCTGACCAATGCCACGGGCGGCGATCAGCCACTTAGCAATCTGGAAGGCTCGGGGATCACCGAAGCTTACACAGGCCCAGTTGTCGAGGCCAAGGCCTATGGCAGCGAGTATGAGATGTGTAACGAGCCCTTCCCAGCCGGTTTCTTTGATGCCGACCCAGAAGGCAATCCCTATGCCACCGCACCAATCGTCGTCTGTAAGCGCGGCGATATCGCCCGTGTAAGCAAGGCAGTAAATGTTCAGGCCGGTGGCGCTGGCGGCTTTATCCTGTGGAACCCAGGATATTCAGAACCGACCCATAACGACCCTTATGTCATCCCTGGCATCAACATCGACTATGGCAGCTACTATGGCAACAGCGATAACGGCTATTACGGCCTGCAAAGCTGGCTCGCCGCAGGTAGCGGTCACACCCTGACCATCACCGCATCTGAGGTCAGCACTAAAGAAGGTACCGCCGACTATGTTGCCGACTTCTCATCTCGCGGCCCCAACCTGGAAGCGCCAGATGTAATGTCACCTAACCTTGCCGCTCCAGGTGTGAATATTTACGCCGCCTGGGCCGATGAGATGCCATTCACTACCCAAGGCATGCCTGCCGACTACGCGGCCATCAGCGGTACCTCTATGGCGGCTCCACACGTTGCCGGTGCCATGGCACTGCTGACTCAGGCGCATCCTGACTGGACACCTGCGCAGATCCAATCGGCGCTGATGACCACGGCATCACTGGAAGGGGTCACGCGCGCTCGTGACGGTAATCCTTACGACCCAGTCGCGGCGGGCTTCAGCGATGCGGGTAGCGGGGTAATCAACGTATCACGTGCCAACAACGCTCCACTGCTTCTGGATGAAAGCGTCGACAACTATCGCGCCGCTAACCCTAAGAATGGTGGCAACATTCACACCCTGAACCTGCCTTACTTCTATCACGATAGCTGTGCTGGCACCTGTACCTGGATGCGTACGGTAACCGCAACCCAAGACGGTACCTGGACGGTTGAGGCAACGCCTAACGAGATGGAAGGCGCACAGATGCTGGAACTTGAGGTATCGCCTAAGACCTTTACCCTCAAGGCCGGAGAGTCTCAGGCAATCAGCCTCAAGGCTAAGATCCTCGAAGTGGAAGCCATTGGCGCCGACTCTTCGCAGATCCAGCTGACAGGTAGCGTTAAGCTGACGCCGAGCGACAGCAGCAAGCCGATGCAGCACCTGCCTGTTGGAGTCCGCTATAAGGGCGACACCCTGCCTAGTGAGGTCTCTGGCATCATACATCGCCAGCAGGGCCACAACCTGACACCAGAGATCCATACCAAAGAGGTACAGTCGCTAAACTCACGTGTCTATGGCCTCACCAAAGGTGAGCGTCACGACGCCGAGCTTAAGCGCGCCGACGTCAGACTCTACTCAGACGGCTATACACGTCAGGAAATTGAGGATGGCGGCGCCAAGGTTATCTTCTTCGATGTGCCCGAAGGTACCAAGCGTGTCGTATGGGAAGTCTTATCGGCACCAAAACACGCCTATACCTCGATAGACTTAGGTATGGATGTAAACGGCGACGAGGATATCCAATGGTTAGACGAAGCCATCTGTTTCTCACAGACAGATAACGGTGACTTCTGCGCCATCAATAACCCTATGCCGGGTCGTTACTGGGCCATCGCTGCCAACTGGAAGTGGGATTATGAGGACGAGAAGAACCTCGCCGATCCATTCGAGCTAAGCCTTGCCGTGGTAGGCGACGCTGATACTGGCAACCTGACCGTCGAAGGGCCTGCTACCAATGACGGCATGACTCCATATCAACTGAAGCTCAACTACAATCTGCCAAGCGCAGAGGAAGGCGATGTCTACTACGGCATGGTCGGTTTGGGAAGCGATGAGTATAACGACACTAACCTAGGTGACTTCGCAGTCAAGCTAATCCACATGGGCAGTGACACCAATATCAGCGCCTCACAAACGGCAGCCAAAGAGGGTGACATCCTAGATTTCGTCGTCGAACTGGCGCCTAACCTGCTTGGTGGTGAGCGTGAGTTTACCTTCAACACAGAATTAAGCGATGGCCTAGTGCTTATTCCAGATTCTGTCTCTGTGGGCGGTATAGGCAACTATAGCGAAGGCATGACGGTCGAAGGCAACAATATCGCAATCGCGGCGGTGCAGCCCTCGTCCAGCGAGATGAATCGCCACTATGTGTTTACCACCAACCTTACTGACGAGACCTGTCGTGTACCTTATGGGGAAGATGGTAGCTTCTTCGATCTACCTTCTCAAGGGTCTCAACCCATAGGTCTGTCTGGAAGATCGAATCAGACGCTATTGATCCCACTCAGTGCCAATGGCTTACCCCATGTGCCACTGTATGGCAACCCAGAGGTGTTTGGACAGGACGTGTTAGCCATCTCGCCATTCGGCTATGTGCAGTTTGACCCTATGCCTGATTTCTGGAACTACAACCTGGAATTTAACGATAGCTTCCAGGGCTTCCCAGACACTATGGTGGCACCACTATGGCGCGGCGATGTGAAAATGCCGCAGACCATGTTCAACTGGAATACGGGTCGCTATGAGCATGCTGTTTATGCGGTGATCACCAATAAGCACTATATCTTCCAGTGGGATGGTGGTGAGGAGTGGAACGCCTTCCTCAGCGGTAACGATACGCCTGATCCGGATGCTAAGTTCAACATTCAGACTATCGTCGCAACTGACATCAGCTTCGATGAGGCAAGCCCAGAGATCATCTTCGCCTATGAAACCTTAGACACAAAGAACGATCAGTTCGGTTCTGTCGGTCTACACGGTTACTGGGGTGAGCGCGCCACCTTCGGCCCTGCAGGAGGTTGGTTGAACGATGGCTTCGCCTATAAGGATGTCGATGAGAAGATCAGCTCTGGCACAGTGGTCTGCGCCGACTATCGCGGCCCTGAGCAGTCAAAGGTATCACTCAAGTTCTCGGCGCGTGTGTCGGCAAATGCCGTCGGCGCTAGCAACTATGTGAAAGTCGATACTCAGTATGCAGACTCAGAGTTGGTGACGGTAACCCATGAGGTCTCTAGCCCATCGAATATCAGCGTGGCAGCTATTGCCGACATGATGATGGAAGAGAACACCACGCTGGAAGGCATCACTGTTACCTACAACGATGTTAAAGGCACAGCCAACGGCATCATGGTATCGGGTGAGCACATCACGGCAACTGTTGATGGTGACAGCTTCAGTATCACACCTGATGCCGACTGGTATGGCGAGACTCTGGTGACGGTAACCGTACACGATATGGCCTACCCATCTGACGCCGCCTCCACCAGCTTCATGCTGACGGTGAACTCAGACGGTATTGAGCCTACGCCACCGGCGCCAGAAACCCCAGATCAGGGCGGTGACTCTGACTTGGGCGGTAGCCTTGGCTTCCTGGCTCTGGGCCTACTGGGCCTAATCGCCGGACGCCGTAAGCTGCACTAAGCGTCCAACTATTTAGTTCGACCTTGTCTTTGGGCCCTCTCTGAGGGCCCTTTTTTATGCATTCTTAAATTGGCGCAGCCACTAGTTCATGCCGTGGCAATCACTGCACTCTTTGATGGTCAGCTCTGGGGTATGCACCTCTGCATCGGGGGCATGGGCATCCTTCATGGCGTGACAATCGTTACAGCTTGCCAACGTGGCCTCTGACTCAGTGTGCATGGTCAGGTCGATAGGCTCATGGCAATCTTTACAATCCATGGCGACGGCGGCGCCAGCAAATAGCAGGCCGGCGGCTAGGGTGATCAATGTTTTCATCTCGGGCTCCTGGTTTTGGCAAGTCAAACAACTAAAAAGTTTACATTCAAAGGCTTGCCGCCTGGTATGGCCAAAGCGGGCAAGATCCAAGGCGCAGCAAGCTATCCGGCGAGCATTACCAGCCAAGATTAAGCCAAACTTAAAAAAGCCATCGCGAAGAAAGAAGTGCCGACAGGATCATAGGCTTAAATAACGCTTTGTGATCCAAAGCAAAATTTCATCTTGCATAAGACACAAAAAAGCCGCCCAGAGGCGGCTTTTTTAACGCGCAAACGGCTAAGCCAAAGCGGTTAGAAAGAGGTGCGCTTATAACGGCGATATTCCGCCGTCCAGAAGTTATCTTCAATCGCCTGCATCAGCAGCTCGTCGCTGGCCGGCAGCGCATGGCCCTGCTCGATGGCAACCTTGCCCACCGCGAAGGCGATATGCTTACTGACCGAGTGAATATCTTCCAGCGCCGGCAGCAAGGATCCCTCGCCGTCCTTCGCCAGGGGCGAGCACTCGGCCAGGGCGCGGCTCGATGCCATCAGCATCTCGTTGCTGACGCGCTTGGCCCCAGAGGCCAGCACACCCAGGCCAATACCAGGGAAGATATAGCTGTTGTTACACTGAGCGATCTCATAGGTCTGCTCCTCGATCACCACAGGCTCGAACGGGCTGCCGGTTGCCACCAGCGCCTGACCCTTGGTCCAGTGCAGAATATCTTTCGGCGTCGCCTCGACGCGGCTAGTCGGGTTAGACAGCGGGAAGATGATTGGGCGTTCACAGTGAGTGTGCATCGCCTTGATGATCTCTTCGCTGAACAGACCCGGCGCGCCGGATACCCCGATCAGCACGGTCGGCTTACCATTGTGCATCACATCCAATAGCGAGATGTTCTCACTCTCTGTGTTCCAGCCCTCGACCTTGGCCACCTGCTGCGCCAGATTCTGCTGGAAAGGCAGCAGGTTAGGCATGTTGTCTTGCAGCAGTCCCCAGCGGTCTACCATGAACACCTGCTGGCGCGCCTGCTCGTCGCTAATGCCCTCTGAGACCATCTGGGCGATGATCGCCTCGGCAATACCGCAACCTGCGCTGCCCGCACCTAAGAAGGCGATGCGCTGCTGACTCAGCTTACTGTCCGCCGCCTGACAGGCCGCCAGCAAGGAGCCTACGGTCACCGCCGCGGTGCCCTGAATGTCATCGTTAAAGCAGCAGTATCTGTCCTTGTAACGCTCAAGCAGCGGCATAGCGTTCTTCTGGGCGAAGTCTTCAAACTGGATCAACGCATCCGGCCAGCGTCTATGTACCGCCTCCATGAAGGCCTCGACAAACTCAGCATACTCTTCGCCGCCGATACGCTGATTACGCCAGCCCATATACATAGGATCTTCCAACAGATGCGGGTTATCTGTGCCCACGTCTAAGGTGATAGGCAGAGTATAGGCCGGGCTGATACCGCCACAGCTGGTGTAGAGTGACAGCTTACCGATAGGAATACCCATGCCGCCGATCCCCTGATCACCCAGACCCAAGATGCGCTCACCGTCGGTAACAACGATAATCTTCACCTTCTGACGGGTCGAATTATTGAGGATGTCGTCGATACGATCCTTGTTGGGATAGGAGATAAACAGGCCGCGGTTACGACGATAGTTTTTCGAGAAACGCTCACAAGCCAGGCCAACCGTCGGCGTGTAGATGATAGGCATCATCTCGGTAATGTGATTCTGCAGCAGACGGTAGTACAGGGTCTCGTTGGTATCCTGAATGTTACGCAGATAGATATGACGGTCGAGATCGTTGCCGAAGTTCTTGTACTGATCGTAGGCGCGCGATGCCTGTTCTTCGATGGTCTCGATCACGTGAGGCAGCAAGCCCTCTAGGTTAAAGAAGATACGCTCCTCTTCGGTGAAGGCACTTCCCTTGTTAATCAAGGGGGCTTCAAGAATGGCAGGGCCGGCAAAAGGAAGATATAGCGGGCGTTTATTATCGTCCATTGGTAACCTTTTCTCTATCTGTGGGTATGTTGGAATGGCTGTGCGTTCAATTTTGGCAAGATTACCACAAAGTGTGATCTTTGTTGCCTTTCGCGCGATCATTTTTTTGATTATTTTCACACCCTGGTTGTTTTAAACAGCCATGGCTTTAGCCAAACGCCAGGCATAAAAAAACGCGGCCCGAGCCGCGTCTTTAGCGAATGATATTATTTACTTACCGCGATACTTGATCGACAAGCCCATCAAGAAGTTACGCAGCACCTGGTCGCCACACTCTTTAAAGTGTTTATGGCCGGGTTTTCTAAACAGGGCACCCAGCTCGGAACTCGTCATTCTGAAGTCCGCCAGGGCTAAGGTCTCGATGATATCCTCTTCACGCATCTCAAGGGCGATCCTCAGCTTCTTGAAGATCAGGTTGTTGTTTAACTGAGACACGGGAGCGGGGATCTCTGCCCCATCGCGCAGGCCGCGCTTTTCGATGATCAAGCCATCCAGAAACAGGCACAAGGTCTTGTCGTTACAGGGCTTATAACCCTCTTCGGCCTCTTTCTTGAGAATGTTGAGCAGGACTTCTTGGCTCATCTCATGTTTGACCTTGGCGAAGATCTTGATCATCTTGGCATTCTTGTAATCGAATACGAATCGTAGACGGCGTAAAATATCGTTATTTATCATGACTTAAATTCTTAAATTACTGGCTCGCGCGGGTGCGCCTGCCATAGCGACGACATTATAACCGACTTTGCGTCGACGCCGAGGCATTATTTTCAAGCTTGCGACCGGCCATCAGAGTCTCTCGCAGCGCCTGGCGCAGCTTATCGTGCAGGCCGAAGGCTTGGTTACTCTCATCAATAGGCCAGGAGACATTTTCAAGCACCACCAGATAAGTGTCTGACTCGGGATAACTCAGGCTGAGGGATTGATAGCCAGGCAGATAACCAGAATGGCTGTACTCCTTTATCCCCTGCTGGTTCACCTGCACGCCGAAGCCGTAATAGAGGTGCGACCAACGATGCGGCCGCAGTATCTGAGGAGCCATCATCGCCTGGTAGGCCTCGTCGCTCAGCAGCTTTCCGCCATGGAGCGCCCTGAGATAATCGAGCAGCCCAGTAGCCGAGCCCGTCATGCCGCCGCCCGGCAGGAGGTTCATCTGCACCTCATATTCCATCGGCTCTTGGGTAGCGATCTCTGTCCCTTCAATCAGCCCCTGCTGCGCCCCAAGCTGGGCCTTGATGCCTTTGACGCCGTGCTCGCCTAGAAAGGTATTCACCAGGGTGGCAAAGTCCTGCTGATAGGTGATTTCGAGCAGCTGCGCCAGCACCTGAAAGCCCAGATTGGAGTATTGAAAATCGCTGCCGGGCGCGAACCGATTCGCCTTGCCCTGAGGCGCTATGCCTGAGCTGTGGCTAAGCAGCTGAGCGATAGTGATGCGCTCGTCATAGGTCGGCAAATTGTTGGACGCTAGATAAGGATTGATCTTATCCTCCAGAGCCAACTTGCCCTGGCTTACCGCCTGCATCACCAGCGCGGCGGTGATCATCTTGCTCTGTGAGGCCAACATGACCCGACTATCCAGTGTCGGCGCAGCCGCCTCACCGTAAGAATTAGCCTTCACGTAGCGCAGCTCACCGTGCTGCATCAGGGCGATCACCCCATAGAAAGGCCGCTCGTTGGCGGCGATGATGCTATCGAAAGCATTGCCTAGCTCGGCAAAGTTAGCGCTACTCACAGAGTCATGCGCAGAGGGTAAATTAGCCCGCTCACCCGCGGCTTGCTCAAGCTTATCCCCGATAACAAACTCGCTAGCAGACGCGCAGCCGCTAGCCATGGCCCCCAGCAGACAGAGGCTGCTCGCCAACACACTCATCTTCATCCTTGTTCCCCTAAACGGCTTTTTAACCGACAAACTTCCAGTAGACAAATAAAGCCGCAAACCCTAGCAGATAAGTCATGCCGATCCAAGAAAGCAGCCGCATGGCCACGCCGTAGCGATCGCCGGGCGCCAGGTTGTCACTGGTCATCAGGCGATAGTTGAGCCAGGCGAAGATGATGGTGGTCATGAAGGCCAGGGTCATCACAAACTGCAACAGTGGCAGCAATGCCCCCTTGAAGAAGAGTATGATCCCCAGCCCCAGCAGACTCACGGCCAACATGGTCAGGTTCAGCCCGCGCTCGCTGACCTCATCCTTTCGCAGTAGCTGCACACTCAGGATAAGGGTACGGCTGTAACCATCCACCACGGTAACCGTGGTGCTGAAGATACAGAGCAGGGCCACCAGGGCGATCAGGTAACGGCTCCCCTCCCCCAGCACCTGGCTATAGAGCTGAATCAACTGCTCGGCAAACTTGGCCCCGGAAGGCGAGAAGTGCACGCCCGAGCCGTGCATCACCATGGCGCCGAGCGAGAGAAACACCACGGCCAGTATCGCCGTGGTGATGAAGCCCAGATTAAAATCGAACAGCGCCTGCTTAGGCGTCACCATCTGCTGTTTCTGCTTTTCCAAAAGCCAGAGGGAGTTCCAGCAGCTCACCTCGATAGGCGCCGGCATCCAACCCATCATGGCGACCAGAAAACCCACATGAGCCCACTGCCAGGGGGAAGGCGACACGAAGCCCGGCGCCAGAATAGGCTCGGCGTTAAAGGCCAGCGCGGCGGCGCTCAGGGTGGTCACCGTCAGGCAGAGCATGATCACCTTGGTCACCCTGTCCAGCACCCGATAATGACCCAATACCAAGAGCAGCAGGCTGGCGACCAAGACGATCAGCGCCAGCAGATCGATTGGCAGGGGAATAAACTGGGTGAGCAGCGCGGCAGTTAACATGGCGACGCCTGCGGTGCTGGCCACCGCCGCCAGGGCGTTGAGCAGCGAGAAGAGCAGCAGATAGCCCCTTCCCTGGCGCTGATAGCCGTGCAGCAGACTCTCACCGGTTGCCGCCGTATAACGTGCCCCGGCGGCAAAGAAGGGATACTTGAGCAGGTTCACCAGGAGTATCACCCAGGCCAGCTGCCAGCCAAACTCGGCGCCGGCCCGGGTCGAGGCCACCAGATGCGAGGCGCCGATCGCCGCGGCCGCCATTAGCAGACCAGGGCCTGTGGCGGTTAACAATCGGCGGCCCTGCAGCCATAGGCTCGTCTGGGTTGTATTTACACTAACGTTTTCCACTCTCGATTTTCCTTCAGATAAACTAAAATTGTTTGCCCAGGCAGGGCTCTGTCAGCAATGGCCTGCTACGGCTGATGCTAAGGCCGAGCCTGCTTGAACTAAGACTGAGCCAGCTTGAACTAAGACTGAGCCTGCTTGAACTAAGACTGAGCCAGCTTGGCCTCGATGCGCCTCAGGGTCTCGTCGATACTCTGCAGGCAGGCCAGGGTCTGGGCGTCCACATCAACTTTCGCCTCGCCGGGCTGACTCTGCTCGGCCAGCGCACTCTTTTGCGCCATCACCGCGGCGCGAAACTCGGCCACCTCCTCGACGCCGGTAAGGCTGATCAGCGCTCCATTGCCCGACTGCCCCGCCGTCTCTATGGTCAACTTGTGGATGCCGAACAGGCGCATCAGCGGTCCCTGGATCATCGCCATGTCGGTGATCTTATCCAGCGGCACGGTATTTTCGGTGCGGGTGAGTATTCCCTTACGCACGATAAGCTTCTTGGTGGTCAGCTCGGCGCTCATGTTGGCGATATATCTATGAGTCGCCCACAGGCCGATGGGGTACCAGAGCAGCAAGAGCGGGATCCCGACGACGGAGACGGCAAGCACTACCGCCCCCGAGGTCAGCCAATAGTGCCCAAGCTTGTGGTGAAAGCGTGCCTCGAGCAGTGTTTTTTCTTCCATTTTATTTACATCTCCCCATAGGTCTGACGGGAACCGAGCTATGACAATGCCAAGAGCCTTTGTATTAATCAATCAAATTCATGGGTTTATTTATTTACATTTGTTATCAATTCGCCCTATTGACTTTGTTACTTAAGGAATTAGTTTAGTAACGTTAATGTAACAAATGGTGGCGGTAGTTGAGTGGTAGTCACTGAATTAAAAATATAATGATTCAAAAGGGATGAACATGAAAAGACCTCAATATTGGCCCAGCGCCTGCGCTATCGCCATTACCATTGCGCTAACCCCACATGTTTATGCGGCCGACGAAGGCGTCGAGCGCATCGAAGTCACAGGCTCTCGCATTAAACGTACCGATATCGAAGGCCCATCGCCAATCCAGTCGATCAACAAAGACGATATCGCCAACATGGGTTTCGACAACCTACAACAACTGCTGGAACGCATGCCAGCCAACGGCGCGGGCGCCTTCTCGACCCGTGGTAACAGCCAGGACTCTACCGCCAACGGCGCGGCTTCTATCAGTCTGCGCGGCATGGGCCCAGACGCTACTCTGGTACTGATCAACGGTCGCCGTGTGGCCATCAGCTCATTCGCCGAAGGGATCACTAACTCCTTCGTCGACATCAACAATATTCCGGTATCCGCCATCGAGCGTATCGATATCCTTAAAGATGGCGCCTCGGCCATCTATGGTTCAGACGCCATCGCTGGTGTGGTCAACATCATTCTGCGTAAAAACTTCGAAGGTATCGAAGTCAACCTGGGCTACGGCGAAGCCTCTGGCTCAGGCTATGACGAGCAGAGCGGCTCTATGCTGTGGGGCATGCAGTCCGATAAGGGCAGCGCCTCTATCATTCTCGATTACTTCAAAAACAGCACACTCGCCGCCACCGAGATGGGCCGCTTCGGCACCGCCAACCAGAGCCCATACGGCGGTGAAGATTTCCGCTCATCACGCGGCTTCCCCGGCTACTTCTATGTCGATGGCGTCAAGACCATAGACCCTGACTGTCCGGCCGATTCGGCCACCGCCAGCGGCAGCTGTCTGTTCGACTACGGTCCATACAACCTCACCATCCCAGCCGCCGAGCGTGTGGGGGCAATCGCCCAATTCGACTATCACCTGAGCGACGAGATGACCGCCTTCCTGGAAGTCGCGGCCCAGCACAACACCTCTGAGGCCGGCGGCGCGCCGACTCCGCTGGATGAAGATGCCATGCTAACGGTTCCCGGCACCCACCCAAACAACCCGTGGGGCAAGGATATCGAGATAGGTCGTTATCGCACAGTGGATGCCGGCGCTCGTCGCTGGGACATAGAATCTGACACCCTACGTCTGGTTGCCGGTCTACGCGGCAACATAGATGAATGGGATTGGGAAGTCTCGGCTCAGAAAGGCCGCAGCGAATCAACCCAGAAGGGTGACAGAACCCAAGGCTGGGTGCGCACCGACTTCCTGCAAGCCGAAATCGACGCCGGTAACTACAACCCATTTGGCGGCACCATGAATTCACAGGATGTGATCGATCGCATCACCACCAGCCTGGTTCGCCAAGGTGTATCACACCTGACCGCTTATGACGCCAGCATCACGGGCCCGGCCTTTACCCTGGCGGATCGTGAAGTCATGATGGCCGCGGGCGTCGAGTACCGTGAAGAGGACGTGAGCGATGTCCCGGATGATCAATTCCAGCGCGGCCTGATCTTCGGTACCGAAGCCGTATCAGCCCAGGCAGACCGCGACCAGTACGCGGCCTATGTGGAGTTCTCTATCCCGGTTACCGACAACTTCGAGCTGCAACTGGCCGGCCGTTACGATCACTATAGTGATTTCGGTTCAACCACCAACCCTAAGGTTGCCTTCCAATGGGGAATTAGCGATCAGCTGACCGCTCGCGCCTCTTGGGCGACCGGTTTCCGCGCGCCATCTCTGGCACAAATCGGTCTTGGCCCATCGAGAGAGAGTAGCTTCTTCATCGATACCTACCGCTGCGCCGCCGACAACGTCGACTGTACCGCGCTGGACTACAACACAGAATTTGCCGGTAACTCAGAACTGGACGCCGAAGAGTCAGAAACCTGGAACGCGGGCCTGATCTGGGCACCGAGCCAGAAGTTTGATATCGGCTTCGATGTCTTCAGTATCACTCAAGACAACAAGATCGATAAGCAGCCACTGGGCGAGATCTACCTGGCTAACTGTAACGATCAAAACAGCACTGTGTGTGAGCGTCTGGCGCCGCAGCCGGGACAAACTCTGGGCCCAATCAGCCTGATCCACTCAAGCTTCATCAACTTAAGCTCGCAAGAGGTTCAAGGTGTGGACGTTTCCAGCCACTACGGCCTGGAGATGGACCGCTTCGGCGACCTCAAGTTTGGTCTGGAATACAGCTATCTGCACAAGTTTGAGAAGGACAAGCTGGATTACACCGGCGAGTACCGCTACCCGCAACATCGCTGGTTGCTGACCACCAACTGGACCATGGATGACTTCGCCGCCAACATCAACTTCAGCTACATAGGCGAGTTTGAAGATACGCCAGATATCGACTTCGACGGCTCACTCGACTTCGAGGTCAACAAGTCGCGAATGGTTGAGTCTCAACTCTTGGTGGACATGTCCGGTTCATACCGCTTCAACGACACCTTCAAGTGGACAGTCGGCGTCAACAACGTATTGGATGAAGAACCGCCATTTGCCATCGGCGACGGCGACACAGACCTCTACGGCTATGTGATTGCCACCCATAACCCAATGGGCCGCTACTTCTACACCAAGTTGAGCATGAGGTTCTAATACCAATCACAGTAAGTAAGCTATCAGAAATAGCGTAAAAAAACGTTTGATAACCAGGCAGGATTTTCGATAACTAGTTATTCTACAATCAAAAAACCTAACATAGTTATCGAACGTTTTAACGAGCTAGGATGATCAGCTATTTACTAGGATAGGTAAAACATACACTGTCACAAAAATGGCATCCAAATGGATGCCATTTTTATTTACACTCATTACTCACCTAAAGATAAGCGAGGAAAAGGATGATCACTCTATATGGAACCCCAAGAAGCCGTGCCCTGCGCGTCTCCTGGCTTTTGGAAGAACTGGGTATCGACTGGCAATTTCATTTCATCAACTTTGCCAAGGGCGATAACCGCAGCGAGGCCTTTCTGACCATGAACCCTTGCGGCAAGGTGCCCGTCATAAAGGACGATGAGTTGGTGCTCACCGAGTCCGCCGCCATCTGCCAATATCTGGCGGAAAAATATGGTCAGGGACAGTTTCTGCCCACACCCGGCACACCTGAAGCCGCCCATTACCATCAGTGGATGAGCTACATCATCTGCGAACTGGAGCAGCCCCTGTGGACCATGGGCAAGCATAAGTTCGCCCTACCCGAGGAGCAGCGCCTGCCAGCCATACTGCCCACAGCCGTGTGGGAGTTCAACAAGGCCGCCGCCATCGCCGAACAGTGGCTGCCGGACAGCGACTACCTGCTAGGAGATATCCCAACGGTTGCCGATATCATGCTGGCTCATACTCTGATGTGGGCGACGGTATTTGAGCAGCAGATCCCACCTAAACTCGCCGCCTTCAGAGACAGAATGAAGACACGCCCGGCCCTGATCCACGCGCTGGAAAAAACCGAGGCCGTCGCCGCTCAAGCAGCAGAGTAGTTAAGCGTAAAAGGTTTAGCAGCATAATGTCTAACGCTATAGAGATTATGCTGCAATCCACTGCCATGAGGCCTTAGTGAATAGCCAAACACTTTGCTATTTGAAGCAAACGATAATCAAGCAGACGGGCAGTCTGGCACCTTGGAGAGATCCAAACTGATCTCGTCAAACCTAGAGCTTATCTTCAAGATATGCTCATCCAGGCTCATCTCATACTCCCCCATCCAGTCCAAGGTTTGAATCGGCGCCAATCGATACCGCCACAGGGGCAGATCGCACTGCATCCATACCCTGTGATAGGCCTTGCCCATGGCGCCGGGATCTACGGTCTGCACCCAGATGGCGTAATCTTCATAGCGCTTAAACTGACTCTGCTCATTGGCAGGCGCGCTAAACACCAGGCTCATAAACAGACCCAGCACCAAGAAGATCAGCTGCACGGCCCCCAGCAGATAACTCAGCCCCATAACAATCGTTAACGGCCAACTGCCTTTGACGACCTTTGCAAATTGACGACGAAAACGCTCCAACAGCGACAATCCAAATAGTAGGGCAATCAGCTTGTTCAGCAGAACCACAGGTTGTGCCTTGGCCATAAAACTAGGATCAACCCAGTAGGCGCCAAACAGGCCGGGTAACAGGCTCTCAATCAGCGGCAGATAGATAAGCGCTGCGATGGCAATGAAGAATGAAGTAGGCTGGCGAAGGCTGGCGGCTTGGTACATATCCTTGTCCAAATGGAGTTAACCTTTAAGTAACATCTGCACAAGATAGCATTGAGCTCGTTGAAGCAACACAGTTTAAAGATGAAAGATAATTAAAAAAGCCCCGCTTTAACCAGCAGGGCTTTTTTATCGAATCAGGGGCTAATTCACAGCTGAGTAGCTGCCCATTTGGCGCGGCTCTCGCGGCTCTCTTTCAGGCCTTCCTTCTCGCGATAAGCCTTGTAAGCCTCGACGTCCAGCGGCACCAGGGTGACCTCGACTTCCAGCACCAGCTTACACTCTTTCTTGATGCGCCAGGCCGCCGTGTTGTACAGCTCGGTCAGCGGCAACGAGCTTAAGAACTCGGGGTTGTACTGGGTGTAGATGGCCTGTGTCGGGTAGACCACGAAGCTCAGGCGGCGCTTAGGCTCCTTCTTAAACAGCTCCTCGATGCCGTCACAGGTGTTTAGCACCTGCATCTCTATGGTCTCATCCAGTTCCAGCAGCTTCTTGGCCGCCAGACCCGACACCTCGGCCTCACCCGCTTCCCAGGCCAGTACGTCGGCTTCACTACACTTGCTCAGCTCGCCCACCTGGGCGGCACTCAGGCCGAGTGAGTGACGCAGGTATTTAATTTCTATTGCATTTAATTCAGCTGTCTTTGCCATCTTGATATCCAAATTTGAGTTAATCTTGTCACGCGCCTAGGCGGGGATCCAAACCTCTTCGACCCATTGCCAGAACGACTCCCAGCTCTCCTCGGCCAGTTCGCCGTCTTGCCACAGCATCACCTGACCTTCCTGATCGATACAGTAAAAGTCATCGCCCTGCTGACAGATGGCGATATATTCCCTCGGCATGCCGATAGACCAGGCATAAGAGGTTACCTCGGGCAGATAGGTATGGGCATAAGGGTCGGCTGCGGTCACAGGCTCTAAAGTGCCGTGAATCACGTCGCTGGCGTAGAGGAGATACTCTTTCAGCTCAGCGGGTAAGGGGATCAGGATCTGCTCTTCCACTTCGACCAGTTGATCGAAGCTGGGCAGCTCCAGAGGAACGGGAACTGTCTCGCTCAGTTCCCTGAGTTGCTCGATAAGATCGTGCATTGTCGTTTGCTCTAAATGGGCTAATGGCCGCAAGTATAATCGCTTTAAGCCCAGATTGTTAATCCAATTTATCGCAGACGCTGCACCTCAATGAGATTAGGCCGCGGCGGCTAACAGCTCGGCGCTGTCCAGCCTTTTATAGTAGAGCCACGCCTTGTGGTACTGCTTGTGGGAGGCCTGACGCAGATTGGTTATCTGCGCCTGCTCCAGCTGGCTCAAGTCGCGGGATTGGGCCAAGGCGCGGGACTGGATGGCCTGGATCTGCTCGTAGGCCTTATGTTCTTCACCACTCTTGATCTCGGCGATGGCCTTGAGGTGCAGCTGCACCTCGGCGATCATGCCAGTTTGCGGTAACTGCACCAGCAGGTTGAGGTCGCGATAGCCGGAGGCCTTAGGCTCGGCGAAACGGTTTTTCACCTGCAATACCTGGACCTGCTGCTGAAGATCCTCAAACGCCGTCATCAGCCCCTGAATGTCGTTAGCCACCAGGCTGGCCCTGGCAAGATCCGTGATGCGGCTGGCATCGCCGTCAAACTTGGCGGCAATCTTGGCCTTGGCACGCTCATAGCTTTTCACTTCGGGGATCAGCAGCTGGTAACTCTCTTGGGTATTTAGCCCCTCTAGCAGGCTAGTCAGCTCTTGCTGGGCGTTCTGGGCCTGGGCATAGAGGCTATCGAGGTCGTCGCTACTCTGGCGGATCAGGGCGGCGGAGCTACTGGCGATGGCGTGCAGACCATGCTGGTCTTTACTGAAGGACTGTTTCTGGGCGTAGCAACCAGATTCCTCTTTGGTATCGATTAAGGCGTCGTAATTGGTCGCCAGGGCGCTACGGGTGGAGACAAGTAACAGGAAAATAAAAAAGGGTCTAAACAACTTATTCATAACCGTCCTCGGTAAAAGCGCAAACCTTGTACCCTTAATCTAGCCAGGGTTCACTTAACCCTTGCTGAATGGATCATGAACAATTATTTATCATGAAACAGACATAAAAAAAGAGCGCCAAGGCGCTCTTTTTTATCGAGAAAACTCGAATTACCAGATCTTCACACGCTGAGCGGGTTCGATGTACATGGCATCGCCTTGCTTAACGTCGAAGGTGGTGTAGAACTCAGGCATGTTAGACAGCGCGCCCAGGGCACGGAACTTAGCCGGTGAGTGTGGATCGGTCGCCACGCGGTTACGCATCGCCTCTTCCTTGATCTTGGCACGCCAGATCTGGCCAAAGCCGATGAAGAAACGCTCGTCGCCGGTCAGGCCGTCGATAACCGGTGCTTCCTTACCATTGAGTGACATCTTGTAAGCCTTGTAGGCGATGGTTACGCCTGACAGGTCGCCGATATTCTCACCCAGCGTCAGTTCACCGTTAACATTCAGATCGTCAAACACCGAGTAACCATTGTACTGATCTACCAGCGCCTTACCGCGCGCAGCAAACTCTTTCAGATCTTGCTCTGTCCACCAGTCGCGCATGTTGCCTTCGCCGTCGAACTTAGCGCCCTGATCATCGAAGCCATGGCCCATCTCGTGACCGATCACCGCGCCGATACCGCCATAGTTCACCGCGTCATCTGCCTCCATGTTGAAGAAAGGAGGTTGCAGAATTGCCGCCGGGAAGACGATCTCGTTCATGGTTGGGTTGTAGTAGGCGTTCACCGTCTGTGGTGTCATGTGCCATTCCCACTTACGGATTGGCGCACCTAGCTTCTCAAGATCCTTCTCATGGCTCAGCTCGCTGGCGCGCATGCTGTTGCCTACCAGGTCATCGGCCTTGATGGTCAGCTTGTCGTAGTTTTCCCAGCGATCTGGGTAACCAATCTTAGGATCGAACTTAGCCAGCTTGTCTTTGGCCGCGACTTTAGTGTCTGGGCTCATCCACTCCAGGCCATCGATGCTCTCGCCATAGGCGCGACGTAGGTTTTCAACCAGCTCCTGCATGCGGTGCTTGGCTTCAGGCTTGAAGTGACGCTTCACGTAAACCTTACCCACAACCTCACCCAGCAGGTTGTTTACCGTGCTCACGCCGCGCTTCCAGCGTGGCTGTTGCTCGGCCTGGCCGTTGAGTGTCTTAGAGAAGAACTCGAAATTTTCACGGTCAAGATCTGTGCTCAGATCGCCGGCGAAGTGGGTCAGGGTCTGCCAGGTCATGTAAGTCTTCCACACAGACAGATCGTTAGCCTTCAGCACTTCGTTGAAACCTTCGATGAAGCTTGGCTGGTTGACGATGATGTCGGCCTGCTTGTCGCCGCCCAGGGTCTTGAGGTAACCGTTCCAGTTGATGTCCGGCGCCAGCTTAGGCAGATCGGCCACCTGGTAAAGGTTATAGGTCTTAGTGCTGTCGCGGGTCTCGACGACGTCCCAATGACGGCTGGCGATAGCGGTTTCCAGCGCCAGGATATGCTCGGCGCTCTCTTTCGCGTTTGGCAGACCGGCCAGGGTGAACATCTTCTCGATGTGGGCCACAAACGCCTTACGAATGTTGACGAAACGCTCGGCTTCGTTGAAGTAGTAATCCTTCTCAGGCAGGCTCAGACCGTATTGCCAGATATGAGTGGCGTAACGGCTAGAATCTTTAGAGTCGATGTCGATGTAGAATGCCAGCGGCGTGCCGCCACCAATCATCTGGCTATGGGCAAAGTATTCCACCAGCTGATCTTTGTTCTCCAGAGCGGCGATCTTGTCCAGCTCACCCTGAATCGGTTTGATGCCCAGCTTGTCTAGCTGCTCTGTGTCCATGAAAGAGCGATACAGGTCGGCTACCTTCTGCTCGTCGCTGCCCGCCTTCAGGTTAGGGGTAGCCGCCACTTCTTCGATGATGGCTTTAACGTCGTCACGAGACTTCTCACGCAGATCATAGAAGGCACCTGTGCTGGTGCGATCGCCTGGGATCTCAGTGTTCTTGATCCAGGTGCCGTTAACGTAGGCATAAAAATCATCTTGCGGACGTACCGACTTGTCGAAGTTAGCAAAATCGATACCCGAGGTCAGGGCCTGTTGTACCGCTACTGCGGTCTCTGTCTTGGCGGTTTCCGGGGCCTTAACTTCTGCCTGGTCGCTGTTGCAAGCGCTAAGACCAAGAATCAAAGAGGCGCAAACCCCTCCAACGAACACTTTTTTCATGTGAATTCCTTTTATGCTTAATTGTTTTTTTGTTAGCAATGCGACTGTCATGGCGAAGCCAAAATGGTGCAAAAACTGCTTCAAGAGACCTATGTTAAAGGGATTGGGTCAATGTAAACAAGTTTATCTGCTACCCTTGGGCGAATTTCTGGTCACTCATATGTAAGTAAAGATTTCCTCTCCCTGGCGCTAACGCCCTATTACGCCTCAATGTGACGTATCACCCGCGCCGGATTGCCGCCCACTAGAGTTTTTGGAGGAACATTCTTGGTCACCACGGCGCCCGCCGCGACAACGGCCTCATCGCCTATGGTTACGCCCGGTAAAATGATCGCCCCGCCGCCTATCCAAACCCGCTCGCCGATATGGATAGCCTCGGATTGCTCCCAGCCCTGACAGCGACGCGCCGCATCCAGCGGATGGTTGGCGGTATAGCACTGCACATTTGGCCCTATCATGGTCTGACGCCCTATGGTGATGGGAGCATTGTCCTGTAAGGTGACATTGACGTTGATGAACACCTGAGGCGCGACATGCAGATTCTGCCCATAGCTGATATAGAGCGGCAGCTTAACCACAGCCTTGGCGTCCAGATGAGGCAGCAGCTCTTTGTCCACTTCCCCGCGGCGGTTCATCTCGGCATTGGCCTGTTGCCGCGCCTGCCAACGGCTCTGCAGCTCGCCATCGAGGCAGTTGTACTCCTGACCGCTGACCATCTTGTCAAATTCACTCACTTCTTCCATCGCCTATCGGCTCCTTTCGAGGATGCATAATGTGTCTGAAATTTGCCATGCTAACACTTTTCAGGGCTAGCTCTTTTCCTCTCTGACGCTTTTCGTGACGAGTCCTTTTTAATTGCCACTTTCCATTAATTCTCGGCGGCCTCATAATATCGCCCCAAAGTAGCATCCTTAGGGTAATCCAGTGCGTCTAGACAAATTTATCAGCGAATCCACCCAGCTCACCCGCTCTCTGGCCAAGAAGGCCCTACACAGGGGCGAGGTGACAGTCGATGGTCAGGTCATCAAAGATGGCAGCTTCAAGCTGAATGAGAGCCAGAAGGTCTGTCTGGACGGCGAGCCTATCTCGCTGATTGGGCCGCGTTTTATCATGTTGCACAAGCCGGTGGACACCCTCTGCTCCACCGTCGATGAGGTCTACCCTTCTGTGCTCAACCTGCTCGACCTGCCCCACAAAGAGGAGCTGCATATCGCCGGACGCCTGGACGCAGATACCACGGGCCTGGTGCTGATCACCAGTGACGGTCAATGGTCCCACAGGGTCACCTCGCCGAAACGCGAATGCGGTAAGACCTATCTGGTGCAGCTTGCCGATCCCCTCAAGGCTGAGTGGGTCAAGCAATTTGCCACCGGGCTGGCGCTACGCAGCGAAGAGGGACTCACAAAACCGGCTACACTTGAGCTGCTGGGCAGCCACGAGGCGAGACTCACCATCACCGAAGGTAAGTATCATCAGGTGAAGCGGATGTTTGCCGCCGTCGGCAACAAGGTGGTGGGACTACACAGGGAATCTGTTGGCGAGATAGTGCTGGACGAGAGTCTGGCACCGGGTGAATGGCGCTACCTGACAGAGGCTGAGATAGCCTCGGTAAAGTAGCGCACAGTTATCAATTATCGGCCGGCGATGACCGCCTTGATGCTGTTGAGCAGGGCGCGGTCGGTGCGCGCCTTCTTCAGCTTCTTCACACTCTCCTTGAGCGAGGCTTCCGCCAGGCGGGTGAAGATGTTGTTGTACTCCTTCTCCTCGATCGCCTCGTCGCTGTCGGCCAACTCGGCAATATCCTGGGCGACACGGCTTAGCTGCAACCAAGAATTGGCGATATAGAAGCCGTGGAATTCGGCTTGGCCGATTAACCCCTTGGCGCTGGCAGGCATGGCGTTCCAGGCAGCCGCGAACTTCTCCTCTTCATCGCTGAGCAGCTCATTGAACAGATTGGCATAGGCCTCCAGCAGATTCGCCGGCACCTTATCCATGGGGATCACTGTGTTGCATACATTCAGCGCCGCCTGCTCGGCGATCGCCTGATATTCTTGACTGGGTTTACTCATAAAACACTCTCGACACAAAGCGCCGCATTCATCGCGGCAGGTTCGCCTATCAAAACTTGCCAAATAGAGCCGACAAGCAGGCGCAGAATAAAGGCTGACGTTATACCCTAGTCTGACTGAAAAGCAAAATTGACACTTTTGTTATATAAAAGTTAAAAATAAACGCATAAAAAATATACTTTTTACTGTCAATAAACTGTCATCCGTATAATATAGTTACAAAAAAAGTGTTTATGCTATGGTTAAATGGTCACATAGCAAGGTTGGCAAAGCTAAAAATGACAAGAACAACAAAAGCAAAATCCTGGATAACTTCTCTGCTGCTGATCAGTCTTAGCCTCTCACTCTTAGGCCTCAGCCCATTGAGCCAAGCGCAAGAAGATAGCGCCGAAGAGATAGACGCCATTTTTAAAAAGTTCGACCAGGGCGAGTATAAAGATCAGCAGGCGATCAAAGAGGCACTCGGCTACCTGACAGCCAATATTACTGCCGACGACATGGAGCGTTACCTCAAGCTGCAGACGGTACTTTGCTGGAATAACTACGACATCACCAAGCAGCAGGCACTCAAAGATGCCATCGCCTTTGCCGATCTGAAACTGCTCACCGAAGGGGTTGCCGCCTCGGCGGAGGCCACCACAGATCTCAAGCTGTGCCGCGCCTTCATGCACCAATTACTTGGCAAGGTCGATATTGCCCTGGAGGAGTACAACAAGGTTGTCGCCGAAGCCTACCTGATAGAATCGCCACGGCTCATCGCCGACTCGCGCTCACTGCGCGGCGCTATCTACTCTTTCCAGGGTAACTTTGCCCAGGCGCTGGAAGATCTGATCACCGCCCAGCACCTCTATGAGTCCCTCAACCTGCAACACTGGGCTATCTACAACCTCACCGAGTTGGCCACCAGCTACCGCCGTTTCGGCGATCCTCAGACGGCAATAAAATATTATCGCAAGCTGGAGAAGGGCTTCGAAGATACCGGCGATAAAGATGGCGCCAACGCCATCAAGACGGAGATAGGCTTCGCCTTGGAGGAACTTGGCGAATATGAGGCGGCGCTAAAAAAGCACAAGGAAGCCTACCAATACTGGCGTGATACTCTGGGCGAGGAAGCCAGTGCCCACACGGCGGTGAATGTCGCCGGCGTGCTGATTCAGCTGCATCGTCAAGGGGAGGCCAAGCCCTACCTGGATGCGGCGCAGAAAAGCATCACCCCGGACCAAGGCGCCAGCTACAGCTTCATGCGTCTGTATCAGGCGCAATCTGCCCTCACCAATGGCCAGTATCAACAGGCGCTCGACTATATCGACATGGCCGAAGAGACCTTTAAACAGATCAAGAATGCCCGCGGCCTGGAACAGCTGCACATGGTGCACAGCCAGATCTTCGTCGCCGAGAAAGACTGGAAACAGGCCTACGAGGCGCTGCTGAGCTACATACAGACCCATAAGTCGCTGGATGCCACCCAGCAGACCAACCGCACCACAGAGATGCGCACCCGCTTCAATACCGAGCAGATAGAGCGCGAGAACCAGCAGCTGATCGAACTGCAGAAGATCAAAGAGAACGAGCTGGTGATCCTTAAGCAGAACAAGTACCTGCAGCTGGCGGTGATCGTCCTGGGCTGTATCATAATGATCATTCTCTCCATCGTCGCCTACAAGCAGTCGCAGAAGTCCAAGCTGCTCTCAATCCTGGCGCTGACGGATCATCTGACCCAGCTGCCCAATAGGCGCTATACCTACTCTAAGGGTGAGGGTTACTTCAAGTCTAAGGATGAGGGCCACCAACCCCTGTCTATCATACTGTTCGATGCCGACCACTTTAAGAAGGTCAACGATAAGTATGGCCATGACATCGGCGACAAGGTGCTTATCGCCCTGGCCAACATCAGCAACGGATTGATGCGCAAACAGGATCTGGTGGGGCGGGTCGGCGGTGAAGAGTTTTTGGTGATCTTACCCGGCACCACGGCCGAGCAGGCCCTCAATGTGGCGCAGCGCTTGGTGACCACAGTAGAGAGCAGCAACTTCGATGACGTCTACATGAACTTCAAGCTCACCATCAGTGCCGGTATCGCCTGCACAGATGGCGACAAGAGCTTCGAGCATCTATTGAAGCGCGCCGACGATGCCCTCTACCGCGCTAAGTCATCGGGTCGTAACTGCGCCATATTAGATACCTAATGTTCTGAAAAGCAAAACGAAAGCAAGGTTGCAGTACAGGCAACAAAGCCCTATCGCTGCATCCTTAGTCGCCGTGCTTAAGCAGCTCGACACGGCTCGGGGGATTTAGCTTGGGAAACCAAGCATGATAGAGACGGGCCATCTCACCCGAGGCCTGTAACTTAACCAAAGCCTCATGCCAGCGACTCACCCGCTCAGGGTCGGTCCCCTTAGAGAAAGCCAGGTAGAGATCTATCTGCGCCAGTTCCAGCACGGGATGCACCTCATCCAGCCCCATATTCACCTCGGCCAACAGACGCTCCACCGCCAGATCCGCCTGGCACCAGAAACGTATCCTGTCATGTTGTAGCTGGCGCGCCGACTGCTGTGGAAAGCTGGCCACCGTCAGGTGCTCGACTCCTTGACGGGTCAGGATAGATTCTCCAAGGGAGCCGCGATAGACGCCGACGCTGCCCAGAGCGTCCAGCTCGGCCACCGAGGCGGGGGTCACCCTGTCATCGGCCTTGGCATAGATAGAGATACTTGTGGTGGCTATGGGACCGACGAAATCGAAATCCCTGCTGCGCTGCTCATTAAGGGAGGTGGCAAACAGCAGCACGTTGGCCTGACCCTCTGCGATGGCAAAGGCGCGGGCCCAGGGCAGCACCTCGATATTGGCCTCCTCACCGAGCTCCTTGGCAAGACGCTGCACTAGGCTGACGCCATAGCCCATGGGAAGCCCCTGCTCCTGATAGCTCATGGGCGCCCACTCTTCGGTGAGCATGCGCAACGATGCCGCCCCGACAGGCCAGGATGACAAGAGCAGCGACATGCCGATCATTGATAAGCCCGTCAGTAATAAGCCTGCCAGTGATAAGCCAGTCAGCGATATGAGCCGCACGCTACGCCAGATCAAATAGTTCTCCCGGAAATGAGGCCAACGCCTGTTATTGATTATCGTCTAAGATAGACAGGCTTTCCCTAAGCCATGAATGCTGAGCGCTTTACAAACTTGCTCTGTTCAACATAAATAGCGCCCAACCAAATTGCAATAGGCACTAGCTGAGGCAAGACCAGACGCTCTCTTTCTCTCGTTCTTTCTTTTTCCTTGTATCAAGCAATCTCCAAACCGGCTTAAGTTTTCTCCTCCCACGCAAAACTGGTATCATGGCGCCACTGTTCACCCTGGCCACTCGCCCTTAGCCCTTAGCCCTTAGCCCTTAGCCCAAGTATGTCAGACCATAGCCCCCTCTCGCCTCAAGCGTTACAGCAGCTCGCCCTCAAGATAAAAACCTGGGGCAAGGCGTTAGGCTTTGCGCAAATCGGCATCTGCGACACGGATCTTCGCGCCGAAGAGCCCAAGTTTCAGGCCTGGCTCGATAAGGGCTATCACGGTGAGATGGGCTACATGGAGAGCCATGGCATGATGCGCGCCCGCCCGCAGGAGCTACATCCGGGCACTGTGCGGGTCATCTCGGCGCGTATGGATTACCTGCCGCCAGAGGCGGGTTTCGCCACCCATCTCAAGGATCCCAACCTGGCCTACATCTCGCGCTATGCCGGTGGCCGTGACTATCATAAGATGATCCGCAACCGCCTGAAGAAACTGGGACAACAGATTGAGAACGAGCTGGAAACCTTGGGACTCGAACGCCCCAACTATCGCCCCTTTGTGGATTCGGCCCCCATCCTGGAGCGCCCCCTGGCCGACAAGGCTGGGCTCGGCTGGACCGGCAAACATAGCCTGCTGCTCAATCACGAAGCCGGTAGCTGGTTCTTCCTCGGTGAACTCCTGATCGACCTGCCGCTACCGGTAGACATTCCGGTGCAGGCCGACTGCAATACCTGCGTCGCCTGCATCAAGTCCTGCCCCACCAACGCCATCGTCGAGCCCTATGTGGTAGACGGCAGGCGCTGCATCTCCTATCTCACCATAGAGCTTCAAGGGGCGATTCCCGAAGAGTTCAGGCCTTTGATGGGCAACCGCATCTATGGCTGTGACGACTGCCAGCTGGTCTGCCCGGTCAATGGCGAGGCGCCGCTGACCCAGGAGAGCGACTTCCACACCCGGGATCCGCTAAAACATCCCGAACTGCTCACCCTCTTCGCTTGGAACGAGGCGGAGTTTCTGAAGTTTACCGAGGGGAGCGCCATCCGCCGTATCGGCCACAAACGTTGGCTGCGCAACATAGCCATCGCGCTGGGCAATGCACCGGCCTCGCAGGAGATCATCGCCGCCCTCGAGGCTCGCAGGGAAAGCGATGAGGTAGATGAGATGGTGCGCGAGCATATCGACTGGGCACTGTCTCGCCAGAGGCTTGGCGACTATCAGGCCAACCGTAAGACACAGCGAGTGATCCGCACCGTCGAGAAGGGGCTCCCCAGAGACGCCTAGGCCGTTGATCTAAAGGTACTCGCCAAACGCCTCAGAGGAGATATTAATACCAATCACAGTGAGTAAGTGATCAGAAATAGCGCTGAAAAAACCTTCGATAACAAGGCAGCATTTTTAGATAAGTAGTTATTCTACAATCAAAAATGATAACACCGTTATCGGACGTTCTAACAAGCTAGAGTGATCAGTTATTTACTAGGATTGGCATCACTAGTCTAAGGTAAAGCCCACCTTGACCGTCACCTGCCAGTGGGCGATCAGCCCAGCCTCCAGGTGCCCCCGGGTCTCGACCACCTGAAACCACCTCAGATGATGCAGCGACTGACTGGCCGATGCGATGGCATTCTTAATCGCCTCGTCCGAACTGATGGGCGAGGAACCAACGAGTTCGATGATCTTGTAGGTATGACTCATGGCGGATCTCCTGTTGCAAATCGGCTACCCACTTGAGTATAGAAGAAATAATGCCTTTCCCTATTACCGAAAAAAGAAACCACCTCTAGGGTGGTTTCTTATCCATAGGCTTGCCTTGAACATCACTAAGGCATGACGATGTTAAACCAGAAGTTAAAGTCGTCTAACATCCCGAGGAACGAGGTAAACAGGGCCTTATCGCCAGTTAGCTTCACCTCGCCGCTGGCAATCGCATCATCGAAGCTCAACTCCTTCAATTGAATGCTGTTCATGGTCTTCATGCTCATGACCAGCTTAACATCGGGTTGATCCACCTTATGTTTGCTGTGATGCAACACCGCATTCTCAACGGTGAGGGTATAAAGGCTGTCGAGATCGGAAAAGGCGATCTCTATGTCAAACTGCTTTCCTTCCGCCTTGGCGGCATCTAGCCTCACCGCCAGATAGTCAAACAACATCTCGGGGGTCATGGCTCGAATCGTGTCGGGCGTGGCCGTTTGTGTTCCACCGGCCGCCGGAACACCATTTCTCAGCTCATATGCCCCTTGCAGGTAAACTGAGCGCCACGGGCCAGATTCAGCCTGATACCCAAGCTGCTCTAACGCGTCGGCTAACAACTCTTTAGCGTCGATGCTTTTGGGGTTGGCAAATACGGCATGCTTCATCACCTCTGCTACCCAACGGTATTCCCCCTCATCAAAGGAGGCTCTTGCCTTACGGATGACCTCAGCCTCGCCCCCCATAAACTGCACATACTTCTTAGCGACGGCTTCGGGAGGCAGATTGTTTAGGTTAGCTGGATTGCCGTTATACCATCCCATATAACGCTGGTAGACGGCGCGACTGTTGTGTCGCAAGGTACCGTAGTAACCGCGGGTAGACCAACTCTGTTCCAGCTCTTTTGGCAGAGAGATCATCTCCGAAATCTCTTCCCCGGTGAAACCTTGGTTCATCAGGCGCACAGATTGGTCATGGGTAAACTTATAGATATCTCGTTGTTTCTTGAAGTAGGGAATAATCTTGTCATTGCCCCACATTGGCCAATGGTGACTCTGAAACTTCACCTCAGCCTGATCTCCCCAGAGGTCAATAGTCTCATCCAGAAAACTCGACCAAATGAGTGCATCCCTCACCTGCGCGCCCCTCAGGGTTAAGATGTTGTGCATGGTATTTGTGGTGTTTTCGGCCATCCACAGAGCCTTAGCTTGAGGAAACCAAGTGTTCATCTCCGCAGGCGCCTCACTGCCTGGCGTCAATTGAAATACCATATCAATGCCATCTATGGTCAACTTTTCGCCTGTCTTGGTGATCTCATGGGTGGGTAGCAGCAGTCCGGCCAATCCTGTGGATACCGTCATCCCCAGGCCGCCATTTACACCGCCCTTGGCATTACGTGGCAAGAGTGCGCCATACATGTAGACGGCGCGCCGTCCCATGGCGTTGCCCGCGATCACATTCTCCGATACCGCATGCTCGGTAAAATGCTCGGGGGCTATGATGGCCACCTTACCCGACTCAACCTCATCCAAGCTGACCAGTCCAGTCGCCCCGCCATAGTGATCGATATGGCTATGGCTATAAACAACCGCCACCACGGGACGCGTACCGACTTCCTGGTTGATAAAATCGAGGGCCGCCTTGGCGGTCTCAGGTGAAATAAGCGGATCAAAGACAATCCAGCCCTTATCCCCCTTGATGAAAGTGATATTGGTAAGATCGAAACCACGGATCTGATAGATCCCCTCTGTCACCTGATATAGGCCGTGGTGCATTCCAAGCTGGGCATTGCGCCATAGGCTGGGGTTGACCGTATCAGGTGCTGACTTATCGTCTGCAATATAGGTTTTGTACTGCTCAAGGTCCCAAACAACATTTCCCTTAGCGTCTTTAATGGTGACGACATCAGGCTTTGCCATAAAGCCCCGCTTGGCATTTTCAAAGTCTTGTTTATCTTGAAATGGCAATTCTTTGAGAACCGCAGCATTGGCCTTCTGGGTATGGGGCGTCGCAGGCTTGGCCTGGGTTGCAGCCAGCGACGGCAGTGCAATAACGAGCGAAGCTACCGCAACAACGAAATTAAGATGGCGCATAGAAACTCCTTTCTAAAGCATGATGAACGATCTACTTCCCTTTCCTGACTATTGAAGTTAGCCACAGAGTTCAGTAATCGCCACTCAAATGCCCCTTAAAAGGAGGAATAAGCGAAAAATTTACATTTAGGTTGAAGTCTCAGAGGCGCTCGCGAGCCGCGCCAACAGCTTGTCGGCCACCCGAAAGGCGTTGGCATAGATGGTCAAGGTCGGGGTGACACTGCCGCCGTTCGGCATAAAGGCGCCGTCGGTCACATACAGGTTATCACAGTCGTGGACCCGGCAATCTGGGTTCAGCACCGAGGTCTTTGGATCCGTACCGAATCGGCAACCGCCGGCCACCAAATTAGCGGTGGGATCGCTAAACACATTACCCCAGGCCTCATCGGCGCCCATCGCCTTCATCACCTCTACGCCCCGGTCGACCAGATACTGAGCCACCTTAAGATCGTGTGGATGAAACCCGGCGCGCACCTTGGCGACCGGCTGGCCCCATTTGTCTCGCTCCTCATCGTCCAGGGTGACAAAACAATTGTCATTGGTCAGCCAGTCACAGAATACCTCGAACTTAAAGTCCCGCGACTGGGTAAAGTGTGCCTTAAGCTTCTGCTTGAGCGGCGTCCCCCAAAGCAGGTTGCCCTGCTGCCACTTGAGCGCGTTCGCCTCACTGGTGGGCGATGGCGGGTCAAACACGAAGTCTAAGGTGCCGCCCTTTATGGGCTTATCGAACGCCGTCTTGTCGTCGATCAGATACCAGTCCTGCAGGGCGCGATTAAAGAAGGGCCCACGCTGCTTGAGCCCCTTAGCCGTATCCGCCGGTAGCCTATCGAGCTTAAACACCCCATGGCCCGTGCCGCCGGCGCAGCAGTGCAGGTTCTTACCCAGCTGATCGAAGCGATTGCCTATCCCCTTGGGATGTTTCTCCCCTGGGCTGGCCAACAGCAGGCGGGCACTCTCTATGGCGTAGCAGGCGACCACGAAGATCTTGGCCACAATGCGCCGACTTTGGCCACTGGCATCGAAATAGTCGGCAGAGCTCACTCTTCCCTCGGCATCGGTATTGAGGCGATACACCTTGGCCCGGGTGATGATGCGACAATTACCGCTGGCCACCGCTTCATTGAGCAGCGCTGCCCGCGAACTGCCCTTGGCGCCCGAGTGGCAGCCATAGCTGCCGCAGTAGCCGGAATACTCGCAGCTCAGACGCTGCTTAAAGGGGCGAGACAGAATCGCCCGCGCCATGGGCAGAGGATGCAGCTTAAGTGTCTGACAGGCCTTGTCGAAGCGCGCCGCAATGGGGTGCTCGGCGGTTGGCGGAAAGGGAAAATCAGGGGTCGATCTCGGCTCTAACTGTGGATGCTTCACCACCCGACCGCTGACGCCGACAATCTGCTCCACCTTGGCATAATAAGGTTCGAGCTCCTCATAGCTGATGGGCCAATCTACCGTGTTAGCGCCGGGGATAGCCCCAAACGTGGAGGCGAGGCGAAAGTCGCTCGGCTTGAGACGATGAAAATAGCCACTCATGAAATTCGAGGCGCCGCCGACGATATTGCCGCCCCAAAACTGCGCCGTGGTCTCCCTGCGCCAGCCGCCCTCGCCGTCGGGAAGCTCGAGCACATGGCGCTCCTCATCGAACTGAGAGCGAAACACCCTATGGCGCGGCAACTGCTCATCTTTAACGAAATCCTGCTCGGTATACCAGTCGCCCTTCTCGAGCACGACAACGTTAATCCCCGCCTTGGCCAGCTCATAGGCGATGGGGCCGGCGCCCGCGCCGCTGCCGACGATACACACCTCAAATTGCTGCGGCGCCTGCGCCTCACTCTTAGCTGCTAATCCCATTTAAAGATCCCTGTAAAAACGGTCCCATAGTCTCTATTTAAAAATCCAGATAACTCTTACCCGGCACGGGTCGTGGAAAGCCTGGCTGATGCTCGAGCCAATGCCAGCCAATCTCATCCGGGTTACCGCCGTAGAGTGGATCTAACATCAATGCCTCAATCAGGTAATAGAGCAACAGGGAGAGCCAGTTTTCACCTGCGCGGCTCTTGGCGATCGCTTTTAGCAGTGCCTCCTGCTCATCCCAGCTCAGCACCAGGAAGCTGCGTCCTGTCTGGGTATCGGCCCAATCTTCCAACCAGGCCGCCCCCTGCAAGATGAACTGCCTGTCCTCATCGGCGCGATTGTCAGGATCTTCCATGGCCCATAGCAGATAGCGATAGGCGTTCAGCTCCTTGGCCGAAGGGCCATCACCATCGTCGGGAAACAGGTGCAGCTGCACGCTCTCTATGACGGCGCGGTTGATCACGTCGAAATCTTTGGGGCGCGTGGTGAGAGAGAAACCTTCGTCGCTGGCAAGGCTCAACTCAGGCTTCGCCGCCAGCAGCAGGCCCAGGGCGCCGCTGCGCACAAGAAAGTCGCGCCGGGTCAGGCCGCTTTCGAAGGCATATTGTCTATTTGCTTCGCGCTTACTCCTCGCCAACTTAATCTCCCCTTTGCTCACTAAATCTGTCTGTTTTATTGCCCATGACATAAATCAGAACGCCTTACATAAGACCCTGATTATCGTCAAATTGATTCAATTGAGTGTGAATTTTTCGGCGCGCCGGGTCAACACTCACATCGAGTATCGAGAGACTATGACGAAGGGGACTAACAAAAGGTCGCGAGGCGGCGACCCGCCGCAAAAGCGCCTAGACTAAAGACAACAGCCGCGCAGCAAGCCTAAGGAGCTCCCATGGTTAAACCCGTCATCGCCGATAACAAGCCCAAGAAAGTCGAGCTAACCAAAGGAAAGGAATACTATTTCTGTGTCTGCGGCCGCTCAAACAGCCAGCCCTTCTGCGATGGTTCCCATAAGGGAACGGGATTTAGCCCCAAGGCCTTTACCGCCGAGCGAAGCGGCGAGGCCTACCTGTGCGCCTGTAAACACACGGGCAACGCCCCCTACTGCGACGGCACCCACAAACAGTTTAGCGCCGAACAGGTGGGCAAGGAGGGTCCTGGCCGCGAGGCGATCGCCAAAGATGGCAACCAGGCTCCCAAGGCGGTCGCCACCAAAGAAGAGCCCGGCGTCGAGTTGATCCATCAGCTCGCCAGAGATGGACTCAAGACACTCGGCCATCATGGCCCCATGGTCGCCATGGGGGTGCCCAGATATCAGCTACCCAGCTGGGATGAGATTCAGATCATGACGGCCCAGATGGCCAGCAAGCCCCTGTTCGAAGAGGAAGTGGTCGACACCGAGCTAGTCATAGGCCCTGAAGCGCGAAAGCCCCTGAGGCTGAAGATCCCCCTGCTGGTGTCAGACATGAGCTTCGGCGCCCTGTCGGAAGAGGCCAAGGTCGCCCTGGCCAAGGGGGCCGAACTTGCGGGTACCGGGATCTGCTCCGGCGAGGGCGGTATGTTGCCCGAGGAGCAGGCGGCCAACTCACATTACTTCTACGAGCTGGCCAGCGCCCAATTTGGCTATCAGGAAGCCTTGATGGCCAAGATACAGGCGTTTCACTTCAAGGGCGGCCAGGGCGCCAAGACAGGCACAGGCGGCCACCTGCCTGGCAGCAAGAACCAGGGGAAAATTGCTGAGATCCGCGGCATTCCGGCGGGCCAAGATGCCATCTCGCCGCCCAGGTTCAAGGATCTCAACTCGGTGGCCGACTTTAAACGCTTCGCCGATAGGGTACGTGAACTCAGCGGCGGCGTGCCTATCGGCTTTAAGCTGAGCGCAAACCATATCGAACGGGACATTCAGTTTGCCCTGGATGCCAGCGCCGATTACATCATACTCGACGGCCGTGGTGGCGGCACAGGCGCTGCGCCGCAGATCTTTCGCGACCACATCAGCGTGCCCACCATCCCCGCCCTGGCTCGCGCCCGCCGCTACCTGGATCAGCAAGGTGCCAGCGGCCGGGTGACGCTCATCATCACAGGTGGCCTGAGGCTCCCCATGGACTTCGTCAAGGCGATGGCGCTAGGCGCCGACGGCGTTGCCCTGGCCAACAGTGCCATGCAATCGATAGGCTGTGTCGCCGCCCGAATCTGCAACACCAACAACTGCCCCGCGGGTATCGCCACTCAGAATGCCGACCTGCGCCAACGCCTCAACATCGACAAGTCGGCGCAGCAGCTGGCCAACTTTCTGGACGCCTCCACCGAGCTGATGCAGGTGATGGCCAGGGCCTGTGGCCATCACAGCCTGCAGGACTTTACCTTGGACGATATCGCCACCTGGCACAGCGAAATGGCAAGGCTCTCCGGCATCTCCTACGCAGGCGTGACGCCGATTTAACGTGACAGGTTACACTCATCTGCCCGCCTTCCCCAGCCCGTCCCCTTCGCGGGCGGGCACTCAACTCTATTAAGACCAAAACAATAAGACAAACGCCACACCAGTAAAGACTTGTTTAACAAGATAAATAGGTGCACACTTGCCAGCGATTTAGGACAATCCATCCCCTAAGACCAAAAGCCTAAGGCCAAAAGCCACGTCAATTCAGCCATAGATAATGTGAAGGATCACAATGCAAGTCGTTATTTTCTCGGTAATCTTAGCCCTGCTCTTTATCAGCCTGCTGCTGGTCTACCTAAACTGGCGCAGCAAACAGCCCATCGAAGTCACCGGCGGCCCGGATGAGGTCATTTTTCTCGCCAACCAACTGCTGCACAGCGGTCGGGAAGCCCAGGCCCTCGATTATCTGGAGCGCGCTGCCGCCATGGGGATGGCCCACGCGGCGCAGTTCCTGGGTGAACTCTACAGCCTCGACGATCATCATCTGTATGATTTAGACAAGGCCAATCATTGGTTTCAACAAGCGGGCGAGCTGGATGAACAATTTGCCCAGATTCAACGCCAAATGCTCAAGTTGAAGGTTCATCCAAGCCAAAAAGGTGGCAGTCACGAATTGGAAGCCATGCTGAAACCTGGCGCCGATGAGGGCAACAGCCAGCATCAAGGCGAACTAGGCAGACTCTATCAGGAGAGCCCACTGCTCGACCCCGACGGCAGCAAGGCGCTGCACTATCTCGAGCTTGCGGCCGAGGCGGGTGATGCTGAAGCGCAATATCATCTGGCCAAGGTGTTGCTGGAACCGCGCCATGGCGAGCCGGATCCCATCAGGGCCAGAGCCCTGCTCACGGCCATTGCCGACAGCGATCCACTGGCCAAGAGCCAACTGGCGCAGATGCTGCTTAGGGGAGAAGGTGGCCCGGCCGAGCCACGTGAGGCCGAGCGCCTGATGCGCGAGGAAGCAGAGGACAACGAGTTTGCCCTCATCGAGCTGGCGCATCTCTATCAGGAAGGTAAACATCTGCCTAAGGATATCGATAAGGCAGAGGAGTGCCTAAGACAGGCGATGGCCATGGAAAACAATAGCGCCACCTACCTGTTGGGGGAGCTACAGCTCAAACATAAACGCGCCAACGACAGTCACCTTGAGGCGATCGCCCTGCTCACGCCATTGGCCCAGCAATGGATGACAGACGCCCTCTTCCTTATGGGTCATGCCCACGAAGAGGGGCTTGGCACCCGTCGACATCTCCCCACGGCCCTGGCTTACTATCGTTTGGCGGCGACCGATCCCGCGCCCTATCATCTTGAGCGGGTCGAGACATTAAGTGCCAAGATGGGCAGCTATGAGAAGGAGCAGGCCGAGAGCCTGTATCAAGCATTTCTCACCGAGCACCCCATAGAGAAGTCCCAGCAGGCCTGCATAGATCTGACGCACGGCCTGCGTCTGCTCCATGAAGACGATAAAGGTAAACGCCATCCGAGAGAGGCTATTAGCTTTCTGGAGCGCGCCGCACTCGCCGGCGAGAACCTGGCATTTAAGCCGTTGCATAAAGCCTGCGCCGAGCTGAGCCAGAGGGTTGATGCCGCCGTCTGGGCACAGATCGCCCTGGAAGATCAGTTCTATTTTCTGCCCACGGGCGAGATGGAGAGCAGCTTAGCCAGCCTCAAGCAAGGCTTTAGCGAGTCAGAGCAGGCGCTGTTTGAGCAGCGCTTACAAGAACGGCGAGAGGCACTCACAGGTCACTAGGCTTTCACCAGCACTCGTCGCCATTTTCAAACGCGCTAAGCCCAAAACGCTAAACCCCAAAGCGCTAAGCCCAAAAGCGCTAGCCCCAAAATATAAGCCCAAAAAAGGGTGGCCAGTAAGCTGGTCACCCTTAGTCTAAAAACGGGGATTAGAAGAGACTAACCCAGGCGGCGTCTCAACTCCTTGGTCGCCCTCACCATATTTTGCAGCGCAGGCTCCACCTCATCCCAAGTGCGCGTCTTCAGTCCACAGTCGGGATTCACCCACAGCTGTCCCACAGGGATCTTGGTCGCCGCCTTCTCAATCAATGCCACCATCTGATCCACAGTCGGAATGTTCGGGCTATGGATGTCATACACACCCGGGCCTATCTCGTTGGGATACTCGAAGTCCTCGAAGGCATTGAGCAGCTCCATATGCGAGCGCGAGGTCTCTATGGTGATCACATCAGCGTCCATGGCGGCGATGGCATCTATGGTGGCGTTGAACTCGCTGTAGCACATATGGGTGTGGATCTGAGTCTCATCCTCGGCGCCCGCCGCACTCAGCTTGAAGGCGGCTACCGCCCAGTCGAGGTAATGCTTCCAGTCACTGGCCTTCAGTGGCAGGCCTTCACGAAACGCCGGTTCATCTATCTGTATGATGCCGATACCCGCCGCCTGCAGGTCGGCCACCTCGTCACGGATCGCCAGGGCAAGCTGATTGGCGATCTGCTCACGGCCGATATCTTCCCGGGCGAAAGACCAATGCAGTATGGTGACTGGGCCGGTCAACATCCCCTTCACCGGCCTGTCGGTCAGGCTCTGGGCGAAGCTCGCCCAGGCGAGTGTCATCGGCTGACGACGTGAGACATCGCCATAGATGAGCGGCGGCTTGACGCAGCGTGAGCCGTAACTCTGCACCCAGGCAAACTGGGTAAAGCCTACCCCGTCGAGCTGCTCGCCGAAATACTCCACCATGTCGTTACGCTCTGCCTCACCATGGACCAAGACATCGATCCCCAACTTAAGCTGACGCGCTATGCTGTCACGGGTCACCGCCTCGAGCTGCGCCACATAGGCCTGCTCGGTCAGCTCGCCCTTACGCCAGCGACTGCGCAGGCCGCGAATGGCCGGCGTCTGCGGGAAGGATCCAATGGTGGTGGTGGGCAACAGCGGCAGACGAAAACGGGCCTGCTGCTTTAGGCGGCGCTCGCCAAAACCGCTAGGACGATTGAAATCCTCAGGCGTTAAGGCTTTGAGCCTCGCCAGCACCTCAGGGTTGGCCGCCTGCTCTCGGGCCTGACGCCTCGCCTCACAGCGCGCCACTATCGCCTGCGCCGCCTCGCTTTGTGGGGTAAGCAACAGGGTGCGCAGCGCAGCTAGCTCGTCGAGTTTCTGCTTGGCAAAGCTGAGTTGATTGGCGAGCTCTGGCGTCAGCTCGGTTTCGCTCTCCAGATCCACGGGCACGTGTAAGAGCGAACAGGAAGGCGCCAGCCAGACACGATCGCCAAGATCTGCCACTACAGCGCGCAGACGCTCGGCCAAGATGTCGAGATCCGCCGCCCACACGTTGCGGCCGTTGATCACCCCAAGGCTGAGCACCTGCGTCGTCTTCAAGCTGGTGCCAAACAAAGTGAGCTGCTCGGCATCGCTCACCAGATCCAGATGCAGGCCATCGACCACGAGCTCCTTAATCAACTCATGATGATGGGCCACAGAGCCATAGTAACTGGCCAGCAGCAGCTTAACCCCCTGGCCACTGAGTTCCCTGTATGCCGGCTCGAAGGCCGCCAGCCAGTCATCATCTAGCTCCAGCGCCAAGATAGGCTCGTCGAGCTGCACCCAGTTCACGCCTTGATCGGCAAATCGCGCCAGAATCGCTTGGTAGGCCTCGAGCAAGTTGGGCAGTAGGCTCAGCTTATCGAAGGGCTCGCCCTCGCACTTGGCAAGATAGAGGTAGCTGACCGGGCCAAGCAATACCGGCTTAGGCTGATGCCCCAGGGATTTAGCCTCGGCCACCTCGTCGAACAGCTGCTCATAAGCTATCTCGAAGCGCTGATTCGCCGTGAGCTCGGGCACTATGTAGTGATAGTTGGTGTTGAAGTATTTCTTCATCTGGGCGGCGCGGCTCGCCTCCCCGGTGGGGGCGCGGCCACGGGCCACTCGAAACAGGGTGTCGAGATCCACCTGCTCGCCGCTGCGATGGCGCGCCGGGATGGCATTGATGGTGGCGCTCAGGGTGAGCACCTGATCGTAGAAGGCAAAGTCCCCTACCGGCACTTGCTTCACCCCCGCCGCCTGCTGCCACTGCCAATGGGTTCTGCGCAGTTCACTGGCGAGCGATTGCAGCTGCGCCTGGTCTATCTCGCCACGCCAATATTTTTCCAGGGCGAATTTGAGTTCCCGTTGACGACCTATGCGGGGAAAGCCTAATGATGCGATATCTAGAGTTTGCATATTGTATACCTTTTGCATTAAGATGAGCGAAATTCATGGTTAGCGCCCTTCGCTGTCATCGCAATACAGGTTTGAGAACTGAAATTGCACAACAAACTAAAACAGGCGTCTGGACGTCTAGAAGTTTATTGTGCTAGTCTGTTGTCTCGCAATCGAATTGATTTCACGAGCAACATGAGCCAAATTCATGTGAGGTAAAAATGATAGAGCTTAGGCATTTACGTACATTGGTCGCCCTGAAAGAGAGCGGCAGTCTCGCGGGCGCAGCCAAGAAGCGCTTTGTCACCCAGTCGGCCTTATCCCACCAGATCAAGGAACTGGAGACCCGCATCAACTCGGCGATATTCGTGCGTAAGAGTAAACCCCTCTCCTTTACCCAGGAGGGAGCCCGGCTGCTCAATCTGGCCGAAGAGATCTTGCCTAAGGTGATAGAAACCGAAATCGATCTGAAGAATGGCCTGGGCGGCGAGGCGAGAGATCTCTTTGTGGGTATCGAATGCCACAGCTGTTTTCGTTGGCTGATGCCGGTGATCGAGCAGTTTAATGCCAGCTTTCCCCACACCAACTTGGAGCTGTCGAGCCGCCACCTGTTCGACTCGCTAACCGCGCTCAAACAGGGACAGCTGGATGTGGTGCTCACCTCAGACCCTATTCCCGACCATGATATCGCCTATCAGCACCTGTTCGATTTCGAGGTCAAGCTCCTGGTTGCCGCGGATCATCCGCTGGCCGAACTTCCCTATGTCACGGCGGCGCAGCTTAAGGATCAGACCCTGCTCACCTACCCAGTGCCACTAGACAGACTGGATATCTACCGCCACTTCATGGAGCCTGCGGGCGTGCCGGTTGCCAAGCAGATCCGCTGCGATCTCACCGCCATGTTGCTGCAACGCATCGCCTGCAAGGATGGGGTTGCCGCCCTGCCGAGTTGGTCGATCAACGAGGCTCATGGTCTGTCGCTCAAGGCGGTAAAACTGGGATCAGAAGGGCTCAGACGCCCGCTGTTTGGCGCCTATCGCAGCAACGGCAGCAGTGCGCGCCTCGCCCAGCAGTGGCTCAATCTGGTGACCTCTGAGGGGCTGGAGCGTCAGGGGCACTAAAGGCGCAATTTCAGAAAAGCTAAAATTAAGGCACAAAAAAACCTGCACTCGGCAGGTTTTCTTTTATCAGGTCGAAGACCCTAGGGCCTGTTGGCCTTTTGAGAACAAATTTTGTTCTAATTGAGCACGTTCAAATCGCGGCTCGAGGCTTGAGATATAGTTATTCTATATAAAAGCCGAGTAACAAAGAGTTGAACGTGCTCAAGACGAACCCTGCGGGCAGCGTCTGTATCATTTTTCGACTACGTTACCGCTCATTGATGTAGCTCACTAGATTACAATCACTCTGCCTTGAATAAAATCGATACAGAATGCTGCAAAAATGAACCTAAAAGGTCAACAGGCCCTAGAGCGGATTAAGCAGTTGATTGCGCATGGAGAGCACTCTGCGAAGCACCAGACCCGGTGAGTCTGGATTGCGAGTCTGACGCAGGTTATGGGCGATCATAAACTCTTCTCTGAGTTCCTCATCCAGTCCTAGTGACTCGAACGCCTCAAGGGTCAGCGTCTGCTTCTGATTATCGATCAGCGACTTGATGATAGAGAGCGGGAACGACTGCTCCGACTCGGCATTCAGGTAGGCGAAGGCGGTCAAGGCGATGATCTCGCCAAATACGCTAAACAGCGCCAGGGTCTGCACCTCATCGGGATTGATATTTACCCCTTCCATATGATGCAGGCTATCCACGGCGTCGGTGGCAATGCTCTCGGTGAGCGCCCAGTAGCCGTATACCAGCTTCTTGTAGGGCTGTGGCAACTCGTCGAGACGCTCCTTGAGGTAGAAGGTGAAGGCATAACGGTAGATATTGACCTGGCCCAGGCGCACCAGCGCATCTTTCAATGAACGATTCTTCGATGACACGCTGGCGTTAGCCGCCGAGTTGCTGCGCCATAGCAGATGCGCCGCCAACGCGGGATCGGAAGAGACTATATCGATCACATTGCGGATATCGCCATCGGCAATAATGGCTTTCTTCAGCGGGATCAGAATCCCCCGTCGTCCGATAACCTGTTCTTCATTGGCAATAATTGCGCGTACTTGAGTGAATACCTGATGCTCAAGATCTGTCATGAGAAGTTATTAACCTGATTTATTATTGGCACGGCGCCATTTGTTATCCGAGAATTTACCCATAAAACGACTGTCTGGGTCAAGTCGATTTGGGGTAAAAACGGACATTAACCTAAATAAATTCATCTTGCCACTCACGCTTGAGCTTTCAGCCTGTAATGGACGAAAGATAAGCGACAAAATTCCGCCACTTAACCAAGGGGTGACGCCCATTGACTGGCTACTGCCAGGGCCATTTTAGCTATAGGGCACCTGCCTGTTGCAGACGCTGATATAGGTGCTCGGCGAGACGACGATAGCCTTCATCGTTGAGGTGAATCGCATCAGATTTTACCTCTGATAATTTTAGCAGTTCTGTCAGAAAATCCTCAATAAATAGCGGCTGATATTGCGCGGCCAGCTGCCCATACAGGGGCGCGGTTTCCAGCCAGATGCTCTTCTGGGGCACGCCAATCAACACCACAGGAATATCGCGCCCCTGAGCCTGTGCCAGCATGGCTGAGAGGTTGGCCTCGACCTGCGCCGCGTTGCCATTGCGCAGAAAATCATTGCCTCCCTCGAGCAAGATGATGAGATCCGGCGCCGTCTCATCCAGCACTCGGGCGAAGCGCTCGCGGCCCTGGGATGTGGTCTCCCCCGAGATACCGGCGTTGATCACCTCGCGTCCGCTCATTGCTTGCAGCTGCGCAGGATAATCCATGCCGGGGCTGGCTCCCACGCCCTGAGTCAGGCTATCGCCAAAAGCGAGGATCCTGGCCCCCCCCGACAAAGGGGCAAGAGAGGGGCCGCCACTTGGCCAGAAGATGATGGCCAAGATCAAGATAACGGGCACAAGCAACCACTTTAATTTCATCCCACAGACTCCCAAATGATCTATGCCCTATGATGAACAGCGGGCAATAAAAAAGCCAGTCAGATCTGACTGGCTTTTAAGGCTAAAGCCGCGTTAGAAGCGGTAGCTGGCAGTCAGGCGCAGCGCCCGGCCCGTACCAGGATAATAACCGCTACCCCAGGTGCTGAAATACCCAGAGCTGACATACTCCTTGTCCAGCAGGTTATCGACCCGCAGGCTGGCCAGCCAGGCATCGCGGGAATAGTTAATGGCGATATTTGCAAGGGTATAGGCATCGAGCTTATCGCCCTGGTTGGCATTGTCACCCTCCATGTAACGCTCACCCGTGTAGACCGCCTCGGCGAAGAGCTGCAGATGCTCATATACATCGTAGCTGACATAGCCACGACCTGAGTTCTTGGCCACCCAGGAGAGCGCCTTACCCTCGTTAGCCCCTTCGGTAAACTCAGCGTCTATATAGTTGTATTCAAGCCCAAGCATTAGATCCTGAGTCGCCTGCCAATCCCAGTCTGCGCTTACCCCATAACGGCGCGAGGCATCGGCGTTCACGTTGGCCCCGGGGAAGTCACCACCTGCAGGCGTCTCGGCGCTCGGGTCGAAGACGATCTCATCTTCGAGATCCAGTCGATAAGCACTCAGGCGCAGGGTATTGCGCTCGAGCAGCAGATCCCACCCCGCCTCGTAGGAGCGACCCGTCTGCGGCTTGAGCCCCTGAATGCTCTCTGGAGTATAAGCCTGCTCATCCACCTTGGCGAAACGGAAGTTCTCGTCGGCCCGCAGGTAGAATCTATGTTGCTGGCTCGGGCGATAGTTGATGCCAAGCTCGAATGCATGGGCATCCTGATCCAGATCGATCCCATTTGGATAGGCTTTACCGTCCACCAGCTCATCGGTCACCTCGGCGTAACGACCGCCCACCACATAGCTAAAACTCTCGGTGAGGGGCACGGTTGCCTGCACATAGGCGCTGGCCAACTTCTGCACATTTCTGCGATTACTAAATGTCGCCTCGCCGCGACTGAGATCCAGGCCGGTCACCAGCTTGAGCTCGCCGTTATCCGTCTTGATGTTGCCCACGGCCTTAGGCTTAAACTCCAGCAGGGAGCGGGTATCGCGGCGGCTTGTGTTCCAGGTGCTTAGCCCGGTTGTCAGGGTGTCGCTGTAGTTAAGGTCGGCGCCCAGTGCCCAGGCCTCATTCAGCTGGCGCTGATAGCCGGTGCGGGCCGCCGTGGTCATCTCATGCAGGTAGGCATCGATAAAGAGATCGCCCTGCTTCAGGTCACCCATTTGTCTTGGGTTTTCCTTGAGCTGCTCGTCGGTCAGCGCAGCAGCCAGTTCGCGGTGGTTGTCATAATGACTCGCCTCGGCGAAGAACTGCTGCACTTCATCGTCATACTGCAGGCGTCCCAGCACAGAGCTGGTCTTGCTAGCATTGTGATCGCGATAGTTATCGCTCTTGAGGTGGTTGGCCGCGCCATAGAGGCGCCAGTTGTCGTTGATGGCGACCGAGCCCTCGGCCTTTGCCTCAAGGGTGTCGAAGCTGCCGCCGGAGAGCTGCAGGCTGCCACCGTTATCTTTCGGCGCCTTGGTGATAATGTTAATCACCCCGCCAACCGCCTGGTCACCATAGAGCACACCCGCGCTGCCTGAGAGGATCTCGATTCGCTCCACCTGATTGAGCCCGATGGCACTGATGCTCGGCGCGGCGATATCGATGTTATTGAGACGACGACCGTCGATCAGGATCAAGGTGTTGTTGACCGCCTGACTGGCGCTGAAACCGCGCATGGCAAACACGGCACCCGAGTTTGAATCTGACACCTGAATGCCGCTCTGTCCGCGCAGCAGCTCGGTGAGGTTGGTGGCACCGCTGAGTTCGATGGCGGCGGCGTCGATCACATTGACGTTAGCCGCAATATTGATAGGGGTGTTTTCGGTGCGGCCGATAACCGTGATGGTTTCATCCACAGGCCCTGGGGTGCCCGAACTTTCCGCTAAGGCAGGAAAGCTTCCGGCCAGACAGGCGCCAAGCAGTAGCGCAATTTTACTAGGTTGTGTACCCATTTTCCTTTAACTCCTAAAAGGGAAACAGGGCAAGGCGTCACGACTGGGCGCAGTCCATCAAACCGCCAGGGTCGCATTTCGAGATCTGCCCGCCGAAATCTCAAAATCACCTTAAGGGCCGGTCTCCGGACTGAGGCTAAGTCTAAACAAAGGGTTTAAACGACGAGCTTAGATTTTTTTAACGCCATGATGTTAAAGGCATGGCGCACCCAGCTCTCACCTATCACCGTTGCGGGGGCAGTGCCAGATTCTCACTGGCTTCCCGATTATCCCTTGCGCCATTTTGGCTAGGGCACCACATAAGGTTGACTAAATTAGGTCACGCTCTGTCTCATGGCAAGCCGCGGTTTACCCGCGGCGTGATGGAGAGGCTCTCTCCCGGCTACTGTGACAGAACGCGGGCATTATAGACGTCTACACGTATAAATGTCTAATACTCCCATGATGGCCCGAGTCGGCATCTTCCCCAAAGGGCCGCATTACTGCCTAAAAACAACAAAGGAGGCCTAAGCCTCCTTCATCGCAGATAGGGGAAAGTTACGCCTCGGCTAATGCCTTAGGGTTTTCACCATATTCGTTGCCTTCAACGCTGTCTTGTACATAGAAGACGATTAGCACGATAGCGCCAATAAGCGGGATCAGACCGATCAACTGCCACCAGCCCGAACGGCCGGTGTCGTGTAGGCGTCTGGCCGAGATAGCGAGAGTTGGGATAAGCAGTGCCAGCGAGAAGATACCGCTCAGCATATACAGACCTGTCACCACATCTATAGTTGCCGCCACGGCATAGAAGATGATGTAGAACAGGGTAAACATCCAAAATTCTTTGCGACGTGCACGACCGGTGAAATCAGCAAACTTCTTCAACGCACCAATAAAATATTCCATATAGTTCCCTTTGTTTACGTAAATTGACTGAAAAGCTCCAATAAAAGAGGGGGCCATTCCTAAGCCCCCTATTGGATAAGTGTCATAATATATCAATAGTTTAAAAAATATAATTGAATTTTAATGACAATCTTTTTTCACTCACAGGCACGACTTCACCACCTTGCCACCTTTCATCACGAAGCCCACATCCAGCAGGGCCGAGATATCCTCCAGCGGGTTGCCCTGAGTCGCGATAATATCGGCCTGCTTGCCGACACTCAGGGTGCCCAGGCTATCTGACATATCCACTAGCTCGGCGCCGTTGATGGTGGCCGAGATCAGCACATCTTTATTGCTCATGCCCGCCTGATTCATCAACACGGCCTCGCGCGCATTGGTGCCGTGGGCCGAGACGCCGCTGTCGGTACCATAGGCAATCTTGACCCCGGCCTTATAGGCGCGGGTAAAGTTAGCCGTCATATCGGCGCCCACTCGCACCGCCTTCTGCTTGATGGCCGGCGACATGAAGTCTGACTCCTTGGCCATATGCACCACGGTATCGCCCGCCAACAGGGTAGGCACCAAGAAGGCGCCATTCTTCTTGAGTAGCTTGATACTCTCCTTATCGGCGTAGCTGCCGTGCTCTATGCTATCGACCCCTGCGCGCAGGGCGGCGTTGATCCCCTCTGTCGCATGGGCATGGCTGGCCACCTTACGTCCAAGGGCATGGGCCGTCGCTACAATTTCTTTGATCTCATCATCGTTCATCTGCTGGCCAGTGCCTGTGTCGGTATCCGACAAGACGCCACCGGTGGAGGTGATCTTGATAACATCGGCACCAAACTTGATGGCGCGGCGGGTGGCGCGGCGACAGTCATAGGGACCGTCGCAGATGGTCTTAGTGGTGAACTTATCCAGCAGATCCGGGCTCATGCCGTCCACATCGCCATGGCCGCCAGTCACCGACACCCCGCCCGAGGCGATGATACGCGGTCCGTCTATCCACCCCTTAGCAATCGCGTCACGCAGGGCATACATCTGCTCCGGCTTGGCGCCGAGATCCCTAACCGTGGTAAAGCCCGCCATCAGGGTCTTATTGGCGAAATAGGCGCTCTGCATCGCCACATCGGCGTCTGACATCCTAAGGCGCTGGCTATCATTCTTGGGCCCTAGCTCACCTTGTAGATGCACATGCATATCCATCAGACCCGGCATCACAAAGCCCTGCTTGAGATCCACATACTTAGCGCCGGGCGCGACGGTCTCGACGCTCAGATAACCGGGGGCAACCTGGCTAATCTTACCGTCGGTGATCACCAGGGTCTGTTCGCTGAGCGGCTTGGCGGCCGGGTCGGCCAGCAGAGTGCCGGCATGGATCACTGTCACATCATTGGCAAACAGGGATGGCGACAAGAGAGCAGCCGTCAGTGCGGCGAGGGGGAGCAGAGTATTATTTTTCATTATGGCCCGTTAATCATGTGTGAAGGAGTGAGAACTCACCGCGCCTTGCCGAGAAAGCTCCCGGTAAGGACAAGGGCGAGCGCCTAAAACTTGACTAACATGACAACAAATTGGCCTAAAAACAACCACAAATGCGGCCATTGTTAGCCCAGGCTAAAGCACAGTCGCAAGCAAGGGCCAAGCAGGCGTTATCTAAGGCCCGACATATCGGCGATGCGCTCGATGGGCGGCGCTACCTTAAGGGAGGAGAGAGATAGCAAGGCTTCGCCCCGCGCCGATTGATGCAGCAGAAACAGATCTTCCTTGCCGGCAATCACAGTATAGTGACCTATCTCGCCGACCGGCTTATCTATGCCCTGCTCGCCTCTGTGGGTCTGCGGCATCTTATCGCAGGTCAACATGGCGCTATAGCTCGCCTTACCGCCGAGCTCGCTGGCGCCCAGTTTCTGGTATTGCATCTCCCCCTCGCAGGTATGGCGATACTGCTCGGCAAAACCGTCGAGAAAGGCCTCGGGGTCGATACGCTGCGCCATCGCCTTAAACCCCTGCACGCAGTAGAGCGACGACCAATGGGCCAGCATCTCCTGGGCGGGCACAAACTCGGCCGAAAACATATCGCCACGCTGCTCACTGTAGGCCAGGCGCCAGTTGGCGGGGAATGCAGGCCAAGGTTCTGCTTGAAGATCGTCAATTGACTGGGCTGGACATGGGCCCGTGATGACATCTGTGCCAGCTCGGTGGCGGTCGCGTCCAAGGGCTGCGCGAACAGGGGTAGTGCGAACAGGCCAAGCGTCAACCCTTTGGCCAACGCCGGAGTGAATACCTGTAGTGAAAAATCCATTTTATCTACCTCATCCTCAATGCTGCGACACCCAGATAGCAAACAAAGATAGCCGACAAACCGATAACAATCTGCGGCTATTTGCAGTGTGAATCACTAAACACCAGTGATTTCCAGCAGATATTACTACAAAGTTACCCAGAGGGAGCGGATGATTTACAAAAATTAAGACTGAAAAATTCCTTGACGCTTTGGATTACAGATGTAATCTTAATTGAAAATTACAAACGTAATCGTAAAGACGGTCCTATCATGAAAGAGATTAGCAACGCCGAACTGTCGGTACTCAACATCCTATGGCAAGACTCGCCCTTAGGCGCCAGCGAGGTGGTAGAGGCGCTGGCCAGCAGCCAGGGCATGCACGAAAAAACCGTGAAGACACTGCTCAACCGCCTGGTGAAGAAACAGGCCCTGGGCTTTGAGAAGCAAGGTAGAGCCTATCGCTACTTCCCGCTGATCGATCAGAGCGAGTATCAACTCAAGGAGAGCCAGTCTTTCGTGGAGCGGGTGTTCGCCGGTAAGGTCGCTCCCCTGGTGGCTGGCTTTGCCAAGCAGAAACAGCTGAGCCCAGAGGATATCGCCGAACTTAAGGCACTCATCGATAACTGGGAAGAGGAGCAATCCTGATGATCTCGCTAATCATAAATCTGATGCTACCGCTAACCCTGCTGTGCGCGGTTATCCTGTTGCTGCACAGGCCCCTGCTGGCGCGTCTGGGTGCCCACAACACCTACATGCTCTGGGCCTCGGTGCCCTTGTTGTTGGCGGGCACACTACTGGGTCTGCTGGTTCCCGCCAGGCTTGCCAGCCCCTCACTTGAACAGCTACAGCACTATCGCGTGCTGGCGAGCGAGCTGTTATCCCAGGGCGAGAACCCGACACTAAACCTGATATTGGCCAGCATCTGGCTGCTGGGCAGTCTGGCACTGCTTGGTGCCCTGCTCTATCAGGCGACTCAGCTTAAACGCCTGAGCAATCGAGCCGAAGCGATCGAGCTGCCACAAGCATTGAGCCAGGGTCCGCTATCTCTGACTGGGCGCGAGACCTCTCTGGTGATCAAGTGCCACCCAGAGATAGATTCGCCCATGCTCGCGGGACTGTTTAAGCCAGTGATCTTGGTGCCGACAGGTTTTACACAGCTCGCCCCGTCACAACAGGCGGCGGTACTCAGCCATGAGCTTAAGCATCTAACCCGCCACGACATAGCAGCCAACCTCTTTGGCTACCTGCTGGCAACGCTCTTCTGGTTCAACCCTGTGTGCTGGCTGGCCTATCGTCGTTTTCGTGACGATCAGGAGCTAGCCTGCGATGCCGAGGTCACCACCCACATGGATAAACAACAAAGAATTGCCTATAGCCAAACGCTATTGGCCTACTCCCAGCAGGCCCACCAGGGCATGCTACACACTCACTATGGAAACAAGACCATCCTCAAGGAGCGGATCATGCAAATGAAGAAAACACACACCAAGCGGCCCCTCGCCATTTTAGGTCTGGCACTTACACTGGGCCTGTCAGGCGCCTTAATCAACCAGAGCGCCATCGCGGGCGACAAGCATAATGACAAACACCAGGACAAGGCCAAGGCCCCAAGCCCTGTGATGCGCATCGAGCCAGTCTATCCGGCCGAGGCGGCGAAACAAAGTATCGAGGGCTATGTGCAGCTAGCCTTTGATATCGACAAGCAGGGCAAAGTCAGTAATGTGTCTGTTATCGAGTCATCCCCTGCCGGTGTGTTTGACGTCGAAGCGGTCAAGGCCCTGAGTCAGTGGCGCTATGAAGCCTCACCAGAGGGCGTCAGCCAGGCTAAAGTTCAGCTGGATTTTATGATGTCGGCGCCTAAGGCTGAGATCGAAAGAGTTCGGGTCACCGCCGGCTAAGGCCAGATACACAATCCGAAAAGTGAAAAGGGGCCGCGTAGCTCTTTTTCTGTTACCAAAACTGCTCAGGCCATCTCCCGAGTAACTAAACATTTCCTAAACTTGTCAATCAGCAAGGCTCCCGCAAACAGGCTCATCCGGATCTCTTGGTTTCTTCCAGACCAGCAACTGGCCGTCTTCCTTAAATTGACCCTCTTGATTGGATAGGGTAAAACAATCACTTATATAACAATTATATGAATTCCCTTAGCCCCAAAGGTCATCGATGAGTTCAACCACCAATGCCCGCACCCTCAAAGTCCCTCTCGTCAATGTGTATGCCAAAGGTGGCTACAGTGCCCAGTTAAGAATTGGCGCCGAGAAGCACCCGCTGAACCTGATCTTAGATACCGGCAGCAGCACACTGGTCGTGTCCGGCAGCGACTATGTCGAGGAGCGCGACACTGCCCTCACCCCCACCAGCTTCGCCCAGGAGGTGCTTTACGGTATAGGCGGCTGGGACGGCCCAGTGGTCTACACCCGGGTGGGGATTCGTGAGGATGCGATAGATTTCGATCTCCATGACGACCATGTTCCCCATGCCCATCATCCGATTGTGCTTGAGCAGTGTCCTGTGGCCGTGGTGTCATCTCTTGCCCAGGAGACCAGCTTTGCCGATGCCGACGGCATCTTAGGTCTGGCCTACGACGCCCTTAACAAGGTCTATGATCTCAAGAACTATTTTCATCACTATGGCATAGCCCCAGCGCTCACCTTCCCCTGGCCCTTCGATGAGGAGATCCACCTGTGCAGCCAGCACTATCGCCCGATACTCACTGACGCGAATCATGACTTCTCCATGGGTCATGGCGCGCTCGCCGCGCAAGACTCCCAGTGGCATCAGGCGACCGAGACGAGCTTCAACAGCGAAGATTTGCGCCAATTTAAGCGCTTTCTTCGCACCCAGCCGACAGATGATCTACCGCCCTATTTCAGCAATTTAACCAGCCACGGCCTGACCCCTAACAAGTTTGCCTTCTTCGCCCGCCGCTCCAGCATACATGTGGCAAACCAAGAGGTGCTCGCACCCAACAGCGCCAACGAGTTCGCCTTCCTCGGCCAAGATCCCCTCAACCAGGGCTGGTTGATCTTAGGTGGCGGCGAGGAGCATACCGAGCTGTACCAGGGCGAATTTAAGACCATAGCGGTGATCGAAAACCGGTATTACAACGTCAACCTAGTGGGACTAAAAATAGGCGATGGCGAGATGATCCCCAGCCTGCTGACGCAATCTGTAGAGGATGCAGAGGAGCAAGCGTTAGCGGAGCACGAGTTAGCAGAGCAACATGAAGTAGCAGAAACAGGCGAGGCCCAGCCAGATAACGCACCATCAGACACTAGTGCGCTCTGCCCAGACGGCCAGCACCTACACACCCATGGGGTACATATCTGCGACACTCTCAGGGGGCAGAGCAACGCCATCATAGACACGGGCGCCTCTGCAATCGTACTCACCCGTCACCTGTTTGGCGCGCTGACTCAGGCCCTGGAATCGATAGACCCCAAGTTCACCCAGCAGATAGCCCCCTTTAGCGATATCGCCTTTCAGCAGACAGGTATCGACATGGCAGAGCTACAGCTGGAGCTCTGGCCAGATATCACCTTCTATTTTGTCGGCCCGCGAAACGAGCATGACGCGGCGCCGAGCTGCAACGATCCCGACTGTCCGCCGGGATGCGAGCCCATCGCCATCCGCGTCACGCCACAGCACTACTGGCAGATCAACACGCCGACTCAGGGCAAGGCCTGCTTCAAGCTGTTGTCGCAGCTGCCCAACTGGCCGGATCAATCCATATTGGGGCTGCCGCTGATGAGCGCCTACTATGTGGTGTTCGACCGCTCGGTAGATGACAAGGGGGTGATCCGCTTCGCCGAGCAGAGGCCGCTGCAGATATCCGAAGTGCAGCATGCCAGATAATGACCCCTTCTCATCAAAGCAACTCCCCTCAAGGGAGCAGCCTTCCTCCGCGCTGCCTTCGCGGCTAACCCACTACCTGGCAGACCATGGTTTTGCCAGCGAGCGCCTGACCATGCGCCCGATAGATGAGTCAGACCAGGCGCTGTATCGCCGCCTCTATTGCGACGAGAGGGTGATGCGCCATATCGGCGCGCCGCTCACCCAGACCCAGGCCGACAGGGCGTTTCAAACCGCCTTGAGCCAGATGCACCGGGCACTCTCTGGCGCTGCATCTAGTTGCCAATATATGAACTGGGCGATAGTCGAGCAGCAAAGTCAGCACGCTATTGGCATACAAGGTCTCACCTGGCAGGGCGAGGATCGCACCCTGGCCGAGATAGGCATAATGCTGATGCCCCAAGCCAACGGTAAACTCTACCCGGAGGAAGCCATGGGGTCGCTAATGGAGTATGCCTATCTTAAGCTAGGCGTGACGCGCATCTTGGCAAACTTTGCCGCCAAGAACCTCGCCACCGAACGCTTCGTTAAGAAGCTGGGATTTGTGTTCGACGCAGATGCGTTGCCCCTGGCATCCACAGTGGCAAAAGAGGCTCGCCAGATGAAATCCTGCTTCGCCGATTCTCACCACTATAAAAGTACGAAATAAGTATTCAATTCAAGGCAATTAGCGGTTTTAAAACAGAGAAATTGCTGTTAGCTTTAACCCTTAATTAACATGCATAACATCAGGACCCAAATTCATGGCGGGAAGCCTGGCTTGTGTCGGCATAGGGATGACCTTAGGCGCCCATATCTGCCCGCTGGCACGCAGCTATATTGAACAAGCCGACGTCGTTTTCTCGGGCGTTTCAAACGGCATAGTAGAACTCTGGCTACAGGAGATGCACCCAGACGTACGCTCGCTACAGGTCTACTACGGCGAGGGTAAGTCACGCCATATCACCTACCGTGAGATGGTCGACGCCATACTGGCAGAGGTCAGACAAGGCAAGAAAGTTGTCGGCGCCTTCTACGGTCACCCCGGCGTATTCGCCCAGGCGCCCCATAGATCCATAGAGGCGGCGCGCGCCGAAGGGTTCGAGGCAGTCATGGTGCCCGGCATCTCCGCTGAAGATTGCCTCATCGCCGACCTCGGCATAGACCCAGGGCAATTTGGCTGCCAGCAGTTTGAAGCCAGCCAGTTTATGTTTTACCAGCGGCGCTTCGACCCCTCCTGTTACCTGATCCTCTGGCAGATAGGCCTGGCAGGTGATAAGAGCATGGCCAGATTCGCCACCGGCAAGGCCCATCGTCAGGTGCTGATAGAATTGCTGGCAGAGACTTACCCCTTAGATCATCAGGTGATCCTCTACGAGGCCGCCGTGCTCCCCATAGATAAGGTGCGCAAACACACTCTGCCGCTACGGGACCTGGCCGATGCCAAGATCTTCATGCATACCACCCTGGTGATCCCGCCCAGCGAAAAGATGCGGCCAAACCCTACAATCTTGGAGAAGCTGGCTAAACTTGAAACGGCATACCAAGTCGATGACACCCTACTACCCGAAAACTAATCAATAACAAACTAACCACCAACAACAATAAGGACGAACAATGTCGAACATTATTCAATTACTGGAACGCATGGGTCAGGATGCGGCGCTACAAAACCAAGACGCTAAAGCACAAGAAATTTTAGCTGCCGATGTCGCGGCTGAAATTAAAAACTCGCTACTGGTCAACGACACAGAAGCGCTGCACGAACAGCTGGATATCTGTCCTGACGTCGTCGCCTTCCTACTGCCGGCAGAAGATGAGCAGAAAGAAGATGAAAATAATGAAAACGAAGAACAGGAACAGGCCAGCGCAGTTAACCAATAATCTTATTCAGACTATTTAGATGAAAGTCAGATATTTATTATTATTGTTAATATTCTTCTTCAGCCAGTCTATGGCTGAAGAAGTCGATATTGACGCAACCTTAACTCAGGCTGATCAACTTAAGAGCAGCAATCCAAAAGCCTTCTCTGAGCTGCTAAATACCCTAGAAAAGGAACCACTCAATCCACAACAGAGATATTTTTTAGACTACCTGCGCGGATATGAGCTGACCTACCAAGGCAAGCAAGCGCAGAGCATCGACGTATTCAACAAGATCCTTAACTCGAACGCCAACGAAACACTAAAATTCCGGGCCAATCAAACCTTAATCAACATCTATGCAATCTCCCAGGATTGGTCCAAAGGCCTGACGCATCTCTCCAAAAACTTTCAATTTATCGAGCAGATAAAGGACCCCGAAACGGTTCAGAGCGGACTGGCCATCGCCGCCATTTTTTACAACCAGATTGAGCAGTATGAGTTAGGCCTAAGCTACGCCGAAAAACTAAGAAGCAGCAAGCCATCGAAAAGAAACACCTGCCTAGCCAATGGCTTAGCCATAGAGGCGCAGCTTGGCCTCAATCAACTCGAGGTCGACTCCCCCAGCCTGCAGGCCGCGGTCGCCAGCTGTGACGAAGAGGTGATAATGGAGAGCTTTATCCACTCCTTTATCGCCACTAAATACCTGCGAGACGGGAATACGGCAGAAGTCTATGGCCAACTCAAGCCATCGCTGGAAACCATAGAGAAAACCCGTTACCCAAGGCTTATCGCCGAGGTCTACGCCACCCTGGCCAGCGCCTATCTGAAGGATCACAAGATAGGTGAAGCGCGGTTACTGGCAGAGAAAATTGTCAATTTGGCAAAGGGCTTAGGCAATACTCAGGCGGTCGTTACCGCCTACAAGGTGCTCTATCAGATCGCCGAGCTCAGCGGCAATTACAAGGCGGCGCTGGATTATCACGTCAAGTACGCCCAGGCCGACAAGGCATACCTGGATGATATCAAGACCAAGCATCTGGCCTTCCAGCTCGCCGAGCATCAGGCGGCGGAGCAGAAGAGTCGTATCACACTGCTGGACAGACAGAACAACCTGCTACTGACCGAACAGCAACTGGCGAAGACCCAGGCGGAAAACAACCGGCTATTTATCTCGCTGCTAATCGCCATCATCACCCTGCTGGGCTTCTGGGCCTATAAGTCATGGACGATTCAGAAGCGCCTCAAGCAGCTGGCAGAATACGATGCCCTGACACATGTGTTTAACCGCGGTCACTTCACCCAGGTCGCCCAGAGCGCACTCACCTACTGCGAGAGCAGCGAGGTAGACCTCAGCTATATACTGTTCGATCTGGATAACTTCAAGCAGATCAACGATAAATATGGTCACGCAATTGGCGACTGGGTACTGAAGAAAGTTGCCAAGGCCTGTCAGGCACAGGGACGCAAGAACGATATCTTCGCCCGCATCGGCGGCGAGGAGTTCTGTATCGCCCTGCCCGGCTGCGATCTACAGACGGCGGTTAAGCTGGCTGAGGCCTGCCGTAAGGCGATTGCCGGGATTGATTGTAGCGCCACCGGCCATGAGTTTGAGGTTACTGCCAGCTTTGGGATCACAGATACTCAGATGTCCGGCTATAAGCTGGAGCGGCTGATCAACGACGCCGACAGCGCCATGTATCAGTCAAAGGAAACCGGGCGAGATCGCATCTGTATCTTCGACCCCGAATCCAAGCGCACTATCCCTCAGGCGTCCCATTCTCTGCTCTCCCTCTAACGAGGGAGGCTAGCATTAAGCGTTCGGGCCAGCCTTGGCATGAGACTGGCTACGACTATCTGCCCGGATATTAATTGTGCTGCTGCGCAACAGATTGAGATGAAAGCCTTTTGCCAAGCCGCAGCCCCTTTTATAATCAGGCAGTCGGAAACTCAAACATACGTAAAAAGGGAATGACTCTGGTGCTAAAAAAACTGCTCGCCATGACCAGCTCGACCCAGATGCTCGTCGCCATGTTTGTCGGTTTTGCCGTGGGGCTCTTTTTCGGTGAATCCGTCGGCTGGATGAGCAGCATAGGCACCAGCGTGATCCTCTTGATGCAGATGACGGTACTGCCCTATATTCTGGTCTCTCTGGTAGGGGGCATAGGTAAACTCAAGCGCGCCACCGCCAGCCTGATCTTTAGCCGCGCCGGCGTCATCATGCTGCTGCTCTGGGCTGTAGGCCTGCTACTGGTCGCCCTGATGCCGCTCTCCTTTCCCTTTGTCGAGACCGCCTCCTTCTTCAGCACCAGCTCCATCGAGCCCGCCGCGGCTATCGACTATTTCAAGCTCTATATTCCCTCTAACCCCTTCCAGTCGATGGCCGAGGGTTATGTGCCCGCCATGGTTATCTTCGCCATCGCCATGGGGCTGGCACTCATTGGCATGGAGGGCGACAACAAGCAGCTGATCATTAACTTCATGCACACCTGCAGCGAGATATTCTCCAAGATCACCCAGGCGCTGGTGAAGGTACTGCCTATAGGGATCTTCGCCATGTCGGCCTCGGCCGCTGGCACCATGGGAGTGGATGAGTTTGCCAGCATGCAAGTCTATCTCATCAGCTACTTCGTCCTCTGCCTGCTGCTCACCTTCTGGGTACTGCCCTGGATAGTCGCCTCCCTGACGCCGGTCACCTTCGCCCAGGCGCTAAGGATCAGCAAGTCCAGCCTGGTTACCGCCTTTGCCACCGGCAACATCTTCATCGTGATCCCGGTGATCGTCGAGGAGTGTAAGCAGATCATGCGCGAGCATCAGAGCCTGAGCGACGATGCCGAAACCTTGGTGGAGATCTTGGTGCCCATCGCCTTCACCTTCCCCAACATAGGCAAGCTGACGGTGATCCTCTTCGTGCTCTTCGCCGGTTGGTTTAACGGCACGCCGATAGAGCTCGGCGCCCTGCCATCGCTCTCCATCAGCGGCGTGCTGTCGCTATTTGGCAGCGTGTATGTGGCTATCCCCTTCATGCTGGACCTGGTGCATCTGCCCCAAGATCTGTTCCAGCTATTTGTGATGTCTGGCTTCATCACGGGCAAGTTTAACTCCATCACCGCCGTGATGAACCTGTTTGCCCTGACACTGCTGACGGTGGCGCTATTTGAGAAGCGTCTAAGATTCAGGCCACCGCAACTGCTCAAGATGGCCATAGGCGTGGGGGCCAGCGTGGTGCTCACCCTCATCGTCTGCCGGGTGGGCATGGGGCTGTTTATTCATAGCCCAGAGGTGACCAGCGGCGTTATCGCCAACATGCAGGTGGCCGACAAGGTGCCGACCAAGGTGAGCAAGCAATATCCGGTATTAGGCCAGAGCGCCAGTCGCCCTATCGCCGATGTCAACGCCATCCGCGCCCGCGGCCTGCTGAGGGTCGGTTATATCCCCAGCAATGTGCCCTTTAGCTATTACAACAACGCCGGGCAACTGGTGGGCTTCGACAGCGCCATGGCCAATCGTCTGGCGGACGATCTTGGGGTAAAAGTCGAGTTCATACCCTTCGAGAAGGATAAGCTGGCAGCATCCCTCGACGCGGGTTTCTTCGATATCGCCATGTCGGGTCTGGCGATGGATATCGAGCAGATGGACAATCTGAGCTATGTGGAACCCGTGCTGCTACTCAACCTTGCCATCGCAACCAAAGACCATAAGGTCAACAGCTTCAAGCGCAACCAGTCGATCAAGGCGATGCAAGATACTACCATCGCCTACGTGGAGCACAGCGACATCATAGAAGATGCCAAGGCCTTCTATCCCAACCTCAAGTTCGTCAAGATTAAGGGCTACAAGGACTTCTTCCGTCAGAAGGGCGACAAGTATGATGCCGTGGTGATCAGCGCCGAGGCGGGCTCCGCCTGGACCCTCTTCTTCCCCGGCTATGGCATAGCGCCGCTGGAGTACAAGGCGAAGTACCCTATCGCCTATGCGGTCGCCCAGGACAACCAGTCGCTGCTCAACTATGTCAACAACTGGCAGAAGCTGCGCAAGGTGGATGGCCACCAAGAGCGGCTCTACAGCTACTGGATGCTAGGCCAAGGCGCCAGCGAGCCTAAACCCAGGTGGTCCATCATACGGGACGTGCTGCACTGGGTAGACTAGAACTTGGCTCGCTTTTCTCATTGCTAACCGTCTCGTACTAGCCTTCTCGATTACCTTTCTCGTTCCAAAGCCTCACCCAGGGGGCCGAAATAGGCCAGTAGCTGGCGATAGATGCTCTCTCTGTGATCGAGGCTGGGGTATCCACCTGCCTTGGCCAGCGGCGAGTCCAGGGTCTCGTTGACCAGGTAGGGATTGCGGATCTCGGGATGGGACTCGATACAGGCCTCGAAGGCCCTGGCCATCATCTCTGTGGGTTTGGAAAAGTATTGCCTGCCCTGCTGCCTGTCCAGCGCCACGGCGCGGCGTACATACTCGTGGCTGTCCTGGCCATCGCCGCTCAGCAAGACGCAGGCAAACAGCTGCATCAGGCGATCGTTAAGGGGATGAACAACTGGCGTGTGGTCGACCAGCCAGCAGTGACTGGCAAAGGCGATGCCTGTGGTTGGGATCTCGAAGGCCTTGGTCGCAATATAGTGGTCGAAGGCGTGCCAGAACTCGTGTGCCAGGGCGCCGGCGCCGGCATTTTTTGCCAGGGCTAATTCCCTCTGAGCAGGCATATAGTGGGCCTGCACGCCCATCTGCCCACCTGTCCCGAAGGCCAGGTTCAGCGTCTGTCTCAGCCCCATGGCCTTGGGCGGCAGCTTTAACATGAAGGCGAGATCGGCAAAGGCGTCGAAGATAAGGTTAGCCGCCTTATGCTTCTCTTCCTCCTCCACCCAGCTGCCCAGGCGAATATGATTGAGGCCGAACACCTCCTTGATGTCGTGAAAGCTCACCTGCTCGCCGCAGCGATAGTCTGGTCCCTCACGTCGATACTGGTTTCGTTTTATCACTCGCCTGCCCATAAAATTGCCCGCAGCCATCATACCCTATTTTCTATCTGCAGATGATCTCGGCGATAAAGGAGGTGTGGCACACTTTCAAGTGCAGGTCATGACCCCGATAATCGCGCCAGCAGCGACGAAGATAGTCGCAACATCGGCACACAAAAAAGCCGCCCTAGGGCGGCTATTGGCATTGATGCTGATACGAAGCAGATCAGACTTAAACCATTAGGCTAGGCTATCTTCAGCGCCGCCTTGTCGCTGATCAGCTGCATATCGAAGTCGAACTCATCGACACGAATGGCGCGCTCACGCTTGAGGTTATAGTCCAGCAGCTGCTTGTGCTCGCCCTCTGTGATGATCTTGGCTTCGCGGGCGCGGTCCAGCGTCTGCGCGAATCTCACCCCAGACTTGAAGTACCCCTGCTTCAGGCCCTTCTTCACCTTGGCCAGCAGCGGCAGACAGGCGATCTTCGCCAGATATGCCTGCTGGTTGATGTCATTGCCATCCCCCGGTACCGGCTTCACCAGATGGGTCAGCTGACGCTTGATCTGGGTGTTGAGCTGCGCCTCATGGGCCAGTTCGCGGATCAGATCGTCGTTGATCTTCTTCATCTTAGGCGAGTAGGTCACAGTGATAAGCTTCATCAGCTGACGTGTCGCTGCAGATGGGAAGTTATCCAGGAAGCTCAACAGGGCATTTTCGGCGTTCATCAGCGCCCAGCGGGTCGCGTACTCGAAGTAAGGCTTAGCCTGGGCACGATGCTCGCTGCTCACCTTCTGCTCGTAGTAGCGAATCGAGGCCATGGCCGCGTACAGGTAGCTCATCACATCCCCCAGACGCGCCGACAGCATCTCGGCCTGCTTAAGCTTGCCGCCAAGCACCAAGAGAGAGAAGTCGGCATATACAGCCAGTTTCGACGCCAGCTTGTGCACCGCCTTCTCATATTCCACCACTTCGCTCAACTCAGACTTGGCATCGGCGGTAAAAGGCAGCAGACCCAGGCGGAAGGCGCGCAGGCTGTTGCCCACACTGTAGCCAACAGTCTGCTTGAAGATACGGTTAAAGGTCTTGTCAGCATCTTTGTCGTCGCTGTGAATCGCCTCAACCATGCTTTGCAGATGAGGGTGACAGCGCATCACGCCCTGACCGAAGATCATCAGGTTGCGGGTCAGAATGTTCGCCCCTTCCACCGTGATGGCGATAGGCTGCGCCACATAGCCAGAAGCCAGGGTATTCTGCGGACCACGCTGAATCGCCTTACCGGCCTGAATATCCATGGCCGAGTTCAGCACGTCGCGGCCAATCTCCGTCATGTGGTACTTGGCCATCGCGGTTACGACTGAGGGCTTGAGCCCCAGGCCCAGGCCTTCTGTGGTCAGTACGCGCATCGCCTCTTGCAGATAGGTCTTACCGGCGATATCCGCCAGCTTCTCCTGGATCCCCTCGAACTTGCCGATGGCCAGGCCAAACTGCTCACGCACCGCGGCGTATTCCGCCGACGACTTGAAAGACGCCTGGCTTACCGAGACCCCAAGAGCCGGCAGCGAGATACCACGGCCGGCACCGAGACAGGCCACCAACATCTGCCAGCCACGGCCAATATTCTGCTGACCGCCTATGATGAAGTCCATAGGGATAAATACATTCTCACCACGTGTGGTGCCGTTATAGAAGCGGCAGCCCATAGGATCGTGACGGTTACCCAACTCGACACCCGGATGCGACTTAGGGATCAGCGCACAGGTGATCCCCAGCTGCTCCTTGCCGCCCAACAGGCCTTGTGGATCTTCCACCTTGAAGGCCAGACCCAGTACGGTAGCGATGGGCGCCAGGGTAATGTAACGCTTGTCCCAGGTTACCGACAGGCCGAGCACTTGCTCGCCCTGGTATTCACCCATGGTCACAGTGCCGATATCGGGAATACCACCGGCGTCCGAGCCCGCCTCTGGGCTGGTCAATGCGAAACAGGGGATCTCCTGGCCATTGGCCAGACGCGGCAGCCAGAAATCTTGCTGGGCCTGAGTGCCGTAATGCATCAGCAGCTCACCCGGACCTAATGAGTTTGGCACCATAACGGTCACCGCCACCGCCGAACTCTTGGCGGCAATGGTGGCCACAATCGTCGAGTTGGCATAAGGGCTGAATTCCAGGCCGCCGAAGGCCTTAGGAATGATCAGCGAGAAGAACTTATGCTCTTTTAGGAAATTCAGTATGTTGTCTGGCAGATGCAGGCTGTTTTGAATGACAAAATCATCCACCATCTCGATAAGTGTCTGCACTGGGCCGTCGAGGAAGGCCTGCTCCTCATCGGACAAGGTCGCCCCCGGAACCTGACGCAGGGCATCGAAGTCTGGGATCCCCTGATAGATAGATCCCTCTAGCCATACATCACCGGCGTCGAGCGCCTCTTGTTCAGTGGTAGAAATACTCGGCAGTACTTTTTTAAATTTTGTTCTAATACTCATCTTTCAGACTCATCCGACCAGAAAACCTAGTGTGCATTACGTCACAAAAAATGGATTAGATCAAATATTCTAACCTCAAAAAAATGCTTTATTTTACAGTTACAAACGCAACTAAAAATTAAGCTCATTCTTTTCAAAAGGTTACAAGTGTACGCTCAAATAAAAAATTTAAACACTTGTTTCATATAATTGTTTGAATAAGGCCTTTTTTGACCTAGATCAGAGACATTTTTCATTAATGAGTGAGCGAAATCACCCTGTTTCAAAAATGGAAAAATAAGCATATATATTTACTAAATTAGCACTACTTATTATGTGGATATAAGCTTAAATTATCATCACAAATAACCCTGCGATATGGGCCAAATACCCAGCTTATGCCACCTGTAGCGGCACGATAAGCCAGCGCATTCGCCCACATGCAGCCATCAAAATAAGAGAGTGCTTCATGAAGATAGCCCTATTTATTCCCTGTCTGGTGAACCAGATGATGCCCCATGTCGGCATCGCCACCGTCGAACTCCTCGAAAAACTCGGCCATCAGGTCATACTGCCCAAGGGGCAGACCTGCTGTGGCCAGCCCATGACTAACTCGGGCTGTTTTGATGAAGCCAAGAAAACCACCCTTAAGCTGCTGAACGCCTTCAAGGGTGTCGAGTGTGACGTCATCGTCTGCCCGGCCGCCTCTTGCCTGGTTGCCGCCAAGGAGAACTTCCATGAGTTTGACGACAGCCCAGAAGCCCAGGCGGTGATCGACAAGCTCTATGAGCTGACCGAGTTCCTCCACGATGTGGCGCCGATCCCTGCCTTCAACAAGGCGTTTAACTTCAAGATCAGCCTGCAGCTGAGCTGTCACGGCATCCGCATGTTGGACCTGGCGACGCCGAGCGAGCAGATGGGCCCACGCACCAATAAGGTCGAGGCCGTACTGAGCCGTATCCCAGGTATCGAAATCGTCTACCCAGATCGCCGCGACGAATGCTGCGGCTTCGGTGGTACCTTCGCCGTCGACGAGGGCGCCGTTTCGGCCAAGATGGGTAAAGACAAGGCCCAGGCCCACGCCGCCACGGGCGCCACCTATGCGGTAGGTTTCGACCCCTCATGCCTGCTACACCTGGATGGCATGATCCGCCGTCAGCTATTGCCGATCGCGACCCGTCATATTGCCGAAGTCATCAACGCAGCCCTGTAAGGAGTAGCTCATGTCTAGTCAAACCACCGCACTCAACTCAGGCGTGCATGCGAAGAAGGCCGACATCTTCTGTCAGGATGAGGCTCGCGTCGATTGGCACTCAAAGGCCCTATGGGTGCTGCGTGAGAAGCGCGATCGCGCCGCCGCCAGCCTGCCGGAATGGGAGCAGCTGCGTCAGCTCGGCTCCGAAATGAAGCTCCACACCCTGACCCATCTGGGCGAATACCTGGAGACTTTCGAGAAGAACTGTCTGGCCAACGGTATCGTCGTGCACTGGGCCAAAGATGGCGCCGAGCACAACCAGATAGTCCATAACATTCTGGCCAAGCATCAGGTGAAGAAGCTGGTTAAGTCCAAGTCTATGCTCACCGAAGAGTGTCACCTCAACCCTTACCTCGAGAGCAAGGGCATAGAGGTGATCGACACCGACCTGGGTGAGCGCATCATTCAGCTGGCCAAGCAGCCGCCATCACATATCGTGGTACCGGCGATCCACCTAAAGAAAGAGGAAGTGGGCGACCTCTTCCACGACAAGTTAGGCACAGAGGCGGGCGCCTCGGATCCTCTCTATCTCACCCGCGCCGCCCGCGCTCACCTTCGTGAGCAGTTCCTGTCTGCCGATGCGGCCATGACAGGGGTTAACATGGCCATCGCCGACAAAGGCGCCGTTGTGGTCTGCACCAACGAAGGTAACGCCGACATGGGCGCTAACCTGCCGAAACTGCAGCTGCACTCCATGGGCATAGACAAGATAGTGCCGGATCTCGACAGCGCCGCCATCTTGCTGCGCACCTTGGCCCGCAACGCCACCGGTCAGCCGATCACCACCTACTCCAGCTTCTATCGCGGTCCACAGGATGGCGGCGAAATGCATGTGATCATCGTCGACAACGGCCGCACCGACATGCTGCAAGACAAGATCCTGGCAGAATCGCTCAAGTGTATCCGCTGTGGTGGCTGTCTGAACACTTGTCCTGTGTATCGTCGCTCAGGCGGTTACAGCTACAACTACACCATCCCTGGCCCTATCGGCATCGCCGTGGGTGCTCAGGCCGATGATACCCACTCTATCCCTTGGGCCTGTACCCTGTGTGGCAGCTGTAGCTATGTCTGCCCGACCAAGGTGCCGCTGGATAAGATCATCCACCATCACCGTCGCCTCAAGGCCAAGGCGGGCAAACTGCCTTACGGTAAGCGCAACTATATGCCGCTGGTCGGTAACTTCATGGCCAGCGAAACCATGCTCAACTGCTCCATGAGCGTCGCCCGCACCGCACTGCGTATCCTGCCGGGCTCGCTGCTCAAGCCATTCTCTGGCGCCTGGGGTAAATACAGAGAGCTGCCAGTCGCACCTAAGTCCAGCTTCGAAGCTTGGTTTAACAAAAACAGAGGTCAATAAAAATGTCGAGCAAGCAATCTATTCTCAATGCATTAAAAAGCGTCGCGGTTGCACCTCAGGCCATGCCGCCAATCAATGTCAGCCCACGTCTAGACGATGTGATTGGCCAGTTTGAAACCAACCTGGGCACGGTTGCCGGTACCCTGCATCGTGAGGGTGGCCTGGCCGCCCTGCAAGCCAAGGTCGACGAGCTGATCAAAGAAGGCAAGCAGGTGATCTCCCAGGTCGAAGGTGTCACGGGCAACCGTAATGCCCCGGACACAGCCCATGAGCTAAGAGACATCGACTTTGCGGTGATCCCCGGCGATGTCGCCGTGGCTGAAAATGGCGCCATCTGGGTCAACAACCAGCACCTGGGCCACAGGGTAACTCCCTTCATCTGTGAAAACCTGTTCCTGGTAGTGAGCGCCGATAAGGTGGTTGCCAACATGCATCAGGCGATTAAGCAGATTGGTTTAGACAGCGGTGAGTTCGGCGTCTTTATCGCCGGCCCATCCAAGACAGCGGACATCGAGCAGGCCTTGGTCGTGGGTGCCCACGGCGCCTGCAGCCTGAATGTCTACCTGGTTTAAGCGCCTAGCTGAAAACATTAGTTTAGGTCCTAAGCTTCAACCCTATTTAGCAGCCTCAAACTGCCTGGCCACCACGATCACTGTGGTGGCTTTTTTTTGCCTGAATTTCTTGAGTGAAATAATTTCTTGAGTGAAATAGTTGTCTTAATTTGTCACCAAACGTCAGAGACGATGCAGACGGAATCTTGGTAGGCGGCTAGCTGTGAGTTTGTTGGGCAGGCGCCAGCGCCAACGACAAGGGGCTAGCGAAACTGACGCGAAGCAAAGGTGTTAGCAGCGCGGCGTTAATGGAACAAACAGCTGGCTCTGTCCTGCATGAACTCGATAAACAGCTTCACCTTGAGGGGCTGATGGGTGCGCTGATGATACAACAGGGAGATGCGTCGCTGCTCGCCGTGCCAGTCGGGCAACACCCGGCGAAGCTCACCCGAGGCAAGCTCCTCCTTCACGAACAGCTCTGGGCCGTAGAGAATGCCGCCATCATCTACCGCGGCGCGCACCGCACCGTTGAGATCTCCAAGGGTCAACTTAGCCGGGCCTTCGTAATAGAAATCTTCGCCGCTGACATGCTTCATCGACCAGTTAAACAGGGGCCACACCTTGATCAAGGAGTGCTCCACCAGCTGATCCGGGTGTTGGGGCGTGCCGGCGCAGGCAAGGTAGCCCGGCGAGGCAAACAGGCCATAATCTAAGACCCCCAGCGACTTAGAGACCCAGGAAGAGTCGGGCTGGGCGCCGCCGACAATGGCCACATCCACCCCCTCGTCGATCAGATCGATACTGGAGTTATTCTGGGTAATATGCAGCTGAATATCCGGATAGGCCTTAGAGAAGTCGTTTAGCACCCCGATGAAGATCATCGAGATGATAGACACGGGCGCCGCGATGCGCAGTGTACCTTCGGCCTTCTCGACTCTGGGCTCGCTACAGCGATCAAACTGGGCCACCACATTTTGATAGCGGCCAAAAAGCTCGCTGCCCTCCTCGGTTAACCTCAGCTTACGGGTGCTGCGCATGATCAGCTGAGTATCCAGCAGGCTCTCGAGTTTAGTCACCTTGCGGCTAACTGTCGCCACGGGCATCCCCAGCTCTTTGGCCACCTGGGAAAAACCGCCGGTATTCACCAGATGCACAAACAGATGGATAAGCTCAAGTTCTGTGCCTACGCTACGCGCCATCAAAAGCCTCGAAAAAACCGATTAGAAATGGATAAGAATTATAACAAAACCGCGCACATAGCGCAGTAGAAAAGCCTTAGGCAACACTGAGCCGCATCAAGAAAAGTGCAATAAATTCTCCTCTTTTCCGGTAAGCGCCCCGTGAATCTCGCCCGCAAGCTGAGTTATAATCATCGGCAATGATTAATTCCCGCCAATCCAGAGAGCATTAAGATGGCTAGAACCGCCGCCGCATTACACATTTTGGTCAAACATAAAGAACTCGCCGAAGAGATCATCGAGAAGCTCAACAAGGGCGCTAAGTTCGACCAGCTCGCCAAGAAACACTCCACCTGCCCATCGGGTAAGAAAGGCGGCAGCCTGGGGGAGTTTAAGAAAGGTCAGATGGTGCCCGCCTTCGACAAGGTCTGCTTCACCGGCGAGTTGATCAGGCCGCATCTGGTCAAGACCAAGTTTGGCTGGCACGTGGTGAAGGTGTTGTATCGGACCTGATGCTAAGGTTTAGCCTAAGTGTTCAAAGGGGTGATTGTTAACCCTCTCCGCTAACCGGTTTAAACCTTGCTTCTTCGGTGTAAAACAAGCGTCCTAACGGACTTATATACCGATTTGAAATTCTTACCTTCTCTTTAACCTATCGCCTACCCGGCGGGGGTTGTGCAGATACGCCTGTGACACGCTGTGAAGCCATCCTTGGCCGCTCTACGGTTTCATCCCTGAAACCGAAGGTCACAGTCGTATCTACACAGAGTATTTATCTCTCTTCGATTTAACTTCATTTAATACTTTGTAAAAGCAATACCAAAAAATAATGCTTAGGCTGCATTTCAAAGTTTTTTACTATCTTATAATCTGTGTAAAAACAGTCACCTATGACATCTTTTGCTAAATCAACACCAATGATCGTAGTATTGTTCATAACTATATGACGCCAGATAAAAAATGCTAACTAATAGTAAACTTATCATAGAATAAGGGGTCAATTTGTCTGTCATGCTTTGGAACAATAATGATTATCGAGAATATATCAGACTATATAAATGCCTTAGAGAAAACATCTGAGCATACTATTTATAGAGGGCAAGCCAATAAAGGTTGGGATTTAATTCCCAGTATTGGACGACTGCATGACAAATTAGAAAATCATAATACTCTTTATAAAGACTGGGAAAGTCTTGAGAAATCTCTTCTTTCACGATTCAAAACTCAATCAACGCCTTACATGAATTTTGTTCCATCTTCTAAAATAGAATGGCTTATCCATGCTCAACATCATGGCTTGCCGACTCCATTATTGGATTGGACAACAAACCCATTAGTTGCTTTATATTTTTCTCTTTGTGAAACTGACAATGACGGTTTTGATGGAGCTGTACACACCATAGTGCCGAAGAGTTGGCACTCAGATTCAGATGATATAGATAGTATTCCACATCTAATTGCCTTTTATCCTAGACACCTAAATCCAAGAATAGTCGCACAAAGTGGATGTTTTACAGTTTTCCCTTACCCTAAAAAATTGGTCCCTATGGCCAGTCTAAGTGATCCTAATAGCTATGTTTCTACTGAGGTTTATTGGGGTGAGACAATCATTATTCCAAAAGATAGTAAACCAAAACTTCGAAAACAGTTGAGTCGACTTGGAATTAATCATCAAACAATGTTCCCCGGACTAGATGGTATAGCAAAACAAATATTGAGCGAATTTAGCGCATAAAAAATTACAAGCGAGTAAGGAAAAATATTGAGTATCGTAAAATCTATATCGCTTGCTGTTGCGGGGGTGATCGTAATGGCTTCGTCGGCCAGTGCTGAGGTTGGTGTGCGCCTCGAGTATGGCAATCCTAGCGACGTGGCAGATAAGGCGGTAAGAGAGGAGCTTATCGCATCGGGTGTCATAGACACGGGCGTTAGCTTTATCAATGACCACTTCAAACTCGCAGAGCCCCTTGTGGTTGCCTTTGGCGGCGATGATGGCCCGCTGTTTGATGGCGAGAGCGGCAGCATAATGATCCCCTATGCTTTCGTTAACGAGGTCAGGCACAGATTCAAACAGGCTAACTATGATAAGACTGGCGTGACGCCTGAGCAGGCGACCGATGATGCCTTGCTGCACACCCTGTTTCACGAGTTTGCCCACGCCCTCATCGACATGTATCAGCTGCCAGTTCTCGGAAAAGAGGAAGATGCCGCCGATGCCCTCGCCACGACGCTTCTCGTCGAGTTTTTCGATGATGGTCAGGAGATTGCGTTAAGCGCCGCGGATCTGTTTGATATAGAGAGTGACGACAGAGAGGTCCTTGAAGATGAAGACTTTTGGGACGAGCACAGCCTAGACGATCAACGCTATTTTACGACCCTATGTCACGTCTACGGCAGCGCCCCCAACAAGTATGCAACCATAGTTAAAGAGGGGCTACTAGGGGAAGAGAGGGCCGAGCTGTGCATCGAAGAATATGCCGCCATCTCACGCAGCTGGCTCATGTTATTAGAGCCTTACATCAAGGCTAACGAAACGGAAAAGCTCAGCCAGTAAAGGTGGTGAGCGCCCCTAAACATCACCTAGGCAAAACGCGCCTGGTCGGGTGAGCTGCCGGCGCTTTAAGGGATGGATTATATAAATCATCCAACTTGCCTGCTCCCCTATCTTACGTCATCGACTAATCACTTTAGCTAACAGCTTAAGAAGCAAAGCTGTCACTAAGGCTCTAAATTCGTTAGCGTATACTAAGCTTGGCTTATTCCTTCCGTCACTTGAAAGATAAGAGTCCAACTCACAACGGACAGGCCGAGTCGTGCAACCCAGGCAGTAAAGGATATCGAATGACCGACAAATTTCAGCAGCTTGCAGACAAGATAGATGCCGCCTTGCTCACAGGCGATAACACCGCCATCGCGACAATCTTAGCCGAGATAGCCAGCGCCGAAATCGCCAGGCTGCTGGAGTCCCTGCCACCAAAGGAGCGGCTAAGCGTCTGGGCCCAGGTTGCCCCCAAGCGCTGCGCCAAGGTGCTCCTGGCCCTGCCACAGCCCCAGCGCCGGGCGCTCATTCAACATACGGATGAAGCCAAACTGATCGCCGGTCTTAGCCAGATGCAGATGGATGAGCTGGCGGATATCGACGCCGACCTGCCCATGCCTGTGGTCTCGGCCATGGTGCAGGCGATGGACTCCCAGCGCAGGCAGAGATACGAGCTAGTCAGAGACTACCCCGACCAGAGCGCCGGCGGCCTGATGGATGTGGATATCAGCGCCCTGCGCGCCGATGTCTCAATAAAAGCCGCGCTGCGCTATCTGCGCCGATTGCGTCAGCGCGAAGGCCAGCTGCCGGAACATCTGGACAGCCTGATGGTGGTCGACAGAAACAACACCCTGGTCGGCATCATCCCCCTGAGCCTGCTGGTTTCCAGCGAGATGGACACCAGCATAAGCGAGCTGATGTCCACAGAGATCACCAGCTTTACCCCAGAGATGTCCGCCAGCAAGGTAGCACAAGTCTTTAAAGACAAAGATCTGCTGTCGGCTCCCGTGGTGGACGCTGAGCATAAGTTGATTGGCCGCATCACAGTGGATGATGTGATCGACGTGATCCAGGACGAGGCCGACAAGGCCCTCTATTCCCAGGCGGGTCTGAACAATCACCCAGACCTGTTTGCCCCCATAGTGCGCAGTGCCAGCCGCCGGGCACTCTGGCTCGGCATCAACCTGCTCACCGCCTTTCTGGCGGCCTGGGTGATCGGCCTGTTCGAGGCGGCTATCGAGAAGGTGGTTGCCCTCGCCGTGCTCATGCCCGTGGTGGCCAGCATGGGCGGCGTCGCCGGCAGCCAGACCCTCACCATGGTGACCCGAGGCCTGGCACTGGATCAGATCAATCGTAATAACATCATCAAGTTGATTGGCCATGAGTTTGGTATCGGCGCGCTCAATGCCCTGCTGTGGGCTTCCTTGGTCGCCTTCATCGCCCTCAAGTGGTTTGGCGACTGGCAGCTGGGGCTGGTGTTTGGTCTCGCCATGGTGATAGTGCTGATCACCGGCGTGTTGGCGGGCGCCAGCATCCCTGTGCTGCTGAAGAAGATAGGCATAGATCCGGCGCTGGCGGGCGGCGTGGTGCTGACCACAGTCACAGATGTGGTGGGCTTCTTCGCCTTCTTAGGATTGGCGACCCTGTTCATTCTTTAAAGCTGATTATTCAGCGGCTTTATCCTCAGAGTTTCCTCGCGGCGCCTTGACTATCTTAAGCTCGCCATCCAGATGCAGATCCCGCTGAGGAAAGGCGATCACTATGCCGGCCTGGGTAAACAGCTTGTAGATGCGAAAACGGATATCGCTACGGATCCGGCGAATGTCCGCCTCTGTGTTGGCACACACCCAGAAGATGCCATCGAAGATGAGTGCGTTATCGCCAAAGTCTTCGAAGATGGCGACCGGGGATGGCGTAGTCAAGATCTCCTCATGCTCATCCAGGGTCTGCTTGATGATATCCGCCACCCGCTCCACATCCGACCCATAGGCAACCCCCACCCTCACGGTCGAGCGGGCGATGTTGTCTATCAGGGTCCAGTTGGTGACGGTATTTTCCAGCAGCTGGCTATTGGGCACCAGCATATGCACACCGTCGTTGCGGCGGATCAGGGTCGAACGGGTATTGATGCTCTCCACCACCCCCTTGGTCTCGCCTATCTCCAGAAAATCGCCGATACGGATCGGCCGCTCCCACATCAAGATCCAGCCGCTGATGAAGTTGTTGATGATGTTCTGCGCGCCGAAACCGACACCGATTGCCACGGCGCCCGAGACGAAGGCGAAGGCCTTAATGGGAATATTGAGGATCTCCAGGCTGGTCACCAGGATGATGGCGATCGCCAGTATGAGATAGATACGGGAGAAGAGATGCACCGCATCCGGGGCCACCTTACGGGCCAGCAGGGCGCGGCGGATCAGCTTGCCGATGCGAGTCACGATAAACCAGGCCAGTAGCAGGAGCAGCGGCACCTGTAACACCTGGGAGACGGTGATCGCCGAGTCTCCGTAGGTGAAGAGAACGAAAGATAAGATCTCTTTAATATCCTGCCAGCTCATGCCCCGCCCCTCACTTTGCGCCGTTCATTGAGTATAACAGCCGGGGCGAAAAGCGTGATTTAGCCATCGGGGTCAATCACTTGGACAGTGCAGCTCTCTAAGTTAAATACTGAGCCAAAGCACGGCTACCAGAAAGAGCATGGAACCCGAGAGACGATTGAGCCACTGGCCCCTGCCGCGCTGCTGGAGGAAGCTCGAGAGCCGTCGACCACCATAGGCATAGAGCAGCAAACAGGCAAACTCTATGACCACCACCAGCGTCAGCAAGACTAGCGCCTGGGTCATCAAAGGCTGCTCGGGACGAATAAAGGGCGGCAGCAGCGTCATCAGAAAGGCCCAAGCCTTAGGATTAGAGATCGCGGCGGAGAAGCCACTCAATGCCAGTGCCCCCGGCGATGATTGCGACGCACTCTCCACCTTACTGGCACAATAAGGCGATCGCCAGCTCTTTACCCCGAGATAGATGAGATAGGCAGCCCCTAGGTATTTCACCATCAGCAACAACCATTCATGACGGCTAAGCAAGTTGCTGATACCGACAAGCGCCAAGGTGGCGATCGAGGCGATGCCCACCAACACGCCGAGCATCATCCACAGGGTTCGACGCACGCCGATGTTAGCTCCGAGCGTCATTGCCAGCATCATGCAGATCCCAGGTGAGAGCGACATGAGAAAGAAGGTCAACATAAAGACCAGTAACCATGAGAAATCCACAGAGCCTCTCCCTATCTTGAGTTAAGCCTGAATGTCGTCTGGCGTCGCAACCAGCCCGGGTACAGAGAGCAGATATTCAAGTCCCTTAGCGTTGAAGCCATTAAGATTCAGCCGCTTTCGACTAAAGGGCGGGTTAATCAACTTAGTGCGAGTCGACACCCGGTTGAACCAGTCGGGATTACCCAAGGCCGCACTGCCCACGGCCACCATGTCGGCACCCAGATGCAACGCCTGTTGGGCACTGAGGCCATCGGCAATCTTACCCGCTACCATCAAAGGAATATCACCGATAAAGCCTTCACGAATATTCGCCAGTAGGGAACTCCCCTCGCCTTCATCCGGCGCCTTAAAGCTGTCCCCCATGGAGAAGTGCAGATAGTCGATATCTTGCTCGGCGAGGATATTGGCAACCTCCATCTGATGGCTCAGTGCTATGCCACGCACATTGGCATAGCTTTCCGGTGACAGACGAACGCCGACGATAAAGTTACGGGGCAGACAACGGCGGATCTCTGCGATGATGTCGCGCAGCAACTTAGTACGCTTATAGACACTGCCGCCCCATTCGTCGCTACGCTGGTTGAGGGTCGGATTGAGAAAATTACACAGCAGAAAATTGTGGGCGCCGTGGAGCTCTATGCCATCCAATCCCGCCTCAAAGGCCCGCAGCGCCGAATGAACGAAGGCCTCCTTAAGCTCGGCAATCTGTTCGCCGCTCATCTCCTGTACCCCGAGCGGATAGCGTCCACCCGGTGGGATGGCTGAGGGCCCCATTGGCGCATGGCTATTTAACTCCACCGAGGCGCGTACGCCACCGTGATGCAACTGCACTAGGGTCAGCACCTCATGCCCCCTGGCCATCGCGGCCACCTTGGCAAACTGTCCCTGCTGATGATCGCTCATCAGACCGGGCTGCCCCTGCCAGCAGCGCCCGCCGGTCTGAACCTGGGTGGCGGCCAAGATCAGGGTGCCGAACCCGCCCCGGGCACACAGGCTAAGCCAGGCCATCTCATCGCTGCTGAGATCACCATTATCCTCGCTCATGTTATGGGTCAGTGGGGCCAGAACCGTCTTGTTTTTCGCGCTCTTACCTGCGCGGCAAAACAGCTGGGGATGGGTAAAGCTTGTCGTCACCATAGTAGATATTCCACACCATTAAACTCATGGCGCCTACTGTACACGACTCCTTGTGGCGATATAATCAGGTAAATTAGCAAGAGTAAATTTCCCAATAGGAAATAATAACTGTGAAGAGTAAGCTAGATACCATCTACCTGATGAAGCTATTTGCCGCCATTGTCCACCGCGGCTCCTTTGCTGCCGCGGCCGCACAGCTGTCGATCACCCCAAGCAAGGCCTCTAAGGATATTCAATACCTGGAAAGCCTGCTCGATACCCGACTGTTGCAGCGCAGTACCCGCCATGTAACCACCACGGACGCCGGCGAACTCTTCTATCACAAGTCCCAGGAGATCCTCGAGCTCAACGACGAACTGCTCGACTACCTGAGTCACCAAAAGACCCAGCTTAGCGGCGAGCTGCGCCTGACCGCCCCCAAGCTATGGGGCGAACGCATACTGACCCCCATCATCTTGGCCTTCAAGCGTCATCATCCCGATGTGCGCATCAAGGCCAGCTTCTCCAACGAACACAGCGACCTTCACAGAGACAAGCTACACATCGCCTTTCGCAGCACACAGATCACCACAGAGCCTTACCTGGCGCGGCTGATCGCAAAAGATGAGTCTATACTTTGCGCCAGCCAAGACTACCTGAGTCGACATGCCGCCCCGCCGACCCCAGAGGCGCTGGCTGAACACAAGATGATCCTCCTCAGCAGCAGGGACAAGGTATTCGATCGCATCAAGCTGCTGCGCACTAACCATAGTGCCATGCAGAGTATTGAACAGCGACTGGACGGCGAACTCACTTTTAACAATAAGAGCGCCATCTACCAGGCGGTCAAGGCTGGATTAGGCATCGCCGTGCTGCCAAAATATCTGATCGATGCCGACCTGCGGAGGGGCGATTTGGTGACCATACTGCCCGACTACCAACTTGCGTCAGCCAACTTCTACGCCCTCTACAGCCATAGGCGAAAAGACTCGGCGCTGATCAACCTGTTTATCGACTTCGTGATCGCCGAGCTTACCCACGCACAGCCTAAAGTCGACTAGAGAGAATCCCTAGAAATCAAGATGACAAAATAGTTACAGAGCTAATTAAACTACTCCCCATATTTAAACTCTGCCAGCCTAAACTTCCCTTAGCTATATCAGGGTCGGCAGCGCGCAAGAAGCATACACAATCGGCCTCAGTCATGGACAACAACCCAGGCCACCACAGGGTAAGTGCTAACCATTCGCTCAGCCGTCATTGAGTCATCAACATGACCAACGACTATGGACATGATTTGTCCCAAACCGCAGCTCCAGCCAAGCTGCTGATAATTGTTCGTTGGTTGTTTTTCGCACAAAGGTAAGACTAATCCCACAACAGCACTAGGTGTATTGCCGCTTCATATTTTTATTTCGGTGTCCACTTATCACGCCTCAACCTCAGTAACCGCAAGGGCTACAGAGGATTAGATGAAGGTACGACTAAGCATTATCTCTGGATTCAGGGTGGAAAAATAGATCGATTGAGTGTTAATATAGTTTGAACACTAACTATTAGCTGTGTAATTAATTTTTCATAAGAACACTCACTTCGCTCGGGAGGGCACTATGTCGTCAGACAATGCAACGGAAGAAAATCTCATCTCACAGGTGTGGCAAACCGCCCGCCGCAAGGCCACTTACGCCATGCAACTCACCTGTCTTTTCGCCATCTTAAGTACCTATCTTTTTGTCATGTTGAAACCCGGTGGGATTCAAAATAACAAAGCGTTAGGAGGCCACTAACTCAATGCATTATTTAACCTATATCTCCCTCGCTATCTATTTTCTTGCCATGTTGGCCATAGGCCTGTTTGCCTACCGCCGCTCGACCGATGATGTGTCGGGCTACATCCTGGGCGGCAGACAGGTGAGCCCTCAGGTCACCGCCCTCTCAGCCGGTGCGTCCGACATGAGTGGCTGGATGCTGATGGGTCTGCCCGGTGCCATGTTCCTGGTGGGCTTCGAGACCATCTATATCGCACTAGGCCTGTTACTTGGCGCCCTGGTGAACTACCTGATCGTCGCGCCTAAGCTGAGGGTCTATACCGAGGTGGCCAACAACGCGCTGACGATTCCGGAATTTTTCGCCAAGCGCTTTCATGACCCTAGCTGCAATGTACGCATCATCTCTGCGGCCATCATAGTGATCTTCTTTACCCTCTACACCTCGGCAGGCCTGGTGGCGGGCGGTAAGCTGTTCGAGTCGGCCTTCGAGGTCAACTACGAGCTGGGACTGGTGATCACCCTAGGGGTCGTCGTCTCCTACACCCTGCTCGGCGGCTTCCTGGCTGTCAGCCTGACCGACTTCGTCCAGGGCTGTATCATGTTTGTCGCGCTGATCTTAGTGCCCGTGGTGGCCTACCAGGAGTTCAGCAACGCCGACAAGATGATGAATTTCGCCTACGAGTCTATCCCTCATTTCGGCGAGGCGATGCAAAACGTCACCCTGCTGGGACTGATCTCGGCGCTCTCTTGGGGCCTGGGTTACTTTGGTCAGCCCCATATCATAGTGCGCTTCATGGCGATCCGTAGTGTGTCTGACATCAAGACGGCCAAGAACATCGGCATGAGCTGGATGACGGTCACCATCATAGGCGCCCTGGCCACCGGCCTGGTGGGTATCGCCTATGCCAACAAGTTCGACATGAAACTCAGCGACCCTGAGACCATCTTTATCGTCTTCTCTGAGCTCTTGTTCCACCCCTTGATCAGCGGCTTCCTGCTGGCGGCGATCTTAGCGGCCATCATGAGCACCATCTCGTCTCAGCTACTGGTGTCATCCAGCTCGCTGACCGAAGATATCTACCGCGTGGTGTCGAAGAAGGAGGCCAGCGAACAGGAGATGGTCAAGCTGGGACGCTTCGGCGTAGCCGGGGTGGCCATAGTCGCCAGCCTGCTGGCACTGGATCGCTCCAACAGCATTCTGTCACTGGTGAGTAATGCGTGGGCCGGCTTCGGCGCCGCCTTCGGTCCACTGGTGCTGTTTAGCCTCTACAAGAAGAACCTGACCCATAAGGCCGCCGTGGCCGGTATCGTCGCCGGTGCCGCCACCGTACTCTTCTGGATCTATGCCCCTGTGCTCCCCGAAGGTAAGGCACTGAGTTCCATGCTCTATGAGATGATCCCTGGCTTTATGGCCAGCAGCCTGGTGATCTGGGGCGTGAGCGCCTTAGATGGCGATCCTTGTGAAAACACCATAGAGACCTTCGATGAGGCCGGGCGTCAACTAGCCGAGCAGAGATAAGGCGGGGGAAACATGGCAAACATACACTGGAAACGCATCGTCGTTAAGGTGGGTAGTGCCCTGATCGCGCCCCATAAGCAAGGATGCAGCAGCCACTATCTGCTGGGTATCGCCCAATTTATCGCTAACTGCCGCGCCCAAGGCGTCCAGGTCGTCCTGGTCTCGTCCGGCTCGGTGGCCGCCGGCTGGCACCGACTGGGTGATGTCAAACAGCCAAGCGTCTCGCAGAAGAAGGCGATGGCCGCCGCGGGCCAGGCCGATATGATGGCCACCTGGGACAAGTTATTCGACTTTCCCTCGGCCCAGCTGCTGGTTACCCATGGGGATCTCAGGGATCGCGAGCGTTACATCAGCATCAAGAACACCCTGTTTAGCCTGCTGGACCACGGCCTGCTGCCCATAGTCAACGAGAACGATGCAGTCACCACAGACACACTGCGTGTCGGTGACAACGACAACCTGTCGGCCATGGTCGCGGCGGCGGCCGATGCCGACGCCCTGATCATCTGCTCCGACGTTAACGGGCTCTACACCAAGAATCCCCAGCTGCACGATGATGCCAAGCTGATCAAACAGGTGAACGAGATCAACGAGTCTGTCTACGCCATGGCCGGCGGCGCCACCAGCGAGGTCGGCACAGGCGGCATGCGCACCAAGATAGAGGCGGCAGAGAAGGCGATCGCCCACGGCATAGAGACGGTGATCATCAACGGCTTCGACCCCGATGCCTTCAACCGTCTGCTCAAAGGCCAGAATCCGGGCACCCTGTTTACCCCGTTCGACCAGCCCATGCAGGAGCATGTGCACTGGATGACCCACACCTCACAGGCCCAGGGTGAAGTGATTGTCGAAGATAACTTCGACGCCCCCCTGGACGACCAGGAGACGCAACTGACCAGCGACGATGTAGTGGCCGTAAAAGGCAACTTTTCCGTCGGTGACACCATCTTAGTGCGCAAAGGCGATGGCACTAAGCTGGCGAAGGCCCAGGCCAATTACAGCAGTTGCTTACTGAGTTTTATCGCCAAGCAACCGGACCGTGCCTTTGCCCATGATGTCGAGCAGCAAACCGGTCCCATCTTAAGCGATGAGAACATCGCCATATTGGAGTAAATATGAGCATAATTGAAACCCTATCTAGGGATGCCGCCCAGGCCGCCAAGACGCTGGCCCAGGTCGACACCCAAACCAAGAACACCATCTTACTGGACATGGCACGCAGCCTGCGCGACAACAGCTTCGAGATCCGCAGCGCTAACCTTATCGACCTCGCTAGCGCCGAGCAGGCCGGGCTGAGCCACGCCATGATAGACAGACTCACCCTGGACGGAGATCGCATCGAGGCGATGGCCCAGGGAATAGAGAACATCGCCACCCTGCCCGACCCTATCGGTGTCCAGCGCGACCTGAGTACCCGTCCTAACGGCCTCGCCATCAGCAAGATGCGGGTGCCGCTCGGTGTGGTGTGCATGATCTACGAGGCGCGCCCCAACGTTACCGCCGACGCCGGCGCCCTCTGCTTCAAGTCGGGCAATGCGGTGATCTTAAGAGGCGGCAAGGAGGCGCTGCACACCAGCAAGGTGATCGCCTCTGTGCTGCAGAAAGTCCTCAAACAGTATGGCCTGCCGGCCTCGCTAATCGCCGTGGTGCCAGACCCAGACCGCGCCCTGCTGATGGCGCTGATGCAGCAACGTGAGACCATAGACGTCATCATCCCCCGCGGCGGCGAAGGCCTGATCAACTTCGTAACCGAACACAGCAAGGTGCCCGTTATTCAGCACTTTAAGGGTGTCTGCCACCTGTATGTGGATAAGGATGCGGACCTGGACAAGGCACTGGCCCTGCTGCTGAACGGCAAGACCCAACGTACCGGCGTGTGTAACGCCCTCGAGGGCCTGTTGGTACACAGCGAGATAGCCCCCAAGTTTCTCGCCATGGCGGCCACCGCGCTGGCCAAGCACCAGGTAAAGATCAACTGCTGCGCCAATACCCAGCAATACTTCAATGGGGCCCAGGTGATCAGCGATGAGGCGTTTGGCCAGGAGTATCTGGACCTTGAACTCGCCGTGCGTCAGGTGAAGGATTTTGACCAGGCCGTCGCCCATATTCATCGCTTCGGCAGCCGTCATACCGAGGTGATCTGCACCGAAAATGAGCTGACCGCCAAACGCTTTCAGCGCACGGTCGACGCCTCTGTGGTCATGGTCAACGCCTCGTCGCGCTTCTCCGACGGCGGCGAGCTGGGGCTGGGCGCCGAGATCGGCATAGCCACCACTAAGCTGCATGCTTACGGCCCCATGGGGCTGGAGTCCCTCACCACGGAGAAATACCTGGTCAATGGCGACGGTCAGATTCGCGCCTAAAAAACATTCATAGGAGGCCCAACATCTCTTATCAAGACCCGGGGTTAAATCCCCAGTTACGCATCGCCTTCATCGGCGGCGGCAACATGGCCAGCGCCATCATTCGCGGCCTGATCAAGCACGGCCACAGGAGCGCACATATCCTGGTCTGTGCCCCCAGCCAGCGCACACGCAGCCGCCTGGTGCAGGATTTTAATGTCAGGGTACACTCGGATAACAGCGCCGCGGCGGCCTTTGCCGACATCATCATACTGGCGGTGAAACCCTTTATCGTCCCCTTGGTGTGTGACGAGTTACGCCCCCTGCTTGGGCAAGTTAACCATCGGCTAACTAAACAGCGTAGCGACCAAGAGGGCGAGCAAAAACTGCTGATCTCCATCGCGGCAGGACTGACTCATGCCAGCATCTCAGACAAACTGCCCCAAAATGTTCAGCTGGTCTGCGCCATGCCCAACCTGCCAACGGCTATAGGCAAGGGACTCACCGGCCTCTATGTGCCGGGCCACCTGGACAGGCAGGCCGTCGATGATGCCGAGCAGTTGATGCGCGCCGTCGGCGATACCGTCTGGCTCGAAGATGAGCAGCAGATGGCCAGCATAGTGGCTACCGCCGGCAGTTCGCCCGCCTATTTCTTCCTGTTTTTAGAGGCGATGGAGAAGGCCGCCATCGCCCAGGGGCTGCCAGCCAAGACCGCTAGCAAGGCGGTGCTGCAGAGCGCCATGGGCGCCGTCTCTATGGCGATGGCCAGCAAGGAGGGACTCGCTAATCTACGCCATCAGGTCACCTCCCCTAAGGGCACCACAGAGCAGGCGGTGCTGGCCTTTCAGCATGGGGATCTCGATGCCTTAGTCGCCAGGGCGATGGACAGCGCCGCCCGCCGGGCCAAGGAGCTGGCGCTCGGCTAAGCCGCGCCTCTTGCTGAACCGCTAAATCAAAGAGGCGCGCTCATTTGAGCGCGCCTCTTGTTTAATCGCCTTGAAGCGTCTATTTCGCCATGCAGTTGGCGTAGTAGGTCACGGTCGCCGGCCAGTCGCTAAACACGCCGATCACCCCAACATCCTTCGCCAGTACATCCAGCAACTCGAAGGCCTTACCTTCATCCTTGATCGCCTCGGTGATGCTCTGATAGTACCAGCCGCCGCCCTGGGTCAGCAGGCCCGAACGCTCCAGGGTCCAGGTGATGATCTTAAGGCCCGCCGCATTAGCCGCCTTGGCATATTCCGATGGCACTATCTTGCCCTCATCGTCCAGCGTAACCAATACCCAGAGCGGCGGCGCGATGATCTGCACGCCATCGGTTGCCAGGCTATCCATGCCGGGTGACCAGGTGCTGCTGTCCTGGGGGTCGAAGTCGCTCAGATCGTATCTGTCATCCAGGTAGACCGCCTGCTGACCAAACTCGGGCGTATTGGCAATCCAATATTTCACGTCATCGAGGTTGAACGACTGAGGATAGACGCTAGATGGCGAGACACCGGCCGCCTGATACTCATCCAGCATCATCTGGGCATAGTCTGCTTGCGTCATGCCATCAAACGGCATGGTCACGCTCGGCGCCTTCAGTTCTGGGGTCATTTTGACGCCTGCCGCCTTAAACATGGCGATGCTCTCGGCGTGGGTCATCAGGGTGCCCTCGCCGGCGTAGAGATCCGTGCGCCAACTTTCGGTGCCCGCCATATACTCTTGCACATTGGTGGCCTTAGGGTTGGCGCCATCCATCTTGCCCTTGAGGCGCTTGAAATCTGCCAGAGTGATGTCGCTGGTACAACAGGTGGCACTGGCGCTCACGCCGTTAACGGCATCGGCCGGGGTGAAGGGCACGCTACACTTGGCGGCGATATCATCGATGGCCAGAATGTTGGTGGTGGTGGCCAGGTCACACTGGGAGTGACGGCACACCAGCGCCTTGTCGGCGGTAAAGGTCACATCACACTCCACCACGCCGGCGCCCGAGTCGATGGCCGCCTGGTAAGACTCTTTCGTATGCTCGGGAAACTGCATGGCCGCGCCGCGATGGCCGATGGCAAAGTCGCTGCGATAGAAAGGCCCCTGACGGCACTGCTCCAGCTGACTCTTGAGCTCACCGTCGACCATCTGATCCACCAGAAACAGGGGACGAACACCCACCTGGGCAGGAACCTGCTTATCGATTCCCATCACTTTGACGAGAGGATTGCTCGGTTCCTGGTTGTCATCATCATTGCTATTACAAGCCGCCAGGCTGAGGCTTCCCAGTAGGATGCCCGCTAAGGCAGTTAGATTAGCTGATTGAATTCGCACTTTATTATTCCCTTAATTAACCATAGTCGGCCAGGGATACTAGCCAGTGCAGATGACAGTTAGACAACATTAATGTGACGATTGGCCATCATCATCGATGATGTTCGCCTGCAGACTGGCCTGCAGCGCCTCGGGGGCGTCCAGGCTGATATCGTGGCCGCAACTCGGCAACACCAGCGCCTGAGTATGGTAGAAGCTGGCCAGCGCGCGGCTGCAGCGGGGATCGGCCAGACGATCCTCGGCGGCGCAGATAACCGTCACGGGAATACTCGCCAGCGGCGGCGCCTGAAAGCGGGCGCAGGCGATAAGCTGACGAACGCCGTTGCAGAGGCCGGTATGGCGCTCATCGCGCCAGCGGCTCCAGTTGGCAATCAGCGCCAGGTTGTCGCCATGATACAGGCTGGTGTATTGCAGCACGCACGCCTCCACCAGGCTAAGACCCGAGCCCAGCTGGGTCAGCTTGAGGCGCACTCCGCCTAATATCGCCCTCAGCAAGGGTAGCAGACGAAAACGGCGATACCAGGGAGAGAGATTAGCGGCGCTGCTATTGAGCAGCACCACCTGACGAACGCGATCCGGATAGCGACTGGCCAGCGCCAGCGCCGTCATGCCCCCCATGGAGAGGCCAATAAGCACCACAGACTTGCCCCGAAAGGGGTTGATATGGGGTAGTACCTGGCCCCAGACGCTGTCGCAATAGGCCTCTATACTCGTGGGGCTCTGCTCAGATGCCAGGCGACCATTACCGGGCAGATCCACAGTGATCACCCGCTCGCCGGCAGCAATCAGGCGCTCGACAAAGCCCTGCCAGTGGCGTTCGTCGCGCATCAAGCCTCTAAGCATTACCCAGGTGGTCATCTCTTTCCTCGATTAAACCAAAGCTGCTGCCCCTCGGCAGTGAGCATTGACAGCTCGGACGGCGAGAGGCGCTCCAGCACCCTGCCATAGGCGGCGTCGAGCAGAAACTGCATCAACACCACATGACGACGCAAGATCCTGTGGTGTCTGTGAGGCGCCTGGGGATTGAAGTAGCCGGGAAAGTTAAACAGCTGACGCGGATTCTTGCGTACCCAAGCCCATGACCCCATCTCTAAGGTTAGCGGTACGAAGGGGGTCTTGCCGTCAACCTGAGTCACCAGATAATCCCAGATGTCGCCGTGGGTGCGATAGAAATGGCTCTGGGGCGCCAGCTGATAGTGGCCGTGGTGGGGATAGCCCTTCTCGAAAAGCTTATGCAGTTGATAGACATAGCCTATGCCGGCAAAAGGTTCGCGGGTGTGGGCATGGGGAAACCAGAGGTGATCCTTGAGCCCGAAGCCCGAGTGGGCATCCAGCGCCAGCAGGCTGCTGCTGCGCGCCTGTAGCGAAGTGACATAGTCTATCAAGGCCTTGGTTTCCGCCGCCATCGCCTCGCCGCGATACCAGGGCAGATGACGGGAGAAGCGCTGCCCCCCCACCAGGAAGGTGACTCCCTCCTGCGCCTCAATCGGGGCATTGCGCATCAGATCCACATCCTGACCGTTGCCACGACTGCCGCGCAAGAACCCCGCCGGATTAACTATGGGGACGAAGGCCAGCCTTACTCTTCTTAACAGCGCCTGCAGGTGCGTGTCCCAATCGAGGCGGTTAAGCAGGCTGCCGAGAAACGCCAGCACCACCTGGGCGCCGATACGCTCGACCCCATGTACCCCGCCGACAAAGAGCACGCAGGGCGCGTCGCTTTCTTGTGCCCCCAGCTCGATGGCGGTCACCGACAGCCCCTCGCCACGGAAATAAAAGTCCAGCAGTGAACGATGCCGAAAATGCGCCTGATGCTGGGCGATCAGCCGCTTTAGGGTATCTATCTCGAAGGCATGCTCGAAGGAGAATCGGCTCATTGCCCCAGCTTAACACTGCTTATCCATGGGCTTAACTTAGCCTGACAATGCGACAGGGAGATGACACTCGCCAGACCTGGATTTGGGCACTTTAACGAGAGGGCCAGTGATTTAGACTAACCTTAATTTAAGCGCTTTTATTTAAGAGCTTTTATTTAAGAGCTTTGCTCTAAAGACTTTAACTTAGCGGCCTTACCTTATCGACTTTACATTAGCAACTTTGCATTAGCGGCTTTCGGCCTGCATCAGGGCGTTAGCTAATCTCCTGACAAGGCCACATCTTCTAAGGATAACCCAATGAAAAATTTGTTTATTATCTTGGGCCTCTCATTCTTGCCGCTATCGGCATTCGCCGACTGGGGCCTGAGCTACAGCCTGGGGCAAACCAACCCCAAATGGCATGGTTCGGATAACGCCAGGGCCCACCGACTCGCTCTGGTCTATCCGATCCCCATGCAAGACACCCTGCTGACCCGCCACAACCTCGGCATCAATCTGGAGCTGGCCTACCACTACTGGCAAGACTACACCCCGAGGGACAATCATGGCGTGTCACTCATCCCAGTGCTCAGCTATCAATATCCCCTAGAGAGCTTCAGCCTCTACGTCGAGGGAGGCATAGGCATCACCTATATCGACAGCGAGCACTACCTTGACCGCAGCCTGGGCTCCCACTGGCAATTCGAAGACAAGTTAGGCGCCGGCGTGATACTGCAAAAGCACCACAAGCTCGGGATCTCCTTCAACCATTACTCTAACGCCAATCTTGCCAGCGAGAACGATGGATTCAACGTGGTTGGTCTCAGCTATGGCTATTTCTGGTAGTCCTTTATGGGCATAAAAAAGCGCAGCCCTGAGGCTGCGCTTTTCATCAAACAGGTACGCTAACTAAGCCTAGGGACAAGATGAGCCGTAGATCTCGCTCACCCAACTGCTGTTATCGATGAAAGGATTACGGTTCTTCTGCCACTCGAATACACGGTTGTTGCGGCGGCGCTCCCAGTCGCTGACCGGATCTTGCTGATGCCAGCGATACAGGGTACAGAGATCCCCAAGCAGAGCCTCACCATTACCGGTAACCCCGCTCACCACGCTAAGATCCGGCGTGCCGCTGGCATCGTTACCCTCATACCTGACATCCATATAGAACACCATACGCGCCACATCGCCCTTCACTTCATCGCGCGGCTCGAAGCTGTCGGCATCAGTAAAGTTGCCCGGCGCCTCAGAGATCTCATCGCCGCCGGCGGCAAAGTCTTTGTTGCTGCGGCTGCTGTTGACGGTAACATCCGCCGGACGCAGGTGATGCAGATCGGTATAGGCGTACTGACTGCTGCTGGGGAAGCCATGGCTCTTAGCCCAGACGTGTTCTCTGTTCCAGGCATCGAGTGAGGTACTCAATCCTGCCCGATTCGTCTTAGGCTCAGAGCGGCCCGAGTACAGCAGGATCACGTTATTGCTGTTGGCCGGATCTTCATCGGCATAGTTGAGTCCATCCCACACCTGGCTATAGCTGAAACGGGTATGGCCTTTGATGATCCCATTTAGGCTGGCCTTTAGCGCCGCGCCGGTTTTGCCTATCGCATCGCCATAGTAGCTGGTATAGACATAATCGCCATTGTCGCCGGCCGAGCCATCACCGCCTGACCCAGTTCCAGTTCCAGTGCCAGAACCATCGCCGCCGCTCGCCACGTTATAGCTTAGGCTGAGCGAGACGCCACTAAAGGCCTCATAGGCGTTGATATTCACATAGTAGCGCCCGACCACAGGCGTGGTGACGCTGCACTGCTCGTTGTTGCCAGTAAGATAAGGGGCACAGTCATACTCTGACAGCGTAGGCTCGCTGCCCTGGCGCAGATAGAGATCGGCATCCCCTGTGCCACCACTCATGGTGACCACCACATCGCTCGCCCCTTGAGGAAGGTCGAACAGGTAGCTGAGAGTCTGCCCCTTGGCGGCGTTAAGGTCAGATTTTGGCTGACCATTGCCCAGCAGATTGTCGCTGCCACCTGCGGAGGTGTCGCAGCTATCCAGGCTACCCGTGCCCGGCGTGCCGGCGTTGTCCATGGCACTCCAGTCGGCCTGTGACTTAGTGTTGATCACTGTGGTTCGTGCTAGGGAGACGTCGCGCACATTGAGCGACCAGCCACTTAGGCCGCCTTCCCAGGCGACCAGATCCACCTCTTCGCTGCCCTTTGACAGACGCACGAAGTCGCCTGAGTTGCCCAGGGTTAACGACATGGGAGATTGATCTGGATTGGTGTTGAACAGGCTGTAGAAGCCCGCCTGGTTGGCCGCCACCGTATAGTAGGCGCCTGGGGCGAGCATGCCCTGCAAGACCTGGCTGCTGCCGTTGTCGCTGAGCTGGTACTGACTCAAGTCGATACTGCTGCAGCCGGCGTTATACAGCTCGACATACTCTTCGACGCTGTCATTGTTGGGCGCATCGTATAACACTTCGCTGATCAGCAGATTGGCATTGGCATTGAAAGCCAGGCCAGCCACTAACGCAGCCGTTGATAACTTATACATATCCATCGTAAATTTTCACTCTAGTATTTTTATTATTGAGCCCGGCCTAAGGCCTGGGCTGACCCCGTACGCCACGAAGGTAAATCCCTTCGGGGAGCACAAGGAGGCATACTAACGCCCCAAGGTTACAAATTGAAACATTTAAGCCATCATCTTGATAACCTTTGATTAAAATCAAGCTAACAGGCAGTTCTCGCAGGATTATTACAACAGGTGCTTTTACGGCCAGTGCTTTTACAGCCAGTTCTTTTACAACAGGTGCTTAGAAATAAGTTCTGTCCGAGTAGTCATAGAGCCATTCGGGGCGATAGACCACCATCAGGGTCACCGCCATGCCATTCAGCAGCGCCTCGGGAAAGGCCAGCAGCGGGATCAGCAGCAGATAGTTATCTGTCAGATAGGCCCAGTCATAGTCGGTCGTCAGGTAGAGCCAGGTCGACCAGCTGAGTATGTGAAACACTATGCAGAGGAAGGCGTTCATGAAGGCGCCGCAGAAGATGTAGACGAACAGATGGTGCGGCAGATACTTAAACACCTGACTGTAGACCACATAGCTGAGAAACAGCGGCAAGGCGATAGCCACCAGGCCATAGATGGCGGAATCCAGCGGCAACTTGAGCATGAAGGTGGCGAAGAAGGCGACCGGCAACAGCAGCGCCAGGGTAGCCAGGCGCCAACCAAACATCAGCATAAGAGTCACCAGGCCGAGAAAGTGGGCATGAATCCCCGGGGTGATGCTGGCGTCGATAAGCCAGAGGGCATTGACGAAGAAGATGGCCAGCAGCAAGCGGGTCTGCAGCGCCTTATCCTTGAGTAGCGCCTTCACATCCTCGACCGGCCAGATGGCCCAAAGCCAGAGTGCCAGCACGGCTATGGTCAGTAGCTGAGCACCGCCAAATTGCCAATCAATCTCACTCCACCTTTGTAGCAAGAATGCCGTCATCGCCTTTCTAACCCCATCAAAATCCTAGCGGCCCGCTTAGCGCAAATGTCCGCTAATATCTTTCGCTAAACCGCTTCCCCTTGGCGCTCACCCTAGCATAGACCCAGACACGGCGTCATCAATCCTGAGGCTAGCAGGAGTAAAAGCTGGCGAAAACCAACCGAAAAACCACCTCGATATAAGCCACTGTTAATCTACTTAATTTTGGGTAATAATCCTCTGACGCAGTGAGGAAAGGGACATCATGCTAAAGTACTGGTACAAAGACTTTGCCCAATATCCACCGGGCCACAGAGACTATTGGCGCACCCGTTTGATCGGCCATACCCTGCTGCTCAGCAGCAGCTTCTTCCTGGTGCTTACCCTGCTCAACATCTTCTATTTCGAGAGCTATGAGTACGCCACCCTGGACGCCAGCGGCTTCGTGCTCTCCCTATCGATTCTGGCCTTCTTCAACCGCACCGCCAACGTCAACCTCGCCTCTTGGGCGGTGACTCTGATGGTCACCGGATTGATCCTGCTGTTCGTTGCCTCGGTGGGCGGCTATGCCCACTCCCTCTATTGGGCAACCCTGATCCCGCCGTTCGCCTTTTTCCTCCTCGGACGGCAACGAGGTAGCCTGGTATCTCTAATCGCCTTCGGCGTGTGCGCCTATATCGTCTATAACCAGATCCAGGAGGCTAGGCCCGTCACCTTCGGCATGGGCGCCCTGTTCAATGTCATCGAGGTATCGATTGCCCATATCTTGCTGTTTCGCTTCTACGAGGGTACCCGCTCCTCGGCCTATCGTCAGCTGGGTGAGCGCAACGCCAAGATCCAGAAACTGGCGGAGACCGACAAGCTCACCGGCCTCTACAACAGAGAGAAGCTCGACATCACGCTGGAGGAGTATGTGCTGCAGAGCCGTCACCGGCAGACCCCCTTTAGCCTGCTGATTCTGGATGTGGATTACTTCAAACAGATTAACGATGCCCACGGTCACCTGACCGGCGATCGCGTGCTGGTCCAGCTGGCCGACAGCCTCAGGAGCCTCTGCCGTGAGGGGGATTTTCTGGCCCGCTGGGGCGGCGAAGAGTTCGTGATCCTGCTGCCCGATACCTCACTCTCAATCTGTGTTGCCGTGGCCGAACAGCTACGCCAGGATATCGCCGCACAGAAGTTTGATGGCCAGTCTCTCACCATCAGCCTGGGAGCCGCCCAGCTCAGGGAAGATGACACGACCAAGACCCTGGTCAACCGCGCCGATAACGCCCTTTATCAGGCCAAACACACGGGGCGCAATCGAGTCGTGGCCGAAGCCGCAAGCCCCCACATCCGCGCCGTTAACGACTAAACATCAGCAATTAAGGCCGCTACTGCGGCTTTAGCTCAGGCTATCCTGGCGCGTGCCAGCCACTACCTATGGCTAGTTTGCCAGCGGTGCTTAAGCTGCTAGTATGAAACCAATAACACCCTAAAAAACCAATAATATGAATACCCTAACTAAAGTAAGTCTCGCCGTTGGCCTGCTGCTTTCCGGCAGTGCCCTGGCACAAACCACCCTAATCCATAACCTCAAGGGCTACACCCTGGAGCAGGGCAAGCTGACCCAATTTAGCGCCATCGCCTTTAGTGGAGACAAGATAGAAAAGATCTACCAGCAGCCGCCGAATGAGCTGCAAACGCAATCTACTAACGTCAAAGTAATCGATGCTAAGGGGCAGACCATGCTACCCGGGCTCATCGATGCCCACGGCCACGTGCTCGGCTGGGGGCTAAATCTGATCCGGGTCGATCTCAAGGGTAGCGAGTCTGAACAGGCCGCCGTAGCGAGAGTTCAGGCCTTTAGAAAGCAAAACCCGGATCTTAACTGGGTGCTGGGCCGAGGCTGGAACCAGGTGCTCTGGCCAGAAAAAAGCTTTCCCACGGCCAAGACACTCGATAAGGCCTTTCCCGACACGCCCGTGTGGCTAAGACGGGTCGATGGCCACGCCGGCTGGGCCAACAGCGCCGCCATGAAGCTAGCAGGCATCAATGGCGACACCCAGGCCCCCAGCGGCGGCGAGATCGTCCGAGACGATAAGGGACAACCCAGCGGCGTGTTTATCGACAATGCCATGGCGCTGATCGAACAGCAGATCCCAGCCCTGACCCAGGCGGAGCAGGCTCGCGTGCTACGTGCGGCCATGACAGATCTCGCCCGTCTCGGCCTCACCAGTGTGCACGATGCCGGTGTCGGTCACGATACCCTCGCCGCCTACCGCCAGCTGGCAGACGATAAGCAGATGCCGATCCGCATCTACGCCATGGTCGCCGCCGACGATAGTCAGTTCGACAAGACCCTGGCCAAGGGGCCCTATCGCCATCCTGGCAGCATGCTGGATATCAGCAGCGTGAAGATCTCCGCCGATGGCGCCCTGGGCAGCCGCGGCGCCGCCCTGCTACAGGACTACTCGGATCTGCACGGCCATAAGGGACTGCTGCTCTACAAGGAAGATGAGCTGAAGGCCTTGATGCTGAAGTCGATGCAGGCGGGATTTCAGGTGAACACCCATGCCATAGGCGATCGTGCCAACAAGCTGGTACTGGATGATTACCAGAGTCTGATCGCCAAGACCCACACCAAGACGTTGAGACACAGGGTCGAGCACGCGCAGATACTGCAACTGAGCGACATTCCCAGGTTTGCCGAGCTGGGGGTGATCGCCTCCATGCAAGCAACCCACGCCACCAGCGACATGAACATGGCCGAAGACAGGGTAGGCCCGCAGCGGATAAAGGGCGCCTACGCCTGGCGTAAGCTATTGGATAGCGGCGCGGTGATCGCCGCAGGTTCAGACTTTCCCATCGAGTCGGCCAATCCCTTCTTTGGCCTACACGCCTCGATCACCCGCCAGGATCACGCCAATAAGCCTGAGCAGGGCTGGTATCCCGGCGAGAAGATGAGCCTCATCGAGGCACTAAATAGCTTTACCCATGACGCCGCCTACGCCGCCCATCAGGAAACCCAGATAGGCGAACTGCTGCCCGGCATGAAGGCCGACTTCATCCTTTTAGAAGACGACCCCTTCACCATGGACCCGCAGCGGCTATGGCAAACTCAGGTGAACCAGACCTGGATCAATGGCCACAAGGTATTCGATATCAAGGATGCTCAGTAACAAAATACTTAAAAGCGCCCGGTTCGATTACCGGGCTTTTTTATACCGTCTAAATACAAAACGTTTAATAGACAATAGGTTATAATTCAGTCACAGGCTATTGCTAGTCGAGTCATAGTCCCGGCGCACACCAAGGAGTCGCAACATGCTAGTCACCTTTAAAACCAAGCACTACGCCAACATCACCCTGTTTGGCGATGTGGCCCAGACCTTCTTAAAGATACTCGGCCATAGCAACTCAGTACCGGGGGCGATTCGCGCCGAAGATGTACCCGCAGCGCTGGCCCGACTGCAACAGGCGGTCGCCAATGCACCGACTCAGCCCCCACAGACAGAAGATGACGAGGACGATAAAGGCCCCTATGTGAGCCTAAGACAGCGAGCCTTGCCCCTCATCGAGCTATTCGAGTCGGCGGTTAAGAATAATGACAACGTGATGTGGGAATAATCAGTAATGCGGCAATAGACAAACATGAAATCGGCTCGTGAATATCCCTTATCGAGAGTTCCTTTATCGAGAGTTAATGTCTCTGACCGAGCCGATTTTATACTTTTTACTATATTCACAGACTCTTCAATATCGCCTCTTTTATCTGAGTTATTTTTATTCAAAATCTCACCTTGAAAATAATCCAATATATTCGACCTGTTTTCAAAACAAACCAATTAACACTTGATTAACAAGCAAGATCAATTCAAATAATATCTCCTAATTAAAAGCTTAAACAAATAATATTAACCACTTATAAGTCATTTCCCTAAACCTTCTTAAACTCACCGCCACAGAAAAGATTAATTCTGCTTATTTCGCTGTTTTTAAAGCAAAACAATCGCGACAGAATGATTAGTCATTTTAGACGCCTAATCGGGCAAATTTTATTCAACACACTGCATAACTAACAGATAACGCGCATAATTTTGAAATGTACGAAAACTGAGACATTTGTATAACTTTTGTTAAATCACACCTACTAATTGTCATAATAGGCTGTTAGTATGCTGTCGAGTTTTTAAACTAAGGATGGTTAAACGTAGCTAAAACCTACAATGAAAATTGGATTCAGATTACTCATTTTCGATTTACACTTTTATTATAAAAATAAGGTAAAACATGAAAATTAATAAACTGAGTATGGGGTTGTTGTTATCGCTAGCGTCGTCAATGAGCTATGCCGATGATGTTGAAGTTTACTTTAATCACGTGGTCAATCCACCGGCCGTTCAAGCCGACCTTGAACAGAAAATTATCCAGCTTATCGATTCCGCCAATAGCACCTTGTATATGGCGATCTATGATCTCGACCTACCCGGTATTGCCAATGCCATGGTGGCCGCTAAACAGCGCGGCGTCGATGTGAAGTTTGTCACCGACGAAGACAATATCGCCGGCGAGAATGACCAGGCCATCGCCATCTTAAATCAAGGCGGCGTCCCCTGGATCGACGATACCGAAAACGGTAGCTCAGGCTCCAAGATCCAGCACAACAAATTCATCGTCGTCGACGGCAAGAAGGTGCTCACCGGCAGCACCAACTTTAGTCAGTCTGGCGTGCATGGCGATCTGGATGCCCAAGGCAACCTGATCAGCGAAGGCAATGATAACCATATCGTTATCATCGACTCTAACCAGCTAGCCAGCGTCTACACCCACCAGTTCAATCTGATGTGGGGCGACGGTCAGGGCGGTGCCAAAGACTCACTCTTTGGCCTCGGCAAGCCTGATCATCAGCTGGAGACCGTCTACACCAACAACGACAATATCCGCATCGATGTACAGTTCACCCCGCAGTCGCCAAGCGTCTACGTGGGCTCGACCCTGTACAACATGCAGCAATATATTCGTAACGCCCAATATCGTATTCACCTGGCGCAATTTGTTATTAGCGCCCAGGATGTAGCCGATGAAATGGAGCTGAGACACGATGCCGGCGTCGAGGTGCAAGGCCTGGGCGATGCGTCTTTCTTCTCGCGCTACTACTCTGAATTTCAGGATATGTTAGGTATAGAAAAACCTAACACGTCAGGTGAGATCGAGGTGGACAGCTACACTGGCGCGGCCAATAACATCTGGGAAAACCCTGCCGATGTGCGCGTAGCCAAGCTAAACAGCAACGACAAGTTCCATCATAAGTACATGATTATCGACGATATGGTGCTGACAGGTTCCCACAATATCAGTGGCGCTGCGGCCTTTGGTAACGACGAAAACATAGTGGTTATCCACGACGCCGAGACCGCCGCCGAGTTTGAGGGACACTTCAGCTACACCTATTGCGTAGCAGGCAACGGCACTGAGTGCGCCAAGCCCGCCTATGAGGAAGGCACCTGGGAAGGGGTCTTCTTTAGCGCCAGCGAAGTGGGTGTGGTACTGGATATCGTCAACAACGCGACCCTGACCGAGCTGGATATCGACGCGGCCATGAACAAGACAGCCGCCAATAATATCATCGCCGCCAGGCCGATTGCCGACATGGATGCACTGGCCGCCGTGCCTTATGTGGGTAACGCCGCCATGATAGATCTGAAAGACTATATCGCTCAGTGGCAGAGCAAGTAGTCACTCGCTAAAGCATTAAGGGGCGGCCTATATGGGCCGCCCCTTTTTTATTCTTTCTTAAGGGACTGTGTAACTTTACCGTTTGTTTTTGCAGTCGTCCCTAGACGATGACGCTGTAGAAATCGTCTGCAAACGCCGCCCAAAGGGTTAGCGGGTCAGACGCTCGATAATCGCCTTATGCTGTGGATAGGCCTCCAGCAGTGGCTGGCGTTCGAACAACTCGAAATCCTCGAAGGTAAAGCCCGGCGACACCATGCAGCCCACCAGAGAAAAGCCAGGATTATTCATGGCCGAGCCGAAGATACAACCCTTAGGCACCAGAAACTGCGGCCGTTGACCTGCGGCCACATCCAGCCCCAGCTCAGCCGTGGTCAGCTCGCCCGCCCCGTCGATCATATAGATGGTCAGCGGCTCGCCGCCGTGGAAATACCACATCTCGTCTGCGGTCAGACGATGAAAGTGAGACACCTCGCCGGTGCGTAGCAGGAAATAGATGCTGCTCCACAGCTGACGCCTGTCATCGAAGGCCTCTGCCGCCCGGTAGGAGGAGCGATAATAGCCCCCTTCCACATGTTGCTCTAACTGCAATGCATTGATGAAATCTTCCGCGCGCTGCATAACCTCTCCTTCTTCATGTTCTAACCGACTCGACTTTAGGATCAATGACCTTAAATCAATGGCCCAGCACTCTAACCTATGTTGATGCGCCATGCTGTGACTTGAGCTGAGCAACGAGGCAAGCGTGTCGCATCATAGCCTATATAAAAAAGCCCAGGGCCTTATGCCATGGGCTTTTCTTGTGTTTTACGACCGCTTAGCTCGCAACGGCTTATTCGCTCGCAACAAATTAGTGCTTAGAGACGCCGTGACGCACCATCTCTTTGCCCTGCTCGAACACTTCATCCGTTATCCAGCGGGCGTGCAGGAGTTTGTGGTTCTTGTCGAACACAGCCACAAAATGGCGGCCATCGGCGTTATTGGTTGCCATGCCGACCCCTTCGACGCCTTCCAGTCCCAGACCACCGTTTTCTACCGCCAGCAGGAAACTGGCGAGATCGTCCAGGTTGTCGATAACCGTTTTATCATCACTCATGACTTTGCTTCTCATCTTCATCCACCCGCTAACGGGTCTTACTCAATGTCGCGTACTCTACCCTGAGTCAGCCAAGATGTGAACCTTGTTGGGGCTTATACCAATCGTGGTAAATAACTGACCATGCTAACTTGTTAAAACATTCGATAACGGCGTTACTATTTTTGTTCGGTAAAATAACTACTTATCGAAAATAATGCCTTGTTCTCAAAAGTTCTTCCTGCGCTATTTCTGATCACTTACTTACCGTGATTGGTATAAAGCGCCCCCTGTTTACGGTATTGGGCCGCAGACAGCAGTGCCATCACGGCGAAGAAGATAGGATCGCTCCAGCCAAAACCGGTAAATATTCCCTTCACGCCGGCATAGGTGGTGATCGCCACTCCCAACAGATTAGTCAGGAGTAACGCCAGTATCAGCTTCTTCGCCACCTTGCCCAGGGCTAACTCCCTAAGTAGCCAAGCCACAAGTGCAATGCCCCCTAAGAAGATGCTCGTATGCTGCGACAGGAAATAAGCATATTGATCCTGTATCTGCACCCCATAGAGAGGCCACACCTGCGACGGTAGGAAAAAAAGCACTATGGCGAACAAGCCGTAAATGGCGCCATGTAGACTCAAGAAAACCTTATTGGTCATCTCAGCACTCCTTAGGCCAGCGGGGCCCGATTGATAGCCGACAGCGGCAGGTTAATATCGAAGATCTGACCGCGTACCTCGTCGACGCCCATCGCCTTGAGGCGGGCGCTATGCATGGCCAGATAGGCACGCGCCGAGGCTTCATCTTCGAAAAGATAGATGCCGCCACCTAACTTATCCTTCTCGCTTTCAGTCCAGATCTTCCAGATCATTCCAGGCTCCTGATTGATGGACTCGGCCAGCCCCACCAACTGCTCGGCCATCTCCTGACCAAAAGGGCCTTCAAATGCAAAATCTACCTGTAACAACTTGCTCATCGTCTCTCTCCAGATGCGGTTTAACTGATTCATTAATGGGATCCCTCCTAAGACGAAGGATCTTGTAAGACTTCTTGACAAACGAACTAGGCGTTTGCCGTCGATGAGTGTCATACTACTCGCAAAATATAGACATTAAAGTTCATAATACTGCGTATTAATGTAGAGAAATTAGACCAATGAAACTCAAGACGACCCTAGATCAGTGGCAGACGCTGCTGGAGATAGATAAGGCGGGTAGCATTCAGGCGGCAGCGCTGTCCCTCAACAAGAGCCACACCACCTTGATCTACGCAGTGAAGAAACTGGAAGCTCAGCTAGACCTGCCGCTGCTGCGCATCGAGGGACGTAAGGCAGTGCTCACCGATCAGGGGAAATCGCTACTTAGGCGGGCGAATGCCATGCTGGAGCAGGCCAGGACCCTCGAGGAGCTCAGCACCCAGCTCGCCAGCGGCTTAGAGTCACAGCTCGTGGTCGCCATAGATCACCTCTGCGACCGCAGCTGGCTGTTTCAGCCAATGAGTGAGTTCTTCGCCCATAACAGTGGCACCTCGGTCAAGGTAGTCGAGACCTCGCTATCGAAAACCACCCAGATGGTGGTGGAGGAGCAGGCTGATATCTCCATCATCAATCTGCCTATCAAAGACTATCCCTCTGAGACCTTCGCCCTGGTCAAGCTTTACCCAGTTGTCGCCAGCCAGCATCCGCTCGCCGTAATTCCCTCGCCGACTACGGCCGATCTGGCCATCAACCGCCAGATAGTGATCCGCGATCTGAGCGACACAAACCAGCAGGATGTCGGCTGGCTAAAGTCCAATCAACGCATCACGGTGGATAATTTCGACCACGCCTGGCAGGCGGTTACTCTTGGGCTCGGCTACTGCCGCATGCCCCACCACATCATTGAGAGATATCGAGACCCAAACGTTAGCGTGCTCAACCTGGAGCATGCCCACAGTTATCAGGTGCCCCTGCATCTGACGCTCCCCAAGGGGGCCAAGACGGGGCCTGCGGCTAAACACCTCTATCAGCTACTGCTGGCTTCGGCCGCCCAGCGAGCGGCGCCTTAGTAGCAAGAAGACCACTCAACGAAAGCCCAGTCTTTAGGGGCAATAAGCGATTACGCTGCTGGAGTTGCAGGTCTAAACAGACAATGTTAGGGTCAGCGCGAATTTTAAACCTTCAAGGAAAGAATATGTTAAAGAAGATCTTAGCCAGTGTTGGCATAGGTAAGGCCAATGTCGATACCATACTACTCGATGAGCAACTGCGCGCCGGAGAGCCCTTTCGCATCGAGGTAGTGATCACAGGCGGAGAGGTGGAGCAGGAACTCAACGGCTTGGAGTTCGCCATCATGGCAGAAGCCAAGGCGGAAAAAAGCGTCGGCGACGACGAGATAAAATACAACAAGAGCCTAGTACTGCAGAGCTGGAAGCCCATGCTGAAGCAGACCATAGCCCCAGGAGAGACCATTACACGCCAGTTTAATCTCAACCTGCATCCCGAGACCCCGGCTACCCGCCTCTTTGGTCAGCGCATCGGTAAGATCTGGCTGCAGACCGGCCTAGATATCAAGAACGGCATAGACGGCAGCGATAAAGACCCATTGACCATCTTACCCTCGCCCACTCAGCTGGCGGTGCTCGAGCTTATTGAGCAGGCAGGCTATCGCCTCTACAAGACAGATATCGAGGCGGGCTATATCCACGCCCACGAGTTCTCTTCGCACCTGCCCTGCTACCAGGAATATGAGTTTAAACCCGAGTCTCACTCCTTCTTCGGCGCCAGAGAGCTGGAAGTCAGCTTCGTCGACAACGGCGAGGAGACAGGCGTGCTGATCGAAGTGGATCGCGCTTTCCTCGGCGACGGATACCGCAGCATCGCCATCCCAAATCACTGCGATACCCTAGAAGCGGTTCGCCCCTACATCGAAGACCTATTGTCATAGTTGTAACTCAGTTGCGGTCACGGCCATTAATCAGCCCCGATCGCAACGATAAAAGTGAGCGCATAGGCAAGCGTCGATATATCGATAAGCATAGATGTGACACTAAATAAACTGTTATCAATTCAATGCTTTTCAGCCATGATAGTGTAACTGCGATTACAGATGAGAAACCGCCCGATATGAATAAGTTGTATTATGTCTACGATCCCATGTGCTCCTGGTGTTGGGGATTCAAACCCATCTGGGAGAAGATAGAGCAAGCGCTATCGGGCGAAATTGAGATAGTTTACCTGCTTGGAGGGCTCGCACCAGATAACGACCAACCTATGCCCATAGCTATGCAACAGCAGATTGCCGCATATTGGCGCAGAATCGAGGCCCTGCTAGGCACAGAGTTTAATCATGAGTTTTGGGCGCTCAATACGCCAAGGCGAGCAACCTACCCCGCCTGCAGGGCCATACTGGCCGCCCGCGCTCAACAAGCCGAAGCCGAGATGCTAACCGCCATACAAGAGGCCTACTATCTGCAGGCTCGTAACCCGAGTGACAATGATGTGTTAATCGACTTAGCCAGTAACCTTGGGCTAGATATGGCGAAATTCGGCGCGGTTCTACTGGATGAGAAGACGCAACAAGCCCTATTGGCCGAAATCCAGTTTGCACGCTCCATCGGCGGCAGTAGCTTCCCCTCCCTGTTTGCGCAGAGCCCTGCTGGCATCACGCCAATCTCCATAGATTACCAGGATGCCGACACCTGTATTGAGCAGATAAAACATGCCCGATAGTGCCAATTAGAGAGAACAACATAAAATGGACTTTATCCCCAAGACACTGCTTTTACTGGCTGTATTGATAACATCTCACTGTCATGCATTTGAGTTTTCTGACCAAGACTCGCGCGTACAGGTCACGCAAATCGGTCAGATAGTGCCTGCCGAAAGTGTCGGCAATTTGGTGGTCATCAAAAACCGACTGACCACAGACACCCGCTCCCTCTGCACGGCTATTCTGATCGCTGAGCAATACTTAATGACTTCAGCCCATTGCGTATTCGACCACTTGGGGGCAACCCCAGCCATGAGTGTTGAATTTTTCCCTCAATTCCTCGGTGAGGGGCAACAAAAACGCTCTAGGGTATTTATCGAGGAGGGGTGGATACACAAGCAGTACATTAAGGAGGACTACAAGGAGGTTCAACAGTTTCCCAATGGTTTGGTATCACTGAATCGTAATACTCACACTAGCGATCTCGCTATCTTAAAAGTCATTAATCCTAATACAGGACAAGGGCTTGGTAAGCGCTTTGGCTATGTGAAGCCAATAAGTGAAAGCGCAATTTCCACTGAAGCCCATCATCTTCCCGTGAGCCTTTTGAGCTACCCCTCGGATAAAGCAGAAAACACACTTTGGTATCAAGATTGTGAGCTAAAGAAAACAAGCTCACTCATAGGTCAATCCAATTGCCGTGTTGCCCCAGGCGCAAGTGGTGCAGGCATGATGATGAAAGATCCCAAAACCAGGAGGCATAGATTAATCGGGGTCTTATCAAGCGCCAAAGAGAACGGTCATATTGGTGAAGCGGTACTCTTTTCAAATGAGGTGATTCAAGACATAGAGCAAATCATTGCTCGGCATCCCGATAAGGTCACTCAGTTTGAGCAAGTGGCATTCAAAACCACGAAGAAAGTCTATATCCATATCGAAAACCGCTGTGATAGAGAGATCATTGCTCAGGCCTATCACCAACCCGAGGGCAGGGATGATTGGGGAGTCATAAAACGTACCATCCCAATAAATAGATCAGCCCTATTTAATGCCATAAACAGTCGAACCTGGTACAGCAATATTCGCGATAAGAATAACACTCCCTACAACGTCGGTAGAGATAAAGCATTCTTGATCAATGGAGAAACTTACTTTTTTAAACAACGTGCCGTCCCATACCTCAACGACAATGGCGGCTTATTCTATGGTGACTATTTCCTTAGAGTGCATTGTTTGTAAGCCAAAACCTATTAAGGATACATTTGCAGTGCTCTCGGCGCTGGCACCTAAACGCAAAATCGCGTAAAATATCGCCGCCTAATGCATAGGCCAAGTATCTGATCACAAAAGCCCTTAGCAAGGAAATGGCTAAGGTTAACCACTTAAGGACGAGTCATGGACCCTATCTCCCAGCTGTTTGCCGCCTATCTAGAAATGGTCAGCAGCAACATTGTCGCCAGCTATGAAGATGCCGCCAATACCCGCCTTGTCAGCCAGCGTCTGGTGTATGAAGACACGGCCATCGGCTTTCAACATCAGCTGTGGCGTATCCGGGATCAGAGCGTCTGCGCCGACATCAAACAAGACGTCACTCAATATGCCTACTGCACCCGCAAGGCCAAGCGCATGTTCAGCAGTCTGTGTCAGCAGCTCTCCAGGCGTGACGATCTCAATCAGCACGGCAGACGCCTGTCGACCATGTACTGTAACGCCTCCCTCAGCTATAAGCCGATGATCGCCCACATAGGCGAGCCAAGCTTGCGCAGCGAGCAGCAACGGGCGCAGAAACGCTGTAATGAGTTGATCCTCAAGGCGATGCAAGACAAAAGCCCAGAGGTGCAGCAGCAAAAGGCAGCCGCCTGCGCCAAGGCTAACGGCTAACCACTCGGCTAACAGCCACGAAAAATCGAGCACAAAAAAGCGAGCGCCAAGGCTCGCTTTTTTAACTCACTATCTGTAACTCACAGTATTAAAGACTAAAGGCCGGCTTTAATTTTACGGGCCTGATGCAACTTCTTGTAGCTCTCGATAAGACGCAGGTGCGGCTCTATCCCTTCCAGCGCCATGCTGGTCTCGGTAAGGCCTGAGAAGCGCACCTCGCCGTTCACCGAACCTACCACCTGAGCCATCACCTCTTCACCAAACATGCGGGTAAAGTTACCGATGAAGTGTTCAAGCTCGAGCTCTTCATCCAGAGTTACCTCGAGTACCGCGCTCATCGCCTGGTAGAAGAGGCCACGCTGCACCGTGTTGTCGTTGAACTGCAAGAAGTCTTCCACCAGCTCCAGCGCCTCTTCGTGTGCGCCCAACGCCAGATAGATGAGGATCTTCAGCTCGATAATGGTTAGCTGTCCCCAGACGGTGTTTTCGTCGAAGACGATGCCGATCAGGGTACGGATATCCGTGTAGTTATCCAGTTGACTCTCTTCCAGACGATTGACCAGATCGGCAAGCTCATCATCGCTCAGTCTGTGCAGGTTGAGGATATCTTCACGATAGTCCAGCGCCTTGTTGGTGTTGTCCCAGATGAGGTCGTCCACCGGATAAACCTCAGAGTAATCAGGCACCAGGATGCGGCAGGCAGACGCGCCAAGTTCTTCAAACTCGGCGACATAGACCTCTTTGCCCAGGCTTTCCAGGATGCCGAACAGCCCCTTGGCCTCCTCCTCGTTGGTGCCGGAGAAGTCCCACTCGCAGAACTCATAGTCCGCCTTGTTACTGAAGAAGCGCCAGGAGATCACCCCGGTCGAGTCGATAAAGTGCTCGACGAAGTTCTCCGGCTCGCTCACCGCCATGCTGTTAAAGGTCGGCTTAGGCACATCGTTAAGACCCTCGAAGCTACGGCCCTGCAAAAGCTCGGTCAGGCTGCGCTCCAGCGCCACCTCGAAGCTTGGGTGCGCACCGAAGGAAGCGAACACGCCGCCAGTCTTAGGATTCATCAGGGTCACACACATCACCGGGAACTGACCGCCCAGGGAAGCGTCTCTCACCACCACGGGGAAGCCTTGCTCCTCGAGTCCCTTGATACCGGCAAGAATACTAGGGTACTTCTCCAGCACGGCCATAGGCACGTCCGGCAGCACTATCTCCTGCTCGATGATCTGACGCTTCACCGCGCGCTCGAAGATCTCCGACAAACACTGTACCTCGGCCTCCTGCAGGTTGTTGCCCGCACTCATACCGTTACTGAGGAACAGGTTCTCAATCAGATTCGAAGGGAAATAGACGGTCTCACCGTCCGAGCGGCGCTTGTAGGGGATGGTACAGATACCGCGCTCAATATTGCCCGAGTTGGTATCGATCAGGTGCGAGCCGCAAAGCTCGCCATCCGGGTTATAGATCTCCAGGCTGTAGTCATCCAGCATGCCTTCAGGCAGCGAGTCGTCATCGGTGAGGGCGAACCACTTCTCGTTGGGGTAGTGCACAAACTCGCTGTTTGCGATATCCAGGCCGAAGAACTGATCGTTGTAGAAAAAGTTACAGTTCAGACGCTCGATAAACTCGCCCAGGGCCGAACAGAGGGCGCTCTCCTTGCTCGCGCCCTTACCATTGGTGAAGCACATGGGCGAGGCCGCGTCACGAATATGCAGCGACCAGACGTTGGGCACTATGTTGCGCCAGGAGGAGATCTCTATCTTCATCCCGAGTCCAGCCAGGATCTCCGTCATGTTGGCGATAGTCTGCTCAAGCGGCAGATCTTTACCCAGAATATAGGTGCTGCTGTCGCCTTCAGGCTGGCCCATCAACATGGCGTTGGCATCGGCGTCCAGGTTTTCTACCGTCTCAATCTTAAATTCTGGGCCTGTCTGCACCACCTTCTTCACTGTACAACGGTCGATGGAGCGCAGGATCCCCTCGCGATCTTTGTCCGAGATATCGTCGGGCAGCTCGACCTGGATCTGGAAGATCTGGTTATAGCGATCTTCCGGGTCGACGATATTGTTCTGAGACAGACGAATATTATCGGTCGAGATATCGCGCGCCTTACAGTAGACCTTTACGAAATAGGCCGCGCACAGGGCCGACGACGCCAGGAAATAATCAAAGGGGCTAGGCGCCGAGCCGTCACCCTTGTAGCGGATGGGCTGATCGGCGGTGACGGTAAAATCGTCGAATTTGGCTTCGAGTCTGAGGTTATCGAGAAAATTAACTTTGATTTCCATGGGGTGGTTTCCACTGCGCACCAAAGCCCTTGGGCCAGCATGCTTTATTTGAAAATGAGACAATTGAGGGGAATTATCGGTGTTTTTGCCCCATTAGTCTTGGGTTAATTACCGAAAAAGGCCAAATGGGCCGAATTAACCACCAGGGCGACGAAGAAGCGGCGCCGCGCCGGTGGTTAATTTAGAGAATAGATCAAATAAGAGAAACAGATGACTAGAGCGGATTAAGGCAGCAGCTGGTTCTTCTGCCCCGTCTTGTGTTCATACATCAGGCTGTCGGCTCGCTCTATGATGCTGTCCACATCGTCGGTCTCGTGCAGCAGCTGGGTGCAGCCGAAGCTCAGGCTCCACTCCTTGCCAGTCTTGCCAAGCCCCATGACGCCATAGGCGGCCTGGATCCGCTCCATAATCTCGCTGGCGCAGCTACCATCACAGTCCACGAAGACGATGAGAAACTCATCGCCGCCGATGCGGGCGGCAAAGTCACCGTCGCGGATCGACATGTTGATCACGCTGGCCACGCCCTTGAGCAGATCGTCTCCCGCCTCATGACCGTGCAGATCATTGGTCTTCTTCAGATCATTCACGTCGATAAAGCTCACCGCCAGCTGCGCCTTTTGACGTCGGCTGCGGCTGATGCTCTTGCCCAGATACTCTATGATGGCGCTGCGGTTATACAGGCCGGTCAGGGCATCGTGACGGGCATCGAAGGTAAGCTTACTAAACAGGCGCTGCTGCTCTATCTGAGAACCGGCCAGCTTGTAGGCCAGGAAGATAAACATGGGCGACACCAACAAGAAGGCGAACAGGGCGCTGTTGTTGAGGTTCTGCTGCGCGGCCTGAATGGTGCTCTCGGGCACAAACATCACCAGGTAGGCGCTCTCCCTATTCACTATGTTAAACAGCGAATGGGGCGCCAACTTGAAGCGACTGAAATAGTACTCGCCATCGTCCGTCACCACCTTGCCCAGCTCCGCCTTTTGCATCTGGCGCCAGGCAGTTGGATACTCGCTATCAAAGCCCAGCTGTTCACGTTCGGGGAACATGAAACGCCACTCCTTGTCGGCCTGCTCTCCCTTGAGATAGAAACCTTTGTGATTCAGCAGATAGACCCTGTCACCCTCATGCACATTCAGATCGTCGATGATCTGCAAAAGGTCTTTACCCTTGTAGTTGATCACCCCGGCGCCGATAAAATCCCCCGCCTTACTGTAGATGGGCGTGGCGAAACGTATGGTGGGCTTGAGGGGCTGCTCCACCTCACCGTGCTCCACGTTGAGATCGAACGGCGAGGCATAGATCTCTTCGGGCTTGAGTCCGGCAAGCTCGCGAAAATAGTAGCGGTCGGCCTTATTCTGCAACGCCTCGTCCGGCACCAGTTGGAGGCTATTATCCCGCTGCTGATCGATGCGGATCACCTCGTCGCCCCTGTCATTGAGCAGGCGGAGCTGATCGTAATGTTTATAAAGATTGCCAATTTGGAACATCAACGAGGTGAGGTACCCCTTAGCCTTAGGGTCTTTCTCCTCCAGGGTCGACACCGCCAACTCGCTGTGAGCGTAATAGGCTAGATCAGTGCCGACGATATTGAGCTCGGCCAGCAGACTCGCCTGCATATTGCCAAGCTCGGCATATTGGCGCATCTCTCGCTCGCGGGAGATGTTGCCGCTGGACATCAGATAGACAATTGCCAGTACGGCAGACAGGAACAGCAGGAGCAGCAGTGAATACACCATGCTCTTCTTGTATTTAGCGTAGGTCAGGTTAACTTCCTGAGGGGCATCTCTATCCATAACGGCGCTATGTTTTACTCATCCAGATTCATTAAGATGGCCAGCCGAGCAGGCCTAATTCCGACACAGTATAAATTACCTTGTCATTCAAAACCTTAACCTTGTTCTAAAAACTGACCCTTTAATTCAGCATCTGCTAATTATACATAAGCATAGGGCAACTGAGCGGACCGCCCTAAAGGCCCAAAATACAAGGCGCCTAAATACAAGGCTCAAACGGATAACGACTCCCCAGGCAACGACTCCACAGGCAAATATAGTAGAGGCGGTCAGACAAGCTATGACTTTTGAGCTATGACTGTCGAGCTATAACAATCGAGCGAGGACAGGCCGACTAATCTTGCTGTTTCTCTGCTTCGGGCTTAACCATAGCTTCGCTGTTAACCTGAGCTTCGCGCTTAACCAGGATAAAGGTGAGATACATCTTGGTCGGCAAGGAGAGTACCATGCCGAAGGCCACACAAACGGCGCTGATGATAATGCCGGTCACTCCCATGGCCTCCATGGTTTCACTAAAGTTATGCAGATAGATCCCCAGCAAAATCAGGCAGAGCCCAATGACGATACAGGTCTTGAGCAGCCGAATCAGCTTAGCATCCGCCTCCTTTTCCTCTGTCACCCCAGCCTCCTGTAACTACATATCTAAACTGCCTAATATACTGACCACTTATTAACCGCCAAGCCATGACGGAGATCAAAGCCTAGGTGAGTGCTGCGCATAATCGAAGGGACCAAAGCAGAGACTGACGCTTACATGCAGGGAGTAATGGCGAGCGAGATTTCCGGCGCAGTCAGCAGCGCGTCCAGCTCATGGGGCTGTGAGTGAAACCAGAAATCCAGCGCCTGGGGCTCAATAAGCAGCGGCATGCGATGATGATAGGGCGCGCAGCTGGCTATCGGCTTGGTGGTAAGGGTTACCAGAGCATGGGTGCCATCAATCTGAGGATAGAGGATCCCCGCCATCAAGAGCGGCTGTCCGTCATGGCCTTGAAACAGATACTTCTGCTTGGCGCCGCCTGCCTGCTGCCACTCATACCAACCGCTACAGGGCACCACAGCCCTATGTTGGGCAAAGGCCTGGGCGAAGGTACGTTTCTGCCTCACCGTCTCGGCCTGGGCATTGATCAGCAGCCGCTTGGCCCAATCAGGCTTAATCCCCCAGCTGGCATCCACCTGCTGCAGCGCGCGGCCGTCCAGCGCTATGGTCCCAAGCTGCTGGGTGGGCCTGAGGTCGTTATTGGTCTCGCGATGAAACTTGATCCCCAGCTGACCCGACACCCAGTCGCACAGGGGATCGCTTATCACATTGAGTCGACCACACATAATCTGTTCCCTCTTCACCAAATGCTTTCAGCCGGTTTATCCCCAACTTGAGTCGAGCCAAATGATTGGCTTGCCCTAAGGAGCATAAAAGATAGGCTTCAAGCTAAAACACTCACGCGGCGCTGTCCAATCTCGCTTTGGACTAGGCTCTTGATACTGAATCTTAGCAGCGCTCTTAACACAGCTCTTCTCTTGACACTGATCTTAGCAGCGCTCTTAACGCCTCTCTTAACATCAAGAGAAAATCTGCTTTGCCATTGCCCTTTCAGCGAAAGGTTCTGACTCAGGATGTGGCGGGCAGATAATCTTCTAACCCACCCTACTCCTATCCTTAAAACCATCCTCAGAAGCTTCATCATTTCCTTCCTCATTGCCTCTTTGCAGCCCCCCTGCATTCGTTCGGCAATACTGGCCACCAAGCCGAGTCCTTAATGACAGCAATGTTAATCTTCTGTGATTAATCACACACTTAGGCTAATGCTTAGGTTTCTTTTCGCCGCGGCTATAGGTATAGTTTTTAACAAAAGTAACCCCTGTTCGTGGCGCATCGAATCTATCACTCAGTCCAACTCGCGCCATGACACCTCAGCTCGGACACGGAAGAGATAATGATAAAACTGATCATTCTTGGCTGTTTTGTGGCATGGATGTTTATTCGCAAGCTCAGCAAGTCTAAACCCGACTCGATTTGGCGACTCAAGCTAAGACGACTCGCCCGCTACCTGATGATAGGCGCCGCCGCCTGGTTTGTGGTGATCGCCTTCGGCTCGGTGAAATATCAGATCTACACAGACAAGACCTTTACCTACAAGAGCAAGGTACAAACCGTGTTTGCCTGGGAAGAGAACCGCCTGCTACCCATCAAGGCACTGGCCAAGCCTGTGCTGCTGTCGCTGGATTATCAAACCAGCTTCCCCATGAGCAAGGCCACAGAGAAATCCCTCAGCCAGCAGTTCCCCTACGCGCCGCGCTTTCAGGGACTAAGCAAATTCTTAGGCACCTTGCTGCTGCTCGTCTGGCTCACCGCTTATCTGTCTCGCCACCGCCATACCGATAAGCGCTGGCAGGAGGCCGTCAGCACAGACACCAAGGCCGGCTACCGCGACTTCTTAACCTGGGCACGCAGCAATCCCCTCAGACGAGCCCACTGCAACGGCTTTATCAAGAAGGCGGATGTCGCCATGCAGTCGATCGATCAGCGTGGGCGCCTGAAACTCGAGATGTACCGCAAGGGCTGGGCCGAGCGAGGACTCAATGCCGAGTTCCTCGACATGCTGCATAAGGTGATCAAGACGGGTCATTCACAGATCAGCGTTAAAGCCACACACATGAGCTGCACCAAACCGGTTAGCGACATAGACATTAATTTGCTCGTCGGCGGCTGGAGCGGCTTAGACCCGCAGTATTTTATGCAGCGTTACTACGCCAATCGCAAGGCGCGCGCCGAGCAGAAGGCCGAGCCCGATGCCTTCGAGGCTCAGCTGCTCAAGACGCCGGAGCACCTGCGCTTCACCTACCCCGAGCCCCAGGTTGCCGGCAGAATCATCGAGAAACAGCTCGCCAGCGTGCTGAACCAGGGCAAGAAGCGCTTCCTTGGCGACGAGCTGGTGCAGTTCACTCCACATAGCGACATAGGGTTTAAACAACCTGAAGTCAGCCTGGAGTTCACTTACATGCAGTCCCTCAACGAACAAAACGGTAAACGCTCATCCGGCGTATGGACTGGCGAACTCAGGCACGAGACCATTACCATGGGAGATACCCAATATTCCGGCGGTAATATTCTCTGGCTGGTCTTTGGCCTGGTCTTCGAATGGCGTCTAGTGATAGACGGCGTCGAGGCGGCCAAGGGAGAATATAAATGCTTCCCAGATGCCAACATCTGTAACGTTAGCCGACCCAGCAAACAGAAGATGCCGGAAAAAGCGGAGATCGAAAAAAATATCTTCGACGTGGTCGCCCTCTCCAACATCAGCTCCCTGTTTGCCCAGATGATGGGCATCAAGGAGGCGCAGATTAACGATCATACGATCGAGTTTAATAATCAGACCGCATTTGAGGTCAAACGCCAGACGGAGACTTCGAACCAACTAGCCCAGAAGCTCGAAGATGCCCTCAGAGGCGAGGCGCTCGATGAGTTGATCAAGAGCAGCGGTGAGGAGCTTTACAAGCAAAACAAAGAGATGGTCGATGCCATGATCCGCGACTATATCGTCAACCACGGTGATACCGATACAGTATTGATGATCATCGACCTACTGGGCGATGCCGCCCCAGAACTGGCCGCAGGACTGCTACAGATCATCGGAGGTTCAGATGAATAAATGGATTTTACCTTGCTGTGCGGCGCTGCTACTGATCCTCGCCCCCGAGGTCGCCCACGCCGATCTGAAACAGAAGATCAAAGATAAGATTGAAGATGGCATCTTCGAGGCCTTCGCCGGTGAACTGGCTCAGCTGCCGGGGCTGTCACACCTGATCGCACAGGTGGAGGCTAATCAATATCAACTGGTGAGCACCAACCAGAATGCCGGCCTGCTGGACCTGGGCCGCAACCCAGATCTCGACAAGGCAACCCTGTCGCGCCAGGCCAATGGCAGCGGGATAGCAATCAGCCGCCGCGCCTATCTGGCACCCGGCACCTATTGGCTCAAGGCCAGCCCTAAGGACAAGAAGAAGCAGGCCATCACCCGCAAAGTCTATGTTCAGGCCAAGCGCCGCAACATTGCGACCCTCACCTTCTGGGAGAAGGGTCGTAAGAGCTTCCCGCTGGAGATAGTGACCCAGCCAACCACGGCCAAAGTCAGGGTGATGAACATAGGTCCCAAATATGAGTTCGGCATGCCACTGGCCGCCGGTGACTACCAGCTAGAGGTCAGCGACAAGGGCTATAAGACCCGCAACCTCAAGGTCAGGCTGGACCACAACCAGAACCAATTCGGCGTCATCCTGCAATCGATCGATGGCAAGGTGGTCACAGCCGACACCAGCAGCGCAGATGATGGCAAGGCAAGCACTAAGGCCTCAGAGCCAGAGCAAAGCAGTCAAACCGCCGCCAACGAGCAGGCAGATGAGAAAACAGAAAAAGCGACAGACAAGGCCAAGAAGAAGCCTTCGACCACGGTAGAGGTGATGGTCTGGGTGCTGATGATCGGTGGCTTTATCTTTTTCTGTTGGCTCACCTACAAGCTGTTCACCTTCATTTTCACCCTGATGGGCGGCGCCTGGCGCAGACTGAGCGCCTAGCGCCTTTTAGTCTAGTCCATAACCACAAAGGGGATAGCCAAATAGGCTACCCCCTTGTTTCTAAATTAAAAACTTTCCTTAGCTATCGGCATCGAACCTGGCCTGGCGCGCCTCGATAATGGTGCACTTGGTCTGCTCCATCAGCTCCCCTAGGGTGATGCCCGGGGTCTCGCGGATCAGGCGCACCAACTTGACAGGCAAGGGTTCTAGCTTATCGGCATGCAGCAACAGACCCGCCTCGAGCTTAGCGATCAGATAGGGCGCCATCGCCGGCTGACACCGCTTAAGCGCCAGGGTAAAGGATTGCACATCCACAGCACCGCCAGTCAGTTGCCAGTTGCGCGAACGCCGCACCCGCTTCAGGCCGCAGCCAAATTCCACCGCCAGGGTCTGCGCCTGAGTCACCTGCTCCCGGCCGATACGGTGGATCAGCGAAGGTAAGGCGATGACGATCGCTTCATTCATGGCGACAAAATCCTCAAGGTATGGGGCGGCGATAGTAAACAGGCAGGCCATTTTTCCAGCCCAGACACAAAAACTCAAGGCGAACGCTCAACCCTGCTTCTCGCGGTTTCGCCTGCCACCTGTTATTTCTTGAGCCCACCAGCACTATTGCCTACAATAGCGCACAACTTTTTTGATGAAGATAACCACTATGACTGACACTAAATCACTACCTGCATTGCCCGATCGCCTATCTGTCAATCCACGTAGCCCACACCATGTGGCCGACTACTTCGAGCACGACATCGGCATTCTCGTTAACGGCAAAGAGCGCTTCAACGTCGAAGAGTATTGCATCAGTGAAGGCTGGGTGAAGATCCCTAGCCCTAAAGCCCTAGACCGTCACGGCCAACCGCTGATGATGACAGTCAAAGGCACCATCGAAGCTTTCTATAAATAAAGCGACAAGCTTAGATAAAGCCGCGACACTAAAGGGAAGCTCAGGCTTCCCTTTTTCACGTCTTCTCTTCCCTCTTCAGCACTATAGGTCTAGCCATATTTGCTAACCTAGCCAATCAGTTAGATTCAGCTTAAATGCCACCTGGCTCACCTCTTGGCCATATCTGTTAATCAACTCTCATTTGCGCCAAGCAAGTTGCATCCACATCACGCTTCTGTAAACACCAGATTGCCTTTGGGTTAATTTTGCCACTTAATATCCATTAGATTTTTCTTATATCTAGTCAAAATTGTCTTAGGCTGGTTTTTATGAAAATAACAATAAAAGCTAAACTAATCATATTAGTAGGTGCTTTACTTGTCGCGGTATCGGGCTTGTTTATCATCAACACCTATATCATCGCGCAAGAAGTCCTTAAGCAGGAACAAAGCAACATCAACCAACAGGTTGAAGCCCTCATCAAACAGAACCTCATCGGCCAAGTCGACACCCTCAGCCGCTCCGTCAACGACTTCTACCAACAGTCCCGAGAAGCCAATATCAAGCAGGCGCTGGGGGATGAGATAAAGATGTTCCGCGATGTTATTAATCGCATGTACGAGAACAACCTCACCGACGATGCCGCCATGATGGTCTACACCTTCCTCAATGAGTATCAATGGGGTAACGGCCGCTACCTGTTTGCCTACAACGCCGACACCCTGGAGAATGAGGCGTCCGGCATGGGCGGCGTCTCCATGGGTAACAGCCGCGATGCCCTGGACGAGAAAGGTAACTACTATGCCCGGGACATAGTCGCCGCTGCCAGAGCCAATCCTATTGGATTTACCAGCTACTTCTTCTCCAATCCATCGACCGGTCAGGTAGAGGAGAAACTCTCGGCCTCCTTCTACTTCGAGCCGCTCAACCTGGTGATCGCCACCGGGGAATATGTCAGCACATTGAAACAAGACAAACTTAACAGCGCGCTGCAGACCGTGCTGGCGGCCAAGTTTGGCGAAGACGGCCACTTCTGGGTACAGGACAGTGACGGCAAGATATTGGCCCACTCGCAGTCATCTCTCATAGGCCAAGTCACGCCAAACGCCGCCAAGGCGAAACAGGCGCTCGGCAACCAAGCGGATGCCTTCGTCGCCTTACCTGTCACCGACCCTAAGACCCACAGCCAAGAGACGCAGATCGCCTATGTCAGAAAGATCCTCCCCGAGTGGGGCTGGGTGGTAGGCACGGGCACCTATGAGTCCAACATCAGCGCCATCGAACAGGGGCTCACCGACGGCACTGAGGCGATATTCAAACAGAAAATTTACCGCAGCATCGCCATTGCCAGCCTGCTTATCATCATCGCCCTGGCGTTTTGCGTATTCCTGCTCAACAAGATCATCGCCGACATGGTGATGCTGAAAAACCGCATCGACACCCTCTCCACCGGCGACGCCGACCTCACCTCCAGGCTGGCCATATCCAGCAAGGATGAACTGGCGGCCATCGGCCACTCGGTTAACAGCTTCATCGGCTACCTGCAGGCCATGATGCTGGAGATCTCCCACGCCTCACAGAAGATCACCCAAGGGATAGGCCAACTCGACAGCCACTCGGAAAACAATCGTCAGGCGCTGAGTAAACACAGCAGCGAGACTGAGCTTGTGGTCACCGCCATCACCCAGATGAATGCCTCGGCAGACGCCGTGGCCCAGAGCGCGGGCAAGATGGCCGCCAGCACGCATCAGGCAAACGAAGAGGCCAAGACCTCGACCCTCACTGTCTCAGATGCCGCCGGCAGCGTCCAGTCACTGGCGAATGAGATGAACTCGGCCAGCCAGAGCATTCACACCATGAGCGAGAACACCAATCAGATCATCTCGGTATTGGGGGTGATCAAGGAGATCGCCGATCAGACCAACCTGCTGGCACTCAATGCCGCCATCGAGGCGGCCCGGGCCGGCGAACAGGGACGCGGCTTTGCCGTAGTGGCCGATGAGGTGCGCTCACTCGCCTCACGCACCCAGTCCTGCACCACACAGATAGAGCAGATCCTCTCCACCCTGAGACGCGACGCCGACACCGCCGAACAACTGATGCTGGAAACCCAAAACAGCTGCCAGCAGGTCACCCAAAATACCGCCCGCGTCACCTCAAACCTGAGCGCCGTCACCGACTCCATCGCCGAGATCAACGACCTAGGCGGCCAGATCGCCAGCGCCTCAGAGCAGCAGAGTGTGGTAACGGCCGAGATCAGCCAAAACATGCACACCATAGAGGCAATGGCCCAGACCCTGCTGCAAAATGGCCAGCAGACACTGGAAAGCACCCAGAGCCTGTCGGCCGCCAATCAACAGCTCAGCGCCATGGTGAGTAAATTCAAGCTAGCCTAGGCTAGTTTCGGCGCCTCTGCTCTGATAGAGGCGCCGACACCTTTAGCCCGCTTAGTTTTACGCGCATTTATCACCGAAAATTCTTGATCCAACACATATCTTTAGCCGTATCACTTTGCTACATTTGGTTATCAAAATGTAAAATCTTGACCTGGCTTGATATAGCTATGCTTATCAAGACGTTAGTTGCCAATACCTTAGTATTAGGAAATGGATTCGAGAGGCTATCGTGACTCGGTTACTCATCACACTCATCTCGCTGACCTTACTGGCCACCACCACGCTCAGCGCCGATTTCAGTGCCAAAACCCTGAGATTCGCCGTAGTGCCAAAATTTTACGGCGCCTTCTTCGACCAGAGTAAGCTTGGCTGCGAAGCCGCCGCAAGACAGCTCAAGGATGTCGAGTGTATCTATCTGGGGCCAGAGATCTCCAGCGTGAGACTGCAAGATAAGGTGATCGAGCAGCTTATCGACCAAGGCATAGACGGCATTGCCGTGGCCATCACCCAATCTAAATTTCTCGCCGAAAACAGTCTCACCAAGGCCAAGGCCGCCGGTATCCCGGTGATCACCTACGACTCAGATTTCGACGCCCCAACCCTGGCAGAGCATCAAGATCTAAGACGCGCCTACATAGGTACCGACAACTTTGCCTTTGGCCTGGCACTGGGTGAGCAACTCAAAAAACTCAGGCCCAATGGCGGCACTCTGATCATCCAAACCGGCCGCCCCGACTCCCCCAATCTCAACCTCAGGATCATGGGCATTCGTAGCGCTCTGTCTGGCAAACGCTACACTACTCCACCGGGCAAGCGGCTGCAGGATGACAACGGCTGGACAGAGATCAGGGAGCCCTTCTCTAACTTCGATCAGCTCAGTCAGGCGGTGAAGCAGATGGAGTCTGTCATGAAAGGCAAGCCCATCAAGGCCGACTCCTTTATCGCCGTAGGTGGCTGGCCGCAAAACGATGAGGCCCTGTATCGCAAGATGATAGCGCCCTATAAAATCAAGCTAAATAACAAAGAGATAGTCGTGATTATCTCAGATGCGGCGCCGCCTCAACTGGCCATGCTGCAAGACCGCCTCGCCCATACCAACATAGGCCAGAGCCCCTATGAGATGGGCCGCCAGGCGATCTTCACCCTGCACAAAATTGTCAGCGACCAGGCCTTCGAGCAAATAGTCTTTACCCCCATCAAACTCTGCACACCGGAAAACGCCGAGACCTGCACCAAGAGCGCCAGCGACTGAGGCTAAGGCTTAGCTAAGCGCTATTCTCATCACGCCCCACCATTCACTAAATTCGACATCTCGCACGAATAAGCAATGACGCGACAGTTTCAGGCAAGCGAAAAAAACGGGGAATGTCCTACCATAATCGATGAACAGACTCATTGTATTTAGGAGGCAGAGATGTCTAAAACCCCAGGTGTCGCCCAGCAAATTTTTGGCGAGTTCGCCCCCAAGCTTGCCCAGTTAACCGACGAGGTACTCTTCGGTCCAGTATGGGGCGGCGATGAGCTATCCCAGCGAGACAGAAGCCTGATCACTGTGGCGGCCCTCATCACCCAGCACAGACCCGACCAATTGCGCTTTCACCTCGCCAAGGCCAGAGAGAATGGTCTTACAGAGCAGGAACTGATTGAAGTGATCACCCAACTGGCGTTCTATGCCGGTTGGCCAAGCTCGATGACGGCAATTCAAGTCGCCCAAGAGGTCTTCGCCGAAGCCTAAACTGATTCGAGAGGCATAATCCACCTCACCTAGGCCAGCGCAAGGCCATAGACAATAAGCCCCATTGCCTTGCCCTGACCGTCTTACGCTGACATGCAAGATCAGCGTAAAGCCAAAACCCACAACGAAATCGCCCCCAAACTCACGTCCAAACTCACGTCCAAACCAAGCCCAAGCCCAAGCCCAAACCCAAACCCAAATCAAGCATTCGGACTTTTAGGCAAGCATGCACGATTTTCGTGTATTCAAGTCGGCGACCAAATTATCGACAATTTAGCCATAGCCAATTTAAACCAATACACAGGAATCGAGATGAAGAAAACGCTAACCGCATTAGCCCTGACGACCCTGATGGGATCGGCAGGCTTAGCCTCTATCGGCGGCACCATCGCCGCCCCATCCGACTATCAAGCAGACCTCTCCCGAGGTGCCAACAATTTCTATCACAGCGAGCAACTCACCATGAAGAAAGTGACCTTTAAGAATCAGTACAAGATGAATGTTACCGGCAATCTCTACCTGCCTGACAATATCAAGCCCGGTGAGAAACGCGCCGCCATCATAGTCGGCCATCCCATGGGCGCGGTCAAAGAGCAGAGCGCCGTGCTCTACGCCCAGCAATTGGCCGAGCGTGGCTTTGTCACCCTGGCGATCGATCTCTCCTTCTGGGGCGAGAGTGAAGGCGAGCCACGCAATGCCGTATTACCCGACATGTATGCCGAGGACTTTAGCGCCGCCGTAGACTTCTTAGGCACCCGCGACTTCGTCGAGCGCGAGCGTATCGGTGTGCTAGGCGTGTGTGGTAGCGGCGGATTCGCCATCAGCGCCGCCAAGATAGACCCTCGCATGAAGGCCATCGCCACAGTAAGCATGTACGACATGGGCGGCTTTAGCCGTCACCTGTATGGCAAGGTGCAAACCCTCGAGCAGCGCAAGCAGATCATCGCCGCAGCGGCCGAGCAACGTTACGTCGAATTTACCGGCGGTGAGACCCAATACACGGGCGGCACACCCCATGAAGTAGATGAAAACTCTCACCCGATCGCCAAAGAGTTTTACGACTTCTATCGCACGCCAAGGGGTGAATACACGCCAGCAGGTTCGTCACCCGAACTGACGACGCACCCAACCTTGAGCAGCAATACCAAGTTTATGAACTTCTATCCCTTTAACGACATCGAGACCATCTCGCCGCGCCCTCTGCTGTTTATTGCTGGCGAGCATGCGCACTCTATCGAGTTTAGCCAGCAAGCCTACGCCCTCGCCGCCGAGCCCAAAGAGCTCTACCTGGTCGAGGACGCCGGCCATGTCGACCTTTACGACAGGGTCGAGCTGATCCCCTTCGACAAGATCAGCACATTCTTCACCAATAACCTTTGATTTAGCACCGGCTATTACGCGAGATTCTGATGCTCAGTTTGACCTCACCTACGCATCAGAATCTCTCATTTATTCAGCCAATTAACGGCTGACAGCCTAAATGGAGTCAAGATGAAAACCATCGGATATGCCGCCGAGTCGGCCCATAGTCCATTACAACCCTATGAATATGACTGCCGCCCCCTCAGAGAAGATGATGTCGCCATCGAGATCCTCTACAGCGGCGTGTGTCACAGCGACCTGCACACGGTCAACAACGACTGGGGCTGGACAATCTTCCCCACAGTGCCCGGCCATGAAATCGTCGGCCGCGTGGTCGAGGTCGGCAGCCAGGTCAGCCGTTATCAGGTTGGCGATCAGGTGGCCGTGGGCTGCATGGTCGACAGTTGCCAGAGCTGCAGCCAGTGCCATAGCGGCGAGGAGCAGTTTTGCGAAGCGGGATTCACCCAAACCTATAACAGCGTCGATCGTCACACCCAGGAGATCACCAAGGGCGGCTTTGCCAAACACATAGTGGTGAGACAGGAGTTTGTACTCAGCATCCCTAAGTCGCTGGATCTCGCCAAGGCGGCCCCCTTGCTGTGCGCCGGGATCACCACCTACTCGCCCCTAAGAACCTGGAACGTCGGCCCCGGCAGCCAGGTGGCCATCATAGGCATGGGCGGCTTAGGTCATATGGCGATTAAACTCGCCGTCGCCATGGGCGCCCATGTAACAGTGATCAGCCGCTCCCAGGATAAACAGGGCGATGCCCTCGACTTGGGTGCCAACGATTTTCTACTCTCCAGCGAGCCAGAAAGCATGGAACTATCGGCCAATCGTTTCGATCTGATACTCGACACTGTGCCGGTAAAACATGACATCACCCCTTACCTGCCGCTGCTCAAGGTAGACGGCACCCTGACCCTAGTCGGCCAGGTAGGCCCCATTGCCGAGGTCAATACCGTGCCTATGGTCATGGGACGCCGCCGTATAGCCGCCTCGCTCATAGGCGGTATCGCGCAGACCCAGGAGATGCTCGACTTCTGCGCCAAGATGAACATTCTGCCGGAAGTGGAGATGATCAAAATGGAGGAGATCAATCAGGCATTTGAACGGCTCGAACGGGCCGACGTGCGTTATCGTTTCGTCATCGACATGCAGGCATCAAGCTTCTAATCCGGCTCGATGGCAATCCAGTTCAGCGAGCCAGCTGAGCAAGCCATCTGAGCAAGCCCACTAACAATTCACCCAAACTAAAAAGGCGCCCATCGGCGCCTTTTTTATCACTTGCTTCATCTTTTCAACTCTCCTCGCGTCAAGCCGCCTCTGCCGCCCGCTCACAAGCTGTGATCGCTTTCGAGCCTGAATGATGTCAACATAGCGGCGATGGCCGCCGCCACTCCCAGAACCACATAGCCGATGCAGATCTGAAACACGCTAAAGCTGCTCGCCGCCAGGCTGGCCACCAGCCCAGGTACAACGGCGCCGGCGTAGGAGATCACGAAGACGCTAGAGAGTAAGCCAGCCCTTTGCTCCACCGTCACCCCTGCCAACAAGACATTAAAGCAGGCCGTGGTCGCCGCCCCTTGGGCTATGCCCACCAGCAGGCTGGCGCACAGGAAAGCCGGCAGCCAGCCATTGTCCAGCGAGACGAGGATCATCAGCGCCGCGCCGATATAGAGCAGCATGCCAAGCAGCACGGCGCGCCTCGGCGTCAGGCCACTGGTGAGATAGCCGCCCATAGGTGTCAGTATCATCACAGAGGAGAAAGCCAGCGCAGCCAGGATGGGGCTGTTAGTGCCGAGCTGCTCGGCCACAATCGAAGGGCCAAAGGCTTGATAGAAGGCGCCCAGCGACCAGGTGGCAACCACCACACCGGCCAGGGTCAGAAACGCCCACTTTCGCTCGGTCGGAAAATAGAGGCGCGGGCGCAGCGAGGCCAACGCACTAGCATATACATCAGCACGCGCCTTGACGCTTTCTGGCGAGAATAAAAACAAGAATAAACAGATAGATAATATAGTAATCAGCAAGATGAAGATCAGCATCCTCGGCATAGGCGCCCAGGTGACCAAGGCCCCGCTTGCAATGGCGCCACTTGAGATACCTATCATGGGAGAGGTACTGGTAATTGCCGCCACCAACCAGGCGGGGCGACCGCGTGAGGTGTCCACCACATAGGCGCCTATGCTGCCGGTGGCGATACCACAGGCAAAGCCTTGCAGCACTCTGGCGGCAAACAGCACAAGGATATGCTGCATATTGAGCAGTAAACAACAGGAGGCTACGGCGCACAGCAGCGCGGTGAGGGCCATGGGCTTACGGCCAACAACATTAGACAGGCGACCAAACACGATAAGCGCAGTGGCGGCAGAAAAAAAATAGCCTAAGGAAACCAGACCAAGATCTGCATTAGAAAGACCATCGTCTAGCCGGTAGCTATTAAATAGCGATATGGGGGCGCCGGCTGTCGCAAACACCAAGATAAAAGCCGTTGCGGCAATCACAAATGCACTGCCCGTTGCTAATCTCATGGTGTACTACTCCAGTTTCCTTAGGCTAAAACTGCAATGATGAAACCTAAAACTTACTCTGCCGCCTCGATCACCACCTCAAGGCTATCTGCCATAGTGAGCGCGCCGAGATCGCCATCGATATGCGCCAGAGTGATCAGCCCGGCGGCGTAGCCAAAGTCGCGATAGAAAATGGCCAGATTTCCCCAGGGGGCGTAGTAGCAGATATCGCCCAATCTGCCTTTGGCCCCCTCGGGAGCCGAGTCGGTGGTCAGCTTACGCGGCAGATAGGCTATCTTCTCCGTTTGGGCATAATCTTTCAGGGTGAGCCGCAGCGGCAACAGGGCATAGAAATCCCGCGCCGTTGGGTTATCGGCCAGGGTGGCGCTCAGGCGCTCGCCCTTAACCACAAGCTGAATCTTCATCGTCATCGCCCGTCTCTGATTATCAAAAGTGTGCTTACCCAAGGCTGGCGCTACCGAAACAGGGTCTGCCAAGGATTGCTGCGCCAACGAATGGTTCGCGTCACTCAATGCCCCTGATACTGGGCGGTGCTGACCGGCTCCAGCCAGTTTACGACGCTGCCCTCTTTCGCCTCCTGCACCGCGATGTGGCTCATCGCCGTCTTGTCGGTGGCGCCATGCCAATGCTTCACATTGGCCGGGATCTGCACCACATCGCCCGGGGTTATCTCGATGCGCTTACCATCCCACTGCTGCACCCAGCCCAGACCACTGGTAACGATGAGGGTTTGGCCTATGGGATGAGTATGCCAGTTGGTGCGACTGCCCGGCTCGAAGGTCACCATGGCGCCCGAGGTGCGGCCCTCGCCCTTGGCGCCGAACAGAGGTTCGACCCGTGTTTTACCGATAAAATAGGGCTCCAGGCCCTGCATGGGCAGCTGAGTGCCATTGCTCGCGACGCTGATCGATGGCGGCGGGAGCGTCTCCCCCACCACCTGGCCACTGAGGCCGAGTAAGGATGAGGAAATAACGAATGCAGAGATGATGGATTTCATAGACCCTCCTAGCGGGAGCAAAACGACACGCTGGCGTGCACCAGACCAGATGGCACCATTTTTTCAGCTTGCCGGGGCGATCTATAGTCCATTACTGGCAAATGCTTGCCTAATCCTCCGAAATGGCAGATTAATCCGTTAAGTGCCAGCGCGATTGGCTTACACTTACTGCAACGACAAACATCCATTCGCCTGCTATCGAGGAGGCCAACCAATGCAAGACAAAGTGATCCCGTCTCTCTCTGCGGCCATCGCCAAAGAGGTCGAGCGCCGCACTCAGGGCGTCGACTGGTGTGAAACCGAGATTGCAGGATTGGACTTTTATCGCCAGTCGGCGCCTACCAGCTGCTCAGTCTGCGTCGTCGAGCCCAGCATAGCCCTGGTGGTGCAAGGGGCCAAGGCGATGACCCTGGGGGAGCAGACCTTTCGCTACGATCCGTCACGCTTCTTAATCACCTCGCTGGATCTGCCCGCCAAGATGCAGGTGTTAGAGGCCAGCGAAGAGGTGCCCTATCTGGGTGTAGTGATCAAGTTGGATCTGGCAGTGATGAGCGACCTGATGTTGCAGACACCGCTGACGATGCAGAAAGAAACCGCATCGGATCAGGGGATGATATTAGGCGCCACCACACCTAAGTTGCTGGGGGCTATCTCACGCCTGGTTAACCTGCTGGATGAACCCGAATCCATTGCCGTGCTGGCACCGCTGATTAAACGCGAGATCTATTGGCGCGTGTTGATGAGCGAACAAGGCGCCCGCCTGCGTCAGATTGTCTCGGCCGGTAGTCATGGGCTGCGTATCGCCCGCACCATAGAGTGGCTCAAGGTGCATTACGACCAACATCTGAGCGTCGACAGCCTGGCAGACATGGCCAGAATGAGTAAATCCACCTTTCACCACCATTTTCGCCAGCTCACCTCCATGAGCCCGCTGCAATATCAAAAACGCCTCAGGCTGTTAGAGGCGCGCCGCCTCATGCTGGGGGAAGACATCGACGCCTCGGCCGCCGCCTATCGCGTGGGCTACGAGAGCCCGTCGCAATTCTCCCGGGAATATTCCCGCCTGTTTGGCGCCTCACCCAAGAAGGATGTGGCGACCCACTGGCAGTAAGCAGCGATTTAGACAGAGATTTTAGTTAACCGGCCGGTAGACTTGATTGATGAGCGCCGCCGCAATCGTGGTGGCCGGGTCACGCCCATCCACGCTAGGCGCCAGGTTGGTCCAGACCACCAGGCTAACCTTGTTGTCTGGGTCATGGCCCATGAAAGAGTTATAACCCGGCAGCTCGCCGGTATGGCCATAGAGCTGACCAAATTTGGCTATGCCCAGGCCATAGTAGGCGGTGTTAGGATTGTCGGGATCGATAGGCTTAACGCTTGCCAGACGCAGTTTCTGCATCTCCTCATTTAACAGTTTTCCGCCAACCAAGGCCTCGACCCAGACCAGCAGCTCTCTGGCGGTAGAGATCCCCGCGCCGGCCGCCCAGCCCCAGGAGGGATTAGCCTCAGTCTGATCCCCCGGCATTATCACCCCATCACGCGCCTCCTGCTGCATCGCCTCAGGCAGCGCCCCATCCATGGTCAACACATTGGTGCCATACATATAGCCGTGGGCGTAGGGCTCGGGCAGGACGTTATCGGTGATCTCAGGAAACAGGGTTTGTGTCATGCCTAGGGGAGCAAACAGGCGGCGCTGCATGATCTCAGGCAAGGTGCTGTCATCGAGCTTCTGGGCGATCAGGCCAAGCAATACCGTATTAGTGTTGGAATAGCCAAAGTCTGTGCCCGGCATAAAATCCAGCGGAGAGTCAAAACTCAGCTTAAGCAGCTCAGCTTGGGGCCAAGCATAAGCGGGATCCTGATCTAAGATCTGATTCAGCGCCAATGTGGTGGTGTAGTTATGTAGGCCGCTCTCCATCGACAGCAGCTGAGCTATGGTGATCTGCTCGCCGCTCGGCACGCCAGTCCAGTGCATGGCCACAGGATCTTCTAGCTGGAGCTTGCCCTCCTGCACCATCTGCAAAATGATAGTGCCGACCCAGGTCTTGGTATTGGAACCAATCCGCAGGTGCTGATCGAAACGGGTCGGCTCGCTGCCGCCATACCGGCTCACCCCATAGTTGTACTCAAAGTTCCCCTTGGGGGTATGCAGTATCACCACGGCGCCCGGCACCAGCATATCCTCGGCCAGCTCTGCCACCGTCTGCTGCATCTTGGCCGAGTCGATGGCGTTTAGCGCCTCCTCATCGTCACTGTTGCAGCCACTGACCAGGACACCGGCTAGGATACTGGCAAAGGTGACCATCACAGCACTCATCAGGTTACTCACCCATGCTCTCGGCTCCGCTTTATCCGTTCTAGACTTGCGCTGTTCCCACATATTTTTCAACATCATTTGGCACTCCCTTTGTCATCCTGCATCCAGGATCCGCACTCAGCCAGCTTAAAAACCGACCATCCATTGCAATACCCCAAGCTAGTCTGGTTTCGATTGGGATTCAAGCAAAGTTGGCAAAGCTGCTACTGAAAAGATGGCGAGTTGAAAAAGCGAGGAACAAGGCTTATTGTGCAAACAAATCAACCGGCAATGACGCCAACCTCAAGAGATGGATGTTCGATGAACCTCAACCTTTTATTCGCAATGGCCTTTGGCTTTATCATCATTTTGACCCTGCTGTCGCGACTAGGCAGTAGCACTAGCAGTCGCCACTACCAATATCGTAAACATAAAGCCCTGTTTACCCCCGCCGAGCGTTCGTTTCTGGGGGTGTTAGATAGCGCCGTTGGCGAGCAATACCGTATCCTTGGCAAGGTACGCATTGCCGATGTGCTCACTCCAGAAAAAGGGATGACGCGCCAACACTGGCAAAATGCCTTCAACAAGATCTCGGCCAAGCACTTTGATTATCTCCTCTGCGATAAACAGACCCTGGACGTTATCGCCGCCATCGAACTCGACGACAAGAGCCACAAACAAGCCAAGACCATAGCGCGCGACCAACTGGTGGAGGATGCCTGCCGCACCGCGGGGCTTCCTCTGATTCGGTTCGACGCCAAACGCAGTTATCATGTCGAAAGCGTAAGAACCACTATCGCGTCGACACTCGAGCCGGATTTTGAACCCGAGATTGAAACCATTCCCCAGATAATCGCGAGTAGAGATTGACCGGCCAGGGCCTTGGAAAATAGCCAGAGCCTTGGAAAAAAGCCAATGCCATCCCCATGGTTTTTAATGAGCCAGTGTTAATGAGTTAGCTTTAATGAGTTAGTTTTGAGCTGTGAGTAGTGATGAATTAGCGCAAGAACACTCAATCCGCCAGACTTTGCTTTGTGTTGGGCGCGGCTTGATTTATCATTGTTCTCGACAGAGAATTGTTTCTGGTTAAGTCAATATATTCAGCCATATAGAATAGGAACCCTAAGTAGATGATGAGCAAATGGGCGATACGTTTTTTACAAATGGCCGAACTGGTAGCCTCTTGGAGTAAAGACCCCTCCACCCAAGTGGGCGCCGTGATCACTGAAAACAACCGCATTGTCTCACTGGGATTCAACGGCTACCCGCGCGGGATCTCCGACAGCGCCGAGACAGACAACCGCGAGATGAAACTGCTCAAGACCCTGCACGCCGAAGAGAACGCCATTCTCTACGCCAAGCGGGATCTCAGCAGCTGCGAGATCTGGGTGACCCACTTTCCTTGCCCCAACTGCGCCGCCAAGATCATCCAGACTGGGCTAAAGGTAGTCCACAGCCCACAACCCAGCGACGACTTCCTCTCCCGCTGGGGCGATAAGATTAAGGTCAGCCAGGATATGTTTGACCAGGCAGGTGTAGAAGTCGATTGGATGCAGGTTGATTAGGCCTGTAACGAATTTCTTGTAGTAGAGCAAGCCAATGATGAGCCTGCTCTACACTGACTGTCTCTAAATCCGTCTCTCAGTACTCGCTAAATACTTACCAAAATCCTCCACCGTTATTTTCACTCTCAAAATGCTTCTGACGTAGATAGGAAATCGAAACCTCGTGCCACTTGATCCCTATTGAACTTAGACCGTCACAGATCTCCTCAATACGCGTATCCAGATAGATATCCATGGTCAACTCATCCAGATACTTGGGATTGCCAAGATCTACCTCTTGCAGCGGGTGCACCACCATAAAAAACTCTGTGCCCGAATACCTCAGGTGGTCAAAGTAATTATGAATAATGGTCTCGACTTTCTTCATGTCGTCGACCTGCATGGCAAAATAAACATCGAGTTCTTGAGCGCGGCCAGTCGTATCCAAGTCACGAGCACGGCGAATAGGGTCTATGCTGAGTCCAATCTTAATCTGATTGAGGTTTTCGGGCTCACGCATCACATAGATAAACCCAGGTCCATGGGGATCATTAGTATTAGAAAATCACATATAGCCTCTACTTCCTTGATTAATTACGCTTGCTCTTCACGAGTCTACCTTAGAGTCGACAGAGAGAAACACCATTTTACCTCGCAAACAAATAACTCTCCCAGCTCAAAACGATAAGGCTGCTCCCTTCATTAAAATTTAAAAAGTGAAAAAAAAGAGGGTGCACCTATACAAACTATTTCAAACATCTAAGTACTAAAATCCAGGAAAAATTTGATCTGAGTACACTTTCTTTGTCAATTGATCGTGTAGTTTGTTTATCAACCAACACAGAAGTTCAACTTACTCTCAAGGAAGAGCACTTTCATGTCCAACTCTTCAGATGTGGCCGTATCATTTGATGGCGAAATTTTCAGCCAAGAAGCAATCCTTAAAGCATGCTATGAATTAGCGTCGCTAGCCGTCTTCGAAGTAACAAGAAAGAATAAGAACATCTTAGTCTCAGTAAAAAAGCAAAAAGAATGCCTAGAATCAATTGAAGAGATTCTAAATCATCTAAGGACATCGGTTATTGACTACCAATTACGAGAGAAAATTTCCTATAAAACTCAAAAGATTAGAGAAGTTTTAATTGAGGCAGCACTAAGTAATTCTCATAAGGCTCTGGAAAATGAAAATAAATGATCCCGAGCTGTACTCCCCTAAAAACTACCAATTACTACCATTTCGATTTGAACGAATTGGCCCTAACAGCTGTTTACTGGTCAATGAAGTCGGCGAACACTGCTATCTGAACAATCATGAGTTAGAGATGCTAGTGAATGGCTCCTTAGAGCCTAGTTGTATGGCCTTCCAAAAACTTTACTCCAAGTCATTTGTTTACACTGAAGAGAACAATTATTCATTGCGGACATTCTGCTCCAAATATAAAGCGAGAAAATCTTTCATTTTTGATGGGCCTGCACTTCACATTTTCGTATTGACTTTAAGGTGTGAAAACTCGTGTGATTACTGTCAAGTCACTCGCCGAAATCCAGATGCAAAGAAATACGATATGCCACTTCATGTAGCAAGGCAGTCTGTTTATCGTATGTTCGAATGCCCAGCAAAAAATCTTACTGTTGAATTTCAAGGAGGGGAACCTTTACTCGCATTTGACGTGATGAAATTCATTATTGAGTTAAGCGTAGAACAAAACACTCATCATAATAAGAACTTACAATTTGTTGTCGCAACAAGCCTTCAAAATATAAATGAAGAAATGCTTGAGTTTTTCCATCAACACGACGTTCACATATCAACATCAGTTGATGGTCCCGAATGGTTACATAAGAAGAATAGACCTAGTTGTCATTCAAATAGTTACGAGAGCACTTTAAAAGGTCTAGAACAAGCAAGAAAAATATTAGGGCATGACAAAATAGCAGGCATGACAACTATCACCAAGAGCAGCTTATCATCGTCAAAAGCCATCATAGATGAATATGTTCAACTAGGGTTTCACTCTATTTTTCTAAGACCTTTGAACATGTATGGATTTGCTGTAAAAAAAGAAAGTAAGGTGGGGTATACATCTGAAGAATTTAATAAATTTTATAAAGAATCACTGAACTACATAATTCAAATAAATAAATGCGGATTTCGTTTAGACGAAGTAAATGCTTCATTAGCGCTGAACAATATATTGACACCTCAAGCTACCGGATACGTGGATATGCGCTCTCCATGCGGAGACGGTACGGGAGTCCTAGTTTATAACTACGATGGAAAAGTTTACCCATCAGATGAATCAAGAATGCTAGTGGAAATGGGCGATAATTCACTAGCATTAGGCTCGGTTTATGAGCCTCTTAACAACTTAATTTCCTCCAAGCAACTTCATACCATCTTGCAAGCAGGCGTAGCAGAGTCCCTTCCAGGTTGCTCGGACTGTGTATATTTACCTTACTGTGGAGCAAACCCTATCCAAAACTATTCTCGCTATGGGGATATGATTGGACATCGCACTTTCAGCGCTTTTTGCCAAAAACAAAAATTTCTTTATCGAAATATTTTTCAGCTACTTGAAGATAGTTCAAATCGTTCTGTATTTTACACTTGGCTTCCTAATAATCGCTACAGTTCGTATCAAGGAGAACTGAATCATGCGTAATGGCGTTCCCTTGAAAACAACAGCAAACGTAGATTTTCTAAACAGTTCTCAACTATACAAGGTCATAGACTTACAGGAGTTTGTCTCAACTGGACAATTCAGTAAAAAACACTGCCTATTATTACATGAGTACAGTGCAGATTTGAGCGAGATTCTGTCAATTGGTTGGGGGGCTATTATAATAACAGACAATCAGTCTGAACGACCTAATATTGCGCGAATCCCCCAGATTACCAAGTTAGAATTACCACACGCTATAAGTACCGGGGATGTAATATTAGTAAGTCAAAATCGAATAGACATTCTCTATCGGAGAAAAAGTAACTCTAACTTACTATTTGTCACAGAAAATTGTGATCACAAATGCATCATGTGCTCTCAACCCCCTAAAGAAATAGAAGATAGTTGGCGTATAGATGAATGCCATCAACTATTAGACTTAATTGATCAAGATGTGCAGGTATTGGGAATTAGTGGTGGTGAACCAACACTGTTGGGCACAGACTTTCTCGAATTACTCAAACATGCTAAAGAAGCTCTTCCTTTTACGATGCTTCATATCCTAACAAACGGTTGTGCATTTGAGGAATACGATTACGTAGCCAAAGTCTCTCAAATTTCTCACCAAAATATTCTTTGGGGAATTCCACTATATGGAACCACGCCTCAACAACACGATTATCATACGCAAACAATTGGCTCATTTAATAAAACCATGCATGGTCTCTACAATTTAGGCCATGCTCGAGAGCGTATAGAACTCCGAATAGTCTTAACACTACCTATAGCTCAAAACATTGTAAGTATTGCTGATTTCATTCAAAGAAATCTTCCATTTGTGGAAACTGTTGCACTTATGGGAATTGAACCAATTGGATTTGCTAAAGCAAATTATGAAACGGTATGGTGTGAGTTAATAACATACCAAGATAACATACTAGAAAGCACTCGACGGCTATTAAGCTCCGGAATCAATACTGTTCTATATAACATCCCCTTGTGCCACTTGCCTGATGAACTGCATAACCTAGCCGCACAGAGCATCTCTGATTGGAAAAATAGCTACAGAGATGAATGCAATGAATGCATTAAAATTGACCAATGCTGTGGTTTCTTTAAATCACATCGTCAACGGTTCGGCGAGCAAAGGATTGAACCTATTCAATTTAAGAGGAGTACAACCAATGCATTTTGACCTTAAACATTTTTGGCAATCAATTAGCGGTGTAATTCCTACAATTTCAATAGCTGGCATTGGGACTAGCACATTAATAGTTCCTAATGCGTACGGGATACAACCAACAATAACGATCGATGATATCGACAATGCTCAATTAAACCGACTAGTTAGTTTTGAAGTTCAATTAAATGCAAATAGTGAAAACCTCTATGCAGGGCACAGGTCACACTCGAGCCATCGCTCTCACTCAAGCCATAGATCACACTATTCGTCTAGAACAGGTACTTATTCTTACCCCTCAAGCCCAAGTCCTGTATACACAAAACCATCAACACCATCCTATCCATCAGCAACCACTAACAACCGTTCGACGACTGAAAAATCAAATCAGACTAATCCTGACACACTAAAAGCATTAATAATGAGGGTGCAAATAGCCCTTTATAAGAAAGGATATAAGATTGGTGCGATCGATGGATTGATGGGACAGAATACAGCCTTGGCATTAAAACAGTATCAAAAAGATATGGGCCTTAAAGCAACAGGAACCATGACAACAGAGACTCTAACTGGGTTAGGGGTTTCCCTACCTTAATAATCTAGAAAGCCCTTAATTCGGCCATGTATTCATTTCAAACCAAGACTATGAATATTATTTTTCATAGTCTTGGTTAATGGGAACCACAATATCTCCTAATAACACAGCTGAAACTGATTGTTCAAAACTAGACGACATGAAAGAAATCTTACTTAAGAAATAGTTATGAGGCCGTGCTGCTGCCCAACAGCATTAGCGACGGCCACCAATCGGCTTTTTATCTCTTGTTCTATGGCTGTGCCTCGCTGCAGCAAGTCATCAACGGCGATGAAGGCGATGGTCATCAGACGGCTGCTCTCATAGTGATAGGCGTAACCCGGTTCGACTATCCAGCTCTCTGAGATTAGCTGCTCGGCCTTTTCATCCAAGGTTCTGACCAGGGTGAAGTCGAAGGATAAGATATGGTCTTCCTTGCCATACCAATCTGCCTTAAGCGCCTGAAAGTTAATCCACATCTCAAGCTTGGCCAGTAAGGGCTTAAGTGAACTCGAAAATCTATCATCGGCTGTGATGGTGATGGGGAATCCTTGCTGCATGGCTCTCTTTACCTCTTGCGTAAGCTTTTCGCTTACTTTACCCGCCAGCTTGCTCTTATTCTTGGCTGCCGGAAATGACCTCGGTCTGTCGATAGGGTTTGATTGTGCTGGTGAACCGCCTCAGATGCAATGGTAAAGAGCAAAACCCAGGGCGCAATCTCCCACCACACCTTGTTGAAATTTAATGGTTAAGTTACTCTTGCAACGCTAATAAACCATGGGGATGGATAGGGTTTGCAAGGGATTCTGAGCTACTACAAACAGTGCTTCGCGCACGACAGCGCCGAGATCAACCTCTGGTCGTGTCATAAACTGGCCGAGCAAGATCAGCTGCTGCTACAGGGTGAAGATGAGCTTGCCAGTGGCTTTCTCCCCCGTCTCCCCTTGCCCCACACCTTAGCCTCGGCGTTAATGAATCGCAGCGCCCTCTATCTGCGTGAGCGGGTATTGCTGCATTGCAGCCTCTTCTTTAGCGGCACCATAGAGCTCAATGGCGAGCGACGTAAGGTGGTTACACCGCTGCTCTATCGCGAGTGCCAGATACAGGCCGATGGCGATGAGATCTTTCTTCAGGCCAGCGAGTCATTAACCGGCCAGACCCCATTTACCATCAACGAGGCGCTGCTTGAAAAGCTCGTGGTGGAAGGCCACAGCCTAACCCAGGAGCTGCGCGATAATCCCACAGACGTGAGCGGCTGGATTGCCTGGCTGCGCGCCGGACAGGCCGATGTGGATGCCACCCAGCTACTGCATTTTCCCAAGCTGATTGATGAAGCGGAATTTGAAGGCTTAAGGCGAAAACGCAAAGGCTTTCTGGTGAATCGCAGCCAGCTGGTGCTAGCCGAGCGGTCCCTGGCCAGTCGCGGCATACTGCACGAACTCGACCTATTGGTGGCGACACCAGATCTTTCCCCTCCACTACAGGCCCTATTTGCCGAGCAGCAGCCATATCCCCAGAGCAAACGACAGATAGCTACCCAGCAAGATTGCCTGCCGGGACTGCTGAGTAATGCCCAGATGCAGGCGCTGAGTATCGCCGCCAACCACACCCTAGGACAGATCTCAGGCCCACCCGGCACGGGCAAAAGCTACACCATAGCCACCATAGCCGCCGAGCAGATATTGCGCGGAAAATCGGTGCTGATCGCCGCCCACACAGATGTTGCCGTGGACGTGATAGCCGATAAGTTGCAGCAACAGTTTCAGTTGGGCAGTAGCCTGATCCGCGCCGGTTCGCCGCAATTTATTAAGCAGCTCAAGTCCCAGGTGGACGACATGCTCAACGGCATTCATCCCGTCGCCAATAAGAAGGTAACTGACATCGCGCTGCAGAAGGCCTACAAGCAGCTCGAGATAGTGACCAGACAGCAAGCCAAGCTGGAACAGAGCTTTACGCGCCATTGCAAGCGCGCCATAGGCCGCGGCCAAAAGCTGGCGAGGCTAGAGCAGCAAAAATCCCGCTGGCGCCTGCCCTACTTTAACTGGTTCTATCACGGCGGCATTAAGCGCTTCTCCCGTCAGTGGGAGGTGCTGGACAGCTTAAACGGCCTGATTGCGCAGAAAGAGAAGCTCAGCCTTGAGTATCTGCAGCTGGCCACCAGCCACAGACAAAGCCGCCTATTGCAAAACAAACGCAGCTCCCTGGTGAACTTTGCCAAAGCGATACGGGCACGTCAGTCGGCGAAACAGCTAGAGGCCTTTTACAACACAGACTTCTCGGCGCTGCAGCAGACCTTTCCTATCTGGCTGTCCAGCCTCGCCAACCTGCATAGGGTGTTGCCCATGCAGCAGGAGATGTTTGATCTGGTGATCATCGACGAGGCCACCCAGGCCAATATTGCCGAGTGTCTGCCCGCACTGCAGCGCGCCAAGGCGGCGCTAGTGGTGGGCGACAGCAAACAGCTGAGACACTTCTCGTTTCTCTCTCGCGAGAAACAAGCCAGCATTCAAACCCAGCTCGGTATAGCACCCGACAGACGCGGACTGCTAAGCTACCGCGATGCCAGCATGCTCGACCTGGTATCTGGCTCGCTGAGCGCCCAGGCCCAGGTTGCCTTCCTGGACGAGCACTTTCGCAGCAAGCCGGAGCTTATCCAGTTCAGTAATCAGGCCTTCTATCAAAATGCCCTCAAGGTGATGCAGCACAGGCCCTGTACCAGCTCGGGACACCTGCACAGAGTTCAGGTTAATGGTGAGCGCGATGCCAAGGGAGTAAACCTTCTCGAGGCCGAGGCCTTGATAGACAAGCTGAGCCAGCTTATCGAGGAACAGGCCGATGCCTTAGTGCCCTCCAGCATCGGGGTGCTCTCCTGTTTTCGACATCAGACAGAGTATCTGTCGAAGCAGATCATGGCCCGGTTCAGCCTGGCGCAGATAGAACGTCATCAGCTGCGAATCGCCACGCCTTTCGGCTTTCAAGGCGAGGAGCGCGACATCATGCTGCTCTCCTTCAGCGTGACCGCCCAAGACAGTCGCGCCGCGGCCTACCTTAACCGCGCCGATATGTTTAACGTGGCCATCACCCGCGCCAAACAGGCCCAGTGGCTGTTTCTGTCATTGGATGAAACGGCGCTGCCTAACAATAATCTGCTGGCAAAATACCTCACCTCGGCGACCCAGTTTGAGGCCAAACACAATTATGTCGATGCTTTGGATGAGTTCGGTCAGGCGGTTACCCAGGCGCTTGAGGCAAAAGGCATTACGGTATGGCGCGCCTACCATATGGCGGGTCTGGAGCTGGATATCCTCTGTCGCCACGGCGACCAGTATCTGGCGATAGACTTAATCGGCTACCCCGGCCCCTGGGAGGACTTCTTCGAGATTAACCTCTACAAGCTACTGCAGCGCGCTGGCGTCAGCCTGATGCCGCTAAGCTACGGCCTGTGGAGCCAGCAGCAAGCCCTGTGTATCGACCACATCTGCAAGCAGTTCGGCATAGCACAAACCCAAGAGGTCGCTTGAAGAAAATTCAATTGCCCACGGCCAGCTAATACCGCAAGGTTAGGTTTTTAGATCAAATGGATAGTAAGTATGTCAAAGGGAATGACACAGCTTAACCGGATACCTATACCGTTTTTATTACCGACGTTATTGCTGACTCTATCACTGACCTCCACACTCGTTTTAGGGCTGTCGGTGGGCGCGGAAAACCTAGCCATCCCCAGCTTGGAAAATACCTACTTACAGGATCCCCATATGGAGGCTCCCTGCACAAAGGACATGATCGATAACACGGCAAACCTCACCTATCGAAATGATGCCATGCTGGAGAGCGGGCAAGAGGTTCATATGATGAGCGAAATCGAGCTCACCTTAGTTAGTAACGAGATTGATAGACAAGCCACACCGCAAATCAGCGCCGCCAAATTCCTCTCCGCCGCCATGACACTCAGTTGTGATAGCGACTGTGACACCATGGACGGCCTGAACCGTCACGCAGGGCAGCTATTTATCGCCTTTAACCGCTACCTCGCCGACCTGCCTCAGCTTAATCTAGTGAACGCCACGGACTTTAAGCTAGAAGAAGATGACGAGCCTCTGCTTATCCGTATCAAGCAAAGCAAGGCCGAAATTTCTAACTTATTAGCGGCGGACATTCAGAGCGAAATTAACGAAGGGAACCAACCCACAGTTTACGTCAAACTCCTTGGTGAACATGGCTTAGCACTGCACCTCAAACTCATGCTTACAGGCAAAACCTGGTTAATCGCAGAGACAATCGAAGAAGGCTTGAGAAGCACAGAAACCGCTGAAGACGGCTTGAGCGTAGCAGAGCAACTACCCTTGATTAACTTCAGCCAAAGCGAGTATGAGGTCTTTCATCAAAACAGGCCTTGGGCGGAGCATTTTGTAATGAATCAAATCCGCCTAAACCAATGCTGGCACAGGACAATCGCCGCGACACGACTCGCCCCCGACGGCACCACTACAACCCAGGACAGAGACGTGGTCACCTGCGACTATCAATACCGCTGACGGCTCAGCCGTGCAAAGCTAACAAGCATAAAAAAAGCGAACCACATGGGTTCGCTTTTTTATTTTGGTCAGTGTTAAGACACATCCCAAATGACGTTACTGCCGAAGATAAGACAAGGAAGCCTGCTGTTTTCGCCGCGCAGTTGACTCTAGTCAATGAGCAGCGAAAACAACGGGATGACGCCGTGCTATATAAACTAATTAGCCAACAAAAAGCGAACCACAAGGGTTCGCTTTTTTATCAGTTATCTAATCACATAATTGCGTCGCTGACGAAGCTAATGCAAGGCGGATTGAGAGCTTTCGCGCGGAGTTGACTTGTGTCAATGAGCACGAAAGCTGAGATTCAACGCCGCAGTAGCGAGTCCAAGCAGCAATTATTTGTAATCGTCAATCGGTGCACACGAGCACATTAGATTACGATCGCCGTACACGTCATCGATACGATTCACAGTCGGCCAGAACTTGTTAGCCTTAACCGCAGCCGTTGGGAACACGGCAGTTTCGCGGCTGTATGGACGTGAGTCGAACTCGCTGTCCATGATGTCGGCCATGGTGTGCGGTGCGTTGTGCAGCGGGTTGTTGTCCGCTGGCCACTCACCTGCTTCAACCTTGGCGATCTCGCCGCGAATCGCTACCATGGCTTCGATGAAGCGATCCAGCTCAGCCTTAGACTCAGACTCTGTCGGCTCGATCATCAAGGTACCGGCAACCGGGAAGCTCATGGTCGGTGCGTGGAAACCGTAGTCGTTCAGACGCTTAGCGATATCCATCTCGGTAACGCCAGAGGCTTCTTTCAGTGGACGCAGGTCGATGATGCACTCGTGCGCTACGCGGTCATTACGGCCTGTGTAGAGCACAGGGTAATGGGCTGACAGCTTCTTCATCACATAGTTAGCGTTTAGCAGTGCCATCTGAGTAGACTGTCTCAGGCCCTGGTAGCCAAGCAGCTTGATGTACATCCAGGTGATAGGCAGGATGCTGGCGCTGCCGTATGGCGCTGCCGATACCGCACCGTTGTTGTCTGACTCACGACCATGCTTAACCACGGCGTGACCGGCAACGAATGGCGCAAGGTGTGCTTTAACGCCGATAGGGCCCATACCTGGTCCACCGCCGCCGTGTGGAATAGCGAAGGTCTTGTGCAGGTTAAGGTGCGACACGTCTGCGCCGATTGAACCTGGTGAAGTCAGACCTACCTGAGCGTTCATGTTGGCGCCGTCCAGGTATACCTGGCCGCCGTGCTGATGGATCACTTCGCAGATCTCGCTGATGGTCTCTTCGTACACACCGTGAGTCGATGGGTAGGTGACCATGATGCAAGAGAGGTTTTCGGCCACTTCGGCAGCCTTAGCCTTAAGATCTTCCATGTCCACGTTACCCTGCTTGTCACAGGCGGTAACCACAATCTTCATGCCAGCAAGCTGAGCCGAAGCTGGGTTAGTACCGTGGGCAGACTGAGGGATCAGACAGACGTTTCTGTGGCCTTCGCCGCGAGACTCGTGGTACTTCTTGATAGCCAACAGGCCGGCGTATTCGCCCGATGCACCCGAGTTAGGCTGCATGCACATGGCGTCGTAGCCAGTGATGTCGACCAACCAGTTTGACAGCTCTTCGATAAGCTCGGCATAACCCTCGGCTTGATCTTGCGGGCAGAAAGGATGCATGTTGCCAAATTCTGGCCAGCTTACTGGCATCATCTCGGTCGCCGCGTTCAGCTTCATGGTGCAAGAACCTAGCGAAATCATCGAGTGGTTCAGTGCTAAATCTTTGTTTTCCAGACGCTTGATGTAACGCATCATCTCAGTTTCGCTGTGGTAGCGATTGAAGGTTGGATGCTCAAGGATAGCGTCTTGACGTACCAGCTCGGCTGGAATTGAGTTGCTGCCATTAGCGATGATGTCGGCATCGATTGCCGCCACATCCAGACCATGACCTTCGCCCAGTACGATATCAAACAGCTGCGCCACATCTTCACGAGTTGTAGTTTCAGCCATGGCGACACCTAGGATGCCGTCGCTGTCGATACGCAGGTTAACTTCACCGGCGATGGCGCGAGCCTGCACGGCGGCGCTGTCGGCAACCTTGAAGGAAACGGTATCGAACCAGGTATCGTTTACCAGCTCAACGCCTTTAGCCTTCAAGCCAGCGGCAAAGATGTCGGCCAGACGGTGGATACGGTCGGCGATGATCTTCAGGCCTTGTGGGCCATGGAATACGGCGTAGAAAGAGGCCATGTTGGCCAGTAACACCTGTGCAGTACAGATGTTTGAGTTAGCCTTTTCGCGGCGGATATGCTGCTCACGAGTCTGCATCGCCATACGCAGGGCGCGGTTGCCACGGGTGTCTTGAGACACACCAATAATACGGCCTGGCAGTGAACGCTTGTGCTGATCGCGAGTCACGAAGAAGGCGGCGTGTGGACCACCAAAGCCCATTGGTACGCCGAAACGCTGAGCACTACCAAAGACGACGTCGGCGCCCATAGCACCAGGCGACTTGAGCGATACCAGCGACATGATGTCGGCGGCAACAGTCACGACGGCTTTCTTCTCTTGCAGCGCGGCAAACAGCTCGGTGAAGTCGGTGATTTGACCATAGTGATTGGTGTATTGGAACAGGGCACCAAACAGCTCATAGTTAACCGCTTCGCTGGCTGGGCCAACCACGATTTCGAAACCGAAACATTCGGCGCGAGTCTTCACCACGTCGATAGTCTGTGGGAACACATCGTCGGCGATGAAGAAGATGTTAGCTTTCTTCGCCTTAGAGACACGCTTGGCCAGCGCCATGGCTTCGGCGGCTGCGGTGGCTTCGTCCAGCAAAGAGGCTGAAGCCAGGTCAAGACCGGTAAGATCCATCGACAGCTGTTGGAAGTTAAGGATGGCTTCCAGACGGCCCTGGGCGATCTCAGGCTGGTATGGGGTATACGCCGTGTACCAACCTGGATTTTCGAATACGTTACGCTGAATCACGCTCGGCACTATAGTGCCGTAGTAACCCATGCCGATGTAGCTCTTGAACACCTTGTTCTTATCCGCGTACTTGCGAATTGAGGCAAGGCCTTCGGCTTCGCCACAGGCGCTGCCAACGGCAAGATCGCGTCCAAGACGAATCGACTCAGGGACTATCTGTTGTGTTAAATCTTCTAAAGATTCTGCACCAACGAAGTTCAGCATCTCTTGCTGATCTGCGCTGTCCGGGCCGATATGACGACGGATAAATAGTTCGTGCTGCTCTAACTGAGTGAGGGTTTCAGTGGTCATGATTAACCTAGTTCCATATTTGCCAGTATCCTAGCTGTAGGGGGCTGGTGTTACCGGTCTCGTTGTTTGATGTGGTTCTACTTCTCGTTATCGGCCTGCATATTGCGCGGGCTTATAACGAACGAAGCCCCATCTCTTTGCGATATGGGGCTTCGTAGGCATCGACAATTACTCTTCGTCGATAACCGCTTGATAGCCTTCGGCATCAAGCAAATTGTCTAGTTCGCTCAGGTCGCTTGGCATGATGCGGAAGAACCAGCCATCACCGTATGCGTCGCTGTTAACCAGCTCAGGAGAATCTTCTAGCGCTTCGTTAACCGCAACTACTTCACCTGAAACGGGTGCGTAGATGTCAGAAGCGGCTTTTACCGACTCGGCTACCGCGCAGTCATCGCCAGCGCTAACACTGTCGCCAACTTCTGGCAGCTCAACGAATACCATGTCGCCTAGCAATTCTTGGGCGTGCTCACTGATACCAACAGTGTATGAACCGTCTTCTTCTCTGCGGATCCATTCGTGTGAAGAAGCGTATTTCAATTCAGTCGGAATATTGCTCATTATTTTTGTTCCTTGTTCCGTAGTGCTAAATTTTAAAAACTAAGACTGTATAACCACTCAAGCGCCTGTCATTCGACTGGGTCAGCCGATATTTTAGCAGCTTTGGCCCGAGTTGCTTAGGTAGAGCAACCCGGCCCCGCTATTGCCCTTTTGGCAGCCTGACGGCTAAACAGGGATAACCCTTATCAAACAGTTAGAAAGCCTGCTTACCGTTGCGCACGAAGCTAGGTGCGATCACTTTAACAGGGACGCGCTTCTTACGCATCTCTACTTCTGCGACATCGCCAACAGAATTTGGCACGCGGGCCATGGCGATTGAGTAGCCTAAGGTTGGAGAGAAGGTGCCGCTGGTGATAGCGCCCTGCTGCTCTACGCCTTCTGCGTCGGTGAAGAAGACTGGCATGCCGGTGCGCAGTACGCCCTTAGCTTCCATCACTAGGCCAACTAGCTTATCTGTGCCGGCGGCTTTGATGGCGGCTAGCGCTTCGCGGCCGATAAAGTCACGGTCTTCAGGTTCCCAGGCGATGGTCCAGCCCATGTTGGCCGCCAGCGGGTTAACGCTCTCGTCCATATCTTGGCCGTACAGGTTCATGCCTGCTTCTAAACGTAGGGTGTCGCGGGCGCCCAAACCACACGGCTTAACGCCATTATCTAGCAGGGCTTGCCACAGGGCTTCGGCTTCTGCCTCGGGTACGATGATCTCGTAACCGGCTTCGCCAGTGTAACCTGTGGTTGCGATGAAGAGAGAACCAGACTGCACACCGAAGAAAGGCTTCATGCCTTCAACCGCTGCGTTTTGCTCGTCGGTAAATACTGCCGCCGCTTTCGCCTTAGCATTAGGACCTTGAACGGCGATCATCGCCAGCTCAGGACGCTCAGTGACAGTCACGTCATAGCCTTTAACTTGCTCGGTGATCCAGGCGAGGTCTTTCTCGCGAGTGGCCGAGTTCACTACGATACGGTAATGGGTGTCGCTGAGATAATAGGTGATCAGGTCGTCGATAACGCCTGCATTGTGGTCTAACATGCCACCGTAGAGTGCCTTACCCGGCACCTTGAGTTTGGCGACGTCGTTGGCCAGTAGCTTACGAAGAAAATCACAGGCCTCAGCACCCGTAACATCAACTACTGTCATGTGGGACACGTCAAACATACCTGCGTCTTGACGCACAACATGGTGTTCTTCGATTTGAGAGCCGTAGTTTAGCGGCATGTCCCAACCGTGAAAGTCGACCATTTTGGCGTTAGCTTCTAGGTGCTTGTTAAAGAGTACAGTTTTATTAGCCATTATTATCTCTTCTTTTTTTGCCCTTTTCGGGTCTTACCTGGCGGTGCCTCAGCGCTAGGGCGTGATTGATGAAATGGGGCAAAGGCCGAAAGAGTCGGTCAAGCACTATCTTGTCATCAATAGGCGGTAGCGAAGCAGACGGTCATGGTGAACCGCCTCGAACTGACACACCTGAACCTAGGGTACGTAGGGCCAGGATGTGATTGCAAAGATGAGTTTTTGCATCAATTGCGTCGAATAAGATGCATCAACAAATTCTGTTTTAAGATACGCGCTTGGTATCAAAATGCGGCGAAATTATACCTTGCGTCACAGTTTTGTATACAAGAGAATTTTCTAATCCGAACCATTTTCCCATTACTTTTTCTCATGTTTAAAATGTAGTTTTTTTACATGAGAATCCGTATATCAAATCAAATGATGTCAACCACTTGTATTTAAAAACAAAATGATAAGGTGCCGCATTTTTCCCGAGCTTATTTACACAACTCAGGCAAGCGGGTTTTGTTACCCATAGCCTGTTGCATAAACAGTGTTTTCACAGGAGAAAGGTTATCCACCAGGTTGAGACCCAGATCCCGCAGGGCTTTCTTCACCGGATTGCTACCTTCGAACAGCCGCTTGAAGCCCTCCATCGCCGCGATCATCTCCAGCGCGTCCGCCTTACGCCAACGCTCTAGCGGGCGTAGATTGGCATAATCACCGAGATCCTTACCCTTGGCCTTGAGTTCACTCAGGGTCTCGATAATGGCGGCGGCGTCTAAGAAGCCCAGGTTCACCCCCTGACCTGCCAGCGGATGTATGGTGTGGGCCGCATCCCCGGCAAGCACCAGGCGGTGACGGGCAAAGTGGCGGGCATAACGCATCCGCAGCGGGAAGGCCTGTGGCTCGCTTTCCAGCGTACACATGCCCAGCTTACCGTCGAAGGCAGCGGTCAGGCTGCGTTCGAACTGCACCTTGTCGCCCTCCAGTAGCGCCTGCGCCTTGGCCGGTGGCACCGACCAGACGATAGAGCAGAGATTTGGCTCAAACAGCGGCAGAAACGCCAGTGGGCCATCGCTTAAGAACACCTGTCTGGCGGTGGCATTGTGGGGTAGCTCAGTGCGGATCGAGGCGACAATGGCATGATGGCCATAGTCCCAGAAGGTCATAGGGATCTTGCACTGCTCGCGCACCCAGGAGTTGGCACCATCGGCACCAATCACCAGCGCCGCCGACAGGTTGTCGCCGTTATCCAGGGTCAGCCAGGCCTCACGCTCGCCAAAGGCGATTTTTTCCAGGCGGTGATTTTCCAGGTGGGTTATTTCACTCAGCTCACCGGCACGGGTCGCCAAGGCATGGCTGATGTTGTCATTTTCTATGATGCTGCCCAGGGTCTGCTCGCTGATAGAGTGTGCATCGAAACCTATCTTGCCCAAGCTATCCTTATCCCACACAGCCATCTTCTGATAGGGGCCGACGCGAGACTCGTCGATATAGGCCCAGGCCCCCAGATGGGTAAGTAATCGCTGACTCGCCTTGTTGATAGCGCTGACTCTTAGCCTGGCCTCGCCGGATACCGCCTGGGTTTCGCCGGCATCGATCACCACGACTCTCAGCCCTTCCTGCCCCAAGCCGATGGCGGTTGCCAGCCCGACCATGCCTCCGCCGATGATGGCAACGTCATAGGTTTGTGTACTGAACATATAGCGATCCTTTATCCAAGTTGGCTGGCTGATTGAGGCGATTTCCACCCCATGGCTTTGCGGGCAATGGGCGTCTTGAGCGGCGGACACCAGGAAAGCAGACGCAACCCCAGGTTACGACCGGCCACCAGGGGCCAGTGCTGATTCGAGAAGCCGCGCACTAAGAATTCGACATTGCTGATGGTGGTGTCACGGTCTTGCTGACGGCGGCTGAGGTATTCGTGGGTCAGCTTGGCGCCGCCGATATCCTCGCCGCGCTCGATCGCCTCGTCGACCACCTCGAGCAGACAGACGAGATCCCTCAGCCCTAGGTTAAAGCCCTGACCTGCGATGGGGTGCAGTGTCTGCGCCGCGTTACCAATAAATACGGTGCGCTGATAGATGGGGCGCGCCATGTAAGAGAGCTTTAGCGGATAGGCGTAACGCTCACCCACATCGATAAAACGCCCGGCGCGGTGGCCAAAGGCATCTTGCAGCGCATCTAAGAATGCGGGTTTCTCGGCGCCCAGCATCAGCTCGGCATGCTCTGGCGCCAGCGCCCATACCAGGGAGACTCTAGACTGCCCATCCACATTGGCCATGGGCAGAATCGCCAGCGGGCCGCTGTCGGTGAAGCGCTCATAGGCCCACTCTTGATGGGGCTTGTCGGTGAGTACGTTGGCCACCACGGCCACCTGCTCGAAATCCACCTGCTCCAGCGGCAGCTTAAAGTCCTGTCTGACCTTAGAATTTAGACCGTCGGCGGCCACCACCAGCTTGGCGCTGAGGGCAGTGCCATCGTCTAGCATCAATTGCTGGACATCGACGCCGGCGACTATACTGGCCACCTTGGCGGGACAAAACAGGCTGACATCCTGTTGCTCCAGCAGGCTAAATAGCTTGGCGCCGACACGCTCAAGCTCCACCACCTGGCCCAGATAGGGCAGATGAAAATCTTTGGCGTTGAGTGTGGTCATGCCGAAATGGCCGCGATCCGAGACATGGATATTCTCGATGGCCGTGCCCAGATGGGCCAGCTTAGGCCAGACGCCGAGACGGGTCAGCTCGAAGATGGAGCCTTGGGCGATAGCGATGGAGCGGGCGTCGAATCCCGGATGGCCGTCGCCGGGACGGTTGGCCTCAATAAGGGCGATGCGCAGCACCTGCTGGCGTTTCTGTGCCAGGTTGGCCAGGCCCAGGGCCAGGGTGGCACCGGCCATGGCGCCGCCAACGATGGCGATATCAAACTGCTTAGGGTCAGACGAAGTGGTCATTCACTTTCTCTTTCTGTGGCAAGCAGTTAAATCTGCTCGCCCCGATAAATGCAGACAATATTAATGAATCATGGGGTCTTGATCTTTGATCTCACTCGGCTCGGGGCCGAATTCGGCGTAACAGAGTAGCGCCGCCATGCGGGCAAACTCCATCAGCTCAATATAAGCCGCCTCAGACTCTTCATCTTCGGCCACATCGAACTCCACCTGAGCGATCTCGGCGAGATCTTTGATCACCTCTTTTACGTCGCTCGAGGCGCGATTGAGCTTTGGCTGCGCCATGGCGATGCCCGTCAGGAAGCTCTGCACCCAGAGAGAGAGGGCCTCGACCCGCTTGCTCAGGGTCTCCTCCTCTTCCGGCGCCATAGGCGTGAAACCGAAATCGGCATCTGTGATGCGCGCCAGGGTGTCTTGATAAAGCTCTTCCAGCAGCTGCACCAGAGAAGGCGGCGGCAACTGACCATCGTTGATCAGTTCGAGCAAGGGCTTGATCCACTCGCTCTTGCCCTGACCCACGCCACCGCAGATAAGGCCCACCAGGGAACCATGGACTTCAACGGGATGTTGGGCGATATCGGCGGCATTGAGCTCGGCGAACAGAATTTCGATGCGTAAAGAGGGAGGGGTTGCCATAAGGTGTTCCAATCATAATTTCACTCAGGACATGCTAGCAGATCTGGCCTGCGCGACCAAGCCAAAAGCATTGTTCTACCGCCAAGTTAGGTCATGAATGACCATGGCGAGGCCCAGTAACTGCGCACTATTCATCCAAGCCGAAGCAGTCAATGCTAAGCTATTGGTTATCTAAACAACATTTAATCTAACAAAGCGTTATTAAGGCCCCAGTGTTATTGCACTTTCCAGGGCAGCCCGATATAGTCCGCTCAACGACAGGATAAAAGGATCTACATCGCAAATGAGTAGCCATGCTATCGAAATTAGCTTATTGGGCCGCACCTACTCCATCGCTTGTCCGATAGGACAGGAAGATGCCTTGCGCCATGTGGCCAACAAGCTGGAAAAGCAGCTGAGTTCCCTGCGTGCTCGAACCAACAATCTTAGCCGGGAAGAAATTGCCATCATGGCGGCACTAAATATTGGCTATGAATTGTTGGAAGAACAGAAGAAGAATCAAGATTATATTAAGCAGATGGATGACAAGATCGGTCTGCTGCAGTCGACCTTGGAGAGTGCGCTGGTTGAGCGTGCAACAAAAGACGATTAAACTGTAATTACGCGTTAGGCGAAGCGATTTATCACTAATATCGCCGCCCGACCGCTAAGGTCGATACGCAACAATTTTGCTCCCTGTGGTGTGCGTGAGTCGGTTATGTCCCTGTGCCGATATTTACAAACTCAGGGTGAATGTTTTGATGACATTGCGCAAGCTCGGCGCGAACCGAGAAGCCTTAGGATTTGATCATTTACCCGCCTTGAACCTACGGTTCAAGGGCTACACCGGTAACGGCATCTTGGGGAGCAATTCAAATTAAAGAGGCTGAAAGGTATAACACTTTTCGGCCTTTTTTATATCCCACGCAAACTGCCCGCCTCGAAACCGTTATGGGTTCAAGGGCCACACAGATAACGGCATCTTGGGAATGCAATTCAAATTCAAGCTTTAAGACCATTAAAGCTAATAAATAGAGAGAAGCCAGAAGGCAAAGATCCGAAAAGATAGCCTTCTGGCTTTTTATCACCTCATCAAACTCGCGCCAACCCGTTAGCTAAATTGCCGCGCAGTTGAAAGTGTAATGACAACAGAGATAAACTGCCCACATCAAAGCAAACTCGATAATACCAATCACGGTAAGTAAGTGATCAGAAGTAGCGCAGGGAAAACGGTCGAGAACAAGGCAAAATTTTTCGATAAGTAGTTATTCTACAATCAAAAATAATAACGCCGTTATCGGGCGTTTTAACAAGCTAGCATGATCAGTTATTTACTACGATTGGTATAACTGCCTTCACTGGAGTAGCGACATTGAAACCAGCCTTAACGCCGAGCGCCGCCAATCAAGAAAATCGTCAGGCGATTAGAAATCAGATCCGCAGCGCAAGACGGGCGATCCCCGAGCAGACCCAGAAGCTATTTGCCCAGGAGGCGGCCAGCAGGCTGATGGCGGTGATTAGTCAGCGTCAGGCCAAGCATGTGGCGCTTTATCTAACCAGTGATGGCGAGCTGGATACCCAGCCGCTGATTGAAACCCTGTGGCTGGCAGGGGTGAATGTCTATTTGCCTCGTCTGCACCCCTTCTCACGGGGCAACCTGCTGTTTTTTAAATACCATCCCACCAGCCACCTGATCCAGAATCGCCTCAAGATCTGGGAGCCCAAGCTCAACATCACAGAGATGATCTTGCCCCAGCATCTGGATGTGATTATCACCCCCCTGGTGGCCTTCGATGAGAAAGGGAATCGTATGGGGATGGGCGGCGGCTATTACGACCGCTGCCTGAGCGACTGGCAGCTAAGGGGGAAACCCTACCCCATCGGCTATGCCCATGATTGCCAGCGAGTCGAATCACTGCCCACCGAGCACTGGGATGTGCCCCTGCCCATGATAGTGACTCCATCGGCTACCCACACAAGTTAAGGTAAAATTGGCAAGCGACTATTGGCTGCTTTGCGACTTTTGCTGCCAATAGGCGTTGTGCTCGAAACCATGGCTGGCCAGAATCTTGGTCAGCTCGCCGCTGCGATGCAGCTCAGCCAGGCTCTGGTTAAAGTCGGCTAAAATCTGCCGGGCGTTAGGAAGATGCTTGGCCACCCCGATATGAAACAGCTCCACGCTCAAAGGGTCTCCCACTGGCTCCAGCTTGCCACGATATTCGCTGCCGGGACGCTCGATAAGGTAGCGGGCGACATCCTCACAGATCAGCACCAGATCCACCCGACCGGCCAGCAGTTTCCTTAGGTTCACCGCATCTGAGCTGGCGGCCTCGGTATTCAGGTTAGCCTCTCCGAAGGCCACAGGGTTGGCATAGCCGCGGCCGATGCCGATAAGAAAGGGCTTGAGGTCCTCGATATCGCGAAAGACGATCTTGCTGTCACTGCGCTTATACAGGCTAATTGAGACAGATAACAAGGGGTCGGAAAAGTCGATCCACAGCTCCCGTTCGGGCCTGTACCAGACGCCTATGATGAGATCCGCCAGCTCCCGCTTAATAAGCGTTTGGGCGCGAATAAAGGGGTAAAACTCGTGGGACAGAGGATATCCCGCATGTTGAAATACCGCCTCCACCAGGTGGTACACCACGCCCCATTCGGGCATCTGCGGCGAGTAGAAGGGCGGATAGTCGTTGGATACGCTAATCAATGGCGTTTTCGCCATCACCGGCAGTTGATGCAGCTCGCTACGTCGCTCTCCGTCGCTGGCCATGGCCTGGGCGCAGAGCAACATCTGCCACAAGGCTAGCACCACGACTAGGCTCATGACTCGCCAGATTTGTTTCAGCCTTCCCGGACGAGACATCAGTAGCCTAAGTGCACTGATGCCCGACGTCGATCGATGCGAACCTAAGTCTGTGCTCGGGCGAACTTGAGCAGAATGACAAGCTGTAACCATCTAAGCTTTTCCAGCGAATTAACAAAAGGATAGATCACATTTTAGTCTAGTTTTTACCGGCTCGTGATGCTGCAGGCCCTGAGTGATGGCAAACTCGCGCCTGTTCTACCAATTAATCAGGCTATCCACTCGGTTCACTTTGAAAGCCTTAGGTTTACGGGCTAAAGTGTGCAGAGACTTTTTGCACTGGCGGCCAAAGGTTTTCTAAGCCACAAGGCTCTTCGCCATTTGCCGCCATGCTCTTCACCATTAAAGGATGAAACAATGAAGATTAGCGCGCGACTCCTCCCCCTTGTTCTGCTCACCCTCGGCGCCTGCGCCCAACAGAGCAGTCAGGCCCCCGAACCTCAGACAGAAGCGCCGGCCTCACAAGCGTCAGAGCCTCAAGCCGCTCAGACTATGCCCCTTGGCGATACCAGCCGTAACGCGCTGGATTGGCCAGGCCTCTATAAAGGCACCCTGCCCTGCGCCGACTGTGAGGGGATCGCCATGAGCCTCAAGCTTAATGGCGACAACAGCTATCAACTCTCTCAGCAATATCTTGGCAAGCAAAACCTTGGTGAGCAAAACCTTGGTGAGCAAAATCAAGCAACCGATGTCGTCCTTGAGGGGCAGTTTAGCTGGAATGAGATGGGCAGCAAGATCACCTTAGATAGCAAGGCCAGAGGCATGAAGCTTCAGGTGGGCGAGAATATTCTCTTTATGCTGGATGATAAGGGGGAGCGGATTAAGGGGGCGCTGGCCCAGCAATATCAATTGTTGAAAGCCAATTGATATTGCCTGACAGACTTAATTTGATTTACACCAGAGATTGACGCAGGGAGTGTCGCCCACATTGACCTCAAATCCGGGGCAATGGTTGGCGAAGTATTTGGCCTCCTGACAGGAGGTCATCTGCAGGCACTGCTGGCGGGCATCGCAGCTAAACACCACATTCTGCAGCTCCTGCTTACCCACGTAATACTCAGACCCTGGGGGGAACAGCCCCTCCGGCGGTTTGATATCCACATCGGCCGAGTAGTCATAGTTGACCATAAATAGATAGAGCAGATTACCAAAGGCGATCGCCAGGGCCACCAGACCCACCTTGACGCGCCAGCTGATGGCATCTTCACTGTCAAACTTATCATGGGACTCGAAAGGCGAGGTCAAGGTAATGGGATTACCCAGATCTATCTCCCCCTTGGTGACCTTAGTGCCGCGCAGCGCGTCTTTCCACTGGCGATACACCACAGATTCACCCTCTTTGGGCATGTGTTCATAGGGGAGTAAATTGATGCCAAAAATTCTGAGTTCGTCCGATCCGTCGTCCGGGGCGATGAAACCTACCCTCTGCTCCTGATTCCAACGAACAAGCGTTCCTCGCTTAGCTCTAATATCCATATTCCTGTCCGCCTTGAAAGCCTTTCCTGGGAGGCGGCTACCTACCCAAGCCGCTGTAACCTGTTTAAACCATTCAGGGTATCCCACCCAAAATCGTTAACAGTTACGTTACACTTCTCTATCAATATAATTAGCTTTTCATGGTACGGCAAGTATGATTTTGTAGCATCTTTGTCTGGTTTTTATACCTGCCAGTCGATAGGCACCTCACCAGAGGCCTTTAACAACTCGTTGATTTTTGAGAAGTGTTTACAGCCAAAGAAACCACGATAGGCAGAGAGCGGTGAAGGGTGAGGCCCGCTCACCAGATGGTGCTGCTCCGCCTCGATAAGCTTGCTCTTCTTCATGGCGTGGCCGCCCCACAGCACGAAAATAATCGGGCGCTGTTGCTCATTAAGCAGCCTCAAGGCGTTGTCGGTAAAGGTCTCCCATCCCGCCTTGGCATGGGAGTGCGCCTTGCCCTGCTCTACCGTGAGTACAGTATTGAGCATCAAGACGCCCTGCTCTGCCCACTTGGCCAGATAACCATGGTCTGGGATCGCAAAGCCGTCGATATCACTGGCCAGCTCCTTATACATGTTCACCAAAGATGGCGGCAACTTCACCCCGGGCTGCACCGAGAAACAGAGGCCGTGCGCCTGGCCCTCGCCGTGATAGGGGTCTTGACCAATCAATACCACCCTCACCCTATCCAGCGGGGTTAGCTCGAAGGCGCTAAACACCTGCTCCTTTTCCGGGTAGATCGCCTTACCGGCATCGCGCTCACCTTGCACGAAAGACTGCAACTGGCCAAAGTAGGCCTGCTGGGCCTCCTGGTCGATAAAATCTTGCCATTGGCTGATCTCTGTCATAGCTATCTCTTTATATTTTTTCGAAAAAAACTTAGAATCGAGTGATATTTACGGCGTAATCCAACTCATACAGAGCAAAACGCCACATTCAAGCCTACCGAGAGTAGTCTCTGCATACCCAAGAGGTTTTACGATGTCCTTGGCGCATAAACGCGGTTTTACCCTTATCGAACTCGTGGTCGTTATCATAGTGCTGGGGATCCTGGCGGTGACCGCCCTACCAAAATTTATCAATCTCTCCCAGGACGCTCAAGTCGCCAGCGTTAAGGCGACCGGCGGCGCCTTCAAGTCCGGCATCGACATGGCCCGCGCCGTCTGGGCCGTTCGCGTCGGCTCAGGCCCGGCGGAAAACCTCAAGACCTTCGGCGACGATGAAGCCGGTGAGATGGATTTTAACGCCAATGGCTGGCCGGCGCAGCACTACTTTACCGATAACGAGGCCTCGCCGCAGCTGGACAACGTAGAAGATTGCATCTCGGTGTGGGAGACAGTGTTTCAGGGCGACGAGCCCAGCGTCTCACGCAGCGATGCCCAGACGAGCACAGATTATAAGGCCAACTATATCAGCGTGAACCAGTGTCGCTACAACCTGAGCGACAATCAAAACCTCAGCATCTACTATGACTCACGAGATGGCCGGGTGCTGGTCGACAGCGATCCCACCAGTTAACCTTGCGGCGCGCATAGGGATTGGCGATACAGATCCCATTACCTCTAAATCTATGCTTCATTAACGGCTAATTTACGTTACTATGCCAGCATACTATGACCTACCTGTGAGCATGCGCATGTCAGAACAGCAAAAAGAAACCACTATTTTTCAGTTAGCCGACAAGTTTATCGCCTTAGCCAACGAGCTCAGCGCCGAGGAACAGGATATCGCCAAGGTGGGCACCGCCCTGCGTTTCGCCGCCGCCCGCTTCAATGCCTTCGAGGCCGCGCTGAAATCTGCCGATCTTAAGGCCGAGAAAGCCAACGCACTGGAGTGGTTTACCAAAGAATACAAGGATATGTTGAACGATAACCTAGACGATCATATCGACAATCCGCCTGCGGCTCAGCAGGAGCCAGCCAAAGATGATGCCGTGCAGGTCTTTAACGGCTAGTCTGCTAACCGGCAACATCAGATAAAATAAATGCGGCTAAGGAATATTCCTTAGCCGCATTTTTATAACTGCTTCAAAAGCTTACGTGGATTAAGCAATGCCTATTGCCCCTAGAGGGTCACCAGCACCCGCACCGCCAGCAGAATCAACACCACGCCCGAGAGCTTGTCGATAAGCGCCGCCTTCTCCCTTAGCTTAGGCAGTACGGATTTATGCGACAGCAAGAACGCAATCAAGGTATACCAGAGGCCATCGACCACCAGCGGCGTCAACACGATAAGCGACTTGCCCCATAGCTCGTCGGCTACCATCACAAACTGACTGAAGAGCGCCAGAAAGAACAGCATGATCTTGGGGTTAAACAGCGAGATGGCAATGCCATCGCGGGCCGCCGTCAACCAGTCTGTCGACTTGCCCGCCGCTAGCTTGTCCGACATGCCGCCCTTGGAGCGCAGCGCCTGCACGCCAATATAGGCAAGATAGAGGGCGCCGAGGATCGCGATACCATTAAACACCAGCGGCGCCTGCTTAAGCAGCACCGCCAGCCCCAGCAGGGTCACCAGGGCGTAGATACCAATGCCGATAGAGTGCGCCCAGGCGCAGACGATGCCGTTGGCCCGGCCACCGCCCAGGGTATGACGCACCACCATGGCCAGACTCGGCCCGGGCGACATGGCGCCCAAACAACAGATGGCCAACAGCCCCAGCCACGCACTAAAACTCATCTTATCTCCTCGCTGTCCTGATTAGTCCGCCTGATAGAACTGGCGAATATCCTTAGCCAGCGCCTTTAGCGACGAGGGCTCAATATACATCATATGGCCCGCCTCGTAGTAGTGCATCTCCACGCGGCTATTGTCTATGCCGTTATCGGCCAGGGTGTTCTCTGTAGCGAAGAAGGGGGTGGCAAAATCATAGTAACCATTGGCCACCAAGATTCTGAAATCCTTGTTTTCACGCTGGGCGCGACCGAGATAGGGGGCGACATTCACATAGTGCATCTGCTTGCCGCTGATGTTCCAGTTCCAGCCACGGTTAACATCGACCGAGAGCACGTTAAAGGGACGGGTGATCTTCACCCCCAGATCCTGATACAGATATTGGTGAATCGCGGCAGTATAGGCGCCATCTATGCCATAGCCAGATGGGTCGGCATCGGTGCGCTCGCCGCCGCTGTCATAGTCTACGCCCAGATAACGGCTGTCCAAACGCCCCACGGTGCGATCTTCATCCCTGAGCAGCTGCTTGGTGTAGCGGCTAGCGCTGACTCTCAGGTTCACCCTGTCCAGGTAATCCTCTGTTAGTCCGGTAAAGCGTGCCAGCTGCTGGCGTACCGCCTGGTATTGAGCTTGAGGCAGACGGCTGCCCTTAAGCAGCGCCAGGGCGTAATCGTTCATCGCAAACTGGCGCGCCGCCTCGACGAAGGCGCTCAGCCCCATCGCCTTATCGGCCGCAGCAACCCTGTCATGGTAGAAGGCGGTGGCCGCCATGGTCGGCAGGAAGCCGATGTAAGGCTGATTGTTGCCGGGCTGATAGCGGGCATGGCTAAAATCGAGAATCGATGAGATCAGCATGACGCCATTAACCGAAATATCTGTCCAGCCAGATTGCAGCTCGTCCACCAATGCGGCGGCGCGGGTCGTGCCATAACTCTCACCGGCGATATACTTAGGCGAGTTCCAGCGGCCATGTTCAATCAGCCAGCGACGAATAAATTCGGCAATCGACTGGGCGTCCTCTTTCACGCCCCAGAAATCCTGGCCCTTGTGCTCACCCAGGGCGCGGCTAAAGCCAGTGCCCACGGGATCGATAAACACCAGATCCGACTTATCCAGCATGGAAAATTCGTTATCCACTAAGCGATAAGGCGCGGCGCCATCGTCCTTGGCATCCCCCGGCACCACCACACGCTTAGGCCCAAACAGCCCCATGTGCAGCCAGAGTGAGGCCGAGCCAGGGCCGCCGTTGAACACGAAGGTCACGGGGCGTGGCTGACCTGATTCAATCTTGGTGCGCAGATAGGTGACCGAGAAGATGCTTGCCAGCGGCTTGTCCTTGTCATCTTCTAAGATGGTTTCCGAGGCGATGGTCTCATAGTGCACCCGCTCGCCGTTGATCTTCACCTGACCCGTGGTTTGATAGACCTTGGCCTCTGGCGCCTGTGCCTCTGTCTTGGCAGGCTTGCCGTTAGATTTTTCCTGAGCCGCCTGACCGGGAAGGCTCAGAAGTAGCAGAGACAGACCCGCCGCACCCAGCAATTGCTTGGAGAGCTTGAGTCTCGATAATGGTTGAGTCAGATGATTGAGTGGATTTTGACTCAAGTGGTCTTGACTAGAATAGTTTTGACCAGAGTGTCGCCGCGTAAAAATATCAGCCATGGAGCACGTCCTATTATTGTTATTGTCGATTTGGGTCGGTCAGCTTACAAAGAATCCCAAAGCGTCGCAAAGCATCAATTGCAAACAAATTTTTCACGATCAGTGAAGGGCCGCTAGCGAATTAACGGCCCTTGTCGTGCCCCGCTTAGCTCTCCAGCCGCAGGCTAAGGCCCAGCTCGCGCATATGCTTCTTCTCCCGCTTGAGATCCTTAAGTAGCAGGTCCACCCGGGCGCTCTGCTCGGGCAGCAGCGCCAGTTCGTTGGTGTCCAGCGGCGCGCAGCTTAGGCGCAGGCTCTGAGCGACCCGGCCGAGATTGACCAGGATGGCGAGGCGCAGCAGACACAACAAGCGCACCATCAGCTGGCGCCGTCCATCCGGCAGGGCGTTGAGCTGCTCAAACTGCGGCTTCTTGCGCTGATTGCCGATAAGCAGCGCCAGATCCTGCTGCAGGTCCTGACTAAAGCCCGGCAGATCGCTGTTGGCTATGATATAGCCGCCATGCCTATGGTGGGAGCGGGAGTTGATGTGTATGCCTATCTCATGCAGGGTGGCGGCGTAGGCCAGCAGCCTCGCCTGGGGACGGATCTCCCAGGCATCAGCCACAGACTCGAACAGCGCCATGGCGCTTTTACACACCCTGGCGCCTTGAGCCATATCCACATGATAGAGCTGGGCAATACTGTCTACGGTGCGATGGCGCACATCATGATACTGACCTATCTGCGCCAGCTCGTAGAGCACGCCCTCGCGCAGGGCCGCCGGGGTAAAGCTAAGCTGCTGGATCTCCAGGCGGCGAAAGAAGCTGAGCAGAATGGCCAGCCCCGCCGGCACCAGTATGATGCGCTTGCGGTCGATATTGGCAAAATCCAGCCTGTCCACATGACCCGCCTCTATCAGCAAGCGCTTGAGACGCTTGAGCTGACTCAGGGTCACAGGGGCATAGTGGCCGGGTTCTGTATCGCTCTCTTGTGTCTCTTCACAGGCGCCCTCACCAGCCAGCCTCTCCCGCCTTGACAGTTCCGCCAAGGCCTCGCAGATCGCCTTGACCGAACCAGAGCTGCCCAGCACCAGCTCCCAGTCGGCCTCGAAATATTCCTTGGAAAGCGAGGAGAACTGCCTGTCGGCAGCCGCCTGGGCGGCGCGAAATGCCGCAGTGGTCAATGTGCCATCTTCGAAGAAGCGCTCGTTAAAGCTGACGCAGCCGCAGCGCAGGCTGGAGAGTTTCACCGGCAGGTGTTTCTCGCCAATCACCACCTCGGTGGAGCCGCCGCCGATATCGATCACCAGATTATTGCGCGCCAGCACCTGACTCTGGGCGATACCCGAATAGATAAGCCTGGCCTCTTCGTGGCCGGAGATCACCTCGATGGGAAAGGGGATGATCTTCAGTGCGGCCTTGAGAAACTTGTCGCGGTTCTTGGCGACCCTCAGAGTATGGGTCGCCACCAGGCGGATCTGGGTCTCAAGGAGATCGGAAAAGCGCTGACCGAAGTTTCTCAGACATTCCAGGCCGCGGGCCATCGCCTCGTCCGACAGGTAGCCCTCGGCGTTGAGCCCCTGAGCCAGACGGACCTGTTCCTTCTCCCTGTGGAGGATCTGCAGACTGCCGTCCTGCTCCCTGGCAATCATGAGATGAAAACTGTTTGAGCCCATGTCGATAGCGACAAAATGGCGTTGTGTGACTAGGGCCAAAGTTCCTCCAATAGGGGCTAGCTGGCGGCCAGCAGTGGATAGTTGGGCTTAGGCTCGCTCGATGTCTCTTCGGCTTTGATGCGCGCCTTGGCCTGTTTCTCATACTGACTAAGATATTGATGTATGGCGATTTGAGATCTTACCTTACGCTTATTGCCGCGGCCGCGATAGGGGTTACTCTGATCTTGGTTGATGATCCTCGCCTTGGTGTTGTCCCCCAGCTGCAGCTGCAGTATGTCGATGATCATCTGCTTCAACGCAGAATCATAGATGGGGGTACTCACCTCGATGCGGCTGTCGATGTTGCGGCTCATCCAGTCGGCAGAGCAGAGGAACACCAGATTCTCGCCGCCGGCGTGGAACACCATGACGCGGGAGTGCTCCAGGAAGCGATCCACTATGCTGATCACCTGAATGTTGTCGCTGATCCCCGGGATCTGCGGCACCAGTGAACACATGCCGCGAATGATCAGCTTAACGCCGACCCCAGCCATAGAGGCCTCATACAGCTTGTTGATCAGCTGCTCGTCCACCAGGTTGTTGAGCTTGAGGGTAATGGCCGCCTTGCCGCCACAACGTGCGTTAAGGATCTCGCGATCGATAAGCGCCGTCAGCTTCTGCCTGGCATCGAAGGGGCTGACCAGCAGGTGCTGGAAGTTGTCGCGCCGATAGGGATGCTCAATTAAGTCGAACACCTGCTCCACCTCGCGCGCTATCTCCTGATTGGCGGTAAACAGCGACAGATCCGTGTAGACCTTGGCGGTGCCTTCGTTAAAGTTGCCCGAGCCGATATGACAGTAGAGGCGGGTCTCGCCCTGCTCTTCCCGGCCAATTAAACACAGCTTGGAATGCACCTTGAGGCTAGGGATACCATGATGCACCTTGACCCCGGCCTCGGCCAGGATCCGGGTCCATTCTATGTTGTGCTCCTCGTCGAAGCGCGCCCTGAGTTCAATAACCGCGGTCACCTGCTTGCCGTTCTTCACCGCATCCATCAGCGAGTGCATCACCCGCGACTTCTTGGCCACACGATAGAGATTGATCTTGATAAACTTCACCGCCGGATCGTAGGCCGCCTGACGCACCATCTCGGTAAAGTGAGAGAACTTATGGTAGGGATAGTTGAGCATGATGTCGCCGCGGGCGATGGCATCGAAACTATTGCTGCAACGCTGGAAACCCGCGCTGTCCAGGGCCGGCAGCTTGGCATTCTCCAGATACTTGCGCCCTGGATTGGGGAAGGCGATGAAGTCCTTGAAGCTGTGATAACGCCCGCCGGGCACCAGACACTCTGTGGAACTGATCCCCAGCTGCTCCTTGATCATCGCCAGCATATGCTCCGGCATCTGTCTGTCATACACCAGGCGCACCGGCTCGGCGGTGAGGCGCTGCTTCAGGCCGCGGGTCATCTTCTCCAGCTGGCTCTGATCCAACTCGTCGGCAATATCGAACTCGGCGTCGCGGGTCAGCTTCATCGAATAGGCGTCGATAGACTCATACTCGAAGAAGGGCGAGAGCAGGTCATCCAGGCAGTGACGTATGATGTTATCTAATAAGATCAGATACTTCTTACTCTTAGGCTTGCCGGTAGGCAGCTCGACGAAACGGGGCACGTTCTTGGTCGGCACCTCCACCAGGGCGTATTGGCGCCTCTCCTTGCTGTGCAGACAGACCGCCAGGTAGGTGGCGTTGTCGGTGAGGTGTTTCACCATAGATCTATTGTTACCAATGATCAGCGGCGCGATATGACGCTTGAGATGGTCACGAAAATAGACCCTTAGCCACTGACTGTGAAAATCACTCAGCTGCCCCTCGTTGATCAGCAATATGTTGCGGCGGATCAGCTCGCGCATCAACTCGGTGTAGATGCTGTCGAAGCGCTCCTGCAATGCCAGCACCCGGGTCTGGATCTTGGCCATCAGGTGACGGCTGTTACTGCGGCCATCTTGTAGGCTCGACAACATGATGCTGCGGCGCACCTGGGCGACCCTGACCCTGAAGAACTCATCCATGTTGCTGGAAAATATCCCCAGAAAACGCACCCGCTCTACCAGCGGTACCTCGCTGTCGCAGGCTTCTTGCAACACGCGTTCATTAAACGACAACCAGGACAGTTCCTTGTCGATAAACATCTTGTCGGAATTGGGAGACACTCGACTACTCCTTTGAGCGCAGGAAAACGGCGGCTTCATTGCATCTTTGCCACACCACAGGCCAGCGCGAGGCGATTAACACCGGCGGCAAGCTATTGGCAAGGCTTAAAAAGAATTTCCATTAGCAGCAGATTACTTCAGTAGGATGTCATATTTATGACAAGCTCCCTTTAGCCTATGTGCTATCGCGATCGGAATAAGCTTTTGAACTTAAGAGGGTTGCATAGAGTCAGAAGGGGTATCATGATGGCGCGGCAAATCCCCTGCTGCCCCCGAATAACAAGCTGCGCCCGAATAGCAAGTGCGCCCAAGCAAAACCCATCATCAACCACTCATCATCTACTAAAGGACACCAGGCATCATAATGAACAACATCTTACTGGTCAGCGTACTCACCCTAAGCCTGCTACTCGGGCTATTTGTATGGCTCAGCTACAAGAAGCTCAAGGGCAGCCAGATCCCAACGGGTGTCTTGGCTGTGCTGCTGGTGTTTGCGCTAATCAACGGCGCCGTGAGTTACTTTATTGCCCCCAAGACTGGCGATGATGCCTATAAGCAGCTGGTGTGGCAGTCGCTAAGCCCAAATGCTATCCCAGACCAACTGGCCCAGGGCAAGACGGTGTTTGTGGATGTCAGCGCCGACTGGTGCAACATCTGTAAGGCCAACAAAGATAGGGTGCTGCATCAGGCCGTGGTGGTTGAGCGGCTAAAGGATAAGGATATGGTGTTGATGCACGGCGACCTCACCCAGAGCGATGCCAGGATAGAGGCCTACCTGGCTCAGTATCAGGCCTATGGCGTGCCCTTTAACATCGTCTATAGTCAGGCTCATCCCGATGGCTTAGTCCTGCCAAGAGTGCTGTCTATCGACGACCTGCTCAGCGCCCTGCCTCCGCGCGGCTAGTCGTATTCGGCATCAAAAAAAGAAGGCTGCAATGCAGCCTTCTTATCATTTCAATTGCTAGCGCCTGGTGATTTTAATCGCTAACGCCTAGGACGCCGAGATTAGAAGCGGTAGTTCACGCGACCATAGTAGTAGCCACCGTTGTAATCGAACGGGCCGCTCTCATAGTAGATCGCACCTAGCTCACCACGGGTACCGTCTTTCAGCTTCTGCGCTTCCTGGTCGAACAGGTTGTTGGCACCGATAGAGACAGTCAGGCTATCGAGGAACTGATAGCTTAGCTCCAGATCCACGGTCACCGCAGAATCGGCCATCTCTGAGCCCCAATCCGAGGTATCGTCGGCGTGAGTCGCATAGTACTCACCAAAGTAGTTACCACGCAGCGACATGCTGAATCTGTCCCAAGACTGTGCCCAGGTCAGAGTCGCACGGTGAGCCGGAATACCATCTTCTAGACGACGCACCTTACCCTCATCTGTAGTATTTGGGTTGTACTTGTCGACGCTGGTATCAGTCCAGCCATAGGCCAGGCTGAACTTGGTATCGCCCGACAATAGCTGAGTGTCGTATGACGCCACCAGATCGATACCCTGAGTCGTAGTATCGAAGTCGTTGGTGTAGTAAGTCACCGCAGAAATAAGCTCTGGGAACTCGACACCGGCGGCGCGCAGCGCGTCATAGTCTTTCGCCTCGACCTCAATCTGGCTCGACTGCGCGATGCGGCCTGTCACCTCGATGTTGTAGTAATCCAGAGTCACGAAGAGGTTTTCATGCTCGAACACGGCGCCGAGGGCGTAGCTAACAGATTCTTCAGGCTTAAGCACCTTACCGCCATAGAAGGCCGACAGCGGATCGGTTGGCGGCGCGATAAAGGTCTGGATCAGGTCACCGTTAACGATAGAGGTCTGAGTGTTAACCACGTTCTCCTGACCCACGGTCGGCGCACGGAAACCTGTGCTGTGTGACGCGCGGAAAGAGAGATCGTCGGTAGCCGTAAACTGAGCGGTCAGCTTGTAGTTCAGGGTGTCACCGAAGGTAGAGAAGTCCTCGTAACGCAGCGCGGCGCCAAGCAACCAGCGCTCACCCAGATAGGCTTCCATGTCGGCATAGACGCCTATGTTGTTACGTGAGTTCTTGCCAGCAGACTCTGGGCCGAACCCCTTGAAGCCGTGAGAGCCGATGTTGAAGCCCTGGTCGGCGTATGGGCCAGCAATCCAAGAGGCTTCTTCGCCCTGAGTGATCTCGAACGACTCTTCACGCCATTCGAAACCTGTGGCGAAGCTGATATCTTCGACGCTACCCAGGGTGAGCATGCGCGAGAAGTCCAGGTTAACCGTGGTCTCGGCCTGCTCATAGGCACCGGTTTCAAAATCGGTGGGTGTGTCTAAGCCCAGTGACGGGTTAAGCGAGTTCTTCAGGCTGAAGGTCGACTTGTTGTTACCCATACCGGCGCTGAAATCATAGTTCCAGGCACCTAGCTCGCCTTTAACACCGGCGAAGAAAGAGGTGTCTTCCACAGTACCGGCAAACTGCGGCGTATAACCGCCAGGACGCAGCTGGTTCATGGCGAAACAGTTAGGATCGGCCAGCATCGCCTTGTAGGCATCGGTCTCGAGCACGTTACCGTCGCTACCATCTGCATTCTTAGGAATCGGCACCACGGCACAGGTCGAAGGATCGCCATTGACCGCACCCACCAACAGGGTTTCACCGCCATCTAACGAGTAGACGTTGCCGCGATTGTGAGGGTTACGATAGTAGAAACCACCGACCACATCGCGCGAAGAGAGGTTACCAAAGGCATATAGGCGCGCATTGTCGTTGATGTCGTAGCCAGAGTTAAGGAAGAAGCTGTAGTCATCCTTTATCTCAGGGTTACCCCATACCTGGGCTGGGTCTTGGACGAAGGTATTGCCCTGCTCAATCAGGTTGGCCGCATCCGGACGCTGCATGCTGCGGCTGGTCGCATCGGCATTCTTGTATTGCAGGCTGAGGTTCACAAACCCAGCGTCTGACAGAGGGAGTCCCACGTTGGCATCGATAGTGGTAGTGGCACCGTCGCCCTCATAGTATTCGCCTTGGCCGACCGTGATAGAGCCACCTTCGGCATCATCTTTGAGTACAAAGTTCATCACACCTGCGATGGCGTCTGAACCATATTGCGCCGCCGCACCGTCACGTAGCACCTCTACTTGTTTTAGCGCCGCACTCGGAATGACCGAGATATCCGGGCCCTGAGCACCATCGTTGATGCCACCGCCCTGGAAGGCGATCACCGAGGCGCGGTGACGACGTTTGCCGTTGACCAATACCAGGGTGCTGTCTGACGGCAGACCACGTAGGTTGACCGGACGGATCAGGGTTGCCGCATCACTGATGGGCTGTGCACGAGAGTTGAAAGAAGGCACAGTGGTGACCAGCATGTCGATCATGTCGGTAGAACCATTCTTCTTCAGATCATCGCTGCTAATGATATCGATAGGTACCGGCGAATCGCCGATAGAGCGTGGCGCAGAACGTGTTCCCACCACGGCAATTTTTTCAATATTCTGAGACGCTTCTGCCTGCTGATCATCGGCAAATGCCTGTGTACTCGCTAACGACCCTGTCAATGCCAAAGAGATGGCAAAACTCAGCGCACTCACGCCGAAACCTTTATTTTTATGTGTTGTCATCATTTTTCCCGCATAGTTTTTTTTATATTTCGCCATCATTCGCGTCTTTCTCACACGAACCACCACAGGCATACCCCAGAGCGAAATGAATACATTTCATTTACACTTTTATAACAAACAAAAAATAATTGCTAATACTAATTGGTCTAATTTAGACGAGAGCAGAAGACACCAGCAGACTAAAAATCGAACAAATACGTGGCATTCACGATAAAACCCCAAAAAGATTAATCATTAAAGCTCAAACAGTTTCGATTAAAGCAGATATTCAAAAGATGCGAAAAATGTTAACCGACGATTAACATCTACCTCTAAGGAGATAGCAAAGTGGTCTGCTAAACAGGCGCTCTAGCATTAGTGCCAGAGCAGCTAAGATAGATTAGCGAAATATCGTGGAAAGGCTTGATGACGCCATTCAAGAAAACGGGCTAATATAGGGGCTAAGTGAGAGGTTAGTTTAAATGCTAATTTAAAGGCTGAGCGACATTTAGTGAGTGACTTTTCTAAAGACTTACTAAGAGTCACTGTTCGAGAATGACTCTCCACGCCTAGCATACGGACCTCATATTCAGAGTGAGATAGCACGACAATCATTGCCAGCAAGGAGCGGCGAACATGGCTTGTAAACATCCAAGGGTCGATGATGCCCATGTGGACTTTCTACCCGAGAACAAACTGCTGCTCAACGCGGTAGGCGAAGGGATCTACGGCTTCGACCTCGATGGCAACGCCGTCTTTATCAACCCTGCCGCCGAGCGGATGACGGGCTGGAAGGCCGAGGAGCTGCTGGGTAAGAACATCCACGACTGTCACCACCACAGCCACGCCGATGGCAGCCCCTATCCCCAGGAAGAGTGCCCCATCTACAACACGCTGCACGACGGCATCGCCCGGGAGATCAGCCATGATCTCTTCTGGCGCAAGGATGGCAGCAGCTTCCCGGTACACTACACCTCGACCCCCGTCTACAAGAACGACCGCCTTATCGGCGTGGTCGCGATATTTCGCGATATTAGCATTCAGAAGCAGACAGAAGCCTCCCTCAGGGAGGCGCTCAAGCAGGTACAGGCCCTGTCGGAGAAGCTGGCCAACGAGAATGACTACCTGCTCACCGAGCTGGCCAGCCATCGTCAGGAGGTCAATATCTCGGGAGAGAGCGAGACGATACAGTCGCTTATCCAGCAGATAAAACTGGTGGCCAACACCAGCAGTACCGTGCTGATCAACGGCGAGAACGGCACAGGTAAGGAGTTGGTGGCCCGCAACATACATGCGCTCAGCGATCGCAGCGATCAGCCCCTGGTGAGCGTCAACTGTGCCGCCTTCTCCCCCACCCTATTAGAGAGCGAGCTCTTCGGCCACGAAAAGGGCGCCTTCACCGGCGCCACCAGCCGCCGCAAGGGGCGATTCGAGCTGGCCCATCAGGGCACGCTATTTCTCGACGAGGTGGCCGAGCTTTCCCTCGAGGCCCAGTCTAAGCTGCTCAGGGTGATCCAGGAGCAGGAGTTCGAGCGAGTGGGCAGCAGCACTCCCATCAAGGTGGATATCCGCCTGGTGACCGCCACCCATCACGATCTGCTTAAGCGAGTAGAACAGGGGCTGTTCCGCATGGATCTCTACTATCGCCTCAATGTCTTCCCCCTGCATGTGCCGCCCCTGAGGGAGCGGCTGCAAGATATTCCACTACTGGTCAGCGATATCCTGCTCAACTTAAACCATAAGCTGGGCAAGAAGATCAAAGGGGTCAGCAAGCAAGGCATGCAGCACCTGATGGCCTATCACTGGCCCGGTAACGTGCGTGAGCTGCAGAACGTTATCGAGCGTCAAACCATTCTCTGTCACGGTCAGATCCTGCAGATCCCGGCGCTACAGGCCGAGCCGCTACCTCAGGACAAGGGGGAGTTTCAGACCCTGCAGCAGGTCGAGGCCAACCATATCCGCCGCACCCTGAAGCGGCTCAACTGGCGTATCTCGGGCCCCAACGGCGCCGCCAACCTGCTCGGGCTGCCCGCCAGCACCCTAAGATCTCGCATGCTCAAGCTGGGGATCAAGCGTCCGGCCTAAAGTATCTTGAGTGATCGCATACAAATTAGCGATATTTCGCCAAAGCACGATATATCGCTAATCATATATAGGTCAATTTAATTAAACCCACATAGTTTCAAACACTTATTAAACGACAAAACTTGGTTCCCAACTTGCATTGGCTGTCGGCAATTCCCCTAGCAAGAGTTTGGAAAGCCAATGAGTCAAGATCTCAGCAGTACAGAGAACCCAATCGCCACCAAGGCCGCCCTGGGCCAGGCCATCCCCGTGACCAACCTGCCGGTGCAGCGCGGTAAGATACACATAAAAGAACAGAAGGGGCGCTTTCAGCGTCTGCGCACCGGCCTCAACAGCCTGCTGATCCTCTTCTTCTTCCTGTTGCCCTTCATCCCTTATCAGGGACGCCAGGCGATCCTCTTGGATGTGGAGCGCCAGGAGTTTCACTTCTTCAACCTGACCCTGTGGCCGCAGGATTTCACCCTGCTGGCCTGGCTATTTATCATCGCCGCCTTCGCCCTCTTCTTCGTCACCGTCTTCTGGGGACGGGTCTGGTGTGGCTACCTCTGCCCTCAGACCAGCTGGAGCTTCGCCTTCGTCTGGATAGAGCGGCAGATAGAGGGCAACAGCAACAAGCGTCACGCCCTGGATAAGGCTCCCTGGAGTCTTGAGAAGGTGCTTAAACGCGGCGCCAAGCATCTGGCCTGGGGACTCGCGGGGCTGATCACCGGCTGTGGTTTCATCGCCTACTTCATCCCGGCCAGCGAGCTCTATCCGCAGATCTTTACCCTAAGCGCCAGTTTCTGGGTTACCGCCTGGGTCTGGTTCTTCGCCCTGTGTACCTACCTCAACGCGGGCTGGATGCGCGAGCAGATGTGTCTGCACTGCTGCCCCTACGCCCGCTTCCAGTCGGCCATGTTCGACGCCAATACCCAGACCGTCTCCTATGACGCCGCCCGCGGCGAGTCTCGCGGCCCGCGAAAACGCAAACAGGCTACCGATCTCGGCGACTGTGTCGACTGTAATCTGTGTGTCGATGTCTGCCCCACGGGGATAGATATTCGTAACGGCCTGCAATATGAGTGCATCAACTGTGGCGCCTGCGTCGATGCCTGCGACCAGACCATGGATAAGTTCGGCTATGACAAGGGCTTGATCCGCTACGCCAGTGAGAACGAGCTGCAGAAGAAGGAAGTGAAACGCTTTACCTCCTTCAAATTTGTCGGCTATGGCATCGCGGTGATCATCATGCTCAGCGTGTTCGCCCTGGATCTTTATCGCCACCAGAGCATAGATCTCAACGTTATCCGCGACCGCCAGAGCCTCTACCGCGAGGTGGGTGACGGCCGCATCGAAAACAGCTACACCCTGAAGATCCGCAACAAGACCCAGGAGGATCACCAGTACCTTATCAGCCTCCATGACACAGGCAACCACGGCTTCGCCAAGGAGACCTCACAGCAGGTGCTGATCAAGGCCGGTGAGCAGCTGAGCTATCCGGTAACGGTTTTCGAGCAGAAACAGGCTGACTTTGTCGGCGCCAAGCTGCAGAAGCAGACCATCGCCTTTACGGTCACCAACCTGAGTAACCCCAAGGAGAAGGTCTCTCAGGCCAGCCCCTTCTTTAGCCTGAGCGCCTTCTAAGGGTGCGAGTCTGCCTCGGTGGTGTTACTGGCCACCGGGGCCAACACTTATATGCATGTTTACCCAATCGCTTTCACGCCTCACTCTTAATCCCTCTCCCAATACCCGATAATAACGGCTCCATCAGGTCAGACCAGAGTGGTTTTGTCACACTATAAAAATAGCGATATTAAACAGACAGATAAGCGTTAAACAATTGTTTTATTTTAGGCCGACAGAGGTTGACCTTAGACGCGTTTTAGCACAGTCTAAACACCTGTTTGATTTTTAGCTGCGCCCAAGAATACCGACAATAATAAGCAAAGGAGACGCGTCCATGGCCTATGACTCACATGCCCATGTAGATCTGCAAAAATATGCATCACTGATCGATCTGATCGAAACGGCCGCCAAGCGCTATGGCGACAAGACAGCCTATGTGTGTCTGGGCAAGGCCAGCAGTTTTGCCGATATAGAACGCGACTCCCGCTACTTTGCCGCCTACCTGCAGCAACACACTCAACTTGTGGTGGGCGATAAGGTCGCCATCCAGCTGCCCAACATCACCCAGTTTGTTATCGCCGCCTATGGCGCGCTCAGGGCCGGCATGATACTGGTCAACACCAACCCCTTGTATACCCAGCGAGAACTGATCCACCAATACAGAGACTCGGATGCCAAGGCCTTGGTGGTGCTAAGCGATCTGCTGCCAACCCTGGAAGCCGTGATCCCAGAGACCCAGATAGAGACGGTCATTTCTACCCACCCGCTGGATCTGATAGCCCCCCAAGCAGAGGCCGACAGCCAGCTCGCTCACATAGGTTTTAACCAGGTATTGGCCCTGGGCAGCCAGGCCGAGTACCGCCCGGTAGAGGTCGCGCAGCAGAGCCTGGCGGCGCTGCAATACACGGGCGGCACCACGGGCCTCTCCAAGGGAGCCATGCTGAGTCACAGCAACCTGCTGGCCAACATGCTGCAGGTGCAGTCGCGCCTGGCCAGCAAGTTTGTCGAGGGCGAGGAGATCTTTATCGCGCCCCTGCCCATCTACCATATCTATGCCTTCATGGTGAATTTCGTCTACTTCGAGCAGGGCGGATGCAGCGTACTCATCCCCAACCCGAGAGACATCAGCGCGCTTATTAAGACCATGTCCCAGCATCCCTTCACCGGCTTTGCCGGCCTCAACACCCTGTTTGTCGGTCTGTGCCATCAGCAGTCCTTTCAGGCGCTCGACTTTAGTCACCTCAAGATCACCATCTCAGGTGGCACGGCGCTCACCCAAGCCGCGGCCAGCATCTGGCAATCTACTACGGGCTGCACCATCTCCGAAGGTTATGGCCTGTCGGAAACCTCGCCCGTGGTCTCCCTTAACGCGCCGGGGCTCGAGTGTCTTGGCACCATAGGTCGCCCGGTGATCGATACTCAGGTGAAGATCCTCGACGCCAACGAGCAAGAGGTGGCTCTGGGTGAGATAGGCGAGCTGGCGGTCAAGGGACCACAGGTGATGAGCGGCTACTGGCAGAAGCCCGAGGAGACCGCCAAGGTGATGACCAGCGATGGTTTCTTCAAGACCGGGGATATCGCCCTGGCCACTGAAGATGGCATGCACAAGATAGTGGATCGCAAGAAGGATATGATCATCGTCTCCGGCTTCAACGTCTATCCTAACGAGGTGGAAGATGTGCTGGCCGCTCATGAGAGCGTGCTGGAATGCGCCGTAATTGGCGTCGACGACAGCCGTAGCGGCGAGGCGGTCAAGGCCGCCATAGTGCTGCGAGAACCTGAGCTGGCAAACGATGACACCAAGCAGGCCCTGCTCGAACATTGCCGCGCTCAGTTAGCCGCCTACAAGCTCCCCAAGATAATCGAGTTCATGCCTGCCCTGCCCAAGTCAACCGTGGGTAAGATACTGCGGCGTGAGTTGAGAAAGTAATCTGCTAATGCTGCGACTTTGAGCCGAAAGCCATAAAAAGGGCGCCTACTCGGGCGCCCTTTTTTATTCAACTCATCATTCCCATTCCTAGATCTTGATTTAAGCGCCCTATCTATCGCTCCCAGCTTTCTATTGCTCCCAGCTATCTATTACTGCCAAATAAGCGCCTGGGTATCGAACCCCAGCTTCTCGGCCTGGGTGATAAAGGCTTGTCTTACCGACTCATCCACCTCGGGCGAGCGCGCCAGCAGCCAGAGATAGTCGCGGTTATAGCTGGTGATGAAGGCGTACTGATAATCCGCATCCAGGCGGTAGATCACATAGGCGCCATAGAAGGGACCGAAGAAGGAGACCTTGAGATGGCCAATATCGGACGACTCAACAAAATAGGCCTTGCCCTCGGCGCTCTTCCAGCTTTGTGATTGCACATCGAAGCCGCGATTGGTCACACTCACGCCGCCATCGCCCCGCAGTTGATACTCGGCGGTCACCTGGCTCAGGCCGCGCTCGAAGCTGTGATCGAGCCGGGCGATTTCATGCCAGGTGCCCAGGTATCTGGAGAGTTCGAATCCCTCTATCGGCGCTATTCCCTTGGGCGCGCTGGTGCAGGCCGTTAGCAGGGTTAACAGACAAACAAGACAAAAGGTAACTGGCCATCTCATCGCGATACTCCACTCATTGAGGTGTATTGGAAAATCAATTCGTTAAACCAATTCGTTAAACCAATTCGTTAAACCAATTCGTTAAATCAATACGCAGGGATCTCGCCTTAGGTTCACAAGCACTTAAGCTCTCCTGTAATAATGCTCTCATGTAATAAAGCTCTCCTGTGATAAAGCCCGCCTCCCTATCGCACTTTATTTTGGGTATAAAGACCCAAACGTTCTAAGCGTTAGCCCACTCACAGAGTACAAATTTTAACCAGCAATTCCCTACATTTTGTGCAAGTACTCCTTAGAATGAATAAAACCATTAGAAAAAACTCATTAAAAGGTTTACTCAAGATGCGACCCTTAACTCTACCCTTAGCTTTTTTACCCTTCACCCTCGTTGGCCTTATGCTCAGCGGCTGCGGCTCCGATGACTCCAGTCCACCAGAGCCACTCGCCACAGGTACAGTGAGTATCGCCCTGTCCGATTCGCCAATGAGTCAGGTCAGCCGGGTCGAGCTGGTGCTCGATAAACTGGTGATGACAGATGCTCATGGTCAGCTGCACACTCAGGATATGGCCCAGCACAGGTTTAACCTGCTGGACTACCAAGGCATGGACAGCCATAGGGTGATCGATGGCCTTGAACTCCCTGCAGGCCAATATCACGACGTACACTTCACCCTGGTTAATGGCGATCAGGCCCAGGGCTGCCTCATCGAAAACGGCCAGGGCCAGCACCCGCTGATGATACAAGATGGCCGCCTCCCCATGGCAAACTTCACCCTGGGCGAACATCAGCACCTTAACCTGACCATGGAGATCAATCTCTATCAGGCCATGCACCTTTCCGATGGCCAATATCAACTCAACCATCACGGCATCTACTCCATCGACGATGACACCATGGGGCATATATTCGGCGAGATGGACCCTCAATGGATCGCCGATTGTGAGACGCAATACGCAGCGAGCGCCCCCGAGGGCGGCCAGTTCTATCACATGGCCTATCTCTACCCGAGCGAGGTGACCAGCCTGGCGCAGATGGGCGATATAGCACAGAGCCGCGACGACGGCCTCTTCTCGCCGGTGGCCATCTCCCCCATACGCCAAGACATCAATGGTAACTGGTTCTTTGCCATGGGCTATCTGCCTGCCGGCAACTACCGAGTTGGCTACACCTGCCTCGGCCACCTTGATGACCCAGCCCAAAACGATATGACTCAGGGCGCATTTAAGCTGTTTGAGGATGGCGGTGAGATCGCTGTCGAAGATGGCGGAAGAGAAACCCGCCATCAGTGCGGTGGTGGCCACGGCGGCCATAGAGGCTAGCTCATTTTAGAAGTTAAAAAGGGCAGATTAAGCCAGTCTGCCCTTATCTCACTCTCTTATCCTTTAGGCCTCTTCTGAGAGTAGCTGCAGGCTGGCAAACTCGCGGTAGAGGCTGTTGCTCTGCATCAGCTCGCCATGGGTACCGCTGGCGATCAGCTCCCCCTTATCCATCACCAGTATACGGTCGGCATTGAGCACGGTTGCCAGGCGATGGGCGATGATCAGTGTGGTGCGCCCCTGCATCAGTACATCCAGCGCCTGCTTCACCTTCTGCTCGCTGACCGCATCCAGGGCACTGGTGGCCTCATCCAGCAGCAATACCGGCCTATCGGCCAATATCGCCCGTGCGATGGCGATACGCTGCTTCTGGCCGCCGGATAGACGCACGCCGCGCTCACCCAGATAGGTCTGATAGCCCTCGCTAAAATCAGCAATAAATTCATCGGCGCGGGCGGCGACGCAGGCAGCCTGCACCTCCTCCAGACTGGCACCTGGGCGACCGTAACGCACATTTTCCAGCACGCTAGTGGCGAAGATCACCGACTCCTGGGGCACCAGGGCATATTGCTGGCGCAGATCCTGTGGTCGCAGGCTGGCGATGTCGATACCGTCCAGGGCGATCACCCCGCTATCCAGAGGATAGAAGCGCTGCAACAGCTCAAACAGGGTACTCTTGCCGGCACCACTCGCCCCCACCAGAGCCACCCGCTCGCCGGGAGAGATATGCAGGCTCAGGCCACGGATCACCTCGACGCCAGCCTGCGCCGCCATCTCCTCAGCACTATCGGCACTGGCCTGAACAGGATAGCTGAAACGCACCTGCTCTAGGCTCAACTCGCCGCGCACCTTTGCTGGTAAGCTGACTGGTTTTGGCGCCAGAGGAATATCGATAGGCGTCTCCACCAGCTCGATAAGCCGCTCCGTCGCACCGGCGGCGCGCTGGATCTCGCCAATCACCTCGCTGATGGTCGCCACGGCGCCCGCCACCATCACGGCATAGAACATGAAGGCGGAGAGCTCGCCCGGAGTGATCGCCTCGCTCATCACATCCTTGGCGCCCACCCAGGTAATTAACGCGATGGCGAGTATGCTGAGAAACATCACCAGGGAGATGAGGATGGCGCGATACTTGATGCGGCCCCTAGCCGCCTCCATCACGGCCTCGACCCGCTCGGAAAACAGCTGTCTGTCGCGGTCTTCATGGCAATAGGCCTGCACAGTGTGGATCTCGTGCAGCGACTCATCCACATAGGCCCCCAGATCCCCGACCCTGTCTTGGCTTTTACGCGACAGCTCGCGCACCTTACGGCCAAAGAAGAAGATAGGCCCCAGCACCAGAGGCACGGCCAATAGCACCAGGGCGGTGAGTTTAAGGCTGGTGATCGCCATCATCACCAGGCCGCCCACCACGGTAACGCTGGCCCGCAGCGCCATGGAGAGGCTGGAGCCCACCACAGATTGCAGCAGGATGGCGTCAGCGGTGAAGCGGGAGATCACCTCGCCGGTGCGCAGCCTGGCGTAAAAACCGGGTGACAGCTTGAGCAGATGGTCATAGACCTTGAGGCGAATATCGGCGCTCACTCGCTCCCCAAGCCAGGTCATCAGATAGAAGCGGCAGAAGATGGCGGAGCTGCTCAGGGCGGTGATGCCAATCACCAGCAGGATGATCTCATTGAGCCGCTCACCGTTCTCCCGCAGGAAGCCCTCATCCACCATGAGGCGCACCCCCTGGCCCAGGGACAGCCAGGCCAGCGAGCCGATAAACAGAAACACTATGGCGGCGATCACCTTGCCGCGATAGGGACGCAGGAAGCCGCCTATCCAGGGCAAAACGGCTTTCTTCGCTCCTGGTCGCTTAGGTTGCGGTGCGGACTGCTTAGGGCTGGAAGCTGCGTCATGAGAGGCAGTCGGTGAGAGAGGTTGAGACAAGCTGGCATTCCTTTTCGGCAGCGGTATCAGGCTTGGCTAACAGAATAACAAAACCCGCCGGGAAAAGCGGGTTTTGTTTGTTTGCGGAGATTAATCGGTGGGGATCTGACTAGAACCAGGTCAGGCCGATACTGATCACTATGCCAGTGATGATCAGCTGCATCAGGCAGAAGCCCATGATATCCCGCGCCTTGAGCCCGGCGATCGCCAGCACGGGCAGGGCCCAGAAGGGCTGGATCAGATTGGTCCAGGCGTCGCCCCAGGCCACCGCCATGGCGACCCTTGCCACATCGGCGCCTAAGGCCTCGGCGGCGGGCAACATGATAGGTGCCTGCACCGCCCACTGGCCACCACCGGACGGAACGAAGATGTTGACGATACCGGCGCTGATGAAGCTCCAGAACGGCAGGCTGTCGGCGCTGGCGATGGCCACGAACCCCGACGAAATACTCTGAGCCAGACCCGACTGCACCATGAGCGCCATGATCCCCGCATAGAAGGGGAACTGGATCACTATGCCGGCGCCGCCCTTGATCGCCTCATTCAGGCTGGTCAACAGGCTGCGAGGCGTCTGATGCAGGATGATGGCGAGAAACAGAAACAGGTAGTTGACGATATTCAGGTTGAGCTTACCGCCGGCAGCGAAGAAGTATTGTCCCAGGTAAACCAAGCCTGCCCCACCCACGGCCCAGGCCAGCAGGCGGCTATTTTCCAGATAATCCGCCGGGCGGGTGATCGCCTCGGTCTCGACCTCGGGCTCAGCTAGCTTGTCCCTGTCGACATAGATGCTCTCATCATCGCTTGGCAACATGAAGCGGTTAACCAGGGGGATCAGCACGAACAGAACAGCCACCAGCGCCAGGTTAAAGCCGGCGAAAATGGTATTGTCTGTGGCTATGATGCCTATCTTGTCCTCGGCGAAATGCCCCTTGGTGGCTATGGTCAGGGGGATGGAACCGGCGAGGCCGCCATGCCAGACCACGAAGCCCGAATAGGCACTGGCCACCAGCAGGCGATAATCCACCTTCACCTGACGCGCCAGCGCCTTGGCAAACAGGGCGCCGACCACCAGGCCGAAGCCCCAGTTGATCCAGCTGGCGAGCAGCGACACCAGAGTCACTAGTATGATCGCCTGGGGCGCACTCTTGGCCAGGGCGGCGATACTATCTAGCAGGCGTTTAATGGGCGGCGAGCTGGCCAGCATGTAACCGGCCACCAGCACCAGCAACATCTGCATCGAGAAACTGAGCAGTGCCCAGAAGCCTTGGCCCCAGTAGGTCACCAGTTGCAGCGGGCTCTGCTGTTCCACCGTCATGGCGGCGATAAACACCAGCAGGGTGAGGAGTAGCACGAAAATATAGGGGTCGGGCAGATAGCGGTCGACCAACTTGACCAGAGGTTTTGCGGCCTTATTAAGCATGATCTTGTCCTTGATAGCAGGGTATTATTATTGATTGAATTTGCCACAGACAGGTTAAGCGATATCTTAACAAAATCATACTCATACTATGGTATAGGGGCAGAGGCCGTACCAGAGGCCAAGCCTGTGTCACCCTATGGCACGACTCATGTTATAGTGAGGCCAACACTCACCAGCTTAAGACCTTATGGCGCAGCAGATCTCCAACGAAACCAAAGATGAGGCGATGAAAATTGCCAAGGCCACCCAGAAACCCGGGCAAACCAAGGAGCAGACCAAGCTTATCGCCCTAGGGATAGAAAAGGGGATTGCCGAATACAAGAAGCGCCAGAAGAGCAAGGCCAGAGACAGGGACAAGCAGCGCAAGCAGGTCCTCAAGGAGAAGCAGCGTCAATCCATAGAGCCAATGGACGACGGATTCCAGGCCGCGCCAAAAGCCAGCAAGCTGCCCTGGCTACTGCTAGCCCTGAGTTGGCTTGGCTTCATCGGCCTCTACCTACTGAATCACTAAGTCATTAGGCCTATGATATTAATCTGGCCTCAGCGATCAATCTAGCTGCAGCGATCAGTCCTGCTTCAACGATTGGGTGATGGTTTCGATGTTATTAGCCACCCAGGCCTTGTCGATAGGCCCCCAGTCGCTGAGGCGATAATACCCGGCATTGTGGCGCTCACCATCTTGCACGAAGGTGCAGCCGATACCTATATCGCCCATGGCGGCAATGGCATCTTGCAGGGTGCGCCTCGGCATGCTGGTGGCCTTGTTCAGCGACAACAGGTTATGCTGCTCACTATCGATCAGATGGGCCAGATAGAGCTTTCTCAGGAAAGCGATTTTTTGCTTAGATAACTCGGCGCTCAAGGCATCCTCTCTCAACATGGTTTTTATTATCTTGTAACATAAAACAAGCATCACAAACAGGTGCAAATGGCTGACAACCAAAGGAAAGATGTTATAGTCAGCCAATAGCCAACTTTCGCAGGATAACAAATGGAAGATGTGACTCCTCAAACTTCGGCATCAATGCAGGCCAGGCGTCGGCTGGAGCAGCCAGACTGGCTCGCCATAGATGAAGTGCCACTGACACCACTGGAACAGGCCTATCTGCATCAGGTGCAGATAGAGAACCTGCTGATCTTCACGCCGCTGCTGATCATAGCGCCCCTGGCCGCAATCCTGCTCAACCTGCCGGGCAGCCTGATCATCGCCCTGGTGACGGGCCTGCTTATCCTGGCTGGCATCATCAGCTATTGCCGCTATCGCTACGCCCTCTCTATCGCCTACGGCGTATTCGATCACGAGTTCATCATGCAGAAGGGATTGATTTGGCATAAGAAAATCGCCCTGCCCTATACCCGCCTACAACATGTCAGCCTGTCTCAGGGACCACTGGAGCGCTATTTTCATCAGCACACCCTCAAGTGCTTCAGCGCAGGTAGCGGCAGCGCCGAGATCAGCCTGCCAGGCCTGGGGGACGACACGGCCGAGCCACTGCGTAAGCATCTGCTGGCCAAAGCCTCCCAGAAACAGGCCTCCCAAAAACAGGCACCACAGAATCAAGCCCCCGACGGGCGCGAGGATTAACCCATGAGCACACGCTTCGCCCAGTGGGCGAGCCTGTCTCCCTGGTCGATCGTCAGCTTTAGCGTCGGCAGCCTGCGTCAGCTGCTGACCAATGGTTACGCGCTGATCCCCTTGGTCTACACCGGCTGGCAGCGGGGATTTAACTCCCCCTGGCTACTGCTGGTCGCCGCGGGGCTGGTCCTGGTCACCCTGACCTACGCCAGCCTGCAATGGGCCAAGTATCGCTATCGACTCAGCGACGCCAAGCTAGGGATCCGCCAGGGACTGGTGTTTAAACGCGCCCAGGAGATCCCGCTGAACAAGATCCAAAATGTGCGACTGGAGCAGCCCCTCTACTTCCGACCACTCGGCCTCTACAGCCTGGTGGTGGAGACGGCCGGCTCCAAGCAGGATGAGGCAGTGCTGGCCGCTGTCAACTATCGCCAGGCCATGCAGCTCAAGAAACACCTGTTTGCTTCCCAGTCCCAACTGCAAGGTACAGAGACTATCTATCCCGATGGCGAGACGCCGTCGCCTGCCAGTGAGCCGCAGCAGGCGGGCATGGCGGCCAATCGGGCGATTGCGCAATCCTGGCGTCAGGGCGAAGGCCTGGTGGTGGCCAAAGATCTTAAGGATCTGCTGATCTTCGGCTTCTATCAGAACAACCTCATCTGGCTCTCGATAATATCCGGCTCCATCATAGGCCAGGTCGACTGGGAGTCCCTTGGGCAAACCAGCATGGTGCAAGGCGCCTGGCACTGGTATCAGGCCAATATCGCCACAGGACTTATCTATCAGATCCTGGCGGTAGTGGCCGCGCTGCTGCTCCTCTACCTGCTGCTTGCGCTTATCTCCATCGCCTCGGCCGTGCTCAAGTATTACCCCTATCGCCTCAGCCTGCGTCAGGGCACGCTTCATCGAACTGGCGGCATACTGGCAAAACAGCAAGATGCGCTGCGCCTGCACAGGGTGCAGATGGTTAGATTCGAGCAGCCCGTCATCGGCAGGCTTATCGGGCGCTGGACGGTACATTTCGAGCAGGTAAAAGGCAATGAAGTGGAGCAGTTCGCCAAGCGCCACCTGCTGATCCCCAGCATGCGCCGTGAAGATATCCCAAATGCCTTCGGCCGATTCGATAGCCTGGCGGCCAAGGCCAACACCCTGCCCGCCAGTTATCAGGGGATAAACAGCGGCTGGCTTTGGCGCCGCGCCATCCCGCTGGCACTGCTTCCCGTGGTGATGACCCTCATCCTTGGCCTCAACCCCTTTACCGAACTGGTCGCGGGCTTCACCCTGGTGGCGCTTGTTGGCCTCTATCTCAACTATCGTCAATGGGGCTACTGCCTGGAGGGGGATGACTGCTGGATCCACACAGGTGTGCTGGGGCAGACCTGGCAACTGGTCCCCCTGAGTAAGACCCAGGATGTCTGTATCTCACAGACGCCGGGGCAACGGCGTAACGCCTTGGCCACCTTGCACTTAGGCCTGGCATCAGGCCCCCTGGTGATCCCCTATATTCCCCTCGAAGAGGCTAGATTGATTGCCGAAACCGCGTTAAGTTTGACCAGAGAAGATCCGAAAAACTGGATATAGCTAAAGCTGGATATAACATAACTGGCTATAAGGCAGGAAAGAAGGAGCAGAGATGAACAGGATAGCCCACACGCCAGATGAGATCATTCGCTTCTGGTTCGAGGAGATTGAACCTAAAGCTTGGTTTGTCAAAGACCTCGCCTTCGACAGGACGATTCAAGCCCGCTTCGGCGAGCTGCTCACCCAGGCCAAACAGGGCGAACTCTATCACTGGCGCACCACACCCCAGGGGCGTCTGGCCGAGATTATCGTGCTGGACCAATTTAGCCGTAACATCTACCGGGATACGCCAGAAGCCTTCGCCGCCGATCCCATGGCGCTAACCCTGGCCCAGGAAGCCGTGGCCGCTGGCATCGACAAGGCGCTGCAACCTAAACAGGTACCCTTTCTCTATATGCCCTACATGCACAGCGAGTCGCAGGCGATTCACGAGGTAGCCCTGATCCTGTTTAATCGTGAGGGCGCCGAAAACAACCTGGCGTTTGAGCTGCGCCACAAGGAAATTATCGACCGCTTTGGACGCTATCCCCATCGCAATGCTATCTTGGGGCGCGAGTCCACCCAAGAGGAGCTGGCGTTTCTCGCCGAGCCTGGCTCAAGTTTCTAACTTATCCGGCGAGTCATTCCCCATTCGGGCGTAAGGAGTACCCATGGAGATCACCCTCACCCACGGCCTGTTACTGGTCGTCACCGGCTTTCTGGCTGGCATAATCAATACCCTGGCCGGCGGTGGCTCCAACCTCACCCTGCCCGCACTCATGGTGATGGGCATGCCCGCCGAGGTTGCCAACGCTACCAACCGGGTCGGGGTCACTGTGCAATCGATCACCGCCCTGTTAGGCTTTCACAAGCATGGCAAGTTAGATACCCAGGACAAGGGGCCGATACTGCTGCCCACTATACTCGGCGGCTTTATAGGCGCGGGCCTGGCCGCCTACGCCCCCAGCACACTGATTAAACCCCTGCTGCTGGGCACCATGCTGCTAATGGCGCTCATCATCTTAGTGCGTCCTGCCATCATAGCGCCCGAGCTGGGCACGCCGGTCAACCGGGTCAAGGACACGCCCAGCTCCTGGTTCTGGCTGACTCTGGCCGGGATCTATGGCGGTTTCGTGCAGGCGGGGGTAGGCTTCGTCTTACTGGCGGCCCTGGCGGGTAGCCTGAGATATGATCTGGTGAGGGCCAACGCCCTCAAGGTGTTCTGTACCCTGTTCTTCACCCTGGCCTCCCTGCTGATCTTCATCAAGGAAGATCTGATCCTCTGGCTGCCTGGGCTCATCCTAGCAGCAGGCACCATGCTGGGCGCCCATCTGGCGGTCAAGCTGGCAATCAAGGTGAGCCCCAAGGTACTCAAGTGGTTTCTGTTTCTGATGACACTCTGTGGCAGCGTCGCCGCTATGCTTAGCGACTAAGAGCTTAGCGATTAAGGGCTCTTGCTGGATCACTCCAGCCAGTCGATCATGAAGCTGATGGCGCCGGCTTTATCGCAGCGCCATACCCTCACCCGCACCGAGGGTTTGAGCACGCCGGGAGAGACCTCCAGCCGTTTCCAGTCTGGTAGGGTAAACAATCCACCATTTAGCCGCATCTGCTCAAGCGCGTAGGCGATATCCAGGCGCTCCAGGCTACCGTCGACGGTGCGAATACCAAAGGCTATCTGGGTCTCGCTCCTGTGATAGTTAAAGACTTCTCCCTGCCATGAGGTCAGCTGGTCACGGCCACAGGGCACGAAGTCGGGGGCGCGCAGTCGCTCCGCCGGGCAAGGACTCCCCCACAAACAAAGGCCTATGGCGAGACACCATAGGCCCTGTTTCAATAGTGAATTTTCCATGAGACTAGTTGGACGGCCAGCGATAGGCACCGCTTAAGGTATCGGCGCGCTCAGACTGGCCCTGGGTGAACTCGACCATGCAGCTATCGTCTGTGTAGTCCATGAAGTTGTAGATGGGGTCGTCCCCACTGTCACGTCGGCAGGTGTCACGCCCCGACGGACAACCATAGGCCGCCGAACGCTCGGCCGGGGTATCGGAAACCTGGTCACCGCCATTACAGCCACCCTGGAAGGTATGATACAGACCTAGCCAATGGCCGACCTCATGGGTCGCGGTATCGCCTTCGTTATAGGGCGAAGCCGCGCCGCCCGGCAGCGATTGATTGAGGATCACCACGCCATCGTCGCTAGGATTGCTGGCATAGTCCGTGGGGAAGGTCGCCCAGCCCAGCAGGCCACCACCAGGATTAGAGACATAGATGTTGAGGGTATCGGCGCCGCCTTGGCGAAGGGATTGTTTCATCGCACGCTCGGCGCTGGTGCCCGGCCCCGCGGTGTACCAGGCATCGTTTTCTGTTTTTGTTGTCCCCATCAAGGTGAAGCTGAACTTGGTATCGAAGCCGCTGCCGCCACCTGCACCGGCGAAGGCATCATTAAGTACATTCATCTGCTCCGCAACCAGACCTGACACATCGCCGTCGCCGCTACTGCTCAGGATCAGGTGGACATAGACGGGAATATTATAACCCACGGCCGTGTAGTTACCGCCTGTGCCGCCATCGCCACCACCGCCGCCACCGCCGCCGTTGCCATTACCCACACCGCTCGGCTTCTTCAGGGCCTTGAGGTGTTCATTCAACATCTTCACCTCGAGATCCGAGGGGGTACGGGTGCCGCAGCGCAGGAAGGCGGCATTACTGTTGGCATGGTCGAAGGCCGGGGTCGAACTCGTCTTAGCCAGCTCTTGACCAGCAAGAGCTTGACCCGCGAAGGCCAGGGCGCTTGCCGACATCAGCAGCAAGCCAGATACTCCAATTACGCTTTTTCTCATGGGTGCCTCACCTTAAAAATCTGATCCAGTTCACACCACTGAGTATAGAAAAAGCCGACGAACTTGCTAATGCAAAGGCCGAAGCGGCCGCCAGGCCTGAAAAATCAGTCTTTTTCTTTACATTCGACACAAAAGTAAATGATAACCATTCCCATTTAAAATCCTGCTTTTTTTGTATATCCTTTGTTGCGTAAATTTGGTTGGCGTGCCAAGTCCCCAGCGGTCTTGCACCGCTCCTCACTATTCTTCTTTTGCTAAGATGACGACAGATCATGAAACTTAAGCCTATTTCGCTCGCTATCTTCTGCGCCCTGAGCATGGCGACTATGCCAGGCCACGCAGAGAATCAAACTGCTCAACTCGACAATGACAGCCAACAGGACAACCAGAATATCGAGAAGATCGAGGTTCGCGGCCGCTATGTGCAGGGCTACAATGCCCACTCGGTCGGCGGCGCCTCGCGCCTGGACTTGGCCATCATAGATATTCCACAGTCGGTGTCTGTGATCACAGATGCTCAGCTGGACGACTTCCAGCTCAACGACATCAACAGCGCGCTGGACAGCGCCACCGGCATCAATGTCGAGCGCATCGAGACGGACCGCACCTACTACACGGCCCGCGGCTTCGACATCACCAACTTCCAGATCGACGGGGTCGGCCTGCCACTGACCTCGGGCAACAACCATGCCGACGAAGACACCGCAATCTATGATCGCATCGAGGTGATCCGCGGCGCCAACGGCCTGATGACAGGTGTGGGTAATCCCTCGGCCACGGTCAACTTCATTCGTAAGCGTCCGACCTCTGACAATCAACTCAAGCTCCAGGCCAGCTATGGTAGCTTCAACAACGCCAGGGTCGAGGCCGATGCCAGTGGCCGCCTCAACGACACCTTTGCCGCCCGCGTGGTGGCGGTAAAACAGCAGAAGGACTCCTACCTCGATCGCTACGAGACAGACAAGAGCGTGCTATATGCCTTCATCGAGGCTAACCTGAGCGACGACACCAGCCTGTCGGTCAGCCACAGCTACATCAACAACGATGCCACTGGCAACAACTGGGGCGCCCTGCCGCTCTACTACACAGACGGCAGCCCAACCAACTACGACAGATCCACCAACACCTCGGCCAACTGGTCGAACTGGCAGGTGATCAAGAACAACACAGTGGTGGAGCTGAGCCACTACTTCGCCGACGATTGGCGCCTGCGTGCCACCTACTCCCACAAGAGCACGGATGAAGATACCGAACTCTTCTATGTCTACGGCACACCCGACAGAGAGACGGGCCTTGGCCTTACAGGCTATGGCAGCGAATACGATCTGGATGAGAGCCATGATCTGGTGGATCTCTATGTCGACGGCGAGTTCAGCCTGTTTGGCCGCGACCATCAACTAGTGGCCGGGGTGAACTACGCCAAGGTGGACTATATCGACACCTCGCTATACGACTACACCACAGGCAACGGCTTCCCGGCCATGCCGGATCTCAACGACTGGGATGGCAACACGCCTAAGCCAGTGTTTGCCGACAGCCCACGAGGCAGCGACGTCAGCGCCAAGCAGCAGGCCGCCTACTTCACGGGTCGTTTTAACCTGTTCGACGGTTTCCACTTCATCGCCGGCGGCCGCTTCAACAAGTGGCAGGCCGAAGGCATCTCCTACGACAAGGTACAAGACGTGGAAGATAGCCAGTTCATTCCTTACTTGGGCGCCGTCTATCGCATCACCCCTGAGCTTGTGGCCTACGCCAGCTATACCGAAACCTTCAAGTCGCAAACCGAGATGGATATCGACGACAATCTGCTGGCCCCCGTGACGGGTGAAAGCAAGGAGATAGGCTTCAAAAGCGAGCTGTTCGACGGCCGCCTGATCGCCAGCCTGGCCTACTTCGATATTCAGCAGGTCAACCTGGCGGTGCCCGATCCCCGCACCGCCGATCTGCCGCCGACCGACCAGCGCTACATAGGTGCCGATGGCATCAACAGCAAGGGGTATGAGTTTGAGGTGGCGGGTGAGGTGTTCGACGGCCTCAACCTGAGCCTGGGCTTCACCGACTTCGATATCGATGGCAATGACGACAACGCCAAGATAGTCGCCGCCTACACCCCGAGTCGCCTGCTGAAGTTTGCCGCCACCTATGACGTGGCCGCCATCGAAGGCCTCTCTGTGGGGATGAACATGCGCTGGCAGGATGATATCTATCGCGATCAGGGCGTGGTTGGCGACGGCTTTGCCAATGCGGGCGAGGCGATCATCACCCGCCAGGACGCCTATGCCATCGTCGATCTCATGGCCCGCTATCAGTTTAATGACAATCTGCAGCTAAGCCTCAACGCCAACAATGTGACCGACGAGAAATACCTCAACAGTCTCTATTGGGCCCAGGCCTTCTACGGCGCCCCGGCGAACTACAGCGCTACCATTACCTGGAAGCTCTAAGCTTGAGCTGAACGCTAACAGACATTAAAAAGGGCATATCGCCGACGCTATATGCCCTTTCTTATTTGTCTCTATTATTTGTCTCATCCTAAGCAAAGGCTTGAAAGGCTAGGCTTGAAGGCCAATGCTAAAAACGAGCATTGCGATTAAACCAGCTCGGCCAACATCTCATCTGAGTAAGTCACCAGCGGCTGTCTGTCGCGCACCCTGACCACATAGTCTGGGTTAGCGATGAAGGGGCGACCAATCGCCAGCAGGTCGAAGCGACCATCTGCGATGGCCTGGGCCCCCGTCTCGGCGCTGTAACTGCCGACACCTACCAAGGTCTGGCTATAATGGCCACGCACATAGTCAGACACTCGCCCGCCGAGATACTCGAAAGTCAGGGCATCATCGAAGATCCCCACATGCAGGTAGGCCAGCTTGCGAGACTCCAGCTGCTCTAAGAAATAATCGAACACGGCGCGATCCCGGCTGTCGCCCTGCATGTTGACATAGGCGCCCGGCGACACTCGCAGTGCGGTGCGCTCATTACCGATACGATTAACGATAGCGTCCACCACGGCCAGCGGGAAGCGCGCCATATTCTCCGGTGTGCCACCAAACTCATCATCGCGGCGGTTGCTGTCATGGTGCAGGAACTGATCGATGAGGTAGGCATTGGCACCGTGGATCTCGACGCCGTCGAAACCGGCGTCTATGGCATTGGCCGCCGCCTGGGAATAGTCGGCCACCAACTGTGCTATCTCATCTGTGGTCAACGCCTTAGGGGTCTCATAGGCCAACTCACGCTGACGCGGCACTGTGCCTTCAATCTTCACCGCCGACGGCGCTACCGTCTGGCCACCGAAGAAGTGCGAGTGTGCCACCCGGCCTGTGTGCCATAACTGGGCGAAGATCTTGCCACCCTTGGCATGCACGGCGCTGGTCACGCGCTGCCAACCCTGGATCTGCTCTGGGGTAAACAGGCCCGGGGTATTCGGGTAACCCTGACCATCGGGACGAATGATCACCGCCTCAGAGATGATAAGCCCGGCATCGGCGCGGCGAGCATAGTAGTCCGCCATCGCCTGGGTTGGCACCAGGTCATCGTCTGCCTGACAGCGGGTAAGTGGCGCCATCAGGATCTTGTTGTTAAGGGTAATACTGGCATTTAGCGCATAAGGCTGAAACAGATCGGCGGTCATAATCGGCTCTCTTTCTTGAATGAGCGTTCAAGATACTCTCAGTCAAAAAAGGATTCAAGATCTTTTTTGAACGTTCATTCAAAATTGAGTACAATCCCATTTATCGCCCCAACAAGCAGCCAAAGAGTAAGATGCGCAACGCCGAATTTGATCGCCAGCAGGTACTGAGACAGGCCATGAAAGCCTTTATCGACAAGGGCTACGCCAAGACCAGCATGCAAGATCTCACCAAGGCCACTGGGTTACACCCTGGCTCCATCTACTGCGCCTTCGACAACAAGCGCGGCCTCCTGCTGGCGGTGATAGAACAATATGGGCAGGACAGGCAAGCCGAGCTAACGGCCTGTTTCGGCTCGGCGCTCCCCTTCCCCGAGCAGCTTAAGCAGTATCTGGCCGGCATAGTCGATGAGTGTCAGTGCAAGGATACGCCCAAGGCCTGCCTGCTGACCAAGGCGCTCAACGAGGTGGCCGAGCAAGATGAGATGATAAGAGACGCTGTGCAATCGCATCTAGAGAGTTGGCAGCAGGCGCTGACGACCCAGTTTGAACGGGCCGTCGACAGGGGAGAACTTAAGGGAGATGCCGCTCATCTGGCGCGCTATTTCGTTATGGGGATCTTTGGGCTCAGAACCTTTGCCCATACCAAGCCAGCGCCAGAGGTATTGCACGCCCTGGCGGACCAGCTCTATCACGACACCTGCCGCGGCTAGGCTATTTCACCACCATCACGGGGCACTTGGCCTTATTGGCCAGCTCCTCGGCCACGCTCGGATTCAACAGGTGGGCGAGCCCGGTATGACCATGGCTGGCGACCACTATCATGCCCACATCATTCTCTTCGGCATCGAGCAATATCTGACCTAACACACCGCCGGTACGCACCTCGCTGTGCACCTTGAGATGGGGCGGCATTCTAATCTGTGCGTCCCTGACAATCTCGCCCAGCTTACCGTTGGCATAGGCATGCAGGTGCTGCTCCAGCTCCTCGTTACTCTCCACCACTATCCCATAGTTATGGGCGCCGTAGGGTTCACTCACCACATGAACGATACGCAGATCCACGCCATACAGGGTCGCCATCTCGATGGCATAGCCCAGGGCGTGAGAGGCCGTCTCGGAAAAATCCGTTGGGCACAATATTTGACGGGTACGCATATTCACCTCCTCAGTTCAGGCGCTCGTATCCCTCTGTTACAAATGCAAAAACTAAGCTGCGTCGTCAGCTGTTTTCAATAGCCGTTCGCGACAATCAATTTCGACAGGCATTCTCGACAGGCATTCTCAAAAGCCATTCTCGACAAACTATTGACCGACGACGGGCTTATAAACCAGGACCTTCGCCCCGGACTACTTGACCACCAGCACCGGGCACTTGGCGCGGTTCGCCACCGCCTCTGCCACATTAGTATGCAGAAAATGAGACAAGCCTTTACGGCCATGGCTGGCGATCACTATCATGCCGACATGGCTCTCTTCGGCCTCGGCTAAGATCTCGGTCACCGCGTCGCCGCGACGTATCATGGTCTCGATGGGCAGATTGCTATCGAGCTTGGCCAGCAGGGATTTCATCTTCTCGGCGGCGGCATCTTCCATGGACTGGGCGAGCTCCTCCGGCGTGATGGCGAGGATCTGAAAATTCTCATCCCCCATGGGCTGCTCGACCACATGAAGTAAGCGAAATCCCACCTGATACAGGTTGGCCATCTCGATGGCATAAGAGAGGGCATGGGAAGCCGTTTCAGAAAAATCTGTCGGGCATAAAATTTGACCATTTCTCATCTGTTACTCCTTACCATTCGCTTTCTTTAAGCATAGCGGATAAAAGTGACACAGGCTTGACAGAAATCGCTTAGCTGGCAGGGCTTTTTCCGCTTATCTCTGCGCTGATGCAGGCCCTTAGTTGCGCCGGTGAAAGCGGCTAAAAATCGCCACTAATATTAAAAACCACGGCTAATCCTCAAAAGCTCGCCAAATCCCCAAAACCGCGGCTAATACTCATAACCAGTGCTCAAATCAGTACTCAAAACCTTTACTGACGATAAACAATGAGCTAGCCATTAACACAGCCAATCGAGTGCATCGCGTTTATCCTCGAAAAACTTAAACTCCCCAGGGGTGAACCAGTTCGCCACCCGGGTCGCCCACTCCTGTAGGTCCCCCTGACCTATGATGGCCACCCGCTTAAACTCCTTGCCATGTTTCAAGCCCAGCTTAAGGTCGTCCCAGGCCGCATGCAGCGACAGGCCATCGAGCTCTATGATGTCGATGAGGGCGACGATTTCAGGCGCCTCGATGCCCGCCAGGGCTGACTCCAACAGCGGCGTCATCTGCTCATAGTCTTCGTGGGTCAACTTGCCGACGGCCTTGAAGGCGAGGTAGAAATCATCCTGACTGCGCTCTATGCCTATGGCGATACCATGTAGATTGCTGCTCATATCAAGCTCCTGTAATCCAAGCTAAAAGGGCCTATTTCATTTTAGGTTTCCAGCCCCTCCACCCGCTTGATCCAGATCACACTCTTTACCGCTATCGAACAATATTTGACCTAGGCCGTTTCACACCCTAATATTAGACCGACTAATCAGTCGGTTTTTAAGGTTGGCCCACAGACCTCGCCTCATAGGCCAGCTAACAAAGGTGAATATGCGGCGTTGAACTGAGATAGACAGGCGCCCCTAACGAGTAAGGATAAGCACAATGAACATGCCCGCAAACCTAGATGTCGGCCAAGGCCTCAACCAATTGCTGGCCAGGCAGAAGGCCAGCTTCCGTGAGCAAGGCGCCCCTTCGAGGCAGCAACGCGAGGCCCAGCTTATCGCCCTCAAGCAGGCGCTGCTGAGCCATCAGCAGGCGATCGTCGAGGCCCTCAATGCCGACTATGGCCACAGATCTCCTGATGACAGCCGCATCTCCGACATCATGCCCTGCGTCAACAACATCAACTACACCCTGAAGAAGCTCAAGGGCTGGATGAAGCCGAGCCGTCGCCACGCGGGTATCTTACTGGCGCCCGCCAAGGTGCAGGTGCAGTATCAGCCTCTGGGTGTTGTCGGCATCATAGTGCCGTGGAACTTCCCCGTGATGCTCTCCATCGGTCCCTTGATCACCGCCCTGGCCGCCGGCAACCGCGCCATGATCAAGTTGTCTGAATTTACCCCAGAGACCAACAGGGTGCTGAGGCAGATGCTGGCCGCCCTGTTCGATGAGACCCAGGTGGCTGTCGTCGAAGGCGAGGCCGAGGTCGCCGCCGCCTTCTCGGCGCTACCCTTCGATCATCTGCTGTTTACCGGCTCAACCACTGTTGGCCGCCATGTGATGCGCGCCGCCGCCGACAACCTCACCCCGGTCACCCTGGAGCTCGGCGGCAAGTCGCCGGTGATCATAGCGCCAGACATGCCGCTCGATACCGCCGTGGAGCGAATGATCTACGGCAAATGCCTCAACGCCGGGCAGATCTGCGTCGCCCCCGACTATGTGCTGCTGCCCAAGGGCCAGAGCCAGGCCTTCGTGCAGGCCTTCATTAACAGATTCAAGCAGATGTACGGCGAAATTGGCCAGAACCCAGACTACGGCGCCATCATCAATCAGCGTCAGTTCGATCGCCTGCAGGCGGTGCTGCAAGACGCCATCGACCTGGGCGCCCAGGTGACCCCCACCAGCAATGAAACCATGGCGCCAGACAGCCGCAAGCTGCCGGTGCAGCTGATAACCGGGGTTAACGAGCAGATGAAGGTGATGCAGGAGGAGATCTTCGGCCCACTGCTGCCCATCGTCGAATATGACAGCCTGGAGCAGGCGATCGACTATGTGAACGACCGCCCTCGCCCGCTGGCTCTCTATATCATGAGCTTCGATGCGGGGACTCAGCAGCGACTGCTAGAGCAGACCCACTCGGGTGGTGTCTGCATCAACGAAACCGTGTTCCATGTGGCAGCGGACGATGCCCCCTTCGGCGGCATTGGCCCTTCAGGCATGGGCCACTACCATGGCAAGGAAGGCTTCCTCACCATGAGCCACGCCAAGACCATATTGAGCCGTGGCAAGCTCAACACCGGCAAGCTGGTGCATCCTCCCTATGGCAATGGGATTCAGCAGCTGCTGATGAAGCTGTTTTTACGCTAACGGGCAGATTCAGATGACAGTAAGCAGCAAACGCACCAAGAAACAGGCCATCTTAGAGACCGCCCTGCAGCTGTTCGTCAGCCAGGGCTTTCACGGTACCAGCACGGCCACCATCGCCCGCGAGGCAGGGGTCGCGACAGGTACCCTGTTTCACCATTTCCCCTCTAAGGAGCAGCTGCTCGAGCAGCTGTTTCTCGGCGTTAAGCAAGAATTTGCCGACGCCATACAAGCGGGGGCAAGCAAGAATGGCAGCCTCAAGCAAGATGCCGAGCAGCTCTGGTTTGCGGCGCTGACCTGGGCCATGGCCAATCCGCTCAAGCAGGCGTTTTTTCAGCTCTATTCCATGTCACCCAACGTCGAGCAGTCGGTGCGGGATCAGGCGATGCACGGCATCCTAGGCTTTATCGCCGAATTGATCCGCAAGGGCCAGGCAAGCGGCGAGCTGGCCGAGTACCCCATCGAGCTGATGCAAGACAACTGCCACGGCCAATACCTGGCCGCCACCCGCTACTTTGTCGACCACCCTGAGCGTTGGCAACAAGCGCATGAGCGCAGCGCCAGCTTCGCCCTCTTCTGGAATGCCATGGCCAAAGTCTAGATATAGGTCTAGGTCTAATGCTTCAGTCCTAAAGGTGCTGCATTCGCCACGCCTCGCTGGTCGCCCCCTCGGCTTTGGTGATACACTCGATGGCTATTAAGCCGTCCAGCAAAGATAAAAATAACAAAAACAAGGAGTCCCATGGCCATTCAAGTCACCCGGCGTCAACTGATCAAGGCATTAGCCGCCGCAGGCATGCTCAGCCAACTGCCCGCCGCTAATGTGTTTGCCAACACGAATGCCTTGGGTAAGGGGAATACTAAGCCCCTCTATATCGACGGCCTCTCCTTTTTGCCGGAGGACTTAGCCGATCTCGGCGCCTCAAAGCTTGATGCCTACCTGTGTGATATCTCAGCCATCGAGGCCATAGAACAGGCCGATGGCACCACCAACTACAAACGCACCTATAACGCCTGCGTCAAGAGTATCGGCGAGGCCCTGACCAGGGTAAACGCCAACCCAGACAAGCTACTGCTGGGGCTCAGCGCCAAGGATATACAAACGGCCCATGACAGCGGCCGCACCGCCGTCTTCTTCCAGATCCAAGGCGCCGACTGCGTCGAGCAGAGCATAAATCAAGACCTTAATCAGGTGGATGAGTTTTATGAACGCGGCCTAAGGGTACTGCAGCTTACCCACCACTATGGCAACCAGTTTAGCGGCGGCGCCCTAGACAACGACGGCAAGCAGGGGCTCAACCTGCCGCTTACCAAGGCCGGCCATCAGCTGATCCACAAGCTCAACAGCAAGCGGATGCTGATCGATGTCAGCCACTCCAGCCCTCAGTCGGCGCTGGACAGCGCCAAGGCCAGCCGCGTGCCCATAGTGCAGAGCCACGGCGCCGTGCGCGCCATCGTCAATCACGCCCGCTGCTCACCCGATGAGGTGATCAAGGTGATCGCCGACACCGGCGGCTTGTTCGGCGTCTTCATGATGACCTTCTGGCTGACCACTGAGCACACGCCCACCACAGACCACTACCTGGCCCAGCTCAAGCATGTGGCCAATGTCGGCGGCATAGATGCCGTGGCGATTGCCAACGACTACCCGCTGCGGGGCCACGAGAAACTCTTGGAACTCGGCAACGACAACGCCGAAGGGGTGAAACAATATATCGAGTGGTGGCACAGCCTGCAGGCACGGGGTGTACTCGGCTTCGACCACGAACCTCAGCACGTGGTGATCCCCGCACTTAACCATATCGAGCGCATGGAGCGCATCGACACCGCCCTATCCCACGCCGGATTTAGCAGCGGCGATCGCGCCAAGATTATGGGCGGGAACTGGCAGCGGGTGTTGACCGAGGTACTAGGCTAGTCCCTCTGACCCAGGCTGGTTACTCTTACCTAGGCTGGTTAACGGCCAGCCTAATGACGCTTTCTTAAAGTTTCCTTTTAGAACATCTACCCGATTTCGTATATGAAAGGCATCCTTTAACCAAGACAGCATGGTGTATCAATTGCCTGCGGCAGGTGCAGTGCATGGAGGCACCAATGTCGTGATCACATGGATGTGAATGAGCGACCTACTGTGCAGATACGCCTATGAGACGCCGCGAGTACGCTCCCTGTAGGCTCTGCCGAAACATCCCTGTTTCGGAAGCTCACCGGCGTATCTACACCCAGTTATCCATCTCTTCGATTTGACCTTAATGGAAAACTTCTGGACAAAAATGAGCTAGCTACTTGGGCTCTGTCCCGTCAATTCGGATTAATGATTCTCTGGATTTAACATAAAACTAAAAGGAAACATGAACTGGCGGGCTTATTGATACAAAAAGCGTTACAGTTTGCCGAATCCGTTTGAGCGCCAGTTAAGTGATTAATTATATGTGAGTTTATTAAGCATCACCGCCACCACCATCTCCTCCGCCATCGAAGCCACCGAAATCACTGCCGCTGCTACCGTCGTCAGATAAACCAGAACTATTGCTATGAGAGGCAATCACAGATGACAAAAATAATAGTTCAAAAAACCTAGGTTTAGTTTGCTGCACCTCAACATTTGAAGCAGTTGATCTGATTTGTGATAGTGCAACATTTAAAACGATCAAAGCCCCAACGAAGGGAATAAAAATAACAAATAGTGTTTGGAATATTATTTGGAAAGGCTCAAAGACATCTGACTTTATAGCATAATAAATAGCCATCAAGTCTAGGTAGATCAATGCCAATGCAAGTGCGCCGATTATGTATAGTTCCATATATTTAACTTAACATTTCATTAGAGAGCATGCACATTTACCGCATTAAGCGCACCCACATCCGCACACTTAACTTACTGCATTAATTAAAACCTATCAGCTTTTCATTAAATACACCATCCAGAGAAACTCGCATACGCGTTTTCCAAACTTCCCACCTAGCGAGCTTAAATTTAAACGCATGAAATTAATGATTTTTTCATTCACTCGGTTTACCGCCTATAGAAAACAAAGTGGCAAAGATGCACTAAGTTCTCCTATCTATCAGCAACAAATGCAGTCAAATCGAAGAGACGTTGAATACCGAGTGTAGATACGCCAGTGACCTTCGGTTTCAGGGATGAAACCGCAGAGCGGCCAGGGATGGTGAACAGCGTGTCACGGGCGTATCTGCACTTACGTCGTTCTCTCATATCCCTGTGATCACGACATTCGTACTTCCATGTACAGCACCCGCCGGGCAGGCGTTAGGTAGCAATGAAGGTACGACCTTCAATTCCCCCTATAAACTCACATACCGTGAAATGCCAAAGCATTAACCCCTTAACCACCATGGCAAACAACCAATCCCACGATACACTGAAACTAATATCGCTAAGAGATTCAACGCAGAAGGTTTAGCATGCCCAAACCATCCTGGCTACGCCTGGTCATTCTCACCTCAGTCACCATGCTGGCATTCGCGGCCAATTCACTCTTCTGCCGTGAGGCACTGGCTTCGGGCAGTATCGGCGCGGCCAGTTTCACCCTGATACGTATCACTTCCGGCTCACTAATGTTGGGGATACTGGTATCACCTCAAATTCGCGCCGGTGGCCTTGGCGGCAACTGGCTCTCGGCAACGGCGCTATTTGGTTACGCGGTCGCATTCTCTTTTGCCTACAACAGCCTAAGCGCCGGCACGGGAGCCTTGTTACTGTTCGGTGCGGTGCAGATCACCATGATCCTCTACGGTTTATGGTCGGGCGAGCGGATAAATCGAAAACAGATGGTAGGAGCCCTGCTGGCTGGAGCGGGATTGGTATGGTTACTGCTGCCGGGGGTGAGTGCTCCACCCTTAATTGGCGCTGTGCTGATGATAATCGCCGGGGTTTCCTGGGGCATCTACTCCCTGCTCGGCAGAGGCACTAAGCGTCCAACCCTGGCCACGGCGGGAAATTTTATTCGCGCAGTGCCCATGGCCCTGGTGCCTTTTGCCCTGCTCGTCCACTCTGATACGATCAGCGCCACCGGGATTGGCTTCGCCGTCGCCTCAGGCGCCCTCGCCTCGGGGCTGGGCTACGCCCTATGGTATTTAGTCCTGCCCTCGCTTTCTGCCGTCACCGCCGCGACCGTGCAGCTCAGTGTGCCGATTATTGCCGCCTTCGGAGGCTTCATCTGGATCGGCGAGGCATTAACAAGCAGACTCCTGTTTGCCTCCATCGCCGTACTCGGCGGCATCGCCCTGTTTGTCATGAGTAAACAAGGCCATGGATCCACAAATGAAGTCAACTCGAAGAAGCGGTAAAAAAATAGTGTTTGCACTATCCCCTAGTCGATTCCCAAAAGAGCAAAGTAAGAAACCTTCATAACAAGAATTGAAGTCAAATCGAAGATATGTTGGACACCCAGTGTAAACACAATTTTGGCCTTCGAAATCAGGGATGATTTCGTAGAGCCCACAGGGATGTGCTCGTGGCGTGCCAAAATAGTGTTTGCACTATCCCCGCCGGGCAGGCGATAGGTAACAGCCAAGATTCGACTGACAGTGAACTGGCGATACAAAAGCCGTCCATCTCAGACCCTTGAGATAAGTGTTCCTGACACAAATCCCCTCTTTGGCCTTCCCTGGCCACCGGGGATAACTTCCCCATAAACGTAAGTCCCTATACAAAAAAGCCACGGCAATTGCCGTGGCTTTCAGCGGTGGCTTCCTAGCCACCTTTTGGAGTGTTAACTATGTTAGTAACCGGTTGATATTGATTAAGAAATATTAGTGTTTCTTAGCGTAATCAGCGGCTTGTTCACCGGCTAGGCGACCAAAGGTGATGATGTCAGAGATAGCGTTACCACCAAGACGGTTTGCACCGTGAACACCACCTGTTACTTCACCCGCGCCGTATAGGCCTGGAATCACCTGTTTCTTGGCATCCATTACCTCGGCCTTAGTATCGATCATCACGCCGCCCATGGTGTGGTGAACACCAGGAGTCACTTCGATGGCATAGTAGTTACCTTCGTTCAGTGCGCGTGGCAGGTTAGGACGCTCGAAATCGGCATCTTTACCGCTGGTCACGAAGCTGTTGTAACGAGCTACAGTCTCGGTCAACGCCTTGCCATCGATACCTTCCAGCTTACCTAGTTTCTCCAGGCTATCTGCGCTAGGTGCTACACCCAGGCCGATATACTTGTCGATCTTCTTCAGTGACTTACGTACTGAATCATCGAAGATCAAGTAAGCAGACTTACCGGTTTGCTGAAGGATTGCCGCAGCCGCCTTGTCACGAGTGGTGATCTCGTTGACGAAACGCTTACCTTCACGGTTAACCAGGATAGCGCCGTTACCACGAACCGCTTCGGTCACCATCACACCACCTTTAACAGATAGGGTTGGGTGAGCCTGGATGTATTCAAGATCTTTCATCGCCGCGCCAGCGTTTGCTGCTACGTCGATACCATCACCGACTGCACCTGGTTGGTTAGTCGATACGAAGCCTTTCAGCTTAGGATCCAGCTTAGACACGCGTTCGTTGTTCTTAGCAAAACCACCGGTAGCCAGAATCACTGCATCGGCTTTCACCCAGTAGTAACCCTTGTACATACCCTTAACCAGGATACCTTTCACCTTACCGCTGTCGTCTTTGAGGATCTCAACACCGCGAGTGTTCATGCGGATGTCGATGTTGCGCTTAACCGCGTTATCGTAAAGCACCTGTACCACGTGTGCGCCAACACCAGCACCACCTGTAGGACGGTGTGAACGGTTAACAGAAGCACCACCCATACGACCTACGTCGCTTAGATCGGCGCCCATGCCAGTCATCCAGTCGACAGAGCCTTTTGAGTGAGAAGAAAGGATCTTAACCAACTCAGGATCGTTGATGTTACGACCACCTTTCATGGTGTCTTTAAACATGATCTCTGGGTCATCTTTGATGTTTTTCGCTTTTTGCTGATCGGTCCAAGCGGCGTTCATACCACCGGCCGCCAACTTGGCGTTACCGCCGATAACCGGCTCTTTCTCGATCAGAATCACTTTAGCGCCATTATCGTGGGCCGATACTGCGGCAGAGAAACCTGCGCCGCCTGAACCTACAACCACTACGTCAACGGTATCGCGAGGTGCGCTAGCAAGAGCCGCTTGACGTTCTGCCTTGTCTTTCGCCAGTTCGGCGATAGTTGGCTCGTGACGTTCCCACTTCTTGGCATAAGGCATGTTGAAATCGAAGCTATGGCAAGAGTCACAGTAGACCATAGATTTTTCGTGTGCGCTGTGGCAAGAAGTACAAGAAACATCACCAGGGAAGTGAGAATCGTGGGCGTTGTAGTGTTCATGCTTAGTGCTTTCAGCCACTTCCGCTAGGGTACCGTGACAAGAAACACACTGAGCATTTTCATAGGTCAGGCTGTCGTTTGATAGCTCACCGTCTGCTTGGTGACAGCTATCACACTCTTGGTTTTGGGCGTGGAAATCAGCCAAGTTGTCGGCTGCCATGGCGTTGCCCATGAATCCGGCTGTGCCCATCAAGGTGGCTAGACAAACCGCAAGTTTCATCTTTTTCATCTTTGCTCCCCCTTCTAAACTTACAGGTTTAACCCGCTGAATTTAGAAGCACTTACATTATATTTAGATTAAAGTGGTTCACACTTCACTTTAGAAGAAAGCCTTAACCGGTATTGATGAGTACCTCGGGCTTTCACTATCGCTCAACTAAATAATTAACCAGGAAAGAGAAGCCAGCAATCGCGCCACCGCTTTAGGCTTCAGAAATGACACCTCAATCACAGCCCTCAAGATCGCCTATGCAAGTATGCATAATCACAAAGAGGTATATGCAAAAATGCATAGCCTTGTGAGATCCCGGTCACGCAGCATTCCCACTGGGGTTGGGTTAGATAAGAAATCGCTAATTCGCGTAATACAGCACAGTTTATTGCTGCGGAAAATTGTAGTATTTCAGCATGAAACGCTTACTGCTCTGCCTAATCTTCTTCAGCTTTCCCGCACTATCGCAGGAGAGTATCGTCTTTGGCGTCCACTCGAAAACTGCGCCGCTGGAGTGGCGCAACAACGGTGTGGATCAGGGTTTCAACATAGAGTTGATGCACAGGATCGGCCAGCTGACCGATAAACGGATCATCATCCGCCGTAAGAGCTTTCAACAGCTGGTGAAAGATGTGCACAATCCGGGCAGCGACATCGACGTGATCGCCGTGGTCAGCCCGGTAAATCTGGATCGCAAGCTCAGCCAGTCCGATCCCATCTACGCCACCCACGCCAAGGCCTATACCCTGCAAGGCAAGGCGCTGATCAACAGCTGGACAGATCTGGTGGGCAAGCGGGTCGCCATCAAGAAGGGCGCCTTCGTCGACGTCTACCTGTCGGGCTACCCACAGAAATTCAACCGTGTGGATGTCGACCTGTATGAGACCGGGTTTAAGCAGCTGATCGAGGGCGAGGTCGACGTGGTGATCGCCGAGAGCTTCGTGGCCCGCCGCCTGCTGCCCCTCTACCCTTCGGTGCGCAGCTCGAGTGATGCCCTCATCTATGGCGCCTTCAACTTCGTCTGCAACGGCAAGAAGGCCGCCTTGATGCAGGAGATCAACGACGCCCTACGTCAGCTCAAGCTATCTGGAGAGTATGACCGCCTGGTCAACAAGTGGTTTGGTACCGGCCGCGAGAAGGTGGACCTGACCTCCACCGAGAAACGCATGTTCTCCCTGGCTATCCTGGTGGCCATTGTCTCGGCCAGCGGCATGATCTATACCGGCTTCATCAGCGCCAGCCTGCGCAGACGTAAGAAGGCCCTGGACGCCGAGCTCATTCAACGTCGCCGGGTCGAGGCGGAGATCTCCAACATCTCCAAGCAGTTTCAGTCGGTATTGGACGGTATTCCCCACGGCGTGACCATAGTCAACCGCGAGCTGCAACGCCTGTGGAGTAACGACAACAATGTGCATCTGCTGATCTCTGAGGACTTCCATTACATAGACGACCAAGCCTTCGATCTCAGACCGGCCGTGCTGCAGGTGCTCAACGAGCAGAAGTCGCTGATTGCCGACATGATGTATCAGGAGCAATATTGGCAGCTGCAGATCCACCCCATCGCCAATGATCAGGTGGTGGTGCTGCTGGAAGAATCCACCGAGCAGCACAAGCTGCGTCAGGCCAACGAAGAGGCCAGCCGTTTAGCATCGCTTGGGGAGCTGTCTGCCGGCATCGCCCACGAGATCAACAACCCGACTGGGCTGATCCTGCACGCCATCTCGCTATTTTCGGCGGCCATCAAGGACCTAAATCCGGCGGCCAACTATTATCAGCAGCAGAACCCCTTCTGGCAGATCGCCGGGCTCGCGCCCAGCCAGGCCATGGAGGAGATGGCGGTGAGCAGCGACACCATAGAGGAGGCCGCCAAGCGCATCAGCCGTATCGTCAACGATCTCAAGCGCTACGCCCTACCTAATCTCACCCAAGATCATACGCTAGTCTGCCTCAATGAGGTGGTCGAGGTGGCACTGCGTCTCACCGCTAACCAGACCAAGACCCGGCAGGTGACTAAGCTGCTACACCTCCCCAGTCCGAGGATCATGGGGGATGCCCAGCAGCTGCATCAGGTGTTGATCAACCTGATCCAAAACGCCTGTCATGCCTGTGCGGCCCATGAAGGCAGCATTCAGATCAGCACCCAGGTGAATCAGGGGCGGGCCCTGATCAAGGTCAACGACAATGGCTGCGGCATGGACAGCGCCACCCTCAAGCGTATCACAGAGCCCTTCTTCACCACCCGGCGCACCGAGGGGGGCAGCGGCCTGGGCCTGTCGGTCTGCAGCCGTATTATCAAAGAGCATCAGGGTCAGATGCAGATACACTCGGCGCCCGGTAAGGGCACACGTATCCAACTTAGTTTTGCCTTGGTTCAGGAGTAGCAACAACAGATGAAACTTGCACGCAATATCCTATTGGTCGATGACGAGGCCTCCTGGCTGCGCACCCTGGCGGTGACCCTCAACCGTCTGGTGCCCGAGGCAGAGATAGACACCTGCGTCGACAGTCGCCAGGTACTCAATCGCCTGCAGGTGGGCGACTATGCCCTGGTGCTGCTGGATCTCACCATGCCCTTCCACTCAGGTGAAGAACTGCTGGGGATGATCCGCGCCGAACACCCCAACACCCGGGTGATCATAGTCACGGGCGTCAACGAGGTGGATACCGCGGTGCGCTGCATCAAGCATGGCGCCTATGACTACTTCATCAAGACAGACAATGTCAGCGACCTGGCCCATACGGTGCGCCGCGCGCTGGAGGTGGTGGGGCTTGAGCGCAACTATCTGCATATCAAGGAGCGCTTTCTCAGCCGCACCTTAGACAACCCCAAGGCCTTCAATAACATACTCACCTGTGAGCCGGCGCTGCTGGATCAATTTCGCTATCTCGAGGCCGTCGCCTTCAGCCCAGAACCCCTGTTGATCCACGGCGAGAGCGGTACCGGCAAGAGCGAGTTTGCCCGCTCCTGCCATCAGCTATTCAGTCCAGAGCACCCCTTCGTCAACCTCAACCTGGCGGGGATCAACAGCGACACCTTCGAGCTTAAGCTGTGTGGCCGCCTGAGTCATAAGCCAAACGGTGAGGTCGATGCAGTTACCGGCCTGTTACACCAGGCAGGCAGTGGTGTGCTCTACCTGAGCGAGATAGGCGCCCTGCCCCTGAGCGCCCAGATCACCTTGCTGGAGCTTATTGAGAGCCGAAGCTACTCGCCCCAGGGCAGCGACAGCCGCTTCCCCATCAAGTGTAAGTTTGTGGTCTCCACCCAGGACGATCTGCTGACCCTCAACAAGGCTGGTGAGTTTCGCAGCGATCTCCTCTACCGCCTGCGCGCCCACAAGATAAGGCTGCCTAGGCTGGCCGAGCGCCCGCTGGACATCGCCATGCTGATCAACCACTTCATCGCCGAGGCCGCCGAGGAGATGTCCCTGAGCGCGCCGCAGCAGCCCAGGGATCTGGCAGCTAAACTGCTGGATTACGACTTTCCCGGTAACCTTAACGAGCTCAAGGGGATGGTGTTCGATGCCGTCAGTCGCAGCGACGGCGTTACCCTCAATATCTCCCCCTTCATGGAGGCGATAAAGGAGCATAAGTCGCTGGACGCCGCCCCCGGAGATTACATCATCTTTCCTAAGTCGCTGCCCACCCTGGCACAGATGAATCAGGCCTTGATCGATGAGGCCATGAGCCGCACCGCCAACAACCAGACCGCCGCCGCGCAGATGCTAGGGATCAGCCAGAGCGCCCTCAGCCGGCGCCTGACCAAGGGGCACTGACCCAAGTCGCCTATCGAGAGGTTAGAAGCTACAACAATTAAAAAAGGGACGCGTAGCGTCCCTTTTTACTCTCAAGCGAATAAGTTAAAGGAGCTCCAATGTCTTAGTCGCAAGCAAATTATTATTGAGATCAGATAATTCCACTGTCAATTTACCCTTGAACAGCTCATCGTCGTCAAACGAGATACGCGTACTCCATGTGTCCTCCTGGCTTCCCCACAAGAAGTTCGTCTGCACTATCTCTTTGCGTCCCTTATCGTCCTCTTTAGTCCACTTGGCGATAAAGGCGACCTTGCTCCGTTGATCCACGCCTTTTTGCGGCTCAACTTCGAAGACCATTCCTAACACCAGGCTGGGTGAGGCATCAAAACGCTTACGCTTCTCGTAAATCCTATACTTCTTGTAATAACGGCTGTATTCAATTGCACCGGCTTCAACACCCTCCAACATCACCTGAACATCCGAGACGCCATACTCCTGTTTAACCAAATCCCGGATGAGCTGAATCTCTTTGGCATCAAAATGTCCGTAAGTATAAAGCTGGCTTATTATCCAATGCAGCAACTTACGCGAATCGTCAGTCACCGCATTTTTCTGATCTTTCTTCGGCAAGTCCGCCAACTTAGAGAGCGCAAGCAGTTCGGTGCAGCGCTTCACATCTCTCAACTCATCCTTGGCCAGGCAGTATATTTTCCCCATCCTCAGTTGAGATCGCGCATCATAACCCTGCTCCACAGCAGCGCTATAAAACTCCACCGCCTTGGCCAGATCCTGAGTCACCTCTTCGCCCTCATCGTATAACAAGCCGAGCCAATTACTGGCCGACGCATAACCTAAGGAGGAACCTATCTCTACCCAGCTTATCCCATCCGTCACCAGACGTGTGCCTTCCTGACTGTCATCGACCCCCATCAGCTCTGTGGTCTGCTTCCCTTGAGTCTCTTTAAGCAACTGCTTGCCCTTTTGCACCAGCTTAACCCCGTAGTTATAAGCAGAGCGACCATCGCCGGCTAACGCGGCTTGATGATAATAGGCAAGTGCCTGAGAAGGACTATTTTTAACTTTATTATCAAAGTTATAGCCATCGGCGATGATAGCCAGGTCATAGCCCAGCTGGTGTGCAAGGTCAGGTTTTACTCCCGCCATCTCATGGTATTCAGACAGCACCAAGGTTCGTTTCAAGTAATCGGCCACATAAGCATTTTCATGTTGCTGCCAATACCAAGTATTCTGGCCGTGCGCCGTCTTGTCATAATAAAGGTGCTCGACCCGCTTACCTTGTTTCTCGAGCACATATTGCATACGTTGCGAGTGTTCAAAGTCGGCGATTCGATCCTCTTTACCGGCAATTAACAACACTGGCGCCTCTATCTTATCGGCCAGATAGACGGGGGAATACCTCAACAAGTCGTCACTCAGCTCACCGACAATTTCACTCACTGTCTTGCGATATTCCTCAAGGACCTTGTAATTGCTACCGTTGAATAGGAGCGGAAGATCATAGACACCATAGGCACCTACGGCGCATTGATAATCCTTGGGGTGGCTAATGGCTAGCATCAATGCTGAATAGCCACCATAACTCGCCCCCATGGCGCACATCTTCTGGAAGGGATATTGTTTCCTGACACGATTAACCGCTGCCGTGATATCTTGCTCAATGGCCTTTCCAAACTCGCCCTTACCACTATTTAAGAAAGACTTGCCATATCCCTGAGAGCCGCGAAAGTTCACCCTTAATACGGCAAAACCACGGCTGGCAAAATACTGTGTATCGTTGTTGAAATAGTTATAGTCACGTATACCGATAGGTCCACCATGGGGCATAACAAGCAAGACACCATTACGACTCTGCGAATAAGGCAAGGTGAGATAGCCTTCGACGTTAACACCGGGCACACTCTCTACGCTAAAGACCTGAGTCTCAGACAAGTCAAAGGCCATCAGTTCAGGATTCAGCTCAGTCAACAACTCAACTTTGTTCGCCTCTTGGTCATAGAGATAGTAGCTACCGGGGTCATTTGAGGCATAGACAAATAATACTTGGTGCTTGTTATCAGGCGCATAGGCACTAACAACCCCTTCTTTACCCTTAAAATGATGCTTAATCAGTGAGTCGCCTTCTGTCGTACCACTATCGAGAAATTGGATAACATGCTGGCCATTTTCAACATAGGTCACCGAGCTTATGCCATTGCCGGCATTATTCACCTGTCCGCTGACAAGATCATACTTAGGATGTTCATAGATAAGCTTACCAAGCTTTTGGCTAGCAATATCAAATTCATAGAGCGCAATCTTATCTGTGTTTTCGTTGCTCAAGACCGCCAGCCTATCATCGCCGATAAAGCCAATGGGACTAAATTGCACCTTCTTATCTGTGATCTCAAACAGGTGCTTCCAGCGTCTATCTGTCAACTCTCGATAAAGCACCTCTCCCTTCATCGCCTCAATATCAACGGTCACGGCAAACAAGGCTTTGCGTATATTGTCCCAACCAAAAAAAGCTACATCTTTAAGTTTTTGTTCGACAAGGCTGGCCTTGTCGAAATCCTTATCCAGCAGCTGTGTCAGGGTCAGTTTATAGAGTTGGTAGCTGAGTCGTCCGTCATAGCGATTCTTGGCGAAAAGCACATGGTTGGGCTCATCAACAAGCGGATCCACCAGGTAGCTATCGTTTGGCAGCGACACCAACTCAGAGGTAAATTTTCCCTCCTTCTCTGACAACTTGAGTAGCACATGCCTAGATTCACCACGCTTTACATAATGGATATAGAGCATCTCATCATTGATCCAACTATATTCACTCAGTCGCTCATCGCTATCAAATGAGCCGATATGTTGATACTCCTTGTCGCGAGTATCGATAAGTGAAATATAGGATTTGCCCTCCTCCACGATAAGTGCAGAGATATGCTTACCATCAGGCGTAAATGTCACGTGGGACATCATGGGAGAGCGATAAAGCGTCGAAGCCGGGATAGGCAACGCATGAGTAGAAAGGCTAATGATTAACAGCGCTAAGGCGATCAAATACTTCATAGTGCAGCCTCCTTCGACTCGCTTAAGCCTTCTGCAAATTGGAGAAAGTTATCTTTTCCAGGGCCTGAATAACGCACCTGACGCGACTGCAAAATGTTAGGAAAAGAAGTTTCGAGAAAGCGCAGAGCCTTGGTTGAACGATTTTCGAGGATAATCTCTGCCGACGTGATCTCCCACAATCCCTGAATTTCTATGTTCAAGTCCCCCACATAGCTCACCTGATTCGGCCGGACTTCAAAATCCCAGTAGCCCTCCTCAAGCTCCATATAGACGTAGCGCCCAAACTTCACATCTTCGATTCGATAATGGCCGGCCGGCACATCCACCAATATATAATTACTACCAAACTTAAGATCGCGCTCGGTCAACATCAGCTTGTTATCACCGCCGATAAGAATACTGTGTAATCCCCAATTGGTATCAACACCGATCAGCAGGTAACCACTGTTTTCAGCTAAGGTTTTATCAACATCTTTTGAAATGGACTGTAGCCTTTGGGCACAGCCAGAGAGGGTACTCACCACTATGATGAGTAATAATGTCATGAATTGTTTCATCGAATTCCCTTTCGTCTATCTATTACAAGCGACGATTAATTACCGTTTCTCATTTTCTAGTAATAAAGTGCTATATCAATCGCTCTAAAATACCCAAATAAAACAAAAAATCAACACTTTTAACAAACACTTAATTAACCAAGCGCTAATGCACATCGCTGATGAATGACGCTTGCTGGCACCCCTTTCCTCAGACTCAAATAATAAAAAGGCCCGCCAGAGGCGAGCCAATTATCAATAAAACGAAACCGTAAGATAACCTTAACTAACCTCACTGGTACGAGGCACAGCGACAGCCTGCTCCTCGTCATGGGCATTCTCTGTGGCGTCGACTATGGTGAGCACCGCGGCGTCACCCACGACGTTACAAGAGGTCAGTACCATGTCGATCAGTCGGTCAAGTGCCGCGACAATCACAAAGGCCTCGACTGGCAGACCCATCTGGTGGATCAGCACGCCAATCATCACCATGCCGCCGCCTGGCACGCCGCCTGCGCCAACAGACAACAAGAAGATGCTGAACAGCAGGGCTGGCAGCTGATCCATGGCGATAGGAGCGCCGAATGAGTTGGCCACAAAGAAGATGGCGATGGTGATATAGATAGAGACGCCGCCCATGTTCATGGTCGCCCCCAGCGGCACGCCGAAACCGGCCACGGCGCGCTTGACGCCCAGCTTCTCGGTCAGGGTACGCATGGTAACAGGGATGGTGGCATTCGAGCTGGCGGTCGACAGGGAGAATAGGATCTGCTCCTGTGTCTTGGCGCGGAAGGTCTTAGCAGACACAGGGGTAAACAGGCTCACCGCCCAAGGGTAGACCACGAAGATCCACAGGAGCAGCAGGCTGAGTATCACCACCAGGTATTCGACCACGCTGAGAAACAGGCTCGCCTCCAGGGTCGCGCCCAGCTTAAACATCAGCGCAAACACACCGATAGGCGCCAGCTGCATTACCACACTGATAAGCTTCATCATCAGCTTGTTGCCTTCCATAAAGCCCTGTTGCAACAGCGGCACGGCGCCATTCATCGCCTTGATGACACCACCGACCAGCAGCGCCATGAAGATCACCTGCAGCATGTTGCCCGAGGTGAAGGCGGCTACCGGGTTGCTCGGCACTATGTTGACGATTAGCTGCATCAGGTTAGGCAGCTCGGTTGCTGTGATCTCGGCGCCCGTGCCCCCTGTCATGTCGACCCCGAGTCCCGGCTTAAGCAGCAGGGCCACGGTCAGGGCGGCGAAGATCGCCACCAGGGTGTTGATGATGTAGAAACCGAAGGTCTTGCCACCGAGGCGACCGAAGCTCTTGAGGTCATCGAGTTCCAGCACGCCGCAGACGATGCTGACGAAGACCAGGGGCACCACCATCATCATGATCATGTTGACGAACATGGTACCTAAGCCTGAAGCGACCTCGACCAGAGTGCCGGAGAAGAACCCGACATCGGCCAAGAAGTATTGAATGATGCTACCCAGAATCAGGCCAGAAAAGAGGCCGATAAAGATGCGCGTAGAAAGTGATTTAGTCATATGCTTGCCTTGTTTTGCTGCGCATCTATCGTGCGCTTTTTTTCTTCTCCATCTGACGTGGAGATAGTGATGAGAACCGTGGCTCTCCCGTTACTGGTCAGTGATAGTGGATCATGCTAGTGATAATTTCAATCACAATCTGGGCAAGTTAACAGACGCAAAACGGCAACCACAAAGCCATACAAAGAGCAAGGTAATGATTTTTATGATTAAAAAATTAGATAGGTGAATTTAGGCCAATCGGCAAGTTTTACTTGTTAGCACAAAAAGCCAACAATAGGTTCACAAAGACGGCACACAAGCCAGTGAAACACGCCAACAAGAGCAAATTCAACGAGATTAAAAACTGGCTGGTAACGAATTTTTAGTGATAGTCATTACTCACAGGCAGGGACTAGTGAGATCCACTAGGCACAGGCGAAAACACAGCAGATAGCCAAGAAGACAGATAAACAAAAACCGCTAAACCAGCATTTTTATAAGCTACTGATTTAACGGTTTTAAGTGATTTTTAGCATCAGATAGCAACCGGATAAGCCGTCACTATATTAGTTAACACCTGATCGCGGCTAATAGTTAATCTTGAGCTTAGGCCAACCACAACTCCACGTCACGTATGATGAAGTTGCCGCTATACACAGGGTGGCGCTCACCTATGGGCTCAAGCTCGAAATAGCGTCTATGCTCCTCGGGCAAGCCCTCGTAGCCGCAGATCACCTGATACAGCCAGCTCTCGGTATCCCAGCTGAGCGACTTGGCCTGATGATAGTCCAGCGCCGATTGTCTCAGCCCAGAGTCGATCACGGCGCAGAAATACTCATCCACCGCCAGCTTGAGCGGATTGTCGGGAATATCGAAGTCTTCCGCCTCCACCAGGGCGAAGGGCACGTCATGATCGCGCATCACAAGATCGCGACCGGCGCGGCTAATGCTCTTGATCTGTGACACCATGGCCAGCAGCTCGACCTCCTGCGCCGTGTTGGTCACGTCCACCGCCGCCGGTGCCAAAATCGCCTCGGCGCGGTTAAACAGCGTCGGCAGCTGCTTGTGACTCACATGATCCGCCACCTCATAATCTGGATGCATATCCGTGTAGAGCAGCCAGCCCTTGAGCAGACGAGTACGCCCCTGGATCTGACGGAATCGTCCCAGCAGCTCCAGCAGACGTCCCTGCACCACACTGAGCTCCTGAGTACAGTCGCTCAGGGTCTCCTGCAAGCGGGTCACCAGCAGCTTACGCAGCTCGCGGATATCGCCGGCGATCTCACCCAGCTCGCTAAACTGGAACATCTCCAGTCCGTTGAGCAGCTCGGTCACCTGACTCTGGGCCAGCTCGTTTTCACGTATCTTGGCGTTGATGGTGCCCACATAGCCGAACTCGTTGTTGATACGGCTCCAGAGCACACGAATCGAGTATTTCAGCCCCTCGGTGAAGCTGTAGACCTGCTCGCTGAGATCCGCCAAATAAGCCTCGCTGGCGCTGTAATCGGCGGCCTGACGGGCCTCCTTGTAGTGGTCGGCAAGGGTCTTGATGGTGGCCAGGGATGAGCCCACATTGGCGTCGATCTGACGATTGCGCTCGTCGCTCAGCACCTCTTCCAACAAGGCGCGCACCGAGCGTTTCAGCCTCAGCCCCTGTTCGCCCTCGGGCTGCCACAGGATATCCGCCTTACGCAGCTTGTCGATGGCTCCGGCGCGCTCGCCCTCTTCGGTCACAGAGCCGGAGAGGTAGACATCCATGATGAGATCCGCATGGCGCCCCAGCTGCTTAAGTAGCGTGACCCCCGCCTGATGTAAGTTGCTACTCATATCAGATCAAGTCCCTCTGGGTTGCGGTTTCCGCCTGGGCCTCCAGGCTGAGCCCTTCGGTCTCATCGATGAAGCGGATCACCTCATAGAGGTAATCCAGCTTGCCGGTAGCGATATAGATCTGCTTCTCCTGGTTGGGACGCAGCAGATATCCCAGCTCCACCAGACGCTTAAACACTAGCTTGATCTGCGCATCCACCTGGGTAGAACTTGAGCCAAACAGGCGATAGTGGCTGATCTTCGCCAGCTGCTCGCGAAACGCCGGGGTGTCTTCGATGCGGGTCTGCAGCTCGTTGAGGCGCACCGCGGCTCCTTCGGACAGGGGCGCATCCTGGCCGCTGGCCTCCTGTACCAGCACCAACCACTCCACCAGAGGGATCAGCGCATGGCAGATGTCACGAAACTGACTGGAGATCACCTTACGCTCATCGTCACCCAGTTGCAGGTAACCGCAGAAGAACACCTCGCCCTCCCCGGCCGAGGCCAGGGTGCGATTGATCTGATTCAGGTATTGCTCGACATTATCACGAGTGGCCTGCGACTTGAGCGCGCGCCAGGCGTCTTCGTTGCTGGTACGGCAGATAAACTCGCCACGCAGCAAGGCTTCGATCAGGGCGCCCTGGCCCACGAGTACGGTTTGTGTGCTACTGCTCATTTACACAGCCTCCTTGGCAAAACGCTGGCTCAGCTTATCGGCAATGGGGTTAACTTGTGGCTTAACCACTTGTAATTTCTTGGTTTGCTTATTGATGATGTATCTGTTGGCAAACAGGTTAAGCACCTCAGATTCAGGGTTCGGGAAGGCGCCCAATACCGAGATGTTGTTGTTCTCACAGGCATCGAAGATCTTCTTCACGTTGCCGTGGTGCAGGGTGCCCAGCTCGTCGATCGGCCAGTGGATGGTGACATCGGCGCGGCCACGCAGCAAACGGGTAAAGGCCAGCAGGAACTTACACAAGATCAGATAGGCCATACCATGGCTCGAGGATTCGTTGAGCTGACGGTCGGTGCGGATCACCAGATCGCTGTTGCCCTCCTTGAGGCGCAGCTCGATCTCCAGCAGCTTGGCGATGCCACCGGTCAGGGCGGCTCGTCCGATAATATCCAGGGCGCGGCGCATGCTGCTGGTGTAGTGCTCGTCCGGCAAGTCGGCGAAGCCCTCAGCCTTCCACTGTTTAAACGCCTTGACGAACTCCTCCAGCTCGGGCCAGAACTCCAGCTCGCTGATGCGTGAACGGATACGCACCGCCGACTCGCTCACCCCGTCGAGGAACAGCTCTTCGCCCACCTCGCGGGTGATGCGGGCACTCTGGGAGGCGATGCGGCGGTCGATATCCGCCAGCACGTCGTAAAACGCCGTCAGATCGATACCGAAGTTACGCCCCTGCTCTCGCAGGCCCATGATCGCCTGAGGCACCATGACGTTGAGCAGCTGCTCCAGTTGCGGCACCAGCTTGCGATAATCCAGCAGACGAATGCCCTTGTCGTTGACGAAGCTCGACTCCTCGCGGGCGCGCTCCCAGGTCTCAGACAGACTGGAGCCAGACTTGCTGGCGATCACCGAGTCGAAGTGCTCGATATACTGCTTCACCGAGCCCATCAGCTGATCGCGGCGCAGCAGCAGCTCTTCGCCCTGACGCAGACGCTCGGTGAGGCCACCTTGCATCTCATCCTGGCTTGATGGCAGCTTAAGCTCCGCCAGCTTACGCATCACGGCGCGCAGCTTAGTCAGATTCTCCGAGGCCTCCACCTGGATGGCATCGGACTGCTTGCGCTCGCTATCATATTGCTGGCGCAGATGTTTAATCTCGTTTGCCTTGGTGGTGAGCTGTTGACTCAGCTCGGTTACCGCCATCTTGACCTTGCTCAGCTCGGTCTGCAGCTTAGGCTTGCGCGCGAGCCAAGTGTGTTGATACCAGTCGTCGAAACGCAGTACTTCGCTGCGGCGCTGCTCAGCCTTGCTGATGTTGCTCTCCAGCTCGCGGATCTCCTGCTTGAGCTTGACTATCTTGGCTTCGTCGACGCCGCGGGATTTCAGCTCATCCTTATACCACTGCTCGCAGGCCTTCTGCTCCGTCTTGGCCGCCTGACGGCGATCGTTAATGTTCTGCTTCACCTGGGAGAGCTGAGCATCCAAGGCGCCGACCACTTCCTGCCAGTAGGCTTTCTTCTCCATGCGCGCCTCGAGCGCCTGCTCGTTTTGCTCATCGATCCACTCTTGGTGCTGGGCCTTGAGCTGTTTCATCTCGCTGTCGAGACGGGCAAGACGCTTCTGCGAATCGGCCTTGCGGGCGCTGAGCGCCTGATTGATCTTCTCCTGCTCGGCGCGCTTCTCGTCAAACAGGCGGCGCAGATCGTCGCGGCTATTCTTGTAGGCCGTCTTGGCAAAGGTGAGTTCGCGGTTAAGCTTATCCAGCTCGGCGTTGATGGCCACCAGGGCCTCCTCCGCCTCCGCCTGCAGCTGCTTGGCACTGGCCAGCGCCTCCTCGGCCTCGCTGTAGCGGCCCCTGAGCTCCTGCTCCGAGGCGGCATATTCTGGAGTGGTCAGCGCCTTGAGATCCAGCTCTACGCCGCAGAAGCTGTCGCCGTCGGCCGACTTGGCGGGGTGCAGGTCGCTGCGATGTAACAGCTCTGGGTTGATCAGCTTGCCTATGCTCTCCTCCCAGCCGTCGACCTCCTTGCGCAGGTATTCGAGCAAGGTGTGGGATTGAGGGAAGAGCACCTGATGCAGCTCATCCAGCGCGCCCTGGCGCTCGATGACCCTTAGCCCCGCCTGTCTCAGGCTCTCGTTGGCCTGGTCCCGCTTGGCCCTGAGCTTGCGTTCCTCGCCTGCCAGGCGATCCACCATGGCGTTGCAGGCCTCCTGCTCCTCGTCGGCGCGGGAGATGCGCTCGTCAAACACCGCCAGGGTCAGCTTCTCTTCTTCGCTGTAGGTGACGCCGTTGACCTGAATCTGCAGCTCGGCCGCCGTCAGCTTGAGCTGGTATTCCTGCTCGTTGTGCTTGGCCCGGCCCGCCTCCATCTGCTCACGCCAGCTTTGCTCTAGGGCGGCCAGCTCCTCACGGCCCGCCTCCTGCTGCTTGTCTCTGGCTTCGCGATGTTTATCTTGTTCCTTATCTAGCTGCTCCAGCTCGCGGTTGAGGTTCTCGCCTATCTTGCTGCGACGGGCGTTGTAGGCCGCCTCGATATCCTGGTGCTTCTCGGTTTGCAGCTTATGACGCTCGGTCAGGTTCTCCAAGCTAGCGCGCCAGCTGGGCAGCAGCTCGAGATCCAGTTTGGCCTGCTCGATGTCGGCATCGAGAAAACCTGCGTGCTGATCTTCGATGATATCCAGCTCATGCTCTATCTTAGCGACATCGCCCTTGGCGGCAGAGAGATCCAGGTTGAGCTCGTCGCGCAGCTCCTTCCACTCATCGTCGAGCTGACGCAGCTTGTTGCCGAGATCTTTCGAGCGCTGCTGATTTAGCTCCTGACGCTCTATCTCCTGGGCCTCATCCTTGCCATAGCCGCGCTTCAGGCCAGCCAGGCGCTGCTCCGCGCTAAGCAACTGGTTAAACTCCTGCTCCAACTTGTCAAATTCGGGGCGGATCTGCTCGAAGCCCTGGATCAGCTGGCTCTCGCGGATCCAAGACTCGACCCGTTGCGGGTTGAGGCGTGAGCTCGGCGGGTTAACCCCGTCTTCTTCCAAGATGGCGGCGATCATCGACTTGATGGTCTCCATCTTGCCCTCTTTGGAATGTACCGCCTTGGCCAGCTTCTCTATATGACGCAGCGTATGTTCGTGCTGACACAGGGAGAACTGGCGGGCGTAGGCCCTCAGCTCGCTGCGGTTGCTGCCCGTGCTCAGCAGGGTGCGATCGTTTTGGATGATGGCGCGATATTCGCGGGTGTTCAGCAGGTTGGTCACCGCCACACCGGCGCGTTTCATCTCACGGCCCAGCTCGGCCATGTTGTGGCAGAGAATCGACTCCCCCTGCTGTGACTTCACATAGTCTTCCAGCTCGAAGCCCTTGCCGATGAAACGATAGTTGACGCCCTTGCCATCACCGGCAGAGGCCAGCACAGCCTGGGTCAGCAGGCCGTCGTCGCGGCGATACTCGTAGATGATGTAGCTGGAATCGTGGGGCAGATACCAACGCTCGAAGCTGTCACGGGTCGAGGGCACCACGCGGCTGGGGTATTCGCCGTAAAACACGGGCACCAGACGCTGCAAGGTGGTCTTGCCCGAGGCGTTGGTACCACAAATGTTGGTGTGTCCATCGAGGGCGAGTTCCACAACGCCGGGGAGGTGCGTATTGATCAGCACGATACGATTTAAGCTTGGCATCTCTTTCCTTATCCAAACGAGCTTGTCGGCCGCCCAGCGGGGCGAGCAGCAAAGGGGAATAGCAAAACAATCCCACTAAAGTAAAACAAAGCTATCGGCTTGGCAATCTGGCCCGGGACTTGGGTGGGATAGTCGTTTAAAAAGCGTGCGTAACGCCCTATTTCAGGCGGTTTTCACGGCAGGAATGTGGAAGACTGCAAGCATAAAGCTAGCGAGCGATGTTCAGGCTAGGCCGTGGCGAATGCCAATGGCTAAATGCTTAGAACAGAAAATTGAGAGCCGGGAGCTGGGAACAGGAAATTGAGAGCTGGGGCCACAATTCAGGCGTCGGGAGCAGAAATAGAAAGGGCCGACTAATGTCGACCCTAACTTAGATTTTTAATTCAGTATTTCAATTCAGCATTTCAACTCTGCTATTACCACAGATTAGTCGGCTTGCTGATAGCCTATGCGGCGCGCCTCGTAGCGGGCCACCATCTCATCCATGCTCTGGGCTTCCAGTGGACGCAGGCCGCTAAGCACCAGCGTCTTCTCGCCGGTACCCACTAGCTTATCGCCGCAGTGCAGCTCAAACTTGAGGGTCACGTCGCCGCGCTTACCGTCGATGGCCAGATTCTGCTCCACCAGGTTGAGTGCGATGCTGTCAAAGTCTAAGGTATGGAGATCGAACGACATGCTCTCGTAGATCACCAGAGGACGGGCCGGGTTGATCATCATGCCGTGCTGCTTCATCAGCGGCACCAACACATGGGTAAAGTTGAGCCCGGAGAAGGCCACATAGCTGCGCACGAAAGATTCTGTCTGCACCTCACACAGGGTCGACTCGCCGCTGCGGCTCACGCTCAGGTACTGCTTATCCTTGTCATCCAGGATGGCGAAGCTGTCGCCTACCACATCGGGAAACACCAGGTTGACGCCGCTACCGACCATGCCCTCGAATCGAAATGTCATCTTCTGGCTCAGCCCATATTGTCCCAGCACCAGGGCGAACAGCAGATCTCCGGGAACGCAAAACTTCTTGGCATCGACATCGTGGATGGGGTTAAAGTCCTGTGCGACACCCTTGGCGAATTCACTCGCCTGCTGGGCTGACACAGAGACTAGTTGCTGTGCTTTATTAAAATAAGGACTTAGAAACATATCGGCTCGTCAATCAGGGTTATGTTAAAGATGAGATAAAACATTCGTTATAAATTTAAGGAGGCACAGTCTATAGCAAAACCCGCGAAACACTTCTCCGATGACTTGACGACCCCAAGGTTTTGCTACAAACCTAGGCCGAAATATCCGCTATTGCCCTGCTGCAACGCACCTATCCCACTGACTCGCTATGACTTAAGCCCATGCAGTTTATCGCTCTAACTAGGTCTTCAACCATGCCTCAAGCTGTGCCTCAAACCAGAGGCAAGACTGCTGATTTTCCCAAAGAATCCTCTAAAGCTGCAAAAAAGATAAATTTTTTAAAATTAACAATGTCAGTCAATGTCAAGGTAATAACCCCAGAGAAAAACACCTCAAGCCATTGTTATAAAACACCTTTAAGTTAAAACCGCTCTGCACAACTTGGGTGCAAATCCCTTTACCTTGACTTTACATTTGTTGATCTTAATCAAAAAACTTAATGATAATAGTTTGCATTACGATACCTAATTGATAGAATCGCCAGCAATTAAATAACCCTGACAAAACAACTGGGAAGAGAAATGATGAAGAAAACGCTAATTGCCGCAGCACTGGTCAGCGCATTCGCTAGCCAAGCCGCTATCGCCTCTGATGAGACTCAAGAACTGCGTAAAGTGATCGAACAGCAACAAAAAGTGCTGAAAGATCTTGAGAAGCGTCTGGAGCAAACTGAGCAGCGTGTAGAGAAGACAGCCGACGCCGTTGAAGAAAGCAGCTCAGCCAAGAGCGCGACAACTATCGGCGGTTACGGTGAACTTCACTACAACAACATCACCGACAACAAATCAGGTAAAGACAAGAAAGAGTTCGACTTCCACCGTTTCGTGCTGTTCTTCGGCCACGAGTTCACCGAAAAGACACGTTTCTTCTCTGAGCTGGAAGTTGAGCACTCTATCTCTGGCGAAGGCCAAAACGGTGAAGTCGAGCTAGAGCAGGCTTACATCGAACACGATTTCAACGACATGCTGACTGCTAAGGCGGGTCTGTTCCTGATGCCAGTGGGTATCATCAACGAAACTCACGAGCCACCAGCATTCTACGGCGTTGAGCGTAACCCAGTTGAGAAAAACATCCTGCCTGCCACTTGGTGGGAAGCGGGTGCCAACCTGAACATCAAGGCAGCCCCAGGCCTGGCCTTCGACGCAGCGGTCACCTCTGGCCTGAACGTTGGCGACGACTACAAGATCCGTGGCGGTCGTCAGAAGGTTTCTGAAGCGAAAGCCGAAGATCTGGCTTACACTGCGCGCGTTAAATACACCGCCGTTCCAGGTCTAGAGCTGGCTGCAACTGTGCAGTACCAATCTGATCTGACTCAAGGCCGTGGCGATGTTGATACCGCATCTGCAACCCTGATGACAGCACACGCTATCTACACCATCGAAAACTTCACCATCAAGGCACTATACGCTCAGTGGGATATCGACGGAAAAGAAGCCGAAGCACTTGGCCGTGACAAGCAGAAAGGTTACTACATCGAGCCTTCATACCGCTTCAACGAAAGCTTCGGTGTGTTCGCACGTTACAATGCCTACGACAACGAAGCCGGTAACGGTGTTGACTCAGAGATCACCCAGACTAACGTCGGTGTGAACTACTGGTTGCATGAAAACGTTGTCTTCAAAGCCGACTACGAAAAAGTTGGCGGCGCGAAAGATGCCGACGGTTTCAACCTAGGCGTTGGCTACCAGTTCTAAGCCATTAGCCCCTATCGCAGTGCTCAATGCTCCCTTTGAGCACTGCCTATGGCTAAGGTACTTCCCGAGGTGCCTTAGCCATAGTAAATGGAATCAGTGAAAACAACGGATTATCCCATAGGCCTCATCCACTCTTGCTACCGGGTCAATCGATGAAAGCTCTCTCTGTTAAGCTCCTACTTGCCTCACTCTTCACCGCCTTCTGCGTGCAGGCCGCCAGCGTCTATCAAAGTAACGAAGACTTTATCAGCCAGGCCTTTGCCGCTCCTATGCCCAAGGCCAAGGTCTACTGGTTAGAAGATGGCGACAAGCAGGCGATCGAGGAGATCCTTGCCCACAAATTCAATAAGATGCGCCTGCGCTACTGGCAACAACAAGGCGAGACCGTCTGGATCCTCGAAGAGATAGGCAAGGAATCCCCCATCACGGTCGGCATCCATGTCAAAGACAAGGCCATAGTGCAGACCAAGGTGCTGGTCTATCGTGAGAGCCGCGGCGACGAGGTGCGTCACGAATTCTTCACCGACCAGTTTAAGCAGGCCAGGCTCACCGAAGATCACCAGCTGGATCGCAAGATAGACGGCATCACAGGCGCCACCCTGTCGGTACGTGCCCTCACCAAGCTGTCACGCATCGCCCTCTACCTAGACGACAAGGTCAATCACTAAGCTCCCATCGAGCTGCTTAGTTGGTGTTATCCCTATGGCTGTTATATGATGGCCAGCGAGCAGGCGAGTCCTGCTCTTTTCGCATCCAACAGGCTGTCAGCGCCGGGCATCCATGAGTCTGCTTGCGGCCGCCCGCCAGATAAATAGTCAGAATAAAGAACGCCATAGATGACAAATAAGCCCCGCCATCCCCATCGTAAACCCCTGTGGCAGAAACTCGCCAAGATCTTCCGTCCTTGGCACAGACGCCTAGGGATCGCCAGCGCACTCCTGGTGGTCATGGTTGCCGTCAGCGGCGTCTTGATCAACCACAGCAACGACTTCAAGCTAGATACCGCCCACGTGCATCAGGGCTGGCTGCTGGATCACTATGGCATCAAGGCCCCGGGCCAGGTCGCCATCTATGCCAGCGAGCCGCTACTGGCCAGTAGTGACAACCTGCTCTGGCTCAGGGACACGCCAGTCCTGGAGGCCCAGGGGCCGCTGCTTGGCGCCCTCGCCTATGGCGAGCACTATGTGGCTATCGACGCCCAGCACCTCTACCTGCTGGATCAACAAGGTGCCCTGCTGGAGCAGCAGAGCCGCGCCACCGGGCTGCCCCAAGACCTGCGCGCCCTGGCGCTGCTACCCACGGGTGACGCTGTGCAGCTCTGGCTAAATACGGCGTCCGGCAGTTATCTTAGCGATAGCGATCTCATCGAGTGGCAAGAAGCGAAGCCTCTGCTGGCGCTTGACTGGCAAACCCCGCTTGCGGACGCCAAGAGTGAGGCGATTAGTAAAGAGTTGTCGCTCAAGGCCCGCGCCATGCACCTCAGTTGGGAGCGCGTGCTGCTAGACCTGCACAGCGGCCGTATCGTCGGCCTGCCCGGCTCGCTGATGATGGACCTGGTGGCGCTCTGTCTCATCTTCATGGCGATCTCCGGCCTCTATCTTTGGCAGCAGGGCAAGCCCCGCAAGCGCAAGGCATAAAGCAACACAAGGTATAAGGCAGTAGATAGGATAAGGCGACTAACGCCAGTCCTTAAAAAACAAGCCGCCTCTTGCAAATAAAAAAGCTCACCTAAGGTGAGCTTTTTTATTGAGGCGCTATGTCGTAGGCGGCCTTAACCGCCCATCAGCTTCTGCCACCAAGAGAGCGGCTCGCCGCAATTCTTGGCCGGATGATAGCTCTCAGCCAGTGCCGGCACGGCCACCACGTTGCCGCAGTTACCCTGTTTGGCGACACCCGTCTTGGCATCGAAATAGCCAGACACCACGCCATTGACCGGCGTGCGTCTCAGGCTGATAGGCGCACGCTGCTTGAGGAAGGCCTGGTAGACGGCCATGGCGCCGCTGCTACCATAGAGGCTGGTCTTGCCGTTATCGTCCAGCCCCACCCAGACGGCAGCCACGTTACGCTCGTCGAACCCGGCAAACCAGGAGTCGCGTGAATCGTTACTGGTGCCCGTCTTACCCGCCAGGGTCACGCCCGGGAAGGCCTGTCCCAGCTTAGTTGCCGTGCCCGACTGCACCACCTGAGTCATGGCGTGTTGCACCAGGAAATCGCTGGCCACAGATATAGCCTGATCCGCGCCGCGCTGACTGGCCGACAGCGGCTGATTGTCGGCATCCAGCACATGGGTCACCGCACTCAGCTGGCGGTAGCGGCCATTGTCAGCCAGGGTCTGGTACACCTGCGCTACCATCAGCGGTGAGCCATTGACGGCCCCCAGCAACATGGACGGATACTCTGGGATGGTCTCGTCCCAGCCCGACTTGGCCAGGGTGGTCGCCACCGCGTCTGTACCTATCGCCATGCCGAGGTTCACCGTCGGCACGTTCATCGACTTCTTAAAGGCGGTCATCAGCGGCACCTCGCCGGAGAACTGCTTGTTGACGTTCTGCGGCGACCAGGTCTTGCCCTGGGAGTTGGTAAGGGTGATCGGCTCATCCTTCAGCGGCGTCGCCAAGGTGTACTTGTCACCGTCGGTCAGCGCCGTAGCATAGACAAAGGGCTTGATAAGCGAGCCGATAGGACGGCGGATCTCCACCGCGCGGTTAAAGCCCTGATAGCTTGGCACCTTGTCGCCCACCATGGCGGCGATACCCGCCGAATACTTGTCGGTGACCACCATGCCCACCTGCAGCGCCTTGTCACGCTGCTCCAGGTTTTTCATGGTCGAGCGCACCGCCTGCTCCGCCGCCTCCTGGGCCAGGGGATCTAAGGTGGTGTAGACCTTGATGCCCGACTGCTGGAGCAGGCTATCACCGAATCGACGCGACAGCTCACCGCGCACCACGGCGAAGAAGGCTGGCAGTTTCTGATGCACAGGCTTGCTCGCCTTACGCACCCCAAGGGGGGATTCGACCGCCGCCTTGTATTGTGCCACCGGCAGCTGGCCCGACTCCATCAAGAGGCGCAGCACCAGATCCCGACGCTCCTGAGCCCGCTCGGGGAAACGCCAAGGGTTGTAGTAGGAAGGCCCCTTGATCGCCGCCACCAGAAAAGCCTGCTGCGGCAGAGTCAGCTCGGCGATCGGTCTGCCGAAATAGAACTGAGACGCCAGCCCCATGCCGTGCACGGCGCGGGACTTGTCCTGGCCCATGTAGACCTCGTTGAGGTAGGCCTCGAGGATCTCATCCTTGTCGTAGCGAAAATCGATAATGATCGCCATCAGGGCTTCCCTGAGCTTACGTATGATAGAGCGCTCGCTGGAGAGGAAGAAGTTTTTCGCCAGCTGCTGGGTCAGGGTCGAGCCGCCTTGCACCGTGCGCCCGGCACTGATGTTGACCATGGCGGCGCGTATGATGGCAAAGGGATTCACACCGTGATGTTCATAGAAGCTCCTGTCTTCCACCAGGATCAGCGCATCGACGATCGCCTTGGGGATCTTGTCTGTGGCCACGAACAGCCTGTCTTCGCCATCGCCGGTGATCATACGATCCAGCAGCACGGGCTCCAGGTGGAACACCGCCAGCTCGCGATGGTCGCTGCTGCGGGCCACCGAGGCAACGCCCTGGCTGTCGAAGCTGATCATCACCCGCTGGGCTTCCTGGGATCCCTGAGGATGGAGGAAGGGACGGCGCCAGAGATCCACCTTGGTCCTGGAGGCGGAAAACTCGCCCACCTGACGGGGATTGGCCACCTTGCGATAACCCAGCAGCTTAAGCTCGGCGATCAGCTGATCGTGGCTCACAGCCGCGCCGGGATAGAGGGCCATGGAACGGCTAAATACCTGCGCCGGCAGGTGCCACTTCTGCCCCTCAAACTTGCGGGCGATGATCTGATCCAGATAGATACTGTAGATGGTCATGGCAGCAAACAGGATCAGGCCGAGCTTCCAGCTCAAAGACCAGATCCTACGGCCCCAACCCGGCCTCGCTGTCGCGGTACTCTTGCTCGCCGACTTACGCTTAGGCGTTTGGCTATTGCCCGCCTTGCTATCGCCCTTCCTGCTATTACTGGGCTTGCGCGGTCTGCGTGGTGTTGGCGTCTCTTTATTCGTCATCGTGTTTCCAGTCAAACAGCTAAGGGGTTAGAGCCCCTTAGCTGACATCTTTTTCTTGGTTAATTTGGTCGGCAAGGTGTTGGCGGGATCGTCCGGCCACAGATGCTTAGGGTAACGTCCCTTCATCTCTTTCTTCACCTCGACATAGGGCCCGGCCCAGAAGTTGGCCAGATCGGCGGTCAGCGCCAGCGGTCGCATCGCCGGCGACAGCAGCTCCATGGTCACCACAAGTTGCCCCTGGGCCAGCCTGGGGCTCTCGGCCATGCCCAGCGCCTCCTGCAAACGCACGCTCAGCAGCGCCCGCCCCGACATCTCATATCGTATCGCCGCCCGAGTGCCCGTCTTCATGGGCCAATGGCTCGGCAGCGCCTCGTTTAATATCTGTTGTTGTCCCCACTCCATCTGGTTGTGGAGCAAGGTATAGAAATCCAGTCCCTTGAGCTGGGTCAGGCGGCGCACCCCGTCAAGATAGGGGCCGAGCCACTCAGGCAGCGTCGCGAGCAAGGCCTGATCACTCAGATCCGGCCAATCGCCTGCAAGAGCGAGCTTACTCGCCAGGGCGACGCGCAGGCGAAGCTGTTCCACCTTATCATCAAATCCCAGCAGGGAGATCCCCTTGGTGCGGATAAGCTGATAGATGGCCTGCTTGATCGTCTCTTCATCCAGGGTCGCCAGGGGGCGTTCACCCAATATGATAGCGCCGATGCGCCGCTGAGTTAACCCGTAAAAACGCGCCTTCTCCTCATCCCAGCCAGTCTCAACAACCGACTTCACCTGGCTGATCAGGGGGCCCTCAAACAGCGCGGCATCCAGCTTGGCCGCCAGCAGAATACGGCCGCTACTTTGGCCTTCACTCTCCTGAAAATCGGCGACCACCAGCCAGGGCTCGCCCTGCAAGGCATCGTCATCATTGAGGGCAACACCTGCGCCGCAGGCAAGCTGATACCCCTTGGCGCCCCGGGCCTTGGCGATGCGATCGGGAAAGGCCAGCGCCAGCAGGGTGGCGATATCCTGGTCGCGACTCTCACTGATGATCTTGGCTATCTGATTGCCTCGAGCGGCATTCATCCTGGCCAGATATTGCTGGGCCAGCTTGGCGACTTCGCCGCCTCTGGCATCGCTAAGATAACGGCTGATATCGGCGCCGCGTCTTGCCAGGGCGCGCGATTCCAGCAGCGCCGCCAGCACGGCGGCAAGGGGCAGATAATAAGGAGCATCAATGCCATCCATCTCTTTGGCGGCCAGCAGCATGTGGGCCAGACGCGGATGACAACCAAGCCGATAGGCGGCGCGGCCATGGGGCGTGATGCGCCTGTCGCCCTCCACCAGCGCCAAGGCTTGCAGCAGCTCCCAGGCTACCGTTTCGTTAGCCTCAGACGGGGGCGAGATCAGTGGCAGCGCATCGAGGGCATTCACGCCCCAAAATGCGCCATCCAGAACTGCGTTAGTTAAGTCGCCATGGAGGATTTCAGGTTCATCGGCCTTGAGCAGGCGCTCATGCTCCTGCTGCGGCCAGAGGCGAATACAGTGTCCCTCACTCAGACGACCGGCGCGGCCACTACGCTGGGCGGCCGACGACTGGCTGATCCGTTTGAGAGACAAGCGGCTCACCGCCGTCTTAGGATTGAAGCTGGCCTGACGCTTATAGCCGGCATCCACCACTAGGCGGATATCTTGGATGGTCAGGCTCGACTCTGCCACGTTGGTGGAGAGCACCAGCTTACGCATCCCAGGTGGTGGCGGCGCGATGGCGCTGTCTTGCTGTGCCGGCGGCAGGGCGCCATAAAGCGGCGTAATCAAAAACTGTTTAGAGTCGAGGCGCTCGGTTAATAGCGTCTGTAACCTTCGGATTTCTCGCTGGCCGGGCAGGAAGGCCAGCAATGAGCCCTCTTGATGCTCGGTCACCGCCTCGACGATCACCTTGGCCATGTGCAGCAGCCAATCCTGATGAGCAGCACTGGGTCGGTAACTCATGCTCACGGGAAAACTGCGCCCCTCGCTCACCAGGCTGGCCGCTTCAGGCATCAGGGTCTGTAACGGCAGGCCGTCCAGGGTCGCCGACATGGCGAGTATCTTAAGATCCTCACGAAACGAGGCCTGCACCTCCAGCGCCAGAGCCAGGCCGAGATCTGTGGTGAGGTGGCGCTCATGGATCTCATCGAAGATGATCAAGCTGTAGCCAGATAATTCAGGGTCTTGCTGGATCATCCGGGTTAATACGCCTTCGGTCACCACCTCGAGACGGGTCTTGGCGCTCACGCTCGACTCGCCGCGCACCCGAAAACCCACCGATTGGCCCACGGGCTCGCCCCGCCTGGCCGCAATAAAGTGCGCCACGCTGCGCGCCGCGATGCGTCTGGGCTCCAGCATCAAGATCTTACCCTCGATCTCAGGCCAGTCGAGCATGGCCAGGGGCAGCGCGGTCGACTTACCTGCGCCGGTCGGCGCCTGCAAGATCAGCAGGGCATTTTCCGCCAGCGTCCGCTGGATCTCGGGCAGGAGTGTCTGGATCGGGACTTGGTGAATTTCTTGAGTAGCTACTTGGTTCAAAGGGCGCATTCAATCGGCAACAACTGCCGACAGTTTACTAAAGATGAGGGCAAAGCTAAACAGACGAGTCCCCGCTTGGGGCTCGTCCCAGGTTAATATCTCTTAACCTTCCAGCACCCGATACCAGTGCAGGCCTTCGCCCGAGGTCAGTGAAGTGAGCGGCTCGGGACGCGCTATGCCGTAGCCCTGACCAAACTCGACGCCCAATTTTTGCAGATGTTTTGCCACCTCAACCGACTCGACAAACTCGGCCACTATCTCGAACGCCAGTTCGCGGCCCAGCTGGCAGATGGCGGCGACGATCGCCTGATCGGCGCGATCCTCGCACAGGTGTTGAATAAACTGGCCATCGATCTTCACATAATCCACGTCCAGCAGCTTAAGGTAGGCAAAGCTTGAGAAGCCAGAGCCGAAATCATCCAGCGCCAGCTTACAGCCCAAGGGCTTCACCGTTTTAATAAGCCCGGTGGCATGATCCAGCTGGCTCACCGCCGCCGTCTCGGTGATCTCGAAGCAGAGCTTACTCACCAGCTCGGGTTCGCCCAGCAGGCGCATCTCCAGCCAGTTGATAAACTCACTATCGCTGATAGAGAGGGCCGACAGGTTTACCGACACCATAGAAAGCGACTGCCACAACGCCAGGTTTTCACTGCCCCAGCGCAGCAGCTTGTCGATCACCCAGCGATCCAGCTTGGCCGCCAGGTTAAAGCGCTCGGCGGCGGGCAGGAAGATCCCGGGGGGAATAAGCTCGCCCTCGGTGGAGCGCATGCGAAGCAAGATCTCCAGATGCAAGCCGTCGTCACTGGCGCACAGTGGCTCTATGGGCTGGTAGAAGAGCTCGAACCTGTCGTTGGCCAAGGCGCCGACGATATCCACCGAGGCGCTCATCTCGGTATTGAGCTTCTCCACCACAGGATCTTGGGCGCTATAGAAGTACCAGGCGTTACCGCCCTTCTCCTTGGCGAGACGACAGGCGGCGCTGGCGCGGCGCAAGAGATCCGAGACAGAATCGACTTCGCTCTCACAGCGGGCCAGGCCCATGGAGACACTCACGCTATGGCTGCGCCCCTCCCAGCTAAATTCGTGGTTGGCCATCGCCTGACAGATACGCTCGGCCACCTGCTCGGCGATCTGCACATCGATATTGGGCATTAGTATGCCAAACTCATCACCGCTGAGGCGGGCGATCACATCCTCCTTGCGCACCAACTGACTCAGGCGGGCGGCGAGCTGACACAAGAGTTGATCGCCGGCCCTGTGACCGCTGACATTATTGACCACCTGGAATCTGTCTAAGTTGATGAACCCCACGAAGGTAGAGCGCTCGCACTCGCAGGGGTTGGCCAGATCATATAGGGCCTCAAAGTAGGCCCGATTGGGCAGTCCGGTGAGCGGGTCGAAATTGAGCGAAACGCTGTGCGCTTCGCTCTCCTGAACCGGCTCGCCCACTGGCTCCACCAGCATGAGGATGGGGCCGTCTTCGCCGGACAGGCAGAGGAAAGTCACCTTGGCCAGGGCATCATCGGGGGCGTATTTCAGTGGCACCTCACAGCTGGATTGCTCCAGCACCTGGTCTCGCACCAGCGCCATGGTGTCCAGCAGGCGTTTCTGCTCCCGCTTGGGTACCAGGGTCTCCACCTTCTGTAGCGTCTCCACATGCAGACTCTCGGCGGCGCTCTGGTTAAACCGTATCACCCTGTCATCGACGCCGATATGCACGCAGGGGATGGGCAGGCGATAGAGATGCTCGATACAGACCAGCTCGTTACTCTTGGCATTTAAGCGCTGGCGCGCCACCTCCTGAGCAAGGCCTAGCAAGCTGCCGGCCAGCAGCAGATTATGACGAATCGCCTCTGGCCAAACACCGTTGCAGTCGTAGCGATAGGCACCGAAGATATAGTGTCTCTCTCCGCCCACGGGCAGCAGCAGGACGCTGCGGATCTTGGCCTGATTCAGACGCAGGCGGCTGTCCTCGTCGTCGATAACGGAAGCTACATCTTCGACGATGGCAGGTTCACGCAGTGAGGTATAGGAGTGTAGATGACGGTTGTTAGCCACCCGGCTGAGCAGCATCTCGGCGTCGCGCTTGCTGAAGATAGAGGCATCGGACTGGTACATGGCTTCGATCTGCACCGGCAGACGTCCCTTGCCAATACGTAACAGAAACAGGCCATCACACTGATTGCTGGCGGCAAGTTGCTGCAGGATAAGTTGCAGCTCCTCTTCCAGATCGTGTTCGCATAAAAAAGCGAGCGTCTGCTCGAGCGATTGGGATCCCTGTTGCGTATCGGATGACATATACTATCTAGTCCTTAGATTGGCTAATCTGATACAAACACTGATTATAGTCAGAAATCATAGGATTACCCTATGGATTAAGTTGTAAAAGCTAGCTGAGAGTGACTATAGGTTATATTTCACTTTTTCGACGACATTAGCGAAATAAGTCGCTTTAAAATCAAGCCTGTAGAAAGCTCAACTCGTTGCATTTTTGTAACACACTTTAACCTTTTTCGGCAACCAGGGGATAGCCAATGAAACGACTCTTTCTCGCCATCGCCCCCGATGCGGGGCAGCTGGAGCAACTGACCCAGTTACAGGCGAGCTTAGACGGTGAGGGACGCCTAGTCCCCAGAGACAATCTGCACATGACGCTGGCCTTTCTCGGCCAGTGCAGCGAGGCGCAGCAGGAGGCGCTGAGCGAGTCCCTCGCCCGGCTCGCCCACCAACGTCGTCTGCCGGCATTTGAGGTGACACTCAACACCCTGGAGCATTGGGTTAAGCCCAAGATCCTCTGCCTCAAGGGCGCGGCGCGGGATCCCGGGCTTATCAGCCTGTTTAATCATTGTCAGCGTCTGGCCCAGCAGCTTGGGCTACACACCAGCGAGCACAGCTTCACGCCCCACATCACCCTGATGCGTAAGGCCAAGATGCTGCCCGAACTCAAGGCGCCCAGCCTCACCCTCAGCGGCCATGCCCTGCATCTGTATCACTCTCAGAGTAGCGAGCAGGGGGTGCAATATAAGGTATTGGCCTCCTGGCCACTCACGGCCCCCAAAGCATAAAAAAAACGCGCCAAATGGCGCGTTTTTCTCATTCACTACAGCTTAGTCCTGCAGCAACTCGGCGATGGTCAACACACCGTGGGCAGTTGCCCCAGCGGCCCACAGGCCGTTAGCCGTATCGGCGAAAGCCGAGGCGAGATCCATATGCAGCCATTGGGTGTCGTCTGACACGAAACGCCAAAGGAAACCGGCAGCATTTGAGGCGCCACCCGCGCCGCCGCCTTTAACAGGACGGCTGTTGGCGGTATCGGCATAGGCAGATGGGCACATCTCTTTGTGCCAAGGCTCAAGTGGCAGCGGCCATACCTGCTCAGCTACGGAGGATGCCTTTTCCTGAGTGCGGCTGATCAGTTCACGGCTCGGCGAGAAGATGGCGTTGAAGGAGGTGCCTACCGCCATCACGGCGGCACCGGTCAGGGTCGCGGCGTCGATCACCAAAGGTGCACCGGTTTCACAGGCGGCCTGCAGACCATCGGCCAGCACCAAACGTCCCTCGGCATCGGTATTGACCACCTCGACCGAGACACCATTCTTATAGGTGAGGATATCCCCCAGCTTATAGGCGCGGCCGCTGATCAGGTTCTCGGCGCAGCAGAGGAACAGCTTGATGCGCTTGTTCAGGCCAGACTTGATCGCCAGCCCCAGAGCCGCGGTCACGGTCGCCGCGCCGCCCATGTCGCACTTCATTCCCAGCATGCCTTCGGATGCCTTGATGCTGTAACCGCCCGAATCGAAGGTGATCCCTTTACCCACCAAGGCCGCCGACACAGGGGCGTCTTCGCCCAGCGGGTTATAGTCCAGCTCCAGCAGCGCAGGTGGACGCTCGCTGCCACGACCGACAGAATGAATGCCGATCCACTTCTCCTCCAGCAGGGCTTCCCCTTCGATGATGCGGTAGCTCACCTTGTCGCCGCCCACTTTGGTCAGCCACTGGGCCGCCTGGTTAGCCAGGGTCACTGGGGCGAGGTTTTCAGGGGTTTCATTGATCAACTGTCTGGCGAAGGCCGCGCTGTCGCGTCTGTCATCCAGCACCTTCTTGACGGCATCGTCGCCGGTCCAGACTATCTTGCCAATCTGCTTGGCGGTAGCGAACCCCTGGGCGAAGGCCCACTGAGTGTGAAGATCCCAGAGCGCGCCCTCGAGCGCCACCTCATTGATCCCCTGACCACGTAGCTTACGCGCCGCCTGCTGTACCTGGCGTAGCTGATCCCCCGCCTGCAGATGGATATTGGCCTGGCCCGCCGTAAAGGTCACATCTGCGCTGCCCCAATGGGCCGCAGGGGCGTCCTCGGTCAGATAAATCTTCATCACGTCGCTCATAATTGTTCCTTGTCAGTACAGAGAGTGGCGAGGCCTTAGGGCCTGCCTAATAATGCAGCCAAGTATAACGCCAATCCCCCTGCTTTATCTAACCCCCTCACGCTTATCCCTAAGGAAGGGGCATGGCAGGAGAAGGTTACAGGAACGACTTCAGGTCGCCGCGACAGCGCGCCGCCTAATAAGGTAGAATCTTTTCGCTCTAAATGGACGCCCAAGCAGGTGACTCAAGATAGCCGCTCAGGGTGTGATCGCAGGCTCAGCCCCTAAAACGCAAAAACCTAAAAAACCTAAGGCGCAATAACCTTGAGGCGCAAAACCCTCGCATCAATATAAGTAGAACAACAAGGTCGACAAGATGATTTTTACCCCCCCATTCGAACAGGGAAAGTTACTCAGACGCTACAAGCGCTTCCTCGCCGACGTACTGCTAGATGACGGCACGGAAATCACCATCCACTGCCCCAACACGGGCTCGATGCGCAACTGCCTGTTTCCCGGCGAGCGGGTCTGGTTCTCTACCTCAGATAATCCCAAGCGCAAGTATGCCCACACCTGGGAACAGGCAGCCTCGAATGAGGGGCACATCATAGGGATCAACACGGGACGAGCCAACGCCCTGGCGGCCGAGGCGATAGAAGCTGGGGTGATAAGCGAGCTGACCGGCTACGACCGCCTGCGCCGGGAAGTTAAATATGGCAGCGAGAACAGCCGTATCGATCTGCTGCTCGAGAGCGAGGATAAACCCGCCTGCTATATAGAAGTCAAAAGTTGTACCTTATTAGAGCAGAGCCAGGGATACTTCCCCGATGCGGTGACTACCCGAGGCCAGAAACACCTGCGCGAACTGATGGAGATGGTCAAGCAGGGTCACAGGGCGGTGCTTTTATTTGTGGTGCAACATACTGGGATAACCACGGTGGCAGCGGCCCGCCATATCGACCCTGAGTACGCCGAACTGCTGACTCAGGCACACCAAACCGGGGTGGAAATTCTCGCCTACAGCTGCGAACTCTCCCCCAGTGCCGCCAAGCTGATTAAATCCTGCCCTGTCAAGTTGTAAATAGACGGTAAAAGTTGAATTAATGCGTAATAGAGGACATAGTCAAAAGATAAACTCATGGCAGCTTAAAAAATTTGCGTGGTATATCAGATTCTGATATAGATATCGGCCTTTAATAAAAGACGCCCTACAACGCAAATGATTAACAGGAGATGCGTTATGCCTGAAGGCACTAAAAAACTTGGCGTGCTCGCTATCGCAGGTGTAGATCCTTACCAGGAAAAACCGGGTGAGGAATATATGAATACCGCTCAACTGGGTCACTTCAAAAAGATTCTCGATGCTTGGCGTAGTCAGCTCCGTGAAGAAGTGGATCGCACCCTGAATCATATGCAAGATGAAGCGGCTAACTTCCCAGACCCTGTCGACCGTGCGGCTCAGGAAGAGGAGTTCAGTCTTGAACTACGCGCCCGTGACAGAGAGCGTAAGCTGATCAAGAAGATTGAAAAGACATTGCAGAAGATCGAAGACGACGATTTCGGTTTCTGTGATTCATGCGGTATCGAAATCGGTATCCGCCGTCTCGAAGCCCGTCCAACGGCCGACCTGTGTATCGACTGTAAGACGCTCGCCGAGATCAAAGAGAAACAGATGGCCGGTTAAGCTGGCGAGAAGCGGGGCTTAGCCCCGCTTTTTTGTATCCAGTCGCCCCGATGAGCGACATAGCAAGTGTGAACAAAGGTTTTGCCGTGATCCCCCAAGCAGACCCCTCCCTCTCCCCCGATAACCCAATGCAAATCGACAAGCCCTATGTCGGCCGTTTCGCGCCCTCGCCCTCCGGGCCGCTGCACTTTGGCTCGCTCATCGCCGCGCTGGGCAGCTATCTGCGTGCCCGCGCCGAGCAGGGACAATGGCTGGTGCGCATCGAAGATATCGATCCCCCCAGAGAGGTAAAAGGTGCCAGCGACCTCATCCTCAAGACCCTGGAGGCCTACGGCCTACATTGGGACGGCGCTGTGCTCTACCAGAGCAGCCGCCTGGATGATTATCAGGCGCGGCTCGACAGCCTGCTGGCAGAGGATAAGGCCTACTACTGCCAATGCACCCGCAAGCAGATCCAGGCGATGGGCGGCACCTACGATGGCCGCTGCGCGACCCGCACAGCTAAACATACAGCAGGCGCTATTCGCATCCGTAACACGCTTGCCATAGATCATTTCGATGACGAGCTGCTGGGGCCTATCCAGGTCGAGCCTGAGTTTGCCGCCGAGGACTTTATTATCAAGCGGCGCGACGGCCTCTACGCTTATCAACTGGCCGTGGTGATGGACGATGCCTTTCAGGGGATAACTGAGGTAGTGCGCGGCGCCGACCTGCTCACCTCCAGCGCCCGCCAGGCGACCCTGTTTAATTTATTCGATGACAGCTCGCCTAAGTGGCTTCACCTGCCGCTGGCGTGCGCCGAGCCTGGGATGAAACTCTCGAAGCAGAATCACGCCCCGGCCATAGATCTTAATGCGCCCCAGGCCAGTATCAACGCCGCGCTCGCCTTCCTGGGGCAGGCCCCCTGCGAACCAGACAGCGTAGAGACCATGCTGGTCCAGGCCGTGAGCCAGTTTGAATTGAGCCGTATCCCGCGCCAGCAGGAGATCATACTTACGCCGTGCGCTTAAGCCCCGTAAAAGCATAAACCTAGCCGCCGTCACGAAACCCGGCCAGACGAGCAGAGTCCGGGTATACTCTTTGACCCATAATTGAGTTATGATAGCGGCCTAATTTTAACCCTGACTCAAGATCCAAGTTCGAGGTGTCCTATTTTTCGCCGTATTAGTCAATTCTGTAAGCAGCTTTTTGAAGACAATCAAAACACCACAGAAACCACACCAGCGGGACTAAGCCTAGAGATAGTTGCACGTAAACATCATGCAATCTCTCGCCAGCACATTAGCGAAAACGCTATTAAGGTACTCTATCGTCTGCACAAATCTGGCTTTAAGGCCTATTTGGTGGGCGGCGGCGTGCGCGACATCCTCCTAGGACTCGAGCCCAAGGATTTCGACGTGGTCACCAATGCCACGCCGGAAGAGATCAAAAAGCTATTTCGTAACTGCCGCCTGGTAGGGCGCAGATTCCGTCTGGCCCATATCGTCTTCGGCCGCGACGTCATCGAAGTCGCCACCCTGAGGGGACACCATGTAGACAGCGGCGAGAAGATCTCTAAAGTCAACGCCGAGGGTCGCCTGCTGCGCGACAACGTCTACGGCACCATAGATGAAGACGCCGAGCGCCGCGACTTTACCGTCAACGCCCTCTACTACGACATCAGCGACTTTTCCATCCACAGCTATGGTGGCGGCCTGCAGGATCTCGAGTCTCGCACTCTGCGTCTGATCGGCGACCCGCAGAAACGCTACCGCGAAGATCCCGTGCGCATGCTGCGCGCCGTACGCTTCGCCACTAAGCTGGGGATGAGCATAGACAAGGCCGCGGCGCAGCCGATCCCCGAGCTGGCGCCCCTGCTAAAAGATATCCCTGCCGCCCGTATGTATGAAGAGGTGCTCAAGCTCTTCTTCGCCGGTCAGGCCCAAAACAACTACGTCATGATGCGTGACTTTGGCCTGTTCGCTCCTCTCTTTCCCCTGGTGGATAACCTGCTGGAGGAAGATCCTAAGGGACCGAGCCACAAGATGGTCAAGGCGATCATGCGCAACACAGACGAGCGGGTTGAGCAAGATAAGTCGGTCACTCCGGCCTTCTTCTACGCCGCCATGCTCTGGTACCCCCTCAGCCAGCGTGCCGATGATATCGCCCTGGAGAGTGGCCTGAGCCAATATGACGCCTTCTACGCCGCCATGGGCGATGTGATGGAACAGCAATGCCGCACCATCAGCATTCCCCGTCGCTTCAGCACCCCGGCCAAGGATATTTGGCAGCTGCAACTGAGGTTCGAACGCAACCAGGGCACACGTGCCTTCAAGTTTATCGAACATCCTAAGTTCCGCGCCGCCTATGATCTGCTACTGCTGAGGGCCGAAGCCGAGAGTGGTAACCTGGCCAAGACGGCCGCCTGGTGGAAGAGCTTCGTCGAAGGTAGCGAAGAGCAGCGCAGCGTCATCGCCCGCAGCACCAACAAGGGTAGCCGCAGCCGCAACAATCGCCGTCGTCGCAGCCCGAAGAAGACACCTAAAGCCGAATAATGAACACCGTCTATGTCGCACTGGGGGCCAATCTCGCGTCCCCTAAAGCCCAACTGGATCAGGCCTGTCAGGCACTGAAGGCCTTGGCAAGCGACGGACAACTAAGCGTCTCCCCCTATTACCAAAGCGCCCCCATGGGTGATGTGCCGCAGCCCGACTACCTCAATGCCGTGGCTCGCTTTACCACCACCCTCGCCCCACTTGCGCTGCTTGATGCCCTACAGGCGATCGAGAACGAACAGGGTCGGGTGCGTGAGGTACGCTGGGGCGCCAGAACCTTAGATCTGGACCTGCTCCTCTATGGCGACTGGCAACTGGATATCCCGCGTCTTCAGGTGCCGCACTACGGCATGAAGACCCGCAGCTTCGTGTTGCTGCCCCTATTGGATCTGGCCCCAGATCTCATTCTCCCCTGCGGCACCAAGCTGACTTCACTGATCACCGAGGAACTTAAGAGACAAGTTCAACAACTCGGCCCGGATCATTGAACTTAAGCCCCAGTTAGCTTATAAAGCACACTACTGCTAAAGCTCACTACAGCCCAAGCAGAACTCTTTTTTAAATCAAAGTTAAGACCAGCATTATGTCTAAGATAACCAGCTCTACCCTGCTGAAATTCAAGCAGGAAGGTAAGAAGTTCACTGCACTCACCGCCTATGATGCCAGCTTTGCGGGCGCCTTCGACAGCGAAGGGATCGACGTCCTACTGGTGGGCGACTCGTTAGGCATGGTATTGCAAGGACACGACGACACCCTGCCGGTCACAGTCGAAGATATCGCCTACCATACGCGCTGCGTTCGCCGTGGCATCAAGCGTTCACTGCTGATCGCCGACATGCCTTTCATGAGCTACGCCACGCCAGAGCAGGCAATGACCAATGCCACCGCCCTGATGCAGGCCGGTGCCAACATGGTGAAACTCGAAGGCGGTCACTGGCTGCTGGAAACCGTCACTAAGCTGACCGAGCGCGGCGTTCCCGTGTGTGCCCACCTGGGACTCACCCCGCAATCTGTGCATGTCTTCGGCGGCTTCAAGGTACAGGGCCGTGACGCCGACAACGCCCAGCGCATCATAGATGAGGCCAAGGCGATCGAGGCGGCAGGTGCCCAGCTATTGGTGGTCGAGTGTATTCCGGCTGCGCTGGCCAAAAGCATCACAGAAGCCCTGACCATTCCGGTTATCGGTATCGGCGCAGGCGCAGACACCGACGGCCAGATCCTGGTGATGCACGACGTGCTGGGGATCTCCAGCGGCTATATTCCGCGCTTCTCGAAGAACTACCTGGCCCAGACCGGCGAGATCCGCAGCGCCATTCGCGCCTATATCGAAGAGGTCGACACTGGCGTCTTCCCCGCCGCCGAGCATACATTTAGCTAAGAAAGGTTGCTGTAACATGTACACCACCCAAGATATCGCCGCGATCCGCGCCCAGGTGCGCCAGTGGAAACAGGCCGGCGAGACAGTGGCATTCGTGCCCACCATGGGCAATCTGCACCAGGGTCATATCACCCTGGTCACCGAGGCGCTGAAACGTGCCGATCACGTGGTGGTCTCCATCTTCGTTAACCCGATGCAATTTGGGCAGAACGAAGATCTGGACGCCTACCCACGCACCCTGGCCGCCGATCAGGCCGCCCTAGAGGCCGCCGGCGCCGAGCTGCTGTTCACCCCGACACCTGCCATCATCTATCCCAAGGGGATGGATAAGCAGACCTTTGTCGAGGTGCCAGGCCTGTCGGAAGAGCTTTGCGGCGCCAGCCGTCCAGGGCACTTTCGCGGCGTCACCACCATAGTCTGCAAGCTGTTCAATATCGTACAGCCGGATGTGGCCCTGTTCGGTAAGAAAGATTTTCAGCAGCTGATGGTGATCAAGGCCATGGTGGAAGATCTGTCTCTGCCAATTGAAATTATCGGCGTCGATACCATACGCGAAAGCTCTGGCCTGGCCATGAGTTCACGCAACGGCTACCTGAGCGAGGCGCAGAAGCAGCAGGCGGCTCAGCTCAAGCGTACCCTGGATGAGATGGCCGAGGCGATCGCCCAGGGTCAAGCGATCCCTAATGTAGTGCAGCACGCTCAGGAACAGTTGCACCAGGCTGGGTTTAAGCCAGATTATCTGTCGGTGCGTAACGCCGCCGATCTGCGTGAAGCCCAGGATAGCGATAAACAGCTGGTGATCCTGGCCGCCGCCTTTATGGGCAGCACCCGCCTGATCGACAACCTGAGTTTCGAACGCGCTTAAGCCCTGCACGTCCGAATTTAGGGCGTCCTTAAGCCTGGAAAGCTCTTAAACTTAGCGCGTCTTTAACCTCTAATTTCGCTTCTCTGGCCCAATGCCTGGGAAGCGATTTTTCATTTTAGGCTCACTTTTTACTCAGCGCTTTCTCTAAAAACTGCTCCCAAAACTGCCCCAAAACAACTCAAAATGAGGTCAGTTTGATCATCTAAGTCCTTGGTCATGCACCAATTCTGATCGGCCAATCGGTCGAAAATGCCGCGAGTTTCAGAAATAAAATTACTTATCTGAGCGAAAGCCAATAAAGTGACCTGGATCCAGATCACCTGCATTTCATTTACATGCATTTCAAACGAATTGGCATCCATTCTGGCTAACTTACTGAAATTAATTGGTAATACCTATTTACCAAAAATAGCGAGCTCCTACAGGCGCTCAACAAGGTGATCTGGATCACCAAGGGCAATTTTCCATCGCTAACTGATTAGATTCTAAACTGAAATTATCCGATCAGATATTTCCACTTTTGAGACCTAATTAGAGCAATTACTCTTAGTAAAATCCCATTTCTAGCTAAAAATCGTCATATTTCTTTCAAATAGTTATAACGGCCCGCTCCCACCAGTGATAGAGATCACACTTTAGGTTTAACTGGTCAGACAAAGTTCACACCCATCTAACCCCATCTCACATAATCAGCACATAATGATCTAGATCATATTTGCATTTGGTGAATTAGCGTTTATTACGCATCAAGGATGAAACGATTCCATTTGGGAATAGCTTCCGACAACACAGGATGCTGCATCGGACGAGTCAGCATCGACAACAACTAAAATAACCAAGTAACGACAGTAAGAGGCAATCATGACCCTACTTCAACTACTCGCCAGTTTGACGCCTGTAATCAGCGTTATGCTATTTTTGGTGCTACTCAAGATGCCCGCATCTCGCGCCATGCCCATCTCTATGGTAATGACAGGTCTTGCCGCCGTCTTTATCTGGCAGATGGATACCACTATCTTAGGTGCCTCTGTGGTCGAAGGCCTACTCTCGGCCCTGACCCCACTGAGCATCATCTTCGGCGCCGTGTTCCTGCTGAACACCCTGAAGTACTCGGGTGCCATGGACACCATCCGCGCCGGCTTTACCAACATCAGTGGTGATGCCCGCGTGCAGGTGATCATCATCTGTTGGTTATTTGGTTCATTTATCGAAGGCTCTGCCGGTTTCGGTACTCCAGCCGCCATCGGCGCGCCGCTGCTGGTACTGCTAGGTGTGCCGCCTGTGGCTGCCGCCGTAGTTGCCCTGATCGCCGACTCTACCAGCGTCTCCTTCGGCGCCATCGGCCTGCCAGTTCTGTTCGGTATGGAGCAGGGTCTGATGCAAGGTGGTGTGAGCATGGCTGCCGACCAGATCGCCCAGCACGGCACCAGCTTCGCCGACTATGCCCAGTTTATCGCCCTGCACATGATCACTATCGATCTGGTGACTGGTACCCTGATCCCGCTGGTTCTCGTCTCTGTACTCACCGGCTTCTTCGGCCGCAACAAGTCCTTCAAAGAGGGTCTGGCGATCTGGAAATTTGCCCTGTTCGCCGGCTTAGCCTTTACCGTACCGGCATGGCTTATCAACTACTTCGCCGGTCCAGAGTTCCCATCGGTTATCGGCTCTCTGGTTGGTATGGCGCTGGTGATTCCAGTGGCACGCAAAGGCTTGCTACTGCCTAAGACTCCTTGGAACGATTTCGCCGAAAACGACAACCAGACTCAGGCTAAGGTAGAAACCAAGGCGCAGTTCTCTCAGGTTGCCGCCTGGACCCCTTACATCATCATGGCGGGCCTGCTGGTACTGTCTCGCACCGTGGCGCCACTCAAGGCCTGGCTCACCAGCTTCAACATCAGCTGGACTAATCTGCTGGGCACTGAGCTGAAAGCCGGTTTCGCGACCCTGTACGCGCCTGGCGCCTTCTTCGTGCTGGTGTGTATCCTGGGCTTCGTGCTGTTTAAGATGAAATCGCCAGCCATCAAGGAGTCGATCACCGTCTCTTGCAAGTCTATGCTGCCGACCATCATCTCCCTGGGCGCCTCTGTGCCTATGGTGAAGATCTTCCTTAACTCTGGCACCAACGAGGCGGGCCTGCAGTCTATGCCGGTTGCCCTGGCCGATATGCTGGCTGGCTCTATGGGCGCCATCTGGGCCTGGATGTCACCGATTGTGGGTATCTTCGGTGCCTTCCTGTCGGGCTCAGCCACCTTCTCTAACATGATGTTCTCAGGCCTGCAGTACAGCGTGGCCGACAACATCGGCATGAACCACGCGTTAGTCCTGGCCCTACAAGGCATTGGTGCCAACGCAGGTAACATGATGTGTGTCATGAACGTGGTCGCCGCCGCTACCGTGGTGGGTATGGCTGGCCGTGAATCAGAAATTATCCGTAAAACCATGCCCGTCGCTCTGGGTTATGCCTTGATTGCAGGTACTATCGCTACCCTTTGGGGCGGTCTATAACAGATAACTCGAGATAGGCGGACGTGATGAACCCGCCTTTCTGTGGGTCGAATTAAAGAGTAATGTTATGTCGATTAATTATTCAGCAGTAGTCGCAGATTTACGCGCCAAACTCGGTGATGAAGCCGTCTCAGACGATGCAGTGCGTCGTTTCGCCTGGTCCACCGACGCCAGTTACTTCCGTATCGTGCCAGAGGTGGTAGTACACGCCGAGACTCTGGAAGATGCCCGTGACACACTCGAAGTCGCGCGCCAGCACAATGCCCCAGTGACCTTCCGCGCCGCCGGCACCAGCCTCTCAGGCCAGGCCATCGGCGAAGGTATCTTGTTGATCCTAGGTCACGACGGCTTCAGAAAGATAGCCGTCAGCGAGGATCACAACCAGATCTCACTCGGCGCGGCCGTTATCGGTGGCGACGCCAACCTGGCGCTTAAGCCATTCAACAAGAAGATTGGCCCGGATCCGGCCACCCTAGCCTCGGCCATGGTAGGCGGTATCGTCTCTAACAACGCCTCGGGCATGTGCTGCGGCACGGCCCAGAACAGCTACCAGACCATCGCCTCGGCCAAGCTTCTCTTCGCCGACGGTACCCGTCTGGACACAGGCTGTGAGCGCTCAAAAGAAGCGTTTCGCGAGTCTCACCAGCAGCTGCTTAGCGAGCTGACCGATCTCGCCAAGCTCACCGCCAGCAACCCGGTACTGGCCGATCGCATTCGCAAGAAATACTCCATCAAGAACACCACTGGCTACAGCATTAACGCCCTGGTGGACTTCGAGGATCCGTTCGAGCTGATCAATCACCTGATCGTCGGCGCCGAGGGCACCCTGGCCTTCGTCGAAGAGGTGACCTACAACACGGTCGATGAGGCCAAGTTCAAGGCCTCGGCCATGGCGGTATTCTTCAACATGGAAGATGCGGCCCGCGCCATTCCGCCAATCAAATGCGACAGCGTCGCGGCCGCCGAGCTGCTGGACTGGGCGTCGATCAAGGCGGTCACCGGCAAGAAAGGGATGCCAGACTGGCTGAGCGAGCTGCCAGAAGGCGCCGCCATCCTGCTTATCGAATCCCGTGCCAACGACGAGGCGACCCTGGATGCCTACACCCAGGATGTGATCGCCAAGCTGGCCCACATCGAAACCGAGCGTCCTATCAGCTTCAGCCGTGACCCCGAGGTCTACAGCAAGTACTGGGCGATGCGCTCTGGCCTCTTCCCTATCATTGGCGGCGAGCGTCCGAAGGGCACCTCGGTGATCATCGAAGACGTGGCCTTCGAGCTGGAACACCTGGCCAATGCGGCGACCGATTTGACCGCCCTGTTCCACAAGCATGGCTACCCTGAAGGGGTGATCTACGGCCACGCGCTGGCGGGTAACTTCCACTTCATCATCACGCCGACCTTCGCCTCACAGGAAGATATCGACCGCTTCCACGGCTTCATGCAAGACGTGGCCGAGATGGTGATCAACAAGTATGACGGCTCCATGAAGGCCGAGCACGGCACAGGCCGCGCGGTAGCACCATTCGTCGAGATGGAATGGGGCGCCGATGCCTACACCCTGATGAAGCGCATCAAGCAGATCTTCGATCCCCAAGGCCTGCTTAACCCTGGCGTTATCCTCAACGACGACGCCAACGTGCACGTCAAGAACATCAAGCCATGCCCTGTGGTCGACGACTTTGTGGACAGATGTATCGAGTGTGGCTTCTGTGAGAAGACCTGCCCGACCTCGGCGCTTAACTTCACTCCGCGTCAGCGTATCGCGACTCTGCGTGAAATCGCCCGCCTGGAGGCCTCTGGCGACAAGCAAGCCGCCGAAGAGATGCGCGCTGCGGCCAAATATGACGTGGTCGACACCTGCGCCGCCTGTCAGCTCTGTACCATCGCCTGTCCGGTAGACAACAGCATGGGTCAGCTGGTACGTAAGCTGAGAACCCCATACATCACCACCACAGAGCAGAAGGTACTGGACTTCCAGGCCAAACACTTCGGCGCCGTCAACCAGGTGATCAGCACAGGCTTCGACGTGCTCAACATCATCCACAAGGTCACAGGCGACAGCGTTACCAACGGCCTGATGAAGGTGGGCCGCATGGTGTCCAAAGAGGTGCCTTACTGGAACCCAGATTTCGCCAAGGGCGGCAAGCTGCCTAAGCCAAGCCCAGCCTCGCCAGACAAGGAGACTGTGGTCTACTTCCCGGCCTGTGGTGGTCGCACCTTCGGCCCGACGCCGAAAGATCCCGACAACCGCACCCTGCCAGAAGTGGTAGTCACCCTGCTGGAGCGCGCCGGTTACAACGTGGTCACTCCGGATAACACCCGTCACCTGTGCTGCGGCCAGATGTGGGAATCTAAAGGTGACTTCAAGAACGCCGACGCCAAGCGTGACGAGCTGATCGACGCCCTGAGCGCCCTGAGCGACAACGGCAAGGTGCCAGTAGTGGTAGATGCCCTCTCCTGTACCTACCGCACACTGACAGGTAACCCTAAGGTGGAGATCACCGATCTGGTCGAGTTCATGCACGACAAGATCTTGCCTAAGCTGACCTTTACCAAGAAGGTCAACGTCGCACTGCACCTTGGCTGTAGCGCCCGCAAGATGAAGCTTGAGCCTAAGATGCAGGCCCTGGCCGATGCCTGTAGTAACGGCGTTAAGCTGCCAGAGGGGATCGAGTGTTGTGGTTACGCCGGCGAGAAGGGCTTGTATAAGCCTGAGATCAACGCCAGCGCCCTGCGCAACATCAAGAAGCTGATCCCGGTCGATATCAAGGAGGGCTACTACGCCAACCGCATGTGTGAAGTGGGTCTGACCCAGCACAGCGGCATCTCCTATCGCCACCTGGCCTATCTGCTGGAAGAATGCAGCCGCTAGGCAACCGATTTAAGGTTTAGATAACCCCACCCAAGCAAACTCCGCGGTGTGACATCAGCTCACATCGCGGTTTTTTATCTCTGCCCTCCCCGCATTCGAGTACAAATCACCTTACTCATACAACCTAAGTCATGCAAAATACTGGTGTTATTCCAAGAGTTGCGCCATAGTAATAGCTGACCATACTGAGCTTAATATCCCAATAAGTTAGCGACCTAAGCTTGCCGGTATGTACGCCAGAATGAAGTAAAATGACATAAAGTTAGCTAAAGATTCGTTACACAAGAGAAAGGGACATGAGTCGTCGCGGCGACCGCTCAGCTTACGATGCCGCCTGGACTCGACGCAGATAGAGGAATTATCGCTCCATGGGAAAACTGCTCTTAGCCATCGCACTCCTGTTGCTTCCCGGCCTTAGCCACGCCAGCAGCATCTACAAGTGCATCAAGGGCGACAAGGTGGTGTTCAGCCAGACCTCCTGCCCGAAAGAGTTTAAGCAGCACCATATCCAATACCAACTCGGCATCACCACGGAAACCGACAGCGACAAGCCCAAGGAGAAAGTCGACCCTCTGCAGGCGCTGCTCAACAAGCGCACCCTCTCCCAGGAGAAGCTGTTACAGCTGATCGACGCCGAAATCTACCGCCTCAAGCAGGAAAACAGCTATTATGAGATCCTAAGGGCCAGCGAGAAACAGAAACTGGATCGCAAGCGTTACTGGCAGAAACAGGCCAAGGATGACCCTGAGTTTCTCGCCAAGCTCGATGAGATGAACCGCTACTTCGACGGCCTGATCAAGCTCAACGACGACGCCATGCTCATGCTACAGCAACACAAGCTGCGCATCACGCAGGCGCCCGAGCAGGAAGGACAGAGGGAACAGGAAGAGAAGCCCGACAAAGGCGCCCCTCAGGTAGTGCAACACTAGTCGCACAACATTAGCCGTGCAAGATTAGCCGTACAATATGAGTTGCGCAGCATTAGCCGTACAAGATGAATTGTGCAGCACTGGCTGTGATAGATTAGCCTTAAAACGTTAACACATTCTTAATTTGCGTAAGTCGCGAGGTCGCCATGAACAAGACCCAGTTGAGCCTGCTCGTTATCGGCCTGCTTCTGCTGGGATTTTTTATGCGCCAGAGCCTCTTCTCGCCCGCCGATGACTCTCGCGAACTCAATGTCGACAGCTTCGTCGACCATGCCCAATACCTGACGACCCAGAGCGAGGTGATCGCCCCCCTGCTGTGCGCCAAGCTCGCCATCGATATGGGCTTTACCATAGACCAAAACCAGGTTAACCAAGTGCTGCGACAGACCCTCAAGGCCTATGACGACGACAAAGACGCGGCGCTGTATCTGTTTATCTATGTCAAAGGCTACGCCTTCGGCCTGGCCCACAGCATAGAGGACAAACCCGGCGCCTACTTCCACCTCGGTTGCGATAGGGACTATCCCGAAGTCGAGATGCCACCCGAGCAGACTCAGATATGACTCCCCACTGGCCACTCCTGCTCAAGGTCGATTGCGACAAGCAGCTGATGCTGTTAGAGAGCCAGGAAGACTGGCTCGCCGAGCGCGACCATCTTGAGGCCGAGTCCCTGATCCTTATCGACAGCCAGGGCATCTGCTACCACTGCCAAGATGGCGCTCTACGCCCCTCGGGCCAGCAGATACCACTTTCAGCGGTGGTGCTATGGGTCAGCGATTATGCCTGCCAGAATGGTCACTTCTGCAGCGCCAAGATCGGCGCCGACAGCCTGGCGCAGCTGTTCGAGATGGTGCGCTATTTGGAAGATAGCTAGTCGATGCACGCCATGCGTTAAAGAGTACTGCCATAAAAAAGCCCCACCAATGTGGGGCTTTTTAGTTGGATTTGTCTGTCATGAACCAACTAGGTTCTCAAGCCTATGCCACGGCTGATCAGGTAGTAGGCCACCAACCAGAGTCCGGCGCAGAAGCCCAACATGATCGCCACCGACAGGCCGATACTGATGTCGGCATAACCCAGGAAGCCGTAGCGGAACACGTTGATCATATAGACCACAGGGTTCAGCTGCGACACCCCCTGCCAGAAGCTTGGCAGTAGGGTAAGCGAGTAGAAGACGCCGCCCAGATAGGTCAGCGGCGTCAGTACGAAGGTGGGCACTATGCTGATGTCATCATAGCTCTTGGCGAACACGGCGTTGATCAGCCCCCCCAGGGCGAACAGGATAGAGGTCAGCAGTACGGTCAGGGCCACCAAGCCTGCGTGGTGCAGGCTGATATCCACGAAGAACATGGCCACCAGGGTCACTATGGTGCCGACACACAGGCCACGGGCCACACCACCGCCCACGTAACCGGCGATCATCACATAGTGAGGCACGGGCGCGACGATCAGCTCCTCCAGATTACGCTGGAACTTGGCGCTGAAGAAGGATGACGCCACGTTGGAGTAGGAGGCGGTGATCACCGACATCATGATGAGGCCGGGGGCGATAAATTCCATATAGCTTACACCGCCCATCTCGCCGATGCGCTTACCCACCAGGTTACCGAAGATCAGAAAATAGAGGGTCATGGAGATTGCCGGCGGCACCAGGGTCTGCACCCAGATGCGGGTGAAGCGGGTCACCTCCTTGATCAATATGCTCTTAAAGGCGGTAAAGTAGACGTGCTTCATATTCATGCTCATGCCTTTTTACCTCCCTTGCCTTGTTCCACCAACTCCACAAACAGCTCCTCCAGGCGGTTAGCCTTGTTACGCATAGACAACACCTCTATCCCCTGCTCGGTGAGCTGGGCGAACACGCTGTTGATGCTATGGGCCTTCTCCACATCCACCTCTAATGTGTGTGGGTCGGTCAGGCGACAGCTAATTCCGTCGAGGGTCGGCGCCTCGTTGATGTCGGCCTTGAGGTCGAACACGAAGGTCTCCATGTTGAGGCGGCTGAGCAGGGACTTCATGCTGGTGCACTCCACCAGCTCGCCCTTGTCTATGATGCCAATGTTGCGGCACAGCATCTCGGCCTCTTCCAGATAGTGGGTGGTCAAGATGATGGTCACCCCCTGGCGGTTAAGATCCGTCAGGAAGGTCCACATGGAACGTCTGAGCTCGATATCCACCCCGGCGGTGGGCTCATCCAGGATCAGCAGCTTGGGCTCGTGCATCAGGGCGCGGGCAATCATCAGGCGGCGCTTCATGCCACCCGAGAGGGCTCGAGACGGGCTGTTGCGCTTGTCCCACAGATCCAGCTGGCTCAGGTATTTCTTGGCGCGCTCGAAGGCCACCTCGCGGGAGACACCGAAATAACCGGCCTGATTGACCACTATCTGCTGCACAGTCTCAAACTGGTTGAAGTTAAACTCCTGGGGCACCAGGCCGATGGACATCTTGGCCAGCTCCAGCTGGGTGTCGATATCGTGTTCGAACACCTTCACCTTGCCGGAACTCTTCTGCACCAGGGAGCAGATCACACCTATCGTGGTGGACTTGCCGGCACCGTTAGGGCCCAGCAGGGCAAAGAAATCCCCCGCCTCGACCTTAAGGCTGATCCCTTTTACCGCTTCGACACCGCCCTTGTAGGTTTTTCTGAGCGAGTCGATAACTAAAGCATATGGCTCTTTGGTCATTAGTGACTTCCGTTATCCTGATCTTGAAATTGGTATTGGTATGAAAAAACAAAAACTCCCGCACAAAGCAGGAGTTTCAAATCTTAACGACGGCGCGATTAATCTAGGGGTACGACTTTAGCGATGTAAGGCAGGTTGCGATACTGCTCGGCATAGTCGATACCATAGCCGACGATAAACTCATCGGGGATGGTGAAGCCGATAAAGTCTACCGGAACATCAACCTCGCGACGCTCTGGCTTGTCCAGCAAGGTGCAGAGGGCCAGGCTCTTAGGTTCGCGCAGCAGTAGCATCTCGCGCACCTTGTTCAGGGTGTTACCCGAATCGATCAGGTCTTCGACGATCAACACGTCACGGCCTTCGATATCCGACTGCACATCCTTTAGGATCTTCACGTCGCGCGAGCTGGTCATGGCGTTGCCGTAGCTGGATACCGACATGAAATCGATCTCAACGTGGCCCTTGATGCGGCGGCAGAGGTCGGCCATAAAGACCACAGACCCCTTCAGCAGGCCAACCATTAGCAGGCGTTCGCTATTGGCGTAATGGGCATTGATCTGCGCTGCCAGGATATCCAGTTGTTGTTCAATCTCATCTGCCGAGATCATCACTTCGGTAGTGTGTTTCATACTCTTCTCAAATTTGTGTTAATTGTCGCGGTTGTCGGCACTGTGCTTATCATAGCCCCAACGCTTGGTTAACCCGTGGTCGACACCCAGATGGTCTAAGATCCGAGCGACCATGAAGTCTACCAGATCTTCAACCGATTTGGGATCATGATAAAAGCCGGGAGCCGCCGGCATTATGGTGGCGCCGAGGCGCGACAGGGACAGCATATGCTCTAAGTGTATGCTGCTAAAGGGGGTTTCTCTGGGCACTAGGATCAGCTGACCACGCTCTTTTATCACCACATCGGCGGCCCGCTCCAGCAGGCTATTGCTCATCCCCGTGGCCACCGCCGCCAGAGTGCCCGTACTGCAGGGGCAGATCACCATCTGCTTGGGCGCCGCAGAGCCTGAGGCCGGTGGCGAGAACCACTCCTCCTTGCCCAGCACATGCAGCTCACCGGCCACCTCATTGCCGCGCTCGGCAAACAGCGCCAGCAGCTGGGCCTTGGCCTTGTCGCCGTTGGCGCTGAGCTGCAGCCCATGTTCGGTGGCCAGCACCACGCGCGCCGCGCTGGAGATCATCAAAAACACCTGATAATCCGCCATCAAGAGGCATTCCAGCAGCTTGAGTCCGTATGGCGCCCCGCTGGCACCGGTCCAGGCCAGGCTGATCGCCTTGGCCCGCTTGGGATAATTCATATCACTCTCTATGTTGAAGACCCGAGTCTAACCCTTACGGGCTAGACTCAAGCCTTGGTCTCTTCCAGCTTAGCCAGCAGCTTGCCATGCAGGCCGCCAAATCCACCGTTGCTCATCACTATGATGGTATCGCCGGGCCTTGCCGCCGCGGCCACGGTCTCGACCAGCTCATCTATCTGGTATAGCACAGTCACGGGCAACTCGGCCTTGGCCATCGCCGCTTCCACGTCCCAGTCGATATTGTCCGCCTGATACAGGTAGGCGGCATCGGCCAGTGCCATAGAGCCCGCCAGGGTATCCTTATGCACGCCGCGCTTCATGGTGTTAGAGCGCGGCTCCAGCACCACTATGATGCGACCTTCACCCACCTTGGCGCGGCAGCCCTGTAGCGTGGTGGCAATCGCCGTCGGGTGGTGAGCAAAGTCGTCATACACGGCGATATCATTGACAGTGCCGATGAGCTCCATGCGACGCTTTGGCGGCGCGAAGCGGGTCAACGCCTCGATAGCCGCCGCAGGCTTGACGCCCACGTGACGGGCCGCGGCGATCGCCATGGTGGCGTTTTCCACGTTGTGCTGACCGATGAGCGACCAGTCGAGCACGCCCTGAGACTCGCCGTCGAAGAAGACCTCAAAGCTGTGGCCATCCTCGCTCAGCAGCTCGCTATACCAGCCTGGGCTACCCGCCATCAGGTTATAGGTCTCTTGCTCGCTCCAGCAGCCCATGTCGATCACCTCGCGCACCGCATCGCTGGCGGAGGGCCAGATCACCTTGCCCTGACCCGGTACGGTTCTTATTAGGTGATTAAACTGACGCTGGATCGCCTTTAAATCATCGAAAATATCCGCGTGATCGAACTCCAGGTTATTGATCACCAGGGTGCGCGGCTGATAGTGGACAAACTTGGAGCGCTTGTCGAAAAAGGCGCTGTCATACTCGTCCGCCTCCACCACGAAAAAGGGGGAATCTCCCAATCGCGCCGACACGCCAAAGTTTTGCGGCACGCCGCCGATCAAGAAGCCCGGTGCATAGCCGCAATCTTCTAATATCCACGCCAGCATGCTGGAGGTCGATGTCTTGCCATGGGTACCCGACACCGCCAGCACCCAACGATTGGTCAGAATATGTTCGGCCAAAAACTGTGGCCCAGATGTATATTTCAGGCCACGGTTGAGCACAGCCTCGACACAGGGATTGCCACGACTCATGGCATTACCTATCACCACCAGATCCGGCGCATCGTCCTCGTTTTGCCCCAGCTGGCTAGGATCGAAGCCCTGGATCAGTTCTATCCCCTGCTCCTCGAGCTGAGTGCTCATGGGCGGATAGACGTTGGCATCGCTGCCCGTGACCTTGTGACCGTTAGCGCGAGCAAGGAGTGCGAGACCACCCATAAAGGTGCCGCAGATCCCTAAGATATGTACATGCATGGGGTTGGCTCTGGATAGGAATAATCTGGGGGTTATTCTAACGATTCGTGTCACCATTGTCAGTTAACAATGGTTTAAATAACGTTTTGATGGGATGAGACAAGTTGCGGCCTTACGGCCGAGGTAAGTCGTGGGTCTTCAACCCACACCCGACCAAAAGGGGAAAATCGCTTGTTCCCCTTTTGGAAATCCCCCAGCGCCCCAGACGAAGTTGTTGCTCCTCGTGCTTATGGATAAATCGCTACCGCTTCCGAAGGATGCATCCATGCACCTGCGGAAGCTAGTCGGGCATCCATGCCCGCCTCACGCAATTTATTCCAACGCCCTTCGGCAACTTCGATGGGGACTTGTCGTAACCTCTACCTGCAACCTCACTAACTAGAACAAACTTAACTCTGACCCAACTTTTCATTTATAAGTATCATTAATGATCGTGCGCAACGCCGCAATAAGCGGCTAAGTAATAGTTGGCTAAACTTGTGAAGAACGAACATAGCCGACTGTTATGTGTCCGCCTTAATTGCCTTGTTAGGAATATTGGATTCGTTTTCCAAGATTAATAAATCATGAGGTTCAATAAAAGTTAATTGAATTCCTTTATCGTTCAGCATTTGTATTAACTCTTGGTGAACAGAAAACATAGCGTTCATAATAAAATCTAATGTTCTAGCGCTAAAAGTACCATCTGGTGCATCAATTAGGTATTGGGTTTTCAACACATATCGACCACCATAATTTGCAACTGAAAAACTGGAAACTTTAAATGAGTCATTTAGTTTTAATATCATTAATGCTATATCTTCATTAAACTCGTTGAATTCAAAACTGTGAGATTCAATAAGTAGATCCTTTGACTCAATATTTGGTTGAATGAAGAAGTAAGATTTAAAAGTATCATTTAAAAAATCAGTCTCTTCATTATCTTCCATTCCAACAAGAATAAATTCACCATTACTACTGACAATGTGATTTTCATAACCAATATTTTTTAAGGCATTTCCAATGTCTTCTGATGATAGTTCATATTGATTACTTGATTTCTTTTTGAAAGCATTTGAGATTGAAGGAATCAATTCGCTATCAATTTTTTTATTTACTTTTTCCACTTCTTTGAATATTTGATTATGGTTATTTGAGATGACTTCATGTCTTTGCACCTCATTCTCTTCATGTTTTTTTAGGATCTTCATTTGGTTAATAGAAGTAGCTATTAGAATTGCGGTCAACACACCAAATAAAGGCAAAAGAAATTGAATTAAAAAGTCCATTAATAATCTTCCTGAAAAAATATGATTGCTTTGGTTGTTATGGCATAAATGATTGTCATAACGATGATGGTTATTTGTATATTTGTAATTTGAGCTAAATCCAAGTTGTTTTTATGTTCGGAAAAATTCAACGAAAACAACCAAATACAACAAATTAATACTATGACCGGATAAACAAAATAGATAATTGAAGAGGCTATTTTATTTAGTTTGCATTTATTACCTAAGTAATAATCAGTACAAATCGAAGCGACAACAGCGCTTGTAAAAAATAGCAAAGTTCCATCTAAAACTATTTTATTGAAATCTACGTTATATGAAGTAATAACTGCGCCATTGGCTAAAACTATCCATAATTGCAACAAGCCGAAAATCATCGTAAAACAAGTCCACAACAACCCCTTACCAAACGATTTTGAAACCTCTTTCAAATTTAATTACTCCCATGTTGAATATATTCCTAACAGCTTATTAGTGCGCATGCGCGTTTACCTCGTTGGACCAGTGAAAACGCGCACAGTTAACTATCTGTATGTAATGAACTTATCAGCATATTGCCAAATATACCATCTGCAAAAACGCGCATGCGCGTTTTCCAAACCTATTATCTCGAGTAGCCAACACATAACTGATTGATAAAAAATGAATTATATGGATTAGCACGTATATAAACGCGCAAAATTATTTCACTATTTCCCTTGATATTAGAAAATACTAAATAACACTGTATAAATAAACAGCACATTAGAAATGAGGTAATCATGAGTCTAAAAAGCCCATTTCTAATCGGTGTTCAAGAAACAATGCGTATGCGTGGTTACAATATTAGGAATAGTCGGGTCAGAGTAAACTTTTACTTACTTACTGCAAATGCAGGTTGTGGCTACAACAGATCCCCATCGAAGTTGCCGGAGTGGATAGCAGAAAATGACGTGAGACTCACATGGATGTGAGGCTAGCTTCCGGGGGGCTTGGACGCCCCATCGGAAGCGTTAGTCATTTTCAAATAGCCACGTAGGAATCACAACTTCGTCGGGGCGTCAGGGTGGATGCAAGGAGGGCGAGGACGAGCAGTCCTCCTTGCCCGGGTGTGGGATGGAATCCCACGACTTTCTCGGCCGTAAGGCCGTATCCATCCCGACACGGGAAGCTCCCCTCGACGTTAATCCAAACGGAGTTTGGAAAACTCAATTCATGCCGAAAGGCTACACCAACCTTGGTGTGGAACGGAGTTCCACGACTTACCTCGACCGTCAGGTCGCACATCCCTGAGTGTGGGATGGAATCCCACTCCGCTAATCCAAACAAAGTTTGGAAAACGAATGAACGTCCGCATTCATAAAAATATCAACCACTTCCCTAAGTGCCTATACTGCAAGTACAATGATAACTCTTAGGAAAAGTTGGCAAGACCAAAGGAAAGGCGATGACACTGAAGGAAGATGTCAACAAGCTCACTCAGGCCCAGGAGGCGATGCAGTCACAACAGGCATCGGACCGCGCGGCGCTCACGAGTCAATTAGCGGAGTTTAGCCAGCAGCTGGCCGAGCTCAACGCGCGGGTAAATGCCCTTGAGGGTTATGACCAGGCCGAGCATCCAGAGCAGACGCATTCGACGACTGCGCATGCAAATTCAATAGATTCAACCTCGGCATCGGCGCCAAGCCAATCAAGCCAATACTTGCCATGGCAGACTCAGCCAGAGCCGCCACAAGCAGCGCAGACGCAGGCAGAGCCGTTACAGTCAGCGCAGCTAGAGTTAGAGCAGACACCATCACCCCAGCAAGGCGAACTCAGCCAGCAGGCCGATACCAGCTATCGCCACGACGCCTGGCAGCGCCAGACGCCTCAACCACAGGAACAGGCTAAAACTCAACCTTCAGCTCGCTCAACGAAAACCACAAAACAGAAGGCCGCCGTTCCAGGTATTAGCCAACAGCTGACTAACTCGGTGGGGCAGTTGCAGGGCTCGCTCGGGCAGCTGGTTAATTTGCTACTCGGCCCCTTCGGCGGCCTCGGCGAGCAGGCCAAGGCCTTCTATCAACACTATCAGGCCAAGGGACAGGGCGCGGTATTTCTGATGACCCTCGCGGGCATCATCACCCTGACCCTGGGCTTTGGCTACCTGCTGCAATACTCCATCAACCACTGGTTCTCTGAGCTTGGCAAGGCGATGCTAGGGCTAATCACGGCCAACGGGGTGATCGCCGGTGGCCTGTTTATCCGGCGGGCCAGGCCCGGCATGGAGGACTATGCCTCGGGCATAGTGGGCCTTGGGATCATATTAAATTACCTCTGTATCTATTTCCTCGGCCCCTATTTTGAGCTGATCCCTGAGAGCGTCGCCTTCTCGCTGATGCTGGTCAACACCCTGCTGGGTTACGGCCTGGCGATGAAGCTGGAGACCAAGGTGGTGGCCATCATCGCCCTGTGCGGCGGCTCGCTGGCGCCGCTTATGCTGCTCGATGCCAGCCAGGCGCCGCTGCTCTATCTGCCCTACTTGCTGATCATAGGCGTCTGTTCACTGGTGCAGAGTCACAGGCTGAACTGGCCCGTGCTGATCGAGATAACGGCACTGCTGCATATCGCCTGTGTGCAGCTACTAAGCTTCTTCCTGTTTCTGCCGCTGGCACCAATCGACACCATGGCCATGCTTGCGCTGGGATGCGTCAACGCCCTCTTCTATCTCTATGGCCTGGGTAGCCTCTGGCTCCAGACCAAGCGGGAGCCCAGTGCGCGCCTGCTGATGGTGCCCGTGGCCATGCTCTGTTTTACCCTCTATACCCTGGGGGAATTTACCCACTACGCCGGCGAGCTGTTCGCAATCAACGGCGCCATCTGCGCCCTGCTCTATTGGAAGATAAGGCGCGATAGCCTGATTGCGCCGCTGATGCTGGCCGCGGCCGGGGTGTTCGCCGGGGTGGCGGCGCTCTACCTCATCAGCGCCGACCTCCTTGGCTTAGTGCTGTTGATCGAGGCCCTGCTGCTGCTCTGGCTCGGCGCTAAACATGACTTTATCGCCATTCGCACCGAAGCCTATATCCTGTTGGCCATGGGCCTTGGCAGCAACCTGCTGACCCTGTTCGACAGCCTGGCAGTGAGTCACCGCAAGCTGGGTGGTGGCGCGGGAATGACAGATAACCTCATCCTCATTCTCACCCTTACACTAAGCTGCGCCGCCTGTTATCAGGCGATACGCCTGATTGACGCCCTGGGGGATAGACTTGCCGGGGCTGAGCGACTCCTGCGCCGCGCCCTGCAGGGCGTTTTTGGTCAGCTGCTGGCGATCACCGCCCTGTTTATCGGCTACTGCTTGAGCCCAGATATCTATCTCAATTGCCTGCCACTGATCGCCTTGATGCTGCTCTATCTCGGCAGACGAGACGGGCTGCGCTTTACCGAGATCATGGCTTGGTTCTGGCTACTGCCGCTAGGCGGCCTCATCATGCTGGGCATGCTAGAGGCGGGCAGCGTCAACTTTGCCCAGCAGCCCCTCAACGCCAAGTTGGCGCGTATCGAGCTGTTCAGCAGCCTGCTGCTGGCCTACAACTGGTATAAGCGATACACACCTCAGTCGCCGCTGCTAAGTCTGGCCTATTATGTTCAGCTCATCTGTTACCTGGCGCTGCCGCTCCTGCTGCTGCCTAAGGTGCTGCGCAGCTATCTGGAACTGCTACCCATCTACCTCTGGTTGGCCAGCGCCATGGCCCTTGGCCTCGCAAGGTTCGTGCGCCACAGGAGTCTGGTGATCGAGACGCAAGTGTTATGTGCCACGGCCATGCTGTTCACCGCCATTAGCTGTCTGGACAATCAGTGGCAGGGATTAGTCGCTCTCGCCATAGGCGCGCTAGCACTGGGCACAGTGCACGGCCGTTATGAGCAAATGAACCGGCACTGGCGCATATTACTGCGCTTCCCCTGGCAGTTGAGCCCCTTCTATTTTGCCTTGGTCCTGGCCGTTGCCGTACAGACCCTGTCCGGGCTTATCGCCCCGGGTTGGTCCCTGGTATTCCTGGCGTTGACCGGCTACTTTGCCCTGCTGGTCGAGCGCGACAATGCCCTGGGCAGACGTTTCGCCAAAGCGCTGAGACCCGGCTACGATCTCGCCTATGGCCTGCTTCTCCTGCTGCCGCTGGCGCCCATCATATTGCATGGCGATCGCCCCCTGGGGCTGGATATGAGCAGCCTGCTGTTTAGCCTCAGCGAGCTGGGCATATTGGTGGTGCTCGCCTGGTATCTCAGGGGCAAGCGACTCGGCATCGAGTCCCACAAGAAGCTGCTGCCTAAACCTGCCCTGCTGTGGAGCTGGCACAGCCTGCTGGCGGTGAGCTATTTCCTCTGGAGCTATCAGCTGGGGGATCAAATAGCCGCGCCTGTCAGCAGCATCCTGTTGGTGAGCCACGGCAGCGCGCTCATGTTCCTCAGCCTGCGACCGCAACAGACCAGCCTGATACGCATGGCGGGGATCCTCTTCGGCCTCGCCTGTCTCAAGATACTGTTTATCGACATGGCTTCCTTCGTACTGGTGCAGAAGGTGGTCGCCTTCATCGTTATCGGCATTATCCTGCTGACGGTGGCCTACTTCTATCAGAAGCAGAAGAACCGGCTGCAGGCTCTAGGCTAGAGGTTAAAGGTTAAGGAGTTAGGTCGATGCCAAGATTACTGGCATAAAAAAAGAGGAGTCTAGGCTCCTCTTTTTCACTTTAGCTTCAAGCATCTTGGGTCATACCCGAAATGCTTGTTTGGCCATACTTTTGACCTTTTTAATTAGCCATCTTATGCAGCCATATTAGCTCACACGCGCCTTGGCCTTACGGCGACGCAGCAGTGCCAGCGGCAGCAGGCCAAGCAGACCCAAGCCTAAGGCACCACCCGAGCTCGACTCAGGCTGCACAACCTCAGGCTGAGGCGGCGGTGTCGGCTCGACGCCATCGGACTCCACCGTCAGCATGAAGCTGGTGCTGGCGGCATCGCCACTGTGCTCGTTATCGCGCACGGTCACAGTGACCAGGGTGTCACCGTGGAAGTTGGCCTCTGGGATCAGGGTAAAGCTGTTGCCCTGCACCTCGGCTGTGATGTGCTCGCCTGTCACCTCTACCGTGTTAGGCACCTTGTTGGCATCGATATAGCTTACCGTCAGCCCTTCCAGCGGCGTGTTCTCGGCCACAACCTGATCGGCAATCTCGGCGATCTGTATGTTGCCTTGGACGCTGATGGCGTGAATCAGCTGAATCGACGGTGCGCCTTCCAGGTCGTAATCCAGCACTATGTCTTGCACCGTACCGGTCGCCTCAGGCTTGATCACCGCCTTGAAGTTGACCTCCATACGGCTCTGCTCAGGTCCCACATAGTCGAAACAGACCACGAGATCGTCGGCCAGCACCTCATCTAAGTTATCGAAGCCCAGCACCTCATAGAGACCGCCGCCCTTGGCACCTGCCTTGGTCGACCACTGAGTATCGAAACCTTCGAGGAACACGGCCCCCTTGGCCAGATCGGCCCCCAGGTTATCGTAGGCATAGATGATCTCGAACTGACCCGGACGGTCATCGATGCCGCTACGCAGAATCGTTTCGAAATCATACTCTTCGCCTGTGTTCTTATCGGTCACGTTATCGAACTCGAGGAAGAGTAGATCCCCAAGATCTGGACGCTCATCGGCATACTGAGAGGCAATGGTCAGTCCCCACGGATCTTCCCAGTGACGACGATACTTACCTTCGAAGCTACCACGCCAGAATGGCGCCAGCGCCTCGACCAGGAAGCCAGGACCACGGTGCAGCATCATGTACCAGTAGCCCGTGTTGAGCTGCATGGCCCCTACGGTATGCATGCGCAGATAACCGGCGTTCGGCTGATTGTACAGCTCGAACTTGGCGCCTTCCTTGTAGAACAACCAGTCGATAGGCACGTCGAAGGCGCTGCGATAGTCGCCCACAAACCAGTCGGCCAGCGGCTGCATCTTGAACTCACCGAACAGGTCGATATAGCCACCGGTCGAGTACTCGTCGATCATCGGCGTGCGACACATCTTGTCGGTCAGGTTGGTGGTCATCTTGTACTCGCGCTGTACGTCGCGGGTCGATGCCTGCATGCCTGTCAGGGTAAAGCCGCGCTCATCGGCGGTCACCGCCTGAGTCACCTGATCGTTGTTGGTGGTCAGGGTCGCCGGTGCCAGACGCATTCCCTCAGGCAGTTGCAGGGCAAACTGGTACTGACGGTCCTGAGTCTCCATGTTGGCGGCGATCTTCAGGCTGATATCCACCACATCCATGCTACGTGCCTTGTCCTGGCTCACTTCCCAGGTCACCGCATCGTCGGCGCGGCGAATATCCAGGGCGGTGAAGCCCAGGGTGCCCTCGGCGCCCGGCATGTTGCCGAGGTCGAAACCACCATAGTAGATATCACCGGCCTGGGTCTGTGGCAGGTTCCAGTTGATGCCGATCTCATAGTTACCGTTGCCATCGTGCGAGGCTGGACCCGTGATGCTCAGGTTACCGCGATCGTCATCTTCCATGATGATGGCGTAGCCGGTATCCACATCTACTTCACCCTGGCCATAGGCCATGGCGGTAGCAACCCAGTAGGTGCCGGGGGCCGGGTTTTCCAGGCTACAGTAGTTGTGCTCCGCCTGACTGGTTGAGAGACAGACGGTTTCCGCCGAGTATTCCGCCTTGATGGCGCTGCTGTCAGCTTCGCTGTCTGGCACGAAGGTGCCGTTGTCGTTCTCATCCAGACCCACAATCACAAACGGATGAGGCGTGGTGTAGCGCGGGTTGAGATCCTCAAGGGTGCTCACCACTCCGGCCTTCTGCACCTCGACCACTAGACGCTTGGCGCCCTCGGGTACCGTGATGGTGCGGATATCCCAGCCCTTCTCGATATAGTCCTGACGCAGGAAAGGTCCCACGGCGGTCAGACGATTGCTATACACCTCTGGCTTCACCGGGCCGTAGAAGCGCGGCGTCAGCTGGCTATAGGCATCGGTATTCACCGTCAGCATTTCTGTGCCCTGATCCCTGGTGATCTCAAAATGATGTGACACGGGCAGTTGCTCACCACTGGTGGCCACCACCACAGGCATGTGCACCTCTGGTGCTCTGTCACCCTGCTCCTTCAACACCACCTGGCCGTTGAAGAAGGTGTCCTTGTTGAGCACAGCATCCCACGGGCCATCGGCCTCTTCGGGATCGACCTTGATCTCTATCTTGCTCGGCGGTGTCGCCGTCACGATAATGCTCTGGGTCTCGCCCGCCTTGAGGGAGAACTGCGCCGGCGATACCGTCAGCTCGAAGCCCTCCTCCTTACCGATACCCTCAACCGTCCAGGTACCGTCGCGGGTCGCCTTGACCGTACGCATCCAGCTACAGGTGTCGGTACACTCCATCTCCACCATAGAGGGGATGTTGAGCCAGTTCACCAGGCCGCCGTTGGTCGGGTCGGCATTGCGGTAGTTTTCGACAGTCTCATCCATCAACAGGCCGGTATCTGCGGCGCGCGCCACGTTGATCGCCCCCGCCCCGGCCATGAAGTTGTAGTAAGGCTCAATCAGCTGATAACCGGTGTTGAGCATCACTGGACCCGCCGTTAGCATCAGTGCCGATTGGATCTCCGCCGGTGTCCAGTCTGGATGGATCTGACTCAGCAGTGTCATGGCGCCGGTCACATGAGGCGTCGCCATCGAGGTACCGCTCATGAAGGTCCAGTCAGAGGCCGTCGGTGAGTAGGTGAAGGGTTGATCGTCGGCGTTAGCCGCATAGATATCGACACCCGGCGCCGTCAGATCCGGTACCAAGGTGTTATTGGTGCGGCTCGGCCCCATGGAGCTGAAGGTCGCCAGGTTGTTGCCCAGCTCGGCGTCCAAGTAATAGTCGTTGCTATAGTCTGAGATGGTCGCACGGGCGGCCTCGCCGTTACGGTTGACCCAGTTACGCAGCTTGTAGCGCTCGGCGGCCTTGATCTGAATGCCAGGCAGCACGAAGTTATCCGCCACCAGGTTGTCCGCCGAGTAGCTGATGTTTTGCAGGATGAAACCACCTGCGCCACCGGCCGCCACGTTCTTGGCCTTGTCGACACGAGCAATGTCACCGCGCTCACACACCACGATCTGGTCGCTGGTGAAGGTACCGGCAGGGAAAGGCGCATTACAGCTGGCGGCGTTATAGCCATCGTTAAGATCCGGGTCGGCATATTTCTCAGCCATCACCACCTGGCCCGTGATACCACCGGAGAAGCTCTTACCCTGCATTGGCGCCGTTGGCGCGCTTACCCCCTCGAACTCACCTAGGGTCTTCAACCCGGCGTCGAGCTGACGATCATGGGTGCTGGCACCTACGGTAGTCACCCAAGGCGAGCTGTGATCCGACGACCAGTAGGCGCCGTTGTTACCCGCCGCCACGGCGACAGAGATCCCCGCCTCACGGGCCGCCAGGAAGGCAAGCTCCATGGGATCGGCCCACGGCAGAGACTCGGCGCCGCCGATAGAGAAGTTGATGGCATCGACGCCATCGGCTATCGCATCTTCAAATGCCGACAGGATCGCCGACTCGGGACAGCCCGCATAGGGGTCGCCACTGCCACCGGGCCAACAGACCTGATAGGCGATGATATGGGCGCGGGGCGCCACACCGCTGGTTTGTGGGAAGTTAAAGGGCACATTGATGCCGTCGCTGGTCGCCTCGCCGCTGAAGGTTTGCAGCGGGGTGTCGGTCAGAGTGTTACCCGCGACTGTGCTGGCGGTGTGAGAGCCGTGGCCGTTATAGTCTTCGCCATTGGCAGGGCGGATCATCACGGGGCGGCCGCCGGTTTGAAACTCGGGCGCCGCATAGATGTCGGTGATCTCCGGATAAGAGTGCAGACCGATCAGCTTGTTATTACACAGCTCTGGCGAGTCGACACAATCACCCACGCCGTTGTCGGCGCCAAAGGGGTTAGTCGTGGCGTAGGCCTCATCGTCGGCAAACGCCGGGTGATCTGTGTTGATTCCCGTGTCTATGATCCCCACGACCATGCCTTCACCCTTGGCGGCCAGGCTACCCGAGGTTGCCGTGCCCTGCCACACCTTGTCGGCGCCGATGAACTCGGGGCCACGGTCGGTGCGCAGCTGGAACACGCGGTTAGGCGAGATGCGGGTGACGCCACGCTGATGAGACATCTTGATGGCATCTTCCTGGGTCATCTCAACCACCATGGCATTGCTCGCCAGGGTGAACTGCTTAGTCACCTTCACCGAGGCGCCGGCCTGACGGGCGCTGGCGATAAACTTATCCTGCTTGGACACCAGGTATTGCTTGTAGGCCTGAGCCGAGGCGGTGTTGACCGCGACTCGGCCCTTGGCGATCACTGAGCGGTTTTTGGGCGCCGTGGTGGCGGCGTAGCCAGGCACGTCACCGGCATAGGTGGCGAGCGGCTCGGCATCGAGCTGAACGATATAGGTCTGCACGCCGCTGGCTTTTTCCGATGGCGTGAAGATCTCCTCAGGCGTGCGCGCCTTCTTGACGCGGTTGATCTGCCCAGGTGTGCCCAGGTAGACCTCGCCACTCAACTCGAGTTGACGTTCCTCGTTGACCCGCTGAATATCTTCGGCGGTAAAGGTCGGGGTGTAGAAGCTGGTGCCAGGCACCTTCTCCATCCCCGGCTGGGCGATGGCAATCGAGCCCGCCCCGGCGAGATAGAGCGCGGTCAGACTGGCGACGGCGCTTCGCTTAAACATTTGTTGGGTACGCATTGATATTCCTTTGAAATCATAAGCTTATTATTTTTCATGCATTTACATGCGCATTAGGTATATCAAACGACGTCAAAGAAAAACGTACCTTTATGTAACATTTGGGCTACATCTGAGCCGTTAATCGACCCGTATTTACCCTAGAAAAAGTGACCATGGAAAACCCTTACTGTCTCCCGGACATAGTGACTCAAGCTAGGTGTGGCTCGCCGCGCAACAGCTCCTACCAACAAGCCGCTGCCGGCTAAACAGATCCTCTGGGCTAAGGGAATTAAGCTCACGGCGATCTGTCCCCTGCGCCCGCGGCCCACAGTCACTAGTCCCCCTAGGTGTATCTTTTTGTTACAGAAATCCTGGCAAGGTGGCTAAAATTCGGTGTTGTCAGGCTTAGCTGGCGATTTAGCGAAAGGTTAACCACAAGTTAACTGTGATGTGATCCGCAGAATTTTTAACCAACTTGTGCTACAAGGATCGTTCAGCAAATGGTTAATTTTTAAATATAAGATCTATTACTTTTGCCTGTTAACGCCATCGAAAACTGCCGATAGAGGGATATTGTCATGCTGAAGAAAGTGAGCCGACTCGATTACTATACCCTGCAGGTATTTATCGGACTGGTTGAGCTGAAGAGCGGCAGTGCGGTGGCCGAGCGATTGCGTACCACTCAGTCTAAGGTGAGCCGCAGCCTGACCTGCCTGCGGGAGGTGCTGGAGGACGAGCTCTTTATCCGCCAGCAATATGGCTTCGAGCCCAATCAGGTCGCCCTCACCATCTATCCCATGGTCAAGACCATAGTGGAACAGTACGACAAGATAGTGGCGGCCACCATAGACAAGGGCGCCGAGCCCTATCAGCTCAGCGTCGCCACCTATGAGCAATGGTCGCTGATGGCGATGAATTGTGTGCACAACACCTGCCACTGCATCGAGGGCGGCGTCAGCATCAATATTCAGCCCTGGACCGACAAGGTCAATCAGCGCCTGTGTCAGGGCAAGGTCGACTGCAGCATCTCCACCGAGCCGATTAATCACCCCATGGTGAACAACTTTAAGCTGGGGGATATCACCCATTTCTTCATCGTCGCCCGCCGTGGCCATCCTATCTTAACCAGCGACGATCCCTTAGCGCAGATGTTTAACTACCATATCGCCCTGGTGAACACTCACCTGCAGGAGCAGGAGCCTCACCCCATAGAGCTGTATGCCAAGGCCAGGCTGATAGAGATCCGCGTGGCCCTCAAGAGCCCGAGCCTGAGGATGTTGGTGGATCATGTGAGTCACAGCGAGGATATCGCCCTGCTCTCCTCGGCCATGTCGATGAGCTATTTCGAGAATCGCGACGATGTGGATTACTTGGATATCTCCAGGGTCTGGCTGCAGACCCGAGATCTCGAGACCGAGAGCTACTATCTGCATTGCCACAAGGGGATCAAACCGGAGCTGGCGAACTGCCTGCGCCGGGTACTGACGGAGAAGCTGATCGAGATGCAGGCCCACTGCGATCAGGTGGCCCGGGAACGTACGCCCCTCGCCCAGCCGAGCATAGCGCCAGAGCCTTCAGCATAAGCCTTTAGCCAGAGTGCTTAGCATAAGCCCTTAGCCAGAGCCCTTTAGTTAGACCCTTTAGCCAGAGCCTGTAATTAGCGCCGCAATAAGGCTGCGAATGAACCAGTAGGTTAGTTGCTGCCTGTACTGGTACTTGTATTAGTGCCTGTTATTAGTACCTTGTATTAGTGCCTCGTATTAGTGCCTGTGTTAGTGCACGTTCTGGCTGATCAGCTGACCTATCTCCTGCTTCAACCAATCCAGATGGGCGGCGCTGCGACCGCTACGACTCAACATGTAGAGCCTAGGATAGGGCTGATCTTGATAGAGGCGCGCGGTATCCATGCCCGACAGGCAGCACACATGCAGGCCGGGCAGCAGCTCGCTATGCTCATACACCCTGCTGTAAGGCAGCAGGCTCACCGTCTTGTCGTCGGACAGATAGCGATACAGCTGATTAAACTCCAGCCCCTCACGTCCCAGATCCACAGGGGCCAGATGACAACTAAGGCGCTGCTGAGTGCAGTAACGCTGGAAAGGATCCGGCGCCTGCCTGTCCAGCTGACCGAAGGCGCTCAGATAGGGATAGTTGGCGATATTGGCCAGGCTGATCTCCTGCTGCAACAGGGGATGCTTGAGGGAGCAGAGCAGATACAGGTGGGTCAACTGCTTGAGAGGCGTGATGGTGAGTCTGTCGTCCTGCAGCGCCTTGTCCGAGGACTCGCTGACGATCGCCAGATCGATCAGTCCCTGGGCCAGATCTTCCAGCAGATCCACAGAGCCGGTGCGCAGCTCATAACTGATGGGCAGCTGCGCCTCGCTGATGGCGCCGCTCAGGCGTTGGGGCAGCTCGGCGATCAAGAGATCGCTCACATAGAGCACCATCATCTGGCTCGCGGCCAGATCGTGGCAGCTCTCCAGCTGATGCAGCTGTTCACCACACTGCACCAGGGCCTTGACCAGGGGATAGAGTTGACGGGTAAATTCGTTGGGTTCTAGGCCATGTTTCTTACGGATGAACAGGGGATCGTTAAAGATCATCCGCGCGTGTTGTAGGCAGCGACTCACCTTGGGCGCGGGTATATTCATCTCCATCGCCACCGACGAAGCGGAATGCTTTTCATACAAATTAACTAATATATTGGCGCTCAGCATATCTAAACTATCTAGAGTCATATTTTTCATTTCAAAATACCTCTCCCGACATCGAATATACCCATTCAGAGTATAGTAAATATATTTAAGCTGACAATATCTTTATTCGATATTAATAAAACAAATAAAATAGATCTTGATCATATTTCTAAATTTCAAGCATTTACAAAAACATTGCAATAGCTTAATTTTCATGCAAAATATCTTATAAACCACGCCAACATTCAGATATTCAACAATTAAAAAACACATATCTAATTATTGATTATCTACAAAATGAAATAGCTGAATATAAGTATCTGACCAAGGGCTAAATTTTAATAATCCGATTTCAATAATTATTGTAAATAAATCCCATAGCGTAATAATTAAATCGAGAGTTAAAAATGAAAATAACCTTGGAGGTTTACTATGAACACCACCGCGACCGTTATTTTAAGCTATGCATTTATGTACTTTGTTTTGTTCATCATTTGTCCTCTCGTCATCGTGACCTTCGTCATGACGTGCATCAAGTTCTTTAGATCAAGCGAGAATCAGCTGGTCGATGCCGCCGTAAGCATCAAGCCTCACTTGCTAGACAAGGATTCAATGCACTTTTTGAAAGGCTTAAAGGCCATCGCCGCCAACCGCTACGATGTCCTTTACGGAGCGTCGCTGGTGAATGTAGTCGACTTAGATGACTCCCTCAGGAACCACGAAGAGGTACAGGACTTCATGGAGCACTGTCACTTGGATTACGTGGTCGTCGACAACGAATCTTCTGCGGTCAAACTCGTGGTGAGCGACCCTGCGGCCAGCTCTCCAGAGCAGATGAAGTTTGTCGAAAAATGTTTAGATTACATAGGGGTGCAGCTGATTAAGCTGGACAAAGACAAGCATTGCGACGAAGCCTTGCTGCGCACCGCACTCGCCGCCTGATGAGTGTCTCTCACCGCAACGCCCAATGAGCGTCAAACCGACCACTTGACGCTCCTCTTCCCCACAACGTCATGCTCACTGAGGTGTAAGGATGCATTATGTGTCAAATTACCCCTTGTACTACTCTGCTGCTGGCCAGCGTCCTAACACTTGGCCTGGTGGGCCTAACGCCCAATGCCTTAGCCGCCGACGAACAAGCCAGCCGCAGCTGTATCAAGTGTCATAAACGCAATGGCCAACTCGAGGGCATACACGCAAGCCCTGGCCTCGCCATTCTCTGTCAGGACTGTCACGGCCCGAAAGGTAGCCATCCCAAGAAGGGATCGACCATCATGACCTTTGGGCCCGATAGCCCCTTCTCGGCTCAGCAACGCGGCGCCGTCTGCCTGACCTGTCACGACCATCAGGCCCTGGGTGAAGTTGAATGGACTCACAATGTGCACGCCAATCGCCTTGGCTGCGATCAGTGCCATAAGCTTCATCCCGAGACGGATCCTATGTTGTCGCTCGATACGCAACAACATAGCCAGCTGTGTGTCGCCTGCCACAAAGTCGAACAATAGGAGGCCTGTGATGCAAGTTTCTAAACGCCAATTTCTCAAGGGGGTTGGGGCCCTACTGGCCGGTGTCTCTGTGTATGGTGCCACCCGCACGCCCCAGGCCGATTCCCTGCTCCAGCCCGAGCAGGAAAGCGAGATCAAATACGCCATGGTGCATGATGAGAATGCCTGTATCGGCTGTAACGCCTGCGTCCAGGCCTGCCGTGAGGTCAATCATATTCCCGAAGGCGTCACCCGGGTGAAGATAGAACGCAAGGGGCCCTTCGGCGAGTATCCAGATCAGAGCTACCGCTTCAGCCGTGTCTCCTGTCAGCACTGCGAAGCCGCGCCCTGTGTACGGGTCTGCCCCACAGGCGCCGCCTATATCGACAAAGAGACGGGCATAGTCGCGGTCAATAGCGATCGCTGCGTGGGCTGCCAGTATTGCATCGCCGCCTGCCCCTATCAGGTCAGGTATATCCACCCCGAGACCCGCACCGCCGACAAGTGCGATTTCTGTCAGAAGAGTCGCCTGGCCCAGGGGCTTCAGCCTGCCTGTGTCGAGGCCTGCCCCACCAAGGCACTGACCTTCGGCAACCTCAAGGATCCCGAGTCGGATCTGGTCAAGCTGCTTAAGCGCAAGCCCAGCTACCGCGCCAAGGTGGACCTGGGCACCCGGCCTAAGCTGTTCCATATTCAAACCATAGATGGGGAGATAATGCTATGAGTGCTTTTCATTTCGAAGGCCTGGTATGGCATTGGCCTATCGCCATATACCTCTTCCTCGCCGGTCTGTCAGCCGGGGCGGTATTTTTCGCCATCATGCTGAAACATTTCAAGTTATCCCATGAGGCCTGGCATTCGCCCTTCGTGCAGGCGGCGGCCATCATAGCCCCGGTCGCCGTGTTTGGTGGCCTGGGTATTCTGGTATTCGACCTCACCCGGCCACTGGATTTCTGGAAGATCCTGGTGTTCTACAACACCAGCTCTGTGATGTCCATGGGGGTACTGGTGCTGATGGCCTATCAGCTGGTGCTGTTTGCCTGGATAGCCTGCGTCTTCCAGCGCCGCATCACTCAGCTGTTGGGTAAGCGTTTACCTATCGCCAACCGGCTGCTGAACTGGCTGGTGAAACAGGAAGCGGCGATCACCGGCGTCTTGGTGATCCTCGCCATCTCCCTTGGGGCCTATACCGGCTTCCTGCTGTCGGCGCTGATCGGCTTCCCATTGCTGAATAACCCGGTATTGCCGCTGCTGTTCTTGATCTCCGGGCTCTCCTCCGGCGCCGCCGCGACCCTGCTGGGTGGTGTGCTGCTCAGGGGTAACCCCAATGGTGTCGAGGTGCGTTTCATCCACGGCATAGAGATCCCATTGATTTTAGTGGAGATTGGCCTGCTGTTTACCTTCTTCGCCGGATTGATCCTCTCTGGCGGTCAGAGCCAGGTTGCGGCACTCAACGCCTTGGGCTTCGGCTTCTGGGGTTGGATCTTCTGGGCCGGCGTGATCGGCATAGGCCTCACCCTGCCACTGGCCTTCAACCTATGGATGAAGGTGTCGGCAGATCGTAAGTTCGCCTATGTGGCGGTCACCGCCAGCTTCAGCCTGATAGGGGTGTTCTTGCTGCGCAACTTTATCCTCTATACCGGCCAGATGACGGGGATCTAATCCCCGCTGGCCATTCAATCACGGGCGTCATCTGCGCTGATCAGGTGCAGCGGCGCCCCGTCACTCAGGTAAGCCTCATCCACCTGATCCAGACCGTTGTAGCGGATCATATGGCGTATGCCGTCGATATAGGCCTGACCTCGTTCGGAATATCGCTCCAGGGTGCCCGCCAGCACCAGGCCTGTGATCGGTTTGTTATCTGCCCGCAGCTGCGCCCTCAGGCTTCTCAACGACTGATAGGCGGCGTTGGTATTGAGGTTAAGCAGGTAGCCCTCCACCGAGGCCAGCGGCGTATCGAAACGCGCCAGCCCATAGTTGCCCAGCTCCTTGCGCTGCGCCTTGGGGGTCATCCCCTTGCCGCTAAAATCCCACTGACCGAAGAAGGCGTTACCCTCGACGGTAAAGCGCGACGTCGCCCAGCCACTCTCCTCCGCCGCCTGGGCCAGCACCAGAGAAGGCGGCATGATATCGACCCGTACCAAAAGCTGCTGGCGCTGCTCCTCGGTCAGGCTGACACTTTCACCGGTCTGGCTGCCGCTCTCAACGGTCTGGCTGCCGCTCTCATCGGTTAACAGTCGATACTTACGGGCCAGGGCCAACAGCTCGGGGGCATCCAACGCTGCCTGGGCGATAGTCTGCCGCTCCAGCAATATCTGCTCATTGGCCACCAGGATCAGCGGCGCCATCAGACGGAAGAACACCATCTTCTTCAGCTGCACCGGGATCTGCGACGAGGTCTTCTGCCAGCGCTCACTCACCGCCTCGAAGGTGAGTCTGGGCACCTCACGATTGCCCGCCTGCCAACCGGCTTGGTTATACCCCAGACTATCGAACAGGGCGATCAGCTCATCGAGGGAGTTAAGCACCACATCCTTGGGCGCCTTGGTCGGCCTCGCCTTGGAGACAGTCTTAAAGCTGGTTTGGGTCTGCTGACTGTCAGCCGGGGTCGCCAGCTCGTCGGCGTTTGCCACCGGCGGCTCCATCCCGGCAGCGGCCAAGGCAGGAGACAGGGCGCCCGACTCATCACTGGGGCGATACCAGAGCGCCCACAGCATCAGCAGTGAGGCAAGCAGGAGTAGCAGAGGCAAGGCAATCTTGAGGCGGCTATCACTAGGCATAGAGGCTCCTTTGGCAGATAAGATGAGAGACATTAATCATCAATGCTAATGCCTACTCTAATCCATCTTTCGATGCACGTCTTTAGCAAAGCTGTCGAGCAAGGCGCCGATCCTTCACCTATACCTATACCTATACCTATACCTATACCTATACTCAAAATTACACTCACACCCACATTCCTAGACCTCAGTATCGATACAGAATTTATTCATACTAATCATTAAAAGATCATCTACTTAATTAAATAAATCTTTTATTAACTAGATCCAGAAAAATTAAATCCTGTGCAATTAAGTTCTGCCATCAAATATTCAAAGTTCAAAAACCCCAAAGCCACATTTTTAGAGCCAGCTACAATAAGATGCACAAACTTATATCACAAATTATTTCTAATTTAGAATAACCAGAAAGCTAACACCTAGCGGTAAACAGCTAGATAATAAAAGGTTAATAAATTTTACATTAAAGACCACAATCGAAAGATGAATGTGACAAAGACCGCAATATTGAGGTTAATGTTATTTTCATATTGAATAAAAATTATCGGTTTCATACATTGAATATTCGTCTCGAATTTAAATGTATCACTTTGTATCAAGCTGGTGGTATATCAATTCTCACTTAGCTGGTTATATGTTGAAACAAGGATCTGTCACACTATCGAGCTTAAGCCTGTTACTTGGGCTACTGGTACTCACTCAGCTGAGCGGCGGCCTAATGGCGCAGCAACAAACCGGCAGCACCAACAAAAACCTTAGCTGCAGCGTCATCCAAGGAGATCGCCTGGCCACCAAAGAGGTCGCCCCCGCCAGGCAAGAGACTGGATTATCCTCCTGCTGGCACCACACATATCAGCAGCTATTTCCCAGCATGCCACCGCTAAGTGGCGAGACCCACGAAAGTCAGGGCAACGGAATGACACTGACTGTTGTGATCTTCTGCCTGTTATTTCTCTCTGCCGGACTGCCTGGTTACGGGCGAACGAAATACCGCACCCCAAAATCTATTATCGAGTGCATCTCTTTATTAATGAGCTGGATTAAACCTATTAAGGGCACTCCTTCTTAGCCAACCAAAATACCATTTTGACACGCGTAGATAGATAGCGCTGAGCCACTATTTATAACGCGATCAATTTTGACGGACATACCTAGCCGCCAACCAAGCTATTTCTTTTAACTTATTTTTAATGAGGTTTATTTCATGCCTTATGCACACTCACGTCTGTCGAGTGCGCCCCCGTGCGCGCCTATTTTCTTGCCCAAACCAACCATAGGGAAAATAGCCATGTGGAAAAAGACAATTTGTAAAAAGGCCATACGAGAAAAAACGGCGCAGCAAATAACAGCATCTCTGTGCTTCATATTGGCTCTGCTGCTTTCGAATCAGGCATTCGCCGATAATGAAAACGTCGCCGCCGCCATAGACACCAAGCGCTCCCATTGGTCCGGTTATCTCAGTGCCAGCGCCGCCAGCAACACCTTCGAGCAGTCGGCCCCCAGCTCCTACCAGGCCCTCAGTGCCAGCGGCAGGATAGCCTACCGCGACACCTGGGGCAGCATACGTCTCTCCAGCGGTGGCGAGGTGGAGACGCGCCATAACCAGAGCTATTTCTACGACACCTTCTTAGAGTATCGCACCCCGTCCAAGGCTCTGGGCAATGACTGGAGCTATGTGGGCAGCGCCGGGATCTATCTGCCTACCGGCCATACCAGCAAAGAAAACAAGTTGAGGGCCGCCCCTAGGTTGGCTGGCTATCTCTTCTACCGCCCGAACCAAGACTGGAACTTCTATCTCTCACCCCGGCTTAAATATAACGCCTATGAACATGAGATAGGCCGTCACGGCGAGCACTTCATCGAGCACAGCATCAGCCTGCTGGCAGATGCCACCTGGCAGTTCATCGACAATTGGTATCTGGATGTCAACGCCTCCTACACCATGAACAAGCCCTTTAACACCAGTCGTTACGACAACCGTTTCACCATCAGCGAAGAGATCGGCTGGTCCTTTGCCCCCACTTGGGTGGCGGCCATAGGTCACAACAACAGCGGCTATTTCTTCGACCCGGATCGCGGCCCGTCCCACAGCTTTACGCTCTACGACGAACGCAACTCCGTCTTTTATCTGTCAATTACCAAATATTTATAAAAAGCACTTATAAATTAAACAACTAGGAGAGGTTTCAATGTACAAGAGCACTGTCGCCATCGCCATATTGAGCGCGATAGGATTAAGCGCCTGCGGCACAGACGAGCCGTATCAGGAGGTCAAGAAAGATGAGCGGATGATCGCCGTCAAAGACTTCAAAGATGCCACCACCAGCGGCGCCGCGGGGGATCAACTTACCTCCTCGACCACCACCGGCGAGCTGGCCAGCAAACAATCCGAGCGACTCTTTCTCTACACCCGCAGCCTGGGTGAGGCACCGCGCTACTCGGCCCCCATCCATGGTTTCTCTCAGGGAGAAGCCAAGCTGGTAACCCTGCGGATGACGGAAAACGGCATCCAGCTGCGTCAGATCGACAGAGACAACATAGGTCTGGACCACGACTCGCGCTTCGATAACGAGTACAACAAGGCCCCAGTGCTGACCATTCCCGGCGACTACATCGACTTCCAGTGCCAGGAGGATAACTGGGGCGACTGTACCAACCGCGAAGAGGAAGTCACAGATCGCAACATCACCTGGGATCAGAAGAAGTTCTTCATTCCTAAGTTTGAAGGGGCGCAGATCGCCGAGGAGAACTACACGGATCTGGTCACCTTCAAGCAGTGCACCACAGAGACAGAGTCGGCCCACCTGGTAAAAGATGGCAACTGGGAAGGCTATGAGATGGACTTGGCCAAGGGGGTGATCAACTTCGAGATCGAGCACACCTATCAGGCCAATCCCGCCTGTTTCGGCAAGTTCTTCAAGGGCAGCTTCGACAACCTCTCCTTCACCACCACGGAATATATCTCTGTCGTGGCTCTGGATCAGTTGGCCAGCAAGGACTTTGTCACCATCCCTTATAGTGAGGATGAAAACGGCACCTTCGGCTTCTTCCGCACCCAGCATGAATACCGTGACGGCAACAATGCTGATGGTAAGGATGGCTATGTGCGCCAGTACCTCAACCATTTCAACCCCAAGAAGGAGGCAATCACCTACTTCTTGAGTAACAACTTCTTCGAGCCAAAGAATAAGCCCTTCCTGGACGCGGCCAAACAGAGCATTACTGCCATCAACATCCAGAACAAGCTGTTCGAAACCGGCCTGCCGGAGCTCAAGCTGGCCCAGGCCAACGAACGCAGACACGGAGACTTGCGCTACAGCAACATCACCCTGTTCGACGAGCCGTTAGATAACGGCCTGGCCGGTTACGGCCCCTCTGCCGCCAACCCGCTCACCGGCGAGATCGTCAGCGGCCGGGTAGACCAATACAGCGCCAACCTACAACAGGGCTCGACCCGCTACTACCGCAGGGTGCAACTGGACTACAACCGCGGCATGCTAGACCCTAACTCGGTCAAAGATCTCACCGGGGTCGACTACACCCCATCACAAGAGGCGGTGGATCGCGCCAATCAGGTGGCGGCCAACAAGCTAATTGCCGAGCAGAACAGTAAGAGCCAAGATCCTATGGTGCAGCAACCGCGCACCGAGGCCCAGCCTCAGACCATCATCCCGGATCTCTCCACAGATGATGCCAGCAACGCCCCCTTCGAGGAGCTGGTCAATCAGCAGAACAAGACCGAAGCCTTCTGGGCCGAGCATAATCTGATGAGTGTGGATCAGGCCTTCGGCCTCACAGGCGGCGCCCTGCGCGAACTGCCGCGCGGCATTCAGGGCTATGAGATCGACTGGAAAGACACTCAATTCTGGGTCGATGGCATCATAGGCGGCAAGCTGAAGGATATCGAAGCCATGCCCACCAGCTTCCAGGCGGATCTGGTGACTAAGCTGGCGGCTCAGGCCTTTGCCGGTACCCTCACCCATGAGCTGGGCCACACCCTTGGCCTGAGACACAACTTCGCCGGTAGTCGGGATCAAGCCAACTTCTTCAACGAAGAGGAGATCGCCAAGTTCAGCCAGGCCTTCAGCGAGGCGGGTTACCCGCATCTGACGGTCAAGGCCGATTTCTCCAGCCAGATGGACTATAACGCTGACCGTTTCGCCACCACCTTCCAGAAATACGATCTGGCGGCGCTGCGCTTCGGCTATGGTCGTCAGGTTGAGACCCAAGATGGCAGCCTGGTATCACTCGAGGCGGCCGATGCCAAACGCCGCGAGGAGCTACGCCAGGGCAATATCACGGGCGAGATCCAATATGGCGCCTTGCATCAGATAGACAAAGAGCACGACCTGAGATACTTCGCCTTCTGTACCGACGGCCATGTGACCCTCAACTCCAACTGTAACCGCTTCGACGCCGGCACCAACAACGACGACATAGTGCAGTACTATATCGACAGCTACCACGACAGCTATGACACCATGAACGTGCGTCACAACCGTCAGACCCTGTTCGAAGATCATATCCTGCCCTACACCATCAACCGTCTGAGAGGCTTTAGCGACATACGTCAGTTCGTCGAAGACACGGCCACGGTTGAGGAGCTGTTTGCCTTCGATCAGAACGAGCTGGCCGATTTCTGCCCAAGCCATGAGAACTACTGGTTCTGCGCCTCACAAAGAGCGGTGGAAAAGGCGGCCGACACCTTCCTTACCGCGGCCGGTCTGAGCGACATCTATCTGCATGTCACCTATCGCATGAACAGCGATGACAGCCGCGCCCTGACTAAGGTGCACTCGCTGGAAGATATTCTGACTCGCCTCTACCGCCTCAATGCCGGCAAGCTGGATGAAGGCTTCGAGCTGGGTCAGATCATCACCGCCTACGAGCAAGCCCCTGAAAAATTGAAAGAGCTGCTGCTCAAGGCCGATATCGTCGAGGCCTACCAAGACCTACTCTACGCCGATGTCAGCGCCAACAAGGGACGCCTGCTCAACGGCGTCAAGGCTCCGGCATCGAGCCCGAACCATCCCTATGTCAACGAGCGTGACGTGCTGGGCATGTGGCCCGATAAACTGCTGGCGATGCGTCAGCTGCTGACCCGCAAGTCGCCTCGCAGCACCACGGGCCGCACCTACTACGCCCTGGCTGATTATCCTAAGGTGAAGGATCAGCTCGAAGGCATGCTGTGTCAGATGACGCTGGGCAACACGGTTCAGGAGATCAACCAGTACCTGACCAAGCCTGTGCTGAGCGACAGCTGTAAGGCAGTAGACGCCAAGTACTATGTCAACGACGTCGATTATGCCGACCAGCATATCGAGGCACTACCTAGCTACGCTACCTCTCTGGGCCGCTACTTCGGCTTCCCCCAGAGCAGCTATGAGATGAAGGGTAAGAGCAACCTGCTGCAGATGATGCTCAAGCAGGTGGTGCTGGCATCGCGCGACAGCGACTACCGCGGCGAAGAGAAGGCCAGAGTGTGGCGCGAGTATGTGGGCATTCATCTTGCCAGCGACGCCGTAGCCGCCAGCAAGCAGATCAGCCTACGGGGCAAAAACTATGTGGCGACCGAGGAGAACCAGCTGGCTCTCATGCTGATCGACCAGATAGACACGCTCAAGGCACTCATCGCCAGCTCACCCGAGCTGATGAAGCATCAGATGAACAGCAAAGGGGAGACCTTCCAGCAATTGGTGGTCGACCCCATCATCGCCCGCGATGAGCGAGTGATCACTTACCTGCCAGTGCTTTAAGCCAGTAGATATCGTTCAGCAATAGAAAAAGAAGCCGCTCGTCGGCTTCTTTTTTGCTTTAGGGCTAATGAGTTAGCCATGAACCTTAGCAAGTGAATTCTTGTTAAGTTTCGTAGCTCGCCTTCCAAATCTTTACCTAGCGGCCACCACGCCTGGGATGCAACATCTGTAGCAAAATGTATCATCTTGTTTAGACAGTTGTTTCACTACCCAATAATGGTTAACTTATGCCTGACAAACGTAAAGGAGAGCCCCTTCGATGGAGCCGGATGAGCAGCCATCTAATCAATTAGCCAACACAGAGCCATCGGCAGAGAAAAGTGCCGAGCAAACGGCGGACCTGATCGCGAAGCTACGCGCCGAAAATGCGGCGCTCAGACGCGAGAACGCCAAGTTAACGCTGCTCAACGATCGCGCCGAAGAGAAACTCTTTGCCGCACTCGATGGCAACCGTCTCTGCCTGTGGGAGCAACATCTTCCCAGTGGCAACCTGACCATCTTCAACATGCGATGGGGCGAACTGCTGGGCTTTAGTCGCGAAGAGCTGGCGGCCCATGTGGACAGCTGGAAACAGAATCTGCATCCGGAGGATAAGGAGTGGGTGATCAAGGCCTTCGAAGATCATGTAGAGGGCAAGTCTGATTACTATCAGGCGGTGCACCGGATGATCCACAAGGATGGCTCGGTCACTTGGGTGTCCGATCGTGGCCGTATCGTCGAGCGCAAGCCGGATGGTACGCCGCTACGCATGATGGGGACTCACATGGATATCACCCAGGAGAAACGCTACGAGCAGGAGCTGTCTGAGCTGGCCCACTGCGACCCTCTCACCAACCTGAGTAATCGTAAGGCGATCACCCTGGCATTTGAGGAGCTGTATCAACGAGGCACGGGCAGCATCTTCTTCATCGATCTCGATGGCTTTAAGGAGCTCAACGACAAGCTGGGCCACAAGTTTGGCGACCACCTCTTGGTCCATGTAGCCCACACCCTCAGGGGCGTCATAGGCACTCAGGCCCAGATCGCCCGTCTCGGCGGCGATGAGTTTTTAATTCTGCACCCAAGCCAGGACGAGACTCTGCTGAGTGAGCGGGCCCAGTCGCTGTTGGATGTCTATCGTCAGGCGATCATTTTAGAAGGCACTGAGGTCAAACTCGGCCTGAGTATCGGCATCTACTGCTTCACCCCGAGCGATGACTTTGCCAGCGCCTGCGAGTTCGCCGACGCCGCCATGTACCGGGTCAAGGCCCAGGGCAAACACGACTACCAGTTCTGGCAGGCCGAGCAAGCGGCCGAGGGCTAGCCCCTATACTGACCTGAAGATTTAACTCATCCGAAGATTTAAATTACCTGAATATTTAACTTACCTGAGCACCTTACTCAAGAACGCCTGGGTGCGCGGTTCCTGTGGCTGACCGAACAACAGCGAAGGCACATTGCTCTCCACCACATAGCCGCCATCCATGAAGATCACCCTGTCGGAGACATCCTTGGCAAAGCCCATCTCGTGGGTGACGATCACCATGGTCATTCCCGCCTGAGCCAGCTGTTTCATCACATCCAGCACGTCGCCCACCATCTCGGGGTCCAGCGCCGAGGTGGGCTCGTCAAATAGCATTAGCTCAGGCTTCATCGCCAGGGCGCGGGCGATGGCGACCCTCTGTTTCTGTCCGCCAGACAGGCTGGCGGGATAGGCGCTCGCCTTGTCACTCAGTCCCACCTGGTCCAGCAGGCGCATCGCCTCGCTATCGGCCTCGGCCTGAGTCATCAAGCCCAGTTTCACCGGCGCCAGGGTGATGTTCTGCTGCACCGTCTTGTGGGGGAAGAGGTTAAAGTTTTGGAACACCATGCCCACCTTCTGCCGCAGCTTATCGATGCAGGCATCTGGCGCGGTGATCGACTGACCATCGATCACTATCTCCCCCTGGGTGGGTTGCTCCAGCAGGTTGATGCAGCGCAGGAAGGTACTCTTGCCGCTGCCGCTGGGGCCGATGACGCTGACCACCTCACCCCGGGCGATCGATTCGTCGATCCCCTTGAGCACCTGGTTGTCGCCGAAATATTTATGCAGATTACTAATCTTAATCACTTTGCTTAAGCCTCTTCTCAAACTTCGACAACATAAAGGTGAAGCTATAGGTCAACGCCAGGTAGATGAGTGCACAGGTAAACAGGGGCACGCTGTCTTCGAAGGTGCGGCTACGGATGATCTCGCCCGAGCGCATCAGATCCACGCCGCCGATGAAACCGATCACCGCGGTCTCTTTTAGCAGCACGATAAACTCGTTACCCAGGGCAGGAAGAATGTTCTTGATCGCCTGGGGCAGGATCACCTCCTTCATGGTCACCGCCTGCGACAGGCCGAGGGAGCGCGCCGCCTCCGTCTGCCCCTTATCCACCGCCTGTATGCCGGCGCGGATGATCTCAGAGATGTAGGCACCGCTGTTGAGGCCGAAGGCGATGATGGCGGCGCTCACCTTATCCACATCCCAGGTGGCCAGCACGATAAAGTAGAGGATCACCAGCTGCACCACCACTGGGGTGCCGCGTATCACGCCCACATAGAGGTTGGCGGGCCAGCGCAGATACCAGCGGCTCGACATCTTCATCAATGTGGTGGCAACGCCCAGTATGGCACCCAAGATCATGGCGAACAGGGTCACGATCAGCGTCACCTTTAAGCCATTGAGGATCAGGTAGATACCTATGAGCCCATCTTCACCTATGGGCGTAAACAGCGAGGAATTGATTGCATCTAACATGGCGGCCTACTTCATGTGTTTGGCGAGCAGGGCGTCGTATTCACCATTCTGCTTCATGGTCGCCAGCGTCTTGTTGATGCTGGCTAGCAGTTCGGGCTGGCTCTTGGCCACGGCGAAACCATAAAACTCTGGGGGGAAGTCCAGGCTGATAAGCTTGAGCTCAGGGTTCTTGGCCAGGTAGTTGGCGGCTGGCTCGCTGTCGAACAGCACAAGATCCACCTTGCCGTTCTTAAGCTCCATGATCGCCTCAAAGCCGGTATTGAAGGCGGTCACCGACTGGGTGTACTTCTTGGCCATCATGTCGGCGGTTGAGCCCAGCTGCACCGCGAAGTGTTTACCGGCGAGATCCGCCAGGCTATGGATGCTGTCATCCTGCTTGTTAACCAAGACCACCTGGGTCGCCTCGTAATAGGGCTCGGAAAAGTCGACGCTGGCCTGACGCTCTGGAGTGATGGTCATGCCCGAGGCGATCATATCTATCTTGCCGGCGTTGAGGGCCACGATCAGCGAGTCGAACTTCATGTTCTCCACCTTGAGCGTCTTGCCCGCATCCTCAGCCACCTTGCGGGCCAGATCGATATCAAACCCCATTACCTGATCGCCGCTGACACCGCCCACATATTCAAAGGGCGGAAAGGCCGCATTGGTGCCTACCACCAAATAATCTTTCTCTTTGCCACAGCCACTCAGCAGCAACAGGGCCGTAAAGCCGGCTAACAGGATAGATTTGTTCATTATTTACTCTCTTACCAGGAATATTCGCTCAATTGGCCACGACTATAGGCAGCCCGACTCACACAGTCAATACTTATGCGATAAAAATGACTATTTAGTCATTTTGTTTGCTTTTTATTAACATAAACTTGCCTATTTGTCAGTGTAGCTCGGCCAGCCCAAAGCGGCACCAAGCCAAACTTGCAGACTTGCACCAATGCAAGCCATGGCGGCACCAAGTTGGTGAGCCCTGTGCGCGATGTCACACTTGTCAGACGCAATCAAAAATCATTAATAACCATAAAAATCAATTAATTAACAATCTTTGAAAAAGTTGGCACAGAACTTACATATTACTTTGTAGGTAGTCATTGGGGCGGGCAGAATTGCCAAAGGTAAATGAAGCACCATCCCATAAGGAGTTGTAGATGAAACCTTGGTTAATGGCGGTCAGCCGCTTCGAAGATTGGCAGTTTATCTTTCACCTCGGCATCAGCCAGTGGGATGTCGAATAGGCTAACACGCGGATTCATCCATAAGGAGTCACAGATGAGTACAGTATCTAAGAGTATCACGCCTAAGATGGCAGAGCGGATCGTCGCCGAAGTCAAAGGAAACAACTGCCTGCTATCGGATGTCGCCAAACAGTTTGGCGTCTCCACCAAGACGGTCTACCAACTGGTTCGCCAGAGTGAGCAGCAAGGCGGGCGCGTGGGTGTGCTGCGCGCCGAGATCGACCGACTCACCATGCAACTCAATCAGCTCATGCGTGAACTCAAGCTTATCCAAGGATAAGCCTCTATTCACCAAGAGCTAAGTCGATTCGCTAAGAGCTAAATAGAATCGCCAAGGACTTAATCGATTCGCCAAGGGCTAGGGAAGGCAAGATAACAAGATGGAAACAGAATAAGTGGTCTGCAGGAAGCATGTGATTTCAGGTTAGAGGGCAGCAAACATAATAGCCTAAGTCGAGGGCCAGAGACCGACGACGGGCCTGAATCGCAAAACCATTTAAAAAGAGGTGTTTTACAGGTGGCACCTCTAGGGAAGATGCAAACGAGTCCCACAAGGACTTATTTGCAACTTCCCCAGCGCTCCCCCAAAGGCGCTTTCGCCTGGTGATAGGCAGGATGCTCTATCACCAGGTTTTTTCTTTTAGGTGAAGCCTCTCCGACAGCACCAAAAAAATTTTCAGTTTATTTAACCCCTTTTCAGAAATCTTGCGTCTATATGCTCAAACAACCGATTCTTATCTACTGATTTGTCACTATTACGTGCGTTTGGAGTATTCGATGAAAAAGACCCTGATTGCCACCCTATTTGGTTCATTGGTTTTCACCGGCAGCCTGCTTGCTTTACCTAACGCGGCCGCCGCAGAACTAAACTTCCCCCATATCGAAACCGTCGGCACCAGCGAGCTGGTCGTCAAGGCCGACATGGCCGAGCTAACCGTCGAGGTGGTGACTAAGGCCGACAACCCGGCCAAGGCCAAGGCGGGATCAGACAAGGCGGTCAGCGACTTCCTGGCCAGATTAGCCAAGGCGGGGATCGCTCGAGACGATGTACAGAGCGCCAACCTGAATCTGCGTCCCGACTATCTGTACGACCCTGAAACGCGCACCAACAAGGAGATTGGCTACCTCGCCAGTCGCCAGGTGGTGGTCACCCTAAGGGCACTGGACAAGCTCAACGACCTGCTCGACAGCGCGTTGCAGCAAGGGATCAACCGCATCCATCAGATCAACTTCAAATCCAGTAAGGAGGCCGAGATGATTGAACAGGCCAGGCTGATGGCGATCAAGGACGCCAAGCAGAAGGCCGCCGCCCTGGCCGAAGGCTTCGGTGAGCGTCTGGATGGCGTATGGGAGATCCGCTATCAGGCTCAGGGAGCGGTGCGCCCCATGGTGTATAAGATGAGCGCCGCAGCCCGTGGTGATGTGGCCGAGAGTTATCAGGAGGCCCAGACCAGCATCAGCGATCGCGTCGAGGTGATTTACCGCCTCAAGTAATGGCTCATAGAAGGCTTAGTCGATACAAGCCATGGCTCATACAAGACATGGCCCATACAATCCTTGCCTCATACAAGACATGGCCCTTCAGGCCCGATGGCTGACACCGGCGGGCTTTTACATGTGTTATGCTCAGCTAACTCCCTGCAACTGAGCCTTATCCGCAATTGTCATGTCCACACTCAAGCACCTGTGCCACCTCGTAAGCCTAGCCCTGTTACTCGTCGTCCTCTCAGGGTGCTCAGATAAGCAGACAAGCCTGCCACCGCAGAGCCTCAAGCGTCTGGTGGAGGACAACCTGGTGGCGGGGCTACTGGCAGAGGATGCCAGCCTGGCCATCACATTGAGTCGAAGTCGGGATCTCAGCGTCTGGAGCCTCCCCGAGGGCAAGCAGCGCTTTCACTGGCCGGCTACCGCCTTCGAGCATCCGGGTTATCAGCTGGCCTTATCGGGCAACAAGCGCTATCTGGCCTATGGCGGCAAACGCCAAATTACTCTGATAGATATCCAGCAGGGCAATATCCAGCTGACCTGGCAGGTCAATGGCTTTGACGACTACGCCAGCATCTCGACCCTGGCACTCAATCAGTCGGGCAGTCGCATCGCCATCGGCATGAACGAAGGCAGCGTGATCTTGGTGGATTTCACGGCGCAGCAGTTTTCCCTGTTTAAACAACACGACGCCGAGGTGGCTTTCCTCGCCTTTGGCAGCTCGGATGAGCGTCTGTTATCGGCAGGCCATGATGGCAAGGTGCTCTGGTGGGTCAGTGGCAGCGGCGAGATAATAAAGCAGTTCTCCCTGCCCCAGCGCATCACCAGCCTGGCGTTTGATGAGGCCGATAGACGCCTCTTCTTCGCCGACAACCTGGACAATCATCAACTGCTGGCATTCGATACGGGAGAGGCGCTGAGTGAACTGAGCTACTTCGAGCGCTACCGCTATTTTCGCCGCGCCCGCTTCATTCACAGGGGCGATGAGTTGATCACCGCCACCTCAAAGCAGACTATCTTTCGCTGGCAGGTCACCACCGGCAAGGAGCTAGCGCGCTGGCAGCTTACCCCCTTCTCCATGGGCACGACCGTCATGGATATGGTGAGCTATGGTGGGCAGCTCATCACTCTCAGCTCAGACGGCGCCCTAGAGCAGTGGAAGTTGAGCGCTGGAAGTTGAGCGCTGGAAGTTGAGCACACGGAATTAAGCACTAGGCTCAGAGCAATGCCCCTTAACTGTCGCTATTGAGCCCAAGTCGCTTGGCCAGGGGCTCAATCGCCGCGCCCTGCAACAATATGGAGAAGAGCACGATGAAAAACACCAGATGCACCATCTCCACCGCCCCCTCGACACCGGCCGCCGCCGGGATCAGCGAGAAGACGATAGGGGTCGCCCCCTTGAGACCTATGGAGGAGATAAACAGTCGCTTCTTCCAGCTCGCCTGACGAAACGGCAGATAGCAGATCTGCACCGCCAAGGGCCTGGCTACCAGCATCAGTAGCGCCGCCGGAATAAGCGACAGGAAGAACACACTAAACAGGGTCTGGGGGAAGATCTGCAGCCCGAGTATGATGAACATCAGCGACTGCGCCAGCCAGGAGAGGCTGTTAAAGAAATGCCGCGTCACCTCCACGCCCCGGCGTATGCCGTTGCCCATCACCACGCCACACACATAGGAGGCGATCAAGATATTGCCGCCGGCCAGCTCGCTGCCATAGGCCGCCAGCACGAAACTGGCGAGCACAAATACGGGGATCAGACCATATTCCTCGAGATGTATGCTGTTCAGTGCCCACACCGCCAACTTGGCCACGACAAAGGCGACGCCTATCCCTAAGGCGATCTGCAAGCCTAGCATCTGGCCTATTGCCCAGGGAGATACCGGCGCATCCGGCGCCAGAGCGATACCTGTGAGTATCATCACCATCACCAGGGCGACCGGGTCGTTGGTGGCCGACTCGAACTCCAGCACGGTATCCGTGCGCTCCTTGAGCTTAAGCTTCTTCGACTCCAGAATCGAGAACACGGCCGCGGCATCGGTCGAGGAGACCACGGCGGCAAACAGCAGGCAGATCACCAGGCTCCAGTCGGTCAATGGATAGAGGAGCCCGCCCAGAATAAGCGTGGTCAGCAGCACCCCAAAAGTTGCCAGCACCCCACCTTCACGGTAGGCCAGCTTGATGCTCTCCGTCTTGGTATTAATGCCGCCGACGAAGACGATCATGTTAAGGGCGACCGCCCCGACCGTGGAGGTCAGGGTGAGGTTATCGTAGACAAAATTAAACTCGCCATTGCCCAGGCTCAGGCCCACGCCCATGAAGATCAACAGACTGGGCAACCCCAGGGTCTTTGAGGGGTGATGCAACAAGATCCCCACGGCAATCAGCGCGGCGATCCCTAACAAGATAACCTGGTAGGACATAGGTCTCCTTCTGGCAGATGAATAGGCTGGGACAATGAGATTTGCCCCCCTATTTTAGCAGAGGAACTATTAATTGGAGATGAGTTAAATGATTGATTAACTGTTTTTAATTGAAAAAAAAGCCCGAGCTGAGTCGGGCTTACTTATCGCTATTTGGCCTTGGATGCCAGATAGGGCTTCACCAGCAGGAAGACCCCCACCAGCAGGAAAGGAATACTCAGCATCTGACCGGCGCTCATGGTCCAGTCTTGGGCATAGGCCGCCTGCTTCACCTTGACGAACTCTATGGCAAAACGGGCACTGAACACCCACACCAGGAAGAGGCCGAACAGGGCGCCCTGCTTCTGCTTCATCTCAGTGGTCTTGTAGATAGCCCAAAGGGCGATGAAGATGCTCAGGTAGGCCAGCGCCTCATACAACTGGGCCGGATGGCGCGGCAACATGTCCACCCGCTCGAACACTATGGCCCAGGGCTTGTCGCTCGGCACCCCGAGGATCTCAGAATTGACGAAGTTGGCCATGCGCACGAAGAAGCCGAAGATGGCCGTGGCGATCGCCAGCCGATCCAGCAGGAAGAGGAACGGCAACTTCATCTTGCGATGGTAATAGTAGAGCGCCAGGATCGCCCCCAGGCCGCCGCCATGGCTGGCCAGGCCGCCTTCCCAGATCGCCAGAATCTTAGCCGGGTGCGCGAAGTAGTAGCTGGGATCGTAAAACAACACATGGGCCAGACGCGCCCCCACCACTATGCCGATAACGCAGTAGATTAAGAGGTTATCCAGTGACTCCACATCCAGGCCTTCGCGCACATAGATGCGTTTCATCACCTGAAAGCCCGCGAAGATCGCTGTAGCAAACAGGACGCCGTACCAATGTATTGTCAGCCCCATGAAAGAGACCAACACAGGGTCCATATTCCAAATAAAGTGATCCAAAAACCTAAACTCCCTCGCCTGAGGCCCATTGGCCTGGTGAATAACGCTGCTGACAGGCAGTTTTACGCGCTTCGACTTGGTTATTCAAGGTCTTGTGGCGATTTTCAACATACAGATACAAAAAAGCCCGGGAGAAATCTCCCAGGCTTTTGGTGATGGTTCGCAAACCCGGGGGATTTAGTCCCCAGCTCGCAAACAAGAGCGAATTAGTCCACCAGGCTCTCGAACAGCGTCTTAAACTTGGCCAGCCCCTCGGCCATGATCTCATCGCTGATGGTCAACGCCGGCAGGAAGCGGATCACGTTGCCATAGAAGCCACAGGCCAGCAGCACCAGGCCATGGGCCGCGGCGTTGGCGATAATCGCTTGGGTCAATGCCGTGTTGGGCTGCTCACTGTCACCGTCGATCACCAACTCCATGGCGATCATGGCGCCTTGATTGCGCACCTCGCCAATCAGCTGTGGATACTGCTCCTTGAGGGCAGAGAGCGCCTGATTGAAGCTGTCGCCTATCTGAACGGCGCGCTCCACCAACTGCTCCTCTTGCATCACCTCGAGCACCGCCAGCGCCGCCACACAGCCCACGGGTGAGCCGCCATAGGTGCCGCCAAGGCCGCCCGGCAGCGGCGCGTCCATGATCTCGCTCTTACCCACCACGGCAGCGAGTGGGAAGCCACCGGCGATCCCCTTGGCCATGGTCATCAGATCCGGCTCGACGCCCGCGTGCTCGCAGCTAAACATCTTGCCGGTACGGCCAAAACCTGTCTGGATCTCATCCATCACCAGCACGATACCGTGCTGGTCACACAGCGCCCTGAGCGCCTGTAAGAACTCAGGCGGCGCGGCGTAGAAACCGCCCTCGCCCTGCACAGGCTCGACCACGATCGCCGCCACATCACAAGGGGCGATATCCACCTTAAACAGATGCTCGATCGCCTTGAGGGAGTCTTTCACGCTCACGCCATGGAAGGCCACCGGATAAGGCGCATGGAAGATATCCCCGGCGAAGGGGCCAAACTGATGCTTGTAGGGGGTGATCTTACCCGTCAGCGCCATGGTCAAGTTGGTGCGGCCATGGAAGCCACCGTTGAAGGCGATAACGCCGCGACGCCCGGTATGAGCCCTGGCGATCTTGACGCAGTTCTCCACCGCCTCGGCGCCCGTGGTCACGAAGATAGCCTTCTTGTCGCTATCACCGGGGGCGATACGATTAAGCTGCTCCGCCAGGGCTACCGCCGACTCATAAGGATTCACCATCACGCAGGTGTGGCTGAAGTTATCCAGCTGCGCCTTGACCGCCGCCACCACCTTGGGATGGCTATGGCCAGTGTTACACACGGCGATCCCTGTACCGAAGTCGATGTAGCGCTTGCCCTCGACATCCCACAGCTCGGCGTTTAACGCCCGCTCCACATAGACGGGATAGGCGTTCCCCTGTCCCCTGGCGATCGCCTGTACCTTACGCGCCTGTAATTCTGCGTTGCTCATCGTCTCTATCCTTCCGTTTACTTATCCAAGCCACTACTTATCCAGGCCACCGAGGCACAGGTATTTAATTTCCAGATAATCGTCCAGGCCATACTTGGAGCCTTCACGGCCGTTGCCCGACTGCTTCACCCCGCCAAAAGGTGCGGCGGCGTTGGAGATAATCCCCTCGTTGACGCCCACCATGCCATACTCCAGCCCCTCGGCGACGCGGAAGATGCGACCGATATCCCGGGCGTAGAAATAGGCGGCCAGGCCATATTCGGTATCGTTGGCCATGGCCAGCGCTTCGGCCTCGCTATCGAAGCTGATGATAGGGGTCACAGGGCCGAAGATCTCGTTGCGGGCCAGCGGCATCTCGTTAGTCACATCTGTGACAATCACGGGTGCCAGGAAGCTCTCGCCCAGCTCACTCGGCTGACCGCCGGTCACCAGCTTGGCGCCGCTTGCCACAGTATCATCCACCAGCTTAAGCACGTTTTGCACTGCATCTTTGGAGATCATGGGGCCGACGGTCACGCCATCGCCCAGGCCATCGCCCAACTTGAGATTGGCCACGGCGGCAGTAAATTTTTCGGTAAAGGCCGCGGCAACTCCCTTCTGCACGAAAATACGGTTGGTGCAGACACAGGTTTGCCCGGCGTTGCGATACTTGGAGATCAGGGCGCCCTGCACCGCGGCATCGATATCGGCATCGTCGAACACGATAAAGGGCGCATTGCCCCCCAGCTCCATGGAGACCTTCTTCACGCTGGTCGCGCACTGGGCCAGCAAAATCTTGCCCACGGCGGTAGAACCGGTGAAGGTGAACTTGGCCACGTCCGGATGCTGGGTCAGCACCTTGCCCATGCCCACGGCATCTTCGCCCACCACTATGTTGAACACCCCGGCAGGAATGCCGGCGCGCTCGGCCAGCTCGGCCATCGCCAGGGCCGACAGCGGCGTCAGCGGCGATGGACGCGCCACGAAGGTACAACCGGCCGCCAGCGCAGCCGCTGCCTTACGGGCGATCATGGCGTTGGGGAAGTTCCACGGAGTAATAGAGGCCACCACGCCCACAGGCTGCTTGATCACCAGAATACGCTTGTCGTTGGCCGGTGCCGGAATGGTGTCGCCATAGACACGCTTGCCCTCCTCGGCAAACCAGTCGATAAAGGCGGCGCCATAGGCGATCTCCCCCTTGGCCTCGGCCAGGGGCTTACCCTGCTCCAGGGTCAGCAAGCGGCCCAGATCTTCCTGGTGCTCCATCATGAGGTTGAACCATTTACGCATCAGGGCGGCGCGCTCGTTGGCCGAACGCTTAGACCACTCCGGCAGTGCCCGCTTGGCGGCCAGTATGGCCTCCTGGGTATCGTCGAGACTGGCGTCAACCACCTGAGCAATCACCTCCTGGCTGGCCGGATTCACCACGTCGAAGCGCTGCTCGCCCGCCGTCCATCTGCCATCGATATAGGAGGAAAGTTTGATTAACTGAGTGTCTTTAATTCCCTGCATAACAGTTCCCTGCATAAATAGTTCGAATCTAAAGGGCTACGCCAGAGCTTGAATCAAGACGGGCGCGCTAATTTCTCTATTGAATAGCAAAACTAACTCGGGTTAAATACCAAATATTCAACAAAAAGTTTGAAGCCGATAAAACTAATGAGCAAACAGTCCATCATCCCTAAGGCGATCACCGAATACGATCTAAGGTTACTGCGTATCTTTCGCACCGTGGTCGAGAATGGTGGATTCGCCGCCGCAGAGAATGAACTCGGGGTCACCCGCTCCACCATCAGCGTGCACATGTCTAACCTTGAGAGTCGAATGAAGCTTAAGCTGTGTAGCCGAGGACGGGGCGGATTTGCCCTCACGGAGGCGGGCCAGGCCGTGTATCACGCCTGTATCGAACTATTCGATTCCCTCAACGATTTCTCGATGTTTGTTAACAACTTGGGGGAGGAGTTGATCGGCGAACTGGTGATCCTCTGCGCCGATCAGCTGGACTACGGCATGCAGCAGAAGCTGGCCCAGGTGATCGCCTACATACACCAACGTCAGCCCCAGCTACACCTTATTCTTGATGGCGAGGCGCTGCACCAGATTGAGAAGTCGCTGCTACAGGACAAGGCCCACGTCGGCCTCTTGCCCAGCTATCAACAGATCCAGGGCTTAAACTATCAGACCATCTTTAGCGAGCCCATCTACCTGTGTTGCAGCGCCAAGCATCCCTATTTTCACCTGAGCGACGAAGAGATCAGCGCCGAGATGCTGGCCAAGACCCCCTCTATCCACCCAGGTGTCGATATAGACCCCGAGGGCAGAGAGCAGCTCAAACGCCTCAACCTGTCGGCCAAGGCTTATCAGTTTGATACTCGTAAAACCTTAATTCTATCGGGTTGCTACATAGGTTACCTGCCCCTGAGCTACATTCAGGAGGAGCTGAAACAGCAGGAGATCAAGATCATTCACGGAGATGAGGCCTGTTACCAGTTCAACCTCTCCATGGTGGTCAAGCAGTCGGCGCGTGAGAGCGCCAAGGTGGAGCTGCTGACCCAGGCCTTCAACGAAGTGTTTGGCCTGGATAAGCCACGAGGCGAGCAGAGATAAAGGGGCTAAAACTTCTTCAGCAGCGACTCGTCGAAATCCTCTGGGCCGATATTAAGCCCAAGCTCGGCGATACGCGCCTTAACTGCCTCTAATTCCTTATCGACCTGGCTCAGGGTCAATGTGTTGTCGTCCAGCAGATAAACCAGTTTCTGGCTGCTGAAATAGAACACCTGTATGGTGAGGGCGTCGATGTCGTTACGCTCGCCCGCCTGTTTGATCTGCTTAAACTTGCGGTAGATGCGGTTCTGCAGCGCCTTGAGCCTAGACACATAATAGATCTCGCGAAAGTACGCTTTGTGTCGCTGTTGGTAGAGCCCCAAGGCGCAGATGCCAAAGCCTATCAACACGCCGAAGAAATTCAGGTGCAGGTTGCCGGTAGACTCGCCGCTAACCACCTCCTGATTGCCAAACAAGGCGATCAACAGCTGCCCAGATACCAGAGACAGCAGAGCCAAACTGGCGATAAACACCGCTATCACCCGATTTAAGTGCTGGCGATAACGCGCCTTATCCACCTCGACTAACATCATTTTTTCGATTTCCACTAAGCCACATGAGGCGCAAGCCTAGCATGAGTAATAAGTTAAGTGACAGTTTTAACAAGATAAAAAATTTGATCTCTCAGCTTAAGCTAGGCAAGTTAATAAATTGTTACCGCAAGATGTTAACAGGCTTGTCAGAGGATTTAACAGCAACCAAACATTTAGCGGTAAAAACATCTAGACGTCTAAATTGACAGACGTCTTTCGATCTCATATCCTCTCACCTATTGAGATGTCCCATTTCGCAAAAAAGCGAGATGTTCCAGCTAGGAGGGCAAGGGAACGAGCATCCAGTTTTAATGACACGTCTCCACGGAGACGTTTAGCGAGAAGAGAGAGCGTTTTGACAACACCAACACAAACCACGGCCCCCAAGGCATCGTTTATCGCCCTGCTGCCACTATTCCTGTTTCTGGCCCTGTTTATCGGTGCCGGCGTCTATTTCCAGAGCCAGGGCGTCGACTTTGCCTTCTATCAGCTGCCGAGCGTGGTCGCCATCCTGCCCGCCATCATACTGGCGCTGCTGATCTCGAAAGAGAAGCTGAACCAGAGCATAGAGACCTTCATCGGCGGCATAGGCCACTCCAACATCATCGCCATGTGTCTCATCTACCTATTAGCCGGTGCCTTTGCCTCTGTGGCCAAGGCCACTGGCGGCGTGGATGCTACCGTGGCGCTGGGCCTGTCGCTTGTGCCCTCTAACCTGCTGCTACCCGGTTTCTTCGTGATCGCCGCCTTCATCGCCACCGCCATGGGTACCTCTATGGGCACCATTGCCGCGGTTGCTCCCATCGCACTGGGCGTGGCCGAAGAGGCGCAGATCGATCTCGCGCTGATGGCCGGGGCCGTGATCTCGGGCGCCCTGTTTGGTGACAACCTGTCGATCATCTCTGACACCACCATTGCCGCAACCCGCACCCAGGGCTGTGAGATGAAAGACAAGTTCAGAGAAAATCTGATCTTCGCCATTCCCGCCTCGCTGATCACCCTGGTAGTGTTCACCCTAGCCGGTCAAGGCCAGGCCGATGTGGCGCCGCAGCAGATAGATTTTCTTAAGGTTATCCCCTACCTCACCATCTTGGTGCTGGCGGTCGCCGGGCTGAACGTATTCGTGGTGCTGACCGTGGGCATCTTGCTGGCAGGCATCACCGGCTTTGCCACCCTGGACTACGGCCTGATCCAATTTGGTAAGGATATCTACGCCGGCTTTAGCAACATGCAGGAGATCTTCATCCTCTCCATGCTGGTCGGTGGCCTGGCGGCCCTGATGCAGCAACAGGGTGGCCTGGCATTTGTGAGCAAGCAGATTGAGAAGCTGATCGTCCGCTTCTCCAGCGCCAAGGGCGAGGCCTCGACCCGTGCCTCTGAGCTGGGCATGGCAGGCATAGTCGCCCTGACCAACACCTGTGTGGCCAACAATACCGTGTCTATCGTGGTGACCGGCGATATCGCCAAAGATCTGGCCGAGAAGCATGAGGTAACCCCTAAGCGCGCCGCCAGTATCTTGGATATCTTCTCCTGTATCATTCAGGGCTTGATCCCTTACGGTGCCCAGGCGCTACTGATCGCCTCTACCTTCAGCATCAGCCCGCTGCAGGCGGTTGCCCACGCCTGGTACTGCATGATCCTCGCCATAGTCGCCATCGCCATAGTGGTGCTGCGCAAGCGTCACTAAGCTGAATTTGTGCGCCCTGACCATGGGCGCACGGATCAATTTGTGACAATCCTCACCTTAACAGTTCCACTCTATGGGGGTTTTCACTTAAACTAATGCCATAGGGATATAATTGCGACGCAGTGAATTAGGTTAAGCATTTACTGAAATTAGCCATGCGTCGAAACGAAAGGAGTACCAAAAATGTACTCCTTTTTTATATTCAAAAAATAACAATAAATGGCATCGCTATGGCCCTACACCAACCCATAAACTATGACCTGCAGCGCATGGTGGTCTTCACCATTCTGACCGGTGCGCTCATCTCTGCCCTGGGCATCTCTATCTCCCTGTTCGCCAAATTTCAGGTGATGGGACTGGAGGCCTTTAACCAAAGGCCGGATCTGCTGGGCAACTATGTGGACTCCCCCCTGGCCTATATCTTCAACATGGGACTTATCCTGGCAGGCTCTTGCATACTGCTGGCCATGTACGGCCTGTTGCAGCTCAAGCTGGGACACTTTGGCAACTATATCGCCTTCGCTGGCTTTGTGGTGGGGGTGACTATCATCCTCATCGGCATCTACCCCATCAACTACCTCAAAGAGCACAGGCTGTTTTCCACCATCTTCCTGATCGCCACCATCATCCTCTATTTCCTGACCCTCTCGGCCAGGGTCAACCATAAGGCAATCTGTTCGACGCCGCTGTTTATCGTCAGCGGCCTGGGCCTGACGGCCGCCAGCAGCCTGGCCCTCATGGTGGATTGGGGGATACTCGACTTTGCGCCCTGCAGCCACCACGATGGCTCAATTTGCGGCGTCGCCTTTGCCATGTGGGCCCAGACCAATCTGGTGATGGTCTGGTGTGTCACCCTGGCGCTCACCATCAAGAAGCTCGCCAGACACAGCTATCAGGACAACCTGATCAGCCAAGTCTCGGCCCACGGCTAGGCGCGTCGATGCGCCTCGCCCAATACCTGGCCTTAACTGGATACTGCTCCCGCCGCGCCGCATCGAGACTGATCCGCGACGGCCGAGTCAGCCTGGGCGATCGGCTCGCCAAACACACAGACAGCATCGAGTTGATAGAGACGCCCGCAGGCACACAGGCATCGCTCAGCGTCTGTGTTGATGGCGAGCCGCTGCCCCCCATCGCCGACAAGGCCTACTGGATATTCAACAAGGCGGTGGGGACAGACTGCCGCCTGCTGGCAGAGGATACTGCCAGCCTGATCCATCTGCTGCCACAGCAGCCGCGACTCTACCCCGTGGGACGGCTGGATAAAGACTCCAGGGGACTGCTGCTACTAACCAACGACGGCGAACTGACCCAGAAGCTGATGCACCCAAGCTTCGCCCACCACAAGCGCTACCATGTCAGGCTAGACAGGCCCTTCGATGATGATTTTGTGGTTCAGATGGCTGCGGGCGTCAGCTACAAGGATATCACCACACTGCCCTGCCAGGTGACACGCCTGGGGCCAGACAGCTTCGAAATTATCCTCACCCAGGGACTCAACCGCCAGATCCGCCGCATGAGCCAGGCTCTCGGCCACAAGGTAATAGACCTTGAGCGCGTCGCCATCGAATCCTTAACCCTGGACGAACTGCCAGAAGGCGAGATGCGACCGCTGACCACGCAGGAAATCGCTGCACTCAAGGAGAGTATCACCTAAAGCGATCGGCTCCTGTTGGTGGGCTCCACTTGGCAGGTTCTTCTTAACAGCCTGTTAGTCTTGTTTATCCCAACGTCCTCTTATCATCGCTTCCCTCTTTTTCTCGTATTCCTTCACTCTTGGATCTTGCGTCTAGGGCTCGCTCCATATCCCCATGATTCAAATCTGATTTAATCTCTTGATTAAGGGCGACATCACATTCCCTGTCATAAGCCAGCGCTATAGTGATTATTGCGCGAGAGAACGATATAAAAATAAAACTCACTAGGGGGTTATATGACATCAACAGAAACGGGCGAGCAGATCACAGAGAAGCAGCGCGGATTTTGGCTAAGCGCCTTCTTAGTCCTGATGTTTATCGCCAATCCGATGACCGCCATCACCTACTTCGCCAATCCACAAGCCATAACAGAGATCTACCCCAGCGCCAGCACCGGCATACTCTATTTTCTCGGAGTGATGAGTCTGGTGAATGTCGTCCTGGCCGTCATGATCTGGCGATGGCAGAAGCTAGGCGTATATGGATTCTACTGCGTCATCGCCATCGGGTTCATCATCAACCTCTATATCGGCATAGGCGTTATGGGCTCATTGACTGGGCTACTCGGCGGCGTGCTCGTCTTCGTGACCACCAAGAAACGATGGGAACATTTTTCTTAAGCACTAGCCTGCTTAAAGGGGCTTTGTTGGGGGGCTTAGTTGGGTGAATAGTTGCTAGAGTAACTTCCGGCTTAATTCGTATTGGGTTGGGGATTGAAGGTCGAACCTTCATTGTTATCTAACGCCTGCCCGGCGGGTGCAGTACATGAAGGTACCAATGTCGTGATCACATGGTCAGTGATGCTCCCTGCATCAGGCCGACATTTTCCATATCCCTATGGGTCAGATATGAAAGAACGACGTATATGCAGATACGCCTGTGACACGCTGTACGTCTTCACACCGGAATGGATGTTGGGGAGGTAAATGAAGGTCGTACCTTCATCGCCATCTAACGCCTGCCCGGCGGGGGTTGTGCAGATACGCCTGTGACAGGCTGTGCGCCATCTGACCTCCATGGATGGAGGGAATGCCGAAAAATGTCAGGAACATTTTCGGCCCTGAAACCGAAGCTCACCGGCGTATCTACACTCGGTATCCAACGTCTCTTCGATTTGGCTTTACTGGTATCTATGAGGTCTTTGTCTTTGTTTCTTGATGAGGTATTTGTTAGTGATGCAGTTCATGGACTCAGACATGGAATAAAGCTAGGCTAATTTGGCGATTAATGGGTTAATTGAATAAGGCTCTGCGATGATAAAAAAGATAACACTTCTTACCTCTGCGTTATTACTCACAGCTTGTAGCTCGACCTATCAACACTCGGCGCTACAGGCACCCATTGCCAAATTAGATCCTGCAAAAGGCGTATTAATCGCCATGCCCAAAGATGGCTGGTATGGCAACCAGGAATATCGTAACTCAGGCCGAATGACGGCAAATGCAGTGCGAAGCGCCTTCTCCAAATACACCAGTAAGGTCAGTATCGCGACCGATTGCGTGGATGATGACTGCCTAAAACAGCTCGATGCCAATCAGTTTGGCTACTTTGTCAAACCTGTCATTCTTCACTGGGAAGACAGGGCAACCGAATGGTCAGGGATCCCTGACACCATAGAGATTCAGCTTATCGTCTTGGATGCACAGACCAAGCAAGAGATCGCCAACGCGTCATACACAGGCAAGAGTAAATGGGCCAGTTTCGGCGGCGATCATCCGCAGGATCTCTTACCTGAGCCCACCAATGAGTTTGTGAGCAGCCTATATAAGTAGGCTGTTGATTGTGTGATTTATGACTTGGCGTCGGGCTGAATGCTTGTCTAAAGGTGTTTAAAGGTCATGCCTTCATGGCAATCTATCACCTGCGGTGGACTTATGTGCAAACACGTTTTTGGCACGCTGTGAATATATCCCTATACGCTTCACGGCGGCGTCCATGCCGCCGAGAGCCAAAAACGTGTTTACACTCGGTATCTAACGTCTCTTCGATTTGGCGGTATTGGTGTATTTAAGGCATAAAAGCTAACTGATTCTTGCCCCAAAGCTTGTTAGGCAAGGGGTCGACGGAGTTGTAACGAATCGACTTTCTGGTCTGGTCATTTACATCGCTACACCAGCGTGATGTAATTCATTACTCACCAACCCAAAAAACTGGATAACTATACAGTCATATTAAAACCATAAGGATTTTGAACGTTTTTCAGCCTGTATTCATGCGCATTTTCTCATTTCGGACAAAATAAATAGCATTAAAATTAACTGCTTATACTATTCGTTAGGTAGATAATAGATTTGGGAAACGCGCATGCGCGTTTTTCCAAATGGTGTATCTAGCAAAATGCTGATAAGTTCATTAGATACAGATAGTTAACTGTGCGCGTTTTCACTGGTTCAATGAGGTAAACGCGCATGCGCACTAATAGAATGTTAGGTGTTTCATGAGTATTGTCGTTATCTATGGATTTGAGGGGACATTCACAGGAAAAGCAGAATACGATTATTCCTTTCCTAAAATAGGTCAAAAACATCGCTGTATATTGTTCCTACTGCAAGATGATAACGAATTAAACTTCGAAGTAGCATCGCTGGAAATAGTTAAATTTGGCTTCGAGAAGCTATCCAATTTAAGGGGGAATCCTCTAAAGGTTGAAGTATTGAATACTGACTCATTCAAAGGTTTTGCTGGCTTTTATCACGAAGCAATAGAATCTGGAAGTTCAATTGTGGTGTATCCAAACACCTAACAAACGCCTTAAAAAATGGACGCAAAACGCTTGGCTTGCGCTCATTCTTCGCTAATTTTAGCCAAGCATTTTCCGCCTCTTAGGCGGGCGTTATCTCATAGAAATTTTTCGCTAAAATTGACGAACTAGAGTTAAGACTTTAACTCGGAATTGTCCAAAAACAATTTAGCTTTTGATTATCTGAGTGATGCAAGTAAGGGCAAATCGAAGAGATGGAAAACCGGGTGTAGATACGCTGGTGAGCTTCCGAAACAGGGATGTTTCGGCAGAGCCTACAAGGAAGTATTTACGGCGTCTCACAAGCGTATCTGCACTTGAGGTCGTTCCTTCACATCCATGTGATCACGACATTTGTGCCTCCTGCACTTCACCTGCCGCAGGCAATTGATAACAGTAACGGCTAACGCTAAAACAAGGGTAATGAATTTCAAATAAATACAAAGAGTAAACACCAAAAAAGTTACCCCTTTAACGCAAAAAAGGGCTTAGATTCTCATCTAAGCCCTTTTATCTTATCGCTGACTAGATACTAAAAGCATCCAACCAGCGCCTCCACTAATCGCTGTAATTAGTGAACAATCTCCATTTCCGCCAGCAGGTTGTCGGCGTTGTCCAGATACTTCATCACCCATAGCATGTAGCGGCTATCTACCTGAATAGAGCGGTTGGTGTCGGTATCATAACCCCAGTCGCCGATGATTGACTCATAGACGCCGTCAAACAGCAGGCCAACAAGCTCGGCGCGGCCGTTGAGGGTTGGTGAACCTGAGTTACCACCTGTAGTATCCAGGGTCGACAGGAAGTTTACCGGCACAGAGTCGATAGACTTCACATAGTAGTCGCCATATTGCTTCTGCTTGATCAGCTCAAGCTGCTTCTTAGGCGCGTCGAACGGATCTTCACCCGTGTCTTTAGCTACTATGCCTTCCAGGCGAGTGAAAGGTACGGCAACCAGACCATCTTGTGGCGAGTAGCCCTTCACATGACCCACGGTCACACGCAGGCTAGAGTTGGCGTCGGCGTAAACCGGCTTACCCAGCTCCTTGTTGTAGGCGATGATGGCGTCCATATACTGAGGACGCACCTTCATCAGCTTGCCATACAGCTCCTTCTCTTTCTTTTCCTGAGCCATATCAGTGTCATACATGGCGACGGCAAACTGAATGAAAGGATCTTTAGAGGCCTTGAAATCGGCTACCGACTTGTCCATCCAGGCAAGACGAGTCGCCTTGTCGCCCAGCTCGGTCTTGGCGTACATCTTGTCCAGTACCTTGCTCAGCTTGGCGGCGTCGAACTTCTTGCCGATGCCGAATGCCTTGTCCAGCTCAGGGATGCGCTCTTCGCTCGGCAGCTTGGCGTAACGGCTCAGCAGATCCAGTACCACGGCCTTATCAACACTCGGTGCATAACGACGGTCGATACGCTCAAGCCCCGACTTGAAGCGGGTCATGTCGCGATCTTGGTAGCCTGGCTCACGCGCCATGTCGTCCAGCTGCTTCTCGTTAGCCAGACGGTAGAGGCTACGGGCAGTCGGCAGCATGGTGGTGTAACCGATATAACCTAAGATGATGTCGCGAGCTTGATGCTCCTGGCTTTCCTTGATCAGCTTGTCCAGCTCGGCCATGGTTTGGCCATACTGGGCCTGACGCTTGCTGTCTTTGTTGATCCAAGCAGTCAGCGCCGCCTCGCGAGCCTTGCGATCGTCGAGCATGGTCGACTTGCCATAGAACTCGATCATCGAGGTGAAGTTTTTGGCATAGTTGGCCAGACCGGCGATCAGGCTCTCATACTTGATGCGCTCGTCGCTGCCCTCAGGCGCGGTTTCCTTGATGATCTCGATGAAGCGTTCACGCAGCATCTTGCCTTCTGGATAGGCCCACTCGAACTGGTTTTCCACCTCGTTGGCGGTGCGGTAACGATTGGTGCGACCCGGGTAGCCGGCAACCATGACGAAGTCGCCATCGCTCACACCCTTGGCAGACACTTTAAGGAAGCTCTTAGGCTCGTAAGGCACGTTGTCTTTGCTGAAATCAGCAGGCTTGCCATCTTTCGACACATAGCCGCGATAGAAAGAGAAGTCACCGGTATGACGTGGCCACATCCAGTTGTCGATGTCGCCGCCGTATTTACCTACGCTAGCCGCCGGGTTATACACCAGACGCACGTCGCGGATCTCCAGCTGCTTAACCAGATAGTACTCCAGGCCGCCGTGGAAGCTGTAAACCTGACAGCGGTAGCCGTCGTCGGCCTCACACTGGGCAACCAGTTGCTTCTCTTTGGCTTCGATGCCCTGATAGAAGTCGTTACCCACCTTGTTTTCCAGGCCGGCTTTCACCTCATCGGTCACATTAGTCACGGCTTCGGTGACATAGATGCGTGAACCTGGGGTAGCGGGTAGCTCTTCGCCATAGTTCTTCGCCAGGAAGCCATCTTTTAGCAGGTTCTTCTCTGGAGTCGAGTTGTATTGAATCGAGCCATAGGCACAGTGATGGTTAGTCACTACCAGACCCTTTGGCGACACGAACGACGCGGTACAGCCACCTAGGCTGATCACGGCGTTCATGGGGAATTCGGTGAGTTTAGAGATAGATTTGGCGTCGATTTCCAGCCCTTTGGCCTTCAGCTCATCAGCCATGGCAGGCAGTTGATAGGGCTGCCACATCCCCTCATCGGCTTGAGCGCCGAAGGCAGCGGCGAGCGCCACTGACACGAGTAACTTTTTCATTTGCTAAGTCCGTTTTATCGTTATAAAAATTTTTATAATACCCAATGGTCTTTTAAGTCCTCAGCGCATGAAGCCTTAAAAGCCCTACAAAAAAGTCGGGCAATGGCCCGACTTTATCATAAATTCTTGAGTAACAAACAGCTTAGCAAATTAGCGAAAAGGTAAGCAGGTATTTCCAGCAATCCCCTGCCCCTTCGCTTAGGCGCAAATTGTCAGTCTCTTTTTACAGCGCAACCCAGAGCTGGGCGGCGATAATCACCAGACCCACCAGCGCCGACGCGGCTAATGCAAACTGACCACCACTCACCTGGTAACCGCCCAGATTTTGCTTACGCTGTCCCAGCGCCATGGCGATAGGCAGGAAGATGATCATCACCACCAGCGGCAGGGCTGCAAAACCTAATACCTTAATGAAACCATCTGGATAGTAGAGGGCGCACAGCAGCGGCGGCACAAAGGTTATCAACCAGGTCTGCAGGCGACCCAGCAGGTTGTCTCTGGCGCGGGTCAGCTCGGCAATATAGTCGAACAGGCTCATCGTCACCCCGAGGAAGGAGGTGATCAGCGCCAGGTTTGCAAACAAATCGATACATTGACGTAAAATGTCTGAGTGAGCGATACCCTGCAGCGCCGACACCAGCTTAGGCAGAGAGCCCTCGAAACCGTACACGGTCGCGCCGCCCACAGTGCCCAGGGTCACCATCAACCAGAGGATGTAGCACACCAAGGGGATGGTCGAGCCAATCATGAGTACCTTACGCAGCGACATGGCATCGCCATCCAGGTAGCGCACAATCGTTGCGATACAGACGTGAAAACCGAAAGAGGTAAACACCACAGGGATGGCAGCCAGCCAGAGGTTACCCAGCTCGCCCTTAGACACCAATTCGGTGGCCGATTCACGCAGGATATAGCTTGGGCTGACTTCGGGTAGCAGGAAGAGCACTACGATGACAAACAGGGCTACCATGGCGCTAAAGAGCACACGTGAGACCTTGTCGATCCAGGAGACGCCGATAGCGATGAAGCCGCCGAACACCAAGGTAAACAGCAATACTGCCGCCTCGTGGTTAACCTTGATCCCCAGGGGTTCGAAGCGGGACTCCAGCAGGGAGGAGCCGCCCATCAGATAGACCATGGTCAGGGCAAATAGCAGGCTCAAGAAGGAGCCACCCTGGATCAGCTGGCCGACCTTGCCTAAGGTCTTGCCCGTGATGGCGTGGACGTTCAGCCCCACACCGGCACGTAAGTTAATCTCTAACATCAACAGAGAGGTATAGATAGATACCCCCCAGATCGCCACTAATAGTAGTAAGGCTGGAATCGTCCCCAATGAAGCAGTTGCCAGAGGCAAGGCCAACATGCCTCCCCCAATTGCGGTCCCCGCAACGATGGCAATAGAGCCAAGCATTTTTAAGTTCACAAAATTGTCCTGTCTTTATTTATTATCTCTTTTTGGAAGGTCAGATTTAGAACGACTGCGAAGGCGGGAATTAGTCATGAAACACACTAAGCGATAGCCTCCTAACCGAACTATGGATCTCTGCCCTAGTACGTGTCGGGTTGGCCTCAACAGCTTAGCTTCTACTATCTTACGATCTAGCTAAGCCCCTGAGGCTGCCTAAATCGGTAACAATATCGATAGGTATGTTTCATCACTACCTTTACTCTATAAATTTGACTGTTTGGCACATTAACAGAGCCACAGGCGGCGCACAAGGTATGCCGCTTGATCGGATGCAAGTTTGTACAAAGGCGTAAAAACCACGAAACAAGCTGTCTACAGAGTGATCACCACAGGCGAGCCGGCACCTCCTTGCACCTCAAACGGATTTGGGTATAATGGCCACCACTGCTTCAGGGGAGTAGCTAACAAGGCAAAGCCATTTGCCTTGAGTGAGTGTCAACATACTTGGCCACATGCCATGGTACTCACGGTAAGGGGAACACCTCTTACTCTGCAAGACCTGAGCACGGTTACCGTTCATTCATTAGGGGGCGGCGGATCGTGCTTGGAATTTTTGCCCCCTTAGGAACTATGATGGAAGCATTACTCGCCTCAACCTTCACCGTCGCCATCGCCGAGATAGGTGACAAGACCCAGCTACTGGCACTGATCCTCGCCGCAAGATTCAAGAATAAGACCGCGATTATCCTGGGGATACTGCTATCTACCCTGGCTAACCATTTTGCCGCCGCCTGGGTTGGCCAGTGGGCCATCAACTGGATAAGCCCAGAGATGGCTACCTATATCGTCGCCTTCTCCTTCTTTGCCATCGCCCTCTGGGTACTGGTGCCCGACAAGGTCGACGCCGAAGAGAGCCGCTTCTATCAGATGGGCCCCTTTATCGCTACTTTCATTCTCTTCTTCCTCGCCGAGATGGGCGACAAGACTCAGGTTGCCACAGTCGTGCTGGCCGCCAAGTATGACGCCCTGCCGCTAGTGGTACTGGGCACCACACTGGGGATGATGATCGCCAACGTGCCTGTGGTGATCGCCGGTCATTTCAGCGCCGAGAAGCTGCCGATGAAGTGGATCCACCGTGGCTGCGCCGCCTTGTTTGCCCTGCTGGGTGTGGCAACTCTGCTCTATTAAGTTAAGTCAGCCAGGCGCAGGACGTGAGCCCTGCTGGATAGCAAAAAGCCAGTGATTCAGATCACTGGCTTTCTATTTTCAGGCTGTACACACCTGGTTATCTACAAGCCTAACTTACAGACCTATCTTACAAACCTAGGCCCTGCTTAATGCGTTGACCATAGTCTTCATCGGCCTTGAAGAAGTGGGCCAACATGCGCTCCTGCACGTCCATGCTCGCCTGACTGAGAGAGCCTGAGATGGTCGCCGCCAGTCTGGCCTTCTCGTCTTCTGAGAAGATGCGATACAGGTTACCCGCCTGGGTGTAGTCATCCTGGTCGTAACGGCTGTAACGGTCGGCTTCACCATCAAGTCTCAGCGGTGGCTCGGCAAACTGTGTCGGCTCCACCAGGGCAGACTGAGTGCTGTTCGGCCCATAGTTAGCGCTGGCATCGCCGCCCGTCTGACTGCCGCTGAAGGGGCACTGGGTTCCGGCCATGGCACCGCCACGCTGATGATGGTTAGCCTGAGTGGCATGAGGGCAGTTTACCGGCAACTGGTTATAGTTAGCGCCGATACGGTAGCGCTGGGCATCGGCATAGGCAAACAGACGCGCCTGCAACATCTTGTCCGGCGAGGCGCCTACGCCTGGCACCAGGTTACTCGGGGCTAAGGCCACCTGCTCCACCTCGGCGAAATAGTTCTGCGGCAGACGGTTAAGCTCCAGCACGCCTATCTCGATCAGCGGGTAGTCGCCATGTGGCCACACCTTGGTCAGATCGAACGGGTTGATGTGATAGCTGTTGGCATCGGCCTCAGGCATGATCTGCACATTCACCGTCCAGCGCGGGAAGTTAGCGTCCTGGATAGCCGCCACCATGTCACGCTGTGACGAGTCGGGATCGATCCCCTTAAGCTTGTCCGCCTGCTCGTTGGTCAGGTTAACCACGCCCTGCTGTGACTTGAAGTGGAACTTGACCCAGAAACGTTCTCCCTTGGCATTCCAGAATGAGAAGGTGTGCGAGCCGTAGCCGTGCATCTGACGGTAGTTAGCCGGAATACCACGGTCTGACATCAAGATGGTCACCTGATGCATAGCCTCTGGGTTAAGCGACCAGAAGTCCCACATCGCCTGTGGATCTTTCAGGTTAGTCATAGGGTTACGCTTCTGGGTGTGGATGAAGTCCGGGAACTTGATGCCATCACGCAGGAAGAAGGTCGGGGTGTTGTTACCGACGATATCGTGGTTACCGCGCTTGGTGTAGAAACGCAGGCCAAAACCACGGGGATCGCGCTCGGCGTCGGCCGAACCCATCTCGCCGCCCACGGTCGAGAAGCGTACGAAGGTCTCAGTCTGCTTACCTTCGCCGTTGAAGTGGTCGGCGATGGTGTAATCGCTCAGATCTTTGGTCAGGGTGAAGGTGCCATACACCCCCGTGCCCTTGGCGTGGACGATACGCTCGGGAATCCGCTCACGGTTAAAGTGCGCCAGCTTCTCGATAAGGTGCCAGTCCTGTAGCAGTAGCGGGCCGCGCTCGCCGGCAGAGAGAGAGTTTTGATCGTCCGCAATGGGTGCGCCGTTTTGGCTGGTTAAGTAGTTGGTTGTCATAATTCGCTCCATCCTGTTTAGCTTGTTGGGCCCTCGGCTCGGGTCTTGGCCTGGGTAAAAATTTAAGTAATAGTTTAGGTATAAATTTAGCTTTTCGTTTCCGCGGCCTGGTCAGCTCAACCAGTCTTCGATAACATCAAATATTGTGACCATAGCTCTTCTCCAAATTAGCTCTGTTCCTCTAAACGCTCATTTCAAGCACTCTTTCCAAGCGCTCAGGTTAAGCGCTAGGCCATTGAGTTAAGTGACTCGCTTAGCGATTAACTTGTCGATGTAGCAAGATTAGTCGAGTCTCAGAGAAATATAAAACGATTAAAACTGATAACTTTAAACTGATTTATAGATTAAGGTTTAGTTTCTAAATTAGATTCCTAATCAGATGCCTAATCTGTACGCGCTTTACGAGCCGAACTCACTGACGAGCCAGCCTAAGAGGGGTTGGTAGAAACGAGATAGAAATGAGAAAGAAACGAGATAGAAACGAGATAGAAACGAGATAGAAACGAGATAGACACGAGATAGAAACGATGCAGATACCAAGGAAAGGCGAGAGATAAACAGAGACGCAAAGCAGAAAAACAGAGAAGAAGAATGAACGGAGAGCCGACAGCAGAAAGGAGAGAGAGTGGAGATAGAGTGGAGAGAGCGGAGAGAGTTAGATAGATATAAAATCAGATGACAGGGTTTTCGCCGCGATCTTTAGCCGCGGGGAGTAAGCGTCAACACTCGCGCTTATCTCCCCGCTTAGCCTGAGTTGGCTCAGATCAGCTATCTTTGTCCAACTTGACCTTGGCCACCTGATACAGCTTCACCAGATAGAAGGCATCGATCAACACGATGAAGAAGTTCACCAAGGCCACAGGCAGGGCGCCGATGGCCAGACCGTAGGCGACAAACAGGGCGGCGCCGATCAGGTTCCACCAACGCAGCTTCTTGATATTTGACATCATGAGGGAGATGGCGACCACCACAGAGGCCAGATAGCCGACCCATTCCCAAATTGTTGCCGTTTCCATAGGCACTCCTTAACCCTTAAGCATATCTTCCCTAATTATGGCACCGGGCTGCACAAGTGGCAGCCAATCTGACTAAATTATCTTACTAATTCAGGTGCATGTCAGATGAATGCGAGCTTTACGCCAGAGCCGTTCTGCTTCTGCGTCCAGCCATCAGACCATCGCCTGCCGCTTAACCACTGCCGCCGTCATACGCGAGATACAGCAGAGTTCACCGGCGCTGTTGTGGATCAACACCTCCCACACCGAGCTGCGTTTGCCCAGGTGAACTGGCTTGGCGGTCGCCGTCAGGGTGCCGTTGCGCGACGCCTTAAGGTGGTTGGCGTTGATCTCCTGACCGACACAATAGTAGTGCTCAAAATCCACCACGAAGTTGGCCGCATAGCTGGCCACAGTCTCGGCCAGGGCCACATTGGCGCCGCCATGAACTATTCCCAAGGGATTGTGCACCGCTGGCGAGGCCGGCATGGTCGCCTTCATGTAATCCTCGCCAATCTCGCTGATGGTGATCCCCAGGGTCTGCATCAAGGTGCCTTTGCCATGCATACCTGCGTCCATCTTGGCGCAATCTTCCAGGGTAACGGGTCTAAACCAAATGCTCATGTCTCATTCCACAACGATCAAAAGTGATATTTAGTCTACTTCGTCGCTAATCAATAGGAAATAGGGCAATAGGAAATAGAGCATTAGGATATTGAAGGATAAGGGCTGGAATCGCCTTGCGAGGCATGCTGCTTTGAACAGACGGCGGTGTTAAGGGGTCACCAGAAAAACATACTGGGGTTGGCCTTCATCCGCCCTGAATTGTTAGTCTCGTTTGCCGCCAAATTGGCCGCATCAAGTGGGTTTGTGTGACGAATGAAGGCCTAGGGTGACTGGTAACGTTTACGCCGAATCAAGGGCTCTTAATCAAAGGCGCTGTATCACGTTGTCGGCACAGTGCTAGGGCACTTGGGCCTGGCCGATAACGCGCGACAGTTTATCCTGAAAATACAAATTAACAAGCCCGATGAGTGAGAGAAAAATAGAAAAATATCACAGCGTTATCTGAGCCGCAGAAATGGCGAGGCGACGCTACACAAAGCAAAACAGCCGCTAACAAGGCGCTAAACTTGCGGCTAAACAGATGAAACAGAACCGAGTGACATCAGCTACAGGCTAAAAGACTAAATGACACTAAGGCGAAACAGACTAGACGGTTAAATGCAGGCATAAAAAAAGCCAGCTGGGGAGAACAGCTGGCTTGCGAGAGACTTGGCAGACTAGTTGCGGCGACGCAATCCGGCCAGTCCAAGTAACATCAGTCCTAGATAACCCAGTGAACCGCCGTCATCCTTTTCTTCCGGCTCAGGCTTAGGCTCTGGCTTAGGCGCTGGGTAGCTTAGCGCCACGATCACAGGGTCGTGATCCGATGCAGAGAAGGCATTCTCAGACTTGGCAAGCTCACCTGTGTATTTGCTGCCGTATTCGAACAGGTTCGATTCGACCGCGTTGATGTGCCAGTCTTGAATATCCAGTACGCGCTCGGCCAGGCTAGTGTTAGCCAATGCGTGGTCCAGGTTACCCAACTCGCCGTTGTAGCTGTATGAGTAAGTATCTGGGCCATGAACCTTGGTATTTAGGTTGATCAGGCCATAGCCCTTCTCAATCTTGCTACCTTCACGTTCATAGACCTTGCCATCTAGCGTTGTCCAAGAGGCGGTCATGATGTCACGATCGCTGTTTGCGGCATCGAAGTCGGTCAATACGCGGATAGGATCTTCTTTGCCGTAGGCATTCATGTCGCCGATCACTAAGAGATCACCCTTCACGTCCTGCAGCGCATCACCAATGACCTTAGCAGCCGATACACGGAACTCGTTACACTTGCCCTGAAGATCCGCTGGATCGCTCTTGTCTTCATAGTTAGCCCAATCTTCGACACAACCTGAGCCCTTAGACTTGAGGTGGTTCACAACGACAGTTAACTGCTCGTCATGGATCTTGAAGGTTTGACCTAGGCTGTGACGTTGATACTTATCGAACGCTGGGCTGAGTTCCGCCTTGTCGCCTTCGCCGCGAGTCACTACGCCTGCGGTAGCGTGTTGCTCAGGTGTGGCGATCAAGAAGGCATCACCACTCGGTGTCACCTTAGCGGCGCGGTACAGCATGCCCACAGTGATAGCATCGCTACCGACAAACTTACCTTGGTATTTATCGGCATCGTTGATCTCGACGAAGCTATAGGCATCGGCATCGCTGAGTTCGGCATTTAATGCATCGAGTAGGTTTTGAATCGCACTCTTCTCGCCAAAGCCGTTGTTACCTATCTCCATCAGGCCAACGATGTCGGCGTTCATGGCGGTGATGGCATTAACTATCTTAGTGCGTTGCAGTAGCATCTCTTCTTCGGTGTTAGCACCACGATTATCGGCAGGCGTATCGTCACCACCAACCGCATTGTTGAAGAAGTTCAGTACGTTGAAGCTAGCTACACGGATATCACCCTTAGTGGCAATGCCTGGTGCATCGCTACGATCATCGCCGCGAATGAAGTCACCCGCCACAATCTCGTTGGTCGCCACCAAGCGGTATTCGTTATAGCTGTAGCTCACCACACCTTGAAGGTTAGTCAGTTGGTCACCGACACGGATATAACCGTTCTCGGCATTGAAGGTTGGGAAGTAAGGGACTTCGCCATCTTTCGCCTTATAGTCTGACTCGATAAATAGCTGATTAGCGCGGTTTTGTGCTTCCAGCGCAATCGCTTCATCGCTCATCGCTGGATAGAGCTGGGTCGCCTTCATCAGCGGCGCCTTGTGAGACAACATCATGTTGTTACGACGGGCGGCGTAGTCATAGCTGAAGGTACGGCTAACTTTCATGTCGCTACCGGCATCGAGTACCACATGCATGCCTTCGAAACGCTCTAGCGCATCACCCAGGCTCTCGCCGTCGGCCACATAGAAAGGTTGAGCAGCAGGCGCGCCTACGTTCTCACCCACTTCCATCTTCTTGTCGGCCTTGATATCGACTTGAGTCAAGCCATAGTATTCTTTCACCAGACCTTGAACACAGACTTCAACGCCAGGCTGGATCTCTTCGCCGGCCGCTTCGCCTAAGAAGACAAAGATACCGTCAGAAGTGTAAGGCGAGTTGTCCCCCTCAACTTCTTGCAGGTAGAAGCCCTTGAACAGGCTGTCGCCACGAGCGGTTACTACACCGCGAATCGTCACTTCCTCTTTAGAGGCATACTCGCCGTCGGCGATCAGTGGGCTAGACTTGCCTGCCCCCTGAACGCTGTAAATTGGTGTGATTTTAGCGCCGGTACAGGTGAAGGCAGGAGCTTCAGGTTCGGTTGGTGCGCTGGCGCCATCTAGGTTACCCAGGCCGGTAAAGGTATCGACAGGCAATACTTTCCACTGGCTTTCGACGAAGACGTTTGATGCAACAAGGGCATCTGTGTTGCGCTGCATGGTGACGTTCATGCCCCAGCCACTAGGCGTAGGCACGGCACCTATGATGTCTACCACGGCACCATCTTTGACCAGTGCTACGGCATCACCGCCGTTGAAATAGAGATTACCCGTGCTGCTGTCGACATCGCTACCTAGGGCGATTTCGGCACTTGGGTGTAAGATCACTTTGAGCTTTTTGGCATCTATGGTGAGACCGTCTAGGGCGACCATATCTAAGGCATTGGTATCGCCATCTTTGTAGCGCACCAGCTTGTAGCCGGTAAGATCTAAGGCGGCGTCGCCTGAGTTATACAGCTCGATCGCCTTATTGTTGCTGTTGCCTTCAACATACTCGCTGATCAGCAGGTCGGCTTTCGCAGAAACGGGCAAAGCCGCGGCTATTGACAGTGCAAGCACTGACAACTTTTTAACATTATCCATTGTTCAACCCCATTTTTATAATAATGCCGCTAATTTTTATTAACGTGCGGCGAGATTGTTACAGAAGTGCCCAAGCCAATTTGTGACGAAGATCACATTCCAAAATAGCGAACATTATGTTTATAAAATACGGTTAATATCTGTACAGCAAATGACATACATATTAGTAAATTGTGATTAAGCGATTGGTTTCGCGGCACAAAACATGAGGCCGTCAGGATTCATTCGTGGTGGGATTAGATAATTTCAAGCAAAACAATAGATAAGTTTGAGCATTCAAACACCCAGCACCAAGCCTGATTAGTGCAAATGCTCAACGATTTTACAAACCGTGGTTTTATTTTAAGGTCAATTTAACCTTTCTACTGATAAGAAGGTGAAATGTCGAAAGTGTGACAAGCCGCAACTTGGACTGGCGGGGAATCCGATGCAATTCAAACCAGATTCAGCCGCCTGACAAAGTTTGTAAGCTAAATCCAGGATTTAAAGCCAAGGCGTCAGGCAAATGCCAGAAGCTAATGCTACTAGCCGGTGCGACGAGCTAATGCCAAAAGCAGATGCCAAAGCGAACCTCAAAGCCTAGCCCAAAGCCTAGCTCCAAAGCCCAGCTCCAAAGCCCAGCTACAAAGCCCAGCTACAAAGCCCAGCTCAGCAGACACTGAGCTTGCTTAGGTATGAAAGATTATTGGATTAACAAAACTCGAAGTGGCAGGCGTTTGCCTGGGACCAGCGCAGCAGCTCGACCCGATTACGAGACTGAGTCTTGCGGAAGATTGAAGAGATATGGGCCTTGACCGTGTGCTCGCTGATGCAGAGGCGATCGGCGATCTCCTTGTTGCGGGCACCGCTGGAGACCAACTGTATGATGGTGCGCTCACGAGTGGTGAGCTTTTGCAGCATGGCGACCATATCCTGGGTCAGCTCGACGCCACTGTCCTGGCGGCTCACCAGCTGACGAAACACTTTAGAGATCAAAGGTCTGTCATACCACAGCTCATCGTTGACCATCTTACGCAATCCGGTCAGCGAGAGATCCATACGCTGATCGGAAAACAGCAGGCCGCGCACCCCGAGCAGCAGGGCAGATTCCGGCTCCAGGCTGCCGCGTTCGACCTGATAGAGGGCGATGGGCACATGGGGTAATAGACGCGCGACAATCAAGGGCACGCCCTTGCTGTCCAGCGCCGCACCCTTCTGGGCAATGAGGTAGAAACTGTTGCGATCCCGCTCCGGATCCAGGTCGCTGACCTGACGGGCGATACGCGTCTTTAAGCCGATCGATTCGGCCAGAACGGCCAGATGGCACGGTGTTGAATCTTGGTGTAGAAAAACCAGTTCATCAATTTTACTCATACGCTTCTCTCCCTGAAAAGCATCTCAATGCAGTTAACCATATGTGAGTAAGCTATCCCTGTTATTGATCTTTATGAACTTCATTCCTCCTAGTCATAGATACCACTTAATTTATCCATTTATGACTAGTAAAAAAGTATGTCAGCTATATTAACTAACTCTAGTGAGAATAGTTATCACTATTAGTTATATAAAGCTAACTCATCACATCATTAGCATATAATAATGCTTCTGATGTGATAGGCAAGCTACAGATTATTATTGCTTTTTCAGTTTAAGCAGCAGTCTGTCATGCCAGCGTGAAAGCAGCATCACGCTCGCCAGGGCGCCTATAAGCGCCATCCCCATGTCAGACTGGGTGTCCCACACATAGCCCTGGGTGCCCAGGAAGGCCTCGGCATCTTCACCCGTTGCCAACGCGACCCACCACTCGATCAACTCATAAAATGCCGACAGCGCCAGGGCGAAACAGCAGACCAGGAAATTGCACCAGGCCCCCTTCTTCACCACCTCGAGGCGCAGAAACACCTCACGGGCCAGCAACGCGGGAATAAAGCCCTGCGCGAAATGGCCCACCTTGTCATAGTTATTGCGCTCGCTGCCCATCCAGTCGGCTATGGTGTCGAACAGCGGCACCTCGGCATAGGTGTAGTGCCCACCCACCATGAGAATGATGGCGTGGATCAAGATAAGACCGTAGGCCAGAGAGGTGAGTGGAAACTTCTTGCGGGTCACAAAGAGGATAGGCAGGGCGATCAGCGCGGGAACAACCTCTAAAAACCAGGTAAAGCTATCTTTTGGTTCTATCCCTGACCAGATCAGCACGGCGAAGAAAATTGTGAGCCACACGGTGCTTTTATTCAAAATAAGAACTCCTTAGATGATATTGTTTTAATATCAGAATAATAACTTTAGCCATCTAGCCCTCCACACTGACCAAAAAAGGTGCTATTTTGTGGAGGCATTGACAGGCAACAGATAAAAATCACCACAAGAACAGGGCTTGTAGACCTTTCTGGGCGCATTTTTACCAAGGTTTAAAGGGCTTTGCGCTAAAACGCTTGCTCTGTGTAGTCATTCTACACAAGTCAGCCGGAAACCGTACAGCATCCGCAATAACCTTGCCCGACTGGGCTCAGCGTCCTGCCATCCTTAGAAGCTCATCGTCCCTGGCCCCAGGCCAATAGCGAGACGACGAAGATTCATTGGTATCAGGCCACAGAGCGAAAGCCGAGTAGAAATTGTCCCCGAGAGCGATACTCACCTAGCAACAATTGAGCAAGAGGGTACCTAAATCATGGCGAAACATTCGCTGGACAAGGATAAGATCAAGATCCTGCTGTTGGAAGGCGTCCACCAATCTGCGGTAGATGTATTCAAGCGTGCAGGTTACAACAACATCGAATATCACAAGGCATCACTGGGGGAAGAGGAGCTGTTAGCCTCGATTAAAGATGCTCACTTCGTTGGCATCCGATCCCGTACCCAACTCACCAAGGCCGTGCTCGACAAGGCTGAAAAGCTGGTTAGCATAGGTTGCTTCTGTATCGGCACCAACCAGGTCGATCTCGCCGCCGCAGAAAAGCTGGGTATTCCGGTCTTCAACGCGCCGTTTTCCAACACTCGCTCCGTCGCCGAGTTGGTACTGGGTGAGATCATCATGTTGCTGCGTGGTATTCCACAGCGCAACGCCCTGGCCCACCGTGGTGGCTGGCTCAAGAGCGCTAATGGCAGCTTCGAGGCCCGCGGCAAGACCCTTGGGGTGATTGGCTATGGCCACATTGGTACTCAGCTGGGGATCCTGGCCGAAACCCTAGGCATGCGCGTCATCTTCTTCGATATCGAAGACAAGCTACCTCTGGGTAACGCCCAACAGATCCACTCGCTGGAGCAGTTGCTGTCCCTCGCCGACGTGGTGAGTCTGCACGTGCCAGAGACGCCGCAGACCAAGAACATGATTGGCAGCAAAGAGCTGGCGGCCATGCGTCAGGGCAGCATTCTGATCAACGCCTCACGCGGCACTGTGGTAGATATCGATGCCCTGGCCGAGGCGATCCGCGGCGATCATATCGTCGGCGCCGCCATCGACGTCTTCCCGGTCGAGCCTAAGTCGAACGACGACGAGTTTGTCAGCCCACTGCGCGGCCTGGATAACGTACTGCTGACCCCACACGTGGGCGGCAGCACCCAGGAAGCTCAGGAAAATATCGGTATCGAGGTGGCAGGCAAGCTGGCGAAATACTCAGACAACGGCTCGACCATGACAGCCGTCAACTTCCCTGAAGTATCGCTGGCGCAGCATAAAGACACCTCGCGTCTGCTGCATATTCACCACAACCGTCCGGGTATTCTGATCAAGATTAACCAGGCCTTCGCCGAGAAAGGGATCAACATCGCCGCCCAATACCTGCAAACCACCGCAGAGATTGGTTACGTGGTAATGGAGGTCAACTCAGATCAGGCCGATGAGGCGCTGGAAGAGATGAAGGCGATCGACGGTACCATCAGGACCCGCCTGCTGCACTAAGACGGCCCCGTCTTTGGAAATAAGCTTCGCGAAAAAAGGCATCACTCTGTGGTGCCTTTTTCTTTAACAGCGCTTTATTTCACGATTCAGTCTCTCGACCACTCGGCAGAATCTGGCACCTCAAGCAATACATAGGATATGATGCGCGCAGTCGGCGGCCCTACAACTTGGGCTCATCTTGGACTCATAAACGGAAATCGAGCAATCATGGATAAGCAACGCGTGTTAGTCTCACTGGTGATCACGGGGCTGATACTGTTTGGGGCGGCGCTCGCTATCCGCGGCGGACTCAACAGCTACCAGAGCCTGCTCAGCTACGGCTGGCAGGAGACTCAGGCTAAGGTACTGACCAATCATATCGGCCGGTTTCGCCCCAGCGGCGCCCGTCAGGGCACCGACTTCTACCAGGCCGAAGTCGGCTATGAATATATCTGGCAGGGGATAAAACACCGTGGCGAGTTACTCTATCCAGATTACAGCGGCGATCGCACCCGAGAAGACGCCGAGGCGCGTCTGGCGCCCTATGGCATCGGCCAGCGGGTCCCGTGTATCTCGACCCGGACGATCCGCGACAGTCGCGGCTTATCAGGGGCGTTCAGCTCGAGCAGCTTGGCGATATTATCCTTGGGCTGGCGATTGTCCTGTTTGGCCTGTGGAGCCTAAGAAGCTCGCGGCGCCGCTAATCGCTAATCAGTCTGGCATGCCAAACCAAAAGCGTTTAGGGATCATAATTTTAAAGATTGGCCTTAATCATTTGAAAGATTCCTCCCCTGGCCCCTTTAAATTTTTCCCCGCGCCCCTATATTGATGATAATGAGCCCTTAACCGGGCAACCCCAAATCTGCCCATTCGCCCAGGAACATGATATGACGCTTACCGTTTCTCAACCTCAGTGGCCCCTCAATGAGGCGCAACCCGCCATCGTTTTCAGCCAACTCTCCCATCTCGGCCTTATCTCTGTAACCGGCGAGCAGGCACGGACTTTCATCCACGGTCAGGTGACCACAGATATCACCTCTCTGGCGGCCAATCAGTGGCGCTGGGGCGCCCACTGCGATCCTAAGGGCAAGATGCTGGCAAGCTTCAGAACCTTCGCCCATCAAGATGCACTGCTGATGATGATGCCAAGAGAGACGCTGGCGCTGGACCTGCCGCAGCTGCAGAAATATGCCGTGTTCAGCAAGGCAGAACTGGTCGATGCCAGCGACGACTGGTGTCTAATGGGCGTCAGCGGCGAGCAGGCCCCTGCCTGGATAGCCCAGACCTTCGGCGAGACCACAGCCGAGCTCACCGAGATCCCTGGCGGCGTCATCCTAAGAGACGGCGAACGCTTTATCTTAGCGGTCAAGCGCGATACCCAAGCTGATCTGCTAGCTAAGATAGACCAGCCGATCTATGACTTCAGCGCCTGGCAGGCGGTCGAGATCGCCGCCGGTCTGCCTAATATCTATGCCCGTCATCAGAGCCAGTTTGTGCCGCAGATGTGTAACGTGCAGGCGGTCGATGGCATCAGCTTCACCAAGGGCTGCTACATGGGTCAGGAGACCGTGGCCCGCATGAAGTATCGCGGCGGCAACAAGCGCGCCCTCTATATCGTCCAAGGCTCGGCCAGTGTGGCGATAGATGACGACAGTCAGCTCGAGATGAAACTGGAAGACGATGAAGGTTATCGCCGCGCCGGCACCATTGTAGAAGCCGTGCAGCGTGACGGTCAGCTGCTGCTGAGCGCCGTACTGCCCAACGATACGCCGTTAACGGCTCAGCTGAGAGTGGCGGGCGATGAGGCATCAGTTCTCACCCTAGTGCCGCTGCCCTACTCCCTAGATGAAGAGTAAGCTCAGATTTAACGAAGAAAGGCGCCAATGGCGCCTTTTTTAATGTACGGCTCTATCTTCAAAACTCTGTGCCTAACGCTCAGAGCCTAGTCCTCAGCGCCATCTGACTACTGATCACTCCTTGTCCTGATGGCTGTCACGGATCTTCACCGCGTCATCGACGATCGCCTTGAAATGGGTCACCAGCTCGGGATCGAAGTGCTTACCCGCCTCGCGATCGATCAGCGCCAGGGTATCCTCCACACTCCAGGCCTGTTTGTAGGGACGAATCGAGGTCAGGGCATCGAACACATCGGCAATGGCCACTATGCGCCCCTCGATGGGGATCTCTTCGCCGCTCAACCCCTTAGGATAGCCCGAGCCATCCCACTTCTCGTGGTGGGTCAGGGCGATACGCCGCGCCATCTCCAGCATGGGATCCGGATGCTCGCCGATGATCTCGGCGCCTATCTCGGCGTGACGCTGCATCTCTCGCCACTCCTCATCGTCTAACTTGGCGGGCTTCTTCAAAATAGCGTCCGGCGTGCCTATCTTGCCGATGTCGTGCATGGGCGAGGCGTTATAGATAAGCTCACAGAAATGTTCCGACATCCCGGCCTGGCGGGCCAGCAGACGGGCATAGTGACTCATGCGGATAACATGCATCCCCGTCTCGTTGTCCTTATACTCGGCGGCGCGGCCCAGGCGGCGGATGATCTCAAGCCGGGTCACCTCCAGCTCACGGGTCCTGGCCTTCACCTCCTGTTCCAGCAGGCGTTTCTGATCGTACAGCGACAGATGAGTCTTCACCCTCGCCTTAACCACAGGGGCACTGACCGGCTTGGTGATATAGTCCACCGCCCCCAGCTCAAAGCCTTGGGTCTCGTCGGCCACGTCGGTCAGGGCGGTGACGAAGATCACCGGAATGTGCGCCGTCAAAGGCTCTTGCTTAAGCCGCTTACACACCTCATAGCCATTCATGCCCGGCATCATCACGTCGAGCAAGATGATGTCAGGCGCGCTCTTGCCTGCGATCGTCAGCGCCTTAGGCCCGTCGATCGCCACCTTCACCTTATACTCATCCCCAAGAATACCCACTAAGATATCGATATTCTCCGGGGTATCGTCTACAACCAATACCGTGGCTTTCTCCATCAATCCCTTCTCCCGTTGCACCCTGTGATACTCAGCTGTTTGAGTATAGTTCCTACACGCCTAAGGCCCCGCAGCCCTTCGAAGCGGCGCGCGGCCAAATCTTGCCATCCCTCTTTGTCATACGCCCCAAGCGACTATCACGATCAGCCAGCTCACTCACACTTAGTCACGGCGTAAAGCCTAGCCATGCGTAAAGCCTAGCTAAAGATCTCCTCCACCAGCTCGATCGCCTCGTCAAACTGATAGGCGTTCACCATGTTGAGCACGGGCGCTATCTTATTAGCCAGTGACTTAGGTAGACGATCGCGGATCGCCTGCAGCTTCTCCACCGCCTCGGCGTCCGCCTCCTCCAGCATCTTGAGCAGCTCCTTGATGGCGGCATCCAGCTCCTGGGCCGACATGGCTGGCGCATCGGTAGCCGCCCCGGGCTCGGTGCCATCTTCTTGCGGCAGCGTCTCGGCCCCGGTCTGACTGAGCCAGTCGCCTATGGTGGCGCACAGGCTGTCTAACAGCTCACCCATCTGAGTCAGCGCCTCTGTCACATCGGCCTGGATCGAATCGCTGAGTGTCTGCTCCACCTGCTTGGCCAGGGTCACCAGCTCGGGGCAACAGAGGTTACCGGCCACCCCCTTGAGGGTGTGGGCGTAACGCACCGCCTCCTCCTGCTTGCCCTCACGCTGTGCGGTGGCGATAAGCTCGGCGCAGCGGGACTGACCCGTATAGAAACGCTCGAATATCCGCCGGTAGAGACGCGCCGAGTTCTGCACCAGCTGCAGTCCCTTGTCGATATCCAGCGCCGGGTGCTGTGGCCAATAGGCATCCTGACTGTGCTGATGTGTCTGCTCAGTGCTGGTCTCCTCTATGACCTGACTGTCATCCCCCAGGTATTCCAGCAGCGTCTTGTAGAGCAGCGACACCTCAATAGGCTTGGCGATATGGTCGTTCATACCGGCGCGCAGGCACATCTCCTTATCCCCAGCCATGGCGTTGGCCGTCATGGCGATCACCGGCAGGTCTGCCAACTCGGGACGCTTACGCAGCTCGGCGGTGGCCTGATAGCCATCCATTACCGGCATCTGACAATCCATTAGCACCAAGTCGAAGCTCTGCATGGCCAGCTTCTCCAGCGCCACCTGACCATTCTCGGCAATCGAGAGGATCACCCCCACCTGCTCGAGGAACTCGCTGGCCACCTCTTGGTTCATCTCGTTGTCTTCCACCAGCAGGATGCGCTTGCCCTTGAGCTGCGCCAGCAGGGCGGGGCTTATCTCACTGCCCTTGCGCCGCACCGGCATGGCGCCTTGCTTACCCAGGGCCGACATGATGCCGTCCAACAGGCGTGAGGCGCTGATCGGCTTAGTGATATAACCCGAGATCCCCGCCTGCTCCGCCTTGTCAATAAAATCACCGTCGGCATGGGCCGAGACGATCAGCGTCTTGGGCGGGTTAGCGCGCTCGCTCAGCAGTCGCCGCGCCGTCTCCAGGCCGTCCATCTCAGGCATGCGCCAATCGATCAGCGCCACCCCATAGTCGGTCTCCTGACAGCGACTGAGCGCCTCGGCGCCGCTGCGCACCGTATCCACAGTAAAGCCCATGCTTTCGAGAGTGCTGCGCAGAATATCCCGGGCGGTGGCGTTGTCGTCGGCCACCAGAATCCGCATTCCTTCCAGCTCCTGGGCCACCTTGATCAGCTGATTGTCGGCGACCTTGAAGCGCACGCTGAAGAAGAAGGTACTGCCGTTGCCGAACTGGCTCTCGACGCCGATCTCGCCGCCCATGAGTTCCACCAGCTGCTTGCAGATCGCCAGCCCAAGGCCGGTGCCGCCATACTTGCGGGTGGTGGAGCTGTCGGCCTGACTAAAGGACTGGAACAGCTTGCCGCGCTGCTCTTCGGTGAGGCCTATGCCGTTGTCGCGCACGCTGAACTTGAGCAGTATCTCCTCATCCTCGCGCACCAGCTGGCTGATCGACAGCATCACCTCGCCCTGCTCGGTAAACTTGATGGCGTTGTTCATCAAATTGATCAACACCTGACTGAGTCGCAGCGGATCCCCCACAAGATGGCGGGGAATGTTGGGCGCCACGGCAAACAGCAGCTCGAGCTGCTTGTCGGCGGCCTTGACCGAGAACATGTCGCTGAGATCTTCCAGCATGGTATCGAGCTGGAAGGGCACCGCCTCGATATCCAGCTTGCCCGCCTCTATCTTGGAGAAGTCCAGGATGTCGTTGATGATCCCCAGCAGCGACTTGGAGGCGCGGTCGATCTTTTCCACATAGTTCTGCTGCTTCTTATCCAAACTGGTCTGTAGACATAGCTGCGACATACCGATAATGGCGTTCATCGGCGTGCGGATCTCGTGGGACATGTTGGCCAAAAAGTCGCTCTTTGCCTTGCTGGCGGCGTCGGCCACATCCTTGGCCTGGGTCAGCTCCTCGGAGAGTAGCTTGAGGGAGCTGATATCCGCCATGGAGAGCACGGCGGAGCGATATTCCCCCTGCTTGTCCGACAGGCCGGTCATGTTGACGTCCATCCACCTGGCCTCGCCGGCCTGGTTGAGCAGACGGATCTCCAACTTGACGCTGTCGGCGCCGTCGCTCATCAGGTGTTTAAAGCTGTTCTTGGCCTCGAGCCCCTGCTCAGGGTCCTGATAATCGAAGAAGAGACTGCCCTTGAGCCGCTCGATCGGCAGCTGCAGGTATTGGCTGAACTGCTCGTTGCAATCTAAGATAACGCCGCGATCGTCGACATTGACTATGCCGATACCCGCGTTATCGAACAGAGCCCTAAAGTGCGCCTCGCGCTTGGCCAGCTCCCTGTCCATCTGCTTGCGCTCGCTGATATCCATCAGGTAACCGTTCCAGACTATGCTGCCATCGTCCTGACGATCGCCCCTGGCCCCCGCCTGTAGCCAGCGCTGCTCGCCGGTGGGGTGTTGGTAGCGAAACTCTTCAATCCATTTGAGCCCAGAGGCGCTCTCGCCGGAGAGGGCGCGAATGATGCGGGCCCGCTCCGACTCTATGATGCAATCGGCCACCAGGTCGAAGTTCGCCAGCAGCTGATCCCGGTGAAAACCCAGGGTGGTGATGCAGGCGCGGGAGAGGAAGGTGAAGTAGCGCTGATCGTTGGCTATCCAACGCAGCTGATAGACGGTGTTGGGGATCGACTCAGTGATCGTCTCCAGCTGCTGCTGGGACTGGGCAATCTTCTCCTGGGCCAGCTTGCTCTGGGTGACATCCTGTATACTGCCATCGAACCAGAGGGCATTGCCTTCATCGTCATAGCTGGCCTTGCCCTTCTCGTGCACCCAGCGCAGGCTGCCATCCCGGTGATGAATACGGTATTGCACCTCGAAGCTCTGCTGCTCGGCGATCCCCTTGTTGATCGCCGTGTCGGTGGCTTCCCTGTCCGCCTCCAGGATCAGGCTGGCAAAGACCCGCTTCTTGTTCTCGATAAAGTCGGCGGCGGGATAGCCGGTGATCTCGGCGATGTTGTCGCTGACATATTCCATCACCCACTGCTCGCCTAATCGGGTGCGGTAGACGGCGCCGGGAATGTTGCCCACCAGGCCTCGGAAACGACTCTCGCTGTCCTTGATCCGCTTGGCGGTGGCCAACTCTTCTGTCATGTCCCGTATCGAGGCCGCCACCTGGCGCAGTCCATCGCTGTCGGCGGGCAGCAGCCCAAGGCTGATCTCCACCGGAAACAGGCTGCCGTCGGCCTTCTTGGCCTTGAGCGTCTTCCCCAGCCCAAGACCCATGCGACGATCCACCCCTTCGCCGATAAACTTGGCTCTTAGGGCCTCATGATGCTTGACGCTATCGGGCACCAGCTGGTCGACATTCAGCGCCAGCATCTGCTGGGCATCAAAGCCAAACAACTGCTGGCAGCAACTGTTGCTGAAGACGACTTGGCCCTGCTCGTCGACGATCAACATAGCCTCGGGGGCCGATTCCAGCACGGCGTTAGACCAGGCCGCCGCCGAGAACTGTTCGGTCACATCGTTAAACAGCATCTCGATGGAGAGCAGCTCGCCGTTGTCCGACAATAGCGGCTGCATGAAGAGATCCAGGCGACGCACACTGCCGTTGGCGGCGATCATCTCCACCTGGTGGGGCGGTACACTATTGCCCTGCAGGGCGCTGTCCATGTACTCCCAGTTCGCCTCATTGATGGGGTTGTCGGAGAACATCCGCTGATATTTACGCTTGAGCAGATCCGGGCTGACTCCCAACACCTTCTCCACTCCGGCAGAGACCTGGGCGATCTGACCATCGGGCTCCAGCGAGCAGTAGAAGGACTTGTCACTCATGCCATCGATCAGCTTGGCGAAACGATTGCCGCGTGAATCCAGCAGCGCTTGCTCGCGCTGGGCCAGCACCTCGGCCAGCTCGTTAAACTTGTCCGTCAGGGTCTCCACCTCGGTCACCGCGCCCCGGGTGCCTTCGATATGTTTGGTCTTACCGGCGCCGAAGGCCACTATGCCGGCGGCCAGACGCTCGATGGGCAGTGACAGGCGTCTGGCGGTGAGATAACCCGTTAGATAGAGCACGGCGGAGATCAGCAGCAGAGTAAGCACCAGAGAGGAGAGCCCCATGTAGAGCTGATGGGAGAGCTTGTCCTCTTGGGTCATGATCACTACCCGCCAGTTGAGCTTAGGCACCACGCCCACGCTGGCAAGATAGGCCTGACCATCGGCGGCCAGCATGCGGCTGTTACCAGATTTAGCCGACTGGAGCAGGGTGATGAAGTCGCCGTTGTCATTTGATGGGGCGAGCCACTTATCTGTGCCCTGGGACATCAGCAGCTGCGCATCCTTGTGGTAGATCAGCCGTCCCTTGTCATCCAACACCAGCATGCGATCGGCATCGATCCCCGCCATGGCCGGCAGAGCGTCCAGGGCCAGATCCACTGTCACCACGCCCCAATAGGGGCTTGAGGGGCCGAAGGGCTGGGAGAAGGTGATCATCAAGATGTTGCCGGCACCCTCGTCGAAATAGGGCAGCGACCAATAGCCCTGAGGCTTGTCTATCGCCTCGCTCCACCAGGCCCATTGGCCGTCGGTGTAGTCATAGCTGTCGGCGCCGATATCCAGGAACTTCACGCCGTCCTGATCCCGGTAGACATAGGGGGCATAGGACTGCTGATTAGCCGTCAGGCTGGGGCGAAAGGCGATGGCGCTGGCATAGAAGTCGCTTTGGCGCTCCAGGCGCCGGGTCAGCAATGCCTTGAGCTCGCCACCTTGCTCGAGCAGCTGATCGCGACTCATCTGGCCTAAGAGGTCGGCAAAGGTGCGGGTATCCTTCTCGGCGAAGGAGAGAAAATGATGCACCCTGCTGGCCACCATCTCGGCCTGCTTCTCGAGATCGCCATAGAGGTAGCTCTCTTCGGCCCGGTAGTTAAACCAGGCGATCAGGCTCAACACCATGGCCATGATGGCGATAAGGGGTAAGGCAATCTGTACGATTATCCGGCTACGAAAGGTACGAAGTCTGCTCATGTCCATATTCCACAGTGCAATCGGCTTAGCGGCGCGCAGGCCTGCCACGGCTCACCCACTCAGTGCCAGTTTCATGACTTGACTAAGTAACGGGTAAGCTCACCCACTCCCGTGTCTGCCTGGGGCCGTTTTCCGACACGAAAGACTCTGCTCTTCAAATAGTGAAAACTTGCTAACTTCATGATGAACCAGAAAAATACTTGCTCATTAAATCACCTTGCCCATCGACAATCAACCAGTTAGCGCGATCTTTACCTTTGGTCGAACACTCGATTAAACAGGTGAAAAATAAGCCGCTTTTCACCAGCCCCTGAGCCGCCATCTGAAAGTAAAAATCCAACATCAAGTGCATGAGGTTTCACGACGATAGATCCTTTGCTCGAGGCGCTACGTAAGTAATACCAATCACGGTAAATAAGTGATCAGAAATAGCGCGGAAAAAACGTTCGAGAACAAGGCAGAATTTTTGATAAGTAGTTATTCTACAATCAAAAATACTAACGCCGTTATCGGGCATTTTAACAAGCTAAAATGATCAGTTACTTACTACGATTGGTATTTAATTATAACCCTGTCTATTGGCTCTGGTTGGCGGTTGCAATCTGCTATCGATAGAGTTATCAATGGGTTTAATGGGCTATTGATTTAATGGGCTATGGCTTTAATGGAAAGCCTGCCGCAAGCCAACTTCAGCGCTTGGGCGATCAAAGGATAAGGACTGGCAATGACGAGTGTCGCGACCCTGAGCGAGATCTCAAAGGGCTTTAACGACGGCGATAAGTTTCATCTTGTGCTGGACAGGCTCGACCTAGAGCTCGCCCTCGGCGAGACGGTTGCCCTCACCGGCCCGAGTGGAAGCGGCAAGAGCACGCTACTCAATATCATCGCCGGTTTCGAGCGCCCCAGCAGTGGCGCCCTCACCCTATTAACCCAAGATACCCGAACCTGGGACGACAGCCGCTGGAGCCAGTTCAGACACCACCAACTAGGCGTCGTCTTCCAGCAATTTAACCTGCTCACCCCGCTCAATGTCGAAGACAACATCGCCTTTCCCCTGCACCTGCAGGGAGACGGTTGGAACGCCTGGTGCGATCATCTGGTCGACGCGCTCGGGCTAAGGCCCCTGCTCAAGCGTCACGTGGAGGCCTTGTCTGGCGGTCAACAGCAAAGGGTGGCCATCGCCCGGGCCCTGGCCCACAAGCCAGCATTATTGCTGGCGGACGAACCCACGGGCAACCTAGATCAGACCACCAGCCTGGAGGTGATGGCGCTTATCTGCACCCTGGCGGCCGAGCACGACACCAGCATCTTGATGGTGACCCACTCCATGGAGTGCGCTGCCTTCATGCAGCGCCGTTGGCACCTGGATCTTGGTCGGGTGCATGAGTAGCCTAGTTGTTAACAGTCAGGCCAGAGACGGCGCCAAGGCGCTGCTGCGAGCCACCCGTCTTACCCTCAGGGTATTCGTCGCCCACTACAAGAAGGCGCCGTTGCAGGCCGGAGCGATACTGATCGGCATAGTGCTGGCGGTCACCCTGCTGACCGGCGTCAGGGCCACCAACGAGAGCGCCATCGACAGCTATGGCCAGGCCAACGAGCTGCTGAGCGGCCAGGCCAGCAATCTTGTCACCCCGCTGCCGGGTAAGGCGCTCTCTGAGAACCTCTATTTTGATCTCAGGGCCCAAGGGTTCCACCACAGCCTGGCGGTGCTTCAAGGCTCGGCCCTGGATAGCGCCCAGCACCGCTGGCAAGTCACCGGCAGCGATCTTATCGCCGCCCTCTCCGCCTTAGCGCCAAACAGTAAAAACAAGCCGCAAACAGACGAGCCATCAGATAGCAAGGTGCCCATGAGCGGCCCCCTGCCCCTGGCGGCCATGCTGGCGGGCGAGCCAATTGTGGTGATGAGTGAGGCCAACGCCAAGCGATTGCCAGAGCCCTGGCTTAGCCTCAACGGCATGCATCTCCAGGTGGTGGCGGTCGATGAGAGTTACAAGCTAGGCGATCGCCTGCTGATGGATATCTCCCTGGCCCAGCAGCTACTGGGCAAGCCGGGCGAGCTCAGTTATATCGCCCTGTTTGACCCGCCCGGCGAGCGTCAACAGCAGCGCCTTACATCCTTACTCATCGGCCGGGGCGAGCTGGTAGAGAGCGATAACGGCGAGGCGATGAAGGCCCTCACCAACAGCTTTCATCTCAACCTCACCGCCATGAGCCTGCTGGCCTTTATCGTCGGCCTGTTTATCGCCTATAACGGCGTGCGCTACAGCCTGCTCAAACGTAAACGGCTGATTATCCAGCTGCAGCAACAGGGCGTGCGCCGCGCCGCCATCATGCTCGCGCTGGGGCTGGAGCTCACCCTGCTGGTGCTACTGGGCTCACTCATCGGCTTCTTCCTCGGGCTACAGCTGAGCTTCTGGCTACAGCCTATGGTGTCTGTCACCCTAGAGCAGCTCTATGGCGCCAACATCTTGCCGGGAAGCTGGCGCTGGCAGTGGCTGGCCCAAGCTAGCCTGCTGACCCTGATCGCCGCCCTGCTAGCCTGCGGCTCCCTTTTGAGGCAGATGCTCAATCAGCCCCTCGCCCAGAGCAGCGGCCAGCTCAGTCAGCAGCGCAGCAGCCAGCCGGCGCAGAATCGCCTCATGCTATTGGCCTGCACGCTGGGCATCATGACCCTTATCCTGATGCCGCTCAGCCAAGACTACCGATTCACCATGGCGCTGCTGGGTCTGGTGGTGATCGCCATTCCTTTGGCCCTGCCTTATCTGCTCAGGCAGCTCATCGGCCTGCTACAGAGAATCAGCCCCAAGGGGCTTATCGGCTATCAGATCAGTGAGACCCGGGAGCTGCTGGCGCCGCTGTCGCTGGCCATGATGGCCATGCTGCTGGCGCTCACCGCCAATATCGCCATGAACAGCCTGGTGGGGAGCTTCGAGATCACCCTCAAGCAGTGGCTGGACGCCAGGCTCCATGCCCAGCTCTACCTGCGCCCACCTGCCAGCCAGATGGCCGAGGTGGAGAAGGCGCTGAGCCAGGCCCCCGAGGTGACCGGCCTCTACAAGCAGTGGCTACTCAAGAGTCACTACCAACAGACGCCCATCTTCCTGCTGACCCGGGATCCCTACTCCATCGAGCACACCACCATCATCAAGCAGGCGAGGCCGGATCTGTGGCGAGATTTTTTCTCGGCCGATCCCGAGACTAAGCCACTCGCCTTAGTCAGCGAGCCCTTCGCCATCAAGCAGGATAAGCAGCTGGGTGATAAGATACAGATAGCGGCCCTGGGCGAGGCCGAACTCACCATAGGCGCCATCTATTATGATTATGGAAATCCCTACGGCGAGGTGATCATCCCGCCAGCCCTGTGGCGCAGGGCTAACCTTAGTGAGACGCCCTTGAGTCTGGCCCTCACCCTGAGCACTGATGTGACCGGGTTTAGCCAGCAGATCCAGACGCGCTTCCAACTGCCAGACGCGCTGGTCTACAGCCAGGAGAATATCAAGGCTCAGGCGATCACCATGTTCAAGCGCACCTTCTCCATCACCCAGGTGCTTAACAGCCTGACCCTGATGGTGGCCGCCATCGGCCTGTTCAGCGCCTGTTACATGTTGACCCAGGCACGCCTGGCACCTATCGCGCGCCTCTACGCCCTGGGGGTCAATCGCCGTCAGCTGGTGTGGTTGGTGGTTGGCCAGATGCTGCTCATGGTACTGCTCACCTGTCTGGTGGCCCTGCCGACGGGCGCCCTGCTGGGGTACCTGCTGATCCATAAGGTGACCCTGCAGGCCTTCGGCTGGACCATCGCCATGGTGTGGGACTGGCTCGCCTACCTCGAGCTGGTGGGACTGGCGCTGCTGGCCAGCACGCTGGCACTCGCCTTCCCCCTCTATCAACAAACCAGACGCCCCCTGGTGTCGAGCCTGCAACGGGAGGTCATATGACGCGCCGGCAACACCATGGAATGATAGCGCTAATGCTAACGGCCCTCTTGCTACCTAGCCTTATGCTGCTGGGCTGCGACGCGCCCAAACAGGAGTCGAAAGGCATGGGGGATCTCATGGGCTCAGCTTCTGGTTCTGATTCAACGTCTGGCGGCTACGCCAAAGTGCTTCCGGGAAAACCACTTAGCTTTCCTAAAGATCATCTGGCCCACGATGACTTCAGACAGGAATGGTGGTATCTCACCGCCAACCTCACCACAGATACGGGCGAACCGCTGGGGCTGCAATGGACCCAGTTTCGCATCGCTCTCTTACCTAGTTCACTCGATTCACCACAATCTCCTGGCACAAAAGAGTCGCCGACTTCAAAAGCGCCAAAGCTAGAGAAACTAAAGTCAGAGAAACCAAAGCCAGAAACATCCTGGGCGACCAAGCAGCTCTACATGGCCCACAGCGCGGTCACCACCAGTGAGACCCATAAGGCGAGTGAGCGCTGGTCTCGCGCCTACCCCAAGCTGGCGGGGACAAAGGCCTCACCGCTCACCATAGCCCTGGATGACTGGCGCTGGCAGAGCGAAGGAGACGATCTGTTTCCGGCGACACTAACGGTTAACAGCGACGACTTTAGCTATCAGTTAACACTGAGTAGCGGCGCGCCGTATCAGCGACAGGGGGATGAGGGCTACAGCATCAAGAGCGCGGATGGCGAGGTGGCCTCCTACTACTACAGCCAACCCTTCATCGCGATCACCGGCAGTGTCACCCTGGATGGCAAGGTTCACGGCGTCAGCGGGCAGGGTTGGCTGGACAGGGAGTGGAGCTCGCAGTTTCTCACCCGTCAGCAGCAGGGCTGGGACTGGTTCGCCCTGCGCCTCGACGAAGCCTCTACCCTGATGCTGTTCCAACTCAGATCTAAGGGAGATTCCTTTTACAGTGCGCGGCGCATGTTCGCCGACGGCAGCGGCCGCAACATAGCGAGCAGTGGCATCAGGATGAAAGCGACTGAGTGGCACAAGATAGACGGGGCCAACTACCCCATCGCCTGGCAGATAGCCATTCCCAGCGAGCAGTTAAACCTCAACATCTCGCCCCTTAACCCAAACAGCTTGATGCCGCTCAGCGTGCGCTACTGGGAGGGCCCAATACAGGTAAGCGGCTCCCATCGAGGCCAAGGCTATATGGAGCTGACCGGCTACTAGCTCGAACTGCGCCCTAGCGAAAAGGGGAAATTCTGACTAAGGCAGCGGCCTGCGCTTCTTACCGGTCCACATGGCCCGCACCAGATTCTCCCTGTGGGCCAGGCTGCCGACGATCACCCCGGCGATATGCACCACAATCAGCGTCAGGCTGAAGTTGGCGAAGAACTCATGCACCTCCTCCAGCGCCCCATCGGGCCAAGTTGCCACAAAGGTGGCAGCCAGCGGGCCATGGCCTGTGGTGGCGTAGAGCGCCATGCCGGTCAGCGCCGTCAGCGAGACGCAGACGATCAGCGCCACTATCATCAGGCCGCCGGCGGGATTATGGCCCAGATAATCTTTCGCCCTGCCGGCAAAGAGCTGCTTGAGGTACTCCATCGCCTGGGCCGGAGGCCTGACAAAACTGCTGAATCTGGCATATCGAGTGCCCACCAGCCCCCAGATAATACGTAGCGCCAATATACCTAAGATGATATAGCCGCCGTAGCTGTGCACCAGCATCCATTCATCCTCACCCTCGGTGAGATAAGTCAGGGTAAACAGCAGCACCAAGGACCAATGAAACAGACGAATAAAGAGATCCCATACGGGGATCTCCCGCGTATTTTCCTGTGTCATAGCTAGCTCCCTCCCGGGCAAAACCCAAATCACTAAATTAGCGCCAGCCCAACTAAGCTTGGGCTTTCGCCGCAGGGGCAGATATCACCTTTGCCCCTCTTTTGGTTATACGCCCCGATGCCAAATTGAGCAAATTAACGACTGTTAAGGTGTTTGAAAACCTAAGTTGTCCAGCCCTAAAAACTGTTTAAATTTCGAACTGAGAGGCAGGTCACACGAAAAACTTTGATCTCGATCTACAAAAGCTCCAGTTACCTCTCAAGAGGTATACCCCTATCAAAAGCAAGGATTAGACTGAATCCTATCCTAATGCGGCCAAGTCCCTAAATATCGCCAATATCCCGGGAAGCAAGGCCGCCACAGAAGGGTTAACCCATGACACAGGAATATCATGTGACCAGCCTGGTGGTACACGCCGCCCCCGGCCAGGTCGCAAAAGTTACAGAGGATATCAACGCCCTTGCGGGTGCGGATATTCACGCCGTCACCGACGAGGGTAAGTTCATCATTACTCTGGAGGGGGCCACCCAAGGTGCGATCCTCGATAACGTCGAAGCCATTAACGCCCTTAGCGGGGTGTTATCAAGCAGTCTTGTCTATCACCAAGTTGAACCAATAGAAGAAAAGAGTGAGGAAACACCATGAGCATTAGCCGTCGCGAGTTTCTAAAAGCCAACGCCGCAGTTGCCGCTGCGACCACGGTTGGCGTCACTCTGCCAGTGAAGATCGTTGAAGCCGCTGAGCAGAATGACAACATCAAGTGGGATAAGGCCCCCTGCCGTTTCTGCGGCGTGGGCTGTAGCGTTTTGGTCGGCACCAATAACGGCAAAGTCGTTGCCACCAAGGGCGATCCAGAAAGTCCGGTCAACAAGGGCCTTAACTGTATTAAGGGCTATTTCCTATCCAAAATCATGTACGGTAAAGACAGGCTAACCACGCCGCTGCTGCGCATGAAGGACGGCCAGTATGACAAAGAGGGTGAGTTTACCCCGGTCAGCTGGGACAAGGCCTTCGACACCATGGCCGAGAAGTGGAAAAACACCCTCAAGACCAAGGGTCCTACCGCCGTCGGCATGTTCGGCTCTGGCCAGTGGACGGTATGGGAAGGCTACGCCGCGTCTAAGCTGCACAAGGCAGGTTTCCTCACCAACAACATAGATCCAAACGCCCGTCACTGTATGGCATCGGCCGTGGGTGGCTTTATGCGTACCTTCGGTATCGACGAGCCTATGGGCTGCTACGACGACTTAGAAGCCGCCGATCAGTTTGTACTCTGGGGCGCCAACATGGCCGAGATGCACCCGATCCTGTGGGCACGCCTGTCAGACAGCCGCCTCAGCAAGCCAAACAGCCGCGTGCATGTGCTGTCGACCTTCGAGAACCGCAGCTTCGATCTCGCCGACAACCCTATGGTGTTCCGCCCTCAGTCTGATCTGGTGATCCTCAACTTCATCGCCAACTACATCATACAGAATGGCGCGGTAAACAAAGAGTTCGTCAGCAAGCATACTAAGTTTGCCCTGGGCACCACAGATATCGGCTATGGACTGCGTCCAGACCATCCGCTAGAGAAGAAGGCCAAGAACCCAGGTAACGGCAAGTCGACCGCCATCAGCTTCGACGAGTACGCCAAGTTCGTCAGCACCTATACCCTGGAATATGCCGCCAAGATGAGTGGCGTCGAGCCTGAAAAACTCGAGACTCTGGCCAAGGCTTACGCCGATCCAAGCGTGAAGATCATGAGCCTTTGGACCATGGGTATCAACCAGCACGTACGTGGTGTGTGGGCCAACAACATGCTCTACAACATCCACCTGCTGACAGGTAAGATAGCCACCCCAGGTAACAGCCCATTCTCGCTGACGGGTCAACCATCAGCCTGTGGTACCGCCCGTGAAGTGGGTACCTTCGCCCACCGTCTACCAGCCGACATGGTTGTGGCCAATCCTAAGCACAGAGCCGTCACCGAGAAGCTGTGGCAGCTGCCGGAAGGCACGATTCCGCCTAAGCCTGGCTTCCACGCCGTGCTGCAGAGCCGCATGCTCAAAGATGGCAAGCTCAACTGTTACTGGACCATGTGTACCAACAACATGCAGGCCGGTCCTAACATCAACGATGAGATCTATCCGGGCTTCCGTAACCCAGACAACTTCATCGTGGTCTCGGATCCTTATCCAACGGTCACCGCCATGGCCGCCGACCTGATCCTGCCGACCGCCATGTGGGTCGAGAAGGAAGGTGCCTATGGTAACGCCGAGCGCCGTACCCATATGTGGCACCAGCAGGTGAAGGCACCCGAAGGCGCCAAGTCAGATCTCTGGCAGCTGGTGGAGTTCTCTAAGCGCTTCAAGGTGTCAGAAGTCTGGCCCGCCGAGCTGGTGGCCAAGAAGCCTGAATACGCCGACAAGACGCTCTACGACGTATTGTTTGCCAACGGGGTGATCAACAAGTTCCCCACCTCAGACTGCAAGGGCGAGCTAAACGACGAGTCAGAAGCCTTCGGCTTCTACCTGCAGAAGGGTATCTTCGAGGAGTACGCCCAGTTTGGTCGCGGCCATGCCCACGACTTAGCCGACTTCGACACCTACCACGAGACCCGTGGCCTGCGCTGGCCTGTGGTCGAAGGCAAGGAGACGCTGCGCCGCTTCGTCGAAGGTAGTGACCCCTATGTCAAAGCAGGTGAAGGCTATAATTTCTATGGTAAGCCAGACGGTAAGGCGGTGATCTTCGCCCTGCCTTACGAGCCTGCCGCGGAAGAGCCTAACGCAGAATACGATCTCTGGATGTCGACGGGCCGTGTGCTCGAGCATTGGCATACAGGGTCTATGACCGCCCGCGTACCTGAGCTGTACCGCGCCTACCCAGATGCACAGATCTTCATGCATCCGGACGACGCCAAGGCCCGTGGTCTTAAGCGTGGTGATGAAGTGGTCGTGGCCTCGCCTCGCGGTGAAGTCAAGACACGTGTTGAAACCAAAGGCCGGAACAAACCGCCACGAGGCGTGGTATTTATGCCATTCTTCGACGCGCGCCAACTGGTCAACAAGTTGTTACTGGACGCCACGGATCCCCTCTCGAAAGAGACGGATTTCAAGAAGTGTCCGGTAAAAGTGATGAAAGCCTAAAGCGGTTCATCGAACCCTTTAATCGCTTGAGTCAAACATCAGATATGAAGAGCTAGATATGAGCCAGGTCAATCGCAATAGCAAAGCCAAGGGGGTCAATCGCCGCCAGTTCTTAGCCACTACGGCTAAGGCAGGCTGTGCCATGGGCCTCTTGGGATTGGGCGTCAGTGGGGTTGCCAAGCAATCCTCACACCTTGATCCTATGGCGATTCGACCGCCTGGCGCGTTAGATGAGCAAGATTTCTTATCGGCCTGTGTACGCTGCGGACTCTGTGTACAGGCCTGCCCCTACGACACCCTGAAACTGGCACGCTGGTTTGAGGGGGCACCGACGGGCACGCCCTATTTCACGGCGCGCACTGTGCCCTGTGAGATGTGCGAAGATATCCCCTGTGTGAAGGCCTGTCCCTCTGGGTCGCTGGATCACGCCTTGACCAATATCGACGAGGCCAAGATGGGGATAGCGGTACTGATCGACGAGAAAAACTGCCTCAACTTCAAGGGCCTGCGCTGTGACGTCTGTTACCGCGTCTGCCCCTTGATCGACAACGCCATCACGCTCGAGCGGCAGCACAACCAACGCAGCGACCACCACGCCATGTTCCTGCCCACGGTCAACAGCGACACCTGTACCGGCTGTGGCAAGTGTGAACATGCCTGCGTGTTGGAAGAGGCGGCCATCAAGGTATTGCCTGCCCATATCGCGCTCGGAAAGACGGCAACCCACGATACCTATATCAACACCGAAGAGACCACGCTTGAGATGTTAAACAAGGGGCTCACACTATGACAAACGGCATGAGTAATACGAAGATGAAGACGCCAGGTGCGGCTCAGACACGTTTCGCTCAGGCGGCGATCGATGAACTCGGCTGGTGGCGCGCCCACAAGTTCCTGTTCCTGCGCCGTGCCAGTCAGCTGTGTGTGCTGCTCACCTTTGCCATCGGCCCCTGGATGGGGCTCTGGGTACTCAAAGGCAATCTCTCTTCCAGCGAGCTACTGGGCACTGTGCCCCTGTCGGATCCCCTTGTGACCCTGCAGGTGCTGATGACGGGACACCTACCCGAGACCGCGCTGCTTGTCGGCGCGCTGCTGATCGCCCTCTTCTACCTGCTTGCGGGTGGACGAGTGTTCTGCAGCTGGGTCTGCCCGGTCAACCTGGTCACCGATGCTGCGAGCTGGCTAAGGCGCAAGCTGCGTCTGCCCCGCACCGCCGAGATGCCTCGAGGCCTGCGCTACTACCTGCTGGCCCTGGTGCTATTACTGCCCCTGGTCACAGGGATAACAGTGTGGGAGTGGGTCAACCCAGTGCCTATCCTCTATCGCGCCCTGCTGTTTGGTGCCGGTAGCGGGCTGTGGATACTGGCGATGATCTTCTTGCTGGATCTCTTCATCAGTGAACGGGCCTGGTGTGGTCACCTGTGTCCCACAGGCGCCCTGTTTGCCCTGCTGGGCAAGGCGAGCCCGGTCAAGGTATCTGCGGTCAATGCCAGTGCATGCGACAACTGCATGGATTGCTTCGAGGTCTGCCCAGAACGGCAGGTGTTGAAGCCCGCCCTCAAGGGCGACAACCCCATGATAGTCGACAGCGATTGCACCCAGTGTGGCCGATGTATCGATGTTTGCGCCCAACGCGTTTTCCAGTATCAAAATCGAATTGCCCTAAAGGCGGAGAACAACCAATGAAAAAAGTACTCACTTTAGTCGCGCTGATGGCGCTAGGTGCCTGTTCCGGTCAGCAAAGCAAGCCTGCGGCCGAACCCGTGAACATCAGTTCACTCGGAAAAGGCGAGATCACCGCGGTCCGCGCGGCCGACGAGATGCCGACCTATCCTAAGAAGGGTCAGGCCATCGAGCGTGGCTTCGTCCACCAGCCACCGCTGATCCCCCACAAGGCGGACTACAATATCAGCATCAAGAAGAATGGCTGCATGACCTGCCACAGCCCGGAAAAAGCCAAGCGCATGAAGGCGACCCAGATCCACTCGTCGCACATCCTGGCCGACAACAAGCTCAACTATGAGTATTTCAACTGTACTCAATGTCACGTGCCACAGGCGGAAAACAAGCAGAAGTTGGTTGAGAATAATTTCTCGAATCAATAAGGCTTGAAGTTCAGGTCTTGCACACTTGAACGTTAGACGCTGAAACATAAAACCACCCAATAATGGGTGGTTTTTTATTGCCAGGCGGCAATGGGGCACGATTATTTGCGGAAGGCAGCATTGTGACTGACTTGGTCAGTTTTAGTTCATACCTTCATGGTAATCTATCGCCTGCCCGGCGGAGGAGCATGGAGACACGTTGTAATTAGTGTCCGGATAATTAATGTGGGCGCATAGCGTCACAGCTGTTAATTAAGTGAATTTGAAGGTCGAACCTTCGCTGCAATTTATAGCCTGCGGCTCGCTTATGTGCAGATACATCTGCTACACGCCGTAAATACTTCCCTGTAGGCCCGACGATGGCATCTGACCTACATGGACGTAGGAAATGCCAATATATGTAGGGAACATTTTTGGCCCTGCCATCGACGTCCGCAGATGCATCTACACCCGGTATCCAACGTCTCTTCGATTTAACTTCATCTGTTTCTGCCTTTGCCAGGGCATTAGGTCCGCTTGATTTTTCCTATCTGACACCCATTTAACTTATGACGATGAATTGATAGGGTAAGCAAATGGATTTTGTTGGGCGACTAGGTGGTTGGGAGCCGCTGCTGAGCTATTTTATGCTGGGTACTCTGTTTATCCTGCTGATTTTAGTGCTGGCAAGGTTAATCCGTTGGGCCAAGGGGATGCCCGCCGGCGCCTATCTCGCCTTTGCGCTGTTTCCTCTGATTTCGCTGTTTCCTATCCCGCCCAGCGAGATCAAAAAATTGCAACGCATTAAACAGGAAGAGGTGAAACGGGATCTGGAGTCCGGCGACCCGGCTGGCGATGATCCGCCTTCAGGTGCTTTGTAATTAGCGAGTTCAGTAAAAAGCGTCTGTTTGGCAGGCGCGAAAGACCTAAGGAGAATGTGTGAAAATCTACGGCGATCTGCAGTCTGGTAACTGCTACAAGGTGAAGTTGTTGTGCGCCCTGCTGGGCATTGAACATGAGTGGATTCATGTGGATATTCTCGCGGGCGATACCGGCAATAGCGAGTTTCTGGCCAAGAACCCCAACGGCAAGATCCCTCTGCTCGAACTGAGCGATGGCCGCTATCTATCAGAATCCAACGCCATCTTGAACTACCTCGCCGCCGGTAGCGAACTCCTGCCCAGAGACAGCTTTGCCCTTGCCAAGGTACAGCAGTGGCAGTTCTTCGAACAATACAGCCATGAGCCCTATATTGCCGTGGCGCGCTTTATCGCCAAGTATCTCGGGCTGCCTGACGATCGCCGCGCCGACTATGAGTCGAAACAGCAAGGCGGCCATAAGGCGCTGGCGGTGATGGAAGCCCAGCTGAAAGAGACGCCCTATTTAACTGGTGAGCAGCTGACCACGGCCGACGTCGCTCTGTATGGCTACACCCATGTGGCCCACGAAGGCGGATTCGAACTCAGCCACTACCCGGCGATTCAATCATGGCTCAAACGCATCGCCGCGCATCCCAAATATGTGGCGATGGTTTAATGTGGCTGTGGCATAAATGGCCTGAACCGGAAAAGAGACAATAAAGGGACAGTAGATGACACATAAGGGAAAACTCTTCTTTTTCTGCGGCAAGATGGGCGCGGGTAAGTCGACCAAGGCGAGGCTCATCGCCGATGAAAACGGGGCGCTGTTATTGTCGGAAGATGAATGGCTGGCAGCCCACTACCCCAATCAGATTGAGTCGTTTGATGACTATATTCACTTCTCAAGCCTCATCAAATCCTTCATCAGAAACCATGTGGCGCGCCTGATAAACGTCGGCACTAATGTGGTGATGGATTTTCCCGCCAACACCAGAAAGCAGCGGCAGTGGTTTCTCTCGCTCTGCAACGAACTAGCTTGCGAGCATCAGCTCATCTATCTGGATCTCAGCGATCAGCAGTGCCTGGCTCAAATAGACAAGCGACGCCAGGAGCAGCCCGAGCGCGCCCGCTTCGATAACGAAGTCGTGTTCCGTCAGGTGACGCAATTTTTTGAGCCGCCAACTGACGATGAGGGGCTGAACATCACGCTTGTTGAAGGCGATGCCTAGGTAAGGGTGTATGGTTGGCACTTCCTTTATTTGCTTGAATAGAATTTGGCTGCATTTTAGTTTATTGAAAATGTTTGAGGGTCGTACCTTCATGGCTATCTAGCGCCTGCCCGGCAAGGGATGCCAAAGTACTCGATAGATAATGCCCGAAGCATTGATTGTAAACGCTCAGCATAGCTGTGGTAGGTTAAGTGAATTTGAAGGTCTTACCTTCGCCGTAATTAATAGCCTGCGGCTCGCTTTTGTGCAGATACATCTGCTACACGCCGTGAATACTTCCTTGTAGGCTCGACGATGGCATCCCTGCCATCGACGTCCGCAGATGCATCTACACCCGGTATCCAACGTCTCTTCGATTTGGCTTCATTAGTTATCAATAGAATAAACCAAGCATACTTCTAGCACGGCGGTACTGACCTACATGGATGTAGGGAATGCCAAAAAATGTAGGGAACATTTTTGGCCATGCCGCCGAGAGCCAAAAGCGTGCTTACACCCGTATCTAACGCCTCTTCGATTTGGCTTTATTTGATGTGAGTAGGGGGGCTAGATGAGTGTTCGGCAGGTTGCCAAACTCTACTCGCTATACTGCGCATCTATACAGGTATAATGGGATTTTACAAAAAAGCGCCCCTTTCGCTTCCTACTATGTAATCTTGTAATTCTCGCTTTGTTTTTTGAAAATTCGTAACCAATTGATTAAATTTACTAAAAAACTAAGCATCAGCCATTTAATAGGGAGTGGTTGAGGTCTCGCCCTTTCTTTCAAATAAGCAAGGTCTCGCTTTGTTTTGGGCAGCTCACTTTCTCCTTGTTATGTAATGCCATTATTGGTATAAATTTCAGATGGTTAAAAAATTGTCGCGACATACATTAGGCATTAGTGATTTATATAGGCGGCATTCTCGCTAATAAGCGTTAAGTGCTTATGAAAATTAGAGATGGTTTCGAAAAACTCGATCTACACGATGCTTCAATTGAAAGGATTGAGCGACTTGGTGGAGATATTATTTTAGAGATAAAGGGCGTCTATATTCTTAAAGGTCACCCTATGTCACAAGGCAACGATCTCTATGTTGAAGGGTGCGAGCTAAAAATATTAGGTGTTATATCTGAAGAGGCAAAGTTCTGGGAAGATAACGTTTCACCAAAAGCGCATCCGGAACCAGATTTTCCAATAGATGAGATTATGCATGCAACTTATGAGAATGGCATTTTCCATCTGGATGGTTTCAAGAACAGAACACCATGGTATGAATGGTTTATACATGCCAAAGGATTTGAATTAGATGTGCACGCTTTTAAAAGGGTGGGCACTTAACAAGTGGCTGCAACCGACCGAAAAAACTGTCACTTGTTTTGCCAAAAAGCCGGCAAAACAACCGCCATTTTTTGCGGCGGCTGAGCCAGGCGTTATGTTGATATTAAAAAGCCCCGCAAAGGCGAGGCTCAAGCTAAAGTAATTACAGTTACTAAATTACAGCGTTGCGCTTTACTTCAGTGTAGTGGCTAGGGTGTAGGATATAATCTTTATCACACCATCCTTCCATAGCAGCAACTAAATCATCTAATGTATCTTCATAGTCTTCAGGAAGATTTTTACTTCTACAAAAAGCTGTAATTGTTGCCGAAAGAGAGTTATGTCTATACCCTGCTTCTAGCATGCCAGACAACGCTGAAACTAAAATAGGGAGTTCAGGTTGGGTATTTAATAAAGTAGCTAGACTATTTATGTTATAAGTCATTACTTACCCTCCATAATTTTTTTGTACCTTCGATAAGCATAGCATATCTCTGAGCAGGCATCTTGTGGGCTGGTTCGATGCATCCGTGATCATCTGAGTCTTTAACGAACTTTAAATTTAGAGGAGCTAGCACAGCCTCGTCAATTTCCCACATTACAGTTTTACCATCATTAATGCGTTCAACAGCGAAATCTTTAACGTTGACTCTTACATCTGGTGGAGTCACGCTCATTCCCTTACCGGGATGTACATCTCCATTTTCATCCATTTTTGTATCAGCAGGTTCACCATCTACTTTATTGAAACCAACGATTCTTACACCAAGACGTTTAGAGTTTAACCCTAGTTTCGGGTAACCGTCTTCGTCAATCTGCATATCTCGATAAAGTTTTAGTGTTTGTTTCATTCTGTTTTTTTGTCTTATTTATTGTAACCAACTGATTTACTAAGTATGTTGATTCATATCAACTACATAGCTTCGCGATCTTGCATTATTCAAAAATCATTGTCAATAATCAGTTGCATAATACACTATCAACATAACAAGTTACTCAAAAAGGACGCAAAACGCTTGGCTTGCGCTCCTTCGTCGCTAATTTTAGCCTGCTATTTTGCGCCGGTTAAGCGGGGCGTTAGCACATAAAAACATTAATCTAAAGCTCACATATATAGCTCTAAAGTTCTAACTCATTTTTGTAAGGACTTAGCTTTTAGAAGATAATAACTGCCAAATGCAGCTCAATCGAAGAGATGGATAACTAGGTGTAAACATGCTTTTGGCCTTCGAAATCATAGATGATTTCGCAGAGCATCCATGGATGGACTTGCTGCGTGCCAAAAGAATGTTTGCACATAAGGCCTGCTGCCAAGCAATTGATTAACCATGAGGCTATGATTTAAAGCTCCCATCCAAGTACCTAAGTCAGGTAGATGAAAAAACATCAAAATGAAGTAAGGGTTAACGCTACAACGCGATAAGAACACCAAACCAAAGGTAAGGAATAGTTCCATAGAGAAGCCACTAAGGCTCCTCATTAGCCAACTTCAACTCCACCACGTTCCCCTCTGGGTCATGGATATAGAGGGATCGCCCAAATCCTTGGGCGCCATAGCGTCTGGCAAAGCCTTGGGTGGCGATGCCGTGATGGGCTAGGTAATCCAGCAACGCCTGCTCCTCCATGGCCTCGATGAGCAGGCAGATGTGGTCGACGTTGCGGCCATCCTGCACAGGAGGGCCGCCGCCGAGCCTGCCCAGCTTACTGTCGCAGGTGACGATATCGATGAGCGCATTGCCCGCCCGCAGCTGAGTCAGCCCCTCCTCGGGAAGTTCGCGCTCGATGACGCAGCCGAGCACGCCCCGATAGAAGGCCAGCATGGCGGGCAGATCTGTGGTGCGAAACACCAGATGATCTATCCCCAAGATCGCTAACATAATCCCTCTCCTCTGCTTATCTCCTGTGTTTATCTCCCCATGAGTATAGCCCGCCGCTAATTGTAACTGACAGCAGTTGCTAGCTAGTCTCGGCTAACCGTTTCGGCAAATAGTTGTAGCTAATATTTTTGGCCAAGCGCCCACTCCGGGTAATTGGCGGTAGGCTTAAACGCAAAATTGGCGTAGCTTGTCATTATCAGGTTCCATGGAGATAGGTGATGAAACACGGTAAGCACGACGCACAGCTGTTAAAACTGGCCCTGGAGATTGGCGTTGGCTACGCCAAGAAACGTGGCTTCGCCGATTTCGATAAGGGGATCTCCCCCAAAGACAAGGTAGAATGCATCTACCGCCTGCTGGTGCAGGATAAGCTGATCCAGCCCCTGGCGACCGACAAGGAGGATGGCCCCAACATGAAGCACAAGCTGATTTTGTGGATCCATCGCCAGCTACCCGAGGAGCATCCCCTCAAGGAGTAAAATATCTCGCTAAGCCCGAAGCCATTGATCTCTATCAAGCCTTAGGCCGATTCCCGGCAGCGAGGGCCGAGATGAGCTATAGATCTAGCATCACCTCAGCCTAAGTGCACAAGGAGTTTTCGTGGCCGGGCCAGGACTATCGAGTCAAGCGGCGGCCGAGCGGCTGGAACAATATGGGCCCAATTGCCTGCCCAAGCCGGCAAGACTCAGCTTCATCCGCCTGTTTATTCTGCAGTTTAAGAGCGCCTTCATCTATGTGCTGCTCGCAGCCTTCATCGCCTGTCTGCTGCTCGGCCAGATCCTCAACGCCATCTTCATCTTCGCCGTGCTCATGCTCAACGCCATCATAGGCACAGTGCAGGAATACTCAGCCCAGCAGGCCGCCGATGCCCTGAGCAAGATGGTGCCCTCCCAGACCAAGGTGATCCGCGATGGCCACCCCAAGATGGTGGACAGCCTGAGTCTGGTACCCGGCGACTATATTCTGCTGTCCAACGGCGATCGCATCGGCGCCGATATCAAAATCGAAAAGCATAACCAGTTTAAGGTGGACGAATCGGCCCTCACTGGCGAGTCTGTGGCGGTCAACAAGACAGATCTCGCCTTCGCCGGCACCTTGGTCACCCATGGGCGAGCCGAGGGTGAGGTGATCGCCACCGGCGCCCGCACCCAGATAGGTCAGATAGCCGATCTGGTTCGCCAGGGCGGCAGCGCCAAGCCGCCGCTGATGCAGCGTATCGAGCGCTTCACCCTGATCATCGCCATAGCCACCTTAATCATCATCGCCCTCATCTTCGGCCTGACATTGCTGCGGGGCGCGGATCTCTCCCAGGTGTTCCTGCTGGGGGTCGCCCTGGCGGTCTCCGCCATTCCCGAAGGGCTACCGGCGGCCATTACGGTCGCCCTGGCCATAGGCATGAAACGCATGTCCCAGGCCAATGTGATCGTCCGCAAACTGGTGGCGGTAGAATCCCTCGGCTCCTGCACCTATATCGCCTCGGATAAGACGGGCACCCTGACGGTCAATGAGATGACCATCAGCCAGATCAGCCTGCTGTCGGGTGAGCGCTATCATGTGGCGGGCACAGGGCTGACGCCCACTGGCCTGGTGCACAAGCATGGCCATGGGGTGCCAGTATCAACCGCGCGGGATCCCGAGCTGTACCGTCTGGCTCTCACCGGCGTGCTGGCCAACGAGGCTCACCTCAGCTTCGAGGCCGAACAGAGCCATGCGGATCAGATACATGCAGACGGCGACGGGGTAGATCTCGCCTTCCTGGCTTTGGGCTATAAGCTCAATCTTGAGATGGACAAAGCCAAGCAGCCACCGCAGGAGCAGCTGTTTGCCTACGAGTCGGAGAACCAGTTCAGCGCCAGCATCAACCAGATAGAGGGGCGCTCCGTCATCTCGGTCAAGGGCGCGGTGGAGAAGCTGCTCACCATGTGTCAGCTGGATGCGCAGCAGACGCAGGCTGTGTTGGATGAGACCCACTGGCTGGCGCGCCACGGCTACCGGGTGTTGGCGCTCGCCAGCGGCGAGGTCAGCGACCCAAACCATCCACTGCAAGAGCCGGATTTTCTCGGCCTGGACTTTCTGGGTTTAGTGGCGATGAGCGATCCCCTGCGGGAAGATGCCATAGAGGCGGTGGCCCTGTGTCAGCAGGCACAGATCAAGGTAGCGATGATCACCGGCGACCACCCTGTGACCGCCCTGGCGCTGGCGCGTCAGCTCAAGCTGGCCAACGACCAGGATGGGGTGATCACCGGCGAGCAGCTCACCCAGGCCCAGCAGCAGAGTCTGGCCGAGTTCGACCATCTGATAGCCAGCCACAGGGTGTTTGCCCGGGTACAGCCCAGGCAGAAGATGGAGATCACCGAGTCCTTGATCCGCCAGGGCGAATTTGTCGCCATGACGGGTGACGGGGTCAACGACGCCCCGGCGCTGAAGCATGCCCATGTGGGCATCGCTATGGGCCTCAAGGGCACGGATGTGGCCCGCGAGAGCGCCGATCTTGTGCTGACCGACGACCGCTTTAGCTCCATCGTCAAAGGGATCATCGAGGGGCGCATCGTCTACAACAATATCCGTAAGGTGATCTACCTGCTGATCAGCACAGGGGCCGCCGAGCTGCTGCTGTTTATCTTAAGTGTGCTGTTTGCCCAGCCTATCCCACTGTTTCCGCTGCAGATCCTCTGGCTTAACCTGGTCACCAACGGCGTACAGGATGTGGCGCTGGCCTTCGAGCCCGGCGAAGGTCATGAGATAGATCAGCCGCCGCGTCGCCCCAGCGAGCCCATCTTCGATCGCCTCATGCTGGAGCGGCTGATCGTCAGCGCCCTGTGGATGGGCATAGTGGCCTTCGGCCTCTTCTCCCTGGTGCTGGCCATGGGCAGCAGCGAGAACGACGCCCGTAACCTCACCCTGATGCTGATGGTGCTGTTTGAAAACGTGCATGCCCTCAACAGCCGCTCGGAGCGTAACTCGCTGCTTCGCATGCCCGTGCTGAACAATCCGCTGCTGCTGTTTGGCATCATACTGGCTCAGGGCATTCACATAGGCGCCAGCTATACGCCCGGATTGAGTCAGGCCCTGGGCATTAGCCCTATCGGGCTAGGACAGTGGTTGATGCTGCTGAGCGCCGCCTCGACCTTGTTGTTCATCGATGAATATCACAAGCGTCTCTGGCGTCAGCAGCACAGGCCCAAGGTTAGGCAGGCAACAGCTGATCGTCAGCTGGAATGATCAACACATTGCTGCGGATGCGGGTTAACATGGCCTCGGCGGTATTGCCTATGACCATGCCCATCAGCCCCTTGCGTTGGCGAGCGCCCATCACCAGATAGGCGGCCTTGAGGCGACAAGAGAGCTCGTAGAGGCAGAGATCCGGGTCGCCCGCCAGGAAATGTACATGCTCCTGATGCAGGCCAATCTCGTCCAGCTGAGGCTGATACCTGTGATAGGCGTCCTTCACCAGGGTGCGGGTGTCGATAAGATCCATGTCTCTTAAGATCTTAGGCACACGTATGATATAGGCCAGATGCAGCTGGCAATCGAGGGCCTCGGCCAACTGGCGACCCTGTTGAATGACGCACTGGTTGAGTTTCTGCTTGATGGGGTTGTCGCTGCCCAGATCCACCGCCATCAACACGCTGCGGGCGCGCTGCAAGGGGTTGTCGCACAGCATCATCAGCGGGATACGCACATGGCGGATCAGCTGCCAGTCCATCGGCAGATAGTGGGTCTTGTGATGCACCGCCTTAACCATGAGGTCGAACCCATGACGAATGGAGTGATGACAGGCATGTTCGAACAGATCTTTGGTCCACACGCTATGCACGGCCACGTCTTCCGCCTTGAGCGCTTTAAGCTTGGCGGCGATCTCCTCGCTGCGCTGGTTCATCAGGGCCACCTTGGCCGCCGCACCCAGCCTGGGGTTGTAGTACTCCTTACCCGCAAAAGATTCGTAGCTGTAGGCAAACACCTCAGCCTCCTTCTCCAGTACCCTGGCCAAGGCGATCCCCGTCTCTATGGCATCGGCCTGCTGCTCGGCTTTCTGGGAAATAATAAACACCTTGTCCATGGTTACCTCCTGTCGGCAAGTTTTCATTTGAGCTTAGTCACACTCCATGGGTTACGCCTTGATCTCGGTCATCAAAATGATCAAGATCACATTATCACCACTCTCGGGGAGTCGCGCCTGTTATGGCCATAGATAACTTCGTCTTATCCCTGTGTTTGATCCTGCTCTTCGGCCGGGTGCTGGGCGAGGCCTTCAAACGGCTGCAACTCCCGGCCGTGGTCGGCGAGATCCTAGCGGGCATCCTTATCGGCCCAAGCCTGCTGGGCTGGATAGCCCCCCACGAGACCCTGGCGGTGATGGCCGAGCTGGGGGTGATCCTGCTGCTCTTTTCCATTGGCTGCGAAACCTCCATCAAGCATCTGTTTCAGGCGGGCAACAGCGCCGCCGGGGTGGCCCTGCTGGGCATCGCCCTACCTGCCGTAGTCATCGGCTTGGTGTGCCTGCTCTATCTGGATCTCCCCGGCTTTACCGCTCTCTACCTGGGCTGCGCCCTGACCGCCACCAGCATAGGCATATCGGTGCGGGTGATGGCCCAGGCCAAACAGTCCCAAAGCAAGGAGGGCCACATCATCCTCGGTGCGGCGGTGATCGACGATATCGCCGGCGTGATCCTACTGAGCCTGTTGTTTAACTTTGCCAGCTCGGGTGAGGTGGGGCTTATCCCCAGCGGCCTGTTGATCCTCAAGATAGTCGGTTTCCTGCTGCTGGCACCGCCTATGGCACGCCTGCTGCTGTATCTGTTTCGCGCCGTCAAACCTAGAGAGGAGGAGACAGGTTATGAGGCGATCGTTACCATGATCCTCATCTGCCTGTTTGCCTGGCTGGCCCACGCCCTACACGCTCCGGCCCTGCTGGGCGGCTTCGCCGTCGGCCTGGCGCTCAGTCGCCAATTTATCTCGCCCCTCAATCGTTACCTGCAAAACCCCTTCGCCTTCACCCACGAGATGGAGGTGGAATCTAAGCCCCTGGTGGATATCTTCGCCCCCATCTTCTTCGTCTATGTGGGAATAAGCCTAGATCTCAGCCAGATAGATCTTGGCTGGAGCGGCCTGCTTACCCTGCTGATGCTCTCCTTGCTGGCGATTATCACTAAGATGATGGCGGGGCTGAGGGTGCCAGGTCACCTGCGCACCAAGGCAATTGTCGGCAGCGCCATGGTGCCCAGGGGCGAGGTAGGCTTAGTGTTTGCCGAGATGGGGCTGCAGATGGAGATCATCTCGCCAAAGCTGTTTACCGAGCTGGTGCTGATCATCGCCATCACCACAATTGCCGGCCCCCTGCTACTCAAGTGGGCGCTGGCGACAGACGATAAATAGCCAGTAAGTAGCGACTAAGCAGAAGCTAAGCCTTAGGCAAAAAAATACCCGCCATCAGGCGGGTATTTAGCAGCTAGCGTCTTAGGTTAGACTGGAGAGACCACGAAGAGTAGCTCACCCTGTGAAACCTGCTGACCATTGCTGTTCAGGATACGCTCGATACGGTACTGCTTATCCTCTGGATAGAGCACGGCACCCTGGCGGTTGAAGCCAGCCAGTGTCACCTGAGAGAACATCTTCATCGCTTCGGTCAACGCCAGTGTCTGATCCACAGTCACTATGTCGCCTTCCTTAACGAAGTCGGCTTCACCCGGCGCTGGAGAGGTATAGAAGATACCTGCACCCTGAGCCAGAACCTTAAGCTCGTTACTCTCACCCACACGCAGCGACTCGGTATCGACGCCTACAGTCTCTGCGGCGGCTTCCATCTCGGCGATCAGCGCAGGAATATCTAGCTCGGCCATGAAGCGTGGCAGGTAGTTAGTGTCGTATACGCCTTCGTTGAAGGTGCCATCTTTCAGGATGCGCGTTAACAATGGGATGTTAGTCGCGATGCCCTTGATCACTACTTGGTTCGCCAGGTAGTCATGCAGCTTGTTGATCACATCTTCACGGCTCTCACCACGGCAGATGATCTGGGCGATCAGGCTGTCGTAGTATGGTGAAACCTCTTTGCCTTCACCGGCGATAGAGATGATCTCGATATCGTCACGCTCTGGGATCACACACTCGGTGATCATGCCAGGATGTGGCAGCAGCTGTAGCACGCCGTTGCTGTCCAGTGCGGCCTTCTCGGCAGTCACACGCACCTCGATGGCGTAGCCGATCTCTTGTGGCTCAAGATCTTCGATTGAACGACCGGCGGCGATGTCGAAGCCTGCGCTCACGATATCAATACCTGAGGTCGCCTCGGTCACAGGGTGTTCAACCTGCAGACGCGTGTTCATCTCCATGAAGTAGACTTCGTTGGCATCCAGGTTGTAGATGAACTCTACGGTACCTGCGCCCATGTAGTCTGTGGCGTCGCCGAGGGCGCGAGTATATTCCATCACCTTCTGCTTCAGCTCTTCTGGCAGCATGGTAGAACCAGACTCTTCGATCACCTTCTGGTTGTTACGCTGTACCGAACAGTCACGCAGACCCAGTACCTTGGTATTACCAAACTTATCACGCAGCAACTGCACTTCGATGTGACGCAGTGAGGTCACATACTTCTCTAGATAGAGGTCGCCGTTGCCGAAGGCCGCAGCCGCTTCGGTAGAGGTCTTCTGGAACAGAGAGATCATATCTTCTGGACGTTGAACGACCTGGATACCCTTACCGCCACCACCTTGTACCGCCTTAAGCAGCACAGGGTAGCCGATTTCGTTGGCCACGTTCACCGCCTGCTCGGCATTGGTCAGAATACCGTGGCTACCAGGCACTACAGGTACATTTTGCGACTGCGAGGTCTTAATCGCGTTCGACTTGTTACCCATAGTCGTCATTGAGTGCACACTTGGACCGACGAAGTTAACGCCGTTGTTCACACACAGGGCCGCAAACTGCGGGCTTTCCGACAGGAAGCCGATACCAGGGTGCAGCGCGTCGACTTGCTCATATTCGGCAACCTTCAATACCGAGTAGGCGTTGAGGTAACTCTCGTCTGAGGTGTTACCACCGATACAGACCAGCTTGTCGTTTTCGTTCAGCATGTCGGCTGGTACTGAGGTCATGTCAGGATCTGACGCCACCAGTACCACCTTGATGTTGTTGTCGTGTGCCTTGCGGATCAGTTTCACCGCAGTACAGCCACGGGCGTGCACCAGTACCTTATCGATCGGCTTCATCAGCTGACGTGGATCGTCCTGTACCAGCTCTTCCTCGGTGATCAACATCTCAGGCACCAGGGTCGAAATGGCGTTACCAATCACATCCACTACCTTAGCCGTTGGCTTAGGCATCAGCGGATCTATGCTGCTTAGCTGATCGTCGATAGTGTCGCTAAATGGGTTGGTGACCAGGGCGTTCATGGCGCCAGGTACCTTAGACAGATAGTTCGACAGGGTCGAAGTAGACGGCAGATACGCAGGAACCACCATCTGACCGGCGAACGGCATGTTGGTGCCCGAGAAGTAGTAAGTCTGTACTAACGGGTGAGTCACGAAGCTCGCCTGTGCACCACCGGTACAGTCACCGAAACCAAACATCAATACCGGCAATTCGTTATCACGAACGAAACGGGTAATACGGTCGTTCACTACCGCCATAGAGAAGAGCGCCGCAGCACCTTCTTTGGTCTGCATACCGCCAGAACTGATAAAGCAGATCACCGGCAGCTTACGCTTGGCACACTCGATCAAGAGCGCTGAGAACTTCTCGGCAGAAGCCATATCGAAGGCACCGGCCTGGAAGGCGGTGTTAGACACGGCCACACCAACGCGCATGGTTTGTCCATGGTGCTCGAAGTCCGCGGTACCTGTGATCAGGCCACAAGGACGGATACCCTTGTCTAGCGCGTCTTCGATAGAGAGACGGAAGCCAGGGAAGTTCAGCAGGTTAGCCGACATCTTGTCGCCGTTTAGCTCTTCAAACTCGGTGAAGAACTTGGCAATCACATTTTCCCAGCTCATCTTACCGGCGCGCTTCTCGTCACGCAGTACCTTCTGGATCAGCAGATCCTGATAACCCATGGTCAGACGGTTCCAGAAGTCTTTACGACGACCGATACGAACCGGGTTGATGGCCCCCGTGTACTCGCTGCTCTCCTCTTCGCTGGCGAAGTATTCAGGCAGCAGACGCTCGAAGAAGTAGGTCAGGATAACGAACAGAGAGTCGTTAAGCTGAGGGAAACCAACACTCTTCCACTGCTCAGTCTTGGTCAGCAGATCGGCGCGGTTAGACTGAGACATGAAGTACTTCAGCCACTTATAGAACTTGTTCTTATCGTTAGCGGTATCTTGCTTAGAGATAGCGCGGTCAATAGAGTCATGTAGCAGGCCGTCAACCGAGGCGCGCGACAGGCTCTTAGACATCATGGCTTCTTTCGCGATAGAGGCAAGGTTGCCCACGACGTTGTCGTACAGCGCGTTGAAGATCAGGATGTTATAACATTGCCAGATGAAGTCTTCGCGCAGCTCTTCGTGCACGATCACATCCAGAACCGTCAGCTGGTTCAGCTCAGGCCAATCTGCCTGAGTCACCTCGTCAGGAAGGCTCTCAAGATAGTGGATCAGCCCCTTGAAGTTGTTCTCGGCGTTGCTCTTCCATCTGTGGTACAGCGACCAGCCAATGTTGAACAACAGCGCCTTACGGGCCTTCTTATAGTTTTGCTTCGGCTCACCTAAGATGAGACGAGTCAGCATGTTACGCTCGGTAGAGACTTCGTCGCGCTTGGCGGTGAAGTTGCTCCACAGCTTGTTCAGCTCTTCGTCGTATACCAGTTTATCTGGGCTAGACAGCCAAGACTGGAACACCTTGTCCTGTTCCTGCTGAATACGCGCCAACAGATCACCCTCAGGCACGCTCACCTTAGACAGGCGACCATATTGCTCCTGTGAGATCGAATGGATACGGCTACGCAGCGTCAGGTAACGCAGGTAACGGTATGAGCTACCAAACAGGTTGAGGTGCATGGTGGGGTTGTTAGCCACCGACAGTTCGGCGTGGTGCTCAAGCGCTTCCAGATTTTTAGAAGGCTCAAGGAAACGGTGGAGGCTGCGATCGTAGTGCTCACGCAGATCCTTAGATTCGCGAACAAACTGTACCGCCGCATGCTCAACGGCCTCGATGCTGCTGATGATGGCGCGGCGTAGGTTGTGCTGACGCTCATCCTTGTCAGATGGCGAGAAGTCGATGATGCCATCGATACAACCTGAGGTGTACAGCTCTTCTGGCGACACACCAACCGACTTAGCACACTCCTGCCAAGAGAGGTTGTACTTACGCGCGATGCTCTGTAGACCCTGTGGCTGGATGGTGTTGAAGATGCCGTCACGTAGCGACAGAAGGATGTTGGCCGCCGCCAGTGGAATAGCACCACCAGAGTAACCGGCACCGATAACGATACCTACGGTAGGTACGTCGACGTTAGCACTCTCGGCAATCGCCTTAGAGATGGTGTGCGCCTGGTTTTGGCTGTTGGCTATCTCACCCGCATCGGCACCCGGAGTGTCGATGAGGTAAACGATAGGCATTGAAAGCTCGGCAAAATGACGAATGGCCGTGCAGGCCGCCAGGTGATGCTCAGGCATCCAGGCACCATTGCTCGTGGTACGTTCCTGGGCGATAAAACCTATGCGACGAGTACGAGATCCAAAATTCAGTTCGATCTCGGCACTATAAAAAGGCCCCATATGTTTTTCGACAATTAACTTGCCTTTCAGATCCGCAATCACGCGCTTGGCGCCAGGGCGGCTCTTATCTAAGGTAGGTTGAATGACTTTGGCCACGTAGCCGTCAACATCCAACTGCTCTAACTCTTTTAAGTTAGCTTGAATTTCATCGTCGCTGAGCAGACCCTTGATCTGCTGTGAAAGGCTCTGCTTACTATGCTTAGGAAACAGAGAAAAATCCTGTGCCAAATGTTCAGCTTGAAGAAAAAGCGGATCGGCTGTTTGAACCTGAGTCGTGTTTGTGGGCTGATTGTTGCTGGTCATCAATAGATCCTCTGCTTTAGCCTCTAAAATTTTTAGCCCATAAATATAGCTTTGTTATAGGGTCAAATGCTATTAAACTGGCTTAGACGCTTTGTTCCATATTTGAGACAGTGATAAATAATGCCAGATTTAAACGGTATGATGCTCTTTGCGGCCGTCGTTCGCGCCAAGGGTTTCTCCCAGGCTGCTCGCAATACGGGCATGCCAAAATCAACCATTAGTCGTAAGGTGGCTCAGCTCGAAGAGCAGCTAGGCGTGCGCCTGTTGCAACGCGATACCCGCAATCTCAGCCTGACTCAGGTTGGAGCGCTTTTTTACCAGCATTGCAGTAGTATTAGCGATGAAATCGAGGCTGCCAAGGCAACCATAGAAAATACGCATAATGATGTATTTGGTTCACTGCGCATCGCCATTCCGGTTTCCTTCAGTCAGGAGCTGATCGCCAGCCTCTGTAGCAGCTTTATGCGGCTCTACCCCAACGTGGATCTCGACGTCCAATTTACCGACAGTGATGTGGGCCTAGTAGGCGAAGGCTATGATATCGCCATCAAGTATGGGCCGCTGCAATCATCCGACTTAGTCGCCCGCCTGCTGTTTGAGCGTCAACCCATACTGGTGGCCAGCCCCGGCTATCTCAAGGCCAACGGCACCCCGGCGACCCCACAGGATCTCAAAGACCACAGCGGCATACTGCTGGGGACCTCACGCTCGGCGCCCATCTGGCCCCTGGGCAAGGGCGACCGCAAAACCATGGTCAACTTCAAGCGTAAGGTGAGGGTAAACAGCGCCATAATGGTTAAGCAGCTGGTGCTGGACGATTTCGGCATAGCCATGCTCTCCAATTCAGTATGTAAGAACGAGCTGGCCGGTGGTAGCCTGGTGCCGCTATTGCAGGAGTGGCCGATGGAACCCTTCAAGGTCTATGGCGTCTATTCCAGTCGTCGACAGCTGGCCACCAACATCAGCGTCTTCCTGGATTTCTTCACCAAGCGCTTCAACAGCCACGAGTCGCTACAATCTCTACTCATGTAGCTGACCTCTACTCATGTAGCTGACCTCTACTGATGTAGCTAACCTCTGCAGATGTAGGCAGTCTCTGTTGGATCTAGGTTTTCACATCCAGCCCTTGGCTTTTAAGAGATGCTTCACCACCCGCTTACGCAGCGCTAGATCTTTATCTGAGGTGATATCCATATTCATGGCGAAGAAGTAGGTGTTCTCCTCACGCTCGAGCCAGCCGACCCACCAGCCCAGTTTCTGCCCCTTACGCACGCCATAGCCCGTCTTGGCCCTTAGTACCCAATCGCCGTTAGCCTCGTTGAGCATCATGGTCTTGACGATGCGCTGGCTGCGCTCGGACAGGGGCAGTTGATTGTGATACAGACGCCTTAAGAAGCGCACCTGCTCGAGGGCCGATATCGCCAAGTCACCATCGAGCCAGAAGCTGTCCAGCCCGCCGCCGATATCTGCGTTACCATAATCGAGATTTTCCAGCCCACTGGCCATACGCTCGGCCCCCAGCTGCAACGCCAGTTTCTGGTAGATGGGCACCACGGAATACTTCATCGCCCCAATAAAGTTGTGGTCGCGATTCCAGCTGCTGTAGGAGCGCTTAACCCCATCCCAGGCAAATCGGCTGTGTTCATCTTCTACTATGCCCGCCTCAAGCAGCAATAAACTGTGGGGGATCTTAAAGGTGGAGGCGGGAATATAAGGATGCTGGCTGCGGGCGGCGTCGTTAGTCAGCAGCTTCCCCTCTTTGTCATCTAATAGCACCATGACACCTTTCGCGCCCACGGCATCGAATGCCGCCTGTATCTCGCCATCCAGCCTGAGCGGCCCAGCCGACTCTTGCTCTGCCACCGGTTTATCAGGCCCAGTTTGAGGTGCTGCCGCCGCGCCGCCAGCCCAACTCAACAGGGCCAGGCAGAGTAGCCCCAGATACCCCAGCGAACAGAGCAGCCGGTAACCTAAGCCAGCACTAATACCAGAACCTAGACCAGAGCCTAGACCAGAACTAAAACCGGAACGAAAGCCACAACTAAGACCAGACTCCGAGCTAACCCACATTTTCATCTTCACACTCCACTAGGCCGTATAAAATCCCTGCCTCGAGTCTAGCAACTTGCCCCTGCGCCGTGGGGGAAAACTCATGATGATTTGTGTCAAGAATCTGGCATTTTATCAAGCCATCTCAAGTCTTTATTTGCAGGCAGATGTCGTGCATACTCAGTTGTTGACTATAATACCAATCGTAGTAAATAACTGATCATGCTAGCTTGTTAAAACGTCCGATAACGGCGTTACTATTTTTGATTGTAGAATAACTACTTATCGAAAAATCATGCCTTGTTCTCGAACGTTTTCTCTACGCTACTTCTGATCACTTACTTACCGTGATTGGTATAATAAATTCAAATTGATAACCGCCCTGAGCCATCATTGCCCAACATCAGCCTTAGGCTGAGTGTAAGGGTAAGAGGTTTTTGCAAAGGAACCATGTCATGCGTAAAACAGCCATAGCCCTGGCGATGACCAGCTTGCTGAGTAGCAGCGCCTTCGCCGCTCTGGATCTCGAAGAACTGCGCCTTCCCAAGGCAACCCAGGCCATGCCCGACGTCGTCAACCGCTATCAAGCCCTGGTCGATAGCCTGGACGACAAGTATCGTCAGCAAAAAGATGAACTCATCATGACACAGATGGTGGCCCACCAAGGCGAGCGCCTATGGCAACAGGCCGTGAGAGACGTGCAATCTGGCGGTCAGGACGACAGACCCCTCTACTGGAGTCGCCTGGCGATGAAGAAGACCCTTAAAGAGTCTAAGCCCGCCTTTAACATGGCCGACTGGCAGCGCAGCATATTACTCAAGGCGGTAGAGAAATCTTCCCGCGGCTTCAGCGACATCCACTTCGATGACGACAGCCAGATCCGTATTCTGCTCACCGGCTTCGACCCCTTCTTCCTGGATCGCAACATAGATCAGAGCAACCCATCTGGCTTAACCGCGCTGGCGCTGGACGGCTACAAGTTTAGCGTCGACGGCAAGAAGGCCCAGATAGAGACGGTAATGATCCCGGTGCGCTTCGCCGACTTCGATCAGGGGATCATCGAATCCCTGCTCACCCCTGTGTATCGTGAAAACAGCGTCAACGCCATCTTCACCGTCAGCATGGGCCGTGACGACTTCGATCTGGAACGCTTCCCCGGCCGTAACCGCAGCGCGGCAGCGCCCGATAACCTCAATGTGCTGACCGGCGCCACGGCCCAGTCGCCACAGGCGCCTATGTTCGATGGCAAGCCACTCTATGGCCCAGAGTTTGTCGAGTTCTCGCTACCTGTCGGCGCCATGCAGTCGGTCAAGGGTAAGTGGAAGATCAATGACAATCACACAGTGACCACGCTCTCGCGAGGCGAATTCGACGCCAGCTCCCTGAGCGAGCTGCAAAACACGACTCAGGTCAATGGCTCGGTCAACGGCTCGGGCGGCGGTTACCTGTCCAACGAGATCTCCTACCGCGCGGTGCTCCTGGGACAGCGTTTCAACAGCGGCATCAAGGTCGGTCATATCCACACCCCAAGGGTGAAGGCCTATGAGGCAGAGACGGAGATGGCGATCGTGGATCAGGTCAAGGAGATGGTCAAAGCCGCGGCAACCCGGCTATAATCACTCCTCCTGAAAACGCCCGCCCTCTTGGCGGGCGTCTATCACCTAACGCCTAGGGCCTGTTGACCTTTCATGTTTCGACGATTGCAATCCCTGTTTCACACGCCTACGCCAGAATCATCCAGGCTTAGCTCCAAAGCGTCTAAATCAAGAACGTCTAAATCAAGAACGTCTAGCCCTCCCGCAAATAGTACCGAGCTTAACGAACACCAGCAGCTTATTCTCGAGGCTGTTGAATCTTGCTATCAAAAGGCAGAGGGGCAACTTAAGCGCAACTTTCCCCGCCCCGAGGTGAACTTCAAACTCAGGGGCAAGAGCGCCGGCACCGCCCATCTTCAGCTCAACAAGCTGAGGTTCAACCCTGTGTTGCTGGAGGAAAACCTGGATGAGTTTGTCCAGCAGGTGGTGCCCCACGAGATCTGTCACCTGCTCGCCTATCAGCTCTATGGCCGGGTCAAACCCCATGGCAAGGAGTGGCAGGCCTTGATGGTGAAACTCTATGGCCTCACGCCGAGCACCACCCACAGCCTGAATACCGATTCGGTCGCCGGCCGGACCTTCGACTATCGCTGCCGCTGCGGCGTCGTGCCTCTGAGCATTCGCAGACACAACAAGGTGCAGCGACAAGAGACTCAGTATCGCTGCCGCCGCTGCAAGGAGACCCTCACCCCCTTGGGTGGCATGGGCGGCGAGGCATGATGAATCCGGCTTAACTTGCCTGAACTGAGTCGATTCCCGTAGAATCGGCTTGAATTATGGCGCCATATTCAGCGGTACAAGATGAGTGGGTGCCAACACACGAGTCGCCACCAAGCCGGCCAAATAGAGAGCGCGGCAGAGATAGGCGACAATTTTTATTTTTAGGGAATAGATGTGCTAACTACCTCATTGAGTTTGAGGCCGCTGCTGCGCGGCGCCTTGGCGCTGCTGGCGCTCGGCTTTACCACGGGCGCCCTCGCCTCCCATCCCACCAGTTTTAATCAAGCCAAACAGGTCGCACGCAGCATCTACAGCGAGATACTGCCAGCCAAGAGCTTCTACTGTGGCTGCGACATCAGCATCACAGGTAAGCTGTGGCTGCCCGACTTTGAGCGCTGCGGCTATCAGGTACGTAAACAGGAGAAGCGCGCCAAGCGTATCGAGTGGGAACACATAGTCCCCGCCTGGGAATTTGGCCACCAGCGTCAATGCTGGCAAGAGGGTGGCCGCAAAAACTGCGGCAAGATAGACAAACAGTTTAAGAAAATGGAGAGCGACCTGCATAACCTGGTACCCGCTATCGGTGAGGTCAATGGCGATCGCAGCAACTTCCGCTTCAGCCAATGGAACGCCAAAGCTGAGCAATATGGCCAGTGTGCCATGGTGATCGACTTCAAGGGCAGAAAGGTGGAGCCTCCCAGCCAGACCCGCGGTCAGATAGCCCGCACCTATCTCTATATGCAGCAGGCCTATGGCCTCAAGATCGCCAAAAGTCAGCTAAAACTGTTTCAGGCATGGGATAAAAGCTATCCAGTTGATACTATTGAGTGTCAGAGAGACGCCGCCATCGCGGCCAAACAGGGCAACCACAACCCCTTTGTCCAGGCCCAGTGCCAAAAACGGACAGATACCCAGCGTATCGCGGAGTAATGCATGAGAATTCCAAGGATCTATCAGCCCGGCAACTATGACCTTAACCAGCAGTTGATGCTGGACGAGGAAGCCGCCGGCCATGTCGGGCGCGTATTGCGCATGGGTGCCGGCGAACAGCTCGAGTTGTTCAACGGCGATGGCCACAACTACCTGACCGAGATCGTCGCCGCCAGCAAGAAAAATGTCGAAGTGCGGGTCCTATCCAAGGAGGCGAACGACAACGAGTCGCCCCTCAACCTGCATCTGGGTCAGGTGATCTCCCGCGGCGATCGTATGGACTTCACCCTGCAAAAATCAGTCGAGCTGGGGGTCAATACGATTACCCCGCTATTTTCCGAGCGCTGCGGCGTCAAGCTGACCGGCGAGCGTCTGGAGAAGAAGATCCAGCAGTGGCAGAAGATAGTGATCAGCGCCTGTGAACAGTCTGGTCGCAGCACGGTACCAGAGGTGAGACCGGCGATGCAGCTCGACGACTGGTGCGGCGAAGCTACCCAGGCCCTCAAGCTCAACCTGCACCCCAGGGCCGACCATGGCATCAATGGCCTGGTAATGGAGACTCCCAGGGTGCGTCTGCTGATCGGCCCCGAAGGCGGCCTGTCGCCCCAGGAGATCGCCATGACAGAGACCCATGCCTTCACCGACGTGCTGCTCGGCCCCCGCGTACTGCGCACCGAGACCGCCGCCCTGACGGCCATCAGCGCACTGCAACTTAAGTTTGGCGACCTGAGCTAAAAGGCTCGGCCCTTAGCATTAACAAAAGGAAAGATGAGATGATAAAGCTTGGCATAGTGATGGATCCCATCAGCGACATTAACATCAAGAAAGACTCCAGCTTCGCCATGTTGATGGCGGCGCAGTCGCGCGGCTATCAGCTCTATTATATGGAGATGCAAGATCTGGCCATGGTGAACGGCGTGGCCATGGGTAACATGCGTCGCCTCACGGTGAAGCAAGATCCCCAATCCTGGTACCAACTGGAAGAGGCCGTCGATACGCCGCTTGCAGATCTCGACGTGATCCTGATGCGTAAGGACCCGCCATTCGATACCGAGTTCGTCTACGCCACCTATATGTTGGAGCGCGCCGAGGAGCAAGGCACGCTGATTGTCAACAAGCCCCAGAGCCTGCGCGACGCCAACGAGAAACTGTTTACCGCCTGGTTCAGCGAATTTACTCCAGACACAATCGTGACCCGCGATGCCCAGCGCATCCGCGCCTTCTATCAGGAGAAGGGCGATATCATCCTCAAGCCGCTGGATGGCATGGGCGGCAGCTCTATCTTCCGGGTTAAGGCACAGGATCCTAACCTAGGGGTGATCATCGAGACCCTCACCAACCATGGTCAGCAATATGCCATGGCCCAGGCCTTCATTCCGGATATCACCGCCGGCGACAAGCGCATCCTGGTGGTGGATGGCGTCCCTGTGCCATACAGCCTGGCGCGCATTCCCCAGAAGGGCGAGACCCGGGGTAACCTGGCCGCCGGTGGTCGCGGCGTCGCTCAGCCCCTGTCTGAGAGCGACTGGGCCATCGCCAACGCCATCGGCCCAGAGCTGAAGAAGCGTGGCCTGATCTTCGTCGGCCTGGATGTGATCGGCGACAAGCTCACCGAGATCAACGTCACCAGCCCGACCTGTATCAGAGAGATCGAGGCCGCCTTCGACGTGGATATCACAGGCATGCTGATGGACGCCATCGAGGCCCGTGTTGGTCGTTAATCTGGAGCCAAGATGAAACTAACCCGCTTATGTTCCCTCCTCTGCCTGGGTGCCGCACTGGTATCGGGCAGCCTCTGGGCCGACAACCTGCTCGGCCCGCAGACGGCGCCGAGCCGCCCCAAGAATATCGTCATCATGGTGGGCGATGGCATGGGCCCTGCCTACACCAGCGCCTATCGCTACTATCAGGACAATCCCAACACTCAGGAGATAGAGCAGACGGTATTTGACCGCCTCTTGGTGGGTAACGCCAGCACCTATCCGGCGCCCGTCAGCGGCTATGTCACCGACTCGGCCGCGGCCGCCACCGCCCTGGCCACAGGGGTGAAGACCTATAACGGCGCCGTGTCAGTCGATGTCGACAAGCGCCCCGTCCCCACTCTGCTGGAGCTGGCCAAGAAGCGTGGCATGAGCACAGGCGTGACAGTGACCAGCCAGATCAACCACGCCACCCCGGCCGCCTTCTTAAGCCACAACGAGAGCCGCCGTAACTATGAGGCTCTGGCCCAGAATTACCTGACCACAGATGCCGACGTCATGCTCGGCGGCGGTCAGAAATATTTTTCAGACAAGCTGATCAAGCAGTTCGAGGCCAAGGGGTATCGGGTACTCAAGGATTCAGCACTGCTGGAGGGTGTAACCCAACCTAAGGTGATGGGGCTGTTCGCCGACGTGCAGCTTCCCTGGGCGATCGATGAGCCGGAGGCCAGACGCCTAAGCACCATGACCGCCAAGGCGCTGGAACTACTCTCCCAGAACGACCAAGGCTTCGTGTTATTGGTAGAAGGCAGCCTGATCGACTGGGCCGGCCACAACAACGATATCGCCACCGCCATGGCCGAGATGCATGAATTTGCCAGCGCCATCGAGGTAGTCGAGCAGTATGTGCGTCAGCATCAAGATACTCTCTTAGTCGTCACCGCCGACCATAACACCGGCGGTCTCTCAATCGGCAAACAAGGCGAGTACCGCTGGGACAGCCAGATGCTGCGTCAGATAAGCGCTAGCCCGACACAAATCGCCAAGCAGGCATTGGCCCAGGACGAGTGGCGAAGCGGCGTGAGCGGCGCCCTAGGTTTTACCCCGAGCGATGACGAGTTTAGCGCACTGGATAACGCCAGAATGCAGGGCGAGCAGGTGCTTACCACCCAGCTTAAGAAGCTAATTGACCAGCGCTCCAACACAGGCTGGACCACGGGCGGTCATACGGGAGTGGACGTACAGGTGTTTGCCGCCGGCCCGGCCTCATCCCTGTTTGCCGGCCATCAGGACAACACGGATATCGCCCATAAGCTGATCAGTCTGCTACCTAAAGCGGCTAAAGCTAAGCCAGAAGCTAAGCCTTTAGAATCAAAGTCTGCCAAGCCTGTCGATGCTCTGCCACTAGATGCCGAGCCAGAAGCGGCACAGCAGAAAACTGAGGGGAAGGTTAAAGCTGAGCTTGAAGCTGAAGTTGAAAGCAAGGCCAAGGATCTCATCGACTCACAGGTATTGCCGAAAGAAGATGTAAATCCGGCCGTTGAGGTCAAACCGGCCGCCAGCGACTCTAACGCCAAGAAGATGGAGGCTAAGGAGATGGACGCCAAGCAGGCGCTGCAGCAGGCAGAAGATCTGCTTAGCGAGGGCGCCGAGAGCCAGTCTGCCGCCCCCGTGTCTCAGGTAGACAATCAAGACTAAACGCTACTTTTTACTAGCTTCTCTCGTTAGCTCCCCTGCCTAGCCAACTTAGGCTGGGGAGCCTGGCTGATGGGCCACAGACGAGTCTCCTCTATCTCCTGCAACACCTTAAACACCGACGCCACGTCCAGTGGCCGCGAGAAGTAGTAGCCCTGACCTAGCTCGCAGCGCTGACAGCTGAGGCACTCCGCCTGCTGCTGAGTCTCTATCCCCTCTGCCACCACCTGACGCCCCAGGTTATGGGCCAGCTCGATCACTGTGGTGATGATATGGGCATCGGCCTCACCATCGAGCACATTGGCGGTGAAACAGCGATCTATCTTCAAGAGATCGAAGGGCAACTGCTTGAGATAGCTCAGCGAGGAGTAGCCGGTGCCGAAGTCGTCGATGGCGATCCTCACCCCCAGAGCCTTGAGCGCCGCCATGGCCGCCATGGCCTGCTCTACCTGCTCGATCACGCTCTCCTCGGTCACCTCAAGCAGCAGGGACTGAGCCGAGATCTGCTGCGCCTCCACCTCCTGGCGCACCACGTTAAGCAGATCAGGGGCCAGGAAATGTTTGGCCGACAGGTTGACCGCGATATAGAGCTCGGGCCAGCCAGCCGACTTGAGCTGGGCGACTAACTCCGAGGCTTTGCGGATCACATAGTTGCCCACCTCGATGATCGCCTCGCTATGCTCGATATCGGGAATGAAATCTCCCGGCATGATGAGGCCGCGCTCGGGATGAAACCAGCGGATCAGCGCCTCGAAGCCGCGCAGCCTACCCGAGGGCAGCTCGACTATGGGCTGCAGGAAGAGCACCAGTTGCTCCTCGTTGATGGCCGCGCCTATGCTCTGCTCTATCATTAGGCGGTTATTGGCCTGATGCAGCATCTCCTCGCTGAACACCCGGTAGTTGCTGCGACCGGCACTCTTGGCCTGATACATGGCCAGATCCGCATGCTGAATAAGCTCCTCCGCCCTGAGCTGTGAACTGTTGCAGTAAGCCAGGCCAATACTTGTGGTAACGATCAGCTTGTGACTGCCCAGCACCACGGGATGTTGCAGGGCCGAGAAGATCCTGTGGATCACATTGCTCACCTCCTGCTCGTCGCGCACCTGCCTGAGCAAGATAAGAAACTCATCGCCCCCCTGACGAAACACTGTATCCATCTCGCGCACGCTGTTGGTCAGCCTGGCGGCCACTATCTTGAGCAGCTCATCCCCCTGAATGTGCCCCAGGGTGTCGTTGATCCGCTTAAACTCGTCGAGATCCAGGAACATGAGCACCACACAATCTTCCTCGCTGGCGATACAGGCGATGGCGGTCTGCAGCTCATGGTGCAACATGGCCTTGTTGGGCAGGCCCGTCAGGGTATCCAGCATGGCGAGCCGCTCCAGCTCATGGGTGTACTCGTCCACCTCATTTTCCATCCCCTGCATGTTGTCGGCCAGCTGACGGGTCGCCAGATGGATCAGGTCCACCTCGTCGGGAAACCAGGATGGCTTGCTCGGCAGGCTGGTGCGCACGCTGCCAAAGTCGTGGTCCGCCAACAGGGGCAAGAGGCTGGCGTGGCGCGCCAGGCTTATCACCGGCGACCATGCCACCAACAGCACCAGACCGGCGGCCAAGATAAGCCCTACCAGCAGGGTGCCCACCATCCCCAGCTGGAAGGTAGATAGCATCTGCTGCCACTGTTCCAGACTCATCAACACCACGATCGCCGGGGCGTTTTCCACCTTATCCAGGGGGAAGGACCACACCGCCCAGTGGCTGCCCTGATAGCTATAGATGCCTTCTCCAAGGGAGATCTGCTGCCAGGAGTAACTGTCGGCCATGTGACTCAGCAGGGCGAAGCTGCTGGGGCGGTTGCTGATGCTGTAGAGGTGGCGCCCCCACAGGGGACCTGGCTCGGCGCCGCGAGACTGGGCGCCTAATACCGCCAGCTCGATCGACTTGTCGGTACGAAAGTGGCTGATCACCTCCGTGAGTGCCGACTCGAAGAAGAACAGATGAGGCTTGCTGTTCACCAAGGTCGGCACCAGCACCTGGATCACGCAGTCCTCGACACACACCACCCTGGAGGTGAGTTCGAAAGAGGCCTCGCTCTGCATCAGCCACTGGAGATCGTCCTGAGAGTGTGGCTCGCCCGCGTGGGCCAGTCGTTCACCGTTTAGCTGATACAGGCCGAAGCCCTTGAGATCCCAATAGAGCTGTACGTCGGGCCAGTTCTCGCTCAGCAGTAGCTGATAGCCCTCGGCGCCATCATCGCCCTTGGCATTGGCCACAAACCCAAGCTGCATCGCCGCCTGCAGTGAATGTTCCACCGCCGTGCTCATGGAGAAGGAAAGGCTCTGGGCCAGCTTGTCCCGCTGGGCCTCCAGTAACATCTTCTGCTGGTTCAGTAGCTGCTGGTAGGCCAAGGTACAGATCACCCCACCCACCAGGGTCAAGATCAGAATCACCGCGATAAGGAGTTTCCATTTGATACTCAAGAAGCGATTGGGGTGATTCACTATCATGGGATCACCACTGGAACTTATAGGATATTTCGATGGCAAACAGCGACCAGTCCTTGTCCTGCACCGCCGGATTCGGCAGCAGGATAGGGGTCACCCAAGCGGCGCCGCGTACCTTGTGGTATTCCGCCGCCACCATCCAATCTTTCGCAGGCAGCCAGCGGGTCCCAATGGTCCAGTCGTGGGCGTAGCCGAAGTAGCCGGGCAGCCCTCGTTCGGCCAGCTTGTCGCCATCTGGGTCCTTCTCATCCTGTACCTGATGATCGTAGCGAACAAACACCTCGACATCCCCCGGCAGATAGCCGCGCACATCCAGGTAGTAGCCGTAGCCCCTCACCTCATAGATGCCCAGCTCTGGCGGCACAAACACCCCGCCCACATAGCGATCCCAATGCAGGTATTCGCCGGTAAATTCGAGGAAGTTAATCCGGTACTGGGCCGACACTATCCAGTGTTTGGATCGCAGGCTGCCATCGGCAAAAGGCCCCCCCAGATGGGACTGATAACGACTCTTGGCGTCGAAATAGGTGAGCCCTAGCCTCAGGCTGTCGTCCTGATACTCGAGATCCGCCCCCCAATAGCCATCGGCATCGAAGCGGCCAAACTCCTTCGAGCCCACCACGTTACGGGTCAGGTCGTCAGAGGTTTGTGCATCCCCCAGGGTCAGGTGCCATTCCAGTGAGCCGTCCAGCACAGGATGGCCACCAAACAGCTCGCCGCCTGTGATATGCAGCAGGGCATCGCGAAGATAGTCGCTATAGACAGACTGGGGCAACAAGATCCCCGGCCGGGTAAAGGAGACATCCCGGGTACTGGTGTAGAAGCCGGCCTCACTCTTAAACAGACCGCCCCTGGCCCCCACATAACCCTGATCTAAGATGAACTTATACTCGGCGAACAGATAGTCGGCGGAGAGCCCCGACTCATCCAGGTTCCCCCACTGGCGATAACGGGCGGCGCCCGCCACACGGAAGTGCTCATCCGGCATCCAGGAGAGGTGCAGCGCCGCCTCGGTGACATCGAAAGTGTCTCCCGACTCGCCGACGATAAACTCGCTGCCATCGGCTGAAATATAGCCCTGACCGATAAAGCCATTGACCTGCCATTGATTGCTTTGAGCCTGTGCGGTAAGCGGCAGACAGAGGGCCAGTGGCAAACCTAAGATGCCTGCCAAAAGGATTAAGCGACTAGTGCTCGGCTTCATCTTGTCCTCCTTGACGCTCGATACCTACCTCGACGGCCAGCTCGCCGCCACCGCCAGACACATAGCCTATTGCCCCGGGCGTGCTGGCCACCTTCTCGCGCATCTGCGCCTCGGAATCCAGGGTGACCGGCCGCTCGCCGACGCCGGAAAACACCAGGCGGTCCCAGCGATGACGCAACACATAAGGCATCATTTCCAGCTGTTGATAGCAAAATTCTTCATGTATGGGGGAGTTGCTGGGGAGGACGAAGACCTGGATCTTCTGTCCGTCGGACCAATAGAGCTTCTGCATGGCGAAGATCAGCTTGAGATCTTTCGGAGTGATGTCGGCGATCTCCACAGAGGAGTTGACGATCACCTGAGCGGCGAAAACGTTAGCGCAACAAAGGCCCAGTAGGCACATCCATGTCGACAATCGCCGCATCCTCGCTCCTCTATCTCCTATAGACCTCAGTTATGCGCCAAATCTCACATAACAAAGGATATTTATCCTCTAATGAGATATAGCTTAGGCAAGAATCGGCAAACTGGCATAATAAATGTTACTGATAATATAGTGGCTTGGGCTATAATTGCCGCAAATTCCCCTTTGGCCTGTGGTTGCGCGTGTTATCTAATCCTTCTCAAGTCGTCCTAAGAAATATCGAACTGTTTGAATCAAAGAATGTTTTGCTCATCAATCATGAGTGCGATCTTCTGGCGACGGCCCTGTTGGAAGATGCCGCAAAAGTCACGACTCTGGCCCTGGATTTCAACCATTTTCAGCGCATCAAAAGTCATGAAAATGCCCGTCTGCAGTGCCATTTCGGTCATCAGCTGCCATCGACGCAAACGTTCGATGCCGTGGTGCTCTTCTACCCTAAGTCTAAGAGCCTGGCACCCTACCTGATCAACCTGGCCGGGCGTCATCTGATCCCGGGTGGCGAGCTGGTGATCGTCGGTGAGAAAAAGGGCGGCATCCGCTCTATCACCAAGCAGCTGCCTGACTACTTCGATGGCGGCATCAAGCTAGACAACGCCCGTCACTGCATGCTCTACAGCAGCAGTCTGCAGAGCGAGGCGCCAGAGATCAAACTCAGCGACTGGGTCAAAGACTACGTGCTGAGCACGCCGCAGGGGGAGCTGACCATCTGCAACCTGGTGGGCGTCTTTAGCGAGAAACGACTCGACGAGGGCACAGAGCTGCTGCTTGAGCACCTGCCCACACTTAAGGGGCGCGTGCTCGACTTTGGCTGCGGCGCCGGGGTGATCACCGCCGCCCTGCTCAAGGCCAACCCAGATCTCGAACTCGAGTGCGTCGACATCAACGCCATGGCGCTGGCCTCCTGCGAGCTGACCCTGGCGGCTAACGGCATGCAGGCCAAGGTCTATGCCTCGGACGGCCTGACACAGACCCAGGGCATGTTCGACGCCATCATCTCCAACCCACCGTTTCACGATGGCCTGGACAGCACCACAGAGATAGCGACCCGCTTCGTGCAGGAGAGCGAGGCCCAGCTTAAGTCTGGCGGTATTTTTCAGATAGTGGCCAACCGCCACCTGCCCTACAGTGACACCATAGCCAAATTCTTCAAAACCGTGAATGTGGCTGCCGAGAACAACAAATACAAGATCTACGCCAACCGCAAGGCATAACTCGCTAAAAAAACACTGTTTAATCTGTTGTTTAACGCCGGGTTCACCCGGCTTTTTTCGCACGAGATCTCATTTCAATCATGCGCTTCATCTACATCATAAAATAGGGCTTCATAGGTCAAACTTTATGCTGTTATACTCGGGAGAATACTAACTAAAATAATAATTAACCTGCGGAAATCTCTATGCTGGATCCTGGACTGATAGAACTGAGTAGTGACGGAAACTTAGCCGAATTAAAAGTCATTCCCAATACCCATGGCCCACTGACGGTGGATGCCATTCTCGAACTGCTCACCCTCCCCGAATTTTGCCAGCTTTTCCCCCGTAAGAATGTTATCGAAAAGGCCGTCGCCCAGGTCAACAAGGTCATAGGTCAGGACGATGGTCAGTATGAACTCTTCTTCGAGATCGCCGAGCGCCGCGACGCCGAGATAGCCATTACCCTCAGCGACGACAAGATGAGCGCCGAGATGACGCTCACCGCCCCCTGGGGTGGCAAGTCACTGACGTTGCAAGATATCTTAAGGGCCCTCAAGGCCGAGCAGATAAGCATGGGGCTGAGCAAGGTCAAGATAGAGGCTCTGCTGGCCAAGCTGCCTACTCTGGCGCCCGGCGAGAGTTGCAGCGAGGTTTTCGCCCACGGCAAGCCCGCCATCAATGGCACCAATGCCATCGTCGAGCGTAAGGTGCCGCTGGCGAGGGAGCGTCTGTTGCAGCCCCAGGAGCGCGCAGACGGCACGGTGGACATGCGCAACCTGGGCGAGATCATCATGGTCAAACCCAAAGACAAGTTGATGGTTAAGGTCCCCGCCACCGAAGGCACTAAGGGCTACAACGTTCAGGGTGAGCCGCTGCTGCCGATCGCAGGCAAAGATCTTAAACTCACCGCGGGCACGGGTGCCGAGCTGCTGGAGTCCGACCCCAATGTGTTAGTCGCCACGGTTGCCGGCCAGCCGGTAGAGACCAAGACAGGCATGCAGGTCGATGACGTGCTGCAGATTAAGGACGTGGATATCGGCTACGGCAACGTCGACTTCAAGGGCAGTGTCCTGGTTACCGGCGACGTGCATGAAGGCATGGTGGTCAAGTCCACCGGTGATATTACCGTGATGGGCTTCGTCGACTCGGCCCAGCTGATCGCCGATGGCGATATTACCGTCAGCAAGGGGGTGATCGGCCGCCAGCTCAAGGAAGATCAACTCTCCACCAAGCTGTCGGCCAAGGGGCAGATCTCCGCCCAATTCGTACAATACTCTGAGCTGCAGGCCGAGGGCGACATCCTAGTCACCAAGCAGCTGCTACACAGCCACACCCAGACGGCGGGAAAACTGATCGTCAGTGACGCCAACGGCCGCCGTGGCGACCTGGTGGGCGGCGTGGCCCAGGCCGATAAGGGAGTTAAGGCGGTGATCATAGGCGCCACGGCCGGTACCCGCACCGAGGTGTTCTGCGCCATGAAGTGCGGCGAGCTGAAAGAGGAGCTCAAGCAGCTGGATCACGGGATAAAACATATGGTGGTGGCCAAGCTCAATATCGAGGCCAGCCTCAACAAGCTGCCCCCCAAGGCCGAATGGCAGGACGACGCCCTGATGGTGGAGCAGGTCAAGGGGATGCTGGAAGAGAAGCGCCGCATCACCGAGGAGTGGTCCCGGGAGGAGCAGGAGTTCAACGCCATCAAGCAGGAAGTGGAAAACTATTATCAGGAGTACCGCATCGAGGCCTGCAAGCATATCTTCGCCAACGTCGAGCTACATATCGGCCCGGCCTTTAACCGCACCCAGCGCGAACACGGCCCCTGCATAGTGGTCAACGAAGGCCAGGAGATCAGCTTCGACTATAGCAATCGTAAGTGATCTCAATTGATTAGACGACTAACGAGGCCCGGCAAAATTGTCGGGCCTCTTTTCTTTGCCATGGCTTTACAGGCATAATCCCCGCCAGATAGCGGTAACGGATAACGGAAAACACGTGGAACTACTGAGAATAGACTGTTTAGGCAAAGAGTTGCGCCTCGAAGGCTCGCTGGCCGGTTGGCAACAACTCTTCTGGGACAATCAGCTGGTGTCGGTCAAGGAGGCCAGTGCCGAGAACCAAGGGCTGAGAAACCACGAGTTTGAGTTAAGCCGCCACGACCCGCAGCAAGAGACGGTGCAGAAGATCCCCCTCACCCTGGAGGTGGACCTCATCTGGCAACCCTTCACGCTCAACTATCGCCTGCTGAGCGAAGACGCGGTGCTAAGCGAAGGCTGCCGCAACGCCAAGGATATCGAGCGTCAGACACCGGTCACCCCGGTAAAGGCACCACAGAAACTGAGCCTGGTGGGCCTGGCCTCCTTAGGCTTTAAGCTGCTCAAGAGCGCCAAGGTGATCAAGGTGGTGCTGGCCGGTGCCAGCGTGGCCGCCTACTCCTGGCTCTTCTCCTTCCAGTTTGCCCTGGCGCTGATCGCCTGTCTCATGTTCCACGAGTATGGCCATATTCGCGCCATGAAATATTTCGGCATGAAGACCAAGGGGATCTACCTCATCCCCTTCATGGGTGGCCTGGCGCTCAGCGATGAGAAGATCAACACCCGCTGGCAGGATGTGGTGATCTCCATCATGGGGCCTACCTTCGGCCTCCTGATGTCGATAGCGGCCCTGATCGCCTACTGGATCACAGATAACCCGCTGTTTGCCGGGCTTGCCGCCTTCAACGCCCTGCTGAACCTGTTCAACCTGCTGCCCATATTACCGCTGGATGGCGGTCATATCCTCAAGAGCATCAGCTTCTCCATGAACAGCCTGATGGGGCTGGTCGCCTGTGTGGCCGGCGCCGCCATCGGCGTCTTCATCAGCTATAGCCTGGGGCTGGCGTTGCTGGGCTTCCTGCTGCTGATCGGCAGCCTGGAGATCGTCTTCGAGTGGAAGAGCCGTCACCAGAGCCATCTACTGCCGCTGGACAGATACGGACAGATCTTCTCTACCATCTGGTATCTGCTGACCGTCGGCGCCCTGGTCGCCATCATCTGGTACCTGGCCGGTAGCGGCGATGACATGCTTGGGCTGCCGCTCAAGATACTGCAGAGCTAAGTCATCTACGAAGCTCCCCCTCTATCGCCTCGCCCTCCTTGAAGGGCGGGGCTCCTCGAAGCAGCCTTCCTAAAAAAGCCAGTCCTTCTCTCTCTACAGTCCCATCCCAAACAAGGTGAACAAAAGGTAAATTTTTTTCACATTTTTTCGCCAACTCATCGCCAAGCAGACGATAAAAATATTTATTCAAATAAAACAGATAAATAAACAAACAAAAACTAGCCGTTAATTGACCTTTTTTAGTCAAAAAAACAGCAAACATAGGTATTTTCCGATCCCCGTCTAGGGACATTTGCGGATATTTTTAAAAGTTACAATAACGTTAAAATCGATACATCATCAGAGGATGACCAAGAGCAAATAGATAAAATTTTATTTAAAAACAGATAGTTTTTTTGAGGTGTAACATGATTAAGTCCATATCGACAGGTAGAACACAGCAGGGTAATTTCAGCCCGGTTGAAAAACAGATGTTCGGCGCTGCGTTACTGGCTGAACCCGGCACCTCAAGCCCATTCTCCGATGTACTCAGCATTGCAGAAAGTGGATGTTCAAGCAGTTTGCTGCAGCAACTCACCAGCGTCACCAAGCGTTTTCGCCACCTCAAGGCGGAGCAATATCTGCTGCGCCAACAGGACCAGTTTGACTCGCTGTTTGTGGTCAAGAAGGGCGCCCTCAAGAGCTATCGCCTGACCCCGGAAGGCGAGGAGATAGTGACTGGCTTCTATATGGAAGGCGACGTCATAGGCGCCGGCGGCCTGGGTAACCACAAACACTTCTACTCTGTGGTGGCGCTTGAACCTTCGAGCCTGTATGAGATCCCCTTCGCCAAGTTGTTGCAACAATCTGCCATGGAGCCGATAGTGCAGCAGCTGATGCTCAAGCTACTCAGCCAGGAGATGCAGGCGGATCAGAGCCTGAGACTGATCCAGCTCAAGCAGGTCAAGGCGGCGATCGCCTCGCTGATCCTCAACATCGCCAACCGCCTGACGGCGACCCAGATCACCCTGCCCATGAGCCGGGTGGATATCGCCAACCTGTTGGGAGTTGCCTCGGAGACCGTCTGCCGCGAGTTCACCCGCCTGCAGAAGCAGGGGCTGCTATCGGTCAACCGTAAGCATATCGTGATTAACGATCTTCCCCAGCTGCAGCTGGCGGCGGGCGGAGATTGCTACTAAGCAATCATTCATCAAAAACTAAGGCACCCATCTGGGTGCCTTTCGATGCTTCATTTTAGTTAATTTAAATTGCCTTTCGGGGCTAATTTAAAACGCCTTTCGGCGCTAATTTAGAGTGCCTTTCGGCACTAGGCCATAGATAGCTCTGACATCCTTGGCGGAGAAGATCCGCTCAGACATCACAAACTCATCGATGATCCCGGGGAAACGCGCCTGACCGAAGTTGGGATAGCCGCTGGGGATCCCGCCGATAAAGAAGTCATTCATGATGGAGCCTACCTTGCGATCCAGGGTATCGCTGGCATCCAGCTCACCGTCGATATAGAGGTTGGCCTGATGACCGTCGTGTACCAGGGCGATGTGATACCAGCGATCGTTGCTGAGCACAGTGCGGGAGCGCACCGCCACCTCGGGGGAGAAGCCTGAGGCGTCATAGATAAGCAGCTCAAGATGCCCCTGATTGATCCTCAGCTTGTTGCTCTGCACATCGCCATACCAGCCGCCGAGCAGAGGATAGATATCCTGTTCGTTGATCGCTAAAGGTTTAATCCACATCCCCATGCTGATACCGCCAAAGTCGAAGGTGATCTCCCGCCCTCTGGCCCGCTTCATCTCATCGCTCTTACAACAGATGTCGAACGCCACATAGGCCTGCTCATTGGCGGAGAAATCTATCCCCTGCCCCTTGATGCCGGGTACCCGCTTACCGCCCACCAGAGTGCCTGTCCACACGGAGCTGAAGGTATCGATAACTTCTTGATTCTGCTCTTCGAAAGACATCAAGGATGAGTGGCCATAGATGTTGACCTCCACCACCTTGAGCAGAGGATCCCCCTTACCGGCCCCCGAATCCAGCGGCTCATGCTGCCACAGGGTGATGCCGATGAAGCCGATAAGGATCAGAGACAGGGCGCCGGCGAGTTTGAGCAGAGGCGCATGCTTCATGATACCGGCCCCTGTTCGCTCTGCGGCTTGTTTTCCGATTGTGATTCAGACTCAGCGACCAGCTTGTCCCCCTGGGGTAGCAGCATGGTAAAGTCGCAGCCGCCAAACTCATTGATGCTAAAGAGCAATTCGCCGTTGTGGGCATCGATGATGGTCTTACAGATGGCCAGACCCATGCCCATCCCCTCCTGCTTAGTGGTAAAGAAGGGGGTAAAGATCTCCTTGGCCGCCTCGGCGTCTATACCGCAGCCTCTATCGCGAATGCGTATGCTTACCTTATCGCCACACACCTCGACCCAGATCTCGATAATGCTCTCGGGTGGGCTGGCCTCCATGGCGTTACGCAGCAGGTTAAACAGCACCTGCTGTAACTGCACCAGATCGCCGATAACCGTGAGCCGCTCGTCGGCGAGCCCTTGCACTAGGCTCACCTTATATTGCGACTCAAGAGTCTCCAGCAGATGGCTGGTGCTGGTCAGCAGCGCCTTGACCCCAATCTTGCTGCGACTGCTGGCCTGCTTGCTGATGAACTGACGTATGGTGCGGATCACCTCGCCGGCCCGCAGCGCCTGTTCGGTGATCTTCTCCAGCGCCTTGATCAGTGCCTCAGGCACACGCTCATCGCCCTTGTTACTGCGCAGCGCGGCCTGGGCATAGGTGGCGATGGCCGTCAGCGGCTGGTTGATCTCGTGGGCGATGCTGCTGGCGATCTCCTCCATGCTGGTGACCCTATCCATGTGGGCCAGCTGCTCACGGCTGCTGCGGCTGTCAAATTCCGCCTCTTCCCTAAGCCTTAGCTCCTGCGCCAGCCTGGTCTGCATCTCGTTGAGCGCCGTTACCACAGTATCTAACTCATCCACCTCGCCTCGGCGCGCAGGCATTCTGTCCAGGGTCAGGGCCGGCGCATGGCCGTTAAGGGTTAAGTTGTGGGCGTACTGGCTAATCTTATTCAGATGACGGGTTACCAAGTACTGGAACAGCAGCAGGATAAAGGCGGCGATAAGAAAGGTCTTCACCGCGGTGGCAACCAGGATAAACCAGATCTTCTGTTTGAGGCGCTCATAGAGAGGATCTAGCCCTGCCACCAGATGCAATGTGCCCAGCGGCTCCTTGGCGTTCGCACTTTTCGTGGGATAGAGCAGGAACTTGGTATCTATCACCCTATCGGACATCACCTCACCGGTGCGCTGTAACACGCGATCCCGCGCTATGATGCTGATGCGCTCGATATCCGGCAACTTGACCAGGCCGTCGATCAACAACTGTAGCTGGGCGGGATTATTCTGCTCCAGGTAGTGGGCGATGCCGTCGAGGTGGGAATTTTGCACCTGCTCGATCTGCAGCTCTATCTGGGCCACCTCGTCTTGGTATTCCACATAGAGTTGCAGCGCCGACGACAGGATAGTGATCAGCACACTGAATAGAATAATGTATAAGATTAACCGCTTAGCGGTTCTACCGGTAAATGCGCCCAAATTGAATTTGCTTATCATAATCTGTGATCACTTCCCATAGTGTCATATTGGGGCACACTTCTCCAGCATCGCCGCCAGCGCCCATTGGCCATAGGCACAGGGCCTCGCTCTCGCCACAAGGCTTAATCAAACTGCCCTATCTATCTCTTATCAGGCATCCTCTTTTTTCATGAGCTTATTCTTGTCGCGGTTTGTCGCACTCGGGATTAGATTCACCCGGTTTTAGCTTTTCATTCTTTGCCTGAGGTGTACTCTGATTTGTCTGCTCTGTGGGTTCCGCCTGGCAGGGAACGCTTTCTTGTCCTGGCTGGGCTTGTGCTTCTTTTCCGCTCTTGCTCTTATCGGCCTGCTCGTCGAGCTGCTGCTCGAACGGCAGCCTGTGGTTAGGCACGGTGCGATCCCCTTTTGACTTGTCGGCGGGCTTGTTGTCATTATTGGCGGGCACCATGTCGCTGACCGCTTGCGAGCTGCTCTGGGCCGCACTCTGCTGCACCTTAGGCTTGTTCTTGGCCTTCTCGGCATCGCTGTTGGGTTCGCAGGCCATCGCGCCTCCTAGCAGGGGGAGTGTCAGTAAGATAATTGCCAGATTGTGATTACTCATTGTCTGTTACCTCTCTACAGGTAAAAAAGGTGCCCGAAGGCACCTTTTATCGTTTAACGATTCACTCTTCTACGCCATCCGAAGGCGAGCAAGGCACCCAGCAGTAGCTGTAGACCCGCGCCCCCTTTCGACGAGCTGGTGTTATCGACAATGTTGACGTTGGCAATGCTGTTGTCTGAGACGGCTACTTGCTCATCATCGCTCGACAGGATCAGGCTGAAGGACTCGGTCGCCTCCTCCTTGTCGTCCGCGCTGATGGCAACCACTATCTCCTTGGCCGCAGCGTCTTGGTCGGCCCAGGTCAGCGTACCTTCCGCCAGGGTGAAGTCTTCACCGACAGTGGCAGTGCCATCGACGGCGCGGTAGTTAACGCTCACCTCACCATCGACACCACCGACACGCTCAACCATCAGGGTCACGCTGCCATCGGCCTCGTTCACCTCATAGCTTGTGGCCTTAAAGCCCACGGCGCCCGCCACCTTGGCTTCTACCGTCAGTGACAGCGGAATCGCCTGAGTACCATATGGAGTATCGCTTTGCAGCAGCAACTGTACCTGATGCACGCCAGGCGCCAGGTCGCTGGTATCGACATCGAAGGTCACCTCTTGCTCACCGGCCACACTCAGCTGGCCGCTGGTGTGAGACACGTCAAGCCAGGTCACATCCTTATGGTCACACACGCCGGTCTCGCCAGAGGAGACGGTGAACATCTTGCTGCCTTCAATATCGACCAGACGCAGGTTACCATCACAGTCGATATCCAGACCCGTCTGACCATAGTTGCTCATGCCAGGAACATCGAGCGCGCCGATCATGCGGAAGTCGTCATGGCTATCCACAGTGTAGATATCCAGCGCCTGATCCACCTTCTCAGAACCAGGATCTGCAGGACCATTGGTACTGATAAACAAGTGACCCGTGGCCGAGTTATAGGCCAGACCCGCAGGTGCAATGCCGACGTCCTTGGTCAGATGTACTTCGCCATCTTCGTTGAAGTAACTAATGCTCATCTTGTTAGAGACACCAGCGATGAAGTCACCCGACACAGGATCATAGGCCAGACCCGAGATGCCACCCACGCCAGGACAGATTCGCTTACCTGTCACCATCAGCTTATTAGGATCGATCTCATGGATACAGTTGTCGGCAAACAGCGCCGCCTGCCACAACATGCCGGTGCGGCTGTTGAAGGCCAGATCGGTCACCAGAGCGTTTTCTGGTAGCATGGCGCTGAAGTCGATCACTTCACCTATTAGCTTACCCTCGGCGCTGTAGCGATACAGCTTGTTGTCGCCACCAAACAACTTAACGTTGTTAACCCAGAGGTCACCCGTGTTACGGTCGATAGTCGCGCTGTAAGGTACCGCCAGTCCCAGGCTGGACTTCTCGATAGACTCGCCAAAGCCAAGCTCTGCTTCCAGCACAGGGTTTTCCAGCTCGCCCTCGACGGTCGCGGCCAGTTCACCCAGTCGGTAGTTCACTCCTCGGCTACCCACGTTCTTCACCGTCAGGCTCAGTTCGCTCTGCTTACCGCTACGCACGGTTGTCGCAAGCTCTGGCTTGTCCACTTCCAACATACCCGCCTTAAGGCTCAGGTGCTGTACGGCAATCTTGTTGTCAGTAACCGTCAACTGGCTGTTGCTCACGCCATAGCCACTCTGGGTTGCCGAGATCACCTGATTACCAGCGCTTTCAAACAGTCGATATTGCCCTTCGGTGTTGGTCGCTACCTGAGTATCGCCTAGCCATACCTTGGCCTGTGCGATCGCCTCTTGGGTGTTGGCGTCTGTGATGTTACCCACAGCCAGACCACCCTGCTCCATGGAGCAGCCCAGACCAAACTCGACATCGTCGATCTGCGCCCACCAATCCCAGGCGAATTCGTTGGCATTATGGTAGCGCCAACGCAGACGGAAGTTGCTGCCGCCCACCAAGGCTTCGCCGATATCGACGTTAACCACAGTGCCTTGTTCGCTGGCATTTGCCGAGTGCAGGGTCTGCCACTCGCCGCCATCGACGCTGATGTCCATGTCCAGGGCCGAGTCGCCGGATGGGCGGAAGCCCTCCTTGAAACGCACCGTGGTGAAGCCGCCCAGCTCGGCAACCGACATGATAGGCGTTAACAGTGATGAGTCGTATGCCTTACGGCCGCCCTTATCACTGTCGATCGAGGCCGCAAGCCCCTGACCCGTGGTGTTGTTAGGACGTTCCCACTGCTCGTTGGTCTTCCAGACAATACCTGTACCCGCGGCATCGACCACTGTCCAGCCCTGAGGTGGGAAGTCTGGCGATTCGAAGTTCACCAGTGATGAGGTGTTGGTATCTATCTTGCGATAACCCAGGGCGCTACAGATCTGCTTGTCTACCGCCAGGTTAAAGGCAAGACCACTCACGCCATCGCTGCCTGGCACCAGATCCATGGTCTCTGGCTGATAGCCAGGTGCACGGGCGGTGATCGCCACTGGCCAGCCTTCGTAGCCTACGACGCTGAAGCTGCCATCGATCGCATCGGTAGCAATAGGCGTAGTCGGGATCAGCTCACCGTTTTGGCTGATCGCACCGGGTACGCCCCAGCCGTGGCCTGAACCATCGCTGATCTTGCCCGAAATCGTTACCTGAGGCATCTCGGTCAAGACCACGTTGCGCTCAAGATCGGCATCCTTGGCCACAGAGACACTGCCCTGACTCGCCTTGGTATGACCGTAGGCACGGGCCGACACCTGATAATCACCCACAGGCAGTTGCAGCTGATACTTACCTTCCTCATCGGCCACAGTGCTGTAAGGGCCGGCAACCACTTCGGCGTTCGCCAGTGGCAGGCCAGTGACGCTGTCGGTCACCACACCGTGAAGCATACCGGTAGGATCGGCCACACAGTTAGGGAAGCTGAACTTGCCGATACGGGTAGCCCACATAGACTCGAAGTCATGGTCGGCGCCATATTCCTGGGTATACCAGAAGCTACAATCGTCCGTCGGATCGATTGTCATCATGCTGCGCTTACCATAGTGACCATCGAAGGAGTTCACCTGGGCCGCCTCGGCGTCCACCAGCACCTGCTCAGCCAATGAGATCTGACCCAGAGGATCGCCATTCAGGCGACCGGTATAGCGTACAGAAGGCAGCATCTCTTCACCCGAGATGGCAAAGCCCATGCCTATGTTGCCCGAGGCATCCATCGCCATACTCGCCAGCCAGCGGTGGTTAACATCAGGGGCATAGCTGCCCTGCTGGAAGATCTCGGCACCTGCACCCAGGTTGCGGATCTCATACCAACGTACGCCGAAGTGTTGCTCGCCCACGTCAACCGTATGGTTAACCACCAGGCTCTGGTGATCGCCAAACTGTCTGAAGGCGGCGCGGTACATCAGCTTATCCTGGTAGGCTTTCAGGGCGTTGTAAGAATCGCCACCCCAGGAATCCTGCTCGATACAGGTATTGCCACAGGCCTCATTGATATCAAATGGCTCGGTCGCCAGCACGGCAACCTGGCTGAACTGACTGTTCTGCGGGTTGTTCCAGTCGGCCTTGAAGGCCCATACCTGGATCTCATCCTGGGCGCTGCCATGGACCTTATCGTCCTGCAGGCTGAGGAAATAGTTAGGGGTACCGGCGGCAGGGGCGCGCTTACCGTCGAGGTCCACCGGCAGCAGGTTAGCTGTCAGCGGCGCATCGAAATAGATAGAACGTGCGGGTACGCCGTAGAGCATCTTGTCACGCTCAAACACCACGGCGGCGGTGCCGGCTTTGCTGTTGTCGCTCTTGTTGTGTTGATTGGCCGACAGATAGTAACCGTCGCTCCATACGCCGAGCTGGGCACCGTTGTGCCACTTGTCGCCGTTTAATTCAAATTCATACAGATGCCAGTCGCCGGTAGGATCGCTGGTCTTAGAGACGGCGAAACACTGACGGCTCTCTTTACCCGAGACATAGGCGTTTTGGGTCACGACCCAGCGGTCGGCGAGCTGATCGTAAAGCACGATAGGCTCACGCTCAGTGGTCGGGCTCTCCCAAGGTTTAGCGGGAGCCGGGTTGGCATTAGGGTCGCCACAGACACCGCCCAGACGCTTCCAGAACTCTGTCATCGGAGTGCGGTCAACCAGCAGATTACCCTCTTTGTCCCACACGGCAAACGCCATGTTAACCACCTGAACATAGTGGTCGCGGCCGACATCGCCCGCCGCATCAGGCATTGGTGCCTCATCGAAACCGCTACGGGTCAGGCCATCGAAGTTCAGCGCTGGGGCCGGCATGGCGCCCGTGCCAGGCTCGGCTTGCACTGCGGTGTCACTGTACTGTTCCAGTGCCACGGCCGAAGCCATCTGCTCCTGATATTGGGCTTCCATCAGCGCCTGGTTCGACGCCGAGATGCTAGGTTTGGCCAGCTTGGTCTGAGCTGTCGGTTGGAATTTTAGTTTATTACTCACCAGCATCTTGTTGGCGAGTTTCACCAAAGGTGTCGACGACGCTTGGTTCAATGACTCCCCGACGACCGGAGAGCTGGCTGCACAAGAAAAGGCGCTGACCGTCGCCAATAATCCCGCTAGCCCCACAGAGCTGCAGCCTTGCCATGTTGACTTTTTGATACCCATCAAAAGTCTCCTTATTATAGGTTTACCTTGGCTCACGTCGTCATTGGGCGCCCTAAGACACACTCTTATCTATAGTCGCCGCTAAAGTTGACGTGATTTGCCGTTATTCGATGCTTGTGTGTATACCAGTGATACAAACTACCCGTTATTGCGCGCGGCCAACTGACAAAGATCAGTTGGGCTCAAAGATTGTGCGCTAACTGCGCCTTAAGCTGCTTGGCCTTGGCCAGTAACGCCTGTTGCTGGGCCTGATAGGCAGGCACGGCATCAACCAACGTGCTGCCCACGGTGAAGGCGGCGGCATACTTGGGCTGCTTGATACGCTCTTTCTTGTCCAGATACTTGTCGCTGCCATGCTTGAACTGCTCGAGACGCGGTGACAGCGCCGCCATGGCGTCCAGTGACTTATTGGTCGCCTGAATCACCTGGGCTAGCTTGGCCGGGTCTTGCTCGGCTTCGATGGCCACATCCAGCTTGGCGTTGACCTCGTTCGCCTGCGCCAGATAGGCGTTCAGCTGTTCGGCGTAGGGATAGCTGCCCTGGCTGAAATCCACCGAGCTGAGCGGCGATAGGGTGTTAAGCGCCGGCAGGTAGTTGTCGCGCTGCTCCTTGGCGAAATGGGCCGAGATGGCCATGAAATCCAGCATCAGCTGTGATTGATCTTGATTGAGTTGATGATAGGGATCGCTGGCCACCTCGCGGGCATGGGCCAGATCGCGCCAGCCTACCGTTTGGGTTTCGGTTTGGGCGTGAGCTTCGGTTTGAGTTTCGGCTTGGGCGCCGCTCGCCAGCAGGGCGATAGAGATGGCTAAAGTAGAGAGGAAACGTGACATATCGAATTCTCCAATGTGAATGCTAGAGGTAAAAAGCCAGCGCGAGGCTTCGCGCTGGCTTAATCACACTTATGAACGACGCGCTTGGCGACGGCTAAACAGTGAACCGACACCCAGTAGCAGAAGCAGGACTGGGCCTAAGCTACCGCCGCTGGACTTCTTGTCTTCCAGCTCAACCGTGGCAATGGTTGCCGAGTTCAGGGTCGCACCACCCGTAGGTTGTGACAGGGCGACACTGAAGGACTCCATAGACTCCTCGACATCATCGCTTAGCAACTTGATGCTGATGGTCTTGTCGGCCATGTCCATGTCGTCCCACTTGATGACGCCCCAGGCGGCTTCGAAGTCTTCACCCGCCTTGGCCGTTGCATCCAGAGTGCGGTACTCCAGGGTCAGGGCATTGTCGCTGCCACCTTGACGTGAAACTGTCAGGGTCACGGTGCCATCGGCCTCGTTAGCCTCATAGTGAGTCACGGCAAAGCCTAGTACACCTGGAACACGTTCATTCACGGTCAGTTTCACCGGAATAGACTGCATCTTATATGGGCTGTTGCTGTTGAGCAGCACCTGAACCTCATACTCGCCCGGCGCCATGTTGGCGGCGTCCACATCCAGGGTCACCTGCTGGTTACCCGCGACGCTCAGGTCACCGACGTTAGGCTGTAGCGACAACCAGTTCACATCCTGGAAGTCACACACGCCGGTCTCGCCAGAGTCAACCTCGAACAGTTGCTGCGCCTCGATATCCAGTGCCCACAGATGGCCCTGACAGTCAATCGTCAGACCCGATCCACCACCGTCGGCACGGCCGTCGATAGCGTAACCGCCGATCACCTGGTAATCGTTGGCCACATCCAGGATGTAGATATCGATATCCATAGGCTTGAAGCTGTTGGTCGCCACAAACAGGTGCTGTGATGTTGGGTTGAAGGCTAAGCCTGCGATAGGCAGACCCACATCGGTCGACTCAAGCAGAGTACCGTCGCTGCCAAAGCGATGGATCAGGCCGTCAATGAATGAACCCGAGAAGAACTGGTCGTTCACCGCGTCATAGGCCAGGCCGCGCTGCGAGGTAGTCACATCAGGACAGAGACGCTTGCCAGTGGCCTGCTTCTCAACCGGATCCAGCTCGTAGATACAACGCTCACCGCCCACCATGATCTGCCACAACTTGCCGGTGCGGCTGTTGTAGGTCATACCGGCGTGGGCACCACGGGTCGTCATCAACGGATGCAGATCGATCTTGTCTTCTGTCTTGGTACCATCTTGCTTGAAGCGATAGACCTTATCGTCACCACCAAACACACCCAGGTTGTTGATCCAGAGATCGCCTGTCGACTGGTCGAAGACCACGCCGTTAGAGGCCACCAGATCGACCGCCCAGCTCTGTACCACCTGGCTCTCTTCGAGATCCGCTTGTGGCAGAATGTAAGGCACGCGGATCTTACGTGTCGTCAGATCCCACAGGTTCTTAGGTCCAAACTTACGACCACCGATAGCCAGCTTAGGCCCTTCGACAGGCGCGGCCAGTGGCGCGTTGATCTCGCCTAGCTTGAAGGTCAGATCATTGCTGCCCGAGTTTTGGATCTCAAAGGTTTCGCTCAGGTTACGACCACTGGTCACCGCCAGCTCGATGGTTTCAGTTTCAGAGCTGAGACGACCCGCCTTGACGCTAAAGTCCTTGGCAGTCACGTCATCGGCAGTCACGCTGACATTTTCATTGACGTCGGCGTAGCCTGCCTGATGCAGGTTAATCTGCTGTTCACCCTCGGCCGAGAAGATCACATACTGACCCTGATGATCGCTCACCGCCTTGTTGCCCAGACCGTCGACGATCTCGACGTTAGCCACAGGCAGCTGAGTGTTGAAGTCGGTAATGGTACCGGCCACCAGGCCACCCTCTACCGAGCTACAACCGCGGGCGATTGAGATATCGTCCACCTGAGCCCAGTTATCCCACTGCTTGGTATCGCCATAGATGTGGTGATAGTGCCAACGCAGGCGGAACTCGGTCGCACCGGCCACTTCAGCGGCCAGATCGTAGTCCACCAGACGCTCACGAGTCGTATCTGGATAGCTCAGTAGCGTCTTCCAGGCGCCACCGTCGACACTGATGTCGAGATCAACCATAGAGCCGCCGAAGATGCCGCCGACGAAGTCCAGCTTGAACTGCAGCGCGGTGCTATCTTCCAGGGCACTGACCTGAATGCTTGGCGAGACCAGACTGGTGTCATACTTACCCCAGCCGTAACGGTCGTTATCTACTGCCGCCGACTTGCCGCTACCACCGGTAAAGTTAGGGCGATCCCAAGCGGTATTAGTACGCCACTCGATATCATCACCAGTTGCATCATTAACCACTGTCCAGCCCGCAGGTGGAAAGGTTTCGCCGTCGAAGTCTTCGACAATACCGTAGGCCTTGTAACCCGGTGCGCTACAGACGCTGTTGTTTACATCCAGCGCTAAGGTGACGCCGTTGGCGATCTGAGTATCGCTCGCCACGAAGTCCAGCCACTTCTCGTTGTAGCCGTTCAGCGCAGTAGAAGCGGTGATCTTATAGCCCCAGCCCTGATACACCTCGACGCTGAACTCACCGGTTGCCGGGTCGTTCATCAGCTCAAGGTTTGGTGCCAGTTCGCCAGCAAGGGCCAGCTTGGCCGCCAATGGCCAGCCGTGACCACTGTTATCCACTACCTTACCGGTTAGGGTGACCAGAGGTAGCGGCGACAGTGAATCGCTCAGCGTCTGCTCGCTATCTTCGGCAATCGCGAGATCCGCGTGCTTGGCTTCTTGGTAACCGTAGGCGCGAACGCTCACGTCATAGCTGCCCACAGGCATGGTCACTTCATAGTGGCCGTTCTCGTCGGTAAAGGCGGTTACTGCGCCGGCTTTCACCATGGCGTTAGCCAGTGGCTTGCCTTCGACGCCGGTCACTGTGCCGACCAGGGTACCCTGAGGACCCGTAGTACAGTTAGGGAACTTGAAGGAGCCGATGCGAGTCATCCAGTCGATGTCGCCGGCGTTCAAGTCGCCATAGTATTCCTGGGTATACCAGAAGGTACAATCGTCCACAGGATCCACGCTCATGGTGCTGTAGTCACCCCAGCGACCGTTGGCGCCGCGCTGTGAACTACCACCGGCCACCAGCTCGTTTTCACCCTGTGGCATGGTATTTAGGGGATCCGATGCCAGACGGCCGGTATAACGTACCGACGGATAGGTGTTAGGGCCAGAGACTGTGTAACCCAGGGCGATGTTGCCCACGGCGTCCATAGCCACACTGCCCATCCAGCGGGTATCGCCATCAGGCGCGTAGCTGCTCTGCTGGTGAACCGTCGGCGTGGTGCTTGGGTTGCGGATCTCGTACCAACGTGGGCTCCAGCGATTGGTATCGGCGTCGCCGGTAAACACTGTGTGGTTGAGCACCATGGCCTCGTGATCGCCAAAGTTACGATAGGCGAGACGGAACATGAGACGATAAGGAATACGGTCCAGATAGTCTTCGCTGCTCACGTCAGGCTGAGGAATACAGCCGCCCTTACAGCCGCTGAACTCCATGCCGGTAACCGGCAACATGGCGATCTGCTCGAAGGTAGATTGCTCTGGGTTTTGCCAATCTGTCTTGAAGGCCCAGATATGCAGCTCATCGGTGGCAGGCCCCTGGCTGTCATCGATAGGTTGCACGAAGTAGTTTGGCGCACCTTCCGGTGGCGGCGTCAGACCATCGAGGTCGGCCGGTAGCATACCGCCCAGCTCTGGTGCAGGATCGTCGAAGTAGACCATGCGGGCTGGTTCGCCGCGCAGCATCTTCTCACGCTCGAACACCACGGCGCCGGCGCCGCCCCACTGATCTTCACGACCATCGAGGTAGAATTGGTTCACCGACATATAGTAACCGTCTGGCCACACACCGAAGTGCGGGTAGTCGTTCATCTTGATGTCGCTGATCTTAAAGTCATACAGGTGCCATTCACCGGTAGGATCCGGCGTCTTAGACACGGCGACACACTCGTGGTAGTCAGACTGGTTGATGGCGAACTGGCTCATCATCCAGCGATCCGCCAGCGGATCGTAGAGCACGATAGGGTCACCGTCGTTGTTCTGGGCACAGATGCCCCCCAGGCTCTTCCAAATCGCATTGGTCGGCGTTGGCGGGATCAGCTGATTGCCCTGCTTGTCCCAGATGGCGAAAGAGACGTTAACCATCTGCACATAGTGATTCGGGCCGACATCGCCTGTGGTATCGGGCGGGGCAACACGGTTGATATTGTCGATGCCGTCGAAGCTCATCAGCGGCGATGGCATGCTGTCGCCGAGGAAGTCACGCTGCACGGGATCGGCTGCGTCCAGGGCCAAGACGCCCATCGTCTTACTGGATTTGCTCAGGCCAGAGGCGCTCTTACCCATGCCACCAACGAAGGGGAGTTCGAAGTTTTGGATGATTTCGCTGGTCTTACGGGTGGTTTCACCGGACGCCGAATCCATCTTACCGCGCACAAGACGTGCCTTGGTATCTTTGCTCAAGTTGAGCGCAATATCGCGCAGCGCAGGGATAGTGACGTTATTAACAGACTTACTAACCACAGGTGCTGACGCAGCAGCCTGGGCGTGATTCACCGCCATCAGGCTGACAAAGCCGAGACACAGGCTGTTGTATAATGTTGACTTTTTGAACATAGTCAAAAGCCTCCTAGTTATTTTATTACTACCAAAATTGCACCTTAAGTCCGTGTTACCCACTTAGCATCGATGCGAATTTTTGTCGTTTGAGTGTGGTTGGTTCGTATACACAAGCTGTTTCACACTACAGGCAGAAATAAATAACCAACTGACAAAGATCAGTTTGGCGAAAAAAAGCGCCAGCTCACTCGGCTTCGCACGCAGGAACAGCGCCGCCAGAGCCGATTGGCTTGAATTAGCGGCTAACCGAGCAGGAAAAAAAAATGAGCGAGAAGATCGAGACAGAAGATTGAGATGGAAGTTTGAGATGAAGAATTCGGTGTAACAAAAACTGTCTTAGCTTAAAAGCCAAGACAGTTAGCGAATGAATGTGTGGTGAATCGGACGACCTAGGGTCAGGCGTCTGCGGACTTGATCAGCGTGATGTCATGTACCAGTTCGGCCAGGGAGTCGCAGGCCATCTTCTCCATCACCCTGGCGCGGTGGATCTCCACCGTGCGCTGACTAAGTTCCAGCTCGATGGCAATCAGCTTGTTGGATTTCCCCATGACGATATTGTCGAGGATCTCCCGCTCACGTCCGGTGAGGGTAGCCAGGCGTTCTTTTATCTGACTCAGCTGCTGATGCACCAGACGCAGCTGCGCCTCCTGCTCCAGCGCCAGATTGATGCGATCCAGCAGCTCCTGATCGCGAAACGGTTTGGGGATGAAGTCGAAGGCGCCTTGGCGCATCGCCTTGACCGCCATGGGCACATCGCCATGACCGCTGATGAAGATGATAGGTAGGGATACCTGACGCTCGTTTAGCTTCTGCTGCAGCTCCATGCCGCTCATCTTGGGCATGCGCACGTCCAGCACCAGACAGCCGCTCATCTGCGGCGAATAGTCGTCGAGAAACTCCTGCGCCGAGCAGTACAGCTTGCAGGGTAGGCCGACGGACTCCATCAGGAAGGCCATCGCCTCGCGGATCGCCTCGTCGTTATCGACAATATATACGGTTTGCTCTATTTGTTGCGCCATCGGCTCATAGGGTCTCGTTTTGTTATCTATCTAGGGTATTGCATCGAACCAGGTGAATTCAATCTAATTTTCCCGCTCATCCGTCGCCTCGCCTCTCAGGCTCTTTTACTTGCCTAGGAAAAATAGTTTTGGCCAACTGATCTTTGTCAGTTTGCCGGGCCAGCGCCTTGCTAAGGTATGCCCCTAAGCACACTGGAGTAAGCCGCATGTCTTTATCTTTGAACAGAATCACTTCATCGATACTCACATCGCTCCTCGTGTTGACCTCTTCATCGGGGTTGGCCGCGCAGTCGATTGAACGTATCACCATCAATGGCAACAGGAATGCCACTCAGAGTCCTGTTGCCACGACGGCGAACGTCAATACCCTTAATCCGGACGACAGCGATTCGACCCCGACTAACCTAGCACGTTTGTTGCATTCCGTTCCCGGAATTAGTTTTGTCGGCCAGGGAGGGCTTTTTCAAACCGTCGGACTCAGGGGGATGTCCCGTTGGCGAGTGCCAACCTTTATCGGTGACATTCCGCTCTACACAGAACGCCGGGCCGGAACGACAGCTTCATTTATACCGCCGCAATTTCTCGAGTCGGTCAATGTGATCAAGGGACCCTCCTCCACCTACTATGGCTCTGGCGCCCTGGGTGGTCTGGTGCAGCTCAACCCCAAGCACGCCCACAATGTGGCGGCCAGCCTGACCCTGACCGATGCCAAGTATGATCAGCAGACCCTGGAAGCCGGTAACGAGCAGTGGTCCGTGGCGTTGTCGAGACAACACGCCGGCAACAGCGAAGATGTGCAGGGCAACACCCTTTATGATCATTTCGACCAGCAATCTGCGCTGATCGATCACCACTGGGCATTCGACAATGGCCTGGAGAGCGACACCTTCTACCTCTACAGCAATGGCGACGACATAGGTAAGTCCAGCAAGGACTATCCCAACAAGAAGATCGTCTCCTACCCGGACGAGCAGCACCACCTGCTGCAATGGCGCCTGACACGCCCCCACGACTGGAGCCTGAGCCTGTTCGCCCACGACCAGAGCCTGGAGACTGAGACCATACGCCCGGCAAAACGGGTCAACACTGTCAGTAACGAGTCTCTGGATCTTGGTGGTCACTGGGTCAAGGAGTGGCAAGGCGGCGACTTCAATGGCCGCTGGGGCGCCGATTATATCGCACGTCGCGGCGTCAAGGCTTCGGAGTTCGAGCGCTCGCTGAAAAATGACAGCACCAGTCTGCAGCAGAATATCGATGCCAGCCAGGATGAATACGCCCTGTTTGCCGACGCCAGCACCCAGCTGGATAGCTGGCAACTGGTGGCGGGCATGCGCGCGGCGCGTTATCAACAGTCCGGCGAGGGGGCTGAGGATCACTCAGATACCGCCGTCACCGGATTTATCGGCGCCGTCTATACCCGCGGCGAGCAGCAGGAGTGGAAGATTAACTTAGGCAACGCCTACCGCTTCCCCTCGCTGACCGAACACTACTACAGCGGCAGCACGGGGCGCGGCACCATAGTGGCCAACAGCGATCTGGTGCCAGAAAAATCCACCACGGCCGAGCTGACCCTGACCGATGTCTATGGCGACTTCGCCTGGCAGCTGGCAGCCTACTACTCCCGCGTCAGCGACTATATCGAGCGCGTCAGCATCGCCGAGGAGACGCTCAGCTATCGCAACGTCGACAGCGGCAGCATCAAGGGGCTGGAATATCGCATCGACTGGCGCCCCAGCGAGCAGTTTACCCTGGGCAGCACGGGCCAGTGGATAGACGCCGTCAGCGACGAGGGCGATCGCCTGGCCGATGCCGGTCGCAACGAGCTTGGTGTCAACATGGAATACAGATGGTCTGACTTTAGTTTCAGCACAGGCTATCGCTACCTGGCGCCGGTGAAGGAGCCCGCCTCGGGCGAGCTGACCCGCGAGGCCGCCAACCTGGTCGAGGCCGCCATGCGCTATCAGATCACGCCGAACCTGTCGGCCAAGGTGTGGAGCGAAAACCTCACCAACGAGAGCTACTTCTATAGCAGCGACGAGTTGGCGACCCTGGCTCGGGGCAGGCAGTTTGGCATTACCCTGAGCTATCAATTTCAGTAAGCAGAGTTAACCCCTGAGGTCGGCGTCAAGAGACGGGCACCCACCTCTTTTAACCTTAGCTATACTCCCAAAGCATGGATGCTTCTTTTTTTAGTCTTGGTTACTTCCTCCTCAGGACCCATCAGTTCCCCTAAGTACTAGAACATTGTCTAACCAGACAAGCGCTCCCCTATTCCTTACGGTAAAGGCTGATTCACGCAAGGCGCAAAATAGTAAGATGGAGTGCCTAGGGTGCGAGCATAGATTGTGGCGAGTGCAGAGGCTACAAGCGGGGTAAAAAAAAACTACAGAGAAATGGCGGCTGCCGAGATTTCAAACAAAGACAAATTTTAGGCATAAAAAAACCTGCAATTAAGCAGGTTCTTATCTCTTCTAGAGAGGAGTGCATCAACAAGTTGGTACAGATGGCGAGACTTGAACTCGCACGGCCGTTAAGCCACTAGCACCTGAAGCTAGCGTGTCTACCAATTCCACCACATCTGCATCTTGTTTGTCTGATCTTACCGCTATTCTCTCGAGGAGAGCAACTGATAATGGTACCGAAGGACGGACTTGAACCGTCACTCCCGAAGGAAACGGATTTTGAATCCGTCGTGTCTACCAATTCCACCACTCCGGCTCATCAATCAGACCTTACTCTCTGTCTCGAGTAAGTGAACGGAATTATACCTTTGCTTTTACTAATGGCAAGCCTTTTGCGGCACCTTTATTACCGACTGCCGATTTTTCATCCTAAGCGGTTAAAACTCGTCACAATCGCCCTGTTCGCAGGGGATAAATTTGCCACCAGGCTCACAAAATTCAGCAAAACGATGATAGGGCGCTATCAAATTGACAGCATTCATTGATCGAGATCAGCATTTCTCATATCCATTCGCGCTAATTTAGCTTCAGACAACGATATAAACAGCTGCGAAAGAGGATTTCTCACATGGCATTTTGGTTAGATTTAATGTTCGGTAACCCCATTGGCCTGCTATCTATGATAGTGATCTTCACCACCATTGGCATAATGTCATACATCATGTGGTTGTTTATCTCGAAGTCGAAACCAGAATAGATAGGACTTAGAAGTCCAGAAAATCATATTTCTAATGCAAATGGGGGCTTATGCCCCCACTTTTTTATCTAGCGCTCGGTGTTTTCACACCCAACTTCCTGGGCTGTTTCTACCAAATCCCCAAAATGAGATTAGGCGGCGTGCTTGCGGCTCGGCACCACACTGTGAATAAAGTGAGGTCTGGCCTTGATCAGCAGCTGTAACTGCTCTTGATTAGGCTCGCCCTGTGGCAGACGCAACACCTGGCGATTGAGATGGGATCTCGCCTCCATGGCGATCTTAAAGTCTGCCGTCGGCCCGTGGATGGCGTACTGCTGCTTGTTGCCCAGATATTGCAAGATGTTGGCCTGCAGCAGGCTCTGCACCGCGGCCTCATTTTCCGGCAGGGTCAGCACCGTCTCCCCTTGCAGGAAGAATTCCCGCAGCAAGGCGCGCTCAGTGGGATCCAGCAGCCTCACCTTCTTCTCAATCGTCTCCTTGGTGCGCTTGCCCTTGAGGTGCTTGATCGCCTCGTCGAGAAAATAGTTAGTCACCTGGGTCAGCAGATAGGCGGCGCCGACAATCAGCCCTAGGCCGATGAAGTGGGCATACTGGTTGACCAGCAGCTCTAACCTTAGGGTCTGCATCAAGGAGGTGGGCGCAAAGAGTAAGGCGGCGCTGATCAGGGTCAGCCACAACATCAAATTAAAGATCACTTGCTTGGGACTCGTCTGTTTAAACAGCATCAGATTTACTTTTTCCATCTTGATACCTAGTGTCAAAAAACCTGCAGTAAGCAGAGTAACTGCAAGTAAAATGCCAACACGCAGCGCCACATAAAGACTTTACAAACATCATCTTGGCGACATTTTTATCCCTTTGCACGAGCAGAAGATAATAATCAGGCTATGCTTAAAGCAATGTGATCTGGACACTGCACCTAGCGTCAATTGTCGGCCGTTCTTATGGTGCTTAGGATAAGCGAACCCATAAATGGCAAACCACACAGCGCAGCTACTCAAGAGTCCCATCGGCAGAAAGCTCACCCTGTCGATCATCCTCTTTAGTTCCTTGATCACCCTGCTCACCACGGGCTTTCAGCTGATCAACGACTATCGTAGCGACGTCAACCGCATCACCCGCCAATTCGACAGCATAGAGAAGGTCAATCTCGACGTGCTGGCGGCCAGCATCTGGGTGATCGATGAGCGGCTAATCAACACCCAGATAGATGGCCTGATCCAACTGCCGGACATCACCTATATAGAGATAGACGACGACAGCGGCCAACACTGGCAGGCGGGCACCGCCACGCCGGAGAACACCATAGAGCGCAGCTTCAAGTTGGTCTACAGCTCGGGCAACGAGAATATCGACGTGGGTACCCTGCTGGTGCAGGCAGACCTTAGGGTGGTGTATGAGAAACTGCTGGACCGCGCCATCGTCATACTGCTCTCCAACGCCATCAAGACCTTCATCGTCGCCGGCTTCATCCTCTTCCTGGTCTGGTATCTGGTGACCCGCCACCTGCATAAGCTCAGCGACTATAGCCAAAACATCAACCTGGAAGGTGAATTCGAGCCCCTGGTGTTCGTCAAGGACAGTCATAAGAATGACGAGTTCTGGCTGGTTGCCGAGGCGATAAACAAGATGCAGCAGCAACTCAGACGCTCCTTCGACGACATTAAGGCCTCCAAGCTGGAGCTACAGGAAGCCCTGGCGGATCGCGAGCGCCTACTGGAGCTGGAACGTAGCTACAAGGATGAGCTGGCTCGCCAGGTGAAGGAACGCACCCAGGAGCTGGAACAGTCTCTCTTGGTGCTCAAGCGTGCCCAGCAGGTGTTGGTCGAGCAGGAGAAGATGGCGGCCCTCGGTGGCCTGGTCTCTGGCGTGGCCCACGAGATCAACACCCCCATAGGCATCTGTCTCACCGCCGCCAGCACTCAGCTGATCCATGTCGAGGAGTTGATCAAGCTGATCCACAGTGAGAACGCGACCCTGGAGGAGATCAACGCCATCTTGGAAGAGTACCAGCAAAGCTGCGAGCTGATCATCAGCAACATCACCCGTGCCAGCAGCCTGATCCAGAAGTTCAAGACCATAGCGGCCGAGCAGAGCCTAGAAGATAAACGCAGCATCAATCTCAAACAGGGACTAGAGGAGCACCACGAGTCGATGCGATTTATCTACGGCGATAAGCTGGCCGAGGTGGAATATCGGGTCGATCCCGACCTCAACATACTCACCAACCTGAGCCTGTTTAAGCAGATAGTCACTAACCTCTTCTCCAACGCCTATGCCCACGGCTTCAAGGGCCGCAGCCAAGGAAAGATCAGGATAGATGCCGAGGTGAACGCGGGAATGCTCAAGATCTGTATTCAGGACGATGGACCGGGGATTGACAGCGAGGCCACCGGCCATATTTTCGAGCCCTTCTATACCACCACGCGCTCAGAGGGCGGCACCGGCCTAGGCCTCTCCGCCGCCTTCAACGCCGTCACCCTGCTCCAGGGCAATATTCGCTATCGCGACGACGGCGAGCTGGACGGGGCCTGTTTCGAGGTGAGCTTCCCGGTGGAGGTACTGGACAATCAGGCCGTCGAGCTCAACCTCTCCAACCCATCAGGCTTTTAAGCGCTAATCAGGCTTTCAGCTGCTTGGCCGTCAGCTGACAGATCGCCATGATCACCTCGGTCGCCTTCACCATAGATTCCAGACAGATAAATTCATGCTTGCCATGGAAATTATGGCCACCGGTAAACAGGTTAGGGCAAGGCAGCCCCATATAGGAGAGACGACTGCCATCCGTGCCGCCGCGGATAGGTTTGACCTTGGGAGTGATGCCAAGGTCAGTCATCGCCTGCTTGGCGATCTCTACGATATGGGGATGGGGGATCAGCTGATCGCGCATGTTGTAGTAGCTGTCTGTGATGCTGACGCTTAATGAGCCCTGCTGCAGCTGGGCGTCGCAGGCCTCGACCCGCTCGGTGAGCCAACGCTTGCGCTGCTCAAACTGATCCAGGTCGAAGTCGCGGATCAAATAGGTGAGCTGCGCCTCTTCGGTCACCCCCTTCATCTCAATCAGATGGAAGAAGCCGGCATAGTCCAGGCTGTTCTCCGGGGTATCGCCGAGGGGCATCTTGGCATGAAAGCGCGCCGCCATGGTCTGGGCGTTGACCATGACGCCATAGGCCGAGCCCGGATGGCAGTTGTTGCCCTTGGCGGTCACCACGGCCGTGGCGCCGTTGAAGTTCTCGAACTCCAGCCCACCTAGCTCGCCGCCATCTACCGTGTAGGCCCACTCGGCCTTGAAGGCCTCGAAGTCAAACTTGTCGGCGCCGCGCCCTATCTCCTCATCCGGCGTGAAACAGAGATAGATATCGCCATGGCGACTGTCGGGATCTTGAAGAAGAGTCGATAGCGCTGTGATGATCTCGGCGATCCCCGCCTTGTCGTCGGCGCCCAGCAGGCTGCTGCCATCTGTGGTGATCAGCGTCTGCCCCAGGTAGTGATCTAACTCGGGAAACTCTTCGGGAGAGAGTCTATGCTGCGCGCCGAGAGGGATATCGCCGCCATCATAGTTCTCGATCAGCTGAGGACGAACATTGGCGCCGCTAAAATCGGGCGCCGTGTCCAGGTGGGCGATAAAGCCGATGGCCGGAACCCCTTCAACTGTCGCGGGCACCAGAGCCGTCAGATAGCCAGTCGCGGAAAGCGCCACCTGACTGAAGCCTAACTTGATCAGCTCCTCTCTGAGTTGATCGGCCAACGCCATCTGCCCCTGGGTACTGGGGCAGCAGCTTTGGCGCCCGTCAGACTGAGTATCAAATTGCACATAGCGTAAGAATCGATTTAACAGGGCCTGTTTCATAATCAATCACCAGCAAAAAATGTCGACTGAGTCTAACAAGTGACCAAAGGGTGACTTTAGACTTAAATCAAGTTTTTGGTGATTTACGCCTCAGGCCAGCAGGCGATATCGGCTATGCCTTGGCGGCAAGCTTGGTCAGCACCCGGCTCACGGCGGTAAAGCCGAAGCTACCCGTCACCACTGTGACGGCGCCAAAACCAGAGGCACAATCCATACGCATGCTGCCCTCGGCCGTGGCCTTGACGTTGCAGACGCTACCATCGGCCTGGGGATAGACTAGCTGCTCGGTAGAGAACACGGCCTCTATACTGAAACGGCGCTGCACATTCTTAGGGAAGTTGTATTCGCGGCGCAGCAGGTTACGCACCTTGGCCAGCAGAGGATCCTGATAGGTCTTGGCCAGATCCGCCACCTGGATCTGAGTAGGATCTGTCTGACCGCCGGCGCCGCCTACCGTCACTATCGGCAGTTTCTGGCGCTTACAGTGGGCGATCAGCGCCGCCTTAGGTTTGACCGCATCGATACAGTCGACCACATAGTCCAGGCTACCGTCCTGCTTGCGACCGGTAAAATAGTCATTCAGGTTATCTGTGGTGATGAAATCTTCCACCTGATTGACCCGGCACTCTGGGTTGATCTGCATGATACGCTCGGCCATCACAGCCACCTTAGACTCGCCTATCGTCTCCTTGAGGGCGTGCAGCTGGCGGTTGGTGTTGGTGACACAGATATCGTCGAGATCGATCAGGGTGATCTCGCCAATGCCGCTACGGGCCAACGCCTCGGCCACCCAGGTACCAACCCCGCCTATGCCGACCACAGCCACATGGGACTGCGCAAATCGGGTCAGTGCCTTGGCGCCATACAGGCGGCCAATGCCGGCAAAGCGATTGAGATAGGCGTCAGAGAGTTCAGGTTGGCTCAAGGTGGGCTCCGGTAATATAACTAAAAACCCGCCGATTTTACCGCAATCCCAGGCAAAATCCCAAAAAGAAAAACGGTGACAAGTGTTAAGCCTATGGGGCGATTGCAGCAACCTGGCAAGCAGAGGGTGACACAGGGTAAAGAGCAAATTAACCCACTGTTTTTAAATGTAAAATAACATGATAAAACTCACGTAAAACCAATGATTTGCGACACGGATCACATCTCAACATTGCACTTCTGGGCACACTGACGCCGCGACACAGCATAAGCGGCCAAGAAAGCTCCCTCTGGGCCCATGACTCTCGTTAGCTAAAAAAATCAAAGGCCCTCTTTGAGATGGCCATAATCGCTACAGGAAGATGACAATGAAAAAATCTGTTCTATCGGCAAGCATTTTCGCCACCCTCGCAGCCACCTCATTCACCGCGCTCGCCGACGGTCCTCAGTTCTATGGCCGTGCCGATCTTGCCTTCACTCACTCGGATAATGGCATCGCCACCCAAAACCAGAAAGATGGCACCATCATAGAGAACAACTTCTCTTGGTTAGGGGTGAAGGGCAGCGAAAAAGTCGCCGACGGCCTAGAGGTGATCTATCAGATGGAGTTTGGTGTCAGCAACTATGACAACTCAGGCAACACCTTTGCCGCACGTAACACCTACCTGGGGCTTAGAAGCGTCATAGGTACCGCCCTTGTGGGTCGTAACGACACCGTATTTAAGGCATCCGAAGGTGGCTTCGACCTCTTCGGTAACACCAACTCAGATATCGATCTGCTGGTCGCCGGTCAATCGCGTACCGCAGACGGTATCACCTACTACTCGCCTAAGATCGCCGATCTCATCACATTAAATGCCACCTACCTGATGGAAGACAACTATGTGACCTATGACGGCAACGAGCGCGTGGCGCCAGATAACATGTACGCCCTCAGCGCCACCTTAGGTGATAAGGCACTCAAGGCGCAGAACTACTATGTTGCCGCGGCCTACAACGACAACATCGACGACGTAAAAGCCTATCGCGGTGTGGCACAGGTGAAGCTGGGGCAGGTGATCTTAGGCGCCCTGTATCAGAACAGTGAACATGTGGACAGCAAGTACGCCAACCTAGAAGGCGATACCTACTTTATCAATGCCGCCTATGTGATGGGTAATCTGAAGCTTAAGGCGATGTACGGTAAGGACGATTCGGGTCTGGGCAAGTATGTGAAGCGTTATGTGGGTGGTAGCGATGGCGCGGGCATGGAAACCGTGTCTGACGTAGATCTACAACAGTTCAGCATAGGTGCCGACTACCGTATCAGTAAGAGCACACTGTTTTATGGCCACTACACTAAATATGATGGCGACCTGAAACTGGCTGGCATGAAGCAAGATCTGGGTGATGACATAGTCACCATAGGTATGCGCTTCGACTTCTAAGTTGTCCCCAGCTTAAATAAAGGCGGCCAAGAGCCGCCTTTTTGCTTTTCTTCTAGCCGCTTTACTCGCCGCGTGGCTTTATCTGGCTGCCCCTGCTTGCTTCCCTGTTCGCCCCTTTCAGCTAAATAACAGGCAATAATTGTGCGTAAGCGCACACTTTTTAAACATATTTATGCTTTCTCAAGCAAAACGCCTACAATTTTAGCAACTTCTTAATAAGTTACAGTTTGTTTACATCAACAGCAGAGTGCATACCCCTTTGGGAGTAGGCGTAATACGTTAAATTTACAAGGATTGGCTGTTTTTTAAACGGATGAGACAGATCTGTCACAAATTCCTCGTAAAGCTAACCTTGATAAGCAGAAATTTGATCTGCGCCACACTCTTACTGCCATAAAACTGTAAACTTCTGGCCAACTTTGTTACGAGAACGGACCCTCGGAGCAAATTATGGAAACTATGTTAATAACCATTAAAAAATGGAAAAGAACTCAGTTCTTGGGAGCACAATACATGAAAAAATCTCTAATCTCTGCATCAGTAGCATCTGTTATTGCACTGACCTCATTCGGCGCGCTAGCCGATGGCCCTAACTTCTACGGTCGTTTAGACCTAACCCTAACTAACTCTGACAAGGGTTCAACTACTCAAGAAGGTAAAGATGGTACTATTCTTGAGAACAACTTCTCACACCTAGGTGTGAAAGGTTCTGAAAAGATTTCTGACGGTATCGATGTTATCTACCAAATGGAATTCCAAGTTGAGAATACTTCTTCTAAAGGTGACGTATTCAAGGCTCGTAACACATTCCTAGGTCTTAAGAGCGCAGCCGGTACCCTGCTTGTTGGTCGTAACGACACAGTATTCAAGCAATCTGAAGGTGGCATCGACCTATTTGGTAACTCAAACGCCGATATCGACCGTCTGGTAGGCGCGCAAACTCGTAGCGCTGACGGTATCTGGTACTACTCTCCAAAGATCGCTGACCTGATCACTCTGAACGCGACTTACCTGATGACTGACAACAACCAGGCTGGCGTTGAAAATGCTGATGACCAGTACGCTCTAAGCGCGACTCTGGGTGACAAGAAGTTCAAGGCACAAAACTACTATGTTGCAGTAGCTTACAACAAAGGCATCTCTGGTATCGACGCATACCGTGGTGTTGCTCAAGTTAAGCTAGGCGACTTCAAAGTTGGCGGTCTATTCCAAAACTCTGAAAGCGTTAAAGACGGTTCTACAGACAACAACACTTACTTCGTAAACGTTGCCTACAACCTGAACGGCGTTAACCTGAAAGCTGAGTACGGTAAAGACGAAGCTGGTTTCGGTAAGTACTACAAAAACATCTCTGGTGTAGCTGGTACTGACATCAACGTGACTAACATCACTGTGGGTGCTGACTACCGCGTAGCTAAATCAACTCTGATCTACGGTCACTATGCAATGTACGAAGGCGACCACAAAGTTGCTGGCGTTAAAGTTGACCTAGAAGACGACAACATCTTCACCGTTGGTGTTCGTTACGACTTCTAATTCGATGAGCCCCAGGCTCTGATGAAAAAGGCGACCTCTGGTCGCCTTTTTGCTTTCTAACGCTTAATTTTTTATAGCTTAAGTTTCTTTAGCTTAAGTTTTTGTAGTTTAACGTCTCACCAGACGATAGACAGACTCGGTCAGCCAGGGCACCTGCTTCTTCACGAACCTTGGATTCTCGGCCAGCACATCCTGGGTGCTGAGGCACTCGATCTCGAAATAGGGGCTCATATGCTCCTGGATCCAGGCATCGGATACCGCAAATGGCGGGCCGTTTAGCGCTTCCTGTGGATAGTCTAAGGTGATCAGCAAGCCTATGCTCTTAGGCGGCAATAAACCGGCCAGGCACTCCACATACTGCTGGCGCATCTCAGGCGGCCAGGCGATCAGCGCCGCCCTGTCATAGAAGCCACTCACCGCCTCGAGAGGTTCCTTTGGCAGACGGAACAGATCCCCCTGGTATATGCTCACCTGCTCGGTGCGGTAACACTCATGCTCGCCGCTCGATTGACGCTCGACCGGCAGCTCGTTGTCACTGAAGAACTGCTCTACCGCGCTCTGATTCAGTTCACAGCCGATCACCTCCAGCCCCTGCTCGGCCAGATAACAGAGATCTAAGGTTTTACCACACAGGGGAACGAAGACCTGGCTGCCGGCAGCCAACTCGAGCTGCGGCCAATAGTCGATAAGAAGGGCGTTGACCTCGTCGAGATGAAAACCTATCTGCTGTGAGGCCCATTTGTCGTGCCAAAAACTGGGTTGCATCGTTAGCTCCGCATAAGCAAGTGTTTCATTATGCAGGCTACTCTAATCTCTCGTCGGCCAAGATGCCAGCTTACCGACTATTTCGGCAAGCTTTTCTCTTGGTCGTTATTGAATATCCAGGACTTTTTGTACCCGTCTGAGCCAGACACAGTTTTCACATTCGCAGTTACGGCGCGACAGGTGATGGGGGGTGAGGCTAGAATCGATAAAATCGACCGCGATCAGCAGCTGCTGTTTCAGCTCGGCAACCGACTTGCGTTCGACGGCCACCAGCTCATCGTTATGGTTCATCCAGACGCACTCCATCCCCTGATAGCAGTGGATGCACTGGGGATCTGTGCTATTGAAAAAACCCGCGTGAGGACAAAACTTTAGCTCCATCGACTGCACGATGCGCTTCCTCGGATATTCTAATAATTCAATCAATAGGGCTTTGTTTAGTTCCGTCATTTCGCCCTCCTCACTCATCAAAGTCGCTCAAAAATGAAGCTTAGTTTTATATTAGCTTCAGGTTACCTGTATGTGTATGTAACAGAATTGATATAGGTCAACATCTCATCCGAAAATATCGGTTAGGCATCGCACTGCTGAAAAATCTAGCTATTGTGCCTGGCCGCCGCTTCTTGCTATAAAAACATATCGATATTCAGTGAAATGACCCATGCCCAACAGCCAAGCCCCCAGCCCTGAGCTACAACACTTTTATATCTCCGAAGAGCAGTCTATCTACCTGCTCAAGGCCGATGACGCCCGTAAACACAGGGCGTGGATTAGGCTCTGTAAACAGCAGCTGAGCAAGCTGGGCTACTCAGATATCGAGCTAGTGGGCAAGGGCGCCTACGGCTTCGTGTTCGCCGGCATCAATGGCCATGGCAAGGCACACGTGTTCAAGTTCTCCCGAATCACCCTGCCCCAGCAGATCCAGGACAGGCTGGAGGAGGAGGCTTACATGCTCTCCCAGGTGATCCACCCCAATGTGCCGCCGGTGATCAAGTTTGAACATGTGGGCAAGCAGGGGATCCTGGTGATGGCCAGGGCGCCGGGGGAAGATCTCGACAAGCTCTGCCTCAGGCATGGCGCCCTGCCGGCGCGCATCATAGTCAGTATCGCCCGCCAGCTGGCGCAGATCCTCAACTATCTGCACAACGGCCGCCCCCTAGTACACGGCGACATCAAGCCCTCTAACCTGGTGTACGACATGGAGCGGGATCATCTCTCGCTGATCGACTGGGGCTCGGCGGTATTTGCCCAGCGCGATGGCGAGGGCAATCCGGTCAACGGCAACGTAATGGATCTGCTCTCCAGTGACCAGCAACACACCAACGCCCGCATGGGGGATGTCTATTTCATCGGCGAGGAGCAACTCAGCGGCGCCCTCTCCAGCCCCAGGTTCGACGAGCAAGGGGTGGCTGCGACTCTCTATGCCCTGGCCTCGGGTCAGGCCAGCCGTTTCGGCAGCAAGGTGATCCCCGCCAGCAGCATAGGCCTTCCCATAGAACTGGCCCGCACCCTTGATGGCATGCTCAGCGAGGATCCCGTCACCCGCAACCGGGCCGGGGATTACTTTCTCAAGAGCATGGCCCATAGCCATCGTCTGCATCTGCCGGATCTGCCCATGGCGCCACTGCAGCCTGAGATCCCGGTATGGACCCTCAAGCAGGCCAAAGATGTGGAGACGGTCACCTACAGTTCGCGCAAATCCTTCCTGCGGGAGCACAACGAGGATGAGCCGATAGAGAAGATGGACGATCTCCAGCTGGAGAAGTACTACCGCAACTTCATGGCGGGCATGGGAGATACCGAGAAAGGCTTTATCGCCGCGGTCAGCCGGGTGGGCCAATATTCCCTGGTAGGCGGACTGGCGATCCACTGGCAGGAGTCCGGGGTGTTTATCGACTCCAACCTGGCCACCTATAACGCCGAGGAGAAGGCGGCGCTCATCCTGGCGGTGAACAACATGGTGACCCTGGCGCGGGGCATTCGCCGTATCGGGGTGTTTAAGGCCTGCTTCTTCAACGCCCGCGACACCCTGCATCTGGAGCGTGACGACACCAGCCAGCCCTTCAGGCCAAGCCCGGATCAGCAGCTGCCCTTCGAGGTGGGCGATGTGCCCTCGCTGGAAGATAAGTCCCGGCTGCACTCCTACTTCGAGGATGGCCGCGACCCGGATGAAAATCTGGAGCTGCCCAAGGAGATCATGACAGAGCTGGGCTGGATCAACCAGATCCACCACACCGGCTGCATCATCTTCGAGGTGTTACCTAACCATATGAAGATCCACAGCTATCTGCGTCTATTAAACCCCCGAAAGCAGGCGGCCTTCAGGGCGAGCCTGGACAGGATCCTCAGCCATGTGGATAAGATTCAGGGAAAAGGCGTCTCGGGCTTCATGAAACTGCCCTACAAGAACACCCGCCGTTTTCAACATATCGACAGGAAGGCGGACCACTTCTACCCCAGGAACCCCAAGGAAGCGATGGCCCAACTGGATGAGTAATGGCTCAACAAGAAGGCTAATGGCTAAGCCGATTTACTTCGGCTCGCGCTTGTCCTCGTCGCTCGCCTTATCGCCATCAGGCTTGTCGCCTAACTGACGCTCTTCATCGAGCTTATCGGAAGGATCTGGCTTGCGCTCATAGTCGCCGTCGAAGGTGTTACCCTGCTCATCGAAGGGAGAGCGGTCGAAGGGCGAACGGCCACCGGCCGAACCATTTGACCCAAATGGCCCCTGCCCAAACTGGCCATGAAAGCCCCCCTGTTGACTCACCTTGACCTGCATCCGCTTGTAGAGGAAGGCGGCGATGGGCGCTCGGGTGAGCGGGGTTAATAGCAATAAACCGATAAAGTCGGTCACGAAGCCAGGGATCAGCAGCAATAGACCGGCCATAGCCAGCATCATCCCCTCGACGATCTCCTGACCCGGCGCCTCGCCGCGCGCCAGCTTCTGCTGCACCTGCATCAGGGTGTGTATCCCCTGACTACGCACCAGAGAGACCCCCACCACGGCGGTGAAGATCACCAGGCCCACGGTAGTCCAGCTGCCTAAGGTTTCGCCAACGCGGATCAGCACATTGAGCTCAATAACGGGAATGAGAACAAAGATAATCAATAGGATGAAAAACACGCTGACCTCACAAACTGACGAAATTTCTAATTGATTGAAAACTAAATGAGGGCGAACGGGTCTACTTTCAAGTCGGACGGCTTTTTTAGCGAATTTATCCCAGTGACAAACTTGGGATAAGCTCACTATTTTAGCAATAGCTTAATGCAAGTCGCCGACAAAACACGTAAAGTAGCTAACGCTCACGATACCCTTGTGAGCCAGTATAACCCGGTTACCTTAACACCCAATTAATGACCATACAGGGTAATAGCAACAGATGCAGGAAAAATGTCTACTCGTCACCACCAGCTGCCCGGACAATGAGACGGCCAGCACCCTGGCCCGCGCCCTAGTGGAGGCCAAACTGGCGGCCTGTATTCAGATCTCTTCCCCTGTCACCTCACTCTACACCTGGGAGGGTGAAGTGTGTCAGGAGACAGAGGTGTGCCTGCAGATAAAATGTCTCGCCCGTCATTACGACAAGTTGGAGCAACGCCTCCTGTCGCTGCACCCCTACCAAGTTCCCGAGCTGATCGCCACAGAGATCCACACAGGTTCGGCGGCTTACTTAGCATGGATAAAAGAAACCTCACTATCATGAAGAAAATACTGTTCCTCTTCCTCTCGACCCTGCTGTTGATCGCCCCCGGGGCGCAAAGTGAAAGCCTGTTCAGCAACAGTAAGTTTGATTTTCTTAAAGATGAACCTCAGCTGATGCCTGTGGATCAGGCCTTCGTCTTCGATGCCCAACAAGAGGGCAACCTGGTCAAGATCAGCTGGGTGATCGCCGACGGTTACTACCTGTATCGCGACAAGCTCAAGTTCGCCGCCGACGGCGCGACCCTGGGTGAGATCCAACTGCCTAAGGGCAAGGCGCACAGCGATGAGTATTTCGGCGAGCAGGAGGTCTACTACTCTTACGTCGAGGTGCCTGTGGCTCTCAAGGAAGCCGCTGAACAGGCCAACATCAGCGTAACCTTCATGGGCTGCGCCGAGGGTAAGCTCTGCTTCCCGCCCACGACGCGTAGCGCGCCCCTGACTCAGGTCGCCGCCAATGCAGGTCTGCTGCCAGAGGCGATGAAGGCGACACCAGTTGCGATTGAAACCGCTAGCAATCAGGCGCCCATCACCCAACAGGATTCTCTCAGCCAGATGTTATCTGGCGACAACCTGCTGTGGACCCTGGTTATCTTCTTCGGCCTGGGCATAGGACTGGCGCTGACCCCCTGCGTCTTTCCCATGTACCCAATCCTGTCTGGCATCATCGTCGGCCAGGGCGAGAAGCTCTCTACCGGCAAGGCCTTCAGTCTCTCCATGGTCTATGTGCAAGGGATGGCGATCACCTATTCGCTGCTGGGGCTTATCGTCGCCTCGGCGGGCATGAAGTATCAGGCTGCCCTGCAACACCCAGCGGTATTGGTGGTGCTGGCGATCCTCTTCTTGCTGCTCAGCCTCTCAATGTTCGGCCTGTACGAGCTACGCCTGCCATCTAGCTGGCAGGAGAAGATGAACCGCTTCTCTAACAACCAGAAGGGCGGCAACGTCCTGGGCGTGTTTGTCATGGGGATCATCTCGGGTCTGGTGGCGTCCCCTTGCACCACGGCGCCGCTGTCGGGCGCTCTGGTCTATGTGGCGCAAACGGGCGACCTGATGCAAGGCTTCCTGGCCCTCTATGTGCTTAGCATGGGCATGGGTCTGCCACTGCTGATCATCGGCTCATCGGGCGGTAAGCTGCTGCCACGCGCCGGCGCCTGGATGGATGTGATCAAGACAGTGTTCGGCTTCCTGCTGATCGCCGTCTCTATCCTGATGATAGGCCGTATCTGGACCGGACTGGTGTCGGATCTGCTCTGGGCCCTGTGGGGCGTCAGTCTGACCGCCTACCTGATGCATCAGAACAAACTCACCGAGTTTAACTGGAAGCAGACGGTACGTTCTGTTCTCTTGTTACTGGCACTGCTGGGTAGCTTCTCCTATGGCTTCCAGGCCGTCATGGCCAGCCTGGGCTACCAGTCCCATACGGGGGCCGTCAGTCATAAGGTGAGCCACAAGACCATCAAGAGCCTTGAAGATCTTCAGGCCGAGGTGGCCGCCGCCAGTGCCCAGGGTAAGCCTGTGATGCTGGATCTCTACGCCGACTGGTGTGTCGCCTGTAAGGAGTTTGAGAAGATCACCTTCGTCGACCCAGAGGTGCAGGCTCGTCTGTCGCAGATGGTGTTCCTCCAGGCCGACGTGACCAAAAACGATGCCATCGATATCGAGCTACTTGAGCACTACGAGGTGCTGGGGCTACCTACCCTCTTGATGTTCGATGCCAAGGGCGAGATCCGCGACGAGCTGCGCGTCACAGGCTTCATGAAGCCTGCCGAATTTGCCGCCCATCTGGATCACCTGCTAGCCAAGTAAGCTCTGTCGGCCTTAAGCTACCTAAAAACCTCCTACGGGAGGTTTTTTATTAAGGCTAAAAGGTAGCTCTCTCATCAAAGTTTTCATTTATAGTTAACCCAATTCCTATACAATCAGGGGTATACCTCACGGACCTCTAGGAGCAACATGGAACCCGCCATCCTCATCATCACCTTAGCCTGTGGCATGCTTGTCAGTCGTATCGGTTTACCGCCACTCATAGGTTATCTTGTCGCGGGGTTCGTGTTATTCCTCTTCGGCATCGACGAGAGCAGCCTGCCGTTGCTTGAACAGCTGGCGGAGCTGGGTGTAACCCTGCTGCTGTTTGCCATCGGCCTCAAGCTGGATATTCGTAGCCTGTTTAAGGCCGAGGTGTGGGCGGGATCCAGCCTGCATCTGATGGGATCCATCATCTTCCTGGTACCCCTGCTTAAGCTGCTCGGCCTGCTGGGGCTGGAACAGTTGAGTGGCTTGGCCTTCAATCAGCTGACCCTGCTGGCCTTCGCGCTAAGCTTCTCCAGCACCATCTTCGCCGTCAAGGTGCTCGAAGATAAGGGCGACATGCAGTCACTCTATGGCCGTGTCGCTATCGGTATTCTGATCATGCAGGATATCTTCGCCGTCGCCTTCCTCACCATCTCCAAGGGGGATATCCCCTCCATCTGGGCCCTGGGATTACTCCTGCTTCCCTTTGCCAAACCGCTCATCTACAAGGCGTTCGACAAGGTCGGTCACGGCGAACTCTTGGTGCTCTTCGGCCTGGTGATGGCCCTGGTGGTGGGTGCCGGCCTGTTCGAACTGGTCGGTCTCAAGCCGGATCTGGGCGCGCTTATCATAGGCATATTGCTGGCGGGTCACGCCAAGTCGTCAGAGCTGGCCAAGTCGCTCTTCTACTTCAAAGAGCTGTTTCTGGTGGCCTTCTTCCTCACGGTCGGCCTCAACGGCCTGCCAAGCTTCGCCGACATCGGCCTGGCGGCCCTCTTAGTGCTTATCGTGCCGGTGAAGATAGTGCTCTTCCTCTATCTGCTGACCCACTTCAGGCTGCGTTCGCGCACCTCCTTGATGACCTCCTTCAACCTGGGCAACTACAGCGAGTTTGGCCTGATCGTCGCCGCCGTGGCCACCAGCAAGGGCTGGCTACCCGGGCAATGGTTGGTGATCCTGGCCGTAGCCCTCAGCCTCAGCTTTTTGTTTGCCGCGCCGCTTAACGCCGCCTCGGCCCGCCTGTACCAGAAGTTTCAGAGTCGCTTGCAGAAGCTGGAAAGACACCCGCTACACCCCGAAGATAGACAGATCCCCGTGGGCAACCCCCGCTTCCTCATCCTAGGGATGGGGCGTATCGGTAGCGGTGCCTACGACGAGCTGGCCAACCAATTTGACGGTGAGATCCTGGGGATAGAACACAAGCAAGATCTGGTGGACTTCCATCGCCAACAGGGACGCAACGTAGTACAGGGCGATGCCTCGGATACCGACTTCTGGGAGAAGCTGGACAGGGCGCCGAATCTCGAGCTGGTGCTGCTGGCCATGCCTCACCACGCGGGTAACCAGTTTGCGGTGGAGCAACTAAAACGTCTGGATTATCAGGGCAAGCTGAGCGCGATCGTGCAATACAGCGAGGATGCCCAATCCCTCAAGGCCGCCGGGGTGCACAGCGTGTTCAACCTCTACGAGGCCGCCGGCGCCGGTTTTGTCGAGCATGTGGTTTGCGAGCTCAAGTCCGGCAAACAGCACGAGGCCGATATCGCCGTCGAGCCTCAGGAGACCACAGGCTAACCCTAACTGCGCTCAAACCATAGATTGTATACATTATTCTAAATATCTTGTATTGTACTTGCCATCCTGCGATAAGATGGGAAGTACAATACTGTGCCGACAAAAAAACAAAAAACTAATAAATCCAATACTTTCGGAAACATACTCAAGACCAGTCTCTGCCTGCTAGCCGGCGCGACCGCTCAGGTCAGCGCCGCGGGCTATGACATCTGGCTCTATCCCTTAGCCAAACAGGCCGAGGCCCCCCACTGGCGACTCGGCGAGCCTATCAGTGTCAGCGACCGCCCGGGTTACGACAATCAAGCGGCATTTGGCCCCAAGGGCAAGCAGCTGGTGTTCGCCTCCGATCGCGCAGGTGTTCATAGCGACATCTATCGATTCGACATCGACACGGGCGAGATAACCGCTCTGACCCACACGCCTGAGATCAGCGAATACTCGCCTCAGTTAACCTCACAGGGTCTGATCTCTCAGGGCCTTACCTATGTGGCCGAGCAGGGCGTGCCCCACCAGAGCATCTGGCTACAGTCGCTGATTGATAATAAGGCTCCCCAGCGCGCGGTAAACAGCCTGATCCCAGCAGGTTACTATGCCAGGCTAGAGGGTATCGGCACCCTGATCTGGGCCAGATATGGCTATAACCTCTACTATGAGCCAGTCGGCGAAAGCGCCGACGAGCGCCACTTCGTGGTGAGCGATGTCGGGCGCAGCCTGCACGCCCTGCCGAGTATCAAGCAATTCAGCTACCTTAAGAAACGCATGGACGGCGAGCGAGTCGTCACCCTGTTCGACCCAGAATCTGGCAGCCACACGCCACTTATCGATCTAGGCCAGGGTAGTGAAGACTATGCCTGGAGCAGCGATGGCAGGCTGTTTAACCTTGAGGGCACTGTGCTTCGCAGCTGGCCCTACCCGCCGTTGGCTGGCACTCATGAAAGAATTATCAGGACGCCGCAGCAAGAGCTGCCCGGTTGGCAGGCGGTAACTAAGCTTATCCCGCCGACGCCGCACCATCACAGCCCCTCTCGGATCGCCATCAGCCCCACTTTGGATTTTATTGCCATCACCTGGCAACGTAAGGACACACCACAATGATCAACCGCTTTCCTCTGCAACAGAGACTCTCCTATGCACTTGCATTCTCTCTAGTCTTTGGGCTAGTAGTCTCCCACCCGGCGCTGGCAAGGGATCGCTGGCAGGATCACACCCTATTCGAGGTCAACAAGCTGGCGCCCCATGCCAGCTTCTTCGGCTATGAATCAGAGTCTCTGGCGCTATTGGATGAGATGGGCCACAGCCAGCTTTATCTGGATCTCAACGGCCGCTGGCACTTTCATCTGGCCAAGAATCCCGGCGCCACACCCAAAGAGTTCGCCGCTCCCGAGTTTGATGCCAGTCACTGGGGTAGCATACAGGTGCCGGGCAATTTCGAGACCCAGGGCTACGGCCACGCCATCTACCTCGACGAGCGCTATCCCTTCGACACTCAGTGGCCCGATGCACCAAATGATCACAACCCCACAGGCCTCTACCGCAAGACCTTCACCCTGCCCGCCCATTGGCAGCAGAAACAGGTGTTCATCCACATAGGCGCAGCGCGCTCGGCCCTCACCCTGTTCGTCAATGGCCGTGAGGTCGGCTATAGCCAGGGCGCCAAGACCCCGGCTGAGTTCGACATCACCCCCTACCTGCAAGCGGGCGACAATCTTGTCGCCATGCAGCTTATCCGCTGGAGCGATGCCAGTTACCTGGAAAGCCAGGATATGCTGCGCATGACAGGGATAGAGCGTGAGGTCTACCTCTATGCCACCCCCAAGCAGCGCATAGAAGATATCCAGGTTATCACTCATTTAAACGAGGATCTCACCCAAGCCGAGCTTGCCATCAGGGTAAATCTCGCCAGCCACCAGCCAGTGGTAAGAGCCCTTGAATTGGAGGCGCGCCTGTTGGATCCCCAGGGCAAGCAGGTCGCGAAAGATAACCAGCGCCTGAGCCTGAAAGGCGATGCCAAGCTCGACTTTAGCCAGCCCCTAAAATCCCCCAAGCTGTGGAACGCCGAGATGCCAAATCTGTACCGGCTCATCCTGACCCTCAAGACAGAGGCGGGAGAGACACTTCAGGTTGCCAGTCAGCAGATAGGCGTGCGCAAGATCGCCATCGAGAAGGGTCAGCTTAAGGTCAACAACAAGGCGATCACCATACGCGGCGTGGATCGTCACGAGACAGATCCCCAAACCGGCCATGTGGTCAGCCGTGAGACCATGGAACTGGATATCCGCCTGATGAAGCAGAACAACATCAATGCGGTACGCTCCAGCCACTACCCCAATCATCCCTACTGGCTCAGCCTCGCCGACCGCTACGGCCTGTATGTGATCGATGAGGCCAACATAGAGTCCCACCCGCTGGCGATAGACGACAAGACCCAGCTGGGCAACGAGATGAGCTGGCTACCCGCCCATCAGGCACGTATCGAGCGTATGGTCGAGCGCGACAAGAACCACCCCTCGGTAATTATCTGGTCTCTGGGTAATGAGGCCGGTGAAGGCAAGCTGTTCGAGCGCCTCTATCAGTGGATAAAACAGCGGGATCCCAGCCGCCCGGTGCAGTATGAACCGGCGGGCGAGGCGCCTTACACGGATATTGTCGCCCCCATGTATCCCTCCATCGAGCGGATACGCGAATACGCCGAGCGTGCCAACGACCGACCGCTGATCATGATCGAGTACGCCCACGCCATGGGCAACTCGGTGGGCAACCTGCAAGACTACTGGGATGTGATCGAGGCCTATCCCCAACTGCAGGGCGGCTTCATCTGGGACTGGGTGGATCAGGCGCTGGCCTTCAGCAACGATTTAGGTCAGAAGTACTGGGCCTACGGCAAGGACTATCACCCCGATATGCCCACAGACGGCAACTTCCTCAACAACGGCCTGGTGGATCCCGACCGTAATCCCCACCCCCACCTGAGCGAGGTGAAGAAGGTCTATCAACCCATCAAGTTGAGAGACTTTAAGATTGAGGGTGATAAGGCCTCAGTGAATCTCATCAATGGCTTCGACTTCGCCTCCACATCAGGCCTGAGCCTGAACTGGACGCTGCAGCGAGATGGCAAGATCATCGCCAGCAAGCGCCAGGCCATGCCGACACTCTCTCCCGGCGAGCAGGCCCGGGTGAGCTTCAAGCTGCATAGCAAACAAAGCTTAAGCGCCCCCTTCGAGTATCACCTGCTACTCGAGGTGCTGGTCGATACCCCTAGACCCCTGCTGCCGAGCGATCACCGTATCGCCTTCGAGCAGTTCGCCCTGCCACGCTACGGGGCTGAAGCCGCATATCAAGTAAAGAAAAACCAGGCCAAGATCAGCGAGGAAAGCGGCAGCTATCGCCTCAACTCGGGTGAGCTGAGCTATGAGTTTGATAAACGAAGTGGCTGGCTGACCCAGATCTACCAAGAGGGTGAGCCCCAGCTTAAGGGGCCACTGATGGCCAACTTCTGGCGCGCGCCAACCGACAACGATCTGGGTAACCAGATGCCCGAGTGGGCCGGGGCCTGGCAAGACGCGGCGGCTGAGCTAGAAGTCACGGCAATCGACGCCGACTCCGCCCTCGGCCTGACCATCAGCCAGAGCCATCCCAAGATGGGCTTTAGCCTGCGCACCCGCTATAGCCTGGATAATGCAGGGCGCCTGATGGTCGACAGCCAGTTTATCCCGGGTGATAAGCCGCTTGCCGATCTGCCCCGCTTCGGCTTCAGCACCAGGCTAGGCTTTGAGCACAGATACCTGAGTTACTTTGGCCGCGGCCCAGAGGAGACCTATGCCGATCGCCAGTCGGGCAATCCCCTGGGCTGGTATGCCCTGCCGATAGAGCAAACCTATCACAGATACCCAAGACCCCAGGAGACGGGGCAGCGCACCCAGGTGCGCTACGCCGCGGTGACAGATCATCAGGGTCAAGGATGGCTAGCGATCGCTAACCTGGGCCAAAGCGGAAATAAGGCAGGAGAGTTGTCCGGAGATCTGGGCGGCAAGGAGGCAGATGAGGTCGCCACCCTACAGACCAGCCTCTGGCCGTTCGCCCAAGCCGACATAGATTTTCGCCGCGGCGATGCCCAGGAATCGGCCTCGGGTCTGGTGGCCGTCACCCGCAACCACGGCGCCGAGATCCCGCTTAGGGAGTTCGTCACCTGGAATATCGATTACCGCCAGATGGGCGTCGGCGGTGATACCTCCTGGGGTCGTCCGGTACATACGCCCTACCGCATCAAGGCCGAGCCGATCCGCTTCGGCTTTACCCTGATGCCAGTGGGCAGCGATGACGATATCCGTACCATGGCAAGACAATAACAATAAGGAAGCAAGCAGATGGAACAGACAATACAGGTGGCGATCTTCATCGCCCTCACGACGCTGGTCGCCCTGATCACCTACCTCAAGTGTCGCAAGGTGACCCGCGACGCCAACGACAGCCGCGACTACTTTCTCGCCGGCGGCGGCCTGAGCTGGATAGTGGTGGCCGGCTCCTTGATGATGACCAACATCAGCGCCGAGCAGATCGTCGGCATGAATGGCGCCCAGACCCTGCTGGTCGCCTGGTGGGAGATCGCCGCCGCAATCGGACTGATCATCCTGGCCAAGTGGCTGATCCCTATCTATTACCGCTACAACTGCACCACCACAACTGAGCTGCTGGAGCGCAAGTATCAGGACAAGGGGATCCGCGCCATGGTCTCTGTGCTCTTCATGCTGGGCTACGCCTTCATCCTGCTACCCGTGGTGCTCTACACGGGTTCGCTGTTCATGAAGTCCATGTTCGGCCTTTCCATCTCGGTCACAGTGCTGGCGATCATCTTCGCCGTGGTGGGCGCCATCTACGCCATCTTCGGTGGCCTGAGAGCCATCGCCATCTCAGATACCCTCAATGGCCTGGGGCTAATCTTGATGGGGCTGGCGGTCTCCTACCTGGCAATGCACGCCGTGGATTGGGATCTCTCCGGCGTCCCGTTGGAACGCCTGACCCTGATCGGCGATAGCCAGTCGGATATTCCTTGGTCGACCCTGCTCACCGGGATGATCTTCATTCAGATCTTCTATTGGGGCACCAACATGGTGATCACCCAGCGCGCCCTCGCCGCCAAGTCGGTGAAGGAGGCGCAGAAGGGTCTATACGCCGCAGTGGTGATGAAGCTGATCATCCCGGTGATCGTGGTGCTGCCGGGCATAGTCGCCTTTAAGCTCTATGGCGATGTGGGCGACGTGGCCTACGGCAAACTAGTGGGCGACCTACTGCCAAGCTGGCTCTCTGGCGCCTTCGCCGCCGTGATCGCCGGCGCCGTGCTCAGCTCCTTCAACTCCTGCCTCAACTCGGCCGCCGCCCTCTACACCTGCGACATTCACCAAAACTACATCAATGCCGATGCCGACGTGCGCAAGATAGGCACCCGGGTCGCTCTGCTGTTCACCCTGATCTCGGTAGCCCTGGTGCCCCTGTTCGCCCGCTCCGAGAGCATCATAGCCCTGCTGCAACAGCTCAACGGCCTCTACTCGATGCCGGTACTGGCGGCCTTTATCTGTGCGCTAGTCTTCAAAAATGTCAGCGCCAAGGCGATAAAATGGGGGCTGGTCTTCGGGGTCTTGTTATATGCCCTGTTCACCTTCGTCTGGAGCCCACTACACTTCATTCACCTGATGGCGATCACCCTGCTGGCGACCATACTGGTTACTCTGGTCTTGAGTCGCCTGTTTGCCCAGTCTGTCGTCGCCCCCGTCGCCGAGCCGACCCTGGACTAAGCCATTTGGCTAGAGCAAACAGACCCGTTCCAGGTTTTCCCTGCCGAGCCCATGATGGCTCGGCAACTGGCCAAGATAAAACATCTGGTTAACACTAGAGCCAGTCGGCGATATTTTCCCGATCCCAGCTGACAAATCTCAGTTACATCAATGACTGAGACGTGATATAAAAATGACAAGGATGACTCATGGTTGTTACCACCATGAACAAGACTGCCCACAGGGGCAGAGAACGCTAACTTTTTCTGAGAAGTTCAACACCAATGTCGAATACCGCACAGCGCGCCAATAAACTTTTTGTGCAGACCTTTGGTACCACGGCCGATGACCTGTATCAGGCGCCGGGCCGGGTTAACCTGATCGGCGAACATACAGATTACAACGATGGGTTCGTCCTCCCCGCCGCCATCAACTTTAGAACCGTTATCGCAGTGAAACAACGCGACGACGACAAGTTCCGCGCCGTATCCGACGCCTTTCCCGGCAAGATCTACACCTGGCACTTCGGCCAGGAGGGTGAGATGGACCCCAACGACAGTTGGATCAATTACTTAAAGGGCTTTACCGCGGCGGTATCGGCCAGCGGCCTGCCTGCCAAGGGGATGGATCTGGCGGTCGTGGGTAGCGTCCCCCTAGGGGCTGGTCTCTCCTCGTCGGCGGCCCTGGAGATCGCCTTCGGCACCGCGCTCAACGATTGCAGCCAGCTCAGGCTATCGCCGCTGGCGGTGGCCCAGATGGCCCAGCGCGGCGAAAACCAATATGTCGGCTGCGCCTGCGGCATCATGGATCAGATGATCAGCGCCATGGCTCAAGAGGAGCATGCCCTACTGATCGACTGTGAAGATCTCGACTGTGAGCCTGTGCCCATCCCAGAAAGCCTGAGCCTGATCATAGTCAACTCCAACGTCCCCCGCGGACTGGTGGACAGCGAATATAACCTGCGCCGTGAGCAGTGCGAGCAGGTCGCCGAGCATTTCGGCATCGAGAGCCTGCGTCATCTGGAGCTGCGTACCCTGGAAGGGGCCAAGGATGAGCTGCCGGAGGTCTGTTACCGCCGGGCGCGCCATGTGCTGAGCGAAAACCGCCGCACCCAGAATGCCGCCCACGCCCTGGAGGCGGGTAACATCGCCAAGCTGAGCGAGCTCATGGCCCAGTCGCACCAATCGATGCGTGACGACTTTGAGATCACCGTGCCCGAGATAGACAAGCTGGTCGAGATCATCGACGCCGTGGTCGGCGATCGCGGCGGCGTGCGCATGACGGGTGGCGGCTTCGGCGGCTGCGTCGTGGCACTGGTAGATCACGACCTTACTGACGCCGTGGTCGAGGCGGTCGAGCGCCAATATCAGGCGGCGACAGGCCTGGAGCCCAGCGTCTACCTCTGCTCGGCCAGCCAAGGCGCCTCAAGGTTGGACGAGGAGCTCTACTAATCGCGGGGCATCGAGCGTAAATCGCTGTTTAGAATACGTATTCATGCCCTCGTCCAGGGGCGAGATAATACAATAGGATCCCAACTTTAATCGCTTAAGGAAAAGATTATCATGGTACGTTTTCGCCCGCTCGATGCCTGGAACGATCCCCGTGGTGGCCAGATTGAACGCATCATCATAGACAACGGCACCCTGGCCATCGAGGTGCTCAGCCTCGGCGGCATAATCCGCTCCCTATGGGCGCCGGATAACAAGGGCGAGCGTGGCAATATCGTGCTGGGCTGCGACAGCGCCCAGGATTATCTGACCCAAGACGCCCATCTGGGCGCCATCGCCGGACGCTACGCCAACCGTATCGCCGGTGCCCGCCTGAGCCGGGATGGTCAAGAATTCAGTCTGGACAACAACCATCAGGACAACTGCTTGCATGGCGGCCGCGAGGGCTTCAATCGTAAGCAGTGGCATATCGGCCAACTCAGCGATGGCGTGCGCCTCAGCCTGTTCAGCCCGGATGGCGACATGGGCTTTCCCGGTAACGCCAATATCCAGCTCGACTACCGCCTGGTGGGCAATAACCTCTATGTGGAGATCCTCGCCAGCACAGACAAACCCTGCCCCATCAGCCTGACCCAGCACAGCTACTTCAACCTGGAAGGTGCGGGTGAGCGCAGCAGCCTGGGACATATTATCCAGAGCGACAGCCAGCACTACCTCACCACAGATGAGCAGGGGATCCCGACAGATGTGACTCGGGTAGCCGGTACGCCGCTGGATCTCAGCCAGGGTCAGTCCCTCGCGAGCCTGAAGACGGCGCTGGAAAGCGAGCCGACGGGGGGCATAGATCACTGCTACCTGACGCCCAACCATGACGGCAAGGCCCTGAGCCGCTTCGGCACCATCAGCGCCCCGGCCTCAGGCAGACGCATGACCCTCTACACCAATCAGCCAGGTGTGCAGATCTACGGCAGTAACTTCCTCGAGGGCACCCTTGGCAAGCAAGGGCAGAAACTGGCCTCATATCAGGCGGTATGTATCGAGCCACAGCAACTGCCCGATGCCCCTAATCAGGCACACCTAGCGGGCACGCCTTGGCTGATGCCGGGCGATGTGTATCACCACATGAGTCGCTATCAGTTCGATCTCATCAAATGAGATGCTAACGGGAAAAGATAAGAGAAGTAAAAAAGATTTAGGTAGGGGTTCCAGAGGGACCGGAACCTCTTACCTAAGGATGGCGGCGAACTAAGCAGGAGTCCTGGCAGGTTGCCTAGTTGCGGTCGTCATCGTCAGACCAATCATCATAGCCGTCGTCCAGGCTATCGACTTCGAGTTCGACATCATCATCGTCGTCATCGCTGGCGCCTTCTTCGGCATCCACCTTCACCTTCTTAGGCGCTGGTGCAGGTTTAGCATGAATCGCCTCAACCCAACCGGCATGCTGCTGCATGAAGGCGGCTCGGGTCGCTAACCAATTCGCGTCATATTCAGCTTTAGCGGCCTTAAGTTCCTCTTCCGTAAGGTCATGCAGGTTCACCTTAACGATGTCCTCGGCATATTCAATCACGGCATCTCTTACCGTGTTATAGAGATAAACTCGTCCCGCCGTGGCTTCGGGAAACTCTTTGTCGTGAATGAGGATAGTATTACCTCGAGCCGTACGAAGTTCACCATACCAAACAGGTTCTTTAGACGTGTCATACATATATGCTAATACCCTTAAATCAACACATACCAATATAAAATTATAAAGCTGACAACAGTTAGCTTAGTCACTGCCATCGCCACAAACGCCTCTGGACAATAGCCCACACATTTTTAATAAATACCGCCAGAAATCAATAGCCAAATGGATCTATTTTATTTAATTGCTATCAAAATGTTCACTCGGTAGATACTAGTAACGAATTTAGCCGATCAAATCAGTTATTCAAGTTTTTTCTAACCTACTTTATACCAAAGTTAACAGACCGCTCAGCCCCCATGAGCGCGCGGCTTGTCACACCCGTTGACGGCTAGTCATTCGCCACCTTGAGCACCAGCTTTCCTCTGTGTTGCCCCGACTCCATCAGGGCGTGGGCCTTGGCCGCATCACCCAGCGCAAACTCGGCATACAGGTGAGGCACTAGGCCTAAGCCCTCCTGGGTGTCGAACTTAGGCCACACCTGCTCACGCAGGCCATCGGCGATCGCCTGCTTGGCCGCGACCGATTGCGGCCTCAGGGTCGCCCCCGTCCAGCAGATACGCTTAGCCATCAAGAGCGCCACATCCACCTCGGCGCGCCTGCCCCGTTGCAGGGCTATGGTGACCAGGCGGCCCTCGATCGCCAGCGCCTTGAGGTTAAGGTCGATAAGGTCACCCGAGGCCATATCCAGCACCAGATCCACCCCTTGAGGCGCCACCGCCTTTATCTGAGCCAGCAGATCCTCATCGTGGTAGTTAAAGCCGTGGTCGGCCCCCAGGGCGAGGCAGTAGTCAATCTTCTCCTGACTGCCGCAAGTGACCAGCACCTTAACAGCGAATTGTTTCGCTAAGGTGACCGCCGCCGAGCCGATACCGCCAGAGCCGCCATGAATAAGCACAGTCTCACCCGCCTTGAGGCCGCCGCGCATGAACATGTGTCCCCACACGGTGAAGAAAGTCTCGGGCAGGGCCGCCGCCTGGGCCATGGTCACTCCTGTGGGAATAGGCAGGCAGTGCACGCCCCAGGTCGCCACATACTCGCCATAGCCACCGCCGGGCACCAGGGCGCACACCCTGTCCCCCAACTGCCAGCCGGTCACCTGCTCGCCTATAGCAACCACTGTGCCCGATACCTCCAACCCCAAGATCTCACTGGCACCGGGCGGCGGTGGATAGAGGCCACGGCGCTGGGCGACATCCGGACCATTCACCCCGGCGTATTCCACCTTGATCAGCAACTGATCCAGCGCTATGGCAGGCAAGGGACTCTGCGCCAGCTCCAGCACCTCGGGCCCTCCTGGGGCGTTAAATTGCACATGGGTATAGTGTGTGGGAAGCATTGACATGGCGGCTCCTAACATTAGCGGGCGTTAATGCTGTCGAGGCTAGCGCGAAATGGGTGAATTGGGCAAGCCTTAGCCGTCATCCTTAGGCGCCTTGGGCGACAAAATCAAACAGCAGCTCACAAATATCTTTACCATTAGTAAGTTAGATATAAAAGATTTGTCGCCCCGCCAGAGCTTTATGTTATGGTGTTAAAGTGCCAGCAGGCTTTACGCCCATTTATCACCTAAGCTTAAAGTCCGATATGCTGCGATCTGTTATCACCAGAAGGGGCTGCACCTGCGATGAATGTAGACTTTATCAATCCTTTTCTCGATTCCCTGCTCAATGTGCTCAAGACCATGGCTAACATGGAGCTCAAACCCGGCAAACCTAACCTGAAAAAAGATAACCTGGCCAAGGGCGATGTATCTGGCCTGATCGGCATGGTCGGCCCTCAGACCAAGGGCTCGCTATCCATCACCTTCGAAGAAACCTTGATCTTAGAGATCATGAACAAGATGTTGGGAGAGAAGCCGGAGAGCATAGACGAAGAGGTGACGGATCTGGTGGGTGAGCTGACCAACATGGTGACCGGCGGCGCCAAGAATCTGCTGAGCGATAAGGGCTACGAGTTCGATATGGCGACCCCCATAGTGGTGTCGGGTAAGAACCACACCATAGCCCATAAGTCGGACGGGCAGAAGATCATCATGCCCTTCAGCAGCATCTACGGTACCGCCTACATAGAGATCTGCTTCGAAGGCTAACCAGCGCAGCAATCCTCAAGTAATGATTAGAAAGGCTGGTTCACCATGACCCAGAACTGGCTTTCCTCCTCGCCGATGGCGAGATCGGTACGCACCACCACACCTTCCACCTCGAAACGAATACCGGCGCCGAAGCTGGTTTTCATCTGGCTGTGCAGGCTATCTAAGGCAAACGCATCGCTCACCTTGCCCGCCTCGACAAATGCCGTCCATTGCCACCAGGGAATATCGAACCAGCGAAACACCGGCAGGCTCTGCAATGGCTGCCACTTGGGCTCTAGCCGATATTCGGCGGCATAGAGCAAGGCGCTGCGGCCGGTGAACTGATCGCCGCTGTAACCACGCAGGCGCTTAAAGCCCCCCAGGCCCACCCCGGCAAATCCAGGCGGACGCCCGTTGGTCTGACTGTTCGGGTCATAGTCGTTCCAGGTAGGGGTGTCTGCGAGATAAAAGTTAAAGGCCAATACCCGGCTGTCGAACCAGCCAGACTGCCCAAGGGAGAAGTAGAGGCTCTGCTCAAACTCCCAGGTGGTCCAGCTCTGACGCTGGCTGCTGCCCCAGTCGCGGGTTAGGGTCAGGCTGGTGCGCCCGCCCTGCTTGCTGTTCTCGCGATCGTCGCGGTTATCCCAGGCAAGCTCTAGCTCCAAACCGCGGGCCGATTGAGGCAGCGACTCATATCCCTCCAGGCGTTGCTCGGTATAGAAAGGGGTCAACTCTATGCTGCTCACCCCAGAGGTGAGCGGGTTCCATTCGTGACTGCCTACGGGTGCGCTGCGCAAACTAGCGGCCGCGCCCTTGGCGCCTCGCCCCCAGGGCAGCACATATTTAAGGTGCAGCCTGGCAAAGGATTCATCTCCTTGAGTCACCACACGCTCGGGGGCATCGGCGGCGCGTCCCACCTCTTGCCCGGGAATGTAGAAGATCCCTTCTGTGTAGCGGGCGCGGTAATACTCACCGGAAAACAACCAGCTATCCACCCCCGGCAGCTGATAGTCGTTGGCGCCAAGATAGGTGACCCAGGAGTCGTTGGCTGTGCCCAGCCCCAGGGCAAACAGGGAGGCCTGACGCTGCCCCGCATGCTTGACCACACCAGCGGCGCCTACAGAGGTACTCAGGCTCTCGGTGGCGAAGATGAAGGGCACGGCCACATACTCAGCCTCGGTGCCATCATCGCTGCTTATCTGAACCTGAGGCGCCAGGTCATCACTGGCCAATGCCTGCTGGGTAGCTAAGGCGAGCAAGCCTGTAAAAAACAGACGGCTAGCCCGAGAAGCTAGCCGCGTGAGAGATATTTTCGCCATCAACAAACTAGTCATTTGATCATTCGAGGCAGACGGCGACGCGGGGAGTCAGCTTAGTCACCAGCTCATAGGCGATAGTGCCGATATGCTCGGCCACCTCTTCGACCGGCAGCGCCTTGCCCCAGAGCACGGCGGTATCGCCCACCTTGTCTGTGGCGTCCAGGCCGAGATCCACCGTCAGCATATCCATGGAGACACGTCCCACCACGGGCACCAGGCGGCCATTGACCCAGACAGGGGTGCCTTCCGGGGCGTTACGGGGATAACCATCGCCATAACCTATGGCCACCACGCCTAGCTTGGTATCTTGCTTGGCGCGCCAGTAGCTGCCATAGCCGACGGGATCGCCGGCCTTATGATCCCGCACCGCAATCAGCTGAGACACCAGCTCCATGGCGGGCTCAAGACCATGATTGCGACCGAGGTCACCGACCACAGGCGAAACGCCATAAAGCGCTATCCCCGGGCGGATCCAGTCCGCCTGAGTCGCCTGCCAGTAGAGGGTCGCGGCCGAGTTGGCCAGGGTGCGATCGCCAGGAAGGTCTGCCGTCATCTGCTCGAAGCGGCGCGCCTGCTCGGCGGTCGCCGGATTATCCGGCTCATCGGCGCAGGCAAAATGTGTCATCAGATTGATGGGCTTGGCCACGTTGGGGCAGGCCTGCAGACGCTGATAGATGGCCTCAAACTGATCCAGGTTAAAGCCCAGACGATGCATGCCGGTATCTATCTTCATCCACACGGTCACCGGCTTGGCCAGGCTGGCGGCCTCCAGCATCTCGAGCTGCGACTCGTGGTGCACCACGGTATCGATATCATGCTCGACCAGGGTTGCCACATCGCTTGGGCGAAAGAAGCCTTCCAGCAGAAGCAGCTTGGCACTCACCCCTCCGGCTCTGAGTTCCAGCGCCTCTTCGAGGCGCGCCAGGCCGAAACCGTCGGCACTGGCCAGGCAGTGGGCCACATTTAATAAGCCGTGACCATAGCCGTTGGCCTTCACCACGGCCATCACCTTACTCTGGGGTGCCAGCTGGCGTAATCGCTTTAGGTTAGCTTTCAGCGCATCGCCGCTGATCTCTGCTCGGGGAAAGGGTTTCAAACAATAACCTTAATGTTAATGGCGTCGAGACTCGATGAGGGTAACGCAAAATAGCGACCCATAGGGCTAATTAAACCAAGTTTAATCTCACCCTATGAGCTTAGTCGGATTAATCTTCTTCGAACTGCGGACCGGCGTAGTTATCGAAACGGGAGAACTGGCCCTGGAAGGTCAAACGTACCCGGCCGATGGGGCCGTTACGCTGCTTACCTATGATGATCTCCGCGGTGCCCTTATCTTCGGAGTCGTCGTTATACACCTCATCACGATAAATAAACATGATCAAATCCGCATCCTGCTCAATAGAGCCTGATTCACGCAAGTCGGAGTTTACCGGGCGCTTGTCGGCGCGTTGCTCCAGAGAGCGGTTAAGCTGCGACAGGGCGATCACAGGGATCTCGAGTTCCTTAGCCAGCGCCTTGAGCGAGCGGGAGATCTCGGCGATCTCCAGGGTACGGTTGTCGGACAGTGCGGGCACCTGCATCAGCTGAAGGTAATCGATCATGATCATCGACAGGCCGCCATATTCGCGGGCGATACGTCTGGCGCGGCTGCGCACCTCGGTCGGCGTCAGGCCTGAGCCATCGTCGATATACATCTTGCCCTGCTCCAGCATGATCCCCATGGTGGAGGAGACGCGCGCCCAATCGTCATCGTCGAGCTGACCCGTACGTATCTTGGTCTGATCCACCCGGCCAAGAGAGGCCAGCATACGCATCATGATCTGCTCAGAGGGCATCTCCAAGCTGAAGATGAGCACAGGCTTGTCTTCATGCAGCGCAGCCTGCTCACACAGGTTCATGGCGAAGGTGGTCTTACCCATAGAGGGACGCGCCGCGACGATGATCAAATCGCCCGACTGGAAACCCGCGGTCATGCGGTCGAGATCGTTGAAGCCGCTGGACACCCCGGTCACACCGTTGTGAGGGTTGTTGTACAGCTCCTCGATCTTGTCTACCGTCTTCTCGAGGATGGTCTTGATCCCCTCGGGGCCCTCGTTGGCGTTGGCGCGCTGCTCGGCGATCTTAAATACCTTGCTCTCGGCCAGATCCAGAAGCTCGCTGGAGTTACGCCCCTCGGGGTTAAAGCCGGCATCGGCGATCTCGTTGGCGACCTTGATCATCTCGCGCACCACGGCGCGTTCACGCACGATGGCGGCGTAGGAGAGAATGTTACCCGCGCTCGGGGTGTTCTTGGCGATCTCGCCCAAATAGGCGAAACCACCGGCATCTTCTAAGTTATCTTCCAGCTCCAGCTGTTCGGAGACGGTGATCAGATCTATGGGCTGACCCGCGGCCACCAGGGCCTCCATGGCGGTAAAGATCATCTTGTGGGAGCGGGAGTAGAAGTCATCCTTCACCACGGCCTCGGCCACCTTATCCCAGGCATCTGAATCCAACATCAAGCCACCGAGCACAGACTGCTCGGCCTCAATCGAATGGGGCGGCATCTTCAATGCATCGATCTGTATATCTCTAGGCTTTTTCTTAGCCTGAAATCCACCTTGCTGTGACATTAACTCTCCAAATTTCCAACGATTAGGCAAAATATGATATAAAACCCGGGTCAAGCAGAAACAGGCCTCTTACCTGTTCGTCCTACAAACTTACACATAATAATTAAGGAATAAACATGCGCAAAGCATTGGTTGCAGCCTTAATGCTGTCATCTGGCGTAGTGATTGCCGATGAAGGGCAATGGCAACCGTATCAAATGCCTTCGATCGCCGACAAGCTGAGCGAACGCGGTATCCAAATTCCAGCAAAACAACTCGCCGATCTGACCCAATATCCGATGAATGCAGTTGTCGGACTGGGGTATTGTACCGCCAGTTTCGTGTCCCCCCAAGGGTTAGTTGTGACGAATCACCACTGCGCCTACCGCGCGATTCAATACAACAGCAAGAAAGAGCACAACTACATCGCCGATGGCTTCCTGGCGCGCAAACAAGCGGACGAACCTTCTGCCGGCCCTAACGAACGTCTCTACATCACAGAAGCGGTCACCAACGTGAGCGACCAGGTCACCAAAGAGCTCAGCGACGACCCGCTGAAACGCTACGAAGAGATCCAGGCCAACCGTAAGGCACTGATCAAAGAGTGTGAGAGCGACGACAACTACCGCTGCTCGGTGCGCAGCTTCCACAACGGCCTGGAATACTACCTGATCAAGCAACTGATCATTCGCGACGTGCGCTTGGTGTACGCGCCACCTAAGAGCGTCGGCTCCTTCGGCGGCGACATCGACAACTACGAATACCCACGCCACTCGGGCGACTTCACCTTCCTGCGCGCCTATGTGGGCAAGGATGGCAAGCCGGCGGCCTACTCGCCTGACAACGTACCCTTCAAGCCTAAGAGCTACCTGAAGATCAACGCCGATGGCGTCAAGGCGGGCGACGGTGTATTCGTGGCCGGTTACCCGGGCTCGACCAGCCGCTATCGCCTCACCAGCGAGCTGAAGTTTGCCAGCGACTGGCTCTACCCTACCCTGGCCAAGCGTTATCAGCAGCGTATCGACACCATAGAAGCCATGGGCGCACAGGACGCAGGCGTTAAGATCAAGTACGCAGGCACACTGGCCTCCATGGCCAACCGCATGAAGAAATATAACGGTCTGCTCGACGGCTTCAAGGCCACCGACATCGCTGGCATCAAGCAGGGTCGTGAAGACGACTTCCGCAAGTGGCTCACCACTGACACTCAATACCAGAGCTATCAGGCCAAGTTCGACCAGCTAGAGACTCTGTTAGTTGAGCAGCGCCAGGCGCAGCAGACCCGCTACTTCTTCGAGAACGCCCAATCGAGCGACCTGCTCTCTGCGGCCAACCGCCTCTACCGTCTGGCCAAGGAGAAGACCAAGCCTGATGCCGAACGTGAAGAGGGCTACCAGGAGCGCGACATGAAGATGTTCAAGGCGCGCCTCAAGCGTATCGACTCAAGCTTCGCCATCAGCGTCGACAAGACCCTATGGCTACAGGATCTCGACGCCTATCTCGCACAGGACAACCGCGTACCCGAGCTGGATGCCATGCTGAAATCGGACGATGCAGAGGTGAGCCTGAGCGATAAGTTGGATGGCCTCTACTCGCTAACCGGCCTCACCAATCAGGATGAGCGTCTGGCCTGGATGGACGCCGATGTGAAGGCGTTTGAAACCAGCGCCGATCCTTTCATCCGCATCGCCGTTGCCCTGTACGACACCAACCTGGCCCAGGAAAAAGCCAAGAAGACCCTGGCCGGTAAGCTGTCTAAGGCACGTCCTGGCTACATGGAAGCCGTTATCGCCTACTACAAGGCCAACAACTGGCCGGTATACCCGGATGCCAACGGCACCCTGCGTATCACCTACGGCATGGTAGATGGTTACCAGTCGAAAGATGCCCTCTACAAGCAGCCCTTCACTCGCCTGGAAGGCATAGTCGCCAAGCACACGGGCGTCGAGCCGTTCGATGCACCTAAAAAGGTGCTGGATGCCATCAAGGCCAAGCGTTACGGCAGCCACAAGGTCGAGTCTGTCTATCAAGACCCAGCCTCTTGGCTGTGCCGCCTCTTCTCTTGCCTGGATAAGCCGGAAAGCTTCGGCTCAGTGCCGGTGAACTTCCTCTCAAGTGTCGACACTACAGGTGGTAACTCGGGCTCTCCTGTGTTTAACGGCAAGGGCGAACTGGTGGGGCTAAACTTCGACTCTACCTATGAAGCCATCACCAAGGACTGGTTCTTCAACCCGACCATCACCCGCGCGGTGCATGTGGATTTCCGCTACATTCTGTGGATGATGGATGAGGTGGATCACGCCGACAACCTGATGGGCGAGCTGGACCTAGTCAGAAACTAGTCAGAAACTAGTCAGAAACTAGTCTTAAGTCAGAGCGTTTACCCAATCGACAAATACCCGGCCTCGCCGGGTATTTTTTTACTTGTCGCTAACTCGTCAGTGGCATAGGTTATTAGAATGGCAATGAATATGAGGCATAGGATGAGCAGCCCCTTAGGCGGATTTTATCTCGCGGCCCAACAACGAAGAATGCAGGCCCTGCAGCGCCAGCGCAGCACACCTAAGTGCCGCCTCAACTTCACCCTCACAGGCGACGACCAACCGCTTATCGCCCAGAGCCTCACCCTAGAATCTGGCGTGAGTGAACTTGCCAATGAAACTGTGACTATCCGGCTTTGTGCAAACTTCACCCCGACGGGGCTGCTGAAAGTAGTGAGTGACATCTATCTATGCACTGCAGATGAACCTCGCCATGTGGGCACGCAAGAACTCTATCTAAGCCTGAATGAAGCCGTTACCAGCCTGGTTGCAGGCAACCCTCACTATCGACTAACGCTAATGGCCACACAATTTGCACAGGACAAATCAAACCAAGCCGAATAGCGGCGAGAGCGCCTAGCGGCATATTCGAGACATAAAAAAACACCGCACTAATCAGATTAGCGCGGTGTTTTTTTAATCGTTTAAAACTGTGTATTAGTCTTCTGCAACAACAGAAAGCTTAACAACAGCCTTAACTTCAGCGTGAAGCTGAACGTCGATTTCGAATTCACCAGTAGCGCGGATAGCACCTAGTGGAAGACGAACTTCGCTCTTAGCCAGTTCAACGCCAGCAGCAGTTACTGCATCAGCGATGTCACGGTTACCGATTGAACCGAACAGCTTGCCTTCGTCGCCCGCTTTAGAAGCGATAACAACAGCTTCAAGAGCAGCCAGCTTCTCAGCGCGCTCAGTAGCAGTTGCTAGTTCAGCAGCTAGCTTAGCTTCTAGTTCAGCACGACGTGCTTCGAATACTTCAGTGTTAGCAGCGTTAGCAACTACCGCTTTACCTTGAGGTAAAAGGAAGTTACGAGCATAACCAGCTTTAACTGACACTTGGTCACCCAGGTTGCCTAGGTTAGCGATTTTATCAAGTAGAATAACGTTCATTATTAATTCCTCTAAATTGATGCGCTATTACTGATGTAGATCAGTGTAAGGCAGTAGAGAAAGATAACGAGCACGCTTGATAGCGCGAGCCAGTTGACGTTGGTATTTAGCGTTTGTACCAGTGATACGGCTAGGAACAATTTTACCACTTTCAGTGATGTAGTTCTTTAGAGTAGCGATATCTTTGTAATCGATCTCAGTAACGCCTTCTGCAGTGAAACGGCAGAACTTGCGACGACGGAAATAACGTGCCATTTTGACAGTCTCCTAAGTTTTCAATTCGACATTTTCAGCGTGTAATACCAGGCGGTTTTGACCATTGCGTCCTCTCTGGAGGGCGATGAAACCTTTGACCTCAATATCCACACCGGTTTTCAGTTTGTCTGTGATGCTGTTAAAGCGTTCGCCACTTAATATCACTTGCATCTGGCAGTATACGTTTCTCAGCATCTCTGCTTCATAAACCTGCGATTTGTGTTCCAGCATGATCACACAATGTGGGATACCTGCCGGGCTACTAAAGCTTCTGGACCGGGTTATGGTTCCAGATAACACCAAGTGATTGGTGGCCACAAATAAACTTACTCTGCTGCGTTTTCAGCGGCTTCTTCAGATACTTCAGCTTCTACAGCTGAACGCTCTTCGCTAGAACGACGTGCTTCACGCTCGTCTTTCGCTTTAGCCATTGGAGAAGCTTCGGTGATGGCACCCTTGGTACGCATAACCATGCTACGAAGAACAGCGTCGTTGAAACGGAAAGCTGTTTCTAGCTCTTCAACCGATTCTGCAGTCGCTTCTACGTTCATCAGAACATAGTGAGCTTTATGCAATTCGATGATTGGGTAAGCCAGTTGACGACGGCCCCAATCTTCTAAACGGTGGATTTGACCGCCAGCTTGGGTAAGGATACCCGTGTAACGTTCGATCATACCTGGCACTTGTTCACTCTGATCAGGGTGAACTAAAAATACGATTTCATAATGACGCATTTTTTGCTCCTTACGGTTATCTAGCCTCGTTGTTGGCTCAGTCAGACCAAATGGAGGCAAGGAACTAAATAAAGTGACTGAATTAAGCCGCGGAATAGTACATGGTCACACCTCAAAACTCAAGCAATATCTTTCGTGATTCACTTTGCCCATCGCCCGGTGAAACGGTATGATAGTCCGCTGTCATTTTTGTGTTCTAGACGCGTGCAAAAAATAAAAATAATGTTAAGAGCAACAAGTTTATTTATCACACTCGGCCTCAGCCACAGCGCCTGGGCATTGGTGCCCCCGGACTATCAGGAACCCCCCAGCGACTTCTCTGCCGAGATAGAGGCCGGGCTGCAGATCAACACGGGTAACACAGAATCCAGCAGCTTCAACGGCCGCACCAAACTCGTCTACGACACAGACAAGTTTCGTCAGGAAGGAGTCTTCAAGGCCTACTTCGCCTCCGACTCGGAAAAGACCACCTCGGAGAAGTACGACGTTCAGCTCCAGTCGAGCTACAAGATCTACTCAGGCTATATCTTCGCCCGCGGTGATTTCACCGAAGACAGATTTGGTAGTTATACCCGCATCTCGACCGTGTCGACCGGTTATGGTTTCGACGCCATCAGCGACGACAGCACTAAGCTGAGTCTCGAAGTCGGCCCAGGTTATCGATACAACCTGCCCCAGGTGAGCGAGTCGGTACCCGACCCCGAGGCCGACCGCGAGATCATTCTGCGTACCGCCGCCAAATTCGAGCAAAAAATCCACGAATACACCAGCTTCAACGCCGACCTCACCGCAGAGACCGGCGAGGCAAACAACACCGTCACCCTAGACATGAGTTACAAGAACACCCTATTCCAGGACTGGGCGTTTAAAATAGGCATGAACATCAAGTACACGGAAGTGGTACCAGAAGGGTCGAAGCAGACAGATACCGTCACTACCTTTAATCTGCTGTACACCTTTAAATAAAGGTTTGAGTGCCCCCAAATGATGGGGCAATTAATCTGACTTGCCAGTCGTGGCGGCTAACCGCTTTGATATTTGCTCTGTGAGTTCAGACCATAGCTTCATGGTCTACTTATCACCTGCGGTGGGCTCATGTGCAGATACGCCTGTGAGACGCCGTGAATATATCCCTATAGGCTCTGCCGAAACATCCCTGTTTCGGAAGCTCACCGGCGTATCTACACTAGTTATCCAACGCCTCTTCGATTTAACGTTCTTGTCATGACCCTAACAATCAAAAGATAAGTAATTTTGGACACAAACGAGTTGAACCTATGCTCTAAACCTGTCATTTCGGATATGGTGAGTTTGGGCTACCCAAAACGGTTCAAAACTGGCTACTTAGTCGATGGCAATTCAAAGGAAAGCGGTACGCAGGTCATCTCGTTAACAAGCGATGCTGAACAACCCAGAGTATATATAAAGAAGAGGCTTGATATAGCACACTGAGATACATCCACAAGTACTATGAACTGGTATGCTCGTTCTGGGTCTCAAGTACCTAAAACGCAATCGAAATCAAGTTGCCCTTAGTACCTTAAAAATCTCTACCCTTATGATTTATTGGAAGTAACTTACCTGATATATTCAACTACAAACTCATTGTGAATAAAAGGCATTCGATGAACTTCCAAGCTGAGCCCGTGACCATAAATGCGCTCTTGTCAGTGAGCAAACAGTATTTCATTCCTCGATATCAAAGAGAGTTTTCTTGGACGAAAGAAAATATAGATGAACTATGGTCAGATCTAGTTAACTCAATCACCACTACTGATGAAGGATATCAGTGCGAAGAGTATTTTATCGGTACTTTAGTTTTAGCTGGTCGAGATGATAGTTTCGAGGTAGAAGTTGTAGACGGACAACAACGCCTAACTGTAATCACAATGTTTATATCTGCGTTGTGTAGAGCTCTGAATGGTGCAGGTGGCGTTCGCGCTGCTCAATCAACTTTTGACACCTATATCAAAGGCTCAGACCGTAGAGGTGAAAAGTTTGCGAAATTAGATAAACGTTCAACCACGAACTTCTTCCAACTGTTAGTTCAAGATCTTGAGCTACACGACTGTAGCCCGCAATCTGAGGAAGATAATCTCGTAAAAAGCGGTTTTGATCAAATAAATAGGCTGGTAGGTAAAGCTTCATTAAAAAAAGTTTTCAGTCTAACTGGCAATGTAAGCAATGAAAAATACATCGAACTAATCAACGTTTTAATTGACTTAATCGTAGATCACTTAAAAGTGATCAGAGTAAACGTACTTAACAGCGATGACGCTTACACAATTTTCGAAATTCTAAATGCTCGTGGAATTAACTTAAGCCCGGTTGATCTAATAAAAAACAAGGTTCTTCAAGAATGGGGAACCACTTACCCTATTGATTTTGCGAAAGATAAATGGAATGGAATTGTTAAAAACCTATCATCTAGGGATGTATCTGTAGGACTCGAAGAATATACGATCCATCATTGGACAACAAACTTTGCATATACCAGTAAGCGAAATCTATACAAAGCATTTAAGAAACAATGGGATGCTGGAAATCTAACTGCTGAAGGTTATCTAGACGAGCTATATGATGATAGTCAAAGCTACATCAAGATTATTTCGCCTCTAGCTACTGACTGGCCTCAATCAGATCAAGCTGCAATTTATAATTCTCTGTCTGCATTAAGAACATTCAACGTTAGTATTATGCGCTCTTTCCTCCTTTCTCTATTTAAAACTCGCGCAAGAGGTGTGATAAGACAAAGCCAATTAATTGATACCTTAGAGAAGATAGAAAATTTCCATTTCATGTTTAACTCTGTATGTAGCTTGCGCCCATCAGGCATAGAAGGCTTGTACGCTAAGTCGGCTAGAAGCTTATCAAATGCACAAAACGCCAGAGACGCAAGAGATATAATTAATGATCTGCTTACCAAGTTAGATATAAAGAAACCGACTCAAGAAAACTTCACAGATAAATTTTCCAAATTGCAGTTTGTAAATGGAAATACTGCTCATAAAAAGCTTATTCAATACATATTTTTCAAGCTGGAGCGCTCTTTAAGGAATAGCAACGAGTTCGAACCAAGCGATCTATCACTTGAACACATTATGAGCCAGTCAACGACCGGAGTCAGCCCCGATATTATTGGCTCGATCGGTAATTTGTTACCATTAGGTCAAGAGTTGAATGGCAATGCCAATGTGAGAGACTTTCCCGCAAAAAAACTCATTTATCAACAATCAGACTATCGTGTTGTCTCTGACTTCTTAGCAGCAGCTACTCAAGACACATGGACGGAAGATGACATAATAGCTCGCACAGAAGATCTTGCGACTCATGCTTACAACACTGTTTGGGCTAATTAGTATACCATCCATTGTCTAGTATTACGGAAAAAACGAGTTACGTTTACGACTTTAACGCAACTCGTCTTTCCCCCAAATTTCAAACGTATTGTTTATTAGTAGCTATCCATGTGCTTTAGAACAACCCTATTTATAGTCCGTAACTGATCCACCGACAACTTGTTAACTCAATTGTGGGGCAAAACCAAGTTAGCTTATGACCCCCCACTTCACACCAAACACAGTCAAATCGAAGAGACGTTTAGATACGGGTGTAAGCACGCTTTTGGCTCTCGGCGGCATGGACGCCGCCGTGAAGCGTATAGGGATATATTCACAGCGTGCCAAAAGAGTGCTTGCACATCCCCCGCCGGGCAGGCGATAGATAAAATCGACGGTTAACGCTAAACAACAGGTTATAAACCTAAATGACGGTACGCATTACACCTAGAGATTGGCTAACTGGTTAGCTGACCCCCGATGTAAAGCAGATACAAAAATGCCGATGAAGTCTACACCTCATCGGCATTCCTACCACCTATGGAAACCCAATAGGCTAAATCCAAAATTGAAAGATCGAATTCCCGATCACCCCAACCTTTGGCGAACCGCCTCGAACAAACAGATTCCTGTGGCCACAGAGACGTTGAGGCTAGAGACGCTACCCGCCATAGGGATAGAGGCCAGCGAATCGCAGCTCTCGCGAGTCAGTCGACGTAGCCCCTTGTCTTCGGCGCCCATGGCGATGGCGATGGGGCCTTTAAGGTCGGCCTTGTAGAGGTCGTGCTCGGCTTCGCCGGCGGCGCCGACGATCCACACGCCCTTGTCCTGCAGGGACTTCATGGTACGCGCCAGGTTAGTCACCTGAAACAGGGGCACCACTTCGGCGGCGCCGCAGGCAACCTTGCTAACGGTTGGCGTGAGGCCAACCGAGTTGTCGCGCGGCACAATCACCCCATGTACCCCGGCGGCGTCGGCGTTACGCAGACAGGCGCCCAGGTTGTGAGGGTCGGTCACGCCATCGAGGATCAACAGAAACGGCGTCTCTGTCTTATCCAGTAGCGCCTGCAGATCGTTGTCATTGAGCTGCTTGGCAGGCTTGGCGCGTACCAGCACTCCCTGGTGCTGACTACTGCCGGCCTTGTCGTCCAGCGCCTTGCGTGAGGCCTGCTGCACTGACACACCGTATTCGGCGGCCATATTGATCAGCGGCATCAGGCGCTGATCGTCGCGTCCCTGCAACACCCACATCTCGATCACCCGCTCAGGGCTGTTTTTTAGCAAGGCCTCAACGGCGTGGATGCCGAAGGTGAAATCTTGTTTCTTCATCTAATTTGAGTCTCTTATTTCTTACTGCTGCGCTTCTTCACGCTCTTACGTTTCTTGGCGCCCGGCTTGGCCGATGACTTCTTTGCCCCGGCCTTTGACTTACTCGCGCCAGCCTTACCGGCTCCCGACTTACCTGCTCCGGGCTTACTTGTCCCAGGTTTAGCGTCACTGCGTCTAGCGGAGCGGCGCTTACCGCTCGGCTTGTCATCTTCTTTACCCTTGCGCGCCATCTTGGCGCCCTCGAGATTGACCCGCTCGCGGGCGGTCAGAGGCTTCTTGGCACGGCGGGGGCGTGATGTCTTACCATCATCGCCCACCATCATGAGATCGATCTGGCGATCATCCAGGTTGACCGCGGCCACCTTGACGGTGACTGGGTCGCCTATCTGATACACCTGGCCCGAGGCCTCGCCCACCAGGCGCTGACGCATATTATCATAGTGATAATAGTCGCCACCCAGGGTGGAGATATGCACCAGGCCGTCGATGAAGAGATCGCTCAGGCGGACAAACATGCCAAAGTGAGTCACAGAGGCGATCACCGCCTCGAAGGTGTCGCCCACATGGTCACGCATAAACTCACACTTGAGCCAGTCGCTGACGTCGCGGGTCGCCTCGTCGGCGCGTCGCTCAGTGTTGGAACACTCCTCGCCCAGCAGATCCAGCTCTTCGATCTGATAATGATAACCGCCATCTGGCGTCCACTTGTCGTTGGCTTCGCCGCGCTCTTTCGACAACAGGTAACGGATCACCCTGTGAAGGATGAGGTCCGGGTAGCGACGAATCGGCGAGGTAAAGTGCGAGTACTCCTCCAGCGCCAGGCCGAAGTGGCCCTCGTTATCCGGGGTGTAGGTGGCCTGACGCATGGAGCGCAGCAACATCACCTGGATCAGCTCGGCGTCGGGCCGGTCGACCACCTGCTCCATCAAGGCCTGATAGTCGGCCGGCTCAGGCTCTAGGCCGCCGCCCATGGACAGGCCGCGCTCTTTGAGGAAGTCCTTGAAGTTAGTCAGCTTCTGCTCAGACGGCGCCTCATGCACCCGGTAGAGCACCTCGCCCTTATGCTTCTTCACAAACTTGGCCGCCGCCACGTTGGCCAGGATCATGCACTCTTCGATGATCTTATGGGCCTGGTTACGGGTGCGCGGCTCGATGCGCTCGATCTTACGATCGGCGTTGAAGATAAACTGGGTTTCCGTGGTCTCGAAGGCGATAGCGCCGCGCTGGGCACGGGTATCATCCAAGGTCAGGTAGAGCGACTGCAGGGTCTGTAGATGCGGGAAGATTGGCTTGAGCTCATCGCTCACCTCGCCGCCCTCGAGCATCTCCGCCACCTGGGTATAGGTGAGGCGCGCGTGGGAGTGCATCACGGCCGGGTAGAACTTATAACCCGACAGCTTACCCGCCGCCGAGATGGTCATCTCGGCCACCATGCAGAGGCGATCGACCCCAGGGTTGAGGGAGCAGAGGCCGTTAGACAGCTTCTCCGGCAACATGGGGATCACCTGAGACGGGAAATAGACGGAGTTACCGCGGGCGCGGGCCTCTTTGTCCAGCGCCGACTCGGTGCGTACATAATGACTCACGTCGGCGATGGCGACCCACAGGCGCCAGCCGCCGCTCTTCTTGGTCTCGGCGTACACGGCATCGTCGAAGTCGCGCGCATCTTCACCGTCTATGGTAACCAGAGGCAGTTTGCGCAGATCGACTCTGCCTTGCTTATCCTCTTCGGTCACCTCATCGGGGATCTTACGCAGTTTCTTCTCGATCAGGCTTGACCAGGTATGGGGCAGATCATAGTTGCGCAGGGCAATCTCTATCTCCATGCCAGGCGCCATCTCTTTACCCAGTACCTCGGTGACCTTACCCGCTGCCTTCATGTAGCGACCGGGGCGGCGTGTCAGCTCGACCACCACCACATCGCCCTGACGGGCGCCGTTGCGATCGTCGTCGGGGATCAGGATCTCCTGGGTGATGCGCTTGTCGTCGGCGATGACAAAGGCCATACCTGAATCCAGGTGGAAACGCCCCACCAGAGGCGCGGTGCGCTCATGGGTCAGACGGACGATACGAGCCTCGCGGCGCCCCTTGCGATCGACGCCAGCCTTCTGGGCCAATACCTTGTCGCCGTGAAAATACATCAGCATGTCACGGTTGTTGATGAAGAGGTCGTCGCCGCCCTCATCGAGTTTGAGGAAGCCGAAGCCATCCTTGTGCCCCAGAACGGTGCCGCTGAGCAGATCCATACGCTCGGGCAGACCATAGGCCTGGCCACGGGTAAAGACCAGCTCACCGTCTCGCTCCATGGCTCTGAGGCGACGGCGCAAGGCTTCGAGCTGCTCTTCGTCGCTGATCTTCAGCGCCTGGGCGATTTTCTCGCGATTGAGGGGTGATTGCTGTGAGCGTAAGTAATCTAAAATATACTCACGACTAGGAATGGGGTTGTCGTACTTCTCTTGTTCACGCTTTAAATGCGGATCTTTGATCATTCATTATCCATAAATTTTGCCCAGGCTCTCCTGCTGTTGCTAAGGGGCTTAGGGCGTTTACCGGGATCTCAGGTGCGCCTGCTTAGCCCTCTCAACTGCACTTGCGGGCATCTTTGCTTCCAGCACCATCAATAATTTCAGGGCTTCCTGTTTGGTCGCCTCATCACTAAATACATCGTTGTATAGCCAGTGGTAACCCATCTCATAGTCTCTGGGGCTACCATAGCCTTCGCCAAACAATCTGACCAGCATCATGCGCGCAGGCAGATCGCCACTGGCGGCAGCGGGCAGTGTGTATTGCACCGCACGCTCCTTATCTTGGATCACGAACTTACCGTCATGGTAATACTCGGCGATCCTGACCATGGCCTCGGCGCTCCCCTGCTCTGCGGCGTCGCGTAGCATGGAGATCCCCCGTGGCGGATTGGCCTTGACGCAGATGCCATAGTTCAGCATCTCCGCCCATAAATATTGGTACAGCGGCTGCTTCAATACTTCGGCGCGGGCCTCGATATCTTGCACCAGCTGACAGTCGTCTCCCTTGACGCGGGTCAGGTAAGACTTGTCGCGGATCATCTCGACAAGCTGCTCCTGGCTGTAGATGTTGACCGCCTTGAGCTCCGCCTTCTTATCGGCAGACGTGTTATCGCTAGCCTTAACGGCTTGTGCCTCGGCTTGTGCTTGTGCTTGTGTTTGGGCCTGGGCCTGGGCCAGCGTCGATAGACAGGCCAGCAAAATAACGCATACTAATCTCGTCATCACTCTTGCCTTAACTCCTACCTTAACTCTTGCATTAACTGTTACGTTAGTTAAGGTCTCTAGGTTAATCTCACGCCTTATCTCTATGACAGACTTAGGCAGTATACCTTATCTTATCGGCCGCTGCGGCGTTAGCTTAAAAAGTGATTGTAACCTTATCGCCAACCTAGCCTATTTGGCTGAGCTTATGCTAACCAGGCTCGCTTTCGCTACTCTACTTAGGCTAGACCCTAAAAATAAAAAGGCCGCTTAACGCGGCCCTTATGATTAACTGAACGGATTCACTAGAATCATGGTCTCGTTTCTGTCGGGACCCGTTGAGATAATGTCGACTGGCGTTTCCAGTAACTCTTCGATTCGCTTGATATAGTCGAGCGCTGCCTGTGGCAGTTGATCGATAGAGGTCGCACCGAAGGTGCTTTCGCTCCAACCAGGCATAGTCTCGAGCACAGGCGTTACCTGCTCGTAGCCTTCGGCTGCCAGCGGAGTTACGGTAGAGATGCTGCCATCTGGGTACTGATAACCCACACATAGCTTCACTTCTTTCAAGCCGTCGAGTACGTCAAGCTTGGTCAGACAGAAACCGCTGATGCTGTTGATCTGAACCGCGCGCTTCATGGCAACGATATCTAACCAACCTGGACGACGCTTACGACCTGTGGTCGCACCGAACTCTTGACCCTTAGTACCTAAGTGATCGCCGATCTCGTCACGCAGTTCAGTTGGGAAAGGACCCGCACCCACACGTGTGGTGTATGCCTTGATGATACCGCAAACATAATCCAGATGACGTGGACCGAAACCTGAACCTGTTGCTACACCACCGGCAGTCGTGTTTGAAGAGGTTACGAATGGATAAGTACCGTGGTCGATATCCAGTAGCGTGCCCTGAGCGCCTTCGAACAAAATGTTGTCGCCATTCTTACGAGCCTGATCCAGTAGCTCAGTAACATCGGTACACATGCTCTTCAGATAGTCGGCGATAGCCAACGCATCTTTTAGCGTGGTCTCGTAATCAACCGCTTCGCAACCATAGTATTCGGTCAACATGAAGTTGTGATATGCCATCACTTCCTTCAGTTTCTCGGCGAACAGTTCTGCATTAAACAGATCGCCAACACGAAGACCGCGACGAGAGATCTTATCTTCATAAGCAGGACCGATACCACGACCCGTTGTACCAATAGCTTTGTTACCGCGTGCTTTTTCACGTGCGATATCTAAGGCACAATGGAAAGGAAGGATTAACGGACACGCTTCGGAGATAAGCAGACGCTCCTCTACAGGGACGCCACGCTCTTTAAGCATGTTGATCTCTTTCATCAGTGCGTCGGGCGCAAGCACAACACCATTACCGATAATGCATTTTACATTATCGCGTAAAATCCCTGATGGAATAAGATGAAGAACGGTTTTGTCACCATCGATAACAAGTGTATGACCAGCATTGTGGCCACCTTGATAACGAACGACATATTTGGCCTGTTCGGTAAGTAGATCGACTATCTTACCCTTTCCTTCGTCACCCCATTGGGTGCCGAGAACTACAACGTTTTTGCCCATTATTTGCTGCAAGGTAGTGGTTAAAACGGGATTTTAGCAGATCTTGGGGGGGAAGTGGCAAGTAATTTATGAAAAAATAATCAATATGACCACGCCCGCGGTCACTAAAGCACCACCCAACCTTTGTAAAACCCGTTGATTTTGGCTGGAAATTTCCTGCAAATATGCCCGCCAACGATTCGGAAATAAAAGCGGACCTATCCCTTCGATAATCAGCACTATGGCCAAAACCAGCATCAGGAGTTGGAATGTCATCTAGGTGTGTTTCCTGTAGCGAACAATTAGGGTTTAAAAATAGCAGAAAACAGCCATAAAAAAACCCAGCACAAGGCTGGGTTTTTCCAATCTTCGCAGCGTAATATTAACGCTTTGAGAATTGTGGCTTACGACGTGCTTTACGTAGACCGACTTTCTTACGCTCAACTTTACGAGCATCACGGGTAACGAAACCAGCGGCACGTAGAGATGGACGTAGAGCTTCATCAAGCTCCATCAGGGCACGAGTGATACCGTGACGGATTGCACCTGCTTGGCCAGTGATACCACCGCCCTTAACAGTTACATAGATGTCTAGCTTTTCAGTCATTTCAACTAGCTCTAGAGGTTGACGAACAACCATACGAGCAGTCTCACGACCAAAATATTCGTCAAGTGGACGTTGGTTCACGACGATGTTACCACTACCTACTTTAGCGAATACGCGAGCAGTAGATGTTTTGCGACGGCCAGTGCCGTAGTACTGAGTTGCAGACATTAGCTTACTCCCGGATTAGATATCAAGAACTTGTGGTTGTTGTGCAGCGTGGTTGTGCTCTGCGCCAGCGTAAACTTTCAGTTTACGGTACATGGCACGTCCTAGAGGACCTTTTGGCAACATACCTTTTACTGCTTTCTCGATAATCATTTCTGGCTTATGATCTTGCAGCTTATCGAAAGTAATCTGCTTGATACCACCTGGGAAACCAGAATGAGAGTAGTAAGTCTTAGCTGCTGCTTTGTTACCAGTTACAGTTACTTTCTCAGCATTGATAACGATGATGTAATCGCCAGTATCAACGTGAGGAGTGTATTCTGCCTTATGCTTGCCACGTAGACGACGAGCGATTTCAGTCGCGATACGACCTAAAGTTTTACCTTCAGCGTCAACAACGAACCATTCGCGCGTCACTGTTTCTGGTGTAGCAGTATATGTAGTCTTCATTTACAAAAACCCAATGTTTAAATTCTGTCTCAAATGCCATTATTTTTTAATAAATAACAACACAAAAAATGCCATTCTCCGCCCCTTCGAGCAAAGAATAAGGCTTTACAACTTCCGCCGTTTTGGCGGAGTAACGAGGGCAGGTCGCGAATTATAGACAAAGCTGAGTTAAAAATCACCTAATTTTTTCAGCTAATTTAAATGATTTACTCAGCTTAGGATCGATTTGGCGGCGAAAGGGCAAAAAGCGCCCTTTATCGGTTGAAACTCGCCCTATGGCAGGTGTTCTAGTGCCAGATAATCGTGAGACTGCATCTCGGTCAGGCGCGAGCGGCAGCGTCTGAATTCGAAACTCAGCAGCCCCTGGGTGTAGATCTCCTCCAGTGCTACCTCGGCCGAGATGATCAGCTTCACATGGCGCTCGTAGAACTCATCCACCATAGCCAGGAAACGGCGGGCGATGTCATCTCCCGTGCTCTGGCTACCCATCTGCTCGACACCGCTAAGTAGTACGGTGTGATAGAGACAGGCCAGCTCCATATAGTCGCGCTGACTGCGAGGGCCGTCGCACAAGTCACGAAAATCGATCAGCAACACGCCTTGGGCCTGTTGACGTATGGCGATCTCGCGGCCATCGACATCTATCGCCTCACGGGAGACCTCTGACTCGGGCGCCAGCTGCTGGAAATAACTCAGCAGGTTTTTATCGGCCTGAGAATCCAGCGGATAATGATAGATCTCCGCCTGCTCCAGGGTGCGCAGACGATAATCTATGCCGCTGTCGACATTCAGCACCTGGCAGTGTTTGTTGATCAGCGCAATCGCCGGCAGGAAGCGTGCCCGCTGTAGGCCGTTACGATAGAGCTCATCAGGAATGATGTTTGAGGTGGCGACCAGGGCCACACCTTCGGCAAATAGCGCCTGAAACAGGGTGCCCAGCAACATGGCGTCTGTGATGTCGGAGACGAAAAACTCGTCGAAACAGATCACCTGATAACGCTCGGCCATCCGCTTGGCGATCACCAACAGGGGATCTCGTTGTCCCTTAAGGCCGTCGAGATCCAGATGGATCTGATGCATGAAGCGGTGAAAGTGCGCCCTGAGCTTACGCTCGCCCGGCAGGGCATCATAGAAGGTGTCCATCAGATAGGTCTTGCCGCGCCCTACCCCGCCCCAGAGGTACAGGCCCTGCACCTGAGGCGCTGGCTTAGTCAGGAAACCCAATAGTTTCGCCATCCCCGAGGGCTTTTGCTGCGCCGAGAGCAACTCATCATAGACACGTTGCAGGGCCTTGACCGCCTGCTCCTGAGCTGGGTCATAGGAAAAGTCATCACGTTGTAGATCGGCTTGATAATGCTGCCAGGGGGTGAGATGCGACACTGAAATTATTCTCTTCTATCCTTAATTCAACCGCCAAATGGTATCACGACAATCGATCTCAGGGTATATGTGGGCCAAGCTAAAACCTAAGCTGGCACAGACAAGCCTTAATGGGACGACCAGGGCTTTATCGCTCGCTAGTCGATGAAGACTAACGAAAAATTAACCTTTGTTAATCACCTGAACTTTATCGAGAAGGCGATAGTCGGATTGAGTAACACAGCATTATTTAATCACTTGATTTACGTCCGAGTAGCCTTATATCTACAGAGTCATAAGTTCATAATTGCAACATTGGAGTCATGAATAGATGAAAACGAAATTATCACTACTTTCCGCCGCACTGCTCGGCGCGAGCCTGATGGTTATGCCTGCCGTTTCTCAAGCCGCCATTCCACTGGCCGTCGACGGGCAAGCGCTGCCCAGCCTGGCCCCCATGCTGGAGAAAACCACCCCAGCCGTGGTTGCCGTCGCCGTCTCTGGTACCCATGTTTCTAAGCAGCGTCTGCCCGACGCCTTCCGCTACTTCTTCGGCCCTAATGCCCCGAGAGAGCAGGTGCAGGAACGTCCCTTCAAGGGGCTGGGTTCTGGCGTCATCATAGATGCTAAGAAAGGCTATATCGTCACCAACAACCATGTGATCGAAGGCGCCGACGAGATCTTGATTGGCCTGCACGATGGTCGTGAGATCGAGGCCAAACTTATCGGTACCGATGCCGAGTCAGACGTGGCCCTGCTTCAGATTGAAGCCAAGAACCTGGTGGCCCTCAAGCGCGCCGACTCGGATGAGCTCAAGGTCGGCGACTTTGCCGTGGCTATCGGTAACCCATTCGGTTTAGGCCAGACGGTCACCTCGGGTATCGTCAGCGCCATGGGCCGCAGCGGCCTAGGTATCGAGATGCTGGAGAACTTCATTCAGACTGACGCGGCCATCAACAGCGGTAACTCGGGCGGCGCCTTGGTAAATCTCAACGGAGAGCTTATTGGTATCAACACCGCCATCGTCGCCCCGGGCGGCGGCAACGTGGGTATCGGCTTCGCGATCCCCGCCAACATGGTCAACAACCTGGTGGATCAGCTGATCGAACACGGCGAGGTGCGCCGCGGCGTGCTGGGGGTCAGTGGTCGTGACTTAGATAGCGAGCTGGCTCAGGGCTTCGGCTTGGATTCGCAGCACGGCGGCTTCGTCAACGAGGTGATGCCAGACAGCGCCGCCGACAAGGCGGGCATCAAGGCCGGCGATATCATAGTCAGCGTCAACGATAAGCCGATCAAGTCCTTCCAGGAGCTGAGAGCCAAGATAGGTACCATGGGCGCCGGCGCCAAGGTGAAACTCGGCCTGATCCGCGACGGCGATGAGAAGACGGTCACCGCAGTATTAGGCGAGGCGAGCCAGCAGACAGAAACCGCGGCGGGCGCCGTACATCCAATGCTGGCGGGTGCCACCCTGGAGAACAACAAGAAGGGTGTCGAGATCACCGAGATCGCCCAAGGTTCTCCGGCGGCGGCCAGTGGCCTGCTTAAGGGCGATATCATAGTCGGGGTCAACCGTACCCGTATCGAAGATCTTAAGGAGCTCAAGGCTGAACTTAAGGAGCAACACGGCGCCGTGGCCCTGAAACTGCTGCGCGGTGACAACAGCCTCTATCTGGTTCTGAGATAAGGCGCACTAGAGGCCATGACAGGGTTCACCTACCCACGTTGTGGCCTCTTTTATTTCCTGCTTATGCACTTAGGCCAATAGTGCCCTATAAATAAACATGTTAATCTAACGCTACTTATCCCATAACACCTTAAATCATGACGCTTAAAGACACGGTAATTTACATCGCGAAAGCAGTTTTATTCGGCCTCATCATGGCCGCCGTCTTTCTGGTCATCACCCCATGGATAACAGGCACTGCCAATCACGGTAACTTCTTCCAGAGCCGGGGACAAAACGGGATAGAACTCTCCTTCTCTCAGGCGGTGCGCCGCGCGGCACCCGCAGTGGTCAACATCTATAGTCTGAGCATAGATCAGAGCCGCCCGCTTAATTCGGGCTCCCTGCAAGGCCTAGGTTCAGGCGTGATCATGAGCAAAGAGGGCTACATACTCACCAACTATCACGTGGTCAAGAAGGCGGACGAGATAGTGGTCGCCCTGCAAGATGGCCGCAAGTTTACCTCAGAGGTGGTGGGTTCAGACTCTGTCACCGACCTGGCGGTACTTAAAATAGAGGGCGATACCCTGCCCGTGGTGCCTATCAACTTAGACGTCCCCGCCCAAGTCGGCGACGTAGTACTGGCCATCGGCAACCCCTATAACCTGGGGCAAACCATCACCCAAGGCATCATCAGCGCCACGGGGCGTAACGGCCTGAGCTCGGGTTATCTGGACTTCCTGCAGACAGATGCCGCCATCAACGCGGGCAACTCGGGCGGCGCGCTTATCGACACCAGCGGCCGCCTGATCGGCATCAACACCGCCGCCTTCCAGATTGGTGGCGAAGGTGGTGGCCATGGGATTAACTTCGCCATCCCCATCAAGCTGGCCCACAGCATTATGGGTAAGCTGATCAAAGATGGCCGGGTGATACGTGGTGCACTAGGCATCACAGGCGAGGCGATCAACCCTGTGATGGCGCAGATCCTTAACCTGCCGGATCTGACCGGTGTCATGGTCACTGGCGTAGATCATCAGGGGCCGGCCGCCCAAGCCAAGCTGAGACCCAGAGACGTGATCACTAAGTTTAACGACGAGACCGTTCCCGGCGTCGAGATGCTGATGGATAGGATTGCCGAGACGCCACCTGGCACCCAGGTGACCATGACCATTATCCGCAGCGGCAAGTACTATGAGGTACCTGTCACCATAGGGGAAAACCTGGGTACGGAATAACGAGTTCTGAAGAATAGCGACTCAAGCCCGCAGACAAAAAAGCCAGCAATCGCTGGCTTTTCTTTTATCTATTCTCTCGTGATCTCTAGGTACTTGCTTAAGCCCTTAGCTTGGGCTCTTAAATAGCCGCAACCAAAAACCACATTCGAGCAGCGCGCCGACCACCAGCAGGCTCAAGGCCCCCAGGTGCATGCCCACGCCATAACAGATCAGGGCGCCGATCAACAGCCCTACTAATAACGCCATCCTTTTGCCATGTGCCATATACTCTCCTTAGCATATTCAAATTGGCCTACCCACCAATCATAAGCTTAGCCTATGTAAATTACCTGCATTATTTTGTGACCAATTGCGTCATCCATGCATCTGGCACAAAAAAGCCACCCTAAGGTGGCTTTGTAAGATGAAGCTAGGCTTAGCTGACCCGCACGACTTCGCCGCCCAGCCCCTTAAACTTCTCTTCGATATGCTCGTAGCCTCTGTCGAGGTGATAGATACGATCGACCGTGGTCACCCCATCGGCCACCAGGCCGGCGATCACCAGGCTCGCCGAGGCGCGCAGATCCGTCGCCATCACCTGAGCGCCGTTAAGCAGCTCACAACCCTTGATGATACAGGTGTTGCCTTCCAGCTCCATGTTGGCGCCCATACGGATAAGCTCGGGCACATGCATGAAACGGTTCTCGAAGATGGTCTCTGTAATGGTCGCCGTACCTTCCGCCAGGGCGTTGAGTACACAGAACTGCGCCTGCATGTCTGTCGGGAAACCCGGATATGGCATGGTCTTGATGTTGACCGCCTTGGGGCGTTGCCCCTGCATATCCAGCTCGATCCAATCTTCGCCCGTGGTGATGCTGGCGCCGGCATCTTCGAGCTTGGCGAGCACGGCCTCAAGGGTCTTAGGATCGGCATCGACACAACGTATCTTGCCCTTGGTTACCGCCGCGGCCACCAGGAAGCTACCTGTCTCGATACGGTCTGGCATCACGCGATATTCGCAGCCACTTAGCGACTCGACACCCTGGATGCGAATGGTATCGCTACCGGCACCGCTGATCTTGGCGCCCATGGCGTTGAGGCAGTTGGCGAGATCGATAACTTCTGGCTCACGGGCCGCGTTCTCGATCACCGTCTCGCCATCGGCCAGGGCCGCCGCCATCAGTAGGTTCTCTGTTGCGCCGACGCTGATCATGTCCATGAAGATATGGGCGCCCTTGAGACGACCATCGACGCGGGCCTTGATATAGCCCTCTTTCACCTCTATCTTAGCCCCCATCTGCTCCAGACCATGCAGGTGCAGGTTAACCGGGCGGGCGCCGATGGCGCAGCCACCGGGCAGAGAGACGTCGGCGGTGCCGTAACGGGCCAGCAAGGGCCCCAAGATCAAGATAGAGGCACGCATGGTCTTCACCAGCTCATAGGGCGCGCAGAACTCGTTGAGATGGGTGGTAGAGATGGTGATCTTACCCTCGTCGCTACGGCTGACCTCGGCACCAAGACAGCGCAGCAGCTCGCAGCTGGTGTTGACGTCCCTCAGGTTAGGCACATTGCTGACCACAAAGTCTGTCTCGGCCAGTACACCGGCCATCAGGATCGGCAGGGCGGCGTTCTTGGCGCCTGAAATCACCACGTCACCGGCCAGTGCACCACTGGCCTGAATTGTTAATTTATCCACTATGAGTCTCTAGCCTTACATGTTGAAGATTTTTTCACGCTTCCACTGCGTAGGGGTAAAGGCGTTGATAGTGATGGCATGCAGCGCCCCACTGGTCACATGTTCCATCAAAGGGCCGTAGATCATCTGCTGTTGCTTCACGCGGCTCACACCGTCGAAACACTCACCGACGGCAACAATCTTATAGTGTGTCCCATCCTGGCTCACGTGTACTTCATCCAGTGTCAGCGCTTGGGTAAGCAGCTGTTCAATCTCATTACATTCCATAAACGGATAACCCTTTTATTTGGCTTCTTCGGTGAAGAAGTCTTGTAAATCATATAAATCTATTAACTTTTGCAGTTGCGTCGGCGGATTGCAGAGCACCAACGACTGACCCTTCTTCTGCTGCTCTGCCACCAGATGCAGCAGCAGGGCGACACCGGCGCTGTCGCTATAGGATACGCCGGCAAGATCCAGTCGGTCACAGGCACCATTGAGTAGCGTCTCCAGCTTAGGCCAGAGCTCCACCACCGCCGCCTGAGACAGCTCACCGCTGACCTGGCAGTGACTCGCCGCCTGGTTAAAGCTCAGCATTATAGCTTAGTCCCCTTGTTAACCAAGCTGATATGGTTATCTGTGTGGGTCTCCAGCTCTTTTATTACCGCATCTATGCCATTTTGGCGGATCAGGTTAGTGATCTCCGCGCTCTTAGAGGAGAGCAGGCTCACCCCCTCGGCTACTAGATCGAACGCCTTCCAGGTATCGTCCTTCAAGCGACGCACCCTGAAGATAAGCTTGATGGGCGGACGTCCCTGCTCGATGATCTGCACGTTGACATCCACCATCTTCTCACCGTCGAACCCCTTAGCCGGGGCAAACTCCACCTGCTGGTCGGTATACTCGGTGAAGGCCTGGGCATAAGTGGCAATCAGATAAGTCTTAAAGGCCTCGGCGAAACGCTCGCGCTGATCCGGCGTACTCTGACGCAGGTAGGGCCCCATCACCTTATAAGACGCATACTTATAATCGATATAAGGCATCAACTCGTCAGAGACTATCACCTTAAGATGGTCGGGATTGGCCTGAATTGTGGCAATATCCTGATGAAAACGGGCAAAAGTCTTGTTGGCCACGGACTCCACCATGGCATAGGGGTCCTTGGTATTGACCGAGATCTCCTCGGCGCTAACCGCACCGCCGATCAGCAATACCATGGAGGAGAAGAGTACTTTCAACAACTGTTTCATATTCGTCCCTATTAATTTTCTTTAGACTTCATACTGTATAAGAACTGGCCGATGAGATCTTCGAGCACTAAGGCCGAGTGAGTGTCGTCGATACGATCGCCATCTTTGAGCATGCCGATATCGTCCATCACAAATCCTGGCGTCAGTCCCAAGAACTGCTCGCCCAGCAGACCCGAGGTGAGGATCGACAGGCTACTGGTCTCGGGAAACTGATCGTATTGATTGTCCATGGCCAGCTCGACCACGGCCACCAGTTCCTCAGGATCCAGGCTGATGTTCGTCACCCTGCCAACCACCACGCCACCCACCTTGACCGGTGAGCGCACCTTGAGGCCGCCTATGTTGGTGAACTTGGCATACAGGGTGTAGTGGCTCTGGCCAGGCTTCACCTCGACATTGGCCACGTTGAACACCAATACCAGAAAGGCCATCAGGCCCGACAGAATAAACAAGCCAACTAATAGTTCAATTTTTCGAGTCAACATACTCAATTACCACTCAGTTCTATACATACCACGACGGCAAATATATAGGTTTATCCATAAACAAAATTTAATCAGCGGCCAAACATCATGGCCGTCAACAGGAAGTCCAGCGCCAACACCGCCAGGCTGGACTGCACCACGGTTTGGGTGGTCGCCCGGCTGATCCCCTCGGGATTGGGGATCACATGGTAGCCGCGATACAGGGCTATCCAGGTCACCACTACGGCGAACACCAGGCTCTTGATCAGACAGTTCACTATGTCCTGACGCCACTCTACCGAGGCCTGCAGGATAGACCAGAAGCTGCCGCTGTCGATCCCCTTCCATTCCACCCCGACCAGATGGCCGCCATAGATGCCCACGGCGGTAAACATCAGCGCCAGAAGCGGCAGGCTGATCACCCCGGCCCAGAAGCGCGGCGCGATCACCTGACGCAGGGGATCGATAGCCATCATCTCCAGGCTGGAGAGCTGCTCGGTGCTCTTCATCAAACCTATCTCGGCGGTGAGCGCCGAGCCGGCGCGTCCGGCAAACAGCAGCGCGGTCACCACTGGCCCCAGTTCACGCAGCAGACTGAGCGCCACCATGGGCCCCAAGCTGTCTTCTGTGCCGAAACCCACCAAAATATTATAGCCCTGCAACGCCAGCACCATGCCGATGAAGAGGCCGGAGACCAGGATGATCACCATGGACTGCACGCCAATCACGTACAGCTGCTTGATCAGCAGAGGCGTGCCCTTGCGCACCCTGGGCATCTTGGCGATGGCGCCCCACAACATGAGTCCGGCGCGTCCCAGGCCGGTGACGCTATCGATCGCACCACGACCTAAGCGGGCGATTTGATCAATCACGCTCACCTAACATCTCCTTCTGGTAATCCTGGGCGGGAAAATGAAACGGCACGGGCCCGTCGGGCTCGCCGCCGATAAACTGTTTCAACTTAGGATTGTCGGCCGCCTTCAGCTCGGCTGGCGTGCCGTGGGCGATCACCTTCTTGTCGGCGAGCACATAGACATAGTCGGCTATCCCCAGCACCTCTTGCACGTCGTGGGACACCACCACAGAGGTGAGGCTCAGCGCATCACTCAGCTCACGGATCAGCTTCACCAGCACCCCCATGGAGATGGGGTCCTGTCCGGCGAAGGGTTCATCGTAGAGCACCAACTCTGGCTCCAGGGCGATGGCGCGGGCCAGGGCCGCTCGTCGCTGCATGCCGCCGGAGAGCTCGCTCGGCATCATCTGCGCCGCGCCTCTTAGCCCCACTGCTTCGAGCTTCATCAGCACGATGCGGCAAATAATCGCCTCTGGCAATTCCGAGTGTTCCCGCAGGGCAAAAGCCACGTTGTCGAACACATTCATGTCGGTAAACAGGGCACCGCTCTGAAACAGCATGCTCATGCGTTTGCGCAGGGCAAACAGCTCGCTGCGATTGCATTTATGCACGTCTATGCCATCGACCTTGATGACCCCAGAGTCCGGCCGCAGCTGACCACCGATCAGCTTGAGTAGGGTCGTCTTGCCTATGCCGCTGGGTCCCATGATGGCGGTCACCTTCCCTCTGGGGATGGTGAGGCTGACGTCGTCATAGATAACATGGGTGCCACGACTGAAACCCAGATGACTGATCTCCACCAATGGCTGCACGTGTTCCATCGGCGCTTGTTCCATTGGCTTAGTCTCACCCTTGGCTTGGCTGTCATGACTTAACGATTGATGACTCATAACGGGACCTAATGCGTTCCATGGTTAGGCGGCAGGAAAAGAGACAAATTGTACGAAATTGACGGATTGTGCACAACTGAATCGACACTATCTTTGCGCAATACTTTCAATTTTGTTCAATTCCAGCGAAAATGCGCGGCAGACTCTTAAACAAAAAGATTTTCAATGCTATTTAATATTTTCTTACTGATTGCTGGTTTGGGTGCTCTTGTCTGGAGTGCCGACAAATTTGTCTTCGGCGCCGCGGCATTCGCCCGTAATCTCGGCCTGCCGCCCATGTTAATTGGCCTCACCATAGTCGCCATGGGCAGCTCGGCCCCGGAAATGTTTGTGGCAGCCACCGCCTCCCTCGAGGGTATGACAGACACGGCCATAGGGAATGTGCTGGGCTCTAACGTCGCCAACATCACGCTGATCCTGGGGATCACCGCTCTGTTAGGCGCAATCTCGGTAAGCTCACAGACACTCAAGCGGGAAATCCCTATGATGTTAGGCGCCACGGCGATGGCGGGCTATTTCCTTCACGATGGCCAGCTGACCCGCGTCGAGGGCTTGGTGCTGATGGCACTCTTCTTCGCCCTCATGGGGTATCTGATCTGGCATGCGATCGTCAACAAGGAGAAGGATCCGCTGATCGACGAGGCCGAGAGCGAGGTGCCTAAAGATGTGCCTACGCCTAAGGCGATCCTCTGGCTGGTGATAGGCCTAGTGCTGCTGCCCCTGTCTGCCGACTGGATGGTGCAGGGCGCCGTGGGTATCGCCAAGGCCTTCCATATGTCAGACTTAGTCATAGGCCTGACCATTATCGCCGTCGGTACCAGCCTGCCTGAACTGGCGGCCTGTGTGGCCGGCGTGCTGAAGAAAGAGGACGACCTTGCCATAGGTAACGTGGTCGGCTCTAACCTGTTTAACATTCTTGCGGTTTTGGCGCTGCCTGCCCTTATCGCCCCAGGCGCGGTAGATGCCGCCGCCAGCAGTCGCGACTTTTACATGGTGATGGCAACCAGCGTTGCCCTGGCCATACTGATTTTATTAACCGGCAAGGCCCGCCAACTACGCCCCTGGCATGGCGGTGTGTTATTAGCGACTTTTATCGCGTACCAAGTCACGCTTTTCCTATCCTAATAACGTTTAGGCCGACAAAATAGAGAGAACAAGATGGTAGATGCAGATCAATTACGTCAATGGGGACGCAAGGTTATCGATACCGAGCGCAATGCGCTGGACAACCTGTATCAATATGTCGACTCGAGTGAATTTGCCAAGGCCTGCCAACTGATCCTCGCCTGCACCGGCAAGGTGATCGTCATGGGCATGGGCAAGTCCGGCCACATAGGCAACAAGATCTCGGCCACCCTGGCCAGCACAGGCACCCCAGCCTTCTTCGTCCATCCCGGCGAGGCCAGCCATGGCGACCTGGGCGTGCTTAGCGAGAACGATATCGTGCTCGCCATCTCCAACTCGGGTGAGGCCAGCGAAATTTTAACCCTGATGCCTGTTATCAAGCGTATGGGATTGCCTGTCATCGCGGTGACGGGCAAACCCGAATCCAACATGGCCAAGCATTCTGTGGTCCATCTGTGTATCGAGGTACCGGAAGAGGCCTGCCCGCTCGGGCTTGCGCCGACTTCGAGCACCACGGCGACGCTCGTCATGGGCGATGCCCTGGCGGTGGCCCTGCTGCAGGCCAGAGGCTTCACCAAAGATGATTTTGCCCTCTCCCACCCCGGCGGTAGCCTGGGACGCAAGCTGCTGCTCAAGGTGAGCGACGTGATGCACAAGGGTGATGACTTGCCTCTGGTGGCCGAAGATATCTGTATCACTGAGGCCCTGTATGAGATCTCCAAGAAGGGGCTGGGCATGACTGGCGTAGTCAACAGCCAGGGCCTGCTGGTCGGCATCTTCACCGACGGCGATCTGCGCCGGGTGATCGACGCCGAGATCAACCTGCGCAAGACCTCCATCTCAGAGGTGATGACCCATGGCTGCGTCACCGTCAGCGAAGGCATCTTAGCCGCCCAGGCCCTCAAGGTGATGGACGAGAAAGAGATCAACGGCCTGATCGTCACCGACGAGCAGCAGAAGCCGATTGGTGCACTCAACATGCTGGACATGGTCAAGGCGGGGGTGATCTAACATGGCACATCAAGGTTTTTATGGCCCGATAACCGACGTAGTCTGGCAGAAGGCTAAACAGATCAAACTGTTAATCTGCGACGTCGACGGCGTCTTCTCCGACGGTCTGGTCTATATGAGCAACTCGGGCGACGAACTCAAGACCTTCCATACCCGCGACGGCTATGGCGTACGCTCGCTACTAACCAGCGATATTCCGGTGGCCATCATCACTGGGCGTAAGTCGCAGATAGTGGAAGATCGCATGACGGCCCTGGGTATCACCCACATCTACCAGGGCGTCGACAACAAGCTCGAGCCTTATCAGGAGCTGCTTAACCACTATAAAGTGACGCCTGAGGAAGTCGCCTATATCGGCGATGACATGGTGGATCTGCCCGTAATGGAGAAGGTGGGCCTGTCTGTGTGCGTGGCCGACGGTCATCCCTTTGTGCGCCAACACGCCGACATGGTTACCCATATCAAGGGCGGCCACGGCGCGCTGCGTGAACTGACGGATCTCATCCTGCTCAGCCAGGATAAGTTTGCCTCAGCCCACGGAATGAGCATATGAACAGAGTCACGCTGGCGATCATCGCCTTCTTCGGCACAGCACTGATCCTCTATTGGCAGGTTCAGTCGAAAAAGGGCAGCGAAGATCTGGCCCTGGATAATGTCGATCGTCCCGACTACATAGTTCGGGATCTCAAGAGCGTGCAATACAATGATGAGGGTGGCATCAACAGCCGGGTATCGGCCAGTCACATGGAGCACTACGCCGAGCGCAACCAGACCTACTTTACCCAGCCCATCTATCTGGTCTACCCCGACAACGGCGATGCCCAGTGGCGCCTGAGATCCACCAAGGGCACATTGGACAAAAATAGCGGACGGGTCACCCTGGAAAATAATGTTATCATTGATGCCATTAGCCCAGAGGAACCGATTCAGACCATAGAGACCACCTATCTGGAGCTGGATCTCAATACTATGATTATGACATCCGACAGAAGCATTCGGATCACAGGGCGTGATTTCCTCATCACGGGGGAAGGCCTATATGCCGATCTCAACGCCCAAAATATAAAACTGACGAGTCAGGTAGAAGGAACATATGAAACTAAATAGCCTTATTCTTGCGGGCCTGCTGCCCCTGGTCAGTATTGGCGCCCATGCCAAGGTAAACGACCTGCTGCAAGAGGTTAAGATCTCTGCCGCCAGCCAGGAAGCCGACATTAAGAACAACCAGATCATCTTCCACGGTCCGGTCGAGGTCACCCAAGGCTCAATCAAGATATTGGCCAGTGAACTACGCGCCTTCAGCAAAGAGAAGAACAGCGGCAAGATACTGATCGCCACCGGCAACCCGGCCACTTACTCTCAGGTGATGGAAGATGGCCGTCCCGCCTCGGCCAGCGCCAAGGAGATACGTTACGAGCTTTCCAGCCGCACCCTGACACTGATCGGCGACGCCACCCTGGAACAGGAAGGCAGCCAGGTCACGGGTTCGCAGATCCGCTACAACATAGAGCAGCAACAGCTGATCGCCGAGAGCACAGGCAAAGACAGAGTGATCACCATCATTCAGCCTGAAAACTATCAGGAACAGATCCAGCCAGAGCAGAAGCCCGAGAAGAAACCAGAACAGGAAAAACAATGACAGACCTGATCTTGAAGGCGGAGAACCTCGCCAAGAGCTATAAGAGTCGTGCCGTTGTCCAAGACGTGAGCCTCACGGTCAAGACCGGGCAGATCGTCGGCCTGCTGGGGCCAAACGGCGCCGGCAAGACCACCACCTTTTACATGGTCGTCGGCCTGGTACAGAGCGACAAGGGCCGCATCTTTATCGACGATGACGACCTGACGCTAGACCCCATGCACCTGCGCGCCCGCAAAGGCATAGGCTACCTGCCCCAGGAAGCCAGCATCTTCCGTAAGCTCTCGGTGCGAGACAACATCATGGCCGTGCTCCAGACCCGCAGCGATCTTAATAACGATGGCCGCGAAGAGGAGCTGGAACACCTGCTGGAAGAGTTTCACATCACCCATATCCGTGACAGCCACGGCATGGCGCTCTCGGGCGGTGAACGTCGCCGGGTGGAGATCGCCAGGGCGCTTGCTGCCAACCCTAAGTTTATTCTTCTCGACGAGCCGTTCGCCGGTGTCGATCCTATCTCGGTCATCGACATCAAGAAGATCATCGAGCAGCTTAAGAATCGCGGCCTGGGGGTGTTGATCACCGACCATAACGTGCGCGAAACATTAGACGTCTGCGAGAAAGCCTATATCGTCAGCCATGGTAATCTGATCGCCGAGGGCACACCCGCCGAAATCTTAGACAACCAGCAAGTACGAGCAGTGTACTTAGGTGAACAATTCAAGCTATAGTTAATCTTATAATGGGGCCACAGAGGAAATACCATGCGTTAATTGTGGCCTTAGGCACTATCCGATATATTTGTCCGGCACATATAGCCAGAGCTTTCTCATTTTATAATTAGAAACAAGGGAATAGCAGTACGATGAAAGCGTCACTTCAGCTCAAAATGGGTCAGCATCTCACCATGACGCCCCAGCTACAACAGGCCATACGTCTGTTGCAGTTGTCGTCATTAGAGTTGCAGCAGGAGATCCAGCAGGCATTAGAATCCAACCCGCTACTGGAGTTGGATGAAGAGCAGGAGAGCGCCAGCATCGAGCTGCAAGACGATAGCGTCAGCGACAGCTTCGACAACAAGTACGACGACAAGATAGAGCTGGATTCGAGCCAGGATAACTCAGGGGTCGAGACCTCAGACGCCCTGACTCAAGACTCAATGCCAGACGAGCTGCCGGTGGATACCACCTGGGATGAGGTCTACACTGCCTCGCCAAACTCAAGCTCGGGCGCCATGCGCGACGACGACATGCCTTTTCAGGGCGAGACCAGCGAAGGTCTGTATGAACACCTGGAATGGCAGAAGAACCTGACCCCTTTTTCCGATAACGACCTGGCCATCGCCACCGCCATCATCGACGCCATCGACGAGCGCGGTTACCTGACCCAGACCTGCGAAGATATTCTCGAGGCCATGGGCGACCCAGAGATCGAACTAGACGAGGTCGAGGCGGTGCTCAAACGGGTACAACACTTCGACCCTATTGGTGTGGCGGCCCGCGACCTCAGCGAATGTCTGACGATTCAGCTAGCCCAATACAGCGACGACACGCCGCACATCGCCAACGCCCGCATGCTGATCAAGGAGCACCTGGATCTCATCGCCGGACGCGACTTCCGTCTGCTGATGCGCAAAACCAAGCTCAAGGAAGATGAGCTGAGGGATGCCATAGCCCTGATCCAGACCCTGAATCCCCGTCCCGGCCTCGCCATCACCGCCAGCCGCGACGAGTACGTGATCCCGGATGTGACCGTCACCAAGAAGAAGGGACGCTGGGTAGTCGAGCTCAACCCAGACAGCATGCCCAAGATCAACGTCAACCAACAGTATGCCGCCATGGCCCGCAGCACTAAGAGTCAGGCGGATGGCCAGTTTATTCGCGGTCACCTGCAGGAAGCCAAATGGTTCCTCAAGAGCCTGGAGAGTCGCAACGAGACCCTGCTCAAGGTGACCAACTGTATCGTCGACTTCCAGCAAGGTTTCTTCGAATTTGGCGAAGAGGCGATGAAGCCCATGGTACTTAACGACATCGCCGAGGCGGTGGAGATGCATGAATCCACCATCTCGCGTGTGACCACGCAAAAATATATGCATACCCCGAGAGGGATCTTCGAGCTTAAATACTTCTTCTCCAGTCACGTCGGTACCGACGATGGCGGAGAGTGCTCTTCAACAGCAATACGTGCCTTCATTAAGAAGCTGGTTGCTGCGGAAAACCAGAAAAAGCCATTGAGCGACAGCAAGATGGCTCAACTCTTGGCCGAACAGGGTATTAAGGTGGCTAGACGCACCATTGCCAAGTATCGCGAGGCAATGCTTATACCGCCCTCGAATCAGCGCAAGAGCTTATAAAACAAACCTGGAAACTGGAGGACTATCTTTATGCAAATAAACCTGACTGGGCACCATATCGAGATCACCCAATCTCTACGAAGCTACATCGAAGAGAAATTCACAAAGCTTGAACGTCATTTCGATCAGATCAATAATGTGCACGTTGTATTAAATGTCGAAAAGTTGCAACAGAAGGTTGAGGCAAAGTTACATCTCCGTGGCGGAGAAGTGTTCGCAACATCCGAACATGCGGACATGTATGCCGCGATAGACTCCCTGATTGACAAACTCGATCGTCAGGTCATTAAACACAAAGAGAAGCTTACTAAACATTAACGATGGAACTGAGTACCATCCTGCGGCCGGAGTGCACCACCTGCGCCACTCCGGGCAGTAAGAAAAAGGTACTGGAGCTTATCAGCGACTTAGCCGCTGTCCAGTACCCCACCCTCTCCTCTCAAGAAATATTTGAAAGCCTTCTGGCTCGAGAGAAAATGGGCAGCACAGGTATAGGCAATGGTATCGCGATTCCTCACGGACGGCTGACTAACATAGATCAACCCGTGGCCGTACTGGTGAAATGTGCTGAACCAATCGCATTCGATGCCATTGACAATCAGCCCGTCGATATCCTTTTTGCGTTATTGGTGCCCGCAGATCAATGCGAGCAACATCTTAGCACCCTGGCCGCTATGGCCGAGAAGCTCAATGATAAGGCGATCATGAAGCAGCTAAGAAAGACACAAGATGAATCCGAACTCTATCAGGTGATCACCCAATGAAATTGGTTTTGGTATCCGGACGCTCAGGATCGGGAAAATCCGTCGCACTCAGGGTCCTAGAAGATCTAGGCTACTACTGTGTCGACAATCTGCCCTTGCAGATGATGGAGTCCCTGCTGGAGCAGCTCAAGGGACGCAGCGATCTCGTGGCCATCAGCGTCGATGTGCGCAACATGCCCAGCGAAGAGATCCAGCTGGAAAAACAGCTGGCCAAGCTCCCCAAAGATACCGAAATCTTAAGTTTCTTCCTGAACTCCAGCGACAATGTGCTGCTCAAGCGCTATAGCGAGACCCGCAGACTACACCCGCTGTCACGCTCTAAGGTCTCCCTCAAGGAGGCAATTCAGCTCGAGGGCAAGTTGCTCGACCCCATCGCCAAACTCGTGGATCACTATATCGACACCTCTAACCTCAACATCTATGAGTTGAGCGACAAGGTGCGCGAGATCCTGCTGGGCACGGTCGACAAGGAGCTGGTGATCAACTTCGAGTCCTTCGGCTTTAAATATGGCATGCCGACCGAAGCCGACTTCATGTTCGACGTGCGCTTCCTGCCCAATCCCCATTGGGAACCTGAGCTAAGGCCTCTGACCGGCCTGGATGAGCCAGTGCAGCAGTTTCTGAGTCAGCAGCCACTGGTCAACAAGTTCATCTGGCAGATCGAAAACCTGCTGGAAACCTGGTTGCCTCACCTGGAGCGCAACAACCGCAGCTACCTCACCATCGCCATCGGCTGCACCGGCGGCCAACACAGATCTGTCTATGTGACCGACCAGCTCGCCAAGCTGTTCAACAAGGGCAAGCATAAGGTTCAGGCGCGCCACAGAGAACTAAAGCATGACTAAGTTGGCTCGCGAGCTGACCATCTGCAACAAGTTGGGCCTGCACGCCAGAGCGGCGACCAAGCTGGCGGTGCTCGCCGCTAAGTTTGACGCCGAGGTCACCCTGATCCAGGGCGATAAACAGGCCTCCGCCGCCAGTGTACTCGGCCTCCTGATGCTCGAAACCGGCATGGGTAAAACCATCACCATCACCAGCGAAGGCAAAGATGCCCAGGCGGCCTTAGATGCCATCAGCGCCCTTATTGACGCCAAATTCGATGAGGCCGTATAATCGGCTCGCTTTGCGGTGCCCGCTTAATTTCGTCCTATACTTATCATAGACTTACAAGCCTACCACCCAAGCCGTTCAATCAACTGCCAAAGGAGGAGCTATGCCGATCGAAGTGTTAGATAGTGAAACCACAGATCAACGCCTTAATCAGCTCACTCAAGCCTTAGGCAGCGGCATGTTTGTCCATGTGCGCAGCATGCTGCACGACATGGCCGCCTCTGATATCGCCTTTATCCTGGAATCTTCGCCGCCGCGCACCCGTCAGGTGCTCTGGCAGCTAATCGATCAACAGCACACGGGGGAGATCCTCGACGAGCTGGGCGAAGAACTCAAAGATACCCTGATCACCCAGATGAGCCCCGAGCGCGTCGCCAAGGCAGCCGAAGGCATGGACACGGACGATCTGGCCTACATACTGCGTAGTCTGCCCGACAGCGTCTTCAATCAGGTGTTGCAGTCGATGACGGCGCAAGACAGAGCCAGGGTGGAGCAAGCCCTTTCCTACCCGGAAGACACTGCCGGCAGTATCATGAACACGGATACTGTCACCGTGCGCCCCGATGTCACCATAGACGTGATCCTGCGTTACCTGAGGATCCGCGGCGAGCTGCCCGATGCCACCGATACCCTCTATGTGGTGGATAAGCGCGACAGCCTGCTGGGCGGTGTGCGCATTACCGACCTGCTGACCTGCGACCCCAATGCCTCGGTGCGGGAGATCATGAACGACGATCTCGAAGGGATCCCCGTGGGTATGGATGACGGCGAAGTCGCCCAGCTGTTCGAGCGTCACGACTGGGTCTCGGCCCCCGTGGTCGAAGAGGAGACCAACCGTCTGCTGGGGCGTATCACCATCGATGATATCGTCGACGTGATCCGTGAAGATGCCGAACACTCCATGATGGGGATGGCGGGGATGGACGACGACACAGATACCTTCGGCCCAGTGGTCAAGAGTACCCTGAGGCGCTCCCTCTGGCTGACCATCAACCTGTTTGCCGCCCTGCTGGCCGCCTCGGTCAGCAACATGTTCGAGAACACCCTGGAGCAGTTTGCCACCATCGCCATCTTGATGACCATAGTCCCCAGCATGGGTGGCGTCGCCGGCAACCAGACCCTGGCGCTGGTGATCCGCGGTATCGCCCTGGGGCAGATAGGCCAGAGTAACTCCCGCTGGCTGATCGGTAAGGAACTGGCCATCGGCTTTCTCAACGGCCTGCTCTGGTCCATGCTGGTATTTGCCGCCGTCTGGCTGTGGAAGGGCGACATTGCCCTGGGCGGACTGATCGGCGGCGCCATGCTGATCAACATGACGGTGGCCGGTCTGGCCGGCGCCTGTATCCCACTGCTGCTGAAGAAATTCAATGTCGATCCCGCACTGGCCGGTGGCATGGTGCTGACCACGGTCACTGATGTGATCGGCCTGTTCGCCTTCCTCGGCCTGGCGACCCTGTTCCTGCTGCATTGACACCTAGGCGCATCTCAAAGCTCAATCGGATGCGCTTGAATTTCAATGTTATCGACATCTTTTTCACGCTAGGATAGGTAGAGTCATCCGGCCAGAGAACTGTCATGCAAAATACTCAAATACTCATCATAGAAGATAATGCCGATGTCGCCGGTGTCCTGGGGGACTATCTCGAATCCCAAGGAGCTCAGGTGGATTATGCCAGCAATGGCGAGCTCGGCCTGCGCCTCGCCACCGAAGGGCACTTCGACGCCATAGTGCTGGATCTCATGCTGCCCAAGATGGACGGCTACGCCGTGGCCAAGGCCCTACGTCAGCAGGGCTCCAGCGTGCCCATATTGATGCTGACGGCGCTGGACGACAAACAAGATCTGCTGCAAGGCTTTCATAGTGGCGCCGACGACTATCTGACCAAACCCTTCGATCTCGATGAGCTACATGTACGCCTGCTGGCGTTGATTAAGCGTCAGCTCGGGCGCGTCGCCCAGGGCTGTCAGCAGTGCGGGCCGCTCACCCTCAACATCGCCGAGCACACCGCCTATCGTGATGGCAAGAAGCTACAGCTGACCCCAAGCTGCTATCAGATCCTCCACCTGCTGATCTCCCGCGCGCCTAACGTGGTAAAACGTGAGGAGATAGTGCAGCACCTGTGGGGGGAAGAACCGCCCAACAGCGACATCTTGCGCAGCCATATGTACCAGCTGAGAAATCAGGTGGATAAACCCTTCGACACCCCCATCATACTCACCGTGCCTAAGATAGGCTTTCGGTTAGACGTGAATCAATAGAGGCCCCACAGGTGCAAAAAACCGCCAAGAGTCTGACTCGCAAGCTAAGTTTCTACTTCGGGGGGATCGCCCTCTTGGTGGCCGCCATCCTCTACCTGCTCAGTATATTTATCCTCTACTGGGTCGAAGATGAGCTCAACCGCCGCAGTCTGGAGCAGATAGCGCCTAGTGCTAAGGCGGCATTCGAGCAGGGCGCCGAGTCGCCGCTGGTGTTGAGCACCACTATCGTCGCCTATAACGATGCAGCCAGCTTACCCGATGAATATCAAGGCATTGTCGATCTGCCCGTCGGTTTTCTCGATGAACTGCACGATACCTTCAAGGAGGATATCTTCATCTTTCGCGGCCAATATGGCGAAGGCGAGGCGACACATCCCCTGATTCTGGTGATGAATGCCGAGCAGGTAGAGCTGAGCCGTAACGAATGGAACAATATCAGCCTGGTGATCCTGGCCGTCACCCTGATGTTGTTTGCCCTGTTCGGCTTTGCCATCACATTGCTCACCCGCAGGCTTATCGCGCCCATTCGCGCCATCAGCGAGCAGCTCGAGGACTCGGAGGGCGACCAGAGTTTTCGCGTCTCCAAGGATGCCACCCAGGAATTTCATGCCCTCACCGCCAGCCTCAACCATTATCAGCAGCAGATCGCCCAGCTGATCCGCCGGGAACAAGCCTTCTCCCGCTACGCCAGCCATGAACTGAGAACTCCGCTGACCATTATTCAAGGCGCCAGCCGTCTGCTGGAACAGGAGGGCAAGCCAGAGTTTATGCAACGACAGCGAAGCCGTATCGCCAAGGCCGCAAGCAATATGCAGCACATCATAGACGCGCTGCTGAGCCTGGTGAAACAGGAGAAGGGGCTGAGTTCACCCGACCTCAGGCCGCTACAGGAGAAAGAGCTAAAGCAGATCCTTGCCGAGGTCGAACCGCTGGCGAGCCAGAAACAGATCCAATTAGGCCTCACCCTAGATGCCACGCCGCAGATAGCCCCCAGCGAGGCGGTACTGCGCATGTTACTGATCAACTTGCTCAATAACGCCATCAACGCCAGCGACAGCGGCTGTATCGCCATCAGCGTCGACGATGAGGGGATCTCGGTGAAAGATCAGGGCCGCGGCATGAGCAGCAGCGACACTCGCCCCCAGGGCCATGGCTTAGGGCTGGAGATAGTCGAGGCCCTGTGTCAGCGTTATCAGTGGCGTTTTAGCCTCAGCAATTGCGACAAGGGCTGCATCGCCAGGTTGCACTTTCCTGCATCAACCCATGCCTCCTGATGGTGCAAGATAGGCGCTGAGCCGAGTAATCGCTCACTCAAGACCCAGTTTTTCGCCTGTCATCTAATTGGCATAAGTTTCGCTTATCCTAGCGCGGTCACGCACTAGGAGGCTTTCCCTTGTTTTCACTCAAGACACAATGGCACACCAATGACACTGACGCCTTTTGGCAACCTCAATTCGACGGAGAACCAAGCCATGAAGAAGTGCCTTACCCGCACCCTCTAGGCGGTCATCCACAGCGGGGCGCGATAGATGCGCGGCTAAATGCGCTAGGTCGGGAAGAGATAGGCCAGAGCCAGCAGCTCAGCCTGAATCGGGAAATCATGACACTGGTCGCAGAACAGGCCAGGTTATCGCTCAACTAGCTTTAACCTCAGCTAAGTTTTTAAGGTCAACCAAGTTTTTAAGCTCAAGCAGCCAGGTTATCTCTAAAGTAGAGTGCTAAGCTCGGCCACCGGCGAATCGATAGCGCGGCGAAAAGGCGCTAGGATAGTAAACCGCTAACGGGAACGCGGGGTAATATTGGAGAGGCTATCGAAGAATCTCTGCCTCTGCTTCTCGGCATCGAAGCGGCGCACCATCTGCCACTCCTGAAACAGGGCAATTGCAAACCCTATGACCACCACCAACAAGCATCCGGCTCCCAGGTAGGTGATGATATTTACTGCGACATCTGCTCCTGCAGAACTGCTGGCGCTGCCAAAACCTATCATACACAACCCTTACACTTAGTCTCTGGGTGACCAGGAGTCACCTTCGACCTCAGGGTAGCGATGAAAAATTAAACAAAACTTAAGCCAATTAGCCCCCTCGAGAGGGATTTGTGTTAGTGAGAGCTAACTCACTGAAGCAGAGCGGGTTATTACCATCTAATCGAGCGCGGCTTAATTGCGACAAAGTGTATCACCAGGTCCTAGCCACCTTGCCGTCACCGACACAACTGGCAAAACAGCCAAGGGCTATTGGGTCATGATCACCAAAAACTGGCTCTGCAACTCGGCCTTATCCTGCCTGCCATACTTGATAAGCAGATCCGCCTTACCGTCTAGATTAAGATCTTCGCTGCTGAGCATGTCACCATCGATAGGCAGGGTAAGCTTGAGGCTTTCTTTGCGATCGAAGGGCGCGCCCTTGGCACTACCCAGAAACAGATCCAGCTCTGTGTCGCCGTCGGACAGCAGTAGATCCTGACGCTTGTCGCCATCGATATCCGCCAGCTTTACCACGGGCGCGCCGCTCTGGCCCGAGGTCAGACTGAAACTCAGCTCCACCGACTTGCTCACGTTAGGTCTAGCGGCGAAACGCCGCTTATCGTCCATGGTAAACAGGTGCACGTCCTGATCTATACTGCCCGACACCAGGGCGCCGATGATCTGCGACAGGCCGATGTCGAACCCTGACACCAGCACCTCGCTGCGACCATCTAGGTCGATATCCACCAGCTCGAAGCCCGTCAGGGTACCATCGCCGCGGATCACGCTCTGGGGCTGCTTGGCAAAACTCACTCCCTTATCGCCCTTCACCCCTAGATAGATCTCATAGTCGTTAACCCGATCCAGCACCCCTGAGCTCTTGGTGTAGCGCACCACCATATCCACAAGGCCGTCGCCATCGATATCCTGCAGCTCCTCGACCTTGCGATAGACGAGATCGCTCTGATCCAGCGCCTCGCCATAGGCATCACGTCTGTCCCACCAATCTAGGCCGCTGATCGCCTGACTCACGGGCTGGAATCTGGGGTAGCTCTCGAACTTGCCATCCTGATGCTGGGCATAGATCTCAAGCTCCCCCTCGCCCACCTTGATGATGTCGTCGTGACCATCGAAATCCATGTCGGCAAAATAGAGCTTGGTCTCGCTGTAGCGGGCGCCATCACGATAGAGCAGCACCTTGGGCTGAATCGCCAGGGTCTGGGTCTGCCAGCCTTCGCCCTGACTGAGGAAGAGCTCGGTCTGCTCAAACTGGCCCACGATAAAGTCGTCACGGCCATCGCCGTTGAGATCCTGCACAAACTCGCCGCGGGCAATAAACTCAATGCGCGGCTTCACCACCAGCGGCGCCACATCAAGCAGCTCTCGAAGTGCCAGCCCCTGGTCGCTAACCGTCAACACAGAGAGGTGAGCGCGCGACATGAAATAGGCAGACTGCAGGGCATCTGCCTGCTGTGGCTTGCCCTGCTTTAAATTGCCTTGCTGTAAATTGCCCTGCTTTGGCTTAGCGCTGACATCGTATCGATAGAGATCGCCTGGCAGAGGCATCTTATGCAGCAGCCGATACTGGCTGCTTTCGCCATCTAAGCCATAGACGGCGAGCCATTTGGTCTGGCGATCATCGACACCGATCGCTAGCAGCTCCTTGTTGGCATCGCCCACCAGGTTGAGGCTCTCCAGCGGATGGGTGAGCTTAAATCCGGTATCTATGGTTTGAGAGACGAAGGCCAGTGGCGCCTTATCGGCCAAGACCTGCATGGAGCAGAGCAGAGTCAGGCTGGCGGTGAGCCAGGGGGCGAGGGCACGAATTGCCGGTATTTTCACAGATCATTTCCCTATGTGAAGCGAGTTGGATTCTAATCTATCGATTCCCGGCGAAAAAGAAAGTTCAGTTAATGACTTGTTACAAACAAAAAAGTGCTCGAGGTAGCCGGCAAGTTTAATCGGATCTCACCTAACGATTTTGGCTTACTCTTCCTGTCCCGGCTTACTCTTCATTTCCCGGCTGAGGCTTCCAGGCGCGGGTCATCTCCCGGCGACCCAGGGCCCCCGGATGGGGCTTCACCTTAAAACCTGCGGCCTTCAGATTACGCTTGAACTGGCCGTTGGCACAGTAGCTGACCAGCATGCCGCCCGGCATCATCATAGGAAAGAGGCGATCGAAGTTATCCTGGGTCCAGAGCTCGGGCTGCTTGCTGGGCGCAAAGCCGTCGTAGAACACCAGGTTGATGGAATCATCCGGCAAGGCCAGGCTATCCCAGGTGGCGTGGATCTTATGCAGCACGAAGCCGGGAAACAGGGTGACATCCTCGCCCCAGGGCGCGCTATGCAGGCGATCGAACAGATCATGCAGCGCGGCCGGCAGATGCTCCTTGTAGTTCAGCTGAGCGATCACCTCGCTAGGAACAGGATAGGCCTCTACCGTCACGAAACGGATCGGCCTTATGAGCCTATCCGGCTTACCATCGCTGCCCAGCACCCGCTTTAGCGTCAGCATGGCGTTCATGCCCGAGCCAAACCCCAACTCGAGAATATTCACCCGCTCGAAGCTGGGATCCAGATCGGCAAAACCCGACTGAATATAGACATGTTCAGACTCGCTAATGGCGCCGTTATGGGCATGATAACTGTCGTCAAACAGGCTGCTCATCAGGGTGTGGGAACCATCCTTGGTCATCTGTACATGGATCTTGTTCATTCTCGGCTCATCAACGATATTTGCTGCAGCCAGATTGTACCTTAGACCCAGCCCCGACATGCAAGTCTTTCCCATACCGCCTGACCAGGCTCCCGCTAAAAACAAAAAGCATCTCGAGTGATCAAGCTCACAGCCAAGAAGCCATAGGAATGGGAAAATCCGCTCCACTTTCAGTCATCTAGATGAGAGCCGGGTATTTTACCCATGTGACTCAGCTTCTCACTTGCTAATGCGTCAACAGCTAGTGCCTCACCAGCTAGCGCTTTTCGAGATCAGACTAAGGGCCAAGCCCAAGAGTCAGAGCATCAGACGAGTGAGCGATGACAAGACAATGCCAGCACGCGACCCAATATCAACATAAGCAAATAATACTTACGAGCCCCTATGCCCAGCCACATCCAAGTTAGCGCCAAAGGTAACGCCCTGGCGATCGTCTCCTTTCTACTTTGGGGGCTACTGCCCCTCTACTATCAGTTTTTGCCGGGCGCGGATATCACTGAGATGCTGGCGATTCGCCTGCTCTGCTCTGTGCCCTTCATGCTGCTAGTCTTTCTGCTGCTTGGCAAACCTCTGCCCAGCCTGGCACTGCTTAAGGCCAATCTTCCCTCGGTCGCCCTGTGCGCGCTGGCCTCGCTTATCATGTGCGTCTCCTGGTACAGTTTTACCTGGGCACTGACCCATGGTCAGGTGTTGGCGGCGAGCCTGGGTTTCTTCATCAACCCGCTGTTTGCCATCGGATTAGGGGTGCTGTTTCTAAAAGACAGGCTAACTGTCGCCCAGAAATGGGCTGTGCTGCTCGGCACTCTGGGCATAGGCTACATGGTGATGGCCTATGGTCAGCTCCCCTGGCTGGCACTGTTGATGGGCAGCTTCTTCGCCCTCTACGGCCTGTGTAAGAAGTTTATCCGTTTCGATTCGCTCACCTCAGTCACCATTGAGGCGGCGCTGCTCACCCCCATCGCCGCCGGCTATCTACTCTGGCTCAGTGCCACGGGTCAAAGTGAGGCGCTCTCGGGTGGCACGGGCACACTGCTGCTTTACATGGGGTCGGCGCCCGTAACCCTGCTACCGCTGATCTTCTTCGCCCTGGCGATTCGTCACACCAGCCTCTCCATGGTCGGCCTGCTGCAGTACATAGAACCGACTATGCACTTCCTGCTGGCGATCTTTCTGTTTAACGAGGCGTTCGATAGCATCAAGGCGGTGAGCTTCGCTCTGATCTGGGTGGGGCTACTCCTCTGCTCGCTGGAGGCCCTGCCCGGTCTGTGGCGCAGTCTCGCCACCCGGCGACAACTGCACCACCCCAGCTAGGATCTCTGCCACCACGCGGCGACTGAAGATCATCGACAGATGTAGCGGTCGCCAGATCACCCGATTATCGGCCCCCGGCCAATGGGAGCTGCGACTCGGCACTATGGTGAAATCGATGGGCGTGCGAAACGAGTAGAGGGCAATCCCCTTCAGGCGCTCCTGGCAATCGGCGAGCTGAGACAACAACTGACTCTTTGGCCTCAGCTCACGCATCGCCCGCGACGGATAGGGCAGCCAGGCGAGATAACTGCCGTGATGAGGAGATGAAATAGAGAACAGCGCCTTGGTGCGTTTTTCGCCCCCCAAATGCTGTAGGTAGTAACGGGCCACTATGCCGCCCATGCTAAAACCGATGAGGCAGATGGTCTCATCCTCGGCCAGGGCTGCCTCGATATGGCTTTGCAGCTGTTTCGCCGCAAAGGCTATCCCACGCCTGCCATCGAAGGGAGCCAGGGTCGGCGTCAGGCACTCAAAGCCCTGACGTTCAAACTGGCGCCGCATCCATCCCATCACCTGGCCGGTATTAAAGATCCCATGGACTAACACGAGTTTCATTCCTTCGCCCTCTCGCTAACGTCTGAGTTAATCGCCCCCAAGGGGCAAATATTTGCTATGATCCGCGCTCACTCCAGCATACCACCGATTAGGGATCATAAGATCATGTCGAACGCCGACCTGCTGCGCCAGGCGATCAGCCAAAGAACCGAGCTACTCGCCGCGGCACAAGCCGCCAACACCAACTGTTTTCGCGTGTTTCACGGCACGGTCGAGGGGATACACGGACTCACCATAGATCGCTATGGCGACGCCTGGCTGATCCAATCGTTTCACCAGAGTCTGACCCAGGAGGAGCTGGAAAGCCTCGGCCAAGTGCTCAAGCAGACCCAAGATCTTCCCGTCATCTACAATGATAGATCCAATAAAAACTCGCGTATTCTCAACCCGCTGACGCCTGAGCTCGATGCCTTCGCCAGCGCCGAGCAGGAGATGACGGAAAATGGCATCCGCTTCATCAGTAAGTTACGCCACGAAGGGCAAGATCCCCTGCTGTTTCTCGACATGCGTGTCGGCCGGGAATATGTGAAGGCCAACAGCCAAGGCAAGTCTGTGCTGAACCTGTTTTCCTACACCTGCGGCATAGGCACAGCCGCCGCAGTCGGCGGTGCAGAATCTGTCACCAACGTCGACTTCTCCTCCTTTGCCCTGGCCGCTGGCCGTCGCAACGCCGAACTCAATGGGGTAAGCGACAGGTGTGAGTTTATTCAGAGCGATGCCTTTCCCGCCATGCGCCAATTGGCGGGCATGAAGGTGGGTGGACGCCGCAACCAGAAACTCCCCAGCTACCCTAAACTGACGTCGCGTCAGTTCGACCTGGTATTCCTCGACCCGCCGCGTTTCGCCAAGAGCCCCTTCGGCACTGTGGATCTGATCAACGACTACCAGAGCCTGTTCAAACCCGCCATGCTGGCCACCAAGGCGGGCGGCACCATAGTCTGCTGCAACAACGTCGCCAAGGTAGAGCGTCAGGCATGGCTCGATGCCTTGAATCGCTGCGTCGAGAAGCAAGGGCGGCAGGTCGCCAGCTTCGAGTGGATCCACTGCCACCAGGACTTCCCCTCCTTCGACGGCAATCATCCGCTTAAGATAGTGGCGCTCACCTTGGCAGATCAGTAACTGAATCCCTGCAAACTGTTCTTGGTTAACCTAGCCAGTTTAGAAAAGACAGGATAAAAGTGGTAAAAATTTGGCCGTTAACTTAAAAATTCACGGCCTTTATCTACATAACGGCAACAAACAACAATTTGGCAACATAAAAACTATCAATTAACGCCGGATATCAGCCACAAAAAGTTTAAAACAAGCCTCATGCTAGGCTTAACCGCTAGAGTCCCTCAACAAGAACAGCTGTGAATTAATTATTCACAGAATGACTTTTTAGGGCAAAATTAGCGCTATTACTGCGACTTTTATATCAAAAAATCATCAAGCGTTAAAATTCACTTTACTTAGCGCCTCACTGGCACTACATTTCGCTTCCCGCTAAACAGTGAATAAATGGCAGTCCAATACACACTCCCTCCCAAGGCGCCATTTACCCGACTTAATTTGGAGATTATTGGTGTTAGACGTCGCCGATAACTGTAAATCGAACAATCCTACGGCACCCGTAATAGGTCTCTCTTTCTTTGCCGTCGCCTCTGGTTTTCTGATGAGCCTGATCCCCCTTTCATTGGGCAACTTCGGCCTGTCGCCAGATCTCGCCCCTTGGCTTTCCAGCATCTTCTATCTGGGGTTGCTGCTCGGCGCATTAAGGGTAGAGCGCCTGATCGCCAAAATGGGCCACAGACGCGGCTTTGTACTATTTCTCTCCCTGCTAATCGCCAGCATAGTAGCCATGTTGCTCTTGCCTGGTGCCGGCGTCTGGCTCGCGGCGCGCCTGCTCGCGGGTTTCGCCGTCGCGGGCGTCTTCGTGGTGATCGAATCCTGGTTACTGATGGCCGATAGCGTCAAGGCGCGTGCCAGACGACTGGGGATCTACATGGCCGCGCTTTATGGCGGCAGCGCCCTCGGTCAGCTGGCCATTGGTGAACTGGGCACTCAAGGTGTCTTACCCTATCTGTTTGTCATCGTCCTGCTCCTGCTGGCCATAATGGCCCCAGTGCTGATCCGCTCTGGAGAGCCGGCCCACCAGGCGCAGCAGAGACTCTCACTCAAGGAGAGCGCCAACCTGAGTCGCCCGGCGATCATAGGCTGCCTGGTCTCAGGCCTGCTGCTCGGCCCCATCTATGGCCTGATGCCCGTCTATATCGACAATCAGGTAGAGGAGCCGACCCAGACGGGGCTCTTGATGGCGGCGATTATCTTAGGTGGCATGGCGGTGCAGCCACTGATCAGCTATCTCTCGCCGCGGATGGACAAGCGCCTGCTGATGGCCATGTGCACTCTGGTGGGCTTGGTCGGTGTGGTCGGCGCCATAGAAACCAGCGCCTTTATGTTTAAGGGATTGAGCTACTTCATCCTGGGGGCGGCCAGTTTCGCCCTCTACCCTATCGCCATCTCGCTGGCCTGTGACAGGCTGCCGAGCATCAAGATAGTGTCGGCGACCGAGGTGATGTTGCTCTGCTATAGCCTGGGCTCTGTGGCCGGCCCCCTGCTGGCCTTGAGCCTGAGCGATAAACGCCACGGCATGATGATCTACCTGGCCATCTGTCTGCTGAGCACCTGCCTCTACATGCTACTCAAGAGCCTGCAGAAACTCGACGGTCAGACAGATCGTCTGCAGAGCTAAGCAGTACTGTCCTCGCCATCGGTATCAGGCTCAGCAGGCCGATGGCGTTTGGCATACCAGTTAGCTAGCGGCTGAGCCGATAGACCATGGGCCAGTATGCTCATCAAGACGGTCACAGTTACCACGGCATAGAGGGTCTCGAACCCCTTGATGCTGCCCATCTCATGGGCGACGATCAGCACATAGAGGATAGAAGCGATCCCCCTGGGGCCAAACCAGGCGATAAAGGCACGGGTCGCCAGATCTAACTTGGTGCCTATCAGAGAGATCATCACGGGCAACATACGCAGCAAGGTCAGACTGAGCAGGGCGTAGATAATCACCTCCATGGTGACATAGGGCAACGTGGTTGGCACAAACGCCAGGCCGAAGATGAAGAAGCTTATCAACACCAAGAGTTCCCCCTCGCTCTCGGCAAAGTCTTCGATATGCCCCCTGGCCATCTCGCTGGTATTACCGGCATAGAGACCGGCGAAGAAGGCGGCGATGAACCCATTACCCGAAAACTCCTCCGCCAGATAAAAGGCCAATATCGCCAAGGCGATGGGGATCAGGTTGAGGTAGGTCTCCACCATGCCATCACGTTTGAAACAGAAGATCTGCAACTTGGTGCCCAGATAGCCGACGGCGCCGCCCACCAGGGCGCCGAACAGGATCTGCTGCATCACATAGACCAGCCAGTGTTGATCCTGGGCGTGCTCCAGGCCGCTCATAATCAAGGCCACCACAGTAATTAACACGGGGAAGATAATGCCGTCGTTCAGCCCGCTCTCCACATTGATGGTGGAGCGTATCGTCTTGGGCACCTTAGGGTCCGAGACCACCGCCTTACCCAGGGCTGCATCCGTCGGGGTCAGCAGCAGGGCTAACATCAGCAAATAGAGAAAGGGTTGGTCGGGAAAGAAGAATCCCGCCACAAGGGTGCCAGCCGCGACCGTGATCGGCAGGCCAATAAACAGCAGGCGCGCCGGTAGCTGCCATGACTGCTTCAGTAGCCTGAGATCCAGCAGGGCGGCGTCGCTAAACAACACCAATACCAAGGCGATTTCCACCATGATAGTGACAAATTCGGCATCCACCTTCACCTGAGTCACATCCAAGCCGAAGGGGGACAACAGCAGGCCGAAGGCGGTAAATACCATGGGGCCTGAGATGTCGAAACGCGCCAACCACTTAGAGATATAGCCGTAGAGCAACACGACTAAGGCAATGATAAGTATGACAATATGTTCATCCATTGGGGCTTTCCTTGGCTGACTGATGGCTTGCTGCTTAAGCTAGCAGAAATTATTCCCCATGGCTCTAGCTGAAACGGACTAATCTCGGTCTAGCAGCCAAACCAGCTCCGGCAAGGCGGTAAGGTCTAAGGTATCGCCCCGCTCGGCGATCACCACATGGGGCGACTGGCTTCCCTCTGGTACCAACTCGGCCTTGAGCCGCTCCTGCGCCTCCCGCTCACCATGGATCAGAATCAGCGGCGGCGTGTGTTTAAAGTGTCGATACCAATGGATAAGCTCGGCCTGATCCGCGTGAGCCGACAGCCCGCCGACCGTATGTATCTTGGCCTTCACCGGAATATCGCGACCATGTATGGTAAGCGACTCGGCGCCATCCACCAGCAGGCGTCCCGGCGTACCCAGGGCCTGGAAACCACAGATGATCACATCCGACTGGGGATTGGCCAGGTTATGCTCTAGATGGCTGCGGATCCGGCCGCCGTTGCACATGCCGCTACCGGCGATGATGATCAAGCCCTGATGGATCTCGTTGAGCTCCATCGACTCCTGGGTGCTGTCGATGAAATCCACATTCGAGAGCAGCGGATGCTTGCCCGGCGACAGACGGGTGAAGCGCTTAAAGTCCTCATCCATCAGCTGATAGTTGGCCACATAGATCTGAGTCGCCTTGATCGCCATGGGGCTGTCGAGACAGATACGCCAGTTGGACAGCGCCCACTCCTTGGCATAGAGGTGAAACAGATAGAGCAGCTCCTGAGCCCGCCCGACGGAGAATGCGGGTAGGAGAATATTGCCGCGGCTCTCCTTAATCGTCTTGGCGAAGATCGCCCTGAGCTCCGCCAGGGTATCGTCCCAGCTGCGGTGTAACCTATCGCCATAGGTGCTCTCCATCAACACCAAATCCGCGTCATCGATCAGCGTAGGATCATCCAGGATCGGCATACCCGCCCGCCCCAGATCGCCGCTAAACACCAGCTTCTTGCGCTCGCTTCCCTCACCCAGCCACAACTCGACCACAGCCGAGCCTAGAATATGGCCGGCATCGCTTAAACAAGCCGTCAACTGGGGCGCCACCTGTACCGACTGACCATAATCCAGGGCAACAAACTGCTTGATCACCAGCGCCACATCTTCTTCGTCGAACAGGGGCTCCAGCGGCGGCAGTTCCATCTTCACCCGCTTCTTGTTGAGGCGCTCCACATCGCGTACCTGCAGCATGGCGGCATCCCTTAGCATCACCTCACACAGCTCAACCGTCGCCTTATGGGTATAGATAGGGCCAGTAAAGCCAGACTTGACCAGCAGAGGGAGACGCCCCGAGTGATCGATATGGGCATGGCTGAGCACCACGGCATGAATCTCTGTTGGCTCGAAGAGGAAGGGCTCGTGATTGCGCAGTGCATCGAGCTTACCACCCTGGATAAGGCCGCAGTCGAGCAGCACCTGACGACCCGAGATATCGAGAAGATGACAGGAGCCCGTCACCTCCTGGGCCGCACCGAGAAAAGAGAGCGTCATCTGCATAACAGTGTCCTTTGAATAACAATGCCATTTGAATAATAAGATCCTTTGAGTAACAAGGTCTTAGAGTGCCCGTAAGCGGTAAGACAAAGAGAATACCTGGCCCAAACGAGCATGAAAGAAATCATTCGGCTTATGGTTAAAAGATAGTCTTTTTAGTAGCTTCCAACCAGTTGTCTCAAAGAGAATCACAAACCCAGAAGCGATAAATCTGGTTCTGCCCACACCAAAAAGGCTAATGAGCCTGACTACGAGTAGACGCGAATATTCTCATTCCTTAGTCTTATTTTCTTGTGTCTTTATCATTGACCAATACACAACAAGCAAATAACATATCGACAACAAATCTTATTGATGTACAAAGACTTAATTAAGTAAAAACGAATCTAATACGAGATAAGATAGGGGGATGCACTCAGGCATTTCCCAAAATAACAACAAACAAAAAGATAGGGACATTCGCTATGCTTAAGGGATTAATGCGTATAGGCTGCTTGCTTATACTCGCCTCGCAACTCAGCGCCTGTGGTGGTGGAAGCGGCTCATCAGAAACAGATAAAACCGCGGTCAAACTCAACCAAACACTCAGCTTTAGTCAAAGTGGCACCATAGAGAAAACCTACGGTGACCAAGCCTTTAGCAACTCGCTTCAAGGTTTTTTAGGAACTGGAGCCATAAGTTATACCAGCTCTAACCCCGAAGTCGTCACCGTCTCCAATGATGGTTTGGTCGCGATATTAACCGCGGGTTCCAGCACTATTACCGCTCATATCGCCGAAGATGCCAAGTACCTGGCAGCCTCCGCCGCCTATCAAGTCAATGTCGCCAAGGCGGAGAGAGCTATCGCCTTTGACAACACTGGCACAGTGGCGCTCTTTATCGATCAAACTTATCTGAATCCCGTCAATGTCGATGTTGCTAACGTCACTTTTAGCAGCCAAGATCCTGCCGTGGCCTCGGTGGATACCAGTGGACAGGTGACGGCGCATACGCTAGGCGAGGCGCAGATCTTTGCCGAGATCGCCGAGACCGCTAACTACCTTAAAGCCAGCAGCAGTTTCTTTGCTTCTGTCGCACCAAAGTCGCTAACACTCAAGTTGCTGATAGGAACCGATGACACAAAAGTGTTTACTGATGTAGATACTCCTCTGCAACTAGCCAGTACCACTCAGGCCGACTGTGATTTTAACAATTTCAGCAACTGCGATAACGGGCTGGTAGACAAGCTATCCACACAGCCGCTAATAGACAGCAGCTTAACCACGACGAGTGATGCCTACTATAACGTCTTCCACGGCCAACATGCTGGTCAGGCAACCTATGTCGCCAACAATAACCTCACTCGCCGAACTTCGGCCAAGGCCGTTTCTTTCGATGGCTATCTCTGGCTCATCGGTGGCTATGACTATACAGGCAATGATGCCAGTATCTGGCGATCGAGCGATGGCAACATCTGGCAAAAAGTGGTTGATGAGGCTCCCTTTGGCGAACGCCACCCCATGGCAGTTTATACATTTGCAGACCATATCTGGCTCGTAGGTACACGAAGTAATAGTAAGCTTAACGATGTATGGCACTCAGCAGATGGCATCAATTGGACGCAGGTGAATGCCGATATTGGCTTTAGCGAGCGCAACGGCTATTCGGTGACGACTTTCAATGACAAGATGTGGATATACGGCGGTTATGACTTTCAGGCCGGAGACTATGTCAAAGAGATCTACTCCTCTACCGATGGTATAACCTGGAACCTGGAGTCGTCAGATTCAAATGCAACCCAGAGAGTAAGCGCAGCCTTTGTCGAATTTAAAGATAAACTTTGGCAATTTAGTGGCAGAAACGATATCCAGAAGACAGCCGATATCTGGAACTCAGACGACGGTATTCACTGGACGAAAATATCAAATGACGCCGGATTCTCGGGCAGAGAACGCCATGAAGTAAGGCAAATCGGTAATCAATTAATTTTGCTAGGCGGTTATATCGATCAGCTCGATCCAAATCGTTCAGCCTTTCCAAATGATGTATGGACCTCCACCGACGGTGCCTCTTGGACGTTAGCAACTGCAGACGCAAACTTCGGATTAAAATCCTACATGGTAGATAGGGTACGTAAATACTTCACCACCGCGGTACATAATGATGCCCTGGTCGTTATTGGCGGCAGAAGTGAGAATGGCATCATACTCAACGACAACTGGCAAACGACAGACGGCAAGCATTGGCTGCCACTCAATATTCAGCTACCAGCCATGACAGACATTCAGGCAGTCAGTCACCAGGGAGAGATACAACTGCTTTCTGGCACCAACGAAGATTTCGAGAAAGTAAATACTCGTTGGCACTCTACTGACGGTTTCAGCTGGACATTAGATGATTCCACTACGCTTCCCTTTCCAACGGACAGCAAGATACTTACTTTTTCAGGTAAGATTTGGGCCTTGCACGCAAGTGGTAGCTACTCATCACTCGATGGTAAAACCTGGACCCAAGAGGCGCTCACCGGACCAAATGTTGGCACGCAAAACGGTCAATACTCAGTCTATCCATTCGACAATAAATTATGGGCTATCGACACACAAAACGGCGTCGTATATCGCTCAGAAGATGGCATCAACTGGACAGATGTAGGCAACAATAATTTCCCCGCACGCGCCGTAACCCAAATCAGCAGCTTTGGCGGAAAACTATGGGTGGTAGCGGGTCACGAAACCCTATCTCGAACGGCTCAACTCAGTGATATCTGGTCAACCACAGATGGTATCACCTGGACAAAACAGGCAGATACCACTGGATTAGGCGCGAGACATATACACCAGCTCGTCGAGTTTGACGGTAAATTATGGGCCTTTGGCGGATATGGCGCTAACCAAACCTTAACCGATCTCTGGTATTCGCAAGATGGCACCAGCTGGACCAAGGCCATGGATAATTTTTCCTTCGAGGCTAAGCGTGGTTATCACGCCATGGTTCACGGCGGTCAACTTATTATTTTAGGCGGATTGATGCCCCATCCTCAGGATCCAGACCTTCAAATCAACGCCAACCAAGTCTGGATGACGACTAACGGCACTGAATGGCGCCGAGCGTTACAGCAAACGCTGAGTTTCTAAGCCCAAGCGGCTAACGGCAAGAACGAAAAGGCTCGATGAGATAACCACTCATCGGGCCTTTTTTTTTATTTTTCAGCCTATGCCATCGCGCCAACCAAGTAAGCTTTTGCGTTAAAGCAAACCGAAAAGAAAAGCAAAAAATAGCCCTAAACCTGCCGCTGATTAAAAAAACAACAAACCAGCGAAAGACAGGAATGAAATCTTTAGGTTATAGTTAGTTAAACGGATGGCACACGCGCTTTTCAGGATCCCCTATGAAGCCCTATCAAGACGCTCTCTCATTGCTGGAGCAAGACCCACTCTTCAGCCAGACTCAGGTCAACACGGCCCAGCTTGCGGTGCCGGATGAGATGTTTAACGGCTGGCAGCAAACCTTAGATCTGCTGTCGGAAATCGTCGACACCCCGGCCATCCTGATCATGCGGGTGACGGAAAAAGATATCTCTGTCTTCACCACCAGCCATCATCCAGACAATCCCTATAAACGCCATGACACAGAGAGCCTGGGTCATGGTCTCTACTGCGAGACAGTGATCAAGCGCCAAGCCGAGCTGGTCGTGCCCAACGCCCTAAAAGATAAGGAGTGGGATCGCAATCCCGATATCAAGCTGGGGATGATCGCCTACTGCGGCCTGCCGCTCACCTGGCCCAACGGCCAGCCCTTCGGCACCCTGTGTATGCTGGATAACAAGGAGAGGGACTACGGCCGCACCTTTCGCCATCTGCTGGCGCGGTTTCAAAACGCCATCAATGCCAATCTCGCCAGCCTGTATCAGAGCGCCAAACTTTTCCATCTCAACCAAGTCTTAGAGACCAAGGTGCAGCAACGTACCCTAGAACTCACCAGGCTTAACAAGAAACTATTGAGCGAGATAGAGCAACGTACCGTTATCGAGAATTCGCTGCAATTTCATAAGGATCACGATCCATTGACCGGCCTTGCCAATCGGCTGGGGTTCGTGAATCAGCTCTCACAGCAACTCAGCCAACCCGATGAACTGTCTACCTATGTGATCTACTTTGGCCTGCGTAACTTCAAGTCGATCAACGAGAGCTATGGCTATGTGGTCGGCGACAAGGTGCTGCAGCTCTTCAGCCAGCGCATCAAACGCATCCTGGATAAGGATACCCTGTTTGCCCGCATCGCCGGCGCCGAGTTCGTCATCGCCCACAGGGGCAAGAATCCCCTAGAGCTTCCCCTGATCGACAGCATAATACAGACCGCCAATATTCCCTTCGCCCTGGCAGAGTTCAGCATCAATATTCCCTGTTGCATTGGGGTCGCGGTCGCGCCGACGGACGCCCAGGAGGCCTCTGAGCTGATGCAGAAAGCCGGTGCAGCCATGAGCATCAGCAAGGCCGAGGCCACGCCCTACAGCTTCTTCAACAAGCACACTCAAACCAATATCGAGCGCCGCTGCCTGCTGGAGTCGCACCTGGTGGATGCCCTCAAACATCAGGAGCTGAGCCTGCATTACCAGCCGCTGTTTAGCCTGCAACACAAGCGGGTTATCGGTGCCGAGGCCCTGCTCCGCTGGCACAGCCCACAGCTGGGTAATGTACCGCCGGATCAATTTATCAGCCTGGCTGAGCACAATGGTCAGATCATCGCCATCGGTAACTTCGTGCTGCATACCGCCATCGAACAGGCCGCCAAGTGGCGCAGCCAAGATCCCAGCAGGCCGTTTAGGGTGGCGATCAACATCTCACCGCTGCAGTTTCGCGATACCGATTTTGCCGACTATATTGCCAACCTCTTAAGCCTCTACCGCCTGCCGGCCTCCTCCCTGGAAATGGAGATCACCGAAGGCGTGCTGCTGCAAGATGAGCAGCTGGCGCAGCATATCATTGGCCAATTGCAGGCCCTGGGGGTGAGGATCTCCCTCGACGACTTCGGCACCGGCTACTCCTCCCTGAGCTACCTGCAAAAATACTCCTTCGATACCCTGAAGATAGATCGCTGCTTCATCACGAATCTAGAGAAGAACGAACAGGACAGAGAGCTAACCCGGGCGATCATCGCCATGGGCAAGAAGCTGACACTCAACGTGATCGCCGAAGGGGTAGAGACTCAGGCGCAGGATGCCTTTATCCGCCAGGAGGAGTGCGACTTCGGACAAGGTTATCTGTATGGCAGGCCTGTGGATGCGCAGACCTTCGAACGCGACTATCTGAGCGCTGACTAAATTTAAGTTAAGCACGGCTGAGACCCAACAATTAAGGCAAAACCGAGTCACCCAGCGCCGAGAAGCCGGGTAAGCGCGAGCCCGCTGACGGACAAGACGAACATAACAATTTAGTAACAAACAGTTTCACTCGACGCCACGGCTGCTTTATAGTGTAAAAAAATAAAAAGATCGCTTATGAATATTGACCCCATTGCCGAGCTCTTGGTGCTATTTATCTGCCTGCTCGCCAGTACCTCTACCCTTGCCTGGGGCCTGATGGCCTACCCGCTGCGCATCGCTCCCCGCGCCAGCACCTATTTCTCCCTTGCCAACCTGTTGATCTTAATGGGAGTGCTGCTCACCACACTCAGGGATCAGACGCCGAGTTATCTCTACTGGTTGGGGGCAGACATGCTGCTGTTACTCGGTTTCGTGCTGCTTCGTAGCGGCACCCAACGCCTGTTTCGCCTGCCAAGCAGCATCAAAATAGATCTCGCCTTACTGCTCCTGACGGGGCTCTTGATGCTAACTCAGCCGCCTAGCATAGCAGCCAGCGATACCCTGGGCATCTTCTTCTCCTTCATGGCCGCCAGCACCTTCTTGCTGATGGCCAAGGACAATCTGGTCGCCCTGGAACACACGGTCAAACGCCCCATCGCCGTGATCCTATTGAGTCCCATCGCCCTGATGGGCGTCATTTTTGGCCTCAGGGCGCTGTTGCTGCTCATCGAGCCTGCTCTAAAATCCCACCTGGCCAGCATTCAGAGCGCCGACGCCATCCCCATGTTATGGCTGTATGTGGTCATGACCCTATGGATCAACGTGATCATGATGGGCAACGCCCTCACACGTCTGGTGCAGAAGATGCGCCAACAGGCAGACAGGGACTACCTCACAGGGCTATGGAACCGGCGCGCCATGCAGCAGCAACTGGAGCAGCTGCATCAGCGTTGGCTCAGGGATGGACAGGCCTATAGCCTGATCCTGTTCGACCTGGATTTCTTCAAACAGATCAATGACAAGTTTGGTCATTCTGCTGGGGACGCCGTGCTCGTTAAGACTGCGCAGCAGATAGGTAAGGTCACCCGCGCCATGGACATCTTCTGCCGACTCGGCGGCGAGGAGTTTCTGCTGGTATTACCCGGCACAGATGGCGCGGTGGCGGAGATCATCGCCCAGAAATTGCAGCAGGCCCTGAGACAATCCAGCCTCAACTGGCAGGGCAGCCTGCTCCCCATCAGCGCCAGCTTCGGCATAGTCACTACGGCAACCGGCGATACACCGGACAGCCTATTGGCGCTGGCAGACAAGGCGATGTACCGCGCCAAGGAGACCGGCAGAGATCGCTGCTGCACGGCAGAGCGACGGCTAGAGCAGGTTCAGGCTACACCATCTCAATAGCGATCTGCTGACAGGGCGCCTTACCCGAGCGAATGAGCGGCTCGCTGGTCTGGATTGCCTGATTGGCAAGGGGCATGTTGGCGCTGGTATAGAGCTTAGCGAGATCTTTGATATCTATGGCACCACGAGACTCGCCGATGATCCCTTCGGTCACCATCTTCTTCATCAGGCGGGAAAAAGTTTCTGGCTGAATCGACAGGCGCGATGCCAACACACGTTTAGGAATATCCAACTCGACCCGCCCCTGGTTGTCGCCGATCTTCTGCATGTTGCGCAGCAGAAAAAGCAGCAGACGCGACTGGGCATTCTGCACAGATAGTAGCTCTACCTCATTGATATCCTTGCGTAACCTGACACTCATCTCCGCCATGATGGCGATACAGGCATCGGGATTGCCCCTGAGCATGGCGAGGTAACCTTCACTGTCGAAACTGACTAGGGTGCAGTGGGACACGGCCTGGGCCGACACAGGATAGGAGGCCTGACGGCTAAACATCAGCGCCTCGGCGAAGGTGCGCCCCTCGCGCACCACCTCTATCACCTTGTCCTGACCCTGCAGGCTGGTGCGATAGAGTTGCAGATGCCCCTGAATCACCAGGTAAAATCGTTTGGCCAGATCGCCCTGATAGAACAAATTTTCGTGGGCGGCCAGGGTGATCTTGGCGGCTTGCCCCAGCAGGCGACACAGCTCCTCTTCGCCCAGTGCCGAAAACAGGTGGTGTTGGTGAATGCAGGCCTTAATCTGTGGATCTGTTATCATCGCGCCTTCCTTAGTCCTGTCGCTCCGTTAATCTAAATCACAACCTGATAACAAGTCGTGATCTAGATCATAATGAACAGGTATTAAAGATGAATCAAATTCAAAAAGCGCGTGAAGCTAAATTAGTGGTGCATGCTGTGGTCGTGAGCCTCTCCCTGAGCCGTGACTTTGGCCATCACCGACAGGGTCTCGCCATCCGCCAGGGTAAGTGTCAAAGCCACCTCTTCACCCAAAGCCGGCACGCCGGTCTTAAAGTCCGACATCATGCCGTGATAGCCGCCGGGCGCCAGTTTCACCATGCCATGGGGCGGGATCTGTATCGCCTCCACTCCTTGCATCCGCATCACCTCATTCTCCATCAGCGTCTGGTGCAGCTCCACCACGCCGCGTGGGCTAGTGATCGCCTTGAGCACCAAGGGCTTGTCGCTCGGGTTATGTAGGGAGAGATAGACGGGCACTACGCGAGAGGTGGGCGGCATGCCGCGGATCCAGGCGTCGTGTACCATCAGCTCGCTGGCCTGGGCGGCACCGAAACAGCTACAAAGCAACACAAATAAGCAGAAACGACCTTTCATATAATTTCCTTTTTTCATGATTAGAGCAGGCTCTCGATCTGTTGACGCATCTCGTCTATAGGGGTGCCTGTGTAGAAGAAACCGCGCACCCTCTGTTTGCCATCGAGCACGAAGATCTTGGCGGTATGGGAATAGAGATACCCCTGACGCTTAGGCGCCTTGCTATCTTCCAGGCTCAGCTTCTTATACTCAGTAGTCACCTTCTCTTCGGCCAACTTGGTGTAGTCGGCCTTAAATAACGCGGCGACCTCATCTATCTTCTCCCGCTCATCCACCAAGCCGATAAAGCTGGGGTCGAAGTAGCTGAGGTATTTGTTCAGGTGCTTGGGCGTGTCGTAATCGCTGTCGATGCTGATAAAGAGCACCTGAATGCGATCTCGGGTCTCACTCGGCAACTGATTCATCAGCTGGCTAATGTGGGCCATGGTGGTTGGGCAGATATCGGCGCAGTTGGTGTAACCAAAAAACATCATCACCACCTTGTCGTGAAAGTCAGACAGACGAACCTCACCCCCCTTGCTGCTGCGCAGGCTAAAATCGCCACCAATCCCCTTGAGGATCGGCATGTTCGCCATGCTAGCAGCGCTCATCAGGCTGCCGATCAGCAGCACACAGAGGCTCAGGGCCAGATGAAACTTACCTTGGTTAACTTGTGTCATAGTCAATTCCTTCTCCTAACAACGCACCTCGGCGCCAAGATCTGTCACCGGCGGCAGGTACTCGGCACGGTACAGGACTACCTTAGCCCCCTCTGGTGTCACGGCGAGCAGCATAGTCACGCCGATTCGCGCCAACTCGACCTCGCCCTCGCTGTTGGTGGCCGTCCACTGATACTCGAAACTCAAACGGTATTGCTCTGCCTCGGGCGTCAGGCTGTAGTTCTTGATCACCCGCCGGCTGTCGCTGTGATTCAGGCTGTGCAAGTAGGCGAGATACTGGCTCGGGGTCTGGCCAGCATCTTCGGGGCCGGTAAAGCTTGCATTCTTAGCTAACAGACCGAGCAGAGTCACGTCACCAAGCCTGTCTAGCGACTCGGTCCAGCGATAGAGCGCCACGCGAACCAGATTGATCTCGGCGGCGGGGCGATAGCGGGAAGTAAAGTCATCATACTCGTTGACCAGAGTGACGCTGCTGCGCACCAATCCTCGATTATCCAGGCTCAGGCGCTGCACCACATATTGCCCCTTCACCTCGCTCTCACCTTCGGTTGGCGAGGCCAGCTGAAACTCTGTCTCCACCTCTACCTCGACACCCTCCTGACTGCGGGCAATAGGGGTGATGGACATGAGGTGATGAGCGCCTTGACTTGGTAGGCTGCCGGCATACTCGGCGTAGTCCACTAGATCGCTTTCTGGCGCCAAGCGCTTGTCGGTCTGGCCCATATCCAGGTTGGCATACCAGAGATAGACATTTGCCTCCAGGCCGTAGTCCACCTCGGCGGCCGCTGCGCTGGGGGTCATAACAAACCCGCCCAGCATCATCAGCAATCCCATCAGGAGTAACCTTTGCATCTGCATCTCCCATCGTTGCGACGATAATTGGCTCGAGCCTCACCTAGACCCGAGCCCTTTTGCCTAAGCCCTTAGCGCTTAGCCCTTAGGCAGTGGCTATGCTAGATGGCTTCTTGAGCTGCACCATCAGGTTGTCATCCCACTCGCCGTCGACCTTCACGTGAGCCGCTGCGCCCTTGATGATCGCCTCGATCAGGTTGTGGTTCACATAGGCATAGAGACCTGGCTGGCGGAAGGTGTATAGGGCGGCGCAGGCACTGCCCCCGGCGACCATCCAGGTTTCCAGGTTGGTCTGCGGCGCATCGGTAAATGAACCCGCTGGCCAGACATAGTCACCGTGTCCGCCGATGATGTGCGGACGGGTATCGCGGTTCGCCTGAGAGTGTACGAAGAGCACTGACTCACCCACCTTGGCGGTCATGGCGTTCTTACCTGTCAGGGCACCCACGGCTCCGTTGAACACCACGTGAGATGGGGTAAGCGTCTTCATCACCTCAAGCACCTCACTCATGCTACCCATCACAGTGTCATAGGCCTTGTATTTGCCGTTGGCATCCTTTGGCACATAGAAGTCGGCTTCGCCTATGTAGTAGGCCTTGTCATATTTAACTGGCTTGCCCTCGGCATCTTTCAGGCCGTCACGGGGCAGCACCATGATGGCGCCGTGCATGCCCATAGCTACGTGCCAAGGGATCATCACCCCGCCCGGCGCACAGTGATACACGAAGGTACCCGCCTTGGTCGCCTTGAAGCGGAAGGTCACCTCTTGGCCGGGAGAAACCAGAGTCAGCTCGCCGCCGCCCAGGGCGCCGGTGGCGGCGTGCAGGTCGATGTTGTGGGCCAGGGCATTGGTCGCAGGGTTTACCAGAGTCAACTCGACGAAGTCATGTTGATGACAGACGATGAGCGGGCCAGGCACGCTGCCGTTGAAGGCGCAGACCCAGGCCTTGGTGCCGTTTTCCAGCTCCACCTGCTTCTCTTCTACCACCAGCTTCACCTGCACCACCTTAGGCTTACCCTTGGCGACCTGATCATGCTTAGGCACCATAGGTGGTGGCACCAGGTCTAAGGTGACGCGCTCAAGCTGCTCCGCCTTATAGTTGGCCATACGGTCTGACTTGGTCTGTGTGGTGGCCGAGGCACTGGTTGATACCAAGCCGGCCGCCATACCAGCGCCCACCAGGCCCAAACCGACTGAACCACTCAAGAAGCTACGACGTTGCTGATCGACATTCACTGCAGGGGTAGAAGATTGCTTTTCCATAAAATACTCCGTTGTTAGCGCATTTCACCAAAGGGGTTCAAACTGCCAGAGCCACTGTGATGAAGGTGTTATTACCTTGTTGCAGTTAAGACTATGCCTTTGACACAGATTGAAATTGACTTTGGTCAAGTCGCTCAAGAAATTTCAAATTGGCTAAATTAGCCGAGAAAAGCGGGGGATTTCAGGCGATAAATGAGGCTAAAAAACAGGCAAAAAATCCCTGCTATCCCAGATGGGACGGCGGGGTTAAAAGGACAATAGGCGGCGAGGTTCAGGCTGTCAAAGTGACCGGGAAAGCCCCAGCAAGCCTTACCATTTGTAATGATAAGTTTACAGAAATGAGAAAGCCAGACGGTGAAAAAGTCGGCAGATTCAGGTTGGTCTCTACCGACAGAAGAAGGATAAAGTTAAGACTCGAATGCCTGCAGCCAATGTTTAAACAGCGCATCCAGCTGCTGTTTCTCATCGGGCGACAGACGATTGGTCAGGGCCTGCTGGGCCGCCACGTGGGCCTCTATCGCCTCATCGATCAACGCGAGCCCCGCCTCGGTCAGGCCGACACTGACGCTACGCCTGTCTTCCTGACAATGGCTGCGGGACACCAGCCCCTTCTTCTCCAGGCCATCGACGCGGTTGGTCATGGCACCCGAGGTGAGCATCATGGCCGCCAGCAGATCCGAGGGCGTCAGACGATAGGGCTCCCCCGAGCGACGCAGGGTCGCCAGCACATCGAACTCCCCCATGCTGATGCCAAACTGCTTGTGACAGGCACTAACCTCTGTTTCCAGATGTTTATAGATGCGCATCATGCGGCCGAGGATCGCCATCGGCAGGGTATCCAGTTGCGGCTTCTCCTTGGCCCATTGGGCCCTTAGGCGATCGACGCCGTCGAGTTGATTTGAGTTCATCTGCTCTCCGAGAACACATAGAGTGGTGTCAGGCTCAATGGTCACGACCATAGAGGAAACGGTAACCACAGGCATTTATCTTTAGGTAAAGATAATTAATCCTTAGATACTTTACAAGCAGAATCAAAAGGTGCAGACTTATATCTTCACGTAAAGATACTTTTTGTTGAGATAAATATGAATGTACTGCTAGCCATGATCCCCGCCTTCTTCTGGGGCACCACCTACGCGGTGACCCAATATACGCTGCCGGACTGGCCTCCTCTGTTGCTTGGTGCCTTGCGAGCGCTGCCGGCCGGCCTTATCCTGCTGGCGATCAGGCCCAGCCTGCCAAAGCGTCAGGAGTGGAGCCTGCTGATTCGCTTAGGCTTTATCAATATCGCCGCCTTCTTCAGCCTGATCTTCGTCATGGCCCTCACCCTGCCCTCGGCCATCTCGGGCGTCGGTATGATCTCTGTGCCTGTATTTGCCATGCTCTACCAGTGGCTGTTTCATGGGCGGCGCCCCGGCCTGACCCAGGGTTTCTTCGGCCTGGTGCTGATCGGCCTGGCCTGGCTACTGTTTAACCCCAACTCCATCAGCCTCAACCCCATAGGTCTGCTCGCCATGCTGGCGGCCATCAGCTGCATCATAGTCGGTAGCGGCATCACTAAGGCCCTTGGGGATCGCATGCATTGGTGGACGGTATTGACCTGGCAGCTGATCATCGGCGGCGTGCTGCTGAGCCTGGCGGCAGGCGTGCATGCCTGGCTGGCACCACAAGGCTATGGCAATGCGCTTAGCCAACTCAGCCCGAACAACCTTGTCGGCATCGGCTGGATCATCCTGCTCAATACCGTACTGGGCTATATCATGTATGTCTGGCTGTTGCAGCGGATGAGCGTGGTGGACTTTACCTTTGGCGGCATCGCAAACCCAGTGGCGGGTATCGTCTCTGGCATGGTACTACTGGGCGAATCTTTCACGCCGCATCAGTACCTGCTGATGTTGGCCATGATCGCCGCCTCATTGATGCCGCAAATCATAGGCTTGATAGGTGAACGCAGGCGTGTCGCTCAGGCTAAACTCCAATAGGCTTCACAAATATCTATGTTTGAGTTTCCCCAATTTACACTAAGGGTTACCATGGCTTTTTCATTAATTAACAGGAAGATAAATTAATATGAAAATTAGCGCACGCAACAACCTTACCGGTAAGATCAAGGCAATCGAAGAAGGTTCGGTAAACAACGAAGTGGTGATCGAGCTAGCTCCGGGCGTTGAGATCACCTCTGTGGTCACCAAGAAATCATGTGAGCAGTTGGGTCTGGTGGTGGGCGGCGAAGCCTATGCCATCATCAAGGCGAGCAATGTGATGATCGCCGTCGACTAATCACTCTTTCGAGATTGATTTAGGCATAGGGCTGGAAAGTTAGAACAGATGCCCTATGCCGACACAGCTTAGTCTAAACGATAAAATCGAGACGCTTTAATCTCAGCGATTTTAATCTAGGCGCCTTTAATCCAGATACTGCCAGGTGTCGGCACCATCGAAGTGGCGGACCTGAATATTCTCGCGCAGCGCCTGTGGCGCCATCCTGAAGTTCAGCGCTATCCTGGGCTCACTCACCTTGTCCGTCGTCAGGGTATGGGTCACGCAGCCACAGCGCTTGCAGTGGTAGAAGACCAGATACTTATCCCCATGGCTATACCCCACAGACGCGCTCTCCTCCTGGCCGGACGGTGCCAGCTCGTTCAGGCTGACCTCCTTGGGATCAAAATAGCCCCACAGGGCGGCATAGCGGCTGCAGATGGAGCAGTTGCAAGAGGTAAGGGTTTCTGGAGGCGTCGCCAGGGTCAGTTGTACCTGCCCACAATGACAAGAGAGCTGCATGTCAAAATATCCTTATTTTTTAAGTCATGCCTAACCTAAAGGGTTAACTCTCTTATATCAAGACAAGGCCGATTTGGCTGCGGTTACCGCTGGCGATAATGGCGATCAGTTATACCCCAGGATATAGCAATCTGGCTCTTCATCTTTAAGATCTGTCTCGTTGCCCGCCAACATCTCCTGCAGCCATTGACGACGTGTCATGGCGCCATGATCAGATTCAGTCTCGGTAACCCTGTGTGCTGTGTTTGTTTCGTGTTCCATAATCAATACCCAATTCATCTTCACCCGCCGGTAATTCACCCGGCCCTAATTAAGCATTTGAGAGCACAACAAAACGCCCACCGCGTTTAATTTATCAAACACTTAAATTTGATTAAATGACTGAAAACTATTGATGTCAATGAATTTTATTGGTCATACAAATAAACCAACAAAAGCTGCGCGCAGAAACCAGTAAATTTCAAAGTATTAATTTTAAAGAAATTTATAAACTGAATCCTGTATTCAATCTTTTAAAAACCATAAACCAAGCTACTCGTATCCTTAAAAAAATTAATCTTCTGACCATCAAAATTAACGCCACTCACCCGATTGATAAAGCAAACACTTGTTTGAATATCAATTCCTGGCGAGCCTAAAAGCTAAGAATCGGAAGCCAAACCACTCGGGCGCGCACCGGGTGCGACACCTTGTCGCACTATCTGAGTTTGCCTTTGTCAGGCCTAAATAGGACTGCCACAATGCCGCCACCTAAATCCCTAAGAACTACAAGATTATGGCGCTGCGTCTCTCTTTCCTTACGCTCTCAATCGGCACAGCCTTGCTGACCCTTCCCTTTGCCCAGGCTCAAGAAGCCGCTTTCGAGATCATCGAAGTCCATGGTGCCCATCAGGGTAGCTATACCTCTGTGACGCCCGAGGCCCAGGCACCCGTCAGTGACATCAGCGGTCTGCTCACCCAGCTCCCAGGCACGGCCGTCAACGGTAACGGCCCGCTGACCGGCATAGCCCAATATCGCGGCCTGTTCGGCGACAGAGTCAATACCCAGGTCAATGGTGTCTCTCTCGCCGGCGCCGGCCCCAATGCCATGGACACGCCGCTGAGCTATGCCAGCCTGATCAACAGCGAGCGCATCGAGATGCACCGCGGCATAGCCCCCGTCTCGGCCGGCACTAACACAGTGGGCGGCAGCATCAAGGTGATCGAATCCCAGGCCAGCTTTAACGATACTCAGGGCCGCATCGCCGCCCAGTATCAAGGCAATGGCGGCCAGAGCCATCTGGGAGCCAAGGTCAATGTGGGCGGCAAGAACCACGCCCTATTGATCTATGGTGACCTCATGCATGGAGATGAGGATATGAAATCCGGCGGCGATCTTCGCCTCTCTCCCACCGGCTACGACAAGCAGATCATCGGCGGCCAATACCGCTTCAACCTCAGCGATAAGGGGTTAGACGATGAATCCATCGCCATCGGCTATCAACATCTGGAAACCACAGAGGCGGGCACTCCGGCGTTGCCTATGGATATCGACTTCATCCGTACCGACAGGGTAAAAGTGGAAGGTGAACACAGACTCGACACCTGGGATCTCAACTGGCATCTGGCCTATAGCGATGCCAGACACGGCATGGACAACTTCAGCGAACGTCAGAAGCCCGAGAGTGCCAACGCCCGTTACAACAACGCCGAGAGCCAGAGTTATGATATGGCGCTGACACTGGGCAGAGATGCCTGGCTGTTTGGCCTGGACAGTCAGCTGAGTGAACACAACTCGCTGATCACAGATCCCACCAAGCCCATGTTCAGAGTCGACAACTTCAACAAGGTGCAGGACGACACCTACAGCGCCTTCGCCCAATGGCAACAGGATATCGACCAGTGGCATTGGCAGCTCGGTGCCAGGGTGAAACACTACCGCACCGATGCCGATGAGGTCAGCCACTCGATGGCTGGCGCCATGCCGGCCATCAAGGTGTTGATGGACAGATATAACCAGGCAGATCGCACCCAGGCCCAGACTGGGCTGGATCTGGTGATCAACGGCCGTTATCGGGTCAATGAGGAGTTAACCTGGATACTCGGGCTGGCCCGCAAACAGGACAGCGCCAGCTATCAGCAGAGATACCTGTGGATCCCGATGCAATCGACCGGTGGACTCGCCGATGGCCGTACCTATGTGGGCAAGATGGATCTGGATCTGGAAACCGCCTATCAGCTGGAGCTGGGCGCCGACTTCAACCGCCAGGGACTAAGCATCAGCCCACGAATCTTCCTGCATCGCATCGACGACTATATCCAGGGGGTCAAGTCTACCGATCCCGCGGTGATCATGGCCGCCAACATGATGGGCAGCCAAGATCCGATGGAATTTGCCAATGTCGATGCCCAACTACTAGGGATGGATATTAACGCCAGCTATGAGATCACAGATCAGTGGCAGCTAGATCTCTTGGCCAGTTATGTCAGCGGTGAGCGCCGCGACATCGACGACAACCTCTACCGCATAGCGCCGCCAAAGGTGAATCTGGGGCTCAACTTCAGAGAAGGCAACTGGTCTGCCCGCATCGAAGGGGTGATGGTGGCGGCTCAGGACAAGGTATCAGAGAGTCAATCCGAGCAGGCAAGCGCGGGCTACGGCCTGGTCAACCTGGTACTGGCCTATGACAGACAAAACTGGCTGGTTAAAGCTGGGGTCAACAACCTGTTCGATACCGACTACGAAGATCATCTCGGCGGCTACAACCGGGTGTTCAATGCCGACCTGGCGCCTGGCCAACGCATGCCGGGCACTGGCATGAATGCCTGGCTCACCGGGGAGTATCGCTTCTAATAGTTAACTCGTTTTTGGGAACCCTCCACTGCGCTCCCGGCCCCGAGCACCCTGCACGCTCGGGGCTTTTTTTATCTACAACGCCTGTTTGTCACGTTTACGGCGCAGCATATCCTCGTCGGCCTGAGCCAGCAGGGTATCCAGTCGCGCATCCTGATCCACTATCTTATGGCCTATGGTCACTGTCACCTCGGGCAGATGGCTGTCGAGCATGGCATTATCCAGCCCCTGCATGATGCGTGTCTCGGTGGCAATCACATCCTCATCGCTCTGACACATGAGCAGCACCACAAACTCATCGCCACCGATACGCCCCACCACATCTGACCCTCTGACGCTCTGCTTGATGATCCCCGCCAGCAGCTTGAGTACTTCGTCGCCCACCGAGTGGCCGTGACCGTCATTGATCCCCTTAAAGTTATCGACATCGATATAGAGCATCGCCAGACGGCTGTCGTTGCGCTGAGCCAGCTTCATTCGCTGCCTGGCTAACCCACTAAATCCACGGCGATTATTGATATGACACAGGTCATCCAGATGCGCCAGCTGCTTGAGCTCACCGTAAATATCCAGCAGGGCGAGATCCGCCTCGAGGATCTCCTTGAGTTCGTGGATCAGCTCGATATAGCTGTCTTGATACTCAGTCTTGGCATAATCCATCACACAGAAGGTGCCGAAACAGCGGCCATCTGGCCAAAACACCGGCACCCCGAGATAGGAGGAGAAGCCATCGTTTTGTACCTCGGGATTGGTGTCCCAGCAGGGATCTATCTTGGCGTCGGGCACATAGAGCGCCGCCTGGGTCTCGACAATGCGCCGACAGAAGATATTGGTATCGGGCGGGATCACCACCCCGGACGGATAGGGATTGCTGACCTGCTTGCTGGCGATGGTCACCTGAAATCCCTTCGGGGTGTATTGCACCAAGAAACTGGCCGGCGCGTTAAACACATGGGCCAGCAGGTTAACGGTTTTCTGCCATTTATCGAGCGAGATGAGATCGATAGGATTATCGAGAAGAAAGCGTTCACTGCTATACAAAGATTCTGTCGACATCGCCTTTCCTTATCTTGAGGATAACGAAATCGCCTTCCTAGCGTCTTGACCTCAGGTCAAACACACCTGCCTGTGAACTAGCCATGCCTTAGAGCATAGAGGTCAACGGAGAGCAATTCAAACCCAAATAATAAACATTATAAATACATCTTTTATTAAATTATGGGATGAAATGCTCACTAGAGCAATGCTCTAACAAGCTTATTGACTGATATCTTGAGGCTTCTTAAGCAGCTTGCGCTGCAGGGTTCGCCTATGCATTCCCAGTTGCCGCGCCGTCGCCGACACATTGCCCTTGTTGGCGGTCAGCACCTGCTGCAGATGTTCCCACTCCACCCGCTTAGGGCTCAGTGGCGCCTCATCCACCTCGGGAGCGATCGCCTTGGGCGCCTTATCGTCCAGCACCCTCAGCAGGGTCGCGGTATCCGCCGGCTTGGTCAGATAGTTATCGGCCCCCAGACGCATCGCCTCGACGGCGGTGGCTATGCTGGCATAGCCGGTCAGCAGCACCAACACGGCCTGGGGCACGGCCCCCTTGAGCGGCGCGATCAGTGCCAGGCCATTGTCCTCGGCCAGCTTCATGTCCAGCAGAATATGGCTGGGCTTAAACTGACGCGCCTTAAGCAGCGCCTGGGTGGCATCGTGGGCCAATTCACACTCAAAACCGTGCTTACCCATGCGCCGTGCCAGGATCCCGGCGAAACTCTGCTCATCTTCGATGATCAATAAGCGCTTCATGCGGCCCCCTGTATCGGCAGGTAGACCTGAGCCACGGCGCCGCCATCCACATGACTGCCGAGAATCAAGCGCCCGCCCAGACGCTCCAGGCTCGCATGGCTGAGCAACAGGGCAACCCCCATCCCCTTGGGCTCCTCGATTATCTGATGCCCGAGCTGCTGCACCAAAGACGCCGGAATACCCGGGCCAAAGTCGCGCACCCCAAGCACCAGTTCATTCCCCTGACGCTGGGCGGAGAAGCTCACCTTCTGCTCCCCCGTCGCCTCCTGGCTGGCCCTGGCACCATTTTCGATGAGCGCCAGTAAGGCGGGCTGCAGGCTGGCATCGACCCGCAACAGCAGCCTGTCGAGGCCATCATCTGGCTCCAACGACAGTTTCACCGCCGGCATCAGCAGGTTGACCTGCTCACTCAAGCCGCTCAGCAGTTGCTCGGCGGATTCCAGCCGCTGCGCCCCCTCGCGGATCGATTCGGTGGCGCTGCGCAGCGCCGTCAGGGTGGACTCGCACACCGTCAGTGCCGATTGCATCTCCTGCAGCGCAGGCCCATTACCATGAGCCTCCTCCTGCAACTCATCCACCAGCAACCTCATGCTAGCCAGTGGGGTCGCCAGCCGGTGAGCCATCTGCGCCGAGGCGGTGCCCAGGGCGATCAACTTCTCCTGACGCAACTGCGCCTCACGCATGAAGGCGAGCTGAGCATCCTGACGCCGCATGCGTTTGGCCAGCAGGGCCACACTCGTGGTCAACACCAGGGATGAGATGATGAAGTTGACCCACATCCCCAGATAGTGGGATTGCATATCCATGCCGTGATGACTCATGGCACTCTCAGGCATGGTAAACAGCATCAGGCTGTAGGCCAGGTTCGACAGCAGGGCCAATGACCAGGGCGCCCAGAAGGGCAGCAGCACGGCGGCGATGGCTATCGGCAGCAGAAGCAGGGAGATGAAGGCGTTGGTGGCGCCACCGGAGAAATAGAGCCAGGAGATCCATAGCAGGGTGTCGAGCACCAGAGCGATAAACAGCCCAGACTCGCTACTGAGCAAGGGCTTTCTCAACCAGAAGGTGAAGCTTAAATAGAAGGCCTCGAGGATCAGGGTGAGATTCAGCGCAGGGCTGTGAAGCGACAGGCCGAAGGTGTCGGCAAACAGGAAGGTGAGACAGAGTTTTAGCATCAAGGCCATGATGCGCAGCAAGGCCAGTTGGTCGGCGGCCCGGTAGCGGCCATAACTCAGAGTCGTCACATTGCTTTCCTATTTGAGATCAAAGACTAATCCTATCTTCGCCAGGGCGTCACCCGAGCGGGACAGGCTGTATTTTACGCCCTGTTCGAAGTCGATTTCACTCTTTATTGCCAAAGATTTGAGGCGCGCCATACTCAGGCTGCAATCCTTGGGTCGCTTGGCCAGGTCGCTCGGGCTCGACTGAGGCGAGATGTGCTGACTGCTCAGCCCCAGGATCTCGGCCATCTTAAGCAGCATCTGATACTTGGTCATGCGCTCTTCGCCGGTGAAATGATAGATGCCCGCCACATCGCCCGCCTGTTGCTGACGTGCCACCAGCTTAACCAGGGCGTTGGCGATATCCAGTGTCGAGGTGGGGCTGCGCACCGCCCAATCATCCTGCTGGGTAGGCGCCTGATTGACTAGTTGTTTTAACATCACCAACACCGCCGACTCCTCCAGCGACTCGACCCGACCATAAAGGATGGGCAGGCGCAGCACGGCAAACTCTCTGGACCCCCCAAGCAAGGCTATCTCCCCCTCACGCTTGGTCTCACCATAGAAATTGAGCGGGTGGGTCTGATCCTCTTCGCCATAATCGGGCGAGGTGCCATCGAACACATAATCTGTGGAGATGTAACAGAGCCAGGCACCATTAGCCTTAGCCGCCTGGGCGAGCTGGCGAGTCGCGGCCAGGTTGAGGGCCTTTGCCGCCTCTGGGTCGCGCTCGGATACATCCGGTCGCCGCTCGGCCGCGCAGTGTAGAATCACCTCGGGTTTGTGGGTCTCGATAAATCGGTTCACCGCCCCCTCGTCGGTCAGATCCAGCCTATGGGTATCTTTACCGGCGCGCGAATAACCGCAGGCCAGTATAGTCACCGGCTCCTTTGCAAATCGCTCTACTAAAGCGCGCCCCAGCAGGCCGGTGGCGCCGGTTATCATTATCTTCAACATTAATGGGATTCTCTGTTAATCGGCTCGCTGCCCGGTTGCAGCAAGGGGCATTTTTCGGGTAATACCATGGCGATCGCACCGGCCTTAAGCTCGAACTCCACATGAGACTCGGCGATAGGCTCACCGTCGAGATTAATGGGCATTGGCGGATTGGAGCGCCAGCTGGCCTGGGTATCGCGGTGATATTTCACATACTCATTGTCAGCCTTGGGCGATTGCAACTCGGCGATCACCTGGGCCAGGGCCTCGATGGGAAACTGATGCAGGGCAACTAAGTCCATCAGGCCGTCGTTGATATAGGCGTCCGGCGCCAGCACCTGGCCGCCACCTGCCTGACGGCCATTACACACGGCGCCCACCAACAACTGCTGCTGGCTGGCCTCGCCATGTATGGTAAATTCGCCGTCATAGGGTTTGAAATTGAGCGCCTGCACCAGCCCGGACAGGGTATAGGCGCCGCCACCGAGAAAGTGTTTCAGCGCCAGCGGCGTGTTGGCGGTAACCTGGGCGCCGAAACCGCCACTGGCAATATTCACCACATACCTGTCGTTGGCGCGGATCACATCCACGCTGTAGGCAGAAGCTTCGGCCGCCAGCCTCAGCGCCGCCTCCAGATCAACTGGCACCCGGGCGGCGGTGGCAAAGTCATTGGCGGTACCCAGCGGCAAAATTGCCAGCTCGCAGCGCTTATCCTTATCATGATCCATCAGGGCGCTAACCAGCTCGTTGAGTGTGCCATCTCCGCCCGCCGCCACCAAGCGCTGACAGCCCTCGGCGATAGCCTCATCCACCAGCCGGGCCACATCCCCGGCCTCGAAGGTGACCCTCACCTGAATCTCATGATCGACGCGTACGCTGGCAATCGCCTGGCGCAGCAGCTCGTCACCGGCCTTCTTACCATTGAGTATGATGCGAAGCTTCACGTTTACTCTCCTACTGAATTGCCTTTGACAAGGCGCCAAGCACTCGACCCATGATAGCAGCAAGCCGCGACGGGCTAAACCTGACTTGCAGCCGGACGACAGCATTAAACGAGTTTAATCCAAGGGAATTTGCCGCGCTCGGCGCAACAGGATATCCTCTTAAATTATCAAGGATATCAGGCCCTAGCTCGGAGCTTAACCATGAACAGATTAGTCTTACTCGCCATTGCCAGCATACTGCTGCCAGCCTGCAGCCAGCAGGCCACACAAGCCAATAGCGAGTCTTCTTCAACAGTGCCCTCTGCAGTGCAAAGCGCGCCGCAAACCGAGAGCCAGGCGCCTAACAAGCCAGAGAATCAGACGGCCAACCAGCCCAGCTTCGACTGTAACGGCGACAAACTCTCCAGCATAGAGGCCCTTGTCTGCCAAGACAGCGAACTTGCCGCGCTGGACCGCCAATTAGCCGAGGTCTACCAGGCCGCCAGCGCCAAGGCCGTCAACGAGCAGCCGCCACTCTTGAAAGCCGAACAGAGAGGCTGGATAAAGGGGCGCGACGAGTGTTGGAAGAGCGACGACAAACATAGGTGCGCGTTTGACAACTACCAGATGCGTATCGCCGAGCTGCAGGCCAGGTATCGCCTCATTGCCCCCAGCGCCGAGGTCAGCTACCAGTGCGATGGCATAGCCGCCAAAGAGGTGGTGGTGAGCTATTTTGCCAGCGAGCCTGCCACCCTGATCGCCGAGTTCGGCGATAGCGTCTCGCTCATGTACAGCCAGCCCAGTGGCAGCGGTAGCCGCTATCAGGGGCGCAACGAGTCGCTATGGGAGCACCAAGGTGAGGCGCGCATCACCTGGGGCTATGGCGCCGAGCCGATGCTCTGTAAGCTCGCCGACTGATCATGACCCTGCCTCTGCTGCTGACAGGCCCCATGCTGCGTCACTGCGACGCAGACCATTTCACCCTGACGTTGGTGACCAGTGAGCCGCTGTCGCAGTTAACCCTCACCCTGGGTGAGACTCAACACCTGCTTGCTGATGACGCAATCGAGTGTCTGGAGCTAGGTACTCACGCCTTCTTCTACCTCATCTATCTGAGCAAGCCCGGGCTCAACCCTGTCGGCACCAGCATTCCCTATGGCCTTAGCGACAGTCGCCACGGCGACCTGCTCACGTCGCTGGCACAGCTGACCTATGGCGACAATCAGACGCCGAATCTGGTGATCAAGCCAGAGATCGATACCCTGCTGCACGGTTCCTGCCGCAACGCCCATCATCACAGCAGCGATGCCATGGTCGCCGCCGATACCCTGCTCGAGAATGGCCCGGATGCGGCCGAGCGGCCGGCGCTGATGATGCTGAGTGGCGATCAGATCTATGTCGATGATGTCGCCGGCCCCATGCTTTACGCCATCGGCAGGGTCATAGAGATGTTGGGCCTGTATGAGGAGGAGTTTCAACAGGCGCCGCTCACCCATAGCAAGCAGATAAGCTACCACCCGGCGGCCATGTACCAGAGGCACAAGAAGCTGTTGCCGCGCACCGAATACCCGGCCGGCAGCGCCCTGGTGCGTTGGTATATCAACCACCCCATCTTTACCTCCTCCATCGCCGAGAATCACCTGGTGAGTCTGGCGGAAATCGTCGCCCTCTATCTGCTCTCCTGGTCGCCGGAGCTGTGGCAGCTCATCGATATTCCTAAGGAGGTGACCGGCCTGTCGCCCGCCAATCAGCAGAGATGGCAGAGGGAGTGGGTTCACTTACTCGAGTTTAAGGCGGGGCTGACCAAGGTGAGACGTCTGCTGGCGCATCTGCCGACCTATATGATCTTCGACGATCACGACATCACAGACGACTGGAACCTCACGGCAAAATGGGAACAGGCGGCCTACGGCCATGCTTTTTCTAAACGCATCATAGGTAATGCGCTGATCGGCTATCTGGTGTTTCAGGGGCTGGGCAATCAGAAGAACAAGTTTAGCGCCGCAATTCTGCCTAAACTCAAACAGTTTCTCGCCGGTCGAGAGGAGGCGCAGCACGATGAGCTGATCGATGCCCTGCTCGGCTTCGACGAGTGGCACTATAGCCTCAATACCTCGCCCAAGTTGGTGGTGCTCGACACCCGCACCCAGAGATGGCGCAGCGAATCCAATCTGGCCAAGCCCTCTGGCCTGATGGACTGGGAAGCCCTGATGGAATTTCAGCAGCAGTTGGTGGGACAGGAGAAGGTGATTATCGTCTCGGCGGCCCCCATGTTCGGCGTCAAGCTGATCGAGGCGGTGCAGCGCACCGCCACCTTTATCGGCGCCTCTCTCCTGGTGGACGCCGAAAACTGGATGGCGCACCCTGGCACGGCCAACACCCTGCTGAGCATCTTCCTGCACCGCAAGACGCCGCAGCAGTTCGTGATCCTCTCCGGCGATGTGCACTACTCCTTCGCCTACGACATAGGCATTCGCTTTCGCACTCAGGGGCCGCAGATCTATCAGATCACCTCGAGCGGCATCAAGAATCAGTTTCCCGAGAAGCTGTTACCCGTGTTCGACAAGTTTAACGGCTGGCTCTATGGCCATTTCTCGCCGCTGAACTGGTTCACCAAACGCAAACGCATGTCGATTCGCGGCCGCCGCCCCAACGGCATGCGCAGTCAGCGGCTGATCAACGCCAGCGGCATAGGCCTGGTCAGCTTCGCCAAAGATGGGGCGCCGTCCAAGATAGCCGTACTCCATGGCGACATGAGCACCACAGAGTTTCTGCCGCCGCGCCAGTCCCTCAAAGACTAAGTCTCGCAAGGGCTAGGCCCGGTCAGCAACAGAGCTAAAGAGACAGTTCCGGCAGGCAGATATCCAGCTTTCGACCGGTGACTGGATCTGTGAAGGCGAGACGACGCGCCAGCAGCTTCATCGGCTGGGCAACATCCTCGGCGCTTCTGGGTAATAGAGTCGGATAAAAATTATCGTTAAGGATCGGCATCCCCAGGCTGTTCATGTGCAGGCGCAGCTGATGGGTCTTGCCGGTGATCGGCATCAGCTCGAAACGACCAATCTCTCCCTCGACGCTCACCAGGACGATCTCCGAGTGGCTGTTGGCCTCACCGTCGACGATGCGCATGGTAAAGCTGGGGGTGCCCTTATCGATGCGATTCTTCACCGTCCAGCGTCTGGGCAGGCTAAGTTTACCGGCGTGATACTCAGCCAGTAGCTCTGGGGTAAGACGCGCCAAAGCCTGATACTCCTTGGTGATCTGTCCATGGCGAAACAGGCCATGGTAGGCGTCGCGGCTGTCACTCTGCTTGACCAGCAGGACTATGCCCGCGGTGGCGCGATCAAGACGATGGGCGGCGATCAGCGTCTCACAGCCGGTGCGCTCCCTTAGCCGATTGATTAAACACTGATTGATCACCTCGCCACCCGGATGCAGGGCCATGAAATGGGGCTTGTTAGCAAGCACTATCTGCTCATCTTGATACAGAATCGACTCGCTAAAGGGAGGCGTCTCCTCATGGGCGACCTCGCGGTAATAGTAAACCTTCTGCTGGGGTCGATAGGCTGTGGTAAGTTCCAGCGGCTGACCATCTTGCCAATGCACCTTGCCCTGGATGAAGCGCTCGCGCCAAATATCTGCGGAAATATTATCGAACCGCTGACAGAAATAGTCGTAAACACTCGCCGGGGGATTTTGGGTTTGAGGTAAGACTATGAAGGAGGCTTGAGCCGCGCGAACCATGACAGAAAGGCCTAAAGATGAAGGAGTGGCCATGGTAACAAAAATTGCAGCCCGGATGAGAGCAAATTATTGCCCGGCGTGGGACTTGATCAATTCGAGTACAAAATCCATCGTCTTGTGACAATCGGGCTGATTGACCAACACCTGCTTGTCACGATTATACAGGGGCAGCACCTCTAGCCAACGCTGGCTGACCCAGGTGGCATCTTCCAAGTGCAGATCCGCATATAGCTCCTGCAGGGCGGGATTGACCAGATAGAACTGCTCTAGTGCTGCACTGATCAGCTCAAATTCGCCCTTGATAGGCTCTTCACGCCAATTGTTACAGCTCAGCGTCCTGGCGATCCAGTTACCGTCGCGCCGCTTGGCCGCCGAGAAGATCTTCACCCTCTGCTTGCCTTCCAGCACCAGGCCTAAACAATCGTCTTCGAGCTGATTAAAATCTATGATCTCGCACTGAGTCGCCAGCGGATAACAGGGGGGATTGGCCTGAGGCCGGGACATGGCAAAGGCTAGGGGGAAGTGCCCCTTGAGCACCTCGGCAATCAGTTTCAAGCTGCTAGGCCCCGCCACTCGTATCTCTATTCTGCCGTCGGGCAAAAGTAGTTCGTCGCGGGTGATCAACGCCATCTCTTGAGTCAACATAGCAACCTCCTCCCCCTTGGTCGGTGATCGCCGTGAGTGTCGAGTCAGTGCGACTAAAAATTAACCAAGGAGCAATAATGATAAAGTGTAGCAGTTGTCAAAATTACTGCTCGAAACGCCATTATTGGATCGGCGATGCCATGCCAATCAAAATACCAGGTCCTTCGCTTATTAGACCCAGAAAGATTCCCTTTTGTTGCAGCCACTTCATTAGAAAGTGTTAATGTGACGCATAATATCGCCACTATTTAATACCTTATCTAAGTCCTCTGCCAGCACCTCACTCATCTGCGCCGCCTGTCGCCAATAGCGTATCCGCTCCTCTGTATTAAGGCGACTGAAGTCATTTCGGTCCGGCAGTTTGCCATAGGGAAGTTGGCTCAAATACTCCTGGCTAGGAGCCAAGATCAGGGCATTGTCATAGTTATGTTTGGCCCGTCGCCAGGGCAAGGATTTGTCGAACCAGCCGGGCAGGATCTTGCTGTAGAAGTGGGGATACAGGGTCAATCCAGGCGCGTGGGCCAGGGGCAGATCGAAGTGATAATCTGTGATGCCACCGTCGTAATAGTGCCCGGCGGGAGCGCCTTCGATGCGCTCAACAGGTGCCAGCACCCAGGGGATAGAGCCGGTCGCCAGCAGAACCTGGGCAATATTCTCCCCGGTCAGGGCCAGGTGACGACCAGGCAGATCCTTTAATTCATTAAAAGGCGAGGCTGCGCCGCCGCTGCCAAACAGGTAACGCTCGAAGTGCCATCCCAGGGTGCGACGACTCAGCAGATTAGTGACCGCCGTGGTGGCAAGACCGGCGCCAAGTGCCGCTCTGTGGGACAAACGGTTGAGATGACGGCCACGACAGGCGATGAAATGGCTCTTGATCACAGGATTGCCGACGATATCCGCCCCCTGCTGCGCCCCCAATATGCCAGAGACGATACCGGCTACCTTATGCGACACCTCGCTCGCCGTGGGCTTGGTCTCGTAACGCTGGCCAATATATTCCCGCTCCAACCGCTCATAGGCCGCCAGGGGCTCCTGCTGTGCCAAACAAGCTAGGCGCCAGGCGCCAGATGAGGCACCCAGGGTATAGAGCGGCGTCTGTCTCGCCTTGAAGAAGGTGCCAAACAGATACTTATCCAGCGCGGCTATGCCAAGCCATTTTGGCCCACCCGAGGCAGCCAACACCTGGGTGAAGAGCTCGGGTTTCAGCCCCTGCTCGGCGATCTGTTTGTAGGCGGTCGGCCCGGCAAGAAAACGTAACTTAAGCACCTAACTCGGCTCCCTGAATTTATCTGTGTGCGTGACTTAAGCCATTCTATAAGAATTGCACTAAACTTGTCAGCGCGATTAAAATAGGCCGGTGGCAGGAGGTCACTGAGGATCAAAATGGACGACACGGTAACAATTAAGCCCTATCAAACACTCGCCTACGTCATCATCACGCTGACGGCCAGCCTGTTTATCATAAAGCAGCTTTTCCTAAGCGCCTTCGATGACCAATGGTGCCTCTTCATAGGCTACTGCCTGGCCATGCTCATCTGGGCTGGCGCATTACTGAAACAAGAGATCGTTTTTACCCCTCGGGCGATCGCCTTTATCAATATCCCCCTCACAGGCAGGGCTAGCCTTGGCAAGGAAACCCAGATCGCCTATAGAGATATTTCTGGCTGCCACCTAATGCTCGCCGGATTGGAGATAGCCACAAACACAGAGGCCATCAGGGTTAGCCTCAGGCTCAACGACAGGCTCATCTCCTGCCTCAGTGATAGTTTCGAGCGCCACGGCCTGCAAGCGACCCGAGAGGCTGTGCAGAAAAACCTAGCCTGAATTCACCCCACTCTCGGAAGGAGTCAACTTGCCACAGACTCACATCAGACGAACGACCAAGGGCCTGCTGATGCTCTGTCTCTTGCTATTGCTCTGTCTCTTGCTCTGGCTGCCTGGCTGTCAGCGCGCCAAGGATGTGGATTATCTCTGGCAGGACTACAGTCAGCGACTGGCCCATGTGATAGACCAGCCCTACTCGCCCCCGGAGTTTAAGCCCATGCAGCTTGGCAAGGCCGACAGGCAGGAACAGGCCTCGATCACCATCTCGATTCTCGACACCCTGTCTCTGGGCCACTGCCCCCTGGGCCGCCTCATCGCCGACCACAACAGCACCCTGGGCAAGGTGGCACCGCCCAGTCAACAACTCATCTATCAGATAAGCTTTATTCAGCTGGCACCCGCCTGTATCGACACCTTGGATGAGGGGGAGCTCAAGACCAAGCTGACACAGGCACTCCAGCAGAAACAAGCTGATGCGATGACCTACTTTAATCGGGTGCTCACCGGAGACAAGAGCATCACCAAGAGCCTGTTTATCGGCTACGACTCCTTGGTACTCGATGAGATGCGCGCTGGTCGCTTCGAGCTCGAATCATCCATCGGCCAGCTGCTGAGCATCAAAGGTCACATCAAGCAGCGCCAGTGGCAGCAGATAGACACGGCCCAGATAGAGCCCGCCCTCGCTCTCATGGCTCACCAAACACTTCTACAGAGATACCTGAGATCCCTCGCCTACAGTCAGGCACAACTTGTTGCCCTCAACGACTATCTGCAGCGACACAGCGCGTCGGTCGCCTGTCGTCCCAATCATGCCAACCGCAAACAGGAGATACTGCAGAATGTGTTTCATAAATACTACCTGGCCCAGACTCAGGCCTATCTGTCACAGCTCAATCAGCTGCATTATCGCCTGAGTGAACCGCTACTCGCCCTCTTTGCAGGCAGTAACCATCAGGCCTTCATCGAGCACTATTTCGGCGAGCAACCAGGCGCCCTGCCGGAGCAGCTAAAATCCCAGATGCGCAGACACGTCAAGTGGTGGCAGGCCTTCAGGGAGAGCTGCAATATTCCCCCGCCTAATTCCTCCACCTAACCGCTAGATAAGCTGCTACACCCCAGGCTATCTTGCCGACCAAAAAGCCTGCTACACTATCGGCTCTTTACAAGCCCGAGCCTCCAATCATGATCTTAGACACCTTAGATAACCTGGCACACTACACCCACCTGGGACCGCGCATTGCCAAGGCACTGCAACACCTCAAAGAGACAGATTTCAACCAGCTACCGGTGGGCAACTATGAGCTGGAGGGCAAAGATATCTTTGTCATCGTCAACGACTATGAGACCAAACCCAGAGAGGTCGAACCCTTCGAGGTGCATCGCAAATATATCGACGTCCAGTATGTGGTGAGCGGCGAAGAGGAGTTTGGCTATCTGCCCCTGGCGGATCAGACCCCATCGAAACCCTACTACGACAAACACGACTACGCCGAGTTTGACTATGAGTCGAACAAGGCGCGCGCCGCCTTTATTCCCTTCAAGGCCGGGATGTTTGCCCTCTTCTTCCCCCAGGACATGCATATGCCGGGCGTGTCGGCGACGCCGCAGAAGGTGCGCAAGGTCGTCATCAAGGTAAAGATTTAGAGTCTATTGGCTCTTGCTGTATGTTAACGCCCGCGCCTGTCGCGGGCGTTTTGCATTATCTCATTCTCGCCTCATCCCCATCTGATACAAAATGTTACCTGGACTTATCCTCGCCCACCATGCCGGATACCGACGCTCAGCCCCAGCCACATAGCCTCTGATGCCGCTTCTCTTATGCGACTCCCACTGCATTCTCATTCCAAGCCTCTTGTACAAACCTCACTTAGAAATGCCTGTTTGGCGCCAAAAACATGATCTTGATCAATACTCACAAGCTGCTAATATAGCCACATCGAATTACATATACCTTTTTGTTATATGGGAATTTTTTCTAATAATAAAAACAGCAAGAAGCGAGTATCCCATGCACCACACATCCCCGCTTAGCCAGATCTATCTAGACGCCAACGCGACCACTCCGGTACTGCCTCAGGCAGCCAAGGCCGCACTGGGTGCCATGGAAGATCTTTTCGGTAACCCCTCGAGCAGCCATATCACGGGCCTGAAAGCCAAGAGCCTGATGGAGCAGACCCGCCTGCGCGCCAAGCAGATCCTGGGAAGCGGCCAGGGCAATATCATCTTTACCAGCGGCGCCACCGAAGGCATACAGACCGCCATTCTCTCCGCCCTCACCAAGGCCAAGGCCAGCCTGGATCCCAACAAGCAGTACAGCCTACTCTATGGCGCGACCGAACATAAGGCGGTGCCCAACTCATTGGCCCACTGGAATCAACTATTAGAGATAGGCGCCGAGCTCAAGGCGATTCCCGTCGACGACAAGGGCGCACTGGATCTCGACTTCATCGCCGCAGAGGTGCCCAACGCCCTGATGATCTGCACCATGGCGGTCAATAACGAAACCGGCGTCTATCAAGATCTTAAGGCACTCGATACCTGCATTCGTAAGCACAACCCTGAGGTGTTCTGGATGGTGGATTGCGTCCAGGCCCTGGGCAAACGCCCCTTAGCCCTGGCGCAGACCAGCATAGACTATGCGCCATTCAGCGGTCATAAGCTGTATGCCCCCAAGGGGATCGGCTTCGTTTATATACGTGATGGCGCCCCCTTCACCCCCTTCATCGCAGGTGGCGGCCAGGAGGGCGGACTACGCTCGGGCACAGAGAACCTGCCGGGCATGGCCGCCCTGAATCAGGTGTTCGCCATGCTGCTGGCCGAGCAAGACAGCGCCTTCCATAGCCTGTCTACCCTCATCGATTATCGTGAGCAGCTGGCCAAGGCGTTGAAGCGCGCCTTCCCGACCCTGGTGTTTAACCACAGCTTCGACAACAGCGTGCCCACCACCTTAAACTTTGCCGTGCCCGGCTTTAGCAGCAAGGAGATCATGGATCTCTTCGACGCCGCCAATATCCGTGTCAGCTCAGGCTCGGCCTGTAGCTCTAAGGTCACCCGCAGCTTCGTGCTCGATGCCATGGGCCTCCCGGCCTGGCAGAGCGAGTCAGCCATTCGCCTCTCCTTCGGCCCGGCCATGACCCAATCTGAGGTGGATCTAGCCTGCGAGCGCATTCAATCTGCCGCCAACGCCCTAGGCAACAGCTGTCTCACCCTGAGCAGTAATGAGGCAGCAGCAGATAAGCAGCCGCTGAACGGCCTGGTCCAGCTCAAGTCTGGCTCCAGCTGCAGCTGGATCTATGCCGACCAAGAGAGTAAACAGGCGGTGGTTATCGATCCCCTGCCGGAACTCGATCAGCGTATCGACACCCTGCTGCAGTGCCAGCAGCTCGAGCCTATCGCCTTCATCGACACCCATGGTCACGCCGATCATGTCTCGGGCCGCGTGGCATTAGCCGCCCGTTATCTGCCACAGCAGGCAAGCGATCATCTGGGCTGGCCAGTGGATCACCAGCTCACCGAGATAGGCGCCAGACCGGCGCAGGCAATCTCCCTAGGTCAGTACTCTCTGGTGAAGCTGGCTACTCCTGGCCACACCAATGACAGCATTAGCCTCCTGCTATGCTCGCCCCAAGGCGAGGTGATCTACGCCTTCTGCGGCGACCTCGTCCTGATGGGCAGCCTGGGCCGCACCAACTTCGACAGCAGCTGCGCCAAGCAGATGTACAACAGCCTCAAGCTGCTACACAGCCTGATTGGTGACGACACCCTGCTCTGCCCGAGCCACGACTACAACAACGAGTTCACCACCAGCTTCGCCGCCGAGTTCAGGGTCAATCCGCTGCTCAACGAGGTGATCAACGGCACCATCTCTATGACGCAGTTCGAGCAGCAAAAAGCGAGACTGGATACCCATCTCAAGGATGAAGCCGGCAGCGAGATCATCTGCGGCGCCTACACCGGCGGTTGCAGCAAGGCCAAGGTGAAAGAGTACGATAGCCAGTCGCTGCAGCTACAGGTGGGTCAGTCGCCGCAGCTTAAGTTACTGGATATTCGCGAGCCCCACGAATACGCCCTGCAACATGAGCTGGGGGCTCTGGGTGAGCAGACGATCAACGTGCCTATGACCAGGCTAGTGCAGTTCGTGCAGGAACATAAGCAGGAGAGCGACGCCGAATGGGTGCTGGTCTGTCGTAGCGGCAGCCGCTCACTGGTGGCAGCCCAGGCGCTACATAGACTCGGCTTTAACAAGATAGCCCACCTCAAAGGCGGCTACGCGCTGAGCGACAGTTAAGGCTTGCTATTACCCCTTAGCTGACCAACACAAAAAAACCGCATCAAGTGATGCGGTTTTTTATTAGCTCACACACTAGCCCACTAGAAGTAGTAGCCAAAGTTGATGTTAAAGCGCTTATTAGTACCGCCATCACCCACCATGGAACCACCGATGAAGGGCTGGTTCTCGGCCACCACGAAATCGAAATAGGTATAGAGGCCACCTGCGGTGACCGCCACCCCAGTCACGTTCATGAAAGTATCTTTTTGCCCGCCAGGCTTATCGGTAACAAGCGAGTAGTCGTTGTAGAAGGTCAGGTTTGACACAGGCCCCCAGGCCACCGGCAGGCTATAGGCTAGGTCGGCCACATAACTGGTCGCCTCGGCGGGGATCGAGTCATAGAAGGCATAGGCGGCCACCACCATGCGCTCCACATCCATGCCATCGACATCATATTTGTAGTCAGTGAGCTGCAACTTGAGATTCCAACGATCGTAGTTGACCACGCCGTGCAGCGCCGCCGCGACCTGATCGCCATCTGTGCCGTTCTCGATCTCAAGCTGACCCAGCTGGCCCGATACCCCCAGCTCAAGCTTAACCTCATCGAATTGAAAGCTATGACTGTAGCGGGCGTTGAAGGTGTTCTTCTCACCGGCGGCATAGCCCGCCGTTGGCGCATCGTAGATCCCCTCGCCCGGCAGACGAACGCCCACTACGTCATAGGCATATCTGTGGGTGCGGTCCGACACGTAGCCGTCCAGGCCACCCTGCTCGTCATTCTTGTAGAAGGCCAGATCCAGTCGGTTGCTGTCGCTCTTATAGGTGTAGTTCAGGCCCAGGTCATAATCGTCTTCCAGGCCGAGATAGAAGTTAGAGCTGAAGAAGTAGTTGTTCGAGGCGTAGGTCAGGATACCGAAAGGTACCTGGGTCACCCCTATCTTACCCTGCTGCTCATCGTCGAAGTTGTAACCCACCCAGGCGTGATGGATCACATTCATATACTCGAACCAACGGTACTGAGCGGAGAAGATAACGTCATCCAGATTACCGTTCACATCGATACGGAAGAGATCGAAGTCGAAATCACCACCGCGATCGGCGTTGGCATCGGAATAGTCCTCATAGGAATACTGGAAACGGGCCGCGCCGCCAAACTTGATCGACTTGTCCATCTCCTTTGCTTCGGGTGCCTGCTCCTTTTCGGCCTCCAGCTGCTCGATGCGTGCCTTGAGCGCCTTAAGCTCTTCATCTACCGTGGTGGCACCTGCGTTAGCGCTCAGCGCCAGCGCAATACAACTGGCCGCAAGGGTATAGCGAATCATGATTCATCCTCTTCGATTGACTTAGGTTTCTACTTTCACACTGCCATCTGCCCCATGGATAGTGAGGGACATGTCCGCCACTGTGCCTTACCCCATCAAGACTGAGCTCCATCAAGGCTTAGTAACTCCGGAAAGCCCCAATAAAGACTTAGTCATAATCATTTTAATTCAAACTATAAAAATAACTGTCGGCGCCATCAGAACCAACATATTGACCTGACAAAATCCGACAACACAGGGCGCAAGTGAAAGCTTATAGGCAAAAATGTAACACAAATAGCCCATAAATTACATATTAACCAAAACCATGAAACTCTAACCATCGAGATGAAACCTGAAAAAACTAATAATAACTCAAACCAAGCAAGGAGTAGGCGCTCGAAATAATGACTAGTTTAAAAGTTATTTTAAACGGCAGAATTGCCCAAAGAGAGGGCTCAGAGAAACGAGTGACAAAACGTCAAATAAACTAGAGAAGAGAGATACAGCTGCGACATTCGATAACCCTCAAGCCTAGCTATCGCAACGGACAGTTTGTCATCAAATGCGGCTAGATTTCTTTAGGAAATTTGTGAATGCCGGACCAACAACTAAAGTGAACTGAAGCGGATTCTCTGTCGACAGAGACTAGAGAGACTGCTGTGAACCTTGAACCTATCAAGCATAAAACGTGCGCTGACAGAAGCACAGCTTCTGTCAGCTTCAGATAAAATCGAAGTGAAAAACTTTAGCGCCTTACGACTCTTCTGGCAGACCGACATGCATATGGCCACTCTTATAATCTATGGTTAACACGAAATGTTTAAGCACGTCGTAACCCACTAGACCTTTAATATTCTTGCCTCTGATGTGAGAGAAGCTGGTACTCGCCTGGCCAGATATTTGCTCAACCTCTCCCTCACCGGGTACGCTTACCATTACATTTTCCAGCGTGAAGGGGCCAAACTCCACCTCGGGCATGCGAAAGTTGTCTGTACTCGCCATGCCATTCACCCCAACACCCATACCGGATTCCTTGCCAAACTTGTCTAACCAATCATTTTCCGTGGCCATCAGTCGCTTTAGAAACAAGCCGCCGCTGTTGCCAGTGTCTAAGATAAGCCAGGCTTTCTTCTCGCCATTGAGGCCGACCTGAACAACTGGCTGACCCGTACCACGATCCATCTCCATGCGAATATTTTCCAGCTTAGCCAGATCCACCGAGTCTCGCTCAAATAACCTCATTCTCTGGTTAGGATAATCAATCTGAAAGATAAATTTCTCAAGCAATCCGGCCCCGAGTAGCAGCTGTACCTCATGATGACCGATCCTCAGGCCCGCCAGCTGATCGAGCTCGATATCGGCGCCAAACAAGTTGGCTTTAACATTGTTAAACAGCTGACGTGTCTCGGTGCCGTAAACCCCTTTGATATTGATTTTGCCCCCCTTGGCAAACTCAAAACCATGGCGATTGATAAAACTCAAATTGATGGCATTGACCTGGGAGCCACTATCTAAGATGGCGCGTCCCTCTATGCCATTAATGGTCACGGGAAGGTTTATGTGGCCGTCGATAATCTTGAAATCGACCCAGTTAGTGACCGCAAGAGACGGAAAAGCGCTCAAAAGAGCAAGTAGAGGGAGCAATAATTTACGGGTGATGGCAAACATCTATCATCCTTAATTTGACGAGAATTCCTTGGCGGTCAATCTAAAGTGGGAGTCCAGAATTGTCAATAAAATGTAACAAAACCTCTGCTACAGGAGATAGGAGATAATAGGAAAAAGCGCGGCATCCTGCCGCGCGTGCTCACTAAAGGGCACTCCCCTTTGCAGCCTCTCCCCACAGGTTAGGGATAGGGAGAAACAGAAAAGGAGACTTCTTGTGCCCCAAAGCGTCACCAAGGAGACGCAACCGCGATGGCAAACTGAAAGCACCGCTGCCTCCGGCCGTCCCTGGCCCCATCGAATCACTTGGTCTTGGTGCAACAAACTAGTCTAGGGCTTCCAACTCCTTGCCCCCCTTAAGCGCCTTGGTCTCGTAGAGCCAGCGATACAGGGTCGGCAACACCAGCAGCGTCAGCGCGGTAGAGCTAAACAGGCCGCCTATGATCACCACCGCCAGCGGCTTTTGGATCTCGCTGCCCACACCGCTAGACAGGAGTATTGGGATCAGCCCCAGCGCCGAGGTCAACGCCGTCATCAGCACGGGGCGTAAGCGGCCCACAGTGCCTTCATACACGCTGGTGTAGAGGGCTTCTCCCGAGGCACGCCTCTGGTTGATCGAGTCCACCAGCACCACGCCGTTAAGCACCGCCACGCCAAACAGTGTGATAAAGCCGATAGAGCTGGGCACTGACAGATAGGTGCCGCTGATATAGAGGGCCACCACGCCGCCAATCAGCGCCAGCGGCACGTTGGCCATGATCAGGCCCACCTGCTTGATGGAGCCGAAAGAGAAGTAGAGCAGCAGGGCGATCAGGGCGATGGAGATGGGCACCACCAACATCAGCTTCTGCTGAGCCCGCTGCTGGTTCTCATACTGACCGCCGACCACGACCGTATAACCCGGCGGCAGATCCGCCTGAGGCACTATGGCGTAGATATCCTTCACCACAGAGCCCATGTCGCGTCCCGACACGTTGGCCTGCACCACCACCCGGCGTTGCACATCGTCACGGCGGATATTAGGCGGCGCCATCTCGACCACCACATCGGCCACCTCGCCCAGGCGTACGGTCGCACCGTTTACGCCGCTGAGCAGGAGATCTTCCAGCGCATCGGGCGCGCTGCGATATTGGCTGGCCAGACGCACATTGATGTCGTATCTGGCGTTGCCGTCGATCACCTGCCCGGCGCTGACACCGCCTATTCCCTGACTCACCAGGCTCATCACCTCATCGACGCTGATGCCGTAGCGGGCCAGCAGATCGCGCTTGGGACGCACCACAAGCTGGGCCTCGCCAGACACCTGCTCCAGGGAGACGTCCACCGCCCCCTCGATACTCGACACCAGCTCACTAAGTTCCTGCCCCTTGCTGGAGAGCACCTCGAGATCCGGGCCAAACAGCTTGATCGCCAGCTGGGCCTTCACCCCAGATAGCAGCTCATCGACACGGGTAGCGATGGGCTGGGAGAAGGTAAACAGCAGGCCGGGGAAGACGCTCAGCTTCTCTTCCATCTTGCGCTGCAGCTCGAGACGGGTCTCGGCGTGTTCCCACTCCTCGATCGGCTTGAGGCCGATATAGATCTCTATGTTGCTCACAGGCTCAGGGTCGCCCCCCAGTTCCGGGGCGCCGATACGGCTCAAGGCATAGTCGACCTCGGGAAAGGTCATCAACATGGCCTCTAGCTTGGGCGCCACATCCAGCGAGGTGGCCAGGCTGGCGGTTGGCGCCAGGGTCACCCTCAGGTTGATGGTGCCCTCCTCGAGCTCGGGCACAAATTCGGTACCTAGCCTCGGCAGCAGCGCCATGCTGATGCCGAACAGGGTCACCGCCGTCACTAGCACTAATTTGGGCCTGCCCATGGTGGCACTGAGCAGGTGACGATACAGGGCCTCCACCGGCTTGAGTACCGGGCTCTCCCTCAGGGTCACGCCGCGCTTAAACAGATAGACGGCAAGGGCTGGCACGCCGATCAGGGCGACAAACAGCGCCGCCACCATGGCCAGGATGATGCTCACCGCCATGGGCTGGAACAGCTTGCCCTCTACCCCTTCCAGGGCAAACAGCGGCGCAAATACCACTATGATGATGGCGGTGGCGAAGAAGATGGGGCTGCACACCTCCTTGGCCGCCAGCATTACCCTCAGGGCGATGCCGCTGCGCTCTCCTTCTCCCAGGCCATCTTCCTCGCCGTGGTAGGGGTCACACTCGCCAGAGGCCCGCGCCTTGGCCTGATCGATATGGCGTCTGTCCGGCTGGGTCAGGTGCTTGAAGATGTTCTCCACCATCACCACTGAGCCATCCACCAGCATGCCGATAGCCACCGCCAGCCCGCCGAGGGACATCAGGTTAGCCGACATGCCAAAGTAAGCCATCACCATCAAAGCCAGACCGATGGAGACTGGGATAGAGAGCAGCACCAGTGCCGTCGCACGCAGGTTCACCAGGAAGAGCGCCAAGATAACCACGATAAACAGGAAGGCCATCAAGAGGGCATCGCGCACCGTCTCTACCGCCTTGTTCACCAGATCCGCCTGATCGTAGAACACCTCGAAGGAGACGCCCTTGGGCAGGGCCTGCTCTATCATGGCGGTGCGGGCCGAGATATCGTCAATGGTCGCCTTGGTGTTAGCCCCCATACGCTTAAGCACCACGCCGGCGACGACTTCGCCCAGCGCCTTTGGCGTTCCGGCATCGTCGCGGCGGGTCATGGTGACCGCGCCAACACGGATCTCGGCGCCAAAGTCTACCTTGGCGATGTCGGCCACCCGCACCGGCGTGCCGCCCACCTCTGTGAGTGGGATCTGGGCGATCGCCGCCAGGCCAGCCTCACCCGCAGGCAGCAAGCCGTAGCCGCGAACCACCAGCTGCTCCTGTCCCTGGTCCATAAACCAGCCACCTGCGTTGCGGTTGTTGCTCTCCAGCGCCTGGGTCACCTGGGCCATGGAGAGGCCATAGCTGCGCAGCTTGTTGGGCTCTATCTGCACCTGATATTGACGCACCTCGCCCCCGAAGGAGAGCACGTCGGTCACGCCCCCCACCGGCATCATGATGAGCTTCACCAGATAGTCGTTAAGGCTCCTTAGCTCGGCGGCATCTATACCGGACTCAGGCGTAGCCCGCAATATATACTGATAGATCTGTCCCAGTCCCGAGGTATTGGGGCCTATCTCGGGCACCCCCACCCCGTCAGGGATCATCTCCCTGGCGGCCTGCAACTGCTCGAATACCTGCTGACGGGCAAAGTAGATATCTGTGCCCTCGGCAAACACCACAGTCACTATGGAAAGGCCGGTGCGTGACAGAGAGCGCACCTCGGTCACCGACGGCAAGGCATACATGGCCGATTCCACCGGGTAGCTGATCAGCTTTTCCACCTCCTCGGCCGCCAGCCCCTCGGCGGCGGTGTTAACCGTCACCTGCACATTGGTGACATCGGGAAAGGCATCGAGATTGAGCTTAGGTAACATGGCGACGCTGGCTACCACACCACACAGCAGCGCCAGGGCCACCAGAAGCCGATTGCGTATCGCGCTATCGATAAGTTTCTGAAGCATAAGGGCTACCTCTTAGTGGTTGTGAATGTCGAAGCCTGACTTGGCCTGCTCTGACGCCAGGAAGAAGGCGCCCGAGACCACCACCCGCATCTTGGGGCTCAGTCCCTGCACCAGGTTCATGCCGCGTTGGCGCTCACTCACCTCGACCTCGACGGCCTCGAAGCCATCCCCCTCTTCGACAAACACCTGCCAGTCGCCGTCACCGCCGCGGGTCAGCGCCGCATCGGGCAAGATCACCCCATCCTGGCTGTTGTCGGCCAGATAGATCTCAGCAAACTGACCGGCGTGCAGCACGTGGCCCGGATTGGCGAAGGCCACCAGGATCTGCTCGGTACGAGTAACACTGTCGATCTCATGGGAGCGGCCGATCACCTCGGCCTCCAGGCTAAAGTCGCCCACCTTCACCAGCGCCTTACTGCCTACCTTGATCTGTTGAGACTGGGTCGGCGTCACCTGGGCCTCGACCCAGAGGTGAGACTCATCGGTGAGCTGCATCAGGGCGGTGCCACCGCTGAACACCTGACCTTTCATGGCCACATCCTGCTGTACCCGGCCGCCGAGCGGCGCCAGCAGCTGATAACTGCCTATGGTCTCGGGATCAGACTCCAGCGCCTTGATCTGCGCCAGCGTCATCTTGAGGGCGCCGAGTATGGCGCGCTTGAGCTCGGCATCCACCTGCGCCTGCAGACGGCGGCTGGCACTTACCGCGCTCTGGCTCATGCGTTTAACCCGGTCCCACTCGGCCGCGGCATTGATGTAATCCGCCTGGGCCTGAGCCACGGCTGCGCCCCCCAGAGTCAACAGGGGCTGGCCCTTGGCGACCTCCTGTCCCGGTACCACATGACGCGCCAACACCCGCACATCCAGCTGGGGCGCCAGGGTCACGGTACGCTCCCTGTCCACCACTAGTGTGGCTGTCGCGACTGCCGCCAGGCTGAAGCCCTGACTGCTCACCTGCTCCACACGAATTCCCGCCAGCTGGCGCTGCTCCTCGCTGAGCACCAGCTCACCGCCATGAGCTTCTTCACCACCCAGCGCTGCTTCATCGCCCTGCTCTCTTTCCTTGTCGTGAGCCTGCTCTTGAGACACTTGCCCCTCGGCTGACTCTGCTTTGTGATCATGCACCTCGGCGCCGAGGGCAACCCCGCCCACGGCCGTCATACTCATCAAGACGCCGAAACCCATGGCCCGCATCAGTGGGCTTAACTGAAGGAAACGTGTTTTATTTGATTGATTTTTCATACTTTTCACCTAAATTCTTTATCCGTTTTGCTAAAGCCTGCTCGCTAAAATGTGCTCGCTAGCTTTAGCGTCTTAGCGCGACTAAACGCCTTCGCGGCCGAGCTGACGCTGCAGATAGTTCTCGAGCTGACCGCTCTGCCCCATCCAGTCGAGCCAGCTGCGGTAGAGGGCGCTCTCGAGAGAGAGGCCAGCCAGATAGCTGTTAGCCAGCTGCCTCTGCCCCTGCAGGTAGTCGCTGGTGCTGATGTCGCCCGCACGCCACTGCTGTGACAGGGCATCCTGCACACCAGCGCCAGAGGTGAGCACCAACTCACGCCACTCGCGGTAACGCTGCTGCAGCCTGGGTAGGCTTAGGTGAAAAAGTTTGGCGGCCTGGGTGAGGCTACGCTCACGGGCCAGATAGTCTTGCTCGGCGATGGCGACCTGGGTTCCGGCCGCGGCCTTGGCCTCGCGATAATCGTTGCGGATCTGAATCGGGATCGACAGCCCCAGCCCCAGCTTGTTTTCCTCGCCTTCACGCTCGGCGCTCAGGCTGATACTGGGATCGGCGCTGGTATCTGCCGCCACCTGCTGGCTGGCCAACTTGGCCATCATCACCTGCTGGTAGGCTCCGGCTAGGGCGGGCAGATCCGGGCCGACCTCCTGACTGGTGTCGACGCTGAGGGCGCCGATGAACTCGGCGAAAGGCAGCTCCAGCTCGCCAAAGCGGCTGAGCACGCTGGCATCGGCGGCCAGCGAGGCCTGCTCGGCAGCGGCGTGATCTGCGGCCTTACTGGCCAGATCCAGCTGCATCAGCTGCAACTCGGCTTGTGACATGGCCCCCGCCTCCAGCTGCTGCTTGGCGATGGCGACCTGCTGTTTAGCGCTCTCTAGCAAACGTCCCTGAAAGGCGAGTAATTTCGCCTGCTGGGTCTGCTCCACCAACGCCATCAGGAGTTCGCCATAGAGCTGGCTGCGGGCCAGACGATTATCGGCCAGCAAGATCTCGGCCTCAAGCTGGGCAACACGTGTCGCCACCCCGCGCTTGTCGCCCCAGTCCAGGGTCTGACTCACCTCCAGGGTATAGGTATCTTCGCTGGCATTTTGGTAGCTCACCCCCAGCTCTGGGTTATAGACGGGCCTATCGGCGGCCTCCACCAACAACTGGGCCTGACGCACCTTGGCCTGCTGCGCCTGGATCTCAGGCAGTTGATTCACTTTGCTCATCAAGGGAGCGACCCAGCCCTGAAAACCTGTCTGCTCTATCTGTGCCAGCAAGGGGGCCGGCGCAATTTCTCCCGCTTCTGAGTAAAGGGGCTCGGCGAACAGTGGCGCGCCCCATATCGCGCCCAATAATGCGGTGGCGATTAAGCTTTTTCTCATCGCAATTCCTAATCTTAAGGATCAGGCTTCTCTGCTGCCCGCCAAGGCATGGCTAACCTTAGCCAGGCAGGCAATGCACAGCATCGACCTGCGGCAAGATAATTCACCACGGCCCAGGGCTGGCAGTTAACAGAAAACGCCCGATAAAAAACGGTAACCCAACAGCGCCCGCGCCATGCACAGGGCCTGAAAAGGCATTATTTTCAGAAGATTAAGAAAGTAAGATAGGTGGGCGATAGGCCGCTTGTTGCTCTGGTGGCAGGTAGTGCAATCTGGCGCTCGCGGGTTCATCGCTCACGGGCACAGAAGGGGTCAGGGCCAGCTGAGACACTAAGGTCACGTGACCGCCATGACACTGGCAGTCGAGGCAGAGATCGAAGGTCTGAGTCTCTGTCTTGCTGATCTGGTGTTGATGTGGCGTCTCTAGCTCGGGCTCATCGAAGGCGCATTGGCAATCGACACACTGAGCCAGGCTCACCACTTCGGCAGTAAACTGCAGATGGGGATGGGTTTCGCTCTCCTCTTCATGGCTGCCAAGATGCAACTGATGCGCGCCAAGATTCGCCCCTGCAAACTGCAGTGCGACCACGGCGATCATCATCAAGGCAATCTTGTAAACCAGTTGTCGAAAGAAGCGACTCAAGCAAACTCCAAAGGGGAAAAGCGTAAAAAGGTCGAGTAATCAGACTCAAGGGGTGGCAAATAGTTCCACGGCTATCGCTAAATTGACAGGAGATTCCTCCCGTCATGCCAGCCAGATCACACTTGCCACCCGCTACGCCATTACTTGAATACGCAGTGCTTGGTGTAGTCGGCGGCTTCGTTGGCCGTCCAGTCACCCTTAGGCTTATCTTCCATCTGCTTACACCACTTTTCGCTACCTACCTCGGGAGCACAACCAGAAAGTGACGCCATCAGAGCCAGGGCCAGTGCAGCAGATGTCAGAGAGAGTGAAGATTTTAACATGAAGATATTCCTTTAGGAGGTCAGATAATGTTGTTCCCAGTCACCGAGCCTAAGACTCGCGCACCAGCGGACAACTCAGCTTAGCGGTGATCCACTCAATAGCCTGGGGCTTATCCTCGAGAGCATACCACGCCACCTCCCCTTGCATAAAGGGGCCCATGAGACGCACGGCGTTACCAAACCAATCGGGCCCGCCCACCAGCACCAAGGCATCGAACCTGGGCAGTTGCAGCTCACCCACGCCCGAGAGCGACTGGCTCTCCCAGCCTTCCAGCAGCACGTCGGCCTCGATATAGAGGCACACCTTACCCGAGGCCTGCTGATATTCCTCAATGATGGGGACTATCTTGTTGCAATAGTCCTGGGTCGACAATCGCCCGCTGGCAAATAAACTGATCACCCCATTGGTGATATCGGCGATTTGACATAACATACTCACACTCCGAGAAGGCGCCTAATTTGGCGACCATTTTGCATCATTTTGACTAGCCAATGATACAGGTCTAGATCAAATAAGCCGAACATGCCGCAAGCGAGCCCTAGTTGATAAAGATCTCTCAGCGCGTCCAAATAGCCGATAACGAACTGGAATGGCAATTCATCCGCTCCAGCGGCACCGGTGGCCAGCACCTCAACAAGGTCTCCACCGCGGCTCAGCTGATCTTCGACATTCGCCAATCCTCGCTGCCGGAGTTTTACCAGCAACGCCTGCTCGCCAAGGCCGACCACCGCATCACCAAGAGCGGCAAGATCATCATCAAGTGTCAGGCAAGCCGCAGCCAGGACGCCAACCGTCAGACGGCGCTGGAACAATTTATCGCCCTGGTGGCCAGCGTCGGCCATACCGCCAAGAAACGTGTCGCCACCAAGCCGACCAAGGCCAGTCAGCGCAGACGGATCGATACCAAGAAACAGCGCGGCGCCACCAAGGCCCTCAGACAGAAGCAGTTCTAATCCATCCTCTCTCTTTGCCTCACCTTGATTTTTGCTAACGGGACGCCAAAATCGCCGATAAGTGTGCTAAGTTGCAGGTATCTGACTTAAAAGACTGAATCCATAAGGTGTTGTGCATGAGTAAAGCGGTGAAAATTCTCCTGGTAAACGGCCCCAACCTCAACCTGCTGGGTCGACGCGAGCCCGGCCACTATGGTCATCACACCCTGGCGCAGATCGTCGAGCAGCTTAAGCTGCTGGCTGCCGAACAAGGCGCCAGCCTGGATCATATTCAGTCCAACGCCGAACATGAGCTGATCGACGCCATCCATCAGAGCGACGCCGACTTCATCATCATCAATCCGGCGGCCTTTACCCACACCAGCGTGGCCCTAAGAGACGCCCTGCTCGGCGTCGCCATTCCCTTCATCGAGGTGCACCTCTCCAACGTGCACGCCAGAGAGGCCTTCAGGCATCACTCCTACTTCTCCGACAAGGCGGTCGGCGTCATCTGCGGCCTGGGAGAACAAGGCTATCGCTACGCCCTGGACTCGGCCATCGCCCGCGTCAGAGCCGCTCAGGAGAAGTAGCCAGCCATGGATATTCGCAAGATAAAAAAACTGATCGAGCTTGTGCAGGCATCGGACATCACAGAGCTGGAGATCAAAGAGGGCGAGGAGTCGATTCGCCTCTGCCGCCAGCCAGCCGCCTCGGCCAGCGGGCAAAAGGCTGGCGTCACTCTCGTGAGTTCCCCCGGCGCAGGAGAACCGTCCGAGCAGGAAGATTATGATGAGGAAACGCTGCTGCGCTCTCCCATGGTGGGCACCTTCTATCTCGCCCCCGCAGTCGATGCCGCGCCGCTGGTCAAGTTGGGTCAGCGGGTCGAACAGGGCGAACCCGTCTGCATCATAGAGGCGATGAAGATGATGAACCAAATTCAGGCGCCCCACGCTGGAGTGGTAACCGCACTTCTCTGCCAGAGCGGCGATGGCGTCGAGTTCGATCAACCGCTTATGGTGATTGATTAGAGGCAGATCTAAATTCCAGGAGGCTAAGGTGACAGCTTTGATGCGTCGATTCGACAAGGTCCTGGTCGCCAATCGCGGCGAAATTGCCCTGCGCATCATACGCGCCTGTCGCCAGCTGGGCATCAAGACGGTCGCCGTCTACTCCAGCGCCGACAAAGATAGCGGCCACCTGAGGCTCGCCGACCAGCAGATCTGCATCGGCCCCGCCCCCGCCAAAGAAAGCTACCTCAACATCGCCGCCATCCTAGGCGCCGCCGATCTCGCCAGGGTCGATGCCATCCATCCAGGTTACGGCTTTCTGGCCGAAAATGCCGACTTCGCCCAGCAAGTCACCGACAGCGGCTTTCACTTCATCGGCCCCAAGGCCGACACCATACGCCTGATGGGCGACAAGGTGAGCGCCATCGCCGCCATGAAGGCCGCAGGCGTGCCGACCGTGCCCGGCTCAGACGGCCTGCTGGGTGATGACGAAGCCCAGAGTCTAGAGATCGCGGCCCAGATAGGTTACCCGCTAATCATCAAGGCCACCGCCGGAGGCGGCGGTAAGGGAATGCGGGTCGTCGAGGATGAGGCTCAGCTGCTTGGGGCCATTGCACTCACCCGCCAGGAGGCCGAGGCCGCCTTCGGCAATGGCGGCGTCTACCTGGAGAAATACCTCACCCGCCCACGTCATATCGAGGTGCAGGTGCTGTGCGACCATCAGGGCCATTGCATCTCACTCGGCGAGCGAGACTGCTCGCTGCAAAGAGCCCAGCAGAAAGTGATCGAATCCGCCCCGGCGCCCGGGTTAACGTCCGAGCAGCGCCAGCAGATAAGTGAGAGCTGCATCAGGGCCTGTGAGGCCATCGGCTACCGCGGCGCCGGTACCCTGGAGTTTCTCTATCAGGATGGCGAGTTCTACTTCATGGAAATGAATACCCGCATTCAGGTGGAGCACACCATCACTGAGATGGTCACCGGAGTCGACCTGTTAGTGCAGCAGCTGCTTATTGCCCAGGGCCAGCCCCTGGCCTTGAAAGAGTCGTTAATTCGGCCTCAGGGCCACGCCATCGAGTGTCGCATCAACGCCGAAGACCCCGCCAGCTTCGCCCCCTCGCCAGGGCGAATAGACAGACTGATGGTGCCCGGCGGCTTGGGGGTGCGCTGGGAGTCCCACCTGTCCCCCGGCGCGAGTGTGCCGCCCTATTATGACGCCATGATCGCCAAGCTGATCACCTGGGGCGACGACAGAGCCCAGGCGATTGCCCGCATGCGCACCGCACTGGATGAATTGACTATCACTGGCGTTAAGACCAATGTGCCCCTACTTAGGGCGCTGCTGGCCGATCCTCAAGTGCAGCAGGGAGAGACCTCGATTCATTATCTGGAAGATACCTTCCTGCCTAGACGATAAATGCCTGGAAGTTAAGTTCCTGGAAGATGAGTGTCCTTGCTTTCTCCGCGCGCTAATGCCAACAACCGCTAATGCCAACAAGCTAAGCCGCCAGATATTTTTCGATATCCACCACGTCTATCTGCTCCGGCTCCAGATAACGCTCGGCATACTCCAGATAGATGCCGCTAGAGAGAAACAGCTTAAACACCTCGCCATCCACGTGGCTGTCCAGCACCATCTTATGCAGGATATCGATGGCGACGCTCAGCGGCTTGGCCTTCTTATAGGGCCTGTCGGCGGCGGTGAGCGCCTCGAAGATATCCGCCAGCACCAAGATGCGCTCGGGTATCGACAGCTCATCGCCGGTAAGCTTTCTCGGGTAGCCGGTTCCCTTCAGCGTCTCGTGATGGGTGGAGGCATAGCGAGGCACACGGGCCAGCTCTGGCGGGAAGGGCAGGTTCTCCAGCATCTTGATAGTGCTGGTAATGTGCTGATTAATCTTGAATCTGTCCTCATCGGTCAAGGTGCCGCGGGAGATGCTGAGGTTATAGATCTCGCCCTGATTGTAGAGCGCCTCGGGTACGGTCATCTTGATGCCAAACTTAGGGTCGAACAGCTCGGGGCGATGACGGGCGATCACATGTTGAGGCTTATCGGCCAGCAGCTGCTCTGTCACCGGCAGGCTGATCTCGGCGGAAAATTCAGGGTGATTGAGCTCCTCCACCGGCGACAGCCCGAGACGATCGTCGAAGTGGCGCAGCCAGGTGATTTTAGACAGGGCCTTTAACCTGACGATATCGGCCTGCTCCATAAACTCGCCGCCCACGTTGGCCCCGGCAACAAAGGCGAAATCCTCCGTCAGCTGCTCGCGGCGCCGCTCAAGCTCAGCTCTATGCTCGGCCTCATGTTCGGGATCTGCCTGGCACTGCTCGAGATAATGGATCTCAGCGTCGCGCCACAGCACCTCGAAGCGCATGCGCACCTCGTGGATGCGGTTGTAGATCAGCTCCAGCTTGCTGCCCTTATCCACGATATGCTCAGGCGTGGTGATCTTGCCGCAGTCATGAAGCCAGGCGGCGATACGAAACTCCCTGTGTTCGTCGGCGTTCTTGAAGCGAAATTCCTTAAAGGCGGGCAGATCCGACTTGGCCGCATACTCGGCCAGCATCAGTCCCAGCTCGGGCACCCGGTTACAGTGACCTGCGGTGTAGGGCGATTTGTCATCGATCGCCTGAGCGATCAGCTTGATGAAGGCGTCCATCAGCGCCTTGTGGTCCTGCTCGTGCTGACGAATCGACTCGGACATATCCACCAGGGAGATCGCCAGCTCATCGATCTCCTTGATGTAGGAATCCACCTTGGTCACCTCGTCATAGCGGCGAAACTTCACCTTGAGGTTCTCCAGCGCCAGCAGTTTTATCGGCGAGATGATGGGGGAGGCAAACACCCAGGAAAATGGCAGCGCCAGCAGCAAGCAGAGGCCTGTGATGGCAATAGACTTCTTCACCTTATCCAGGCTGGAAGCCAGCAGCATCTCCTGGGGCACCAGAATGGCAAAAAACTCCTGCTCGGCGGCATGACTTCCGAGCGGCGAGACATAGACAAAACTGGGCTCGCCATCGAGCGAGATGGCGATAAGCTGCTTCTGCCGACTCGGATCGGCGGCGATATCGATCAGCGCCTTGTAGGGCACAGTGCCCTGCACATTGGCCGGGGCCACCTGCTGCCCCTCGGCAAACCATTTGTTACGTAGTGCCCGCACCTGCTCTGGGCTGATCTGGGCGATCGCCCTGTCGATCAGCGCAATAAGATCGGCGTTTTCTGGATGCATCACTATGCTCAGCCCGGCGTGAATGTCGATGGGGGCATAATCCAGATCCTCGTGAAACTGCAGATCGTCGATAAAGTACTGCTGCGCCGTGTAGTGCAGCACTATGCTGTTATCTATGGCCGCAAACACCCGCCCCTCTTTCACCGCCTGCAGTATGCCTCGGGTCGATGACACCTCGACCACCTCGATCTCGGGAAAATACTGTCTGATGATGGGGATGATAGACCAGCCCTTGGGGATGGCCACCCGCCTGCCCGCCAGCTGGGCCACATGCTTAATCGGCGCCTGGCCCGGCTCTGTCACGGCGGCGAAGGGCATGCTCAGAAAGGGCTGACTAAAGACCCCAAGCGATTGATTCGCCTCGCTATTGAGCACAGAGTGCAGCAGGTTGATCTCTCGCGCCTTGAACTTGTCGACAAATTCCGGCCAGGTGAAGCCATTGTTGTAGTTGATGGTTAGCCCCGTCATCTCGGCCACCAGATTGAGCACGTCTATGCTGTAACCCATGGGGCGACCGGCCACGGCAAAGTCGATCGGCGGCCAGTCGGTCTCGTTGGAGGCGATAAGCGCCGGGGTATTGGCCACCAACGCCTGCTCCTCTGGGGTCAGGGCCAGCGGCTTAGCCATGGGAATATCCCCCTGAGTCGCCTGCTGACGATTGGAAGCTACCAGGGCGCCGCTGGCGCGGTAGACATAGACCTCGCGCCCATCTTGTGTATCTCCCCTTCCCAGCTGCGCCAGATAATCATCCAGGCTAGACAGGGCCACATCCACCGCCAGTACGGCGTCGCTACCCGGCAGGCGGATCGAATAGGTGATCCCCGGCGCCTGCAGGTTCTGAAACAGGTAGGGCTCTGTCTTAAACACCTTGTCCGGGCGGGCGTCGATAAACCAGGGCCGAATGCTGGCGTCGTAATCCGTGGGCTCCATCCTGCTGGCGCGCTGATTAAAATCGGCATCTAAGTAATGAAAGGCGCGGATACGCCCCTGCCCCTTACCTTGAATGCTGATGATCACCCAGCGATCCTCCAGGGAGGCCTTGAGCTGCCGCCGCACTATAGGGTGGGCATCGAGATTCACCAGCTCGAACAGATCCCCATCTGGGCTGCCAAGATAGATGGCGTAGATAAACCTGGCCGAGCGCATCGCCTGGCTAAATACCTGCTTGGCCTCTTGGCTCAGCCCCATGGGGGTGTATAGGCCCTCGAAGTTAGCCACCAGCTTAGTGGTATTGATCGCCTGGCTATCGAGCTGATTGAGGTAACTGCCTGTGCTGTCGGCGCTCTGGTTGTAGAGCTTGAGGCTGGCCTCGGTGGCCAGACGCTGGCTGAAATAATACTGCAGGCCGATGGCCACCACGGCGGTGAACAGGGTGGCGATGATAAAGGTGCCCACCACGGTAACGCGTATGGTAAGCCGCTTGGGTTTGGCTAAGGTGAGGCCCAGCATGCGGTGTCCTTGTCCCATGAGTATCCGACCCAATGAGTATAGTCAGAGATCCACATGCCTCACGATTAAAGTGAATTAACTCCCTAAAAAATCACAGATTAGGGACTTTTCTTGCGCCAGGACTCGGGCAACTCCACCTGCTGCCACAGCTCCTGACACAGCTGCTCTCCCTGATGCCAGTTGCCCTGCTTTATCCAGGTCACCAGGGCATCCCCCACCTGAGGATAGTCTATAGGCTCGGGCTTGGAGGCCCGCAGCCAACGCTTAACCGCCGCAGGGTCGAGCCACTTCATGCTCTCGGCCGCACCAAGCAGCTCAAGCGCCGCCACATTTGACAGCTGCTCGAACTGACCGTGTAGCGGCTTCACCAGCAGCTTCTTGCCCAGGGTCAGCGCCTCACTCGCCAGCTCGAAGCCGGCGCTGGCGATCACCCCGCCGCACTGGGCCAACCTGGCCTTGAAGCCCTCACGGTTAAAGCCGGACCAGATCACATTGTCGGCGCACTCCACAGGCGCGCCGGAGCCGTGAAAGACGTAGAAGCGATACTCGCTAAAGTCCTTGAGCAGCTGATGGATATCCTCGGGCGACTCGAACGGCAGATAGACCAGAATATCGTGGGAGTTGTAGGCCACCGCCTCGCTCACCTCCACGAAGGGGGGCAGCAGAGGGAAGCCGAAATGGTGCCAGTGGCAGCCTAGCGCCCTATCAACCGGGGCAAAGTAGTTGAGCAACATCTGATTAAACCAACCGTTGCCCACCTTAGGCACATCATATTGCAGCGCCGCCTGATGACTCACCCCGATAGAGGGCACCCCCTGGATGCGCGCCGCCCAGGCAGAGACGGGCTCGAAATCGTTAAGCACCAGATCGTAACCGCTGAGATCCAGGCCGCGCACGTCCCTCACCAGGGCGCTCACCGAGTTCTGCAGCGCCGTCTTGGCAATGCTGACGCAGCCATTTTGGGTCGCGAAGGTTAATCCGGCCTGGGTACGATATTCGCCGAAACACTGCATGTCGAAGTAGCGCTGACTGTCACGTCCCGAGAAGAAGAAATCGACATCGACCTGCTGATTTTTAAAGGCTTTTGCCATGACTCTGGCACGACTAAGATGGCCATTCCCTGTGCCTTGCACGCCGTAAAGAATACGCATGTTTGTGCTGACTCCTGCTAGTGATTTATTGACCGACGAGAGGTAATGCCAGGTAGCAACTCGTCACGCCCAGAAGGGCACCAGCCAGAATATCCAGCGGGTAATGCACGCCCAAGATGATACGCGAAACACCGATAGCCGTGGCCCAAGCGAAGGCGAGCCAGGCAAAAGTGGGATAACACCAGGCGATGGCACTGGCCATCACGAATGCCGCAGCTGTGTGGCCCGATGGCAGGCTGAACTTGTCTGACGGCTCGAAAGTCAGCATCAGGCTATCGCCGCCGGGCAGCGACTGATGGCAGGGACGCGTGCGCCGAATGCTGTTCTTCAGCACCAGATAGAGGGGCAATTCTATGATGAAGGCCGTGAGCGCCGCGTCGAACAGTGTCTCGCCGCGCTCATCGAGCAGCAGTAGGAGCACACACAGATAAAGATAATATGGCCCGTCGCCCGTGGCAGAGATGACTCTGGCCTTAGGATTTAGACGGTAAGCCACGCCATAGGCGTTGATCGCGGCAAAGGCCTGACGATCGAACTTAGCTAAGGTCTGAAACATAAAAGGCTCCGGATCATGATGATATGATCAGGAGCCTAAAAACTCGCTATGACGCCTAGGTGACATCTAGCCTAAATATTTATGACAGCAAAGCTCGGCAGACACTAGGCCTCGGCGGTTTTACCCACCTGAGTCTTGGCACGGAACAGCTTCACTAGGTGATAGACGTTGATACAGGCAACAAAGGCATTCATGCCGGCAACCGGCCAGGCCGAGATGTAGATCCCGTAGATCACAAACAGTGCACAACCGGTAAAGTTAAGACATCTTAGCCAAACTATATCTTTCATCATCAAAGAGATAGCCACCATTACTGAGGCGGAATAGCCAATTAGTTCAATTGTGTTTGAAGCTTCCATAAGGCACCTTCTTAAGGCCCTCTGCCATCCATAAGCTAACTGGGGGATCCGTGCCCCTAAAGCAAGTTAAAGTTAAGTTAATCGTTGACTGCCTACATGCTAACAAATTTAGCCCCAGCTTGTAATTAAAATACGTTATTTAATGACCTCGGTCATGTTTTTTGCACAATAAGAAAGCAATGTAAGAAAGATTACAACAAGTTAGCCAAACGCCGCTATTATCGCCAATAGCGTGAGTTATAACGCTTTTCTTTTTAAGAATCCCTTATATACTGGCTGGTAACAATATATTGCTGATTTATCCCAGTAAAATGCCTCTCTACAGGAGTATGACTTATGGAATACAACACCTCAGAACTTTGTGACACTTACATTGATGTGGTCGATGTTGTTGAACCCATGTTCAGTAATTACGGTGGTTGTAGCTCTTTCGGCGGTTCAATTAGCACCATTAAATGCTTCGAAGACAATGGATTAATCGCTGAAGTGCTGCAACAGGATGGTGAAGGCAAAGTACTGCTGGTCGACGGTGGCGGATCCCTGCGCCGCGCCTTGGTCGACGCCAACATTGCCGAGATCGCCGTGGCAAATAACTGGGAAGGCATTATTGTTTATGGTTCGGTGCGCGATGTCGACGCACTGGAAGATCTGGACATAGGCATACAGGCCCTGGCCTCTATCCCTGTGGGCGCAGACGGCCATGGCGTGGGCGAACTGGAGATCCCGGTTAACTTCGGCGGCGTCACCTTCCTACCGGCTGACCATATCTACGCCGACAACACTGGCATCATCCTGTCACCCGAGCCTCTAGATATCGATTAAGCTGATGCCCGAAATGGCATGATGATTTTGGCTAAGCTGTTTAGGCTAGATAAGTTAGCCCTAGTCTGAAAGCAAAAAGGACGACCAAGAGTCGTCCTTTTTTGTATCTGCTACAGATGCTTGTGTAAGAAAGCCTCGAATGCACTCAAGGTTTTCAGCCTGTTCTCCTCTATTTCGAGGTAATGATTGCCGTTTTCCAGCTCAATATACTCGACCTCTTTGCCCTCATCTTGTAACTCATCAAACATTTCCCGGCTATGGTAAACATCTACCACCCTATCTTTATCACCGTGGATCAGTAACACAGGAATATTGATTTGCTTGGCAAAGTTGATGGGAGAGTTTTGTTCCAGCAGATCTGAATCACTACCAATCTGTTTCTTGACTACCTTGTAATTGGTAAAACGTCGCGCCTTTCGCACCAAGTATTCGAGATCTGACACCCCAGCCAGACTCGCGGCACACTTAAAGGTATCCTGCTGCTTTACCGCCGCCATCAGGGCCGCATAGCCGCCATAGCTCGCCCCTAGGATACAGATGCGCTGTGAATCGATGGGATATTGCTTGGCTAACCAATGCGCCCCATCGGCAAGATCGTCCTGCATCGCCCCGCCCCACTGACGAATCGAGGCCATCTCAAAATCAAAACCATACCCAGAAGAGCCCCTAAAGTTAGGCTCGAATACGGTATAACCTCTGCTGGCGAAAAACTGTGAAAACCAATCAAACCCCGAATAGTTGCGCGCCATAGGCCCACCGTGAGGAATCACAAGTGCCGCCTTATTGGGTGTGACATTGGCCGGAGGTAGGGTGACATACCCCTCTATCATCAGGCCGTCTCGCGCCTTGTAGCTAACCTTCTGCTTATCGGACAGCGGCTGCTCAAACAACAATGGATACTCTTCTAGAATGAAGTCCATAGTGTTGGCCTTACGATCCCCTAAGAAATAGGCGCCTGGCGTCTGCACATTGCTGCTATAGAGTATGTAACGTTGCTCGTCGTCACTCATACTCACGACACTGTTAAAGGCATCTGGAATCGCCGCATTTAACGCCGTTTGAAATTGTGCGTAGGCAGGATCGAAGAAGATTTTGGCGTTATTGGCCTCACCATGGTAGACGCCAATAACGTCTCGGGTCTTACGCGAGTAGATGAGCGAACCTTCGATGTCATAGTTGTCATCGGCGTAGACCAGCTCTCGAGGCAAGTCTGGCTTTGACACATCAACCTTAAAAATGGCGTAGTGATCATTGTGTAAGGCTCTGATGTAGAGCGTATTCGGATCCAAGCCGAAACCTAGCGGAGTGATATCCGGCGCATCAAAAATCTCGTAATCCCAAATGCTGCGCCATTCATCCGATGCTAAGTCATACAAACGATAAAATATCCGCGTCTCATCACGGCCAAAACCCAGACGTACTCTATGCTGCTGATCCGTCATCCAGTTGGAAATATTATGTTTTCCCCGCAGTACCATGCGTCGCTTTTTAGCGGAAGAGAGATCCACCTTGTAAACGTCCAGAGTATTGCCATTCGTCAACCTTAGACCCATTAGGATATTGTGTGGGTCGTCCGGCAGCAGATCGATAACGTTATCTTGAAATTGCGGCGACTGCTCACCTTGACGAATAGTAATCACAGGCTCGAGTGCACTGCCGCCATCGGCCGACGCCTTAAGCAACCTAGACTCTTTGTATTTCACGCCATCACGATAAACTGGATAATCGGCACTGACCAATAACTTGTCGTTGTTGGCCCACACATACCAACTAATCTTAAACTTTTGATTATCTGTCTTGACAACATAGCTGTTACGACCCGATCCCAAGTCCATGACACCGACAAGGGAATACCCTTTAGTGTGACGAACATAGGCAAACTTTTTGCCATCGGGAGACAACTTTACCTGTTCAAATTGGGGCAACTTGCCAAAAGCCTCGACAGGCAGAGGCTTAGCTTGCAGGGACAGCGCACTCAGAAGCAGCACGCAACAGAGAATTAATCGGGTCATCCTTACCTCGAAAATTAAGTAAATGTTCTCATGAAATGAGGCAGACAGGATAAGACCTTAACCAATTAATATCAATAAGTTAATTACCATACTGGCTTGATTGTAAAGAACACTGTTAGTGATTAAAACGCCAAACTAACTTGAAATTTAAAAGGGTGCTTTAAACCATAACTTCATGGTGTACTTATCACCTGCGGTGAGCTTATGTGCAGGTACTGCTGAGGCACGCTATAGACCCATCCCTGGGCGCTCTACGATTTCATCCCTGAAATCGAAGGCCTCAGCCGCACCTGCACCCGAATTCTCCATCTCTTCGATTTGACCTTACTGGATGTCCAAACCCCATTAAAAGCTAAATCGTTTTTGGACAGAAACGCGTTAGAATATCTGGTCAGTAACGCCGCCATAAACCGCGCGACGTCAGGAGCGTATTTAATGGCTTTGTTAAATGCTTTGCTCATTGTTGCATATAGTCTTTGAATTCTTGAAGGCTGTTTGCAATTTTAATTGCTGTATCTAGTGCCATGCCTATACACGGCATGTAAAACACCTCGCCTAATTCATTCACAACCAGAAGTTCACCGCCACCATTGCAACCGAAGGTTAGGAAGCCAGGCACATATTCAGCGAGCTGATAATCACGATTGAACTCTTCCAGTTCATCCGGGTGCCACAAGACATACCACTCTGGCTCTACTGAGAGCTCACCTTCGAGGAAGCCTTCATTTATCCAAGACTTCAGAACTTTTTTAATAGCGTCGATATTCATGTTTGCCATTTAACGCCCAACGAAACGGCGCATTTACACGTCCGACTTACTTTGCTTGTTAGGGGCATTCACGCCAATTAAGCTTTCTTTAACCTCTATGCCATACCAGCCATTTTGGATCATTATCTGGATTGAAAGTACAACCAAATTAAATCCATCTTGAAATAGCTCATAAGTACGCAACCAATCTTCATTTAGCCTTTTATCTATAACTTCATTTCTTAGTGGGTGATGCACCTGATACCCTCCATGAACAATGGAGCTTCGATAGTCATACATTGACCTCAATTTCTTCTTCGTTTTGGCTTTTTCTTTAGAATCTAGCTGAAGAAGAATGGAAAGCCTATTAATCAAGTTGCTGAAACCTTCCCCAACTCTAGTACCATAAATTGCTTCTAAAGCATGAAAAAGCCATACCACCGATGTCTCATCTACGTCTGATTTACAAAGATGCAATAATGAAAAGATAGCTTTTTCAATTGGTGATTCGGCTTTCTGTTTAATACCAGTATCTAAGTTATCATACCAATCTATTACAGAGCTGACCGGCAAACAAATTGGCGATGGGCGAACTCCATCTAATTGGTTGTATAGCGCCTCTTCAAAGTTATATGAGGAAAGAAGATACCGTTCACTCTCTTTTTCTCTTTCAGATATAAACCTTACATTGAGAAATTCACATGACCCTGGCAGCGAGAGGTTTGCAATCAAGAATATATCGTATAAGTATTTCTCAACAAAAAACCGAGGGTACCACTTGTATTCAGATACTTCGTTCTTACCTTGGATGCTGACTAAGAATTTTACTTTTGGCTCTTTGATGTCGAATCTATATATTTCCCATGCTGCTTCTCCATTTTCTTCAAGAAGCTTGTTAAACTCCCTTTCTCTTGTCTGCTGTTTTTTTAGTTCTTCAATAACTGGTGACCAATCAGTGTATATTTCAGCTGATACACCGTCATGTGTATAGCTTTTAGAATTAAGCCGTTCGTTAATCTTTCCCCACAATTCTATTTCTTTTATGAAAATCTCATCCGACTGGCCATGGTCATTAGTTCGACCAATTCTTCCTAGATCAATGACGATTTCTTCTCGGATCACGCTAATCCCCTAACATTTTATTAGTGCGCATGCGCGTTTATCTCGTTGGACCAGTAAAAACGCTCACGGTTAACTATCTGTATACAATGAACTTATCAGCATTTTGCTAAGTTCACCATCTGGAAAAACGCGCATGCGCGTTTTCCAAACCTATAATCGACTTAAGCAAAAGTTTAAGTAATTAATTTTAAGAGTGTTAATTTTGACAGCAATGGGAAAACGTACACTATATCGACTAAAAATCACATAATTTAAATACGACTGAATGCTTGTCTACTATGCCGCCAAATCGAAGAGATGAAATACCCCGGTGTAGATGCATCTGCGGACGTCGATGGCATGGATGCCGTCGTCGAGCCTCCACGGATGACTCTCTTTGTAATAAAGAGTCGGCATGTAGCAGATATATCTACACATATGCCCACCGCAGGTGTTAAATTGCCATGAAGGTGCGATCTTCAAACTCCCTTCCAACAAGCATTCAGCTAAACGCTACAGTTGGAAAAAACGAGAAAGCTAGCCAATCCAATTAAAGCCAAATCGAAGAGACGTTAGATACCCAGTGTAAACACGATTTTGGCCTTCGAAATCAGGGATGATTTCGCAGAGCCCACATGGATGTGCTCGTGGCGAGCCAAAATAGTGTTTGCACGTCCCCCGCCGGGCAGGCGTTAAATAACAATGAAGGTACGACCTTCAAACATACACCCAACAAGCATACTGCCTGGGGCTATCACCCAAACTTTACAACTATAATCAAAACTTACCCACCCAAAATCTAATCCAAAAAACTGAAATTTGTGCAGCCCACAAAAAAATCAAACTTTTCTAAATTTTATCCATTAAAATTACCCCACCTTTGCATCAACAACAAAAAACAGAACCCATAATGCAAACCCTAATTCCATTTACCGCCGAGCGTTGTCAGGGCTTTGTCGCCAAGCGCGAGGGCGAAACCAAGATAGGCCAGACAATTCACTGTTATGAGGGCAAGGCGCCGCTCGGCGAGCAGCTGACAAAGGCCAAGGCCGACGGGGTGCGCTTCGTCATTTTAGGCATAGGCGAAGATATCGGTCCCAGGGCCAACCTGGGGCGCGGCGGCGCCGTCGATGGTTTCGAGGCCGCCATGGCGCAGTTCTGCAACTTTCAATCGAACCAGTTTCTCGACGGCAGCCACTGCCTGGTGCTGGGGCAGATCGCCACAGACGATCTACAACTGCCTGAGGGCAGCAGCGCGCAGGCCCTGAGACAGAACGTCGACAAGCTAGATGAGCGGGTGATCGAGATAGTCGGCGAGATCATGGCGGCCGGAATGGAGCCGATTGTGATCGGCGGCGGACATAACAACGCCTATGGCCTCTTGATGGCCACCAAGCAGGCGACAGGAAAAATGGTAGCGGCGGTCAACCTGGATCCCCACTCAGATTTTCGCCCGCGAGAGGGCCGCCACAGCGGCAATGGTTTCAGCTATGCCGCCGCCAGCGGGGCCCTGGGACACTATCATGTGCTGGGGCTACATGAGCTGAAAAACAGTCAGCAGACCCTGGAGCAGCTAACGGCCTTCGGCGGCAAGTGGCACACGCTACAGGCCATCTGGGTCAGACGCGAGATCAGCCTGGAACAGGCGCTCAAGACGATAGTCGAGGACCTCAACGCCAGCGATCTACCGGTGGCGCTGGAGCTGGATCTCGACGCCATCACTAACATGCCCAGCAGCGCCTCGACGGCGGCGGGGATCCCCCTGCTCGACGCCCTCTATTACGTGAATCAGGTAGCCAGCAAGACGCCGGCCGCCTACCTGCATCTGGCCGAGGCGGCGCCAAGCTGTCACGTGGCGGGTGTCGAGGCCGGTCGCCGGGAGACGGGCCAGAGCATCGGCGAGCTGATCTACGCCTATATCCAGGGACGACTGGCACAGCATCCCCTGGGGTAAGTCACTCTGCGCATTTGGCATATTGCTAATATTGTGCTGTAATGCGCTCCTCGTTTTTGAAACTCTGGTTGAAACTCTGGTTGAAACTCTGGTTGAAACTCTGCGCTATCACGCATTTTTCAATTAATTGTGCACGGATTATTTACATCGATCACAGAGTGATAGACCAATGATTCAGCAAACTGAGTCAATCACTTACACTCGCGGTTAACAGCAGCAATAAACAGGAAGCCAGTAATGTCAGAGGGCAGCTCAAACAGTACCCACTTTGGATATAAGACGGTCGATGCTGAAAAGAAAGCAGACCTAGTGGCCGACGTCTTTCACTCGGTCGCCGCCAAATACGACATCATGAACGATGTCATGTCCTTTGGTATTCACCGTCTGTGGAAGCGTTTTACCATAGAGAGTGCGGGTGCGCGTCCGGGCATGAAGGTATTGGATCTCGCCGGTGGCACAGGCGACCTAACCGCCAAGTTTTCCCATATCGTGGGTAACACAGGTCAGGTGACCCTGGCCGACATCAACGATTCCATGCTGAAAGTGGGCCGCGAAAAGCTACGCAACCGTGGCGTTGTGGGTAACGTCAACTATGTGCAGGCAAACGCCGAGGCGCTGCCTTTCCCTGACAACCACTTCGATATCATCACCATCGCCTTCGGTCTTCGTAACGTGACCGACAAGGATGCGGCGATCCGCTCTATGCTGCGCGTGCTTAAGCCAGGCGGTAAGCTGCTGATCCTCGAGTTTTCTAAACCACAGCACGACCTGATGCGTAAGGTCTACGATCTCTACAGCTTCAAGGTACTGCCTAAGATGGGCGATATCATCACTCAGGATGCCGGCAGCTATGAGTATCTGGCCGAATCTATCCGCATGCATCCGGATCAGGAAACCCTTAAAGGAATGATGATAGATGCCGGATTCGAGCAGGTGGAATACACCAATATGACAGACGGTATCGTCGCCCTGCACAAGGGTTACAAGTTCTAATATTGGTTCCAATACCAATTCTTATATCGAAAGAGGCCCCGCACAATCGGGGCCTTTTTGTTGTCGCCTTTTTGTTGTCGCCTACTTTGGCCGCCTCGCCGCAATCTCACTGAATAAATGACATTTTTACCTAGCCCTTTTGTCGCCAGTTTAGTGTAGAATAGCGTCACCTTTGCGCCGTCATCAGTTGATGATGAGCCCAGCAGCCACAGATTCTCAGGTCTTAGGTAACGCATGAAACGTGAAATTGCATTGCTGATCTGTGCGGCCCTCGAAACCGCACTCAAAAAAGTGACACAGCAGTCTCCCGGCGCCTACGCCAAACTCCACAACCTGCAGGGGCGAGTACTCTGCCTCGAACTCAGCCAACTTGGCTGGCCCATCTACCTGTTGTTTGCCAAAGAGATTCAAGTCTTTAGTCAGTATGATGGCGAGGTGACCACCAAGGTGTATGCCGATCTGACCACCCTCTATAAGCTCACCGAAGGCGCCAACCTTACCGAGCTGATCAAGCAAGACAAGCTGACCCTGGAAGGGGATCTCAACCTGCTACAGAGCTTTAGCCACTTCATGCAGCAGGTGGAGTTCGACTTTGCCGAGCCTCTGTCGCGTTACATAGGCGATGCGCCGACTCACCTGCTCACCGAGGGCGCCAAGCAGCTAAAACAACAGCTGAGTCAGGTGCTGAGCAAGAGCTGGGATCATATGGGCCAGCTGGCCACAGAAGAATATCGCCTGAGCCCACACAAGATAGAACTTGTTCATTTTAGTGATAGAATCGAGCAACTTGAGGCCGATACCAACGCCTTGAGCCAACGGATTGAGCGACTCATAAACAAGGCAAACAGCAACAGATGACAATCAAAAGCATGCGGCGCGCATACCAAGTCGTAAAGACGGTGCTTCAATATGGTCTGGATGATCTTATCCCCACTAAGCTCAAACCCTGGTATTTCAGGCTGCTACGCTGGAGCTTCTTCTGGTTAACCAACCAACATAAAGACAAGGTGGGCGGCGAGCGTCTCAAGCTGGCGATGCAGGAGCTGGGCCCCGTCTACATCAAGTTTGGTCAGATGCTGTCGACCCGCCGGGATCTGCTGAGCGACGAGTGGGCCGAAGAGCTGGCCATGTTGCAGGACAGGGTGCCCCCCTTCGATTCTGCCATCGCCCGCGCCCAGATAGAGACCGAACTCGGCGCCCCCATAGAGACCTATTTCGATAACTTCGACGACACACCACTGGCGTCGGCGTCTATCTCCCAAGTGCATACCGCCACCCTCAAGTCTAACGGCGAAGAGGTGGTGCTCAAGGTACTCAGACCCAATGTGGAAGAGAAGGTCCACGCCGACCTGCTGCTGATGACTCAGAGTGCCCAGGTGCTGGAAACCCTGCTTGGCCACGGCAACCGTCTGCGCCCCGCCGAGGTGGTAGAAGATTATCGCACCACAATCGAAGGCGAACTCAACCTCAAGCTTGAGGCGCTCAACGCCATCAAGCTCAGAAACAACTTCATCGACTCGGGCGCCCTCTACATCCCTAAGATGTATGAAGAATTTTGCTTTACCCGCCTGATCGTCATGGAGCGCATCTATGGCGTGCCCGTATCCGACAGGGCGGCACTGGAAGCCCAGGGCACTAACCTTAAGCTGCTGGCAGAGCGCGGCGTCGAGCTCTTCTTCACCCAGGTATTTCGCGACAACTTCTTCCATGCCGACATGCATCCCGGCAACATCTTTGTCAGTACAGAGCATCCGGAAGATCCCTTCTACATAGGGCTGGACTGCGGCATCATGGGCACGTTAACCGAGCAGGATAAGCGCTACCTGGCGGAGAACTTCCTCGCCTTCTTCAACCGCGACTATACCCGCATCGCCCAGCTCTATATCGAGTCGGGTTGGGTGGCGGCAGACACAGATCTAGTCGCCTTCGAGCAGGCGATCAAGGTGGTGTGCGAGCCCATGTTTAACAAGCCGTTGGATGAGATCTCCTTCGGCCACGTGCTGCTGGAGCTATTTCGCACCGCGCGCCGTTTCGACATGGTGGTGCAGCCACAATTGGTACTGCTGGAGAAGACCCTGCTCTATATCGAAGGCCTGGGGCGTCAGCTCTATCCTCAGCTGGATCTCTGGCAGACGGCCAAGCCTTTCCTGGAAAGCTGGATGGCGGAGCAGATGGGCCCATTGGGCATGGCGAAGAAGATTAAGAAGCAGTTCCCCTATTGGACAGATAAGCTGCCTGAGCTGCCTGAGCTGGTCTATGACAACCTGAAGATGGGTAAAAACTTCGTCAACAGTCAGAATCAGCTGCTGGATCGCTACCTGAAGCAGCAACAAAAAGCCCATAAAAGCAACTACCTTTTAATCACATCAGCAGTTTTAGTGATCTGTGGCAGTATTTTGTTTTCCCAAAACGCTACACTATGGGCCTCTTATGCTTGTATCGGCATCGGCGCAACCTTGTGGTTACTCGGATGGCGATCTAGACCAAAGAATCGCAAATTTTAGCTAGCACTAAATAACCAAAGGGTCATAATAGGACCAGTATTACATCAAGAGGAAAGTTACATGGGTGGCATCAGTATTTGGCAACTTCTTATCATTGCTTTAATCGTTGTTTTGCTTTTCGGAACTAAGAAATTGCGCTCTCTAGGTGGTGACCTCGGCGGTGCTGTTAAAGGCTTCAAGAATGCTATGTCTTCTGAAGATGAGAAGAAGGCTATCGAAGACACCAGCGCAGAAAAAACAGCTCAGACTGAAGAGAAAAAGACTGAGTCCAAGGATAAAGAACAGGCGTAATTCCTTATGTTCGACGGTATCGGCTTTATGGAGCTGCTGTTGATTGGTGTTTTGGGGCTGGTCGTACTCGGCCCCGAAAGACTACCGGTCGCAGTGCGCTCAATTACAGGCTGGATTCGTGCCATGAAGCGCATGGCTAACTCGGTAAAAGACGAGCTGGAGCAAGAGCTTAAAATTGAGCAGCTGCACGCAGATCTTAAGAAGGCAGAAAGCCAGGGGCTAAAGAACCTCTCCCCCGAGTTACAGGATTCAATCGATCAATTAAAAGAAGCAGCCCAATCTGTTAATCGTCCCTATAAGGTAGAAGATATTGCCACTGGCAGCGAACCCGCCAGCAGCGAGGCGAAACCTGCAGAGACCAAGACAGCCAAGGCCAGCAATTCAACCGAAAAATCTGACGGGTAGTTCATGTCGCAACAGCAGCCGTTAATCAGCCACTTGCTTGAGTTACGCAACAAGTTGCTCAAAGCCATTGGCAGTGTCCTCCTGGTCTTTATCTGCTTAGTCTACTGGGCAAACGATATCTATCACTACATGGCCACGCCGCTTATGCAGGCGCTACCCGAGTCCAGTAGTATGATTGCGACCGATGTGGCCGCGCCCTTCTTTGCTCCCTTTAAACTGACACTGATCCTGGCGTTTTTTATCGCCATTCCCTATGTCTTGTACCAGATCTGGTCCTTTATCGCGCCAGGCCTCTACAAGCATGAGAAGCGTCTGATGGTGCCACTATTAGCTAGCAGCACCATACTCTTCTACCTGGGTATCGCCTTCACCTACTACATAGTATTTCCCGTAGTATTCGGCTTCTTCACCAGCGTGGCCCCCGAAGGGGTGCAGGTGGCGACCGATATCAGCAGCTACCTGAGCTTCGTGCTTAAGCTGTTCTTCGCCTTCGGTCTGGCGTTCGAGATCCCGATCGCGGTGATCTTGCTCTGTTGGGCGGGGGTTACTACGGTTGAAGATCTCAGGGCGAAACGTCCCTATATTATTGTCGGCGCCTTTGTGGTCGGCATGCTGTTAACGCCGCCAGATATCATCTCACAAACCATGTTGGCCGTGCCTATGCTGATATTGTTTGAGGGGGGATTGATTGCCGCGCGTTTCTACAGTAAAAAGGACTCTGACGAAGACGAGCTCTCCGAGCAAGACAACGCTGAGTAATAAAACTGAATCTTGCTGCAAGCTATCCGGCAACGGATAGCTTGTCGTTATTTATTACCCCATCATCAGCCTGTCTCGCCGCGAGCCCTCCATAATAAAAAGGAACTCTATATGCGCTTAAGTTTTGCGGCACCAACCAGCTGGATAGCACTCTCCACTCTTCTCTTCTCACTCAACGCCTCTGCCGGTATCGAGCAGCAACTCAGCCAATGTGCGGCAAAGCAGGACAAGCTAGACAGACTGATCTGCTACGACAACCTGGCAGCCAAGGTCGGCAACCAGTCTCTGGCCAGCAGCCATGTGGCGCCTGTCTCTAAACCCGCACCGACACCTCAGCCTAAGCCTGCACCACAGGCAGCAGCCGTCGTAGCCAGTACTCCGGCCGCACCGGAAGCCAGTTTCGGTAAGGTCTATAAGGAAGAGAAAGCCGAAGTCGATAAGATTGTCATGACAGTCAAAACGGTGAAGAAGAACCAACACGGCGTCTTGACCATCAGCTTCGACAATGGTCAGGTGTGGAAACAGAATGACACCAACCGCTTCAAGCTCAAGGCGGGTGAAACCGTATTTATCGAGAAGGGTGCCCTAGGCTCTTTCCTACTGGGTAAAGATGACACTAACGCCACCATCAGGGTCAAACGCATCGACTAATGCCCAGCTACATAGACATAGCTGTCAACCTGGTTGGCAGCCCGTTAGAACAAGAATGTGACACGCTAATCAGTGATGCGGCGGCCCATGGGGTTTCGCCGCTCATTGTTATTGGCTCTAGCCTAGACGAGAGCCAGCAGGCGATCGACTGCGTCGCCCGTTATCCAAACGCCCTCTACACCACGGCGGGGGTACACCCGCACCATGCCAGCGAGTGGGATGCCGCTAGCCGTGAACGACTCATACAGCTGGCAAGGCAGCCAGGCGTTGTGGCCATCGGCGAATGTGGCCTGGACTATAACCGTGACTTCTCGCCCCGGCCGAAACAGCGCGAGGCCTTCGAGGAGCAACTGGCCCTGGCCGTCGAGTTAGAGATGCCTGTGCTGATGCATGAGCGCGATGCCCATGAAGACTTTGCCGCCATACTGCAGAACTATCGCCCGCAGCTTAAGGGCGCCCTACTGCACTGCTTTACCGGCAATCGCGCCAGCCTGGAGCGCTATATCGAGCTGGATCTGCACCTTGGGATCACGGGCTGGGTGTGCGACGAGCGCCGCGGTCAGGAATTAGCCGAGTTGGTGGTCGACATTCCCGCCGAGCGCATCATGATAGAGACCGACAGTCCCTATCTGCTGCCCCGCAGCATGCGACCCAAGCCGAAATCGAGCAAGAACAGACCCCAATACCTGCCCTACATCAGCCGGGTCATCGCCCAGCTCAGGGGCGAAACTGAGGAGGCCTTTGCCCGTCAGGCCTATCACAACAGCTGCGCCTTCTTCGGCCTAGAAGCGGACTATGAGCCCCTTTAAGCTGTTGTTACTATTGATCACCCTGAGCTTCCCCGGCTTTAGCCTGGGGGAGTCGCTGCTGGCGGTCAATAAAAACCAGTCTATCGAGCTCGCCTCCTGGCTCTATTATGTGCAGGACGATTCGCTGACCAGCTTGGAGCAGGTCAGCAAGTTAAGTTCCAGCCACTGGCAACGACTGACCCCGGAATTTAACCAGCACCTGGGGGTAGAGCCTTTCTGGGTCAAGATAAGCCTCTACAACGCCACAGATACCCAGATGCGGCGCTATTTTAAGCTAGGCAACCCACACCTGAATAGGGTCAGCCTGTTCCACCTACAGACAGGTAAGCCGACAGTTCACCTGGAGATGGGCGACAGCTATCCGTTCAGCCAACGGCCCATCATCAACAACGATTTCCTCTATCGTTTCGAACTGGCGCCCGAGGTGGTACACACCTTCTATATTCGGGTCGATACCGAGGGCAGCGCCAACCTGCCCATCTCCCTGCTGTCGCCGGACCATATCGTCAAGGCCACTGAGACTCAGTCCCTCTATCAGGGATTCCAGCTGGGCGCCCTGATGGCGATTGGCCTCTTTAGCCTGTTTATCGCACTCACCTCGCGCTCCTACAGCTACAGTTATTACTCTGGCTATGTCTTGTCGGTGACCCTCTTGGTGGCCAGCCTGCATGGCCTGTCGTTTCGTTATCTCTGGCCCAACTGGCCCGTACTGCAGGCGGTGATGATCCCCATACTGATCCCGATCGCCCTCACCTTCGTGCTGATGTTTTCCGAGAAGGTGCTGCAGCTCAAGTATCACAACCTCAAGATGTTGAGGCTCTGTCGCTACAGCGCCGCTACCGGGCTGTTCCTCACCTTAGTCACGCCGTTTTTAAGCTACTCTGTGGCCCTCAAGGTCAACATAGTCGCCGTGCTGATCACCACCAGCATGTTGATGCTGATCGCCCTGCTGCTGAGCCTGCGAGGCCATAAGCTGGCCAGGCTCTACACCTTTGCCTGGTCAGGGATGCTGATAGGCTCCTTCGTTACCGCCATGATGTATCTGGGGGTCATCTACCTGCCCATCATGCATCAGACGCCTATCATGGTCGGCCTGAGCTTCGAGATCGTCTTCATGGCGGCGGTATTGGCGATTCGCTACAACGACGAGCGTAAGGCCAAGCTCAAGATCCAGCAGGAAGCCTTGCTGCAGGCCCAGCGGATCCGTCAGGCCCGAGAGGAGGCGCTGCAGGTCGAGGCCGACAGCAACGAACGCCTGGAGCAGATGGTGCAGGAGCGCACGTTAGAGCTCGAGATCGCACTTCGAGAATTAAATGAGGCCAACCAGAAACTTACCGAACAAAACACGGTCGATAGTCTCACAGGCGTGAAAAACCGTGCCGCCTTCGAGAAACGCCTGCAGGCCGAAGGCCGCCTGAGTCGTCGTCAACAGACGCCGCTGGCGATCCTCATGATAGATATCGACCGCTTCAAGGCGATAAACGACACCTATGGCCACCTGGCCGGGGATCAGGCACTGAAGACCATAGCCCAGGCGCTAAAGGAAAAATTAAGACGCCCAAGTGATCTGGTATCACGTTTCGGTGGTGAAGAGTTTGCTATGATACTGCCTAATACCTCCTGTGACGGGGCGCTACAGGTGGCGGAGCTGATGCGCAGCACCGTCTGTGAGTTGCCACTGGCATGGGGAGAGCAGGCTATTCCGCTCACCATCAGTATCGGGATCTGCGCCGAAGTGATCGTCGATGATCAGCACACTCAGCTGCTGGTCGACCAGGCAGACAAGGCACTCTATCGTGCCAAGCATGAGGGCCGAAATCGCGTATGCGTCTATTCGCCCGAACTCGAAGAATAAAGTAACCGACTTAGTGGCTATGCCCCATCCACGGATGAGCTGTGAAGTGTGTAGCCCAATAAAGCAAACAACCCTAAATTAGGAGTCGAATGTGAACATCATTACCAGTGCTTTCCCTCAGCGCAGAATGCGCCGCATGCGTAAACACGATTTTAGTCGCCGTCTGATGGCTGAAAACCAGCTGTCGGTGAACGACTTGATCTACCCTATGTTCGTGCTCGAAGGTAATAACCGTACTGAGCAGGTCGCTTCAATGCCTGGCATCGAGCGCTACTCAATCGATCTATTGCTCAAGGAAGCGGAAGAACTCGTTAAGTTGGGGATCCCCCTGGTGGCCCTGTTCCCTGTGACGCCAGCCGAGAAGAAGACCCTGATGGCCGAAGAGGCCTACAACGCCGACGCACTGGCGCAGCGCGCGGTTCGCGCCCTGAAAGAAGCCTTCCCACAACTTGGGGTGATGACAGACGTGGCGCTGGATCCCTTCACCACCCATGGTCAAGACGGCATCATCGATGAAGACGGCTATATCCTGAACGACATCACCACAGAGATCTTGGTGAAGCAGGCCCTGTCTCACGCCGAGGCCGGTGCCGATATCGTAGCGCCATCGGACATGATGGATGGCCGTATCGGCGCGATTCGTCAGGCGCTGGAAGCAGCGGGTCACGTGAATACCCAGATCATGGCGTATTCAGCCAAGTACTCCTCTAACTACTATGGTCCATTCCGCGATGCGGTCGGCTCTGCCGGCAACCTCAAGGGCGGCAACAAGCACAGCTACCAGATGGATCCGGCCAACAGCGACGAAGCCCTGCACGAGGTCGCGCTGGACATTCAGGAAGGCGCCGACATGGTGATGGTTAAGCCTGGCATGCCGTACCTGGATATCGTTAACCGCGTCAAGACAGAGCTGGCCGTGCCTACCTTTGCCTATCAGGTGAGCGGTGAGTATGCCATGCACATGGCGGCCATCGAGAATGGCTGGCTGGCAGAGAAGGCGATCGTGATGGAATCACTGCTGTGCTTCAAGCGCGCCGGTGCCGATGGCATCCTGACCTACTTCGCCAAGCGCGCCGCCCAGTGGCTCAAAGAAGCCGATAACAAGTAAGGCTATCTCTTTAAACAAAAAGCCAGTGACGCGAGTCGCTGGCTTTTTTGTTTCTGCGCGCAAGTTTTAGGATGACAGTTAACGGCTGGCGGCCAGCGCCAAGCCCTCATCGTCGAACAGCTGCTCCACCTTGACGATACAGGGCGCCTTGAGAGTATAGCGATTACTGCGATAGGTGTAGTGGTACTCGCTCCAGTAGATTGAGAGCCGCAGGTGGGCGTCGGGATGAAACTGATTCTGAGTATACAGGGCGCGGTAGCAGCGGGCGCTGGGAAGATAACCTGAGTGATACAGCTTGATGGCTCGCTCATCCAGGCTGATCTCGCGGTAATCTATGCCATGCTTGGCCACGTTAGAAAACTGATAGTCGCCGTAGTGAAAGTTGCCCTCTACCACCTCAAGCTTGGCGCCTCTTACCAGCAGGTCGCTGAGCTGACTTACCTGAAGACGGCTCTGCGCGCAAAGGGTTACTAGGCCGCCACTGACGATCAGCACCAGGGCCCAGCGCCAGAGTCCCAGTGGCCACCAATGGCCAATCAGCAGACTCAGCAGCAAGATCCCCAGGCCGACACACAGCAAGAGCAGCTCATAGAGTTGCCACTCACCCACCTCAAACACCAGACTCGAATATGACATCATCCCTTGCCTCACCTCAACGCTGCGCCCATTGAGCTTTCCTGTAGCCTGAGCTATTGCGTTAAGTAAGTGTAGAAGGCGATAGCCTTCTTGGCTCGTCAGACAAGATGCTATAGGGGGATGATGTCAGTTTGGTGAACGGGCTAACTTACCCGAGACAGGCATTAAAAAAGCCATGACGCCGCGCCTATAAGCAGTGCCATGGCTTTGTTTTTCATCCTAAAGACGTTAGATGAGGTAATCGGCGCCCAGGGCCACGAAGAGCACCATACCGGCCCAGTTATTATTTAAGAAGGCTTGCAGGCAGGGGGCACGCTCGCGGTCGAAGATCAATTTCTGCTGGTAGAGACCGAAGCCGATGAAGGTGAGAATCCCCAGGGCGAAAACCAGGCCGCGATCGGCGCTGAGCCCAGCCATAATGAAACAGCCCAGGGCGGCCAGCTGAAACAGGCCGATGATCTGCCGGTCGAAGCGACCAAAGAGGATCGCCGTCGACTTGATACCCACCTTGAGGTCATCGTCTCTGTCCACCATGGCATACATGGTGTCGTAGGCCACAGTCCAGCACCAGTTGGCGGCAAACAGCCACCAGGCTTCTACCGGCACTGTGCCTAGCTGCGCCGCATAGGCCATGGGGATCGACCAGCTCCACACCACGCCGAGGAACATCTGCGGCATGTTGGTGAAACGTTTGGTAAAGGGGTAGATGATGGTCAATATGATGCCGACGAAGGAGAGTTGCACCACCAGCGGGTTGAGCATCAGCACCAAGCCAAAGGCCAGCAGGCCCATCACCACGAACAGGATAAGCGCCTCTTTGACCGTCACCTCGCCGCTGGCCAGGGGGCGGCTCTTGGTGCGCTCCACATGCGAGTCCAACTTACGATCGGCATAGTCATTGATGATGCAGCCACAGGCGCGCATCACCACCACACCGATAACGAAGATGATCAACACCTTAAGATCCGGCATACCACCGGCCGCCAGCACCAGCGCCATCAAACATGGCCATAGCAGCAGGAAGGTACCTATGGGTCTATCCATCCGCGCCAGACGCAAATAGGCGTCCAATTTATCCCTTAAGCTCATTTTCTAGGCTCTCCTAACGACTGCTTTGGCCTTTCGATTTATGTGGGCAAGCTCATCAAAATACTCTGGCATTATGACTGACACCCTAAGAGTTTCAAGCGCTTTATCAACCCGGGTTTACAGGGTCTCGAGACGGGCATAGGCCACCACCAGCCACTTGCTGCCCACGTCGAGAAAATCCACCTGGACTCTGGCCTGGGCGCCGCTGCCCTCGAAGTTAGTCACCTTGCCTTCGCCAAACTTGGGATGATTCACCCGCTGGCCGATATTGAAGCCTGAATCGTTAAAGGCGGACTCGGCCTGACTGAATCTGTTGCTGCTGGCCGGCGCCGACACGCTGGTTCGCATGCGGATCTCCTGCACATAGTCGCCAGGGATCTCCTTGATGAAACGTGAAGGACGGGCATAATTTTCCCGGCCATAGATACGGCGCGACTCGGCGTAGGTGATATAGAGCTGCTTCATGGCGCGGGTCATGCCCACGTAACAGAGGCGGCGCTCCTCATCCAGCCTATCGCCCTCATCCATCGCCATCTGGCTGGGGAAGATCCCCTCCTCGACGCCTGCCATGAACACCATGGGAAACTCTAGACCCTTGGCCGAGTGCAGGGTCATCAGCTGCACGGCGTCGGTGAAGGCATCGGCCTGGCCCTCGCCCGCCTCGAGTGCGGCGTGGGAAAGGAAGGCATTTAATTCGCCCATGTCTTCGAGATCTTCCGGCATCACGAAGGTGCGCGCCGCGGTGACCAGCTCCTCCAAGTTTTCTACCCTGGCGCGGGCCTTCTCGCCCTTCTCCGCTTCATACATGGCCTTGAGGCCAGAGGCCTGGATCACATGATCTGTCATGCGATGCAGCGACTGCTCCGCCGTCTCCTGCTGCAGGGTGACGATAAGATCCATGAAGCCACGTACCGCGTTGGCAGCGCGGCCAGAGAGCACCTTCTCATCGAGCAGACGCAGACAGGTCTGCCACAGGGTCAGCTCCTGCTGGCGCGCCGTGCTGCGCAGGATCTCCAGGGTACGGTCGCCTATGCCACGGGTCGGCGTGTTGATGATACGCTCGAAGGCGGCGTCGTCGTTCTTGTTGCTGATCAGCCGCAGATACCCCATGGCATCCTTGATCTCCTGACGCTCGAAGAAACGCAGGCCGCCATAGATGCGATAGGCCATCCCCTTGTGCAGCAAGGCCTCTTCCAACACCCGCGACTGGGCGTTGGAGCGATAGAGGATGGCGCAGTCGCTGAGGTTGCCGCCCATATCCTGCCAGTCTGTGATGCGACCCACGATGAAGCGGGCCTCATCCATCTCGTTGAAGGCGCAGTAGAGGCCGATCTTCTCGCCATCCTTGTCTTCGGTCCACAGCTTCTTGCCCAGCCGGTCCGGGTTATTGGCGATCAGCTCGTTGGAGGCGTTAAGAATGTTGCCGCTGGAGCGATAGTTCTGCTCCAGACGTATGGTCTGGGCCGCGGGGAAGTCCTGCAGGAAGCGATGCAGGTTCTCCACCTGGGCGCCGCGCCAGCCATAGATAGACTGGTCGTCGTCGCCGACGATCATCACGTTGGCCGTGCTGCCAGCTAGCACGCGGATCCAGGCATACTGGATGGCGTTGGTGTCCTGAAACTCGTCCACCAGGATGTTCTTAAAGCGCTCCTGATAGTGCTCCAGAATATGAGGCTTGTTGAGCCAAAGCTCATGGGCTCTTAGCAAGATCTCGGCAAAATCTACCAGGCCGGCACGATCGCATGACTCCTGATACACCTGATAGATCTTCAGCAGATTCTGCTCAATGGGGAAGCCGCCGGCATCGATATGCTTGGGTCTCAGCCCCTGATCTTTCTTGCCATTGATATAGCCCTGGGCCTGACGAGGCGGATATTGCTTCTCGTCCAGGTTGAGGCTCTTAAGGATCCGTTTGATCAGCCTGAGCTGGTCGTCCGAGTCGAGGATCTGGAAACTCTGGGGCAAGTTGGCGTCTTGATAATGAGTGCGCAGCAGGCGATGGGCCAGGCCATGGAAGGTACCGATCCACATGCGGCCCATGTTGCTGCCGCTCACCTTCTCCACACGCTCTCGCATCTCGGCCGCAGCCTTGTTGGTAAAGGTCACCGCCAGAATAGAATAGGGACTCTGCTGCTCTACCTGCATCAGCCAGGCGATGCGGTGGGTCAGTACCCGGGTCTTACCACTGCCCGCGCCCGCCAACACCAACATGCTAGATTGTGGTGCGCCGACGGCCTCGCGCTGTTTGTCGTTTAAGCCGTCGAGTAAAGAAGATACGTCCATTCTTGCCTCCAAAAAATCAGGCGGCAAGTATAACAGGAGGCGTTGCGCGATCCTACCGTCGACCGAATCGCCATAGGTCATCCACACCTAACCCAAGGCAATAAAAAAGCCCAGGCAAAGGTCTGGGCTTTTAGGACGTGATAAGGGGTTAGGCGAGCTTAGCTCTTGCTCTCTTCAAGCCCTATGCTGTCCATCCAGTGATCGAAGTCCATCATGTTACCCGGCAGTACTATCTTGTTGGCGCTGTTGGTCAGGCCGTCGAACTGCTTGAGGTACTGGGCGCCAAGCTGCATGCGCACCACGTTCTTACCGCCGGGCGCCGACACCACCTGGGCCATGCGCTCGATAGACTCGGCAGTCGCCTTGGCGATAGTGAGGATCTCCTCGGCCTTACCCTCGGCCTCGTTGATCCGCTTCTGCATCTCACCCTCGGAGCGGTTGATCATCTCAGCCTTGACCCCTTCGGAGCGATTGATCTTGCTCTGCTTGTCACCCTCGCTCTTGGCCAGCAGGGCGCGGCGTTCACGCTCGGCGTTCACCTGCATCTCCATGGCGTTCTTCACCGTCTCGGGTGGCGCGATATTCTTGATCTCATATCTGTGCACCCGGATCCCCCAGGTAGCGCCGGCCTGATCCAACACTTCGACTACCTTGGCGCTGATCACGTCACGCTCCTCGAAGGTGCGGTCGAGATCCAAAGTGCCAATCACTGAGCGGGTCGTGGTTTGCGCCAGTTGAATGGCGGCGTAACGATAGTCGGTCACCCCATAGCTGGCCTTCACGGGATCCACCACTGAGATATAGATAACCCCATCTACCTCGACATTTACCTCGTCGCTGGAGAAACACTCCTGAGGCGGTACATCGATGGTTTCCTCTTTCAGGTCATGCACATAGGCCACCTTGTCGATGAAAGGTACCAGGGCATGGAAACCGGCATCCAAGGTGGTGTGATACTTACCCAGACGCTCGACGATATAGGCCGACTTGGTAGGCACCAGGCGAATCGACTGAAACAGCTTGATGATGAAGATGGCAAAGATCAGTCCCCAAATGCCCAGTACGATTAAATCTGTGTTGATATCTGCGATCATGCGCGACCTCCTTTTACCTGACCCACACTCTGAGTCACCTGCTCCATGCCCTCAAAGAAGCCTTCCAGCTTGGCCATCTCGGCCGGTACCACTGAAATATCCGCTTCGTTGAGTATCTTACCCAGCTGGGTGATGAACTGCTCCTTGAGCTGCATGTTCATCGCCTCGTTACCGCCCTCCAGTGCCAAGGCCTCTGAGACCATGGTCATGGCTTCCGCCTTGGCGCGGGCGACGATGGCGATCTCCTGGGCCGTACCCTTGGCCTCATTGATCCGTTTCTGCTTCTCACCTTCCGACAGGTTAATAGCCTCCTGACGCTCCCCTTCGGAGAGGTTGATCATCGCCGCCTTCTCGGCGTTGGCCAGGGTGATCTCGGCGCGCTTGCTACGTTCGGCCTCCATCTGCTTCTCCAGGGTGTGGATCACCTTGTGAGACGGGGTAATGTTCTTGATCTCGTACCTGAGCACCTTGATCCCCCAAGGGTCAGACGCCTTATCGATCTCACGCACGATAGACTCGTTGAGGCTGTCACGCTCGGAGAAGGTCTCACTCAGACTCAGCTTACCTATCTCGGAGCGCATTGTGGTCTGCGCCAGGTTCACCGCAGCGCGGCGATAATCTTCGATACCATAGCTGGCCAGCTTGCCGTCCATCACCTTGAGGTAAACCAGGCCGTCGACCTCCAGCTGAGTGTTATCCTTCGAGATACAGCTCTGTGGCGGCACATCCAGCACCTGCTCACGGGTGTCGTGGCGATAGGCCACGCGGTCGAAGAAAGGAATTAAAAAGTGAAAACCTGGCTGTAACACCACCCTAAACTTACCCAGACGCTCGATAACGTGTACCTCGCGCATGGGAACGATCAACAACAAGTTATAAAGAATAAAGAAAACGAAGAGTATAAAAATGGTAAATTCGAACATAGATTCCATCCTGTAAAGTAGCAGCCAGGCTATGCCTGCTCTGTCAAAGGTTCAACGACCAGGGCAATATTCTCGCGGCAGATCACTCTGACGCGCGCGCCGATAGGGATCTCGCTGCCATCACCCAGTGCTGGCCATTCGCTTCCCTGAAATTCGACGCGTCCCTGCTGCTGTGCCGGGCCGATCACCGCCTTAACGACGGCAACTTGGTTATAAAGGTCAAACTCCTCATCGGTATTATCCACATGGGAATCACCACCCACCAAGCGCTGTGTCACCTGACGAAAAGTCAGCAACAAGACGATAGCGGCGATGAACCAGAGCGTCAGGGCCTGCACAAAGCCTTCGACCCAACCTAGGGTCAATGCACCCGCCACCACCAAACAGGCGGCGCCCAGGAAAATAACGATACCGCCAGGCAGAATGATCTCGGCTAACATCAAGACTAAACCGACGGCAATCCAGATAAAGATAGGATTAGAAAACTCCATATTTCCCCCCTGAAATGAGAGTATCCCTGCCAAGACTATATCAGCTCTTTTCTCGCAATGCGACATATTATGTCATGATACAAATGTGACACAGGCAACAAACATTTAATTTACCTAGGTAAAAGACATTGTTTTGGAATTGGGCGCAATGGCGAAATCCCGTATACTTGCGGCGCATAAATAATAGGGCGTGAAAACAAGCCAAAAAGACACCTTGAGAGTGCCGTGATTGTTTTCAAATTAGCCCCAAATAGCGGCGTCAAAGGCTGCCCCCAAAAATAACGATAAAGGTAAAAAGATGATGAACAGGAAATGGCTTCTCCTCGCGCTAGTCGCCGCCCAGCCCGCGCTGGCCGATGATATGATTCAATGGTGGGATTTCAGTGCCACCGCCCTCTATGGCGACAAGTATGATCTGGCGCCCTCGGAGCGACAAACCACTATTACCCTAGAAACCGCCGGCGGCTGGAAGTATGGCGACTGGTTCGCCTTTCAGGACTTCATCTACTTCAATGGCAACAACGGCGGCAAAGACAGCACCACCTATGGTGAGATCTCACCCCGCTTCAGCGCCAGCAAGATCTTAGGCAAGCCTGTGGGCGTAGGCGCCATCACAGACGTGTCACTGGCACTCACCTACGAAGAGGGCGAAGGCCCAGTGAAGAGCTTCCTCTATGGTGTGGGTCTCGACTTCAAGATCCCTTATTTCAGCTACTTCCAGCTAAACACCTATCGTCGCGACGCTATCAGCACCGGCAACCTGAGCGACGGCTGGCAGTTGACCCCAGTCTTTCGTATGGATTTCCCGGTCGGTCACTCGAACATCGTCTTCGACGGCTTTATCGACTGGGTATTCTCGGCCGACAACACTGGCTATGAAGAGAACTTCCACTTCAACCCTCAGGTTAAGTATGACCTGGGCGCAGCCATCTTCGGCGCCCACAAGAAAGATAAGCTATTCGTCGGTATCGAATACGATTACTGGAAGAACAAGTATGGTGTTAAGGGCGTAGATCAGAACACCTACTCGGTGATCGCCAAGTATCACTTCTAAGTGTCATGAACAAAGCGTGCTTCTATGCATGCCCACAAAAAAGGCGCCTTCAGGCGCCTTTTTTAATCTCGCGAGTTAAGCCGCTAGGCTTAAGCCAACAGCTTCTTCGCCGCCGCTACCACGATAGACACGGCACTGGTCTCGGTCTGCTTCATGGTCGCCTCATCAGGGATCTCCTGCTGAGTACGGTTAACGATCACACCGGCTACACACGCCGCCCGCCAACCTTGAGTCGCACACATGGTGAACAGAGTCGATGACTCCATCTCATAGTTGAGTACGCCCATGTCCTGCCACTCTTTCATCGAACCGGCAAAACGACGAGTCACACGACCCGTCACGGTATCGTAACGCTCTTGACCTGGGTAGAAAGTATCTGACGAAGCTGTGATACCGATATGAGGCTCAAGACCCGCTTCACGGCTCGCCGCCACCATGGCGGTAGTACATTCGAAGTTCGCCACGGCTGGGAACTCCATAGGTGCAAAGTGCAGACTCGCACCATCTAGACGCACTGACGCCTGAGTCACGATCACATCACCCACATTAACCTGTGGCTGAATGGCGCCTGTGGTGCCGACACGCAGGAAGGTGTCGATACCCAGCTGTGCCAGCTCTTCCACGGCGATAGAGGTCGATGGACCACCGATACCGGTAGAGCAGACCACCAGTGGCTTACCGTCGATATAGGCAAGGTAGCTGGTGTATTCGCGGTGACTGGCCAGGAATGTTGGATTGTCCATCAACTCGGCAATACGTTTCACACGCTCTGGGTCGCCCGGAACGATAGCAAGTGTTGCACCATCTAACATCTCTTTCGTCAGGCCTAAATGAAATACATCTGACATTGTGAAAACCCCTTTCAATTTTGATTATAAAATTCTTATAAAATGGACTTTAACCTAGTATGAAAGCCATTAAGGTTAACCTGATCACACTTTCCCCGCCAGTAGTTAGATAATTTGTTGTAATGAATTTACCAAAGCATTTCCGCTAGCAGCACTGAAAATATAGCAACTCCCACCTAGGCTGCCAGCCAGTCGGCAAAATTTATTACTTGGCCTGAACCATCGCCGAAAACCTGGTTTTACACCCAAATAAAAATCACAAAATAAGCTTGTATGACAACAGGTTAAATCAGTTGTAGTAAAGCGACGAAAACGAAGTTCCAGGCGGTGAAGTCGATCACAAAACCAGCAAACAGATCGCGCTAGGCTGAAACCATGGCAAAGGGAAATTAACCACTTTTGCTATGACCTCTCACCCATTTTGACCAAGAAGGACGGCCAATATGTTTCCAGAATACAGAGACCTGATCAGCGAACTAAAATCAAAAGACGCACATTTTCTTAAGATGTTTAACAAACACAATGAACTCGACGACGAGATTAAAGAGCTAGAGCAACATGCGGCCAGCGATTTCACCCCAGAGGTCAAGGTACTCAAACAGCAGAAGCTGCATATCAAAGAGGAGTTGCATCAGATCCTCAAGTCCCACGACAAATAGTGCGGACATCGGACATTAAAAAGGGCGCCTAGGCGCCCTTTTCTTATCTCTTAGAAATTTTATCTACTACAGATAGTAGTCTTTCAGCGGCGGGAAGCCGTTGAAGCAGACCGCCGAGTAGGTGGTGGTATAGGCGCCGGCCGTCAGCCAGTACATGCGATCGCCGATAGTCAGATCCAGCGGCAGGCCGTAGCTGTAGTGCTCATACATGATGTCGGCACTGTCACAGGTCGGGCCGGCGATCACGCAGCGATCCAACTCACCCTGACGCTCGGTATAGATGGGGAATTTGATCGCCTCATCCATGGTCTCGATCAGGCCAGAGAACTTACCCACGTCGGTAAATACCCAGCGCTCCAATGCCGTCTGCGACTTCTTGCTGATCAGCACTACCTCAGACACCAGCACGCCGGCATTAGAGAGCAGCGAGCGGCCAGGTTCCAGAATGATCTGCGGTAGCTGATCGCCGAAGTCCTCTTTGAGGAAGTGGGTGATCTGCTCGGCGTAGGTGCCCAGCTCGTTGGTCTTGTCCAGATAGTTCGCCGGGAAACCGCCGCCCAGGTTGATCATCTTCAGTTCGATGCCATGCTCTTCACGCAGGCGCTCGAAGATGCTCTTCACCTTGGCGATGGCCGAGTCCCAGGCACCAATATCGCGCTGCTGTGAGCCCACATGAAACGAGATGCCATAGGGTTCCAGCCCCAGCGTCTTGGCCAGCACCAGCAGCTCGAAGGCCATCTCATTCTGGCAGCCGAACTTACGCGACAGGGGCCAGTCAGCGGTGTGGGTGCCTTCGGTCAGGATGCGCACATAGACGCGAGAACCGGGGGCTTCCTCGGCGATCATTCGCAGATCGGCTTCGGAATCAGAGGCGTACATGCGCACGCCACGCTCATAGAAGGCGCGCACATCTTTACGCTTCTTGATGGTATTGCCATAGCTGACTCTGTCAGGCGTCACGCCGATGTCGCTCACCATATCCAGCTCGTAGATGGAGGCGATATCGAAATTGGCGCCGCGGTCACGCAGTAGGGTCAATACCTCCTTGGCCGGATTAGCCTTGACGGCATAGTAGATACTGGCATAAGGAAAGTTATGCACCATGTCATCATATTGTTTTGCAATGATTTTAGTGTCAATCACCACGAAAGGTGTCGGTTTATCCTGAGCAAACGCCTTGATACGCTCAAAGGTAGCTTGGTCATAATACTCATTAACATCAATCGCTTGAAATTGGCTCATCTCGCCAGTATCTCCGTAGCAGAATAAAAATAATTTAGCGTGATTCGGTTAAAAATCGCTGCGAAGTAAACGCTATTTTTTCGTCGAGATCAACGAATTTTTATGCTTAATAAATAAATTTTTATTCCAAAACGGATAGCCTGATTTTTAACGGGACAAAAACCAAGCTAAGTCATTAATTAGTAAAATGAATTCTGATAACCTTTGGCTCACACTTTTCGTGCTATTTCACAGCCTCGAGCAGGGCCTTGGCGGAATCGACGCTCACCACCTTGATCACCTTGAGCCCCTCCAGGGTGATCACTGTCGCCGTCTCCTTGTCACCGGGCAGCAGATGGGTCACTTCACCCTCCTGATCCAGGCCGATGGCGAAGTTGAGATCTTGCATCTTGGGAATGGCCACGAATTTGGCGATAAGTGATGGCATACCGCTGATGTCGGCCACATAACGCCAGTTCCCCGGCATGGGGCCCTCTAAGGACTCTAGTGCCTCCTGAATGATCTCCCCCCCCTTCATGCCGCGGCTAAAGAGTAAAACCTGGGTATTGCTATTGAGCTCCCACACGGCTTGGTGTTGATCCGCCAGGGTGATTGCCTCGATACGATCGCCTGTGGTCAGGCTGCTGGCCAGGCTGGCGGCCGAAAACAGCACGCCCACAGCCAAGATTAGCGCTTTCATAATGCCTCTTTCATTAAGGATTAAGTTACTTAGGGGTGAACTAGACTATATCTTATACTGGCCGCCATGCCCTCGGATGCGTGCCAATTGCTTGATATGCTTCACGCTAATGAGTGTCATGGGACATGAGTGAGATATTGGTTATCAAGCCATTGAATATTAAGTAACATACCCAGGTTGGATTCTATGCCCGCGCGATAGTGGTTCGCGGCAAATTTTAGGACGAATGTTATGAATGAAAATGGTCTGGAGCAGGAGCTGGCGCAACTGCAAAATGTCTACAACCTGTTGACCGAGTTTCTGGTGAAGTACAGCTTCCAGCTGGTCGGCGCGCTGCTTATCTTCCTCTTGGGGCTCTGGGTCGCCAACAAGATCTCCAACCTGGTGGCCAAGCAGTTTGAGAAGCATGAGATAGACATCACCCTGAGCAACTTCGTCTCCAATCTGGTGCGCATTCTCATCATAGTCATGGTGGGGGTCATCGCCCTGGGCAAGCTGGGGATCAGCATCACGCCCATGGTGGCGGCTATCGGTGCGGCCTCTCTGGGTGCCGGCCTGGCGTTGCAGGGGATGCTCTCTAACTACGCGGCGGGCGTCACCATAATCGTTACCCGCCCCTTCGTGGTGGGCAACACCATAGAGATCCAGGGGGTCAGCGGCGTGGTCAAGAGCATCCACCTAGGACTGACCCTGCTCACCAATGAGGAAGGCGAGGTGATCAGCATCCCCAACAAACATATCGTCGGCGAGATCCTGCACAACTCCTTCAGCGACAAGCTGGTCGAGATACGTTTCAACATCAGCTACGCCAGCGATGCCAACCAGGTGCTGGCCATCGCCCAACAGGTGCTGGATGCCAACGAAGAGGTGAATCAGGAGCGTGCCCCTCAGATAGGGATCAACGGCTTCAACAGCATAGGCTTAGAGATAGGCCTGCGATACTGGGTGCCCACCAATCGCTACTACCAGAACAAGTATCAGGTCAACCTGGAGCTGATCAACGCGCTGCGCCAGGCCGGCATAGAGATCCCCTGCCCGGTACGCGAAATTCATATCGAGCGCTAAAGTCATATCGAGCGCTAGCGCCAAAGATAAGTCGGCGCCGGCCTAGAGGCCGCGCTGCCACTCCTGGCGCAGGGGCACCAGTCCCTGAATCGCCTGCTCGACCTGGGTCAACAGGCTCTGCTTGTCACGGCCCAGTATCCCCTTGAGCACCAGGTAGTTAGAGGCGTGATCAGACCTGAATATGGTCTTCTCCAGCTCGAGTTCACCCAGCAGCAGCTGCATCTCGCTCAGCAGGCCATGCTGGTCCGGCAGTTTAAAATCGCCGTCGAATCCGGTGTCCATGCGCGCCTTGCCAAGGGGTAGAGTCACCACCAGAGTCGACAGATAGTCTGGCTGCGCCTCATTCATCAGGCGCGCCGAGTTGAGCGCGTGTTGCCTGGACAGCTCCACGCCCCCCAGACCATTGAGTATCATCACGGATGACTTCATGCCGGCGGCGCGTATGCGCTGCAAGGCCAGCAAGGAGGAGTCGAAGCTCTCGCCCTTCTCGATACGGGCCAGCACCTCATCGTCCCCGCTCTCGCAGCCCACATACAGCAGGCTAAGCCCCAGCTCTCTGAGCCGGGCAAGCTGCGCATCCGTCTTATTACCTAGGTTGCGCGGCAGGCAGTAGCTGCTGATGCGGGTCACCTGGGGCAGATGCTCACGGATCAACAGACAGATAGCCTCCAAACGATTAAAGGGCAGGCTCATGGCATCGCCATCGGCGAGGAATACCCGAGAGATCGGCAGGTTTCGCTGGGCGACCCGTTGAATATCCTCTGCAATTTTATCTATTTTTTGTGCACGAAATTGCTTCTGCGGCGCGGTATACATGTCGCAGAAGTGGCAACGATTCCAGCTACAACCATTGGTTACCTGGAGTATGAGGGACTTCCACTCGGAAGGCGGCCGAAATAACGGTTCGATATAATTAATCATTTTATGTCTGTCTCAAAATGTGACCAAGATGTGAGCATTTTCATAATTTTTCGCTTTCTGGCCCACTTCTCGCCCCATAAATTGATCTCGTTCAATTAATGTTCAATTAAAGTCAGTAAAATGACTGACGTTAATCTAATTAAGATTAATCTTTTAAAACTGGCTGGCGGTGCCAGCACAGAAAGAAATATTGGCTACATCGGCCGACAAACGTGTAGATAATAACATGCAAATAGCACAGCAACTGCAAGACAGGCGAGGGAACGTCCTGCATCATGATGAGCATTGGAGCTCGATGAGTGCGGAACAAAAGATGGCCCTCTATAGCCTGCATCGATACGGGTATCGGCTGTTGTTTGTTCGCCATTTGCCTTCGGGTCCACTGGCGATCATCGCCCAACAGAGCCAGCTGTCGACCATAGACAGATATGGCGAAGTTGAACATGATCCTAAGATCCAACTCAGGGATTAGTCACCGACTCGGTGACTGACGAGCCTAACGGCTTAATTACCCGAACATAGAGGAGCACGCCCTGTGCTCCTCTATTTGCACGTCTCTCTAACCCATTCGTTAGACCCTTTCGTTAGCCCTTTTCGTTAGGCCCTTTCTTTAGACCCTTAGTGTGCCCACAGATCTGCATCAGGCATCCAGCAACATGTCGAGATGGGGAATACCATCCTCCAGATAGACCTCAGACACGGCTCGAAAACCCACCCCTTGATAGAAATCCTTGAGATATTCCTGGGCGCCGATCTGAACGCCCTGGGCAGGCCAGTTCTGTCTGGCGATGGCGATCGCCTCCAGCATCAATGGCTTTGCAACACCTGCGCCGCGAGCCGATGGCGCGACGATAACCCGGCCGATGCTGGCCTGGGGGTAACTCACCCCGGGGGCTAAGATCCTCGCATAGGCGACAATCCGTCCCTGCTCATCCAGACCCAACAGATGACGGGTCTCGGCCAGGGTGTCTTTGCCATCCAGCTCGGGATAGGCACAGGCCTGCTCCACCACAAACACATCGACCCTTAATTTCAACAGCTCGTAGAGCCGCTCAAGGCTCAGCTCGGTAAACGCCACACTCTCCCAACGCACTGCTATCCCCTCATTCATTAATTCCGGCGTCTATCGCCTTTTCTTCAATTACTTCTGCCTAGCCGTTTTAGATTAACCGCTTCGGCAGCCTTCGACTCCCAAGTAAGCGTCTGGTCGGTATGCGCCTGCTCTGTAAGTACCTTACCAGTCCCTCTAAAGAGGCAGCAGGCTGTGACGGCCACCGCAAATTTCGGCGAGACTTGACCTCGGTCAAATACATGCATTATAAATACACCTAAGATTCACATGCCCAATTTAACCCATTCTAAACTAGGAAGCATTCGATTGACGCCGCCTACATTTAGATGACCTAAGTCGTCTGTCATCAGATATTGCGACAACAATTGTTCTTAAAAATAAAGAACTTATTCTAATGGAGTTCATATGAAAAAGATTGCCCTCATCGCTTTTGCAAGCCTAATGTCTCTGACGGCCCACGCCGGTGATATCGAAGCCGGTAAAGCCAAATCTATGCTTTGTGCCGCCTGCCACGGTGCCGACGGTATCTCTCTGGCGCCCATCTACCCTAACCTCAAAGGCCAGAAGGCTCAATACATTGAGAAACAACTAAAGGCCTTCAAGGAAGGTACGCGTCAAGACCCAGTGATGGCACCTATGGCCATGCCGCTGACCGACGAAGATATTGCCAACCTGGCCGCCTACTTCGAGAGCCTCAAGTAAGCCCCTCTCGTCCTTGCAAGACAGCACTCTCCCAACAGGTCGCGCCCCGTCGCTCAGGTGACGCGGCCTGTCTTTTCCGCGATTCTGCCCCTTCTAAAGCCAGTCGCCGGTGCCCGATTACTAAGTGATCGCCAGCCCAAATCGCCTTGTTTCAATGTGTGTCAAATTAACAAAATCGCGATTTATTTGATCTCAGTCACGTCACAACCGTAAAGATGCATTTAGTATGCACTATAAATAACACTAGATTGACACACCCTGGGACTGACTGTAGGAGCGTTCGAGTGGCAAGATTGATGCACAATGCGAGGCAAGCAAAATGGATTTTATTGACCCTGTTGGCACTCATGCTGGCACTTATACTAGCCACGCCCAGCTATGCCCTGTTCGTCAGCCCGCCCAAAGATCCCCTGCCCATTCTGCATGAGCTGTTCCCCGAGGCGACACGCATCTCAGACAAGCAGGGCGAGCCTGCCCTGTGGACCATCTACAAAGATCAGCAGATCCTGGGCTATGGCTTCGAGACCAATGATATCGCCCGCATCCCCGCCTACTCGGGCGAGCCGGTCAATATCCTGGTGGCAATCGACCCAGAGGGTAAATACCTGGGCGCCAAGGTGCTGGAGCACCATGAACCCATCATCCTGGCGGGGATCCCAGAGAGCAAGCTGTGGAAGTTTGCCGAGCAATATACCGGGCTGTCGGTCAAAGACAGGCTCAAGGTGGGCGGCAACGAGAAGGAGGGCATAGTCGCCATCGACGGACTCTCTGGCGCGACAGTGACCGTCATGGTGATGAACGTCGCCATCACCAAGGCCGCCACCCAGGCCGCCATCGCGCTCGGGATCATCGAGCAGCAGGCCGACCAGATCCAGCCTATCTCCACCATCAAGCAGGAACTTTTCACCTCGGCCAACTGGACCGAGCTGACCGGCGACGGCTCGATTCGCAAACTCTACCTGACCCGCGGCGCCGTCGATGACGCCTTCGAGGGCACCGCCGCCGAGGAGGTCAACAAGGCCAGCGACGATGAGAAGCAGGAGATGTTTGCCGAGATCTACTACACCCTGGCGGACATCCCTACCATAGGCAAGAACCTCTTCGGCGAGGCCGACTATCAGTGGCTGATGCAGACGCTGCAACCCGGCGAACACCTGGTGGCCGTCATGGGCAATGGTTACTCCTTCAAGGGCTCTGGCTATGTGCGCGGCGGCATCTTCGATCGCATCCAGGTGCACCAGAAGGATAACGCCATCTCCTTCAGGGATCTGGACCACAACCGCATCAGCGATCTCTACATTCAGGGTGCCCCCAAGTTCAACGAGATGTCAGTGTTTCGCATCGCCCAGCACCACGAGTTCGATCCAGGTAGCAGCTGGCAGTTCGAGCTACTGGTGCGCCGTCAGACCGGCCCCATCGACAGCATATTCACCAGCTTCAAGGGGCAGTACGACCCGCTGGGCAAGTATGTCGACACTCCGGCGGCCATAGTGCCCGAGCCGGAGCTCACCATGGTACAGCAGATCTGGCACGACAGACAGCTGGAGGTGGTGCTACTGCTGATCCTCATGGGTGTCTTGCTGCTGATCCTCTTCTTCCAGGATATTCTGGTGCGTCATCCCACCTTCATGCACCGCCTGCGTCACGGCTTCCTGGTGGTTACCGTGGTGGTGATCGGCTGGAGCTGGGGCGGACAGCTTTCTGTAGTCAACGTTTTTACCTTCCTGCACGCCCTGATGAAGGATTTCTCTTGGGATCTCTTCCTCCTCGATCCCATCATCTTCATCCTCTGGTGCGCCGCTGCTGTGACCATGCTGCTGTGGGGACGCGCCGTCTACTGCGGCTGGCTCTGCCCATTCGGCGCTCTGCAGGAGTTGGTCAATGTCATGGGCCGCTACTTCAAGCTGCCGCAGGTCGAGCTGCCCTTCGCCGTACATGAGCGCCTGTGGGCCATCAAGTACCTCATCCTGTTGGCGCTGTTTGGCCTGTCGCTGGACTCGCTGGCCATGGCGGAGCAGTTTGCCGAAATAGAGCCCTTCAAGACCACCTTCTTGCTCAAGTTCGATCGCGAGTGGCCCTTCATTCTCTGGGCGCTGCTGATGATCTTCTCCAGCCTGTTTAATCGCAAGACCTTCTGCCGCTATCTCTGCCCGCTGGGCGCGGCCTTGTCGGTAAGCAACAGCGTGCGGCTGTTCGACTGGCTCAAGCGCCGCCCCGAGTGTGGCACGCCCTGTAAGACCTGTGCCAAGGAGTGCGAGATCCAGGCGATTCATCCCAACGGGGTGATCAACATGCGCGAGTGCCACTACTGCCTCGACTGTCAGGTGACCTATTTCAACGAAGAGAAGTGCCCACCGCTGAAAAAACTGGCGCGCAAACGCCAGCAATACAAAGACCGAGAGATCCCAACGGTCACCGCCGTATAGGACGAATCAACACATATAAGTGCAGGTAACATAACTAAGATGGAGATGGACTATGCAAGATAACAATAACAAACCAGCCAACCAGTTGGAGAACGCTGGTCGACGCGAGTTTATGGGCAAGACGGCCCTGCTGGGGGCGGGTGCAGTGGCCGCCCCCATGAGCGCCGCCATGTTCGCCTCGATGGCCAAGGCCCAGGCGGCCGAGGCCAGTAACAGCCCTGTGGTTCATCCGGGCGAGCTGGACGAATACTATGGTTTCTGGAGCGGTGGACACTCTGGCGAAGTCCGTATCATGGGCCTGCCCTCGATGCGTGAGCTGATGCGCATCCCGGTATTCAACATCGACAGCGCCACCGGCTGGGGCATCACCAACGAGAGTAAGGCGGTCAAGGGCGAAAGCGCCCACCTGATGGCGGGCGACGCCCACCACCCGCACATGAGCATGCAGGACGGTCGCTACGACGGTAAATATCTCTTCATCAACGACAAGGCCAACACCCGCGTGGCCCGTATCCGTTGTGACGTGATGAAGACAGACAAGATGATCACCATCCCAAACGCCCAGGCCATCCACGGTCTGCGGGTACAGAAGGTGCCATACACTAAATATGTCATCTGTAACGGCGAGTTCGAGGTCCCACTGAACAACAATGGTAAGGAGACGCTGGAAGATGTCAGCACCTACCGCTCCTTGTTCAACGTGATCGATGCCGAGAAGATGGAGGTCGCCTTCCAGGTGATGGTCGACGGTAACCTGGATAACACAGACGCCGACTACGACGGCAAGTACTTCGCCTCGACCTGCTACAACTCAGAGATGGGGATGAACCTCAGCGAGATGATCACCGCCGAGCGCGACCATGTGGTGATCTTCAACCTGGCTCGCTGTGAAGCTGCGGTCAAGGCCGGTAAGTTCAAGACCTACAATGGCAACAAGATCCCCGTACTGGATGGTCGCAAGGGCTCAGATCTCACCCGTTATATTCCCGTGCCTAAGTCGCCACACGGCCTGAACACCTCGCCAAGCGGCAAGTACTTCGTCGCCAACGGCAAGTTATCACCGACCGTCTCTATCATCTCTATCGAGAAGCTGGACGACCTGTTCGACGACAAGATCAAGCCAAGAGACGCCATCGTCGGTGAGCCAGAGCTGGGCCTTGGCCCGCTACACACTGCGTTCGACAACAAGGGCTACGCCTACACCACCCTCTTCCTCGACAGCCAGATCGCCAAGTGGAACGTCGAAGAGGCGATTCAGGCCTATCAGGGCAAGAAGGTTAACTACCTGCGCCAGAAGCTGGACGTACACTATCAACCGGGCCACAACCACACCTCTCAAGGCGAAACCCGCGACGCCGATGGCAAGTGGCTGGTGTCTCTGTGTAAGTTCTCTAAGGACAGATTCCTGCCCGTTGGCCCGCTGCGCCCCGAGAACGATCAGCTGATCGACATCTCAGGCGATGAGATGAAGCTGGTGCACGACGGTCCCACCTTCGCGGAGCCTCACGACTGCATCATAGTGCACCGCAGCAAGCTCAAGCCGAAGAAGCTGTGGACCCGTGACGATCCGCTGTTTGCCGCTACCGTGGCCATGGCCGAGAAAGATGGCGTGCGCCTGATGATGGACAACAAGGTGATCCGCGACGGCAACAAGGTCCGCGTCTACATGACCTCGGTCGCGCCCAACTACGGCATGAGCGAGTTTAAGGTCAAGCTGGGCGACGAAGTCACGGTAGTGGTCACCAACCTGGATCAGGTGGAAGACGTGACCCACGGCTTCTGTATGACCAACCATGGCGTGCAGATGGAGATTGGCCCACAGGCCACGGCATCTGTCACCTTCATCGCCGACAAGCCTGGGGTACAGTGGTACTACTGCAACTGGTTCTGTCACGCCCTGCACATGGAGATGCGTGGCCGCATGTTGGTAGAAGCCTAAGTGAAATGCAGGCGTCTGATGCCCCCGCGTCAGGCGTCTGCCTTAACCAAGGGCTAGCGTAAATAAAAGCGATAACAACGAAAGCGATAAGCTCGAAAACAGTAGCAACGAATACGATAACAACCAAAACGACAGACACCAGAGGTGTAACTGACCTTGAACCACAAGCCAAACAGATCCCCCACCAACCCCGGTTTCACCTCCATGGCATTGAGGCTTAGGCTAGCTGATGGCCTGAGGTGCTGCGGCCTACAGATTGTGCAGTTCTGTGGCTTGATTGCACCAAGCCTACTCTCTTTCAGCCTGCTCTCTTTCAGCCCGCTTAGCCAGGCCGCCTATATCGAGGTGAGTCCAGAGCAAGACCTGCAGCAGGTGCTAAATAGCGCCCAGGCGGGGGACGATATTCAGCTGCAGCCGGGTCGCTACCTTGGCAACTTCGTCATCAAACAAGGGGTACGCCTTACTGGCGCCGACGACTATACCAGCATCATAGACGCCCAAGGCAAGGGCAATGCCCTGCTGCTGCAAAGCTCCAAGGTCACCATAGAGAGACTCAAGATAGTCAACTGGGGCGACGATCTCACCGCCCAGGATGCCGGTATCTATTCGGATCAGAGCGCCAGCGAACTCGTCATCAGAGAGAACCGCCTACAGGGCGACGGCTTCGGTATCTGGCTGCAAAAAGGCAAGGAGATCAAGGTTCACCATAACCGCATTCAGGGCAATCCAGCGCTGCGTTCCGCCGACAGAGGCAACGGCATTCAGCTCTCCATAGTGCAGAACGTCGAGGTCAGCGACAACGAGGTCAGCCAGACCCGCGACGGCATCTACATCATCTCCAGCCAACACAACACGATTAAAAACAACACCATGCATAACCTGCGCTACGGGATCCACTACATGTATTCCCACAGCAATCGCGTGCTGGACAACCTGGCCTACGACACTCGCGCCGGTTATGCCCTGATGAGTTCACGCCATCTCACAGTGAGCGGCAACGAGAGCCGCGACAGCCAGGACTACGGCTTCCTGATGAACTTCATTACCTACTCGGAGATCAGCCATAACCGCATCTACCGGGTCTGGACCAAGCCGGAAAACAAGGTACTGGGCCGTGAGGGCAAGGGGCTGTTTGTCTATAACTCGGCCTACAACAGCATCAATCACAACCTGATCGACACCGCCGAGATCGGCATCCACCTCACCGCAGGCTCGGAGCACACCAAAGTATTTGGCAACAGCTTCATCAACAACCCGGTGCAGGTGAAATATGTGGCCAACCGTCAGGCCGAATGGAGCCAGGACGGCAGAGGCAACTTCTGGAGCAACTACCTGGGCTGGGATCTCGACAACGACGGCTTCGGCGATCGCCCCTTCGAACCCAACGACGGCATCGACAAGCTGATATGGCAATACCCTGAGGCCAAGATGCTACTGGACAGCCCGGCGGTACTTATCCTGCGCTGGATACAGACCCAGTTTCCTGTGCTCAAACCCGTGGGCGTCAAAGACAGTTTTCCACTCATGCAGGCGCCACCTCTGGCTAGCCAGCAGGCAGTAATCAATGAGGCAGAGTGACACAATGCAAGCATCTTCTCCTTCAAGGCCCATCGTCTCCCTGAGCGGTGTCGCCAAGCGCTACGCTAAGGTAACGGCCCTCGAACGTATCGACTTCGAACTCTTTCCCGGCGAAGTCATGGGGCTGTTCGGCCACAACGGCGCGGGCAAGACCACCATAATGAAACTGATCCTGGGGATCATCCCGGCCTCGGACGGTCAGGTAAAGGTATTCGGCCAGGACCCCCTCTCCAAGCAGGCCTTCGAGGCGCGCAAGCAGGTCGGCTACCTGCCGGAGAATGTCAGCTTCTACGATCAACTCACCGGCCGCGAGGTACTGCGCTACTTCGCCCGCCTCAAGTCTGTACCCAAACAGGCGATCGAACAGCTGCTGGAACAGGTCGGCCTGACCCACGCCATGGACCGCCAGGTGAAAACCTACTCTAAGGGGATGCGTCAGCGGCTGGGGCTGGCCCAGGCCTTCCTCGGCAGCCCTAAGCTGTTGCTGCTGGATGAACCAACCGTGGGGCTGGATCCCATCGCCACCCAGGAATTTTACGCCAGCGTCGATAAACTCAAGAGCGAGGGGGCCAGCATCATACTCTGCTCCCATGTGCTGCCGGGCGTCGAGCAGCATATCGACCGCGCGCTGATCATCTCAGGCGGTCGCCTGCTGGCTAAGGGCAGCCTGAGCGAGCTCAGACAACAGGCCCAGCTCCCCGTCGCCATCAAGACTCAGGGACTCAACGGCGCCCTGAAACAGGATGCCCGCTTCACCCCCTATCTCATCGCCCCGGATCAGCTGCTGGTGCCCGAGCAGGAGAAGCTCGCCATCATACGTCAGCTGGTGGAGCTGGATCAGCTGGGGGATATTCGTGTCGAACCGGCGGATCTGGAGCGTGTCTACCAGCACTATCTGGGTCAGCGCCCAAATACGGCGCACAAAGGGGACAACGAAAAAGAGATTAGCCATCAAGGAGGGCAGATACAATGAATGCCATTCTCGCCGTCGCCATCAAGGAGTTTCAGGACGGGCTACGTAATCGCTGGCTGATCTCCATCACCCTCATCTTCGCCGTGCTCTCCCTGGGACTCAGCTACTATGGCTCGGTCGCCTCTGGGCAGCTGGGCACGGCGTCACTGTCGTCCACCATCGCCAGCCTGTCGAGCCTGGCGGTGTTTCTGATCCCGCTGATCGCCCTGCTGCTGGCCTACGACAGCTTTGTCGGCGAGCAGGAGGCCGGCACCCTGCTCTTGCTGCTCACCTACCCCATCAGCCACACCCAGCTCTTGCTGGGCAAGTTTGTCGGCCAGGGCGCCATAATGGCGCTGGCCACCAGCCTGGGCTTCGGTAGCGCCGCTGTGCTGCTGGCCAGCCAGTCTGACGCCAGCGCCGTGCTGCAGAGCTTCGGCCTCTTCATCGCCACGGCCATCATGCTCGGCCTCTGTTTTATCAGCATCGCCTATGTGATCAGCCTGTCTGTGAGTGAGAAGTCCAAGGCCGCTGGGCTGGCGCTGATGCTCTGGTTCTTCTTCGTACTGGTGTTCGACCTCGCCCTGCTGGCGGTATTGGTCGGCATAGAGGAAGGGCTGAGTCAGCAACAGCTGGTGCAGCTGATGATGCTCAATCCGGCGGATCTCTTCCGCCTGGTGAATCTGGCCAGCCTGGATACCAAAGATATCAACGGTGTGCTGGCGGTGGCCATCAACAGCAGCATGTCGGCCGGCGGCCTGTTCTCGCTGCTACTGGCCTGGGTATTCGCCCCGCTGACCCTAGCCGCCCTCATCTTTAACAGGAAGACACTCTAATGCGCCAAACCAAGCTTACCAATTCGCCACTTTTCATGGGTCTCGTCAGCCTCCTGCTGTTGGGGCTGAGCGCCTGCGGGCAAGAGAGTGAGCAAAACGCTATTCGTGAGGCGGTGGCCATGGAGCACGGCGACGAGTGTCACCTGTGCGGCATGTTGATCGGTAACTTCCCCGGCCCCAAGGGGGAGCTCTATCTCAAGACAGAAGAGACGGTGAAAAAGTTCTGCTCCACCCGGGATCTGTTTAGCTTCCTTTTGGACCCCGAGTACCGCAAGCAGGTCAAGGAGATCTATGTGCACGACATGGCCAAAAGCCCCTGGCAGGCGCCGCTGGACAGTCACTTCATCGACGCCAGACAGGCCTGGTATGTGGTGGGTTCGAGCCAAACCGGCGCCATGGGCAAGACGCTAGCCAGCTTTGGCAAGCAAGAGGAAGCCGAGGCCTTTGCCGCCGAGTTTGGCGGCCAGGTTTACCCCTTCGGACAGATCAGTCTCGCCATGCTCTAGACTCTCTATGCTCGAGCTCTAGCTGGCAAAGTGCTAACCACTAGGCGGCGTCGGGCTTAGGCTTACGGATCATCAGCACGGCCACCACGGCCAGCATCAGCAGCACTGAGATGATCAGAAACACATCATTGTAGGCCTGAATATAGGCCTGCTGGGTCATGGTCTTGGCCAACATGGCCTTAGCCTGCGCCTGGGCGGTCACGGGATCCGAGCCTGCCTGCACAAACAGCTGACTGCTCTGCTGCAGATATTGATAGGCCTGGCCGCTCACCGCCGTCACCGTCTGTTTCATGTCCGCCAGATGGGTGCGCGACTGATTGTCGATCAGGGTGGCCACCAAGGCGATACCGAAGGCGCCGCCGAGATTACGGATCACATTGAGCACGGTCGAGGCCGACGGCGTCTGCTGGGCACTGATGTGCATGGTCGCAATGATCCCAATTGGCACCAGTATGAAGGGCTGACCAAGGGCCCTGACCACCTGCGCCGCGATCATCTGCTCGCCGGCAAAATCCAGCGTCATGTGGCTGTTCATGTAGTAGCTGAGGGCAAACATGCTAAAGCCGAAGGCGGCCAGGTATCGCCCATCGAATCTCTGCAGCAATCTCGGCACCAGAGGCAGCACCAACAACTGAGGAAAGCCCATCCACATGATCACCTCGCCGATCTCCAGCGGACTATAGTCATGGATCTGCGACAGATAGAGGGGGATCATATAGATGGCTGAGAACAGCGCCATCCCCAGCAGAAAATAGGCCAGGGTCGACAGGGCAAAATCTCGTTGTCCCAGTAGCCTGAGGTTCACCAGCGGCGACGACTTTCGCAGCTGAATAAAGACAAACAGGGCTATGTTGATGGCGGCGACGATCGCTAGATTCTGGATCAGCTCTGAGCCAAACCAATCCTTACGATTGCCCTCCTCCAGCACTACCTCGAGGCAACCCATGCCCAGCGCCATGGTGACTATGCCGGAATAATCGGCGTTCTTCAGCTTATCCCAATCGATAGCCTGAGCTCTCAAACCATAGGCCAACATGGCCATCACCAGCAGTCCGGGAGGAATATTGATATAGAAGAGATAGTGCCAGCTAAACTGCTCGGTGAGCCAGCCCCCCAGGGTGGGGCCGATAGATGGCGCGAAGGTAGCGGTGACGCCAAACAGCGCCATGCCCGTTGCGCGTTTCTCCTCGGGCAGCAGCTCCAGGATCAGCCGAAAGGCCAGTGGGATCAGCGCGCCGCCGAAGAAGCCCTGCAGGGCGCGAAAGGCGATCATCGCCTCCAGGTTCCAGGCCAGCGAACAGAGAAACGAAGCCAAGATGAAGGCCGCCGTGGTCCACAGCAGATATCGTCTCACCGACAGCCCCTGACTCAGCCAGCCCGATAGTGGGATGGCGATCATCTCGGCCACCAGGTAGGCGGTGGCGATCCAGGAACCTTCCTCCAGGGTCGCGCCCAGGCTGCCCTGGATCTCCTTCATCGAAGCATTGGTGATCTGAATATCCAGGATCGCCATGAAGGCGCCCAGCAGACCGGCAAACACGGCGACCCAGGAGCGAAAGCTGCCGCGCTCATAGCCCTGGGGGCCAGCGACTTGCGGTTTAGCGACTTGCTCTGCTACCTCGGCAGGACTCTCTTGGGCGACACTCACGCTGCTCATTGGGTGGCCTTAACCGAAACCTGCTTACGATTGCTGGCGATCACTGTGTCTTTCGGCGCACCTCGGGTATCCACCTTCACCACGGCGCTAAGGCCGGGAACTATGTTGGTCTGGTCATCCAGATCCAAACGGATCCGCACCGGAATGCGCTGCACTATCTTGGTAAAGTTACCGGTGGCGTTTTCCGCTGGCAACAGGCTGAATTTGGCGCCAGAGGCGGGTGCCAGGCTATCGATCACACCAGTAAAGCTCTGGTCGGGAAACGCGTCGAGATGAACCTGAACCAACTGCCCAGGCTGCATATGCTGGATCTGGGTCTCCTTGAAGTTGGCGGTGATCCACACCGCGCCATCCGGCACCAAACTGTATAGCGACTGCCCCGGCTGCACATACTGGCCAGTCAGGGCGCCGCGCTTGCCGATCACCCCGGAGAAGGGGGCTCGAATCTGGGTATCGGCCAGCTGGATCTCTGCCAGCTCAAGACCGGCCTTGGCCTGCGCCACCTGTGACTGACTCTGATTCAGCTGGGCATTCAGCACCGCCAGCTCGGCCTGCTTGGCCACCAGGGCCGCCTTGGCCTCATCCAGATGGCCCACGGCCGAATCGAAGGCGGCAGTCGCCTGATCCACCTCATCTTGTGAGCTGTAATCTCTGTGCTTTAGCTTAGTGGTGCGTTTGAGCTGCTGCTCGGCGCGGATCTTCTCCGCCTCGGCGCTGGCCACACCGGCGGCCGCCTGACGTATGATCGCCTGTTGCAGCGTCACCTTGGCCGACAGGGTCTGCAGCTCTGCCTGACTACTCTGCAGGCTCGCCTGACTCTGGCTCACCTTGGCACGGTACTGGTTGGACTCCAGCTCGGCCAGCAACTGCCCCTGCTCCACATGCTGGTTATCTGTCACCTTAGCGGTCACCACATAACCCGGCACCTTGACACTGATATTAGAGATATCGGCCTCTACATAGGCGTTGTCGGTCGATTCGATAAATCGAACCTGACTCCACCAGTAGTAGCCTCCAACTACCACAGCCAATAACAGCAGCGGTAGCACAATAAATATGCGACGTTTTGACATCCAATCCCCACGGATAAACACCTTGATTAGTATTTGATAGTTTACTACTGTCTTATAATGTTTATTAGTCAGTTAAAAAATTACCAACTGTTTCACAGGTGTAACAATAGATGGATTTGAATCGTATTCAGATGTTCGCCCAGGTGGTGGACAAGGGCAGCTTCACCTCAGCCGCCAAGGCGATGGGACTCACCAAGGCGACGGTGAGCCGTAAGATCGCCGAGCTGGAGACTGATACCGGGGTGCAGCTCTTGTACCGCACCACCCGCGCCCTCAAGCTCACCGAGGCGGGAAGCATCTATTACAACAAGATCCAGCGGATTTTGATGGATCTGCAGAGCGCCGAAGACCAGCTCAGCGCCAGCCAGGAGACCATCAAGGGCAACCTCAAAATCGTCTGCCCGATAGAGCTGGGGCAGCTGTTCTTCGGCCGCATCTTCGCCCGCTTTCTAGAGGCGCATCCCGAGATGACCCTGGACGCCGAGCTGACCAACCGTAAGGTCGACATGATAGAGGAAGGAATAGATATTCTGTTTCAGGTCTCAGATGTGCGCGACTCGCGGCTGCAATCTTACCGGGTGCTCAACACAGACAAATCCCTGGTGGCCAGCCCCGACTATCTGGCCCGCCACGGCACGCCAGCCACGCCGCAGGATCTGATCGACCACAAGGCGATTCGCCTCAAGTCGACCCACATCGACGGTGGCTGGACATTGTTCGATGGTCAGCAATGGATCACCATAGAGCCCGAGGCCCAGCTGACGGTCAATAATGTCACCCTGGCCCGTGAGGCCGCCATCGAAGGATTGGGGATCGCCACGGCGCCGACCCTGGTGGCCCAGGCCGCCATCGAAGAGGGGCTTCTTATCCCCCTGTTGACCGACTTTCCCATGGCGCAGACCGCCATTACCCTGAGCTTTCCCCGCCGCGCCTACCTGCCGCGCAAGTATCGCGCCTTTATCGAGTATATCTATCTGTCGCTGTTCGACCGCAGGCCCGGCGAGATACTGGAGATCCCAGATTTCATCACCCCGCCCCAGCGTTAGGGAGTTGCCGCGCCACAGTTTTGACAAAATAAGCAGCGGAGTCTGCAAAATCGTCGACAAAGCTGCTAACATTGGGCCAATTTTTTTCGCTTAAAGAGATATCGCAAGATGGGAAGAGCATACCAGAACCGCAAAGAATCTATGGCCAAAACGGCTGGGCAAAAGACGAGACTCTACTCTCGCTACGGCAAAGAACTCTATGTTTGCGCAAAGAACGGTGGCTTCGATCCTGACGGCAACCTGGCACTGCGCCACATGATCACCAAGGCTAAGAAAGATCAGGTTCCTGCTCATGTCATCGAACGCGCCCTAGAGAAAGCCAGAGGCGGCGGCGGTGAAGACTATGAAACCGCGCGTTACGAAGGCTTTGGTCCAGGCGGCACCATGGTGATCGTCGACTGTCTGACCGACAACGGCAAGCGTACCTTTACCGAGGTACGTCAGGCCTTCGTGAAGAACGACGCCAAGCTGGGTAGCCCAGGCACAGTTGGTCACATGTTCGACCATCAAGCGGTATTTGCCTTCAAGGGCGAGGATGAAGAAGCGGTACTGGAAGCCCTGATGATGGCCGACGTAGATGTGGCCGACATCGAGGTAGAAGATGGCATCATCAGCGTGTTCGCGCCAAACACTGAGTTCTACAAGGCCAAGACGGCACTGAACGAAGCCTTCCCTGAGACAGAACTGGAAGTGGAAGAGATCGCCTTCGTACCACAGACCATGACAGAACTCACCGACCCGGAAGTTATCGCTCAGTTCGAAAAATTCCAGGCCGCACTGGAAGATTGTGACGACGTACAAAACGTCTACCACAACGCCGACATCAAGGCCTAATTTAACGCACTCGTTTTTCGCATACGCAGAAACCGAATTAATACCTCTTCGACCAGCCAATCTGGTCGAGAAAACACCTAGAGCGATTCGTCGAACCCGTTGATGAATCGCTCTTTTTTTAGCCAACCCTACCGTGATTTTCCCGTAAGTTTTTTGACTCTCGCCAAGGCCTTGGCGTTTAGAGTAAGTGCTCACCACCCTGGCAATTAAACTTTATTCATAGTGCACCTTTTAGCCCTGTTTTCGGTGGACTTGGGCGTCTGTTCGCCTATCCTTATAGCTCCACTTATAAAAGCAAAAGCAAGAATCAACCGCGCCGAGACTCGCCGCCTCCCCTTAGGGCATCGCGACTTTGGCACCATTGATTAACCAAGATGATAAACAGGTAACCTATGAAGTATTCAAAATCGATTATCGCCATAGCACTCACCAGCCTACTCGCCGCCTGTGGTGGCAGCGATGACACGCCAGAAACCCCTAAGACGGGTGTCTTCAGCCTGGGGGTATCGGACAACCCTGCCGACGCTAAAGTCGTGAATATCGCCTTCAAACAGGTCGTACTCAAAGGTAGCGATGGCTCCCTGTCATTCGACGTCTCAGAAAACGGCGAGCTGAAACACGTCGACCTGCTGACGGTACAAGGCCAGGAGGTCGAGACACTGGTGAGCGGCCAGTCTATTCCGGTCGGCGAGTACCAGATGTGTATCTACATGCAAAACAGCGAAGTGGCCGACACCAACAGCTCTTACGTGAAAACCATGGATGACATGGACGCGGGTCTGGTCACCAACAGCAACGGTAGCTGTGGCGGCGTAGGCGCCGAAGAGGAAGGCACGGGTCGTCTCTTCTTCAACAAGGCCTTCACTATCGCGGCCGGCGTAAACAACTTCGTCGCCGAATTTAACCTCTCTCAAGGCCTGCAGGCCCCCCACGGCAACAAGGACTACTGGACCCTTAAGCCAACGTCGGTACAGCTGGTTAACAACGCCGAAGTCGGCGCCATTCACGGCATGGTCGACACCAGCGTGATGGCAGACTGTGAAGCCGCCGCCGGCGGTTCAGAGTTCAGCCCGGCCGTCTACCTCTACCCAACGGCGACCGCGCTGGAGAACATGCTGGACTTCCGCCTGGAGGCAGACATCACCGAGCCGCAAGTGGCACCTATCGCCTCGGCCCGCGTCAACCCAGTCACCGACGAGACAGAAACCGTGGTGGGTTACGAGTATGAGTTTGGCTTCGTCGCCGCCGCTAACTACAGCCTGGGCTACACCTGTCTGGCACAGAATGACGATCCAGAAGTGGCCAACGGCCCACAGGATGTCGAAATGCCATTCTTCATCCACGTGGATGAACAGGACGTGACCGTTACCCAAGGCACCACCACAGAGCGTGACTTCGACGCTGCCGAAGTACCCGCGCCATAAGCCCTTGGACTAAGCAATTATTTGCGAAGTAACCAATATACAGAAAGCAAAAAGGCACTCTCATGAGTGCCTTTTTTATTGACCGAAGCTAAATATTAAGAGCAGCAATCCCGGCGCCACCAGTTCTTCGGCAGCTTGGCCAGCAAGACTTTGAGCATCAAAATCGCCAGTATGATCCCCGAGGCATTTACCACCAGGGAAGGCAACAGATTATGCTGCTCGCCCACCTGAGGCATCACCTCGAAACCAAAGGTCGCCACCAGATAGTTCACCAAGACGCCCGCTACCAAGGCCACACCCAAGACGCCACCCAGGTAGCCATAGAGGGCGCGTTTACCCAGCTCCTTGGTTACCACCCCCAGGGTAGCGATATTAGTTGCCGGACCCGCCAGCATGAAGACAAGCACGGCACCTGGCGATACCCCCGCCAGCAGCAGACCTGCGGCAATCGGCGTCGATGCCGTAGCGCAGATATACATGGGCACAGAGATCAGCACCATCACCAACATGGCCAAGATGCCATCACCCCACTTGGCCATGAAATCTCCCGGCACATAGGTCTGCACCAGGGCCGCGAAGAAGAGACCAATCAGCAGCCAGACTGTGGTGTCACGCACCAGATCAGTCGCCGCATAGTGCAGGCCCTTACCCATGCGCGCCAGCACCGAAGTGCCCTTGAGCTCACTGGCGACATCTTTGGTCGATTCACAGCAACTCTCGCCCTGGGCAGCACTCTGATTATCGGCCTTAGCGCTCGAACAGCATGAGCTCGCCGCCTTCACCTCTTGCTTACTGCTACAACATGAGCTGACCGGCTCCGGCGCCGCCTTGCTGGCACAGCATGCACCGTTCGCGGACTTAACCGCCTCAGGTTTAACCAAAGCCACTGGCTTAACCAAGGCTTCTTGCTTGAGAATGGCATCTGAGCTCACGGGGCGCATCATCATGGGCGAGACATCCGCCGTCATACGCACAGGTGCACTCGGCTTGTCACCACAGCAGCTCGATGACTCAGCCTTTTCGAGCGACTTTTGAGCTGGCTTACTGCTACAGCAGCTGCTCGCCTCAGCCTTGTCTGCCTCATCTCGTTTAGAAACGGCCGAATGAGCCACTTCGGCAGTCTTGGCTTCGTCATCATCACGGCCCACCAGCAGGCCGGCGACTATGGCGCTGGTGACCGCGGCTATGGGTCTGACAACCGCCATGAAGGGGCCGAGCAGCACGTAGGAGACGCTCACAGAGTCGATGCCCGTCTCAGGGGTCGACACCAAGAATGAGGTAGTGGCGGCCTTAGAGGCGCCCGAGCGGCGCAGGCCGACGGCGGCAGGGATCACCCCGCAGGAGCAGAGCGGCAAGGGCGCGCCTAACACGGCGGCCTTGATAGTGGTCTTGACCCCATGGCCACCCAGCTGCTTCTGCATCCAGGTCATGGGCACAAACATCTTCAACATACCGGCAAGCACCAGACCCAGCAGCAGCCAGGGCGCGGAATCGAGAAAGAGATCGATAAAATTAGATAACAACATAGGTTAACCCTTTAGCTTACAACTGGTTTTATATTCGGTTTCGCCGTGATCATGGCTGTGATTCTCACACTTCACCTCTACGTTAGACTCGAGCGCCTCCAGGATGGAGCAATGTTCGGCGCTCTCCGGTCCGCCGCAACAGGCATCGGATAGCCGCTGCAGGGAGACGCGAAAATGATTCAGCTCGGCGATCTTCTCTTCCACATTGGCCAGCTTGATATCCACCATCCCCTTCACGTCGGCGCAGGCCCAGTTGGACTTGTCCAGATCGATAGATAGCAGCTCGGTGATCTCCGACAGGGTGAAGCCCACCGCCTTTGCCCGCAGAATGAAGCGCAGACGCTCGGCGTCCTGTTCTGTGTAGAGGCGGTAACCCGAGTCGCTGCGCATCGACGGCGACAATAGGCCATGCTTCTCGTAAAAACGCAGGGTATCGGCCTTGACCTCACACTGTTTGGCTAACTCTCCAATACGAAACATCTTGCCTCCAGGGCGCCTTTTTCATTGCGATAGTGCCAGTATAAACCTTAGAGTTAAATCTAAGGTCAAGGGTTATTCTGCCGTAAATTACAATCTGTTGCTTGTTCGCCATGGCGTATTGTGAAATCGCACAGAAAAAAACAGCATGGCACACAGTTTTACGGTAAAATACGCGCGCCGCGATGGGGAGTCGACTATTTGAGGGGCTTTTGGAAAGCAATACGCTTATGGTTAGCAAGCACTAACTGTTCTGTTTTCCGAAAGATCCTTAAAATAACCACTGGACCCTGTACCTAAAATGAATAATGCCAGACCTATTCGTCGCGCGCTGTTAAGCGTTTCTGATAAAACCGGAATCCTGGAGTTTGCACAAGCCCTGCACGCTCAAGGTGTTGAACTGCTATCTACCGGCGGCACCGCCCGTCTGCTAGCAGACAACGGTGTGCCTGTCATTGAAGTCTCTGACTACACGGGCCATCCTGAGATCATGGACGGCCGCGTAAAGACCCTGCACCCTAAAGTGCACGGCGGCATCCTCGGCCGTCGCGGTATCGATGAGATAGTGATGGAACAGAACGCCATTAAGCCTATCGATCTGGTTGCCGTTAACCTCTACCCCTTTGCCGAGACTGTGGCCAAAGAAGGCTGCACCCTGGCCGACGCCGTGGAAAACATCGACATCGGCGGCCCAACCATGGTGCGCTCTACCGCAAAGAACCACAAAGACACCACCATTGTCGTTAACGCCAAAGACTATGATCGCGTGATCCAAGAGATGCAGGCCAACCAGGGTAGCACCACGCTGGAGACACGTTTCGATCTGGCTATCGCCGCCTTCGAACACACGGCCGCCTACGATGGCATGATCGCCAACTACTTCGGCACCATGGTACCGGCGCACAGCCAGGACGAGTGCCACCAGGATTCTAAGTTCCCACGCACCTACAACACTCAGTTGGTGAAGAAGCAAGATCTGCGTTACGGCGAGAACAGCCACCAGAGCGCCGCCTTCTATGTGGACCTCAACATCGACGAGGCCTCGGTTGCCAGCGCAACTCAGCTACAGGGTAAGGCACTGTCTTACAACAACATCGCCGATACCGATGCGGCGCTGGAATGCGTCAAAGAGTTCAGCGAGCCGGCCTGTGTTATCGTCAAGCACGCCAACCCTTGTGGCGTTGCCATCGGCAAGGATCTGCTCGAGGCCTACAACCGCGCCTACCAGACCGACCCAACCTCAGCCTTCGGCGGCATCATCGCCTTCAACGGTGAGCTGGATGCCGAGACCGCCAGCGCCATCGTCGAGCGTCAGTTTGTCGAGGTAATCATCGCACCAGTCGTTAGCCAGGCGGCACGCGACGTTGTGGCTGCCAAGGCCAACGTCCGTCTGCTGGAGTGCGGTCAATGGACTAGCAAGACCCGCAGCCTGGACTACAAGCGCGTCAACGGCGGCCTGCTGATCCAAGACAGAGACCAAGGCATGGTCGAGATGAGCGACATCAAGGTAGTGACCAAGCGTCAGCCTACCGAAGCCGAGATGAAAGATCTTATGTTCTGCTGGAAGGTGGCCAAGTTCGTTAAGTCTAACGCCATCGTCTACGCCAAAGACAGCATGACAATCGGCGTGGGCGCCGGCCAGATGAGCCGCGTCTACAGCGCCAAGGTGGCCGGTATCAAGGCTGCCGATGAGAATCTGGAAGTCGTAGGTTCTGTGATGGCATCCGATGCCTTCTTCCCGTTCCGCGATGGCATCGACGCCGCGGCGGCCGCCGGTATCAGCTGCATCATCCAGCCGGGCGGTTCGATTCGCGATGAAGAGATCATCGCAGCCGCCGATGAGCATGGCATGGCCATGGTCTTCACCGGCATGCGTCACTTCCGTCATTAATTTGCTTTCGCGCCTGGGCCACAAGCCCGGGCGCCGTTTTAAGGATATAGCATGAACGTATTAGTAATAGGTAGCGGCGGACGCGAACACGCCCTGGCCTGGAAGGCCGCTAAGTCACCCTTGGTCGAGAAAGTCTTCGTGGCGCCGGGCAATGCCGGTACAGCGCTGGAGCCTAAGCTTGAGAACGTGGCCATCGCGGTCGAAGCCATCTCTGAGCTGGTGAGCTTCGCCAAGGAGCAGGCGATCGAGCTGACTATCGTCGGCCCTGAAGTGCCGCTGTCATTGGGCGTGGTCGATGCCTTCAACGAAGCTAAGCTACCTATCTTCGGTCCAACCCAAGGTGCGGCGCAGCTAGAGTCTTCTAAGGCGTTCACCAAGGACTTCCTGGCCCGTCACAACATTCCGACAGCGGCCTACTCGAACTTCACCGAGATCGAGCCTGCCAAGGCTTACGTTACCGAAGTCACCGCCAACACTGGCTTCCCTATCGTCATCAAGGCCGACGGCCTGGCGGCGGGTAAAGGGGTGATCATCGCCCAGGATCAGGCCGAGGCCGATGCGGCTATCGAAGATATGCTGGCCGGTAACAAGTTTGGCGAGGCGGGTTCTCGCGTGGTGATCGAGGAGTTCCTCAAGGGCGAAGAAGCCAGCTTCATCGTCATGGTCGATGGCAAGAATATTCTGGCCATGGCCAGCAGCCAGGATCATAAGGCCAGAGACAATGGCGACAACGGCCCAAACACGGGCGGCATGGGCGCCTACTCTCCTGCTCCAGTGGTGACACAAGCGGTTCACGACTGGACCGTTGAAAACGTCATTCGTCCAACCGTAGATGGCATGGCTGCTGAAGGTAATGTCTACACAGGTTTCCTCTACGCCGGTCTGATGATTGCGCCAGATGGCAGCGCCAAGGTACTGGAATACAACTGCCGCTTCGGCGACCCTGAGACTCAGCCTATCATGATGCGCCTTCAGTCAGATCTGGTCGAGCTCTGCCTGGCCGCCACCCGTGGCGAGCTGGACAAGGTCACCGCCGAGTTCGATAGCCGCGCCGCCGTAGGTGTGGTGATGGCTGCCGGTGGCTACCCAGATGCCTATCGCAAGCACGATGTGATCGAGGGACTCAGCCTGGGCGGCGATGATGCCAAGGTGTTCCACGCGGGCACCAGCCTGAAGGATGGCCATGTGGTCACCAACGGCGGCCGCGTCTTGTGTGCCACCGCCCTGGGCCAAGATGTGACTCAGGCGCAGCAGCTTGCCTATCAACTGGTCAACGAGATCCACTGGGATGACGTCTATTTCCGTACCGATATCGCCTATCGCGCTATCGCCCGGGAAAACGAGCAGGCCTAATACCCATAAAGGGATATTCATGGAAAGTTGAGATCTAAGTCACGCTCAGTTTTCATGCAATAAAATCGCATAAAAGCACCTATACTCCATAAGGGTATTAGGTGCTTTTTTATACGACTCAATAAGTTAACTGCGAATCCCGAATCATGTATTAAAAATAGCCTGAATACATTATTTTCAAACAGTAAAAACCACAATATTAGCATAATTCAATATTTTACCCTCATATTGCAGCAGAATATTCACATCTGTATACTCGCCGCCTCTGTTTTTTAAGCTGGAGGCTTAATGAGATACTTCATCCTGTTGTTCACCCTTTTACTCACCGCTTGTGGCGGAGGCGACTCGGACAGTCCTGCACCGCAAGCCGAAAAACAAGCGCACCCAGGCATTAAAGTTCAGGAACTGGTGCAAACCTATGCGCCAGATCAACGCCTCACCCCGGCCATCACAGGCAAATTAGGCAGCATCAGCTACCAATTGGTTAACGGCGCCCCAGCCGATGTGGTCAAGATCTCTGCCGACAAGCAGTATCTCACTATCCTCAACGCCGGCACCACAGAACTGATCGCCACAGATAGCGGCAACAGCCAGACCAAGCCTGTCAGCCAACGTTTTAGCATCAGCATCAATAAGGCGCCTCGCACGCCGCTACTGACTAACGACATCAGCCAGGGCTATGTCGCCGGCGCCCAGCTCTCTCCTAGCATCAGCGGCGTTAAAGGCAGCCTGAGCCTGATGCTGGCCGAGGGTCAGCCTGCAAACGTGGTGACAGTAGACGCCCAGGGTAAGATCACAGTGCTAGGCAGCGGCAGTGTCAAACTGCTAGCCAAAGATGATGGCGGCCGTAACTTCCAGGCCGACTCACGCGAGTTTCAGGTCAACATCTCGCCTGCCGAGACCGCCTACGCCACCTATCAGAATATCACAGGCAAGCCACTGATCTTTGGCGGTAAGCTACTGCCTGTCTACAGCGGCACCCCCACCACAGAAGCTCACTTCCAGCTGGTTGCAGGTGCCGATACTCAGGTGGTTCAGGTACATCCCACCACAGGGGCGATGAACATACTTGGCGCCGGTGAGACTCAGGTTGAGGTGCAGCAAGTTGCGCCGGCCAACCATACTCAGGTGCTGGTCCAACGCTTTAGCGTTCAGATCGACAAGGCGCAGAACCTGGCCTTCAAGGCGAGCGATGTCACCACACATTTCGACGCCGATAAGACGGCGAGCTTCGATGTCACCGGCGTCCAAGGTAAGCTACATTACGCCATCAAGACAGGCGCGGCCGAGGATGTCATCAGCATCACAGATGCCGAGCTGGGTGAGTTTAGCTTCCAGGGCGTCGGCGAGACAGAGGTCGAGGTAACCGACGCCGGTAACCACAACTACCTGAGCGCGACTCGCACCTTCAAGGTCAAGGTCGAGGCCATGATTGCCGGCTCACTGCAGGCCATCGATATCGACACCCAATATCAGGCCAATCAAACCCTGACGCCGCAAGTTGTCGGTGCCAAGGGCAAGCTAAGCTATAGCCTGACCGCCACCAGCGCCACCGATGTGGTCACACTGGACAGCAAAACCGGCCAGATGCAGGTGTTGAAACCAGGTTCGGTAGAGGTGCTCGTTAAAGATGATGGCGGCGAGCTGTGGACGGCGCAAGCTCAGCAGTTCACTGTCACCATCGCCAAGCAGGATAACAGCCTGTTCGTGGTGGAAAATAGCCGGGTGGACTTTGCCGCAAACGCCCCCTTCGTCCCTCAACCTAGCCATAATCAGGGCCAGGTCAGCTACCAGGTAGACAATGGCGGCGACGGCGTCTTCAGCCAAGATGCCGATACCAAGGCGATCACTATTGTCGGCGCAGGCCGAGGCTGGATCACCGCAACCGATGCAGGCAATGACTTCTATAATCCCGCCAGCAGCCGTTTCTTCGTCGATGTTGCGCCGCTATACGGTAGTCTGCAAATATCGTCCGTGCGCAGCCAATATGCGCCGGGCAAGGTGCTCGCTATTCCCATGTCGGGCGTCGTCGGCAGCCTGAGTTTGAAGCTACATAGCGGTCAGAGTGATGTGGTCAGCGTCGACCTGGCCAACAAGACCCTGACGGTTAAGAACGCGGGCAGCGTCACCTACATAGTGACAGACGACGGTGATGCCGGTCACCTGTCACAGAAGGCCGAACTGAATGTGGTGATCGACAAGGGCAGCGAAAACCCTGAACTGGCACTCTCAAGCGAGTTGATCAGCGCGGTATACAGTGCTGGCACCAAGCTCAAGGCTCCAGGTGTCAGCGGTCGCGGTGTCGACAGTCAGATCAGCTACTATGCAGATCTTTCGTCCAGCAAGGTGGTTAGCCTGGACGAGACGACAGGTGAGATGACGGTGCAGGCGGCAGGCACGGCTAAGGTGACTGTGATCGAGCAGAGCCGCAACTACGAGCGCACCCTACTCGACTTCAACGTCAGCGTGGCTAAGGCGGCTCACCCTGGCCTCAGCCTGGATGAGATCACTCAATCAGTGGTCTACTACCCGGACCGCAAGGTGTTACCGCCAGAGTTTACCAACGCCTTTGGTAACCTCACCTATGCCTTCGGCCTACAGGTATCTCCCGAGTATGCCGAGCTCACCTCGACGGGCGAACTCACCCTGCATGCCTATCCACGTTCTGGCGATAACGACTACTTCGACATCATAGTCACCGACGATGGCGGCAACAATTATCAGAGAGCCAGCCTGAACTACAAGCTGTTCCTCAAGGATATCGAGCCAGATCTTGGCGAAGAAGCCAACCTGACCTTCGATGGCAGCGAGCTGCAGCTCGTCTCTCCGGCAGAGGTTGCCGCGGGCGATGTCTCCTACTTCACCGCCATCGGTGGACGTGGCGATGCCATCAGCAAGGATGGCGACGATGAACTGAGTGGCGGCTATACCACTATGCTGACTCAGGTGTGTACCGACCCTGACAATTACAAGGGCTGCACCTTTATCACCCTGAGGCTGCAAAACACCAGCCTGTGTGGTGACGGCAGTCGAGTCGCCTATCCGCTGGCTTCCAGCAGTCGCTACACCTGCCCAGGCCTAAGCCAGCCGGTCAGCTCCGAGGTCAGCATCAGCATGCATGACGAGGATCCTTACAACGCCTGGTTCGTTAATCCAGGACGTTTTAAGACTCTCAAGCCTATCGTGGTGACTCATTTTGCCAAGCCATATCGCAGCGGCGACATGGTCGAGGCAGGCGACGTTCAGGCCAGAGCCTGGTGGCTGATCAACCTGGATATCACCAAGGAATAAGCTCGACTTTACTCCTTACACAAAAAAAGCCCGGTTTAGACTGGGTTTTTTATTGCTCTTCTGCTTTTACCTGAGACATTCGGAGCTAGGACAGTCCTTAGCGAATCTAATCAATGTCCTGAGGCGATCGCCTTGCGGGCGATCTTATCGATAAGACCCGGGGCGATGATCTTAAACCAGCGACCCAAACGACCCCGCGTCGAGGTGATAAGCAGTCGCTTACGCCCGGCGATGGCCGGCAGCATCATCTGGGCGCACTGCTCGGCGGTGATGATCTTAGCCTCCTGCATCGGGCTCTTACCGAGAGGCTTACCCTGACCATCCAGGGCACGCTTATGGATCTCTGACACCACGAAATCGGGACAGATATGGGTGACGGCCACATCATGCTCCACCAGCTCGATGCGCAGCGAGTCGAAGAAGCCCATCACCGCATGCTTAGAGGCGCTGTAACCGCTGCGGGTAGGCACACCGGTGAGGCCCGCTACCGATGCCACCACCACTATCTGACCACGACTGGCCTTTAGATGCGGCAGGGCAAAATGGGTCAGCATGGCCGGGGCCAGATAGTTAACCTGCATCACACGTTCGAGAATGGAGAGGTCTTCGAGCTCATCGAAGCGCGACCACATGGTCATGCCGGCATTGTTGACCAAAATATCCAGGCGGCCAAAATGGGCCACACAGGCATCGATGAGGCCTTGGCAGGCGTTGGCGTCGGTGACATCGGCAGGGATCACTAAGGGCGGCACGCTGGCGATGGACGAGAGCTCCTCCTGCAGGGAGTGCAGTCGCCCCTGACTGCGGGCGGTGAGCACCAGGCGACAACCCAGGGGCGCCATTGCCTTGGCCAAGGCTCGGCCAATTCCCTCGGAGGCCCCCGTGATGATAACGACCTTATCGGCTAAAGTTTGCATCGAAAACCTAAGGTGTGAATGGATGGATAAGCCACAAATTCACACACTTAAGCCCAAAGTACAAGCCTTAAAACGGGTCGATTATGGGGTTAGGCCATCAGGCGATGCACATTGTCGGTCGGTGTTGTGAGGTATTGATCCAAGCTCTTGGGGCGGCCGATGGCATAGCCCTGGGCATAGTTGATGCCGATCGACTTGAGGCGCTCGATGATCTCCTGGTTCTCCACGAACTCAGCCACCGTCTCTATGCCCATCACACGGCAGACATCGTGTATCGATTTGACGATGGCGTAGTCCTTGGCATTGCTGGCCAGGGACTTGATGAAGCAGCCATCGATCTTCACATAGTTCACCGGCAGCTCCCGCAGGTAACCATAAGAAGCAAATCCGGTACCGAAGTCATCCAGGGCGAAGGAGAAGCCCTGCTTCTTCAGCTGATTGAGCATCTCCATCGCCCGGTTACGATTCTGAATCGCACTGGTCTCGGTGATCTCGAAACAGATGCACTGACTTGGGATGGCGAAACGCTCCAACTGAGCGATGATATAGTCCACCATGCCCTCGGCCCCCAGGCTGTTGGCCGAGAGGTTGATCGACAGGCAGTGATCCGCCCACAGCTCCTCATGAAGAGAGAGCCAGAGGAAGGTCTTACGTATCACCTCTTTATCCACATCAGTCATCAGCTTGAAGCGTTCGGCCGCAGCGATAAACTGCGCAGGCGCCAGGATACGCCCACAGGGTTCCTGGATCCTCAGCAGAACCTCCATGCGCTGTTTGCCCTGAGGCCCCAACGCCTTGATGGGCTGATAGTAGAGCAGTAGCTCGTTGTGTTCGATCGCCTGGGCGATACGCACCGCCCATTTGGGAGCGTTGCGCTGATAGGTGAGTTCCTTGTCCTTATCATCATAAAAATGCACCTGATTGCTGCCCTTGCGCTTGGCGGCGATACAGGCGATATCGGCATCTTTGAGTAGCTCCAGCGCATTGATATAAGGTGCCCTGGCCAATGCCACCCCGGCGCTGATCCCCACATGATAATGACAGCCGTGATGCTCCATCACCTGTTTGCCGACGGCATTGATGATCTGTTTCACCTGCTGAGCCAGTGGCACCACGCCTAAGTCCTTCAGCGCCAGGCCAAACTCGTCGCCGCCCAGGCGAGCCAGCAAGCCCTGCCCCTCCAGGCTGGCCTGTATCGCCTTGGCCACCATCTTCAACATGGCATCGCCGGCGTTGTGGCCGCAGGAGTCGTTAATCAGCTTAAACTGCTCCAGGTCGAAATAGCAGATCGCTAGGGTCTGGGCATCTTCGGCAAAGGCCTGAAGCCGCTCCTCGAAGGCGCAGCGATTGAGCAAGCCGGTAACATTATCGAAGTTTGCCCTACGTCTGAGCTGATGCTTGAGCAGCTCCTCCTGGGTGATGTCCCGCAGCACGATCACAGTGCCGATTATCTTGTTGTTCGGCCCCTTGAGGTTGCTGATGCTGCGCTCCATCAGCCTGGGCGTATGGCTGGTAAACTTAACCTTGCTCAGCATGGGCGTCGGCGTGCCGCTCGCCATGAAGGCAAACAGCGACTGATTCAGCTCGGGCTCGCTGCGAAACACCTTGTCCAGATTCATCCCCACCGCAGATTCGGCCTTCACCTTGAGCAGCCGCTCCGCCTGGGGATTAAGATAAATCACCTTGGCCCAGCTGTCGGTGAGGATCACCGCCTCGGCAATCGCCTCCAGGGTGATCTTAGAGCGCTCCTTCTGCTGGAAGATGCGCGCCAGCAGGCCGTTGACCTGCTCGGAGATCACCATAAATTCCGAGGTGCCCTTGGCCCGGATGGGTTGATAGGTCTTCGCCGTCGGATCTACCCGCGAGAGCTGACGCAATAGCTGCTTGAGGGGATCGACCACCCCATGGCGCAGCCAGAGGTAGCCCAGCAACAGCAGCAACAGGCTGATGCCACCTATGAGATAAACTAGGGTCGCCGGGCCGCTCTGCGCCAGGCTGTCTCTCTCAGTCAGCTCGATATCTAAAAGCAGCGAATGGTCGCCGAGCAGGCTGGGCACCTCCAGAGTCACCCGCTGTGGCGATGTCTGCGCCAGCAGGCTCGGCGTGGTGGTCGCCAGCCTCAGTCCCGCCAGCGACGAATAAGCCTGATAGTGTTCGAATAATTGATTGTCGACCCGGCGCACCATCAGCAGACGCCTGTTGTCAGACAGAGGGATCACGCAGGCCAGAAAACCTTGCTTGCCCTGGAGCAGAAAGCCAGTGCGAACGCCATCCAGAGTCAGGAGTTTGGGCCAGAGCGCATCGAGATCCAGTGCATGAGTTTCAGGGCTGGGCTCTGCAAAAGCGCGAATGCCATCTTCCTCTACGCCATAGAGGCTGACATGGGCAGACAGGGCCATGGCATGCCAGGTCGCGGACAGGGTCTGGCGCTGGTCGGCAGGCAAGAGCGCCATGGGCACGCCGTAGAGCTGAGCCAGCATCTCAAACTGCCCCAGATCTTCCTCGAGATGGTGGGCGATATTCTGCTGCGCACGCTGACTCATCTCCTGGCGAAGATCGCTCAGGCGCAGTTCATACCAGGCGTTTAACCCATAGGAGATGGCCATGATGGCGGGCAGGCAGAAGCCGGCCACAAAAACCACAATTTTCTTGCTAATGCGCATCTTGTCTCTGAGCCATCCTATCGGTGTCGCGTTTTGGGGCTAAGTTCGAACCGGCGAGGAAAATACCCTATTTGCCCTAGGGTTTAAACCGCCGGGCGACTGCCCGTTGCAAAACTAGCCAATAGCCTGCCTGCGGCGAACGGCCGCTGCATTGACTTAGCGCAGGAATTGACGATTGAACGGTAATTCTAAGGACAAATTGGGAGCCAGTTCACCGCCAAACGTCAGTTGTGAAGCTTTTGTGATAATTTGGCGATACTTAAGTGAACTCCGAACGCCATGCTTGAAGCTAGGAATCGATCATGTCAATCAGGAGAACACCCATGACCCTACGCAAAATCAGCGCTGGCCTATTGTTAGCCGGTTTAGTCGCCACCCCAATCAGCGCAGCCGAGCTCACCATCAGTATCAGCAACCTCACCCATGGCAATCACTTCACCCCACTCCTCATCGCCGCCCATGATGCTCAGATGCATCTGTTCCAGGCAGGCGAACCTGCCACCAGCGCACTGCAGAAGATGGCCGAAGGAGGTGATATCGCCGATCTCGCGGCCATGGTAGACGGCGCCAGCGGCGTCACCCTGTCTAACCCAGCCGGCGGCCTGATGGCACCGGGTCAGAATGTCGCCAGCATCAGCTTTGACTCCCTGGCGATGACGCATCTGTCCCTGGTCGCCATGATACTGCCTACCAACGACGCCTTCGTCGGCCTGGACGGCTGGGAGATCCCAACCACGCCCGGCACCTATACCCTGAATCTCAACGCCTATGACGCAGGTACCGAGGCCAACGATGAGGTGATCAATGGCGGCGGCATGCCAGGCGTGCCGGGGATCCCCGCGGCGCCGGGCGGAGATGGCGGCAGCAATGCTAGCGGCGTGGCCGACACCAGTCCCAACGACAAGGTGCATATCCACCCCGGCATTCTGGGTGACACAGATCCTGCGGGCGGCATGAGCGATCTCGACAGCCGGGTGCATCGCTGGCTCAACCCGGTCGCCCGCGTCACCATCATAGTGAAGTAGGAGGCCATGATGAAACTGCAACAGCTCAAGAATGGTCTGCCCTTAACGGCGGCGGCACTCACTGTGGGGTTGATGCTCAGCGCCTGCTCAGACAACGACCATGACACTAATATGCCAGAGCCACCGGCACCACCCGTGGAGCGTAGCTTTACCCTGACGGTGACCAACCTGACGGCGAATCAACCTATGTCGCCCCTGGCGCTGCTGGCAACCTCCAACGGCTATCATGCCTGGAATAATGGCGAGCCTGCCAGCCTGGCGCTGGAGCAACTGGCCGAGGGCGGCGATCAGTCGGGCTATAGCGCCGAGATGGACGGCATCGATATGGTCGTTAGCGGCGCAGGCATACTCCCTCCCGGGGCGAGTGAAAGCCTGACCCTGACCCAAACCGAGGCGGCAACTGCATCCCTGTCGCTGCTGACCATGCTGGTCAACACCAACGACGCCTTCAGCGGCCTTAACGCCATTGATATCAGCCAGATGGCCGTGGATCAGAGCCAGAGCTTCTACACCCCCGCCTATGACGCAGGCACAGAGGCCAACAGCGAAATCAAGGGAAGCATCCCAGGGCCGGCGGATGGCGGTGAAGGCTTTAATGCGGCCCGCGATGATGTGGATCGTGTGCACCTGCACCCAGGGGTGATCAGCCAGGACGATGGCCTGAGCGACTCTGTGCTCAAAGCCAGTCATAGGTTCGACAACCCTGTGCTCAAGGTAACCATTCAGCGCACCCGCTAGTAAGCAAGGTTACCTGACCAGCTTAATTTAGCATCGACGAAATAAATTCCCTCTGTGCTGGGTCTACTGGATGTAGGCCAACTAGAGGGAGTTTGTTATGTCTGTGATAAACGGTGACAGGACGCTAGGTGAAGGGCGCCGCATCTTGCTGGTCGAGGATGAACCGGATCTCGCCCGCCTGATCCGTCTCAACCTGGAATCTCTGCAACATGAGGTGACCCAGGTCAGCACTCTGAACCAAGCCAGGCAACAGCTGCGCAGCAAGTGTTTCGATCTCCTGCTACTGGATCGCATGCTGAGCGATGGCGATGGCCTGACCCTGTGCCAGCAGCTGCGTCAGGAGGGCAAGAGCCTGCCCTGCATGATGATCACCGCCAGAGACAGTGAGGCAGATATCGTCCTCGGGCTGGAGTCCGGCGCCGACGACTATCTGGTCAAACCCTTCAGCGTGTTGGAACTCAGGGCCAGGGTCAAGGCGCTGCTCAGGCGCTCCGCTCAGCAGGCCGCCGACCAGTATGCCCTCACCTTTGACGAACTGGTGATCGACAGCAAGACGCGTGAGGTCACCGCCGCCAACCAGCCCCTGGCTCTCACCGCCAGGGAGTTCGATCTCCTCTACTACCTGGCCCAACATCCACGTCAGGTATTCAGCCGCATGCAGCTGCTGGAAGCCGTGTGGGGATACTCCTATGCGGGTTATGAGCACACGGTCAACAGCCACATCAATCGTCTCAGGGCCAAGCTGGCCTGCTGCCCCAGCAGCAACGAACTGGTGCAGACGGTATGGGGCGTGGGCTATAAGTTCGCCCCACCGGCGGCGCACTAGCCATGGTCAACAGCCTGTTTGGCCGCATTCTGCTGCTTGCCAGCGCCTGTGTCTTGCTGCTGTTTCTCGGCTTCTGGCAGTGGTCTAGCCTGAGTCAGCAACACAGCCAGCGGCTGGTGCAACAGTCCCTGCACAGAGAGCTGGCGAGCCATATGGCCGAGATCAACCCGCTTCTGTCACAGGGGATCACCTCGGACGCAGCCCTCAAGGAGGCCTTTCACGACCTCATGTTGCTGGGGCCCAGCTTCGAGATCTACACCTTAGACCCCCAGGGCAAGGTGATCGCCTTCGACGCCAAACAGGAGCAGATCAAGACCCACGAGGTGGACATCACCAAGATTCATTCCTTCCTCAAGGGGGATACCCTGCCAATCCTGGGCACAGATCCCAGGAGTGATGGCCAGCAGAAGATCTTCTCCGCCAGCCCACTCATTGGCCCAAATGGCAGCCTCAGCGGCTACCTCTATGTGATCATCGGCGGTGAAGCCTTCGATAGTTGGCAGTCGCTTATCCAGGCCAAAGATCTGCCCGAGCGGTGGGGCGTCGCCCTGGGCGGCTGGGCCCTATTTACCCTGATCTTGTTTGCCCTGCTGCTGCGTTACCTGACCCGGCCCCTCAATCGCCTCACCCAGGCCCTGGGCGAGCTGGAACACAAACCCATAGGCCAGCCCCTCGCCCTGCCCCTGGCGCCGAGCCGCAGCCAGGAGATGGCCCAGCTCAATGGGCAGATCAATCATCTGTTAGAAGAGGTAGCCCAGAAGCAGCGACAGGTGACGGCGCAGCAGGCGGCCAAGCAGGAGTTCCTGCTGCACCTGTCACACGATCTCAAGACGCCTCTCACCACCTTGCTGGGATACTTAGATACCTGGCTGCTGAGCCCGGCCGATGCGCGCGACGACAGCCTGCTGCAGTACGCGGCCGCCTCGGGGCAGAGGCTACAGCACCTGCTGGCGCAGATGCTCGAGTTGGCGGCGCTGGAGAACGGTCAGATCAAGGCGAACATGCGCCGGGTCTCGCTGCAGTCGATTCTCGATGAGCTCAACCAGACCTTCGTCCCCAAGGCCAGACGGGCCGAGGTCAGCCTCCGCCTAGGCCAAGGTGAAAATGAGGGCAAGAGTGAGGGCGAGAGAGAGTTCCTCTATACGGATCCTCAGCTCATGAGCCGGGTGCTCAACAACCTGCTGGACAACGCCCTACGCCACACACCGCCAGGCGGTGAGATCGCCGTCTATCCCCAGACGCTGACCTCGGGATCTTATCTGGTGATTCAAGACTCGGGCAGCGGCATGCAACCCGAAGCCATTGCCGCCCTGCAACATACTCCTAGCCCAAGCCAACCCGAGCTCTACTATTGCCGGGGCGAAACGCTGCCGCAGCTAGGCGTCGGCCTGGCGATCGTCAGGCAGCTATTGGCCAGACTCGGCTGTCGTATCGAGGTGCAGAGTGCAACCGACCGGGGCAGCCGATTCATGATCGCACTGCCCCGATATCGATGAGGTGGGGTTTATTGCGGGGAGATCACCAGATGGCGGCGGAGGAAGGGGTACGCCAGGCTAGCCAGCGAGGCGAAGAGGCAGGCCCACATGACCACCACCAATGCGGCAACCATATATTGGCCCAGAATAGTGTCTGCGTTAGCAACATAGATGTGGTGAATCCCATTAAGCAGACCGAAGAAGACTGCGAAACATATCACACTGATTGCTATAAACTTTTTCATATCAAAATCCTTGTTTTCCCTGACTGAATTCAGGTTAGCAGATGCTCTCTTATAATACACATTAGTTACTATTCGAATTTTTAATAGGTCTAGAGGGAAGGATTAACAGGGAATCGCGGACAAAAAAATAGCCAGTCGAGTTGCCCCGACTGGCTAGCTGTAAACCTTAATGCCGCTTACTTGTGGTATTGCGCCGACAGTTCGTGAACTGACTTGATGAAGGCACCGGCATGCTCTGGATCCACATGTTGGTGAATACCATGACCCAGGTTGAATACATGGCCCGAACCTTCACCGTAACCGGCCAAGATCTGACGCACTTCTTCGTGGATGCGCTCAGGTGAAGCGTAAAGCATAGAAGGATCCATGTTACCCTGCAGGGCAACCTTGTGACCCACGCGGCGACGAGCGTCGGCAATGTCCACCGTCCAGTCCAGACCCAGTGCATCACAGCCAGTCTCGGCCATCGCCTCTAGCCATAGTCCGCCACCCTTAGTGAACAGCGTCACTGGCACCTGACGGCCATCGGCATGGCGGGTCAGACCGTCGACGATCTTCTGCATGTAGCGCAGCGAGAACTCGCGGTAAGCGGTATGAGACAGGGCGCCGCCCCATGAGTCGAAAATCATCAGTGACTGAGCACCGTTGGCCACCTGTGCGTTCAGATACAGAGTCACGGCATCGGCCAGCTTGTCTAGCAGCATGTGCAGCGCCGCAGGCTCGGCATAGGCCATCTTCTTGATCTTCTCGAAAGTCTTGCTCGAACCGCCCTCGACCATGTAGGTCGCCAGTGTCCAAGGTGAACCAGAGAAACCGATCAGCGGCACTTCGCCTTTCAGCTCACGGCGAATGGTGCTAACGGCCTTCATCACATAACCAAGCTCATCTTCTGGATCCGGTACGGCCAGCTTCTTGATGGCATCAAGCGTATCGGTTGGACGCTCGAAACGAGGACCCTCACCGGTTTCGAAATAGAGACCCAGGCCCATGGCATCTGGCACGGTCAAAATATCAGAGAATAAGATCGCAGCATCGAGATCGTAACGACGAAGTGGTTGCAACGTCACCTCACAGGCCAACTCGGCATTGCGGCACAGTGACATGAAGTCGCCGGCTTGTGCGCGGGTTGCTTTGTATTCAGGAAGGTAACGACCCGCCTGACGCATCATCCACACAGGAGTCACATCAACAGGCTGTTTTAGTAAGGCACGTAAATAACGATCATTTTTTAGTTCTGCCATAAGGCTCTATTCCTACGCTTATTGATTTTCGCTGGGACAGTAGTTTAGCATTTACGCGAGTAAAGTAACCTCCATCGGCGCATTTATGTGACAAACGCCGCTTGATTATTTTTTTACCCCCTCACGCTTTCACTCAAGGTTTGGCCTAGAGCGCAAATTGCTCGCCTCAGCCCTCAATTCGTTAGAAAAAAGTTGCACCCCCTCTTTGCCTTTGGTATAAAAAGTCTGCGCTAGCAAGAACAATCAAGAAGCTCGTCGCATCGAGCCCGCAAAAACTTTACTCGCCCAGCGATAGATTTCTATCGCTGGGCATTTTATTTCTCCCCCTCTCACCAACAACGCCTCCGTCATTTTGTATACAAAACAAGCAGATTCGACCAGCTGAAAGATCGCCCGGATCGACTAAAAAATGGTTGATCAAAGCGGTATTTCTCACCTACATTAGAAGTCATAGAATAACTTGCGATGGGGACCATCATGCTAAAGCAATTGGAACGGGCCGAACAGAAATGGGGTGGCGCCAATACACTGATTGATCAATGGCTAAACCACCGTCGTAAGCTGCTGATTAACTACTGCCAAATCGCCGGGCTGCCGCCCTACGAGGCGATAGACAAGTCACTTCCCGCCTTCAAGTCGGTGAAAGAATTCTGCGATCTTCTGGTGGATTATGTGTCCGAGGGGCACTTCGAGGTCTATGACCGCGTGGTTACCGCCTGTGAGAAAAATGGCGAATCCAGCCAGGCCTTGGCGCAGACCATAGTGCCTAAGATCAGCGAAACCACAGATATGGCACTGGACTTCAACGACAAGTACACCAGTGCCAGCGACGACAAGATCCTCTATCAGCTGGACAAAGATCTCTCCTCACTCGGCGATGCCATGGAGACACGTTTCCAACTGGAAGATCAGCTACTGGAAGTACTGCACAGCAAATACTCGGCATAAACGACGAAGAGCAAGCGCCTAAACGCACTTTCCCTATCGCTGACATACAATAGCGAAGATATAAAAAAGGCCAGCTAATCAGCTGGCCTTTTCGCGTTATCAATTCCGATTACACGGCAGACTGGAAGATCACTTCGCCCGCTTTTTGTGTGTATGAATCGATCTGGTCGAAGTTCAGATAACGGTAAGTATCGGCTGCAGTGGCATCGATCTCTTTCGCATACTCTTGATACTCTTCAACGCTTGGCAAACGACCCAACAGTGCGGCAACCGCGGCCAGCTCGGCAGACGCCAGGTAAACGTTTGCGCCAGTACCCAGACGGTTCGGGAAGTTACGGGTAGAGGTAGAAACTACCGTTGCACCCTCGGCAACACGTGCCTGGTTACCCATACACAGAGAACAACCTGGGATCTCGATGCGTGCACCGACACGACCGAAGATGGCATAGTAACCCTCTTCTGTCAGTTGATCGCGGTCCATCTTAGTTGGTGGTGCGATCCACAGACGGGTTGGTAGCGTCTTGGCGAACTTGTCTAGCATCTTACCGGTTGCACGGAAGTGGCCGATGTTAGTCATACAAGAACCAACGAACACCTCGTCGATCTGGGTGTCTTTCACCTGAGACAGGAGCACGGCATCATCTGGATCGTTTGGTGCACACAGGATAGGCTCTTTGATCTCGTTCAGATCGATCTCGATCACTTCGGCGTATTCTGCATCAGCATCAGCAGCCATCAGCTCTGGGTTCGCCAACCACTCTTCCATCGCGGCGATACGACGCTCGATAGTGCGACGGTCACCGTAACCTTCGGCGATCATCCACTTCAACATCACTATGTTAGAGTTGAGGTATTCGATGATAGGCTCTTTGTCCAGCTTGATGGTACAACCGGCAGCACTGCGCTCGGCAGAGGCATCAGACAGTTCGAATGCCTGCTCAACCTTCAGCTTCTCAAGACCTTCGATCTCCAGAATACGACCAGAGAAGGCGTTGATCTTGCCCTTCTTCTCAACGGTCAGCAGACCCATTTCGATCGCCTTGTGCGGAATCGCATGTACCAGATCACGTAGTGTGATACCAGGCTGCATCTCGCCCTTGAAGCGAACCAAGATAGACTCAGGCATATCCAATGGCATCACACCGGTCGCGGCGGCGAAAGCCACCAGACCAGAACCCGCAGGGAAAGAGATACCGATTGGGAAACGAGTATGCGAGTCACCACCCGTACCTACGGTATCAGGCAGCAGCATACGGTTTAGCCAAGAGTGGATAACGCCGTCACCTGGACGCAGCGATACACCGCCACGGTTCATGATGAAGTCAGGTAGCGTGTGGTGAGTGTTCACGTCAACTGGCTTAGGATAAGCGGCAGTGTGACAGAATGACTGCATGGTCAGGTCGGCGCTGAAGCCAAGACATGCCAAGTCTTTCAACTCGTCACGTGTCATAGGACCTGTGGTGTCTTGTGAACCCACAGAAGTCATCTTAGGCTCGCAGTATTGGCCTGGACGCACACCGGCTACGCCGCATGCCTTACCCACCATCTTCTGCGCCAGGGTGTAACCCTTGCCAGAATCGGCCACATCTTGTGGACGTACGAATACGTCAGAGGCTGGTAGACCTAGGGTCTCACGAGCGCGATCTGTCAGACCACGACCGATGATCAGCGGAATACGGCCACCGGCACGTACTTCGTCAAGTAGCACATCAGTCTTGAGCTTGAACTCAGAGATCACTTCGTCGCTGCCGTGTAGCTTAACCACACCTTCGTATGGGTAGATGTCAATCACATCGCCCATGTTCATCTTGCTTACATCTAGCTCGATTGGCAGTGCACCGGCATCTTCCATGGTGTTGAAGAAGATAGGAGCAATCTTGCCACCTAGACAGAAACCACCGGCACGCTTGTTAGGTACGAATGGGATATCGTCGCCCATGAACCAAAGTACAGAGTTGGTCGCAGACTTACGTGAAGAACCCGTACCTACAACGTCGCCCACATAAACCAGTGGATGACCCTTCTGTTTCAGGGCTTCGATCTCATTGATTGGGCCTTTCACGCCCGCTTCGTCTGGCACTATGCCGTCGCGCGCGTTTTTCAGCATCGCCAGGGCGTGCAGTGGGATATCTGGACGAGACCAGGCATCGGGTGCTGGTGACAGATCGTCTGTGTTGGTTTCACCCGTCACCTTGAATACGGTCAGGGTAACCTTGTCGGCCAGCTTAGGACGGCTGAGGAACCACTCGGCGTTCGCCCAAGACTCAACCACTTGCTTAGCGTGAGCGTTGCCCGCTTGCATCTTCTCAACCACATCGTGGTAGGCATCGAACATCAGCAGAGTGTTTGACAGTGCCTTAACCGCCAATGGTGCCTGAGCGTCATTGTCGAGCTGCGCAATCAGCGGCTCGATGTTGTAACCGCCCTGCATGGTACCCAGCAGCTCAACGGCGCGCGCCGCAGACAGGATAGGAGATGTTGCCTCACCTTTGGCAACCGCGTCGAGGAAACCGGCTTTCACATAGGCCGCTTCGTCAACACCTGGTGGAATTCTGTTTTCCAGCAGGTCGAGGATGAACTCCTCTTCACCCGCAGGTGGATTCTTAACTAATTCGATTAATTCGGCCACTTGATGGGCATCTAGTGGCTTAGGGACTACGCCCTCTGCAGCACGTTCTGCGACGTGTTTACGATATGCTTCTAGCACGGCAACATTCCTCTTTGTTTGGCGTTCTAACAGCGAAACTGCACGTCTTCAATTCTGAAGCTCACAGTCAAGCAGGCTCAACCCGTATTTCCGGCCGCATTATACTACAGCTTTGCAAAAGTATGAATCAGATCACACTCTTAGAAGTGAGAAATTACCGGGATTTCCTAGGGTGCCCAGCAAATTAGCGCAGCCCTGAAACAAATGAAATTAGACAATAGTTTGAATAACAAATTAAGCATTTGAAATACAACGCTTTTCAAAGGCAATACAAATTCATTCCAAACGCATAAACCCGGCTATCTCTGGAGAAAAAATCGCGCAAAAAAATTGCCTGGAGGCTCGTAAATACCCGAAGAATCCGCATAATATTCCACTTTCTCAATCAATATGAAGCAGCAAGAGCCATAACCATGAGCCAAATAAATTTAGCGGCGGTCATCTTCGATATGGATGGCGTGCTTATCGATTCCGAGCCGAGTTGGCAGGCCGCCGAATACAAGGTGTTAAGCCAGCTGGGGCTACCCATCAGCCTCAGCGATACCGAGCAGACCACAGGGCTGCGCATCGACCAGGTAGTCGAGTACTGGTATCGACGCCACCCTTGGGAAGGCTATGACAATGCGGCGACCGCCGAGGCGATAGTCACGCAAGTGGCCGGAGAGATCCTGAGTCACGGCGAGGCGATGTCCGGCGTCAAGGAGGCGCTCGAGGCCTGCAAGCAGAGGGGACTCAAGCTTGGCCTGGCGACCTCATCGCCGACGCTTTTGATCGATGCCGTGATGCAGAAGCTGGCCATCAGAGAGCTGTTCGATTCCATCGAGAGCGCCGAGACGCTGGCCCTGGGCAAGCCCCACCCAGAGGTGTACCTCAACTGCGCCAAGGCCCTAGGCGTTGAACCTTCGCAATGCCTGGCAATAGAAGACTCCTTCAACGGCCTGATCGCCGCCAGGGCCGCCAACATGCATACGGTCGTCATTCCAGCGCCCCATGAGGCAAGCCAGGCCAGATGGGCCGCCGCCCACCAGCAGCTCGCCAGTCTCAAGGAGTTCGCCGGCTACCTGGCACAATGCACCGCTAAACAGCTGTAAATACAGGGATTAAGACAATAAAAAGCCCATCCTAGGATGGGCTTTCATTTGTTTAGATTGTACTTTTGTTAAAATCTGGGATTACCAGATCTTCACGCGATCTTCTTCGCTCAAGTACATCTTGTCGCCCGCCTTAACATCGAACGCCTCGTAGAAGGCTGGGATGTTACGCGGCGTCCCCATGGCGCGGAAATGGCTTGGTGAGTGCGGGTCGGTCAACAGACGACGTCCCAGCTCTTCGTCGCGATAGTTACGACGCCATACCTGTGACCAGCCGATGAACAGACGCTGCTCGCCGGTCAGGCCATCGATCACTGGCGCTTCTTTACCGTTTAGGCTCAGCTGATAAGAGCGCGCTGCCACCGTCAGACCGCCCAGGTCACCGATGTTCTCACCCAGTGTGAGGTCACCGTTTACAAACTTACCCGGCAGGGCTTCATAGCCAGAGTATTGGGCGCTGAGCTGAGCACCGCGCTTCTTGAACTCTTCTCTGTCTTTATCAGACCACCAGTCTCTTAGGTTGCCATCACCGTCATACTTGGCACCCTGGTCATCGAAACCATGGCTGATCTCGTGGCCGATCACAGCGCCGATGCCACCATAGTTGATCGCATCGTCGGCATCCATATTGAAGAACGGCGGCTGCAGAATCGCGGCCGGGAAGACGATCTCGTTCATCACAGGGCTGTAATAAGCGTTAACCGTCTGCGGCGTCATGTGCCACTCGGTGCGATCGATTGGCTTACCTAGCTTGTCCAGCATGGTCTTGTATTCGAAGTGAGCGTAACGCAGATAGTTACCCACGAGATCATCGGCCTTGATGCTGAGATCTGTGTAATCTTTCCACTTGTCTGGGTAGCCGATCTTGTAGTTGAACTTAGACAGCTTCTCTTGCGCTGCCACCTTAGTCTCAGGCGTCATCCACTCGAGCTCGTTGATACTGACCTCGAAGCCCTTGATCAGGTTATGGATCATCTTCTCCATGCGCGCCTTGGCTTCTGGCTTAAAGTGACGCTTAACGTACTCTTGACCTACCAGCTCACCGATCACCTGATCCGCAGCATCTACCGCTTTTTTCCAGCGCGGCTTCTGCTCTTCGATGCCCATCAGTGTCTTACTGTGGAAGGCAAAGTGAAGATCGACCATCTCTTTGTTCAGCAGCTCGGCGGAGCTGTCCACCAGGTGGAACATCAAGTAGTCTTGCCACTGCTCGACGCTGAACTGGTTAAATTGCTTGCCAAACTTCTCGAAGAAAGAGGGCTGACGCACGATCACCTCGGTGACCTTGTTCATATCGGCGCCGTTAGCAAACTGTGAATAATCGAAGTTGCTGACTGTCTTCTGCAGACCAGCGATATCCATCTTGTTGTAGCTCTTGTTGGCGTCACGTGACTCGGTGCGCGTCCACTGGCTCTCGGCCAGGAAGCGCTCGATCTCGGCAACGTTGTTCGCGGCGCGCTTGGCATTCGCGTAACCGGCAGCAGCCAACAGATCCGTCACATAGCTCTGCAGCGCGGCGCGGTTGGCCACGAACTTAGCATCGTCTTTCAGGTAGTAGTCGCGATCCGGCAGGGTCAGGCCAGACTGGTAGAAGTAGACGCCATACTGGGTCGACTTCTTGGCATCGTTGTTCACATAGAAGCCCAGTGGCATCTGCACGCCAGAGACCAGCAGCTTACCCATCTGGCTGGCAACGTCTTTATGGCTCTTGAGGCCGGCGATCTCCGCCATAGGTGCCTTAATCGGCGTCACACCCAGCTGCTCGACCAGGTCGGTATTCATGTAACTGGCGTAGAAGTCACCCACCTTCTGCTCGTTAGAGCCTTCGGCCTTGTTTGGCATGGCTGCCACTTCGTCGATGATCTCTTTCAGGGCATTCTGGCTCTGCTCATACAGCACAGAGAAGGCGCCGTAGTTAGACTTGTCGGCAGGGATCGGCGTGTTCGCCAACCAGTGACCGTTAACGCTGTAATAGAAATCGTCCTGATGACGCACCTGAGTGTCGAAGTTTTCCTTCTCAACGCCCGACACCTTTGTCGCTTGTACACTCTCTACCTGAGTGGTGTCATGGCTACCACAGGCGCCTAGGCCCAAGCCCAACGCCACGGCTAATGCCAAATGACTGACTTTTTTCATCTCGAATTCCCCGGTTTTTACGCTTTATTGTTTATCTTCAGGTTGGTTAAACCATTGCGAATGACACACTAACACCCCAGCCTGCTCGACTGTAGGGCGATTTTGTAACTTTGTATGACGCTTTAACCTGCCTACCAGTTCTTACCCAGAAAGAGGAAGACGGTATTTTCGCCATCATCTGTCCAGCCATAACCGATAGCCGCCGGTCCTATGGCGGTATCAGTCCCCAGATAGAGACTGCCGCCATAGATGAGATCATTAAGGCTGACGCTGTCGCGGATCGACCAGACGTTACCCGCCTCGAGACTGGCTCCCAGATAGAGAGGGTAATCTGTCATGCCAAGCACATCCCGGCCTAGGTCGTATTGATAGACGAAGGCGCCGAACACCTTATGGGGTCCGACCAAAGCATTCTTGTGATAGCCAGACAGGTTGAGGAAGCCGCCCAATTCGGAGACGTTGACGCTGAAGCCGCGCTCCTTATCAACTGTCGCCAGCGAGGCCTTACCCACGAAGGCATGGTTGCCGACACTCAGGGCGCCGCGCCAATCGGCCGTGATCTGGAAGGAGGTCTCGGACGGATCTTCTCCCAGGATGTCGGGCGAGTGTTCACGGCGATAGTACATGTTGACCGTGACGCGATTACCCGAAGTCGGAAAGCTGATGCTGTCCAGGTCATCGAAACCAAATTTAAGATAGGCGCCGTAGGAGCTAAAATCTGCCCGGCCATCGAGGGCCGCATTCTCGAGATAGCCGGTGTCGCCCATCACGCCCAGCTCAATCAGGCCTTCCTTGATGTAGTTGAAGCCTATGCCCATCTCGGCGCGATACTTGACCTGATTGAGCTCCAAGAAACGATTGTTTTCCTCATACAGGGTCCAGTCTTTCTTCTCATAGCCCACCTCGGCGCGGGTGAAATAGTTCTGGTCGGAGTCCAGCGGCACATACAACTCTGATGAAAGCAGCTTCTCATAGCCCAGACGCAGCTCGTTGCGCCACTCGCCGCCATAGGCTGTGAGATCTGTCATGGTATAGGCCAGATCGAGCGCCACGACTGAGTCTAAGGTGAAGTCATCTTCCCAGCTGAAGCCGAGCTGAAAATAATTAGGCCCCCAGGATTTGGCCCGGGTCTGCAATATCAGTATCCGCCCCTCTTCGGTATCGACAAACTCGGCATTGACCCGCTCGAACTTATCCAAGGCGTAGACATTGTTGATCCCCTTCTCCAGCTTCGCCTTATCGACCACCTCACCCGGCTCTATGCCCAGGGTCTCTGCCAGCAGCTTCTCGCTCACCTTAGAGTTGTTGTCGAAACGTATGGCAACCACGGGGCGCGACAGGTTGTAGAGCCAGCCGATGCTGGCGGCATCCTTGTGGGCCTGGTAGGCGGTGTATTGCTCTGGAGTCACGGCCAGTTGCTTGAGTCTGCCCAGCTGCTCCTTCACCGCCACCTCACCCAGACGATAGGCCTCGGGCATGATGGCAAAATCTGTGGTGCTGAGCTCGCCCACCTCGGGGCGGATCAAAATATCTTGCTCCGTCAGCAGCTGTTTCTGCCGCTCTGTGCTGGCATTGGTCAGCATGGTCGATAGCTGATTGAGTACCGCCACCGTGCTCTCCAGCTGATCCCGCTTTACCAATGAGGAGCCGATATCTACGGCGATGACGATGTCGGCGCCCATGGCCTTGACCACATCCACCGGCATGTTGTTGGCGATACCGCCATCGACAATAATGTGCCCCTTGTACTGGGCCGCCTGCAGCGCGCCAGGCACAGTGGCAGAAGCCTGCATGGCATCCACCAGGCTGCCGCTGTCGATCACCACGGCGCCGCTGGTCTCGAGATCGGTCGCCACGGCGCGATAGGGAATCGGCAGTTCATCGAAGTGTTCGAACTTATGCACCAGATCCGTCGAGTGTTGCAGCAAGATTGACATAGACTGGCCACGCAGCAGACCGTTAGGTACCTTCACCTCTTTGTCGCTGTAGCCAATATTGATAGGAATATTGAATCTGTCCCGCTGCTGCTTGCCACGATAACTGAGGGCGGCGCGGGGAATGGTATCCGAATAGCCGGCGTTCCAGTTGGAACCCATCATGATCTCTTCAATCTCTTCCGCGCTATAGCCCAGAGCATACATGCCGCCCACATAGGCGCCTATACTGGTCCCGGCAATGTAGTCAACGGGAATATGCTCCGCCTCCAGCGCCTTAAGCACGGCAATATGGGCCGCCCCCTTGGCACCGCCACCGCTGAGCGCCAGACCTATCTTGGGGCGTTCTTCGCTCAGGGCTGGGGCTGAGAGGCTTGCCAGCAGCAAAGAGAATAGAAAAGGTTTCATCATCGGCGGTGCTTCTTCCTTTGAAAAGAGGGACAAGATATTCTAGCAAACCTTTTAAAAAACAAGAAAGTTTGCACTATCGCGCGATGAAAATGCCGCTACTGAGACTTGATGTAGAGGTATTTCTCAAACTCATCTATGGTCATCGGCTTGGCAAAATAGTAGCCCTGAATGATGTAACAACCACGGCTAAAGACCTGCTCTAACTGCTCCTGGGTCTCCACCCCTTCGGCCACCACTTTCAGCTTAAGGTTACGGGCCAGCTCTATGATACTGCTGGCGATCGCCTGATCCGCCTCGTTAGTGGCGATATCGATCAGGAAGGAGCGGTCGATCTTGAGCGTGCTGACATCGAAGCTGCGCAGATAGGCAAGCGACGAGTAGCCGGTACCGAAATCGTCGATCGCGACCTCTATGCCGATCTCCCGTAACGCCTTAAGGTGATCTTTGGCCACATGCAGCTCTTTCATCAAGACGCCCTCGGTGATCTCCAGACCCAGCATCTTAGCCGGCATGCCAGACTCCTTGAGCGCCTGCTGTACGTCTTGAATAAAGTCGGGCTGCCTGAAGTGCACCGCAGAGACGTTGACCGACAGTTTCAACTCGTCGCCGAAATGTTCAGCCCACTTGGCGCCCTGCAGACAGGCCTGCTTGATCACCCAGCGGTCGATTTCGATGATCAGGCCGCATGACTCCGCCACCCGGATAAAGATATCGGGACGGATATAACCTTCCTTGGGGTGATGCCAGCGCAGCAGCGCCTCCATTCCCACCACCTTGTCGTCCTTGAGGATATCGATCTGCGGCTGGAAGTAGAGTTCAAACTCCTGCCTGTCCATCGCCTTACGCAGCTCTGCCTCTAACTTGAGGTGATACAGGGCCTCGGCGTTACGCTCGGCCGAGAAGTATTGGAAGTTGCCGCGTCCCTCTTCCTTGGCGTGATACATGGCCTGATCGGCGTTCTTGATCAATACCTCGGGCTGCTTGGCATCATCCGGCCATAGGCTAACCCCGATACTGGTCGAGATGAAGAACTCACGGCCATAGAGCTCGAACGGCTTCTCTATCTGGCGGATCAGCGCCTCACACAGATGGTTAACCTCGTCGATATCCACCATGTCGCGCATCAAAATCACAAACTCATCGCCACCGAAGCGGCAGAGGGTGTGGTTTTCACTCACGCAGGATTGCAGGCGGCTGGCGGCCTCCACCAGCAAGGCATCGCCCATGCTGTGACCGTAGGAGTCGTTGACGTTCTTGAAGCGATCCAGATCGAGGAAGATCAGCGCCAGCTTATCTTCGGTCTGCTCGGCGCGGTGGATACACTTAGCCAGGCGCGCGGCGAACAGGGAGCGATTGGGCAAACCCGTGAGCACGTCATAGTTGGCCAGACGGCGCAGGTCCGCCTCGGTCTGCTTACGCTCAGTGATATCTGAGAACACCGCCACATAATGGCTGATGTTGCCGCGGTCATCTTTCATGGTGGACAGGTTCAGCCACACGGGGCAGATCAGCCCCTCGGCGCACTGAAACTCGTGCTCGCCGGTCCAGGTGATACCCTGCTCCAGCAGGATGTTGATCTCATCGCTCCTGTCTTCGCTGCTGTGAACCAGCTGAGCAAAGTATCTGTCGATAAGATCATCGGCGCTCATCCCCAGAATCGACTGGGCCGCCTTGTTCGAGACCCTCACCCGCTCATCGGCGTCTAAGATAAGCACCCCTTCCGAGGTGTTGGCAAACGCCTGAGCCAGCAGCTTAACGTCATCTTCCAGCATTCGCTGCGTAGTAATGTCGGTGTAGATACCGGCGACCTTCTTCACCCTGCCGCTAACGGGATCGAACTCCAATGCACGACCGCGTACCCGGGTCCAGCCCCAGGACTCGTCGGGGCGGCGGTAACGATAATCCACATCCAACCTGTCATCCTGCTTGGAGAGCAAGCGTTTCCAGGCGGTAAATACCTTTTCCTGGTCATCGGCATAGATGGGGAACTCATCCATCTTAAGCTCGAAGGCATCGCCCCTGTCGGGGAAATAGCCCCCACGGTTTTCCAGCAGGAAGGTTTCGCTCTCGCTGTGCCACTCCCACAGCTCTGAGTCACTGCCCCGCAGCGATTGACGCAGCCTGTCCTCGCTCTCCTTGAGCTTCTTGTTGACCCGTCTGAAGGCACCAATCTGTTTCTGACGCAGCAGCAGGAAGTAGAGCCCCACCAGCAAGAGCGAAAGCAGCAACAAGCCTCTGAACCAGTCGTAGTTCCACCAGTAGTCTTCGACCACGAAGCTGAACGAATAGGGGGTCTGCGACCAGACGCCGTTTTGCTCGCTGAGAATGTCTAGGGTGTAGTGGCCATCCTTGAGGCCCGAGACGTTGACCTGGGACTGGCCCATCAGCTGTAAATACTTGCTCTCCTCGGAGGCCTTGCCGCGGCGCAGACGATACTGCAGCTGAAACGGAATATCGGTCAGATAGTCGAGGCTGGTCAGCTGGAAACTGATCAGGCGCGCACCGGGTTTTATCAGCATACCCGCCTCGGGCACCAGCTTGGTCTCCGTGCTGTCCTCGTAGAATACGGAGACAGACTCCATCATGATGCCATCTTCCGCCAGACGGTTACGCATCTGGGGCACATCCACCAAGGCCACGCCGTCGGGGCTACCGACATAGAGGCCGGCGCCTGGCTCATAGAAGGCGGCGCCATCGTTGAGCTCGTGACTGATCAGTCCGTCCTGCTTCTCGATAACCGTGATCCCACCGGTGGTGAGATCTTGTCTCACCAGGGAGTTGGCACAGCCCAGCACCCGATAACCCGGCAACTGCTCGATGAAATAGACGGAGCTACACTCCACCTGCCAGTTGTCGGTGAGGAAATAGGTCAGGCCCGTCTTAGGGTGATACTCCACCAGCCCCTTGGGCGAGGTACCGAGCCAGAGCACGCCCGAATCCACCTCTTTGATATAGCTGACGTCGACTGAGATGTTATCGTCGGCGAATAGATCGATGCGCGAATAGAAGAGCCCCTTGCTATCGATATAGCCGAACAGGTTCTCACCGCCGATCCACAGCTTGCCGTCGGCCGCCCGGTAGATGGAGCGCAGCGGGATCTGATGCAGGGTGCCATCGACCCCCTTGACCTGCATACGAGTCGGCTCCAAGCTTCCCTTGTCCCAGTAGAACAGGCCCGTGGCAGTGACGAACCACCAGCGCGAGGTGATCAGAGGATCCTTGTAGCTGAAGTAGATCATCTTATTTTCGAGCGAGGTGCGCCCGCCGCTGATCTCGGCGAAACGCATGGTCTTGCGCGCCTGCTTGTCGTAGATGAACAGGCCATTGGTAGTGCCCAGCAGCAGACGCTGCTTGTCGAACGCGCTCACCGTATAGACGCTGTCGTTGACCTCCATCTCATCGGGCAGGTAGGTCTCACTCTTCTTGGCGTCGCGATCGACCTCGATAAGCCCCTTGTCTGTGCCCAACCACAGCTTATTTTGCTCGGCAAAGATGCCCCAAATCATCTCGTTGCTAATCTGATAAGGGGCGTTACGGCTAAAGTTGTCCAGCACGAAATCAGGATCGTCGGCGATGATCGCCAGGCCATCACCCGAGCCACCGACCCAGACCAGGTCGTTATCATCCACCGCCAGGTCATAGATGTAGTCGAGATCCGCCGCCAGCTTCAACTCATTGCTAAAATGCTTTATCTCTAGAGTGTCCGGGTGCCACTTGATCAGCCCCTCACGGCCCGACAGCCAGAGAAAGCCGAGCTTATCCTGAGCCATCTGGGTCACGTAGAAGGGGATCTGCTCTACCTTCTCCAGGGTTAACGAATCCGGGTAGACACGATACAGACCGTTGCTCGAACCCAGCCACAAACGCCCTGCCCTGTCTTCGAAAAGGTTCTTTATCTGGCCCTGCTCTTCGGTCCAAGGGAATATGCCTCTGAGCATCCCCAGGCTGTCTCTAAGCTGCAGCTCGTAACTCTTACCAACGATCAGCTGGGCATCGCCAAATTGCGACAGCACAAACCAGGGCATATCCGGGTCGCTCGGCAAGGCGCTGATGAAGGTGAGCGTCATCGCTTTATAGTCGAGTCGGTACAGCTCGCCGACATAGCTGAGCAGCACATAGCTACCATCTTTCTGGCGGGTGACCGCCTGCAGCCCGCTGGGATGAAACTCGGGAAACAGCTTGTCGCTGCCCAGCTGGACAAACTCATCTTTGACTATGTCGTACAGGTAAGTGTTGGCATAGCTGCTGACCAACAGATGCTGTTTACTCAGGGATTCGGTGAGATAGATATATTCGTCGGAGAGGCGGATATGGTTGGCGTCTTTATCGATACGCCGCGCCTTGGTATCGCTGATACGGTACAGCCCCTGCTCGGTAGAGAGCCAGGTATAGCCATACTCATCGAAGCTGATGTCGTTGACCGTGGCATTGTTGAGGCCATCTCTCGCACTAAAGACCCTCTGTACCAGATCGCCCGCCATACTTGGCGCGGTAAAGCCAATCATGAAAAGCAAACAGCCTAGTAAGCGTAACGCCTGGGTAAAACTCATAGAGGATCCCATCTCAGACAGACAGCACAACGGGGTTGGGGCATAGCGCGAGAAACTTATTATTGTTACAAAAATATAATATATAAGTTAGCCAGCCAAAAAAAAAGCGCTCAGTGAGCGCTTTTTCGGATTTCAGAAGCAATTACTTTTTCTTCTTTGCCTTAGGGTTTGGCAAATCGGTAATTGAACCTTCGTAGATCTCGGCCGCCAGACCGACAGACTCATGCAGTGTTGGGTGAGCGTGGATGGTCAGCGCCAGATCTTCGGCATCACAACCCATCTCGATAGCCAGACCGATCTCGCCCAGCAGTTCGCCACCGTTAACACCCACGATAGCACCACCGATCACGCGATGAGTTTCCTTATCGAAGATCAGCTTAGTCATACCCTCTGAGCAATCAGAGGCGATTGCACGACCACTCGCCGCCCATGGGAAGCTTGCTGTCTCGTAAGCGATGCCTTGCTCTTTAGCTTCTTTCTCGGTCAGACCAACCCAAGCCACTTCAGGATCTGTGTAGGCGATTGATGGGATCACCTTAGGATCGAAGTAGTGCTTCATGCCAGCAATCACCTCGGCGGCGACGTGGCCTTCATGCACACCTTTGTGTGCCAGCATTGGCTGACCCACGATGTCACCGATAGCATAGATGTGTGGCACGTTGGTGCGCATCTGCTTGTCGACATTGATGAAGCCGCGCTCATCAATGTTTACGCCAGCCTTGTCGGCGTCGATCAGCTTGCCATTAGGTGTACGGCCGATAGCAACCAATACGGCGTCGTAACGCACTGGCTCGGTCGGTGCCTTCTTGCCTTCCATAGAGACATAGATACCGTCTTCTTTCGCTTCAACGGCAGTCACCTTGGTCTCGAGGATCAGGTTGAACTTATTCTTGATCTTCTTGGTGTAGACGCGAACGATATCTTTATCGGCAGCAGGGATCACCTGGTCGAACATCTCAACCACGTCGATTTCACTACCCAGTGATGAGTAAACGGTACCCATCTCAAGACCGATAATACCACCGCCCATAACCAGCAGTTTGCCAGGCACTTCTTTCAGCTCAAGCGCATCGGTCGAATCCCAGATGCGTGGATCTTCATGAGGAATGAAAGGCAGTTGAATTGGACGAGAACCCGCAGCGATGATCGCTTGCTCGAAGTGAACCACTTTCACGCCGTCTTCGCCGGCAACTTCGATGGTGTTAGGACCGGTGAACTTACCCAGGCCGTTAACCACGTTCACTTTACGCATCTTAGACATGCCGCCAAGACCGCCGGTCAGCTGACTGATAACACTCTGCTTAAACTCACGTAGCTTATCGAGATCGATCTGTGGCTCGCCAAACACCACACCGTGGTTTGAGATGGCCTTAGCTTCTTCGATTACTTTTGAAACGTGCAGCAGTGCCTTAGATGGGATACAACCCACGTTCAGACACACACCACCTAGGGTGCTGAAACGTTCTACGATAACAGTCTCCAGGCCTAAGTCGGCAGCACGGAATGCTGCTGAATAACCTGCAGGGCCTGCACCTAAAACCACTACCTGAGTTTTGATTTCGTTACTCATGTTTTCCTCTATTCTTTCTCATTGTGTTGGGAGGAATTCCGGCCCAACCCATTATGACGCCAGCTTTTTGAACGTTAGTTCTTGTAAGGTGGCCGCATTTTAACCTTTCAAGGAGTTAAACAAAAGGCTACTCATGGTGAGTAGCCTTCATCATTACAAAATAAGTGTGCGTATGTCGGACAGCATACTTGACAGGGTCACGCTGAAGCGTGCCGCCATGGCGCCGTCGATCACACGGTGGTCGTAAGATAAAGAGAGCGGCAACATTAACTTAGGCTCGAACTCTTTACCATTCCACTTAGGTTTAATTTCAGACTTAGAAACCCCTAAGATCGCCACGTCAGGATAGTTAACGATAGGCGTAAATGCCGTACCACCGATGCCACCCAGGCTAGAGATAGTGAAACAGCTACCTTGCATGTCGGCCGCCTTAAGCTTGCCGTCACGGGCCTTAACCGAGATCTCCATCAGTTCGGCCGACAGCTCTATGATGCCTTTCTTGTCGACATCACGAACCACTGGCACAACCAGACCGTTTGGCGTATCAACCGCTACACCAATGTGGTAGTACTTCTTCTTGATCAGCGACTCACCGTCGGCGCTCAGGCTAGCGTTAAACACTGGGAACTGTTGCAGTGTCTTGGCAACCGCCTTCATCATGAAGACCAGAGGCGTGATCTTAACGCCAGTCTTCTGCTTGGCGGCGATCTCGTTTTGCTGCTTACGGAAGGCTTCCATCTCTGTGATGTCGGCTTCGTCGAACTGAGTCACGTGTGGAATGGTGACCCAGTTACGGTGCAGGTTAGGTCCAGAGATCTTCTGGATACGGCTCAGTGGTACTTCTTCCACTTCACCAAACTTAGCGAAATCAACCTTGGGCGCTGCAATCACCTGCAGACCACCCTCACCGGCGCCCACGCTAGTGGCCGCAGAGGCTTTAGGACGAGACAGCTCATACTTGATAAAGGCCTGAACGTCTTCCTTCAGAATACGTCCCTTAGGACCAGTACCAGTTACCTGAGTCAGGTCTGCACCAAACTCGCGAGCCAGACGGCGAACCGCTGGCGAGGCGTGCACGGCACCTGTTACCGGCTTGCTACCGGCACTTGGGTGATGGGGCACAGGCGGCTTGCTCGCCGCTGGCGCTGGTGCGCTGGCTTGCGCAACTGGCGCAGGTGCAGCAGCTGCCGGAGCAGGAGCGGCAACGGGCGCACTCGACTGTGTCTCTATGGTCGCGATGACGCTACCCTGAGAAACCTTGTCACCCACCTTAACGGTCACAGAAACCAGCTTACCGGCAAACGGTGCAGGCACTTCCATGGTGGCCTTGTCGGTTTCCAGGGTGATCAGGCCTTGGTCGGCCTCAATCACATCACCGGCCGCAACCAATACCTCGATAACATCGACGTCAGACGCGTCGCCGATATCTGGTACGGCGATCTCTTTCACTTCGATGCTGGCAGCAGCCGCTGGCGCAGCCTCTGCGCTTGGTGCTGGAGCCGCGCTTGCCGCAGGAGCCGCAGCTTCACCACCGCTCACCTCAAGCATCAGAACCAGAGAGCCTTGAGAGACCTTGTCGCCAACGGCCACTTTCATCTCTTTCACCACACCGGCTGCAGGCGCTGGTACTTCCATGGTCGCCTTGTCAGTTTCCAGCGTGATAAGCCCAGTGTCGACATCTATGCTGTCGCCCACGGCCACCAGCACTTCAATCACGTCGACATCTGAAGCATCGCCGATATCCGGCACTGTCACTTCAATCACTTGTGCAGAGGCTGGCGCCGCAGCAACAGGCGCTGCCGGAGCAGGCGTAGCCGGTGCTGCTGCAGGAGCTACTTCGGCTGCCGCTGGTGCAGGCTCGGCGGCCTGCGCCTCACCCGCTTCCATCATAGCGATAAGTGTGCCTTCAGAGACGGTATCGCCCACGGCGACCTTAATCTCGGCAAGTTTACCGGCGAAAGGCGCAGGAATATCCATGGTCGCCTTGTCACTTTCAACGGTAATGATCGATTCTTCGGCGGCGAGGGTATCGCCCACCGCAGCACAGATCTCAATAACCTGTACTTCATCCCCACCGATATCGGGGACTAAAACTTCTTTTAATTCAGCCATGCTATATCCCCTTACGCGAACTGTGGGTTGATCTTGTCAACATCGATGCCGTACTCGGCAATTGCTTGCGAGAGTACTTCAACTGGCAACTCGTTGCGGTCAACCAGCGACTTCAGTGCCGCGATCACGATGAACTTGGCATCCACTTCGAAGTGGTGACGCAGGTTCTCGCGGCTGTCACTGCGGCCGAAACCGTCGGTACCCAGCACCTTGTAGTCGGTAGGAACATATGCGCGTAGCTGCTCGCCATATATCTTCATATAGTCGGTGGCAACAACGGCTGGAGAATCGCTAGATAGCACCTGGCTGATATAAGCCTGCTTAGGCGTTTCGGTTGGGTGCAGCATGTTGTAACGCTCTGCCGCCTGACCGTCGCGAGTCAGCTCGTTGAAGCTGGTCACGCTGAATACGTCTGACGAGATACCGAAGTCTTTCGCCAGTGCCTGCGCCGCCTTACGGACTTGTTCAAGGATGGTGCCACAACCCATTAGCTGTACCTTACCCTTGCCGCTACCAGACACTGATTCCAGCTTGTAGATACCCTTGACGATACCTTCTTCGGCACCCTCTGGCATCTCAGGCTGAACATAGTTTTCATTCATCGTGGTCAGGTAGTAGAAGATATCTTCCTGGTTTTCGCCATACATGCGACGGATACCGTCTTGAACGATAACCGCAATCTCATAACCATAGGTCGGGTCGTAAGAGATACAGTTAGGAATAGTGTTAGCCAATACGTGGCTGTGACCATCCTGGTGCTGCAGACCTTCGCCGTTCAGGGTAGTACGGCCTGACGTACCACCAACCATGAAGCCACGAGCACGCATATCACCTGCCGCCCATGCCATGTCGCCAATACGTTGGAAACCAAACATAGAGTAGTAGATGTAGAATGGGATCATTGGCGTATCGTTAACCGAATAGCTGGTCGCCGCTGACACCCAAGAAGACATGGCGCCTAGCTCGTTGATACCCTCTTGAAGTACCTGGCCCGACTTGTCTTCGCGGTAGTAAGCCACCTGATCCGAGTCTTGTGGTACGTACTTTTGTCCTTCGTGAGCATAGATACCCACCTGACGGAACAGACCTTCCATACCGAAGGTACGCGCCTCATCCGGGATGATAGGGACAATGTTCTTACCTATCTTCTTATCTTTCAGCAGCGCAGTCAGAATACGGACGAACGCCATGGTGCTTGAGATCTCACGACCGTTAGAGCCCTTGAGGATAGAGTCGAAGATCTTCAGTGAAGGCACTTCGAGGTCTTCAGAGAACTTCTGACGGCGAGCCGGCATAGAACCGTGCAGCGCGGCGCGGCGTTCCTGAAGGTACTTCACCTCTTCCGAATCTGGACCTGGGTGATAGAAAGGGATCTCTTCTAGCTTGTCGTCAGGGATCGGGATATTGAAGCGATCGCGGAAGTAACGTACGGCGCTGATGTCCATCTTCTTAACGTTGTGCGCGATGTTTTTACCTTCACCAGCATCACCCAAACCATAACCTTTCACTGTCTTAGCCAGGATAACGGTTGGACGGCCCTTAGTGTTCTTCGCGTGTTGCAGCGCGGCATAGATCTTCACTGGATCGTGACCACCACGGTTGAGGCGCCAGATGTCGTCATCAGACATGTTAGCGACCATCTCAGCGGTTTCAGGGTACTTACCGAAGAAGTGCTCACGTGTATAAGCGCCACCTTTTGCCTTACAGTTTTGGTATTCGCCGTCGACGGTTTCTTCCATCAGCTGCAGCAGCTTACCGCTGGTGTCGCGCGCCAATAGCGGATCCCAGTAGCGACCCCAGATGACCTTAGCCACTTCCCAGCCAGCGCCGCGGAATTCGCCTTCAAGCTCTTGAATGATCTTGCCGTTACCACGTACAGGACCATCAAGACGCTGCAGGTTACAGTTAACGATGAAGACCAGGTTGTCCAGCTCTTCACGAGCGGCCAGACCGATAGCACCTAGCGTTTCTGGCTCGTCACACTCACCATCACCCAAGAAGCAGTATACGGTTTGCTCAGAGCAATCTTTCAGACCACGGTCGGTCAGGTATTTCAGGAAACGCGCCTGATAGATAGCCTGGATAGGACCCAGACCCATAGAAACCGTTGGGAACTGCCAGTAATCAGGCATCAACTTAGGGTGTGGGTAAGATGATAGACCCTTGCCGTCTACTTCCTGACGGAAGTTAGCCAGCTGATCTTCAGTCAGGCGACCTTCGAGGAAAGAGCGCGCATAGATACCAGGAGCGATGTGGCCCTGGAAGTAAACCAGGTCACCACCATCCTTCTCGTTTGGCGCACGGAAGAAGTGGTTGAAGCAAACATCGTAAATGGTTGCACTAGAGGCGAAACTGGAAATGTGACCGCCCAGCTCAAGATCTTTCTTCGAACCACGCAGTACCATGGCCAGGGCGTTCCAACGGATGATGGCACGAATGCGACGCTCCATCTCTTGGTTACCTGGCATATGAGGTTCCTGACCGGCAGGAATCGTGTTGAGGTAGGCGGTGGTCGCCTTATAAGGCAGATGTGTACCGTTACGACGAGCCTTGTCGATTAGCTTCTCAAGAAGAAAATGAGCACGTTCCGGACCTTCTTGCTCTAATACGGCTTGTAATGAATCGACCCACTCTTGAGTCTCTAACGGATCTAAATCTTGCAGCATATGTTCAGACATTTCGCAGTCCTTCCCTATATACATTAATTGTATGAATTGAATAATAAAAAGTGGCAGCTAGACCTAAGCCTACGCGCCACTCTTCAAACGGCGCAGACTACGCTGCAACCGGCTATCTTCTTCCCTCACAGACAACATCACTTCCTCAATGTAGCTTAGATGCTCGTTTGAGGCTTCTCTTGCGGCTTCGGGATCACGACGGACGATGGCGGCAAGAAGATCTTGCCTATGCTCGTTCGCCATTTTAGAGGCATCAGCTCTGCGCTTTAGCAACTCTAGGTTTTGCGCCACATTCTTATGCAGCACGGGAGATAAACTCAGTACCAAGTGCAGCATAGCCACGTTGTGAGAGGCCTCGGCAATGGCGCGATAAAAACACACGATCGCCTCTGCCTTCGCCTCGATGTCAGACGCAGCTTCTACCGCTTGGATTTTTTCTTTGATGTTTTGCATGTCGGCATCGGTGCCCCGAAGCGCCGCAAAATAAGCCATCATGCCTTCAGTGGCGTGACGAAACTCGAGGAGGTCATACTGACTCTCAGAATCGCTGTGCATCAGTTCCACAATAGGATCAGCAAGACTCTGCCAAAGTTGCTCTTTGACATAAGTTCCACCGCCTTGACGACGCAGCAGCAGGCCTTTTGCTTCTAACTTTTGAATTGCTTCACGAAGAGATGGTCGAGAGACTTCGAACTGCAGTGCCAATTCACGCTCTGGTGGTAATTTCTGACCCGGTTGCAGACTCCCCTCTAGGATCATCTGCTCCAGCTGATTCATGATCACGTCAGAAATTTTTGGCTGGTTGATTTTGCTATAAGCCATATGGCCCTCAGCTCCTATTGTAAATTGGTCTTACCAATTTAATTGACTGAGCGCACTTTATCAAATCACATTTCAGATGTCCAGTTCGTGATCTGCTTCATGTAAACTCACGATTTGTGAGAATAGCTTATATTTATGATTAAGGGGTCTGACCATTGATCCAGACACCCGGGGGTGGCCTTGAGTAAAAGCAAGGAGGCGAGTCAGGCGCTAATATAGCTGCCGGTCTCGCCCAGTCCCTACACTACCACCCCAAAGATCGTCAGCAAAGAGAGACCGATCACGAGTAAGATAAAGTTTCGCTTACTCAACTGTAGCAAAGAGATGGTCGATTGGACGCAAATTGGTGTAGGTGAATTAAATTCAACTGTCTCTGCCGCCAGGGCAACCTCGGAGATCACATCTCGCGCCGGGCAGCGCCAGCACAATGCCTGCTGGCGCCAACGACTAAATGCCAGCGAAAAATGGCCGCTGAGTACGTAACCCAGGGCGATCAGGCGGCTCGGCAGCCAGTCCAACAGCATCAAGGCGGTATCCACGATGGGAAGCTCCGCGCCTCGGCTCTTGGCATCGTCTGAGAAATAACGCACGGTACAGTAGAGCACGGCACCGGCCGGTCCAAAGAAGATAAGGTATAAGGCTACGGCGCCATAGAAGCGATAGTTAAGCCAGGCAACCGTTTGCCCGACCTTCTCGCCTAGGTCTTGCTCGGAAACGGCATTAAGTGACACATAGGGATCGAGCTCATCGGCAAAATGGTAACAGGCCTGGGCATCGCCGCGGCAGGCTGCCTGTATATACTGTTTGAAGACCTGACGCTGTTTGAGATGACTGAAACAGAGAATAGATACCCCGACCCAGAGCCCGAGGCTCAACAGCCCCCAAAACATGCCGGCCACGAACCAGGCCAGCACCTGCACAGCTATCGCTGGCAGAATCAGCGCAATCGCCATCATAAGGTCATTGGTTAGCTGCTTGCGACCAAAGAAACTCTTGGCATACAAGGCTAATAGGGTTTCTAGCTGCCATGCCTGGGGTAATAGCTTGAGGCGCTCAATCATGATCGCCAACAATAAGGAAAACAGTGCCATCTTACTCCCCTCTCCCTTCCATCTGATTATTTTACTTTTGGTCAATGAAACTATTGAGTAGCTTAGCCAGTCACTAGGCTGGCGCGATATCTGTGCCAGTCGAAACTCTCGCCCGGATCTGTCTTACGCCCGGGAGCGATATCGCAATGCCCGACGATAAGATTTCTATTGAGCATAGGATATGCGTCAAACAAGACCAAGGTTAATTGCGTGAGCCGCTCATACTGCTCGTCGGTATAGGCGAGGCTATCGGTACCTTCAAGCTCTATACCTATGGCAAAGTCGTTACAACCCGTTCGCCCTGCAAATGAGGAGACGCCGGCATGCCAGGCGCGATCATCACAGCTGACATACTGCACCAACTCGCCGTCTCGCCGGATCAGAAAATGCGCCGACACTTCTAATCCTTGCAGGTCGCAAAAACTCTCATTGGCCTGAATATCCAAACAGCCTTGAAAAAGCTGGTCGATATAGGGCAAGCCAAATCGGCCAGCAGGCAGGCTGATATTGTGGATCACCATCAGGCTCACCTCTCCATCTGGACGCGCATTAAAATGTGGCGAGACACACTGTCGACACTCTCGAATCCAACCTTTATGCAATGTCATGTTAGCCACAGACCAATCTACCTCCAAACAATATCAAGCCGTTAGCACTTTAACCCAATTCTGATGATAGCCGCCAGTCACACGCGACCAATGATTACAAATCGGCACAAATTGCGTCTATCTTCACCGTGTAGCGCTAAATATCCCTGCTTTTTCAATCAGGGATTTGTTACTATTAACGGCATATAGCTAAGTGCTCGCAGCCTTTGAATCAAGAGAGATAACCCATTCGAGCCACAAGTGATGCGCTCTGGGAGTGCGGCGAGCAGCCATGAGGAAAGAAAGATGCTGGAAAATGACATTAGATTAGCCGTCAAAGTCGCGCTCGAAGAAGATTTAGGTTTTCAGGCCGATTCAAATCTTACCGCCGAAGAAAAGTTAAGCCTGGATATCACGGCTCAGCTTATTCCAAGCGATAAGTATGCACAGGCTAGCTTGATCACCCGCGAAGAAGGGGTCTTTTGTGGTAAGGCCTGGGCAGAACAAGTCTTTAACCAGCTAGGTGGTGAAGTTGCCTTGCACTGGCATGTGGACGATGGCGATCTCGTCTTACCAAACCAAGTATTATGTGAAATGTCAGGTTCGGCCCGTGCCATCCTGACCGGTGAGCGCACCGCGATGAACTTCATCCAGACACTATCTGGCGTTGCTACCCTAACCAAACTCTATGTCGACAGACTGGCAGGCACTCACTGCAAGCTATTAGATACCCGCAAGACGATTCCAGGTCTGCGCACGGCGCAAAAATATGCCGTCACCTGCGGCGGTGGCAAGAACCATCGTATCGGCTTGTTCGATGCCTTCCTGATCAAGGAAAATCACATCATGGCCAGTGGCTCAATTGCCTCTGCCATTAATGCCGCCCGCCAGCTTGCCAGCGACAAGCTAGTTGAGGTCGAAGTCGAAAGCATAGATGAACTCAAGCAGGCGCTTGATGCCGGAGCCGATATCGTCATGCTCGACAATTTTGACGTCACCATGATGATAGAGGCAGTAGAGCTTAATAATAGCTATAGCGAAAACCAGCGAGTAAAACTCGAAGTATCGGGGAACGTGACGCTAGGCACCATCTCAGATTATGCCAAGACAGGAATCGACTACATCTCGGTCGGCGCCCTCACTAAACACGTCAAGGCGTTGGATCTGTCGCTACGACTCAAAGACTAATTGTTCGTAATAAGAAAGTAGATGGCAAACCGAATGCTCAGCTTGGTTCTACTCCCGACCAAGCCGAGCAACATTTACACAACAAATCAAGCCAAGACTAAAGCTTGTACATAAATCAACCAGACAGAGACCGCGTTCTAACCGTTATAAAATTGACACTACGAACTCAATCGCCAATTTTTCAGCCAAAGTCATAATTACGCTATAACTTTTTTTACAAAAAAAAACTTTATTAGACAAATTCACCATTAAATTAGTACTTTGATGCGATTTACGGTTCCCTTTTTATTAACTTTGTACTAACTTTGGCTTTAGGCGAGATGGCCCTTTCGGCCAGCTTACCATGAAGGTAAACCGACTTAGTAAGTCGAAAGCATTAATTATCGTTAATTGAGGATTTTCTAGGCTGGCGACAAGTTCAATGAAACATTCCCTTAACATTTACATGTTAACTGGAAGCGTTATGCGAGAGTGCCACTGAATGAGTAGCAGCAAATTAGCTGTGCTGGGTTAGAAGAAAAACATTAATTGTAACATGATGATTTTGATGAGCTAAATTGCCAAATGGTGCAGTTTGCCGAATGAAGATTAATCAAACTTAGAGTGAAAACCGAAAATGAAAAGTAAGCCATGGTAAACTACCTAAGCGCTTAATTCATTAAGGAATTCATAAAATACTAGTTGATAGCAATAACGATTTGACCAGGGACGATGTCTTAAGCTAGGCAGGAGCAAGCTGAACCAATAGGTTTCAGCCGCTAATTCGAGAGTAAGGGTCTTAGCCATAGAGCAGATAAGTTGCGGTAATGAGTAGTGTTTCGCAACAAGTTTGGCTATAACTAAAGGGCTAACTACTAGAATAGAAGTGCTGTTATCCTAAAAATCAGCATTGAGACAAGTCGAGTCAGAGTTCTGTCAAATGGAGAGAGTAAAAATGAAAAGTTTCAAAAAGACTAACGCTAAGGGTTTCACCCTGATTGAATTAATGATCGTTGTTGCAATCATCGGTATTCTCGCCGCAATTGCACTTCCTGCTTATAAAGAGTATGTAAACAAAGGCAAAATCAACGCCTGTTTAGGTGAAGCAACAGCCTATGTTAAAGCTGCATCTGCTGCGGTAATTGGTGAAACAACCATTCCAACATTCGCTCCAACCTCTTGCTCTGGAGCTATTGCTAAACCTACAAACCTTGCCTCTCTGACAGGTACAGTAACTACTAACGCACAAGACGAAAACAGCACTGCGATTAACTGTGACTGGACAACAGCCACCTGCAAAGCGTCTTAATGACTCAATTCTCATAAAAAAAGGCCGCATATGCGGCCTTTTTTATCTCGAAGTACATCTCCTCAGCTTCCTCCCTCAAAGGCGTAACTTTAATTAAAACATTACCCTGTCAAAAAAGCATGACGTAGAAATCAGCCTAAAATATTCAAGCGCAAACATTATCACCTACTAAGCCATTAATTAATCACATTCCCTCTTAACCATATCCGAGGGAAAAAACCAGCCGAGAGGTCTTCGTGATGGTATGAAGCAAACATTACCACCGAAAATAACGTTACAACTAAAAACAACACAATTATAGCCCAACGTCTACTGCGATAATGATATAAAGGTTCATTTTGCTTTGAATTAAATATTGACAAGGCTAAAACAAGAGAAAAAAACAATTGAGAGAAAGGCATTACAAGTACACCGCTCAACTGTGAATAGCAAAATCCAGACAGCAAAGAGAAATAAAATGGATATTTTGAAAAAGACTCGTTTGTCCCTACCGACTTCAAAATTTTAAATACAATATGCAATGCTACTATAACAAAAATCAAACAAGCCAATACCCCATTCTCATATAAAATTTGCATAATAATATTGTGGGGATGTGCATGGGGAAAGGGCTTTCCTTCTGCCCAGGTGAAACTCATTGGACCAAACCCCAACCAAAGGGACTCAGGAATGGCCTTGAATATAAATAACCAAAATTCCAACCTACCAGAGCTAGTCGTTCTGAATTGAAATGTCACATTATCGAAAAGATAATAAGGAATTATCTTAATAAATAACAACCACAGCAAGATACCAAAGGCCAATGGCCGTAACACCTCATAAAGAAAGCCTATTCGCTTTTCTCTTTCCAAGTTAAATAAGAACAAAATAAAAACCAGAAAAAGTGATAAAATTGCACCACGCGCATCGGTCTGAAGGAATACTAACCAGTGCAGCGTCACAATAAAAACAGAGATTTTCTTAAATTTACTCAAACCATTACAACAGAATGGAATATATAACAATGGAACAATCATAACCTGTAACTGATTAAAGAACCTTGCATTGGTATAATCAGAAATCAAACGGTGAATATCGAAGCTATTGACATCCACATAGGAAAAAATCAAAAACAGAGAGTACTTGAAAAGAGTCAGTAGTGAAAAGAACAAAACACCAGCAAACAATACTGAATACAACGTTTTTTCATCTAAACTCCTTAATGACACCGAAAAAAAATAAAACGCTGTTATTAACATACAAATGTTGGTTACATCAACAAATGCCCAGAACACATGCCTACTAAAGAGTGCAGACAACAATAACAACAAAACGAAAACAGTAAAACCAACTGCCTTATAAAAAGACACATGAAAGGTTATATCTTGCTTAGTGAAGCAAAGGCCTAACAAACACAACCATATAAAGCCAACAACCAAAAATCTTTTCAGATCATATTCATTTTCAAGCCCAAATAAAAAATACAAGTCATAAGAAAAAAGTGTTCCTGCAACGAAAATAATAAATAAACCAACAAACACTCCTAACGCATACACTCTTGTAGTCATTTCCCCACCTAAAATAGCACACAGCCTCCATAGACATTAGCATACAGAAAAACTAACTAGTAACCACTCGCTTTTATTAAAATTTTCGCCCTTGCACCTTACTAGGTTTAAGCGACTAAACAACAAAGCACAAGACATTACAATTGTGGCACTTTCATTGCTTAAACTCACTCTTTGACTAAATTGGCGATATTGTCAAAATATTGTCAATAAAAGGAATTTTTACTAATACCGTCACTAAGCTCGTCTCTACAGAAAAAGCATATTTTCTATATTGACAAAAATGACAAATCCATAAAAAAGCGTTACTATTTTAGAACTTCTGTTCATTTGGAGCACTCATGCCTTCAACCGGTCTACATTTGGGATTATCGACCCTTTTTATTCGCAAAGGACTACTTAGCGAAGAGCAATTGTCAGAAGCCGTAGCTCTATCCCGTAAAAACAAGCAACCTCTAGTCAGTACTTTAATTGCTACCAAAGTGCTTTCAGCTAGGGAAGTGGCAGAGCTATGCTATGAAGAGTATGGTACGCCTTTGTTGGACTTAAATGAATTTGATATCAGCAGCATTCCGGAAGCATTCCTAAATAAAAAGCTAATTGAAAAACACAAGTGTTTACCACTATTCAAACGTGGAAATCGCCTTTATATTGGAACAGCAGATCCTACAAACATCGCGGCTCTAGAGGACTTTCAATTCAGTGCCGGATTGCATGCGGAAGCAATTCTTGTAGAGGATGATAAGCTTACAATTGCATTAGAAAAAGTTCTTGAAGAAGATATCTCTGCGCTCGACCTAGACGGTATAGATGAAGACTCTCTATCTGGCATCGAGATTACCGATACAGACAAGCGCCAGGAAGAACAACAGGGCGACGCAAGTGACGATGCTCCTATCGTCATATATATAAACAAGATACTCACCGACGCCATACGTAAAGGCGCGTCAGACTTACACTTCGAACCTTATGAAAAACGCTATCGTATTCGATTTCGCATCGATGGTATTTTACATGAAGTATCAGAACCTCCTGTTAACTTATCAGGACGAATTTCAGCGCGTCTAAAAGTAATGTCAAAACTCGATATCGCCGAACGTCGAGTTCCTCAAGATGGCCGAATTAAGATGAAGCTGTCTCGCACTAAATCTATCGATTTTCGTGTCAGCACCTTGCCGACAATTTGGGGCGAAAAGATCGTGATGCGTATCTTAGACTCCTCTTCTGCCCAACTCGGTATTGAAAAGCTCGGCTACGAAAATGATCAACGCAAACTCTATGAAGAAATGTTGGCAAAACCTCAAGGCATGATCTTGGTAACCGGCCCTACAGGCTCAGGTAAAACGGTATCCCTTTATACCGGCCTTAATATTCTCAATACCGAAGAGCGCAACATTTCAACCGCTGAAGACCCAGTCGAAATTAACTTAGAAGGCGTCAATCAGGTTCATATTAACTTGAAGGCTGGACTCACCTTCGCCTCGGCGCTGCGCTCTTTCTTACGTCAAGATCCCGATGTGGTCATGGTGGGTGAGATACGTGACTTGGAAACCGCCGAAATTGCCATTAAAGCAGCACAAACCGGTCACTTGGTACTTTCGACCCTTCATACCAACTCGGCTGCCGAAACGCTAACTCGTCTGATAAATATGGGCGTCCCAGGTTACAACATTGCCAGCTCAGTTAACCTAATTATCGCCCAACGTCTCGCCAGAAGGCTTTGTACCGAATGCCGTCAACCGGAAGAAGTCCCCGAACACGAACTACTGAAACTCGGTTTTACACAAGCACAAATTGATGAAGGCTTTACCGTCTATAAGCCAGTTGGCTGTGACCTTTGCTCTGGCGGTTATAAGGGACGTGTCGGTATTTATGAAGTGATGAAGATGTCAGATGAGATTGCCCGTACTATTATGGAAGGAGGAAATTCTTTGCAAATTGCCACCCAGGCAAAAGAGCAAGGAATGCGAGATCTCAGAGAATCTGGGCTACGAAAGGTTATTGCCGGCGTAACAAGTATTGCCGAAATAAATCGTGTAACTAGCTTCTAAACCTCAGCTAAACAAGATTAATTAAAGGACACTATAATGGCTACCGCATCGCTTGCTAAAACATCAACTAAAAAGCAAAAAGCAGCCAAAGCTCAACCTAAAGTGGTCACCTTTGAATGGAAGGGAACTAACCGCGACGGGAAAAAAACCTCAGGCGAATTGAGAGGGACTTCACCTGCCGAAATAAAAGCACAACTAAAATCGCAAGGCGTCAACCCAAAAGTTGTCAAAAAGAAAGCTGAACCACTATTTAAGAGTGATCCAAAAATAAAGGCAATGGATATCGCCATGATCACACGCCAGATTGCGACAATGTTGGCGGCAGGTGTCCCCATTGTAACAACCCTTGAGATGCTAGGGCGCGGTCACGAAAAGCCTAGAATGCGAGAGTTACTTGGAACAATTGTGGCTGATGTGCAGTCCGGTATACCACTATCCGACTCTTTAAAACCCCACAGACAATATTTTGATGATCTTTACGTTGATTTGGTTGGTGCTGGAGAACACTCAGGTTCCCTAGATGCCGTATTTGACAGAATTGCAACGTACAGAGAAAAAGCTGAAGCCCTAAAATCAAAAATAAAAAAGGCAATGTTCTATCCTGCTGCCGTTATCGTTGTTGCTATAGCTGTTACAACACTATTATTGTTATTTGTTGTACCGCAGTTTGAAGACATATTTGCTGGTTTTGGAGCTGAGCTCCCGGCATTTACACAAATGATTGTAAGTATCTCGCGATGGCTTCAATCTTCTTGGTATTTTTTTGTAATAGGCATAGTTGTCTCTATTTGGTCATTTAAAAAGGCTCATTTAAAATCGGCGGGATTCCGAAATAAAGTAGATGAGCTAGTGCTGAAAATCCCAATTATTGGTGAAATTTTACACAAGGCGGCAATGGCAAGATTTGCGAGAACTTTAGCAACAACCTTTGCAGCAGGTGTTCCTCTAATTGATGGACTAGAATCTGCCGCAGGAGCATCTGGTAACTATGTCTACCGCAGCGCACTTACGAAAGTTCGTACAGAGGTAATGTCTGGGATGCAAATGAACGTCGCTATGCGTACCACAGGACTTTTCCCGGACATGCTTATCCAAATGGTTATGATAGGTGAAGAATCTGGTGGCCTCGATGATATGCTAAATAAGATAGCGAACATATATGAAATGCAAGTAGATGACGCAGTTGACGGATTATCTAGCTTAATTGAACCAATGATGATGGTCGTCATTGGTACACTCGTTGGGGGGTTAATTATAGGGATGTACCTCCCTATCTTCCAGATGGGTAATGTCGTCGGCGGCTAACCCTTAAATTTTTGAACAATAAAAATAAACTTTATCAATGACTGAATTTATTCAATTAATGGCTCAGTACCCTTTGCTGTTTGCCGCAATTACCTTTGCCTTTGCAGCGGTCATAGGCAGCTTTTTAAACGTGGTGATTCATCGCCTTCCCGTGATGATGAAAAGAGAGTGGCAGCTAGAATGTAACCAATATCTCGATGAATATCACAACGCAACCGTTGCGGAGATTAAAGATAAATTAGCTCAGCCGATCGATGAGTATCCAGAAAAATACAATCTTGTGGTACCGGGCTCTGCCTGCCCAAAATGTAAAACAAGCATAAAGCCTTGGCATAATCTACCAGTATTAGGCTGGTTGATGCTTGGTGGGAAATGCGCTCATTGTAAAACACGTATCTCAGCAAGATACCCTGTCATAGAAGCCTTAACTGGATTAGCGATTGCCTATCTGGCCTACCATTTTGGCCCAACGTGGCAATTTGTCTTTGCCACCATCCTGACCTTTGGCCTGGTAGCCTTAACAGGGATAGATCTCGATGAGATGCTACTGCCCGATCAAATCACTTTGCCACTCTTATGGATTGGCCTACTTATAAATCTAAATGGTACCTTTGTCTCGATTACAGATGCGGTCATTGGCGCTTCTGCGGGTTATATGAGCCTTTGGAGCGTGTTCTGGGGATTCAAAATACTAACCGGCAAGGAGGGTATGGGTTATGGCGACTTTAAACTATTAGCCGTATTCGGCGCCTGGTTTGGCTGGCAATTATTGCCACTCATCATCCTGTTATCCTCCATTGTTGGCGCACTAGTTGGCTTGCTACTCATCGTCAATAAGAAGATCAATTCTGGCAACCCCATACCATTTGGCCCTTATATCGCCTTGGCAGGTTGGATAGCCATGATTTGGGGTGAGAAAATCGTAAACTGGTACCTATCTACCTTATAGGCGTTAGCTAAGAAAAAACATGTCGAAATTTGTTGTGGGCCTCACCGGCGGTATTGGAAGTGGCAAGACGACTGTCGCCAACTTGTTTTGTGATATGGGTATTGATCTTGTTGACGCAGATGTTGTCAGCAGAGAGATTGTCACAAAGGGAAGTATAGGGCTAACCGAAATTGCTCACCATTTTGGCCCTAGCGTCCTCCTCGAAGATGGTGAGCTAAATCGCACCGCTTTAAGAGAGAAAATTTTTAACGACCCATCTGCAAGAGAGTGGTTGAATAACCTTCTGCACCCGTTAATCCGGACGGAAATGTTAACACAATTGCAAAATGCGACCTCAGCCTACGCAATTTTAGTTGTCCCCTTGCTATTTGAGAACGGTTTAGATAGGTTAGTCAATTGCACTTTAGTGGTTGATATTTCGCCAGAGTTACAAATAAAGCGGACCACTGAAAGGGATGCTGTCGATGCGCAGCAAGTAAAAAATATAATAGCTAGCCAGGCGAGCAGAGACGAAAAACTATCTAAAGCCGATGATGTTATCGATAATCGAGGTGATATCTCGGCATTAAAAGAAAAAGTCGCTGTATTACATAATAAATACATAAAATTAGCCGCTCAGACTTGATAATCGTCATGAATGAATTGATCTATGAACAACCGCTAAACGAGAAGACTCGAAGCTACCTTAGGCTAGAGTACCTCGCTAATCAGGTGCAAAGTAATTTAGATCAAGATCATCAACATCGTTGTTTCTATCCGTTATTTTCTCTTTGTGAACTCACCGAACGTTGTGACTATCGCAGTGAAATTATAAAAGACATCGATAAGCAGCTAATAAACCTCAAAAAATGGCAGCACCTCCCCCACATCGATGAGCAGCAGGTAGAAGGCTATATCGATCAGATGCAAGAGGCGAGAGTTAAGCTAATCCGCTGCGAACGACCCGGACAAAAACTAAAACAAGACAGGTTTCTCTCAGCGTTACGCCAGCGATTCGGCATGCCAGGTGCCTGCTGTAACTTCGATCTCCCCCAGCTACATTACTGGTTAGCCAAACCCTGGGAAGTACGCCAGCAAGAGTACAAGAACTGGACAGAACATTTCGAATGCCTGTTAACACCAATCAAACTACTGCTTGAGCTCACCCGTAAAACAACCGTTTATAACCCTGCAACAGCCACCGCTGGCTTTTATCAAGGGTCGAGCACTCAAGCCCTCTCACTTATCCGAGTGAAGATAGATCCCGCTCAGGGATGCTATCCCACCATCAGTGGCAACCGTAACCGCTACGCCATACATTTCGTCTTATTTGACCAACAAAAACACTCAGACAGATCGATAGACTTTATGTTGGCAACCTGCACCTAAAGTGGTTTACCATAGCCGACTGTTACAAACCGGCCAATGGGAATGATTATGCCAACCACAGTTAAATGCCCTACCTGCCAGAAAGAGGTACTTTGGTCCAAAGAGTCGCAATTTAAACCCTTCTGCAGTGAAAGATGTAAGCTGATCGACCTTGGCGACTGGGCATCAGAAAAGCACGCCATCCCAGTAAAGCCCGAGTTTGATCCCGAAGCCCTAGATTCACTAGGCTATGAAGAAGCAGACTTTTTTAAGGACCACTAAATGAAACGTGTGCACGTCGCGGTAGGCATAGTATTCGATGAACAAGAGCAGATCTTACTTGCCAAACGCCCAGATCATCTGCACCAAGGTGGAAAGTGGGAATTTCCTGGTGGCAAGGTCGAATCAGGTGAGACAACCTCCGAAGCGCTGATAAGAGAATTAAGGGAGGAAGTTGCAATAAAAGTTACCTCCACAAGCCCCTTAATGGCAATTTCCCACGATTATCCGGATAAACAGGTATATCTTGATATCCATACAGTAAAATCCTTTTCTGGTGAAGCTCAGGGACTTGAAGGCCAAGAAGTTAAATGGGCTAGACTCGACGAGCTCAAAGACTTTGACTTTCCAGAAGCCAATACGCCCATCATAGAAAAACTCCTCTCTTTATAGCAACGAATCCGAAAGCCCGAAAATCAGCTCGGGCTTTACACTTCTTTTCTAGCAAATCGTAATCGTTATCAACACATCACTTCCAGAAAACGGATCTTCTCGAATGATTACGATCGATATGAGATAAACGACTTATACAATGGCTTTAATTGAAATCTCCGTCACTCACCAAACAATCATCAGCCAGACACCATTAAACCTCATTGGCTAGTGTCATAATGGTATTGAAAAGCCACGCATCGGGCCAAATAGAATCTCAGTTGCTAGCTTCAGCCCAGACTCCATCTTGTTACCCGTCACGAATGCAAAATATACAGACTTAGTCAGATTTATCATTCGCCGTCTTTTACTTGAGAGCAAATTCAGCCCCTTATCAAGCAATACCTATAGGCTTCAAACTAGAAATTCCACCGTGTTTAATTAAGAAATTAGGCTCTCACATGGGGCGTAAGACATCCGCTTATCAAGCGCAGCTTGATGGCTGACTGGAGCGCGAAGCAGCTAGGCTGCGAGCTGAGGGGCCCACCCACGAAGTGGCTGTGGGCTGCATGTGAAGTAGCGCTTTCGCGCGACCTACATGGATGTAGGAAGTGCCTTAAATTGCCAGGAGCAATTTAGGCGAGCGTAGAAAGCAAAAAGCCCTAGCGTTTTAGGCTAGGGCTTTTTGCTTTATTAGGCGCCTGGAAATGACCTACTCTCACATGGGGAGACCCCACACTACCATCGGCGCGATTGCGTTTCACTTCTGAGTTCGGGATGGGATCAGGTGGGACCACAATGCTATGGTTTCCAGACAAATTTGGAAATTCGGAAAGCTGTACTCTTATCTAAGAGTCAATCTGAGTTCGCACTTCAATCAAGTACTTTGTATTCTTTTGATTACGTAAAACCATCTTACGAAACCCTTTTGGGTTGTATGGTTAAGCCTCACGAGTCATTAGTACAGGTTAGCTCAACGCCTCACAACGCTTACACACCCTGCCTATCAACGTCCTAGTCTCGGACGGCTCTTTAGAGACCTTAAAGGTCTAGGGATGACTCATCTTAGGGCTCGCTTCCCGCTTAGATGCTTTCAGCGGTTATCGATTCCGAACGTAGCTACCGGGCAATGCCATTGGCATGACAACCCGAACACCAGCGGTTCGTCCACTCCGGTCCTCTCGTACTAGGAGCAGCTCCCTTCAATCATCCAACGCCCACGGCAGATAGGGACCGAACTGTCTCACGACGTTCTGAACCCAGCTCGCGTACCACTTTAAATGGCGAACAGCCATACCCTTGGGACCGACTTCAGCCCCAGGATGTGATGAGCCGACATCGAGGTGCCAAACACCGCCGTCGATATGAACTCTTGGGCGGTATCAGCCTGTTATCCCCGGAGTACCTTTTATCCGTTGAGCGATGGCCCTTCCATTCAGAACCACCGGATCACTATGACCTGCTTTCGCACCTGCTCGACGTGTATGTCTCGCAGTTAAGCTGGCTTATGCCATTGCACTAACCGTACGATGTCCGACCGTACTTAGCCAACCTTCGTGCTCCTCCGTTACTCTTTGGGAGGAGACCGCCCCAGTCAAACTACCCACCAGGCACTGTCCTCAACCCCGATTCAGGGGCCAGAGTTAGAACATCAACACTACAAGGGTGGTATTTCAAGGATGACTCCACGAGAACTGGCGTTCCCGCTTCAAAGTCTCCCACCTATCCTACACATGTAGGGTCAATGTTCAGTGCCAAGCTATAGTAAAGGTTCACGGGGTCTTTCCGTCTAGCCGCGGGTATACGGCATCTTCACCGCAATTTCAACTTCACTGAGTCTCGGCTGGAGACAGCGTGGCCATCATTACGCCATTCGTGCAGGTCGGAACTTACCCGACAAGGAATTTCGCTACCTTAGGACCGTTATAGTTACGGCCGCCGTTTACCGGGGCTTCGATCATGAGCTTCTCCGAAGATAACCCAATCAATTAACCTTCCGGCACCGGGCAGGCGTCACACCGTATACGTCATCTTGCGATTTTGCACAGTGCTGTGTTTTTGATAAACAGTTGCAGCCACCTGGTATCTGCGACTCCCGTCAGCTTAGAGAGCAAGTCTCATCACCAACAGGAGCGTACCTTCTCCCGAAGTTACGGTACCATTTTGCCTAGTTCCTTCAGCCGAGTTCTCTCAAGCGCCTTGGTATTCTCTACCCGACCACCTGTGTCGGTTTGGGGTACGATTCCTACTAACCTGAAGCTTAGAAGATTTTCCTGGAAGCATGGCATCAACTACTTCATCACCGTAGTGACTCGTCATCAACTCTCAGTATTAGGTACCCGGATTTGCCTAAGTACCCTACCTACAGCCTTAAACGCGGACAACCAACGCCGCGCTAGCCTAGCCTTCTCCGTCTCTCCATCGCAGTTAGCAGAAGTACGGGAATATTAACCCGTTTCCCATCGACTACGCCTTTCGGCCTCGCCTTAGGGGTCGACTCACCCTGCCCCGATTAACGTTGGACAGGAACCCTTGGTCTTTCGGCGAGGAGGTTTTTCACCCCCTTTATCGTTACTCATGTCAGCATTCGCACTTCTGATACCTCCAGCGTGGGTTACCCCTTCACCTTCAACGGCTTACAGAACGCTCCTCTACCGCACCAGCGCAAGCGCTAGTACCCATAGCTTCGGTGTATTGCTTAGCCCCGTTATATCTTCCGCGCAGGCCGACTCGACTAGTGAGCTATTACGCTTTCTTTAAATGATGGCTGCTTCTAAGCCAACATCCTAGCTGTCTAAGCCTTCCCACATCGTTTCCCACTTAGCAATAACTTTGGGACCTTAGCTGATGGTCTGGGTTGTTTCCCTTTTCACGACGGACGTTAGCACCCGCCGTGTGTCTCCCGAGTAGTACTCATTGGTATTCGGAGTTTGCAAAGGGTTGGTAAGTCGGGATGACCCCCTAGCCTTAACAGTGCTCTACCCCCAATGGTATTCGCTCGAGGCGCTACCTAAATAGCTTTCGAGGAGAACCAGATATCTCCCGGTTTGATTGGCCTTTCACCCCCAGCCACAAGTCATCACCGCATTTTTCAACATACGTGTGTTCGGTCCTCCAGTTGATGTTACTCAACCTTCAACCTGCCCATGGCTAGATCACCGGGTTTCGGGTCTACACCTTGCAACTAAACGCGCAGTTAACACTCGGTTTCCCTACGGCTCCGCTATTCGCTTAACCTCGCTACAAAATGTAAGTCGCTGACCCATTATACAAAAGGTACGCAGTCACGGTCTCAAGAACCGCTCCCACTGCTTGTACGTATACGGTTTCAGGTTCTATTTCACTCCCCTCACAGGGGTTCTTTTCGCCTTTCCCTCACGGTACTGGTTCACTATCGGTCAGTCAGGAGTATTTAGCCTTGGAGGATGGTCCCCCCATATTCGAACAAGATATCACGTGTCCCGTCCTACTCGTTTTCACCTAAAGTTAGTTTTCATGTACGGGGCTATCACCCTGTATCGCTGTGCTTTCCAACACATTCCACTAACACCCTCTAGGCTTAAGGGCTAATCCCCGTTCGCTCGCCGCTACTAGGGGAATCTCGGTTGATTTCTTTTCCTAAGGGTACTTAGATGTTTCAGTTCCCCTCGTTCGCCTCACTAAGCTATGTATTCACTTAGTGATGACACCTTATGGTGCCGGGTTTCCCCATTCGGACATCGTTAGCTCAAATGCTTGTTACTAGCTCGCCAACGCTTTTCGCAAGTTACTACGTCCTTCATCGCCTCTGACTGCCAAGGCATCCACCGTATACGCTTAGTCACTTAACCATACAACCCAAATGAGTTTCATCTGAGCCGCATCGCAACTAACGGTTTCTACTTTCGCCAAAAGAATACTCAAGTCACTTGATTAAAGTGTGTTTTGAGAACTCAATTATTTTTCGCAATAACCTTTCGGTTATTACTATCAGCTTTCCAAATTTTTAAAGAACAAGCATCGCCGCTCGGACGTGCCACTCGCTCTAACAAGAACAAGTTATCTGTGTGAACACTCAACAAATATCAGTCAATCGTATAGGTAAGGAGGTGATCCAGCCCCAGGTTCCCCTAGGGCTACCTTGTTACGACTTCACCCCAGTCATGAACCACACCGTGGTAAACGCCCTCCCGAAGGTTAAGCTATCTACTTCTGGTGCAGCCCACTCCCATGGTGTGACGGGCGGTGTGTACAAGGCCCGGGAACGTATTCACCGTGGCATTCTGATCCACGATTACTAGCGATTCCGACTTCATGGAGTCGAGTTGCAGACTCCAATCCGGACTACGACCGGCTTTGTGAGATTAGCTCCACCTCGCGGCTTCGCAACCCTCTGTACCGACCATTGTAGCACGTGTGTAGCCCTACTCGTAAGGGCCATGATGACTTGACGTCGTCCCCACCTTCCTCCGGTTTATCACCGGCAGTCTCCCTAAAGTTCCCGGCATTACCCGCTGGCAAGTAAGGATAAGGGTTGCGCTCGTTGCGGGACTTAACCCAACATTTCACAACACGAGCTGACGACAGCCATGCAGCACCTGTCTCAGAGTTCCCGAAGGCACCAATCCATCTCTGGAAAGTTCTCTGGATGTCAAGAGTAGGTAAGGTTCTTCGCGTTGCATCGAATTAAACCACATGCTCCACCGCTTGTGCGGGCCCCCGTCAATTCATTTGAGTTTTAACCTTGCGGCCGTACTCCCCAGGCGGTCTACTTAATGCGTTAGCTTGAGAACCCAGTGTTCAAGACACCAAATTCCGAGTAGACATCGTTTACGGCGTGGACTACCAGGGTATCTAATCCTGTTTGCTCCCCACGCTTTCGTACCTGAGCGTCAGTCTTTGTCCAGGGGGCCGCCTTCGCCACCGGTATTCCTTCAGATCTCTACGCATTTCACCGCTACACCTGAAATTCTACCCCCCTCTACAAGACTCTAGTTGACCAGTTCGAAATGCAGTTCCCAGGTTAAGCCCGGGGCTTTCACATCTCGCTTAATCAACCGCCTGCGTACGCTTTACGCCCAGTAATTCCGATTAACGCTTGCACCCCTCGTATTACCGCGGCTGCTGGCACGAAGTTAGCCGGTGCTTCTTCTGCGAGTAACGTCACAGCTAACGGGTATTAACCGTTAACCTTTCCTCCTCGCTGAAAGTGCTTTACAACCCGAAGGCCTTCTTCACACACGCGGCATGGCTGCATCAGGCTTGCGCCCATTGTGCAATATTCCCCACTGCTGCCTCCCGTAGGAGTCTGGGCCGTGTCTCAGTCCCAGTGTGGCTGATCATCCTCTCAGAACAGCTAGGGATCGTCGCCTAGGTGAGCCATTACCTCACCTACTAGCTAATCCCACCTAGGTACATCCAATCGCAGAAGGTCCGAAGAGCCCCTCTTTTCCCCCGTAGGGCGTATGCGGTATTAGCAGTCGTTTCCAACTGTTATCCCCCTCGACTGGGCAGTTCCCTAGGCATTACTCACCCGTCCGCCGCTCGTCATCTTCAAAAGCAAGCTTTTGAAATGTTACCGCTCGACTTGCATGTGTTAGGCCTGCCGCCAGCGTTCAATCTGAGCCATGATCAAACTCTTCAATTAAAAGTTTTTTGCTCCACTCTTTATTCAAAAGGAAGCGACTCAATGAATTCTGATTCACATAAATGACTCGGAAGAATCATCTACATGTTTGTACATATTGCTATGAACACTCATCGTTGCATTGAGATTTAAATCGTTTTCGATTAACTCAATACCTGTGAGTGTCCACACAGATTTCTTGTTTTATCTTGTTAAAGAACGTTTGCCTCATACTGGAGTCCAGCGGGCTAGGGCTGCGTATTCTACGCTTCTCCCTGTCGGCGTCAAGCGCTTTTTTCAAAAGATTTTTAAGTGGTTAATTACTGTGCTTTCGCGTTGTAACTACCGGCTTAAAAACTCGAACCGCTCATCGCCTTGACTCGACATTCGTTACCTACTCACTTGGTAAGTAGCGCCGTTTGCCGTGTCAGTGGGAGCGCATTATAGGGAGCCAAATCTTTTGCGCAAGGGCTTTTTTCAATAAAAATGAACTTATTTTTTATACCTGACATAAGCACACCCTTTACACCAATTGCGCACAAAGTTATCCACAAAACCGATAGTTGAAGCACTCGCTAAAGCTGTTCATTGCCTATATTCAAACGCAGTAAACTCGTTAACGAAAGTGTCTTGAGTGCTGATACAACCCTGCGTTTTCTATAAACAGAGGGAAATGGCTACCACCTTTACGGCCAGAATAAATACCTACCCATCACTTCTCCGGTAAAAATTAGGGCAACGAAGAGGTAGAGGTAGAGGTAGAGGTAGAGGTAGAGGTAGAGGTAGAGGTAGAGGTAGAGGTAGAGGTAGAGGTAGAGGTAGAGGTAGAGGTAGAGGTAGAGGTAGAGGTAGAGGTAGTATTAGGCAATCTCCACACTGTCTTAGAAGGAGTTCTTATACCAGGCATGCTATTGAATTAAGAATGAGGTATCCACTAAGCGATTGAGCTACCACTTACAATGAACGCCAAAAAGCAGTAAGGAATGTAAATTAACACAAGAACAGTACAAACAACTTAGCTCTATGAGACATTAGGCTATCAGGGTCAACTTGGCTAAGTAGGGAATAGCATGTATGAACCTGAACGCTTATGGTGAATCCTAGGAAAAGCATTTCAAGCCAATCATTAACCAACAAGGTTCAATTCTATAGTTGAAGGTTGAAGTCATCTCATGCGCGCAAAGTTTGCACTCATGAATGCTGGCAATGCTGAATTTAGATGCCCTTAAGATAAGCATACATATGGCTTATTTACCCTGCCTCTCATCATCGGCTTAATTAAATAAAGGGCGTTTCGGAGCTTTAGCGCCTATCGTGGACAGCTTCGAGCTAAGCTATCCATATCCTCCATGGTCTGCACCAAATTGCATTTGATCGACTTTAGTACTTCTCTCCTATGCCCCTATAAATTCTGGGCATGTCGATTTAGTAGTATCCATTTATCGATCTATCACATGAGGCGTAAGAAATCTGCTTACCGAACTCATCTTGATAGTTGACTAGATCTTGAAGGCCCCGAAGGCTAGGCAGCAAGCTGAGAAGCCTGAGTACCATGGGCAGCGGAAGTGTCAGCATTGCAGAATGTATTATCAACCTCTGCATGGGATTGCACCTCACTCATGAGAACGCTTTACCTTCACCCTATTCGAATGAAGATTTCTCGTTATAGGACACTTGGAAATAACCAACTCGGTTCGTGAAGCGAATACATGGGTGTGAAAGTAAGGCTCTTTGAATAAGCAGTATTTAGCCTGACTTGAACACGGAGAAGCTATGCTTCGCGGCCTATGACAAGGCACATGGATGTAGCGAATGTCATAAACGCAGGATGCAGTTTATCACCACGCCCGGCGGCGGGTGACATCGGGGATAAGTTTTTTCTCAGAGTGTAGAAAGCAAAAAGCCCTAGCGTTTTAGGCTAGGGCTTTTTGCTATATTAGGCGCCTGGAAATGACCTACTCTCACATGGGGAGACCCCACACTACCATCGGCGCGATTGCGTTTCACTTCTGAGTTCGGGATGGGATCAGGTGGGACCACAATGCTATGGTTTCCAGACAAATTTAGTGGTGCTGATACCCAGAATCGAACTGGGGACCTCATCCTTACCAAGGATGCGCTCTACCGACTGAGCCATATCAGCACAAAACTGTTAAATAACTATGCGTCTTACTCTATATGCGCTTGGTTATTTTGCTTATACCTTAAAGGTTAAGCGAAATTGGTGTCTGGAAATGACCTACTCTCACATGGGGAGACCCCACACTACCATCGGCGCGATTGCGTTTCACTTCTGAGTTCGGGATGGGATCAGGTGGGACCACAATGCTATGGTTTCCAGACAAATTTGGAAATTCGGAAAGCTGTACTCTTATCTAAGAGTCAATCTGAGTTCGCACTTCAATCAAGTACTTTGTATTCTTTTGATTACGTAAAACCATCTTACGAAACCCTTTTGGGTTGTATGGTTAAGCCTCACGAGTCATTAGTACAGGTTAGCTCAACGCCTCACAACGCTTACACACCCTGCCTATCAACGTCCTAGTCTCGGACGGCTCTTTAGAGACCTTAAAGGTCTAGGGATGACTCATCTTAGGGCTCGCTTCCCGCTTAGATGCTTTCAGCGGTTATCGATTCCGAACGTAGCTACCGGGCAATGCCATTGGCATGACAACCCGAACACCAGCGGTTCGTCCACTCCGGTCCTCTCGTACTAGGAGCAGCTCCCTTCAATCATCCAACGCCCACGGCAGATAGGGACCGAACTGTCTCACGACGTTCTGAACCCAGCTCGCGTACCACTTTAAATGGCGAACAGCCATACCCTTGGGACCGACTTCAGCCCCAGGATGTGATGAGCCGACATCGAGGTGCCAAACACCGCCGTCGATATGAACTCTTGGGCGGTATCAGCCTGTTATCCCCGGAGTACCTTTTATCCGTTGAGCGATGGCCCTTCCATTCAGAACCACCGGATCACTATGACCTGCTTTCGCACCTGCTCGACGTGTATGTCTCGCAGTTAAGCTGGCTTATGCCATTGCACTAACCGTACGATGTCCGACCGTACTTAGCCAACCTTCGTGCTCCTCCGTTACTCTTTGGGAGGAGACCGCCCCAGTCAAACTACCCACCAGGCACTGTCCTCAACCCCGATTCAGGGGCCAGAGTTAGAACATCAACACTACAAGGGTGGTATTTCAAGGATGACTCCACGAGAACTGGCGTTCCCGCTTCAAAGTCTCCCACCTATCCTACACATGTAGGGTCAATGTTCAGTGCCAAGCTATAGTAAAGGTTCACGGGGTCTTTCCGTCTAGCCGCGGGTATACGGCATCTTCACCGCAATTTCAACTTCACTGAGTCTCGGCTGGAGACAGCGTGGCCATCATTACGCCATTCGTGCAGGTCGGAACTTACCCGACAAGGAATTTCGCTACCTTAGGACCGTTATAGTTACGGCCGCCGTTTACCGGGGCTTCGATCATGAGCTTCTCCGAAGATAACCCAATCAATTAACCTTCCGGCACCGGGCAGGCGTCACACCGTATACGTCATCTTGCGATTTTGCACAGTGCTGTGTTTTTGATAAACAGTTGCAGCCACCTGGTATCTGCGACTCCCGTCAGCTTAGAGAGCAAGTCTCATCACCAACAGGAGCGTACCTTCTCCCGAAGTTACGGTACCATTTTGCCTAGTTCCTTCAGCCGAGTTCTCTCAAGCGCCTTGGTATTCTCTACCCGACCACCTGTGTCGGTTTGGGGTACGATTCCTGCTAACCTGAAGCTTAGAAGATTTTCCTGGAAGCATGGCATCAACTACTTCATCACCGTAGTGACTCGTCATCAACTCTCAGTATTAGGTGCCCGGATTTGCCTAAGCACCCTACCTACAGCCTTAAACGCGGACAACCAACGCCGCGCTAGCCTAGCCTTCTCCGTCTCTCCATCGCAGTTAGCAGAAGTACGGGAATATTAACCCGTTTCCCATCGACTACGCCTTTCGGCCTCGCCTTAGGGGTCGACTCACCCTGCCCCGATTAACGTTGGACAGGAACCCTTGGTCTTTCGGCGAGGAGGTTTTTCACCCCCTTTATCGTTACTCATGTCAGCATTCGCACTTCTGATACCTCCAGCGTGGGTTACCCCTTCACCTTCAACGGCTTACAGAACGCTCCTCTACCGCACCAGCGCAAGCGCTAGTACCCATAGCTTCGGTGTATTGCTTAGCCCCGTTATATCTTCCGCGCAGGCCGACTCGACTAGTGAGCTATTACGCTTTCTTTAAATGATGGCTGCTTCTAAGCCAACATCCTAGCTGTCTAAGCCTTCCCACATCGTTTCCCACTTAGCAATAACTTTGGGACCTTAGCTGATGGTCTGGGTTGTTTCCCTTTTCACGACGGACGTTAGCACCCGCCGTGTGTCTCCCGAGTAGTACTCATTGGTATTCGGAGTTTGCAAAGGGTTGGTAAGTCGGGATGACCCCCTAGCCTTAACAGTGCTCTACCCCCAATGGTATTCGCTCGAGGCGCTACCTAAATAGCTTTCGAGGAGAACCAGATATCTCCCGGTTTGATTGGCCTTTCACCCCCAGCCACAAGTCATCACCGCATTTTTCAACATACGTGTGTTCGGTCCTCCAGTTGATGTTACTCAACCTTCAACCTGCCCATGGCTAGATCACCGGGTTTCGGGTCTACACCTTGCAACTAAACGCGCAGTTAACACTCGGTTTCCCTACGGCTCCGCTATTCGCTTAACCTCGCTACAAAATGTAAGTCGCTGACCCATTATACAAAAGGTACGCAGTCACGGTCTCAAGAACCGCTCCCACTGCTTGTACGTATACGGTTTCAGGTTCTATTTCACTCCCCTCACAGGGGTTCTTTTCGCCTTTCCCTCACGGTACTGGTTCACTATCGGTCAGTCAGGAGTATTTAGCCTTGGAGGATGGTCCCCCCATATTCGAACAAGATATCACGTGTCCCGTCCTACTCGTTTTCACCTAAAGTTAGTTTTCATGTACGGGGCTATCACCCTGTATCGCTGTGCTTTCCAACACATTCCACTAACACCCTCTAGGCTTAAGGGCTAATCCCCGTTCGCTCGCCGCTACTAGGGGAATCTCGGTTGATTTCTTTTCCTAAGGGTACTTAGATGTTTCAGTTCCCCTCGTTCGCCTCACTAAGCTATGTATTCACTTAGTGATGACACCTTATGGTGCCGGGTTTCCCCATTCGGACATCGTTAGCTCAAATGCTTGTTACTAGCTCGCCAACGCTTTTCGCAAGTTACTACGTCCTTCATCGCCTCTGACTGCCAAGGCATCCACCGTATACGCTTAGTCACTTAACCATACAACCCAAATGAGTTTCATCTGAGCCGCATCGCAACTAACGGTTTCTACTTTCGCCAAAAGAATACTCAAGTCACTTGATTAAAGTGTGTTTTGAGAACTCAATTATTTTCGCAATAACCTTTCGGTTATTACTATCAGCTTTCCAAATTTTTAAAGAGCGGGCTTAAAAAAGCCAAAGATAAATTCTGCATTTATCTTTGGCATCTCTAACCATAACTGCATGCTCTCTTTAAGAGCAAATGGTGGAGCTATGCGGGATCGAACCGCAGACCTCCTGCGTGCAAGGCAGGCGCTCTCCCAGCTGAGCTATAGCCCCATTACATGCAGCGAGAATAATACGTTTACCGAATCTTTCCAGTTGAAAAGATTGGTGGGTCAGAGTGGACTTGAACCACCGACCTCACCCTTATCAGGGGTGCGCTCTAACCAGCTGAGCTACAGACCCAACGTCATTCTCTATCTTTCTATCAAGTAATCTGTGTGAACACTCAACAAATATCAGTCAATCGTATAGGTAAGGAGGTGATCCAGCCCCAGGTTCCCCTAGGGCTACCTTGTTACGACTTCACCCCAGTCATGAACCACACCGTGGTAAACGCCCTCCCGAAGGTTAAGCTATCTACTTCTGGTGCAGCCCACTCCCATGGTGTGACGGGCGGTGTGTACAAGGCCCGGGAACGTATTCACCGTGGCATTCTGATCCACGATTACTAGCGATTCCGACTTCATGGAGTCGAGTTGCAGACTCCAATCCGGACTACGACCGGCTTTGTGAGATTAGCTCCACCTCGCGGCTTCGCAACCCTCTGTACCGACCATTGTAGCACGTGTGTAGCCCTACTCGTAAGGGCCATGATGACTTGACGTCGTCCCCACCTTCCTCCGGTTTATCACCGGCAGTCTCCCTAAAGTTCCCGGCATTACCCGCTGGCAAGTAAGGATAAGGGTTGCGCTCGTTGCGGGACTTAACCCAACATTTCACAACACGAGCTGACGACAGCCATGCAGCACCTGTCTCAGAGTTCCCGAAGGCACCAATCCATCTCTGGAAAGTTCTCTGGATGTCAAGAGTAGGTAAGGTTCTTCGCGTTGCATCGAATTAAACCACATGCTCCACCGCTTGTGCGGGCCCCCGTCAATTCATTTGAGTTTTAACCTTGCGGCCGTACTCCCCAGGCGGTCTACTTAATGCGTTAGCTTGAGAACCCAGTGTTCAAGACACCAAATTCCGAGTAGACATCGTTTACGGCGTGGACTACCAGGGTATCTAATCCTGTTTGCTCCCCACGCTTTCGTACCTGAGCGTCAGTCTTTGTCCAGGGGGCCGCCTTCGCCACCGGTATTCCTTCAGATCTCTACGCATTTCACCGCTACACCTGAAATTCTACCCCCCTCTACAAGACTCTAGTTGACCAGTTCGAAATGCAGTTCCCAGGTTAAGCCCGGGGCTTTCACATCTCGCTTAATCAACCGCCTGCGTACGCTTTACGCCCAGTAATTCCGATTAACGCTTGCACCCCTCGTATTACCGCGGCTGCTGGCACGAAGTTAGCCGGTGCTTCTTCTGCGAGTAACGTCACAGCTAACGGGTATTAACCGTTAACCTTTCCTCCTCGCTGAAAGTGCTTTACAACCCGAAGGCCTTCTTCACACACGCGGCATGGCTGCATCAGGCTTGCGCCCATTGTGCAATATTCCCCACTGCTGCCTCCCGTAGGAGTCTGGGCCGTGTCTCAGTCCCAGTGTGGCTGATCATCCTCTCAGAACAGCTAGGGATCGTCGCCTAGGTGAGCCATTACCTCACCTACTAGCTAATCCCACCTAGGTACATCCAATCGCAGAAGGTCCGAAGATCCCCTCTTTTCCCCCGTAGGGCGTATGCGGTATTAGCAGTCGTTTCCAACTGTTATCCCCCTCGACTGGGCAGTTCCCTAGGCATTACTCACCCGTCCGCCGCTCGTCAGCAAAGTAGCAAGCTACTTCCTGTTACCGCTCGACTTGCATGTGTTAGGCCTGCCGCCAGCGTTCAATCTGAGCCATGATCAAACTCTTCAATTAAAAGTTTTTTTGCTTCACTCTTTATTCAAAAGGAAGCGACTCAATGAATTCTGATTCACATAAATGACTCGGAAGAATCATCTACATGTTTGTACATATTGCTATGAACACTCATTATCTCTAATGAGAAATTGCATTGAGATTTAAATCGTTTTCGATTAACTCAATACCTGTGAGTGTCCACACAGATTACTTGATAAATTGTTAAAGAGCGTTAGCACATCTCGGTGATTCCCGAGTGGCTAGGGCTGCGTATTCTACGCAATCCCTTGTTCGCGTCAAGCAGTTTTTGCAAACTTTTTGAGGCTTCACTTTTCAGTGACTGACCACCTTATCGCCTTAGCTACCAAGTGTTTCGACGCTGCGTTGTCTGCTTTGCCGTGTCAGTGGATGCGCATTATAGGCAGTTCTGATTTAGGCGCAAGTGGTTTTTTAAGAAAAATCAGACTTTTTTCGATCTTTTTAGATAGTCACATCATACACACCATTTACCCCCAAAGTTATCCACAAATATCGGCATTTAGGCCAATTTTATACCTGCTGGTCATGGAACCTCGAGGATCAAAAAAGCCATCCTAAGGATGGCTTTTTATTATGCTTGGCTAAATCAGCCCACTTACTAAATTATGGCTTAGCTAATGCCTTTGCTTAACTAATGCTTTTGCTTAACTAAGCCTTAGCTCAACTCGGTCTTAGCTCAACTTGGTCTTAGCTCAACTTGCCGTGGCACTGCTTATACTTACGTCCCGAACCACAAGGGCAAGGATCGTTACGGCCAACCTTCTCCCCCTCACGAACCACAGGCTGAGTCGCGGCCAAGGCTTGTGCCTCTTCTGCGCCGACTAGTGCTTCGGCTTCGGCGTGCTGATAATCGCGGCGCACCTTAGCTTCTTCCTGACGACGACGCTCTTCCATCTCTTCGACATCAGACTGAGCCTGAACCTGTACCTTAGAGAGAATGCTGATCACGTCATGCTTTAAAGATTCCAACATTTGCTGGAATAGCTCGAAGGACTCACGCTTGTACTCTTGCTTAGGATTCTTCTGTGCATAGCCACGTAAATGGATACCCTGACGCAGATGATCCATCGCCGCCAGATGCTCCTTCCACAGACCATCCAGGGTCTGCAGCATCACGGCTTTCTCGAATTGACGTAGCACCTGGGCACCTACCATCTCTTCTTTAGCCTTATACGCCTTCACCCAGATCTCGACGATACGCTCACGCAGCGTCTCTTCGTGCAGGTCGTCTTCCTTATCCAACCACTCCTGAACAGGCATTCTTAGCGCGTACTCTTGCTCGAGACGCGTCTCTAGGCCGGCAATGTCCCACAGCTCTTCAACCGATTGTGGTGGAATGTACTGATCGATAAGACCATTAACCACATCGGCCTGGATGTTCACGATAGTGTCTTGAATACTTTCGGCATCCATCAACTCGTTACGCTGAGCATATACAACCTGACGTTGGTCGTTGGCCACGTCATCGAATTCCAGCAGTTGCTTACGAATATCGAAGTTACGTGCCTCAACCTTACGCTGGGCGTTTTCAATCGCGCGGGATACCCATGGATGCTCGATCGCTTCACCTTTCTCCATGCCAAGCTTCTTCATCATAGATGAGACACGCTCAGAGGCGAAGATACGCATCAGACTGTCTTCCATAGACAGATAGAAGCGTGATGAACCTGCATCCCCCTGACGACCCGAACGGCCACGTAGCTGGTTATCGATACGACGTGACTCATGACGCTCGGTACCGAGAATATGCAGACCGCCAGCGGCCACCACTTCGTCGTGGCGCACCTGCCAATCGGCCTTGATCTTGGCTTTCTGCTCGGCGGTTGGGTTCTCGAGGGCATCGATCTCCATGTTCCAGTTGCCGCCCAACACGATATCGGTACCACGACCGGCCATGTTAGTTGCGATGGTCACCGCGCCACTGCGACCCGCTTGGGCAACGATCTCGGCTTCACGCTCGTGGAACTTAGCGTTAAGTACCTCGTGAGGGATCTTCGCCTTCTTGAGCATGCTATGGAGCAGCTCAGATTGTTCGATAGAGACAGTACCCACCAATACAGGTTGACCACGGTCACGACAATCTATGATGTCTTTGATGATGGCATCGTATTTCTCTTCCGCCGTCAGGTAGACCAGATCCGCATGGTCCTTACGTACCATAGGACGGTTGGTCGGGATAACTACGGTATCCAGGCCATAGATGTGTTGGAATTCGAATGCTTCGGTATCGGCAGTACCCGTCATACCGGCCAGTTTTTCATACTGACGAAAGAAGTTCTGGAAGGTGATAGACGCCAGCGTCTGGTTTTCATTCTGAATATGAACCCCTTCTTTGGCTTCTACTGCCTGGTGCAGGCCTTCCGACCAGCGACGACCCGGCATGGTACGACCCGTGTGCTCATCGACGATGATCACTTCGTTGTCCTGTACTATGTAGTCGACATCTTTTTCAAACAGGGTATGGGCACGTAGCGCCGCGTTGACATGGTGCAACAGCGAGATATTGGCTGCAGAGTATAGCGAATCGCCTTCGGCCAGCATACCACGTTCGGTCAGCAGGACTTCTACCTTCTCCTGACCACGCTCCGTCATATGAACCTGCTTGGCCTTCTCATCGATAGAGTAATCGCCATCGCCGATCTCTTCCTCGGTATCTTCCTTGTCCTGACGGATAAGGTGAGGGATCAGGGTGTTGATCTTGATATAAAGCTCAGAGCTGTCTTCTGCCGCACCCGAGATGATCAGTGGCGTACGCGCCTCATCGATCAGAATCGAGTCGACCTCATCGATCAGTGCATAATGCAGTGGACGCTGCACGCGTTCGTTAGGCGAGAATGCCATGTTGTCGCGCAGGTAATCGAAACCAAATTCGTTGTTAGTACCATAGGTAATGTCAGACGCGTAGGCTATCTTCTTCTCGGCCTGACCCATACCGGCGATGTTCACGCCGACTGTCATACCCAGGAATTCAAATAGAGGGCGGTTGTTTTCCGCGTCGCGACGGGCAAGGTAGTCGTTCACTGTGATCACGTGAACCCCTTTGCCGGTCAAGGCATTCAAATAGGCAGGGAGAGTTGCAGTCAGCGTCTTACCTTCACCGGTACGCATCTCGGCGATACGGTTACTATCGAGCACCATACCACCCAGTAGCTGCACGTCGAAGTGACGCATCTCAAACACACGCTTAGAGGCTTCGCGCACTACGGCAAAGGCTTCCGGCATGACGTCGTCCAGCGTCTGGCCCGATTCCAATCGCTGCTTAAACTCGGCCGTCTTGGCCTTGAGTTCCTCGTCGGAAAACTTCTCAAAATCCGCTTCGAGGGCATTAATCTTTGTGACAATCTTACCGAGAGTTTTAAGGGTGCGATCGTTACGACTACCAAATATTTTTGTCAGTAATTTACCAAACATCTGAACCACTTTTATGTTGTTGGCTAAGTCCCTGTCGAGTCTAAAAGCCTATTTTAGTTTAACCTGCCTTGCGGTAGACATACTTCTTAGGATCTATCTGCTGTCCACCACGCAACACTTCATAATGCACATGGGGACCGGTAGAACGACCCGTACTCCCCATTTTGGCAATACTTTCGCCTTTTGCGACCACATCACCTACAGCTACTGACAAAGACTTATTGTGTCCATAGCGAGTTCGCAGACCATTGCCATGATCTATCTCGACCAACTCACCATAACCAAACATATTGCCTGCCCATGTTACGACGCCGCCCGCGGTGGCGACAACATCGGCTCCCTCTTTGCCAGCAAAGTCTATGCCTTTATGCATGGTTCTGCGGCCGTTAAAGGGATCATTGCGTAAACCGTAGGGCGAAGACAACCAACCTTTCTGGATGGGGCGCCCTGAGATATAACGTTCTTCATCTATATGGAGATTAGATGTCACCGTTTCAAGTAGTGATAATTGAACATTATTGTTATCTATTCGTGACACTAGCCTATCCATGTCCTGGATAAGCTGATCGAGTTCGATGTTGCTGCCCAGTTCGCTCAGGCCGCCAACACCGACTTCAGAAGAGAAATCGAATTGATCTTCGAGTTTGTAATCTTTTGCAACTTGCTGACCCAGGGCCTCGAGACGTGCAAGCTTAGCCTGCATCTTAGCCACGTGGGTAACCAAGATCGCCAATTGCGATTCGGTCGCGCCTTTAAGTTCGATAAGCTCGTTTTTCTGCTCTTCGCGAGCGACACGTTCGTTATCGACGCTGGCCTGCTGTTGCTGAATTTGTTTGGCGTTATGCTGATATAAGCCAGTGCCTGCGGCAATAAGCAAAACCGGTAATAATAGCCAACGCTTACCCGGCTGCCAGCGCGTCGCACCATTCCGACCTTGAATAAAAACTGTTACACTCATAGCCTCATTAAGCCATTTTATTATGTTATGAAAAAGCCCCCGCAGGACCTCAGTCAATTACTGCTTCAGCAGGGTCAATTGCCCTCTATCGCCGAAAAAGCAGAACTACTGCTTCACCTGGATCACTATGTTAAACAGGTGATCACCGGTCCTGTCACGGAACAACTAAAAGTCGCCAACTTCCGTCAAGGTGTGCTCGTTATCGAAACCAGTACCGCCGCATGGGCCGCAAGAATAAACTTCCAAAAACCCAAACTTTTACAGCAGTTACAAGCCGAAACGCTCCCCATGCTGTCCGCTATCGAGGTTAAAGTCAACCCAAGCCTGAAAATGTATGAGACAAAATCAAAGCAGGCTCACAACCAGATAAGCGAAACCGCTGCGGCGCATATCGACGCCTTGGCCGAGCATATAGAAGGTTCCCTAGGCCAAAAACTAAAACGGCTGGCTGCTTTAGCCAGCCGTTCAAGGCAATCCAAATAGGCGTTACGCCAATACCGCACCGGCTGGCACGGCGAAACTGACTGGTACCTCTTCTTCTTTTTCGAAGCTTACCAATTCCCAAGCATCTTGCTCGGCTAACAGGGCACGAACCAGCTGATTGTTCAGCGCGTGGCCTGTCTTGAACGCACGGAATTCACCGACGATAGCGTGGCCGGCGACATAGAGATCACCGAACGCATCGAGAATTTTGTGCTTAACAAACTCGTCCTCATAACGCAGACCATCGGGGTTGAGGACGCGATATTCATCAAGCACAACGGCATTTTCCATGCTGCCACCTAATGCTAGGTTATTAGCACGCAGATATTCGATGTCGCGCATAAACCCAAAGGTTCTGGCGCGGCTGATATCGCGAACGAAGGCAGAAGAGGAAAAATCCATCACCATATGCTGCTGACTTCTGGCGATCTCTGGGTGATTGAAATCGATCGCGAAATCGACTCTGAACCCCTTGAATGGACGCAGTTCGGCCCACTTATCACCATCTTCAACACGCACCGGGCGCTTGATTCTTAGATATTTCTTTGCTGCGCTTTGCTCCTGAATGCCGACAGATTGCAACAGGAAGACCCATGGGCTGGCGCTGCCATCCATAATGGGGATCTCAGGGGCATCGACTTCGATTGTCGCGTTGTCTATGCCTAAACCTGCCAGGGCGGCAAACAGATGCTCAATCGTTGAGATACGAACACCTTCGTCATTCACAAGCGCCGTACACATGGTCGTCTCACGCACTTGATCCGCCTTGGCGGCAATAGCCACGCTTGGCGTCAAGTCGGTACGAACCAACACGATCCCTGTATTAACTGGCGCGGGTTTGATCGTCAAAGTCACCTTGTTACCGGAATGCAATCCGACACCGGTGGTCTTAACCATTTCTTTAACAGTTCTTTGAAAAATCATTTAGTTACCCGTTATATCACAACCAAAAAGCGTTTATTTCTGCACAGCAAAGCGGCGCACAAAGGCGCAGCAGGTCGGACATGCTAGCATATCTTTGCCAATTCACCAAAATTTACCGACGAAAATCGTCGTACCACATTCAGGTATATGGCGCCGACTAGCACGCTCCGTCCTGAAACTAGTCAGCTTGCTTGCGCAAAAATGCCGGTATATCTAAGTAATCAAGGTCACTCTTAGGCGCGGCGGCCGCGGCTGGTTGTGCTACCTGCACAACATTACCCGCCCCCATTGCCTGTGGGACAGCTTCTTCCACTGGAAGTTCAATTTTGACCTCAGGCGCTGGCATTGGCTCTGGGCGCGGCGCAGGCTTAGAAACCAGTTGAATATCTGGCTTCTTCTCGGCTCCGATACCGGTTGCAACGACGGTTACACGCAGCTCGTCGCTCATCTCTGGATCGATAACCGCACCCACAACCACAGTCGCGTTGTCTGACGCATAAGCCTTAACATGGTTACCCACAGTCTCGAACTCTTCGATGCTCATGTCCATACCGGCGGTAATGTTCACCAATACGCCACGGGCACCAGCCAGATCGATATCTTCCAGCAGCGGACTGGCCACGGCAGCTTCGGCCGCTTCTTCGGCGCGATCTTCACCGCTGGCGACGCCCGTACCCATCATGGCATTACCCATCTCAGACATCACAGTCTTAACGTCGGCGAAGTCGACGTTAATCAGACCCGGACGGGTGATAAGCTCGGCAATACCTTGTACCGCGCCGAGTAGCACGTTATTGGCCGCCGCAAACGCATCTAACAGTGAAGTGCCACGGCCTAGGACCTTGAGCAGCTTCTCGTTAGGAATGGTGATCAGCGAGTCAACATGCTTGGCCAGCATCTCGATCCCCTGATCGGCATAAGCCATACGCTTCTTACCTTCGAATGGGAACGGCTTGGTCACCACGGCAACGGTCAGGATCCCCTCTTCACGGGCGATCTCGGCCACGACAGGTGCGGCACCTGTACCCGTACCACCACCCATGCCGGCGGCGATAAAGATCATGTCCGAGCCCTTGATCGCGCTGCGGATATTCTCTCTGTCTTCTTCGGCCGCCAGGCGACCGATCTCTGGGTTGGCGCCCGCGCCAAGCCCCTTGGTGACATCGCGACCCAACTGAATGGTCGTACCCGCCGCCGACTTACGTAGCGCCTGGGCATCGGTATTGGTTGCAACGAACTCAACACCCTCGATATTGTGTTTCACCATATGCTCGACGGCGTTACCACCACCGCCACCGACGCCGATGACCTTGATCACCGCCTCATCGGAATGACTATCCATGATCTCAAACATGGTCTTTTCTCCGTTTTAGTCTGCGTTATTAACCTTAAAACTCACCCTTAAACCAGCTCTGGACCCGATTCCAAAGACTGGTCACCCCTTGGCGCTCGGGGCGCTCGAACTGTCGCTCGAGCACACGTCTTGCACCATAATGTAACAACCCAACACCCGTGGAGTAGATGGGCTGGTTCACATATTCAAATAATCCTTTCACCGGCAACGGCTCGGCCACCCTAACCGGCATGCCAAAGGTCGCCTCGGCGACATCTACCGCGCCTTCAATCGATGCGGTACCGCCCGTGAGTACGATACCGGCGGCAACCTGATCTTCCAGGCCGCAGTCGCGCAACTCTTTACGCACCAGCTCGAACAGCTCCTGATACCTAGGCTCAACCACCTCGGCCAGGGTATGGCGCGACATGGTACGCGACGGACGTCCGCCGACCGATGGCACCTCTATACTGTCTTCGCGGCTCACCATGGCGCTTCTGGCGCTGGCGTACTGCACCTTGATCTGCTCGGCGTGTGACAGCGGCGTACGGAAAATCTTGGCGATATCGCTGGTCACCTGGTTACCGGCCACAGGCACCACAGCGCAGTGACGCAGGGCGCCATTGGTGTAGATGGTGATATCTGTGGTGCCGCCGCCCATATCCACCAGGCAGACGCCGAGATCTTTCTCATCATCGGTGAGCACGGCATCAGCCGAGGCGATGGCCGAGAACACCAGGTCATCTACCTTCAGGCCGCAACGCTCGACACTCTTGGTAATATTCTTGGCCATGTCGTTGGCGCAGGTGACGATATGCACCTTGGCTTCCATACGCATGCCCGACATGCCGATTGGGCTGCGGATACCGTCTTGTACGTCGATGGCATACTCTTGTGGCAAGACATGCAAAATACGACGCTCGGTCGGGATCTTCACCGAACGCGCGGTGTGGATGACGTTGTCTACATCTTCCTGGGTCACCTCTTCGTCGTTAATCGACACCATGCCGTTTTCGTTCTGACACTGGATATGCTTGCCCGAGATGCCCAGGTATACCGAGGCTACCTGGCAGTCGGCCATCAACTCGGCCTGATCCAGCGCGCGTTGCACACTACGCACGATAGAGTCGAGATCGTTTACCCCGCCCTTATCCATGCCGCGGGAGGGGTGACTGCCGAGACCGACCACACTGATCTCACCATCGGGTAGTACCTCACCGATGATCACAGCAACTTTGGACGTTCCTATGTCTAATCCAACGATCAGATTTCTATCTTGATTCTTGGTCATTAATTAACGGCTCTCATCTTGTGCTTCATCCCAACCTACGGCCAATCCGGTATCGTAGCGCAAATCGACTCGGGCAACGGGCTTATCCTGTTTCACCAATGTGGGATACACATGGATAAAGCGCTGCACCCTTGCCATCTTATCTTCCCTTCCCAGCTTCAACTCTATGCCGTTGGCCAGCACGGCTAGCCAGGCATGTCTGGGGCTTAACTCTAAACGGGCCAAATCGAACCCGTTGATCTTCAATAATTCACTGACCTGGCGATAGTTAGTCAACACAGACTTCGCCTGATCTTCCGGGCCGACCAGATTAGGCAGCTGGCCTATGCCCTCACGACGGGGCGCCTTAAACACCTGCCCCTGCTCGTTGAGCCAATCTGTCTCGTTCCAGTGGGCAACCGGCGTCTGCTCTACCAGATATATCTTTAACTTTGCCGGCCACTCGCGCCTCACCGAGGCGTGGTAGACCCAGGGCAGATTTTCCAGCGCCTGCTGTACCTGATTCACATCCGCCGAGAAGAAGCTTCTCTGCATCAGATCCTGCAGCGCGCTGCGTATCTCGGCGTCGCTGGTAAACTGCCTGTCACCCTTGATCGCCACCGCCTCAATCGGCAGGGCATCGGCGTCGTTCAGTACCAGGTGAAGCTTCCAGCCTCCCATGGATAGGCCACAGATCACCAGGAACAGAAAAATCAAGCCGAAACACAGGTACCAATCGACCTGTCCCAACCTGCTTTTCCAACCGCTACCTAGCTCTCTTAAGGACACAGCTTATCGCCCTAACGCATCATTAAATGTATAAAAATCAATCAATTTATTGCCAGAGGGCAGCCCTAAGGAACCGGCCATTATAACTACCTCACCTCTAGCGTCAAAAGCTTCATAGAGGCCAGGGCAAGATGCCCTCAACCTCATTGGTTTTCCGACTCAAACTGCAGACCGGCATCTGCCAGCTGACGACTCAGGGCGCCGATATTGCCTGCCCCTTGGGTCAGCAGCAGATCGCCCCCCTGCAACACTCCAGGCAGTATCGTCTGTAACTGCTCGGGCTCGGCCACGAAGATAGGATCTAGCTGGCCACGCTGACGAATCGAGCGGCACAGGGCGCGGCTGTCTGCACCGGGTACCGGTGCCTCACCTGCGCTATACACATCGAGTAACAGCAGGCAATCTACCTGGGCCAACACCTCGACAAAATCATCATAGAGATCCCGGGTGCGGCTATATCTGTGGGGCTGATAGATCATCACCAGACGCTTATCCGGCCAGCCGGAACGCGCCGCCTTGATGGTTGCAGCCACCTCACTGGGGTGATGACCATAGTCATCGACCAGCATCACCTCGCCCGCTGTGGTGGTGAACTCTCCCAGCTGCTGGAAGCGACGCCCTATGCCCTGGAACTCATCCAGTGCGCGGATGATCGCCTCATCTTCAATCTCATCTTCCGTGGCCACGGCTATGGCCGCCAGGGCATTGAGCACATTGTGACGACCCGGCAGATTAACCCTCAGGTCCAGATCTGCCATCCCTTCGCGGCGCACGGTAAAGCGTGAGCTATAACCCTGCTGCTCGAAGTTAAGCGCCTGCACGTCGGCATCTTCGCTGAAACCATAGGTCACCACCTTACGGCCGATGCGGGGCAGTATCTCTCTCACCACAGGGTCGTCGATACAGGCCACCGCCACGCCGTAGAACGGCAGGTTATGCAAAAAGTCGACGAAGGTGGATTTCAGCTTCTCGAAATCCCCCTCATAGGTATCCATATGGTCGGCTTCGATGTTGGTGACCACACTCACCATGGGTTGCAGATGCAGGAAGCTGGCATCGCTCTCATCGGCCTCGGCGATCAGGTAACGGCTCTTACCTAGGCGGGCATTGGTGCCGGCACTGTTCAGCAGGCCGCCGATCACGAAGGTCGGATCCCGCTCGGCCTGACCATAGACGCTAGCGATCAGACTGGTAGTAGTCGTCTTGCCATGGGTACCGGCCACCGCCACGCCGTGGCGATAACGCATCAGCTCGGCCAACATCTCTGCCCGGCGAACGATGGGAATGCGTCGCTCCTGGGCCGCTAAAATCTCTGGGTTACTGGCATCGATGGCCGTCGAGACCACCACCACATCGGCGCCCTCGACCTGATCGGCACTGTGACCGATGAAGATCGCCGCACCGAGGCGCTTAAGGCGCGCCGTCACGGCATTCTCGGCGATATCGGAACCGCTAAGACGATAACCTTCGTTTACCAAGACCTCGGCAATACCGCCCATACCCGCGCCGCCGATCCCGACAAAGTGGATCCGCTTGACGCGACGCATCTCTGGAATGATGGTTCTTAATTGGGCGTACTTCTCTTCGGTTTTAATCATCTTTTTCCTTACTTGCCAGCGCGATACACACGGCGGCGACCCGCTCTGTGGCATCTAATACGGCAACACTCTTGGCCAGCTGCCCCATCTCGATGAGGGCCTTACGGTCTGACGCCAAGATCTGCAGCTTGCTGATCAACTTCTCACTATCTAATACTGTCTGCGGCAGCAAAAATGCGCCGCCCGCTTCCACCAAGACCTGAGCATTCTTGGTCTGGTGATCGTCTACCGCATGGGGGTAAGGCACCAAGAGACTCGGTAGGCCCACCGCCGCTACCTCTGACACAGTCAGGGCGCCCGCACGGCACAGAATCACGTCAGCCCAGCGATAGGCCGCTTCCATATCATCGATAAACTCGGCCACCTTGACGCTGCCGGACTGTCCCAGCTGCAGATATTCCGCCTCCACCTGTGCCTGATTACCCTTGCCCACCTGATGCCATACCGTCATCGAATGGTGCTGAGCCACGGCCGCCGTCACGCTCGGCATCAGGTCGTTAAATATCTTGGCCCCCAAGCTGCCGCCGACCACCAACACCCTAAGGGCATCGTCCGGAACGATTGACTGCTCACTGCGACCCAGGGCGATCAGCTCGCTGCGGATCGGGTTGCCCACCACCTCGGCATTGCCCTCGAAGGTGTTTTCGAAGGCGCACAGCACGCGGGTAGCGATGCGCGACAACAACTTGTTGGTCATGCCTGGGATGGCGTTTTGCTCGTGCAGCACCAGAGGGATGCCGCTTAGCTTGGCGGCAACCCCACCCGGGCCGCTGGCGAATCCGCCCATGCCGAGCACCACATCGGGTTTAAACTCTTTGATCACCTCACGCGCCTGCATGATGGAACGTAAGATCTTAAAGGGCGCCGCGAGCTTACGGATCAAGCCGTTGCCGCGCACCCCCTTGATATCGATAAAATCGATATCGAAACCATGCTGAGGCACCAGACGTGCCTCCATACGATCGGCGGTGCCAAGCCAGCGCACCTGCCAGCCCTGCTTGGCTAACGCTTTGGCCACGGCAAGCGCCGGGAACACGTGTCCGCCCGTGCCGCCCGCCATGATCAAAATACGTTTCTCTGACGCCATCTATTTCACCTTGCCTTGTACTGCCTGGATCAGGCTTAATCTTCTCTCATGATCGATACGGATCAATATCATTGCCGCCGCCGTCATCACCCACAGGCTACTGCCGCCATAACTGATGAAGGGCAGTGTCAGCCCCTTGGTGGGCAACATGCCTATGCTGGCGCCCACGTTGACCACAGTCTGGAAACAGATCCAGATGCCTATGCCATAGGCCAGATAGCCCTCGAAGGCCCGATCGCCAAGCAGACACAGGTTACCCAGCTTTATCGCTCTCAGGGCGACAAACAGCAGTACCGACAACACAGCGATAATGCCGAGAAATCCTAGCTCTTCGCCGATCACGGCAAAGATAAAATCCGTGTGGGCCTCGGGCAGGTACTCCAGCTTCTGAATGCTGTTGCCCAAGCCCTGTCCCAGCCAATCGCCGCGGCCATAGGCCATTAAGGATTGGGTCAGCTGATAACCGCTACCGAAGGGATCCTGCCAAGGGTCCAAAAATGAGGTCACCCGTCGCATACGGTAAGGCTCCAGCAATACCAGGCCGACGAAGGCCATGGCCCCGGTCAAGATCAGCGCGAAGAAATCGAGCAATCTTGCACCGGCTAAAAACAACAAACCAACTGTGCCGACAAACAACACCACCACGGTACCGAGGTCTGGCTGTAGCAAAATCAGAAAGGCATACACGGCAAACACGGCAATCGGCTTATAGAAGCCCTTGGCGTTTTCCCGCACCTCCTGATGCCGCCGCACCAGATAACCCGCCATATAGATGGCGAAAGCAAACTTGGCGATCTCGGCCACCTGAATACGGATAGGCCCCACCGACAGCCAACGGGTCGCCCCGTTTACCGTGGTACCCACGATCGGCACAGCCACTAACATGATGCCGACGACCAGCAGCAAGATAGGACTCAGCTGCTGCCAGCTATGCATCTCTATCTGCAACACCACGGCGGCGATCAGGGCGCACCCCATCAGGTAAGCCACATGGCGCCACACGAAGTGGTAGGGGTTACCCGTCAAACTCGTGGCCTCAGGCATAGAGGCCGACATCACCATGATGAAGCCGAAACTTATCAGGGAGATGATCGCAAACAGCAAAGCTCTGTCATAGAGCTGCATGCCCGGCGCTTCGCGTTGACTAAACAGGTTCGGCAGCGACCAGCTAAGGGAGCTGCCAAACAGGCTTAGTTGACGCTCGTCGCTACGCATGCATCACCTCTTGGGCCAAGGCATTCACCTGGGCACGAAAATCATCGCCCCTGGCCATGAAGTTGGCGTACATATCCAAACTGGCACAGGCAGGCGACAGCAAGACCAGATCGCCCGGCTTAGCCAGCTGAGCCGCCTGAGCGACCGCCTCTTGCATCGACTCGACGCGAACGGCACCGTCGAACTGCTCGGCAATTTTGTCGCCATCCTGCCCCAGGGTGATCACCTGAGCAACGCCCAGCAGTGCGCCGCGTAGCGCCGAGAAATCGGCGCCCTTGCCATCACCGCCGGCGATTAAAATAATCTGACCCTCATGGTCACTCAGCCCCTGCAGGGCCGCTATGGTGGCGCCCACATTGGTCGCCTTGGAATCGTTCACATAGCTCACGCCCTGATGCTTACCCACGAGCTCGCATCTATGGGCCAGCCCCTTGAACTGTTTCGCCACCTCGACCATGGCCGCCTTATCGACACCGGCGCTATCGGCCAGGGCCATGGCGACCAGCAAGTTGGCCTGGTTGTGACTGCCCACCAGTGAAACCTGATCGCCGGCAACATATTCGGTCGTGCCATGCACCAGGACGCCGTGGTTAACGCCCCACTCGTCTCCCTCAGGAAGAGAGAGGCCAAAGCTGTTCTGGTTCATCGGCTCATTCGGGCGAGTCAGCAGATCGTCGCGATTGAAGATCGCCAGCTTGGTCTGGTCATACAGACGCAGCTTGGCCTGACGATAACTCTCGAGATCCGAATACCTGTCCATGTGATCTTCGCTGATATTCAGGCAGGTGGCACTAATGCAGTTGAGGCTGGATGTCGTCTCCAGCTGGAAGCTAGATAGCTCGAGCACAAACAGCTCATGGTCACCATCCAGCAGGTCCAGCACGGGCACGCCGATATTGCCGCCCACGGCCACCTTGAGGCCCGCCTTGGCGGCCATCTCACCCACCAGCGTGGTCACGGTCGACTTACCGTTAGAACCCGTGATGCCGATGACGCAGGCGGGGCGATCTGCCAGCGCTCTGGCAAACAGCTCGACATCGCCGACGATATCTATGCCCATATCCACCGCGGCGCGCACCTCGGCGGTATCCAGCGGGATCCCGGGGCTAACGACTATCTGGCTAGCCTGTACCAGGTAGCGGCAATCAAAACCGCCGGTGAGCAGTAGCACCTCGGGAAACTCCTGGCTCAGGGTCTCGCGACCCGGCGGATTCTCGCGGCTGTCCATCACCAGTGGCGTGATCCCCTGCTTAATGAGATAACGCACCACAGAGAGCCCTGTGGCCCCCAATCCTAATACTATGTGCGTATACTGACTCGCCATGGCGTCTTACCTTAACTTTAAGGTTGCTAAGCCTAGCAACACCAGGAAGAGGGAGATGATCCAGAAACGCACGATCACCCTGGGCTCGGGCCAACCTTTCAGCTCGTAGTGGTGATGGATAGGTGCCATCCTGAAGATGCGTTGGCCGCGTAACTTATAAGAGCCGACCTGCAGGATCACAGAAACCGTCTCCATCACGAATACGCCACCCATGATCACCAAGAGGATCTCCTGACGCACCAACACGGCGATGGTGCCCAGTGCCGCGCCCAGAGAAAGGGATCCCACGTCACCCATGAAGACCTGGGCCGGATAGGTGTTGAACCACAAAAAGCCCAATCCCGCACCGACGATAGCGGTGCAGACGATCACCAGCTCGCCCGAGCCAGGCAGATAAGGAATATGCAGGTAGTTGGCAAACTGCACGTGACCAGACAGATAGGCGATCAGCGCAAAAGCAGCCGCCACCATCACGGTCGGCATAATCGCCAGACCATCCAGACCATCGGTCAGGTTCACCGCGTTGCTCGAGCCCACTATGGTGAAGTAGGCCAGCAGGATGAAGAAGGCGCCCAGCTGTGGCATCACATCCTTAAAGAAAGGCAAGACCAATTGGGTCTCACCTTCACTGCCCGCCGAGGCGTACAGATAGAAGGCGATGGCCAAGGCCGCCAGGGACTGCAAGATATACTTCCAGCGCGCGATAAGTCCCTTGGTGTCCTTGCGCACCACCTTGCGATAATCATCGATAAAGCCGATCAGGCCAAAGGCGCCCAGCACGAAAAGCATGACCCACACGTAGCGGCTACCCAGATCGCCCCACAGCAACACGCTGATGAAGACGCCGGCCAAGATCAACAGGCCACCCATGGTCGGTGTGCCGCGCTTGGCAAAATGCGACTCGGGTCCTTCGTTACGAACCACCTGACCTATCTGCAGCAGTTGCAGACGCTCGATCATCTTAGGTCCCCACCACAGGCTAAACACCATGGCGGTCAAGAGCCCCAGGATCGCCCTGAAGGTCACATATGAGAAAACGTTAAACCCGGTATAAAACTGGGTTAGGTACTCAGCCAGATAAACCAGCATTAAAACAACTCCTTGCGCTCAAAGGCGGCAATGAGGGCCTCGACAACCCGCTCCATTCTGGCGCTTCGAGACCCCTTAACTAACACAGTCACCTTGCCGGTTAACTGGTTAAAATAACTAACTAAATCAACAACCAATGCATCTAAGTCGGTGAAATGCTTGCCGGCGAAAGCCTCGCTACTCGCCCGACTCAACTCTCCCAGTGAATACAAGGCATCGATCCCCTGCTGCTTGGCCTTCTCGCCCAGCTGCCGATGTAAAAGGGACGCATTGTCACCTAATTCGCCTAAATCGCCCAGCACTAAACAGCGATTTCCTTCAATTTCTTGAAGCCAGTCGATTGCCGCCCCCACCGAGGCCGGATTGGCGTTATAGGTGTCGTCTATCAGCAAGAAACGTCCCAGACGCGTCGGCTGCATACGCCCCTTCACGGGTTGTAACCGCATAAGCCCTTGAACTATCTCATCCAGCGACAATCCCAGCGCCAGACAGATGCTGGTCGCCGCCAGGGCGTTACTCACCTGATGACGGCCCGACAGCGGCAGGCTGACGGTACGTTGCTCATCCCGATAGGCGATTCGAAAGCGATAACAGCCCAAGGCGTCGGCGCTGAGCTCATGGGCGCTGACATCTGCAGGATTCCCCTGGGATGAAAAACTCAACTGGGTATGGCTAGCGGCCGCGCGTCGCATCACATCGGCAAATGCGTCGTCGGCATTGATCACGGCGACGCCATCCTTAGCCAGGTGGAGGAAGATCTCAGACTTGGCCTTAGCCACGCCTTCGAGCGAGCCAAAACCCTCTAAATGCGCCGAGGCGACATTATTAACCATCGCCACATCGGGTTGCACTAAAGATGAAGTGTAATTAATCTCGCCGAGATGATTGGCACCCAGTTCGAACACGCCATATTCGTGTTGCGGCTCGAGGCGCAGCAGGGTCAGCGGCACACCCACTTCGTTGTTGAAGTTGCCCGCGGTATAGAGCACCTGATGCTGGGTCGACAATATGGTCGCCACCATCTCCTTGACGCTGGTCTTGCCGTTCGAGCCGGTCAGGGCCACGCTCTTGGGCGCGACGCACCGCTTCACATGGGCACCAATCTGGCCCATGGCTTTCTGGCTGTTAGCCACTATGAGTTGCGGCGCGGCAATCGGCAGTTCTCGCTCTACTAACAAGGCACAGGCGCCGTCAGCTACCGCCTTGGCGGCAAAATCGTGGGCATCGAAACGTTCACCTTTTAAGGCGACAAACAGAGTCTGGGCATCCACCACCCGGCTATCGCTCGATACCTTGCTGACGCTCAAATCGTCGCCGATTTGCTTGGCATTCAAAACCTTGGCGAGCTCTGACAGTTTAAGTGGGATCATTTGCCGCCCCTCGCAATTGCCGCCGCCAGGGCGCGTTCATCATAATCCAGGCGCTTGCCGGCGATCTCCTGATAGGTCTCATGGCCCTTACCGGCCAGCAAAATGAGGTCGCCGCTGGAGGCCAGAGTCACCACCTCGCGGATCGCCTGCTGTCTATCGACCTGAGTCAGGGCGATCTGCGGCTTGTTGAGCCCGGCCAATACATCTTGAATGATCGCCATGGGATCTTCACTGCGAGCATTGTCGCTGGTCACCATGACGCAGTCGGCGTTCTCCTCGGCGGCGCGGGCCATCAGGGGGCGTTTGCCCTTATCACGGTCGCCACCACAGCCAAAGACGCACCACAGCTTGCCGCGGCAGTGACCGCGCAGGGCTAGTAGCGCCTGCTCTATGGCGTCCGGCGTATGGGCGTAATCCACCACCAGGGTAACGCCTTCAGGCGTGGTAAAACGCTCCATGCGCCCCGCCACAGGCTTAAGGCTGGATACCTGAGTTAGCAGCTGCGCCATCGAATATCCGCTCAGATAGAGGGCGCCCAAGGCCGCCACCAGGTTAGACAGATTGAAGATACCCAGCAGGGGCGAGTCGATCTTCGCCTCGCCTTCGGGCCAGACTAAGGTCGCGCTGACGCCTTGGTTATGCTGCTTCACCTCTTTGGTATAGATAGCGGCGCCTTCCTGGCCTTGAATGCTAAAGCCCACCAGCCCCTTGCAGCGTTTATCCTGGATCCACTGACGCCCAACAGGATCGTCTAGGTTGATCAGGCCGTGGCTCAGTGAACTGAATCTAAACAGGCGCTGCTTGGCCGCACCATAGGCATCCATAGAGCCGTGATAATCCAGATGATCCCGACTCAGATTGGTAAACACGGCCACATCGAAAGGCACGGCGTCTACGCGCCCCTGCACCAGGCCATGACTGGACACCTCCATGGCGCACACGGCCGTGCCCTGGCGGTCAAAATCTTCTAGCTGGCGCATCACGGTAATGGGATCCGCCGTGGTGTTACCGCTGTCGACCAGCTGGCCCCACAGGCCATTGCCTAGGGTGCCCATGACGGCGGCCGGCTTGCCCAGACCGTCGCTTAGCTGAGCGATCAGCTGGGTTACGGATGTCTTGCCATTAGTGCCGGTTACGCCGATCAGCTTGATCCTATCCCGTCCCAGCACATAGAGCTGAGAGGCAAGCGCCGACAGCTGACGCTGCAGCTGAAAGAAATAGATACGCAGGCCATTGTCCTGGCTCACCTTGCCATGCTCTGCCGGGTCGTCGGTATGAATAAGTGCCGCTACGGCTCCTTGCGACAGGGCGGTATCGACATAGTCTCTGCCATCGACCCTGTGACCGGGCACAGCGACAAACACGCTGCCCTGGCCTATCTCACGACTATCCAGCGTCAGATGGCTGAGGGATTCGCCACCAGCATAATGAAACCAGGGGGCTAGGAGATCGCATAGCTGCATTATTCGCCCCTCCTGACATTACCGGCCAATTGAACTTTTTCTCGAGCGCTGATCGGCTCAACATTTAACATCTGTAGTGCCCCTGACATCACTTTGGCAAACACGGGAGCGGCCACATCGCCGCCATAATAACGATCGCCCTTGGGCTCATTGACTACCACCACCATGGCGAGTCTCGGATTGTGTACGGGCGCGACCCCGGCAAACAGGGCGACATAATCTTCACCATAGCCACCGGCCACGGCCTTACGGGCGGTCCCCGTCTTACCCGCAACCGGGTAGCCATCGATATGGGCCTTCTTGGCGGTGCCGCCAGGCTCGGTCACCCCGATCAGCATCTGCATCACGCTGCGAGCCACCTCGGGTGAGATCACCTGCTCGCCCTCGGGTTCCTTCTTCAGCTTGAGGATCGACGAGGGATAGAGCACGCCGCCGCTGCCCAACATGGCGTACATGCGGGCGATCTGCAGTGGTGTGACGGTTAGGGCATAGCCGAAGGAGAGAGTTGCCCGCTCAAAATCGGACCAGCGACGACGGTCGTGGATAAGACCGGCGCTCTCGCCCGGCAGGTTGATGCCAGAATAGTTACCCAGCCCCATGGCCTGGTAGTAACCCAGCAGCTCCTGTACCGGCATAGACAATGCGATCTGTGTCATCCCCACGTTACTGGAATGCACCAAGACGTCGGCCAGTGACATGTCGCCATAGTTGCGACCGTCACGCACTATCTTGCCGCCGATACGCACTCGACCAGGATGTGTCTTGAAGATCTGTTCTTCCTTGATGGTGCCGGCCTCGAGCGCCGCGGCGACCACGAAGGGCTTGATGGTGGAACCCGGCTCATAGGCGTCGGTCAGGGCCCGGTTACGCATACGATAGCTTTGCAGGTTATCGCGGGAGTTGGGGTTGTAGCTGGGGGTGTTCGCCATGGCCAACACTTCGCCGGTGTGCACGTCGAGCACCACGATAGAGGCCGAGGTAGCCTGGTTGATCTCGGTCGCGCGCTTGATCTCGCGGTAGGCCAGCTGCTGGATACGCTGATCGATACTCAGCACCAGATCGTTAGAGCTCTCGCCGGTCTGCACCGTATCCAGGCGCTCCACCACGTGGCCGTCACGGGACTTACGCACCTTGTGCTTGGTGGGCGTACCCGTGAGCCAGTCGTCATAGGTGCTCTCGATCCCTTCGATGCCCTTATCGTCGATATTGGTCAGGCCCACCAGCTGGGCGCTGATCTCACTGGTCGGATAGTAGCGGCGCGATTCGGCCTTAAGGTAGACGCCGGGCAGCTTGAGCTGCTTGATATACTCGGCCACCGCAGGTGTAACCTGACGCTTTAAGTAGGTAAAACGTTTCTTGGGATTAGTCTGCACCCGCGCCAGGATCTCCTCCTTGGGCTCGTGCAGCACGTCGGCCAGCGCCTGCCAGCGTCGCATATCGGCGAAGCCGTTACGATCGTGCACCACCTTAGGATCGGCATAGACCGCCTTGACCGGTACGCTCACCGCCAGCATCTCGCCGTTGCGGTCGGTGATCATGCCGCGGTGCACCTCGTTACTCGTGGTACGCAGGGTGCGCATGTCACTCTCGTGACGCAGTTTTTCCGGCTCGATGATCTGAATATAGGCGGCCCGGCCCACCAGGCTGGTAAACAGCAGACACACGAAACCGACCACGACGTAGAGACGCCAGTGGATCAGCTGTGGTTTCTGTTTACGTTTCGCCTGCTTGCTCATGGTACTCTCACCACCACTTCTTCGTTGGGTAACGGCCGCTTCATCTCCAGCTCTTTCGTGGCAATCCGTGTCACCCTGCTATGTTCCGACTGCGACTGCTCTTCCAGCAACAGGTTGCGCCATTCGATATCCAAGCGGTCACGCTCCTGCAGCAACTGATCCCACTGGCTGGTGTACTTGCGACTAGAATGGCTGGTGTAAACCACCAAAATGGCATTCGCAATCACAATAAAAGCCATCAACAGCACCCACTTGTGGTGCCAAAGATCGAGTAATACGATACGAGTCAGGTTAAGTTGTGACTTACTCACTAGCGTTCCCCTAGTCTCTTACGTCTGCTCGACAGGATTAGTAGTCTAATCGCTCGGCAACCCGCAATACTGAGCTACGCGCCCTGGCATTACGGTCAATTTCCTCGGCAGACGGCTTAATCGCCTTACCCACGGCCTTGAGTAATCGTGTCTTATTTATTTCAGCCTCGGTCAGCGGTAACCCGTGGGGCACTGACTCACCTTGGCTATGGCGGCGAATAAAACGCTTCACCATACGGTCTTCCAGCGAATGGAAGCTGATCACCGATAGACGTCCCTGGGGCGCCAATACGGTAACCGCTCCTTCCAGCGCCTGATCGATCTGCTCCAGCTCGCTGTTGATATAGATACGGATCGCCTGGAATACGCGGGTCGCCGGATGCTTGTTACGCTCCTTGCTCTTGCTCACACGGGCGATCAGATCCGCCAGCTCCTTGGTGCGCAAGAAAGGCGTCTTATCTCGGTCGGCGGCGATGCAGCGAGCGATATGACGGGCGTTCTTCTCCTCGCCATAGGTCTTAAATACCCAGGCCATATCTTCTATCTCGGCGCGGGCCAGCCACTCGGCGGCGGTCTCTCCCTGGGAGTTATCCATGCGCATGTCCAGCGGACCGTCACGCAGGAAGCTAAAGCCGCGCTCGGCATCGTCTAGCTGAGGGGAAGAGACGCCAAAATCGAACAGAATGCCGTCGATCTTGCCTCTGAGGCCGAGATCGTCGACATATTGGGCCAGCTGGCCAAAACCACCATGAACGATAGAGAAACGCGCATCATCGGCAAATTGCTCTGCGGCGGCGATCGCCTGAGGATCGCGGTCGATGGCTATCAGGCGACCATTAGGGCCCAATTGCTTGAGCACTTCACGAGAGTGTCCGCCGCGGCCGAAGGTGCCATCGATATAGATGCCCTCTGGCTTGATGTTGAGTCCGGCTACCGTTTCCGTCAGCAGCACGGATAAATGCGCAAATTCTTGAGTCATCGCTCTCTTCTTTAACTTATGGTTATTCTCTTATCACAAAGAGAAGTCCGCCAAACGCTCACTATTGGCAAAGGCATCGCTTTGAATCGTTTCACGGCTAAGTTCAATCTGTTGCTGCCAGGCCGCCTCATCCCACAGCTCAAACTTGTTCAATTGCCCCACCAGCATGGCATGCTTGTCCAGATTGGCATATTGGCGTAGCGGTGGGGGCAGTAGCAGGCGACCATTGCTGTCTAACTCGCACTCATGGGCGTAACCGAGTAACAAGCGCTTCATGGCGCGTTCTGGTCCCTGGGTATCCGACAGCAGTAACAGCTTGGCTTCTATCGCTTTCCAAGCCTCGAGTGGATAGATGAGCAAACAGGCGGCATCGAAATCGACCGTGATCACCAGCTGGCTGTTAAAATCGACGTGCAGGCGCTCGCGGTATCGCTTTGGGATCGCGATCCGGCCTTTGGCGTCAAGATTAATAGCACTCGCTCCACGAAACACGTTAGCTCGTCCTTGTTTTTCTGGTTAATAGATCCACAAATATCCACAATTTCCCACAAATGCTAAGTTTAGAGATAGTGTGCAAGCATTGTCAAGGGATGCCACCATTTATAAAGCCAGTATTCAAGCGGGTTCGCAGCCAGTTTGTAAATTTGTAACTACAGCCAAACCAGGGACAATTTGTGGGAATTTCAGGGTCAAATATGTTGAAAAAACAAACAGAAGTGGAGGACCTACAGGCTTTAGTGGATCGATAAGTGGATCGCCGTCCCAAATTCAGGCCATGATCTGTGGGATCGGCGCGAGCAGATGAAACCGACGCGTCTGTTCGACCCTAAGCAGTTGGAGTCACGCCCATTATGCCTTGCCCAAAGGCAGCTTGATCCCTATGATGGCCAATAAAAACACAAAATCATGCTAACACCCAAACAGAGCCGCTGGCTTCGAAAATCACACAAATGGTTGACCCTGTTCATGGGGGCACAACTCCTCATCTGGTTAATTTCCGGCCTTTATATGGTGATCATGGATATCGACTATATCCATGGCGATCATCTCGTTGACGAGTCCAGGCTCACGCTGGACGCTAGTCAGCTAACCATATCGCCCGAGGCGATCCTCTCACGCTATCCCGAGGCCAATAGACTAGAGCTACTCCCTACAGCCCTTGGCCCTGTCTATAAACTCAGGCTCGACGGCAAAGCTCTCTATCTCTCGGGCCAAAATGGCGAGCCGCTCGAGCCGCTAACCCAGCAGGATGCGATGCAGCTTGCCCGCCTGCTCCATCCCGGCTCACTGTCTAATGCCAGCAGTGAGCTGTTAACCAAATCTGCACCGGCCGAGATCGGTGGACGAGGCCTGCCCCTGTGGCAGATAAACCTTAACGATGCCTTCGACTCGCGCCTCTACATCTCGGCCAGCAGCGGCGAGTTGTTGGCCAAGCGCCATGACTTCTGGCGCCTGTTCGACCTCATGTGGATGCTGCACATCATGGACTATGACACTAGGGAAGATGTGCACAATCCACTATTGACCGGCTTTAGTCTGCTGGCACTATTGACGGCGCTTTCCGGCGCCCTGCTACTGCTCATCGCCTTTAAACGGGGCGAGGAGGAGCCAGCATGAGACTTAGCATGATTAGCGCAAGAAGTTTACATCGCATCCTGGGACTCATAGTCGGCATACAGCTGATCATCTGGACCCTGACCGGCCTGGCCTTTAACCTGATCGATGAGCAGCTGTTAGATGCCAATACCATGCGCGCCAAGCCTGGTAACCAAGCGCAAAACAGCGTCAGGTTAATTCAACCGACGGTGACGCTAGCAGAAATTACTAATCAACAGACAAATAAGAACGCTGAGCAATTAAGCCTTAAGGGTGTCGAGCTCGCCACGCTACTAGAGCGCCCGGTCTATCGCCTGAGGACGAGCGCCGGCACCCTCGCCTATTGGGGCGATACCGGCGAGGCGGTGAACTTGAATAACGAGCAGCTGATACGGCTCGCCCGGCAGAGTTATTTAGGGGAAGCTAGGCTCTCCTCGCCCATTGTCGATAAAGAAGCAGCGCAGCGCTATGGCGGCAACCCGGCCTTCTACCGCTTCGATACCCAGGATGAGCTAGGCACGCAGATCTTCATCGACGGCCAGAGCGGTCTGGTCAAGGCCCACGAAAACCAGGGCTCGCGATTCAAGCAGCTGCTCTTCATGCTGCACTTTATCGACTATTTCCCGAATAATGGCGTTAGCTTCAATCACCTGGCGACCCAGCTGATTGCCTTCGCCGCCCTGCTGCTCGGCCTCAGCGGCACCTGGGTGCTAACGCGCAAACTGGCCGCCGGTGACTATTTCAGCTGGCAGACAAATAAAAGCGCAGACAAGGGGGAGCGGCAGCTAACCTTACTCTCACCGGACGGCGAACCACTCGAAAGCCTCATACTGCCCCCTGGCAATCTGCTGGATAACCTTAACCACGACAGAATTCGCATCCCCAGCCAGTGTGGCGGTGGTAGTCAGTGCGGCATGTGCCGCGTCCGCTTCCTGGAGCAGGCGCCGCAGGCAACCGTCGAAGAGCAAGCCCGCCTCAAGCAGGAACATTTAGCCCAGGGTATTCGCCTCAGCTGTCAGCATAACTGCCACCAAGGCAAGATAGCGCTCACCAGCCGCGCCCAGCTTAGGTTTTGGCAGAAGGCACAGAGTGATGCCGAGCAGGCAGTGAGTCCGGCTCAGGCCTCCTCGTAAACGAAAGCAGCCCTGGAGAACGACAGAAGCCCTCTTGACCAAAGCTGCCCTTCTGAACGAAACGGCCACTTTGAACGAATATAGCGAACAAGATGTCTAAATTTTAAGCAGAAGCGGCCGATAAATAGGTTAGAGGAGTTACACCTAACCTAAAGAGGAGGAGAGATGGTTGCCCTAGATAGCCTGTACGCCATGTTAGCCAGACCGGTACAACGTGCGATAACACGTAAGCGCGTGGTGGATCAGACTGAACACATAGATGCCATCCATGCCGACAGTCATGAGGCGCCCCAGTCGCAGCTGCCGCCCCATCTGGAACGTCGTCGCCAGACTGACAGGCGCATCAACCCCAGACCCGGACGCGACGATCGCCGCGGCCAGGCGAGACGCCTACAGGCCCAGAAACAGGCCGAAGAAGAGGCCGAAAAGGAAGCGCTGGACTCACCACTGCCCCGCATCGATATCGACGTTTAATATCGATGCCTAATATCAACGCCTAATATCAGCGTCTAGCGATTAGCCCACAGATTCATTGGTCACCTGAGCGACCGCGCGTTTCCATCCAAGATACAAGGCTTCACGTTCATCGTCAGCGATGGCTGGCTTAAAGCAGCGCTCCACGCCCGCCTTGTGTTTCAATTCGGCTGTCGATTGCCAAAAGCCTACCGCGAGTCCCGCCAGGAAAGCCGCCCCCATGGCCGTGGTTTCCGTCACCTTAGGCCGCTGCACCTCGACATCGGTAATATCCGCCTGAAACTGCATCAGAAAATCGTTGGCGACCGCGCCACCATCCACCTTGAGCTGTTTCAGCTGCACGCCACTGTCTTTGGTCATGGCATCAAGCAGATCCCGGCTTTGATAAGCAATCGCCTCGAGGGCGGCGCGGATGATATGGTTGCGATTCGCTCCCCTGGAGAGGCCGACCAAGGCACCGCGGGCACTGGCATCCCAATAGGGCGCCCCCAGTCCCACGAAGGCCGGTACCAGATACACGCCGTTGTTGTCGCTGACCTTAAGGGCAAAATATTCCGTGTCCTGGGCGTCGCGGATCAGCCCCAGCTCATCGCGCAGCCACTGAATGGTGGCGCCGCCCATGAATACCGAGCCCTCCAGGGCATAGTTGACCTCGCCCTTAGGCCCCACGGCTATGGTGGTCAACAGGCCATGATTAGATTGCACCGCCTGCAAACCTGTGTTCATCAACAGGAAGCAGCCTGTGCCATAGGTGTTCTTGGCCATCCCCTCGTCGATACACAGCTGACCGAACAGGGCCGATTGCTGATCCCCCGCCATTCCGGCCACGGGGATCTCGCCCCCCTCCCCGGCAATTCTGGTCTTGCCGTATACGGCACATGAAGGTTTCACCTCGGGCAGGATACTCGCGGGAATTTCCAGCGCCTCGAGCAACACAGGATCCCAGGCCTGCTGATGTATGTTGTACAGCATGGTGCGCGAGGCATTGGTGGGGTCGGTCACATGCACCTTACCCTCGGTAAGTTTCCACACCAGCCAGGTATCTATGGTGCCAAACAGCAGCTCGCCGGCCTCGGCCTTCTCTCTGGCGCCCTCGACATTGTCGAGGATCCAACGGATCTTGGTGGCCGAGAAATAGGGGTCTAACACCAGGCCAGTATTCTGCCGGATGTAATCCTCATAGCCCGCCTCCCTCAGGGATTCACACAGGGGTTGGCTGCGGCGACACTGCCAGACGATGGCGTTGTAGATGGGTTTACCCGTGCTTTTGTCCCACAGAACAGTAGTTTCACGCTGATTGGTGATGCCGATGCTGGCGACCTCGTCGCTGTGGATCCCCGCCCTAGCGAGGGCCTCGATCAGGGTCGAGCTCTGGGAAGCCCAGATCTCCATGGGATCGTGTTCCACCCAACCCGCCTTAGGATAGATCTGGGAAAACTCTCGCTGGGAGATGGCGACGACATTGGCGTCGTGATCGAAGATGATGGTACGCGAACTGGTCGTGCCCTGATCGAGTGCGATGACATACTTCTGTTGCACGAACGCCTCCGCTACTGCTGGTTAGGCTGATTCGGATCGAGCTCTGGCTCAGGCTCAACTTGTTCGGCGGCCTCTAACTGCTCGTCACAGGCGTGGGCGGGCAGATACCAAAACTCGGCTATCTTACCGTCCTGCACGCGGAAATTACCTATGCTGCACTGGCTGAGTTGCTCACCATCGTTCTCCCAGGTCACACGCTCTACCGTGCTGACATAGTGAGAAGAGTCGATCAGCTCGAGTATGGTGGCCTGGGCGCCGGTGAGGGTCTCGAAATAGTCTGTCATGGCGGCGCCAAATTGCGCCTTATCCGAGGTTTCAACCTCTATCTTGCTGCCAGAGATATGCATCCAGCGCACATCGTCCGACACATGGGTCAGCATTTTCTCGACACTGTGCTGGTTATAGGCGTCGATAAACCCTTTCACCACTTGCGTCGCACTCGGGTCGGCGAAGGCCGATATCGGCAGTAATGCTATGCTTGCAGCCAGAAGATAGGGTTTCATGGGACACCTCTTATTGTTGGTTCATCGCGCCTATCGCCCCGCTCTGTTGGCTGTGGGGCAATAGTGGATCGATTAGCGCTAAAAATATGTTGATAATTAGACGAATATAATCCGATGAAGTTCAGATAGCCAACAAATATTCAGATAAAAAAATGCCCCACATAGGTGAGGCATTTTCGTTTAACTTAACTAGCCCTTGGGCTTTAAGTTGCACTAGGGCATTAAGTTACATCTTGTAGCTTAACTGAGCGCCCAGCAACCAGACATCGCCACCCGCTTCACCGTTAAAGCTCACCTGAGCCAGGTTCATCAGGTTCATGGTCTCGTTGATCGGCGCATCACCGTGGGCCTTGATGTAAGTCACGGCAAAGTCCAGGGTCAGGTTCTTAGAGGCTTGATAGCCAGCACCCGCACTGAACCACAGACGGTCTGAATCGGGGATAGTGATGGTGCGATACTCATCTTCTACCGCCGTCTTATCCAGCGCCACACCACCTCGTACCAGCCACTTATCGCTTAGCTGATAGCTGGTGCCTAGGGCGAAACGCCAGTTGTCTTTAAAGTTCTCAACCTTCACCAGGTCCGACTCCAGGCCGCCAACAGGCTTCTGCTCGCCTGGGAAGTAAGCCACCAGTTGATCGAACACGCTCCACTGGGTCCAGTTAATGCTGGCATGCATCGCCCAGTTGTCGGTGAGCTGATGGTAAGAGGCCAACTCGGCAAAGGCTGGTAGCTCGAGTGGCATATAACCCTCGATCTCCACATCCTGACCACCGTTGTAGATCAGGCCAGAGGCATGACCGTCGAGTTCCAGCTCGACGCCACTGTGATAGGCCAGACCGATACGGTGCGCCGGGTTGATCTGCCAGCTGGCACCCAGCTGCCAACCGTAGCCAATATCATCGCCTTCCATCGATTTCAGGCTGGTGCCACCTGGTGGTAGTGCGCCTGCGATCTCGGCAGGCAGAGTAGGGATCGCCTTGATGCCATCGACCCAAGCCGGCGTAGAGGCGCCAATCTTACCTTCGCCATAGACGATACGCAGGCCCGCACCGACAGAAACGGCCTCAGACACCTTGTAAGCCAGATTTGGATTAAACTCCACAGTGGTCACTGAGGTTTCTTTACCAAAGATAGCGGTAGGATGGGTGCTCGGCACCTCGGTCGCCAGACCATAGTTAGAGTTGACCGCTAAACCCCAGGTCCACTGGTCGTTAAGCTGGTTTGAGTAGTAGAAGTTAGGCACCAGGGCGTCGTCAGCCACATCCAGGGCATCGGCGTTCATGGTCACGCCCTGAGGCCCTAACACAGGTGAAGCCAGCGTCACGTCACCCTCTACGTCGACGTTTGGCATTACATAGATACCACCAAGCGACAGCTGACGTCCCTCGAGGTAGGTCAACATAGCAGGGTTGCGCGCCTGAGCAGCGGCGTTGTCGGCCATGGCCGCCTCACCCGCAAAGGCACGGCCTAGACCCGTGGCAGAATATTCGGCAAGTTGAAATCCAGCGGCCTGAACTTGAGATAGCGGCGTGGCGATGGCAGCAACTACAGCTAAAGATAAAATATGCTTCTTCATCATGGCTCTCTTGTTATTATGACAACCTAGAGCAAAGGCTCCAGATATTGAGTGAGCCGCAGTCTACTGATGCAGAATATCTTTACAAGCAAATAATGAATTTAAGCGAATAATGCTGGCTAAAACGCCTAAATAGCATACAAAAACCAGCCAAAACCGACTTTTAAACGCCAAGTAAAGTACAAAAATGTGATCCACGTTCACTTAATGGAGTTTGCAAAAATCAACAACCCAAAACAAAGAACAACAATATCAACCAATTAGAATAAAGGTGTTTGATTAACACCTGTACGCCTGAAAATCCCAAAATCACCAGCATAAATCACTAGCCCATTGCGCATATGGCTAGCGAACGGCAAAATACCGCATTAACCAACTGAAAAATATAGACTTAACAAGATTAATTGCCACTAATGTAAACAAAAAGCCGACCACAGCAAACTGCGATCGGCTCTATTCGATAACCCTAAGGTACAGATGTACGCCTAATTTCTAGTACGTCAAACGCCTAAAGCGTCTAATCCCTAAAACATGTATCGGGCGCAATGAGTTAAGCCTTCTTAGCATTAGGTGCGCCAGCTGGGGATCTCGGCCTCATAAGCCGCTATCGCCTCGCCGTAACCCAGGCTGATGCCTATGGCATCCAGGCCGTTTAGCAGGTTATGGCGAGCCGACGGGGCAATATCGAAACTAAAGCTTGCCCCAGAAGGTGAGGTCACAGTCTGGACCTGCAGATCCACGCTCACCTGAGCCCCCTCTTCTGCTTCAACCTCCTGCATCAATTGCACCACCTCCGCCTCGGTGAGGCGAACCGGCAACAGGCCGTTGTTGATGGCGTTGCCATAGAAGATATCGGCAAAACTTGGCGCGATGATCACCTTGAGGCCAAAATCGGCCAGGGCCCAGGGCGCATGTTCGCGGCTCGAGCCACAGCCAAAGTTCTCCTTAGCCAGCAAGATAGAGGCTCCCTGGTAACGGGGCAGGTTCAGGCTGAACTCTGGATTAGGCTGATCGCCGGCGTCATCCAGATAACGCCAGTCGTGGAACAGGTGAACCCCAAAGCCATCACGGGTGACCTTAGAGAGAAATTGCTTAGGGATGATCTGATCCGTATCGATATTGGCACTGTCGATGATCACCGCAAGCCCTGTGTGTGTGGTAAATGGTTGCATCGCTCCCTCCTAGTATGGCTTGCGAATATCGACGAAATGACCGGCAATCGCCGCTGCGGCGGCCATGGCAGGGCTCACCAGATGAGTGCGGCTACCGCGACCCTGACGACCCTCGAAGTTACGGTTACTGGTCGAGGCGCAGCGATCCCCCGCCTCTAGCCTGTCATCGTTCATCGCCAGACACATGGAGCAACCCGGCAGACGCCATTCGAACCCGGCGTCGATAAAGATCTTATCCAGGCCTTCTGCCTCCGCCTGCTCCTTCACCAAGCCTGAGCCCGGCACCACGATAGCCGTGACACCGGCGGCCACTTTACGCCCCTTGGCCTGCTGAGCCGCCGAGCGCAGATCTTCGATGCGCGAGTTGGTACAGGAGCCGATAAACACCTTGTTGATGCTCACATCTGTCATCTGAGTGCCAGGGGTGAGCGCCACATACTCCAGCGCCTTCTCGATACTCGCCTTCACTGTCGGGTTTGTCTCATCCTCTGGGTTAGGCACACACTGATCGATCGCCACCACCTGGCCTGGGTTAGTGCCCCAGGTCAGCTGAGGCGCGATATCGCTCGCCTCCAGCACCACATGGGCATCGAACACGGCATCCTCGTCAGACTTCAGCGCCTTCCAGACGGCGACCGCCTGCAGCCAAGCTTCGCCCTTAGGCGCAAATTCACGGCCTTCTAGGTAATCAATGGTGGTCTGATCCGGCGCTATCATGCCCGCCTTGGCACCCATCTCGATCGCCATGTTACAGACTGTCATGCGCCCTTCCATCGACAGGGCGGCAATCGCCTCGCCGCAGAATTCCACCACATAACCCGTGCCGCCATCCATGCCTATCTTGCCTATGATAGCCAGCACGATATCTTTGGCGGTGATCCCATCGGCAACCTGGCCGCGCACCTCAATCTTCATGGTCTTGGCTTTCAGCTGGCGCAGGGTTTGGGTGGCCATCACATGCTCCACCTCAGAGGTGCCGATACCGAAGGCCAAGGCGCCGAAGGCGCCATGGGTCGCCGTGTGCGAGTCGCCGCACACAATCACAGTGCCCGGCAAGGTGATGCCAAGCTCGGGGCCCATCACATGGACAATCCCCTGATTCTTATGATGAATATCGTATAAACGCACACCAAACTCTTTACAGTTTTGTGCCAGCGTCTCCACCTGAGTGCGCGCCATGGGGCTGAGTGCATCCAGGCTGGCGCTCTTGGTCGAGGTGTTGTGATCCATGGTGGCAAAGGTCTTCTCTGGCGCCCTTAATTTACGGCCGGCGACTTTCAGGCCGCTGAAGGCCTGGGGCGAGGTCACCTCATGCACCAGATGGCGATCCACATAGATAAGCGGCGCCTCTCCTTCGGGGGCTGCTACGATATGGCTGTCCCATACCTTTTCATACAATGTCTTCGCCATTAGTTTGCCTCTCTGACTGCTTGGGCAATATAGTCGCCCATCTCGCGGGTTGATTTTGCCTTGTCACGCTGATCTGCGGGCAAGAGTTCTCCAGTTAGATAGCCATCGCTCAATGCCTTGGCGACCGCATCTTCAATCGCCTTAGCCGCCGCTTCTTCCTTGAGGCTGTGGCGCAAAAGCAGCGCCGCAGACAGGATCTGTGCGATCGGGTTGGCAATGCCTTGACCGGCGATATCCGGCGCGCTACCGCCTGCGGGTTCATACAGACCAAAGCCATCGCTGTTGAGACTCACCGATGAAAGCAAGCCCATGGAGCCGGTCAGCATAGCGATCTCATCTGAGATGATGTCGCCAAACAGGTTAGAGCAGAGCATCACATCGAAATCGAAGGGACGACGCAGCAGTTGCATGGTGGCGTTGTCGATATAGATATGTTCCAGCTCCACATCCGGGAACTCCTTGGCCACCTCTTCGACCACTTCGCGCCACAACACAGAGCAGGCCAGTACGTTGGCCTTATCCACTGAGGTCACCTTCTTGCGACGGCCCCGAGCAGCCTCGAAGGCGATCTTGGCGATACGGCGCACCTCACGGCGACTATAGCGCATGGTGTCGAAGGCCTCTTCCTGCTCGCCCTCGCCCTGTCGCCCCTTGGGCTTACCGAAGTAGATGCCACCGGTCAGCTCGCGCACGCAAAGCACATCGAAGCCCTGGGCCGAGATGTCGCTACGCAGCGGCGACATATGCTCCAGGCCGACGTGTAGCTTGGCCGGACGCATGTTACAAAACAGCTCGAAGTGTCCCCGTAGCGGCAGTAGGGCGCCACGCTCTGGCTGATCGTTGGGGGGTAGATGCTCCCACTTAGGGCCACCTACCGAGCCGAACAGGATAGCGTCGGCCGCCTCGCAGCCCTTCAAGGTCGACTCGGGTAGCGGACAACCATGATTGTCGATGGCCGTGCCGCCCACATCATATTCGCTATACTCAATATCCAACGAGAAACGCTCTTCCACCGCCTTTAGCACCTTGCGTGCTTCGGCCATAACCTCAGGGCCGATCCCATCACCGGCCAATACCGCGACTTGATAACTCATACCTCAAGTGACTCCCTGCAATTAATTGTCTTTATGCTGTTTAATTAAAAATTGGTTATACGCCGCCCAACTCGGTGCGCGCCTGTTTTAACTTATGCTTGTTCTCGGCCACCTTGTCGGCGCGCCAGGTCAGATTCATCACGTGGATCAGCGCCGCTGCCGAGGCCTCGACCACATCGGTCGCCAGGCCCACACCGTGGAAGCTCTGATCATGATACTTGGCGGTGATATCCACCTGTCCCAGGGCATCTTGTCCTTGGCCCTTGGCGCTAAGTTGATAGCTGCTGATGTTGATCTCACAGCCGCTGGCGCGGGCAATCGCCTTGTAGGCCGCATCGACTGGTCCGTTACCCGTTGCCGCCTCGGTCACCGCCTTCCCGTCTATGCTTAGGGTTACTGTTGCGGTGGCCTGTCCCTGAGTCGAATCTGAGTGCACCACCAGCTGCTGCAAGCCATAGTGGTTTTCATCTTCCGCCTGGGCCTCCACGTACACCAAGGCCTCCAGATCATAGTCGAACACCTGCCCCTTCTTATCCGCCAGCTTCAGGAAGGCCTCGTACAGGGTGTCCATGTCATAGTCTTGCTCGCCATAGCCCATCTCTTCCATACGATGTTTGATCACGTGGCGGCCGGAGCGTGAGGTCATGTTCAAGTTGTTGCGGTTCAGACCAATACTCTCTGGCGTCATGATTTCATAAGTGTTTTGCGACTTCAGCACGCCGTCCTGATGGATACCCGAGGAGTGGGTAAAGGCGTTGGCGCCGACGATCGCCTTGTTTGCCTGTACCGGCATGTTACACAGCTGGCTCACCAGGTTAGAGGTGCGGTGGATCTCTTTGGCATTGATCCCCGTCTCCAGCCCCAGGCTGGCCTTGCGGGTAGCGATGATCATGGCGATCTCTTCCAGGGAGCAGTTACCGGCGCGCTCGCCGATACCGTTGACGGTACACTCGATCTGACGTGCCCCGTGCTGCACCGCGGTAATAGAGTTTGCCACCGACAAGCCCAAATCGTCGTGACAGTGCACTGATATCACCGCCTGATCGATATTCGGCACCCTATCGAACAGGTTTTGAATGATGCCGCCAAATTCGCTCGGCACCGTATAACCAACTGTGTCGGGAATGTTGATGGTCTTGGCGCCCGCCTTGATGGCGGCCTCGACCATACGGCACAGGTTATCTATGGGGGTACGACCGGCATCTTCACAGGAGAACTCCACATCGTCGGTGAAGCGGCGGGCATATTTCACCGCGCCAACCGCCATGTCCAACACCTGATCGAAGGAGCGCTTAAGCTTGCTCTCAACGTGTATGGTCGAGGTCGAGATGAAGGTATGGATACGAAACTGCTCCGCCACCGACAAGGACTGGGCCGCGGCGTCGATATCTTTCTCAAGCGCCCTGGCAAGCGCACAGACCCGGCTATTCTTGATGGTGCGGGCAATGGTCTGCACCGATTCGAAGTCCCCCGGTGACGAGACGGGAAACCCCACCTCCATGACGTCCACTCCCAGACGCTCGAGTGACAGTGCTATCTGTAGCTTTTCCTTAACCGTTAAACTCGCCGCTAATGCTTGCTCACCATCTCGTAAGGTCGTATCAAATATTATCACTCGGTTAGACATCTGGTTTCTCCATGGTACGTCTAGGCTCTAATTTTGGGTGTTCGTCGAATCCATAAACAAAAAAACCCCGCGTTGTTGGGCGCGGGGTTTATGAATGCTGAATGTGTTATTAAGCGTGCAACACTACATTCTCCGCGCAGGACCTGCGAGAATGAGAATAAGGAGGCTGAGGAGTGCACGGTTAATAGTCGTCATTGTATTCAGTAAAAGTAATTAATTATTCGTTTCGCTTCGAAAGATTGATTAATATTTAACGTGTGTCTGTTCAATAGTCAACCCCATATTTTTCATGTTTGCCACATTAGACCAGATAAAAATCTTGATTAACTGCGCAAATCTAACCATTTATTTGCTCACAAGAGTGACTAAGTGATTAAATTCAGCATACTAGGTCATTTGCCGAGCAATCCCTCTGATTCCAATCGCAGGCGCTATTTTTTATGCAATTGCTGATGAAAAATCAGTATAATGCCGCCAAAGGAAACAGAAACAGCACACTCGTTCCGGAGCTTTTAAAAATGGATTTTCGTCTCATAGTGTTAAGTCTCAGCCTCTGGCTGATCCCAGCTTATGGGGACACTATGACAGAGTTAGATGAGTTGGCCCAAACCGTCTACCAATATCCCAACAAGACACTGACACAGATCTCGGCGCTGGAACAACGCCTGGATCAGGAAGCCACGTCTGAAGAAAATCGTCTGCGCCTCTCGCTGCTCAAATGTGAGGCCTTCGTGCAGCTGGGCGAAAACGAGGCCGCCATCAACCTGGGCCGCATGAGTGAGGCCAAGGCCAAGTCGCTCAAGCTCAATCAACTCAGCCCCTATTTTCTCAACTGTATGGCCGCGGCCTATATCGATTATGGCGATCTCAGACAGGCGCTGACCCTGCTCGACTCGGCCATCTACCTCTCTCGCGAACAGCAACAACCCCAGTCCTTAGTCAACGGCCTGATGCTGCGCGGCAAGATAGATACCCATATCGAGAGCCAGAGCAGCGCGCTGGAAGACCTGCGCTTGGCTCAAGATATCTACCCGGATACCGAAAAGCAGAGACCTCAATGGCTCACCCCGCCGAGGCCCTATGTGCAACTGGCCATGGCCGAGCTGCTGCGAACCAAGGGCCTCTACAACCAGGCGTTCAACAATGCCAAGGGCGCGCTGGATAGCGAGCAGACCACGGGAAAGGTGAGGCTAACAGTGCTACTCACCCTGGCCAAGATCGCCCACTACAACCAAGAGGTGAAGTTCAGGGACGATATGGTGCTCGAGGCCAAGATCCTGCTGCCCGAACTCGCCACGGCGACCGAGCTAGCCGAGAGTTATACCCAGCTGGCGGAAATTGAATTTTTGCGGGGGAATGATAAGAGCGCCATTCAGCTGCTCAATATCGCCCTCAACACCTTCGACAAGCAGAAGAAGATCAACGACAGCCTGAGGGCCAATCGTCTACTGGCTAATATTCAATTGGCGAATGACGAGCAGGCCCTGGGGACAGAGCTGATGCAGAAGGCGATCGCCATCGGCGAGCGCACCAATCAGTTTGACGAGCTCGTCTATTGCTACGGCATCCTGAGCCGCTACTTTGCCGACATAGGCCAATACAAGGACGCCTATCAGTATCAGCTGAAACGCTTCGAGATGGCCCAGCGCAGCTATGAATTTCTTAAAGACACCCGACTACTGCAGATCAAGGCCCAATTGGGGCGCTATCAGCAGCTGGCCCAGGACAATCAGCCTAAGCCCATCAAGCTCGATGCCCACATCAGCGACAGCTATGGTCTTATCGGCATCCTGGTGCTCTTCCTGCTGCTGACGCTGTTTATTCTGCTCAACCGTATCAGAATGCCTAAGACGCCGCTGCAGGTAAGCCAGAGAGATGAGCCGATGAGCACCCAGGAGAAGATGGAGGCCCTGCTGACCAGCGCCAAGCAGATAGGTTTTCCTATCACCATCTTGCTGATCAACCCCAGTCATCTGGCCAAGGCCGATGTCGACAGGCTACTGACCCGTTTGTCACAAAAGATCCGCCAGCAGGATATCTTGCTGAGCACCAGCGCCGATCAGATATTGATCATGCTGCCCTTCACCTCGCTGGCGGGCGCCCAGCTTATCGCCCGTCAGCTGAGCGCCATCATAGAGCCACTACAAAATGGCGCCCGGGTTAACATGGGGATGGCGGTGATGCAGCATCACGACACCCTCTCCTCCCTGGTTAAAAGGGCCAGTGTCGATCAGCTGAGTAAGTACAGCGGGCAGCAGGCACACTAAGTCTGGTAGTATGCAGCGCCTGAATTTACAGAATCTTGGTAAGCCGAGCCTTAGTTAGCAAAATATTGGCTAGCTGCGGGTGAGGTAGTCGTTGATCTCGTCAAGAAACTCGCCGCCGAAACGATTCAGCTTGGTCTCACCCACGCCGTTCACCGCCAGCATCTCGCCGGGGCTGGTCGGCAGCATGGCCGCCATCTCCGCCAGCGTGGCGTCGTTAAATACCAGATAGGGCGGCACATCCAACTCTTCTGCCAGGCTGCGACGCAGCTGCTTCAGACGGGCAAACAACTTTCTGTCGTAGTTAATTGGCGCCCGGCTACTGCTGCGACGCTTCACATGTGTGGTGATGCTGATACGCGGCTCGGCGAGCTGCAACGGCAGCTCCCCCTTAAGCACGGCCCGCGCCTGGGGATTGAGCTTGATGGCCGAGCCTCTGGTGATATCCTGACTGGCGAAACCCAGGTGAATGATCTGGCGTATGATACTGAGCCAGAACTCATGGCTCTTCTCCTTGCCTATGCCCCAGGTCGACAACTTGTCGTGGCCACGGTCGACCACAGAGGCCGCCTTGGAGCCGCGCAGCACCTCGATAAGATGGTTCACACCAAACTTCTGCTGCAGGCGGAAGATGCAGGAGAGCACCTTCTGGGCATCCTCGACGCCATCGTACCGTTTAGGAGGGTCCAAGCAGATATCACAGTTTCCGCAGGGCTCGGACGCACTCTCGTCGAAGTAGTGCAGCAGCACCTGACGGCGACAGGTTTGCGCCTCGGCAAAGGCCGCCATGGTATTGAGCTTGTGGTACTCCACCTGTTGCTGCGGACCCGGCTCCTGCTGCTCGATGAGATGGCGCACCCGGCCGATATCGGCCGGGTCGAACAGCATGAAAGCCTCAGCATCCAGGCCATCACGGCCGGCACGGCCCGTCTCCTGGTAATAGGCCTCGACGCTCTTGGGAATATCGTAATGCACCACGAAGCGCACGTTGGACTTGTTGATCCCCATGCCAAAAGCCACGGTAGCCACCACGATATCTAATTGATCTTTGAGGAAACGCTCCTGAATATCGGCGCGCTCCTCTTGGGTCTTGCCCGCGTGATAGGCGTCGGCATGATAGCCCTGCATACGCAGGCGCTCGGCCACCTCATCCACCCGGCGACGACTACTACAGTAGATGATGCCACTGTTACCATTCTGCGCCTGGATAAACTGCCTGAGCTGATTGGCGGCGTTGAGCTTCTCCGCCACGGTATAACGAATGTTGGGGCGATCGAAGCTGGTGAGCAGCTCAAAGGGCGCTATGCCCAGTCGCTGGCAGATATCCTCCCGCGTCGCCTTGTCGGCAGTAGCCGTCAGCGCCATCATGGGCACCCGAGGAAACAGCTGCTTCAGCTGGCCCAGGGCCGCATATTCGGGGCGGAAGTCGTGCCCCCACTGGGAGATACAGTGAGCCTCGTCGATGGCAAACAGGGAGAGCGGCAGGTTATACAGACGCTCGATGAAGCTGTCGGTCAGCAGGCGCTCGGGTGACACATACAAGAGCTTGAGTTCGCCGTTATGCAGCTGGCGATAGATGGTCATGGCCTCTTCCCGCGACTGCGACGAGTTGAGGTAGGCCGCCGCCACGCCCATCTGTTTCAGGCTATCGACCTGATCTTTCATCAGGGAGATCAGCGGCGACACCACCAGGGTCAGCCCGGGCAAGACGAGTGCCGGCAACTGATAACACAGGCTCTTACCGCCGCCGGTAGGCATGATCACCAAGGCATCCTGGCCGCCGCAGACCTGCTCTATCACCTCACGCTGACCCGTCCTGAAGGTGCGATAGCCAAACACCGTCTGCAGGCAGGCGGCGAGCGGATCGCTATCGGTCACGTCGGGAGAAGTTAAGGCTAAGTCCATGGCACTCGGTAATCATTAATTTGGCCGCTTATTCTAATCAAGCCGGCTCGGCTTGTCTCATCTATCCGGGTATTAATTACCACCTCGCCCCCATCGATTGATGAAATTTTATCCGCAGGCTTGCCTCGCCCCGTGCATTAGCGATAGATTAAATGCTCTAACCATTAGGCTAACGAATGCCCAAACTTAACCCACTTGTCTCCAGCAAGCAGCGTAGGACAAAACAAGGAGTGCCCCTATGACGACGCCCATACAAGCGCAGACCCTGGCCAGCGTAGCCGATATCTTCGATACCAAGGTACCCTTTCATAACCTCTTGGGGATGGATATCAAGCGTTACGACCTGCAGGGCGTCGAGGTCGAAGTGAAGATGAAGAAAGACCTCATAGGCAACATTCATCAGCAGATCCTCCACGGCGGCGTGACCGCTACCGTGCTGGATGTAGTTGGCGGCCTAACGGCCTTCTCTGGCCTGGTGGCCAGCCGGGACGACTGGTGTTTAGACGATCTGCAGCAGCGCCTAAAAACCTTAGGCACCATAGATCTGCGTATCGATTATCTCAGGCCGGGGCGCGGCGAGATCTTTACCGGCACGGGCACAGTGATCAGGGCGGGTAACCGGGTATCCGTCTGCCGTATGGAGCTGCACAACGAGAAGGGCTCTCATATCGCCTTCGGCACTGGCACTTACATGGTGGGCTAGCCAGCTAATCCCCCTATAAATTACCGTCAATTTAGTGAGACGCGCTGGCAAGGGACAGCTCCAGCGCGAGGCGCGAAAAGAATGCTTATGGCCGCTTGAGTCACGCGGCTTAGGCGCCTACAATGCCACTCCCGCACTTTTTCTAAATCCTAAGCTATGGCCGATATTGAGTATCGTAAAGGGGTAGCGCTCGCCATCTGCGCCTACTGCCTCTGGGGCTTTGCTCCCCTCTATTTTAAGCTGCTAAACCATGTGTCGGCGACCGAGATCCTGCTGCATCGCGTGATCTGGTCCTTCGTCTTCATGTTGATCTTGATGCTATTTATCGGTGGCTTCGCCAAGCTACGTGCCCTGTTCCGGCAGCCCAAACAGCTTGGCGTGTTAGCGCTCACCTCGGTTCTGATCGCCGGCAACTGGTTGTTGTTCATCTGGGCGATCAACAATGATCATATGCTCGACGCCAGCCTGGGCTACTTCATCAACCCCCTTATCAACGTATTGCTGGGCATGGTGTTCCTGCAGGAACGTCTGCGTAAGCTACAGTGGGCGGCCGTATCACTGGCCTGCGCCGGCGTACTGATCCAATTGATCTCTTTTGGCTCGATTCCTGTTGTATCTCTGGGGCTTGCCGCCTCATTCGGCATCTATGGTTTGCTTCGTAAGAAGGTCAATGTCGACGCCAAGACGGGACTGCTGGTCGAGACGGCCATCTTAGTGCCTGTGGCACTGCTCTATCTGGCGATGAATCTCGATGGCACCAGCATCCTGGAAAACAGCTGGCAGATGAACCTGCTGCTGATGGCGGCTGGGATAGTCACCTCGATTCCCCTGCTCTGCTTTGCCGGCGCCGCTACGCGTATCCCATTGTCTATGCTAGGCTTCTTCCAATATATCGGCCCCAGCATCATGTTTATCATGGCCGTCAGCCTGTTTAACGAGCCCTTCGATCTCGAGAAGGGGATCACCTTCGCCTTCATCTGGAGCGCCCTGGTGATCTTTACCCTGGACCTGGCGTTAAAGAGTCGGCGTAAGCAGGCTAGCTAACAAAGCCTCCGGCTGCTCCAGACTCAAGATCAACAGATAGCCCTCGGTCGTCGGCAAAACCAATACCTGGCCGTCGCCGGTGACCGACAGTAGGGCCTTATCTGTCCTGTCGCTGGCATCTGCCAGCTTAAACCACCCCAGCGAATAACCCGGCATGCCCACGCCGTTGCTGCGATAGCTCAGTTTAGGCGCGTCATCTCCTCCCAAGCTGACGATTTTAGCCTCAGCCGGCACCAGGCTTTGACGCGGTAACTCGACCCGGTAGAGGGGAATATCCACCAGCATAGTGCTTGGTGTTAGGCGAACGCTGGTATCATGGGCCTTGTAGAACACCCAGGAGAGCAGGCCCAATACGGCGATCACCATCCCCGCAGAGGCATATTTTGCCTTCTTAGGTAAGGGCTTCACCATCAGCAAGACTAGCACCAAGGCGACACCCAGCAGCATAGACAGGAAGATCCCGCTGGTTGCCGAATCTAAGGTCGTAAGTTGAAAGACTTGAGTATCCATCTCTAAATATCCTCTTGAAACATTTGGGCATACAAGCAGATCATCCCTGAGCCCAACCCTAACATGAACCGATAACTTGAGTGTGGCGCTCTCGACATATTATGTCAAGAGTCGTTACTCTGAGTTAACTTGGACACACAAAAAGACCACCCCAAGGGTGGCCTCTTTCATCGGACGGGTTTAGCGTTATTGAAGATCTAAGGCGAGAATCTTCGACTTGCGCTGATAGTTATACAGCTGCTTCTTCTTGTTTGGCAAGGCATCGACCTCGACGATCTGGAAGCCATGCTCGAGGAACCAGTGAATGCTGCGGGTCGTCAGCGCAAACAGGCGGGCATAACCACGCACCTTGGCCTGACCTATGATGTTCTTCAGCAAGATGCTGCCGCGGTCGGCATCACGATAATCGGGATGCACCACCAGGCAGGCAAACTCTCCGGCATTGTCCTCCTCGAAGGGATATAGGGCCGCACAGCCGATCACCAAGCCATCACGCTCGATCAGCATAAACTGCTCTATCTCCATCTCCAGCTGCTCACGTGAGCGGCGCACCAAGACCCCTGCTTGTTCCAGCGGACGGATGAGATCCAAGACACCACCGATATCGGCAATGGTAGCTCTGCGCAGGCGCTCGGCACTCTCTGTCACTATCTGGGTACCGATACCGTCACGGGAGAACAGCTCCTGCAGCAGGGCGCCATCATCGAGATAGCTGACGAAGTGGCAGCGGGCCACGCCATTACGGCATGCATCTATGCTGGCCTGTAAGAAGGCCCGTGTGCCCACACACCAGTTGTCTTCATCGGTCAGCTCAGACAAGATGCGCTGGGCATCGGTCGGCATCAGCTCGGCGATCACCTCGCCATTACTGTCGAGTATCCCCTCCTTGGCACTGAAACCGATCATCTTGTCGGCCTTGAGCTTCACCGCGATCTGGGTCGCAACCTCTTCGGCGGTCAGGTTAAAACACTCTCCGGTCACCGAGGCCGCCACAGGCCCCAGAAGCACTATGCCGTGGTTGTCTAGCTGACGTCTGAGGCCCGCCACATCTATACGTCTCACCTTGCCACTCAGGCAGTAGTCGACGCCGTTGTCGACCCCTAAGGGCTGGGCTATCACGAAGTTACCGCTGACTACGTTGATCTGCGCCCCTTGCATCGGGGTATTGCTCAGGCTCATCGACAGGCGCGCGGTGATGTCCAGCTGCAGACCGCCCACCACCTGCTTGATCACCCGGAAGGACTCTTCATCGCTGATGCGCACCCCGTTGTAATACTCAGGGGAGAGATTATGCGCGGCCAAGGCCTCATCGATTTGCGGCCTGGCGCCATGCACCAGCACTATCTTGATACCCAGGCTGTGAAGCAGGGCAATATCGTTGATGATGGAGCGAAACTGACTCTGCGCCAGCGCCTCACCGCCCAACATGACCACAAATGTCTTGCCCCTGTGTGCATTCACATAGGAAGCAGAATGACGAAACCCCTCGACTAACTCAGTAGTGCGCACCCGCGTAACCTCAACAATAAATATGTGACAATATCGCCACCTAACGAATAACAAGCCGATTTTATTGCATTTAAATTCACATTGAAAGCATTTGTTATCATCGAAAGCGATATTTTTTCATTACAACGAGACAATCTGATTAAGCATAGCAGAACAGATTAAGATCAGAGGCTTAGGTAGAGGTCGGAATCCGTAGACGCGCAGTGCTATCACCTGGGTACCTGCCTAAAGAGTAAAAATGAGCTGGCCAACGCCATGGGGAAATTTAGGGCAAAAAAAAGCCCCTGCAATGAGGGGCTTTTTCCAAAAAACGTGAATCAAGAATTACTTGATTTTCGCTTCTTTGTAGATAACGTGCTGACGGATAACGGGATCAAATTTCTTGATCTCCATTTTTTCAGGCATGTTACGCTTGTTTTTCTCAGTCGTGTAGAAGTGACCTGTTTTAGCGCTAGAAACTAGCTTGATCTTCTCACGGTTACCTTTAGCTTTAGCCATGGCTTATTACACCTTCTCGCCGCGGGCACGAAGTTCAGCAACAACAACTTCGATACCTTTCTTATCGATAATACGCATACCTTTAGTAGATACACGTAGCTGTACGAAACGCTTTTCGTCTTCTAACCAGAAACGGTGGTTCTGTAGGTTAGGTAAAAAACGACGACGAGTCGCGTTCTTAGCGTGCGAACGGTTGTTACCAACCATCGGCTTCTTGCCAGTAACTTGGCATACTCTTGACATGTCAATCTTCTCCAAAAACAATTTAACGCTCGAGCATTAATGTACCTCGAATATGGCCGTCGCCCGAGGCACACAAAGAGGGCGCATTTTATACAGGATCTAAAATCAAAGATCAAGGGATATTCAATCTATCCATCCCCTCTCTGCAAACGAAACTATCTCACGATCGCCTACAACCATATGGTCTAGCAGCGAAACATCTATAGTCGCCAACGCGTATTTCAATCGCTCAGTAATTCGCCGATCAGCATGACTGGGCTCAGCCACCCCCGAGGGATGGTTGTGGCACACAATTACCGCTGCGGCTTTTTTCTCAAGCACTAGGCTTACCACTTCTCGTGGATAAACCGAGGCTGAATCTATGGTGCCACGGAACAATTCGACGAACTGAATCACCCTATGCTGACTATCGAGCAATAAGATGGCAAACACTTCGTAGGCACGATCCGCCAATTGTCTCATTAAATAGTCCCGAGTTAAATCAGGATCTGACAAAATCTTTCCTCTTTGTAGATTTTCTTGCGCGATCCGCTTGCTTAACTCGATGGCAGCCTGCAATTGAGCATACTTTACCGGGCCGATCCCCTGAATATCACACAGCTCACTCAAGGAGGCGTTAAAGAGCGCCCTGAGGCCACCGAAGTGGGTTAACATGACTCTGGCCAGGGACACGGCGCTTTGTCCCTTGAGGCCGTTTCTGAGCAGCACCGCCAGCAACTCGGCGTCAGAGAGTTGAGCGACACCGCTACGCAGCAGTTTTTCTCTGGGCCCCTCTCCCTGAGGCCAATCTTTGATTGCCATAAACACTCCTTGTCTCGGCGCCATCTGCACACCTAGGCTTTAGAGTATGGTCTAGTTTTTAAAAACTTGTATCCTCAACCTCAGCAGGATTGTGGTATGGTTAGCGGGCAAAATTAAACGCGATTAGTGATCAACATGAGTCTAACCAATAAAAAGATATTGCTGGGAATTGGCGGCGGCATTGCTGCCTATAAGTCTGCCGATCTGGTCCGCCGCCTGAAAGAACGCGGCGCCGATGTGCGTGTCGTCATGAGCCAAAGCGCGCAGGAGTTTATCACGCCGCTGACCCTGCAGGCGCTGTCGGGCCATCCCATTGCCACCGACCTGTTAGACCCGGCGGCCGAAGCCGCCATGGGGCATATCGAACTCGCCCGCTGGGCCGACTTAGTGTTGATCGCCCCGGCAACCGCCAATCTGATCGCCCGCATCAATGCCGGTATGGCCGATGAGTTGATCACCACCACCTGCCTGGCCACAGAAGCGCCTGTAGTGCTCTGCCCGGCGATGAATCAGCAGATGTATCGCAACGTCGCCACCCAGGACAATCTGGATAACCTGAGAAAACGCGGCCTCACCATCTGGGGACCGGCATCTGGTAGCCAAGCCTGCGGCGAAGTCGGCCCTGGCCGCATGGAAGAGCCGCTGGTGATCGCCGAGCGCGTCGAACACTTCTTTGCGCCAAAGCTGCTTCAGGGAATATCGATACTGCTGACGGCGGGTCCGACCCGCGAGGCGATCGACCCCGTGCGTTACATCTCTAATCACAGCTCGGGCAAGATGGGCTTTGCCCTGGCACGCGCGGCGGCCGAGATGGGCGCCAAGGTGACGCTGGTCTCCGGCCCGGTCAATCTTGAGACGCCGATGAATGTCAATCGCCTCAACGTCGCCTCGACCCAAGAGATGCTCGACGCCGTGATGCAGCAGGTACACCACAGCGATATCTTCATCGGCTGCGCCGCGGTCTGCGACTATCGCACCGCGGATATTGCCGACGAGAAAATTAAGAAATCTGCCACAGAGATGTCACTTGCGCTTGTACGCAATCCTGATATCTTAGCCACGGTCGCGGCCCATGAGGCACGTCCATTCACGGTAGGATTTGCCGCCGAGACCCAGGATGTAGACCATTACGCCAAAGACAAGTTGACCCGCAAGAAACTGGATATGATCGCCGCCAATGACGTATCCGACCCGGCCATCGGCTTCAACAGCGATAGCAATGCCTTGAAGGTCTTCTGGCAAGGAGGCGAGCACGCCCTCCCCGCCACAGATAAATATACCCTGGCGAAGCAACTACTCACCCTAATCGCACAGCAGATGAAGACAGCATGAAGACGCCCATAGAACTCAAGATCCTCGATTCTCGCATCGGCTCACAGTTTCCGCTTCCCGCCTATGCGACACCGGGCAGTGCCGGCATGGATCTGCGTGCCATGATAGAGACCACTATGGTGATTCAACCGGGCGAAACCCAGCTGATCCCAACCGGGATCGCCGTGCATGTTGCCGATCCCAGCCTGGCGGCCGTCATCCTGCCGCGCTCCGGTATGGGCCACAAACATGGCATAGTGCTGGGCAACCTGGTCGGTCTTATCGACTCTGACTATCAGGGTCCCCTGATGGTCTCTTGCTGGAACCGCAGCAGCGAGCCCTTCACCCTGGAGATTGGCGATCGCCTGGCGCAACTCGTGTTTGTGCCTGTGGTACAAGCCGAATTTAAATTGGTCGACGAATTCGACACCTCAGCTCGAGGCGAAGGCGGTTTCGGCCACTCGGGTACTCGATAATTAGGTGCCTATTAGCCAAATTATCGATAACACGGCACTCACACCTCGACACGCCGCATAGAATAATTAGAGAGTCATGGGCAGCGCCTGCCCATCGGCTCCTGTAGTAATTAAGTAAAGGATACTTAGATGGCTGCAAGCCCTAAAATCAACCGACGCGAACATATTCTTCAATGTCTGGCCACCATGCTAGAAACCAGTCCCGGTCAACGAATCACCACAGCAAAACTTGCCGCCGAGGTGGGCGTGTCTGAGGCGGCGCTCTATCGTCACTTTCCCAGCAAAGCGAGAATGTTCGAGGGGCTGATCGACTTTATCGAAGAGTCACTGCTGTCGCGCATCAATCTCATCATGGATGAAGAGAAGGACACCATGAGACGCTGTCAGTTGCTGCTGCAACTCTTGCTGGTATTTGCCGAGCGCAATCCAGGGATCTCACGCGTACTCAACGGTGACGCCCTATTGGGAGAGAATGAGCGACTGCGTAACCGTACCGGCCAGATCTTCTCTAAGGTTGAGACTCACCTGAAACAGATCCTCAGAGAGAAAACCCTGAGAGAAGGCAAAGGCTTTAACCTGGACGAGGCAATCCTGGCTAACCTGCTGCTGGCCGTGGCCGAAGGCCGCATCGCCCAATTCGTGCGCAGCGACTTCAAAAACAAGCCCACAGAACACTTCGCCGAACAGTGGCAGTTTATTCAGCAGCAGCTACTTCAGAGTTAACTAATATCAATAAAAACAGCGACCTGTCATACACGGGTCGCCATGCTTTTCTAGACAAAAGTATTGCACTAGTAGATCCATTGCTTTACCCTCCTTGACGCAACAAACCCACAAAAACTCTATAACAATTGTGCGTACAAGGATGTTATATGAAACTAATTCAGTCGTTTAGTTTAGCCTGCCTCTGCCTCATCAGTAGCCAAGTCACGGCTTCAAACAAAGATATTACTGAGCTTTTTAGCCGCTCAGCCGAATTTTCTAACGTGCAGATCTCCCCCGACGGAGACTACCTCAGCGCCATCACCTCCCACGAAGGTAAGCATATGCTGATGATTCTGGACGCCAAAACCAAGAAACCGACCAATGTGGTTCGCTTTCCGGACAACGCCCAGGTAGGGCAATACGTTTGGGTTAACAATGAGCGTGTCGTGCTGGCTAAGGAATACCTAAAAGGCTGGAGCGACCATCCCATCTATTATGGTGAGCTGATGGCTGTCAATGCCGATGGTTCTAAGCCAACCTATCTTTTCGGTTATAAAGGTGGTGAGCAACAAACGGGTTCTCGCATCAAGAAAAATACAGCGATACAAGCCACAGCCTATATTCTCGATCCTATGCCTGAAGATGATCGCTACATGCTCATCCAAGCGCTCCCTTGGGGCTCCGGCAGCGCAAACACAGTGGAGAATCTTCAGCAGGTTTATAGAGTCGATGTCTACAAGGGAACACGTAGAAAAATTGCGACCTCACCTATCTCCTACGCTCGATTTCTACCGGATCATGATGGCGAAGTTCGCTTTGTCAGTGGTACACGCGACTACGTTAGTTCCCAGCTCTATTACCGCAAAGATGATGAATGGGTCGACACAGATAAGCTGAATTTAAATCTCGATGATATTACTCCTATCGCCTTCGGTGATGATGAGAACAGTGTCTATGTACTCGGCAGCGAAAACGATAAACCTAAAGGGGTCTATTTAGTCGATATCAAGAGCGGTAAGAAGCAGCTCATTAGCCAGGACAAGGTGGTCGACCCGAGCAATGTGTGGATCAACCGCGTCAACAAGCAACTCTACGCCGTAGAATATGAGAATGGTTATCCGACCTATGAGTTTGTCGATAATGATGAAAAACTGGCCACCACACTGAAACAGCTGCTCACCGCACTGCCTGGCCATCAGGTTCATCTCGTCAGCCAGACCAACGACATGAGCAAACTGATCATCAAGGCTTTCAACGATAGAAATCCTGGCGACTACTACATATTCGATGCCACCAGCAAGAAGCTTGAATATCTAGTCTCACAAAAGAAATGGTTAGATCCCGATAAGATGGCCGAGATGAAGCCAATCAGCTTTACTGCACGAGACGGTAGAGTGATCAGCGGATACCTCACATTGCCCTATGGCAAAGAGGCTAAGAATCTGCCGCTCGTGGTCAATCCTCACGGCGGTCCACATGGTCCAAGAGACTGGTGGGGCTTTGACGACCAGAACCAGTTGATCGCTAGTCAAGGCGCCGCTGTGCTGCAAGTAAACTTCCGCGGCTCGGGAGGCTATGGTAAAGAATTTGAGCATGCTGGCCACCAGAAATGGGGCACGGAGATCCAGTACGATATTATCGATGCCACCAAACACGTCATCGAACAAGGCTTTGTGGACAAAGAGCGAGTCTGTATTGTCGGCGGCAGCTTTGGTGGATACTCGGCGCTACAAAGCCCAATCCTGGCACCGGATCTATTCAAGTGTGCCATAGGCTTCGCCGGTGTCTATGATCTCGAGTTGATGTTCAACGAAGGGGATGTACAAGGGCGCCGCGCGGGTGAACGTTACCTGAAGCAGGTACTAGGCGAGAACGAAGCCATGCTTGAGCAGATGTCACCTAGCAAGAACGTCGACAAACTCAAAGTAAACTTGCTACTGGTGCATGGCGGTGAAGATGAGCGAGCGCCAATCGAACAGCTCGAAGCGCTGGAAGAAGGGCTCAAGAAACACAACTACCCTTATGAGAAACTGGTCATGGACGATGAGGGCCACGGATTCTATAACGATGAACATAGGGCGAAATACTACCGTCAGATGATGAGCTTCCTCAAAGACAACCTTAAGCTCTAAACCCCTTAAAAACCCCAAAAGCCGATTGCCACAATCGGCTTTTTTGTTAATCCCCTAGTATTTCTGGGTATAAATTACCCGCAATTCAGGGTATCCTCCCTGACCCGCCGCCCTATGTTTACTGGCGCCGGACAGGCTATAATGAATATCTTAAAGGTTAATTTGTTAAAAACATTAGTAAATTAACCTTACTGAATAGACCACTATCTGATGGTGGAGGACACGATGGCATTAAGTGAAGCAGCACAGCAGGTGCAAACTGCATTATTAGAGCGTGGTCTCGAGACGCCCATGGTCCCGTGCGGACTGAGTAGCGAGGAGCGCAAAGAGAAGATTGAGCACCATATGCGCGAGATCTTAACCTTAATGTCACTGGATCTACGCGACGACAGCCTGGTCGAGACCCCTAAGCGTATCGCCAAGATGTATGTGGATGAGATCTTCTCGGGCCTGGACTACGAGAACTTCCCCAAGATCACGGTTATCGAAAACAAGATGGGCTTCGATGAGATGGTCAAGGTCAACGACATCAGCCTCACCAGCACCTGTGAACACCACCTGGTGACCATAGACGGCGTCGCTACCGTGGCCTACCTGCCACGCAAAAACATCATAGGCCTGTCTAAGATCAACCGTATCGTGCGCTTCTTTGCCCAGCGCCCTCAGGTGCAAGAGCGCCTGACACAACAGGTTTTGGTGGCGCTACAGACACTGCTTGAGACCAAAGATGTGGCGGTCAAGATGGATGCGGTGCATTACTGCGTCAAATCACGCGGCGTGATGGACTCTACCAGCACCACGACCACCACGGCCCTGGGCGGTATCTTCAAGTCAAACCCTGCTACCCGCGCCGAGTTCCTGAGCAATTAAGCCAATGACTTTAAGCGAACTCCACTCAATAAAAAACGCTGCCTAGGCAGCGTTTTTTTGTTTCACGACAATTGATATCGATTAGATACCGTATTGGTCGCGATAGGCACTTACCGACGCCAACTGATCTTCCATGCCAGGTTTTTCCGACAGATAGTTGATCAGATCTTCCAGCTTGATAATAGAGACGATATTGCAGCCAAAGTCACGCTCTACTTCCTGAATAGCCGACAGCTCGCCCTTACCCTTCTCTTGACGGTCCAGCGCAATCAACACGCCCGCCAGCTCGGCATTATGAGCCTCGATGATCTCCATCGATTCGCGAATCGCAGTCCCTGCGGTGATCACATCGTCCACCAGCATCACGCGGCCCTTAAGCTCGCTGCCCACCAGGCTGCCACCCTCGCCGTGATCTTTCTTCTCCTTACGGTTAAAGCAGTAAGGCATGTCGATATCATGGTGATCGCATAGAGCTACCGCCGTGGTGGTCGCGATAGGAATCCCTTTGTAGGCCGGGCCAAACAGCAGGTCATACTCGATACCCGAATCCACCAGCGCCGCCGCGTAGAAGCGACCCAGACGCGCTAAATCACGCCCGGTGTTAAACAGGCCGGCATTAAAGAAGTAAGGGCTAGTGCGGCCTGACTTTAACGTAAATTCGCCAAAACGTAATACCTGACGCTCAAGGGCAAACTCAATAAACTCACGTTGATAGGCTTTCACAATCTCTCCTTTTTAAAATGTAGGGGTACGCTCAATTCGATTTAAAAAAGGACCCCGTAGGGTCCTGATCAACAAAATAATGATTAACTCAATGCCGCCTTCTGCACATCGACGATCTCGCGAATGCCGTGCTTGGCCAGATCCAGCAAGCTGAGTAGCTCTTCATGACTAAAGGGTTCGCCCTCTGCTGTGCCCTGGATCTCGATGATCTTACCGGTTTCTGTCATCACCACGTTCATGTCGGTCTCGGCGGCGCTATCTTCCACATACTCGAGATCGCAGATAGGCTCGCCCTTGTAGATGCCTACGCTGACAGCGGCAATCAAAAACTTAAGGGGGTTGGTCTTAATCAGTCCCTTACCACGAGCCCAGTTGAGCGCATCAACCAGGGCTACACAGGCACCGGTAATGGCAGCGGTGCGGGTGCCACCATCGGCCTGGATCACGTCACAGTCGATCACGATAGTGTTTTCACCCAGTGCCTTCATGTCTACCGCTGCGCGTAGGGCGCGGCCGATTAGACGCTGGATCTCTTGAGTACGGCCAGACTGCTTACCACGGGCAGCCTCGCGATCCATACGGCTGTGGGTCGAGCGTGGCAACATGCCATATTCGGCGGTTACCCAACCTTGGCCCTGACCTTTCAGGAAACGCGGCACCCCTTCGGTGAAGCTCGCGGTGCACAGCACCTTAGTTTCGCCAAATTCGATTAATACAGAACCTTCTGCATGGGCAGTGAACTGTCGCGTAATGGTTACCGGACGAGATTGAGCTGGGGTTCTGTCACTTGGGCGCATTGGCATTTCCTGTTTGAAATAGAGATAAGCAGATTTGGCTGCATATTATAGGGGCTTGCGCGCTTCGATGCCATGTTAATCATGACCCAAAGCGTAAAGGGAGGAGAGTTTGCTTTAACCCTGCATCTCATCGGACTATAATCCAAGGTCACTAAATCGATTTAAACTATTGGAATTACCCATGATCCAAAGCATGACAGCCTATGCTCGCATCGAGCACAAAGCACAATGGGGCACCGCCTCCTGGGAGATCCGCTCGGTCAATCAACGTTACCTGGAAACCTACCTGCGACTGCCAGAACAGCTGCGCAGCCTGGAGCCTGTCCTCAGAGACCGTCTGCGTAAACGTTTAAATCGCGGCAAGATTGAGGTCAACCTGCGCTACGATCTTGGCGAAGAAAAGAATAACGAACTGCAACTCAACCAGGCGCTGGCCAGCCAGATCATTCAGGCAGCCAACTGGGTCAAGCAGGAAGCCGGTCAAGGCGAGATCAACATAGTCGACGTGCTGCGCTGGCCGGGCGTGATGTCAGGCAGCGAGCAGGACATGGATGCCATAGGCAAGGAGCTACTGTGCGCCTTCGACAGCGCGGTCGATCAGTTTATCGAGGCCCGTGGCCGCGAAGGCGACGCCATCAAGACCATGCTAGAGACGCGCCTCGAGGCCATAGAGGGCCAGGTTGCTATCGTTCGCCAGCACATGCCTACCGTGATGCAGTGGCAGCGCGACAAGCTCACCAACCGTTTAGCCGAGATCCAGGGCGAACTGGATCCCGCCCGCCTGGAGCAAGAGATGGTGCTGCTGGCGCAGAAGATGGACGTCGCCGAAGAGATGGACAGACTCGACGCTCACGTCGCCGAGACCCGCCGCATCCTCAAGAAAGGCGGTGCCCAGGGCCGACGCCTCGACTTCATGATGCAAGAGTTTAACCGCGAGTCCAACACCCTGGCCTCCAAGTCCATCAGCTCAGAGGTCACCGCCGCCGCGGTAGAGCTCAAAGTGCTTATCGAGCAGATGAGAGAGCAGATCCAGAACGTCGAGTAATCCTTGCTGTTAATTACTAATTGTTATTCAGAATAAAACCCAGCAATTGCTGGGTTTTATTTACCATTGCAATCAAAATTATAGAGACCGCTCAGATGCATGGACCAAAATGCTCTCAGGTGAAGGGATTTCTAAATAATGTTGCTTACCATTGAGCCAAGTGGATACAGCTGTAATCACTTCCATTGTTTGCTCACCGTTATTCTTGCACTTTCTTTTTCCCTTCCCGGGAAGTGCACACTCCCACAAAACCAATACTCGCCATCCCAGCTCACGAACTTTCTCTATATTTTCTAGATCTCGCTGACGATTACCAATTAGTTTGTCACGCCACCACTTTGGCCCGCGGCCTTTGGAAAAAGAAGAATTGGGAAAATGAAAGTTACGACACTGATGCATGTGCCAGAAACAGCCGTTGACAAAAATTACAGCACGGTACTTAGGAAAAACCAAATCAGGCGTCCCCGGTAAGCTTTTATCATGCAGCCGATAACGAAACCCAAGACCATGGAGCCGTTTTCTCAACCACATCTCAGGGTTTGTATCCTTACCCCGAATACGGGACATATTATAGCTGCGGGAGTCATTCATTACTTATAGATTTAAGTTCTTCTATAAAATCCGTCAAGGTAATAAGTTCATCCCTAATACTTTTTGGAAAGCTGCCATGTAACTGTTTAGGCACAACCAACTTCACACCAGCTTCTTTCATCTCATTGAATTGATTTTCAGAAACACCTTGCTGAAGAGTAAATAAATGCTTTGTCTTTACTCTGTTTGCTTCGTTAAGAATTTGCCGCCACCTGTCTTTACAAGTCGTTTTGACAGCAAGCATTCTCAACTTTTTGGCAGGGAAGCCTTCGTCTTTATATGCCTTAATAGAAGGAAAAATAAAGTCTGGTTTTTTATTCCCCTCTGTATTTGACTGTGTAGAGAAACCTAACAAACCATTATCTTTAAAAATATTTTCAAGATGAAGCTCTAAAGACCGCCCTGATCTCGATTTCCTTCTATTACTGACCGAATTTGCTGTCGCCATAAAGTCGTCCATACTCTTAAAACCTTCGCGAACCAAACTAAAGACATGATGTTCTTCTACTTTTTTAAACAATGCATACTCTGTATCCCTACGTTCAATCAACATCTTATCCGGATCATTACCTTCTATTTTAAAGTTCTCTGATACATATCTAACTATGTCGTCACCCGATGGAAAGTTCACTTTCCACGATGGTGGAATTTCGTAAATATTTCCTTTCTTATACTTAGACCCAACACCAACGAGTATTTCAGATGCCGGACCATAGAAAGCGTCACCAGAAACCAGTTCACCAACACAAGCTTCAAGCTCAGCTTCTTCTTGAAGAGAAGTGCATATCCAAACTTCCAGATAATGAGCATCTTTTCCAGCAGTTTGATCAAACGCAAATATTACTGCTGAACCAGTAAATTCTCTGTTTTGAAGAGGTGACTTCTTCCCTCCCCATCGCGTAATCCGCTTTTCGTTTCGGGTCTTCCCAAAAAATTGATTGTTATAATAAATAGCCCGGACTTTAGCACAGCTCTCCGGCAAAGGGTTTACAACTGTTGAAGCTAACTCTACAGAAGGGTTCTCCTCAGTCGTAGAGTTAATTGATGGGAATAAATGAGAAAGAACAATATTCGGAAAATACACACCAACCTGATGACCTCCCGAAGCTCCAGTATCATTGGCGGAGAGCCTCTTAATGTATAGATAGCAATCATCCTTCAAATACTTTTTATACAACCAATCTATAAACTTCATGCACTTTCCCTGTAGGTCATAGGTTCACAATGTGAACAATCTAAATTAAAAATTGTTCAAAGTCAGTAGTTTGTAAGAAAAACGAGACGTCTACCACAACTGGGCATCCCAAAAGGGAAAAACGTGTGATAAAGTTCGACACACTCTTCCCCCTCAATTAACTAAAGAACATGACGAGAGACATCATTGCCCTTGGCGACAAACTACATGAAAAACTAAACAAGCTGGATGAGCTGGCAGCAAAACGTCTTCTCAAGTTATTGATTGAAATCTATGATCAAAAAAATCTTGCGATTAAACTGAATCAACTTGGTTTCAGCACCAGCAGGGAAAGCTTGAACAAACTTTGCAAAGACCCGGAGTCGTTAAGTATCGGTTTGGATGAGAGATCCATGAAACTAATCCGAGACAATCTTCTCCCCGCGAAACCCGACCACTGGGACAACCCTGATTTCCGATTCATCGATCTATTTGCCGGAATAGGAGGTTTACGTAAAGGGTTTGAGGAAGTTGGTGGAAAATGTGTATTCACCAGTGAGTGGGAACCCAAAGCCAGACGGACCTATCTGGCAAACCACTATGTCGATGAACATGACCTACCTTATTTCATAGATTCAGAAGAGGAAAATTCAGCTAAGAATCGCACTTTCATGGACATAACAAAAGTGACACAAAGCGGAAACCCGCATCTGAGCGATGAAGAAAAAGCTAACCATATCCGTAGTCACATTCCAGAACATGATTTATTGTTAGCGGGATTTCCTTGTCAACCATTCTCAATTGCTGGAGTTTCGAAAAAAAATTCTTTAGGGCGCGCTCATGGCTTTGAATGCGAAACGCAAGGCACCCTATTTTTCGATGTAGAAAAAATTATTGAAGCACGAAAACCGAAGTTTTTCGTGCTTGAGAACGTCAAAAACCTTAAAGGTCATGATAAAGGTAATACTTTTGCGACTATCATCAAAACCTTGGATAAACTAGGTTATTGGATACTCGACATCAGCAATGCCGGAAACACCATTGAGGAAGCCATCGCTAATGTTAGAAAGCGTAAAAACGATCCAGCTATCATTGATGGAATTCACTTCATTCCCCAGCATAGAGAACGTATCGTCCTTGTAGGTATCCGAAATGATTTGGTTGAAGCTGAACCATCTCTCAAACAATTATCTTTAAACCAGATAGAAAAACCTAAACAACGCTATACCATCGCTGATGTCCTTTGTGATCTCAACGATGCCGACAAGCAGAAATACACGCTGACTCCAAATCTATGGAACTATCTGTATCACTACGCATTGAAACACCAAACCAAAGGTAATGGATTTGGTTTTGGTTTGGTAGATCCAACTGATCCCAATGCAGTTACCAGAACTCTATCTGCAAGATATTATAAAGACGGTTCAGAAATTCTTATCAACCAGTCAGCACTGGAACAAAGCTATCTGGATGAAAAAAAACAGCATGCAATCCAAAAAAACCATGAGCGAGAGGATTTTTCCCGTAACTACGCCGATAAATTTGAGCTTGAAAATCCACATGCAAAGTTAGAACAACTCAAAGAAGTAATTAAAACTGGAGAACAAAGATTCGATGAATTGTACGGTAGGTACGCCAAACAATTTGACGCACTTTATAAAACACCAAGACGCCTGACCCCAAAAGAGTGTGCCAGACTTATGGGGTTTGAAAAGCCTGAGTTTGACCGGGATATACACGACACAGACTTTCGCATCGTATGCGCCGATACAAGTGCATACAAACAATTCGGAAATTCAGTAGTAGTTCCCGTCTTTCGAGCAGTGGCAAAGCTTTTGAAAAACGTAATGTAAAAGAAAACGCCCGGAAACATTTTTCGGGCGTTTTAGTATTCTATACTTGTTAACTCTTAAATTTACGCAGCCTCGTTGAACTCCCAACCATCAGTAGGCGTGAAAGTAACACTTCCCTGAGGAATCAGTTCACAATGGATATTCCCTGCCAAATCAAACCCAATAACGATATTGTCACCTCCCTTGGCGTTTGTCATCACGGGGTTGGTTGTAAAGTACAATCTGAACTCTGAGCGCGTAGGATGATTTTCTCTAGCATCATACCAAGTCAAATCTGATTGATAGACAGCATTACTCCCCCGGACGGAAAATGACGCGCTCATTTGAATGCGGCGTTCACCAAATAAACGTTTCAGTTGAACTACACCATTAAACTCATGTTGATTTGATCTATTTGCTTCAGCTTCGACTACAGAAAGTGTTTTCACACATGAAACTTCAAAATTAATAGGGTGTATAGCCATCAAGAACGCTCCTGTCCAACGGACCAACTATAGAAGTAATCCATAATTTTAGAAATAAAATAGAAATTGAATGTTTGCACTTTTTATAAGCACTTTTAACCTCAAATCACCAAAACAAAATCTTACATGTCAACAGATTTAATTTTTCCTAAGGTCATAGTAGTCTCAAGCCTCATAATCGAGCTATCAAGCCCATCCAGAACTCTGTAGCAATAATTCGAAAAGATACGGGAATAGGTAGCAAAAACTGTAGAAATATTGATACAATAAGTGTCAGATCCTAACAAAAGACAGAAAACCATATCTTTCTATACGAGCCTGCGACTCAGAAAAGTTTCAATATGGAAATATTTTCAATCACTTAGTTAAAATAGTAAGCAACCTATCAACCAAACTCTGACTACATCTTGATTTATCTATTGGTTCACGCAATCAGCATACAAATCACAAAGTTCTACTGACAACGATAGAGAGCACCAGCTAAGATTCTTTGTAATAGAATACTTTAGTTTTTATACTCGGAAGACAACATGGATCTCGACGGCATTCCAACGATTGAATCACTATTGGCACAAAGTGCTGTTTTCTTTACCGGGCGTCCAGATTGGATTAAACGTTATCTCGATTTAGTGATGCCAATAGATGGCATCTCACTGCTTGATGATAAAAATAGGCTTTTCAAGCATAAACCTTCCGAGTGGCTGTCTTATCCAATTTTCGATGCTGAGAATAAAATTTCCAGGATAAGAGATGCATCATCGCTATATGATGACTCTGTACCAGAACAAAGCATTACATTACCAATTAGACCACTTTATACCGTTCATCTTGATAAAGCTTTTACTGTCACCGCTCACGTCAGGAGCTACAATGGATACTCTGATAAGGTTATTCACAAGAAAATAGGAGTAAACCCGAAAAGGTTAACACATAGTCTAAAAGCGATAACGCGGGTGATAGACCAATCACCAGTGTTTTTTATCTGTAAAAATTGTCATAAGTTAATTGACGCTAATTTTAAGTCACTAGATGACCCCACAACTTGCGCCAATAATGCTTGCGAGCAGATGGTGAAACAGCATTTTGATGTTCTATCGGATAAAGCCAGTAGTTATTTATATAGCAAAGATGTACGTGTAGATAAGTTTAAAGATTATATAGCTATTTCCATTGGTTTAATTACTTGGCCACATCCACATGAACCCAGCTTCAAATGGGTTATTCAACAGAAAATGCATCTTGACTCTTCACCACGACAAATAAAGTCTGCAGCAAAGACTGTACATGATAGCAAGGTTTATTCTGGAAGATGTAAGCACTGCCAAAAGTCGATGAATAAAGGTCATATGTTCGACCATAATACCTGCCACTCCTGTGCAACGGATCTATATGGAGTTATTTACTAATACCTATACTGAGCTTAGAGGCATGATTTAGAGTCAGAGCTATTAACGACAACAAAGTGGTTATAAAAAACAGATAGTGAAGAAAAAATCACAACAACATACCGATGTAAATAAAATTTTAAAGCTACACAACAATCGGATGCAAAATATGGAATAGATTATTAGTTATAACTAACAGCCTCATTTTTGAGGCTTTTTTAATTTCCGAATCAAGCTGGTTAACAGCTCATACCCGAAGCTTTAAGCCAAGCTAGTCTCTGAAATCAGAATGTAAGACACGACAGGGCATGCCGCTATGCTTATGCAAAGAGTATTGCTCACGCACAGTGACCGGGCTTCAAAGCCAAGGCTAGGTATGATAAAAAGTGCTCTCAAATGAGCGGCGACATCAGCCTGTATTCACTTCAATCAATGTATAACCAAATCCCAACGCAGAACCCTAAGCGACACAGGAATGATGGAGACACCATGTCACAACGGAGTAAATGGCCTCAATTACTGGTGATTCTTATCGCCCTGGCGCTGCTGATCCCTGGACTCAGCTTGCCCATGCTGAGCCTGGATGGCCAGGCGGACAAATCTAAATTTGCCCAGACCAGCATAAAACTGATGACAGAAGACGGTGAGATGCGTGGACTGCTGGGGTCGGTATCCGCCTTTCTCGGCTTTAACGAGCTTGAGGGTCAGGTGGAGATCTATCGCAAGCACCGCAGCATACTTGGGACGGTGCAAGATCTGATGCAAAGCGGTAACCTCCTGGTCGGCATCATGATAGCCACCTTCTCGGTGATCATTCCCACCCTTAAGCTACTGGCGCAAGCGGTACTGGTTTTCGCATGTGGCAGCACGGCTACCCTGCTTACACGCCTTATCGATGCCATCGGCAAGTGGAGCATGGCCGATGTTTTTGTGGTGGCCATCATAGTCAGCTACCTCGCAGGTAACGCCGAGGATCAGATGGGCGAGCTGATCATAATGCACGCCCAGCTCGAAATCGGCTTCTGGTTTTTCACCGGTTACTGCCTGTTTGCCATCGCTTCCAACATCATGATGGGCAAACCTAAAACCACCTCTGCCTAACCCGGCATCTAGCGTACTCTATTGAGAAAATGAAGTCTGAGCCGAGCGATACTCAAGAGATCTAACGCAATAAAAAAGCCCCCTTATTGTTATAACTCAATAGGGGGCTTTGTTCGATATAGGCAGGCTAAACCCTTAACCCCCACATATCGAAGGTCTCCTTGCAGAGCTGCTCCCTAAAATCGGGGTGGGCGATATCGATCAACGCCCGGGCGCGCTCTCGCAATGACTTGCCGCGCAAATTAGCCGCGCCATATTCTGTGACTATGTAGTGTACATGGGCGCGCGTGGTGACCACACCAGCACCTGGTGATAACACGCTGGCGATACGCGACACCTTGCCGCCCGCCGCCGTACTGGGCAGAGCGATCACCGAGCGGCCACCTTCGGAAAGCCCGGCGCCACGGATAAAGTCCATCTGGCCACCGACACCTGAATAGATGCGGGTACCGAGAGAGTCGGCGCAGATCTGCCCCGAGATATCCACCTGCAGCGCCGAGTTAATCGCCATCACATTGGGGTTCTTACGAATGATCGAGGTGTCGTTGACCTGTTCGATATCCATGAAGACCACGGACGGGTTATCGTCCACATAGTCATACAGTCGCTGACTGCCCAGGGCGAAACCTGTGACCAGCTTGCCTGGATGCACCTTCTTGCGACTATTGTTGATCACCCCCTGCTCGACCAGATTCAACACACCATCGGAAAACAGCTCAGTATGCACCCCAAGATCTTTATGCTCCGAGAGACAGGAGAGCACGGCATCTGGGATGGCACCTATGCCCATCTGCAGGCAGTCACCGTCGCGCACCAACTTGGCGACGTGCCGGCCTATGGCCAAACTGGTCTCGTCGCTGGCCGCCAGCGGATGTTGCGGTAGCGGCATGCTCTGCTCGAACACGGCGGCAAACTTGTCGTAATGGATGAAGCCATCACCATGGGTGCGCGGCATACAGGGGTTGATATGGGCGATGATCTTGCCCGCCACCTGACAGGCCGCCAGCGTTGCCTCCACCGAGATCCCCAGCGAGCAGATACCATGCTTATCCGGCGGCGATACCTGAACGATCGCCGTGTCTATGGGCTGCTCGCCGGAGCGGAACAACTTAGGTACCTCGGACAAGAAGATAGGCACATAGTCGGCATCTCCCTGCTGCAGTAGCAGGCGGGTCGGCAAGCCGCCGAAGAAACAGCGATGACGCAGATGCCCTTTTAACCTAGGGTCGCTGAGGGACTCGGCGCACTCGGTATGCAGCTGCAACAGGGTCAGATCTTGCCGGGTCAAGGCATGCTCAGCCAAGGCATCGAGTAAAAGCTTAGGGGTGGCGCCCATGGAATGGGTCCAGAGGGTCTCACCGCTCTGGATCAGGGCAACGGCTTCTCGCGCAGTATTACAGATAATGGGTGGCATCTATCTCACCTATAGTCGGAAAACTGAGTGCAGTGTACGAACTAACTTAACGCTTTGATAGCAAACTTATCAATGAGTTCACCTTAAGTTGATCTTGAGCAAGTGAGTGTCTATTCGGCATAAGATAAATACGCCGATGGCCACAAAAAAGGGGGCCCAACGGCCCCCTTTATCACGCACTATTTTAGATAAGCCTTGAGGCTATCGCTCTGACTCAACAGACTCTTATAAAGAGTAAACTGGTTGGCCGCACGCTCGAGATTATGGTTCTCATGGTGGATATGAAAATAGACATCGCCGTTAAGGTGATCCGTTAAGAAACGTACCCCTATCATCAGGCTGATCACCCTGGCGCCCAGCCAGAGGCTTTGACGCTCGACATCGCTCATCACCTCTCCAAGCTCGCCCAGATAACCGCGGCAGATGGCGGCGAAGATAGGCTCGCGCACCTCGACCCTGGCGAGATTGGTGGAGTCCTCGGCCTCTGGCGAGGTAAAGGTTCTCACCATGTCGCCAAAGTCATACATCAGGTGTCCCTGCATGCAGGTGTCGAGATCGATGATCGCCATGCTGCTCATGTCGCGCTTATCAAACAGCATGTTATTGATCTTGGTGTCGTTATGGCAGACACGTGGCGGCAGCTGCGCCTCGACTTCGCTAAGCTCACTCAAAAGCTCATCTTGTGACAGGGCAAAGTCTACCCAGGCCTGACAGTCTTTGAGACGCCCCTGGCTGTCTTTAGCGACCGCCTCTTGCAGCTGGGCGATACGCCCGGGCAGGTGATGAAACTTGGCAATTACATCTTCGAGCTGACTGGCATCGAGATCGCTCAGTGCACGGGAGAAGTGACCGAAGGCCTTGGCCGCAGACTCTGCCTGCGCCGCATCGGCGACCACTTCTATGCTGTGGCTAAAGGCCAGATAGGTGATGGCGCGCCAAAAACCTTGATCGCCTAAGTCCAACGCCAGCTCACCCTGTGAGTCTGTCACCGGCTGCACCACACACAGGCGATACTCGCCGGCCTCATGTTTGGCGAGCAGATGCTCTGCCACCTTCTGGGCGTTGCTCACCAGGGCGTGGGGTTGAGTAAAGACTTCCGTGTTGAGGCGCTGCAGCACAAACTCGCCCTCTGGCCAGCGCACGAGAAAAGTATCATTGATATGACCGTTCCCAAGGGGACTCACTTTGGCCGAAGCGGTTACGCCAAAGTGCGGCAGCACCTGCTGCCTTATAAAATCAATCACCCAGTAACTCCATTAATTTTTGTTTTACCCAATCAATATCTTGCGGATAGGTCACCCCTAACCAGGTATCCGGGGTTTGGCTCACAAATACCTGTTTAGCCTTCGCCTTATCGGTTAAGGCGGCTTGCACCACGGCGGGAAGGTAACATTCGCTGTCCGGCTTATGCCCCTGCTGGGTCACAAATTCTGCCAAGGCCTCGCCCAGGAGATCGAAGATATCCGGGGTAAAGCCCCAACAGGTCATCGAGGCCATCGCCTCGGGCGCCAAATTGCCCTGCAGTCCCTGATGCGAGCCCACCAGATTATCACCTTGCCAGGCAATATTCAGCCACTCTTCGACAGAAATCAGCAGATTATCCTGGGTAACACAGATACCGCGATTGACGCCGCCATGATCCGACAGCGTCTCCTTGAGGGGATAGGCCACCATTTGCCACCGATTCGGCCGCAGCTTAAAGCCCTGGGCCAGCAGGGCGAAGGCCTGATCGCCGTAGTAATCGTCGGCATTGATCACCGCCATGGGACCGGATACAAATTTACGAGCACTCCACAGCGCATGAGCCGTGCCCCAGGGCTTAGTTCTATTGTTTGCCAGCGCTTCGAGATTAGCACCGTTCGCAGACTCGCCACTTGGTACAGGTAGATCTGTCAGCTGCTGCACACAGAAATGCAGCGCAAATTGAGGCGGCAAGCCGGCCAGGCGCGCCTGAATACTCGGGATCAGCTCGGCGCGGGTCACTATCACGGCCGCCGAAAAGCCCGCCTCGATGGCGCTGGCGATCGACAGCTGCAACATGGTCTCGCCCCTGGGCCCTAGCTCAGCGAGCTGCTTGTCACCGCCGAAACGACTCCCCAGGCCGGCCGCCATGATCACTAAGGTCAGGGATGGATTGTCATCATCCCCATTGGACACTACATCAGTTAACTTCATCGACATCAAACCACACGAGCCCATTGGCTCGTCTTAAAAAAGAAGACAGGGGCGGCTGTGTCACCGCCCATGTCATAACTCATGGAATAAGGGAATTAGAGATAAGGCCTGAAGGCCGGCTCCTTGGCCAGCGCCGCCTGACTGCCCTTGAGGCTAAACTCGTAGCCGCACAGGGTCAGACTGCCGCGCATGGCAATATCGTTAATGATGGCGGGCGTATCAAGCGGCGAGAAACGCGCCTGGGTCGAGGTGTCGGCCAGCAGACTTACCGTCATGGGCCGATAGCTCACGCCATTGTTAAAGGTCAGGTTCTTACAACTGTTGTCACCCTCGGCGCTGGCGAGGGACCAGATGGTGCCGGGCTCGCCCCGCTCACCCAGCCAGCTGAGCATCAATACCTTACCCTCGAGTTGCACCTTAAAGCCGTCTGGCATCGCCACCTGCTTGATGTTTGTCGCAGGCGCCCGGGCTATCAGCTTCTCGGGCTCTGACTCTGCTGCGACTTGTTCGGTAGCATCATCGCCCCCAAGCCAGAACAGGCTGCCAAGCAACAGCGACAGACAACCAAAGCCTAACAGCGCGCCGCGAGGATGACCCTTGATGGCGGTTAAGCTTATACCAAACAGCTTAGCCAGCTGCGCCCCGAGCGTATTAACTCCTTGTGCCAACCTGTCCTGAGGATGGCTAGCTTGGGACTGGCTAGCTTGGCAATATTTGTCTTTTTTAGCGTCACTTTGATAGACCTGCTGCGCGTCGAGATCAGACGCCACGGCAGATGCCTGCTCAAACCCTGGCTCATCCTCTCGCGCATACTCTTGCCCTAATGCGTGCTCCTGAGCTGAAGCATGAGCAAGTACAGGCGAGTCACCCTCCAGGGTGGGCTCAACCCGGGTACGGCGCTGGTTACTCGCCATCAAGGGGCCACAGTAGCCCAGGCTATCGAAGGGGGCTGATGTCTTAGGCTGAGGACGAGAGACGATGAAGCCCACCGCCCAAATACTCAGGATGAGGGCGACCCAGTTTGGCCAGGCCTGCTCGGAAAATACTAGGCTCATGGCCAGCAACAATGGTCCGGGTATCACAGTCAATGCCAGTAGACGCTGGGGGGCTATCAGGCGACGGCTAGCGCTAAGTAGCGAGACGGCAATGAATGGCAGGGCCAACAGCAACAAGATGCCATGACCGGCAAACAGCAGGGAGAAGAGATAGATGAGGCAGAGTGAGGCACCACTAATGACAAGAAAACGCAGGCTGGTATCCACGCCCTGGCGACAGAAAAAGGTGTTTAACGACATAAAAAATCCCACTTCACGGCTATCTCAGCAGAGAGTCTACTGGATCTCGCCCCGGATGACGCTTAATTTTGGTTAATTTTCCCGGCCAGCCCAATGCCTACAAAACAATTACCCGTCCAAAGCAATCTCCATCCAGCCAGAAATCAGTAGGAAAGCTCAACAGACCCTAGCCTAAATTTACTACTAGGCTGTATAATGTCTGGCTACCTAAAACGATACAGCCTTTGGATAGCAATTACATGACCGCTCGCGGAAACCTCTTTATCATTTCAGCGCCCAGTGGCGCCGGCAAGTCTTCACTTCTTAGCGCTATTTTGCAGGATAAACCCGCCGATATGAAGGTCTCTGTGTCACACACGACACGCCAACCCAGAGTCGGCGAAGTCGACGGCGAGCACTATCATTTCGTCAACGTCGACGAATTCAAGGCGCTGATCGACAAGCAGGCCTTCTTCGAATGGGCCGAGGTGTTCGGTAACTATTATGGCACCTCGAGAGAGGCGATCGAGGTCATGCTGGATAAGGGCATAGACGTGTTTCTCGACATCGACTGGCAGGGCGCCCAGCAGGTCAAACAGATGATGCCAGAGGCGATTGGCGTCTTCATTCTGCCGCCTTCTAAGGCGGAGCTTGAGCGTCGCCTCACCGGCCGTGGTCAGGACAGCGCAGAGGTCATTGCCGGCCGTATGGCCCAGGCAACCTCGGAGATCTCCCACTATGGCGAATATGACTTCATCATAGTGAACGATGACTTCGAGCAGGCACAGGTGGATTTAAAGGCAATTATTCGCAGCCAACGCCTCACTCGTGCTAGTCAAATTCATGCTCAAAATGATATGCTTAATGATCTGTTGGCAGACTAACTGTCATCGTGTACAATTTTGCGTCATTTTTTCACCCATAAACACTGGAGTTTCAATACATGGCTCGCGTAACTGTAGAAGACGCCGTAAACCAAATCGGCAACCGTTTTGATATGATCCTGGTTGCAGCGCGTCGTGCTCGCCAAATCGCTGTGCAGGGCAAAGACCCTATGGTTGAAGAAGAGAACGACAAGCCAACGGTTATCGCTCTACGCGAAATCGAACTTGGCCTGGTTACCGCCGACACACTAGACGCCGATGAGCGTCAGACCGTCCGCGAACGTGAAGCAGCCGAAATCGCTGCCGTTGCCGCCATCGCCGAAGGCCGCAACACTATCTAAGGAGTGAAGCCACTTGTATCTGTTTGAAGGTCTCAAGGAGTCTGCGTCAAGTTACTTAGAAGCGACGCAGGTAGAATTACTCAAGCAGGCCTATCAGGTAGCGCGCGATGCTCATGAAGGGCAGATGCGCACGAGTGGCGAACCCTACATTACCCATCCGGTTGCGGTTGCCCGCATCCTGGCCGATATGCGTCTCGATCATGAGACGCTCATGGCCGCCCTGCTGCACGACACCATTGAAGATACCCCTGTCACCAAGGAAGAGCTCTCGGAGCTGTTTGGTGAGTCTGTGGGCGAGCTGGTCGAAGGCGTTTCCAAGCTGGACAAGCTAAAGTTCAGAGACAAGAAAGAAGCCCAGGCGGAAAACTTCCGCAAGATGATGATGGCCATGACCCAGGATATCCGGGTGATCCTCATCAAGCTGGCCGACCGCACCCACAACATGCGCACCCTTGGCGCCCTGCGTCCCGACAAGCGTCGCCGCATCGCCCGGGAAACCCTGGAAATTTACGCCCCCATCGCCAACCGTCTGGGTATTCACAATATCAAGACTGAACTGGAAGACCTGGGCTTTCAGGCCTACTACCCCATGCGCTACCGGGTACTCAAAGAGGTGGTTAGGTCTGCCCGCGGCAACCGAAAAGAGCTTATTCAGAATATCGAAGGCGCCATCAAGACCCGCCTCGAAGACACAGGCCTAAAGGGCACGGTCAAGGGCCGAGAGAAAAACCTCTATTCCATCTACAACAAGATGTGTAACAAGGAACTCCAGTTCCAAGAGGTGATGGATATCTATGCGTTTCGGGTGATCGTCGACTCCATCGACACCTGTTATCGCGTCATGGGCGCCATGCACGGCCTGTATAAGCCGCGTCCCGGTCGCTTCAAAGATTATATTGCCATCCCCAAGGCTAACGGTTATCAGTCGCTGCATACCTCGCTATTTGGTCCACACGGCGTGCCGGTGGAGATCCAGATTCGTACCGAGGATATGGATCAGATGGCCGACAAGGGGGTTGCCGCCCACTGGCTCTACAAGGGTGCCGGTTCGGCCCAGCAAGGCACCACGACTCAGGTGCGTGCCCGTAAATGGATGCAGAGCCTGCTGGAGCTACAGCAGAGCGCCAGCACCTCCTTCGAATTCGTCGAGAACTTTAAGACAGAGCTGTTCCCGGAAGAGATATATGTCTTCACCCCAGAGGGACGCATTCTCGAGCTACCTGTAGGCGCCACCGCGGTGGATTTCGCCTACGAGGTCCATACCGACGTGGGCAACACCTGTGTCGGCGCGCGGGTCAACCGCCAGGCCTATCCGCTGAGTCAGCCACTGATTTCCGGCCAGACTATCGAGATCATCACCGCCAAGGGCGCGCGGCCCAATGCCGCCTGGCTCAACTTCGTGGTGACGGGTAAGGCGCGCTCTAAGATCAGACAGCTGCTCAAGAGCCTCAAAGAAGACGATGCCGTACTGCTCGGCAAGCGTCTGCTCAACCACGCCCTGGGCGACATCAAGCTTAAGGATATTCCACAGGAGCAGATCGATAAGGTGGTGAGCGAGACCAAACACGCCACCCTAGATTCCCTGCTGGCCGACATCGGCCTGGGCAACGCCATGAGCATAGTGATTGCCCAGCGTCTCAAGGGCGATCGCGTCGAGCAGCACGAACATAAAGAATCCAACATGATGCCGATCCGCGGCGCCGAAGGCATGCTGGTCTCCTTCGCCAACTGTTGTCGCCCCATCCCGGGTGATGCGGTGATCGCCCACGTGAGCCCTGGTAAGGGCCTGGTGGTGCACATGGAAAGCTGCGCCAACATCCGCGGTTATCAGGGCGAGCCAGACAAGTATATTCCCGTGCACTGGGATAACGCCGAGGGCGTCGAGTTCCAGGCCAACCTGCGCATCGAGATCGTCAACCACCAGGGCGCGCTGGCCAAGATCACCTCTATCGTGGCCGCCGAAGGTTCGAATATCCATAACCTGAGCACCGAAGAGCGCGACGGCCGGGTATTCTTGATTAACTTACGGATCTCGGTCACCGACCGGGTCCACTTAGCCAACGTGATGCGCCGTATCAGGGTACTGCCGGAAGTGCTGCGCACATCGCGTAATCGTTAGTTCCACCACTATTAACCTAAGTAGAGAGAGCGTTATGGCAGAGAAGATCATCATTGCAACCGACAAGGCCCCACAGGCGATCGGCACCTATTCTCAAGCTGTTAAAGTTGGCAGCACAGTCTATCTGTCTGGCCAGATCCCGCTGAACCCAGAAACCATGCAGATGGTCAGCGACGAGTTTGAAGCCCAGGTCGTACAGGTGTTCGACAACCTGACCGCAGTGTGTGAAGCCGCCGGTGGCAGCCTCAAGGATATCGTTAAGCTGAACATCTTCATGACAGATCTGGCCAACTTCGCCACAGTAAACGAGATCATGGGCCGCTACTTCGAGCAGCCATATCCTGCCCGCGCCGCCATAGGCGTTAAGCAGCTGCCAAAAGACTCGCTGGTCGAGATGGATGGCGTGATGGAGCTGTAGGCTCTAAGTTGACACCAAAGGGCGCTGCGGCGCCCTTTGTTCTTGATAAACATTACAAACGAAACATCATGAGCCCAGAACGCTTCAAACGCATCAACCAGATGCTGGACAACCGCCAGACCGACCTCACTGTCTGCCTGGACAAGGTGCATAAAACCAACAATATCGCCGCGGTGATCCGCACCGCCGATGCCGTGGGCATACATCAAATCCACGCCGTCTGGCCCGATATCGAGATGCGCGTCTCGGGCAATACCGCCTCGGGCAGCCAGCAGTGGGTCAAAACCATCAAGCACTACCACATGGATGAGGCCGCGGCCCAGTTCAAGGCGGCGGGCATGCAGATTCTGGCCACCAACTTCTCAGAAAATGCGGTGGATTTTCGCGACATCGACTATACCAAGCCGACTGTGGTGATCATGGGTAACGAGCGCGACGGCGTCAGCGAGGAAGGCCTGGCCATCGCCGACAAGCAGATCATCATCCCCATGATCGGCATGGTGCAGTCCCTCAATGTGTCTGTGGCCTCAGCCCTGGTGATGTACGAAGCCCAGCGTCAACGCGCCCAGGCCGGCATGTATGGCCAGCGCACCCTAGACGACGCCTACTGCCAGACCATGCTGTTCGAGCAGGGCCACCCCGTTTACGCCAAGGCCTGTCGACGCAAGAAGATCCCCTATCCCGCCATCGACGACCAGGGGCAAATTGTCGCCGACGAGACCTGGTGGCAGCGGATGCGCGCCCCGGACCCGGACGCCGAGCCAGAAGCCTAAGTTCGTTTTGCGGGAAAGCGAAACGCCTCGCTTTCCCCACACGCCCGATGCTCGCCTAGCAAAAGATTCCTTTCAGGGCATTCTTGCTAGGGCGTTCTTACCAGAGCATGCCTACCAGAGCCTTCGAGCTAAGACTATGACAATTGGCCTTTTATTCCGGCAAAACAATTGTCATAGATCACATTCTTCGCCATACTCAAAGACGCGCATAAAAAGTGGCCAGGCGCTCTCATCGCAGAGAAGGGCCCGCTCAATAATGGGGGTTGTTGAGTCTCGCTCCGGCATTGGCCAAGCGAACCTAGTTGCGTCTCCTTTAACAAGAATAACGATGGAATGGCAAGATGGACTCACTATTCAAATCACCGGTCGACATGTTGCACCACTGGGTCGAGCAATATGGCGACAGCACCTACCTGAAACAACCCATAAACGGTCAATACGTTAACTACAGCTGGCGCGAAGTGCAGCAGAAGATGCAGCAGATCGCCGGCGCCCTGCGTCACCTCGGCCTTGAGCCAGGCGACAAGGTGGCTGTGTTATCGAAGAACTGCGCCGAGTGGTTCATTACCGATCTGGCGCTGATGCATGGCGGCTATATCAGCGTGCCCATCTATCCTACCGCCAACGCCGATACCATTCGCTACGTGCTGGAGCACAGCGAATCTAAGGCGATCTTTATCGGTAAGCTGGACTACTGGGCCGATCAGGAGGCGGGGGTCGGCGGCGACATACTGCGCCTCGCCATGCCTTACGACACCATGCCAGCGCAATACCAGTGGGACACACTGCTCAAGCTGGGCCACCCCTTAGTCGAGGTGGAATCTCCGACACCCGAGCAGATCATGACCATCATCTACACCTCGGGCTCGACCGGTAAGCCTAAGGGAGCGATTCAAACCTTCGCCAGCTATGAGTGGACCTGCCGCGCCGTGGTGCGCGACCTCAAGACAGATGTGGAAGACAGGCTGCTCTCCTATCTGCCATTGGCTCACATCACCGAGCGTGTCGCCATCGAGGGCTCTTCCTTCTATTCCGGCAGCAGTGTCGCCTTCGTCGAGAGTCTCGACAGCTTCGTCGCCGACGTGCAGCGAGCCAGACCGACCGTCTTCTTCTCTGTGCCCCGCCTATGGAGCCTGTTCCAGAAGAATATCATCGACAAGATTGGCTATACCAAGCTCAACATACTGCTGAAGATCCCCTTCGTCAGCTCGCTGGTGAAGAAGAAGATCCATCAGGGGTTGGGCCTCGAACATTGTCACCTGCTAGGTTCGGGCTCGGCACCCATCCCGCCTTCGCTGATTGCCTGGTATCACAAGATTGGCCTGAACATATGTGAAGCCTGGGGTATGACGGAAAACAGCGCCTACTCCATCATCAACCACCCCTTCGATGCCAGCAAGATAGGCACGGTCGGGCGAGCGGTAGAAGGCTGTAGCGTCAAGCAGGGCGACAACGGCGAGCTGCTGGTCAAGAGCCCGGGCCTGATGAGCGGTTACTACAAGCAGCCAGAAGTCACCCAGGCCAGCTTCGACGAGGAAGGTTATTTCCGCACAGGCGATCTCTGCTCGATCGACGCCGATGGCTGCGTCACCATCACGGGCCGGGTCAAGGACAACTTCAAGACCGCAAAGGGCAAGTATGTCGCCCCTGTGCCTATCGAGCGTAAGCTGGCCCAGGATCCTCACGTGGAGCTGATCTGCATCATAGGCTCTGGCCTGCCTCACCCTGTTGCCCTGGTGCAGCTCTCCGAGGGCGCGGCCCTGCAACCCAAGGAAGAGGTGCGCGCCTCGCTCAAGGCGACCCTGGACAGCATCAACCCTAACCTGGAATCGCACGAAACCGTCGATGCCATCATAGTGGTGAGCGAGCCCTGGGATGTGGATAACGACGTACTGACGCCTACCCTGAAGATCAAGCGCCATGTGCTGGAGCAGAGATTCAGTGCCAAGGTCGACGGTCAGCGCGGCGGCGTGGTGCGCTGGGAAGATGAGCTCTAAGCCTAGCTTGTAAACCCAGTCGCTAAGACAATGACCTAAAAACACGCCATCTGGCGTGTTTTTTATGGGGCATTCTGTGACGAGATAAACAAAGTTTAATAGCTCCCCCCTAAATTTTTGTTGCCTAAAATTGTGCAACCTCTATGCTTGGCGCCCCGCTACTGTAGAGAGTCAATCATGTTCACCCCGCTAGCCCTTATCGCTGGTCTGCTCATCCTTATTCTTGGCGCCGAATCCCTGGTGCGTGGCGCCAGCGCGCTAGCCCTAAAACTCGGCGTCACCCCGCTGATCATAGGCCTCACCATAGTCGCCTTCGGCACCAGTGCCCCCGAGCTGGCGGTGAGCCTCAAGTCGGCCCTGGCCGGCAACTCAGGCATCGCCCTCGGCAATGTCATCGGCTCCAACATCGCCAACATAGGCCTGATCCTCGGCCTGACGGCCCTGGTGCGCCCCATAGGTGTGCAATCTATGATGGTTAAGCGTGACATCCCGCTGATGCTGTTTGCCAGCCTGCTCTTCTGGGGGTTGATCAGCGACGGCAGCCTCAGTCAACTGGACGGTGCCCTGCTCTGCTCCATGCTGATCGTCTATCTGGGGATGAACTACCTGTTCGATAAGCAGCAGGCCGATACCGAGTCGATGGAGCTCAAGCCGCTCGCGCCTCTGCTGGCCGTGGTGCTGCTCCTCGTTGGCATCGCCATGTTGGTCGGCGGCGGCATACTCTTTGTCGACGGCGCCGTGGCCCTCGCCAGACAGCTGGGAATGAGCGAACTGCTCATCGGCCTGACCATCATCGCCATAGGTACCAGCATGCCTGAGCTTATCACCTCACTGGTGGCTGCAAGACGCGGCGAGAGCGATATCGCCATCGGCAACCTGGTGGGCTCTAACCTGTTTAATATCCTGGGGATCTTGGGGATCACCGCCCTGATTCACCCCATCACAGCCAGTGTGCCCAAGCTGGACATGTTGGTGATGGTTTCGCTGGCACTGCTGCTTCTGCCTCTGGCTTGGAGCGGCCTGCGCGTGGGACGGCGCGAAGGCGCCTTGCTGCTGCTCTGTTACCTCGTCTATCTGGGCTACCTAGTCCTCTCCGCCCAATCCTATGAGTTAGCACCGCCTTTTTAGCGCTACCAATTTAGCTCAACCGCCGATGAGAGATGACAAATGTCATCCCTTATCGGTGACATCTGTGCCTGCACAAAAATCGCCATCAGACAGATACTCTCCTTAACCCAGCTACTGGGCATTACGCAACACAGGTACTTAAGGAGAAGCCAATGAAAACACTTATCATCGCCACCAGCCTGGCCCTACTCAGCCCGCTGAGCCAGGCCAATGACATTACCGAGATAGACAGCGCCGCCAATCAGATGGATATCGATCGTCTGAGCCAATTGAGCGACCAAAGCCAAGGCTATGAGCAGGCCTACGCCCTCTATCGCATGGCAATCAGTGCCAACATTCTCAGCCAGAAGGATCAGGCCCAGGCGGCATTGACCCGCGCCGAGAAGGCGTTGTCGCCCATTGCCGACCAAGGAGAAGCCGCCACCCTACTGGCCTCTGTCTACGGCATGCAGATAGGCTTAGACATGAGTCAGGCCGCCCAGTACAGCACTAAGATGGCCACTGCCCTCAATGACGCCGAAACCTTGGTCCCCCAGAGCCCTCGACTGGCGCTGGTCAAGGCGATCGCCGCCTATTCCAGCCCTAAAGATCATGGAGGCAGCATGAAAGATGCCATCGCTTTTAGCTCAAAAGCCATTGATCTATATCGAGAACCTTGCGATAACATCTGTTGGGGAGAGGCAGAGGCCTACACCTGGCGCGGCTTGGCCAAGCAGAATCTCGGTGACAAGGCGGGAGCCATTGCCGATTGGCAGGCCGCCCTGCAGGTACAGGCCGATTATGCCTGGGCAAGTTTCCTGCTAAAACAGAACCACTAAGGTAATCGGCTCAATATTGGTTGCCACTAAGCCAGATGGCTAAGCGTTCGAGCACTCATTGCTTAACGTCATGGACTTAGTGGCGCCTAGGATAAAGAAGATGGACAAATACCCTATTCCACACACCCTAGATATCGAGCGGGCAACCGAAGATAAGCTCGCCTGGGTCTATCTGATCAACCTGGGCTTCTATTTCATCCCGCTGTTCTTGCAGAATATGCCCACCTGGCACATAGTCCTGAGTCTGGTCGTGCTGGTGCCCTTTATCTACTGCTATTTTTGGGCCCACCGCAGCCCGAGTAAAACCGCCTACCAGCCTATCTTGCTGATCATCGCCCTGGCCTGTCTCATCACGCCGGTTAATATCGGCTCGCTGTCCCTGTTTACCTTTGCCGGTTTCTTTATCGGCTTTAACTACTCCCTGCCCAAGGCCTTCGCCAGCCTTATCGGCCTAGCCGTCATCCTGACGCTGCTAAGCCTAACCCTAGGTATTCACTACTACTTTGCGGTTTATGGCGTCGCCCTGATCACCGGCGTAGGCTTCTTTGGCGTGGCCGAGCGTAAGCGGGTCGAAGCCAAACGCGCCCAGCGGCAGAGTCAGCAGGAGATACGCCAGCTCGCCACCATGTTAGAGCGCGAACGTATCGCCCGGGATCTGCACGACATCATGGGGCACTCGCTCTCTTCTATCTCACTCAAGGCAGAGCTGGCGCGCAAGCTATTGGCCAAGGGGCAAACCGATCAGGCCAGCGCCGAGCTGACAGAACTGGAAACCATCGCCCGCGACAGCCTCAGCCAGATCCGCCAAACGGTATCAGGCTACAAACACAAAGGGTTAGACGCCGCCCTGACGCACCTGTGCCAGATGCTGAGGGACAAGGGCATGGCCGTCACCCTCTCTGGTGAGCTGCCATCACAGCCACAGGAAGTCGAGACCCAGTTGATCCTCAGCCTGACCGAGCTGTGCAACAATGTTATGCGTCATAGCCAGGGCGATAGCTGTAATATCGACTTGTCGGCAACACCTCAGGGGCTGCGGATCTCGGTCACAGACAATGGTAAGCTGAGGCAGCTCAGCGAAGGCAATGGCCTCACCGGCATACGTGAGCGACTGCGCCCCTTAGGTGGTACACTTAGTATTGAGCTCGAGCCAAACCCGCAATTTATCATCGAGTTACCAAATCAGGGATAGAGACAGGATGAAGATATTACTCGCCGAAGATCAAGCCATGGTCAGGGGCGCGCTGGCCGCGCTCCTCACCCTCGAGGGCGACTTTGAGGTGATACAGGCCTGTGACGGCGACCAGGCCCTGAGTCTGCTCAAGCAGCAGGAGTTCGACCTGCTGCTGACCGACATAGAGATGCCAGGCCTCAGCGGACTGGAGCTGGCTCAATGGTGTCAAAATCAAGCGGCGCCGACTAAGGTCATCATCCTGACCACCTTTGGCCGTGCAGGCTATATCAAGCGTGCCATCGAGGCGGGCGTGGGCGGTTTCTTACTCAAGGACGCGCCTTCCGAGACACTGATCCAGGCAATTAACGCCGTCAGCCGCGGCAAGCGCATCATAGATCCCGAACTGGCCATCATGGCCGTCGGCGAACAAGACCCCCTCAACGATAAGGAACGCCGGGCGCTCAGGCTCGCCAGCGAGGGACGCTCCAGCGCGGAGATCGCCGCCACCCTGTTTATCGCCGAAGGCACTGTGCGTAACTATCTCTCCGAGGCCATCGCCAAACTCAATGCCAGCAATCGCATCGACGCCGCCCGCATCGCCAAGCAAAAGGGCTGGCTGTAGCCTCAGACTATGACCTCAGGCTTTACCCCAGGCTTTAACCTGTCATGGCTAACGCGAGATTGCGTTCATGCCGAACTCTGATAGTATATGTATATATTTACAGTAATAGACTCAGGTTCTGGTTAAATAGAACGCTAAATCAAATGGGTACAAAGCGTGGATAGACTCGATCTCATGGCTGTGACAGAGTTAAAGGGCGTTGCCGCCAAGATGGCGCAGCGGCTGGAGAAACTCGGCATCAATACAGTCCAGGATCTGCTGTTTCACCTGCCGCTACGCTACGAAGACCGCACCCAGATCTATCCTATCGCCGCCCTCTATCCCGGTAGCTATGGCACCATAGAGGGCATAATACAATCGACCCAGATCGTCCAGGGGCGCAAGCGTATGCTCACCTGCACGGTACGCGACGACTCGGGCACCATAACCCTGCGCTTCTTCAACTTCTCCGCCGCAATGCGTAACGGCCTCGAAGAGGGCGAGCGCATTCGCGCCTATGGCGAGGTGCGTCGGGGCAAGCTTCACCGGGAGATCATCCACCCGGAATACAAGATGCTCCACGGCGAGAGCGACTTCAGCCTCAGCGATACCCTGACGCCTATCTACCCAACCACAGAGGGACTCAAGCAGGCCAGCTGGATCCGTTTGACGGATCAGGCCCTGGCGCTGCTGGCCCATGGCGCCCTGACCGAACTATTGCCGCCTCAGCTGAGGCCCAATCAGCTCTCATTGGTCGACGCGCTGCAGCTGCTGCACAGGCCCCCGAGCGAGGTCAGCCCCTTTGCCTTGGAGCAGGGCACACATCCGGCGCAGCAAAGGTTGATCCAGGAGGAGCTGCTGGCCCACAACCTGAGCATGTTACAGCTTAGGGCCCGCAGCAATCATGATAAGGCTATCGCGATGCAGCCCACAGGGCAGCTACTCAATCCCTTCCTGGCCTCTTTACCCTTCAAGCCCACCGGCGCCCAGCAGAGAGTGGTTGCCGATATCACCCAAGATCTCGACAAGGCGCATCCCATGATGCGCTTGGTGCAGGGCGATGTGGGCTCGGGCAAGACGCTAGTGGCGGCGCTGGCGGCGCTACAGGCCATAGAGAGCGGCTATCAGGTCGCCATGATGGCACCGACTGAACTGCTCGCCGAGCAGCACGCCAACAACTTCGCCGCCTGGTTCGAACCCCTCGGACTAACGGTCGGCTGGCTGGCGGGTAAGCTCAAGGGTAAGGCGCGGGCGCAGTCGCTGCAGCAGATTAAGAGCGGCGAGGCCCATATCGTCATCGGCACCCACGCCATCTTTCAGGAGCAGGTGGAGTTCAACCGTCTGGCGCTGATCATCATCGATGAGCAGCACAGGTTCGGGGTGCATCAACGCTTGGGGCTGAGAGAGAAAGGGATCAGCCAGGGCTTCCACCCCCACCAGCTGATCATGACGGCAACCCCTATCCCCCGCACTCTGGCGATGACCGCCTATGCAGATCTCGATACCTCCATCATCGACGAGCTGCCGCCGGGGCGCACGCCGGTGACCACGGTTGCCATCTCAGACAATCGCCGCGGTGAGGTGATTGATCGCGTGCGCCAGGCCGCGCTGCAAGATGGGCGTCAGGCCTACTGGGTCTGTACCCTGATCGAAGAATCCGAGGTGCTGGAATGTCAGGCCGCCGAAGACACGGCCGAAGAGCTTAAGCAGCTGCTGCCCGAGCTGTCCATCGGCCTGGTGCATGGCCGCATGAAACCCACTGAGAAACAGGCGATCATGGACGCCTTTAAGACCGGCAGCATACAGCTACTGGTAGCTACCACAGTGATCGAGGTGGGGGTCGATGTGCCCAACGCCAGCCTGATGATCATCGAAAACCCCGAGCGCCTGGGGCTCGCCCAGCTGCATCAGCTGCGGGGGCGTGTCGGCCGTGGCGCCGTGGCCAGCCACTGTGTGCTGCTCTACAAGGCGCCGCTTTCCCACACAGCCACCCAACGTTTAGGAGTGCTCAGGGACAGCAATGACGGCTTCGTGATCGCCCAGAAAGATCTGGAGATCCGCGGACCGGGTGAGGTCTTAGGCACCAAGCAGACGGGTATCGCCGACATGAAGATAGCGGACTTGGTACGGGATCAGGCCCTCATCCCCCACATACAGAAACTGGCCCAACATGTGATGCAAGAGGTGCCGGAAAATGTTGACGCCATAGTGCTGCGTTGGTTAGGGGAGCGCCAGCAATACGTGCAGGCCTAACTCAGCTAACAATTAAATATTTTTTATTTCACTGGCCGCCCCTAGACAAGCCCGGTGAATTTTGCAGAATGGAAAGAGGCCTCTGTGGTCACAGGGCTTATTCCAGCCACAATTCAAGGAAATCTCATGCAAGTCAGTCAAGAAGATAGAATTGCCCCACAGACAGCGCGCAGCGGGATCAATGCGCTCAGCATTGCAGTGGTGATCATATTAGTGTTGCTCGCCGCCGGCGCCTACTATTTCCTGGGCAGTGACGAACCCGCGCCCGAGCCTGAATTGCCAGCCCCTATTACCCTGCCTGAGCCAGAGCCGGAGCAGCCCCTGCCAACCGATGCGGCCCTGCCTGAGCCAGAAAACCTGGCGCCGGAGCCTGAAGCCCAGGTAGAAGAAGCGCCTGCCGAGGCCGTTGAGACCCTGCCGACACTGGCCGATAGCGATCAATATGTTCATGACAAGACGGTCGAAGTGGCCAATGGCATGAAGATAGACCCGCTACTGGTCGAGAAAGATATCGTCAGACACTTCGTGGTGTTCGTCGACAACCTGGCTCAGGGCGAGCTGGCCCGCAAGGTGAGCCCACTCAAGGCGCCCAACAGCAAGTTTACCGTCTCCGAGGTGACCAACAAGACCTACCTCAATCCCGACAGCTACCATAGGTATGATCTCTATGCGAACTTCGTCGATAACCTGGACGAGGAGCAGCTGCTTAGCACCTATAACAAGGTGAAGCCTCTACTGGGTGAGGCCTTTGCCGAGCTGGGTTATCCCGACATGAATTTCGATGACCGTATGGTAGAGGCGATCGACGTAATGCTATCCGCTCCCGTCATCGACGCGCCGATTGAGCTGGACAGCGTCAGCGTGAACTATAAGTTTGTCGACCCTCAACTCGAGAGCCTGCCCAACGCCCAGAAGCTGATGATCCGCATGGGGCCGGAAAACAGCAAGAAGGTCAAGGCCGCCCTGCGTAAGCTCAAGAAGCAGCTCAAACAGTCATAACCCCCAGCTCGCCCACCTCCCCGTGGGCGAGCTCCCTCCTACCTCCTCAGTTCACACTATCTAGCAACAGATCAATCACATATTTATGTCACCCGTCAAAGGGTGTACAATAGCCGCCCCACAAATACACCTTGTGGCTCAGTTTCTGGTTATGGAAAACATCAGCAAGACGCTGTATTTAGAGGCAAAGTAGTGCGGTTACACTTTCACATTCATTCTGCGGGCGCCTGGTCTCCCCTATACCAGTGCTTAAACGATTGGCAGACATGGCCAACGCCGCCGGCAGATGCCGAGCAGCTCGCTCAGGCCGCCCCGGCGCTGAAACAAGTGCCCGCCATGCAAAGGCGACGCTTTAGCAAGCTCACCAAGATGTTGTTGGATGTCGCCTTTCAGTGCGACGCGCCCGCCCAATGCCGTACCATCTTCGCCTCTCGCCACGGCGAGCTTAATCGCACAGTGGATCTGCTACAGGACATAGTGCGCCAGCAGCCCATTTCGCCCATAGGCTTCAGCCAGTCGGTGCATAACACCGCCAGCGGCATCTTCAGCATATTGACGGACAACCGCGCGCCTTCGACCTCGATTGCCGCCGGTGAGGCCACCCTCACCCAGGCCCTTGTCGAGGCCTATGGACAACTGGCGGAAGATAACGCGCCGCTGCTGCTGGTGTTTGGCGACGAGCCCGTGTCAGATATTTACAAAGAATTTACCCAGGAACCCGAGCTGCCGCTGGCCATCGCGCTGCAGTTGTCGCTATGCCAAGATCAGGTTTCAGGCACTCAGCTAGTCATTGAGACCCAGCCAGATGCCGCCGAATTAGCGACGGCGCAGCCGCTGAGCTTTGGCCAAGTGATCCACGCCATCGCCAGTCAGCAACCGCTCGAAGGGCGCCTGAATCAATACCTGGTGCGGATCTGTCATGACTAGTCAGGTCGTCGCCAAACGCCTGACCGGCATCGCCTATATTCCTCGCTGGCTGGGCGGGGTGAGCTGCTATATCGCCTTCGGTTTAGGGGGCCTGCTCAGCTCACTCACCATATTGCCCGTACTCAGGTTCTGGCCCGGCAGCCAGCAGGTGCGCATCGCCCGGGTGCAACGTGCCGTGCATCTGATGTTTCGCGGCTTCGTGCGTATGCTCACCTGGGCCGGGGTCATTCGGGTGACCACCCAAGATCTGCAACGGCTGGAAAGTGCCAAGGGCAAGGTGATCATCGCCAACCATCCGACCCTGGTCGACGTGGTGGTGCTGATCAGCCTGATGCCCAATGTCGGCTGTATCGTCAAGCAGGGACTATGGCGTAACCCCTTCCTGCGGGGCGTAGTGTCCTGCGCCGGTTATATTCCCAACCGCGGCGCCGATCTCCTCCTCAAGGATTGCAGCGAGGTGCTGGCCCAAGGCACTAACATGATCATCTTTCCCGAGGGCACACGTACCGTTAAGGGCGAGATAGTTAACGAATTTGCAAGGGGCGCAGCCAATATCGCCCTGCGCACAAACACAGACCTGATCCCCGTGGTATTAAGAACCAATGCCGTCGGCCTGACCAAGCAGGAACCCTGGTATGAGATACCTCGCCAAACCATAGGCATGAATGTCGAAGTAGGCGAAACTATCGAGCATATCAGGTATCATGCTCAAACGGGTGGAGACGCCAAGATGGCCCGTCAGTTGACGCGGGATCTCGAAGAATATTATAAACAACAACTTGATAAAAATTATGAGCTTACAAAACGAAATTAAACAACTCATCATAGATTGCCTGGATCTCGAAGATGTCAGCATCGACGACATCGACACAGATGCGCCGCTCTTTGGCGACGGTCTGGGACTGGACTCTATAGATGCACTTGAGCTGGGACTGGCCATCAAGAAGCAGTTCGATGTCAAAATCGAAGCCAACTCGGAAGCCACCAAGGCCCATTTCTACAGTGTTGCCAGCCTGGCAAGCTTTATCGAATCTCAACGCGGTTAGGAGGCAGCATGCAAAATCGTGAGCAAATTCTACAGATGCTGACTCAGATCCTTGTGGATGAGTTTGAAATCGATGCCGACGACATCACCCCAGAGGCATCCCTGTACCAAGAGCTGGATCTCGACAGCATAGACGCTGTGGATCTAGTGATTAAGCTACAACAACTCACGGGCAAGAAGATCCAGCCCGACGAGTTTAAGGCCGTGCGTACCGTCGACGACGTGGTAACGGCTATCGAAGGGCTAGTGAAGCAGTAATGCGCCTGTTCCTGCAACTAGTCACCGGCCTGGTCGTGCTGGGGTACCCCCTGGCCGTCTACTTCGGCCTGAACTATTTGCCGCCGGGCGTGATCGCCCTCCTGCTCTGCTCTCTGCTGCTGCTCAGGCTCGCCCTGCAGAGACAACAGGTCAGGGCCATGATGCTGCCAATCGTCGTGGGCATCTTCCTGACCGCGGGCAGCTACCTGGCGAAGCAGACTGCCTGGCTGCTCTACTATCCCGTGGTGATCAACCTGAGCATGTTGGCGCTGTTTGCCTACTCCCTCAAACATGGTCCCAACATGATAGAGCGTCTCGCCAGGCTGAAGGAGCCGGATCTTCCCGACGAGGCGATCCCCTACCTGCGCAAGGTCACCCAGATCTGGTGTGGTCTGTTTGTCTTCAACGGCGCCATGGCCCTCTACACCGCCAGCGCCACTAGCCTGGCGACCTGGACCCTCTATAATGGATTTATCGCCTATCTGCTGATCGGTACACTGCTCGGCGGAGAATGGTTATATCGCACCTTCTGGTTGAAAAAGTCATGACAGCCCTACTCAAACATTGGCTCAGGCATGGGCCGGCGAGCCAGCAGCTTATCAGCTTCAATCACCACGATATTCTGACGGGTGAGGCCTTTACCGCCCAGGTAGCCGCCATCTTCGAGGCACTGAGCCAACACAAGGCGAAGCGCTGGCTGTTGGCCTGCGACAGCAGCGACCTGTTCGCGGTCGGCCTGTGCGCCGGTCTGCTGGCCGGAAAACAGCTTATTCTGCCCGCTAACACCCAGGGCGGTACCCTGAGTGAACTCACCCATGAGTTCGACGCCGTGCTGGCAGACAGTCCGCTGTGCGAGGCCAAAGACTATGTCGCCCTGCATAAGGATCTCAAACATCCTGGCCCCTGGCCGACCAGCGAAACCTTCGGAGAGCTGATCCTCTTTACCTCAGGCTCAAGCGGACAGCCCAAGGCGATCACTAAAACGCTGGATCAACTCGATGCCGAGGTGACGGTACTGGAACAGACCTTTGCCAATCACCTGCCCCAATGCAGCGTGATCGCCACCGTCTCCCATCAGCATATCTATGGTCTGTTGTTTAAGGTGCTCTGGCCCCTGGCCGCCAGCCGCCCCTTCCTGAGCGATCTGGTGGAATACCCAGAGACCCTGACCTATTACGCCAACCTGTTTCCCAACCTTTGCCTAATCAGCAGCCCGGCGCAGCTTTCTCGCCTGCCCGATGCCCTGGAGCATCAGCAGCAGCTGCGCGCGCCCAGCCTGATCTTCAGTTCGGGCGGCCCGCTGAGCCTGGAGGCCGCCAATGCCATCGCCCACTGCTATGGCAAGCCGCCCATCGAGGTCTTCGGCAGCACGGAAACTGGCGGCATCGCCTATCGTCGTCAGCAGGACAACCAGCAGAGCTGGCGCGCCTTTGCCACCCATGAGATCAAGCAAGATCCAGACGACGGTGCCCTCTGGCTCAAGTCCCCTTATCTGGAAAGTAGCGACTGGCTCAGGTGTGACGACAAGATTCAGCTGATCGCTCCCGGCGAGTTCGTATTGCAGGGACGACTGGATCGCATCGTTAAGATAGAGGAGAAGCGCCTGTCACTGGTGCAGATGGAAGCCCTACTAGAGAGCCACCCCTTAGTGGATCAGGCCGCCCTCGTGGTGCTGGAGCAACCCAGGGTACAGCTGGGCGCCGCCATCAGGCTGTCTGCCGAGGGCAACGCCTTGCTGGAGCAGGAAGGTAAACTGGCGGTCAACAACGCCCTCAAGCAGCATCTGCTGAGTCAGTTTGAGCGCGTCACCCTGCCAAGACGCTGGCGTTACCCCGCCGAGCTACCACTCAACACCCAGGGCAAGCGTATCCACAAGGAGCTGTTGGAGTTGTTTCTTCATGATTAAATCTAACCTGCCACCCATCATGGCCAAACGTTGCCTGGAAGATGGTGTCGAATGGCAGCTGCGCATCGATGCCGACCTGCCCTATTTCGAGGGGCATTTTCCCGAGCAGGCGGTGCTTCCCGGCGTGACCCAACTGGATTGGGCGGTGCAGCTGGGCGCCAGCGAATTTGGCTATGCGCCCCAGGTGCAGAGCCTAGAGGTACTCAAGTTTCAACAGCTGATCCTGCCCGGCAGCGAGGTGCAACTAAAGATCAGCCTCAATCGCGCCAAACATAAGCTCACCTTCGCCTACTATCAGGGCGAGCAGCGCTTCGGCTCGGGCCGTATCTGCCTGACGCCACTCGACAAAGAGGAGAAAGGCTGATGCAGCTGGCATTAGTCATCCCCAACTACAACCATCGCCAGGCGATCAAGGCTACCCTTGCACGCCTTGAGTCCTTGGGACTCACCTGTTATCTGGTTAACGATGGCAGCGACGACGAGACCCGCCACCTGCTCTGCCAGCTGGCGGCGCAGCACGACTGGGTGCGCCTGCTGCACCATCCCTTCAATCGGGGCAAGGGTGCGGCGGTGATGACAGGCCTCAGGGCCGCCTATGCCGATGGTTTTAGCCATGCACTGCAGGTAGACGCCGACGGCCAGCACGATCTTGACGATATTCCTAAGATGATCGAGACGGCTAAGGCTCAGCCCCATGCGCTGATCTCCGGCCTGCCACAATACGACGAGTCTGTGCCCAAGGGGCGCCTCTATGGCCGCTACCTCACTCACTTCTGGGTCTGGGTCGAGACCCTGAGCCTGGATATTCGAGACTCCATGTGCGGTTTTCGCGTCTACCCTCTGGCCGCCACCGAGCAGCTGTTTCTCAACGAGGCACTGGGCGAGCGCATGGACTTCGATATCGAGGTGCTGGTCAAGCTCTACTGGCAGGGCGTCGAGGTAAAACACCTGCCGACAAGGGTGATCTACCCAGAAGATGGCACCAGCCACTTCCAGGGCTTCAAAGACAATGTGCGCATCTCCGCCATGCACAGCAAGCTCTTCTTCGGCATGTTAAGACGCATGCCACAACTGCTGCGCCACAAGCGTAGTCGCCCCAAGGCGGTGAAACACTGGTCTCGCATGGGCGAGCGCGGCAGCTACTGGGGCATCAAGCTGTTGGCCACCAGTTATAAGCTGGGCGGCCACTGGCTATGCCGCGCCATCATGTATCCGGTGATCTGCTACTTCTTCGCCACGGGCCGTACGGCTAGGCGCGCCAGCCAGACTTTTCTGCGTCAGGTGCAGCGACTCGAACCCAAACATCCGGATCTCCAGGGCGAGATAAACTGGCGCCACAGCCTCAAGCACTTCATCGCCTTCGGCAATGCGGCACTGGATCGTATCGACGCCTGGTGCGACCGCATCAAACTCAGCCAGGTCGACTTTCCCGACCGCGAGGTACTCGCCAAGCCGCTGGCACAGGGACAAGGTGCCGTGCTGCTGGTTTCCCACCTGGGTAACTTGGAGCTTTGCCGCGCCATCTCGATTCACCAGCGCAAGGTGAAGGTCAATGTCATGGTGCTGACCCAGAACGCGGAGAACTTCAACCGGGTACTGAAACAGCTCAATCCAGACAGTGCCCTCAACCTGATCCAGGTGACCGAACTGGGCCCCAGCACCTCTATGCTGTTGCAGCAGAAGATAGAGCAGGGAGAACTCGTGGTGATCGCCGGCGATCGCACCTCCACCAGCAGTGAAGGCCGGGTACTTTACGCCCCCTTCATGGGTAAGGAGGCGCCTTTCCCACAAGGTCCATTTATTCTGGCCAGCCTGCTGGACTGCCCCGTGTACCTGATGCTCTGCCTCAGGGAAAACGGCCGCTACCGGGTGCACGTAGAGCACTTTGCAGACACCCTCAAGGGGCCGCGTGCCGGCCGCATGGAACGACTACAAGCAGCGGTGAATCGTTACGCCGAGCGTCTGGAACACTACGCCCGCCGTGCACCGCTGCAATGGTTTAACTTTTTCGATTTTTGGCGCAAGGACGATGAACTCCTGCGCGAGGCCAAGCCTCAAACGCCTAACAGGACAGAGAAATAGATGACACAGACGACTCAATCCCCCGCCTCCGCCACCCTGGTCGAATTTGGCCAGCGTAATCTCACTCTCGAGGAGGTCGTTGCCATCGCCAAGGGCGCCAAGGCCCAGCTCAAGGAGAGCGCCGACTATCAGGAATATATCCAGAAAGGTGCCCGCTTTATCGACAGCCTGTTAGCCGAAGAGGGCGTGGTTTATGGCGTCACCACAGGCTACGGCGACTCCTGTACAGTCACAGTCGGCCTGGATCTGGTGCACGAACTGCCACTGCATCTGTCGCGCTTCCACGGCTGTGGCATGGGTAATATTCTCTCCGTCTTGCAGGCCAGGGCCGTGATGGCGTGCCGCCTAAGCTCGCTGGCCGTGGGTAAATCTGGCGTCAGCTACGAACTGCTGAAACGCATCGAGACTCTGCTGAACCTGGGCATCACCCCGGTTATCCCAGAAGAGGGCTCTGTGGGCGCCAGCGGCGATCTCACCCCTCTCTCCTATCTGGCCGCCGTGCTAGTGGGCGAGCGCGAGGTGATCTACCAAGACGAACGCCGCGATACCGCCGATGTGTACCGTGAACTGAACATTACGCCATTGACTCTGCGTCCCAAGGAGGGCCTGGCCCTGATGAACGGCACCGCCGTCATGACGGCGCTGGCCTGTCTTGCCTACGACAGGGCTCAATACCTGAACCGTCTGGCCAGCCGTATCACCGCCATGGCCTCGCTGACCCTCAAGGGTAACTCCAACCACTTCGACGACATTCTGTTTGCGGCCAAACCACATCCGGGCCAGAACCAGATCGCCGCCTGGATTCGTGAAGATCTCAACCACCACGAGCATCCACGCAACTCGGATCGCCTACAAGACAGATACTCGATCCGCTGCGCGCCGCACATCATAGGCGTGCTGCAAGATGCGCTGCCCTTCATGCGTCAGTTTATCGAGACCGAACTCAATAGCGCCAACGACAACCCTATCGTCGATGGCGAGGGCGAGCACGTACTCCATGGCGGCCACTTCTATGGCGGCCATATCGGCTTCGTGATGGACTCGATGAAGAACGCCATCGCCAATATCGCCGATCTTATCGACCGCCAGATGGCGTTGGTGATGGACCCTAAATTTAACAATGGCCTGCCCGCCAATCTCTCTGGCGCCCAAGGCAGCCGCAAGGCGATCAACCACGGCTTCAAGGCGGTGCAGATAGGCGTATCGGCCTGGACCGCCGAGGCGCTAAAGAACACCATGCCTGCCAGTGTGTTCTCACGCTCCACCGAGTGTCACAATCAAGACAAGGTGAGCATGGGCACTATCGCCGCCCGCGACTGTATGCGCGTGTTGCAACTCACCGAACAGGTAGCCGCGGCTGCGCTGCTGGCCATGACCCAGGGCATTCACCTGCGTATCGCCCAGGGCGAACTCTGCCATGCCTCGCTCACAACCTCTGTGGCCAAGACACTCGATCAGGTGAGCGCCGACTTTGAACTGCTTACCGAAGACAGACCCCTGGAGACCGTGCTTAGGCAGACGGTCGACAAGATCCAGCAGGGACTGTGGGAAGTGTGTCACTAGGAGGCGCGAGATGAAGGCACTGCTCACCACAGAGATGGAGATGGTCATCCCCTTCCACGACGTCGACTCCATGGGGATCACCTGGCACGGTAACTATCTTAGATATTTCGAGATCGCCCGCTGTCAGCTGCTGGACGAGATCGACTATGGCTATCGCAAGATGCAGGCCTCCGGCTATGCCTGGCCCATTATCGATTTGCAGATAAAATATGTGCAGGCCAGCACCTTCGAGCAGAGGGTCAAGGTGATCGCCAGCCTAGTGGAGTGGGAGAACCGTCTCAAGATCACCTATCAGGTGCGCGACGCCAAGACCAATCAGCGCCTGACCAAGGGTTATACCGTACAGGCGGCGGTCGAGATGGAGAGCAAGGAGCTCTGCCTAGTCACCCCTGCCTGCTTCAGAGACAAGATTGCCCACCTGCTGCCAAGCGAGGCGCTGGCATGATGACCCCTATGCTTCACCGCATCACTAGCCTTCACCGCATCACTTGCCTTCACCGCATCGCCAGCCTTTACCGCATCGCTAAGCCCGGCCTGTTTTGCCTGCTGTTTTGTCCTATGTTCTGCCTAAGTCTCGTTAGTTTCGTAACTCATGCAGAACAATCAACCGACTATGAGGCACTTTTTAAAGCGAGCGCGGACAATGCAGCCCTATCCAAGCTGGTGACCCGCCTGGGCGGCGGTGAGTCGGCAAGGGGCGAGTTTACCCAGTCCCGCTACCTCAAGGTGCTTAAGAAGCCGCTGGTGAGCCGCGGCGAGTTCCTGTTTCAGGACAAACTGGGGATCGCCTGGCTACAGACAGCACCCTTTCCCTCTGGCCTGGTGCTGACGCAAAACACCCTGGTGCAGATAGATGCCGACGGCAACCGTCAGGTGAGCCACGCCGATGACAATCCACAGGCGGGCGCCATGGCGCAGATGATGCCCAAGCTGATGAGCGCCCTGCTAAGTGGCGACATCGCCCCCCTGGAGGCGCAGTTTACCCTGCATCTACAACAGCAAGCAGAGTGCTGGCAACTGGGCCTGGAGCCGATAGATCCCCTCATCAAGCAGGCGATGCCACGCATAGTGCTACAGGGAAGCGAGCAGCTAGAGTCTCTCAGCCTGCTGGATAACCGCGGCGATTTCAGCGTGATCGAATTTAACGCCTTGGCGCAGCGTCCGCTGACGGCGGATGAGCAGGCCTATTTCAAACTCGACGCCGCCCCTCGCCCCGCGACAGAGGCGAGATGATCCTCAACCTCAGCGACCGCCTGGGTCGCCTCTCTGCCAATACCCGCCTGGTTATCTGGCTGGTGCTGCTGGCCGCCATGGCGCTGCTAGCCGCACAGGCGCTGAGCCGCGGCGCCGGGGTGCAGAGTGACATCCTGGCCATGCTCCCCAAGATCCAGGAAGATCCCCTCACCCAGAGGGCGATAGACAGGGTCGAGCAACAGCTGGCCAATCGCATCTACCTAGGGGTCGTCAGCCCGGACCAAGCCACCGCCGTCAAAGGCGCCAAGCAACTGCTGAGTGCACTCCAGGGGGCTCCCGAGGCCTTTACCCAGGTGCAGAGCGCCGATATGCAGGGCGCCCAGGCCCTCAATCGCTTCTATTTTCCCTATCGCTTTCACCTGCTCACCGCGCAGCAGAAAGATCTGCTCGCAAATGGACAATTAGCCAAGTTAGAGGCTAATACGCTCGCCCAGCTCTACAATGCCTTCGGCTACGCCAATAGCCAACTACTGAGCCAAGACCCGCTACTGCTCTACCCCGAGCTACTGAAACAGCTCTCGCCCCAGCGCCGCCTCAAGGTAGTCGACGGCATTCTGGTAGGCCAGGAATTAGCCCAGGACGCTAGCGTTCGAACCTCCTTAAACAAAGACACGCAAGGAAACAGCGTCGCCATTGTCATGGCCCAAGGAGTCGGCAGCGCCTTCAACCCTAAGGCACAAGAGCTGCAGTTAGCCAGGCTAGAAGAGGCGATAAGCCAGATACAGCAAAGCCTTGAGCCTGAGCAAGAAGTGACAGTAATAAAAGGTGGCGCCCTGTTTCATGCCGCGGCGGCAACAACACAGGCAAAAAGAGAGGTCTCCAGCCTGGGGCTTGCCTCGCTGATCGGCGTCACCCTGCTGGTATGGCTGGCGTTTCGCTCTATCATGCCGCTGACCATAGCCGCCTTGACCATAGCCACCAGCCTGCTGTTCGCCCTGAGCGCAACCCTATGGATCTTCACCCAGGTTCACCTGCTCACCCTGGTATTTGGTACCAGCCTGATCGGGATCGCCATCGACTACAGCTTCCACTTCTACTGTGAGCGCCTGCAAAGCCAGAAAGCCGTTTCAGGGACAGCCACTCAAACCACAGGAATAACCGCGACTGACGCAGTCGCCCGCGTGTTTCCCGCCGCTAGCCTGGCACTACTCACCACTGTCATCGCCTACCTGGCCATTGGCCTGACGCCATTCCCCGGTATGCAGCAGGTGGCCGTTTTCTGCGCCGCGGGACTCCTAGGCGCCTATCTAACACTGATCTTCGCCTATCCCAAGCTGGCCAATAGCACCATGAGACCCGGCGATCGCGCGCTCGGCTTGGCGGCGCGTTACCTCAATGCCATGCAGGCCATCGCGCGGCCCATCAATGGGGCCAAAGGAATAGCAATTGCCCTCGGCCTGCTACTCCTGACTATATTTGGCCTGAATAGACTCGGGGTAAACGATGATATTCGCGCTCTGCAACAGAGTCCTCTGAGCGTCACCCAGAGCGAGCAGCGGCTACGCCAGGTGATGAGCGGCGGCACAGATAACCAGTTTATCCTGGTACGGGCAGAGACCGCCGAGGCGCTGCTGACACGGCTGGAGGTGCTGTCGCCGACGCTCGCCTCACTGCAACACCAAGGTGTGCTAGGCAACTCGGTTAATCTGGCTCGCTACCTGCCCAGTCAGGCAAGCCAGCTGGAGGCCTATCGCCTACAGGGGCAGATCTACCACAAGCTGCCTGAGGTGTTGGCGCGGCTGGGGCTGGACGACGACTTGGCACCCTCCCTGATGGAGAACTTCGAGGCCAGCGCCAATGAGGCCATCACCCCGGATAATTTCTTCGCCTCCCGTGCCGGTGAACTGTTCGTTCCCCTATGGCTGGCGCCCGATGGGACTGATGCTCAAGCTCATGCTCAAATTCAAGCTCAAGCTCAAACACAGCCAAGCGATAAAACCTCTGGCAGTGACGGCGCCACATACGGCGCAATTGTCCTGCTAGGCGGCATCACAGATCTTGAGGCCTTAACCCAGGCAATCAGCCCATTAAGTGGCGTAACCTTGGTGGATAAGGTACAGGATATCTCGGATGTGATGGCCAAGTATCGCAGCCTAACCCTGAGCCTGCTGGGCCTGGCGCTCGTCGTCGCAGGGCTTATCTTCTCGCTGCGCTTCGGCCTCAAGATGGCGCTGTGGATCACGGCCGTGCCCGCCCTGGCGGCGCTGCTCACCTTGGCAGGCCTGGGATTAGCCGGCTCACCACTCACCCTGTTTCATGCACTGGCGCTGATCTTGGTCTTTGGCATAGGCGTCGACTACAGCCTGTTTTTCGCCGAGAGCCATAGAGGCGAAGGCGTGATGATGGCGGTATTCATGTCCGCCTGTTCGACCCTGATGGCCTTCGGTCTGCTGGCCTTCAGCCAGACACCGGCCATCCACTATTTCGGCCTGACATTACTCCTGGGGATAGGCCTTACCTTCGTGCTCTCCCCCTTTATTCACACATTAACAAGGATTGATAAGTGACCCCTTTCGCGCAAACAGCCGCTCAGACGGACCATTATGATGTGATAGTGATAGGTGCGGGCCCCTCGGGCAGCGTTGCCGCCAGCCTGCTGCATCAACAGGGTAAGCGTGTCTTAGTCTTGGAGAAGCAGCATTTTCCGCGCTTCTCCATCGGCGAGAGCCTGCTGCCCTGCTGCATGCAGGTGATTGCCGAGGCTAATATGCTCGATGCCGTCAATCAGGCGGGGTATCAATTCAAGAACGGCGCGGCCTTCAACGCCAATGGCCGCTCGACCTACTTCGACTTTACCGACAAGTTCACCCCAGGGCCGGGCACCACCTTTCAGGTCGAACGCGGCGACTTCGATAAGCTACTCGCCGACACGGCCGTCAGACAAGGGGTCGAGATCCGCTATGGCCAGCGCGTCGATGCGGTAGATCTGAGCCATAACCCTAGGCTCACCATCAGCGACGAGCAGGGACAAAGCTATGAGCTGAGCGCCGACTACCTGCTGGATGCCAGCGGTTTCGGCCGTGTGCTGCCTAGGTTGCTGGACCTGGAGCGTCCCTCCAATCTACCCAGCCGCACGGCGATATTTACCCATATCCAGGACAATATCGACAGCGTCGACATGGGCGACTACCACTTCGATCGCAACAAGATACTGATCAGCGTCCACCCGGATAATCGCGACATCTGGTATTGGCTGATCCCCTTCAGCAACGGCCGCTGCTCGCTGGGCGTGGTGGGCGAGCCTCACCTGCTGGGCGAAGATGCCGATCTAGAGGCCACACTGATGCGCCTGGTGCGGGAAGAGCCGCGCCTCAAGCAGCTACTCAGCCGCGCCGAGATAATACGCAAGCCCGCCAAGCTGGCAGGTTACTCGGCCAACGTCAGCACCCTGGCTAGCGATAAATTTGCCCTGCTGGGCAACGCCGGTGAGTTTCTCGATCCCGTGTTCTCCTCTGGCGTCACTATCGCGATGCAATCAGCCTCTATTGCGGCTAAATGTGTCGTAAAACAGCTCAATGGTGAATCGGTCGACTGGCAGACAGAATATGCCCAGCCGCTGATGCGCGGCGTCGATACCTTCAGAACCTATGTACAGGCCTGGTACGATGGCCGCTTCCAGGATGTGATCTTCTATCAGAACCCCAACCCTAAGATTAAGCAGATGATCTGCTCTATCCTGGCGGGCTACGCCTGGGACGAGAGTAATCCTTTTGTGGCGGAATCTGAGCGTCGTCTCAACATGGTGGTCGAGTTATGCCGTTAAGGGCGAGTCTCCTCATCTGCATGGCGCTGCTACTGAGCGCCTGCGCCCACAAGCTAGACAGGCAAACCTGTATGGCCCTGGCTCAGGGCGTCGACTACTGCCTGGCGCCTCTGCCCGACTCGGCGCCCGTCAGTCAGAGCCAGCTGGTCAAACTCAAGGTGAAACAGGCCTGGCATCAGCTGCTGAGTCAGCTGGATCTGACCCCCGAGTCGCTAACCCTGGTAGGCCTGGCCCCTCTTGGACAGCCGCTGTTTACCCTCAGCTATGACGGCCAGCGGCTGATCAGCGAGCAGAGCGTCTTATTGGGAGATCAATTTAAGGCCGAGTATCTCCTTGGGCTGTTGCAATTGATATACTGGCAGCCAGAGGATGTAAATCACCATTTACAAGGCGCGACACTGGCCGACTACGCCTGTGATGCAGCCTATTGCAGAAGATTATATGCTAGCGATGGCGAGACAATCATGGATATCCGCTATAGCCGGACGAGCCCCTGGACAGCCGAGGTGACGCTGGAGTTTCACCAGGCTCAGCTGACGCTGAACATCCAGCCGCTAGAGTAAACCAGAGCCTAATAGCCAAAAGAACGGACACGATGACACAGATAGCTATCACCCACCTAGGATTATGCACCCCATTGGGCGACGATCCCCAGACCGTCTTACGCCGCCTGCTCGATGGCGACACCCAGGGCATGAGGTGGCGTGACGACCTGATCCCTGACAGCCAGGTGTTGGTGGGAATGGTCACCACAGAGTTGCCGAGCATAGCGCCCGAATTACAAAGATTCGACTGTCGCAACAATCAGTTACTCCAGCGCGCCGCCGAGCAGATCGCCCCGGCGGTCGAGGCGGCCAAGACCCAATACGGCGCGGATCGCATAGGTATCGTCCTAGGAACCAGCACCTCAGGTATCGCCAGGGGCGAGAAGGCACTGGCCTACCGCGCCAAGCATGGGGTATTGCCCGCCGATTACCTCTACTCCAAGCAGGAGCTAGGTAACAGCTGTGACTTTCTGCAGCACTATTTCGACCTCACGGGCCCCTGCTATACGGTATCGACCGCCTGCTCATCCAGCGCCAAGGTATTCGCCAGCGCCAAGCGCCTGCTCCTGGCCGGCGTCTGCGACATGGTGATCGTCGGCGGCGCCGACAGCCTATGTAAGTTGACCCTGAACGGCTTCCACTCGCTCGAATCTGTCTCCAAGGCCCATTGCCAACCCTTTAGCCGTAACCGCGACGGCATCAATATCGGTGAGGGCGCAGCGCTATTTACCTTAACCCTAGGCAAGGCCGAGCTGATGCTCGCCGGTGTGGGGGAGTCCAGCGACGCCCACCATATCTCCTCGCCCCATCCAGAGGGCGATGGCGCCGTGGTCGCCATCGAGATGGCGCTCAAGGATGCAGCCATCGCCCCGTCACAGGTGGGCTACATCAACCTACACGGCACGGCGACCATAAAGAATGATGCCATGGAGAGTCGCGCCCTACTCAAGGTGTTCGGCGAACAGCTGCCACCAGTGAGTTCTACTAAGCCGCTCACCGGCCATGCTCTTGGCGCCGCCGGTGCCCTGGAGGCGGCCTTCTGCCTGCTGCTCCTCTCAGATCTTAATCGAGAGCATGGGCTACCACCCCAGGTGGGAGACGGACTGTGGGATGACGACAATCCGGCGCTGCCCTTCGTATCACAGGGGCACAGCACTCGGCCTGAGAATGCTGGGCTCGAATATGTCATGAGCAACTCCTTTGCCTTTGGCGGCAGCAATGCCAGCGTCATCTTCTGCCGGGGAGCCAAGCGATAATGTCAACGCAAGATTTACAGCCAGATTCACTTACTATGTCTGAGCCACAAGCTATGTCTAAGCCACAAGCCATATCTGAGTCACAAGCTATGTCACAGCCAAACACAGCGCTTACCGAGATCCCGCTTGAACAGGTGCTGCCCCACCGCGCACCTATGATCTTGATCGACAAGCTGCTCGAGCAGGCGCCAGACACCCTGCTTACCGAGGTGAGCATAAGCACAAACAGCGCCTATTTCGACGCTGCCAGCCAGTCTGTGCCTAACTATGTGGGCATAGAATATATGGCTCAGAGCATCGCCGCCCTCGCAGGCCTGGAGGCCAGCGCCCGAGGCGAACCCATTCGTGTCGGCTTCCTGCTCGGCACGCGCAAATTAACATTCGCAATCCCCGCCTACCGAGTCGGCGAGCGTTACCAAACCCGGGTCAGCCGCCTCTATCAGGAAGATAACGGTCTGGCGGTGTTTGATTGTAAAATATTCCACAACAATCAACTTGTGGCAGAGGCTAATGTCAATGTATTCCAGCCTCAAGACACCCAGGCCTATATCCTAGAGAGCCAGGCGGGTACGGAAGAAGAGAAAGCAAGATGAATAAACGTGTATTGATCACAGGTGCCAGTCGCGGCATCGGCAAGGCCATCGCCCTCAAGCTGGCCGAGACAGGCTATGATATCGCCCTGCATTTCCACAGCAATCAGGCGGCGGCCGATGCAACCCAGACAGAGCTCGAGGCATTAGGGGCCAAGGTGAGCCGACTGCAGTTCGATGTGGCGGACCGCGCCGGCGTCAAGGCTGCCATAGAGGCCGATATCGACCAGCACGGTGCCTACTATGGCGTGGTGCTCAACGCTGGGATCACCCGGGACACCGCCTTTCCTGCCATGAGCGACGAGGAGTGGGACGGGGTGATCCACACCAACCTGGATGGCTTCTACAACGTTATCCATCCCTGCACCATGCCAATGATCCAATCACGCCAGGGTGGTCGCATCATCACCATGGCGTCTGTCTCAGGCATCGCGGGTAACCGTGGCCAGGTCAACTACAGCGCCTCCAAGGCGGGCATCATAGGCGCTACCAAGGCGCTGAGCCTGGAGCTGGCCAAACGTAAGATCACGGTCAACTGCATCGCCCCCGGGCTGATAGAGACAGACATGGTGGAGTCGTTCCCCCAGGAGATGGTCAAGGAGTTAGTTCCTATGCGCCGCATGGGCAAGGCCTCGGAGATCGCCGGCCTGGCCAACTTCCTCATGTCTGACGACGCAGCCTACATCACCCGCCAGGTGATCTCGGTAAATGGTGGCATGATCTGATGAATAACAAGACTCGACGCGTAGTGATCACCGGCGCCGGCGGCGTCACCGCCCTGGGCCACGACTGGCCAAGCATCGCCCAGCGCCTGCAGGCCAAGCAAAATTGCGTCCAGCGCATAGACGAGTGGGACAGGTTCGATGGCCTCAACACACGTCTGGCCGCGCCGGTCACAGACTTTGAGAAACCGGCGCACTATTCGCGCAAGAAGATCCGCTCCATGGGACGAGTCTCTGTCATGGCGGCCTGGGCCAGCGAGAAGGCGCTGATGGATGCTGGCCTGCTGGACGATCCCATAGTCACCTCAGGTGCCATGGGCATCGCCTACGGCTCCTCCACCGGCAGTACGGATCCCATCATCGCCTTCGGCGACATGCTTAAAGAGGGCGACATGTCTGGGGTCACGGCCACCAGCTATATCCGCATGATGGCCCATACCACTGCGGTCAACGTCGGTGTCTTCTTCGGTCTCAAGGGCCGGGTGCATACCACCAGCAGCGCCTGCACCTCGGGCAGTCAGGGCATAGGCTACGCCTATGAGGCGATCAAATATGGTCAGCAGGATCTCATGTTGGCCGGCGGCGCCGAGGAGCTCTGTCCCACCGAGGCCGTGGTATTCGATACCCTGTTTGCCACCAGCACCAAGAATGATACGCCAAGTGAGACGCCGAGCCCCTTCGATCGCGACAGGGACGGCCTGGTGATCGGCGAAGGCGCCTGTACCCTGGTACTGGAAGAGCTGGAACACGCCAAGGCCCGCGGCGCCAAGATCTACGCCGAGTTAGTGGGTTTCGGCACCAACTCTGATGGCTTGCATGTGACTCAGCCTAACGCCGATACCATGGAAGTAGCTATCCGCCTGGCCCTGAAGGATGCCGACCTGGACGCCGACAAGATAGGCTATGTCAATGCCCATGGCACAGCCACGGATCGCGGCGACATCGCCGAGACCCAGGCCACCCAGGCGGTATTTGGCGAGCGCATGCCCATCTCCTCCCTCAAGAGTTACACGGGCCACACCTTAGGCGCGTGCGGCGCACTGGAGGCCTGGCTCAGTGTCGAGATGATGAATGCCGGCTGGTTTGCCCCCACCCTCAACCTCAAGCATATCGATCCCGCCTGTGGTCAACTGGACTACATCAAGGATGAGGTTCGCAAACTCACTACCGACTATGTGATGAGCAACAACTTCGCCTTCGGCGGTATCAACACCTCGCTGATCTTCAAGCGCTGGCAAGACTAACATCGAAACAACCGCCACGGATGATCGCGACCGAGTCATAAGACTCATCGCGGTCGTCGGCGGCTGGCACAGGCTTTGCTGAGGCTTAGGATCCCTAATTACAAGATGGAGCTTAAGATGCAATTTGTGCTCGGAGTCGTCAGCCACGCCAGCGTCGTCAAGATGCTAGAACAACACCTGGAAGATATGTATGCCACCTCGCCGCCAGAGAGTGTGCACGCTTTAGATTTAAGCGAATTAAAACAAGACGATATTAGATTTTGGACCCTATGGGAGGCCGACCGACTCTGCGGCTGCGGCGCCATCAAACGCCTCTCGCCCGAGCATGGCGAGCTTAAGTCGATGCGGGTCGCCAACTACTATCGCCAACGTGGCATAGGCGAGCGGATCTTGCACCATCTTCAGGCAGATGCCGCCCAAAATGGGATGACGCGCCTCAGCCTGGAAACCGGCAGCATGGGCTTCTTCCTCCCGGCTCGGCGCCTGTACCAGAAATTTGGTTTCGTCGAGTGCGCCCCCTTCGGCCGCTACCAGGATGATCCCAACAGCGTCTTCATGACCAAGCGGCTCTGACATAACATTGGTTTGCACTTAGCAGTCCCTTGGCTTGCCCTTAACTGGCAACTGGTTTGCGCTTAACTTGCACTCGACCATCAATTAGAATAATCTTATTGAAGTAAATCTTATAGACTCAATTCTAATTGTAGGGGCAAACCATGTTTCAATCTCTCTTAGCCAAGCTATCTGGAAGCCATCCCGCCGAGCAATGCTGGCAACTGATCGAACAGGGCGTACAGGTTATCGATGTACGCTCTCCCCAGGAATATGCCGGTGGCCACCTGCCAAACGCGCTTAATGTCCCCCTGGATCAACTGGCCCAGTGGCTGACCCAACACAGCGATAAGCAGACCCCCTTCGTGCTCTACTGCGGCGCGGGGATCCGTGCCCAGAAGGGTTGCGACATCTTAAGGGCCAACGGCTTTAGCTGTGCCATCAACGGTGGCGCCCTCAAAGATCTGCTCTGCTATCAGCCACAAAGCCTCGCCAATGGCTGACACCAAAACTCGACCTGAAACCGAGCTGCCGATTCCTCAGGCCAAACACTCGGCTCCAGAAACGCCCAGGCCCAGATACCAATTTAGCGCCAATCGCACCCATGGGCGCCATAGGGTGCGCTATGTGGAAACCAGCCAGCAGAGTGACGAGTGCACCCTGTGCGAGCTGGCACAATAGTCGTTAGCTCAATAGTCCTAAGCTAGGTAGGCGTCAACAGAATAGTTGTTAGCTAGATAAAAAAAGGCGCTCAAACTTAGCGCCTCAACCTAGAGATGGGTTAAATGTGGTTGACGATGAAAACCATGGGCTATTAGCGCCCAAAAAAACTTAAGCTACCAGCTGCTCTATGCTCTGCTTGGCTTGGCTGATCCCCTGCTCATTCGCTTCTGGACCCATGTTGAGGGCTTCGCCGTAAACGGTTTCCACCTCGTCGATACCAATAAAGCCAAGCACTGTCTTGAGGTAAGGCACCACGTGGTCGCTCGCACCATTCTTGTGTACGCCGCCGCGAGTGGTTACCAAGACCGCACGCTTACCTTCTACCAAACCTTTAGGGCCTGTCTCTGTGTAGGTGAAGGTTACGCCGGCACGGGCCACCAGATCGATCCAGTTTTTCAGCTGGGTCGGAATGCTGAAGTTATACATAGGGGCGGCGATCACCAGTGTGTCGTGCGCCTTCAACTCGGCCACCAGCTCGTCTGACAGGGCCAACACCTCTTGTTGGCGCGGACTCAGCTCATCACCACCACGTAGCCCCATGGCGATCTCGCCATCGAGTACAGGCAGTGGCTGCGCCGCCAGATCCCTGACCGTTACCTCGGCGCCCTGACCCTGCCAGTGTTGCTGCAGGTGGTCTATCAGCTTAGCCGATTGTGAGTAGTCCCCTAAGATGCTTGATTTCAATACCAGTACTTTTGCCATAATCTGCTCCAATTCAAATCTCTGTTACAACCAATTGAGGCCAGTTTATCCACCATTTAACCGAAAGATAAGCGCATTAAATGCGAAAATAAGTTCGATTTAATTGAAAGGTTTGGCGATCGGAGAAATTTGAATAGACGGCAGAGATACGGCTAAGCCTCTCAGCCACTGGGGTTGGCGCACACCTAAGGCCGATGGGAGATGAAACTCGAGCCTGAGCGGCTGTGATCTCGGCTAACGGACGGCGAGACAAATTAGGAACCCCTAACCATTTTCTGGTATTCTATGCCGTTATTAAACATGACTCCTATGCATAAAGAATAATGTCCAAACAAGACTCTCTTTGGTTTAAATCCTTACGTTGGATCCAGAAGAAACTCGTGCACACCATAGTGGTGCCTCAGGATCCCTTTGCCGATCTCAACCTGGATTCAGACAGACCCCTGGTCTATGTGATGAAGACAGAATCGATCAGTGACATCGCTGCACTGAGCGAGGTAACCGACCGACTCGGCCTGCCCAGCCCCTATCAGCCGCTGGATGTCGAGGGAGAACAGGCGCCGCGAGTCGTCTGTGTCGAAGGAGCCAAGCCGCTATTTGGCGAACGCGAAGGCAACGAGTTTTACCTCGAAAGCTTCTCGCGCCTGCTGAGCGCCCACAAGAAACATCCTGAGCTGGATATTCAGCTGGTACCCGTCAGCCTCTACTGGGGTCGCACCCCAGGCAAGGAAGATGACAGCATGAAGGCCGCGGTGCTGGAGCGCGAGAGCCCCACCTGGCTACGTAAGTGCCTGATGATCATCTTCCTCGGCCGCCACAACTTCGTGCAATTTTCCAATGCCATGTCGCTACGCTACATGGCCGACGAGCACGGCACCGACAAGCGCATCGCCCAGAAGCTGGCACGCGTGGCCAGGGTGCACTTCAGCCGTCAACGTAAGGTGATGACAGGCCCAGTACTGCCTAACCGCCAGAACCTGTTCCACGCCCTGCTGAAATCTGAGTCGATGAAGAAGGCGATTCTGGAAGAGGCTCAGAGCAAGAAGATCTCCGAGGCCAAGGCCCGCGAGACCGCCATGGAATATCTCGATGAGATCGCCGCCGACTACTCAGACAGCCTGGTGCGTATCGCTGAGCGTTTCCTCACCTGGCTGTGGAACAAGCTCTACAAGGGGATCAACATCAAGGGCGCCGAGCAGATCCGTCAGCTGCACCACGACGGCCACGAGATCGTCTACGTGCCCTGTCATCGTAGCCACATGGACTACCTGCTGCTCTCATATATTCTCTATTACCAAGGCATGGTACCGCCCCATATCGCCGCCGGGATTAACCTCAACTTCTGGCCCGCCGGCCCCATGTTCCGCCGCGGTGGCGCCTTCTTTATTCGTCGCAGTTTCCGCGGCAACAAGCTCTACACAGCGGTATTCCGTGAATACCTGGATCAGCTGTTTGCCAAGGGTTATTCGGTGGAGTACTTCACCGAGGGCGGCCGCTCACGTACCGGTCGCCTGCTGGCACCTAAGACGGGCATGATCGCCATGACACTGAACAGTGTGCTGCGTGGCGTCGAGCGTCCCGTCACTCTGGTTCCCGTCTATCTGGGCTACGACCATGTGATGGAGGTAGCGACCTATCACAAGGAGCTGAGCGGTAAGAAGAAGCAGAAAGAATCTGTCTGGCAGGTGTTCGGCGCCATACGTAAGCTGGGCAACTTCGGCCAGGGTTATGTTAACTTCGGTGAGCCTATTACCCTGCATACCTACCTCAACGAGCAGGTGCCCGAGTGGCGCGAAGAGCTGGCCCAGGATCCCGAGCAGAAGCCAAGCTGGCTGACCCCAGTGGTCAACACCCTGGCTAACCGCGTCATGACCCGCATCAACGATGCCGCCGCCGTCAGCTCTATTACCCTGACCAGCCTGGTGCTGTTGGCCTCTGAGCAGAATGCCCTGCAGCGCAGCCAGCTGGAAAAGCAACTGGATCTCTATCTGTCGTTGCTCAAGAGCGTGCCCTACACGGGTTACACCTCAGTGGTCGAAGGCGACGGCGCTAAGCTGATCGCCCAGGGCCTTGAGCTGAAGAAGCTCAAGCTGGACAGCGACCCGCTGGGTGACATCATCTCCATCGATGAGAGCCTGGCGATTGCCATGACCTACTATCGCAATAACATCATCCACCTGTTGGTGATCCCATCATTGATCGCCAGCTGCCTGACCCGCCAGGATGAATGTAGCCGCGACGAGATCATCGCCACGGTGAAAGATTTCTACCCGCTGCTACAGGCCGAGCTGTTTATGGGGATCGATAACCTCGAGACCTATGTCAATCAGCTGCTGGATCAGCTACTGGCCGAAAACCTCATCGACGAAGATAAGCATTTCAGCGTCAAGCCAGATGGCCTCAACCAGCTGTTACTGCTGGCCGGTACCATCAGCGAGACCATGCAGCGCTACGCCATCATCTTCAACCTGCTGGCGGCCTCGCCTAAGATTGAGCGCTCTGAACTCGAAAGTGACAGCCACCAGCTGGCCCAGCGTCTGGGCGCGCTCCATGGCATCACGGCTCCTGAATTCTATGACAAGAAGCTCTACGGCACCCTGAGCGTCAAGCTCAAGGAGCTGGGTTACTTGGCCGATGACAGCCACAGCGAAGATGTTCAGCGTATTCGCACCCGGGCCAACAGCCTGCTAAGGAGCTCGGTTAGACAGACCATAGTCGACAGCGTCGCCGCGGAGCATCAAGCCTAATGGCCAATCATATGAATGCGGCCAAGCATAAGGCCTCGGGTAAGTCGCTACTGGGCGGCGCCATGATCATCGCAGGTACTGCCGTGGGCGCGGGTATGTTCTCCCTGCCAGTGGTCGGCGCCGGCATGTGGTTTAGCTACTCAGTGCTCATGATGCTGGGCGTCTGGTTCTGCATGCTGGTCTCTGGCCTGCTGCTACTGGAGACCAACCTGCACTATGAGCCGGGTGCCAGCTTCGATACCCTCACCCGGGATACCCTGGGTAACTTCTGGCGTATCGTCAACGGCCTCTCTATCGCCTTCGTACTCTATATTCTGGCCTATGCCTATATCAGTGGCGGCGGCTCTATCGTCAACCATAGCCTGAGTAGCTTAGGCATCGAGCTACCTCAGAGCTTCGCCGGCCTGGTGTTTGCGCTGGGGCTGGCGATTATCGTCTTTATCAGCACCAAGGCGGTGGATCGCATCACCACCATCATGCTGGGCGGGATGATCATCACCTTCTTCCTCGCCATAGGAAATCTGCTTATCGAGGTGGAACCCGCCAAGCTGTTTGTGCCCGATGGTGAGGCCAATTATCTGCCCTACATGCTGGCCGCCATCCCCTTCGGTCTGGTGAGTTTCGGCTATCACGGCAACGTCCCCAGCCTAGTAAAATACTATGGCAAGGACCCAGGTACTATCGTCAAGGCGATCACCTTAGGTACCCTCATCGCCTTCGTGATCTACCTGTGCTGGCTGGTCGCCACCATGGGGAACATCACTCGCAGCGGCTTTGTCGAGGTGATTGCCCAGGGCGGTAACATGGGCGTGCTGGTCGCGGCGCTCTCGGATGTGATGGCCAGCGACTGGCTGACCACTATGCTGACCCTGTTTGCCAACCTGGCGGTAGCCTCCTCCTTCCTCGGGGTGACCCTGGGGCTGTTCGACTATCTCGCCGACCTGTTTGGCTTCGATGAGTCGCGCACCGGACGCCTCAAGACGGCGGCAGTGACCTTCCTGCCACCGACTGTGTTAGGTCTGCTATTCCCTAACGGCTTTTTGATCGCCATCGGCTTTGCCGCCCTGGCCGCCACCGTATGGGCCGCCATAGTGCCGGCCCTGATGGCCTATCGCGCCAGACAGATGTTCCCTGACAGCCAGAGTTTCAGGGTGCCAGGCGGCACAGTAGTTATCGCCATAGTGATCTTCTACGGCCTGTTGACCGCGGCCTGCCACCTGCTTGCCATGGCAGACCTGCTGCCCATGTACGGCTAGCCTAAGGGGTTATCTCTTAAGCAGAAAAAGGCGCTCGATGAGCGCCTTTTTTCTTTAAAAGAGTCACAAATTACCTGTCCAGCAGCGGCTTCATGGTATCGGCCACCAGATGAATCACCGCCACCCAGGCCTCGCGCACCTCGCGGGTGTAAGCCTCCCCCAGACCTGTCTTCAGGGTATAGAGCAGGGCATTACCCACAGGGGTAAAGTGGGACTGTCTGACGCCATAGGCTTGGTGACGACGTGCCAGCTCATGCAGCTTAGGCACCAAGGCATCGAGATCTGTCAGTCCCTCCACCGCCGCCTTCAACATGGCCATCAGCTTACGCCCCTGAGACCGAATGTCCTGCTTAAACAGGGGCCGCAGATTAGGGTCTATCTGAAACAGGGCATCGTAAAAAATTGCCGCCGCCTGCTCGCTGATCGGCTCGACCTGTTTAAATGAGGTTTGTACAAGATCTATCTGGGTGGACGTCAGGCTCATCGAAACTCCCTCTTCGCAATAACTCTCCCCACAGCATAGACATAAATGGCAAAACAGGCTTAACTAAATTGATATCACGACAGATTTTTCATTAGGGAAGGTGCGAACAAGTCGTCGCACCTTCCTCAGCAAAGGACTCAAAGATGAAGATTACTAGCTATCAACATGGCGACCCCTGTTGGATCGAACTAGCCAGTCACGAGGCCGCCTCGGGTAAACATTTCTACAGCGCGCTGTTTGACTGGCAGCTCAAGGATATGCCGATCCCCGACGGTGTCTACACCATGTTTGCCATAGAGGATGACGACATAGGGGCCATGTATCAGCTGCCGCAAAATATGGTCGACGACAAGGTGCCAACCCACTGGAGCATCTACTTCGCCGTCGACGATCTCGAGGCCAGCCTGGAAGCCGTATTGGCTAACGGTGGCCAGGTGATCCTAGGTCCCCACAGCGTGGGCGATGCGGGCAAGATGGCCCAATGTCTGGATCCAGAAGGCGCCAGCTTCTCCCTCTGGCAGGCCGGCGCCCATATTGGCTCCATACGGATGGGCGAAGCTAACACCCTCTGCTGGGCCGAGCTCTGCTGTCGTGATACCGCCAGGGCCCAGGCCTTCTACACTAAGGTCATGGGCTGGCAGGTGCGTGAGTCGCAGATGGAAGACTTCACCTACTATGAGTGGCTCCAGGGGGAGCGCGCCGTCGGTGGCATGATGGCCATGACCGAGGAGTGGGGCGATATGCCACCACACTGGATGCCCTACATCATGGTAGATAACTGCGATGCCACGGTCGCCAAGGCCACAGAGATAGGCGGTCAGGTGTGTGTGCCGCCGACGGATATACCCGAGGTGGGACGCTTCTCTGTGATCAACGACCCTCAAGGCGGCACACTGTCAGTCATAAGACTCAACATGACCTAAATCTCTAGTAGTAAAGCGCTAATCTTGAGTTGGGATGGGGATCAGGCATTGTTTTAACCCTTTGTTTTGGTTAGGTTCGTAACATTGCGAATTTATTTTGGCAATGTTGTTAACTACTAATCAGGGAAGTAAACCATGCTTAAAAAATGGATGCCTATAATGGCGACGACTCTCGTTATCGGCCTTAGCGGTTGTGCGTCAACCCAAGAGTCAGATACAGAAACCACCGCCGACAACGGCAGCACCAAGGCTAGCCAGCAGTGTAAGAAAGTACGCTCAACCGGCTCCAACATCGGCCGTTGTCAGAAATAACGGTTACCAGATAGAAAAAAAGCACTGCGATTGCAGTGCTTTTTTGTGCCTAATCTAACCTATGTACGAATCAAGCCTCGGCAGAGTGCTTGAGGCGACGGCCATAGATCAGCAGGTAGAGGGCTGGCAGCACGAACAGCGACAGCAGCGGCGCTGTGATCATGCCGCCCACCATAGGCGCGGCAATCTTTTGCATCACATCATTACCCGAGCCCGCACCCCACATGATAGGCAAGAGGCCGAAGAAGATGGTCGCTACCGTCATCGCCTTGGGACGAATACGCATCACGGCACCTTCTATCAGAGCCTCCTTGAGATCCGCCACATACTCGTAGCCGCCAGTGTCTTTACGGTGCTTGATGGCATTATTGAGATAGACCAACATCACCACCCCAAATTCCGCCGCCACCCCGGCCAGCGCAATCATCCCTACCGCCACGGCCACCGACATGTTGAAGTCCAGCGCGAACAGCAACCAGGTGCTGCCCACCAAGGCGAAAGGCAGACTCAACATGATGATAGAGGCCTGAAGTGGCGAGCCGAAGGTCATCATCAGCAGGATGAAGATCACCCCGAGGGCCATAGGGATCACCTTCTTCAGCTTGGCATCGACCCGCTGCATATACTCATACTGGCCGGCGAAGCTGTAGCTATATCTCGGTGGTACCTTGAGCTGCTGATCCAGCGCCGACTTGGCCTCATCGATATACTCGCCGATCGAGGTGTTTTGAATATCCACAAACACCCAGGAGATCAGGCGGCCGTTCTCACTCTTGAGCATAGGCGCGCCGTCGGTGATCTCGATATCGGCCAGGTTGCGCAGCGGCAGATAGTGACCCGACTTAGTGATCACCGGCAGCTCCCTGAGCTTCTCGATATTGTCCCGCAGCGCCCGCGGATATCGCAGATTGATCGGGTAACGCTCGGCCCCTTGAATCGACTCGCCGATATCCATACCGCCGATGGCGTAACGCACCACGTCCTGAATATCGGTCAGTGTCATGCCGTAGCGTGAGGCCACATCCAACTTGGGCGTGATATCCACGTAACGGCCACCACCCACCCGCTCTGCGTAGGCCGACTTGGTATTGGGCAGCTGGCTGAGGATCGCCTCGATATCGGCCCCCACCTTCTGCAGCTCGTTGACGTCGGCGCCGGTGATCTTGATCCCCACAGGGGTCTTGATACCGGTAGAGAGCATGTCGATACGCGTCTTGATCGGCTGCACCCAGGCGTTAGTCAGACCAGGCACCTTGACCGTCTTCTGCAGCTGATCGATCACCCCCTGCAAGTCGACGCCCTCACGCCACTCCTCTCTGGGCTTGAGCATGATAGTGGTCTCCAGCATGGTGAGCGGCGCGGGGTCGGTCGCCGTCTCGGCGCGTCCCACCTTACCGAAGACCCGCTTCACCTCGGGCACCGTCTTGATCAGCCTGTCTGTCTGTTGCAGCACCTCGGCCGCCTTGCTGGCGCTGATGCCAGGCAGGGCCGTCGGCATGTAGAGCAGATCCCCCTCCTCCAGCTCGGGCATGAACTCGCTGCCCATCTTGGTCACGGGATACCAGGCGCTGCCCAGGGCGATCACCGCCAGCATCAGGGTGATCTTGGGGAAGCGCAGCACCATATTGAGCGCAGGCTTATAGAGGGCAATCAGCACACGGCTGATGGGGTTGCTGGTCTCCTTGGGGATCTTGCCGCGAATAAAGTACCCCATCAGGATAGGCACTAGCGTTATCGACAGAATCGCCGCCGCGGCCATGGCAAAGGTCTTGGTATAGGCCAGCGGGCTAAACAGGCGCCCCTCCTGGGCCTCAAGGGCAAACACGGGCACGAAGCTCAGGGTGATGATCAACAGCGAGAAGAACAGCGCCGGGCCGACCTCGATGGAGGCCTTGGCGACGATATGCCAGTGCTCCTTGTTGTCCGGATCCCTGCGGTACTCGTCCTTAAAGTGCTCCAGATGCTTGTGCATGTTCTCGATCATCACGATGGCACCATCCACCACGGCGCCGATGGCGATAGCGATCCCGCCTAGGCTCATGATGTTGGCGTTCACCCCCATCTTATTCATCACGATGAAGGCGATCAGAATCGACAGTGGCAGGGTGATCACCGCAACCAGGGTCGAGCGGGCATGGAGCAGGAACAGCAGACACACCAGGCCCACCACCAGCATCTCTTCGATCACCTTGTGGAACAGGTTGTCCACCGACTTGTTGATCAGCTCAGATCTGTCATAGGTGGGAATGATCTCCACCCCTTGTGGCAGACCCGCCTTGAGCTGCTCAAGCTTAGCCTTGACCGCGTCTATGGTGGCCAGGGCGTTTTCGCCGTAGCGCATCACGATAATGCCGCCGACCACCTCGCCTTCACCATCGAGCTCGGCAATGCCGCGCCGTGAGGCTGGCCCCTTGCGCACGGTCGCCACATCTTTGAGTAGCAAAGCGGTGCCAGAGGGACTTGTGACCCCCAGAGGAATCTCCCTGAAGTCATCCAGCGTCTGACGATAGCCCTTGGCGCGCACCATATATTCGGCCTCGGCCATCTCGATCACTGAGCCGCCCGCCTCGGTGTTGGACTTGTTGATGGCGTTCTTCACCGCGGCAATGTCCAGCTTGTAGATGGCCAGCTTGTCGGGCTCGATCACTATCTGATAGGTCTGTTCCATGCCGCCGACGGTCGCCACCTCGGACACCCCGGCCACGCTCTGTAGCTCTAGCTTGAGATACCAGTCCTGCAGGCTCTTGAGCTGGGAGAGATCCAGGTTACCTGAACGGTCAACCAGGGCATACTCATAGATCCAGCCGACACCCGAGGCGTCTGGCCCCAGCGATGGCTGAAGCCCTTGGGGCAAGCGACTGCTGACCTGGCTCAGGTATTCCAGCACGCGCGAACGCGCCCAGTAGATATCTGTGCCATCTTCGAAGATCACATAAACATAGGAGTCACCGAAGAAGGAGTAGCCCCGCACTGTCTTGGCGCCGGGCACCGCCAACATGGCGGTCGACAGAGGATAGGTCACCTGCTCTTCCACCAGCTTAGGTGCCTGACCCGGATAAGGCGTCTTGATGATCACCTGCACGTCCGATAGATCCGGCAGCGCATCCAAAGGCGTCTTTCTCAGCTCCTGCACGCCCCAGACAGTGATCATCAGTGCGATGATCAACACCATCAATCGCTGGGCGATGGAGGCCTCGATAATTTTCTTTAACATAGCGCCCCCTAGTGCTGATGACCGCTGCTAAGACGCATCAGGCTGCCCTTCAGGCTCGCCTCTGAATCGAGTAGGAACTGACCCGAGGTCACCACCTGTTCGCCTTCCTCGATGCCGCTTAAGATCTCCGCCTTGCCCTGAGACATCATGCCGACGGTGACCTTGCGGGCCAGGAAGCTGCCGTCACCCTGCTTGACGATGACACGGTTCTCTTTGCCGGTCTGGATCAGGGCTTCCTGCGGGATCACCAGCACATCCTCATTCGGGCCGCCGTAGATCTCTATCTTGGCCAGGGTATTGGGGCGCAGCGCCACCTCACTGTTGGCCAGCACGATACGCACCCTCAGACTACGGGTCACGGGATCCAGCTCGGGATAGATGTAATCGATCTTGCCCTCGATCCCCTTAAGATCCATGGCGGGTACTGAGACTTCTGTGGGTTGGCCTATGGCCAGCCAGCTCTGTTCATTCTCGAACACGTCGGCGATCACCCACACTTTGGAGAGATCCACCACAGACATCACCTCTGTGGCGGGTTGAATATACATGCCGTCACGCACCGCCAGCGCCTTAACGATGCCGTCGGCCTTGGCATAGAAAGGCACCCGGTACTGGGTCTGTTTGCTCTTGGCCAGCTGTTTGATCTGCGCCTGGTTCATCCCCAGCAGCTCGAGGCGTAGTCCCGCCTTGCGCACCAGATCCTGGTAGTTGCGGCTTTCCTTAGAGCTCTGCAGGCTGCTCAGCGCCAGCAGGTAATCGTCCTGGGCGTTAATCAGATCCGGCGAGTAGATCTCATACAAGAGCTGCCCCTTGGAGATCTTGTCACCCACTGAGGTGATGGCCAGCTTCTCTATCCAGCCGTTGACCCTGGCGTGTACATGGTTGATCTGGCTCTCGTCATAACCTATCTGGCCCACGGTCTGGACAAACTTCCATAGGGTATCTTTCTCCGCCTTGGCGACCTTAAGTGCCAGGGCCTGCTGCATGCTGCCGGAGACATCTATCTCTATCTGTTGGGTATCTGATGACATTTCCACCTTTTCCAGGTTCATGCCGCAGATAGGACAGGTGCCGGGCACATCGCTGACGATGTGGGCGTGCATGGGGCAGACATATTTGATCGACGGCTCACCGGTGAACGGCGCGGGCTTGGCCTGGACCAGGGGATCGTGTTGGCTGTGATCCATCTCGGGCTCAACCTTAGTGCTGGTCGACTCCTCTTCCTCTTCGGCCACCAGGAACATGTTGCACTTAGGGCAACGACTGCCGGGCTCGTGGCTTGTCACCTCAGGGTGCATGGGGCAGACATAAGTCACCTCATGGCCTGCCGTTAAACTTGTCTCGCTTGCATCGGTTTCCTGCTCGACCAAAAACATGTTGCACTTGGGGCAACGACTACCCGGCTCGTGGCTGGTCTCCTCGGGATGCATAGGGCAGACATAGGTCTTCTCCCCCACCTGATGCACATGGGCCTCATGGCCTTGGCTAGCCTTGGCCTCAAGCGCCTGGGTATGACCCAACTGTGGAGTCGCCACCATAAATAGACTCAAAAGATAAGCGAGCTTTTGGCCTCTGTTTTTCGAATTTACCTGACTCATAATGCCTCATCTCCACTCATGTACTAGTGATGCTTGTGGCCGCTTTCGGCGCTCGCCACAGGCTCGAGGAACATGCCACACTTAGGACATGAATCCCCTTTCGCCCCCTTCACTTCGGGATGCATGGGGCAGTGATAGCCTTGCTTGGCCATCTGATGTTGATGTTTAGGACAGTTGTCGCATGACTTGCCTGCCTTAGCCGACTTGGCCTGCTCTAGGTTCATGCCACACTTAGTGCAGGTATCGCCCTTGGCGCCTTTCACCTCAGGGTGCATAGGACACTCATAACCGCCCGCCTTATCGGCCTTGGCATGCTGATGGTGCGGGCACTTGTCGCAGTCCTTGCCATGGTGTTTGGCCATGGCGTGGTGCGCCGCAGGCTCAAGGTTCATGCCGCACTTAGGACAGGTATCGCCCTTGGCGCCTTTCACTTCTGGATGCATGGGGCAGTCATAACCTTGTTCGGCCGCCGCAGCGTGATGCTGCTCGGCGAAGGCCACAGGGGCCGTACTCACAAAGATAAACGCAGTTAAAATCAGACTGATCAGGGTTTTCATCTATGGACTCCATCAAAGGATGACCGCATAACACGCGTAACACTGGCGCGACTTAAGCCTAAAACAGTTAAATTAAGCTAATTAATATGCGGCTAATATAATTCATTTTTCGTTAAACATCAGTGAAGTAAATATTGTGGCGTACCCGGCAGATGGAAAGATTCCAAGGCTGAGGGGTTTATTACGCCAATACACCTAGTAAAACGTTTAATAAAACAAAAGGATTATCGATTTAAGCTCGGGCAGCCGTAACCGGGCGCCACAAGGGATCAGGCGATCGGCGGTCGGAAGGCTGAGCCTAAAGAGATAGAGTGGAAATGAGGCATTTGAGTGGCCAGGATAGACTCGGAACCGGCTACGCCAGGCCAAGGCGTAACGGTAAACAGCGTGCCTGTCACAGAGATCACCACGCAGTGGTTGCAATCTCCCTTGCAAAATCCTTTGCCTTCACAGCAATGCTGAGCAGCGGGAAGCACATTTTGCTCATCATCGCAGCAGTGAGATTGCATCATAGCGTCGTCATCATGACAGTCGTCGCCGTTATTCATCTGCATCATGGGCTGCTCATCCGCCTGCGCATAAGAGACCATAGCCATACCATTAGCCATTAACACCTGGCCCAGCAGAGCGAGCAGTGTGATGACAACTAATGTGTGGTGTCTAAGCGTACGACGCATGGTGTAACCCTATAATGAGATGATCCAAGTCTATCACGATATCAAGATTGGGCCTTGATAAAACTCACATTTCCAGCAAGTCAAGGCCCCTAGCCTCAGGCTAGCCTTATTGTGCTAACCAGATCTTTTCCATCAGTTGTTGATGATTCATCAGGGTTAATTCCTGCTGTTGACCAGTTTGTGACACCAGGCGGGCCTTAGGCGCATTGACAAAGGCCTGGGCGTCCTGCTGAGTCACTATCTCGGGGAGCACCAGACGATAGGCATCGTCGCCTTTGACATCTAAGGCGAGATAGAGGGGCTCTGAGGTCACCCAGGCGCCTGAATCGTCGGCGTTATCGGCAAAGATGTCGCGATACACCAGCTCGACCAATTGCTTACCCGCATCCAGGCTGAGCACGCTCTGCTCATGACCCACTTGCACTTCGCTGCCTTGTACCTGAAGTTCATCGGGTAGGGTAAGGCTGGCGGCGCTGGCGGTGTTAACTAAAGTCAGTGCAACGAAGGCGGCAAATAGGCTGCTAAAGAAATGACGTGTTTTCATAATCGACTCCCATCAGGCACAGGCCTGACAAATTGGCTAATTCTTTGGCCACGCCTAATTAAGTTAACGGCGCGGCAGATTCATGTTCGTGTGCGTAACGCAGGATGAAGACGAACCATTAACCAATGGGAGGGGGTGATAGGGGAGTGAGATCGGCGGTCTGCAGCGACCAGCCAGAGATGACGATAGGACCAGACAAAGGCTGAATGGTCAGTGATGGAACCGCGGCGCTCAGGTTACCTAAGGTAGAGGCGCAGTGGGTCATGCAATCACCTGGGCCCATGGCGGCGCACAGGGCCTCGCAGTCCACCAGCGAGTTATCGCCCGACATCTTGCAGGGCTCACCCTGATGGGACATCTGCATCCCTGTCTCATACTTAGCTGAGGCTTGAGTTGACTGCGCCATCTCAGGGTTCATGTTCTGGTCTGAGCGCATGTCGCCCTGGTCGAGGGACATCTCCATATGACCACCATGCATCAGTGACATGAGCGCGCTGGGCATGGCCATGGCTGGTGTCAGAATAAACTGACCCAGGAGGGCGATGATCAGTACAAACTTGCCAAAGATACGTGTCATATAGAGCGCAAAGATGTCGTTAATTGAACCGGGATTACCATGATAGACAGACATCTCTTGAAAAGGTTCAGCGCCAATTAAATTATTTTCCGGCTTCGCGAACAATCGTCATATTAGCGATAGATAATTATCCTCGAAAATCCAACAAAATCATTACGAAATAGCAAAAATGGCGACAAACTTGTCATGTCATGGTCTTTGCTATAACTTTAGTAAATGCGCATATATTATGAGCAATTTCATAAAATCTTGCTTAGGTAAGATAGAGTTAGAGCTAGCTCTCATTTTACGGTTTTAAAGCCAGATCAAGCGGCGTCTTCTGGTTATACTCTCAGCTACAGAGATGCATTAAATATAATAGATATAATAAACATATTATTTTGGAGATAGAGTGATGAACTGGCGTGCACTATTCAAACCTAGCGCGAAATACTCAATATTTGCCCTACTCGTGGTGGGTATTGTAGTCGGTGTTGTGGGCTACTTTGCGACACAACAAACTTTACATGCAACCAGTACAGATGCCTTCTGTATGTCTTGCCACAGCAATCACTCTCTGAAAGATGAAGTGATGGCATCGGCTCACGGCGGCGGACGTGCAGGCATAACTGTACAGTGTCAAGACTGTCACTTGCCACACGGCCCAGTTGACTACCTGATCAAGAAGATCATCGTATCTAAAGATCTATACGGCTTCCTCACTATCGACGGCTTCAACACTCAAGAGTGGTTGGATGAAAACCGTAAAGAGCAAGCTGACCTGGCGCTGAAATACTTCCGCGCGAACGACAGCGCTAACTGTCAGCACTGTCACACTCGTATCTACGAGAACCAGCCTGAAACCATGAAGAAGATGGCGAAGAGAATGCACGCCAACAACTTCAAGAAAGAAGCTGACAAGCGTAAGACCTGTGTAGACTGTCACAAAGGCGTTGCACACGTTTATCCTAAGGGATAATACGCAAGCCTAATCGCTAGTTAGTAAAAAGCCTCACACTGTGAGGCTTTTTTTGTATATGACAGTCAGCGTATTTATCCCCGAAGGCCTAACACACAAACCTCAGGTGGCCTGAGAGCGGATTTATTTACCTCTGATGGCCGGGAGCTAATCCGCCTTCGGCAGGCTCACATAGGTCCCCTGAAACTGGGCGCAGCACTGCTCGCCGCAATAGAGGGCCACCTCCAACTTCACCTTGGCACGCTTCCCCCGCCCCAGCACACTTAAGTCTGTTTCCGGCCAACTTACCCGTGCCTGGGGCGACTCTCCCACAGGCGCCAGATAACGAATGTCCGCCTGCCCAAGGACGATATCGCCCTCGACACCGGCTAAGCGCTGCTGCAGCCACACCATGCCCCAGCCGGTAAGCGTCATCAGGGTATAGATGCTGCCGGCAAACATGGTGTGATGCAGGTTGATGTTAGGCGTTAGCGGCGCGCTCACCCTCAGCGTCTGCTCTCGATAGGCTTCGGGCGCTATCTGCATGAAGGCACTGACAGGGATCGTCTGATGCCAGGTGCGCTGCAGCTCCCCGAGTAGCGTCTGTATCTGCTCAGGCTCTTCTGCCTTAGACATCATGATCACACCTGCAGGTTAAAGGTGACCGGGCCGTCGTTAATTAGGCTGACCTGCATGTCGGCGGCAAACTCACCAGTCTGCACAGGCGCACCTTGGGCGGCGCAGTAATCTACAAACGCCTGATAGAGCTGCTTCGCCTGCTCTGGGGTACCGGCGCCGGAAAAACTCGGGCGCAGGCCACGGCCGGTATCGGCGGCCAGGGTAAACTGAGACACCACCAAGAGGCTGCCGCCCACCTGCTTAAGGTTAAGGTTCATCTTGCCGTCTTCATCGCTAAATACGCGATAACTCATCACCTTAGTGGCGAGCTTCTCCATCTTGGCCTGGTCGTCTTCACGTTCGACCCCCAGCAAGACCAGCAGCCCCTTGTCGATGGCACCTATGGTTTGACCATCCACATCCACCTTGGCCTGTTTGACTCTCTGTATTAAGGCTATCACTGGCCTCTCGACTCCTCTGCTTTACTCAATTAATTCATCGGCATCACGGGAATGGGTTTGATCAGCTGCTCCGCGGTGTTAGGCAGCGCCTGACCCACACGCAGCAGGGCATCGTCGATCCAGATCAGGAAACGACGCAGCTCCTCCAGCTCCAGGGTATCGACGAAGGTCGCCGCGCCCTGTACCTGAATCACCTTGCCCTCCTCCCTCAGGGTGAACTTGGCGAAGTTGAGCTTATGGTTGAGGGTGCCTATGAGCACCATCAGCTCCTGTGTGCCCACCAGTTTAGGGCTCACCGCGTAGAAACGGCTGGCCAGGATGCGATCTATCCCCTCTGGGTTCAGGCTCGGCTGCAACACAAACTGATGATCCCCCAGCTGCACGCCCACCTTGTTAGGTCCTACCTTCTTGGCCAGATAGTTCTTGTTGATCAGCGACACCAGCAGGGCATCGGCGGCCAGCTCGTCGCTCATGCCGCTAAAATAGACCCGCTCGGGCACAGGCTGAGGCGTGCGCTCGGTGGCTAACACATTGCTCGCTAACACTTGGTTGCACACCAGTAGCGTCAACACGGCGATTAATCTCTTCTTCATGATTCTGCTTCCTCTTAGCTTGGCTTACGCGACTGACTGCTAGCTCGCTATTTAATTCTTACTGCGTATTGCTTATTGCCTATTGTTTACGGCTTATTGCTCATTACTGCTCGCCACGCTAGGCGCAGCGACATCAATAGGTTAGGAACGGCCGGCGGCCAGATAACGCCCCATCTGGGTCACCGCCTCGGCGACCGCCCGGCACATCTTGTTGTCGGCGAGGGTATGATAGCCCCCCTTAACTAGACGTGACCTTAATAGCCTGGGGCCATGGTGTTCGAGAAACTCATCCACCAGCCTTTGGGGGCAGACCCAGTCCAGCTCCCCCTGCAATATGATGGTCGGGCAGGTGAGATCCCCGCCCACCCGCTTCATCAGCTGATAGCCATCGAAATAGTCGTTGCGGGCATAATGCAGCTCCACTCTCGCCAAGGCTCCGCCTTGCTCGGCCAGGGCCTCACTCAGCTCAAACCCAGGCACCGCCAGTGCCAGCTCCCAACTTAGCCAGCGCATCACGCAGTTGCGGCGCACCTCGGCGTCCCTATGATTAAAGCCATCGGTGAAATGGCTGAACAGGCTATCTAGGGTATCGCCATGGCCAGCGGCAAACTGGCGATACTGGCTGGAGAAGATCTGCGCCGCGCCGCCACGACCATAGAGCCACTCCATCCCCTCGGCAGAGGGAATAAACATGCCCCAATAGATCTGCGACAACACCCGCTCGGGATAGACACAGCTATAGAGATACCCCAGGGTCGCGCCGAAGGAGCCCCCCAGCAGGCACCAGGCCTCTATGCCCGCCCAGTGACGCACCCGCTCGATATCCTTCACCAGGCTAGGAAAGTCGTTGTTAGCCACCTCGCCGCAGGGCTTAGAGCGACCCGCCGCACGCTGATCCAGCAGATAGATATGAAAGCTGCGGTCGATAAACAGCCTCAACTCCTGAGGGTTACAACCCGCCCCGGGCCCGCCATGAAGATAGAGCACAGGGATCCCCTGGGGATCACCATATTGCGCCAGAAACAGCTGGTGCCCCTCGCCGACATCGATCCAATCCTGACGGATCAGCGGATGCGACTTAGCGGGACTCACCTTTTATGCTCATCTAAGTGGATCTCCGACTCATCGTCCGCCAGCTCCTTATTCACCAGGTCCATCAGACGCTTGTCGAGGTACTCAGGCATGGCAGCTGTGATCTCGGCGCCGATCAGCACGATAATCCAGGAGAGATAGACCCACATAAACAGGATAGGGATAGTCGCCAGCGCGCCATAGATAGCCTCATAGGCGGGGAACTCGGTGAGATAAAGGGCAAAGCCCTTCTTACCCAGCTCGAACAGCAGCGCCGCCACGATGGCGCCCAGCAGGGCGTGGAAAAACTTCACCTTGGTATTGGGCACCACCATATAGATCAGCAGGAAGGTGGCCACAGAGAAGAACATGGGCAGACGCTCAACTAAGAGGGGCACCACGCCGCTAAGATCTGTGCCGCTAAACAGCTTGAGCGACACCACATAAGAGGTGGCCACCAGGCTGGCCCCCATCAGCACAGGCCCCAGGGTCAACACCATCCAGTACATGGAGAAGGAGACCACCATGGGGCGCTTCTCCGTGGTGCGCCAGATGCCGTTGAGGGACTTGTCGATGTTGGAGATCAGCAAAATAGCCACCACCACCAGGGCGCCAATACCCACGGCCGTGCCCTTGGAGGCGTTGGCGACAAACTCGTTGATATACATCTGCACGCTGTCGCCGGCGGAGGGGATAAAATTCTCATAGATGAAGGTCTCGATATGGCTGCGGATCCCCTTAAACACGGGGAAGGCAGATAGCATAGACATGGTCACTGCCACCATAGGCACCAGAGAGAGCAAGGTAACGTAAGCCAGGTGACCCGCCCGCATATTTATCTGGTCTTCCGTGATACGCTGTTTTAGATGTATCATGAATTGCCAGATACCCAGCATGATCGAACGAAGCAGGCTCACATCTATTTTATTTATCACGTTATTCTCTTGATTCAAGTAGGGTTAACTGCGTATCTTGGTACATTAAGATTACAAGTTTAAAGACACTAGATACAAGTGTAAGGAATAAATTGATGTCCCAACAAGGTTCGGCCGGCAACGTGATTGCCGCCATCGCAAGCTTCTTTTTCCCTGGCCTGGGCCAATTAGTACAAGGACGCATACTCGCGGCACTCCTCTTCTGTGTCGTCACCATAGTCGGCTACGCCCTGTGGTGGTTGATCGTCCCCGCCATCATAGGCGGTATCGCTCACCTGTGGAGCATCATAGACGCCGCTAAATTCAAGGCCGACTAACCATCTAACAAGGAAATTGTCAGGATGAAAAAACTCATCACCGCAGCGGCCCTGGGCGCCGTAGTCATGCTCAGCGGCTGTCAGAGCGCCTACTATGGTGCCATGGAGAAGGTGGGCTACCATAAGCGCGACATCATGGTGGATAGGGTCAACGCCGCCAAGGAATCCCAAGAGGAGGCCCAGGCGCAATTTAGCTCGGCATTAGAAGAGATGCAGGCCCTGCTCAACCACGATGGTGGCGATCTACAGAGCGCCTACGAGAAGGCCAGAGACGAATATGAGTCGTCACAGGAGGCCGCCGACGAGGTGAGCAGCCGTATCGACAAGGTAGAAGATGTGGCCGAGGCGCTATTTGACGAGTGGCAGGCGGAAATTGGCGAGATCAGCAAGGCAAGCCTGCGCCGCAACAGCGAGACCAAGCTGCGCGAGACCCGTCGCTCCTACGAGCAGCTGGTACGCACCATGCGCCGCGCCGAAAGCAAGATGCCGCCCATCCTGACCGCCATGAAAGACAACATGCTCTACCTCAAGCATAACCTCAACGCCCAGGCCATAGGCGCCATCAAGGGCGAGTTTGCCAGCCTGCAGACGGATATCTCCAGCCTGATCAAAGAGATGAACAAATCGATTGCCGAGTCCAACCGCTTCATCGAGTCGATGGAAGGCAACAAGTAACCCCCTAAAGCCCTAACCCTGGTTAGGGCTTTTCTTTTACCGCATCGCGTCAGTTACATCGCTTCCCGTTTAGTCTTTCCAATGGCTCGCAGCGGCCATCCCCGAAACGTGTCACCTATTCCAGCCAGTCCTCTCTCTCAAAAGAAGCAGCCACAAGACGCTGCCAAGAGAAGCAACCGCCAAAGCTTATAGTTTAGGTTAAAGGTTCTTTAATCCCTCCTTTTCGGCGCCGACATACAATGAGCTCATCGAAACAACAGGCCGTGATTAAGGCGGTCAGTCAGCCTACAGTCAGCTAGATGAGGACAAACCAATGTCAGCCAAACTATTCAAGATGTTAACCGCCGCCGGTATCGGCATCGCCATGATGACGGGTTGCAGCAGCCTGCCCCACGAGATCGCATCCGAGCAACTGAGCGACCAGCTCAACAAGCAATATCAGAGCCTGACGGTGATGGCGGCTCAGACGGATCCCGCCTCACGCAAGATAGTTGAGAGGCAACTGGCCGACGACCTGGGTCAACATCAGGTCAGCGCAACCCCAAGCTTCGAGAGCCTGCCAGATACCGCCAAGATCACCGATGAGGCGGCGCTACAGGCCTACGCCGACGGCCAGGCCAACGAGGCGCTGCTGATCCTCAGCGTCACCGACGCGGGCTACGACTACGGCTACGACGACTATCTGGAGACCCGCGGCTGGGTCTACATGCTCGGCGGCGAGCCGGGGGCCGGGACTCAGATTGGCTCACTCATCTCCTGGGCGGGTTCAGGCCAGCAGCAGCTGCATGTACAGGTCTACGACAAGCAGGCCAAGCAGATAGTCTGGCAGGCCGATATCGACGCCAATGACAGCGGCTCAGAGGTGCAAAACATTCAGGCACTGACCCGCTTCGTCGTCGACCAGATGCAGGCCCGCGCCATCATCCAATAACCTCTCCCTTTGGCTGGCACACGAGTGTCAGCCTTTTTTTATCCCCACTTGTCTATGCCCACTTTTCTATTCCCGTTTTTTTAACGCCACTAGGACCAAGATCACCTAAATTCACTGCCAATCAGGCTTTTTAGCGAGCCAGCGCACACAAGTGAAACCCTGTCAGAACTCTTCCCCCGGCCCTCGACTCTCAGCTATATCCGCCTCATAACTGGTTATTGGCAATGAGTTTTATCGAATCCCTGACCCTGACACTGGCCCTGCTCTACAGCTGCAGCCTGCTCTACAGGAGCGGCAAACGCTGGGGCGCCGTGGTGAGCGCTGCCTCCCTGCTGGGCGCGGCGCTGGTCACCCTCTACTGGCCACTGTTTATCGCCTTGCTGCTCGCCGCCGGCGTGCTGGCCCTCGCCCACAGATACCAGAGTGATTTCGTCAAGGGTGAGGTGCGCGCCAACACCCTCAGGGAGGGGATACAGCACCTGCTGGCGCTCTCCATGATGCTGGTTGGTATCCAGTACGCGGCCAACGCCGTCATGCTCAAACTGGGCGTCACGCCCTACCTGATGCGGCCCGACGTGGGCGACGCCTTCCTGCCCATCGCCGGCGCCATAGAACTCAAGGCGATCCTCACCCTGGGCATCTGGGATCAAAACCATCCGGCCGCCGCCGTGATGCTCACCGTGGTGATCCTCACCGGATTGCTGTGTAAGCGCGCCTTCTGCGGCTGGGCCTGTCCCCTGGGGCTCGCCGGCGAATACCTGTATAAGCTGAGAAAGCGCTTCATCAAGCGTGAACTGCTGCCACCCGCCTGGCTCGACTGGCCTCTGCGCATGCTCAAATACCTGCTACTGGCCGGTCTGCTCTATATCGTGCTCGGCATGCCTTCGGCCAGTATTCCCCACTATCTCGAAGGCAACTACCATAAGATAGCCGACCTCAAGATGGCGCTCTTCTTCGTCACCCCTGGGCTCATCACCCTGGCCTGCTTCGCCGTCATACTGCTGCTGGCCGCCTGGCGCCGTCAGGGCTTCTGCCGTTACATCTGCCCCTATGGCGCCCTGCTCGGCCTCACCAGCTTCTTGAGTCCGTTTAAGATCCGCCGCAGCACCCAGCACTGCCTCATCGAAACCAAGGGGATGAACTGCGACAAATGCACCCGTGCCTGCCCGGCCAACATCAAGGTGCATGAGCAAGGCACGGTACGCTCCGACGAATGCCAGGCCTGCATGCGCTGTGTCTCCGCCTGTCCTAAGCAGGAGGCGCTGCACTTCAGCACCCGCAACGGCGTCAAGCTCTCCGCCCGCGGCCTCACCATCATGCTGTTACTGCTGCTGTTTATGATCCCGCTGATCGCCTATGTCGGGGGATTCTGGGTCAGCCAGACGCCGACCGAGATTAGGATGTATTTGATACAACATTTGGGGTCAATTGGGCATTAGGGCCTTGGAATAAAGGTGGGGTATTTTTGACTTCGCGTCTGGCATGGTGGTTTACAGGGAAGGCGAAGGTCGTACCTTCATTGCAACCTATAGCCTGCAGTGGAGTTAAGCGGAACGTAATTGATATTTATAAAGTTAGTTTGAAGGTCTAACCTTCAACGCAACCTATCACCTGCGGTGGGCTCATGTGCAAACACTATTTTGGCACGCAGCGAGTCCATCCATGGATGCTCTGCGAAATCATCCATGATTTCGAAGGCCAAAATCGTGTTCGCACAAGGTATCTAACGCCTCTTCGATTTGGCTGTCTTTGGTAATCAATTGAATAAAAAAGCATTTCCTAAAGGAGTTTGTTAAGACTGATACTACAATCACTAGCATTCAGTTCAATATGGGTTTTCGTCATAAAAATAGGCAAAAAGAGATGGCCTGGATAAGCGAAGACTATCTATAGCCAAACTTTATACGGCCATTCATATATGCACTTGTTACCTTCTTATGGTCTGTTGTGCCTTTTTCAGAAATACAAATGATGCCAAAAACATAAGAACTCCGACCAGACTATAACTTGGAATAAATTCACCAACATACGCTGAAATCATGAGACATATCAGCCATGTCAATATCGCAAGTCCCTGGACACAAGCCTTATTACTTTTGAGCTTTATAAGGACGAGAGCCTCCACTAAATAGTACATAGCAATAAAGGAGACATAAGCCGTTATCGCCAATACAATGTCCATAAAACTTCCCAACCCTATGATTGATCAAAGCCAACGCAATAAAACGTTTTAATATTAGATGTTTCAATCATCGCTTTGCATTATTGGGGCAATAATTAAATAAAGAATGAAGCTAGCCCAACTAACAAAAAATGTAGTAAATAACCAAATGGCTTTTTCTTTCCTTCCTACTCTTTTTGACTTGCCAATTACAACCAAGGGCACGAGCCAAAATATCAATACTAAAAGTAGGGGAAACCAGCTAATAAAAAAGTTTACATATATTGAATTATCTTCCTGCATCTATGATTCTTCCATGTCTTAAGATACTTGTTAGCGTAAAAGCCGAATATAAAAATCTTTAAGCCCTAATGCACTCCACAATGAAAACAATAAGACTCTGAATTGTATAACAATTTAAGTGCTGTTTTTCAATACAAAAGTTACCACAACCAAGACAAGAGAGAGTTGGCTTATTACTGAGAAGAGGCGAGATCTCCAACGCCTTATAATACAAGCAAAACTAGCACCAGGAAGGCATCAAGTAACGCTAAATCGAAGAGAAGATTGAATTCGGTGTAAACACATTTGTGACCTTCCGAGGCATGGATGCCGAGGCAGAGCTCACAAGGATGTGCTCGTCGCGTGTCACAAATGTGTTTGCACTTGGGCCTGTCGCAGGCAATAGATTGACCACCAAGCCATGGTGTCAAATAACTCAGCTAAACAACTGCATGAGCCAGAAGCTCAATAGCTAAAATCCAGCACATCCCCTGCCGGGCAGGCGATAGATTAACCATCCAGTTACGGAAGCAAACACCATCACTAAACTCCTGTTCAGGTAAATGCTAACAAAAAGATGCCTATGGCTCCCCAGCTGCACCTGCCGCAGGCAATAGGTTGACCATGCAGCAATGGAAGCAAACGCCCCAACTAAATACCTTTATCAGCCCAAAGCTCAATGTCTAAAATCCAACACATTCACCACCTGGCAGGCAATAGGTTAACCATGCGGCCATGGTGTTAACTCGTTCCGCTAAATAACCGTCTCAACCAGAAACTACAATCTAACATATTGAAGTATGGTCATTTCTAGTGGCCACCCCCTAAGTATTTTGGCTGCAAATACTGCAACGGCGTGCTGCCTGTGTGTTGCTTGAAGAAAGCGATAAAGGCGCTATCGCTGGAGAAGGCCAAACGGTAGGCGACGTCGTTTACCTGATGGTCGGTGGCGAGCAGGGCGATCGCCTGTTGCAGCCGCCACTGCTGACGCCAGTTTTGATAGGGCATTCCCGTCTGCCGGGTGAAGATGCGGCTGATGGTCTTACTACTGGCGCCCAGTTGCTGCCCTAGCTGCTTGAGGGTCGGAACATGCCATGGCGCACGCTGAAGCTCGGCGAGCCAGACTTGCAGGCGTCTGTCGCTTGGCATAGGCAACACCAGATGACTCTCCTTGGCTTGGGAGAGCTCCTCGAAGAACAGCTGATAGGTGTTCAGCATAGCCGTCGCCGGTTTGTCCCAGGGCCAGAAGGCCATACGCTCCACCAGCGCCTGCAACAGGGGATTCACTTCGAGGATCTGAATGCGATTGGCAATGCTCCCCGTCAACTGCGGCGCAAAGTAGAGGGAGCGGTAATCCACCACCCGATTCATCACCACGCTGTGACGGCAAGCCGGCGGGATCCAGGCGGCACGGGTAGGCGGCAACACACAGTGCAATCCGTCCAGTGTGATGGTCATGCAACCCTGAGGGGCATAGAGCAGCTGCGCCTTGGCGTGAATATGCATGCCCGAATCGTGTTGTCCCAGGCGGGCGGCGATGCCCACCACCTCGGTCTCTATGGCATCGGGATCAAATTTACAGGACTCGTCGATAAACGCCATCTGTCCTCATTTCAACATTTATTGTCTTAATCATATTATTAGGACTATAGCAGAGGCCGTTAGACTGCACATCCTTTCGATGACGATGAGCCTAGCACCATGAAAACTACTCCCTCGATCCCCTTGATGGTGATCCTGATGATGTTTCCCCAGATAGTGGAAACCCTCTACAGCCCGGCACTGCCCCACATTGCCGCGGGCTTTGACGTGCCATTGGCCCTGGCGGGCCAGACGCTATCCATCTATTTCCTGGCCTTCGCCTTCGGCGTGGTGTGCTGGGGAATTCTATGCGACCACCTGGGCAGGCGCCGTACCATGTTGTTGGGGCTAGGGCTCTATGGCATCGCGGCCTTTGCCGCCCTATGGGCGCCCAGTTTCCAATGGCTGCTGGCGATGCGCGCCCTCAGTGCGTTCGGTGCCGCCGTGGGTTCTGTGGTCACCCAGACCATGTTGAGGGACAGCTTCGACGGCACTGCTCTGGCCAAGGTGTTCGCTTATATGGGCATGGGAATCGCCATCAGCCCCGTCGTCGGTATGCTCTCCGGCGGACTGCTAACAAGCCTAGGCGGCTACCCCGCGGTATTCTTCACCCTGTCTCTGATGGCAGTGTTACTCTACGCCGTCTGTCTGCTGCGCCTGCCCGAGACACGCCCGGCCACCAGGCAGCCTCTTCCTCTTTGGGCACTCTTGAGGCGCCTGGCGACAGATGGCAATATTTGGCACAACGCCTTGCTGGTCGCGGGTTTCAATGTGTTGCTGTTTAGCTACTACCTACAGGGTCCCTTTGTATTTCAACGTCTGGGATTGAGCACACAGACCTTTGGCTATAGTGGCATTGCATTGGCAATAGGCACCCTAGTCGGCAGCGCGATCAACAAAACTTTACTGCAGCAGGGTGTTTCGCAGCCTCGTTTGCTAAGACTAGCCAGCCTGCTGGCCTTAGTCGGCGCTGTTGGGGTGTATCTTAGCGAGACCCATCTTGGCTTCCTGCTACCCATGGCATTGATCGTCGCCGCCTTTGGCATCGCCATTCCCAACATTCTCAGCCAAGCCCTAGTGGAGTATCGCAATCAGGCCGGGGCGGCCGGCGCCCTGTTCGGCCTACTCTATTACTTGCTTATCGCCCTGGGACTGGCCATGGTTAGCCTGGCCGAGCAGCTGGGCGGGCCGCTACTCATCACCAGCCTGCTACTCAGTCTGGCGATAGGAAGAAAACAGTTTGTAGAAATGGTGCGCTGAGCACTAAGCTAAGCTTCTCTTACCGTGTCACGAATGTGTTTGCACCTGGGCCTTCCGCAAGCATTAGATTGGCCACCAAGCCCTGCTGTCAAATAACTCGGCCAAACAAGCGTATCAGCCAGAAGCTCAATAACTAAAGTTCATCACTTCGAATGGCAACAGGTAACGTTTAATCGAAGAGACTTATAGATGCGGGTGTAAACACATTTGTGACCTTCCGAGGCATGGATGCCGAGGCAGAGCTCACAAGGATGTGCTCGTAGCATGTCACAAATGTGTTTGCACTTGGGCCTGCCGCAGGCAATAGATTGACCACCAAGCCATGGTGTCAAATAACTCTACTAAATACTTACAGAAGGTAGATGCTAAAGAACGACCCGATTTTAATGACCCAGCGACAACAAGATTAGGTCGCGGCGACCCTCGACACATTAGAATGCCACCTTTTCAGTCCGAAAAAGGCAGCTTCTCTTCTGGTCTGAGGGTCAACACCTCGTAACCTGTGGCGGTGACCAGGACTGTGTGTTCGCTCTGGGCGGATAGCTTCTTGTCCCGGGTGACAACGGTCCAGCCGTCCTTCTTGGTCTTAATCTTCGCCGTGCCCTGGTTCACCATAGGCTCTATGGTGAAGACCATCCCCTCCTTGAGCAGTAGGCCTTTGTTCGGGCTGCCGTAATGTAACACCTCGGGGGCCTCGTGCATCTCACGGCCTATGCCGTGGCCGCAGTATTCCCTGACGATACTGTAGCCATGGGACTCGGCATGGCGCTGTATGGCGTGGCCGACGTCGCCCAGTCTGGCGCCGGGTCTTACCTGCTCGATACCGGCCCACATCGCCTCATAGGTTACCTGGCAGAGCTTGCGCGCCTGGGGCGAAGCCTCAGGCATCACAAACATCTTGCTGGAATCGGCGATGAAGCCGCCCTTCTCCAGGGTGATATCCAGGTTGATAATGTCTCTGGGGCCGATCAGCTGAGTGCCCTTAGGCACGCCGTGACAGACCACCTCATTGATCGAGGAGTTAAGCACATACTGATAGCCATATTGCCCCTTGCTCGCGGGCCTGGCCTCGAGCTCCTCTACGATATAGTTCTCTACCAGATCGTTGAGGGCCATGGTGGAGAGGCCAGGTTTCACCTCTGCATCCAGCATCTGAAACACCTTAGCCAGCAGCTGCCCGGCGGTGCGCATCAGGGCGATCTCTTCTGCCGTCTTGAGCTGCACCCTATTCTGCATCTGGACTGGTCTCACCGCTGGTGACATGCTGGGCCGACACGTCTGCCGACTTGAGCAGCTCGGCCATGATCTGATTGAAAGACAGCTGGGGATGGAGCTCGGCCATCATCCCCATCTTGATCCAGAACTCGGCCTGGGAGTTGATGGAACGCGCCATGACGCCGCTGGCCTTTCTCAGCTCCTCATGGAGCTCGTCGGAAATCTTTACTATACCCATTACGTACACTTAGCAATTAAATATATACGCATTATATATGGATCGTATAGATTGGTGCAAATTGCCATTGACGCTAACGCTCGCGTCGGCATTAGCCGAACCTCTGGCCAGCTTACGCCAGATACAAAAAACCCCGGCCATCTGCATGGTCGGGGCTTTGGGCTAATCGACTGCACCTAAAAGGTGCGGGTCAGATTAAGCGTCTTTAGAGGCGCGGCTGGCACGCTTACGATCGTTTTCGGTCAGGTGACGCTTACGCACGCGGATGCTTAGCGGAGTCACTTCTACCAATTCGTCGTCGTCGATGAACTCGAGCGCCTGCTCTAGGGTCATCTGGATGTGCGGTGTCAGTACCTGAGCTTCGTCGGTACCAGAGGCACGCATGTTGGTCAGCTGCTTACCCTTCAGACAGTTAACTGTCAGGTCGTTGGCACGAGAGTGGATACCCACTACCTGGCCTTCATAAACTTCTGCCGCGTGACCGATCATCAGACGACCACGGTCTTGCAGGCCGAACAGGGCGAAGGTCAGTGCCTTACCGGTAGCGTTAGAGATCAACACACCGTTCTGACGTTGACCGATATCGCCACCCTTCACTGGACCATAATGGTCGAATGAGTGGTAGATAAGACCTGTACCAGAAGTGGCTGTCATAAACTCGGTTTGGAAACCGATCAGGCCACGGCTAGGAATGATGAAGTCGATACGCACACGGCCTTTACCGTCTGGCTGCATGTCGCGCATGTCCGCCTTACGGGTACCTAGCTTCTCGATCACCGCACCTTGGTGCTCTTCTTCAACGTCAACGGTCAGCGTCTCGTATGGCTCGCACTTCTCGCCGTCGATCTCTTTAACGATAACTTCAGGACGCGATACGGCCAGCTCGTAGCCTTCACGACGCATGTTTTCGATAAGGATAGACAGGTGAAGTTCACCACGGCCCGATACGCGGAAACGGTCTGGGCTGTCTGTCTCTTCGACGCGCAGTGCCACGTTGTGTACCAGTTCCTGTTGCAGACGCTCAAGGATGTTACGTGAAGTCACGTACTTACCTTCTTTACCAGCGAATGGCGAGGTGTTTACCTGGAAGGTCATGGTCAATGTTGGCTCGTCAACAGACAGAGGTGGCAAGGCTTCGGCGTTGCCCACGGCACATACAGTGTCAGAGATCTTCAGCTCGCCAAGACCTGTGATCGCTACGATGTCGCCGGCATTAGCTTCAGCCACTTCGTGACGGTCCAGACCCATGTAACCAAGTACCTGGCCGATCTTACCGTTACGTGTGGTGCCGTCAGCGCCCACTACGGTAACCTGCTGGTTTACCTTAACGCTGCCGCGCTTGATACGGCCAACGCCGATAACGCCCACGTATGAGTTGTAGTCCAGCTGAGAGATCTGCATCTGGAAGGCACCTTCGGCATCGGCGTCAGGTGAAGATACTTTCTCGACGATGGTCTCGAACAGTGGCGTCATGTCTGTGCCAGTCTCTTCAGGATCCAGAGTCGCGAAACCGTTCAGTGCAGACGCATAAACGATTGGGAAGTCCAGCTGCTCGTCGGTAGCACCCAGGTTGTCGAACAGGTCGAATACTTGATCGATAACCCAATCAGGGCGCGCACCCGGACGGTCGATCTTGTTGATCACTACGATAGGCTTAAGGCCTTGAGCGAAGGCTTTCTTAGTCACGAAACGTGTCTGTGGCATTGGACCATCGACCGCATCAACTAGCAGTAGCACACAGTCAACCATAGAAAGTACACGTTCTACCTCGCCACCGAAATCGGCGTGGCCAGGGGTATCAACGATGTTGATACGGTAATCGTTCCACTTGATGGCAGTATTCTTCGCCAGAATCGTGATTCCACGTTCCTTTTCAAGATCGTTGGAATCCATCACCCGCTCAGCGGCCTCTCCTCGAGTCTCAAGGGTTCCAGACTGTGCCAGCAGCTTATCAACCAGGGTCGTTTTACCATGGTCAACGTGTGCAATAATGGCGATGTTACGTAAATTCTCTAACACGGATAAACCTCTTACCATCGAAAAAATAGGGTATTGATAACAGCCCTAATAATAGCTGTTGCAATAAAAAACGTGCCATTCTACTCTAGCGAGGGGCTCTCGCACAGGATTATTTTTTAGTCAGCTATGAATAGTCATGTTTATATTGGTGCGCACCATATTGGTGAACGCACCATCAAGAGGCATCTGTTGCACCGTTATGGTGCAATAACGAGATTCCCGCCACCTACCTTCTTTATTGTTCCCATAAAAATCAATATGTTAAACTTTTGGCACGAGTCTAGCTTTACTCATGCCAGAACCGCGTTGGTCGCAACGCTGAATGATATAAGAAGGGCATCCCCTCTACTCTACTCGGAGACTTTAGAATGTCAGTTGAATCAGTTTTACAACAACTAGAAGAACTTGAAGTTAAGTTTGTTGATTTGCGTTTTACCGATACTAAAGGTAAAGAGCAGCACGTATCTATTCCTGCTCACCAGGTTGATGCCGATTTCTTTGAAGACGGTAAAATGTTCGACGGTTCATCTATTGCTGGTTGGAAAGGCATTAACGAGTCTGACATGGTACTGATGCCAGACCCAACGACCTTCGTTCTTGACCCGTTCACCGAAGAAACCACTGCCCTGATCCGCTGTGACATTCTTGAGCCAGGCACTATGACTGGTTACGACCGCGACCCACGCTCTATCGCTAAGAAAGCCGAAGAGTACATGGTTTCTACCGGCATCGCCGATACCGTACTCATTGGTCCTGAGCCAGAGTTCTTCCTGTTTGACGACGTTAAATTCGGTACCGACATGTCTGGCTGTTTCGTTAAGCTAGACGCTAAAGAAGCGGCTTGGAACTCAGGCACTCACTACGAAGACGGCAACACAGGTCACCGTCCATTCGTGAAAGGTGGTTACTTCCCAGTAGCACCGGTTGACTCTTCACAAGATCTTCGTAGCGCCATGTGTCTGGTTCTGGAAGAGATGGGTCAAGTGGTTGAGGCTCACCACCACGAAGTGGCGACTGCCGGTCAGAACGAGATCGCGACTCGCTTCAACAAGCTGACTGAAAAGGCTGACGAAATCCAAATTCTTAAGTACGTGGTTCACAACATGGCCCACGCTTACGGCAAGACGGCGACCTTCATGCCTAAGCCAATCGTTGGCGACAACGGTAGCGGCATGCACGTTCACCAATCACTGGCTAAAGACGGTGTTAACCTCTTCTCTGGTGACAAGTATGCGGGTCTGAGTGAGACTGCTCTGTACTACATCGGCGGTATCATCAAGCACGCTCGCGCGCTTAACGCCTTCACTAACCCAAGCACCAACTCGTACAAGCGTCTTGTGCCTCACTTCGAAGCACCAGTCATGCTGGCCTACTCGGCACGTAACCGCTCTGCGTCTATCCGTATCCCAGTAGTACCAAGCCCTAAGGCACGTCGTATCGAGACTCGCTTCCCAGATCCAACGGCTAACCCATACCTGGCGTTCGCTGCACTGCTGATGGCTGGTCTTGACGGTATCCAGAACAAGATCCACCCAGGCGAAGCCATGGACAAAGATCTATACGATCTGCCAGCGGAAGAAGCGGCTGAGATCCCACAGGTTGCAACCTCTCTTGAGAACGCACTTGAGAACCTGGATGCAGACCGTGAGTTCCTTACCAAAGGCGGCGTATTCTCTGATGACTTCATCGACTCTTACATCGCTCTGAAGACTGCAGAAGCAGAGAAAGTGGCTCGCACCACTCACCCAGCCGAGTTTGAACTGTACTACAGCCTATAATCCTCGCCTCTTAAGCCAGGATCATTGCTCGAAGAAGCCGCCCCATGAGGCGGCTTTTTTTTATGGCTTTCAAAAACGACTTCTTCGATTCTTATATCGCACTGAAGACAGCAGAAGCTTCGAGTGTGGCTCGCACCACTCACAAAGCCGAGTTCGAACTGTGCTAAAACCTGTAAGCCTGTAATCCTTGCCGCTAAGCTTGGATTAACGCTCGAAGAAGCCGCCGTTTAAGGCGGATTTTTTATGCCCTTTTACCGGCAGATAAACTTGGCTTAAGCGCCTGATGGCGGGCATAAAATTGATTTATCTTTATGGCCAAACTGCTATCATGATCACGCCGAATCACTTACTTTAGAATCCCATTATGTCTAGCCGCGATCCCTTCCAGTCTTTCACCTGGCACAGCGATATTTTTAGCTGTCAGAGCAATGATATCAGCAGCTTCTATGCCCGCTTAGAAGAGCAAGCCAGCCGCCTCGGGCTACAGGCACGCAAGCTGGATGATGCCGGTCCGCATCCGCTGGAACTGTATCAGTCGCCGGCGCAGAAGGCGGATCAGCCCTCGATATTGATCAGCGCCGGCTTTCATGGCGAAGAGGCCGCCGGCCCCTGGGGACTGCTCTACTTCCTCAACGAACTGGAACCCGAACTCTTCGGCCAGATCAACCTTAGCCTACTGCCACTGGTGAACCCCACAGGTTTCAAGCGTGGCCATAGATTCAATAAGCTGGGACAAAACCCGAATCGTGGCTTCGTGTTAGAAAACGGCCGTGGCCGTAGCAATCAAGACACCTCGAGCGAGGGTGAGATACTACTGGCTCACTCTCAGCTGCTGGCCGCCGCCAGTAAAGATGGCATCCTCACCTGTCATGAAGATGTATTGCTCACAGACACCTACATCTATTCCTTCGAGGCCAATCAGCATCCAGGCCAATTCAGCCGCGAACTACGCGACGCCCTGGGGCACTATTTCCCCATCGCCCAGGACGGACTGATCGACGACTGTCCGGTGCAAGATGGCATCATCTTCAACCATTTCGACCTCTCCTTCGAGGCCTTCCTGGTGCGACTGGGCGCCAGTGTCGGCGTCTGTAGCGAGACCCCAGGCCAGAAGAGTTTCGATCAGCGTATCCTGGCCAACGCCGCCATCATCAAGCGTTTCGTCGAGCTGACATTAGCGAAGCGATAAGGGCATAAGCGAAGCGTTAAGGGCATAAGCGAAGCGTTAAAAGAATGAGCGAAGCGCTAGAGGCATAAGCTAAGCAATAAGCTCCCCCTTAGATAAAAAAGCCAGGCACTCGGCCTGGCTTTTCGTTATCTGTTTTACGGTCATTCACTCACTACTGCGGGACTAACGACTGCCGGACTAACGACAACAGGGCTAACGACAGAAAGGCGCCAGGGCCTCAAGCAGCCGCTGCATATCCTGCTCGCCGTTGTAGATGTGGGGCGAGATCCGCATCCCCTGCTTGCGCACATCTAGGCTAATATCCGCCTGGGTCAACGCCTCGATCGCCGCTTGCTGGGCTTCACCGAAGTCTAAGATGGCGGTGCCGCTACAACGAGCCGGATCCGAGGGTGAGACCAGGGCATCACCCGCCTGACGCCAGATGCGCTCCAGCTGCATCAGGTTGTGCTGGCGCACCTTGCCGCTACCCAGCTCGGCAAAATAGCCAATGCTGTGGGCCGCGAGAGCGAAAGGCGCCACAGATGGAGTGCCGCCCCAGAACTTAAGCGCCGAGTCATGGTAGCGAAAATCGTGAATGTCGAACTCGAACGGGTTCTCATGGCTGAACCAACCCACATCCTGGGGTGAGCAATGCACCAGCTGATCGGCGCTCACCCATAGGTAGGCCGCCCCCGGCCCACCGCAGAGCCACTTGACGCTGGAGCCCAACATGAAATCTGGCTTGAGGGCATTAAGATCCAGGGGCAATACCCCGGCGGCCTGGGCCACATCCACCAGAGAGAGCGCCCCCAGCTCGCGCACCTTAGGTATGAGAGAATCCAACGGCGCCTGCTGACCCGTGTTGGAATAGGCGTGGCTGATAAACACCAGATCGATGTCGTCGGTCAGATATGCCTGCCACACCTCGGCCAGACTCACGTCCAGGTTAGCCGGGATGAAACGTAACTCAGCCTCTGGCAGCGCCTGACGTAAGGCAAAGCCCATGCTGGGAAAATCATTCTCGCTCATCAGGATCACGGCGCCGGGGCGGCGCAGCCTTGAATGAGACTGCACCAATTTGGTGAGACCGCTGGAAAGGTTAACCTGAGGGCAAAACAGCCGGGTCTCGCTGTTGAACAGCCTAGCGAGCTGAACGCGAAAATCCTCCACCACAGAGAGCCAGTCCCCCCAGGGCTCTCGCCCCGAGCCCTGCCAGGGCAGGAAGAAACGCTCGTCGAACGCCTGACGCAGGCTCTGCAGCGGCCTGCCCACAGAGTGGTTGAGCAGGTAAACCGACTTTGGCATCACAAAATCATTCTGGTACATGGCTTACCCCTCTAAGCTGGCGCGCAGCCTGGCGATGTCGTCGAAACGGGTGCGTATGTCATCGCGCTTGGCGGCGGCGCGTCTGTCTCTGAGTTTCTCCAGCGCCCCCAGCAGCACAGGCAGCGGCGGGCCACTGGCAGTAACCTTGTCGATATGCTGACTCTCCATCTGCTTGGCGGGCTGGGCGATATACTTCTCCACCAGCTGATCATGGTGTTGTATCGCCCCCTGGCCATGGGCATCACACACCCGCAGGAACTGCGCCAGATTCTCCCGGTACCAAGGCTGGTCACGCATCTCCATGGCGGCGAGGAAATCGTCCATCAGGCTGGTTCGGCGCATACAGTCGCGCAAGATGCGCTGATCTTCCGGCATCATGTAGAGGAACTTATCCACCAGCAGTTGAGAGTAGGCCGACTCGTTGGCGAAGCAGAGCCCCAGCTGCAGGTCGATCACATTGATGCCAGCAAAGTCACCGGCATTGGCGCCGCGATACACCTGCTGGCCGACGCGATAGGGCTTGTAATAGGGACGCACGCTGTTAAAAAACGCCTGGGTATCGAGGCGATCGAATAGCGTCTGATTGGAGGCGATCACCTGCTGAAGCGCCACCAGTGCGACCCCTAACAACTCAGCGGTCATGGGGTGGGAGATCCCCAGGGGCTGGATCTTCAGCAGGGCGTCGGCCGCCCGCTTGTAGGCGAGGATCCCCTTGGTGTTGTAGTCGACGAACAGCTTCTCGTCGTCGAGATCGGTAAAGCGCTTATAGAGGCCGTTAACGGCGCGATTGTGGGTAGTCAGATGGGCGGTGGCAAAGCGTGGCGTCACCCCGATGGAGGCGCCTATATGCATGGCAAGCGCCGAGGCCTCCAACAGCGGCGAGCTGGTTTCGCGACTCGGCTCTGTGATCTCGTGGCGACGACAGGCCGCCATGTAGAGGCCCACGTTACCCAGCAGATCGAAGGCGGCATCGAAGCCCTCGTCGGTATTGCCCTCATCCAGCAACGCCTTGATGAGCGTCCGGCCTTCGGCCTCCAGCCGTGCCTTCAGCTCGTCGCCTATGCCCACCACGTTAGCGGGATCGCTCTGCTGCATGTAGAGGCGCTCCAGCGCCGAGTTAATCTCGACAAACTCCTGCCTGATCCAGTGATCGAAGGCCGCGACATCTTGACTCATAGGGTAGGTATCTCTTGGTTATTTTAATAATGACTCAATAAGCTACCACTAAGCCATTAGCGCAAACCTGCAATATCAATCCGGTAAACAGAGATTTTTTAGTGGATTCCGATAAAAATAACCACTTTAATAAGCTTATCCAACAAACCAGCCCTAGAGCCCAATCGAGGGACAAGAGACCTAAGCGATGAAACTGGACAGCAAAGACAAGCAGATCTTAAGCATACTGCAGGAGGAGGGACGCCTGCCCGTGGCCGAGCTAGCCAACCGGCTCAACCTCTCCGACACCCCCTGTCTGCGGCGCATCAAGAAGCTGGAGCAGGCGGGCTTTATTCAGGGCTACAGCGCCAGGCTCGACCCTAAGTCGCTGGCACTCGATGTGATTGTCTACGCCTTCGTGCGCCTCACCGAGAACTCTGCCGCCTATGGTGAACAGTTCGAGCAGGAGATGAGCCGTCTGCCTCAGGTGCAGGAATGCTCGGTGATCACCGGCGCTCACGACTACCTACTGAAGATAGTCGCCCACGATCTGCTGGAATATGAAGGCTTCGTCAAACACTCACTGGGCGGCCTCAAGTGTATCGCCAGCATAGAGTCGACCGTAGTGCTGAAACAGACCTTCTCCCGTCATCAACTGCCAATCATTTAGGGCCTGTTTATCTTTCAGGTTTAATTTTTGTTCAATCTCAACGCGTTGTGTTCAAGGCCTGTGCCATGACGCATAGTTGCGCTATGGGAATGGCAAACAACCAAAAATCGCTTGGAACGATTTCTAACAGCTTGTGGTGAAAGGCAGGAAGCCTTTCAAAATGAGATAGACGCGTTGAGATGAACCCCTTGGGCTGCGCTTGTAGGCAATTTCTACTGCTTTACGCCAGTATGTGTAGCGTAACTACACGGCACAGGCTCTGCCTTGTACCAATCACCTACAAATGGCAGCAAAAACAAACAGGAAAGGTCAACAGACCCTAGCCCTGATGCTTTTTACCGCGAAAGCGACTAATCTGTAGCAAAGACAAGGTATAAAAGGAATGCTTATGCGCCCGATATTGCTGTTTACCCTGCTGTTAATGACCCTTGGGGCTCAGGCAGCCATCTATAAATGGGTCGACAAGGATGGCAAGGTTCACTACTCGGATACCCCGGTAGAAAACTCCACCCAGGTCGAGTTTAAGGAAAATACCGAAAACCAGATCAAGCTGCCGCCCCCTGTGGTACGCGAGCCGCTAACCCCCGCCAAGGAGGAGCCCAAGGAGCTCTACAAGCTGACCATCTCCAGCCCCAGCGAAGAGGAGACCTTAAGGGACAATAACGGCAATATCACAGTGATCGGCTCCATCACCCCAGATCTCGCCGCCGGTCATGTGCTGGTACTCCTGATGGATGGCAAGGTGGTCAGCACGCCTCAGGCGAGCCCGGTATTTACGCTGGAGAATGTGGATCGCGGCGAGCACAAGTTTGAAATCAAGGCCTTGGCACAAAACGGCAAACAACTTGCATCGACCCCCCCTAGAACCGTATTTCTTCACCGGGCGACCATAAATGCGATTCCTAGGGCGACCCCTCTCGGGGGCGGTTAAAAATTTATATCTTAATTTTTAATAACTTAGAAAATCACATCCCAAAACAATCCCGGTGAAGATAGCTTGCAGCGTGCACCAAATTGGTGCACCATTATGGTGCAACCTACTTCCCGGGAGTCGTAAATGAACACAGACCCTCTGCTCAATCATCTGGTGACGGCCGTGCTCGTCATCTCAGATGATCTCAAGCTGTGCTATGCCAATAGCGCGGCCGAGCAACTGCTTGGGTTAGGCAGTCACCGCCTCACGGAACACAACCTGTTAGACTGCTGCCAGCTGCTGAGCATAGATCATCAACTGCTGCGCACCGCCATTCGCGAACACCAAGGCCTGACGGTCAACACCGCCAACCTGGTGACCCTGGACGGTCAGGGTCACACGGTCGACATGACACTCACCCCGCTGGAAGTCCAGCCGGATCAGCCCGAGCAGGGAGTGCTGGAGCTGCGCCAGGTGGATCAGCAAAGGCGGATACATCAGCAGCTGACCCTGGATGCCCAGCAGCAGGCGGCCCAGTACCTGGTACGTAACCTGGCCCATGAGATCAAGAACCCTCTGGGCGGCCTACGAGGTGCGGCCCAGCTGCTGTCCCGCGAGCTGGAAGACGCCGACCAGCGTGAGTTTACCGACCTCATCATAGAGCAGGCCGACCGGCTGCGAAACTTGGTGGACCGACTGCTGGGCCCGCAGAAGCCCACCGAGCACAGCCTGCACAACATCCATGCGGTGATCCAGAAGGTGCTCAAGCTGGTAAGCGTCACCCTGCCGGGCAATATCCACCTGATCCAGGACTATGACCCCTCGATCCCGGATATCGAGATGGATCAAGAGCAGCTACAACAAGCGGTACTCAACATAGTGCAGAACGCCATCCAGGCACTGGAATCGGTGGAAGACGGCGGCGAGATCCGCATCAAGACCCGCACCCAGCACCAGGTCACCATAGGCACCACACGCCACAAGCTGGTGCTGGCGCTCTCCATCATAGACGATGGCCCGGGGATCCCACCCGAGCTGATGGATACCCTCTTCTACCCTATGGTCACGGGCAGAGAGCAGGGATCCGGACTTGGGCTCTCCATCGCCCATAACTTTGCCAGGCTCCACGGCGGACGCATCGACTGCGCCTCCGTGCCGGGCAAGACAGAATTTACCATACTGCTGCCGCTCAAGAGCTAGCACAGGTGACCTTAGAGCATTCAACTTAAGAGAGTAGGTGTATGACAGAAAAAGTTTGGGTTCTCGATGATGATAGTTCGATACGTTGGGTGGTCGAACGGGCGCTCAAGGGCGCCAAGATAAGCTGCGCCAGCTTCGCCGCCGCCGAATCCCTGTGGCAGGCATTGGAACAGACTCAACCCCAGGTGATCATCTCGGATATCCGCATGCCGGGTACCGACGGCCTGACCCTGCTGGATCGCCTGCAGCTGCACTATCCCCATATTCCGGTGATCATCATGACGGCCCATTCCGACCTCGACAGCGCCGTCAGCGCCTATCAGGCGGGGGCCTTCGAGTATCTGCCCAAGCCATTCGATATCGACGAGGCGATCGGCCTGGTGGAGCGCGCCCTGAGCCATGCCAAGGAGCAGTCACCCAAGGTCATTAGCCAGCCCGAGGTCAAGGCGCCGGAGATCATCGGCGAGGCACCGGCCATGCAGGAGGTGTTTCGCGCCATCGGCCGCCTGTCACGCTCCTCCATCAGCGTGTTGATCAACGGCCAGTCGGGCACGGGTAAGGAGCTGGTCGCCGGCGCCTTGCATAAACACAGCCCACGCAAGGACAAGCCCTTCATCGCCCTCAACATGGCGGCGATCCCCAAGGAGCTGATTGAATCTGAGCTGTTTGGCCACGAGAAGGGCGCCTTCACCGGCGCCGCCAACGTGCGTCAGGGCCGCTTCGAGCAGGCCGATGGCGGCACATTGTTTCTCGATGAGATCGGCGACATGCCGCTGGACGTGCAGACCCGCCTGCTGCGGGTATTGGCAGATGGTCAGTTCTATCGTATCGGTGGTCACTCGCCAGTGCAGGTGGATGTGCGCATCATAGCCGCGACCCACCAGAACCTGGAGTCCCTGGTAGCCAAGGGGGATTTTCGTGAGGACCTCTTCCACCGCCTCAACGTGATCCGGGTGCACCTGCCGCCGTTGTCACAGCGCCGGGAGGATATTCCTCAGCTGGCACGCCACTTCCTGGCCACCGCCGCCAAGGAGATCAGCGTCGAACCTAAGATACTCACCAAGGCGACCGCCGACACCCTGGCTAGTCTGCCCTGGCCCGGTAACGTGCGTCAGCTGGAAAACACCTGTCGCTGGCTGATGGTGATGGCCTCGGGCCAGGAGATCTTGCCTCAGGATCTGCCCCCCGAGCTACTGACACCCAGCAACAGCCACGATAGTTCACCCCAGGCGGGCAGCGGTGGCTGGCAGGAGGCCCTGACCCAGTGGATAGATCAACGTCTGAGCGAAGGCGAGAGCGATCTGCTGACCCAGATACAGCCTGCGTTTGAAAAGATATTGCTAGAGACGGCGCTGAAACACACTAAGGGACACAAACAGGAAGCAGCTAAGCGCCTGGGCTGGGGTCGTAACACCCTGACGCGTAAGCTGAAAGAACTCGAGATGGATTGAGTGAAAGCACCCAGCCTAGGCTGGGTGCTTTGGCGCCTCTTCCGCAGGCGCATTGTTTGCGCTAGCAACAACACTCTCAGACTGACACTCGGATTCGATGACTTCACGTGGCATTGCCGCCTGCCATAAAGCCCCTACCCATAAACTTTGATTCGCTTTCATTAACCTTGCCCTCATTTTGCCAACTGGATCAAAGTAATCTTAAGGCGACTATTAGTAAAATGAATAAATAGTATCCCGTGAATGCCAAATAAGAATGAACATACCAATCAAAACCTTACATTATTTTCTCACCCTGGTTGAAACGGGAAATTTTACCCGGGCGGCGGAAAAGTCTTTTATCACCCAACCAACCCTGAGCAAGATCATCCAGCGACTGGAAGAAAATCTCGGCCAGCAGCTGCTGCACAGGAATAATCAGAAGATAGAGCTGACCCAGGCCGGCATACTGCTGGAAAACAGCGCCCGGGAGATCTTGGGCCAGTGGCACAGGCTGCAGGAAGATCTTACTAACCTGAGCGGCCTCAAGTCTGGACACCTGCGCCTTGGTGTCTGCCCCATGATGAGCAGCCTGATCATCGACCTGCTCACCGCCTTTCGCCAGCAATACCCGGGCATAGAGCTGCAGATGTACGAATATGGCGGCTTCGGCTGCGAGCAGGCACTGCTCAATAACAGCCTGGATATCGCCTTCACCGCCCTGCCTACCACCCATGATATCGAGCTGGCCAACCGCGCCCTCACCCGCTATCCGCTGCTGGCCTGCCTGCCCAAGGACCATGCCCTCGCCCAACAGGAAGCGGTGACCTGGCAGGACTTCGAGGCCTACCCCTTCATCCTCTACAACGAGGACTTCTCCCTGGCCAAGCTGATCACCCGGCTGAGTCACAAGGCTGGCGTGCAGCTCAACATCGCCTTTCGCAGTGGCCAGTGGGACTTTCTGGCAACCATGGTGGAGGCCCAGATGGGGGTCGCCATCCTGCCAGAGCCTATCTGCCACAAGTTGCAGGGCAGCGAGCTGGTGTTCAAGCCTATTCGCCCCAATCTCACCTGGGATCTGGCGCTGATCTGGCGCAAAGACCTACCCCTGACACCGGCGGCCCAGGCGCTCTTGGATCTCAGCGAGCAGGCCCATCTGCACCCTTGATAGCGGTCAAAATCTACCGGATTTTCAGCCAGAAAAACTAGGTAAGCAGTTATCTAAAACTGAGAAGCGGGTCGCCGACAGATAAAATCACTGGTGATGAGTCTGACGGCGCCCGCTTGCACAACAAAGGTGCAATTTTTTTCGCGCGTTATTCAAACGCGGGCCATGGCCGCTGACACAACATAAATAGGTGCACGCCTTTTTGTTTAAAACAATCAACCACCTAAACTTAGTTTAACTGGTACTAAAGTACCGTTAAAAAGCCTTGCCGCCTCACTTTCCTGCCGTTAGTTTCCCTTAAGAGGTCTGACGTCCGACGTCTGACCTCTGTATCTGAATATTTAAAACCCTGAGTAACTAAATCTGGTATTTGAAACCAGATAACAAAACCTAAAACAACATCAAATAAGAGAAATAAGCCAATGAAGATCTATAAAAAGCTCATGATGCTGGGTCTGTTTGCTGTCAGCCCATTGACTTATGCCGCCTCCGGACTCGTGTTTATCCATGGTACCGGGCATCAGACAGATGCGCTGTCGGACTATTGGACACGGGAATTTGTCGACTCCGTCCGCCAGGGGGCTGCCTCGCCCGATAACTACCTGGTGATCAACTGCGATTTCGACCAATACATGTGGGATGACGCCGCCGCTGGCTGTCTGGCCGGGCAACTCACCCAGTTTATCGAGAGTAAAAACATTAACGATCTCACCCTGCTGACCCACTCCAACGGCGGCAACGTGGTGCGCTGGATCCTCTCCAACCCCACCTGGGACAGTCGCTATCCCAAGATCATCAACGCCACCTCCAAGGTGATCGCCCTGGCACCATCCAGCGGCGGCACGCCACTGGCCGATGCCGTCACCCAGGGTAACGTGTTCGAGACCTCATTGGGTTGGCTGCTGGGCTATGGCAGCGATGCGGTGAAACAGCAGCAGGTGAGCTGGATGAGCAGCTATAACAACAGCTGGCTCTATGGCACCTCGGGTCGCCCTGCGCTGCCCTCGCCCTTCGAGGTCGTGGTGGGCTCAGATGTCGACTCCGCCTTCTGGGACGGCGACAGCTACTGCGCCGGCTATCAGTATCAGGTGGCACTTGAGACCACACAAAACTGGCTCGACGACTGCTCGGACGGTTTCCTGGAGTGTCAGTCGCAATCGGCTGCGGGCACTGTCTGGTTCAAAGACATTCAGCGCACCGCCGGCCAGGAGCCGCTGAGCCATCAGCAGAGCCGCCGCGCCTGCTTCAACCTCGACACCCTGATCCGCGACCATATCTAGGAGCCATAAGATGAAACCATCAATTAAAATGGCGAGTGTGTTCGCCCTGTCCGCCCTGCTGAGCGCCTGTCAAAACGACGAACCTCAGGCAGAAAATACCCCGCAGGCCAGCGCAGTGACAGTCACTCAGGTGACCCTGCTGGCGCCCACCTCAGGGGATCTCACCATAGATACCCTGGCCACCACTGAGCTGCCAGCGGTCAACGGTAATCGCGGCGGCGTGAGTTTTAGCGCGCCCATGGGCGCCACGGTCCAGATCCAAGCCCCAAGCCAGCTTGATCAGAGCAGCAGCGATCAGTATTGGCGTACCGTGTCGGGCGCCGAGCTGAACAAGGGGATCATGCTGGCGGTCAGCCAGAACGATAGTGTGATCCGGGTGGCGCCGCGTGGCGATGCCAGCTCGGGGGCCCTGCAACACAGCCCGGCTATCTCGCCGGATCAGCTGCGCCTCTACAAGGTCGACAAACAGAGCGTGGATAAGTCGGCCTCTATGATCCAATCCATGAGCGACCCACAGGCGATGGCGACGGCTGGCATAGTCGATGACTCCAGCGCCCTGAGGCTCTCCAAGCAGGCGACGCCCGGCGTGTATCAGCTACAGGTGGTCCAGCCCCTTGGGGCCAACGACAGCTATCTGGTTAACGTCAAGGAGAAGGGCAGCCCCTATCAGCTGGCCCTGTCGGCGCCCAACCGTCTGAGCAGTCAGGCACCTAAGCTGGCGTTCGATCTTAAGCTGAGCAACAGCGACATGGCTCTTAGTCCGACCGCGACGCTCAAGCAGAGCGATGGTCGCTACCACAGGCTCGCCGTGGTTAAGCAGGGCGATAACTGGCAGGCTCAGCTACCGGATGAGCTGGCGATGCCCAGCAGCAACCTGGGCCTGAGCGAGATCCAGGTCGACGTCGAGACCCGGGTCAACGGCCTACCGCTGATCCGCACCGTCAAGACCGCCTTCAAGCAATATGTGCCTGCGGCCAAACTAAAGGATCAGGCCAGCATCTACTGGCAGGATAACAAGCCGACCCAGGCGATGTTCGAGCTGCAAGTGGCCAACCCTGGACGCTATCAGGTGTCAGCCGTGTTGGTGGGTACCGATGCTCAGGGTAAGCAGGCCAATATCCTGCGGGCCGAGACGGCTCAGTGGCTGGACGCCGATGGCCAGATGAGCCTGAGCTTCGACGCCGAGCAGCTCAAGGCCTCGGGTCTGGGCGCTCCCTACGCCATCAAGGCGCTGGAGCTCAAAGATCAGAGCCAGATGGCGCGTCTGAGTTACCTGGGCGAGGCCGCCTCACTCTAGCTACATGCTAAAAGCGAAAGCGCCCGCTATGGTCACATAGCGGGCGCTTTTTTATTTTCTATTTAACGTCTTACAGCTCGGTATGGGGCTTCACCTTATCAAAGTCGGCCAGGATGGCGTAGGCACAAGGGATGATAAACAGCACCAGCAGGGTGGAGGCGAAGATACCGAAGACGATCGACACCACCAATGGCTGCACCACCTGGGCCTGCAGGCTGGTTTCCAGCAGCAGGGGCAATAGGCCCGCCGCCGTGGTCAGCGAGGTGAGAAACACCGCCCTGAAACGCTCGCGACTGGCACTCACCACCGCCTGATGCACGCTATCTCCCTCATCCACATGGTGGCGTATGTACTGCACCAACAAGATGGAGTCGTTCACTACGATTCCCGCCAGCGAGATGAAGCCCATGATAGAGGGCATGGAGAGGTTATAGCCCAGCAGCAGATGGCCCCAGAGCACGCCGATCAGCGCCAGCGGGATCGCCAGCATCACCACGGCGGGTTCCAGATAGCTCCTGAACTGAAAACTCAGGATGGCGAACAGGCCAAACAGGCCGATGAGGAAGCCTTTGCCCATGGAGCTGCCGGTCTTGGCCGTCTCCTTGGCCGAGCCCTCAAAATCCACTCTCAACTGAGGATAGCTCTGCTGCACCTGAGCCAGCCACTCGCGCTTTATCGCGGCTATGGTCTCGTTGGCATTGGCGCGCTGATTGTCCACATCGGCCATCACGGTCACGCTGCGCAGGCCATTGATGCGCTGGATACGCACATAGGAGCGCTGATCCTGCAGCAGGGCGATGGAGGAGAGCGGCAGCTGGCTGCCATCACTCAGCATGATGGGGAAGTTGGCCAGGGCCTGTAGATCCCCCGCCTGCAGCTTGTTGAGCCGCACCTCGATCTCGATATTTTCCGGCCCCACCTGCACCTCGTCGGCCAGCTGACCGAAGTAGGCGCTGCGCAGCTGGGCCGCCACCAGTTGGCCGTCGATGCCGAAGCTCTCGGCGCCGGGACGCAGGCTCACCTTGATCTCCTCCTTGCCCGGACGCATGTCGTCGAGTATGCCGCTGATGCCATCAAACTGCCCCAGATAGCTCTGCAGCGACACGGACGCCTGTTTCAGCATATCCAGATCGTCGCCCTGCAGGCGGATCTCGATATCTCGCCCCGCCGGCCCCATGGTGGGCTGCTTGAACACCAAAGATAGCGGCATCGCCAGCTCCCCCGTCTCCAGGCGCCAGTCGCGGATAAACTCCTCGATCAGGGTATTACGGGTCTCTGCCGACAAGAGATCCAGCCTGACGGTCGCCACATGGGGGCCGCTCTCACCGGCATCGGCGTTAAAGTTATACTGCGCCGTGATGTCGCGGATCAGCTCATGTTCATCCTCCACCTCATGGGTGTATCTATCGCCCACACGCTTAGCGCTGGCGATCAGTGTCTCGACCACCTTCTGGGTCTGACTCAGGGAACTGCCCGGCGGCAGTATGATTCGCGCCTCGGCGATATCGCCATCCAGATCGGGGAAAGGCACAAACTTGAGCGCGCCGCCCACCACCAAAGAGACTGAGACAAGCAGCAGGCCTATGGTGGCGCCGACGCTGACATAGCGCCAGCGCACCATGAAGGTCACCAGCCTGACTAAGTGATCGTTACGAAACGCCTCGAAGCGGGTGAGAAACTTAGCCTTGAGCTCGCCGATACGATTGGGCTTGGTCTCCGCCTTGGCGTGTGCCAGTGAGTGATTCAGGTGATTGGGCAAGATCAAGAAAGCCTCGAACAGGCTGATGGTCAGCACCATGATCAGCACGGTCGGAATGGCCGACAGTACCGCCCCCATCTGGCCATCCAGCCCCAGCAGCGCGCTGAAGATCAGCACAGTGGTCAGGAAGGAGGAGACCACACCCGGGGCGACCTTCTGCACTCCCTTCACCACGGCCTCATGGGGCGCCATGCCTCTGTCTATGTGGGAGGCGATCGACTCGGCGATCACTATGGCGTCATCCATCATGATACCGATCGCCATCAAAAGCCCCACCAGACTCATGAGGTTAATAGACACGCCAAACAGGCTCATCAGATAGAGTCCGCCGAGGAAGGCGACCGGCAGGCCGGCCGACACCCAGAAGGAGTAACGCAGGGAGAAAAACAGCCACATGCTGAGGAATACCAGGATGATCCCCTGCCAGCCGTTGGTGATCATCATCTTCAGCCTGTCTTGCAGCACGGAGGAGAGATCGTTGGTCATGGTCAGGCGCACACCGTCCGGCGCGCGGGCCTGCTCCAGTTCGATAAACTCGCTCACCTTGGCCTTGATCCGCAGCGCGTCGTCGGCCTTGTTCTTCTGCACCTTGATCAGCGCCGCGTTGCTGCCGTTGAACTGAATATGTTCCTCATCCAGCTCGAACCTGTCGCTGATGGTGGCGATATTGCCAAGACGCACCACGCTACCATCGGGATTAGAGGCGACGATGATCTCCGCCAGTGAAGCCGGGGTGACCTTGCGCTCATCGAACCTCAGCAGGATATTCTTATCCTTGAGCTCGATATTCCCCGCCGGCATCTTTACGTTCTGGCGGCCGACCTTGTCGGCAATCTCGGCGGCGGTCAGCCCCAGCCTGCGCATATCCGCCTGATTGAGCTCGATACGCAGCTGATGGTCCGAGAAGCCCGCGATGGAAACCAGGCTCACCCCGGCGTCTATCTTGAGACGACGCTTCACATCCTCGGCATAGCTCTTCAGGTGTGGCCAGCTGGTGTCGGCGACGATAGCGATATCCACCACGGGCTCCGCCCAATCCAGCTCCTTGACGATGGGCGATTCGATCTGCGCCGGGAAGTTCTGAATCGCGTTGATCTGGGTCTGCACATCCACCAGCATGCGACCCAGATCGGCCTTGGGCTCCAGCTTGAGACGCATTGAGGCTATCCCCTCCTGGGCGTCACACTTGACCTCTTCGATGTTGGCCAGGCCATCGACGGCATCCTCCATCCGCAGGCAGATGCTCTCCTCCACCTCGACCGGCGAGGCGCCCGGGTAGACCACGGTCGCCATCACATAGGGCGGGGCAAACTCGGGAAAGGTCTCGCGCTTGATACTGCTCATGTTGAGCAGACCCAGCAGCAGGAAGGCCAACATCAAGAGGTTTGCCAGGGTAGGATGTCTTGTGATGTAGGCGATCACAGCGGCGCCCCTCCCTCATTGGTGACGGGCTTGAGCGACATACCGGGAATGGCCGGGATCAGGTCGTTGAGCACCAGGGCATCACCCGCCTTCAGCTCGCCCTTGACGGCCACCTGCTGCTCGTGGCGGAACAGCACCTCGACCGGCTTGATCACCAGCTTCTGCTCAGCATCCATCAGGTAGATCTGATTGCCCCGCAGTGCCCGCTCGGGGATCACGAAATGTTCCCTGGGCTTACCGCTGATCACCGCGCTGACAAACATCCCCTTGGTCAGCGGCGGACGTAGCAGCAGATCCATCTGGCTGAAGTCCTGCTCCACCTCCAGATAAACGCCTATGGTGGCCTGGTTGGGGTTGACCGTCTCGGCGACCCGGGTCACCCGCGCCGGCCAGCTAAAGCTATGATTGCCCGCCTGAAAACTCACCTCCGCCTGCAACTCAAATTCGTCGATAGAGGGCATGCTTCTGGGCTGTGATGCCTGTACCAGGCTGCTGACCAGGGCGCGCATATCCTGCAAGGATAACTCCGCCTTGATCTCGGCTGTGCCTAGCCTGTGGGCCACCAGCATCACGGCGCCGGCAGCCACCACCTGATCTTGCTCGATATTGATGTCCGACACCCGCGCATCGAAGGGCAGCACCACCTTGGTCTGATTAAGGCGGCGCTCGGCGTCCTGCAAGGAGGCCTTGTCGACGCTCAGCTGCGCCTCGCTCACCTTGCGATCGTCGGGGAGCAGCTTGAGGGAACTCTGTAGATCCTCCACCAGCTTGGTCTGGGCAAGCAGCGACTGCTTCTGGTTCTCCAGCTCCGAACTCGATACCAGGTTGCGCTTCTTCAGGGTCAGCTTACGTTGATACTCCTGCTCGGCCAGCACCAGCTTCTGCTCCTCGATCTTCAGGCTGGTATTGAGGTTTTTCTCCTGTTGATCCAGACGGGTCAGCTGCGCCTGGGTGGCATGCATGCTGGCCTGGGCCTGGGCGACCTTGAGCTGGTATTCCAGCGGATCTATCTCGAGCACCAGTGTGCCCTTTGGCAGCATGCGGCCGGTTTCCAGTTGGGGATGGCGGTACAACACCTTGCCGCCTACCTCGGCCACCGCCTGCCACACATGCTTGGGCTCGACCCGGCCGAAGCCGATGACTCTGGGTGCTATGGGCTGCTGAGCCAGCGGCATCACCTCGACCGCCCTGGCCTTATCGTATCCGGCCACGAGTGAGGGCGAAGGTTTTAGCAGCGCCGCCAGCACTATGGCCAGCACGCCGACGCCCACACCGACTAATAGATAGCGTTTCTTGTTATTCATCTCTCTCATCCTTCACGTCCATCAGACCACGCTGCAGTAGACGGGTATTTTGCTCGGCAAGCAGTTGTAGAAAGTCCGGCGTAAGTTCTATGCCGACCCTTTCGAGTAAGTTTTCCGGCACGATAAAGGGAAACACCATCATGGCGAAGAAGCTCAGCTGAGCGCAGTGGGCGTCCACATCGTCCTTCAGCAGGCCCTTCTCCTTTAATCGTTGAAATATGGCGATATTCTCGAAGTTAACCACCTCATAGAAGGCCTTGGTCACCTCGGCGTTTTCCGGCAGGCTCTGATCCAGTCCGGCGATGCGCAGCATGAGTCTGGGAAAGTGCGGATGCTTGCTCATGACGCTGTAGTAGGTCTGTAGCAAGGCCGCCGGGCTCTCCTGGCGCGTCTCTCTTCTCGCCTTATGCAGCTGAGCCAACACGGGCATCGCCGTCTCATGGATCATGGTCGAGAACAACTTCTCCTTGGAGCCGAAGTAGTAACGGATCAGGCCGGGGTCTGTGCCCGCCAGGCTGGCGATCTCGCGGATCGACACCTGAGCATAGGGACGTTCGATAAACAGATTTCTCGCCGCCAGGATCAGCTTATCGCGATTTTGGGTGTCGCCACTGGGACGGCCGACACGACTTTTAGCTTCTGCCATAAAAATTCCTCAATAGAGGAATTAATACTAGAAGAACTGGATTTGAATTGGCAGGGAAATAATTCCCCTAAAATCGGGGTTGTGTAGAATTTTCGGCGACGAAACCTGGCTTGGTCTCGCCGCCTGGGGCAGCTTAGATGGGGTCTTGGTGGATCAGCACTTCAACGTGCTCGAACAGGCTTCTCACCCTTGCCTCGGCGGCATCGGCAATGGCATGGGCCTCCACCAGTGGCAGTCTGCCGTCAAGCTCCAGGTGGCACTGCACGAAGGTGGTCTTGCCCGAAGTGCGGGTACGCAGATCATGAAAACCATTGATGCGCGGGTCTTTCTCTATCGCCTGGACGATTTTGAGCTTGGTATCGGCATCCAGCTCCCGGTCCAGCAGCGACTGCGCCGAGCGGTAACCCAGATCCACTGCCTGCTGACCGATAAACAGGGCGATCAGTATGGCGAACAGGCCATCGGCCCACCACCAGCCAAACTGCGACAAGACCAGGGCTAGCAGCACGGCACTGTTGAGAAACAGGTCCGACTTATAGTGCAGGGCATCGGCCTCCACTATGGTGCTGGAGGTCTTGGCCAGGGCGCGGCGTTGCAGCAGCACCAAGGCCAGGGTCAGCACTATGGCGATCACCGACACCACCACGCCCACCATGGCATGGTTGATAGGCGCCGGGTTGATCAGCCTGTCGCTGCCATGTAGCAAGAGCAGCAGCGCCGAGCCTAGGATGAAGGCCGACTGGGCCAGGGCCGCCAGGGGCTCGGCCTTACCGTGACCATACCTATGGTCTTGGTCTGCGGGCACTATGGCATAGCGAATGGCGATGAAGTTGACTATGGAAGCCAGGGCATCGGCGAAGGAGTCGGTGAGCGAAGCCAGCATGCTGGCGGAACCTGAATAGAGCCAGGCCGCCAGCTTGATGACTATCAGGGTGAGCGCGGTCGCCACGGCGGCGCGGCTAGCCAGTTTCACCCAAAAATCGTATTGGGAAGTGTCGGTCATAGGGTCATATTACAGCTAACAATTAGCAGGGGAAGAATATGACCCAATTGTAACTCAGTTATCCCCTATGGGCGATCTCCTTTACGTCCGCCACGCTTGCCAAAATTCTCTTTAAATTTAGCCTGCTGCTCAGGGGTAAGCATTTGATAGATTTCGCGTTGCATCTTCATGCGCTCCACCGCGGCCTGCGCTCTCTGCTCACTGCGCTGGGCCGTCATCGCCTTAAGATCGGCCTCGTTGAAGCTGTCTGAGGTGATCATATCCAGCATCTGCTGTTTGTGGGCCGCACGCACATCGTCCGATGGACGCTTAGCCTGCATCGCCTCGCGGTGCGACTGCATCAGTTCCTTCATCTGAGTGCGCTGGGCATCGGTGAGATCCAGGCCGCGAAACATCTTATGCATCTCGCCGTGGTAACCTTTGTGATCACCACGCATCTCATGGCGACAACCGCCGTCATCCGGGCCAGCCGCATACACAGCGGGTGCCAACAGGGCGGCGCTGGTCATTAACGCAAATAATCCTGATTTTAGGGTCATCTTATTCATAATCTGCCTCTTACGCTTATCGCGGATAGTTAGTTCGCTCTGGGAAGAGCTTCGACACTAACAGTTTACGCCACCCTATGTAATACAGGGTTTTCCTTAGGTAAACCTCTGTAAAGTTTGCGCAAAGAGTGACAATCTGCTGCTCGTCACGCCTTTACCTAGACTTACATTCTTAGACTGCAATTGACATCTAAAAGGGTATACTCAAGCTGTTATAGGTGTAGAGAGACGTACCATGAGCCAAATTCTGTTAATCGATGACGATCTAGGGCTAGCGGAACTGCTAGCACAACTGCTTGAACTTGAAGGGTTTAACCTCACACTTGCCCACGATGGCGAGGCAGGACTTGCTCTGGCACTGGAACAGCAGTTCGATCTCATCCTGCTCGATGTCATGCTGCCCAAGCTCAACGGCTTCGAGGTGCTCAAGGCATTGCGATCCAAGAAACAGACTCCGGTACTCATGCTCACCGCCCGCGGCGACGAGATAGACAGAGTCGTTGGCCTGGAGATAGGCGCCGATGACTACTTGCCCAAGCCCTTCAACGATCGCGAACTAGTGGCGCGCATCAAGGCGATCATCCGCCGCACCAGCCATCAGATGGACGAGCAGCAGCCCAGCATACTGGAGTTTGCCGACATCAAGCTCGACCCCAGCCGCCAAGAGGTGGTCTGTCAGGATCAGCTGCTGATCCTCACCGGCACCGAATTTAGCCTGCTGTATCATATGATCCAACATAGCGGCGAGGTGCTGAGCAAGGATAACCTCAGCGAGAATGTCCTGGGCAAGAAGCTGATGCCCTTCGATCGCAGCCTGGATATGCACCTGTCTAATCTGCGCAAGAAACTGCCCGAGCGCGCCGACGGCCGCCCCAGGGTCAAGACCCTCAGAGGCAAGGGCTACATCTGGCTAACCTGATGAAAATTAGTAGTCTTCCCAACCGCATCTTTATCAAGCTGCTGCTGAGCTTCTGGCTCTGTAGCAGCCTGATCATCGCCATCGTTGGCCTGCTGCCGCTGCTGCAGCAGAATCACGATCAGGCCCCTATTCCGCCCCATCTACAGGGACTGCTGGAACGCGTGGTCGAGCGCATTCAGGAAAGCCCCGAGCTGCTGACCGTGAAGCGCGACAAACACTGGCACAGACTCAAGGAGATGGGTAACAAGCCGGTGCGTTTCTATGTGGCCGACGAGCAGGGCCAGCTGATCAACAATCAACGTGTCTCCCGCGGCATCCGGCGCTTCATGCTGATGGCCGATGAGGCAGGCCACCCCATCAGCCACCAATTTAAGAGCGAGTTGCTGTTTGGCCCCATGCCCTTCGAGATAGAGGGCAAACGCTACACCCTCTATGGCCGCCTCGCCGAGATGCATCCAAGACCCTGGTTCTTCTTCTTCGCCGAGAATATCGCCCTCACGCTGACCTTGGCGATATTGCTCTCGGGCCTCTTGTGTGGCCTGCTAGCCTGGCACTTGGGTAAGCCCCTGCGAGCGCTTAAACAGAGCGCCGAGGCGGTGGCCAGCGGCGATCTCAGCCACAGGGCCGATGCCAGCACCACGGCGCGCAAGGACGAGATAGGCCAGTTGGCGCAGTCCTTTAACGCCATGGCCGACGCCATCGAGTCCATGGTCAACAGCCAGCAGCGACTGATCAGCGATATCTCCCACGAACTCAGGACGCCATTGACCCGGCTGCAGCTGGCCCTCGCCCTCACCCGCAAGAAGGGGCAGGCCTCGACCGAGATAGACCGCATCGGCTATGAGGCGGAGCAGCTGGAGGCGATGATCGCCGAGCTACTCGAACTGTCACGGGTGAAGCTGGATATCCATGAGCACAAACATCGGCTATCGCTAGCCGAGACTCTGGGTCAGGTGCTGGACGATGCCGAGTTCGAGGCAGAGCAGCAACAGAAATCCCTGGTGATCGACATAGACGATAGCCTGATGCTGATGCTCAACCCGCGCCCCCTAGCAAGGGCAATTGAGAACCTGCTGCGTAACGCCATTCGCTACGCCGAACGGGAGATCAGCATCAGCGCCGCTGCCGAGCCGAATCAGGTGATCCTCACCATCAAGGATGACGGCCCGGGCATAGAGGATGAGGCGGATCTGCAGGCGATCTTCGAGCCCTTCTATCGCCCACAATCGGCGCGAGAGCGCGAATCCGGTGGCTGGGGACTGGGACTGGCCATCGCCAAGGCAGCGATACAGGCTCATCAGGGCCAGATAGTGGCCAGCAACGCCATGCCCCGAGGGCTAGAGATCACCATCAGGCTGCCGCGTTAGTCTCTACACGTTTCTGTTGCTCTCACCGATGAGCAGGCAAAAAAAAGTGGCCAAGTGGCCACTTCTATATCTGAGAGTAAAGGCTACACCTTAACCAATACCCGGCCGGTGACCTTACCTTTAACTATCTTGGCGGCGTACTCGCCCAGCTGCTCCAGGCTGATGGTCTGACAGGCCTGCTGATAGTAGCTTTCGGGTAGGAGATCGAGCACCTGCTGCCAGGCCTTGACGCGCTTGTCGATGGGGCAAGCCACAGAATCGATACCCAAGAGGTTCACGCCGCGCAAAATAAAGGGCATCACAGTCGTTGGCAGGGCAAAACCGCCCGCCAGACCACAGATGGCGGCGCTGCCACCATATTGCATCTGCGCCAGTGCCGTGGCCAGCACCTTGTTACCTACGGTATCGACCACACCCGCCCAGCGCTGTTTCTCCAGCGGACGGCTGTCCTGTTCAAGCTCGCTGCGATCGATCACCTCGCTGGCGCCCAAGGCTTTTAGCCAGTCGCCGTTGACCTCGACCCGGCCCGAACTGGCCACCACGCGATAGCCAAGCTGTGCCAAAAGGGTCACCGCCACCGAGCCTACGCCGCCGCTGGCTCCTGTCACTAAGACGTCACCCTGCTCTGGGGTGACGCCCGCCTGTTGCAGCGCCTGCACACATAGCATGGCGGTCAGGCCGGCCGTGCCTATCATCATCGCCTTGGCGCCATCACAGCCCTTAGGCATGGGCACCAGCCAGTCGGCCTTCACCCGCGCCTTCTCGGCCATGCCGCCCCAATGGTTCTCGCCCACGCCCCAGCCGGTCAGGATCACCTCGTCACCGGGCTGAAACCTAGGGTCGGCCGACTCGCTCACCACACCGGCGAAGTCTATGCCCGGCACCATGGGGAACTCGCGAATGATCTTGCCAAGGCCGGTGATCGCCAGGCCATCCTTATAGTTGAGTGAGGAGTAACTCACCTCCACCAGCACCTCACCCTCGGGCAGATCGCTCTCAGGCAGCAGTTTCACATCGGCTTGGGTCTGTCTATCTAGTTGGGTCAATACGAGTGCCTTGAACATGGGGCCTCCTTAACAACAAAATGGACTGACAGATTAGTGCATCTGCCATCATGAATACACTGCACATTTTGCATGAACTGCATGCAGCTTGCGCATAGCTAGATCAGGTTTTGAGCCCCAAGGCCTTGAGTTTTCGATACAAGGTATTGCGGCTGATCCCTAAGTGTTTGGCACAGCGACTGACATTGCCCTCAAATCTGTGGAAGCTTGAGACGATATTGGCGTTGACCATCAGGCTAAGCTCGCTCTCGCAGGCCGCCATCTGCTCGTCCGCCTGCTCAGGCCCCTGCAGCTGGGCCTGCAGGGTGTCGGGCAGATGCTGCCATTTAAGTTCGGGATCGCCATCGGCCATCAGACAGGCCACCTGCATCAGGTTATCCAGCTCCCTCAGGTTACCCGGCCAGTCGTGGGCCAACAGACGTCTTAGCAGCTGAGGGCAGAGCTGCTGCGGCGCCTGACGATAGCGCCTATGCAGCTTGTGAATGATGCGCTCGATATCGGCACGTTGACGCAGGGGCGGTAGCGACACCTGCAGGCCGTTGAGGCGATAGTAGAGATCCTCCCTAAACGCCCCCTCACTCACCAGCTGGCGCAGATCCGCGTGGGTCGCGGCCACCACCTGAATATCCACCTTGTAGCTGCGATTGCCGCCCACGGGCACCACCTCGCGCTCCTGCAGCACCCGAAGCAAGCGGCTCTGGGTCGCTAGCGGCATCTCGCCTATCTCGTCGAGAAACAGAAAGCCGCCGTCCGCCTGACGTATCTTGCCCTCGAACCCCTGACGAGAGGCGCCGGTGAAGGCCCCGGCCTGATAGCCGAAGAGTTCAGACTCCACCAGGTCAGCAGGTAGTGCTGCGCAGTTGACCGCCACCAGTGCCGCCTGGGCGCGGGCACTCTGACCATGGAGCTTCTTCACAAACTGCTCCTTGCCCACCCCAGTCTCGCCGCAGATCAGCAGAGGAATGTTACGCCCCACCACCTTGTTTGCCTGCTGCCAGGCGCGCTCTAGCTTAGAGTCGCGAAAGCGTACGCCTATCTGCTGGCTCACCAGCTGGCTGGGCCGGGTTTCGACTAGCTGCTGGGTCTTGAGGTGCAGGCGTTGGTCCTGACACACCTGCTCACCGCTGTTCCAGCTCACCCCCAGGTGACGGTCGATATCGTCACCGATGCGCGGCCTGTGTAGCAGACGCTTGGCCATGGCGTTGCAGCCTAAGAGCTTACCGTCGACATTGGCCACCACTATCCCCTGCCAGCCTGAGGTGATCAGCGACGCCTGCTCGGCGAGATCGATGCGGTAGTGACTGCCGGGCAGATGACACAGCAGCGCCGTCTCTATCTGTTGCACCAGGCTGGCGATGAGCACCAGGGTCTGCTGGGTATGACGCTGCTGCTCACTGGTGATGTCGATGGCGCCGAGCAACTCTCCCTCGGGGGAGAAGATGGGGCTGGCGGTGCAGCTCATAAATCTGTGGTGACGGATGAAGTGCTGCTCGCCTATCACCGCCACCGTCTGCCTGGCGGTCAGGGCCGTGCCTATGGCGTTGGTGCCCTTGTGCTCCTCACGCCAATTGACCCCCACATCCAGGGCGACGTTGGCCAGTTTGTCCGAGTAGCGGCTGACGCCCCAATGGCAGAGCACATAGCCGTCGCGATCCGAGAGGATCAGCCGGCTCTGGCTGTGGGCCATCATCTGATTAAACAGGGGCAATGCATGCTGTTTGGTGAGATTGATGAGTTGCTTGTTGGCGTGATGCCGCTCGGCGAGTGCGTCGGCGTTGAGTCGTAATTCTTGCGGTAACTTGGCTTCGCTTAACCCTGCGCCCTGACTACGAGACCATGAGTCAGACAACCAAGCCTGTGTCTGTGGAGCTATCGTCATAACAGTGTTCCATTTTGGCACACCCGAGGTGCGCACTTATGTCACAGTGCATGCCAACTGCCAGTGCTACACCATCCTGGACCACGCACATTCGGACATCAAAAATTAGTTTTTCATCATACTGTTACTCCAGCCACATCACAACTCCTGCCAGTTTGGCCTAGGCTTTGCGTTAGCTAACCTGAGTCTGCGCCCTAATGAACACAAGCGTGACACTCAAATGGGGCACAGATAAAAAATTTAAACCTGTTGTTTTTTAAACATAAAAATAGGGCGCCCGGCAGAGGCGCCTTTCGACAAGACAAAACCATACAAGGAAGCTCAAGATGATCTACAGCAAGCCAGGCACGACAGATGCCATAGTTAACTTCAACGGCCGTTACGACAACTTCATTGGGGGGCAGTGGGTCGCGCCTGTGGGCGGGGCATATTTTGATAACCGCTCACCTGTCGACGGCCAGGTGTTTTGTCAGGTGGCCCGCTCGGACGAGCGCGATATCGAGCTGGCACTGGACGCCGCCCACGCCGCCAAAGATGCCTGGGGCAAGACCTCGGTGACCGAACGCTCCAACTTACTGCTGAAGATAGCCGATCGCGTCGAGCAAAATCTGGAGTTTCTGGCCGTGGCCGAAACTTGGGAGAACGGTAAAGCAGTACGCGAAACCCTGAATGCGGATCTGCCGCTGTTTGTGGATCACTTCCGCTACTTCGCCGGTTGTATCCGCGCCCAGGAAGGCAGCGCCGCCGATATCGACAACAACACCGTCAGCTACCACTTTCCCGAGCCGCTGGGCGTCGTCGGCCAGATCATCCCCTGGAACTTCCCGCTGCTGATGGCCGCCTGGAAAATCGCCCCGGCGCTGGCCGCCGGTAACTGCATAGTGCTCAAGCCCGCCGAGCAGACACCCGTCTCCATCCTGGTGATGGTCGAACTGATTCAAGATCTGCTACCAGCCGGCGTGCTCAATATCGTCAACGGTTTCGGCACCGAGGCGGGTCAGGCGCTGGCGGTCAGCAAGCGCATCGCCAAGCTGGCCTTCACCGGCTCGACTCAGATAGGTCACCATATCCTCAAGTGCGCCGCCGAGTCGCTGATCCCCTCTACCGTCGAGCTGGGCGGCAAGTCGCCCAACATCTACTTTGCCGACGTGATGGAGCAAGAAGATGAATATCTGGATAAGGCGGTTGAAGGCATGCTGCTGGCCTTCTTCAACCAGGGTGAGGTCTGTACCTGCCCGTCACGGGTACTGATCGCCGAGTCCATCTACGACAAGTTTATCGACAAGGTGATCGCCCGCGCCAAGACGATCAAGCAGGGCAACCCACTGGATACCGACACCCAGGTAGGTGCCCAGGCCTCCCAGGAGCAGTTTGATAAGATCCTAAGTTACCTGGAGATAGGCCGCAATGAGGGCGCCGAGGTGCTAATTGGTGGCACCAGCTGTCAGCTATCTGGCGATCAGAGCAGCGGCTTCTATATCGAGCCCACCATACTCAAGGGCCACAACAAGATGCGCGTCTTCCAGGAGGAGATATTCGGTCCCGTTATTTCGGTCACCACCTTCAAGGATGAGGCCGAGGCGCTGGCCATCGCCAACGACACAGAATATGGCCTGGGCGCCGGCGTCTGGACCCGCGACATGAACCGCGCCCAGCGCATGGGACGTGGTATTCAGGCGGGACGCGTATGGATCAACTGCTACCACGCCTACCCTGCCCACGCCGCATTCGGTGGCTACAAGAAGTCAGGCATAGGTCGCGAGACCCACAAGATGATGCTCAGCCATTACCAGAACACCAAGAACCTGCTCGTCAGCTACGACGTCAACCCGCTAGGTTTCTTCTAACCTAGCGATCTGGCTCAACCCAAAGCCTGCTGAGACTGGAGCTCAGCAGGCGCTATCCCCTCATGAAGGGACAGCTATCTAAGTAGCTACATTCACCCAATTTGAGGCTTGGAAGAAGTGATTTTGACCATGGACTCATGATGAGCTTATTTGAAGAGGCATCAAACTGACTTTGGTATTTGAAGAGAAAGTTTGAACCATGGCTTCATGGTGTATCGATTACCTGCGGACGGTGCAGCTCGAGGGGATCTGAATGGCCTTTCAGCGAAGGTTTTAGTAAGTGAGCATCACACTACTTTGCTGTTTGAAGGGTTTCCTTGGACCATGGCTTCATGGTGCATCAACTGCCTGCAGCAGGCTTATGTGCAAGCACTCTTTTGGCACGCCGAGAGCCAAAAGCGTGCTTACACTTGTATCTATCGTCTCTTCGATTAAACGTTAATGGATAGCCTGACAATAAAATTCAATTGGACAAAAACGAGTTGGCGCTCGAAAGCCTACATTGAAACTAACCGCTCTCAGTTAGGACTTTTTAAAATACCAATAGCCACAATAAATCCAGCCACCTGGCGGAATTAACAAGTTGAGTAGAAGTGCATAAAAGCCAACCAAAGGAACATTGCTCGCTTTACCCTGCGCAAACCTTACCGTGAAAAAAATGACTATTAGCGCCACGACGAAGAGGATTTGCCCCCAGAGAGTTGCGTTAACATTCATCATAAACTTCCTTTGTTAAATTTTTACATAACACCCGTGTTAAAGGGGAAATGCTGCTTGGCTAACAACCGAAGCGCGGCATAGGAGCCTACCAGTATTTGGCCAGTTGAATGCGCTTGTTAGTTGCTGATTACTAGCCTACTCATCGTCACTTTTTTCTTGTTTTTTTCTTTTGTTCCAGGCCTATGGCTACACCAATTGCAATTCCAACTCCAATACCTAAAGCTAAATTCCCAAGAGCAACTCCAAGTCCAGAGCCAATAGCTATTCCTATACCTATTCCAAATGCCATTGGATTATTTTTTGAGCTACTATTATTGTTCCACTTACCCATTTATACTCCATAATCAACTAACGCCTTGCTAAGGGCTGGCGCTACGCGCCAATCTCACGGAACCAGCCATAGCTGACGGAGTGATCTTGAGCGACTGGTTATGTAGCTATACTTCAAGCCTGAGTACCTGCCCCTCTGCGATTTTGACATTACATATGTAAAGCTCAAACGGCATACCCTCATACATTTTAGATTGATGAATTTCATCATCTAGAAAACTCATTTTGAGTTCGACTGTATCTCCATCAAACGCTTCCACGTCTTCAGGAAGCATCAGTCTGCAGCTAGTATCAACACCATCTAGATAGTGGACTCTTGGCCAAATACTACCTGTATACCTAAACCTATGAGGAGGTCGCTCAATAACTAGAAAAGTAACTTTTACGGACACATTCATTGACTGTCCTTAGCCACATAACGTCGCGAATAATCGGCAAGTAATGCTTGGCTAAAATTTGCGAGGAACGAGCGCGAGCCAAGCATTACGCGTCCGAATTAATTGCTTTGTTAGTACGATATTTAGCACCAATGCCTAATGGGTCAATTTCTACTTGGGACTTAAATCGTGGGTCAGCAAGTTTGACTATCCCATGTTTCACGTATTCCGCGACTATTTTATATGCCTCCGATGCATTTGCCTCAGTGACATTGATTGAGCTTTGATAGATCAAAACAATGTCAGATTGAATAGCGTCCTTTAGGAGTTTATTGAACTTACCTTCGTCCAATTCTTCTCTATCATTGAAAACCCGCACCCAATCTCCACTAGGGCCAATCCTACCGTGTGACAGCTTGTGCATGAGTGTAATGATTTCGCGGTTCTTCATCTATCGTACTAACATTTTATTAGTGCGCATGCGCGTTTACCTCGTTGGACCAGTGAAAACGCGCACAGCTAACTATCTGTATGTAATGAACTTATCAGCATTTTGCTAAATACACCATCTGGAAAAATGCGCATGCGCGTTTTCCAAACCTATTATCTACTTAACGAATAACATAAGCGATTAATTTTAAATGTATTTATTTAATGCGAAATGAGAAAACGCGCAAGGATACAGGATAAAAATCGTTCAAAATCCTTATGATTTTAATATGGCGGTATCCTTATCCAGTTTTGATGGAGAGTAGTGAACTACATAACAGGGGGGGGGTATCGATGAATATCTTTAGGTCAGAAAATCAGTTCGGTACTGAACCACCGACAACGAGCTAACTCAATTTTGGGCATAAATAAGTTAGCGCTTTAACTCCCTTCTCTCCCCAACACCGCCAAATCGAAGAGACGATAGATACCTAGTGTAAGCACGCTTTTGGCTCTCGGCGGCATGGACGCCGCCGTGAAGCGTATAAGGACATATTCACAGCGTGCCAAAAGAGTGCTTGCACATAAGCCTGCCGCAGGCAATTGATGAAGGTGAAGATTCGACCTTCAAAATCCCTTCAAATACAAATGCAGCTGGAAGCATCAGCCCGATCACCCCCATATATTCGGCACCACACTATTCGAATACCCAGATATAAAAGGCTTCTTGACCCCGGTATCGGGGTCATAAACATGGCGCTGCACCGCACCTATGTTGCCGCCATAGACATGAATGCTGATAGATACTCCCTCCAATAGAGCATTAGAAACCCTATGGATATCGCCGATATCTGGCGAGACCAGATCGACACCGCCGACGGGCAACTCATGACTGCCGCTGGCCCGCAGACAGCTGGCAACCTCGTCCAGCTCATATTCCTCACAGCGCTCGGCGCCGCGCAGTACGCCCACCATGCCCCATACGGTATGGTCATGAACAGGTGTGGTCTGCCCCGGTGCCCAGACGAAGCTCACCACAGAGAAACGCTCCAGAGGATCGCAATAGAGCAGATACTGCCGATAGCTCTCAATACTCGGCTGAGCAAAGGCATGGGGTAGCCAGTCATCATGAGCAATAAGCTCCAACAGCAGCGACTTGCCGTCGGAAAAGATACGAGCCTCATCGCAGCCGACCTGCTCAACAACCCGGGTAAAGGACTGAACAAAATCCCGCAATCTGCCAATGTTTTCCATATACACTCCCTGGCCTAAATGCCGTCAATCAAGGCTAGGCGATCCGCCCCAGGCAATAAATAGGCAATAGGTCGATAGCAGATAAAAGCCATAGGATAGAAGAGTAATAAAGGGATTGGGTAAATATCGGCGTTATGTAGATAAGCTTACCGCCCCTGTGATCACGACATTAGTGCTTGCATATAAAGCCCCGGACACGATAAAGCCCCGGGCAGGCGATAAGCAACAGCGAAGGTTAGCCCTTCATAACCCTAGCAAACATCAACTCAGCTAAAAGCCTCAACAACTAACCAGCCTCTCCTCGTCAGTCAGGCCACTACCCTCTGCAAAAGGGCTGTTTTCCCCCATCCCCATTTCCCTTATAATCGCCGCTCATCCGTTCAAAGGTAAGCCAAGATGTTCCATATCGCCCTCTATGAGCCAGAGATTGCCCCCAATACCGGCAATATCATCCGCCTGTGCGCCAACAACGGCTGCCAGCTGCACCTTATCGAGCCATTGGGTTTCGATCTTGAAGAGAAGAAGCTGCGCCGCGCCGGGCTGGACTATAGTGATCTTACCCGGGTCACCCGCCACAAGGACTTCGAGAGTTTCTTGAGCGCCATGGCCGGTAAGCGCATCATGGCCTGCACCACCAAGGGCAGTCGCCCCCATAGCGAAATCGCCTTCGAGAAGGATGATGTCTTGCTGTTTGGCCCCGAGACCCGCGGCCTACCGATGGAAATCATAGAATCGATCCCCGCCAGCCAGCGCCTGCGCATCCCAATGGCCGCCAGCAGCCGCAGCCTCAACCTGTCTAACTCGGTCGCCATCATCAGCTATGAGGCCTGGCGTCAGCTTGGCTATGAGGGCGCCTGCTAAACCCTTTATGTGGAGTTTATGAGGCAGGATTAAGGGCGATGCCACGATAGACTTGATAGTCGTCATCGTCCTGATCCAGATATTGCACCTTCTGCAGCCATAACCAGCCATCTCCCTGTGGCACGAAGCTGAGGTGGATCATCGCCGGACGCTGCTGCACCACACCCTTGCCCAGCAGGGAGAAGCCACTCTCCTCCCGGTACAGGGTAAAGAAGAGAGTCTTATCCGGGTCGACGCCGTTGAAATAGGTGAGCTTTATCTCGCCATCTCCCTCGCGAAACCACCAGGTCTCGCTCAGCGGATGACTGGCGTGTTCGCTCACCGAGAGCGTCAGCTGACGCCGATCGCCGCTACAGAGCCCCTGCACCTGTACCGCTTTTACCTGTCCCTTGGGCCTGGAGCCCTCCCCCTGCCAGCTCCCCGCCAGGGCCTGACAGAAGTCGGGCAGGGCTATCTTCTCCGCCAAGGCCATCGACGAAAACAGCATGGCCGAGAATAAAATGAGCGATTTAAAATAGTTCAACATCTTGTTTTGTTTGGTGTAAATGCGTTTCTCGATAGGCGTTTAGCGCCTCGTATATCGGCACGCCCTCAAGCAGGGCCGCAAACATCTGCCGTTCGCAATCAAGAGAATAATGCGCCTGTATCTCCCTTTGCAAGTTCGCCCAGGCCGCCTGGGAGTGGCGTCGCTGCTCGTCCCCCAGCATGGCCTCCATCAGACTCAACGCGGTGATCACATGATTCAGCCGCTGAGAGATGCGATCGTAGAACTGAAACGCCATCACCCCGCTGTCGATTGCCTGCATCAGGCTATCGCTGTGGGCCAGAATCGCCGCTGGCGTATCGGCCGTACCATGGAGATGTCGATTGACCTCGGTGAGATGCCCGGCCATCTGGGTAAACAACTGCCCTAGGCCGGTGACATTATGATCGCCATCGGTGAGCGATAGCTCTATCTGCGCCGTCGCCAATAGCAGCAGCTTAGTGGTCTCCTGCAGGTGGCACCAGTCGGCGTCATCACAGGCGCATGTGTCGCAGCGGGGCGGTATAACCTGGGTCATGGGCATCTCCTGATAGGGCTGGGCTAAGACTTAGTCAAGGTGTTAGTTAAGGCGTTAGTTAAGGTGTTAGTTAACCCTAGATGAAAGCCCATCGAAATGCGAACCGCTAGCCCGTTAACACTGGCGCTATTCACCGATAAAAAAGGCCCGTCAGCGTTAGCCGACGAGCCTTTATGATTTAGCCTAACTAGCTATCTCTTACTAATAAGGCTTATTGCGAGAAGCCGACCGCATTGATCTCCACCTGCTTCACCTCACCATACTGGGCGGCGATATCGGCGATCTTGCTGGCGTTGCCGATCAGCACATATTGCAGCTTGTCCTGTGGGAAATAGCTGTTCACCAGGCGCTGGGTCTCCGCCAGGGTCAGGCCATCGACATTCTTCTGGAAGTCGTTGATGAAGCTGTCATCGAAACCGTAGAGGTACATGCTCGACAGCAGGCCGGCCAGCTGTTCGCTGGTCTCGAACTTAGGCGGGAACTGCCCCTTCACATAGGCCTTGGCCGAGTCCAGGGTCGGCTGATCTATCCCCGTCTGCCACAGACGCGAATAGGTCTTCAGCGCCAGATCGATCGCCTCCTTGGTAGTATCACTCTTGGTGAAGGTGCTGATCCTGAATACGCCCCCTTGAGAATAGGGGGTAAAGGCCGAGCGAGCACCATAGGTCAGACCGGCGTTCACCCTGAGCTCATCGTTGAGCCAGGAGGTGAAACGGCCACCCAGGATAGTGTTGACCACCTGCAGCCCCACGTAATCTGGATTGTTGCGGCTAATGCCCTTACCACCGATAAGGAAGGTGGTCTCGATGGCATCGCCCTTGTTGACCAATAGCACCTTACTGGCATCCAGCGACGGCTGGCCTTCGGCCAGGTCTTGCTTGGCGATCGCCTCGCCGTTGTGCCAATCGCCAAACAGCTTATTTAGTCTTGCCTTCATCTCGCCTGGCTTAAAATCACCGACGACCGAGATGGCGATGTTTTGTGGCTGATAATAGCTCTTGTGGAAGGCGCGAAGCTGGTTAACCGTCAGCTCGGCCAGCGAGTCGCGGGTCCCCGACGCCGGATTGCCGTAGGGGTGATCGCCAAATACCAGCTTGTCGAAGTAGCGATGGATCACCACGCGTGGGCTCTCCTTCTCCTGGGCCAGGCCCGCCATCTCACGTTGACGCAGCTTGTCGAACTCGCCGCCATCAAAATCTGGAGCGCGCAGCAGATCCCGCATCAGAGGCAGCATCTTGTCTGTGTCTTTCGCCATGAAGTCGGCATCGATAAAGCTGCCTTCCTTACCCGCATCGGCGGCAATCGAGGCGCCTAAGAAGTCGACCATCTGCTCGATATCTGACTTGCTCTTGCCGTTAGCGCCCAGCAACAAGGACTTGGCCGTCATGTTGGCCACCCCTGAGGTGGTGTCCTTGACCGCACCGGCGCGCACCACGGCGCTGACGGTGATCAACGGCACCTCGGTTTGTGGCATCAGATAGACTGTCATGCCGTTGGCCAGTTGATACTGCTCATAGGCGGGCATGCTGAAGCTGCCGGTGTCGACCGTCTGGCTCGTTGTCGTCGCGGCGCAGCCCGAGAGTGCCAGGGCGCCGGCCACCATGGCCGCTGTGCCCAGCTTGGCAAAGCCTTGGGGAATTTGAGTCAATAGGGTCTTCATTGGTCACTCTCCTCTGTGGCCGCCAGTACGGCAACGGTGCGGTTGGCGCGACGTAGATAGGTTTGCGCAACACGCTGAATATCTTCTGGGGTCACCTTGTTATAAGCCTCAGGCGCATTGAACAGCTTGTCGAAGCTGCCGAAATAGAGCTCGTAGGTCCCTAAGGTGTTGGCCTTGCCGTTAATGGTTTCCATGGCGCGGTAGAAATTCATCAGCTTGATATTCTTCACCTTCTCAAGCTCATCCTGGGTCACGCCGTCGCGGGCGATACGGTTGATCTCGCCGATCATGCCGCTCTCCAGCTCCTGGGCTGTGATGCCTGGGTTGGCAACGCCCATCACATAGAAGAGGTTAGGGTCGAAGCTCATCGGCATATAGGTTTCCACCTCGATGGCCACCTGCTTCTCCACCAGCCCTTGATACAGGCGCGAGCTGTTGCCCGTGGTCAGGATAGAAGAGAGCAGATCCAGGGCGTAGTAGTCCTGATTCGAGGTCGCCGGCACATGGTAGGCCAGCATCACGTTCGGCGTGCTGACAGAGGCCTTCTGTACGAAGACACGGCGCTCACCCTTCTGCAAAGGCTCGACCGTCTTCACCTCGCGGGGCGGAGTCTGAGCGGGGATCGGCGCAAAGTACTTGTTGGCCAAGGTTTTGACTTCGTTAAGCTTTACATCACCGGCGATCACCACCACGGCATTGTTGGGCGCATAGTAGGTCTTGTGGTACTGCACCAGATCATCCTGGGTCCAGGCGGCGATATCCGACTCGTGACCTATGACAGACCAGCTATAAGGGTGTGCGCGAAATGCGGCGCCCTTGATCTCTTCCTGCAGGGTGCGCCAATTAGAGTTTTCCAGGCCAGTAGTGCGCTCGGAAGCGACCACGCCACGCTCGCTCTCTACCATCTCAGGATTGATATCCAGATTGGCGATACGGTCGGCCTCGAGATCGAAGATGGTCTCCAGGGCATTGGCCGGAAACCAGTCGGTGTAGACGGTCAGATTTTCTGTGGTGTAGGCGTTGTTGGCGCCGCCCGCCGCCTCCATGGTGCGGTCGAACATCTTAGGACCAAATTTCTTCGAGCCGTTGAACATCATGTGTTCGAAGAAGTGGGAGATCCCTGTGATGCCCGGCACCTCGTTGCGGGATCCCACCTTCCAAAATAGATACATGTTGGCATTTGGGATCGAGGCGTCTTCTAGCACCATGATTTTCATGCCATTATCTAACGTGAAGCTTTTTATGTCTTCGGCTTGAGTTGCCTGCGCCCCCATGGAGGAGAGGATTCCCCCAATGGAAAGGCACAGTGCGATAATCTTTCGCATCATCTGTCGTTCCCTCATTCGTGAGCAGATAGAGTTTTTCTCGGTATCTGGTGGCATCGTTTGTGAGCCCCCAATCATCGACAACTATAAGAGGCGAAATTATAAATAAGATCAAGTCTGTTGTAGCCAGTATCACGCGAGAGAATTGTAACTTATTGCTTTTGTGCCATGCTAAGACACAAGTATGACGACACCTAACCCGAGGGAGAGTACGCCTTGCCACAAGCCACAGAGATCGATTTAGCCTACCTAAACCGTATCAACTGCAACACAGAGGCGCAGCTGCAGGTGCTTACGCCGCTCAGGCCCATCAGGCTCAAGACCCGGCTGATCGGCATAGACCCGGACAACGCCATCATTCTCGCCCTTGGCCAGGACAAATACTGGCAGGCCGCCCAGGACTATATTACCCAGGGACAAGGTGTGGTGGTGCGCCTGATCAACAGCGACGATCCCGAGGCCAACATCCTCGCCTTTCGCAGTCAGATCAAGACGCTGCTCAACAATGCCGGGCGCTGGTTAGTGGTGAAATACCCCAAGGTGCTGCAGAGCGTAGCCCTGAGACAACACTGCCGCATTCCGGTCAATCTGGCCGCCTCGATCCATGAGCGCACGGCAGAGAGCCACTCCACCCATGTCTGTTCCAGCGGCTTTCTGCAGGATATCTCGGTCAAGGGCGGCGCCTATATAGGTGATGAGATTGAGGGAGGCGCCCTGAATCAGGGCTATCGTTTACAGGTCAAATTTGAGCAGTCGCTGGAGACCCTCAGCGTGCCTATCCTGCTCAAGAACATCCAGCCTCCAAGCGTGGGGCGCAGCCAGTATCAATATGGCTTCATCTTAGATGAGAGTCAGGATGAGGAGACGTTGGGCGACTTTGCCCAGAAGGTGATCATCAATCACCTGATGCAGCAGCCTAAGGCATAGCCCTAAAAATGAGTCTTTAAGGCCACGGCCTGAGGCTTAATCTGAGGCTGAATCTGAGGCTTAGGATTTAGTAAAGAAGACCACATCCTTGTCTATCACCTCGAGCCGCCAGTTAAACGCTTTAGCGATCCACTCGAAGGTGGCCGTGCTGTAGAAGCGGATATGGGTCTGATCCTGCTTGTAATGCCAGTTGGCAAAGGCGGCCTCATCCAGCACCCGCTTGGTCATGACAGCCAGACAGGTCCCCGGCTTCATCATGGCATCCAGCCTCTGCAGCAGGGCCGAGGCATCGGCTACATGCTCTATCACCTCTGTCATGGTGATGAAGTCATATTGCTGCTGCAGCAGCTGCTCGTCGGGAAAGTAGTAGAGATCATAGTTGTCCATGGCAATCCCCGCCTCGCCCGCCATCACGCTGATGGTCGGCCCCGGGCCACAGCCAAAATCCAGCCCTCTATGCTCGCTGGTCAGTCGCTCACTCAGGGGTAACCAGGTGCGCCCTAAGAAGCGCCGATAGCCCTGATCCTTACTGTCGTTTTGGTGATGATCGTAAAACGCCTTCTCGGCTTCGGCACTTAACAGGTACTGGTCGGGAACGCTCACCAGCTGGCACTGGTTACAGATTTCATATGCTCTGTGCTTATCGCGATGAAAGCACGCCAGGTTATCACTATGACAAAGGGGACAAAGACTCACAGGGCTTCCAATTAGCTTTGGGGTTTGGGAATTTTTCTTTCTTGGGCCGCGGCTTCGCGCGCCTCTTTTAAGTACTTAGACTCTCGACTCTCGCGCTCGTTAAACTGACGCTGCGCCTTCTCGCGCTGGTCTTCCTGCCATTCGCCCGATTGCTGACGTTCGAGCACGGCCTGCTCTCTCGCCTGGGTGGCGTTGGCCGCCTTTCTGGCCTTCTCCAGCTGCTCCGCCTCGGTCTGGCGGGCAATCTTGCTGGCCTCCTCGGCCTTAGGGCTCATGCGCTTATGCTCCTTCGCCGCCAGATCCCAGCTCAGGCTAGCGAGCAACACCAAGACGATACAAGAAATTGAGCGGGTCAACATGACAGTTATCCTTAACCAGATGAGGGTCTGTGGTGATTCTAGCACTATCGCGAGCGCAAAGCTGAAAAACCTCAGGCTCGGCTCCCCGAAGGCATTTGTTAACAAATGTCATAAAAATGACTGAAAAACCATGCAAAAACTTGTCCTTAGGTTTGAGTCTCTTATCGATTCGCGGTATTTTTAACCCAATTGGCAGAGAGAAGACCAGCGCAGGCAAGATATAAAGCTGCTCTATGCCCCATTTGCGAGCCATCTCTTGGAGCACCCTATGGGCCCTTGGTTTACCTTATTGGCGCAGCTTCGCAGCGCACAGCCTGAGATTCAGCGGCAACTCGACAGTTGGCGCCAGGATGAGTGCGCTTACCTAGCCGTCCTCAAGGGACACGCCTTCATCGGGGCCAGTCAGGGCACGCTGGATTATTTCGACACCCAGCGCGACAGCTTCATCACGGCCACCCCCTACGACTTCTCCCCACGGATCCAGGCCAGCGGCATCAACAGCATAGAGGTGGCGCAGCAGCTAATCGAACGCGTCCATCAGGGCGAGGTGGTCAGCATCAACTGGCTGCACATGAGCCAGCTGGGGCGTGAGCTGCCTACCCGAGTCACCATGCTGCCGGCAGATCATGAGGGCAGCCAGGTGATATTGGCGCGCTTCGATCCCGCCGATCGCAGGGCAAAACGGCGCGAGACGGTATCCAACGGATTCGATCGCCTACCGGCACAGTTGGTCTCCAGCATATTGGAAGACAGCGCCGAAGCCGTCTACATCAGTAACCACCAGCATGAGATCATCGCGGTCAACAAGGCGATGAGCCGCATCTGCGGCTATAGCGCCGACCAACTGTTGAATAAGAGCCCGCTGGATCTACAGGGATTTTGCGAGGCCAGCCAAAGACAAACCGATTTCCTACAGAGCCTGGAAGATCGCGGCAGCTGGCAGGGCGAGACCCTGAAGACCCGCTCCGATGGCAGCCAATTTCCTGCCTGGAAGAGCTGCCGCAAGCTGCAGATAGACGGCGAGATCTTCTATGTCACCCTATTTAGCGACATCAGCGCCAAGAAGCGCCTGGAGTCGCGCCTGACCGAGCAGGCCATGGTCGACACCCTGACCGGCCTGCCCAATCGCCACCAGCTCAAACTGCATCTGGATCAGGTGCTGGCCGATGCCATGGAGGTGGGCGGAAAGCCGGGCGCCGTGATGTTTATGGACCTTAACGGCTTCAAGAATGTGAACGATTGCTTCGGCCACGCCACAGGCGACAAGGTACTGCAACTGGTGGCCGCACGCCTCGAGGCCAGCTGCATCGACAATGCCCATATCGCCCGTCTCGGCGGCGACGAATTTACCTTGGTGTTAAACGATTGCCAGGATAGCGAGGAGATAGAGGCCATCTCGCAGCAGCTGCTGGCGATATTCGACGCGCCCTTCGAAATCAACGGTCAGAAGTTCTTCCTAGGGACCAGCATAGGCATAGCCTGTTTCCCCGAGCATAGCGACCAGGCCGCTCAGCTGCTCAGCTTTGCCGATACCGCCATGTATTGCGCCAAGAAGAGTCCTAACCATGTGCTCTTCTACGACAGCCAGATGCACAGGGATGCCCAATACAAGCTGAAGACCATCAACGATCTGCGTCATGCCTTTAGCCTGAACCAGTTCCAGCTGGCCTATCAGGTGATCGTCAATCTCGACGGCAGCCAGGTATTGGGAGTCGAGGCGCTGCTGCGCTGGCACAAGAGTGATACAGAGATAATCGAGGCCAGCGACTTCGTCCCCCTGCTAGAGGAGACGGGCCTACTGATCAACATAGGTCAGTGGGTGCTCACCACTGCCTGCGAACAGGTCGCCAAGTGGCGCAGCGAGATAGATAAACCACTTCAGGCCTGCGTGAATGTGTCGGCGACCCAACTGGAACATCCGGATTTTGTGAAGCAGGTGACCCATGCGCTCGAATCTAGCGGCCTGCCCGCCAACGGCCTGGTACTGGAGATCACCGAATCGGCCCTGCTGCGCCAGCCCAAGCGGGTAAAGGCCACCCTCAACCACCTCAAGGCGCTAGGGGTGCGTATCGCCATCGACGACTTCGGCGCCGGGCTCTCTTCTCTCAGCAAGTTGGGCAGCCTGCCCATAGACACGCTCAAGATAGATGCGGGCTTCGCCGAGCGACTCAACGATCCCCAGGGACGTGAACTCTGCCAGGCCATGATACAGCTAGCTCAGGCGCTGAAGATCCAATTTGTGGTGGAAGGGGTCGAGACGCTGGAACAGAAACAGATACTGGCGGGGATGGGCCAAGGATTCGCCCAGGGGTATTTTTATGGTTATCCAACGGCGGCTGAGCAGTTCACCAAGGCAAACTTCTTCCTGCATTGAACCGATAACTGTGTCAGCGCCTCGAGGGCATACTGCCTCCCTGCATGGACAGTAAACTGACACAGCTATCTGACCACTCTATCTTGAGTGACTCAGGCTATTAGACCTTAATTCGTTTCAGATTATCGTGATCTACCCCATAGGCTTTTCCGGCAACCTATAGCTGGTTCACAGTTTTATCACCAAGTTATTTGGGCCCGTATCTTTGCCTCACCGCCGCGGGCATAGCCGCCAGACGTTTCTCCACCAGGGCCGCCAAGGCGTCATGGAGTGGCGACACATCGCAGCCAGGTTCTAGCGTCTCTATGGCCAGCGCCGCCGCCTCCAGGGTCGACAGGCTATCGTCGCGTTTGGCCTTACGTATGGTGTACTTGGAGGGGGCGTCGAGATTCAGGTGTACCCCGGTAAACTCAAGCAGCCAAGGATTTAGCTGCAACAACTTGTAGGCCTTACGCCAGGTGCCGTCGAGCAGCAGCAAGATCGCATCATGATCTGGCACCGACGCCTCCAGTGGCTGGCTGGTTTCGCTGGGGTAGAGCAGACACACAGGCCGGGTTTGCGCCGCGAGATAGCCCCTCAGCTCGGCAAAATCTTCCGGCGTCTCTCCCACCACCAGCCGCAACTGCTCCCCCATCACAGCCTGCATCAGCTTGACGCTGTTCTTGGCATGGGACACCTCGCTGGGGTGCTGCAACACAATCACCTCGACGCGGGTAGATAACGGACGAATGCTGTCGCACAGACAGGCATTAACCGGGTATTGGCATTGGGGGCAAACGGGACGGCTCACAAGATCCTCGATAGCGATGGCTGAGTGCTATATCTAACCGAGCTAACACACTGCGCGACTCGGCCACTTAAAACTCACGCATAAAAATCAAACCTTTACACAACAATCGATTAACAAATATAATCCAGCGCTGGGCAATGGCTCGTCTTAAAGCAAGATTATAACGGGCAGCTGAGTGTTATCACAGCATGGACGCTGCCAATATAACTACAAGGAAGAAGAACATGAAAAAACAGCTACTCACACTCCCTCTCCTCCTAGGGTTAACGACACAGGCGTTTGCCGGTGAAACCGTTAATACCTTTCAGCACGAAGCCAATGTGAGCTTCGGCACCGATACAGATCACTTCGAGGACGGTGTCTGGAACCTTGACTACCGCTTCTATTTTAAACCTGTAGAGAAGAACAATGCCCCTCATGCACTGGCGGGATTCCTGGCGCAATCCTCCTATCTAGGCGGTATGTATGCTCAGGAAAACGCCTATGACGATACGGTTCGCTACACAGTGGATGGTCGATATGTGATGGACTCCAAATGGTTTATCGGCGCCAATTATCTCTATCTCGATGTGGCTCAAGACGATTTGATTGCATCTGTGATAGATGAAGATCAAACCGGTTATGGCATCAACTTCGGCTACTATTTTAACGACAGCTCCGAAGTCGCCATCTATTACCAGTATCAAGGTAACTCAGATTCTTGGAGCCTGAGCACAGAGGAAGTCGTTAATTACGATCTAGACAATAGTCTCTATGGCGCTCATATCCGTACCTACTTCCCGCTGCAATCGACCACAGGCTTAGATCTAAAGGCCCAGATCGAATATGGCAAACTAGAAAGCAGCAGTGTCATACCTTCCCAATCGATAGAGAGTCGCTATGAAAATGACACGACTCACGTGAGCCTGAGCGCCGACTGGTATGTCACCCCGGCCTGGTCCGTTGGCGCCGGTTATAGCTGGTTCAATAGCGATGCAAAAGCCCAGTGGCCAACCCTAGAGAATTCCGTTGACACATACAGCTATGATGACAGCATCAATCTGTTTAGCCTGTCGACGAAATATTGGTGGCAAATCTCCAACAACTTCGCCGCTAACTTCGCCGGGGTTAAGCGATTTTCCGATGAAGATTTAGCAGATGAGTTCCTTATCGGTATTGGGGTAAACGCCCGCTTCTAACGTCAGCCCCAAAAAAAGCCTGCATTGAGGTCACTAATGCAGGCTAAAAGGGTGTTGCTAATGGATTAGGTTGCGCCTATCAATGGGCGTGACGCTCCTGGTGCCAGGTGTCTAGTCGACTCATGTTCATGGCAACCAGCAGTAGGCTCGCCAGGCCGCCCATGACGACGACTACGGCGTAGGGGGCGGTCAGCGAAGTCTGCTGTACCAGACCCGCCAGAATCGAGGCGCCGCTCATCTGAATAAAGCCAAGCATGGCGGTCGCCGTACCGGCACGCTCGCCAAAGCCCGCCAGGGCCATGCTGGTCGCCGGACCAAGCAGCAGGGCGAAACCGATACACAAGAGCATCATAGGCAGCATGAAGCCGAAGGCGGCCGCGAGTCCCGTCTGTGGGCCTGCCCACTGCACCGCAAGCTGCAGCAGTGCCGAGACCAACATGGCGCTCAGGGCGACGATAACGGTCGGGCGGTTCCCCAGCTTCTGAATCACCACGGGCGCGGCGAAACAGGCGCCGATATTCACCAGGGCATTGAGACCGAACAGGCCGCTAAAGGTCAGCTCTGATACGCCTATGGTCTCGATAAGCCACACGGGCGAATAAGAAACATAGGCAAGAATCGCCGCCATACCCGCCATACAGGCGAAGGCATAAAACATAAAGTGCGGGTCCATCAGCACAGGCTTATAACGCGACCAGCGATAGAGCGGCCCTTCGGTAACTGTGTTGGCCGGACGCGTCTCTGGCAGACGATAGCCGACGATAATCATTATGATGATGGCGTATAGAGTCATAAACACGAAGGTGGAGCGCCAGCCAAATTGCAGCGCCAGCAGACCACCCAGAGTCGGTGCCAATGCAGGGATCACGCAGATCACCCCGTTAAGATAGCTGTAGTAGCGGGCGCCCTCTTTAGGGGTGAAACAGTCTCTGACGGCGCTAAAGACCACGATAGAGGTTGAGCATGCCGCCAGCCCCTGCAGCACACGCGCCAGTTGCAGCCATTGAAACTCCATCGCCACCGCAGCCAACAGACTACTGGCGATATAGAGCAGCAGGCCACCCAGTGCGATAGGACGACGACCGTAACGATCCGCCAGCGGGCCGATCAGCACCTGACCGACACCCATGGCAAACAGAAACAGCACCAGCGTCGACTGCACCTGACTGGCCGACACGGCAAATTCGGCCGCCATCACGGGCATAGAAGGCAGATAGATGTCGATGGCTAATGGGCTCAAGACCACCATCAACATGAGTATGGGTAACAGGTTCCGACGCATATTTCTCTAATTTTATGTAGGGGTAAAGGTAATGAAGCTTATTTTAGACCAGCCAAGTTATGAACAGAAATGGTATAATTTCAAAAGCTAATTTCCTGTAAGGAATATCTATGAATCTCGACAACTTGGCGCGTATCGACCTCAATCTACTGGTGATGTTGCAGGTGTTACTGGAGGAGCGCAGCGTGACCCGCGCCGCCAGCCGTCTGCATCTGAGTCAATCGGCCCTGAGCAAGAGCCTCAACCGGCTGCGCGATACCCTGGGAGATCCCCTGTTTATCCGCACCGCCCACGGCCTCAAGCCCACGGCCCACGCCGCCCTGCTGGGCCAGCAGCTGCCGGACATGTTGCAGGGACTCTACCAACTGACCCAGCCGCCTAGCTTCAATCCCGCCAGCAGCAGACGCCAGTTCTCCTTCGCCATGGTGGAGAGTGCCTATGAGACGCTGATCCCTTACTTCATCGGCCCCTTGCTCAACAACGCGCCCAATCTCAGGCTGGACTCCTACCTGTGGACGGAGAAGTCTCTCTCCTCTTTGCAGAAGGGCCAGATAGATTTCGGCATCACGGGCAGAGACATCAACCCACAGTCGGATCTCATCATCGACAGGCTGCCGGAAGGGATCGCCCACCAGACGCTGTTTACCGATCATCAGGTCTGCCTGGTGCGCCAAGGCCACCCCATGCTGCCGGCCATTCGTAATCATCAGTGGGATCTCGACATCTATCTGGAGATGTCCCATGTGCAGGTGCGCTGCGAGGGCAACGAGTGGTGGGCGCTGGACTATTTTCTGGCTAAATCTGGGCAGAGACGTCACCTGAGCACCACAGTGCCCGACTTCTATGGCGCCGCCAGCGTCTGCGCCCATAGCGATCTTATCTTTACCCTACCCTCTAGCTTCGCCGCCCACGCCCGCAAGCTCTACGCGCTGGAGGAACTGCCGCTGCCGTTCGACTTCCACTCCCTGGCCTATGTACTGCTATGGCACGAGCGCAATGATGACGAACCCGGGCACAAGTGGATCCGCGAGACCATCTGCAAGCGTGTCGCCCAGGCGGTCAACCAGCCCGAAGATGCGTTATCGGCATCCGGTTCAGCTTAGGTTAACCTTATGGCGGTTAAGATAAGTTTCTGCCGCCATCGAGACATTTGGTAACAGTTTACGAAGAAGATTAAACGAATTTAACGTGATCTCGTGGGGCGAATATGGGCACAATCGAGCCATCGCCATGAAGGAGAAACTATGATTTATCATCAATTTCAACAGACGCCTTTCCAGCATAGGTTCTCGGGCACTAAAGGCTGGATGGCCTTCGCTATCGGTTTAGTTGTGATGACATTGGTCTTGCTAGCGCTTCCCTTTGTCATTCTTGTCGGCGCCTTAAGCTTTATCATCCTGAGCCTGTTTGGCCGGGTCTTTCTTAAGCGCCAGCTGGCCAAGTTCCGCCAGCAGGGGAATGCCGCCTTCGGCGGACAGACGCAAGGTTTTGACCAAAAGGGGTTTTCGTCGCGGCCGTTTGAGACCGCTTCGCCCTTTGGCAAGACCCAAGCCCCACGTCAGGGTCGCACCTTCGAGCACGACCCTAACGAATAATCTCGCTCGCCGCCCTTGGCCTTGCGAGTAGAGCGGCAAACACTTCCCAGGCCTGTGAGTTATCACGGGCCTGATTCGTAACATACTCCCCGACGCTCGCCTCGCCATGGTGATAGTTGAGCACATAGCTACGATTAGCCTGATAGAAACGCACCCTCTGCGCCGCCTTTTCTGGGGTGTAGAGGGCAAACTCAACCAGTAACTGCGACGCCTCCTCGCGAGTTATTTCGCCGTCGATTAATTGTCTGCACACCAAGGTATCCAGATTAGCCAGGGCTTTGTAGGCTTCCATCACCTCATGATAATGCTGCAGATCGCCTGCTATCCCCGCCATGGGCATCAACACCCGCTGCTCGAAATCGAATCTCTCCTCCTTAGTCATCAGCAGTGACAGCCCATAGTTGGCGCTGCCCTCGGAGAGAAACGAGATGGGACTATAGAGGGGATAGATGGCATATTCCCACCAGCCAAGCCCCTTCACCAGTTCACGCTCCTGCAGCAGGTTAAACACGTGATGGCCTGGATAGCCCTCGTGACTGGCCAGCTCCAGGGCACGCTCAAGATGCAAGGGATGATCCTGATTGAGCTGGATCAGGCTGGCGTAATTCCCCTGATACCAGTTATAGGCGGTCCAGATCTTGTCTTTGACGAACTCGACCCTGAACTGCTCCCCTTCCGGCAGAGTCAGATGACGCTTTGTCAGCAGCCTCGCCTGCTCCACCGCGGCGGTAAACACCTGAGGCACTCTGTCGGCCGGCACGATAAACTGGCTTCGGTAGGCGTCAAAGCGTTTGGTTAGAGTGCCCTCTCCGGGCAGCAGGCTATCGATTCGTGCGAGCACCTCACTGAAGTCACTCAGATTCAGTTTGGGCGCCTGAGTATCATAGAGGAGCCGCGACTCGGCATCGAAACTAAACGCATGGCCCATCAGGCGTTTAAGGTAAGTCGCCACCGAGCCGAGCTGCTTGCTCAGGAAGCCATGACGCTCCCTAAGGAGCTGACAGGGCTGGTCCTGACCGACATTGGCCAGCTGGTTCACTAGTAAAGCGCAGCGCGAAGCCAGCTCTGGCAGGGACAGCATTGAGGCTTCGGCCTGCCACTTGGCGGGACCGTAATAGGCATCCACATAGAGGGGCTCATGATGGCCTATGGCCAACACCAGCTTGACGTATTCTGCAGCATATTGGTTGAGAGTGTCATCGTGCTCGGCGCACCGCGTCAAACAAGGTGTCTGCTGGCAGAGATGGCAGCGAATAGGTTGAATTTGTGACAAGGCGACTCCACACCGGCTGAGAACAGAGGCGCACATTTAGCCACAAATGGATATTGTATGCAATAATTGTTAATTGTTAGCTATTAGGCGGGGTCGCTCAGCAGTTCCCGTGCGCGCTGCAGGGCTCTCAGCTCCTCGGCGTCTTGGGTGACGCTCAGGACCTTATCGATCTGCAGGGCCAGCGACTCCCACAGTGGGGCTATCACCTCACGTTCGCGTTCATTGCCACGCTGGCGCGCCATCTTCAGCAGCGCCGCCGAGCCCACCACATCGATGCGTCCCAATATGCCGTCTGCCAGGGCGATGCTCAGCTCTATCATGGCCGGCACGCTGCGGCCATATTTCACCGCCTCTCTCAAATAACGCTCGGCCAGAGAGAAGTCATTGCCCAAGGCATTCTCGTTGTTAAGCATCTGCTGGGCACAGTGCAGCATGGCATCGAGTTGCCCCTGCTCGGCGGCCTCGGCCATCCACTGCTCGCTGGCCAGGGGATCAGCCTCACAGCCCTCGCCCCGCGCCAACATGAGCGCCAGGTGATACTGGGCATGGGGGAATCCGGCCTGGGCGGCACTGGAGATATAGTGAAACGCCTGGGCATAGTTGGCTTGCTGATAGTAGAGCACACCCAGGTTTGCCATGGCTTCCGACTGCTCGCGGTCCGCCGCCGCCTGCAGGTAACGATAGGCCAGCTGAGTATCTATGCTGATCTGCTCGCTACCGACCAGATAGAAATAGCCCAGCAGGGCCATGGCGTTCACCACCCCGGCCTTAGCCGCGGCTATGATGGCACTCTCGCCCGCCGCCACGTCCGCCTTGCCGGCATAGCCGTGCAGCAGGCTGACGCCGTGTTCATATTTCGCCTCGGGCAGATAGGGCGCGGCCAGAGCAAACCAGTGGGACGCCTGTTTGAAGTTGGCCTCACTCTGAGGGTCAAGCTCTTGCTCCGCCTCGTCATGCAGGGCTTGCTCCTGCTCCTTCTGCATCAGGGCGCGGGTCTTGAGCGACATGCCCACCAGATACTGCGCCTGAGGATCGTTTTCCATCACGGCCCGGTAGCAGAGATCCCGCCCGGCGAAGGCATCGAAAGGCTCGAAGCGATACTCGGGAGCTGGCCCATTGCAGAGCAGCGGATAAAGATCTTCCACCAGCTTGATCAGACGTTCGATCGCCTTCTCGGCCAGCTGCTCGAGCGCCTCGGTGGTGAGGTGATATTTCTCGGGATGGGCCCCACGGTTGCCGTCACTGCGCAGCCTATGCAAGGCGCGGGTCAGACGCACGTTGATCACCCGCTGACGGTTGAGCAGTTCGATTCGGTCGTAGAGGTTGGGACTGTCGAAAACCAGCTGCTGGGAGGCCGCCAGTTTATCGGTCAATCTATGGGTGAAGCTACGCACGTGCAGCAGTGCCTGGGTCGGCACGTCACGCACATAACTCTTGGCCACACGGTAGTCTTCTCCCAGGTCGTGCGAAAATTGGCTAACCAGTTCGATATCGCTGAGCAAGGTGAAGACTCCGTATGTGCTGTACTATAAGGCGCTGCGCTTTAGGATCACACCTGCTCGTCTATGCTGGGACGAGACACCATGTAGAGGCGGAACAGGGCGACGTTGACGAACAGGCCGAAGAAGGCCACCAACACCTCGACCACCAGCACCAACGGGAAGCCTACGGATTGTGCCAGGCTAGACAGGGTGCCACCGATGAGCGACAGCGGAATGTAGAGCATGAGTACCAACAGGGTCTTAAAGGCAATAGGGCCACTAAACTTAAAGCTCCCCTTGATCGCTTCCAGCGGCGTCAGGCGCTCGACCACCACCATAAAGTTCACATAGGCCAGACGGGCGAACACATAGATGCTGATCACCAGGCCCACCAGCCAGATAGGACCAAAGGCGGCAAACAGCATCACAGGTGCCAAAATTGCCAGACCAGAGAAGACACCGGCCAGCAGCAGCGGCGGCACGAAACTCAGGCTAGTCTTGAGCAGTATGCCGGTCGACGGCTCATGCCCATGAGATCTCACCTCCATAAACAGCGTCAGGGCGGCGATAAGCAGTGAAAAGACCAACAAGAGCACCATCATAGCGATCATGTGGGGCACGCCAAACTGGGGATTCTCCAGATCTGCGCTATTGATCTCCATGCCTAACCACATCTGAATCCCCACCTGTAGGAATAAGATAGGCACGGTAAGTGCGGCTAACTGGCGGATATGGTTACGAAAGAAGTTATAAGCTTCGGTCAAAATCGCTGATAATGACATGTGACTTTCCATTAGATAGATATAAACCAACTTGTGAGTGCGACAGGATACCGAAATTTCGCCGCCAATGCACAACACATGTCTAAAAATAGATACAAACTTGTTGCCAGGCTAGGCTAGAATAGGTCACCTATCTAGCACTTAATCACCATGGGATGGCGATTCATGAAATTATCCACTATCAGCGCGGTTATCTTAGGCTCATTACTGCTCAGCAGCCCGGCATCGGCCGGCTGGTTTGACGACCTCACCAAGAAAGAAGAGGCGCCTCAGGTCGCCACCCAGACTCAAAACAACGATCTCGTTGGCACTGTGATGTCTCAGCTCGGTCTCAACCAGACCCAGGCGGAAGGTGGACTGGGCAGCCTGCTATCGCTGGCGAAGACGACCCTTGGCGGCGACAGCTTCGGCCCTATCGCCGAGGCGATTCCTGGCATAGATGGCCTGCTCTCGGCGGCGCCGCAGCTCGACAGCGACTCTGGCATGTCGGGCCTACTCTCTAAGGCGGGCGATCTCGGCAGCTCGCTACAGGGTGGCGCCCAGGTCTATGATTCTTTTGAGAAGCTGGGCATCTCCAAGGAACTGGCTAAGCCTATGGTGGATATCGTTAAGGGGTATCTCGACGCCAACGCCGGCGCCGGCACCACAGATCTGCTGATGCAGGGGCTAGGCGCCCTGCTCTAAAGATTGGATGAAACAGAGTTCATCTACACAAGATGAACTCTGTCCTTTCCTGGGACTCTAACTTCTACCTAAGTCTTGAAAGGTATGCGCGATGATCGCCAAGCTAAAGCAATTTCTCACCGCCCAGACACATGCGGAGTCCCCCGAGGAGAAGGCCAAACACCTGCAGTTGGCCGCCGCTTGTCTGCTGTTGGAAGTGGTCTACGCCGATCAGACCCTAGATGAGCAGGAAGCCGCGCTGCTGCCTGAGCTGCTCACCTCGGCCCTATCGCTGAGCATGCAGGAAGCCCAGACCCTGATCGCCGAGGCAAGGCGGGTGCAGGGCAACGCCACCTCACTGTTTGAATTTACCAAAGAGATCAACGACCAGTGCACGCTGGAGCAGAAACAGCAGCTGATCCTCGCCATGTGGACCCTGGCCTACGCCGATGGCAACCTGTGCCGCTATGAAGATCAGATCATCCGCCGCACCGCCGAACTCCTCTACCTCAAGCACAGCGAACTGATCCAGCTGAGAAACGCCGCCATCAACAAGACACGCTAGGCTTGCCTACTCTCAATCTCAGCACCCAGCTCTCAAACTCGCTCTCAAAAGCTAAGGCTGCACAAACTAAAGCTTCACAACTTAGGCTTCACAAACTTAAGCACGTATCTGCTGGTCTTGCCGCGCACCGTCTCATCGAAGGCCGACAGCGTCAGCTTATCCTCTGGGTTTTCCAGCACAGCCAGACTCCCCTGCAGTTTAAATCCGGCCGCCTCCATAGCATCTACCACATGGCGCCTGGCCAGACGGTGCAGCTCATGGGCCGTGTTGATGTCACTTTCCGGTGCGGCGTCGTGATCGATAATCGCCACGATACCGCCGGGTTTCAGGCTGGTAAACATCTGCTGCAATAGCCTTTCCCTGTCGATGGCCGGCCAACCTGGTTCGTGATAATAGGTGTCGTGAAAGCCCAGAATGAAGAAGATGCGGTCAAAGCTCGCCGCGGGCAGTTGCAGCTCGTCGGCTTCGCTGATAATCACTTCGGCATTGGGCAGACGCTCTTGATAGTGGCGCTCGGCCAGATCTTCCTTGGCAAAGGGCAGATAGGCCTGATTATTGTGTACCAATACACTGCCCTGCTCCCCCACCACACGGGCCAGTAGCTCGCTGTAGTAGCCACCACCGGAGAAGAGATCGAGCACTCTCTGCCCAGGCGCCACCTCGAAGAAGTTCAAGATGGCTTCTGGATGTCGGCTCCCGTCCCGCGCCTTGTCGCGGGGCAATCTGTCTTGACTGTCGACGGCCGCCCGTATCGCCGACGCGTCCTCTGCATAACTAAAATTGATGCCGCTCAAGATCAAGCCTCCCAATAGCGATAACACAACAAAATTAAAAGCCTTCACACCTAACCCCCAGTTCATCTGTTTCGCCCTAGGATAAACGCCAAATGTAAATTATTGGTTACGCAAATGTAATTAAAAATATCTTAATTAGACCCGAAATTGATTTTTTATTAGCCAAGTCTAAAAAAGGGTGATAACCCTATAAGTTCGTTGTTTACATTTGCTTACAAATAGGCGGCATAACTTGTAGCAAAGATAATAAGGTAAGGATGCTTTATGAAAGAAACTGCACTGTTCAAACGTACCTTTATCGCCATCTTAGGTGGCGTGATCACCCTGTCTCTGTTCGCCTTCATGGCCAAACTCATCGATAACGAACGGCCCACTCAAACATACGCCATTGCAACACCCGACCTAAACCTCTCCTCCGAGCCCAAACCGCCTGAAGAGAAGAAGCGCGAAACCATCATAGAACCTAAAAAAGATCCGGTGCCGCCCCCTAGGCGCGTCGAAGGCTTCGAAGAGAGTAAAACCAGCGAAACTGGAGTACTCCCGGGTGTCATCGAGATGCCTAAGGTCGTTAATACCACCCAAGACTCACGTGTGGTAAACGACACGAGCGATGCCCTGCCCATCATTCAGGTATCGCCTCAGTATCCCGTATCGGCTGCACAGGAAGGAAAGGAGGGTTATGTACTGCTGGAGTTTGATATCTCAGCCAGTGGAGCGGTCGAGAACATCAAGGTAATTCAGGCCAAACCTAAGCGCATCTTCGACCGCGCGGCCATCAATGCGTTAAAGAAGTGGAAATACAAACCTAAGATGGAAGAGGGCCGGGTCACCCCACAAACCAGGCAGCAGGTAAGACTCGACTTCAAGTTAGATCAACAGATCTGATGGGGTTCACTATCGACAAGGAGGCGGCTTAGGCTGCCTCCTTGCTCATTAAACCTTCCGCTTGGCCTAACCCGCCCGACAGGTCTGCTTACGCACCAGGTGAGTCTTCTGCCACCAGAGTAGCGGGGCGAGCACAGATACCAGCAACAGGGCGTAGAGCATGTTGGCGCCCAGCGCCACGGCCATGGCGAGACAGAAGGCCACTCCCATGATCACCAGAGGCAGATAGCGCTTACTCAGCAGCCTGGCCGCCGCCAGCATGGAAACCAGATAGATGAGCACGAACACCCCATTGGTCCAGGCGATAAGATGTTCCAGCTCCTGGCCGAGCAGATAGGTCAGGCTGATAACCGTGGCCATGGTGATCAGCACGGCCATCAGCGCGCGTACCGGCACCCTGTGTTGATTGAGCTTGTCGAAATAACGGGGCAGCACGCCATCGCGGCTGAAACTCCAGATCAGCCTGGCCACACTGGCGGTATAGACGTTAACCGTGGAGAGCCCGCCGGCGATCCCCAGAATTCCTATCACCTGAGCACCATAACCGCCAAGCAGATGATCGAAGGCAGTCACCATGGCGAGCCCTTCGCCCTTAGGCACAAACAGCAGGAGTAAGGTGCAGGTGACATAGACCAGGCCCACCAAGATGGTGCCTATGATCATCGCCGGCAGCATATCTTTGTCCGGACGCTTGAAGTCGTTGGCCAGATGGGTCATCGCCTCGATACCGAGAAAACTCCAGAAGGCGATACCGGCCGCCGCCATCACCAATCCCATATCGCTTCCCGCCTGGGGCGCCGCCAGTTCGAGATCGCCGAGCTTGGCACCACCGGCGCCGAACAGGATCACCACCACAGAGACGATGGCCAGGGTCAGGGCAAACTGCAACTTGGCCGACACCTGTATTCCCTTGAGGTTAAGCGCGAGCAGGAGCAGCAACAGCGCCAGCTCGGTCATCAACTGTTGCCAACCCACCAGGGGCACCAGGGCATTGATGAACTGGAAGGTCATCAAGATGGCGGCGGGTGTGCCTATGGGCACCACCAGGAGGAAGATGAGTCCGGTCGTGCGCCCGGCGGTGCGGCCGAAAGCCTTCTCGACAAAGTAGGCTGGGCCGGCGGCATGGGGAAATACCCCCGCCAGACGAGCAAATACCAGAGTCACAGGGATGATCGCTAGGGTGAGTAATATCCAGGCTAGCAGGGCACCACTGCCCGCGGTGGCAATCGTCATCTCCGGCAGGATAAATACGCCTGTACCAAGCAAAGTGGTGGCCATCAGACCGGCACCTTGCCAGCGACCAATAGTACCGTGATTATGTTCCATCTTAGGTTCTGTTAGGGTTATCTATGGGGATAGTATAGACTTAGCGGGTCAAACAATCTGTCAAAGATTTCCGGCGAAACTCAAATTAGAGCCAACACTTTGACGGAATTTTATCAATTTGCCGACACTTTGTCGGTCACATATTTGATCAGATACCAGAGAGGACAGCTTGGACAAGTTTGATAAGGCCATCATCAACGCCCTGAGACAGGACGCCAGACAGAGTGTTTCCAGCATCGCCGAGACCGTCAGCCTGTCGCGCAGCGCGGTTTCCGAACGGATCAAGAAGCTGGAACAGACAGGGATCATCCGCGGTTATCAGGTGCTGCTCAGCGAATCTCAGAAAGAGGGCGTTTCCGCCTACTTCGAGATCCAACACCGCTGTCCCCGCTGCGCCGATGTGGTGCATGTGTTCCAGTCTATCCCCGAGGTGATCACCTGCCGCGGCATCACGGGCGACATGGATCTCCTGGTCTATGTGCAGGCCGACTCCATGCGCCGCCTGCACGAGATCCGCGAATATATCGACGCCCAGACCGACATCATCAAACTCAAGACCCATGTGGTGATGAGCGAATGGATCGACAACCGCGGCTAACATGGATATTTCTCATGCCTGAACATGAGTAACAGTTTAGGCCTGTGGTTTCCTTTACTATATGCTTAACGATAGACTATCGTTTAACTCTTTCATTGGTTAAACCATTATGCAGATTGAAAAAACCGCCGAATTGAACCTTCTTTGGGGCTCGCTAATCCTCGAAGAGCTGGCACGCCTTGGAGTGCAACATGTCTGCATGGCGCCCGGCTCTCGCTCGACCCCACTCACCCTGGCGGCGGCCAAACAGACCAAGCTCAAGCAACATCTTCATTTCGATGAGCGTGGCCTGGGCTTTCTCGCCCTGGGACTGGCCAAGGCCAGCCGCGCCCCTGTCGCCATCATCACCACCTCGGGCACGGCGGTCGCCAACCTCTATCCAGCCATAGTCGAAGGCTGGCTGACCCAGGTACCGCTAATCGTCTTGTCCGGCGATCGCCCGCCAGAGCTGCTGGGCTGCGGCGCCAATCAGGCGATTGTGCAGCCGGCCATCTTTGCCGACTATGCCAAACAGGTCAATCTGCCGACACCGGATATGGCGATACCGCCCCAGGCGCTGCTCACCCTGCTGGATGAGTCGGTCGCCAACGCCAAGGGGCCGATACACGTCAACTGCATGTACCGAGAGCCCCTCTACCCGGGCTCCATGAGCGCCGATTTCACCCACTACCTAAGCCCGCTGGGCAACTGGCAACATAGCGCCCAGCCCTATAACCTGTTTGCCGACGCACAGCTGATCAGCGCACCGACGCCAGACGCCCTGGCGCGCTTCGTTCATGGCAAGGGCGTGATCATCGCCGGCACCCTGGCGCCCGAGCAGCAACCCGAACAGCTTATCGAACTGGCGCAGAAGCTCGGCTGGCCGCTGCTGACCGACGCCCAGTCTCAGCTGAGGCAACATGGCGCAGCCATCGGCAACATAGATCAACTCCTGCTGCAACCCAAGGCCAAGGCGCTGCTGCAGGAAGCCGATACCGTACTGGTGTTCGGCGGACGTCTGCTGTCGAAACGTCTGATTAGCTATCTTAGCGAGCAGAAATGGAAGCGTTACTGGCAGGTGCTACCCCAGCAGACCCGGCTCGATCCTAGCCATAGTGCCAAGCAGGTGTGGATAAGCCCGCTTGCCACCTTTGCTCAACTGCCCTGGCCGAGATCTTCCGAGGCCAACTGGGCGCTGCAACTGATTGAGGCCAACGAGCAGCTGGCCACCCTGTTCCAGCAACAGATTGACGACGCCGAATTTGGCGAGGCTCAGGTGGTGCGCACCATCGCCGGGCACGGTGAGCAACAGCTGTTTATCGGCAACAGCCTGCCGGTACGACTCTACGACATGTACGCCCCCATCACACCTCTCGCGCCTCGCGTCTTTACCAACCGCGGCGCCTCGGGTATCGACGGCCTGCTGGCCACCGCCTGTGGAATAGCGGCCCACAAGGCCAGCTCGACCACGCTTGTCATCGGCGATCTGTCACAGCTGCACGATCTCAACTCACTTGCGCTGGCGGCGAAGCAACAGGGCACCCTAGTAATCGTCATACTCAACAACGACGGCGGCAACATCTTCAATCTACTGCCTGTGCCCGATGAGAAGCTACGTAGCGGCTACTATCGTCTGGCCCACGGCCTGGAATTTGGCTATGGCGCGGCCATGTTCGGCCTACCCTACAATCGCGTCGAGGATATCGTGAGTTTCAACGAGGCCTACAACGATGCCCTGGCCTACCCGGGTGCCTCTGTCATCGAGGTATGTGTGGCGCAGGATCAGGCCAGCGAACAGATAGCTCGCCTCGCCACCTGGATCAAGCAAAGCTGATGCTGGCCTACCGATGCGATGGCGACAGCCAAAGACCCGTCTTAGTCTTATTGCATGGACTGCTGGGAGATAAAGATGACTGGCAGGCCATCCTCCCTAGCCTCAGTCACCATTTCTGCTGTATCGCCCTGGATCTGCCCGGTCATGGCACCAGCCCTTCGCTCGAAGGCGATCCAGACTCGTCAGGCTTTCAGCGGGTCGTGACCCATATCCTCTCGACACTGGACGAGCTAAAGGTAAATCGCTTTCATCTGCTGGGTTACTCACTCGGTGGCCGCATCGCCCTGCATCTGGCCCAGCATCTTGCAAAACGGGCGCCCGAGCGCCTGCGCAGCCTACATCTGGAATCTTGTCACCCAGGGCTTAGCAATGACGAAGAAAGAGCCCAGAGGGTGGAGCAGGACAGGCGCTGGCAGCAGAAGTTACTGTCTCTGCCCATCACAGATTTTCTCGCCCTCTGGTACCAACAAGGTGTGTTTGCCTCCCTAAGCGACACGCAGCGGCAGAGGCTCATCCAGAAGCGGGCCCATAATAGTCCCGAGGCGCTGGCCAGCATCTACCTGCCCACCTCTCTGGGTCAGCAGGCGGATCTGGCGCAGTTACCCAGTGAGCTGGCGCTCCCCTGGCACTACTATGTCGGCCTGCAGGACGATAAGTTTCTCGCCCTGGCGAGCGCCTGGCAGGCGAAACAGGGAATATCCCTAACCAAGGTGCCGGAAGCCGGACACAACGTGCATCTGGCGCAGCCAGAGGCCTTTTGCGATACCCTCATCGCTAATCTCAGGATACAAGCATGATACTCAGCCAACTCAGCCTCTATCGCTATCAGATCCCCCTGGACAAGCTGCTGCCGGTGGGCAAGCAGCGTATCGATAACCGTCAGGGGCTGGTCCTCAGAGCCAGCGCGGTAACCGAGCAGGACGAATCTGTCACCAATGAGGTAGAGATAGCCCCCCTGAGCGGCCAGGATGTGGACGAACAGCCCCTCAAAGGCTTTAGCCAGGAGTCGCTGAGCCAAGTGGTCGACCAACTCATGCCCCTGCTGGATGAGCTGATAAACCAACCGGTCGACGAGCTGGCAAGACTGGCCCAGGAGACACAACTTCCCGCCTTGGCATTTGGCCTTTCGCTGCTTCACGCCAGACTCTCGGGGCGATTGCCTGCCGCCAGACGAGGCGCGCGAACCATCCCTCTTATCTATCAGGCCCAAGATGAATCGCCCCAGGCGCTGGATGCCCGCATAGATGCCCTGGAAAACTCGACTCATGCGGTGAAGGTCAAGGTGGGACAGACCTCGATGGAGCAAGAGGTCGCCATGATCCATCGTATCCTGGCCCGTCGCCCAGACCTCAAGCTGAGGCTGGACGCCAACCGCTGCTTCAGCCTGGAAGCGGCGATCGACTTTCTCGCCTGTCTGCCATTGGAGGCGATCGAATATATCGAGGAGCCTTGTGAAAACCCGGGCGATAACACTGCCCTGTATCAGGCCTTAGGCGTGGGATTTGCCTTGGATGAGAGCCTGAGTAGCCCAGGCTACCGATTTACCATGGCGCCGGGGCTCAGCGCCCTTATCGTCAAGCCGATGATCTTAGGCTCGCTGGCGGATCTTCAAACCCTGACTCAGCAGGCCCACGAGGCGGGCGTGCGGGTGATTCTCAGCGCCAGCCTGGAAGCCAGCCTGGGCATCAATGCACTGAGAGATCTCAGCGAGGCCCTGACCCCAGATGAGGTGCCAGGACTGGATACCCTAAGCGCCTTTAGCGCCGATCTGCTGGTATCTACAGGTAAGAATCGCTGCCTGACGCTGGAAAACCTGATCTGCCTGAAACAGGTCTCGCGGGAGGCGATTTGAAACACAGCAAGGAAATCAGCCTAGACATTGGCCGGGAAAGCATAGACGCCTCACCGCTGCACCTGATGGCGGCCAAGGCGCCCGGGCAAGTCGCCCTGCATCACTGGCGTGATGGTGGCTATCGCGCCATCGACTATGCTCAACTATCCCAAAGGGTGCGACAGTGCGCGCGCCAGCTGCATGATCTGGGCTTAACGTCAGGCGACAAGCTGGCCTGCGTCGACCAAAACTCTCTGGCACTGGTGATCCTCTACTGGGCCTGTATCGATCTCGGCGCCATCTTCTGCCCGTTAAACCCAAGGTTTCCCAAGGCGCAGATCACTGCGATAGCCGAGCGCTACGGCTTTAACCATTTCTGGGCTGGCGAGACTTATCGAGAAATACTGCCGGAGCCAGGCCTGACGCTCAGCTTAGACGCCGAGGCGTCACTAGCCACGACTCGCGAAAGCAAGAAATCAACCAAAGCAGAAGCAATCAGGATAGACACGGCGCGGCCCTGCAACATCATACTCACTTCTGGCAGCAGCGGCATGCCCAAGGCCGCCGTGCACTGTCTCAACAATCATATCGCCAGTGCCCTAGGCTCGACCCAGAAGATCCCCCTTGTTCTCGGGGACAACTGGCTGCTCTCTCTGCCACTATTCCACATCGGCGGCCTGGCCATAGTCAATCGCTGCGCCTTGGCCGGCGCGGCCCTGACCCTGCCGGCGCCCGATCTGTCGTTGGCAAAGCAGCTCAATGCTATTCCCCTGACCCACCTCTCTCTGGTGGCCACCCAACTAGTGAGATTACTTAACGACGCCCCCGAGAGTCTCAAAGGGCTCAAGGCGCTGCTGCTGGGTGGCGGCGCCATAGATGAGCAGCTGATTAAACGCCTGACGCCGCTGGGCATTCCGGCCTTTACCAGTTACGGCATGACAGAGATGAGCTCGCAGATCACCACTGCAAGAGCCAATGCCCAGGGCAGTTGTGGGTTTGCCTTGCCCGGACGCGAGCTGAAAATTGTCGATGAGGTGATCTATGTGCGCGGCGAGACACTGTTTCTCGGTTATCTGGGCGATAAACCGCCCCATGAGATCAGCAGACCGCTGGATGACGATGGCTGGTTCTGCACCCAAGATCGCGGCCAGTTCACGCCCAAGGGTGAGCTGCTCATACTGGGGCGCACAGACAACATGTTTATCTGCGGCGGTGAAAACGTGCAGCCCGAAGAGATAGAGGCAGTACTAAGAAGCTATCCCGGCATCGAAGAGGCGCTGGTGTTTGGCGTGTCCGACGAGGAGTTCGGCCTGCTGCCGGCGGCCATCATCAAGGGGGAAGTCGCATCGCTTGAGAAGCTCGAAGGGTTTCTCTGCCAGCATATCGCCCGCTTTAAACGCCCAAGGCGCTATTTCCCCTGGCCCGAGGTTGAGCAGACGGGGCTCAAGTTGCCCCGCAAACTCGTGATACAGGCGGTGGTCGAACGTCATGGATTAGCCACAAAAAAACCTGCTTGATAGCAGGTTTTTTCATTCTTAGTCATTCACACAAGGGGCGTTACATTTCCATGCGACCCTTGAGCTTGTTCATGGCGTTCTTCTCAAGCTGCCTGATACGCTCGGCAGAAACTTGATAAGTGGCCGCCAGCTCTTGCAGCGTGGTCTTCTCTTCGTCTAACCAACGCGCCTGTAGAATATGCTGGCTACGCTCATCAAGAGTCTTGATGGCCGCCAGAAGACGGGTTTGGTTATCGGCTTCGAAGTTGTCGTTTTCGACCTGAGAGGCGATATCCGACGAATGATCCTCAAGGTAATGCACCGGGGCATAGTCCTGATCGTCATCGTTGTCGCTGGCCAGATCGAAGGCTGGATCCTGCGCCGCCATGCGTGATTCCATCTCTGTCACATCGCTCTTCGAGACGCCCAGGTTTTCGGCAACCATGGTCACCTCTTCATCGCTGAACCAGCCAAGACGTTTCTTAGCCTTACGCAGATTGAAGAACAGCTTACGCTGCGCCTTGGTGGTCGCGACCTTAACGATACGCCAGTTTTTCAGCACGTATTCGTGGATCTCGGCTTTAATCCAATGCACGGCAAACGAGACAAGACGTACACCCACATCGGGATCAAAGCGCTTTACCGCCTTCATCAGACCAATGTTACCTTCCTGGATCAAATCCGCCTGTGGCAGACCATAACCCGCGTAACCTTTGGCGACATGAATAACGAAACGAAGATGAGACATAATCAACTGCTTCGCAGCCTGAATGTCACCGGTCTCCTGCAGACGTTTCGCCAGCTCATACTCCTCATTCGCCTCCAACATAGGAATGTTGTGTGCAGAATGGATATAAGCCTCTATGCTACTGCTGCTTTGAGGTACCATTAGTGCCATTGATTGCGTTTGATTTGTCATTAACGCTCCTAACTTCTTATCTAGCTTAAATTTAACGCTTTGTGTGCTCAGCACCGCCTGAAAGCGGCATTCCGTGGGAGTATAAAGAAAGGGGATTACGCCCAGGGACAAGCTGATGAACTATTAACTATCTGACAGTCTATGTCAACACTCGAAGCTGAACAGGGTTTAATTTCACCCGATTCTATAGACATTGCAAGTGAAAATTAGTTCATAAATTCCCGGGAGTCCAGCCCCCAGGCCAGCCTATTTCTGCCGCAATAAATACCCGCTTAGCCAGTGTGGTACAGCCCCTAGGAAGGCTCGATCGCCCTTAGGTGTTGACGCACCGACAGGTAGGAACCTAACCAACCGAGGAAGGAGGCCAAGAGTATCAACTCGCCCAGCTCAACCAGGGTCAACGACTGCATCTCCAGCGTACTGCCATAGAGGCCGAGCAGGCTCGCCAGCGCGCCGTCCAGATACCAGACCAACAGATTGATGATCACCCAGGCCAACACGCCGCCGATCACCCCAAACCAGATCCCGGTATAGAGGAAGGGGCGCTGAATGAAGGCCTCTGTGGCGCCCACCAGTTTCATCACCTCGATCTCGGTGCGGCGGTTCATGATCGCCAGACGTATGGTGTTACCTATCACCAGCACCACGGCCAACACCAGCAGTGCGGCGATGGCCATCACGGTGCGCTCCAGCAGCCTCACCACGGCCTGCAGACGCTCCAGCCACTCGATATCCAGGCGACCAAAGCTCACCTCAGGTTCCAGCTCCAGCTTCTTCAGCAGCTCGCGGGCACCATTAGGGCTGGCGTGCTTGATGCCCGGGGTTACCGTGATCACCGCAGGTAGCGGGTTCTCATCCAGATAGGCCAGGGCCTCGCCGAAGCCGGACAGGCGCTGAAACTCCTCCAGGGCCTTGTCGCGGTCGATATAGCTGACGGCGCTCACCTCAGGGTAGGCGCTGATACGGCTGATGAGGCTCTGTATGCTACGCTCGCTGCGCCCCTCGTCGATAAACAGGGAGATCTCGGCGGCGCTGTTCCAGGACTGAGTAATGGTCTCGGCATTCTTCACCAACACCTGCAGGGCCGCCGGCAGGCTAAGACTTACCCCCAGCACGGCCATGGTCATCAGGGAAGAAACCGGATTGCGCCACAACTCCCCCATGCTGCCCATGGCATGTTGAATATGACGGATGAAAAACATCACGATACGACCGCTGATAGGCAGCTTACTGCGCACCAATTGAGGTTGCTGACTCATCTGACTCTCCTCAATTATTGGCCGAAGGCGCTGGCAGTTGTGTGAGTGCTCGCCAGCTCGTCTCCGCCCAGGATACGGCCCTGTTTCAGGGTCAGGGTGCGATAACGCATTCTGGCGATCAGGCCCAGATCGTGAGTGGCGATCAGCACGGTTGTGCCGGCATCGTTAAAGGTTTCAAACAGGCGCAGGATATCCATGGACAACTTAGGGTCCAAGTTACCCGTGGGCTCATCGGCCAGCAGCAGAGGCGGCTTGTTGACGATGGCACGGGCGATCCCCACCCGCTGCTGTTCACCACCGGATAACATGATGGGGTAGTGACGCTCCTTGCCATACAGGCCCACCATATCCAGCGCTGCCAGCACCCGCTTCTTGATCTCATGCAGGGCGAAGCCCTCGATCACCAGAGGCAAGGCTATATTGTCGAAGACGCTGCGGTCCATCAGCAGGTGATGGTTTTGGAAGATCATGCCGATATCACGGCGCAGGAAGGGGACATCCTTTGGACGTATGCTGGCGATGTCGTGACCATTAATGGAGACACGGCCGGCATTAGCCCTCTCGATTACTGTGATCAACTTAAGCAGAGTACTCTTGCCTGCCCCAGAGTGGCCGGTTAAGAATGCCATCTCACCACGTTTCAAATGAAAACTCACATCGGTGAGGGCCTTCTGACCACCGGGATAAACCTTGCTAACCTGCTCAAATCGAATCATAAGTACCCAATCTTAGATGCTGCAATAGTGTTTTGATGGACCAGCCGAATTCGACTGGCCCTGGCTTTACGCCTAGCCGTTTGCTACTTGGCCTCATCCTCATGGCTGAACAGGGCGTCGATAAAGTCTTTCGCATCGAAAGTTCTTAGATCATCGATCTGCTCACCGACACCTATGTGTCTAATTGGTATGCCAAATTTATCGGCAATGGCGAAGATCACACCGCCCTTGGCCGTGCCATCGAGCTTGCTCATGGTGATACCCGTGACGCCAACCGCCTCTTTGAACAGCTGCGCCTGGCTAATGGCATTCTGACCCGTACTCGCATCCAGGGTCAACATCACCTCGTGCGGTGCGCTCTCATCTTGTTTCTTCATCACACGCACCACTTTCTTCAGCTCATCCATCAGATGGGCCTTATTCTGTAGGCGTCCCGCCGTATCGGCGATCAAGATATCTATCTTACGGGCACGCGCCGCCTGCAGCGCATCAAACAGTACCGAGGCACTGTCTGCGCCTGTGTGCTGGGCGATCACTGGAATATCGTTGCGCTGACCCCAGACCTGCAGCTGCTCGACGGCCGCGGCGCGGAAGGTATCACCCGCCGCCAACATCACCGACTTGCCCTGCTGTTGATACTGTTTGGCCAGCTTACCGATAGTGGTGGTCTTACCCACGCCGTTAACGCCGACCATAAGGATAACGAAAGGTCCGTCACTGTTTTCCGGCACCAGAGGAATGCTCACGGGCTCCAGGGTCTTCTGCATCTCTTCACGCATCAGCTCATAGAGGGCCTCGCCATCTTTCAGCTGCTTACGGCTTGCCTGCTCGGTCAGGCTGGCGATCAGGCGACTGGTGGTTTCTACTCCCACATCGGCGATCAACAGCTGCTCTTCCAGCTCTTCGAACAGCTCATCATCGATCTTCTTGCCCTTGAACAGGCCGATGAAGCCACTACCGATATTCTCGCTGGTGCGCTTCAGTCCGCGTTTCAGGCGGGCAAAGAAACCCTCTTTAGTCGGCTTCTGCTGAGGCTCGGGCTGTTGTTCAACCTGCTCCTCTTGCGCTGCCTGTTCTGCTTGCTCAGCCGCTAGATGCTCCTTCTCTGCCTGCTCGGCTGCCAGACGTTCTTGCTCAGCTTGTTCCGCAGCTAGACGCTCCTGCTCAGCTTGTTCGGCTGCAAGGCGTTCTTGCTCTGCCTGCTCGGCAGCAAGACGGGCATTCTCTGCCTCGGCGCGGGCCTGCTCCTCGGCGATGCGTTGCTGCTCAGCCCGCTCCGCAGCTAGACGCTCCTGCTCAGCTTGTTCGGCTGCAAGGCGCTCACTCTCTGCTTCGAGACGGGCTTGCTCGGCAGCTTGACGGGCATTCTCAGCCTCGATGCGGGCCTGCTCCTCGGCAATGCGCTGCTGCTCAGCTTGTTCTGCGGCTAGACGCTCACTCTCTGCTTCGAGACGGGCCTGTTCGGCAGCTTGACGGGCATTCTCTGCCTCGACGCGGGCCTGCTCCTCGGCTAGGCGTTGCTGCTCAGCTTGTTCGGCTGCTAGACGCTCACTCTCTGCTTCGAGACGGGCCTGCTCGGCTGCCAGACGGGCATTCTCCGCTTCGATGCGGGCCTGCTCCTCGGCGATGCGTTGCTGCTCAGCCTGTTCGGCTGCAAGGCGTTCTTGCTCTGCCTGCTCTGCCTGCTCTGCCTGCTCTGCCTGCTCTGCAGCTAGGCGTGCATTCTCTTCTTCGACGCTAGCCTGTTCGGCTTCTGCCTGGGTCGAAACTTCTACTTCTGGTGCCGCCGCTTCCTGCTTAGATTTATCTTTGCGGAACCAAGAAAAAAAACCTTTTTTTGCCATGTGTAATACCAGTACTCAACTAACTGATTCAAAATTCGCTATAAAGTCGTTTTGCGCCCGTTATTATAACCAGATAGCTAGGCTATTGACGCAGAAAAACACGGCATTTTTTTCGTTAATGCCCCGGGCTTTACACCTTTTTATTATGCTTTACGTTAAAATAGCGACCTCAATTTAGCGCAACAGTCTAACACTTAATCTGGTCAGGCCAAATTCCGCTAAATGAATCCACAAAATACAGGTAGAAAATGGCAAGAAATCGACCCGCAAGCGGACAGGTGAGGATCATCGCCGGACAATGGCGTTCCAGAAAACTCCCGATCCAAGATCTCGAGGGGCTAAGGCCCACCACAGACAGAGTCAGGGAAACCCTGTTTAACTGGATCGCGGGGGATCTTCCCGGTGCCCGCGTGCTCGACTGCTTCGGCGGCAGCGGCGCCCTCTGCTTCGAGGCGCTCTCTCGCTACGCTAAATACGCCAAGGTATTCGAGCTACAGGCCGGCGCGGCCAAACAGCTCAAGCAGAACCTTGCCACCCTTAAATGCGACTGCGCCGAGGTGGTACAGGGCGACACCTTAGTGCAGCTCAAGACGCCGCCCGCCGAGGGCTTCGATGTGGTCTTCATCGATCCCCCCTTTCGCAAGGGGTTGGCCCAGGCCTGTATCGACGGCCTGAATGACCAGGCATGGCTCAATGAGGATGCGCTCGTCTATGTGGAGACAGAACGTGAGCATCCGCCGCTAAATTTGCCTGCCCGCTGGCTTCCTCTCAAGGAGAAACAGGCCGGTCAGGTAACCTATCGTCTTTATCGAGTCGAACGTGTGGAGGCTGAATAATGAAAATGGTCATTCTCATCGGCAAGGGGATCACCCTGTTTGCCTGGGCCGTGATGCTCTACAACCTGTTTGTCCCGGCAGAAGGCAACATAGGCATGCTGCTGACGCTACTGCTGGGGATCACCCTGGTGATGCACGGCCTGCAGACGCTGATCTTCCGCACCCTGTTTAGGCCACTGATGACCATAGGTTACGGCCATTACCTGAGTGTCATGCTCTTTGGCGTCTTCAGCCTGCTGGAATATCGCCAGCGCGTGATGCAGCAAGGCATGACCGACAATCAGGCCTAAACGCTGATCTTTTGCTAAAGAGAAGCAGCCATTAAAAAAGCCCCGTAAAGGGGCTTTTTTATATCTTAATATCAACCACTAGAGGCCGGGGACCCGTCCCTGATAGTTGATCGGGTAGTAGCCCTGGCTGTCGCGTTTACCGAGGAAGCTTAGCGCCTGCTTAAGATCATCGGGCTGCGCCTCTGTCTCTTTGATCTTGGCGGTTACCTGCACCAGCTTGTCGGCCTTAAGCAGCGCATGGCCACTAAGCCCTAAGGCATTCATGCTGTCATCCGTCTGCACCTTGATGTTGCCATCGACACAGCTCAGCGCCACGGCGACATCCCCCAGAGGATACTTGCCGAACTGGTTATTTACCTGCAGCTGCTGGGCAAAGAGTTTACCCGTAAGCTGCTGACACCAGGGTACGCCCTGCTCCAGGTCTTGCAGCATCAGGCTGAAGTTGCCCCCCACCTGAGTACGAAACGGCAGACGCGCGTTGCCCACCAGGAACTCGCTCGGCGCATCGAAACGCACGCCGCTGGCATCGATACCAGACATAGACAGACTCACGAAACCCTTACCATTTACGGCGGTGGCGCGGCTGCCCACCACGAAGTCGATGTTAGCCCTGCCCGTCAGCAGTCCCCAGGGGCTCAGCTGCCAGCTCACCTGCTCCAGGCGACGCTTCTGCAGCATTAAGCTATCAATCTCACCGGACCAGATGGTGCCAGAGATCCCAGAGGCGTTCACCTGCTTAGGCAGGGACGCTAACTTAACCGCCACACTCGCCGGAAACAGGGCGATCAGAAACACCAGATAGACGAAAACGCCGATAACAATTTTTTTCACTAGACTCACAAAAAACCCTTACTACTTTGTTACTGCGAGAACTGGATGCGACGCACCTTGACGAAGCCTTCGGTCTCACCATCGGCCAGATCGATATTCTCCAGGGAGAGCCCCTTCTGTTGTACCAGATCGCTCAGGTAATCCAAGAGCGAATCGAAGGGCACCTCATCCATCCACACCTGGATCTTGTTACCCTGGGGCTGCATGCGGGTGATCTCCAGGCCATAGCTTTTGGCGCTCTGGGTCACCACGGCGCTGAGGCTACCGGAGAAGCCCTTCTTACCGCCAGACTGCTTGAGGCCGGCTATCTTGTTGGCCGTCTGCTTCACATAGTTAAGTGTGCTCTCCTGAGCCGTCAGATTGCGCTGGGCATCCTCTTCGGCCTGGCTGATCGGCGTCCAGATCCCCCAGTAGAAGATGCCGAGCACCAACACTATGGCGCAAGCCGCCACGAGCTGCTGCTCGCGCAACACTAAGCCATTCCACCACGTCTTAATGTTGTCCATCTTACTTGCTCCTCAGGGTTAAGGTACTGGTCACTTCATCTTCGCCGCTGTTCATGGCGCCAGAATCCACCTGGAAGTGAGGCGAGATCAGCTCCTTAAACTGTTCGATCTGGGCATAGCTCTTGGCGGTGATCTGCATGCGCAGCTCATTACGGCCTCCGTCGAATCGCAGGCTGGTAGGCTTGAGCTCAGGCACCTTATCGAAACCAACGGCAAGATCGTCGAGCATGGTGAAGAAGGCCATGCCGCCGCCCGCCCCTTGCAGGGTGCGTAGCTGACTCTCCATCTGCGAGCGCACGTTCACCATGCGCGAGCTACCCATCACCTGCTTGAAGATCTCGCCCGTCTGTTGCTGCAGACCTTCTCGCTCGACGTTCAGCTGATGAATATTGAGTCCCTTGTTGACCAGAGCCAACACCAGGGCCACCAGGATGACGATGGCGGCGTTACGCCATAACAGCAGATGCTTGCTGTATTCGCGCTTAGGGGTATAGATACCGCTGAGCAAGTTTAGTGGCGCGTTGAGGATCCCCTTGGCCAACACCAACATGGGCAGATCCAGCGGCTGAGGCTTGACCTCGACCCCTTGAATATCCAGATCGCTGTAGCTCGCCAGGGTGATTGGCGTCTCTTCCTGGGCCTCGGCGAGTCTTGGCAGAGCGGCCTGGAACCAGCTGGCATCCAGGCTGACGCCGCTCCCCGTGCTGGTACGCAGCAGGTAATCTGGGCCAAATTTCATCGCCGCCCATTGGCATTCCTGTAGCGGTAGCGCCAGACAGTCGGGCACCAGTTGACGCGCCTTGATACCGGCCTCGCTCAACCAAGAGAGCCAAGTCTGCATCTGCTCGTGGGCCACCACGGCAACACTCAGCGACTCGCCATTGCGGGGACCAGGGACAAAATGCAGTTCATCGACATTCTCGGCCAGGGTCTCTTCTAGCATGAAAGGCAGGGCCTTAAGCGCCTGACGCTGGCCCTTTTCCGGTAGCTGCACCGAGGTGAGGGTAATGGCAGAGGCGGGCACCAGAATATCCACCGGACGGTTGCCGGCGCGCTCGGTCAGGGTCGACAGCCCCTGGGCGTCGCTCAGCTCTCCCGAGGCGATGATCTCCTGCTCTTGCTCCGACCATACCAGCCAAGAGCAGCTCTGCTCCGCGCTTCTTCCTAATCGGATAAATAATCTTTCACTCAATGTCTTTCTCCACAAGTCTCATTAAGTTGCTCTCGATGAGCTTGTCCTTTTATTAGCCTAGACGAGCGCTGCTCACCTAAGTGATTATTTTTGGCCGCCATATTGACGGGTCAAGACGTCCAGCTGGTTGTTACCGCCCACACGTAATACACTTTGCATCCTAAAGGTGGCGCTATCAACCTTAGCGCCCGCCTCCAGCAGAAAATACTTACTCTTGAGGCTAAAGCTCGATTCCAGATTCTTGTCCTGGCGCAGCCCTGAGATAGAACCATTAGACCAGAAGTCATCCAGGCTGTCATAGCCGTCGCCCGGTCGCTGATTAATGATGCTTTCGGCCTCGCCCACGCTGATCTTATTGTCAAACATGCCCGCCAGCAGCGCCGCCTGCTCCACCTCTATGGTGTTGACGTTCAGCACCTGGCGGTCATAGCCGGGGATGACGCAGATATAGGGCGCCAACTTGAGGTAGACCTCCTGGCTAAAGCCGATCACCGCCCGCAGCTCGCTGCGATGGCTCATCAGGGTGTTAGCCGCCCGGTAAGGCACGGTGCGCGACTCATAGTCGGCATCTTCGGCGCCGAACGGGCTGGCGACCGTATCCTCATCGATATAATCTTTCAGCGTATGGGTCAGACGCTCGGCGGAGAAGTCATCCATCCCCAGCGCCACCAACAGCCCCTTAAATTGTACCGCCGGCAGCGGCAGCTTGGGCTGGCCGTTTTCCACCTCTGTGGTCTCGATCGCCAGGGCATTTAGGTTAAAACAGGCCTGTAGATCGCTGATACGACCGCCTATCTCACCCTGCTCGGCGGGAAACACCACATCGGCCTGGGCCCAATATTGCTGACGATGCACCTTGCCCTCATCGGCATCATCCAAATCTTGTTTCAACACCTTCTTGGCCAACTCTTCGGCCGAGATCGCATACCAATAGGCTTGATCATACTGCGCCAGGTTGATGGTGCGGCGCACCGAGATCTGGTTACGGCTGTTGATGTTGGTGGCTATGATGGCGATCATGGCCACGATCAACAAGACGACGATCAGCGCGACCCCACGCTGCTTTCCTGGCAAGTTACCCATTTTCATCTTCCTCGCCATCGGAACCGCCATCTTTACCTCCGTCGCTGTTGCCGCCGGAGTTGTTGCCGTTGTTATTGCCGCCGTTATTACCGTTATTGCTGCCGTTGTTATTCCCGTTATTGTTACCGTTGTTGTTGCCCGAGCCATTTTCACTCAGCATAGCGCCCAAAGGTAACAGGAACTTGCGCTGTACCTTACCCAGGCCTTCCACCTCAATTTCCATGGCGATCGCCTTGGGCAGGCTAGTGGCATCAAACTTACGCTGCCACTTGTCCTCGACATAGAAGGAATACTCCACAGAGAGGACATTTTTAATCACCACAGTCTTAATCGGCTCGGCGCCAAACTCCGGCTCGGGATAGGGAAAATACCAACGCTCCAGGTTATTTTCCTGTACCACATAGGCCACCGACTGCAGGCTGCCCCGGGGCAAGAGCCCGTCTGGGTTCAACCAGCCGATACGGTAGAAGACGATGGCCTCAGACTCTGAATCGAACAGATCTTTGCCGGTCTGAATCACGGTCGAGCCACGCCCGCCTTCTAACAGACGCGGAGTACGGGCCACCATCTGGCCAAAATCCCGCTCCAGGGCACCGAAGCCCTGTTGCAACGACTTGAGCCGTTGGGCAAACTCGGCGGTAACCTCATCGTTTTTCATTACAGTGCTGAGCACGGCATTCGCCGCCAGCCCCAGCATGGCAAAGATGGCGATGGCGATCAGCATCTCCAGCAGGGTAAAGCCCTGTGCCTGCTTAGTCTTGCTTAAGCACATAACTGCTCACCTGGGCGATGATGCGCTTATAGCGCTCATCGTCACTGACACTGATGCGTATCATTCGAAAATTATCATCTGTGGTCTTCACCACCTCTTTACGCCAGTACCACTCTTTTCCCGCCAGTTCGACGCTACCGTCTTTACGGCCGAGATCCGGGAATTTCTTCTCCAGACGCGCATCCACCATCTGATTGCTGGCCACCCACTGGGCCAGGGTGCGCTCCTCTAAGATCGGCATGTTGGCCATCTGCTCACCCAGGCTCTTGGTGATGGAGACGGCGGCGATGGCAAACACCATGAGGGCCACAATCACCTCGAGCAGGGTCATGCCGGCGCTGCGGCGTCTGCCCGTGAGACTCAAGCTTGGCCTGCGCTTACTCATCGAATCCATCCTTTCTGCCCAGGGTCAGGCGGCCTAGGGCATCGCCAACCACCAGGGCCTCAATCTCCTGGCCACGCTCATCTTTACCGACGAAGGTCAGCTCGAAGACGCTCATCTCGCCGCTAGGAAACAGCAGCACCTGAGGTTCGGGAAACTTTTTCTTCTCTTCTTCGCTACGCTCGATAAGCGGCTCATCGAACCAGGATTCATCCTCTTCATCTTCCTGAGTCAGAGGCAGGCCGTCGAGCACCAGATGCATCTCGACACCTGGCTCCATCTCTTTGGCCGCCAGCAGGCGATCTTGCTGCAGCGGCTTCCATTTACCCTCATCGTAGACGACAAACTCGTAGCGCTGCTTATCGATGACGATGCCAATGAAGTGGCCGCTGAGTATGGTCTCATCCAACACCAGCTCGGTGGCCGCCATAAACTGGCGCGCCGTATGCTCCAGCGCCTTGTGTTGGTCGGCGCCGCTCGTGGTATAAGTCACCGCGGCGGCAGCCAATCCCATCAGCAAGACGACCAGCAGGACCTCTAGCAGGGTGAAACCGAATTGGCGGACGCCACGCATAAACAGACTCGTCTTAAGGCTTATTGGAAATCTTGCAGATTCCAGTTACCGATATCGTCTTCGGTACCCGGCTGACCGTCAGGACCGGCACTGAAGATGTCGATCTTACCCTGCTCGCCTGGGCTCAGTAGCAGGTAATCGTTACGCCATGGGTCCTGTGGCAGACGCTTCACATAACCGTCTGCGCGGTAGTTGCGCGGCTCGGGTGAGATAGTCGGCTTCTGTACCAGGGCTTCGAGGCCCTGCTCTGTTGTCGGATAGACGCTGTTGTCCAGACGATACATGTCCAAGGCATTTTCCAGTGCAACAATGTCAGATACCGCCTTTTGGATGTCGGCTTTATCTTTGTTGCCCATAAGGTTAGGCACAACCATAGAAGCAAGGATCCCTAAGATAACGATAACCACCATAACTTCCAGTAGGGTAAAACCTTTTTGCTTGTTTCTTGCTTGCATTAATACTTCCTCTATAAAAAATGCCCTAACATCTGCGGCTAGGACGGCAGTTGGTGATAAACGCTTGGGCGTTAACCACTAATCATGTTGTTGAGTTCTAAGATCGGCTGCAAAATCGCCAGGACGATAAACAGCACCACGGCCGCCATGCTGACCACCAGCATGGGCTCGAACACCCCAAGGGCGATGTTGACGTTAGACTCAAATTCTCTGTCTTGGTTGTCGGCGGCGCGCTCAAGCATCTGCTCCAGCTGACCACTCTTTTCACCCGAGGTGATCATATAGAGCATCATTGGGGGAAAAAGTTTAGTATTGGCAAGCGCCGCGCCCAGGCTAGTACCTTCACGTACCCTGGCGGTAGCCTCTTCGACCGCCGCCCGTACCCGGACATTCATCAATACCTCGCTGGCGATACGCATGGCATCGAGCAGAGGAACCGAACTGGCGGTAAGGATACTCAGGGTGCGTGCAAAACGCGCCGTATTCAAGCCCTTACTCACCCGGCCGACAACCGGCATCTTTAATATTGCGCTATCGTACTTCATCCGGTTGGCCGCGCTGCGCAGCAGCTGCTTGGCACCCACCACTAAGGCGATGATGACGCCTATAACGATCAGGCCATAGTCGCGAACAAAATCCGATGAGGCGATCAAAAACTGTGTCGTCCAGGGCAGTTCCTGACCCATATGTTCGAACTGACCCACCACCTGAGGCACCACGGCGGCCAGCAGGATGGCGATCACGCTGATGGCGACCAGGGTCAAAACGATGGGATAGATCATCGCCTGGGTCATCTTGCCCTTGAGCTGCTGACGACGCTCGGTATAGTCGGCGAGGCGGTTGAGCACTACCTCGAGATGGCCCGATTTCTCACCCGAGGCAACCATGGCCCGGTAGAGATCGTCGAAGATATGGGGAAATTCGGCCATGGAATCGGCCAGGCTGTAACCCTCAACCACGCGAGAGCGCACCGCCATCACCATGCTGGCGAGACGATCCTTTTCACACTGCTGCCCCACGGCCTTGAGGGCCTCTTCCACCGGCAGGCCGGCCGCCACCAGGGTGGCGATCTGCCGGGTGATCAGTGCCAGCTCGGCGACCGAGATGCCGCGCTTGAAGCTGAAACCGCCGCTCTTTGCCTTGGCTTCCTTCTCGACCACGGGAGTGATCTCCAATGGCATTAGACGCAGCTCGCGCAGTTGCCCCCTGGCATGACGAGCCGTGTCGGCCTCGACAACCCCTTTCTGCTGTTTGCCCTGGGCGTTTAACGCCTTGTACTCAAATGCTGGCATGGCTACTCCTCACGAGTGACGCGCAGCACTTCTTCCAGCGTAGTCACCCCGGCGAGGACTTTGATCATGCCGTCATGGCGAATGCTAGGTACCGTCTTACGAATATGCTTCTCGATGGCCAGCTCGCCACGCCCCGTGTGGATCAACTCGCGTACATAGTCGTCTACCAGCAGCAGCTCGTGGATACCGGTACGGCCACGGTAGCCATTGTGGCCACAGGCCGAACAGCCGGTCGCCCGGTAGATGGTGCGCGGATCGTCTTCGCTGATCCCGAGTAGCTCGCGCTCACGCAGGTCCGGCGTATGCTCTGTCTTACAACTAGGGCACAGGGTACGGATCAGGCGCTGCGCCAGCACCCCGAGCAGACTCGAGGAAACTAGGAAAGGCTCGACGCCCATGTCCTGCAGACGCGTGATAGCGCCCGAGGCGGTATTGGTATGCAGGGTAGAGATAACCAGGTGACCCGTTAGCGAGGCCTGAACCGCGATCTGCGCAGTTTCCAGGTCACGGATCTCACCTATCATCACCACGTCAGGGTCTTGACGCAGTATGGCCCTCAGACCACGGGCGAAGGTCATGTCGACCTTGGTATTGACCTGGGTCTGGCCTATGCCAGGCAGTTCATATTCAATCGGGTCTTCGACGGTCAGTATGTTAGTGTCGATGGCGTTGATCTCGGTCAGACCCGCATACAGGGTGGTACTCTTACCCGAGCCCGTAGGGCCTGTGACCAGGATGATGCCGTGGGGCTTGCGAATCAGCTCGTCGAACTGATGACGTATCTCATCTGTCATCCCCAGCTGTTTAAGATCCAGGTTGCCGGCATTCTTATCCAGCAGACGCAGCACCACTCGCTCGCCGTGGCTGGAAGGCATGGTCGAAACACGCACGTCCACCGCACGACCGGCGATACGCAGCGAGATGCGGCCATCTTGCGGCACCCGCTTCTCGGCGATATCCAGACGCGCCATTACCTTGATACGCGAGACTAGCAGCGAGGAGAGCTTACGATTGGGCTTGAGTACTTCTTTGAGCACACCGTCGACGCGGAAACGCACCACCAGCTGCTTCTCGTAGGTCTCGATATGGATATCCGAGGCTTCCTCTTTGATCGCCTCGGACAGGAGCGCGTTGATCAGCTTGATGATAGGTGCATCGTCGTCACCCTCAAGCAGATCCTCTGTCTGTGGCAGCTCCTCGGCCAGGGTAAACAGATCCATCTCGTTGCCGATATCTTCCATCAGCTGCTGCGCCTCGGAAGAGTTGGCCTGATAGACCTGAGTCAGCTTGGCCTCGAACACAGAGGGCTCCAGCTGCGCCAGTGCCAGCTCTTTTCCTGTGTAACGGCGCACCTCCAACATAGCGTCGATAGGCGTGTTGGCGGTGTGGTACAGGGTTAATCCGGCTTCGTCGTCCTTCTCCAGCACCAACTCGAATCTGTGGGCGAAGGCGAAGGGCAGACGATCCCGGCTGCTTGAGTGAAATACCTCATCGGATTCGGCCTCCGAGGCTAGCCCGAGTTCACTCGTTACCTGGGCCAGTTCCTCGTTTTGCGCGGCTTGGATATCACTCATCTTGCTTATCTTGCTGCTTGTTTTCGTTGATCTGTTTCAGCGCTGGATCGGTTTCACGCATCTTGGTATCTAACCCCTTGCGATCCTTATAACGCTGCAGTACTTCGTTAACTTCAGGCGGCAGGTACTCTGCCTGATTCCACTCTTCCAGGATAGGCACACTGGTATTTGGCATCAGGTTCACGCCACGTTCCTGCTGCTCGAGCTGCAGGGCACGGAAGTAGTTGTACTTACGACCGGCAATGCCTTCCATGGTCACGCCATCGCGTATGATGGTCGGCTTGATGAAGACCATGAGGTTTTTCTTCTTCTTACCGCTAGAAGAGGACTTAAACAGGTGACCTAAAATAGGGATGTCACCGAGGAAAGGCACCTTCTGCACGCTCTCCTGCACCTCTTCATTGATCAGACCACCGAGCACCACGATCTGGCCTGAATCGGCCATCACGGTAGTGGTCAGACGACGAGTGGCGAAGGTCACGTCGACCCCAGTCTTACCATTGATGCCTGAGACTTCCTGTTCGATGGTGAGCTTAACCGTGGTGCCTTCGTTGATCTGTGGCACAACCTTTAACTTCACGCCCACTTCCTTACGCTCAACCGTCTGGAAGGGGTTGCTGTTACCATTGCTGGAGTTTTGGCTACCTGTCAGCACAGGCACCTCATCACCCACGATGAAGGAGGCTTCCTGGTTATCTAGAGTAGTGATAGAAGGGGTTGCCAGCACGTTCGACTTGGTATCGCTCGATACCGCCTGGATCAGGGCGCCGAAGTCACCCATGGCTACGCCCCAGGCCATACCGTTGACCTTGCCCAGCGCCTGGGCTAGCAGGGTGATGTCACCTTTGGTATCCGGATTCTTGGTACAGGTCTGATTATCACCTGCCCCCGAACATGTTTGCGATGCTTTCTGATCTTGTGCCTGCCAGATACCGGCACCGATCTCGCCGATGGTGGGGCCTAGGTTATTAAACTGAGTACCGCCACCGGCCTCTGTGGCCCACTGCACACCAAAACCGACATCGTCACCCTCGGCGACCTCGACGATAATGGCTTCCACCAATACTTGCGCGCGGCGAATATCCAGCTGGTTGATGACACTCTCAAGGGTGCGCATCTGGTCCGGCTCGGCGCTGATCACAAGGGCGTTGGTGTCTGGGTGAGCCATGATGTTAATTTCGTTGCGGCGCTTGCTGCGACCACCCTGGGCCTGACCGCCCTCCTGATCTTTGGCCAGCTTCTCGGCAAAGCCGGTCAGCACTTCCACTAAGTCTTCGGCCTTGGCATAACGCAAGTAACGCACCTTGGTATTACCTGTGGTCGCCTGCTCGGCATCTAACTTCTTAATCAGGGCCACCACGCGCTGACGACTCTTCTCATCACCGCTGACGATTACGGCGTTGGTACGCTCGTCGGCAACCACCTTAGGCGCCTGACCAGGCAGCTGGGATTGGTTGGCGCTGGCGCGATAAAGGGTGTCGATAATGCGCACCATCTCGCCAGCAGAGGCGTATTCCAGCGGCACAACCTGTACCTCGGTATCACCCTGCTTATCAACGCGGCGGACAATTTCCACCAGCTTGTTCACCACGGCCGCACGGCCGGAGATCATCAATACGTTCGACGGGTCATAGTTGACCACGTTACCACCACCAGCGTTGTCGTTTAGCTGACGTAATAATGGGGCAAGCTGTTTGGCCTCTGTGTTATAGAGCGCGACGATGCGGGTCACCATCTCATCGCCAAGGCCAGGGGTGCTGTCGTCGGCAACGCGGATCGCCGAGGTCTTGGCGTCTTTGTCCTTGATCACCTTGATGATGTTGTTGTCCATCTCGACTACGGCGTAGCCATAGACCTGCAACACGTTAAGGAAAAATTGATAGTACTGCTCGTCGTTAAGCAGATCGTAACTGCGTACGTTGATCTTGCCGCGTACAGTAGGGTCGACGATGATAGTCCGGTTCAGGTTCTTGCCAACTATGTTGATAAATTCCTGAATGTCAGTGCCCTTGAAATTAGCCGCGTATTGTTCCGACCACGCCACTTGTGGCGCTAACAGCGAGGCGCCCATCACGACGCTCGCGATAAGATTGCGGCGTATTTTCTTGTTGTTCATTAATGACTTCCCCTAACCCTTTTTATTGCGGCAAACTAAACATGATCTCAACCAGCTGACCCTCTCTTTCAACCATCAGAGAAATTTCGGTCAATTCTGGCAACTGCGCCATCACTTCCAATGCTTGGCTCATATCAGTCAGATCATAGCCGTTCATTGATTTTGCTAAATCGTTGGCCTTAAAGCCAGCCTGTTCAAATAATTGTCTGTCCTTGCCCGGATTCAGGCGATACCCCTGCAGCTCGCCGCCGACATTGACCGGTGAGATGGCAAGGTAATCTGTGATCTTGCTGGGGTCTTCCAGCAGAGCGTCGCGCGACTCTTCCAGCTCTTTAGAGACGGCGCTGTTGCTACGTTTGTCTATGGTGCGTACATCGCGAGAGGAACGCGCCTCTTGCAACTGGCTATTGGCGGCGCCTTGGGTCTCATACTTGAGGCCGTCGAGCATCAGTGTCTCGTAGCGACCACTGTTGGAGATGATGATGCGATCGGCATACACCTCTTTAAGCGAGGCCGAGGTGCCCTTGATCTTGTCGCCCAGGCTATAGGTGTTCTGGCTGCCGCTGGATTCGATCACAGCCAGCCCATGCTGCTCTGCAGTAGAGGCCACAACGCCAGTCAACTGAATCGACAGCGAGGTCTTAGGGGCATCGGTGATCTTCTCTTCCACCACGGGCTTAGGCTTATCCGAATTAGGATCCGCCTTACCGAAGAGGGCTAATTCCTGCAGCGTAGAGACATTCACCTGAGACGATGACTGGCTGCTGGAGACAGGGGTCGCCTGCCATTTTTGTGGGGTTTCTGCGACGGGCACCAACTTCCATGTGATCTGCGCCAAAAGATAGATAGCGGTAATCAAACCGAGCCAGAATACGGCCGAACTCAGAGGCTTCTGCGGCACGGCAGAGGCCTTAGATATTACTTTGTCTAATAAATCCATATTATTGTGGACCCTCTTTGCAGGCCTCTAATCTGATTATGATAATTTCCTAGCTGTGGCTCATGCTAACCTACACAGCTAATCGCAACAAGCCCATAACAGTCTCTTTATTGGCCTATAGAGCCGATTTATGCTAACTTTACGCGCCTAAAAAGGGTGTGAGGTCTGTCGCTATCTCATCTGTTGGCTAACGACAAGTATGGACTATTTTTTCAGCCTGTGAGCTTGCACATCTTTATACACCTAAGGAGACCTGATCACCATGACCTCAGAGAAAGAGCTTGGCGTTCGGCTCGACAAGTGGCTGTGGGCCGCCCGCTTCTATAAGACGCGTGCAATCGCCAAAGAGATGATCAACGGCGGTAAGGTGCACTACAATGGCCAGCGCACTAAGTCGAGCAAGCTGGCCGAAGTCGACGCCGTGATTAGATTACGACAAGGATATGACGAAAAAGAGATCGTCATAAAAAAATTATCCGAGCAGCGCCAGAAGGCGGTGGTCGCCCAAACCTTATATGAAGAGACGCCAGAAAGCATAGCCAAACGCGAGACCTATGCCGAAGCAAGACGCTTGAATGTGCTCAACAATCCCGCGCCGGATACCAAGCCAGACAAGAAACAGCGTCGCCAACTAATACGCTTTAAAGAAAGCTAACTGTGAGACACAAATGAGTAAAGATATCTTAAACCGTTACCTATTCGACAACGCCGATGTACGCGGACAAATCGTACAGCTAGAGAAGAGCTATCAAGAGATCTTGTCGGCCCACACCTACCCTGAGGCCATTGCCCGTCTGCTGGGCGAGCTGATGGCGGCCACCTCTTTACTCACCGCCACACTGAAATTTGATGGCGACATCAGCGTCCAGGTACAGGGCAACGGCCCGGTATCCCTGGCGGTGATCAATGGCAACAATCTGCAGCAGCTGCGCGGTGTCGCGCGCTGGGAAGGCGAAGTCGCCAAAGAGGCCAGCCTGCAACAGCTGATGGGCCAGGGACACATGGTGATCACCCTGACCCCGAATAACGGTGAGCGTTATCAAGGCGTCGTGGCGCTGGAGAAGGAAACTCTGGCCGAATGCCTAGAGCAATACTTCCTGCAATCTGAGCAGCTGCCTACCGCCATCCGCCTGTTTGCTAACGGCAAGCAGGCTGCCGGCATGTTGCTTCAGGTTCTACCGGGTGAGGACGAGCACAACGAAGAGTTCGAACATCTCGAGCAACTGACCAGCACCATCAAGGCCGAAGAGCTATTTGAGCTCGAGGCAACAGAAGTATTGCACCGTCTGTATCACCAGGAAGAGGTTCGCCTGTTCGATCCTATCGAGGTCACCTTCTCCTGTACCTGCTCACGCGAGCGTAGCGGTCAGGCACTGAAGACGGTAGCCAAAGAGGAGCTGGACGCCATCCTGGCCGAACAGGGCAAGATCGAGATGGGCTGCGAATACTGCAACAGCAGCTACAGCTTCGATTCTATCGATATCGAGGCACTATTCAAAAACGCCCCCAAGGCCGATACCCAGCAGTAAATCATCGGCTTAAATTCATGATTAATAGAGGATGCCTGTGCACATCCTCTTTTTTTCACGATTTTCGCGATCTTCCTCACACATTCAATTCCGCTTAAGTTACAATCGGGCCTCTGCCTATCATGCAGATAAAACAAAAACAAGCTGGCACAGACCGGCCAACCCTACTCGAATGATGGAGACCTTACAGATGGCGGATGGATCTAAGCAAACTCATAAAAATCCCTCTACGGCACAACTAGTTGAGTTTGCACTCGCACGCGGCGAAGGAGAGCTAACGGCGAATGGTGCATTAGTGGCAAAAACCGGCGAGCGTACCGGACGTTCACCGAACGACCGCTTTATCGTGAAAGAAGCGAGCAGCGAAAATGATATCGATTGGGGTTCGGTCAACAAGCCGTTCGCCATGGATGCCTTTAACGCCCTATGGGATCGCGTCGCAACCTACCTGGCCGACAAAGAAACCTTCGTTTCTGAGCTGGAAGTGGGTGCCGACCCTGAGCACTACCAACCCATTGAAGTTAAAACTGAAACCGCCTGGCATCAGCTCTTTGCCCGCAACCTGTTTATCGTACCTGAGCAGTTTAACGTCGCCAACAAGCCTGTATGGCAGATCATGAACGCACCGGGTTTCCAGTGCGATCCTGCCCGCGATGGCACCAACTCTGACGCCACCGTCATCATCAACTTTGCCGATCGCAAGGTACTGCTGGCTGGCCTGAAGTACGCCGGCGAGATGAAGAAGTCTATGTTCTCTGTGCAGAACTTCCTGCTACCCGCCAAAGGCGTGCTGCCAATGCACTGTTCGGCCAACGTCGGCAGCGAAGGCGATACTACCCTATTCTTCGGCCTGTCAGGCACGGGCAAGACTACCCTATCAGCAGATCCTAAGCGTTTCCTTATCGGCGACGACGAGCATGGCTGGGCACCGGGCGGCGTATTCAATATCGAAGGCGGCTGCTACGCCAAGTGTATCGATCTGAGCCAGAAGAACGAGCCAGTTATCTGGGACGCGATCCGTTTCGGTACCGTACTGGAAAACGTCACTCTGGACGAGCAACGCATCCCTGACTACAGCAACACAGAGCTGACCGAGAACAGCCGCGCGGCCTACCCACTGGAGCACATCGCTCAGCGTAAGGAAGAGAACCGTGGCGCCGAGCCAAATGCCGTCGTCTTCCTTACCTGTGACGTGTCTGGCGTGCTGCCACCTGTGTCTAAACTCAGCAAAGAGCAGGCGGCCTACCACTTCCTCTCAGGTTACACGGCTAAGGTGGGTTCGACCGAGATGGGCTCGACCTCTGCAATTCAGTCGACCTTCTCGACCTGTTTCGGCGCACCTTTCTTCCCGCGTCCGGCAGGCGTTTACGCCGAGTTGCTGATGAAGCGTATCGAGTCATTCGGTAGCCAGGTTTACCTGGTCAACACAGGCTGGACCGGTGGTCCACACGGCGTAGGTAAGCGTTTCGATATCCCAACGACCCGCGCCATCGTCGATGCCATCGTCAGCGGTGAGCTAAAAGACGTAGAAACGGTTCACATCGACAAGCTAAACCTGGACGTGCCTGTGGCTGTGACCGGCGTGGATGCCAAGCTGCTTAACCCGGTCAACACCTGGGCCGATAAGGCAGAGTACGACAAGTATGCTCAGCAGCTGGCCGAAGAGTTTGCCGCCAACTTCACTAAGTACGACGTATCTGACGCCATCAAACAGGCTGGCCCTAAGGCTTAAGCCCTGCGTCTGATGACAATATTTAAAATGGCCCTTCGGGGCCATTTTTTATTGCCTAACGCTCAGCAAGCCCCGCCTTCCAACCTACCCGATCGGGTAATGGTAATTTAATCAAAGCCATAGATAATGTCCTTTCAGCCGTATTGGACCTCGGCTAAGTTGTCGATGTCGGGTCCTTTTCATTGTTAATATTTGTAAGGACACAAATATGCGTTTAACTCACCTTAGCTCTCTGCTGCTCGGTACCTGTCTACTCAGTGCCTGCGGCGGCTCCAATAACGATTCAGATACCCCAACCGACGGCGGCACGCCGCCCCCCACGAGTTTCGACCATAGTGTTGTCGGCGCTGTGGTGTACCAAGGCGCGATAGCCGGCGCCGAGGTCTGTGTGGATCTCAACCAAAATGCCAGCTGTGATAGCGATGAGCCCAGCGCCATTGCAGATGCCGAGGGTAAATACCAGGTAGACTGGAGCAGCGATATCGAGATGCCCGTCTATGATCTGATCGCCAACTGGCAACAGGCAGCAGAGGCCAGCAGCAAGCCAGCCCTGCTCAAAGCGGCTTTCCGCGCCGATGCATTCAATGCCAATGCCTCAAGTACGGCAGCCGAATCCGCTAGCACCCAGGCCGTGATCTCCATGGAGGGAGTCGGTAAGTTGGTCGCCCTGCAGGAACACGGCGGTGAGATCAACCCTATGACTCATCTGGAGTATCAGCGCGTCGCCCGCATGCGCGCCGCCGGCACCACCTCCCTTGATATCGCAACCCAGCGCACTCTGCTCGCCGCTCTATTACTGAATATCTACGAGCGCGACGGCAATCCCTATAAACTGAGCGCCGAGCAATCCCTCAGCCCTGAATTTATCGACACCTACCGACTGCATCGTCATCTCGAAGCTTTGATCGGCGAGCAGCTCAGCGATGTGCTGGCCGTGGATGACATCATGTCAACCATCCGAGACCAGCTAAAGACCCTGGTAGAAGAGAGTGGCATGAGCACCGAGGATTATTTAGCCAGCGACCCCATGGCGGTGCGCTTCCTGGTCAACAATGCGCTGATCGCCGAAGAGTATATCGAGACCCCCATAGATGCGAAGATCATGTCGGACGCCGACTGGCAGGTGATCAACAGCCACTTCCTTGAGGACGACCAGCTGCATAGCAACTTCACCCTGGCCCCCGCCACACTACGGAGCCTCTTTACCCTCACTTATGGCACGCCCGATCTCACCTTCGTAGGTTCAATCGTCGAGGGCAAAATCAATGGTCGGATATTCGATGATCGCGACGGAACTGATACACCTGAGGAATGTTGGAATCAGGAGTTAAAACATTGGGTTATCGAAGGCGACAAAGACTATCAGCCGCCCGAAATTAAGTACGAAAACAACACACTCCAGACTGTGTACAGTGGCACCTCGGTACCCATCACAATCGAATTCACTAAATACTCAGGCACTGGAGAGGAGTGGCAGGCCATTCTCAGCACCACGCCACCGGCACTCAAGCTGGCCGAACTCAACTGGCCAAGCCAGGTGTACCGCTACCGTGGAAAACAGGCTGATGACGTGATGTGCCGTGTACGGGGTGAGTTCGCCACCTGGCCCATGCCGAGCCATCAAGATCCAGAGCTCTTGACCACGGCGGATGTCGCTCGCCTCTTCTGGCCAGCCTTCTACCCAGACGATGTAGTGGTCGATGAAGAGAACAAAACCATCAAGCTCAACATCACAGGAGAGGTCACGACTTATCAATGGTCGCTGAGCACCAGCCCAAGCGATGAGCCTGTTCTGCGTCTGAAGCAGATAGACCTGCCAGCTGCCTATGCCGAATTTGTCTCTGTCGATAACTATCTGATCCAAGGCGATAAGCTCATCGAAGTCAGTATCTACGAGGCCACCGACTACAGCGGCAAGCTCGGCGATTACCTCAGCATCAGCTTCGACGGCAATGAAGACAACTTCAACCAACGCTTCTACAAACACCTGGAGGCGATCGTCAAGGGACAATAGCCTTAAGCCGGACGCATTAGAGCTTACTGCTAAGCGAGAGCAAGCCATACGAGTCAGCTACATAAAAAGAGGATGGTGAATGCCATCCTCTTTCTTTTCCCCAACAGCCCAGCCAAGACAAGCCGTTTTACCAACAAAAGCGACTCAACTCTCCACAAAGCCCGCCGCTCGCACCAAATACTTAGGCCCGATACTTATACTCAGTGCTTATGTTAAGCACTTATGTTCAGTACTTGGGCTTTATCCTCAGGGCAAGCCTTAATTCACAGACTCTTCTCCTCGCCCGTGCTACGCTGCGCGCCTGCAAGACTATACTCATTTCAAAAGCATAACTGACGACAAGACGAGGCAAAGGTGAAAACCAAGACAAGTAGGCTATTAGGCAATATCGGGGTGCAGGTGGTGATCGCCATGATTATCGGCGCCGCCGTCGGTTTTATCATGGGTGAGCAGGCCAGCATGTTTGCACCGCTGGGCACCATATTCATCCACCTGATCAAGATGCTGGTTATCCCTTTGGTGCTGGTCTCCATCATCTCGGGCGCCGCCAGCCTGGGTGACAGCCCCTCTGCGGGGAAGATAGGCATAGGCACCTTCGGCTTCTTCATCATCACCTCGGGCGTGGCCGTCGCCTTGGCACTCCTGCTGGGCTCACTGTTCCAGCCCGGTAACGGCGTCGATTTCACCGCCCACAGCGCCAGCGGCCTGATGAAGGTGACCGAAGAGCATGGCGCCCTGCCCGGCGTGATGGATACCTTTATCGGTATGATCCCCACCAATGTGTTCGAGTCGCTGACCGGCGGCAATATCCTACAGATCTTGGTCTTTAGCATCTTCTTCGGCATCGCCCTCACCAAGGTGAAGGGAGAAGGCAGCAAGCCGATCCTGGCGGCGCTCAACACCATAGTCGACGCCTTCGTGTGGATGATCAACTGTGTCATGGTGATCGCGCCTATCGGGGTATTTGGCCTGATGGCCGATTCTGTGGGCACCTTCGGCTTCGACGCATTAGAGGTGGTCTTTAAGCTGTTCGCCGTGTTTGTCCTCGGCATCTTGCTGTTTGGCTTCCTCTTCTTCCCGCTGCTGGTGCAGCTGTTCTCCAACGTCAGCGCCAAGAAGTTCATCAGCGTCATGAAGAAGCCTCAGGTGATGGCACTTTCTACCGCCTCCTCAATGGCCACCCTACCGGTGAACATGGAAACCTGTGAGGAGGAGCTGGGCGTCTCTAAACCCACCGCCTCCTTCGTGCTGCCCCTAGGCGCCACCATCAACATGAGCGGTAACGCCATCTACTACGGCCTGGTGGCCATCTTCTTTGCCCAGATGTACGGCATAGATCTCAGCCTGGGCGCCTACATGGCAATCATCTTCACCTCGACCCTGGGCGCCATAGGCCAAGCCGGCGTACCAGGCCCCTCCTTCCTGGTGGTGGCCGTGCTGCTGGCCGCGGGTATCCCTATCGATGGCCTGCCGCTACTATTCGCCCTGGACAGAGTGTTTGACATGATCCGCACCTCGCTCAACATCACTGGCGATGCGGCCTGCGCGGTGATCTTGGATAAATACACCAAGGCCGAATAACGGGCCAATAATCTCTTGGCTGGGTGCCATTGGCACCTGGCTATCTTTTTCCTGCGACCAACTATCGACCTCCTGCTTCCAGCTATCGACTTTCAACCATCGGCCCTCACTATCACCTGTTCAAATGCGCATTGGCTTAATGCTTTCTCCCCAAGCGAGTCCAGTCTCAGCGACATTTCCTACCGCTTTAAAAGTCAAACAAACTAAACTTTATGTAAAGCATGCTTGACCCTGATTCTTTTTTAGCCTAACTTGTTATGTAAAGGGTGTTTGACATTTTTAGCAAACGAGAGGAACTGCACATGAAACAGATCATCGACGCCATCTGCTCCAGAGGGCTACCGTCAAGGGATATTCAAAATGCCAACCGGGTGAACCTACTCGCCCTGCTGTGGGCACTCAGCCTGGGCGGCACCTCCTTCCTTGCCCACCAAGGCTATCTGGCCACCACCTGGGTCGTGGTAAGCTGCTTCATCCTCCATGGTGCCATCGGCATCTGGATGCTGTTGGCCTTCAAACGATTTCTGCGCCAACTCGACGAGATGGAGCGCAAGATACAGCTAGATGCCCTGGCCTTGGCCGTCGGCGTCAGCATCATAGGCTTCTCCCTCTACTCGATTCTGGATCTGGCAGACTTGCTACCGGATCTCAAGGCGGCCTATCTGGTGGTGCTACTGGCGCTCACCTATATGCTGGGGATCATCTTCGGGAGACTGAGCTACAGATGAAGAACCGTCTAAAACCCCTGCGCGCCGAGCGCAACTGGACTCAGGCCGACCTGGCAGGCCTGCTGGATGTATCACGCCAGACCATTAATGCCATCGAGAAGGGCAAGTATGATCCCAGCCTGCCACTGGCCTTTAAGATCGCCCGGCTGTTTCAGCTGCCCATAGAGGCGATCTTCGAGGAGGATGAGGCTTAGGCCTCAGGCCTACTAATATATCCCATGGCCCCTATTGACTCAGGGGCCTTTTAGATCGACACTCGCCGAAAATTGACCCGCAGAATAGCCCAAGACGTCATCCCGCCCGTAAGCCCTCTGCACCAGACTTAGTAAATTAGGACCACACCATGAATCTTGATGCTTGGGTTGCTATCGATCCCTTTCGCTGGCGCGAACTCGGCTGCGCCGTGCTCTGCGGCCTCATCATAGGGCTGGAACGCCAACTCAGGGGCAAACCCGTGGGGATACGTACCTCATCGCTGATCGTGCTGGGCACTTATATCTTCATCACCGCCTCCATGGCCGTGGCGACCTCGGTATCGGATCCCTCGCGCATCATAGGTCAGGTGGTGACCGGCATCGGCTTTCTGGGGGCAGGCGTCATGCTGGCCAAGGAAGGGGTTGTTGTGGGCGTCACCTCGGCGGCGGCCATCTGGGCGCTGGCGGCGATTGGTGTCTGCATCGCCGTGGTCGACCCCTTTGTGGGGATCAAGCTCTCCCTGCTGGTGGTCGCCATCCTCTATGGCGTCGATCTGCTAGAGGAATACTCCTCGCTGTTCACCCGCGGCGTACACACCAAGTATCGCAACTGGCGCCGTAACGGCTATTGATCCATAAGGTGGGGCGCCTCGGCGCGCGCCAGACACCACACCTGCACCTGGATATAACGCGCCTCGAGCAGCTTGGCGATCTCCTTGGCCGTGGTGCCTGTGGTCACCACATCGTCGATCAGCGCGACACGCTGAAAATCGAACTCGTCAATCAAACGAAAGGCGCCGGCGAGATTTCGCCGTCGCTGCTCACCCGTCAGCCCCGCCTGGGGCGGCGTATCGCTAAGCCGCTCAAGGGCATAGGGCAGCACTGGCAACTCGAGGGCCCGGCCAAGCTCATGGGCGATAACAAAGGCCTGATTAAAGCCGCGCTCACGCAGGCGGCGTGGATGCAAGGGCACAGGTAACAAGGCCTGAGGCAAGCTGATAACCTCCGCCTCAGCCAACAGCCGAATCCGCCTCACCAGGGCCTGCACCAAGGGAGTCAGACCGGCGAGTTGTCCCTGATACTTGATTGCCGCCACTGTCTCCCCCAGCCCCTGATGATAACTGGCAGGCGCCACCACCTTGAGGGGCTGGCTCGTCATGCAGCCGCCGCAATAGGCGGTCTGCTGAGGCATAGCTCGGCCACAGCCCAGACAAGTCGGCGATGAATAGAGCCCGGCATCGAGGCAGGTGAGGCAGATGCCTCGCTGTGGCAAGACCACCCTTTGATGGCAGATCATACAGCGATTGGGTAGACTAGCCGCCAGCAGTCGCCGCAGTTGCACAAGCCACTGCCAGCGCGATAAATGCAGATGAGTTCTATCCATTTAACTAACCTTACGATCCAGAGGCATCTTAGTGAGTCAGCAATGCTTGCATATTGAAACTATAGGCCAAGGCCGCCCCATCGTCCTGCTGCACGGCTGGGGGGTGAATAGCGCCGTCTTTACCCCCTTGCATCACACGCTTAAGGATCATCAACTCCTGTTAGTCGACCTGCCCGGCTTCGGCGATAGCCAGGCCATAGAGGGAGACCTGGATGCCTGGGTCGATCATCTCATGGCGCAGATGCCAAAGCGGGCTATCTGGGCCGGTTGGTCACTAGGGGGACTGGTCGCCACCCGCGCCGCCCTGCGTTATCCAGAGCGCATAAATGCCCTGCTGACCATAGCCTCCTCCCCCTGCTTCATGGCACGGGACGACGAGGGCTGGCCGGGGATTCCACCACAAATTCTGGGTCAGTTTGGCAATCAGCTGGAGAAAGATCTCGGCAAGATGATAGAGCGCTTCCTGGCCATCCAGGCCATGGGGAGCGAGACCGCCAAGCAGGATATCAAACTGCTCAGGGACTTGGTGATGGCCAAGCCGCTACCGGATGCAGACGCGCTACGAGCAGGCTTGCAGATGCTTAAGGAGGTGGATCTCAGAGACCAACTTGGCGAGATACAGGTGCCCTGGCTCAGAGTGTGGGGAAGGTTGGACGGTCTGGTGTCTCGCCGGGTGCAGCCGCTGATGCCGGTTTGCGAGTCACGCTTTGAGGATTTCGTGCTGCCTAAGGCCTCCCATGCGCCCTTCTTCTCCCACAGGGATGCCTTTGTTCAAGGGGTCGAAGCCTGGCTGCAGACGCTTAAAGAATAATCACTTTAATTTATAACACTTTTTGGTTATTATTTAGGCAATACGCTAGGAGTTTTCTATGTTAGTGGTGACCAACTACCCGCAAGTGCCTATCGCGACGACCAACGCCGCGACCGATAGCGCGCGGGTAGAGAGTCAGCAACGCCCACCAATCATACCTGCGCCTCAGCTCGCCAAGAGCAACGAAGAGCGCCCCTTCAATCCTCAGAATGAGCGCGCGGCGGATCAGGCCAACATTCAGGCAAAACTCAATGAGAAGGTGCAGGCCAAGCAGCAAGGGCAAGGCCAGCATCAGCAGGAAGGTCAGCAACAACAGCAACAGGCGAAACAAGGCGCCGCCGCCATCATACGCCCACTGATGATGAAGCCTGCGCTGGCACGCCGCGACATACGTAGCGCGCAGACTGAGACGCCAAGAGAGCCCCAAAAACCTAAGACCCGCTTCGAGAACCAGGCCAACAGCTTCTATCAGAGCGTGTCAGCCCACATCGCCAGCTTCTACCAGACTCAGACCCTCCCCAAGGGAGAGCCCGAGTTATCCACCTTTATCTGATCGACGCTTCATCCGACGACGTGTTCGATGCCGTGCTCTGCTGCGGCGTCTGATACAGCTGTTGTTGGTAAGCCATGCTACCCCACAGCGCCCACGACAAGGCGGTCTGCTTCATCTCATCGCTCTGCGCCTTATGGGTCAGAGTATTGCTGGCAAAGTCATAAGCGTAGCCGGTCGGCTCACGCTCTGGCTGCAGGATCACCACATCGTCACCGCGCAGATAGGCCATGTTCTTGTCGTACTGCATCAGGGCGCGGCCCGGCCAGTCGTCATCCATCTTGGTCAGATCCCGACCCAGCATAGGGTAGCTACCCGAGACGCCCATCAAGGACAACAAGGTCGGTGCCAGATCGATTTGGCTGGCGACACGCTGGTCCATCTTAGGGGTGATGCCATCACCTATGATGATCGCCGGGATGCGGAACTGCTCCACGGGTACCAGAGAGGCACCGCCTACGCGGCTCTCATGGTCGGCCACCACTACAAATAGTGTGTCTTTCCAGTAGCTGGACGCTTTGGCCAGTTTAAAGAACTCACCCACGGCATAATCGGCATACTTGGCCGTGTTATTACGGGTCTGCTTAGGCTGATCGTAGAGCTCAATACGGCCATCGGGGAACTCGAACGGCTCATGGTTAGAGGAGCTGAACACTAGGCTAAAGAAAGGCTTACCCTCTTTATGGAACTGTTCAAACTCGTTATTGGCTCGCTTGAGCAGGTCTTCGTCCGACACGCCCCAAGAACCGACAAACACAGGATCTTTATAGTCGTTCTGATCCACGATATCGCTAAAGCCGTTGCCCAGGAAGAAGCTGCGCATGTTGTCAAAATGGCTCTCGCCACCATAGATAAACTGGGTCTCATAGCCGTTCATCTTCAGCAGATCGGCGATAGTGAAGAAGTCGGTCTGGCTCTTACCTAGCTTAACCACGGAACGTGCCGGGGTCGGCGTGAAGCCGGTAGTGACCGCCTCGATGCCGCGCACCGAACGGGTACCCGTGGCGTACAGACGATTGAAGGCCCAGCCCTCTTGCGCCAAGGCATCGATATTAGGCGTCAGCGGCAGGCCGCCAAGGTAACCGGTAAATCTCGCCCCCAGGCTCTCCTGCAGTATGATCACCAGGTTCTTGGGCTTGCCCTGGAAACTCGCCTGGTTATAGGTCACGCTCGGTAGAGACTCAGAGGTGAAGGCGCTTAGCGGGCGACCACTGTCTTTACGTATGTTGTCTATAATCTGGCTCTTCTCCAGCTTGCCATACACCTTAGAGGCATTGGCTTCCGCCGCCATCTGATCTATGGCAAACACCAGCGAATAAGAGGAGTTCACCACCAGAGAGTTCACCAGCGGATCGTCGGCGAAGGCCACCATGGCCGGGTTAAGCGGTCTGTGCCCCAGGCTAGAGCGCGCGCCCATCAGGGTCACGGCGATAACCAGTAAGGCAATGGCCGGACGCCAGAACCAGCGCGGATAAACCACCTCTTTCAGTAAGCGCCCACTCAGGCGCCAGCCGCCCCACAGACTCAGGGTACTGACGATCAGCCCGAGGAAGATCTCTCCCTTACGACTCGTCCACAGCATGGAGAGCACCTCTTTGGGGTAGATGAGGTATTCGATATAGAGACGATTCGGTCTCAGGCCATATTCATCGATAAACGAGGGAGTCGATAGCTCGAGGAAGATCATCAACCAGAGACCCAGGGTCAACCAGACTCTCAGTACCGACTTCCAGCCACGGCCGACTATATGGTCGCCACCAAAGATGGTGGTGCCCAGGGCGGCGATGCCCCATAACCAACACAGGGTGGCAAAGTCGACCCTCAGTCCCTGAAGCAGCAGGTGTGACCAGCCATCCACGGCGGCGACCCTATCGGCCTGCCAGATGCCCAAGCCGATACGGCTCAGCATCGTGATGGCCAGGGCTATCAGGCCAAAGTAGACAATGGCCCGCATTGGCCCATGTTTCTTGTGGGACGTCGTCATGGTTTCCTCAATCAAAATCGCTATCGCTTAATGGGTACGAGCATGTTCGCTCGGCAATGTGCCATTTTGACATAAAAGTCAGTAAAAAGTTCGAAAAGTGTAACAGTTAAATAAGACGTGAATTATCAGCTAAATAGTGGATTCCCGCGCTTTTTGCCCGCCAGAAGCCCCAGTAATCTATTAAAAAATCGAATAGTAACTATCTTTCGATCTCTCCCCTCCCTGGGTAGGATAGCGTCAGAAGAGCCAACAACATCAGTTAAAACAATCAGATAATAGATGGCTCTCGGCTCTACGCCGTATAAAGAGAATATGCCCAGGGCTCGATTTTGAATCGCTCATGGCCACCTGCCGAGGACAGTGTCTGCCAACAAGCCTTAGGGCCTCGCAAATACATAAAAATAACAACTGGTTATTTTCTAACAGCTTACACACGACAATTCATACGGTTACCCATGCATTCATATCAGAGATCCACGCCGGAGGTGCCCCATGGCTGACTACCTCATTAGCTATAGCTTCGAGTCACCCACGCCGCTAAGCGGCCGTCCCGGCACCAAGGCAAACAAGACACGACTGGAAAACACCCTCAGTGCCAGCGTGATAGTCAATGCCCACGGCCTGACGCTCGCCAAGCAGAAGGTGATCGCCAGGGGTAAACAAAATGGCGTCAGGCGGCTCAAGATACTCTCGGCCGAACTCCTGCTCTAGACGCCGGAAGTCGGGCCAGCGACCAAGCGAATCTGTGTGGAATCTAGGCATAAAAAAGGCCGCAAGTGCGGCCTTTAAAAACGGTAAAGCGAGATTACTTCTTCAGCTTGGCGAAGGCATCGGCAAAGGCATTACCCATGGCCGCGTTAGCCGGTGCCTTGGGCTGCTTATACTGACCCTTAGCCTGGCTCTTGCCCTGTGAGCCTTTACCTTGATGTCCCTTGCCTTGACCCGCTTTCGCCTGGCCCTTGCCACCTTGGTGAGACATTTGCTTCTCGCCCGGCTTCTCGTCCAGACGCATGGTCAGGCTGATACGCTTACGCTCGGCATCGACCTCCATCACCTTGACCTTGACCACGTCACCGGCCTTCACCACTGTGTGGGGATCGCTGACAAACTTGTCGGTGAGCGACGAGATATGCACCAGTCCATCCTGATGCACGCCAATATCGACGAAGGCGCCGAAGTTGGTCACATTGGTCACCACGCCCTCTAAGATCATCTCGACCTTAAGATCTTTGATCTCCTCGACCCCTTCCTTAAACACGGCGGTCTTAAACTCGCCGCGGGGATCACGACCCGGCTTATCCAGCTCGCTGAGAATATCTTCTATGGTCGGCAGACCAAACTCCTCGGTCACAAACGCCTTGGCATCGATCTGCTTGAGCAGATCTGTGTTGCCTATCAGGGCATCCACCGCCTGCTGCTGCGCCTTGGCGATAGACTCAACCAAGGCATAGGTCTCTGGATGCACTGCGCTGGCATCCAGCGGGTTGTCACCCTCACGAATACGCAGGAAACCGGCCGCCTGCTCGAACGCCTTAGGGCCGAGACGTGGCACCTTAAGCAGCTGTTTACGCGAGGTAAACTGACCATTCTGGTCGCGGTACTCGACGATATTGCGCGCCAGCGTCTTGTTCAGGCCGGCCACCTGAGTCAGCAGCGGCATAGAGGCCATGTTGAGATCAACACCCACGCCGTTTACACAATCTTCCACCACGGCCTCGAGGGATTGTGACAGCTGACTCTGACTCACGTCATGTTGATACTGGCCCACGCCGATAGACTTAGGCTCTATCTTCACCAGCTCCGCCAGCGGATCTTGCAGGCGACGGGCGATAGAGACGGCGCCGCGAATCGACACGTCCAGCTCGGGGAACTCCTCCGCCGCCAGCTCAGAGGCGGAGTAGACGGAGGCGCCCGCCTCGCTCACCATAATCTTGGTGAGTGTCGGCAGCTCACTCTTCAGCTCGGCAATCAGCTCACCCGCCAGCTTGTCTGTCTCACGTGAGGCGGTGCCGTTGCCTATGGCAATCAGCTCCACCTTATGCATCTTCACTAAATTCGCCAGGGTACGGATCGACTTATCCCACTGGTTTTGCGGCGCATGGGGGAAGATGGTGGTGTGGGCCATCAGCTTGCCCGTGTTGTTGACTATGGCTACCTTGACGCCGGTTCGCAGCCCTGGGTCCAGACCCAGCGTGGCCTTGGCACCGGCAGGCGCCGCCATTAAAAGATCGCCCAGGTTACGGGCGAAGACATTGATCGCCTCTGTCTCGGCACGCTCGCGCAGCTTGGCGATAAACTCAGTCTCCATCTGCAGCGCGATCTTGATGCGCCAGGTAGAGGTGACCACCAGCTTAAGCCACTGATCCACGGCGGAATCACTCAGCTTGAGGTTAAAGTGATCGGCAATGATCACCTCGCAGTAACTGCCTGACTTGGCCTCGCTGTCTGGGTCGGCATTCATGCTCAGGCTCAGCACGCCCTCATTGCGACCACGCAACATGGCCAGGGCGCGATGAGAAGGCACATTCATCAGCTTCTCGCTGTGCTCGAAATAGTCTCTGAACTTGGCGCCCTCTTTCTCCTTACCCTTCACCACACGGCTCTCGAGCACGGCGCTCTGGGTCAGGTGTTGGCGCACCTTCTGCAGCAGTTCGGCGTCTTCGGCAAAACGTTCCATCAGGATGAAACGGGCACCATCGAGCACCGCCTTCACCTCATCAAACCCCGCCTCGGCATTGAGATACTCGCTCGCCAGGGCCTCGATATCCGCCTGACGATCACTGAGCAAACGATCCACCAGGGGCTCGATACCCGCCTCGATGGCGATCTGCCCCTTGGTACGACGCTTAGGCTTGTAGGGCAGATAGAGATCTTCCAGGCGTGTCTTGCTGTCGGCCTGGTCTATGGCGGCCTGCAGCTCGGTGGTCAGCTTACCCTGGGCCTGAATGCTGGAGAGGATCACCTGACGGCGATCGTTGAGTTCGCGCAGATAGCCCAGACGGCTATAGAGGGTGCGCAGTTGGGTATCGTCTAAACCACCTGTGACCTCTTTACGATAACGCGCCACGAAAGGAACCGTCGCGCCGTCATCCAATAGAGTGATAGTTGCCGTCACTTGCTGCTCACGAACATTAAGTTCCTGAGCGATGATTTGTGCAATATTTTGCATAGATTACGTCGTGCCCAAATAGAGAGTTAAGTGCCGCCAAAGATAACACAGCCCAGGGCCAAGTTGTACGCCCTATCTGTCGCAACCCTAGATAAAGCAGGGTAAATTAGGCGACACGTCTCTCAGTTTAGCCGCGTTTTTCGCATAACTCCTGCCAGCGGCGAGTTGCCTCTGCCTGACCGTTACGATAGCCGATGTAACAGTTGAGCTTCTGGGTGGTATCGCTCTGGAATGACTCCTCGATAGGCGCTGGCACCTCAATAAGATGCAGGCCACCACTGGCGATGCAGCCATACAGGGTATCGACAAACTCGCCATCGTACCGGCACAGATGTCCCTTGCCACCATAGGCCTGAATCAACAACTTAGGATCGAATCCCTCATGGTTACAGGCATAGATGGGCGCATCGCCAGCCTTACCCAGATGGAAAATGTTGTTGCGCATGTAAACGATAACCAGGTTGGCCCCCTGCTTCTGCAGGTTGATCAGCTCGTTCGCCTGGAAGTTGAAGCCGCCGTCGCCGGTGATCACCACCACGGGCTGGACGCTGCCCTGCTCGGCGAGCTGATCTACAACGGCCCTGGCATAAGGCAGGCTGGTGCCCATGGCCGCATACCAAGGATTAGCCAGATAGCTGCGACCGATATCGCTACCAAGGGTGGTCAGCTCGAAGCTGGCAAACAGTGAATTACCCACCTCGGGCACGAAGATGAAGGGACGCTCGCTAGCCCGCTGCGCCGCGTTGATGCAGGCCGCCAGATGGTGATAACCCAGCTCAGCATCGCTGGTTCTAGCAGGCTCAGATACAGAGTTAGATTCGATATCAAGGCTCAGATGCACTGGCGCCGCCTTGATAATAGGCTGCTCGCCCAGCAGCTCCATCACGGCGGCGATGTCCGCCTCCCACTGGGCCGTGCCCTTGAGCATGGTCTTGTTGCCATGATTGTCGATGGCGTGGGTCTGGCTGCTAAAGGCATTATTGGTGTCTGAAGGGAAAATCGCCGTACCCAGCTCGAGCACATAGTCGGCCGCAGACTCGATATACTCCTGAGATGGCAAGCGGCTGAATACACCATTGTAGCTACCCAGGCAAAGTGGCTTCGACTCATCCAGCATCCCCTTACCAAACCAAGTGGTGGCATAGGGCAGCTTGTTGTGTTCACAGAAACTTAAAATCTTCGCCAGCAGCGGTGCATTGAGTCTGAGCTTCTCGCCGAGAAATACCAGCGGCGCCTTGGCACGCTGCAGCTGTGTGCTGATCTGGCTAGCGATCAGCTCGGCGCCGCTCAGATTAAGCGCCTGGGGCCTTAACTCACTCGGGCAAGTCGGCAGGCTCAGGGCCTGGGTGGGCTGATAGATAAGATCCCGTGGCACCTCGATATACACGGGCTGACGATTGACATAGGCATGGGTGAGCAGCTGTAGAAACTGCTCCGCCGCCACGTTAGGCTGACCGCTGTGTCGCTGGCCCTGCAAACGCTCGGCGCGCAGGCCCAGCGCCTTGAAAGCGTTGAGCGCCGCATCGAGATCTGTGTGCCATGCCGTATGGGGATGCACGCTGTGATGCAGCGCCTGACTGTTGATCTCCGCCTCGCCGGGGGCACCCGAGATAAACACCACGGGCAGGCCTTCGGTGCGCGCCAGGGCCGCCGCCGAGGTGCAGGGCAGGCTACCGACAGTATAAGTGGTCATGCAGACCCCGAGAGGATTCAACTCGGCCTGGGCGCAGGCACTGAAACCGGCGTGCATCTCGTTACTCGAGGGCAATACCGCCACCCGCTTATCCAGGGTGTTGATCAGGTTAGCGACGAAGTCGCCACCGACACCATAAACACGTTTCACACCGAAGAAGGCCAGCAGCTCGGCGATGCTATCGCCAAGCAACGGCAGATGGGCGGCGTAGTCGGCGCCAAAGTTAGATTCGATCGATACAGACACGTTAGACTCTCGGGTTGTCCAAAAATGTCTGTAGCCTAGGGGCTGCGGCGCATCTGCGCCTTGATCGAGATCATCAAGGCTTAGCGCGCAGTGCTATGCCAAGGGCGAACCACAGTGACAAGATTTCGTTACAGGGCTCATCTTAGACAGATATTGATTTGTTTATCAGAGCATTAACTGAGGCTGGAGGCGTTAGCCCAGGCTTACACCCGGGCTGAAATCGCGAAGGCAGGCTTAGTCCTCGAACGCCTTATATTGGATCTTGTTGACGTACCACTCCTTCTTACCCGCTGGGGTGTTGACCACCACTTCGTCGTCCACCTGCTTACCGATCAGCGCCCTCGCCATGGGCGAATCTATGGTGATGTAACCCAGCTTAGTATCCAGCTCGTCCTTGCCGACGATGCGATAACGCACAATCTCGCCTTCCTCGTTTTCCAGCTCGACCCAGGCGCCGAAAAACACCTTGCCCTCCTGCTGTGGCGAGTAGTCGACGATCTGCAGATCCTCCACCCGCTTCACCAGGTAGCGCACCCGGCTGTCTATCTGACGTAGCAGGCGCTTGTTATAGGTGTAGTCGGCGTTTTCGCTACGATCGCCCTGGGCCGCCGCCTCCTGCACCTTCTTGGTGATCTCGGGGCGGTACTCTTTCCATAAATACTTAAGCTCTCTGTCGAGCGCTTGCCACCCTTCGCGGGTGATCAACATGGCTTTCATCTTTCTCTCGTCACGACTCAACAAGATGCCAGGCAACCGCCCGCACATCAAATGATTTTCGGCTGATAATAACCAGCGCAGCCGCTGAAAAACAATAGCCCAGTGGCACGACCTTGGCGAGGCGATAAGCCAAGTCATTCCCCAATCGCTCACCAACTGGCGGTTTCAATTTGGTTACAATTTCCCGGCGAATAGTCAAAAGGCATATAATTTCATTTGGTATCAGTATATTACAATTGTTTTACTTCTAACACTGTGAAATATCACCGCAACTCTGGATGAAATCTCGCTAGGCTTTTAAATAGCAAAGCGGCTATATTAAGCAGGCACATAAGATTAATATTGAAATTCAGCCAGTTGAGCGGTAAACCTCGAGCCGATCGCACTGAAATAAGGGATAGAGAGCATGGGACAAGAAACCTCTAAAATTCTCGTTGTCGATGATGATATGCGCCTAAGAGCCCTGCTAGAGCGTTACCTGATGGAACAGGGTTACCAGGTCAGGAGCGCCGCCAATGCCGAGCAGATGGACAGGCTGCTGGAGCGGGAAAACTTCCACCTGCTGGTGCTGGATCTTATGTTACCGGGCGAGGATGGCCTCTCGATCTGCCGCCGCCTGCGCCAAAATGGCAATACAATTCCCATAGTTATGCTGACCGCCAAGGGTGACGAGGTGGACCGCATCATAGGCCTGGAGCTGGGCGCCGACGATTACCTGCCCAAGCCTTTCAACCCCAGAGAACTCCTGGCTCGCATCAAGGCTGTCATGCGCCGTCAGGCCCCCGAAGTCCCGGGCGCGCCGACACAGCAGGAAGAGGAGATCACCTTCGGTGAATTTACCCTTAACCTGGCCACCCGCGAGATGTACCACGGCGAAGAGGCAATATCCCTCACCAGCGGCGAATTTGCCGTGCTCAAGGTGTTGGTGAGTCATCCCAGGGAGCCGCTGTCACGGGACAAGTTGATGAACCTGGCCCGCGGCCGCGACTATTCGGCGCTGGAGCGCTCTATCGACGTGCAGGTATCGCGCCTACGTCGCCTGATCGAGAAAGATGCCGCCAACCCAAGATATATCCAGACCGTTTGGGGCCTGGGCTATGTGTTTGTACCCGACGGTGCCGCGCGGCGTTAGCCCCGGCCATCGTCAATAATAATGAGCTGGTTTAAACGCTTTCTTCCCCGCAGCGCCTTCAGTCAGACAGTACTGCTGATAGGCTCGCTGCTGCTGGTCAATCAGCTGGTCTCCTATCTCTCGGTGGCTGTGTACTTTATTCAACCCACCTACCAGCAGATCAACCAGCTGATCGCCCGCCAGGTAAACCTGCTGTTCGTCGATGGCGTAGATGTCGGCCGCGAACACCTCTCCATGGTTGATGCCCTCAACGCCAAGGTGCGCGACGACAGCATGGAGATCTACAACCTTAAGGATGCCCGCGAGGCCGGGGTCGATCGCGCCGCCTACTACAGTCTGCTATCGGCGCAGATGTCAGAGCATCTGGGCGGCAAGGCCGAGGTGCGCATCGCCCAAGGCAAGGAGTTCGAGATCTGGATCCGCCCGCCCCAGGCGCCATCGGTATGGATCAAGGTGCCTCTGACCGGCTTCAACGAATTTGGTCTCTCGCCCCTGACCCTCTACCTCATGGTGATCGGTGCCCTGAGTGTCGCCGGCGGTTGGTGGTTTGCCCGCAAGCAGAACAAACCGCTCAAGCGCCTGCAGAAGGCGGCGATCTCCGTCTCCCGCGGCGATTATCCCGCGCCCCTGCCCCCCAGTGGCTCCACAGAGATCATCGAGGTAACCAACGCCTTCAACCAGATGTCCCGCAGCATGCAGCAACTAGAGCAGGACAGGGCCCTGTTGATGGCAGGAATCTCCCACGATCTGCGCACGCCGCTGACCCGAATCCGTCTCGCTTCCGAGATGATGGTGGAGGAAGATGAGTACCTCAAAGAGGGCATAGTGCATGACATCGAAGATATGGACGCCATCATCAACCAGTTTATCGCCTACATACGTCAGGATCAGGAGGCCAACCGCGAACTGGTGCAGATAAACGATCTGCTGCAGGATATCGCCCAGGCCGAGACCAACCGCGACGGCGAGATAGTACTAGCGCTAAACGAGTGCCCCGAGATCCCCATGCAGGCGGTGGCGGTCAAACGCATCATCAGTAACCTGGTGGAGAACGCCTTCCGCTACGGCAACGGCTGGGTGAGGTTGAGTTCCAGCTTCGATGGACGACGGGTAGGCTTCGGCGTGGAAGACAACGGCCCAGGCATCCCAAGCGATCAGATCCCCAAGTTATTCCAGCCCTTTACCCAGGGCGATAGCGCCCGCGGCAGCGTCGGCTCAGGCCTGGGACTGGCGATCATCAAGCGAATCGTCGACCGTCATCAGGGCCAGGTAGTACTCACCAACCGCCCCGAAGGCGGCCTGCATGCCCAGGTATGGCTGCCGCTGGAATAGCTGCCTCTCGGCCCCTCCTCTAAACCCTAGCAATAGCTCACTCTCTTCTCATACTCAGACGTCATACCTAAGTGCCATACTTGAGTGCTGTGTCATCAATTTGCAACAATTACGTCATATTCTGGCGCAAACTGTCACTGGCGCGCGATCATGAAAATTTCCACCCTCTCCCTCTGGGCCTCTGCCACCCTGTTACTGCTGGCCGCACTCTTGGCCGGTGTTGTCGTATGGAGCAACCAGGAGCGCGCCCAGATAGAGCAGAAGAATCAGATGCTGGCCGATCTGCAGCAGCAGTTTCTGGTCGAGGTACGCCGCCAGCTGGAGAGCTACCTGAGCACGGGCAACAGCCAGCAGCTGAGCAGCGCCAAGCAACAGCTAGAGACCATAGCCGCCAGCCTGGACCAGCTCTCTCATGAGGAAGCCAACCGACTACAAGGGTCTATCTCAAACTTTATCAAAGACTTGGATACCCAATACCGCGCCGCGGGTAAGCTGGCCGGCAATCCCCGTCAGCTGCTGGCCCACGCCGAGAGCGAGATGATCTCCTATAACCAGCACCTGGCTGAGTATGCCGACAAGGGGCTGGCAGAAAACCCAAGACTCGCCAAGCAATACCTGCAGCTGACTCAGAGCCTGCCAGCTCTGGTGTATCAGCTGTCACAGTTAACCCAGGACTATCTGATCGGCAAAGATCAGCGCCTCAAATCATTACTTGCGACTCAGATCCAGGCCCTGACCGACTGGCACGACCAACTGGCCAAGCTGCCGCTACTCGGCCTGTATGAAGCCCAGGAGGCCGACGAGTTTGCCCTGGGCGACGACGAGCCGGAACAAGTAGAGATAGGCGAGAGCTACTACAGTGAGCTGCTCTCCCTCAGCCAGCGCTATGGCAAAGAGGTGAGCAACACTCACCAGATGCTGACCGCCAACCAGGCCGCCCAGGAAGCCATGATGGCCGCCATCGTCCGCATCGAAGATGAGCTGCTCCAGCTCGGTCAAGCGCAGCAGGCGCAAAACCTGCACCTCAAACAGCAGCTACAGACCCTGCTCTACGGCGTGGTCTCAGTGCTGGCGGTGTTTGCCCTGGTCTACCTCTTGTTGCAACAACGCCGGGTGGTGAAGCCCCTCAGACACCTGAATCAGGCCTTCATGCGCCTTAGCGAGTCCAACAACCGCGAGCGCCTGACCATAGAGCGTCGCTGTGAGACCGGCCAAATAGCCGGTCACTTCAATCAACTACTCGACCGCTTCGAGGCGGAAGATGCCGCCCAACGAGTCAAGATAGGCCAGATCTCCACCTCGCTGTCGCAGCTGGTACACCGCATTACCGAGCTGACCCAGGGGACGGAAACCACACTGGGCATAGTCGACACGGCGCAGAATCAGACCGAGCAGGTACGCGCCATCGCCCGAGAGGTGAGCGAACTCTCCAGCCAGGTCGAGCAGCATGCCCAGCAGACCCATAGCCAGATGCTCGCCAGTCAGGAGGAAGTGCAGGCCTTCATGAGCGCCGCTGACGAGACTCAGCAGGCGGTGAGCCACTGCCACCTCTCGTTAGGCAGCCTGACCACCTCGGTCAACGACGTCTCCACCATACTGGATGTGATCGGCAACATCGCCGAGCAGACCAACCTGCTGGCCCTCAACGCCGCCATCGAGGCCGCCCGCGCCGGTGAACAGGGACGCGGCTTCGCCGTGGTCGCCGACGAGGTGCGTAACCTGTCTCAGCGCACCCAGGAATCCTTGCAGCAGGTGGTGACCATATTGAGTCAGCTCACTGAAGCCAATCAGCAACTGACCCTGAGCGTAGAGGGGATAGCGAGCACCAGCCAGAAGCAGGCCCAGGGGGCGCAGAATCTCTGGCAGGTGACCCAGACGGTGCAGCAACAGTCTCAGGAGATGACAGAGACCGCCAAGCAGGGCAGTCGCTTCAGCGTCGATCAGGCCAGCCACCTGGACAGCCTGTCACAGGCGATGGAGTCGCTGAAACAGCACGCCATGGCCGCCGCCAGCCAGAGCGAGGTGATCGCCGATGAGGTGGCCCAAGGGGTCGCCGACATCGAGGCCAGCCTGGGCATCGACGGACAATCTCTGGATAACGCCGCCTAACCCAGCTCAAACTGGAATCTGGCCAGCAGAAAAGCTGGCCATTTTATGCTACTGTGCGCCGCACCATAACGGATGATGAACCACAGAGGCGCCTCATGAAGACCACGCTCGCACTCGGCCTGGCCGGCCTACTCAGCTTTCCTGCGCTAGCAGACTCAGACAACTCCCCCTTCGCCATGTCACTCATTGCTGGCCTGGAGTCCTACCCGGATTCAGAGTTCAGCTCCATGTCACGTGGTGGTGGCCTGTCGTTTATCTGGGACGACCTGCGTTACGACAATGTCTACCAGCTAGATAACAACTACTTCCGGGTGCGTGGAACCTACTACTACGAGCGCGACTCGGAAAAATACGATGAAGACAGGTTTCGTAACTCCATGGATCTGCGCTTCAACTATCAGCGTCCCTTCGCCCGCTTCGGCGAGCAGGAAGACTACCTGCTGAGTTTCCATGGTCGCTACGAAGGCCACTACAACAGCCAACAGCTAGAAGAGTTCGAACAGCTGGCGGTAGCCGGGCTGTCACTCAACCGCCGCTTCGGCAATGTCAACCACTATGATCTAGGCCTGACACTCGGCCTGGGCTACAGCGAAGAAGAGAAAGATGACGACTGGCCGCGTGAGGAGATGGGCCGCACCGAAGAGGAGCTCAACCGCGCCGGTTTTGGCTATTTCTTCGAGTGGAGCAACAAATACACCTTCGCCCACACTGGGGTGCAGCTCGGCGCCAAGTGGAGCCGCTTCGACGGCCAGTGGGGCTATGACGCCGACAAGTTCTACACAATGGACAGACTCACCCTGGAGGTGATCATGCCGCTGGCCAACCAGAACAACCTGCTGCACTTCACCACCCAATATATCAGCCGCGACTATGAGGTGGATCTACTGGGCTTCGAAGACACCCTCTATCGTGTCGCCGTGGAATATGTGCACTACTTCTAAGGCCCTGTTTTAAGGTGTTGTTTTAGCGCTTTGTTTTAGAGCCTTATTTTAAAAAGATGTTTTAGTGCCTTTTCACATCTAGCCACAAAAAAGGGAGCCTTAGGGCTCCCTCTTTATTTGCAGCGGTTTATAACGCCGCCAGTACCACCTCTGCCTTACTGACCTCGAAGCTCTTGGGCGCCTCGACATTCAGCAGGCTCACCACGCCGTTATCGATCACCATGGCGTAACGCTGAGAGCGAATACCGCCAAAGCCTGCGGTGTCCATCTCCAGGCCCAAGGCCTTGGTAAAGCTGGCATCGCCATCGGCCAACATCATCAGCTCGCTGGCATTTTGCGCCTCGCCCCAGGCCTTCATCACGAAGGCATCGTTAACCGATACACAGGCAATAATATCGACCCCTTTGGCCTTAAACTGATCCGCCAGCACCACATAGCCGGGCAGATGCGCCTCTGAGCAGGTTGGGGTAAAGGCGCCGGGTACGGCAAACAGCACCACCTTCTTGTTGGCAAACAGTTCGTTCACATCATGGTTGACCATGCCGTTCTCGGCGAGCTGACCTAAGGTCGCGGCGGGTAATGTTTGTCCTTGGGCTATCATGGAAAAATCCTTATGGTTAACAGTAAACTTAGGCAGCCAAATTGGCCTTATCATGTCACTCACCTAAGCAGATACCTGAAGCATAGCCGTTATTGGGCGAGACAAACACAGACGAATGTTAGGGTTTCTCTTATCTGTTCTCTGGCTGCGGCTCAGCTTTACGCCTGAGGCGACGATAGGCGCCGCGACAACAATGGCCGCAGCCGTGCAGCGTCAACTCACAAAACATGGCAAACAGCAGGCCGAACACCAGACCGAAGGCGATAGCGCGGCCATCCAGCAGTATGCTGTGGCTGAAGTGCTGCCACACCTGGTCTCGGATCTCAGGCAGGGGCGCCAGCACAAGCCTGTCGAATCCGCCGTAGCCAGATTGATTAAACTCAGTCAGCGCCGAAGACAGCAATTGATACCTCTGATACAGCGCCTCAATGCTCTCGCCGCCGGCGTTAAACACGGCATCGGGATTCTGCTTGTAGTGGGCGATCAGCCTGTCGATATCGCCGCCGAAGAAACGGTCGGCATCGCGCTGAAACTCCGCCAGACTCTGTTTGGCCTCCTGGGTATGAGCCGCAAGCGCCTTGCCATACTGATCCACAAAGGCCGGCACTTGCACCCCAAGCAGCACGCCGCAGACAAACAACAAAAGCCTGAGGTAATCCATTAAACGCCTTATCATCTTTTCTGGCCCTCCGGCGAAACTCGCTACTTGCTCTCTAACCTGACCTCAGGGTGCTGGGCACTGGCTTGCTCGTGATAGATATCATCCAGATAACTAAGCAGCTGATCTTCAGCAAGCTCGGACGGGATCACCACCTCATAGACGCGGCTACGCATCCCGGTTTGCGACTCATTAAATAGCTGCCACTCCTCACCCACACGCCGCACCGACATGGACCTGCCAAACACATTCACCCTGATCATCGCTCGCTCCCAAGACCCCACTAGACTAGCAAGCTAACACTCGCCGCCGGGCATCACAATAGCCGCCTCATTAAAGGTCATTCACACACAAATCATCAGATTGGCAATGGCGCACAAGCACTTGGAGATGAAAGGTAATTAGGGATTAGTCTTGCCACCTTGCCCGGCGGTGAACCGCGTCCAGAGTCTGGCCAGGTCGCCGCTCTGCTCCAGGTTATCGACGCCGCGATTGAACTCGCTCAGCAGCGCCTGAGCATGGGGACTACGACGGGACACCAGCATGTAGAAAGGTACCTTAATGCCCCCCGCCATTGGCAAAATGGCGAGCCTATCCGCCAGGCTCTCCTGCCCCTCCAGTCGTAAGATGGCACTGTAGACCTCCCTATTTATCAGGAAGAACTCGCAGCGACGCTTAAGCAGTAGGTCGCTAAATTGCAATATCTCGTTGCTGCGGGCAATGTCGAGATCGGCCGGCTGGCCATAGTAGGCGTAGTTAAAACCTCGTATGCCACATACCCGTCCGAGTGTGTCGAGTCGTCTGGGTAACCCCGCAACCTCGAGCCCACGAAAGCGCTCTTGAAGGAAGGCCACGGACGGGCTCAGATGGAAATAAGGCCGCGACAACAGGAAAGTTGCCCGACGCTCATCGTTAGCCGATGCGGCCATGGCAGCATCGAGACGCCCCTGCTCCACCTCCAGCAAACAGCGGGGCCAAGGGGCGGCCACCAGATTAATTTGCCAACTAGTAGGCAGCACAAGACGAAGCAGTTCGATATCGAAACCTGCATTCACACTGGTTTTATGGCCATCGAGGCGAATGAAATAATTAAGAGGTGGATACTCTGTCTCATCGACGCAGATGTTGATCGTCTTAGCCTCCAGCTTGGACTGGGGCGCGGCGTAGGTAGACCAGACAAACAGCAGCATTATCAGCAAGGTGTGTTTTGCGTTCATAGAGGAGCCAAGGCAAGATATTCCTAATGAGTATAGGCAAGTTATTGGAATCAACCTAAGGCGCACTAGGCCAGCACAAACCCAGACTAAGCTAAGGACTAAGCTAAGGACTAAGCTAAGGACTAAGCTAAGGACTAAGCTAAGGACTATGCCAAATTTAAAAGGCCAAATGTATAAGGCCAAATTTACAAAGCCAGGCATGAAATAGCCTTATGCCAGAACGAGCGGCGACATGATTTATTGCCAAACATTATAAATATCCCGCCTTTTTCCTAGCGTTACTCCTCCGTTGACCGAGGAAACACAGGCCGTCACCCTGCCCTTATTCCACCTAACTTTGACACCTATTGACGGCCGAATAACCCCCTCAGCAATGCCAAAAAATCCAATCGAGAAAAGACAAAAAAAGTCTGCCGAAACTGATCTTTGTCAGTTAAGCACATTTCGTGAGCTGTTTTACTCGGCAAGCCATCGCGCCAAACGTGACCTAAATCACAGTTTGTTCTGGTGGTAATAACCAGACGCAGAACAGGGACGATCTCGCTACTCATCAAATTCAAGGTCGAAAACACGTGGCAATTTTGGTGTCTTGATGAAAATGCCGCACGGAATTAACACCACTAACCTGAAGAAGTGATCTCCTATGAAGTCCCCTTTTTTCGCTCCCGCAGCCGCCTTTCGTTTTTCTCGCTTAACCTTAGCCTTGCTGGCCTGCTGCGGCGCCACCTTGCCAATAACCAGTTACGCCGATACCTCAGACAGGGCTAACGAGGATACAGAAGTCATGGTCGTCGTCGGCAAAATGCTCGAGGCTCCGTTAAGCAGCGCCACGCAATCTATCTCTGTCGTCGACGCCGAGGCACTAAAAGCCCGCGGAGCGAAAGATTTAGCCTCGGCCCTGTCCATGGTGGCGGGCGTAGATATTGCCAGTGGCGGCGATGGCGGCCCGGCCTCATCCGTCCCCGCCTTATGGGGATTGCGTGAGTTTGATGCCTTTCTCCTGGTGGTCGATGATGTGCCCGCTGGCGGCGCATTTACACCGGCACTGGTTTCATTGAGCCTACAAAACGTTGAGCGCATCGAGGTGATCAAGGGCGCCGCTCCTGTCAGCTATGGCGCCACCAGTTTCGTCGGCGTGATCCATGTAAAACACTACGCGGCGGGTGAAGGCCCGACTAAAGTCAGTGCCGCCATAGGAACAGATAGCAGTGCCCGGGTGGCATTTACCACACCACTATCCGCTAGCGGCGACGCCTGGCAACATTCGGTGGCCTTCGATGCCGAGAAACAGCATCTCGCCGGCACCCGTCATGGTTTCGAGCGCCTGCATGGCCTATATCGTGGCGGCGCCGAGTTCGGTGGCGGTCAGTTCAATCTGGATCTCGATATCAGCTCGGTAGATCAAGCGCCGGGCAGCCCACACCCAAGGGAGGGGAAAACGCTCACACCACGAGTGCCGTTAGACGCCAACCATAATCCGCGCAATGCCAAATTGGATGAAGACCGTCAGCAGCTGAGTCTGGCCTATGAGCGCGACACGGCCCTAGGTAGATCCGTTTCACGTCTGGCCTACACCCGCACCCAAAACGATAACGCCCGCGGCTTCCTGCGAGAAGGTTTTGCCGACGATGGCGTCACGGTCAATGCCGACGGTTATAGTCAGGAGATCGAACGTACCGAGATCTATTTCGACAGCCATTTTGTCAGCAAGCTCAACCCGCAGATGACACTGGTGTGGGGCGTCGACGTCAACCATGGTGACGGCTCGCAGCACAGCAATAATTTTGAGTATGCGGTCGCAGTCGACGGTCATAATGCTCCGGCCTGGCAGAGCCTGCCGATAGACGAGCAAACCTATCTGGACGACAAGCGAACCTTTAGCGGCGTATACGGCAATCTCGTCTGGGATATCACCGATAGATGGCGTATCGACGCCGGATTGCGCTTCAATCACACCAAGGAAACCCGCGCTGGCCATGAAACCGATTTTACCGGCCAGTCACCAGAAACGATCGTCAATGAAACCGTTAGTGAGACAGATACGCGTTTCTCCGGCGCCCTGTCGAGTAGCTACCGTCTGTGGCAATCGCAACAGGACTATGTGACCCTATACGGTGGATATCGCAATAGCTTCAAACCTGCTGCCATCGACTTCGGCCCCGAAGCGGAAACTGAACTGCTCAAGCCAGAAGACGCCACCAGCCTAGAGATAGGCCTACGGGGACAAAACTACGGTGGTGCACTGCGTTGGGATCTTGCCGCCTTCGACATGAAGTTTAATAACCTAGTGGTCAGCCAAGCCGTCAACGGCTTACCCACCCTGATCAATGCCGGTGATGAGCACTTCAAGGGTATAGAGGCAGAGGCGCAGTGGCGTCTAAACGATGCCTTCACCCTACTGGGTAGCTATGCATGGCACGAAACCAAGTTTGCCGATTACGAGCGGTTATTCGACGGCGTGCCGTTTCAATTGAGCGGTAACTATCTGGAGATGTCGCCAAAACATCTTGCCGCACTGGGCCTACACTATGGCAAGTCGCAGGGGCTACACGCACACCTGGATGTTAACTATGTCGGTGAAGTATATCTGAATAAACGCAACACGGCATCGGCCACAGGCTACACGGTATTCGATGCAGGCGTGGGTTATACCATGAACAACTGGGACGTTAATTTGGATCTGTATAACGCCTCCAACGAGCGTAACCCCAGCGCCGAGAGTGAGCTTGGCGACGCTCAATACTACCTGCAGCCTAAACGTTCGGTGTGGTTAACCGTCAACTATCTGTTTGATTAATAACTGCAGGCTCGGTGGCCAGGGCACTATAACCTAGTGTCCTGGCTATCTTTCTGAAGCGCTATTCGCTCTTCATCGCGGCCTTAACGTAGACATCGAAGCGGTTCTTCTTGGTTTCGATGCGGGTGCTGGGTTTGACGCCGTCGAGATCGTCGGCGTAGTCGGGGCGTTTGACCACCACGCGCTTGCTGGCGAGGGCCATGGCAGGGGCCAGCAAGCCATCGGCATCGAGATCGGCGCCCACTAGCGATTGGAATACCCGCATCTCCTTCTTCACCAGGGCCGACTTCTCCCTGTGAGGATACATAGGATCCAGATAGACCACATCTACCTGCTCACCCAGTTCGGCCAATGCCGTCAGGCTGGAGCCATGCACCAGGCGCATGCGTTCCTGCATCCAGGGGCCGATATCGGCATCTTCATAGGCCCGGCGCAGACCGTCTTCTAGCAGGGCGGCGACCACGGGATTACGCTCCACCATGGTGACATTGCAGCCCAGGCTGGCGAGCACGAAGGCATCTCGCCCCAAACCTGCCGTGCCATCGACGACACTCGGGGTCACCCCCTGCTTAAGGCCGACTGCTTTGGCGATCGCCTGACCCCGGCCACCACCGAACTTACGTCTGTGGGCCACGGCGCCGGTAACGAAGTCTACCAATATGCCCTTCAGCTTGGGCTCATCACGCTTATTCAGCACCATGCAGTTATCTTCGAACACCAACTCAAACAGGGCGTTTGCGTCGAACACCAGCCCCCAACGGTCACACACGGCTTCCAGGGTCGGGTATTGGCGATTAAAAAAGATCCCCACAGGTGCGGGCTGGGTCGATGATGCTGTCACTTTGGCTCGGTCAATTAAGAAATCACGCCGCCATTATGCCAAAACTGCGCCGCGCTGAATATGGCATTATTATCGGCCAGGCCCAGGTGCTGTACCTGAGCTGGCATCCCCCCTATAATCGCCCTATCAGGCTAGCGCCCTCATCATCTGGAATATTCATGTTAAGTTACCGCCACGGCTACCACGCCGGAAACTATGCCGACGTGCTCAAGCACAGCATCTTGCTGCAAACCCTCAAGCTGATGCATAAGAAGAATAAGCCCATGGTGTATATCGACACCCATGCCGGCGCCGGCGGCTATGCGCTATCCGATGAGTTTGCCCAGAAGACGGGCGAGTACCTAGAGGGGGTCGCCAAGCTGTGGGACAAGCAGGACCTGCCCGAGGCACTAAGCCAATACGTCAGCGATATCAAACACTTCAATGGTTCAGATGAACTGGAGCTCTACCCTGGCTCGCCGGCCTTTGTCGACATGAACCTGAGAGATAACGATCGCATGATGTTGCATGAGCTACACGGCACAGATCATCAGCTACTTGAAGAGCAGCTGGGTGGCGACAAGCAGATCAAGGTGATCAAGGGCGATGGCCTCAAGGGGCTGCTGGCCGCCGTGCCACCACTCGAGCGTCGCGGCGTCATCCTCATCGATCCCAGCTATGAGATGAAGAGCGACTACCAAGAGGTCGCCAAGGCGGTGATCAAGGCCCATAAGAAGTTCGCCACCGGCGTCTTCATGATCTGGTATCCCGTGGTGCAGCGCGAGCAGACGGAGGCGATGTTCGAGCTGCTCAAGCAGAGCGGCATCAAGCGTCAGCTACGCATAGAGCAGGCAATAAAGCCCGACAGCGAGGAGTTTGGCATGACGGCGGCGGGCCTGTGGGTGATCAATCCCCCCTGGCAGCTCGATGAGATCGCCGAGACGACGCTGGCATATCTGGATCCCCTGCTCAATCAGGGCGGCGGCCATGTGCAAGTCACCTGGGAAGTGGGCGAATAACGCCCTCAATAACGAGTACTTTTAGTGCTTAGAAGAAGGGCGCGCAGGGCGTGCCCTGATGGTAGATCATCTGCCAACGCCCCCCATCGCATTTCCACAGCGAGGTACGCAGCGAATAGCGCTTATCCACCTCGTTCACCGGCTTAAAACAGGCACGATAGTTGAGTTGAGCTAAGTCCTCACTCAACAAGCGATACTGCATATCACTTATCTTAAACGCCGGTGGCTTCTCCTTTGGCAGACGCGCCAGCACCTCGGGCTTGCCAAAGCTCATCCCGGTAGCGCCCACCTCCAAGAAATCGGCGTGGATCAGCTCGTCGAGCACATTGGCATCGCAGCGCACCTCAGGGCTAAGCAACGCGAGTTCCAGTTCGATAATTGTCTGGCGCATCTCATCTACCCCAGCTTCTGATAGCGTTTCAGCAGTATCTTGACCCGTTTCACATAGGCCTGGGTCTCCGGATAGGGCGGGATCCCCTTGTACTGAGTCACTGTGGTGGGGCCGGCGTTATAGGCGGCGCAGGCCAGATCTATATTGCCGTCGAACCTTGCCAGCATCTTGGCCAGATAGCGGGCACCGCCGTCGATATTCTGCTCGGGCCGGTAAGGGTTCTTCACCCCCATCGCCTTGGCAGTACCCGGCATCAGCTGCATCAAGCCCATTGCACCGCTGCGTGACAGGGCAAATACGTTGAAGGCGGATTCGGCATGGATCACGGCGCGGATAAGTGCAGGGTCCAGCCCATGGGTCTTGGCGGCCCGTGAGATCAACTCATCATATTCGGCGCTAAACAGCGGCATCTTCTGCCAGTCGAGATCTGAGTCGGGTTTGCAGGCGTAGCACTCATATAACAAGACCCTGAACTCGCTGTCGCCCGGGGCATGGTCGGCAAAGGCCACCACGCCGTTGGCCTGGGTATATTGATAAACCTTGATCTTGCTGTCGTCGGTCTCATCCAGGCGCGGGGCATCGCCGTTGCTTAGGATGCCATGCTTAGAATAGCTCGCCTTGTAGCGCGGCTTCTGTGCCTGCTCGGTGGCACCAAGGGGCAGGCACAGCGCCAGACTGCACCAGAGGCACAGCAGCTTTTCAACAAAATGAGGCGCAGGACGAGCACGGCTAGGCATTAGAATCCAATGTTCTGATCGAGTTTAAGTACTTCAATCATAGCAAAAAGCTGCTTCATCTCTCGGTTAATTTGGCTAAATTCGTACTCGAAGGTCGCGCCGTTGAAGATAGAGCCCAGCTCGAAACGATTGTCGCCGCTCAGCAACATGATCAACAGCTTGTCTTCGTAGAAGGCACATTGGATCTTGCCGGAAAACAGGTTGGCGAGTGACTGCAGACGCTCCATGAAACCTAGGGTGAGCAGGTAGCGCGCCTCGATCTGATCGCTGGAGAAGACATCGAACTGCTTCTCGAATCTCGGGTCTTCCAGCTTGACCCGGCTCAGGCTCTTAAAGCTGCTGGAGAGGAAATTAACCAGGCCGCCGCGGTTCTTCACCACTACGGTATGGCCCTTAAACCTCTTGTGGCTGCTAAGCTGCACCATGACGCCACGAAAGACGGTTTCTGTCTCCGTGCTCTTCTCGCGTTTGACCTGCTTGGTCAGACACAGCTCGTTGATGGCAATCTCCACCCCCTTATGGGTGCCCTGCACATAGTCATCGAACGAGGCGTTGTCGTAGTGGGGTAACAGCTTGGAGCGTTTGAGCTGAGTCAGGCTCATGTTATGGCTGGTGCTGAAGATAAAGTCGGGGCCGAAATAGCGGAAGATCTTGGGAAACACCTCCTGCTTCACATCCCGCTTGTAGCGCTTTAGCGGACGATAGCTCCACCAGCCAAAGGGAAGACACAGCACGATGAAGAAGACCCAGGGGATATCCAGGTAACCGGACATACTAAAGATAAGGATCAACAGGGCCAGGCCGAGGAGGATCCCTAAGCTGGTATAGAGACGCCCGCGCAGCGCCTTGAGGCTGGCGACCCTATGGTTTTCAAATTTACGGGTGAGCGGCTCGATATGTTCTTCATAATAAGCCTTAAATTGTACCAACTCCTCGGGGTCCGCCCGCAGGCGTTGCGGCTCACGCTGGGCCTTAATCGGCGCCCCGAGGATGAAACTGATGGGGTTCATGGCATCTGAACCCGGCTTACTTCAGGTAATCGGATGCGTCGATCGGCGCCTTGGACGCTTCATCGGCCTCATAGAAAGGCATCACCTTGACCTTGGCCATAGAGGCGATAATTGAGCCGGGGAAGATCTCCACCGCGGTATTGAGTTCAGACACGGCAGCGTTGTAGAAACGTCTGGCCGCCGAGATATGCTCTTCGACCTCGCTATAGGTCGCCATCGCCTGCACCATAGTCTTGTCAGACTTGAGCTCGGGGTAGTTTTCGACGCTGACCATCAGCTGGCCCATCTTGCTGTTGAGCTGCTCGGCCAGACCAAGATGCTCCTTGATGGCGGCGGCATCGTTAAGATCATAGCCCGCGGTCACCTGAGTACGCAGCGCGGTGATCTCCGTCAGCAGCGACTTCTCGTGATCCATAAATTTCTGTGCAATCTTGAGCATGTTGGGCACCAGGTTGGCGCGCTTCTTCAGCTGCACATCGATACCCGACAAGGCTTCACGCACGGCGTTACGCTTCTTGATCAGGCTGACATACCAGAGGTAGGTGATAATAACGACTAGGCCAAGGCCTAACAGCAAACCTTCCATCTTTGAGTTCCTTCCCTATAGTTATTCTTATATCTCGTTAGTTAACGCACCAGCTTCACCGATTTTCGCGATGATTTCCAGCAATTTATCAGTGCCATTTTCGGCAAGGCGTTGCTGCTATATTCATCTTTTTTCACCGAAAATGAAATTTATCACGCCATTTTTGCGCCAAAAGCATCCTTTTTACCTAGCTTCGCCGCTTTTAACCCGGCGCGCAGCAAAAAGCACAGCAAGCGGCGAACCAAAGATAAATAGCAATACAAAACAATATTATATAGATTGATGCAATATTGCCGCATCAAAATCATCCCCCAAGCCAAGGGGCAAAATGACAGGCTTTACCGGCGTTAAGCGAGACATTAGGGCAAAAATCGGTCGATCTGCTGCGTATTTGATAGACACTGTCGTCCCTGCATTCAAACCCAGACTGCTAGTTGCACAGAGTTTGACCAATAAGATCAGGCCTTGCAGGCAAAGGGACACCCCGGGCCTTTGCTCCCTTTTTCACCGACATCGGCTCTAGCACTACACTGGCCTTTCAAGGTGTCACCTGTTCAGTATTCGTACAGCCAACCTGGGCTATTATCTTAATCAACCAAGAGGCAACCCAATCTTCCCTAATTGGGCTTTGGTTTCAATCATCATCCTTTCATTGGCCCGCTTAGACTAAGCTGGGCTTTTTTTTTTGCCTGAACGAAACCGCCACTATCGCTTTCAATACTCTCCATTTGCCACGCGTCATAACCCGCTACGGGCGGTCAATTATGGCAAATTAAGCTTCAGTTAAAGCAACTCCTTCATCATAAAGTGCTAACACTCCGCCTACAGGCGGTAAAAATGATAAGGGCACCCAGATGCCCAAGATGAAGGAAACACCATGAGCTCCAACCAAGAAGATGGTCTGGTGGCCAGTCAGCCCCCGACACCATCGACGACCAAGAAGGGCCTTTTCGTCCGCTTTCTCAACCTGGTCGAACACCTGGGTAATCTCCTGCCCCATCCCATCACCCTCTTCGCCCTGTTCTGCGCCGCCGTCATAGTGATCAGCGGCATCGCTGGCTATTTCGAACTGACGGTAAACGATCCCCGTCCGGTCGGTGCGGCGGGACGCGGCGAGGATGGCCTGATCCACGTGGTCAGCCTGATGAATGCCGAAGGCCTAAGGATGATAGTCTCCAACCTGGTGACCAACTTCACCGGCTTCACCCCCTTAGGCACAGTACTGGTGGCCCTCTTGGGGGTCGGCATCGCCGATCGCTCCGGCCTGCTATCTGCGGCGATGCGCACCCTGGTGATGGGCGCCTCCAAGCGTCTGGTTACCCTTACCATAGTCTTCGCCGGTATCGTCTCCAACACCGCCGCCGAGTTGGGCTATGTGGTGCTGATCCCCATGGCGGCGCTGATCTTCCACTCCCTCGGGCGTCATCCCCTAGCGGGTCTGGCGGCGGCCTTCGCCGGTGTCTCTGGCGGCTATAGCGCCAACCTACTATTAGGCACGGTAGACCCTCTGCTGTCGGGCATCACCGAAGCGGCGGCGCAGATGATCGACCCCGACTATTTAGTCGGCCCAGAGGTCAACTGGTACTTCATGTTCGCCTCCACCTTCGTCATCACCATTCTCGGCGCCCTGGTCACAGAGAAGATCGTCGAGCCCAAGCTGGGCAAATATGATCCCAGCGAGGCCAGCATAGATCTGCACAACCAGAAGATGGATGGCGTCACGCCGCTGGAAATCAAGGGCCTGAAGATGGCTGGTCTGTCTATCCTGGTATTGGGCGGCATATTGGCGCTCTCTGTGGTGCCGGAAAACGCACCGCTGCGTCACCCTGAGACTGGGCTGGTCGCGGGCTCGCCCTTCCTCAAGGGCATAGTGGCCTTCATCTTCATCTGTTTCGCCATTCCAGGCCTGGTATACGGCAAGGTAGTGGGCACCATGAAGCGAGATAAGGACGTGATCGACGCCATGTCCCACAGCATGAGCACCATGGGCATGTATATCGTGCTGGTGTTCTTCGCCTCCCAGTTTGTCGCCTTCTTCAAGTGGACTAACCTGGGCGCGGTGCTGGCGGTAGCAGGGGCCGATGCCCTCAACGCCATCGGCCTCACGGGCCCGCTGGTGTTCCTGCTGTTTATCATGATGTGCGGCTTCATCAACCTGATGCTGGGCAGCGCCTCGGCCCAGTGGGCGGTGACGGCGCCTATCTTCGTGCCCATGTTGATGTTGGTGGGATACGCCCCAGAGACGATTCAGGCCGCCTATCGTATTGGCGACTCGGTCACCAACCTGATCACCCCCATGATGAGCTATTTCGGCCTGATCCTGGCGGTGGCCTCCCAATACAAGAAGCACCTGGGCATAGGCACGCTAGTCGCCACCATGCTGCCCTACTCGATCGTCTTCTTCATCGGTTGGACCTGTTTCTTCTTTATCTGGGTGTTTGCCCTCGGCCTGCCGGTCGGCCCAGGTGCGGCAACCTACTACACGCCTTAACACCAATTGCGAGACCGGTGAAACCGCCGGTCTCGCTCGCTTTCTAAACCTGATCTTTCTAGGCCAGATCTTTCCAGGCCAAGCTGACCCGCTCACTTGCTAAGCCAGGCAGGTCTTAATGGCCTCGCAGAGCGAATCGACTCGCCTCGGCAACACGGCCTGACGTCGGCGGCAAAGATAGATAGTCTCGCTGACGGCCACCGGCAACTGATGAGCGGTTATCTTATCCTGGCGGGCAAAGGCCTCCACCGCATAGGCGGGCAAGACGCTAAAGCCCAGACCTCGGCTCACCGGCTCTAAGATCAAGCCTATCTGATTCGAGAAGCCACGATTGGGCAGCTGATCACTGTGCTCGAACTCGGAATAGTTAGCCCCCAGCAGCAACTTGGCATGGTGGGCGCCATCGGGATGGTCGATAAAGCCCAGCTGTAGCAAGGCCTCCCAGGAGAGAGACGTTTGGCTAGCTGGCGTGACTAAGAGTAGCGGCTCCTCGGCGATCGGCTCGGCCTGTGCCTCGGACAGATCCGGCTGGCGGGTCATCAGGCCGATATCCGCCTCCATGGCGGCGATCGCGCTCTCGACCCCGGCATTGGAGGCGAAACGATAATCCAGCGACAACTCGCGGTGGGCGCATTGCAGCTCAAGCAGCTCGCCATAGAGTTTGAGGCCGACGCTGCCGGGGGAGATCAGGCGTACCTCTCCGGCGAAGGGCGGGTCTTGCTTGATCCCCTGCTCAAGCTGAGCCAAGGATTGCAGTATCGCCTGCCCCTGCTGGTATAGCTGACGCCCGGCGTGGGTCAGGGAAAACTTCTTGCCTTCTCTCAGCAGCAGCTGGGTATCGAGCTGCTCTTCCAGCTTGCGCACATGCTGGCTGACACCAGATTGGGTCATATGCAGGCGCTCGGCGGTGCGGGTGAAATGCCCCAGCTCCACCAAGGTGAAGAAGCTGCGCAACCAGACAGGATTCATCATCACATTTTGTACTCAAAATGATTAATTTTGATAATTTTACATAATTTTGTTCACTTTGTAATCTGTGCCCAATTCGTTAATCAGGAGCACAACATGAACAACCCAGCTTACCCAAGAACCTTCTCACACATAGGCATCTCGGTGCCGGATCTCAATGCGGCCGTTGCCTTCTACACTAAGGTGCTGGGCTGGTATCTCATCATGAAACCCACTGAAATTGTGGAAGATGACAGCCCAATCGGCGAGATGTGTACCGACGTCTTCGGCGCGGGATGGGGCTCGTTTCGTATCGCCCATCTGGCTACCAGCGACAAGATAGGCGTCGAGCTATTCCAGTTTGCCAACCAGGAGAACCCGGAAGACAACTTCGAATATTGGAAGACGGGGGTATTCCACTTCAGCGTGCAGGACCCGGATCTCGAAGGCCTGGTAGAGAAGATTGTCGCCGCCGGCGGTAAGAAACGCATGCAGGCGCCGCGTTACTACTACCCAGGCGAGAAGCCTTACCGCATGATCTATATGGAAGATCCCTTCGGTAACATCTTAGAGATCTACAGCCACAGCTATGAGCTGACCTATAGTGCGGGCGCTTACTAATACCAAACACTAGCCCATAAAAAAGGCCAACCCTAATCACAGGGCTGGCCTTTTCGCGTTTATTTAGACTAATCAGAACAAGGCATTAGCCTTGAATGCCCGAGTGTCTCAGCAGGGCGTCGATCTGTGGCTCACGGCCTCTGAAGCGCTTAAACAGCTCCATCGGCTCCAGGCTGCCGCCCATCTCGAGAATGTTCTCCAGGAAGCTGCGGCCGGTATCGGCGTTGAAGATCCCCTCCTCCTCGAAGCGGGAGAAGGCATCGGCCGACAACACCTCGGCCCACTTGTAGCTGTAGTAACCCGCAGCGTAACCACCGGCAAAGATATGGGCGAAGCTGTGTTGGAAACGGTTAAAATCGGCAGCCTTCACCACGGCAACCTGATCTCTCACCTCATCCAACTTTGCCTGAATATGGGCGCCCTCTGCCGGGTCATATTCCAGGTGCAGGCGGAAGTCGAACAGGGAAAACTCCAGCTGACGCAACATCATCATGCCTGACTGGAAGTTCTTCGCCGCCAGCATCTTGTCTAACATGGCCTTCGGCAGCGGCTCATGGGTCTCGAAGTGTCCGGAGATCTCGGCCAGGGCCTCCTCCTCGAAGCACCAGTTTTCCATGAACTGACTCGGCAGCTCCACCGCGTCCCAAGGCACACCGTTGATGCCTGATACGCCAGCCACATCTATCTTAGTCAGCATATGATGAATGCCGTGACCAAACTCGTGGAACAGGGTAGTCACCTCGTCGTGGGTAAACAGCGCTGGCTTACCATTGACCGGGGCATTGAAGTTACAGGTGAGGTAGGCCACCGGCTTCTGCAGGCCATGGGCGGTTTGACGACGCACGCGGCAATCGTCCATCCAGGCGCCACCACGCTTGCCCTCGCGGGCATAGAGATCCAGGAAGAAGCTGCCTCTGTGCTCGCCCTTGGCATCTTTGATATAGAAGAAACGCACATCTTTGTGCCAGCTGTCGAAATGCTCCTGCTCTTCTATGGTCAGGCCGAACAGGCGCGACACGGTATAGAAGAGGCCTGACAGTACACGATCTTCCGGGAAGTAAGGACGTAGCAGCTCCTGGGAGATCTCGTATCTGTGATGCTTGAGTTTCTCGGCATAATAAGTGAGATCCCATGGGGCCAGCTCGCTCACGCCAAACTCTTTCTCGGCGAATGCGGTCAGCTCCGTAAGCTCATTTTGTCCCTGCTGCTTAGAGCGGGCCGCCAACTCGTTGAGGAAATCCAGCACCTGCTGAGGTGACTCGGCCATCTTGGTCGCCAGCGACTTATGGGCGAAGCTGTCGAAGCCAAGCAGTTTAGCCAGCTGATGACGCAGATCTAATATCTCATCCATCAGCGGGCCGTTGTCGAACTCACCTGCGTTAGGGCCTTGATCCGAGGCGCGGGTCACGAAGGCGCGGTAGCACTCCTCTCGCAGCTGACGGTTGTCGCTGTAGGTCATCACGGGCAAGTAAGAGGGGAAGTCCAGGGTAAACAACCAACCTTGCTGCTCTTTGGCCTCGGCCATCGCCTTGGCTGCGGCAATGGCAGACTCGGGCAAGCCTGCCAGCTCCTGCTCATCTGTCACCAACTTGGTCCAGGCCTGGGTGGCGTCCAACAGCTGATTAGAGAAGCTACTGGTTAGCTCAGATAAACGTTTAACCAGTTTTCCATAAGTTTGTTTATCTTCATCGTTTAATCCGATGCCAGATAACTCGAAGTCACGCAGGCTGTGGGTGATGCTGGTTTGCTGCGCCTGGCTCAGCAGGGCAAATTCATCGGACTCCTTCAGCGCCTTATAGGCCTGATACAGCCCCTGATGCTGACCCACATAGGTGCCATATTCAGACAAGAGCGGCAGGCAGGCATCGTGGGCAGCGCGCCACTCATCTGTGCTGAGCACAGAGTTCATGTGCGACACGGGCGACCAGATCTGGCTCAGTTCGTCATCCACCTGCTCGAGCGGTGCGATCAGGTTATCCCAGGTGTAGGGACCGCCACTGGCGAGCACCTCATCGATCTTCTGGCGACAATTAGCAATCCCCTGCTCTACGGCTGGCTGAATATGCTCGGGTTTGATTTGCGAAAAAGGCGGTAATTCACTGCCGCTTAGCAAAGGGTTACTCATCTGTTGTCCTCGTCAATCTTAGGGTATTGAGATTATGTATGGGCGACGGCGCGACTATTCAAGCATCTTTAGCAAACTAGCCCGCCGAAGAGAACTAAACTCAGGATTTAACAGCTAGGTTGATAAACCTAACAGTGAAGACCTAGAAGTAAGACCTAGCAGCAGCCTGGATGAAAAACCTTGATCTAGAACAAGGCTATATTTACTTCACATTTACAACACAGATATTGCCAAGCGGATCGCAAATGCAACCAATTCTCATTTATGTTTAATATTTGACCCATTATCATTCATCCCGATCCCAAACTTATTTCAGTGTTACACCCATGAACAGATTGATCAGCCACTCTTATATTATCGGCCTACTGCTGGCCGGTACCGCCAACGCCGCCGACCAGGCCATTACCGGCACTGTCGATGACTCGCATATCAACAACATCATCAGCCACAGTGAAGGCCCGGATACCAACGTCATCCTCGACCTGGGGTGGGACTCGAAATATATCTCAGAGGGGCGTAGCAACTTAGACAAGGGCGGCATCTACTGGGCAACCGCCGCCGTGCAGATAGACGATCTCACCCTGTTTACCACAGTCGGTCGTGGCGATAGCCAATACTACATAGAATGGAACATGGGGCTGGAATATGGCTTCGAGCTTGGCGACAACTTAAGTGCCGCCCTAGGTTACCAGCGCATCGAGGCCTACGGCGATGAGCGCTGCGGCGATAACGAGCTATTCGCCACTCTGGAATACACAGGCATCGCCTGGTTAACCCCTTCCCTGAGCTACACCTACTCCACCGAGGCGGCGGGTTACTTTGTCGAGGCCAGCCTGCACAGCGAATGGCCTGTCTCAGACAGACTCACGCTGACGCCCTATGTCACCCAGGCGTTCGACTTCCAATATGTGACCGAAGCGCACAACGGCCCGAACCATTTTCAGTTTGGTGTCGAGGCTCAATACCAGCTGGCCGACCGTCTGGTACTCTCCGGCCACCTGAGCCGCACCCTGGCCCAGGAAGATATTAAGCAGGAAAACCCAGACGCCAAGGGCAGCCTCAACAACACCTACGCGGGCCTGCACCTCACCTTTAGTTTCTAAGTTTCTAAGGCTCTAGCTTCTAGGGCTCTAGGTGCTAGGGCTATAGCCTGAAACCGACTGCCAAGACTGTGTTCTTCATTGAAAGCTGGCCCGCCTTGAACTAGCTTTATCTAAGGCTGGCAAGGAGTGCCAGCCCTGACCTGGAGGACACGGAATGTCTGCCCACTATCGAACGCTTACCTATTTCACCTTAAACGCCATCGCGCTCTCGCTGCTATTCATCTGCGCCGCTCAGGCCCAAGAAAAAGACGCGCCGCTAAACTCTAAGGCGATAGCTTCCGAGACTATCACCCTACCCGCCGACGGCGCCCTGGACAGCGATGGCAATCCACTCGTCATCCCTGACAACCCCACTGGCGCCCTTAACTATCGCGCCAGCCCTACCCAGCTCAAGTCGCGCCGGGATAAGAGAGCCACCCAAAAGCCCAAACAGAAACGCACTAAGAAACTAAGTCAAAAACAGCTAAGCCGCAAACAGCAGTTGGCCAGTCGCCAACATGTGGCCGACGACCCCAGCTGCCGTTGGCTCGACAAGCGTATGTCGCATCTGGAGAAGAGCCTCAAGCGGCAAGCGAAACAGGATTACGGCTATCAGGACAAGGAGCTTCGCGCCCGCCAGAGCGAATGGGTCTGCATGAAATGCGGCGCCGAGGGGCCGAGCCAGAGCGATCACCATAGGTGCCAGTATCGACGCTAAACGCAAACTCATTTGAAAGTCATACGCCCTGACGCGGGTCTATTGCTAAAGGGCGCACACGCCTCTGGTTTGCTTGTCGCTTTACCCCTACAATGACCCCCATATGCAATCCTTCGAATTTGGAGAAAAAGATGGCTCAACATTTTGACTATATCTGTTTAGGCGCCGGCAGCGGCGGCATCGCCTCGGCCAACCGTGCGGCCATGCGCGGTGCCAAGGTACTGCTGATCGAAGCCAAGGCACTGGGCGGCACCTGCGTTAACGTTGGCTGCGTCCCGAAGAAAGTCATGTGGTATGGCGCCCAAGTCGCCGAGGCCATGCACCTGTACGCCAAAGACTATGGCTTCGACGTATCGGTCAATAAATTCGATTGGAGCAAGCTGGTCGAGAGCCGCGAGGCCTACATAGAGCGAATCCACGGCGCCTACGACCGTGGCCTAGACAGCAACGGCGTCACCCTGGTGCGCGGCTATGGCCGCTTCGTCGACAACAACACCATAGAGGTGAATGGCGAGCACTACAGCGCCGACCATATACTAATCGCCACTGGCGGCACCCCGACCATTCCCAACATTCCGGGCGCCGAATATGGTATCGACTCGGACGGCTTCTTCGCCCTCAACGAGCAGCCTAAGCGTGTGGCCGTAGTCGGCGCAGGTTATATCGCGGTCGAGCTGGCGGGTGTACTCCATGCCCTGGGCAGCGAGACTCACCTGTTTGTGCGTAAGCATGCACCGCTGCGCAGCTTCGACCCTATGCTGAGCGAGGCCCTGATGGAGTCTATGGCCACAGACGGCCCTAGCCTGCACACCCACAGCATTCCAGAGTCTGTCACCAAGAACGCCGACGGCTCACTGACCCTCAAGCTGGAAAATGGTGAGAGCTATGAGATCGACACCCTGATCTGGGCTATCGGCCGTCGTCCATCCACCGACAAGATCGGCCTGGAAAATACAGACGTTAAGCTTAACGACAAGGGTTATGTGGTAGTCGATGCCCAGCAGAACACCACAGCCGAGGGCATCTACTGCGTCGGTGACATCATAGAAGGCGGCATAGAGCTGACCCCGGTTGCCGTGAAGGCGGGTCGCCTGTTGTCTGAGCGTCTGTTTAACGGCATGACGGATGCCAAGATGGATTACAGCCTGGTGCCCACCGTGGTATTCAGCCACCCGGCCATAGGCACCATGGGCCTCACCGAGCCAGAGGCGATCGACCAATATGGCGAGGAAAACGTCAAGGTCTACAACTCAGGTTTCACCTCTATGTACACTGCGGTCACCGCCCACCGCCAGGCCTGCAAGATGAAGCTGGTGTGCGCCGGTAAAGAGGAGAAGGTCGTGGGCATCCACGGCATCGGTTACGGCATGGATGAAATACTGCAAGGCTTTGGCGTCGCCATCAAGATGGGCGCCACCAAGGCCGACTTCGACGCCGTGGTCGCCATCCACCCGACAGGCGCCGAAGAGTTCGTCACCATGCGTTAATACGCTTGTTGCTTGATTGCGAGAACAGCAAAAGGCCAGACAACTGTCTGGCCTTTTTAATGCTGCCGCGATGAGAATTGGCGCTCATCTTGTGGAGATATCGGCTAACGCCGCGTTAAGCGGACAAAAATTGTGGGTTATAATGTGTAGCGAAGCGAAACGTAACCCACTGTTTTTTTGTTCCGTTTAAATGCCTTTTTATGTGTTTGTTTAACCTAATTTTATACCAAACTTACCAAGTATCTCAATTCTAGCTTCCTTATACCTATCATCATTTATTTGGTAGTACTCGCCTGGATTGGAAACCATTGTAGATAAACTCATGTTAATTACTTGATTATCACTAGTGACGAACTTAGGGGTTTTGGGAATACAACTACGAAGTGCCAATATTTCGGCAAAAGCCATTTTATGTGATGGAAAATTTATATTCGTTTCATCTTCGGTTTGAATATTTTTCCTTAACCGCTCTAGCGTATCACCGTTCAGATAATTCTTAGTTAAGTAACCATCACTGATACAAAGTATTAATGTTATTGCCCCTACCTTTAACAATATACTGCTAGGCTCAATGAAAGTAGTTAGGTCGGTATCTAAATTATTTGTTTTAAATACATATAAGCTTGAAGGTAATTGGAATCCATGACCATTTTTGTATGAACGGCGCACGTATTCAAAATTATCATTAGCTATCACGCTCGAACAAATATTTCTCCAATCATCATCTTGTGTGGAAATGAGATCATAGTAAAACAAGCCATAATAAATCTTTGATAACCACGTAGTAATTATTGCGGTATCTGACTCGTCAGGGCCATACATCATTGCTATGCCATCCTCTTCATTCGTTATACTTTCATACAACAAATCAGGATCTTCAAGTAGCTCAAGCGCTCGGTTTTCAAAGTCACTTCCAAATCCACTATTACAAGTAGAATGGGCAGGTACTTTTATTCGACTATATTGAGTTTCTTTTTGCCCTGTTATTGTTTTTTCTTTAATACTTAGCTTTCCTAAAAGGCTATTAGGAATAATATGCTCTAGAGTTTTCTTTTCTTCAATTCTCTCGGCACAAAAGAAGCATGTTCTTCTTAGATCTTCCATAATTTAATTAACACTAATACTCTGAGGAACACATAACGCTTATTAGCGAGAATGCCGCCTATGTAAATCAACACCACCTAATATACATCGCGACAATTTTTTTAAACATATGAAATTTATACCAATAATGGCATTACATAACAAGTAGAAAGTGAACAGTCCCAAAACAAAACGAGACCCGCTTATTTAAAGGAAAGGGCGAGACCTGCAATGCTTCCCATTAAATAGGAAACGGGGTAATCCTTATATACAGCACAATAAACCAAGCGAATTATCAAATGACCTGAATATAAGCACATCTCTTCGCCTCATCCTTCACTCCAGCCTTAGTCTACTCCTGGCGATGAATCACCGAACATAAGCCAAAAGTGTGACTTGCGCGGCACCGCAAGGTGAGTCAAATCCAGCATAGATAACACTCCCGCCAAGCCTTGAGTTCAGCAACAAAATCCATTGTGGTCACGACAAAAAAAATTAGCTTTTCTCCAGTGGGGTTTATCAATAAGGTCGCGGCCTAAACAGGCGATGTAAAACCTCAGACAATCGAATGAAAACCAAGGAAAAAAGTCAGCGGCGCCACGGTGGTGGCCAATTATGACTATAGTTAAGCCAACTGAGCTTTTCTGCTGGCCGCGCGCCGTGCTTAGGTGACCTCACCCCCACGCGACGCCTAGCGCCGTCGCTCTCGATTGTTCGCACTGAGGCCAACAATCACTTTGAATTTGAAAGCATTATTTTTAATTACTTAAAGATTTACACTAAGGAAGTAGAGATGCGTATTGCAATCTTATCTCGCAACGAAAACTTATACTCCACCCAACGCCTGAAAGAAGCCGGCGAAGCGCGCGGCCACGAGGTGGACATCATAGATACACTGCACTGCTACATGGATATCACCAGCAGCAACCCAACCGTGCGTTACATGGGTAAGGTATTGCCTAAATATGATGCCGTGATCCCTCGCATCGGCTCGTCGATCACCTTCTACGGTACGGCCGTGGTGCGTCAGTTTGAGATGATGGGCACCTTCTGTGTCAACGAGTCTGTGGCCATCAGTCGTTCACGCGATAAGCTGAGATCCCTGCAACTGCTGTCACGCAAGGGCATCGGCCTGCCACGTACCGGATTTGCCAGCAAGCCCGACAAGATCCAGGATTTGATCAAGAACGTGGGCGGCGCGCCCTTGGTGATCAAGCTGCTGGAAGGCACCCAGGGCATAGGTGTGGTCTTGGCCGAGACCAATAAGGCGGCCGAGAGCGTAATCGAGGCCTTCATGGGTCTCAAGGCCAACATCCTGGTGCAAGAGTTCATCAAGGAAGCGGGCGGTGCCGATATCCGCTGCTTCGTGGTGGGTGATAAGGTAGTGGCGGCCATGAAGCGTCAGGCGGCCGAAGGCGAGTTTCGCTCTAACCTGCACCGTGGTGGTGTGGCCCAGCTGGTGCGCCTCTCTAAGGATGAGCGCGCAACGGCCCTCAACGCCGCCAAGGCAATGGGGCTCAACCTCTGTGGTGTGGATATCTTGCAATCGAACAACGGCCCAGTGGTGATGGAGGTGAACTCCTCGCCCGGACTGGAAGGGATAGAACAGGCGACCGGCAAAGATGTGGCCGGGCTGATCTATGAATTTATTGAGAAGAAGGCGAAACCCAACGCCAACAGAACGCGCGGAAAAGGCTAAATGAGCGAAGCACTTACCATAGCGGGTGTCGATATCCAGCCCGGCACCCAGCACCAGCTTGAACTACCGGTAGCCAGCCTGTATACGGACACTCAGGTGTCGATACCTGTGCATGTGATCCGCGCCAAGAAGGATGGCCCCAAGGTGTTTGTCAGCGCCGCGGTGCATGGCGATGAGCTCAATGGCATCGAGATCATCCGCCGACTGATCCAGAGCAAGCTCAAGCTGCTCAAGGGTACCTTGATTCTGGTGCCCATGGTCAATGTCTATGGAGTGCTGAATCAGAGCCGCTACATGCCCGACAGGCGCGACCTTAACCGCTGTTTTCCCGGTTCGCCCAAGGGCTCGCTGGCCGGACGGGTGGCATACACCTTCTTAAACAGCATAGTGCAGCACTGCGACTATGGTATCGACCTGCATACCGGGGCGATCCACAGATCTAACCTGCCGCAGATCCGCGCCAATCTGGATGACGAGCAGACCCTCGCCCTGGCCCAGGCCTTCGGCGTGCCTGTGCTGCTTAACGCCAACGTGCGTGACGGCTCGCTGCGAGAAGCGGCGGTGAACAAGGGCACCCGGGTACTGCTGTATGAGGCAGGCCAGGCGCTTAGATTCGACGAGCTGTCGATACAGACGGGCGAGCGGGGGATACTCAATGTGCTATCGTCACTTGGGCTGATCCGTAAACGCCGCCTGCGCAAGAAGATAGAACCCTTCATCGCCAACCGCAGCGACTGGACCCGCGCCTCGGCCAGCGGCTTCGTGTGCGAGTTTGCCAAACTGGGCGCCTATGTGGAGAAGGGCCAGGTGCTGGCGGAGATCAACAGCCCACTGGGCGAGCTAATCCAGAGCGTAGTATCGAACCGCACAGGTATCGTCATAGGTAAGCAGAATATCCCCCTAGTGCTGGAGGGAGACGCCATGTTCCATGTGGCCTACTTTGGTAGCGCCGCCGACGAGGTGGCGGAACATATTGAGATAATGAACGATCAGATAATGCCGCTGACCACCCAGACCATCTAGGGGCGGCCAAGACATTAAGGGATACAAGCGATGAACAAGATCATCATAGGCAACTTAGAGGCCTGCGATCTGCCGGATCTGGGCATCAAGGATCTGCAGGTGCGCATCGACACGGGCGCCAAAACCTCCGCCCTGCACGTGGATAACCTCAAGCGAATCAAGGTGGGCGGGCGCCCCTATGTCGCCTTCGACCTGCATCCGGACGTATATGACCTGGAGCAGATAGTCCACTGCAAGGCGCCGGTGCGCGACTCGCGCCGCATCAAGTCCTCCAACGGCGAGGTAGAGCAGCGCTGCGTGATAGCGACCACCCTCAAGCTGGGAGAGCATGAGTGGCCCATAGAGCTGACCCTAAGCAATCGCCAGGACATGACCTACCTGATGCTGCTGGGCCGCGAGGCCATGGGCGATCGCGTCCTGGTGGACCCCTCCCAGAGTTTTCTGATTAACGGCTAGCCAGTGAGTGCCTGTTGCCGCAGGCACTCGAGACACTTTTTGCCGACCAAAGGTCAGCGTTTCAATGGTTTAGTTAACGGCTTTCCCTTACACTGTCCCCCAAGCTCAACCAAGGACATCCCCTATGACAATGCCAGACCCAACAGCACAAACCGATCAGGCGGCCAGAGACGATTTACTCGCCCGCGTCATCGACATTGTCAGCCATCCCGAGGCGGAGGAGCTGCCCTCCCTCGGCTTTATTAGCGACTATTCCGATGCCGACCTGGCCGACCTGCTGGAGTCGGTGAGCGACCAGTATCGTTCGCCCATCTGCCGTAAGATCCCTATCGACCGCGGCTGGCCTATATTGCACCTGCTGCACTATGAAACCGCCCGCCACGTCTTAGATCTGCTCAGCCCAGAGCAGCTACAGGGACTGGCACGGCGCATCTCTGAGATAGATATCCTCACCTTCGCCGAGATTTTGCCCGGCGATATTGTCGAAGACTATCTGGATCAGCAAGAAGCCCTCACCACGGAGCAGATGCAGCAGGCACTGAGCTACCAGGATGAGGCCGTCGGCCGTTACCTCAACAACAATATTCTGCGCTCGCGCCCCACCGCCACCGTCGGCCGGGTGCTGGAGCGCCTGAACAAGCAGAAGCAGCGGGAATATGTGGCCGTCTACGGCGTCGATGCCGAGGGGCAGTTTCACGGCGGCTGCACCCTGGAGCAGCTCTATCGTGAGGATCCCGCCACGCCATTGTCTGAGTGTCTCACCGAACTCGAGGCCGTAGGCGACGAGCTGGACATCACCCAGGCGGCGCAGCAGTTTAATCCGGCGGCGGGCTTTGCCTGGGTGCCGGTGGAGAAAGGCGGCAAGATCATCGGCGCCATCGCCCTGTCGACCCTGATGCACCGCCTCAAGGAGCGAAGCCTAGAGGTGCTGGTGTCTGAGACCCCACAGGATGAGGAAGACCTCTTCACCCCGGTTGGCGTGGCGGCGCGCATGCGAGCCATCTGGCTGACCACTAACCTGCTGACCGCCTTTCTCGCCTCCTGGGTTATCGGCCTGTTTGGCGACGCCCTGCAACAGGTGGTGGCCCTGGCTATCCTCATGCCGGTAGTCGCCAGCATGGGCGGCATCGCCGGCAGTCAGACCCTGGCGGTGGCGCTGCGGGGTATCGCGCTAAACCACTTGAAGCGTAGCAACCTCACCCTGCTGCTGGACAAGGAGCTGAAGATCGCCGCCTTCAACGGCGTGCTGCTGGGCGCCCTCATCGGTGTGGTGGTCAGTTGGTGGTTCTCCTCCCTGGCGCTGGGTGGCATCATCTTCGTGGCCATCGTCTTTAATAGCCTGGCGGCGGCCTCATCGGGCACGGTTATTCCCTTTGTGCTCAAGCAGATGCATATCGACCCTGCGGTGGCGGGCTCGGTGATCCTTACCACGGTCACAGACGTGGTGGGCTTCTTCATCTTCCTCGGCCTGGGTAGCCTGCTCCTGCTGAGCTAGCCCTAGAGTTGGTGTTGATATGAGTCGAGGCATGCGGCGTAGCACAAGACGGCGCGGCGAAACCTGACATAGGTAAGGTTAATAGGCTCGAATCTGTGGTAAAACACCCGGCATTCGAAAACGGTGGGCAGGATAAAACCTGCCCATCTGGTTAAACAAGATATGGAACCGATGAAAGCATTGTTTCAAAAGTGGCCCTTTCCTCCCGCTCAGGCGATCTTCTTTGTCGCCGGTGCCCTCTGCCTGACGCCTGTGATCTCCTCCCCCATCGCCCTGGTGATCGGCTTTACCCTGGCCAGCCTAGGTTTGGTGCCCCACAATCTGGATATCGGCGCCCTGACCAAGAAGCTGCTGGCCTACGCCATTATCGGCCTCGGCTTCGGCATTCAGCTCGATGCCGCCATCAGCGCCAGCAGCCAAAATATCGGGCTGATCTTAGGCTCTATCGTCTTCACCCTGCTGCTGGGAACAGCCCTGGGCAAACTGCTCAGAGTCGATGCCAAGCTGAGCCATATGATCGCCTCGGGCACCGCCATCTGTGGCGGCAGCGCCATCGCCGCCGTGGCTCCGGCCATCAAGGCCGACAGCCAAGATACGGCCATAGCGTTGGCGACCGTGTTCGTGCTCAACTCCATCGCCCTGTTTCTGTTCCCGGCCCTTGGGCATCTGCTGCAGCTAAGTCAGTATCATTTTGGGGTATGGAGCGCCATCGCCATCCACGACACCTCGTCGGTCGTGGGCGCCGCCTCGGCCTATGGTGACGAGGCACTGCGCACCGCCACCACCCTCAAGCTGGCCAGGGCCCTGTGGATAGTGCCCGTGGCGCTGGTGAGTGCCATGGCGTTTGGCGGCAATCGACGCAAGGTCGCCGTGCCCTTCTTTATCCTCTTCTACTGTCTCGCCATACTGCTGGCGCACTTGGTGCCCCAGGGACAGGTGCTGTATGACGGCATCTTTGCCTTGTCGAAGCGGGTGTTGGTGCTGTGTCTGTTTATGATCGGCGCGGGGATCACCATAGGTAAGATGCGCCAGGCGGGAATGCGGCCGATGGCCCTGGGATTACTGCTCTGGCTGATTATCGGCGCGGGTTCTCTGCTCTACATCGTCAACTTTAGCTGAGACGCTGTAGCGCCACACCAGGGTCACTATGGTGATAAAAGCCGCCAGCTCCACCAAGGAGCGGGTTAGCCCTGTGGTGAGCCAGGACGCCAACAGGAAGGCGCAACATAAAAGCACTAGCCACTTCTTCATCTTTGCCTCCTATGTTTAACCAAATGGTCTGGCGAAACGAGTGAGTGGCTATTATTTATTGCCGCCGAAATCTCAGCAAATATCCGTTTTTACTAACAAATAGCTGAATCGGCTAAGCACTAAATCGACTAACTTATGACGGCGTAGGGATCCTTATCGGCGTCGCTGTTCCATTGATATTCGGTGAGCATCTCTATCTTCCGCGCCTGGGCCTCGCCATAGGTTTGGGCGATAAAGAAGAGGGCCGCATCTATCCCCGCCGACACGCCGGATGAGGTGAGGAAACGGCCATCGTCCACCCAGCGAGCGCTGGGCTGCCAGATAACCTTGTCGTTTAATCCTGTCACCCAGGCATAGGCCATCTTATTGGTGGTGGCGCTCACGCCATCGAGCAGATCGGCCTTGGCCAATAAAGCAGCGCCGGTACAGACGGAAAACACCTTTTTAGACACCTTGGCCTGACGCCTCAGCCAGTCCAACAGGCGGGTGTCGTCCACCAGCTTGCGCGTGCCCATGCCACCGGGAACCAGCAGGAGATCGCACTCGACCACCTCATCGAGCAGGCGATCGGCGACCACTCGCGGCCCCTGATAGCTGCGCACGATAGACTGGGGGCCGATGAGCGTGATCTCGACGCTAGGCAGATGCCCCAGCATCTCTAGCGGGCCATGGAGATCTAAGGTTTCATAGTCGTCAAACACCAGGGCCAGCACCTTGAGCGGCGCCTGGGTTTGATCACCCGACGGTAAATGCTGCTGTATTTGATTCGACGTCGGACTCGCGGCAAAAAGCTTAGGGGAGAGACCGGCGGCGAATACCGCGCCGCCCGCCAGGATAAATTCTCGTCTGTTCATCTATGAGTTAAGCCAGTTTAGGTAAGAGATTGGCGCCAGTGTAACCGCCCACGACGCGCCATACAGCAGGAGATGGGACTTCTGCTAGCCGGCGCGCAAATCCAGTGAAACCTTGATGCCTGATCCAGATCAGTAGAAAGGCGTAGGATCCACGTCCAGACTGCTGGGCGACACGCCGCGCTCGATGAAGAGATCCGATTTAAGCAGATCCACCATGGTCACCTCGGTGTAATGCTTATGCTTCACCGAATAGAAGGTCTTGAGCACGGGATGCAGGGCATCTCTGTCTTTCGCCTCCCAGACGATGCCAATCCGGCCATCGGAGAGCTGCACCAGTGAACCCACGGGGTAGATACCGACACAGCGGATAAACTCATACACCAGCTTCTCATCCAGATGGAAGGGGGTCAGACTAAGCAGAATCTTAAAGGCGGCGGCTGGGCTCATCGCCTCCTTGTAGCAGCGGGTCGCGGTCAGGGCGTCGAAGATATCCACGATACAGCTCATGCGACCATGGAGGGAGATCTCCTCTCCCTTTAGGCCATTGGGATAGCCCTTGCCATCGAGCTTCTCGTGGTGCATCAGGCAGACGTCGCGGCTGATCTGCGACAGATCCTCAGTCTCGGCCAGGATCTCCTGGGCATAGACCTGATGCAGCTTCATATGCTCGAACTCTTCCGGTGTCAGACGCCCCGGCTTGTGCAGTATGCGATTATTGACGCGCACCTTGCCGATATCGTGCAAGATGCCGCCCACCGCTAACTGTTTGAGCACGCTACGCTTGAGCTTGAGGTAGCGACCGAAGGTCACCAGCAGGAAGGCGACATTGATGGAGTGTTCCAGCAGGTAGGCATCTTTGGAGCGCAGGGCCGAGATACACTTGAAGGCGTCGGCATCGAGCATGACAGATTCGAGCATCTTGTCCGCCAGCGCCTCGAAGGGCTCTACCTTGACCGCCTTACCCTCGAAGGTCTCGGACAAGACTTTCTTGACCAGATCTTTCGCCTCGCTCATCAGGCGTTTGGCCTTCTCCTGGGACTGATCCCGGGTCAGGCGTATTATCTTCTCTGGCTCTTGTTTCGGCCTGAGTCCACACTCTGGCGCCGACCTTTCTACGTCGACCCAGACATACTCGATACCGTTACGCACCAGCTTATCTATGGCTTGTCGATCTTTAATCTGTCCCGGATTGGTGATATTGACTCTTCCCTGATGATCGATAGCCGCGACATACATACCCAGCGCCAGGTGTGGCACCGGCACCTTCATGACATCCGCTTTTTCGTTCACACTTTCGGTCATACCGCTTTCCAAAAAAATCACCCGGTTTTCGCATCCGCTCCTTTTTAGCCTAGTCTAAATCCCTTAGCTTCGGTGCGATTGCCTGTGAAAACACTGTGATAGGAGGAAATTATAGTATGCCTGGGCGCGGCAGAACGCCAGAGGCCGGCGAGGATAGTTTCAGGCTCAATGCCGATTTATCCCTATTTGCCGGCCCCCGAAAGTGAGGCAAGTTTTTGTAAAGCAAAGACTAATATACTGCTACAAGAAGGTACACTCGATGGCGTCGATCAACCAACGACGGCGGGCACAATTGACACAGGAGCGCTCGATATCATCCACCTGCTCATCTTCATCGTCGGCGATGAAGCCGTCGCACTCGGCCGCCAGTTGCCGCGAGGTGCTGTAGTCTTCCTCTGCTAGGGTCAATTGCCAGCGTCCCTGGCGTAGTTCAAATGCTTGCTGCATCTTGCTCCTCATCGACTTAACTGTGTGGCCCATTAATAGTGTTTCAGCTGTTGCTTGAGGGCGTTGCGCCAGCGGCCCTGATCCTCATACACCAGCAGAGAGACCTGATGATCCCGATAGACGGCCTTGACCTTGCCAGACAGATAGAGGGGCGTCTTGAAGCAGAGCTGCTCGCCGCTATCGCTGAGCACACGGTCGACGCCGGTCAGCTCGATCGCCTCACCGACCGAGAGTGACACCTCGCCCGCCTCTAAGCCGGGAAGGTTAAACTGCCCCTTGATGCGACCATCGTTGCCCTGCAGTCTCAGCCCTAGGCCCGCCAGTGCGCCTATGATCCCCTGCCCAGTGCCACCATGTTCGCTCAGGTGTATGCCAAGCTGCTCGGCCAGGGCGTAGGCTTGCGCCTTGGTCTTCACCTCCTCCTTCGCCTGCTCGCCGAAGGCGATGAGCGCCTCACGATCGCATGAATGTTGCAGATCCAGCAGGGCGATGCCGGGGTCGGCGGCCGCCGCGCTCTCGCTACGCAGATGGGCCACGGCTATTGCTAAGATCTCATTCTGAGACTTAGCGGTGCGCACCTGAAAACACATGGCGCTGTTGTGTGAGGTGTAGGGAATATCAGGGTGCACATAGAGCTGATGCCTAGTCACGAAGGCGCAGCGGCTCAGGTGATTGTCGCTCAGCAGATGTGCTATCTCCTCGGCGATCTCCCCGGTTCCCTTGGTGCCGATATCGTCGGTATCGTCGATGCACACCAACCAAGATCTCAACCCAGATGCTCTCACCATGCTTATATCTCCTCTCTATCAATCAGGTCGTGGCTACGCAGTCGCTCCAGTACGGGCGGCACCAACATGGCCGCCAACAGGGCGAAGAAGCTGCCAAACAACAGGCTCTTACCAAACTGTAGCGCCACCACTTGGGTGCTCATCCCCGCCAGCAGCCCCTCGATCAGCCCCTTGCTGGCCCAGGCCAGGGTGCCCACCAGCGCCAGTATGATGCAGCGCCACTTGAGCGCCAGCAGGCTGGGCAGAAGTAGCAGACAGATATCCATGGCGATGGCCGGCAGGCCAAACTTCACCAGCAGGAAGGGACCACCCTTACCCACGCCCAGCGTCATGGCCATCATGCCCGCCAGCAGGCCACACAAGCTGATGGCACCGCGTTTACCGACTGCGCCATAGCAAATTAAGTAGAAGAAGCTCATCAGGAACATGGAATGTCCCGACAGCCCCAGCTTCAGCCTCAGCATCCCCTTCAGCGCCACCAGCAGGGTGGCACAGAAGCCGATAAACAGGGCGTCATTTAGGTTGAATCCTTTATTGTTCATACGCTTGGTTCTCACTAATAGGGCCAGTGGGTCGGCTTGGGATGACGACCAAACTGGCGCAGCCTGGCCGCTGTGGCCATCTGCTTGGATAGTTTTAACAGCTGGATCAGCAGCGGATAGAGCACGCAGTAGATCAGCTCGCGCCAATGCTTGGGTCGCCACAACGACTTGAGGCGAATGTTGGCGCCACGCATCACCTGCATCTGATAGATCTCCCGCGTCTCCTGCCCCAGGTAAGGCAAGATGCCGAAGCAGGCGGCCAGCACGAAGGCCCACTTGTGGGGCAGACAGAAGCTGAGTACCTCGCCGATACGCTGGGGCGAGCAGGCCACCGACAGCCACCAGCCGGGGATCATGGCCATCAAGATGCGGCACACGGCGATAATCCCCTCGGGTAGACGCTCGAGCCCGTGCAGCAACAGATAGAGCAGGCTAGTGATCGCCAACTGACTGATGAAGATCACCAGCAGCCCCCTGAGTCGCCCCCCCAGGTAACGCCCCTGTATCAGCAACAGCAAGTTCGCCAGGCTCAGGTAATGCAGCCATGACTGGGGCAATAGGAAGGCGCAACTGGAGAGCCCCAGTGCGAGCAGGATAGCGAGCGCGCACCAGCGGGTGTCGTTGACCGCGAAGTGGCGTTTTACGCGGCGCACTCCAGGCGCACGTACGCCGCGTCTAGCCCACACGTGAATACGCCTGTGGCGAGGCCGAGAGAGTCTCGAGACGACCATCCGTTACCCGCCAGAGGCGATCCACCGGCAGCGCCGCAATCGACCTGTGACTGGCGATCACCAGGGCTGTGCCCTGACGGCTCAGCTCCATCAGCAGCGCCACTATCTTGTCGGTAAAATGCTCGTCCAGCCCGGCGAAGGGATCATCCAGCAGCAGTAGTTTGGGCCTAAGACAGGCGAGCGACGCCAGGGCGATCAGATGCTGCTGGCCGTAGGAGAGCGTATGAGGCGAGTGGCGCGCCAATGTAGTCAACCCAAGTTGCCCCAGGAGTTCGATGGCCCGCTCCAGCGGCAAGCCGAAACGCTTGAGGCTAAACTGCATCTCCTCGATAACGGTATTTTCAAACAGCTGTCGACTCGGCCGCTGATGCAGCAAGGCAAGGTCGGCGCCGAAGCGTCCCAACTTGGGCTTCTTGCCAAACACCTTGATGCCCAAGGGATCGATATCCGCCTGGATACCGGCCAGACTCTTGAGCAGGGTGCTCTTGCCGCAGCCATTGTCACCCACCAGGGCGGCAATCTCACCAGGGAAGAGCAGCAGGGAGTCGGCGTCAAACAGCTTCTGGCGCTCGTAAAAGGCCAGGGTAAAGCCATGACTGTCGATGACGGCACAGCCCTGTGGCCAGGCGGGCGACTCGCGCCAACTTACTTGCTCCGAAGTCGCTGCACACTCCGCCGGCGCTAACGCCTGCAACTGGCCCTGACTGAGCTGCCATCTGTGGGTGACCAGATCGCTGAAGACACCTCTGTGATGCTCGACGATCAACAGGGCCACGCCCTGCTGCTTGAGCTGATTGAGCACGGCCGACAGCTCGGCTACCCCCTGATCGTCCAGCTGTGCCCAGGGCTCATCGAGCAGCAACAGATCTGGCTCGAGCACCAGCTGGGCGGCGATCATCAGGCGATAGCGCTGACCCAGCGAGAGGCTGGCGATGGGCGTGTCCAGGCTGATATAGAGGCCGACCCGTCTCAGGGCAGAGCGCACCTGCAGCAGCATCTCACTGCTGGCGACGCCTAAATTTTCCAGGGCGAAGGCTACCTCGGCCCCCAGCGTCTGGCGCAGCAGCTGCACATTCGGGTCCTGCATCACCACGCCCAGGGTAGCCCCCTCGGCGATCTCGCGCTCCCCTTCCCAGGGACGCTCCAGGATCCCCAGCAGCAGCTTGAGCAGAGTCGACTTACCACAGCCGGTGTAGCCGTGGATCAGGTGACACTCGCCGGCAGCTATGGTCAGATTAAGATCCTCAAACAGCGGCTGCGCCGCTGTCTGGAAATTGAAATGGATCTGACTGAGTCGAACCAGGGCCATGGTTTATGCCTATAGCTGCCAGTTCACGCCCAGGAACAGCTGACGACCCGCCTGAGGCAGCCCCTCGCTCTGATAGTAACGCTCATCGAGCAGGTTAGTGGCTCTGAGGTAGACAGACAGGGCGTCACCCGCGATAGGCTGGCTCAGCTTGAGATCCACCAGTGTGTAGTCATCCAGCGACTTCTCCACCAGCTGTTTCTGACCGGCCACCTTCTCTTCGGTGTGGAACACCTGGCCCATGATGTGCTCGATATTCAGGTTGATGCGGGTCGCAAAGCTAAACTCGTAATCCGCCTGCAGCCTAAATTGATGACGCGGACGATACTCTAAGGTATCCAGTCCCGGCGCCGCATCCTTGTCTTCGCTATCGAGGAAGCTGTAGCCGAAGCTCAGCGACAGGTTATCGATACTCTGATCACGCACCAGGAAGTCGACCCCCTTGAACTGATAGCGGCCCATGTTCTGATAGATGCCATCGACATCCTTGGCGATATAGTTGTCTGCATCCGTGTAGTAGGCCGCCAGGCTCAGATCTGTGTTACTCCCCAGCCCCTGTGCCAGACTCAGCTCCAGGTGCTTAGAGGTCTCAGATTGCAGATCTTGGTTGCCCGACGAGAGTGAGTAGAGGTTGCGCATCGATGGGAAACGCACCTTACGGGCCACTCCCAGATTGAGGCGAGTCGCTTCGGCGGCCTGCCAGTAGGCTGAAGCCTGCGCCGAGTAGTCGGACTCATCTTCACGCACACGTTGCTGCTCGTGTAAGGCGCCACCCAGGCTGGCACCGACGCTATCTTGTTGATACTGATATTCCGCCGCCAGGGTGTAGAGCCAGGACGAATCGTCGAATGACTCGGCGCCGCCAGAGCCATTACCACCGCCCGTGCCACCACCGGTTCCTGAGCCAGAACCGCCACCTGTGCCAGATCCGCTACCCGAACCAGTTCCACTGCCTGAACCCGAACCGCTACCGGTTCCCGATCCCGAGCCTGATCCGCCCCCTGTACCTGAGCCCGAACCACCTCCAGTTCCTGTTCCAGTTCCAGCTCCAGAGCCAGATCCTGAACCACTGCCTGAACCACTTCCGGTGCCAGTGCCAGTGCCAGTAGTGTCGGTATCTATCTGATTACTCTCAGACTCCCAGCTCTGATGCTCGGCGATCAGGGCGCCGGTCAGCAGGTGACCCTTATCGAAATCGGCGATCAGCTGCAGGTTACCGCCGCTGACCACAGAGCGGCCGTCCAGGCTCTGCTGCAGGCCGGCGAAACTGTCATCCAGATAACGATTTTCCAGCACGTCAGACTGATTCTGGTAGATGAAGCCCCTCAGGGTCAGCAGCTCGTTGAATCTATGGGCCAGACCCAGTTGCACCGTATGGGCATCGTAGTCGTCGACGCGTTCAAACTTGGCCTTGCCAGAGGTGGTGCCATCGACGGCGGGCTTGCCCCACTCGCCGCTGCGCAGGCTGAGGTTTGCCATCAGTTGGGTATTGTCCGACAGCCAGTAGCTGCCCTGGGCAAACAGGTTGTTGATCGTCTTATCGCTGTTAAAGCGGGTATCGCCCTGCTGCGTCTCGGTATCCGGCTGATCGCCAGACACAGGCCAGCCATCGGTTTGCTGACGTGACAGCGACACCAGTCCCTGCCAGCGATCGCCAGAACCCGCCACTGTGACGTCGCCGTTGAAGGTATCGTTTTCGCCGCCCTCGAGATGGCCGGAGAAGCCGGGCACATCGGCGCCCTGCTTAGTGCGGATGTTGATCACGCCGCCGGCGCCGCCCGGACCATAGAGCACAGAGGTTGGGCCCATGGAGACGGTGACCGAGGCGATCTGGCTGGCAGGCACCACGCTAGGATCGAACTGACCATCTTCGGCGCCGTTGGCGGGTACACCGTTGATCAGATAGATGACGTGTCTGGCCTTAAAGCCGCGCACATCGACCCTGGGCGTGCCCTGGCCACCGGTACGCACATAGACGCCGGGGGCATTCTTTAATACCTGATCCAGGCTCTGGGCACCCATGGCCTGAATTTCATCGGCACTGATGGTCCAGCTACTCGTGGTCTGTTGCAGCGGCGTCGGCTTCTCGCCGGTCACCACTATGACTTCGGCCACATCTAAAATGGGCTCGTGTTTGACTTCCTCGGCCATGACCAGAGGACTGGCGGCAACCGCGGCTGCCACGAGTGATAATTTGAGACTGATTGGTTTGTTTTTCATGTTTTCATCGCTGTGTCATTTCCCTATGGCCGTCATTCTTCCGGCTTACACCTGTAGCAACAAGCTAACGAAAACCAAAAACAAACCCAGATCGACAAATTTGAACAAATGCCGCGGTGACGACGATAGACAAGGGACATTTTGTCCAGTGTAAAACCTTGATTAGACAAAAATACACAGGCTTGAAATGCTTCCGAAAAAACTGACAAATCTCTCTTTTCTTGGACAAGCTCACAGCTTAACCGCCTGTAACTTGACAGCTAACAGTCGGCACATTAATTTGTGGTAAAGATTCTTATTACCAATTCAGATAAGTCTCACATTCGCCGCGTTTGATGTCCTTAACCCGCCCTCAAACTCACGCACTTTTTACCAGGTTGGAGTATTTCTTGAGCGTTTCCTCGCTGCCACAGGCCATACAATCCTTATCCCGCAAACTCGAAAAACTCGACATACACCCCCAGGGTGAGCCGATCATTCAGTTGTCGGTGACGGCCTGTGTAATGCCGATGATCGCCTGGATCGCCAGCCAACCTTGCTACCCCAGGATCTACTGGCATGGCCGCGACACCCAGGAAGAGGTCGCCGCCCTGGGGTGCTGTAAAGATTTCATCTTCGAAGATGCGGTAGACGACAACCAGCTTTCTCAGGCCTATCAGAACCAGAGGTCACTCTCGACCAACCAGGAGATACGCTATTACGGCGGCGTCGCCTTCGATCGTCATACCGAGTGCTGGCCCGAGTATGGCCGCGCCCATTTCATCCTGCCCAGGGTGGAGCTGAGACGCAGCGGCGATGAATACAAGCTGCTGGTCAATCTCAATGTCGAATCCGGCGATATCGAGCAGGAGCGCACCCTGGCGCTGCAGGCCCTGGCCGCTTTGGTACCACCCAAGCCTCTGGCGCCACCGAACAAGATACAGCTGCTGAGCCGCAGCGACCGTCCCAATAAGCTACGCTGGCACGAGCTGGTCAATCAGGTCACCCATGACAGGTTTATCCAGGATACGCCTAAGGTGGTGCTGTCGCGTCTGACCCAGCTCGAGGTGAACGAGAAGGTCGATCCCTGGATGCTGCTGGCCAGCTGGCAGGGTCGCAACCAGAACAGTTTTCAATTTGGCTTTCAGTTCAGCCCTGAGAGCGCCTTTATCTCCTGCACGCCGGAGCGTCTCTACCGACGTCGTCAGCGCGAGGTATTTACCGAGGCCTTAGCGGGCACCACCACACGCGGGCTCAACGAGGCCGAAGATGCCATGCTGGCGCAACAGTTGCTGGACGACACCAAGAACAGCCATGAGAACCAGCTGGTGCGCGAACATATCGTCGACGCCCTGACACCATTGAGCAATTATGTGGGCGCCGATGAGCTGGCCAAGGTGTTTAAGCTGAGCCACATCCAGCATCTACACAGAGCCATTCGCGCCGAACTCAAGCCTGGGGTGAACGATTTTCAGATCCTGCAGGCTCTGCACCCCACCCCTGCCGTGGGCGGCCTGCCTAAGGCTTCGGCCATCAACTTTATTCGCCAGCGCGAAGGCTACACCCGCGGCTGGTATGCCGGTGCCTGTGGCTACTTCAACAAGTATGAGAGCGAGTTTGCGGTGGCGATTCGTAGTGCGCTGATCGAACCCGGACGCATCAATCTGTTTGCCGGTGCGGGGATCGTCTCGGGCTCTGAAGCCGAGGCGGAATGGAACGAGCTAGAGAATAAGCTCAAGACCATAATGTCTATTCTGACCGAAGTGTAATTTAATTGGCTAGTGGCACCCGGGCGCGATAGCTGATGTTGGCCTGAAACAGCCTGTCCAGCTCGCCACTCTCGGCCATACGCGCCATGACACTGTTGAAGATCGCCTTCAGACGCTTGCCCTTAGGCGTCTGAGGAAAGACGAAAAACACCTCTGGATTCAACACGTTTTCTTTTATCACATACTGCTGCGGCCGATTTAGTTGGCTGGCGAGTCCCTGCAGTGAACGCTTGTAGTCGAGCACGGCGTCTATCTTGCCGTTGTTGACATGATTGAGCATCTGCAGCAGATCGCTGCCCTCCTCATAATACATGGGCACCTTGATGAAGGTGTCGTAGCGATACTCCAGCAGCGCCTTCACCTTCTTCTTTTTCAGACTGTTGATATCCTGCCAGATGGCGGCCAGCTCTGGGGTGAGGGCAGCGTCCACCTGATCCACCTCCACCGGCAGATCGCAGTAATAGTCGGGTTTGACTTCGTCGATGTAGAAGCCCAACCCCACATCGACCTTTTGCTGCTGCACCATGTAGAGGGCGCGGGAGAAAGGCACGAAATCTATCGAAATTTTCCACTTGGGGGCGGGAAAGGCGCTTTGCAGCAGCGCGAGATAATAGCCCTTGCCATCGGGCGTGCTGTAGCCGGGCCAGTTGCCGGTCACGACAGTGATCTCTTCCACCTCTTCGGACACGGCGCGCCAGGGCGTGTTCACTAGCAGACAGGTGCACAAGATAACCACAAGATAACGCCAAGATCTCATCGGCCCCCTCCTCGAAATCATGGTGATAGTCCACCAAGTGTAGCCTCTTTATGTGGCCCAGGCGGGAGCCAGGCAGAGAAAACGGCGCAAAATCCTTGCTCATTTGGTCTTAATGACTATAATTTGCCGCCCTGTCTCCCGGCCAACCCTGGAAGACAGCTAAGCGAGGCGTAAGCCTTATCCAGTTTCTAAGCGGGTTCCCTCACCCCGCGTTAACCCACTAAAAAGGCCACAAGATGTTAATGTTATCCCAAGCGCAGATTCAGCGTGCGCTACTGCTGCTCGTCAGCTTTCATATTGCCATTATCACCGCAAGTAACTACTTGGTTCAGCTACCATTTCAGCTATTTGGTTTTCATACCACCTGGGGCGCCTTTAGCTTTCCCTTCGTCTATCTGGCCACAGATCTGACGGTGAGAATCTTCGGCCAACAGTCGGCGCGTAAGATCATTCTCAGAGCCATGATACCTGCGCTGTTGATCTCCTATCTGATCGGCGTGCTCTTCCATCAGGGCAGCTTTCAGGGTGGCGACGCCTTGGCGCAGTTCAACAACTTCGTGTTTCGTATCGCCTTCGCCAGCTTCGCCGCCTATCTGGTGGGCCAGCTGATGGACATTACCGTGTTTGCCCGCCTAAGACAGGCCAAGGCCTGGTGGGTAGCGCCTGCCGCCTCGACGGTTATCGGCAATCTTATCGATACCCTGGTCTTCTTCAGCGTGGCCTTCTATGCCTCGAGCGATCCCTTCATGGCCGAGCACTGGATGGAGATCGCCAGCGTCGACTATGGCTTCAAGCTGATCGTTAGTCTGGGCCTCTTCCTGCCAGCCTACGGCGTCTTGCTCAGGGTATTGCAGGAGCGAATTTTGCGAGAAGGCCAGACAAAATCGCAAAGCGAACTGGCCTGACCAGTTGATTTGTACTATCATCGCGGCACTCAAATTTTCACCAGTGCCGCCATGCTAGCGACAAACTTTGGAGAGCCAAGATGTACACCACAAGTATCGAGCATCACACCCAACTGAGCGATGAGCTCATCGACACCCTGATTGGCCTGAGCCAGGAGGTGCCCGAATTCGACGGCCGTCATCAGGCTGAAGACTATCAAGCACGCCTGGGCGGCAAGACCTTTCTGGTGCAGCTGATCCGCATCGAGGGCGAGCTGGCGGGCTACAAGATAGGCTATGGTGAGACCAATGGTGAGTTCTACAGCTGGCTGGGCGCCATTCTGCCTGAGTTTCGTCAACTGGGGCTGGCCAAGGCATTGATGCAAGATCAGGAGTGCTGGGCCAAGACCCAAGGCTTCAACACCCTGGCGGTGAAGACCTATAACCGCTTCGCCAACATGTTACAGCTGCTGATTCAGCAGGGTTACAAGATAGCAGGCTTGGAAAATACCGCGGCCAATATCGATGATAACAAGTTGATTTTAAACAAATTACTGAACTAAAGCATGTTGATCGTGAATCTTTACACGATAAAAGCTTGCAAACCTAAATGATAATTATTACTATTTGGATGCGTTCCAAAACTCAGTCTGTTTTAAGCACTTCATCTCTGCTTACTATGATGAGTTCGCAAGCACAACATTGCTCACACACTCTTTGTGGCCGGAATATTAGTATTCCGGCTCTTTTTTATCTGGAGCCCAAGCTTACCGAGCTGCCCAGGAAACTTTACGAATCCCTAAGCCTTATCAATCACTAGGCCTTACGAATCCCTAGGCCTCCCGCGCCTTCTTATCCAGCGCACTGGAGAAATGCAGCCCCTCGTAAGGTGGATTGAACTGATCGTCGATCGCCTTGTGATACAAGCCTATGGTAAACAGGGTGCCCTTGCCGACCGTGGAACTGACCTCTATGGTGCCGCCGATACGCTTGATGATGCCGTAGCTCAGGGAAAGCCCCAGTCCGGTACCGTCCTGACGCGTGGTATAGAAAGGATCGAAGATGCGCCCCAGTTGCTCCTCGGGGATCCCCTTACCCTCATCTTCCACCTCTATCTTGACCCCTATGGGCTCACCGCCCTGAACCCAGTCGTAGGTGCGGATCCAGATGCGTCCCTGTCCATCCATGGCGTGGGCGGCGTTGACTACCAGGTTGATCAGCACCTGCAGCAGCTGAGGACGATTCACCTCGATAGGATAACTGGCGTTGAGATCCTGGATCAGCACCACCTCCTGCTTCTTGATGGAGTGGCGCACCAGGATGGCCATCTCCTCGACTATCGGCGTGAGCTGATGCATCTCCAGCGGCGCGTTGAACTCGCCGGGACGACTGTATTGCAACAGGCTGCGAATGATGGTGCTGATACGCCCCACCTGCTCGATGACGATGTCTATCTCTTCCTCGACATCCTCGGCCTTGTCCCCCAGCTCAGACTTCAGCAGCTCCATGTTACCCAGGATAACCGCCGTGGGGTTGTTTATCTCATGGGCGATCCCCGCCGTCAGCTCGCCCAGGGCAGTCAGCTTCTCGTTGGTCACCAGCTGCTGGCGGGTCTCGTTCAGCAGGGCCACGTTACGCTGCAGCTCCTCAGTCTTCTCCTGCAGGCTGCGGGTACGTTCCTCGACCTTGACCTCAAGCTGCTCTGCCGCCGCCTGGATTTGCGAGTTGCGTCGCTGTAACAGGTCCAGCATGCGGTCGAACTGCTCGGCCAAATTGGCCAGCTCGTTGTCACGCTCCAGCCCCAAGGACCCGATTCTCAGGTTACGCCCCGATTGCACCGCCTTCACCACATGGTGAATACGCTCGATCGGCTGCAGCAGGCTGTAGGCGCCACGGTAGACCAGCAGGCCAGAGACCAGCAGCACCAACATGAGGATAGTGCCCAGCTCTATGATGTTCAACAGGTAGTTATGAATAAAGGGAGATTCGGAAAATCCCGTGTAGATCATGCCGATACGCTCACCGCGAATATCCTTGAGCGGCGCATAGGCGGAGATAAACCAGTCGTTGTAGACGAAGGCGCGGTCGACCCACAGCAGGCCCTGCACCAACACCTTCTGGCGCACCTCTTCCGACACCAGACTACCCAGCGCGCGGCCGCGCTTCTCGCTGCCCTGGGGGAAGAAGTTAAGCGGCACGTTAGTGCTGATGCGGGTGTTGTCGAGGAAGATGGTTACCGTGCCAATGGAGCGCTCCGGCAACGTGCCCTTGTCATAAACCAGGTCACGAATATGATCCACGATGCGAATGTCGCGATTCAGCAAGATGCCGCCATCCAGATACCAGCCCACTGTGCCATCGCTGCCCAGGATCGGCAGCAGGCTGCGGCTGAGCATGCCGCGCTTCTCCACATCCTTGCTTGGCTTCTGGGATCTTGGGGTGTCCACCAGAGTGATCACCGCCTCCTGCTCCAGGTTAGGCGCCAAACGGGCCAGACGCTGGGGCTGCAACACCATTAAACCCGAGAAGGGCTGATTGTCCTGTATCTTGGGCAGCATCACCCTCAAATCAGGGTCTTGGGCCGCCTCGGAGACGCTGATCAGCCTGAGGAAATCCAGGTCGAGCTCTGCCTGCTTCTGCTTGAGCAACTCAGCCAGCTGAGCTCTGGCGGCCTTGCTGTCGGTATCGAGATCGCGAAATTCGTTTTGAAATTCCCAGGAGGCGCGTACCAACTCGAGCTGGTCTTCCTGCTTCTCCTGCACAGAGATCAGTGTGTTGCTAGCAACGGTAAGGTCGGCCTTCACCTTCATGAAGAGCTGTTTGCCCGTGTAGCTGATGTTCCAGTAGATGGTGATGAACACCAGGCTCACCAGGGTCAGCAAGATGGGCAACAGGGTGAGGATCAGGATGCGATAACGCACCTTGGCCTGCAGCTGCTGCCAGTTGACACCAAAGAGACGCGAGAAAAAAGACACGGTTATTCTTCCTCGAGATGATTGAGTTCAAACCACTCTTTATATTTACGATCCAGTGTCTTACGGGAAACCCCGAGATCGCGCGCGGCGGCAGACTTGTTGCCCTGATGCAGGTCGACCACTGAGGTCACATGGTGTTTCTCCACCTCTTTGAGCGACCAATCCAGCGGATAACCCAGCTCGCCGGTTGCCTCTGATTTAGGCTGCTGTTTCCAATATTCCGCCGGTGGCTTACCCAACAGGATGCAACGCTCTATCATGTTGCGCAGCTCACGGATGTTGCCCGGCCACTCATGCTGTTGCAGCTTGAGCATATCCTCGTGGCTCCACACCACCTCTTTGACCCCCAGCTCGGCGGCCAATAGGCGGGTGAAGTGATGGGTCAGTTCCACCACATCTTCGGGGCGCTCCCGCAGCGGTGGGATCACTATGTCTAATACGTTGAGTCGATAGAAGAGATCGCGCCTGAAGTTACCGGCCTCAACCTCATCCGCCAGCTTACGGTTGGTGGCCGCCAGCACCCGGACATCGATATTGATCTCTTTCTCGCTGCCTACGGGACGTATGGTGCGCTGCTCCAGCACCCTCAGCAGGGCCGTCTGCATCTTGAGCGGCATCTCGCCTATCTCGTCGAGGAAGATGGTGCCGCCCGAGGCGAAGCTGAATAGGCCTTCACGGTTGCCCTTGGCGCCGGTGAAGGAACCGGCCGCATGACCGAAGAGTTCACTCTCCAGCAGTTCGGGGGCGATGGCGCCACAGTTGACCGGTACAAAGGGTCCCTGACGACCGCTGAGCAGATGCAGCTGTCTGGCCACCAGCTCCTTACCCGTGCCCGATTCGCCTTCGATCAGGATCACCGCGTTGGTGGGTGCCACCCTTTCGATAACGTGTTTCACTTCCATCATGGCATCGCTGCTGCCTATGATGGTGGAGGATTGGCCGATGGAGACCTCGCGGCGCAGCATGAGGTTTTCGCGCTTGAGCAGACGACGTTCGATGCAGCGGTCAACCGCCTTCATCATCTGCTCAAGATGGAAGGGTTTCATAATAAAGTCTGAGGCGCCGGCGCGCAGCGCCTTGATGGCCACGTCCATATCGGCATAGCCCGTCATGAAGATGATGTCTGAGCGCCGCTCCTGATCGCTCAGGGCCTCGTCCCACTCTATGCCGAAACGTCCCGGCAGGCGGATATCGACGATCAGCAGATCGAAGTGACAGCGGCTCCTGAGCTGCTCGGCATCTTCGACGCTACCTGCGGTTTCCACCAGGGCGAACTTCTTCGACAGCGCCTTCTTCAGGAAGCTGCGCATGCCCGGCTCATCGTCGACGATAAGCACAGATACGGCGGATGGTAGGGGCTTCATCTCTTTATTGGGCTGGCTCATATTGTCTTCTTTTGGACATTTTGACTCATATTGAACAGATTCTAGCATCAAACCTCGGCCAATTGGTCACCCTGAACCAGTAGAATCGCGCTCTGGGACAATATGTCTGGCGATAATTTGCCAAGCTTGCGATCTGCTTCACACTTTGTTGGCAACTTGTGAGCTTTTTTTGCAGATAATGGATTTGGCACTGTTTTTGCTGAAACAGAGTCGTTATTCACACAATAATCCGCGTGATCCCGGCAACATCACGCAAACCAGCAGATGCCAAGGAGCAAAAATGCTAAAGCTAAAATCAATCCTCAGCCTAGCGATCGTCGCCAGTGCCCTTACGCTAACCTCTGCCCAGGCAGAAGAGGTCATTAAACTGGCCACCACCACCAGTACAGAAAATTCTGGTCTACTCAAGCACCTACTGCCTAAGTTCGAGCAGGAGTCTGGCTATAAGGTTCAGGTTATCGCCACAGGTACGGGTAAGGCCCTCAAGCTGGCTCGCCAGGGCGACGTGGACGTGGTGATGACTCACGCCCCAGCTGCCGAAGCCAAATTCGTTAACGAAGGCTACGGCATACTGCCACGCGGCATCATGGAAAACGATTTTGTGATCTTGGGCCCGAAAAATGACCCAGCGAAGATCCGTAGCAGTAAGACAGCCGAAGAGGCCTTTGCTAAAATAGCCGACTCTGGCGCGGGCTTCGTCTCTCGCGGTGACAACTCTGGTACCAACATGAAAGAGTTGATCATCTGGAAAGGCGCCAAGGTTGAGCCAACATTTAACGGCTACCGCGCCGTGGGCCAAGGCATGGGTAAGACGCTGCTGATGGCAAACGAGCTACAGGCCTACACACTGTCTGATCGCGGTACTTTCGTTGCCTACAAGGCGAAGTTAGATCTAGCGGTTGATTATGATGGCGGTAAGACACTGGCTAACCCTTATCAAATCATGTTGATCAACCCTGAGAAATACCCAGATCTGAACCACAAAGGTGCTAAGGCGCTGAGTGACTGGCTGATCGGCAACGAAGCCCAAGGCATGATTAACAGCTACACCGTACAGGGTGAGCAACTATTTAAGGCAACATATAGCGAATGAGTGAAGGCTGGTTAGCCCTAATACAGCAGGCGTTGAGCCTGCTGTTTTCATTAGATCCCGATGTTTGGTCTATCGTCAGCGTCTCCTTTTCTGTCTCTTTTGCGGCGCTGGCGATCACCCTAATTCCCTCTATGGTACTGGGCTTCGTGCTGGCCTTCGCCCGTTTTCCGGGACGTTGGTTTGCCACAAACCTGGTACAGACGACCCAATCTATCCCCACAGTGGTGATCGGCCTCTTGGTCTATCTGATGCTTACCCGTATGGGTCCCCTGGGGGATCTTAAATGGCTATTTACCCAGAAAGGCATGATACTGGGACAGATGATGATCTGCGCCCCCGTGTTAATCGCCATGAGTCAGGCCGCCTTTACCAGCGTGGACAAGCGTGCCTGGGAAACCTCACGCACCTTAGGCGCCTCCTGGCTGCGTTCCGTCTGGCTGGTGTGCCGGGAACTCAAGGTACCGTTGTTGATGGCCATAGTCGCGGCCTTTAGCCGCATTCTCACCGAGGTGGGTTGTTCCATGATGGTGGGCGGCAATATTGCCGGCGTCACCCGAAATATCCCCACCGCCATCGCCCTGGAAACCAGTAAGGGCGACTTCGCCCAGGCCATCGCCCTTGGACTGGTGCTGCTTATCCTAGCCTTAGTGCTTAACTTCACGCTCGGCACCCTCAGAGGCAGAGCCGAACCTAGGAGCCTATAGCCATGGTCAAGATCATCGCCAAAAACATAGAGATGCGCTTCGGCAGCCGCCTGCTGTACCGTTTCGATCGCCTCAGCCTAGCTCAGCACCAGACCATACACCTGCAGGGCGACAACGGCAGCGGCAAGACTACACTGATGAAGATGCTGGCAGGCCTGCAGGCACCCAGCCAGGGCGAGATCCACACAGAAGGTTTCGCTCCAACGCCATGGTGGCGCCGTAACCCCTTGCTAGGCAAGGCGGTCTATCTGCATCAACACCCCTATCTGTTTGATGGCAGCGTGGCCTACAATCTCAACTATGTGCAGCCCTTTTGCGACATGAATGAGCAGGAGATCGCCTCGCGCACCCAGACGGCTATCGAGATGGCGCAGCTGGGTAGCCTGCTCAACCAGAGAGCCGCCAGCCTCTCCGGCGGCGAGCGTCAACGCCTGGCCATCGCCCGCGCCTGGATCATGCGTCCACGCCTGCTGATGCTGGACGAGCCTACCTCTAACATGGACAAGCTGTCCCAGCAGCTGGTGCTGACCATGATCAGCCACCTGAAACAGCAGGGTACAGGCATGCTGATCAGCAGCCATCAGAGCTGTTCACTCACCGGCCTGTGCGAGCAGACCTGGCAGATCCAGGCACAAGAAATTCAGGTAAGCCCGTCGCCCCTCGATGAGCGCCCCTTCACCCCATCACAGCAGGAGCTGAGATATGTCACCGCAAATTGATGCCGTGATCCTTGCCGGCGGCATGGCCAGACGCATGGGCGGCAACGATAAAGGACTGGTCGAACTCAACGATCAGCCGATGATAAAACACGCAATCGACAGGATAAAACCTCAGGTTAAGCAGATCCTGATCAACGCAAATCGCAACCAGAATCGCTATGCTGAGTTCGGTTACCCAGTATTGAGTGACGAAGACTCGGGTTATCTAGGGCCACTGGCTGGCATGATCACGGCGATGGGGCAGACCCAGGCCGACTACCTTCTGGTAGTGCCCTGCGACTGCCCGCTGCTGCCGACGGATCTGGTACAGCGTATGCTGACGGCGATCACCGCAGAAGATGCAGAGATGGCGGTGGCCAGCGACGGTAAGCGCGAGCAACCTGTGGTGTTACTGATGAAGCCCGCGCTGCGAGGGTCGATGAAGGCCTTCTTGGATGCCGGCGAGCGTAAGATCGATTTTTGGTACGCCAAGCACCAGTGCGTCGTGTGTGACTTCTCCGATCAGCCCAACGCCTTCGTGAATGTCAACACGCCAGAACAAAAACAACAACTTTCCGAGGCAATTGCCCACTAAAAATAGAGGTGTACATGAGCGTACCGTTTAACAATCCACTGCCGATCCCCGTCCTCGGATTTTGCGCCTACAGTGGCACAGGCAAGACGACCCTGCTAAAGAAGCTGATCCCCGAACTCAATCGTCGAGGCCTGCGGCTAGCCGTTGTCAAACATGCTCATCACAACTTCGATGTGGATATTCCCGGTAAGGACAGCTTTGAAATGCGCAAGGCGGGTGCCCGCCAGATGCTGGTCGCCTCCCATGTGCGTTGGGCACTGATGACAGAAGATCCGGTAGAGGATGCGCCCGAGCTGCCTCACCTGCTGGCGCAAATTGAGGCCGACAAGGTGGATATCGTCCTGGTAGAGGGCTTCAAGAAGCTGGCCCTGCCTAAGGTGGAGCTACATCGCGCCGCCCACGGAAAGCCCTTTATCCACCCCCATGACGAGCACATTCAGGCCATCGCCTGCTGCGACGATACCGAGCTACCCTCAGACCTTAGACGCCTAGATATCAACGATGTGGGCCAGATAGCCGACTTCGTCATCGAATACGCCAACAACTGGCGCCCCTGCACACCATCGCTCCCCCTCGCGCCCGAGTGCGGCTGCGAGCTGGACACCAGCAAGACGCTATCGGTGAGACAGGGAATAGACAAGATCCTCTCCTACGTCACACCTGTATCGACCAGCGAAGAGGTCGCCATCGACGACAGCACTGACAGGGTATTGGCCCAAGATGCCATCTCGCCGGTGGACGTGCCCCAGCACACCAACTCGGCAATGGATGGTTTTGCGTTTGCCTACTCAGACCCCATGCTAGAAAGCTACACCTTGGTAGGCGATGTTATGGCCGGTCACAGCTATCAGGGCACACTCAACCCCGGCGAGGCGGTGCGCATCATGACGGGCGCCCCCATGCCGGACGGCGCCGATACGGTGCAGATGAAGGAGATGGCAGAAGACAGCGGTGACAGCGTCAGCTTCCAGGGTAATATCAGCCTGGGGCAACACGTACGTCAAGCCGGTGAAGACATCGCCAAGGACCACACAGCCCTGAGCGCCGGACACAGACTCAAGGCTGCCCATCAAGGCATGCTGGCCTCCTTGGGCTTCGGCAAGCTGCCCGTATATCGCCGTCCTAAGGTCGCCGTCTTCTCCACTGGCGACGAGGTGTGTCAGCCGGGCGAGCCCTTAAAGCCCAACTGCATCTACGACTCCAACCGCTTCACCATCAAGTCCATGGTGAAACAGCTGGGTTGCGAGGTGATCGATCTCGGCATCCTGGAAGATAACGAATCAGCCCTGGTCGACGCCCTGCAAGGCGCGGCGCAACAGGCCGATGTGGTGATAAGCTCAGGCGGCGTCTCGGTAGGCGATGCCGACTTTATCAAGTTGGCGCTGGCCAAGGTGGGACAGATCAACTTCTGGCGCATCAACATGCGTCCGGGTCGCCCACTGGCCTTCGGTCAGATTGGCGACAGTCTCTTCTTCGGCCTGCCGGGTAACCCTGTGGCCGTGATGGTCTCCTTCATGCAGTTCGTTCAGCCTGCGCTGCGCAAGTTAGCGGGTGAACTGGAATGGGCGCCGACCTTAGTGCCCGCCATCGCCGACTGCACCCTGCGCAGCCGCACCGGCCGCACCGAGTTTACCCGCGGCGTCTATCATTTGGGCGCTGACGGTCGCCTGCATGTGACCAGCACAGGCGCGCAGGGTTCGGGCATGTTAAGCTCAATGGTGAAGGGTAACTGCCTTATCGTGATCGCCGAGAAAGACGAGCAGCTCAACGTGGGTGATACCGTTTATATTCAACCCTTTGCCGATCTTTTATAGTCGACAATGGATTAGCCAGGCGGGTGAAGTAAATACCCCGCCGCCGTAGGTGATTCTGTATGAGTTTGATAGTCGATACCTTTGGCCGCACCGTGGAGTATCTGCGTCTCTCGGTGACCGACAGATGCGATTTTCGCTGTGTCTACTGCATGAGTGAAGACCCCTGCTTCCTCGACAGAGAGCAGGTGCTCAGCCTGGAGGAACTAGCCTGGATAGGTCAGGCCTTTACCGAGCTTGGGGTCAAGAAGATCCGCCTTACCGGCGGCGAGCCCTTGGTGCGCACCGATTGCGACCAATTGGTCAAGCTGCTGGGGCGACTCCCCGGCCTCAAAGAGTTGTCCATGACCACCAATGGCTCGCGCCTAAGCAAGTTTGCCGGCAAGATGCATGAGGCGGGCCTGAGCCGGCTCAACATCAGCTTAGATACCCTAAAACCCGAGCTGTTTACCCAGCTGACCCGCAACGGCAATCTGGAGCGGGTGATCCAGGGGATAGATGCCGCCAAGGCGGCGGGCTTTAACCGCATCAAAATCAACGCCGTGATCCTGCGTGGCCAGAATGACGACGAGGTATTGGATCTCATCGAGTTTTGCCGCGAGCGCGAACTGGATATCGCCTTCATCGAGGAGATGCCCCTAGGTGTCATCGACGAGCGCAAGAAGAGCCGCCACTGCAGCAGCGACGAGGTCAAGGCGATCATTGCCAAGCGCTATCCACTCAGTGTGTCTGACAAGCGCACCGGCGGCCCGGCCCGCTACTACACCATGCCAGGCAGCAAGATACATGTGGGCTTCATCTCGCCCCACAGCAACAACTTCTGCCACGAGTGCAACCGAGTAAGGGTAACAGTAGAGGGACGTTTGCTCCTCTGTCTGGGTAACGAAAACTCGGTGGACCTTAAGGCGATCGTCAGGCAGTATCCCGGCGATATCGAGCGCCTTAAGCAGGCGATTCTCGAGGCGATTAAGCTCAAGCCCAAGGAACATCACTTCGGCCCAGAGGGCGAAACCCAGATCCTACGTTTCATGAATGCCACCGGCGGCTAATGCCCTGGGCCATTTTCGATGATAGACTCTGACACATCTGATATTGAATGAGTCTAACTCGAGATGGCCCTGACCCGAAGAAAATGGAATAACATCATCATCTTCGCCTCCATCGCCATGGTGGCGATACTCACCTTTTTGGAACGTCACCGCCAGGCGATCCCGGAAGATGCCCAGCCCCTCTTCGATCAACAGGCGCCCCTGTTTCAGCTGCAATATGACAATCTCTGGCTCGCTCAGCAGGGCTTCGGCTGGCAATGTGACCCTCAGGTGCTCAACTGTCGGCAATGGGCCGAGGCCTGGAGTGGTATCCTGGTCTCGCCAATCGCCAAACCATCTGGCTTAGCCACGCCCGCCCATGAGTTGGTGATCCAGATCCGCGACATAGAGACGCCCCAGCTCTGGCTCATCTATCCCGAGGAGGGGCTGCTGAACTCACCGGCAGGTAACTGGTACCGGATCCCGCCGAGCCTACGCCCGTCATTGCAACCGATCCTCAGACTCAATAATCCCTAAACCAGCCAAACGAAGAGACACCTATGCCCGAACTCCCCGAAGTCGAAGTGACCCGCCAAGGGATCTCCCCCCACCTGCTCGATCAGCAGGTCACAGGATTAACCGTGCGTAACGCCTCCCTGCGCTGGCCCGTCCCAGAGGTTGCCCAGCAGATAGTCGGACAGACTATCAGAGGCATACGTCGCCGCGCCAAATACCTGCTGCTGGATACCGATGCCGGCACCACCATAGTCCACCTCGGCATGTCCGGCAGCCTGCGGATCCTGCCCAAGTCGACGCCGGTGGAGAAGCATGACCATATCGATCTGGAACTGGCCAGCGGCAAGGTGCTCAGATTTAACGATCCCAGACGCTTCGGCGCCTGGCTCTGGTGCGAGCTGCCCGAAGCCGCCCACCCCTTGCTGGCCAAATTAGGCCCAGAACCCCTGCAATCGGGCTTCAATGTCGACTATCTGGCCAAGGCCCTGGAAGGTAAGAAGAAGGCGGTCAAACTCTGCCTGATGGACAATCATATCGTGGTGGGCGTAGGGAATATCTATGCCAACGAGGCCCTGTTTGCCGCCGGCATACACCCCCAGGCCGAGGCAGGCAGAATCGATAGGGAGCGGCTCACGGTACTGGTTGCCGAGGTGAAACAGATTTTGGCCCAGGCGATCAAACAGGGCGGTACCACGCTCAAAGACTTCACCAACGCCGATGGCAAACCCGGTTATTTCGCCCAGAAGCTACATGTCTATGGCCGCGGCGGCGAGACCTGTACTCAATGTGGCAACCTGCTGAGCGAGATAAAACTCGGGCAGCGGGCTACCGTCTTCTGCGGCCTGTGTCAGCCACGTTAAGGCCTGCCTAGATAACCCAGCCTGGATACCCATCCTGGATAATCCAGCCTGAGCAAATCCCTGCCGCAAAAAGCAAAAAGGCTGACAAGATGTCAGCCTTTTTCTTTACTCGTTTTCAGCTAAAGCCTTAGCTAAACACCTACTCTAAACAACTACTCTAAACATTAGAAGCGATACTCATAGCTGCCGAACAGGGTCGCATTGGTATCCTTGTCATCGGCCTCGAATTCTGACTGAGACACAGTGCCGCCCAGGCTCATCATCCCTTTCCAGATTGGCAGGCGATAGCTGAGCTCCAGCATCAGCAGATCTTCCTTACGCGGCTTGGGTGCCCAACCATTATTGACCGTCTTACCATCCTTGTTTAACTGAGCGAAACGCAGCAAAGAGGTGAAGCCATGGCTATTGGCAAACTGACCGATAAGCCCCAACACATAGACGTTGGCGTCGCTATCATAGGTACTGCCGAGCGAGCGGCCATAGTAGCGCGAGCCACTCTTGTAGGTACTGTGCTCATAGAAGCAGTTGAAAGCGTTCTGGTTCTCACCACAGGCCACCATGGTATCTGAGTACTCGAAGAAGAGCTTATACTGCTGAGAGTCGAACTCGAAACGGGTATCGGCGCCAAATAGCTTGGCGCAATCGGCCAAGTCCCAAGGCATAGGGCCGCTCGAATCTTCACAGGTACGCTCTAAGTAGAGACCTACCGGGATATCGAACCAGGTATCGGCGTAACGAATATCGAAGCCAGCCATCTGATTGCCTATCTTAGATTGTAGCGCAGGGTCACAGCTGGCCTCACCGTTCACACAGGTGGTATTACCGGCGATGGCATCGAACAGGGTCGATAGGCCGCACTCCTCGCCCTCACCACAGAACATGGTGGTCCAGGAGATGCCCATCTCTAACTGTCTGAAGGGGCGTATGGTGCCGCGGAAGTTCCACAGCAATGGATTGGCGACGGCGCGCTCCTCTTCCAGGTAGCTGATGCCGGTTGTCAGTGTCCAGGGGCCAATCCAGGAGAGCCATGGCGTCTCGAACGCCGCCGCGTTGTTGCGGCTCAGCATCAGGCTAGGCAGCGGACGGGCGTTGTTGGAGCGATGCAGGGCGGTATCGAATCCCGGTCCCCACCATTGATCCACGGCGCCGGCCGCCACCATCCAGTTACCCAGGGCAACGGCAAAATAGGAGTCATCCAGGCGCACCTCTTTCTCATCCATGGGATCATAATGGGCCGAGGCCGCGACTTTGAAGGCAAATCTGTCACCCAGATACTCGTGGGACGCCTGCACCTCTGCTTTCTCGCGATAGTCGGAACCGAAATGCTGGAAGCGGGCAGGATCGCTGCCACCGGCCAGCTTAATGCGGCTGTTACCACGATTCTCGACCGCATTGCGGTAGTAGAAGTTCACCCGGGCAAACGCCGTGGCGAGACCTGGCGAGAGCACTGAGGGCTCCACCTTACTCAGATCGCTCCCAATACCCGACCACATCAGGGGATAGGTATTGACGGGCACAGTGATCACTCCGGCATCGGCGAGGGCCTGAATGTCGGCTCTGAGATAGATATCGGAAACATCGACCCAGGGGGCCGCGTGGGCTAAGGAGGTGATCATCAGGCCTAAGGCCGCGACGCCTCCAACAACATAAGCGCGAATTTTTTCCATCATAACGGGCAAATTAATCCTTTTTTTGCAGCGCTTTGGCTACTTCTTCATGCACAAATTGACTGACATCACCACCATGTAATGCCACCTCTTTCACCAGCGTAGAAGAGATAAACGAGTTCTCTTCGGCCGGGGTTAAAAATACGCTCTCCAGATCGGCGCTCAGGCGCCTGTTCATGTTGGCGAGCTGAAACTCATATTCGAAATCAGATACCGCCCGCAGGCCACGCACTAGGACGCTGGCATTCTGCTCCTTGGCAAAGTCTACCAGCAGGCCGCTAAAGCCAACCACCTCGACGTTGTCCAGATGCTCGGTCACCCTTTTGACCAACTTTACCCTCTCCTCCAAGCTGAACCTCGGCTGCTTAGAGGGGTTGGCGGCGATGCCTATCACCACCTGCTTGAACAACTTCGCCGCACGTTCGATAAGGTCCGTATGACCGTTAGTGACGGGGTCGAATGTTCCAGGATAAATCGCTTTCGTGTGCATGGCTCGCAGCCCTTACTTTGGCTTGGTATAAGTTAATGGCGGAATTGCGCCTAGTTTAACGAGTTTCCCCCCCGGATTGAACCACCGGCATCGAATTGTTTATTGTCGAAAAAATCCCTAAAAGTTACAATTTGCATCAATAGTGTAAAAATGCCGTGGGAGAATGCTCGGCAAGACACTCGCCGATGCTATGATAGATGAGATTAACCGTCGTTCTAAGCACGCTTGTTTTAAGCATTCGGCCTTAGGCGCTGTGCCTACTAACAGCCTCCCATCAGATAAGTTTTCATATGATTAAAAGCGTACTAGTCATTCGCAATGATAAAATTGGCGACTTCGTGCTCACCTGGCCCGCGCTCTATGAGCTTAAAATGGCGCTACCCAACGCCAGCATTGAGGTCTTCGTCGATCCTGTATTGAAAGATTTCGCCATGGCCTGCCCCTACATAGACCATGTGATAGTGGATGATGGCAACGACCAGGCGATCACTAAGACATTTGCCGAGCGTCATTACGATGCGGTTATCGTGTCACGCTCACAGATACGCACCTACCGACTGCTACGCAAGCTGGATATTCCCTACAAGCTGGCCCCCAAGCTGAACTGGTATCAGTATCTGTACCAACACAGAACCAGCATAGAGGTGCCTAAAGGGCTGGGTGGCTGGCGTAAGAGCTGCATGATGGTCGAGCGCTTCCTGGCCGATCACAGAATTCCTGTCCCCACACTGCCGACACGCTACTGGGATCTCTCCCACGAGCGGCGCAAGTGGCAAGATCACTATGGCCAACAAGGCGAAGAGCGACTGATCTTCGCTCATCCCGGCACCGGCGGCTCATCGGGCGGCATCTCCCCTAGCGACTTTGCCGGCCTGCTGGCGCAGGTAGACAAGCTAACCGCAATTGAGTGCAAGTTTGTACTGACCTATAGCGGTCAGGAGATTGCCCTGGCCCAGCAGATCTATGACCTGCTCAATGCCCAAGGGATCAAGGTGGTGATGGCCGAGCCGCTCGCCAGCCTGGCCGACTTTGCCAAGTCTCTGGTCGCCGCCGACATGTTTATGGCGGGCTCTACCGGTCCTTTGCATATCGCCGGCTTACACAACGTGCCGACAGTCGGTTTCTACGCGGGCAGACGCTCTGCGCCTAAGGTGCGTTGGCAGACCCTGACCCAGAGCGAGAGGCGTCTGGCCTTCACTCCGCCCGTCGGCAAGAAGACCGGCAGGAACATGGCGCTTATCGACTTCGATCTGGCTGCCAAGGAGATCGCGGCCTTTTTAGATACCCAATACGCGAGTCAGTCAGCTGTCAGCTAAGCTAGCTGGTGTGACTCTGTTTTTCTCACAAACGGGACAAGTATTATGATCATAGTAACGGGTGCTGCCGGCTTTATCGGTAGCAACTTAGTTAAAGCGCTCAACAATTTAGGGCGTAGTGACATTATCGCCGTAGATGACCTGACCGACGGCACCAAGATGTTTAACCTGGCCGACTGTGAAATTGCCGACTATCTGGATAAAGACGACTTCATCGAGCAGATCGCCCAGGGACAGTTCGATGGCAAGGTCGAAGTGATCTTCCATCAGGGCGCCTGCTCGTCGACCACAGAGTGGGATGGCAAGTTCATGATGGCCAACAACTACGAGTATTCCAAGACACTGCTCCACTTCTGCGAACGTAACGGCAGCCAGTTTATCTACGCATCGTCGGCCTCCGTCTATGGCGGCAGCGATAAGTTTATCGAGCAGCGGGAACTGGAGAAGCCTCTCAACGTCTACGCCTACTCCAAGTTCCTGTTCGACCAATATGTCAGACAGCACAGCTTCACCACTCAGGTAGCTGGCCTACGTTACTTCAACGTCTATGGCCCTAGGGAGCAACACAAGGGCGGCATGGCCAGCGTGGCCTTCCACTTCAACAACCAGATCAAGGCAAGCGGCATCTGTCGCCTGTTCCAGGGCCACGACGGCTTCGAAGATGGCAAGCAGCTAAGAGACTTCGTCTACGTGGAAGATGTGGTCAAGGTCAATCTATGGCTTTGGCAAAACCGAGGGATCTCAGGGGTATACAACTGTGGTACGGGCCAGGCACAGAGCTTCAACGACGTGGCCAATGCGGTGATCGCCTATCATGGTAAGGGAGAAATTGAATATATTCCCTTCCCGGATAAGCTCAAGGGCGCCTATCAGAGCTATACCCAGGCAGACCTCACGCAGCTGAGAGCCGCCGGATATACCCAGGCCTTTAAGACGGTCGAAGAGGGGGTTCCCGAATATCTGGACTGGCTGGCCGCGCAGCACTTTATCGGTCAGTAAGTTATCGATCAGCAAAAAAAGCCCCGGGTGATACCTGGGGCTTTTTTTATCTTATCTCCCGCACGACCTCGATCAGCTGGGTCGTCGAGATGGCCGGTGTTCGCGGTAGATAGATCACCTGGCACAGAGGTTTGAGATGGTCGAACTTGCCTTGCCAGTCATCGCCCATCACCAGGATATCGGCCTGATGCGCCTCGATATATTCCGCCTTTAACTCCAGCGATTCCTCCAGAAACACCTCGTCGACACAGGCGAGCGCCTTGACGATGCGCATTCTGTCACGCTCGTTGCAGATCGGGTAGCGCTGTTTCTTGGAGAAATTCAGCGCATCCGAGGAGACGCCCACCGTCAGGTGTTCCCCTAACTCTCTGGCGCGCTCGATAATGTTGAGGTGTCCGATATGAAACATATCGAAGGTCCCGAAAGTAATAATTCTCATGAAGCCTCTTCGGACAAAAGATAATCGACGATGCGCTGACTAGAGTGGCCATCAACCCGACCGGCCAACTCTAGAGTGTACTCTGCCCGCTTGGCGGCAAATGACTCGGGCTGGGCGATCTGTTGATCCACCACGGCTTTGAGCTCCTTGTACGACGCCGCGTGAGCGGCCACACCGGCATAACGGTAGAGATCTTCATCCATGCGATTCTTGAAACGGAAACTTAAGATGCCGCGATAGCTCCAGCGCAGGTGGTAGAAATCACACCAGACCACGGGCTTATCCAAGGCCGCAAACTCAAACAGCGCCGACGAGGCGTCGCTGATCAAGAGATCGGCACTGGCCATGAAAGGCAAGAGGTTCGCCTGCTCAACAGGTGCCAAGTAGACGTTATCAAAATTGCCCCAATGTTCCAGCAGTTGCTTCTGTTTCTTATAGCTGGGTTTGCTAAGCGAAAAATAGTGTGGCTTAAGCAAAATGTTGTATTCGCTAAAGGCGCTGGGCCAATCTTTGGCCATCTTCTCTATGCTGCTGGGATAGAAGGTCGGCGCGTAAAGCAGCGTCGGCTTGGCAGGATCTAAGCCTAATGCCTCGAGATCAAGCCCTGCCTCACTGCCCTGCACGATAGGATCCAGCTTGGCATAGCCGGTATCGATAAAGGTCTTATGGGGAAAGAGCTGCTGCAGGCGCTTGAGGCGATATTCCCCTTCGACGAAACGCACATCCATATCCGATTCGGACACAGTGTAATAGCAGGCCTTAGGGCCGATGCCGTGCTGCATCAGGGCGGTCTTGCAGATCCCCTTGAGCTTAGCGGCCGCATCGAAGCTGTTGCCAAAGATCACCCAGCTGGGTTTCTCCTTCAGGTAATAGGCGAGCGCCTCCTCCTGGGAGTCGACCCAATGGGCCTCCAGGCCATTCTGCGCCACCAGGGCATCGAGCGCCGCCTGCTGATCCTGACTGCGATAGATCACGAAGCGCACTACTTGCCCACGTGCCTGCAACTCCTGCATGACGGGCAAATATTGCGGCAAATAGTATGGATGCAGAACATCAAAACAGATCACAATCAATCTTCTCGCTGGTTATCGAAACCTTTGACCCGGCGCGAGGGGCAGCAGATCGCCGCCAAACTCTCAACCTAGCCTCAGTCTATCAATGGGCATACTGGCGCAGATTGTAACACATTCCATTAATACTACAGCCAATTTGTCACCTCGCCAGGCGAAAGCCTGACCAGTAGGCCCGGCGCAGTTGGCGTCGAGTCACAAACAAGCAAACTTATGGCCACGGGTCACTGGCAAATAGCCATTGGCCAAGGTTTTCTCTGTCATCAAAGCCATGTATCCTTAAGCCACTTAAATTTTATCGGCTAGGGCACAATGTCTCTTATTCCAAGTGAACGATTAGCACAGGCAAGACGCCTCCTCTTTGTTTCCCCTTTGGCACTGGGCGATTTTCTCTATATCAAGACCTTTCTGGCCGCCCTCAAACAGCAGCATCCAGCACTCGAGGTGGATATCTGGCTCGACGATAACCGCAACAACCAAGACAGTTGGCGCCTCTCTCGCAGCAAGATCATGCAGCAGTGGATCGCCGCCGAGCCCGCCTTTAGCCGAAGCTATGGTTGCAGCGACAGCAAGGCGATGCAAGATAGACAGGTCGAGGCCGCCAAGGCCCTAGATTACGACCTGGTGATCACTCACTCAGGCAGCAAGAGCGAACAATTTTCGGCGCTGGCCAGACGCATCAGTCCTAAGGGCTTTATCGTCACCAGCCTAGCCAAATCCAAATTTGGCGGACTGCTCGACCCCTGGTTTTTCCGCCACAGCGACAAGACCTTTAAGATAGATGTTGCAGCCCTCGGCGAGCATCACCATATTACCGATCGCTACTATCAGCTGCTGCACAGAGTTGCTGGGCTGACACTGGACAAATCGGCCTTCATGCCGTCGCTGACCTTCACGCCAGAGGTTACCGAGACGGCAAAGGCCTGGCTAAGCAAGACCTTTCCCGGTCAGTCTCAGGGCAGGCTCTATTTTCTCAACCATCTGTCGACCAATAAGAAGCGCGACTGGCATCAGTCTCAGCTGTTTGAATTGATAGCCCGTCTCACCGAGCAGGCACCAGACAGCCGCTTCATCGTCAACAGCACCCCGGAAAACTTTAGCGCCCTCAAGCAGGCCATCGCCGATGAGCCTAAGCTGGCGAACAGCCAAGTCGCAGTCTTTACCGTGCAAGACAACTTCTTCGAGCTGCCAGCGATGATCGCCGCCGCCGATATGGTGATCACGGTAGAAACTGCCATCATGCACTTCGCCACCGCCAGTCAGCGCCCACTTATCGCCATGATGCGGCAGAAGAAGCCCTACTGGGCGCCGCCAGAAACCGCCAGCTCCAAGGTGCTATACGCCTCTACCGGCAAGGGCTATGTCAGCGATATCGGCGTCGACGAGGTATTGGCCACGCTTGCCCAGATATCTGACGACGAGAAGCCAGCCGCCCATTCACAGTTAAGTTCATAACAGCCAAGGCCCCATTATGAAAAAAGCCATCTTCACCCTCGCCATTGGCGACAACCCCATGTACCGCGCGGCGCTAAAAAGCTTCGAGCGCTACGCCGAAAAGGTCGGTGCCGATCTCGTGGTATCGGATCGCCTGCACTACAAGATCCATATCGAGAACCCTAAATACTCGGCCAGCCCGGCCTGGCCCGAAAAGCTCTATACCGCCGAGCTATTGAAGCAATACGACAGGGTGCTCTATCTGGATGCGGACATCATGGTGACGCCATGGGCGCGAGATATTTTCGAAGAGTATCAAGATCTTGAAACTGTCTACATGTTCGACGAAGGTCCTTACACAGACCGCACCATTCCGGTCGGCGAGATCAATGCCGCCTTCGACGCCGTCGAGAACTGGCCGCAAACCGATGGCCACTACAGCTACTACAACTTCGGCATGTTCCTGATCTCGAAGGAGTGCCCCCTGTTTGAGCTCGCCACCCTGGAAGGGATGCAGCAGGTGTGTAACACGGTTAAGTTCTACGATCAGACCTATGTGAATTACGTCATTCAGAAGAACAAGATTAAGAACCAAGGCGTCGATGCCGCTTTCAATCGTATGGATCTGCTGGGCAACGAAGATTATCGCAAGGCCGACTTTATTCACTACGCCGGTCGCGGCTACCGCATCAAGTGTCCGAGCCGCGAGATCCGCTATGTGGACGACTACTGCCAGATGTATGGCGATACCCTGACACCAGCAGAGATCAAGCAGCTCAAGCTAGACGCCTGGAACCTCTATACCGCCAACCTAAAGCGTAAGAGTGGCGTGCCCCAGGGACTACTGAACTTTATCGGCAAGCCAACTCTGGGACGCAAATGGCTTAAATAAAAGTGGCTTAAATAAAAGTGGCTTAAATAAAAGCGGCTTAAATAACGGTTTATCTCAACAAGCAATTACTTAAGTTTTGGGGCTGCAACACTAACAATTGCAGCCCTTTTCATGCCACAGTCCACCAGCCTTTCGTTCACCTTTGCAACCGCAGATTTACCCCGCAGTTACAGCGACCCCCATGCATTAACACAAAACCAGCTAATCAATTGAAAAGATAAGACTTATCCCCTCTAACGAGTAAAATTCCGGCCAAGATTATCACTCGTTAAGGCGCCATGAAGACCTCACTCATCATCACCACCTATAACTGGCCCCAAGCACTAAATGCTGTGCTCGCCAGCGTCCATAGGCAAAGCCAGCTTCCAGACGAAGTGATCATCGCCGATGATGGCTCAGGCCCGGCAACACGCGAGCTTATCGACACACTTAAGGCCAGCTTTCCCGTCCCGCTGATCCACAGCTGGCATGAAGACAGGGGCTTTCGTCTGTCAGCCAGTCGCAATCGCGCCATAGGGCTGGCACGCTTCGACTACATCATAATGATCGACGGCGATCTTGTGCTGCACCCAGACTTTATCGCCGATCACCTTGCCGTCGCCGAGCCAGGTTGCCTGGTGACGGGTAAACGAGTGAAGCTGGGACCGGCCTTAAGCCAACGGATATTGACGGGCAACGCGCGGCCGAGTCTCTTCTCGCGTGGCATCGACAGGGGCAGAGAGCAAGCGCTTCGCAGCCGTTGGCTATGCGAGAAAAGCGGCTGGGGCGCGCCGGACTCGATAGAGGGCATACACGGCTGTAACCTGGGATTCTGGCGGCGAGATGCCCTGGCCATCAACGGCTTTAATCAAGCATTCGAGGGCTGGGGCCCTGAAGATAAGGAGTTTGCCCTGCGCATGTACCACAACGGTAAATGGCGCAAGCGGGTAAAGTTTTATGCCGTCGCCTTTCATCTGCATCACAAGGAGAGCTGCCGCCAGCAGCTGGCCAGCAACAATCTTTTGTTTCAGCACACGCTTACCCAAAGGCCGATTCGCTGCGCCCAGGGCATTAGCGAACTCGGCTCCTAAGGCAACTCGCTGAGGCTCAGATAGTCGGCGACTATCTTATCGATTGCCACCTGAGTGAGGATCTCACTGTCCGCAAGGCTTGGATAATGCTCCAAGGCCTTATCTAGCTTACGACTCAAGGCCTCACTATCCCGCCTCGGCACCAGATATTCGGCAAGCTCTTTTGTCATGATCTCATCCGGCCCATGAGGGCAGAGGGTACTGACAACGGGCGTGCCACAGCTCAAGGACTCGATTAGCACGGTCGGCAGGCCTTCATAATCTGAACTCAGCACTAATAGGCGCGCCGCCTTGATCCAGGGAAAGGGGTTGGCCTGAAAGCCGGGGCAGATGATGCGATCGGCCACGCCATGCTTCTTGGCCAGCTTCATCGCCTTCTTGGGGTTGTTACAGAGCAGCACCAGCGGCAAGGGCTTTTGCATCTTAGCAAGCGCCTGGAACAGTATGTCATGGCGTTTCTGGCGGGCGACGCGGCCAACATGGATAAGGAATTCCCCCTTAGGAATATCCGGGTTCACCTCAGCGGCCTTTGCCCTTATCGCCTCAACATCGAAGGGGTTGTAGATGGTGCGCATGCTGCGAGGCACGACTCGACCACTTTGGTTGATCTCACCTGCTATCCCCTTGGACACTGTGATCAACGCCTGGCCGTTCAGTGCCCGCTTGGCTCTGAGCATGGTGAAATAAGCGATAGGTCCGAGCTTACGCTCGCGCCTTAACTCCTCTTCGATAGAGTTATGCACCACGATGTAGAGCGGCGACACGCCGGCGCGGGTCAACAACAGATTACTCTTGTCCAGATTAGACAGGATAAGATCGAACTTGCCATGGGTCTGCTCGAGTCCGTCGATCCACTGCTTCACCCTGGCCGCCGAGCGGCCTAGTCGCCACCAGGCGATGATATGGCGGTCGCGCTCATCGAAACAGACATGCAGGGGAATATCTGCTGGCACGTCATAATCATAATGGGGCGTTAGCACCAGCAGGTGCGGCTCATGACCGAGACGTTTCAACTCAGCCGCCAGGGTCAGAACAATCTTCTCTGCCCCGCCACCGGCGAGGCTGTCTATGGCCAAGCCGATGCGTTTAGCGCTCACCGACGAGCCCCAAGAGTCGTTCAATCTCCGCCATGCAGATATCCAGCCCCTTAGCCTCGGCCTCTCTATCCATATTGGCAACTAGCTGCTGGGCGGTCTGGTGGTCCAGCAGGCGCTGCACCTGAGCACACATGGCATCGAGTTCGAGATCACAGCTCAGCGCCAGGCCTCGCTGCACGCAGCGCTGGATCCGCTTGGGCTGATCCTTGGAGACGGCCACCGCCAACGTCGGCACCTTGAGGGCGATCGCCTGCAGCAGGGTATCGCCGCCGCTCAGCACGGCGCCTGCGGCGCCATCGAGTAGATTGATAAACTCAAGGCTAGAGAGTCGCTCTATGGCCACCACGCCCTCTAGCTGAGGTAAATCTTTGGGGTAGTTAGGGCCAAATACCATGACACTGGGGATTCCCGTCTCTCGATAACAGGCCTGCGCCACCTGGGCGAAACGCTCGGCTGCCAGGGTCGAGCCGATATAATGCCCACCTGAGCCGGCGCTATAGAGAAGGTAACCCTTTGGCTCTAGGCCATACTCTTGCTGCAAGCCTTGCTGCAAGGCGCTATCTGGCCGCGCGAAGATAGAACCGGTAAAGATGGGCTCGGGACATTTAATCAGATTTAACTTGAAGCGCTCGAAACGACTGATATCACCAATCACAAACTCGGGTTGCACCACCCAATGGCTGTCGGTCACTAAGGCTCTTTCGAGCTTCATGCCACGGGCCCGCTTGCGTTTATGCTGACTAACGAAGACCACCTTGGCTCCGCTGCGACTGGCGTGTTTAAGCTGGGCCTTACGGCCTGCGGCATCGAAGATCACTAAGTCAGGCTTGAGCTGCGATACCAACTGGTTCACCTCTTTCACCCGCTTGGTGGGCGTGTCATTAACCAGGTGTGTCGGATAGGGGCAATGCTTGGCATAGGGTGCACGACTATTGAGCACAAATTCAACCTGTGCCCCGGGCCAACGTTGCATGATCTCATCGGCCACTATGGTGGAACGCATATATTCACCTATCCCCTCTTCACAGGAGACAGGTACAAACAGAAATTTTGGCGCCACTGACATCGACGATATCCCTAAAAATGAATGGGAAAACCCCATCTTCCCTCATTGCATGACTCAGCTGACGGGTGCCAGATGAGCCAATCAAACCTGAAGTCTACCATTAATCGCCAACCCCTGGCTAATGGCCGGCGTGTTGTTGCGGCTCGCTAACTTGGTCACCGGCGCTGGCTTGCGTCAGGCGCTCAAACTCCGCCAGCACGGGCGCCACCTGAATCATCTCCATCAGGCGCTCTCCCTTGGCGCGGGTCCCCCAAGGCACCTCACCCGCATGTTGCTGGGCGATCGCCTGATCATAGACACTCACTACGCTGTCTAAACAGGTATAGGGCCCTGTGCGCCCAGGATTGGAGTGGGCGTAGAGGCCGATCACAGGCGTGCCTTGAGTCACCGCCATATGGGCCGGACCGGTATCCGGCGCCAGGATGATACTCGCCTGTTTCAGAAGCGCCAGAAGCTGGGTCAGCGAGGTCTTGCCCACCTGGTTCTCGATGCGGGGATCGCCATGTGAAAGGATCGCCTCGGCCAGCTCACGCTCCATAGGAACCGGGCCGCCGCAGAGCAGCACGCGATAACCCTTCTCAAGCGCATGGTCCGCCACCAGGGCATAACGCTCGGGCAGCCAGTTGCGCTCGGCCTTACTGGCGGCGGCGCAGATCACTAAGGTCTTATCCCCATCTGGGATCAGCTGGCGGGCAAACTCGGTATCGGCGACGGGCACGGGAATCTCCCACTTAGGCTTAAGATCCGTGACACCCACGGCCTTGGCAAAGCCCATGAAACCCTCTAGCACATGGGGCGTCGCCAAGGGCTCCACCCGGCGATTGGTCACCAGCCACTGCCCCTCTTTGGCGCGGGCGCGATCGAAGCCCAGACGCACCTTTGCCGAAATAGCCAAGGAGGCGATGGTTGCCCTCAGTGCCACCTGCATATGCAGCAGCAGATCGAAACGACGTCCCTTGAGGGCGCGGCGCAGGTTGAAATAACTGCGCCAGCCCTGGGATTTGTCGAAGATCACAAACTCGACGCCGGGCAGATGCTTGAGCAGCTGATACTCCACCTTGCCAATCACCCAGGTGATCTTAAGAGCTGGGTACTGGCGCTGAATCGCCTGCACCATGGCCACCGCATGACACACGTCACCGATGGCAGATAAACGTAAGAGACACAAAGAGTGGGCAGTCTGCAAATTCAAGCTCATATAGGGGCCGCTGAGAAATAGTAAGGGAGTAAGGATCCGCAACGAGTTTAATGTAGAATGTCACTAGGTTCCATGATTAGGCCGCCATAGGACCAACTTTCTTTAAAACCTATGGCCCTGTATACCGGTCGGATGACACGATGAAGATCCTCAATACTTCCATTCCAGACGTTAAGCTGCTCGAGCCTCGGGTGTTCGGCGATGAGCGCGGCTGTTTTTTCGAGACATTTCGTCAGCAGTGGTTTAAGGAACACCTGGTGGATCTCGACTTTGTGCAGGAAAATCAGAGCCATTCGCTGCAAGGCACACTGCGTGGGCTGCACTACCAGCTTAGACAGCCTCAGGGCAAGCTGATCCGTGTGGTCAGCGGTGAGATCTTCGATGTGTGTGTCGATCTGCGCCTCAATAGCCCAAGTTTCGGCCAATGGACGGGGCACCACCTGTCGGCAGACAACAAACATCTGCTCTGGGTACCCCCCGGGTTCGCCCACGGCTTCTATGTCGTCTCGCCTGAGGCCCACTGCCTCTATAAGTGCACCGACTATTATGCGCCGAATGACGAACACAGCATCAGATGGGACGATGACACCTTAGCCATCGATTGGCCGCTACTCAGCACACAGTCGCCAATCCTGTCGCCGAAGGACAAGGCCGCAGATACCTTTGCCGAGGCCGATTACTATGAATAGTGAACAGCATCAGCCGTTGGCCGGGCGCAATATCTTGATCACTGGCGGCGCTGGCTTTATCGGCTCGGCCTTGATTCGCCACCTCATCGCGCTAGGCGATTGCCGCGTGGTGAACTATGACAAGCTCACCTATGCTGGCAACCTGGCGTCGCTCGAATCCGTAGCGCAAGATCCCAACTACCATTTCATCCAGGCCGATATCAATGATGGCGATACCCTGGGCAGCGCCCTCAGGCAATACCAGATTGATCTGGTGATCCACCTTGCGGCGGAGACCCATGTGGATCGCTCTATCGAGGGGCCGAGAGCCTTCATCGACACCAATATTGTCGGCACCTTCGAGCTGCTGCAGCAATGCCTAGACTATTACCGCAAGCTGCCGACCGAGATTGCGGCACGCTTTTGCCTGCACCATGTCTCGACCGACGAGGTATTTGGCGACTTAGGCTCAGACGAGGCGGGATACTTTAGCGAGCAATCTCCCTACGCCCCCAGCTCACCCTATTCAGCCAGCAAGGCCGCAGCGGATCATCTGGTTAGGGCCTGGCATCGCACCGACGGCCTGCCGGTAGTGCTGTCGAACTGCTCCAACAATTATGGCCCCTATCAGTATCCGGAGAAGCTAATCCCCGTGACCCTGCTTAACGCCCTGCAGGGAAAATCGATTCCCGTATATGGCGATGGCAAGCAGATCCGCGACTGGCTCTATGTGGACGACCACGCCCATGCCCTGTGTCAGGTGGCCGCTCGGGGCGAACTAGGCGAGAGCTACAACATAGGCGGCATGAATGAGATGACGAATCTCGAAGTCGTCAGCCTCATCTGCGATCTGTTAAATCAGAAGGTCACCGAGAAGCCCAGCGGCATCAGCGACTTCAGGCAACTCATCGGCTTCGTCAAAGACAGGCCGGGGCACGACACCCGCTACGCCATTGACGCCAGCAAGCTGAGCCGCACCTTAGGCTGGCAGCCCAGCGAAAGCTTCGCCAGCGGCCTGGAGAAGACGGTGGACTGGTATCTGACGCACCTGGATTGGTGCCATCAGGTGGCGGGCCAGTCATGATGAGCAAGTCCATTATGGGTCCAGCACGATGAAACCGATATTGGTGATCGGTCGTCATGGGCAGGTTTCCCAGGCGCTCAAGGCGACTCAGCCAGAATGCTACCAGGTGGACTATCTGGGCCGTGAGGCGCTTGATATCCGCGACAGTCAGGCGATCGAGCGGCTATTAGACCAGCAAGGCTATGGACCGGTTATCAACGCCAGTGGCTATACTCAGGTCGATGCCGCCGAGACAGACAAGCATGCCGCCTTTGCCCTCAATCACCTGGCGGTACAGGCTCTGGCCGAGCACTGCGGTAAACGTAGCATCCGGCTTATCCACCTTTCCAGCGACTATGTCTTCGATGGGGTCTTCGATGGGGTCTTCGATGGGGTCTTCGATGGTTTTCTTGATGAGGCCTTTAAGGGGGAGCTCGATAAACAACAGTGCCAGCCCTATCGCACAACGGATAGACCTAACCCGCTGAGTCGCTATGGCGAGTCAAAGTGGCGCGGCGAGCAGGCAGCACTGGAATATGGCCAGGGCCATGCCTGCATAGTGCGCACCTCGTGGCTCTACTCCCCCTTCGGCCATAACTTTGTCAAGACCATGCTGACTCTGATGCGCCAGGGTAAACCGCTTAAAGTCGTCGACGATCAATGGGGCACGCCAACTTCGGCCATGGCACTGGGGCAGTTTATCTGGCAACTCATTCAAGTGACAAAGCCAGACCCCATCTACCACTGGAGCGACCTCGGCGTCACCAGCTGGTATGAGTTTGCACGGCAGATAGCAGATAGCGCCTATGCATTGGGGCTTCTCGATAAGCCGGCAAACATCAGCCCCATTAGCACCCAGGAATACGGCGCCGCGGCGCCTCGGCCTCATTACAGCGCCCTGGATACCAGTCAGTCCCAGGCTATTTTGCCCGCTAAACGCTGGCAGGATAATCTGATCCAGGTGCTGCAACAACTGGCGAAAGAGGGCTGACAGGGCGTCAATATCGGGTACAATTCCCACTAGCGACCATTTAAGCCTGTTGAGCCAGTGAATCTATGCAAATAAAACCTACCGATGCCGGTTGCATCGTCTTTAGCCAAGCTTCGCTCAAGGCGATCACCCCAGATTGGTTTACCTTCGATTACTGGCAAGACCTAGGGGCCATCACAGGCTCTTCGACGGGCCGCTACACCACCTGGTTTGTCAATCCTGCTCCCCTGAGCCAGGCGACCAAAGAGGAGTGGGTACTCAGACACTATTATCGTGGCGGCATGATGGAGAAGTTCAGCCGCGATGCCTATCTCTATACCGGGCTTAAGCGTTGCCGGGCGATCGCCGAATTCAACCTGTTGGAACAATTGTTTAAGGAAGGATTTGCGGTGCCGGAACCCGTGGCGGCGCAGATCCAGCGCAGCGGCCCCTACTATCGTGGCGATATCATCATCAAGCGGATCCCGGGCGCTCGCGATCTGGTGGCCGAGCTGAGCCAGGCGCCAATGTCGGATGAAAAATGGCAGGCGCTCGGTGCCTGTATCGCCAAGTTCCATCGCCGCGGCGTCTACCACGCCGATCTCAATGCCAAGAACATACTGCTGGCCGGAGAGAACTTTACCCTGATCGATTTCGACCGCGGCGCATTGAAGCAGCCTGACAGCAAGTGGCAACAGTCCAATCTGGATCGCCTACTCCGCTCCTTCAACAAGGAGAAGGGCAAGGCGCCCGAACTGCACTTTAGCCAGGAAAACTGGCAGCTTCTATTAGCGGGCTACGCCCAGGCCTAGCTAGGCCCACAGCTCATAGACTAGGTACTAAGCCTTAATCAACTCGTTAGCCAAGGCAAACTGGGCCGCAAGTGCCCCCTTATTGGCCTCGACCACCTCGAGCCCGGCCTCTCTGGCGACCAAATAGGCCGCCTTATCGTCAAACTTATGCACCAGCTGCTGCGCCAACTCATCGGCATCCCGCACTAAGCCTAGGGATCCCGCCTCCTTGAGCAAGCCAGTGATCTCCGCAAAATCCCAGTGATGTGGCCCCACATAGACGGGCAGGCCGATGGCCGCCGGCTCCAGTGGATTATGGCCGCCATTCTCGATCAGTGTACCGCCGACGAAGGCCTGATCCGCCGCACCATAGAAGCTCAGCAGCTCACCCATGGTGTCGCCCAGCAGCACCTGAGTCTGGTCATCCACCGCATCTTGTTTACTGCGGCGTGCCAGCACTAGCCCTGCGGCCTTCACCCGGCTGGCCGCCGCGTCAAACTGCTCTGGATGCCTGGGCACCAACACCAGCAAGGCATGGGGGAAGCGCATCAACAGGCTCTTGTGCGCGGCGAGCATGATATCAAACTCCCCTGGATGCACGCTGCCCGCCACCCAGACTGGGGTCTCCATCCGCTGCCAGGTCTTACGCAGCTCTTTTGCCTTCTCTAGCAATTCAGGCGCTATGGTGAGGTCGAACTTGAGGCTTCCCGTGACCTTTACCCGCTCGGCCTCGACGCCCAGGTCGATGAAACGCTGCGCCGCCTGAGGCGACTGGGCTGCGATCAGATCCAGTGATCGCAACATGGGCAGCGACAGCTTGGGCCGGCCGCGATACTGGTTGGCGGACTTCTCCGACAGGCGGGCGTTGGCCAGCATCAGCCTAATACCCCGGCGTTTGGCCTGATGAATGAGGTTCGGCCACAGCTCTGTCTCCATGATGATGATCTGCTTAGGCTGTAGCTGGCTTAGGAAACGCGCCACACACAGAGGAAGGTCAAAGGGCAGATAGCAGTGCTGCACGCTTTCACCAAAGGCTTTTATCACCTCGGCCGATCCGGTCGGACTCGTGGTGGTTATGGTAATACTGAGCTCAGGGTACGCAGCCTGTATCTGTTTAATAAGCGGAATCGCCGCCAGGGTTTCCCCCATGGAGACAGAATGGATCAACAGATCTGCCCGCGACAGCGTCGACAGACCGAAGCGTTCACCCCAGCGGCCACGGTAATCCGGGCTCTTGATCGCCCTAATCGCCAGATAGAGAATCAGCAGAGGGCTTAGTAGATATAGCAAGGCAGAATAGAGGGTACGATTCATAGGGGACGGCACTTACACAGGGTCAAATTACTCATAAGCCTTAATAGTAACATATGCCGCTGGCCGGCGGGCGGCAAACAGACGCAGGCCCAATAAACCTCACATCGATTTATAAATCGGCAGAAAAACAGGGGGTTAATCTTAACTGGTCTGAGTAGCCATAGATTGACTTTTACCCGCTGGCTGATAACTTCAACTGGAGCCTTTACTCGAATATAGCCCTATGACTCGCGTGCCAGAAAAGGCTGGCCCACGGGTGACAAACCGACCTGACTTAGGATCAAGATGAAGACCCGCGATAAAATCGTCCACGCCGCCCTGGCCCTGTTTAACGAGCATGGTGAGCGCGCCATCACCACCAACCATATTGCCGCGCATCTGGGGATCAGCCCGGGTAACCTCTACTACCATTTTCGTAATAAAGAAGACATCATCCGCTCCATCTTCAGCCTCTATGAACAACATCTGGAGACAGGCTTTCAGCCCTATGAAGGCAAGAAGGTCGATGTCGACCTCCTGATCGGCTACTTCGACGCCCTCTTCTACACCCTGTGGCAGTTCCGCTTCATGTACGCCAATCTGGTGATCATCCTCAGCCGCGACGAGGTGCTCAACAAGCAGTATACGGTCACCCATGAGCAGGTACTCAAGCGAGCCACCAGCATCCTTACCCAGCTAAAACAGGATGGCGTATTGGTGATCGACGACGCCGAGATCACGCCGCTGGCCGACACCATACGCATGGTGGCCTGCTTCTGGATCAGCAATCAGCTCACCCACTCTGAGGCCACCCAGATCACTAAGACCTCGCTCTACGAGGGGCTACTGCGGGTGTTGATGATCTTCAAGGCCTACGCCAGTGAGTCCGCAAGACCCACCTTCATCAGACTGGAGCAGCATTATCAGGCCCTGGCCAAGGCGGAACAGGAAGAAGATTAAACAACGGTTCTGCCACTCACCTCATCATCTGGCCTCTCGCTAAGCCTGTCGTAATAGGCCTGTCGTAATAGGCCTGTCGCGATAGGCCAGTTGTGACATTTCGCATTATTTTTTGTTATGCGAAAGTTGCACATGCACTAACTTAGTTAATAGCGCAAAAAAAAATGTGGCGCCGGCCGGGTTTAAGGTTAGAATTCGGCCTGCCTAGCGCGATCCATATCCCAGGCGTCCCCCTTTCCGGCAGGCATGCCGGCAACAATAGATGGTCGAAACTGAACTAGACTTAATCATTCATCGACGGGGCAATACCTGGCTATGACAAGCCTGACTTATGCGTTAAAGATGGTTCCTAACTTATCGCCTTTCCTCGAGTTTATCTGCCAAGTGTGCAGGCTCGGGCAAAGCATACAAAAATAAAACGAGACAGAAAGAAGGAGACTACAGGTGGCAACGACCTCATTCTACGATCAAATCAATCAGCAGCTGGCTGAAGTTAAAGCGGAAGGCTTATACAAGAGCGAGCGCGTTATTGCCTCTCCTCAGAAGACTGAAATCGAAGTCAACGGCCACGAAGTGATGAACTTCTGCGCCAACAACTACCTTGGCCTGGCAAATCATCCCGAGCTGATCGCCGCGGCGCAGCAGGGCCTGAGTGATCACGGCTTCGGTATGGCGTCTGTGCGCTTCATCTGTGGTACCCAAGATATTCACAAGCAACTCGAGGCCAGCCTGAGCGAATTCCTCGGCATGGAAGACACTATTCTTTACTCTTCTTGCTTCGATGCGAACGCTGGTCTGTTTGAGACCCTGCTGGACGCCGAAGACGCCATCGTCTCAGATGCCCTGAACCACGCCTCTATCATCGACGGTGTACGTCTGTGTAAGGCCAAGCGTTTCCGCTATGCCAACAACGACATGGCCGATCTGGAGACCCAACTGCAGGCAGCAAAAGCTGCCGGTGCGCGCCACATACTGATCGCCACCGACGGCGTATTCTCGATGGATGGCGTGATCGCCAACCTCAAAGGCGTCTGCGACCTAGCCGATAAATATGGCGCCCTAGTCATGGTGGATGACTCGCATGCCGTGGGCTTTATCGGTCAAAACGGCCGCGGTACCCACGAGTATTGCGACGTGATGGACAGAGTCGACATCATCACGGGTACCCTGGGCAAGGCCTTGGGCGGCGCATCGGGTGGATTTACCTCGGCGAAGAAAGAGGTCGTCGACTGGCTACGTCAACGCTCGCGTCCTTACCTCTTCTCTAACTCGCTGGCCCCTTCTATCGTCACCGCCTCGATTCACGTACTGGAGATGCTAAAGTCTGGCCAGGCACTGCGCGAAGCCGTATGGGAAAACAGCCGTTACTTCCGCGAGAAGATGACCGCGGCAGGATTTACCCTGGGCGGCGCCGACCACGCCATCATCCCTGTGATGATTGGCGATGCCAAGCTGGCCAGCGACTTCGCTAACCGCCTGCTAGAAGAGAATATCTATGTGATCGGCTTCTCCTTCCCTGTGGTACCTAAGGGCCAGGCCCGTATTCGTACCCAGATGTCGGCCGCTCATACCCGCGAGCAGCTAGATCGCGCCATCGATGCCTTCACCCGCATCGCCAAAGAGATGGGAATTATCTAGGAGTCTATCGATGAAAGCCTTAAGCAAACTCAAGCCTGAAGAAGGCATCTGGATGGTTGATGCGCCAAAACCTGAAGTTGGCCACAACGATCTGCTGATCAAGATCCGCAAGACCGCCATCTGCGGTACCGACGTACATATCTACAACTGGGACGAGTGGTCACAAAACACCATTCCTGTGCCTATGGTGGTCGGTCACGAATATGTGGGCGAAGTGGTAGAGATTGGTCAGGAAGTCCGTGGCTTCCAGATTGGCGATCGCGTCTCTGGCGAAGGTCATATCACCTGTGGCCACTGCCGCAACTGCCGCGCGGGCCGCACTCACCTATGCCGCAATACCTCAGGTGTGGGTGTTAACCGTGAAGGTGCCTTTGCCGAATACCTGGTGATCCCGGCCTTCAACGCCTTCAAGATCCCTGACGATATCTCTGACGATCTGGCTTCTATTTTCGATCCTTTCGGTAACGCGGTGCATACGGCGCTGTCGTTCGATCTCGTAGGCGAAGATGTACTGATCACGGGCGCTGGTCCTATCGGTATCATGGCCGCCGCGGTGTGTCGCCATGTCGGTGCGCGCCACGTGGTGATCACAGACGTGAACGAATACCGCCTCGAGCTGGCCAAGAAGATGGGTGCCACCCGTGCCGTTAACGTGGCCAAAGAAAAGCTGGAAGATGTGATGCAAGATCTCGGCATGACCGAAGGCTTCGATGTGGGCCTAGAGATGTCGGGCGTACCGGCTGCCTTCCACTCCATGCTGGATACCATGAACCACGGCGGCAAGATCGCCATGCTGGGCATTCCTGGCGGCGACATGGCCATCGACTGGAGCAAGGTGATCTTCAAGGGACTCATCATCAAGGGGATCTACGGCCGTGAGATGTTTGAGACCTGGTATAAGATGGCCAGCCTGATCCAATCGGGTCTGGATATCTCGCCAATCATCACACATCACTACAATGTCGATGATTTCCAAGCCGGTTTCGACGCCATGCGCTCGGGCCAATCGGGCAAGGTGATCCTCAGCTGGGATTAATCCCCCGCACCACTCGCAACTGGGGCTGTACTCTCACGGCCCCATGTTGCACACTTAACTTATCCCTCTTTTTCATTACAGGTTGACTATGTCTGCTTTTCAACACCTGAGTGTCAATCAACTCATCCATATGCTGGAAGACAATACCGAGGTACAGGTAGTCGATATCCGCGACGGCGCCAGCTTCGAGGCGGGACAGATCCCCGGTTCGACCAACCTCAACAACGAAAACCTAGCGCGGTATATTGCCGAGGCCGACATGGACAGCCCCTTAGTTGTGGTCTGCTATCACGGCATCAGCAGCCAGAATGCCGCGCAATACCTGCATGAGCAGGGTTTCGATGATGTCTATAGCCTGGATGGTGGCTTTCAGGCCTGGCGCGAAGCCCATTAATTTCCAGAGGTACGCCTATGTTGGAACTTGGTCATCTCCCCAATGAACGCGCCGCCCAGGCGCTGATCGATTACCTCAAGGGCCAGGGCATAGATTGCCAGCTGCAACATGCCGAACTCGGAGTGCTCCTCTATGTCACCCGAGAGCAAGACTACGCCAAGGCGCGCCGCGAATATGAGCACTTCGTGCGCAATCCCTATGATGACAAGTACCTTCAGGCCTCCTGGGAGAACGGCAGCACAGGCACCAAGCTAGATTACGGCGCGCCAGGGCTGCAGCTGGTGACTCAGTTCCTGTCCGGGGCAGGCCCCCTGACCCTTATCGTCATGCTCAGCTGCACGCTAATCTATCTCGGCTTCATCTTCGGCTTCGCCAACCCTATCTTCGAGGCACTCTCCTTCTTCGGCGCCGTGCCCGGCAGCGACAGCAGTCAGATCTGGCGCGTATTTACCCCGAGCCTGATGCACTTCTCCGCTATGCATATCATCTTCAACCTGCTCTGGTGGTGGTATTTGGGGGGCAAGATTGAAAACAAGCTAGGGGCGACTCCACTTTTAACCTTGCTGCTGATCGCCGGCACCCTGCCGAACCTGCTGCAATATGCCATAGGTGGTCCCAACTTTGGCGGCCTCTCGGGCGTTGTCTACGCCGTGGTAGGCTACACCTGGATTATGGGAGTCAGACGTCCCGAGAAGGGGATAGGCCTGCCCCCGGCCTACGTAGGTTTCATGTTGGTCTGGCTGGTGTTTGGCTTTACCGATATGTTCGGCTTATCTATTGCCAACGGCGCCCATATCGGCGGCTTAATGGTGGGCCTGGCTCAAGGCTTTATCGACAGTCGCCGACGGATTTAATTCGCTCCCCATAAAGTGTCCTCTGAGAGGACACGAGATCAAGAAGGGCCCATTAGATGGGCCCTTTTTGATTGGCTAATACCAATCACCATGAGTGAGCGGTTATTTGTTGCGGTTTGGCATGAGTTCACGCCAGCTCAATCACCTTCTTCACCAGCTTATCTATACCGATATGGGCCTGAGCAATATTCTCGGCCAACATATAGGCCGGCGTGCTCACCAGTTTGCGCGCCTCATCGACGACGATCTGCTCGACATTGGCCTCCACATGCTCACCGCCCATCAGGTTAAAGGCATGGGCCGTGTCGCTGTCATGGCCTATGGTGCCCTTGGCCTTCTCGCCATAGAGCTTAGGGATCATCACGGGTGAGATACAGATAAAGCCTACCGGCTTGTCCGCCTCGACAAACTCGCTGATGAAGGCCTTCACGCTGGGTGCCACCTCACACTCACTGCCGACCACGGCAAAGTTACACAGGTTCTTCGCGGCGCCAAAGCCACCTGGGATCACCAAGCCATCGAAGGCCTGGATATCTAACTCGTCCGTTGCCTTGATGTCGCCACGAGCAATACGCGCCGACTCCACCAGCACGTTGCGATGCTCACCCACGGCCACCTCACCTGTGAGGTGATTCACCACGTGCATCTGCTCTATGTTGGGTGCGAAACATTGATAACTCACTCCGGCCTGGGTCAACGACAGCAGAGTCAATACCGCCTCATGAAGTTCGCTGCCGTCGAACACTCCCGCGCCGCTTAATAAAACAGCAAATTTTTTCATTAAAAACTCCTTTAATAGACCGAATGGTTTTAACAACCAGATAACAAAAGGGTTGATCTGATTATTTTTCATGCTAAGTTAGTTCATCGACTCTAACAAGGCCGAGCAATTTCGCCAAGTCAGAGCATAAATATGGATGACAAAATAAAAAATCCACAAATTAGGAATTTTTACTCGGAAGTAATACCTAGTTCACATAAAAATATAATACAAAAACAAATCAACAAGTTGCATCACCCGCTTATGTTCGTCGTCGTGATCCCTACTCGCTGAAACTTTTTTAGCTCACAGACTTATCCACAGGCTGCTGAGTAATTTGCCGTGGCCGAAATCGCCCTAATATGGCATGCTAGCGCCATCATCGCATACCGAAAAAATAGATAAAATTATGCCTAATATCGCTGAAAACCCACTCATTCTTGTGGATGGTTCTTCCTATCTTTACCGCGCCTACTATGCGCCGCCCCACCTGACCAACTCTAAGGGTGAAGCCACGGGGGCCGTGTATGGCGTGATCAACATGCTACGCAGCCTGCTCAACCAATATAAGCCGACCCAGATGGCTGTGGTATTCGATGCCAAGGGAAAAACCTTCCGCAATGAGATGTATGCCGAATATAAGGCCCACAGACCGCCCATGCCGGACGATCTCAGGACACAGATCGAACCGCTGCATCGCATCATTCGCGCCCTGGGGCTTCCCCTGGTCTGTATTCCCGGCGTCGAGGCCGATGATGTCATAGGCACCATCGCCAGACAGGCAAGCCAGGAAGGCCGCGCCGTGCTGATCAGCACAGGCGATAAAGATATGGCCCAGTTGGTGGATGATAAGATAACCCTGATCAACACCATGACCAACACTATCCTAGGCCCCGATGAGGTGAGCGAGAAGTTTGGTGTCGGCCCTGAGCTGATCATCGACCTACTGGCACTGCAAGGCGATAAGGCAGATAACATCCCCGGCCTGCCAGGCGTGGGTGAGAAGACGGCGCTGGCTATGCTACAAGGCGTCGGCGGCGTCGACGCCATCCTCGCCAACCCAGAGAAGATGCCGGAACTCGGCTTTAGGGGTGCTAAGACCATGCCCGCCAAGATCGCCGAACATGGCGACATGCTCAAGCTCTCCTATGAGCTGGCGACCATCAAGTGCGACGTCGAACTGGAACAAGACTGGCACCAACTCAACATTCAAGACGCGGATCGCGATGAACTGATCAAATGCTACGGCGAGATGGAATTCAAACGCTGGCTGGCCGAGGTGTTAGACAACAAGTCGAGTGCCAGCAGCCAAGAAGAGACCGACGAAGTGCCGGCGCCTCAGGCTATCGATACCCAGTACGATACCATTCTGACCTGGGAAGCCTTAGATGAGTGGCTCAAGGCCCTGGCCGCCGCGCCGCTATTTGCCCTGGATACCGAAACCACCAGCCTCAACTACATGGAGGCCAAACTGGTGGGGCTCTCGTTTGCCATCGAACCTGGCAAGGCCGCCTACCTGCCGCTGGCACACGATTATGCCGATGCCCCAGAGCAGCTCGACAGCGAGCAGGTACTAGCCAAGCTCAAGCCACTGCTGGAAGATCCTAGCCTTCTCAAGGTGGGACAGAACCTCAAGTATGACATGAGCATACTGGCCAATGTCGGCATCGCCCTCAAGGGCGTGGCCTTCGATACCATGCTCGAGTCATATGTATTTAACTCGGTCGCCTCCAAGCACAACATGGATGACCTGGCGCTGAAATACCTGGGTCACAAGAACATCAGCTTCGAAGAGATCGCCGGCAAGGGCGTTAAGCAGCTGACCTTCAACCAGATCCCGCTGGAGACGGCAGCACCTTACGCCGCCGAAGACGCCGATATCACACTCAGGCTGCATCAACATCTCTGGCCAAGACTACAAAAAGCCAGCGAGCTTGCCAGCGTCTTTACCGACATAGAACTGCCTCTGGTCAGTATACTGTCTCAAATCGAACGTCAGGGCGTATTGATCGACAGCATGTTGCTGGGCCAGCAGAGCGACGAATTGGCACGCAAGATAGATGAGCTGGAACAGAAGGCCTACGAGATCGCTGAAGAGCCCTTTAACCTGGGCTCGACCAAACAGCTGCAGGCCCTCTTCTTCGAGAAGCTCGGCTATCCAGTATTGAAGAAGACCCCTAAGGGCGCGCCGTCTACCGCCGAAGAGGTGCTGGTTGAGCTGGCCCTGGACTTTCCTCTGCCTAAGATCATCCTGGAGCACAGGAGCCTTTCTAAGCTTAAGAGCACCTACACCGACAAGTTGCCGCTCATGGTGGATGGCAAGACTGGCCGGGTACATACCAGCTACCACCAGGCCATCGCCGCCACGGGTCGCCTGTCATCCAGCGAACCTAACCTGCAGAACATCCCCATCCGCACCGAGGAGGGCCGCCGTATTCGTCACGCCTTCGTGGCGCCAGAGGGACGCAAGATCCTCGCAGCCGACTATTCGCAGATCGAGCTGAGGATCATGGCCCACCTCTCCCAGGATAAGGGGCTGCTGAGCGCCTTCGCAGAGGGCAAGGATATTCACAGGGCTACCGCCGCCGAGGTATTTGACGTCGACTTCAGCGAAGTCACCAGCGAACAGCGTCGCCGCGCCAAGGCGGTGAACTTCGGTCTCATCTATGGCATGTCGGCCTTTGGCCTGGCCCGCCAGCTGGATATTCCGCGTCACGAGGCCCAGCAATATATCGACATCTACTTCAAACGCTATCCTGGCGTGCTCAAGTATATGGAAGATACCCGCGCTGCCGCCGCCGAGCAGGGATACGTATCGACCCTCTATGGTCGCAGGCTCTATCTACCAGCCATCAAGGATAGAAACGCCATGCGCCGTCAGGCAGCGGAGCGCGCCGCGATCAACGCGCCGATGCAGGGCACGGCCGCCGATATCATCAAGAAGGCCATGATCAATATCGCTCAGTGGATCGAGACAGAGACCCAGGGAGAGATCACCATGATCATGCAGGTTCACGATGAACTGGTGTTTGAGGTCGACGCCGACAAGGCCGATTCGCTCAAACTCAAGGTGTGTGAACTGATGGCACAGGCCGCCTCGTTAGATGTCGAGCTACTGGCCGAGGCTGGTATCGGCGATAACTGGGAACAGGCTCACTAGACTCACGTTTTGCGACTATGGCTCAACTGATAATCGGCTCAATTCTCAATTAGATCAGAATTGAGCCACAAAAATGCCTCGACCATGCCCCGACTACGCCCCGGCCTGCCGGGGCATTTTTTATGCTGTGAGAGCCATTCATCCTGGCATCTCGCCCTCTCGACCCGCGAAGCCGTAAAAACCACCAAAAATAGTAATATTTTTTCACTTAAGGGCAGTTTTTAGCTAAACAGCTCTTTTAAAGGCAATTTTGGTAAATTTTAGATCAAAAACCTGTGCTTTTATTGAGCACTTTTTTAGACATTGCTCACATTATTGTCGTTTTTTACAAAAAACAGTTTCCCATATTACGGCCAATGAAGTATTATTCTCTGCGTAGGGTACAGAGGTTAAGATGTTCTATCTTTCAGACCTTTTTTTATTTCACGTTAAGTGAAAAGCCAAATTCTGGCGCCCCAGCAAGTTACTTGCTGGGGCTTTTTTTCGTCTGAAGTTTAATTTAGAGCAAATACTTTAATTTGGGTGAGATTCGGGCTATCCTATGACCACTGAGAACTATTGGTCGATGACCGATAGAACTTGAGTCTTGTTGAAATTTAGCTTCTCCCCAAAAGAGCTAATGTATTTTTTGCCGATGGTGTAGCCGTCGGCATTTTTTTTACCCGCCGTTACTTAGCCACTCAAAGAGTTACCCACTAATAGCCTCTGCAGCTAAGCGTCTTAGCCACTAAAAACCAGGCATAAAAAAACGCCCCCAATCTGGAGGCGCTCTTCATCATAAAAAAATTACTCTACTACTCTTGCTCGGCGTCGGCCAAGGCCTCCACCAGCCAGTCTGGATGACACCATTCGTTAAGAATCCCCAGTACCTTAGGCTTGCCGGTTCCCTTCAGGGAAGAGAATGGCTCCACCTTCACGCCGTCGCCAAAATCCGCCAAGGCCTTACGCACATCGTTAACCGTCTTCATTCGAGCACTCTGTGCCAACTTGTCACACTTGGTCAGCAAGGCCAGCACGGGAATGTCGCAATCAACCGCCCACTCGATCATCTGCATGTCGAGATCCTTGAGGGGATGACGAATGTCCATCAGTACGACCAGGCCACTCAAACAGGCGCGTTCCTGCAGATATTGTCCCAGCGCCTGCTGCCATTTTTTCTTCATGGCCAGTGGTACCTGAGCGAAACCATAGCCAGGCAAATCCACCAGGCGTCTGTGCTCATCGAGCGCAAAGACGTTGATCAACTGGGTACGCCCAGGTGTCTTACTGGTTCTTGCCAGGTTCTTCTGCTCGGTTAATTGGTTTAATGCGCTCGACTTTCCGGCATTAGAGCGGCCGGCAAAGGCGATTTCGACGCCTACATCACCGGGCAAGTGCTCATCCAGATGCGCAATATCCGGCGCACTGATCAAAAACTTGGCCTGTCGAAAATCGATACGAGAATCAGTCACTACCCACCCCAAAATTTGTTATTTCTTCAGTTTAAATATCGAAGACTTGCTTACATTTGCACAATTTCGTGTAAAATATTACCCCGATCACATAAATCATATTTTATCACGCTTGCAGGTCACTCTCGTAAGCTCAGGACAAAAAATTTAACTAAAAGTTGGAACGCCATGAAAAAGTTCGCTATTGCGCTATCGATGTTAGCCACTCTATCAACTCCGGCTCTAGCAGCAGGTGATGCTGAAGCGGGAAAAACTAAAGCAATCATTTGTTCTGCCTGTCACGGTGTTGATGGTAACAGTATGATCGACATGTACCCCAAGATTGCGGGTCAACAAGAAACTTACCTGAAGAAGCAGCTTACCGAGCTGCGTCAAGCTGCCCACACAGGCGGTAAAGAAGGCCGTAACGATCCTATGATGAGCCCGATGGCGGCAGCATTGTCGGATCAGGATATCGAAGATTTGGCGGCTTACTTCTCTTCGCAAAAACTTGCGATGAGCGAAGTCAAAGACGTGCCTGAACTGGGTGAGCAACTATACAAGGGTGGTGACGCCGTACGCGGTGTGACTGCATGTATCGCCTGTCACGGTCCTAGCGGTAAAGGTTCTGAGGCTGCAGGCTTCCCAGCTATCGCGGGCCAACACGCTAACTACATCAAGATCCAGCTGAATAAGTTTCACGATACAAGTCGTAACAACGACCTAAACGGCATGATGCAAGACGTTGCCAAGAAGCTGACCAGCGAAGATATCGAAGCACTATCTAAATATATTTCAAGCATTAAGTAATTAATCGCTGGATAACGAGAGGGTGGTTTATACCACCCTTTTTAATCGCCTTAAGTTTACGTTTACGTAAACTGTTGAAAATTGATGCTTGACATAGATCACAGATTTCGTTTTAATTGTGCCCGTACCGAGGTAAACCCAACTGTTTGTATAAAATCTACCTAATAACAATGAACAGATTTCGGTATGTGATTACATTTAAGATATAAGAATAAAGTTAAGCAAAAATAATAATAATTTTTTGACCACTCACTAAAAATAATAAGAGAAGTACTTCGCATCTGAAGTCGGGTCGTAATAACTTGGTAAGGATATTGGTTAGGAAGGCCAATGCGCTAATTAGCATTTTCCTTACGGTTCAGAAAACAGTTGAACTGCTTACTGCTGAACTTAATGTAAACCGAACAGGGATGGTTTATTAGGCGTCAAAGATGACGATATGGATTGTGATGTGTCAATGAAGACCATCTACGGAAGCTGTGGTCAGGAAGGCGACAGGGAAAGAAAAAAAGCGTCTGGAAGACCGAAAACGAAAATAACTATGCATGGAAAGCAGATTAAAAAATAAGATGGAATCCGACTGGGAGAGTCGCATAGCAAGTAAGGAAACTTGGAATCAGAATTGAGTACCTTTGGTACTTTTTGGAAGGCGACAGTGATACTGTCGCCTTTTTTTATATCCGGCAAAAATTACGCTTCTGTTTCCGCTTGGCCTACAGTAAATTAAACCGGGTAGCAGCAATTAACCCAGCCTTTAAGAGCCATGCCCTAGCTATGCGAAGATGCCCCCTGTGCACCAGCGAAGAGACCGCCCCCTTCTATCAAGATAGAAAACGCTGCATCTATCGCTGTAAGCGCTGCATGCTGCTGTTTGCCGATGCCAGCTCTCATTTGCCACCCAGCGCCGAGGTAAAACGCTACCGCTCGGCCAATAGTAAAGACAAGCCGCTGCAACAATTCCTGTCGAGCCTGATCACTCAGTGTGAACAGCAGGTTCAGGGCCAACTGCTTGGACTCAACTTCGGCCGACTGCTAAACCCACAGGCGATAGACGCCATCAAGGCGCGAGGCCATCAGCTCAACCAGTATGATCCACACTTCGCCCCGGATCATACCCTCCTAAGACTCGAATACGACTTCATCTGTTGTTATCGGGTCTTCGAGCACTTTCGCTTTCCTGGAAAGGAGTGGCAGCTGCTTTGTTCCCTGCTTAAACCCGGCGGCTGGATGGCGATCAGCACCCAGCTGCTCACCGAGCTTCAGGGCTTTCCCAAATGGCACCACAAGAACAATCTGACCCATGTCAGCTTTTATCAGCAAGCCACCTTCCAATATTTGGCAAGCCAGGCCGAGTTTAGGCTATTATTCGCCTCGAAAGATCTCATTTTGGTGCAAAAACCAACAGGATCTGGTATAACACGCGACCCAAGTTCACTTATCTAACTCAGGGTTAGGTAGGTTCACGATTTTTTGTAGTTGAGATTAACGTTATGACCCGTAAGAAATCGCGCAAGATCAATGAGAATGCGCCAAAGCGTCCGCCTAGAACCAAGAAAGAAGACCGTGTCGTCACGGGCAAGAAGCAGAAGTCGGGCAATAAAGCGGGCAGCCGTCATAACGAAAAGCAGATCCAACAGAAGCCATCGGGCACGGCACAGGCCAAAGATCCTCGCCACGGCAGCAAGAAGCCTGTCGCACTTGAGCTTCCGACTAAGGCGCCTGTGGCCAAGCAGCCCAAGGCACCTAAGATGAGCGACGAGCAGAAACTGCTGAAGCTTGAGGAAGATCCTAGACTCAACAAGCTGCTCGACATGCTCGAAGAGGGTCGTGATCTCAACGATGCGGATCAGGCCTGGTTAGAGAAGCAACTAACAGAGATCGAGCGCCTGATGGATCGCCTGGGCATCACAGAAGAGGATGACCTCGAGCATGTGATGAAGACCACGGTCGGCTCAGACGACGATCTGCTGGATAAGTTTGAATCTGGCGCCGATCTGCTCAAAGATTATCAAGATAAAGACTAGCCTCAGGCTAACCCAAATGGCATCGATTCGATGCCATTTCTCTATCTCGCCTCTGTGATTAACACCTAGCTAACCAACACCTCGGATTGCATTATGACTACGACACTCCTTATCCTAGGCGCCATCATCATCTTAGGCCTGGCCGCCTATGCCGCCAACCTGTTACTCAAGCTGAAACAGCAAACCGCACAACAAAAAGCACAACGCGAGGCCCAACAAGCCGCGGCTGACGCCAAGGAGCTGGAACTGCTCGGCAACATTCACTATATCGCCGCCGCCATGCTCGAAGAGCGCTGCGAACTGTCAGAAGGCGTAATGCGTATCGGTAAGCTGTTCAATATTCTTGGCCACACAGATCAAGTGAAACACCAGTACCCGGCGATCTTTAAGCATTATGAGATCATCGAGTCCCACCCTATCATGGAGCAGCGCAAGGCGTTGGCCAAGCAGCAGCGCATGAAGCTAGACTTAGAGAGAATGAAGTCAGAATCGGCGCTGGAAGCCGAGATCATGGCCGAGGTATCCCTGCTGGCCAAAGCCTATGCCCACCTCAGCCACTGACGTGAGTCGGTGCACAAAAACGGCTTAAGACCAAGACATTTAAGCCGAAAACAAGGATATTCGACAGCTAACATAAATTGCAGTGCTAATTTGCAACCTGGATCAATGTTATTCACTCAATAACATTGCATACTTCGCTAGTTGCTAATTTACCACCCTCGGAGGACACGCCTTGAAGCAGCCCACCCAAATTAGTTGGGATCAGTCAATGATCGAAAAATATAATTACAGCGGTCCTCGTTATACCTCTTACCCGACCGCACTAGAATTTGACGCCTCCTTCACCGAAGAAGACCTGCTCACCTCTATTGCCAACAGTAAGAGCAATAAACTGTCGCTGTATCTACACATTCCTTTCTGCGCCAAGCTCTGCTACTACTGCGGCTGCAACAAGGTGATCACCCGTCACCAGCACAAGGCCGACCAATATATCGAATACCTGGCAGCAGAGATCGTCAAACGCGCACCGCTGTTTAAGCATTATCAGGTCACCCAGATCCACTGGGGTGGCGGTACGCCAACCTTCCTCAGCCCAGAGCAGATCCTCAGGCTGTCGGCGCTGCTCAGAGAGCACTTTAATATTGCCGAAGAAGGTGAATACTCTATCGAAGTCGATCCACGCGAGATCGAACTCTCTATGCTAGACACCCTCAAAGAAGCAGGCTTCAACCGAATCTCGGTCGGTGTACAGGACTTCAACAAAGAGGTGCAGATTGCCGTTAACCGTGAACAGGACGAGCAGTTTATCTTCGACCTGATCGCCAAGGCGAAAGCCATGGGCTTCGTGTCGACCAACATCGACCTGATCTACGGCCTGCCACACCAGACACCAGAAAGCTTTGCAGAGACTATGCAGCGCGTACTGGATCTGTCTCCCGACAGACTCTCTGTGTTTAACTACGCTCACCTACCGGCACGTTTCGCGGCCCAGCGTAAGATTAAGGACGAGCATCTGCCGACACCACAGCAGAAGCTGGAGATGCTACACCAGACTATCGAGACGCTGACGGGTGCTGGCTACCAATACATAGGCATGGACCACTTCGCCAAGCCGGATGATGAGCTTGCCATCCTGCAGAACGAAGGTCGCCTGCACCGTAACTTCCAGGGTTACACCACCCAGGAAGAGTGTGATCTTCTGGGTCTTGGGGTCTCCTCCATCAGCCAGATCGGCGATTGCTACGCCCAGAACCAGAAAGATATCCGCCCTTACTATGAGTCGGTGGATGAGAAGGGCCACGCCCTGTGGAAAGGCTGCAAGCTTAATCGTGACGACGAGATCCGCCGCGCCGTGATCAAGCAGCTGATCTGCCACTTCGATCTGGATATGGCCAAGATGGATGAGCGATTAGGCATTAAGTTTGAAGAGTACTTCGCCGAAGATCTCAAGCTACTTCAAACCTTTATCGATGATAAGCTGGTCGAAGTCAAAGACAGAAAGATCACAGTTGGCGAAACCGGTCGTCTGTTGATCCGCAACATCTGTATCTGTTTCGACGTCTACTTCCGCGATAAGGCTCGTCAGCAACAGTTCTCTCGGGTTATCTAAACCCCAAACATGAAAAAAGCCGATGATGATTCATCGGCTTTTTTGTTTATGCTTTCTTAGGCTTTGGCGGCATAGAGCGCCTTACGCTCGCTGTCAGAGATAAAGGCCATCTCCACGCCGTTGCGTTGCAGCTGTGCCAGCTCGGCGTCGCTAAAGCCCATCTCCTGCTTCACGGTGCGATACTCGTGCTTAATGTCGATGGCACTCACGCCCGGATCGTCTGTGTTGAGACCGATCAACACGCCCGCCTCCATGAAGGTACGCAGCGGATGCTCCTGATAGCTGGTCACAGTCGAAGTGTGCAGATTACTGGTTGGGCAGGACTCTATGCCTATCCTGTTGGCGGCAAGATACTCCATCAACTTAGGATCGTGGATCGCATTGACCCCATGGCCGATGCGGGTCGCGCCCAGCTCCTGGATTGCCTGCCACATGCTCTCGGCGCCAGCAGCCTCACCGGCGTGAGCCGTGATAGCTAACCCTGCGTCACGCACCTTCTTGAAGTGATCGTTAAACAGGGTGCCCGGGAAGCCTAGCTCATCCCCCGCCAGATCCATCGCCACCAGGTGCTGCTTATGGGCAAGCAGAGCGTCTAACTCCTGCATACAGGCATCCTGACCGAAAGAGCGAGACATGATGCCGATCAGGTTAATCTTCACCTGATGGTCCTTAAGGCCAGCCTTAACCCCGTCGATAACGGCTTCGACGACGCCTTCTATCGGCAACTTGTGGTTCATCGCCATATAGTAAGGACTGAATCTCAACTCGGCGTAATCCAGACCAGAGATCGCCGCATCGGCGACGTTCTCATAGGCCACACGTTTAACCGCATCGAGATCCGCCAGGACGGCAACCATCCAGTCGAGCTTCTTTAGGAAAGCCACCAGACTCGATTCTTTCCCCTGAATTTGAACGAAAGGCGCCAAACCTTCCAAGCTATCGGCAGGTAAAGCAATATTGTGTTGGTGGCCCAGGTCCCAAATCGTTTCCACCCTGACGTTACCATCAAGATGACGATGCAGATCCACCAACGGAATGGATGTATCAATCATATTTAACCCCTATTTGAACCCCTCAGCCAATATTGTTTTTTGTCTGGTCTGAAGTTGTTGCAACTATAACATGCATTTTTTAACGATATGCATGACTTATGTTCAGCTTTCGACTTAACTCTGCTGCAATACCTGCTCACAATTTATCTAGCGCCGTGGGTGACCCGCCAAATTGAATATTGCATAATCGTGAAACCCATTCCTGGGCCCATAATAATGACAACAGGACCACCCATGTATAAACCCTTAGCCCCTTGCCTACTCTTACTCAGCCTCACGGCCTGCCAAATGGCCCCAACGGCGGATGTCGCCACGGCGCCGCAAACCCGTGTCAGCCAGAGCCATCAGCAGTTACAGCGCATCATAGACGATGCCTGGCAACTTAGATTAGAGTCTAGCCCAGAAATGGCCTACGCACAGGGAGACGAGAAGGCGGCGGGTAAACTGGACGACCTCTCACCCGAGGCGCTGGCAAACCATAACCAGGCCGAGCATGCCCTGTTGGTACGCCTCAAGGCCTTGGATTTGGCATCGCTCGATAAGGCCGATCGCATCGACGGTCAGATACTCATCTATCAGTTACAAAACAGTGTCGATCAGTACCGTTTCCACGACCATTATCTGCCGATCACCGCAGAGAGCGGCTTTCACGCCTATATCGCCTCCATCGCCAAGGGCAACTTCAACAGCGAGGCCGATTACCGCAATTACTTCAGCAAGCTCGAGGCCCTGCCCCGCTATTTTTCGCAGCAGACCTATTGGCTGAAACAGGGTCTGGCCCAAGGCATCACCCCGGCAAAGGTGGTCTTAAACGGCTTCGAAGAGAGCATTAGCGCCTTCATAGTGCCGGTTGAGCAGAGCGGTTATTTCAAGCCCTTCACCCACTTTCCCAAACACTTTACCCAGGCCCAGAAAGCCGAGTTGACGGCGAAGGGCAAGGCCTTGATTGAGCAGAACGTACTGCCCAGCTATCAGGCCTTCTATGACTTCATGACCCAGGAATATATCCCTGGTGCACGCCAAAGTATCGCCGCCTACGATCTTCCCGACGGTGAAGCCTTCTATGAGAATCGCGTACGCTACTACACTACGCTGCCCATGACCGCAGACGAGGTGCACCAACTCGGGCTAAAAGAGGTTAAGCGCATTCGCACCGAGATGCAGGCGATAATAGATAAGCTCGGCTATCAGGGCAGTTTCGCCGATTTCCTCCACTTCCTGCGCACCGATCCTCAGTTCTACGCCAAGACCCCGGAGCAGCTGTTGAAAGAGGCCGCCTTTATCGCCAAGAAGGCCGATGCCATGCTGCCGAAGTTCTTCGGCAAGCTGCCGCGCACGCCTTATGGCATTCAGGAGGTGCCCGCCGAGATCGCCCCCAAATACACCACAGGGCGTTATTCTGGCGCCAGTGGTGATGATCAGCCCGGCTATTACTGGGTCAACACCTATGCCTTGGACAAACGTCCCCTGTATGAATTAGAAGCCCTGACCCTGCACGAAGCCGTGCCGGGTCATCACCTGCAGATCTCCCTCAACAAGGAGCTGACCTCCCTGCCTAACTTCCGTCGTTACAGCTATATCTCAGCGTTTGGCGAGGGCTGGGGACTCTACTCTGAGTATCTCGGACTGGAAGGCGGTTTCTACCAAGACCCCTACAGCAACTTCGGCCGTCTGACCTACGAGATGTGGCGCGCCGCCCGCCTGGTGGTCGACACCGGCATGCACGCCAAGGGTTGGACACGTCAGCAGGCCATCGACTACATGGCCGGCAATACGGCGCTGTCGCTACACAATGTCACTACTGAGATAGACAGATATATCTCCTGGCCGGGACAGGCGCTGTCCTACAAGATAGGTGAACTCACCATCAAGCGTTTACGCGCCAAGGCCGAACAGGCGCTGGGTGAAAAATTCGATATCCGCGCCTTCCATGACGCCGTCTTGGCCAATGGATCTGTGCCTATGGCGCTGCTGGAACAGCAGATAGATGACTTCATCGCCACTCAGGCCGCTCGCTAACCCCTCCAGCGTATTAATGGCTTGAGGCAGTTAGCCCCCTCAAGCCATTAATCGCCATAAGATATCGTGTTACACTCAGGCATCTTGTCCCTAATTCAAATAGCCCATGTCCACAGCCACAGTCTCTACAAGCACTGACACTATCGCCACCTCACTGCCGGTTTTTTCCAGCGAACTGACTGACAATCGTCAGCAGCTAGATGCTTTCTGGCAGGGCGTCGAGCAGGGCTATCTGACGACAGGCGACGGACTCAAGTTGGCCTACTGCGTGGCCGCTCACCCCGAGTCGAATCAGGCGATAGTGATCAGCAGCGGTCGTGTCGAGGCCTACCTTAAGTATCAAGAGCTGATCTTCGATCTCTATCAGCTGGGATATAGCGTCTACGCCCTGGATCACAGAGGACAGGGGCTTTCAGACAGGCTAACCGACAATCCGCACCAGGGACATGTAGCGAAATTTTCCGACTATGTGGATGACCTTGGCCTCTTCGTCGATACCCTAGTCATCCCCAAGCAACATGACAGGCTGTTTCTGGTAGGGCACTCAATGGGCGGCACCATAGCCACCCTGTATCTACAGCAGGCACCAAATGTGTTTGATGCAGCCGTGTTATCGGCGCCCATGTATGGCATCTGCCTGCCTATGCCTAAGCCCTTCGTGCGTTGGTTGGCCGGACACCTGGACAATGGCTCCAGCAGCAAGCCCAACTACGTCTTAGGGGGCAAGAACTATCAGCCCGTCCCTTTCGAGCAGAACGAGCTTACCCATAGCGCTAAGCGCTATCAAGACTATCGTCGGCTGTATGAGACCTACCCGCAGCTGCAGCTGGGCTCCCCCACCAACCGTTGGCTAACCGAGTCCCTCGATGCCTGCGAGCAAGCAGTAGAAGCCGCCAAACGTACTCAGACACCTATCTTGATCTTACAGGCAGAGGAAGACTCCATCGTCGACAATCGCGCGCAAGATGCAGCCAAGGGAGAGCATTGCCACCTGTTTAAGGTCGCCCATGCCCGTCATGAGATCTTCATCGAAAGGGATAGCGCCCGAAACCAGGCGCTGGGACAACTGGCAGACTTTTTCAGCCTACACGCTTGATAATAGCGGCCTATCTCCAAGCCTTACCAGCAGGCGAGCCAACTCTTCGCCCGGCATAGGACGGTGGAACAGATAACCTTGGTATAGGTCACAGCGATAGGCCTTGAGCTGCTCAAACTGTGACTGAATCTCGACGCCCTCGGCGACAAACTCGAGATTCAGGCTGTGGGACATATCGATCATGGCCTTGACGATAGAGGCAGAGGCCTCGCCATTACCCATGTCTCTGATAAAGCTGGCATCTAGCTTGAGGCGATTCAACGGTAGCTCCTGCAGATAACTCAGCGAGCTATAACCCGTGCCGAAATCATCCACGGCGATGCTGACCCCTGCCTCTCTCAATTGCGTCATGGTTTGGCGCACCTGCTGCAGGTCAGTCAATAACACATGCTCGGTAAGCTCGAGTTCGATATGGGCAGGGCTGATCCCTTGATCCTTTAGCATGGCCAGTAGCTTAGGTGCAAACTCATCCTGGTGGAACTGACGCGCGCTGACATTGATCGAGACCATAGGTGGGCGAATACCTTGTTCCTGTAACCCACGAATGAAACGGCAAGCCTCCAGCAACACCCACTCACCCAGTTCGACAATCAGGGCGCTACCCTCGGCCACAGGGATAAAGTCGGCCGGCGAAATAGCCCCATGCTGTGGATGGTGCCAGCGCAGCAAGGCCTCGACCGAGGCAATCTCGCCCTTGGCGTTTAGCAGCGGCTGATAGAAGAGAGACAACTGATGACGTGCGACGGCGTGAACAAGCTCTGTGCGGATCATCAGATTTTGTGCGGCACGCTTATCCATCTCGCTGCTATAGACCACACAGGCATCGCGTCCACTCTCCTTCGCCTGAGCCAGCGCCATATTGACCCGTTTTAATTGTTGCTCCGGCGGGATCGCCTCGCTTGGATCGATGATGGCGATCCCCACACTGGCGGAGAGATTAAAGGTATGGCCACTGATATGGAAGCTGCGGGCGATCAGCTGACGCATCTGACTCGCCAGGGCCTGAGCTCGACGCTGGGCACCGAGAAGATCCTCCGGCAGCTTCTTCACCAGAACCACGAACTCATCAGCGGCCACACGGGCGATCAACGAGTTAGAAGAGAAGTAACTGGATAACCTGGCGGCGATCTGGATCAACAGCCTGTCGCCACCATGATGCCCAAGGGCATCGTTGACCACCTTAAAGTTGTCCAGGTCCAACATAAACAAGGCCGCGCAGCTTCCCGACTCATCCTGCTGCTGATACAGGGCGTCCATCAAGGCGCGGCGATTGGCGAGATCCGTGAGCGGGTCGTGCTTGGCCTGATGCATCGCCGCCTTCTGGTTACGAATATCCTCTGTCACATCGGACAGCGTGCCGATCATGCGTAGCGGTTTACCCTTCTCGTTCCACTCGACCGTCATCCCCCTGTCGAGAACCCAGATGTAATGCCCCTGCTGATGACGCAGTCGATGCACGCTCTCAAACTCCTCAGTGTCCCCATTGAGGTAAGCGTTAAGGTTTTTGAGTATCCCCTCTTTGTCCTCGGGGTGCAGCCGGCTCTCCCAGGTTGCCAGCTCGGGCACTAAGTCTTCAGGCCCGTAGCCCAACATATCCTTCCAGCGGTCGGAGAGAAATACGCTATTGTCCTCCAGGTTCCAGTCCCAGATACCATAACGTGAGACCTCTACGGCAAACAGCCATCTCTGCTCGCTATCCTTAAGCTGTTTCGCCCCCTGCTGGAACCTATCCTTAAAGCGCCTAAGATTCTGCTCCAGGCTATGCAATTCAATGAAGGGAGATTCGATCGGCTTTTGCCTGGAATCGGTTTCACGCTGGCCCAGGGCCGCCGCCTGGCAACTCAGGTAGCGAATCGGCGACAACACGAAATAGTAAAATAGGCCTAGCAAGACCAAGGTGGTCGCCAAGGCAATCGCACCGGTTCGCATCAGGCCTACTAGAACGGCTTCATCGCTAGCGGCCAGCATGGGCGCCATATCATATTCGAGATAAATGAGTTCGGGACGTTCGACCGACAGGGAAGAGAGCTGTGGTGTGATAGGATAATAGGCCTGGATCGACTGACGCTTGTCATTGAAGTAGATGCGAGATCTGCCCTCGGCTACGCTGTCGTCGTGGGCCTGGCTCTCGTAACCATCGATCACCAACTGCGCCGAGCTGTCGCGCCATACCCCATGATTGGCAAAGCGTATGTTGCCCCTGCGATCGATAAGCGTATAGACGGAGAGACGAATATCGCTGCCGAGCAGGGCCAGTTCCTCTTCCACCCGCGTGAAGTCTTGCGCCTTAGCCGCCATCGCCACCAGGTGATTCATTCGCATCAACCCCTGAGACAGGTGCTCTACCTGGGAGGCCGACACATAATCTCGACGCTGCTGGCGCTCGACGAAGTAGCTACTGGTAATAAAAAACGCGAACAGCAAGACACACACCAGAGGTGCGAAGAGAATGAGCGAGGGACGTGAGAAAAATTTCAGCAAAGCCACTGCACCTAAAAAAGGGTCGTCAGACGTAACACATCTTATCAATACAGGATTAATTGCGTGTGTTTGTGCCGATTATGCCACATTTAAGTTACTTAGTGACTAAACATTATCGCATTTAGCTATAAGCATATAGAGATAAGCTAGGACGACTTAAGCTAGTGAAAGCCAGAAACGAAAAAAGCCTCTGCACTCTTATGTACAAGAGCATGCAGAGGCTTTCGTCTTAATGTTGGTGGGCGCATATCGCAAAGCGATGCGCTCATGCGCGCGAAGTGAAACGAGCTGGGGAAGACGGGACCGATGGACCGGCATTCCGGCACATTAACTTCGACGAACTCAAATATCAATACACACCACAAAAGGCAGATGGCAGCGGTGGACCAGCGTTCTCGGCCACCATCACAAGTGAGAAATGCAGATAGCGATGAGATACTATTTTTTTAGGGCTTAGTGCATGAGCATTTTGAAAAGGCAGAAACGAAAAAAGCCTCTGCATTGCTGCAGAGGCTTTCGTCTTAATGTTGGCGGAGCGGACGGGACTCGAACCCGCGACCCCCGGCGTGACAGGCCGGTATTCTAACCAACTGAACTACCGCTCCTTTAGTAACACGCTTTCGCGGGATACTAAATTAGGCGCCTGGAAATGACCTACTCTCACATGGGGAGACCCCACACTACCATCGGCGCGATTGCGTTTCACTTCTGAGTTCGGGATGGGATCAGGTGGGGCCACAATGCTATGGTTTCCAGACAAATTCTTACTGGTTAATTCTTCGTCTCACGGCATTGTTTCCTCGCTGCAGTGCTCATGTACTCTAGTACACTCCGCGCTTCGCTTCGTTACGGCTTTGTCAGCCAAACAATTACCTGCGTAATTAACCAAAATAGTAAATTTAGAAAGCTGCTTGAGTTCGCACTTCAATCAAGTACTTTGTATTCTTTTGATTACGTAAAACCATTATACGAAACCCTTTTGGGTTGTATGGTTAAGCCTCACGAGTCATTAGTACAGGTTAGCTCAACGCCTCACAACGCTTACACACCCTGCCTATCAACGTCCTAGTCTCGGACGGCTCTTTAGAGACCTTAAAGGTCTAGGGATGACTCATCTTAGGGCTCGCTTCCCGCTTAGATGCTTTCAGCGGTTATCGATTCCGAACGTAGCTACCGGGCAATGCCATTGGCATGACAACCCGAACACCAGCGGTTCGTCCACTCCGGTCCTCTCGTACTAGGAGCAGCTCCCTTCAATCATCCAACGCCCACGGCAGATAGGGACCGAACTGTCTCACGACGTTCTGAACCCAGCTCGCGTACCACTTTAAATGGCGAACAGCCATACCCTTGGGACCGACTTCAGCCCCAGGATGTGATGAGCCGACATCGAGGTGCCAAACACCGCCGTCGATATGAACTCTTGGGCGGTATCAGCCTGTTATCCCCGGAGTACCTTTTATCCGTTGAGCGATGGCCCTTCCATTCAGAACCACCGGATCACTATGACCTGCTTTCGCACCTGCTCGACGTGTATGTCTCGCAGTTAAGCTGGCTTATGCCATTGCACTAACCGTACGATGTCCGACCGTACTTAGCCAACCTTCGTGCTCCTCCGTTACTCTTTGGGAGGAGACCGCCCCAGTCAAACTACCCACCAGGCACTGTCCTCAACCCCGATTCAGGGGCCAGAGTTAGAACATCAACACTACAAGGGTGGTATTTCAAGGATGACTCCACGAGAACTGGCGTTCCCGCTTCAAAGTCTCCCACCTATCCTACACATGTAGGGTCAATGTTCAGTGCCAAGCTATAGTAAAGGTTCACGGGGTCTTTCCGTCTAGCCGCGGGTATACGGCATCTTCACCGCAATTTCAACTTCACTGAGTCTCGGCTGGAGACAGCGTGGCCATCATTACGCCATTCGTGCAGGTCGGAACTTACCCGACAAGGAATTTCGCTACCTTAGGACCGTTATAGTTACGGCCGCCGTTTACCGGGGCTTCGATCATGAGCTTCTCCGAAGATAACCCAATCAATTAACCTTCCGGCACCGGGCAGGCGTCACACCGTATACGTCATCTTGCGATTTTGCACAGTGCTGTGTTTTTGATAAACAGTTGCAGCCACCTGGTATCTGCGACTCCCGTCAGCTTAGAGAGCAAGTCTCATCACCAACAGGAGCGTACCTTCTCCCGAAGTTACGGTACCATTTTGCCTAGTTCCTTCAGCCGAGTTCTCTCAAGCGCCTTGGTATTCTCTACCCGACCACCTGTGTCGGTTTGGGGTACGATTCCTGCTAACCTGAAGCTTAGAAGATTTTCCTGGAAGCATGGCATCAACTACTTCATCACCGTAGTGACTCGTCATCAACTCTCAGTATTAGGTGCCCGGATTTGCCTAAGCACCCTACCTACAGCCTTAAACGCGGACAACCAACGCCGCGCTAGCCTAGCCTTCTCCGTCTCTCCATCGCAGTTAGCAGAAGTACGGGAATATTAACCCGTTTCCCATCGACTACGCCTTTCGGCCTCGCCTTAGGGGTCGACTCACCCTGCCCCGATTAACGTTGGACAGGAACCCTTGGTCTTTCGGCGAGGAGGTTTTTCACCCCCTTTATCGTTACTCATGTCAGCATTCGCACTTCTGATACCTCCAGCGTGGGTTACCCCTTCACCTTCAACGGCTTACAGAACGCTCCTCTACCGCACCAGCGCAAGCGCTAGTACCCATAGCTTCGGTGTATTGCTTAGCCCCGTTATATCTTCCGCGCAGGCCGACTCGACTAGTGAGCTATTACGCTTTCTTTAAATGATGGCTGCTTCTAAGCCAACATCCTAGCTGTCTAAGCCTTCCCACATCGTTTCCCACTTAGCAATAACTTTGGGACCTTAGCTGATGGTCTGGGTTGTTTCCCTTTTCACGACGGACGTTAGCACCCGCCGTGTGTCTCCCGAGTAGTACTCATTGGTATTCGGAGTTTGCAAAGGGTTGGTAAGTCGGGATGACCCCCTAGCCTTAACAGTGCTCTACCCCCAATGGTATTCGCTCGAGGCGCTACCTAAATAGCTTTCGAGGAGAACCAGATATCTCCCGGTTTGATTGGCCTTTCACCCCCAGCCACAAGTCATCACCGCATTTTTCAACATACGTGTGTTCGGTCCTCCAGTTGATGTTACTCAACCTTCAACCTGCCCATGGCTAGATCACCGGGTTTCGGGTCTACACCTTGCAACTAAACGCGCAGTTAACACTCGGTTTCCCTACGGCTCCGCTATTCGCTTAACCTCGCTACAAAATGTAAGTCGCTGACCCATTATACAAAAGGTACGCAGTCACGGTCTCAAGAACCGCTCCCACTGCTTGTACGTATACGGTTTCAGGTTCTATTTCACTCCCCTCACAGGGGTTCTTTTCGCCTTTCCCTCACGGTACTGGTTCACTATCGGTCAGTCAGGAGTATTTAGCCTTGGAGGATGGTCCCCCCATATTCGAACAAGATATCACGTGTCCCGTCCTACTCGTTTTCACCTAAAGTTAGTTTTCATGTACGGGGCTATCACCCTGTATCGCTGTGCTTTCCAACACATTCCACTAACACCCTCTAGGCTTAAGGGCTAATCCCCGTTCGCTCGCCGCTACTAGGGGAATCTCGGTTGATTTCTTTTCCTAAGGGTACTTAGATGTTTCAGTTCCCCTCGTTCGCCTCACTAAGCTATGTATTCACTTAGTGATGACACCTTATGGTGCCGGGTTTCCCCATTCGGACATCGTTAGCTCAAATGCTTGTTACTAGCTCGCCAACGCTTTTCGCAAGTTACTACGTCCTTCATCGCCTCTGACTGCCAAGGCATCCACCGTATACGCTTAGTCACTTAACCATACAACCCAAATGAGTTTCATCTGAGTCGCATCGCAACTAACGGTTTCTACTTTCGCCAAAAGAATACTCAAGTCACTTGATTAAAGTGTGTTTTGAGAACTCAATTATTTTTCGCAATAATCTTTCGATTATTACTATCAGCTTTCCAAATTTTTAAAGAACAAGCATCGTCGCTCGGACGTGCCACTCGCTCTAACAAGAACAAGTTATCTGTGTGAACACTCAACAAATATCAATCAATCGTATAGGTAAGGAGGTGATCCAGCCCCAGGTTCCCCTAGGGCTACCTTGTTACGACTTCACCCCAGTCATGAACCACACCGTGGTAAACGCCCTCCCGAAGGTTAAGCTATCTACTTCTGGTGCAGCCCACTCCCATGGTGTGACGGGCGGTGTGTACAAGGCCCGGGAACGTATTCACCGTGGCATTCTGATCCACGATTACTAGCGATTCCGACTTCATGGAGTCGAGTTGCAGACTCCAATCCGGACTACGACCGGCTTTGTGAGATTAGCTCCACCTCGCGGCTTCGCAACCCTCTGTACCGACCATTGTAGCACGTGTGTAGCCCTACTCGTAAGGGCCATGATGACTTGACGTCGTCCCCACCTTCCTCCGGTTTATCACCGGCAGTCTCCCTAAAGTTCCCGGCATTACCCGCTGGCAAGTAAGGATAAGGGTTGCGCTCGTTGCGGGACTTAACCCAACATTTCACAACACGAGCTGACGACAGCCATGCAGCACCTGTCTCAGAGTTCCCGAAGGCACCAATCCATCTCTGGAAAGTTCTCTGGATGTCAAGAGTAGGTAAGGTTCTTCGCGTTGCATCGAATTAAACCACATGCTCCACCGCTTGTGCGGGCCCCCGTCAATTCATTTGAGTTTTAACCTTGCGGCCGTACTCCCCAGGCGGTCTACTTAATGCGTTAGCTTGAGAACCCAGTGTTCAAGACACCAAATTCCGAGTAGACATCGTTTACGGCGTGGACTACCAGGGTATCTAATCCTGTTTGCTCCCCACGCTTTCGTACCTGAGCGTCAGTCTTTGTCCAGGGGGCCGCCTTCGCCACCGGTATTCCTTCAGATCTCTACGCATTTCACCGCTACACCTGAAATTCTACCCCCCTCTACAAGACTCTAGTTGACCAGTTCGAAATGCAGTTCCCAGGTTAAGCCCGGGGCTTTCACATCTCGCTTAATCAACCGCCTGCGTACGCTTTACGCCCAGTAATTCCGATTAACGCTTGCACCCCTCGTATTACCGCGGCTGCTGGCACGAAGTTAGCCGGTGCTTCTTCTGCGAGTAACGTCACAGCTAACGGGTATTAACCGTTAACCTTTCCTCCTCGCTGAAAGTGCTTTACAACCCGAAGGCCTTCTTCACACACGCGGCATGGCTGCATCAGGCTTGCGCCCATTGTGCAATATTCCCCACTGCTGCCTCCCGTAGGAGTCTGGGCCGTGTCTCAGTCCCAGTGTGGCTGATCATCCTCTCAGAACAGCTAGGGATCGTCGCCTAGGTGAGCCATTACCTCACCTACTAGCTAATCCCACCTAGGTACATCCAATCGCAGAAGGTCCGAAGATCCCCTCTTTTCCCCCGTAGGGCGTATGCGGTATTAGCAGTCGTTTCCAACTGTTATCCCCCTCGACTGGGCAGTTCCCTAGGCATTACTCACCCGTCCGCCGCTCGTCAGCAAAGTAGCAAGCTACTTTCTGTTACCGCTCGACTTGCATGTGTTAGGCCTGCCGCCAGCGTTCAATCTGAGCCATGATCAAACTCTTCAATTAAAAGTTTTTGTGTTTGGCTTGCGCCAAACGACTCAATGAATTCTGATTCACATAAATGACTCGGAAGAATCATCTACATGTTTGTACATATTGCTATGGACTCTCATCGTTGCATTGAGATTTAAATCGTTTTCGATTAACTCAATACCTGTGAGTGTCCACACAGATTTCTTGTTTTATCTTGTTAAAGAGCATTGCATCATTGTTTTCGATGCCGCCGCTGGCGCCGGGCCGTTGGCTTAGGGATGCGTATTCTACACTTCCCGATGTTGGCGTCAAGTGATTTTTAAGAAGTTTTTCAACTTTTCACTCGAACCATCTGAAGGCTGTTACCGTCGCTAAGCAGCGCCGTTTGCCGTGTCAGTGGGAGCGCATTATAGGGAGCAGAAACTTTTACGCAAGGGCTTTTTTAAAGAAAAGTGCTACTTTTGCATTGTTTGCACGCTTTTTCGCCTGACTAGCTACTTTTTCCCCATTATACTGGGTGACCCTCACTCATTTGGCCGTTTTAAGGACCTAGCCATGACAAAATCTATCCGTGCCTATAAGGGCGTTAGCCCACAATTTGATGCCAGTGTGTATATTGATGAAGCCTGTGTACTCGTCGGCGATATTGCATTAGACACAGATGCCAGCGTCTGGCCCATGGTGGCGGCGCGAGGCGATGTGAATCATATCCGCATTGGTAAACGTTCAAACGTGCAGGATGGCACCATATTACATGTGACCCGTAAGTCGGCCAGCCGCCCCGAGGGTCATCCACTGATTATCGGCGACGATGTCACCATAGGCCATAAGGCGATGTTGCATGGCTGCCAAGTGGGTAACCGTATCCTTATCGGCATGGGCGCCATCATACTGGACGGCGCGGTGATAGAAGATGACGTGATATTAGGTGCGGGTTCTTTGGTGCCCCCCGGCAAGACACTGGAGAGTGGCCACCTTTATGTAGGCAGCCCTGCTAAGAAGGTGAGAGCGCTGACCGAGGCTGAAATAAAATTCCTCCCCGAGTCGGCCGACAACTATGTCCGCCTGAAGAACGAATACATTGAAGAAGCGTTACAGGATTTGCCAACCTAGGCTTTTATCGGCTAACTGGGCGCCTAGCTAGGCCTAAACTAGCTAAACCTTAAAAGGCCTAGATTTAGAAGGCGTCGATATCTCGGCGCCTTTATGACGACTAGAAGTAGTCAGTGGCGAAAGATAGCAGCGCAAATTAATCGATACGCTCTACCTGGATATGCCCCTGAACGTCGAACGCCTCCTGCTCGATCAACTTTTCTGCCTGCTCCTCGATATCGAAGCGAAACTGCTCAAACAAGGAAAGCGCCTGTTCGCTGTTGTTAATCTTCTCTGCCGCAAGATGCTCCAGCACCTTCTGCCCTATGTAGCAATCGATCACCATTCCTTGCTGCTGCGCCGTAAAATGAATGGCGCTTAGCTGGGCATCCCAGGTCAGTTGCTCGGTAAATATGATGCTTTGGTTCATGGCCCATTACTCCTGTTGCCAATCGATATGAGTGCTTATCACACCTGCGCCGCGAGGTCACTACGCAGCGTTGCCAGTACGGGCTCGACGGCGGGCTCTACACCGCGCCAGATGGCGAAGCTCTTGGCAGCCTGTCCCACCAGCATCCCCAGACCATCGATCGTCTGACTCGCCCCTTGGTCTAAGGCCCAGCGATTAAAGGCGGTGAGATCCCGACCATACATCATATCGTAGCAGACGCTATGGGCGGCGATAATCGCCTTAGGCAGATTCGGCAGCTCGCCACTCAAACTGGCTGAGGTTGAGTTGATCACTATATCGAAGCTATGGGTCAGTTGAGCCAAGGTACTGGCCTTTACCTGGCCATAAGCCTTAAATGCATCGGCCAGTTGCTCCGCCTTGCTATGGGTACGGTTATGTATTGTCAAAGAGTCAATACCGGCATTCAGTAGCGGCAATATGGCGCCGCGCGCCGCGCCACCTGCGCCGATGAGTAAGACACTCTTACCGCACAGGCTACCAAGGTGACGCTCGAGATCCGCCACCAGTCCCAAGCCATCGGTATTGTCGCCCTTGATGCGGCCATCCGCCAGGCGAGTGAGGGTGTTCACGGCGCCGGCGAGCTTGGCCTCATCACCCAGGCAATCACACAAGGCATAGGCCTGCTCTTTGAACGGCAGGGTCACGTTGGCCCCCTTGCCACCATGTTCGAAGAAAGCTTGCAGAGATTCGGCGAAACCATCGAGGGGCGCCAAGATGGCTTCATATTGCAGCGACTCGCCCGTCGACTTGGCGAACGCCTGATGAATAGCCGGGGATTTGCTATGCCCTATGGGATGACCAAATACGGCGTATCTGTCTTGCACCTGCTGCGTCATGGGGATATGGTCTCTATTTGATTCGATTGCACTCAGTCTACTGAGCTTTTTCGGTGAAGCAAAGGGTGTCAGCATGCAATCTCTTCAGGGAAACTTGGATTGATTGCGACCGGAGAATCGGCTAGTGTGCCGCATGATACCAAGACCCAGTAAAACAGAGCCCGCGAGAGAGTCAGATGAAGTGGTTAAAAAAGATGATGGCTAAGCCTTCGGCCGAGCGCGATCCTCAGCAATCGAACGCCTATGACAGAATTGGTGGCGAGAAGGTGATCCGCGCGCTTGCCAAGCAGTTTTACCATCAAATGCAGACCAGCCCAGATACCCAGGCCTTGCTGGCCATGCATAGATCCCCCATTGCCGAGTCGGAACAGAAGCTGTTTGAATTTCTCAGCGGCTGGCTGGGTGGCCCCCAGCTGTTTCATCAACGTCATGGGCATCCGGCCCTGCGCGCCAGACACATGCCCTTTAGCATAGACGAGACGATGCGTGATCAATGGCTACTCTGCATGCAGCGGGCATTGGCGATAGAGATTAAAGAGCCGCAACACAGGGAAGCCATCTACCAGGCGATCTCGACGCTCGCCGACCATATGCGCAACCAATAAAGTATTGCCATTGTCCTGATTAAAAAAGGGCTCATTTGAGCCCTTTGTGATATTCCTTACGCCTCTAACCACTCTCGCGGCTTGAGGAAATCGCTGTAAAGCTTGGCCTCTGGGCTACCCGCCTCAGGGGTATAGGCATACTGCCAGCGCACCAGCGGCGGCATAGACATCAGGATAGACTCGGTACGACCACCTGTCTGCAGGCCAAATAGTGTGCCTCTGTCATACACAAGGTTAAATTCCACGTAGCGGCCGCGGCGATAGAGTTGGAAATCACGCTCACGCTCACCGTATGCCGTCTCTTTACGCTTCTCGACGATAGGGGCATAGGCCTTCAGGAAGCCCTCGCCCACAGCCTGCATGAAGGCGAAGCTGTTTTCGAACCCAGGCTCGTTAAGATCGTCGAAGAAGAGGCCGCCGACACCACGGGTCTCGTTACGATGGGGCAGGAAGAAATACTCGTCGCACCATTTCTTATATTTAGGGTAAACGTCTTCACCGAAGGGCTCGCACAATGCCTTGGCACTCTGATGCCAGGCCACCACATCTTCCTCGAACGGATAGTAAGGGGTCAGATCGAAGCCGCCGCCAAACCACCAAACGGGATCCGCCCCCTCTTTCTCGGCGATGAAGAAGCGCACGTTGGCGTGGGTCGTCGGCACATAGGGGTTGTTGGGATGGATCACCAGGGAGACGCCCATGGCCTCGAAGCTGCGTCCAGCCAGCTCGGGTCTGTGAGCGGTAGCCGATGCAGGCATGGCCGCACCTGTCACGTGGGAAAAGTTTACTCCGGCCTGCTCAAACACCTTGCCCTTAGTCAATACGCGGCTGGTGCCGCCACCGCCCTCTTCCCGCTCCCAGGAGTCGGCGACAAACTTGGCCTCGCCATCGAGTTGTTCCAGGCCTTCACAGATCCTTTGTTGCAGGTCGAGTAAGAATGCTTTGACTTGAGTGGCATCAGGCTTCATAAAAATTCCTTGCTATGGTTATCGTAAAATCTTTCCGCTGATCACATCTATGATGGTCGATGGTTTAGGCTCGGCGCCCAGGCTACCGGCCACCAGGCCATCTATCTTGCCATCAAACTGACGTATGACTTCCTCAGGAGTCAAGGCGGGCTCTTCCCCGGTCAGGTTGGCACTGGTCGAGACGATGGGCTTACCCAGCGCCTGACATAGCGCCTGCACGCCAGGATGATTAGAGACACGCACGGCGAGGGAGTCAAACTGACCACTCAACAGACTGGATAGCCCGGGGCGTTTCGGCATGATAAAGGTAAAGGGGCCGGGCCACTTGTCAAAAGCTGCCTGCAACTGCGCCTCGGTGAGGACAGAGCTATCGATATAGGGCGTTAACTGATTGAAATCGCTGGCGACCAAGATCAAACCTTTCTGCCATGGACGCTGCTTTAAATCCAGCAGCTTCTGAATTGCCTCATCGTTATCGGGGTCACAACCCAGCCCATAAACGGCCTCGGTCGGATAGGCTATGACGCCTCCTTGCAGTACCGTTTCAACCAGGGCAGCGGGATCTTGCTGTAACATGTCGCCTTACCTTTCTGTGTTCAACGGGTCGACTTGACCCTATGGGTCGAGATTATACAGACAAAGCTAATACGAACAATGGCGGCAAAGGATAAACAGGCCCTATAGCGGGCGCTTGTACTTACAACTCTTTTGTGGACATTCCAGGCGCATACCGACGGCCCCCTTGCGCTCGACTAAGATACCGAAACCGCAATCGGGGCAGGTTTCCTGCACGGGCGGATAATTCACCAAGAACTTACACTTAGGATAGGCACTACAGGCGTAGAAGCTTTTGCCGAAGCGGCTGGTTCTATGCTCCATCACCCCTTTATGACAGCTGGGACAGGTGACGGCCTCGGCGGGGTCTTCCTGATCCTGCTTCTCGATATGCTTACAATCAGGGTAACGGGTGCAGCCGATGAAGATACCGAAACGACCCGACTTTACTGCCAGCTCGGCGCCACATTCTGGGCACTCTGAGCCTTCGATCACCTGAGTCTCGATCGACTCATGATGCACCAGAGGCCGGGTGTAGTCACAGCTGGGGTAGTTGTTGCAACCGATGAATCCACCATGCTTACTGTTTTTCACCGACAGCTCACAACCACACTTAGGACAGAGTTCATACTCTTTCTCCAGTGCATGCTCGTGTGAACTAAACAGTTGATCATCTATCTTAGACATGGTTTTCTCGACAGCCGGTGACTCTAGCTATTTTACCAAGCTCTACAGCGCCTTGGGAATCGAATGTGCACTTAATTATAGCTAGTCTTCTTTGTGGGATTGAAATATATTGTATGCAAAATAACAAGGAGACCCTATGTTGCGCCAATCCCTCTGCGCCATCTTGCTCGTCGGCCACAGCCTCTTGGTGGGCTGCAGCGTCACTGCACCAGGACAGATAGCCCCAGAAAAGATAACCCCTAGACAGATAGACTCGGCCTTTATCAATGAGCTAAGCGCCTTACCGTCACAGCAGCTCTTCAGCCATGACAACCCCTTTCTCGATACCGCCAGCTTAGCTAAGGCACTACAAGCCATCATGCAGAGCCAGGATGAGGCGAGCCTAGATGCCCTGCTCTATTACCTAAGGGCCTTTAGCTATTTCGGCCCCATGGATAAGCTGACCGATACCGAATATACCGCTCTGACAGATGCCTTGAGCCAACTTGGCAATAGTCAGTTGATCGCTCATGCGCCCAGATTACAAGAACACTTCGCGGTAACCCTGTATCGTTACTATGGAATTGATGACAAGGATGACAAAGGCAATGCCCAGCGCGCCGAGCAGCTTGCTAGCTTGCTCCCCCTACTTGATCGGCAACTACAACATGCCGCAAAGCAAGCGCCTAGTCAGGCAGCAGATTATGCCCTGTGGGAGACACTGAGAGCCTATGGCATGCTGCTGAATGTCGCGCGCAAACAGCCCGATGGCGCACTCAATAAGCAGTTGATCGCCGCCGAACTGGATAAGCCCCTGCTCGACTTTGCCGCCTCTGCACTAAGCCTGCGTGGTCAGCAAGACTGGCCGAGAGCCAATGCCTATTGGGCACTGGGCCTCTACCGCCTAGCACTCCCCAGCGGCGAAGAGGGCAAGCTCACCCCGGCCGAACAGGCACTGGACGATGCCATGGTAAGACTCGCCGAGCAAGATGTCGCCCAACGGGGCGAGGCCGCCAAGACCACCTATACCTTGGGCTATCATGTGAACGCCTTCGCCGGCCTGGAGGCCTGCAAGGCCCGCAGCAGTGTCTGTCAGATCCCAAAGCTGACACAAGTCTTACCCATACGCCATCAATGTTCGGATAGCCTATATATCCTGGCGCAAGATCTCACCCCAGATGAGCTGAGTACCAGCTGCACTAAGCTCACCTCACAGGAGGCCAACTTTCATCGACTACTCGAGACTCAGCACCAGCCTACCGCCAACGATAACAATGACGCACTGCAGGTAGTGGCCTTCAAGAATTGGAGCCAATACAACGCCTACGGCCAGCTGCTGTTCGACATAAGTACTGATAACGGCGGCATGTATATCGAAGGCACGCCGTCAAATCCCAATAATCAGGCCAGCTTCTTCGCCTATCGCCAGTTTTGGATCGCGCCCGAGTTTGCCATCTGGAACCTGAATCATGAATATGTGCACTATCTCGACGGCCGCTTCGTGAAATATGGCGGCTTCGGCCATTTCCCGCGCAAGCTGGTGTGGTGGTCGGAAGGGTTGGCCGAGTACGTCTCCAAGGGCAATGACAATCCATCGACCCTAAAGGTCATCAAGGCAAAACTCGATGAGGCGCCGGATCTCAAGACCATCTTCGCCACCGAATATAAGGATGGTCTGGATAGAACCTATAAGTGGAGTTACATGGCCATCCGCTTCTTGGCCGAGCACCACCCAGAAGAGTTGGTGCGTCTCAGCCATTACCTGAAGACAGATTATTTTGAGGGCTATGAGAAGCTGCTCGATGAACTCTCAGAGCAGCAAAGTGCTTTTTCAAACTGGCTAACCGAACAGGTTGCCCAATTTGAGGAGCATGACACGGATAAGACGCCCAAGATAAATAAGCTTAATCGTTACGCCTATCGTGACTACCTGATGCCAACCCATCTTAAATTAAATGAGACGCATCAACACTTTTAGCTTGCCATTAAAAAAGGAGGCTCAAGCCTCCTTTCTTTTAAATCCGAATCGAGTCAATTAGGAATGTAGCCGACCATCGGGTTGCTCGAAGATCAGATCCTCCATCTGCTCATAGGCGGACTCGTTGCCCGGCACATTAAACAACACCATGAGGATCACCCACTTAAGGTCTTCAAGAATCAGCGCCGGCTCGTCCAGTTCCATCACGCGATCGATTACCATCTCGCGCAGCTCGACATTGAGCACCTTGATCTGTTCTAAGAAGAGCAGGAAACCACGACACTCGACATCTAACTTCTCCATCTCGGCCTGAGTATAGATACGGAAGGAGTGTTGATCATGATTACATAGGTAGGGTTGATCACTTTCTTGTAGCGATGCCAAGTGTTCCAACCAGGACAAGGCCTTGATAATCGCTGACTGATGAAAACCAGCGCGTGTCAGTTCTTGGGTCAACTCGTCTTCATCGACCAGTAACTCGACCTCACTGTGCACATAGTTTTCGAATAGATACATGAGGATATCGAACATGGCTAGCTCCTCTTAAGTCTTATATAACCACCGGGTACAGCTGAAACCCAACCTTGTAGTTCAAGTTCAAGCAACTGCTCTAATACTAGCTCTATCGTTTTTCCACTATGCTCGACCACCACATCTAATGGTGTGGCCTCATAGCCTACACTAGCTAACAGTGAGGCAAATGGCAAATCAGAAGCTAACTCCTCCCCTATATGGTGACGACGATGCAACTCTTCAAGGTGAAATTTTGATAAAGCTGCAACCTCTTCGATAATATCGGCGGCGCACTCCACCAATTTAGCACCATCTCGTAACAAATCATGACAGCCCTGATGATCCCCAGCCAGGATATTGCCCGGCACGGCAAATACCTCACGGCCCTGCTCCAGCGCCAATCTCGCGGTGATCAGCGAGCCACTCTTTCGCGCCGCCTCGACCACGAGTACGCCCAGCGAGAGCCCGCTGATGAGGCGGTTGCGCTTGGGGAAGTTACCCGCATAGGGTTTCATCTGAGGCCAGAACTCACTGAGTACACAGCCTCTCTGCTGGATCTTCTCGTAGATGGGTTTGTGGCGCTTTGGATAGACGACCTCTATGCCTGTGCCCAACACGGCCAGGGTTATACCATCGCCATCTAATACCCCCTGATGGGCCGCACCATCGATGCCGGCCGCCATGCCGCTGGTCACCGCAATTTTGGCAGCGGCGAGTTCCTGGGCCAGTTGATAGCTTGCAGCTAATCCCGACTGAGACGCGGCGCGGCTACCCACCATGGCGATACAGGGATGCACCAAGGCATTAGGATCGCCTTTGACAAAGAGAATCGGCGGCGGGTCGTTGATCTGCTGTAGCAGGCTGGGGTAGAGAGTATCTTGGGGACAGAGAATATGATGGCGAGGCGCGGCGTCTTGCCAAGCTAGCGCCTGTTCGACCAAAGAAAAATCAGGGGACAGCTTAGCCGTCAATAGGCGCTCAGGCAGAGGTAAGGCATCGGGTTCATGCTCCAGCCTTTGCCTGAGCTCTGCTACATCCATGTAGTTTAATAATTGTTTTACCCGGGCCGGTCCTAACCCGGGTACTGCAGAAACAACTAGCCAGTCGACCAGCTTGTCGTCGATGGCACTATTCGCTCGCTAACAGGGTATCCGGTTGCAGCAACTTGTCATGGACGCGCACGGGCTTCTCGTTGATCAGAATAAGCCCCATGCTGACACGGTCGAACACCTTGAATACCATCAGCTTACCGCGATAGATATCCGGCATCTTGGTGGCATTATCAGACGAAATACTGGCCAGCAGTTCCTCATAGGTGCTACGATCCTTAGGTTGTACCGGCTTGCCGTCACCATCGATCACCACCTCAACGCCATCGCGGAAGATGGAGAACACATGGCCAGGCTCGACGCCGTCTTGACTACCACGGTCGATATAGACCACATCTAACTTACCCATGGCGCGCACATCTTTCTCAGAGGCGAGCACTGTGCCAGGCGTCGTCGCTGCCTTAGGCATGAAATACGCTGACATCAGCGAATCATCTTCGATAGGCAGCACACGATAACCCGCCTTGGTCTCGCGCATATTGCTCAGCAAACGCACCTTAGACACTGGGCCCGATTCTATGACCCGGCCGCTGGCGGTCAGAATCACCTCCAGCCCCAGATCATCGCCAGATTCGGCATCTTCAAACTGACGCCCCTTGGCATAGACACCAAACTTGTCACCAAGAGTCAGCTCCCCTTGAACATAGATAACATCGTCAGTCACATGGTGCTTAGACTCGCTCTCGCCCCCCATGACCATAGGCTGCTCATCGAACCACTCGCCATCAACGACTCGGTTTTGCACCAGATAAGGCTGGATCAGGCTGAGATCCACGGCGGGAATTGCGCCGCCTTTAGGCAGGACACGTCCTTCGGGGCTCTTACGAATATGAGGCTTGACCACCAATCTGGGTTCACCGTCAATAAAGACCAGGGTCAGTCTGTCTCCAGGATAAATAAGGTGAGGGTTGGCTATCTGTGGGTTGGCGCCCCAGAGCTTGGGCCAGCGCCAGGGGTCCTTGAGAAATTGGGCTGAGATGTCCCAAAGGGTATCCCCTTTCTTCACCACATACGAATCGGGATGGCCAGACTTCAATGTCAAGGTATCCGCGACAACAAACGAACTACTAAAAATCATTAAACCGAGTAAAATTAGTCGTTTCATGGGGGTATCCATGCTGTTTGCCCTTTATATAGAGCTTTTACTGTTATTGAATGCCACTAAGGATTAAAATTAACCCATTAGCCTAAGTCAGTATAACCAACTGTCTCGAATTTGACAGACTTGTTAAGAGTTTATGTATGAGTTTACTAAAAGTTTTACGCTTTCCCGATGAGCGCTTACGCACGATTGCGAAGCCCATTACAGAATTTAACGCTGAGCTTCAGACACAAATCGATAATATGTTCGAAACCATGTATGAAGAGAAGGGAATTGGTCTGGCAGCCACCCAGGTAGATTATCATCATCAGTTGATCGTTATGGACCTGCAAGATGACGTAGAACGCCCTAAGGTTTTCATTAATTTAGAGATAATCGAAAAAAGTGGCGATTTTTGCAACGAAGAGGGCTGTCTCTCCGTGCCCGGCATCTATGCCAAGGTCGATCGCGCCGAGTTTGTCACCATCAAGGCGCTGGACAGAGATGGCAACGAGTTCACTTTAGAGGCTGATGGCCTGTTCGCCATCTGTCTGCAACATGAGCTTGATCACCTCAATGGCAAACTGTTTGTCGATTACCTCTCGCCCCTCAAGCGTCAGCGTATCAAACAGAAACTCGAAAAAGCCGCGCGCCTCGAAGCCAAACAAGGATAAGCCTCATTTGAAACCACTCAAGATACTCTTTGCGGGTACGCCAGACTTTGCCGCCCGCCATCTACAAGCCTTAATCAATTCAGAGCACCAGGTAATCGGGGTTTACTCCCAACCAGACAGACCCGCGGGCCGTGGTAAGAAGCTACAGGCCAGCCCGGTCAAAGCCTTGGCACTCGAGCATGATATCCCAGTCTACCAACCCGTGAGCCTGAGAAACGAAGACGCCCAGGCAGAGCTCGCCGCTCTCGGCGCCGACATCATGGTGGTGGTCGCCTATGGCCTTATCTTGCCTCAAGTGGTACTGGATACCCCAAGACTGGGTTGCATCAATGTGCATGGTTCCATCCTGCCTCGCTGGCGCGGCGCAGCGCCGATTCAGCGCGCCCTGTGGGCCGGCGATACAGCAACCGGCGTCACCATAATGCAGATGGATATAGGTCTGGATACCGGCGACATGCTGCTCAAGACCCATCTGCCGATCGAAGACAGCGACACCTCCGCCAGCCTATATGAAAAGCTGGCCGAGCAGGGACCAAGCGCCCTGATCCAGGCACTAAAAGGCCTCGCCGAAGGCAGCCTAACGCCTGAGCCACAGGATGAAGCCCTGGCAAACTACGCCGAGAAGCTTAGCAAAGAGGAGGCGCAGCTCGACTGGCGCAAACCGGCCGAGCAACTTTGGCGTGAAGTTCGCGCCTTCAACCCTTGGCCCGCGAGCCACTTCCCCCATCAGGATGCGGCAATCAAGGTATGGCAGGCCAGCGTGTCAGACGAGGCGGATAAACAGGCCCCAGGCACCATCATCCGCGCCGACAAGCAGGGCATAGCGGTCGCCACCGGCGAAGGCGCGCTGGTTCTCGAAACCATTCAGCTGCCGGGCAAGAAAGCCATGCCGGTGGCCGACGTGCTTAACGCCCGCGGCGACTGGTTTACCCCGGGCACCCAATTACAAAGCGTCACCTCAGCAGATGAGGCGCAGACATGAAGAACCTGCGAGCCCTCGCGGCCAGAGTCGTCTTCCAGGTATTAGAGAAAGGAGTCTCACTGTCCGTGGCCCTGCCCGAACAGCAGCAAAGACTCACCAGTGGGAAAGACAAGGCCCTACTAGCCGAGCTCTGCTATGGCGTGATGCGCCACCTGCCCCAGCTCGATAAGCTGGTGAGCGACTGCATGAGCAAGCCGCTCAAGGGCAAGCAGCGCATCGTACATCAGCTGCTACTCGTGGGATGTTATCAGCTCTATTTCACCCGTATCCCCGGCCATGCGGCGATCTCGGAAACCGCCGAGGCCTGTCGCCAGCTCAAATTCGAGGGATTGGTCAAGGTGGTCAACGGCGTGCTGCGCAACCTGCAGCGCAACCAGAAGCCGCTGCCCGAGGACAACGAGACCCTGGCCTTTAACACCCCAGCCTGGTTGATCAAGTGCCTCAAGGCCGCCTACCCAGATAGCTGGCAAGAGGTGATCGCCCAGAGCCATCAACGTCCGCCCATGTGGCTGCGCAACAATCAGTTATCCCAGACCCGAGAGCAATATCTGGCGCTACTCGACGAGCAGGAGATAGCGGCCACACCCGGTGCGAGCAATGACGCCATACTACTGGAGAGCCCGAAAGATGTCGGCCTGCTCCCAGGTTTTGCCGATGGCGCCGCCTCGGTACAAGATGGCGCGGCGCAATGGGCCGCCAGTCTGTTGGCCCCCGAAGCAAATGAGCTGATTCTCGATGCCTGCGCCGCCCCCGGCGGCAAGAGCTGTCATCTGCTGGAGAGTGAACCCAGCATAGATCTGGTGGCGGTCGACTTCGACGCCAAACGCCTCGAGCGGGTGCAGCAGAACCTCGACAGATTAAGCCTCAAGGCCAAGCTGGTGCACGGCGACGCCGCCAAGATAGACACCTGGTGGCAGGGCGATAAGTTCGATCGCATCCTGCTGGACGCGCCTTGTTCGGCCACCGGCGTGATCCGCCGTCACCCGGACATAAAATGGCTACGAAAGCAGGCCGACATCGAAGAGCTAGCCACATTGCAGTCACAAATTTTGGATCATTGCTGGCAGTGGCTTAAACCCGGTGGCACACTCCTGTATGCTACATGCTCAATTTTACCGCAAGAGAACGCCGAGCAGATCGCGGCGTTCTTAGCGAGAACCCAAGACGCAACCCTGATTCCAATCGCACAACAACAAAACAGCGATGACATTGGCTGGCAAATCACGCCGGGCCAAGACGATATGGATGGGTTTTACTACGCTCGCTTGGTTAAGGGATAACGTTAGGCTATGAAAATTATCATATTAGGTGCGGGTCAGGTCGGCGGCACATTAGCGGAAAACCTGGTTGGTGAAAACAACGACATCACCATAGTCGACAATGACCGCGACCGGCTGCGCTCGCTGCAAGACAAGTATGACTTGCGAGTAGTGCTGGGCCACGGTGCCCACCCTGGTGTCCTCAAGGATGCCGGCGCCGAAGACGCCGATATGTTAATTGCTGTTACCAATAGCGACGAATGCAACATGGCCGCCTGCCAAATTGCCTTCTCCCTCTATGGTACCCCCACCAAGATCGCCCGTATCCGCTCGGAGCAGTATCTGGCACTGCGGGACAAGCTGTTTATCGACAGCGAGACCAAGCAGAGCGAGAACCGACCTCGTGGTGGCTTCATCATAGACGAATTGATCGCCCCCGAGCAGCTGGTTACTTCCTACATACGTCGCTTGGTGGAATATCCAGGCGCCCTGCAGGTACTGGAGTTTGCCGAGGGACGCCTAAGCCTAGTAGCCGTGCGCGCCTATTATGGCGGCCCGCTAGTGGGTAACGCCCTGGCAGCCCTGCGCGAGCACATGCCAAACATCGACACCCGTGTGGCGGCCATCTTCAGACAGGGCCGTCCCATCATGCCAAGGGGTACCACCATCATTGAGGCGGACGACGAGGTATTCTTCGTCGCCGACAGTCGCCATGTGCGCGCCGTGATGAGTGAGATGCAGAAGCTGGACAACTCCTACCGCAATATCATGATCGCCGGCGGCGGTAACATAGGCCTGGGACTGGCCAAGCAGCTACAGCGTAATCATGCGGTCAAGCTGATCGAACACAGACCGGATCGCGCCGAGGCGCTGTCTGAGAAGCTGGAAAATACCACGGTATTCTGCGGTGACGCCTCAGATCAGGAGCTGCTGCTCGAGGAGCATATCGACCAGACCGACGTATTTATCGCGGTCACCAACGACGACGAGGCCAACATCATGGCGGCTCTGCTGGCCAAGCGTATGGGCGCCAAGAAGGTGATGGTGCTGATCCAGCGTGAAGCCTATGTGGATATCGTCCAGGAGGCGAATATCGATATCGCCATCTCGCCGCAACAGGCGACCATCTCGGCGCTGCTAACCCATATTCGTCAGGGGGATATCTGTAACGTCTACTCACTGAGACGCGGCGCCGCCGAGGCAATCGAAGCCATCGCCCACGGCGATCCCAGCACCTCCAAGGTGGTGGGCAAGCAGATCAGCGAGATCAAGTTGCCACCCGGTACCACCATAGGCGCCATCGTCCGCGACGACGAGGTGCTGATGGCCCACGATAAGACGGTCATCGAGCAGGGCGACCATGTGATCTTGTTCCTGGTGAACAAGAAATTTATCGGTGAAGTTGAAAAGCTGTTCCAGCCTAGTGCATTCTTCTTCTAAGCTACTCAAGAAGCCAAGACTTAAATCGCGATGCTAAATTTTCGGCCGCTACTCTTTATCTTAGGCGTGTTCCTGTCGACCCTGACCGCCTTTATGTTTTTTCCGCTGCTCTTCGCCCTACTCTATGGCGAGGAGACGGTGGGCGCCTTCATGATCGCCTCGCTGATCACTGGCACCTGCGCCAGCGCCTGCATGCATCAAGGGCAGAGTGAAAACATCCGTCTCAATATCCGCGATATGTTTCTGCTTACCAGCCTGACCTGGTTTATCGTTAGCCTGTTTGCGGCCATGCCCTTCACCCTCTATCACGGCATCAACTACACGGACGCCTTCTTCGAGACCATGTCGGGGATCACTACCACTGGCTCTACCGTGCTGTCTGGCCTGGATACCATGGATCACAGTATTCTGATCTGGCGCTCGCTGCTGCAATGGCTGGGGGGAATAGGCTTTATCGTGATGGCGGTGGCCATTCTGCCGTTTCTCAACGTGGGCGGTATGCGGCTGTTTCGCACCGAGTCTTCGGACTGGAGCGATAAGGCGGTGCCTCGCACCCAGGATATGGCCAAGCACCTCTTCTATGTCTACATCATACTGACGGTCTGCTGCGGTGTGGCCTACCACCTGGCGGGGATGACCTGGTTTCAGGCGATCAACCATGCCATGACCACACTCTCCACCGGCGGCTATTCCACCTCAGACAGCTCCATGGCGGCCTTCTCTAAGCCCGCCCACTGGGTCGGCACCATCTTCATGGCAGCCGGCGGCTTACCCCTGTTGATGTTTGTTCACAGCCTGTCCCAGCGTTCGCTGCGGATCTGGAACGACGCCCAGGTGAAGGGCTACCTCATCTTCCTGGCATTCGTCTCCTGCAGCCTGGCCTTCTGGCTATGGCATGGACACGATATGACGGCGGCCGACGCCCTGCGTCTGGCCAGCTTTAACGTGGTCTCGGTGGTGACAACCACAGGCTACGGCCTCACCGACTACACCTCCTGGGGCGCGGTGGCCAACGTGGCCTTCCTCTTCCTGATGTTTGCCGGCAGCTGTTCGGGTTCTACCTCTGGGGGAATAAAGATCTTCCGTTTCCAGATCGCCATTGCCATCATGCGTGAGCAGCTGAAGCAACAGTTCCACCCTAACGGTATCTTCAAGGAGCGCTACAACGGGCGCCCCATCACAGAAGATATCGTGCGCTCCCTGGTCACCTTCATCCTGCTGTTTATGCTGGTGATAGTGCTCTTGTCGGTGATCTTGGTGTCTACCGGACTCGACCCGACCACCAGCTTTACCGGTGCGGTGACGGCGGTGACCAATGTGGGCCCAGGGCTTGGGCCAGTGATCGGTCCGGCGGGGAACTTCTCCAGCCTGCCAGACATCGCCAAGTGGTCGCTGGCCATCGGCATGCTGCTGGGGCGTCTGGAGATCCTGACGGTGGCGGTGCTTTTCCACCCTAACTTCTGGAAATACTAGACGCGGTACTGGCCCCAGAGGCGGTGTTGCTCAGGTGTTAGGAAGGTCCAGGCCAGCACACGGGTCAGCTTATTACCCTGGGCCATCTCAAGGGTCTCTACCCGCTTGGCCCCCACCAGCTCTAGCAGACGATAGCAGGGCTTAAGATTCTCCTTCTTCGACACCAGAGAGGTAAACCAGAGGCACTGCGAGCCGAAATTCCGGCTCTCACGGATCATCTGGCTAAGGAAGGCCTGCTCTCCCCCTTCGCACCAGAGCTCCGCCTTCTGGCCGCCAAAGTTCAGCTTCTCCTTACTCCGCGCCACCTCATGGCCCTTGGCTCGCTTGTTGGCTGCTAGGTTCTTCAGCTTACGCTCGCTGCCTCTGCTTGCCTCGGCCAAAGAGGCATGAAATGGCGGATTGCACAGAGTCAGATCGAACCTATCCTCGGACGTGATGACACCGGTAAAGATCTGTTTCGAATCTGACTGGTGGCGTAGGCTTAGCTTGCCCGCCAGCTGTGGGTTGTTTGCTATGATCCGCTCGACATTCTTAAGGGACACCGGGTCGATATCACTTGCCACGAAGCGCCAACCGTAGACCTGATGTCCCAGCAGTGGATAGATGCCATTGGCGCCTGTGCCGATATCCAGGGCGACCACCCGCTCCCCCTTGGGCGCTCTCGTCACATTAGGCAGCTTGCGCTTACCCCCCTTGCTCCCAGGAGTCGATTCGGCCAGCAGATCCGCCAGATAGTGCAGGTAATCCACACGCCCCGGGATAGGCGGGCAGAGAAATCCCTCGGGAATATCCCAATAGCTCAATCCATAATGCAGCTTGAGCAGCGCCAGGTTAAGCAGCTTCACGGCCTTGGGGTCGGCAAAGTCGATTGACAAGTTGCCATAGGGATTGGGACGCACGAAGGGCTTTAGCTCCGGCGTGGTATCCATCAGCGCCTCGAAGTCATAGCCCTGCCCATGGAGATTACAAGGGTGCAGGCCCTTGCTCGCCCCCTGGCTCTTGCCCTCAGCTGGCTTAGACTTGGCTTGTAGTTTTACTTGTGATTTTACTTGTGGTTTCGATTCTGGCTTAGCTTTTGGCTTAGCTTTTGGCTGAGCTTTTGATTTAGTTTGAGACGAAGGCTTTGGCCTTGAGGCCTTAGCAGACGGCTCTTGAGAAACAACTTTCTTGGCGCCGGGGCGCGCGGGCTTTCGAGACAGGGTCATCAGGGGATCCTGGCTGCACGCACGGCATGCAGCCCATAACACATTAATCGTACAGGTATTTAGTAAACAGCAGGTTGACGATAAGCGGCTTGCCTATCTCCTGCTCCAGCAGACGATTCAGGGTATCGTAGCACTCGCGGCGGATCTCCTCCTTGCCGGTCAAGGACTTCACCTTATCTTCGGTCTGCGCCCCTAAGATCTCTATGATGGCGGCGCGCAGTAGCGGGTCGTGATGTTCAAGCACGATCAGATCTTCCGGCACCTTGACCATAAGCTCGACACTGATCTTCACAAAGCCCAGCTTCTTACGATTGGAGATATAGTTAGTCACAATATCGGGCTCGAAACCGTAATAGGCGTAGGTATCGACCACCTCTTCCTCTTCGGCATACGCCCCCAGGCTCAGTACACTGGTCACTAGCATGAGGCACAGCAGCGCAAACTTTTTCATATTAGACGAATACTCCGTTCATGATTTGATGGTCAACCCTCGTTTTTCAGCCAGGCGATACCTTATTAACGGCACCGATACTTAGATGCTTTAGTACTCAAGGCTTTAATTACCGACATCAAAGCCTCGTCGTGATAAACTGCTGACGTTTTTGAGTATTGTACCGAGAATTTAATGAGTGTGACCAGGTTAAGCTTCCCCTATGGTGAATCCATTCAATGGCATTCACCGGATCAAATTCCCCAGCTGCCACCGAGCCCCTTCAGGGAGTGGCTATTAGCTTCCGGTAGTTTAACCCAAAAACTCAAGTCTCACTGCACCCAATTTGAGGTCAAGGTGTTAGGCGAGGCCATGTTGCCTCCCTTCCCGGGCGAATTGCCCCACCAGGGGCAAGCCTGGATCCGTGAGGTGCTGCTCTGTCTGGATGGCATCCCCTGGGTATTTGCCCGCACGCTAGTGCCCGGCGCCATGATGGACAGCGCCCAGGATAACTTCCTCTCTCTGGGCACCCGCCCCTTGGGCGAGCTGCTGTTCACCAGTGGCGATTTCACCCCGGGCAAGATAGAGGTCGGCGAGTTTACCGCCTGCGACTCCCTCGCCAAACTGATCGATTCGCTCGAGCAGGAGAGTCACCATCCCTTGTGGGGCCGCAGACGCTACTTCAGCCATGGAGACCAGCAGCTGATCGTCAGCGAGATCTTCCTGCCCAAGGCCCGCCAGCTCATCGACCGGCTGGCATAAAAAAACGCCTCTTAGTGAGGCGTTTTTTTATTTAGCTTCGGCGGCGCAGTCCCAGGAGCATCAGCAATGACAGGCTGATCCAACCCAGACTACCACCACCCGAATCCTGCTTGGTCTCGACAACTGGCGGCTGCACCACGGGAGCGGTCACCGTCAGCGTCAGGCTCTTGCTCGCCTGATTATTGGCCTCATCGGTTACCGTCAAAGTCACTGTATAGCTACCCGCCGCACCATAGGTGTGTGTCGGCGAGGCGGCCGTGCTCGTCTGCCCATCGCCGAAATTCCAGGCATAACTCAGCGAACCAACCCCTTGATTGGACAGGTTGCTAAAGGTCACCGTCAGATCGCTGGCCTTATAACTGAAATCCGCCACCGGTTGGATGACGACCGTCACCTGAGTGTTGGCTGTGACCGACTCACCGGCGCCATCTGTCACCGTCAGGGTGACCTGATAGCTTCCCGATGCCTGATACACATAGGTTGGCGCCGCCAGGGTGCTAGCAGCGCCGCTGACTCCAAAGGCCCAGGCATACTGATAGCTGCCGTCGCCACCAGTCACATTGGCGCTGAAGCTGACGCTCGCACCCTCTTGTGTCTTAGTGATAGAAGCGCTCAATGCCCCAGGCGCTGGCGGAGGCGTCACAGTGCCCGAATACTCGAAGCGTACCTTGGCGCTGCTGGAATCCTGGCTCTGGGTAACCACCTCCATGGTCAGGCCTAGCTCTGGCAGTATGATGCCCGCCTGCGGCTTGAGTGGCGCACTATAATCCTGGCTGTCATCAAACAGGCTGTTGCCCGCCAGATGATTGTCACCAAAATAGGTGGATTGGTTATACAGGCTAAAGGTGGCATCGCGGATCTGGGTCGCCGTGCCATTGGTGCCGATCAAGTCCTGGTCGGCATCGACCACACCAATAAGGCCACTGCCTGGATGCTTGCTGGAGTTGTTGTCAGACTCGTTGAAGTTCTCCAGCCAGAGCAAGACACCCGGCTCGTAGGCATGGCTCTTCAATCCGGCATCGACGCCGTTGTAGCTGCGCAGCTGCACCAGGTAGCGGCGCGGCTTGCCTGGACGGGTGTTATCGATTCTGGCAAAGCCACCGTTTAGCGCCATGGTATTTGGTTCCTCGGCGCCGTCGCTGTAGATAACCGACTCACCGTCGAGCACCTTAAGCTCATCGAACACGAAACCATAGTCGCCCACCGCCTCATCGGTGAAGTAGACGATGCTGATCTGACGATCGCTGCTGCCCGCATAGGCACTGAGGTCGAAGCTTAGCTCCACCCAGGAATCGGCGCCTTCGGCACCCGCCACATCGGAAGACTTACCCGTAATGATGTTCTTAGCGTTATTGATGATGTTGCTGGCCTTGGTGTGATTACCGGCTAAGGCCACATCGCCCACCTTCACCTGCACATAGTCATAGTCTGTCTCTATGTTCCAGTGCGCCTTCATCTTTAGCGTCAGGCTGCTGCTCGCCGGGAAATCCAGGCTAAAGGAGGCCGCAGTGCTCAGCAGATTACCTTGACCGGAATAGTACTGATAGCTGCCGGCATAGGGCTGCTTGAAGGGAATATTGTCCGAAGGCAGAGGAATAGAGATCTGGTTCACCTGGTTGGCATTGACGGCCTCGGCCAGCTGTACCTCCTGACCACCCGTCGGGATAGCGGCCAGATCCACCTGAGTCTCGTTGATCCACTTGCCCTTATACTTGTTTTGCAGATAAGAGCGGGCATAGGGACTAAAGCCTGTCGGCTGGCTGCCAGGGATATCCCCGGTCCAGCTACCGCCAGACATGATAGACCAGGAGCCCACGGGCGAACCGTCGCCGCTGTTGCTGGTGTCGTACTCGTCAGGCAGGCCGAGATCGTGGCCAAATTCATGGGCGACCACACCGGCGGCCGCATCTATGGGTTGAACCGTGTAACCAAACACCTTCTTGCCCGTGCCAGGGATCTCATAGCCAGGCGAATTGCCTTCGTAGACAAAGTAACGGTGCGACCAGATAGCATCGTCACCCAAGACGCCACCACCGGCCTCTTCGCCTATGCTGGAGTGAAACAGCATCACATGGTCTATGTCGCCGTCGGCCTCATTGAGATTACCGTCGCCATCGAGATCGTAAGGGTCTTCCACGTCGAAGGAGGCGATTTCGCTGGGCGTCATGCTGGCCAGCGCCTGAGTCACCGCCTCTTTCACCAACTCGGGTACCGCCTTGTCGTCATCGTCGTTGTTAGGGTCATTCTGTCCGTAATAGGCCGCATTTTGGTTGGCGGTATACCAGCCATAGACCTTACCGGTGAAATAGAAACTTCCGCCAGATTCTGCCTGATAATATTGATACCCAGTCAACAGGTTCTGCCCCTGAGGGCCGGCAAAGCCGGTCGTCGAGAACATAAGATCCTGATAGTGGGCGACAGGGTAGCTCGAATAATACATGGGCGTATCGGCGGCTGTCAGGCGGTTGTTGTCGTGGGGCAGATCGGGAAAGTCGATCAGCACACCCAGTACCTTCACCGTCTTAGTCACATCGGCGTCGGCCTGGGGCGTCACGAAGGACATCACCCGCGCCTTCTGCTGGGTCTTCTGACGCATACTCTGCTGAGATTCCAGCTTGGCCTGAACCTGACCGCCTTTTTCCTGATAGCCCTTGGCTCTCTGGGTGTAGGCCTTAATTGCGGCGCGCTTCTCCGCCTCGCTGGCATCACTGGCCAACTCACCACGTTTCACCAGCCAATAGAGGATCTGCTGCTCGTTAATCACCCCGGCGTCGGCCACGCCAGTCACTTCCTTCATGGTGATCGGGGCGGCATTTACCGACGCGCCAATCAGCAGGAGGGAGAGGCTCAATGCGGACAACGCACCGGCATAATACTGTCTCTTCATGCTAAAAATTCCTTGTGCCTATATTTATCCCCAAACGGAACGCCTTCCCCGCTGGGTGACCCTAAGGCTGCCTAACTTAGATAATTTTAGTGGGGACTTGGGAAGGGGGCTAACTCATCGCTATAGGCATTTAGATTGCCAATAAAAATCGACACAAAAACGCGTGAGTTAAGCGGCCGAAGACTCGGCCAGACGGGTGTTAACGCCCACTTAGCGGCAAACGTAACAACAACACCCAAGGTCCACTACAAGACATTAACAGTATTTTTCCCTGTAGAGTAGAGTAAAAGTGCTATTTTTCACTAAAGAGGTATAGGTCAGCGGCTAAATAGCGAGAAGCACGGCCAATCGCCACGCCACGCTTATCTCTTATCTCTTCTCTCTGCCTCAATCAGTGCTGAGCCAGCTGCGATAGATGAGCAGCAGCACAGAGGCGGACCAGCTAAAGTTGGTGCAGTGCAGCCCGTCTCCGGTCAGGGGATCATAGTTTTCCCGAATGGGGCTATCACCCAGTACACCTTCGGCTTCATTCACCAGCTGAGTGGCGAGGCGCCGCGCCAGCTCGTCCTGGCCATAGCGGGAGACTCCCTGCAGGCCAAACAGCGCCTGATCCAGCCAGACGGGGCCGCGCCAGTAACGCTGCGGGGCAAAGGCCGAATTGTCGGCGCTCACAGTAGGAAAGGGCAGCTTAGTCCCGAAGTTCGAAGCATTGAGCTGAGTAGCGATCATCCGCTTCGCCTGAGCCTGACTGGCGGCGCCGGCCCACAGCGGCAGCCAGCCCTCGACCCCCTTGCCCTCGGCGATCATCAAACGTGAACGCTCACCCGCTATGCGTCTGTCGTAGAAGAAGCCACTCTGCTCATCGAAAAACTCGCTGCGGATCAGCTGTCCAAGGCGGGCCGCCTGCTCATGCCAAACCGCTGCCTCGCTATCTAAGCCCAGTAACTCGGCCATCTGCGCCAGATAGCCCTTCTCCGCATACAGGTAGCTGTTGAGATCCACAGACTCTTGGGAGATGGAGTAACCCAGCAGTCGCCCCTTAGCATCATAATTTTCCAGCACCTCGAGCCCATCGCCCATGTCGAAGCGCGGCGCATTATCCATGCCCGACTCCCAGGCCGCCGCCTCAATCACTGCCTCCCTGTCCGGCTTACCCGGCTCACCATGGCGAGGATGTCGATTGGCGCCATATTCCGCCAGGCCGTTGTGGTTATGGTCTCGATTGCGATACCACCATTCATGGTAGGCGACCAGCTTAGGGTAGAGCTTGGTAATCAACGCCTTATCCTGGCTCTGCTGGTAGATCTGCCATACCGCCCAGGCCGCCAATGGTGGCTTGCCGTTACGCTCATTCCAGTTGCCCCCCTTGCCGCCGCGACTGGCATCGGGGTTATAGAAGATGGCGTCGGGCAGATTGCCCGCATCCTCGGGGCGCAGCGGGTCCTTGGCATCGAACTGATAGTCAAACATCGCCAGCACGTTCGACTCGGCCAGCGCCACATCGAACTGCGCCAGCGCCACCGCCTGTTTCCAGCTGTCCCAGGCCCAGACACCGTTGAACCACTTATAGGTCACAGATGGGGTGACGGCATCATGCAGCAGGGCGCCCGCCGGGCTGCGCCAGTTGTGCAGCAGGGTCATCATGGCCTTGGCGGCCAGGCGCCTGGCCGGAAGATCGCCACCACGCACTAGCTTATCCAGCCGCTGCTGCCACCGGGACCGATTGGCCACAAGCTTCGCTGTCACAGTAGGCCAGTCAAGCTTAGCCGCGTGCCTGGCATCACTTTGAGTATGAAAATACTGGTGGGCGGCGCGTAGCACAGTCGCCTCCCCCGGTGCCAGGGTCAGCAGCCCACTGTCGGCGCGATAGCCCTGGGGTCCCTCGGTCGATAGGGTTAGCGCCTGCTCAAACGCCAGCCGGTAACTGGCATCGTCGAGCTGCATCTGCCAGGTCTGATCTATGGGGGTAAACTGCCAAGTCACGGCATTATCGCTCAGCAGCCGCTTATCGACCAAGCGATACTGTTTCAGTTTGGGATGAGTGGCAAAGGGGCTGCCCGACCAGCTCAGACGCCAGGAACCTGGCTTGTCACTCAGGTTAATCAGCCTGGTCGAGACGATGGCGGTGCGATTATCGCTATATTCCAGGGTGGTGATGAGCTCAAGATCCTTGAAACGAAAGCGCTGCACCAGTCCCCAGGGCTCGCTATAGATCTCAACCTGCTCCGCCTTGGACAGATCCACACTCTGACCAGACTCCCCGGAAAACAGCTGCAGTTTCTGCAGACTATCGCTCAGATGCAGGCTGTACTCCTGGGCGATAAACAGCGGCCCGGTGAAGCCGCCATAGTAGGCGGGCGAGTCCGGCAGATGAAAACCATGCCAGGCGCCCTGGTCCATGTAGACGGCGGGAATCGTCAGGTTGCCCTGTGGATCCCGCTGCTCCATAGTATTTGGGGTTCCCCGGTAGTTGAGCAGATCCCGATACTCGCTGGCCTGCGCCGAAGAAACAGAGGACAGAGAGCAGAGAAGAGACAGAGAAAGCAGCAGGAGGCGGCGAACAGATAGCGCAGGCAGACGCGTCATGGGATCACTCAAGGGTTGATTGAATACAATATTCAAATCATTCCAGAGTCGCTTGCCAGATGCAAGGAGATCTCTTCTTCTCAGGCTGAGTGTTGGCCCTTAGTCATTGAATTTCAGGCAAGCGGTAAGGAGTTCGCTAGACGCGCCAGAAGGGTTAAGCGCAGGCCAGTTCGGCGAGTGCCCAACCCTTACCTAAGATTTTCTTAGCTGGCGTGGGCGATATATTGGGCCACGCCGTCGAGGAACATCTGCACAGAGATCATCACCAGCACCATACCCATCAGGCGCTCCACCGCCGTCAGCCCCTTCTCACCCAGAAGTTTGGTAAACAGCTTATAGAAGAGCAGAATCACGGCGCTGGCTACCCAGGCAGCAAACAGGGCTATGGTCCAGTCCATCATGCGCGAGCTGTCGGTATGGGCCAGCAGGATAAGCGCCGCCAACACGGAGGGACCAGCCATCAGGGGGATCGCCATAGGCACGATAAAGGGCTCTTCACCGGCTGCCAGCCCCACCACGCCGCCAGGCTGGGGGAAGATCATTCTGATAGCAATGAGGAAGAGTATGATGCCGCCGGCTATGCTGACCGACTCAGATCTCAGGTTAAGAAAGCTGAGAATCGCCTCACCGGCAAACAGGAAGAGCAGCATGATGATCAGCGCGAAGATCAGCTCCCGCACCAGCACCTTGCGCCGCTTCTTAGGTTCGATATGACGAAGAATCGAGGCGAAAATGGGTAAGTTCCCCAGGGGGTCCATGATCAAAAACAACATTACCGCAGCAGAAAAGATGTCCATAGCTCAATATTCGTCAAAAGTTGAACCTATATTGTATAACTTAATGACAATATTAATCAGTAGCTAAGATAACAAAATCGACACTCTTCCCAGGTTTTTCCGCCGTCCTCGGGGGCGCCATCGGGCGCGCGCCATGTAAATTCTTTTTCCCCTCGGGTTAATTGTTCGATTGGCAGACATAAGACTGATATACTAGCTGGCTTTCTAGGCTCCCTTGTTAACACTTATATGTACTATCTCGTCGCCAGTTGTATTGCACTCCTGTTAGGCCCACTCTTCTATCGTTTCTTTACGACGGGGACAGGTCTGCAAAAAGGCTTGGATGGTTTCATCTTCGTGTCCCTTGGCGGCCTGGTGCTGATCCATATCCTGCCCGAGCTCCTGGAGCACGGCGGTTTCCTCTCCCTGCTGTTTGTTGTCGTCGGCCTCTGGGGCCCGACCCTGAGCGAGCGCCTGTTTCACCGCTACTCAGAAGTCACCCATAACCTGACCCTGACACTCGGCATAGGCGGACTCCTGCTACACACTCTCACCGACGGCGGCGCCATGGTGCTGGCCCAGCAGGACGGTAACTCCAGCCTGTTGGCTCTTGGCGTGATTCTGCATCGGCTGCCTGTGGGGCTGGCGATCTGGTGGCTGCTCAAGCCTCAAGTCGGTAGTCGCTGGGCATCCATAGTGTTGGGCGGCATGATGCTGCTGACAGGCGTGGGCTATTTCGCCGGCGAGCAGCTGCTGGCGCAGCTAAGCCTGGACAACACCGTCTATCTGCAGGCCTTCGTCACCGGCTCGATTCTGCACGTGGTGCTGCATCAACCCCATGGTCACACCATAGACGACAAGCAGGGTAAGTATGAATATCAGGCAGGCATCGGCAGCCTGCTGGGTATCGCGTTGCTGTTTGTGCTACTGGCGTTCGACTCCGGCGGCCACGATCATCACGAACACAGCCACAGCAGCGATCAACTGCTGGACTGGCTGCTGACCCTGGCGCCAGTGCTCCTGCTGAGCTATAGCCTGGCGGCGATGCGCTACCTGTTTGGCCTGTCACCTCACCATGAGCGCCTGAGCCAGCGCTGGCTGCAACGCCTGGCGGGGCCAGAGGCGCTGGTGATCACTCTGCTACTACTTGGGCCTAGCCTGGCATTTATCCAGCTGATCGGCCTGACATTGGTGGGGATCTTACTCACCATGACCCGAGTCGAACCCACGGATCCTCATCTGGGATTACCTAACTCCGCCTGGCGCTTCGGCTTCGCCCACCTGGTGGATCGCAGCGCCCCCTGGATCATCCTCAGCCTGGTGCTGGCCAACCTTATCGGCCACCCGTCTGTGCCCCTCACCTCACCTCTGGTGCAGGTTGGCGTATTGCTCCTGCTGCTTCTGCCGATGCGTTTCTGTAATCTCGGCGGCGCGGTACTGGCGCTGGCGCTGGCCTACAGCGGCTGGACCATGGAAGCCGTGATGCTGGTGTTGCTGGCGGCACCCGTCTTCAACCTGGCACAGCTGAAATTGATGGACTGGACCCAACGGCTGGCGCTCACAGGGGTGATCGGCCTCTGTCTGCTTGGCACCCACTGGTTGATCCCTGAATGGAGCCGGCTGCTCAGCCTGCCCGAGACGGTCAACCAACTGAGTCTGGCACTGGTCGCCATGCTATTTGCCGCCAGCCTGCTACGACTTGGGCCGCGAAAGTTTATGGCCCGCATCATGTTGTGGAAGCCTAAGGCTCATGATCACAGCCATGCGCATACGAATAGTCATGACCACAGCCATGAACCTGCTAACGGTCATGAACACAAGCACAGCCATGAGCACAAGCACACACATCATCATGAGCACGGCCAGCACTAGGGGATAGCTTTTCTCGCCACGGGGGGCTAAGTTAGAGACAAACGCCCCCTCTGGAGCCATCCATGTGCATTCTCTTCGTCGCCCTCGAGGTACATCCCCAGTATCCACTGATCCTCTGTGCCAATCGGGACGAGTTTCACCACAGACCCACAGAGCCGGCCCACTTCTGGCCCCCTGACAATAGGCTGCTGGCAGGCAAAGATCTCGAGGCCGGTGGCAGCTGGCTCGGAATGAATCGCCAGGGCGAAATTGCCGCGCTCACCAACATTCGCGCTCCTGAGCTGCACGAGGCCAATCGTCACAGCCGGGGCGATCTGGTGATCAAGGCGCTGACCCAGTCCCAGACCATAACCACGGGCTGGCTCAGGGAGCACAGCCAACACTACAACCCCTTCAACCTGCTGTTCGGGAAAGACTTGGAACTCTACTGCTACCACAGCGTCAGCAAGACGGTGAAGCCGCTGTCACCAGGCTTTCATGCCATCAGCAACGGCGCCCTCGACGATATCTGGCCCAAGATGGCCAAGGGGACCCAGGCCCTGGAGCGGGAGATCACCCAAAGTGACGAGATAGATATTCAGGCCCTGCTGACCATAATGACAGACGAGCGACAGGCACCCGATGCGGATCTGCCGCAAACTGGCGTGGCTCTGGAATGGGAGCGGCTGCTCTCCTCCATCTATATCAAGCATCCGGAATATGGCACCCGCTCGACCTCCATCCTGCTGCGAGACAGACAGGGCAGGTGTGAGTTTGTCGAGGTCAGGTACGATGGTAAGGGGAGAAACCTGGGCAGGCAGGTGTTTAAGTTCGAGACCGGCCCCGAACAAGGGGCCGAAGTAGACGGCGAGTCGCCTAAAACGGCCTAATCCGACGAGTGATCGTGCGTGATCACCCACTTATCGTCTATCTTCTCCACCAAGAGAGTAAATACACCGTTGGGCTTGTCTTTGACCCGGGTCAACTGCCAGCGGCCCACGACGATGGCGGCATAGTTGCTCAGCATCTTGGTCTCTTCTATGGTGAACTTGAGCTGCCCCAGGGTCGCCTTATCGGGATAGTTTTTCTTGTAGGCCGCCAGCGTCTCGGCCCAGCCATAGCGGAATTTATTGCCCGAGACGAAACGCATCTTGTCACTCTGCCAGTAGCCTTGCATATAGGTATCCAGATCGCCGCGATTCCAGGCCGCCTCCTGCTCCCGCAGGATATTGGCAATATCGTCCGTCGGTACCGCCTGCACCGGGAGTCCCAGCAGCAGGAGCAGTAAAATCCATCCTTTTTTATGCATCATCCTCTCCAGAGGGAAATATTAGTTGTATTATATAATAAATGTTCACTAAGGCATTATCTTCTCTATAAAAATGCCTCGTTAGACCGATTCAGTAGAGCCTAATTTATGTTTCAATCTTTGTGTAAAGCTATCCTCAAACTCAGCGGCTGGACCATAGACGGTCACCTCCCCGAGGCGCCTCAATATATCGCCATCGTCGGCCCCCACACCAGCAACTGGGACTTCATCGTCGGCGTATTGGCCAGGGGCGCCCTGGGGCAGAAGATCCACTTCCTCGGCAAACATCAGCTGTTTATTCCCCCCTGGGGCTGGTTGTTCCGCGCAATAGGCGGCACTCCGGTGGATCGCCGCAAGAACAACAACCTGGTAGACGCCGCGGCGCAACTGTTTCAGCAAGACCCTAATTTCAAGCTGGCCCTGGCACCGGAAGGTACCCGCAGCCCGGTGAAACGCTGGAAGACAGGCTTCTACCATATCGCCACCAAGGCACAGGTACCCATAGTCACGGTAGCGCTGGATTTTGCCGGTAAGCGAGTGGTGATCCCCGAGGCGATAAGCGTCACCGGCGATATCGACAAGGAGATGGCGCAGATCCTCGACTTCTACCGTACCATCAAGGGCCGCCATGCCAAGGCCATCCCCGACTACCACGCCTAAGACAGCCTAACAGATTGCCAAATCGGGTCGCACTGGTTATAGTGCGGCCACCGGCATTTTGTATACAATTTTCAGATGAACTTAGATACCTGGCTACTCTACCTGGCGGCAATCCTGCTTATCGCCATCTCTCCCGGCACCATGGCGGTGCTCTCCATGAGTCATGGGATCCATTTCGGCAAGGTGCGCAGCCTGGCCACCGCACTGGGGAGCGTCAGCTCGGCCCTCTTGTTGATGTTTGCCTCAGCCGCCGGCCTGGGCGCGCTGCTGAGCGCCACAGAGTATGGCTTTACCCTGCTTAAGTATTGCGGCGCGGCCTACCTTATCTATCTGGGGATCAAGCTAATACTGACCAAGGCCAGTGCCCAGGAACTGAACCTGCAACACATCAAGGGCAAGGGCTCGCCTAAGCAGATGTTTAAAGAGGCCTTTCTGGTAGGGATTAGCAATCCAAAGGATCTGCTCTTCTTCGGCGCCCTGTTTCCACAGTTTATCGATATCACCGCGCCCCAGGGGCCACAGCTCGCCATACTGGCGCTCACCTGGGCCCTGGTGGATTTCAGCTTCGTGATGATCTATGCCAGCATGGCAAACGTGTTGGCCCCCAAACTCAGGGCCAGCAACCGTCTGCATTGGTTTGACCGTACCAGCGGCGGCGTATTTCTCACCCTGGCCGCCATACTCGTCACCCGAGACTAACCCTTAAGACTACGCACATCGGCGCCGGTCGGTGCCTGGAAGGCCCGCAGGTTAAACTGCGGCAGAATCGCGTAGATATGGTCGAAGATATCCGCCTGAATATCCTCATAAAACGCCCAACGGGTATCATTGGTGAAGATATAGATCTCTATGGGTAACCCCTCTGTGGTCGGCGCCAGCTGACGCACCAGCAGGGTCATCTCCTGATGCACCTTAGGGTGCTTACGCATATATTCCAGCAGATAGGCCCTGAAGGTGCCGACATTGGTGAGGTTGCGGCTATTCACCGGCATGTCGCCATCCTGAATCTTGGCGTTGAACTCGGCGATCTCCGCCTCTTTGCGAGCCAGGTACTCCTTGAGCAGGTTGATCTTACCCAGGCGCTTAAGCTGTTCATCACTGAGAAAGGCGATGGAGTCGATATCGATATTCACCGCCCGCTTGATGCGCCGACCGCCAGACTCTGACATGCCGCGCCAGTTCTTGAAGGCGTCGGACACCAGGGCGTAGGCGGGGATCATAGTGATGGTCTTGTCCCAGTTCTGCACCTTGACCGTGGTCAGTGAGACCTCTTCCACCGCGCCGTCGGCGCCGTACTTATCCATCTGAATCCAGTCACCAGGGCTGACCATGCGGTTGGCCGCCAGCTGAATACCTGCCACGAACCCCAAGATAGTGTCTTTGAACACCAACATCACCAGACCCGTGGCGACACCCAGGCCGCTGAGGAAGTAGACCGGCGACTGCTCCGCCAGCACAGAGATCGAGATGATGATGGCGACGAAGAACATAAACAGCTTGAGCAGCTGCACGAAACTCTTGATCGGCAGGCGACGGCTGATCATGTTGACGTCGGCGATCTCGTTACCCGCATCCAGCACGCTGTACACGGCGCGCACGAAGAGGATCACTATCGCCACATCCAGCAATCTATCTGCCAGGCTGCTGAGTAGCGGATGCTCCACCAAGGCCAGCGGCAGCAAGATGTTGAGGATCAAGGCAGGCACTAGCTTGGCCAGCTTCTCCAGCACCCTATGCTTCATGAAGATGTCGTCCCAACGCACCTTAGAGCGCTGGATCACTATGTTCATTGTGCTCACCACGCCGCGTTTCACCACCACATAGCCGATGAAGGCGATCAACAGACAGGCAAAGACCATGATGCCGGTAGATACCCCGTCCGAGGGGCTATCTATGCCAAAGTGGGTCAACCAGAGCGACACCTGTGCGCGTAATTCTTGATCCAAAATTCTCTCTCCTTGCAAATTCACCTGTTGTGGCAAATCCGATAATGAGCCTGCAACAAGGCCATTTCAGCACACCAACAAAAGCGATACAACTACCTATTTTAAAAGCTATTTTAGCCTATCTGATTGACTGTAATACAGAGATTCTCAACAATCCATTGTCCCGTGATGATGGAGAAAATTATGCTAAAGCCTCTACTTGGCGCCGTCTTGCTCGTCGGCGCCAGCCCCCTGTTGGCGGCAGACCAAACCCAGGGGCCAAGCCCCAAGACGGCCATCACCCTGGATTATATTCCGGCCGAGTCGGCGCTCTATGGTATCACCCTGGCACCCAGCCATTATGACAGGAATTATGCTAACTGGGGCTACTATCTGGGCTATGCCCAAAGTCAGAAACGGGACATAGAAGTCGAGGCACCTAGCGAAGCCTATGCCCAGGACAAGCTGTGGCGATTCGGGCTCAGCTATGGACTCACAGACCACCTCAGTCTCTATGGCGGCGTCAGCGCCTACACTCAGGAATACTCCTACACCAACAATATCTCGCCGCGCATCGTCGACGGTAAGCCCACTTGGGAAACGGAGCGAGACACCCGCTGGGGCGGCGAGCTCGGGGTCCGCTATCGGCTAGGCCGTCATCTGGTGCTTGGTCTGGGTTATGACTCGGCCAGCCAGTCGGCGCTCTTCAGTTTTGGCTACAGCAACTAAAATCCGCTAATCGCGATCCAGGCATATAGGAATTTAGCGCGAGTTTGACTATGCTAGAGGCCACAGACAAACCGCTAAAACTGGTTAAATTCAATGTATAAAGCACTACAAAGCTGCGCCATCATGGCCCTCTTCCTCCTGATGGCTCCCGCCTTTGCAGCCGATAAGGCTGACGATGCCGTCGCGCTGATCACCCTGGAAAATGGCGCCACCGTCAGACTCAACGCCGACTTCACCTGGGAATATGTGTTCCTGACGCCTCTGACCACCTCTGCCACAACAGAAGGCCAGGCGATAGAAAGCCAAGGGACAGAGATAGTCCAGACACAGGCTAATACACAATCTAATACACAAGCCCTGACACAAGCCGAGCAGATCAGCCAGCCCGTCGCCAAGGTGCAGCCTGTGGTGATCGCCAGCGGCCCAGTCGTGGGCGGCGCCATGACGGCATCGGCCATGGATCATGCCAACCTGCTGCGTTCCACCGCCAAGGGTGGCGCCAAGGTGAGCTACCTAAAGAGCCAGTGGGACAGCAAGGGGCGCCTGGGACTCAACTTCGAGCTGAGCAGCAACAGCGAAGAGAACTATGTGATCATCGAGATGGAGATCGGCCTGTATGCCGACTCGGGCGAGCTGATCAAGACAGAGACGGTCAACGTCTGGCAGGCTATTTTCCGCGTGCCCGAGACCTATCTGCGTAAGGGACAGACCCGCGACAGCGAGACCTTCTGGATAGAAGGCGTCGACAAGGCCAGGTGGAGCAAGGAGCTGATGACGCTGAAGATTATCGACATGAGCTCGCGCTAACCCTGACGGCTTAGCAAAGCAAATCGTTAGTCGAAAAGAAAAACAGGCCTTAATGGCCTGTTTTATTATGCGGACGTAGCGGCCATGGTCTCTGGCATCTTGACCGCCACCATATGGCCGCGGGCACACAGCTTACCGTCTGCCGACAGGGCAATCTCCACCACCACCTTGCGGGGCTTCACCTCTTTGATCTCACCGACAAGCTCCAGCTCCACGCCCATGGGGGTCGGCGCCAGGTAGTCTATGTTGAGGGCGGCGGTGACAAATCTTGGCGGCTCATCCAGCTGCTCCCCCGCCTGTTCGAGCGCTCGCTGGGCGGCGGCGCTGGCACTGCCGGTGCCGTGACAATCGATCAATGAAGCGATAAGGCCGCCATAGACGAAGCCTGGGATCGCCGTATGAAAGGGCTTGGGCATAAAGTGGGCTATGGTCTGCTCGCCGCGCCAATAACTCTTGAGTTGATGCCCCTGCTCGTTGTTGCGTCCACAGCCATAGCAGTGGCTCAGGTCATCCGGGTAGGCATCCTGAAAGGCGATTCCCTGCATAGTAAACTCCTCGACAAATTGGCCTTCTACGCTAACGGGATAGCGTCCCCATGGCAACACAGACTTATGGACTAATACCTATCCTAGTTGGCCCTATACGCCAGCCAATAAAAAAGGGCCCTAAGGCCCTTTTCGCTCACAGCATTTCCACTAGAGGCTAGGTAGCACGCCCGCCGGTAGATACTGGTTGTAACTGGCGCTCAATAGCAGGTCGGTAGCCGCCTCGATATCCGGACCGAAGAATCTGTCCTTATCATAGTAGGCCACCACCTCACGTAGCTCGGCCTTAGCCTTAGCCACGGCCGTCGCAGGCTGCAGCGGTGCGCGGAAATCCAGGCCCTGAGCCGCCGCCAGCAGTTCAACTGCCAGCACGCCACGGGTGTTTTCCGACATGTCGCGCAGACGGCGCGCCGCGAAGGTCGCCATAGAGACGTGATCTTCCTGGTTAGCCGAGGTTGGCAGGCTGTCGACCGAAGCTGGATGGGCGTAGGTCTTGTTCTCAGAGGCCAGGGCCGCCGCCGTCACCTGAGCGATCATGAAACCTGAGTTCACCCCGCCGTTTTCCACTAGAAATGGTGGTAGCTTAGAGAGGTTAGAATCGATCAGCAGGGCGATACGACGCTCGGCGATGGAGCCCAGCTCGGCCAAAGCAATCGCCAGGTTATCCGCCGCCATGGCCACAGGCTCGGCGTGGAAGTTACCGCCGGAGATGATGTCGCCGGTATCCTGGAACACCAGTGGGTTATCGGTTACGCCGTTGGCTTCGGTGGCCAGCACCTCTGCGGCGTGACGGATCTGAGTCAGACAGGCACCCAGCACCTGTGGCTGACAACGTAGCGAGTAGGGATCCTGCACCTTCTCACAGTTGATGTGATCTAGGCTGATCTCAGACTCTTCACCCAGCAGGTGACGGAACACGGTGGCCGAGTCGATCTGACCCTTCTGACCACGGGCCGCATGGATGCGTGGGTCGAACGGGCTACGGCTGCCCATGGCGGCCTCGACGCTCATGGCGCCGATCACCGAGCTGGCCGCAAACAGATCTTCGGCGTTAAACAGACCTTCCAACGCCAGGGCGGTAGAAGCCTGAGTGCCGTTAAGCAGCGCCAGACCTTCCTTCGCCGCCAGTTCGATTGGCTTAAGGCCAGCGATCTCCAAACCTTCGGCGGCCGAGATGATCTGCCCCTTGTAGCTCATCTCACCCTCGCCCAGCAGCGGCAGACACATGTGTGACAGCGGCGCCAGGTCGCCCGAGGCACCTACTGAGCCCTTCTCGGGCACACATGGGTAAACTTCGGCATTCACCAGGGCGATCAGGAAGTTGATCACCTCGAGACGAATGCCAGAGAAGCCACGACTCAGGGAGTTGATCTTCAGCACCATCATCAGACGCACTGTGGCATCTTGCATATATTGGCCGGTACCGGCGGCGTGTGACAACACGATAGAGCGCTGCAGCAGCTGCAGATCTTGCTCACCAATCTTAGTGTTGGCCAGCAGACCGAAGCCTGTGTTGATGCCGTAGACGGTGCGACCTTCATCAAGCACCTTCTGTACCAGACCGGCACTGGTGTTGATGTCGGCAACCGCGCTGTCACACAGCTCCAGGCTCACCTTGCCACGGCTGATGGCTCTTAGCTGTGCCAAGCTCAGGGTGCCTGGCTTTAATACTAGATGACTCATTATTACAACCTCTTGTTCTTATTGTTTTTATAGGTCGAGCATGGGCAGATCCAGGCCCTGCTCCTTGGCGCACTGCTTGGCGATCTCATAGCCGGCATCCGCATGACGCATCACGCCGGTGGCCGGGTCGTTCCACAGCACACGGCCCAGACGCGCCTCGGCCTCATCGGTACCATCGGCAACGATCACCACACCCGAGTGTTGGCTGAAGCCCATGCCGACGCCGCCGCCATGGTGTAGAGACACCCAGGTCGCGCCGCTTGCCGTGTTGAGCAGGGCGTTCATCAGCGGCCAATCCGATACCGCATCGCTGCCGTCCAGCATAGATTCTGTCTCACGGTTGGGGCTGGCCACAGAGCCAGAATCCAGGTGGTCACGACCGATCACGATTGGCGCCGACAGCTCGCCGTTTTTCACCATCTCGTTGAAGGCCTTAGCCAGACGCGCCCTGTCTTTCAGGCCGACCCAGCAGATACGTGCCGGCAGACCCTGGAAGGCGATGCGCTCACGCGCCATGTCCAGCCAGTTGTGCAGATGTGGGTTGTCTGGGATCAGCTCCTTCACCTTGGCATCTGTCTTGTAGATATCTTCCGGATCGCCAGAGAGCGCCGCCCAGCGGAAGGGACCTATGCCTTCGCAGAAGAGTGGACGCACATAGGCAGGCACGAAGCCTGGGAAGTCGAAGGCATTTTCCACGCCCTCTTCGAACGCCATCTGGCGAATGTTGTTACCATAGTCTGTGGTGGCCGCACCAGCTGCCTGCAGGGCCAGCATGGCTTTTACCTGTACCGCCATCGACTGCTTGGCCACCTTGACCACGGCCGCCTCATCCTTTTTGCGCATCTCGGCGGCGTGTTCCAGGGTCCAGCCCTGTGGCAGGTAGCCGTTTAGTGGATCGTGAGCCGAGGTCTGGTCGGTCACTACATCCGGAGTGATGCCACGCTCTACCAGCTCGGCGAAGATGTCCGCGGCGTTGGCGAGCAGGCCGACAGACACTGGCTTGCCGCTCTTGTTGGCTTCGTCGATCATCGCCAGCGCCTCATCCAGGCTAGTGGCCTTCTTGTCCACATAACGGGTACGCAGACGGAAGTCGATGCGTGTCTCGTCCACCTCACAGGCCAGTACAGAGTAGCCCGCCATAGTGCCGGCCAGTGGCTGAGCGCCACCCATGCCACCCAGGCCGCCGGTGAGGATCCACTTGCCGCTGGCATCGCCGCCAAAGTGTTGCTTGGCCATGGCCACGAAGGTCTCGTAGGTGCCCTGGACTATGCCCTGAGAGCCGATGTAGATCCAAGAACCTGCAGTCATCTGGCCATACATGGCCAGGCCCTTCTTATCCAGCTCGTTGAAGTGTTCCCAGTTGGCCCAGTGTGGCACCAGGTTAGAGTTGGCGATGATGACGCGCGGCGCGTTGCTGTGGGTCTTGAACACGCCCACAGGCTTACCCGACTGTACCAGCAGGGTCTCGTCTTCTTCCAGGCGCTGCAGCACCTCAACTATCTTGTCATAGCATTGCCAGTCACGGGCCGCACGGCCGATACCGCCGTAGACCACCAGGTCTTCCGGACGCTCGGCCACATCTGGGTGCAGGTTGTTCATCAGCATGCGCATCGGCGCCTCGGTGAGCCAGCTCTTACAGCTCAACGTAGTGCCATGTGGCGCGATAATGCGACGGCTAGGGTCGTGTCTCTTATCCATTCTTGCTTACCTCAATTTGCTGTCTCGATGACATTATTTTTATCTTTATTCAGTAACTTATTACCTGTTGCAGCCTAGATACTGCTTAGGGAAACAGGCCGTTCCCAAATGGGTTTATCGCCTTAACGGTTAAAGGTCAGGTGTCCGCCGAGGCGGAAACGGCTGCCCGGATGCAGCAGGCGCGCGAAACTCACCACTCCCTGACGGGACCAGGTGCGACGCAGGATCTGCAGGCAAGGCTCGCTTTGGGTTATCTGTAATCGCTCACGTTGAATATCGTCGGCCACCACGGCCTCTATGGTGTGGCGGGCCTCGGTGAGCGGCGCCACGAAGGAGAGATATTCGTGGGGCGTCTGCAGGCTAAAATCCTGGGCCAGATAGTCGGGCACCAGCTGGGGGTTAACGAAGCGCTCCTCCAGCTGCAGCGGCGTCCCCTGCTCGCAGTGCACCAGTACCGAGTAGAACACTTCGCTGCCCTCTTCCAGCCCAAGGGCGATGGCGATCGGCGCCGTGGCCTGGGTCTGGGTCAGTGCCAGCTGCTTCACGCTGTAGCCATGGCCCCTGTCCTTAATCTCATCGGCGATGTTGCGGATCGCCATCATGGAGGATTGCGACTTAAGCCCGGCGACAAAGGTGCCCAGCCCCTGGGAGCGCTCGAGCACGCCGGACTCGGTCAGCTCGGTCAGGGCGCGCCGTGCCGTCATGCGGCTACAGTCAAACAGCTCGGCCAGCTGATTCTCCGACGGCACGCGGCTATGCTGCTGCCACTCGCCGGACTCCACCTTGGTCAAGATAAACTGTTTGATCTCTGCAAACTTGGGCGTCGCCATCTCTGCTCCTTGTGGGCGGCCCGGGTGATGATTACTTCCCAGGCATCGCCGCAAACTCGATTACACTTTTCAAATGCTGAAAATTACCGCTATAATCCTAGCTTGTATATACAAGTAAATACAAGCTAGCTCACATAAATTTATTGCCGCCATCGTTAGGGCGCGCCAGTCGAGGGAAACATCATGTCTTGGGATCAGGTTTGGATTGACGTCAATATCGCCACTATGGACCCTGAAATTTCAGCGCCTTACGGTGCGATCACCGATGCCGCCATCGCCGTCAAGGAGGGCAAGATCGCCTGGATGGGTCCCCGCAGCGAGCTACCCGAGTTCGATGTCTTGTCAACGCCGGTTTACAGAGGTAAGGGCGGCTGGCTTACCCCAGGCCTTATCGACGCCCACACCCACCTGGTATTCGCCGGCAACCGCGCCAACGAGTTTGAGCTACGCCTCCAAGGTGCCAGCTATGAAGAGATCGCCCGCGCCGGCGGCGGCATCATCAGCACGGTCAAGGCCTGCCGCGAGGCCAGCGAGGCCGAGCTGTTCGAACTGGGATGCCAACGCCTCAACGCCCTCGCCAAAGAAGGGGTGACCACGGTCGAGATAAAATCCGGCTACGGCCTGGACACAGAGACTGAGCTCAAGCTCCTTAGGGTCGCCCGCGAACTGGGCAAGCATCACCATGTGGACGTGAAGACCACCTTCCTCGGCGCCCATGCCATTCCGCCCGAGTACAAGGACAAGAGCGACGCCTATGTAGACCTGGTGATCGACGAGATGCTGCCTGCTGTGATTAACGAAGATTTGGCCGATGCCGTAGATGTCTTCTGTGAAAATATCGCCTTCAGCCTGGAGCAGACAGAGCGGGTGCTGAGCGCGGCCAAAGCGGCCGGACTGGATATCAAGCTGCACGCCGAGCAACTGTCAAACCTGGGCGGGTCGGCCATGGCGGCTGGACTCGGCGCTAAGTCGGTGGACCATATCGAATACCTGGACGAGGCTGGCGTGAAAGCCCTGAGCGAGAGCGGCACCTGTGCCACCCTGCTCCCCGGCGCCTTCTACTTCCTGCGGGAAACCCAGATGCCGCCAATCGACCTGCTGCGCCAATACAATGTGCCCATGGTGCTGGCCAGCGACTATAACCCTGGCTCGTCGCCGCTCTGCTCCAGCCTGCTGATGCTCAACATGGGCTGCACCCTGTTCCGTCTCACCCCAGAGGAAGCCCTAGCGGGCATGACACGCAACGCCGCCAAGGCGCTGGGAGTAGAGGCCTCAGTTGGCGTACTCAAACCTGGCATGCAGGCAGACTTCTGCCTGTGGGATATCACTACCCCCGCCGCGCTGGCCTACAGCTATGGGGTTGATGTGTGTAAGGAAGTGGTGAAAAACGGGAACTTGGTTCATCAATAAAGATGATGAAGTAATCTTCTTGTTTTGTGCCCCTAAGGGTTTTGGTATCTGGCAAGTGAATGAGATAACCATGGCTTAATAGGTTATCTATCACCTGCGGTGGGTGCAGCATAGGGACATGCCAATGTCGTGATCACATGGATGTGAAAAAACGACCTCATGTGCAAGCACTCTTTTGGCACGGTGAGTGAAGCGCAGCTTCTAGCTCACGAACGAGAGGCATGGATGCCGAACTGGCTTTTAAACAGGGACGTTGTTCAAGCCCATCCCTCCATGAACTGTAATGGCATAAATGCCAAATGACTTCCTAGTCAGCAAATATATAGCTGTAAATTCTTCGCTTCAGCTTTTGATATTTAATAAGTAATTGAAAGCCATGACGCCATGGCAACCTATCACCTGCGGTGGGCTCATGTGCAAGCACACTTTTGGCACGCAGCAAGCCCGTCCCTGGGGGCTCTGCGGTAGCATCCTTGCCACCGAAGGCCAAAAGCGTGCTTACACCCGGTCATCTGTATCTTCGATTTGGCCTCAACTATTTCATCTATGAAATGCGATCAAATTTGGATATTTCCTTGTTCTTCTATCACTTATGAGTTTTCCTTCTGTTGACCTAACAGATACAAAATCAGGTTAATCGAAGAGACGTTGGATAAGGTGTGTAGGTATGTCTGAGGGTATCGAAAACAGGGATGTTTTCGTTAAGCGGCCAGGGATGGATTTACAGCGTCCCGAAGACGTACCTGCACATAAGCCCGCGGCAGGCGATTAACAGCAATTATGGTAAGATATACAATCACCTATATAAATGACAACTCAGCGCAAAGTTAATAATTTGCTCTTTACCTCACAGGCTCAGTTCCAAACCGTTATTAAAGAGAGCCCGCGCTAATCCCCCACCATTCTGGGTCTCAGGAACACCGCCCCTGACAACACTGCCCAAGTTGTATTGGCGGACACTTCACCGTGCCGTAGGAGCAGAAGACGCAGCAGTCGCCGGGGAGGGGTTTGAGAATCTCGTGGCAGCCCTGGCATTCGTAGAAGAATTGGCAGGCGTCCTGGGGCATGGTCTCCACACACTTGTGACCGCAGTGGGGACAGGTGATCTCGGATTCGAATTGGATTGGGTTCGCCATAAAAACCTCACACAAGGATCATCACCTCAAGTTACGCCCATCGAGCGCAAATAAACAGCGCCGGGCTCACATTGCAGTAAGCAAGAATCTCGACTATTACCTAGCCAAAAACCGCGCGAAACACCAATACAGGCGCAAGATAGTTTCTCAAGCCGTGTAAAGCATTGTGACTCCGCACTGAACCAAGTGTAACCCCCGATGTACTTGGCTTTACACATATTTCGCTAGCGGCACAGCCTCTGGCCATAGAGATAACCACTATACCTAAAAGATCTCCCCTCGCTTGATCAAGCCTGATCGATTAGGAGTCGCTATGAACAGCCACACATTCTCCCGCGCCTATCCCTTGTTAATTGCCTGCCTGCTCGCCGCCGGGCTCACCTTCAGCCCAAGCAGTCAGGCCGACTTGCTATCCGACATCTGGGATAAGCTCAAGACCACGGCAACGGACGCCGCCGACGCCGCAGAGGATGCAGGCAAGACAGTAACCAACACGGTAGATATTCAGGGCAAGGTGCTGATCCTGCAGCAGGCACAACAGAGCTTTAACGGCTACACCCAGCAGATGTTCGACATGATCGAGAATGCCGGCAGTGAGGGCCGCATGGTGATCCAGCAGGAATTTGAGGGGCTGGCCGCCTTCGGTGGGGCCAGCTGCGCCGGGGGTAGCGAGTGCTACCGCTTTAAAAACGATCTTATCGCCTTCGTGAGCGATCTGGAATCCACGGGTAACCTGCTGTTTAACATGCAAGACAGCAGCCTACTCGGCAACATCTATCACTTCGACCCCATGATCGGTCTGATCGATGCCATGCCGGGCTACTCCCTCTATCCCCTCTATCGCGCCTTCACGGTCGACGGCGGCGCCTTTCAGTCGGGATTCTTCGATGTGTTCCACGAGATGACGACTCATCTGGAAACCCTGAAGCAGGGACTCGGCCCCAACAGCAACGCCAGCTTCGGCATCAACAACCTAGTGGGCGACAGCTGCCAGTTTATCAACCAAAGCCCTACCGAGTTTGAACAGGCTGCCTTCTTCGTCACCGCCGGGGCGGGTTCCATCAAACTCTTTGGTCAGCTGCTCAAGGCGCTGGGCACCACCAAGATAGAGCCTGTCGCTCAGGTGCATGGCTATGTGGGTGGCACCATAAAGAACAACCCGCTGAAGAAGTTCGGTGAGCTGCTAAACGGCATCTCTTCGGCGGCGCTGACGGCCGCCAATTATGGTCATAACAAGCTGAGGTACTGCCAGACCCAGGCGATTCAGCAGGCGATCATCGCCAACCAGCAGGAGGTGCTCAGCAATCAGGTACGGCTGCTCGAACGTCTGGAGCGTATGGAAAACAGCCTGCCGGCGGGTTGGGCCAGGAAGGGCGGCGAATAACGCTCGGCCAGAGGGCACTGACAAACAGAGACTAGGCCGCCTCGTTGCTGGCTAGCTCCTGGTTGTGATCTTGAATGAAGTCTTCCATAAACCAGGCGCAGAAGGTGTGGCGGCCATCCACCTCGGCCTTACCATAGATGGTGGAGGCCTGCTGACGCACCGTCTTCTCCTTGGTCTGGCGCACCTCGGCGATCTCCTTGAAGCTGAGCCCCTTGAGGATAAGAAACGCCACCTGCTGCTCGCTCTTGGTGAAGCCCCAGGTATCGAACTGGCTGGCCACCGCCTGGCTATACTCCTGGCGAGCGGTGCGCATCTGAGTCGATAGGTTATCAATCTGCTTGTCGGCCTGGGCGAGCCTGTGGGCCAGAGCCTTGACCTGCCGGGAGCGGCGCATTAGGTCACGGCTCAGATAGAGGGTGGCGATCACGGTCAGCAGCACCAAGACACTCTCCTGGGCGATATGCCAGGCGGGGATCTCCAGCTGCACGTCGGCGACAATATCCACCAGCTTAAACAACATGATAAGCACCAAGAGGGCGATGATAACCAGATCCTTTTTCATGGATATTCCTACTCCTATCACGGCCTGCCCACACTCAATTACGCGCCAGACAGCCAAAATCCACAGGCAAACCTACAGCCGAAAACCGATAATACAAAAAGGCGAAGCAACATAAAATCAATAAGTTAACTTATGGTACATATGTACCATAGGCCGCTTTATGATACATCTCCCTCAAGACAGGGGCGGCACAATCACTAGACTGACGGCACACTTTAATACCACAGAAATCGCTTATGTCCGTCGTTAAGTCTTGTATCAAGATATGTCTGTTGACCGCATTAAGTAGCAGTAGTTTCTTTGGCTATGCGGCCTCGACACATCAACTCCACCACCTGCTGAAGATCAGTAAGTCACGGCTTCCCAATGCCAGCGCCCAGGCGCCCGTCGTCGAGGATGAGCGCGCCCAGCAGCTGAGCAGCTCAAGCTGGTTGATGGGACTGCCCAGTATCAGCCTGAGCCATCTGGGTAGCCTGGACAATGATAACAGCTACGAGCAGGAGGTGTCGCTCAATTTGCCATTAAAGTCACCCGGCGCCTACGACAGCGACAGCCAGATCAAGCAGTTGTCCCAGGCCATCGGCAGCCAGCAGCAGGCGCTGCAGAATCTCTACCTCTCTGGGCTTATTCGCCAAAGCATCTGGGACTATCGTCTCGCCAGCGTCAAGCTGGCCCAGCTGGAGCGCAAACGTAAGCTGCTGGAGAAGCTGCATCAACAGCAGAAGCGCCTCACCGACGTGGGCGAGCTGCCTGTGGCCAACCTGCTGCTACTCGAGCGCGAACAGGTGGATATCGACCTGCAGCAGATCCAGCTTAAACAGCAACAGGCCGAGGCGGTCTCGCTGTTTTACCGCCTCACCGGCCAGCAGCAGCCACCTGAATCTATCGATGATGAGCCAAGCGCCGAGCTGCGGCAGGTGCCTGAGTTCGACAACCAGCTGGCCCAGCACCCCCTGTGGCAGCTGCAGCGGCTACAACAGCAACAGGCGCGTCTGCTGATCGAACGTCAGCAGGCGGGCACACAAGATCCCTGGACCCTCTCACTCACCGCCAAGCGCACCGCCGACGACCAGCTGGACGACAATCAGCTGGGGCTGGGGATCACAGTCCCCCTCGGGGTCAGCTCCGCCCTATCCCAGAGCGAGCTCGCCAGCTGGCAACAGACCAATCAAGAGCAGTTACTGCAAAGCGATCGCACCTATCTACAACTCAAGACCCAGGCGGAGAAGCTGGCCAAGCAACAAGAGACGCTCAGCCAGCAGCAAGCACTTTTGAAACAGGGGCTCTCCCTGAGCCGCACCATCACCGAAGAGCTGGCCAAGGTGAAAGACCAGAACCAGGTGAGCTATGAGATCTGGCTGCGCCGCTACATGGATGCGCTGGATACCGAATCGCGTCTGGCGCTGAACCGGGTCAGCCAACAACAACTCCATTCTCAGCAACTACAAGCCTTAGGAATCTCATTATGACGGCCAAGTATGGCGCCAGCCTCCTCTGTTTATCCGCCTGCCTTTCCACCAGTCTTATGCATCCCGCTCAGGCCGAGCCATTAAGCTTAGAGACCCTAGGCAAGCTTGCCTTAAGCTATGTGCAGCCACAGAAGGTGGCCAGTTATGAGGGCAGCGCCCTGCCCGCCCAGGTCGCCCGCCTGCCCGGCAACGATTACTGGGTCAGCACGCCGGAAAATATCCAGCAGGTCACCTTCCTGGTGGGCCAAGGCCAGCCCGTCACCCAGGGACAGGCCATCGCCAGGCTGACCGGCCCAGAGGTGTTCCACTTTTTGGCACAGGTCGAGGCCGCCAGCAGCCTGTATCAACTGGCGAAGCAGCGTTACGATCGCAACCGCCCGCTGCTGAAGAATGGCAGCATCAGCGCCGATAAGTGGCGCGAGATCAGCCAGGACTATTTTGCCAGCCACCTCGAATATGAGCATATGCAGCATTTCATGGCCATGGTGCTCGCCAAGGATGAGGCCAGCGAGTCGCTCACCATAGGCGCGCCCGTGGCCGGTATCGTCAAACTCAATCAGCTCGACACCCCCTACCATGCCGGCACTCAGCTGTTCTCTCTGGTGCCCAGCGATGCCATTCGCGTCCGGGTCAATGTGCCCATGAGCCAGTCGGCCTCGCTGTCGGCGATCAACATCAATGCCTGTCATCTCACCATAGATGCCCAGTCGGCCATCGCCGACGGCGCCTTTATCAACGCCTGGTCTGAGCCGGTTCCTCAAGGCTGTAACTTGTTGCTGGGACAGCAGATAACTGTGATACCCGAATATCAAAAGGCCGTCTACCTGCTGCCCAAGCACAGCGTCTTCAGCTGGGAGCAGGAGAGTCAGGTATTTACCCAACAGGCGAGCCAGCTCGAGGCGGTCACCATAGAGATTTTGGGGTCTACGCCGGAGCAGTACATAGTCGCCAGCGACCAGGATCTGAGCCAGATGCAGGTGTTGTCGCAATCTGTGGCGGCGGTGAAAGGGATCATGCTCGGCCTAGGGGGCGAATAAGATGCTGACCTCGGTAATACGCTTCTCCCTCACCCAGCGCCTGTTTGTGCTGATCGTCGCCGCCATTTTGATGGCCGCCGGCGGCAAGGCCTGGCTGGCGATCCCCTTAGATGCCTTTCCCGACATCTCGCCCACCCAGGTGAAGATCATCCTCAAGGCGCCGGGCATGACGCCCGAAGAGATAGAGGCGCAGATCACTGTGCCCATAGAGACAGAGCTGCTGGGGATCCCCAATCAGGCGATTCTGCGCTCGACCACCAAGTACGCCATCAGCGACATCACCCTGGATTTCGCCGAAGGCACAGATATCTACTGGGCGAGGCAGCAGGCGAGCGAACGCCTGGCCGCCGTGTGGGACAGCTTCCCCGAAGGGGTCTCCGGCGGTGTCGCCCCCATGAGCACTCCCTTGAGCGAGATCTTCATGTTCTCCCTGGAAAACCCCAACCTGTCGCTGATGGAGCGCAGGCAGCTACTGGAGTGGGAGGTGCGTCCCTTGCTGCGCACTGTGCCCGGGGTGGCCGACGTTAACATTCTCGGCGGCTATGCCAAGAGCTTCAGCATCAATCCCAATCCGGCAGCCATGGCGGCGGCCGGCATAGGCTTTGCGGATCTGCAGCAGGCGATCAAGGACAACAACCACAACGAGGGCGCAGGTAAGCTCACCATAGGCACTGACACCATTATCGTGCGCGCCGAGGGCCGCATCGACGACATCGACGAGCTGGGACAACTCGTGGTGAAGGCCGACGATGCCAAGGTCTATCGCCTTAAAGATCTGGCAGAGATCCAGATAGGCCACCTGGCGCGCTACGGCGCCGTCACCAAGGATGGCGAGGAGACCGCCGAGGCGTTGATCATCGCCCTGAAAGACACTAACACGGCGCAAGTTGTCGACGGCATTAAGCAGAAGCTAGCGCAGATTCAGACCAGCCTGCCAGAGGGCAGCGTGATCAACACCTTCTACGATCGCGCCAACCTGATCAACACCGCCATAGACACCATCTCGAGCGCCCTGTTCGAGGCGGTGCTACTGGTGATCGTGCTGCTGGCACTGTTTCTGGGGAATGTGCGCGCCGCCCTGGTGGTGTCCCTGTCGCTGCCGCTGGCGGCCCTGATGACTTTCCTGCTGATGGATCTGTTCGACCTGTCGGCCAACCTGATGAGCCTTGGCGGCCTGGTGATCGCCATCGGCATGTTGGTGGACTCCTCTGTGGTGGTGGTCGAAAACATGGTGAATCAGATCGCCTCCAAGCAGCGACTGCCGCGCCTGCACCTTATCTTCCGCGCCACCAAGGATGTGGCCATCCCTGTGGTCTCGGGCACCATCATCGTCATCATAGTCTTCTCGCCCCTGCTGAGCCTCACCGGCCTGGAGGGCAAGCTGTTTACCCCGGTGGCGGTCACCATAGTGTTCGCCATGCTCTCCTCCCTGGTGCTGGCGCTCACCGTCATCCCTGTGATCGCCTCCTATCTGGTGAACGAGAAGGCGGCCCAGGAGCCCAAGGCGATAGAGAAGCTCAAGGCCGCCTACCTTGGCAGCCTGAAGCGCACCTTCGAGGCGAAGAAAGGCTTTATGCTGATCGCCTTCAGCCTGCTGATCGTCAGCCTGGGGCTGTTTAGCCTATTGGGCAAGACCTTCATGCCCACCCTGGATGAGGGCGATATCATTCTGCAGCTGGAGAAGTCACCCTCTATCTCGCTGGAGGCCTCCATCGCCATCGACAAACAGATACAGCAGACCCTGCTGACCAAGGTGCCTGAGATCAAACAGATGGTCGCCCGCACCGGCGCCGACGAGATAGGCCTGGATCCCATGGGGCTGAACGAGACGGACGTATTTCTCGAGCTGGCCCCGCGCAGCGAGTGGCGCTTCGACACCAAGGCCGAACTGATCGAGGCGATTCGCGGCGAGCTGCTGCAATACGCCGGGGTCAACTTTAACTTCACCCAGCCGATCCAGATGCGGGTCTCTGAGATGCTGACCGGCAGCATAGGTGATGTGGCCATCAAGGTGTTCGGCACAGATATCGACACCCTGGGCACACTGACCGGCGAGATCCAGCAACTGGTGAGCGCCACAACTGGCAGCGTAGATGTGAAGATGTCGCTGATCGAGGGCAGCCCCTTCATCAACCTTACCCTGGATAACGAGCTGGCTAGAGGCTTCGGCATGAGCACCATGGAGTTTGCCCGCTACCTCAAGAGCCAACTCGAAGGGGTGGCGGTGACCGAGGTGCTGCAGGGCAAGAAGCGCACCCCAGTGCTGATCGCCAGCGGCGAGGGCAAGCTTGGCAGCATCAACGAGCTCAAGCAACAGCTGCTGGTGATGCCGGATCACTCCCTCAGGCGCCTGACCGATGTGGCCAAGCTCAGCTATAAGGAAGGCCCGATACTGATCGAGCGGGAACAGGGGGATCGCTTCTCGGTGATCACCACCAACGTCGAGGGACGGGATATCGTCGGCTTCGTCGAGGAGCTTAACACCAAGATAGGCGAGCAGATCAAGCTGCCAGCCGGCTACAGCGTCAGCTTTGGCGGCGAGTTTGAAAACCAGCAGCGCGCCACCAACAACCTGCTGCTGGTGATCCCCATCGCCATGGCGCTGATCACTCTGATCCTCTTCACCACCTTCGGCTCCCTCTCCAAGGCGGGGCTGATCCTGGCCAACGTACCCTTCGCCATGATGGGCGGCATCGTCAGCCTCTACCTGTCGGGGGAATACCTGTCGGTTCCCGCGTCGGTGGGCTTCATCGCCCTATTGGGGGTGGCCGTGCTCAATGGCGTGGTGATGGTCAGCTACTATGAGCAGACCCGCCACCTGTTTAGCGACCTGCTAACCCGGGTGGAACAGGGCGCCATGCGCCGCCTACGCCCCATCCTGATGACGGCCACCACCGCCATGTTCGGCCTGATGCCTCTGGTGTTCGCCACCGGCCCTGGTGCCGAGATCCAGAAACCCCTGGCCATAGTGGTGATAGGCGGTCTTTTGACCTCCACCATCACCACCCTCTACCTGTTGCCTATCCTCTACTACTGGCTGGAGAAACGCCGATGAGCAGTGAACAACTACTGGTGCTGATCGCCCAGAACGATATTAAAGACGACATAGTCGATACCCTGATCGAGCTGGATTTTCTCTCCGGCTTCAGCCTGGGCAATATCTGCGGCTTCAGCCGTGAGCACAGCCACTTCAACATCAAGGAGCAGGTGGAGGGCTATCGGGAGTTCTGTAAGTTCGAGATCATGCACCCCAGCAGCCAGCAGCAGGCCCTGCTCGCCGACCTCGCCCGGGTGTGTCAGCATAATCCCTGTCGCTACTGGATCATGCCGATCCAGCAGACAGGTACCCTCTGCTAGCTTTGGATAACGCCTTAGGCCTGTACTCTTTAGCCTATGACTGAAGAGCCAAGGGCCTAAGGCTTACCATTGCCCTGTTTGAGCAGCAGCTCGGCCTTGGCGCCGAGAAACACATAGATCCCCAGCCCCACCAGCAGGCCGACCACGGCGAACATCATGCCGATGGCGGGCTGCACATACTTCATCTCTCCCAGGGAGGCCTTAAACATGGTCAGCAGGGCCTCGATGGAGATGGCAATCAAGATAGTGGAGATAAAGCGGGTGATGGTGCGCCGGGTTGAGCTGTGACGAAAGATATCCTTGTGCATCAACACCTCCTCTTCGAGGATCGTCTTACCCAGATCGAACACGGCCAGGGCCAGGGTGATAAAGATGATGATGCTAAAGGGCTTGATGGAGCCGCTGGGCACCAGCCCTTCGGCGAGCAAGGCGGCAATATCCACGGTCGCCATGCTGATCAGCACCAGCACCATGATAAACAGCCCGACCACCAGCGCGGTATAGACCCCCTTGAACAGGGGCGTCGCCCGCCGTCTGGCCCGATCGCCCATCATAAACTCGATCAACTGAGTGAGATTGATATCCACCACGATAAAACCCCGCCCCGAGTCGTCTTCGATACGATAGGAGGCCGACAGGCAGAGCTGGCCGCTGGCGTTGGAGAGATAGGGAGTGGTGATCTTAAGTAACTGCGTCTCCTGCGCCTTGGAGAAGTAGGGCCTGTGGCTTCTACTTAGGTTGCGCCCCACGGGGATCGCCTGCACCACACGATTGACTATGGCCACGTTGTCGCTGATCTGCACCCCATCGCCGTCGAGCACATAGAGCAGCTCGATAAAGGGATAGCTGTTGGCGATCTCGGCCATGGCCCGCACCCGAAAGCCAGGGTCGGACAGCATCAGGGGATCGCTTATCCCCACCAGAATCGACTCCAGCAGCTCCTTCACCAGCTGCTCATGTTCATGGTACCGCTCGATCACGCTCAAGTAACTCATTGCCGCCATAGACTGCTCCCCTTAGATAACGACTCTAAGCTTTGCAACTATGGCGCCAATCCCTCTCGCGGGCACAGTAACCTGGCGAAGACAGAGGAAAACGCCGCGCCACCGGGCGAAAACCCAGGCTGGGAGGGACTGATAAGGAGATGAATCGCCGGAGCCAAGGCGTGCAATTCGCTATGACTGCGCCGAAACGCACTGGCATCTGCACCAAAAGAGGGCAGATGCCGGCGTATTTCAACACAGGTAAACGGCGGGGAGAGCCTTATGTAGAATCAATTAGTGCCGCTGCGCCTCTAACGCTGCCAGGCTCTCGCTGTACTTGCGTGTCCAGAAGGGATGGTCTGTCTTGGCCAGCGCCTGCTTCTGCTGGGCGATGGCTAAGTCGAACATCTTCAGCTCGCCGTAGGCCCTTGCCAGGGCATCATGGGCAGTGTGGGAGTCAGGATTGGCCTCCGCCGCCACCTGATAAACAGCCAGCCCCTTGTCTTTATCCTTGGCAAATTCGGCGTCTGCCAGGGCGATCAGCGAATCGGTGGAGGGCACGGGGAAACCATACTTCTGCTGCGACAGGTAATTGTAATGCTCGAGAATCGCCTTCACGCCGCCCTTGGCGATCGCTGAGTCTGGCGAGAGCACCTTGTGGTAGTCGTCGAACAGCCACTCTATGCCGTAGGCGGTCGCCAGGATCGGCTGGGTCATATAGTAGGTGCCGTCGAAACGCTTCACCTTATAGTGCAGCGCCGGATGATTGGTCGTCTCAAGCAGCTCCTCCAAAGCCGCGAAATCCGCCAGCTGACGCTGCTCGAAATCGCTGTCGCTGGTGGTCAGCATCAGGTAGCGCGGCTTGCCCTTGAGCTTCTCCAGCTTGTCGGCGGCCGACTTGATCACATAGGCAAAATCGTCACTCAGCACAGGGCTCGCCGCCAGGTAGGCGTTGAACAGCTCGGGGCGATTAAGCAAGGTGTAGAGCACCAGGCCGGCGTTGCCGGTAAAGCCGTTCATGATACGAAAGCCGTTGGTGCGATACTTGGCGTCAATGGCGGGCAGCAGCGACTGCTCCATGAAGTCCAGCAGGGCGACGCTGCCTTCCTGCTCTATCGCCTGACTCTTCAACTTGCCCAGCACCTGGTCGCCGTCGGGCGCGGTGACGATTATGGTCTCCAGCCAGGGCCAGTCGCCGTTGTGGCTCATCCAGTCATGCATCCCCTCGAGATAACCGCGGCTGCGGGGATGAAAGTCGAACAGCAGCACATAGCGCTTATCTAGGTTCTCGCCATAACTGGCGGGCAGAGTGACCTTGAAGGCCATGGGCTTGTCGACACCCGGCGCCTTAACCATCAGCGTTTCAAGGTTGGTCGGCGCCGCCTGAACCAGGTTCAAGCCACTGCCGAGCAGTAAGATAACACCAGCAATCCATTTATTTATCACGTGTATTCCTTGTTATTGTTAAGTGATAGGGCGACCTGAGCCGTTACCAGGTGGACATGAGAAAATCGCGAATACGCTCTCTGTCTTCCTGAGTATTACAGGAGATCATCTCGCCACAGGTACGACCCCGCAGCGAGGTGCCCGTACTGCTGATGCCATCGGGCACACGAGCACGCAAAGTGGCGATGTGGTAGGAAAACACCTCTTCCAGACTAGGGGCGCGTACCTCGATCACCTCCATCTCATCTGTCGGTGCGGGTTGACTCTTGGGCGTAACCGGCGCCACCTTAGCCTGACGCTTGACCTCGAGGGCCACCTCGCTAACTTCGGCCAGCAGGTTAAGTGTCGGCTCATGACCCGCCTCATAGGCCTTGGTCAGGTAGTCCTTGGCTTTCACCTTGTCCTTCTCCACCAACTCGCCTTCTACGTAGAGCATTCCCAACAGATGAGCCGCCTCGTTAAGATCGGCGCGGTTGGCGTCTCGCAGGTAGCGCATCGCCTTGTCGATATCCTGATTCTCACCATCCTGTAGATAGAGGATGGCCGCCTTGTACTGAGCAAAAGGGTTGCCTAACTTGGCGGCGCGGCGATACCACTTAGTGGATAGACGCATATCGCTCTCTGTGCCATAGCCCAGACGGTACATCTCGGCAAGGGTGTACATAGCATCGGAATGGCCATAACGGGCCAGCGTCTTGTATTCCTTGAAATGATCGACGCATTCGCCACGCTCACAGCTCTCCAGCTGAATCGGCAGCGGCTTTACTTTGATCTTGGCCGCAAGTGGCAGGCAGTAGCTACCAGCAATCAAGACTAAGCAGCTAATAAATTTGAGGTATTTAACAGTCATTCGCCCTTCCTTGTTTCCCTTTCCATGGTTTACGCCCCAAGCGAATGAGTATGATATTTAAGCAAAAGCAAGTCAAACCTCCACCCGAAAACGCCAGACCTGTTTCCCCTTGTGATCCGCTGCGCCTTCGCTCGTCTTTGGGCGATAATTCACTAGCCAAAGGGGCGTTTTCAGCTTAGGATCTGGCCTGTCATTTAAGCGAATCATTTCTATTAATGCATAGTGGAGTAAGCCAACGTTATGGGTATTCGAGCCATAGTTGTAGATACAGCAGGTACAACAACCGATCTGAACTTTATTCAGGACACCCTTTTTCCCTATTCGTCTAAGGCCCTCGCTGATTTTTTAGAAGAGAATCAAACTAATGTATTGGTCGACAACTGCATCAGCGATGTGAAAGATATCGCGCTGGAGCCGGACGCCTCACTGGAGCGCGTGGTGGAGATACTGCAGCAGTGGATTGCCGAAGATCGCAAGGCCACTCCGCTTAAGACGCTGCAAGGCCTGATCTGGAAACAGGGCTACGCCAAGGGCGAATTTAAGGGCCACATCTACCCTGACTTCATCGACAGCGTGAAAGAGATTAAGGCGCAGAACGTGCGTCTCTACAGCTTCTCTTCTGGCTCTGTGGATGCCCAGAAACTGCTGTTCAGCCACAGCGACGGCGGCGACCTGACCGAATATTTCGATGGCCATTTCGACACCCGCACCGGCAACAAACTGTTTAAACAGGCCTACCTTAACATCATCAACACCATCAGCCTGGCGCCTAAGCAGGTGCTGTTTATCTCTGATGTGCTCGAGGAGCTCAAAGCTGCCGAGCAGGCGGGGATGCGTGTAATGCAGATGGTGCGCGAGACCACCCAGCGCACCGGCGACTACCCACAGATCACCAACTTTAAAGAGTTGAGCTTCTAATCTGTCGCTTTGAAAAATAAAGGCACCCCAGGGTGTCTTTTTTGTTGCCCGCTCGCCGAACAAATCGAAGAACGAGAGAAAGCCTCATCCAAATTCATTAGCCACTCGAACGCCCTCAGGGATTGGTATTGTGGCGAGATGCTGATATCTTAACCCAAAACTAAACGCTTGTTTGAAATTAAAGGTTAAGATATGGAGCAGTTCGCTAGCCAGTTTCCCTTTCACACCCGTATCCAGGTCGCCTGGGGCGAGATGGATGCCCTGAAGCACGTCAACAATGCGGTCTATTTCCGTTACTTCGAGACGGCGCGGATAGACTTCTTTAACCAGCTGTTCCCGCTAGATAAGCTCTACCAGTACGGCATGGGCCCAGTGATCAGCGATAACCATGCACGCTACAAGCGCCCAGTCACCTTTCCCGACACCCTATTAATCGGCGTCAGCATCAGCGACATCCACAAGGACCGCTTCACCATGCACTATCAGGTGTTCAGCGAGCAGCAACAAGCGATCACCACCAAGGGCTCCTCGGTCGCCGTCATGTTCGACTTCAATAAACAAGCCAAGGCCGATCTGCCCGACGAGCTGTTGGCAGTGCTCAGAGAGCACTGCATCGACTAACCTCGATTGTGCCGAGCTCACATCTCCTCGTTAAACAGCAACACTATGCCGCCGCCACTCAGGCCGCTGTTGATGTTGAGTGTGATGCCTATCCCTATGTTACGCAGCCAGGCTGACAGCGAAGGGATCTGCACCACCCAGCCGGCGCCGAACTCATAGTAGTGGCGCGTGCCCATGGGGTCGATAACATCGCCGCTAAGATCGATCCGCTTGGCCAGCAGGCGCATCTCGTTCTGACGGTCGAAGAAGTCGGGCAGCCCATAGTGAAACACCAGGGCGTTGCTCAGACGCCCGACCTGAGGCGTCACCGCCTGCATGCCATCGTCGGTCAGCAGGCTACGACCTATGCCGTATCTGAGGGTGCTGATAAATTCCCACTTGTTCCCCATGAGGTCACCGGTATAGGTCAGCTCGGCATTGGGGTCGAACATGATGGCGCCATAGCTGGTGTTTACCAGCTTGTCGTCGAGAATGCCACTGACGCTGCGCAACACTGGGTCGTTATAGATTAGGCGGTTTTCCAGCCAGATAAACTGCGCCCCCAGGCCAAAGACCGCCCGCCACTGTTCATTGATCTGATACTTCCATCGATACTCGCCCGCCAGCAGATAGCTGGTATCCTTGATCGGACTGCTGATGGTCTCATCCTCCAGCCCCTGTATGCTGTCGCTGGCATGCACGTAGGAGAGGCGCACCTGGATGCTTTGGGACCACTCGGGCGAGAGCGGCACAGTGTCGCTCTCCCAAGGCAAGGTGTAGGAGGTCAGCTGACTGCGACGCTTGAGCGACTCTTCATCACCGGCGTTGATGTCGCCTATCTCACTCAGGTCCACTATGGTGTTGGGGTTAAAATCGACTATGCCTAAGGTGATCAGGTTGGCGTCGGTCAGCACCATGGCGCTGGTGATATCCCCCTTCACCTTGGCCTCGACCGCCCCACGAATGTCGACCTCCTGGGCCAAGACAGTGGTGCCGCTCCCTAACAGGAGCGTGAGTCCCAATGCCGCAAGTCCCTGGGCCGTAATGTGCTTTAAACGACTGAAAGATAGGCTTATCAAGCCGCAACCCCTAAGCTAAATGTTGACCGAATCATCTTGTGACTTATCTCCTCACCCTGTGCTAACGTTAAGAGTCATACAACCAAACGAGAAGCAGACTATGACCCAGGAGACAATATTACACCAGGCCGACCAGCAGCGATTTGTGTTGTCGATTGCAGGCCATGATGCGGTATTAGAATATCAACGACAAGGTGATAAGGTGGATTTTGTACGGACCTTCGTACCGGATCCCCTCAGGGGTCAGGGCGTGGCCGGGCGCTTGGTGCGCCATGGGTTGGAGTGGGCCAAGTCCCAGCAACTCGCCATCAGCGCCAGTTGCTGGTACGTGCAGAAGTTTTTGTAACCCGTTTATTCGCCGGTCAGGGTCAGCAGCGCCTGCTTCACCTCTTCCCCTATGGGCTGGCTCTTATCGACGCTATAGTCGTAATGCACTAAGGTGGTCTTGGCCTCGGCGGTCATCTTGCCGCCCTGCCAGCTCTGCTGCGCCACCTCGAAACTGGCATTGCCCACACGGCTGATCCAGGTCTTGATCTCCACCGGCTGACCATATTGGGTCGGCGAGGTATAGGCGATGGTGAAACCCGCCACGATAAGGTTCCACTCGGCCAGATTGAGCGAAGGATTGAAGATGGCGAAGATAGGCTCGCGCGCCGCCTCGAACCAGACAGGCATGACGGTATTGTTGATATGGCCCAGGCCATCGGTTTCATTGAATCTGGGTTGAATGGTTAAACTGAAAGAGCGTAACGGCACAGGGAGCTCCTAAGACTAAGTCGTTATTTTTGTGCCAAAGACGTTAACCGAGATACCAGGGGGATGCAAGATGGACTTTTGGACTACTGACCTTATAGATACTGGCCCATAGAATAAGGGCGCCTCTGTTGAGGCGCCCTTACCATTCGAGCTATTTCGGCTATTTCCGCTATTTCACATACATAGCATTAATTTCTGTGGCGTACTTATGGTAGATCATCTTACGCCTTAGCTTCATGGTCGGCGTCAGTAGGCCAGCCTCCATGGAAAATGCCTCGGGCAGCAGGGTAAACTTCTTGATCTTCTCGAAGCCTGCCAGCTCCTGCTGCAGATGCTTGAGGCGCTGCTCGAAGTGCTCGATCACATGGCTGTGGCGCAGCAGTTCCATTGGCGACTCGTAATGCAGCCCCTTCTCCTCGGCCCAAGCCTCTAACGACTCGAACGCCGGTACGATAAGCGCGGTCACATAGTTTTTCGCATCGGCAATCACCGCCACCTGCTCGATGAAGGGGCAGCAACCTACCTTACCCTCGACCCGCTGCGGCGCAATGTATTTGCCGTTTGAGGTCTTCATCAACTCTTTGATTCTGTCTGTGATAAACAGGTTGCCCTGCTCGTCTATCTGGCCTGCGTCGCCCGTCTTCAACCAGCCATCTTCGAAGCTGTCGGCGGTCTCTTGAGGGCGGTTGTAGTAGCCGCGCATCACGGTATCGCCGCGCACCAGGATCTCGTTGTCTTTACCCAGCTTGATCTCGACTTCTGGCAGCGTCTTACCGTTAGAGCCGGCGACACGGTTATCCAGGGTATTACAGGTCACGGTCGCCGTGGTCTCCGTCATGCCATAGCCGCAGAGCACGGGAATATCTATGCCATGGAAGAAGCTGGCCACGTTCTGATCCAGCGCCGCGCCGCCGCAAGGCATAAACTTAAGCCTGCCACCCAGCACCTGCTGCAGCTTGCTGTACACCAGCTTATGGGCCAGTTTCCACTGGGTCTTGAGCCACCAGGAAGCCTTAGCACGCCCCTGGCTGACCTCGAACTGACGCTCACCCACAGACATGGCCCAGGCGAACAGCTTCTTGCGAGTGTCGGGCGCCTTATTCACCTTGTCCTGCACCGCGCTGTAGACCTTCTCCAGGAAGCGCGGCACCACACATAGGGTATGGGGACGAATATCGACAATCGCCTCTTTCACCGTCATAGGATCTTTGAGGTAGACGTTATGGCCGCCGCGGCACAACACGTAAAAGCTCCAGCCGCGCTCGAACACATGACTCAGCGGCAAGAAGGCCAGCGACACATCGCCAGGCGTGAAGGGCAAGATAGTATCGTGCTGACGGATCACAGAGGCGATATTACGATAATCCAGCATCACCCCTTTAGGGTCGCCCGTGGTGCCCGAGGTGTAGATCAGGGTCAGCAGATCGTCCAGGGCCAGGTTAGCCAGACGGTGAGCCAGTTCGGCATCGACCTCGGGCGAATGGCTTTGCGTCAGCAGGCTATCGAAATGAACAGCCGTTTCCTCTTGCACCAGCGCCACCTCGGCATCGAAGACCACTATCTGGGTCAGGCTGGGGCAGAGCGCAATCAGTTCACGGGCCATGCGGTACTGCTCGGCGTCACCGACAAAGATCAGCTTGGCCTGGGCGTCGTCTATGATGTAGCGCGCCTGCTCCAGGGTACTGGTGGGATAGATAGGTACTACCACAGCCTTGGCCTTGAGGGCACCGACGTCGGCACAGGTCCACTGGGGGCAGTTTTGCGATAGGATCGCCACCTTGTCTTGAGCCGCGAAGCCAGAAGCGATCAGCGCCTTAGCGATCTGGTCACCAATCTCGTCGAATCGTCGCCAACTGATCTGCTGCCAAGGGGCCGATAAGCCATAGCCTTCCAATGCGATGGCATCGCCACGTTGCTGGCTCTGGGCCTGCATCAGGCTGATAGGATGATACTGTTGGAGCGACATAATTTCCTGACCCTTTTAGCGTACACTTGTACCTGTTTTGGCGCATTTTACTGCAATGGCGGCCAAAAAATAAGAGTTTTTGCTCCAATAATGTTAATTGGAGCACAAAAGCCAGGCACTAGTCGGATCAGGCTAGGGCGTCACGCCACAACTTTCGCTTGCCCCACCAAAGCGTTAGCAGAGAAAAGGCCACCAGACCGATATCCAGGGTCACATAGGTGGTGAGATCTCTGCCCTCGCGCAGTGCCACCAGCGCGGTGGACAACCAGATGGCATGACAGATCACCACTAACATACTCAGTGAGATATGCATGGCGCTGCGGGCGGCGCAGCCCAGGCCCAGCAAGAAGGCGCAGACGCAGAAGGTGCTGAGTACCAGATGGCTCCAGATGAGCAGGGTAAAGTCGGGCTTGAGTATCAGGGTGCAGGTGGCCAGCAGCGCCATGGTGCCGGTGAAATACCCCAGCAGACGATACTGGGCACTGGCGAATGCCTCTATCAGCCCCTGTTTACCGTCGAAGCCCGGCAAGATATAGAGGGTCTCAGTCGCCCGCCATCTCTGCACGCGGCTCCAGTGAACCAAGGTACAGGCGACGGCGCTGAACTGACCCATGATGAAGAGCACGGGCAGCTCGATGCCGACAAAATAATTCACCAGCCCCAGCAGCAGCGCCAGTGCAGGCAGTAACACCAGCATCATGGAGAGCATGGGGCCGACGAAGAAGTTTACCGGATGCAGCCACCTGTCCAGACGGTTCATCAGGCTGTTTGAACCCAGATTAGGCAACCAGAACCAGCCCATCTCTAGGCCATTGAGGTAGACAGATCTGGCCTCCAGATGCCAAACCTCGGCTTTGAGGTCAGTGCGGATGAGATAGATGAGCCCCACGATGGCCAGCGGCACAAGGTAGAAGCTGAGGCTAGGCAGAAATGCCGTCATCTCAGGTGTAAAGGGCAGCAGCAGAAACAGGGCGAAAGAAAAGTAGAACCCCTTGATGTGTCGGCGACAGAAATAGATGAAGGCGACCCCAGCCAGGCTCGCCAGCAGCACCTGCTGGACCGCCGCCTCGAGGGGCAATAGTATCGCCGCACTCAGCGAGATCAGGGTAGCGATAATGCCCACGATGAGCGCCTGCCATTGAATGCTCTCGGCGTAGCCGGGCACCAGGCTGGCCCACTCGGTGGCCGACAGGCGGTTGAGTTGCCAGGCGATCGCCGCGCAGGTAGAGACCTGCATCATCCCCAGCATGATAGGCATGGCGTCGTATTTGCCCGAGAACGCCAGCACCAGCATCATCACCAGCGCCAATAGCCCGGTGCCGAGAAAGCTGGCGCTGCCCACATCGAACAGCCAGAAGCGCAGCATGCCGCGCAGCGCTTTAGGCATCATCTGTGCAACTCCATGAAGAGTTGTTCCAGGTTCATTGGCGTCACTGAGGTGAAGCTTGGTGCCATGGCGGCCTCATAGTGATCCACCAGCAGCTTATCCTGCTGACGGTTGAGCACAACAAGCCCCTCGGGCAGAGACTCGCCCGGCTTGAGACTCACCAGTTGCACGCTCTCCCTGAGGGCATCTATCTCCTTGAAGAGTACCAGCTTACCCTTGCGCATCAGGGCCACATGGCTGGCGACCCGCTCGAGATCTGAGGTGATGTGTGAAGAGAAGAGCACCGCCGAGCCGGCATCCAGCGCCAGGTCGAACAGATCCGACATAAACTCACGACGGGCGATAGGATCCAGGCTGGCAACCGGCTCATCGAGGATCAACAGTTTAGGGCGATAGGCCATGGCCATGATCAGCGCCAGCGACTGGCGTTGCCCCACAGACAGACGCTGTACCTGCTGCGCCCCATCGAGCTGGAAGCGGCTCAGCCACTCCTGCTCCAGCGACCTGTCCCAGTTAGGATAGAAGCTGCGATGCAGGGCCAGGGCGCGCTCGACGGTGAAGCCCTCATAGCCAAAGGGTTGCTGAGGCACATAGCCTATCAGCTCCTTCTGCGCCGAGCTGATGTTGTCGCTGGTGCCGCCCAGTATCTCTATCTGCCCCTCGGTGACATCGAGGATCCCCAGGGCGCAGCGCATCAGGGTCGACTTGCCCGCACCATTTTGCCCCAGCAGGCCTACCACCATGCCGGGATAGAGGGTCATCGACAGCTCGTCAATGGCTAACTGTCCGTCAAAGGCCTTAGTGATCCCATGAAAGGCCAATATGGCTTGATTGCTCTCTTGCATCTGCATCTGTTCCTTTATTGCGCCTGTTGCCATGCCTTGGCGATGATGGCATTGAGTTCCTCCAGGCTTACCCCTAACTGCTTAGCCTGGTTGATGAGTGAATTGACTTGTGGCGCCATCAGGTCGGCACTCGAGGTGCCCTGGCTGTCGCCACGCTGTGCCACCCGGGTGGGTTGACCGCGGCGACGCTCGAGCCAGCCCTGTTCCACCAACTGCTGAATGGCGCGGGAGACCGTCATGGGATTGACCGCCAGGTGCTCGGCGATCTGCCGCACCGACGGTAGCACCTCCTGAGGTTGCAGCTGGCCGCCGACGATCAGACGCACTATCTGATCGCTAAGCTGGCGGTAGATGGGGTCGCCATTACTGGGGTTGACATTGAGTAAATCTAGCATTAGCCTTTATTCACTGTATTAATACATTGATACACCGATACAGTACTAAATTAACATAGATACGGTAAATTTCAACTAAGGAATCGGTATCATGCTTCAAGGAAAGGTTAAATTGATGGCCAATAGATTCACCCGGCAGCAGCGGCTAGCCGCGCTACTCCTGCCCGCCTGCTTGGCGCTACTGCTGTTGTCTCAGCCCACCTGGGCAGACGCTCAACCAGCAGATAAGCAAGACAGCCAGCCGACATCTTGCTATGTGGACGACCTGTCTGATCGTCTGCGCTGCGGCGCCATCACGGTACCGGAAAACTATGCTAAGCCCCAGGGCAAACAGATACAGATCCACTATCTGGTTCTGCCCGCCATCAAGCCCAGTTTCGAGAAAGAAGCGCTATTAGCCATCGCCGGCGGCCCAGGCCAATCGGCCATAGATAACGCCGCCAGCTTCGACAAGATCTTTACCAAGGTGCGCCAGCAGCGAGACATACTGCTGATCGACCAGCGCGGCACCGGCCTCTCTAACCAACTCGTCTGTGAAGGCGCCGGCTTCGAGGGTGGCCTGGCCTTCAACGACGATGAGCTGGATATCGCCACCGAGACCAAGGCCTGCCTCGCCAAGATAGATGCCGACGTCAGCCAGTATGGCAGCGAAACTGCCCTCAAAGATTTCGAGGCGGTAAGGCAAGCCCTGGGATACCAGAAGCTGCACCTGTATGGCATCTCCTACGGTACCCGAATGGCCCAGCTCTATATGCGTCACTACCCAGAGGCCCTAGCTACCGTGACCCTGGACGGCGTGGTGCCCATGCAGCAGAGTGTGCTTAATATCGGCGACGCCATCACCCGCGCCATCGACCTGCTGCTCCAGGATTGCCAGGGCAACACCCTGTGTCATCAAGAGTTCCCTAATCTCAAAGCCGAACTCGAACAGGTCGAGGCGCAGCTCAGCCAGGGACCGCAGATCAGCCAGACCCGCGATCCCCTCACCAATGCGCCGACCCAGCTGACCATGACCCGCGCCAAGTTTATGGGCGCCATCCGCATGGCGCTCTATATGCCCAATGTTAGGGCGCTGCTGCCCCACGCCATCCACCAGGCGGCTGAGGGGAATTTTCAGGCCATCATGGGGCTGTACGCCCTCACGATGAACAGCACTGGCATAGCCGCCGGCATGCATTCTGCCGTGGTTTGTGGCGAAGACTGGCACCGCTTCAGCGAGGCCGAGCGTCAGCAGATAGGCCAGAGTTACTTCGGTCGGGAGATGCTTGAGGCCTTCGATCTGAGCTGCCCTATCTGGCATATTCCGGCTGTGGATGAAGATTTCTCCGCCCCCATTGCCAGCGCCCTACCGACACTCGTGCTGTCGGGACAGATAGACCCGGCCACGCCACCTAGCTGGGGCGAGCTGGCCATGGCCAAGCTGACCAATGCCAAGCATTTCGTCGCCCCCTATGCGACCCATGGGGTGGCCTATCAGTCTTGCGCCAACACACTGATCGCCGAGCTTATCAGCAGCGGCAGCGTCGACGGCCTGTCTCAGGAGTGCCTGAGCAAAGATATCAGCCGTAACTTCTACCTCAACGCCAACACGGTTGAGGCCATCCCACAGGACACACTCAGCCATTCCACTCTCGCTAGCGACCAGCAGCAAGGAGCACGCCATGATTAAGGTATCGAATTTATCTAAACGGATCGGCGAGGTGCAGGCGCTGAACGACCTCAGTTTCGAGGCGCTGGACGGCCAGATCACCGGCCTGCTGGGCCCCAACGGCGCGGGCAAGACCACCTGTCTGCGCACCGTCTTCGGCCTGCTCAAGCCAGACCAAGGCATCGCCGAGATCGACGGCATAGATGTCGCCAAACAGCCTGTGGCCGCCAAACAGCAGCTGGGCCTGTTCCCAGACCCGTTCGGCCTGTATGAGCGGCTGACGCCGAGAGAATATATCCGCTACTTCGCCGAGCTTAACGGCCTCTCCCGCGAGCAAGCCAAGGCCGCCTCGGCCAAGGTGCTGAGCAAGCTGCACATGGACGACATTGCCGATCGCCGCTGCAAGGGGTTCTCCCAAGGGCAGAGAATGAAGACGGCGCTGGCCCAGGCGATAGTGCATGAGCCCACCAACATCATACTCGACGAGCCCACCCGCGGCCTGGACGTGATGAGCACCCGAGTGCTGCGCGACCTGCTCAGGGATCTCAAGCAGGCGGGACACTGCGTACTCTTCTCCAGCCATGTGATGCAGGAGGTCGCCGCCCTGTGTGATCGCGTCATCGTCATGGCCGAGGGGCGCGTGGTCGCCGTCGGCAGCCCACAGGAACTCTGCCAACAGACAGGCCAGGCCTCACTGGAAGACGCCTTCATTCAGCTAATCGGTACCGACGAGGGAATCGCAGCATGATCAGTTCAATCATTACTATGGTCAGAAAAGAGTTGACCGATGCCGCCAGGGACAAGCGCTCCGTGATGGCGGGCCTCTACTACGCCATCGGCGCGCCGCTGATGATGTGCGGCATGTTTATGATCCTCATCGGCCAGATCACCAGCCCAGAGGCGCTTAACATCACCATCACCCACGGCGAGCGCGCGCCGGATCTGGTGAAGTACCTCGCCAGCAACGAGATAAGCCAGGGTGATGAGGCCGATCGCAAGGAGATAGAGCTTGTCATCAGCCCTGACTACGCCGCCAACATGGCTAAGAGTCAGGCCGCCGAGATAGTGCTGATCGCCGACAACTCCAACGAGAAGCTACAATCTTCTATCCGTCGCCTGGAGAAGGCGTTGCAGCAATACAGCGCCGAGATGGGCAGCCTGCGACTGATCGCCCGCGGCATCGACCCTAAGGTGATGCAGCCAATCAAGGTCAAGGTGGAAGATCAGGCCACCTCAGACTCCAAGGGCGGCATGATCTTAGGCGTCGCCATCTTCATGATGGTCTATGCGGTGTTTATCTCTGGCATGAACCTGGCCATAGACACCAGCGCCGGCGAGCGCGAGCGCAACTCGCTAGCCCTGCTACTCAGCCATCCGGTGTCGACCCGGGATATCGTGCTGGCCAAGGTGGCGGCGGTGACCATCTTCGCCATGCTGGGGCTGATCCTCACCCTGGTGATCTCTAAGGTCGCCTATGGCTTCGTGCCCTGGCAGGAGCTGGGCTTCTCGGTCAACATCAATGTCGACTTCATCCTCTTGATGTTGGCGATCGGCCTGCCCATCGCCCTGATGGCGGCGGCGCTGCAGCTGTTCGTCTCCTTCATGGCCAAGTCGTTCAAGGAGGCTCAGTCCTACCTCACCATAGTGCTGATCGTGCCCATGATGCTGTCGATGGCGGCGAGCTACAACATAGCGCCAGACACATTGCAGTGGCTGCCTATCTCGGGTCAGATGCAGGCGCTGATCGCCTTCATCAAGGGCAAAGAGATCCCCATGATGCAGCTGGCGCTCTCCAGTGCCATCACCTTCGTCATCGCCCTGGCACTGGCCCTGGGCATGGAGCGCTCACTCAAGAGCGAGAAAATCGTCTTCGGACTCTAACCCCGACTTTGTCATCGACAAGGGCCGCCATCGGGTGGCCCTACAAGGAGCATGCTATGGATAAGCAACAAGTGATTATGATCGTCATGTTGGTCTTGGTGGTCGCCACCAGCCTCAGCGAACTCTATAAATACCGCCTCAGGCAAGAGAGACGCCGCCCTACACGGGGCGACACGGATGAGATGAGCCGCCTGAGACAGGAAAACCAGCGACTGGCCGAGCGCGTCAGCGTGCTGGAGCGTATCGTCACCGATAGCGACTACCAGCTGAAACAGGAGTTTGCCGAGCTCAATCGCGGTGCTTAGGCTTGGGTCTTGGCTTAACTTAGCCTCGTTTAGATCCAGCACTAGGTAAGGCGCCCAGCAATACCATAAGATCTTTAGGGTTTTTCACTTGTGCCGCAGGCGGCAAATGGTTTTATAATGGCGGACTAAGACAAATCGCTGTAAAAATCTTATATTCGAGACGATATGACCATAATATCCGCCATCAAACACACTTTCGTTGGCCTGTTTGCCCTGGCCAGCCTTTCGGGTTGTGCCAGCGCACTGTGCGACGCCCAGACCGACCACGCCACCAATCCGCTGCAGCGGGAGAATAACCGCCTGGAATGCCAGCGTCAGGTGATGAACGCCATGGACGAGCATGAACGCAAGAAGAGAAAAGAGAGTGATGCCCAGTTAAAGGCCTATCTGGACAAACACCTCAAAGACACCCACTAACTTAAGACGGGCGCCCTAAGCGCCCGCCTCTAGCTTACTGCTAACAGCCTTAATAAACAGCCATATACAAACGCCCGAAAGCGACTAACCTCAACAGCAGCTGTGGGTATTAAATTTTTGCCGATAGGCCCTGGGAGAGAGGCTGGTCAACTGAATGAACAGCTTGCGAAAGGAGCTGACATCTTCATAGCCGACCCGCTCGACTATCTGCTCCAGCGCCAACTCAGTGGTCTCCAGCAGCCGCTTGGCCTCATCGACCCGCAGACGCTGCATGTAACTGGCGGGCGTCTCGTTGAGGGCCTTCTTGAAGCGGCGGATCAGGGTGCGCTTACCCAGGGCAAACTTCTGCGCTATCTCATCGAGCAACCAGTTTTGATCTAGATTGGACTGCATCCACTGCTGAATCTTGCTCACCACCTCATCTTGATGCTGCTCAGGAGTGATCGCCATGGTCATGAAGGGCTGCTGAGAGATGCGGTTAGGATCTATGAGCAGAATCTTGGCCATCTGCTGCGCCAGCGCCTCACCCGCCAGCAAGCCCACCAGATGCAGTGCTAGACTCAGGTTAGAGGTAGTCGCCCCGGCGGTGTGAAACTGACCATCTGACACCACCAAAGAGTCCATACAGAGATTGACCCTAGCGAAGTTACGCTCAAACATCTGCGACAGCCACCAGACTGTGGTGGCCCGCCTGTTATCCAGCAGCCCAGAGGCCGCCAGCATCAGGGTACCCGAGCAGTAGGCGGCGATGGGCTTGCCCGTCTCGGCATAAGCTTTTAACGGCCCAAGCAGGGGCGCAAAGTCCTGGGAGTATGCCATAAACTCCGCCTTGTTAGTCACGAAGGCGGAGGCCAGCACCACGGCATCGGCCGCCTCTAGCTGCGCCGCATCGCTTAGCCCCATGGCCGCGAGTTGAAAGCCCTGGTTAGTGGTGATCGCCTGGCCGTCGCCAGAGACAATGTGGCAGTGAAACAGATCTTGGGTCGCCTCAGGATGCAGCCTGCGATAGAGGGCATTGGTAAAGCTGAACACATCGATCAGCCCCACTATGCCACCGGCCACCACATTGCCCGCCGCCAGTATCATGATTGTCTTCATCTCTGCCCCCCTCATCAACACGCAACCTGTCACTTATCACCCTTATTTTGTCAATAATGACACTTTTTAGCCGTTTGTCGAGTTTTTATACTGACCCCATTGCAGATTTAACGAGAAAGTGAAGGAGTAAGTTGATGAACACACGGACACTACACCTGATGTTGAGCCTGAGTTACCTGGGCGTGAGCTGGACCTTGCTGCTGTGGCTGCACTTTACCACCCAGCCCAATCTCTTCGCCCATTTCATCGCCATCCCTAGCCTGCTGCTGTTTAGTGCCTACAGCGCCCACCAGATCATCCGCAAGGGCGTCTGATATTAAGGCCATGGACATAAAAAAGCCCGGCATAAGCCGGGCCTTTCCTTGAGTCGACGGGGCGAAACAGCTTATTTCGCCTTAGGTCTGAAGGGCTTGATCACCGCCTCGTCACACTCCAGATAAGGCCCTTCCATCAGATCGATGCAGTAAGGGATCGCCGGGAACACGGCATCCAGACACTCGCGGATCGACTTAGGCTTACCGGGCAGGTTGACGATCAGACTGTCGCCACGCAGGCCGGCGGTTTGACGGGACAGAATGGCAGTAGGCACAAACTTGAGCGACTCGGCGCGCATCAACTCACCAAAGCCCGGCATCATGCGATCGCACACCGCCTCGGTCGCCTCTGGGGTCACGTCACGCTTGGCCGGCCCTGTGCCACCCGTGGTGACGATGAGGCAACAATCTTGCTGATCGGCCATCTTAATCAGGGTCTGCTCGATAATTGGCTGCTCATCGGGAATGACTTCGTAGACAGGTTCCCACTCTGAGGTGAGGTATTCGCCCAAGACCTCGATGATCGCCTTACCGGAAATATCTTCATACACGCCGGCGCTGGCGCGATCACTGACTGTGACTATGCCTATCTTTGCTTTTGCCATTCCACTTTATCCTTTAGATGTTTGGGTCGTGCGCGGCGCCAAGCGCCCCGCCAGGGTTGCGCCCTAAAATAACATATTTTGCCGATCGCTAAAGTGGCCCAAAAGAGATAAAAGTGGGACAGAGGTCGAATATTAGCGACCTAAGGTGAGCCAAACAGGAAAACCGCCGTGCTGATCAGTGACAGCAGGCCAGGGTATCTTCGAGCAGCTCGAGAAAGGCCTCGCGACCGGCGAGCACCGCCTGCAGATCGCCGCGGCGGGCATCTGCCTCCAGCTGGCGAGCAAGCTCCACCAGCGCCGTCATGCTGAGATTACTGGCAGCACCCTTGATGGCGTGGACGCTGGAGCGAATGGCAGTGCAATCGGCGGCCGCTATCCCCTCGATAAAGGCCTGCCTGTGATCCTGCATCTCCTCGACAAACACCTGCAACACCTCATCCAGCAGCGCCTCATCCCCAGACATGAGCGCCAGGGCGCTGTCGCGATCGAACAGCTGACTCTCGGCTTCAACCTGCGTGGGCAGTGCCTCTACATCCGGGTCATGGCCCAGGGCCGCCTCATAATTTTGCTGGCTCAGAGAGAACCAGCGATAGAGACACTCCTTCAGGACGCTAAGCACCAGCGGCTTGGTCAGGTAGTCATCCATCCCCGCCCGTATGCAGTGCTCCCTGTCACCCTTCATGGCATTGGCCGTCAGGGCGATGATGGGCAGGGCACAGAACTGGCTGCCCCCCAGCCCCTCGCGAATCGCCGCCGTCGCCTGAAAGCCATCCATCTCGGGCATTAGGCAATCCATCAGGATCAGCTGATAGGGATTCCCCTGCAGCGCCGACAGCAGCGCCAGCGCCTCACGGCCATTGCTGGCGACATCGGCCTCCACCCCCAGCTGGTGCAACATGCCGAGGGCCACCATCTGATTGACCTTGTTATCTTCCACCAGCAACACCTTGGGCTTGTCCGGCATGCTGGGTTCCGCTATCGGCTCTATGACAGGCTCGATCATATCCTCATCGGCCCGATCAGACAGGGCGCGGATCAGCTGGCGGATATTCAGGGGTCTGCCCAGATGTGGCACCCTGGCATCCTGTTTCTCGAACTCTGTCTGCTGCCAATAGGAGAGCAGCGGCAGGACTCTGGTATTTGGGCGATCTACCTGCTGCTCCACCAGTTCACGCCAGGCATTTAACTCCTCGACAAAGGCCTCCCGCCGCGGGGCGAAGCTGTAGATGATCACATCCGTCTCGGGGATGGCATCCTCCTCTTCCAGGTAGCTCACCCTGGCGCCCCAGCTAGTGAGCAGCTCGCCCAGCATGCGCTCAAACGCGCCCAGCTGCCCCGTGAGGGTAATCCGCTCGGGCGATAGACCAGCGCGCCAATCTATCATCTTGTCGCTGTCGGCCAGCTGCTGAGTCAGGGTAAAGCTGAAGATGCTACCCACCTCCTGCTGACTCCTGACCTTGATCTCTCCCTGCATCAGCTCGCACAGGCGCTTGGCGATGGAGAGCCCCAGCCCGGTGCCGCCGAACATGCGGGTGGTGGAGCTATCGACCTGTATGAAGGGGTTAAACAACATGGCCAGCTTCTCTTTGGCTATGCCTATGCCGGTATCTTCCACCTCGCAGGAAAGCAGCACCTCGCCCGACTCGCTCAGGCGGTTCGAGAGCCGCAGTGCGATCCAGCCCTCCTCGGTAAACTTGATGGCATTGCCTACCAGATTCACCAAGATCTGACGCAGACGGCTGGGGTCGCCGACCACGTAGCGATACTGCAGCTGGGTGATATCCACAAACAGCGGCAGGTGACGCTCCTCCAGCTTGAGGGACACGGACTGGACGAAGAGATCCAACAGCTCCACCAGGTCAAACTCGATCGCCTCTATCTCGAACTTGCCCGACTCTATCTTGGAGAAATCCAGAATATCGTTGAGCAGCGACAGCAGGGAGTCGGCGCTGGCCGAGGCCACGTCTACATAACGCTTCTGCATCGGCGACAGCTGGGTCTCCCCCAGCAGCCCCAGAATGCCGATGACACCATTCATCGGGGTGCGGATCTCATGACTCATACAGGCGAGAAAATCCTCCTTGGTCTTGGCGGCGACCTCGGCCTTCTCCCGCGCCTCCGACAGCGCCCAGTTACTAAACTCCATCTCCTGGGCGTAGGTTTCTATCTTGCGCTCGTTGAGCTTCATCCGGGTCAGGTCTTCGACACAGATGAAGTAGCCCTCCACCAGACCATCGTCACCCACGTCCGGCACATAGGTGATATGGAAGAACCTGGGGGCCTGATCCGCATCTATGGTCTCCGCCTCAAACACCTGCTTGTTGCCCGCCAGCACACCTTGCTGATAGGGCTTTATCAGCTGGTAGACATCCGCGGGCTGAACCGCCTCCACCGTCTGATCCAGCACCTCCTCTTCGGTCTTACCGAGCCACTGCAGATAGTGTTGGTTGATGAAACGATAGCGGCTCTGGGCGTCCACATAGGCCAGCTGAATCGGGATCACGTTGGTGATGTTGTCGATATAGCGCCGGGACTTTTGCAGCTCTAGCTGCTTCTGATTACGGGCGCTGACCGCCTCGTTGTAGCTGTTAACCAACACGCCAAACTCATCGTCGCTGTCCAGGCGTATGGTCTTCTGGCCGCCGAAGGCCTCTATCTGACGCCGGATACGGCGAATGGGATCCAGCAGCACCCTGTGCTGCACATAGAGGTTAACCGTAAGCAATATGGCAAAGCCCAGCAGCAGGAAGCTCACATAGTGGATCAGCTCCTCGAGACTATAGGCCTCGATCTCCTTAGCATCGTACCTGACATAGAGCACATAGGCCCGAAGGCGCTGCAACTCGGGGGAGATCAGATACACCTGTTGCACCTGATGCACTATGCTGCCCTGGCGCCAGACCTCCTTGGAACTCTGTTTATCGCTGACCAGCCTGACCATCTCCGCCAGTTCCGGGGCCAGGCTGGTCGACAGCGGACTGCCGAGATACTGCCCCAGGTTATCGGCCACTATCTGTTTCTCGCGGGGATCGAACAGCACCAGACGCTTGATGCTCCCCTGAGCCGCCAGGCCGTTGACCACCCTGCGCATGTTGCTGAAGTCTGTGCTGGCCTCCAGGGCGAGTCGCAGCGACACAGACACTTGGGCTATCTCATAATCGACCTGATACTGGGTGCGCTCGGTCATCTCTTCATAGTAATAGAGGGCGATAAAGCCTGAGATGATCAGGGCGCACACTAAGGTGGCCAGATTCAGCTTATAGACTATGCCTTGGGCAATCTTGTCCCGATAGTGACGCCACATAGGCTAAGGCGCCCGATAGAAGAGGTTGTCGACATGGCGGCAATCGGACTCGATCGCCTCTATCTTGACCAGGGTCTCGCAGACGCTGTAGCCCAGCTGAATCAGCTTGTCGTTCTGGGCAAACAGCTTGCGTTGATCCTCGCCACTCAGCAGCTTGAGATCCGCCAGCGCGCCCTTGAAGTCAGCTACCTGAAGCCCTTCACGCTTGGCCATGATGGCCATCGCTTCCTCGGGATCCTGCTGCATATAGTCCATCGCCAGCTGCCAGGCCTGGCGGATCTGCTCCACCAGTTGTGGATGCTCGGCCAGGACGCTGGAGGAAATAGACAGGGTATCTAACACCTCCTCTGGGATCTCCTTGGTGGAGAACAGCTGACGATAGGCGCCGCTGGACTGTATCTCCACCGAATAGGGCGGATAGGTCACCATGGCGGCAATCTTGCCTATGGCCAGGGCGCTCACCGCCGCCCCCTGCTCCACATTGATCACCTTCACATCGTCTATGTGCATCTTGTGCTGCCTGAGGGCCCGCTCCAGCACGAAGATCCCTAAGGAGCTGACCTCGCAGCCAATAGTTTCGCCCCTGAGCGCCTGCATATTCTCGAACGCGTCGGGCGCGATAATCACGTCGCCACCGTCAGAGTAGTCCGCCAACAAGACGACCTTAATCGGCTTGCCCCCCAGAGGCGCCACCTGAATCGCCTCTATCATGGTACTGGCAAAGCCATCCACATAGCCGGTTAAGTAGGCCCGCTGGGCATCGGAGAGGGTCGACACCTGCACCAGCTCGATATTGGCGCCCACCTGCTGAAAGAACCCCTTCTGCTTGGCCAGATAGAGGAGTTCGTAGCCGGGCCAGGGGTTCATGGCGATGGTAATAGGTTCTTCGACCTTCTTAGGCCCGCAGCCGAGCAGAAATAGGGCGAGTAACGACAGCAATAGCCCAGAAATGATTCCCTTAATCATTTGTTATTCTTCCTTAATCATGTTCTACCGTCAGATAGGCGCCATCCTGATAACAGACAACACAGTTGCGCCCATCGGCCTTAGCCTTGTACACGGCCTCGTCAGCCAACACCAAGAGGTGAGAGAGCTCGGCGTTCTGGGGATTGGCGGTCACCACGCCGAAGCTGCCCGTCACCTCCAGCCCCATGGGGTTGAGGCGTGCCAGTTGCTGACGCACATCTTCTGTCTTCTCTCTGGCGATATCCAGGCCGCACTCCATCAGGATGACAAACTCCTCGCCGCCCATGCGCGCCACCACATCTTCCTTGCGAAAGCAGTCCTGCAACAGCTTGGCCACCGCCTGCAGCACGAGATCGCCGATATGGTGGCCATTGAAGTCATTGATCTTCTTGAAGTGATCCAGATCCAGCATCACGATGGAGAGCTCCTGCTGGTGCCGCACCATGGCGGAGAGGCTCTGGGCGGCGCGCTCGGCGAGAAAATGACGGTTGTAGAGACCGGTAAGCTGGTCATGCAGCGCCATGAATTTAAGCTTGTCGCTATGCTGCTTGAGTTGGATATGGGTACTGACCCGGGCGCGTACAATCGCCGGACGGATCGGCTTGGTGATATAGTCCACCGCGCCTATCTCCAGCCCCTTCTGCTCGTCTTCGTCCGAGTCTTTGGCGGTCACGAAGATGATGGGGATCTCAGCGGTCTCAGGATCGGCCTTCAGCTGACGACACACCTGATAGCCGTCCATGCCGGGCATCAGCACATCCAGCAAGATGATGTCGGGTTTCTGCTTGGCGACCCTGAGGCACTCCTCGCCACTATCGGCGGTCCAAACCTGAAACATCTCCTTCAGACACTGCCTCATGATCAGCACATTGGTCTTCACATCATCAACCACCAGCACTACAGATTGTTCTTCCATGCAATCCCCTAATCAGCCATGAGCAATTAGCCGCAATGTTTCAAATGGATAGAGATATTTTTAAGTGTAGCAGAAAGGATTTTTTCATCCGTAAATCCCATCATTAACATCACAGATGTCAGGGCAGATGGCAAGCGGGTTTGCTCCAGGGCGATTGAGGCCAAGATGGAGAGAGCAAAGGCACAAAATGAAAAAGGGCCAACAGGCCCTTTTTTTAAATCATGAATGCTTAGAAGCGGTAGGTTAAGCCGATAACCGACTTGGTTTCCCACTTAGTCGCGTCATTGGCATAAGGCACGGCCAGCTCGCCTGAATCTTCACGGCCCACCTTGACATAGGCAGCCAGGTTGTCGATGAACTCATAGCCGGCAACGGCGAATACGTTGCGGGTATTTGAGTTAACACCTTCGAAACGATCACGTGTGTATGACGCCTCGACACCGGCGAATAGGCCGCTATCGAACTGGTAACCAGTACCCACCTCGGCGCGATACTCTTTAACGGTTGAATCTACTATCACTTCGGCACCATTGCCTGTGATATCCATAGGCGTTGCACCATAGACCTTGATGCGGTCTTTGCGCATTGCACGGCCTTCGGCATAGACATAGAAGTTATCGAAATTAGTCTGTACACGCAGACCACCGCCGAATGAACCGTCGTTGAAACGCTTGTCTTCATATTGGGTCTCAACTGACGCAAACGGGATCACAGACACGGCGCCGAAGTTGAAATCATAGCCAATTCTGGCTTCCAGGTTAGTCGACTTGTCTTGAGTGGTGTGCTCAGCCTCTACCTTACCGGTAAAGCCGTTTAGCACGTCGGCGTTAGCCGCACCGGCAGATAACGCAAGTAATGTAGCAACAACAATAGCTGACTTTTTCATGTATATTCCCCATATCTATATTTTGATGAATGTCTCTCACGAGCATCAAACCTTGGCTCGTCAGATGGGGGCCATTTTCCTTGCGACTTTCGCAAATATTGAATTAGAAACTATTCGATATTCAAATACATGAAAGACAGTCTTACGTGATGCCACACAAGCGCCAACGTAAACTAACCAAATAATTTCAACGTGTTATGCCAAACTAAAAATCTACGATGCAATTTTAAGCAGAGTTCAAAAACGGACGAACAACACTTTCTTAAGGAGGGATCTGTCAGCTTAGGTTCAGGAAACCCACGCCATTTCAGCTAAAACTTATCCTTCTGCGCCTTAAAAATCTCAGCCGCCTCCCCCCATATTTCTATTAAACAGCGACTTAATGGCAGGCAAACTGCTCGTCATCTGACGCTCGGCCGAACTTTCATGGCAGAAAATGAAGCGCTTGGGGCGTTAAATTAATGAGCTTAATGAGAGAAATGAGCAAAGCCCTAACGACAAACAGCCTTGGCTCCTAAAAAGCTTTCGGCGGAAATAAACCTTCGGCAGATATAAATCAAGGCAAATATAAACCAAGGCAAAACGGCTAAGGGGAGTGATTAGCAAAGATGGTCGGCAAAGAAGGTTAGTCTGAGACTAAGTTAATCTGAGACTAAGTTAATCAGAGCCTTAGTTAGAAACCTGATGAACGGAGATAGCGGCGCGACGAGTACGCAGAAACACAGGGAGGCAGAGGAAATGAATGCAGCAGGGTTAAGCACCAAGAGACTCGAGGCGCTCACCCTGCCACCAGGGGTTATCTTTCACACTCGTCGACGCGAGAATGGTAAGGATCGTCATCGGCAAGACAGAGTCTGTCGGCCTGAAGTTGACGCTGCTTCTGCTCCGCCTGCTCGGCCTTCTTCTGCGCCTCGAACTTAGCCAGGCGCTCGTCCAGCGCACGCTCGATAACATCGTGATTGAGCTCGATGCAGTCATAGTCGCCGGCGGCACATTCCCACTCGGCGCGCACGGGTTGGCTGGCAATAATCGACAGCATAAGCGCGACCATCAGGCTGCCCAGCACGCCCACCAGCTTAGAGCGACGCTGCTTGAGTAGGGGCAACTCGGGCAATAGAAACTGCTCTACGCCGCCGACGGGTTCACACACTTTATTTAAATTGGCCATAGAAATTACCTCTTGTGCTAATCAAAAATGACTTACCAGGCCCCACCGACCTGTAAATACAGGGTCCACTCCTCTGGCCCCTTGGCGATATCCATCCCGGTGCGCAGCCCCAGTTGGCGCGCCATCAGGTAACGAAAGCCCACCCCCTGGGCCTTGAGCCAGGAGCTATCGGAAAAACGCTCGTCTGCCATCATCGCCTTACCGGCGCCGGCAAAGCCCAGCAGGGTCCAGCGATCGTCGAGGTCATAACTCACCTCGACCTCTCCCAAGGCGGTATCATCCCCCTGATAACGCATCGCCGGCATGCCGCGCATGTCCAGGTAAGGCAAGGCGTAGAAGGGGGCATCGCCCGAGAGCGACTTGGCATCCAGACGCATGTTGACGCCCCACTTGGCATTCAGCCTGTGATAGGCATGCAGGAAGGCGCTGTCGGTGCGATAGTCAAAGTCGCCGCCGAGTCGTTTGTCGTGCTGGGTGCTCTTCAGCCGCGCCTTGATACCGCTGCGGGGCGAGAAATGGTTGTCTGTGCTGTCGTAGGTGAGCTTGACCCCCAGGGCACCATCGCTATCGACCATGGCGCTCTCCTGGTTGAGCGGATGCTCGCCGCCCAGGTCGAACTCGGCCTCGGAGCGGGTATAGCTGTATTCGCCGCCGAGGAAGAAGTTGCTCTGTCCCAGGCGTACATCGATATCTTGAAACAGGTGCCAGCCTTGCAGCGAGAAACCCATGGCCGGGGCGTCGATACCCGTGTAGGCCTTGAGCTTGAGATCGGCGGCGAAGATGCCGCCCAGATATCGCACCCTGTCTTCCAGCCAGTTACCCGAATGAAACAAGCCACCCAGCTTGGTACCGTTATTGGTGCCGGCGGCCACCACGCCCGTAACGCTCGGCGGGATCTCGGCCACGGCCAAGGGGTCTTCGAGCCGCTTCTGCCTTTGCGACTCGGACTCATGGAAGAACAGCAGGGCGGCGCCGCCGCCCACCCCTACCGCAGGCTCGGTGATCAGAATCGGCACAGGCATGAAGCCGTGGGCGTTATTGAGGATCCACTGACTGGCATCGACACGGCCATCGGTGGGATCCTTAAACTGATCGGTGAAACCTGCCTGACTGGCACCGGCTAGAAGGCTCAGGCTGAGTACTAAAAGGCGGGGGTAGCAGGGGGTTGCCATAATCTTCTGCCTCGGAAGTTGGGATGACCTTAGCGAGAAACCCTTTCGTCGCTAAGGTCTATGCGGGAAGCGCATTCTGTTAATAACCGTTGATGATGGCGTCATCTATGATCGCATCTTCGATGTAAGCGTCTTCGATCTCTTGCTCTATGATGGCGTCTTCAATGTCTTCGAGGTCACGCTTGCAGCGCTCGCGTTTCACCTCGCCTTCCACCAGGCCGTCGATCGCACCAATGGCACCACCGATGGCCGCACCACGCTTGGCGCCTTCACCACCGTCGGCGATGGCACCCGCGGCGGTGCCTATGAGGCCACCTTCGATGGCACCGGCCACCACATCGCCCAGGGTGTCGTCACAGTAATCGGCCATGGCGAAACCAGAAGCCGCACTCAGGGATAAAGCGAGTAACAAGGGTTTGATTTTCATCTTATGCTCCGAATCATGCTGTTAATGTCCAGGTCATGATAAGAGCAAAAAGCGAATAGCTTTAGTTAGCTATCATTCGATTTTGTAATAGGTTGGTAGGAATGCGCCAAGCGCGAGGCCTTAGCCCCGCGACGCGTAGAAAAATTTCTCGTAGAGGTAGGTGTAGCAGTAGTTGAAGACCAGATAGAAGACCACGAAGCCGATATCCAGCCAGAAGGCCTGCCATAGTGAGATGGACAGATAGGCCGCCATGATAGGCACAGAGATAAACAGCAGCCCCAGCTCAAACAACAGGCTGTGCCAGACTCTGTCTGCCATGGATTTCACCATGGTCGACTTGAAGTAGAGCATGGCTCTGTCGAACAGCAGGTTATAGCCATAGTTCCAGGCCGCGGCAATCAGCGACATGCCTATGGCCAGGGCCAACAAGGCACGAGAATCGACCGAGGTCAGCCAGGCACCCAGAGGCACGGCTAACACCATGGCCCCCAGCTCGAACCCTACTAGATACCTGATGCGATCGAATCTCGTCTTATGTTGCATGATAACCCCCTGCGCCAACTTGGCAGCAGAATAAAGTGTTCTCCAACCGGCAACGCCGTCAGCCAAAACATTGATACGCCGGCGGAGAACATAAACCTTAAGCCGTCACTTCAGTCGCCTCGGGTGAGCGTCTTAGCTCACGCAGGCGTTGCAGTGCGATGAAACAGATTGGCACCAGAAGACAGCCGATCACTGTGGCAATCAACATGCCGCCGAAGCTGGCAATACCTAGGGCGTTACGGCTGGCTGAGCCCGCCCCCGAGGCTATAACCAGAGGCACTACCCCCAGGATGAAGGAGAAGGCCGTCATCAATACCGCTCGCAGGCGCAGGGCAATCGCCTGCTTTGCCGCCTCCATGATGGAGAGCCCCTTCTCTTCACGCAGCACCTTGGCAAACTCGACAATCAGAATCGCGTTGCGACTCGCCATACCGATAAGCAGTACCAGGCCCACCTGGGTGTAGAGGTTGATACTGCCACCTGCCAGGGCGGTGAAGCCCAGGGCACCAAACAGCGCCGTCGGTACACAGAGGATAATCGCCAGTGGGATCATCCAGCTCTCGTACTGCGCCACCAGGAAGAGGTAGGTGAACAGCAGCGCCAGGGCGAAAAGGATAGGCGCCGAATCGCCCGCCTGTAGCTCCTGATAGGTCATGCCGGTCCACTCGTAGGCGTAGCCCTGTGGCAGGCTGGTGTCGGCAATCTGCTCCATGGCGGCGATGGCCTCACCCGAGCTGTAACCGTCGGCCGGAATCGCAATCACCTGCGCCGTGTTGTACAGGTTGTAGCGGGCGGTGTTGTCCGAGCCCACCAGCGGCTTGTAGGCGGCAAAGCTCGACAGCTTGACCATCTCGCCAGACAGGGCGCGTACATAGATCTGCTCCAGGTCTTTCTCTTGCGAGCGGTAAGATTGCTCCGCCTGCAGGTTCACCTGATAGTTCTTACCGAACTTAGTGAAATCATTGACATACATATTGCCCATCATGGCAGACAGCGTGCTGTTGACCTCGTTAAGATCGACGCCCAGCGCCATCGCCTTGGCTCTGTCCACATCCAGATAGAGCTGTGGCACGTTGGCACTATAGGTGGTGAAGGCCATGGCGATCTCGTCGGCATCGTTGAGCGCCGCCAGATAACCATCCAGCGCGGGCGCCATCTGTTCGACGCTGCGACCGCTGAGATCTTCAACCTGCAGGGTCAGACCGCCGGCATTACCCAGGCCGGGAATGGCTGGCATAGAAAACGCCATGCCGGTGACATCTTTGTTCTGATCGATAATCGCCTGTACCTGGGCCACCAGCGCAAACTCTGAGGTTTCTGCCGTCTGACGCTCGCTCCAGTCGTCCAGCACCACGATCATCATGCCAGAGTTAGACGATGAGGCGCCCTTGAGCAGGCTATAGCCCTTGGCGGCCACCACATGCTTGACCCCTTCGAGGGCACTGACCTCGCTGATCATCTCATCGACCATCTTGTCGGTTCTGTCCAGCGCCGAGGCTTCCGGTAGGTTCATGTCCACCATGAATGAGCCCTGATCTTCCGCTGGGATGAAGCCCTTAGGCATGTTGTCGCCCAGCAACACGATGGCGCCCATCAGCAGGGCCAGCAGCGCACCCGATAGCATTAGACGCTTACCGAAGAAGCCTACCGACGAGACATAACCATTGGTCAGCCTGTTGATGAATTGATTGAACCAGGCCAATGGGCCACGTGTCTTTGGCGCCTCGTGGCGCATCAGTGCGGCGCACAGGGCTGGTGTCAGGGTGAGGGCGACCACCGTCGAGATCACTGTCGATACCGAGATGGTCACACCAAACTGTTGATACATCTGGCCCACCAGGCCAGGGGCGAAGGAGACTGGCCCGAATACCGCCAGCAGCACCAATGCCGAGGCGATAAGGGGGGCTGTCACCTCTTTCATCGCCTTGGAGGTCGCCGCCTTGCTGTCGAGATGCTCCTCGCTCATCAGGCGTTCGACGTTCTCTATCACCACGATAGCCGCATCCACCACCACACCGATAGCCAAGATCAGGCCGAACATGGAGATGGTGTTGATATCTATCCCCATGGCCGCCATCACCACGAAGGTGCCGATGAGCGAGACGGGAATGGCGATCGAGGGGATCAGGGTCGCGCGCCAGCTCTGCAGGAAGAGGAAGGTCACGACAACTACCAGGCCGATGGCGATATAGAGGGTCTCGAACACCTCATCCATAGACACCTCGATAAAGGTGGTGGAGTCGTAGCTGATCACATGCTCCATATCGGCAGGGAAACGCTGACTGAGACGCTTCATCTCGGCGCGTACCCCTTCGGCAACCTCGAGGGCGTTGGCACCCGGCGCCTGGTAGATGGCCAGGATAGGGCTCTCATTCTTGCCGTAGGTAGCCATGGCAGAGTATTGCTCCGCCGCTAGCTCGACACGGGCCACGTCTTTCAGTGTGATGAAACCGGCCTGGTTGTCGGCGCGCAGTATGATGTTTTCAAACTCCTCGACATCCACCAGGCGGCCCTTGGTCTGAATCGTGTATTGGAACACCTGATTACCGGATGAAGGACGCTCGCCCAGCTTACCGGCTGCAACCGTGGTGTTTTGTGCGCTGATGGCTGCGGCCACATCGTTGGCGGTGATCGCCTTGGCGGCCATCTTCTCTGGGTTGAGCCAGACGCGCATCGAGTAGTTCTGCTCACCGATCACCTGCACCTTGCCCACACCTTTCACCCTCAGCAGGGCGTCTTTGATGTTGAGCGAGGCATAGTTAGACAGGTAGAGGTTGTCATGGCTGCCGTTGGGCGAGTAGGTGTTGACCGTCATCAAGATGGAGTTTGCCACCTTCTCGACCGTCACCCCCTGACGCTTAACCTCTTCGGGCAACTTGGCCATCGCCTTGTTGACCCGGTTCTGCACCAGCACCTGGGCCTTGTCGGGATCTGTGCCAATGGCAAAGGTCACATAGGCCAGGTAGGTGTTATCGTTGTTCGACTTGGACTCGATATAGATCATGTCCTCGACGCCGTTGATCTCCTGTTCGATCACCGAGGCGACCGTGTTGCGTATGGTGTTATGGTCGGCACCTGGGAACACGGCAAACACCTCGATAGAGGGCGGCACTATGCTGGGAAATTGCGATACTGGCATTCTTGCCAGACTGAGTAAGCCGGCCAAGGTCAGCACAATCGAGAGTACGATGGCGAACTTGGGGCGATTAATGAAGAAATCGGCCATGAGTTGTTACCCCTTCTTCGCTAGGGCGACAGGCTGCTGCACGTCGACTTCGACGCCGGCACGCACCGACTGTAGACCGCTGAGTATCACGCGCTCACCGGCTTGCAGGCCATCCTGCACTATCCAGGTATTGGCCTGACGCAGACCCAGTTTGACGTAACGGGCCTCGACCACATTGTCCTGGTTGACGGTCAACACGTAGCGACCGCCCTGATCTTCCTGCACCACGGCTTGAGGCACCACCAGCTGTTGCTGGGCCACCTGCTCGCGCGAGGACACGGAGACGAATTGGCCTGGCACCAGCAGGCCTTCTGGATTGGGGAAGGTCACGCGAAAACGGATAGAACCGCTGCGGCTGTCCACATGGTTGTCGATGAAGTCGACCTCACCCTTATGGTTGTACAGGGTGCCATTGGCCAGGGTCAGCGCCATCTCGGGAGACGCTATCTCCTCGCCCGCCTGCACGCGCTTCTGCAGATCGTTGAGATACTGCTTCTCGTCCAGCTTGATGTCCACATGCATGGCGTCGCTGCTCACCAGTGTGGTGAGTGGCTCGGCATCTGGGCCAACCAGGGCGCCGACACTCACGCGGCTGTCGCTCATGATGCCGTTAAAAGGCGCGTAAATATGGGTGTTTTCCAGATCCAGCTGAGCATAGTTGAGCTCAGCCTTGGCGCTCTGCACCTCGGCCTTCATGCCGAGTAGCTCGGCCTCAATCTGCTCGACCTCCAGGCTGCTCAGGGCATCTTGCGTCAGCAGCGCCTGGGCCTTCTCATGTTTCTTCGCCTGTAGCATCATCTGCGCCGTCTTCTGCGCCAGGTTAGCCTCTAGGCGGGCGACCTCGGCCTGAAACGGCTTAGGGTCGATCTCGAACAGCAGATCCCCCTTCTTAACGTGGGCGCCATCGGTATAGACCTGGCTGATCAGGTAACCGGAGATCTTTGGCAAGATCTCCACCTGATCGACCGCCTGGGTCTTACCCATGAACTGTTCGGTGAGTTGGATCAGCTGAGGTTGCATAACCTGAACTGTGACCTTAGGTTGTTCGGTGAACTCCCCGTCGACTTCGGCTTGCTGCGAACAGGCAGCGAGTAGAATTGGAAGGGAAATCGCGATAATTTTGGCTGACGTACCCATAATGACCTCTTCTCAAGCATCGACACTCATGTGCCACAAACGATTAAATTGCGACCACTATACAGAGGAGTTTTTAATACTTTTAACTAGGTATTATTAGGTTATCGAATGGATATCAGACGGGTGTTTGGCGGAGATGAAAGCGCCAATCTATTCGAAATATAGATGGTTATTAATTAACCGCGGCAACATTGTTAATAGATAATGGCCTCACCAACAGCAACACGTTATATCGAGGTTATCATGTTTAGCAAAAATACCAGCCTGGGCAAGATGGATCAGTTCATGACAGTGATCACCGCCGGCGCCATCATCAGCTTATTTGTGGTTTACGAATCGTTATTCGGCCAGGACCTGGCCATTCAGCAAGTGGTGATCGAGCTGCTGAGACACTAATACCCTGTCTCAGCTGCCATGCCTCTGCCATTCGCGTGGATGATTAGCGCTTGAGTAGATCGATGAAGAAGCTCTTCGCCGGGCCCAGCTGCGCGGTCGACTTCCACAGCAGATCCACTGTGATCAGGCCGGTCTCCTTCTCGATGACAGGCTTAAAGGTTGAGAGCGTGCCTATGGCCGCCTTCTCTTCATACATGCTCAAGGGAATGATCCCCCAGCCGATACCCTGTTCCACCAGGCGTATCATGTCATCCAGATCTGACGCCTCCCAGGTTTCCTGAGACACGCGCCCAAGCTTGGCCAGATACTCGTTTTGCAACATGCTGGAGCAGACGATCTGCCGCTCGTTGATCAACATCTCGCTGTCTACCGCCTCCAGATCCGCAAACTTATAGTCTGGGCTACAGATACACACCCACTCGATACGTGCAATTCCGATAAAATCCAGATTCTCAGGCACCGCCTCGGACATGATGTTAAAGCCGACATCGACCTCATCGGCTTCGATCGCCCGATTGAGCTGGTTGCCTGTGAGCTTCACCAGTTTGACCCGGGTAAAGGGAAACTTCTCCGCCATCTTCTCCAGCGCCGAGTCGAACACTGACATGGGCACCAGAGGGTCGGCGCCGATAACCAGCTGATCTTCGACCGCCTCGATCACCCCCTTGGCATAACTCTCCATACGAGTCGCCTGGCGCATAAGCGCCTTGGCCTGATGATAGAGTCGTTCGCCCTGCTCGGTGAGCTGAGGATACTTGGTGCTGCGGTCAAACAGCTCGACCCCAAGATCCAGCTCGAGGTTATTCACCCCTATGCTGACTGAGCTCTGGCTCTTGCCTATGTGTCGGGCGGCGGCCGAAAAGGATCCTTTCTCTACGGCGGCAATAAATGCGTTGAGTTGTTCTAGATTTAACATTTGCGACCTATTCGATTACAAGATACTTACTAACTCTAGTGATTAAAGCTCATCGGAGATACTAACGCCAGTACATTTTACAACCAAGACTAGAGATCAAGACTATGAGCAAATTAATCGCAAAAACCTCAATCATAGCAGTCGCCACCAGTGCCCTGCTGTCACTAAACGCTATGGCCGCCGAGGCGCCAGCCGAAGAGAAGGTCAACTATGGTGACCCAACCGCCAGCTTCACCACTGTGGGCGTGTCCACCAGCAAAGATGTTGACCAGATCTCCGGCATGATGGGCGTTGGCAGCAACATCTATCAGTTAGATCTGAACCGCGACAAGAATACCGGCGACTTCAGCGGCCGTGGCCGTTACTTCCACGTCACCGACGGCCTGGGCTACTCTGTGGATGTGATTGGCGATGCCAACACCCAGACCATCTTGGGCGGCATGATCTACAAGTTCCAGCTTAACGACAACGTCTCTATCTTCCCAATGCTGAGTGTGGGTGGCACCCAGACCAAGCGTCCGCTGGAAAATGACAAGTATGACCGTAGCAGCCTGGTACAGGCGGGCGTCTACGCCATGTATGGTTTCGACGCGGGTCACTGGGTCTATGCCAACCCTAAGAGCACCTACCATGTGAAGAACGAATCCTTCATCAATCAGGTCGAAGTAGGTGGAGGCCTGATGGTAACCGACAACATCTCCATCGGCGCCAAGGTAGAGTACACGGCTCCCTTCGACACCCCACAGGGCCGCATGAAGGAAGACACAGTCACCTGGTTACAGGCCAACTACTACTTCTAAGTCGAAACGAAACAGCCACCTAATGAGGTGGCTGTTTCTTTAAGCGTTGGAAATCTTGCCAACTATTGCTGCTTGAGCCGACTGTTGTTGTAGATGGCGGGCATGATCAGCAGCAGGGTGATCAGTAGGAAGATCACCAGCTCGAACAGCACCCACTCCTTGAGCAGCACAGCCGGGGCCAGCGCGGCGCCGATAGACTGGGCCGCCACCGCCAGACGAATGGCATGCCCCTCGGGGTCCGCCTCAGAGATCACCCCCATGAAGAAGGGCAGCAGGAAATTCCACATAAACATGAAACAGCTCACCGCCACGAAGTAGACCAGAGGATCCCGGGTCGAGAATAAGAGCACGATGGCGATGCTTTGCCCCAGCACCCCGAAGGTGATCACCCGCTGACGATTGCCATATTTGGCCAACAGCGAGGCGCTCACAGCGCCGAGCAGGCTAAACAGGGTACCGGTCGCCAGTATCACCCCCTGATCGATCTCGCTGATACCTATACGGGTCGCCACCACGCTCAGCATGGACCATGCCCCCACGTTTGCCAACATGATCATCAGGATGGCAAACAGCGCGGTATAGAGAAACACCTTACCCGTCTTCACTCCTTTGATAACCGGCATCTGCTGCGCCCGGGTATCCACCGGCAACAGCACCATCAGCAGACAGAAGCCCGCCACCAGCACCAGCAGGCCATCGAATCCCCCCTGTAGCCTCAGCTGAGGGTAGAGGAGAAACAACAGACCACTGTAGAGCATCTGCATGGCGATCGCCCGGCCGAAGGCGGCATCGGGCAGCTTGTCGTGGGACAGGGTATCGAAGCAGCGCACGATCAAGATGCCGGCAAAGAAACCTGCGGCGAAACGTAAGACCACGAACCACTCCACCGCGCTGCAGAGCGCACTGCCAAGGTGTGCGAGTGCCAGGGCCAGAAAGACACCGCGCTCCGAAATGAAGTTGATTCGCTGCCAGAAGAAGCAGCAGATAGAGGCCAGCGAGAAGCCAACCAGTTCTATGGTCACCACATAGGTGAGCGCCAGCACTGGCTCGGCGAACTGACGGGAAATCACATCGAAATAGATGGGCAATAACAGGAAGACGCTAGACGCCACCGACATCTTAACGCCGGCATACAGACTAAAGCCCCCTCTGGATGTAGACAATACCCGCTCTCCTCAGCCAAAACGACCATGACCTCTAGTTAAGTTTATTCATGATCTCGCGAAAAAACCTGTTAAACAGGTAAGTTACCGCCAGCGAGCGCAAAAGCCCAGCCATTATTCGCGTCAGAGGAGGAGAATGTGAGGACGCGCGCCGACTACACAGCCTGACCGACGGCGACACCCGATGCCCAGGCCCATTGGAAGTTGAAGCCGCCGAGCCAGCCGCTGACATCCATCACCTCACCGGCAAAATAGAGTCCGGGTACCTTCTTACTCTGCATATCCTTGGAAGAAAGTTCGTTGGTGTCCACACCACCTAAGGTCACCTCGGCGGTGCGATAGCCTTCGGTGCCATTCATCAGCAGCTGCCAGTTGTGGAGATTGTCCACTATCTGATCGCGCTGAGCATGCACCAGCTGATTGAGCGACATGTTGAGCAACGCCTCGTCGAATAACACCTCGACCAGACGTTTCGGCAGCCACTGCGACAGGGTATTGCGCAGGCTCTGCTTGGGATGCTGCTCCTGGGCCTCACTCAATGCCTGGGCGGCGTCGAGCTGGGGCAACAAGTTGATGGAAATACTCTCACCCGGCTGCCAGTAGTTGGAGATCTGCAGAATGGCTGGGCCAGACAGACCTCTGTGAGTAAACAGCAGTGCCTCGCTAAACTGGGTGCCATCTTTGGCGGTAATGGTACTTGGCACTGCGATACCCGACAGGGGTTCGAACTTCTGTTTCTGCTCGCTGTGCCAGGTAAAAGGTACCAGGCCTGCGTGGGTCGGCAACACCTTAAGACCAAACTGCTCGGCGATCTGATAGCCGAAAGGCGAGGCCCCGAGCTTGGGCATGGATAGCCCGCCGGTTGCCACCACCAGCGACTCACAGCGGTATTCGCCCTTGCTGGTCTCCAGCCTGAAAAAACCGTCATCCTGCTTGCTGATAGCGAGAATATCGGTTCTGAGCTGCACCTGAGCGCCCGCCCATTCGCACTCGGTCAGCAGCATGCTGACAATCTCTTTGGCCGATTCGTTACAGAACAGCTGGCCATGATCTCTCTGGTGATACTCTATGCCGTGGCGCTCCACCAGCTCGATAAAATCCTGAGACGAATAGCGCGCCAGGGCCGACTTAACGAAGTGGGGATTGGCACAGATAAAGTTAGCCGGCTCTACTTTTTGATTGGTGAAGTTACAGCGGCCACCGCCACTGATTAAAATCTTGCGCCCCGCCTGTTTGCCGTTATCTAACACCAGAACGTCTCGGCCGCGATAGCCCGCCGTCGCCGCGCACATGAGGCCCGCCGCGCCCGCACCGATAATGATCACGTCATGATGTTTCACTTAAATACCGCCTCAAACAAATTAATAGCAACCAAACGCAGCCCCACTTTGTCCACCGACCTTCACGGATGAAGAAAATGCCATTTGATGTCGGGAACATCAAAGGCCTGGACACCGGGGATAAATACATCCGTGTATAAATCCCCTCTTTCACCATCCCTGGTGAGCGGGGATAAATACTCAAATTCACAAGTACAAATCCCCTCTTTGTCCTTCCTGGACACCGGGGATAAATACGTCCGTGTATAAATCCCCTCTTTCACCATCCATGGTGAGCGGGGATAAGTATGTCCATATACAAAAAAGGGCGCTATTTTAGCACCCTTTGTTATTTTTAGCATGAGTCGCCGATGGCCACTATTCGCTGTCAGTCGTCTCCGACTTTTTCTCTCTCGCCAACAAAGCCTTAGCCGCCTCGTGTGGCGTACCGCCCTGGTAGAGCACCTTATACACCTGCTCGGTGATCGGCATCTCGACACCCAGACGCTTAGCCAGGGTATAGACCTCTTTAGTGTTACGGTAACCTTCGACCACCTGGCCAATCTCGGCCTGAGCGGTATCGACATCCTTACCCTGGCCCAGGGCCAAACCGAAACGACGGTTGCGGGACTGGTTATCGGTACAAGTCAACACCAGGTCACCAAGACCCGCCATGCCCATAAAGGTAGAAGGTTGAGCGCCGATAGCCTCGCCAAGGCGAGACAGCTCCACCAAACCACGGGTGATCAGTGCGGTGCGGGCATTGGCACCAAAGCCTATGCCGTCTGACATGCCCGCGCTGATGGCGATAACGTTCTTCACCGCGCCGCCAAGTTGCAGACCGATAAAGTCGTCGTTGGCGTAGACACGCAGGCGTTTAGGGCTATGCAGCAACTCCACCAAGTCATTGGTGAAGCCCTCATCGGTACCGGCAACGGAGATTGCAGTGGGCAAGCCTGCCGCCAGCTCTTTGGCGAAGGTCGGACCCGACAATACCGCCAGCGGATACTCGTCACCTAAAATCTCGCGCGCCACTTCCTGCAACAGACGACCGGTTTCCGGCTCCAGCCCCTTGGTCGCCCAGACGATGCGGGCATCTTTGCGCAGCAGCGGCTTAGCCTGCTTGAGCACAAGACCAAACACATGGCTAGGCACGACCACCAACACATTGTTGGAGGCGGCTAATGCGGTTGCAAGGTCGGCTTCGGGGATTAAGAGATCCGGCAGCGGGATACCGGGCAGAAACGCCTCATTGGATCGATCCCTTTTCAGATTCTCGATATGCTCAGGCTCGTGGCCCCAAATAAGGGTTTTGTGTCCGTTACTGGCTAAAGAAATAGCAAGGGCGGTGCCATAAGAGCCCGCCCCCAGTACCGTTATATCGGCAGTGTTGTTCATGCGTAATTAAGCGTTCGCTTCTGCTGCTTCACCGGCAGCTTCTGCCTGCGCCTGACGCTGTTGCACGTATTGCGCGAACAGGGCGTCGAAGTTAACTGGCGCTAGGTTCAGTTGTGGGAAAGTACCACGAGCAACCAGGCTACCAACCGCTTCACGAGCGTATGGGAAAAGTACGTTCGGGCAGTATGCACCCAGTGAGTGAGCCAGCTGCTGATCAGTCAGACCAGAGATAGCGAAGATACCCGCTTGTTGAACTTCACATAGGAAAGCTGTTTCTTCACCGTTTTTAGCCGTAACAGTCAGTGACAGAACAACTTCATATACGTCGTCGGCCAGCTTAGCGCTGCGAGTGTCCAGGTCTAGCTTAACTTCTGGGTTCCACTCTTTCTGGAAAACAGCTGGGCTGTTTGGCGTTTCGAAAGAGATATCTTTAGTGTAAACACGTTGAATGTTGAACTGTGGACCCTGTTGTTCGTTATTTACTGCTTCAGCCATAATTTCCTACCTAATCAATTTTGTTCGATTCGTTCCGTATGGAGAATCATCTTCAGGGCCTTTGTTACTCGAGTCCTAATCTAGACCTCAGCCACCATCCCGATTTTAGTATTTCCTTAAATCCCACCAGATGGGCGATTTAAGCCATTTTTTATAAGAGATGACACTCTAATCAAAGATGCTTAATAAAAGCAAACTTTGTGTGGGTTATCTTTTGGTTTTGGCAACGGGTAAGTTATTTTGTTGCCATTCGCTCATCCCACCCTTGAGGTTATAGACAGTTTCGAAACCTGCTTTAACCATCAACTGAGCCGCTTGCGACGAGGTCATCCCTGCATTGCATACCATTATAATGGGACTGGCTTTAAACTTTTCAAGGGCAGATGTCTTATTATTTTTAATTTCTGCTAAAGGCATGTTAATCGCGTCGACGATATGCCCTTTCTTAAACTCTTCCTTAGAGCGCACATCGACCACCTTGGCATCTTGCTTGTTAATTAACAAGGTCGCCTGCTGATGATCTACAGTTTTCACTTTCGAGATACTAGACTTAAAAACGCTCACAATAAGCGCAGCAAACAAGCCCACCCAGGCGAGACTCAACATAGGGTTGGCTTTAAAAAATTCGATATATTCTTGCATAGTTTTCGGCCTACTTCTGTGGCTTGAGAGACTGTTCGGGCTGAGAGTATAACCGATTGTCCCGGCAGATTGCAGCATGTAGTTCACCTCTGGCAGAGCGCCGAGATTGAGAGATCCCTAAAATTGTGACGGGCTCGATGAGGGCTATCGGTGTAAATCACTTTTTGATCGCCCCTGTACGTAGTAATATTTATCCAATTTCAGAATTCTAGTTTTCTTTTTAACGTTAATAGGTACCACCATGACGACACGCAAACGCCCATTGGCACTGCTGATCCTCGATGGCTGGGGTTACCGTGAAAATACCCACATGAACGCGGTATATCACGCCAACACACCAGTACTCGATCGCCTCAACAAAGAATACCCCAACAGCCTGATCTCAGGCTCTGGCCTGGATGTCGGCCTACCCGACGGCCAGATGGGTAACTCGGAAGTTGGCCACATCAACATCGGTTCTGGCCGCGTGGTCTACCAGGAGCTGACCCGCATCGGTAAGTCGATTGCAAATGGCGAGTTCGACACTAACCCGGCCTTTGTCGACGCTGTCGACAAGGCGATCGCCGCAGACGGCGCCGTACACATCATGGGACTACTGTCACCCGGTGGCGTACACAGCCATGAAAGCCACATCCAGGCCATGTGTAAGATGGCGGTTGCGCGCGGCGCCAAGCAGGTTTACCTGCACGCCTTCCTCGACGGTCGTGACACGCCGCCAAGAAGCGCCAAGGGCAGCCTACAGGCCTTCAACGAGCTGTTCGCCGAGCTAGGCACTGGCCGCATCGCCTCCTTAATTGGTCGCTACTACGCCATGGACAGAGACAACCGTTGGGATCGCGTCTCGCAAGCCTATGAGTTGATCACCCAGGGCAAGGCACAGCATCAGTATCAAGACGCCGTCGAGGCGCTCGACGCCGCCTATGGCCGCGATGAAAACGACGAGTTCGTTGCCAGCTCGGCCATCACAGACGCCGACGGTAAAGTTGCGACCCTCAATGACGACGACGCGCTGATCTTCATGAACTTCCGCGCCGACCGTGCCCGTCAGATCACCCGCAGCTTCGTCGACCCAGGGTTCGATGGCTTCGAGCGAGCGGTAACCCCTAAGATCAACTTCGTCATGCTGACTGAATACGCCGCCGACATTAAGGCGCCTGTCGCCTATCCATCGGTGGATCTGGTCAACACCCTAGGCGAAGTGCTGCAAAACAGCGGCAAGACGCAACTGCGTATCTCGGAAACCGAGAAATACGCTCACGTCACCTTCTTCTTCAACGGCGGTAAAGAAGAGCCGTTCGAGGGCGAAGACAGGATCCTTATCCAGTCGCCTAAGGTCGCCACCTACGACCTACAGCCAGAGATGAGCTCGACCGAGCTGACCGACAAACTGGTAGAAGCCATCGAGTCGACCCAATATGACGTGATCATCTGTAATTACCCTAACGGTGACATGGTGGGTCATACCGGCAACTTCGATGCCGCCGTCAAGGCCTGTGAGGCAGTCGATGCCTGTATCGGTCGTGTGGTTGAAGCCTTGGCCAAGGTAGATGGTGAGTGTTTGATCACCGCCGACCATGGTAACGCCGAGCAGATGACTGACGAGCAAACTGGCCAGGCGCATACCGCCCACACCAGCGAACTCGTGCCCCTCATCTATGTGGGACGCAAGGGTGATATCGCACCGAACGGAAGATTAAGTGATTTAGCGCCAACCATGTTAACCTTGATGGGACAAACCGTGCCATCAGAGATGACAGGGCACTCAATCATTACCCTAAGCGAGTAACGACTCTTTGCTTAAACGTTCCGGTTTCTATAAAGCCAGCATACTTGCTGGCTTTATCATGCTCTCTTGTACTGCGCAGGCATCCGACCTGAAGCAGCGTCAATCCGAGCTTGAAGCGATCCAGAAACAGATAAGCAACCAGCAATCGGCTCTCAAGGACACCAGTCGCCAACACGAGAAGCTGATTTCCCTGCTGAAAAAAGATGAGCAGGCGATCGCTGCGGCGGCAAAGAAGGTAACCAATACCAGGGCGTCACTGGCACAGACCGACAAGAAACTGGCCGAGCTAGATGGCCGCAAGGCAGAGCTTGATACCCTCAAGCAGACGCAACAGAAGACACTGTCCAACCAGCTAGCCAGCGCCTATCTGGCGGGCAACCACGATTACACTAAGATGCTGCTCAATCAGCAGAGTCCGGCCACCATAGAGAGACTGCTCGCCTACTATCAGTTTCTCAACAAGGCGAGAATGGACGCCATCAAGCAGCTGCAACAGACGATGACCGAACTGACGGCCGTCGAGTCTGAGCAGAAGGCCCAACAGACTAAGCTCAACGAGCTGATCCTCAACCAGGAGCAACAGGCCAAGGCGCTCACCCAAGAACAACATCAGCGTCAGCAGACCCTGAAGCAGATAGAGCGCACCCTCAACTCACACGGCGCCAAGCTGGAACAACTGCAGATAGAGGAAGCCAGCTTGAAGCGGGTGGTCGAACAGGCACTGAGGGCCATGAAAGACAACCCCAGCATGGAAGGCCTCTCCAGCCGCCAGAAGCTTAGCTGGCCGACCAAGGGCCGCATCCGCGCCGGGTTCGGCAGCCTGAGATCGGGCGAAGTGAAGTGGAAGGGCGTGATGATGGCCGCCCCAGAGGGGCAATCAATCAATGCCATCGCTTCGGGCAAGGTGATCTATGCCGACTGGCTCAGGGGGTTCGGTATGGTGATGGTAGTCGACCACGGCAAGGGCTACATGAGCCTCTATGGTCACGCCCAGACCCTGCTTAAGGATGCCGGCGACAGCGTTAAGAAGGGTGAGACCATCGCCCTGGTCGGACGCTCGGGTGGACAGACAGAACCTGGCCTATACTTTGAAGTAAGGCATAAGGGGCAAGCGGTCGATCCTGCGAGATACTGTAGACGATAACGCGACAACGACCCCGAGTAATGGGGAGGTCGTCCATGTCTCAAATGATCCGCTATTTCACCTGTGTCGCCCTAGGGCTGACCCTAGGTCTCTCTATCACCTTGTTTGGTCATGAAAATGCCAAAGAGTATCAGCCCAAGGTCAACTACCCACTCCTCATCGACATCATCAGCACGGTAGAGACCTACTACGTAGACAAGATCTCTCAGGAAGATCTGATCCAGGCCGCCATTGAGGGGGTATTCAGCAAGCTAGACCCCTATTCAAACTTCCTCGACAGCCAAGCCTTCTCCGACATCAAGGATGCCAACAAGGGCGAATACTTCGGTTTCGGCATAGAGATAGCCACAGAACAGAACCAGGTCACCATCATCAGCCCCTTTCCCCATTCACCAGCCGCCAACGCAGGCATTCAGCCCGGAGACCGCATCGTCAAAGTCAACAATGAGGCGGTAACCGCCAAGCAACTCGAAAATGTGCTGGAGGAGATCAAGTTCCACAGTCAGCATAATCTGGCCATCAACCTGTCGCTAAGCCGCGCCAATTCGGAGGCCCTGTTCGACGTGACACTCACCCCTAGTCTTATCGATGTCAACTCAGTAGAGGGCGAGTTGCTCGACAACGGCATAGGGTACATCAAGCTCTCCAGCTTCCAGGACGACTCTACAGAAGATCTCATTAAGCTGCTGACCCAATGGCAAAATGAGCCCATGACAGGCCTGATCCTGGATCTGCGTAACAACCCTGGCGGCCTGCTGGATCAGGCGATCAAGATTGCCGACATCTTCCTCGCCAAGGGACGCATCGTCTCTACACGGGGTCGTTTCTTCGACGCGAACTCCGACTACTTTGCCTCACCGCAGACCATGTTCTCCAAGCTGCCGCTTACCGTGCTAATCAACAAGGGGTCGGCCTCGGCCTCGGAGGTGCTGGCGGCGGCGCTGCAGGAAAACAAGCGCGCCACACTGATCGGCGAAAAGAGCTTCGGTAAAGGCACTGTGCAGAGCCTGATCCCCACCCTTATCGAGGGCAATGCCATCAAGCTGACCATAGCCCACTACACCACACCGAAGGGCAGGGACATACACGCCATCGGCATAGAGCCGGATATAAATATCCCGGGCGAGACTATGACTGCCGGACAAAGTATGCCTATAATCGATGAGCAAACACCCCATGAGGAGAGCGCCCACGATAGGGTTATCGAATCGGCGATCTCATGGATAAAAACAAATAGTTAGTGAATAACCAAAACAGTGCGCTTATTACTCTTATTAGCTGTCTTATTTACCACACCACACTGCTTCGCCGCCCAGGTCTCCATCATCATTGACGACATAGGTTATCGTCAGACTGACGAGGCGGTATTGGCATTGCCAAGCGACGTCACCCTCTCCGTATTGCCCCATACCCCCCTGGGCGAAAGGCTTGCCGCCATCGCCCACGACAAGGGCCACGAGATCATGTTGCACCTGCCCATGCAGGCATTAAATGGCAAGGAGATGGGCCCAGGCGGACTGACCAATCAGATGAGCGAACAGGCTCTCAAGCGGGCGGTCGATGACGCCTTTAAGAGTGTTCCCTACGCCAAAGGTGTCAACAACCATATGGGTAGCCTGCTCACACAACTCGATGCCCCCATGACCTGGCTAATGGAGAGCCTGAAGCAGCAAGACAACTATTTTGTCGACAGCATGACCACCAGATACAGCAAAGCCAGCGCCGCAGCCAACAGGCTGGGAATTCCGCTATTGAGAAGACAACTCTTTCTGGATAACGATGTATCGCCGCAGGGGCTTGAGAGACAATTTAACCAGCTGATCCAGCTGGCAAACAAGGAGGGGCAACTCATAGTGATCGCCCACCCCTATCCGGAGACCATCAGCTTCTTAAAGGCGAATCTGTCCAGGCTCTCGGATGAAGGAATCGCCGTGGTGAATACATCCAGGCTCTTGCCCTATCGCCTCGCGCAGAAGGAACCCGCGGCCAGCGACAAGGCGCATTTAAGATAGGCGAACTTAAGAAAGGCTAAGTTAAAGCTCTAAGACTGGGATGGTAAGATCCGGTAGCAAAGCTCTTAACTCGTCACGGTTACTGACGACATCGGCCAATGAGTATTTGTCTAGCACGGCCAGATAAGCGTCTACCGCCTCGGCGAGCACGCCCTTGAGCTGACAGGCTGGCGAGAAACGGCAATAGGGCTTGCTGCAATCGATAGGCGACAGCGAATTTTCCAGCGTGCGCACCAGGACACCGATATTGATCTGATCCGCTGGCTTACCTAGCTTAAAACCACCGGCCTTACCGCGTACCGTCTGTAGATAACCTTCTTTACCAAGATGGTGCACTATCTTAGACACATGGTTAGCCGACAGATCGAACACCTCGGTGATCTCGGCGATTCTAAACAGGGTTTCTCTCTCTGGCGATAAGGCCAGGTACATTAACGTACGAATACCAAAATCTGTATAACGAGTTAACTGCATAACCTACCTTCTAAGACTGGGTCGCCGTTTCTAAAGATGTAATCAACCAAAGTGCCTCTTCTGCCGTCGAACCACAGACTTCAGGTTCGGCGATGAAACGATCACACAACGCCGGGCGCTCAGGGTGACCGAATATCTTGCAAAGATTCCGCTCATCTAACTGGATACAACGCACCCCGGCAGGCTTGCCATTGGGCATGCCAGGGATAGGGCTGGTGATAGACGGCGCTATACAACAAGCACCACATCCTAGACGACAATTCATACGGCATTATACCTATATTTGCGTAGCTTGTTAGTCATTAAGATCACAGCATTATTCTGAGATTTCATAAAGCTTAGCCCCACCTAATACTAAAAGAGATAAAAACACTAAGGTTCTATAGAGAACGCCATACAGATAATGACGTTATCGCTAGAAGAAAAACAACAACTCAGTTGCGTCTATCTAGCGAACTTAAGTTTATTAGCTCATTCATCTTATGCCATCGCCTTGTCTTAAGCGGTATCTAAACAGTGCAGTTTATCGGCCTTCACATGAGGTTTTGTAGCGTGAAGCACGAGCAGGGAGTCTTCTACACACAGAAGAAAGGCGCCTGTAAAGGCCAGGTCTGAGGCAGACATCAGATACTAACTCCGTCAATCTCACATGGGGGCGTAAGGCATCCGTTTATCAAGCGCAGCTTGATGGATGACTGGAGCGCGAAGCAGCTATGCTGCGAGCTGAGGGGCCCACCCACGAAGTGGCTGTGGGCTGCGTGTGAAGTAGCACTTTCGCGGAGCGTAGAAAGCAAAAAGCCCTAGCGTTTTAGGCTAGGGCTCTTTGCTTTATTAGGCGCCTGGAAATGACCTACTCTCACATGGGGAGACCCCACACTACCATCGGCGCGATTGCGTTTCACTTCTGAGTTCGGGATGGGATCAGGTGGGACCACAATGCTATGGTTTCCAGACAAAATTGGAAATTCGGAAAGCTGTACTCTTTATTCAAGAGTCAATCTGAGTTCGCACTTCAATCAAGTACTTTGTATTCTTTTGATTACGTAAAACCATTACTTACTTTGCAGTAAAACCCTTTTGGGTTGTATGGTTAAGCCTCACGAGTCATTAGTACAGGTTAGCTCAACGCCTCACAACGCTTACACACCCTGCCTATCAACGTCCTAGTCTCGGACGGCTCTTTAGAGACCTTAAAGGTCTAGGGATGACTCATCTTAGGGCTCGCTTCCCGCTTAGATGCTTTCAGCGGTTATCGATTCCGAACGTAGCTACCGGGCAATGCCATTGGCATGACAACCCGAACACCAGCGGTTCGTCCACTCCGGTCCTCTCGTACTAGGAGCAGCTCCCTTCAATCATCCAACGCCCACGGCAGATAGGGACCGAACTGTCTCACGACGTTCTGAACCCAGCTCGCGTACCACTTTAAATGGCGAACAGCCATACCCTTGGGACCGACTTCAGCCCCAGGATGTGATGAGCCGACATCGAGGTGCCAAACACCGCCGTCGATATGAACTCTTGGGCGGTATCAGCCTGTTATCCCCGGAGTACCTTTTATCCGTTGAGCGATGGCCCTTCCATTCAGAACCACCGGATCACTATGACCTGCTTTCGCACCTGCTCGACGTGTATGTCTCGCAGTTAAGCTGGCTTATGCCATTGCACTAACCGTACGATGTCCGACCGTACTTAGCCAACCTTCGTGCTCCTCCGTTACTCTTTGGGAGGAGACCGCCCCAGTCAAACTACCCACCAGGCACTGTCCTCAACCCCGATTCAGGGGCCAGAGTTAGAACATCAACACTACAAGGGTGGTATTTCAAGGATGACTCCACGAGAACTGGCGTTCCCGCTTCAAAGTCTCCCACCTATCCTACACATGTAGGGTCAATGTTCAGTGCCAAGCTATAGTAAAGGTTCACGGGGTCTTTCCGTCTAGCCGCGGGTATACGGCATCTTCACCGCAATTTCAACTTCACTGAGTCTCGGCTGGAGACAGCGTGGCCATCATTACGCCATTCGTGCAGGTCGGAACTTACCCGACAAGGAATTTCGCTACCTTAGGACCGTTATAGTTACGGCCGCCGTTTACCGGGGCTTCGATCATGAGCTTCTCCGAAGATAACCCAATCAATTAACCTTCCGGCACCGGGCAGGCGTCACACCGTATACGTCATCTTGCGATTTTGCACAGTGCTGTGTTTTTGATAAACAGTTGCAGCCACCTGGTATCTGCGACTCCCGTCAGCTTAGAGAGCAAGTCTCATCACCAACAGGAGCGTACCTTCTCCCGAAGTTACGGTACCATTTTGCCTAGTTCCTTCAGCCGAGTTCTCTCAAGCGCCTTGGTATTCTCTACCCGACCACCTGTGTCGGTTTGGGGTACGATTCCTACTAACCTGAAGCTTAGAAGATTTTCCTGGAAGCATGGCATCAACTACTTCATCACCGTAGTGACTCGTCATCAACTCTCAGTATTAGGTGCCCGGATTTGCCTAAGCACCCTACCTACAGCCTTAAACGCGGACAACCAACGCCGCGCTAGCCTAGCCTTCTCCGTCTCTCCATCGCAGTTAGCAGAAGTACGGGAATATTAACCCGTTTCCCATCGACTACGCCTTTCGGCCTCGCCTTAGGGGTCGACTCACCCTGCCCCGATTAACGTTGGACAGGAACCCTTGGTCTTTCGGCGAGGAGGTTTTTCACCCCCTTTATCGTTACTCATGTCAGCATTCGCACTTCTGATACCTCCAGCGTGGGTTACCCCTTCACCTTCAACGGCTTACAGAACGCTCCTCTACCGCACCAGCGCAAGCGCTAGTACCCATAGCTTCGGTGTATTGCTTAGCCCCGTTATATCTTCCGCGCAGGCCGACTCGACTAGTGAGCTATTACGCTTTCTTTAAATGATGGCTGCTTCTAAGCCAACATCCTAGCTGTCTAAGCCTTCCCACATCGTTTCCCACTTAGCAATAACTTTGGGACCTTAGCTGATGGTCTGGGTTGTTTCCCTTTTCACGACGGACGTTAGCACCCGCCGTGTGTCTCCCGAGTAGTACTCATTGGTATTCGGAGTTTGCAAAGGGTTGGTAAGTCGGGATGACCCCCTAGCCTTAACAGTGCTCTACCCCCAATGGTATTCGCTCGAGGCGCTACCTAAATAGCTTTCGAGGAGAACCAGATATCTCCCGGTTTGATTGGCCTTTCACCCCCAGCCACAAGTCATCACCGCATTTTTCAACATACGTGTGTTCGGTCCTCCAGTTGATGTTACTCAACCTTCAACCTGCCCATGGCTAGATCACCGGGTTTCGGGTCTACACCTTGCAACTAAACGCGCAGTTAACACTCGGTTTCCCTACGGCTCCGCTATTCGCTTAACCTCGCTACAAAATGTAAGTCGCTGACCCATTATACAAAAGGTACGCAGTCACGGTCTCAAGAACCGCTCCCACTGCTTGTACGTATACGGTTTCAGGTTCTATTTCACTCCCCTCACAGGGGTTCTTTTCGCCTTTCCCTCACGGTACTGGTTCACTATCGGTCAGTCAGGAGTATTTAGCCTTGGAGGATGGTCCCCCCATATTCGAACAAGATATCACGTGTCCCGTCCTACTCGTTTTCACCTAAAGTTAGTTTTCATGTACGGGGCTATCACCCTGTATCGCTGTGCTTTCCAACACATTCCACTAACACCCTCTAGGCTTAAGGGCTAATCCCCGTTCGCTCGCCGCTACTAGGGGAATCTCGGTTGATTTCTTTTCCTAAGGGTACTTAGATGTTTCAGTTCCCCTCGTTCGCCTCACTAAGCTATGTATTCACTTAGTGATGACACCTTATGGTGCCGGGTTTCCCCATTCGGACATCGTTAGCTCAAATGCTTGTTACTAGCTCGCCAACGCTTTTCGCAAGTTACTACGTCCTTCATCGCCTCTGACTGCCAAGGCATCCACCGTATACGCTTAGTCACTTAACCATACAACCCAAATGAGTTTCATCTGAGCCGCATCGCAACTAACGGTTTCTACTTTCGCCAAAAGAATACTCAAGTCACTTGATTAAAGTGTGTTTTGAGAACTCAATTATTTTCGCAATAACCTTTCGGTTATTACTATCAGCTTTCCAAATTTTTAAAGAACAAGCATCGTCGCTCGGACGTGCCACTCGCTCTAACAAGAACAAGTTATCTGTGTGAACACTCAACAAATATCAGTCAATCGTATAGGTAAGGAGGTGATCCAGCCCCAGGTTCCCCTAGGGCTACCTTGTTACGACTTCACCCCAGTCATGAACCACACCGTGGTAAACGCCCTCCCGAAGGTTAAGCTATCTACTTCTGGTGCAGCCCACTCCCATGGTGTGACGGGCGGTGTGTACAAGGCCCGGGAACGTATTCACCGTGGCATTCTGATCCACGATTACTAGCGATTCCGACTTCATGGAGTCGAGTTGCAGACTCCAATCCGGACTACGACCGGCTTTGTGAGATTAGCTCCACCTCGCGGCTTCGCAACCCTCTGTACCGACCATTGTAGCACGTGTGTAGCCCTACTCGTAAGGGCCATGATGACTTGACGTCGTCCCCACCTTCCTCCGGTTTATCACCGGCAGTCTCCCTAAAGTTCCCGGCATTACCCGCTGGCAAGTAAGGATAAGGGTTGCGCTCGTTGCGGGACTTAACCCAACATTTCACAACACGAGCTGACGACAGCCATGCAGCACCTGTCTCAGAGTTCCCGAAGGCACCAATCCATCTCTGGAAAGTTCTCTGGATGTCAAGAGTAGGTAAGGTTCTTCGCGTTGCATCGAATTAAACCACATGCTCCACCGCTTGTGCGGGCCCCCGTCAATTCATTTGAGTTTTAACCTTGCGGCCGTACTCCCCAGGCGGTCTACTTAATGCGTTAGCTTGAGAACCCAGTGTTCAAGACACCAAATTCCGAGTAGACATCGTTTACGGCGTGGACTACCAGGGTATCTAATCCTGTTTGCTCCCCACGCTTTCGTACCTGAGCGTCAGTCTTTGTCCAGGGGGCCGCCTTCGCCACCGGTATTCCTTCAGATCTCTACGCATTTCACCGCTACACCTGAAATTCTACCCCCCTCTACAAGACTCTAGTTGACCAGTTCGAAATGCAGTTCCCAGGTTAAGCCCGGGGCTTTCACATCTCGCTTAATCAACCGCCTGCGTACGCTTTACGCCCAGTAATTCCGATTAACGCTTGCACCCCTCGTATTACCGCGGCTGCTGGCACGAAGTTAGCCGGTGCTTCTTCTGCGAGTAACGTCACAGCTAACGGGTATTAACCGTTAACCTTTCCTCCTCGCTGAAAGTGCTTTACAACCCGAAGGCCTTCTTCACACACGCGGCATGGCTGCATCAGGCTTGCGCCCATTGTGCAATATTCCCCACTGCTGCCTCCCGTAGGAGTCTGGGCCGTGTCTCAGTCCCAGTGTGGCTGATCATCCTCTCAGAACAGCTAGGGATCGTCGCCTAGGTGAGCCATTACCTCACCTACTAGCTAATCCCACCTAGGTACATCCAATCGCAGAAGGTCCGAAGATCCCCTCTTTTCCCCCGTAGGGCGTATGCGGTATTAGCAGTCGTTTCCAACTGTTATCCCCCTCGACTGGGCAGTTCCCTAGGCATTACTCACCCGTCCGCCGCTCGTCAGCAAAGTAGCAAGCTACTTCCTGTTACCGCTCGACTTGCATGTGTTAGGCCTGCCGCCAGCGTTCAATCTGAGCCATGATCAAACTCTTCAATTAAAAGTTTTTTTGCTTCACTCTTTATTCAAAAGGAAGCGACTCAATGAATTCTGATTCACATAAATGACTCGGAAGAATCATCTACATGTTTGTACATATTGCTATGAACACTCATTATCTCTAATGAGAAATTGCATTGAGATTTAAATCGTTTTCGATTAACTCAATACCTGTGAGTGTCCACACAGATTTCTTGTTTTATCTTGTTAAAGAGCATTGCATCATTATTTTCGATGCCGCCGCTGGCGCCGGGCCGTTGGCTTAGGGATGCGTATTCTACACTTCCCGATGTTGGCGTCAAGGGTTAATTTTAAGAAGTTTTTCAAGCGTCGATTCTTTAACCAGAAGGCGACATTTGAAAGCCTTAAACCACTTTCTGCCCGACTCAACTCATTGCGTTTAACTGCTACTGTAATCGAGTCGCTGACCAGGCTGAACTCCTCTGTTTATCTGGCTTTCACCAGTTGAAGAAGTTGCTGCGCCGTGTCAGTGGATGCGCATTATAGGGGGGCGATTCTTTTACGCAAGGGCTTTTTGAAAGAAAATGACACTTTGATGACTAAGCGGGTAATAATCAGACATTACGTACAAAAAAGGGGCTAAAAAGCCCCTTTTTTCTATCTTTCGCTATCTTTTACTATCTTTTACTACTAGTGAGTAATAGTCGCAGCCAGGTTATTGACTAAAGAAGCGTGACTCCTGGGTCGCCTCGACTGTCTCACCGTCTAATACCGTAGTGACCTTGAAATCGACTCTGGTCATGGCCCGTGACAGTCCAACAGGATCCACGGCGACACTCACAGGCAGGGTCAACACCTCACCTCCTTCGATAGTCACAGATTGCGGACCATACCACTGATAGTCAGGCAGACCGTCGACGCTGAGTTGATACTCATGCTTGGCTTCCGTCTTATTCAAGATCTTCAGGGTAAAGGTGTTCTCGATTAGACCTTGATCATTTTCCCTAAAGAGCTGGTTACGGTCGCGAATGATATCGATACGTACAGGTGCTATGGTCACCGTCGCATAGATAAAGACTAAGATCATGAATGCCAACACGGCGCCATAACCCAGGAGCTTAGGTCGTAGAACCTTCTCTTTAACGCCTTCGAGTTTGTTTTCCGTGGTGTAGGCAATCAAGCCTTTGTCGTAACCCATGCGCTCCATGGTGGTATCACAGGCATCGATACAAGAGCCACAGTTGATGCACTCATATTGCAGACCGTTACGAATATCGATACCGGTAGGACACACCTGCACGCAGAGATCGCAGTCGATACAATCGCCCAGGCCAAGGGCCTTAGGATCGGCCTTACGCGAACGGGGACCGCGATCTTCACCGCGCTTGGTGTCATAACCCACGATAAAGGTGTTCTTGTCGAACATAGCCGATTGGAAGCGGGCGTATGGGCACATGTGGATACACATGATCTCGCGCATCCAGCCTGCGTTACCATAGGTGGCCACGGTAAACAGGGTTACCCAGAAATAGATGGCGCCCGAGGCGCTGCCGCTAAAGACGTCGGCATAGACTTCGGTGGTCGGTACGAAATAGGAGACGAAGGTCATGGCGGTGAGTAGCGACACCAATAACCAGAAGAGATGCTTGGCCGTCTTGCGCCAGACCTTATTAAAACTCCACGGCATCTGATCTAACTTCATCCGCTTATTACGGGCACCTTCAAATTTCTCTTCGAACCAGATGAAAATAAAGGTCCACACAGTCTGAGGGCAGGTATAACCACACCAGACACGGCCAAGATAAGTTGTCACAAAAAAGAGACCAAACGCGGCTATCATTAATAATGCAGCGAGTAAGGTAAGGTCTTGGGGCCAAATGGTTAGGCCGAAGATATGAAACTTCTGCTCACCCAGGTTAAACCAGACGGCTTGTCTGTCTCCCCAAGGGATCCAGGGCAAGATAAGGAAAAAGAGCATAGCAACCCAGCCCAAGCGGCGACGTAGCTGAGTCCAAAATCCTTCTATTGCTCTAACATAAATACGATTGCGGGGATTAAAACGATCGGATTTATTCTCGTCTGGCTGATGAATTTTGATCCGCTCAGCCTTGGAATAATCCTTTTTATTTGATTCTGCGTTCATATTTAACAGCCTTACAGCTTTAATATTCCATGAAAACTGGCTTATTATACATTTCTAATACTGATTGTTCACCATGGTTGGATAAATAATGAGAGGCTGGATTATTTTAGGTGCAGGGATAGGATTACTCTATTATCTAGCGACCGAGACAGACAAACTCGATGAGCCCATCGCGCAAACGGATGCCCTGATGAAGCGTATCGAACGTAAACTCGACTCGATGACGGGAACCAAGATCATTCGCGTCGACAAAAACATCGCGATGTTTAAGACGCAAATCGCCGAGCGACTGACTCGAAAAGAGTTAGCGGCACTGGACAATATTCTCGAATCGAAAGAGTCGGTGCTCGAGTTTACCGAGAAATATTGCGGCAACAGCAGCAATCGCTTTGACGAGCTGAGCAAAGATAACCAGCAATTTATCTGCGACAAGCTCAGATAATCCCTCACAGGCTACAGAAAGCTTTGCCCAGCGCACGGTTTTCTGCAGCCTAATTGATCTCTACTCATAATGAGCCTAGCCTTGGCTCATCTCTCGATGCGACACACATAGGGTTACGAACATGACAGACAAGGTTTCCGATATCTTTGATCCCTCCTTATGGGATCGAGTGCCAGGATTTGATTTCGAAGATATTACCTACCATAGGGCGAAGGATCAGGGCACGGTACGTATCGCCATCGATCGTCCAGATTGCCTCAACTCATTTCGCCCTAAGACGGTCGATGAACTCTATATCGCCCTGGATCATGCCCGCCAATGGTCTGATGTAGGCTGTGTGCTGCTGACCGGCAACGGCCCATCGGCGAAGGGACAATGGTCTTTCAGTGCCGGTGGCGACCAGCGTATCCGCGGCAAGGATGGCTACAAGTATGAAGGCGAAGAGACAGATAAGCCCGACTTGGCGCGCATGGGCCGCCTGCATATCTTAGAGGTGCAGCGCCTGATCCGTTTCATGCCTAAGGTGGTAATAGCGGTCGTGCCGGGCTGGGCTGTCGGCGGTGGTCATAGCCTGCATGTGGTCTGCGATCTAACCTTGGCCTCTAAAGAGCATGCGGTATTTAAACAAACCGACCCGGATGTAGGCAGCTTCGACTCGGGGTACGGCAGCGCCTACCTCGCCAAGATGATTGGCCAGAAGCGCGCCCGGGAAATTTTCTTCCTCGGTTTTAATTACAGTGCGGAGGAGGCGTTCGACATGGGCATGGTCAATCGCGCCATTCCCCATGCAGAATTGGAAACCGAGGCGCTGAGATGGGCCAAAGAGATCAACTCTAAGTCGCCCACAGCCATGCGTATGTTGAAGTACGGCTTTAACCTGCCGGACGATGGCTTAGTGGGTCAGCAACTATTTGCCGGCGAGGCGACACGCCTGGCCTATGGTACCGACGAGGCGGTAGAAGGACGTGATGCCTTCCTGGAAAAACGGGATCAGGATTTCTCTAAGTTCCCTTGGCATTACTAGTCTCTAAATATGACTAAACCTAAGCGCATCGCTAATCGGTGCACATAAAGAATCAATAGCCAAATCATACCAATCGTCCCAGAGTGCCAGTTAAGGTATCTGTCACTCTGGGCGTTTTGCAACTTACTCACCTTTATTAATCGTCTTACTGCATTAAGCCAATCGCACTCTCCGACTTTACAACTCAAATGATAATAATTATCATTTAATCAAATCTAAGAGGAGACGCATCATGGCTAAGACATTCACCTTTGCAGTACTACACTTCGGTGTCGCATTCGGAATCACCTACCTGTTAACCGGTAGCATAGTAATAGGTGGCGCCGTGGCACTCATAGAACCGGCGATCAACACTGTCGTGTTCTACTTCCACGATAAGGTGTGGCAACGCATAGAGAAGCGCTCCCAGCCGCTGTTAGCCTAATTCGCAACTAATTACCGCCAACAGTAGCTTTTAGCGCTTAAAAGCAGACCCTGTTTAGATTAATAATTGAAAAATAACTAATTTAACAGACGATAATTTTAAGCAAAAACAAATTATCTGTACCTTTTGTAGGCGACATCTGCTATAAGTCGGATTCGATATTTTGCCGTTATCAACTTACAAAGGATTGTTATGAAAGCTCTTCTTGCCGCAGCTTGCCTGCTCGTTACACCTCTCTCTTTCGCGTCGGATTACCATCACGCCCTATCACTAGGGGCTGGCATGGGTGAATCAAGAGTCTCATCGGGCAAAGCCATCGATGGTGATGACATTCAGTCCCATTATGATCTCGCCTACCGTTACCAATTCAGTTCAGAATGGGGGGTAGAAGTAGGTTACATGCGACAGGATGTATTTATCACCAACCTCTTTAGCTTTTATGGCAATCAACTCGATGATGTCGGCAGCTTCCGCGCGGCAGCTCTGTATACACTCCCCCTGTCTCAGAGAAACCGATTGGTATTTAAACTCGGCGCGAACCAATATCGACTGGAGTTTACCGATACCGATGACAACGACCGTAAGTACACAGATGATGGTACCGGCCTACTGGCAGGGCTAGGTTGGCGCATGGAATTCGCATCGGGTATGGATCTCGGCCTCACCTATCACTATCAGGCGATGGATTTACTCGATACCCATACCTTTACTTTCGCCCTCGGATATCGCTTCTGATACTGACATAAATGTAGGGCAAACCTGAAGACAGCGTTTGCCCTACTATTTATACTCAATCCCTTTATTTGGCGCTTATGCGACTCTTTCATTCACCCTTTCAATCGCCCCATTCATTCGACGACTAGCACACCTTTATACATCTGCATCTGGCAGTGGAATGCATATTCTCCCGGTGTCATGGCCGGAATCTTGATTACCGTAGGCTTATCCAATGCCAGCTCCTCACTGATCTCCAGCGCTGGCAGCTGTAGGGTCGCCGAACAGGCTGACTTATCCTGCCTCAAAAAGGTGAGAGAAGTCTCCTGCCCCGAGGGGATCTTGATACGCGACGGCGTATATACCCCATTCTTGACCACTATCTCTATGCCTTCTTGACTCACGGGCGCCTCGGGCGAGTAGAGCCAAAACCACCAGACGATAAAACCGATAAGGGCGAGACAGAACAGATTAATAAATAACATACCAGCCTCCTAGTGCGCTTTGGCTTTAAACAGACGCAGACGATTGGCGTTGCTCACCACGGTTAGCGATGAGAAGGCCATGGCCGCACCGGCAATCACAGGATTGAGCAGTAAGCCAAACATGGGGTAGAGGATCCCGGCGGCAATGGGAATACCGGCGGCGTTATAGACGAAGGCGCCAAACAGATTCTGTTTGATATTTCTCAGCGTCGCCTTGCTGACTGCAATCGCATCGGCCAAGCCATGCAAGGAGCCACGCATAAGGGTAATATCGGCACTCTCAATAGCCACATCCGTACCCGTGCCTATGGCAAAGCCCACGTTAGCCAATGCCAGCGCCGGGGCGTCGTTGATACCATCTCCCGTCATGCCTACTATCTCGCCCTCTTTTTGCAGTTCGGCCACCTTGCCAGCCTTATCCTGGGGCATCACCTCGGCAAAAAACGTCTCAATACCAACCTTTGCGGCAACTGCGGCAGCCGTGGCCTTATTATCTCCGGTTAACATAACTACCTTGATGCCATTGTGCTTGAGCCTGGCGATCGCCTCGGCCGAGTCAGGCTTGATAGGGTCTGCTACCGCTATGATGGCAATAAGCTCATTTTCCTGCGCCAGATACATGGGCGTCTTGGCCTCCGCAGCCAGTTGCTGCGCCTTGGCCCGGTATGCCTGAGTATCCACACCGAAGTCCTGCATCAATGCCTGATTACCAAACAGCAGCGCCTGCCCATTCAATTTGGCCTCGACCCCGCGCCCGGAGATGGCATTAAAGTCCTCGACAGCCTCCATCGGTATGCCGCGGTTGTTCGCCGTCTCGACAATCGCCTCGGCCAGCGGATGCTCTGAGTGTCGCTCAATACCGGCCGCCAGGGCTAATACCTCATCCTCACCAATGGAAGACACCTGAGTCACCACCACATCTGTGACCTGAGGTGAACCCTGAGTGATAGTGCCCGTCTTATCCAGCACCATGACACTGATCTTAGAGGCGGTTTGTAGCGCCTCGCCGTTACGGATCAGCACTCCAGACTCGGCGGCCTTGCCCACACCCACCATGACAGACATAGGCGTAGCCAACCCAAGGGCACAGGGACAGGCGATGATCAACACGGTTGTGGCCGAGACGATGGCAAACACCATGGAAGGCTCGGGGCCGAAGTTAAACCACACCATGGCGCTAACGATGGCGATGATCATGATGGCAGGAACGAAATAGCTGGCAATTACATCGGCAAGTCGACCGATTGGTGGCTTAGAATTTTGTGCCCGCTTCACCATGGCGATGATTCTGGCTAAAGCAGTGTCTTTACCCACCCGGGTCGCGCTAAAGACAATAGAGCCGGACTTGTTTAGGGTTCCCGTGACAACCTCGCTGTCGATAGCCTTCTCAACCGGCATAGGTTCGCCAGTCAACATAGACTCATCCACCATGGTGGTGCCCTCGATGACCACACCATCGACGGGGATCTTCTCACCTGGGCGCACCCGTACCTTATCGCCTTGCAGCACCTGAGCGATGTCGATATCCAGTTCCTTACCGTCGCGTATCACCCGCGCCGTCTTGGCCTGTAAGCCGATCAGGCGCTTAATTGCCTCTGAGGTCTTGCCCCTGGCCTTGACCTCCAATGCCAACCCCAGGTTGATCAAACCTATGATCATCGCCGTGGCCTCAAAATAGACGTGGCGCGCCATCTCGGGCAGCAGGGTTGGAAAGGCGACCACCAGCATGGAATAGAGCCAGGCGGTGCCGGTGCCTAAGGCGATAAGCGTGTCCATGTTGGCGTTGTGGTGCACAAAGGATTTCCACGCCCCCACATAGAAGTGTTTACCAGACAGGAGCATGATGCTCAGAGTCACTAAGCCCACCAGCCCCCAGGCTAGCTGTTCGGTCGTGGTCGTTACCGTCATCTCGCCGATAAACAGGCCATAGATCATCAAGGGAATACCCACAGACAGGGCGATAAAGGTATGGCGCAGCAGGCTGCGGTAATAGTCGAGATCCGCCTGCTCCTTCTCATCTATGGCATCATTACCCGCCTCGGCCTGCAGCTGAGTAGCGTTATAACCCGCTGCCTCGATCGCCGCAATCAGCTGCTCCGGCGTTGCCGTTCCAGATACTTCGACGATGCGCTCGGCAAAGTTCATCTCGGCCGAGTCGACACCGGGCACAGATTTTAATGCCTTCTCTATCTTACCGACGCAGCTGGCACAGCCGGCGCCTATGATGTTGAGTTGTACTCTGTTGGTGTCCATCTTCAATCCTCCAGGCTAGGCATCATGCTTGAGTCACGATTGGCTTCTAACTGACTGCTTTCTGCATAAGTGCCTTCGATTAGGTGGCAGATCATATTGCCGGTCGGCGCCTTGTCCGGCTTGTGGGACCAATCTTCCACAGCATTCGACAGCTTACGTCTCAGCTTCACCATCTCTTCAAACTGCTTCTCAGTCTCCTCTAGCTTCTGCTGGATCATCTGCCGCACCAGGCCACAGGCGCTCTCGCCCTGATCCGTGCGCGAGAAGATCACCTTGATCTCATCGACGCTAAACCCCAGGTTTCTGGCACTTAAGATAAACTGCATACGCGACTGATCCTTGTCGCTGTAGTCCTTGTAGCCGTTGACCGAAGACTTAGCCGGGCTCAGCAGGCCGATGCGGGTATAAAAGCGCACGGTATCACCCGTGATATTGAGATTCTTTGCTAGTTGATTGACGCGCATATCCACTCCAACAAGACATTTTTTAAGCTCATGCCTTGACTATAAACCTGTGTGTTAGACACAGGTCAAGGAACTCAGGAAGAAAAAATCGAAAGCGTGGTGAAAAAGCGGCAGGCATAAAAAAAGCAGCCGTTAGAGAGGCTGCTTTTTCTGATATGGGGCTTAGTTTAAGAGCGCAAATTACTCTACCGTCACCGATTTTGCCAGGTTACGCGGCTGATCCACGTCGGTCCCCTTGATCAGGGCGACATGATAAGAGAGCAGCTGTAGCGGGATGGTGTAGATGAGCGGCGCCATGTAGTCATCACAATGTGGCACTGGGATCACCTTCATGGTGTCGTCTGACTCGAACTCGGCGTCCTTGTCGGCAAACACATACATGAGGCCACCACGGGCACGCACCTCTTCGACATTCGACTTGAGCTTCTCAAGCAGTTCGTTGTTTGGCGCCACGACGATCACAGGCATATCGGCATCGATAAGTGCCAGCGGACCGTGCTTAAGCTCACCAGATGCATAAGCTTCGGCGTGGATGTAAGAGATCTCCTTAAGCTTGAGCGCACCTTCCATCGCGATAGGATATTGATCGCCGCGGCCCAGGAACAAGGCATGATGCTTATCGGCAAAGTCTTCGGCCAACTCGGCGATGGCATCATCCAAGCCCAGCGCCTGCTCCACCTTAGCCGGCATAGACTGCAGACTCTGGGTGATCTCGGCCAGCATCTCGGGAGACATGCCGTTGTGACGACCGACAGCGGCGGTCAGCATTAGGAGACCTGCTAGCTGAACGGTAAAGGCCTTGGTTGAGGCCACGCCGATCTCGGCGCCCGCCTTCATCATGTACGCCATGTCCGACTCGCGCACCAGAGAAGAACCTGGCGCGTTACAGATAGTCAGGGTTGCCTTGTAGCCCATCTCTTTGGCCAGACGCAGCGCGGCCAGGGTATCGGCGGTTTCGCCCGACTGAGAGATGGTCACCAACAGGCTATTGGGGAACAGGTGCGATTTACGGTAACGGAATTCGGAGGCGATCTCGACGTTACAGGAAACGCCGGCCCAATCCTCAAGCCAGTAACGTGCCGCCATACCCGCGTGATAGCTGGTACCACAGGCGATGATCTGCACGTGTTTGATATCTTTTAGGAACTCAGCCGCGTTTTCACCGAAGGCAGAATCCAGCACATGGCCACCAGCGATGCGTCCCTCCAGGGTATGAGCGATTGCGCGAGGCTGCTCATAGATCTCCTTGAGCATGTAGTGACGGTACTCGCCCTTGTCGCCCGCATCATGGGTCACTTCAGACTCTTTCACTTCACGCTCAACCGCGTTGCCATCGACATCGAAGATACTCACGGTGCGACGGGTTACCTCGGCCACATCACCCTCTTCGAGGAAGGCGAACGAGCGGGTCACGGGCAGCAGCGCCAGCTGATCCGAGGCGACGAAGTTTTCGCCCAGGCCAAAACCTATCACCAGTGGGCTGCCTGAGCGGGCGACTATCATGCGCTCGCTGTCACGGCGGTCGATCACCACAGTGCCGTAGGCGCCTTCGAGTTGTTTGACCGTGGCCTGCACAGCGCCAAGCAGAGTGTCATGAGACTTAAGCTCATGGTGTACCAGGTGGCAGATCACTTCGGTATCTGTGTCTGAGTTAAAGGTGTAACCCAGGCCCTTCAGCATGTCGCGTAGCTTGTTATGGTTTTCGATGATGCCGTTGTGCACCACGGCAATGTCACCGCTGGACTGGTGAGGGTGGGCATTACGCTCACTCGGCTCGCCATGGGTCGCCCAGCGCGTGTGTGCGATACCCGTGCCACCGACGAGCGGTGCCTGCTCTAAGGCACTAGACAGCTCTTGCACCTTGCCTACACGGCGAGTGCTTGCCAGTTCATTGTTATGAATCACCGCCACACCGGCAGAGTCATAACCACGATATTCGAGGCGGCGTAGCCCCTCGACTAGAATTTCCGCAACATCCCTTTGCGCCACTGCGCCAACGATTCCGCACATAGTTTTTTCCTACTTACTCTTACTAATTTAAAAATTTACTTTGAGTAGGGCGCGAGAATCACCTCTACACCCTGCTCGATAATCTGTTCTACCGTCCGTTCATCGACTCTGTCGTCGGTCACCAGCACGCTTATCTGCTGCCATGGCAGCTCCAGGTTAGGTATGCGCCTGCCTATCTTGTCTGAGTCCACCATGACGATCACCTCGCGGGAGACCTCGGCCATCACCTTGCTCAGGCCGGTCAACTCGTTGAAGGTGGTGGTGCCTCTGGCGAGATCTATCCCATCGGCGCCGATAAACAGCTGATCGAAGTTATAGGAGCGCAGCACCTGTTCGGCCACCTGTCCCTGGAAAGATTCTGAATGGGGATCCCAGGTGCCGCCCGTCATCAGTAGCGTCGGCTCATTTTCCAGCTCGTGTATGGCGTTGGCCAGCTGCAACGAGTTGGTCATCACCACCAGGCCGCGCTTGGTATTGAGTTGCTGTACCAGGCCCGAGGTGGTGCTGCCGCTATCTATGATGATGCGGTTATGATCTTTAATCAGCCTGGCGGCAGCCTCGGCGATAGATAGCTTATTGGGGGCTATCTTGGCGCTGAACTGCTGAGTCACCTCATCTGGGATCGCCACGGCGCCACCGTAACGACGCAGCAGCAGACCGGTTTTTTCCAGCACTGCCAAGTCTTTACGTATTGTGACTTCGGAGGTCTCGAAACGATTAGCCAGCTCGTCGACGCTCACCTCGCCAGTCTCATTCAAGACGGCAATAATGCTATGGCGGCGCTGCTGAGTGTTTCGTTTATTCACAAAGAGTTTCACTTAAGTTTCGTTTCGAAAGATGAATTATAGTGATTCGAAACTTTTTTACCAGTAGTAAAGATTGAAAACCGAGCTAAAAACGCAAAAAGCCGCTATCACAGATAGCGGCTTAATGAGTGAAATGAAATTGAGTTTAGAACTTGGCTTGCAGCGCTAAGCCAAAGTGACGTCCCTCACCCACGGTAACATCCGTATTGGTACCACCGGCCAGATAATAGGTATCGAACAGGTTCTTCACATTGAGGCGTACGCTGACATCGCTCCCCATCACATCCATGGTATAGGCGGCGCCGATATCGAAGCGCACATAGGCATCCTTGGTGATGGTGTTATCCGTATTGGCAAAACGCTCGCCCACATAGATGGCACCAAAGTTAAGCGCTAAGGCCTCTGTCATCTCGTAGCGGGTCCAGATGTTGGCCGACCACTCGGGCGCGTCCACAGGCGTCTTGCCGTTGAGTCTGTCTTCTTCCGGCCGCTGATACTCGGCATCGAGATACATCATAGATCCTGTCATAAACCACTTGTCGCTCAGCTGTCCCTGAGCCCCCATCTCGAAGCCTTTATGACGCTGCTCACCGGATTGAGTGGTGATCGTCTTATCGCCACTGGTCGGGATCACCTCAAGATCTTGGGTCACGGTAACATTGGATACCGTAATATCGAAGACAGCGCCGGTTAGCAGCAGACTGCCATCGAACAGCTCCCACTTAGTGCCGACCTCATACTGCTCGCCATACTCTGGGTCCAGATTCATCTGATCGTTCACATCATCCGGATCATTCACCATCCCCTGTGGCGTGAAGCTCTTAGAGTAATTGAAGTAAATGCTGCCATTCTCCGCCGGCGAGTAGATCACCCCAAACTTAGGCGATACCGCATAGCTGTTGTTGCCCTTACCGTCCTTCTTCTGCTCATCGTAGCGCACGCCAGCCAATAGCTGCCATTGCTGGTTGATGGTCATCAGATCCTGAATATAGAAGCCATAATGTTTATAGTCGGACTCAGACTTGGTGGTGTCGCGATGATAATCCAAGTCCGGACGAGGCACAGGCTGCCCCGGCATCACCAGCTGGTTCTTATCTCCCGCCTCCTTTAGCTGGCCATAGTAGTAGTCCAGCATATTGGCGCCGATCAACAGCTTGTGCTCGAAGTCACCGGTGCTAAAGTCGCCGGTAAAGTCGATGAAGCCCGTCTTGTGTTGCCAATCATCATAACGATCGAACGGGCTAATGGTGTAGCCATCCGCGAAGGGATCTTCCGAGCCCTTTACCAGGCTAGGTGAGGAATCTAAACGCTGACGATTAAACTGCTGATCGTTATAACCCGCCTTGACCTGCCAATCGTCGCTGAGATGATAGGTTAGCTCGGCACCCAGGTTTGAGATGGTGTTGTCGGTAAAGGCCCAGGGCTGATCCCAGATGATGTCACGGCCACCGATCAGCTCACCTCGACTGTTGAGCCAGCCACCACGGTCTATGCCCGTCTTATCCTGAGTATGGTCATACTTAAGCGACAGCATGAGATCGTCGGTGATATCGAACTCAAGGTTCAGATAGCCCAACCAGCGATCCCGCTCCTGATTGCTGCCGTCCTGATATTCACGCCAATATTGAGTGTCTTGCTTAACCAGCACAGTGCGGTAGCGTATAGTCTGGGCCTCATTCAGGCTGCCACCGGCATCCAGCTGAAAACGGGTCGAGCCATGCTCGTCGGTGTCGAAGCCCAGCTCAAACAGGGTGTCATAGCTAGGCTTCTTGGTGACCATGTTGATCAGGCCGCCTGGGCCAGACTGGCCATAGAGCATGCTAGAGGGGCCTTTTAACACCTCGACCTGTTGCAGGGTCTCGATAGGCTGCACATAGTGAGACCACTGCTGCTGACCATTGATCAGATAACCCGAGCCCGATGACAGCTCGAAACCGCGGATGTTAAATACCTGCCGATTCCACTTCTCGCTGCCGCTGGTGACACTCGAGTCGTTCACCAGTACCTCTGACAGGTTGGTCGCCAACTGCTCGTCGGTCACAAAGTCGGGGATCACCGCCACAGATTGCGGCGTATCCATAAGATCAATATCGCCGCGCATGGCGCCGGAGGCAACGCCCACCTTATAGTCGTTAAAGGTTCGCCCCGTCACGGTAATACGTTCGATATTTGCCTCAACCAGGCTGCTTTCGGCATCATCGGCCACTGCAGGCGTCGCCGCCAGGGCGGCCAACACGGCGAAACCGACAGGAGAATAGTTAAACGAACCTAGCTTAAATGACATGCAAACCTCACCACTAAACAACAAGTAAACGAAAGTTGCGACAAATATAAATGAGAATTGTTTTTATTTAAGCTTATTTACATCCCTTTACACTGTAGGCCGATCCAGTTCACTAAATTAGCCTTATCAGCCAGAGAATTGGCAGTTCTTCAATGAAAATAGGCATAAAAAAAGCGACCATAGAGGTCGCTTCTTCTTACTTTTGTGAGCTTATTTCTTTTGCTTCACAGGACGTGTCCAGCCAGTCAGATGACGCTGTTTCACTCGAGTGATCACCAGCTCATCGGCCGCCACATCACGGGTAATGGTTGAGCCCGCACCTAATGTGGCCCCCTTACCTATGGTCACAGGCGCCACCAGCTGAGTATCGCTGCCCACAAACACGTCGTCTTCGATCACCGTCAGGTGCTTGTTGGCACCGTCATAGTTACAGGTAATGGTACCGGCACCGATATTCACCCCAGCGCCCACCTGAGCATCGCCAATATAGGCTAGGTGACCCGCCTTAGAGCCTTCACCCAGTACCGCCTTCTTCATCTCGACGAAGTTGCCAATATGGGCGTCGCGCTTGAGCTCGGCACCTGGGCGCAGACGGGCAAAGGGACCGGCACTGGCGGCTTCACCCACAATCGCATTTTCGATAATAGAATAAGGTTTAATCTCGGCGTTATCGCCAATCTCACAGTCGATGAGGATGGCGCCGGCGCCGATAGTCACATTATTACCTATGGTAACCTTACCCTGGAAGACCACATTCACATCGATCATCACATCCATACCAACGGTAACATCGCCGCGCACATCGATGCGGGCAGGGTCACGTAGGTTTGCGCCTTCTAGCATCAACTTCTCGGCGGCACGTGCCTGATAGGCGCGCTCCAACTGAGCTAGCTGCACACGATTGTTCGCGCCTTCCACCTCAATGGCAGATGCTGGCTGCGCCGTGGTGATGCTCACGCCGTCACGATGGGCCATAGCGACGATATCGGTAAGATAATATTCGCCTTGGGCATTGTCCGACGACAGCTGACCCAACCAGGCCTTAAGCTGCTTGCCTGGCGCGGCCATGATGCCTGTGTTGATCTCATTGATCTTAAGTTGTTCCTCGTTGGCATCCTTCTGCTCGATGATTCCCACCACCTTACCGGCCTCACGTACGATGCGACCATAACCGGTTGGATCAGGCAGGTTCACGGTAAGAATGGCTAGGCCATTAGCATCACGTACCGCCAACAGGGCTTCCAGTGTCGAGGCCTGGATCAGAGGCACATCGCCGTAGAGGATCAGAACAGTATCATCGTCGCCAATATTGTCGTTGGCTTGAGCCACGGCATGACCGGTACCCAACTGCTCGGCTTGCAATACCCAGTTCAGCGTCTGCTCACCCAACCTGGCCTTAAGTTTATCGGCGCCATAACCATAGACCAGCTGAATAGCCTCACTCCCCAGTTGATGTGCGGTATCTATCACATGCTGCACCATGCTCTTATGGGCGATGGGATGGAGAACCTTGGGAAGGTCTGAGCGCATGCGAGTCCCTTTGCCTGCGGCCAAAATAACGACGTTCAGTGCCATGAAGATATCCTTGAATGATTACTGCTGATACAGAAAAAAATGCAAATTAAGTGGGCCGATTTTAATAGATTGCGCCAGCAAAAGCGACACGCGGTGCACCTTTAAAGCCGTTAGAAATTGATCACCTTGTCCGACTGCAGCAACCAGAGGGCGAGATCATCCATGGTGGCCTTCACACATCCCTCGATAGCACTCAGCTCATTAAGCCCGCGAGCCTGCACGCAGGAGGTGCAATACTTCACCTCGGCGCCCTGGGCCAAGATAATCTCCAGCATCTGCTGTAGGTTATAGCCCTCACCCGGTTGCTGCCTGGGTAACACGCCCGTCACGGCGTCGGACAAGAGAAACAGCTTAACCTTAGGTGTAGAAGTCTGTTCGTTGAGCTGTATCGCCAGACGCAGGGCGTTAAAGAGTTTCTCAGACCCGTAAGGCGCATCGTTGACGACGATTAAGACTTGTTGCATGGAATATCCCTCATTGAAAACAAGGGCATCAGCCTATCATTGCCCTGAGATCTAAACGCCAGGCTCGATCACGTAAAGGGAGTAGAAAGATAATCGGGGATGGGAAACAGATACAAAAAAGGCGGTCACCCAAGGGCACCGCCTTTTATCATCAAACAATAACCTTATCTGGCAATGTTCTTCTTGATGGTCTCTACAACGCGCAATTGAGCGATAGCCTGAGCTAATTCAATCGCTGCAGCGGCATAGTTAAAGTCTGCGCCAGCGTTAGCCATATGGGCTTCTGCACGACGCTTGGCTTCTACGGCTGCCTGCTCATCAATCTCTTCGGCACGCAATACTACGTCAGCCAATACTGATACTGAGAAAGGTTGTACTTCCAGGATACCACCCGAAAGATAAAAGACTTCCTCTTTACCATCTTGTTTGACGATGCGCGCCATGCCAGGTTTGATATGCGTAAGCAGAGGGGCGTGACCAGGCATAACGCCTAAATCACCCTCAGCACCTGAGACTTGTAGGTGTGCTACCAGACCCGAAAAGATGCTGCTTTCTGCGCTTACAATATCAAGTTGTACTGTCATGGCTGCCATCCGTTCTCCTTAAAATATCAAGCTAACGCCTGATTATTTTTTGTTAGCTCGCTCGATAACTTCGTCGATTGAACCTGCCATGTAGAACGCTTGCTCTGGAATGTGGTCGAACTCACCTTCCAATAGGCCTTTAAAGCCACGGATAGTGTCTTTAAGGGCAACGTACTTACCTGGAGAACCGGTGAATACTTCTGCTACGAAGAATGGCTGAGACAGATATTTTTCAATCTTACGCGCACGGGCAACGGTAGTCTTATCTTCATCAGATAGTTCGTCCATACCCAGAATCGCGATGATGTCTTTCAGCTCTTTATAGCGCTGTAGTACGTTCTGTACACCACTTGCTACGTCATAGTGCTCTTGGCCAACAACCTGTGGATCTAGCTGACGTGAAGTCGAATCCAGTGGGTCAACCGCTGGGTAGATACCCAGAGAAGCAATGTTACGTGACAATACAACGGTCGCATCCAAGTGAGCGAAGGTTGTTGCTGGTGACGGATCCGTCAAGTCATCCGCAGGTACGTATACCGCTTGAACAGAGGTAATAGACCCTGTCTTAGTAGAGGTAATACGCTCCTGAAGAACACCCATCTCTTCAGCCAGTGTTGGCTGGTAACCTACCGCTGAAGGCATACGGCCTAGCAGTGCAGATACTTCGGTACCCGCTAGGGTGTAACGATAAATGTTATCGACGAACAATAGTACGTCTTTACCTTCGTCACGGAACTTCTCAGCCATAGTCAGACCGGTCAGTGCCACACGTAGACGGTTTCCTGGAGGCTCGTTCATCTGACCATAAACCATGGCCACTTTGTCGAGTACGCCAGATTCTTCCATCTCGTAGTAGAAGTCGTTACCCTCACGAGTACGCTCACCTACACCGGCGAATACTGACAAACCAGAGTGTGCTTTAGCGATGTTGTTGATCAGTTCCATCATGTTAACTGTCTTACCAACACCCGCACCACCAAACAGACCTACTTTACCACCCTTAGCAAACGGACATACAAGGTCGATTACCTTGATACCAGTTTCTAAAAGCTCAGTAGTGTTTGATTGATCTTCATATGAAGGAGCTTCACGGTGAATCACATAACGCTCATCTTCACCGATAGGACCCGCTTCATCAACTGGCTGACCTAGTACGTTCATGATACGGCCAAGAGTTGCACTCCCAACCGGAACAGTAATAGGTGAACCTGTGTTTACTACCTCGATACCACGACGCAGACCATCTGAAGAACCCATAGCGATGGTACGAACTACACCACCACCAAGCTGCTGCTGAACTTCCAGCACCAAGCCTTCACTTTTGATCTCTAGAGCGTCATAGACCTGAGGTACGGCATCATGTGGAAACTCAACGTCCACAACCGCGCCAATTACTTGGACAACAGTACCTGTGCTCATGATTAATCCTCTAAAACTTGTATTCGTTACCCAGCCTAAACCGCAGCGGCACCAGAAACAATTTCCGACAGTTCTTGCGTAATCGCAGCCTGACGGGCCTTGTTGTAGACCAACTGCAAGTCATCGATAAGTTCACCAGCGTTGTCTGTCGCAGCCTTCATAGCAACCATACGGGCTGCCTGCTCTGATGCGATGTTTTCAACAACACCTTGATACACTTGAGACTCCACATAACGAACCAATAAGGTCTCCAAAAGTTCTTTTGGATCAGGCTCGTACAGGTAATCCCAGTGATGAGAAATCTCATCTTCTTCTGACTTAGGCAAAGGTAGCAGCTGTTCGATCACAGGCGTCTGGCTCATGGTATTCACAAACTTGTTGAATACTACGTACAGACGGTCTAGCGTGCCTTCGTTGTATGCTTTTAGCATTACGCGTACTGTTCCGATCAGGTCAGCGAGCTTAGGAGCATCGCCTAATCCTGACGCGTGAGCAGACACTTTTCCGCCAAAGCTGTTGAAGAATTGTACGCTGCGTGCGCCGATTGGGCAGAATTCAACTTCCGCTCCGGCTTCACGCTGCTTCTTCACGTCCGCGACAACCTTCTTAAATAGGTTGACGTTAAGACCACCACAAAGACCACGGTCGGTTGACACAACAATGTAACCAACTCGCTTAGCTTCTCTCACTTCCAAATATGGATGCTTATATTCGAGAGAACCCTGCGCCACGTGACCGATCACCTTACGCATATTTTCCGCGTATGGACGGCTCGCTGCCATGCGATCCTGCGCCTTGCGCATTTTGCTGGCTGCAACCATCTCCATTGCGGATGTGATCTTCTGAGTGTTCTGAACACTCGCGATCTTGGTTTTAATCTCTTTAGCGCCGGCCATCTTTACTCTCCAATCTGGACCTGAGGTGCCTTAAGACACCTCCGTGTCTTTACCAGGTTTGGGTTTCTACGAACTTGTCGAGGCCAGCCTTCAAACCACCTTCGATGTCGGCATTGTAGTCGCCAGTCTCGTTGATAGTCTTCATTAGGTCAGCATGCTCGCTGTTCATGTAAGAGAGCAAAGAAGCTTCGAAATCACCGATCTTGTTCAGCTCAACGCCTTTTAGGTAACCTTTTTCAGCTGCGAAAATAGACACAGACTGGTCGGCTACGCTCATTGGCGCGTATTGCTTCTGCTTCATGAGTTCGGTAACACGCTCACCATGCTCAAGCTGAGCACGAGTTGCATCGTCAAGGTCAGATGCAAACTGAGAGAACGCTGCAAGCTCTCGATACTGTGCAAGTGCAGTACGGATACCGCCAGACAGTTTCTTGATGATCTTAGTCTGAGCCGCACCACCAACACGAGAAACCGAAATACCTGGGTTAACCGCAGGACGTAGGCCTGAGTTAAATAGGTCAGTTTCAAGGAAGATCTGACCATCGGTAATCGAAATTACGTTGGTCGGTACGAATGCAGATACGTCACCCGCTTGAGTTTCAATAATAGGCAGTGCAGTCAAAGAACCGGTTTGGCCCTTAACTTCGCCATTAGTGAACTTCTCAACGTACTCAGCGTTAACGCGTGAAGCACGTTCAAGTAGACGAGAGTGAAGATAGAAAACATCACCTGGGTATGCTTCACGTCCTGGTGGACGCTTCAGTAGCAATGAGATCTGACGGTAAGCAACAGCTTGCTTAGAAAGATCATCATATACGATCAGTGCATCTTCACCACGGTCACGGAAGTATTCACCCATTGAACAACCTGAGTACGGAGCCAGGTATTGTAGCGCTGCAGCTTCAGAAGCTGTTGCCACAACAACCACTGTATTAGCCAGTGCGCCGTGTTCTTCAAGTTTGCGTACCACGTTAGCAATGGTAGAAGCCTTCTGGCCTACTGCTACGTATACACACTTAATGCCTGAATCTTTTTGGTTGATGATGGCATCGATCGCCAGTGCTGTCTTACCAGTCTGACGGTCACCGATGACCAGCTCACGCTGACCACGACCGATTGGGATCATAGAGTCAACGGCTTTATAACCAGTTTGTACTGGCTGATCAACCGACTTACGTTCAATAACGCCTGGTGCGATCACTTCAACAGGAGAGAAACCATCGTTATCGATAGGTCCTTTACCGTCGATTGGTTGGCCCAGAGTGTTAACTACGCGGCCAAGTAGACCACGGCCAACAGGCACTTCCAAGATACGACCAGTTGTCTTAACTTTTTGGCCTTCTGCCAGATCGGCATAAGGACCCATAACTACGGCACCGACAGAATCACGTTCTAAGTTCAACGCGATCGCATAACGGTTACCAGGCAGTTCGATCATCTCACCTTGCATTACATCGGCAAGGCCGTGAACGCGAATAATGCCGTCGCTCACTGCAACGATAGTACCTTCGTTGCGAGCTTCACTAACGACTTCGAACTGCTCGATCCGCTGTTTAATCAGATCGCTGATTTCAGTGGAATTCAGTTGCATGCTCAAACTCCCAATTACGACTGCAGCTTTTCAGACAGGCGGTTTAGTTTACCGCTGACCGAGCCATCTATGACCAGGTCACCTGCCGTGATGATTACACCAGCCACCAGGCTGGCATCTACGCTGCAATTCAGCTTAACTTTGCGTGTGAGACGTTTTTCTAGAGAAGCACTAATTTGTTGCTGTTGCTCTGCGCTAAGCTCAGTGGCAGAAACAACAGATGCTTCAACCTCTTTCGCCCACTCGTTGCTGAACTCATGAAAGAGTTCATATACAGCAGGAAGTACTTCCAAACGACCGTTTTCAGCCATTACCTTTATCAGATTTTGACCTTGCTCATTGATCTGCTCACCACACACCTTAATGAAAAGGTCGGCAAGCTGGCTGCTCGAAAGCGCACCAGACAGCAGCGGCTTCATCGTCTCGTTTTCACTGACTTGAGCGGCAAAGCTAAGCATTTCAGCCCAGCTTTCTACTGCATTTTTCTCAATAGCAAAGTCAAATGCTGCCTTTGCGTAAGGACGAGCGATGGTGCTTAATTCAGCCATAACTCACTCCCTAATCAAATTTCAGCAACAAGTTTGTTAACTATGTCACTGTGGGCGGCTTCATCAATCGAACGCTCAAGGATCTTCTCTGCACCGGCGATAGCCAGAGCAGCAACTTGCTTACGCAGGTCTTCTTTCACGCGATTACGTTCAGCTTCAATTTCTGCTTTACCCTGAGCGATGATTTTCGCACGCTCAGCGTCTGCTTCGGCTTTGGCCTCATCGACAATCTGAGCTTTACGCTTGTTAGCTTGCTCAATGATTTCGTTAGCAGTTGCCTTAGCTTCTTTTAGTTGGTCGGTGGCTTTCGCCTGGGCCAACTCTAGGTCTTTTACAGCACGATCAGCATCAGCTAGACCGTCGGCGATCCTTTTTTGGCGCTCTTCGATGGCATTCATCAAAGGGGGCCAAACAAACTTCATGCAGAACCACACGAAGATAATAAAGGCAACCGTCTGACCGATTAGGGTAGCGTTGATATTCACAACAGCCTCCTATTTAGATTAAAGACAGAAGCGTTGATTACAGCATTGCACCCAGTGGGTTAGTAAACAGCATAAATAGTGCAATACCTACACCGATCATGGTTACCGCATCCAATAGACCAGCAACAATGAACATCTTAACTTGTAGCATAGGAGCCATTTCTGGTTGACGCGCAGCGCCTTCCAAGAACTTGCCACCTAGTAGGCCGAAACCGATAGCGGTACCTAGAGCACCCATACCAATCAGTAGAGCAACAGCGATAGCTGTCATGCCTAATACAGTTTCCATCTCTATCTCCAATATTCTAAATCTTTAGTTAGTTTGTGATTTAGCTTAAAAAAAATTTCTTCAGCAACCCTTAATGATCTTCATGTGCCATGCTGAGATACACGATCGTCAGCATCATGAAGATAAACGCCTGCAGAGTGATAACCAAAATATGGAAGATTAACCAACCTAGTTGTAGAGTCACACCTAGGGCAGATAACGCCAAGTTAGCACCATACATCAACGCAATAAGGATGAAGATCAACTCACCTGCGTACAAGTTACCGAACAGACGCAATGCCAATGAAATAGGCTTAGCGATCAGGGTAACCGACTCTAGTAGGAGGTTGACGGGTATCATTGCCTTATGGTTAAAAGGCTGTAATGTCAGTTCTTTAACAAAGCCTGAAACGCCCTTGACCTTGATGCTGTAGTAGATAATCAGCACAAACACACCGATAGCTAAGCTGAAGGTGATGTTTAGGTCGGTCGTTGGTACCACTTTCATGTATGGGATACCGGCAGCAGCTGCCAGCTCAGGAATCCAGTCAACTGGAATCATATCCATGAAGTTCATCATGAATACCCACACAAAAATCGTTAGTGCCAACGGAGCAATAACAGGATTGCGGCCATGGAAGGTTTCCTTCACGCTGCCATCGACGAATTCAACGATCATCTCGATAAAGCATTGAAGCTTACCGGGAACACCTGTCGTTGCCTTCTTGCCAACGCTACGGAATAGCCACAAGAATAGAACACCAAGCCCAACCGAAAAGAACAACGAATCAATGTGCCATGTCCAGAAGCCTTCACCAACGTGTAAGTTGGTAAGGTGGTGCTGGATATAGCCCTGCGGTGTTAACGCTTCACCAGTTGCAGCCATGATTCATCCCACTTAACTTTGCTTGAAGTATAAAGGAGCTGTCCAATGCACTATTAGCGCCGAGATATAACAAACAAAAAGCGGCATAAAGACCACTTTAAGATTGATAAATACCAGCGAGAACATTGCTATGGTTAACAGCAACTTTACCGCTTCCCCCCAGTAAAAGGTTTTCATTACCTTTCCTGCTGAACTTGCTCCCGTATGGGAAAAAGCGAGGGTCGCGAATACAAAATTAGGGAGTACAGCAATGGCACCACCTGCTAACGCAGACAGTCCGTACTGAGCTCCCCACACGGCGAAAAAGACAATCGAAACACCCCCAGCCACCGCCGCCTGCATCAACACCAATTTATAGGCAGACCACCGGCCACGACGTGCTAAAACCTTGCTCAATTCATCTTCTCCGCATTCTTACTTTTTGTTTCTATGACCGGACGACAAATTATCAGGCCATCTTAGAGGTACAAAAAGCTTGCGAAAGTATACCTTTTCGCACATTCAAAGCAAGTTTAAGGTAAGTAAAAATGGGGACTTTTAACGTGATCTACGCCAAAAGTCTAAAAGTGAAAGATTAACAGATGTCACAAAGTTACATAATATTACGTTAACTTGGGCTAATTAACGGATTTTCTCAATAATACCATCCAATTCAGCCAAATTTTGATAGTTAATTACCATTTTGCCCTTGCCTTTTTTGTTATGGCTAATGGAAACTTTTGCCCCTAATTTTTCAATTAATTGGCTCTCTAGACGGGCGACATCCTGATCTTTTGCGGGTTTATCGACAATTTCAGGTGGATTTAAGGTTTTATTCACTAATCGTTCAGTTTCACGAACAGTTAGTTCTTTGGCAATCACGGTTCTGGCCAGGTTAGTTTGCTCATCACCAGGCAGTGCGAGCAAGGCACGGGCATGCCCCATATCAATATCGCCATATTCCAGCATACGCTTAACCGGCTCTTCTAAGCCATTCAAACGTAATAGGTTTGATACAGTCGTGCGCGACTTACCCACGGCATCAGCCGTCTGTTGATGGGTCAGATCGAACTCTTTGATCAGACGCTCCAGCGCGATAGCCTCTTCCATCGCGTTGAGATCTTCACGCTGAATGTTCTCAATTAGGGCAATAACACCGGCGGCCTCATCCGGCACCTGTTTGACGATACAGGGTACCTTGTCGAGTTTAGCCAATTGAGATGCGCGCCAGCGACGCTCACCGGCGATGATCTCATAGCCCTTATCCGACACCTTACGCACCACGATAGGCTGAATGATCCCCTGGGTCTTGATCGACTCAGCGAGCTCCTCCAGCGCCTCTGGCGACATATCCTTGCGGGGCTGATACTTGCCTGGCTGCAGCAGATCCAGGGCAATCATCTTGAGCTCTTCGTTGTTATTCGGCTCGGCCTCTTGCATAGGGGCCTGTCTTGCCGCCGCATGGCTAGTGCTTAACAGTGCGTCTAATCCTTTGCCTAGACCACGTTTTTTGGGTGTCATCTGTTTTTCCTTAAGCTTGCTCTAACTGAGAATGCTGCTCAGCTCGTCGAATGATCTCGCCAGCCAACGCCAGGTAAGCCTTGGCGCCGGCGCTGGACTTATCGTAATACATGGCGGGGGCACCGAAACTTGGCGCCTCGGCGAGTCTCACATTACGCGGGATCACAGTGCGATAAACCTTATCGCCAAAATGCTGTTTTAATTGATCCGACACATCGTTAGCGAGTCGGTTGCGGGGATCGTACATGGTGCGCAGGATCCCTTCGATGGAAAGCCCAGGGTTCACCATGGCCGCCAGTTTACTGATGGTGTCCATCAGGGCGGTCAAACCTTCCAGGGCATAATATTCACACTGCATCGGCACCAAGACAGAATCGGCGGCCGACATGGCGTTAACCGTCAGCATGTTCAGCGAAGGCGGGCAATCGATGAAGATAAAATCATAGTAATCTTTGACTGGGGCCAGGGCGTTACGCAGGCGAATCTCCCGGGCGAAGAACTCCATCAGCTTGATCTCGGCCGCCGTCACGTCACCATTGCCGGCGATCAGATCGTATTTACCTGCGGTGTCGCGATAAACCACCTCTTCGACCGACTTTTCTTCGACCAAGAGTTCATAGGCGGTGTTTTCGACGCTGTACTTGTCGACACCGCTCCCCATAGTCGCATTACCTTGAGGATCGAGATCGATAAGCAACACTTTTCGCTTGGTGGCCGCCAGAGAGGCCGCTAAGTTCACACAAGTTGTTGTTTTTCCGACGCCACCTTTCTGGTTGGCCACGGCTATCACTTTACCCACAATATCATCCTGTCTATCACGTTGGTCGATTCGATAGTAAAACGCCCTATCAAATTGCTTGAACTGGTTAAATAATGCAACTCTTAACCCAGGGGACTAAGCCGCTTTGACCACCCGTAGCAGGTGGCGCTGTTCGTCGAGACGAGGCACCTTGAGCTCGAAGACGTCGGTCAGCTCGAATCCTTCAGGCATGTTCGCCATCTCTTCATCGCTCAACTGTCCCTTCAAGGCATAAAAACAGCCAGTGGGCTTTGGCAGATGGTGGCACCATTGCAACATGTCCTGAATCGACGCGAAGGCACGGCTGAGCACGCCATCAAACTTCTCTTCGGGCTGATAGGCTTCGACCCGGCTCTCGACCGAACTAATATTACCTATCGCTAGCTCAAATTGAACCTGTTTTTGAAAACGAATCCGTTTGCCCAGGCTATCGAGCAGCACAAACTTTTTATCTGGATTCATTATGGCCAGGGGGATCCCCGGTAGGCCAGGTCCCGTGCCCACGTCGATGAAACGCTCACCTACCAGGTGAGGGCTAGCCGCCAGGCTGTCCATGATATGACGGATCAGCATCTGCTCGGGATCCCGTACGGATGTCAAGTTATAGGCCTTATTCCACTTGGCAAGCATGGCAACAAAATCAAGCAGTTGCTGTTTCTGCTTCGGAGTAGCCGTCATTTGCATGTCGGCAAGATAGCTGTCTAATTGGGCTGCTAACACAGGAGTATCCTCGATAAACAATGGGATATTATGAAGCCGAGTCGCAGGGATGGGAAGTGCTTGACCTCCCATCCCGGTCATCAAAATAGATTTTTTGCTGGTTTAGGCGCTCTTTCTGAGCAAGCCACGCTTCTTCAGGTGAACGAGTAGAATAGAGATTGCCGCGGGCGTGATCCCCGAGATACGCGAGGCCTGGCCTACGGTATCCGGCTTGTGATCGTTAAGCTTGGCGATCACCTCGTTGGAGAGGCCTGGCACCTCTTGATAGTCGAGATCCTGTGGCAGGCCGGTTTTTTCATGGCGAATCGCCTTGTCGATCTCATCTTGTTGACGCTGGATATAACCTGAGTATTTCACCTGGATCTGCACCTGCTCGGCGGCGCGTTGATCTTCGATAGCCGGGCCAAATCCCTCAACATTCATCAGCTTAGGGTAATCTAGCTCGGGTCTGCGCAGCAGCTCCTCGAAGGTGGCTTCACGGGTGATAGGCGTGTTGAGATGCGGGTTAAGCGCATCAACCAGCGGCGAGTTAGGGTGGATCCACTGACTACGCAGACGCTGTAACTCGAGCTCGATCGCCTCACGCTTGGCATTGAACTTAGCCCAGCGTTCATCATCCACCAGACCCAAGTCGCGGCCTTTCTCGGTGAGACGCAGATCGGCATTGTCTTCACGCAGCAACAGACGGTATTCGGCGCGGCTGGTGAACATGCGGTAGGGTTCTTTGGTTCCCAGGGTAGACAGATCGTCGACCAAGACGCCGAGATAAGCCTCGTCACGACGCGGACACCAGGCTTCTTTACCCTGTACCTGCAATGAGGCGTTCATGCCCGCCAACAGGCCTTGGGCACCGGCCTCTTCGTAGCCTGTGGTACCGTTGATTTGCCCCGCGAAGAACAAACCGGAAATTGCCTTGGTTTCTAAAGAGTTTTTCAAATCTCTCGGATCGAAATAGTCGTATTCGATGGCATAACCCGGACGGATGATCTCGGCGTTTTCCATGCCTTGAATCGAACGCACCAGGTTCAGCTGCACATCGAAAGGCAGGCTGGTGGAGATCCCGTTAGGGTAGATCTCGTTGGTGTTCAAGCCTTCGGGCTCGATAAAGATCTGATGCGAGCTCTTGTCGGCAAAACGATTGATCTTATCTTCGATTGAAGGGCAGTAACGCGGACCTATGCCTTCGATTACCCCTGAATACATGGGGCTTCTGTCTAACCCGCCACGAATGATGTCGTGGGTGCGCTCATTGGTGTGGGTAATAAAACAGGAGATCTGCTTAGGATGATCTTTAACGTCACCGATAAAAGACATCACAGGTAAAGGATCGTCACCTTTCTGCTCAGTCATGAGATCGAAGTTAATGGTGTTGGCATCGATACGTGGTGGCGTACCGGTTTTCAGACGGCCAACACGAATCGGTAATTCACGTAAACGATCGGCAAGGGAGATCGATGGCGGATCGCCGGCACGGCCACCGCTGTAATTTTCCAGACCAATATGGATCTTGCCGCTTAAGAAGGTTCCCGCCGTCAGTACGATTGCAGGAGCCTCGAAGGCCAGTCCCATCTGGGTAACGACCCCTATAACACGATCATTCTCGACGATGAGATCGTCTACCGCTTGTTGGAACAGACGTAAATTAGGTTGGTTTTGCAGGATCTGTTGGATCTTGGCGCGATAGAGGGCGCGATCCGCCTGTGCACGAGTGGCACGTACCGCTGGGCCTTTACTGGAATTTAAGGTGCGAAATTGAATACCTGCATGATCGGTTGCAACGGCCATGGCGCCACCCAGGGCATCGATCTCCTTAACAAGGTGACCCTTACCAATACCACCAATTGCCGGGTTACAGGACATCTGGCCTAAGGTATCGATATTATGGGTTAACAATAATGTCTTGGAACCCATCCTAGCAGATGCTAATGCTGCTTCGGTTCCTGCATGACCACCGCCAACAACAATTACATCAAACCGTTCATGAAAATGCATCAGATTACCTTAAAACCTATATCGAAAATAAAAATGATATTGCCCATAGATCGGACAGAGTTACTCGATGAGTAGCCGAGTATTTTAGCATTTGGAAAGCCATAGGTGAAAGATCAATTTAGGCCTTTCGATCGCCAAAGGATCTGGCTTATAGATCTTAAGATCTTTATATAGATCTTTTGTTATGTTTACTATTAGGATCGCGATCTTCTGTGGGTAAGTCTATTTACCATTTAAAATCAATAGATAACGAGAGTTCGATCCTGTGATCTGATCGCGATCTAAATGAATTAAGCTTGTGGGTAGATCCCTTACTTATCCACAATGCAGATCTTAGCTGTCGAGGTGGGTTGAATAATGCAGAGTTAGATCAGATCAAAATAATACCTTATCCACATATTTATCATTTCGGATCGTAATTTGTGGATAAGGTAGATCTAATCTGTGGGTGAGATCAGTGTAAAGAGGGAGGAGGGGATCTAAAGCTTATCTTGCCAGCCGCTCAACCACGCCTGGGCGGGCTCTTCGGGGATGGGATCGTATTGCACATCAATCTGGATCTTATCCACATAGACTTGTGCACCGCAATTTTCCATCGCCTCGATCAGTTTTTCCGGCCCCTGACAAAAGGTGTCGTAACTCGAGTCGCCTATGGCGCATAAGGCGTATTTCGTCCTGCTCAGATCCGGCTTTTTAACGTCGATCTCATCGAAAAATGGCTGCAGATTATCGGGCAGATCGCCTGCGCCATGTGTCGATGAGACGATCAACCACAGGCTCTTGGGATCCAGATCGCTTAGTTCGGCCTTCAGATGAACCTGGGTTTCGTGGCCCTGCTCCTCCAGTTGGGCGGCTAACTCATCGGCGACATACTCGGCGCTTCCCAAGGTGGTGCCGACAATTAGTTCAATTTTTGCCATTATATTTCCTAAATTCAAATAGTTAATCTAGCTAGACAAGCAATGCTGTCAGCAGGCTGATTGCTGCCATCATAAGCCAATTCTTAGCGTTGGTCTTCTCTGCTTGCCTCATTTCGCGAGCAGAAGGGGATTAGGCTTCTAAAACCCCAGGTATAGGCTTACTGGCGTAGAGCAGATAGTTGACCGCCGAATTGCTGGTGATCTTCCAGCGGCGGGTGAAGGGATTAAAGGCCATGCCCTCGACCCCTTTGGTCGACAATCCGTGGGGAGTGAGCATCTCGTCCAGTTCTTGGGGGGGAACGAAGTGGTGCCAGTCGTGGGTGCCTATGGGGAGGTAGCGCATGATGTACTCGGCGCCTATTATGCCGATGAGATAGGATCTCAGGGTGCGATTGAGGGTCGCCATCACCAGGAGACCGCCTGGTTTTAACAGGTCACAACAGGTGGCCACCAGCGCCGCCTGATCCTCGACATGTTCGATCACCTCGGTATTTAAGATCACATCATATTGAGGCTGATCCCTCGGAAGATCGCCGGCTAAGCAATGGCGATAATCTATGGGGAGCGACCAGCTGTTAGCGTGGCGGCGTGCCAGAGTAATGTTATGTTCGCTGGCGTCTATGCCCGTTACCCGGGCACCCTGGCTGGCCAAGGGTTCGCACAGCAGGCCGACGCCGCAGCCTATGTCCAATAACGATAGCCCATCGAAGGGGATATCCTGGGTGAGATCGCGACCAAAATGGCTGGCGATCTGATCTTCTATGGCCGTGAGCCGGGTCTGATTGAAGCCGAGCACATGCTTAAACTTGCCGTGGGGATCGCGCCACTCTTTTGCCAGCGCATCGAACTTGGCGATCTCTGTTTGGCTATCTATCTGGGTCTTGAAGCGGCTCAGCCGGCTTTTGTCTAACATGCTTTAGTTTCTTAATTTAGTGTCTTAACTTAGTTTCTTAATTTAGTTTTTAATCTGTGGCGATACTGGCGGCTACATCCTAAGGGGCTAGCCGCGATTTATCTCTGTATTATAGATGATGCCCCTGGCGACTTTGGTGAGCTACAAGCTGGATCACGTTAGTTTGGCCGGGGGCAGGCTAAGCTTGTCTCACTTTATACGTCTGCTTAAGGAAGTGAAGTTCAATGGTGCAGAAAATTATTTTAGATACGGATCCAGGCATAGACGATGCGATGGCCATACTGTTTGCCGAGGCGCATCCTGATATCTCGCTCGAGGCGATCACCTGTGTTTATGGCAATGCTACGATAGATAATGCTACGGCCAACGCGCTCTTTTTAAAGCAGAAATATGCGCTAAAGGCGGATGTGGTTAAGGGCGCCGACAGGCCTCTGGTGAGACCGCCGGTGGGTCCGACGACCATAGTCCATGGCGAGACAGGCTTTGGCGATTTTCATGCGCCCAGCGTCAAAGATCTTCAGGCGGATCCCAGACCCGCCTATCAATATATTATCGATAGCGTGCGGGCTCAGCCCGGCGAGATCACCCTGGTGGCAGTCGGGCCGCTGACCAATTTAGCCCTCGCTTTACAGGCGGCGCCGGATATCGTCGATCTGGTGAAAGAGGTGGTGGTGATGGGCGGCGCCTTCGGCGTCAATGGTCACAGAGGCAATGTAACCCCCTATGCCGAGGCCAATATTCATGACGATCCCCATGCGGCAGATCTGGTCTTTACCGCGCGTTGGCCTGTGACCATCATAGGCTTAGATGTAACGCAGCAGAGCTTCTTTACCCGTGAGTATCTCGATGAACTGCGTGAGGCGGCCGGGGAGCCGGGGGAGTTTATCTGGACCATTAGCCGCTTCTATCTCAAGTTTTACTCTCAAAAGCTGGGGCTGGAAGGCTGTCATGTGCACGACCCATCGGCCATTGCCTATGTGATCGATAAGAGCCTGTTTACCCTGAGAGACGGCCCTGTTCGAGTGGTCACCGATGGGCCGGCCGAAGGCCATACGATACAGAAGTTTGATGGTCGTCAGTATCCCCACGACGAGTGGCACGATAAGCCGTCTCAGCGTATAGGGGTTGCGGTGGAGGACAAGCGATTGCTGGCCCTCTATCGGCAGACCTTAGTGGACTATGGCAAGCGTTGATTAGGCTAATGCCGGCGTGAAGCGTCTTAGCCCACGCTCTGTAGCTGGGAGGCCAGCAGCCAGATGGCCAACACGAAGAAGATCAGTCCCATGAACTTGTTCTGATTACTTCTGAACTTCTCGTTGTCGAGTAGATTCTTGCCCAGACTGCCAACCAGGGCCACCAGCAAGAGATTGAAGCCGAGGCCCATGATGTTGAGCACTAGCCCAAGGGCCAGCATCTGCTCGGCCGAGCTGGCAGTCAGTTGGCTGGAGACAAATTGGGGTAAGAAGAGCACGAAGAAGATCAGCGCCTTAGGGTTTAACAGGTTACTGATCACCGCGCGGCGATAGAGCTGCCTGGCTAATTTTTTCTGCCCGGCGATCTCCGGCGCCTGACTCGGTGTGGCGCGCATACAGTCCCAGCCCATCTTCAGCAGGTAGAGACCACCGGCGATCCTTAATACTTCAAGTGCAATTGGATTGAGGGCGATCAGCGCCGATACCCCCATCGCCGCCAGCAGGGTCAAGATCAAACCCGAGGTGGCATTACCGAAGCTGGCATAGACGCCTACCTTCTTGCCATAGCTAAGACTCGAACTGGCGATGAGTAACATATCGGGCCCGGGGATCAGGAGTAGGGCGATTACCGTGGTTAAATAGAGGGGAAGCAGCGCCAGATCTATCATGGTGTATCTACAAAAATGCCGTCTTGGGTCAAACAAGGCGCGGATTGTACAGGGTTGAAACGAATTTAACAGTGATCTCCTAGTGAAAGCGGCCTCTGTGCTGGCAGCTTGGCTTTACGCTTGTGAATAAACGGCCTAAGGCCCTAAAGTCTGTTTTCCTGCCAAGGTATTTTCACTATACTGCGCCTCCAATTGTACCGAGCCATATCTATGTCGTCTCATCAGTCCGCACCGCCTGCAAGACCCACAAATAAAGTCTTCATCATAGGATTGCCGCGAACCGGCACCACAAGTGTCAGTGTGGCCCTGCTGGAGATGGGACTCAGGGTGGCGCACCAGGCCTTTACCAAACAGGCCGTTATTCTCGCCGATGCCATTTCCGATGCGCCGTGTTTTAGTGATTATCGTCAGCTGCATAGCCTCTATCCGGACGCTAAATTTATCTATCTCGATAGGCCGTTAGATGCCTGGGTGCCTTCGATGCAGATGCTGCTGAGCCGAATGTTGGTGCATCTTGATAAAGAAAGAGGGCGTTTTCACCCTCTGCTTAAGCGCAGTTTCGGCCATACCTTTGGTATCTATCGCGTGGCCGACCCCATGGATGCTGAGCATCTGAAGACTTGTTATCAAGTGCATAAGCAGCAGGTGTTTGATTATTTTCATCAAGATCAGAGAAGCGCGCAGCAGTTCTTGAGTTTACAGCTGGATGATCCCCAGAGTTTGCCGCGCTTAGCCAATTTCATTGGGTTGGATGCTCAAGTCGATAGTCCTCAACTTGTTTTTCCCCATCTCAATCGGGGGCGCAATGTCGCCAGCTGGGATGAATATAAGCATGAGCTAAAGATAAGCAGCAACCTGGCCGGGCCTGAAAATCGCAAATATTTCAATTATAAAATTTAGATCAGCGATTGCTTAACTAATAGTTTTCTCGTTTGGTGCTGCCGACGCTATTATCCCGGGTATAAGTCTACCTACAATCGTTGCTGTGACGATTACATTGCTATCTATGGCTCTGCTCTATCAATAGTTCTTCTCTATCTAGTTTCTTTCTACCTCTTCTCTACGAGAGGCTAAATCTGCCTAGTTTCACGTGGAACTCAGCTATCAAGGAGCGAGAGTGAGCTCTGCCGGACATAGCTGGCCAGGCTTGGAACATCTGGTTCAAGTTTGAGGCTCTAAGTTTGATAGGAGCTTAGGTTTGATAAGATCTCAGACTGGCCGAGCTAAGTTTAAGATCAGGCCAACCCAAGGTAATTGGCACTTAAGGAGCTTAAGCTGAGATCAACAATCACAATGACAACAAATGGCTGGAGTGGATTACCTGAGTCGCCAGCGTAAATCTGGCCTAAAACGCGGGGAACGATGCGCCGTGCGGGATGCGCGTCAGGTATACGAAAGTCTGCCCAGTGGCAGAGGATACTCGCCCAGCGATCCCAAAAGATCTTATCCAAAATTGATGACATGCTTTTGAGTATAACTTTTTGGTTTAGATCCCATCGCGGGATCTAAATTTAGCAGCTCGTAAAACAAACAAGGCTAAAAAATAAATATAATCAACAAATTACATAATAAATTAAGTTATGCACCACTTTTGATCGCAAAGTGAATTACTTGTTGATATCTCTGTTGATTAATTCGATCGCCATCTTGGATGTTTATGCACCAAAATGAGGAAAGATCCCTGCGGGATCTTTCACTGTTTGTTTAAATAATCTTCTCTGGATACGGCAAAGGCCCTAGCCTTAGGCTATCCGTAGAGGGCAGCATAAATGGCTGTTTGAAAAACGCTCATCTATAGTGCAATAAGAGAGCAATAAGTATGCTTATTTGCCGATACAGAACGAGCCGAAGATCTTGCCGAGGAGATCGTCTGAGGTGAACTTTCCGGTGATTTCCGACAGTGCCAGTTGACACATGCGCAGCTCTTCTGCCAGGAGCTCACCCGCTTGATAGACCTCTAACTGTTCCTGACCCAGTGCCAGATGACTGCTGGCGAGCTCTAATGCCTCTAGGTGGCGACGACGAGCCAGGAAACCGCCCTCGAGGTTGCTCTGATAGCCCATCAGGGACTTTAGATGCGCCTTGAGTTCATCCACGCCCGAGCCTGTCTTGGCAGACAGGCGGAACACCTTGTGGCCCTGCTCGTCGGTGGCGTCTAACGACTCACCGGTCAGATCCGCCTTGTTGCGCACCACTGTCACCCCAAGGTTTTTGGGCAGGCGATCGATAAAGTCTGGCCAGATATCATGGGGATCGATGGCGTCCGTGGTGGTGCCATCCACCATGAAGAGCACCTGATCGGCAGTCTCTATTTCGGCCCAGGCGCGCTCTATCCCTATCTGCTCTACCGTGTCTGTGGTGTCGCGCAGGCCGGCCGTGTCTATGATGTGTAGCGGCATGCCGTCGAGATGGATATGTTCTCGCAGCACGTCTCGGGTGGTGCCGGCGATTTCGGTCACGATAGCCGACTCTTTACCCGCCAGGGCATTGAGCAGGCTGGATTTGCCCGCGTTGGGGCGACCGGCGATCACCACCTTCATCCCTTCGCGTATGATTGCGCCTTGTTTGGCACTGGACTGCACCGAATCGAGCTTGGTGATGATCTTGCCAAGTGAGGCGGCAATCTTACCGTCGGAGAGAAAGTCCACCTCCTCGTCGGGAAAGTCTATAGCGGCTTCCACATAGAGACGCAGGTTGGTGACCTGATCCACCAGCTCGTGGACCTGAGTGGAGAACTCACCCTGTAGCGAGCTGAGCGCGCTCTTGGCCGCCTGTTCACTTGTGGCATCGATCAGATCGGCAATCGCCTCGGCCTGGGTCAGATCCAGCTTGTCGTTCATGAAGGCCTGCTCGCTGAATTCACCCGGCTTGGCGATACGCACGCCACCGACATCCATGACACGCTTGATCAGCATATCCAGCACTACCTGGCCGCCGTGGCCCTGTAGCTCGAGCACATCTTCGCCGGTAAAGGAGTTAGGCCCCTTGAAGTAGAGGGCGATGCCCTGGTCGATCACCGCGCCATCGGCGGCCTTGAAATCACAGTAGTCGGCATAACGAACCTTAGGTAGATGCCCGAGTACGGCCATGGCTACGTCGCTGGCCTTGTCGCCAGAGACCCTGATGATACCTACGCCGCCGCGGCCTGGTGCGGTTGCTTGTGCCACGATAGTATCTGTCGTCATTACTGTATTTCCTGCGCTGATGGAGTGAAAGCTGTCTTCATTAAAAAGCAAAAAGCGGTCAATACTGAGTATCCGACCGCTTTTTCATTAGTTGGAGCTAGAGGTTATTTTAACCCTTTTTTCTCCAAACCGGCATAGATGATCTTCTGCTGGGTGATGGCCACCAAGTTACCGACCAACCAGTAAAGCACCAGACCCGCTGGGAACCAGAGGAAGAAGACGGTAAAGATAACCGGCATCCACTGCATCATCTTCTGTTGCATAGGATCCATGGTTGGCGCCATCGGCTGCATCTTCTGCATCAGGAACATAGAGACACCCATCAGCAGCGGCAGTACATAGTAGGGATCTTGTACCGAAAGGTCGGTGATCCATAGCATGAATGGCGCGTGACGCAGCTCGTAGCTTTCCAGCAGTACCCAGTAGAGGGCGATGAAGATAGGCATCTGTAGCAAGATTGGCAGACAGCCACCCATAGGGTTCACTTTCTCTTTCTTGTACAGTTCCATCATGGCCTGACCCATCTTCTGACGGTCATCACCGAAGCGCTCTTTCATGTCCTGCAGCTTAGGTTGCAGGTTACGCATCTTGGCCATAGAGGTGTATTGCGCCTTAGTCAGCGGATACAACATACCACGTACGGTCAGCGTAATTAGGATAATCGCCACACCCCAGTTACCCACGAATGATTGATAGAACATCAACAACCAGTGGATTGGGATTGCCAGCCACCATAGGAAGCCGTAATCAACTACCAGGTTTAGCGATTCAGAGATGGCCGATAGGGCTTCTTGATCCTTAGGACCCACGTAGAACTGGGCGCTAATAGTCTGCTGTGTACCAGGTGCGACATCATAGACGGCACCACGGAAACCGATATTGGCCAGGCCGCCGGCGCTTACGCTAGAGAAGATGGTGTTTTGATCGTTGGCTGGTGGTACCCAGGCTGACACGAAGTAGTGTTGCAGCATGGCTGCCCAACCACCTAGGGTCTTCTTGTCCAGGTTCTTGTCGGCCATATCTTCGAAGCTGTACTTCTCGTAGCGGGTATCTGCTGTCGAGAAGGCGGCGCCGCGATAGGTCGGCATCATCATGCTGCTTTCGCTTTTCTTGATGCTGTGCTTGATCTGACCATACATCTGCACCTGTAGCTGTTCGGCTGAGGTGTTGTTGATGCGATATTCAACACCGACGTCGAACTTGCCTCTGTGCAGGGTGAACACCTTAGTGTAGGTCACGCCATTGTCGGCAACATAGGTCAGTGGGATCTCCAGGGTATCCTGGCTATCGGCTAGGGTATAGGCCTGTGACTGGCTGCTAAAGTGGGCACGGCCCTTAGCGCTGCTGTCGATGCCGTTACGGCCAATCAGACCACTCTGAGAGATGTAGTAGATATCTTTGGTTTGCTGCAGCAGGACGAAAGGTTCTTCCTTGTCTTGCTCAAGCTTATGACCCACCAGCGCAGAGTAGACGATATCACCACCCACTGGGTTAATTTTCAGGGTCAGTTGGTCTGTCGTGACGCTAATGAGTTCTTTAGAGGCGGCTACTGCTTCTGGAAGAGCAGCATCGGCATCGGGAACGTCAGCACTGTGCGCATCTGTGACGGTTGAAGCTACAACTGAAGATTCAGTGGCAACCGGTTGCGGATTTTTGTCTGTTTGCCATTGCTGCCACAGCAAAAAGCTGACAAAAAGCAGACCGATGAGCAATATATTGCGTTGAGATTCCATAGCCTATTTATTACACCTGTTATTTTTTGGAGGGACGGGATCTTCACCGCCCGGATGTAAAGGGTGACATTTTAATACGCGTTTCCCTGCAAACCAACTCCCTTTCACAAATCCGTGCAATCGAATCGCTTCGAGCGCGTAATTGGAACATGTGGGGTGAAAACGGCACTTTGGCCCCAGTATAGGGCTGATAAAGATTTGGTAGCCTCGGATCAGCTTAGTGGCTAGCCATTGTAACGGCGACTGAGCTTGCGCCATAACTTCTCTACCAGTTTGTGCAATGCTGCATTATCCATTTCCAATACACCGTTTCTGACGAGCACGACGATATCGAGCGGCGGTAATTCGTGTTGGTGCAAACGAAAACTGTCGCGGATGATACGTTTAACTCGGTTGCGCTGATTGGCTCGCTTAACATAACGCTTTGCAACAGTTAATCCAATACGAGGATGCTGTAACTCATTAGGGATGGCGAGTAAGGTTATTTCAGCTGAAGAAGCTTTGATGGGATTGGAGAATACAGATTTGAATTGCGCGGGAGTTAACAGACGTAACTCCCGCGTAAAGGTATAGCTGGTCACTTGCATTTCTACTTATTAAGCAGAAAGACGAGCGCGACCTTTTGCACGACGACGTGCGATAACCTTACGGCCACCAACAGTAGCCATACGAGCGCGGAAGCCGTGAGAACGCTTGCGCTTCAGGTTGCTAGGTTGAAAAGTACGTTTACTCATTATGGCAATCCGTCTTTGTTAGGTGAATAAACCTTATCCCTATAAAAGAGGTAAGGGCAAAAAAGAGGCCGAATTGTAATCACTTTAGTTAAGCCCGTCAACAAGCAAAACCCTCAAGTGGGTAAAATCTGCCTCTATATCTTCTTATCAAGTTATCCTTACACACTATCTAGTGTGGATAACTCTGTGAATGGCCACTATATCTTGTGGATCTAGTGATCATTAGCCAGATCGAAGGTCGCTAATTATAGATCGATCCGGATCGCTTAATAAAGCTGAGTTTGCTGCTTTGTCAGATTATTTTGATCGTTAAAGATCGTTTTGGATCTGCGTATATAAATAAAGATGATCTTACTGGGGATAAATCTATTTAAAGGATAGCGATCCTAGTGATCTCGCTATAGAATACACCTCTTTTGTATGATCTTTTGGGGATAAGTA